>NZ_QLLY01000009.1:0-125243 GCF_003259365.1 Streptomyces sp. PsTaAH-137
CGGCGAGCTGCTTGCCGCCCTCACCCTCGTCCTTCACGATCGTGCCCGCCGTGCGCGCCGGACGCTCCGCGGCCGCCTCGACCTTCGTCCAGGCACCCTCCAGACCGACCTCCTCCGCCTCGATGTCGAGGTCGGACAGGTCCCAGGACTCAACCGGCTTCTTCTTCGCCGCCATGATCCCCTTGAACGACGGATACCGCGCCTCACCCGACTGGTCCGTCACCGACACCACCGCCGGCAACGACGCCTGCAACTGCTCCGAGGCCGTGTCACCGTCCCGGCGGCCCGACACCGCACCACCCTCGACCGACACCTCCGACAACAGCGTCACCTGCGGCACACCCAGCCGCTCCGCGACCAGCGCCGGCACGATCCCCGCCGTACCGTCCGTCGACGCCATCCCCGAGACCACCAGATCAAAACCGGCCTTCTCGATCGCCTTCGCCAGCACCAGCGACGTACCGATCGCGTCCGTACCGTGCAGATCGTCGTCCTCGACGTGGATCGCCTTGTCCGCACCCATCGACAACGCCTTGCGCAGCGCGTCCTTGGCGTCCTCCGGACCCACCGTCAACACGGTGATCTCCACGTCGTCGTCCGAATTCTCGGAGATCTGCAACGCCTGCTCGACCGCGTACTCGTCCAGCTCCGACAGCAGACCGTCCACATCATCCCGGTCCACGGTCAGGTCATCGGCGAAATGCCGGTCGCCCGTGGCATCCGGCACGTACTTCACGGTGACAACGATCCTCAAGCTCACGCCGGCTCTCCTCGATCAGCGATCAGAGCGTCCTCAGACTGCCCAGTAAAGTTCTACTGCCGTCAACGTATGGCACTCAGTTCCCTCTGTAAAGGTACGTAGTGCCAAAACGGGACGTCCGGTGTTACGTTCCCGGCATGAGCGAGGCGCGCGAGGTCACCGGTCCACGGAAGAAGGCACCCATGCGGGAGGTGCTGGCCGAGGCAGCGTTCCAGCTGTACCTGGAGCGTGGCTTCGAGCGGACGACCGTGGACGACATCGTCGCGCGCGCGGGTGTGGGGCGCCGGTCGTTCTTCCGTTACTTCCCGTCCAAGGAGGACGCGGTCTTCCCGGACCACGAGAGCTGCCTGGCCGACATGACCGCGTTCCTCGACGGGGCCGGCGACGACAGCGACGCGGTCGAGGTGGTGTGCGACGGGGCCCGCATCGTGCTGCGCATGTATGCCGCGAACCCCGAGTTCTCCGTCCAGCGCTACCGGTTGACGCGCGAGGTCCCCGGCCTGCGCACCTATGAACTCTCCGTCGTGCGCCGCTACGAGCGCACCCTCGCCGGGTATCTGCGCCGGCGGTGGAGCGACGCCGCGGACGGCGCGCTGCGGGCGGAGGTCGTCGCCGCGTCGGTGGTCGCCGCGCACAACAACGGCCTGCGCTCCTGGCTCCGTTCGGGCGGTGAGGGCGACGCCGAAGCGGCGGTCGACCAGGCCCTCGGGCTCGTCCGGCGGATGTGGGGCGAGGCGGGGCAGGCGCCCGGTGCCGCGGAGCCGGACGACGAGGTCGTCGTCATGGTGGCCTCGAAGGGTGCCCCCATGTGGCGGGTCATCCAGCGGGTGGAATCAGCGCTGCGGGACGACTGATACGGGCTGGACGGCTGTTCCGGCGCGAAGGCCCAAGAGAGGGTACTGGGTGTCTTTACCGCGCGGCACTGAGTGCCATACGATGCCAGAGGCGTCGCGGCCGCAGCCTCGGCGTACACCGGGCGAGCGCGGGAGGCCGAGAATGTCGGAGATGGCAGAGGTGTTCGGAAGCCGGATCGGGGCCGGGGCCGGGACGGGCGTGATGGCGCCGCCCGCGCACAAGGAGACGCCGGGCTTCGCCTACCAGCGGTGCAGGTGGTGTGCCTCGCCGTCGTTCCGGCGGCTGCTGTGCCCGGTCTGCGCGTCGAGCGATCTGGAGACCGAACACAGCGCGGGCCTCGGCGTCGTGGTCCAGTCCCGAGTGGTCCATCGCGGCACCGGCGCGGCCCGCAACGAGTCGCTGGTCCGCTTCCCCGAGGGCTTCGTCGTCCCGTGCCGGATCGTCGGCACAGCACCCCACCTGGTGTGGGTCGGAGCCCCCGTCCGGCCCGCGCGCGGCACCGTCGTCGGTGCCACGGCCGGAGAAGTCGTCTTCGAACTGTGCGAGTACGGGACGGACGACGGCGACGGCCTGCGCCGCTGAGCGAAGGTCACGGCGCAGGCGGAGACCGTCAGTCGAGCCCGGCGAGGAAGTCGAGCAGCGCGGCGTTCACCTCTTCGGGCCGCTCCTGCTGGATCCAGTGCCCGGCTCCGTCGAGGACGACACGGCCGCGCAGATCGGTCAGGATGCGCTCCATCTTGTCGTCCGGCATGAATCGGGCGACCGGGTCCTTCGAGCCCGTGACGAACAGCGAGGGGCAGTCGATCGTGCGGCCCGCCAGATGCTCGGTCAGGGACCAGGTGCGATCGAGGTTGCGGTAGTAGTTGAGCCCGCCGGTGAACCCGGTCCGGCTGAACTCATCCACATAATGCGCGAGTTCGGATTCGTTCAGCCAGCGTGGTGGCGGCAACTGCTCGTCGGGGCGGGCCGCCCACGCCGCCGAGTAGATCTCCCGGGTGACGAGCGTGCGGCGGACGTTCCGCGCGAGCTCGCGGTCGGCGATGCCCGGCTCCTGGAACCACACGATGTAGAAGTCGTCGCCGTTCCGCTTGCGCAGCAGGGGCAGCGGCGGCACGGGGGAGCGGGGCGTGGCCGGCACGCTCATCCCCGCGACGGCCCGCACCCGCTCCGGGTACGCCGTCGCCATCTGCCACACCACGATCGCGCCCCAGTCGTGGCCCACGAACACGGCGTCCTGCGCGCCCTCCGCGTCGAGCAGACCCGCGAGATCCGCGCACAGGGTCAGCGCGTCGTACGCGTCCGGATCGTCCGGGCGGGAACTGCCGCCGTAACCACGCATGTCCGGGGCCAGCACCCGGTAGCCCGCCGCGGCCAGCGCCCGCACCTGATGCCGCCAGGAGAACGCCAGCTCGGGGAAGCCGTGGCAGAGCACGACGAGCGGCCGGTCGGCGCCCCCGGCGGTGCCGGGGCCCTGCTCGAAGACCCGCAGCGTGATGCCGTTCGTCTCGACGTCGCGCACCGCGACGTCCTCCCACCCGGCCACCGGCGATGGTGTGGGCATGTGCGGAACCTCCTGCTCGTAGGCGTGCTCGATCATGAAAGCCGAGTGGGTGAGAGTGAAGTCGATCGAACCCTTCCGGCACAAGGGGCACAGCGGGGCCCGGAGTGCAGGGCGGGCGCCCGTCAACCCGACGCCACGGATTGAACCGGTCCTGGCCACCGCACCCTCAGCGGCTGAGGAGTGCGTCGACCGATGTGGCTCCACCGGTTCACGCACGGCCCACCGGGCCCGCGCGCCCGCCCCGCGGCCGGGTCACGACAAGTAGCCGGGGGAACACGAGGGTTGATGGGGCTGGTCCTCCAGGTGAAGGGTGCGCAAGGATGGAGGTATGACCGCGGCCCAGCGCGCCATGTCCCAACTGGGGACATGGCCGAACCTGGTAAGTGGCCCGCCCCGGTGCTCGGTTGGGCACGCCTTCGGTGCGGCGGGCCATGAACTCATCCATTTCCACGCCGACGACTGCGCCGATCTCTACCTGACCTCGTCGGCGGTGCAGCGGCTCCTGCCCCAGCTGCGGCACAGCAGCGCGATCCGGGTGCGGCCGGGCGACTCCTGGATCACCGTCCTCCTGGAGAGCGACACGGACGTCCAGTTGCTGCTGAGCCTGGTGAGCGTCGCGCTCAAGGAGCACGACGCCCACGCCTGCCCGTCCCCGCCCTGCGACTGGGAGCGGCCGAAAGCCTCGTAGGGCAGCTCAGTCCTCGAAGCGGTCGCCGAACTGCTCCAGCCGCGCCTCCTCCAGGTCCAGGACGTGCTGGGCGCCCTGCAGCGCGCGGGAGCTGTACGAGCCGCGGGTGCGCGCGGCGAGGAGAGCGTCGCGCTCCGCCGCGACGACCTGCAACCGAAGCCGGAGATAGACCAGGTGGGCGTCGTCGATGCCCCGGAACGCGGCGGCCGCCTTCTCGCGGTCCTCGTCCGAGTCCGCGTCCCGCGGCCGGATCAGACTGTCCTGCCGCACCCGGTCGAGCAGCGCGGGCGGCGCGTCGCCGGTCTGTGCCGCCTCGTCCAGAGAGGCGACCGCCGCGTCGGACATCTCGGTGACCAGCCGTCCGTACTCCTCGCGCAGCCGCTGCGGATCGTCGCCCGGGATGCGGACGGTGCGGATCACGGCGGGCAGGGTCAGCCCTTGCAGCAGCAGCGTCGTCACGGCCACGACGAACGCGATCACGATCAGCTGGGCGCGGTACTCGGTGTCCTCGGGCAGCGTCTGCGCGGCCGCCACCGTGATCGCGCCCCGCATCCCCGACCAGGCGAGGACCACACCGCCCTGCCAGCCGAGCGTCTCCGTGAGCCGGAAGTCGATGTCGGCGCTCGTGCGCTGCACCCGGCGTTCGATGTGCGCCTTCTTGCGCGGGGTGAACCGTTCGCTCAGGTCGAAGGTGTCGAGCCGCTCCTGCATCCGCTCGATCAGCGGCTTCGAGGCGGCCGCCCTGCGCGCGTCGCGGCGCACCAGTGCCACCAGCGGCACCACGAACACCATCCGTACGACGATGACGAGACCGGTGAGGGCCAGACCGTAGAGGATGACGCGGCCCGCGCCGAGCCCGTTGTCGTGGGCGTGCGCCTCGTCGAGCAGCGTCTTCAGGCCGAGCCCCATCAGCAGGAAGATCGAGCTCTCCAGGAGGAAGGCGAGGGTGCGCCAGTTCATCGCCTCGCCGATCCGGTCCTGGGCCCGCAGCAGCCGCGGGCTCAGATGCCCCGTCACCAGCCCGCAGACGACGACGGCGAGCACCCCCGACGCGTCGAACTCCTCGGCGGGCACATACGCGACGAACGGCACGACGAACGAGATCGCCGTGTTGAGCACGGTGTCGTCCAGGAGCGCGCGCACCCGGACGTTGACGAGGCCGACGACCACCCCCACCACGACCGCCACCGCGACCGAGAACACGAACTGCCCGGCCACGCCCCACAGGGACACCGCGCCCGCCATCGCCGCCACCGCGGAGCGCAGCAGCACCAGGGCGGAGGCGTCGTTGACCAGGCCCTCGCCCTCCAGGAGCGTCAGAAGACGTGACGGCAGGCCGAGTTTGCGGCCCACCGACGTCGCGGCGACCGCGTCCGTGGGGCTGATCACCGCGCCGAGCGCGAACGCGGCGGGCCAGCCGATGTCCGGCATCAGCACGTGCAGCAGCCATCCGGCCCCGAGCGTGGACACCGCCACCAGCAGAACCGCGAGCCCGCCGATGGCCTTGATGTCGCGCCGGAAGTCCTGCGCGGGCATGTTCACGGCCGAGGAGTAGAGCAGCGGTGGCAGGACGCCCGCCAGGACCCACTCGGGATCCAGCTGCACCACCGGCACACCCGGGACGAAACTCAGGGCGATGCCCACCACGACGAGGCTGAGCGGCGCGGCGAGCCCGAGGCGCTGCGAGAAGGCGGCCACCGCCACGATGCTCGCGACGCCGACGACGGCGATAAGTGTCACTTCCATGGCGGCCTCGCGGCGGACTGTGCAGTCTGGTGCATGCGGGCCATTGTGTCCGCGCCGGTGGCGGACGAGGCGAGAGACGAGGCCGAGATGCGCAAGATCGTCCTGATGATGGGGATTTCTCTGGACGGGTACGTGGAGGGCCCGGGCCGCGAGATCGACTGGCACCAGGTGGACACTCCGTTCCATCAGCACATGAACGACGTGCTGCGCCCCATGGGCGGCTTCCTCAGCGGACGCGTCACCCACGAACTGATGGCGGACTACTGGCCCGAGGCCGACGCGGCCCCCGGCGCGGAGCCGGTCGAGGCCGACTTCGCGGAGATCTGGCGCGAGAAACCGAAGATCGTCTTCTCGCGCACGCTGAAGCCCGGCCCCGCCCCCTGGCACACCACCGTCCTGCCCGAGGTCTCCCCGGCCGCGGTCCGCGCCCTCAAGGAGGAACCCGGCGGCGACCTCAGCCTCGGCGGCGCCGACCTGGCCGCCACCTTCCTGGAGCACGACCTCGTCGACGAGTTCCGGATCTACGTCCACCCCGTCGTGGTCGGCGCGGGCAAACGCCTCTTCCCGGACGGCCCGTTCGACCCGTCGCTCCTGCGCCTCGTGGAGACCCGGGCCTTCGACAACGGAGTCGTCCTGCTGCGCTACGAACGGGCGCCCGAGTGACCGGCGCGGCGGCCGGCGAATATCGCTGTGGGTGAAGTCGGCCGTTCCCGCGCGGACCCGCGCCTACGCTGACCTGATGAGCGCCCACGAGACCCGCAGGCCCCGAGCCGCCCTCGGCCCCGAGCCGCTGTGGCGGCATGTCGTCGGAGATGTACTGCGCCGCCGCCGGCGCGCCCAGGGACGGACGTTGCAGGACGTGGCCGACGTCGCCGGGATCTCCATGCCCTACCTCTCCGAGGTGGAGCGCGGCCGCAAGGAGGCGTCCTCGGAGATGCTCGCCGCCGTGGCCGGGGCGCTCGGCCTCGGCCTGGTCGACGTCCTGGCGCTCGCACAGGGCGAATTGGCGCGCGCGGCACAGGTCCGCAGGACCGTCTCGGTCACGTCCGCCGTGTCCGTCACGTCGGCCGTCTCCGTGCGCAATGCGTCTTCGGCCCAGGGGCGCGGCACGGTCTGCCTGGCGGCCTGACCGCCCGGCCGGGCCCGCTTCCGACGGGCGGTCAGTCGCCGAGCAGGTGGCGGACGAGGACCGGTACGTGGCTGTGCTCGACCTCCTTGACCGAGGTCACCAGCGTGACCCGGCCCCGCCGGGCCAGCTCCCGTACATGGGACACGAGCTCGGCGCGGACCGGAGCGGCCAGCTCGGCGGCGTAGCGCTCGGCGAAGGCGTCGTACCGTCCGTCGCGGTCCTCGTGGTACCAGGTCCGCAGCTCCTTGGACGGCGCGATGTCCCGCAGCCACTCGTCGACGGCGGCCCGCTCCTTGGAGATGCCGCGCGGCCACAGCCGGTCGACCAGCAGCCGGGTGCCGTCGGCCGGGGCGGGCGGATCGTAGACACGGCGTACGGCGACGCGGTCCGGCTGTGCGTGGGTGCTCATGGGGCCATTGTCGGGCGGATCCGCCGCCCGGCCAGCGCGTTCGCCTGTTCGGCGCACCCCGGATGGCCGAACGCCGTGCCCTGTGCGAAGAGTCGGACATGACCCAAGCACCGTACGACCCTCAGGCCCCGCACCAGACGCCCGCCGCCGACGGTCCGTCCCCCGATCAGGGCCCGCTCAACAGACTCGCGCAGAACGCGTGGCAGGCCGTGCTGCTCATGGGCGTCGCCTCCCTCGTCCTCGGCGTCCTCGTCCTGGTCTGGCCGGGTGCCTCGCTGTGGGCGGCGGGCGTGCTGTTCGGTGTCTACCTCGTGGTCAGCGGCGTCTTCCAGCTGGTCGCCGCCTTCGGCCGGCACGTCACCGCCGGGCTGCGGGTCGTGGCCTTCGTCAGCGGTGCCGTGTCGGTGCTCCTCGGCCTCTTCTGCTTCCGCGGCGCCATGCAGTCGACGCTGTTGCTCGCCCTGTGGATCGGCATCGGCTGGCTGTTCCGCGGCATCACGCAGACCGTCGCCGCGGCCGCCGACCGGACCGTGCCCGCGCGCGGCTGGCAGATCTTCCTCGGAGTGGTCACCGCCCTGGCCGGCATCGTCCTGATCGACTCGCCGTTCGAGTCGGTCGCGGTGCTCACCCTGGTCGGCGGTCTGTGGCTGCTCGTGGTCGGCGTGGTGGAGATCGTCACGGCGTTCGCGGTGCGCGGCAAGGCCAAGAAGATCCCGCACGAGGTGTGAACGCCGGACGGTCCCGCCGCGACGCGCGGCGGGACCGTCGGTTCAGGGCAGGGCGCGGTTCACACGCCAACGGTCTCCTCCAGCTCCTCCTCGACGACGTCCTCCTCCGCGGCGGGAGCAGGAACCGCGGCGGGAGCGGCGGCGTGCCGTGCCGGGGCCGTGCGCTCCTGCCGGCGCTCGGCGAGCGCCGCGACGCCGATGACGACGAGCCCGACGGCCAGCCACGCCACCAGCGTCCACAGGTTCCGGGCCAGGTCGTGGTGGCCGAAGTAGATCAGGCTGCGCGCTCCCTCGACGAAGCCCGCGCCGTTCCAGAAGGCGTGCAGGCTGCCGAAGAAGCCGTTCTGCAGCTCGGGCCGGAAGATCCCGCCGGAGCTGGTGAAGTTCAGCATCACGAACAGCACCATCACGCCGAGCGTCGTCCACCGCTTCAGGAAGGTGTGCAGGCCGACGCCGACGAACAGGATGCCCGCCGAGTACAGCCAGGCCATGCCCCACAGGCCCCACAGGTTCGTGTGGGCGAGGTGGAAGAGGGGTCCCGCGAACGCCGCGCCGATCAGGCTGACCACGCCCGAGACACCGACCACGAGCAGCGCCCTGGACCGCATCCGCAGGGCGGCTCCGGCGCCGCCGAGCACCGCCACCGACGCGTACGAGCCGATGCTGAGCGCGACGAGCAGGAAGAACAGCCCCTGGCCCGTCGGGTCGTCGTCCACCGTGGGCACCATGTCCGTGACCTTCAGCGGCTCGCCCTGCGCGGCCGCGACCGGCGTGAAGATCTTCTGGACGACGGAGACCGTGGTGTCGGAGCCGGCCGAGGCCACGATCAGCTCGGGCGTCCCGGCGCCCTTGCCCGCCGGGACGTAGGCACCGTCGATGTCCCGCGTCTTGAGCAGGTCGACGGCGTCGGCCCGGTCGTCGAGCGTACGCACGTCCAGCGCGTCGCCCGCCTTGTCCTTGACGGTCTGCGCGAAGACCTTCGCCTCGGCACCCGAGCCGACGACGGCGACGGGCAGATGGTGCGGCTCGGGGTGGGCGAACGCGCCCAGATACGCCAGGCCCATGCCCACGCACATCAGGAGCGGGGTGAGCAGATGCGTCAGCACGTGACGCAGCGCGGGATTGCGCGCGGGCATGAGCGGGACCTCCATGGGTTGGCTTATACAACTCTTACGCTAGTTGTACTGTACAACCGGTTGCCGGGGAGGAGTGCCGCGGAGGCTGTGAGCATGCCCACGCGGGGTGGGCGGGGGAGCGGGAGCGGGAGTGGCCGGAATCAAGCGGGCCGGGGCAGCGGCCGGTCCTCCAGGCCGACGGGCGGGCGCTCGCGGAATTCGTTACTCCGCCGCTCGTACGCCTGGAGCCGCTCACGCAGCGCGTGCAGCCTGCGGCCCGTCTCGTACAGATAGCGGACCTTCGTCCGTATCGTCCACGGGTCCACCGGCTTGACGACATAGTCGGCGACGCCCAGCTCGAAGGCCTTCGCCGCGAGGGCGGGGTCCTGGCCCGCGCCCGTGATCATCATGATCGGTATGTCCTGGGTCTGCTCCAGGCGGTTCATGTACTGGGCGACCTCGAAGCCGCTGAGGTCGGGCATGAGCACATCGAGCAGGACCACCGCGATACCGCCGCGCAGGACCGTCTTGAGGGCGTCGTCCCCGGAGCTCGCGCGGTCCATCGGGTAGCCGAGCGGGGCGAGCGCGCTCTCCATCGCGAAGAGCGTGTCGTCGCGGTCGTCGACGACGAGGATCTTGGGCTGTGCAACGGTGGGCATCGCCAGTGGCCTCCCCTCGCCGGCATCGACAGCATATGCCGGAACGCGGGGGATGGAAGGGGCTGTCAGTCCTCTCCGCGCACCAGATTCCACTCGTAATCCGGCTCATGATCGGGACCGGTCGGATCCGCGTCGTCGCGGTGTGCGGGGCGGAGGTGCGGACCTTGCCCTTGACCTCGCGTTTGGTCTCGGCCGGGTGCGGCGGACGCACGGTAACGGTCATGATCGCTCCTCTTTTCGAACTCTCTCGGTCGGATTCGGTCGAATTGTTTTGTAGACAACTCGGTAGACGCTCCTGAACCGTCAACGCGCGGCACCGTCAACAGGTGGCACGCGGCCGGTCGTTCGCGTCGGCTCCGGGTACCCCGGTGGGCGCGGGCCAACCGATCGCGCCGTCCCGGCGCCCCTGCCGAGGGCCGGCAGGTTTGGCGGGCCCGGATCCGGCTACCCGCTCTCCTCCACTCGCACGAGCCGTGGAAGGGAGCCGGGCCGTGACCCCCCTGGCGAAGCACGCGAACCCCCGCGCCGAGGAGACCCGGAGCGCCGAGCGCACCACGGCGGACGAACCGTCGAAGGACGTGCTCGTGCGCTTCCTCGAGGACCGCTTCGCCTGCGCCCAGGCCTGCACCGAGTGCGCCCGCGCCTGCGCCGTGCGGGTCAGCGCCACCGACCGGGCGGACATCGCCGCCACGGCACAGGGCCCCTCCCTCCCGCCGGCCGCGGGCGCCGGTCCGGACACCGGCGGCAGGGCGCCCCAGGAACCGCGGCGCACCCTGCTGCTCTGCGTCGAGGTCTGCGACGCGACCTGCCGGCTGCTGTCGGAGGAAGCGCTCCGGGACGAGTACGCCCTGCGCCTCCAGGTCGAGTGGTGCCGCGCCGTCGCCCTGGAGTGCGCGCACGCCTGCGACCGGGACCCGGGTGCCGGCGCCTGCGCCCGCCTGTGCCGGGCGTGCGCGCGGGCCTGCACCGACTTCCTCGCGACCCTGGGCTGAATCCCGTCTCCAGGTGGGGCCGTCCCCGCCATTCACAATTTCTGGAACGGGTTCTACTGTGTGCGCCGTCGAACCATGCCTGAAAGACCGTCAGGCGCCGCCCAGTTGACCGCCAGGAGGGGCCGTGCACCTCGAATACACGCCTGAGCAGCAGCAGTTGCGCACCGAGCTGCGCGCCTACTTCGCCGAGCTCGTGCCCGACAACGCCTATGCCCGTTACGAGGACCCGGCCGCCCAGAAGCGCTTCTACCGGGAGACGGTGCGCCGCCTCGGCTCCGACGGCTGGCTCGGGGTGGGCTGGCCCAAGGAGTACGGCGGTCGCGGCCTGACCCCGATGGAACAGTTCATCTTCTTCGACGAGGCCGCCCAGGCGGGCGTGCCGCTGCCGTTGATGGCGCTCAACACCGTGGGCCCGACGATCATGCAGTTCGGCACCGACGAGCAGAAGGAGTACTTCCTGCCGAAGATCCTCGCCGGGGAGATCGACTTCGCCATCGGCTACAGCGAGCCGGACGCGGGCACCGACCTGGCCGCGCTCAAGACGAAGGCGGTCCGCGACGGCGACGAGGCCACCGGCCACTACACGGTCAACGGCCAGAAGATCTGGACGACGAACGGCGACACCGCCGACTGGGTCTGGCTCGCCGTGCGCACCGACCCCGAAGCACCGCCCCACAAGGGCATCACCATGCTGCTCGTCCCGACGTCCGACCCCGGCTACTCCTGCACCGTCATCAACACCCTCGCCTCGCACGACACCACGGCGAGCTACTACGAGAACATCCGGGTGCCCGCCGCGCGCCGGGTCGGCGAGGAGAACAAGGGCTGGCGCCTGATCACCAACCAGCTCAACCACGAACGCGTCACCCTCGCCGCCCACGGCACCATGGCCATCCGCGCCCTGCACGACGTCCAGCGCTGGGCGATGGACACCAAGCTGTCCGACGGGCGCCGCGTCATCGACCTCGGCTGGGTCAGGAAGCGCCTCGCGCAGACCCACACCAAGCTCGACGCGATGAAGCTCCTCAACTGGCAGATGGTGAACGCCGTCCAGCATGGCACCCTCATGCCGCAGGACGCCTCCGCCGTGAAGGTCTACGGCTCCGAGGCACGCCGCGACGCCTACGCGTGGCTGATGGAGGTGGTGGGCGCCGCCGGGGCACTGAAGGAGGGGAGCGCCGGCGCCGTCCTCCACGGCGAACTCGAACGCGGCTACCGGTCGGCCGTCATCTTCACCTTCGGCGGCGGCAACAACGAGATCCAGCGCGAGATCATCTCGTGGATCGGGCTGGGGATGCCCAGGGTGCGGCGCTGACGGGTGGCTGACCGGCAGCCGGGCGGAATCATCTTGCAACTCTTCGGTGCACAGCGGAATTTCGGGGTACTGGGCTCGGCATGGCACCGAAGACCGAAGTACTCACGTCCCTGCGGGCCCTTCGACAACTGCGCCGCACGCGCGGCTTCTACCTGGCGGGTGTCCTGTTGTGGACGGCCGCGGCGGTCTGGACCGGGTTCGTGCATCCAGGCAGTCGGCAGATGTGGGTCTCGCTCCTCCTGGCGGCCGTCTTCGCCGGCCTGCTCGGCACCGCCTCCGTCTGGCTGCACCGACTGCGCACCAGCGCGCCGCAGAAGCCCGTGCACCATGCGCCGGGTCGTCGGACCGCCGTGGCCGGCTGAGTTCGTCCCGGCGGCCGGAACGCGCGGTGAAGGGGTGGGCCTCCGCGGAGAGCCCGCCCCTTTCGCCCGGTCCTTCGTGGAGGGCCGGGGCGCGCTCGTCACACCCGAAGCAGCAGCCGCACCCGCAGCCCCTCGGACGACGTGGACGACACGTCCAGCTTGTCCGCGACCGAGGCGGCGATGGTCCATGCCCAGCCGTCCGTGAGCGCCGCCTCGACCTGGTCCCCCTGGGGCTGCGGTTCATAGGCGAAGTCCAGGTCCACCCAGTCGTCGCCGGTACGCGCGGTCACGGAGGACACCTCGATGCCGTGGCTCTGGGCCGCCGAGATGAGTTCGGAGACCGTGAGCAGGGCGTCCGAGCGCGCCGACGGGGAGCAGGACGGCATGGTGTCGAGCAGGCGGTCCAGAGCCTCCTTCGCCTCCGCGGGGTCGGCCGGCCGCCCGGTGAGCCGGTGGTCCGTGAGTGGCGCTGTCATGCCTTCTCCTGCTGTCATGCCTTCTCCTCGGGTACCCCTCCGCCGGATCGGCGAAGGGTCGTCACGTCACTCGTGACCTGAGCCGAGGAATCCAAACGCCGCGACAGGTCGGCGGCCCCGCGCACCTGCCACGAAGCCGCGCAGCTCACCGCGGCACAGGCGGCGCGCGGGACGTCGTACCAGGAGCGCACCGGCTGCCCGGTGTCGCCCGCCTTGAAGCGGGCCTCGGCCTCGACCCACTGCCTGAGGGGGTCGGCCCCCGGGTGGTGCGCCGCCGCGGGAAAGTGCCGCAGGAGCACATCGCGGCCGGGCGGGACGCGGTCGTCCCGCTCGATGTCGACGCCCACGGGGCCGGGGCCCACGGCGGCGGCCACCAACCCGTCCGCGTGACTCATGCTGATCCCCAGCCCGGGCTGTCCCGGAAGAAAGGGACGTCCGTGCCCGGTTCCGCGGCAGTCGGGGCAGTGCTGGCGCACCTCCACCGCGTCCGGCGGCCGGCCGAGGACCCGGGCGACGCACCAGCGCAGCAGCAGACGCGCCGCCAGGACGTCGTCGCGCCGGGACGGCACCCGGACCAGCGCGAGGCGCCGGCGCTCCCAGCCGGCGAGCGTCCGCGCGTCGGCCGAGGGCGCGTCCAGCACTTCGGCGGTGCGGGCGATCGAGACGAGCGTCGGCCCCTCGGCCGGCCGAGGCGAGGACGGATCCGTCGCCCGCGCGCTCACGCCGTCGCGGTGCCGGAGGGCTCCAGGAACCGCTCCCGGATGCGGTCGAGCGTGCGGAAGTCGTCGATGGTCGACGTCTGGAGGTCGATCGTTTCGCCGCTGATCGATTCGAGCAGGTCGATGAATTCGAGGAAGTCCATCGAGTCGATCAGCCGGGCCTCGATCAGGTCCTCGTCGGGCGCGAGGTCACCTTCGAGTCCCGGGTTCTTCTCGTGGATCCACTCGATGACGGATTCCATGGCGTGCGCGGTCCTCACTGTGCGGAAGGGGCGGTGGTGCGGGCGGCGGAGTCGGAGGCCGTGTCCGTGGCGTGCCGGGCCCGGTCGAGCCGGTCGAGAGCGGCTTCGGCGGAGCCGTGCGTGAGGATCATCGCGTGCACCCAGCGCTCGACGCCGAAGGCGACGCAGGAGCTGAACGCGCTGCCGTGCGAGCCGGCGCCGATGCCCAGCCGCTCACCGAAGAAGTTGCGGTGCCGGTTCACGGAGGCGATGGCCGTGCCGTCGGAGGTGCTGTACTCGTGCTTGACGGGATCCAGCGCCATCAGTTTCGCCCGTGAGCCCTGCCGGTCGTAGAACGGGTCGTCCGCCGCCGCCCGGGTCAGGTCCAGGCCGAGCCGTCGCGCCAGCCGCACGATGAACTCGCCGCCGCGGTCGAGGTGTTCGGCGCAGCCGTCCTTGGTGCCCAGGTACAGCACCTCACGCATGTGGAAGCCGTGCAGCCTGCGCAGTCCGTCGTAGTGCGTCTCGTTGCGGAAGCAGCGGCCGGTCGCCGACAGCCGCAGCCCGTCCTCGCCGACGTCCTGTCCCTCCAGCGACAGCAGCAGGCCGTAGCAGGTGGCGGACGGCAGCAGATGTCCGGTCGCGCTCAGCGGCGCGTCGACCGGCGGACCGCCGTCCGCCAGCGCGTCCAGGGCCTCCGGGGCGAACCGTCCCGCGGGCACGCCCAGATGCGGGAAGTTGCGGAAGTAGTCGAGGCGCGCGAGCCCCTCGGCGGGCAGCAGCGGCGGTCCGAGGCACTCGGGAGCCGCCAACTGCTCGGCCAGGCCCCGCAGAAGCGCGTCGAGGCCGTGCAGCAGAGCCGTGTGTGCGGGGTCGAGCGCGAGCAGTCCGGCGCCGGGGCTGCGCAGCGTGGGCAGCGGCCGGGTGGTGGTGTTCATGCAATCCGCTTCCTGGGAAGTGGGCGGGCGCGGGGGAGCCGGGGCAGGCGTGGGGCGGACCGACGGTGATGTGCCGTCATGAGCGCTGCCATGGCGTCGAGTTGTGGACCCTAGGCGGACGGCATTGCAGTTGTCTAGACCAAAGGGTCGCGAGTTGGCCTGGTGGCCGAAAGTTATCGCTGCGTGGCGCAAGAGCCCGTAAATCAGGGGGACTTGACAGAATCTGCGGTCTAGACCAGTGTTCGAGCGCCCCTTCGTCGCGCCGGCTCGTCCCGGCCGACGGCGGAGCGGAGCGCACCCGCGGCCGTGCCGCGCGCGCCCGGCCGACCCGACTGCCGCACGTCGCCGAAGGACCCGCATGCCACCCACCGCACCCACCCGTCCCCGCGGCCCCCGCCTGCACCGGGCCGCCACCGACCGGCCCTACTTCAGCGCCGACGGAGAGTCCTACCTCGCACAGACCACCCTGCGGGAACTCGACAAGACCCGCCCGTTGCGGGTGCTCTCCGCCGAGCAGTTCGCCCACTGGCAGACGTACGGCTACGTCATCGTCCGCGAAGCGATCCCGGCCGCCTCCGCCCGCCGACTGCTGGACTTCACCTGGGAGTTCCAGGGGCTCGACCCCGACCGGCCGCAGACGTGGTTCGAGGACCGGCCCTGGCGCTCGCAGCTCGACCGGCAGCTGCACATCTACGGCTTCGTGGAGGCGTACCACCACCAACTGCTCTGGGACAGCCGCCAGAACAGCCGGGTGTACGACGCCTTCGTCGACGTGTGGGACAGCGAGGAACTCTGGGTCACCCTCGACCGGCTGAACCTCAACCCGCCCAACCGCGGCAACCGCGACCGAGCCCTGATCGACCCCACCGACCGCGGTTTCGACATCGAGCTGCACTGGGACATCGACACCACCCTCGGCGTCCCTCCCCAGCGGGTCCAGGGCATCATCGCCCTCAACGACACCACCCCCGAGACCGGCGGCTTCCAGTGCTGCCCCGAACTCTTCCGCCGGTTCGACCGGTGGGCGCCGCTCCAGCCGGCGGACCGCGACCCGCTGCGTCCCGAGGCCGACCGCGAGGAGTTCCCCGTCGTCCGGCCCGATCTGCACCCGGGCGACCTGCTCATCTGGAACGGTCTGCTCGCGCACGGAGTGGCCCGCAACACCTCGGAGAACGGGGTGCGAGCCGTGCAGTACCTCTCGATGATGCCCGCGCTGGAGGAACACGCCCGGCTGCGCACGTCGCGGGTCGAGTCCTGGCGCCACCTGCGCACCCCGCGCTGGAACCGCACCCTCGTCGGCGATCCCGTCCGCCACGAGTCCAAGCGCTACCCCACGGCCGACCTCGACGACCTCGGAAGCCGCCTGCTCGGGCTCACCTCCTGGCACGAACCGGCCCCCACCGCGAACGCCGAGGAGCCCGCGTGCGCCGCGTCTGCCTGACCCTCCCGACCGACCGGCCTTGCGTCCCCGCCCTCGGCGACGTGGTCCGCGAAGCCGCCCACGGAGCCCGCGCGTTCGGCGTCGAGGTCCACGTCCTCGTACTGGACTCGGCACCCGCCGCCGCACAGGCGGAACACCGCGCGGCGATCGGGAGGCTGGCCCCCGCACCGGGCGTCGTCGTGCATCACTTCGACGAGGAGGAGCAGCGCCGGCTCCTCCGCGACCTCGCCACTGCCGCCGCGCCCGGCCCGGCCGACCGGCTCCTCGACCTGCTGCTGCCCGACGCCGTCTCCTACGGCGCCTGCACCGACCGGGCGTTCCTGATCGCGGAAGCCCTCGGCTGCGCCTCGGTGCACCGCCGGGACTCCGACAGCGGCTACCAGGAACACGCCGGCGAGACCGTCCACCCGATCCACCAGGAACTCGCCTTCCTCGACACCACGGCGTCCGACGCCGCCGCCCGCGTGTCGGCCCGCAGGCTCCGCCCCGACGCGCAGAACCGTCAAGTGGTCCTGGTGGGCGGGTCGTTCATCGGTGACATGTCCGTCGACCTCGACGCGATCCGACGGCTCGACCCGGCAGCGTACGAGCGTGTCATCGCCCTCACCGTGCCCGACGACTATCCCGCGCTGTGGCGCTCCACCCTCGTCGCGGACTCCTTCCGCGGCGGCGGCACGACACCGTTCACCGGCGACCGCACCACCCTCACCAGCGTCCCGCCCACCCGTGTCGACATGTGCAACATCGCCCTGTCCCGAGCGGTGTACGCGCGCGTGCCCCTGCCCCCGGCGACGGACACCGTCGGCAGCGACTACTTCCTGCTGCACGTGGTGCACGCCGCCGGGCTCCCCGGCGTCCAGCACAACCGGCACATCGTCAACCACCACACCCCGGACCGCCGTACCGACCCGGCCTTCCTCGCCTACCAGACCAGGCTCGCCAAGTACTTCCTGGCCGTGCCCCGGCTCCACGAGATCCACACCGCTCTCGGGGCCACCGGGACCGGCCTGCTCGACGGCGACGGCCTCCTGCGCACCGCCGCCGTCGCCGACCCGGTCCGCCGCAGCGCGGCCGACGCACGCCCCGGCGACGCCCACCGCCTGGACGTCCTCGACTCCGTGTACCGGGGGCTCGGGGGCCGCTGGGCCGAAGCCGCCGACCTGCTGGCGACACGCAGGAACCAGCTCCTCGCCGAGGCCCGGGCCGACATGGCGGACTTCGCGTTCCTCCTCGACGCGTGGCCCGCCCTCATCGACGCGGCCCGCACCCGAGGGCTGGTGAGCGCGCGATGACGGACACCCGGGCGGAGCCCGTGCCGTGGACCGAGCAGACGCACACCGTCCACTACGCCGGCGGAGTCGCCCGGAGCGGCCCGCTCGCCGTCGGACAGACCAACATGATCCGCTGCATCCTGCGCGACGACCCCGTACAGATCAACATTCACGACGTGTGGCCCGCACCCGAGCACACCTCCGTCGAACGCGCCGTCGACGCACTGCGCGTCCTCGTGGAACGCCACGAGGCGCTGCGCACGACCTTTCCGCACCGGCACGGTGAGCTGCCCGTCGAGCAACGGGTCGCCGCCGACGGGACGTTCCACGTCACCGAGCGCGCACACCGCTCCCTCCCCGGCGAACAGGCTCCCCGCCACGCCGAGTCCGTGGCCCGGGCGTCCCGCCACGGCCGCTTCCGGCTCGACCGCGACTTCCCGCTGCGGATCACCCTGCTCACCCGCGACGGCACCGTCACCCAGGTCGCCCTGGCCGCCAGTCACGCCGCCACCGACGGCACCGCGCTCGCGATCCTGCACGACGAATGGCGCGCCCTCGTGACCGGCGACGCCCTTCCCGCCCCCGACGCCCTCGCCCCGCTCGACCTCGCCGCCGAGGAGACCTCGCCGGCCGGCCGGCGCAAGAGCGAGGCGTCCCTGCGCTACTGGGAACGGGTCCTGCGCACCGCGCCCCAGGCCATGTTCGCCGAACCCCGGCTGCGCTCCGGCGACCACGACACCGCCCAGCTGTCCCTGCGGTCGGCACGGGCCGCCCGGGCCCTGCGCGCGGTCACGGCCCGCACCGGAAGCCCCGCCCCCACCGTCCTGCTCGCGGCGTGGTGCACCCTCGCCGCGCACCGGGCGGGCCAGCGCACCTGCGTCGCGGCGGCACCCACCTCGAACCGGAACCGGTCCGGGCTCGCCCGCAGCGTCAACACCCTCTCCCAGGACGCCCTGCTCAGCCTCGACATGAGCGGACCCACCTTCGACACGGTGCTCCGCAGGACGTGGGGCGCGGCCCTCGACGCCTACCGGCACAGCAGGTTCGACTCCGTCCGGCTCTGGAACATGATCGACTCGGTCACCCGCGAACGCGGCAGCCGCTTCGCCCGCGACGTCGTGTTCAACGACGTGAGCAGCGTGCCCGCGACCTCCGTCGGCACGGCAGCCCCCGACGGGGACGACGAGCCCCGCGAACTCTCCCTGACCTGGGGCCCGGAGCAGCAACTGCCCACCCGCCTGCTCACCTTCGTGCACGCGGTCGAGCCCGAGCTGCGGCTGTCGCTGTGGGCCGATCCCGCTCTCTTCACCCGCGCGGAGACGGAGGACCAGCTGACCGGACTCGTCCGGCTGCTGGAGGCCGCAGCCCACGCGGACGTGCCGCTCGACCGGCTCACCGCCGTCACCGGAGTGCGCCCGGCGACCCGCGACGCGGACTGGTACCGGGTCGACGGCTGCTGGATCTCCCGCACCGCCGTCGAACGGGCCGTGAGCGACGCTGCGGGCCGCCTCCCCGCCCACGCCGGCGTCACCCACGACCCGGCCGGCACCGGGCCGGACGAGGACGCCCACGTCCTGACCGCCTTCGTCGTGGCGCCGCCGGACGGCCCCGCCCCGACCCCGCACGGCATCCACACCGCGCTGATGACCCAGGTCGCCCACCGGTCCGAACTCCTCGCGCCGAGCCGCTACGTGATCGTCCGCGACGCCCCGCACGACCCCACCGACACCGCGGCGTGGCACCGGCTGCCCGTCCTCGACGAAGGGAACGGCCGCGCACCGGCCGATGCGACATGACCACCGACGAGGCACCCGCCCTGCCCAGCCCCTGGCGCTCGGCCCCCTTCCGCCTGTTCTTCACCGCGCGCAGCGCCTCCCTGCTGGCCGACGGCATGCTGATGGTCTCCCTGACCACAGCGGTGCTCGCCACCGGCTTCGGCCCCTCGGGCGTCGGCTACGCGCTGGCCGCGTGGATGGCCCCCATCGTCCTGCTCGTCCTGGTCGGCGGGGTGCTGGCCGACCGCTTCTCCCCGCAGACGACGATGGTCGCCGCCGACCTGCTGCGCATGGTCGCCATGCTGCTCATGGCCGCACTCCTCGCGTTCGGCAGCCCGCGGCTCTGGCAGATCATGACCCTCATGGCGCTCAGCGGAGCCGCGACCGCCCTGTTCCAGCCGGGCCTGGCCGGGCTCGTGCCGCAGGTCGCGAAGGACATCCAGCGGGCCAACGCCCTGCTGCGGGTGTCCGAGGCGATGAGCGCCCTCCTCGGCCCCGGACTCGCCGGGCTGCTCGTCGCGTACTGGGACGTCGCCGGCTCGTACACGGTGATCGCCGCCGCCTACGCGCTGAGCGCCCTCGGCCTGCTCCCGCTGCGCCGGCTCGCCACCTCGCGGGACGAGGAGACCGCTCCCATCTGGACCCGGCTGGCCGTCGGCTGGCGGGAGTTCCGCTCCCGCGACTGGCTGTGGAGCGTCATCCTCATCTGGTCGGTGTTCGGACTGTTCGTGTTCGGCCCCGCACTGCCGCTGGGCGCCGCGCTCATCACGGAACAGCACGGCGCGAACGGATACGGGTGGATCGCCTCCGCGGACGGCGCGGGCACCATCATCGGCGGCCTCCTCGGCATGCGGGTCCGGCCGCGCAGGCCGGTCGTGGCCGGGGCGCTGTGGATGCTGATGTTCGCGCTCAACCCACTCGCCCCCGCGCTGGGCTGGTCGTTCACGGCGACAGCGGCCGCCCATGTGCTCGGCGGATGCGGATTCGCCTTCTGGGGCGTGATGTGGGCGACGAGCATCCAGACGCACATCCCGGTCGCCGTCCTCAGCCGTGTCTCCGCCTACGACGTGGCGGGCTCCATCATGGTCATCCCCCTGGGCCGGGCCCTGTCGGGACCGGCCGCCGAGGCGTTCGGCGCCGCGCACGTCCTGGAGTTCTCGGCCGCGGTCGCCGTCGTCCTCCTCCTCACCATGACGGCCGTCCCCGCGGTCCGCCGACTGACCCGCGACCCCCGCACGGCCGTCCCGGAGTCCCCGGCACACCTCGCTCCGGCCGACGGGTAGGGCGGCCGGAGACCGTCCCCCGTGCGGACGGCCGGACAATCACACGGCGAACACAGGAACTACAAACGCGCTGAGCGGGCATACGGCGCTTCTGAGCAGCGATCGCGAGATCCCTCCGATCCGTCAGAACAACCCCTGGGGGAGCCCGATGCCCGCCGTCATACCGGACCGACCGGCCGACAGAGCAAGACCCGTACGCCGTGGCCCCGAGCCCGCGCCGCGGGCCGCCGCGCGGATCGCCGTGCTGGCGGCCGTGCAGACGGCGCTGATGATCGGGCTCGGGCTGCTGATCACGGGACCGGCCCATGCGCTGTGGCCCCTCGCGCACGAGGACGCCGTGGACGAGGGACTGGAAGGCGTACGCACGTCGGCCCTCACCGCCGTCTCCTCCGTCGCGTCCGAGGCCGGGAACACCCTCACCGTCATCATCGGCACGGTGGTGGCCTGTCTGGCACTCGTGCTGATCCCGCACCGGCGGCGCTGGCGCGAGGCGCTCTTCCTGGCCACCGGTGTGGCCCTTCAGGCGCTGGTGTTCCTGCTGATCACCCTCGCCGTCGACCGGCGCCGGCCCGACGTCGAAAGGCTCGACGACTCGCCACCCACCTCCAGTTACACCTCCGGGCACACGGGGGCGGCCACCGCGCTGTACGCCGGTCTCGCCGTCCTCGCGTTCTCGCGGATCCGGGGCCCCTGGCGCAAGATCCTCGGCGGCGTCCTGCTGCTGATCCCGGTGCTGGTGGCCGCCGCGCGGCTGTACCGCGGCATGCACCACCCGACCGACGTCCTGGGCGGCATGCTCAACGGAACCCTGTCGCTGCTGATCGTCGGCAGCGCGGTCCTCACCCGCGACACGACCCCGGCGCCGGACGACTCGTCGGACACGCCCGCCCCGGCCGGCGGCGGACAGCGGAGCGCGGCGGCCGTGGTCGTGTACAACCCGTTGTCCGCGAACGCGGCCACCCTCGACACCGTACGAGGCGTCCTGGCGAGGCACGGCCACCCCGACGCCCGCCTCGTCGCGACCACGGCCGACGACCCCGGGTACGGCCAGTGCGTCGACGCCCGGGACCAGGGAGCCTCCCTCGTCGTGGTCTGCGGCGGCGACGGCACCGTGCAGGCCGCGGCCGACGCCCTCGCGGACAGCGACGTACGCCTCGCCATCGTCCCCTGCGGCACCGGCAATCTGCTCGCCCGCAACCTCGAACTGCCGCTGAACCCCGAGAAGGCCCTGGACAGCGCGCTCTCCGGCACGGCACACCGGCTCGACCTGGGCCGCGTCGACGGTGACGGGCTTCCCGCCACGCACTTCGCCGCCATGTCCGGCGCGGGACTCGACGCGGCCGTCATGGACGCCACCGGCGACCGCGCCAAGGCGGTCATCGGCTGGTTCGCCTACGCACTGGCCGTCCTCCGGAAGGCACGCGCCCCGCGCACGGAACTGACGCTCAGTCTGGACGGGGAACCACCCCTGCGCCGCAGTGCCCGCATGGTCGTGGTCGCCAACGTCGGCACCCTCCAGGGCGGCGTCCACCTCGTCCCCGGCGCCCGCCCCGACGACGGACGACTCGACCTGCTGATCCTCGACCCGCACGGGCTCCGGGACTGGCTGCGCGCCCTGACCACCCTCGCCCGCACGGCCCCGCGCCAGGGGCGCGGCACCACGGCTCCCGCCGCCGGTCCGGTCGAGTACTTCACCTTCCGGCGGGCCGCCGTCGAGTTCGACGCGCCGCAACCGCGCGAGATCGACGGCGACCCCGTCGCCCCCGGACGCCTCCTGCGGGCCGAGGCCCGCCCCGGGGCGCTCACCGTGATGCTCCCGAACGGAGGCAACTGACGTGGGAACCGCGACCCGCGTGCCGACGACGCGCGACATGATCGGCGACGAACTCTCCGGCGACGAGGCGCTCGTCACGCTCCGCCGCTACGGCCGCTGGCCGCTGCTGCGCGACGCGTTCATGCGCTTCCGCTACGCCGACGGGTTCAGCCACTCCCGCGCGCTCGCCCTGCAGACCGTCCTGTCGGTCGTACCTCTGTCGATCGCCTTCGTCGGGCTCTCCACGGCCGTGCACACCGAGAGCATCGGACAGATGGCCGAACTCGCCATCCACCGCATCTCGCAGGGCCCCAGCGCCGAGGTCGTCGAGGACGCGCTCGACCGCAGCCGCCGCCACGCAGGCGACGGCAACCAGCTCGCTCTCTGGTTCGGCCTGCTCTTCTCCCTGGTCAACGTCACCACGGCCATGTGCCAGGTGGAGCGGGGCGCCAACCGCATCTACGGCTGCGAGCGCGACCGGCCGTTCGCGCAGAAGTACACCCGCGGCCTGCTCATGGCACTGACCGCGGGGGTGCCGCTCGGCCTCGGATTCGTCATGGCGGTGGCGGGCGACGACCTCTTCGCGGCGGCGGCCACCGTCTACCACCTCGGCGACACCGCCTCCACGGCCTGGAACCTGCTCCGCTGGCCCCTCGGCCTGCTCCTGGCCCTGCTCTCCGCCAGCGTCATCTTCCGAGGCGCACCGCGCCGCTCCCAACCCGGGTACACCTGGCTGGCCTTCGGCGCCGCCGTCTACCTGGTCCTGTGGTCCGCGCTGACCTTCGCCCTGAGCATGTACCTGAACCTCAGCGGCTCCTTCGACACCGTCTACGGCCCGCTCAGCGCCTTCATGTCCCTGCTGCTCTGGGCCTACCTCACCTCGATCGCCCTGTTCCTCGGGCTGTCCTTCGCCGCTCAACTGGAAGCCGTACGAGGACAGCGGCCCGACCCGATCCAACCCGACCCGGGAGTCTGAACCATGGTGGTGCGCGCCGGCGCCCGTCGTCTCCAAGAACACCGTCGCCGAATCGCCGACCGTCGCTTCGCCCTGCGTCTGGCGGGTGCGGCGGCCGTCGCCGCGCTCGCGACCGCGCCGTTCGCCCTGCTGGTCGTGCTCGTCGAGAGGCAGTGGACGCCGCTGCACCGGATCGACGAGAACGCCGCCTGGCGCCTGCACTCCCTCGCGACGGACCACCCGGCGTGGACCCGGACCCTGCGCGTGATGTCCGACTGGGTCTGGGATCCGCTGACACTGCGCTGCGCGGTGCTGGCCGTCACGGTGTGGCTCCTGTACCGGCGCGCGTGGCGGCTCGCCGCCTGGTCGGCGACGACCGCGGTGACCGGCGGCCTGATCGGACTCTGGGCCAAACTCCTGGTCGAACGCGCCCGGCCGTCGCTGAGCGATCCGGTGGCCCACGCCCCCGGCTACTCGTTCCCCTCCGGCCACGCGATGACCGCGGCCACCTCGTGCGCCATCCTCCTGCTGATCGCCCTCTCCCTCGTCCCGCGACGCGGGCGGCCGGTGTGCTGGGCGCTCGCCGTCGTCTCGGTCGTGGGCGTCGGATTCACCCGGGTCGCCCTGGGAGTCCACTGGTTCAGCGACGTCGTGGGCGGCTGGCTCCTGGGCGCCGCCGTCGTCACCCTCACCACCTGGGCGTTCGAGGCATGGCGGACGGACGCCGGCCTGCGCCGGACACCTCCGTCGCAGGGCCTGGAGCCCGAACTGCGCACGGAGCGACCGGAGGAACCGGAGACCCGGGCCGCCTGAGTACGCGTACTCAGACCGCCTGCGTCGCAGCGCCCTCCCGGGACGCGGGCCCGCTCCCGAGGATGGGACGGACCCGCCCCCGCTCGGAAAGAGATCCTCATGGGCCGCCAACTGCACCTGCGCACCGCCGTCCCGGAGGACGCCGACTGGATCCACGACCTGCGGCACCGGGTGTACGCGCGGGAGTTGGGACAGCACGCGTCGCGCCCGGACGGGCGGCTGAGCGACGGGCTCGACGGGGACAACGTCTATCTGGTCGCGACACGCGGTGCCGTGCGGATCGGCTTCGTGAGCGTGACGCCCCCCTGGCTCGGCCGGTTCGGGCTCGACAAGTACCTGGAGCGCGACGAACTGCCGTTGCTGCGCGAGGCCGACACCTTCGAGGTGCGCATCCTCACCGTCGAGCCGGAGGAACGGACCAGCGCAGTGGCACCGCTGCTGATGTACGCGGCGCTGCGCTGGATCGCCTCCCGCGGCGGCCGCCACGTCGTGGCGATGGGCCGCACCGAGGTGCTCGGTCTTTACCTCGCCGCGGGCCTGCGGCCCGTCGGGCGCACGGTGCAGTGCGGGGCGGTGTCCTTCGAGGTGCTGACCGGCGGGGTCGACGCGCTGACCCGGAGCGTCCTCGACCGGCACCCGGCCACCCTGGAGCGGCTGCGGACCGCCGTGGACTGGCGGCTCGACGTGCCGTTCGCCCCGGGCCCCGACGGCTGCGAACACGGCGGCGCCTCCTTCACCGCCGTCGGCACCGACTTCCGCACCCTGCACCGGCGCCGCCGGATCGTCGCGGCCGATGTCCTGGACGCCTGGTTCCCGCCCGCGCCCGAGGTGAGCGACGCGCTCACCGACGACCCGTCCTGGCTGGCCCGCACCTCACCACCGGCCGACGCGGCGGGCCTCATCGCGGAGATAGCCGCGGTGCGCCGGCTGCCGCGGCACAGCCTCTGCGTCGGCGCGGGCTCCTCCGACCTCATCTACCGGGCGCTCGGCCAACTGCTCACCCCCGAGAGCCGGGTGCTCCTCATCGACCCCGGCTACGGCGAGTACGCCCATGTCACCGAGCGGGTCATCGGCTGCCACGTCGACCGGCTGCGCCTGCGCCGCGCCGACGACTGGCGCATCGACCCACGACGGCTCACCGAGGCCGTCGCCGACGGACGGTACGACCTCGTGGTCGTCGTCAACCCCAACAACCCCACCGGCCGGCACGCGCCCGCCGCCGATCTGCGCACCGCGATCGACGCCGCGCCGGACCGCACCCGCTGGTGGATCGACGAGACCTATCTCGGCTACGTGGACGGCGAGGGCGCCGAGGGCGCCGAGGACCCCGGCGTCTCCCTCGCGCCGCTCGCCGCGACCGACCCGCGCGTCATCGTCTGCACCTCCCTCTCCAAGATGTACGCCCTGTCCGGACTCCGCGCCGCCTACCTGGTTGCCGCACCCGACACGACGGCCCGCCTGCGGCGGTGGACGCCGCCCTGGCCGGTCAGCCTGCCCGCGCAACGCGCCGCGGTCGCCGCCCTGGGCGCACCCGCCTACTACCGCGAACGCCGGCTCCAGACCCGCGCGCTGCGCCACCGGCTCGCCCTCGAACTCACCGAGCTGGACGAGGGCGTGCTCGTGGAGGAGGGCGTCGCGAACTTCGTCAACCTCACCCTGCCGGCCGACGGGCCGAGCGCCGCGCAGTTCGTCGAAGCCTGCCGCCACCACGACGTCTACCTGCGCGACCTGTCGCCGCTGTCCGCGCTCTACGAGGGGCGCACCGTACGGATCGCCGTCAAGGACGCCGCGGAGAACGCCCGCATCGTGGCCGCCTGCCAGGCCGCGCTCGACGTGCTGGTCCCGCCGGTGCCGCTCCCGGGCGAGCCGGTCACCGGAACCGCCCGGTGACCACCGTCGCCTCCCTGGCGCCCTGGCTCGGCGGGGCGCTGGCCCTGGCCGGTGCGGGCGTGGCCGCCTCCCGGCGCCGCGAGCTGATGATCCGGTGGTGCGCGTGGGCGGTGGGGGTGCCGCTGATCACCGGCGCGTTCTGGCTCGGGCCCCCGGGCGTCGCGGCCCTCGCCACGGTCGCCGCGCTGATCGCCGTCCACGAGTTCGGCGGGCTCCTGGACCTGCCCCGCCCCGACCGGGCGGTGCTCGCCCTGGCGGTCACCGCCGTGATCCTGGCCGCGTGGGTCGCGCCCGGCGAGATCCTGCGGGCGACCGCCGCCGGAGCCCTCGCGGTGGTCGCGGTGCCGCTGGTGTCGGGCGACGCCGACCACGGGCTGCGCCGGGCCGCCGCCGCACTGTTCGGACTCGCCTGGCTGAGCCTGCTCGCCGTACTCGTCCCGCTCGGGACCGACGCGCTCGCCCTGTTCGTCGCCGTCTCCGTCGCCGACATCACCGCCTACTTCGCGGGCCGTCGCCTCGGCGGACCGCGCCTGTCCCCGCTGTCCCCGGCCAAACGCTGGAGCGGCACCCTGGCCGGGGCCGCCGCGGGCATCGGCGCGCTCGCCCTGCTCGGCGCGGCCGACTGGCGGACGGCACTGGCCGTCGCGGTCGGCGGCCCGGCGGGCGACCTCGTCGAGTCCATGGTCAAGCGCGGCGCGCACCGGAAGGACGCGGGCCGCTGGCTGCCCGGCTCCGGCGGTCTCCTCGACCGCGTCGACTCCCTCCTCGGCGCGCTCGCCGTCCTCCTGGTCCTGCGCTGAACCGGTGGCCGCCGGAGGTCCGCGGGTACCCTGCGACCATGCGCGACGACGCGGACCCGGGACTCTTCGGACCCGACTCGGTGACCTGGCAGGTCCACTCCGACCCCATGATGTGGATCGCGGGCATCCGCGCCCTCTACCTCCAGGCGCTGCACCCCCGCGCCGTGCGCGGGGTGATGCAGAACTCCGACTTCCGGCGCGACGCGTGGGGCCGCCTGATGCGCACGGCGAGCTTCGTCGGCACCACGACGTACGGCACCACCGAGGCGGCCGAGAAGGCCGGGGCGCGCGTGCGCGGCATCCACCGCCGGCTCACGGCCACCGACCCCGCCACGGGGGAGCGGTACGGCGTCGACGAACCCGGACTGCTGCTCTGGGTGCACTGCGCGGAGATCGACTCCTATCTGCACGTCGCGCGCCGCTCCGGCTTCCGCCTCACCGACGCGCAGGCCGACCGCTACATCGCCGAACACCGCACCGGCGCCCGCCTCGTCGGCCTCGACCCCGACGACGTACCCGCCGACCAGGCGCACCTGAGGGCCTACTTCGAGCAGGTGCGGCCCGAACTGGCCGCGGGCGCCGAGGCCCGCACCGTCGACGACTTCCTGCAACGCCCGCCCACGCCAATGCTGTTGAAACCCGCGCGCGACGTGCTCTGGCGGCGCGTGGCGAACCTCGCCTACGCCTCCCTGCCGCCGTACGCCCACACCCTGTACGGCAGACCCGCCCCCGCACCGGCCGTCGTCACCCGTCGCCTGCGCGCCACCGGCACCGCCCTGCGCCGGATTCCCGACCGTGTGCGCTGGCAACTACCGCCGAAACACATCCTGCGGGCGATGGCCAGACTTGGCCCCGACGCGCGTCCGGCCCCGTACAAAGTCGACAGATGGGTAGCCATACTGGACTGAGACCCCGCCCGGGGAGGGCGCGGGAGCGAGGCGACGGGGGCGATGGCGGACGATGCCGGAGTTGGGGGAGACCCGCGACGTCAGACTGATCCACGAGCGGTACCGGCTGCTCGACCGGATCGGCCGGGGCGGTATGGGCGAGGTGTGGCGGGCGCGGGACGAGTCACTGGGCCGGCACGTCGCCGTGAAGTGCCTCAAGCCGCTCGGACCGCAGCGCGACCAGTCCTTCACCCGGGTCCTGCGGGAGCGTTTCCGCAGAGAGGCCAGGGTGGCCGCCGGACTCCAGCACCGCGGCATCACCGTGGTGCACGACTTCGGCGAGTACGACGGTGTCCTCTACCTGGTGATGGAGCTCCTGGACGGCAAGAACCTCAGCCAGCTCCTGGAGGCGAACCGGCACCATCCGCTCGCCGTGGACGAGGTCGTCGACATCGCCGAGCAGATCGCCGCCGCGCTCGCCTACACGCACGAACAGGACATCGTCCACCGCGATCTGAAACCGGCGAACATCGTCCGGCTCACCGACGGCACCGCCAAGATCTGCGACTTCGGCATCGCCCGGCTCGGCCACGACATCGGCTTCACCTCCCGGCTCACCGGCACCGGCATCGCCATGGGCACCCCGCACTACATGTCGCCCGAACAGATCGGCGGCACCCACGTCGACGAGCGCAGCGACCTCTACTCCCTGGGCTGCGTCCTGTACGAGATCGCCACCGGCGCGCCCCCCTTCGACCTCGACGACGCCTGGGCCGTGCTCGTCGGGCACCGCGACACCGAGCCCGAGCCGCCCCGCAACCACCGCCCCGACCTGCCCGCGTACGTCGAGCGGATCATCCTCGACCTGCTCGCCAAGGAGCCCGAGGAACGGCCGCGCGACGCACGGGAGGTGGGCCGGCGCATCGCGGCGGGACGCGCCGCGCGCGCGACCTACGTCCCCACGGTGCGCACCCCGCAGATCGTGACGTACTCCGGGACGACCGCGGTCCACGCGCCGCAGACCCCGCACGAACCGCGCCTGCCGTCCTGGACCCGCGGCATGACCACAGGTCACAAGGCCACCAGCGGCTCCGGCCTGCGCATGACCCCGCCGGACGGCGCGGCCGGCCTCACCGGCGAATGGATCCCGCGCCCGCAAGGGCCCGCGACGACCCGACCGATTCCGGCCGAACTCCCCACCCCGGGAACCGAGGTGTCGGCCGCACTGGTCTCCCGGCACCACGCAGCCCTCGGCCTCGGCCGGGTCGGCCGCTGGGCCGAGGCCGGTGACATGCACCGGGCCGTCGCCGCCGAGCGCGAGCAGGCGCTCGGCCCCGACCACCCCGACACCCTCGCCAGCCGTTACGAGGCCGCCTTCAGCCTCAGCCGCACCGGCCGCGCGGCGGACGCGCTGGGGGAGTACCGGCGCGTGGTGGAGGGCCGGGCCCGCGTCCTCGGCCCCGAGCACCCCGACACGCTGAGCGCACGGCAGGAAGTGGCCTACGTCCTGGGCAAGTTGGGCCGCCACCCCGAAGCCCACCAGGTGTACACGGAGGTGCTCGCGGCCCGGGAGCGCGCGATGGGGCCCGACCATCCCGACACCCTGCGCTGCCGGCACAACCTCGCCTTCAACCTCAGCCGTCTGGGCCGCCTGGAGGAGTCGTACCGGATGGCGAGCCAGGTCGCGCAGGCCCGCGCCCGCATCCTCGGCCCCGACCACCCCGACACGCTCGTCACACGCTGCGAAGTCGGCTACACGCTCGGGCAGTTGGGTCGCTGGAGCGACGCCCTGAGGACCTACCGCGAGGTCGCGGCGGCCCGCGCGGAGACCCTGGGGCCCGGCCACCCCGACACCCTCGCCGCCCGCTACGAGGTCGGCATCGGCCTCGGCCGTCTCGGCCGCAGCGCCGAGGCCCTCACCCTCTACCGCGACCTGATCGACGACCGCGTCCGCGTCAGCGGCCCGCACGACCCCGAGACGCTGCGCGCCCGCCACGGCCTCGGCGTCAACCTCGGCCGGCTGGCCCGCTGGGAGGAGGCCCTGGCCGAGGCCCGCGACGTCTGCGCGATCCGCGAGCGGGTGCTCGGCCCCGACCACGTCGACACCCTCGTCAGCCGCCGCGAGATCGCGGTCGGCCTGGGCTGGCTCGGCCGCTGGCAGGACGCGCTCACCGAGTACCGCACGGTGGCGGACGCCCGCGAGCGGGTCCTGGGCGAGACCCACCCCGACACCCTGGCCAGCCGCAACGACGAGGCCCACTGCCTGGAACAACTGGGCCGCGGCCCGGAGGCGACGGAGCTGTACCACCGAGTGGCGGCCCAGCGGCGCCGCGGTTAGCGCCGGAGCCGCAGGCCCGTCACCCTGGCTGTCCCGGACCCTCCCGTGCTACCAAGAGCCATGTTCACCCGGACCGACGTAGTCATCGTCGGCGGCGGCCACAACGCCCTGGTCGCCGCCGCCTACCTCTCCCGCGCAGGCCGCACCGTCACCGTCCTCGAGCGCCTCGATACCACCGGTGGCGCCGCCGTCTCCACCCGCCCCTTCACCGGCGTGGACGCCCGTCTGTCCCGCTACTCCTACCTGGTCAGCCTCCTGCCCAGGAAGATCGTGCGTGATCTGGACCTGGACTTCGCCGTCCGTCCCCGCACCGTCTCCTCGTACACCCCCACCGTCCGCGACGGCCGCGCCACCGGCCTCCTGGTCGGCGGCGGAGACGACCGCACGCGCGCCTCGTTCGCCCGGCTCACCGGCGGCGAGCGCGAGTACGCGGCCTGGCACCGCTTCTACGGGACGACCCGGCACGCGGCCGAACGGATCTTCCCCACGCTCACCGAGCCGCTGCCCACCCGCGAGGAACTGCGCACCCGTGTCGCGGACGAGACCGCGTGGCGGCTGCTCTTCGAGGAGCCCATCGGCGTCGGCATCGAGGAGCGGTTCAGCGACGACCTGGTGCGCGGTGTCGTCCTCACCGACGCGCTGATCGGCACGTTCGCCGACGCCCACGACCCCGGCCTAGCCCAGAACCGCTGCTTCCTCTACCACGTCATCGGCAACGGCACGGGCGACTGGAACGTCCCGGTCGGCGGCATGGGAGCCCTCACCGACGCCCTCGCCGCCGCGGCCCGCGCGTCCGGCGCCGAGCTGCGCACCGGCCACGAGGTCACCCGGATCGAGACCGACGGACAGCAGGCCGAGGTCACCTACCGCACCGCCGACACCGACGGCACGATCGCCGCCCGGCACGTCCTCGTGAACGCGTCCCCCGAGCACCTCGCCCGGCTCGTCGGCGACACCCCGCCGCCCCCGGCCGAGGGCGCCCAGCTCAAGGTCAACATGCTGCTCAAGCGGCTGCCCCGGCTGAAGGACACCTCCGTCGACCCGCACGAGGCGTTCGCCGGAACCTTCCATGTCGCCGAGGGATACGCCCAGTTGGCGACCGCGCACGCCGAGGCCGCGGCCGGGTCGCTGCCGAGCGCGCCGCCCTCGGAGATCTACTGCCACAGCCTCACCGACCCCACGATCCTCGGACCGGACCTGGCCGCGCGCGGCTACCAGACGCTCACCCTCTTCGGCCTGCACACACCGGCCCGGCTGTTCGCGGGGGACCACGACACGGTTCGCGCCGCCCTGCTCAAGGCCACCCTCGCCCAGCTCGACGCCCACCTCGCCGAACCGCTGGAGGACTGTCTGGCCGAGGACGCCGACGGCCGCCCCTGCATCGAGGCGAAGACCCCGCTCGACCTGGAGCGGGACCTGCGGCTGCCCGGCGGCAACATCTTCCACCGGGAGCTCTCCTTCCCCTACGCGCAGGCGGGCACGGGCCGCTGGGGCGTCGAGACCGCGCACGCCAACGTGCTGCTGTGCGGAGCGGGCGCGGTCCGCGGCGGCGGGGTCAGCGGTATCCCCGGGCACAACGCGGCGATGGCGGTGCTCGGCCGCTGACCCCGCCGCCGGATCAGGTGCCGAACACGCCCCGCAGAGCGGTGATGGGCGGCGAACACCGTGGACGACGGGCAGATCCTGTCCATCAGGCCGACCGAGAACCAGGCCGGACTCGTCGCCCGCGCCGCGAAGTTGACCCCGTCGACGTACGACAGGGTCTCCATCGCCGCCTCGACGCCGAACCGGTGCCCGGAGAGGAACCGGGCGATCTCCGCGTACGGGCCGTTGTCCGTGATCTGCGAGGCCCGCCGGTAGTGGCACAGGAACGGCACGTCGGCGACGGTCGCCGCCCCGCCGTCGCGCAGCCCCGCCGCGGTCAGTCCCGGGACGCCGCCCAGCCGACCGCCTCGATCCGCGACGAGTCCGCCGGCCGCGCCTCGTCGAAGGCGACGCGGCGGCCGTCGGTGACCCGGATGCCGTCCACGTAGACCCCGCGGCCGACATACAGCTGATCCGTCGTGTACCGCCAGCGCACCCGCACGGACGCGGGGTCGAGGCCGCCGAGATCCGCTTCCAGGCGGTGCCAGGTGCGGCCGGAGAAGCCGTCCACGGCCCCCGTGTCGTGGGTGTCGGTGAGGTCCGTCGTGAAGGGGAGGGCCTTCCAGGTGCTCCCGCCGTCCGTGGACACCTCCAGGAACACGAAGTCGGAGTGCGGCTCCGTGTCCCACCACAGAGAGCAGCTGAGCCGTGCGTCCGACGAGGTCAGGCGCAGGTCCGGCAGGGTCAGCGTCGCCGTCGTGGCGCTCGCCGTGCCGGCGAACCAGGCCGTGCGGCCGTGCGCGGGGCGGACCGCGACCGCCCGTGCCATGTTCGTGCCCGCGGCGACCCGGGGTGCGGAGCCGGACCGCCAGTTCCGCACGGGGTGCACGGAGTTGCCGAGCACGATGAGGAAGGAGTCGGTCGTCGGGTCGAGGACGATCGAGGTCCCCGTGAAGCCGGTGTGGCCCGCGGTGCGCGGGGTGGCCATCGCGCCCATGTACCAGTGCTGGTAGAGCTCGAAGCCCAGCCCGTGCTCGTCGCCGGGGAACGCCTGGTTGAAGTCGGTGAACATCAGCTCCACGGACTTGGCGGAGAGGATGCGCGCGCTGCCGTACACGCCGCCGTTGAGCAGGGTGCGGCCGAGGACCGCCAGGTCCCAGGCGGTGGAGAAGACTCCCGCGTGGCCCGCGACACCGCCGAGCCCGTAGGCGTTCTCGTCGTGCACCTCGCCCCACACCAGACCGCGGTCGAGACCCGACCAGGGTGCGCGGGCGTCCTCGGTCGCCGCGACCTTCGGCTTCCAGTCCGCCGGAGGGTTGTAGCGGGTACGGGTCATGCCGAGCGGGCCGGTGACGCGCTCGCGCAGCAGGACGTCGAGCGTCGTGCCGGTGAGCTTCTCCAGGACGAGCTGGAGGGAGATCAGGTTCAGGTCGGAGTAGAGGTAGACGGTGCCCGGCGGGTTGAGCGGCGCCTCGTTCCAGATGAGCCGGAGCTGTCCCTCGCGCGTCGGCTCCTTGTACAGCGGGATCCAGGAGCGGAAACCCGAGGTGTGAGTCAGCAGTTGACGGATCGTCACGTCCTGCTTGCCCGCGCCCGCGAAGTCCGGCAGGTACGAGGCGACCTTCGCCTCCAGTGCGAGACCGCCGCGCTCGATCTCCTGCACGGCGAGGATCGACGTGAAGAGCTTGGAGACCGACGCCAGGTCGAAGACGGTGTCCTCGGCCATGTCGATCTGGTCGGCGGCCGGGAACTCGACGCCGGTGTCGGTCGCCTCGTCGTAGTGCTCGTACCTCACCGCCTTGCCGATCGGCTGGTGCAGCGCCACCGTGCCGCCGCGTCCCGCCAGCAGCACGGCGCCCGCGTACCACGGGTGCTTGGGGGAGGGGTCGAGGAACTTCTCGGCGTCGGCGACGAGTTGGCGCAGATGCCCGGCGAGCAGCCCCGCACGCTCGGGGGGGCCGTGCCGCAGCGTCGGTCGCCGCTTCGGTTCCGCGGCCGCGGCGGGGCCCGCGGGGAACGGCGCGAGGGCGAGCGCCCCGCCCAGCGCGAGGGCCGCGGCGCCGAGTCCGCGCCGGGTGAGCCCGGCCCGTGATCTGTCCTGGTCCCCTGAGCGCATCAACAGCCTCCTGAAAGTATCTTTCGGGATCCACCACGACGGGTGAAAGATTCATGTCAAGACTGCTCCGTGTCAACCACCCGGGCCCCGTGCCCACCCTGTAAAGAATCTGACGCTGCATCAGAAAACCTCTTCCGTCGGCCGGCCGGCTGCGGCATCCTGCGCGCATGCAGACGGAGCTGAGCAAGAAACTGGGGATCGAGCACGCCGTCTTCGGCTTCACACCGTTTCCCGCGGTGGCCGCGGCCATCAGCAGAGCCGGCGGTCTCGGCGTACTCGGCGCGGTCCGCTACACGGCACCCGACGAACTCCAGCGCGACCTCGACTGGCTGCACGAACACGCGGGCGGCAGGCCCTACGGACTCGACGTCGTCATGCCCGCCAAGAAGGTCGAGGGCGTGACGGAGGCCGACGTCGAGGCGATGATCCCGGAGAGCCACCGGCAGTACGTGACGGACACCCTCGCCAAGTACGGCGTGCCCGAACTCGCGGAAGGGGAGGCGTCCGGCTGGCGGATCACCGGCTGGATGGAGCAGGTCGCCCGCAACCAGCTCGACGTCGCCTTCGACTACCCGATCAAGCTCCTCGCCAACGCCCTCGGCTCACCCCCGGCCGATGTCATCGCCCGCGCCCACGAGCACGACGTCCTCGTCGCCGCGCTCGCGGGCAGCGCCCGGCACGCCCGCAAGCACGCGGACGCGGGCATCGACATCGTCGTCGCCCAGGGCTACGAGGCCGGCGGGCACACCGGCGAGATCGCCTCCATGGTGCTCACGCCCGAAGCCGTCGAGGCCGTGGCCCCGCTGCCCGTCCTCGCCGCCGGCGGCATCGGCAGCGGGCAGCAGGTCGCCGCCGCCCTCGCGCTCGGCGCGCAGGGAGTCTGGCTCGGCTCGGTGTGGCTGACGACCACCGAGGCCGACATGCACTCCCCGGCCGTCACCCGCAAGCTGCTCGCCGCAGGGTCCGGCGACACCGTGCGCTCGCGCGCTCTCACGGGTAAGCCCGCGCGTCAGTTGCGGACCGAGTGGACCGACGCCTGGGACGACCCGGCCGGGCCCGGCACCCTGCCGATGCCGTTGCAGGGGCTGCTCGTCGCCGAGGCGGTGTCCCGGATCCAGAAGTACGAGGTGGAGCCGCTGCTGGGCACGCCCGTCGGGCAGATCGTCGGCCGGATGAACGAGGAACGGTCCGTCCAGGCCGTCTTCGACGAGCTGACCCGCGACTTCGAGAAGGCCATCGACAGGATCAACCGGATCGCAGGGCGATAGCGCCATCGTCGCCGGGTGCCGGCCGCGCCCCTGAAGGGCGACGGAGCTCGCTTCAGGGGCGCGGGGAACTGCGCGAAAGCCACGACGAGAGCCGCACCCGACCACGCCGCCCCTCCCGCCACCCCAGAAGGGAACGACCCCATGCCCGACCAGACACCCCCGAACGGCTTCTGGGCCCAAGCCGCGGCGGAGCCGGACCGTATCGCGCTGATCGCCCCCGACGGCGAGCAATGGACAGCGGCCCGCCTCCACGCGGCGGCCAACACAATGGTCGCGGGCCTGCGCCAGGCGGGCCTGCGACGAGGTGACTCCTTCGCCGTCGTCCTCCCCAACGGCGTCGAGTTCTTCACGGCCCACCTGGCCGCGTCCCAGGCCGGCTTCTACCTGGTCCCGGTCAACCACCACCTCGTAGGACCGGAGATCGCCTGGATCGTCTCCGACTCCGGCGCCAAGGTCCTCATCGCCCACGAGCGCTTCGCCGACCAGGCCCGCGCCGCCGCCGACGAGGCGGACCTCCCCGCCACCCACCGCTACGCCGTCGGCGCCATCGACACCTTCCGCCCGTACGCCGAACTCCTCGACGGTCAGGACGACGCGCCGCCCGCCGACCGCACGCTCGGCTGGGTCATGAACTACACCTCCGGGACCACGGGCCGCCCGCGCGGCATCCGCCGCCCGCTGCCCGGCAAGCTCCCCGAGGAGACCTACCTCGGCGGGTTCCTCGGCATCTTCGGTATCAAGCCGTTCGACGACAACGTCCACCTGGTCTGCTCACCGCTCTACCACACGGCCGTGCTCCAGTTCGCGGGAGCCGCCCTCCACATCGGCCACCGGCTGGTCCTGATGGACAGGTGGACGCCCGAGGAGATGCTCCGCGTCATCGACACCCACCGGTGCACGCACACGCACATGGTGCCGACGCAGTTCCACCGGCTGCTCGCCCTGCCGCAGGAGACCAAGGACCGCTACGACGTGAGCAGCATGCGGCACGCGATCCACGGCGCCGCGCCCTGCCCCGACCACGTCAAACGCGCGATGATCGACTGGTGGGGGACGTGCGTCGAGGAGTACTACGCGGCCAGTGAGGGCGGCGGCGCGTTCGCGACGGCCGAGGACTGGCTGAAGAAGCCGGGAACGGTCGGCAAGGCATGGCCCATCAGCGAACTGGCCGTCTTCGACGACGACGGCAACCGGCTCCCGGCCGGTGAACTCGGCACCGTCTACCTCAAGATGAGCACCGGCGGATTCTCGTACCACAAGGACGAGAACAAGACGAAGAAGAACCGCATCGGCGACTTCTTCACCGTCGGCGACCTCGGTGTCATCGACGAGGACGGCTATCTCTTCCTGCGCGACCGCAAGATCGACATGATCATCTCGGGGGGCGTCAACATCTACCCCGCCGAGATCGAGTCCGCGCTCCTCACCCACCCCGCCGTCGCCGACGCGGCCGCCTTCGGGATCCCGCACGACGACTGGGGCGAGGAGGTCAAGGCCGTCGTCGAGGTCGCCGAGGGCCGCACCGCCGGGGACGAGCTGGCCGCGGAGATCCTGGCCCATTGCGAGACGCAGCTCGCCGGGTACAAGCGGCCCAAGAGCGTCGACTTCATCGAGACGATGCCGCGCGACCCCAACGGCAAGCTGTACAAGCGGCGGCTGCGCGACCCGTACTGGGAGGGGCGCACCCGGGCCGTGTGACCGGGGCCGCCCCTCCCGCCGGGGTGCGCGGGATCAGCCGCGCACCCGCACCACCTTCAGCGCGGGCGACTTCCGGATGTCCTGCTCGCAGAAGCGCTCCGTGACCCACTTGCTCCCGGAGAAGAGCCGTGTCTGGTCGCTGAAGTGCGCCGAGTCAGGGTTCGACGACTGGGAGTACGTGAGCAGCGTGCGCGCCACCGGGCAGCGGCCGCCGTCCCAGCCGACGGCCTGGATGTAGCTGGAGCCGTGCACGACCTCGGTGTAACCGCCGCCCGCGGCGTTCCAGACCGGCTCGACCTTGTTCCAGACGCCGAGCCCTTCCGTGCCGCCGTGCACCGGGATGCGCCGGCCGTCACGCACCACGAACTGGTGGTCGCCGAGTTTCGCGTTCAACGGGATGTCCGCGGCCCGCAGTTCGGCCACCGTGTCGGCGAGCGCCGTGGCGAAGGCAGGTACCTGCGTATCGAGGGTGTTCGGCGTGCCCACCGGGTCCGCCGCCGAGAACGGCACCTTCCACAACTGCGCCGCCGGGACCGCCGCGCTGAGCCTGCGCCAGAACCGGTCGAAGAGCAGCGCGCCCCGGCTGCCGGTGCCCATGGTGCGGTCCCAGCCCTTCAGGACGCCGCACGCGGCGGACACGTCGACCGCTTTTCCGTCGCTGCCCGTCGCCGTGCCGCCGGGCAGCGCGGCGCACGCCCGCGCGGTGTCCGCCGCCGCGAGATCCCCGGCCGGGGCCCGGTCCGCGAACTGCTGCTTCTGCAGATCGGCGACCGTCAGACCACCCTGTCCGGCCATCGCCGCGACGTCCTCGACGGCGCCCCGGGTGCGCATCGAGCGCGGGGTGCCGACCGTTCCGAAGATCCGCTCGTACCCGGTCAGGGGCCGGTCGGCATTGGCCAGCCAGGCGCTGTCGTTGGAGTTCTCCGCGTAGGGTGCGTCCTTGAGCACGGGCATCTTCGCGGGACCGAAGATCCCGGGCTGCACCGCGTCCTTGTCGCGGCCCAGCGCGCAGTCACCGCGCGAACCGTCCAGGACCGCGACGCCCGACGCCGGGTACGTGGCCTTGCCGAGCGGCGTCGAGCAGCGGGCCGCCAGATCGTCGGTGATGCGCGGCAGCACCTGCGACTGGGTGAAGAGCGAGTGCCCCGCGGAGTCGGCGGCGATCGTGTTCACCCACGGAATGCCCTGGGAGCGGCGCAGGGACGCCAGCACGTCGTCCGTCGAGCGCGCCTTGCTGAAGCCGAGCGCCGTGTCCGAGGCCCGCAGGTTGACCGCGTTCGGATCGTTCAGCGCGTACGCCGTCGTGGCCGTCCAGGGCAGCGGCAGCGAGGCGCCGAGCGAGGTGACGACCGGCCCGTACCGCGTCCACCACTGGGTCCGCGTCACGTCCTTGCCGCCCTTCACGGGCACGGTCACGGTCCGCTTCGTCATCTTCTCCGGCTCGCCGCCCACGAGATACGTGGTCGGGTCGGAGGAATCGAGGGTGAGCTGATGCAGATTGAGGGTGACGCCGGTCGCGACCGTGTGGCTCCACGCCACGTGCGCGTTGTGGCCGATCGAGATCGTCGTGGTGCCGAGCAACGAGCCGCCCATGACGTTCAGTTCACCGGGGATCGTCTGCTGCGACTGCCAGAAGCGACGGCCGCCCTGCCACGGGTAGTGCGGATTGCCGAGAAGCAGCCCGCGCCCGTTCGCGGTCGTCGCCCCGCTGAACGCGACCGCGTTCGACCCCATGTCGGAGTCTTCCTGGCTGAACAACTCGGACGCTGCGCGCGCGAGTTTCTTCGTGTCGGTGGGGGCCGGGTTCGCCGTGGTCGTCGACGACGGCGGCTGCGCGGCCGTGATCCCGTCGATCCCGCGGCCCTGCCCGCCGAGCACCGAGATCGCGAACCCGCGCGCGGCGACGTCGAGTTCGGTCACCGGCCGCACCCAGGCCGCGCCCTTGCACGCGGGATCGGTGACGCGGTTCTGCCGCAGCCACGCGTTGTACCCCGCGGCCCAGCCCCGCATCCCGTCCTTCACGGCCTTGCTGGGACCGGCCGGCGCGGGCGTCGCCAGCAGCTTCTCCACTGTCCGTGACTGCCGTACGCCCTTGAAGTACAGGTCGCTGGAGAGGTTCCCGGCCGCCGAGGAGAGCGAGCCGTCCGGCGCGGCGTCCGCGCCGAACCAGCGCGAGCGCTCACCGCGCAGCGTCACGAACCCGTCGGCGAGCGTGCACACCTGATCGGCGGCCTGCGCCCAGCCGGTGCCGAAGCCGAGGTTCGTGTAGTCCTCGGCCTCGATGTGCGGAATGCCGTACTCGGTGTAGCGGATCGTGGCGGACAGACCGCCGCCGTGCGGGCGCTCCGGGCGGTCGGCCGCCGCCGACGGCAGCGCGGCCGCCGCCGTGAGGACGGTCAACAGGGCCGTGCCGACTGCCGCGAGGCGCCGTTGTCTCGGGCGGATTCGCATCGTGCTCCCAACTGTCGTGAGGGCAAAGGCGGTTGAGCGTACCAGCGAGTATGTCGACTGCCGAGGGGTGGTGGCACGTGTCTTGACCTGGCGTCGGTCACCCCGCAGGATCACGCCATGACGAGTCCATCAAGGGCACAGAGGGCACACGGGACCGAGCGGACACCGGCCGCGGCGGCGGCCGTCAGTACCGTCGACGGAGTGCTGCGGCGCAGCGCCCGCCGCGCCCCGGAGCGGGTCGCGCTGCGGTACGGGCCGCGCTCATGGACGTACGCGGAACTCGACGACGCCGTCTCCCGCGCGGCCGGGCTGCTGCGCGGCCTCGGTCTCGCGCCCGGCGACCGGGTCGGCGCCTACGGGCACAACTCCGACGCGTACCTGATCGGCTTCCTCGCCTGCTCCCGGGCCGGCCTCGTGCACGTCCCCGTCAATCAGAACCTCACCGGGGACGACCTCGCCTACATCGTGCGCCAGTCGGGAAGCGCCCTGGTGCTCACCGACCCCGGTCTCGCCGGGCGCCTCCCGGACGGCGTCGGCACGCTGCTGCTGCGCGACGCCGACGAGTCGCTGCTCGACCGGCTGCCCGCCGCCGTCCCCTACGACGGCGATCCGCCGGACGCGGACGACCTCGTCCAACTGCTCTACACGTCCGGGACGACGGCCCTGCCCAAGGGCGCGATGATGTCCCACCGCGCCCTGGTCCACGAGTACGTGAGCGCCGTCCACGCCCTGGACCTGGCGGCGACGGACCGTCCCGTGCACTCGCTGCCGCTCTACCACTCGGCGCAGATGCACGTCTTCCTGCTGCCCTACCTCGCGGTCGGCGCCACCAACACCCTCCTGGACGCGCCCGCCGCGGACCGGATCTTCGACCTGGTGGAGGCGGGCGAGGCCGACAGTCTGTTCGCGCCGCCGACGGTGTGGATCGGCCTCTCCCAGCATCCGGACTTCGCGGTCCGCGAGCTGAGCGGACTGCGCAAGGCGTACTACGGCGCCTCGATCATGCCGGTGCCGGTCCTGGAGCGGCTGCGCGCCAGGCTGCCCGGTCTCGCCTTCTACAACTGCTTCGGGCAGAGCGAGATCGGCCCGCTCGCCTGCGTCCTCGGCCCCGATGAGCACGAGGGCCGGATGGACTCCTGCGGGCGGCCGGTGCTGTTCGTCGAGGCGAAGGTCGTCGACGAGGACGGCAAGGACGTGCCCGACGGCACGCCCGGCGAAGTCGTCTACCGCTCACCGCAGTTGTGCGACGGCTACTGGGACAAGGAACAGGAGAGCCAGGAGGCGTTCCGGGACGGGTGGTTCCGGTCCGGCGACCTCGCCGTGCGCGACGGCGAGGGCTACTTCACCGTCGTCGACCGGGTGAAGGACGTCATCAACTCCGGGGGCGTACTCGTCGCGTCACGGCAGGTCGAGGACGCCCTCTACACCCACCCCGCGGTGGCGGAGACCGCCGTCATCGGGCTGCCCGACGAGCGCTGGATCGAGGCGGTGACCGCCGTCGTGGTCCGCTCGGCCGAGGTGACCGAGGCCGAACTCGTCGACCACGCGCGCGAGCGGCTCGCCCACTTCAAGGCGCCGAAGCGGATCGTGTTCGTCGACGAACTGCCGCGCAACGCGAGCGGCAAGATCCTCAAGAGGGAGCTGCGCGACCGCTTCGGCGACTGACCGCGGACGGGGCGTGCTTTACGTTCATTGAGTTCCCTGAACAGGCCGTATTGCCGGGCCCCGCGTGGGAGTTAGTGTCCCGGCGATCGGCCCGGCCGCGGACGACCCGCGGCCGCCGCGCCGCCCGAAGGGAACTCCATGAGCCGCTCGCACCTCGCCCGCCTCGCCGCCTCCGCCGTCGGGGCCCTGCTCGCCGCCGCCGTCCTGACCCCGGGCCCGGCCGTCGCACAGCCGCACCGGGCCGCCGGATCGGCCGGCTGCGGTACGCCCACCGACCTCACCCCGGGCGCGTCCACCGCACGGTCCCTCACCGTCGACGGTGAACGGCGCGACTACCTGGTGCACCTGCCCGCCTCCTACGACCCGGACCGGCCCACCCCGCTCGTCCTGTCCTTCCACGGACACGGCCGCACCTCCGACTACCAGGAGCGGCTCACCGGCATGAACGCGCTGGACGCCGTCGTCGTCTACCCGCAGGGCGTCATCGGCACCGACGGCAGGAGCGCCTGGGAAGGCGCCCCGTACTCGGCGGACGTCGACGACATCGCGTTCACGAACGCGCTGATCGACGCCTCCGAGAAGGAGCTGTGCGTGAACCCGCGCCGCGTCTTCGCCTCCGGCAAGTCCAACGGCGGCGGCTTCGCGGCCGTCGTCGCCTGCCGCCTCGCCGACCGGATCGCCGCGACCGCCGTCGTCTCCGGCGCCTTCTACCCGCAGAGCGGCGCCTGCGACCCGCGGCGGCCCGTCCCCGTCCTCGACTTCCACGGGCAGGCCGACACGACGATCCCGTACGACGGCAACCCGGAGAAGGGCCTGCCCGCCCTGCCCGACTGGCTGGCCGGCTGGGCCGAGCGCGACGGGTGCGCGGCGCGTCCGAGCGAGACGCAGATCAAGGACAACGTCGTACGCCAGCGCTGGCGCTCCTGCGACGACGGCTCCGCGCTGGAGCACTACCGGATCACGGACGGCGGCCACGTCTGGCCCTCGACGGCCCCCAACGAGGACTCGGCGACCCCGACGACCATCGACGCGACACCCCTCATCTGGAAGTTCCTCACCGAGCACCCGCTGCCGAAGCACTGAGACGCCGGCCGCCCTACGCCTCGCGCCGCAGGTCCACGATCCGCCTGATCTTCCCCACCGACCGCTCCAGGGACTCGGGCTCGACGATCTCGACGCCGACCGACACCCCGACCCCGTCCTTCATCCCCGCCGCGATCGAGCGGGCCGCCTCGGCCCGCTCGTCCGGCGTGGCGTCCGGCCGGGCCTCCGCCCGCACCGTCAGCGCGTCCATCCGGCCCTCGCGGGTCAGCCGCAACTGGAAGTGCGGCGCCACCCCGGGCGTGCGCAGCACGATCTCCTCGACCTGCGTGGGGAACAGGTTCACCCCGCGCAGGATCACCATGTCGTCGCTGCGCCCGGTGATCTTCTCCATCCGCCGGAACCCGGGCCGGGCCGTCCCCGGCAGCAGCCGGGTCAGGTCCCGGGTGCGATAGCGGATCACCGGCATGGCCTGCTTGGTGAGCGAGGTGAAGACCAGCTCCCCGAGCTCCCCGTCCGGCAGCACCTCACCCGTGAGGGGATCGACGACCTCGGGATAGAAGTGGTCCTCCCAGATGTGCAGGCCGTCCTTCGTCTCCACGCACTCCTGCGCGACACCGGGCCCGACGACCTCCGACAGGCCGTAGATGTCGACCGCGTCGATCGCGCACCGCTCCTCGATCTCCCGCCGCATCTCCTCGGTCCACGGCTCGGCGCCGAAGATGCCGACCTTCAGGGACGTCGTACGAGGGTCCACGCCCTGCCGCTCGAACTCGTCGAGCAGCGTCAGCATGTACGACGGCGTCACCATGATGATCTCGGGCCGCAGGTCCTGGATCAGCCGCACCTGGCGCGCGGTCATCCCGCCGGACGCCGGGATCACGGTGCAGCCGAGCCGCTCAGCGCCGTAGTGCGCGCCGAGCCCGCCGGTGAACAGGCCGTACCCGTACGCCACGTGCACCTTGTGGCCCGGCCGGCCGCCCGCCGCGCGGATCGCCCGCGCCACCATGTCCGCCCACATCGACAGATCGGCCTCGGTGTACCCGACGACCGTGGGCGTCCCCGTCGTCCCGCTCGACGCGTGCAGCCGCCGCAGGTCCGCCTGGTCGACGGCGAACATCCCGAACGGGTAGTTGTCCCGCAGATCGGCCTTGGTCGTCAGCGGGAACCGGGCCAGATCGGCGAGCGAGCCGCAGTCCTCGGGGCGCACCCCCGCCTTGTCGAACGCCTCCCGGTAGAACGGCACCCGCTCGTACACCCGGGCGAGCGTCGCGCGCAGTCGCTCCAGCTGAAGTTCCCGCAACCCCGCCACGCCCAGACGCTCGCCCGCGTCCCACCAGTCCGTCATGGATGCCTCTGTCGCCATCGACCGCACTCCCGAACTCCCGACCGATCATTCGGTTGACCTGTTGGTCGTCAGTAATTCAAGGTCGGGGCCCTGACGTCAAGGGATGCGACGCGGGCGATCCGGTCGAGACGGGTTCCGTCAGCGGCCCGTCTCCGCCGGCAGCAGGTACGGCGTGGTCGTCCCCAGCGCCTCGAAGCCGAGCCGCTCCAGGATCGGGCGGCTGTACTCGGTCGCGTCGACCTGCATGTACGGGTATCCGCGCTCGACCGCGATCCGCACCCGGTAGGCGACCAGGGCGCGGTAGATCCCGCGCCCGCGCCACTCGGGCACCGTGCCGCCGCCCCACAGGCCCGCGAAGTCCGTGCCCGGGTTCAGTTCGAGGCGGGCGGCGCTGACCGGCTCGTCGCCGTACAGGGCGAGCACGGCGGGCACCGTGTCGGGGTCGTTCGCGAGCTGCTGGCGGATCTGGTGGGCGATGTGCGACGACTCGTTGTCGAAGGCCCGTGCGTGCACGGCCTCGACGAGCGCGATGTGCGCCTCCTCGGTGACCGGCATGAGCCGGATCCCCTCCGGGAGCGGGCTGTCCAGCGGCAGCACGGCGGTCTCGGCGACGAGCAGTGTCTCCGGCTCCTCCGCGACGAACCCGGCGGCGACCAGCCGCGCGGGCAGATCGGCGGGCCGGTCGTGCGAGTACGTCTTCCACTCGGCCTCGCCGCCCAGCTCCCGGAAGAGCCGCACCTGCTCGGCGATGGCGGCGTCCGCGGTGTCCTCGTCGAGGTCCGACCACAGCACCCCGTGCCAGCCGCCCGGCGGACTGAGATGCCGTACGACGCCGCCGACCCGCTCGACCCGCGCCGCCGGTTCGTCGGGCCGGGCCCCGAGCCGAATCTGCCGGTCGAACAGGGCCAGTACTTTTTCACGATCCATCCGGTCACTCCAGCACCGGTGCCATGCGGCGGCAACCGGATTACGGTGCGGCCGTGACGATGCGCCCGGCGCACCCCCGGGACGACGGGGTCCTACCGGCCGATCGTCACGGCGCGTCGCTGACCGGCGGGGACGCGGCCGACTCCGCCGCCACGCTCCGCGCCCACCGGTAGTCCGCCTTGCCGCTGGGGGAGCGCTGGATGCTGTCCGTCACCACCAGCTGGCGGGGGATCTTGTAGCCGGCGAGATGGGTACGGCAGTGCGTCTGGACCGCCCCCAGATCCAACGTGGGTGCCCCGTCACGGAGTTGGACGACCGCCGCGACATGGTTGCCCCACTTCGGGTCCGGGACACCGGCGACCAGTGCGTCGTAGATGTCCGGGTGGGACTTGAGCGCCTGCTCGACCTCCTCCGGGTAGACCTTCTCGCCGCCCGTGTTGATGCACTGCGAGCCGCGGCCGAGGACCGTCACGATGCCCTCGTCGTCGACCGTCGCCATGTCGCCGAGCAGCACCCACCGCTCGTCTCCGGTCCGGAAGAAGGTCTCGGCCGTCTTCTTCGGGTCGTTGTAGTAGCCGAGCGGGACGTGCCCGCGCTGGGCGAGCCGGCCGATCTCGCCGACCTCCACCGGCGCGTACGTCGCCGGATCCACCACCTGCGTACGGGCGTTGACCCGCAGCCGGAAGCCCTGGCCCGCGCCCGAACCGTCGGTCGCCGTGCCGTTGAAACCCGACTCGGACGAGCCGAAGTTGTTGAGCAGCATCGCGTTCGGCACCAGCGCCTGGAACTGCGCGCGCACCGTGTCCGACATGATCGCGCCGGACGAGGAGACGCTGAACAGCGCCGAGCAGTCCGTGCCCTTGAGCGGGCCGCCGAGCGCGTCGATGAGCGGGCGCAGCATCGCGTCGCCCACCAGGGACACGCTCGTCACCCGCTCCTTCTCGATCGTGCGCAGCACCTCCTCCGGCACGAACTTGCGGTGGATGACGACGCGCTGGCCGAAGTTGAACCCGATGAACGCCGTCAGTGTCGAGGTGCCGTGCATCAGCGGGGGAGTGGGGAAGAACGTGATGCCGTCACCGCCCGCCGCCACCCGCTCGGCCAGCTCCTCGGGACGGGTCACCGCCTCGCCGGTCGGTGCTCCACCGCCCAACCCGGCGAAGAACAGGTCTTCCTGACGCCACATCACGCCCTTGGGCATACCCGTCGTGCCGCCGGTGTAGATGATGAACTGGTCGTCCGCCGACCGCGCCGCGAACCCGCGCTCCGGCGACGCCGATGCCTCCGCCTCCGTGAAATCGACGGCCTTGAGCGGGGGCGCGCCGGGCGGCGGGGTGCCCACCCGCACCAGATGCCGCAGCTTCTCCGTGCGGGGCTGGGCGGCCGCGACCCGCTCGGTGAACTCCGCGTCGAAGACCAGCGCCGCGAGGTCCGCGTCGCGGTAGAGGTAGACCAGCTCCTCTTCTACGTAGCGGTAGTTGACGTTGACCGGGACGACCCGCGCCTTGAGGCAGCCGAGGGCCGTCTGCAGATACTCGACGCCGTTGTAGAGGTGAAGGCCCAGGTGCTCGCCCGGCCGGATGCCGCTGTCGATGAGGTGGTGGGCGATCCGGTTGGCCGCCGTGTCCAATTCCGCGTACGTGAGCCTGCGTTCCGCCCCCGTACCGGGATGGTCGACGTAGACGAGCGCCTCGCGGTCCGGGACCACGTCGACGACTGACTCGAACAGGTCGGCAAGGTTGTACTCCACCGCTCCTCCTGACCCAGGCCGCATCTCGTGTGGCCGTCATCAGAGCATCCCGGGATGTAAGGGGGAAGGGTCCCCGCACAAGAAATCTGACTGTCTGTCAGAAAACTCTTGAACTGGTCGGTCCCCTCCTGCAACCTGTTCCAGGTCCGAGCTCCGGCCGACTGGAGGACACCCATGGGTGGGACCGAACATCTCGACGTGCGGCGCGAAGGCGCGACGCTCGTCCTCACGCTCAACCGGCCCGAGGCCAAGAACGCGCTCTCCCTGCCGATGCTCGTCGGCCTCTACGACGGATGGCTGGAGGCCGACGCCGACGACACCGTCCGCTCGGTCGTGCTCACCGGCGCGGGCGGCTCGTTCTGCGCCGGCATGGACCTCAAGGCCCTGGCCGGCAAGGGCATGGCGGGCGAGCAGTACCGCGACCGGCTCAAGGCCGACCCCGATCTGCACTGGAAGGCGATGCTGCGCCATCACCGCCCGCGCAAACCGGTGATCGCCGCCGTGGAGGGCTACTGCGTTGCGGGTGGCACCGAGATCCTTCAGGGCACGGACATCAGGGTCGCCGGCGCGTCCGCGACGTTCGGGCTCTTCGAGGTCAAGCGGGGCCTGTTCCCGATCGGCGGCTCGACGGTCCGCCTGCCGCGCCAGGTGCCCCGCACCCACGCCCTGGAGATGCTGCTCACCGGGCGCGCGTATCCGGCGGCCGAGGCCGCCGCGATCGGGCTCGTCGGGCGGGTCGTGCCCGACGGCACCGCGCTCGATGCCGCGCTCGGGATCGCCGAGCAGATCAACGCGTGCGGGCCACTGGCCGTGGAGGCTGTCAAGGCGTCCGTGTACGAGGCCGCCGAGATGTCCGAGTCGGACGGTCTCGCCGCCGAGCTGAAGCGGGGTTGGCCGATCTTCGACACCGCCGACGCGAAGGAGGGTGCCCGCGCCTTCGCCGAGAAGCGCGCGCCGCAGTTCCGCCGGGAGTAGTGCTCCGTCCGCGGCCCGGTGGGGCTTCTCGCGCAGTTCCCCGCGCCCCTGAGACGCGCACTTCGTGCGCCATCTCATCAGAGCCCCCGGGACGTGAGACGCGCGAAGCGCAGCCTCAGGGGCGCGGGGAACTGCGCGACCAGCCACGACGCAACCCGCACCCGGCGACGAAACAGCACCCCCCCCCAAAAAAAACCGCCCCGCACCAAAGAGGAGCCCCGATGACAACCGCGTCCCAACCGGAGGTTCTCCGCGCACCCTTGGTCGTGGAGTTCCCCTTCACCCGCTCCCTGGGCCCCGTCCAGAGCGCCTTCCTCACCGGCCTGCGCCACCGCACCGTCCTCGGCGTCCGCACCACCGACGGCAAAACCCTCGTCCCGCCCGTCGAGTACGACCCCGTCACCGCCGACGAACTCCGCGACCTGGTCCAGGTCGGAGACACCGGCATCGTCACCACCTGGGCCTGGAACCCCGAACCCCGCCGGGGCCAGCCCCTGGACACCCCGTTCGCCTGGATCCTGGTCACGCTCGACGGCGCCGACACCGCCCTCCTGCACGCCCTCGACGCCCCGGACCCGGACGCCGTGCACACCGGCATGCGGGTCCGCGTCCGCTGGGCCGGGGAACGCACGGGCGCCATCACCGACATCGCCTGCTTCGAACCGTACGACGGACAGGCCGAACAGACCCCGCCCACCCCGCACACCGGCACCTTCGACGAGGACCCGGTCACCGGCATCGTCGCCGAGGCACGCCTCGACTACACCTACAGCCCGGGCGGCGCCCAGAGTCGCTACATCAACGCCCTCGCCGACAACCGCACCGTCGGCGAGCGCTGCCCCTCCTGCCACAAGGTGTACGTCCCGCCCCGCGGCGCCTGCCCCACCTGCGGTGTCGCCACCACCGACCAGGTCGAGGTCGGCCCGGCCGGCACCGTCACCACGTACTGCATCGTCAACGTCAAGGCGAAGAACCTCGACATCGAACTGCCCTACGTCTACGCGCACATCGCGCTCGACGGCGCCGACCTCGCCCTGCACGGCCGTATCGCGGGCATCCCCTACGACCAGGTCCGCATGGGCCTGCGCGTCGAACCCGTCTGGAGCGAGGGCGGGCGCTACCCGGACCACTACCGGCCGACCGGCGAACCCGACGCCGACTACGACACGTACAAGGAGCTGATCTAGATGCGGCCGCCGATCCGGGACATCGCCGTCGTCGCCTTCGCCCAGAGCGACCATCTGCGCACCACCGACGAGATGTCGGAGGTGGAGATGCTGATGCCCGTCCTGCACGAGGTGCTCGCCGCGACCGGCCTGAAGACGGCCGACATCGGCTTCACCTGCTCCGGTTCCTCCGACTATCTCGCGGGCCGCGCCTTCTCCTTCACCATGGCGCTCGACGGGGTCGGCGCCTGGCCGCCGATCTCCGAGTCGCACGTGGAGATGGACGGCGCGTGGGCGCTGTACGAGGCGTGGACGAAGCTGCTGACCGGGGACGCCGACACCGCGCTCGTGTACTCGTACGGCAAGTCGTCACCCGGCAGCGTCCGCGACGTGCTCACCCGCCAGCTCGACCCGTACTACGTCGCCCCGCTGTGGCCGGACGCCGTCGCCCTCGCCGCGCTCCAGGCCCGGTCCCTCATCGACGCGGGGGAGACCGACGAGGGCGCCCTCGCCGGAGTAGCCGCCCGCAGCCGCACGGCCGCCGCGGACAACCCGCACGCCCAACTGCGCGGCCCGGACGTCGCGCACGGCGATTACGTCGTCAATCCGCTGCGCACCGGAGACTGCCCGCCGATCGGCGACGGCGCCGCCGCCGTGATCCTCGCCGCCGGGGACCGGGCCCGCGAACTGTGCGAGCGGCCCGCCTGGATCCGCGGCATCGACCACCGCATCGAGGCCCACAGCCTCGGCGTGCGCGACCTGACCGACTCGCCCTCCACCCGGCTCGCCGCCGAACGCGCCGGCGCCTTCGAACGGCCCGTCGACACCGCCGAGCTGCACGCCCCGTTCACCTCGCAGGAGGTCGTCCTCAGGAAGGCCCTGCTGCTCGGGGACGACGTGAACGTCAACCCGTCCGGAGGCGCCCTCGCCGCCAACCCGATGATGGCCGCCGGACTCATCCGCATCGGCGAGGCCGCCGCCCGCATCCACCGCGGCGAGTCCCGCCGCGCCCTCGGCCACGCCACCTCCGGGCCCTGCCTCCAGCAGAACCTCGTCGCCGTACTCGAAGCCGCCGAAGGAGAGAACCGATGACCAACAAAGAACCGGTGGCGGTCGTCGGCATCGGCCAGACCAAGCACGTCGCCGCCCGCCGCGACGTGTCCATCGCCGGCCTCGTCCGCGAGGCCGCCCGAGCCGCCCTCGCCGACGCCGAGTTGACCTGGGCCGACATCGACGCCGTCGTCATCGGCAAGGCGCCCGACTTTTTCGAGGGCGTCATGATGCCGGAGCTGTACCTCGCCGACGCCCTCGGCGCCGTCGGCAAGCCCATGCTGCGCGTGCACACCGCGGGCTCGGTCGGCGGCTCCACGGCCCTGGTCGCCTCCAACCTCGTGGCGGGCCGCGTCCACGGCACCGTCCTCACCCTCGCCTTCGAAAAACAGTCGGAATCCAACGCGATGTGGGGGCTCTCCCTGCCCGTCCCGTTCCAGCAGCCCCTGCTCGCCGGAGCCGGCGGCTTCTTCGCGCCTCACGTGCGCGCCTACATGCGGCGCACCGGCGCCCCCGACCACGTCGGCTCGCTCGTCGCCTACAAGGACCGCCGCAACGCCCTGAAGAACCCGTACGCCCACCTCCACGAGCACGACATCACCCTGGAGAAGGTCCAGGCCTCACCCATGCTCTGGGACCCGGTCCGCTACTCCGAGACGTGCCCGTCGTCCGACGGCGCCTGCGCGATGATCCTCACCGACCGCGCGGGCGCGGCCCGTTCGCCGAAGCCTCCCGCGTGGATGCTCGGCGGAGCCATGCGCAGCGAGCCGACGCTCTTCGCGGGCAAGGACTTCGTGTCGCCGCAGGCCGGAAAGGACTGCGCCGCCGACGTGTACCGGCAGGCCGGGATCGCCGACCCGCGCCGGGAGATCGATGCCGTCGAGATGTACGTGCCGTTCTCCTGGTACGAGCCGATGTGGCTGGAGAACCTGGGGTTCGCCGCCGAGGGCGAGGGCTGGAAGCTGACCGAATCCGGTGTCACGGAACTCGACGGGGACCTCCCCGTCAACATGTCGGGCGGCGTTCTGTCCACGAATCCCATCGGCGCCTCCGGCATGATCCGGTTCGCCGAGGCCGCCCTCCAGGTCCGCGGCCAGGCGGGAGAACACCAGGTGGAAGGGGCGAGGAAGGCGCTCGGCCACGCCTACGGAGGCGGCTCGCAGTTCTTCTCCATGTGGCTGGTCGGCTCCGAGCCGCCCACCCACTGACCTTCGGCCCCTTTCGTGGCCTGTGCGCGGCACCGGCCGATCGCTAGGCTGACGCACGGACGACGAACCGGGAGGAGCACGGACGTGGCCGAGAGCACCATCGACCAGCACCCGCTCGCGGGATGGGAGAAGCCGGACCTGGATCTGAGCAATGCGGACTGGCGCTCCAGCAGCAGGGGACTGGGCGATGTCCAGATCGCCTTCATCGAGGGCTTCATCGCGATGCGCAACAGCGGCAGCCCGCAGAGCCCGTCGCTGATCTTCACTCCCGCCGAGTGGGGCGCGTTCGTGCTCGGGGCCCGCGAGGGCGAGTTCGATCTGACATAGCCCCCTCCCGGACGGGAAGGGGCGCCTCCAACACATGACTTTCGGCCCTGTCCTGTGGCTCTTGTGTGCGCGAGCCTGGCCACAAGAACACAGGAAGAGCCGGTCAGCGAGGGCACGGCGAGCGTGCCCGGTGTCGGAGGCAATGACCCATGAGCACGCCCGAGTCGCAGAACCTTCCCGTCGTCGTCGCGGTCGACGGGTCCGACGACAGCCGAGCGGCCCTGGAGTGGGCGCTCGCCGAGACGGCCCGGCGCGCCGCCACCCTGCGCGTCGTGCACGTCCGCCAGTACGCGCCCCTCCTCCAGCCCGCCGTCCTGATGGCCGGGCCGGAGGAACCGGCCGACGACCCCGTCATCGCAGAGGTACGCAAGCAACTCGAAGGGCGTTCAGGGCTGCCCCCGGTGGAGTACGTCTGCCTGGAGGGCCTGCCCGCCGCCGTCCTGCCGGAGCTGGGCGGCGAGTCCCAGCTCCTCGTGCTCGGCTCGCGCGGCCGGGGCGGTTTCGCCAGCCTGCTGCTCGGCTCAAACGGCGTGGCCGTCGCCCGCGACGCCGCCTGCCCCGTCGTGGTGGTGCGCGCCCAGCAGGCCGAGGCCGAGCGGGTCGTCGTCGGACTCCAGCCGGACGACCCCGACGAGACGACGCTCGCCTTCGCGCTCGACCACGCGGCGCGGACCGGTGCGCCGGTGCGCGTGGTCGCCGCGTATGCCTGGCCGGTGCTCGCCTGGACCGCGTACGGCGACTTCGCCCTGACCGGTCAGGAGCAGGAGGCCGTGGAGAAGGAGACCCTCGCACTGGCCCGGCAGGCCGTCGCACCGCTGCTCGACTCTCACTCTAAGGTCGAGGTTGAGATTCTGGTCGCTCCGGGCGACGCCGCGGGTCAACTCGTCGACAACTCCGAGGACGCCGCCTTGGTCGTCGTCGGCCGGCACCGCCGCCGCTTCACCCGCCCCGCGCCGATGCTCGGCTCGGTGACGCACGCCGTGCTGCTGCACGCCAAGAGCCCGGTCGCCGTGGTCCCGCCCGCGCCCCAGGAGTAAGGCTCTACCGCAGGATCACGCAGCCCCGCCCGGTCAACTCGTCGAGCAGGCCGGGCGGAACCCGTACGTCGTTCCAGCGGAGGTCGAGCTTCTCCAGGGACGGCAGCTCGGCCACCCAGCGCGGCAGCTCCGACAGCCGGTTGCCGCGCAGATCGAGACGGCGCAGCCGGGGCAGACCGCGCAGCGCCTCCGGGACCGTCTCCAGCGCGTTGTCCCGCAGCTCCAGTTCACGCAGCTCGCGCAGATCCCGTACGGAATCGGGCAGCCCGGTCAGGAGATTGCCGCGCAGCCACAGTTCGCGCAGCGCGGTGAGCCGTCCCAGGCCGGCGGGCAGCCGCGTGAGCCGGTTGTCCTGCGCCCGCAGCTCCACCAGACCCGTCATCGCGGCAAGGGTCTCCGGCAGCGCGGCCAGCCGGTTCTCCCCGACGTTGAGATACGCGAGCCGGGTCAGCGCGCCGAGAGCGTCGGGCAGGGCCGTCAGCCGGTTGTCGTGCAGATACAGAAACCTGGTCAGTCCCGTGAGGCCGCCGATCTCCGACGGCACCGAGGTGAGCCGGTTGTGACCGAGGTCGAGGGTGTGCAGCGAGGTCAGCGTGCCGATCCGGGCCGGTACCGACGTGAGCCGGTTGTCGCACAGCAGCAGCACCTCGGGCCCGGGGGCCGTCCACACCTCGTCGGGTACGGCTTCCAGACCCGCACGCCAATAGTCGAGGATGCCGTCGATGTGCCTCATGGCCTTCCCTCCCGCGGAGCCGATCGAGCATCGTAGCCGCGGGCTCCGGCGGTGATCGCCGGGGCGTTCGCGGCGGGTCCCGCGAGAACGGCCCCCGGCGGACCGCGTCGGCGTACGCTGAGGTGCCTGGAACCCGCGGCGCGCACCGGCTCCCCGCGCCGGACCACCACCGCGGGAGGGGGGCGTCATGGCGCTGCGTGCTGGCCGGGGCGGTACAGGACGAGAGACCTTGTTCGAGCGCGAGAGCGAACTCGCGGCGGTCGACGAGGCGCTCGCCGAGCTGACCGGGATACCCCGGGGCGGCGACCCGCCCGAGCGGCCGCACGGCGCACTGCTCGCCGTCGCCGCGCCCGCCGGACTGGGCAAGACGACCCTGCTCGCCGAGGTGCGCAGGCGCGCCGCCGCCCGGGGCTGCACCGTCCTGTACGCCCGCGGCGGCGACCAGGAACAGGGCGTCGCCTTCCACGTCGCACGGCAGCTGATCCAGCCCCAGCTCGCCGCGCTCCCCGAGCCCGAACTGCGCGACCGGCTCGGCAGCTGGTACGCCATCGTGGGCCCCGCGCTCGGCCTGTGCGCGGACACCGACGGCGCGCCGCCCGACCCGCAGGGCCTGCGCGACGGCCTCGACTGGGTCCTCACCCACCTCGCCGTGCGGCGCGCGCCCATGGCCCTCGTCCTGGACGACGCCCACTGGGCCGACCCGGAGTCCCTCGGCTGGCTCGCCGCCTTCGCCCCGCGCGCCGAGGAACTCCCGCTGCTGATGGTCGTCGCCTACCGCCCCGAGGAACTGCCCGAGCACGGCGAGGCGCTGCGCGGACTGCCGGGCCGCAGCGGACAGCGACCGCTCGGCCTCGAACCGCTCAGCGCGACCGCCGTCGCCCACCTGGTGCGGGAGTCCCTCGGCACCCATGCCGACGACGCGTTCTGCCGCGAGTGCTGGGCCGTCACCGCGGGCAACCCCTTCGAGGCCGTCGAGCTGACCGCCAAGGTGCACGACCGCGGCCTCGCCCCGACCGGGAGCGGCGCCCACCTGCTGCGCGACCTCGCCGCCGCCGTCAAGGGCAGCGGCCTCGTCGCCCGCCTCGAACGCCTCGGCACCTCCACCGTCCGCTTCGCCTGGGCCTGCGCGGTCCTCGGCACCGAGACCTCCCCCGAGCTGGCCGCGAGCGTCGCCGGGCTCGGCACCGAAGAGGCGGCCGACGCCGCCGACCGGCTGCGCGCCGCGCGCATCCTCACCGGCGAGGTGACCGCCGAGGGCACCCTCGAATTCGTCCACCCGCTCATCGCCACCGCCGTCTACCGCGCCATCCCCGGCGGCGTCCGCGTCGCCCTGCACGGACAGGCCGCCTGGACCGTCCTCAACGCCGGGCTCGGCCCGTCCACCGCCGCCCGCCACCTGTTGGAGACCCACCCCGAAGGCGACGGCTGGGTGGTGCAGCAGCTGCGCGCCGCCGCCCGCGAGACCGTCCGCGCCGGAGCCCCCGACGCCGCCCGCCGCTATCTGGCGCGCGCCCTGCGCGAACCCCCGCCCTTCGAGGACCGCGCCGCCGTCCTCTACGAACTCGGCAGCGCCTCCCTGCTCACCGAACCCGCCACCACCGTCAACCACCTGCGCGCCGCCCTGGAGGAGACGGTCACCGACCCGGCACTGCGCCACGGCATCGTCTACCGCCTCTCCCAGGTCCTCGCCCACAGCGACCGGCTCGCCGAGGCCTCCGAGCTCCTGGCCCGCGAGATCCGCACGACAGGCGACGCCCGCGTCCGCCTGCGCATGCAGTCCGAGCAGTTCATGTGGGACGCCTTCCGCGCCGACGAACCCGACTCACCGTCCCGCTCCCGGCGCCTGACCAGGCTCGCCGACCGGCTCACCGGACGCGACCTCACCGAGCGCTACATCATCGGCCTGCGCACCTGGGACGCCACCCTGCGCGGCGAACCCGTCGACGTCGTCCTGCGGCACGCCGAGCGCGCCCTGGAGGGCGGCCTGCGCTGGGCCGCCGACGAGGACCGCGGCTTCGAGGTGCCCGTTTTGGTCGCCATGGCGTTCATGTACGCCGACCGGCCCGGCCGCACCGAAGAACTGTTCATCGACGGCATCGCCGACTTCGAACGCGCGGGCTGGCGCGGCGCCCACCTCTCCTTCGCCTACACCCTGCTCGCGTACGTCCGGTACCGGCGCGGCCGGCTCGCCGAGGCCGAGGACTTCGTCCGCGCCGGGCTCCGCCTCGCCCGCCGCGTCGGACCCGGCACCCCCGCCCACTGGTACGCCAGTGGCACGCTCATCAAGGTCCTGCTCGCCCGCGGCCGCGTCACGGAGGCCGAGGAGGCCGCGCGCACCCACGGCTTCGGGCCGCCGTTCCCCGCCGCCGTCGTCTTCCCCGACGCGCAGACCGTGTACGGCGAGCTGCTGCTCGCGCTCGGCCGCACGAAGGAGGCGGCGGCGGAGCTGGGCGCGGCCGGGCGCCGCCTCGACCCGCCATGCGCAACCCCGGCTGGTGCCCCTGGCGGCTCCATCTCGCCCGCGCCGAGGCGCACGACGCCCCCGAGCGGGCGCTCGCCCTCGCCCACGACGCCGTCGAGCGGGCCCGCCACTTCGGGGCGCCGTCCGCGATCGGGCAGGCCCTGCGGGCCGCGGCCGAGGTCTCGCCGCGCTCCGCACGCGGCAAACTCCTGGAGGAGTCCGTCGCCCAGCTGGAACGCTCACCGGCCGGCTACGAACTGGCCTGCTCGCTGGTCGCCCTCGGCGCGGAGGCCCGCCGCGGCGGACATGCCGAGGACGCCGCGGACCATCTGTACCGGGGCCTGGAGACCGCGGCCGGCTGCGGCGCCGACGGCCTGGTGGAGCGTGCGAGGGACGAACTCGCCGCCGCGGGCCTGCGGCCCCGCCCGCTGCACGGTGCGGCCACCGACGCCCTCACCGGGCGCGAGCGGGCCGCCGCGGCCTGCGCGGTACGCGGCCTGTTCCCGTCGGAGACGGCGGCCGAGCTGCACCTGGCGGAGACGGACGTGGTGCGCCTGCTGTCCGCGGTGTACCGCAAGCTCGGCACGGACCAGGCGGGCCTCGCCGCGGCGCTCGGGACCTAGCCGGGAGCCGGTCTCTGCGCGGGAGCCCCGAAGCCCGGGAAGGCGGCGGGGCGACGTACCATGGCCCCATGTCCTTCCTCCGCCGCCGAGCAGCGACCCCCGCGGGCCCCGACTTCGACGTCCTGGCCATGGACCCGGGCGACTGGCCGGGCAACCTCGGCGCGGGCCTGCTGCCCGCCCCCGACGGCACCTGCCAGGGCGTGTTCCTGCGCTACGACCTGTTCGGCGGCCGCGGCCCCGCGATGGTGATCGGCAACCTGCCCGAGGGCTCCCCGGCCCGCGAGGTCGCCGAGGGCGAGATCCCCTTCGAGGTCGCGCAGCTGCTCATCGCGCTGGAGAACGACGAGGAGGTCACGGTCACCGGCGTCGAGGACGTCCCGGTCATGCAGGGCGACAACCTCCTCATCGTGCGCCGCCTCAAGCTCTCCGAGACGCGGATCTCCTGCGTCCAGTTCGACCGCAGCGACAATGTCCTGGTGACCATCGCGTCCTGGGACCGCCCCATCACCGACGACCTGTACGCGCTGCTGAAGCCGCTGCCCGCCGAGCTGTTCCAGCAGGGCTGAGCACCCGCACACCCGCACACGACGAGGGCCCGGGACCGCACACGCGGACCCGGGCCCCACCTGTCAGCGGTGCACGGCCGTCACTTCACCGAGGACGGCACCACCCGCACGTCCGCCGCCCGCACATACGCGACGCGGTGGCCGAACTGGATCTCGTAGTACACGTCCTTGCCCTTGACCACCTTGTGGGATGTGGTGTCGAAGGTGGGGGAGTAGAAGTACTCGCCCGTGGTCCGCCCGCCGATCACATAGCGCTGGCCCGCGAGGAGCGTGTACGACAGCGGGGAGACCGCCTGCGGGGTCATGCCCGCCGGATAGGCCTCCTTCTCCGGGTAGGCCCGCCCGTACACCGGGACCGACTCCGCGCCGTCCTTCGGCTCCACCACAAGTCCCTTGGCGTTCACGGCCGTCGGCGCCTTCTTCGGGTTCTTGAACCAGGCCTTCTGCCCCAGGTACCAGATCGCCGTCCAGTCGCCCTCGCGGCCCGCCACCGCGTACTGCTGGCCCGTCGAGGCCCGCGACGCCATGTCGTTCACATCGATCGTGGAGTCCTGGCCACCCGGACGCAGCCCGATGTCCTTCACCAGCGGGGCGTCCTCGCTCGGCGCCGTGTACAGCCGCACCGCGCTCGAACCGTGCGGCGCGCACGCCTCGCCCGCCTTCTCGCAGCCCGTGAACTCCGGCTGGTTCCGCGCGAACTGCGGGTCGATCGTGACCACGCCGCCGCGCGAGCCGGCCGTCGGGTGGAACGGCTTGCCCATCAGCTGGAAGTAGTGCGCCCAGTCCCAGTACGGGCCCGGGTCCGTGTGCATCGACGGGATGGTGGCCGTCGTCGGCCCCGGCACCGTGTCATGGCCGAGGATGTGCTGCCGGTCCAGCGGGATGTCGTACTTCTTCGACAGGTACGACACCAGACGCGCCGACGAGCGGTACATCTCCTCCGTGTACCAGGAGTCGGGCTGCGCGAGGAAACCCTCGTGCTCCAGACCGATCGACTTCGCGTTCACATACCAGTTGCCCGCGTGCCAGCCGACGTCCTTCGCCTTGATCGACTGGACGATGTGGCCGTCCGTCGAGCGCAGCGAGTAGTGCCACGCCAGATACGTGGGGTCCTGGACCAGCTTGAGCGTCTGCTCCCACGTCGCCTCGGTGTCGTGGATGACGATGTAGTCGATGCTCTGGTCGTTCGGCCGGTCCGCCAGGTCGTGGTTGCCGTAGTCGCCGTCGCCGAACTCCTCGTAGGGCGCCGGGATCCACTCGCACGACACCGACTTCGGGCACTCGGTGTCGGAGGCGTTCGTCTTCTTCAGACCCATCGCCCTGAGCTGCGCGGCCTGCGGGCGGGCCGCCCGGTCGGCCGCCAGGGTCACCTGCTGCCCGGCGTCCGTGGTGCGCCGCTCGCCGTCGCGGATCACCGCGAAGACGTCATTGGCGTACGTCGCAGCCGTCGCCGCGTCGTCCGCGCCGGCGAATGTGGCGATCGCGCCGTACCAGTCCGCGGGGTCGGAGCTGAGCGGCTTGCCGAGCTGCTTCTGGGCGGCGGCGAGCAGGGCCGCGCCGCCCCGCACGTTCGCCGCCGGGTCGGTGCGCAGCTCGCCGGCCGGGATGCCGGTCAGGTCGGCGGCGCGCACCAGCGTCTTGAGCCGGGCCGGGAGCTGCGAGTCCTTCGGGACCGTCCGGGACGCAGGGGCGGCCTTCAGCGCGGCACGCGAGTCGTCGCCGCGCGCGTCGCCCTCCGCATGGTCGTACGCCACCGTGTTCGCGATCGCGGTGCGCGCGTCGGTGAGGTGCATCGGACCGTAGCCGCCGCTGACGCTGGGCGCTCCGGCGTGCCCGTCCCACCGCGACTGAAGGTACGACACACCGAGGAGCACGCTCTGCGGCACCTTGTACTCGGCCGCCGCGGACGCGAACGCGTTCTGCAGCGCGGCAGACGGCGCCGCCGGGTCCTGGGGCGGGGCCGCGCCGAGGAGGGGCAGGAGCAGGGCGCCGGTCGCGAGGGTGCCCACCGCCCGTGCGCGCGTGCTGCCGGGACCTCTGCCAGTGAGGGAACGCGGGGTTCGTTGCAACGGTGCCTCCAGGGGCCGGCGAATCTCGGGATGGTGCGCGGTGCGTGCGGGGCCGATCGTCGTCAGTGGTATCGGCTCACCGACGATCCGTCAATGATCGGACGGGCAGCGGAGATTCACGGGATTTCCCATGTCAGCGCGCGTGTGCGCGGGTTTCCTGCGCGGTGGTGCGGCCGCCTGCGGCGCGTCAGTGGTGTGGACCAATGTGGGGCAACGGCAGGCGCGGGAGCCGGAGTTGGGTCCGGACACAGGGAAGATCCGCGGTACGCCATCCTCCACCCCGGCGTACCACGGATCTTCGTCTCGGGTCAGCGCGTGCCGACGGCCGCACGCACCGCCTTGCGGGCCATGTTGCAGTCGTCGTGCAGACGGCGCAGCAACAGCCGCTGCTCCTCGCCGGTCGGTACGGCGCCGGGCGGCTGGGGCTGACCGGGCTGTGCCGGTGCCGCCGGGGCCTGGTCGTGCATCGAACGCTGCACGACCGTCTCGTAGGTACGGATCTCGCGGGTCAGGACCAGCATCAGATTGACCAGGAACGCGTCGCGGGAGGCCGGGCCGCCGGACTGCGCGAGCTGGCTGATCTGCCGACGGGCCACCGGCGCGTCGCCGAGCACCGCCCACAGCGTCGCCAGGTCGTACCCCGGCAGGTACCAGCCCGCGTGCTCCCAGTCCACGAGCACCGGGCCCGCCGGGGAGAGCAGGATGTTCGACAGCAGGGCGTCGCCGTGACAGAACTGGCCCATCGAGCCGCGGCCCGAGGTGTGCGCGATGCCGTGCAGCAGCTTCTGCAGATCACCCATGTCACGGTCGGTCAGCAGACCCAGATCGTGGAACCGGTTGATCCGCTCCGCGTAGTCCAGCGGCGCGTCGAAGGTACCCGCCGGGGGCCGCCACTGGTTGAGCCGGCAGACGGCGCCGAGCGCCGCCCTGATGTCCGCCCGGGGCGGTGCCTCGGCCGGGTGACGCTGCAGGGCGGCCACCCGGCCGGGCATCCGCTCGATCACCAGCGTCCCGTTGTCCGGGTCCGCCGCGATCAGGCGCGGTACCCGCACGGGGGGCCGGTGCCGGACGAACGAGCGGTAGGCGGCTATCTCGTGCCGGACCCGCTCCGCCCACACGGGGGAGTGGTCCAGTAAACATTTCGCGACGGCGGTGCTGCGCCCTGTCGTTCCGACGAGGAGCACGGACCGCGGGCTGCGGCGCAGCACCTGCACCGGATGGAACTCCGGGCAGATCCGGTGCACCGCGGCGACGGCCGTGCGCAGCTGGGCGCCCTGGGGGCCGGACAAGTCGAGTCTCCCGCTGAGCGGTTGCGTGCCGAGCCCCGGGACTCGCCGGGTCCGGCCGACGCCACCGAGCGCCGTGGACCCCGGTCGCGCGGGGTCGAGGTACGGGCCGCCGCCGACCACCGGGCGGGCGCAGCACAGCGGCCGGGGCGGGGCGGACACGGAGGACGATGCTGCGTACATGGGAGATACAGATCCCTTCGTGTGCCGATCAGTTGCTGCGCCTCCCGGCCCGGCCGAGTTCGGTGACACCCTGGGGAATGCCCTGCGACGACCGGGTCGGGGTGGCGCATTCCTACCTGACACCCGAGGGGCAGAAGCACAACAGCTGGCGCACCCTGGCGAACCGTGGCGAATAGTCGCTCAGCAACTGACAGAGGGCTACTGTCAACTTCAGCCGAGAACCTGGGGGCTTGAAGTGAGCGGACAACCCAACACCCGTCTGAACGACCTGTTCGGCCTGGCCGGCTGGTCCAAGGGCGAACTCGCGCGACTCGTCAACCGGCAGGCGGCGGCCACGGGCCACCCCCAGCTGGCGACGGACACCTCGCGGGTGCGGCGTTGGATCGACATGGGAGAGATCCCGCGCGATCCGGTACCGCGGGTGCTGGCGGCGCTGTTCACCGAGCGACTCGGCCGTGTCGTGACCATCGAGGATCTCGGTCTTGTCCGACACGGGCGCACGGGGAAACGGCAGGGTGCCGGAGGCCTGGAACACCAAGGCCCCGACGGAGTGCCGTGGGCGCCCGAGCGGACAGCTGCGGTCCTCACCGAATTCACGGGAATGGACCTCATGCTCAACCGACGCGGCTTGGTGGGCGCGGGTGCCGCGCTCGCCGCAGGATCCGCACTCAGCAGCGCCATGCACGACTGGCTGCACACCGACCCGGCCCTCGCGGCCGACGCTCCCCGTACCTCCGATCCCCTCTCCGCAGCGGGCACGGCCGACTCGGCCGGCTTCGACCGCTACGAGGCGGCCCCCATCGGGTCGCAGGAGATCGAGGAACTGGAGCGCTCCGTCGAGGTGTTCCGGGCCTGGGACGCCTCCCGCGGCGGCGGGTTGCAGCGCAAGGCAGTCGTGGGCCAGCTCAACGAAGTGGGCGGAATGCTCTCGTACCGCCATCCCGACCATCTCCAGCGGCGCCTGTGGGGCGTCGCCGCCAATCTCGCCGTCCTCGCGGGCTGGATGTCGCACGACGTCGGCCTGGAGCCCACGGCCCAGAAGTACTTCGTCATCGCCGCGCACGCCGCGCGCGAGGGCGGCGACCGGCCACGGGCCGGCGAGGCCCTGTCCAGGGCCGCCCGCCAGAAGATCCATCTCGGCGCCCCCGACGAGGCGCTCGACCTGATGAAGCTCGCCAAGTCCGGCTCGGGCGACCAGGTGCTGCCCCGCACCAAGGCGATGCTCTACACCATCGAGGCCTGGGCCCAGGCGTCCATGGGCAAGGGGCAGGCGATGCGGCGCACCCTCGGGCACGCGGAGGATCTCTTCGTCTCCGACAAGGGTGACGTGGCGCCGCCGACCTGGATGCAGATGTTCGACGAGGCGGACCTGCACGGGATGCAGGCCCTCGCCTACCGCACCCTCGCCGAGCACGAGCCGGGCGCCGCCGTCATCGCCCAGCAGCACGCCAGGGAGGCTCTCGCGCTGCGGGCGGGCGGCCGGGACCGGTCGAAGATCTTCGACCACCTGTCGATGGCGTCGGCCTGCTTCATCGCCGACGACCCCGAGCAGGCGGACCGGTACGCGCGCCTCGCCCTCTCCTCGATGGGGGCGAACTCCTCGCACCGCACCTGGGACCGGCTGCGCGAGATGTACCGGCTCACCGGCCAGTACGCCGGGTATCCGAAGATCGAGGACCTGCGACAGGAGATCAAGCTGGCACTGCCGAGGAGTTCGGGGAAGAGGCTGCAGGCCTGAGTCCGCAAGGGCGCCGGCAGGGCGTCAGGAGTCGATCCTCGCGATGAGCACACAGGCGTCGTCCTCGCGCTCACCGGAGCCGAACGCGTCGGTCACCACGCGCACGCACTCCTGCGCGTCGCGGGCCTGAGCGAGGCGTGGGGCCAGTGCGAGCAGTCGGCCGGCCGCCGCCTTCTCGCCGCGCCGTGGCACGAGCGCGTCGGTGTGCAGCAGCAGCACGTCACCGCTGTGAAGCCGTACGTCGGCCTGCTCGTACTCGGGACCGGAGGTGGCGCCGAGCAGCACGCCCCGAGGAGGCGTGAGCGCACGCCCCGTCCCGTCACGGAAGAGCAGCGGGGCGGGGTGTCCCGCCTGCGCCCACGCCAGTGTGCGGTCCGCCGGGTCGTACCGACAGCACAGGGCGCTGCCGAGGGCGGGCCGTACGGCGTTGTCGAGCAGGTGGCCGAGGCGGCCGAGGAGCTCGGCCGGCGGGGCGTCGCACACGGCCATGCCGCGGACGGCGCCGAGCAGCATCGCCATGCCGGAGGTGACGGCGACGCCCTGTCCGGTGAGATCGCCGACGGTCAGCAGGGTCTTCCCGTCGGGCAGTTCCAGCGCGTCGTACCAGTTGCCGCCGGTCGGGGTGCCGGTGGAGGAAGGGAGGTAGCGGGCCGCGACATGGAGACCGCCGGGGCCGCCGTGCGGGAGCCGCAGGGAGCCACGCCACGGCGGCAGCACGGCTTCCTGCAGCTCGACCGCGAGCCGGTGCTCGGTCTGCGCGATGTGCCGCTGGCGCTGGAGCGAGTCACGGGTCTCGCTCACCGCTCGCTGGCTGCGGCGCAGTTCGCTGACGTCGCGCACGACCGCCCACATGGAGGCGGTCGAGCCGTCCGCGTCGAGCACGGGCTCGCCCATCATGTGCACCGCGCGCACGGTGTCGTCCGGGCGCACGATGCGGAACTCGCCGTCGATGGGTTTGCCGTCGATCAGGCAGTCCGTGACCATCGCGGTCAGCTTGGGCTGGTCGTCGGCGTGCACCACGGCGGACAGCTCGTCGAGGGTCAGGGCGGGGGAGGCGGGGTCGCGGCCGAGGATCTCGTACAGCTCGCCGGACCAGTGGGCCTCGTCGGTCAGCAGGTTCCAGTCCGCGCTGCCGACGCGGGTGACCAGGGAGCCGCTGGGCGGCTCGGCGGCCGGACGCTGGGGCGGCACCCCGTTCCGCAGCGCCGGTCCCTCGCGCAGCTGTGCCAAGTGCCGGTCCAGATCGCTGAGTTGATGGACCGCCAGCTCGTACAGGGCGCGCTGCCAGCGGGCCTCGGGGGCGGTCTCGTCGGGTGCCGCGTCGACGGAGTCACGGCGCACCGCGTCGACGTCACCGAGGAGCCGACGCGTCTGGTCGATCAGCGCGTCGACGGTGCCACGCTCCGGCGGCTGGCCGGCGGGGCGGTCCGCGAAGACATGGGGCGGCATGACGAACTCCGATGCAGGCACGGGAACGGCCGAGGCGGACGGAAGGACCGCTAAAGACTCTGGCACAGGCCGCCTGGCCTCGTAAGGCATTTGGCCATACACGACGCGGTGGTGCTTCTGGCATATGCCCGAGTCCTTGCGATTCGTTCTACCGGGCGGCCTGGTCGAACGGGTGCCCGGTTGTGGCGTAGTTCCGGCCGGTCCGTGCCGTGCGGGGCGGGGAGCTCAAACGCGTAGCCGCCCTACGCCGGACGCGGTGCCGCCCGGCCCCCGTGTGGAAGGGGTCCGGGCGGCACGCATCGTTCGGGCCGGGGTCCTTACTGCCCCAGTCTGTTGCCGGGCACGGCCGCGGCGGCCTTCGTGGGAGACCCGTTGATGACGAACTGCGAGCCGGGCTCGATCAGCACGTCACCGTCGCGCGAGTCCTTGATCGTCACCCCGGACAGCGTGGCGCTGCCGCGGGCCCCGCTCATGGCGAGGATGCCGGAGCCGTTGACGGACTTGGAGATCGACACATTGCTGATGGCCACGTCCGGCATGGCGCCGCCACCCGTCTTGAACTGGATGCCGTCGTACGTCGAGTCCTGGATGTCGGTGTCCCGGATGGTGACGCCCGGGATGTTCTGACCCTGCGCGAACAGGGTGATCGCGCCGAACTCCTGGTCCTCGTTCCAGAACGCCCCGCCGGTGCGGTACAGGCCGTTGTTCGCGATCAGCGTCTGCCCGGAGAAGGGCAGCGGGTCGTGGTCGGTCGCGAGCATGATGCCGGGGTAGTTCGCGGTGTCGTAGACGAGGTTGTTCTCGATCTTGTTGCCGTAACCGCCGTACACCGCGATGCCGTTGGCCCGCCACGGCAGCTGCACCGTGTTGTTGCGGAAGACGTTGTCGTGCCCGATGTCGACCGAGGTGTCCTTCACGTACTTGTTGGCCCACACGGCGAGCGCGTCGTCGCCGGTGGTGCGGAACGACGAGTTGTAGACGCTCGAATTGCGGGTGCCGTTGGAGAAGTTGATGCCGTCGGCGTACGTGTCCCGGATCCGCATGCCGCTGAACTCCAGGCCGTCGGCCGGGCCCCACAGCTCCGGGATGTTGCTGTAGTCGCGGCCCACCCAGACGCCGACGTTGGCGTGCTCGATCCACACGTTGGAGATCTTGGTGTTCTTGCCGAAGCGGCCGTTGAGACCGACGCCGCCCTCGGCGTTGCCGTCACCGCCGCGGATCGTGCCCGAGCCGAAGATCGCGATGTCGGAGATCTTGGTGTTGTCGTCGATGTCGAAGCCGAAGTTGCCCTCGTGCGGATGGTTGATGCCGCCCGCGTTCTGCGGCGCGGTCAGCGTGTAGAGCTGCGAGTGCCACATGCCGGCGCCCTTGATGGTGACGTCGCGGATGCCGACCTGGTTGTACTGGCCGCGGTTCAGCGGGTCGTCCGTGAGGATCTTCTGCTCCTGGCGCCACTGTCCTGCCGGGATCCACACGCAGGCGATGTCGCCGTTCTGGTCGGCGGTCACGGCCTTCTGGATCGCCGCAGTGTCGTCGTTGCCGTCGTTCGGCACCGCGCCGTACGCGGTGATCGAGGTGCACTCGGCGGGCTTGCTCGCCGGCGGAGCCACCTGCTCCAGGTCGACGAGGTCGAGGATGTAGTACGCGGCGTCGTCACCGGAGTCGCGCTGCAGCCGGAACTTCGTGCCCGCGGGATAGCTCTGCGCGAGCAGGGCGTGCGTCTCGTCGAAGAGGCGCCGTGCGTCACCGCCCGGGGTGTTGGTCAGACCCTCGGGGTCGTCCGTGTGTCCGTAGAGCCAGCTGTGCTTGGAGGACAGGTTCAGCTTCTGCACGAAGGTGCCGTTCGCGTACAGGCTGAGGGTCTTCTCCTGGCCGCCACCGCCGGCCGCGTCCGGGATGGAGTTGCGCACGACGATGGAGTTCGTCGCGTTCGTGGAGGTGAACTCCGCGTACTGGCCGGTGGAGTTGAGCCGCACCGACTTGCGGCCGGAGGACTCGGACGCGTAGTTGGTGTGGCCGAAGGTGCGCTTGGCGTCCGCCGTCAGGAGGGTGCCGGTGTAGGTGCCGTCCTCCAGCTCGTACTCGGTGTAGGGCACGGCCGCGCCGCGGCCCACCACGATCGAGCGCGCGAGGACGTTGTTGTTCTCGTTCGTCTCCGCGACCGTGTTGGTGGCGTCCGCGGTGGCGGTGAGGGTGGCGCCGCCGCTGGCCGCGGTCCAGGTGCCGGAGAGGGCGACGTCGGCGCTCGCACCCGCGGCGAGGGCGGGCGTCGTGCCGTTCAGCGTCGTGCCGCCCACCGTCAGACGGGTCACGGAACCGGCGGGCACCGCGCTGGTGCCGCGGTTGTGCACCTTCACCGAGAACGAGACGCTCGCGCCGACCGCGGGACTGGCCGGGTTCGACGTGATGCCGGTGACCTCCAGGTCGGGACCCGGGGTCTGGCCGACGGTCAGCTTGGTGTCGGCGGTGCGGCTGTTGTTGGTCTCGTCCTGCTCGTTGATCGCGTTGGTCGGGTCGACCAGCGCGGACACGGTGTAGCTGCCCTCGGCGCGCTTGCCGATGGTGACCGGCACCGTGGCCGACGCCCCGGCGGCGAGCGCGGGAACCGCCACGCTGCCGGCGACCGTCCCGCCGACGCTCACGTCCACGGTGGTCGCGGCGGCTGCCGCCGAACCGGTGTTGCGCACCGTGGTGTTCACCTTGATCGAGTCGGCCTCACTGGGCTGCGCGGGATCCCAGGACAGGGCCGACACCGTCAGGTCGGGGTTCGGCGCCGGAGTGCCGTGCACCTCGAGCTCGGCCACCTGACCGCCGTAGCCCGCTGTGTTCGAGGAGAACTTCAGCTGGACGTCGGAGTAGCGCCCGGAGACCGGGATCGTCACGGTGTTCTGGTTGCCCGACGGGTTGAACGTGTAGTCGGCCTTCGCCTTGACCGAGCTGAACGCGCTCGCCGACGCCGCCCGCCCGAGCACCTCGATGCTCTGCGTGCGGGTGGCCCAGGCCGGGTCCGGGTTCAGCTTCAGGACGAGCGAGTCGAGGTCGGCGTCCGAGCCGAGCTTCACCGTGAGCGTCGACGGGCTGCCGCTCGCCTCCCAGTAGCTGCCCGTGCTGCCGTCGACGGCGTTCTTGGCGACGTAGTTCTGGATGGTCGACGACGCCTCGACCGGCTTGTTCAGGGCCAGGTTCGCACCGGCCGCCGAGGCGGTGGGAGCGGTGACGGGCAGCAGCCCGAGCGTGCCCAGCGCGGCGCCGAGCAGGACGGCGGTCAGCCGCCTGCCTCTCTGCCTGTCCCTCTGCCTGTCTCTCTGCCTGTGTCTCACGACGTGGTCCTCTCGATACGGGGGATACGGGGGATACGGGGGATACGCGGGTGGTTCACTTCAGGTACGCCTCGACCTCGCTGAGCTGCGCGGCGGGCCAGCCCGTGTTGGCGGTCACCTGCACACGCAGCTGGCGGGTCGCGGGCGAGGAGTCGGGCAGGGTGACGGTCACGGTGTTGCCGGTGGCCGGATCGAAGCGGTAGGCCTTCGACGCGGCCAGGGTGGTGAACGACGAGCCGTCGGTGCTGCCCAGCACCGAGAGGGTCTGGGTCCGCGCACCCCAGGCGGCCGACGGCGGCAGCTTGAGGACGACCCGCCGGACCGCCTGGGCCGAGCCGAGGTCGACGGTGAGCGCCTGCGGGAAGGCGTTGTTGGTCGACTCCCAGTACGAGTTCGCGTCGCCGTCGACCGCCTTGCCGGGCGTGTACACATCGGCCGAGCCGGTCGCGGTGGCCGGACGGCCCTGGGCGAGGTTGCGGGCCGGGTCGGGGTCCGGGTTGCCGGCGCCCGCCTGCGGCCAGGCCGAGCAGTTCGACCAGGTGCTGGACCAGCCGGAGTTGCCGCCGCCGTCGGTGAGCGTGAAGGTGCCGGAGCCGGACGGGTAGGGGCAGTTGTAGACGCCGGCCGCGCCGACCCCGGTGGCCTTCAGGTTGCTGATCTTCACCGCGCCGGGCGTCTCCGCCTGCACCACGACCGTGCCGACCTTGTCCACGGCCGACCCGTCGACGGTCACGTTCTTGACGGCCTTGCCGGTGCCGCTGCCCGAGACGAACTCGTAGGCGCTGTAGGGGCTGTCCTTGATCGTGGTGTTCGTGATGTTCACGGTCGCCTCGATGGCGCTGTCGTACGCGTCGACGCGCAGCGCGCCCATCGGATGGCCCCAGTTGGGGTTGATCGCGCCGGTGCGGACGAGCGTGTTCCCGGAGACCGTGATGGTGCCCGCGAGCGGGGAGAACGGGTCGAGGAACTTCTGGTTGGAGATCGCGATGCCGCTGCCGAGGGCGTTGGTGTCCTGGACCAGGTTGTCCTTGACGGTGATGTCGGTGCCGCCGTAGATCGCGATGCCGTTGGCGAGGTTGGGCTGCGAGATGGTGTTGCCGGAGAACGAGGAGCCGGTGTCCGCGCCGTTCAGCGACCACATGGCGAGCGAGTCGTCGCCCTGGTTGCGCAGGAAGTTGCCGCGGACCTGGACGCCGTGCGCGTTGCCGTTGAGGTTGAGGCCGTCGGCCGTGGTGTCGAGGATGCGGTTGTTCTCGGCGATCAGGTTGTCGTTGTTGCCGGTCAGCCAGAAGCCGCACTTGAGGTGCTGGATCCACATGCCGGAGACGGACGAGTTCGGGCCGAGGGAGCCGTTGACGAAGTTGTCCGGGTTGTTGTCGACGCGCTCGGTGACCTCACCGATGACGGCGAAGTCCTTGAGGCGCACCTTGCCCGCGGAGTTCGACTGGTTGATGAAGCGCGAGGAGTGCACCACCGAGTACCAGCTGCCCGCGCCCTGGAGCGTCACGTTCTCCACGCCGCTGAGTTCGGAGCCGAGCTTGAAGTCCCCGGCGGGGATCCACACCGTGCCGCCGCTGCCCTTGGCCGCGCTGATCGCGTCGCGGAAGGCCTGGGTCGAGTCCTGCTGACCGGTCGGGTCGGCGCCCTTGTCGACCACGGAGATCGCGCCGGAGGGCTTGGTGGCGGCGGCCGCTACCTGCTCGAAGTCGGCCACGTCCACGGTGACCTGGGTCGAGGCGGCCTCCAGCTTCACCGTGTCGCCCGCCTGGAGGTTCCGGCCGAGCAGGAGGCGCGCGTTGTCGAAGAAGTGGTGGGTCTTGGCGCCCGCGATCCAGGACGTGTCGACGTAGCTGTACTTGGAGGTGACGGTGAGGGACCGGTCGAGCTTGGTGCCGTTCACGTACACCGCGAGGGAGCCGGACTGTCCGTCGGGCACGTTGTAGGCGACGTTCACGGCGTTGGCCGCCCCGGTCAGGGTGAACTGGACGCTCTGCCCGGCACTCAGCTTCACGGCCTGCCGGCCGGAGGCCTCGGAGGCGACGGTGCCCTGGGTGTAGTCGGGGCCGATCTTCTGGCCGCCGGTGACGGCGGACTCCGCCTCGTAGGAGGTGAAGGGGAGGGTGGCGCCCGCGGCGCTCGCGGCGGCGGACCGCTGTGGGGCCGCGTGCGCCGTCGAACCTCCGGCGCCGACCACGGCACTCACCAGGGCGACCGCGAGGGCGAGGACGGGGAGACGGCGCGAAGAGCGTGCTGGCGCGTGCATGACATGCGGGTTCATCTGCGGTGGGGGCCTTCCTGGTGGGGGTGGGGAGGTGGGGGTGAGGGTGGGGCCGATGGCGCGGAGATGCCTTCCGGGGGCCCGATCGGCGTCCCGGCCGCAGGCAGCGCTCACTCAAGCATCGCGACCAGAGGAGCACAAGATGTCGCGCAGAGACTGCAAATATTTGACAGCGTTGCGCAATCGCTGACCAGGGACGGCAGTTGGTGCCGTCGTGGGCTTCGATGGACCGTTCGGTCGCGATCGCCGCCCGGCGGAGGATCGGGCTCCGCTCCCGGCGGGTGTGGGGCACGCGCCCCGGGCCTGGAGCGGTCCGGCACTGACGGCGCATCACCGATGAGCCGTCGTGATGCAGTCGTAATCTTGCAATTCTGGATTCGAATCTTGCGGTCATCTGTGCGCCGTCCTATCGTCACGTCTCGAATCAAGGGCAGTGCTTGGGCTTGACCCCTGGAGGAGCCGTAATGAAGCCCCGTAACCTCGCGATCCTTCTGACCACAGGTCTGGCACTCACTGCCACCGCCTGCGGCGGTGACTCGTCGGACGACGGAGCCGGAGGAAAGGTCAGCATCACCGTGGCCTGTCAGCCGGCGAAGACCGCGCCGAAGCAGCGCAAGGCATGGAACGACGACGTCGCCGCCTTCGAGAAGGCGCACCCGGACGTGAAGGTCAAGAGCACCGACCAGCAGCCGTGCTTCGACCCGAAGACGTTCGCGGCGAAGCTGGCCGGCGGGCAGATGGAGACCGTGTTCATGGTCCCCGTCACCAACTACGCGGACGTGATCTCCAAGCGGCAGGCGAAGGACATCACGGGCGACACCAAGTACGTGAAGAACTTCGGTGACATCAAGCAGAACGTGCGCGACATGGTCACCAAGGACGGCAAGGTCTACGGGATCCCGAACGTCAGCTACAGCGTCGGACTCGTCTACAACAGAGCCGTCTTCAAGAAGGCCGGCCTCGACCCCGACTCCCCGCCGAAGACGTGGGACGAGGTCCGCGCCGCCGCGAAGAAGATCGCCGGACTCGGCAAGGACTACGTCGGCTACGGCGAGTACGGCGGCGGCAACACCGGCGGCTGGCACTTCGCCCAGGCCATCTACAGCCGCGGCGGCGAGATGGTCACCGACCACAAGGCGGCCTTCAACAGCCCCGAGGGCAAGGCCGTGCTCCAGACGCTGCACGACATGCGCTGGAAGGACAACAGCACCGGCAGCAAGGTCAACATCGGCTGGGAGTCGCTGATGCAGCAGATGGCGGCCGGGAAGACGGGCATGATGCTCGGCGCCCCGGACGTCGTCACCGACGTGGTCCAGAAGTTCCAGGGCAAGGTCGACGACTACGGCATCACCGGGATCCCCGACGGCAAGGCGTCGCTGACCGGTGGCGAGGCGTACATGATCAACCCCAAGGCGAGCGCGGCGCAGACCAAGGCCGGCCTGGAGTGGATCGACTTCCAGTTCAACACGCCGGGCAAGGGCCGCTTCGACTTCGCCCGCGGCAAGGCCAACGGCGAGGCCGTGGGCGTGCCGAACAACGACTACATGGGTGACTCGGCCACCGGCAAGAAGCTCGCCGAGGAGCGCAAGGCGAACGCCAGCCTCCCGGTCGAGTACTACGAGCCGTACGTCGCGAACTCGACGTCGGTCGAGCCGAAGCTGGAGCCGGAGAAGGCGCAGGAGCTGTACGCCGTCCTCGACGTCGCCATGTCGGCGGTCCTCACGCGGGAGAACGCGGACGTCGACCAGCTGCTCAAGGACGCCGAGTCCAAGGCGAACTCGATCCTCGCCAAGAGCTGACGGCACAAGGTCCCGGGGTGCCGCCCACCGTGGCGGCACCCCGAGTCGGCACCGCACCGGGTCGGAGCCGGGAACGGGAGATCACGATGGAAACACTCACGGTGGAGCCCCAGCGGCGGACCGCGCCACGGCGCAGGCCACCCTCCAAGCGCGGCCGGGCCGCGCGCAGAAACCTGAGCGCCTACGGATTTCTGTGCGCAGCACTTTTCTGTTTCGCCATGTTCGCGTGGTGGCCGATCGTCAAGGAGGTCCTGCTCAGCTTCCAGTCGACCAACCTGGTCGACCCGCCCACCTGGGTGGGCCTGGACAACTTCCGTACGGTGGTGGACGATCCGGCGTTCGGCCAGGCCTGGCGAAACACCCTGGTCTTCACGCTCCTGGCCCTCGTGTGCGGCTACGTGATCCCGTTCGCCGTCGCGATCGTCCTCAACGAACTGCGGCACGCCCGCGCGTATCTGCGGTTCGTCGTCTATCTCCCCGTGATGCTGCCGCCGATCGTCGCGGTGCTGCTGTTCCGGTGGTTCTACGATCCCGGACCCGGTCTGTTCAACCAGGTACTGGACTTCGTCGGGCTGCCGGGCCTGTCCTGGCTGGACTCCACCAGCACGGCGCTGATCTCCCTCGTCATCGTCTCCACCTGGATGAACCTCGGCTCCGGCGTGCTGATCTATCTGGCCGCCCTGCAGAACATCCCGGGCGACCTCTACGAGGCGGCCGAACTCGACGGCGCCGGCATCTTCAAGCGGATCTGGCACGTCACCATCCCGCAGACCCGGCTCATCCTGCTCCTGATGCTGATGCTCCAGATCGTCGCCACGATGCAGGTGTTCATCGAGCCGTACATGCTCACGGGCGGCGGCCCGGAGAACGCGACGGTCACCGTCGCCTACCTCATGTACCAGTACGCGTTCGTCTACGGCGGCAACTACGGGGCGGGCAGCGCACTCGGCCTGATGCTCATGGTCGTGCTGCTGGCGGTCGCCGCGGTTCAGCTCCGGCTGACCCGAGAGGAGAACTAGGTCCATGGTCAACACCACCGCCCGCCCGGACGCGGCGGAGCAGACCCGGGGCGAGAAGACCGCCGACCGCGGTGCCGTACGGACCAGGAGCAGGCGTCGCGGCGCCTGGGCCGAGGGCCACACCAGGACCATCGTCTCGCCCCTGGAGCTCAAGTCCCGCTGGGGCCGCAAGATCTACTGGACGCTCCTCGTGTTCGTCCTGCTCGTGTTCACCCTGGTGTTCGTCTTCCCCCTCTACTGGATGGTGACGGGGGCGATGAAGTCGGGCGAGGAGATCGCCCAGATGCCGCCCACGTTCTTCCCCAAGCATCCCGACTTCGGCGTCTTCGCCGACGCCTGGCAGCTGTTCGACATCGGGACCCTGCTGAAGAACACCCTGTACTACGCCGTCGGCGCGTGGCTGTTCGCGCTGGCGGTCGACGTCTGTGCCGCCTACGCGCTGTCCAAGCTCCGGCCGCTGTTCGGGAACGTGATCCTGGCCGGCATGTTCGCCACTCTGATGATCCCGCCGATCGTCGTGATGATCCCGGCGTACATCACGGTGACCGATGTGCCGATCTTCGGCTGGCACCTGCTCAACTCGCCCTGGGCGATCTGGTTCCCGGTCGCCGCCAACGGGTTCAACATCTTCCTGCTGAAGCGGTTCTTCGACTCGATCCCGAACGAACTCCTGGAGGCGGCCGAGATCGACGGCGTACCCGCGTGGCGGATCCTGGTCTCGATCATCCTGCCGATCTCGCGCCCCATCCTCGGCGTGGTCTCCATCTTCACCGTCGTGGCGATCTTCAAGGACTTCGTCTGGCCGCTCCTCGTGCTGCCCGACAGCGAGAAGATGACCATCAGCGTGGGCCTGTCACAGACCGCGGGCGCGGTGACGCAGAACCAGATCATGGCCGGCCTGGTCATCGCCAGCATCCCGATGATCATCGTGTTCTTCTTCTTCCAGCGCAGCATCATGGCGGGCCTGACCGCCGGAAGCCTCAAGGGCTGACCGCGCCCACCGCGCCGGGCCCGAAGCCAGTACCACCCCTCAGCACTCCGCCGTCGGCCTCATCCATCCATGCCCCCGCACCGGCCGGCGGCGGAGTCCCACCTGCCCGAAAGGACCTCCCGTGGCAGCTGTTCCCTCGTCCCGCACCGACGACTGGTGGCGCGACGCCGTCATCTACCAGGTGTACCCCCGGAGCTTCGCGGACGGAGACGGCGACGGAGCCGGGGACCTGGCGGGCGTCCGTGCCCACCTGTCGTATCTCGCCGAACTCGGCGTGGACGCCGTGTGGTTCACGCCCTGGTACCAGTCCCCGCTGGTCGACGGCGGCTACGACGTGGCCGACTACCGCACCATCGACCCCGCCTTCGGCACCCTCGAGGAGGCGGAGAAGCTGATCTCGGAGGCCGCCGACCTCGGGATCCGGGTCATCGTCGACATCGTCCCGAACCACGTCTCCGACCAGCACGCCTGGTTCCGGGCGGCGCTCGCGGCGGGCCCCGGCAGCCCCGAGCGGGAGCGCTTCCACTTCCGGCCCGGCCGCGGTGAGCAGGGCGAACTCCCGCCGAACAACTGGCCGTCCGAGTTCGCCGGCGGCACCTGGACCCGGGTGCCCGACGGCGAGTGGTACCTCCACCTGTTCACCCCGGAACAGCCCGACCTCAACTGGGCCCACCCGGACGTGCGCCGGGAACACGAGGACGTGCTGCGCTTCTGGTTCGAGCGCGGGGTCGCGGGCGTCCGCATCGACTCCGCGGCGCTGCTCGCCAAACACCCCGACCTGCCCGACTACGAGGAGGGCGTCGGCCCGCACCCGTACGTCGACCAGGACGAGCTGCACGACATCTACCGGTCCTGGCGGGCCATCGCCGACGAGTACGCCGGCGTGTTCGTCGGCGAGGTCTGGCTGCCCGACGCCGAGCGCTTCGCCCGCTATCTGCGCCCCGACGAACTGCACACCGCCTTCAACTTCAACTTCCTCAGCTGCCCGTGGGACGCGGACCGGCTGCGCCGCACGATCGACGACACCCTCGCCGAGCACGCTCCCGTCCACGCGCCGGCCACCTGGGTCCTGTGCAACCACGACGTGACCCGCACCGCCACCCGCTACGGCCGCGAGGACACCGGGTTCGACTTCGCGACGAAGGCGTTCGGCACCCCCGTCGACCTCGCCCTCGGCACCCGGCGGGCCCGCGCCGCGGCCCTGCTCACTCTGGCCCTGCCGGGCTCCGTCTACCTCTACCAGGGCGAGGAGCTGGGGCTGCCCGAGGCGGACATCCCGCTGGACCGCATCGAGGACCCGATGCACTTCCGCTCCGGCGGCACCGACCCCGGCCGGGACGGCTGCCGGGTGCCGCTGCCCTGGGTGGCCGACGCCCCCAACTGCGGTTTCGGCGCGGGGGAGGAGCCCTGGCTGCCGCAGCCCGCGTACTGGGCGGACTACGCGGTCGACCGCCAGTCCGACGACCCGGCGTCGATGCTGACGCTCTATCGCACCGCGCTGGAGATCCGGCGCGGCGGCCCCGGCTTCGGCGACGGGCCGATGAGCTGGCTGGCCGCGGAGGACGGGGTGCTCGCCTTCTCCCGGCCGGGCGGCCTGCTCTGCGTGGTCAATCTGCGTGACCGGCCCGCCGAACTGCCGCCGTACGACCGGCTGATCCTGACCAGCGGGCCCCTCGACGGACAGGGACGACTGCCGAGCGACACCGCGGCCTGGCTGCGGATCTGACCTCTGGGGCGGACGCGACCGGACGCGGGCAGATGGGGGCACATCAAATGGCAGAGAGTGTAAGTTCTTTGCAAGTCAATGAGATAATCTTGCAGATATGACACGACGACTTGCTCAAGTTGCCCAGAAAGCAGGAGTCAGCGAGGCAACGGTGAGCCGTGTCCTCAACGAAAGGCCGGGCGTCTCGGAGGCGACGCGGCAGTCGGTGCTCACCGCACTCGACGTGCTCGGCTACGAACGCCCCACGCAACTGCGCGGCGAGCGCGCCCGTCTGGTCGGTCTGGTCCTGCCGGAACTCCAGAACCCGATCTTCCCCGCGTTCGCGGAGGTGATCGGGGGCGCACTCGCCCAGCAGGGCCTCACCCCCGTCCTGTGCACCCAGACCAAGAACGGCGTCTCCGAGGCCGACTACATGGAGCTGCTGCTCCAGCAGCAGGTCTCGGGCGTGGTCTTCGCCGGCGGGCACTTCGCGCAGGCCGACGCCGACCACGGGCACTACCGGCGGCTGGCCGAGCGCAAGATCCCCGTCGTCTTCATCAACGCGTCGATCACGGGCCTCGACTTCCCCTGTGTGTCCTGCGACGACGCGGTCGCGGTCGAGCAGGCGTGGCGCCACCTCGCCTCGCTCGGCCACGAGCGCATCGCCCTGCTGCTCGGCCCGCTGGACCACATGCCGTCCCGCCGCAAGCTGCGGGCCGCGCGCGGGGTCGCCAAGGCGATGGGCATGACCCTGGACGACACGCTCGTGGAGCGGTCGCTGTTCTCCCTGGAAGGAGGGCAGGCCGCCGCCTCACGACTCCTCGACCGGGGAGCCACCGGCATCATCTGCGCGAGCGACCCACTGGCCCTGGGCGCCATCCGGGCGGCCCGCCGCCGGGGGCTCTCCGTCCCCGAGGACCTCTCGGTCGTCGGCTACGACGACTCCGCGTTCATGACCTGCACCGAACCGCCCCTGTCGACGGTCCGTCAGCCCATCGAGGCCATGGGACGCGCGGCGGTCGAACTGCTGATGGCGCAGCTCCAGGGCTCGCGCACCCATCTCGGGGAACTGCTCTTCGAACCGGAACTCGTCGTCCGCGGCTCCACGGGCCAGCTGACCGCACCCTCGTAGACCGTCGACCGGCCGGCTCGGTCAGTCGGCGGCCCGCGGCGGCGCGGTGGACCCGCGCACCACCAGCTCGGGCTCGAAGAGCAGTTCACCGGGCGGCACCGCACCGCCCTGGATCTGCGCGACGAGCAGCTCGACGGCGGCCCGCCCCATCGCCTCGATGGGCTGCCGTACGGTCGTCAGCGGTGGCTCGGTGCAGTTCATGAACGCCGAGTCGTCGTAGCCGACCACCGAGATGTCCCGGGGCACCGACCGTCCGGCACGGCGTGCGGCGCGCACCGCCCCGAGAGCGAGCGGGTCGCTGGCGCAGATGATGCCCGTGATGCCGCGCGCGATCAGCCGGGCCGCGGCGGCGTGCCCGCCCTCCAGCGAGAACATCGCCCGCTCCACCGCGTCGTCGGCCAGACCGCCGCCCGCCGCCTGCGCCGCGGCACGCGCCGCCGCGAGCTTGCGCTGCGAGGGCATGTGGTCGTCCGGACCGAGCACCAGGCCGATCCGCTCGTGGCCCAGCGAGGCGAGGTGGCGCCACGCCTGCTCGATCGCGACCGCGTCGTCACACGCGACGCACGGGAACCCGAGCCGGTCTATGGCGGCGTTCACCAGCACCACCGGCACCTTGCGCTCGGCCAGCCGCTGATAGTGCCCGTGCTCCGCGTCGGCCTGCGCGAACAGACCGCCGGCGAACACCACCCCGGACACCTGCTGCTGGAGCAGCAGCTCCACATAGTCCGCCTCGGACACCCCGCCCTTCGTCTGGGTGCACAGGACGGGGGTGAGGCCCTGCTGGGCGAGCGCGCCCCCGATCACCTCCGCGAACGCGGGGAAGATCGGGTTCTGGAGCTCCGGCAGGACCAGACCGACCAGACGGGCGCGCTCGCCGCGCAGTTGCGTGGGGCGTTCGTAGCCGAGCACGTCGAGTGCGGTGAGCACCGACTGCCGCGTCGCCTCCGAGACACCGGGCTTGTTGTTGAGCACCCGGCTGACCGTGGCCTCGCTGACCCCGACCTTCTTCGCCACCTGAGCAAGTCTGCGCGTCATGGAACGCAAGATTAGCGCAACACTTGCGGCCCGTTTGCGTGATCGGGGCATCCGTCCGGCGGCCCGGCCCCCGAGGCTCCCTGCGCCGATCAGGCGGCGCGGCGGCGGCTCCGGCGTGCGCCGGCCCCGGCCCGGGGAACAGATGGCCGCGTGAACGACACGACCGTACGCGACGACCCGACGGCCCCGGAACCGGTGGGCGGTATCTCGTCCGCCCGCGACTGGTCCCTGGACGACCTGCCCGCCCTCACCTTCGACCCGCTCCTCGCCGATCTGCTCCGCGAGGAGCCGGTGGCCCGGGTACGGATGCCCTTCGGACAGGAGCGCGAGGCGTGGCTCGTCACGCGCTACCCGGATGTGCGCCTGGTGACCTCCGACCCGCGCTTCAGCCGCTCCGCGCTCATCGACCGTGAGGTGAACGGCATGATGGCGCACCGCGTCGCCGCCACCGTCGGCCTCAACTACGCGGACCCGCCCGACCACACGCGGCTGCGCAAGGTGATGACCAAGGCGTTCACCGGCCGCACCATGAAGGGCCTGCGCCCGCGCGCCGAGGTCACCGTCGCCGGGCTGCTCGACGCGATGGAGGAGGCGGGGCCGCCCGCCGATCTCGTGGCTCATCTGCACGGCCCGTTCCCGCTGACCGTGGTCAGCGACCTGCTGGGCGTGCCGGTCGAGGACCGGGCCCGGCTCGCCGACTGGCCGGATGTGATCCTCTCCGCGGGCCCCGGACCGAAGTCCAGCGAGGCCGCGAAGGAACGGATGCGGCAGTACATCGTGGACCTGCTCACCGAGCGCCGCGAGAGCCCCGCCGACGATCTGGCCTCCGTCCTCGGGCGGGCCTGCGCCGACGGCGGGATCACCGAGGCGGAAGCGGTCTCCCTCGCGACGGCCGTCCTGGTCAGCGGCGCCCACGCCGTCCGCAACAACAGCGCCAACATGGTCTACACGCTGCTCACGCGGCCGGAGCTCGCCGACCGGCTGCGCGCGGAGCCGGAGCTGCTGCCGCGGGCCGTCGACGAACTCCTGCGCCACATCCCGCACCGCAACGGCGTGGGCCTGCCCCGCATCGCCACCGAGGACGTCGAGGTCGGCGGCGTGCTGATCCGCGCGGGCGAGGCCGTCTACGCCTCCTACCTCGCCGCCAACCGGGACCCCGACGTCTTCGCCGACCCCGACACGCTCGACCTCGACCGCACCGGCACGGCCCACCTCTCCTTCGGCCACGGGCCGCACCACTGCATCGGCGCGATGCTGGCCCGCATGGAGTCCGAAGTGATGCTCGGCGCCCTGCTGACCCGCTTCCCCGGGCTGCGGCTGGCGGTCGACCCGGCCGAGGTGGAGTGGCAGAGCAAGGGGTTCATCAGGGGGCCGAAGGCGCTGCCCGTCAGCTGGTGACCCGGAACCCGGCCACGAGTTCGAGCACCTTCCGGTCGTCGTCGGCGGATCCGCGCCGCGCCGGGTCGCCCGGGTAGGTGTCGAAGAGCACGTGGCCGGCGCCGAGTTCGGCCAGCGTCTCCACGTCGGCCCGGATCTGCTCGGCGCTGCCGTGGCCGAGCGGCCGGTCGGCGGTGTCGGGGAGGGGCGCTTCGCTCAGGGCGAGCTGGATCCGGGGCGCGAGCCCCGGCACCGCCCGGCCCGCCCGGTCGGCCTCCTCCGCGAGCCGGGGGAGCTTCGCCCGGAGCCCGGCGAGCGTCGGCAGATACGGATGCCAGGCCTCGCCGAGCCGCGCGGCGCGCCGCAGCGCGGCGGGGGAGTCGCCGCCGACCCACACCGGCACGTGCGGGGCGGTGGCCGGCGCGGGGCCCGTGCGCACGTCCTCGAACGTGACGTAGCGGCCCTCGAAGCTGCACGGGTCCTGGGTCCAGGCCGCCCGGATCGCCGTCAGGTACTCGTCGGTGATCGCGCCCCGCTCCTCGAACGGCACACCCAGCGTGCGGTACTCGGCGGCCGACCAGCCGACGCCGGCGCCGAGGATGAACCCCGCGTCGTTCAGCTGGTCGATGTTCGCGGCCAGCCGCGCCGTCTGGAGCGGGTGCCGGTAGGGGATGACCGTGATCGTCGTGCCGAGGGTGAGTCCCGGAACGCGGCCCGCGAGATGGGCGGCGAGGACGAACTGGTCGTAGAACGGGGCCGGATAGACCGCGTGGACATCCGGGGTGACCGCGAGGTGATCGGAGATCATCGCGAAGGAGAAGCCCAGGTCACGGGCGTCCGTGGCCTGGCGGACAAGGCTCTCGGGGGTGGTGCCGGAACCGAAGTTGAGGAGGTTGACGCCGAATCGCATACCCGCCAGTCAAGTTGATCTTGTCGACCGCCGTCGAGGCCGAACGATCAATTCAGGCCACCTCGGGTCCGGTCCCGATCAGTCTCCCGTCAGATCGAAGACCCCGTAGCCGAATCCCTCCGCCTCGATCTCCGAACCGTCCGCCGCGACGCGTGCACCGCACACCTCGACGGGCCGCGCTCCCGCGATCCGGCCCGCGCTCTCTCCGGGCGACCAGCCCGTCGTGGCCCGGCCCGGGTTGACGACCACGAGGAACCGGTCTCCTCGCACGTACACGAACGGATGGCCCTCGTGCAGCACCTCCACCGGCGATCGGTACCCGAGCGCCGGAGTGGCGCGGCGCAGGGCGACCAGGCGGCGTACGAGATGCAGCAGCGAAGTCGCGTCCGCGCGCTGCGCCGCCACCGAGGGGCGGTCCGGGGCCGGGTCGAGGGGCAGGTAGAAACGGTCCTCGGCAGCGGTCGAGAAACCGGCGCCCGGGCCGTCGTCCCACTGCATGGGGGTGCGGGAACCGGCCCGGTTGTAGCGCGGGCCGAGGACGCTGCCCTCCTTCTCCGGGAGACCGGGCACGTACCGCATGCCGATCTCGTCGCCGTAGTAGATCGCGGGCAGCGTCGGCCAGGTGAGCTGGAAGGCGAACGCGGCCGGAAGCTGCTCTGCCGTGCGCGGGCCGCAGTTGAGGCGGGAGAAGTCGTGGTTGGCGGTCGGCAGGGCGATGAAACCGGTGCCGTCGAGCGCAGCCGACGCCTCCCGCCACGCGCGGACGAACGGGCCGGGCGAGCCGTGCCCGGAGGCGTCGAAGAAGCAGTCCAACGGATCCCAGGCCTCGTCCGTGGTCCCCGTGCCGTTGCTCCACAGGGAGCGCATCGCCAGACCGTTGGCCGGACCGCCGAACTGGAGGAAGAAGTCGGTGTGGAACCCCGCGGGCACCGAGACCTCGGGGTCGCCCCACTCCGAGAGCAGCACCGCCTCCGGATGCGCGCGGTCGAGCCAGTGCCGCAGCTCCGTCCAGATCGCCGCCGTCGCCCGCTTGCCCGGATCGTCCTTCACCAGCGACGCCGCCATGTCGACACGGAACCCGGACACCCCGAGCCGCAGCCAGTGGTCCATGATCTCCCGCAGCGCCGCCCGGTTGGCGCGCGGCCCCTCCGCGTCGACCGGCTGCCGCCACGGCTCGTCCGCACTGGTGCGCGCGTAGCCGAAGTTGAGCGCGGGCTGCGCGTCGAAGAAGTTCGGCAGATAGCCGCCCGGACGGCTGCCCGGCGACGGGACGAAGCCCTCGGGGACCTCCCCGGCGGTCCAGATGTAGCGGTGGTCGCCGGGATCGTCGACGGCGGCACGGAACCACGGATGCTCGTCGGAGGTGTGGCCCGCGACCAGATCGAGCAGCACCCGGATGCCGCGCCTCCCCGCGAGCTCCACCAGCTTGGCCAGATCGTCCGCGGTGCCGTAGCGCGGTGCGATCCGGAGGTAGTCGGCGACGTCGTAGCCCGCGTCCCGGAACGGCGAGGCGAAGCACGGGTTGATCCACACCGTGTTCACGCCGAGCCACGCGAGATGGTCGAGCCGCCCGGCGATCCCGCCGAGGTCACCGATCCCGTCCCCGTCGGAGTCGGCGAACGACTGCGGATAGATCTGGTAGAACACGGCCTCGGAGAGCCAGGCCGGAGCGGGACGGAACGGCGCTGCGTCGGGCATGGGGTCGCCAACTCCCTCGCGATGTGGGGACGTCGAGCCTACGAGGGGTGGGGCGGGACCGGGTAGAGGGCCCGGCGGCGGGCCCGCGATCAGGTGTGCGGGACGATCGCCACGGGGCTCGTCGCGTGATGCACCACGGAGTGGGCGGTGGCGCCGAGACGGAGCGCGTCGGCGCGCCGCCCGATCACCGTCAGGCCGGCTCCCGTCGACGCCTTCAGCAGATGGTGGCCGGGCTGCCCGTACAGCAGCCGCTCCGCCACCTCCACCTCCGGGTACTTCGCCCGCCACGCCCGAAGGGCGCCCGACAGCGCCTGGCGGGCCAGCGACTCGCGGCGCGCCGCGTCACCCGCCGGCGCGCCCCCCGGCGCGCCGCAGCCCAGCGGCGGCAGCTCCCAGGTGTGCAGTGCGTGCAGCGGCGCCCCGCGCAGGGCCGCGGTCTCGAACGCGTAGCTGAGCAGGTCCTCGGTGGCGGACGTCACGTCGAGGCCGACGACCACCGGACGGAAACGCCCCTCGGCCGTCCGCTCGTCCTGGGGGAGCGCACCGGCCCGCACCAGCACGACAGGGCACGGCGCCCGGGTCGTCACGGCCAGCGCGATCGGGCCGACGAGGAACCCGGCGTATCCCGTGAAGCCCCGCGAACCGAGCACCAGGGCCTCCGAGTTCGCCGCCGCCTCCAGGAGCCCGGCCACTGGAGGCTGCGGTCGACGGCGGGCCAGGATCTGCAACGCCGGGTGGGTGTAGGAGAGTTGAAGTGCGGTCCGGTCGAGAACGGCGCGCCGGGGCAGATCGACGTCCAGGGGCGGGGGAGCGGTCCTGCGGCCGTCCCCGGCGTGCACCAGACGCAGGGGCAGACCGCGGCGCAGCGCCTCGCGGGCCGCCCAGTCGGCGGCGTCCGTACTCTCGCGCGAGCCGTCGGTCCCGACGCTCAGAACGCGAATGCTGGTCATGACGGGAACCTCCATGGCGGTGAGGCGGACGGTGTCCTGCCGAGCGGGTTCCACGCGAGGGCGGGGTCAGTCGTGTGCGTGGCGCGGGCGGCGCACATCTCCGGGCGGGGCTCGCGACGGCGCGCGGTGCTTAGACGTTCCTACCGATCCCCCGGTCGGAGGAGAGGTGAACCGGCCCTGGCCATAGGGACGTTCGGCCCCGGCGCCGGGACCGTCGGACACCCCGGCCGCCCGGAACCGACAGGCCCCCGGGCCGGAGCCGTTCGGCCCCTGGCAGCCGCGACGCGGCCCCCGCAAGGTGGATCCCGTCGCACGACGGCAGTCCGGAGTGGAGGAGAGCCGCGGGCAGGACCGGGCGCCGCCGATCGTCCGGCCCCGCCCGCACCGCACCCCTCCGGAGGGAAACGTTCCCCGCCGCCGACGCGACGCCCCCGAAGGAGGCCGCTCCATGACCACCACGGCCCCGCGCATGAGCCAGGCACTGCCTGAGACCTATCGAGCCCGGCTGATGCGCCTCGCCCGTGACGTGGCGATCCCGCAGGGCACCCGGCTCTTCGAGGAGGGCGACCGGGCCGACCACTTCTGGATCGTGCGCAGCGGCAGCGTCGCCCTCGACACCCGCCTGCCCGGGCGGGGCGCACCCGTCGTCGATTCCTTGGGGCACGGTGAACTCGTCGGCTGGTCCTGGCTGTTCGCGCCGTACGTGTGGCAACTCGGCGCGCAGGCCGAAACCCCCGTGCGGGCCCACGAGTTCGACGCCTTCACGGTCCGCCTGATGTGCGCCTCCGACCCCGGGCTCGGCTCGTTCGTCGCCCAATGGGTCGGCCAGGTCCTCGCCCACCGCCTCCGGACCACCCGCACCCGGCTGCTCGACCTCCGGGCGCCGGACGGAACCGGCGCGGCCCTGTCCGGATGACAGTCCCGTAGGACAGGAGATCGGGGCCGTTCGGCCCTGGCGGATCACCCCCTGTGGCCCCAGGATCTAGGGACGACCACCCGAGGGGAGGGGGCCGCCATGCAGCCGCCACGCACCTTCAGCGCCGACGATCCCGTCCGCATCCTGCTCCTCGACGACCATGAAGTGGTCCGCCGGGGACTGCGCGACCTCCTCGGGGCCGAGCCCGACCTCACGGTGGTGGGGGAAGCGGCCACCGCGGCGCAGGCCCTCGCCCGGGGGCCCGCGCTGCGGCCCGACGTGGCCGTGCTCGACGTACGGCTCCCGGACGGCGACGGCATCACCGTCTGCCGTGAACTGCGCGGTCTGCTGCCGGAGGTGAGCTGTCTGATGCTCACCTCGTTCGACGACGACGACGCGCTCCTCGACGCCATCATGGCGGGCGCCTCCGGCTATGTGCTGAAGCAGATCAAGGGCTCCGACCTGATCTCCGCCGTGCGCACCGTCGCCTCGGGCGAGTCCATGCTCGACCCGGCGACGACCGCCCGGCTGATGCGCAGCCTGCGCGGACCCGAGCAGCACGCGGCAGAGAGCGGCGGACCGCCCGACGACCGGGCCGTCGACCTCACCGAGCGGGAGCGGGACATCCTCGAACTCGTCGGCGAGGGCCTGACCAACCGGCAGATCGGACAGCGCCTCTTCCTGTCCGAGAAGACGGTGAAGAACAACATCTCGCGGCTCCTGGCCAAACTGGGCGTCGAACGCCGCATCCAGGCGGCCGTGCTCGCCACCCGGCTCCCGCCCAAAGGAGCGTGAGGCGGCGTCAGCCCTGCGTCCCGAGCGGGACGTTCCACACCAGCCGGGTGCCGCCCTCCTCACGCGGCACGGCCGTCAGCGTTCCCTCGCGCCGCGCCGCCCGCGCCGCCAGATTCGCGAGCCCGCTGCGATGGGCGTCCGGCTCGGTGGTGATGCCGATGCCGTCGTCGAGGACGCTCAGGGTGACGGCGCCGCCCTTGACGACCAGGACGACCTCGGCGGACGACGCCCGGGCATGCCGGGCCACGTTCGTCAGCGCCTCGCCGAGCACGGCGAGCACGTCGTCGGCGACCGGCCCCGGCACGTCCACGTCGACCAGGCCCTCCATGCGCAGGGCGGGCGTGAAGCCGAGCACCCGGGCCGCCTCCTCCACGGCCCGCACCACCCGGATCCGCAGGCCCGCGCCGGTCGGCGGGGCGTCACGCTCCCGCAGCCCGAAGATGGTCGACCGAATGATCTTGATGGTGGTGTCCAGGTCGTCCACGGCCCGCATCAGACGCTCCGACGCCTCCGGATGCTGGACGAACCGCTGCGCGCTCTGCAACGTCATCCCGGTCGCGAACAGCCGCTGGATCGCCAGGTCGTGCAGGTCACGGGCGATCCGGTCACGGTCCTCCAGCAGGCTCATCTGCTCCGCGTCGCGCCGCCGGTCGGAGAGTTCGAGGGCGAGCGTCGCCTGCCCGGCGAATCCCATCAGCGGCGTCAGCTCGGCCGTGGAGAAGGGCTGCTCGTCCGCCTGGCGGGCCAGCATCAGCACCCCGCGCTCCCGGTCGGGCGGACCGAGGGGCATCGCCACCGCGGGCCCGAGCCCGTCCCAGCGGGCCGGCTGATAAGTGATCCGGGGATCCTTGCGGATGTCGTCGGAGGTGACCAGTTCGCCCGCGGCGAGCGCGGTCCCGGCGAACGTCCCCCGGCGCGGCAGGACGATGTCGTGGTGCGCACCGGACTGGCGGCCCAGGGCCAGCACCTCGTGCAGTTCCTCGCGGCCCGGCACGACCAGCGCGATCACCCCGAGGTCGGCTCCGGTGATCTCCCGCGCCCGCTCCACCATCAGCCGCAGCACCTGCGTCTCCCCGGCGCCCGACAGCAGGCTGCCGGAGAACTCTGCGCTCAACTGCAGCCACCGCTCGCGCAGCCGCACCTCCTCGTACAGGCGGGCGTTCTCGATGGCGACGCCCGCCGCCGCGGCCAGGGTCTGCAGCACGGCCACGTCCTCGTCGTCGAAGTCGCCGCCGTCGCGCTTCTGCGTCAGGTACAGATTTCCGAACACCGCCTCCCGCACCCGGATCGGCACCCCGACGAACGTGTGCATCGGCGGATGGTGCGGCGGGAAGCCGGACGAGGCGGGATGCTCGGCCAGTTCGTGCAGCCGCAGCGGCTCCGGATGCCGGATCAGCTCGCCCAGCAGCCCGTGCCCGGAGGGCAAGTCACCGATCCGCGCCCGCAGTTCGTCGCTGATGCCGACCGGCAGGAACTGCGACAGCTTGCGCCGGTCCTCACCGATCACCCCGACCGCGCCGTACTCGGCGTCGACCAGCACGACGGCCGCCTCCACGATCCGCCGCAGCACCTGGGAGAGATCGAGCTCCTGACCGACCGACAGCACCGCCTCGAGCAGGCCTTGCAGCCGATTTCTGGTGCCTCGGACGGCATCGATCCTGACCTGGAGTTCCTCGAGGAGTTCATCGAGACGCAGACGGGGCAGTGGTCCGGGCCCCCGTGCCTCCTCTACGCCCATTCCGCCTCCGCCAGACGTAGACGCCGCGTTGCGACTCTCACGGTAGCGGCTGGGCGCACCCCGACGACCTGCTTCGTCGCACCTCGCCGAGCAAAACACCGCGGACCGTGGCTCCGGGACACGCCCGTGAGCAAGGAGAGGGGGCCGTGGCCGGTGGTGCCGCTCCCGCCGGGGGAGCGCGGCCCCCGGCGCGTGCGCCCTGTTCACGTCGCGCGCGAGGACTTCGATGAAACCGTCACAGAGTGCGTCGAGGTGACTACACTTCCGGGGGTCCCACCCGCCGCGCGCTTCCTCACCTGGCATCCGGCCGCACAATCGGAAGGCCTCCCCATGACCGTCCGCCCGCCGTCGCGCACGTCCCGCCCGGACACGGTCGGCTCCCTGAGCGTCAGTGCCCGGCGGCTGACCGCGGGTGCCGGACGCGATGACGTGGCCGGGGATCTGCACGGAGCCCTCGACACACCGTTCGGCACCCGGCTGCTGATCGGCGATGTGATGGGCAAGGGGCGCGAGGGCGCGCGCACCGCCGCCGCGGTACTGGAGACGTGGACCCGACTGGCCCCGCGGGAACGGTCGTTGGAGGCGCTGGCGGTCCGGCTGCACTCCGTGGTCGTCCACTCCGCCGAGCCCGACCGCTTCGTCACCGCCGCCCTGCTCACCATCGCGCCCGACGGCGGGGCCGACCTCGTCTGCTGCGGTCACCCGCCGCCCCTGCTGATCCGCGACGGCGGCGCCGTGCCCGCCGCGGTGCCCGCGCCGGCGCCCCCGCTGGGGCTGCTCGACCTCGCCCACGGCTGGTGCGCCGCCCAGCCCGTGCCCGCACGCTCCTGGGAGCGGATGCTGCTGCACACGGACGGGGTCACCGAGGCACGCGACGCCGACGGTGTCTTCTATCCGCTCGCCGAGCGGGCCGCCGAACTGTCGGGCCGGCCGCTCGCGGTGTTCACCGCGGCCCTCGCCGCCGATCTCCTGCACCATGCGCGCGGCAACCTCCAGGACGACGCCTCACTGCTCGCCGTGGAGGCGGCGCCCGCGCTCATGCGGGCGTGATCATGCCCGCACGCCGTCGGCCGTTTGGGAGGCGGCGGCGCGGGCAATCGCGGAACTGTCCGGATCACCCCGAACCGAGGAGTCACCGCCGATGCTGCTGGCCCACCCCGTTCTGCTGGCCGATCTCGTCCGCGAGTACGACTCGCTGAACGTGCTGGACGCCAAGGGCGGCGGCCCCGAGGCGCGCCGCCGCCTCGACGACGTCTCCTACACCTTGTGCGTCGCCACCGGCACCCGCGACATCGACGCCGCGCTCGTCGCGGCCCGGTACCGGCTGCCCGGTGCCCGGGTCCACGACGACTCGCTCATCGGGGCGCCCCGGCCGCGCACCTCAGGGGTATGACACGACCGTGGAGGGCACGGTGTCGCTGCCCGAGGTCGCCGCGCCCGTGTCGTTGATGACGTGCTCGAACTGGCCCTTGCCGCCGAGCGACACGACGGAGAGGCCGTGGAACTTCACGCCCGACCTGTCGGGAGCGGCGAAGCCGTTGTCCTGCCGGATGGTCGGGTCCGTGTTGTAGAAGCAGTACGAACCGAGCCCCCAGCCCTCGTGGTCCGTCACCGAGTCGGCGACCTTGTAGGCGGCGAAGCCCTTGACCGAGCCGTCCTGGACCGCGGCCTGGTTCGGGGCGTCGTACGCCTTCTCGTTCTGGAAGAAGATGGTCCGGCCGCGCTCACCGGACCACTGCACGTCGTACTTGTTGAAGTGCTCGACGAACAGGCCGGTCATCAGCACGTCGTCGCCGTTGACCACGACGCCGTAGTCGGCCCGGTTGGTGTCCCAGCCGACGCCCTCGCCGTGGTCGGCGCGCCACACCCAGGTGTGGTCGACGATGGTGTGCCGCGCGTTGACCACCAGGCTGGTGGTCGCCTTTCCGGCGCCCGCGCCGCCGATCCGTACGAAGACGTCCTGCACGGTGATCGGATCGGCCGAGTGGTCGGCGGACGCGTCCGAAGGGCCGATCTCCAGCAGGGTGTCGGAGTTGGCCGTCCCGGCGTCCACCAGGAACCCGGCGAGCCGCACCCCGTCCACGTCGGCCACCCGCACGGCCGTGGCCCCGCCGTCCGGGATGAGCGTCGCGTAGCCGAGCCCGAGCACGACGGTGCCCGCCCGCTTCACCTCGATCGGCGCGTCGAGGTGGTAGACGCCCGGCGTGAGCAGGAGATGGAGGCCCTGGTCGAGCGCGGCGTTCAGGGTGGCCGCGCCGTCCCCGGGCTGAGCGACGTAGAACTCGGTCAGCGGCACCGACGTCCCGCGCGGCGTGCCGCTGCCCCAGGTGGTGCCCCGCGCGTTCGTCCGCTTCTCGGGCAGGAACACCTTGTAGTCGGCGCCGTCCAGGTACAGGAACGGCTTCTCGCGGGAGACCGGTGTCGTGTCCAGCGTCGTGTACGGAGGGTTGGGGAAGCTCTGCGCGGGGGCGCCCTCGACGCCCGAGAAGACCATGTTCCAGACGGCGTTGAGCCAGCCGCCCACCGATGAGTCACGGGTGTACCACTGCTGCTGCGAGTACGGGCCGACGCTCCCGTCGATGCGGCTGTCGGCGATGTAGCCGCCGCTCGCCCAGCCGTATCCGTCCGGGGACAGGTTCAGGTCGCCGCGTACGTGCATCCGGCGGAACGGGGCCGCCTGCGCCACCGCCCACCGGTTGGTCCCGCTGACCGGGACGAGGGCCAGGTTCTCGGCGCTGCGCCAGAAGTTCTGCGTGGCGTTGCCGTCGAACCAGCCGGCGTCGACCGTCACGTCACCGTTGATCGTGGTGTCGTCGGGGGAGAGGCCGAGACCGGAGATCGAGGTGTAGAAGCCGAGTTGGGCGTTGAGCCCGCTGTACGTGCCCGGCTTGAACAGCAGCGCGTAGCGGCCCGTGCCGAACTGGGCCGACTCCTGCTGCTTGAAGATCTCGTCCAGCTTGGCCTGAATGCCGGGGGTGGCCGGGTCGAACACGATGACGTTGGGGCCGAGGTCGCCACCGGCCTGGAGCTTCGTCGACGCCGTGGCCGGCCGGGCCTCGGCGGCGGACGCCGTGACCGTACCGAGCGCGGGCAGTGCCGCCGTGGCGGCGGCCGCGCCGAGGACCGTACGACGGGACAAGGGTGTGGGGAAGTGGGGCACAGCGGCTCTCCTGGTTCAGGAAGTGAACGAGTGGGGGTGTGGGAGCGCTCTCCTGGCGACGCATGTTTCAGGTGTGTGAATCCGGCGTCAAGAGGTGTCACCGAATTCCGTGGGATTCCCGAGGTGCACTCTCAACAAATGGCCCACAAGGGGCAGTTGAGGTGCACGTGAACTTCAGGAAGTGTCAGAACGGCTGTACTTCGCCTTGCTTCACCACGTGTCCCCGCCGTCCACGTTGACACACGGAAGAGCACCCCATACGTTCCGCCCCGGAGCGCTCTCCTTCCGGCCTGTGCACGCTCCGTCACACCCCACACCCGTGAACCCGTGAAGGAGAGACATGCGCCGTCCCCTCCTGCTGTGCTGCGCCGGTGCGGCCCTCGCCGCCCTGACGCTCGCGCCGCAAGCCCTCGCCGCACCGCCCACCGCCGCGGCGGCGGCGGCCGCCGACTGGACCACCGATCTCGCGGCCGCCGCCTACGCGGCGAACCCCGCCTCCGTCACCGCGTCCGGCAGCGAGAACGGCGGCACCACGCCCGCCAAGGCCGTCGACGCCGACCCCAACTCCCGCTGGTCCAGCGACTTCTCGGACACGGCGTGGCTGCGCGTCGACCTCGGTGCGACCTTACGGATCGACCGCGTGACGCTCGACTGGGAGGCCGCCTACGGCAAGCGCTACGTCGTCGAGGTCTCGAAGAACGGCACCGACTGGCAGCCCTTCTACACCGAGGACGCCGGCACCGGCGGCAGCGTCACCGCCCACACCTACCCGCAGGAGGTGCGGGGCCGGTACGTCCGGCTGCGCGGCCTCGAACGCGCCACGCCCTACGGCTACTCCCTGTACTCGTTCAAGGTCTACGGCGGCACCCCGGCCCCCGCCTCCACCGCCCGCACCAACCTCGCCCTGCACCACCCCGCCTACAGCAACTACTACCAACACGCCGGGAACTCACCGGCGTTCGTGACCGACGGCGGCTGGCCCGCCGACCTCAAGGCCGATCAGACCCGCTGGTCCAGCGACTGGAACGCGGACCGCTGGGTCTCCGTCGACCTGGGCGCGACCTCCACCATCAACAGCGTGGACCTCTACTGGGAGGCCGCGTACGCCGTCGACTACGAACTCCAGGTCTCCGACGACAACCGGACCTGGCGCACCGTCTACCGGCCGAGCGCCGCCGACGTCGCCGCCCGCCGTGCCGACGTCAAGTCCCCGGGCGACGCGACGGGCCGGCACGACACCGTCCAGCTGCCCTCGCCGGCCACCGGCCGCTACGTCCGGATGCTCGGCAAGGAGCGCCGGTCGTTCTACAACCCGGCGCCCGCCACCGCCCAATTCGGCTACTCGCTCTACGAGTTCCAGGTCTGGGGCACCGGCGGCAGTGCCGACGCCGCCTATCCGGCCCTGCCCGGCGAGCAGTCGGGCACGTACCGCACGACGTTCTTCGACGACTTCACCGGCGCCGCCCTCGACCGCTCCAAGTGGCGCGTGGTCAGAACCGGCACGGAGATGGGCCCGGTCAACGGCGAGTCGCAGGCCTACGTCGACTCGACCGACACCATCCGCACCGAGAACGGCAATCTGGTCCTCGCCGCCAAGTACTGCAAGGGCTGCACCAAAGCGGGCGGCGGCACCTACGACTTCACCTCGGGCCGGATCGACACCAACACCAAGCTCGACTTCACCTACGGCAGGGTGAGCGCCCGGATGAAACTGCCGGTCGGCGACGGGTTCTGGCCCGCCTTCTGGCTGCTTGGCAGCAATGTCGACAACCCGTCGGTCTCCTGGCCCGCGTCCGGCGAGACCGACATCATGGAGAACATCGGCTACGGCGACTGGACCAGCTCGGCGCTCCACGGGCCCGGCTACTCCGCCGACGGCAACATCGGCGCGCAACAGCACTACCCGGGCGGCTCCACCGCCGACCAGTGGCACACCTACGGCGTGGAGTGGACGCCGACCGAGATGCGCTTCACCGTCGACGACCGGGTCGTCCAGCGCACGACCCGGAACAAGCTGGAGTCCACCCGCGGGCAGTGGGTCTTCGACAAGAACCAGTACCTGATCCTCAACCTCGCCCTCGGCGGCGCCTACCCGGCCGGCTGGAACAAGGTCACCCAGCCGTACTGGGGCCTGCCGCAGTCCAGCGTCGACGCGATCGCGCGCGGCGGTGTCCAGGCACAGGTCGACTGGGTGCGGGTCGAGCAGAAGGGGTGACGCTCGCCGTGAGTCCCTAGGGCCTGTCTTCAAACTCCCCTCTGCCCCGCGACGCCTGGCACGCACTCTCGCCGCACCGGGCGCAAAGCCGAGTACGTCCAGTACGAGGCCTTACGCCCGGCACGCCGAGAGCACGCACCAGACGCCGCGGGGCCGCCCTCCGGGCGACGAGGGGAGTTTGAAGACAGGCCCTAAGCCTGGAACCAGCCCGCGGTCTGCTCCTCGATGACCTGTTCGGCCTGGGCCGGTGACGCCATCCACGGTGTCGTCACCGGCTCCCAGACCTGGATCCCGGTCGGGGAGCCGAGCGTCATCGCCTGGAAGCCCCGGCCGCTCTGGTCCGGCGACGCGGCCACCCGGAGCGACGGCACGGTCGGCGGCTGCCCGCCCGAGTCCGTGTCGGTGGCGGCGAGCGAGCGGACGGCCGCGTACGCGGTGGCGTGCGCGGCCAGCTCGTACGTGCCGCTCTTGGTCGCCGGGCGCGGCTGGGCCGCACCGTCCAGGTCGCCGTACGTCACCGTCGGCGCGACGTCGACCGTGCAGGCCCGGCCCGAGTCGTTGCGGACGCTGAGCCTGATCACGCCGTCGCTGTCGTCGGACGGCTCGGCCCGCAGGGTCAGATCGTTCTCGCCGCACGCGGCGGGCGCGGTGGCCGAGACGGCGGCCGGTGCGGTGAGGGCGGCAAGAGTGAGGGCCGCCGCGGCGGCGGCTGCGATGTGACGAGCGCGCATCGTGGATCCCCGCAAACTGGTGCATTCGACGAAATGGGTACATTGCACGTTATACCGAATGGGTGATCTGGAACACCAGGGAAGGTGTGGGGGTGCAGTGACCGCAAGTTTGCACGGTGTGCAAGAATCCGGCTCGTGACCACCTCCCACCCGCAGCAGAGCGCCCCCGCCGAGGGCCTCCGCGCGCGCAGGCGCCGCGAGACGCGCGCCGAACTGCACGCGACGACGCTGCGTCTCGCCCGCGAGCACGGCTTCGCGCGCGTCACCGTGGAGATGATCAGCAAGGAGGCCGGGGTGTCACCCCGTACCTTCTTCAACTACTTCCCGAGCAAGGAAGCCGCGCTCTTCGCGCTGCCCGGCGCCCTCCCGCCCGCCCTCGCCGACCGCTTCGCCGAGGGGGACGGGCAGGACACCGACGCCGTGCTGCGCGACCTCGGGGACGTCCTCGCCGACCATCTCCAGGAGGCTGCCCCGAGCCCCCGGGAGCTGGAGGACACCCTGCGCATCGCCGAGGGCGTGCCCTCGGTCCTGGCCACGTTCCTCGCCCAGTGCGAGGCGGTGGAGCGGGATCTCGCCGGCACCGTCGCGCGCCGCACCGGCACCCCCGCCGACGGCGAGGCCGCCGAACTGCTCGCCGGGATCGCCATGGCGACCGTACGCAGCGGTCTCAAGCGGTGGTCGCAGGAGAGCGGCCCCACCGACGGAGCCGGGGCCGACGGCCCCGCCGCCTCCATCCGCGGCTCCTTCGCCACCCTGCGGGCCCTGCTCGCGGCAGGCACCGTGCGGCCAGGGCCGGACGCGGTGAAGTAACCGCCCTCTCCGTGTGACCGGACTCCCCCTTCGCGGTCACCCACGCACCTCTCCCCGAACCCCTGCGCCCGCGCGGGGACCGCACGCGGCGACCGCTCTCCCCGCCGCCGCGCGCGCAGTCAGACCTGATCCACTCGCATCCACCTCATCGGAGAAGCACGCAATGACGCACGCCCCCGCAACCGAGGGCACGGACACCGGCCCCGACCCGGCGGCCGAGAACACGGTGAAGCCCGCCAACTTCGGGCTGATCTTCGCCGCGCTGATGCTGACCATGCTGCTCGGCGCGCTCGACCAGACCATCGTCTCGACGGCGCTGCCGACCATCGTCGGCGAACTCAACGGCATCGAGCACATGGCGTGGATCACCACCGCCTACATCCTCGCCGCCACCATCGGCATGCCGGTCTACGGCAAGCTCGGCGACCTCATGGGCCGCAAGAACATCTTCCTGGCCGGCATAGCCCTGTTCCTGGTGGGCTCGGTGGTCTGCGGACTCGCCCAGAACATGGGCACGCTGATCGCGGGCCGCGCCCTCCAGGGACTCGGCGGCGGTGGCCTCATGATCACCTCGCAGGCGATCATCGCCGACCTGGTGCCGCCGCGTGAGCGCGCCAAGTACATGGCGCCCATGGGCGCCGTCTTCGGCCTGTCGTCCGTCGTCGGACCGCTGCTCGGCGGCTGGTTCACCGACGCGCACTCCTGGCGGTGGGCGTTCTGGGTCAACCTCCCGCTCGGCGTGCTCGCCCTCTTCGTCGCCGCCGTCGCGATCAAGCTGCCGCGCAAGGCCGTCGACGTCACGTTGGACTACCTCGGCACCGCGCTGATGGCCGCCGCCGTCACCTGCACCGTCCTGTTCGCGAGCTGGGGCGGCACGCAGTACGAGTGGAGCGACCCGCTGGTCATCGGGCTCGGCATCGGCGCGGTCGTCGCCTGGGTGCTGTTCTTCGTCGCGGAGCGGCGCGCGCAGGAGCCGGTCATCCCGCTGCACCTGTTCCGCTCGCCGATCTTCAACGTCGCCACCCTGCTCGGCATGATCGTGATCGGCCTCGGCATGTTCGCGATCGTCGGCTACATGCCCACGTATCTCCAGATGGTCTACGGCAAGACGGCGACCGAGTCCGGTCTGCTGCTCATCCCGATGGTCGTCGGCATCATGGCGACCGCCCTGCCGTCCGGCGCGATCATGTCCAAGACCGGCCGCTACAAGATCTATCCGATCGCCGGCACCGTCATCATCATGGTCGTGGCCTACCTGATGTCGACGCTCGACGTCTCCGACCCGGTCTGGGTCGTCTGCGTCTACGTCGGTCTCGCGGGCGCCGGCGTCGGCCTGATGATGCAGACGCTGGTCCTCGCCGTGCAGAACGACTTCCCGGCCGCGGAGGTCGGCACCGCCACCTCCGCGAACAACTTCTTCCGGGAGATCGGCGCGACCCTCGGCGTCGCCGTCGTCGGCGCGGTGTTCGCCAGCCGCCTCACCGACAAGCTCGCCGCGAGCATCCCGGCCGAGGCCGCGTCCAAGATCGGCGACAGCGACTCGCTCACGCCTGCCCTGGTCCGGTCGCTCCCGACGGAGCTGCGCGACACCGTCGTCAACGCCTACCAGGAATCGCTCGTCCCGATCTTCCTGTACCTGCTGCCCGTCTTCGGCGTCGGTCTGGTGCTCGCCTTCGTCCTGAAGGAGAAGCCGCTGGCCGACACCGCCGACTGGCACGCCGAGAACGCCGGTCCCGAGGCGCCGGCGGACAAGGAACCGCAGCCGGTCGGCTGACCCGCGCCCGCCCGATGTGCCCCTCACCGCCCGGCGGTGAGGGGCACACGCGCGTCAGTCAGCGATAGCCAGACCCCGTCGCGCATCAGGTCCCGTCCGTCGAGCTCGTTCACCTCGCGCCACGCCCGGACGTGCAGGGGCCGGACACGGAAGTACGGGTACGGCGCCGACAGGGTGCGCGGATCGAAGCCCGTCTTCGCGGCGAACGCGTCGCCCAGCGCGGGCGTCAGCTCGTCGGCGGTGAGGGCCTCGGCCTCGCCCTCGATGTGCACGACGTCCCGGGTCTCCCCGAGCCCCAGGTGTACCTTCCCGGTCGCCAGGAGGTTGCGGGCCACCGGGTTGGACGCCCGGGTCGAGAGGATCAGCGCGCCGTCGTGCCACAGGAACGACAGCGGCATCATGTACGGCGTCCCCGACCCCGGGTCGGCCGTCGCGACCCACACGTCGACGTCCCGCTCCAGCCGGGCCAGGGTGTCCAGCTTGCGTTGCTTCGCCGAACGGGCGGGCGCGGCCTCGGTCATGGGGTCTCCCTCGACAGTGATGGGCTCACGGCGGGCGCCGCGTAGCAGCGTACGGTGACGGACACGGTCGGCGACCAGCGCTGTCGGCCCGTGCCCAGGAACGTCCAGCCGAGCCGCTCGTACAGGGCGATCGCGGCCGTGTCGGTGGTGACGACGTCGAGGACGGTGCGGGCTCCCCGGACATGCGCCTCGTCCGCGGCCCGCGCGAGCAGTCGGGCTCCGACCCGCAGGCCGCGCGCGGCGGGGTCGACGAAGAGCCGGCTGACGACGGCCGCCGGTCCGTGCCGGAGCAGCGAGGGCGCGACATCGTCCGCGGTGGGCCGGACCAGCGCGACGTGGCCGACGATCCGCCCCGACCGCTCCGCGACCCAGGCCCGGCCGCCGGCGCCGTGACCGAGCCAGGACGCGGGATCGTCCGGCCAGACAGTGGGATAGCCGTCCGCGAGGTGCACCGCGTGCAGCACCGCGACACATGCGGCGAGGTCGTCCTCACCACGCTCTCGTACCAAGGTTGCGCCGTTCACGCCGTCGTCATGCACCGTGTCATCAGACCACGCCCGAGGGCGCTGCCGCACCGATCGGGGCCCTGAGCGGGACGCGGCGGGAGAGCGCTCTCCCGTGGATGCCGTGGATCCTGCGTAAAACCTTCGACCCGATTCAACGACGAGCGGGCACCTCTGACCTGCGCAGGCAACTCCGTTTTTCCGGAGGCGTGTTGGCTCACCGTTTAACGAGATGTTCACCGAGTCTTGACGGGCTCGCGTCACGGCCGGAACACTGCGAGAGGTGGGAGAGCGCTCTCCAACGCTTCTCCGAACCCCCCATCCCCCCAACAACCCTGCATCGCAGGAGGCATCCATGGCCCGAAGAGCACGAGCCCTCTCGGTGGCCCTGATATCCGGCGCGCTGGTCCTCACCTCCCTCGGGGTGGGCGCAGTGGCGGCCGTCAGCGCGGACACGGACGCCGTCGCGGCCGCCGCCCCCGCCGCGCACACGGGCCACGTGATGGCCGCGTCGACCAAGGCGTCCGGCGACGACGCGGACGGCGACGGCTACATCCCGGCGAACCCGCCGGTCACCGGCGTCCAGCCGTCCGACAAGGAGCCGCCGCACGCCTACTTCCACGAGTTCCAGGCCCACTGCACGGTCACCCACACCAAGCCCGACGACCCGATCATCTACCCCGGCCAGCCGGGCAAGTCCCACGACCACACCTTCATGGGCAACACGACGACCGACGCGAACAGCACCACCGCCTCGCTCGACAGCGGTTCGACCTCGTGCCTCGCCCCGGGCGACAAGTCCGGGTACTGGATGCCCACCATGCTCAACGGGGACAAGCCGGTGCTCCCGGTCGGCGAGCAGACCATCTACTACAAGGCCGGTGTCACCGACTACACGAGCGTGCGGCCGTTCCCCAAGGGGCTGCGGTTCGTGGTCGGCAGCCCGATGCAGACGGCGCAGGAGTTCCGCAACCACCCGGGGTTCGTCGAGGGTTGGGAGTGCGGGAACAGCTACTTCAACGTGGACTTCCCCAAGGAGTGCCCCACCACCCCCGACACCCAGGTCAACATCCGCTTCCAGGCGCCGAGTTGCTGGGACGGGAAGTACCTGGACACGCCGGACCACAAGAGCCACATGTCCTACCCGGTGGTGAAGCCCGGCACCAACAACAACGTCTGCCCGGCCGACCACCCGGTCGCGCTGCCCATGATCGAGTTCAAGATGGCCTTCCCGGTCAACGGGGACCTGTCGCAGCTCAGGCTGGCCAGCGGGCCCAGCTACTCCTTCCACTACGACTTCTTCAACGCCTGGGACGACCGGACGCTGAAGGCGATGGTCGACCACTGCGTCGTCGGCGGTCTGCAGTGCGACCCGCGCGGCTACGACCAGAGCCACCCGGAGAAGGGCGCCGTGCTCGACACGCACTACCAACTGCCGTGATCCGAGAGGTGGCCGGTGCCTTCCGGAGCCGGTCACCTCCGCCCCGCCCGCCCCCACGCACCCCCACCCCGAACCCCCTCCGGAGAAACCCATGCCCCGACCGCACTCCACCGGCCGGCGTCTCGCCGCCCCCGTCACCGCCGGTGTCCTCGCCGCCTGCGCCCTGATGCTGCCCGGCCAGCAGGCCCACGCCGCCGGCAGCGTCGTCAAGGTGACCGGCTCACAGGGCCACTGGCAACTGACCGTCGACGGATCCCCGTACCAGGTGAAGGGCCTCACCTGGGGCCCCGCCGTCGCGGACGCCGGGAAGTACATGCCCGACCTCAAGTCGATGGGCGTCAACACGATCCGCACCTGGGGCACCGACGCCTCCAGCAAGCCGCTGTTCGACACCGCGGCAGCGAACGGCATCAAGGTGATCGCCGGGTTCTGGCTCCAGCCCGGCGGCGGTCCCGGCAGCGGCGGCTGCGTCAACTACCTGACCGACACCACGTACAAGAACAACATGCTCGCCGAGTTCCCCAAGTGGGTCGAGACCTACAAGGACAACCCCGGCGTCCTCATGTGGAACGTGGGCAACGAGTCGGTGCTCGGGCTCCAGAACTGCTACAGCGGCGACGAGCTGGAAAAGCAGCGCGACGCGTACACGACGTTCGTCAACGACGTGGCGAAGAAGATCCACGCCGTCGACCCGAACCACCCCGTCACCTCCACCGACGCCTGGGTCGGCGCCTGGCCCTACTACAAGAAGAACGCGCCCGACCTCGACCTGTACGCCGTCAACTCCTACAACGCCGTCTGCGACGTCAAGTCGGCCTGGGAGCAAGGCGGTTACACCAAGCCCTACATCGTGACCGAGACCGGACCGGCGGGGGAGTGGGAGGTGCCCGACGACACCAACGGCGTGCCCGCCGAGCCCACCGACCAGGCCAAGGCCGAGGGCTACACCAAGGCCTGGGGCTGCATCACCGGACACCAGGGCGTGGCGCTCGGCGCCACGATGTTCCACTACGGCACCGAGTATGACTTCGGCGGCATCTGGTTCAACCTGCTGCCCGCCGGACAGAAGCGGCTCTCGTACTACGCCGTGAAGAAGGCCTACGGCGCGAGCACGTCCGGCGACAACACGCCGCCCGTCTTCTCCTCGATGACCGTCGAAGGGGACGCCACCAAGGTGGCCGCGGGCCGCGACCTCACCCTTGCGACCAAGGTGACCGACCCGAACGGCGACCAGATCTCGTACGAGGTCCTCGCCAACAGCATGTACATCGACCAGAGCAAGGAACTGACCCCGCTCAAGGCCACCGACCTGGGATCCGGCCGGCTGAAGGTCACCGCGCCCGACAAGCCGGGCGTGTGGAAGATATACGTCAAAGCCACCGACGGCCACGGCAACGTCGGCGTCGAGACCCGGTCCGTGCGCGTGGTGCCGCCGCCCGTGAGCGGCACGAACATCGCGCAGGGCAAGGCGGCGACCGCCTCCTCGCAGCAGACGACCGACTACGGCGACTGCCCGTGCCTGGCGTCCGCCGCCGTCGACGGCAAGAACGACACCCGCTGGGCCAGCGACTGGAGCGACCCCCAGTGGCTCCAGGTCGACCTCGGCTCCCGGCAGTCCTTCCGGCACATCCAGCTCAACTGGGAGACCTCGTACGCGAAGGCGTACACGATCCAGACGTCCGACGACGGCCAGAACTGGCGGACCGTCCACGAGGTGACCGACGGCAACGGCGGTGTCGACGACTTCGACGCCTCCGGCAGCGGCCGCTACGTCCGCGTCAACGGCACCGCCCGAGGCACCGGATACGGCTACTCGCTCTACGAGTTCGGCGTCTACAACTGATCCGACGGGCCCCCGCCGGCCGTGGTGCGCGGCGGGGGCCCGGCACGTTCGACGGGGAGGGACCCGCATGGAGGACGACGAACTCAACCGACTCGTCGACAAGTTGACCCTCACGCAGAAGGTGGAGCTGCTGACCGGCGCCACCACCTGGCGCACCGCCGCGCAACCCGCGGTCGCCCTGCGCGAGATGGTGATGTCCGACGGACCCACCGGGGTGCGCGGCGAGTCCTGGGACGAGCGCCGCACCTCCGCGCTGCTCCCCTCGGCCACGGCGCTCGCCGCGACGTGGGACGAGGGCCTGGTCGAACGGCTCGGCGCGCTCCTCGCCCAGGAGGCCCGGACCAAGGGCGTGCACGTCGTCCTCGGCCCGACCCTCAACCTGCACCGCTCACCCCTGGCCGGCCGGCACTTCGAGTGCTTCTCCGAGGACCCGGAACTCACCGGCCGCACCGGAGCCGCCCTGATCCGCGGCATCCAGTCCGGCGGCATCGCCGCGACCGCCAAGCACTACGTCGCCAACGACTCCGAGACCGACCGGCTCACCGTCGACGTCCGCGTCCCCGAACGCGCCCTGCACGAGGTCTATCTGGCGCCCTTCGAAGCGGCCGTCGAAGCCGGTGCCTGGACGGTCATGTCCGGCTACAACGGCGTCGGCGGCGCGACGATGTCGCAGAGCCCGCTGCTCGCGGAACCGCTCAAGGGACGCTGGGGCTTCGACGGCGCCGTGGTGTCCGACTGGGGGGCGGTCCGGTCCACGATTCCCTCGGCGCTCGCCGCCCAGGACCTCGCCATGCCCGGCCCGGACAGCCCGTGGGGCGACGCCCTCCTGCACGCCGTGCGGGCCGGGGACGTGCCTGAGGAGGTGATCGACGACAAGGTCCGCCGCCTGCTGCGGCTCGCCGAACGGGTCGGCGCCCTCGGCGACCCGGCACCGCCACGCCCCTCACCGCACGGCCCGCGGCAGACCCGCGCCCTGCTGCGCCGGGCCGTCGCCGCGAGCACCGTGCTGCTCACGAACCACGACGTACTGCCGTGGTCCTCCGACACCGTGCGCACCGTCGCGGTGATCGGCGCCCACGCCGCGCGGCCCCGCCTCCAGGGCGGCGGGAGCGCGGGGGTCTTCCCCCGGCACTCCGTCACACCGCTCGACGGCATCCGTGCCGCGCTGCGCGGCACCGCCGAGGTCACCTACAGCCCGGGCCCCGCCCTCGTCGAGCAGCCCTGGCCGCTCGACGCGGAGCGGTGCGCCGACCCGCGCACCGGCGAGCCGGGGCTGCTGCTGCGCGTCCTCGACCGCGCGGGACACGAGCTGTACGCCGAACACCGGCTCTCCGGGCGGCTGTTGGAGCCCGCCTTGGTGCCCGGCGCGCACACCGTGGAACTGAGCGCGCTGCTGCGGCCCACCGTCGGCGGGGAATGGACCTTCGGCGTCGGCGGCTTCGGCCACCTCGAACTCGTCGTCGACGGGCAGCAATTGGTGGCGGGGGAGTACCCCAGGACCACCGACGACCCGGCCGTCGTGCATGTCGCACCGCCCTGCCGGCACGGCCGGATCCCTCTCCGGGCGGGCCGCGCGGTCGAGGTGGTGGCCCGCCGCAGCCTCGCCCCCGACACCGGGCGCGCCACCCTGCTGACCGCCGCCCCGCCGCCCCCGAACCCTGAGACGGCACTCGCCGAAGCGGTCGCGGCGGCCCGCGCCGCGGACGTCGCCGTCGTCGTGGTCGGCACCACCGAGGGCAGCGAGTCCGAGGGCCACGACCGCATCACGCTCGCCCTGCCCGGCGACCAGGACGCCCTGGTGTCCGCGGTCGCCGCCGCCCAGCCCCGCACCGTGGCCGTGGTGAACTCCGGCGGCCCGGTCGAACTGCCCTGGCGGGACGAGGTCGGTGCCCTGCTGCTCACCTGGTTCCCCGGGCAGGAGGCCGGTGCGGGACTCGCGGACGTCCTGTTCGGGCGGGCCGAACCGGGCGGCCGCCTCCCCACCACCTGGGCCGCCCGCCTCGCCGACGCCCCCGTCACCCGGACCCGCCCCGACGACGGCGTCCTCGACTACCGCGAGGGCCCGTACATCGGCCACCGCGGCTGGCTGCGCGCGGCCCGGGAACCCGCCTACTGGTTCGGCCACGGACTCGGCTACACCACCTGGGGCTACGACGGGATCGAAGCGCCCGCCCACCCCGGCCCCGACGGCTTCACGGTCCGCGTCACCGTGCGCAACACCGGCGCGAGGACGGGCCGCGAAGTGGTCCAGATCTACCTCTCCCGGCCGCACTCGGCGGTCGAGCGCCCGGAACGCTGGTTCGCCGGGTACGCGGCCGTGACCGCGCCCCCCGGAGCCCGCGTCGAAGCGGTGGTGCACGTGCCCGCGCGGGCCCTGCGGCACTGGTCGCCCGAAGCCGGCGACTGGCGCACCGAGCCCGGCGTCTACCGGGTGCACGCGGGCCGCTCCGCCGGGGAGCCGACCCTGACGACGGAGGTCGAGGTGACGCCCCTCCCGTGACTCCCGCAGAGGCCACCTCCGAGGCCCGCCACCTGCGCACCGACTCCGGGAGAGCGCTCCCCGAGACGTGGGCGCGGTGGATAAGGTGGGGCCATGAGCAAAAGCGTGCCCACCTTGGAGGACGTGGCACGGGAGGCCGGTGTCTCCCGGGCCACGGTCTCCCGGGTCATCAACGGCGTACGGAACGTGGATCCGGGCATCCAGGACCTGGTCCGCCAAGCCGTCCAGCGGACCGGGTACACCCCCAACCAGGCCGCCCGCTCACTGGTCACCCGCCGGGCGCAGACCATCGCGCTCGTGGTGTCCGGCGCCGGGGACGAACGCGACGGAGCGCAGGGCGACTTCACCGCGCGGGTCTTCGCCGACCCGTTCTTCGGGCGAGTTGTCACCGGGGTCGTCGGTTTCCTGCGGCCGCGCTCCATGCACCCCGTGCTCATGTTCGCCGACTCCGACGACGCGCGCCGCCAGGTCGTCGACTATCTGCGGCAGGGCAGCGCCGACGGTGCCCTGGTGGTCTCCACGCACGCCGAGGACCCGCTGCCCGCCCAGCTCGCCGCCGGGCGGCTGCCCGCGGTGTGCTTCGCCCGGCCCGCCGTCGCCGCGCCGATCAGCTACGTCGACCTCGCCCACCGCGACGGCGGCCTGCTGGCGGCGCGCCACCTGCTCGCCCGCGGCTGCCGCCGCCCCGCCACCGTCTCCGGGCCGCTGGACCTGCCCGCGGGACAGGAGCGGCTCGCCGGGTTCCGGGACGGCATGGAGCGCGGCGGCGTGCCGTACGTACCGATCGCGGAGGGCGGGTTTACCCTGGACAGCGGTGTCGCGGCCATGGAGCGGCTGCTGGACGAACACCCCGACATCGACGCCGTGTTCGCCGCCAACGACCTGATGGCGCAGGGCGTCTGCCAGGTGCTGGCCGACCGGGGCAGACGGGTGCCGCAGGACGTGGCGGTCGTCGGGTTCGACGACTCCAGCGCCGCCGTCGCCTGCCGACCGCCGCTGACCACCGTCCGGCAGCCGGTGGAGGCGATGGCCGCCGCCATGGCCGAACTGCTCCACGAGTTCGTCCTCGGCGAGCGCACGGAGCCCACGTCGCGGATCTTCGACCCGGAACTGGTGGTGCGCGAGTCGGCGTGACAGCCTGCCGCGCGCCGGATCAGTGCAGCGCGCGGCCCCGCAACGCCCCCTGCCAGGCCGGAGGTTCGGCCGCCCGCGGCGCCTCGGGCGGCCGGCCGCCGCGGGCGAAGAACGCCGCCAGCGGGAGCGTCGCCGCGCCCACGGTCACCGCGTCGGGGCCGAGCCTGCCGAGTTCCACGCTGACCCGGGACACGGGGTAGGAGAGCGCGTACGTCGGCAGGTGGCGGCGCACCGAGGCCAGGAACCGTTCGCCGAGCTGGAGTCCGGCCCAGCCGCCGACCAGGACGCGGTCCGGCTGGAAGAGGTTGACGAGGTCGGACAGGCCCGCGCCGAGGTACTCGGCCGTCTCCTCGATGATGGCCAGCGCCGTCGGCTCGGGCTCCCGGCCCGGCTCGCGCGGGTGGGCGGCGTCCATCATGGCGGCCAGCGCCGTCTCCTCGTCCGCGCCGAGCGGCGGCCGCCCGCCCGCCTCCCGCCACCGGTCAAGCAGCGCCTCGGCGCCCGCGTACGCCTCCAGGCAGCCCAGGGCGCCGCACCGGCAGCGACGCCCCCGGACCCGTACCGTCAGATGCCCCCATTCGACGGCCCGGGCCTGCGCCGTGTCGCCCGTCACCACGCAGGCGCCGACGCCGGAGCCGAAGAGCACCACCACCGCGTTCTGCGTGCCGCGTCCCGCGCCGAACCACATCTCCGCCTGGCCGAGCGTCCCGGCGCCGTTGGCGATGAAGTAGTCCACCGAGGGCGGGAGTTGACAGACCCGGCGCAGGACCGACTCCAGCGGCACCGCGTCCCAGCCGACCGTCGGACCGTGCACGACGGCGCCCTCCGGGGTGTGCGCGACGATGCCGGGCACGCCGATGCCGACGCCGAGCAGCGGGCCGGGATGTCCCCGGCCCGCGTCGAGCACCTCGTGCACCGCCGAAGCGACCAGTTCGGCCACCCCCTCGACGGGATGCCCCTTCAGGTCCAACGGCCGCTCCGCGCGTGCCAGTTCGGTGAGCGACAGATCGAGCAGCTCGACCCTGATCCGGGTCTCGCCCACGTCCACGCCGATCAGCCGCCCGCAGCCGGGCACGATGCGCAGCAGGGTGCGGGGCCTGCCGCCCTCGGACTCGACGCTGCCGGCCTCCTCGACCAGGCCGTCCGCGGCGAGCTCGGCCACCACATTGCTGATGGAACCTGAACTCAGCCCGATCGCGGGGCCCAGCTCGTTCCGGCTCATCGGGCCGTTGAAATACAACTGTTGCAATAGGGCGGTCCGGTTCTCCCTTCGCAGGTCGTGCACTGTCCGTCCACCGCGCCGCCCGGCCATGTGTCTCCTTCAGGCTCTGTCCGACTCGAAGTTGTTAGCTCCGACCCCCTTGACGGTACCTTCTCGTGCGGTTTAACTCACGTCCTAAATTAAGTCGTAAGGGTGTTCAAGAGTTGAAGCGGGCGGTCGGTTCGCCGATGTTGGCCGCGCCCGCCGTGCTCTGTCCGTCGAGCCCTCTTGAGCCATCCCCCGTCGACTTCCTCCGGAAAGGGACACCTGGAGCATGAGCAGAATCCGAGCCACCGCCATCGGTGCCGTCACCGTGTCGCTCGCCCTCGCCGCGACCGCCTGTGGTGGCGGCTCTTCCTCGGGAGGCGGTTCCAACGACTCCCCGAAGACCCTCACGTACTGGGCGTCGAACCAGGGTGCGAGCATCCAGGTCGACAAGAAGGTCCTCCAGCCGGAGCTCGACAAGTTCGAGAAGCAGACCGGGATCAAGGTCAAGCTCGAGGTCGTCCCGTGGTCGGACCTGCTCAACCGGATCATGGCCGCGACCACCTCGGGGCAGGGCCCCGACGTGCTGAACATCGGCAACACCTGGAGCGCCTCGCTGCAGGCGACCGGGGCCCTGCTGCCCTGGGACGCCAAGCAGTTCGACAAGATCGGCGGCAAGGACCGGTTCGTCGACTCGGCGCTCGGCTCGGCGGGCCCCGAGGGCAAGGACCCTGCCGCTGTCCCGCTGTACTCGATGTCGTACGCGCTCTACTACAACAAGAAGATGTTCAAGGACGCCGGGATATCCAAGCCCCCGACGACCTGGGACGAGGTCGTCGCCGACGGCAAGAAGATCTCCAAGAACGGCAAGTGGGGCCTGGGCGCCGAGGGCTCGAACCTGTCCAACAACATCCACCAGATCTTCGTGATGGCGAAGCAGCGCGGCGCCGACTGGTTCACCGCCGACGGCAAGCCGGACTTCACCTCCGACGGCGCCGTCGCGGCGGTCAAGCAGTACGTCGACCTGATGGCCAAGGACAAGATCATCGCGCCCGGCAACGCCGAGTACGCGCAGAACCAGTCCCTGAGCGACTTCTCCAAGGGCAAGACCGCGATGGTCCTGTGGCAGGCCGCCGCCTCCACGTTCAAGTCGCAGGGCATGTCCGAGGACGACTACGGCGTGGTCCCCGCGCCCGTCCCGTCCGGCACCCCCGGCACCGGCAACCAGGTCAACTCGATGGTCGCCGGCATCAACATCGCCGTCTTCAAGAACACCAAGAACCTCGAAGGCGCCTCGAAGTTCGTGAAGTTCATGACCAGCGACGCGGAGTCGAAGCTCCTGAACAAGACCTACGGCTCCATCCCGCCGGTCAAGGCCGCGCAGGAGGACCCCGCGTTCGAGACCTCCACCACCGGCGTCCTCAAGGACACCCTGGCCAAGAGCGCGGCGCCGCTGCCGCAGGTCGCCGAGGAGTCCCAGTTCGAGACGGCGGTCGGCACGGCCGTCAAGGAGCTGTTCGCCGACGCGGCCAACGGCAAGGCGGTCACCACGGAGTCGGTGAAGGCGGCGCTGACCAAGGCGCAGCAGTCGATGCCGAACAAGTAGCACGGAGAACCCGATGACTGTGTCCACGACCGCCCCTTCCCCCGCGTCTGCGGGGGAGGGGCGGGCCGTCGGCAAGAACTCCCCCGGGGCGGCGCGCGGCAAGAGCCGCCGTCCCGGGCGGATCCGCCGGATCGGCCTGCCCTACCTGCTGCTTCTGCCCGCTCTCGTGCTCGAACTCCTCGTGCACCTCATCCCCATGGTCATGGGCGTGGTGATGAGCTTCAGGGAGCTGACCCAGTTCTTCATCAGGGACTGGACCTCGGCCCCCTGGGCCGGCCTCGACAACTTCAAGGTCGCCGTCGACTTCGACGCGCCGGTCGGCCAGGCGCTGCTCCACTCCTTCTTCGTCACCTGCCTGTTCACCGTGCTGTCGGTCGGCCTGTGCTGGGCCATCGGCACCGCCGCGGCCGTCTTCATGCAGGAGACGTTCAAGGGCCGCGGCATCCTGCGCGCCCTGTTCCTGATCCCGTACGCGCTGCCCGTCTACGCCGCCGTGATCACCTGGGTCTTCATGTTCCAGCACGACAACGGGCTGATCAACCACGTCCTGCACGACCAGCTCGGCGTCACCGACAAGCCGTCCTTCTGGCTGATCGGCGACAACAGCTTCTACGCCCTGCTCACCGTGTCGGTGTGGAAGGGCTGGCCGTTCGCCTTCCTCATCGTGATGGCCGGCCTCCAGAACATCCCCAAGGAGATGTACGAGGCGGCGGCGCTCGACGGCGCCGGCCTGTGGCAGCAACTGCGCCGCATCACGCTGCCCTCGCTGCGCCCGGTCAACCAGGTCCTCGTCCTCGTCCTGTTCCTGTGGACGTTCAACGACTTCAACACGCCCTACGTGATGTTCGGCAAGGCGGCGCCCGAGGCGGCCGACATCATCTCCGTGCACATCTACCAGTCCTCGTTCGTCACCTGGAACTTCGGCAGCGGATCCGCCATGTCCGTGCTGCTCCTGCTGTTCCTGCTCGTCGTGACGGGCGTCTACCTGGCGCTCACCTCGCGCGGAAGGAAGACTTCCGATGTCTGACACTGCCGTGGCCGAGACCGCGGACACACGGACGCGGCACCGCTCGCCGATGGCGTCGCCGCAGTCCTTCCTGTGGTCCCGCCGGATCTTCCTGACGCTGCTCACCGGCTTCGTGCTGCTGCCCGTGTTCGTCATGGTCTCCAGCTCGCTCAAGCCGCTCGAGGACGTCCAGGGCAAGTTCCGCTGGATCCCCAGCGGGCTGACGATCCGTCCGTACATCGACATCTGGTCGACGGTCCCGCTCGCCAAGTACTTCGTGAACTCGCTGATCGTGGCGGGCGCGGCGACCGTCTGCTCCGTGATCGTCGCGGTCTTCGCCGCGTACGCGGTCAGCCGCTACCGCTTCAAGGGCAAGCGCGTCTTCACGGTGACCGTGCTGTCGACGCAGATGTTCCCCGGCATCCTCTTCCTGCTGCCGCTGTTCCTCATCTACGTCAACATCGGCAACGCCACCGGGATCGCCCTGTTCGGCTCGCGCGGCGGACTGATCCTCACCTACATGACGTTCACGCTGCCGTTCGCGATCTGGATGCTCATCGGCTACTTCGAGTCGGTGCCGCGCGACCTGGACGAGGCCGCCATGGTCGATGGCTGCGGGCCGCTCGGCGCACTGTTCCGGATCATCGTGCCCGCCGCGATCCCCGGCATCGTCGCGGTCGCCGTCTACGCGTTCATGACCGCGTGGGGCGAGGTGCTGTTCGCCTCGGTCATGACCAACGACGACACCCGCACCCTCTCGGTGGGACTCGGCGCCTACGCCAACCTCAACGACGTGTACTGGAACCAGATCATGGCCGCCTCGCTCGTCGTCAGCGTGCCCGTCGTCGCCGGCTTCCTCCTGCTGCAGCGCTATCTCGTCACCGGTCTCACCGCCGGTGCGGTCAAGTGACCGGCCCCCTTACTGCAGACCGTACTTGTGAAAGGAACCTTGTGTCCGAGCCCCTAGACCTCGCCGCCTTCCCGAACGACTTCCTGTGGGGCACGGCCACCGCCGCGTACCAGATCGAAGGGGCGGTCGCCGAGGACGGCCGCGCGCCCTCGATCTGGGACACGTTCTCGCACACCCCCGGCAAGGTCGACAACGGCGACACCGGAGACGTGGCCTGCGACCACTACCACCGCTGGCGCGAGGACTTCGACCTGCTCAAGCGCCTGGGCGCGAACGCCTACCGGTTCTCCGTCGCCTGGCCGCGGATCGTCCCCGGCGGCGACGGCCCGGTCAACGCCAAGGGCCTCGACTTCTACGACCGGCTGACCGACGCGCTGCTCGCGGACGGCATCACGCCGATGGTCACCCTCTACCACTGGGACCTGCCGCAGGCATTGCAGGACCGCGGCGGCTGGCCCGCGCGGGAGACCGCCCTCGCCTTCGGGGAGTACGCGTCCGTGGTCGCGGAGCGGCTCGGTGACCGGGTGAAGCACTGGACGCCGCTCAACGAGCCGCTGTGCTCGGCGTGGATCGGCCACCTGGAGGGCCGGATGGCGCCCGGCCTCGCCGACCTGAACGCCGCCGTCCCGGCCTCCTACCACCTGCTGCTCGGCCACGGCCTGGCCACGCAGGCGATCCGCGCGGCCGTCCCCGACGCCGAGGTGGGCATCGTCCTCAACCTCGCCCAGGTGGAGCCCGCCACCGACCGGCCCGAGGACATCGCCGCCGCCCGCCGCATGGACGGCCACTCCAACCGCTGGTGGCTCGACCCGGTGCACGGCCGCGGCTTCCCCGAGGACATGCTCGAGGTCTACGGCGTCGAACTGCCCGAGCAGCCGGGCGACCTGGACACGATCGCCGCGCCGCTCGACTGGCTGGGCCTGAACTACTACTTCCCGTCCGCGATCGCCGACCACCCGGCGGGCCCCGCCCCGTACGCCGACGCCGTGCGCCGGCTCGGCGTGCCGCGCACCGGCATGGACTGGGAGGTCGACGCCGACGGCATCGAGAGCCTGCTGCTCCGCCTGACCAGCGAGTACGGCGCACAGAAGCTGTACATCACCGAGAACGGCTCCGCGTACCCGGACGTGGTACGCCCCGACGGCACGGTCGACGACCCCGAGCGCGAGCAGTACCTCGTCGACCACGTCGCGGCCTGCGCCCGCGCCGTGCGCAAGGGCGCCCCGCTCGCCGGGTACTTCGCCTGGTCGCTGCTGGACAACTTCGAGTGGGCCTACGGCTACGACAAGCGGTTCGGCCTGGTGCACGTCGACTACAACACGCAGGTGCGCACCATCAAGGGCAGCGGCCACCGCTACGCGGACATCGTGCGCCGCCACGGGGCGCGGGTGCGGCGCGCCGCCTGAGAACGCCGTCCCGGTGGGGCCGACCGGAAGCGGCCCCACCGGGACGGTCTCGCCTGTACGGGGGTCAGGCGAGGGAGAGGAACAGCTTCTCCAGCTCTTCCTCGGTCAGCGGGGGCTGTTCGCCCTCCGCCGCGTTCATGCAGTCCCGCATGCCCGACGCGATGATCTTGAAGCCGGCCCGGTCGAGGGCCCGGGACACGGCGGCCAGCTGGGTCACCACGTCCTTGCAGTCGCGGCCCGCCTCGATCATCGCGATGACACCGGCGAGCTGGCCCTGGGCGCGGCGCAGTCGCTTGAGGACGGCGTCCGTGGCCGCCGGGGTGACGCTCATGCGCGCAGCGCGGCGCGGGCCGCGTCCAGGGCGTCGGGCGCCGGACGGTTGACGGGCAGCTTGCCCAGCACGGCCGCCATGGCGCAGGAGTTGGTCACGGCCGAGTAGACGAGGCCGGAGGCGACACCCGCGGCCAGCAGTCGGGCCTTCGGCGCGCGGCGGCCGAGCGCGATCCCGGCCAGGACCAGCGCACCTGCCGTGAACCGGACCTGGCGGTCCATCGCCCATACCGCGCGGCCCTCGACGGCAGCCGTGTCGACGGGCAGTCCCTCGGCGGTCCACGCCTGGGTGCCGCCGCCGAGGCCGACCGCGTCCACGCCCGCCTCGGCCAGCTTGGCGCAGGCGGCGGCGGAGCGCTGCCCGGCGGCGCAGACCACGACGAGGCGGCGCCGCTCGGCGGCGGAGCGCAGGTCGGGCAGGAGCGCGTCGAGGTGGTCGGCCGGCACGTTCACCGCGCCGGGCACATGGCCGGAGGCGAACTCGCCGGGCGCCCGCACGTCGATGACGAGGGTGCTGTCGGCGGGGCGGGCGCGCAGCTCCGCCGGGGCGAGGGTGGTGCTCATGGGTTCTCCCTGAAGTGTGGGGGGATCGTGGGTGGGGGTACGGGTGGGGGTCAGGCGGCCTGGCCCGCGGACCAGGTGGCGTAGCCGCCGTCCAAGTTGGCCGCGTCGCGGCCCAGTCCGGCGAGCAGACGCAGTGCGGTGTGGCCGCGCAGACCGACCTGGCAGTGGACGAGGAGGTCACCGTCGGGCAGCTCGGCGGCCCGGTCGCGCAACTCGTCGAGCGGGATGTTGACCGCGCCCGGGATGGCGCCCCGGGCGTGCTCGGCCGCCGTCCGGACGTCGACGAGGGCGGCGCCGGCCGCCCGCGCCGCGTCCAGTTCGTGCCACTGGACGGTGCGGTCGGTACGGGTCACGAGGTTCTCGGCGATCATCCCCGCCATGTTGACCGGGTCCTTCGCCGAGCCGTACGGCGGGGCGTACGCCAGCTCCAGATCGGCCAGGTCGGGCGCGGTCAGGCCGCCCGCGATCGCGGTGGCGAGCACGTCGACCCGCTTGTCGACACCGTCCGCGCCGACCGCCTGCGCGCCGAGGATGCTCAGGTCGTCCGGGTCGAACAGGACCTTCAGCGCGATGGGGGAGGCGCCGGGGTAGTAACCCGCGTGCGATCCGGGGTGCAGGTGCAGCGCCTGGTACCGGCGGCCCGCGGCGCGCAGCCGCTTCTCGTTCCAGCCGGTGGCCGCCGCGGTGAGCCCGAAGACCTGGACGACAGCGGTGCCGGTGGCGGGCCGGGCCGACACCGGGCGTCCGGCGATCGCGTCGGCGACGAGCCGGCCGTGTCGGTTGGCCAGGTTCGCCAGCGGCACGAGCGTGCTCTCGCCGCTCAGCGCGTCCCGCTTCTCCGCCGCGTCGCCCACCGCGTAGACGGCGTCGTCGCTGGTGCGGCCGCGCTCGTCGACGGCGATGCCGCCGCGCGGGCCGATCGCGAGACCGGCGGCGCGGGCCAGGCCGACGTCGGGACGGACCCCGATCGCCATGAGGACGAGGTCGGCGGGGACGGTCCGGCCGTCGTCCAGGACGACCTCGTGGTCCCGGATCTCCTTCAGCTGCGTACCGAGCGCCAGGTCGACACCGCCCGCCCGCAGCTCGGCGGCGAGCGGCGCGGCCATCTCCGCGTCGAGCGGCGGCAGCACCTGCCCGGCCAGCTCCACCAGCGTCACGTCGAGACCGCGGTGGCGCAGGTTCTCCGCGGCCTCCACGCCGATGAACCCGGCGCCGACGACCACGGCCGAGCGCGCGCCCGCCGCCAGCTCGCCCGCGATCCGGTCGGTGTCCGAGACGTCCCGCAGGGTGAACGCCCGCTCCGCACCCGGCAGTTCCGGCACGAAGGGCCGGGCGCCCGGGCTGAGCACAAGCCGGTCGTACGCCTCGGTGTACTCCGTGCCGGCCGCGAGATCCCGCACCGTCACGGTCCGGCCCGCGGTGTCCACGGCGACGGCCTCGCTGCGCACCCGCACATCGATGCGGAACCGGGCACGCAGCGCCTCGGGGGTCTGGACGAGCAGCGCGTCGCGCTCCTCTATGACGCCGCCCAGGAAGTACGGCAGCCCGCAGTTCGCATAGCTGACATGGGCGCCGCGCTCCAGCACGACGATCTCCGCCTGCTCGTCCAGGCGGCGCAGACGCGTCGCCGCGGACATGCCGCCCGCCACGCCTCCGACGATCACGACCTTCACGGGAACCTCCGATTTCAGCTTCGACTTTATACCCCCGAGGGTATCAGCCATACCCTGGGGGGTATGAAACGGACGGGGTGAGAGTGATCACGTACCGCCGTGCGCGGAGCCGAGCGGAAAGTCGGACAGAAGGTGTCGGGATTCGCGGGGATGCTCGGGGTGTCCGGTCGGCGCGACCGGGTGGACCGACACGAAAGAGCAGGTCATGACGGACACAACAGATCCCGGCAGCACCTCGGACGACCGGCCGCTGCGCGGCAGGGTGGCCCTCGTCGCGGGTGCCACGCGCGGCGCGGGCCGCGGCATCGCCGTGGAACTCGGCGCGGCGGGCGCCACCGTCTACGTCACCGGACGCACCACCCGCGAGCGGCGCTCCGAGTACGACAGGCCCGAGACGATCGAGGACACCGCCGACCTGGTGAGCGCGGCGGGCGGCGTCGGCATCGCCGTCCCCACCGACCATCTGGAACCGGACCGGGTGCGCGCCCTCGTCGAGCGGGTCGACGCCGAACAGGGACGCCTCGACGTCCTCGTCAACGACATCTGGGGCGGCGAACACCTCTTCGCCTGGGACGCGCCCGTCTGGGAGCACGATCTCGACAAGGGGCTACGCCTGCACCGCCTCGCCGTCGAGACGCACGCCGTCACCAGCCACTTCGCGCTGCCGCTGCTGCTGCGCGCCCCCGGCGGCCTGGTCGTCGAGATGACCGACGGCACCGCCGACTACAACGCGGCGCACTACCGCAACTCCTTCTTCTACGACCTCGCCAAGAGCGCCGTGCTGCGCATGGCGTTCTCCCTCGGCCACGAACTCGGCCCGCGCGGCGCCACCGCCGTCGCCCTGACACCCGGCTGGATGCGCTCGGAGATCATGCTCGACGCGTTCAAGGTCACCGAGGAGACCTGGCGCGACGCGCTCGCCACCGAGCCGCACTTCGCGATCTCGGAGACGCCGCGCTACACCGGACGCGCCGTCGCCGCGCTCGCCGCCGACCCGGAGGTGGCCCGGTTCAACGGGACCTCCCAGTCCAGCGGCGGCCTCGCCAGGACCTACGGGTTCACCGACCTCGACGGCAGCAGGCCGGACGCCTGGCGCTACCTCGTGGAGGTGCAGGACACCGGCAGGCCCGCGGACGTCACCGGATACCGCTGAGCCCTGGTGGCCGTTCGAGCTCTACCGGTCGTCCGGGTCGTCGATGCGCGCGGGCCAGATCCCGCTGCCGCCGCCGCGCCACTCCACGACGTCCGGATCGTCGAGCGGCGCGTCGTCGAGACCGGCCCGGCGCAGGAACGCCACCACGTCCGTCACCGACCGGGCGAGGCCCGAGTCCTCGCCCCGAATGTAGACCCGGCGCCCGCCGGGCTGGGCCGCGTGCACCACGACCGAGGGATAACCGTTGCGTCCTGCGTCATCGATCATGGACTCAGCTTCCTCGCACCGATGCCCGGCCGCACCTCGCGGAGGTGGACGGGCAGGACGGTGAATCGGACGGCGTGCGCGATACGCGACGGCGCCGACGGGGCACATCCGCGCTCCGGCTCCGCCCCGTGGCAGGATCCGGTCGTCCCGCTTTCCGCGTCGCCGTGGGCAGCGCGGAAAGCGGGACGACCGGAGCATGGTGGAGGGCGCCCCCGTGACCGGGGACACCCTGCGCTGTCCGCACCCCGTGGCCGAAACGGCCGAAAACAGCCCGTAGTCGGACCAGTTGGGTTTGCGTGAGCGGTCGGCCGCGCACCAGGATTCCGGTTACGGTGCTCTGGTGGTGATCAACACGCAAGGCGACAACGAGGCACGATCCGCGGGCCCGGGGACGGCGCTGCTGCTCGCGGCGGCCCCCGTCGGCAAGGGATGCCTCATCGACGCGGCGGCCGTCCTGCCCGCACTCGCCGCGGTCCCGCCGAGCGCGCTCACCGGCACCGCGGCGGCCACCGTCGTCGAACTCGCCGACCCGCTCGACCCGCAGACCGTCCTCACCCGGATACGGACCGCCGCCGCGCTGCCCGGACAGCTGCACGTGTACGTCACCGGCCAGCTCCACCTCGACCACCGCCAGCACCTTCTCCACCTGGCCCTGGCCCGCACCACCCCGTCGACGCTGCGCTACACGGCGCTGCCCTGGCACTGGCTCACCGGTGAACTGGCCCTGCGGCCCCCGCACACCACCACCGTCGTCCTCGACCTGGTCGCCGACGCCGACGCCTGGCCGCACGTGCGCGGCGGCGGTGTCGGTCTCGGCCACGGCGTCCGCGTCTTCGGCCGTGTCAGCCCGCCGCCGTCCCGCCGCACGGTCCTGACCCCCGACTACCTCAGGACGTACGCCGACATCTGGCGCACCGGCGCCCGCCCGCACCTCGCGCGGCTCCACGAGGCCGCGGCCGACCGCTCGGGCCCGGCGGAGGCGCTGTTCGTGGCGATGGACACGCCGGTGCGGGCGTTCCCGACGGCGCAGTCGGGCCCCGCCACCGCTCCGGCGCCGCGCAGCGTCGTACGGGGGACGGCTCCCGTGGCGTCGGCGGCCCCTGTCGTGGTGCCGCAGCACCCGGCCCCGATGCCGGTGCCCGTCCCCGCGCCGCCCCTGCCGGCTTTCGCCCCCACGGCCACCGTGCCCGTCGCGGTACCCGTGCCCCCCGCCCGCGTCACCGCGCCCCCGGCGGAACCCGTCCCCGCCGAGGACCCCCACCCCGCCCTGCTCGCCGCCGCTCGGGCGGGCCGGCACGCCGAGGCCGCCGCCCTCGCGGCGCGCTGGGAGGAAGAGGCGCTGCGGGTCCACGGGCCCGGGTCCGCGCAGGCCGTGCACTGGCTGGAGGTGCGGGCGGACCTCGCACGCCTCGCGCACGATCCCGGCCGCAGTTGCGCCTTGTGGTCCGAAGTGGCGCAAGGGCGGCTGGCCCGTGGGGAGGCGCCCACCGACGAGGACGTGGAGGCGGCCGTCGACCGTGCCCACCACCAGTGGGAGCAGCTCGGGGACCCGCACCGGGCCCACGCCCTCGCCGTCGTCCTCACCGCGCTGCGCCAGCAGGTGCCGGGCCGCCGCCCGGGCGCCCTGGAGGCGATCCACCGGCGTCTGGAGGCGCTGGGCACCCCGTCACCGCTCGGCTAGGACGCCGGGCTCACGCGGGAGCCGTCAGCACGTGCGCCGCACGTAGCCCTTGGTCCCCGCCGGTCGCACATCCACGTCGCGCAGTACGAGCGACAGCCGCTTGCCGTAGGTGCGGCAGGCCCGCGCGAAGTCGGCGGGCCGGTACTCGACGGCGAAGACCCGGTCGTCGTACGCCTTCGCGTACGCACCGCACTCGTCGTAGCTCCCGCACTCCTCGGACACGGCGAAGTCGAAGCCGACGGCGGACCGCTTCGGAAGGAGTTCGGCGGTGTTCTTCTGGCCGACCGCGAGACCGGCCGCGTGCGCCCGGTCCGCGAGGAGCCGTGCGAAGGCGACCGCGTCCGAGGCGTCGAGCAGACCGTCCGAGCGCGAGTAGGAGTCCAGGTTGTCCAGCTCGACGGCCTGGAAGCCGTCGTCGGCGCAGCCCTCGATCCAGCCGCCGACGGTCTTCGCCAGCCGCGCCCGTTTGGCCGCCGTCGAGAGGTCGAACAGGGCCTCGTCCCAGTCCTCGTCGATGACCACGTCGCCGTCGTCGTCCCGCAGCAGGAGATCGGGGTCGTCGCGCTCCCACCGGCGCAGCGCGTCCGGCTGCGCCTGGAACGCGTTGACGTAGCAGACGTTGTACAGCCCCTTCACCGGGTCCGCGCTCCGGTCGCGGGAGACGGCCTGCACCCCGGACGGCGGCTTGTAGGGCCCGCCGATCTGGTAGTCGAAGCCGACGTGCGGTGTCGGCAGGACCACGTCCGGGGTGTCGGAGCCGGAACCGGACGGCGAGGACGTCGACGAGCAGGCGGTCAGCAGGAGTACGGCGGCGAGGACGAGCCCGACGGCTGAGGGGCGGGCGGAACGACGCGAGGGCGGGACGAAGATCACCACAGAACCTTAAGGGCCACGGCGCCGTGACCCACCTCACGCGCCCCTCGGGGACGGCCGGGAACAACAAGGCCCCCTTGCCCGTTGAACCCACCGTGGACGCGGATGGGACAGTGTCCCCGGGCCCTACCGATAGCCCGCAGGGAAGATCGTTCGGCTGAAGCCCTGCGGAGCCCCCCGCCGAGAGGCGACCGCCATCCGTGCCCACACAGAGCCGCCCCGGCCGTGATCCCCCGTCGCGGTCGGGGCTTCCTGCTGTGCGGGGCCGCACAGCGGTTCTTGATCGATCCATGTCCCATCCTGGCGTCTGCGACTACAGTTCGGGGGCATGGCGCGTGATCAGGACACTCGGCACCGGCTCGTCACCACGTTCCAGCGCAGCGTCGTCAACCCGCTGACCAGACGGCTGCCGGGACAGATGCTCATCGAGACGACCGGCCGGGTCTCGGGGGAGCCCCGCCGCACCCCCGTCGGCGGACGGCGGATCGGCGACACCTTCTGGCTCGTCTCGGAGTTCGGGCTCGCGTCGCAGTACGTGCGGAACATCCGGGCCAGCCCCGACGTCCGGGTCAGGATCCGCGGCCGCTGGTACCACGGGGTGGCCCACCTGCTGCCCGAGGACGACGCCCGGGCCCGGCTCAGGACGCTGCCGTTCTTCAACAGCGCGGCGGTCCGCGCCTTCGGCGACCAACTCCTCACGATCCGGGTCGACTTGGCCTGACGGCGAGTCGGCCCGGCCGGGCGTGGACACGTCAGCGTTCTTCGGACGGGGCCCGGCCCTGGCATGATCGGGGCATGGCAGAACGTGTGATCGCCGCGTGTGACGGCGCGTCCAAAGGAAACCCCGGTCCGGCCGCCTGGGCCTGGGTGGTCGCCGACGGCGACGAGAAGGTCGTCCAGTGGGAGGCCGGTGCGCTGGGCACCGCGACGAACAACGTCGCGGAACTCACGGCCCTGGAGCGGCTGCTGACCACGGTCGCGGCCGATGTCGCGCTGGAGGTCCGGATGGACTCCCAGTACGCGATGAAGGCCGTCACGACCTGGCTGCCCGGCTGGAAGCGCAAGGGCTGGAAGACCGCGTCCGGCAAGCCGGTCGCCAACCAGGAACTGGTCGCCCGCATCGACGCCCTCCTGGAGGGCCGCTCGGTCGAGTTCAAGTACGTCCCCGCCCACCAGGTCGACGGCGACCCGCTCAACGACTTCGCGGACCGCGCCGCCAGCCAGGCCGCCGTCGCGCAGCAGGACGCGGGCAGCGCGCTCGGTTCCCCGGAGCCGCCGCCCTCCTCGCCGTCGTCGGCCGCCCCGGCCCGCGCCAAGACGCCCCGGCGCAAGACCGCGGGCGGGAGCGGTTCCTCCTCGCGCACCCTCAAGGCCAAGTTCCCCGGCCGCTGCCGGTGCGGACGCTCGTACGCCGCCGGTGAGGACATCGCCAAGAACCCCGACGGCTGGGGTCACCCGGAGTGCCGCGAGTCGGTGTGACGGCACGGGCGAGGGGCGCCGGCCCCTCGCCCGCACCGCTTGCTCAGCTCGACACGTGGACGTAGTCGACGACGAGCTGCTGCGGGAACTGGGTGCTGCCGTCCGGGTCGCCCGGCCAGTAGCCGCCCACCGCCAGGTTCAGGATCACGAAGAACGGCTTCTCGAAGACCCACTGGTTGCCGCCCACGTCGGCGGGCGTCCGGGTCTGGTACACGGTGCCGTCCACCGACCACTTGATCTCGTTCGGCGACCAGTCCACCGCGAAGGTGTGGAAGTCGTCCGCGAACGCCTGACCGTTCGGCAGCGAGTACGGCGCGCCGATGCCGCCCGACCCCGAGTAGCCGGGACCGTGGATCGTGCCGTGCACCGTGGACGGCTCGAAGCCGACGTTCTCCATGATGTCGATCTCGCCGGAGTTCGGCCAGCCGACCGAGCCGATGTCGTCGCCGAGCATCCAGAACGCGGGCCAGATGCCCTGGCCGCGCGGTATCTTCATCCGCGCCTCGACGTGCCCGTGCGTCGTCGAGAACTTGCCCGACGTGTTCAGCCGCGCCGAGGTGTACTCGCACGTGCCGTACCAGCACTGGTAGTTGGACGGGTTCTCCTTGCGGGCCGTGATCACGAGGTGGCCCTGGCCGTCGAGAGCGGCGTTGCTGTTGCCCGCCGTGTAGTACTGCCGTTCATGGTTGTTGACGTTGTCGCCTGTCTCGGTCTGCCACTTCGAACCGTCGACCGCCGAACCCGCGGGCCCGTCGAAATCGTCGGAGAAGGTCACCGCGGCGGCCCGGGCGTCATCGGTCCCCGCGGCGTTGGCGACGGGCACGAGTCCCGCGCCGAGGCACAGGAGCGCGGCCGCGCCGAGCGGGAGCCTGCGCCGCAGGAACGTACGGGAGCGGTGTGAACTGCGCATGGAACATCACGTCACTTCGGGTAGGGGGATCGTGTCTGTCTCGGACACGCCAGAAAGTGAAGACAAGGGAGTTGCCTGTGGTGCGGTGAGTTCAAGGGTTGATTTAAGGGGCGCCCGGAAAGGACGTCAAGGGATTCGTCTGTACCAACTTCCCGTCCGTGGAGTCCGGTTGGACCGTCACCGGGGTGTGCCGCGGCCCCGCGCACGCCCCGTACTAGGGTTTTCGTGATCACGCCACGTGATCGCAACAGCCGATCGAACAGGGGAGCCCGGGTGGCCACGCCGCGTTGCGCCGTACTCGACGACTACCAGGGCGTCGCCCGCGACCTCGCCGACTGGGACCGCCTCGCCGGCCGGGTCGACGTCCGCTTCCTCGACCGGCACCTCACGGACCACGACGCGCTCGCCGCCGAACTCGCCGACTGCGAGATCGTCGTCGTGATGCGCGAACGCACCCCCTTCCCGGCCGCGCTCTTCGACCGGCTGCCCCGGCTGCGGCTGCTGATCACCTCCGGCCTGCGCAACGCCTCCATCGACCTCGCCGCCGCGGCCGCCCACGGCGTCACCGTCTGCGGCACGCCCAGCAGCTCCGAGCCCCCGGCCGAGCTGACCTGGGCGCTGCTGCTCGGCCTCGCCCGCGGCGTGGTCACGGAGAACGACAGCCTGCGCGAGGGCGGCCCCTGGCAGACCACGCTCGGCGCCGACCTGCACGGCAGCCGGCTCGGACTGCTCGGCCTCGGCAAGATCGGCACCCGCGTGGCCCGGGTCGGCGCCGCCTTCGGCATGGACGTCACCGCGTGGAGCCAGAACCTCACCGAGGAGCGCGCCGCGGCGGCGGGTGCCACCCTCGCCGCGTCCAAGGAAGAACTCCTGGAGACCAGCGACTTCGTCTCCGTGCACCTCGTCCTCGGCGACCGCACCCGCGGCCTGATCGGCGCCGACGAACTGCGGCGGATGCGCCGCACCGCCTACCTCGTCAACACCTCACGGGCCGCGATCGTCGACCAGGACGCCCTTCTCCGGGCGCTCCGCGAGGGCTGGATCGCCGGCGCGGGCAGCGATGTCTTCGAGACCGAACCGCTCCCGCTCGACCACCCGCTGCGCACCGCCCCGAACTTCCTCGGCCTGCCCCACCTCGGCTACGTCACCCGGCGCAACTACGAGGGCTACTTCCGGGGCGCGGTCGAGGACATCGAGGGCTATCTGTCGGGACAGCCCGTACGCACGCTGGGCTGAGCCGCCCCGGCTCAGGCGCACCCGGTACGGAATCCGCCGGCGGCGAGACCCGTGCAGAACGCCGCCCGCGCCTGCGTGTTCCGGGACAGGCGACCGTCCGCGAACCAGGTCGAGTCGGGCGGGAAGTCGAACGAGCCGTCGTCCTTTCCGTCCCAGCCGTAGCGGAAGTCGAGATTGATGTACGTGACCGTGCTGATGACGTCCGACAGGTCGTAGGTGCCCGCCATGTTCGGGATCGGGCCACGGTAGTCGAGCAGGCCGAAGAGCCGCTTCGTCCACGTCGCGCCACGGACCGGCTCGGCGCCGCTGGTGTCACCGTCGTCGGCGGTGAAGTTCATCATCCCGGACTCGGAGACGATCATCTTCTTCCCGTGGTCCTGGGCGAACTTCATCATCTTCAGGACGTTCGCGTCGTAGTCCCAGTTCTTCCACACGGCGCTCGGATTCCCCGAGGAGTCGGTGGCGAGATAGGCGTTGCGGCACTGCAACGCGGAGGTGTCGTAGTTGTCCGGAGGAGTGCCGTTGTAGAGATAGCCGCCCATGTCGTGGATGGGCATGCACAGTTCGTGGGCGAAGATCGAGACGCCGATCTGGTCCACCACCGCGTCGCCGGGATAGAGCTTCTCGAACTCGCCGCGCACCGGGTGGAAGACGAAGCGGACGTTGTCCTGGTGCACGCGCCCCCGGATCAGCGAGCGGATCCGGGCGAAGGCGTTCTTGTACGAGGCGCAGGTGTCGTCGGTGCAGTGGTAGAAGGAGCTCACCTCGTAGTCGAGGCGGAGCAGGAACGTGGCCGCGGGGTGGGCGTCGATGAAGCCGATGAGGGTGTCGAACCGGTCGGCGTAGCGGCCGTCGGCGAGTTCCTGGGTGACGGCGCGCGAGCGGGCGGCCTTGGCGTTCTCGTCGCCGCCCCCGAAGCCGGGCGGGTTGTCCTTCCAGCTGATGCCGACCTGCACGGTCTTCCCCTGGTCGGCGAGGAAGGACGCGTAGTCGGCGTGGCCCGCGCCGACCCAGGTGCCGGAGGCGAGTTCGTAGTAGACCGAGCCGCCGTCCGGTGCCTGCCCGAAGGAGGTGTAGTCGTCCCAGGCCGCCTTTGTGGACTGCCCGATGAGCAGGGTGCGCGGGGTGGACGGTGCGGCGGTGGCGTGGGTGGTGGAGGGGATCAGCCAGGCGAGGGCGAGGAGCACGGTGAGGAGCAGGAGGTGCGGGCGGCTTCTGCGGCCCGTGGTGGGGGTGGGCATGGGGCACTCCAGTCTGCCGGGCCGCTGACGTGGGGTCGGGCGGCCCGGCGGAGGGACGAGGGGGTGGGCGGCGGGACGGCGGGGGAGCGGCCGTCCCGCCGCCGGGGAAAGGGGGCCGGGGTCAGCCGTTGGCCCAGCCCGAGCCCCGCAGCTGGTCGAGGAAGCGGTCGCGGATCGTGGGATTCGCCTGGATGCGGGAGTCGCCCCAGTAGCCGTTGGCGCAGCCGGGGCCGCCGGCCTGGGCGCCGTCGGCGCACTGCCACTGCGTCTGGCTGTCCCAGTCGGTGTTGATGTAGGCGGCGGCCCGTACCACGTCCCGGTTGGCGGCGATCCAGTCGAAGTACGGCTGGTACCACTCGTTCCAGACGGTGTCCGCGTCGGTGGCGGCCGGGCTCTTGCGCATGATGCAGCTCTTGGTGCCCGCGCCGTTGTCGTAGCCCTGCGGTGCGGACTCGGCGACCATCACCGGCTTGCCGTGCCCGCGGGCGAAGTCGAGCACGCGGTCCTGGAGTGCGGCCGGCGCGGTGTCGGTCGCACTGCATCCCCACTGGGTGGCCACGGATCCGGCGGAGTAGAACGAGGACATGCCCACCCAGTCGACGTACTGGTCACCGGGGTACCAGGCGTCGAAGTGGTGCGGGTCGGTGACGACGTAGTTCCACTCGGGGTGGTCGGTGCTGGTGTTGAGCGGCCAGGCCGCGGTCTGCCAGACCGTGGCGACCTTCGTGGCGCCGAGGGCGTCGATGCGGCCCTTGATGTAGGCGAACGCCTGCTTGTAGAAGTCGGCGTTGTAGCAGTTCCAGGGGCCGTCGAACTCGTAGCCGATCCGCAGGAACACCTGGCGGTCGTAGCCCTTGAGCCTGGTCACCATCTCGTCGACCTTGTCGCGGTAGCGCGTGACGAGGTTCGGGCTGCCCGAGGTCACGTCGCTGTCGTTCGTGCCGATGATGGCGCGCAGCGGCTGGTTGTTGCAGCCGGTGGTGGCGTCCGAGAGGTAGAGGCCGACGGCGACGGCCGCGTCCGGGTACTGGCCGAGGGTGCTGTTGAAGTCGACCGTTCCGGCACCCCAGTTGGCCGGTCCGGTCATCCCGGCGAGCGGCTCCGGGCTGCCGCCGAGCACCAGGTTCGTGTAGAGGGTGACGCCGCCGGGTGCGGGCGCTCCGAGGGCCGACCGGTCGAGCACGTCGCGCTTGTAGTCGGCGAGGGTGTCGCTGTCCTGGCCCATGATCGACAGCGTCTTGCCGTCGGGCGGGAGGTTGCGGGCCGCGACGGCGGTGTCCGCCGCCGCGGGCACGGTGCCGAGCAGTCCGAGCACGGCCACCGCGAGCGCCGCGGCTCCGAGGTTTCTGAGGCGATTCACGGGTCAACTCCTCGTCGTGGGGGTGAGTTCCGCCCCGCATCGTGGGGACCGCCCGGGGTTACGTCAATGAATCACGTAAGTTTCGTAGAAGTGTGCTGGCCGGGAGGCTGCTCTCGAAACGTGCTGTGCGGCGGTGCGCAGGCTCATCGTTCTCAAAAGCCCTGCGATCAGGGCTGATTCTGGGGTCGGGAACGCGGTCGCCGTTTCCGAATGTTCTCCGAAACTCTTGACAGCAAGTTTCGAAAGCCGTCAGGTTGTGCGCATCGAAACGCCTTCGCGTCCCTCGGTCTCCCACTCACTCACGATCCCCGGAGGTCCCCCATGGGCTCCTCGCATGCCCGCAGATCCGTCGCCGCGGCAGCCGGACTCGCCACCCTGCTCGTCCTGTCCGGCTGTTCCTCCGGTTCGGTGGAGTCCGACGGCAAGATCACGCTGACCGTCGCCACCTTCAGCGACTTCGGGTACAAGCCGCTGATCAAGGAGTACGAGAAGGCGCACCCGGACATCGTGGTGAAGGAGCGGATCTCCCAGCTCGACCAGCACCACAACAGCCTCTCCACCCAGCTGTCCTCGGGCAGCGGCGCCGCCGACGTCGTCGCCGTCGAGGAGGGCTATCTGCCCAAGTTCCGTACCGTGCAGGACAAGTTCGTCAACCTCGCCGACTTCGGCGGGCTGAAGCGCAAGGACGAGTACCTGCCGTACAAGTGGGCGCAGGGCACCGCCGACGGCGGAAAGTTCGTCATGGGGTACGGCACCGACGTCGGCGGTCTCGCCATCTGCTACCGCAAGGACCTCTTCCAGAAGGCGGGGCTGCCCACGGACCGGGAGGCGGTGGGCAGGCTGTGGCCCACCTGGGACGCGTACTTCAAGGCCGGTGACACCTTCCGCGCCAAGGTGAAGGACCACACGTGGTTCGACTCGGCGGGCAATGTGTTCAGCGCGATGATGAACCAGACCGAGTACGGGTTCTTCGACGCCCGCGACTCCTACATCGCCGACAAGAACCCCGACGTGAAGCGGTCCTTCTCCGCCGCCGCCGACGCCGCGGCCGACGGCATGTCCGCCAACCTCGTCCCGTTCAGCCAGCAGTGGAACGCGGGCATCAAGCAGGGCCGGATGGCGACCATCACCTGCCCCGCCTGGATGACCGGCCTCATCCAGACCGCGGCCGGCAAGGAGGGCCAGGGCAAGTGGGACATCGCCGCCGTGCCCGGAGGCGGCGGTAACTGGGGCGGCTCCTTCCTCACCGTGCCCAAGCAGGGCAAGCACACCAAGGAGGCCGCCGAACTCGCCGCGTTCCTGACCTCGGCGGACTCCGAGAAGAAGATCTTCCAGGGGCCGACCGGCTCGCTCCCGTCGCTGACCGGCGCGCTCTCGGACCAGGCCGTCCAGGACACCCGGCAGAAGTACTTCAACGACGCTCCGACGGGCAAGATCTTCGCCGCCTCGGCGCAGGGCCTCAAGCCCAGCTACCGCGGCACCAAGGACCAGCAGGTGCGCATCCCGTTCGCCAACGCCCTGCAACTCGTCGAGCAGCGCAAGTCCTCGCCCTCCGAGGCCTGGCAGAAGGCCCTGACCGACGCGGCGAAAAACCTCAAGCACTGACCGCCCGACACTCCTGCCCGCAAGGAGGGCTCCATGGCGGTCCACACCGCCGGTGCCGAGCGCACCCTCGGCACCGACGCACCACCGGGCCGCCGTGCCCGCAGGCGGCCGACCCGGCAGAGCCGCATCACGCCGTACACCTTCGTCGCACCGTTCTTCATCGTCTTCGGGGTGTTCGGCCTCTACCCGCTGCTCTACACGTTCTGGGTCTCCCTGCACCGCTGGGACCGGCTCACCGGCGACGGCGGATTCACGGGGCTCGCCAACTTCCGCGACCTGTTCGCCGACCCCGACTTCTACAACGCCACCTACAACACCTTCAGCATCTACCTCCTCTCCACCGTCCCCCAACTCCTGCTCGCCCTGGCCGTCGCCTGGCTCCTCGACCGTCGGTTGCGGGCCAGGACGACCTGGCGGGCGCTCGTCCTCGTACCGCAGTACGTGTCCGTGGTCGCCGTCGCCCTCGTCTTCTCCCAGCTCTTCGGGCGCGACTTCGGCGTCGTCAACTGGGTCCTGGAACAGCTCGGCCTGATCAGCGCCCCCGTCGACTGGACGGCGGACACCTGGAGTTCGCACCTCGCGATCAGCTTCATGGTGATGTGGCGCTGGACCGGCTACAACGCCCTGATCTATCTCGCGGCGATGCAGGCGGTCCCGCGCGACCTGTACGAATCCGCGATGGTCGACGGCGCCGGACGGCTCCTCACCTTCCGCCGTATCACCCTGCCCGCGATCCGCCCGACCCTGCTCTTCACCGTCGTGATCTCGACCATCGGCGGCCTCCAACTCTTCGCCGAACCGCTGCTGTTCGACTCCCAGGCCAACGCCGAGGGCGGCACGGAGCACCAGTTCCAGACGCTGACGCTGATGCTCTACAAGTACGGGTTCATCAACAACGACGCCGGATACGCCTCCGCCATCTCCTGGGTGCTGTTCCTCGTCATCGCCGCCGTCGCCGCGCTCAACTTCTTCCTCACCCGACGCCTCGGCGGCTCCGACCGATGACCCACGCCCCCGAAGGAAACCCCCGCATGGCCACCTCCCTCGCCGCCAGACGCCCGCGCACCCGCGCCGCCGGACCCCGGCGCCACGACAGCGCGGGACCGCTGGCCTACGCCCTGCTCGCCGCCGTGGTCCTGGCCTCGGTCTTTCCCCTGTACTGGACCTTCGTCGTCGCCTCGCACAGCGACAACTCCGTCCTCGGCGGCTCGACCCCGTCCCTGGTGCCCGGCGGCCATCTGCTGGAGAACATCCGGCGCGTCTTCGACACCGTCGACTTCTGGAAGGCGCTCGGCAACTCCTTCACCGTCGCGGGCAGCACGGCCGTCAGCAACGTCCTGCTGTCCTCGCTCGCCGGGTACGCCTTCGCCAAACTCCGCTTCCCCGGCCGCGACGCGCTCCTCGTCGTGGTGATCACCACGGTGATGGTGCCGACCCAGCTCGGCATCATCCCGCTGTACCTCCTCGTCACCGACATGGGCCTGTACGGAAAGCTCAGCTCCCTCATCGTGCCCGCGCTCGTCTCCGCGATCGGCGTGTTCTGGATGCGGCAGGCCATGGAGGAGAACATCCCCGACGAGCTCATCGAGGCGGCCCGGATGGACGGCGCCGGACAACTGCGCACCTTCTGGTACGTCGCCTGGCCCGGGGTGCGCTCGGTGGCCGCGGTGCTCGGCATGTTCACCTTCATGTTCGCCTGGAACGACTACTTCTGGCCGCTGATCGCGCTGCCCCCGGAGAACGGCACCGTGCAGATCGCCCTGAACCAGCTCGCCGCCGGCTACTACACCGACTACACGCTGATGCTCGCCGGCGTCGTGGTCTCCGTCGTCCCCGTGCTCGCGCTCTTCGCCGTCCTGGCCCGGCGCATCGTCTCCGGGGTGATGGCCGGCGCCGTCAAGGGATGAGCCGCGCGCCCCGCCGCCCCGACCCCACCGATCCCCGAGGAACCGCATGACTGCCGCCGCGCCCGCGACCGGGCCGACCCCCGCCGCCCCGCAGCCCGCCACCGGGCGGCCCCCGACGATCCGCAACCCCGTGCTAGCCGGATTCCACCCGGACCCCTCGCTGCTCCGGGTCGGCCAGGACTACTACCTCGCCACCTCCACCTTCGAATGGCTGCCGGGCGTCACCCTGCACCACTCCCGCGACCTGGTGAACTGGCGTCCCCTGGGCGGCGCGCTGACCGAGGAACGGCTCATCGACCTCGCCGGCGTCCCCGACTCCGGCGGAGTGTGGGCGCCCTGCCTGTCGTACGCCGACGGGCTGTTCCACCTCGTCTACTCCCACGTCACGAGCCTGGCCGGCGCCCACAAGGACGTACGCAACTGGGTCACCACCTCGCCCACCCCCACCGGCCCGTGGTCCGAGCCAGCTCCCGCGCCCGGCGGCGGATTCGATCCGTCCCTCTTCCACGACACCGGCCCCGGTGGCAGCGGCCGGAGCTGGCTGCTGTGGCTGACCTGGGACCACCGGCCGGGCCACGACCCGTTCGGCGGCATCCTGCTGCAGGAGTGGGACCGGGCCGCGCGCCGACCCGTCGGGGAAGCGCGGCGGATCTTCTCCGGCACCCCGCTCGGCCGCACCGAAGGCCCGCACCTGTACCGCAAGGACGGCTGGTACTACCTGTTCACCGCGGAGGGCGGCACCTCCTGGGAGCACGCGGTGACCGTGGCCCGCTCCCGCGACATCACCGGCCCCTACACGCCCGATCCGGCCGGACCGCTGCTCACCGCGTACGGCGACGACACCCTGGAACTCCAGAAAGCAGGCCACGGCAGCCTCGTCGAGACCCCCGAAGGTGCCTGGTACCTGGCGCATCTCACGGCCCGTCCGCTGACCGCGCACGGCGCCTGCGTCCTCGGCCGCGAGACCGCGCTGCAACGCGTGCACTGGACCTCCGACGGCTGGCCGCGCGTCGACGGCGACGCGGGCCCCGGACGCCCCTCCGTGCACGTCCCCGCCCCGACAGCGGAGCGGCGCGGAACACGGCCCGCCGCGCCGCCCGCCGGAGTCCTCGGTCCCGAGTGGATGACCCTGCGCCGCCACCCCGACCCGTCCTGGCTCACCCGCGGCGGCCCGGCCCACGACACCCTGAGGCTGCGCGGCGGCGAGTCGCTCTCCTCGCTCCACGACCAGAGCCTCGTGGCCCGCCGCCAGCAACACCTGCGCTTCACGGCCGGGGCGACGGTGTCCTTCGCCCCCTCCTCGCCCCAGCACATGGCGGGCCTGGTCCACTTCTACAACACCCAGCTCTGGCACTACGCCCACGTCACCTGGGACGAGGAGCGGGGCAGGGTGCTGCGCCTCGCCGTCTGCGACCGCGGCCGGTACGCCGAACCCACACCGCCCGTTCCGCTGCCGGCGAGCGGCCCCGTCCGGCTGCGGCTGACCGGACAGGGCGCCGAGGCCGCCTTCACCTGGTCGGTCGACACCGACGACGGCCCGCGCGCGGAACGGCCGCTCGGCCCGGCGCTCGACGTGACCCGGCTCTCCGACGAGTACGCGACCGTCGGCACCGGCGCACACTTCAGCACCTGGGGTTTCACCGGGGCCTTCATCGGCGTGTGCGCGCAGGACCTCACGGGCGGCGGACTGGGCGCCGACTTCACCGCGCTCGCCTACCAGGGGACGGACGACCGATGAAGGGCCCTAGGGCCTGTCTTCAAACTCCCCTCTGCCCCGCGACGCCTGGCACGCACTCTCGCCGCACCGGGCGCAAAGCCGAGTACGTCCAGTACGAGG
>NZ_QLLY01000009.1:125258-358434 GCF_003259365.1 Streptomyces sp. PsTaAH-137
CCCCAGCCTTCGGCCGGGGGGACCCCCTGAGAGCACGCACCAGACGCCGCGGGGCCGCCCTCCGGGCGACGAGGGGAGTTTGAAGACAGGCCCTAGGCTTCACCCCACGACCCGCGCCCACCCCACTCCGCACGCCGCCGTCTCACGGGAGTCCTCCGCCGCATGACCGCACAGTCCCGTCCCCGCGCCACCATCGGCACGATCGCCGCCGAGGCGGGAGTGTCGACGGCCACGGTGTCCAAGGTGCTCAACGGCCGCAGCGACGTCTCCGCGGCGACCCGGGAACGGGTGCAGGAGATCATGGCGCGCCTTCACTACCACCCGCGCCGTCCCCGGCGCCGCGGCGGCATCGTCGACCTCGTCCTCAACGAACTCGACAGCCTGTGGTCCGTCGAGATCATCCGCGGCGCCGAGGAGACGCTGCGCGAGGCGGGGGTCAGCATGGTCCTGTCGGCGGCGCACGGCAGCAGCTCGCAGACCAGCGCCTGGCTCGACCAGCTCGCGGCGCGCCGCTCCGACGGCGCGATCCTCGTCGTCTCCGACCTGACGCTGGGCCAGCGCAACCGGCTCGCCTCGCTGGGCGTCCCGTTCGTCCTCGTCGACCCCGTGGGCAACGTCGAGGCGGGCGTGCCGACCATCGGCGCCACCAACTGGGCGGGCGCCGTCGCCGCCACCGAGCACCTGATCGGCCTCGGCCACCGGCACATCGCCCATCTCGCGGGCCCGCGCCAGCTGTTGTGCAGCAGGGCGCGCGCGGACGGCTTCCGGGCGGCCATGGAGGCCGCGAGCCTGGACGTCCCGGCGGGCTCGGTGCGCCACGGCGCGTTCACCGACCCCTCGGGGCGCGCCGAGACGATCGCCCTCCTCGACGAGGTCCAGGAGCACGGACTGCCCCGCCCCACCGCGCTGTTCGCCGCCAGCGACCTCCAGGCGTTCGGCGCGTACACGGCGCTGCGCGAGCGCGGGCTGCGGGTTCCGCAGGACATCAGCGTGGTCGGGTTCGACGATCTGCCGGTGACACGGTGGAGCGATCCGACTCTGACCACGGTCCGCCAGCCGCTCCAGGACATGGCGGCGATGGCGGCCCGCACCCTGCTGCGGGTCATCGACGGTGAGGAGGTCGACCTTCCCCGGGTCGAGCTCGCCACCCGCCTCGTGGTCCGCGCCAGCACGGCGGCACCCGGCACCGATTGAGCGACGACCGGTCTCAACGGGATGGTCACGTACGGCAGTTGGCGTGGCACACTGCGAACTGATCATCCCGACAGAGGACCAGCTCTCGCGACATTGGAGCCAGCCATGACGGAGTCCGTACCCCCGGTCGACACCACCCGGGCCCACCCCGCCCGCGTCTACGACTGGCTGCTCGGCGGCAAGGACAACTACCCCGTCGACGAGGCCGTCGGCAGCAAGCTGCCCGCGCAGGCCCGGGACGCGGCCCGGCAGAACCGGGAGTTCATGCACCGGGCGGTGTCCCACCTCGCCGGGCAGGGCGTCGACCAGTTCCTCGACATCGGCTCCGGCATCCCCACGGCGCCGAACCTGCACCAGATCGTGCAGCGCGCGGTGCCGTCCGCCCGCGTCGTCTACACCGACAACGACCCGCTCGTGCTGCGGCACGCCCAGGCCCTCCTGGAAGGCAGTCCCGAGGGCGTCACCGACTACCTCATGGGTGACGTGCGCGAGCCGGACGCCATCCTCGAACACGCCCGCACGGTGCTCGACTTCGAGCGGCCCATCGCCCTGTCGCTGATCGCGCTGCTCCACTTCGTCACCGAGGACCAGGACCCGTACGGCATCGTCGCCCGGCTCGTCGCCGCGCTCCCGCCGGGCAGCTTCCTCACCCTCACCAACGCCTCCCCGGACTGGCGGCCCGACCTCGCCGCGCAGGTCGTCGACGAGTACGAGCGCGCGGGCATCCGGCTCGCCTTCCGTACCCGCGCCGAGGTCGCCCGGTTCTTCGACGGGCTCGACCTCCTCGAACCGGGCCTGGTCGCGGCCACCGACTGGTACCGCGGCGACACCGCGCCCGCTCCCGAGGAGAGCGGGATCTACGGCGCGGTGGCGCGCATTCCCTGACCGAATGCGGGAGTTCAGGACTTTGGCAGGACGCAGACCGCGTCGAGACCGAGGACATGGTTGAGACGGCCGAACGCCAGCCAGGAGCCGATCGCCATGCTCAGCTCCACGATCTGGGTCTGGTCGTAGTGCGCGGTCATCCGCTGCCAGAACTCGTCGTCCAGGCCGTGGTGGTCGAGCGCGTACCGCTCCGCGTACTCGGCGGCCAGCCGGGTCCGCTCGTCGAAGGCGTCCGTGGTGCGCCACTCGGCGACCGCGTCGATGAAGGACTCCTCGACCTTCTCCTCGCCGTCGCGCTCGGTGCGCCAGTCCAGGCAGAACAGGCAGCCGTTGATCTGCGCGATCCGCAGCCGCGCCGCCTCGAACTCCCGCAGTCCCAGCGTGGAACGGTCGTAGACGGACATCGAGTACTGCGCCGCCGCCACGCCGATGCCGGGCACCATCTCGCCCCACACGTACGCGATCGGGTCCTTGTCGTCGGGTACGTCGATCATCATGACTGCGGTTTCCTTCCCAGGCGGCCGGTGGCGGGGAGCAGGGGCACGTCGAGCGCGTCGTACAGGCCGGGCTCCGCCGCCACCAGCCACTCGACGGCGCCGACGAGCCGGCCGACGGCGGTCGCGTTGCCCCCGGCGGAGTGGTTGCCGCCCTCGTCGGTCGCCTGCACGGTGACCTCGATGTGCGGGCGGCCCTCGATCACGACCCGGTGCGCGCCCGCTCCGCCGCCGGGCGGGGTCGGCCAGTCCGGCGCGCAGGACGGGTGGATCCGGGTGACGTGCTCGACGACGAGCCGTACCTCGCCGTCGACGACGCCCTGCACCTCGAAGCGGACCGCGCCCTGGGTGCCCGCGGCGAAGTCGCCCATGGTCGCCGTGGTGACGTCGCTCTCCAGCGCCCGGCGCTCCAACGTCTCGCGTGTCTCGTCGAGTTCGACGCCGAGAGCGCGGGCGAGCAGTCGTATCTGGCCGCCCCACACCATCGTCGGGATCGACTCGGCGAGCATCAGCGGCTCGTAGTCCATGGGATGCCCCATGCCGATCAGGTCGCGGACCGCGTCCGGCTGGTCGTACGTCGAGTAGTCGAAGATCTCCTGGCAGCGGACGGTGTCGATGTGCGTGCCGAGGCCGCTGACCAGGAGCGGCAGCACGTCGTTGGCCCAGCCCGGGTCGACGCCCGACACGAACAGGGAGCCGCCGCCCTCGGCGATCGCCGCGCGCACCGGGTCCGTGAAGTCGGGCGGCGCGCTCGCCGGATCGTAGAGCGGGTAGAGGGCGGGCGTGACGACGACGGCACCGGCGCGGACCGCCCGGCAGATGTCGTCCAGCGCCTCGTCGGGACGCAGATCGCCGGAGGCCGCGTACACGACGGCACCGGGGCGGGCCGCGAGCACCGCCTCGACGTCGGTCGTGGCCGCCACCCCGAGGGCGCGGTCGAGTCCTGCGAGGTCGCCCGCGTCGCGGCCGGCCTTCGCGGGATCATGTACGAGCACACCTGACAGGGCGAGCGCGGGGTGAGCGGAGACGGCCCTGATCGCCGCGCGGCCCACGTTGCCGGTGCCCCAGACCACCGTGGATGTCATGCGCCGGAGCGTAACCTGATGGAGTGTCAGTTCATAGAGTCGCTACGTGAGTTGGCTTCGGGCGACGGCCAGCGCCTGCTCGGCGTAGCCGCGGCCGAAGAGGACCGTGTGCACCAGGAGGGGGAAGAGCTGGTGCAGCGGGACGCGCTCGCACCAGCCGTCGGCGAGCGGCGCCGCCTGCTGGTAGCCGGCCAGGATCCGGTCGAGGTGGGGCGCGCCGAACAGGTCCAGCATCGCGAGATCGCTCTCGCGGTGCCCGCCGTGCGCCGCCGGGTCGATCAGCCAGGCGGCGCCGTCGCCGTCCCACAGCACGTTGCCGTTCCACAGGTCGCCGTGCAGCCGGGCGGGCGGCTCGGCGGGGCCCGCGAGGCCGGGCAGCAGATCGCAGACCCGCTCGATGGTCCGGGCCTCGTCGGCGCGCAGGGTCCCGTCGTCGACGGCCCGGCGCACATAGGGCAGCACCCGGTGCTCGGCGAACCACTCCGGCCAGGTGTCACCCGGCTCGTTGCGCATCGGCGCGAGCCCGATGTACGCCTCGGCGGGACCGTCCGGCGGCGGGGCGCCGAAGGCCGGGGCGCCCGCGGCGTGCAGCGCGGCCAGCTCCCGGCCGAACCGTTCCGCGCCCTCGGCGCCGGCCCGCCCCTCGGTCACCCGGTCGGTGACCAGCCAGGTGTGGTCGTGGCCGTGCACCGTGGGCACCCGCACCGCGTCCGCGGCGGCCAGCCAGCGCAGCCCGGCAGCCTCCGCCCGCGCGGCCCCCGGATCGTCGGCGTACTTGACCATCACCACCCGCCCGTCGGCGAGCGTGACCTCCGTGAGCGCGCGGGAGAGACGGCGCTCGGCGGAGGCGGCCGAGCCGGTGAAGCGTGCTGCGGCGGCGGAGGGCGTGGCGGGCATGAGGGCAGCGTAGAGGGGCGTTCCCGCCGTTGACGTGCGCCGCCACGCCTTGATCTGCTGCCTTCATCACGGCAGAACATGGTGAGGGCAGAGGAGTTGCGCATGGTGTCCGGTGAGCGTGCGAGCGGTGACGTCCTCGTCGTGCAGCACACCCCGAACGGCGGGCCGCGCCGGGTCGGCACCTGGCTGACCGAGGCCGGGCTCGACGTCCGGGTCGTGCGGGCGTACGCGGGTGAGGCGCTGCCCGCGACGCTCGGCGGACGCCCGCTGCTCGTGCTCGGCGGCGGCTACCTCCCCGACGACGACGCGCGCGCCCCCTGGCTCCCGGCGACCCGGCGCCTGGTCGCCCAGGCGCTCGACGAGGGCAGCCCGGTGCTGGGCATCTGCCTCGGCGGGCAGCTGCTCGCCCAGGTGGCGGGCGGCACGGTCGAGGCCGAGCACGGCACGCCCGAGTACGGCAGCACACCGGTGCGGCTGCGCCTGGAGGCCGCGTCCGACCCGCTGCTGCACGGACTCGGCCCGGTGGTGCCCGCGATCGAGCGGCATGTCGACGCGATCACCGAACTGCCGCCGGAGGCCGTCTGGTTGGCGTCCAGCGAGGGCTGCCCGTATCAGGCGTTCCGGGTGGGGGAGCGGGCCTGGGGTGTGCAGTTCCATCCCGAGGCCGATGCCGCGCGGATCGCCGCCTGGGACCGCGATCAGCTCGCCGCGCGGGGCGTCGACCGCGACCGGCTCCACGCCCGCGCGCTGGCCGACGAGGACGCGGCGGTCGCGGCGTGGTCGGTCTTCACCGCGCGGTTCGCCGCGGTGTGCCGGGGCTGACGGCGGCCTGGGCGGGCACCGGCGCGGAAGCCGTCCTGCCGCGCCGGGCCGAGGTGATCAGGCTGGTCAGCACTCCGGCGAGCAGCCCCCAGAACGTCGAGCCGATCCCCAGGAGCGTGACGCCGGACGCGGTGGCGAGGAAGGTCACCGCCGCCGCCTCGCGCGCCGTGGCATCGGAGAGCGCCGCGGCCAGGGCCGACTCGATCGTGGCCAGGAGGCCGACTCCGGCGACCGCCATGACGAGCGCGTGCGGCATCGCGGCCAGCAGGGAGACCACGGTCGCGCCGGCCAGCCCCACGCAGAGATAGAAGACGCCCGACCACACCGCCGCGAGATAGCGCCGCTCCCGGTCCGGGTGGGCCTCCTCGCCGGTGCAGATGGCGGCGGTGATGGCTGCCAGGTTCAGCCCGAACGCGCCGAACGGGGCCAGCACCGCGGTGACGGCGCCGATCCACGTCATCATCGGCGAGACCGGCACCTGGTAGCCGGAGTTGCGCAACACCGCGACGCCGGGCAGGTTCTGCGAGGCCATCGTCACGACGAACAGCGGCACGCCGACGCTGATCAGCACCTTCCAGTCGAAGGACGGCGCGGTGAACACCGGCTCGGCCAGCGAGAGCCGGATCCGCTCCAGGTGCCAGCCGCCCGCCAGGACCGACGCCACGACACCGCCGCCGAGCGCGACGAGCACCGCGTACCGGGGCAGCAGCCGGCGGGCCAGCAGGTACAGGACGAACACGGGGAACGCGATCGCGAAACTGCCGTCCATCGAGGCGAACAGCCCGGTGCCGAAGTGCAGCAGCACCCCGGCGAGCAGCGCCGACGCCAACGGCACCGGAATCCGGTCCATGGCCTTGGCGAACCACCCCGTCACCCCGCTCACGACCATCAGGACCGCGCTGAAGACGAACGCCCCCACGGCCTGTGCCATGGACACCCCCGCCAGGCTGGTGGCGAGGAGCGCCGCCCCGGGCGTCGACCAGGCGGTGACCACCGGCGCCCGGAACCGCAGCGAGAGCCCGATGGACGACACGGCCACGCCGATGCCGATCGCCAGCATCCACGAGGACGTCTCCCGTGCGTCCGCCCCGGCGGCCCGCGCGGCGGTGAACACGAGCGCCGCCGAACTCGTGACGCCGACCAGGACGGCGATGAGTCCCGCGGCCACGGCCGAGGGTGGCGCGGCCGCGCGTATCCGGGCGACGGGGGAGGGCGACGGTGGCGGGGACGCGGACATGCGGGCATCACTTCCGGGGACGTACGGCAGGCCGGGGCATCACGAATGTGTTCCATAAACAGAACGTTCCGTTTATGGAACACTAGAGACGCGGGCACCGGCCCGTCAACCAGCTACGGACGGGAGCCGGGGCGTTGGGCCTGAACGACGAAGTGGGGCGCAGGCTGAAGGAGTTGCGCCAGGACGCCGGTCTGTCCCTGTCCGAGCTCGCCCGGCGCTCGGGCGTCGGCAAGGGCACCCTCTCGGAGCTGGAGAGCGGCCGCCGCAACCCCACCCTGGAAACCCTCTACGCGCTGACCACCGTGCTCGGCCGCCCGCTCAGCGCGGTCCTGGACGACCCGCGGGCAGGCGCCCACGAGGGCGTCTCCGGCAGCGCCGTCACCGCGGTGCTCATCGAGCGGTACGAGGACGAGGAGGCCGCCACCGACGTCTTCCGCGTCACCATCGCCGACGGCGCGACCCAGGACTCGGCCGCGCACGCCCCGCGCACCACCGAGAGCCTGATGGTGCTCTCCGGCACCGCGGTCGTCGGCCTGCCGCACGCCCCGCAGACGGCGGGTCCGGGCGGCCATGCCCACTGGGCCGCCGACGCGCCCCACATTTACGGCGCACCCGATGGAGAGGTGCACGGGATTCTCTTCGTGCGGTACCCGAAAACGCCTTAGGCCTGCGGCGGCGTCTCGTTCGGGTTCACGTCGTTCAGCTTGGAGATGTCGACGGACTCGGCCGGGGACGGGGTCGCCGACGGGACCGGCTTGTCGTAGTCGGTCAGGGTCATCGTCAGGTCCTCGTCGGAGCCCTTCTCCGTCGCCCTCACCAGGCGGTGCGGCGCGTCCGTGGTGATGTACATCGTGACCGTGCTGCCCTTGTCGCGGCCGGTCAGCGGGACGACATCGGTGCCGTCGACCTTCGTCTCGTCCCCCTTGGTCAGCTTTTGCTGGGCGGCATCGGTCGAGCCGTCGTCGAGCTGCGCGCGGAACGCGTCGAGGTCACACGTGTCGGCGAAGCTCTTGAGCATCGTGTCGTCAGTGGTGCCGTGCATGTACTTGCCGTCGAACAGCTGCGCCGCCAGCGCCCCCGAGCCGCCGCTGACCTGCGTCTTCCAGAAGGTGGCGTCCGGCTTCATCCAGACCTCGTCGCCGCGCTTGACGAGGTCGACTGTGCCGCCGTCGGCGCCTCCGACGCCCATCCGGAGAGAACCGGCGCAGTTGCCGTCCTGGTCGAGCCGCAGATCGAACCGGGCCGGGGTGCGGACGTCCTGTTCGGTGTCCGACCGGTTCGCCACGGTGATGTGCAGGGACGTGGCGTCCAGGAGTTCCTTCTTCGCCTCGTCGGCCAGCTGCCGCGCGGACGGATCCGGGGCTGCGCCGTCGTCCGCGAGTGCCGGAGCCGCGGCGAACAGACTCGCGCACACGCACACGGCCGCCACTGTCGTTCGGGTCATGACGTCACCTCGCCGTCCAGGACGCCCGCTCCGGGACAGGCACTTCCGGGCGCCCGAAATACGCGTAAATTGTACGTTCGTTCCGTGGCGGGTGTCCTGGTGGGAATGGCGCCGTCAGTCGCCCTTGCCGCACACCCGCAGGCCGACCGGCGTCCCGCACGGCAGATGGCCGTGGGCGGCGACCACACCCTTGCCGGTGCCGTTGTCGACCGCGTACGACAGAAAACTGGAGGCCAGCGAGTCGGCGGGCGGACGGCCGTACGTGTAGGCGTACTCGATCTCGCGGTACGGGTAGCCGCCCTTGTCGAGCCGGTCCGGGTCGGGGGCCCGGCCGTCCAGCGTCACCGTGTGCAGTCCGTGCGGCGCGTCCGGTGGCGACGCGGCGCGCAGTTCGCTGTAGCCGAGGGCGCCGGGGGTGCGAGCGACGGCCTGGAGGACCTGCTCGGTGGAGTCGAGCTCGCAGCGCAGGACCGACGAGGTGGTGCGCGCGGTGCGGGTGACGCAGTCGTCCGACGTGGCGGGCGGCTCGTCCGCACCGTCCAGGACCCGGTTGGTGAGCGCGGAGCGGGTGCCGGACCCGGAGCTGCGGCTGACGAGGACGACCGGCAGATCCGGGCCGCCGAGCTGCGACCAGTCGCGGATCTCGCCGCGGTAGAGGCGGCGGACGTCGGCGACGGACAGATTCTTGAGGCGGACGTCGTCGTGCACGACGAGCGTGAACAGCGAGACCGCGATGCGGCTCTCGCTGAGCCCGGTGTAGCTCGCCGGGCGCGGCCCGTCCGAGAACGCGACGACACCCGCCCCCTGCTGCGACTCGCCCCCGGACAGGGCGAGTTCGCGCACCCCGGTGCGGCTGCCGTACGCCGCGACCGTGATCGTCGGCCTGTCCTGGCAATGGTCCCGGTACTTCTGCGCCAGCTCGCTCAGGACCGGCTCGAACGCGGTGGAGCCGGTGAGCCGCAGGGTGCCGGTCTCGCAGTCGGCGGGCAGCGCCGGCGGCAGCAGAAGGGGGAAGGTGACCGCGGCGATCAGACAGAGGCCGAGCACGACGGTGGTCCAGCGGGCCCGCTTGCTGTACACCGGCGGCTTCTCGTCCGGGGTGAGGCTGTGGTTCTCGTGCAGGCTGCCGTCGCGCACATCACCGGTGACCGTGACCCGGTCGCCCTCCTCGCCGCCCGTGAGCAACACGAGGATCTTGTAGAACGCGCCCGGCCGCAGCGGCACCCGGGGGATCAGCAGAGTGCTCGACCCCACCACGCGCAGGCCCGGCTCGTCCTCGAAGTAGCCCATCAGGTTGGTGTGTTCGGGCGGCAGGGTCACGTCCTGCGCCTCGATGCGGCGCCCGGTGAACTCGGCGGTCAGCCCGTACTCCCGCGGGGAGTGGATGTAGTCGGACTCCTCGATGTGCCGGGTGCCGTCGTTCTCGATGCGCAGCAGCACCAGCGTCGCGTCGCGCATCGACGGCAGATCGTTGAAGAGCCCGAGCCGTGGATCCGACGCGTGCGGCGGGCCGTTGTGCCCTATGGCGATGTCCATCTGCTTGCGGAAGCCGATGCGTCTGCTGCGCCGCGCGCGCAGATCGGCGACGAACGGCGTGGCCATGGAGAGCACGCCGAGCACCAGGCCCGCGATCGTGAAGGTGATGTCGAGCCGTCCCATGCGACGACGGTACGGACTCTCCCGGCAGCCCAGGAGAGTCCGGCGCAGCCCTTCGCCCAGTGTTCGGCGGCCGTTCAACTACGGTGCCGATAGGGCCTGTTGGGTCATCCGCCGGTGGTGGACCCGGGCCGGACGATCATCAGGACCGTGACCGTGGCCCACAGCAGATTGAAGATCCCGGTGACCATGGCGAGTCGTCCCGCGGCCCGGCGCGGAGGTCCGGCGGCCGGTTCCTCCTCGGCGGCGAGAGCCGCCTCCTGGCCGGGCAGGATCGCCACGATGAGCACCACGGCGGCAGCGGCCGTCAGCACGATCGAGACGATCAGCCACGCGCTGCCGAGGACGCCGAGACTGCTCGCCGTGGCGAACCCGAACAGCGGCACCGCGAGCCCGACGCCCGCGTACACCCGGCAGATGCGGTGCAGGACGCGCAGGGTGGCCGCCGTATCGGCCTTGCCGGGTGAATTGGGCGCCGCCCGCAGTGACGCGGGGAACATGCTGGCGGCCACGGCGACCGGTCCGACGGCCAGCACGGCGGCCAGGACATGCAGGATGAGCAGCAGCTTCGTCACGGTCGGGCGCCGTTCGCCGCGGCGGCCGTCCGGCGGCTGCCGGTCACCTTCGAGGCGGGCAGCCGCCCGGCCCTGGACGTCCCGGCGAGGGTGTCGCCGTCGACGGTCACGGCGAACGCGAGGTTCAGCCGCAGCGGCCTGGTGACGGCCTGCCGCCAGGACAGCCGGTCGCCGTCGAGCGCGACGTCCGTGAGCGGAACCTCCTCGCCCGCCCCGTGCGCGACGCCGGACAACTCTCCCTCCGTGTCACGGAGTTCGAGAACGGCCTGAAGGACGCCGATCGGAGTGGAGACGGTCAGGTCCCAGGTGCCTGCGACGGTCATGTGGATGTTCCTCAAGTGATGGTCGATCTGTACGTGTGATCGGTTCGTGCGGGGGAGTGGGCCGTCAGAAGGCGGCCGGGAGCGGGCCGCGCGGGTGCCACACCGTGCCGCGCCGCTCGTGGGCGAACAGCTCCTCGACCGCGTGGGCGATCCGCGGACCCACCTCGCGCTCCAGCAGGTAGAGGCCGAGATCGAGGCCGGACGTGACGGCTCCGGCGGACACGAGGTCCCCGTCGTCGACGATCCGGGCGTGCACCGCGTGTGCCCCGGTGGCGTCCAGCAGGTCGAGACCCAGGTGATGGGTGGTGGCGTGGCGCCCTTCGAGAAGGCCCGCCATGGCCGGGACGAGCGCGCCGCCGCACACCGTCGCGAGGATGGTTCCGGGACGGTCCAGTACGGCTCTCAGGAGTGCGGGCAGTCCGGTGGTGAGCGTGCGGCCGAGGAGCACCGGGATCGACGGCTCGGCCGCGTCCGGGTCCGGAACCTCGTCCGGGGCGCCGACGCGGCCCGCGGCGCCCGGCACCAGGACGACACCGGATCGCGCGGGATCAAGGGCGGCGGTGGCCCGCAGCGCGAGCCCGCCGGTCCCGCCGACCACCTCCCGGGGACCTTCGGCCGAGACGAGCTCGACGCTCACCGCGCCGTCGGACGCGGCGCCTCCGGCGTGCAGGACCTCATAGGGGCCGATGACATCGAGCGGGTCGAAGCCGTCGAACAAGACGATCTGTACGTGCATGCCCCCGACGCTAGACAGCGGATGATCTCCGCCCCAGTGGCATTCGTGACACCTTCCAACGGGATAGCGACAGCACGAGAAGACGGGTTTCTGCCGGGCAGTAACTGGTAGGCGCGGATGGCATCTTTCCGTTGCCGGGGTAGGTTCTCGCCATGCACACCGTCGCGCTGCTCGCCCTGGACCAGGTGATCCCCTTCGACCTGTCCACCCCCATCGAGGTGTTCGCGCGGACCCGGCTGCCCGACGGGCGCCCCGGCTACCGGGTGCGGGTCTGCGGCGAGACGCCCGAGGTCGACGCCGGCGCCTTCCGGATCCGGGCGCCGTGGGGGCTCGACGGGCTGCGCGGGGCGGACACGGTCATCGTGCCGGGGACGGCCGAGCCAATGGCGCCGCTCGCGCCCGCCGTGCGCGACGCGCTGCGCGCGGCCGCCGCGGACGGTACGCGGATCGCCTCGATCTGCTCCGGCACGTTCCCGCTCGCGGCGACCGGACTGCTCGACGGGCTGCGCGCCACCACCCACTGGATCGGCGCCGACGCGCTCGCGGCCGCGTATCCGCGCATCGAGGTCGACCCGGACGTCCTCTACGTCGACAACGGGCAGATCCTCACCTCGGCGGGCGCCGCCGCCGGGCTCGACCTCTGTCTGCACATGATCCGGCGCGACTACGGCTCGGCGGTCGCGGCCGACGCCGCCCGGCTCTCCGTCATGCCGCTGGAGCGCGAGGGCGGCCAGGCCCAGTTCATCGTCCACGCCCGGCCGCCCGCCCCGCAGGGCTCCACGTTCGAGCCGCTGCTCACCTGGCTCCAGGACGACCTGAGCCGCGATCTCGCCCTGGCCGACATCGCCGACCACGCCGGGGTCAGCACCCGCACTCTGATGCGCCGGTTCCGCGAGCAGACCGGCACCACGCCGCTCCAGTGGCTGCACCGCGCGCGCATCCGCCGCGCCCAGCACCTCCTGGAGACCACCGGACACCCGGTGGAGCGGATCGCCGCGCAGGTCGGATTCGGCTCCCCGACGGCCTTCCGCGACCGCTTCAAGCGCACCACCGGCGTCAGCCCGCAGGCGTACCGGCGCAGCTTCAGCTGAGGGCGGCCCGGCGCGTACGGGCTCCGCCGCCCCGCAGCCATCCGTACAGAACCACCGAGCAGACCGCGGCGAAGGCGCACCACGTCGAGATGAACTCCCAGCGCCACAGCGCCGCGCACACGCCCGCGCCGACTCCGGCCAGGACACCGAGCAGGACGAGCCCCGCCTCGCCGGACAGCAGCAGCGAGCCGATCGTCGCGAACAGATATCCGGCGAGCAGCCAGGGCGCGTGCGGCAGCCCGATCGCGTAGCCCATGGTGTGCCCGCGCACCTCGGCCGTGACCGTGCTCGTCGCCAGGACGTACGCGAGGACCGCCGACGTGACGACCCCGGACGCGAGCGGCAGCGCCAGCCGGCGGCGCGCGTGGTGCGGCGCGGCGCACACCACGCCCACCGGCACCCACAGGGGAAGCAGCGGCAGCGCGATCACCGCCCAGGCCACGGTGGCGGGCCCGGTGCCGCCGCCGTCGTTCCAGATCAGCGCCTCGATGATCTGGTGCGCCCCGAGCAGCAGCGGGAGGGCGGCGAGCGGCACGGCGCGGGGCCGGGTGCGGGCGGCGCGGGCCACGCAGGCGACCCCCACCGCGCCGATCGCACTGCCCGCCACCAGGTCCGCCGTCGCACTCCAGCACATGCCGGTCACGCTACGTCGCCCCGGCCCCGCGCGACATCGGGGCGGCCCCCGGCGCAGGTGAATGTATTCGGCATGTATATTCTTTCCATATGCATCTATCTGAAGGGTCGGCCCACGGTCCGAACGGCGGCTCGGGCGACCCGGTCGACGTCGTCGGGGCGCAGCGCATCGAAGGTGCCGCCCGAGGACTCCTGCGCGGGATCGCGCAGCTGTCCCAGATCCTCTTCAGGGCGGGCGAGTTCGGTCTCACCCGCAGCCAGGTCGCGGTGCTCGACGCGCTGGAAGAGGGGCCGAGCCGGGTGACCGCGCTCGCCGCCCGCACCGGCATGGCCCAGCCCCGGGTCACCGTCATCCTTCAGCAGCTCCAGGAAGCCGGTCTCGTCGAGCGGCGCCGCTGCGAGGAGGACCGACGGGCCGTGGAGACCTCGCTGAGTGACGCCGGACGCGCCCTGATGGAGCGGGGCCGGCAGCGGATGGCCGCCGCCCTGCTCACCGCCCTCGAAGGCGGCGCCGGAACCGCCGGGACCGCCGGGAGCACTGAGGCGTCCGAGCGCGCGGTCGCCGCCGCGCGGAGCGCGATCACCCCTCTGGTGGATGCCCTCACCAGCCAGAACGCACGTATGAACACCGTTGAATCGGAGGCCAGTTGACCACCCCGGGCACCCTGCCGGACCTGTCCGTCACCACCGAGAGCACCGCCGACGCGGGCCTCGCCCCGCACCGGGTCGCCGGACCCCGCAGATGGTGGGACTGGGTCCTCGCCGCCGACCCCGGACTCGGCCAGTTGCAGTCGGGCTGGCGGTCGCTGGTCGCCATGGTCACCTCGCTCGCCGTCGGCTACTGGATGGCCGGGGCGCTGAACATCCCCGCCATGATCGGCATGATGGTCGCCGGGATGATGGGCCTGATGAGCGCCTTCGCGGTCGCCGAGAACACCTGGGACCGGCTCGCCCGCGCCATCCTGTGGATGCCGTTCCCGTACAGCGTGGTGCTCTGGGTGTGCGCGAGCCTGGACGGGCGGCGCCTCGCGCAGATGACCCTCATGGTCGCCGCGCTCGCCCTCACCTTCCTCCTCGCCAGGTTCGGGCCGTTCGCGCTGATCACCGGCATGATGCTGTTCAACGGCCTGATGGTCGGCATGCTCGCCGGGATTCCCGCCTCCCTCGTCGGCAAGGCCTTCGCCGTCGCCCTGGTGGCCGCGGCCGCCGTGCTCGCGACCCGGCTGCTGCTCTGCTTCCCGATGCCCCGCGAGGACCTGCTGCGCACCCAGCGCGCCTTCGTCGTCGAGGCCCGCCGGGTCGCCGACGCCGCCGTCGACGCCCTCGACCCGGACGCCGACCAGCAGCGCGCGGTGCGCCGGATGACCCGCGCCCTGCGCCGCCTCAACATCACCACCGTCACCATCGACGGCCGGCTCGCCCAGCCCGAGGTCGCCGCCGACCCGGCCGCCGCCGAACTCCTGCACCGCCACCTCTTCGACGCCGAACTCGCCCTGCGCGGCATCGGCCAGGCCGCCGCCGACCTCACCCGGCTGCCCGTACCCGGACCGCTGCGCGAAGCCCTCGCCGTCGGCCTCGTGCTGGCCCGCGACACCCCGCTCGGCCGCGCCGAGGGACTGCGCCCGGCCGCCGCCCACATCCAGGAACGGGCCGAGGCGATCCTGCGCGACGCCACCGCGTCCCCCGACGACGTCGAGGCCGCCGTCCTCGCCCGGCGCACCGGCGATCTCCTCGACACCCTCGCGGACGCCCTCGGCAACTGGCTCGCCCTCGGGCGGCGCACGTGCGCCAACCCGGCCGACGTCCCCTTCCAGCCGACCGTCGCCCTGGAGAACGACCGCCTCCCGGGCTCCGCGGGACCGGCCCGCCGGGTCCTCGCCGCGGGCACCGAGACCGGCTGGCGGCGCGTCGTCCCCTACATCCGCGTCCCCGCGCACGCCGCGATCGCCGCCGCCATCGTCTGCCCCATCGCCGACGCCATCGACCCGCGCCGCTTCTACTGGGGCCTGGTCGGCGTGATGATCACGCTGTTCGGCACCAACACCACCCACGAACGGCTGCGCAAGTTCGCCCACCGCATGGTCGGCACCGCCGTCGGCGCCGTCCTCGGCATCGTCCTGCTCCACCTCATCGGCCGCGACCACGTCTACGCCACGCTCGCCGTCATCGTCGCCGGGCTCTCGCTCGGCGCCTGGGGCATACAGCGCGCGTACGCCTGCTGGGTCGTCGGCCTCGTCGTCGCCCTCACCCAGCTCTACGGCATGACCACGCCCGACAGCGGCATGGAGCACCTGCTGGGGGAGCGGATCCTGGACAACGGCATCGGCATCCTCGTCGCCACCGCCTGCGCCGCGCTGATCTTCCCGCTCTCGCGCCGCACCGTCGTCAAGGAGGCCGAGCGCGGCTGGGTCGACGCGCTCGCCCAGGTGATCCAGCAGGTCGAGCGGCGCTGGGACGGACCCGAGGCACCGGTCCGGCTGCGCGGCGCGGCCCGCACCGTGGACGCCGCGCTGCTCCAGGTGCAGGGCATCGTCCGGCCCCTGGTGCGGATGCCGCTCGGGGTGCGCGGCCCGTCCGCCGACCACCGGGTGGCGCTGCTCGCCACGGCGACCGGACACGCCCGCACCCTCGCCGCGGCCGCCGACATCGACGTCGACCTGCCCCCGCGCCTGGCCGAACGGGCCCGCCTCGTGACCCAGACCCTCACCGCGTCCCTGAAGGAGCTCGACCGGTTCTACGCGACCGGAGAACCGGAAGGCGCCTGGCGACGGGTCGGCCCGCTGGTCCGCGAACTGGAGACCGAACTGGCCCCCTCCGCGCCGGGACCGCGCGCGGACCGGCTGCGTACGGCACTGCGGGAGATCGCCGCGCTGGACGAGGCGCTCGCCGCCTACGCCGAGCAGGCCGGCCTCCCGGTGGCCGCGCCGGGCCGCACCGCACCCGTCACCACCACGCCGATGCAGCGCACCACCCGCGCGCTGATGGCCGCCTGGGGCGAACCGCAGGCACGCACTCGCGCCACCGGCACGGGCGCCGGCACCGCCCGGCTGACCGGGACCGTGCGCTGCGACCTCCACCCCGAGGGCTGCCCCGCCTGGATCACCGTGATCAGCGCCCGCGGCAAACGCCTCGCCAAGGCGCAGGTGAACCGCGGCGCCTACACGCTGGACGCGGTCCCGGCGGGCACCCACACCCTGGTCGTCTCCGGCGAGCGGCACGCACCCCGCGCCGAACTGGTCACGGTCGACCAGGACGCCGGGACCGTACGGCACGACATCGCACGGACCCCCTGAAGCCGGTCAGCGTGCGGCCCGGAGCCGCGGGGCGACGGCGAACGAGCCGCTGGAGGCCCGGGCGCCGCCCGCCCGGGCCGCCAGCTCGATCGTGTAGCCGTCGCCGTTCACGACGGTCGGCAGCACCGTGGCGGTCTCGCCCTCCGCCGCCCCGCTCAGCTTGGCCGCGAGCCGTATCACCCGGCCGTCGCTGCCGTGCACGAGCCACATGTCCAGCTCCTGCCCGGTGGTGTTGCGCCAGGTCACGAAGACACTGGCGCCCACCCGGTGCACGGAGCCCGTGGTCGGAGCGGTGACGGTGAGCGCGTCGTCCCCGGCCGCCGTGCCCGACGGGGCGACGACCAGCACGGGGAGCGCGGCCAGGGAGAGGGACAGGGAAAGGAATCCGGTACGGCGCATGCGACGACCTCGTTCCGCGTGAGACGACGGACGGATCTCCCGCGCCGTGCGGCACGGGAGGCGGACGTCTGTAAAGGTTCCACCCCGGCAAGATCAGTTAAGGAATCGCGGGGCAGCCCCACCCCATGGGGTACGGCTCTGTCCCCGAACCGGCGGGCTCGACAGGACAGCTTCGCCGCTCGCGCGCATCCTCGCGCCCGCGCGCCCGAGGCGTGCCCCGGCCCTCAGACGCCGCCCGGCACCACCAGCGCCAGCCACACCACGGCCGGGGCGACGACCACGACCGCCGCCCCGTAGGCCATCAGCTGCCGGAAGAACCGCTCCCGGTCCACCTCCGCGGCATTGGCGAGGACGAGCGCGCCGTTGGTCGAGAACGGGCTGACGTCGACCACCGTCGCCGAGACGGCCAGCGCCGCCACCATGCCCACCGCCCCCACCTCGCCCGCCGCGAGGAACGGCACGGCGAGCGGGATCAGCGCGCCCATGATCCCGACCGACGAGGCGAACGCCGAGACGATCGCGCCGATGTAGCAGAGCAGCAGGGCCGCGAGCAGGGGCACGCCGATCCCGCTGACGGCGTCGCCCGCCCACGTGATCGTGCCCATCTCGTCCAGGACACCGACGTAGGTGAGCACCCCGCAGATGAGGAAGACCGTGGACCAGGAGATCTCGGCGACCGCCGTCCTGCTGGTCGCGGGCCACACGACGCTCAGGAGCACCGCGATCGTGATCGCCGTCAGGCCGACGTCGAGGTCGAAGGCGAGGGCGCAGACGACGAGTGCCACCAGCCCCGTGAGTGTGACGGCGATCGGCGCGTCCAGACGCGGAGCGACAGGCGCCGTCGCGGGCCCGGCCGTCGTGCTGGCCGTACCCGTACCCGTACCCGTACCCGTACCCGTACGCGTACCGGCAGCGGTGCCGTCGTCGACGGCGCCCCCGCCCCCGGACGTGTCCGGTGAGCCCTGCGTCGCGCCACCGGTACCGGCTGCCACGGTCCCTTCGGGAGCACGCGACGGCACACCGCCTCGCCGCCTCAGAGCCGTGTAGACGATGCCCGCGATGACCGTGTTCACGACGAGGCTGGCGAGGAACAGCGCCCCCTCGTTGCCCGGCAGGTGTTCACGGTCGACGATGCTGTTCACCGTCGAGCCGTACACGCTCGTCGGCGAGAATCCGCCCGCCTGCGCCCCGTGCACCACCATGATCCCCATCAGCAGGGGACTGATCCCGTACTGGGCGGCGAAGCCGAGGGCCAGGGGCGCCACGATGGCGACCGCCCCCGGGCTGACCGCGCCGATCGCGGTGAGCGCCGCCGTGACGGCGAACATCACCCACGGGATCAGCGCGACCCGCCCGCCCACCAGGCGCACCGAGGCGTGCACCAGCCAGTCGGTCGTACCGTTGGCGCGGGCGATCGCGAACAGATAGGTGACGCCGGCGAGCACCACGAACAGATCGCCGGGGAACCCGGCGAACACGGCATCGGCGTCGAGATCGGCGGCGAGCCCGCCGACGGCGAAGGCGGCGGCGAACGCCAGGGCGCCCATGTTGACGGAGCGCGTGGTGGCGATCACGAAGATCACCGCGAGGACGAGGACGGACAGCAGTTCCGGGGACACGGGCGACTCCAGTGGTCGAGTGGCTCAGCCAATTTCCCGACCTGTCGGCGCTCTGTCAAGATTTTTCACCGGGTCGGTTCGCGCCGCGTCCGCACGGCCGGCGGGCGTGATCGGGCGCAGACTGGACAGACGACAGGGACGGAACGCAACGGGGACCCGGAAGGAGGAGACACCGGATGACCGAGTCGAGTGATGTGACGGCCATGGGTGACGAGGTGTACCAGCCGGGTGATCCGGATGCCCGGGAGGACGAGGGCATCCTCGAGGTGGAGGACACCCTCTACGACCGCGGGGTCGACCCGTACGACGAGGGCTGGTCGCCGCCGGAGCGGCCGCTGGGAGTCGAGCACAGCGGGGTCACGGCGGCCGAGCGGCTGCGCGGTGAGACCCTCGACGAGCGGCTGGCCGAGGAGAGCCCGGACCCCGTCGTCGAGGAGTACGAGGCGCTGGAGTCGGGCGACGGAGCCGGTGACGGCATCGGTGACCTGACCGGCGGCGCCGGAGAGCCGGTCGACGGCGAGGTGGGGACCGTGCGCGCGGGACGGCTCGTCGCACCCGACGAAGGCGCCCACGAGGACGCCGAGAAGGACATGGTCGCCATGGACGTGGGCTTCGGCGGTGGGGCCGCGTCGGCCGAGGAGGCCGCCATGCACCTGGTGGAGGAGGACGAGGGGACGGCCTATTGATCACTGGCCGGTGTAGGCCGCCGTCAGCATCAGTGCCACCGACAGCAGAGCGGTGCACAGGGCTGTGAGGGGCGGTACGAGCGCGAGCCGGTCCGCCGCGAGCCGGCGGGCCGTGAGACCTATGCAGAGCACGCTGACCGCCCCCAGGATCATCGCCACGTAGATGAGCACGAACCGTCCTCCTTGTGCGGGCCGGGATCCGGGCTCCATGATCGCGTGACGCGCGGCGCGGCGCACCCGGGCCGCGTGCGGGGGCACGGAGGGGACTTATGGACGGAAACACCTGGCTCGTACTGGCGGCGGTCGTGGCCCTGGCCATGCTGGTGGCCGCCGCGGTGCTGCTCGTGCGGGTGTTCAAGGCCCGGCGGCTGCTCCTCGACGCCGGTATCCCGCTGCGCGACAAGGCCCTGTTCTGGACCGCGGTGATCTACACGATCTCCCCGGTCGACCTGCTGCCCGACCCCATCTACCTGGACGACATCGGCGTCCTGCTCCTCGCCCTCAAGGCCCTCCACTCCGCGGCACAGCGCGTCGGTCTGGAGAGCACGGGTCAGGAGAAGGTGGATCACGAAGGGCTCGGGCGCGAAGGTGTGGGCCGCGACTGACGGGGGGCCGCAAGGAAGGAGTGGCGGGTGACACGGGCCCGGCCCGTGTCACCCGCCACCTCCGCGCGCTCCGTCAGACCGTCGCGCCCCGCGCGTCCTCCACCGGCACGGTGGCCTCGGGCCGCTCGCCCAACCGCGGTGTCGGCACCCGGAACGTCTCGCGCGCCGTCAGCGCCGCGATCACCGGCGGCACGCACAGCGCCGCCGTGAACAGCGCCACCGCGAACCAGTCGGCTCCGTCGGGACCGGCGATCCGCGCCGCGAACGTCACCGCGAACCCGGCGACCGCGAAGCCGATCTGCGTACCGATCGCCATCCCGGAGAGCCGGACCCTGGTCGGGAACATCTCGCCGTAGAAAGCCGGCCATACCGCGTTGGCCGCGCTGTAGACGACACCGAAGGCCAGGATCCCGAGGACGAGGGTGAGGGCGTACGAGCCCGTGGAGATCGCCCATAGATAGCCGAACATAGCCGCCATGCTGCCCGCGGCGCCGATCAGGTAGACCGGGCGCCGCCCGATCCGGTCGGCGAGCCGGGCCCAGAGCGGGATCGTGCCCAGCGCCACCACGTTCGCCAGGGCGGCCACCCACAGCATGGCCGAGCGGTCCATGCCGACCGCGTCGCTGGTCGCGTACGACAGGGCCCACACCGTGAAGATCGTGCTCACCGAGGCGACCAGCGCGCCCGCGACGACCCGCAGCAGCCCCGCCCAGTGCTCGGTGACGAGCACGACGAGCGGCAGCCGCGCGGCCTTGTCGGTCCGGGCCGCCTGCCGGGCGAACTCCGGCGGCTCCTCCAGCGTGCGCCGGATGACGTAGCCGACCACGGCGACGACCAGGCTCAGCCAGAACGGGATCCGCCAGCCCCACGACAGGAGTTGGTCCTCCGGCAGGGCAGCCACCGGCAGGAACACCAGCGTGGCCAGGAGCTGTCCGGCCTGCGTGCCGCTCAGTGTGAAACTCGTGAAGTACGCGCGGCGGTGCTCGGGTGCGTGCTCCAGGGACATCGAGCCCGCACTGGCCTGCTCGCCGGCCGCGGAGATGCCCTGCAGCACCCGGCACAGGACCAGCAGGACGGGTGCGAGCCCGCCGACCTGGTCGCGGGTCGGCAGACAGCCGATGAGGAACGTGGACAGGCCCATCAGGACCAGCGTGAACACCATGATCGTGCGACGCCCGAGGCGGTCGCCCACGTGTCCGAGGAAGAGGGCGCCGACGGGGCGGGCCGCGTAGGCGACACCGAAGGTGGCGAGGGAGAGCAGCGCCGCGTTCGCCGGATCGGACTCGTCGAAGAAGACCTTCGGGAAGACCAGGGCGGCGGCACTGCCGTAGATGAAGAAGTCGTAGTACTCCAGGGCGCTGCCGATCCAGGCGGCGAGAGCCGCCTTGCGTGGCTGGCCCTGCGGCGGCGGGGGTGCGGGGACGGACACACGGGCTCCTTCGGGGGACGGGAAGCACTCGGCTCGGCATCCGGTTAATTAACCCACTGGATAGTTAGTAGTGGATGGCCTGAGATGTTGCGCCGGTGTCAACGGCCTGTCAAGAGCTGTGTCGCGGCCGGTTGCCGGTGGGGCGCCTAACGGGCCGTGAGATAGGCGATGACCATGTCGCCGAGCATGGTCCGGTAGTGCTCGCGGCGGTCGGCGGCGGTCAGGTCGCGGCCGAACAGGGCGCCGAACGTATGCCGGTTGGAGACCCGGAAGAAGCAGAACGAACTGATCATCGCGTGCAGATCGACCGCGTCCACGTCCGCCGTGAACACGCCCTCGGCCCGGCCCGCCTCCAGGATCCGGCGGATCACGTCGATCGCGGGGGAGTTGAGCGAGCTGAGCGTCTTCGACGCGGTGATGTGCTCGGCGTCGTGGATGTTCTCGATGCTCACGAGCCGGATGAAGTCCGGGTGGGCCTCGTGGTGGTCGAAGGTCAGCTCGGCGAGCCGGCGGATCGCCGCGACCGGGTCGAGGTGCTCGACGTCCACGTCCTGCTCGGCCTCGCGGATCACCGTGTAGCTGCGCTCCAGGACCGCGGTGAACAACTGCTCCTTGCCGCCGAAGTAGTAGTAGATCATCCGCTTCGTCGTGCGGGTGCGGGCCGCGATCTCGTCGACCCGGGCACCCGTGTACCCGGCCCGGGCGAACTCCTCGGTGGCCACCGCGAGGATCTCGGCCCTGGTGCGGGCCGCGTCGCGGATGCGGCCCTCGCGCCGCGCCGGTTCTTCCGTGGTGGTCATCAGGATCGATCCTTCGAGCGGCGGACGTGCGGTGGCCTGTGCTGGTGGTGATTGTAGAAGCCGGTTTTCCGAGCCGGTGGCGCCGACTCCCTTCCCCTGCGGCGTTCCGCTTGATATGAGTAACGAACCAGTTCGTACATTAACCGGGAGTCCGCCGTGCGCACCTGCATCGCCACCGTCTCGCTCAGCGGCTCGCTCACCGAGAAGCTCACGGCCGCGGCCCGCGCCGGATTCGACGGTGTCGAGATCTTCGAGAACGACCTGCTCGCCGGCCCGCTGACCCCGGAGGAGATCCGCGCCCTCTGCGCCGACCTCGGCCTGACCATCGACCTGTACCAGCCGATGCGCGACATCGAGGCGGTGCCCGACGACGTGTTCGCGCGCAACCTGCGCCGCGCCGAGCACAAGTTCCGCGTCATGCGGCGGCTCGGCGCCGACACCCTCCTCGTCTGCTCCAGCGTCTCCCCGCTCGCCCGGGACGACGACGCGCTCGCCGCGGAGCAGCTGGCGCGCCTCGCGGACCGGGCGGCCGAGTCCGGGATCCGGGTCGCCTACGAGGCGCTCGCCTGGGGCCGCCACGTCAACACGTACGACCACGCCTGGCGCATCGTCGAGGCCGCGGACCGTCCCGCGCTCGGCACCTGCCTCGACAGTTTCCACATCCTCGCCCGCGGCGCCGGTCCCAAGGAGCTCGAAGGGATCGAGGAGATCCCCGGCGACAAGATCTTCTTCCTGCAACTGGCCGACGCGCCGCGGCTCGCGATGGACGTGCTGCAGTGGAGCCGCCACTACCGCTGCTTCCCCGGACAGGGCGACCTGGATGTCGCCGGACTGCTGCGGCACGTGCTGCGCGCGGGCTATTCCGGGCCGCTGTCCCTGGAGGTCTTCAACGACGTGTTCCGGCAGGCCGAGGCCGGGCCCGCCGCCGTCGACGCCCATCGCTCGCTGCTCACCCTGCGGGAAGCCGGGGGAGAGGGGAACCTGCCCGCGCCCGTCGTCCCCACCGGCGTCGCCTTCGCCGAACTCGTCACCCCCGACATCGCCCCCGCCACGGAACTGCTCACCGCCCTCGGCTTCACCCGCACCGGCCGCCACCGCGGCAAGCCCGTCGACCTGTGGGAGCAGGGCGAGGCCCGCATCCTGCTCAACACCGGGCCCGCCGCCCGCCGCGACGGCACCGTCGTCGCCGCCGTCGGCCTGGAGAGCCCCGACCCGGCCGGCGCCGCCCGGCGCGCCGAGGCGCTGCTCGCCCCGGTCCTGCCACGCCGCCGCGCCACCGGCGACGTCCTGCTCGACGCCGTCGCCGCGCCCGACGGCACCGAACTCTTCTTCTGCGCCACCGGCCGGCCCGAACTCCCCGACTGGAAGGCGGACTTCGCGCCCACCGGTGAGCAGCCCGCGACCGACGACGTGCTCCGCGTCGACCACCTCGCGCTCACCCAGCCCTGGCACCAGTTCGACGAGGCCTCGCTCTTCCACCGCGCGGTCCTCGGCCTCGACGCCCGGGCCAGTGTCGACGTCGCCGACCCGTACGGACTGCTGCGCAGCCGTGCCTTCTCCACCGCCGACGGCACCGTCCGGTTCGCCCTCGGCGTCGGCCCGGGCCCCGCCGACGACCGCGACCGGGCCCAGCACATCGCCCTCGCCACCGACGACGTGGTCACCGCCGCCCGCCGCTTCCGTGCCGCCGGCGGCCGGATCCTCGCCGTGCCCGGCAACTACTACGACGACCTCGCGGCCCGCCACGAGTTCGCCCCCGGCGAGCTGGAGACCTACCGGGAACTCGGCATCCTCTACGACGAGGACGACCACGGCACCTTCCGGCACTGCTACACCCGTACCCTCGGCCGGGTCTTCTTCGAACTCGTCCAGCGCGACGGCGGCTACCGCGGGTACGGCGCGCAGAACACCCCGGTGCGGCTCGCCGCGCAGCACGACTCGGGCGGGGTGGCCGGACGCTGACGGAGCGTCACGTCAGGTCACGGATTTGCCTCTATCTCATCCGTTCCCAAGAAACCCCGCATACGCTCAAGGCGCGACATGTCCGAACGCCGACGGGCCGTCCTGACGGGGAGTGCGATGACGAAGGCGAAGTTCCCGGCCGGCCGGGCCCTCGCCGTCCTGCCGTACGCGGTGATGGGCGTGGTGGTGATCACCGAGTTCGTGACGCCCACCGGGTTCGGGCTGCTGTCCCTCATGGCGCTCGGCCCCGCCTTCGCGGGACTGAGCGGCGGCAAGCGCCGCACCGCGCGGATCGGGGCCTTCGCCGTCCTGCTGTGCGTCGTGCTCGCCGCGTCCGACGGGACCCTCGGCAAGCGCCGCGTCTACATCGCCTCCATCAGCGTCGCCGGAGTCACCGCGGCCGCCCTCGGCGCGGTCGTGATGCGCGAGCGCCGCGACGCCGAACTCGCCAGCGTCCGCTCCATCGCCGAGGTCGCCCAGCGCGTCCTGCTGCGGCCGGTCCCGCGCGTCGCCGGTGCCCTGCGCGTCGCCGTCTCCTACACGTCGGCCGTCGCACAGGCGCGCATCGGCGGCGATCTGTACGAGGTCGTGGTCGCCCCCGGCGGCACCCGCGTCATCATCGGCGACGTCCAGGGCAAGGGCCTGGAGGCCGTCGAGACCGCCGCGCTGGTCCTCGGCGCGTTCCGCGAGGCCGCCCACGACGAGGCCGAACTGGCCGGACTCGGCAAGCGCCTGGAGCGCGCCCTGGAGCGGGAACTGCTGGGGGAGCGGTTCGTCAGCGCCCTGCTCGTCGAGGTGGCCGCGGGCGACCGCGAGGCGACGTTCCTCAACTTCGGGCACCCGGCCCCGCTGCTCGCCCGCGCCGACGGCACCACCGAGTTCCCCGAACCGCCGCACTTCGCCCTGCCCCTCGGCCTCGGCGTGCACGGCGGCGACGAGCCCGTACCGTACGCCGTCCCGTTCGCCCCCGGCGACCAACTGCTCCTCTACACGGACGGGGTGAGCGAGGCCCGCGACGGGGACGGCACGTTCTATCCGCTGGAGGACCGGGTCTCCTTCCTCAAGGACACCGACCCCCAGGCCGCCCTGGAGCGGCTGCGCACCGATCTCGTCGAGCACGCGGCGGGCCCGCTGCACGACGACGCGGCCATGCTGCTGCTGCGCCACCGCGAGGACTGAGCCGCCGCCAGGGGAGTGACGCGCGCGGACGAGCCTCCAGACGTCCGGAAGGTCGCGATCCACAATGGTGCGTTCGACCCCTTCTCCCACTGGAGTGCGCCGTGTCCGCCCAGCAGAAGCCGTACGCAGGCCAGAACATCGAGGTCACCTTCGAACCGGGCCGCTGCCTGCACGCCGCCGAGTGCGTCGGCGGTCTCCCGGAGGTCTTCGACACCTCCCGCCGCCCCTGGATTCTGCCGGACGCGGCGGACGCCCCGCAGGTGGCGGAGGTCGTCCGCCGCTGCCCGTCGGGCGCGCTCACCTACCGCCTCGCCGACGGCACCGCGGAGGAGCCGCAACGGCCGACGAGCATCGCCAGGACCGCGTCCGGCCAGCTCGCCGTGCGCGGGGACCTGGAGACGCGGACAGGCGCGGGTCCCCGGCGGGAGACCCGCGCCCTGCTCTGCGCGTGCGGCGCGAGCGCTCATCAGCCGTACTGCGATCACTCAGGTCCCTGCGGCGGGGAAGGCTGAGGGCGGACGACGACCGGCGCCGCCGCTCAGGACTCCAGCCGCAGCGAGATGTCCGCGAGGTGGCGGCCCTGGTAGCGGGCCGCTTCGAGCACGGCCTCGTCCGGGCCCTCGCCGCCGCCGCTCGGCCAGCTCACGCCGTAGGGGTTGCCGCCCGCGTTGAAGATCAGCGGGTCGGTGTAGCCGGGCGGCACGATGACGCAGCCCCAGTGGTAGAAGACGTTGTTCAGCGCGAGGATCGTCGACTCCTGGCCGCCGTGCCGGTTCATCGCCGACGTGAAGCTGGTGGCGGGCTTGTTGTGGAAGACACCCGCGTTCCACAGCCCACCGGTCGTGTCGATGAACTGCTTCAGCTGCGCGGTCGGCGTGCCGAACCGGGTGGGCGTGCCGAACGCGTACGCCGTCGCCCACTCCAGGTCCTCCAGGGTCGCCTCCTGCACCGAGTCCTTGGTCGCGTCGACATGCGCGCGCCAGGCCGGGTTGGCGTCGATCGCGGAGTCCGGCGCCAGCTCGGGCACCCGCCGCAGCCGCACCTCGGCATTCCTGCTCCGGGCGCCTTCGGCGACGGCTTCCGCGAGAGCGTGGACGTTGCCGGTGGCGCTGTAGTAGACGACGGCGACACGTGCTTGCATCGGGTTCTCCTCACACGGGGAAATGCGGCGTTACGGACATCCTCGCCCGGTGCGGCGTGTGGCGAACGGGGCCTTGGGCCAGGGGAGTGAGGCCCTTGGTCCCGGCCGCCCCCCCGGCTCAGGTCCCGGTCCCTCGCCCGGCCTCGCGGGCGATCCGCTCCTGCCGCTCCCGGAGCTCCTCCCACCAGGCCGGGTCGTGCGAGGGCAGTGAGTCGTTGTCCTGCCGGTACCCCACCTCCCCGTCCAGCCCCTCGCGCAGGATGTCGGCGTGTCCCGCGTGCCGCTGGGTGTCGGACAGCGTCCGGACCAGCGCGTGGTGCAGGGTGATCGCGGCGCGCTCCGCGGGCCACCACGGCACCGTGCCGGTCGTGTCGAGCGGCAGGTCGCGGACGGTGGCGTCGGCCAGGGCCCAGGCCCGGCGGTAGCGCTCCACGATCAGCTCCCGCGACTCGTCCGCGGCGGCGAACATGTCCGCGTTGGGATCCGCGCCCTCCTTGAAGTCGGGCAGCGGCTCGTCGTGCGGCCGGCCGAACGTGTCGCGGAGATAGCCCAGTTCCACACCGGTGAGGTGCTTGATCAGGCCCAGGAGGTTGGTTCCGGTCCCGGTGAGGGGGCGGCGCACGTCGTACTCGCTCAGCCCGTCCAGCTTCCACACCAGCGCCTCACGGGCGTCCTGGAGGTAACGCAGCAGGTCGCTCTTGTGATCGGTCTCGGTCATGGGGGCAGTCTGCCGGGGCGCGGACCGGCGCTCCATGGGTTTCGATGGACGGGTGCGACACGACCAGCAAGGCCCGCCGGGCGACCCGCTGAGCGGGCTCCTCGACCAGGTGCGCAGCAGCCTGCGCGACCTGGGCGGTGGCGCGCCCGCCTCGTACATCCCCGAACTGAGCCGGGTCGACCCGGACCTGTTCGGCCTCAGCCTGTGCGCCCTCGACGGGCAGGTCTACGGCAGCGGCGACACACAGGCGCCGTTCACCGTCCAGTCCGTGTCGAAGCCCTTCGTGTTCGCGCTCGCCCTCGCCGACCGCGGTCTGGAGGAGGTGCTCACCCGGGTGGGCGCCGAGCCGAGCGGCGAGGCCTTCAACTCCATCCGGCTCGAACCCGGTACCGGCCGGCCGCCGAACCCGATGGTCAACGCCGGTGCCATCGTCACCACATCACTCGTCGCGGGAGACACCCCCGAGGCCCGCTTCGACCGGATCCTCGACGGGCTCAGCGCCTTCGCCGCCCGGCCGCTCGCCGTCGACGAGGCCGTCTACGCGTCCGAGCGCGCCACCGGCGACCGCAACCGCGCCCTCGCCTACCTCATGCACAACGCGGGCTCCCTCACCGGCGACGTCGAGGACCAGCTCGACGTCTACTTCCGGCAGTGCTCCGTCCTCGTCACCAGCGACGACCTCGCCGTCATGCACGCCACCCTCGCCGCGGGCGGCATCAACCCCGTCTCCGGCGACCGCGTCGTCGCCCCGCGCCACGCCCAGCACGTCCTCGCCGTCATGGCGACCTGCGGCATGTACGACGCGTCGGGCCAGTGGATGCTCCAGGTCGGCATGCCCGCCAAGAGCGGCGTCTCCGGCGCCATCGGGGTCGCGCTGCCCGGCCAGTTCGGCATCGGTGTGTTCAGCCCGCCGCTGGAGGAGAAGGGCAACAGCGTGCGCGGCATCGCCGCCTGCCATCTCCTGTCCGACCAGTTCGGGCTGCACCTGATGCGGGCCAGCGTGCCCGAGCGGCGGCCGATGCCGCCCCGCTCGCTCGACCCCGCGCCGCTGCGCTCCCTGCGGCACCGCCCGCGCGACCAGCGGGCCGCCCTCGAAGCCCACCCGAACCGCATCCGCGTCCATGTCATGCAGGGCGATCTCGACTTCGCCACCGCCGAGCAGACCCTGCGCGCCGCCCGCGAACTCCCCGCGGCCGTAGGGTGGTTCGCGCTCGACCTCACACGTGTGGGGCGCATCGAACCCGTCGCCGCCGATCTGCTGCGCGCCCTCGGCCAGGACCTGGGCCGCCGGGACGTGCGCATGGTCCTCGCCGATCCCGACCAGCGCCAGGCCATGGTGCACGCCGCCGACGAGTTCCCCGACCTCGGCCGCGCCCTGGAGTCCTGCGAGGACGCCTTCCTGAGCGGCCTGGGCCTCGACCCGGCCGCACCGGTGCCGCTCGCCGACTGCGACCTGTTCGGCCGGGTCGACCCGGAGCTGCGGGCCCTCCTCGCCGACGCCTTCGACACCCTGCGCCTCGCCGACGGGGAGAGCGTCGCACCCCCGGCTCGTCAACTGCGCGAACGCATCGTCCTCTGGTACGTCGAATCCGGCCGCCTCGCCGTCTGCGCCGACGCCGCCAAGGCCGTACCCGCCCTGCGCACCTGGTCCGCGGGCCCCGGCGCCGCGCTCACCCCCGCCGACTTCCCGGCGCGCATCACCCGCCGGGTCCTCGCCGAGAGCGACACCGTCTGCCGCACCCTCACCGCCTCCGGCCTGGTACGCCTGCGCTCCCTCGCGCCCGATGCCGTGGCCCATCTCGAACGGGCCCCGCTGGAGGGCGCGGACACGGTCGACCGGCCCGACGGCGGATAGTCACGCGCCGCGCCTGCGCCTGCGGGCCGCGACCGCCTGCGGGTCGATCTCCGGATGCGACCACGCGGCCGCCAGCGCCAGTGACTCGGCGCGCCCGTCCGCGACATGGCCGAGGGCGAGCGCGGCCGCCCGGTCCGCGGCCCCGGCCGCGATCGCCTCGTACAACTCCTCGTGCTCCGCGCACTGACGGGCCGCGTCCCGCTGCGCCGTGAGCCGGAACAGCCAGAGCGTGCGCGCCTCCAGCGGCCGCATCATGCTCGTCAGGAGCGGGTTGTCGGCCAGCTCCACGATGTCGGTGTGGAAGCCCGCGTTCGCCGCCGCGATGGCGGCCCGGTCCCGGCGCCGGGTCGCCGCGCGCGCCGCGTCGAGCCGGCTCGCGAGCCGCGCGAGACCATCGGCGTCGGCCCGCTCGGCCGCGAGCCGCGCCGCCAGGGACTCCAGCGACTCCCGTACGTCGAACAGATCACGGACGTCGGAGGGCGTGAACGGCGACACCAGGGCCCCGCGCCGCGGCACCAGGACCACGAGCCCCTCCGCCTCCAGGCGGCGCAGCGCCTCGCGCAGCGGGATCCGGGAGACCGCCAGCTCCGCCGCGAGATCGCGCTCCACCAGCCTTTCACCGGGCTGGAGTTGAGCCTCCACGATGCGCCGCCGCAGCGTGTCGTACGCACGGTCGCGCAGCGAGCCGCGCTCCGCGCCCGCCGCCTGTGCCGCTGTCACCAGGGTCTCCTCCGCTCGGGTCCGGATCTCACAGTAAGCGGACCGCGGGGGAGTGCGCGCAGTGCTAACCGGCCGCTAACACGCGGGCAACATGCGCCTCCCAGACTGAGGGCGCGTAACGGTATACCACTAACGGGCCCACGGGCCCCCCTTGGGAGGCACCTCAGTGGCACACACCCCTCTCCGCACGCCGGGCGCGCTGGCGGCCGGAGCCTGTCTCGCCCTGCTCACCGGATGCGGCGGCGCGTCCTCCGCGCAGGACGCGGCGAAAGGCTCCGGCGGCGACCTCAAGGTCGGTGTCCTGTTCCCCGGTTCGCTCTCCGACGACGGGTTCATGGAGTCCGCCCACCGCGGCTATCAGCGCGCCGCGAAGCAGCACTCGGGCAAGGTCGCGTTCAGCAAGGTCGAGCAGGTGCAGGCCGCCGACTACGAACAGGCGCTCGTCCGCTTCGCCACCACGTCCGACCTGGTGATCTCGCTCGGCGGGCAGACCGACGCCGCCGTGCGCAAGGTCGCCGCCCGCTTCCCCAAGGTGAAGTTCGCCGAGATCGGCGGCCCGGCCGATGCCGAGCCCACCGCGAACCTCGCCCTCTACGACCCGCAGCAGGCCCAGGCCGCGTTCCTGTCCGGCGCCGCGGCCGCCCTGCTGTCGAAGAAGGGCACCGTCGGCTTCGTCGGCGGCGCCGAACTGCCCGCCATCGTCAACGCGGCCAAGGAGTTCGAGCGCGGCGCCGAGGCCGCCGACCCGAAGGTCGAGGTGCTCGCGCCGCAGTACGTCGGCGACTTCAACGACGCCGCCAAGTCCAAGCAGTCCGCGCTCGCCGACTACGGCGCGGGCGCCGACGTGCTCGGCCAGGTCCTCAACCTCGGTCACAAGGGCATCGCCCAGGCCGCCGCGGGCCGTGGCGGGCGCCTCGTCGGCGGCCCCCTGGCCCACGACTGCGGCAGCGACAGCGCCTACGCCGGATACGTCGAGACGGACATCGGTGCCGAGATCGAGTACGCCACCGACCAGTTGGTGAAGGGGGCCTGGAAGGCGGAGTCGGTGCACTTCGGCCTCACCTTCGACACCCCGCACAACGACCTGGTGCTGTGCGGCTCCGGCGACGAGGTGACCGCCGCCGAGAAGAAGCTCGACGCCATCAAGGCGAAGCTCGCGTCCGGGGAGATCACCACCCGATGACGCACGCGGCACCCGCACTCCAGATCACCGCGCTCGCCAAGTCCTACGGCGGCGTACGGGCGTTGGACGGCATCGACCTCGTCGTGCGACCCGGCACCGTGCACTGCGTGCTCGGTGAGAACGGCGCCGGGAAGTCCACCCTGTGCCACGCCGTCGGCGGCTCCCTCGTCCCGGACACGGGCACCCTCAGCCTCTACGGGGGGACCTACGCGCCGCGCCGCCCCGCCGACGCGCTCGCCGCCGGAGTCGCCCTCGTCCACCAGCACTTCAGCCTCGTCCCCACCCTCACCGTCGAGCAGAACCTGCGGCTGCTGCGCCTGCCCAACCTCCACGACGGGCTCGCGCGCGTCCGGGACGAGTACGGCCTCGACGTCCGGCTCGACGCCCGGATCGAGGAACTGCCGGTGGCCGCGCGCCAGCAGGTCGAGATCGTCAAGGCGCTGCTGCGCGCGCCGCGACTCCTCGTCCTCGACGAACCCACCGGCGTCCTCGGCCCGGCGGAGACCGACGCGCTGCTCGCCACCTGCCGGAGCATCGCCGACGCGGGCGGCGCCGTCGTCCTCGTCACCCACAAGCTCGGCGAGGCCCTGCGTGCCGGGGACGAGGCCACCGTGCTGCGCGGCGGACGCGTCGCGGGCGGCGGCCCGCTCGCCGAACTCGGCACCCGGCAACTGGTCCCGATGATGATCGGCCGCGCCGCCGACTCCCTGGACCCGGCCCTCGCCGGAGCCGTCGGCCTCGCCGAACCGGTCGCCGTCGCCACCCGCGAGGCACCCCGGGCCGCAGGCTCCGCCCTCGCCCTGAGCGGCGTCACCCTGCGCCGCCCCGACGGCACCCACGCCCTCGACGGCGTCGACCTCGACATCGGCCACGGCGAGATCGTCGGCATCGCCGGCGTCGAGGGCAACGGGCAGAGCGAACTCATGGCCCTGCTCGGCGGCTCCCGCGCAGCGGACAGCGGCCGCATCGCCCTCGACGGGCGGGACATGACCGGCGCGGGCCCCGCCGCCCGCACCCGGGCCGGGCTCGGCGTCGTGCCCGAGGACCGCCATCACGAGGGCTGCGTACCGGAGTTGTCGATCGCCGAGAACCTGCACCTCGGGCAGCTCGGCCGGTTCCGCACGTGGGGCGTCGCCCTCGACCGGGCCGCGCTGGCCCGGGCCGCCACCGACGCGATCACCGCACACGGCATCCGCGCCCCGGGGCCGGACGCGCCGATGTCCGCCCTCTCCGGCGGCAACCAACAGAAGGTCGTCCTGGCCCGCGAACTGGCCCTGGACCCGCTGGTCGCCCTCGCCGCCGCCCAGCCGACCCGCGGCCTCGACATCGGCGCCGTCGACGCCGTGCACTCCCGGATCAGGGAAGCCGCCGCACGCGGCGCCGGAGTGCTCCTCGTCTCCGCCGAACTGGACGAACTCCTCGCCCTGAGCGACCGCGTCCTCGTCGCCTACCGGGGCCGCCTCCTCGGGCCCGTCGACCCGCGCGACCCCGAGGCCCGCGACCGGATCGGGGAGCTGATGGTGGGCGCCACACCGGCGTAGGAAGCCGTACCGGCACCGGCCGAGCCCTGACGCGCGTACCCACCGCACCCGCCCCACACCCCGCCCCGACCTCCCGAGGAACCCCGTGACCGCCACCACCACCGCGTCCCCACCGGGCCGCCGGCCGGGTCCGCGCCCCGCCGACCTGGCCCGGCACCCCGTCTCCGTCGCCGTTCTGGCCGCCCTGCTCGCCCTCGGCGCCGGCATCCTGCTCGTCGTCGCGGCCGGCGCCGACCCCGCCACCGCCTGGGCCGCGCTCGACGAGGGCATGTTCGGTTCCCCGTACGCCATCGGCAGCTCCCTGAACTCCGCCGCCGTCCTGGCCCTGATCGCCACCGGCTTCACCGTCGCCCACCGCGCCGGACTCGTGAACGTCGGCGGCGAGGGACAGCTCTGCGCGGGCGGCACCGCCGCGGCCGCCACCGGACTCGCCCTGCCCGCCGCCGTCCCCGGCGCGCTCGGCGTGCCCCTCGTCCTGCTCGCCGGATTCCTCGGCGGGGCCGCCTGGGCGGGCATCGCCGCCTGGCTGAAGGTACGGCGCGGCACCAGCGAGGTGATCACCAGCCTGCTCCTCAACTTCATCGGGCTCGGCCTCGTCTCGGTGTCCGTCCACGAAGCGGCCCTGCTGCGCCAGCCCGTGACCTCCTCGGAGACCCTGCCGCAGTCCGCGCCGCTCCCCGCAGGCGCCCAACTGCCCCTGATCGGCGGCGCCGAGTCGCCCGCCACGGCCGTCGTGATCATCGCCGCCGTCCTCGCCCTCGGCGTCGGAGCCGCCCTCCGGCACACCGCGACCGGGGTGCGGCTGCGCGCGGTCGGGCACTCGCCGGCCGCGTCCGCCCGGCTCGGGCTGCCCGTCGCCCGCCTGGAGGGCGGCTCGCTCGCCTTCGCCGGCGGCCTCGCCGGGCTCGCGGGCGCCGCGCTGATCGCCACCGCCCCGTACGTGCTCGCCGAGAACTTCTCCTCCGGCTACGGCTTCTCCGGCCTCGTCGTCGGACTGCTCGCCCGGGGCTCGCTGACCGCCGTCGCCGCCGCCAGCCTGCTCTTCGGCTTCCTCACCAGCGGCGGCATCAACCTCCAGCTCGCCGCCCAGGTGCCCGCCCAGACCGTCCAGATCGTGCAGAGCCTGCTCGTGCTGTTCATCGCCGCCGCCATGCTGATCACCCACCGGACGAGGAGCCGCTCATGAGCGCCGTCGTCGACGAACTCGCCTCCGGCGGCGTCCGCATGGCGCTGCCGCTGCTCCTCGCCTCCTCCGGCGAACTGCTCAGCGAACGCGCGGGCGTCCTGAACCTCTCCGTCGAGGGCATGATGCTCACCGGCGCCTTCGCGGGCGCCGCCGGAGCCCACGCCTCCGGCAGCGCGGGCGTCGGCGTGCTCACCGCACTCGCCGCGGGCCTCCTCTTCGCCGCCCTCCAGGCGCTCCTCAGCGTCACCCTGCGCGCCGACCAGATCGTCACCGGCATCACCGCCAACGCCCTCGCCCTCGGCGCGACCACCTACGGCTCCCGGCTGCTGTTCGGCGACGGCAGCCGCAGCGCCCTGCCCGGCTTCGACCCGCTGCCCGTGCCCGGACTGCACGCGATCCCCGTCCTCGGACCCGCGCTCTTCGAGCAGACGATCCTCGGCTACGCGGCGTTCGCGATCACGGCGCTCCTCGCCCTCACCCTGAGCCGCCGCACGACCTGGGGACTCGCCGTCGACGCCGTCGGCGAGGACGCGCTCACCGCCGACCGGTGCGGGCTCCCCGTCCGCTCGATCCGCTACGCCGTCGTCCTGCTCACCGGCGCCACCTCCGCCCTCGCGGGCGCCCACCTCGCCCTCTCCGAAGTGCACGCCTTCAGCGACAACATCACCGGAGGCATCGGCTATCTCGCGGTCGTCGCCGTCATCGCGGGCCGCTGGCGCGCCTGGCCGACCCTGCTGGCCTGCCTCGTCTTCGGCCTCGCCCAGTCGCTCCAGTTCGCGGCCCCCGCCCTCGGCCTGCACCTGTCGGCACCCCTGCTCGTCACGCTCCCGTACGTGTTCGCGCTGCTCGCCGTGAGCGGCCTCGTGGGCCGCAGCCGCGCCCCCTCGGCCCTCACCGTGCCCTTCCTGCGCGGCAGTTGACCTGCCTCCGCACCCGCACCCGTATGTCCCACGTCAGGAGTACCCGCACCATGACCCTGATCCTCACCCGGTCCACCATCCGCGAGCTGCTGGCCGACCAGGTCGAGGAGGTGGAGGCGGCCGTGGCCCGCGCCCACCGCGACCTCACCCTCGGCAGGGCCGTCCTGCCCGCTCCGCCCGCCCTCCGGCTCCCGGGCACCCAGGGCACCTTCCTCGCCATGGCCGCCGCCTCCGCGCCCGACGGCCTCGCCGTCGTCAAACTCCTCGCCGACCTCCCCGGCAACCGGGACCACGGCCTCCCCGTCCAACGCTCCGCGGTCCTCGCCACCGACACGGACACCGGTGCCTGCCACGCCCTGCTCGACGGCGCCGAACTCACCCGCGTCCGCACCGCCGCCGCCACCGCCGTCGCCACCCGCGCCCTCGCCCGCGCCGACGCCGGCACCCTCGGCCTGATCGGCACCGGCCCCCTGGCCCGCGCACACGCCAGGGCCCTGCTTCCCGGCCGCCCCTACGAGCAGGTCGTGCTCTGGGGCCGCACCCCGGCCGGCGCCCACGACCTCGCCTCCTGGATCACGGCCGAACTCGGCGTCCCCGCCAAGGCCCTGGACGGCCCACGCGCCGTCACCGAGGCCTGCGACGTGCTGTGCACCCTCACCCCGTCCCGCGAACCGCTCGTCGAGGGAGCCTGGCTGACGCCCGGTCAGCACATCAACGCGGTCGGCGCACCGCCCCGCCCCGACCACCGCGAACTCGACACGGAGGCGGTGCGACGCTGCCGGATCGTCGTCGACGCCCACGACACGGCCCGCACCAAGTCCGGCGAGGTCCTGATCCCGCTCGCCGAGGGCGCGCTGCGCGAGGACGACTTCCGCACCGAACTCGGCGACGTCCTCACGGGCACCGCACCCGGCCGCACCGCCGACACCGACCTGACCCTCTTCAACTCCGTCGGCGTGGGCCTCCAGGATCTCGCCGTGACCCGGCTGCTCACCGACCTCGCCGAGCGGAAGGGCCTCGGCATCCACGTCGATCTCGGGGCCTGACGGCCGCCCACGCCCGCCCCCATAATGACCGCGTGACCCTGCCCCCGGAGATCAACTCGATCAACTCCCCTGTGACGGAACGTGTTTCGGTGGTCGTCGTCGGCGCGGGCCCCGCCGGGCTCACCGTCGGCAACATCCTGCGCGCCGCCGGTGTCGACTGCGTGGTCCTGGAGTGCGAGACCCGCGCGTTCATCGAGCACCGGCCGCGCGCGGGCGTCATCGAGGAGTGGGCGGTGCGCGCCCTCGACCGGCGCGGCCTGGCCACACCCCTCCTGACGCGCGCCGAACGGCACACCGCCTGCGCCTTCCGCTTCGAAGGAGAACAACACCGCCTTGACTACCACGCGCTGACGGGCAGTCACCACTACGTCTACCCGCAGCCACTGCTCGTCACGGACCTGGTCCGCGAGTACGCCGACGTGCGCGGCGGCGACATCCGCTTCGGCGTGCGCGACGTCACGCCGCACGACGTGGAGTCCGACCACCCGGCCGTCTCCTACACCTGCCCCGACACCGGACGGCGCCGTCTGCTGCGCTGCGACTTCGTCGCGGGCTGCGACGGGGCCCGCGGCGCCACCCGGGCCGCGCTGCCCGCGGGCCGCGTCCGCACGGCCCGGCACGACTACGGAATCGGCTGGCTCGCCCTGCTCGCCGAGGCGCCGCCCTCCGCGGACTGCGTACTGTTCGGGGTGCACCCGGACGGCTTCGCCGGACAGATGCCGCGCAGCCCCGAGGTCACCCGCTACTACCTCCAGTGCCCGCCCGGCGACACCCCGGACGCCTGGCCCGACGACCGCATCTGGGACCGGCTGCACCGCCGCCTCGCCGCCTCCGGGACCGCGCCCCTGGCCGAGGGCCGCCTCGTCGAGAAGCGGATCCTGGACATGCACGACTACGTCGTCGAGCCGATGACCGTCGGCCGGCTCCTGCTCGCCGGGGACGCCGCCCATCTCGTCGCCCCCATCGCGGCCAAGGGCATGAACCTGGCCCTGCACGACGCCTTCCTCCTCGGCGACGCGCTCACGGCCCGCCTCACCGGCCCCGACCCCGACGGCACCGCCCTGACGGACTACTCGCCCACCTGCCTGCGCCGTGTCTGGGACTACCAGGAATTCTCCCAGTGGCTGTCGGAGGTGTACCACGGCGCCGCCGCGGGGGACCCGTTCCGTACGGGCACGAGCCTGGCCAGGCTGCGCCGCCTGTTCACCTCGCCGCGGGCCGCCGCCGCGTTCGCCGAGCAGTACCTGGGCACGGCGGGTCGCTACTGATCCCCGCGGAGGGGCGTTCCGGGCCGCCGCGCGCAGATGTCGACGTGCCGATATGGTGACGAAGCGGTACACCGGAGAGTCATATGGGCCCTGCACACGAGCCGGACATCGGCCTCGAAGAGCGACTGCGGCTGACCGGCATGGGCAGCTTCGACTGGGACCTGGAGGGCGGCGCTCTCCGCCTGGACGACAACTGCCTGGCCGTCCTCGACCTGCCCCGGGAAGAGTTCCGGGACACGGCGGAGTCCGTGCTGTCACGGATGCCGCCCGAGGAGGCCGTCCGGGTCACCGCGGTCATCAACGAGGCGGTCGCGACCGGCAGCGACGTCTACGGCGCGTACTTCCAGATCGCCATGCGGGACGGCACCGCACGCCTCACCCATGTCTCGGGCCGCGTCCTGCGCGACGCGGGCGGGCGGGCCGTGCGGATCGTCGGCGTGGTGCGCGCCGCCCCGCACGAACCGGCCGAGCTGGCCGGACTCGACGGGGCCGACGGCAAGCGCCGCCGGGTGGCCCTCATGGTGCAGGGCACCACCGAGGCGCTGTCCCGGGCCGTGACCGTCGACGACGTCGTGGCCGTGCTGTCCGGCGCCGGCGGCCTCGACCGGTTCGCCGCCGACGGGCTGGTCCTCGGCCTGGTCGAGGGCTCCGACCTGAAGCTGATCGCCCTGGTGGGCCAGTCGATGCAGGCCCTCGACGAACTCAAGCTGCACCAGATCGACGACTCCCTGCCGCTCGCCGAGGTGGTCATGAACCGGCAGCCCCGGTTCGTCGGGGACCTGTCCGACCTCGCCCACCGGTTCACCCGTCTGGCCCCCTACATCGACCGGCTCAGACTGGAGGCCGCGGCGTTCCTGCCGCTGGTCGCCCAGGACCGCGCCATCGGCGGGCTCGCCCTGTTCTACCGGGGCCGCCGGGAGTTCTCCGACGCCGACCGCAACCTCTGCATCGGCCTGTCCGGCATCGTCGCGCAGTCCCTCCAGCGGGCCATCCTCTTCGACGAGGAACGCGACCTGGCCCGCAGCCTCCAGTCCACGATGCTGCCCAAGTCCGTCCCCGAGGTCCCCGACACCGAACTCGCCGTCCGCTACCACGCCGCGTGGGGCGGCCGTCAGGTCGGCGGTGACTTCTACGACGTCGTCGTGCTGCCGCGCGGCCGGTTCGGCATCGTCGTGGGCGACGTCGAGGGACATGACACCCACGCGGCCGCGATCATGGGCCAGCTCCGGATCGCGCTGCGGGCGTTCGCGGGCGAGGGACACCCGCCCGCCACGGTGCTCTCGCGGGCCTCCCGCTTCCTCGCCGAACTGGACACGGACCGCTTCGCCACGTGCACGTACGCCCAGTTCGACCCCGCCACCGGCATCGTCCGCGCCGTGCGGGCCGGACATCTGCCCCCGCTCGTGCGGCACACCGACGGCCGGGTCGGCATTCCCCGGCTGCGCGGCGGACTGCCCCTGGGCCTGGCCACCGAGTTCGAGCAGGACGACTTCCCCGAGACCCGACTCGACCTCGTCCCGGGCGAGACCCTCGTGCTCTGCACCGACGGCCTCGTCGAGGAGCCCGGCGCCGACATCGACGACGGGCTGCGCGCACTCGCCGACGCGCTCGGCGCCGGGCCGCCCACGGCCGAGCAGGTCGCCGACCACCTCTCCCGCTCCCTGTGGGAGAAGTGGGGCAGCGGCGACGACGTGGCACTGGTCGTGCTGCGCCGGGTGCCGGACTCGGGCACGCCCCAGGCGCCCCGCATGCACCGCTACGTCCACCAGGCGGACCCGGAGGGCCTGGCCGACGCGCGGGCCGCCCTGCGCGAACACCTCACCGCGTGGGGGCTCGGCGTCATGGCCGACGACGTGGAGACCGCCGCCGGCGAACTGCTCGTCAACGCCCTCATGCACACCGAGGGCGGCGCCGTGCTCACCCTCGAAGTGCTCGCCGGACCGCCGCGCGTCGTCCGCCTGTGGGTCAAGGACCGCTCCAGCTCCCGCCCCCACCGGCGCACACCGGGGGAGACGGCCACCTCCGGACGCGGCATGGTCATGGTGGAGGCGATGGCGTCGCGCTGGGGAGTCGAGCCGCGCGGCGAGGGCAAAGCGGTGTGGTGCGACTTCACCGTGCCCGACTCCTGAGCGCGCGCCGTCGCGTCAGCGCAGCTTGTTCACCGCCGTCACCGTCGTCTTCTTGAAGGCGGCCACCGGCGCCTGCGCGAAGGAGCCCATCTCACCCCACTGGACGACCGTCACGACCGCGCCGTCCCGGCCGACCGAGAACAGGTTGATGTCGGAGGCGCCCCAGGAGGCCTCGGTGTGCACGCCGTAGACGTACGCACCCTCCTCCACGGACAGCTTGCCGTAGTACTTCTGCGTGGCGGTGACCTCGGGGTCCGCCGCCGTCACGTCCTTCGCGCAGTTGTCGAGATGCCGGCGCAGCAGCGCCACGAACGCCTTGGCCGCCTGCGCGTCCCGCTCGACGACCGTCACCTGGAGCGCGCCGGTGTCGAGGTCGGTGCGGTAGACGCGGTGCACCGAGATCGACGGCAGTGCGTCGCCCACGCACAGCGGCAGCGGGTCGGGCTGCCCGGCGGTGACCGGTCCCGCGGTCCAGGCGGACGAGGCGTGCGGCGGCAGTTCGGACGGCGACAGGAAGCGGGGCGTGCCCGCCGCCGACGCCGGGGCGGCCAGGGCGGCGACCGCCACGACGGCCGCCGCCGCACCCGCCGCGAACAGGGTCCGGTTCTCTCGTACGTTCATCGGTGTCATCCCCCGTGTAGGTCGTTCGGCCGGACCACCCGGCCCCGGCGTCTCGCGCCGTACCCGTTACGACCCGCGACCCGCCGGATGCGTTGCCCGCCCTTTTGTCACAGGTTCGCCACCGATGTCACCGGCGCCGTCACCGGCGCCGTCACCGGCGCCGTCACCGGCGCCGTCACCGGCGCCGTCACCGGCGCAGGGTGCGGCCCGGGCGGGCGTCCGTCGTCGCGCCGGAGCGCAGCACGAACTCACCGGCCACGAGGACGTCCCGGACACCGGTCGCGTACTGCCAGGGATCGGCGAACGTCGCCGTGTCGGTGACCTGCTCCGGGTCGAGCACGACGAGGTCGGCGACCTGGCCGGGGGCCAGCGTGCCCCGGTCCGGCAGCGGCAGCCGGGATGCCGGGAGGGACGTCATCTTCCGTACGGCGTCGGCCAGTTCGAGCACCTTGCGCTCCCGGACGTAGCGGGCCAGGACGCGGGCGAAGGTGCCGAAGTTGCGCGGGTGGGGGTGGCCGTCGCCCGGCGCGTGCAGCACCCAGCCGTCGCTGGCGACCGCCGCGTCGTGGTGGCGCAGCACCGTCTCCACGTCCCGTTCCGCCATGGCGTGGTTGACGATCATGACCTCGCCCTGGTGCGCTGCGAGCACGTCGAGGACCGCGGCGGCGGGCTCGGTGCCCTCGTCCCGGGCGATGTCGGCGATGCTGTCGCCGACCCGGTCGCTGTAGCGGCCCGGGCCCAGCATCGCGAGGACGACGCCCTCGGGCAGGAAGGTCCGGCCGACGGCGGGCCGCAGATCGGCGAGGATCCGCTCGCGGGTCGCGGGATCGGCGAGCCGCTCGACGAGGGCGCCCGGGCCGCCGTCCATCGCCCAGTCGGGCAGCCGCGAGGTGAGGCGGGTCGAGGACGCGGTGTACGGGTACACGTCGCAGGCCACGTCCAGCCCGCGGGCGGCGGCCGCGTCGATCAGCGCGAGGGCGGTGTCGACCTTGCCGTGGTTGGCCGGGCCCATCGCCTTCAAGTGCGAGATCTGCAGCCGTACGTGGGATGCCTCGGCGACGCCGATCGCCTCCTCGACGGCCTCGACGAGCCGGTCGCCCTCGTCGCGCATGTGGGTCGCGTAGAGCAGCCCGTGCCGTGCCGCCTCGGTGGCCAGCGCGACGATCTCGTCCGTGGTCGCGAACGAGCCGGGCGCGTAGATGAGTCCGGTCGACATGCCGAAGACGCCCTGTTCGGCGGCGCGGGCCAACAGGGCGCGCATGGCGTCCAGTTCGGCGGGTCCCGCCGGGGTGCGGGCGGCGCCGGTCACCGCGGTGCGCAGGGCGCCGTGCCCGACCAGCGGGGCGACGTTCAGGGCGGGCCGCGCGGCGTCGACGGCCGCGGCGAACGCGTCGAGGTCCGTCCACTGGGCCCCGGCCAGCGTGCCGGGCCCGCCGTCCTCGGGCTCCTCGCCGGGCGCCGTCGGGAACGGCGACAGACCGCAGTTGCCGGTGACCACCGTCGTCACGCCCTGCCGCAGACAGGCCTCCGCGTCCGGCATCGCGAGCACGGAGAAGTCCGCGTGCGAGTGCAGGTCGATGAAGCCGGGGGTGACGGTGAGACCGGTCGCGTCGAGGACCGTTGCGGCCGTCGCCTCCGGATCGGGCGCGCCGACATGGGCGATGCGGCCGTCGCGTACGCCGATGTCGGCGCGGCGCGGGGCGGCGCCGGTGCCGTCGATCACGGTGGCGCCGGTGATCAGCACGTCGTACGGGGCGGTGGGATCGGTCATGTCGGATCACTTCCTGAGGAACGCGGGGGAGCGGGTCGGGCGGCGGACTGGGGTGTCACAGGATGAGGATGAGCAGAACGGCGTAGAGCGCGCACGCCGGGACGAGCAGCGCCCAGCCGGTGCCGAGCAGATAGGGGAGCCGGGTGGCGCGGGCCATGCCCATGGCGCCGACCATGTTGGCGTTGGGCAGCGGGCCGTAGGTGTCCGCCTTCGAGGCCCACAGCAGGATGACGACCCAGGCGGCCGGGGTGATGCCCAGCTGGTCGCCGAGCGGGCCGAACACCTCGCCGATGAGGATGACCTGGGCCGCCGTCGCGCCCGGCACCCCCACCCAGCCGAGCGCCGCCACGGCGAGCGCGAACGGCACCGGAGACATGTCGCGCAGGCCGGGGCCGAACCGGTCGAGCACCACGTCGTACGGGTGCAGCAGGTCGATGAAGCCGAACAGGGCGGCGAGCATCCAGAACAGCAGCAGCATCGGCAGCATCCGGCGGGCGCCGGTCAGGACCGCTGCGGCGGCGCGCTTCGGGGAGAGCCCGGCGGCGGCCGCGGTCACCACGATGAGCAGCGGCAGGGCGATCAGCGGGAACGTGGTGTCCGCCTTCGTCGCCGTGGCGTAGCAGACGGTGGCGGCGAGCGCCGCGACGAAGGTCCACGTGGCCCGGCGGGTGCGGGCGGCCTCGTGCGGCGTGGGCTCGGCCTGCCGCTCCTCGGTGACCTCCTCCGGCCGGTAGTGGTCGCCCTGCGCGGCGCTGCGGCGCTGCACCCAGGGCACCACCACGGCGGCGAGCAGCAGCGACAGGACGGCGAGCGGGCCCGCGCCGACGGCCACGTAGGTGAGATAGCCGGTGTCGGCCGTGTTCATGATGGCGATGTTGGAGCCCGCGAAGGGTGCGAGCGCGAGACCCGCGCAGCCGCCGAGGAACATGGTCGCCGCCGTCGCCGAGCGGGTGAACCCGGCCCGCGCGGCGACCGGGACGAGCAGCGGCGCGGCGATGGCGAGCGCCCCGGCGAGGGTGCCGAGCCCGGCCACCAGGACCATGCAGGCCGCCATCATCCCGTACATCAGTACGGTCGTGCCGCGGCCGTCGGCGGTGCGCATGATGGCGCGTACGAGCGTGTCGGCGACGCCCGTGAGCAGCAGCACCTCACCTGCGGCAGACCCGAGCACGATGATCAGGCCGATGACGGTCACCGGGTCGGTCACGGAGGTGCCCAGGACGTCACCGGCCTGCCCGGGCGTGGGCAGGGCCACCAGGACGGCGCTCACCAGGGCGATGCCGGTCACGAGGACGAGGTCCAGGCCGGTGAGGGCGAGCACCGCGTACAGCGCGATCGGCAGCAGTCCCCAGACCGTGGGGGCGTTCGTGGTGAGGCCGGCGACCAGGCTCAGGACGAGCGCGAGGACGGCGGCGCCCAGGGCGAGCGGGCGGCGCAGGGGACGGGAGCGGGCGGGGGCGGCGTCCGGCGCCGCGGCTGTTCTGGGCATGGCAGGTCCTCGGCACGTGGTGAGGGGACTGAAGGGTGGTGGCCGGGTGCGGGGCCGACGGGTGCTGTTCCGCGCCCCTGATGAAGAGAGCCGCGCTCGCTCAGGGGTGTGACAGGCCGGTGAGCCCGTCGGCGTGCCGGGCGCCGCTCTCGGCAGCGATCTCGTCGAGCGTCTGGGCGTCGCGGACCGTCGCGAAGCGGACGCTTCCCCCGGCGTCCGTGGTGTATCCGTGCACACCGGGCCGGGGCAGGCTGTTGTAGGCCCAGGGCGTCGAGAAGTAGTAGGCGCCGGTGTCGCGCAGCACGACGAAGTCGCCCTCCGCCAGCGGCGGCAGCGCGCGGTCCTCGGCGACGACGTCCCCCGCGAAGCAGCACGGCCCCGCCACGTCCTGCGGCACGGGCGCGCCGCCCTTCGGCCGGCCCTGCGGGTCGAAGGCGCCGACCCGCAGCGGCCAGGCGCCCGGCATCAGCACGGTGCGGGTCGCCGTCTGCGCGCCCGCGTGCGTCACCGCGATCCGGCGGCCCCCGGCCTCCTTCGCGTACTCCACGCGGGCCGCGATGAAGCCGTTCTTGGCGAGCAGCGACCGCCCGAACTCCGTGACCAGGCCGTACCGGCCGTCGAACAGGCCCGGCTCCGCGGCGCGCAGGGCGCGCGTGTAGTCCTCATAGGTGGGACGCACGTCGTCGTCGGCGAAGTTCACGGGCAGGCCGCCGCCGATGTCCAGGCTGGTGACCTGCCGCCGGCCGACCGCCGCGTTGATCTCCTCGGCGAGCCGGTACGCCTCCGCGACGCCCTCGGCGATCAACTCCAACGGGCAGCCCTGCGACCCGACATGGGCGTGCAGCCGGGTCAGCCAGGGCCGCTCGGCGAACGCCCGCACCACGCGCTCGCGCGCGCCCGCGTCCCGCAGTGCGACGCCGAACTTGGACGTGGCGGTGGCGGTGCTCATCGCGCCGATCGAGCCCGAGCCGACCTGCGGGTTGACGCGCAGCCCGATCACGGACGCGCTGCCGGCCGGCCGCAGCGCGTCGACGCGCTCCAGCTCGTCGAGGTTGTCGGCGTTCAGCGCCACGCCCAGGGCCAGCGCCTCGGCGATCTCCTCGCGGGTCTTCGCGGGGGAGTCGAGGACGATCCGGTCGGGCGCGCAGCCGGCGTCCAGGGCGAGCCGCAGCTCGCCGGGGCTCGCCACCTCGCAGCCCATCCCCAGATCGGCCAGCAGCCGCAGGACGGGGATCAATGACGACGCCTTGACCGCGAAGGTGTGCAGTACGTCGGGGACCTCGCCGAACGCGGCGTGCAGCGCGGCGACGGACGCCCGGATGCCGTCGGTGTCGAGGAAGCCCGCGACGGGCTGCTCGGTGCCGACCAGCCTCCGGTCGACGGCGTGCCGCAGCACCGCGGCGACGCGCTCCTCTGCCGTACGCGGGTCAAGGAAGGTGGCGGAATCCAGAGTCACGGGGCGGCCTTCGTCACGGGAACGGGGGAGGTGCCCCGAGCCTGACCGCCGCCGAGCGGGCCCGTCTTCGTACCCCGGGCCAAAACAGCGGTCTTCTTTTGTGCACCGTTCCGAACACCCCCATGAAACGGGTCAAACCTCCGGAGCGTCCGGGGCGCCGTCCGAGGTGGCGAGCCGCATCGCGAGGGTGACGATCAGCCGGGTGTCCGGATCGTCGAGGTCGAGGCCGAAGCGCTCCCGCACCCGCTTGAGCCGGTACCGCAGCGTGTTGGGGTGCAGCACCAGACGCTGCGCCGCGCGCGATATGTCGCCCGCCGCGTCCAGATAGGCGGTGAGCGACCGGACCAGATCGCCCCCGGAGGCGATATCGGCGGCGACCATGTCGTGCACCGGACCGCCGTGCCGCTCCCACAGCGGCCGGACCGCGTCCAGGACCCGGAGCACCGCCACGCTCTGCCGCACGTCCTCGGGCCCCGCGTGCCGCAGCGGCGGCTCGTCGTCGGCCCGCGCGGCGCGCGCCTCGCGCTCCCGCAGGGCGCGCACGACCAGCCGGGCCTCCTCGGCGGACTCGGCGGCGGCCAGCGGCGAGTCCACGACCGGGCCCGCGCCGACCCGCACGGCCGGGGCGTCCGGCATCGCGGCGGCCAGGGAGGCGAGGTCCCGGGCGAGTGTCACCGCGTCCCGGTCCTGCCCGTCGGGCACCGGAAGCAGCACGGTGAGCCGGCGGCTCCCGCGCAGATAACGGGTGCCCGTCCGGTGGGCCCTGGCCTGGAGCGCGAGCGCCTGGAAGACGCGCTCGGGGAAGGGCGCGGTGGACTCCTCCTGCTCGGCGACGACCACCGCGCAGGGCGTCCGCACCGTGAGCCCGAGCGACCACAGGTGGGTGCGCCGGTCGCCTTCGTCGGACAGCAGCCCGCGCATCGCGTGCTGCTCGCGGCGCCGCTCGGAGCCGACGCGCAGCCGGTGCTGGAGCAGATACGGCACGGCGACCTCGGCGGCGCGGCGCAGCGCTTCCGGCGCCTCGGGCGTGAAACCGCCGCCGTCGGCGGCCGCCCAGATCGAGCCGAGCATCTCGCCGCCGTTGCGGATCGCGACGACGAGCCGCTCCGGATCGCCGCCCTGCGCGGCGCGGTGGATGACGTCGCGGGAACTCCACAGCGCGCGCAGCAGTCCGGCCCGCCGCAGCTCGGCCACCCGCCAGTCGGGGACCTTCCCGCCGAGGATCGTCGACTGCCGGACGGGATCGGCGTCGGGGCCGGTCGCGGAGTGCGCGAGCACCCGGAACAGGGTGTCCTCCACCGTGATCGAGGCGCCGCAGTACCGGGCGACCTCGGCGGCCAGTACGGCGAGCCCGCCGCCCGCGATGTCCCCCACGAGCCGGTCCCCGGTGCCGAGCGCCGCGAACGCGCACGCGGAACGGACCAGCTCGACGGCGTCCGCCCAGTCCGCCCACCCGGCCCGCACCAGCAGGCCCAGCCCGGTCTCGCGCGCGGCCGCGACGATCTCCTCCGGGGGCGGCCCGTCGCCGGTGTCCCTGAGGACGAGAGCGGTGACACCCCGCCGCGCCAGCTCCCGCACCCGCTCCGCCGCCACGGCCGGGTCCGGCGCGAGACCCGCCCCGAGCACGAGATACCCGTCGTGCGGCCGGACGGCGTCCTCGTCGCCGATGAGCACCCCGCGCACCGGGACGTCGGGCCCGGACGGGGCGAGGACGAGGCGCAGCACACCGTCCTCGTCCTGGTCGAGAACCTGGCGCAACGTGGCGTCCTGAGGCGGGTTGATCACAAGGGCAGGATACGAATCCGCTCCGGGCCGTTCGCCCGCACGGGCCGTGACTTTAGACCTTAAAACTTAGCACTCTGAATAAATGCCGCACGGTCGGGCATCCCATGAGAGGTGCGACATCAGGGGCGCACGCTCGGGGGCCGAGCGACAGGGGGCGCGAGGAAAGGAAGAGGCGGTCACGTGGCGAGGGACATGGTCGTGCGAGCGGCGGGCCCGCCCGGCCCCGGACACGCGCCGAAGCGGGTGTACGCCGTGCTCGGCGCCCTGGCGGCCCTGTACGTGATCGGCCCCGTGCTCAGGGCGGCCGCCGGACCGTCCCTCTCGCGCGAGCTCGGCGTGAGCCGGGAGTCGATGGCCGTGGGCGAGGTGCTCGGCGCCGTCGCCGGCATCGTCGCCCTCTTCGTCACCGGACGGGCGGGCGACCGGCTCGGCCGCCGCCGGGTGCTGGTCTGGTCGCTGGCCGCGTTCGCCACCGGCTGCCTGTTCGTGGCCCTCGTCGCGCAGCCCTCCGCGTACATCGCCGGACGCGTCCTGGTCACCATGGCCGCCTCCGCGATCTTCGTGACCTGCCTGGCCTTCGTCCCGTCCCTGTCGCTGCCCGGCCGGCTGCGCCGCATCATGGGCACCTGGCTCGCGGTCATGTCCCTGGTCTTCCTGGGTATCAGCAATGTGGCCTCGCTGATCGTCTCCGCCCTGGGCTGGCGGACCGTCTCCCTCGCCTTCGCCGTGCTCGCCGTCGCGGGCACCGTCGCCGTGCTGCGGATCGTGCCCGAGACGGCCGTCTCGGGCACCTCGACCCGCCTCGACGTGCTCTTCTCCGGCTGCCTCGGCGCGGCGGTGCTGCTGATCACCGGCCTCTATCTCGCGCCCGTACGCGGCTGGTCCGACCCGTGGGTCCTCGCGCCGCTCGCCGCGGCGCCCGGCGCCGTCGCCGCCGGTCTGCTGTGCTCGCGCAGCCGACGGCGCCTGACCGGCGCCCCGCTGCGCCAGCCCGGCACGGCACTTGCCGCCGGAGTCGTCCTCGGCTTCACCCAGATCGTCGTCGCCCTCGTCCTCCCGGCGCTGGTCCTCGCGGGCGGCGGCACGCGCACCCAGAGCGTCCTGGCCGTCTCCGCGTTCGGCCTCGGCGGCGCCGCCGCCTGCCTGCTCGCCCGGCGCACCGCCTTCACCCCGCTGACGGGCTGCTCACTCGGGCTGCCTCTCGCGGCGGTGGGCCTGGCCCTGCTGCACTCCGTCCCGGCGGGCGCGGGCCCGGCGACGGCCATGTGCTGCGCGATGTCCGCCCTGGTCGGCTTCGGCATCATGACCGCCCAGACCCCGCAGATGGCGGGCTTCCTCGCCGCGCTGCCGCACTCCCGCCTGGGCGCCTTCTCCGCGCTCCACCCGACCGCCATCGTCCTGGGCACGGCCGCCGCGCAGGCCATGCCCGCCACCTCGGTCCTGAGCAGCGGGCCGGCCTCCGCCGAGATCGGCGAACTGCTGTGGGTCGCCGTCGGCGTCGTGGCCGCCGCGGCGCTCGTCGTCGGACGGCCCGCCGTCGCCCTCGCCGTCGCGGGCACGGCCGGCCTGGAGTACCTGCTCCTCCGCGGCTTCGCCGGAGAGCAGGTGGCACAGCGGCCCGGCACCGTCGTCACCGCCCTCGCCATCGGCGTCCTCGCCGGTGTCCTGACGTTCCTGCGGCGCCAGCAGACCGAACGGCACGCCCGCACCGAGCAGGCCGCGGGCGCGCTGCAGCACGCCGTGCTGCACCCGATCCCGCCCCGGCTCGGCGGTCTGCGCCTCGCCGGCCTGTACCGGCCCGCCACCGTCGGCACCGGGATCGGCGGCGACTTCCTCGAAGCCGTCGACACCCCCTTCGGCACCCGCATCCTCGTCGGCGACGTGCGCGGCAAGGGCATGCCTGCCGTACAGACCGTCACCGACGTCCTCGGCGCCTTCCGGTGCCAGGCGCACGAGGTCGCGGACCTCGGGGAACTCGCCGCCCGCCTGGACCGGCAACTGGTGCGCGCCGCGGGCGCCCGCGGCGACGAGGAACTGTTCGCCACCGCCGTCCTGATCCAGCACGGAACCGGCGGCGACGCGGTGGAGGTCGTCAACTGCGGCCACCTCGCGCCCCTGGCCGTCTCCCGGCGCAGCGTGCGCGAGATCGCCGTACCGGCCCTGCTGCCGCTCGGCTTCGGCGCCCTCGGCGACGACCTTCCGCGGCCGTCCACGGTCGGACTAGCCCCCGACGAGACGCTCCTGCTGCACACCGACGGGCTCAGCGAGGCCCGCAACTCCTCCGGCGAGTTCTACCCCCTCGCCGAACGCCTGGAGGTGGCCGCCGGCACCGAACCGGGCGCGCTGGTGACCCACCTCAACAGGGACGTCCACGACTGGACCCACCACCTCACCGACGACATCGCCGTCGTCGCCCTCACCCGCGAGACGGCGGCCGCGCCGCGCTCCCGGCACGCGGACCTGTCCCTGGCCTGACGACCCGTCATTGTCAGTGGCACCAGGCAGGATGAACTCCATGACGACGACTTCCGCCGGTCCCTCCGGCCTGCCCGCGCTGCCCGATTCCACCGCCTACGCCGAGGCGGTGCGGGACGCGCGCGGGGCCGCCGCCGCGTACTACGACGGCGGCACCTCAGCCCTGGACGACGACGCCTACGACCGGCTCGTGCGGGCGATCACGGTGTACGAGACCGAGCACCCCGACGAGGTGCTGCCCGACTCGCCCTCGGGCAAGGTCGCTGGCGGCGCGGTCGAGGGCGACGTCCCGCACACGGTGCCCATGCTGAGCCTGGACAATGTGTTCTCCGGCGAGGAGTTCACCACCTGGGCGGCCTCCCTGGAGCGCCGGATCGGCCGTGCGGTGGCGAGCTGGAACGTCTCGCCGAAGCTGGACGGCCTCGCCATCGCCGCCCGCTACCGAGAAGGACGCCTCGCCCGGCTCGTCACCCGCGGCGACGGCACCGCGGGCGAGGACGTCTCCCACGCCATCGGCACCATCGAGGGCCTGCCCGACCGGCTCACCGAGCCCGTCACGCTGGAGGTGCGCGGCGAAGTCCTCATGACGGCCGCTCAGTTCGAGTACGCCAACGAGGTGCGCACCGAGCACGGCGGCGACCCGTTCGCCAACCCGCGCAACGCCGCGGCGGGCACCCTGCGCGCCAAGGACCGGGCCTACACGGTGCCGATGACCTTCTTCGGCTACGGACTGCTGCCGCTGCCCGAAACCGACGAAGCCCTCACTGCCGCACTCCAGGACTCCGCGCACGGCGCCCTCATGGACCGGGCCGCGGACTGGGGCGTCAACACCCCGGCTAGCACCCAGGTGCCCGGAGTCGTCGTCACGACCGTCGACCAGGTCGTGGAGCAGGTCGAGCGGATCGCGGGGCTCCGCGCCGACCTGCCCTTCGGCATCGACGGCATCGTCGTCAAGGCCGACCTCGCCGCCGACCAGCGCGCGGCGGGTTCCGGCACCCGGGCGCCGCGCTGGGCGGTCGCGTTCAAGCTGCCGGCCGTCGAGAAGATCACCCGGCTGCTCGACGTGGAGTGGAACGTGGGCCGCACCGGCATCATCGCGCCGCGCGCCGTCCTGGAGCCGGTCGAGATCGACGGCTCCACCGTCACGTACGCCACCCTGCACAACCCGGCGGACATCACCCGCCGCGGCCTGCTCCTCGGCGACCAGGTGATGGTCTACAAGGCGGGCGACATCATCCCGCGCATCGAGGCCCCCGTCGCCCACCTGCGCACCGGCGACGAGCGGGAGATCGTCTTTCCCGCCGAGTGCCCGCAGTGCGGCTCGGGCATCGACACCAGTGAGCAGCGCTGGCGCTGCGAGCGCGGCCGCAACTGCCATCTCGTCGCCTCGATCGCGTACGCGGCCGGGCGCGACCAGCTCGACATCGAGGGCCTCGGTCACACCCGCGTGGTCCAACTCGTCGAGGCGGGTCTGATCACCGCCCTGCCCGACCTCTTCGACCGGCTGACCCGTGAGCAGCTGCTCGGACTGGAGCGGATGGGGGAGACCAGCACCGACAACCTGATGGCGGCGCTGGAAGCGGCCCGGAGCCAGCCGCTGTCGCGTGTGCTGTGCGCCCTGGGCGTGCGCGGGACGGGCCGGTCCATGTCCCGCCGGATCGCCCGGTACTTCGCCACGATGGACGGCATCCGGGCGGCGGACGCCGAGGCGATGCAGCGGGTCGACGGCATCGGCGCCGAGAAGGCCCGTGTCATCGTCGCCGAACTCGCGGAGCTGGCGGACCAGATCGACCGGCTCGCGGCGGCCGGCCTGAGCATGACGGAGCCCGGCGCCACCCCGCCCGCCGCCGACGACCCGGACGCTCCTGCCGCCGACGCCGGTCCGTTGGCGGGCCTGAAGGTCGTCGTCACGGGTGCGATGACCGGCCCCCTGCAGGAGCTCTCCCGCAATCAGATGAACGAGCTGATCGAGCGGGCCGGCGGCAAGTCGTCGGGCAGCGTCTCGAAGAACACGAGCCTCCTCGTGGCGGGAGAGGGCGCGGGAGCCAAGCGGGCCAAGGCGGAGAGCCTCGGCGTCCGGCTCGCCACCCCGGACGAGTTCGCGGCGATGGTCGCCGACTTCCTCGGCTGACCGAAGCGCGGGGTGGAGTCCGAGCCGACTCCACCCCTGATCCGGTGAGCCGGTGATCCATTCGGAACCAGGTGCCCGGAACCGCAGGACATCGGGGAGACGTGCTTGATCACATGGACGTCGAACAGGATGAGCCGAAGGCGGAGCGGAAGCGTGGCGGCACACGCCGGTGGATGATCGCGGCCGGTGCGGCCGTCGCCGCGGTCGCCGTCGCGGGCGGAGTGGTGCTGGCCCGGTCCGGCGCCCCCGGCATCGCCGCGCCCGGCACCTGCCACACCACGGCGCACGGCACGGCGCCCTCCGCCGCCCCGGCGACGTCCGGTCGGGCACCGGCCGGTACCGCGCCCGCCGCGGACTTCGACGGTGACGGTCACCCCGACCTGGCCATGGGCGCACTGGGCGACGTGGAGAACGCCGGCGGCGGCAGCATCGCGGTGGCCTACGGATCGGGCGACGGTACCGGTCTCGCCCGCTGCCAGCACCTCACGCAGAACGACGCCGCGATACCGGGGAAGGCCGACTACGAGGCCTACTTCGGTTCGTGGGTCGCTGCCCGCGATTTCGACGGGGACGGCTACACCGACCTCGCCACCGCCGTCTACGACGACGAACCGAGCGTGATCATCATGTGGGGCTCCCCGGACGGGCTGAAGAGCGCCGCCCGCGTCCCGGGCACCGACGGCAGTCATGTCTCCTGGGCACTGGACCCGATCCTGGAGGAGCGGCTCGTCGCCGGCGACTTCGACGGCGACGGGCACGCCGACCTGGTCTTCGGACTCGGCTCCGACAAGGGCCTGCTCAAGGGCCCCTTCACCCGCGACGGCTCGCCGGCGAGCACCGGCCCGGTGTCTGCACCCCGCCGGCCCGCGCAGCACATCAGGTCCGCGAACTACGAGGACCTCGTCGCCGGGGACCTGGACGGCGACGGCGCCGACGAGCTGATCGCCTTCCACCACGACGAGCCGCTCGGCACCGCCACCTACGAGGAACGCCGGCCGGTGAGCTACTTCCACGCCCGTCGCGGCGGTCTCGTCCAGCCGGACGGCGTCGACCTGCCCGACGCGGCGGCCGGTGCGGTCGGCGACGTGGACGGCGACGGCCTCGCCGACCTCGTGCTCAGTCCCCGGCGAGGAAAGGTGAGCGACGGCGCGGTGAGCGTCGTGTACGGCTCCAGGACCGGTCCGGGGAACGGAGAACCGTCGGTGACCATCGACCGCGACACCCCGGGTGTGCCGGGTGCGGTCGTCAAGAATCCCGGGAACGAGGACGCCGCCTACACCTCCCTGGACACCGGCGACGTCGACGGCGACGGCTACGCGGACGTGGTCGCCGGCTTCTCGCGCGACGAGGCGCACGCGAAGACCGTCCCGGAACAGGTGATGCTCCTGCTGGGCGGCCCCGACGGCCTGACCGGCGAGGGAGCCCAGGTCGTCGACGCGGGCGACATCGGTGGCGACAGGCGCACCCGAGGCGCGTTCGGCCTGTCGGTGCGCCTCGTCGACATGAACGGCGATCACCGCGCCGACCTGACGGTGACCGCGCCCGGCGACGACGAGGTGCGCAGCTCCGCGTGGGTGCTGCCCGGCACCGGCCACGGCCTGTCGACCGACGGCGTCACGCGGCTGGACGGCGACAGCTTCGAGAGCGACGGGAAGCGGGGCCTCTACATGGGAGGCGGCGGCATCGCCCGCTAGAGCGCGACACGCTCCGCCGGACACGGCCTAGGGCAGGATCGAGTCCACGTAGCCGCCGTCCACGCGCAGCGCCCCGCCCGTGGTGGCGCTCGCCTGGGCCGAGGCGAGGTAGACGACCATGTTGGCGATCTCCTCGGGCTCGATGAGGCGTTGCAGCAGCGACTGCGGGCGGTACTCGCGCATGAACGTCCGCTGGGCCTCCTCCCAGGGCAGGTCCCGGTCGACCAGGCCGTAGACGAAGTCCTCGACGCCGCCGGTGTGGGTGGGCCCCGCGATGACGGAGTTGACGGTCACCCCGGTTCCGGCCGCCTGTTTCGCGAAGCCGCGGGTGACCGCGAGCAGCGCCGTCTTGGACATGCCGTAGTGGATCATCTCCGCGGGGATCACCACCGCCGAGTCGCTGGCGATGTTCTGCACCCGGCCCCAGCCGCGCTCGGTCATCCCCGGGAGGTACTGGCGGATCATCCGGACCGCCGCCAGCACGTTCACCTCGAAGTAGCGGCGCCACTCCTCGTCGCTGATCTCCAGCGGGTCGGCCGAGTCGAAGATGCCGAGGTTGTTGACGAGGATGTCGACCCGCGGCAGTGCCTCGGCGGCGTGCCGGGCTCCCTCGTCGGTGGTGACGTCGGCGGCCACGGGCACCAGATCGGCGCCGGGGGCGTCGGCGCCGATCCGGCCGATGGCCTCGTCGACCCGTTCCCGCGTACGGCCGTTGATGCCGACGCGGGCTCCGGCCCGGGCGAGACCGGTGGCGATCGCGGCGCCGATGCCCTGGGTGGAGCCGGTGACCAGCGCGGTCCGTCCGGCCAGATCGATCTGCATACGGGCTGCTCCTCGTGAGGGTGACGGGTGTGCGGGTGAGCCCTACCCGGTGTGCGGGACGTACACCGGGCGGGTGTGGACCGTCGGAGTGGTGGGCGGCGCCGCCCGGAGACCGGCGGAGACCATGGGCGACCGGGAAAACCCGCTGCGGGAGCGCTCCCACCGTGGCAGGGTGCGGCGCATGAAGAACACCCCGTTCGTCCGCCCCTACCGGTCCTCCGACCGTGAAGCGCTGGGGCACATCTGCGTCATGACGGCCCATCAGGGGCAGGACTCGTCGTCGCTGTACCCCGACCGCGAACTGATGCCGTCGATCTTCGCCTACCCGTACGTCCACCTGGAGCCGGACTTCGCCTTCGTCCTGGACGACGGTGAGGGAACCGCCGTCGGATACGTCCTGGGCGTCCCGGACACCCCGGGATTCGTAGCCCGCTTCCGCACCGAATGGCTCCCCGGAGTGGCGGACCGCTATCCGCCGGTCGACGGCGCCGCCCGCACACCGAGCGAGGAGATGACCGGGCTGCTGCACACCCCCGAACGCATGGTCAGGGACGAACTCGCGGCGTTCCCGGCGCATTTGCACATCGACCTGCTGCCGCCCTGGCAGGGCAGGGGGTACGGCCGCACCCTGATGCACACGCTCCTGGACGCGCTGCACAAGCACGACGTGCCGGCCGTCCATCTGTGCATGGTGCGGGCCAACACGGCGGCCCGGGCGTTCTACGACCGGCTGGGTTTCCGGCAACTGACGGTCCCCGACCCGGGGCCGGTCTGGTACCTGGGCCGCTCCACGAGTGTGTCCGGATGAGCCCGCACCGCCCGATCGACGGTCAGCCTTCGTCCTTGCCGTAGCGGCGCTCGAACGCCGCGACGCGCCCCTCGGTGTCCACGGTGCGCGCCTTCCCCGTGTAGAAGGGATGGCTCTCCGCCGAGATCTCCACGTCGACCACGGGATAGGTCTCCCCGTCGTCCCACTCGATCGTCGCGTCCGTCCGCGCCGTGGACCGGGTCAAGAACGCGTAGCCGGCGGCCTTGTCCCGGAAGACCACGGGACGGTAGTCGGGATTGTCCTGAGCCATGCCTGCTCCTTCGCTTCGGCCTGTGCCCATCGTCGTCCACCGGCCGGACCGGCGCCATGCGAGCGACATCCCGGGGGAGTCCCGCTGTTTGTCCCGGCCGGATCCGGCTATTCGCACACCATGGCGAACACACAGGACAACGGAGAGACAGCCGCACCGACCGCCGGGACGGCACAGCCGGCCGCGGCGAAGGCTGCGGAGAAGACCGCGGGAAAGTTCGCGGCCAAGGCGGAGGCGGCCGGTGCGGGCGCGGGCCGCGTCGCCCGTGCGGTCGGCACCGAGGGAGCCCACGCGGCGACCACGGCGACCGCCGCGCTGGACGGCGCCCGTTCCACGGTGACGTCGGCTGCGGGTCAGGCGGCTTCCGCCGCGACGGCGGCTGCGGGACAGGCCGCCTCGGCCGCTTCGACGGCCTGGGCCGCGCTCAAGGACCACAAGGTCGTCGCTGCCGGTGTGACGGCCGGCGCCACGGCTCTGGTGGTGGGCTCCTACGCGGCCGGGCGCCGTGCGGAGCGCGGCGCCCAGGGGCCGCTCACGCGACTGACCGGCGGTCGCGTCTGACGGGCCGCGGGCTGCTCAACGCCCGTCCGGACGGATGGAGTTGAGCAGCACCGCTGCCACGCTGTGCCCGCGTCGGTCGAGCAGTCGGCCCGCGGGCTCGAGCGTGTGCAGCACCAGTTGTGCGAGGCGTCGGTTCGGCAGGGCCTCCGTGGGAACGGCCCCGCAGTGGACCACCGACGCCGGGAACCCGATGAGCGGCCGGGTCGGATCGTCGAAGGACGAGCAGGTCACGTCCGCCGGAGGTCTGTTTGAGGCCGGGCACTTTCGGTGCTCGTCGCGCCGTTCCTGGTGGCGTGACCGGCCGTGCTCGGCGTCTTCTACGGCCTCGGCCTGCCCCTCGGCCCGGGGCCCTCGCTGCGCTCACCCTGACATGACGACGGAGGCGCGTCCTCGTCCCAGGACGCGCCCCCAGCTCATCGGATCCCGCTCTCGCGGATGACGGGATCACACTCCGGGTGCCCTCGCCGACCCGGCTCAAACAGGCGTGAACTCGTGTGTGCGGCTCACGCGGCCTGCGGTTCGTCGGACCCGCGTGCCGCGGCCTGCTCCAGGACCAGGTCGGCGGCGGCGAGGGCGTCGCGGATGGTCCGGGTCCCGGTGCACACGCACAGCGTGTAGGTCACGTCGTCGAGCTGCCAGCGCAACTCCTGCGACGGGCGCTCGCAGTACCGCATCTGCAGATCGGCGTAGCGGCTCAGCAGCGTACGGACGAACGTGGCGTCGGGCATCAGCATGGAAGGCCTGCTCTCGCTCGGGGGGAGGTACCTCCCCATGCCCCGCCTGTCACGGTCCATGCGCGCGGCGTGGTCGACGTGACCTGATTCACTCGCGAACGCGCCCTGGTGGACGGCTAGTTGACGGCCCGGTGGGCTGCTTCCGCCTCGGTGTCGGCCGAGCCGGTGCGCAGCGAACCGCCCGCCGTCTCCAGGTGCGCGCGGACGAACCACTGGAACTGCTCCAGGTCGCGCAGCTGGCCGATCAGGAGGTCCTCCGTGGCGGTGTCGATGGCGCCGACCGCCGAGATCGCCTTGCGCAGGTCCTCAAGGATCCCGGTGTAGACGACGTCGAGCGCCCCGAGATGGGCGATGGCGTCGGCCCGGCCCACGCTGTAGTCCTGCCACGACCGGGCGGCCACGAGCGCGCCCGGCGTGCCCTGGCTGACCCCGCCGAGGGCGGCCGCGCGCTCCGCGACGTCGTCGGCCATCGCGCGGACCTTGTCGACCTGCGGGTCGAGCATCTCGTGGACGGCGATGAAGTGCGGCCCGACGACGTTCCAGTGGACGTGCTTCAGCGTCAGGTGGAGATCGTTGAGCGCGTGCAGGCGCATCTGGAGGATCTCGATCAGCTCTCCGGCCTGGTCCACGGTGAGGCCGGGGACGGTGTACTTCGGAGTGCTCTGCGGAGTCATGGTGGTATGGGTCCCTTCGTACCGGACGGGCTGTCCCGCCCCAGTACCCGCCTGACGGGATTTACACCCGTTCGTCACCCGGGAAAAGGATCACCACCGCAGGCCCGGCCGGTCCGCACCACCGGCGCGCCGGGTTGACACGGTGGCGTCTGCCGCAGCGACGGGGTTCGATCGTGTGACGCGCGGCCTCCGCTCCACGGTGCCGCTCCGGTTCCGTGCCTAGCCTGGGGACCCTTCGACAGGGAGGTGCTCTGGTGTCCGAGGACGAGCCGCAGCACGCGGGACTGCTGGGCGTGGAGATGCGCAGTGTGCCGCTGGACGACGGCAGCGTGGTGACGATCGTGTGCGACGCGGGACTCTCCGCCGAGGAGGCACGGGCCCGCGCCCAGAGCGTCGCGCAGGACAACCGCCGTCCCTAGATCGTGTCCGCCGGGGCGGGCCCACCCTCCCCGGCGTCTGCGCCCGGCGGGATGCGCGGCGTAGAAACGCCGTACATCGGCGCCGCCCGGTGCGTGCCCTGCGGCGCGGCGGGAAGGTGGAGTGCCTTGCGAGGCGGGCGCCCCGGCCCGCTTCCCGGACCTCGCCGCGACCTGCGGCGCACCACGGGAGTGAGTCATGCCGCAACCGGCCGCGTTCCACGATCTTGGCGCCCTGCGATTCGACGGCGGGGCCGCGCTCGAACCCGGCTCCGTGGACCGGGTCCGCGCGGCCGTGCGGGACAGCGGCGTCCGCGAGCTGTACGTCGTCGTCCACGGAGCCCACAACGACGAGGCCGTCGGCGCCGCCGTCGACGGCGCGTACCGCCACCTGCTGGCCGAGGCCTGGCACGACGCGCCCGGCCGGGCCGGAATGCTCGCCGTGCGCTGGCCCTCGCTCTGCTTCCGCGACGAGGACCTGCCCGGTGTGGGTCACCGGGCGGACGGCACGGAGGTCGACCAGGAGACGTTCCGTGATCTGGTGCGCCACTTGCCGGGCCACGACGACGAGTTGGCCGAGATCGTCGCCCTGCTGCGGGACCGGCCCGACCACGAGACCGCCTTCGACGACTTCGGTTCGCAACTGCGCCGTCTCGCGGAGGTCCCGTTGCAGGACCCGGTGGCACCGTTCGGCGGCGACACCGAGGGCGAGATCCTGCCGCAGTCCGACCCCCTCATGCTCTTCGAGGACACCCGGACCATGTGCGCCGAGTTCGCGGGCGCGCTCCAGGACCTGCGCCGGGCCGGGGACACGGGCTCCGCCCGGCACGAGGACGACAGGAGGGGGATCGCCGCCGGGGAGGACCCCCTCGCCGCGCTGCGCCCCGCGCAGCCGCTGAGCGAGCGAGTGGGCCGCGTCGGCACGGTCACCTCCGGCGGCCCGCTGGGGGAGCGGGCCGCAGCCGACCGGGCCGAACTGTGGGAGGGAGCCCGCGAACTCTTCCGCCAGGTCGTCCGCCACATGCTGCGCCGCCGCGCCGGATACATCGGGGAACTCGGCCTCGGCCCCGTCCTGCCCGCACTCGCCGAGGACTCCGGGATACGGCTGCACCTCGTCGGGCACGGCCTCGGCGCCCGACTGGCCGGCTTCGCGCTGCGCGGCCTGGAGCGCGGCGGCGCGGAGCCGGTCCTGCTGTCCTCGCTCACACTGCTCCAGGGCGAGATGTCGCACTTCGCGTTCGCCGACAGCCTGCCGCAGCAGTTCTCGGGCCACGGCGCGCTGTGGAGCCTCCAACGCCTCGTCCAGGGGCCGCTGTTCTGCACGTTCTCCCACCTCGACTTCCACCTCGGCGTGCTCTACCCGCTGTCCGCCCAGATGATCGGCGACTCCGTCGACACCGTGTCGATCGCCCGGAAATGGGGTGCCCTCGGCTTCGACGGCATCCAGGGCGTCGAGGGGCCCGCCCCGGCGCGCCTGGGGGAGACGGGGAAGGAGGACCTGCGGCGCCTGCCCTACCTGAACGTCGACGTCTCCGAAGTGATCCGCTCGGCCGACCGGCCCCTCAGCGGCCACCACGAGGTGATGGGTCCCGAGATCGGACAGCTGCTGCGGCAGGCCGCCGACGTGCCCGGCGGCGCCCGCTGAGCGACGCTGGACAGGTGACGGCGAGACCGCGAGCACGACGGCCGGGCCGGAGGTGACGATGCGACCTCCACAGGCCCTGGAGCGGATCGCGTTCCTCCTGGAGCGCGATCACGCCCCCACCTACCGGGTACGCGCCTTTCGCACCGCCGCCAGGGTGATCACCGAACAAGGCCCGGACGAGACGGCGCGGCGCGCCGCCGCGGGCACCCTGGAAGCGCTCAAGGGCATCGGCCCCACCACGGCCGAGGTGATCCGCGCCGTGCTCGACGGCGACGTCCCGGAATACCTGGCCCGCCTGGAGGAGGCCGCCCGGACCCCGCTCGTGCCCGACGGCGCCGGCGCCCGGCTCCGGGCGCTGCAGCGCGGGGACTGCCATCTGCATTCCGACTGGTCCGACGGAGGCAGCCCCATCGAGACGATGGGCCGCGCGGCGCGCGACCTCGGCCACGCGTGGGCGGTGCTCACCGATCACTCGCCCCGGCTGACCGTCGCCCACGGACTGTCCCCGCAGCGGCTGCGCGAACAACTCGACGTGGTCGCCGAACTCAACACGCACTGGGCGCCGTTTCGGCTCCTGACCGGCATCGAGTGCGACATCCTCGACGACGGATCCCTCGACCAGGAGCCCGAACTCCTCGACCGGCTCGACGTGGTCGTGGTGTCCGTCCACTCGAAACTCCGGATGGACGCCACCGCCATGACCCGCCGCCTGGTCACCGCCGTGCGCGACCCGCACGCCGACGTCCTCGGGCACTGCACCGGCCGCCTCGTCACCGGACGCGGCAGACCCGAGTCGGCCTTCGACGCCGACGCGGTGTTCGCGGCCTGCGCGGAGGCCGGCACCGCCGTCGAGATCAACAGCCGCCCCGAACGGCTCGACCCGCCGCGCCGGCTGCTGCGCCGCGCCGTGGCGGCCGGCACCCTGTTCGCCGTGGACACCGACGCGCACGCGCCGGGACAGCTCGACTGGCAGCTGCTCGGCTGCGCCCGGGCCGAGGAGTGCGGCGTACCCGCCGACCGCGTGGTGACGACCTGGCCCGCGGACCGCCTCCTGGACTGGACCCGCGGTGGACAGCGTGGCTGAGACGGGCCGGCGACGTCGTACCCGAGTGGCCCGAGTGAGCGGGGAAACCCGGGGAAGCCGACACGACACGGCAGCCGAGCCATGCCAGAGACAGGAGCACCGCACATGACGACCTTTGTCATCACGATCCCCGGTACCTTCGTGCGCACCGCGGACGCCCAGGTGAGAGCCCAGGTCGAGCGGCAGCTGCGGGAGGCCGACCCGCACCGCACCGAACTGGGCCGCGAGGAAGACCTGGACCTGCTCACCGTCAACGACGACGACACGTTCAGCATGCGCCTCGAAGTGACCGCCGACGCGAGCGCACAGGCCCGCGCCCGGGCCGAGGAACTGGCCGCGCAGGCGCTGAGCGCGGCAGGATTCGACGAGAACGACGCCCCGCTGGGACCGCCGATCGTGACCGGGATCGACAACCCGGCGTGACCGGCGCGGATCTGCCGCAGAACGCGCCCCGGGCGGATCCGGTCCCGGGGCGCAGGCTCTGACCAGGCGGAACGACGGGCGAGGTTACGCTGCGACCTCGGCCAGCGCCGACAGGAGCCGGTCGACGTCCTCCACGTCGGTGTAGGGCGCGAGCCCCACACGGACGCCGCCCCCGTCGCCGAGGCCGAGCCGCTGCGACGCCGCCACGGCGTAGAACGAACCGGCGGGGGCGTGCACCCCGTGCTCGGTGAGACGGCGCGAGACGTCGGCGGGTTCCCGGCCGTCCACCGTGAACAGCAGCGTCGGCGTGCGGTCGGCGGCCCGCGAGTACACCGTGGCCCCCGGCAGCGCGGCGAGCCCGTCCTCGAGGCGGGAGCGCAGCGTGCGCTCGTGGATCTCGAGCGCGGCGAAGGAGGCGACGATCCGCTCCCTGCGGCTGCCCCGGGCCAACGGGTCGAGTTCCGCGAGCAGATCCACCGCGGCCCGCGCACCCGCCAGCAACTCGTAGGGCAGCGTGCCCAGTTCGAAGCGCTCCGGCACCGCGTCGCTCGACGGCAGCAGCTTGTCCGGCCGCAGCGACTCCAGCAGGTCCGCGCGGCCGGTGAGGACGCCCAGGTGCGGGCCGAGGAACTTGTACGGCGAACAGACCAGCGTGTCCGCGCCGAGCGCCGCCAGGTCGACGGCGCCATGGGCCGCGTAGTGCACCGCGTCCACGTGCAGCAGCGCGCCCACGCCGTGCGCGAGCGCGGCGACGGCGGGCAGGTCGGGGCGGGTGCCGATCAGGTTCGACGCCGCGGTCACCGCCACCAGCCGGGTCCGCGGCGACAGCACCGCCTCGATGTGCTCGGGCCGCAGCTCACCCGATTCCGGGTCGAAGTCCGCCCAGCGCACCGTCGCGCCCACGGCCTCGGCCGCCTGCACCCAGGGCCGGATGTTGGAGTCGTGGTCGAGCCGCGTCACCACCACCTCGTCACCCGGCTGCCAGGTCTTGGCCAGCATCCGGGACAGGTCGTAGGCGAGCTGGGTGGCACTGCGCCCGAACACGACCGTCTCCGGCGCGGTGGCCAGCAGGTCCCCGAGCGCGGCCCGCGCCTCGACCACGATCCGGTCCGCGTTGCGCTCGGCCTCCGTGGCGCGGCCCCGGTTCGCCAGCGGCGCCGTCAGCGCCGCCGCGATCGCGTCCACGACCGGTAGCGGGGTCTGGGTCCCGCCCGGCGCGTCGAACCGGGCCGAACCCGACTTCAGGGCGGGTATCAGCGCACGCAGTGCGGCTGCATCGAAAGACATGGACTACTCCAGGTGACGCGGGCGGGCGAGGGGCGTTCGGCGGCGGTCAGCCGACGCGGTCCTTGGCGCGCGGCGGCATGTACGTCGTCCGGCTGGGTCGTACCCCGAGACGCACCTGCGACTCCAGCCACATCACGGCGGCGCCCGTCGGATCCACGACCGGCACGAACGTACCCTCCGCGGCCAGCCGCTCCTGAAGGGCCGCGGCCACCCCGAGCATGCCGGTGCAGCCGAGGACGACGACATCGGCCTCGCGGGCGGCGACCGCGGCGCGGGCCTGCTCGGCGAGACCGTCGAGCAGCCGCTCGCCCGGATCCAGGTCGAGCACCGGGATGTCGACGACGCGGATCGACCCGACGCGCTCGGCCAGGCCGTAGCGGCGGACGAGGCCCTGCAGCATCGGCAGCACGTTCGGCAGCACGGTGATCACGCCGGTGCGCTCACCGAGGGCGAGCGAGGTGAGCACGGCCGGTTCGAATCCGCCGACGACCGGGATGTCGACGATCTCCCGTGCCGCGTGCACCCCCGGATCGCCGAAGCAGCTGACGAAGACGGCGTCGGCACCGTCCCGCTCCGCCTCGCGGACGGCGTCGAGGATGCCGGGGCCCGCCAGCGCCTCGTCGTACTCGGACTCGATGGACGCGGTGCCGCGCGCGATGCGGCGGACGTCGATCTCGGTGCCGGGCACCGCCCAGGCGGCGACCTCCCGGCGGACCTCCTCGGTGAACGCGTCGGTGATGACGGGCAGCACGACCGTGAGCTTCACAGCACCTCCAGGGGCGACAAGGACGTGCGCACACCCTCGGCCGCCCCGCCCGGCCGCCACAACGTGCACCCTGCACAGCGGCGGTCACAGGCCAGGGCGGTCCGCACCGCCCCCGCACCCTGCCCGGCGTCCGGCCGGATCCGCGCCTGTGCACATCGCACTCCCACACCGCACGAGCCGTGCCATGTGCATGGTGACCCGCCCGGCGCGGCGGCCTAACCTCACCCCACCGCACACCGAGCCGGCCGTTCGCCCCCTGTCCCCGCCTGCCCCTCTGGAGTCCCCATGGCGTCCACCTCAGGACACGACGACCACGCGCTGGGCCGAGTCCCCCCGACGGCCCGCTTCCACTGGTTCTCGGTCGCCACCCAGCGTTTCGGCCAGCTCTCCACCCTGGCGAGCTTCCTCATCGGCGCCACCCTCGGCTTCGGCATGACGTTCTGGAACGCCGTCCTCGCCATCACGCTCGGCGCGGTCGTCCTGGAGATCATGACAATCTTCACCGGGATCGCGGGCCAGCGCGAGGGCCTGTCCACGTCGCTGCTCGCCCGCTGGACCGGCTTCGGCGCGAACGGCGCCGCGCTGATCGGCCTGGCCATCAGCATCAGCGCCGTCGGCTGGTTCGGGATCCAGAACGCCGTCTCCGCCGACGGCCTCGTCGACCTCGTCGGCGTCCTGCCCGCCTGGGGCTGGGCCCTGGTGGTCGGCCTGCTCATCACCGCCGTCGTCGTGTACGGCGTCGGCTCGATGGCCTGGGCCGCGTACCTCACCGTCCCCGCCTTCCTCGTCCTGGCCGGCTGGTCGATCGCCGTCGAGCTGTCCCGGCACGACCTGGGCGCCCTGACCTCGGCCCAGCCCGCGGGCCCGCCGCTGTCGCTGCTCCAGGGCACCACGCTCGTCGCGGGCGGCTTCATCGTCGGCGCGGTCATCACCCCCGACATGAGCCGCTTCAACCGCACGGAGAAGGACGTCGTCAAGCAGACCGTCCTCGGCATCACCGTCGGCGAGTACGTCATCGGCCTCATCGGCGTGCTCCTCGCCCTGGCCCTGCGGACCAACGACGTCATCGCCATCGTCACGTCCACGTCCGGCTTCCTCGGCACCCTCGTCATCGTGGCCGCCACGATCAAGGTGAACGACTGGAACCTGTACGCCGCCTCGCTCGGCATCGTCACCTTCGCCGACCGCACCTTCGGCCGCCGCCTCAACCGGGGCGCCGTCACCGTCGTCGTCGGCGTCCTCGGCTCCGTGCTCGGCGCCCTGGGCGTCCTCGACAGCTTCAGCGGCTTCCTCAACCTGCTGGGCGTGCTCTTCCCGCCGATCGCCGGAATCATGGTCGCCGAGTACTTCGTGACCCGGATCTGGCGCCCCGCGCTCGACGCCACCCGACCGTCCGGCACGCTGCCCGCCGACGCGCCCGCCTGGGTACCGGCCGGCCTCGTCGTGTGGGCCGTCGCCGCCGTCGTGGGGAAGTACGTCGACTGGGGCCTGCCCTCCGTCAACTCCGTCGTCGTCGCCCTCGTGCTCTACCTGGCCGCGGCCCGCCTCGGTCTGGTGCGCGGGGTGGGTACCGTGCCCACCGACCAGGACACGCCCGTCACCCCCGACGACCGAGCCGCCGAACAGCCCTCCGTCTGACCCCGGGCGCCCCGGCGCCCGGCACCGCAAGAGAAAGGACCCCGCCATGCTCCGACTGGGCATCGACGTGGGCGGCACCAACACCGACGCCGTCCTGATCGACGGCGACCGGGTGCTGGGCGCCGTGAAGGCGTCGACCACCGCCGACGTCACCGGCGGCATCGTCACCGCACTGCGCGACCTGCGCGAAGCCACCGGCTTCGACCCGGCCGCCGTGCACGCCGTGATGATCGGCACCACCCACTTCATCAACGCGCTCGTCGAGGGCGAACGGCTCGCCCCGACCGCAGCCGTCCGCTTCGGGCTGCCCGCCACCCGCGCACTGCCCCCGCTGGTCGCCTGGCCCGAGCGGCTTGTCGCCGCGATCGGCGGGCACAGCTACCTGTGCCACGGCGGCCACGAGTACGACGGCAGCCCCATCGCCGACTTCGACGAGGCCGAGTTCCGCGAGGTCCTGGACCGGGCCGTCGCCGCGGGCGCCACCTCGTTCGCCCTGTCCTCGGTCTTCTCGCCGGTCAACGCCGAGTTCGAGACCCGCGCCGCCCAGATCATCGCCGAGCAGCTGCCCGGCGCCCCGGTCAGCCTCTCCCACGAGATCGGCCGGATGGGCCTGCTCGGCCGGGAGAACGCCACCGTCGTCAACGCCGCCCTGCGCGGCCTCGCCGACCAGGTCGCCACCGGACTGACCCGCACGGTCGCCGACGCGGGCATCAGCGCCCCGGTGTTCCTCAGCCAGAACGACGGCACCCTCATGGACGTCGACTACGCCCGCCGCTACCCGGTGGCGACCTTCGCCTCGGGACCTACCAACTCGATGCGCGGCGCCGCGTTCCTGTCCAAGCTGCCGTCCTGCGCCGTCGTCGACATCGGCGGCACCACCAGCGACGTCGGCATCCTGCAGAACGGCTTCCCCCGCGAGGCCTCCACCGATGTGCAGGTCGCGGGCGTGCAGACCAACTTCCGGATGCCCGACGTGCTCTCCATCGGCATCGGCGGCGGCAGCCACGTCGTGCACGCCGCGTCCGGTATCACCGTCGGCCCGGCCAGCGTCGGCTACCGGCTCGGCCGGGAGGCCCTCGTCTTCGGCGGCACCCGACTCACCGCCACCGACATCGCCGTCGCGGGCGGTCGCGCCGAGGTCGGCAACCCGTCACTCGTCGCCCACCTGGACCAGGCCGTGGTCGACGCGGCGCTCCGCGAGATCGACGACCGGCTCGCCGAGGTCGTCGACCGGATGCGGGCCTCCGCCGAACCGGTCCCCGTCGTCGCCGTCGGCGGCGGCAGCATCCTCGTACCCGACAACCTCGAAGGCGCCTCCCGCGTGGTGCGCCCCGACCACTTCGCCGTCGCCAACGCCATCGGCGCGGCGATCGCCCAGGTCGGCGGTGAGGTCGACCGGGTCTACTCGGTCGTCCCGCAGGCCCGCGACACGGTCCTGGACGAGGCCCGCCAGGAGGCCGTCGAGCGCGCCGTCGCCGCGGGCGCCCGCCCCGGCTCCGTCGAGATCGTCGACATCGAGGAAGTACCACTGGCCTACCTGCCGGGCAACGCGACCCGGATCCGTGTCAAGGCCGTCGGAGAGCTGAGCCTGGGAGGCCACGATGCGTGAGATCACCGCCGACAACCTGCCCGACCTGGCGCGCGGCGCCGCCGTCCTCGGCACCGGCGGAGGCGGCGACCCCTTCGTCGGCCGTCTCCTGGCCGAACAGGCGCTCAAGCGGCACGGACCCGTCACCCTCCTCGACGTCGACGAGATCGACGACGACGCCGTGGTGATCCCCACCGCGTTCATGGGCGCCCCCACCGTCATGCTGGAGAAGCTGCCCTCCGGCGACGAGATCCTCGGCGCGATGCGCGCCCTGGAGGCGCTGCTCGGCAAGCGCGCCACCCACACCGTCTCCATCGAGGCGGGCGGACTGAACTCGATGTCGCCGTTCGTCGCCGCCGCCGAGGCCGGGGTGCCGCTCATCGACGCCGACGGCATGGGCCGGGCCTTCCCCGAACTCCAGATGCTGCTGCCCACCCTCGGCGGGATATCGGCCTCCCCGATGGCCCTGGCCGACGAGCGCGGCAACTCCGTCGCGCTGCGCACCGACGGCAACGCCTGGGCCGAACGGCTCGCCCGCGCCGCCACCATCGAGATGGGCTGCTCCGCCGCCGTCAGCCTCTACGCCCTGACCGGCCGCCAGGCCAAGGACCACCTCGTCCCCGGCACCCTCACCCTGTGCGAGCGCGTCGGCCGGGCCATCCGCGAGGCCCGTGAGGGCCACGACGACCCGGTGGCCGCCGCGGCCGCCACCCTCGGCGGACGCCAGGTCTTCACCGGCAAGGTCGCCGACGTGGAGCGCACCACCACCGGCGGCTTCGCCCGCGGCACCGCCCGCATCGCCGGACTCGCCGAGGACAGCGGATCCACTCTCGAACTGTCCTTCCAGAACGAGAACCTGGTCGCCACGCAGGACGGGAACGTCGTGGTCAGCGTGCCCGACCTGATCTGCGTCCTGGACACCGACTCCGGCGAACCCGTCACCACCGAGACACTCCGCTACGGCCTGCGGGTCAGCGTCCTCGGCGTGCCCTGCGACCCGCGCTGGCGCACCCCCGAGGGCCTGGCCCTCGCGGGCCCCGGCTACTTCGGCTACGACCACACCTACGAGCCGCTGCCCGCCGCCGAAGTGTGATGATCGAAGCGTGACCACCCCGCCGCCCGCCCCTGCCCCGGAGCGCACGCTCACGGCCGCGTGCCTGCCCGCGCTCGCCGTGGGCGCCCAGCTGCTCGGATCGGGCGGCGGCGGAGAGGTGGCCACCGGCGCGCTGCTGCTGCGCCGCGAGCTCGACCGGACACCCGTCACGCTCACCCCGGCCGCCGACCTGCCGCCGGACACCGTCGTCGTCCACGTCGGCCAGGGCGGCGCCCCGGACGTCCTCGCCGAGCGGCTCGCCGACCCCGACGACTTCGTCCGCGCCGTCCGCACCGTCACCGACGTGACCGGGCGGCCCGCCGGCGCGGTCGGCGTCATCGAGGTGGGCGGCCTGAACACCCTGATCGCGGGCGTCGCCGCGGCCCGCCTCGGCCTGCCGCTCGTCGACGGCGACCTCATGGGCCGCGCCTTCCCGCGCATCGACCAGACCGTCGCCGCCCTCCACGGCCTGCCCACCCACCCCCTCGCCCTGGTCGGCCCCGGCGGCGACACCGCCGTCGTCCGGGACTGCGCGCCCCGCCGCGTCGAGCCCCTCCTGCGCGCCAACGTCCTCGCCCTCGGCGGGGCGGCCGCCGTCGCCCTGCACCCGCTGCCCGCCGCGACCCTCGCCCGGATCGGCGTACGGGGATCAGTGAGCGCCTGCCTCCGCCTCGGCGAGCGTTTCCTCGCCGCGACCGACGACCACCGCACCACCCCCGACGACCTCGCCGCCGCCCTCGACGCCGAACTGCTCGCGGTCGGCCGCACCGAGGAGATCGTCCCGCGCCAGGACCTGACCCCCGGCTGGGCCACCCTCACCGACCGGCGCACCGGCGCCGTCGTCCGCGTCGACCTCCTCGACGAGTACCTCGCCGTCACCGTCGACGGCGTCACCCGCGCCGCCTGCCCGCGCATCGTCACCGCCGTCGACCCCAGCGGCCGCCGCCCGCTGCGCGCCGACCAGATCCGCACCGGCCAGCACCTCGTCCTGCTCACCCTGCCCGCGCTGTACGAATGGCCCGCCGAGGCCGCGTCCCTGGTCGGCCCCGCCGCCTTCGGCCTCGACCTGACACCCGCCCCGCGCCGCACGGCGCCGCCGGGCCGGGGCCGCCGCCGCACCGAGGGGAGCCCGGCATGAGCGCCGCCCCCACCGTCGCCGACCTGCTCGCCGACCCGCTGCTGCGCACCGCCCGCACCCTGGCCGGGCACGCCGGGCTCGACCGGCCCGTCACCGACGTCATCGCCTACCAGGGCGCCCTCGACGCGATCGCCGGGCACCTCGTGATCTGCGACGCCCGCGACGCCGCCCCCGCCTACCGGCTCGACGCGCTGGTGCGCCGCGCCCAGGAGGCCGGCGCGGCCGCGCTCTGCGTGACCGTGGACGACACCGACCGCCCGCCCCTGTCGGCCGTCCGCCTCGCGGACCGACTGCGGATCCCCGTGCTGTGGGCCCCGACCGACGACCCGTTCCGCCTCGCCCTCGACCTGACCCTGCGGGTGCGCGCCCCCGAAGTGGCCAGGGCCCGCACCGTGGAGACCCTGGTCCGCCGCCTCGCCCACCACACCGAGGGCCCGGACCTGATCGTCGCGGCCCGCTCCGTCCTCACCGCCGACATCAGCCTCGTCACCCCCGACGGCGCCGCCATCCTCGGCGACCCGGTGCCCCCGGACACCCTGCGCCCCGAACTCGCCGTGCCGCAGCGCACCGCCCGGCTGCTCGCCCACCCCGTGCACGCCGACCCGTCCGCCGGGCAGCGGCCGGGCGGCGCCGCACCGGTCCCCGCCTGGCTGCTCTGCCCCGCGGACGGCATCGACGACAGCCGCGCCGAGACCATCGCCCTCGGCCTGGCGCTGCTCGAACCCTTCATCCGGTCCTGGCTCGCGGGCGCCCGCACCCGCGCCGACCACGACCGGGCCGCCCGACGACGGCTGCTCACCGACGTCGTCACCGGCCGCTCCAGCGTCAGCCGGGAGACCGTGGAGCGGGCCGTCGCCCTCGGCTGGCGCCTGGAGGACTGGCACCTCGGCCTGTTCGTCCGCGCCGAGCACACCCCCGCGGGCGACGGCGCCGACACCTTCGGCACGGCGCTGGTCGCCGCACTCGCCCGGCACGGCCTCACCGTCCAGGCCGTCGCGGAGGACGACGCCTCCTGGGACCTGTGGGCGAGCAGCACCCACAGGCCCGCCACCGACGACCCCCGCCGACTGCTGCGCGACGTCCGCAGGGCCCTCGCCGAACTGCCCGTGCGGCGGCGCCTGGTCGCGGGCATCGGCCGCCCCCACCAGGGCCCCGACGGCCTCGCGGACACGCTGACCGAGGCCCGCAACGCGGCGCGCCTCGCCGCGGCCAGGGAGTTCCGCCCCGCCGTGGAGCACACCGACGAACTCGGCGTGGGCCAGTTGCTGGCCGCCTGGCAGCAGTCCGACATCACCCGCGCCTTCGCCGAGACGGCGCTCGCCCCGCTGCGCGACCCCGAGCACGCCCATCTGTTGACCACGCTGCGGGTCTTCCTGGAGAGCGGCGGTTCGGCCGCCGCCACGGCCCGCGCTCTCGGCCTGCACCGCAACACCGTCGGCGCCCGGCTGCGCCAGGTCCGCGACCGCCTCGGCATCGACCTGGACGACGCGAGCTACCGGCTGGCCCTGCAGATGGCCTGCCGCGCGCTGACCGGCACCTGACCGGCACCTGACCGGCACCTGACCGGCCCGGGAGCGCCGGGCTGCGTACGCTGGCAGACATGCGGATCAGACCTACGCTGAACTGGGAGCCCACCGGCGATCTGCCCGCGCCCACCACGGACCTGTCGGCCGTCGTCGACGCCGTCCGCGCGGGCGGCGTCGTGGTGCTGAGCGGCGCGGGCCTGTCGACCGAGTCGGGCATCCCGGACTACCGCGGCGAGCACGGCTCACTGCGCCGGCACACCCCGATGACGTACCAGGACTTCCTCGGCGGCGAGGAGGCCCGGCAGCGGTACTGGGCCCGCAGCCAGCTCGGCTGGCGCGCCATGACCCGGGCCGTGCCGAACGCCGGACACCGCGCCGTCACCGCGCTGACCCGCGCCGGTCTCGTCACCGGCGTCATCACGCAGAACGTCGACGGGCTGCAACAGGCCGCCGGAGCGCGGCACGTCATCGAACTGCACGGGAGCCTGAGCCGGGTGATCTGCCTGCGCTGCGGCCGCACCAGCACCCGCGAGGAGCTGGACCGGCGGCTGCGCGCCGCCAACCCGGGGTTCGAGGCGGTCGCGGAGCGGCACCGCGCCGCCCGGGTCAATCCGGACGGTGACGTGGAACTCCCCGAGGACGCGGTGCGCGAGTTCCGGCTCGTGCCGTGCGCGGCCTGCGGCACCGGAGTCCTCAAACCGGACGTGGTCTTCTTCGGGGAGAACGTGCCGCCCGAGCGGGTGGCGCTGTGCCGGGACACGGTCGACGGCGCCACCACGCTGCTGGTGCTCGGCTCGTCCCTGACGGTCATGTCCGGACTGCGCTTCGTCCGTCGCGCGGCCGACGCCGGGATCCCGGTCCTGGTCGTCAACCAGGGCCCGACCCGGGGCGACCGCTGGGCCGCCGGCCGCGTCGAGCTGCCGCTGGGCGAGGCACTGTCCACCGTGGTGGCCGAGGTCGCCGCGCCCGGCTCCGGCGCGCAGGAGCCCGTGTCCGGGTGAGCACGGCCGGTCAGGCGCCGGGCAGGAAGAGACAGAACAGATGGCCGTGCGGGTCGCGCATGACCCGTACGGCCTGCTGGGGCTGATGCTCCTCCAGCGTCGCGCCCAGCGCGCGGGCCCGCTCCGTCTCCGCGGCCAGATCGTCGACCTGGATGTCGAGGTGGGCCTGCATCTGCTGAGCCCCGGGACGCGGGGGCCAGACCGGTGGGGTGTGGTCGGGCTCGTACTGGAAACTGAGTCCGGGGCGTTCGTGCTCCGGGGAGCGCAGCCTGACCCACCGCGGTTCGCGGTCCACCACCACCCAGCCCAGCAGGGCACGGTAGAAGTCGGCCAGCGCGGGCGGGTCGGGTGTACCGAGGACAAAGGCACCGAGCGTCGTCGTCATGGCCCCCATGCTGTCAATGACGGACGTGCGCGGCGGGCTCCCCGGGACGATCGGAGTGTTCCGGGGGCTCGTGCTCCCCGGGAAGGTCGGAGTCCTGGAGCTCGGCCAGCAGGGCGCTCTGGCCGGTGAGGAGCTCGGTGAGGATACGGCGGGCCGCGCGCAGGAGTTCCGCGACGTCACCACCGGCGAGGGCGTAGTTGACGGTCGCGCCCTCGCGGGTGGAGACGACGATGCCGGAGCGGCGTAACACGGCGAGTTGCTGCGAGAGGTTCGAGGGTTCGACGTCGATGTCGAGCAGCAGGTCGCGTACCGATACCGGTCCGTTCTGAAGCAGTTCCAGAACACGGATCCGAACCGGGTGCCCGAGCATGCGGAAGAACTCTGCTTTGACCTGGTAGAGGGGCGCCTGCACGGGGATCGCTCACTTCCCTGGCTCGGATGACGGATGCGGGTGTGGAGACGGGGAGCGGCGGCCACGCCCGCCGCCGCGCCCGCTGTGCCGTCCCATCCTTCCTGGCCGGGGCCGTGGGATCCGAGAGTTCGACGGATGCAGAGATGGAGACTTGAAGAATTCTTCAAGTGGTGAGCAAAGAAAAAGGGCCGGGGCTCAGACTTCCAGCTGCTCCTCGATGCGCTTGAGGTGGTGCCGCGCCATGGCGAGGTTCGACCTGCCCTTGTCGATGACGAGATAGATGAACAGCCCGTTCCCCGTACGGCCGGAGACGGGGCGGATCAGGTGGTACTGGGTGCCGAGGGTGATCAGTATGTCCTCGATCTCGGCCTTGAGGCCGAGCGTCTCCATGGTGCGCATCTTGGCGCGGATCACATCGGTGTTGCCGGCCGCGGCGACGTTCAGGTCCAGTTCCTTGCCGCCGCCCAGGGTGCCGAGCGCCATACCGCTCGTGTAGTCGACGACGGCTGCCCCCAGCGCACCCTCGACCTCCGTCAGCAGGGTCTTGAGGGACACTTCCACATTGGTCACGGGTTCTCCTCCACGAGGTGCGGGGGCCGGTTCTCCAGCCCTCGCCGGAACCCTAGACAGTTGACGGCAACACGGTATGGCATATGCCCAAAACGGTTGCCGGAGACTGTTTCCGTGCACTCTCACGCACTCTTGAGCCCGAATTTGATCAATCGACTCGTCACTGAGTGATCGTCAAAGAGTGATCTCGATACCGATGTTGGGCTTCTTGCGCACACGGAGGATCTTGAGGAATCCGTTGCCGATCCGCGAGGTGACGTACTTCTTGCCGAGCAGTTTCTGCGCGTCGGCCGTGCCCGCCTCGTCGAGCAGGCGCGCGGTGCCGGGCAGGACGGCGGCATCGGGGGCGGTACGTCCGCGCACGGTGCAGACGGCCACCGTCACGGAGTCGTTGTTGCGGATCCGCTTGACCTTCCACGAGTCGGCCGGCGTCACGACGAGCACCGCGCCGTCGGCCCGCGGCACCTGCCACACGGGGGTCGCGACCGGGGTGCCGTCCTTCCGGTACGTCGTCAGGCTGATGTAGGTGGCACGGCGGATCGCGTCGATGTCGGACATGCGGGGGAGTCTAACGACGCCCGTGCCGGGCACGCCCTCTGGCGGCGGGGAAGTTGAACCGGGAACAATGGGGGTGCCGGCTCCGCCGTCCCATCCCCGTGACGGCGGAGTCCGGTCTTCTGGGTCGGGGCCGGGCCGCGGTCTAGCGGCGGTCGTCGGGCCGTCCGGTGCCGGTGCTCCGGATGAAGTCGCGGACGCCCTCGGCGAAGAGTTCGGGCTCCTCCAGATGGCCGAAGTGTCCGCTGTTCTCCAGCGTCAACAACCGCGCACCGGGGATCAGTTCGTGCAGTTCGCGGCCCCAGCGCGGGCCGCAGATCACGTCGTGCAGGCCCACCACGACCAGGGTGGGCACATCGAGTCCCTTGAGCGCGACGCGGTCGTCGATGACGTCGGGGGTGAGGTCCTCGTCCAGACCGGAGATGTACGTGGCCCGGATGGCATCCCGGAACGGAGCCAGCCGTTCCTCGTCGCCCCAGTAGTCGGCGAAGTACGAGGGCAGCACGCCGCGGGCCACGGCGACGGTCCCCTCGTCGTCGTAGATGTGGGACATCGAGCCGAACGCCGCCAGGACGTCGGGCAGTCCGGGGTGTCCGGCGTGCCGCGCGGCCCACGCCTCCACCCTGCGGCCCGCCTCGGCCCCGTGCTCGGGTCCGGTGACGGGTGCGCCTTCGTAGAGCACGAGGCCCGCGAGCCGTTCGGACCGGTGCAGCGCGTGGTGGGCGGCCACGAACGCCCCGTGCGAATGCCCCAGCAGATACACCTCCGGCACGCCCAGGCGGTTGATGAGCAGGTCGAGGAAGGAGCTGTACCGCTCGCGGGTGTAGCCGTGCGGGTGGGAGGGCAGCCGGCTGTCCGCGGTGGTGCCGATCGGCTCGACGTACACCATCGTCAGATGCTCCTCCAGCGCGGGCATGCGCAGGTACTCCCAGGAGATCCCGGGGCCACCGGAGTGTGCCACGCACACCGGTCCCGAGCCGTGCACGTGGTAGCGCTGGACGATGCCGGCCAGCTGGTAGGTGTGGCTGCCGGGGGAGAGCGGGCCGGTGCCCTGGGTGGGCGATGCGGTCATCGGAGGCTCCAGAGGAGGGGGTGAGGTGTGAGCGGGTGCTGCCCGTCACTCACACATGTGTCATGCTGCCAGAAGTGGTCCTGGGGGCGCATTGCGTAGGGAAATCGCCCTAGGTAACTGCTCTAACTGGTGATGAACATTTGCACGATCCGGTATGGCTGTCAAGGTGAGCAGGGTGTGGATGCCGGTGCGTGGAAGGGGATTGGGTTCATGTCGTAACCATATTGACGGGTGACGTAAACATCTGCCACGATTCCATCACCACCCCAACCGGTGCCCCGCTCCTCGTCGGATCCGGAGCGTGGCGCCTGACCTTCCCCGAACCGCGGGTCCCGTGCCCCTTCCCCCGGCACGGGGCCCGCACCATCCGAACCGCCGACCGGAGAGAGACGGCACCCGCCATGGTTTCCGACACGTACACCCGCACCCGGACCCCCGAGCAGCGCCGCGCCGTCACCGCCCCCTCGTCGGCCGCCACCCTCAACACCACAGGCACCACTGACACCACCATCGACACCACCACCGGCACCGATGTCCCTGTCATGGACCGCGAGCGGCACGACGCCACACAGGTGTGGAGCTGGTCAGCGACAGCGGTCATGTGGGGGTACGGCCCGTGGGCCTCGGACTTCCTCTGAAGCCCGGCCGGACGTGAAGGAGCTCCGCTGATGACCACCGCAACCACCGCACAAGACCTCACCCTGGTCGCCCTGGACGTGCCGCACGAGGAGCGCCCGGAACCGGGCGCCCTGTCCCTCGCGCTCGCGGGCGCCGAGGCGGTCGACCTCATCACGAGCGGCGCGCTGTCCCTGGACGGCGACCGCATGGTGCCCGGTCCGCGGCAGCCCGGGGGCGACAGCCTGCTGGACCGCGCGGCCTCGGCGCTCGTCCGCAAGGAACCGTACGAGACGGTGGAGAACTGGCTGTGGCGGCGCGGCCCGGGACTCGCCGCCGCCTACGTGGCCGAGCTGGAGCGGTCGGGGCTGATCGCCCGCCCGCGCCCCAAGCGCCACGGATTCTGGTCGAGGCCGGCGGACACGGGCCGCGGCGATTCCCCGGCACGCCGCGCGGCCCAGGCGCGCGCCGCGTCCTGCGAACCCGTACTCGTCGAGCTGTTGGCGGCCACGAGGCGTCAGGACACGTCGTCGTGGCAGCGGGAAGACGACCGGGGCGATGACGCGGTCGTCACCGTTCTCGCCGCTGTGGGGGAGGCGGTCACGCAACTGGAGGCCGCACGGCTGCGCCGCGCCATCGAGAACGACGCGTTCGACAACATATGGCGTGCTTAGAAGCGCGCCCGGAAACGCGCTCGGAGAAGTGAGGGGCCGACGGACACATCCCTCCCGCGGCGGGCCTTCGGCCACCGCCCGCGGGAGGAGGGGATGTGTCCCCGGCGGTCGTCCGCCGAGGTGTGCGTGCTCAGTTCGCGGACTTCACGAGGGTGTACATCACTGCCCGCTGCTTCTTGTGGCGCCGGATGCGGCTCTTGGCGACCAGCGACTCGAGCGTGTTGCGCACCACCTGCGGCGTCGGATTGCGGTCCGGGTGCTTCGCCAGCAGTTCCTCGCGCAGATCGGAGGCCGGCTGCGGGGTGTCGTGTCCGGCGAGCAGGTCGACCAGCAGATCCCCGAGCAGCGGCTGATGCGACTTCCCCTTCGCGCCGGCCTTCGCCTTCGTGTTCGCCGTGGCCTTCTTCGCCGCGGGAGCCTTGGCGGCCGGAGCCCTGCCGGCCGCAGGGGCCTTGGCGACCGGGGCCGTCTTCTTGGCCGCCGGCGCCGTCGCGGTGCCAGGTTCGTCCTGCACCTGCTCCGGAAGGCGCGAGGCGTCGGCGAAACCTTCGTACCGCTCGGCCAGGTTCAGGATGTCCAGCAGCAGCGCTTCCTGCTGCTTCAGGACCGCGATCTGGTCCGTGAGTTCCTGCTGACGCCGGCGGTTGTCCGCCAGATCCGACGCGGCCTGTTCTGCGTACCGCGATCGGAGCGTGGCGGCTGATCGGCTGCTCACAACCGTTCACTCCCTCCATATGGATGTCGTTGCGCATGCTACCCACGTGAGGGGTGGCGTGCAGATGCGTGTGGATACCCGGTGGCCCGTGGGCATGCCCGCCAGGCATGTTCACTCCTCACGATAAACGTAAAGGTGCTGGTACGGAGGTGGCCCGGACGCCTCTCCGCTACGGGATCCGGCGGTTCACGTACACATGTCCGAAGGCTGGGGGCATCACATGTACTCCACAAAGGTGTGACAGTCTTCTGACACCTGATCCCGCTCACCGTGCACAGGTGAGGGGTTGCCTCCGGGCCCCGCCGCCGCACACGAAGAAGAACCAGGATGGTTCCGCACGCTATGGCTACGCCGCACACGGCCATGTCCCGGTCCGAACTGCTCGGCGCTCTCATGAAGGAGCACCGGGACGCCCTGACCTCGTACGCCGAGAGGAGTCTGGGGGATCGCGCCCTCGCCGAGGACATCGTCCAGGAGGCCATGATCAGGGCCTGGCGGAACATCGACCACCTGGGCGGGATGGGCCGGGCGGTCCGGGGCTGGCTCTTCACCGTGACCCGGCACCTGATCATCGACTGGGTGCGCAAGCCGCACGTCCGGCGCGAGGTCATCGCGGTCGGCCACCACGAACCGGTGTCGACGACCGACGACATCGAGGCGGTGCGGCACGCCATGGTGGTCGCGACGCTGCTGGCCCGGCTGTCTCCCGAGCACCGGGCCGTACTGGTCCACCTCTATCTGTGCGACCGCACGACAAGGGAGGCCGCCGGAATCCTCGGAGTACCGCCCGGAACCGTGAAGAGCCGTCACCACCACGCCCTGCGCGGACTGCGCGCGGTCGCCCGGCTCGAAGCGGCCTGAACCAACCCCAGGCCCGCCCCCGAGGACGAACCCGGAGGATCCGCCGTGCACGTACTGGTCCCTGACGACCCCGTGTTCTTCGCCGCGTACCAGAGCCTGGAAGAGCCCCTGCTCCGGCGTCTGTTCCAGCTGAACAGCCTGCACGGCACCGTGCCTCGCCCTGGCGACGAGCAGATCCTGTCGAACGCCTACGACAGCTGGGTACGGCTGCTGCTGAAGCTGCCGCAGTGGCAGCGCTGGGACCCCGCGCGATCGCCCGACGAACCGGTCGGCTACACCCTGTGCCGCGCGGACGGCGCCCTGTTGACGAGCCTGTACCCGGTCGAGGTGACCATGGCCGACCTCGGGCATCTGACCTCCTGCCGCGACCTGCTGGCGGCCGACACCGCCTTCGCCGACGCGTGCCGTCGCGTACTGGAGGTCCTGATGCTGCCCCCTCCGTGGCGGCTCCTGGCCATCCTCCGGGAACCGGCCGGAGTCGTCACGCTGCCACCCGAGGACGAGGCCGCGTACCGGCGTTACTGCGAGGACGTCGTGAGCGTCCTCAGCGCCGGCGACACCTTCGCGTACGAGAGCCATCGCGCGCTGTACCCGTGATGCCAGGGATGGATGTGCCCTGCCCGCGCGGCAGTCATATGACGGTGTCCGGAACACGTGTGGCACGGCGAAGGCGGGGCCGGATGTCCGCGGGCGGTCGATCGGGAGACACCCTCCGACTCGACAAGAGGCCACTGGACCCTTATCGTGGAACGCGTAAAGGTCCACCGGCCTTTTATTTGTGGCAGCAGTGAAACGAGGCAGCATCATGAGTAGGACCTGGCTGATCACCGGCAGTTCCCGCGGTCTCGGCCGCACACTCGCCGAGACCGCGCTGGCCGCCGGACACCAGGTGGCAGCCACCGCCCGGCGCACCGAGACCCTCGCCGATCTCGCCGACAAGTACGGCGACCGTGTCCGGCTCATCACCCTGGACGTCACCGACCCGGACGCCGCACGCCGTGCCGTGCAGGCCACCGTCGAGGCGTTCGGGAGGCTCGACGTGGTCGTGAACAACGCCGGCTATGCCGACATGGCCGCCATCGAGGACACCTCCGAACAGGCCTTCCGCGACCAGATCGACGCCAACCTCTTCGGCGTCGTCAACGTCACGAGGGCGGCCCTTCCGGTCCTGCGCGAGCAGGGATCCGGGCACATCATCCAGATCTCCTCCGTCGGCGGACGCGTGGGTGTGCCCGGCCTCGGCGCCTACCAGACGGCCAAATGGGCCGTGGGCGGTTTCTCCGAGGTCCTCGCCCAGGAAGTCGCCCCGCTGGGCATCAAGGTGACGGTCGCCGAGCCCGGCGGCATGCGCACGGACTGGGCGGGCTCCTCGATGGCCACCCCGCCCATCAGCGAGCCGTACCGGGGTGTCGTCGGCGCCGCCGTCGAGGGCATCCGCAGCCAGGACGGCAAGCAGCCGGGCGACCCGGCCCGCATTGCGCAGGTGCTCCTCGACCTCGCGGAGACGGAGGAGCCGCCGCTGCGGCTGCTGCTCGGCAAGGACGCCACGGCCGTCGCCGCCCGCGCGGCCACGGAGCGCGCCGCCTCGGACGACCGCTGGCGCCGGGTGAGCGAGTCCGTCTGATCCGTGACACCCGGCGCGGCGTAGGGTTGCCGCAGGCGGCGCCGGGTGCGGGTCGCGACGAGGGACCCCGAGGAAGCGACGATGACAGACGACCGGCCGACGGACTTCCGGCGTGCGCGCAGCGCCGAGCAGCGCGAGGTCCGCAAGCAGACCATCCTCGAAGCCGCGGCGGAACTGCTCGCGGAACTGCCCGTACGCGACATCAGCCTCCGGGAGCTGAGCCGGCGGGTCGGTCTCTCGAAGACGAACGTGGTGCGCTACTTCGAGACCAGGGAAGCGGTCTTCTTCGAACTGCTCAACCGTGAACTCGCCCGATGGATCGAGGAGTTGCCCGCAGAACTCGCACGGTCCGGAGGGGGCGCGGCCGCGTCGTCCCGGACCGTGACGGACACGCTGGCCCGCTCCCTGGCCGGCCGGACCCTCCTGTGCGAACTGTTCGCGGCGCTCGGCTCCGAACTGGAACGGAACATCTCCGCCGAGTCGGCACGCGACTTCAAACGCGCCCACACCCGGCTCCTGGCGGAACTGGCCGAGCTGCTGCGCGGCCCCCTGCCCGCGCTGTCCCCGGCCGCCGCCCGGGAACTGGTGTCCCTGACCGTCGTGTACACCGCCGGCCTGTGGCCCTTCGCGCACCCCTCACCGGCGGTCGTCGAGGCGCAGCGCGACCCCGAACTCGCCGACACCAGAGTCGACTTCGCCGAACGTCTCGGCCGCGCCCTGCACCTCTCCGCGACGGGACTGCTCACCCCGGAGTGACGGTCCCGGCTTCGCCTCCGCGCATCCTTCGACCTCAAGGACAAGCTGGTCGACGCCGACCTGCGGGGGTTGTTCGCCCGCACCGCTGCCTGGCGCGAGCGACGCGGCCGCGGAACCGCCGGGTCGCTATTGGTCGAGGTAGCGCAGCACCGCCAGCACCCGGCGGTGCTGTCCGGAGGCCGTCTGGCTGAGCCCCAGCTTCATGAAGATTCCCGTCACATGCCGCTCCACGGCGGCGACACTCACGAACAGCAGCGCGGCGATCCCCGTGTTGGAGTGCCCCTCGGCCATGTGCGCGAGGACCTCCCGCTCCTTCGGGGTCAGCGCGGCCAGCGGATCCTCGGGACGCTTGCGGCCCAGCAGCGCGGCGATGACATCCGGGTCGAGCGCCGAGTCACGGGCCACGACGCGCTCGACGGCGTCGATGAGCAACTGCGGATGCGCCACCTTCTCCTTCAGCAGGTATCCCACGCCACTGGGATCGTCCCCGACGAGGTCGAGCGCGTAGGAAGCGTCCAGGAACTGAGAGAGGACGATCACCGCGGTCCCGGGACGCGCCGCGCGGATCTTGCGGACGGCGTCGAGCCCGTCCGTCTCCAGTGCCGGAGGCATCCGGATGTCGGTGATCACGACATCGGGGCGGTGTTCGTCGGCGGCACGGACGAGGTCCACCGCGTTGTCGACGGCGGCGACCACGTCGATGCCCGCGGCGCGCAGGATCGTCGCTATGCCCTCGCGCACGATCGGCTGGTCCTCCCCGAGCACCGCCCGCAATGGTTCAGTCATGGCGGGATCCTAGCGCGAGGTGTCTCCCGCACGTGTGGGCGGACAGCCCTGTCCGGCGATGTGGGGTTTGCCCCACACATGTTCCGAGGGTGTCCCGACACGGCCCGAGGGATCGCACGACAGACCCGGCGGCGGCCGCCGCCCAGACTGACAGAAGACCGTACCGTTCCTGGCCGGCCGCTTCAGCCGTTTCAGCCGCTTCAGACGCTTCACAAGGAGACGACCATGAGGCAGACGATGCCCAGCTCCCCGCGCCCCCTCCTCGTCGACTGGCAGTGGCAGGACCAGGCCGCCTGCCGCGGAATGAGCAGCTCGGTCTTCTTCTCCCCGTCGGGCGAGCGCGGCCGTGCCCGCCGCGACCGCGAGGAGCAGGCCCGCCGTATCTGCGCCGGCTGCGCGGTCACCGACCGGTGCGCCGCGACGGCCCTCGCGCACGAGGAGAGCTACGGGGTCTGGGGCGGCCTGTCGGGCAAGGACCGCCGCCGGCTCGGCACGGATCCGGCGGACGCCGATCAGGGTGTGCACTCCTCGTAGGCGTCCCGGGCCCGCGTGAGCTGCTCGATCCGGCCTTCGAGCAGCGTCACCAGTTCCGCGGCCGGTGCGGCGACGGTGCGGCCGAGCGCGGTCAGGGCGTACGTGACCGGGGGCGGAGCGGCGTCGTCCACGTACCGGTGCACCAGGCCGTCCCGGCGCAGCAGTTGCAGGGTGTGCGACAGCATCTTCTCGCTGATGCCCTCGATGCGTCGGCGCAGCACGCTGAACCTGGACTCCTCCTGGTGGAGGGCGGCCAGCACGAGGATTCCCCAGCGGCCCGTCACATCGAGGAGTACTTGGCGGGAGGGGCAGTCCTTCGAGAAGACACTGGCTTCGGACATGTCCCCGGTGACGTTCATGGGGAGACACTATCCACGCGGGAACATGTTTCGGCAACCAGTCACATGTCAGGACGCACGGGCAGAGCCGGAGTGCCGTGTTCAGTCGGAGTGTGCCCGCGGGCCGTGCAATGGATCCAAGGCGGACCGAACAGGAACTCGACCCTGTCGGTACCCCCTGATGCGGCTCCGGGCTCCCGGACCACCGATACTGCACGAGGTGCGGTGTGCGAGCGAGCGGCTGCCGCCCGACGACAGAACCACGTGGAAGGGCGTAAACCGGTGACAACCGTCACGTACCAGGGTGAACTCGGATCCAATTCGGCGACCGTCGCGAGCGCCCTGTTCCCCGAGGGCGCCCAACTGCCGTGCACCAGCTTCGAGCAGGCCCTGGACGCCGTGACGCTGGGGACGGCCGATGTCGCCGTCATCCCGGTCGACAACTCCGCCGCGGGGCGCGTCGCGGACGTGCACCACCTGCTGCCCGAGTCGGGCCTGTTCATCAACGCCGAGTACTTCCTCGCGATCCGCTTCGACCTCATGGGCGTCCCCGGCGCGACGCCGGACCAGGTGGAGTGCGTCCGCAGTCACGTGCACGCCCTCGGCCAGTGCCGCAAGCTGCTGCGCGAGGGCGGCTGGCGCACTCTCGTCTGCGACGACACCGCCGGAGCCGCGCGCGAGGTGGCCGAGCTGGGCGACCCGCGGCACGCGGCGCTCGCCCCGCCCGCCGCGGCCGCGCTGCACGGTCTCGAGGTGCTGCGCGCGGGCGTCGAGGACGACCCGGACAACACCACCCGGTTCGTCGTCCTGTCCCGCGAGGCCGCCCCGGCTCCGGCGCTCGGGGAGCCGACGATGACGAGCCTGTTCTTCTGCGTGCGCAACATCCCGAGCGCGCTGTACAAGGCGCTCGGCGGATTCGCCAGCAGCGGCGTCAACCTCACCAAGATCGAGAGCTACCAGATGGGTGCGGGCCGCAGCGCGAGCCGCTTCTACGTCGAGATCGAGGGCCACCCCGACGACGAGCGGGTCGCCCTGGCCCTGCACGAACTCCGGTTCTTCTCCAGCGAAGTGCGCGTCCTCGGCGTCTACCCCGCGGACCCGCACCGGTACCGGAGCGCCTGACCGGAGCACGGCCCTACGCCGAACAGGCACACATGTCCCGCCCGGCGAGAGACACACCTGCCGGTGCGGGACTTGTTCCGGCCGGCCTCTAAAGTGTGCGTATGACTCTCCACCGCAAGGGCCTCGTCCTCGATTTCGGTGGTGTGCTGACGACCCCTCTGCTGCCCGCCGCGCTCGCCTTCGAGCGGCGCGCGGGACTGGCGGAGGGGACGCTGCTCACCGGCCTCTACCTGAACCCCGAGGGGATCAGCCGCACCGAGGAACTGGAGCGGGGCGCCATCGGCCAGCCGGAGTGGAACGAGGCGGCCGGCCGGCTCCTCGGCCTCGAACCGGACAACCTGATGGGCCGGATCTTCGCCGACCTGCGCCCCGAGCACACGGTGATCGCGGCAGCCGCCGCGGCACGCCGAGCCGGCGTGAAGGTCGGCATCCTCTCGAACTCCGTCGGTCTCACGCCGTGGAACCTCTACGACGGATACGGCATCGACGAGCACTACGACGCCGTGGTGCTGTCCGAACTCCACGGCACACGCAAGCCGGAGCCGAAGATGTTCCAGCTCGTCCTGGACCGGCTCGGCCTGTCGGCCGAGGAGTGCGTGTTCGTCGACGACACCGCGCAGTACTTGCCCCCGGCGGCGGAACTGGGCTTCGCCACCGTGCTCGCGGAGGACCCCGCACGGACCGTCGCCGCGCTGGAGGAAGCGCTCGGCCTGACGCTGACCGGCGACGAACGGAACGACCGGCTCTGACACCTCCCCACCACCGCTGAACCCACCGATCGGCCCCTTCGAGCACACGTCCTATGGTGTGTCCGCAGGGGCCGATCGACGTTTCCGCCGGCCTGAACCTCCGTCGCCCCTCGGAACACGTGTGACTCATTCCGCGGTACACCGTCATGTGACGGATGCGCGCGGGCCGGTACCCGCGACAGGCTGAAGCCGCCACATCCCGGTGCGCCCGTGAGGCCGTCCGCGTTCGGCCTTGCCTTGACCCGGCCCCGGCACTCCCTGGAAACGAATCGGCTCCGCACCCGGGTGTCCCCACCGAACAACCGACAGAAAGCTCACCACCCCATGCACCACGACGCACCACCCCTGACTCCGCACGACGCATCGCCCGCGGAGCGTCTCACCGAGCTGACCGCCGCCCTCGCCGCGGACCTCGACCAAGGACGCTGGACGCCGGGACCGCTGGAGCGCATCCTCGTCTTCCGGCTGCTCGTGGCCACGGCCGGCGACGGCCAGCTCACGTCGGACCGCCTGCGCGAAACCCTGTGGGAGGGCAACCTCGCCCTGACGACCGTCGGCGGCGGCCGACTGGCCCAGCTCCTCGCCGAGTTGCACGACACCAGCACGCGTACGGCGGCGGAGGCCGATGCCGTACGGGGCGCCGCCACCGTGCTGCTGGAGCGGGTGGCGCGCGACGTGCCCGAGGGGGATCTGCCGTGCGCCGCCCTGTGACGGGCCGTCGCCGGTCCTGGAGCGCGACCCGGCCCTCGCTGACGCTCGTACCGGGTTCCGACGCCCTGAGGACCGCTCCACTCTCCGTGCTCACCGCCGAGCCGATGCCCGCCGACGTCCGGGGCGCGCTCGTCAGACCGGCGGGCGGCACGCTCGTCGCCAACTGGCTGCCGCTCGGCCGGTCGACCGCCGTGCCGGAGGGCCGCGTGCTGCTTGCCTGGACGTCGGTCGGCCCGGACCGGACGGACGTCACGGCCCATCTGGGCCACGCTGACGGCGAGGCGCTGCTGGCGGTCTGGCCCGGCCTGGGGCCTGTACGCGGCACTGCACGCCACGCGGCACCCCACCCCCGCCTGACCCGGCGGCCCGTCAGGCGGGCAGTACCCGGTAACTCAGCGCCGCGAGCGGCAGGTTGGACTGCGTCAGCGAGCCGGAGGCCCAGGCGTGGTCACCGGCGCAGCCGCCCGCGGGATAGAGCGTCACCGACGCGGAGCCCGACACGATCTGGACCGACCGGACCGGCGCGGCAAGGGTGTGGCAGGTGCCGACGTCGCCCAGGTCGACCGCGGTGACCGTCCCCGAGCCGTCGTTCCCGGAGTAGAGATATGCGCCCTCCTGCAGCGGGGGCCAGTCCGCGGCGGCCTGGGCGGACCCGGCGCCGAGGCCGATCACGGACAGGGCCAGGGCTCCGGCCGTGACCGCGCCGCGGAACTTCATCGTGGGGGTGAGCATGGTGACCGCCTTTTGTCGTGTGAGGAATGAGATGTGTGGGGTTGCTGTTCAGCAGCAGACTCTTGCACGTTCAACCATGTGTCGACGAGCCGAAATTCAGACACACATGCCACGGCGTGCAACCTTCTTGACAGCAACACCTCGCACGATCATCCTCGTAACCATTCCAACAGGTTATAGGTGTGTCCGCGCGGCGCGGATCGAAGGTGAGGAAACGTCATGATCAGCAGGCGGAGACTGGGGCAGGCCGTGACGGCGGCGGCGACCGGGGCCGGCGCGCTGGCGGGAGCGGGCCGGGCCACGGCGGCGAACCGCCCGGCGAACCGTACGGCGACCGGACGGAGCGGCAGCGGCCTGGGTCCGCTCCACCGCACCCGTACCGACGTCCTGGAGATCGCCTACCACGACGTCGGCCCGGCCCACGGCACTCCCGTGATCCTGCTGCACGGCTGGCCGTTCAGCCCGGTCGGCTCCTACGCCGAGGTGGCGCCCGCGCTCGCCCGCCGTGGGTACCGCTGCTACATCCCCTATCTGCGCGGACACGGCGAAACCCGGTTCCTGCGCGCGGACGCCGTCCGATCCGGTCAGCAGGCGGCGCTCGGCGCGGACCTGATCGCCTTCATGGACGCCCTGCATCTGCCACGCGCCCTGTTCGCCGGATACGACTGGGGAGGCCGGGCCGCCGACGTCGCCGCGGCGCTGTGGCCCGACCGCTGCACCGGCCTCGTCTCCGTCAACGGCTACCTGATCCAGAACATCGCCCTCGCGCAGGAGCCCCTGGCCCCCTCCATGGAGGAGGGCTACTGGTACTTCTTCTACTTCCTCACCGAGCGCGGCCGGAAGGGCCTCCAGCGCCACCGCGAGGACCTGGCCCGGGTCGTCTGGCACCGCAACTCGCCCGCCTGGCAGTTCACCGAGGCCGAGTTCGCGCAGACGGCGAAGCTGTGGAGCAACCCCGACTACGTCGACGTGGTCATCCACGGCTACCGCCACCGGCTGGCCGCCGCGCCCGGTGACCCGCGCTACGAGGCACTGGAGCGCCGACTTCTCGACCAGCCGAGGATCACCGTCCCGACTGTCACCCTGGACGGCGGCACCGACGGCGTCATCCCTCCCACCGACGGCAGTGGATACGCCACGCACTTCACCGGCCCGTGGACCCACCGCATCGTGCCGGGCGCCGGCCACAACCTCCCCCAGGAGCAGCCCGGCGCCTTCACCGACGCGATCGTCGAGGCGGACGGCATGCGCTGACCGAGTCAGCGCGCGAACTTCGCGACGGCCGCCTCGGTCACCGGGGTGAAGAAATTGACGAGGTTGCCGTCGGGGTCGCGCAGCAGCAACGACCGGTTGCCCCACGGCATCGTCGTGGGCCCGCCGACGAACTCGGTGACGAACCCGTTCAGCTCCTCGTGCACCCGGTCCACGTCGTCGACGAGGAACTCGGTGATCACACTGTGGTTGTCCGCCGGGCGCGCCGATCCCGGGGCGAACAGCGCGACCGTGCGGGTGGCCGCGATGGCGAGCGTGGCGCCCGCCGTCCGCAGTTCGGCGAAGTCGTCGGTGGCCCACTCCGCACGGGCCCCCGTGGCTCGCTCGTAGAAGGCGACGAGGCGCGGCACATCGCCGGTGATGATGCGGATCGAGACGAAGTCCACGGGAATCTCCTTGGCCGTACGAGTGGCTTTCACCTCGCAGGCTAGGAGCAATAGAGGACAGTTTCGGTCCGGTATGGACAGTAGAGTGCGACCATGTCCAGACCCGCCGGCCGCGTGCTGACCCTCCTGGAACTGCTCCAGTCCGGCGGTACCCGGACTGTGGCCGAACTCGCCGACCGGCTCGGCGTCGAAGGACGCACCGTCCGGCGGTACGTGGATCAGCTGATCGATCTGGACGTGCCGGTGGAGTCGGTGCGCGGCCGCTACGGCGGCTACCGGATCGGTCCCGGACACCGGCTCCCGCCGCTCATGTTCAGCGACGACGAGGCGCTGTCCGTGCTGTTCGGCCTGATCGCCGGCCGCCGCGCGGGCCTGACCACGGACCCGACGGCGAGCGAGACGGCGGCCGCGAAGATCCGACGGGTGCTGCCCCGGCCCGTCGCCCGCCGTCTCGACACGCTCCTGGACACCCTCGCCTTCACCGACGACACCGACGACACCGACGAGAACGGCCGCGGCGGTGGGACCGCCGCTCCGGACGCGGGCATTCTGCTCACCCTCGCCGACGCGGTACGTCACCGTCGCCCGGTGTCGATCCGCTACACCGGCCGGGACGGACGGCGCAGCGAACGCACCCTGCATCCGTACGGGGTCGTCGCTCACGCGGGCCGCTGGTACGTCACCGGCGTGGACGCCCGTATCGGCGAGGACCGGACCTTTCGGCTGGACCGCGTCGCCGACGCGCGGACCCTGCCCGGCTCGTTCGAGACGCCGCCGGACCTCGACCCGGCACAGCGGATGATCTCCGGATTCGCCACGGCCGCGTACCGCCACGAAGTGATCCTGCGGGTCCATGGAACAGCCGAGCAGATCCGCGCCCGCCTGCCCGTGAGCCTCGCGAGCGTGACGGGGGACGAACCCGCGACGGGTGAGGACCCGGCGGCCGAGCGCTGGCTGCGTGTGGTCGTGCGGGCCGAGCGGCTCGACTGGCTGCCACCGGTGCTCGCCGCCCTCGACCGGCCGTTCGTCATCGAGACCCCCGGCGAACTGCGCGACCTGGTCGCCGCGTTCGCCGAACGCCTCGCCGCCTCCGCCCGCCGCACCTGACAGCGGGCGGGGCCTCGCTCAGGGCCGTTCGAAGCGCAGCCCGTGTCCCACCGGAAACAGCGTCCGTGACGGATCGTCCGCCGCCGGGACCGACACCGGCAGCCGTCCGCCCGGACCATGCTCGCCGAGGATCACCGCCACCGCCCGGTCGAGGGCGGTCGCGCCATTGCCGTACGTCGCCAGATACACCGGTGCGCCGGGGAAGCGATTGATGTCGTACGGGGTGCGCACCCCGACCACGACCACCGGGGTCGCCGTCGCCAACAGCGCGCGGACCAGATCCACTTGTGCGGCGGTCGGGCCGCTGGTGGCCACGACCACCAGATCGACGCTGTCGGCCTGTCCGACCGCCTCCTCCATCGCGGCACCGGCGTCCAGCCCTCGCACCACGTGCCCGCGTGAACGGAACGAAGCGGTGACACGGGACACGGCGGGGGAGTCGGCGCCGGTGACGAGCACGGTGCGCGCTCCGGTGCGGACCGGGAGCACGCCGCCGTCGTTCTTGACCAGCGTCGTGCTGCGGGAGGTGATCGCGGCGACGTCCGACCGGAACTCCGGCCCGCCGACGACGTGTTCGGCCCGGACCGGATCGGAGGCTGCGGCGAACAGACCGCGGCGCAGCTTGTGGCTCAGGACGCGGATCACCGAGGCGTCGAGGCGCGACGTGGAGATCCGCCCGGACCGCACCGCGTCGAGCACCGCCGCGTAGGCCCGCGGCAGGTCGGGGGAGAGCACCAGCATGTCGACTCCCGCGGCCAGCGCCGTGACCGCGGCCTTGTCCGGCGGGAACTGCCCGCTCGCACCCCGCATGTCGAGGGCGTCGGTGACGATCAGACCGTCGAACCCCAGCTCCTCGCGGAGCAGACCGGTGACGACGGCGTGCGACATGGTGGCGGGCACCCCGGTGGGATCGAGCGCGGGCACACTGATGTGCGCCGTCATGATCAGATCCACGCCCGCGGCGACGGCCGCGCGGAACGGCGGCAGATCGATCGCGTCGAGCTGCGCCCGGCTGTGGGTGATGCGCGGCAGCCCCACATGACTGTCGGTGTCCGTGTCACCGTGACCCGGGAAGTGTTTGGCGGTGGCGGCGACACCACCGCGGTGCAGCCCCTCGACCGCGGCCCGGACGAACACCGAGACGGCCTCGGCGGTGGCGCCGAAGGAGCGCACCCCGATCACCGGGTTGGCCGGGTTGACGTTCACGTCCGCCACCGGAGCGTGGTCCGCGGTGATCCCGCACGCCTCCAGTTCGGCGCCGGTGATCTCGTACGAGCGCCGGGCGTCCGCCGTCGACCAGGTGGCGCCGAGAGCCATGTTGCCCGGCTGCTCCGTGGCCGGCGGTGTCGGCAGCCGGGAGACCGCGCCGCCCTCCTGGTCCACGGAGATGATCAGAGGGAGGCCCGACGTGTCCCGCGACACCTGTTGCAGACCGCCGGACAGCCGGGCGATCTGGCCCGGCGCACCGAGGTTGTCGTCGCCGCGCGAGGAGAAGTAGATGACACCGCCCGGACGGTACGTGCGGACGACCTCGGCGGGGGTGGCCACGCCGTAGCGCTGCCGGTTGAGTGCCGCGGCGTCCTCGCTCACCCGGAAGGCGTCCCGGCCCGCCACCTCGATCATGAAGAGCTGGCCGACCTTCTCCTCCACCGTCATCCGGCCGGCCAGCGCCCGGGCCGCTTCGCGGGCGGACCGGGAGGCCGCCGCAGGGCCGCCCGCCGCGCCCCAGAGCAGGGCCGTACCGGCGAATCCGGCCAGCGCCTGCCTGCGGGAGGTCGTCCAGGGGAGTGCGGAATGTGTGGCGATGGGACTGCTCCTTCGGCCGTTTTGCCCGCACCCTACTGACGCGGAAGGCCGCCGGGCCGGTCCGCCGCGCGGTCATACGTGTCGTACGCCGAGCGGCCCCGCTGCCCGTGAGGTGTGTGGCCCCATCTCAGGGCCGGGGCAGCACCAGCCACGAGGGGAGCAGAGCGGCCGCGGCCGAGACGAACAGGCTGCGGTCCCGTGGAGCGGGCAGTGACATCCAGGCCTCGACCAGACCGGCCTCGCCGTGCGCGAGGAAGCGGCTCGCGGCCTCCGTGCGCCACACGAGCGAGCCCGCGCCCGCGGGCACCGCGCCCCGGTTGTGATCCAGGAGCGTGCGCACCGACGCGGTGAAGTGGTCGACCAGGAGGTAGTGCAGGACGGTGCTGTGCCGGTCTGTCAGGCCCACCGTGTACACGGCGTCGTAGCGCTCCAGGTGATCCACCAGGGCGGCCGAGGCGTGCTCCCAGACGTCCTGCGGCGAGAGCCCCGACGCGCTCGCCTCCTCGAGCCATCCGACACGGACCCGGTCCAGGTCCTCGTAGAGCAGCTGCTTCAGGACCTCCGCCGGGCTGCCCGCGTGCTTGTAGAAGGTGGTGCGGTTGATCCGGGCCGCGCGGACCAGATCCGCCACCGCGATGTCCTCGACGGGCTGCGTCGACGCGAGCTCCAGCACGGCTTCGCGCAGCCGGTTCCGCGTGCGCTGGACGCGAACGTCGGTCGGTGCCGCCGCGCCGTCGGGAGCGGTCGTCGTGGAGGTGTGGGGGAGTGCGGGGTCAGGAGTGTGCGACACCGGTACAGCATAGCGCCGCGCGCGCCTCACGTGCGGTAATCGACAGGTGTCTCTTTTCTTTTTCGGTTTTTGGAGGCACACTCGGGATGTGGCGACGCCGCCCCCGAACCACCGGGCGAGGCATGCCATGACCGCGCCCCGGCCGACCCTCTGTGAGCCCACCGGCCCCCGCGCGGCCCTCTCCTCGGGGCGCCGCATCCGGCCGCCCCGGCGGTTCGAACAGGAAAGAAGCTGGATCATGAAGGCGTCTGTCACCAAGGCTCTGGGCAAGGGATTCGTCGTCGAGGAGATCGACCTCGCCGATCCGGTCGGACGTGAGGTCCGCGTCCAGGTCCAGGCCTCCGGGCTGTGCCACTCCGACCTGAGCGTCGCCACGTTCATCGGCGGAGAGTTCCCCGTCGTGCTCGGGCACGAGGTCGCCGGCATCGTCACCGAGATCGGCCCGCAGGTCACTCAGGTCAAGGTGGGCGACCACGTCGTCGGCAGCCTGATCCAGTACTGCGGCGCCTGCACCAACTGCCTGAGCGGGCACACCCACCTGTGCCTGAACCCCGACGCCACCCTGCGCACCGCGGAGCAGGCGCCCCGCCTCTCCTGGAACGGCGCACCGGTCGCCCAGGGCATGGGCCTCGGTGGCTTCGCCCAGGAAACCCTCATCCACGAGAACCAGCTCGCCGTCGTCCCGGACGAGATGCCGTGGGCGCCCGCCGCGCTCATCGGCTGCGGTGTGCTGACCGGCGCCGGCGCCGTGGTCAACAGCGCGGACGTCCGGCACGGCCAGAGCGTCGTCATCATTGGCGCGGGCGGTGTCGGCCTCAACGCCATCAGCGGCGCCCGGATCGCGGGAGCCGAGACGATCGTGGTCACCGACGTCGAGGACGGCAAGCTGGAGCGCGCCAAGGCCTTCGGCGCCACCCACGTCGTGAACTCCCGTACCGCCGACCCGGTCGAGGCCGTCCGCGACATCACCGGCGCGGGCGCCGACCACGTCTTCGACTTCGTCGGTATCCGCCCGGTCACCGCGCAGGGCATGCAGATGCTCGGCAAGGGCGGCGGCCTCTACCTCATCGGCGTCGGCACCAACGACGCGGGCATCGACGTCAGCGCCCTCACCGCCCTGAGCAACTCGCAGCGGGTGCAGGGTGTCTACATGGGCTCGTCGAACCTCAAGCGGGACATCCCGTTCTACGCCTCCATGTACCTCCAGGGCCGGATGAACCTGGACGGTCTCGTCTCCAGGGAGATCGGCCTGGCGGACATCGAGGCGGGCTACGAGTCCCTGAAGGACGGCCGGACGGCGCGCGTCGTCATCACCGACTTCTCCTGACGCGCCGCGGGTGTGCCGGTCGTCCGATGTGTGTCACGGACGACCGGCACACCTGTGTACGGGCGTCAGCGCCGGGCGGCACCCGTCGGCTGGCCCGGCATCCCGAGCGTCGCGGCCCGTTCGCCGGTCGGCAGGTGGCGCCGGTAGGCCAGCAGCACCGAGGCCGCGCAGAGCAGTGCCAGCACGACCAGCGCGAGCAGCAGGGTCGTCGTGCCGAACAGCGAGGTGACGGCGGCCAGCACGATCGGGGTGAGGAAACCCGCGTACGCGAGGGTGTAGAAGACACCGGTGAGCCCGGCGAGATCGCGCGGTCCCGCGATGCGCTGCACCTCCAGCAGACCGCTGACCAGTCCCGTGCCGATGGCGCACCCCAGGACGAGAGCGGCGGCCAGGCCCAGCCAGAGCGACTGCCAGTACTGGGCGCCGGTCATCACGAGCAGTCCGGCCGCGGTCAGGAACAGGAACACCACCAGGCCACGGGCGGACGACGGGGAGTCGATCCGCTTCGCCCACGGCTGGATCAGCGCCGCCACCCCGAGCGTCAGGCCGGTGAGCGCGGTGGCGTACGCCAGGCCCCAGGAGCCGGTGGAGCCGGAGAGCAGGACGGGCAGATACCCGTAGGCGAGGGCCGCCGACGCGAAGAGCCACGGCGCCGCGACCGCGACGACGCGCAGGAACCGCTTGTGCCCGGCCGCCGGCACCCGCAACTGCCGCCGCAGCGGCCCTCCGAGGTCGCCCGGGCTGGTCTCCGGTATCCGGCGCACCAGCCACACGAACGGCGCGGCGACCGCGATCTGCAGCACGAACGGCAGCACCTCGGGACGCGGACCCCACTGCGCGAGCGCGCCCGCCACCAGGGCCCCGAGACCGGAGCCGAGCGTGAACGCCGTCGACGCGCGCCGGGCCCCCGCACCGGCGTCCGCGGCCAAGTCGTGCGGCGCCTGCGAGAGTTCCTTGAGCCAGCTGTTGCCCACCGCCATCGCGATCCCGACCGTCACACCGGACAGCAGGCGCCCGATGAACAGCGGGGCGACGCCGAGGGGTCCCAGCGCGAGCACGGCGCCCGCGGCCAGGGCCGTCAGCGTGCCCACCGACATGACCGGACGCCGTCCGTACCGGTCGGAGAGGGCCCCGGCCAGCAGCAGCGCGGGGGCCAGGCCGCCCACGTAGACACCGAGCAGCAGGTTCACCAGGAGTGTCGAGTAGTGCTCCTCGTGCTTGTACAGCAACAGCAGCGGGCTGAACTGATTGCCGCACCAGCTCATGACGAAGACCGCGCCGAACACGACGCGCCACGGCGGGACGGCTCGCGCGCCGGTGCGTCGGCGCCGGTCGGCGGCCGGGCTCGTGGTCAGGGAGGTCACATCGCCCCCTGGTGCCGGGCAACATGGTCCGCCAGGACCGTGACGTAGCCCGCCGCGTCCCCCGCGGACAGCCGGGCAAGGAGTTCCCGGTGGTCGTCGATGACCTCCGGCAGGTGGCGCGGCTGCGTCGTCAGGAGCTGGTGGCGCAGCCGCTGCTGACGGTCGCGCAGCAGCGTGAAGAAGTGCACGGCGATCGCGTTGCCGGAAGCCCGCACCACCGCGGAGTGGAAGGTCTCGTCCACCGCGACGAACGCCTCCAGGTCGGCCGCATCCAGATGGACCCGCTGCCGCTCCACGCACTCCGTCAGGGTCCGGACCAGGTCGGCGGACGGGCCGCCCTCCGTCACGACGCGGCGCGCCGCCTCCCCTTCGAGGACCTGTCGCATCTCCAGCACGTCCTGGGCCTCGCGCGGCGCGATGGGCGTGACCACGGCGCCCCTGCGGCCCGCGAGGTCGAGCAGTCGCTCGCCGCTCAGCCGGAGGAACGCCTCGTGCGCGGGTGTCCGGCTGATGCCGAGGGCCTCACTGATCTCGCTCTCGGTGACCAACCGGCCGCCCGGGAGCCGCCCGGTGACGATCGCCTGCTTGACGTGCTGGTACGCGGTCTCCGCGGCGGACCGCGATCCCGAATTAGATGGCATAGCCATGTATCTTTCCATGCGTGCATCGATGCATGCAACGCACCCCCGCCCGTCCGGGCCCCGCATGGACATCCCCTACGGCCTGGTGATTGCATGACCTCGAATAACCGGAGGTCACAGACGTGGGAGGCATCCCGTTGCACGAGGGGGAGCGTGCGTCCTCGTCCCGCCCGGCACCGCTGGTGGGCCGCACCGAGGACCTGTCGTTCATCCGGTCCTTCTTCAACGACCACGTGGTCCGGGGCGCCGCACTGCTGCTGACCGGTGAAGCGGGCGTCGGCAAGACCGCGCTGCTCGACGCGCTCGCCGACGACGCCGCCCAGCGGGGCGTCCGTGTGCTGCGGGCCAGAGGCGTGCAGTTCGAGGCGGACATCAGCTACGCCGGACTCAATCAGCTGCTCCTCCCGCTCTTCGGCGAGTTCGGCATCCTCGACGCCGGACACCGCGACGCCCTGCGGGTCGCCGTCGGCATCGGCAGCGGGCCGACCCCCGACCGGCTGCTGACCTCCACGGCCGCCCTCCTGTTGCTGCGCGTGATCTCCCTGGAGACGCCGCTGCTCGTCGTCGTCGACGACCTGCCCTGGCTGGACCGGGCGACCACCGCCGTGCTCGGGTTCATCGCCCGCCGCCTGGTCGGCAGCAGGGTCAGCCTCGTGGCGGCCTGCCGCACCGGCTCCGACACCTTCTTCGAGTCCAGCGGCCTGACCGAGTACCGGCTGCCGCCGCTGGACGACGCCGCGTCCGCCGAACTGCTCGCCGCCGCGCACCCCGACGTCACCCCGGCGGTGCGGCGGCGCATCGTGGCCGAGGCGCACGGCAACCCCCTCGCACTGGTCGAACTCCCCACCGCGCTCAGCAGGGAACAGCGCACCGTGCTGGCCGCGCTGCCCGCCGTGCTGCCGCTCAGCGAACGGCTCCAGGCGATGTTCACCTCCCGCGTGGCCCGACTGCCCGCCCCCACTCGCGAGTTGCTGCTCCTCGCGGCGCTCGACGGCACCGGCGACCTCGCCCCCGTCGAGACCGCCGCCGCCGGACGCGCGGTCCTCGACGAACTGGCGCCCGCGGAGGCCGACCGGCTGATCGACGTCTCGGCGGGGGAGCGGCGGCTCTCCTTCCGGCACCCGCTGATCGGCGCGGCCGTCGTCGCCCAGGCCACGTCCACGGCGGAGCGGCGCCGCGCGCACCGGGCCCTGGCGGACGCGCTCGCCGACCAGCCGGAACGGCGCGCGTGGCACCTCGGAGAGGCCGCGTCAGCCCCCGACGAGAAGGTCGCGGCCCTCCTCGAACACGCCGCCCGTCTGCGGACCCGGCGCGGCGACGCCCTCGGTGCGGTGACCGCCCTCACCCGCGCCGCAGGACTGAGCCCCGCCGCTGCCGACAAGAGCCGCCGCCTGGCCGAGGCCGCCTACATCGGCACCGACGCCGGCGGCGAACTCGTCGACGCCTCACGGCTGCTCGCCGGCGCCCGCGCGGCCGACCCCGGCGCCCCGGACTCGCTGCACGCCGCGGCGGCGTCCGCCTTCCTGCTGATCAACGAGGACGGCGACATCGACACCGCGCACCGACTGCTCGTCGGCGCGATCGAGAACGGCGACCACGGATACGACGCCGACGACGACGCCCTCGTCGACGCGCTGCACAGCCTCGTCCTGCTGTGCTGGTACGGCGGCAGCCCCACGCTGTGGGAACCGGTGTTCGCGGCCCTGGAACGGCTCACGCCCGAGCCCCCGGACCTTCTGTGGACGGTCGCCCACACCTTCGCCGACCCCGCCCGCACCGGAACCGCGGGTCTGGCACGTCTCGACGCCCTGCTCGCCCGGGCGGGCGACGACCCCACCCAGGTGGGGCGCATCGGTACCGCGGCCGTCTACCCGGACCGGCTGGACGGGGTCAGGGGAGCGGCGCTGCGCCTGATCGAGCACGGCCGTGCGAGCACCGCGCCGGTGCGCCGCGAGCTCGGCGCGATCATGCATCTGGGCCTGGACCACTACCACTCGGGCCGCTGGGACGACGCCTCACGTCTCGCCGGTGAGGGCCTCGCACGCTGCGAGGAGCACGGCTACCGCTTCTTCGCCTGGGAGTTGCAGTACGTCCAGGCCGTGGTCGCCGCGGCCCGGGGCGAGCGGGAGACGAGCGACGAGCTCGTCGCGGACATCCTGCGCTGGGCCGTGCCGCGCGGCGCGCACGGCGCCCGGCTCATCGCCGGTCACGCCAAGGCGCTGGGCGCCCTCGGCAGCGGCGACTACGAAGCCGCGTACCGGCATACGTGTGCGATGAGCCCGCCCGGGACCCTCGCGCCGTACGTCCCGCACGCCATGTGGGCCGCCCTGGACCTGGTGGAAGCGGCCGTCCGCACCGGCAGGACCGAGGAGGCCGCCGCACATGCGACGGCCATGCGCCGCTCCGCGATGCCCGAACTCTCCGACCGCCTGCGGATGCTGGTGCTCGCCGCGGAAGCGCTCACCGCACCCGGTGAACGGGCCGGCGAGCTGTTCGGGCAGGCGCTGGGCTGCGTCGACGCCGACAAGTGGCCCTTCGACACCGCTCGTGTGCGCCTGTTGCACGGTGAGTACCTGCGGCGCAGGCGCGCGACGAGGGAAGCGCGCGAACAACTCCTCGTCGCCCTGGAGTCGTTCGAGGCGTTGGGGGCCGCTCCGTGGGCGAAGCGGACGGCGGTTGAGCTGCGTGCGACCGGCTACGCGGGGCCCGCGGCGGCCCGCACCCGCTCGGGCCCGCTGACAGCCCAGGAACTGAAGATCGCCGAACTGGCCGCCCAGGGGCTGACGAACAAGCAGATCGCCGAGCGGCTGTTCCTCTCCCACCGGACCATCGGCGCACACCTCTACCAGATCTATCCGAAACTGGGCGTCAGCACCCGTACCGCGCTGCGGGACGCCTTGGACGTCCTCGCCCCCCGAGGCGAGGACCGTACGGCAGCAGGAAAGGCATCGGATGCGTGACCCACTGAACAGCCACCCGGACATTCACTGGCCGGCCGGATTCTCGCCCGATGACGCCCATGCCTTCTTCCGGCGGGAGGCGACGCTGGCCGTCCCGCCGGACCAGGCCTTCGCCCTGCTCACGGATGTGTCGAGCTGGCCGGAGTGGTCTCCGGGTGTGACCGGGGTGGGCATCGACGCCCTGGCGCAGGTGTTCACCGTGCAGTGGTACGGGCACCGGTTCGAGGTGTTCGTGGGGGAGAACAACCCGCCGCACCGCGTCGGCTGGCTGGGGATCGGCGCCGGAGTGCAGCTGTACCAGGCGTGGCTGATCACCCCCGTCGACGGCGGTACCCACATCCTGACCGAGAACGTCGTGCGCAGCGGCGCACCGAAGGCGCTGGACACCCTGTCCGCCCTGTGGACGGAACGCCTCGGCGCGCTGTGGCAGGCCCAGTACGACAGGATGTCGGACGTCGTGACGCCCTGATGTCCTGTGGCGGTCGTCCCTCAGTCCTTCGGCCGTCGCCCGGGTGCGGAGGCGCCGTCGGGCAGCCACTCGGAGTGCTTCTCCCGAGCCCAGCGCACCGGGACGGAGCCGGTCCGCATGCCGAGCCGTGCCTCCGGATCCTCGTACGCCTTGCGCATGTGCGCTACGAGGACGAACGTGATGCCCCAGGCGAGACAGTCGTGCACGAAGATCGCGCTGGTGCGGGAGATCGCCGGAAACAGCCCGCCGAACCACATCAGGAGTCCGGTGAACAGCATCAGCAGCACGGCTCCCGCGATCCAGCCGGCGTAGAGCTTCTGACCGGCGTTGAACTTGCCCGCAGGCCGCACCGCCGGCGCGGTCAGACGTCTGCGGGCCGCGCGCAGCCACTGCCGGTCGTAGGGCGCGAAGCGGTTCAGCCGGCGCAGGTCCGCGCGGAACGCGGGAGACAGCAGGCCGAGCAGGAACGGCGCGGGCAGCAGGATCCCGGACCACTCGTGAACCGTGACCATCAGGTGGCGCCGGCCCACGAGCTGGGCGAGCGGGCCGAGGTAGAGGCAGGCCGCGGTCAGCAGGCACAGCAGCATCAGGGCGCCGGTCGCGCGGTGGACGAGGCGCTCGGCCCGGGTGAAGCGGCGGACCAGGCCGCCGGTGTCAGGCAGCGGTGTCATCGGACCGCCTGTTCTCTCCGTCGAGCCAGCCGTCGATGTCGTAGCCGCGCTCCTCCCAGTACCCCGGTACGACCTCGTCGGTGACGGAGATGCCGGACAGCCACTTCGCGGACTTGTAGAAGTACATGGGCGCCGCGTAGAGCCGGACCGGTCCGCCGTGCTCGTGGGTGAGGGGCTTGTCCTGCATCGAGAGCGCCACCATCACATCGGGACGGCGCGCCTGCTCCAGGGTGAGGTTCTCGCTGTAGGCGCCGTCGAAGCAGGTGAAGCGGACGGCCCTGCCCTCGGGGTGGACCCCGGCAATGTCGAGCAGATCGGCCAGCCTGACTCCCTCGAAGGGGGTGTTCGCCACGCGCCAGCCGTCCGTGCACACCACGTCGTGGACCACGCGCGTCTGCCGCATGGCGCGCAGTTGCGGCAGGGTGAAGGTCATGGGTCTGTCGACGAGTCCGCCGATGCGCAGCGCGTAGGTGTGAGCGTCCTTGCGTGGCACCGACCCCACGATGCTGTAGTAGCGGAAGCCGCCGGGGTTGGGCAGGAGGCCGGTGACTCCGGTCGGGTCGGCCTGCGAGGCGGCGCCCAGCACGCTCTCCCAACCGCGTTGCAGATAGGGGGCGGTGGCGAGTCCGGCCGCCCCCGCCGCGAGCGTGGCGAGCATGGCCCGCCGGCCCACGGGCGGCCCGCTCTCGGTGTCCTTGCGCTGGTCTGCCATGTCTGTCACGTCCTGTCGCCGTGCTGAAGGGGCGGTCGGCTCAGCGATGTCATGAGCGGCCGGTTCACACGTCGAGCCGACGACCAGTAAGGTCGTCACCGCTCTGTGCGGTTACGATCCTTGCACGGGTGCGGCTCACCGGTCAATGCGGTGATGAATGTCGCCGGGGATCCGTGGTGCGGTGCTGTGGCCGCCTCTGCGCGGCACGCTCGCGGCGCCCCCGCCCGCCCGGGGTGCGGGCATGCCGGATCACGGTGACGGGCGAGGCTTGCATTCTCGCCGGTCACTGGTCAGTATGGTTACGTGAATCATGCCTTTCCTTGTGGGACGCTCCCCCTCGACTTCGTCGGCACGCTGCGCGCGAGGCGCAACGACCTGCCGATGGAGAAGCTCGCCACCCCCGAGCTGCTCGACGACTGGTTCGTGGAGTCCGGCATGCTCGATCTGGCTCCCGGTGCGAGCGAGGTGGACCTCACCCTCGCCGTCGACCTGCGCGAGTCGATCTACTCGCTGGTCGCCGCCCGGCTGCACGACGAGCCGCTGCCCGCGGATGCCGTGGCCGAACTGAATCTGCAGGCGTCGGGGATGCCCGTGACCCTTCGGCTCGGCCCCGACGGTGCGACCCGCACCGGCTCGGTCGCCCAGGGCCTCGCGGCCCTCGCCCGGGAGGCCGTGGAGATCCTCGGGGGAGACGACGGAGCGCTGCTGCGCGAGTGCGCCCGCCCCGAGTGCACCCAGGTCTACCTCGACCGGTCGCGGGGACATAGGCGCGAGTGGTGCGCCATGCGGACCTGTGGCAACCGCGTCAAGGCCGCCGCCTACCGGGCCCGCCAGCACACCACCCAGGGCTGAACCGGCGGGCCGGTACGGTCAGCTGTCGCGCGGAAGGTCCTTGAGGTCGCCCGGCGTCGCGCCGGGCGGGCCGAGGATGACGTCCCCGAGCTCCTCGGTGATCGCCTGGAACAGCCCCATGTCCCATTCCGTCTCCGGAGTGGCCAGGTGGGCGGGCGTCCCCGCGCGCCGGATCAGCTCGGTGAAGCGGGCGGGCGAGCTGACCGTCAGGCCCGCGCACCGTCCTCGCCGGCCTTGATGGTGTGCGGGGTGTTCATGGGCACCCGGTAGAAGTCGCCGGAACGCAGTGTGTACGTGTCCGGGCCCGCCCATACGGTCAGCGTGCCCTCGACTATCCACAGGCGCTCCTCGTAACCGGTGTGCAGGTGCAGCGGCGTGCCCGAACCCGGCGGGAGGGAGACATCCGCGAGGTCGTGACGGCCGTCCGTCTCCTGCGCCGTCGTGAGGACGGACATCCGCAGGTGCTGCCCCAGGACGAACCGGCGGTCCTGAGGGACGGGCGGTGGGGAGGGGAAGTTGCTCATGGTGTGCGGCTCCTGGCTCAATCGGACACTGAGCGGGTCTTCGTTCGACGACGTGAGCATATACGCCGACGCGCGTCAGGTGTGCACATGTCCGAGCGTGTTCGTGTGTCACGTGTGTGAGCGGGTGTGAGCGTCCAGCCCGTCCAGGGCGTCGCGTACCGCTGCGCGCGTGGTGACACCCAGCTTCGGGAAGATCCGGTACAGCTGCGTGCTCACGGTTCTTCGGGGCAGGCCCGACAGCGCGCCGATCTCCTCCACCGTCAGGCCGGCCGCGGCCAGTTCGGCGATCTGCCGCTCCTGTCGAGTGAGGAGGCAGGGAGTGCGCGTGACGCGGGCCCGGCCGGTCAGCGTCGTCGTGGAAGACATGCTCGCTCCTTGTCCTGCGGTTCAGCCCGGTTCGGTGGCATGTCCCATGGTGGTGGGGGCGTGAGCCCGAGGCGATGGAGCCGCCCCGATGTTCCCGGCCCGGGAACCGTGGGGCTGCCCCTACAGAGCCTCGTGGTCGAACGCTCCGAACCGTTCACACGTGTGCCTCGCTCCGGCCGGCATGTGAGATGGTCCGGTGAACGATCGATCCAGAACTGCTAGGTTGGCGGGACTTGGAGACATGTGCGGAGGTATCCGGTGGGCGCTCCGCCGCGCCGCCGGCCCGCGAGGTGGGTATGGACAACATGATGTTCGGCCGGCTGCTGCGCGCGGCGCGACAGCGCTCGCTGATGACGATGGAGGGCCTCGCCGAAGCATCGGGTGTGAGCGGCCGCGCCATCAGCGACATGGAGCGCGGCCAGAGCCTGCCGCGCCCGTCGACCCTGAGCGTACTGATGGACGCGCTCGCTCTGGACGACGAGGAGCGCCGCCGCCTGACCCGGGCGGCCACCCGGCGCACGACCCGGACCGTGGCCGTCCCGCGCCAACTGCCGCCCGACCTCATGGTGTTCCGTGGCAGAACGACGGCACTCGCCGAGATCCACCGGTGCGCCGAACCGGTCCGGGCTCCGGGCGGGCACACCGTCATCGCCGCGATCGCGGGCATGGCGGGCATCGGCAAGACCACCCTCGCCGTGCACTGGGCCCACCAGGTCGCGGACCGCTTCCCGGACGGTCAGCTCTACGCGGACTGCCGCGGCTTCGACACCACCGGAAGCCCCCTCGACCCGGGCGAGGCACTCGGCGGCTTTCTGCACGCGCTCGGAGTGCCGAACGGCGACATACCCGCCACCACCGAGCAGCGCGGCATCCTGTTCCGGGAGCGGACCGCGTCCCGGCAACTGATCGTCGTACTCGACAACGTGCGGGACTCCGCACAGGTCAGACCGCTCCTGCCCGGTTCCGCGGAGTCACTCACCCTCGTCACCTCACGCAACCAGCTGTCCGGCCTCGCCGCGGTCGAAGGCGCCTCGGTGCTCACTCTGGACGTGTGGACACCGGACGAGGCCTGCGCCGCCCTCGCCGCGCGGATCGGTGAACGGCGCTGCCGCGCGGAACCCGAGGCCGCCGCCGAACTCGTCGCGTTGTGCGGCCGACTGCCGCTGGCCGTCGCCGTGATCGGCGCGCAGCTCGGCGCCACACCCCGGCTTCCCCTGCGTCTCGCGGTCGCCGAACTGCGCGCCACCCGGCCGCGACTGGACGGCCTGACCACCGACGACCAGCGCGTGGACGTCCGGGCCGCCTTCGCCTGCTCGTACCGGACACTCGACGAGGCGACCGCCCGGTTCTTCCGGCGCCTGGCGCTGCACCCCGGGCCCGTCGTGTCCATGGAGGCCGCCGCCGCACTCGCCGCCGTGGAGCTGCCGCAGGCACGACGCCGGCTGCGCGCGCTCACCGCGGCCGGCCTGATCTCACGGGACGCCGACGGGCACCACGTCCTCCACGATCTGGTCCGCGCCTACGGCAGCGAACTGGCCGATCAGGCCGGCGGTGTCGCCGAGTGACCCCATCGACTTCGGTGCCGGTCCCGGACCCGGGCTCACTCCAGGACACGCAGCGCCCCGGACACCGCCGACTCCAGAAAGTCCCGGTCGGCCCGCGCGTTGCCCATCACGTGCAGCCCCTGCGCGAAGGTGGTCAGGAAGCGGGCCAGCTCCGCCGGATCGTGCGCGGCGCGCAGCTCGCCCCGCGCCCGCGCGCGCCGCAGAGCCTCGGCGAGCAGGTGTTCCACGGCGGTCATGGCCGCCCGCACCCGCTCCACCGTGGCCGGGTGCCCCGCGCGTTCCGTGGCGGCGTTGACCAGCAGACAGCCCAGCTCCGGGTCCGCGAGGTCCGACGCGGCCAGAGCGAGCAACAACTCCCGCACGGTGGCGCGGATGTCGGCGTCGGCCCGTAAGTGCTCCGCGAGATGCCCGACCAGTCCGGCACAGTAGTGGTCGAGGGCACGCGCGTAGAGCCCCTCCTTGGAGCCGAACGCCGCGTAGAGACTGCCGCTGCCGATGTGCAGGCGCGCCGTCAGCTGCGGCATGGGCGTGGCATGGTAGCCCTGCCGGCGGAAGAGACCCATCGCCCGCTCCACTGCCAGGCCGGTGTCGAATCCGCGGGGGCGGGCCATGTGTGTCCTCTTCGTCCAGGTGTCACGCGCACACCGAACGGTCCCAGACAGTCCGGCGCTCGGCATGAGTCGATCGACTGCATGTCTGCGCACACTCCCGTGCAGGCTCTTAATTTAACCCGTGAAGTAATCGGTGGGGCTGTACTTCCGGGCTTCCGGGTCGGCATGGTGGAGCCCGCACACTTGCTCAGTCGCCCGCCCGGCCCGCGATCCGCGGCAGGCACCGAGGGCATCGACGGAAACGGTCCGAGGACACACATGCACCTGCATCTGAAGTATCCGCTGGAACCGGGCAGCGCACCTCGGCATGCGGCCGCCGTCGTCGAGGCCGCCCTGGACATCAGCGGCGCCGAGCTGGACTACAGCGCCGGCAGTATCGACCTCGTCGAGGACATCGTCGACAGCTTCCGCAGCGACGGAGCGACCTGCGACGAGATGGCCGAGTCCCTCGCCGAGTTCGGCTGTTACGTCGGCGAGATCCTGGTCCGGCACGCGGGCGGTGCCTGGCGCCACGCACCCGCCGGCCATCACCCGGTCCCGCTCGTCGTGGAACTGCCCGGGCCTCGCCTGTGCCACCCCGTCGACTGGGTCTTCCAGCGGCTAGAGCACGGGCCCGACGTCAGTATCAGCGCGCTGTACGCGACGGCCGTCCACGACGGAGCGCCCGACGCATGACCTCAGGTGTGCACACCTGACTGATAGGATCCCAGCGGATCGGGGAGCCGTCGCAGCACCACGTGTCACACCGGCCGAGAGCACGCGGCACACCACACTTTCTTCAGCACACCTGATGACACACTTGTGGCTCCCTGGGGGAGCGCCGGGGCAGGGGAGGACGCCATGAGTGCGCACAGGCAGTCCGACGACAGCGCACTGATCGGCCGCACGCGCGAGCGCGACCTGGTGGAGGCGATGCTCGACGCCCTGCCCGACGGCGGCCGGGTGCTGCGTCTCACCGGCGAACCGGGCTCGGGAAAGACCGCCCTCGTCCGGTTCGCGGCGCGAGCCGCGGCCCAGCGCGGCACACCGGTCCTGTCCGTGACCTGGGCCCCGGCCGAGCGAGACCTCGGGCACGCCGCCCTGCACGGGCTGCTCCACCCCGTGCTGCCCCACCTCGGCGACCTGCCGGGTTCCGAACGCGCCGCGCTGGCCTCGGCGTTCGGCGAAGCACCCGGCGAGCCGGAGCCTACGGTCCTGGCCCGCGCGGCACTCCGGCTCATCACTCGCCTCCCGGGGCCCGTCCTCGTGTGCGTCGACGACCTCGACCGCCTCGACCCCGCCAGCCGGGACACCCTCCGGGCGATGACCCACCTGTGCCACGACACCCGGGCCGGCATCCTCGTCACCGGACGCACCGCCGACGACCACCTCCCGGCGGACGCCCGCACCGTCGCCCTGCCGCCGTTCCCCGCCCGCCACGCCCGCGACCTCGTCCGCCGCCGGGGCCGGGCCCGAGCCCACACCGAGGAAGAGCTCATCCTCGCCGTGGCCGGCGGCAACGCCCTGGCCCTCACCGAACTGTCCCTCAGCGGCACCGGCCTGCCGGAAGCCGCCGGGTTCGGCATGCTGCCCGCGACCCCGCGCCTGGCCGACGCCTTCGCCGACGATCTGCGCGGACTGTCGGCCGAGGGCGACTCCGTCCTCCTCACCGCGGCACTGAGCACGTCCACGCTCGTCCGGGAGATCCTCGACGCGAGCGCCCGCCTGCTGGGCGACGCGGAGCATGCGCGAGCAGGTCTCGACGAAGTGCTGGCGCGTGGCCTCATCGCCGCGGAACCCGCGGAAACGGGGGCACCCGCGGAACCCGCCGAAAAGGTGGCACCCGCGGCGCCCGCAGAAACGGTGGCGCCTGCCGGACACTCCCACCTCCGGTTCACGCAGCCCCTGCTCCGCATCGCCGCCCTCCACCGCGTGCCCGCCACCCGCCGCATGACCGCGCACGCCGCGCTCGGCCACAGCATCACCGATCCCACCCGGGCCGCCTGGCACGCGGCCCAGTGCGCGACCGGCACCGACGAGGAACTCGCCCGGCGCGTAGAGGCATTGGCCGCGGGACCCCGGCCGGACACCAGCCTGCTGGTCGCGCTCGCCGCGCTGGAGACCGCCGCGCGGCTCTCCCCGGACCCCGAGCGCCGGGCGGGCCGACTGCTGCGCGCCGCCGAACTGGCCTGCCACTACGGCCTCGGCGACCAGGCCCGGCAGTACGCCCGCGGCATCGACCCCGCCGAACTCGGCGACCTCGGCCGGGCCATGCTCCTGTGGCTCCACGACCTCCTGCCCGGCAACCCCCCGGTGGGCGCCGAACGGATCGGCCAACTCTGCGCCGCCGCCCGCTCGGTCGCCGCCGGACATCCGGCACTCGCCCGGAAACTCCTGCACGCGGCCGCGGGCCGCTGCTGGTGGGAACAGGCCGCCGCTCCCGAACGCGAGATGGTCGTCGCCACCTTGAAGGAACTGCGCACCTCACCCTGGCAGCCGCGCGAACTCGCCGCCCTCGCCCTCACCGACCCGCTCTCGATCAGCCACACACCCCTGCGCGTCGCGGAACCGCCCACCCCCGACGAACAGCTCATCCTCGGCCAGGTCGCCCACCTCACCGGCGACCTCGAACGCGCCGGTCAACTCCTCGAAGCCGCCGAACGGGCTGCCCGGGCCACCGGACGCCACGGACGACTCCCGCACATACTCGGCGCACGAGCCCTCGGCGAGATCTGGCGAGGCACCCAGTGGAAGACCGCGCACACCATGGCCGACGAGGCCCGCACCATCGCCACCCGGCTGCGCCTCGACAACTACGGGGCCCGCGCCACCGGCGCCCTCGGCCTCATCGAAGCGCTCCAGGGCCACCACGACAAGGCGCTGGAACGCGCGGCCGCCATCGAGGGGGCCTCCCGACACCTCGGCCAGGGCCAGCACCTCAACCTCGCCACCCTCACCCGCGTACTGACCGCCTCCGGATCCGGACGCTACGCCGACGCCTACACCCAACTGCGGTCCTCGTTCACCCAACTGACCACGCCGTACTCGTTCCAGCAGTTCTGGGGCCTGGCCTTCTTCGTCGAAGCCGCCCTGCCCGCAGGCGAGGCCGAGGACGCCAGAACCGTCGTCAAGGAGATCGCCGACCGCACCAGCGGCGGGCGGGCACCCCTGCTCCGGCAGATCCTCGCCTACGCCGACGCGGCCCTCGCGCCGGACGAGGAGGCGGAAGCCCGCTACCGTGCGGCCCTCGACGGCGACATCGACCGATGGCCCCTCCTGCACGCCATGACCCGCCTGAGCCACGGCGTGTGGCTCAGGCGCCGTCGCCGCGTCGTCGAATCCCGCGCGCCCCTCACCGCCGCCGAGTCCCTCTTCCGGTCGCTCGGCGCCACCTCCCGGGCCGACCTCGCCGCCTCGGAACTGCGCGCCGCGGGCCGCACCGACAGCGCGCCCGACCAGGACAGCCCGGCCGCGGCACTCTCCCCGCAACAGCTCACGATCGCCCGCCTGGCCGCCGACGGCCTGACCAACCGCGCCATCGGGGAGCAACTCCACCTGTCGGCCCGCACGGTGGCCTCACACCTCTACCAGATCTTCCCCAAGCTGGGCGTCAACTCCCGCGCCCAGCTCGCACAGCGAACGGACCTGCGCTGATCCTCGTACAGAGACGTCCGTACGAGGATCAGGCGTCCAGGACCGGCCGCGACACCCCGGCCGTGGGCCGCTGCCGACTCACGCCCCGGCGCGCTCGTCGGACGACCTCAGCACGCCCGACAGCTGGGCCCGCACGGTCACCCCGAGCCGGGGGAAGATCCGGTACAGGTAGGCGCCGATCGTGCGCGGGGAGAGGCCCAGCTCCTCGCCGATCTGCCGGTTGGACAGGCCCCGCGCCGCGAGCCGGGCGATCCGCAGCTCCTGCGCGCTGAGCAGCCCGGCCGCCGGAGCGGGGCGCCCGCCGCCCGCCGTGGACGCATCCGTCCGCTGCCCCGAAGCCCGTAGCTCCTCGGTGATGCGCGTGACCCGGGCCTCGGCGCCCATCATGGCGAACGTGGCCGCCGCCTGACGCAGCGTCACACGGGAATCGGTGAACTCGTGCTGCCGCCGCAGCCATCGCCCGTGCGCCAGCCGCAGCGACGCCTCCAGGAACGGCCGGTGCGCCAGGTCCATGCGGAAGGCCCGTTCGTACAGCTCCGCCGCATGTCCGTCGTCCGCCAGGATCGCCTGCGCCACGGCGAGTTCGACCGCGACGAGCGGGGCCCGCTCCGGGCCCAGGTCCCGTTCCAGGGACAGCAGACGGGCGCGTGCCGTCCCGGCCGCGTTCACCGCGACCGCCGCCTCCGCGAACACCACGAGGGCGAACAGCGCCGGGGTGCAGCGTGCGGGATCGGCCAGGAGACGCGTGAGAGTGGCGTGACCGGCCGCCACGTCGCCGCTCTCGACCTGCGCCCATCCGGTGCCGACGGCGACGATCTCGTCCAGCGCGCTCACCGGCCCCCGCCCCGAGGCGAGGGCACCGGCGTCGACCGGCTCCGGCAGCGTGCCCGTCCGCAGCGCGCGCGTCAGGCGTTCGAGGATCTCCGCCGCGGCCCTGTCGTCGCTCAGCGCTCGCCGCTCCGCCTCCTCGCGCGACCGGCGGAACGCGGTCTCGGCCTGCCCCCAGTCACCCGTCACCAGGTGTGCGAGCCCTTGCCAGAGCACGGCGGCGGGCAGCCGGTCGGGCACGTCGTGGAACAGACACAGCCGCTCCGCCTGCCGGTGCAGATCCAGCGCTTCGAGCGGCGCTCCGGCCCGCAGCGCCGCCTCTCCCAGCCGTTCGAGATCGCGGATGGCAACGATGTCAGGGCCCCTGGAGGCCAGCCGTGCGAGGACCGTGGCGGCGCGGCGGACCGGCGCCGCGCTGGCCATGGCGTGCAGCAGACGCGGATCGCGGGCCACGTCCGACGGCAGCGCGTCGAGGTAGGCGAGGAGCGCGTCCGCGCGTTCCCGGTCGTCGGTGAGCAGCGGTGCGACGAGGTGGGCGAGCTCCAGCGCGCTGTCCGTCTCGGTCGCACCCACCGGTCTGGGCCAGCCGGCCGGGTCGGCCGTCGGGCCGCCGCCGTCGAGCCGCGTCAGGGTCTCGGCGTACAGGGAGCCGAGCGGTCCGAGGGGCCGGTCGAGCGCGTGGCGCGCCAGCGACCGGGAGGTGCGTGCCCACCCGGCGCCCCGGGCGAGCTGGGCGGCCCGCAGCAGGCAGCGCCCCTGGTCGTCCGGCGCGCTGTACAGAGCGGCCGCCCGGCGCAGCAGGCGCAGCGCCATGGCCGGTTCGTTCTGTCGCAGGGCCGAGCGGTGGACGTCCTCCAGACGGGCGGCGAGTCGTGGGTCGTGGCCCGTCACGGACTGGGACAGATGCCAGAGTTGCCGCACGGAATCCCGGGTGAGTTCCGCGGCGAGCGCCGCGTGCGCGCGACGGCAGTGCCGGCGGCCGGTGCCGTGCGCGACGGCGCCGGCCACCGCGGGATGGCCGAACTCCAAGCGCATCCCGTCGAAGACGACGAGTCCCTGGCGCTCGGCGGGCTCCACCACGGACAGGCTGAGCGCGTCGCCGCCGCGCATCCGGGAGGTCGCCGACAGCAGCAGCGGGATGTCCGCCGCCGGATGCAGCGCCGCCACCAGGAGCAGATCGCGCGTCGCCGACGGAAGTGTTGCCGCCCCGGGAGCCAGCGCGGCCGCCAGCCGGTCGGAGGACGCGGGCAGATGGGGAACGGAGTCGTCGGAGCGGGCGGGAAGTTCGAGGAGCGCCAGGGGATTCCCGGCCGCCCGCGCCAGCAGGTCCCGTACGGCCTGCGGATCGTGCCCGGGGCGCCGCGCCGCCAGCAGCGCGGCGGACTCGGCCGGGGTCATGGGCCCCAGGGACAGCACCGGGAGCCCTGCCGGAGGCGGGGAGCTCGTGGGATGGGCACGGGTTGTCATCAGCAGCCCCAGGGGATGCCCGGCGGCGCGGCGGGCGACGAACGTGAGCACGTCGGCGCTGGGGGAGTCCAGCGCGTCCCAGTCGTCGACCGCGATCAGCAGCGGCCGCACGGCGCTGACCGACTCCAGCACCTTGAGCACGGTGAACGGCAGCCGGTCCCGGTCCCGCCGAGCGGGCACACCGTCGACCAGCAGCGCCTCCAGGGCCGCCAGGTGCCCGCTGTCCGACGGCAGACGCGCGTCACCGAGCAGGGGCCAGAGCATCCGCAGCAGACCCGACAGATCCGACGGGGTGCCGCCGCGCACACCCGCGCAGCGCAGCACGGACATCCCCGCGGCCGTCCCCAGCGCGACGCCCGCCTCCAGCAGCTCGGACTTGCCCGACCCCGCCGCACCCCGGATCACGCGGGCCGCCCCGGCGGACGACGCGTCCCGCACGAACGTCCGCAGCAGCGCCAGATGCGCGTCGCGGCCGACGAGCCGGGCGGGCTCCGCCGGGTCGTGGTCCGCCGCGCCGACGGGCCGCAGGGTACGGCGGCCGCACTCCGGCCCCGCTGCGGACAAGGTGTCGATCCGGGTGTTCATGGGCGCTCCCTGTTCCAGGACACCGAGAACTCCCGACCGCACACGGGGAGCCCTCTCGTCGTGGTTCCCATCCCACCCGATGGGGGCGCGCGGCAACAGGCAGTTCGCATGCAGCTTGCCCAGCGCGCCCCGGCCCTGCGCGGGTCAGTCGGCGCTCTGCCGCTCCTCCAGGGTGAGCTCGGCCGTGAACTGCGCACCGGCGAGCAGCGCCAGATTGGACAGCCACAGCCAGATCAGGAAGACCACGGCACCGGCGAGGGAGCCGTAGAGCCTGCTGTACGTGCTCAGCGCGGACGCGTAGAGGGCGAACCCGGCGGAGACGACGAGCCACAGGGCCGAGGCCAGAATGCCGCCGGGGATGCTGTGGGCGCGCACCCGCGCCGCCACCGGGCCGGTGTGGAAGACGATGACGACCAGCAGGGCGACCACCCCGAGCAGCACCGGCCAGCGCAGCAGACTCCAGGCCCAGGAGACCTCGGTGCCGAACCCGAGCGTGCGGCCGAGCCCCTCGGCGACGGGCCCGGTCAGCAGCAGCACGAGGGAGCTCAGCACCAGCAGGCCGAGCAGCGCCAGAGCGGTGATCAGGATGCGGTGGGCCTTGTGCCAGGGCGAACGGCTGTCCGCCACCCGGTGCATACGGTGCAGGGCGCGGCGGAACACCGCGAGGTAGCTGGACGCGGACCACAGCCCGCTCACCAGACCGGCGATCAGCAGGGTCCACGCGGCCGTGCCGCCCTTGAGCGTCCGGGACAGCACGTCGTGGAGCTGCGTGCCCGACTCCGCCGGAGCGTAGGCGGTCACATGGGCGACGAAGGCCTCCGCCGTGCCCGGACTGATCAGGCTGAACCCGATGGCGGTGACCAGCAGCGAGGGCAGCACGGCGAGGATCGCGTAATAGGTGAGGGCGGCCGCGTAGTCCGACACGTCGTCGCGCCACATCGACAGGGGAGTGCGGCGCAGGGCGACGCGCCACTCCGGGGGAACGCGGGCGGCCCGCCATCTCGCGGTGAACGAGCGGGGACGGGCAGCGGGGGCGTGGGGTTCAGCGGACATGAGGCCTTCGGTGAGAGCGGCTGGTGAACCGGATGTGCATCCGGAGACGGTACGGGCTGAGCACGCCCTCCGTGTCGTGCGCGAGCCCGGTCAGGGCAGGCAGCACGGTGTGCGGAGAGGTGTCCTCCCGAAGTCGTACCCGCAGAACGACATCCAACCGCTGCCGCCGCACCCGGGTGTGTGCCCGGCAGCCCGCGACCCCGTCGACGGACGTCGCCCCGCGCACGAGGGCGTCCTCCAGCGCCCGGGCCCGCAGGCCGCTGCGCGGCGCGGACAGCGGCACGAGGCGGCGGAATCCGCTGCGCAGATGGCGTACGCACACGGAGGCGAGCAGCAGCGTCGCCACGATCGACACCGTCATGACGGTCGGCGTCCACCAGCCCTGCTCGCGCAGCGTGGTGAGCCGGCCGGCCGGCACGAGCGGGGCGTGCGGACCGGGGATGCTCCATCGTCCCGGCAGATCGGGGGCCCATGCCGCCCCGCCCGCCGACAGCCGGGCGGCCGCCGCGAGCAGCACCGCGCCGAGCACGGCGAGGGCGAGCCGGTTGAGGATCGTACGGCTACGAGGCATCGGCTGACGTCTCCTTCGTTGTGCGGTCCGCGGGCTCCCAGGAGTCGTCCGGCCGGACCCGGACCCGGAGTTTCAAGGGGCGCCGCAGGGCACAGGAGTCCAGCACACCGCGCGCCGCCTCCCGCACCCCGTCCCGCGCCGTGTCCCGCGGGCCGAAGGCGAGCCGGGCCCGGACCGTGGCACGCCGACGCCCCACCCGGACCCGCACCGGCCCGATGCCCGGCACGTCGCCCACCGCGTCGCGCACCAGGAGCGCGACCGCCGCCCGGTCCACGGCCGCCCGCACCCGAGGATCGGACGAGGAGACGGTGAGCAGCCCCCGACGGCCCGGGGCGAGCGCCAGGACGACCATGCCGAGGCCGAGCACGGCGAGCAGACCGGCCACCACGCGCACGGCCGGATCGGCGGAGCCGTGCCCCGTCAGCCAGTGCACGGACTCGGTGCGCCACGGCGCGGCGGGACGGTGCGCGAGGTGCACCAGGACGAGGTCGAGCGCGAGGGCGCCGCAGAGCACGGTGAGGACCAGCGTGAGCAAGCCCGCCGGCAGCCTGCGCGGCGACCACCACCGCAGCGGCATCCGGCCGGCGGGCACCGGCGTGTCGGACACCGGGGCGCTCCACCCGGGCCGCGCGGGGAGCAGGGCGGTGACCCCCACGCGCGGGGCGTCGACGTGCAGGCCCGTCAACTCCCGTGTGCGGTCCGAGACATGGGACTGCAACCGGCGGACCGTGTCGGACAGGGACGCCTGGCAGGGGAGGGCGACCTCCAGCGCCACGTCCGCGCGCCGTCCGCGTACCGTCGCCGTTCCCCTCGCCGTGTCCTTGGCGGGACGGATGCCCGTCGGCGCCGCCTCGACGGCGGCCCGCTCGGCGATCTTGCGTACCGCCCGCTCGGACACGACGGTCGTGCCCCGCCCGGCGGCCGCGGTCATCGACGGCTCCGCTCATAGGCGTCACGCAGGTCCTGGAGGCGGCCGCCGCCGTCGGCCCAGTGGCCCGCCGCGGCCCCGAGACCGCCGAGGGCGGCCACGAGCAGGAACGCCCCGAAGCCTCCGAAATATCCCGCGAAGGCCAGTGCCATGCCGACGGCCATCCCGATGAACGCCCTGCTCAACTGCACTTCCGTCCCCTCTCGCCCGGCGCTCTCACGCGCCGGGCACCGATCCGCCGACTGCTGTGCACCGCGGACCGGTCACTCCACGCGGGAGTCCGCGACCGGGGCCTCGGCGTCGTCCTCGGGCAGGTGGACGTCGTTGATCGTCACGTTCACCTCGACGACCTCCAGGCCGGTGACGCGCTCCACCGCGGAGATGACGTTCTCGCGCACATCGCGCGCCACGTCCGTGATCGGGACGCCGTACTCCACGACGAGGTCCAGGTCGATGGCGGTCTGCCGCTCGCCGACCTCGACCTTCACCCCGCGGCCGACGTTCGGACGGCCGCCCGGCACCCGGTCGCGCACCGCGCCGATGGTGCGCGACAGGCCCCCGCCCATGTCGTGCACACCGGGGATCTCGCGCGCCGCGATGCCCGCCACCTTCACCACGACGACATCCGCGATGGAGGTCCTGCCGCGGTCCGCGGCGGGCTGGTCGGCTCCGGTGGCACCACCGGAGACCGCCGTCGTCCGCACCGACGGCCCCGTGCGCACCGCCGGGACGTCCTTGGCTGCCGGCGCGCTCTGCGTGCTGGTGGTCATGATGTGGCCCTCTTCCTGTCGCGGATCACTGGCTGTTCGGTTGCGCTCGTTCCGATAGACCCGCCTGTGCCGCATCTGTGACGCGGTGGAACGAAGAATCTTTCTCCGCCGCGCCGGACGGAACCGGCGACCGGCGTCGGCCTGCCCGAAAATGCCGCGTAACAGAACGCCGCCCGGGTGTGTCCAACCAGCAGGACGAAACGAGAGGAGCCGCCCAGTGGCGGGGGCCCGCATCGACACCGCACCGCCGGACGGCAGGGGCGCGAGGGACGACACCCTGTTGGTGGCCCGTGCCGCCGAAGGGGACGAGGACGCCTTCGCGGACCTCGTGCAACGCCACGCACCGGCGCTGATCCGGCTCGCCACCCGGCTGCTCGGCACCCGCACGGAGGCCGAGGACGCCGTGCAGGACGCCCTCATCAGCGCCTGGCGGCGGCTGCCCGAGTTCCAGGGGCAGGCGTCCTTCGGGACCTGGACGTACCGCATCGTCACCAACCGCTGCCTGAACATCCTGCGCGGCCGCCGCCCCGCCGCTCCTCTGGAGTCGGCGGGGGAGGTGGCCGCGCCCGAGCACGCGGTGTCACCGGCCCGGATCGCCGAGGGCCGGGACGCGGTACGGGAACTGAGCCAGGCCCTCGACCAGCTGTCGGCCGAACAGCGCGCCTGCTGGGTGTTGCGCGAACTGGACGGCCGGTCCTACGAATTCATCGCGGACGCGGTCGGTATCAGCCAGGAGGCTGTCCGCGCCCGCGTCTTCCGTGCACGACGCTGTCTGACACAAGCGATGGGGGCCTGGCGATGACCGCTCACACAGAACCGCCCAACCCGCAGGACGACCTGGCGGACGACGAGCGGCTCGACTGCGGCCGGCCGCTGTCCCGGGTCTGGGAGTTGTGGGAGGAGCAGTCCGACGATCCCCACCTGCGCACCTGCCCCCATTGCCGGGAGGCCGTGGGCGACCTCGACCGGCTGGAGACGGCCGTCCGGGAGTTGCGCGAGGAGCCCGTGGAAGCCGGATACGACGCGTCGACGCTGACCCGGCGCGTCATGGACGTGGTCCGCCTCGAACTGCGTCCCGGTCGCCCGCTGCCGCTCGGCGAACCGGACGAGGACCTGTGGGTCATGGAGGCGGTGGCCGCCCGGACCCTGCGGGAGGCGGCCGAGACGGTGCCCGGCGTCCAGGCCGGCTCCTGCCGGCTGCGGCCCGCCGACGGCGCGGCCGCCGACCGTGTCGAGGTGCGCCTGGAGATCCACGCTCCAGCCGACGCCAACCTCCCGGACCTCGCGGAGGACGTCCGTGTCCGGGTACGGGACACGGCGGACCGGCGCCTCGGCATGGAGATCGCGTCGGTGGACATCCGTATCACCGACCTCACCCACAGCACCGACGATCAGGAAGGCGGCAGGCGATGACCCAGCACACCCTGCCCGGCACCCTCTCCGAGGGCATCGCCCGGGCCGTGGCGGACCTGCCCGACGTCGCTTTTCTCAAGCCCGACCTCGCCGGCCGGCTGCGCACCGCGCTGTCCCGCTCGGCGCCCGCGGACCCGGCTCCGTCGTCGGCAGGGGTACGGCTGACCGGGCCCGCCGACGGCACCGGGCCGTGGCGCGTCGAGATCCAGCTCGTCGCGCGCGGGCGGGCCCGCACCGTGGACGTCGCCCGCGCCGCCCGCCGCGCGGCCGAGGAGCACCTCGCGGCGGCGCTCCCGGACCAGGCCGTCCGGGCCCACGTCACGGTGACGGTGACCGGACTGGTCTGAGCCGGTACGACCGGGCTCAGCCCACCAGGTCGGGCGAGCGCAGCATCTCCTTCGGGATGCCCCAGGCGTCGACGAGATCGACGGCGAGCGGCCTGACCTTGCGGCACAGGCCGTTGATCTCACGGCTGATCGCCTTGGAACGCTGGATCGTGAGCCGGCCGTGCTCCATGAACCAGGCGCGGTCGGCCTCGATCGTGGACAGCGCGAACAGGTCGCACAGCAGCCCGAGCGCGACCTTGTTGTCGTCGTCGGGCAGTGTCCGCACCCGCTCGACGAACGCCTCCAGGACCAGCCGCTCGACGTGGACGCGCGCCACCGCGATGACGTGGTCCTGCACATGGGAGAAGACGACACCCGGCTCGCGCTCCTGGTCCATCCCGCGCTTGAGGCGACGGGCCAGACCGGCCAGCATGTGCTCCTCGCGGAAGCGGACCATGGCGAGCTGGTACTCCGAGTCGAGCAGCCCGGCCTCCTGGTCCCACTCGTCACCGCCGGGCAGCAGATCGCGGACCCGCTCCAGGAGCTTGTGCACCGAGGTCTTCTCGATGACCGTCTCGACGGCCTGCCCGGTCACGAACCGCACCATGCCGAGCTGGTCCATGTCCTCGAACTCGTGCGCGTAGTTGGTGAGGAGCCCCTTGGCCACGAGTTGCAGGAGGACGTGGTTGTCACCCTCGAACGTGGTGAAGACGTCGCTGTCGGCCTTGAGGGCGGCGAACCGGTTGACGGCGAGATATCCCGCGCCGCCGCACGCCTCGCGGCACTCCTGGATGGTGCGCGTGGCGTGCCAGGTGCCGAGCGCCTTCGTGCCCGCCGCCCGCGACTCCAGCTCGCGCCGCGCCTGCTCGTCGTCCGTCCGCCCGGAGAAGACCTCGTGGAGCTGGGTGCGGACCACGTCCTGGGCGAAGTGCAGGGCATAGGTACGGGCGACGAGCGGCAGCAGGCGGCGCTGGTGCATCCCGTAGTCGAGCAGCAACTGCTCCTCGGTGTCCGGGGCCGCGTCGAACTGGCGGCGGCGCACGGCGTACTTCGTGGCGATCGCCAGGGCCACCTTCGCCGCGTTGATCGCGCCGCCGCCGACGCTGACCCGGCCCTGCACGAGCGTGCCGAGCATGGTGAAGAAGCGGCGGCCCGGGTTCTCGATGGGGCTCTCGTAGACGCCCTCGGGCGTGACGTCGGCGAACCGGTTGAGCAGCGCCTCCCGCGGCACCCGCACCCCGTCGAAGGAGATCCGCCCGTTGTCGACGCCGTTGAGCCCCATCTTGCGGCCGTCGTCCTCGATCCGGACGCCCGGCGCCGGTGCGCCGTCGACCCGGACCGGCACGACGAAGGCGTGCACGCCCTTGGCTTTGTCGCCCACTTCGAGCTGGGCGAAGACGACGGCCAGTTCCGCGTGGCGGGCGGCGTTGCCGATGTAGTCCTTGCGGGCCGCCTCGCCCCGCGTGGTGATGACGAACTCCCGGCTGTCCGCGTCGTACGTCGCCACCGTGCCGAGCGCCTGGACGTTCGAGCCGTGCCCGGTCTCGGTCATCGCGAAGCAGCCCAGCAGTTCGCCGGTGATCAGCTTCGGCAAATAGGCCCGATGGTGGCGCTCGGTGCCGAGGTGCAGGATCGCACCCCCGAACAGACCGAACTGCACGCCCACCTTCACCAGCAGCGACAGATCGCCGAACGCGAGCGTCTCGAACGCGGCGATCGACGCGCCGATGTCGCCGCCGCCCCCGTACTCCTTCGGGAAGCCCATGCCCGTCTGGCCCGTCGCCGCCAGCGCGACGGCGAGCTCGCGCACCCGCTCACGGAACGCCTCGATGTCGAGCTCCTCGGCCTCTTCGAGAACGGAGGCGTGCTTCACGAGGTTCGTCCGGACCAGCTCGCGGATCTCGGCGTACTCGCCGTCGAGCACCCGGGTGAGCGCCGGTACGTCGATGTCCGGCCGGGTGTAGCCGCCGGAGGGCGTGGAGGTGTCGGTGATCATGGACCCCTGGTACCCCGTACCGGCATCGGTCAAGCGGTGCGTTCCCGTTGGCGCACGGCACTGAGGCAGGTATCACGGCGTCGAGCGGTGAGGACGGCGCCGTCCTCATGTCATCATGCAATGACATCGCTTGATGACAAGAATGGGAAGCCCTCCTTGCAGCCCTCCATACCGGCGTCCGTGTCCACCCCCGACACGGCGGCTCCCGCGCTCCGCCACCCGCGGGCCCTGGTGCCCGTCCTCGTCTCGCTCGGCATGCTCGTGGCCGTCGTGAGCAGCCTCGGCGCCCCGCTCATCCCGACCATCGCCGCCGAGGACCACGTGTCCGTCGCCACCGCGCAGTGGGCGCTCACGGTGACGATGCTCGTCGGCGCCGTGGCGACGCCGGTGATGGGACGCCTGGGTGACGGCCCGCACCGCAAGCGGGTCATCCTCGGCGGGCTCGGCTTCGTCCTCGTCGGCAGCGTGCTGGCGGCCCTCCCCGCCGGGTTCGCCTGCCTGCTCGTGGGCCGGGCCCTCCAGGGCGTCGGCATGGGACTGGTCCCGCTCGCCATCGCCACGGCCCGGGACGCGCTGCCCGACACCAAGGCCCGCTCCGCCGTGGCGACGCTCTCCCTGACCACCGCCGCGGGCATCGGGCTCGGCTACCCGATCACCGGCATGTTCGCCGAGTACCTCGGCATGTACGCGGGCTTCTGGTTCGCGGCCGCCACCGCCGCCGCGGCCCTGACCGCCGCGCTGATCGTCGTGCCCCGCGCCCCGCACCGCCCCAGCGTCCCGATGGACGTCCCCGGCGCGCTGCTGCTCACCGGCGGCATGGCCGCCCTGCTGCTGACCCTCGCCGAAGGGGAGCGCTGGGGCTGGACCTCGGCGGGGCTGCTCGCGCTGGCCGCCGCGGCCGTCGTCCTGCTGGCCGCCTGGATCGGCCACTCGCTGCGCAGCACCCACCCCCTGGTGCGGGTCCGCCTCGTCAAGGACCGCGGCGTCCTCGTCGCCAACCTGACCACGATGGTCGGCGGCGTCGGCACCTACCTCCTCATCGCCCTGGTCACCCGCTACGTCCAGACCCCGACCTCCGCCGGATACGGCTTCTCCGCGTCCATCGTCGTCACCGGGCTGCTCCTCGTGCCGTTCTCCGCCGCGAGCCTCCTGACCGGGCGCCTGGTACGGATGCTGGGCAGCGCGGCCACGCCCGGCCGGATGCTCCCGCTCGGCTGCCTGCTCTCGCTCGGCTCCCTGGTCTGCTTCCTGCTGGCCCGCTCCAGCCTGTGGGGCATCGGCACGATGATGGCGCTCGCCGGACTGGGCGTCGGCGTCACCTTCGCGGTCACCCCCGGCCTGATCGTCGCCGGAGTGCCCGCGAGCGAAACGGGCAGCGCCATGAGTTTCAATCAGGTCGTGAAGTACATCGGATACTCGACCGGCAGCGCGCTCAGCGCCGTCATCCTCCAGTCCGCCACCGCCCCCGGCGCGAGCCTGCCGACCAACGACGGCTACCGCACCGCGGGCCTCGTCGGCTGCGCCGCGTTCGCCGTCACCGGCATCATCGCCGTCGCCCTCACCCGCGGCGGCCCCCGGCCGCGCCCGTCCGTCGTCGCGGCGGTCCAGGCGGCACCCGCCGTGGCGGCCGACCCGGCACCGTCCGCCCAGGCCCGCCCGTGAGCACGGCGCGCAACTCCGCCCGCAGCAGGGAGGCCCTGCTCGCGGCGGCCACCACCCTCTTCTCCGAGCGCGGCTACGACCGTACGACCATCCGCGAGATCGGCGAACGGGCCGGCGTCGACCCGTCCCTGATCGCCCGCTACTTCGGCAGCAAACCGCTGCTGTACGTGGAGGTGCTGCGGGCCGAGCACGGCGACGACCGCCCGGACGACCTGCTCACCGAACCCCGCCTGCGCGAGGTGGCCCGGCGCGCTCAGCGACGCGGGCCGGTGCCGCTGCTGCGGGTCGCCGTCGAACCGCTGAGCGACAAAGCGGCCCAGGAGGCCACCCGGGCGGCCCTGCACGACCGTCTGGTGGAGCCGTTGCGGGACCGGTTCACCCGGGAGGGCCGGGACCGCCCCGGACTGCGCGCCGACATCCTGGTCGCGGCGGTCTCCGGGGTGCTGCTGGCCCGGCACTCCGGCGCCTTCGACGAACTGGCCGAGGCCGAGGTGGACGAGGTCGTCGACATCCTGCTGGAGACCTTCGACGCGGACGGCTCCACCGGCACCGGGTGACGGCGAGCCGTCCCGGCAGGGGGCGCCCGGCCGCCGTACGACGCGGGTGATAGAGATGGGCCAGCCGTGATCTTCACCGGAAGGACTCGTGTTGACCCCCGACGCCGCCCCCGTGCTCACCGCCGTCGACGGACACGCCGCGCGCATCACCCTCAACCGGCCGAGGGCGCTGAACGCCCTGACCCCCGCCATGATCGACGGCCTCGCCGCGGCGCTCGACGCCTGGGAGCACGATCCCGCCGTGCGGACCGTCGTGCTCGACGGGGCGGGCGAGCGCGGGCTGTGCGCCGGTGCCGACATCCGCCTCTTCCACGCCGATGCCCGCAGCGGTGACCACACCGCGTCGGAGGCGTTCCTGCGCGCCGAGTACCGCCTCGACTCCCGTATCGCGCACTACCCGAAGCCGTACGTCGCCCTCATGGACGGCATCGTGATGGGCGGTGGCGTCGGCCTGTCCGCGCACGGCGCCGTCCGTGTCGTCACCGAACGGTCGAAGGTCGCGATGCCGGAGGTCTCCATCGGGCTGGTCCCCGATGTCGGCGGCACGTACCTGCTGGCCCGCGCGCCGGGCGAGCTGGGCACCCACCTCGCCCTGACCGGCCTGGCGGCCCAGGGCGCCGACGCGGTGCTGTGCGGCCTGGCCGACCACTTCGTCCCGTCGGACGCGCTGCCGGACCTCCTGGCCGATCTGGCCCGTGAACCGGCGCCCGACGCCGTCGCGCGCCACGCCCGGCCGGCCCCCGAGGGCGCGCTCGCGGGGGAGCGGTCCTGGATCGACGCCTGCTATGCGGCCGACACCGTCGAGGAGATCGTCGACCGGCTCTTCTCCTGCGGCGAACCCGCCGCCAAGGAAGCCGCCGAGACACTGCTGGCCAAGTCCCCCTCGGCCGTCAAGGCGACGCTTGAGTCGCTGCGCCGCGCGGCCCGACTCGACTCCCTGGAAGCCGCCCTCGACCAGGAGTTCCGGGTGTCGTGCGCGGCCCTGGACACGCACGACCTTCCGGAGGGCATCCGGGCCCAGATCATCGACAAGGACCGCGACCCGCACTGGCGCCCCGCGACGCTCGCCGAGGTCACGCCCGACCAGGTGGAGCGGTACTTCACGGCGCTGGGGGAGCGGGAGCTCGGCCTGGCCTGAGGCCGGGCCAGGGCTCAGGCCCGGTCGGCGAGACGGCGGTGCAGGGCCTGCACGACGGGCACCAGCGCGTCGACCGGCCCCTCGACCTGCACCGACGGCGCGACCTCCTGCACGGACAGCGCGCGCACCGGCGCCTGGGGGCGGCCCCATGCGGACAGCCACTCGGTCAGCTGGGCCGCCGAGGCGACGTACACGATCCGGCCGAGACCGACCCAGGCGTGCGCGGCCGAGCACATCGGGCAGTGCTCGCCGGAGGTGTACACGGTGGCGTCCTGCCGCTCCTGCGGCGTGAGGTTCTCGGCCGCCCAGCGGGCCAGCTCGAACTCCGGATGCCGGGTGGCGTCACCGTCGGTGATCCGGTTGCGGTCCTCCGCCCGGACCGTGCCCGCGCCGTCCACCAGCACCGACCCGAAGGGTTCGTCACCGGCCTCCAGCGCCTCGGTGGCCAGTTCCACACAGCGGCGCAAGTGGGTCAGTTCACGCTCGTCCATCGGGGCCTCTTTCTGCCGGTGCCAGGGGGCGGGGGAGCCGCCCATGCTGGCACAGGCCGGGGCCGCGGACCCGGCGCCCCGGCCGTCCGGAACGCCGTGCGGCTGGTCAGGAGACGCGCGCCACGCCGACGTAGAAGCCGCTCAGCTCCGGGGTGGGCGCGGGCGTGTCCTTGTACCAGTACGTGGCCGTGACCAGACCCGGGTCCACCATCTCCAGTCCCTCGAAGAACGGCTCCACCTCGGCCTTGGTCCGCATCCGCAGCGGAATCTCGCCCTTCTTGTACGTGGACTGCACCGACTTGACGAGATGCGGGTGCTCGTCGGTCGTGCCGTGGGAGAGCACGAGGTAGCTGCCCGACGGCAGTGCGTCGACGAGGGTCCGCGCGAGGCTGTAGGGGTCCTCCTCGTCGGTGATGAAGTGCATCAGCGCGATCATCGACAGCGCGATCGGGCGGCTGAAGTCCAGGAAGGTGCGCGCGTGGTCGAGGATCGCCTCGGGCCGCCGGACATCCGCCTCGATGTAGTCCGTCGCGCCCTCCGGGCTGCTGACCAGCAGCGCCTCGGCGTGCCGCAGCACGATCGGGTCGTTGTCGACGTAGGCGACGCGGGCCGACGGCAGGATAGCCTGCACGATCTGGTGCAGGTTGGGCTTGGTCGGGATGCCCGTACCGATGTCCAGGTACTGGTCGACGCCGGTACCGGCCAGCCAGGCGGCGGCGCGGTGCATGAAGGCACGGTTCCGCATGGCGTTGTCCCGCGCCTGCGGCGGCAGCTTCTGGGCCACTTCCTGATCGACGGGGTAGTTGTCCTTCCCGCCCAGCAGCCAGTCGTAGACGCGGGCCGGATGCGGCCTGCTCGTGTCGATGCGGCTCGGGGAGGAATGTGCCGTCATGCCTGGCTCCAGCGTGGATCGGATCGCGGACCGGTTCACCGGAGACCATGCCGCTCCCGGTGAGGCCGTAGAGGTCTCCGTGATTATGGCACTGGCCACAGGGTTACGCAGAGGCATCGGTGGAGGTGGCCGGGCTCATCTCCCGTGCGGCGGGCGCCCGTTGATCCGGCTCCCCGTGGAGAATGGGAGCATGGAGTTGCGTGGGAACAAGGTCGTGCTGCGCCCGGTGACCGACGGTGACACGGAGATCCTGGACCGGATCGTCCGGGAACCGGAGGTCGCCGCGTGGTGGCCGCCCCCGGACGACTACGAGGGCAAGCTGGCGGTCGTGCGCGAGGGAGAGGTCATCGGCCTCGTCCAGTACGACGAGGAGGACGACCCCGAGTTCCGCCGGGCCGGCATCGACCTCTTCCTGACGGCGAAGCACCACGGGGAAGGGCTCGGGGCCGACACGGTGCGCACGCTGGCCCGGTGGCTCGTGGAGGAGAAGGGTCATCACCGGCTGACCATCGACCCCGCCGCGGCCAACACCGTGGCGATCCGCTGCTACGGCAAGGTCGGGTTCAAGCCCGTAGGGGTGATGCGCTCCTACTGGCGCAATCACCGCACCGGTCGCTGGGAGGACGGGCTGCTGATGGATCTGCTCGCCGACGAGCTGACCTGAGACACGGCTGTCGGGTCCGGAGCCACGGAGGGGGAGCGTCCGGCGCGGGCCGCACGGGCCGGACGGCCGAGGAGCACGCCCGTCAGGACCAGTGCGAGCCCGCACAGTTGGCGGCCAGTCAGCTCCTCCCCGGCGATCAGGACGCCGCAGAGCACGCCCGTGACGGGGTTGAGGAGGCCGATCAGTCCCACGGTGCCCGCGGGCAGATGGCGCAGGCCCGTGAACCAGGCGGTGAACGCCAGCGCCGTGGCCACCAGGGACACGAAGGCGAAGGCGAGGAGCGCGGAGGGGGAGAGCGCCGGCGGCGCGCCCTCCGTGACGGCGGCGAACGGCAGCAGGAACAGGCCGCCGGCGACGAGCTGCCAGGAGGTCGTGGCGATCAGGTCGGTGCCGTCGCTCCAGCGCTTCGTCAGCAGATGCCCGAAGGACGACACGAGCACGGCCGTCGCCGAGGCGAGCACGCCCGGCACGCTCGCCGCCACCGCCCCGGTGAGCAGCATCAGGCACACGCCGCCGAGCCCGATCACCGCGCCGGTCAGATGCGCGCCCCGCGGCCGCTCGGCCAGCAGTGGCCAGGCCAGGAACATCATGGTCAGCGGCGAGGCGGCCATGACGGTCGAGGCGACGCTCGCGGGCAGCAGCTGGGAAGCGGCGTAGACGAGGGTGAAGAACACGCTCACGTTGACCAGGCCCAGCACGGCGGAGCGCCACCACCACGCGCCGCGGGGCCGCTGCCTGCGCAGGGCGAGCAGGACGAGGCCCGCGGGCAGGGCCCGCAGCGCGGCGCCGTACAGCGGACTGTCCGCGGGCAAGTAGGACCGCGTCACGTAGTAGTTGGCGCCCCAGGCCACCGGGGCGACAGCGGTGAGCGCCACCCACCGAAGATTGGCTTCCATGGAAGCTAATATAGCTTCCCGGGAAGTTAATATGGGAGGCATGGACGACCAGCAGCCGAAGGACCGTGTGGCCCGCATCCAGGACGAGTGGCGGCGCGAGCGCCCCGAGCTCGACGTCACGCCCCAAGGGGTGATCGGCCGCCTGCACCGCCTCGCGGACCGGCTCGGCGAGGAACTGCGCCTCGTGTACGGCCGGTACGGCCTGAGCGAAGGAGAGTTCGACGTGCTGTGCGCCCTGCGGCGGGCGGGCGAGCCGTACGAGCGGGCGCCCGGTGAACTGGCCGCGCACACCATGGTCACCACCGGCGCGATGACGAAGCGGATCGACCGCCTGGAGAAGGCCGGACTGGTCACCCGGCGGCGCTCCGCCGACGATCAGCGGGGCCGGATCGTCGCCCTCACCGGACCGGGACAGGACCTCATCGACCGGGCCTTCACCGAGCACATGCACAACGAACGGCGCCTGGTGGATCTCCTGACCGCCGCCGAAGCGGCCTCCCTCGAAACCCTCCTGACCTCGTGGCTCGCCCACCTGGAGCCCTCGCGCCCCGCCGACGGGCGTCCGTAGAAACACGAGCGCCGCCCGGAGCAGCCATGTGCTCCGGACGGCGCTCGGCCGCTGGGGGTCCGCTACCGCACGGAGCGCACCACCGAGGGAACGTCCCGGCCCTGTGGCGCGGTCACGGTCACCGCTCCCGCCGCGTCCCGCACGACCTCGTACGTGGCCGCCTCCCGGCCCTGGTGGTCGGGGACCGACACGGTCACCGTGCCGTGCTCCGCGCCGCCGGGCGCGACGAGCAGGGACAGGTCCGCCAGCCAGTCGCCGTCGGGGCGGCTCGTGTCCGCGCCGAGCGGCAGCACCGCGCCGGGCCGCACGTACACCGGCAGGCTGTCGAAGCCGTGCCGCTCGCTGCGCCAGGCCGGGCCCTGCACCTGCTCACCGGTGAGCAGGTGCGTCCAGGTGCCCTCGGGGAGGTAGTACTCCACGTCGCCGTCGGCCGAGAACACCGGCGCGACCAGCAGGTCCGGGCCGAGCATGTACTGCCGGTCGAGGACGCGGGCGGTCGGGTCCCCGGGGAAGTCGAGCAGCATCGGGCGCATCAGCGGGACACCCGTGCGGTGGGCCTCGACGGCAGCCCCGTACAGGTACGGCATCAGGCGGTGCTTGAGCTCGGTGAACTGCCGGGCCACGTCCACCGCCTCGTCGCCGAACTCCCACGGCACGCGGTACGAGGACGAGCCGTGCAGCCGGCTGTGCGAGGAGAGCAGGCCGAACTGCAGCCAGCGCTTGAAGACCGCCGGGTCCGGGGTGCCCTCGAAGCCGCCGATGTCGTGCGACCAGAACCCGAAGCCGGACAGCGACAAGGACAGACCGCCGCGCAGCGACTCGGCCATGGCGCCGAACGACGACCAGCAGTCGCCGCCCCAGTGCACCGGGAACTGCTGCCCGCCCGCCGCCGCGGACCGCGCGAACAGCACGGCCTCGCCGCTGCCGCGCTCCTTCTCCAGGAGGTCGAAGACGACCTTGTTGTACAAGTGCGTGTAGTAGTTGTGCATGCGCTCCGGGTCGGACCCGTCGTGCCAGACCACGTCCGTGGGGATGCGCTCGCCGAAGTCCGTCTTGAAGCAGTCCACTCCTTGGTCGAGGAGCACCTTCAGCTTCGCCTGGAACCAGGCGCACGCGTCGGGGTTCGTGAAGTCCACGAGCCCCATGCCGGCCTGCCACAGGTCCCACTGCCAGATGTCGCCCTCGGCGGTCCGCACCAGGTACCCCAGCTGTGCGGCCTCGTCGAACAGCGCGGACTTCTGGGCGATGTACGGGTTGATCCACACGGAGATCTTCAGGCCCCGCTCCTTGAGCCGGGCCAGCATGCCGACCGGGTCCGGGAAGACGTCCGGGTCCCAGGCGAAGTCCGACCACTGGTACTCGCGCATCCAGAAGCAGTCGAAGTGGAAGACGGACAGCGGGATGTCGCGCTCGGCCATGCCGTCGACGAACTTCGTCACCGTCGCCTCGTCGTACTGCGTGGTGAACGAGGTGGTCAGCCACAGGCCGAACGACCAGGCCGGCGGGAGCGCCGGACGGCCGGTGAGCGCGGTGTAGCGGCGCAGCACGTCCTTGGGCTCGGGGCCCGCGACGACGTAGTAGGTCAGCGTCTGGTCCTCGACGCTGAACTGCATCTGCCCGACGGACTCCGAGCCGATCTCGTAGCTGACCTTGCCCGGGTGGTCGACGAAGACGCCGTACGCGCCGGTGGGGGAGACGTGCAGGCTGAACGGGATGTTCTTGTACGCCTGCTCGCTGCTCGTGCCGCCGTCGGCCTGCCACATGTCGACGACCTGGCCGTTCTTCACGAACGGCGTGAAGCGCTCACCGAGCCCGTAGACCTGCTCGCCGACGCCGAGGGACAGCTGGCCGGCCATGTGGTGGGCGCCGTCGCCCGTGGTGAGGAAGGCGGTGCCCTTGCGGCCCACGGAGGCGACCTCGCGGCCCTCCGGGTCGCGGAACGACAGGGTCCACGGCGCGCCCGTGTCCAGGCGGACGCCGAGCGCGCCGCTGGTCAGCTCGACGACGTCGCCGTCGCGGCGCACCCGGCCGACGCCGGTGTCCGCGCCGGGCAGGGCGAAGTCGGGGCCGCGGTGCCTGCGGCCCGCCAGGTGCGTGACGGTGACGCCGATGACGCCTTCGGCGGGGGAGAAGCAGTCGACGGTCAGGAGCGGGGCGTTGAGGGTGTCACCGCGCCGCTCGACCCGCTTGACCGCGGCGAACGCGGTGAAGCGGTCGTCGCCGGCGCGGACGTCGCGTACCTCGGTGGCGTACGAGGCATCGACCCCGTCGCGCATCAGCCAGAAGCCGTCGGTGAACTTCATCATCTTCCTTGGGGGTGCGGGGGGTGGTGCGGGATGGTGCGCGGTCGTGCGGGGCGGTTCAGGTCAGCAGGGCGGGCGACGCCTCGTCCAGGACGTGGGCCAGCCGGTTCCAGGTCACCTGGTCGCGGGGCACGGCCGGCAGCGGTCTGCCCCGGCCGGTGTCCCATGCGGTGGCGACGGCGACCGGGTCGAGGCCGGTGGCGGCGGCGCGGGCGAGCGCGGCGGCGCCGAGCGCGACGAGCTCGCCGGACTCGGGCAGCAGCACGGGCCGTCCGGAGAGCCGGCGCACCGTCTCCACCCAGGTGCGGCCGCGGGCGCCGCCGCCGATCAGCCGGAGCGGGCGCGCGGCGACCTCGGGGTCGTCCGGGTCGAGACCGCAGGCCAGCAGCAGGGCGTCCAGGGCGCGCAGCACGGTGAACACGGCGCCCTCGTACGCGGCGCCCAGCAGCTGTCGCCCGCTGGTGGCGTGCCGCAGGCCGGTGAGCAGGCCCGTGGCGTGCGGCAGGTCCGGGGTGCGCTCGCCGTCGAGGTACGGCAGGAGCACGGCGCCGCCGCCGGGCTCGGCGTCCTCGCGGTCCAGGCCCAGCAGGGCGGCGACCTTGTCGACGGCGAGCGTGCAGTTGAGGGTGCAGGCCAGCGGCAGATACGTACCGTCGGTCGCGGCGAACCCGGCGAGATCCCGGGAGGCCGGGCGGGTGCGGGTGGCGGTGAAGACGGTGCCCGAGGTGCCGAGGCTGACCACCGGGTGGTCCAGGAGGCCCGCGCCGCCGAGGCCGAGGCCGACCGCGGCCGCCATGTTGTCGCCGGTGCCCGCGGCCACCGCGATGCCCTCGGGCAGGCCCAGCGCCTTCGCGGCCGCCGCGGTCAGTGAGCCGGCGCGGGTGCCCCCGGTCGCGGCGACCGCGGGCAGCAGCTCGGGCCGCAGGCCGAGGAGGCCGAGCACCTCGGGGTCGTAGGCGCCGGTCGCCGTGGAGTACCAGCCGGTGCCGGAGGCGTCGCCGGGGTCGGTGACCGCCTGCCCGCACAGCCGCTCGGTCAGGAAGTCGTGCGGCAGCCGGACGGCGGCGATCGGGCGGGCCGGCTCGTGCTCGCGCAGCCAGCGCCACTTCGTCGCGGTGAGCGAGGCGACCGGTACGGAACCGGTGCGCGCGAGCCAGGCGTCCGGGCCGCCGAACTCCTCGGTCAGCGCGGCGGCCTGCGGTGCGGAGCGGGTGTCGTTCCACAGCGCGGCCGGGCGCAGCGGGCGGCCGTCCGCGTCGAGCACGACGAGGCCGTGCTGCTGTCCGGCGACGGCGATCCCGGTGACGGCCTCGGGGGCGATGTCCGCCTCCTTGAGCCCGTTCGCCACCGCGTCGCGCAGCGCCGACCACCACACGTCCGGCTCGGTCTCGCGGGCGCCGTGCTCGCCGGTGACCACGTGCGGAGCGCGGCCGACGGCGAGGATCCGGCCGGTGGCGGCGTCCGTGACGGCTGCCTTGGTGGACTGCGTGGAGCTGTCCACGCCGATCACGACGGCCATGAAGCCCCCTCACCCCTTCAACGTGTTGGTGATCTTGCCTGCGCCGTGAAGCCGGACTCGACTCAAAGCGCCTGTATGACGCATTTGATCGTACAGAAAACAAAAGAACAAGGGGTTGCGGGGTGTGACGTCGCGCAAGCGCTTCGATTCCTTGTAACAGCAGGTCGTTGCCGATCGGTGAAGTGTGAGTTTCGCCGTTGGGTCTGGCGCCGAGCGGCCGAATGACGTATTAGTCATGTCAGAAAACAAACGATCGACCCAAGGACGGCACCATGTCCGGCGGATTCACCCCCACCCCTGAAGACAAGTTCACGTTCGGTCTGTGGACCGTGGGCTGGCGGGGCAATGACCCGTTCGGCGACGCCACGCGCCCCGCGCTCGACCCGGTCGAGTCGGTGCGGCGTCTGTCCGAACTCGGCGCGCACGGCGTCACGTTCCATGACGACGACCTCATCCCCTTCGGCTCGACCGACGCCGAGCGCGAGGCGATCGTCAAGCGGTTCAAGCAGGCGCTCGACGAGACCGGCATGGCCGTCCCGATGGCCACCACGAACCTCTTCACCCATCCCGTCTTCAAGGACGGCGGCTTCACCGCCAACGACCGCGACGTCCGCCGCTTCGCGCTGCGCAAGACGATCCGCAACATCGACCTCGCGGCCGAGCTGGGCGCCAAGACGTACGTCGCGTGGGGCGGCCGCGAGGGCGCCGAGTCCGGCGGTGCCAAGGACGTCCGCGACGCCCTCGACCGGATGAAGGAAGCCTTCGACCTGCTCGGCGACTACGTCACCGAGAAGGGCTACGACCTGAAGTTCGCCATCGAGCCCAAGCCCAACGAGCCGCGCGGCGACATCCTCCTGCCCACCATCGGCCACGCCCTCGCCTTCATCGAGCGCCTGGAGCGCCCCGAACTCGTCGGCGTGAACCCCGAGGTCGGCCACGAGCAGATGGCGGGCCTGAACTTCCCGCACGGCATCGCGCAGGCGCTGTGGGCGGGCAAGCTCTTCCACATCGACCTCAACGGCCAGACCGGCATCAAGTACGACCAGGACTTCCGCTTCGGCGCCGGTGACGTGCGCCAGGCGTTCTGGCTGGTCGACCTGCTGGAGAACTCCGACTACGCGGGCCCGCGCCACTTCGACTTCAAGCCGGTGCGCACCGACGGCTTCGACGGCGTGTGGGAGTCCGCCAAGAACTGCATGCGCAACTACCTGATCCTCAAGGAGCGCGCCGCGGCCTTCCGCGCCGACCCCGAGGTGCAGAGGGCGCTGCTCGACTCCCGTCTCGACCAGCTCGCGCAGCCCACCGCCGCCGACGGTCTCGCCGCCCTCCTCGCCGACAGGAGCGCGTTCGAGGAGTTCGACGTGGAGGCCGCGGCCACCCGCTCGATGGCCTTCGAGCGGCTCGACCAGCTCGCGATGGACCACCTGCTCGGCGCCCGCTGAGCACCCCGGGCGACTCGCCCGGTCTCCGCGTACGGCCCGGCCGGACCCGTACGCCTCACGCAGTGACACCCCCGGCGGAACACGGGCGTTCCGCCGGGCCGGCCATCCCTCCCCAGGCAAGGGCAATGACCGTGACAGCAGCACGCCGGCGGGCCGTGATCCCGCTCACCGTTGTCTCCGTCCTCGTCGCCTCCGCCGCCCTCGCGGGCTGCGGAAGCCAGCGCGACGACGACGTCTACACCGTCCTCAACTCCTCGACCGACGACTCGTACCACGGCTGGGACGCCGCCACCCTGAAGCGGTGCAGCGCGAAGCTGGGCATCACCATCGAGCAGCAGAGCGTCCCGGCCTCCCAGGTCATGACGAAGTCGCTGCGGATGGCGTCGTCGAAGTCGCTCCCGGACGTCATCCAGTTCGACGCCTCCGAGATGCCGACGTTCGCGGAGGCGGGAGGTCTGGTCGATCTGAAGTCGCTCGGACTGTCCACGCAGGACATCCCGAAGGGCATCGTCGACTTCGGCTCCTACAAGGGCACGTACTACGGCGCCGCGCGCACGGTGAACACCCTCGCCCTCTTCTACAACAAGGACGTCCTGAAGAAGGCCGGCCTCGACGTCCCCACCACGTGGGCCGAGATGCAGGAGACCGCGAAGAAGCTCACCCAGGGCAAGCAGTACGGCATCGCCCTGAGCGCGGGCGGCGCCGAGGACGGCGTCTTCCAGTTCACGCCGTTCATGTGGTCCAACGGCGGCGACGAGACCGACCTCGACAGCAAGCAGGTCGCCGAGGCCCTCGACTACTGGAAGGGCCTCCTCAAGGACGGCTCGCTGTCCAAGTCCACGGTCAACTGGACGCAGGCCGACGTCAACGACCAGTTCATGGCCGGCAACGCCGCCATGATGATCAACGGTCCGTGGCAGGTCGAGACCCTCAACACCAAGAAGTCCCTGCACTGGGGCATCGCGCAGATCCCGGTGCCGAAGTCCGGCGACGACTCCGTCGGCCCGCTCGGCGGCGCCGTCCTCACCGTCCCGAAGACGGGCGACACGGCACGCGAGAAGACCGCCGCGAAGATCATCGGGTGCATGTCCTCCGAGAAGGAGCAGATCACCTACGCGCGCAACAGCTGGATGGTGCCCGCCAACGAGAAGGCCGCCGCGATCTGGCGCAAGGAAGTGCCCGAACTCGACGCGCTCGCCGACCAGGTGGCCACCGCCCGCTCGCGCACCGCGAAGGTCGGAGCGGGCTGGTCGTCCGTGTCACTGGCCCTGCAGAGCGCCTTCCAGTCCGCGCTCACCGGTCAGAACAGCGCGGACGCGCTGAAGAAGGCGCAGGCGCGCGCCACGAGCGGGAACTGAGGGGTTTCACGAACATGTCGACCACCACGGCCTCCGCCGCCCCCGCCACCCGGCCGGCCCCCGCCACCCCGGTGAAGAAGCGCGACACGCGGCGCCGCCGCAGGCTCTCCCAGTGGGGCTTCATCGCCCCCGCCGTCGTCTTCATGCTGCTGTTCTTCGGCTACCCGCTCGTCCGCAACGTCGTGATGAGCTTCCAGGACTTCTCGCCGTCCACGTTCTTCGACGGCAAGTCGCCCTTCAACGGCACCGACAACTGGAGCAAGGTCTTCCACGACGACCTCTTCGGCAAGGCGCTGTGGCACACCATCGTCTTCACGATCGGCTCGCTGATCGGCCAGTTCGGCATCGGCCTCGCGCTCGCCGTCTTCTTCACGAAGCGGTTCCCCCTCAACGGGTTCCTGCGCTCGCTGATCCTGCTGCCCTGGCTCGTCCCCATGGTCGTCTCCGGCATCGTCTGGCGCCGCATCCTCGACCAGGACACGGGCGTCCTGAACTCCTTCCTCGACACCCTCGGCCTCGGCGGCCACACCCCGTGGCTGACCAGCCCCGGCATGGCCCTGTTCTCCGTGATCATGGTGAACATCTGGATCGGCATCCCGTTCAACATGGTGATCCTCTACGGCGGACTCCAGGAGATCCCCAAGGAGCTGTACGAGGCCGCGTCCCTGGACGGCGCCTCCGCCTGGCGCACCTTCCGCTCCATCACGCTGCCGCTGCTCAAGCCCGTCATCACGGTCGTGCTCGTCCTCGGCTTCATGTCGACGGTGAAGATCCTCGACCTGATCCTGGCCCTCACCGACGGCGGGCCCGCCGACTCCACGCAGACCCTCGGCACGCTCACGTACCAGAACTCCTTCGTCCAGCTCGACTTCGGCGCGGGCGCCGTCGTCGGCAACGTCCTGATCCTGATCTCCGCCGTCTTCGCGGTGTTCTACCTGCGGGCCAACCGCTCCGAGGGGAAGTGACCCGCATGGCAACAGCCACCGCGTCCAGCACGTCCAGCGCGCCGAAGCGCCGCTGGGGCGCCACCGTCGCCGGCATCGTCATCCTGCTCGTGATGCTGTTCCCGCTCTACTGGATGATCAACACGGCGCTGCAGCCCGAGTCGGGACTCCTCGAAGTCTCGCCCGTGCCGCACTCGATCGACCTGTCCGGCTTCTCGTCCGCCATCAGCGAGCAGGGCGGCCACCTGCTGACCTCGCTCGCTGTCGCGCTCGGCGCCGTCGTCATCTGTCTCGCGGTCGCCGCGCCCGCCGCGTACGGACTCGCCCAGTTCCGGCTCCCCGGCACCAAGTCCATCGTCTTCGGCACGCTCATCACGCAGATGGTCCCGGGCATCGTCATCGCCAACGCCCTCTACAGCGCGTACGTCGATCTCGGCCTGGTCAACTCCTACTTCGGCCTGATGCTCGCCGACGCCTCGCTCGGCATCCCCTTCGCCATCGTCCTGATGCGCTCGTTCATGGTGGCGATCCCCAAGGAGGTCATCGAGGCAGCCGAGGTCGACGGCGCGGGCAAGCTGCGCACCTTCGTCCAGGTGGTGCTGCCGATGAGCCGCAACTCCCTGATCACGGCCGGCCTGTTCTCCTTCCTGTACGCGTGGAGCGACTTCATGTTCGCCCTCACGCTGAACACCACCGACGACGTCAAGCCCGTCACGCTCGGCATCTACCAGTACATCGGCGCCCACGTCGGCGACTGGGGCTCCGTCATGGCCGCGTCCGTCCTGTCGGCGATCCCGGCCGCCGTGCTGCTCGTTCTCGCCCAGAAGTACATTGCTGCCGGTATCACCGGCGGATCCGTCAAGTAAGGCTTCTCATGAGTGACTTGCCCGTATTCCCCGAAGGCTTCGTGTTCGGCGCGGCCACCGCCTCGTACCAGATCGAGGGGGCGGCGAACGAGGACGGCCGCGGCCCGTCCATCTGGGACGTCTACAGCCACACGCCCGGCCGCACGGACGGTGGCGACACCGGCGACGTGGCCTGCGACCACTACCACCGCTACCCCGAGGACGTGGCGCTGCTGCGCGACCTCGGCGTCGAGTCGTACCGCTTCTCCATCGCCTGGCCGCGCATCCAGCCGACGGGACAGGGTCCGGCCAACCAGAAGGGCCTGGACTTCTACTCGCGCCTCGTCGACGAGTTGCTCGAAGCGGGCATCGAGCCCGCCGCCACCCTCTACCACTGGGACCTGCCGCAGGCCCTGGAGGACCGTGGTGGCTGGCGGGTGCGCGAGACCGCCGAGCGGTTCGCCGAGTACACGGCGATCGTGGCCGGGCACCTCGCCGACCGCGTCCCGCGCTGGATCACTCTCAACGAGCCCTGGTGCAGCGCGTTCCTCGGCTACTCGGTCGGCCGCCACGCGCCCGGCGCCCAGGAGGGCACCCCCGCCCTCGCCGCAGCCCACCACCTGCTCGTCGGCCACGGACTCGCCGTCAAGGAGCTGCGCGCGGCCGGGGTGCGCGAGGTCGGCATCACCCTCAACCCGGACTTCAACGTCCCGGCCACCGACTCGGCCGCCGACCGCGCCGCCGCGCTGCGCGCCGACACCCAGCACAACCTGGTGTGGACCGACCCGATCCTCGCGGGCCGCTACCCGGAGTCCGACGAGGACACCTGGGGCGAGCTGATCACCCGCCAGGACTTCCGGCTCGACGGCGACCTCGAACTGATCGCGCAGCCGCTGGACTTCCTCGGCGTCAACTACTACCGGCCCACCCTCGTCGCCGACGCCCCGCACCGCGAGCCCGACCCGGCCGTCCGCGTCGCCACCGACAACCGGTACGCGGAGCGCCCCTGGCCCGATGTGCGGCGCAACTCCATGAACTGGCCGGTCGTCCCCGAGACGTTCACCCAGCTCCTCACCGGTCTCAAGGAGCGCTACGGCGACGCGCTGCCGCCGATCCACATCACGGAGAACGGCACCGCGGAGTACGACGAGGTCGCCGCCGACGGCGCCGTCCACGACACGGACCGGGTGACGTACCTCCACGACCACCTCACCGCCCTGCGCACGGCCATGGACGCGGGCGTCGACGTGCGCGGCTACTACGTCTGGTCGCTGCTCGACAACTTCGAGTGGGCGCTGGGCTATGCCAAGCGGTTCGGCATCGTCCGGGTCGACTACGACACCCAGGAGCGCACCCCGAAGGACAGCTACCACTGGTACCGGAAGCTGATCGAGGCCCACCGCGTGTGACAGGTGGACTCGGCACACGATGCCCGGCGGAACACTCCGCCGGGCATCGGCATGTCCGGACGAGGGTCGTTGCGCTCACAGGCGCCGTGACACGTCCTGCGCGGCCTGCCGGACGGCCGGCGCGAACTCGGTCAACTGGACCTCGGTGACCAGGAAGGTGAGCGACGAGACGGAGACCGCGCCGACCGCGGTGCCGTCCGCGTCGAGCACCGGCGCGGCGAGCGAGCAGATCGACTCGTCCGCCTCCTCGTAGTCGGTGGCGTACCCGGCGGCGCGGATCGCGGCGAGCTCCTCGACGAGCGCAGCGCGGTCGGTGTGGGTGCGCGGGGTGCGGGCGGGCAGGCCGGTGCGGTTGAGGATGTCCGCCGCCTCGGCCGGCGGCAGATGGGCGAGCAGGGCCTTGCCCGCGGCCGTGGCGTGCAGCGGGAGCGGCGTGCCGACGTCGGTCGCGATCCGGTAGGCGTGGCCCGGGTCGACCTTGTGCGTGTACGTCGCGTGGTCCCCGCTGAGTACCGCCAGATGGACGGCCTGCCCGAGCCGCTGCTGCAGCGCGCGCAGCACGGCGTCGATGCCCACGGCGTCGTCCGCGAGGACCTGGGCGGCCAGGGCGCGCAGCTGGACTCCACAGCCATAGCGTCCGTCGCCGTCGGCCGTCACGTACCCCTCCTCGACGAAGGTCGCGAGGACCCGGTGCGCGGTCGCCTTGGGGACGCCGGAGCGCTCCGCGATGTCGCCCAGCCGGTGCGGCCCGTCGGCGCGGGCCACCGCATGCAGCACATGCAGCGCCTTGGCGACGGAATTCGCGGGCTTGCTCGCTTCCATTGACCCTCCGTGGAGAAGCGGACTATGTTGCCAATCGATCCGCACAGCGGAACGCCATTCTACTCCACGGAACGGGGTGGCGTCCTTCGGTTGTGGCGCGGCGCCTGGGTGCCCGGTGCCGCGCGACCGGATGCTCCACGCACCCACTCTCACGCTCGTGAAAGGCGGCCGTCCATGGCTGGACACGGAACTTCCTCCGTGCACCCGCAACGATTCGATCTCGTCGTGGCGGGCGGCCTGCTGGCCGATCCCCTGCACGCCGCACCCGCGCCGGGCGATCTGGCCGTCCGTGACGGACGCATCGCCGCCGTCGGCGCCCCCGGAACCCTCGCCGGCGAGGAAACCCTCGACGCCTCCGGACTGCTCGTCGCCCCCGGCCTGATCGACCTGCACACGCACGTCTACGCCCCCGGCACCTACCTCGGCGTGCCCCCCGACGAGATCGGGGTCCGCCAGGGCGTCACCACCGTGGTGGACGCGGGCAGCTGCGGCAGCGACCACTGGGACGACTTCGCCGATAACGTTGTCGGCCCGGCCGACACGCGTGTCCTGAGCTGGCTCAACATCTCCCGGCATGGCCTCGTCCACGGACGGCGGGAACTCTCGCACGGCCCCGACGACATCGACGAGGCGGCCACGGAGAAGCTGCTGCGCGCCCACCCCGACCGGGTCCGCGGCCTCAAGATCCGGATGAGCGCGTCGGTCCTCGGCGACTCCGGCCTCGAACCGCTGCGGGCCGCCAAGCGCGTGGCCGGCCGCGTCGGCCGCCCGGTGATGGTCCACGTCGGCAACGAACCGCCGCACCTCGGCGACGTACTCGACCTGCTCGGCGACGGCGACGTCGTCACCCACGCCTTCCACGGCAAGCCCGGCGGCCTCTTCGGCAGCGAAGCCCAGGCACGCGCCGCCGTGGCCCGCGGGGTCCGCCTCGACGTCGGACACGGCAGCGCCAGCCTCAGCTTCGCCACCGCCGAACGCGCCCTCGCCGCCGGCTTCACCCCGCACACCATCAGCACCGACCTGCACCACCGCAACGTCGAGGGACCGGTGCACTCCCTCGTCGAGACCCTCACCAAACTCGTCGCCCTCGGCCTGACCCCGCACGAGGCGATCCGCTGCTCGACCCTGCACGCCGCCCAAGTGGTCGGCATGGAGGACGAGTTGGGCACTCTCCGGGCCGGTTCCGCGGCAGACCTCACGCTGCTGCGGCCGACCGAGGGCCCCGTCACGCTGACCGACGCCGACGGCGCCACCCGGACCGGCACCACCCGCCTGAGCGCCGCCGCCGTGGTACGCGCCGGACGCCCGCTCACCGTCGACGGCGCGCCCTGAGCGGGGCCACCCGCGCGGACCGGCGCGCCGTACGACACGAACCACCCACCGAACCACCGAGAGGCCCGTGCATGACCACCCCCCTCATCGAGCGACTCGCGACGACCGTACGGGACTCGGCCCAGCCCGTCACCGACGCCGACCGCGCCGACCTGGCCGAACTCCTGCCGCTCGCCCAGGTCTACGCGGAGACGTGCGGCATCGGCTTCGACGACGTCCGCTCGCTCGCGCTCGCCGTGCACGCCCTCGCCTTCGTCCGGCGGGTCCGCGGCGACGAGCACCTGGACGCGCTCGACGAGGAACTCGGCGCCGAGATCGCCCCCGGGCGCATGGCGGCCGTCCGCACCCTCGTCGACGCGTACTGCGAGCCCCGCGGATTCTCCGCGCGCGACACCGAGATCCTGCTGCTCGCCCTGCACTTCGAGGCGGCGGCGCAGCTTCAGCACCAGACCGGCCGGCAGGCATGACAGCGCAGGCATGACACCTCAGGCATGACACCTCAGGCATGACACCTCAGGCATGACCGACACACCAGGGAGCACCGCCATGACAGTCAAGATCGTGATCGGACACCGGCTCGGCAAGGGGCAGGCCGTCGCCGACGGCGTACGCGCCGCGGGCGGCGAGCCCATCCTCATCCCCGGCCCCGGCGCCGACATGAAGGTGGGCGACGTGATGGACGCCGAGGGCGCGCAGCTCGGCATCTCCTTCTGCGGGAGCGGCGGCGCGGGAGCCGTCACCGCCAAGGCCAAGTACGGCCACGACATCGAGTTCGGCATGCGCTCGGCGCAGGCCGGGGTCACCGCCGTGGAACAGGGCCGCACCGTCCTCGGCTTCGGGTTCCTCGACAGCGAGGAGCTCGGCTTCAAGGTCACCGAGGCGCTGCTGAAGAAGCTCGCCAAGGAGGCCTCGTGAAGCAGTCCCGGCACACCCTGCGGCTCAGCGGTTCGGGACCCACCCGGGAGAAGGCGTTCGCCACCGCCATCGGGCAGGTGCAGTCCGAGGTCGCGAAGCGCACGAACGGCGTCGACTTCCGCGTGGAGCCCCTGGAACTCGACGTGGTCTCCGCGGTGGAGCACCGCTGGACCGAGCGGTTCCTCGGCCTGCTCTTCCCGCGCACCCGCCGGCGCTTCGAGATCACGCTGCGCATCGAGGTCCAGGTGGCCTCACTCGACCTGGACGCCGTCGACTTCACGGTGCGCGAGGAGCGGCTCTCGTCGCTCCAGCACGCCCTGCACATGAGGTGACCCGATGAACGAAACCCTCACCGTCCTCCTGGAGTCGCTCGTCATCGGCGGTCTCATCGGCTTCGGCGCGAGCGCGGGCGTGGCCCGCATGTTCCACGCGCCGAAGGTCCAGGGCATGGGCGCCTTCCGCACCCTGGGCGAGCTCAACGCCTGCCAGAACGACCCCGTCGCCCACTTCTCCTTCGGCCTCGGCTTCCTCTTCAACGCCTGGTCGAGCGCGGTCGGCACCGGCGCGCTGACCTCGGACGTGGACCACCGCATCGTGCCGCACTGGTCGGCGGCGGTCGCCATGGCGAAGAACCGCAACCTCGACGCGACACTGCACAACCCGCGCCGGATGGCGCTGACCGGCACCGTCGTCGGCATGCTCCTCGTCACCCTCCTCAACACGACGGCCGCCTCCATCCCGCACTCCCTCCAGGAGGTCGCGTCCCAGGTGCTCGGCCCGGCGTCGGAGTGGCTGATCAACCCCGTCATGCCGATCATCTTCTGGATGGCGGCCGTGGACGCGGGCCGCCGCGCCGGAGCCTGGGGCACCGTCCTCGGCGGCCTCGGCCACCTCGTGATGGGCAACGCGGTCCCCGGCATCGTGCTCGGCATCGTCATCGCCAAGGGCGTCGACGACCTCGGCTGGACCAAGGTCACCAAGTCGCTGGCCGGCGTCGTCATCGTGCTCTTCGTGGCCAGCACCTTCCTGCGCGGCGTCGACATCACCCTGCTGGAGCAGATGAAGGTGCACGTCCCGCACTGGCTCCTGCAGTTCCACGACGCGACCGGCACCAAGCCCCAGTGAGGCAGGCAGCGACATGACCGACACATCCACCGCCGCCGCGGGCGGCATACCCGCGCAGAACTCCGGCGCGCCCGAGACCAAGGGCGGCTTCCTCAGCAGGGTGCCGGGTGAAGGCAGTTTCTGGCTCGCCGAGTGGGCCTTCCCCGTCTTCGTGGCCTGCCTGGCGGCTGGCATCTTCACCGGCACCCACCTCTACTACGTCTACGACACCGGGGTGTTCAACGACGTCGCCGTCGCCTCGATGCTCAAGGCCGGTATGGAGAACGGCAGTTACGGCGCCGCGGCGGCGTTCGGCGCGGGCTTCCTGTTCGCCCGCATCATCGAGGGCCCCATGGTCGGCATCCTCGACATCGGCGGATCCCTGCAGACCGGTGTGGGCATCGGCATCCCCGCCATGCTCCTCGGCGCCGGATTCACCGCCCCGCTCCAGCACTTCTGGCTCGCGGTCCCGGTGGGCGCGCTGCTCGGCGGCATCATCGGCATCGCCATCATCGTCATCCGGCGCGCCACGGTGAACTCCACGGGCGGCACCTCGACCTTCGGCGCCGACGTGATGATGGGCGCCGGCAACTCCGCCGGACGCTATCTGGGCCCCCTCGTCATCATCTCCGCCGCGACCGCGTCCCTGCCCGTGGGGCTCGGCTCCACCATCGGCGCCCTCGTCTTCTACAAGTGGCAGAAGCCGCTCACCGGCGGCGCCATCATCGGCGCGATGCTCGCCGGCCTCTTCTTCCCCATCCCCGGCAAGTGACCGCCCCCGCTCCCGTACCCGCAGCGCAAGGAGACCGTGTGCCCACCCTCCATCAGGACCTCGGCGTACCGCCCGCCATCAACGCCAGCGGCAAGATGACCGCCCTCGGCGGCAGCGTGCTCGGCGACGGCGTCATCGCCGCCATGGGCGACGCGGCCCGCCAGCACGTCGTCATGGACGACCTGCTGGACGCCGTCGGCCGGGAGATCGCCCGCGCCACCGGCACCGAGGCCGGCTGCCCGACCACCGGAGCGGCCTCGGGCGTCGCCATCGCGGTCGCGTCCGTGATCGCGGGCACCGACGTCAGCCGGGTCGAGGCGCTGCCCGACGCCGGCGACGCGCCGTGCGAGGTGATCCTGCCGCGCGGGCACTCCGTCTACTTCGGCGCCCCGATCCGCCAGATGGTCGCGCTCGGCGGGGGCCGTCCCGTCGAGGTCGGCTCCGCGAACAAGGTCACCGCCGACCACCTGGCGGGCGCCATCGGCCCGCGCACCGCCGCCCTCCTCTATGTCCAGTCCCACCACGCCGTGCAGAAGGGCATGGTCACCCTCGCGGAGACGATCGAGGTGGGGCGCCGGCACGACATCCCCGTCATCGTCGACGCGGCCGCCGAGGAGGACCTGAAGCGCTGGCCCGCCACCGGCGCCGACCTGGTCGTCTACAGCGGCGGCAAGGCCGTGGGCGGTCCCGCCTCCGGCATGATCTGCGGCAGCGCCGCACGGATCGCCGCCTGCCGCGCGCAGTACGGCGGCATCGCCCGCCCCATGAAGGTCGGCAAGGAGACCCTGTTCGGCCTCGTCCAGGCGCTGCGCGACTACGGCACCGCGGTGCCCGTCGGACACCGCGAGCGCATGGAGAAGCTGGCCGCGCGCCTCGCCGACCTGCCCGGCGTCACCACCCGGGTCGTCGGCGACGAGGCGGGCCGCGCCATCCACCGCACCGAACTGACCGTGGACCCGGCCGCCGCGGGCCGCGACGCCTCCACCCTCGCGGCCGAACTCGCCGCCACGGGCGTCCACCTGCGGGACCACCTCGCGGTGACAGGCCGACTGCTCATCGACCCGCGCCCGCTGCGCCCCGACGAGGAGGACCAACTCGTGGACCGACTGACCGCACTGCTCGGGGGAGGAACCCGATGACCGTCGTCGAGCGCCGCCTGGTGGTCACCGAGGAGGCCGGCCTGCACGCCCGCCCCGCCGCCGCCTTCGCCCAGACCGCCGCCCGCGCCGCCGCCGAGGTGACCGTCGCCCGCGAGGACGGCACCGAGGTGCCCGCGCGCAGCGTCCTGTCCCTGATGACCCTCAACATCCGCTGCGGCGACGCCATCGTGCTGCGCGCCAGCGGCACCGACGCCGAATCCACCCTGGACGCGCTCGCGCGCATCGCGGCCCCGGCATGAGCGAACACCGTACGGAGACACCGATGAACCCCGCCGTCCCTGCCGTCACCGACGTCCCCGCCGTCATCGAACGGCTGCGCCTGGCCCGCGTCACCCCGACCGTACGCGAGGCCGACGCCGACACGGCCGACCGGATGGCCCGCACCCTGGTCGAATCCGGCATCACCGCCTTCGAGTTCACGGCCACCACACCCGGCTGGGAGAAGCTGGTGGAGACCTGGTCGCGCGAGGCGCCCGAGGTCACCCTGGGCCTGGGCACCGTCACCTCGCCCGAGATCGCCGAGCGCGCCCTCGCGGCCGGGGCGCACTTCCTGGTCAGCCCCTTCCAGGTGCCGGAGGTCCGCCCCGTGGCCGACGCGGCGGGGCGGCTCCTGGTAGAGGGCGGATTCACCCCGAGCGAGCTGCGGATCCCGGCCGGGCGCGGGGTGGCGAAGCTCTTCCCCGCGAACATCGGCGGCATCGCCTACCTGAAGTCGCTGCTGTCCGTCCTGCCCGGCGCCAGGATCGTGGCGACCGGCGGCGTCACCGTCGACAACGCGGCCGAGTGGCTCGCCGCCGGTGCCTTCACGGTCAGCATCGGCAGCGATCTGGCCAAGGGCGATGTGCGGGCCAATGTCGCGCGGCTGAAGGAGAGCATCGGCTGAGGGAGGGGGAGTCGACGGCAATGGCGGCGGCGCCCACAGCGCCGCCGTTCAGCCTGTCCCGGACTCCGCGTACGCCGCCGGGTCGGCCAGCACGTCGCGCACCACGCGGGCTGCCGCACCCCGCGCCGCGTCGCCGGACGAGGACGAGGCCCGCAGCCGCCCGCTGCCGGGTGTCCACAGACCCGACACCACCCGCGCCGTCAGCTCCGCGTCGGCGGCGGGCGCCAGCCAGGGCTTCAGCTCGCGGAAGGCGCCGCCCAGGATCACCGCGTCCGGGTCCAGCAGGTTCACCGCGCCCGACAGCACCCGGCCGAGCCGCGTCCCGGCCTCCTCCAGGGCCTGGAGCGCCCGCGGCTGACCGGCCCGCGCCCGCGCCTCCAGCTCCGCGACGCCGGCCGCGCCCGCCTTCTCGTCCAGGCCCGCCGCCCGCAACAGCGCCGCCTGACCCGCGTACTGCTCCAGGCAGCCGCGCGCACCGCAGCTGCACGGGGGCCCGTCGGGGTCGACCACCAGATGCCCGATCTCGCCCGCGAACCCGTGCGCGCCGCGCAGCAGTTGACCGTTCAGGACCAGCGCGCCGCCGACACCGATCTCGCCGGTGAGGTAGACGAAGCTGTTCACGGGCGCGCGGTCGTCGTCGGCCGTGGCGAACCACAGCTCGGCCATCGCGGCGAGATTGGCCTCGTTGTCCGCGCTCACCGGAAGAGCGCGGTGCTCGGGCCGCAGCGCGCTGAGCGCCTGGGCGAACAGGCCCTCGACCGGAACCCGGTTCCACCCCAGGTTGGGCGCCTGCCGCACCGCGCCGCCGGAGACCAGACCGGGCAGCGCCAACTCGGCCGCCACCGGACGGAGTTCCTGTTCCGTGGCGGAGGCGACGGCCCGCGCGGCGATCCGGGCGGCCTGGTTGAGGACGGCGGCCGGCGCCGTGCCGCGGTTGTCCATCCGCTCGACCAGCCGGACCCGGTCCGTGCCGGCGAGGTCGACGACGCACACGGCGACGTAGTCGATGTTGATCTCGACGCCCAGCCCCGCGGGGCCGCTGCGGGCCACCTTCAGGACGGTCCCGGGGCGGCCCGCCTGCCCGCTGAACGTCTTGCCCCACTCGCTGAGGAACCCCTCCGTCAGGAGCTGGTCGACGAGCGACGAGACCGCGGCCCGGGTCAGCCCGACACGTGCGGCGACCCCGGCCCGGGTCGCCTCGCCCTCGTCGTGGACGGTGCGCAGCACCAGGCTCAGATTGTGCCGCCGCACGCTTGCCTTGTCGGCCTTCGCGGGCGGGGCGGGGGACGCGTTGTTGCTGTTCATCGTAGTGTCGACCCTAGACGACGCCGGGGGTGGCGGGGCGTGCGACGACGGCGCTGACGACTGCCGCGATGCCCGCGCGGTCGGTGGGGCGGGCGTCGACGGAGTTGTGGATGGAGAACCCCTCCACCAGGGCGTCCAGGGCGCGGGCGGTGAGCGGGTCGAAGTGCCGGGCGAGGGAGTCGCGGCTGGCCTGCATCCAGGAGCGCATCACCTCGCGTAGCTCGGGATGGCGGGTGGCGAAGGCGTACAGCTCGTAGCTGAGCAGGAGATTGCGGTCGGAGCCCCACACCTTGCCGCAGATGATCTCCACGACGGCCTCCTGGGCCTCCTCGGGAGTGCGTGCCGCGGCCAGCAGGGCCCCGTAGCGGCTGGAGACGGTCTCGGCGAGCCGGGTGAAGGCCTCCGTGAGCAGATGCTGCATGTCGTCGAAGTAGTAGGTGAGCGAGCCGAGCGGGACCCCCGCCGCCGCGGCGATCCGGCGGAAGGTGACCTTGATCGCGCCGTGTTCGGCGATGACGTCGAGGGCCGCGTCGAGAATCCGCTCGCGCCGCCGGGGGTCATTGGGGCCGCGGTTGCTACCGGTCATCGTCGTCGTCCGCCTTCTCTTCTCTCCGCCCCACCGGGTATGTACATTTGTGCATACCCGGTGGGGGCGGGATGCGTCGCCTGCCTGTCCATTCTTTCCGAACTCCTGCGGAGCCCCTGTTGATAGACCCTGCCGTGCGCCGGCGCCGTCAGGCCCTGTACCTCTTCTTCTTCCTCAACGGCATCGCCATGTCCTCCTGGGTCACCCGCACCCCGGACGTGCGCGACGAACTCGGCGTGTCGACGGCCCAGATGGGTCTCGTCCTCTTCGGCCTCTCCGTCGGGGCCATGGCCGGCATCCTGTGCTCCGGACGCTTCGTGTCGCGCTTCGGCACCCGGCCCGTGATCGCCCTGGGCACCTGGCTGATCGTCGCCGCCGTCGTCGTCATCGGCGCGGGCAGCGTCCTCGCCTCCGCGCCCCTGGTCACCGCGGGACTGTGCCTGTTCGGCGCCGGCACGGGAGCGGGCGAGGTGGCCATCAACGTGGACGGGGCCGACGTCGAGCGCATCACCGGCCGGGCGGTCCTGCCCACCCTGCACGGCTGCTTCAGCCTCGGCACGGTGGTCGGCGGACTCGTCGGAATGGCGGCCACGGCCGCCGACGTACCCGCCCACTGGCACCTCGCCGTCGTCGCGGTCGTGGCCACCGCGCTGCTGCTGTACGCGCTGCGGTCCGTGCCCGTCGGGATCGGCGTCAGCGCCGAGCGGGCGACGCCGGAGAAGGTGCGGCGCTCCCGGCCGCAGGTCTGGAAGGACCACCGGCTGCTGCTGATCGGCGCCATCGTGCTGGCCATGGCCCTGGCCGAGGGCGCGGCGAACGACTGGCTGCCGCTGCTCATGGTCGACGGCCACGGCCTGAACGCGGCGGCGGGCTCCCTCGTCTACGTCGGGTTCGCCGCGGCGATGACCACGGGCCGCTTCTGCGGCTCCTACTTCCTCGACCGCTTCGGGCGGGTGGCGGTCGTCCGGGCGAGCGCCGTCTCCGGTGCCGTCGGGCTCGTCCTGGTGATCTTCTCGGACAGTTCCGTCGTGGCCGCGATCGCCGTGCTCTTCTGGGGCCTCGGGGCCTCGCTCGGCTTCCCGGTGGCCCTGTCCGCGGCCGGCGACTCGGGCCCCGACCAGACGGCCCGGGTCTCCCTCGTCGCCATCATCGGGTACGTGGCGTTCCTGGTCGGCCCGCCGGCCCTGGGCTTCCTGGGCGAGCACTACGGCCTGCGCTCGGCGATGGTCGCGGTCCTCGTGTTCGTGGCCGGTGCCATTCTGCTGGCACCGGCCGCCGACACCCGTACCCGCGAGCCCGCCGCCGTGGACGCGTAACCGGGACTCGGCCGGCGGGCGCGGGCGGCACCGCCCGCGCCCGCCGGAACCCTGTCAGGGCTGGATCTTCTCCAGGTCCGCCAGCAGGGCGGGGTGCCTGGGCTCCCAGCCGAGCGCCTCGCGCGTGTGGGCGCTGGAGGACGGCTGGTCTGTCTCGAAGATCGTGCCGAGCGGGCCGTAGGTCTCCGTCGGCACCGACCGGACCGGAACGTCCAGTCGGCGTCCGATGACCGCGGCGATGTCCCGCACCGCGTCCCCCTCGTCGGCCACGGCGTGCCAGGCGCTGCCCGCCGGCGCCTGCTCCAGGGCGAGGCGGAAGAGGACGGCGGCGTCGAGCGCGTGCACGGCCGGCCAGCGCTGGGCGCCGTCGCCCGGGTAGCCGGACACGCCGCTCTGGCGCGCGATGTTGGTCAGCAGGCCCGCGAAACCGCCCGTGCCCTCGTTGTGGACCGTGCGCGGCAGCCGCACCGCCGAACTGCGCACCCCCTGCGAGGCCAGACCGAGCGCCCGCATGACCGCGACGCTGCGGCCGCCCACGGGGCCGTCCGTCGGCAGCGGATCCGCCTCGGTGGACGGGCGGCCCGCCGCGACCGGCGTACCCGAGACCGTGACCAGCGGCCGGTCGCTGCCGACGAGCGCGTCGCCCAGGGCGGCGAGCGCGGCACTCTCCTCGGCGACACCCCGGGCCAGGGCCTCGGGGCTGCTGAAGTCGTTGCTGAACGCGAGGTGGACGACCCCGTCGGTCTCGGCGACACCGGAACGCAGCACGTCCAGATCGGCGAGCCCGCCCCTCAGGGACTGAGCGCCGGCGGCCTCGGCGGCCGCCGCGGAGGTCTCGGAGCGGGTGAGCGCGAGGACGGAGTGACCGTTGCCGAGCAACTCGGCGACGACGGTGGAGCCGATCAGGCCCGTGCCGCCCGTGACGAAGACGCGCATGAGGTCTCTCCTCAAAGTGATGGAACCCCAAGTGATGGGAGTCTTGTCCCATCACCGTACACCGGTGATGGGACAAGACTCCCATCACGTAGGATGGCGGCATGGCACGGTGGGAAGCAGGTTCACGCGAACGGCTCGTCGTGGCCGCCGTCGACCTGTTCACCGAGCAGGGCTACGACGCCACGACCGTCGCGCAGATCTCCGAGCGCGCGGGGGTCACCAAGAGCACCTTCTTCCGGTACTTCCCCGACAAGCGCGATCTGCTGGTGGCCGGTCAGGAGACGCTGAGCCGGCTGCTCGTCGAGGGCATCTCGGAGGCGCCCGCCGGTGCGAGTCCGTTGGAGGCCGTCGCCGCGGGTCTGGAGCGCGCGTCTGGCGCCATGGGTCCGCAGAATCGTGAGCTCGCCCCGCGCGTGAAGGCCGCCGTCGCCGCCAGCACCGAGTTGCAGGAGCGCGACGCGCTCAAGATCGTCAGCCTCACGGCTGCCATGATCGAGGCCCTGGAGGCGCGCCGGATCCCCGGCGAAGTCGCCGCCGTGGCGGGGGAGTTGGGGGTTCTCGCGTTCAAGCGGGGACTCGCGCAGTGGTCCGAGGGGGAGCGCGGCGGCGGTGAGGAGCTGGCCCGGTGCGTTCTGGAGGCGCTGGCGAAGCTGCGGGCGGCGGTCGCCTCGCTGGGGTGAGGCGGACGGCGCGTTCCGTTCCCGGTGATCACTCCCGTACGCCCGCTACGGAGTGTGTGTGATCCGGTACGTTCCGTGGTGTCAGCGGGTGGCGATACGAGCGACCCGCGCCATGGAGAGGATCCACCATGATGCGACGCACCGCTCTGACCCTCGGGGCGCTGGCGGCCGCGGCGACCCTGGCCGTCGCGGTACCGGGCTCGGCCTCCGCGGCCGAGGGCATCCTGGTCGTCGACGGGGTCAATCACGTCGACCCGAGCGGGTGCTACGCCGTCGACCGCTTCCCCTCGTCCGTCGTCAACAACACCGACGCCATCGCAGAGGTCCACACCGGCCCCGACTGCACGGGGCAGGTGGAATGGCTCGTCTACCCGGGCGAGACGTACCCCACGGAAACGGCGCGGAGCGTCTTCGTCCTCTGACTGCGGACTGCGGACTGCGGACTGCGGACTGCGGACTACGGATGGGGGAGAGGAGTGGTGGCCATCAGGTGGCCGCACACGATCCACATCCCCACGGCCGCCGTCGTCCAACGGAATCTGCGCAGACGCGCGGGCGACACCGGATCGGGCGCCCGCCCCACGGGCCGTCCGGGCGCCGAGGGCGCGGCCCCGCGCAGCACGGTCGACACGGCGCTCGCCGCGGCGGCCGAGCCCGATCGTGCGCGTGGAGTACGTGGAGTACGTCGAGCACGCGGAGTGCGGGGTGCCGGTGGTTCCGCGGGCGGGGGAGTGCCGGTGCAGGAGGGTCCCGGCACGAGGCCGTGCGCGAGGCCGCTGAGGAACGCCGCGTACGCCGCCCTGCGCTGCCCGCGCGGTGCGGAGCGCCCGGCCTCCCAGGAGCGGACCGTCGCCGCCGTCACCCCGAACGCCTCGGCCACCTGCTCCTCGCTGAGCCGCCACGCGCGGCGCAGCCTGCCGCGTTCCTCGGGGGCGGGCAGCGGGTCCTGGCCGTCGCTGCGGCGGGGATGGGAGGGCATGGGCCGTCGGGCGATGAGTTCGATCGTCATGACCGTATGACAACGCGACAGTGCCTCATGTGATGAGGTGTCAGGATATGCACCCGTACGGCCCAGTCGACCCGTCCGCTACCAGCGGTTCCGGGCTTCCTCGGCCCAGCCGACCAGTCCGTCGAGATCCGTCCTGGTGCCGTCGTCGGTGAGCGCCCAGCCGCTGAAGTGGCCGAAGCACTGGTGCGTCTCGTTCGCGACGACACCCAGGTTCGTGCGGGCGGCCTTCTCGTGGAACGGGCGGAAGGTGATGTCCACCCGCTCGCCGCCGATGTGCCACGGCGCAAGCCAGTTCGAGCGGTCGTAGCTCCAGCGCAGTTCCTCGCCGATCTTGTGCAGGCGGCCGTCGACGAACAGGGCGTTCTCGGTGCTGCCCGTGCCGTCGGTCCATCGGCCACCCAGCTGGATCGCCCGGCCGGGCCCGCTGCCCGCCGCCCAGTTCCACGTGATCGAGTACGGCCACTTGCCGCGGCCGTGATCGAGCACGGCGAACGCCTCGGGACCGCCCACCTCGTAGCTCCGCCCGTGCAGGCTCAGAGTGCCGCACACCGGCCGGCCGATGTCCTTGACGGTGTACTGGAACCGGGTGTCGCTCCACGGCACGACCACCCCGAGCGACTCGTGCCCCGGCGGCAGTGGCACCTCCACGTCGAGCCGCACACCGGGGCCCGTCGCGTGGATCGCGGAGCCGTCCGCGGACTGCGCGATGTCGATCTGGAGACCGCCGCCATGGGCGCGCACCTCGCCCTCACCGCTGCGTACGGGCAGTGCCGTGCCCCGCGCGAACGGCACCACGGCGTCCGTGCTCGTCTCCCGCCCGGTCGCCCGGTCGAGGACGTAGAGCCCGTGCACCCCCGCGTAGTCGAGCGACGACACCACGATGCCGACGATGTGCTCCGGAGTGACGATGCCCCAGTACTCCCAGCGCTTCACCCGCCCCCAGCCCCGCAGATTGGCGGTGTGCAGGGGGCGCCGCGTCCAGCCGACCGCGTCCGGGTTCAAGCGTCCGTCGGGACGGCACAGCTCGACGGGAGACGTCAGCTCGCGCCCGCCCTGCGGAGTCACTGCGCGTCGGGTGTCGAGGCCTGGTCGCTGCCGAGTCGTCCCTGGAGTTCGTGGACGCGCCGCAGGCCCTCGGCGCGGCTGTCGGTCATCTCCAGCGCCTCACCGGCGCCGGTGATCTCGAAGAGCCTGTCGACGGCCGGGTGGTAGGGGCCGCTCAGCACGAAGGGCCTCGGCACCGCCTGGTGCTCGTTGTAGGCGCGCAGGATCACGTTCAGCGTCGTGCTGTCGGCGAAGGTGAGGCCGGCGAGGTCGAGGAGCGTACCGGTGGTGCCGGTGTCCCCGCGCGCGCCGGAGAGGGCGAGATAGGCCTCGGCCTCGTCCGTGAGGTCCATGTCGTCACGGAAGGAGACCACGGTCACCCGGTCCTGCCGGGTGACGTCGATTCTCTGTCTGTCGGAAACCATCCGCTGACCTTCCCACAGGTTCCTGGAGGTGTGATCAGCAGATCCCCTTTTCCCGTCCGGAGCGACCGGATCCGGCGAGTGTTGGACGGACGGGTGCGGGGAAAGCGAGAACTGTGGCGGCACGAGGTGCGACATGTACGGGAAAGGACCTACGACCATATGAGCGCGGCCCAGGCACTGGAAACGGATGAGATCAGTTGTGCGGACGCCCGGGTGGCGGTCCGCGCGGCACTGGCCGAGGCGGGTCCTGGACTGCCACCGGCGCGGGCCCGGCAGCTGAGTGAGGACGCGCTGCTCGTGGTCAGCGAGCTGGTGACCAACGCCCTCGTGCACGCGGGCGGGGCCACACGGCTCGAGGCCGAGGTGGTGGACGACGAGTTCCGGCTGCGGGTGAGCGACGCGAGCCGGACCGCACCGCAGCGGGTGCGCACCCGCAAGGGAAGCCCCGGCGGGTACGGCATGGTGGTGATCCAGCGGCTCTGCTCCCGCCTGGACGTGGAGCTCGGCCCCGAGGGAAAGACGATCACCGCCGCACTGTCACTGCGGTGAACGACACCCTCTGTCAGACCCCGTCACCGCCGCCCCAGCCGCAGAGGAAGATCGGTCAAGCCGCGCAGCAGCGTGCTGCTGCGCCAGGTGAGCGTCGCCGGGTCCGTGGCGAACGCGACCTCCGGACAGCGCGCGAGGAAGCGCCGCAGCGCCGTCTCGGCCTCCATCCGGGCCAGGGGCGCTCCCAGGCAGTGATGCAGCCCGTGCCCGAACGCGATGTGCGCGGGACCGGTGCGACGCAGGTCGAAACGGTCGGGGTCGGAGTAGTGCGCGGGGTCCCGGGACGCCGCCGCCAGACTGACCAGGACCGCGTCGCCTGCCGCGATCGACGTCCCCGCCAGCTCCAACGGCTCCGAGGCGAACCGGAACGCGGTGGAGTGGACCGGTGCCCGATGGCGCAGGGTCTCCTCGACGGCGGCGGCCGTGAGTGAGGGATCCGCCCGCACCATCGCCAGCTGGTCGGGGTGCGTGAGAAGACCGAACAGGGTCGCCGAGATCAGATGGACGGTCGTCTCGTGCCCCGCGACGAGCAGCAGGAAGACCATCCCGATGAGTTCATCGGCGGCGAGGCCGCCGTCCTGCCCCGCCACGGGCAGTTCGGCGAGAAGTGTGCCGTCGGGATCGGCGGCCTTCCGCGCGACCAAGTCGCCTATCAGCCCGGCGAGTTGCGCACCGGCCGCAGTCGCCGCCGCTTCCGAGGTGGGCATCACCAGCTCCCGCGACCAGGCGTGGAAGGCGTCGCGCCCGCCCTCGGGCACGCCGAGCAGTTCGCAGATCACGGCGACCGGCAGCGGCAGCGCGTACCGGTGGACCGCGTCGACGGTCCCCTGCTCGGGCAGATCGGCGAGAAGCGCGTCCGCGAGGGCTTCGACGCGCGGGCGCAGCGCGGCGATCCGCCCGGGGGTGAAGTGCCCGGCGACCAGGCCGCGCAGCCGCGTGTGGTGCGGAGGATCGCTCTGCAGCATGTTCCGCCCGAGGGCGTGACCGCCGTCGGTGTCCCAGGTCGCCGAGTGCCGGATGTCGTTGCTCAGCCGGGGATCGGTCAGCGCCTGACGCGCCGCGTCCCGGCTCACGACGAGCCAGCTCTCGCCGCTCCCGGGAACGAGCACGCAATGGACCGGGCCGCGCGCCCGCAGCGCCGCGTACACGGGGTAGGGGTCGCGGGCCGGATCGTGCCCGGCGGGGGCAAGTTCTTCCAGCGTGGGTGCCGATGACATGGGGTCGCTCCTCGGTTCAGGCGGTCAGGAGGTCGTCGATCGAGCCGGACGCGGCGAGCGTCCTGCCCTGCGCGTGACCGGCGCGGGCGGCGCCGGCCCTGCGGTGGTCCGCGGTCATGTCCCTCCCCATGGCGCGGCGTGCCGCCGCGTCGGGCGTGACGAGCGTGACGTGGCTGCCGGCCGCCGTCAGCGCGGCCGCCTGCCGCTCGGCGTGCGGGTGCGGTCCGACCGCGGACGGCAGGGGGACCACGGCCAGCACGCGCCGGTGACCGCGGGCCAGTTCCAGCGGTGCGGTCGAGCGGCAGCCGCCGTCCATCCACCGCCGGCCGGCCACCGTGATGGGCGGCCACACCACGGGGACGGCGCAACTGGCGGCGACCGCTTCGAGGAGCGTGACCCCCGACTCCCGGCCGAAGGCGTCCGGCTCTCCCGAGGCGGCGTCCACGACCGCGACGCGCAGCGGGCGCTCCGGCCAGTCCTGTACGCCGCTCAGCAGGATCCGCACCGTGTCGAGGACCGCGGACTCCGGGACGGCCCGCGCGCGCAGCGCGGCCCGGCCGAGGCGGCGCACGGAGCGCTCGGGGTCCCTCGACCCGAGTGCCGCCCACAGGAACCGGAGCGTCTGGCCGGTCGTGACGTCGAGGTCGATGCGGTCCGCGCCGGCGAGCTGACGCTCGTACAGCTCCTGCGGCGACCGGCCGGACAGGAGCCGGGCGCCGAAGACGGCGCCCGCCGACGCGCCCGCCGTCAGGTCGACGTCGGTCGGATCGACTCCGGCGCTCGCCAGCCCGGCCAGGACGCCGACCAGCCACGCCCCGCCCACGGGCCCGCCGCCGCCCAGCACCAGTGCCCTGCCCTCGTCTCCCATGGCTCACCCTTCGCTAAACGGGGAGTGCTCCCCGGTTCGCTGGGACGATAGCATCATTACCGGGGACCACTCCCCGGATGTGGTGTGGAGAACGGCGAAGGAGAACGACATGACCGACGGTGCATCCGGTACGGCGCACCGGCGGCGGGACGCGCGGCGCAACCGTGAGCTGATCGTCGAGGCCGCGCGCGAGGTGTTCCGCGAGCAGGGCCTCGCGGCGCCGCTCGATGTCGTCGCCCGCCGCGCGGGCGTGGGCAACGCGACGCTGTACCGGCACTTCGCGCGCCGCGCCGACCTCGTCGACGCGGTCTTCCGGGACCAGTTGAGCGGCACGATGGCCGCCGGCGAGGAGGCGCGCACGGCCGCCGACGCCTGGGCGGGTCTCACCGGTTATCTGGAGGTCGTCTTCACGGTGCTCGCCGGGGACCGCGGCACGAACGACCTGATGACGACGAGCCTGGAGGGTGTCGCGGCGCTGGAGGCCGTCCACGCGCACAACCACCGGACGCTGGACGAACTCCTGCGGCGCGGGCAGGCGCAGGGAGTCGTCCGGCCCGATGTCGTCGTGGAGGACGTCCTGTTCGCGCTCGCCGCACTGGGCCGCGCCGTCCCCGCGCTCACCGCCGGGGCCGGCGACGACGCCTGGCGCCGCCCCCTCGCCCTGCTCTTGGCGGGCCTGCGTCCCGTACCGCCCGAACTGGCTCTGCCAGGGCCGGTTCTGACGTCCGGTCAGTTGCAGGCCACCCTGGCCGGACTGTGAGGCACCCTAATTCGGGTGTGACCGGGGCGGGCCGTTGGTATGGTGCGCCGATGTCGGCGATCAAGAAGTTCCAAGTCACCTTCGACTGCGCGGAACCCGAGCGCGTCGCCCGGTTCTGGTGCGAGGTGCTCGGGTACGTCATGCCCCGGCCGCCCAAGGAGTTCGCCACCTGGGAGGACTTCAGGAACTCGGAGCCGCCCGAGAAGCGCGACGCGTGGTCCGCCTGCGTCGACCCCTCGGGCGAGGGCCCGCGTCTGTACTTCCAGCGCGTCCCCGAGGGCAAGGCCGTCAAGAACCGCGTACACCTCGACGTGCGGGTCGGCACCGGCCTCGTCGGCGCCGAGCGCCTCGCCGCCCTGGAGGCCGAGTGCGCGCGGCTCGTCGCACTCGGCGCGACCCACGTGACCACCCTGTACGCCGACGGGGAGAACGAGTCGTGCATCCCGATGCAGGACATCGAGGGCAACGAGTTCTGCCTCGACTGACCGGGCAGGCGGCCCCGGCGGCGCGGCTACCGCGGGTGCACGCCGTAGGTCAGGTGTGTCGCCCGCGGCGACGGCTCCGAGCGGATCTGCTCCAGCGCGATCCTGGACGCGTCCACGCCCTCGAAGAGGCGAATTCCGGAGCCGAACAGCACGGGCGACAGCGCGATCGAGAACTCGTCGACGAGACCGGCGTTCAGGTACTCCAGGATCGTCGCGCCGCCGCCCGCGATGCGGACATCACGGTCGCCCGCCGCCTCGCGGGCCTGGTCGAGCGCGCTCTCGATGCCGTCATTGACGAAGCGGAAGACGGTCCCGCCCGGCCGCTCCCAGGGATCACGCTTCTCGTGCGTCACGACGAAGACCGGTGTGTGGAAGGGCGCTTCCTCCGGCCACATCTTCTCTCCGGCGTCGAACATGTTCTTGCCCATGACGCTCGCACCGGTGCGCTCGAACGTCTCCCGCACGATGTCGTTGTCGCGCCCTTCCTCGCCGCCTTCGCCCAGCTTCAGGTTCTCCCGGAAGTGCCGCTGCGGGAAGATCCACTGCTGTAGCTCCATCCACTGTCGTCCCATCAGCTCCCCGAGGGACGCGGGTGCGATGAACCCGTCCAGCGACATCGACACACTGAAGAACACCTTCCCGGCCATCAGCCCTCCGCCCCCTTCCGGACGGTCTCGGTGACGTAGTCCGCCAGGCTGCTCAGGGTCTGCCGGCCGCCCTCGATCGCGTGGTACTTCTCGACCGCCTCGTCGCGCAGTTCCTTGGTGGGGAACACCGTGCGCATCACGATCCGGGTCGCCGCGCCGTCCGCCGCGAGGGTCAGCACCGACTCGAAGGCGTTCGGGTCGTCGGGGCGCTCGCCGTGCAGCAGCTCGATCCGCTCCGGCGGGACGATCCGCCGCCAGCGGATCCACTCGGAGTAGTCGGTCCCGTCCGGCCCGTGCAGGACGAAGTTCCACTCCCCGCCCTCGCGGAACTCGAAGGAGTGCGTGGTGGTGGTGAACCCCTCCGGACCCCACCACCGCGACAGATGCCGGACCTCGGTGAACGCTTCGAACACCAACTCCCGTGGGGCGTCGATGGACCGCGAGATCACGATCTCCCTGTCGGCCGTCTCCGGCTCCACCCGCATGTCGTGCTGTGCCCCTGCCATCGGTCAATCCTCCTGCTGTGTCCGCTTGAGGTCCTGCACGTAGACGTCCAGTCGGTCGAAACTCTCGGTCCAGAACTGCTCGAAACCGCCGACCCACTCGTGGACCGGCCGCAGTCCGCGTGCGTCCAGGCCGTAGAGGCGCTGCTTGCCCGCCTCGCGGACCCGCACCAGGCCCACCTCCCGGAGCACCCGCAGGTGCTTGGAGGCCCCCGGCTGGCTCATCCCCAGCTCCTGGGCCAGGTCGGTGACCGGCCGCTCGCCCGTCCGCAGCAGCGCCAGGATGCTTCGGCGCTGCGGCTCGGCGATCGCGTTGAACACGTCCGACGTCGTCGCTGCTCGTGCCATGCCCGTCATCGTATTCCCATATCGGAATACGTCAAGCGGGTGGTGGCGGCCGCCGACCGGCACGGGTCCCTGAACAGATCAGGAACGATCCGTCGGAACTTCCTTTCCGATCAATACAGTTCATGCGCCGTCGGGTTGTCGCATGACAACATTCACTGGGTACGTTGGCGTGTGCGGCAGTACGTGAGCGACACGAGGAGGGGCATGGCCGACGCGGTCGACGACGCGGCGCGGTGGGAACGGCAGGTCCAGATTCGCCTGGTCCGCGGTGAGGCCGCGGTGCTCGGCGAGGTCTACGACCGGTACGCCCGCATGCTGCATTCAGTAGCGGCGCGGCTGACCGGCGACGAACAGGCCACCCGGGATCTCGTGGTGGGCGTCTTCACGCACCTGTGGCAGCAGCCCCGGTCCTTCGACCCGGGGCGGTACCGCCTCGGGACCTGGCTCGTCATGGCGGCGCTCGACCGCCACGAGGCCGGGCCGGAGACGCTCGCCCGCCTCTCGGCGGACCGGGTCGAGCGGGCCGACTCCGCCCTCGGCGCCATGAACCGGGGCGTGCGCGTCGCGATCCACCTCGTCCACACGGAGAAGATGGACTACCGCCAGGCCGCGGCCGAACTCGGCGTCGCGGAGGACGAGATACTGAGCAGACTCCGGCACGGGCTGACCATGCTGGCCGGAACCGATGCCACCACCGGGGAGGACGGACGATGAGTGGTGACTTCGACGGGCACTCCCGCCTTGAGCAACTGCTCGGGGCCTGGGCGCTGGGAGCCTGCTCCGCGGCGGAGACGGCGGAGGTCGACGCGCACCTCGCCGCGTGCGAGCCCTGCGCCGAGGAGGCGGCACGGCTGCGCACCTCCCTCGAACTGCTGCACCCCCACATGGACCTCGACCTGGCACCCACCCTGCGTGCCGAGGTCCTCGGCTCGTGCCTGAGCGCGCGCCCGCCGCAGGTCGCCGTGCCCGACTACGCGCAGCCGTACGACGCCGAGACCGCCCGCCTCGGCGCGCTGCTGGCGGACATGAGCGACGACGAGTGGAAGTCCCCGGTCCAGCTGGAATGGTTCGAGGGCGACGACTCCGCCACCCACCGGACGTCCGTGTCCGGGGTGCTCGGCCACCTCCTCGCGGTGGACGGATCGGTGTCCCGCTCGCTCGGTCTGCCGGACCCGGTGCGGGGTGCCCAGGACCTTCCGTCGGATCCGGAGGCGCGGACCAAGGCGCTGTGGCAGCAGGCGGCGCAGGATCGTACGGAGTCGGGCGCGTCCGACGGCGAGAGCCCGGAACGGATCCGCCGCGCGTGGCGGGAGCACGCCTACGAACTGATCCGCACATGCTCGTTCAGCGGCAACGGAGTGGCGGACATCGCCGTGCCCTACGGCGAGGACGTCGTCCTGCCCCTGCGGCTCGCCTTGCTCGACCGGGCGTTCGAGACGTGGATCCACGCCACCGACATCGCGGACGCCGTCGACTATCCGTACCCGCCGCCCGTGCCCGAACATCTGCGGACGCTCATCGGGGTCGCCGTGCAGATGCTCCCGGCGATCCTGGCCGCGCGCAGACAGGCGGGACTGGCGTCCCCGCCGCTGCCCCTCACGCAGCCGGGGGCGTCGCCGCGCAGCGTCCGCCTGGAGATCGAGGGCGAGAGCGGCGGCGACTGGTACCTGCCGCTGGACGCTGCCGACGGCCCGGCCGGACCCGACAACTGCGTCAGCCACATCGTCCTGCCCGAAGTGGAGTTCTGCCGCGTCGCGGCGGGTCACCTCTCACCACGGGAAGCGGCCACGAGCCAACAGGGCGACGCGACGGCCGCCGTCGAACTGCTCTACGCGATGGCATCCATGAGTCGCCTCTGACTTTGGTTGGCCGGTTCCGCCGTTGCACCGTTCCGCCGGCCGTAGTGGCATCGACCAGGCGGCCGGTGGCGCACGGCAGTACCTGCCTCGGCCGCACCTGAGCGACGTCGATCAGGGAGGGGCGATGTCCGAGGACGAACCCGCCGCGCCGGCCCCGGTCGGCGGTGACATCGGCGTCGTGCTCGCGGGGGGCGGCGCGCGGGGCGCGTACGAGGCCGGCATGCTGGCGACCCTGCTGCCGGAGCTCGACAGGCGCGGGCAGCGGCCGACGTTGTTCACCGGCACCAGCGCCGGTGCGCTCAACGCGGTGCTCTTCGCCGCGCGCGCCCATCTGCCCGCGCAGCAGGCCGCCGACGAAGTGGTCGCCGCTTGGGAGGAGTTGACGAAAAATCAGGTCTTCAGGCCGTTTCTGCTGACAGCCCTGCCCATGATTTTCCGGCAGTGCCTGACGCGCGTACTGAACCCGTCCAGCGCGCCCTTGGCGGGCCTGCTCGACACGAGCCCTCTGCGGACCACCCTGCGGACGAAGGTGGACTGGGACCAGCTCCACGCCAACACGGCGACCGGCGCGGTCCGGGGCGTGGCCGTGGCCACCACGGCCTGCGGCAGCGGCCGTACGGAGATCTTCGCCGAGGGACACGCGGCGGCCGGGCTGCCGGCGTCCGACACCGACCGGGCCGTCGACTACACCCGGACCGCCCTGGACGTGGACCACGTGATGGCGTCCGCGGCGATTCCCGTGGCGTTCCCGCCCGTCAGGATCGAACCGGCCGGCTGCTGGTACATGGACGGCGGGGTACGCCTCAACGCCCCCATCAAGCCGACGATCTCGCTCGGCGCGCGCCGGGTCGTGATCGTCGCCACCACACCCCTGCGCGACCTGCCCCGCCTTCCGGACTGCGGGGACGAACCCGTGCCGTCCGTCCAGGACGTCGTCGCGCAGATCCTCACGGGTCTGATGGGCGATCGCATGGTCGAGGACAGCCGCACGCTCGGCAAGGTGGACGAGTTGCTGGAGTCCGGGGCGAAACGGATCAGCCCGCGCGGACGCCCGTACACCGTCGTCGAGTACCTCTTCGGAGGCCCGATGCCCGGCCAGGGGGATCAGCTCGGCGAAAAGGCGGAGTACGTCCTGGACACCTGTTTCCGTGGCGTCCGCCGCCTGACCAACCCCGACCTGATGTTCCTCGCCGCGCTCCTGGGCCCGGGAGCGAGCCGGGGCGAACTGCTCAGCTACCTGTTCTTCGAACCGGAGTTCACCAGGGAAGCCATCAAGCTCGGCCGGCGCGACGCCCAGATCATCCTGGACGAAGCGGGCGATGACCCGGACAAGCTGTGGCGTACCGACTCCGCCTAGGACTCGCACAGCAGCCTGACGAAGGATGCCCTTTCATGCTTCAGCACGTCACGATCCCGCGCGGGCCGATCGAGCTCGCCGCCCACCTCCATCTCCCCGACGACACCGAGCACACCGACGACACCGACGGATCGGCGCCCCTGCGCGCCGTGGTGCTCTCCACCCCCGGCAGCAGCGTGAAGGAGCAGATCGGCGCCGCCTACGCGTCCCGCCTCGCCGCCCGCGGCATCGCGGCGCTCGTCTTCGACCCCGCCCACCAGGGGCAGAGCGGGGGAGAACCCCGCGACCTGGAGGATCCCTATCGCTGTGGCGAGGACATCTCCTACGCGATCGACGCGCTCGGCGCGATGCCCCGGGTCGACGCGCAGCGCGTCGGCGTCCTCGGCATCTGCGCCGGAGGCGGCTACGCCGTGCACACCGCCCGCACGGACCATCGCATCAAGGCGGTCGGCACGGTCGTCCCCGTCAACATGGGCGCGTCCTTCCGCAGTTTCCAGCCGGGCGGCCCGGCCGCCGCTCTCGACACCCTGGCCGAGGCGCGTACCGTGGAGTCCCGCATGGGCGAGCAGACCCGGGTGAACTGGCTGCCCGACACTCTGGAGGAAGCCGAGGCGGCCGGCCTCACCGACATCGACACCGTCCAGGCCGTCACCTATTACCGCACCGAGCGCGGCGGCAACGCACACGCCACCAACCGCCGTCTCGCGCGCGGCGATTCACTGCTCCTCGGCTATGACGCGTTCCACCTGGTCGACCAGCTCATGACCCAGCCGCTCCAGGTCGTCCTCGCCGGACGGGTCGGCAACACCGGCTCGTACGACACGGGGATGCGGCTGTGGAAGCTGGCGCCCGACCCCGTCGACCTCATGGTGATCGAAGACGCCGGCCACTACGAGATGTACGACGAACCCCGGTACGTCGACGCCGCCGTCGACCGGCTCGCCCGGTTCTACGCGGCCCATCTGTGAGGCAGCCCGGGCGGGCCGGTCGCGAGGTCCGGCCGGATGGCATGATGACCGTGGACATGGGCGGCAGCCGCCCGAGGAAACCGGTGCGAATCCGGTGCGGTACCGCCACTGTGATCGGCGAGCGGATCCCGACGAGCCACTGCCCCGCGCGGGTGGGAAGGCCGGGACGAGCGCGGACCCGAGAGCCAGGAGACTCACGCTGTCGCCTCCTCGAAGCACCCCGGGGCGGAACTCCCCGGCGAGAGGAAGGACACGGCATGCCTGAACGGCTCGCCGAGGAGACCGTGGCGTCAGCGGACCGGACGGTCCCGTGCCGGGTGGTGGTCTGCCGCGACTGCTGCTGCGGCACCGTCAAGGTCGACGCCGACCACGCGGCACAGACCGCGCGGCTGCGCGAGATCGCCCCGGTGCGGATCTCCGAATGCCTCGACGTCTGCGAGCAGGCCAACGTCGTCGTCGTGCAGCCGTCGACAGCCGGCCGCGCGGCGGGTGCCCGGCCCGTGTGGCTCGGACTCGTCAACGACCGCGACGCCACCGAGGACATAGCGGACTGGGTACGGGCGGGAGGCCCGGGTGTCGCGCCCCGGCCCGACATCCTCGACCTCTACCTGATCGAGCCGCCGCGTCGCACCCCCACCCCCTCATGACGGACGAGGCCCGCCCGGAGCAGGTCGCCGAGGCGCTGCGCGACGTGGCGCGGCTCGGCGGATTCTTCGCCCTCGACACCGCCGCGCCCCGCGATCACGTCGACGGCGGCTGGGGTCTCCGCGACGGGTTCGCGGCCCGCGCCCGAGTCGTCAACGACCGTTTCGGGACGGCCGAGTTGCGGGTCGGCGCCTCCGTCGCGCACCTCGGACTCGCGGCCCGCCTGTGGTCACCGGTCCTCGCCTGCGCACTCCTGCACGGGATCGTGCCGACGATGAGCGCCGTGGAGTGGTCCGGTGAGGGGACGGACCTGCGGCTGACCGCACCGCGGGGACGGCTCGCGGCGCGGCTGCCGTCACCCGTGGAAGCGCTCCACGCGGAGGTCGACGGCGTGCTGCGTGACGTCGAGGACGGCCTCACCGTCAAGGTGGCGCCGGGCCTGCTGGCCGGCAACTCCGCGTCCGCGCTGGTCGGTTCGGCGGCACAACTCCTGCGCACCCGGCCCGCCCTGCGCGGCCCGCTCACCCGCCTGGTCCGCGAGCTCCTGGAGACGGGCCGACTGCGGGGCACCGGCCGGATCACCGGGCCCCGGCTGACGTTCCGCCGCAACAGCTGCTGTCTGCTCTACCGCGCCCCGGGCGGCGGGAAATGCGGGGACTGCTGCCTGACCGGGTGACCGGCAGCGTCACTCCCCGACCTGGGCCTCTCCGTTTCGGAACGTGTCCAGGATCTGCTCGGCGGCCAGCGTCGCGGTGAGGCCGCCGTCCCGGACCCGCTGCTCCAGACCCGGGGTCACGGCCCGTACCGCCGGATCGGCGTGCAGCCGGCCGAGGAGTTCGTCGCGCACCATCGTCCAGGTCCAGTCGACCTGCTGCGTACGGCGCCGCTCGGCGAGCCGGCCCGTCGAGTCGAGGAGCGTGCGGTGCTGCTCGATCCGCTCCCAGACCTCGTCGAGCCCGCTCTCCTCCCGGGCGCTGCACGACAGCACCGGAGGCGTCCAGAACGCGTCCTTGCCGTGCATGAGCCGCAGCGCGCCCGACAGCTCCCGGGCCGCCGACCGGGCATCCCGCTCGTGCGGCCCGTCCGCCTTGTTCACCGCGATGACGTCGGCCAGCTCCAGGACACCCTTCTTGATGCCCTGCAACTGGTCACCGGTCCGCGCGAGCGACAGCAGCAGAAACGTGTCGACCATGTTCGCGACCGCCGTCTCCGACTGGCCCACGCCGACCGTCTCCACCAGGACCACGTCGTAACCGGCGGCCTCCATGACGACGATCGACTCCCGGGTCGCCTTGGCGACACCGCCGAGCGTCCCGGCCGTGGGGGAGGGGCGCACGAACGCGGCCGGATCGACCGCGAGGCGTTCCATCCGCGTCTTGTCGCCCAGGATGGAACCGCCCGTGCGGCTGGACGACGGATCGACCGCGAGCACGGCCACCCGGTGACCGTGCCCGGTGAGCAGGGTGCCGAACGCGTCGATGAACGTCGACTTCCCCACTCCCGGCACGCCGCTGACACCGATCCGGCGGGCCCGGCCGCTGTACGGCAGCAGCTCCGTCAGCAACTCCTGCGCCAGCCGCCGGTGCTGAGGGCGCGTGGACTCGACGAGGGTGATCGCCCGCGCGACGAGCGCCCGCTTCCCGCCCAGGACGCCCTTGACGTACGTATCGAGATCGATGGCCACACCGTCACCGGCTCACTGGTCGTCGTGCCCGAGGTCCGCCGCGAGGCGTGCCACCAGGTCGTGCGCGGCGTCCGGGATCACGGTGCCGGGCGGGAAGACGGCGGCCGCGCCCATCTCCAGGAGCGTGGGCACGTCCTGCGGCGGGATCACCCCGCCCACCACGATCATGATGTCCTCGCGCCCCTCCTCGGCGAGCGCCTCGCGCAGCGCCGGTACGAGGGTGAGGTGACCGGCGGCCAGCGACGACACCCCGACGATGTGCACGTCCGCCTCGACGGCCTGCCGTGCCACCTCGCCCGGGGTCTGGAACAGCGGGCCGACGTCGACGTCGAAGCCCAGGTCGGCGAAGGCGGTCGCGATCACCTTCTGGCCGCGGTCGTGCCCGTCCTGCCCCATCTTGGCCACGAGGATGCGCGGCCGGCGCCCCTCGGCCTCGGCGAACTCGTCGACCCGGCCGCGCGTGCGGTCCACGTTCGCGGACTCCCCTGCCTCGTTGCGGTACACACCGGAGATCGTACGGATCTGCCCCGCGTGGCGGCCGTAGACCTTCTCCAGCGCGTCCGAGATCTCGCCGACGGTGGCCATCGCCCGCGCCGCGTCGACGGCCAGCTCCAGCAGGTTGCCGTCACCGCCCGCGGCCCGGGTCAGTGCGTCGAGCGCGTCCCGGCAGGCCGTCTCGTCCCGCTCCTCGCGCAGCCGGCGCAGCTTGGCGATCTGCTGGGCCCGCACCGACGAGTTGTCGACCTTGAGGACCTCGATCTCCTCGTCCGAGTCGACGCGGTACTTGTTGACGCCGATGACGGGCTGCCGTCCGGAGTCGATCCGCGCCTGGGTGCGCGCGGCCGCCTCCTCGATGCGCAGCTTCGGGATGCCCGCGTCGATGGCCTTCGCCATGCCGCCCGCCTGCTCGACCTCCTGGATGTGCTGCCAGGCCCGGCGCGCCAGGTCGTACGTCAGCTTCTCCACGTACGCGCTGCCGCCCCACGGGTCGATCACCCGCGTCGTGCCCGACTCCTGCTGGATCAGCAGCTGGGTGTTGCGGGCGATGCGCGCCGAGAAGTCGGTGGGCAGCGCGAGCGCCTCGTCGAGCGCGTTCGTGTGCAGCGACTGGGTGTGGCCCTGCGTCGCCGCCATCGCCTCCACGCACGTACGCGTCACGTTGTTGAACACGTCCTGCGCCGTCAGCGACCAGCCCGACGTCTGTGAATGGGTGCGCAGCGAGAGGGACTTGGTGTTCTGCGGGTCGAACTGCTTCACGAGCTTCGCCCACAGCAGGCGCGCCGCGCGCAGCTTGGCGACCTCCATGAAGAAGTTCATCCCGATCGCCCAGAAGAAGCTCAGGCGCGGCGCGAACGCGTCGACGTCGAGCCCCGCCTCCCGGCCCGCCCGGATGTACTCCACACCGTCGGCGAGGGTGTACGCCAACTCCAGATCGGCCGTCGCACCCGCCTCCTGGATGTGGTACCCGGAGATGGAGATCGAGTTGTAGCGCGGCATCCGCTGCGAGGTGTACGCGAAGATGTCGGAGATGATCCGCATCGACGGCTTCGGCGGATAGATGTAGGTGTTGCGGACCATGAACTCCTTGAGGATGTCGTTCTGGATGGTCCCGGCCAGCTTCTCCGGCGGTACGCCCTGCTCCTCGGCCGCCACGATGTACAGCGCGAGCACGGGCAGCACCGCGCCGTTCATCGTCATCGACACGGTCATCCGGTCGAGCGGGATGCCGTCGAAGAGCTGCCGCATGTCGTAGATGGAGTCGATCGCGACGCCCGCCATGCCGACATCACCGGTCACGCGCGGGTGGTCGCTGTCGTAGCCGCGGTGCGTCGGCAGGTCGAAGGCGACGGACAGGCCCTTCTGACCGGCGGCGAGGTTGCGCCGGTAGAACGCGTTGGACTCCTCGGCCGTGGAGAATCCCGCGTACTGGCGGATCGTCCAGGGCTGATTGACGTACATCGTCGGGTAGGGGCCGCGCAGATACGGGGCGACACCCGGGTACGTGCCGAGGAAGTCCAGGCCCTCCAGGTCCTCGCCCGTGTACAGCGGCTTGACGGAGATGCCCTCGGGCGTCTCCCACAGCGGGTCGGCGCCGTCGCCCGCGCGCTTGAGGGCGCTGCGCCACTCCTGCGCGGAGGTGCCCGGCGCGGGGCTGCCGAGACCGAGCGAGGAGAAGTCGGGGACTCCGGACGTGCCAGGGGCGGTCATCGGGACACTCCCATGCGGTCGAGCGTGGCGCTGAGCACTTCTACGGCGTCGCAGCCGGCGAAGACGAAGCTGTCGGGGGCGGCGGAGGTACCGGGACGGCCCGCGAGGAACACGTGGCTCGCGCCCGCCTCCCGCAGGGACCGCGCGGCGTCCTCGGCCTGCTCCGCGTAGACCGTGTCGCTGGAGCACAGGCACGCCTCCCGCGCCCCGCTCTCCTCGAAGGAGCCGTCGGTCACCGGTTCGATGCCGCCCGCCTGGAACAGATTGGCCGCGAAGGTGGCACGGGCCGTGTGCGCGGCTGCGGGGCCCAGCGCCGCCAGATACACCCGGGGCCGCCGGCCGGTGGCCGCGAGGTGGGCGTCGGAGCGGGCCCGCAGCGCCTCGAACGCCTCGTCACGCCGTACGCGGGGCAGCCCGCCGGACGGCCTCGGTGCCGCGGCGGCGCGGACCACGGGCTTCTCGGCGAGATGCGGGAACTCGCTGACACCGGTGACCGGTTCGCGGCGCTCGGCGAGGCGGTGGGCGCGCACCGACCACGTCTCGGCCAGCCGGTCGCCGACGAGTCCGGAGCGCAGCGCGGCCGCCTGGCCGCCCTCGCGCTCGATCGTCTGGAAGAACTCCCAGGCGGCGTGGGCGAGTTCGTCGGTCAGGCGCTCCACGTACCAGGAGCCGCCCGCCGGGTCGATCACCCGGGCCAGGTGGGACTCCTCGATCAGGATGGTGGAGGTGTTGCGGGCGACACGGCGGGCGAACGCGTCCGGCACGCCGAGCGCGTCGTCGAACGGCAGCACGGTGACGGCGTCGGCGCCGCCCACCCCGGCCGCCAGCGTCGCGACCGTGGACCGCAGCATGTTCACCCACGGGTCGCGGCGCGTCGTCATCACCGTGGACGTGACCGCGTGCTGGAGCTGCGCCCCGCTCCTCGGCGCCCCGCAGGCCTCGGCGACCCGCGCCCAAAGCCTGCGCGCCGCACGGAACTTGGCGATGGTGAGGAACTGGTCGGCGGTGGCCGCGTACCGGAACTCGACCTGCGCGAGAGCCTGCTGGACGTCGAGCCCCGCCTCGGTGAGGTGCCGCAGGTAGGCGACGCCCGTGGCGAGCGACGCGCCCAGCTCCTGTGCGGCCGAGCCACCGGCCTCGTGATACGGCAGGGCGTCCACGGTCAGCGCGCGCAGCCCCGGGTACCGCTCGGCGCAGAGCCGGGCGAGTTCGACCACCGGCTCGCTGTCGTACGAGCGTCCCGTGCGCGCTTCGAGCCCCAGCGGGTCGCCGCCGAGGTTGCCGCGGGCCGCGTCGGCGGCGACGCCCCGGTGCTCGTACAGGCGCAGCAGTTCCCGCGCGGCGCCTTCTTGGTCGGCTCCCGCGTCGAGCACCACGGGGGCCAGGTCGAGGAGGACGCCGTCGAGCACGGCGGGCAGCGCCGACACGGGGAAGCCGCCGGCGTCGCCGATCGTCAGCCACAGCGACGTCACGCCGTTCTCGAGGTCGGTGAGGACCGCGGCGGACTCGGACGACCCGTGCCGCTGGCGCACGTCCCAGCCGCCGGCCGTGTTCCCCTCGGCGCGGCCGCCGCGGACGAACGGCGGGAAGCCGGGCAGGCCGGCCGGGGGAGCGGCGTCGTTCGATGTGTAGAGCGGGCGCGCGCGCAACCCGTCCTCGAGCGTGGTGGACAGGGCGTCCTCCGCCTCGCCGGCCGAGACTTCCCTGCCCGACTTGCGCAGGACACCGGCGACAAGCTGCTGCCACTGATCATGCGTCGCGTCAGGGAATTCGGCTGCCAGGGAGAGCCCGTCGTCAGGCAGGACCGTCATGCTCGGATGCTAAGGCAGCCCGCAGAAGAGCAGCAGGTGACACACATGTGACCTTGTTCTCCTTGTCTTGCGCGTGTCGATGGCCTAGCGGCAGGGGAGGGGGCGGCCCTTGGGCGGCGGAGCGGGCGGGCGACGGCGGGATCGCGGGTTGCCCGCGGACGGAGCGGGCACTCGCAGACGAGGAGGTGGGCGGGCATGAAGGAGTTACGGACGTCGACCGCGCCGGCGTGGAGCAGGCCCGGAGCCGCATGGACCGCGAAGTTCTGCTGGCCCGCGCTGCTCGTCGGCATCGGCCTGCTGGTGTGGCGCATCGTCGACCGCGACAGCGTCGTGCACATCGCGTTCTCAGCGCTTTTTGTACTCGTCCTGGCCCTGGTCCTGATCGGAAATCGATCCGCGCGCGAGCGCGATCGGCGGCGCTCCTCCTGAGGGAGTCGGCGCATCCATGGAAAACGCGGCGCCGACCAGAGACCATGACAGTCACGACGGCATCAACCATGCGGAGGACGCCATGCTGTTCGCGGCCGAGAAGGGCGACATCACCACGATCATCGGGGGAATCGCCCCCGACTGGGGACCCTTCGGTTCCCTCGGGACCGAGGCCAAGACCATGGTCCAGGTCGTGATGGCCGTGGCGATCCTGCTCTGCCTGGCGATCGCGATCTGGGGCGCCGCCAAGCAGCGCGTCGGCGCGACGGCGTTGCGCGACACGTTCAGCGCGGAGCAGGGCAAGGGCCTCATCATCGCCGGGCTGACGGGGGTGTTCATCATCGGCTCGCTCGGCACGCTGTTCACCATCGTCTACGGCATGGCCTTGTGAGCGGGTCCGCCCGATCCTGTCCGGCTATTGGTCGACCGTGACACGGAGATGCGGCCAGGAACCGGCGAGCCGCGCCACCTCACGAACCATTGCACCGTCCCCCGGAAGCAGCGGCTTGGCGGGCAGGAAACGGACGCTGGTACCGGTCGTCCCGTCGCCCGGGACCGGCTGGAGCCCGGTGACGGGGACGCCGTGTTCGTAGCGCTGGGTCCAGGACCCGTTGAGGCGGCGGTTGGTGTGGACGAGCCAGGTGCTGAGTGCCGCGACGGTGGACATGCCCCGCCGAGGACGGCCGTCGGGCAGCTTCGGGGCATCCTCGTCGTCGAAGAAGCGCAGATCCTTGGTCGCCATGACCGGCTTCTTCACGACCTCGCCCCGGTCGTCGACCCGTGTGTCGGTACCCCGCCCGTCATCCACGACGGAGACGGAGCCGTCCGGGTGCACGGTGACGCGGCAACGCCCGCCGCCCCTGCTCTCGGCCTCGTCCGCCGCGTAGGCGAGGACCTCCAGCACCAGATGCAGCATGCCGCCCGGTGCGTATCGGCCCGGATCCCGGCGGATGCCCGCGAGATGCCGGACGTCGACGGTGTTCGCCCAGTCGTGCGTGGTGTTGTGCCAGGTGGCGCGTGCGGCCCGTGGTGCATCCATCCGGGAAGTATGCGGAGGGGCGCCGGGCGGGCGGACGGTGGGGGTCCCGATGCCCCGCACCGGACGGCAGGCTCCGCTCTGAACCCGACCGCCTCGCGGAGCAGCGGCACGGTGCCGCGCCCGGGGATGTACTCCCAGTTAGGGCAGGCGCCCGCCGGACTGCCCGGCCGAGCGCCTGTACCCGTCCCGTCACCGTCGCGTGCGGCTCACCGGCGGCCGGAGCCGAGCGGGTCACCGGCCCGCTCGACGACCTTGGCGATCCAGGCCATGGCCTCCGGCACGTCGTAGTTGCCCGCGTGCGGCTGGTTCCAGGCCAGCTGGAAGTTCACGTTCCCGACCTGCGGGTCAGCCTCCAGCGCGCGGTCCAGGTTGATGCCGATGATGAACGAGGTGTCGCGGTCCCGGGTGCCGTTGCGGACGTACCAGTTCGGCGCCGTGTCGGCATGCTCGGTGCCGATGAAGTCCATCGGGTTGATCAGGTGGAGCTGGTCGTCGACGGTGGTGCTCTTCCTGGCGGTGTACTGCTTCCAGGTCAGTCCGGTGTCGTCCAGGCCGCTCCCGTCGCCCGCGACGTCGTTGTGGTCCCAGCTGAACTCGGTGTAGTTCAGGTACTTCTGGGTGTACGGGCCGAACAGGTTGGTCTCGGTGCCGCTCGTGGTGTTGCCGTACACGCCGACCCCGTCGAACGCGGGCGTCGACTTCAGCGTGGCCTGGGTGGCGACGAACTTCAGGTACGTCGTCATGTCGACCGAACGCACCTTGTTCCTGGTGTTGTCGACGTCCAGCCAGTCATTGACGTACGACTTCGTGGTGGACCCGCCGGGGCCGCCGGAGACGATGACGAAGTTCTCGCCCAGGGCCGGGATCGTGTGCGTCGGATCGGCCTTGAGGTAGGTCTCCGCCGAGCGGACGACCTCCTTCTTTATGGTGGCGAGCATGGTCGCGGCGGTCAGCTTCGAGCCGTCCGGATTGCGCAGGCCCAGGCTCTTCTCGTACGCCGGGAACTTGGCCGCGATCGCCGCCGCGTCCGCCGCCCGCGCGTCGGAGCCGGTCGCGTCCCGGGTGCCGAGAACGTTGTAGAGCCACTCGTACGCGACGTCCGCGTTGCCGAGATCGGTGATCGGGCAGTACGCGTTCACCGCGAACACGTCGTCGCGCAGGGTGCTACGCCCCTTGGAGTCGATCCCGGCGGCGCCGATCGCCGCGAGATAGGGGTCGAACGCGCTGTCGTTGCCGGACGCGCCCAGGATGGAGGAGAGCGCGCCGCCGCCGCTGGTGCCGTTGACGACGATCCGCTCGGCGCTGCCCGGCATCGCGGCGTCGTTGAGCCGCAGATAGCGCACCGCCGCCTTCGCGTCGACCGCCGCGGCCGGCGCCTTGCCCGGTGAGGAGCCGTCCGCGCCGACAAGGCCGCGGCTGCGGTTCGCGACGTCCACGAACACGTAACCGGCCTTCAGGGCCGCACCCACATTGCTCGTCGAACTGTCGTAGGCGGCCCCGGCGGTGACGCTCGCCTTGAGGTAACTGGCCATCCAGCCGCCGTTGTTCACCGCGAAATAGACGGGCGCGCGCTGATCGCCGAAGGCGCTCTCGGGCACGAACACGTTCATGCTCTGGTAGCCGCAACGGGTGTTGTCGATGGTGGTGCTCCCACCGATCCCGGTCTGCTGGGGCGCGGCGGCGACCGGGTCGGCGACGTAGCAGATCTCCTTGTACCAGCGCACGTTCACGGGCTGTCCGTCGACCGTGACGGTGATCGTCGTGTAGGCGCTCCGGTCGAACGCCAGCGCCGCGTCCTGCGGATCCGCGCCCCGACCCCGCTCCAAGGACGAGGTGGACGCGACCGCGAAGGACACCGGCGTCGCGATCGCCGTCAGGGCGAGCGAGCCGACGAGCGCCAGACCTCGCAGCAGATGTCTGGGGGCGGGACGTCCCGTGGGCGCAGAGAGTCGCTGCATGAAGTCTCCTCATCGCGTGCCGAGTTGTGTGGCCGAGGCCTCAGGACCGCGGCGTCGCACACGCTACGAGACTGTTAACAATCTGCACAGCGATCGTGGAAACATTTTTGTTGACGATTAGGATCGGGATCTCCGGAGCGCGCACGGACGACGGGACGGCGCGAGCGTCATCCGGCGACCCGCAGCTCGCCGCGGACCTTGCCCGTCAGCTCCGCCGCCTCCGAGGTCGACAGTCCGAAGATCCCGTCGTAGGGGGTGACCAGCGCGATGGTCGAGTAGTCGGCCCAGCCGCACACGGTCGTCCTGCTGTCCTCGCTGGTCTCGAAGTTGTCGATGGACAGCTCGGCGCACATCATCACGGCGCCGTCGAGCGAGTCCGCCTCCGTGTCCTCGGGCACGCCCAGTTGGGAGACGATGTGGGTGTTGCCCTTTTGTGAGGCGTCGGCGAGATTGTCCTGCATCTTGGCGAAATAGTTGTCCAGGGCGATTTTGGGCTCGGCGATCTTTCCGTACGCACCGGTGACCGTGAACCGTGCGTGGTTCCGCGCACTGCGCAGCTTCTCCTGGACGCCGTCCGGGTCGGAAGTGTTGAGGTTGCCGAGATCCTCCTCGTAGTAGCTCGCGACGACCGGCTCGGGGTTCTCGATGCCGATCTCCTCCAGTTCTCCGGTGTCCGTGCCCGTGACGGTGGTGTCGGACGCGTCGCCGTATCGGAAGTACGTGGCGAACGACGTCGTCGACGGAGTGGTCAGCTTGTGCGGGCCGTCGTCCTCGAGGCCCTTCGAGCCGAGGAACCAGAAGAGGGTGCCACCGATCGCGGCCAGTGCCACGACCACGCCGGCGACGATCCCGACCGTCTTTCCCGCGCCGCCCTGGCGCGGCGGCTGCCCGCCCTGCTGCGGCGGCCATCCCCAGCCACCCTGCTGCGGAGGTCCGTACGGGGCCGGTTGCACGGGCGGCCCGTACGGTCCCGGCTGTACCGACGGCTGTCCATACGGTCCCGGCTGCTGCACCCCGTAGGGTCCCGGCTGCTGGGGCTGACCGGTGTACGGGCCCGGATGGTTGTGGCTCACTGCTGACGTCCCCTCGTGCGCTGATGTGTCAGCACATCCTGCCGGACGCCCGGACCCCGTTCGGCGCCCGTGGTGCCGCCCTCGGTGGCCGAACGAGGTCAAGCCGCTGTCGGCCGCAGGTAGTTGAGCGTCAGCTCGGTCAGTTCCAGGAGGAAGAGATCCCGCTGGATGGGGGGACGGTCCAGCAGGTAGCGGACCGTCAGGTGCTCGACCGTGCGGACCAGCATCCAGGCCGCCGCGGGCAGGGAGAGGTCGGGGCGGAGTTCGTCGCGCCGGGTGGTGAGATAGGCGAGGACCAGCTCGCCGATGCGGTCCTCGAAGATCCGCAGGGCGCGGCCGTCGTCCAGCTGGGGGCCGTGGACGACGGCCGCCCGCAGGAACGGCGGCTCCACGTCCAGGCCGTCGAGCAGCGTGGCGAGGGTGGCACGGACGATCACCGGCGCGGGCTGCTCGAACTGGCCCGTCATCTGGGCGGTGATCCCCGCCACGAGCTGATCGCTGTAGCGCTCCAGCACGGCCAGGACGATCGCGTCCTTGTGCGGGAAGTACTGGTACAGCGAGCCCGGACTGATCCCCGCGGCTGCCGCGATACGGCTGGTCGACGCGCCCTCGTAGCCGTGCTCGGCCAGGACCTGCGCGCCCGCTTCCAGGATGCGCTCCACCATCGCCCGCGACCGCTCCTGGCGCGGAACCCTGCGCGCCGGGACGCGAGCGCCCGGTGTGTGCCGGTCGTCGCTTCCCGGTGATGACCTGGGCATCAGAAGACGAGTTGAACGCGAATATGAGAGACCGTCAGCATCGAGTCATGGTCGCACACGAGCCCTCAGCACGAGCAGCCTCGGTCGAGCCACATCGAACGAGGACGCCCCCGTCGCCGTACCCCCGGCGCTTCCGTGAGACGGAACGCCTCAACCACCGCCTGGGCAGGCCCCTGCGCCTGCTGCGTGTGAGCCGTGGCCGCGTCGACGAGCGGCTGCTCGCCACGATCGGCGAACGGCTCACCGCACGCGACGAACTCGGCGCCGCCCTGGCGGGCGCCCTGCGCGACACCGGGCGGCCCGACAGGGCGACGATGAAACAGTTCCGGCGCGCCCTGCGCGACGGCATCGACGCCGTGCCCGACGCGCCGGGGGCGCTGCGGGACTTCTTCGCCGCGGTCGAACCGGTGCCGGACTGGGTGGACTTCGACCTGGTCGAGGAGGGCGCCAGAGTGTCCCGCCGCTTCGGCCGCAACACCGCCGACGTGATGCTGCAACTCGCGCTGATCGGCTCGTACCGGTTCGACGGACCGCCGCGACTGCTGGTCGAGACCGGCGGACTGGTCGGCGGCTCCGCGCTGCGCCGGATCGCCGAGACACAGCACTGGGCGACCGCCGTCACCGCACCCGGCGCCCTGCGCCGCGACGGGGAGGGCTTCCGCCTGACGGTGCACGTCCGCCTGATGCACGCCCTGGTCAACCACCGGTTCGAGCGCGGTGGGGGATGGGACACCGGGCGATGGGGTCTGCCCGTCAACCAGTCCGATCTCGCCGCGACCCTCGGCCTGTTCAACGCCGTCCAACTCCTCGGCGTCCGCCTCCTCGGCGTGCGGGTGACCCGCGCGGAATCACGCGCGGTCATGCATCTGTGGAAGTACGTGGGTCATCTGCTGGGCGTGGACGAGGACTGGCTCTTCGACCACGAGGCGCAGCAACACCGCCTGAACTACCACCTGTTGCTCACCCAGAGCTACGGCGGAACGGCCGGACCGCCCCTGGCCGGTGCCCTGGTGGAGGCCCAACGCCACCTGCACTTCACCCACTTCGCCCGCCTGCGCCGCGCCTACACCCGGGCCCGTCTGCTCAGCATGCTGCGCTACTTCCTCGGCCGCCGCGGCCTGCGCGACCTCGGTCTGCCGCCTGCGCTGCCCTGGGCCGTACCACCGCTCATGGCCGCCAACCTCCTGCGCTACCAGATACTCGGCCGCACCGAGCCGGGCCGCGCACATTTGCAGCGCCGAGGGGAGCGGTTCATCGAACGGCACCTGCGGCGGCACTTCCACGAACAGACCCCGGACGTCGCGGCGTTCGACGTATAGCGGCGGCAGTCCGCGACGACCGGAACCCGGAGCCCGATGATCAGAGCCCAGCGGCGACATCGAGAAGGAGCGTCCGCAGCCACGCGGTGAAGTGCTCGTCCGCGAGCCGGGGATTCCAGACCATGTCGATCCCGAGTCCCGGCAGCGGGAAGGGGAACTCCTCGATCCGCAGATCGGAGAGAGCCCGCATGGCGACGGCGACCCGGTGCCGGAGGAGCGCGACGCCGCCTCCGCGCGCGACGAGGAACGGCACCAGTAGATAGTCGGAGACCAACTGGCCCACTTGGTAGGGGATGCGTCGCTCCTCCAGCAGCGCGTAGGGGAAGACCCGTCGGTCGGTGTCGACGACGATGTGCGGCTGCGTGGTCAGCAGGCCGAGCGCGTCGGCGTCCGGGGGAGAGGCGGGCGAAGCCACCACGACGCACCGGTCGTCGTAGAGCCGCTCGCGCGGAAAGGGCGAGAAGTGCCCCTCGGAGATCAGGACGACATCGACGCCGTGGTCGGTGAACGTCTCCTCCGTCGGGACCGTGAAGGTGCGCAGGCGCAGAGTGGCCCCGGGAGCGCGTTCCGCCACGAGCCGCATCAGGGGAGGGCCGACGACGAACGCCGTGCTCGTCGTCATGGCGATCGTGACGGTGCGTCGGTCCGTGGCGGGGTCGAACCGTGGCGCGCCGAATAGACGGGACGCCCGGTCCAGCACATCGCGCAGCGGTCCGATCAATTCCTGCGCGCGAGGCGTGAGGGCGGCACCCGCGCGCTGACGGACGATGAGGTCGTCCCCCAGCAGCCGGCGCATCCTGGCCAGCGCGTGGCTCATGGCCGGCTGGGACAGCCCCACCCGCTCGGCCGCCTTGGTGACGGATCGTTCCTCTAGGACCGCGAGGAGCGGCACCAGAAGATTGAGGTTGACCGAGGCCAGCCGGTCGGGTCCCGGGCCGGTGCCGCCGTTCTCCTCGTCGTCCATGCGGCGAACCCTATGCGGCTGCCCGGTGCGTCCGGCGCAGCCGCGGGACCGGGATCCGGTGGTTCAGCGCCACGGTCGCCCCGTGACCGCCGGGACCCGACCACCGCATCAGCGCGGGCCCGCCCCCGGGACCGCCCTCGACGAACACGGGGTCACCGTTCACCGGCAGCCGCCCGACCGCCTTGAGCGTCACCCCGAACTGTTCGGTCCAGAAGTACGGCAGGAAGTCGAGCGGCGCCGCCTCCTCACCCAGGACGAGCGCCCTGGCGGCCACCTTGGCCTGCTCGATGGCGCTGCTCCACAGCGGGACGCGCCGTGGACCGTACGGCGTCGGGAACGCGGCGAGGTCCCCGACGGCGGCGACCTCGGGCCGGGCCAGCCCCCGGCCGTCGACCGGAACGGCATCCCGCACCGTGAGTCCCGTGCCCGCGAGCCATTCCGTGTTCGGCACCTCACCCACGGCCGTGACGATCACCTCCGCATCCGGTGTGCCGCCACCGTCCAGAACGACCTGGGTGCCGTCGGGCGAGAGCCGGGCAGCCGCTCCGGACTCCACGACGGTGAGCCCCCGCTCCCGGGCCGCGTCGAGGATGACCTCCGCGAGGTAGGGGCCGAGCTGCGCGGTGAGCGGCGTCCCCCGGGACACGAGGGTGACCCGGCACCCGGCGGCCAGACAGCCCGAGGCGAGCTCCATCCCGAGCGGCCCGCCGCCGACCACGACGACCGACGGCCGGCCGGCGAGCCGGCTGCGCAGCGCCAGCGCGTCGTCCATGCCGCGCACGGTGTGTTCGGCGGGGGAGCCGGACAGGCGGCGCGCGCGGGAGCCCGTGGCCAGGACCACGCGGTCGTACGGCAGTTCAGTGCCGTCGTCGAGGCGGACGCGGCGCCGGTCGAGGTCGAGCCCTGTGGCCCGTGCGCCCAGAAGCTCCCGTCCACCGTGCCCGGCGGGCAGGGTAGGGGTCGACATGGGGGCACCGTCGAGCAGCAGGGCCTTGGACAGGGCCGGCCGGCTGTAGGCCGGATACGGCTCGTCCCCGACGAGGGTCAGCTCCCCGTCGAAGCCCGTCTCGCGGAGCGTGTCGGCGGCGGTGAGCCCGGCGATCCCGTTGCCGACGATGACGACGCGGCGCAGGACGTCCCCGCTCATACGATCCTCAACGCGGCGACCGGGCACACGCGGACGGCGGCGTTCGCCAGGGCCGCACCGGCGTCGTCGGCCTCATCGACGTGCTCACGGTCGAGGACGAGATCACCCGCGTCGTCCACATGCATCAGATCCGGGGCGGCCTCCTCGCACAGGCCGTGGCCCTCGCAGCGCGGGCGGTCGAGGACGATCCTCATGCGGGGGTCACCTCCAGGACGGGGAGCGATGCGATGCTCCGGGTGATGTTGCCGGGGACGCGGACCGCGGCGCCGACGACGAGTCGTTCGACGCGCCGGGCGAGCGCGCCGATCACGGCATGCGCCTCCAGGCGGGCGAGCCCCTGGCCCGCGCAGCCGTGCGGGCCGTAGCCGAACGACAGATGGTCGACGGGACTGCGCTCGACACGGAACGTGTCGGGGTCGGCGTAGTGCCGGGGATCGCGGTTGCCTGCGCCGAGCAGGACGGCGATCTGCGCGCCCGCGGGGACTATGACCCCGTCGATCTCCACGTCCCTGGCCGCACGCCGCCCCCACACGTTCACGGGGGACCAGTACCGCAGCACCTCGTTGAACGCCCCCGGCAACAGCGACGGCCGGTCGCGGACGAGAGCGAGCTGGTCGGGGTGCGCGGCGAACAGGGCGACGATGTTGCCGATGGCCGCCACGGTGGTGTCGATGCCCGCGCCGAGGTACTGGTGGATGATGTGGCCGGCCGACCCCGGCGGCACGGCTCCGCGCTCCTCGGCGTCGAAGATGCCACGGCCCACGGACCCCTCGGCCAGATCCCCGGCGCGGACCTCGGAGCACCACGCGTACAGCTCTCCGGCGATCGGGAAACTGTCGGCCGTGCGCTGATTCATCGGCCCGATGACCTCCATGGCGGCCTGCCCCCAGCGCAGCATGTTGGCCCGCGCACGGCCCGTGAACCCGATGAGATCCGCGACGACCTCCAGCGGAAACACCCGCGCGAGGGCATCGACGGCCTCGAAGGAGCCCCGCTCGACGAGCCCGGCGACCAGGCCGTCAGCCTTCGCCTCGATACGTCCCTTGAGACCGCGCAGCGCACGGGGAGAGAGATTCTCGGTGAGCGTGGCACGCAATCGTGTGTGAACCGGCGGATCCGACGCGAGGGAAGTACCGGCGAGCGCCTCATTGGCCCGCGCGTTGAAAGCGATCGACGCCGAGGAAAAGGATTCCCAGTCGCCGAGCGCGGCCCGGATCGTGTCGTACCGGGTCAGCGCGTAGACGTCATTCTTCGGGAGACGCACGACGGGCCCGATGTCCCGCAGTTCGGCAAAGGCGGGATACGGGTCGATGACGACTTCGTCGGCGAACAGGTCGATGTCGGAGGTGGGTTGGGAGGACATGCCATTCAGTGAAAAGCCTGCTGCCGCATCAGACAAATGAATGTTTTGCATTCATCGGAATGCACGGCATGAATAGCGAAGAGGCGGGCCGGAATCGGCCGGCACAACCGAGACCCCAGCGGGCCGTGACCCCGGTCGGTCGGGCATCGTGTCGTACGCAGGTCGCATCACCCGTCACTCCCGTCCCCCACCCGTCCCCAGAGGACGGACGCACCGAGGAGCACACCTTGCCGACGACCGCACCCGTCCTCCAGGTCAGCGACGCCGACCTGGAGGATCTTCGCGCCCGGCTGCGCGCCACCCGGTGGCCCGAGCCCTGGCCGACGGACGACGGCTGGGAGGCGGGTACCGATGCCACCGAACTCCGCCGACTCGTCGACCACTGGGCCGACGGCTACCCATGGCGGACCCACGAGGCCGCCATCAACGCCCTGCCCTCCCACTTCGCCGACCTCGACGGCACGCCGGTGCACTACCTGCGCTACGACGGCGAACACCCGCACGCCCTGCCCATCGTGCTCACCAACGGTTGGCCGAGCACCGTCCTAGAACTCACGTCCCTGGCCGAACGACTGGCCGGCCCCTCCCGCCACGGCGGAGGCCCCCGGGACGCCTTCACCGTGATCGTCCCCTCCCTGCCCGGCTTCGCCTTCTCCCCGCAACGTCCCACCCTCACCGAGCAGACCCACGAGCTCTGGCACCGGCTGATGCACGACCATCTGGGCTTCCGGCGCTACGCGGCCCACGGCGGTGACCTGGGCGCCGGCATCACCTCACGGCTCGCCGAGGCACACCCCGAATCCGTCGTGGGCATCCACCTGCTCGCCGCCGCGCCCCCGGCCGACCAGGACCGGCCCCCGCTCACGGCGGAAGAGACCGCCCACGTCGCCTCCGTCGCCGCCTGGCAGGCCGAGGAGGGCGGCTACATGCACCAGCAGAGCACCCGCCCCCTCACCCTCGCCCCCGCCCTGAACGACTCGCCCGCAGGCCTGCTCTCCTGGATCGTGGAGAAGTACCGAGCGTGGAGCGACTGCGGCGGTGACCTGTCGTCACGCTTCAGCGACGACTTCCTGCTCACCCAGGCGTCCCTCTACTGGTTCACCGGCACGATCTCCACGTCCTTCCGCCCGTACTACGAGTACGCGCACCACCTGACCCGGCGCGTGCGGAGCGTGGACGTCCCCACGGCCCTGGCCCTGTTCCCCGCGGACCTCTCGGAACCGCCGCGGAGCTGGGCCGAGCGCACCTACCGCCTCACGCGTTACACGCACCTGCCCCGGGGCGGCCACTTCGCCGCCCACGAGGAACCGGCCCTGCTGGCCGACGACATCACCGTGTTCTTCCGGGACCTCCGCCCCTCCTCGGGCTGACCGGTTGCGGCCACGATCCGACGACTGAACCCTCTCGATCGCCGCGTACGTGCATCGGCCGATCCGGGGCACCCGACAGGGGACACGGAAAGGTGGTTCATCGTGGCGGACTCTTCACTCCGGGCAGTGGGGTGGGCGCGCTCGTTGCCGATCAGCAGCGGAGTCAAGGCGGCCCGTGACTGGACGCGCTCCCATCTGGAGGACCTGGAATGGTCCCGAAGCGCGCCGGACACGGTCGACGCCGTGCTGCTGACGGTCTCCGAGCTCGTCACGAACACGCACATCCACGCACGCAGTACGGCCCAGCTCGTCCTGGCCTGGGACGGCGAATGTCTGCACGTGACCGTGCACGACAACAGCCCGCAGATGCCCAAGCCGCGCGAGAGCGACGAGGAGGCGACCGGTGGGCGCGGACTGCTGCTCATCGACGCGCTCGCGGACACCTGGCAGGCCCATGAGTGCCCGCGCGGCAAGGAGGTCACGGCCTGCTTCCGGCCGGTGAACACCGACAAGTGATCACCGGCCGGTGAACGTCGGTCGGTGAGTTCTCACCACTCCCTGGTGGCGATCAGTTCCTCCACGTCGGCCTCCGCGAACCCGTAGGCCGACGCGACGAACCAGAAGTCTTCGGCGATCTCTTCGCGTGCCACCGTCTCGATCTCGCTCCCGGCCGCCTCGAATTCCGCCTCCAGCCCGTTGAACTCCTCCGTCGCGGCGTGAGTGAGCGCGTACAGGGCCGGCAGGTCCGACGGCTGCTCGGCCTCGATCCGCTCGCACAACCGAAGCAGGACCGCCCTGCCCTTGTCGACGACATGATCGGGAAAGTACGCGTCCGCGTACAGCGGCCGCAGAAACGCGTGCCCGGCTATCCGCTGGTTGATGATCGGCATGGTGCTCATCCTGCACCGGGCCACTGACAACGAGGCGCCCGCCGAGGCACTACGAGTCGAGCTGACGCAGCCCCTCTTCCCAGCGTCGCCTGCGATCCGTCTCGTCCTGCTCCCACCACGGCGGCGTGCCCCGCTCTCCGAGAGCGACCTTCGCGGTGTGGACCCGCCGGCGCGAGGCGCGCTCCGCGGTTGCGTCCTTCTCGCGGAGGGCGACGCCCACGGCCCGGCGGGCGGCCATCAGATGCGAGCGCAGCCGGGCCGCGGCGTCGTCCGGCACGGAGGGATCGGTGGCCCGCCACTTGCGGCCGCGGATCACGACGTAGTGGCCGTCCGGTGTGTGTTCGGGTTCGGTGCGTTGATTCACCTGAGTCGTATTCCGCGCGTGCGGTGCCCGCGAACCCGTGCCCGGCGGGCTCGCGCGCCCCGATGGGCCCGAGGACCGTAGGAGGTTCACCCGTCGGCGTGGAGCCGCGCGGGCAGTTCCACCGTGACGCGGAGGCCGCCCGCGGAGCGCGGGACGAGGGTGAGTGTTCCGTCATGGGCGTGGGTGATGGTTCGGGCGATCGTCAGGCCGAGGCCGACCCCCGCGTGGTCGGTGTGGACGCGTTCGGTGCCGCGTCGGAAGGGTTCGGTGAGGGTCGAGACATGCTCCCGGACGAGTTGCTCGCCGGTGTTCTCGACGGTGAGTTCCACGGTCTCGGGGCGGACGCCGGTCGTCACCCGTACGGTGCCGTGTCCGGGCAGGTTGTGGACGATCGCGTTGTGGACGAGATTCGTGACCAGCTGGAGCAGGAGGGCCGGAGATCCGGTCGTGGGAGTGATGTCGCCGCTGGTCTCGATGGCGACACCGTGCTTCTCCGCGAGGGGCAGGAGCGTCTCGACGGCCTCTTCCGCGAGAAGGGACAGGTCGACGCGTTCCGCGGCGAAGGACCGCTGCTCGGCGCGGCTGACCAGGAGCAGCGCCTCGGTGAGGTCGATGGCCCGCGTGTTGACGGCGCGCAGGCGTTCGACGAGTTCGTCGACGTCACGGTGCGGATCGGTGCGGGCCACGTCGAGGAGTGCTTTCGAGACGGCGAGCGGGGTGCGCAGCTCGTGGGAGGCGTTGGCGGCGAATCTCCGCTGTTCCCCGACATGTGCGTCGAGCCGCGCGAGCATCGTGTCGAAGGCGTCGGCGAGTTCGCGGAACTCGTCCCTGCGGCCCGGCAGCCTGATCCGGTGGGAGAGGGAACCGGTCGCGGCCGTACGTGTGGCGTCCGTGATGGCGGTCAGGGGAGCGAGCATGCGGCCGGCGAGGATCCAGCCTCCGAGGAGACCGAAGACCAGCAGGAACGCCATGACGGCAGCTGCCCCCGACGCGTAGTGGAGGGCAAGATCCGAGCGGACCTGCAACCCGCCGATGCCGGCCTTCACGTCAGGCAGGTCTTTGAGCAGGAAGACCCACACCGCGGCGACCATCAGAACACCGGCGAGCATGAGGAATCCGGCGTAGCTGAGGGTGAGCTTGAGACGAACGCTCAGCCCGGGCGCCCTATCCACGGTCCGCTCCCTCGTCCGCGGCCCGCGGTGGTGCGTCGATGCGGTAGCCGACGCCCGGCACGGTGGCGATGATCCAGGGTTCGCCCAGGCGCTTGCGCAGGGCCGAGACCGTGATGCGCACGGCGTTGGTGAAGGGGTCGGCGTTCTCGTCCCACGCGCGCTCCAGGAGTTCTTCGGCGCTGACGACACCCCCTTCCGCGGCGACGAGGACGTCGAGCACGGCGAACTGCTTCCGGGTCAGCGCGACGTACCGGTCGTCCCGGTACACCTCGCGGCGGAAGGGGTCCAGGCGCAGCCCCGCGATCTCCCGCACGGGCGGCCTGATGTGGGCGCGCCGCCGGTCGAGCGCTCTGAGCCTGAGCGCGAGTTCCTGGAGCTCGAAGGGTTTCGTGAGGTAGTCGTCCGCGCCGAGTTCGAACCCGGAGGCCTTGTCGTCGAGCCGGTCCGCCGCGGTGAGCATGAGGATTGGCATCCCGGTACCGGAGGCCACGATGCGTCGGGCGATCTCGTCACCGGACGGTCCGGGGATGTCGCGGTCGAGGACGGCGATGTCGTAGGTGTTGACGCTCAGCCTTTCCAGAGCGGTGTCGCCGTCCCCCGCGATATCGGCCGCGATCGCTTCCAGGCGCAGACCGTCGCGAATGGCTTCCGCCAGAAAGGGTTCGTCCTCGACGATCAGCACACGCATGACGTCAAGGCTACGAGGCGGTCCCTATCGTCGGCGTATCGAGAACGGCATACCTTCCGGCAACACCGAGCCGCCTTGACTGACGGCATGCATCGAACACGACCATCACCCCGAATGACGAGCGCCGCCCCCGCACTGGACCGGAGGGCGCGGCAGTGACCGGCGGCGAACGAGGACGCACGATGGTGCGGGCCGACACGGTGGAGCAGACCGGACAGGCGGCAGCCGACCGGCGGGACACCGGCTTCAGTGCCCGGCGCGCTGTCATCCGCGCGATGCGTGCCGGTGCCCGGCCGGGGCCCTGGAAGCGCGGGTACCTCCTGGCGGCGACGGCGCTGCTCCTGGGCCTGTTCATGCTGGCGCACGCGGAAATCCCCAATCGGATCGGGAATCTCGGCAGCCTGGTGGAGACCTTCCTGCCGTGGTGCGGTCTGGTCGTCCCGCTGCTGCTGGCCGGTGCGCTGTGGCGGCGCTCCGCCTCCGCGGTGGTCGCGCTGCTGTTGCCGGTCCTGGTGTGGCTGAATCTGTTCGGCGGACTGCTCAGCGACAAGTCCCACCCGGGCGGCGACCTCACCGTGGTCAGCCACAACGTCGCCGCCGACAACCCCGACCCGGCCGGCACCGCCCGCGAACTGGTCGCCTCCGGGGCGGACGTCCTGGCCCTGGAAGAGATCACCCGACAGGCCAAGCCGCTGTACGAGAAGGAGCTGGCGAAGACCTATCCGCACCATGCGGTGCGGGGCACGGTCGGGCTGTGGAGCAAGCTGCCCCTGTCGGACACACGGCCGATCGACATCAAGATGGACTACGGGCCGTTGGCCAAGACCAAACCGGCCGACACCTCCATGGAGACCGTTCGTGCGCTGCGCGCCACGGTGACCACGGGCCGGGGAACACTGGCGGTGTATGTGGCCCACCTGGCGTCCGCACGGGTGAATCCGCGGGCCGGCTTCGCGACGGACCAGCGGGACCGCGGCGCACGGGCGATCGGTGAGGCCGTCGCCGCCGACCGGAATGAGCGGGTGGTGCTGCTCGGCGACCTCAACGGCACCACGTACGACCGCGCGTTCGCCGGCATCACCTCGCGGATGCGCTCGGTGCAGGACGTGGCCGGGGACGGGTTCGGCTTCAGCTGGCCGGCCGCGTTCCCGCTGGTGCGGATCGACCAGATCCTGGTCCGGGGCATGAAGCCGGAGCGCTCGTGGTCGCTGCCGAGCACGGGCAGCGACCACCTGCCGGTGGCGGCCGCGATCAGCTGGTAGACCCGTCGCGCATCGACGGGCTCGTGGTCAGAACCAGTGCAGGCAGTGCGGCGGGCGCTCGGTACGGAACAGGGCGTCCGCGAGAGCCGCGGCGCCGGGGTGGTGAGCGTGGATGTGTCCGGCGCGTACGAGCGTGCTGGGGGCGGTGCCGCCGAGGTAGAGCGAGCCGAGGTCGTTGATGTCCAGGGACAGGTCGGGTTCCCGGTCCGTCGGGGCGCAGTGGGCCTTCCCCTCGCGGACGGTGAGCAGGTAGCGGCTGTGCTCGCCGAGGAACGGGTCGTCGACGTCGAGGACGAGTTCACCGTCCGTGGACCATCCGCGCGCGGCCAGCGCACGCGGGACATCGAGCAGCCGCAGCCAGAGCCAGTCGGTGTCGTCGCTCACCTGACCGGCGCGGAAGTCGGCGAGCTGCCAGCGCAGCGGGTGTCCGGGCGGGAGATGCTTGAACACGACGCTGGTGACCAGGTCGTGTTCGAGGACGAACGAGGCGAGGGCGGTGAAGACGGCGTCGTCGGTGGCGATGGTCTCGTCCACCGTCAACGTTCCGGCGTCGATCGAGTAGCTGGCGTATCCGTCCGCGACACCGTCGGCGTCGCGGTGGACGGCGACGTAGCGCGGTGCGGAGGAGACCGGGGCTGGCCCGCCGCCGAGGCCCACCAGCGGTGCGGCCGGGACAGAGCGCCGGGTTGGGCGCGGCGGTACCGGTCGTAGACCCCTTCGAGGATCTCGCCGCACGCGGCCCGCCGCAGCAGTTCGACCGAGCCGGTGTCCGGCGCGACGGCGGTGGCCCGGGCCTTGCCTCGTGCGCGGGGAGGGGCGAAGGCACCCTGGCGGCGCTGCACGGTCAGCCGTCGGGTGTACGTTGCCGGCCCGTAGCCGAACCTGCCGTAGATCGGGGCCTCGGAGGCCAGCAGCACGGAGAGGAAGTCACCGCGCGCCCGCAGCTCCGTGAGCTGATGCCGCATCATCGCGCTGAGCACGCCCTGGCGCCGGTGGGTGGGCAGGACACCGACACCGCTCACTCCTGCGGCGGGGGCGAGGGTCTTCCCGGGCAGGGTGAGCTCGAAGGAGTAGGCGCCGGCGGTGCCCACGGGCCGCCCGTCCGCCGCCAGGGCGAACACGCCGCGATCCATTTCGAGCGCCGCCCACCACACCCCGCCGCCGCCCTCGGCCGGGGTTTCCGGGAACAGCCCGAACGCGGCGTGAAGGGTTTCGACGAAGACATCGAGATCCTCGTCGGTCGTGCCACGGATCTCCATCGCTGCCGCTGCCTCCCTGGTAGATGGACACCACAACGTGTGGTGTCCGGGCACCCTGTGGCCTCGCCCCGTGCCCGGACCAATTGGACCATTGCCGGACTTGGGGCCCGCACCGGCCCGGGAATGCCCCTGATCCCCGAACGCCCGCCTCTGGGGGACGTGTCCCCGATCCGCGCCCCGCGGGCGTAGAGGAAAGCGATCTTTTGAGTTAGGTTAGCCTTACCTTTGCGTTTGGGGTGGGGTTGTGGTGCAGTCGAAAGGGGCCGGTCGCGTCCTGCGGGGGATGGTGCGGCGAGAGCGCCGTGCGGTCGCCGCGAGTTGCGTCCTCGGGATCTTTCACCAGATCGGTGAAGCCCTCGTGCCCGTGCTCATCGGAGTCGTGGTGGACCGCGCCGTGGTGCGCCACGACGGGACCGCGCTGCTGCGGTGGGCCGCAGTGCTCGCCGTCGTGTACCTCTTCCTGTCCGGCGGCTTCCGGCTCGGCTCCCGGCTGGCCGAGCAGGCTGCCGAACGGGCCGCGCACACCCTGCGGTTGGGGCTCGTCGAACGGGCCCTCGCCCGCGTGGGGCGCGCCGGGCCGGAGCACGCGGCCGGCGCCCTGACCACCGTCGCCACCGAGGACGCCCGGCGCCTGGGTGCGCTGTGCGTCGCGGTCCCCATCGCGGTCGGCGCACTCGTCGGAGTCGCGGCCGGAGCCGTGTTCCTGCTGCGCACCTCCGTCCCGCTGGGCCTGCTGGTCCTGCTCGGCACCCCCGTTCTGATGCTGCTCGGTCACCTGCTGGCCCGTCCGCTGGAACAGCGCAGCCACACCGAACAGGCCCGCGCCGCGCACACCGCGGCCGTCGCCACCGACCTGGTGGCCGGCGTCCGGGTCCTCCAGGGCCTGGGCGCACGCGGCGCCGCGGCCGCCCGGTACCGGATCAGCAGCCGGCAGGCGCTGCTCGCCACCGTGCGCGCGGCCCGGGCCGAAGCGCTCCAGGCCGGGCTGATGCAGGCACTCACCGGCGTGTTCATCGCGCTCGTCGCCTACGTGGGGGCCAGGCTCGCGCTGGACGGCAGTATCGGCCTGGGGGAACTGGTCGCGGCCGTCGGCCTCGCGCTGTTCCTGCCCGGTCCGTTGCAGGGCATGGCGTGGGCGACCGCCGAACTCGCCCGGGCCCGCGCCTCCGCCCGCCGCATCGCCGACGCCACCGCGGCGCCGCCCTCGGTCCCGCCGCCCACCGAGGAGGCCTTGCCGACACCGCGACCGACCGCGAGCGCCCTCGCGGTGCGCGGGCTGCCCGGACAAGGGCTCGCCGGTCTCGAACTCCACGTCGCCACCGGCGAGTTGCTCGGTGTCGTCATCGCCCCCGACCAGGCCCAGCTGCTCCTGAGGTGCCTGGCCGGGCGCGCGGGCGGCACCGTCGCCCACGTAGAGCTGGACGGTGACCCCGCGCCGACGGACGACGCTCCGCGCCCACGGCTCCTGGTCGCCGCCCACGACGCCGCGCTTTTCTCCGGTTCGCTGCGCGACAACGTCACCGCGGCGGCCGCCCCGGACCTGAACCTCGACGCGGTCCTGCACGCCTCCGGCGTCCACGAGATCGCCGCCTCCCTGGACGGCGGCCTCGACGCGCCCGTGGGGGAGCGGGGCCGTGCCCTCTCGGGCGGTCAGCGCCAACGCGTCGCGCTGGCACGCGCCCTGGCCGCGGACCCGCCCGTGCTCGTCCTCCACGACCCGACGACCGCCGTGGACGCGGTCACCGAGGCACGGATCGCCACCGGTCTGCGCGGCCTGCGCCGAGAGCGGACCACGCTGCTCGTCACCAGCAGCCCCGCCCTCCTCGCCGCGGCCGACCGGGTCGTCCTCGTCGAGAGCGGACAGATCACCGCCGACGCCGCCCACCGCGAACTCGTCCGGTCCCACGCCGCGTACCGCTCGGCGGTGCTCGCATGACGACGACACCGCGCATCGACGAACAACCGCTGAAGCGGTCGGCCGACGACGACCGTGCCGCACCGGACGCACCGGGAGACCTTCTGCCCGTCGCGGACGCCCGCAGGACCCGGGCCGCCGCGTGGGAACTCCTGCGCCCCGACCGGTACGCCGCCCTGCGGGCCGGTGCGCTGCTCGTCGCCGCGACCGCGGTCGGCCTGCTCACCCAGCCCCTGATCGGCCGCATCGTCGACCTCGTCGCCGACCGGCGGTCCGCCCAGGACGTCCTTTTGACGGCCGGCCTCGTCGCCCTCGTGGCGCTCGCGCAGGGCGCGGCCACCGCGCTCGGCCTCGCCCTGCTGGGGCGGTTGGGCGAGACCGCGCTGGCCCGGCTCAGGGAGCGATTCGTCCAGCGGGCGCTCGCCCTGCCCGCCGACCGCCTCGAACGCGCCGGCGCCGGCGACCTCACGGCCCGCGTCACCACCGACGTGGCCCGGGTGTCCGAAGCCGTCGGCTCCGCCCTGCCCGAACTCGTGCGCAGCGGCCTGACGATCGTCCTCACCCTGGGCGCGCTCCTGCTGCTCGACCCACGGTTCCTGCTCGCCGCGCTGCTGGCGGCGCCCGTCCAGTTCCTGACGGCACGCTGGTACGTCCGCCGGGCCGTCCCGCTGTACGCGGCCCAGCGCGTCGCCGACGGATCCCAGCAGCAGCAACTCCTGGAGACGCTCGGCGGCGCCGACACCGTTCGCGCCTACCGGCTCGAAAAGGCCCACACCGCACACGTGGCCCGACGCTCGCTCGCGGCCGTCGCCCTCAACCTGCGCGGCACCCGCCTGGTGCTCGGCTTCTACGGCCGGCTGCACATCGCCGAGTACATCGGGCTCATCGCCGTCCTGTACGCGGGGTTCGTCCTGGTCCGCGCCGACGCCGTGTCGATCGGCACCGCCACCGCGGCCGCCCTCTACTTCCACAATCTGTTCGGCCCCGTCAACGCCGCGCTCGTCCTCCTCGACGACGCACAGTCGGCCACAGCGGGCCTCGCCCGGCTCGTCGGCGTCACCGACCTGGGCGGCGCCCCGGCCGGGGCGGACACCGGCCGGGACGAGTCGTGGCAGGCGACCGTCCTCGACGTCGACCGTGTCGGCCACAGTTACGGCTCAGGCAGGCCCGTCCTCACCGACATCTCGCTGACCCTGCGCCGCGGGGAGCACGTCGCGCTCGTCGGCGCCAGCGGCGCCGGCAAGTCCACCCTGGCCCGCATCGTCGCCGGAGTGCAGGACCCCACCCACGGCACGGTCACCCGAGCGCCCGCCCAGCCCGGCGCCGGACCACCGGCCGTCCTCGTGTCGCAGGAACTGCACGTGTTCGCCGGGCCGTTGACGGACGACCTGCGCCTCGGACGGCCGGACGCCGACGATGCCGCACTGCGCGCGGCCCTGTCCGAGGTCGGCGCCCTGGACTGGGCGCTCGCGCTGCCCGACGGACTCGACACCGTCGTCGGCGACGGCGGTCACCCGCTCGACGCGGTGCAGGCCCAGCAACTCGCCCTGGCCCGACTGGTACTGGCCGACCCCGCCGTCGCCGTGCTCGACGAGGCCACCGCCGAGGCGGGCAGCGCCGGCGCGCGCGTCCTGGAACGCTCGGCCCGCGACGCCCTGCGCGGCCGCACCGCCCTGATCGTCGCCCACCGCCTGACCCAGGCCGTCACCGCGGACCGGGTCGTCGTCCTGGAACGCGGCCGCGTCGTGGAGAGCGGCCCGCACGAGGACCTCGCCCACGCAGGCGGCCGCTACGCCGAACTCTGGGCGGCCTGGTCCGGCGAGCGACCCGCCGAGGGCGCCTGAATTCCCGGCCGAGTGGCTCGGCGCCCAAAAAAAGGGGGGCGACAGGTCCCTGCAGAGCCACCGGGAACAGGGGACTCCCGGTCATAACGACGGTGAGCCGGGGCACACGGAGTGCCATGGACACTCATGAGAGCAGAGCCGCAGACCGGGGCCCGGGAACGATGGAACGCGGAACGTCGCAGCGGCTGGCGGCGCGTCAGCGCATGTGGGTGCACTCCTGGACGGGCCTGTGCGTACTGGCCACCCTGTGGTCGCTGGCTTGGGTCGTCGGCTGGATCAGCGGGGTCGAGGACAGCTGGGCCTTCGCCGCGGCCGGGTTGGTGCTCCTCGGCTGTGCGTCGTGGGCGCGCCGTTCAGCCATCCGCAACGCCCCACCGCGTCACCTGTGACCTGATCGCGCCCCGGACGATCGAGACAGTACGGCTGTCGAGGCTCGGTCGCGGCGGTCCCCGCCGATGGACCGAGGTGAAGCGGATCCCTGTGTTCCGTGGCTGGGTCCGGAAAAGCGGGGTACCGGGGGGCGCATGCAGAGGAACCTGTTCGACCCCGAGAATCTGATCCAGCCTGCGGAGGCCCCGGGGCTCACGCAGCAGAATCCGATGGCGGTGCGCTACACCGTCAAGGGCGAGGCGTTCGCGCGGCAGGGCACGATGGTCGCCTGGCGCGGCTCGCTGCAGTTCGAGAAGCAGGGCCAAGGCGTCGGGAACTTCCTCAAGCGGGCGGTCACCGGCGAAGGCTTGGCCCTGATGAACATCGCGGGTGAGGGCGAAGCATGGTTCGCCTCCGAAGCGGCCCACTGCTTCATCGTCGACGTCGACCAGGAACACGGCCTCACCGTGAACGGGAAGAACGTGCTGGTCTTCGACGCGTCACTGGGCTACGACATCACCACGGTGAAGGGCGCGGGGATGGCAGGCGGCGGCCTGTTCAACTGCACCTTCACCGGCACCGGCCGTCTCGCGCTGACGAGTATGGGTGTTCCGCTGGTGCTTCCTGTGTCACCGCAGGCGCCCGTGTACGTGGACACGGACGCTGTCGTCGCCTGGAGCCCGCAGCTCAGTTCCTCGCTCCACCGCTCCCAAGGCGTCGGCTCCATGCTGAAGGGCGGTTCCGGCGAGGCGGTCCAGCTGAAGTTGGAGGGCGAAGGCGTGGCCGTGGTCAACCCCGGCGAGCCCAAGCCGAATCCCAAGCAGACGACCTGAGCATGGTGGTGACCAAGGGCAAGCCCTGACCATCCGGTTGGATCGGACGGCAGACGCCCCACCACCTACGTTGCGAGGTCCTCGATGGTTGCAAGCGTCGCCGTGCTGTCCGACATCCATGGCGTGTTGCCGGCCCTGGACGCCGTGCTGAGCGAGCCCGATGTCCTGGCGGCCGAGCTCATCGTCGTCACGGGTGACCACGTAGCCGGTCCCCAACCGATCGAGGTTCTGGATCGGCTACGTACGCTCGGGGACAGGGCACTCCTGGTCCGTGGCAACGCTGACCGCGAACTCGTGGAGATGGCGCGGGGTGAGTTCGCCTCCGACCAGGCGTGGGACATCGACCTGTGGGCAGCTGACCAGCTGAAGCCAGAGGACGTCACTCTCCTTGCGGAACTCCCTCACCCGGTCACCGTGGAGATCGACGGATTCGGCAAGATCCTCTTCTGCCACGGCAGTCCGCGTCACGACGACGAAGTGGTGCTGGTCGACACCCGCCTGGACCGCTGGGCAGAGATCTTCTCCGATCTGCCCGACGACGTACGGACGATGGTCTGCGGGCACACCCATATGCCCTTCATGCGCCTGGTCGACGAGCGACTCGTCGTCAACTCCGGAAGCATCGGCATGCCGTACGGGAGGGCCGGAAGCTCGTGGGCCCTGCTGAGCGACGGCCAAGTGCATCTGCGGCACACCGCGTTCGACATCGACGCGGCGGTGGACCGGATCGCCCATGAGTCGACGTTTCCCGGTGCGCGCGCCTGGGCCGACCACTACGTCCGCGCGGTCACCACCGATGCCGCCGCACTCCGCACGTTCGGCCCACGAGACGGACGCCTCGACGGTTGATCGACGAGCAACTCGATGTCAGTGCCGTGTGGCACTGTCGGCCCCGTGATCACCGTCATCAGTCGGATCAATCGGGGGGCGTCCAATGTCGGCTAGCGAGGGGGCCGCTGAGGCGACCGCGAAAACGGGCGGTGTTCCGGGGCCGAGAGGGGGTGACGAGGGACAGGCACGAGCCGGACTGCCTCGGGCCTACGTACTGTGGCTCGTCGGCATCCTGGTCTCGATCGCGGGCGACGCGGTCTTCTACTTCGCTCTCGGCTGGGCAGCCAGCAAGTACGGCGGGACCGTCGCGGGGCTGACGCTGAGCGCGATCACGCTGCCGCGCGTTCTGCTCCTCCTGCTCGGAGGGGCGGTCAGTGACCGCGTCAGCGCGCGCCGAGTGCTGATCACCGGCGATGCGGCGATGCTGGTCTTCTCGCTCGTCCTCGCGGCCGTCGCCTACTCCCTGGGCGCCCCACCCCTGCTGCTCATCGCGACAGGCGTGGCGGTCGGTGTCGTCGACGCGTTCTATCTACCGGCGTCGGGTTCCATGCCCCGTCGGCTGGTGTCCGAGGCCCAGTTGCCCCGTGCGCTGTCCCTGCGCCAGGTCGGCGGTCAGGTGATCAACATGGGAGGCGCTCCGCTGGCCGGTGTGCTGGTCGGCCTGGCCGGATTCGCGGGGGCCGCGGCTGTCAACGCGGTCACCTTCGCCTTCACCCTCATCGTCCTGATATCCGTCCGCCCGCAGCACGACGTGCCGCCTGCCCCACGGTCGGACGGCCTCCTCAAGGAAGCCCTGAACGGGGTGAAGGTGGCCTTCTCCCACCCGGTGCTGCGCCCGGGGCTGTGGCTCACCGGAGCGGCGGCCGGTTTCCTGTTGCCCGTGATGTCCCTGCTGGTTCCCCTGCTCGCCCGGGAGGAGCACTGGAGCGCGGGATCCGCCGGGCTGGTCCTCGGCGCGCAGGGAGTGGGCATGGTGGCGGTCACCCTGGTGGTCGTGAAGCGCGGGCCACTGGGGCGTCCCGGCCTGCTGGCGGCGTGCGCGCTGGTCCTGGCGGGCGCAGGCGTCCTCGGCCTCGGGCTCGCCCCCGGCCCGACCGCGGCCACGGCCGCGGGACTGCTCATCGGCGTCGGCAACGGCACCTTCTCGGCGCACATCGCGCCGCTGATCCTCGCCTCGTCACCCGACACGCACTTGTCACGCATCCAAGCGGTCCTCGTCCTCGTGCAGAGCGTGGCCCTGCTTCTCATGAACAACGTGCTCGGCGCCCTCGTCGACCTCAAAGGCGCGACAGCCATCGTTGTCGCCTGCGCCGTCATGCTCATCGGCGTCGGGCTCGCGGGTCTGACCTCCGGCCCGCTGCGCAACGACCGAACGGGACTGGTGCGGCGCTGATCTCAACCGGTGCAGGCGGAGTCCGCTCGCGGGTACCTCACGCCGAACCACTGCTCGGCGCCGAACTCGTCGAACCGCTCGGTCTCCGTGAACCCCAGCTTTGCGGCGAGGCGGACAGAACGCGTGTGAGCGGTCTGAGTGCTGAGCACCACCGGTTCACCAGGAAGGGTTTCAGCGAACCAATCAAGTGCCGCCTGGCATGCCTCGGCAGCGTAGCCATGACCCCACGCCTTCGGCAGGAACATGTAACCGAGTTCGGCTTCCTCAGTCCCTGGACGGACATGGCCTGGACGCTCTGCGTCCCGTCGATCGAATTGGATCGAGCCGATCATCGTTCCGCGGAGATCGACGACGAAGACGCCAGTTCGCCGCCCGGGTATCTCAGGGATCGCCCGCTCAAGCTCGTCGCGTGGCCGCGCCCCACCCAGGTAGGCGCGCACCTCTGCTGATGCGAACAACTCGACGAACGCACCACGATCGCGGCCCTCGGCCTGCCGGAGCGTGAGTCGTGCGGTGCTGATCGGAGCGGGCGGCCAAGCGGAGACCACGAGTTCAGTCATGCCGTCGAACCTATCGCCCGGCGCTCGAAGGAGTCCGCTCCAACCCTTCGAGTGCGTAACCCGGTTCACCCGGCGTCGAGCTGGTGGTCGGCCCAGACGTAGCTTTCGGGCAGGAGGTCGGCGATGGGAACAGCCCGGACGCGGTCGCCGGCGCCGACGATGACCTTGAGCGCGGGGAAGTAGTCGAGGAGGACCTGTCGGCACCGACCGCACGGAGGGACGACACCCCGGTCGCGGTCTCCCACGGCGACGATCGTGTCGAGTTCGTAGGCACCTTGGGCGGCTGCCGCGCCGATGAGGACCAGCTCGGCGCAGGGACCGCCGGTGAAGTGGTAGGCGTTCACCGCGGTGATGATCCGGCCGTCCTGGGCGCGGGCCGCGGCTGCCATGGTGTGGTTGTCGCCCCGGCAGCGGGTGCGGGCGACGTGTGCTGCGGCCCGGACGAGTTCATCGTCGGCGGGGTGGACTCGCGTGGTCATCTTCTCTGCCTTCCTCAGGGTGTGAGGCGACGGTGACCCGCCTGACCAGGGTGCGCAAGTGAATACCGGTGGTGTGTCTGTTCGGCGGTCGTTGGGTCAACGGTCGCAGCGCGCGAGGGTGACGGTTCGCGCGCATGTGCCCGTGGGGGAGTGGGCGCGTCCCGCCCTACAGTGACAGAGCGTCAGCTGTCGTCCACGACGACGGCGGGCGATGGATCGGTGGATGGTGGCTGCGGCGAGGGAGACTGCTCATGGCCAGTGCGTTTCAGGAGCGCAAGCTCAGGGGGATGTTCACCGCCTTCGACACGGATGGTGACGGCTATCTGCGCGAGGACGATTTCCGGGCGCTCGTCAACCGCTGGCTGCAGCTGTCGGCGGCCGCGCCCGGAACCGACCTCGGTACGCGCGTGCAGACCCTGGTGATGGGATGGTGGGCGGCGCTGCTGGAGGTCGGTGACGCCAACGGGGACGGAACCGTCGACATGGACGAACTCCTCGCGCTCGTCGACAAGCTGCCCGCGATGGTCGACAGCGTCACGGCGACCGCCGACACCGTCTTCGACGCCGTGGACGCGGACGGGGACGGACGAATCTCCCCCGAGGAGCACCGCCGGCTCGTCGAGACCTGGAACGGGCAGCCGACCGACATCACCGGCGTCTTCGAACTGCTCGACCTGAACGGCGACGGCCACCTCAGCCGCGAGGAGTTCGCCACGCTCTGGCGGCAGTTCTGGATCAGCGACGACCCCGCGGCTCCCGGCAACTGGCTGTGCGGCAGGATCCCCGTCGCCGGCTGAGATCGGCGCCGGGCGGGACACCGCGGAGTGCGAACCCGGCACCAGGTCGGGGACGCCGCACGGAGACCACACCCGCACCAGGGCGCACAAGACGCGTCGGACGGATCAGGAAGTCACGACGTCACCGCTCCGTCCGACGCCGAACCCACGACCGCCGCGTACTTGCTGAGGACACCGCGCTCCAGAGGGCGATCCGGGCGCGTCCAGCGGGCCCGGCGCTCCGCCAGCTCCTCGGCGGTGACGTCGAGGTCGAGGGCGTTGCGGGCGGAGTCGACGACGACCGTGTCGCCGTCCTCCACGAGCGCGACGGGGCCGCCGTGCCACGCCTCGGGTGCGACATGGCCGATGACCAGGCCGCGTGAGACACCACTGAACCGTCCATCGGTGACCAGGGTGACGGAGTCGCCGAGCCCCTGTCCGACCAGGGCGCCGGTGATCGACAGCATCTCCCGCATACCGGGGCCGCCGGCCGGACCCTCGTAGCGGACGATCACCACGTCGCCCTCGGCGATCCGGCCGCCCTGGATGGCCTCGAAGCACTCCTCCTCGGAGTCGAAGACCCGCGCCGGGCCACGGCGCACGAAGTCGGCACGCCCGCCCAGCTTCAGCACACACCCGTCCGGAGCGAGCGAGCCGCGCAGGATGGCCAGCGCGCCCGCCGGTTTCACGGGGGACGTCACCGAGGTGACCACCCCCTGCCCCTCCGTCTCGGCGGCCGAGGAGGCCACGTCCGCCGGTGACCGCCCGTCGACCAGCGTCACCGAATCGCGCAGCACCCCCGCCTCCAGCAGGCGCGCCGCCACCAGCGAGGTGCCACCGGCCCGCCACAGATCAGCGGCCGTGTAGGGGCCGGCGGGCTTCAGGCCCGTGATGATCGGGACATGGCGGCACACCTCGCCGATCCGGTCGATGGCCAGGTCGATCCCGGCCTCGCGGGCGATGGCGAGCAGGTGCAGGACGGCGTTCGTGGAGCCGCCCATGGCGGCCACGGAGACGATCGCGTTGTGGAAGGCGTCCTCCGTGAGGATGGAGGACGGGCGCAGATCGCGGGAGAGCACGTCGAGGGCGAGTTCGCCGACGCGCTCGGCCGCGGCGGTCTTCTCCGGCGCGGTGGCGGGGATGTCCCCGACGCCGAAGGGGGCGAGGCCCAGGAAGTCCGCGACCGTGCCCATCGTGTTCGCCGTGTACTGCGCCGCGCAGGTTCCGGCGCCGGGGCAGGCGTGCCGGGCGAGGTCGTCCACGTCCTCCTGGGTGACCCGGCCGACGGCCCGCTCGCCGAGGGCCTCCCACATGTCCTGGATGGTCACCTCGCGCCCGCGCCACGTGCCCGGCATCATGCTGCCGCTGTAGAGGAGCACGGACGGGATGTCGAGCCGCGCCATCGCCATCATGGCGGCGGGCACTGTCTTGTCGCAGCCGACGATGCAGACCATGGCGTCGAACTGGTGGGCTCGTCCCATGAGTTCGACGGAGTCGGCGATGAGCTCCCGGCTGACCAGCGAGGCCCGCATGCCGGGGGTGCCCATCGTCAGGTTGTCCGAGACGGCGATGGTGTTGAACTCCATCGGCTGGCCGCCCGCCCGGCGCACTCCGGTGGCGACGTGGCGTGCCAGGTCACGGTGCGTCAGATTGCAGGGCATCGTCCCGGTCCAGGTCGAGGCGATGCCGACTGTGGGACGCCGCATCTCCTCGTCGCTCAGGCCCATCGCGTAGAGGTGCGAGCGGGCCGGCGCGCGGTCGGGATCGTCGGCGATGTTCATTGCGGCTCCTTCGTCGCGAACTGCGGAGTGCGGAGTGTGTACGTACAACGTGGTCGAGGGCGGCCTCCTCCGGCCGGGGGTGGGGCGGAGGAGGCCGCGCGAGGACGGCGGCAGATCCTGCCGCCGTCAGTCGGTGGTGACCTGGACGGGGTTGCGCAGCAGGCCGATGCCTTCGACCTCGACCTCCACGACGTCCCCGTCCTGCAGCCACAGCTGCGGATCGCGGCCCATGCCCACGCCGTGCGGGGTGCCCGTGGCGATGACGTCCCCGGGGTGCAGCGTCATGTACCGGGACAGATAGGCGATGGTCTCGGCCACGCCGAAGATCATCTCCTTGGTCGAACTGTCCTGCACCGTCTCGCCGTTGACGCGGGCCGAGATCGCGAGGCCCTGGGGGTCCGGCACGTCGGAGGCGGTGACGATCCACGGGCCGAGCGGGCAGAAGCCGTCGAAGTTCTTGCCGCGGAACCACTGCCCGTCGGAGAACTGCGCGTCCCGCGCGGACACGTCGTTGGCCACGGTGTAGCCGAAGACGTACGACGCCGCGTCCTCGACGCTCACGTCGCGGGCCGTGCGGCCGATGACGACGGCCAGCTCGGCCTCCCAGTCCAACTGCTCGGTGCTGCCGCGCGGGACACGGACCGTGGCGGTGGGGCCGGTCAGGCAGTGCGCGGTCTTGACGAACGCCAGCGGAACCTTCGGCGTCTCGAGGCCCGTCTCCCTGATGTGGTCGGCGTAGTTCAGACCGATGCAGATGATCTTCTGCGGTGCGGCGAGCGGGCTCAGCAGTTCCACGTCGGCGAGCGGCACCCCCGCCACGTCGGCGCTCAGCGTCTCCTCGGCCGTGCCGTCCGCGATCAGGTCGCGCACGGCGTCGGACATGTGCCGCTGGTCCTCCGCCACGACGGGGAACACGGTGTCCCCGTCCACGCGGGCCGCCAGGACCCGGCCCTCGTACCGCACTCGGGCAATCTTCACTGTCTCTCCAGGGTCGTCGATGTGCGGGTGGGGTCACGCGAAGCGGGGCAGGAAACGGCTCTGGGCGTCCAGCAGTTCGGCCGTCAGGGCGGCGGCCGCGTCCCGGTCGGTGACCGCGCCGTCGGCGATGACCGCCTCGACCACCAGGTCGCGATCGCCCGTCATGGCGGCCTCGACCGCAAGCTCCACGGGCGCCAGGCGCCGGGCGAGGATCGCGGTCAGCGGCGCCGACAGGTCGGGCACCCGCAGCTGACGCAGGCCCCGCGCCGTGGCCACGGCCGGAATCTCCAGCGCGGCACCGTCCGGCAGACCCGGGACACTGCCACGGTTCGGCACGTTCACCGAGAACATCTCGCGGCGGTCGAACGTGATCGACCGGATGATCGCCAGAAGCTGCTCCTGCTCACCGGTCGAGCGGTCGAAGGCCGTCTCGTCGAGCGGCGCGTCGCCCTCGGCCTGGACCCGCATCGACTGGTACCGCTCCTCGCCCCACGCGAGGATCTCCGGCACGGAGAACGCGTCGACGCCCAGCTTCTTGCCGTAGTAGTCGCCGCTCGCCCAGCGCTCGGGGAAGAACTCCACGACGTGCCGGTCGTTCGCCGCCGGGTACGCGCCGTACGTGCGGAAGAACTCCCACGAGAACGGGTTGTGCCACGCCTTGCCGTTCTCCCAGATCGCGCCGATGTCCTCCGGGAGCGGCGGCTCGGCGAGTTCCCGCTCCATGCGCTCCCGTACGGCGGGCCAGGCGTCCTCGCCGCGGTGCCGGAAGTCGTAGATGAACGTGAGGTGGTTGATCCCCGCGTACAGCGTCGACGTCTCCTCGAACGGCAGCCCCGCGAACGCCGCGAGTTCCCGCTGCACGTGGTGCATGCCGTGGCACAGGCCGATGACCTCGGCGCCCGCGTACCGGGTCATCGCCTGGATGTTGGCGGTCATCGGGTTGCTGTAGTTGAAGAAGTAGGCGTCCGGCGCGAGGTCGACGATGTCGCGCGCGATGTCGACCATGACGGGCGTGGTGCGCAGCAGGCGGGAGATCCCGCCGGGCAGCACCGAGTCGCCGACCGGCTGGAAGACGCCGTGCCGCTGGCAGATCTCGTGATCCGTCTGCCAGGCGGGCCGGCCGCCGACGCCCACGCAGGTCACGACGTAGTCCGTGCCGGGCAGTTCGCTGCGCCGGTCGGTGGACGACCGTACGGTGATGCGCTTCTCGGCTCCGCGCGCCTCGACCATGCGCTCGGCGAGCCGGGCCGTGACCGAGAGGGCCTCGGGGTTGGTGTCGACGAGCCGGATCTCCCAGGAGCCGAGGTCGTCCGCGCCGATCAGATCGGCGAGCAGACCGCGGGTGAAGACGGCGCTGCCGGCGCCGATGAGCACGAGGGAGCGTCGGTCGGGGTTGCTGGCTGACACGAGCTTGTCCTTTCGGGTGCGCTCGGCCGCTCGTCCCGGGGGAGGGGTGGCGGAGCGATGGAGGTGTACGACACGGGGGCGTTCAGCAGTTCAGCGGTTCGGGGATTCACCGGCGAGCCGGGCGGCGAGCAGCGCGGCGCCGACCACGGGAGTGCCGAGCGGCGGGCGGGCGTCGTACGGCTCGGGATGGGCGGCGAGGGCGTCGGTGAACGCCCGGCGTACGCGCTCCTCGGTGAACACTCCGCCCGACCAGGAGACGCGGACCACCTCGTCGGGTTCCGCCGCCAGCGCGTGCCGTGCGGCGCGGGCGAGTGCGGCCAGTTCCTCGCCGGCCCGGGCGAGGATGCGCGCGCACTGCGCGTCGCCGTCCGCTGCGGCCTCGGACACGTGCCGGCTCACCGCGGCGACGGCGGTGCGGTCGGGACGGCCCAGGAGCATGACGTCGACGAGGTCCAGGTCGGTGTCGAGCGCGAGCCGGCGCCGCAGCACCGTGTGCAGGGGGCCGGGCGGCGTCCGTCCGTCGCCCATGCGCGTGAACAGGTTCAGGCCCTGGACGGCGATCCAGTACGCGGAGCCCTCGTCGCCGAACAACTCGCCCCAGCCGCCGGTGCGTGCCTCCCGGCCGCGCAGGACCCCGTACGCCATGGAGCCGGTGCCGCTGATCACGTTGATGCCATCGGCGAGTCCGAGCGATCCGGCCCAGCCGCACATCATGTCGTTGCCGACGGCGTACCGGTCGTGGCCGAGGATCTCCGTGGGCAGGGCGTCCAGCGCCTCGGTGAGACGCGGGGACTCACCGTGCGCGGGCAGCCCGAAGTACGCGTACTTCAGCCGCGCCGGATCGGTGCCCGCCTGCTCACAGGCGGCTGTGACGCCGTCGCGCAGCACGGTGCGGGCGATGTCCATGCCGTGCTCCCCGAGCGCGGGCGAGGTGGACGGCCCGTCGGCCGAGCCGAGCACGGCGCCGGAGGCGTCCACGACCGTGAAGGCCGTCTTCGTGCCGCCGCCGTCGACTCCGAGATACATGGCGTGACTTTCCTTCCGGCCTGATCAGCGAGTGGGCAGGGGGTGGATGGTGACGCCCTGGACGACGCGGTTGACCTCGCCGTCGGGGAACGGGTTGTCGGGCCGCACTCCGCAGGCCAGCGAGGCGTTCAGCGCGACAAGTTGGGCGCAGACCACGGCGGGCAACGCCAGCGCGGCGTCGTCGGCGTCGGCCATGCCGTCCACGAGCCAGGTGCGGTCGGCCGGGAGGCCGTCGGGCCGTGCGGCGACCGCGACCACGTGCCCGGCGGGCAGCGCGGCGCTCAACTCCCGGAAGATGTCGAGGTCGTACCGGCGCGTGTAGGGGTCGTTCGACACGTAGACGACGACCGCCGTCCGCCGGGTGAGGAACGCCTTCGGCCCGTGCCGGAAGCCCAGCGACGAGTCGGAGAGCGCCGTGACCGCGCCGCCGGTCAGTTCGAGGAGCTTGAGGGCCGACTCCCCGGCGAGGGCCTGCAGCGCGCCGCTGCCGAGGTAGACGAAACGGTCGATGCCGCCGCCGACCAGCACGGTGACGCGGTCGGTGACATCGCCGGACAGCAGGGACGCGGCCGCGGCGGGGCAGTCGTCCAGGCCCCGGACGTGGTCGCCGCCGAGGGCCCGGAGCACGGTGAGGAGCATGCACGTCAGGCTGGACGTCATCGCGAAGCCCTGGTCCTCGGACTCCGGCGGCGTCAGCAGGACGTAGGAGTCCGGGCGGCCCTGATGCCGGGTGGCGAGCGTGCCGTCCGCGTTGCAGGTGATGACGAGATGGGCGCACCGGTCGAGCAACTGGTCGGCGATGTCGGTCGCGGCCAGGCTCTCCGGGCTGTTGCCCGAGCGCGCGAAGGACACCAGCAGCGTCGGCCGGTCGCTCTCCTCGAAGCACGCCGTGGGGTCGGCCGTGATGTCCGTCGTCGCGACGGCCGCCACCGTGCGGCCGGTGGCTCTCGCCAGCGCCGAGCGGGCGATCTGTCCCGCGTACGCGGAGGTGCCGGCGCCCGTGAGGACGATCCGCAGCCGCGGTTCGGCGAGCAGAGGTGCCAGGAACGTGTCGAGGGAGGCGCGCTCCTCGCTCAGCCGCGTGGCCGTCTCGGCCCAGAGGCGCGGTTGCTGACGGATCTCGCGACAGGTGTGGGTGGCGCCTTGCGGCACGGCCCGGTGGTCGGCGGTCTCGGGGGCGGCGGTCTTCACACGGACTCCTTCGAGCGTGGGGTACGGGCGCGGAGCCTGTGCGGCTTCCGACCCGCGCGGGGTTCAGGTGGCAGGCGGGGAGAGGCGTGCGGGGGTCCGGCACGGGACCGCGGCAGGCCTTCCGGTCATTGCTCGCGCATGCCCCAGGGCGCGCCGTACTCCTCGAGCAGGCCGAGGAACGGTTCGGCGGGCAGGGCCTCGGGGCCCAGGACGCCGCTGCCCTTCCACCGGCCGCTCGCCAGCAGTTCGAGGGCGACGACCGGGTTGAGCGCGGTCTGCCAGACGACGGCCTGGGATCCGTACTCCGCCATCGACCACTCGTTGTCGACCACGTGGTAGAGGTACACCTCGCGGGGAGCGCCGTCGCGGACGCCCTTCACCCAGGTACCTGCGCAGGTCTTGCCGCGCATGCGGTCGCCGAGGCCCGCCGGGTCGGGGAGGCAGGCGGCCACGACGTCGCGCGGGGATACCTCCACGTCGCCGACGCGCACCTTCTCGGTGCGGTCGAGGCCCAGCTTGTGCAGGGTGCGCAGGACGTCGATGAACTCCTGCCCGAGGCCGTACTTGAAGGTCACGCGCGGGACGTCGACCCACCGCGGGATGAGCAGCACCTCCTCGTGCTCCACGTTGACGCACTCGACCTCGCCGATCCCCTCGGGGAAGTCGAAGACCTCCGGTTCGGAGAACGGCTCGGTGGTGAACCAGCCGCGGTCTTTCTCCCACACCACCGGCGGGTTCAGGCACTCCTCGATCGTCGTCCAGATGGAGAAGGAGGGAGCGAACTCGTAGCCGTCGACGGTCAGATCGGCGCCGTCGCGGATCCCGATCTCCTCGATGCTGTCGAAGAGATGGTCGGCCGCGTAACGGGCGAACACGTCGGAGAGACCGGGCTCGACCCCGATGCCCACCAGAGCGAGCCGGTCGGCGCTCTCCCACTCGGACGCCAGGGCGAACTGCTCGTCGCCGAGCATGACGCCGGTCTCGGAGTACGGGCGGTCGGGGTGGGGGCGGGACAGCGACATCGCCATGTCGAGGTAGTGGGCGCCGCCGGCCAGTGCCGCGCGGAACAGGGGCATCACGAACCGCGGGTCCGTGGCGTTCAGCAGGACGTCGCAGCGGTGCTCGCGCAACAGGGCGACGACGGCGTCCTCGTCGGAGGCGTCGATCCTGGCGGCGACGAAACGGGCGTCCTCGGTGGCCTCCGTCGCCCGCACCGCCCGGTCCAGGACGTAGTCGGCGATCACACAGTGGTCGAAGAAGGAGCGCCGGGCGGCGATCGCGGCGGCGGCGGTGCCCACGCCTCCGGCGCCGACTATGAGAATGCGCATGATGAATCCTCGTGTCTCTTCACTGAACGGAAACGTGTCTCTTCACTGAAAGGAAAAGGGGATGACGGGCCTGTGCCGCCCGCAAGAGGCCGTGCGGGATGTCAGCCTCGGTGGACGGGACGCGGTCCGTCTCCCGGTACGGAGGTCAGTCTGCTCATGAGCGGCGTGGCGGCGACCGTGTCGCCGCCCGGTCCGGTGTCCCGCAGATGCCAGAGCTGACCGCCACGGCGTACGACGAGATCGGTACGGCCCGGCTCGAAGGAGACCGGCGTCGCGGCGACCGCGGTCACGTCCCCGATTCCCGGCAGTTGCAGACGGCGGGCCCTGCCGGGGCGTCCGGGCGTCACCACCTCCAGCCACGGCCCCTCGGACCATACGTAGATCCGCGGGTCCACGTCGCCTGCCACGGCCGCGGCCACCGTGCCCGCCGGAATCGGGTGCGTGTCTCCGGTGGGGGAGAGGTAGAGGCCCTCGCGGTCTCCCGCCAGGACGATCCCGGGGCGTGCCCCGTCCCGGACCGCCACCAGGGCGATCGCGGTCCACCGGGAGTCGGTGAGCAAGGCGTGCGCCGGTGAGTCGTCGGACCAGGCGAGGTGCGGATAGGCGGACGGGTCCGCGCGCAGCACGCGCGGTTCGCCGTCGGTTCCGAGAACGCCGGTCCACAACGTGCCGTCCGCGGTCTCCGCCGCCACGACCGCGCGGGCGGGGCCGCTCGGCGGGGGCGGTTCCGTGGTGAACGCCGCCTCGGGGCTCCAGCGCAGGCGGTGCGACGAGTCGCCGGAGCGGGCGACCAGTTCGAGGTGGTGCGGACCGTGCCGGCTCTGCAGGACACCGACCTCGTCGTACCGGCGGCCCGCGGCGAAGCGCAGTCCGCCGCTCCAGTCACCGGGCGGCGGGCCGCCGGGCTCCGGAGCGGTGCCCCGCGGGTCGCTGTTGAACCAGAGCACCCACAGCCCGTCCTGGTCGTCGCAGAGGACGAGTTCCAGGTTCCCGCGGACGCCGTAGCGTCCCTGCGCAAGACCGATACCGCCCCGGGAGACCGGGGGCGACGCCACGCGGAGGGACGAGGAAGGGGGAGCAGCCATGGAACACCTTCGGGGCCGGGCAACGAGAACGTCGGCGCCGATCCGGGACCATCGGCCCGAAGCGCCACATCGGCAGCCTAGGCACTCTCATTAACAAGCGTCAATGAGCAGAAGTGAGCAATAGTGCGCGATGATGGCGGCGAACCGTCATCGAACAGGAAGGCCGAGACGATGCCCGACCACAACACGTCCGAACGCCCGGTGCAGAAGGCAGGGGAGGCGCGGGTGCTGATCGTCGGCGCGACCCGCATCCTCCGCCCTGCTGTGGCCGCGTTGAGCGAACGGGCCGTGTCCGTCACGGCCGTCGCCCGCTCCGCGGCCGACCTGCGCGAGCTCGCCGACGAGCACCCGGGCCGCGTCACCCCGCTCGCCGCGGACGTGACGGCGCAGGATTTCGGCTCGGTGCTGCGCGGCGCGGCCGAGCGCGCACCTCTGACCGGGGCTGTGGTGTACGCCCCCGCCGTGCCGCCCGGAACGCTGGCGGAGCTGGTCGGCTCCGTCGTCGCCGGTCCGGTCGTCGTTCTCGCCACCAGCGAATGGGCGGCGCCGGACGATTCCGGTACGGGCGCGGGCGCCGACACGTGGTCGCCCAACGACCTCCCTGCGGCCCCCCGTTCGGGGTCGGCGAGCAGGTTCCTCGTGCTCGGCTGGCACGGGGAAGGGCAGGTGACGCGGTGGCACACACCGCACGAGATCTCCACCGCCGCCCTCGCGCTGCTGGACGCCCCGGCCGACGGCGACACGGTGCTCGGCACCGCCCGCCCGTGGTCGTCACGGCCGCGATGACCGCCCGTCACGACCGGAATGACGGGATGCGCGGCGTCCGGCGCACTGATCGGCGTCAACTTCTGGCAGGGATGAGCAACGCCAGTAAGCTGCCTGTGCGGCCGCCGGATCATCGCCGGCCGAAGATCCGCGGGTGTCGGAGCCGAGTCGGCCGACGCACCCATGCCGAGGGGAGTGGGACCGGGCCATGCTGGGCGCCGAGCGAAGGAAGAGGCTGCTTCACGCGGTGCGCGCGGAAGGCGTCGCCCATGTGGGCACGCTCGCCGAGCGCCTGGACGTCAGCCCGTCGACGATCCGCCGGGACCTGTCCGCGTTGCAGGCCCAGGGCCTGCTGAACCGCACCCACGGCGGGGCGATGGCCGAGGCGGTCCAGGCCGACGAGCCGGACCGGCCGCAGCGCAGCTCGGTCGCCTCCTGGGAGAAGAGCAAGCTCGCGAACGCCGCCGTCGAACACATCGCCCCCGGCGCCACGATCCTCATCACGGGCGGCACGACCACGGCCGCGATGGTGCCGCTGCTCGACGGCATCGAGCGGCTGACCGTCGTCACCAACTCGCTGCACCTGGCCGGTGAACTCGCCCAGTTCGAGGAGATCAGCACGGTCGTCCTCGGCGGCTATCTGCGCCACCGGGAGATGTCCCTGCTCGGCCACCTGACCCGGCAGGCGCTGGAGGAGCTCCAGGTGGACGAGGCGTTCGTCGGCGCGTACGGGATCACGGACGCCGGGATCAGCGGCGCGCACGTGGACGAGGCGGAGACCGACCGCTGGCTGCTCTCGCGCGTCCGGCGGATCACGGCCCTGGTCGACGGCTCGAAGTTCGGCCGCTCGGGCCCGGTCCGGCTCGCCCCCGCCGGCCGGCTGTACCGGGTGATCACCGACGCCTCGGCGCCCGCGGACGAACTGCGAGCGCTGCGCGCCGCCGGGGTGGACATCGTGCAGGTCTGAGCGGACCGAGCTGACCCGGTCAGTCTCCCGCGGTCAGGGAGCCGGCCCACTCGGCCCAGACCTCTGCACGCGGGACGCCCCAGCCCTGCGCCAGCGCGGTGCCCGCCGCGTCCAGAGCCCGCCGCGTCGCGTCCCGTCCACGGTCCGAACCGTGCACCACGGCCAGCGGCCACGCAGCCACGATTCCGTCGCCCGTGCTGGTCAGAGCCGCCTCGCAGAGCACCGCGACCACCCCGGAGGGCGGCAGCCCGAGCGCTGTCGCGACCTCGCCGCACAAGTGCCTCAGCCGTGCCGCGTCCTGCGCGCTGTCGGAAGCCTTCGGTGCGGTCACCTGGATCACGGGCATACGGGTGCTCCTTCTGAAATGCGCAGGTAGTGGCGCTGACTCAGGCCAGGGCGCAGGCCGGGTCACAGGCCAGGTCACAGGCCGGGCGCCGGGCCGAGGCTAAGCGCGCCCCCAGGACCCGTCAATAAAAAACGAGCAATAAAAATCAGGTCTTGCTTGTTATTGACTGACCTTGGCTGCGGCGACTAAAAAGCAGGCATCAAGGCCTACGCGGCCGAATCTCCCCCTTGACGACGGAGGTTGTGCACGATGGCTGTCGCCAGACGAGCGGTGCTCGGTGCCGCAGCGGCGGGCGCCGGTGCGGTCGGCTTCGCCCGGCGGTCCGGTTTCTCACCCTCCGGTACCGGCTCGGCAGGAGCGGACACGCTCACCTTTTCGCTGTGGGGGGCCGACGCCGAGATCGCGGCCTTCCAGGCGCTGGCCCGCGCCTACGAACGGCGCCACCACGGCATCCGGGTGCAGATCCGGCTCGAGTCGTACCAGCAGATGTACACGAACATGGACGCACTGCTCGCCGGCGGCCGCGCCCCCGACCTGTTCCGCTGCGACTACGCGAACCTCGGGATGTACAGCGCCAGCGGTCAACTCCTCGATCTCGGGCCGTACTTCAGCGACAAGGAGCGTGACGCGTTCCTGCCCGCCCTGTGGAAGGCCGTCTGCCATGACGGCAAGCCCTACGCCGTTCCCCACCACACGGACACCACCGCGGTCCTGTACCGCAAGGACATGTTCCGCAAGGCGGGCATCGCCTCGGTGCCCACCTCGCTCGACGAGGCGTGGACGTGGGACGAGTTCAGCGAGATATGCGCACGACTGCGCAAGAAGCTGCACGGCGTGTACCCCTTCGTCTACGGCTGGCAGCAGACCGGCGCCTTCCGCTGGCTGACGTGGCTGTGGGAGGCCGGCGGCCGGATCCTCGACGACAGCCTCACGGCGCCCGCCATCGAATCCGCCGCCGGACTGCGCGCCCTGCGCTACACCCAGGACTTCTTCCGGGAGGGCTTCGTCCCGCCCAACAGCTCCGTGAAGAGCGCCGCCTATCCCGACTCCCTGTTCACCGCGGGCACCGTCGCCATGAGCTTCGCCGGCGACTTCCTGCTGCCCACCATCGATCCGGCGATCGACAAGGACCTGTACGGCGTCACCTTCCAGCCGCGCGGACGCACGGCGGCCACCGACCTCGGAGGCAACGCGGTGGTCGCCACCCGCACCACCGAGAACCCCGAACTCGCCGCCGACTTCCTCAAGTTCCTCGCGAACGAGGAGAACATGGCCCGCTTCTGCGAGCAGACCGTCGTCCTGCCCACCCGCACCTCCCTGCTCACCCAGCCCCTCGACTACGCGGTGCGGCCCGACCTCATGCCCGTATACGCGGAACAGGCCACCGCGCTCACCCCGGGCATGACCGAACAGGTCGCGATCCCCGGCTTCGGACGCATCAACTCGGCCCTCCAGGACGAACTCGAGGCCGCCTTCGTCAACCGGCAGCCCGCCGAGACCACGCTCCGGAACATCGCCGCGTCCACCCGGACCGCGCTGGCCTCCGCGTAAGGCCCTCCCCACCGCACACAGGAGTTGCCATGGCCACCACCGCGTCGCCGCCGCGCGACCTGCGCCCGCCCACCCCGGTGACCGCCCCGCCCCCACCGCCCGGCCGCCGAGCGGCGCGCTTCCGCGAGACACTCGCCGCCTACTGCACGCTCGGCCCGAACCTCGTCCTCGTCACGCTCTTCCTGCTGGTCCCGCTGGTCATGGCGCTCGTCCTGAGCTTCCAGTACAGCACCGGGCTCGCGTCCCCCACCTGGGCGGGACTCGCCAACTACCGCCAACTGGCCGGGGATCCGGTCTTCTGGCGCACTGTCCTCAACACCGCCGTCTTCTGCGTGGCGACCGTGCCGGTGGAGATGGCACTCGGGCTCGGCGTGGCCCTTCTGTTCAACAAGGTGATGCCCGCCCGCCCGCTGTGGCGGACCCTCGTCTACCTGCCCATGGTCATCTCCGGCGTGGCCACCGCCCTCATCGGCACCCTGATGTTCGACCAGAACATCGGCCTGCTCAACAAGCTGCTCGCCGTCTTCGGGCTGCCCGCCGCGCCCTGGCAGACCAGCGGCAGCACCGCCATGGTCTCCGTCGTCCTGATCACGCTGTGGATGCGCGTCGGCTTCAACATGGTCATCTACCTGGCCGGCCTTCAGGGCATCTCACCCGAGATGTTCGAGGCGGCCGAGGTCGAGGGCGCCGGACCCTGGCAGCGGCTGCGCAACATCACGATCCCGCTGCTCGGACCGTCGACGTTCTTCCTGCTCATCATGAACGTCATCTACTCGTTCCAAGTCTTCGACACCGTCTATGTGATGACACTCGGCGGACCCGGCCACGCCACCGACGTCATGATCACCTACGCGTACCGCAACGGCTTCGAAGGACGGCAGCAGGGCTACGCGGCCGCCATCGGCATCGTCCTCTACGTCATCGTCATGATCTTCACCGCCCTGCAGTGGCGCTTCAGCCGCAACCGGGACACGGTCGGCTGACCCCCGCGCCCTCCCGTCTCCCTCCCTTAAGGACACCCCTCTCCCAAGCCCTCTCCTAAGGACACCGATGTCCGTCACCTCCTCCGTCCGGCTCCCCGGAACGACCCGCCCGAGACGACGTGATCGCGCACGTCACCTGCGCACGGCCGCGGCCGTCGTCATCGGCCTGGCGATGGCCCTGCCCCTGTTCTGGATGATCCTGGTCGCCTTCTCGCCCATCGCGGACCTGCACACCTCGCAGCTCCGCTTCTGGCCGAGCGCGCCGACCCTGGACAACTTCCGCCGCGTGTTCCGGCTGCCCGTGGGGACCTGGGCGATGAACTCGACCGTCATCACCTGCCTGGTCGTCCTCATCACGGTCTCCTGCAACCTGCTGGCCGGATACGCCTTCGCGAAGATGCGCTTCCGCGGCCGCAACCTGCTCTTCCTGCTCATGCTCAGCACGATGACCGTGCCCGTGCAGGTGCTGATGGTGCCGCAGTTCAAACTCGTCAGCGCCCTGGGCATGTTCGGCAGCTTCTGGGCCGTCATCGTCCCCGCGTCATCGACGGCCTTCGGGGTCTTCCTCGCCCGGCAGTTCATGCTCGGCATCCCCGACGAGGTCATCGAGGCCGCGCGGATGGACGGCGCAGGACAGCTGCGCACCTTCTTCACCGTCGTCCTGCCGCTGTGCAAGCCGCTCATCGCGGTGCTGTCGCTGCTCACGTTCCTCTACCAGTGGAACGACTTCGCCTGGCCGCTGACCGTCCTCAAGGACGAGCGGCTGTACACGCTCGCCGTCGGCATGCAGTTCGTCAACGGCCAGTACACCGCCGACTACGGCGCCATCATGGCGCTCGCGCTCATCTCCGTCCTGCCCATGGTCGTTCTCTTCCTCTGCTTCCAGAAGTACTTTGTCCAGGGCTTCGCACGATCGGGAATCAAGTGACCTCTTCGTCCCCCGTCCACTACCTGAGCACCCTCTCGTTCCCCGACCGGTGGCTCGACCGGCTGCGCGCGAGCCACCCGGGGCTCACCGTCACACAGATACCCGCCGCCTCCCCGGCGGACGTGCCCGAGGAGGTGTGGCGCCGGACGCAGATCCTGCACACCAGCTCCGTCTTCCCGAACACCGCCGACGCGGCACCCGACCTCAGCTGGATCCAGCTCGACACCTCGGGCGCGGACCACCTCAAGGACACCGCCGTGTGGGACCTTCCGGTGCCGCTCACCTCCATCGGCGGCATCTCACCGGTCCCGATGGCCGAGTACGTGATGATGATGCTGCTCGGCCTCGCGCACCGCCTGCCGCGCGCCATCGAGGTGCAGCAGAGCGGCACGTGGCCGTCCCTGAGCGAGCGTTGGAACACGCTGATGCCGCGCCGACTGCGCGGTGCCACCGTCGGCGTCGTCGGCTACGGCCGCATCGGGCACGAAATAGGCCGCCTCGCCGGTGAGTTCGGCATGACCGTGCTCGGCCTCAAGCGCGGCCGCGCCACCCGGGCCGGCGAGTTCTTCGGAACCCCCGCCGAGGGATCGGGCCAGGCCGAGCTGTACACCCCCGACGCACTCCACGCCTTCATGAACCGCTGCGACTACCTCGTCGTGACGTGCCCCCTGACGGACGAGACACGCGGCATGATCGACGCCGCCGCACTCGGCGCCCTCAAGGACGGCGCGATGGTCGTCAACGTCTCCCGCGGCGGCATCGTCGACGAGTCCGCCCTGCGCGCCGGACTCCGCTCGGGCCGCATCGCGGGCGCCGCCCTCGACGTCTTCGACGAGGAACCCCTGCCCGCCGACCATCACTGGTGGACCGAGCCCGGAGTGATCCTGACACCGCACGTCGCCGGCTTCGCCCCCGACTACGAGGAGCAGACCCTCGAACTGGTCGGCGCGAACGTCGAGCGCTTCCTCGCGGGCCGCGAACTCCTCAACCTGGTGGACCGGACCCGTGGCTACTGATTACCTCCTCGCCCCCCAGCGCCGGCACGCCGTACTGACCCGGCTGCGCCGCCGCGGCACGGTCAACGTCCAAGAGCTCTCCGACCTGCTGCGGATCAGCGCCTCCACGGTCCGCCGCGACCTGCGCGACCTCGAACTCCAGGGCATGCTGCGCCGGGTGCACGGCGGCGCCACCACCGTGGACGGCGCCTTCGAACCGGAGCAGCCGCAGCGGGCGTCCACGCAGCTGGAGGAGAAGGGCCGGATCGCCGAGGCCGCCCTGCGGCTGATCCCCGACCACGGCACCGTCCTCATCAGCGGCGGCACCACGACCGAGGCGCTCGCCGCCAGGCTGGGGGAGCGGCGCGGTCTCACCGTGGTGACCAACGCGCTGCCGATCGCCCAGGCCCTGTCCGCCGCGCCCCATGTCGACGTCATCGTGCTCGGCGGCGTCCTGCGCCACCGCGAGCAGTCCCTCCTCGGCCATCTCACCGAGCACGCCCTGCACGAACTGCAGATCGGCCAGATCGTCACCAGCGCGTTCGGCCTCGACGCCGACGCGGGACTCACCGGGGCCCACGTCGACGAGGCCCAGACCGACCGCGCCCTGCTGGCCGCCGCCCGCAGCGTCGTCGTCCTCGCCGACGACTCCAAGCTCGGCCGCCGCGGGCCGGTCCGCCTCGCACCGCTCGATCGCGTCGCCACCCTCGTCACCGACGCCGGCCCCGAACACCCCGTGTGCCGCGCCCTCGACGAGCGCGGCAGCACCGTCGTCCACGCCTGAGGCGTGTGTCCCAGAACCCATCGCCCCACAGAGGTACGTCATGCCCCTAGTCCCGACCGCCGCCCTGGTGGACCACGCCGTACGCGAAGGCTCCGCCGTCCTCGCCTTCAACATCGTGACCCTGGAGCACGCCGAAGCCGTCGCGCAGGCCTGCGAGGCCGCACGCGCACCCGCCGTCCTCGCCGTCAGCCAGAACGCCGTCCGCTACCACCGCGACGACCCGGCCCCGCTGCTCGCCGCCGCGAGCGCGGTCGCCCGCCGCTGCGCCGTCCCCCTCGCCCTCCATCTCGACCACGTGGAGGACGAGGAACTCGTGCTGCGCGCACGGGAACTGGGCTGCGGCTCCGTCATGTTCGACGCGTCCCGGCTGCCGCACGCGGAGAACGTCGCCAGGACGGCCGCGGTCACCGCCCGCCTCCACGACGACGGGATCTGGGTCGAGGCCGAACTGGGCGAGATCGGCGGCAAGGACGGCGTCCACTCCGCGACCGCCCGCACCGACCCGGCCGAAGCCGCCGACTACGTACGCGCCACCGGGATCGACGCACTCGCGGTGGCCGTCGGCAGCTCCCACGCGATGACCGAACGCACCGCCTCCCTCGACCAGGACCTCATCGCCCGGCTGCGCGACGCCGTCGACGTGCCGCTCGTCCTGCACGGCTCGTCAGGTGTCCCGGACGAGGCGCTGCGGGCGGCGATCACGCACGGCATGCGGAAGATCAATTTCGGTACGCATCTGAGTGCGGCCTTCACCAGGGCCGTCCGCGCCGGCCTCGACGAGTACGCCGGAGTGGACCCCCGGCGCTATCTCGCGGCGGGCCGCGAGGCGGTGGCCGCGGCCACGGAGGAAAGGCTCCGGCTCCTCGCTCCCGCCCCGGCCGCCCTCTGAGCCATGAGCCCTGACCTCTGAGCACGACCAGACCACCAGCACCACGACGCCACAGGAGTTACGAGCGTGACCACCTCCGCGCCCCGTCACGAACCCGTCCCCGACCCCCGCGCGCTCCTCACCGAACTCGGCGAGCGCGTCCTCGAACGCGAGGGCATCCCCATGTTCCTGGCACTCCAGGTGCCCGCCCGCGACAACGAGCAGACCCGGGCAGATGCGGAGGGCGAGGAACTCGCCGGACTGCTCCGGCACTACCGGGGCGCCCTCGTCCCCGAGGCCGGGGACGACTCCGAACCCGCGCTGATCGAGGTCCTCCAGGTCATGGGCGCGGCCCACCTCACGCCCCAGGCCCCCGCCGCACAGAAGGACGAGAACCGACGATGAGCACGTCCTCCCGCACCCGACTGCCGTCCTTCGACGCCCAGGAGCAGGCCCTGCGGTCCGGCCAGTACCTGCGCGTGGTGAACTACCACAACACCCCGCACGCCGACACGGACAAGATCCGCGGCGAACTGAGCGAGCTCGCGGAGCACTTCTCGGCCGTCACCCTGGACGACCTCGACCTGTTCCGGTCCACGGGCCGCTGGCACAAGAACCGCCCCGGAGTCATCCCGGTCTTCTACGAGGGCTACCGCAACAACGCCGAGGTCGCCGCGCCGCTCGCCGAGGAGGCGGGCCTGACCGCCTGGTTCTTCATCTGCACCGCGTTCCTGGACGTCCCGGTCGCCGACCAGTACGACTACGCCAACGCCCACGACATCGACCTGGTGCAGGAGAACGAGAAGGGCGAACGGCTGGCCATGACGTGGGACGACGTCGCCGCACTCAGCCGACGGCACGTGGTCACCCCGCACACCGCGAACCACGCCGAGGCCGCCTCCCTGCACACCGACCTGGATCTCCAGCGGGAGATCTTCGAGCCCAAGCGCCGGATGGACGCGGTCACCGGTCAGGACGCCGCGAGCACGGCTTTCCTGTGGGGCACGCCGTACGGAGCGAACCCGGCGGTGGACGCGGCACTGCGCGAGGCGGGCTACCGCTACCAGTTCGGCAACACCATGATCCAGTACATCGGTTAGCGCTACGGAGACGGTTCGCGGGCCGGCACAGCGGTGCCGGCCCGCTCCGTCATGGTCAGCCGGGCAGCCGCTGCACCATGGTGTTGCTGAACACGAAGCGGTAGCCCGCCTCGACCAGGGCACGGTCGGCAGCCGACTCACCGGTCCACGAAGTGCCCTCCAGCCAGGCCGTGCAGAGCGCGGAGCCGCCGGTGGCCCGGTCCATGCGCCGCTTCGGCTCGACGACCTCGCGCTCGATGTCCTCGGGCGTCAGCATCGTGCGGGCCAGGGCGTGGGAGGCGGTGTGCGGGGTGACCACATGGCCGCGCCGGTGCAGATCGGCGATCTCGTCCCACGTCATGGCGAGACGCTCCCCGCGCGGACTCTCCGGAACGAGCTTGATCCGATGGGCGAGGGCGTAGTCGTACTGAGCGTCGACCGGGGTGTCCGCGAACGCCGTGCAGACGAAGAACCACCCGGTGACCCCGGCCTCCTCGCAAGCGGCCGCCGCGACGTCGTAGTTGTCGCGGTAGCCCTCGTAGAACACGGGCAGCAGTCCCGGCCGCGACTTGTGCCACACCCCGCTCTGCGCGAAACGCTCGAGATCGGCGACGTCGACGGTCGCGAAGTCCTTCGCGTACCCGCGCAGTTCGGCGACCAGGTCGTCCTTCCAACTCGCCGGAGTGTTGTGGTAGTTCACCACGCGGAGATAGTGGCCGGCTCGAAGGTCGGACTCGGTGCCGTGAGCGCTGATACCGAGGTCGGTCGACAGCGGCAGGCTCGTGGCGGGGGTCTGGCCGGTCGGCGAGGGCGCGCGGGGCGGGATGCGCCCGGGCCCCAGCCCGACATGGGCCAGGGCCTGCAGCGTCCGTATCAAGGTCTCCTCCTCGCCGGGCGCTTCGAGCTGCGCGCGCGACGCGGAGAAGGCCTCCGCCAGTTCGGCGTCGGCCGGGCGCGGGGCGCCGGGGGACCGATCGCCCCGGCCCGTCGCCGCGTCGTTGGAGGCCGACGCCGAGCGCAGGGACACATACATCGGCACACCCCGGCGCTGTGCCACCAGACGCCGACTGGCCTCAAGAGCGGCCTGGGCGGCCTGGGCGATCCGAGGGTTCTGCGAGGTGAATGCCGTGAAGGAATGAGACATGCCAGATCCTCAATGCCGTACTCAACTGACCGTCTCACTCTGCTTATTCGAGCGAGGAGCGGCAAGAGCAGGCAGGTTCTGACTGATATTGCTCATTCGGGTGAGCCTGTCACTGCACGGCGCCGTCCGGGATGCACACGTATCCCGGGCCCCACCCGTTGCGTTCCACGTGGCTGGGCTCCGTGGTGTGAAGGCAGAAGAGCCAGGCCTCACGGTACGAGGGGTCCGTCAGGATCAGCTTCTGCTCGGCCTGATCGGCGCGGAGGAAACTGTCATAGGCCTCGTTCGACATGAGGACCGTACCGGACCCCGGCTCGGGGTCGGCGGCCGAGGCCGGGCCGGCCCAGGCCACGGACGCGAACAAGGCCAGGAGGACGGTGGCGGTGCGGATACGCATCTGAAGGGGCTCCCTCTTTCGACGACGGAACATCGCCTGCTCAACTCCGCAGCCCCGGCTTGGTCACGCCGCCGACGAACGCGGCAGGGCCGACGGTGTCGGGCCTGCCGCATGTCCTCCCCGGTCTCGTCCTCTCAGCTCCCCGTGCTGCGCAGGTTCTCCCGTACCTTGGCGATCGCGAAGCCCCAGCCCTGCTGGACGGTGGGCTCGGCGGGGACGGCGATCTCGTCGGGGTTGGCGAGCACGTCGAGCAGGACGGGCCCCGGTTCGGCGAAGGCCCGCGAGACGGCGTCGGCGAGGTCCTCGGCCCGTTCGACGCGGATGCCCTTGATGCCCAGAGCCCTGGCTACGGCGGCGAAGTCCGGGTTGTCCAGGACGGTGCCGGTGCGCGCACTGGCGATTTAGCCGATGGCGCCCGGGCCCGTCCCCACCACCCTGGGTCGGGCCAGGTACCCGCACACCCCCGTCAGGAGGGCTCCATGGGCTCCACGCGTCAACGTCCCCCGCGCAGACTGCTCGGCGTGCTCGCGGCCACCGCCGTCGCGTTCACTCTCTTCTCCTCGGCCACGACCACGGCGGGCGCCGCCGACACCGCGGCCACCGCCACGCATACCGCCACCACGCGATCCGCCGCCGCGCAGCCGCTGTCCACCAGCACGCCGGTCGTCTTCGTGCACGGCTACACCGGCAACGCCTCCAACTGGGTCACGGCCATGAGCGTCTTCCGCGCCAGCGGCTGGTCCAGCTCCAACCTCTTCGAGTACGAGTACAACTCGTACGGCAACAACATCACCAACGCCCAGGGCCTCGCCTCCTACGTCAACACCGTGAAGGCGCGGACCGGGGCGAGCAAGGTCGCCATCGTCAACCACTCGATGGGCGGGCTGGTCAGCCAGTACTACCTGAAGGTGTTGGGCGGGAACACCAGCGTCAGCCACCTCGCCTCGATCGCGGGCGCCAACCACGGCACCACCTACGCGAGCGCCTGCCTGATCTACACGACCTGTCAGCAGATGTATCCGGGCTCCTCGTTCATCTCCCAGATCTCCTCCGGTGACGAGACGCCCGGCTCCACCAAGTACGCCACCTGGTACTCGGCGTGCGACGGCATCATCATCCCGTACACGAGCACCCGCCTGGACGGCGCGACCAACAACAACGTGGCCTGCCAGACCCACATCGGCTATCTGACGGACACGGTCGTGCTCGGCCAGATCGCCCGCTTCGTCGCTTCCTGACCCTCGCTCCGGCCGAGGGCGCGGCGGAGCGAGATCGCCCCGCCGCGCCCTCACGCGGATTCCCGGAGGATCAGGTCCCCGGCTTGCGCCCGTAGACGAAGACGTCGTCGCCCGTCTTCAGGAGAGACCAGTACTTCTTCGCGGTCGTCTTCGTCATGTTGACGCAGCCGTGCGAACCCGGCGGGTTCCACATGCTGACGCCCACCGAGTGGAACGCCTCCCCGCCGTCGAAGAACTGGCTGTACGGCATCGGCACGTTGTAGATCGTCGACACATGGTCGATGTGCCGCCAGTAGATCTTCTTCAGCCCGGTGCGCGTCTCGTATCCGTTACGGCCCGTGCGGACCGGGACCGGCCCGTAGACGAGGTTCTTTCCGTCCTGGATCCAGCTGAGCTGAAGCGTGAGGTTGACGCAGGCGATCCGCCCCTTGTTGACCGGGCACTTTCCCGCTTTGTTCGGGGTGTTGCCGACCGCTTTCTGCTTGTTCATCAGGTCCATCACGCCCCAGGTGACGGGACCGGCGTAACCGATGTTCGGGGTGATGCCGTGTTTCGTCTGGAAGGCCTTGATGGCCTTGCAGTCGGTGGCGGACTGCTTGCCGTCGACCGGACGGCCGAGAAACTTCTCGACCTGCTTCTGATGCGGCCCCGTCTGCGTCGTACAGCTTCCGGCCGCCTGCGCCGGTGCCGTGCCGACCGCGAGCGCGAACGGCGCGACAAGTCCGGCGACCGCGGCCGCCCCGACGACCCGTCTGCGATGGTCCCCCATGACCGATCCTCTCCCTGGATTCCGAGACCCGCCTCGAATCCCGGCCGAGGCACGCCCGAGCGCCGACACCTGAGGGTGCGGAGACTCTGCCCGGCTAGACGAGTCCTCGGGGTCAGGGGTTGTACGGGGTTGGCGGCTGGTACGAAACGATGACAACCGCGGTTGGTCATGGTCGGCACCCTGAGACCCGGGGAGGGAGATCCGGCGATTCGGTCCTCGCCGGTGTCAGATGTGGTGCTGCAGCCAGACCACCAGCAGACTCACCGCTGCGGAACCGGCGCTGTAGGCGGCGCCCCGCATCATTTCGTCGATGACCGACCGGCCGTTCTTCAGTCTCCATACGCGCAGGCGGCACGCTACGCGGGCCAGTCGTCCCGGGCTGGACGCTCGGGTGTTGCTAAGCTGTTGCAAAACGGCATCTCCGTTGGGTTCGAGTTCCGAATGGGGAAGGCCGCGCAGGGAGTTCACATCGGCAGGTTCCTAGGCCTGACGCCGGGAGAACTCCCTTTTGCGTTGGCGAGATCCTACGAGGCTTTACATCCGAAATTGATCTCGTTTCTCTGCGCCACGCGCACAAATCTTTACGCATTCATTTAGTGACGCTCTGTCATCAACTGTTGTCCGGTTCTTATGCCGCAGTTCGGCGGGGCGGGGTCAGCTGCCTTGTCGCAGGCGAAAAACCCGGCGACTTCGGAGATCGTCACCGGGATACTGGTCGGCCATGGATGAGGTCGAAGTCGTCGTCGCCCATGCGGAGCGTGCGACTCTGCGGGTCGGCGACGTGTTCTTGAAGGTGGACGCCGATCAGGCGCGCATCGACGTCGAGGTCGAGGCGATGGCCCTGGCGCCGGTCCCGACCCCGGAGGTCCTGTGGCGCAAGCCGCCGGTGCTCGCGATCACCGCCGTGCCGGGGACGACGCTCGGGCGCCTCGGTGGGCCGGCGACCGGGTCGCCGTCGGCATGGGCCGCGGCGGGCGCCGCCATCCGGAAGCTGCACGACGCGCCGCTGCCCCCTCGGCCGGGCCGGGCCGGCCGGAGTATTGACGCGCTGGCGGCGGAACTCGACGAGGAGTGCGCGCTGCTCGTGGCGAACGGCGTTCTGCCCGCCGACCTGGTCACCCGCAGTCGCCAGGTCGCGGAGGCCGCGTTCCGGCCGTGGACCGCGGCGTTCACGCACGGCGACCTGCAGATCGCGCACGTCTTCGTCGACGGCGACGAGGTCACGGGCATCATCGACTGGTCCGAGGCGGGCCAGGGCGATGCCCTGTACGACCTCGCCACCTTCACGCTCGGCCACGAGGAGCACCTCGACGACGTCATCGCGGGCTACGGCACCGACGTCGACCTCGACGTGATCCACGCGTGGTGGTCGTTGCGAAGCCTGTTGGCGGTTCGCTGGCTGGCCGAGCACGGCTTCGACCCCTTCGCGCCGGGGTGTGAGGTCGACGTGCTGAAATCCCGGATGTGAGACGGGGCGAACCCCGAAGGTGCGATACCTCCGGAGATCGCCCGCGAGCTCATCCAGGGAAGAGGTGTGCGGTCCCGGCGGTCAGCCGGTACCGCCGTCGTCGGTCCCGCGCCACGACCTGGTCAGGAACGCCCCGACGTCGGCGATCTCCTGCGCGGAGATGCCGTGGCCCATGTGCCGGTACGTGCGTTCCGTCAGGTCGGCGCCGGACGCCTCGCGCAGCCAGGTGCCGGTGCGGGCCACGAGATCGGCGGGGATCACCCGGTCATCGGTGTCGCGCCCCCAGAAGAGCGGGAGCCCCGTCAGCCGCCCCGGGGCCTCGGGCAGCTCGGCGTCCCACGGCAGGGTTCCGGACAGGAGGACCGCGGCGGCGAACTGTTGCGGCCGGGAGAGGATCAGGCCGCCGGCCATGGCCATACCGCCGGAGAATCCGAGCACGCTCACGCTCGTGTGCTGGGAGCGCACCGACTCCAGCCAGTCGAACAGCCACTGGGCGGTTCGGCCGATCGATTCCGGTACGGGCCGGCCGATGCCGCGATTCGCGAACCAGGCGTAACCGGCACCCTCCGCGATCGGGGCCCGTACGGAGGCGACAGTGACGCCTGCGGGCAGGTGGTCCGCCAGGTCGGCGAAGGACCGTTCGTCGGCGCCGCGGCCGTGCAGCGCGATCAGCAGGGGGGTTCCCTCGCGCTGCTCAGGCGGAGCGGACCAGGCGACGACAGGGCTGGTGGGGAAGTGCACGGGATCTCTCATCTTCGGCGGGTTCTACGTCGTGGCGCTCGCCGGGCGAGCGAGGGAGGGGTTCAGCGACCGGCTGGGGCAACGGCCTTGCGCCTGGTCAGCACGTGGTCGATGCTGTAGCGCCCGGTGCCGGAGGCGATGAGGAGCACGACGGATACTCCGAGCAGCAGGACGAGTTCGTATCCGCCCTGGTCCACGAAGAGTCCGGCACCCGCGTGCACGAAGGTGAACGCTCCCGCCATGTCCAGCAGGAGCAGCACCCCCGCCACAGGTACGGCAAAACCGAGGAAGAGGGCGGCGCCGGCGCCCAGTTCGACGAGGGCTGCGTACCAGGCCGAGGCATGTGCCGCAGGGACGCCGGATTGGTCGAAGAAGGCGGCGGTGCCGTCGATACCGTTCGTGAACAGCTTCTGCCAGCCGTGGGCGAAGAAGACCGCTCCGGTGGCCAGGCGGGCCAGGAGGAGCACGATCTGGCGAACGGATGAGGGAAGAGACATGTCGTGGATTGCTTCCTGCCGGGGGAGAGGCCGACGGCCCGAACCGGTGATGTGAGTGGTGAGAGTGGTCAGGGTGCTGAGGACCCTCGCGTGCTCATCGGGAGAGGCTGAAGCCGCCGGTCCAGGAGATCTTCTCCGCGGCGGCGAGGGTGATCTGAAGGAAGCCGATGGCCTCCAGCTCACGGGCCCGCTTGAGGCTGCCGGCGTCGATCGCCTTCAGCCCGCCGCTGGTCACGATGTCGGTCACGACGGACTTCGCGTCGTCGTTGTCACCGGCGATGACCACCGTCGTGGATTCCGCGCCGACCGAGCCCGAGGTGAGGGTCGAGGCGAAAGTGGTGTTGAACGCCTTCACGACGTGCGCGTTCGGGAGAGCGGCGGCGATCTGGGCGGTGGCGGAGGAGTCCGCGGGGACGTCCAGGCCGTCGAAGGTCTCGAAGTCGACGGGGTTGGTGATGTCGATGACGGTCTTCCCGTCGAACTGTCCCGCCCGCTCATTGAGCACCTGCCGCACGGCCGGGTAGGGGACCGCGAGGACGACGACGTCTCCGGAGAGTGCCTTGCCGGCGTCGTCGCGGGTGAAGAGTTCGGCGCTGCCGCCGCCCTTGCGGACGAGGGCCGAGATCGCCTGGGCCATGGTGCCTGCACCGATGACAGATACGTGCGTCATGATCGCAATCCTTTCGGAAGGTTGTCGCTACAACTGAGACCGTACGTCGGAAAGGTTGTAGCGTCAACCATTGGTTAGGATGGGCCCATGAGCACTCGTTGGCTGGACCGGCAGGAGATGACCGCGTGGGTGCGCCTGGTGGCGGTGATGGAACTGCTGCCGGGCGCTCTCGACACGCAGCTGCGCCGTGACGCGGACCTGACCCACTTCGACTACTACGTGCTCGTCGTGCTCTCGGAAGCGCCCGACACCACACTGCGCATGACCGCGCTGGCGGACCGCACCAACGCCACGCTTCCCCGTCTCTCCCACGTGGTGCGGCGGCTGGAGGAGCGGGGTCTGGTGGCCCGTTTCCCCTGCCCGGAGAACAAGCGGGCGACCAACGCGCGCCTCACCGAGGCCGGCCAGGAGAAGCTTGCCGCCGCCGCGCCCGGTCACGTCGAGACCGTGAGAAACAACGTCATCGACGCCCTGACGCCTGAACAACTGGACCAGCTCGCCGATATCGCGGGCGCCGTTCTCGAACGCCTGGACCCCAACAGCACCATGACCAAGGCGCTCGATCAGACGACGTGACCCGGGCCGGTCGGCGGACCGGAGCGGCACGCCGCGGCCACCGTCACGACCCCTCCGCACTTGCCGGTTCGGCAACTTTGTGTGCGCGTTCGTCTGGACCCGAGCAGGATCGACAGTGCGCCTCGCGCGGGGAAGGCCCGGGCGGCGACGCGGCACTGTAGGGCAGCACGAACAACGGGAGGCATCCGGTGTCCGGACACCACGAGCACGGCGAGCACGCGCAGCACGACGAGCAGGCGGCCGCCGCGATGTTCGAACCGGCCGGCTGGGACGAGCGGTACGCGGGCCAGGAGCGCTTCTGGAGCGGCGAGCCCAACCCGCAGCTCGTCGCCGCCGCGGGCGGGCTCACCCCCGGCACCGCGCTGGACGTCGGATGCGGCGAGGGCGGCGACGTCGTCTGGCTGGCCGGACAGGGCTGGCGCGTCACCGGCGCCGACTTCTCGGCCGAGGGACTCGCGCGCGCCGCCCGGCACACCGAGCAGGCCGGCCTGGCGGAGCGCGTCGACTGGTGGCAGGTCGACGCCCGTGCCTTCGACGCGGGGGAGCGGGCGTACGACCTGGTCACCAGCCACTATCTGCACGTCCCCGACGGCGGCATGGTCGAGGTGACCCGTCGCCTCGCCGGGGCCGTGGCGCCCGGCGGGCTGCTGCTGGTCGTCGGCCACGCCCCGTCGCACGAGTTCACGCAGCTGTCCGAGAGCCACCGCAAGGCGATGTTCCTGGCGGCGGAGCTGCTGCCCGGTCTGCCGGACGACTTCGAGCCCGTCGTCGTGGAGCAGCGCACCCGCACGCTCAACAGGGACAGTGGTCCGGTGGAGGCCGAGGACTCGGTCCTGCTGGCGCGGCGCGCGCAGCGCTGACCAACACACCAGGCCGCCGACAGCGGTGATGCCGCCGCCCGGATGCCCGGCCCTCAGCCGATGCCCTGCCGGTCGGGCCGGAGCGCGAAGGTCCGGTCGGCGGCATCCGGTACCGACCGCTCCACGCTCCGGATGAGCAGTTCCCGGTGCCGCAGCAACGGCTCTCGCCGTTCCTCGGGCACGAGCGACAGAAGATCGTCGAACCCGGCGAGCAGCCGCCGCGTGACTTGCGGGGTACCCGCCGCGCACCCCCGGATCTCGGTGAACGCCAGGTCGACCAGTTCGTCCCAGCTCGGCACCGGCTGCACCAGCCGGACGGCGCCCCGGCGATCCGTGTACCGCAGCGTGTCCAGCGGGCCCCGTCCCGCGGCGGCGAGGAACTGCACGATCCGGTCGATGGCCTGCACCGCGGTCGTCGGGTCGTTCACGGCTGCGGACAGGGCCCGCAGCGCGACATCGGCCAGCACGCGCAGACCGAACCCGAGGTCCTGGTGAAAGGCGCGCTCCACGCCCACGAACACGCAGGACCGCAGCTGCCGTCGTGACGGCGCCGCCGCGCCGTGCACCGAGAACATCACCGTGCCGGGCACCACGAAATCCCCGGTCCGCGGGATCATCCGGAGCACCGCGCCGCGGCGGCGGGCGATCCGCACGAGCCGCGCGATGTTCACGTCCCGCAGCACTCCTGCCCGGCCCTCGTACGCCACCTGGCCGCTCTCCGGCCCGAGATCGCGGGCGGCACCGTCCCCGTACGGCATCCGGGCCATGACGCGGAACGCCTCCCAGGCGACCCGGTCGACGACGTGGCCGACCCGCATCATCCGCAGGGTCGAATTCACGTACATGACGAACAGCAGCAGACTCAACGCGACCAGCCCCAGGGTGAGAAACGCCTGGAGGAAGGGCACCGTGGTAACGCGCCTCGGGTCCTGCTCGCCGTCGTACGAGGTCAGGACCAGCAGCGAAAGCAGGAACGTGGCGAGAAAGACGGCGAACGTGAGCTTGGTGATCCGGCTCCGCACGAACAGGCGCACCACCCGAGGGGTGAGCTGACCGCCCGCCATCTGCACGGCCACCAGCGAGATGCTGAACACGACACCGATGAACGTCATCATCGCGGAACTGATGGTGGTGACGACGGTCTTCACGTCATCGGCGATCCCCATCAGATCCTTGACCGCGTCGAACTCCCCGCCGTCCTGGAGCGCGGCGACGATCGCCTCGTCGGCCCAGGAAGTCACCCACCACACCAGACACACCAAGATCATCGCCGCGGTGGGGGTGAACCAGAACGTGTCGCGGAGATGCTCCCGGAGCGGGGACAACGCCCGAGGGCGCCGCACCTTTCTGCGGCTTACGGTCATCATCCAGTCACTCATGGTGAGACTTTAGGTCCCCGGGCGTCCGTCGAAGCCCGGACCCGCTGGCCGGTCACGGTCTACGAAAGCGGCCTTCCGGTCAGCGCGACCGGCCGGTCACCGGGCGGCACCCCAGGAGTACGGTCGCCGGGCCGACGAGCACGGCGGTCCACCTGGAGCGCACGGTCATCCCAGGGCCCGCGCCGTCGCCACCACGAACACACCTGTCACCCACGTCCACAGCACCGCCAGCGCCGCATGGCCCGCGGTGCGCAGGCGATCGCCGCGCCAGAGGCGCGGGGAGAAGTACACGAACTCCATGATCCAGCGCAGGCCCCAGAACAGGGTCTGGGCACAGAGCAGGAATGTCGGGAGGGGAGCGCCGGTGAGCAGGTCCGGGGCGAAGGCGAGCGGGAGGACGCCGAGCAGAGTGCAGGTCAGGCCGATGAAGAACAGGTGCGCGTAGGAGACCTGACGGGTCAGCAGGCTGCTGGCGCGAAGGTCGCCGGGCCAGTCGAGCACGAGGGGCAGTACGGCGTGCACCAGCCCCATGACGATCAGGGCGAGGCCGACGAGGCGCAACTGGCCCGGGAGGGTGAGCAGCTGGGTCACGGCCGGTCCTTCGTGAAGGCGAACGCCGTGATCAGGTGGGCGACGCGGCGTTCGGCCCGGTGCCGCAGTCCGGCGTGGGCGGCGAGCCGCAGCCATTCCGCGCGGGGCAGGAAGTGCCAGGCGCCGGGACCGAAGGCGGCTGTGTTGGGTATGTCCCTGAGGTGTTCGGCGAGGAGGAGCGTGCCGCCCGGCCGCAGGAGGCGGGTGCATTCCGCGAAGAGGTGTTCCCGGTCCCGGGCGCGACGCAGTTCGTGTGCGGCGAAGACCAGCAGGACGGCGTCGGCGTCGGCGGAGGGGGCCGGAAGCGCGTCGTGGCGGCCGGGCACGGCATGGGCGGGTGGCGGGACGCGGCGCCGGGCGCGGCGGATGGAGCCCTCGTCGGTCAGGGCCGGGTCGTACAGGTCGATGGCGGTGCGCCGCGCGGTGGGCCAGCGTGCGGCGAGCGGAGCGCTCACCTCGTCGAGGCCGGTGCTCACGACGACGTAGGCGGACGGGACGGTGGGCAGAAGCGCCGCCAGCCAGTCGTAGTCGTACAGCTCGGAGCGGTCGTAGACGTACCAGCTCGCCGCGGTGGCGGTGCCGAGGAGCGCGAGGGCCGCGGCGGATCCGGTCCGGGCGAGGCTGCGCAGGGGGCGGGGCAGACGGCGGGCGACGGCGGCCGCGGCTGCGGCCACGGTGAGCCCGGCCGCGTACTGCGGCCAGTTGTAGGCGACGACGTCGCGGACGCCGGAGTGTCGCGCGGTCATCTCGCACCGCCGTTCTCGCCGCGGCGCACGCCGCGTTCCCAGCCGTAGTCGACATGGGCGACGTGGAACGCGTTGGCCAGGACGGGCCGGGTGCGGGCGAGCGGACCGTGGTCGAAGAAGGTCAGCCGGTCGACGTCCACGCGGACGGGCCGCGGGTCCCACTGGGTGCGGAACGCCTTCACGACGATCACGGAGCGGGTCTGCGGTTCCCACTCGAAGGTGTAGGGGAGCGGTCCGGCGAAGCGGCGGGCGGCGTGTTCGTCCGCGAACGGGCTCTGCGGCGGCAGGGGCGCCGGGCCGCCGCGCAGGTCGGCGCGGACCGTGAGATCGGCGTGCCCGTCGGCGCTGTCGACCCGGAACTCCAGGGTGCCGTCCGTGACGTCTGAAGCGATGCGCGCGAGCCGGTAGTTGTACCGGGTGAACAGGTTGCCGCCGAACCGCATGAGACGGGTGTCGGTGTCGCTGCGCAGGATGCGCAGTCCGCGCATGGTCCGCCCGCCGGGGGTCGGGAAGCGGGTGAAGACGCGGTAGCCGGTCAGCAGGAAGTCGCGGCCGAACCGGGCGGGCAGAGCGGCCGGCCGCAGGGCCCGCGTGTCGACGAGCGCGGCGGCGACGAAGCCGTACAGCGGCTCGTGCGGTCCCGCGCGGTAGGTGTCGAGTTCCAGGGCGGGCGGCACGAGCGGACGCAGCATCTCGGCGGGCAGGGCGTACGTCAGGACGAGCGAGTGCGCGAAGTGCGTCCGCATCGCCATGGGGTGACGCTGTATCAGGTGGCGCACGGTTCGATCCTCCGGTCCTCGGTTCCGGCCGGGTCCGCGCCCAGGCGGACGACGCGGACGACACCCCACAACGCGGAACGGTCCCGGGCCGCCCAGCCCGCGCCGGCCGGCCCGGGTTCGCGAAAGCTGCGCAGGACGACGACGCCGCCGGGGCGCACGGCGTGCCGCACGGCGGTGCGCAGGCGGCGGGCGAAGGCGGGGCCCGGCCCGTCGAGCACGTTGGAGAGCGTCACGCCGTCGAAGCTGCCGCGGGGCGCCCGCTCCATGACATCCACGACATCGCCCTCGACGAGGCGGACATCCGGCGCCAACAGCGGTCCGGAGTCCGGGAGTTCGGCACCGGCCAGCAGTCGCCACAGCCAGGGATTCCGGGCGTTGGGGTGGCCGGTGACGGTCCGCTCCAGACGCCGCCGGAGCACGGCGTCGAAACGGGGCGGGACCACCGCGGCGAACGACGGACGCACCGTCACCGCGAGCGCCCCGCTCGGCCGCAGCGCGAGCCGCATCAGGCGACGCAGCCCAGGGGTGTCCAGATCCGCGCGCCAGCGCCGTACCTGTTCCGCCGGATCGTCGAGGGTCAGGAAAGCGTGCAGGGCGGGCTCGCGCCAGGCCGGAAGCAGGTCCCCGGCCGCGCCGCGCCCCCACCGCATCAGCCGCTCGGCGGAGCCCTCCACGGTCTCGCCTCCGCCGAGTCGGGTTCGCGCGTAGGCGAGTTGTACGGGATTGAGGTCCACGGCCGTCACATCGTGGCCGGCGCGGTGCAGTGCGGCGGCGGTGTCGCCCGCGGAGGCGATGCACAGCACCCGCGCGCCGGACGCGGGCAGGACGCCGAGCTCGATGCCGTGGTCCTCGTACATCCGCCCGAACAGCAGACGGGGCCCGCCGGTTCCGCCGGTGATCCGGCCCCGTGCCCAGGGAGTGCCGCTCACCGGCCCACCGCCCGGGCGGAGTTCCACGTCACCGTCCAGATGAGGGCGACGAACGCCAGGTTCTGCGTGAGGAGCCGCCCTGGCTCCTCGATCTGCCCGGGGCTGAAGAGCAGCCCTCCGGCGTTGAACCCCACGATGAGAACCGTCTGGACCACAGCGGCGCCGCGCGCCCACCGCCCGGTGAGCACCCAGACCCCGATCGCCACCTCGGCGAGCCCGATGGCCACCAGCGCCGCTGTCAGCGCCCAGCCGGGAAGGAAGGGGACATCGGCGACGATGGCCCGCTGGTCCGCCCGCCCCGGCCAGATCTTGCACCAGAAGCCCTCGTAGAACCACACAAGGGCGATGGCGGAGCGCGCCACCGCACCGTGCCACGTCTTCACCGCAGGCCCGGCGCGCCGGACGGCGTACGGGTCGGCTTCGGCCAGAAGGTTCATGCGCATCGCACCGATCTCGTAGGTCCGTTGCTCCGGCGACTCGCTCAACTCGCAGAATTGAACGTGTTCAAGAAGAGCGTACTCTACGGATTCGACAGTGAGATCGGGGCCGTGGCGGAGTTGGGGAGGTTCACCTCCAGCACGACCGCGGTGCCGGCCACGGTCCGGTCCTCGTGCATGGTGATGTGCTGGCCGGTCTCGACACGCGTCCAGTCAGCGGGAGTGAGCGGAACGAGGCGCACGATGCCCCGGCCGCCGGGCTCCAGCAGGGGCACGTCCTCGACCCAGAGCGCTGCGATGCTCACCGCGGGACCCCCGCTCGGCGACAGGTTCCCGATGTCCCACATGGGACGCAGGACACCGTGAGCGGAGATGGGCGTCCTGCGTCGTGCCTCGGTGGCGGGACGGAGGGTCAGGTCCGCTCGGATCATGCCGTTGCGGATCTCGGAACACCGCCAGTGGCACCAAGCCGCACTCCGAGGGAAGTGAAGTTGCTCAGCGGCCTCGGCAAGCTGCTCCCAGAACACCAAGGGCTGCGGCGGCCCGTCACCGAGCTCCTCCAGCAGGGTCAGCGCGATCTGCCATTCGTCGTGGGCGAGATGGTCCCAGATGTCTCGCACTGAGATCTGGTTCTCGGTAGCGGCGTCTTCCGGGACGAGGAGGGAAGCCGATTCGAGCAGCTCAGTGACGTCCATGCGGTCATTGTCGAGCACGTTGTCAGGCTGGGGCGCTCCGTGCCGGCGGATCCGTCTTGAGGCGATCAACGACCCTCATCGCAGACGGGAATGGCGTTCTAGCGTGCGGCAGCCTGGTGCCACATGTGGACGGTCGGGTGGGTGGCGGGTTGTGGGGTGGTGTCGGTGACTTGGCCGTGGATGTCGCGAGCGTCGTGGAAGGTGAAGGTGGCGAACACGTAGGCGTGCCCGTTCGGGAGTTCGGTACTGCCGCTCGGCAGGGCGACATCGAGGGTGCCGTGCAGGGCGCCCTTGTGGGGTGCGCTCACCCGTACCCGGTAGATGGCCCAGTCGAGTTCGTTGATTCGGCGGGGCGCCTCGCTGCTGAGGACGGTGGCGGTGAAGACGTCGTCGGCGATGCTGGTGACCTCGCGGGCATCGTCAGGGTCGTACGTGGTCAGCGCCTCCGGAGACGTAGAGGGGGCGGTCCACTGCTGGTATCCGCACCAGCCCACGCCGGTGAGGGTGGTGGCCAGGGCGAGGGCGCCGCCGAGGACGGCGATTCTGGTGCGGGTCATTCGCTCATCGTCGAGCACAGGTCCCGGGTCAGAGGCCGACGATGAGCTGGATGCAGACGATCTTCACGAGGATGGCGAGGGCGAACAGGGTGGAGTATCCGGCGTTGATGCGGCTGTCGGTGGCCCGGCCGTTGGCGTAGGCGAGGATCGCTGGATTGCCGACGTAACCGGCCAGCAGCCCCATGGTGCGCTCCCGGCTCTGGCCGAGGAGGCGGGCGATGAGGATCATCAGGGAGTAGCTGACGACGGCGCCGATGGCGAGGACCGCGAGGAGTTTCAGCCCGAAGAGGGAGAAGGCGTTCTGCCGGAAGGAGTATCCGGAGGTGAGGCCGACGACCGCGAGGAAGAGCAACAGGCCGATCTGCCGCAGGGTGAGATTGGCGCGGGTGGGCAGCGTCCATACGAGGGGCCCGGTGCGGCGGCGCCAGCCGAGGATCATGCCCATCACGAGCGGTCCGGCGCCGGTGCCGAGGGCCAGTGTGGTGCTGCCGAGGGTCAGCGAGGGGATACCGATGAGGAAGCCGAGGGCGAGGCCGAGGCCGAGGCTGACGGCGTTGACCTCGCTGACCTTGGTCTCGGTGTCGCCGAGGTAGGTGCTGACGGCGGCGGAGTGCTCGCGGGGCATGACCACCCGGAGCCGGTCGTCGAGTTGGAGGACGAGATCGTCCTGGGCCAGCATGTCGAAGTCGCCGCGCCGGACCCGGCTGACGAGGGCGCCGTAGCGCTCCTCCAGGCCCAGTTCGGCGACGGTGTGGCCGGCGAGGGCAGGATCCGTGAGCAGGATGCGGCGGTAGTCGACCGTGTGACGGTCCTCAAGGAGATCGTGGGCGGCGGGAACGCCGAGATACGCGGCGGCGGCTTCAACATCGTCCTTGCCGCCGACCAGGACGACCTGGTCGCCCGGCGCCAGCCCATCGAGGGTGTGGGCGACGACGGTCTCGCCGCCCGTGGGACGGAATTCGGTCGCCATGATGCGTCCGCCGTTGACTCCCGGTACCTCGGCCCAGCGGGCGGAGCCGGTCACCTGCACCGTTCGGTAGACCAGTTTCGACGGGAGCCCGGAGTCGGGATCGCGACGGGCCTTCCATGTGCGACGGGCGGCGATCGCCGCGACGAAGACGATGGTGATGACCACGGCCAAGGGGTAGCCGATGGCATAGCCGACCGCCGGCTGGGCAGGGTCGTCGGAGGCGGCCTGGGCCGCGGCGAGACCGGGAGTCGTGGTTCCGATGCCGGCGTAACCGCCGGCGAGGAAGGGACCGCTGATCCCGAAGCCCTGATGGCCGACGAGTCCGACGACAACCGCGGTGAGGGCGAGGGCCACGATCGCGCCCGCCATCACCGCGAGCTGGCCGCGCAGTTCGCGGAAGAACGCCGGGCCCGACTCGAGGCCGACCGTGTAGACGTACAGGGCGAGTCCGAGGGCGGAGATGCCCGCAGGGACGGCCGGGCCGATGTCCGGATCGAGCGCACCGACGAAGAGCCCCACGAACAGCACCCCCGCCGCGCCCAGCTTCACCGGCCCGAACCGGACCATTCCGAGCAGCGCCCCCACCGTGATCACGGCGAAGACGGTCACCCACGGATTGTCCGCGAAGAACTGCCACACGGCCGCGCCCTTCCCCTGCTGCGAAGCACAAGTGCCTGACCGGCTCATGATCTTCCAGACCGGGAAGGGCCGCCATTCGGCGCCGTCCGGGCCGGACGGAGGAGGAGCGCCCGTCGAGGGTGAGGGCCGGCCGCTGTGCCCCTAACCCGTCCGGGGGCGCAACGCGTCGACGATCAGGTCGAGCGCGCGCCCGGTCTGCTCGGGTGAGCTGCCCGACGCCGCGGCCAGCGAGACGCCGAGGAGCAGGGTCGTCACGTCGTCGGGGTCGACGTCGGCGCGCAGGGAACCGCTGCCGGCCCCGGCCGCGAGGAGCTCGCCGACCGCCGCGGTGATCCGCTCGCGGGTCGGACGGGTCGGAACGGACGTCGGGACAGGACCCGAGCGCAGCATGTCGATCATGCCGTGCTTGGTTGCCGCGAACGCGGTGTAGCGGTCCAGCCACGCCCGCAGCGCAGGGACCGGGGACAGGTCGCCGAGCAGCTCGGGCGCGGCGGCGGCAAGGGCGTCGAGCTCGGCCGCGTAGACCGCTTCGACGAGCGCCTCCCGGGTCGGGAAGTGCCGGTAGAGCGTGCCGATACCGACCCCCGCGGCGCGCGCTACGGCGTCCAGAGTGACGGGGCCCTCGGAGGCGGCGCCGAACAGGGACCGGGCCGCCGCTAGCAGCTTCTCGCGGTTGCGCCGCGCGTCGGAGCGACCCGCCCGCGTCGTGCCGGCGGGGCGGCCTGTACGGGCGTCGGAGGAGTCCTGCCCGGGTGAGGCGTCGCCGGACGCGTCATCCCCGGCGTCATCCCCGGAAGAGGGGTGCGGGGGCGGCTCGAGTGCGCTCAAAGCGGAGGCTCCTCCGTTTCATGCTACGGTTGATTTAACGGAGGCTCCTCCGTTTCACCTCGATCATCTCACGAGGACAGGACTCCCATGGCTTCTCCCACTCCTTCCCCCTCCGAGTCCACGATCGGCTCCACGGAGGGTGCCGCGACCACGGCCTTCGGCGCCCCGCGCGCCGGAGGTGCCGGACAGTTCGCCGGGCGCACCGTTTCCCGAGTCGGTTTCGGCGCCATGCAACTGCCGAGGCTCGCCGAGGACCGCAAGTCGGCTCTCGGCGTGCTGCGCCGCGCGGTCGAACTCGGCGTCGACCACATCGACACCGCCCAGTTCTACGGCAACGGCTTCTCCAACGACGTGATCCGCGAGGCGATCCGCCCCGAGGACGATGTGCTCGTCGTCAGCAAGGTCGGCGCCACTCCCGACGACGGTCCCATCCACCTCCGCCTCGCCCAGCGCCCCGAGGAACTGCGGGCCAGTGTCGAGGACAACCTCACCAGCCTCGGCGTCGAACAGATCCCCGTGGTCAACCTGCGCCGCGCCGACCATGGTCCCGGCCTGCGCGCGGAGGGCGACCAGGACGTCGACCTCGACGACCAGCTCGCCGTCATGACCGCCCTGCGCGACGAAGGCAAGATCGGCGCGATCGGCCTCAGCAGCACCACGCTCGACGTCCTGCGCCGCTCGCTGCCGGCGGGCATCGTCTGCGTACAGAACGCCTACAGCATCGTCTCCCGCGAGGACGAGGACATGGTGGAGCTGTGCCGCGCCGAGGGCATCGCCTGGGTGCCGTACTTCCCGCTCGGCAGTGCCTTCCCGGGTCTTCCGAAGGCGACCGACGAGCCCGCCGTCCTCGCCGCCGCCGAACGACTGGACGCCTCGCCCGCGCAGATCGCCCTCGCCTGGCTGCTCCACCACACCCCCAACACCCTGCTCATCCCCGGCACCGCCGACCCCGACCACCTCGCGGCGAATGTCGCCGCGGGCACGATCCGGCTCGACGAGGCGACCCTGGCCGCACTCGACGCGATCCCGTCCCGCACGGGAGACATCGAGATCCGCTGACCTTCCGTTCCGGACACCTTGTCCCTCGGAGCCGTCGCCGCGCCTGCCCCTCTCGGCGACGGCTCCGCCCGGACCGACACCACCCAACCACCCAGCCACCTCGCGACGAGAGCACCGCATGTCCCTGAACGCCGAAGAACGCCGCCGCACGGCCGAAGAACTCAGGCACAACCTCACCCTGACCGCTCTCACCGACCAGCAGGTCGCGGCCGACCTGGAGTGGACGCCGGCCCGGCTCACCACCACCCTCGACATCGAGAACGCCGACCCCGTGGACGTGTGGCAACTGCGCGACTATCTCGCGCAGGCCGTCCGCGACACGGGACACGAACCCGTCCCGTTCACCGTCCTGACCGACCGTTCCCGGACGATGGCCCGCGCCTGGTTCGCACTGCGCACGGCACCGCGCCACGACTTCACGCCGGCGAACTGAGAAACGACGCCGGGCGGCGCCCGGCGCTGCTGCGTGCGCTCTTCCGAACCCGTGCCGGACCTTCTACCGTGACGGAGACCAGCGGGAGAACCCGACGCAGCGCCCGTGCCGTGGTGGCGGCGCCCGACAAGGACCGGACGACTTCAGCAGATGAGCGCCCCTCAGAAAGACGCCGTCACGCAGGCAGAGGCCGCCGCCTCCTTCCTCGCCGCGCAGCAGATCACCGAGCGGGCGTGCGAGAAATGCGGAACGAGCATCGCGGGCGTCAACGGCCGCTACGCCTGTGGTGGCTGCGGGTGGACCAATCACTGGTCGGAAGGCCTGTCGCAACTGCCTGAGGCCGGCGACGACGCCGCGCGCTGAACGGGCGGCGGTACTTGAACGGTCGTAGCCGCTCATGGGCGCTTCGTGTTCGGACCGTGGTTCGAGGACTTGCCCGGTCGGCTGGTTTCACGCAACTCCGCGGTGAGAAGCGGAATGTCGGGTACTGGGCCCGCATGGCACCGAAGACCGAAGTTCTCACGTCCCTGCGGGCCCTACGACAACTCCGCCGAACCCGCGGCTTCTATATGGCGGGTGTCCTGCTGTGGACCGCCGCGGCGGTCTGGACCGGCTGGGCCAGTCCCGGGAGCCGACAGATGTGGGTTTCGCTTCTGCTCGCGGCCGTCTTCGCCGGCCTGCTGGGAACCGCCTCCCTCTGGCTGCACCGTCTACGGATCAACCAACCGCACAGGCCGGTGCACCATTCCGCGACGCGAGGCACCAGCGCCGCAACCGGATGAGTTCGTGCGGCAGGCGCCCGGACCCGTGGTGACGACGGTTCGACGGCACCTTGGTGGGATCCGTACAGCCGTCCCGGAGAAGGCCCGCGAGAGGCCGAGCGCTGCGTGCACGCCTCGCAACCCGGGAACCTCGGTTGCCGGGCGACCTGGACCCGTCACATGGACGCGCTCACTGCGCCCGCGTCAACGCGTCGCGGGCGGCGAGGAACCCCGCGATCCTGAACGCCAGGTCGTGAGAGCCGAACGTGTCGGCACGCGCGCGCCGCAGCACCACCCGAGTGGCGACCACCATCGCGTGCTCGGGACTGCTCAGCTGCTCCTCGATGCCCGCGGCGGCAGCCGCGAAGAAGCGTGGCAAATCCGAGCTGGGCTCGTAGTCCACGGGCGCTTCCAACGCCACTTCGAAGGTGAAGCCCTCGGCCGCGGGCTCGAAATCCACCTCTATCGCCGCGAAGTGCGGCGCGCAGTTCTGCTTCTGATGCAGCACCCGCACACCACGGATCGGAAACGGAGGAAAGCGGGGCAGCGCCGACGTCATGCCGCAACGCTACTTGCTGTCCACGGGGACGATCCCTGCTCTGCCAGGCTCACGAAGACGGCCGCGCTGCTCCTCGTACCGACGGGCCCTTGCCGAGAAATAGAGGCGGGCCGAGGGTTCAGCGCGCAGAATGACCTCATGTCAAAGCTGCCGGTACGGTCGGTTCAACGTCCCTGCTCGGGTTCGGTGCTGTCCTTGTGGTCGCAGGACTCAGTGCTGTCGATCGGCTCAGTGGGCTCGGTGCTCTCTGTCGGCTCCGTCGGATCGGCGCTGTCCATCGCCTCGATCGGAAGCGCCCTGTCCGCCGGCTCGATCGGCTCGGCCCTGTCGTTGATCTCGACGGGGTCGTGGCTGAGCACGGGGTCCTTGCTCTCCGCGCAGTCGCGTTGGTCGGTGCTGTCCTGGCGCTCTTCCCGCGGCTTCCTGGCCATGGGAGCGGTAGGGGCGGCGGCGGGAGGTGTCCTGGCGCTGCAGATGCTGAAGCCGGGCCATCGTCCGGCATCGAAGTGAGACGACGGGCTGTCGGCCGGTGGTGTCGCAGAGCTCACTCGGCGTCAGCACAGTGGGCCATCGCGTCGCGCAGCGTCGGAAATACCTTGAACAGCCTGAGCGTGCCCGTCACCTCCAAGCGTCGGCGCGTTGCTGAACTCAGCGGCCCTGCAAGGCAGGGCAGGTCCATGCCTCTTCGTGCCGGCAGCAGGAGCGCATTGAGAATCTCCGCGCTGAGCTCCACTTCGGACAGGTCGACCACGACCGGCTTCCCCGAGCGGTGACCCATCTCAACAGCCTCCATCAAGCGCTCAAGACTCCGCTCGCGCTGCGCGTCCTCTGCCAGGGAAACGACGAACTGGCGCTCAAATTGAGCAAGGGGATTCGCTTGCTCAGGGACTGGGCGGCTGGTCTGCACGCTCTGCCACCTCGATCCCGGCGGATATGACGCTGTACACAAAGTTCTCCCAGAAAGCCTGAGTTCGTCGTTCGGCGACTGCAAGCTACGGCACGTCGGCAGCGGGCAACGCTCCGGATTGCGCGGCAGTATCCGGAAAGCGCTGGACGTACGGATGCCTGCGGGGATCACCGCAGCAGTTACGGGACTTCGTCGCGGCGGCGCGCGCGGCGGTCCTCGTCCTGGTCCTGAGCCTGGTTCTGGTCCTGGTCAGGGAGTTCGCAGGGTCTGGGAGGGGGTCTCCCCGAACCGGGCCCGATAGCGCAGAGCGAACCGGCCCAGATGCGCGAACCCCCACTGGTAGGCGATATCGGTGACGGTGGCCGAGCCCGGCGGCGAGGTCCGCAGCTGCATACGTACGCGTTGCAGGCGCACCTCCGCGACGTATGCCATGGGGGACATGCCCACATGCTTGCGGAACGCCTCTTGCAGAGTCCGCAGGCTGACCTGGCCCATGGCCGCGAGCCGGGCTGCGTCGTACGCCACTTCGGGGCGTTCCCTCACCACGTCCATCACCCGCTTGACCGCGGCCGGGCGCATCTGCGGCGGCGGGGCCTCCAACTGGGCACGGTAGGAATGATCGGTCGCCAGCAGCAGTCCTTGGAGCAGAGTCTGCTCCAGCCGGCCTGCGATGAGGGGCTGTCGCAGCAGACCGTGCGGGATGTCCCAGTCCAGCAGGCACCATCGGGTCAGGTTCGCCCAGCTGCGGCCGGGGCCCCCGGTGACGTCCATGTACGGTTTGAAGCGCGGCTGCCGCCCCAGCGGCTTGCCCAGCAGAGTCTCCAGCTGGCGGTGCACCGCCAGCTTGTCGACCTTCACGGCGAGGACACGACAGTCGGGCGACCAGTCGTAGACGCTGATGTCCCGGGCCGGGTCGTAGACCACGGCCTTGCGCGTGGTGGTGTGCACCGGCGCGGCGGTGCCTTCCTGGACGCCGAAGCCGCCCTGAAGCGGAACGCAGACGTGGTAGAAGCCCGGCTCGCAGTAGCCCGTCCTGATCTCGGTCCCGAAACTGACGTCGCCGACGGTCAGCGCACCGAGGTCGGCCATGTTGACCCGGGTGACGAAGTCGTGTGCGTCGGCTCCCCTCACCTCGAGCCGGAGGTCGTAATAGACCTCCGAGAGCACGTGGCTCGCTTCCTCGACGGAACGTGTGACGAACGTGTTTGTCTCTGCCGCCCGGCTGTGCGTGGAATCCATGACCTGCCCCCCTCATAGACAGTCACCAGGATGGTCCGCGCCGGGCCGGGCACGCGGGTCGGTGACAAGTCTTGGAGTCGGGTTGACCGCATCTTCGGAGGCTGCTGGCGCTCTTCGCCCGGTGGATGAACGTGCATGGTCCGGGACAGCTTGCCCCTCGACGATTGCATCGGTGCTCAGGCAATCGGCCGGCAGGCGAGGACCGTACCTGCCCCGTACGACACAGGGCTCTGCCTTGCTGGTAGCTCACCAGTACGTCCCCGTCGACGTCGGGTGCGTCTGTCCCAGGAGACCGCGCTCCAGCCGTGCCTGGTGCCGTACCCGCCTCCTCATGATGATCGCGGGAATGCCGAGCGCCAGCAGCACCGGGGTCGCGGCGGCGATCCCGAACCAGAGGAAGAGCGCGAGGTAGCCGTAGGCGGCGGCATCCACGTCCGCGTCCGCCTTCACCAGGAAGGCGATGCTTGCCAAGGCCGCGACCACCATGACGCCCGCTAGGGCGATCGCGAGCCAGAGCAGGACGCCGGCCCGACGCCGGTACCCGGCACTGATGTCCTGGCAGGCGCCCCGCCGGAGCGCCGTCTGCCGGGTCACTTCTTCACCGAGTCCCAGGCGCCGGCGTTGAAGCTGCGCAGGAGGGCGATGAGCGCGGCCCCGAGCCGCCAGTCCACGCCGGGTGCGTGTACGTGCAGCTTGTCGCCCTTGGACCTGAACTCCAGCGGCGTCTGCCCGTTCGCGCGCCACCGGATGCGCCGGGGCGCGCGTGCGAAGCCGCCCTCATTGCCGGGGACGCTGTCGAAGACGCTGATCACGAGGACCACAGTCATCAGGGGCAGCGCGAGCCACCACATCCACCACCAGACGATCCTGCCCTTGAAGCCGACCGCTTCGGAGCCGTCGGGCTGTTGCACGGTCCAACGGGTGCGCAACCCCCTGCCGCGGAGCGCCTTGTCGCGCGTGAGCGTGGCGATGACCTCGCCGCGCGCGCCGAGCACCTGAAACCTTGCGACGCCGCCGCCGGCCGACAGGGTCACCACGGTGGCCACCCGCTCCCGGCGCTGATCGTCGGCCCACAGAGCGAAGGAACGAGCCCCTGTGCCCCGGCCCGCAAGATACCCGGGGACGCCTCCCGGTGGCAGTTCGCGCTCCACGTACACGACCGACGGCGCCGGCCCCGAACCGTCGGAGAAGCTGACCATGCACGCCACCTTCTCCCGCCCCACGCGGTCGACTCGCCTGGGCCCGCCGTACATGGTCAGTACGTTGCTGCTCATGATGTCGGCCCGTGGACCGGCGGGGTCAGCCGGGGCATCGTGCCCCTGTCGAAAATGGTCAAGGTTGCCTCCGTGTCGAGAAGGGAACGCCGTCGCCGGTGCTCCGCGCAGGACAACCTGCGGCAGAGCGACCGGTCCAGCGGTAGGACTACGCAGCGAGCGCGGCGGCCCCATCGAGGTTGGCGGCCGCGGTCCGCCAGGCAGTGGTCACCGCGACTCGGGCCCGCGCCGTCTGAACGGAGCGGCCACCGGCCAGCGTCAGCGGCGCGCCCACATGAACGTGGAGAGCGGGCCGGCGCACGGGCGCCGTGACGAGTCCCGCAAGCTGCTTGACCTTGCTTCCCGAGGTGACGCGGCGGGCGCCCGCCTGCCCGACGGGTACCACAGGCGCGCCCGTGCGCTCGGCGAGTCGGGCCAGGCCGCTGCGGAACACTCCTGGGGCCGTTTCCGCGACGTCCTTGCGGCGGGGCAGCCCGCCTTCGGCGTAGATGAGGACCAGACGTCCGCGCTCCAGCGCATCGGCCGCTACGTCCAGCGCGGCCGCCGCACGCCGATCGCCGCGGACGACGGGGATGTGTCCCTCGCGGGAGAGCGCGCGTCCCAGCAGGGGGACGCGCCACAGCCCCGCTGCGGCCATGACGACCGGCTCAGAGCCGAGGCGGCGCAAGGCGGCGACCACGATGGCGGGATCCGCGAGAGAGGTGTGGTTCGCCGCGATGATGCTGCCCGGCGCAAGCACGGCACCCGGGTCTGCGGTCACCGACAGGCGGCCCACGGCGGGCACCAACAGGTCCGCGATACGGCTGAGCATGAGCAAGCTCCCGGTCTTGACAACGTTGATCGTCATCGTCGGCGACCGACGCCGACCGGACATGAGCCGTCGTACTCATCTTCGGAGTCGCCCTACCCAGACCGGCACCCAGGTGGCCCGCGCACACCAGCATCGCCAGCCGGACGGTTCCGCCTCAGACCTGCTGGTCACGCGCAGGCGCGGTCATCGGCAGGTGACCGTCGAGCGGCACGTACGCCCCTCAGGTGCGCAGGCGCGCGGTCGCCACCCGGCGCACCATGGGAGACGGCACGGGAACCGGGACGGGCAGGAGCGGCGAAGGTGGGCGCAGGGCGCGAGGACGGCACCGCGGGCGCGGACGACGCCGAGCTGCGCCAGCTCCAGGCCCTCAACCGGATGCCGGGCCCCTCCGGGGAGGCCCCCGCCGATCCCGCCCCTCGCCCCCGCAACCGTGCCGCGGAACTGCTGGTCACCGGACACGCCCTCGCCCAGGTCACCTCACTGGGGGAAGCCCTCACCCTCGTCGCCCAGCTCGCGGGCCCCCAACTGCCACTCGGCGCCCAGGCCGTCTTCCGCGCCGACCGCGAGGTGCTGCACTGCGTCGGCAACGTCGGCCTGCACGACGGCGACGACACCCAGCGCGCGCTGCGTCTGCCCCTGGACTCCGTGCACCCGGCCACCCAGGTCGCCCGCACCGGCCGCCCGGTCTTCCTCGCGTCCCCCGAAGAGTTCCAGGAGCGTTTCCCCGTGGGCTGGCAGCTCTCCGACCGCGACGGCCACCGCGCCTGGGCGTTCCTGCCGCTGACCACGTACGGGCAGCTCACCGGCGTGTGGATGGCCGCCTTCGAGGTCCCCGTCCCGCTCACCGACGAACGCGGCACCTTCCTGCTGACCCTGGCCCGCCTGCTGGGCCAGAGCATCGAGCAGACCTACGACGGACAGGCCGACCGCGCCCTGTCGCAGAGCCTGCGCAGCAGCATGAGCCGGATCGGCCCCGGCGTCGAGGGCCTCACCCTCGCCGCCCGCTACGTCCCCACCGGCGGCGGCCTCATGGTCGGCGGCGACTGGTTCGACAGCATCACCCTGCCCAACGGCCGCCTGGGCCTGGTCATCGGCGACGTCCAGGGCCACGACGTGCACGCCGCCGGCCTGATGTCGCAACTGCGCACCGCGATCCACGCCTACGCTGCCGAGGGCCACGGCCCCGACGCCGTCCTGGTGCGCGCCTCCCGCTTTCTCGCCTCGCTCGGCGAGGGCCGCTTCGCCACCTGCATCTACCTGGAGGCCGACCCCGCCACCGGCACCCTGCGCATCGCCCGCGCCGGACACCCGCACCCGGTGCTGCGCCTGCCGGACGGCACCAGCCTGCTCAAGCACGTACGCGGGGGGCTGCCGCTCGGCCTCGACCTCGGCGAGGACGACTACCCGGTCAGTGTCGTCACCCTGCGCGCCGACGAGATCCTCATGCTCTGCACCGACGGCCTCATCGAGTCCGGCGGTCACGACATGTACTCGGGATGGCTGCGCGTACGCGACGCCCTCGCCCCCGGCAGCCCGGACGATCTGGACGCCCTCGCCGACCGGCTGATGAACGCCGTCGTCAACGTCCCGGCCACCGCATCGGGGGAGCGACCCGCGGGCTCCTCGTTCACCGAGGACGACATCGCGCTGCTGCTCCTGCGCCGCGACCCGTCCGGCGCGCGGGCCGTGCGCTCCGGGCGGCACCTGCGCTTCACCCTCGAACAGGACCAGGCACAGGGCCTGGCCGACGCCCGTATCGAGTTCCAGGGGCTCCTGCACGACTGGGCACGCCCCGAACAGGTGGACACCGTCCTGCTGCTGGTCTCCGAACTCCTCGGCAACGTCCTCGTGCACACCGAGTACGCAGCCGCCCTGCGCGCCGACATCAGCGGCGCCCGCGGTGCGCGCCGACTGCGCGTGGAGGTCACCGACCGCAGCGACGACGTCCCGCACCGCCGGGCCCCAGGGGAACTCTCCTCGTCCGGCCGCGGCCTGCTGCTCCTGGACCTGCTGGCGCAGCGGTGGAACATCCGCCCCGAACCGGAGGGCAAGACGGTGTGGTTCGAGGTCGACGAGGACGGCCCGGAAGAGCCCTGACCCGTCGCAGCGTCCGCCTCACAGGGCGGCAACGTCATCCCCTACGCGGACGAGGACTCCCCGACGAACGCCGGCGACGACTTGCAGGCGGAACGAAAGGTATCTCCTAGCCCCGCTCGGGCCAGACCGGGCCCTGGTCGGTCCAGATGACGCCCTTGTTGCGGCACAGGCAGAAGGGATGGCCGAAGGGGTCGGTGTAGATCCGCCAGCCGTAGCCGTTGGGGCCGATGAAGTCCTGCCTCAGAGTCGCGCCGAGACCGAGGACCCGGCGCTCCTCCGACTCGATGTCGTCCACTTCGAAGTCGAGGTGGAACTGCTTGGGGTGCTCGCTGTCCGGCCACTGCGGAGCGCGGTAGCCGTCCACCCGGATGAAGGCAAGTTCGATCTCACCGAACTTGATGCCGGCCCAGTCCTCGGAGCTGCCCTCCTTGACCGGACGCCCCGTCACCTCGGAGTAGAAAGCAGCCAGCTTCATGGTGTCGGGGCAGTCGATAATGAAATCGGTGAGTCGCAGCATCCTGTGATCTTGGCACAAGTTCCCGTCTCCGAGGCTCTGTCGGGCCGGTGGGGCCCGGAACTCGACCGGTCACATGTCGGTCGTGATGCCGTCGGCGAGGGTTGATGCCGGCTTTCCCGGATCACAACAGGGGGCGGGCATGGATTGGCTGGCGTGGGCCACCAGCGGGCTGGGAGTCTTCTTCTCCGCCTGCGCGATCTACGGGTACGCCACACGTCCCGGCGCACCACGCGACGCAGCCGTGAAATACGCCATCTATCGCGACTGGCTGCCGCTGCTTCTCGCCTGGTTCTTCCTCTGGAGTGGACTTCCCGACGCCCTGGACGCGCCCTGGGGCGTCGCTGACGCGTGTGACGTCATCGCCTTCGTTCCAGGCGTCGTCATCGCCATCGCCGAACGCCGACACCGCCGCGTCACTCAAAACGGCAGCGCCGGTCCCGTCAAGTAGTCCCGCACCGGCTCAAAAACCCCGCCCGGGATGTACCGGTCGAGGTCGACGAACGGTACCCAGGCGACGGCGGCAACCTCCCGCGGCGACGCCGGTCGTGCCGCACCGGACAGCCAGCGGCAGGCGACGTACACGACCCTCCGCGCCGTCACCGGATGTACGCGCTCACCGATCACTGACAGCGGTTCGACGACGACACCGGCCTCCTCCAGCGCCTCCCGGGCCGCGGCCTTCAGGACGGTTTCGCCCGGGTCGACCTTGCCCGCCGGGAACTGCCACAGCAGATCGCGCTCCGGAACTGCACGCTGTATCAGCAACGCTTCGCCCGCATGAGCAATCACGGCGCCCGCGATGAGGGAGGGGAGGTTCAACGACAACTCCGTTTCCAACGGCGGGGAGTCCCAGCCCGCGAGGCCCGCTGCCGCCTCGTGATGGCCGCCGTAGATGCCTTCATCGCCGTAAGCCGTCCAGATGCCGCCCTGGGCATCGGTGACCAGGGCGGGGATGTCATCGCCCACGCAGAACTCGGCTTCAGGTGTCCCGGACGGGGAGAACACCACAGCATTGGCAGACCAGGAGCCTTCGGCCTCGTTCCGGAACGCGCGGCTGCTCACTAGCAGGAACCGGGAATCCGGGAGCAGAGCCAGGTGAGTTGGTCGCATCCGAATGTCCCTCACCAGGACGCGCTGTTCCTCGCGGCCGGTGACGGTGACCAATTCAGCGGTGAACGGGATTTCCAGCCCCCATCCGATCCACCCCCTGGGGTAGCGATTGCGTGCAAGGTAGCCGCGGTGGGCCAGCATGACCGCAAGTTCCCCAGTGGGGCCGATACTCCACCAGAGTGCTCGGTACCCCCGTGCGGCGTCGGCTGGGGGAAGCCTCCACACGTGGTGTATCGCGGCATCGGAACGAGCAGCCATGGTACGGAGGTTCATAGCAAGTCGCCTTTAGACGTCATCTCAATTGGTTGGGTCGGTAGGCTGTCGGTCGTGGCAGGGATCGTTGAGCGGCTGGTGCCGGACGAGTTGTGGGAGTTGTTCCAGCGGGTGGTGCCGGAGGCGCCGTCGCGGCCGCAGGGTGGTGGTCGGCGTCGGCACGGCGACCGGGAAGTGTTGGCGGCGATCGTCTTTGTGTCCACGTCGGGTTGCACCTGGCAGCAGCTGCCTTCGGCGTCGTTCGGCCCGTCCGGAGCGACCGCCCACCGGCGGTTCTCGGAGTGGTCGAAGGCCAGGGTGTGGGCCAAGCTCCACCGCCTGGTCCTCGACGAACTCGGAGCCCGCGGCGAGCTGGACTGGTCCCGGTGCGC
>NZ_QLLY01000010.1:0-227333 GCF_003259365.1 Streptomyces sp. PsTaAH-137
TGCGTACTACCGGGCCGAGAGTGAGAGCGGCGACCACATCGAGGACCCGTCCGAGGACGCGCTGTTCATGCTGATCGGCGACCTCAACGGCTCGGACAACACCTTTGTCGTCATCCAGCCCGACGAGGAAGACCCGGTCTGGTTCACCTCGGTCGCGGTCCTGGACGAAGGTGGCTACGAGGTCGTCCGCCGCGACACTACCCGCCGCGAACACGACGTCGCTACAGAGGCCAGCATCGATCGGATCGCCCGCGATCTCACGATCTGGATGGCCGCCCGCGACTTTCCCGGACAGCCCACCCAGCACACCAGCACCTTCTAAAACACGGCCTAGGCGCGTTCGAGGATCGCGGTCACTCCCTGGCCGCCCGCGGCGCAGACAGAGATGAGGCCGCGGCCCGAACCCTCGCGCTCCGAGAGGAGTTTGGCGAGGGTGGCGACGATGCGGGCGCCGGTCGCGGCGAACGGGTGGCCGGTGGCGAGGGAGGACCCCGCGACGTTGAGCCGGTCCCGGTCGACCGGGGCGAGACCGCGCTTCTCCCAGGCGGCCAGGGTGGCGAGCACCTGCGAGGCGAACGCCTCGTGCACCTCGACCAGGTCGAAGTCCTCGATGCCGAGTCCGGCCCGCTCCAGCATCCGGGGCACGGCGTACGCGGGCGCCATGAGGAGCCCGTCGCCGCCCTCGCGCGTGACGTCCCCGCCCGGACCGGCGAAGTCCACGGCGGCCGTCTCGTACGCGGTCAGGTAGGCGAGGGGTTCGAGGCCGCGCGCCTCGGCCCACTCCTCGCTGGCGAGCAGCACGACGGCCGCGCCGTCGGTGAGCGGTGTCGAGTTGCCCGCCGTCATCGTCGCGCCGGGCTCCTTGGTCCCGAACACCGGCTTGAGCGTGGCGAGTTTCTCGACGGTCGAGCCGGGGCGGAGGTTCTGGTCGCGCTCAAGTCCCCTGAACGGCACGACGAGTTCGTCGAGGAACCCGCGGTCGTACGCGGCGGCGAGGCGCTGGTGGCTGGTGGCGGCCAGTTCGTCCTGGGCCTCCCGGGCGACGCCCCACGCGCGGGCGGTGACGGCGGCGTGCTCGCCCATCGACAGGCCGGTGCGCGGCTCGGCGTTGCGCGGGATGTCGGGGACGAGGTGGCCGGGCCTGATCCGGGCGAGCGCCTTGAGCCGGGCGCCCGCGGACTTCGCCCGGCGCGCCTCCAGCAGGATCTTGCGCAGGTCGTCGTTGACGCCGAGCGGGGCGTCGCTCGCGGTGTCCGAGCCGCCCGCGACCGCGCTCTCGGTCTGACCCAGGGCGATCTTGTTGGCGGCGGCGATCACGGCCTGCAGACCGGTGCCGCACGCCTGCTGGATGTCGTACGCGGGGGTGCGCGGGTCGAGCTTCGAGCCGATCACGGTCTCGCGTGCCAGGTTGAAGTCCCGGCTGTGCTTGAGGACCGCTCCGGCCACGAACTCGCCGACGGCGCCCGGCTCTTGCAGTGCGCAGCGCTCCACGAGGCCGTCGAGTGCGGCCGTCAGCATCTCCTGGTTGGATGCGGTCGCGTACGGACCGTCGGAGCGGGCGAAGGGGATCCGGCTGCCCGCGACGACGGCGACGCGACGCGGCACCCCCGCCGCCGGGCTCGCCGGGGTTTTCGCGGTTTTCGCTGGGGCCATCTCGACAACTCCTGACTACTGAGTAACCTTACTCCGAAGTAAATTTACGACCGAGCAGGGAGTTGGACAATGGCCGACCGCTATCTGAACTTCACCGGCACGGCCCCGGGCCGCTTCCTGACCAAACGCCTCGGGCTGCCGCAACCCGCGCCGCTGCACCGCTTCTCCGCCGGACACCCCACCCTCGAAGGGCCGTTGCTCCACGTCACGGCGGGCTCGTCCGCGTACGAGGAGGAGCTGGCGGCGCTGCTGGACGGGACCGGGCTCACGGTCGTCGCCGCCGCGGAGCGGCCCGCCGCCGTCGTCGTGGACGCCACCGCCGTGGCCGATGTCGACGCGCTCGCCCAGGTGCACGCCGTGCTGCACCCCGTCGTACGGTCCGTCGCGACCGGCGGCCGGATCGTCGTGCTCGGCGCCCGGCCGTCGGCCGACGACCACCACCAGGCCGCGGTGCAGCAGGGTCTGGAGGGTTTCGTCCGCTCGCTCGGCAAGGAGATCGGGCGCGGGCGGACCGTGAACCTGGTGCGGGTCGCCGGTCCGGTGGCGGGCGCCGAGTCGACGCTGCGCTTCCTGCTCTCCCCCAAGTCGGCCTACGTCAGCGGCCAGGTCGTCGAAGTCGACGGTTCCGGCGCCGAGTCGACGACTCCCGAGGACTGGACTCGCCCGCTCGCCGGGCGCACCGCGCTGATCACCGGCGCCGCGCGCGGGATCGGCGAGGCCGTCGCCGAGACGCTGGTCCGCGACGGTGCGCAGGTCGTGCTGCTCGACGTGCCGTCCGCCGAGGCCGACCTGGCCAAGGTCGCGGAGCGGCTGGGCGGGCGGGCGCTGCCTCTCGACATCACGGCCGGGGACGCGGGTGAGCGCATCGCCGAGTTCGTTCCCGACGGGCTCGACGTCCTGGTCCACAACGCGGGCATCACCCGGGACCGGCGGCTCGTCAACATGCCTGCCGAGCGGTGGAGTTCGGTGCTCGACGTCAACCTCGCCAGTGTGCTCCGCACGACCGACTCGCTGCTCAAGGCCGGGGCCGTGCGGCGCGGCGGGGCCATCGTGGCCACCGCCTCCATCGCCGGGATCGCGGGCAACTCCGGGCAGACCAATTACGCCGCCAGCAAGGCCGGCATCGTCGGTCTGGTCCGTTCTCTGGCGCCGCGTGCGCTGGCCGAGCACGGGGTCACCGTGAACGCCGTCGCGCCCGGGTTCATCGAGACCAAGATGACGGCGGCCGTTCCGCTGTTCATCCGGGAGGCCGGTCGCCGTATGAACTCCCTCGGCCAGGGCGGGCTTCCGGTGGACGTCGCCGAGACGACGTCATGGTTCGCGGCGTCCCCCGCCGTCAACGCCCAGATCCTCCGAGTCTGCGGCCAGAGCCTCCTGGGAGCCTGACGCTCCACCGAGCCACGGTTTCCGTCGTGGCCGACCGCGCAGTTCCCCGCGCCCCTGAGATGCGCACTTCGTGCGGCATCTCATAGGGGAGGCTGCGCGGAGCGCATGCCTCAGGGGCGCGGGGAACTGCGCGACCAGCCACGACGAGACCGGCACCCGACCGAGCACCCCAGAAGGAGCAGCGCGAAGCGCACGCTCCAGGGGCGCGGGGAACTGCGCGAGAAGCGGCCACCGGCCCGCACACGAAAGACGACCGACAAAGGGGCGCGGGGAACTGCGCGACCAGCCCCCACCGGCCCCGCACGGAATCGAACCGCCCCCACCACCCCAAGGACCCGCCACCATGACCGCACCCCCGCCCCTGCTCCCCCTGATGCTGCGCGGCGCGCTCCAGTCGCCGTTCAAGCGGCCCCGGGGCACCGACAACACCCCACCCCCGCACGGGACGTCCCGGATCACGCAGCTACAGGTCCGCGCGGAGCACCTCACGGCGTACGAGCGCGTCTGCGCCTACCCCACCACCCGCGACGACCTCCCGGTCACCTACCCGCACATCCTGGGCTTCCCCCTCGCCATGCGCCTGATGTCGGCCCGCAGCTTCCCGCTCCCGCTCCTCGGCCTGGTGCACACCTCGATCGGGATCACCCAGCAACGGGACCTGTCCCCCGCCGGCACCTACGAACTGACCGTCACCATCCCCGAGCTGCGCCCCCACCACCGCGGCACCGAGGCCGTCGTCGTCACCGGCCTGCGCCCCACGGGCGACACCGGCGAGACGCCCGTATGGGAATCGACCAGTACCTATCTGGCCCGGCACAGGACGGACACCCCGGCACCGGAGGAACAGCCGAAGGCGGAACCGCTCCCGGGCGGCACCGAGTGGCGCCTCGCCGGGGATCTCGGGCGGCGCTACGGCGCGGCCTCCGGCGACCGGAACCCCATCCACCTGCACCCGCTCACGGCCCGCGCCTTCGGCTTCCCGCGCGCCATCGCGCACGGCATGTGGACGGTGGCCCGGTGCCTGGCGGAGTTCGGGGCGCACGGGCCCGTCCACGTACAGGCACGGTTCAAGGCGCCGGTGCTGCTGCCGGGCACGGTGACGTACGCGGCGCGGGGCCCGGCGTTCGAGCTGCGGTCGGGCGGGGGCGACCGCCTGCACCTCACCGGCGAGGTCACCGCGCTAACGGGCTGACCAGCGCCGCCCGTCCATGAGATTGCCGAGCCCGGACCAGGCGAAGTTCATCATGGTGGTCGCGGCCTCCCCGGCGGAGACGGACCGGTCGGTGTTGGCCCAGCCGGCCAGCGCCTCGGCCGCGCCGACCAGCGCCTGGGCGAGCCCGGTGACCTCGCGCTCGGCGAGTTCGGGATCGCCGTGCGCCTCCCGGGCCGCGGCGGCGATCAGCGCCGTCACGAAGGCGACGATCTCGTCCCGCATGGCGCCGACCTCGGCCACGAACGGGTCCCCGCCCGACCGCGCCTGGCTGTGCAGCACCGCCCACCCGTCGGGGTGCTCGGCGGTGTGCGTGAAGAACGCGGTGAGCCCCTCCCAGAGCTGCCGGTCGGCGGCCGCGTCGGCGCGCACCCCGGCCCGCACGGCGGCGATCAGCGCGGCCGCCTCCCGCCGGATGCAGGCGGTGAACAGCTCTTCCTTCGAGTTCAGGTACAGGTACACCAACGGCTTGGAGACCCCGGCCAGTTCGGCGATCTCGTCCATCGAGGCCGCCCGGTAACCCCGCTCGCCGAACACCCGCACCGCGGCGTCCAGCATCTGCCGCTCGCGCTCGGCCCGCGGCAGCCGTTTCTGCCGCGCCACCGCCTCAGCCCTGCTGTCGTCCCCGCCCACCCCGGCCGCCTTTCCTCCACACGTCGTGCACCCCTCACCCTACGGACCCCGGCGGACCGCCCCCGCACACGACCGTGCCCCGCCCCGGAGGTCCGGGGCGGGGCACGGTGCGGCGGGTGGTGCGAGCCGGGGGACGCGTCAGGCGGCGACGGCCACCGTCTGCGGCTCGTCCACCGGGGACGAGGTCGCCCGGTCGTAGGCCTCGCGGTCCAGGATGTTCTCGCGGGCGGAGACGATCACCGGGACCAGCGCCTGGCCCGCGACGTTCGTGGCCGTGCGCATCATGTCGAGGATCGGGTCGATCGCGAGGAGCAGACCGACGCCCTCCATCGGCAGGCCCAGCGTCGACAGGGTCAGGGTCAGCATGACCGTGGCGCCCGTCAGACCGGCCGTCGCGGCGGAACCGACCACCGAGACGAAGGCGATGAGCAGGTAGTCACCGACACCGAGGTTGATGTCGAAGATCTGCGCGACGAAGATCGCGGCGATCGCCGGGTAGATCGCGGCGCAGCCGTCCATCTTGGTGGTGGCGCCGAACGGCACGGAGAAGGACGCGTACTCCTTCGGGACGCCGAGGCGCTCGGTGACCTTCTGGGTGAGCGGCATGGTGCCGACCGAGGAGCGGGAGACGAAGGCCAGCTGGATGGCGGGCCAGGCGCCCTTGAAGAACTGCACCGGGTTCAGCTTGGCGACGGTCGCGAGCAGCAGCGGGTAGACGCCGAAGAGGACCAGGGCGCAGCCGACGTAGATGTCCGCGGTGAAGGTCGCGTACTTGCTGATGAGGTCCCAGCCGTAGGTGGCGATCGCGTAGCCGATGAGGCCGACGGTGCCGAGCGGGGCCAGCTTGATGACCCACCACAGGGCCTTCTGGAGGAGTTCGAGGACGGACTCCGACAGGGTCAGGATCGGCTTGGCCTTCTCGCCGATCTGGAGGATCGCGATACCGGCGACGGCGGCCATGAAGACGATCTGCAGGACGTTCAGCTCGGTGAACGGGGTGATGACGTCGGTCGGGACGATGCCCGTCAGGAAGTCGATCCAGGAACCCGCGTGCTCCGGCTTGCCGCCGTCCTTCGGCGTCAGTCCGGTGCCCGAGCCGGGGTTGGTGACCAGGCCGATGACGAGGCCGATGGCGACCGCGATCAGCGACGTGATCATGAACCAGAGCAGGGTGCGGGACGCGAGGCGCGCGGCGTTGTTGACCTTGCGCAGGTTGGTGATCGACACCAGGATCGCGAAGAAGACGAGCGGGGCGACGGCCAGCTTCAGGAGCTGGATGAAGATGCCGCCGATCTTGTCGAGCGTGGTGACGAGCCAGGAGATGTCCTGGCTGCGGGCCAGCCAGCCGAGCAGCACGCCGAGGACGAGACCGCCCACGATCTGCGCCCAGAACGGGACCTTCGGTATACGGAAGCCGGACTTCGGGGAAGCCGGCTTCGCGTCGGCGGGGGTGGTGTTCGCGGACACGGAAGCACTCCAGTGATGACGCGCGGGGACAAGGCGGGAACGTACGGGAAGCAGCGAGTCTTCGCTTCGTACGGGAGCGGCGACCGTGTTACGAGGTCAACGGCGTCGCTGCATCGGGATGTGCGCTCAGGCGCGACAGGCCGCGGACATGCAGCGGCAGAGATCGACATGCAGGCGCTCCACGAGCGGGACGCTCGTGGTGATGCGGGGCGCGGCTGTCGTCTTCATGTCGGGAACGTTAACACCGGCGCTTTGGGAACATCAAAGGGCTTCTTTGGGTCCGGCGCGCAGCACGTATGCCCCTTAAGCCGTATTTACCTTGAAAACACAGGCGCCCCGGCACCGTTACGGTGCCGGGGCGGGGGTCTGCGTGTGACGTAAGTTACGCGCGTCGTGCGCGGGCGGCGTCGTCCGCCTCGTCCTCCATGGTGCGGCTGGCCTCCATGTTCGCCTTCGCGCGGTCCACGCGGGCGACGATCTTCTGGGAGGCGCGGTCGCGCTCCTTGCGGAGCAGGACGAAGCTGAGCGGCGCCGAGATCACCAGGCTGAGCAGGATGATCCAGAGGTAGTTCGAGCCACCCAGGCCGCGCGGGACGATGCCGGTGGCGACGAGACCCCAGACGACGAGGAAGCAGCCCACGAAGATCCCGAGGCGCATCAGCGTGTAGCGGAGCATGTCAATCCACTCTTCCGTTCCGAAAAGGTCCTCTTACAGGACGAGCGCCCCTCCAGTGAAGCACGCGGAGAAGCGCCCGAAGTCGCCGGGGGCCGCGACGGCCGTGCGGGGAAAGTCACCCTTTACGCTCGCTGACATGTCCCTGCGCTTCGAACTCGACCCGTCCGTCACCCCTGACCTGCGCGACGGTGTGCTCGCGCTGTGGGCGGACGTGTCGAACGCCGGCGGGGCCGTCGGCTTCGTCCCTCCGGTGACCGCCGCCGACATCCGGCCCGAGCTGGTACGGCATCTGGCCGGGATGGCGGAGGGGCGGGTGCGGTTGCTGGTCGGGCGCGACGCCGGGGGGCGGGTGGCTGCCACGGTGTTCCTGGCGTTCAACACGCACCGTCTGATGCGGCATCACTTGTGGCTGTACACCGTGATGGTCCATCCCTCCCACCAGGGCAAGGGGTACGGGCGGGCACTGATGGCCGCGGCCCAGGAGGCGGCGCTCGGCTTCGAGGGCATCGAGGCGCTGCGCCTCACGTGCCGGGGCGGTACGGGGGCCGACGCCTTCTACACGGCGTGCGGCTACAAAGAGGTCGGCCGCATCCCCGGCGCGATCCGGGTGGCCCCGGGCGACGACCGCGACGACATCCACATGCTGCTGCCGCTGTAGCCCCGGCTTGTCGCCCGGCTGACGCCCGGTGACCGCTTCTCGCGCAGTTCCCCGCGCCCCTGAGATGCGCACTTCGTGCGGCATCTCATAGGGGAGGCTGCGCGGAGCGCATGCCTCAGGGGCGCGGGGAACTGCGCGACCAGCCACGACGAGAGCGGCACCCGGCCGACGACCCCGAAAGCGCGGCCCGCCGACGAACCCCGAAGAACTCAGACCCGCATCGGCTGCGGCTCATCGCGGCGAGCGGGATCGGCGCCTTCGTACTCGCGGATGATCTCGTACCGCGTATTGCGCTCGACGGGCCGGAAGCCGGCGTCCCGGATGAGGTCCAGCAGGTCCTCGCGGGTCAGCTTGTTCGGCGTCCCGTAATTGTCGGCGTCGTGCGTGATCTTGTACTCGACGACCGACCCGTCCATGTCGTCGGCCCCGTGCTGGAGCGCGAGCTGCGTGGTGTGCAGCCCGTGCATGACCCAGAAGCACTTCACGTGCGGGACGTTGTCGAAGAGGAGACGCGAGACGGCGAAGGTCTTCAGCGCCTCGGCGCCGGTCGCCATCGTCGTGCGCTCCTGAAGGCGGTTGCGGACCTTGCCGTCCTTCATGTCGACGAAGTCATGCTGGTAGCGCAGCGGGATGAAGACCTGGAAGCCGCCGGTCTCGTCCTGGAGCTCGCGCAGGCGAAGGACGTGGTCGACGCGGTGCCGGGGCTCCTCGATGTGCCCGTAGAGCATCGTCGAGGGGGTCTTCAGGCCCTTCTCGTGCGCGAGCCGGTGGATACGCGACCAGTCTTCCCAGTGGGTGTCGTGGTCGACGATGTGCTGCCGGATCTCCCAGTCGAAGATCTCGGCGCCGCCGCCGGTCAGCGACTCCAGACCGGCCTCGATCAGCTCGTCGAGGATGTCGGAGGCGGAGAGCCCGGAGATCTTCTCGAAGTGGTGGATCTCGGTGGCCGTGAACGCCTTGAGGCCGACGTCCGGCAGGGCCTCCTTGAGGGCCTTGAGCGAGCGCGGGTAGTAGCGCCACGGCAGGTTCGGGTGCAGGCCGTTGACGATGTGCAGCTCGGTGAGGTTCTCCGACTCCATCGCCTTGGCGAGCTTGACGGCCTCCTCGATGCGCATCGTGTACGCGTCCTTCTCGCCCGGCTTGCGCTGGAACGAGCAGTAGGCGCAGGAGGCGGTGCACACGTTCGTCATGTTGAGGTGACGGTTGACGTTGAAGTGCACGACGTCGCCGTTCTTGCGCGTGCGCACCTCATGGGCGAGGCCGCCGAGCCAGGCCAGGTCGTCCGAGTCGTAGAGCGCGATGCCGTCCTCGCGGGACAGCCGCTCCCCGTCGGCGACCTTCTGCTCCAGCTCGCGCTTGAGCCCTGCGTCCATGCCCGTACCTCTCCTCGATCAAAGCCTCCGCCCACCGTACGCCGTCGCGCCGACAGGCCCGCTCACACCTCTTCGGGAAGCTCCCCGACCCGGTTCTCCCACTTGGTGGACAGCACGATCGTCGTGCGCGTACGGGAGACACCCTTGGTGCCGCTGAGCCGGCGGATGGTCCGCTCCAGGCCGTCGACGTCGCTGGCCCGCACCTTGAGCATGTACGAGTCGTCGCCCGCGATGAACCAGCAGTCCTCGATCTCGTGCAGGTCCTTCAGGCGGTGCGCGACGTCCTCGTGGTCGGCCGCGTCGGAGAGCGAGATGCCGATGAGGGCGATCACGCCGAGGCCGAGCGAGGCCGAGTCGACGGTGGCGCGGTAGCCGGTGATGACGCCGGCCGCCTCCAGGCGGTTGATGCGGTCCGTGACGCTCGGCCCGGACAGGCCGACGAGACGGCCCAACTCCGCATACGAGGCGCGGCCGTTCTCGCGCAGGGCCTGGATGAGCTGCCTGTCCACGGCGTCCATAGGTCCAAAGCCTTTCATTATTCAGCGTTAACGCGAGTCTATGTGTGGAATCCAAGGCTGGCGGGGAAAACGCCCAGCAAGTTCTAAAGTCGGGCCGAGAAAAACCCTCGCGCTACTCGCCGCGAGCCTCGCGAGAGCCTCCCCCCAGCTCTCCCTCCCAGCGGCGGAACAGCGTGTGTGCCACTCCCGCCGCGTCCAGCGTCCGCCCCGCGACGAAGTCCACCAGATCCTGGATGTGCGTCGCCCCCGCGTAGAACGCCGGTGCGGCCGGGAGCACGACCGCGCCCGCCTCGTCCAGCGTCACGAGGTGCCGGAGGGTCTGCCCGTTCAGCGGTGTCTCCCGCACGGTGAGGACCAGCGGCCGCCGCTCCTTGAGCGTCACACTGGCGACGCGCTGGAGCAGGTCCTTCGACAGGCCGAGCGCGACACCGGCCACGCACGCCGTCGAGGCGGGCACGACGATCATGCCCTTGACCGGGTACGACCCGGAGGACGGACCGGCCGCGAGATCGCCCGCGGCCCAGTACCGCACGTCGCTCAGGTCGATGCCGGTGAACGTCCCCGGCTTGCCGTCCGCGCCCCGCGCCAGCCACTCCCCCAGGTCCTCGCGCCAGTGCGCGTCCCGGAACGAGATGCCGGTCTCGTCGAGCAGGGTGAGCCGCGACGCCCGCGAGACGACCAGGTCGACGGCCTCGCCGGCCCGCAGCAGGGCGCGCAGCACCGAGGCGGCGTACGGGGTACCGGACGCGCCGGACACTCCGACGACCCACGGCGTGCGGCTGGTTGCGTTGACGTGCTCCACACACCCGAGCCTATCCGGCATGCTCATGGGGGAACTTGAGCAGGGGCCGCGGGCGTTGTGACTCATGACGGGCGGGGTCCGGGGGGACGGGGCTGGAATGGCGTACGAGGCGCGGCAGGAGAAGAAGTGGAGCGCGGGCGACCGCGCGCTGGCGGCGGGCAAGGTGATGGTCGCCTGGGTGGCCCTGCTGTGGCTGCTCGAGGTGATCGACGTCGCGACCGGGCACGCGCTCGACAGCTTCGGCATCGTGCCGCGCGAGCCCTCCGAGCTGGTCGATGTGATCCCGGCGGCCTTCGTCCACTTCGGCTTCGCCCACGTCGCGGCGAACTCGGTGCCGCTGCTGGTCCTCGGCTTCGTCGCCGCGCTGAGCGGCCTGCGCCGCTTCTTCCTGGCCTGCGCGCTGATCATCGTGGCGGACGGTGTCGGGGTGTGGCTGGTGGCACCCGCCCACACGAACACGGCGGGCGCGTCGGGACTGATATTCGGCCTGTTCGGCTTCGTGGTGCTGAGCGGGTTCGTGGAGCGCAGACCCCTCGGCATCGTGATCGGCCTGCTGATAGCGGCGTACTGGGGTACGACGTTCCTGGCGGGCCTCTCCCCGGCGAACGAGGGGGTCAGCTGGCAGGGCCATCTGATCGGCCTGATCGCGGGCGTCGGCGCGGCGTTCGCCCTGCGCAGACCGCCGGGACAGCCCAGGCAGCTCCGGCCCGCCGGCTGAGTACACGGCTGAGTACCCGTACGCATGCGCCGCTTCCCCACCGCGGCGCACCGTGAGGGGATGAAGCTCCGTTACCTGGTGGTGTGCGGCGCGGCGTCGGTCGTCGCCCTCGTCCTGGTCCACGTACTCGGCGTCCCTGCCGAGACGCTGCTGCTCGCCGTCGGTGGCGCGCTGTGTCTGTTGTGGCTGGTGCTGCTGCTGACCGTTCCGTGGAATCTCTACTTCCGGGCCCGTTCCGTGGTGCACGAGGCGGGTGTCAGCCGGGAGAAGGGGATCTCCGTACCGGCCGACCGGGACGCGGAGGCGGCCCGGATCGCCAAGGTCATGCTGCGGACGGCGATCGGCGCGCACCTGTTCACGGCGGTGGCCGCGGTGGCCGTCGCGGTGGCCACCGGCCGCACGGCGGGCTACTGGCTCGCGGGCGCCTATCTGCTCAGCACGTTCTTCCGGCCCGCGGGCTCCTACTTCTCCGCCCTGCGCCGGCGGCTCACCACCCTCGACCGCGAGGTGCGCCACCCGCGCGACGACATCGCCGCCGTGCGCAAGGAGGTCGCGGACCTCAAGAGGGGCAACAAGGTCCTGGAGCACATGGCGGAGGAGGCGTACGGCTCGCTCGCCCGGCTGCACGAGGCGCTCGACGTGGTCGGCATCTCGGCGAACCAGCGCGCGGACCGCACCGACCAGCGCCTGGACGCCATGAGCCGCGAGTTCGAATCGGTGGTGAACCGGCTGACGGACAACCAGGAGATCATCACCGGCCTCAAGGCGTTCCTGCGGCTGCTACGGGCGGACGGGGGCGCCCAGCAGCTGGTCTGACCGGGGCGGAGCCCCACCGAAGGATCGCCATGGCCCGGGACGCGTGAGGGCGGCGGCGCCGCACCGGGCGCCGCCGCCCTCCTCCACGTACCTTCGCGGACCGTCAGACGGTCAGGCCGTCAGACCGTCAGACCTCGGACCAGCAGGTCGAGCAGCGCGCACACGAACAGGGCGATTCCGATGAAGCCGTTGACCTGGAAGAACGCCCGGTTCAGGCGGGACAGGTCGTGGGGCTTGACGATCGTGTGCTCGTACAGGAACGCGGCGGCGACGATCACCAGGCCGAGCCAGAAGAAGGCTCCGGCGCCCGTCGCGAGGGCGTACCAGACGAAGAGGGCCGTCACCACGGTGTGGCAGGCGCGGGCGCCCCAGATCGCGCCCGGGATGCCGAAGCGGGCTGGGACGGACTTCACGCCGACCTCGCGGTCGGTCTCCACGTCCTGGCAGGCGTAGATCAGGTCGAAGCCGCCGATCCAGATGCCGACGGCGAGGCCGAGGATGACCGCGTCCCAGGACCAGGAGCCGGTGATCGCGATCCAGGCGCCGACCGGGCCCATCGCCTGGGCGAGGCCCAGGATGGCCTGCGGGAAGTTCGTGAACCGCTTGCCGTACGGGTAGACGACCATCGGGATGACCGCGATGGGGGCCAGGGCCAGGCACAGCGGGTTCAGCAGGGCCGCCGCGCCCAGGAAGACGACGAGCGCGATCAGCGCGCCGGTCCACGCCGACTTCACCGAGACCGCGCCGGTGACCAGCTCGCGGTGGGCGGTGCGCGGGTTCCGGGCGTCGATCTCGCGGTCGATGATCCGGTTGGCGGCCATCGCGAACGTGCGCAGGCCGACCATGCAGATGGTCACCAGGAGCAGCCGCCCCCAGTGGATGTTCTTGTCCAGCTCGAACATCGCGGTCAGCGACGCGATGTAGGCGAAGGGCAGCGCGAACACCGAGTGCTCGATCATCACCAGGCGCAGGAACGCCCTGGTCCGGCCCGGCTGCTGCGGGATCGCTGCTGAGGCGCTGCTCACTTGAGTCCGTACTCCTTCCAGCGGCGGTCGACGAGCGCCGCCGTCCGGGGGTCGGAGACGACCATCTCGGGCCAGCCCCCGTCCCGCGTGTAGCCCTCCTCGGGCCACTTCCTCGTTGCGTCGATCCCGGCCTTGCCGCCCCAGAACTGCTGGTAGGAGGCGTGGTCGAGGTGGTCGACAGGTCCTTCGGTGATCATCAGGTCGCGGGCGTAGTCCGTGTTGCCCAGCGCCCGCCACGAGACTTCATGAAGATCGTGGACGTCGCAATCGGAGTCGACGACGACGATCAGCTTGGTCAGCGACATCATGTGCGCGCCCCAGACGGCGCTCATGACCTTCTGGGCGTGCTTGGGGTACTTCTTGTCGATCGAGACGATCGCGCAGTTGTGGAAGCCGCCGGACTCGGGCAGGTGGTAGTCCACGATGTCGGGGACGATCACCTTGAGCAGCGGCAGGAAGAAGCGCTCGGTGGCGCGGCCGAGGGGGCCGTCCTCGGTCGGCGGGCGGCCGACGACGATCGACTGGAGCAGCGGCCGCTTGCGCATGGTCACGCAGTCGATGGTCAGCGCGGGGAACGGCTCCTGCGGGGTGTAGAACCCGGTGTGGTCGCCGAAGGGCCCCTCGGGCAGCATCTCGCCCGGCTCCAGCCAGCCCTCGATGACGACCTCGGCGTTGGCCGGGACCTGGAGCGGGACGGTCTTGCAGTCGACCATCTCGACGCGCTTGCCCTGGATGAACCCGGCGAGCAGGTACTCGTCGATGTCGCCGGGCAGCGGCGCCGTGGAGGCGTAGGTCACGGCGGGCGGGCAGCCGAAGGCGATGGCGACCGGCAGCTTCTCGCCGCGCTTGGCGGCCACCTGGTAGTGGTTCCGGCTGTCCTTGTGGATCTGCCAGTGCATGCCGATGGTGCGCTTGTCGTGGCGCTGGAGGCGGTACAGGCCGAGGTTGCGCACGCCCGTGTCCGGGTCCTTGGTGTGCGTCAGCCCCAGGTTGAAGAAGGAGCCGCCGTCCTCGGGCCAGGTGAACTGCGCGGGCAGCTTGTCGAGGTCGACGTCGTCGCCGGTGAGGACGACCTCCTGCACCGGGGCGTCAGCGGACTTCACCTTCTTCGGCGGTACGTGCGTCATCGCGCCGAGCTTGCCGAACGCCTCCCGCATCCCGACGAAGCCCTGCGGCAGCTCGGGCTTGAGCAGGCCGCCGATCTTGTCGCTGATCGCGTCGTACGACTTCAGGCCGAGCGCCTTCAGCAGCCTGCGGTCGGTGCCGTAGACATTCATCGCGAGGGGCATCGCGGAGCCCTTCACGTTCTCGAAGAGCAGGGCCGGGCCGCCGGCCTTGTTCACCCGGTCGACGATCTCACCGACCTCCAGGTACGGGTCGACCTCGGCCTTGATGCGCTGCAGGTCGCCCTCGCGCTCCAGCGCCCGGAGCAGGGAGCGAAGATCGTCGTAAGCCATGCGTTCCAGTATCCGGCAACCGCTACCCTGGCCCCGTCACCGGGGGGCCGCATGGGTTCCCCGCCGCATCTTGCTCGCCGCATCTTGGGGGAAGCGCACACCATGCTCCGGGTCCTGATGTTCCTGATCCCACTGGCCCTGACGATCTACGCGTTCATCGACTGCCTGAACACACCCGAGGACGAGGCCAAGCACCTCCCGAAGATCGCCTGGGTCTTCATCATCCTGCTGTTCTGGATCGTCGGACCGATCGCCTGGCTGGCCGCGGGCAAGCAGCGCACGCCCCCGCAGGGCGGCCGCACCCCGTCGGAATGGCACAGGAACCACCGCACCCAGTACGTCGCCCCGGACGACAACCCCGAGTTCCTCGCCTCCCTGCGGGAGGACCACAAGAAGGACGAGGCGCTGCTCAAGGACTGGGAGGCCGACCTGCGCCGCCGCGAGGAGGAGCTGCGGCGCCGCGAGGGCGAGCAGGGCACCAAGGACTGACGCGGGCACCGGGGCCCGGTGCGGGACCGGCATCCCGCACACTGGAAGCGGAACCACCTCCTCCGCACCTCGCCCCCGTAAAGGCCCATGTCCAGATCCCCGCATGTCACCGACCAGAGCGCGCCGCCCGAGAAGCTGATAGCCGTGGAGGAGCACGGGGCCGACCCCGTGCCGCCCGAGCGCCGGCACGGCTCGCCCCGCCAGCTGCTGTGGACCTGGGCCTCGCCCCAGGTCGGCTTCGCCACCGTGTTCATCGGGGTGCTCTCCGTCTCCGCGTTCGGCCTGAGCTTCTGGTCGGCCGTCGCCGCGCTGGTGCTCGGCGCCGGGCTCGGCTCGCTGGCGCACGGGGTGCTCTCGACGGACGGGCCGCGGTTCGGCGTCCCGCAGATGGTGATCGGCCGGCTGTCCTTCGGGTTCCGGGGCAACGCGCTGCCGTCCGCGGTGAACGCGTTCGTCGCCGGGGTCGGCTGGTTCGCCGTGAACACCGTCGGCGGCGCCTTCGCCCTGAACTCGCTGACCGGGCTCGCCCCGCTGCCGAGCCTGCTGATCCTCGTCGTCCTGGAAGTCGTCATCGGCTATGTCGGGCACGACCTGGTGCACCGGTTCGAGAAGTACGCCTTCCCCGTGCTCTGCGCGATCTTCCTGCTCGCCGGGGTGTGGATCTTCCTGGACGCCGACCTCGGCGCCTCGTCCGGCTCGGGCGGCGGCTTCGGCGGGTTCCTGCTGACCTTCTCCGCCTGCTTCGGCTTCACCGCGGGCTGGAACCCGTGCGCCTCGGACTACGCCCGCTACCTCCCCGAGTCCACCTCGCGCCGGGCCACCGCCTGGTACGCGGGGCTCGGCCTGTTCGTCTCGGTCTCCGTCGTCTCCGTGATCGGCGCGGCCTCCGCCACGCTCGCCGCGCCCGCCGGCGCCTCCCCCACCGACGCGTTCACCGGGCAGCTCCCGGACTGGCTCGGCAGGCTCACCCTCGTCGCGATCATCCTGGGCGCGATGGCGGCGGCCACCCTCAACGTCTACTCGGCCGCCGTCTCCCTGTCCTCCCTGGACCTCAAGCTCCCGCGCTGGCTCAACCGGGCCGCCCTGGTCGCCGTCGTCGGCGCGATCGGCACCGCGGCGGGCTGGGCCTCGCTCGCCGACGCCGGGCACGCCTTCGAGAACTTCCTGCTCGTCATCGCCTACTGGATCGCGCCCTGGCTCGGCGTCGTCCTGATGGAGCACGCGCTGCGCGCCCTGCCCGACACGGCGCTCGCCGACCGCCTCCAGGACCGTACGTTCACTCAGTCCGCCGGACTGATCGCGCTGCTCGCCGGTGTCGCCGTGTCCGTCCCGCTGTTCTCCAACCAGACCCTGTTCGTCGGCTGGGTGCCGGACCGGTGGCCCGGCGTCGGCGACCTGACCTGCCCGGTCGGGTTCGTGCTCGGCGCGGGTCTGTACGCGCTGCTCGGGCGGCGCGACCGTAGCAACTCCCCCGTATAGAAAGGCTCGTACGTCATGGATCTCGATCTCGCCCGCACCTGGCTCGCCACCGCCGTCGAGGAGGCGAAGGCCGGTCTCGCCGAGGGCGGCATCCCGATCGGCGCCGCGCTCTACTCCGCCGACGGCACCGTCCTCGGGCGCGGCCACAACCGCCGGGTGCAGGACGCCGACCCGTCCGTGCACGGGGAGACCGACGCGTTCCGCAACGCCGGCCGGCAGCGCTCTTACCAGGGCACGACCATGGTCACCACGCTCTCGCCGTGCTGGTACTGCTCGGGCCTGGTGCGGCAGTTCGGGATCTCGCGGGTGATCGTCGGCGAGGCCCGTACCTTCCACGGCGGGCACGACTGGCTGGCCGAGCACGGCGTCGAGATCGTGCTGCTGGACGACCCCGAGTGCGTGGGCATGATGGAGGAGTTCATCGCCGCGAAGCCCGAGCTGTGGCACGAAGACATCGGTGACATCGGCGAGTAGCCCGCCGTGCCGCGTGGCGGCGTACATCCTGTACGCCGCCACGCCTGCGGAAGCGGACAGTGCGCCCCTGTGCGGGGCGCGTCCGCCACCGGACACTCAGGGGGCATGACGACCGCCTCCACCAGCACCGACGCCGCTCCGGCGGCCCCGCCCGCGTACGGCGACAAGGTCATCGCCGTCGAGACGGCCGGGTCCGAGCCGATCCCCGCGGCCGAACGGCACGGCAGCCCCCGCCAGTTGATCTGGACGTGGGCCTCGCCCAACATCGAGTTCGCGACCGTCTACATCGGCGTGATCTCCGTCCTGTTCTTCGGCCTGAGCTTCTGGCAGGCCGCCGCGGCCCTGCTGCTCGGCACCGCCGTCGGCGCCCTCACGCACGGGGTGCTGAGCCTGGACGGGCCCCGGTTCGGGGTGCCGCAGATGGCGATCGGGCGGTTCGCGTTCGGGCGGCGCGGCAATCTGCTGCCGAGCACGGTCAACGCGATCGTGGCGGGGGTCGGCTGGTTCGCGGTGAACAGCGTCAGCGCCGCCTTCGCGCTGAACTCCCTGACCGGGCTGCGCCCGCTGCCCTCGCTCCTGCTCGTGGTCGCGGCGGAGATCGCCATCGGCTTCATCGGCCACAACTTCGTGCACGCCTTCGAGCGGTACGCGCTGCCCGTGCTCGCCGTGGTCTTCCTGCTCGCGGGCGTCTGGACGTTCGGCAAGGCCGACTTCTCGGGCGGCGGTTCCGGCGGCGGCCTCGGCGGGTTCCTGCTCGCGTTCAGTTCGGCGTGGGGGTACGCGGCCGGGTGGAACCCGAACGCGGCCGACTACTCGCGCTATCTGCCCGCCACCGCCGCCCGCTGGAAGACGGCCCTCTACCCGGCGCTCGGCCTCTTCGTCTCCGTCTACGCGGTCGGCATGATCGGGGTCGCGTCGGCGACGATCGCGGCGCCCGAGGGGGCCACGCCGACCGGCGCCTTCACCGGTCATCTGCCGGGCTGGCTGGGGAACTTGACGCTGCTCGCCATCATCCTGGGCGCGGTCTCCGCCAACGCCCTCAACGTCTACTCCTCCGCCATGTCCGTCACCTCGCTCGGGCTGCGGCTGCCCTCCTGGCTCGGCCGCTCGACGCTCGTGGTGATCTCGGGCCTGGCCGGCACGGCGGCGGCCTGGGCGTCCCTCTCCGACGCGGGCGCCGCGTACGAGGCGTTCCTGCTGGTGATCGCGTACTGGATCGCGCCCTGGCTGGGTGTCGTGATGGTGGAGCGGTGGCGGATGCGCAAGGTCGCCCACGCGGAGCTCGCCGGGCGGCTCACCGATCCGTCCTTCACCAACTGGCTTGGTTTCGCTGCCCTGTTGACGGGCGCGGCCGTCTCCGTACCGCTCTTCTCGCACCAGGAGAAGTTCGTGGGCTGGGCCGCGGAGAAATGGCCGGAGCTCGGGGACGTGACGTGCGTCGCCGGGTTCGCGGTCAGCGCGGCGGTGTACGCGATCGCTTGCCGAGTGTTCGCTCCGCGTCGTACAGTCCGAGCCGTCCGAGTGTTCGTCACCCGACGAACACCGGTGGCTGCGGAAACGGGGTGCGCGCCATGCGTGCGGTGCGGTTCGGGGAGTACGGCGGGCCCGAGGTCCTTCGGACGGCGGAGATCGAGGCCCCGGAGCCGGGGCCCGGTCAGGTGTCCGTCGACGTGGCGTACGCGGGCGTGAACTTCGCCGACCACAAGGCCCGCCTGGAGGGATACCGGGTACCGCAGCTGCCGTTCGTGCCCGGCCTGGAGGTGTCGGGCCGGGTTCGCGCCCTGGGCCCGGGAGTCGAAGGGCTCACCGTCGGCCAGGAGGTCGCCGCGCTCACCGAGGGCGGCGCCTACGCCGAGGTCGCCGTGGCGAACGCCGCCGTCGTCTTCCCCCTCGCCGCCGGCACGGATCTGCGGACGGCCGCGAGCCTGCCGACCGTGCTGCCGACCGCGTACGCGCTGCTGCACTCCGTGGGCCGCCTGCGCGAGGGCGAGACGGTGCTCGTGCAGGGCGCGGCGGGCGGGGTCGGCACGGTCACCGGGCAGCTCGCGCGGGCGGCGGGCGCGGGCCGGGTCATCGGTGTCGTGTCCGGCGGGGCGAAGGCCGAGTACGCCCGCAAGTACGGCTACGACGACGTGGTGCTCGCCGACGGATTCGGCGCGTCCGTACGGGAGTTGACCGGAGGACGCGGGGTCGATCTGGCCCTCGATCCGATCGGGGGTGACGTGCTGCGCGAGACGCTGGACACGCTCGCCGTCTTCGGCCGGCTGGTCTCCTTCGGCAACGCCTCGTCGGCGCCCGCCTGGCAGGTGGGCCAGCCCGAGCTGTACCCGGGCGGCCGGTCCGTGGCCGGCTTCTCGATCCTGACCCTCGCGCAGACCGCGCCCGAGGAGCTGCGCACCCTGGCCGAACGGGCCTTCGCCGTACCCGGCGTCGAGCTGCCGGTCACCGGCGAATTCGCCCTGAGCGACGCGGCCGAGGCGCACCGGACGCTGGCCTCACGCACCAGCACGGGAAAGCTGCTGCTGCGCGTCGCACCCTGAGCCCATGACGGGACGGGCCGCCGAACGGTCCCCCGCGCCGCTCGACGGCCCCCGCCGGAGCGGCCCCCGGCCCGTCCCCGGCACGATCAGTGTGACGCAGTACGCCCGGAAACTGGAGTGAATTTCTAGATATTCACTTTAGAAACACATCCGGAGACCTCTCGTTGACATGGTGCTTTACGCTGACTGTCACGATGAGTTCCAAGCAACGACGTGGCGTGGAGACGGTCGAGCGCCTGCTCGACACGGCCCTCGCCGTGTATGCCGAGGCGGGCGAGGCCGGTGTGACCGTCCAGGCCCTCACGACGTCCAGCGGGGTGAGCCAGGGCAGCCTGTACCACCACTTCGGCAGCGTCGACGGGCTGATGAACGCGCTGCTGCTGCGCTGGATCGGCCGGCTGCTCGACGACGTGGGCACGGCCCTGACCCGGTCCCGCACGGCGCGCACCGGCATCTCCGCGGCCGTCCGGGCCTATCTCGCCTTCGTCGGCGAACACCCGGACGCGGCACGGCTGTTGCACTCCTCCTACGCGGACCGGCTGACCATGGCGCAGGCCCGGCAGTTGCGCGACACCCAGGAGGCGCGCCTGTCACCGCTGGCGGCCTGGCTGGAGCGGTACGTCGCGTCGGGTGAACTCGCCTGCCTGCCCACGCCGTTGATCGAGAGCATGGTGCTCGGCCCGGTCGTCGGCGTCGCCCGGCGCTGGCTGTCGGTCGGCGACGTCGACCTCGGTCAGGCGGCCCGGGTCCTGCCGGACAGGATCTGGCGCTCGCTGGAGCCCTGAGCGGCGCGGGCACCGACGACCCGGACCGCGCACGCGGCGGCGAGCAGTTCGCCGAGCAGCTCCGGGTCGCCCACCTCGATGCCGAGCAGCGACTCGATCCGCTCCAGGCGCTGGTAGAGGGACTGCCGCCCGATGTGCAGCAGCGCGGCCGTCCGCGTCGGGCTGCACCCGTGCCGCAGATGCACCTCCAGGGTGCGCACGAGGTCGCTGCCGTGCAGGGCCTCCCAGGCGAGGAGCGGGCCGAGGACATGGTCGACGAGCCGTGCGAGACGTTCCCGGTTCGCCTCGACGCCACCGCGGGTCAGCTCCCGCTCCAGGACGAGGGCCCGCGCCGAGGTCACCAACGGGCCGTCCCCGTACGCCGGTTCGGCCGCGGGCACGGTCAGGGCCAGCTCCAGCGTCGTACGGGCCGCGCGGAGGGTGTCGGTCCAGCGCAGCCAGCCGTCGTCGGCGCCCACGGCGTGCCCGACGGCGATGGTGAGCCCGGGTCCGGCCGCCGTACGGAACGCGTCCCGTACGGCCCGCACCGCGTCCCGCCCCGGCGGCGGCACGAGCAGCGCGAGCACGTCGCCGGGGAACGCGGCGCGCAGTCCGCGGCGGCCCGCGACCCGCTCGACGGCGGCGAGGGCGGCGGCCCGCGGGCCGTGCGCGCAGACGCCGACGAGCCGGGCGCCGGGGCCGGGCCGGAACCCGGCGAGCGCCGAACGGGCCGCCACCTCGGGCTGGTTGAGGGCCTGCCCCTCGGCGAGGTCGGCGAGCAGCGCGGCCGCGTGGTCGGCGGACCGTCCCACCGGCACGGCGCGGGCGGTGAGGCCGTGGGTGACGATGGCCCGGTTGGCGGCCTCCGCGATCCGCACGAACGGTACGACGCGGCGCAACGCGATCAGCGGGAACCCCAGTTCACGGGCGGCGGCCACCACGTCGGCGGGCATCCGCTCCAGGGACCGCCCCACCTCCACGGCGAGCCCGGCGACCCCGCGGGCGGCCAGCTCACGCACGTACCGGCGCAGCGCTCCCGAATCGGCACCGAGGAAGGCGAAGCCGTTGGTGAGCAGCAGTTCCCCGCCGTCCAGGAAGCCGGCGCCCTCGTACACCTCGCTGGAGTGCACCCAGCGCACGGGCCGGTCCAACGCACCCTGCCCGGCGAGGAGTTCGGGGGAGGCGTCGGCGACTCCGTCGAGGGCCAGGATCTCGCGGAGCGTGAGAGCGGGCACGCGGGCCTCCCGGGGGCAGACAATCCGTCGGGGTGGGGACTGCCCGGAGAGTACGGGGCGCACGTTGCCCCGGTGTTTCCGTGGCCCGAGAGTGGACGCATGACCTCACCGCAGGGCGCTCCCCGCATCCCGACCATCGATCTCCAGCCGTGGCTGTCCGGCGATCCGGCGGCCCGCGCCGCGATCGCCCGCACCGTCGACGAGGCCCTGCGCACCGCCGGCTTCCTGCTGGTCACCGGCCACGGCGTCGCCCCGGGCCTGCGCACCCGGATCCGGGACGCGGCCCGCGCCTTCTTCCGGCTGCCGACGGACGCGAAGGAGCCGTACGCGGTGAAGGTCGGCGGGCGCGGCTGGCTCGGTCCCGGCGCCGAGGCGAACGGCTACTCGGAGGGCACCGAGACCCCGCCCGACCTGAAGGAGTCGCTCTCCTTCGCCACGGACACGGCGTTCGACGACCCGGCGGTCGCCGCCGAGTGGTCCGGCGCGAACGTCTTCCCGGCCGAGTCGCCCGAGCTGCGCGCGCTGGTGGAGACGTATCTGGACCAGATGCGGACGCTCTCCGATCAGCTCCTGGACCTGCTGGCGGTGGCGCTCGACGAGCCCGCGGACTTCTTCACCCGGCACACGGCACAGCCCACCTGGGGCTTCAACATCAACTGGTATCCGGGCACGGAGGTCGTCGGCCGGCCGGAGCCGGGCCAGTTCCGGATCGGCCCGCACACCGACTTCGGGACGGTCACCGTCCTGGACCGGCAGGCGGGGAAGGGCGGCCTCCAGGTCTTCACCGATGAGGGCGGCTGGGAGGACGCGCCGTTCGACCCGGCGGCGTTCACCATCAACATCGGTGATCTGATGGCCCGCTGGACCGGCGACCGCTGGCGCTCGGGCCGCCACCGCGTGCTGCCGCCGCCCGCGGACGCGCCCGCCGAGGAGCTGATGTCGCTCGTCTACTTCTACGAGTGCGATCCGGCGACGACGGTGGCACCGCTGCCCGCGCCGAAGGGCACGGTGGCGTACGAGCCGGTGGACTCGCACGTGTATCTGCGGGGGAAGCTGGACGCGATCACGGTGGGCTGACGGAACGCGTGAGGGCCGGTTCCCGAAGGAACCGGCCCTCTGTCGCAGGTGCTCAGACTCCGGCGTAGGAGTGCTTGCCGGAGACGAAGATGTTCACGCCGTAGTAGTTGAACAGCCAGCAGGCGAACGCGATCAGCGCCAGGTAGGCGGCCTTGCGGCCCTTCCATCCGGCCGTCGCGCGGGCGTGCAGGTAGCAGGCGTAGGCGACCCAGGTGATGAACGACCAGGTCTCCTTCGGGTCCCACTCCCAGTAGCGGCCCCAGGCGTCGCCCGCCCAGATCGCGCCCGCGATGATCGTGAACGTCCACAGCGGGAACACGGCCGCGTTGACCCGGTACGAGAACTTGTCGAGGGACGCCGACGCGGGCAGCCGCTCCAAGACCGAGGTGGCGAACCGACCCGGAGTGCCGCCCTTGACCAGCTTGTTCTCGTACGAGTCCTTGAAGAGGTAGAGCAGCGTGCCGACCGCGCCGACGTAGAAGACGGCGCCGCAGAAGATCGCCGTCGACACGTGGATGTACAGCCAGTACGAGTGCAGCGCCGGGACCAGCTGGTCGCTCGCCGTGTACAGGACGGTGACCGCGAGACCGAGGTCGAGCAGGACCGTGATGACGAGCGGCAGGCCGAGCCAGCGGACGTTCTTCTTCATCGCCAGCAGGGCGAGGTACACGCCGACGGCGACGGTGGAGAAGGTGATGCTGAACTCGTACATGTTGCCCCACGGGGCGCGCTGCACGGACAGCGCGCGGGTGAGGACACCGCAGAACTCGATGAGGAAGCCGAGCGCGGTGAGCGACACCGCGATCCGGCCGTAGAGGTCGCCCTGCTCGTCGCCGCCGGAGGCGCCGGGGCCGTCGGGCACGTCGCCGCGCGAGCCGGACGCGGCGCGGGTGACGACCTGCGGGCGCTCCAGGACGGCGGTGGAACCGTTCTTCTTGACCTGCACGGCCGGGGCGGCGGCCGTCTTCGCCGGCTTCTGGGCGGTCAGCGCGGCGGCGGCGCGGCCCGTCTTGCTGCGGCTGCCGAAGATCCACTCGGCCATGTTCGCGAAGAAGGCCAGCAGATAGACGGCCATCGACGAGTAGATGAGAACGTTGCTGACTTGCGCCAGGTTCTCGTTGGTGGCGGCGGCGAGATTCACTTCTCAGCCCCTTCGGCGGCGGGAACAGCGGTGGTTTCGGAGTCTTCGGAATCTGCGGAGGGTTCGGGTGCGCTCGGCGCCCTGGCGTGCACCTTGTCGACGAGTGCGCCCAGCTCCTCGGGGAGCTTCGCGGACTCGCTGCGGCCCAGGCCCGCCATCTCGACGACCGTGACGCCGTCGTCGCCGGTGGTGGCCCGCACCCAGACGCGGCGGCGCTGGATGAACAGGGAACCGACCAGTCCGGCGATGGCACCGATGGCGCCGATCAGCGCCCAGTCGGTGCCGGGCTGCTTGGCGACCTCGAAGGTCGCCCACTCCTTGACGCCCTTCTCGAACGTGACCGAGCCGGCGCCGTTCGGCAGCTTCATGGACTCGCCGGGCAGCAGCCGCTTCTTCAGCAGCGCGCCCTTGGAGTCCTTGAACTGCTTCATGTTGGTCGTGTCCAGCTGGTACACGTTCTGCGGGATGCCGGAGTCGACGCCCAGGCTGCCGTGGTACGCGGAGAGCGCCAGGACGGGGAAGTCGAGCGCCGGGAACTGGGAGAACATGTCGCCCTTCCCTGAGCCCGCGAAGGTCGGCACGAAGAAGGCGTTGAAGCCGAGCTGCTCCTTCTTCCCCTGCCCGTTCTTGTAGCCGTCCATCACCTTGACCGCGCCGGTCGACGTCTGGTTGGAGTCGATCGGCAGCAGCGGTACCGCCTGCTTCGAGACGACCTTGCCCTTGCCGTCGCGGACGGTGACCACGGGCGCGTAGCCGTGGCCGGAGAGGAAGACCTTGGTGCCGTTGATCTTCAGCGGCTCGTTGACCTTGATGGTCGCGTTCTTCTCCTTGCCGTCGGCACCCTCGCTGTAGACGACGTCGGCCTTGTACGTGCGCGCGGTGCCCTTGTTGGGACCGCTGCGCTCGTACGTGCCCGTGAAGTCCTTGAGCGTGAAGCTGAAGGGTTCGAGGCCGGTGTCCTTGTCGAAGAGGTTGCCGGAGGAGAAGTCGTCGTACTGGGTGAGGGTGTTGGCGAAGCCGTCGCCCTCCAGGATCAGCTTCGTGCCGTCGGACTTGAAGAGCTGTCCGGTGGCGAAGCCGACCAGCATCACGATCAGCGAGATGTGGAAGACCAGGTTGCCGGCCTCGCGCAGATAGCCCTTCTCGGCGGCGACGGCGGAGCCCGCGACGTGCGAGCGGTAGCGCCGCTTCCTCAGCAGCGTGAGCGCGGCCTCGCGGACCTCGTCCGCACCGGTCTCGGTGCGCCAGGTCGCGTATGCGGGCATCCGGTCGAGGCGCTTGGGGGCACCCGGCGGGCGGCCGCGCAGCTGGCCGACGAACTGCCAGGTGCGCGGGATGATGCAGCCGATCAGCGAGACGAACAGCAGGATGTAGATCGCGGAGAACCACACCGAGCTGTAGACGTGGAAGAGGCCGAGCTTGTCGTAGACCGGCCCGAGGTGCTCGTGGGCCTTCTTGAACGCGTCGACCTTCATCTGGTCGGTGCCGGACTGCGGGATCAGTGAGCCGGGGATCGCCGCGAGCGAGAGCAGGAACAGCAGGATCAGCGCGACCCGCATGGAGGTCAGCTGCCGCCAGAACCAGCGGGCCCAGCCGATGACACCGAACTTGGCGGAGCCGGGGGTGCGGTCCTCCTGCGGGGCCGTGCTGAGCTGGGCCACGGCCTCCTGCTCAGAGGCCTCTTCGGGGGTGTTTGTCTTGCTCATCGATCAGATTCCCACCGTGAAGCCGTTGGACCAGGTCTGCATCTGCTGTACGAGGCTGTCCCACGCCCCACTGAGCAGCAGAACGCCGGTCAGGATCATCATGACGCCGCCGATGCGCATCACCCAGGCGTAGTGCCGCTTCACCCAGCCGAAGGCGCCGAGCGCCTTGCGGAAGGCGATCGCGGCGAGCACGAAGGGGACGCCGAGTCCGGCGCAGTACGCGACCATCAGCAGGGCGCCGCGGCCCGCGCTCCCCTGGTCCATCGCCAGGGTGCTCACGGAGGCCAGCGTCGGGCCGATGCACGGGGTCCAGCCGATGCCGAACAGTGCGCCCAGTATCGGCGCCCCGACCAGACCGGTCACCGGGCGCTTGTGGATGCGGAACTCACGCTGCGTCATCCAGGGCATCAGCCCCATGAAGAAGATCCCCATGACGATCATGAGGACTCCGAGGATCTTGGTCAGGACGCCCTGGTACTCCTGGAGCGTCTGGCCGAAGAAGCCGAAGAGCGCGCCGCCGGACACGAAGACGGCGGTGAACCCGAGGACGAAGAGACCGGCGCCCGCCGCCATCCGCCCGCGTCGGGCCTCGGCGAGGTCGGTGCCGCTGACACCGGTCACGTAGGACAGGTAACCGGGGACGAGGGGCAGGACGCACGGGGAGAAGAAGGAGACGAGCCCGCCGAGCAGTGCGATCGGCAGGGCCACCACCAGGGCACCGTTCTCGACGGTGCCACCGATGCCGCCGGCGGCGAGTGTGAGGGACACCTCGGTCACTTCTCCGCGATCACGGGGTCGATCATCTTGTCGAGGTTCTTCTCGCTGAGCGCCCGCAGGGAGCGCGCCGCGATGTTGCCCTCACGATCGATGACCAGCGTGGACGGGATGGACTGCGGGTTGAGGGTGCCCTTCTTGAACTGGAGCAGCAGCTTGCCCGAGGGGTCGTAGTAGCTCGGGTACGTGATGCCGTAGTCCTTCTCGAAGGACTTGGCCGGGCCGCTGTCGGGGTCCCGGGTGTTGATGCCGAGGAACTGGACGTCCTGGTCCTTGGTCCGCTCGGCGGCCTTCGCGAAGTACCTGGCCTCGGCGCGGCAGGGCGGGCACCAGGAGCCCCAGACGTTGATGACGACGACCTTGCCCTTGTAGGCGGACAGGGTCAGCTTGTCGCCGTTGAGGTCCTTGCCGGTGAGGTCGGGGGCCGGGGACCGCTCGCCCTTCTCGACGGTGGCGATGCCGCCCGTGCCCGTCACGAAGTTGGTGTTGTCCCCGCCGCCGGAGACGCCGCCATTGCCGCACGCCGTCAGGACCAGGGCCGCCACGGCGGCTCCTACGGTCAGCTTGGCGGCGCGGCGCGTGGTCGCGGCGATGCGGGGGGCGCGGCAGGCGGCACTCATGTGAAAAGTTTCGCATGTCCGTTCAAGGGATCTTTCGCACCCCCCTCATGACGGGAAAAGCCCACTTCAGGAGTGGTTTGTGCCGCTCTTTTCGTGGTGCTTCCCCGTGACCGTCCCGGGCTTCTCCAGGAACGTCCGCCAGCCCTGCGCCGGCCGCTGCCCGACGTCGAGCGTGCGCAGTTTGTCCAGCACCTCGGGGTCCTGGACGTCCAGCCAGTCGACGAACTGCCGGAAGGAGACGAGGCGCACGTCACTGTCCTTCTCGGCGGTGGCCGCGATGTGCTTGAACGCTTCTTCAACGGCGTCCATGTAGATGCCGCCGTTCCACTCCTCGAAGTGGTTGCCGATGAAGAACGGTGCCCGGTTCGTCCGGTACGCGCGGTCGAACCCGGCGATGTACGCGGCCGTCGACTGCTTGCGCCAGCCCGGGTAGTTGTACGAGGGCGCGCGGGTGGAGTTGTGGGACTGGTTCGCCAGCATGTTGTAGTCCATCGACAGCACCTCGAAGGAGCGGCCGGGGAACGGGACGGCCTGGAGCGGCAGGTCCCAGACGCCCATCCGCTTCTCGGGCCAGCGCTGGCGGCCGCCGGGCGAGGACGCGTCGTAGCGCCAGCCGAGCTCGCGGGCGGTGGGCAGCAGGTTGTCCTGGCCGAGCAGGCACGGCGTGCGGCCGCCGGCCAGCTCCTTGTCGTAGTCGAACGGCAGGGGCGGCAGGTCCGTCCAGCCCGAGTTCGTCCGCCAGTTCTGGACGAACGACTTGGCCTGGTCGATCTCGCTGCGCCACTGCTCCGGCGTCCAGTTGGCGACGGTACCGCTGCCCACGCAGAAGTGGCCGTTGAAGTGCGTGCCGATCTCGTGGCCTTCGAGCCAGGCCTGCCGGGTGTACTTCAGCGTCGCCTTGATGTGCTCGTCGGTGAGGTAGCCGATGTCGGAGGCGCCGACCGCGTTGTTCGGCGGGTGGTACAGGCGCTTCTTCGACTCCGGCAGCAGATAGAGCCCGGAGAGGAAGAAGGTCATGTGGGCGCCGTGGTCCTCGGCGAGCTTGAGGAAGCGCGGGAACAGGCCGTTGCCCACCTCGCCCGCGCCGTCCCAGGAGAAGATCACGAACTGCGGCGGCTTCTGGCCGGGTTCGAGCTTCTCGGGTGCGCGCGGCTGCCTGGGCTGCTTGCCGGTGTACGCGGTCGAGCCGTCGCCGATGGGCTTCACCGACGGCTGCTTGGGCGCTCCGGGGTGACCCGGCTTGTGCGACTCACCCCGCACCGTCGACGGCGCGTCGCCCGACCCCGAGCCGCAGCCGGCCAGCGCGGCCGCGGCGGCCGCGCCCGCTCCCATGCCGATGAGTCCCCTGCGGCTGACGTCGCGCATACCGTCCCCTTGCTCTTCGCACTCAGCCACCCATTCACAGGGCGGCACCCCCTTAGAGGGCGTGCGGGACACGCGGGTTCCTGGAATTACGACGCTTTTGGGGTGTTTTGGTGTGGCAGACGGCCGAAGCAGAGGGGAAACACAGAAGGGCCGCCGCGGCCGGCGGCCCTTCGCGCGTTCACAGGTCAGGCGCCGAACGCCTTGTCCTTGCCCTTCACCGGCTTGGCCCCGGCCCGCAGGTGGGCGGGGACGAGGTCGATGGCCGGCTCGCTGTAGCCCACCGAGACGATCTTGTCGCCACGGTAGGTGAAGGTCGTCAGCGAGGCGAGGGTGCACTGCCGCTTGCGCGGGTCGTGCCACAGCCGCCGCTTCTCGACGAAGGAGCGCACGATCCAGATGGGCAGCTGGTGGCTGACGCACACCGCCTCGTGGCCGCGCGCCGCGTCCTTGGCCGCGTCGAGCGCGCCCATCATGCGGACGACCTGCTCGACGTAGGGCTCGCCCCACGACGGCTTGAACGGGTTGACGAGGTGCTTCCAGTTGTCCGGATTCTTCAGCGCGCCGTCGCCGACGCCGAAGGTCTTGCCCTGGAACACGTTGCCCGCCTCGATGAGACGGTCGTCACTGTCGAGGCCGAGGCCGTGCGCCTTGGCGATCGGCGTCGCCGTCTCCTGCGCCCGCTCCAGCGGGGAGGCGACGACATGCGTGATGTCGCGCGCCGAGAGGTGCTCGGCGACCCGGTCGGCCATCTGCCGCCCCAGCTCGGAGAGGTGGTAGTCGGGCAGCCGCCCGTACAGGATCCCCTCCGGGTTGTGCACCTCGCCGTGGCGCATCAGGTGGACGACGGTGATGTCGCTGTCGCTCTTGGGGGTGCTCATGCGGTGGCCTCCGCGGCCGCGCGGGCGGCAGCCGGGAGCGCGGCGGCGATGCGCTCGACCGCCCGCTCGTCGTGGGTGGTCGAGACGAACCAGGACTCGAACGCGGACGGCGGCAGATACACGCCCTGCTCCAGCATCGAGTGGAAGAACGGGGTGAAGCGGAAGGACTCCTGGCCCTTCGCGTCGTCGTAGTTCCGGACCTCGCCGTCGGTGAAGAACACGGAGAACATGTTCGACGCGTTCTGCACCCGGTGGGCGACGCCCTCCTTGGTGAGCGCGTCCGAGACGAGCGTACGGAGCTGCTCGCTCACCGCGTCGACCTTGGCGTACGCGGCGTCGTCGAGCAGCCGGAGCTGGGCGAGACCGGCGGCGGTCGCGATCGGGTTACCGGACAGGGTGCCCGCCTGGTAGACCGGGCCCGCCGGGGCGAGGTGGGCCATCACGTCGGCGCGGCCGCCGAACGCCGCGGCGGGGAAGCCGCCGCCCATGACCTTGCCGAACGTCATCAGGTCCGGGACGACCCCGTCGACGCCGAACCAGCCGGCCTTCGAGGTGCGGAAGCCCGTCATGACCTCGTCGGAGATGTACAGCGCGCCGTTCTCCCGGCACGCCTCCTTCAGCCCGGCGTTGAAGCCGTCGCGCGGCGGCACGACGCCCATGTTGCCGGGCGAGGCCTCGGTGATCACGCAGGCGATCTCGCCGGGGTGCGCGGCGAACGCGGCCCGCACCGCCTCGATGTCGTTGTACGGCAGGACGATCGTGTCGCCGGCCTGGGCGCCGGTGACGCCGGGGGTGTCCGGGAGGCCGAAGGTGGCGACGCCGGAACCGGCGGCGGCGAGCAGCGCGTCGACGTGCCCGTGGTAGCAGCCGGCGAACTTGATCACCTTGGCGCGGCCGGTGAAGCCGCGGGCCAGCCGGATCGCCGACATGGTCGCCTCGGTGCCGGAGGACACCAGACGCACCTGCTCGACGGGCTCGATCCGCGCGACGATCTCCTCGGCGAGCGCGACCTCGCCCTCACCGGGCGTGCCGAAGGAGGTGCCGCGGGCGACGGCCTCCTGCACGGCCGCGATGACCTCGGGGTGTGAATGGCCGAGGATCATCGGCCCCCACGAGCACACGAGGTCGACGTACTCGCGACCGTCGGCGTCCGTCAGATACGGACCGGTACCGGACACCATGAAACGGGGCGTACCGCCCACGGCTCGGAACGCGCGCACCGGAGAGTTCACGCCACCGGGGGTGACGACGGACGCACGGTCGAAGAGCCCCTGCGAAACGGGTGCCTCATAGGGATAGGGGGTGTTGTTCGCCTCTGCCATGCCTCTCAGCGTACGGCCCGTGTCCTCGGTCCCCTCCGCGCGGACCCGTCGCGGCCTAGACTCGCACTGTCAGAACTCTGCACGGCATCTGTACGGGTGGTGGGGGCCGCGCTCGCGCAGTTGTTCCGTCGGCACGTTTCGGCGGATGACCGTGGGGGAGGTCACTGACACGATGATCGGGTTGCGCGTCGGCGGTCGCGCGGCCTAGAAAAGGGCCCTGGCGCCCTGAGAACAGCAGTCGGGTGGAGATATGCATCGCGGTGGCGGCGGACTGGGCGAGGGGACCGACGACCTGGGCCCCCGGCGTGCCCGGCGGGGAAAGCACCGACGCGACGACCGCGGGGAGCCATTGGTGGGGAGCGGAAGCGGGAATGGTGGCCGGGTGGGGGTGACGTACAAATACTTCGGCGCGCCCGACGGCGCCACGGCGGCCCGTGTCCCGATCTCCATGCGTCCCGAGGAGCTCGGCGGTGACGAGCTCGGCATGGGCGGCATGTTCACCAAGATCAAGCCGGAGACGATGGCCGCGATGGTCCTCACCGGCATCGAGGGCATACCCCTGCACAAGGTCCCGCCGCTGGAGCTGGTCGTGCTCCATCCCGACTACGCGGTGGTGAAGCTGCCGATGACGGTCGTCGACCCGCTGCGCGGGGTGGGCGAGGAGGCCGTCGGCGCGGCGGCGTTCATCTGGTCCACGGTCCCCGACCGGGGCGGCCCGCGCGACGCGTTCAATGTGTACCAACTGCTCCACGAATGGCAGGACTTCAGCCACCGTCTGCACGACGCCGGGCATCAGGCGTACTGCCTGGTGTGGCCGTGACCGCGCCGGGCACGGAGACGGAGACTCTGCTCGCCGTCCTGGCCGGGCAGCGCCGCCACGTGCTCGGCATCCTCGAAGGGCTCGACGACGAGGCCCTCCGCAAGCCCGTACTGCCCTCCGGCTGGTCCTGCCTCGGCCTGCTCCGGCACCTGACCCTGGACGTCGAGCGGTTCTGGTTCCGGGCCGTGTTCCTCGGCGAGCCGGACGTCATCGCCTCCATCGACGGTCTCGGTGACTCCTGGCAGGTGCCCGCGGACGCGACGGCCGCCGACGTGCTCGACGCCTACCGCGCGGCGACCCGGCGTGCGGACGCCGTCATCACCGCCGCCGCCCCGGACGACCCGCCCGCCTGGTGGCCCGCCCATCTGTTCGACTCGGACTACCGGCTGCACACCCTGCGCGAACTGCTGCTGCACGTGATCACCGAGACGGCGTGCCACGCCGGCCATCTCGACGCGGCCCGCGAACTCCTCGACGGACGCCGCTGGCTGGTCCTCACCTGAGGGTCACCGTCGCGGCGGCCCCGCCTCGATGCGGCGCAGCACGGCCTCGTACGAGTCGATGAAGCCGCCGTCCTGGAGCTGGCGTTCGTCCCACCAGGTGGCGCCCGCGTCGGCGAGCGGGCCGATGATGTCGAGGGCCTTGGCCCGGTCGCCGGGGGTGAGGCCGCCGACGACGATCTCGAAGTCCTCGCCCGGGGCGTCCCGGTGCTCCCGGACGTACGCGACGACCTCGGCCAGCCGGTCCGGGTGCGGCGGTACGCCGTGCAGGGCGTCGGTGAAGAGCGGGGCGGCGCCGTCCCAGCGGGCCGCGCGGCGCATCGGGCGGCGGTTCGGCCAGAAGCCGCCGATCCAGACGGGCGGCCGGGGCCGCTGGACGGTCGCGGGCAGCAACTGGGTGTCGTGGACGCGGTAGTGGGCGCCGGTGTGGTCGACGGTCTCGCCCGACCAGTAGCGGGTGAGCACGTCGAGTCCCTCGTCGAGGCGTTCGGCGTGCACGGCGCGGTCGACGGTGTCGCCGAAGCTGCCGTACTCGTCCTCGGCGGGCCCGCCGAGCCCCGCCCCGAAGACCACGCGGCCGCCGCTGAGCGCGTCCAGGGTGGCGACCTGCCGGGCCAGCTGCTCGGGCCGGTAGCGGGGCACGGGCGTGAGCAGGGTGCCGAGCCGGATCCGGGAGGTGGCGAGGGCGGCGGCGGTGAGCAGCATCCACGGGTCGCCGAACGGCTTGCCGCGCTGCACCTGCTTGTCGTGGACCACGTGGTCCCAGATCAACAGACCGTCCCAGCCCGCCTGTTCGGCCGCGGCGGCGGTCCTCGCGACGGTACGGGCGTCGGCGAAGTCGCCGAAGTTGGGGATGTTCACGGAGAAGCGCATGAAAGTCATGGTGACCGGCGCGCGGCACGGCCGCCACGGGGTTGTTCAGCGCTGCCCGTCCCCGCTCCCGACTCCTTTGACCACGAACCCGATCACCGCTCCCCCGCCGTCTCGCCGCGCGGCGAACGGCACACCGCCGTGGGCCGCCGCGACCTCCCGCACGATCGACAGACCGAGGCCCGAACCGGGCAGGCTGCGGGCGGCCGGAGCGCGGTAGAAGCGGTCGAAGACGCGGTCCGCGTCGGCGTCGGCGATGCCGGGACCGCGGTCGAGGACCTCCACGCGCACCCCGCTGCCGACGCCCGACAGCCGGGTGACGACGATCTCGATGGGGGCGGTGCCACCGGTGTCGAACTTGGCGGCGTTCTCCACCAGGTTGGACAGGGCCCGCTGCAACTGGGCGGGGCGGCCGGTGATCGTGGTGTCGAGGTCCGGCGGGCCGTCCACGTGGACGGTGATCATGCGGCCGGTGCGGCGCCGGGCCAGCTTCGCGACGTCCTCCGCGGTCTCGGCGAGCGCCACCTCGGTGACCGGTTCGTCGTCCTCCTTGCCGGCCGCCAGCTCCACCAGCTCGTTGACCAGGTCGGTGAGTTCGCGGGACTCCTGGCCCAGGTCGGCGACGAGTTCGCGGCGGGCGTCGGGCGGCAGTTCGCCGATGCGGTGCAGCAGCGAGATGTTCGTACGCAGCGAGGTCAGCGGCGTGCGCAGCTCGTGGCCCGCGTCCTGCACCAGGCGCCGCTGGTCCTCCACCGACCGGGCGAGCCGGCCCAGCATCCGGTCGAAGGAGCGGCCCAGACTGCCCACCTCGTCGCCGCCGGTGACCGGGACCGCGACGTCCAGCCTGCCGGTCGACGCCACGTCCTCGGCGGTCTGCGCGAGCCGGATCAGCCGCGAGGTGACCCGGCGCGCCAGCCACCAGCCGAACAGGCCCGCCGCGACGACGACCGCGGCCGCGTACAGCAGGGTGCGCCGCTGGAGCTCGGCGAGCAGGTCCTCGGTATCGCTGAACTCCTGCGCGACCTGCACCGCGCCGCGCCCGCCGCCGAGGGACACGGTCGCGAGGCGGTACGCGTCGCCGTCGATCTCCACGTCCTCGTCCTCGGAGAGCAGGCCCGCCTCGCGCGCCTCGGCGACCCGCCGGTCGTCGGCCTCGACGGGCAGCGGCGGGTTGCCCCGGTCGGTGACGGTGCCGCCCGGACCGAGGACCTGGATGTCGGTGCCGACCGGCCGCGTCAGATCGTCGCGCGGACCGTCGTGGTCCGCGTCGCCGGAGCTGAAGTCGTCCGCGGTGAGCGCCTCCTGGCGCACCTGCTGGCGCAGGCCGTGGACGACCTGGTCGAAGACGGCCTCCTGGTCGACACGGACCAGGCGGGCCGCCGAGTCGTAGGAGAGGAACCCGACGAGCGCCGTCACCCCGGCCGCGACCGCCGCGAAGGACAGGGCCAGTTTCGTGCGCAGGCTCCGCGAGGCGGGACTCACCCTCAGCCCTCCCTCAGCACGTAGCCCACGCCCCTGACCGTGTGGATCAGCGGCACCCCGTCCGGCTCGTCCACCTTGCGCCTCAGATAGCCGACGTAGACCGCGAGGTTCTTCGAGCCCGGCCCGAAGTCGTAGCCCCAGATCCGGTCGTAGATCGTGGCGTGGTCCAGGACGATGCCACTGTTGCGGACCAGCAGTTCCAGGAGGTCGAACTCGGTCCTGGTGAGTTCCAGCTCGCGGGCACCGCGCCACGCGCGCCGGGCGGCCGGGTCGATGCGCAGATCGGCGGCGGTCACCTGCCGGCCGTCGTCGCAGGGTTCCTCGGGCACCGGGGCGGCGCGGCGCAGCAGGGCGCGCAGCCGGGCGAAGACCTCCTCGACGTCGAAGGGCTTCACCACGTAGTCGTCGGCGCCCGCGTCGAGGCCCGCGATCCGGTCCGGGGTCTCGACCAGCGCCGTCAGCATCAGGATCGGGGTGCGGTCGCCCTCGGCGCGCAGCACCCGGCAGACCTGGAGGCCGTCGATGCCCGGCATCATCACGTCCAGGACGAGGACGTCGGGCCGGGAGCGGTGGGCCGCGGCGAGCGCCTCGACACCGTCGGCGACGGCCGTGACCACATAGCCCTCCAGCGCCAGGGCGCGTTCCAGGGCGTTGCGGATCGGTCGGTCGTCCTCGGCGAGCAGCACGGTCGGAGCGGGGGCCGGGGGGAGCGGAGAGGTCTGCGACACCCCGCCAGTGTGCCCCCGGGCCGGGTGCGCATCGCCTGATCAGCCGTCCGCCAAAGGGCTTCTTACTTGCCTCTCACCCCCACCGGACGGGCGGCTTACCTGATCCGGCCAGGCTCCTCCCGGACATTGGGGACAAGCCGGGGAAGGCAGTACGCATGAAGATCGTGTTCCTGCTGCACAACGTGTACGCCATCGGCGGCACGGTGCGCACGACGCTCAACCTCGCCGCCGCGCTCGTCGAGCACGGCGGCCACGAGGTGGAGATCGTCTCGATGTCCCGGCACCGGGAGACGCCGCGCTTCCCGGTGGACCCGCGGATCGGGCTCGTCCCGCTCGTGGACGGCCGGGCGGACAGCGCCGACAGCGCGCTGCCCGCGTTCCGCGAACCGGCCCGGGATTTCCCGGCCGCCGAGAAGCGCCACAAGCAGTACACGCTCCTGCACGACCAGCGGGTACGCGCCTACCTGGAGCAGCACTGCGACGCCGATGTCGTCATCGGCACCCGCCCCGGCATCAACGTCTATCTCGCGAAGTGGGGCCCGAAGCGGGCGCTGCGGGTCGCGCAGGAGCACCTGCGGCACGACGCGCACACCAAGAAGCTGCGCGCGGTGCTGGCCCGCCACTACCGGCGGCTGGACGCGGTCGTGACGGTGACCGAGGAGGACGCGGCGGTCTACCGGTCGCGGATGGCGCTGCCGGGGGTGCGGGTGCTGGCCGTGCCGAACATCGTGCCGCCCGCCCCGGTCCCGCCGTCCGACGGCACCTCGAAGATCATCGCGGCGGCCGGGCGGCTCGCCCCGGGCAAGCGCTACGACCTGCTCCTGGAGGCGTTCACCGCGGTGGCGGCGAAGGAGCCCGGCTGGGAGCTGCGGATCTACGGCGGCGGCGCGCAGGAGGAACGGCTGCGGACCCTGGTGGCCGGGCTCGGACTGACCGGGCGGGCCCGGCTGATGGGCGCCGTGTCGCCGATCGAGCCGGAGTTCGCCAAGGCGTCGATCGTGGTGAGCGCCTCCGACGCCGAGTCGTTCGGGATGACGCTGGTGGAGGCGATGCGCTGCGGGGTCCCGGTGGTGAGCACGGACGCGCCGCTCGGGCCCGGCGAGATCATCACGGACGGGCACGACGGGCGCCTGGTGCCGGTCGGGGACGCGCGGGCGCTCGCCGAGGCGATGGTCGAACTGATCGAGGACGACACGCTCCGCAGGGCGATGGGCACGGCCGCGCTGGAGTCCGCGCACCGCTACGACCCGGAGCCGATCGTCGCCCGTTATGGCTTGCTTTTCACCCAACTCAGGGCGACGAAACGACGTCGTGCAGGGCAACGGCTGCGCGGCCGGGCCGTCAACTGGGCGCGCAGAAAAGCCCGTTCGGTACGCGGGACGCACTCCCGCGGACAAGAGGGGACACGCCATGAAGGCCGAGGTCACCGGGCCGGGGGCACTGCCGCACGGCCCCGGACACCGTAGGGGAACGATGCCCACGCCTGCGACGCACCACTCCAGCGCACCGCCCACCCAGACGCCCGTCCCGGCGGGGCCCTCGGCCCCCGGTCCCCGGTGGCGACGGGCCCCCGAGGGGCGGAGGACGGGCCGACAAAGTCGGTGGCGGTCCGTCCTCCGCCCCCCACTCGCGGCCGGAACCCTCGCCCTCGCCGCCGCGGGACCCGTGTCGGCGGCGGCCCCGGCTCCGCCGCGCACCAGGCCCGGGGCACGCCGTTCCCGTGACCGGCGTACCCCGGGCCCCGACGTCTGGCTCACGGCCGTCGCCGCACTCTACGCAGTCGCCCAACTCACCCTTGTCGTCCCACAGTTGGGCCACGGCCTCGGATGGGACGAGTCCGTCTACGTCTCCCAGTACGACCCGCGCAATCCGGCCGTGTTCTTCAGCGCGCCGCGCTCGCGCGGGACCAGCCTGCTGACCGCGCCGTTCGTCGCGGCCGGCGCCGGACCGCTCGCCCTGCGCGCCGTGCTCGCCGTGCTGTCCGCCGCCGCGCTCTACGCGGCGTTCCGCGTCTGGCGCCCGCTGGTCGGCGCCCGCACCACCGCCTTCGCCGCCCTGCTCTTCGGCAGCCTGTGGATCAGCGTGCTGTCCGGGGCGATGGCCATGCCCAACCTGTGGGTGGCGTTCGGCGCGGTCGGCGCCGTGGGCTGGTTCCTGCGCGGCGGCACCTGGCAGCCGGCGCTGTGCGTCGCCGCGGTGGCCCTGTTCCGGGCGCCGGACGCGGTGTGGCTGGTGCTGCCGCTCGCCGCGTACGCCCTCGTCGTACGAGGACACAGGCGCGCCCTGCCGTGGCTGGCCGCGGGGCTGGCGGCCGGACTCGCCCAGTGGGTCGTCGAGGCGTATCTGCGCTGGGGCGGCGTGCTGGAGCGGCTGCACGTGTCCAGCGCCACCGAGGGCGACATGGGCCTGCACCCGAACTTCGGCACGGCCTGGCGCGCGGTGAACGGCCCGCTGCTGTGCCGCCCCTGCACGGCGGGCGCCCCGGACCAGCCCGGACTCGCCCTGTGGTGGCTGGTCCTGCCGCTGCTCGCGGTGGCCGCGGTGCTGGTGGCCCGGCGCGAGCGGCGGCTCGCGCCGACCGTCCTCCCGGTGGCCTGCGCGGCGTCCCTGAGCGCGTCGTACCTGCTGCTCATCGGCTACTCCGCGCCGCGCTTCCTGCTCCCGTCGTACGCGCTGCTCGCGCTGCCCGTCGCGGTGCTGCTGCGGCGCCTGAAGCGCCGCAGGACACTGGCGGTCGCCGCAGTCGTCCTCGTCGCGGCGCAGATCGTCACCCAGTTCGTCGTGCTGCAACGGGTCGTGGCCGCCACCGCGACGACCGACGCCCGCTACGTCGCCGCCGCCAACGGCCTGCGCACCCTGGGCCTCACCCCGCCCTGCCTGGTCACCGGCCCGCGCGCGCTGCCCATCGGCTACGCGGCGGGCTGCGCCTCCGCCCAGATCAAGGGCAACAACACCTCCACGACCCGCGCGCAGCTGCTGCGCCGGGCGGCCGAGGTCCCCACGGCGCTGCTCACACCGCGGGGCACCCTGCCGCCCGACTACGCCCGGCACTGGACCCCGTACGTCCTGCCCGGCACCCACGGCTGGACCGCGTGGAAGGCACCGGAGCCGGCCGCGCTGCGGCTAGTCAGCCGGCCGTAGCGCCGCGAGCCGCTGCTCGAAGGGAGTCACCTGGAACCCGTCGGCCGGGTCCACGGACGTGATCGCGCCGGTCAGCGAACGGGGCGCGATCGCGGCCGCGGTGTCGACGTCGGGTCCGGCGTCGGCGACCGTCGGGCCCATGAAGCGGGCCAGCTCGCCGCCCGCACGGGTGATCCGGGCGGCGAGACCCTCCTCGCCCCAGTCCTCCGACGCCGCGTACACGGCGGTCGGCAGGACGAGGGCGCGCAGGTACGTGAAGAGCGGACGCAGCGCGTGCTCGGTCACCAGCGAGTGCCGGGCGGTGCCGCCGGTCGCGGCGACGAGCACGGGCTTGCCGGTCAGCGCGTCCTTGTCGATGACGTCGAAGAACGACTTGAACAGTCCGCTGTACGAGGCCGCGAACACCGGCGTCACGGCGATCAGGCCGTCGGCGGCCGCCACCGCGTCGAGCGCGGCGGCGAGCCTGGCCTGCGGGAAGCCGGTGACGAAGTGCTGGGCGATCTCGGTGGCGAGGTCGCGCAGCTCGATGACCTCCACCTCCGCGTCGACCCGGTGCAGGGTCGCCGCGGTGAGCCGGTCGGCGAGCAGCCGGGTGGACGAGGGAGAACTCAGTCCCGCCGATACGACGACGAGCTTCACTTCGCGCTCCCTTCAGGCGCGTCGGCCTTGGCGGCGACGCGGGCCGCGTGGGTGGGCGCGTCCGGCACGTTCGCCGGGCGCTGGTTGGCGAACTCCTTGCGCAGCACCGGCACGACCTCCTCGCCGAGCAGGTCGAGCTGCTCCAGGACCGTCTTCAGCGGCAGGCCCGCGTGGTCCATCAGGAACAGCTGGCGCTGGTAGTCGCCCACGACGTCCCGGAACGACAGCGTCCGGTCGATGACCTCCTGCGGCGAGCCGACGGTCAGCGGCGTCTCCCGGGTGAAGTCCTCCAGGGACGGGCCGTGGCCGTAGACCGGCGCGTTGTCGAAGTACGGGCGGAACTCGCGCACCGCGTCCTGCGAGTTCTTCCGCATGAAGACCTGGCCGCCGAGGCCGACGATGGCCTGCTCCGGGGTGCCGTGCCCGTAGTGGGCGTAGCGCTGGCGGTACAGGTTCACCATCTGCTGGGTGTGGCTGGCGGGCCAGAAGATGTTGTTGTGGAAGAAGCCGTCGCCGTAGTACGCGGCCTGCTCGGCGATCTCCGGGGAGCGGATGGAGCCGTGCCAGACGAACGGCGCGACGCCGTCGAGCGGGCGGGGCGTGGACGTGAACGACTGGAGCGGCGTGCGGAACTTGCCCTTCCAGGTCACGACGTCCTCGTCCCACAGGCGGCGCAGCAGGGCGTAGTTCTCGATGGCGAGGTCGATGCCGTCGCGGATGTCCTTGCCGAACCACGGGTAGACCGGCCCGGTGTTGCCGCGGCCCATCATCACGTCGACCCGGCCGTCCGCGACGTGCTGGAGCATCGCGAAGTCCTCGGCGATCTTCACCGGATCGTTGGTGGTGATCAGGGTGGTGGAGGTGGAGAGCACCAGCTTCTCGGTGCGGGCCGCGATGTAGCCGAGCATCGTCGTCGGGGAGGACGGGACGAACGGCGGGTTGTGGTGCTCGCCGGTCGCGAAGACGTCGAGGCCGACCTCCTCCGCCTTGAGCGCGATGGCCAGCATCGCCTTGATCCGCTCGTGCTCGGTCGGGGCACGCCCGGTCGTCGGGTCGACCGTGACGTCGCCGACGGTGAAGATCCCGAACTGCATGGCTGCTCACCTTCCAGGTTGTTGACGCTTCAACTATACCCCTGGAACAGTGCCCCCGCCGCACTTATTTCCCCCGGCCGCTGTCGGTGCCCCGCCGTACGATCCGGGCATGGAGCGTGACACCCGCGGGATCGTCGACCCGGACGCGCTGCTGACCCGCGTCCGCTTCCGCCGCCACGAGCCCGCGCCCGCCCTGCGCCCGTACGTGCAGAACTACTGGTTCATCGACTGGGACCTGGACGCCCCCTACGCCTCGCACGTCCTCGCCCACCCCTCGGTGAACCTGACGTTCCAGTGGGACGAGGCGGACGGCCCGCCGTACGGGGAGCTGACCGGCGTCTGGGCGCCCGGCCTCTACACCCGCAAGATCGGCGGGCGCGGGCGGGTGTGCGGGGTGAAGTTCCGGCCCGGCATGTTCCGGCCCTTCGCGCCGGACGAGCCGGTCTCCGCGTGGACCGGCCGGGTGCTGCCGTACGCGGATGTGTTCCCGGCGACCGACCCGGCCGCCGTCGTCGGCCCCGCCGAGGACCGCGACCGGGCCGCCGCCCTCGACGCCTACCTGCTGCCCCTCGCCCCGGCCGCCCCCGACCCGCGGGCCGAGCTCGCGTGCGGCCTCGTCGCCCGGATCCGCGCCGAGCGCGCCGTGCACCGGGTCGCCGGTCTGGCCCGCGAGGAGGGGCTTTCGGTGCGCTCGCTCCAGCGGCTGTTCGCCGGGTACGTGGGGGTCAGCCCGAAGTGGTGCGTGCTGCGCTACCGGATCCACGAGGCCGTGGAGGCCGCCGCCCACCACGACGCCGTCGACTGGGCCGCCCTCGCCGCCGACCTGGGCTACGCGGACCAGGCCCACCTGGTCCGCGACTTCACGGCAACCCTGGGCGTGTCTCCGACGGCTTACCCGTCCAACTAGGCCGCGGCCCGGAGGCCTCCTCCCGCGCAGTTCCCCGCGCCCCTGGGTCGTTCGTCGTCTGCGGCTCCGGTGGGGCTTCTCGCGCAGTTCCCCGCGCCCCTGAGATGCGCACTTCGTGCGCCATCTCATCAACGACAGAGGCGCGGCGGAGCCGCAGCCTCTGAAGGGGAGGCTGCGCGAAGCGCATGCCTCAGGGGCGCGGGGAACTGCGCGAGAAGCGGCCACCGGGCCGCGCCCGAAAGACGTCCCAGGGGCGCGGGGAACTGCGCGACCAGCCCCCACCGGAGCCGCAGACGATCTACGGGCCTACTACCCCGCGTGCCTGATCGCGTAGATCATCACGAAGGCCACGATGTGGATGCCGAAGAGGAAGTAGCCCAGGTACCACCACATGTACCGCTCGCCCTTCTTCTCCTCGGCGAGCCGGCGCTGATCGAACTCACGCTGGAGGACATCCAGCGGATCCGGCGCCTCAGAGCTCACGGTGCACCTTGCTGTTGGACGCCTGGGCGCGCGGGCGGACCACGAGCAGGTCGATGTTCACGTGCGGCGGACGGGTCACGGCCCAGCTGATCGTGTCGGCGACATCGTCCGCGGTCAGCGGCTCGGCCACCCCCGCGTACACCTTCGCCGCCTTCTCCTCGTCACCCCCGAACCGCGTCAGCGCGAACTCGTCCGTCTTCACCATGCCGGGCGCCACCTCGATGACCCGCACCGGAGTACCGACGATCTCCAGCCGCAGCGTCTCCGCCAGCACGTGCTCGGCGTGCTTCGCGGCCACATAACCGCCGCCGCCCTCGTACGTACCGTGCCCGGCGGTCGAGGAGAGGACGACGACCGTGCCGTCACCGGACGCGGTGAGCGCGGGCAGCAGGGCCTGCGTCACGTTCAGCGTGCCGATCACGTTCGTCTCGTACATCTGGCGCCACTGCTCCGGGTCACCCGAGGCCACCGGATCGGCACCCAGCGCACCGCCCGCGTTGTTCACCAGCACGCCGACCGTCTTGAAGGCCGTCGCGAACTCGTCCACCGCCGCCCGGTCGGTGATGTCCAGGGCGTACGCGGCGGCCTGGTGCCCGGCGCCGTTGATCTCCTCGGCCAGCGCCTCGATCCGGTCCTTGCGGCGGGCCGTGAGCACCACCCGGTACCCGGCCGCCGCCAGCTGCCGGGCCGTCGCGGCACCGATGCCGCTGCTCGCGCCCGTGACGACGGCGATACGGGATGCGGGGGCGGGGGCCATGACTGCTCCTGAAGGCTCGACGGACGGCTGGTGCCAGCGTACGACGCAGGCTCACTCCCCCCGCGGGGCGTACATGATCACGGCCATCCCCACCAGGCAGATCAGCACCCCGGCCACGTCCCAGCGGGTCGGCCGGTACCCGTCGGCGACCATGCCCCACGCGATCGACCCCGCCACGAACACCCCGCCGTACGCGGCCAGGATCCGCCCGAACTCCCCGTCCGGCTGGAGCGTCGCCACAAACCCGTACAGCCCCAGCGCGATCACCCCGGCGCCGATCCACGCCCACCCGCGATGCTCACGCACCCCCTGCCACACCAGCCAGGCGCCACCGATCTCGAACAGCGCGGCGAGGACGAACAGGAACACGGAACGAGCGACGGTCATGCGCCACAGGGTGTCACGCACGTGTCACCGCGCCCCGCACGTGGGATAAATCGGCCCACCGTCCCCGCGCAACCGGAGGTCAGCCGTGCACCCGGCCCTCGCTCTCGCCCCCGCCCTCGTCCTCCTCCTGCCACCGGGCGGCACCGCCCCGGCCGAGGCCGACCTCGCCCACCACGGCAGCGTCACCATGGCCGGCGACCGGGTCACCGTCGCCCTCACCCCCGAGAACCACGGCCCCACCGACGTCCCCGACACCACCCTCAGGATCGCCTGGTCCGCCCCGCTCACCGATGCCCAGCCCGGCCTCCCCGCCGCCTGCCTGCGCACCGGCCCGCGCACCGTCGACTGCCGCACCGGCGCCCTGCCCGCGGCGGCCCTCGGCACCCCGCTCACCGTCGACGTCCGCCTCGCCACCCGCCCCACCGAGGTGACCGTGCGTCTCGACACCGTGTGGACGGGCGGCCCGGCCGACCACAACCCCGACAACAACCGCCACGAGGTGCTGGTCCTGGACACGGGCGACACGTACTACTTCTGAAGACTTCTGAAGGCTTCAGCAGACCCCTCAAGGACTCTGACGCCTGATGCCCCCTACTGGGGCTGGGCGTCGTAACTCTCCCGCGCCACGGCCACCTCGTCCATGTGCGTCTCCGCCCAGTCCTTCACCGCGACGAGCAGACCGCCCAGGCTCCGGCCCAGCGCGGTCAGTTCGTAGTCGACCCGCACCGGCACCGACGGCGTCACCGTCCGCGCCACGATCCCGTCCCGCTCCAGGGAACGCAGCGTCTGCGTGAGCATCTTCTGGCTGACACCCGCGATCCTCCGGCCGAGATCCGAGTACCGCATCGGCCCGTCCTGCCCAGCGAGCGCGGCCACGACCAGGCTCACCCACTTGTCGCTCAGCCGCGCGAGCAGCTGATTGGTCGGGCACTCCCGCAGGAACGCGTCGTACGCGAACCGCGCCTGCTCGCGGCGCTGCGCCGCCGTCGTCGTCGCCATGACCGACCCCCCGTACTCCCCAGCGTGTTACGCACCTTCAGGTACGTACTTACTGAAAGAGAGTAGCACTCCATAAAGTCATCACTGCGGAAAGGAAAGCGCACAGCATCCGCACCAACCGACTTGAAGAACACGGGAGTTGTCATGCGAGCAGCAGTCGTCACGACGTTCGGCGGCCCGGAAGCGGTCGAGATCGTGGAGGTCGAGCGCCCCGCACCGGGCGCGGGCCAGATCCGGATCAAGGTCGCCGCGGCCGCCCTCAACCCGGTCGACGCGGGCGTGCGTTCCGGGATCTTCGGCGGCGCCGGGCAGCGGTTCGGCCTCGGCTGGGACGTCGCAGGAACCGTCGACGCGGTGGGCGACGCGACCGAGTGGCAGGTGGGCGACGAGGTCATCGCCCTGCACCACGGCCGGTTCAAGCAGCTCGGCACGCACGCCGAGTACGTGGTCGTCGACACCGGCGCGGTCGCGAAGGCCCCCGCCTCCCTGGACCCGGTCCACGCGGCGGCCCTCCCCCTCAACGCCCTCATGGCCGCTCAGACCCTCGACCGACTCGCCCTGGAGCCGGGCCAGTCGCTCCTGGTCACCGGCGCGGCCGGCGCGGTCGGCGGCTACGCGATCCAGCTCGCCGCCCACCGCGGCATCCAGGTCACGGCGTACGCGTCGGAGGCCGACGAGGCCCTGACCCGCTCCTTCGGCGCGACGTCCTTCGTGGCCCGGGGCACGACCCCCGCCCCCGTGGACGCGGTCCTCGACGCGGCGTTCATCGGCGCCGACGCCCTCGCCTGGGTCCGGGACGACGGCGCGTACGTGGGCGTCATCCCCGGCGCGGCCCCGTCCCCGGAACGCGGAATCCGCACGTCATCGGTCGAGGTGACGGCGAACGGCTCCCAACTCACCACCCTGGCCCGCCTCACCGACGAGGGCGTCCTGACCGCCCGGGTAGCCGAGACCTTCCCCCTGACGGACACGACAAAGGCCCACACCCGCCTCGCGGAGGGCGGGGTGCGGGGGCGGCTGGTGCTGGTGCCCTGATGCGGCGGCGCGGGTACGGCACGGGGCCGGTCCGAGTGGACCGGCCCCGACACGCCCCCCGTACCGGACCGTTCAGCCCTTGACGCAGATGACCTGCTTCAGCTTCGCGACGACCTCCACCAGATCCCGCTGCTGCTCGATGACCTGCTCGATCGGCTTGTACGCGCCGGGGATCTCGTCCACGACGCCGGAGTCCTTACGGCACTCCACGCCCCGCGTCTGCTCTTCCAGGTCGCGCGTCGAGAAGCGCTTCTTCGCGGCGTTCCGGCTCATCTTCCGACCCGCGCCGTGCGACGCGGAGTTGAAGGAGGCCGCGTTGCCGAGGCCCTTCACGATGTACGAACCCGTGCCCATGGAGCCCGGGATGATGCCGTACTCGCCGGAGCCCGCGCGGATCGCGCCCTTACGGGTGACGAGCAGGTCCATGCCGTCGTACCGCTCCTCGCTCACGTAGTTGTGGTGAGCGCTGATCTCCGGCTCGAAGACCGGCTTGGCCTTCTTGAACTCCTTGCGGATCACGTCCTTGAAGAGCGCCATCATGATGGAGCGGTTGTACTTGGCGTACTCCTGCGCCCAGAACAGGTCGTTGCGGTACGCCGCCATTTGCGGGGTCTCCGAGATGAAGACGGCCAGGTCGCGGTCGACCAGGTTCTGGTTGTGCGGGAGGCTCTGGGCCACGCCGATGTGATGGTCCGCCAGTTCCTTGCCGATGTTGCGGGAACCGGAGTGCAGCATGAGCCACACCGAATCGGACATATCAACACAAAGCTCCACAAAATGGTTCCCCGACCCGAGCGTCCCCATCTGCTTCACGGCCCGCCCCTCGCGGAACTTCACCGAGTCGGCGACCCCCTCGAACCGCCCCCAGAAGTCGTCCCACCCCGCCGTGGCGAACCCGTGCATCCGGCCCGGGTCGACCGGGTCGTCGTGCATGCCGCGGCCCACCGGGATCGCCTGCTCGATCTTCGAGCGGAGGCGGGACAGGTCGCCGGGGAGGTCGTTCGCGGTCAGGGACGTCTTCACCGCGCTCATCCCGCAGCCGATGTCGACCCCGACCGCCGCCGGGCAGACCGCACCCTGCATCGCGATGACGGAACCGACCGTCGCGCCCTTGCCGTAGTGCACGTCGGGCATGACGGCGAGGCCCTTGATCCAGGGCAGGGTCGCCACGTTGCGGAGCTGCTGCATCGCGGCGTCCTCGACCGTGGCCGGGTCGGCCCACATGCGGATCGGGACCTTCGCTCCAGGTACCTCTACGAATGACATGAAATCCCCCGTTGTACTCGACAGTTGGCCCTACGTGAAAAGAAGTAGGGAAACGCAAATACCGGAGCCAAGGTCAACAAATCGGATGCCGGACCGGCGTCCACGGCGATGCGTGCGATAGACATGGCACCACCGGCCGCCCTGTCGCGGCAATCGAATAACCCGGCGTCAGCCCAGTAAGGAGCCCCAGGGTGCAGCGGAAGTCGTACGCGTACGTGCCGGGTGTCGCCGTCCTTCTGACGGCGCTGCTGGCCGGATGCAGCGGAAGCACCGCCGACGACGGCGCCACCGACGACTCCAAGCCGGGCGACCCCAGCGTGTCCGCCACCGCCGCGAAGCCGGGCAAGTACCGCACTCTGCCGGAGCCGTGCGGCCAGCCCGAGCAGAGCATGCTGGACACGATGCTGCCGGGGATCGCGAAGATCGCGGACGAGGACCAGCGGGACAGGGCGTACGAGGGCGTGGCGACGACCACGTTCGACACCGGGCGCCGGGTCGGGTGCCGCTGGAAGGACGACTCGGCCGCGGGCGGCGCGCACCGGCTGACGCTGGATTTCGAGCGGGTGGTGTCGTACGACTCCGCGGTGAGCGACGACTCGTCGGCGGAGCAGGTCTTCGCCGACGAGGCCGAGAAGGCGGATCTCGCGGATCCGGGCACGGTGACGGACACGGCGGAGCCCGGCGGCGCGGAGTCCTCGTCGTCGCCGTCCTCCTCGACCTCGAAGGCAGCCAAGACCGGCAAGTCCGGCAAATCCTCTGAATCGCCGGAATCGCCCGGCTCCGGCTCGCCGTCGGACTCCACGTCACCCGCCGATCTGCGGCCGCGCCTGCTCGACGGCCTCGGTGACCAGGCGTTCCTGAACGACGAGCAGGCCGGGCCGACGGCCTCGCCGACCCGGACCGTGACTGTGGTGTTCCGCACGTCGAACGTCGTGGTGACCGTCGCGTACGAGGCACAGCCGGCGGCCTCCGGCGATGCGCCGGACAGCAAGGAAATGCAGGACAGGACGCAGGAACTGGCACAAAAGCTGGTCGGAAAGTTCGGCGAGTAGGGCCGCCCGGGCGGCCGGGGCCGGTCCCGGGAAGGCGAGGCGTGCGGGTCGGACAGCGCGTACGGTGGCCCATCGGGCCCGGGTTCGTGAAGACCGGTTGAAGGTTGACCGGTGGTCGCGTGTCCGGTCCGTGCCTCTGTCCGCGTCCCAGTGAAGGAACCATGCACCGTCCGACCAAGCGACTCACCCGCATACTCGCCTGCGCCGCCGCCGTGCCGGTCGTTCTCGTCGTCGCCGGCTGCTCGTCCGACTCGGGTTCCGACGACGCGAGCGCCACGGACAAGGCGTCCTCCGGGGCGAAGGCGTCCGCGTCCACCGCGGGGGAGGCGGCGAAGAAGGTTCGGGCCGCGACGTACAAGTCCCTGCCGAAGGCGTGCGACGCGTTCTCGAAGAAGACGCTGAAGGACCTGGTGCCCGAGGGCAAGAGCAAGTCCGGGTCGTCCGACGGCGAGTCGACGCGGGACAGCTGCTCCTGGTCGAGCCTGGACAGCAATGGTGTCAAGGGCTCCCAGTACCGCTGGCTGAACCTGTCGATGGTCCGCTTCGACTCGGACGTGAACCGGGGCAGCGGCGACGACCTGGCGTCCGCGTTCTACGCGAAGCAGGTCAAGGACGCCCAGGCGAGCGTGGGCGCGAAGAAGCTGAAGACGTCCGAGCTCTCCGGGACGGGTGACGAGGCGACGCTGGTGCGCTTCGACAGCGCGTACAAGGAGAAGAAGAAGGACGTCACGTCGAAGCAGCAGACGGTCGTCTCGCGCGTCGACAACGTGGTCGTCACGGTGAGCTACAACGGTTCGGGGTTCGCGGGCGAGAAGACGCCGGACGCGGACGAGCTGTCGAAGGACGCCGAGAAGGCGGCGCGGGAGGCGGTGGCCGCGGTCGAGGGCACGGTGTCGTCCGGCAAGAGCGCTTCCCCGTCGGCGTCCGCGTCGAAGTCGGCGTCGTCCGGCTCGAAGGACTCCAAGGACGCGTCGGACTCCAAGGATTCGAAGGACTCGAAGGACTCGAAGGACGCTTCGAAGTCGCCGTCCGCGTCGGCCTCCGCCAAGGACGACAAGGACAAGTAGCCGTCGGCCGCCCGGCATTTGCCTGCGGTTTGAGGAGCCCGGCCCCTTTTGGGAGCCGGGCTCCCGGCGTACCGGCCCACAGCGGTCCGCACGCATGTGCCAGTCTGAGGGGCGCAACAAGCCGAACTGGGAGGGGAACTGGAGTGGCAGCGCCACTGAAGCTGACTCGGACGCACCGGATACTCGCGGGTGTGGTGATCGCGGGTGCGGTCGTCATCGCGGGCATCGGTTTCGCCGGTTCCTACGCGGCCGTGCGCGAGCTGGCGATCCAGAAGGGCTTCGGGAACTTCTCCTATGTCTTCCCGATCGGCATCGACGCGGGCATCTGTGTGCTGCTCGCGCTGGACCTGCTCCTGACCTGGATCCGCATTCCGTTCCCGTTGCTGCGGCAGACGGCGTGGCTGCTGACGGCGGCGACGATCGCGTTCAACGGCGCGGCGGCCTGGCCGGATCCGCTGGGCGTCGGCATGCACGCGGTCATCCCGATCCTGTTCGTGGTGTCGGTGGAGGCGGCCCGGCACGCCATCGGCCGGATCGCGGACATCACCGCGGACAAGCACATGGAGGGCGTGCGGATCACGCGCTGGCTGCTGTCGCCGCTGCCCACGTTCCTGCTGTGGCGCCGGATGAAGCTGTGGGAGCTGCGTTCGTACGAGGCCGTGATCAAGCTGGAGCAGGAGCGGCTGGTGTACCAGGCGCGGCTGCGGTCCCGGTTCGGGCGGGCGTGGCGGCGCAAGGCTCCGGTGGAGTCGCTGATGCCGCTGCGGCTCGCGCGGTACGGGGTGCCGCTGGCGGAGACCGCTCCGGCGGGGCTCGCGGCGGCCGGTATCGAGCCTCAGCTGCTGCCGCCCGCACCGCGGGCCGCCACCGCCGAACTGGAGGCATCGGCCCCGCAGGAGCGGATGCAGGAGCAGGCGCAGGAACAGGAGCAGGCGCAGCAGCCGGAGCCCCAGCAGCAGTCCCGGCCGGAGCCTGCCCCTCAGCATCCCCAGCAGCCCCAGCAGCCCGAGCAGGCGCAGCCGGGGCCCCAGCAGCACCCGGAGGCCCCGGGGGCCGACCCCGAGGCGGACGCGCAGGCGAGCCAGTGGTTCGCGCAGCAGCGGGCGGTGGAGTACCACGGCGGCTACGACCCGGACTTCGTGCCGCCCGCGGCGCCGGTGCACGGCCCGGAGCCGCGGCCCGTGCAGGAGGAGGCGCCGCAGCAGCTCCTGGTCCCGCACCCGCGCGCGGCGGAGCCGGAGCCGTCCGCCCCGGCCGAGCCCGAGCCGGAGTTCCCGGTGCCGAACGGGGCCGGCGGGACGCGGCAGCTCGGCGACGGGGCGGCGCAGCCGTCGGCGCCGTCGGACGAAGACCTGTACCAGGTGTTCCGGTACTCGATACAGGGTGAGGGCATGCCGACGCCGGGCGCGTTCCAGGCGAACGTGGAGGCGACCTACGGCAGTCGGCTCTCGCAGCGTGATCTGGCCCGCTACCACGAGATGTTCAGCAAGCGCCTGAACGCGGAGTTCGTGGACGACCACATCGCGTAGCGGCACGGGTCCCGATACGGGCGCGCCCCTGGAAGAGCGAGGCTCGTTCCAGGGGCGCGTTCCGTGCGGCGGGTGTCAGGCCGACAGGAGCTTGCGGACGCGGTCCGCGCCGACCGCGAGGAGCAGCGTGGGCAGGCGCGGGCCGGTGTCGCGGCCGACCAGGAGGTCGTAGAGCAGGGCGAAGAAGGTGCGCTGGGCGCCCTTGATCTCGGCGGGGAGTTCCTTGGGGGTGGCGTCGGCGGGGAAGCCGGCCTGCACCTTCGGAACGCCGTAGACGAGGTGGGTGAGCCCGTCCAGCGACCAGTGCGAGTCGAGCCCGTCGAGCAGCAGCCGGATCGAGGCGCGGGAGGCCTCGTCGAGCGCGGCCAGCGCCTCGGTGTCCGGCTCGGTGCGGACGATGGTGCGGGACTCGGCGGGCACGTACTTGGTGATCCAGGTCTCGGCCTTGTCGAGCCGCGGCCGCACCGTCACGAGGTCGGTGACCGGGTTCTCCGGGTCGAGCTCGGAGAGGATGCGCAGGGTCTGCTCGGTGTCCCCGGCGGTGACGTCGGCGACGGAGGCGAGCGTGCGGTACGGCAGCGGCCGCGGCGTGCGCGGCAGTTCGCGTCCGGCGACGCCGACGGCGCGGGTGTGTGCGGCGGCGTCGGCGGGCAGCGCGGAGCCGTCCGCGACCTTGCCGCTGAGCTTGTCCCACTCGTCGTAGAGCCGCTGGATCTCCTGGTCGAAGGCGATCTTGAACGACTGGTTGGGCCGACGGCGTGCGTAGAGCCAGCGCAGGATCTGCGGCTCCATGATCTGGAGCGCGTCACCCGGGGTCGGGACCCCGCCCTTGCTGGAGGACATCTTCGCCATGCCGGAGATGCCGACGAACGCGTACATCGGGCCGATCGGCTGCTTGCCGCCGAAGATCCGGTCGACGATCTGGCCGCCGACCTGGAACGACGAGCCCGGCGACGAGTGGTCGACGCCGGACGGCTCGAAGATGACGCCCTCGTAGGCCCAGCGCATGGGCCAGTCGACCTTCCAGACCAGCTTGCCGCGGTTGAACTCCGAGAGGAGGACCGTCTCGGTGAAGCCGTCCAGGGTGCAGGTGTAGGACAGCTCCGTCGTGTCGTCGTCGTAGGAGGTGACGGTGGTCAGGTCCTTGCCGCACTCGCCGCAGAACGGCTTGTACGGGTAGTAGCCGGCGCCGCTGCTGCCGTCGTCCTCGTCGGCCGCGCCGGAGCCCTCGGCGGCCTCCAGCTCGGCCTCGTCGACCGGCTTCTGGTTCTTCTGCTGCGGCTTCTTGCCGGTGTCCTTCTTGGTGCGGTACTGGTCGAGGATCGCGTCGATGTCGCCGCGGTGCTTCATCGCGTGCAGGATCTGCTCGCGGTACGTGCCCGAGGTGTACTGCGCGGTCTGGCTGATGCCGTCGAACTCGACGCCGAGGTCCGCGAGGGCCGCGACCATGGCGGCCTTGAAGTGCTCCGCCCAGTTCGGGTACGCCGAGCCGGCCGGGGCCGGGACCGAGGTCAGCGGCTTGCCGATGTGCTCGGCCCAGGAGGCGTCCGTGCCGGGCACGCCGTTCGGCACCTTGCGGTAGCGGTCGTAGTCGTCCCAGGAGATCAGGTGCCGGACGCTGTGGCCGCGGCGGCGGATCTCGTCGGCGACCAGGTGCGGGGTCATGACCTCGCGCAGGTTGCCCAGGTGGATCGGGCCCGACGGGGAGAGGCCGGAGGCGACGACGACCGGTTTGCCCGGGGCACGACGCTCGGACTCGGCGATGACATCGTCCGCGTAACGGGACACCCAGTCCGTGTGTTCGACGGTCTCCTGGGTGTCCGTGCTCGTGCTCTGGGCCACGGTCAGTCGGTCCTTCTCTTGTTTCGGGGTACGCGGTGCGCTCCGCGTCGACGCCATTGTCCCAGTTACCGCGGGGCGACGGAAAACGGATTGCCCATCGGTACAACCCCGGGCCCTTCACGAGGGTCCTGTCAGCGTGATCACTGACAGATTCGTGGCCGGGCGCCGTACCGCGGCGGCCGGTCTGGCGCTCGCCCTTCCGCTGGGCGGCGCACTGCTCGCGGCCCCGGCCGCTCATGCCGCCGTGACCTGCGGCGACACCACGTTCAAGCGGACGTTCTACTCGAACACCAGCTTCTCGGGCACCCCGAAGAAGACCGACTGCGACACCACGGTCGACCAGAACTGGACCGGCGCGCCGCTCTCCGGGATGGCCACGAACAACTTCTCCGTGCGCTGGTCGCTGACCCGTGACTTCGGCTCGGGCGGCTGCTTCGAGTACCGCCTGTCGGGCACGGACGGGCTGCGGCTGTACGTGGACGGGGTGCGCAAGGTCGACAAGTGGAAGAACACCGGGGACGCGGGCACCACGCTGTCCTGAACCGCCTCCCCGGACTCCTACCTGCTCCGGTCGGGCGCGACCGGGGTCTCCGGGCAGGCGCCCGGCTGCGGGCCGGTGGGGGCTGGTCGCGCAGTTCCCCGCGCCCCTGGGCCGCACCTCGTCCACCGGCCGGTGGCCTCTTCCCGCGCAGTTCCCCGCGCCCCTGAAGGCATGCGCTGCGCGCAGCCTTCCCCTGGGCGAGCGGAGCTCGCTTCAGGGGCGCGGGGAACTGCGCGACCAGCCACGACGGTGGCGCGCGTGAGAGACCACCTAGGGGCGCGGGGAACTGCGCGGCCGGGCTCCGCGGCCGGGAAACCGGTTTGCGGCCCCGTGGGATACTGGCGGGACCATCAAACAGCCCCGACCAGAACGGCAGCCCATACCCATGGCCCCGGTCACGTCCATCACCGCCAGCGTCAACCAGCGCCTCACCGCCGCCCTCACCTCGGCCCTGCCGGAGGCGAGCGGCGCGGACCCGCTGCTGCGACGTAGCGAGAGGGCCGACTACCAGGCCAACGGGATCCTGGCGCTCGCCAAGAAGGCCAAGGCGAACCCCCGGGAGCTGGCCACCCAGGTCGTCGCGGCGATCGAGAACGGCGACCTGCTCGCCGACGTCGAGGTCTCGGGCCCCGGCTTCCTGAACGTCACGGTCACCGACAAGGCGATCACCGAGACGCTCGCGGCCCGCGCCGCCGACGGCGACCGGCTCGGCGTGCCCACGAAGGCCACCCCGGGCATCAGCGTCGTCGACTACGCCCAGCCGAACGTGGCGAAGGAGATGCACGTCGGCCACCTGCGCTCCGCGGTGATCGGCGACGCCCTGCGCGGCATGCTCGACTTCACCGGCGAGCAGACGATCGGCCGGCACCACATCGGCGACTGGGGCACCCAGTTCGGCATGCTCATCCAGTACCTGATCGAGAACCCGGACACCCTCGCCCCGGCGGCGGACGTGGACGGCGAGCAGGCGATGAGCAACCTGAACCGGGTGTACAAGGCGTCGCGCGCCGTCTTCGACTCCGACGAGGAGTTCAAGGAGCGGGCGCGGAAGCGGGTCGTGGCGCTCCAGAGCGGCGACAAGGAGACGCTCGACCTGTGGCAGCGGTTCGTCGACGAGTCGAAGGTCTACTTCTACTCGGTCTTCGAGAAGCTCGACATGGAGATCCGCGACGACGAGATCGTCGGGGAGAGCGCGTACAACGACATGATGGCCGAGACGGCCAGGCTCCTGGAGGAGTCCGGTGTCGCGGTCCGCTCCGAGGGCGCGCTCGTGGTGTTCTTCGACGACATCAAGGGCAAGGACGACCAGCCGGTCCCGCTGATCGTGCAGAAGAAGGACGGCGGCTTCGGCTACGCGGCCTCCGACCTCTCCGCGATCCGGAACCGGGTCACCGACCTGCACGCCACGTCGCTGATCTACGTCGTGGACGTACGGCAGTCCCTGCACTTCAAGATGGTCTTCGAGACGGCGCGGCGGATCGGCTGGCTGAGCGACGAGGTCACGGCCCACAACATGGGCTACGGCACGGTGCTCGGCGCGGACGGCAAGCCGTTCAAGACGCGTGAGGGCGAGACGGTCAGGCTTGAGGACCTGCTCGACGAGGCCGTCGAGCGGGCCACGGCCGTCGTCCGCGAGAAGGCCGAGAAGGTGGGCCTGACCGAGGAGGAGATCGTCGAGAACGGGCGGTACGTCGGCATCGGCGCCGTGAAGTACGCGGACCTGTCGACGTCGCCGAGCCGGGACTACAAGTTCGACCTGGACCAGATGGTGTCGCTGAACGGCGACACCAGCGTGTACCTCCAGTACGCGTACGCGCGGATCAAGTCGATCCTGCGGAAGGCCGGCGACAGCGCCGCCCCGGTCGCGCACCCGGAGATCGCGCTGGCCCCGGCGGAGCGGGCGCTCGGCCTGCACCTGGACGCGTTCGGCGACACGGTCTTCGAGGCGTCGGCCGAGTACGCGCCGCACAAGCTGGCCGCGTACCTGTTCCAGCTCGCGTCGCTCTACACGACGTTCTACGACCAGTGCCCGGTCCTCAAGGCCGAGACGCCCGAGCAGGTCGAGAACCGGCTGTTCCTGTGCGACCTCACGGCCCGCACCCTGCACCAGGGCATGGCGCTCCTCGGCATCCGTACCCCCGAGAAGCTCTGACGGCGGCGTACGCCCGGACGCCCCGGCTCTACTGCTGTTCCTGGCGCGCGATCCATTCGCCGCCGCCGAGGGGATAGTCGTAGCCGGGGCGTCCGGCGTTTCCGCTGGTGCGGAACGGGGTGCCGCCGTTGTCGACGCGGACGGTGCCGTGGCGGCCGCCGCTGGAGTATTCGAGGGTGAGTTCCCAGCGCACGTCGTGGGCCTTGGTGTGGGCGACGACGTAGAAGACCTCGGGGTCGGACTCGCTCACCTTGTACGGGAAGTCGCGCTGGCCGCCCTTGACGGTGACGGCGGGGCTGCCGTCGTCCAGGTCGACGTCGAAGGACTTGGTGTCGACGCCGCCGCCGCAGCCGCTGCCCATCGCGTAGTCGTTCCAGGCGAGCGGCGCCGACTTGGAGACGACGCGGACGCTCAGCGCCTCCAGGACGACGGTCCGCGCGCCGCTGCCCTGCACGGTGAGCGCGACCTCCTGCTCGCCGGAGGAGACGGCGCCGTAGGCGGCGGCCCACCGGGTCGCGTCCTGTTCGCCGGCGGGCGGGCCGACCTGGGCCGGTTCGCTGTCGACGAGGAAGTGCTGGCTGCACGGGCTGTCGTAGACGTAGGGGCGGGTGTTGACGTTCAGCGGGGCCGCGCCGCCGCTGTCCGGGCCCTTGGCGTCGCCGCCGGATCCGGCGGTGGACGACGGTGCGGACGTGGTCGCCGACGCCGACGGCTTCGTCTTCTTCGAGGGGCTCGCGGAGGGTGACGGCGTGGCGGACGCCGACGGGTCACGGTCCGCGCCGGTCCGCCCGGCGGCCGTGGCTTCGGCCGCCTGCCGCCGGTCCGCGTCACCGCCGCCCCCGCCGCCGAGGTTCACGGCGAGCACCACGGCCCCGGTGACGGCCGCGACCGCGATGCCCGCGATGACGGCGGTGCGCCTGCGGGATGCGGTGACGGGACCGGGGTGCGCGACGGCCTCCTCGTCCGGCTCCGGTACGGGTTCGGGCGCGGGGGCGGGGTCTGCTTTCCGTCCGCGTGCCGCGTCCGCGAGGATCCACCGCCGGTGCAGCTCCACCAGTTCCTCGGGGGCGGCCTTGCAGAGCCGGGCGAGCCGTTCCACGGGTGCGTAATCGGTGGGCACCGCGGTGCCGTTGCAGTAGCGGTGCAGGGTCGACGTGCTCATGTGCAGCCGCTTCGCCAGCACGCCGTAACTCAGCCCCGAACGGTCCTTCAACTCCCGCAGCAGCTGCGCGAACCCGTCTCCAGACACCCGTTCCTCCATGCCCCCGCGTCCCGTTCCGGCGTTCCAGGGGACCAGTGTTCCCCCAGGTCAGAGCCCGTTTCAGCGTTCCAGCGTGCCGAACTACCGGTTGGTTGTGGCACCTGGGACGGATCACCCCGCAGGCTCTGGGTCATCCAAGCACCACACCGACCCGAACTCCCAAGGGGCTCAACCAATGACCGGCATCCGCACCTCCCGCACCCGCCTGCTGACCGCCGCCGCGACCGTCGCGATCGCCGCGCTCTCGCTCACCGCCTGCGACGACGGATCGGGCGTCAAGGACGAGGGCGCCTCGGGCGCCTCCTCCCCCGTCGCGTCCTCCTCGACCGGCGCGCAGGACGCGTCGAAGGACGCGTCGAAGGACGCATCGAAGGACGCGTCGAAGGCGCCTTCCGGCGACGACGCGAAGACCGGCTCGGACTCCGGCTCGAAGGGCTCGGGCACGACGTCGAAGACCTCGGGCGGCACCGCTACCAAGGCCCCGGCGGGCACGGCGGCCGCCGCGAAGCCGGTCACCTGCTCGGGCGCCAACACCAGGACGGTCGCGGCCCCGCTGACCCGGCCCATCAACCACATGCTGCTCACGGTCACCAACACCGGCTCCAAGTCCTGCTACCTGTACGGCTACCCGGTCGTCCGCTTCGGCGAGGCGCAGTCGGTGCCGCCGGTCGTCGAGGACTCCCAGCCGCAGGCCGTGGTGACCCTCGCCCCCGGTGAGTCCGGTTACGCGGCGGTGCTGCTGTCCGCCGCCGACGGCAGCGGCAAGCACGGCCACACCGAGAAGAGCCTGGAGGTGATGTTCCAGCCCCGCTCCATGAGCGGCTCGCTGCCCGCGACCGCCCACCCGGCGCTGCCCGCCGACGGCGCCTACATCGACGACTCGCTGAAGGTCACGTACTGGCAGCAGGACCTGGACAACGCCGTCCAGTGGTGACGCCCTCCCGTGATGACGCCCGTGAAAGGCTCGTCCCATGCCGTACGTCGATGAGCTGACCGCCCGCGCCCGCGCCCTCGTCTCCCGGGGCGGCCCGCGCCGCGTGCTCGGCATCGCGGGCCCGCCGGGCGCCGGGAAGTCCACGCTCGCCGAGGCCGTGGTCCGCGCGCTCGGCGCCGACGCGGCGCTGGTCCCCATGGACGGCTTCCACCTGGCCGACACGGAGCTGCGCCGGCTGGGCCGCGCGGACCGCAAGGGCGCCCCGGACACGTTCGACGCGTACGGGTACGGCGCCCTGCTCGCCCGGCTGCGGGGGCCGGGCCACGGCGAGACGGTCTACGCGCCGTCCTTCGAGCGGGAGTTGGAGCAGCCGCTGGCGGGCGCGCTGCCGGTGGCGCCGGGCGTGCCGCTGGTCGTGACCGAGGGGAACTACCTCCTCCTGGACGAGGAGCCGTGGTCGACGGCGGTCCGCCCGCACCTCGACGAGGTGTGGTGGGTGGCGGTCGACGACACGGTACGGGTGGAGCGGCTGGTCGCCCGGCACGTGGAGTTCGGCAAGACCCCGGACGGGGCCCGCGCCTGGGTGGAGCGCTCGGACGAGGCGAACGCCCGCCGGGTGGCGCCGGGCCGCGCGCGGGCGGACCTGGTCGTGGACATCGCTACCGGACGGCTCAGCCCGCCCGCAGCTCCTGCTTGAGCACCTTGCCGGAGGCGTTGCGCGGCAGGTCCGTGACGAACTGGACGGTCCGGGGCACCTTGTAGTTGGCCATCTCGCGGCGGGCCCACGCGATGAGGTCGTCGCCGGTGAGGACAGAGCCCGGCCGCCGCACCACGTACGCCTTGCCGACCTCGCCGAGCCGCCCGTCGGGGACGCCGACCACGGCCACGTCGGCCACGTCGGGGTGGACGCCGAGCAGTTGCTCTATCTCGGCGGGGTAGGCGTTGAAGCCGCCGACGATGAACATGTCCTTGATGCGGTCGGTGATGCGCAGGTTGCCGCCGTCGTCGAGGACGCCGACGTCGCCGGTGTGCAGCCAGCCGTCCTCGGTGATGACCTCGCGGGTGGCGGCGGCGTCCTCGAAGTACTCGCGCATGACGTTGAAGCCGCGGACCAGGATCTCTCCGGGTTCGCCGGGCTCCGCCGCCACCTTCAGTTCGGTGCCGGGGATGGCCCGGCCCGAGGTGGACGCGATGGTCTCGGGGGCGTCGCCGCGGCGGCACATGGTGACGATGCCGCTGGCCTCGGTGAGGCCGTACGCGGTCAGGACGGTGGCGACGTGCAGCTCCCCGCGCAGCCGCTCGACCAGTCGCAGCGGCACCACGGCGGCGCCGGTCACCACCACGCGCAGCGCCGACAGGTCGTGGGCGTCGCGCGCCGGGTGGTCGAGCAGCGACTGGTGCAGGGTGGGCGGTCCGGGGAGGACGGAGATGCGCTCGGCGGCGATGTTGGCGAGGACCGTGTCCACGTTGAAGACGGGCTGCGGGATCATCGTGGCGCCGCGCATCAGGCAGGCGATGATGCCCGCCTTGTAGCCGAAGGTGTGGAAGAACGGGTTCACGATCAGATAGCGGTCGCCCTCGCGCAGCCCGGCGAGGTCCGCCCAGATCTCGTAGCCGCGCAGGGTCTGTTCGTGGGTGATGACGGCGCCCTTGGGGCGGCCGGTGGTGCCCGAGGTGAAGATGATGTCGGAGGCGTCGGCGGCCGCGACGGTGTCCGCCCGCTTGCCCACCTCTCCGGCGGTGACCTTCTCCCCGGCCGCGAGGAACTCCTTCCAGGTGCGGTAGCCGGGCGCGTCGGGCGCGGTGTCGGCGAGCACCACCACCTCGTGCAGGTGCGGGAGTTCGGCGCCGGCCTCCTGGGCGCGGCGCAGCGAGGCGACGTAGGAGGTGCCGAGGAAGGTGCCGGTGACGAAGAGCAGCCGGGCCCGGGAGCGGGCCAGGACGTCGGCGGCCTCGGCGCCCTTGAAGCGGGTGTTCAGGGGGACGAGGACGGCGCCCGCGCTGACCGCGCCGAGCGCGGAGACGATCCAGTCCAGGGTGTTGGGGGCCCAGAGCGCGACCCGGTCGCCGGGTTCGACGCCGGAGGCCAGGCAGGCCGCCGCGGCCCGTTCCACACGCCCGCCCAGTTCGGCGTACGTGATGCGGGTGCGTCCGTCGACGACGGCCTCGCGTCCGGCATAGCGATCGACCGCGTCCCTGATCAGTCCCGGGATGGTGCCCCACGTCTGCGCGTTCATCGACCGACCTCCCACAACGCCGTACCCGACCCGTAGCTGACTATCCGTCAGATTAGCTGTAGCCTGACGCGCTGTCAGCCCAGAGATCCAGGTGCACAGGTTGCACAGGCGGGGGTGCCATGGTGAGCAGCATCAAGGACGCGACGGCCATCGCCGGAATAGGACAGACGGCGTTCGCCAAACAACTCCCCGAATCCGAGAAGACATTGGCGTGCCGCGCGATCCTGGCCGCCCTGGACGACGCGGGCCTCGCCGCGTCCGAGGTGGACGCCTTCGCCTCGTACACGATGGAGGAGACCGACGAGGTCGAGGTGGCCAAGGCCGTCGGCGCCGGCGATGTCACGTTCTTCTCCAAGGTCGGTTACGGCGGCGGCGGTTCGTGCGCGACGCTCGCCCATCTCGCCGCCGCGATCGCCACCGGCCAGGCGAGCGTGGGCGTCGCCTGGCGCTCCCGCAAGCGCGGCAGCGGCCCGCGCCCGTGGAAGAACACCGCCGTCCAACTCCCCACGCCCGCACAGTGGACGCGGCCGTTCGGACTGCTCCGGCCCGCCGACGAGATCGGCATGCTGGCCCGCCGCTACATGCACGAGTACGGCGCCACCCGCGACCACCTCTTCAACGTCGCCCTCGCCTGCCGCAACCGGGCCAACCAGAACCCGGCCGCCATGATGTACGAGCGCCCGCTCACCCGGGACATGTACATGAACGCCCGCTGGATCAGCGAGCCGCTCTGCCTCTTCGACAACTGCCTGGAGACGGACGGCGCGCTGGCCTGCGTCATCGTCTCCGCCGAGCGCGCGCGGGACCTGCGGCACAAGCCCGTCTACATCCACGCGGCCGCGCAGGGGCTGCCCGCCCAGCACCACGGCATGGTCAATTACTGGAACGACGACCCGCTGACCGGGCCCGCCTGGACGGCCGCGCGCCACCTGTGGAAGAACTCCGACCTCACCCCGCACGACGTGGACGTCGCCCAGATCTACGACGCGTTCACGCCGCTGATTCCGCTGTCCCTGGAGGGGTACGGGTTCTGCGGTCGCGGCGAGGGCGGCGCCTTCACCGAGGGCGGCGCCCTGGAGATCGGCGGCCGCCTCCCCGTCAACACGGGCGGCGGCGGCCTCTCGGAGGCGTACGTCCACGGCTTCAACCTGATCAACGAGGGCGTGAAGCAGCTCCGGGGGGTGAGCACGGCCCAGGTACCGGACGCCGCCACCTGCCTGGTCACCGCGGGCGAGGGGGTGCCCACCTCAGCGGTGCTGCTGCGGAACTAGCCCGGACGCGCACCCGGCGCTGGGGGGCCGCCTTGCCCACCCTGCCGCCCTTGGCGGCAGATTGCCCAAGACGGCGGGGCGCGGGGCTGTATCGATATGCGGCTCCGCCGCGTGAGCGCGAGCAACCACCCACAACCTGCACCGGCGAAGGAGCCGCACCATGGCAGACGCGAAGCCCCACCTGCTCACCCCGCTCACGGACGACGACGGCGCCCCCTTCTGGGACTACGCCGCCCGAGGCGAACTGCGCATACAGGCCTGCGCCGACCCCGAATGCAAGGAACTGCGCTTCCCGCCCCGCCCCTGCTGCCCCCACTGCCAGTCCTTCGACGCCGAGTGGCGGAAGATGAGCGGCAGGGGCCGCATCTGGTCGTACGTGATCCCGCACCCCCCGCTCCTCCCGGCCTACGCCGAACTGGCCCCCTACAACGCGATCATCGTCGAACTCGCGGAAGCCCCCCGCATCCGCCTGGTCGGCAACCTCGTCACGTCGCCCGACGCCCCTCTGAACTCGGTCCCCCAGGACCGGCTGCGGATCGGCGCCAAGGTCCAGGCCGTGTTCACGGAGATCGACGGCGTGCACGTCCCCCGCTGGGTCCTGGAGCGGCCATGACGCTCGACGTGACCCGCGACGAGGAGACCGGGGTGGCCGTGGTCACCCTGAACCGCCCGCACCGCCACAATGCCCTCGACCGGGCGACGATCACCGAACTCGGCGCCGTCTGGCGGGAGTTCCGGCACGACGACACCGTCCGGGCCGTCGTGCTCACCGGCGCCGGCGACCGCGCCTTCTGTACGGGCATCGACCGCGACCTGACCGTCCCGCAGCCCTCGTCCCCGTACTCCATGGACGATCCGCTGCTCACCGTCGGCCCGAAGGCCAACGACCTGTGGAAGCCGGTGATCGCGGCGGTGAACGGGATGGCGTGCGGCGGCGCGTTCTACCTGCTGGGCGAGGCGGAGTTCGCCGTCGCCGACGAGACGGCGACGTTCTTCGACCCGCACACGACGTACGGCATGGTCAGCGCCTACGAGTCGGTGTACCTGGCACAGCGCATGCCGCCGGGCGAGGTGGCGCGGCTCGCGCTGCTCGGCTCGGCGGAGCGGATGTCGGCCCGGCGGGCGTACGAGACCGGCCTGGTCAGCGAAGTCACCGCGCCCGGCGGGGCGTTGGCGGCGGCCGTGCGCTGCGCGGAGACCGTCGCCGCGCACCCCACCGAGGCGGTGCAGGGCACCGTGCGGGCGGTGTGGGCGGCGACGGAGGCGGCCCGCGACCGCGCCTTCGCACAGGCCCCGCACCTGATCGCGCTCGGCAATCTGCCGCCGGACCGTCAGGCGGAGCTGTTCAACTCCCGTGCGCAGGGCGGCCATACGACGCGTTAGGTGTGCAGCAGCGCCTCGGGGTCGACCTCGCAGTGGTCCACCACGGCGTCCGGGCGGTCGCCGCCGACCGGCACCTTCGTGGTGACCTTTCCGTTCGCCGGGACCTTGACCTCGTGGAAGAGCGCGTTGACCGTGCCGCCGGAGGAGTCGACGAAGGCGACGTGGACATCGAAGCGCACGGCCTTGCCGTTGGGGTTGGTGACCTCGACGGTGGCGTACCGCGCCGTGGCGGTGGCGCAGGTGATCAGGCGCGCGGTGCCTTCCCGCACGGAGATTCCGCTGCCCGTCGGCGACGGCGTGGAGCGGTGGCGCGGCCGCCACGTGGAGCCGCCGCTGCCGTAGGAATCGTCGTCATCGTCGTCGTAGTGCGAGGATCCGGACGTTCCGCCCGATGTGCTGCTCGACGAACTGTCGTGGTCCTGCGACGAGCTGCTGCACCCGCCCCCGCCGCTGCTACTGCTGTGGTGGCGGCCGTGTCCCCTGGAGAATCCCGTCAGGGCGAGCACCACCACCGCCGCGACGGCCGTCAACCTCAGAATCCTGCGTCCCCGTATCATCACGCCGGGCACCATACCCGGCACGGCACGCGGGGACGCCCCCGGTGACCGGCTCGTTGCTAACGGCTGGTCCCGGTCCCCTTCTCCGCGTCCAGCGCGTACACGCAGCGGTCCTTGCTGCACGCGTAGACGACGCCGTCGGTGACGACGGGCGTTCCGGTGATCTCGCCGCCGGTCGCCAGCTTCCAGCGCAGCCGGCCGTCGTCCGCCTTCAGCGTGTAGAGCAGGTGGTCCGTCGAGCCGAAGTGGATCCGGCCGTCGGCGACGACCGGGGAGCCGACGATGTCCCCGCCGGCCTGGAACCGCCACTTCGGGGTGCCGGTCACGGCGTCCAGCGTGTAGAGCCCCTGCCCGCTGCCCACGTGGACGTGGCCGCGCGCGACGAGGACCGGGTCCACGGCCGAGGGCCGGGCCTCGGTCGCGATGCGCCAGCGGTCGCGGCCGTCGGCGGCGTCGAGCGCGTACACCGTGCCGTGGTGGTCGACGAGGTAGACCCCGCCTCCGGTGACGGCGGGCCCGGGCACGAACGCGGGCGGGCTCAGGAAGACGGCCGGTGCCTCGAAGTGCCAGCGGACCTGCCCGGTGGCGACCTCGATGGCGAGGACCCGGGTGCCGGCGGCGACGTACACGTATCCGTCGTCGGCGGGGGTCAGCCGGACCGGCACTCCGCCGCAGGAGGCGGCGTCGCCGACCGGGTACGACCAGCGTTCCTCGCCGGAGCGGGCCTCCAGGGCGCGCAGCCGCGCGTCCTGCCACACGTAGACGGTGTTCTCGTGGACGACGGGGCCCGCCTCGGGCGTCTCGAAGTCGGTCTGGCAGCCGGTCAGCTCCCACAGCGGGTCGCCGCTGACGGCCTCGCGGGCCTGGGCGCCGCCGCCGCGGGTGCCGGTGACGACGGTGCCGTGGCCGGCCTGGACGGAGTAGACCCAGGCGTCGGTCTGGAGCCGCCACAGGTCGGAGCCCTCGCGGGCGTCGAGGGCCCACAGGGTCGGGCCGTCGGAGGCGTGGATGATGCCGTCGGCGACGGTCAGCGACCAGGCGACGTCGCGGGTCTTGAAGCGGCGCCGTCCGGTGGCCGTGTCGAGGGCGTGCACCTCGAAGGAGGTGACGTAGACGAGGTCGCCGGCGACCTTGGGGGTGCCCCACACGTCGTTCGACATGCGGAACCGCCACGGGCGCCAGCCGGCCGGGCCCTCCGCGGGGGCGGGGGTGGGCGCGGGCACCACCGGATCGGGCGAACCGTTCACGGACGGCTTCCCGCGGGACCAGGACGCGGCGAGCCCGGACTCGGCGGGCGGCGCCTGCACGGCGGCGGCGCGGGCGTCGGCGACCCGGGGGCCGGGGCCGATCGGCACCTGCGCCCCGGCGAGGTGGACCGGCCCGTCGGCGGCGCGGCCGGGCCCGGCGGGGGCGGCGACCGGCGACGCGACGGGCGAGCCGCGCCAGCCGTCTGTGGAGACGGGTGACGGGGGCGGCTGCGGCGGCATCGCGGGCATCGGGCCCGGGCCGCGGGACGCCTGCGGGCGCACCACGGTGCGGCTGCCGCGCCGGGACTCGATCATCGCGACGGACCGCTCGGGCAGCCACGCGGACGCGGTGCCGCTGTCGTCGCTGCCGGAGCCGAAGAGGTGCGGGGCGAGCTGCGCCTGGAGGTCGGCCGGGGACGGGCGCAGGCCCGCCTCCATCTTCATGCAGGACTCGATCAGCGGACGCAGCTCGTCGGGGAGGCCCTCGATGTCGGGGCCCTCGCGCAGCAGCATGAAGACGGTCTCCACCGGGTTCGCCCCGTGGAACGGCGCGTGGCCGGTCGCGGCGAAGACGAGAGTGGAGCCGAGCGAGAACACGTCGCTCGCGCCGGTGACGCTGCGGGAGTCCTTCGCCTGCTCGGGCGACATGTAGGCGGGCGTGCCCACCGCCACGTTCGTCATCGTGAGGCGGGTGTTGGAGACGCCGGACGCGATGCCGAAGTCGATCACGCGCGGGCCGTCCTCGACGACGAGGACGTTCGACGGCTTGAGGTCGCGGTGGACCAGGCCCGCGCCGTGGATGGACTGCAACGCCTCGGCGACACCGGCCGCCAGCCAGCGCACCGCCTGGGCGGGCAGCGGCCCGCAGTCGTTCACCATCTCTTCGAGGGAGGGCGCGGGCACGTACGCGGTGGCGAGCCACGGCACGGCCGCGCGGGGATCGGCGTCGACGACGGCCGCCGTGTAGAAGCCGGACACCGCCCGGGCCGCCTCGACCTCGCGCGTGAACCGGACCCGGAACAGCTGGTCCTCGGCGAGCTCCGTGCGCACCGTCTTGATCGCCACGCGCCGGCCCGAGGCCGAGCGTGCCAGATAGACCAGACCCATGCCGCCCGCGCCGAGCCGTCCCAGGACCTCGAACGGACCGATCCGCCTCGGATCGTGCTGCGTCAGCTGATCCACCACTCGCCTGCCACCTCCCCGTACGGGGCCACCGCACTCACGGCCCCCGACAGCGTCTCACCACCGAAGCGCTACGGCGGCACGCACCCCGATTCTTCCTGTCCGGGGCCCCGGTTGCGAACCCGGGGGCACATCGGGGTGTCTCACACCTCCCGCAGGGCGAAGAGGGCGCCCTGGTCGTCGGCGAGCACGGTCACCCTGCCGGACCCGGTCGGGTGCGCCGGAACCCGTATCTCGCCGCCGAGCCGGAGGGCGTCCGCGGTGGTGGCCTCCAGCTCCGCGGTGCCGAAGTGCACGAGAAAACGCCCGGTCAGCGGCGTGCCGGGGGAGGCGCGGCGGCCGGCGACCGCGGTGGTCGGGGACGGGACGGTCCCGGCGGGCGCCCAGAGCCGCAGCCCGTCGCGGGTACCCCCGACGACCCCGTCACGGGCCGCGTCCCCGGCTGCGTCCTCGGCTGGGTTCTCGGCTGCGTCCCCGGCTGCGTCCTCGGCCGCGTCCTCCGCCGCGTACGAGAAGACGGTCTCGTAGAAGGCGTCGGCGCGTGCGGTGTCCCGGACCACCAGCTCCGTCCAGCAGTAGGCGCCGGGCTCCCCCGCCACCTCGAAGCCGAGGTCGCTGCCCGCCTGCCACAGTCCGAAGATCCCGCCGTCACGGTCGGTGACGAGCGCCATGGTGGCGGCCGTGCCCAGGGAGAGCGGGCCGGTGATCACCCGGCCGCCGGAGCGGGTGACCCGGGCGGCGGTGGCGTAGGCGTCCCGGACGGCGAAATGCACGGTCCAGGCCGGTCCCGCGCCGCCGAACAGGGGGGCGAGGGCGGCGACGGCCCGGTCCGCGCTGTACGCCGCCGTGTAGTAGCCCCGCTCGGCCCCGGCGCCCTCGTCGAAGGTCCAGCCGAAGAGATCGCCGTAGAAGCGCTTGCCCGTCTCGACGTCCGGCAGCTGGACGTCGGCCCAGCACGGGGCGCCTTCCGGGAACGCGCTGCGTACGGGGGCCATGGCGGCACGCTAGCCACGCAGGTCAGGGCCCCACTGTTCACATTCGTACGAATGGCCAGATCCGGTCGTCGCTCGTACCGGTTTCGACCGGTGACCGGTCCCGTTTCATGGGCTCCAACCCCATTTGCAGTCGGCCAGATCGCGCTCCGATCACCCCTCGGTAAGCTGACGGCATGACAGGACAAGTACGTACCGTCGACGGTCGTGTGGCCGGACGGCGTGGTCAGGCGACACGTCAGAAGCTGCTCGACTGCCTCGGCGAGATGCTCAGCTCCTCGCCCTACCGGGACGTCAAAGTCATTGATGTCGCGCGAAAGGCGGGCACTTCGCCCGCGACCTTCTACCAGTACTTCCCGGACGTCGAGGGCGCCGTCCTGGAGATCGCCGAGCAAATGGCGGCCGAAGGGGCCGAGTTGACCGGTCTCGTGGCCGACCGCTCCTGGGTCGGCAAGGCCGGCTGGGCGACCGCGCAGGAACTCGTGGACGGGTTCCTGGAGTTCTGGCGCAAGAATGACGCGATTCTGCGCGTCGTCGACCTCGGTGCGGCCGAGGGCGACAAGCGGTTCTACAAGCTCCGCATGAAGATCCTGAACTCGGTGAACAACTCCCTTGCCGACGCGGTGAAGGACCTTCAGGACAAGGGCAAGGTCGACAAGGACGTGAGCCCCGCCGCGGTGGCGGGTTCACTGGTCGCGATGCTCGCGGCGGTCGCCTCGCACCAGAAGGGCTTCCAGACCTGGGGCGTCAAGCAGGCCGAACTGAAGCCGAACCTGGCGCTGTTGGTCCACTTGGGCGTGACCGGAAAGAAGCCGACGAAGTAACGGCACTTCTTTCCCCGGTCCTGTCGGACGGCGGCGGTTCGCGTGATCAGCGTGAGCCGCCGCCGTTGCCGTTGGAGCCGGTCTCCCGTACTCGCCCGCGTCAGGGCGTGCGCCGCTCCAGCCGGAACAGCCTGATCTCCCGGTCGATCCGGGCCTGATACGCGGCATAGGGCGGCCAGAATCTCAGCGCCGCCGCCCAAGCCTCCTTCCGTTCGGCCGAGTTGAGCAGCCGGGCGGTGACCGGAATGTCCTTCCCGCGCCAATTGATCTCCGCGTCGGGGTGGGCCAGCAGATTCGCGGTCCACGCCGGATGTCCGGGCCGGCCGAAGTTCGACCCGATCAGCAGCCAGGTCCCCGCGCTCTCCTCGGGCATGCAGGCGAGCGGTGTACGCCGTTCGAGGCCGCTGCGGGCGCCGCGGGCGGTGAGGATGACACCGGGCAGCATCTGCGCGCTGAGCAGCACTTTTCCCCTGGTCAGCCGGTGGACGGTGCGGTCCATCGCCGGAATGACGTGCGGGGCGAGCCGGGCGAACGTCCTGGTCGACGACACCTTCTGCACGAGCCGGAGCCCCGGCGCCGCCATCAGGCGCTCACCGCGGCGGCCGGGCCGAACAGCCCGGCGGTCTGCGCGGCGCGGGCCCGCAGCAGGTGCACGGGCCCGAAGAGCAGCTCGTCGCCCGCGGCCCGCTTCAGGTACAGATGGGCGTCGTGCTCCCAGGTGAAGCCGATGCCGCCGTGCAGCTGGACGGCCTCGGCGGCGGCGGTGCGCAGCGCCTCCAGTGCCTGGGCGAGCGCGAGCCCGCCGGCCCGCTCACCGCCCGTGCCCCCGGTGTCCCCGGTGTCCCCGGCCGCCCAGGCCGCGTAGTACGCGGCGGAGCGCGCGGCCTGCACGGTCACGTACACATCGGCGAGCCGGTGCTTGACCGCCTGGAACGAGCCGATGGGCCGCCCGAACTGCTCGCGCTCCTTGACGTACTGGACGGTCCGCTCCAGGGCCCGGTCGGCGGCGCCGACCGCGTCGGCGGCGAGCAGGGTGGCGGCGGTGTCCCCGACGGCGGCGAGCGCGCCGGGCACGTCACCGCCCTCCTCCCCCAGCAACTCGGCCGGCACATCGCGCAGTTCGAGGCGGGCCTGTGGCCGGGTCTCGTCGAGCGAGGTCTGCCGGGTGCGGACGAGTCCGGCTGCGTCCTCCCGTACGAGGAACAGCAGGGTCCGGGAGCGGGCGAAGCCGCCGGTGTGCGCGGCGACGAGGAGGAGGCCCGCGCTGTGCCCGTCGAGGACCTGCTCGGCCTGCCCGTACAGGTGCCAGGCGCCGTCCGCCCGGCGGGCCTGGACGCCGCCCGCGCGCCCGCCGCCCGCCCAGTCGCCGGTGTTCTCCGCGACCAGGCCGAGGGCCGTGGCCAGGCCGGTGCCGGGGACGGCGAGGGCGGCGGCGAGGCGGCCGGCCGCGATCTGCGCGAGCAGCGCTTCCCGCTGGGCGTCGGTGCCGAGCGCGGCGATCAGCGGGGCGGCGAGTCCGCAGGTCGCGAAGAGCGGGGAGGGCGCCAGGGCCCGCCCCAACTCCTCCTGTGCGAGCGCGAGTTCCGTGACGGTGGCGCCGACCCCGCCGTACCGCTCGGGCAGCGCCAGGCCGGGCAGTCCGAGCTCGGCGCCGAGCGCGCCCCACAGGGCGAGGTCGTGGCCTGCCGGGGTGCGGGTGGCGGCTTTGACGTCGTCCGGGGTGCAGCGTTTCGTGGTGAGTTCGCGCAGGGTACGGCGGATCTCCTGCTGTTCCTCGGTGAACGTGGCGTCCATGCGGGCCCCTTTCTGACGGGGCGTCATGTTAGAGCGCGGGGCCGCGCATGCCCAGAGATTTCCGCCTCCCGATTCCCTCTGCCCACCTCCCAGTTATCTGATGTACCGTCAGATTCATGACGGGCTCCCAGAACAAGGTCGCCATCACGGGCATCGCGCTCTCCGACTGCGGCCGGGTCGACGAGGCCACCCCCTACGCCCTGCACGCCCAGGCCGCCCGCCGCGCCCTGGCCGACGCGGGGCTCACCCCCGACGTCATCGACGGAGTCGCGAGCGCCGGGCTCGGCACGCTCGCACCGGTCGAGGTCGCCGAGTACCTGGGGCTCAAACCCCGCTGGGTGGACTCCACTTCGGTCGGCGGCTCCACCTGGGAGGTGATGGCGGCGCACGCGGCGGACGCCATCACCGCCGGGCACGCGCGCGCCGTCCTCCTGGTCTACGGCTCGACGGCCCGCGCCGACATCAAGGCCAGGCGGCGCACCTCGAACCTGTCCTTCGGCGCCCGCGGCCCGCTCCAGTTCGAGGTTCCGTACGGGCACACGCTCATCGCCAAGTACGCGATGGCGGCCCGCCGCCACATGCACGAGTACGGCACCACCCTGGACCAGCTCGCCCAGGTCGCGGTCCAGGCCCGGCAGAACGCGGCGGCGAACCCGGACGCGATGTTCCGCGACCCGATCACGGTCGACGAGGTGCTGGCCGGGCCGATGATCGCCGACCCGTTCACCAAGCTGCACTGCTGCATCCGCTCCGACGGCGGCGCGGCCGTGCTGATGGTCGCCGCGGACCTGGTGCCGGACTGCGCGACGGCCCCCGTCTGGATTCTCGGCACGGGCGAACACGTCTCGCACACCACGATGTCGGAGTGGGACGACTTCACGGTCTCCCCGGCGGCGGTGAGCGGCCGTCTCGCCTTCGAGCGGGCGGGGGTGTCACCGGCCGAGATCGACATCGCGGAGATCTACGACGCCTTCACGTACATGACGCTGGTGACCCTCGAAGACCTCGGTTTCTGCGCCAAGGGCGAGGGCGGCGCCTTCGTCGAGAAGGGGCGGCTGCTGCGCGACGGCGAGCTGCCGACGAACACGGACGGCGGCGGCCTGTCCGCCCAGCACCCCGGGATGCGCGGACTGTTCCTGCTGGTGGAGGCGGTGCGGCAGCTGCGCGGCGAGGCGGGCGGCCACCAGGTGCGCAGGCCCGACGGCTCACTGCCCGCCCTCGCCGTGGCCTCCGGAACGGGCGGCTGGTTCTGCTCGTCCGGAACGGTGGTGCTGGGCCGGGAGTGAGGGCCGGCGCACTCACCGATGAGTTTCTTTGTCGGCGGCGGTCATCATGGGCGTAGGAGCTGAGGATGCCGAGGCCCGCCAGACGGCGCGACCGGCCGAGAAACCAGGAGAAGCCCCATGCGTACGCTCATCAGCACCGCCTTCGTCTCCCTCGACGGCGTGATGGAGGCCCCCGGCGGAGAGAGCGGCTACCGCAACGCCGGCTGGACGTTCAAGGGCATCGACTTCGTGCCCGAGGCCTTCGAGATCAAGGGCCGCGAGCAGAAGGAGGCGTCGGCGATGCTGCTCGGCCGGGCCAGCTACGAGGCGTTCAGCCCGGTGTGGCCCGCCATGGAGGAGTTCGGCGACTACAAGAACCTCCCCAAGTACGTCGTCTCGACCACCCTCACCGACGACGCGCTGGTCTCCGGCTGGGGCCCGACCACGATCCTGCGGTCGCTCGACGACGTGGCCGCGCTGAAGGAGACCGAGGGCGGCCCGATCATCGTCCACGGCAGCATCGCCCTGAACCACGCCCTCTCCGACGCGGGCCTGATCGACCGCTACCACCTCCTGGTCTTCCCCGTCCTCCTCGGCGCGGGCAAGCGCCTGTTCAGCACCGCGGACCAGGACACCCGGAAGCTGAAGCTGGTGGAGCAGGCGGCTTATGCGAACGGGGTACAGATGCAGGTGTTCGATGTGGTGGGGGGCGCGTGACGCTCCGCGAGCGGCCGGTCCTGTCTGTCGCGCCGCCCGGTCAGCGGCGGCGGGACCTGGCCCGCTCGGCCTGACGGCGCAGGGCTTCCACGCGGGCCGTGTGCCGGCGCGGCGCGGCGAGCGGCCGGTTGGGGGCCACCGAGAAGGGGGCCGGGCGGGCTCCGGCGGCGTTCTCCTGACTGGCCGTGCGGGCCAGCCCCACTGACAGGAGGGTCACGACCAGCAGCAGAACCATGTCGACCCACACGACCCAGTTCCAGCCGTCCTTGCGGCTCGCCTCGTAGGGCACGGCGACGTCCACGAGGAGGAGGTAGACGAGGGCGAAGAACCGGACGCGCCTCTTCTTCGACGCCGCGTCCGCGAGGAGACAGACACCCACGACGAGAAGGAAGGGAATGTTCGCGTACCACTCCATCTGTGGCGCCAGCAGAACGAATATGAAGGTCGCGACAGCCGTGATCACTTGATACCCCCGTATCTCGGTCGACGGAACCGTAACACCGGCCGCCGACGGCCAAGTAGGCCTGAACGAAGGAAGATCGTCCGGCCCTGTGGCGAGCCCGACCCGTGACGGGCCTCCGAGGGACAATCGCCCCATGACCCCGGACCTCCCGCCCCGCCCCGACCTCGAAGCCCTGCTGCGTTCCCTGCGCGTCTGGGACACCGAGCTGCCCGCCTTCGACCCCGCGGCCGCGCCCGCCGAACCGCTCCCGCTGTTCGTGGAGTGGTTCGCGGCGGCCGTGGCGGCCGGGCAGACCGAGCCGCACACCCCCTCGCTCGCCACCAGCGACGCCGAGGGGCGGGCCGATGTCCGTACGGTGATGCTGCACGGCGCCGACGCGGCCGACGGCTGGACGTTCGCCTCGCACTCCGGCAGTGCCAAGGGCTGCCAGCTGGCCGCCCGCCCCTACGCCGCGCTCGGCTTCTACTGGCCGGTGCAGGGCCGGCAGGTCCGGGTCCGCGGCCCCGTCCGCACGGCGCCCTCCGCCGTGGCCCAGGCCGATCTGCACGCCCGCTCGACCGGAGCGCTCGCCGCTGCGCTGACCGGGCGGCAGAGTGAAGTGCTGCCTTCCCTGGCGGAGTTGGAACGGGAGTCGCAGGCCGCGTGGGAGCGGGCGGGGCACGAGCCGGACGCACCGGTGCCGTCCTGGACGGCGTACTCACTCCAGCCGGACGAGGTGGAGTTCTTCCAGGGGGACGCGCGCCGGCGCCACGTCCGCCTCAGGTACCGCCGCACCGACGATGCCTGGCGCAAGGAACTCTTGTGGCCGTGACCGACGCCGGGCGGGGTCCCGCACCCCTGGGTTGTTCTTCACGTGCGGCCCGGTGACCGCTTCTCGCGCAGTTCCCCGCGCCCCTGGGCCGTCCTCCGAGCGCGCCACCGTCGTGGCTGGCCGCGCAGTTCCCCGCGCCCCTGAGATGCGCACTTCGTGCGGCATCTCATCAAGAGAGGCGCACCCCGCGCGCGGCACCCGGGTGGAGAGTCGCGTCGGCGGTGCCTTCTCGGGAGGCGCGCCGGCGGCTGCCTCAGGGGAAGGCTGCGCGCAGCGCATGCCTTCAGGGGCGCGGGGAACTGCGCGGCCAGCCACGACGTGAGCCGCACTCGGCGACGAACCCGTCACACCCCCTCCGCGAAGGCCCAGACCGCGAAGTCACGGACCGGGCGGTAGCCGAGACGTTGGTAGAGGGCGTTGCTCGTTTCGTTGGCGAGGTCCGTGAAGAGGACCACCTCGTCGGCGCCGCCCGCCACCGCGGCCCGACTGACCTCGGCGGTGACGGCGGCACCGTAACCCCGCCCGCGCCGCTCCTCAGGCGTGAAGACAGGAGCCACCCGCACCGACCCCGCCGTCCGCCGCTGAACACCCGCGAGCGAGACCGGAGTGCCGTCGGGGGTCTCCCAGAGGGTGAGCCCGCCGTAGGAGAGGCGCCCCTCGATCACACCCGCGATGCGCTCGGCATCGGACTCGTCGCCGACGGCCTCGTGGAAGTCCTGGATCCAGCCGATGAGCAGCTCCAGGTCACCGGAGTCGGCCACCCGCGCCCGCCCGGCGGGGCCGGGCCGAGGCGGAGTGAGGGTGCCGAGCCGATAGAGGCGCTGCGCGAACCGCTGCTCGACGGCGCCCCCGGGACGCCGCCGTGCCCAGGCCCGGGCGACGGCCTCCGCCCCCTCGACAACACCGCCGACCCCCTTCGGCGCGGCACCGTCGAGCGCGGCGACCAGCCCCTCGGCGGCTTCCTCCCCCAGCGGGCTCACGGTCAGCGGATGCGGCGGCGTCCACAGGAAGCTGCCCGCCACCTGCCCGGCCCCGTCCCGCCACACGCCGAACCTCGCCTCCACCCCCTGGAAGCGTGCCTCGTCGGCGAGCAGCCCGGCGGTCACGGTCAGCTGAACGGTGTGCAGGGCCGGATCGGAGCGCAGATAGGGTCCGGCGGCTCGGTCGAACTCCCCAGGATCCGTGAAGAGTTCCCAGGTCCCGGCGGCAGCGTGGGCAGGTGCGAGGGGCGTCATCCGCTCATGATGGCGACGCCCGCGATCCCCCGCACCCGCATTAACCGCCCGCCACCGGCCGGAACACCGGCACCGTCACCCCGTCTTCACCGTCCCCGTCCGCGCGGAAGCAGACCTCCAGTTCCAGCCCCACCCGCAACGCGTCCTCCCCGCACTCCACCACCTCGGTCATCATCCGCGGCCCCTCGGCGAGATCGACGACGGCGGCGACGTACGGGGTCCGGGTGCCGAAGGGCGGCAGGTCGTTGCGGTGGACGACGGACCAGGTGTAGAGGGTGGCCCGGCCCGAGGCGGGCCGCCAGTGGACGTCCTCGCTCCAGCAGTACGGGCAGAACTCGCGCGGATAGTGGTGGCCGCGCCCGCACCCCGCGCAGTGCCGCAGCAGCAGGGTGCCCTCGGCGGCGGCCTCCCAGTAGGGCCGGGTGAAGGCGTCGACGTCGGGCAGGTCGTACCGCGTCCCCATCAGAACAGTCCGATCGCGTGGTCGAGCGACCAGGTCTGCCAGGACATCGCGAAGAGCGCGACGACCGAGATCAGCGCCATCATCGCGTTCTGCCCCTGCTCGGCCCAGTCGTGGATCATGAGCGTGAAGTAGAGGAGGTTCAGGAGCAGCCCGCCGACCAGCGCGACCGGGGTCAGGAACCCCAGCACCAGGCCGAGTCCCAGGGCGAGTTCGGCGTACACGACCACGTACGCCATGGTCCTCGGTCGCGGCTTCACGACGACGTCGAAGCCGCTGCGGACGGCGTTCCACCTGTGCTTGCCCGCGACGTCGGCGGCCCACGCGATCCCGGTGCCGCGCTCGAACCAGCCCTTCTTGTCCTTGTGCCGCCAGCTCTCCAGCCACCACAGGCCGAGCCCGATCCGCAGCACGGCGAGCCACTCGGCCCCACTGAGGCCCATCGCATTCATGAAGTCCGGCCCCTCCTCGCGTATCTGACGGTACGTCAGTTCACCGCATCCGGCACCCGCCCGCAAGGGCGCGGACGACCCCCGAAACCCCGTGATCAATCCGCAACCGGTTTCCTCTTTGACCGGACCCCATCAACCGGAACGTCGATCTACGCTCCGCTCATGACCGACGCCCACCCCACGCCGGCCCGCAGCCACGAACGCCCCCCGGTGTACGTCATCGGCGGCGGCCCGGGCGGCCTGGCCGCCGCCGCGAGCCTGAAGGCACACGGCGTACGCGCCGTCGTGCTGGAGAAGTCGGACCGTGTCGGGGCCTCCTGGCGCGCCCACTACGACCGGCTCCACCTGCACACCACGCGCCGCCTGTCCGCGCTGCCCGGCCTGCCCATCCCGCGCCGCTTCGGCCGCTGGGTCTCCCGCGACGACGTCGTGCGGTACCTGGAGAAGTACGCCGAGTTCCACGATCTGGAGGTGGTGACCGGCGTCGAGGTGACACGCGTCGAGCGCACCGCCGACGGCACGGGCTGGCACCTGCGGGCCACCGGCGGCCGCGAGCTGACGTCGAACGCCGTCGTCGTCGCCACCGGCTACAACCACACCCCGCGGCTGCCCGACTGGCCCGGCCGGGCGGAGTTCACCGGGCGGCTCCTGCACGCGAGCGAGTACCGCAACCCGGTCCCGTACGCCGGGCAGGACGTCCTCGTCGTCGGCGTCGGCAACACCGGCGCCGAGATCGCCGTCGACCTGACCGAGGGCGGCGCCGCCCGGGTCCGGCTCGCCGTGCGCACCGCCCCGCACATCGTGCGCCGCTCCACGCTCGGCTGGCCCGCCCAGCTCACCGGCATCCTCTGCCGCCGGCTGCCGGTGTCCCTGGTGGACCGGCTGGCCGAGCCGCTGGGGAAGCTGAGCGTCCCCGACCTCTCCGCCCACGGTCTGCCGCGCCCGGACACGGGGCTGTACTCGCGCGTGCGGGACGGGTCCATCCCGGTGCAGGACGTCGGGCTCATCGACGCCGTCCAGCGCGGGAAGGTCGAACCGGTCGGCGCCGTCGCGTCGTTCGACGGTGACACGGTGGTCCTCGCCGACGGCACCCGGCTCACCCCCGACACGGTGATCGCGGCGACCGGCTACCGCCAGGGCCTGGAGAATCTGGTCGGCCACCTCGACGGCGCCCTGGACCCGGCGACCGGCCGCCCTCGTACTCCGCATCCTCTGCCCGGTCTCTACTTCCAGGGCTACACGAATCCGATCTCCGGCATGTTCCGCGAAATGGCCCGCGACGCGGACCGCATCGGCAGGGCGGTGGCCAAACACGTCTGACCACCACCCGCGCCCCCCGACCGTGCGCGCCCCGGTGCCGCCCCCTCGCGCAGTTCCCCGCGCCCCTGGGCCGTCTCCCGGGCCCGCCACCGTCGTGGCTGATCGCGCAGTTCCCCGCGCCCCTAGGCAGTTCTTCACGCGCGCCACCGTCGTGGCTGGCCGCGCAGTTCCCCGCGCCCCTAGGTCGTTCTTCGAGCGCGCCACCGTCGTGGTTGCTCGCGCAGTTCCCCGCGCCCCTGAGATGCGCACTTCGTGCGCCATCTCATCAAGAGAGGCGCACCCCCGCTGGGTCACCAGAGAGGCGCGCCACCGCCGGGACATCAGAGACGCGCACCGTGGCCGCCTCATCGGGAGGCGCGCGGAGCGCAGCCTCGAGGGGAGGCGGCGCGAAGCGCATGCCTCAGGGGCGCGGGGAACTGCGCGACCAGCCACGACGGTGGCGCACCCGAGAGACAACCCGACAGGGGCGCGGGGAACTGCGCGAGAAGCGGCCACCGGGGCGCACACGACAAACAACCCCGGACCGCGGGGAACTGCCCGAGAAGCGGCCACCGGGTCGCAGACGAACGGCAACCCGGGGGAAGCCCCGCCGGTCGTCGCCCGATGTCCGGACCCCGGAAAACACCGGTCACCACGAGCGAGACGGAGTACAACGCAATGCCACGCGAAAGACACCCGCTCAACAAAGACCTCACCCGCCGCCACGCCCTCCTCGGCGGCGCGGCGGCCACCACCCTCCTGGCCACCGGCACAGGAACGGCCCGCGCCGCGGACACCCGGTCCGTAGATGTCGACGTCGACGTCGCCGTCATCGGCGGCGGCCTCGCCGGCCTCACGGCGGCCCGCGACCTGACCGCCGCCGGAAAGAAGGTCCTGGTCCTGGAGGCACGGGACCGCGTCGGCGGCCGGGTCGTGAACCTGAAGCTGCCGAACGGCGGCACCACGGAGGGCGGCGGCGAGTTCATCGGCCCCACCCAGGACCGGATCAGGGCCCTCGCCGACGACCTCGGGGTCGAGACGTTCCCGACGTACAACACGGGCAAGAACGTCCTCTACAAGGACGGCAAGCGCACCCCGTACGCCACCGACGGCCTCCTCGGCTCGGTCCCGCCGATCGACGCGGCGGGCCTCGCCAACGCCGCCGCCGTGCAGGCCCTGCTCGACGACATGGCGAAGAAGGTCCCGGTCGAGGCGCCCTGGACCGCGCCGAAGGCCGAGGAGTGGGACCGCCAGACCTTCGAGACCTGGCTGCGCGCCAACGCGGTGATCCCCTCCGCGCGCTTCCTCCTGGAAGTCGCCTGCACCTCGGTCTTCTCGGCGCAGCCGCGTGAACTCTCCCTGCTCTACGTCCTGTTCTACATCGCGAGCGCGGGCAACGAGTCGACGCCGGGCACCCTGGAGCGCCTCACGGAGACGGCGGACGGCGCGCAGGCCACCCGTTTCGTGGGCGGTTCGCAGCAGGTCCCGCTGAAGCTGGCGGCACGCCTGGGCGACACGGTCCGGCTCTCCTCGCCCGTGCGGAAGGTGACCCGGGGCGCAGGCGGCCGGTACACGGTCACGGCCGACGGCGTCACCGTCACCGCGAGCCGTGTCGTGGTCGCGGTCCCGCCGCCGCTCGCGGCCCGCATCGACTTCGACCCGCTGCTCCCGGCCGCCCGCGACCAGCTCGCCCAGCGGCTGCCGATGGGCTCGATCGGCAAGGCGATCGCGGTGTACGACACCCCGTTCTGGCGGGCGGACGGGCTCAACGGGCAGGTCGTCAGCGACACCGGCACCGTCCGTTCCTCCTTCGACAACTCGCCGCCCGACGGTTCCTACGGCGCGCTGATGGGCTTCATCGAGGCGGACCGGATGCGGGCGAACGACGGCCTGTCCGAGGCCGAGGTGAAGGCGGCGGTCCTGAAGGACTACGTGACGTACTTCGGCGACAAGGCGGCGAGCCCCACCGGCTTCGTCCTCCAGCGCTGGGACAACGAGGGCTTCTCGCGCGGCGGCCCGGTCGCCTACGCGCCGCCCGGCGTCCTCACCCAGTACGGCGCCGCGCTGCGCACGCCCGTGGGCGGGATCCACTGGGCGGGCACGGAGACGTCGGCGTACTGGTGCGGGTACATGGACGGCGCGGTGCGCTCCGGTGAGCGGGTGGCCAAGGAGGTGGCCGCGGCCCTGTAGCGGCCGGTCCCGGGACAACCGGTCAGGATTCGAGAAGCGGTGGCGGCCGTGCCCCGCCTAGCGTCTGAGGCATGGCAACCACCGCTTCCACCACAGCCCCCGTCGCCCTCACCTCCGTCACCCTGGAGGTGGCGGACGTCGAGGCCGCCACCGCCTTCTACAGCGCCTTCGGCGTGGACGCGTACGTACGCCTCCAGAAGTGCGAGGCGCCCGCCGACGGCTTCCGCGGCTTCACCCTGGCGCTCACGGTGTCCGGACCGGCCACCGTCGACGGTTTCGTCGGCGCCGCCGTGGACGCCGGCGCCACGGTCCTCAAGCCCGCCACCAAGTCCCTGTGGGGCTACGGCGGTGTGGTCCGGGCCCCCGACGGCACCATCTGGAAGATCGCGACCTCCGCGAAGAAGGACACCGGCCCGGCCACCCGCGAGATCGACGACTTCGTCCTGCTGCTCGGGGTGGAGGACGTGAAGGCGACCAAGCAGTTCTACGTCGAGCGGGGCCTGAGCGTGGCCAAGAGCTTCGGCGGCAAGTACGCCGAGTTCGCCCCCGGCGCCGGTCCCGTCAAGCTGGCGCTCTACAAGCGCCGCGGCCTGGCCAAGGACCTCGGTGTCACGGACGACGGCACGGGCGCGCACCACATCGTCGTGAACGGCACGGGCGCGTCCTTCACCGACCTGGACGGGTTCGTCTGGGAGGGCGGGAAGTGAAGCTCCGGTAGGGACTCCTCCCCCGCCGCACTGAGCGCCCCGCCCGCTGGGAAGAGTCTCCAGGAGCCGGCGAACCGCCCGCCCCACCCAGCCTTTGCGTGCAGCCCTGTTCCTGACGGAGCGTCAGTTCAGTAATCTGACAGTGCGTCAGTTACGGTCCGGAGCCTCGGGCCTCAGTCGTTGCTGTCACACAGGAGGAGCGGGCGGAGCGATGCTTGGATCGACGTACGGCACTCTGACCACCGACTCCCGCCGGGCCCGCGTGATCGCCTGCGGAGAGCAGCCCGGCCCCGCCGTGCACGGCAGGGCCGGTTCCGACGACGTGGACGTCAGCGGCCGTCCGCTGCACGCCGACGTGGTGGACCTGGACCGGTTCTTCCGGCCCGAGTCCGTCGCCGTCGTCGGCGCCTCGGACGCCGAGGGGCGGCCCAACACCGGGATCACCCGGCAGCTGATGGCCTGGGCCGAGCGGGTCGGCGCCCGCCTGTACCCGGTGCACCCGACCCGGGCGACCGTCTTCGGGCTGCCCTGCTCGGCGTCGGTCGCGGACCTGCCGGAGCAGGTGGACCTGGCGGTGCTGCTGATCGCCGATCCGCTGCCCGTCATCGAGCAACTGGCCGATACGAAGGTGAAGTTCGCGGTCGCCTTCGCCTCCGGGTTCGCCGAGACCGGCGAGGAGGGCGCCGCCGCGCAGGCCCGCCTCGCGACGGCGGTCGAACGCTCGGGGCTGCGGCTGCTCGGCCCGAACACCAACCTCAACGCCTTCGAGGAGTTCCGCGACGACCTCGAAGGACCGGCGATCGCGCTGATCACCCAGTCCGGCCACCAGGGCCGGCCCGTCTTCACCCTCCAGGAGCTGGGCATCCGGCTCTCGCACTGGGCACCCACGGGCAACGAGGCCGATCTGGAGACCTCCGACTTCATCTCGTACTTCGCCCAGCGGCCCGAGGTCGGCGCCATCGCCTGTTACGTGGAAGGGCTCAAGGACGGCCGTTCCTTCCTGCTCGCCGCGGACCGGGCGGCGCGCGAGGGGGTGCCGGTCGTCGCCGTGAAGGTGGGCCGCACCGAGACGGGCGCCCGCACCGCCGCCTCCCACACCGGGAAGCTGACCGGGGCGGACACGGTCGTGGACGCGGCCATGCGCCAGTTCGGCGTGATCCGGGTCGACGGTCTCGACGAACTCCAGGACACGGCCGCCCTGTTGGCCCGTGCCAGGCCGCCGAAGGCCGACGGCGTGGTCGTCTACTCCATCTCCGGCGGCACCGGCGCCCACTTCTCCGACCTCGCCACGGCGGCCGGGCTCACCCTCCCCGCCCTCTCCGCCGCCAAGCAGGCGGAGCTGCACCAGTGGATACCGGAGTACCTGAACGTCGCCAACCCCGTCGACAACGGCGGGCACCCGGTCGGCGACTGGCGCGGCCCGAAGATCATCGACGCGATCCTCGACGACCCGTCGGTGGGGGTGCTGATCTGTCCGATCACCGGCCCGTTCCCGCCGATGAGCGACAAGCTGGCGCAGGACCTGGTCGACGCGGCCGAGCGCACGGACAAGCTGATCTGCGTGGTGTGGGGCTCGCCGGTGGGCACCGAGCCGGCCTACCGGGAGACGCTGCTCGGCTCGTCCCGGGTCGCGACCTTCCGTACCTTCGGCAACTGCATCGGGGCCGTCCGCGCCTATCTCGACCACCACCGTTTCACGGCCCGCTACCGCTCCCCGTTCGAGGACGCCCCGCGCGGGCCCTCCCCCTCCTTCCGCAAGGCGCAGAACCTGATGCGGCCCGGGCACCAACTCAGCGAGCACGCGGCGAAGCAGCTGCTGCGCGCGTACGGGATCCGTGTCCCGCGCGAGCAGTTGGTGACCAGCGCCGCGGCGGCAGTCCGCGCGGCCTCCCAGGTCGGCTACCCGGTCGTCATGAAGGCGTCGGCGCCGCAGCTCGCCCACAAGTCCGAACTGGGCCTGGTGAAGGTGGGGTTGACCTCGGCCAGCCAGGTACGGGACGTCTACCGGGAGCTGACGGACATCGCGCGGTACGAGGGAATCGACTTGGACGGGGTCCTCGTCTGCCAGATGGTCGAGCGGGGCGTGGAGATGGTCGTCGGCGTCACCCACGACGAACTGTTCGGGCCGACCGTGACGGTGGGGCTCGGCGGGGTGCTGGTCGAGGTGTTGCGGGACACCGCGGTGCGGGTGCCGCCGTTCGGCGAGGACCAGGCTCGGGCGCTGCTCGACGAGTTGCGGGGGCGGGCGCTTCTCGACGGGGTCCGGGGGGCGCCTCCGGCGGACATCGACGCCTTGGTGGAGGTCGTCCTACGGGTGCAGCGCATGGCTCTGGAACTCGGCTCCGACCTGGCCGAACTGGACATCAACCCGCTGATGGTGCTGCCACGCGGGCAGGGCGCCGTGGCGCTGGACGCCTTGGCGGTGTGCCGGTGACAGCACCCCGTCCTGCGGGCGCGCCACCGTCGTGGCTGATCGCGCAGTTCCCCGCGCCCCTGAGGCATGCGCTGCGCGCAGCCTCCCCTACAGAGGCTGCGGCCCCGCCGCGCCTCTGTCGTTGATGAGATGGCGCACGAAGTGCGCATCTCAGGGGCGCGGGGAACTGCGCGAGAAGCGGCCACCGGCCCGCGGACGAAGGCCCCACCCCATCCGACCCGCACCTGAAACGGACCCCGCATGACAGACGTACCCCTGGACCGACAGGTACTGCACCGCGTCGAGAACGGCGTCTCCTGGATCACCCTCAACCGGCCGGAGGCCATGAACGCCGTCACCTGGGACCAACGAGAACGCGTCATCGCGCTGCTCGAAGAAGCCACCACCACCCCCACCACCCGCGCGGTGGTCGTCACCGCCACAGGAAAGGGCTTCTGCGCGGGCGCCGACCTACGAGGCGCCCCCACCACAACCGACCGCATCCCCGGCGACGTGGCCCGCACCATCCGACAGGGCGCCCAGCGCCTCATCGCCGCGATCCTCGACTGCGAGAAACCGGTGATCGCCGCCGTCAACGGCACCGCAGCCGGCATAGGCGCCCACCTGGCGCTGGCCTGCGACCTGGTCCTGGCGGCGGAGTCGGCGCGGTTCATCGAGGTGTTCGCCCGCCGCGGCCTGGTCCCGGACGGCGGCGGCGCCTACCTGCTCCCCCGCCTGATCGGCCCCCAGCGCGCCAAGGAGCTGATGTTCTTCGGCGACGCGGTCCCGGCCACCGAGGCCCAAGCCCTCGGCCTGGTCAACCGTGTCGTCCCGGACGCCGACCTGGCCAAGACGGCCCGCGAGTGGGCCGAACGCCTCGCCACGGGCCCGACCCGCGCCCTCGCCCTCACCAAGCACCTGGTGAACGCCTCCCTGGACAGCGACCGCGCGACCGCGTTCGCGGCGGAGGCGACGGCCCAGGAGATCAACATGACGACGCGGGACGCGCAGGAGGGCGTGGCGAGTTTCGTGGAGCGGCGCTCACCCACGTACGAGGGCAGGTGAACCAGGGCTCCCCGCCCCTCGGTCACCAGGCCAGCGGATACCGCACCGCGTGGCCCCCGATGCGCCCCGGCAGCATCCCGATGGCCACGAGCAGCACGGTGGCGAGCGCGAGCAGCGGCAGGAACGGCCACGGGGACGGCCCCTGAAGCACCACGATCACGGCGGTCGCGGCGGCCGGCGAGTGCGACAGGTGGGTCAGCATCATCGCGCCCAGCGAGAGCCCGGCCGCGACGGCGGCGCCCCAGGTGGTGCTGCCGGTCACCGCGTGGGTGGCGAAGCCGACGCAGGCGGCGAGGAGCTGGCCGCCGACGAGGTTGCGCGGCTGGGAGATCGGCAGCCCCGGAGCACCGTGCACCAGGGCGGCGCTGGCCGCGAGCGGCGGGATCAGCAACGGCTGGTGGAGCAGGACCCCGACCCCGGCCAGGAGCAGCAGCGCCCCGATCGCGAAGGTGGTGGCGCGCAGGGCGTGCAGGGGGTGCGGGCGGGGCGTCGGGGTGCTCACTCGGGTACTCCGTGCAGGTCGGGCGGGTCCCGGCGAGCATAAACAAACTGTTGATTGAAACTGGAATCTCTTGCCTCTCCGGCACACCCCTTCCTATCTGACGGTCCGTCAGCTTCAATGTCGCCATGATGGGACACGCAGGAATGGCGGCCACCGTCGTCCGGTACCTCAGGTCCGTCGGCTCCCCCACCTCGTCCGGGCCCGTGGAGGCGCTGCCCCGCCCGGATCTGCGCGCCGTCGGCGACGACGAGCGGGCGCCGGTCGACCCGGCCGAGTTCCGCCGGGTGCTCGGCACCTTCGCGAGCGGCGTCACGGTGATCACGGCGACCGGCCCGGACGGCCCGGCGGGTTTCGCCTGCCAGTCCTTCGCCTCGCTCTCCCTGGATCCGCCGCTGGTGGCGTTCATGGTGGCCCGTACGTCGACGACGTGGCCTCGCATCGCCCGCGCGGGCACCTTCTGCGTGAACGTCCTCGCCGCCGAGCAGAGCGAGCTGTGCCGGGGGTTCGCGGTGAGCGGGGCCGACAAGTTCGCGGGGGTGTCCTACGACGCGGCACCGGTCTCCGGCTCGCCCCGCATCGACGGCGCCGCGGCCTGGATCGACTGCACGATCCACGCCGTGCACACCGGGGGCGACCACCTGATCGTGGTGGGCCGCATCACGGCCCTGTCCGCCCCCACACCCCCCGTCTCCCCGCTCCTCTTCCACCGGGGCCACTTCGCCACCCTGGAGGACTGACGACCGGTGCCCGCTTCTCACGCAGCGGTTCGTCAAGCTCGCCACCGTCGTGGCTGGTCGCGCAGTTCCCCGCGCCCCTGAGATGCGCACTGCGTGCGCCATCTCATCAACAGAGGCGCACCCCGCGCGGCACCCCGGTGGAGAGGCGCGCCACCCCTGCCCCCATCGGGAGACGCGCGGAGCGCAGCCTCAAGGGGAAGGCGCGCGAAGCGCATGCCTTCAGGGGCGCGGGGAACCGCGCGAGAAGCGGCCACCGGCCCGCACCCAACGAACAACCCAGGGGCGCGGGGAACTGCGCGCCCCGCCACGACGAGAGCCGCGCCCCACCACGGCCTCAGGCGGCAGCCACCCGCGCCCCGGCCCCCCGGCGAATCACCAGCGCCATCAGCGCAGCGGCCGCGCACAGGCCCCCCGACGCGTACCACACCACGTCGTACGACCCGAAGACGTCCCGGGCGACCCCGCCCAGGAAGGCCACCACGGCGGCCCCCACCTGGTGCGAGGCAAGCACCCAGCCGAACACGATCGCGCTGTCCTCCCCGTAGTGCTCCCGGCACAGGGCGATGGTGGGCGGCACCGTGGCCACCCAGTCCAGGCCGTAGAACACGATGAAGAACAGCATCGGCGGATGGACGGACGGCGCGAGCAGCATCGGCAGGAAGATCAGGGAGACCCCGCGCAGGGCGTAGTACACGGCGAGCAGCCGCCGCGCCTCGAAGCGGTCCGTGAACCAGCCCGAAGCGATCGTCCCGGCCACGTCGAACACCCCGATGACGGCGAGCAGCGACGCCGCCGCGGTCACCGGCATCCCGTGATCGTGCGCGGCGGGCACGAAGTGCGTCTTGACCAGCCCGTTCGTGGAGGCGCCACAGATCGCGAAGGTGCCGGCGAGCAGCCAGAACGGCCCGGTCCTGGCCGCCTTGAGGAGCACCGTCACGGCCCGCCGCGCGGCCCCCGTCACCGGCGCGGGCTTCGGCACGAACGCCTCGGCCCCGTACGGACGCACCCCCACGTCGGCCGGATGGTCGCGCAGCAGCAGCCACACGAACGGCACCACGGCGAGGGCCGACAGCGCGACGGTGACCGCGGCGGGCCGCCAGTCGTGCTTCTCGACGATCCAGGAGAGCAGCGGCAGGAAGACCAGCTGCCCGGAGGCGCCGGCCGCGGTGAGGATGCCGGTGACGAGACCGCGCCGGGCGACGAACCACCGGTTGGTGACGGTGGCGGCGAAGGCCAGCGCCATCGAACCGCTGCCCAGTCCGACCAGCACGCCCCAGAACAGCACGAGCTGCCAGGCCGCCGTCATCCATACGGTGAGCAGCGAGCCGAGCGCGATGACGCTCAGCGCGACCGCCACGACCTTGCGTATGCCGAAGCGGTCCATGAGCGCGGCGGCGAACGGCGCGGTGAGCCCGTACAGCGCGAGGTTCACGGACACGGCGAAGCCGATGGTGCCGCGCGACCAGTGGAACTCGGTGTGCAGCGGCTCGATGAGCAGGCCCGGCAGCGAGGCGAAGGCGGCGGCCCCGATGATCGTCACGAAGGTGACCGCGGCGGCGGCCCAGGCCCAGCGGGAGCCCGGCCGTCCGGCGGCGGCCCCGGTGGGGGTGTCGAGGGGTTCGGAAGTCTGCGTCGTGGTCACGACAGACAGCTTCGGGCACCGGATCCGGCCGGAACAGTGGCCCGAATGACAGGCTTCGCTAGAATCGGGCCATGACCGCCACCGCCGCACCGACCCCCCGGCACCGCGTCGTCGTGCTCGCCCTCGACGGCGTGATCCCCTTCGAGCTCGGCATCCCGCAGCGGATCTTCGGCCGCGCCCGCGGTTCCTCCGGCGAGGAGCTGTACGAGGTGCAGACCTGCGGGGTCCGGTCGGCCGGGCCGGTCGAGACGGACGCGGACTTCTCGATCCTGGTCGAGCGCGGCCCCGAGGCGCTGGCGGAGGCGGACACGGTGCTGGTCCCGGCCTCGTACGAGCTGGGCCCGGTGTACGAGGAGGGGCGGCTGCCCCCCGATCTCGCGGCGGCGCTGGCCCGGATCCGGCCCGGGACCCGGCTGGTCTCCATCTGCACCGGCAGCTGGGTGCTGGCCGCGGCGGGGCTGCTCGACGGGCGGCCCGCGACCACGCACTGGGCGGACGCCGACGAGTTCCAGCGGATGTTCCCCTCGGTGCGGGTCGACCCCGATGTGCTGTTCATCGACGACGGCGACGTCCTGACCTCGGCGGGGGTCGCGGCCGGGATCGATCTGTGCCTGCACATCGTGCGCCGCGACCACGGCGCGGCCGTCGCCAACGACGTGGCACGGCGCACTGTCGTTCCGCCGCATCGGGACGGCGGGCAGGCCCAGTACATCGAACGGCCGGTGCCCGAGCCTCAGTTGGCGACCACCGTCGCGGCCCGCGCGTGGGCGCTGGCCCATCTCCACGAGCCGATCCAGTTGCGCGACATGGCCGAGCAGGAGGCCATGTCGGTGCGTACGTTCACCCGGCGCTTCCGGGAGGAGGCCGGGGTCAGTCCCGGTCAGTGGCTCACGCGCCAACGCGTGGAGCGTGCCCGCCAGTTGCTGGAGTCCTCGTCGCTCTCCATCGACCAGGTCGCCGCCGAATCGGGATTCGGCACCGCCCAGTCCATGCGCCAGCACCTCCAGTCCGCCCTGGGAGTGACCCCCACCACCTACCGCCGCACCTTCCGCGCCACGAACTGACCGGGCGGGGAGGCCGCCTGCCTCAAGGGCGCGGGGAACTCCGCGAGAAGCTCCGCCGACCGCGGCTCGGGGACGGCGCCTCGCCCGGCACACGCGCCCGCCGCTCCCCCAAGAACCCCACGGTCCCGAGCACCACGGTCACCCCCACGCCCGCAAGCACCGCCCCACCGGGCGACACCACCCGCAGCAGCGCCCCCGCCAGCGACCCGGTCCCCGCGTACCCGGCCCCCACGGCCGCGTACATGACGGAGTACCCCGCCGCGAGCGCCCCCGACGGCAGCACCTCCCGCAGCATCAGGTTCCGCGTCAGCATCGCCCCGGCCTGGAGCACCCCGGCCACCACGAGCCCCGCCGCGATCACCCCCGCCCACGGCACGAGCGCGATCCCGGCCACACACCCCGAGACCCCGAGCACCAGCACGAGGCCCTGCGTCGCCAGCCGCCCCGGCCACGCCCGCAGCCCGTACACGAACGCCCCGACGGCCGACCCGGCCGAGAACCCGGCGAGCAGCGGCCCGGCCAGACCCACTCCGATGCCCCGCTGCTCCAGCAGCGCGGGCAGGATCAGCTCGGCCATGGCGAGCAGCGACATGCTCGCCGCGCCGGTGACGTACACGGGCCAGGCCCGCAGCAACACCCGCACGCCGGGCCGCTGTTCACCGCCGGAGGCGGGTGCCCAGCCGACGGGCAGCAGCCACAGCCCCGGCACCGAGAGCGCCATGAGCCCGCAGGCCACCATCAGCGGCACCCACGGCGCCACGGACAGCGCGAGCCCCGCCGTCACCGCGGGGGCCAGCGCCCACACCCCGAAGGAGAGCACGGACTCGAACGACATCGCCTGCCGGACGGCCCGCTCCGGCGCGAGGCCGGTGAGCAGCGCCCGCAGCGCGCCCGGCGCGGCCCCGGGCGCCGCCCCGGCGACGAAGGCGAACACCCAGAGCAGCCAGGGCGGCGCCCCGTGCAGCGCCCCGAGCGCGCCGAACCCGCACGCGCCCACCACGAGCCCGGCCGCCAGCTGGGGTCTGGCGCGCTCGGCCCGCATCCGCATGCCGAGCAGCGGCGCTCCGACGATCTCGCCGATCACATAGCCGGCGGCGAGCACCGCGCCCAGCGTGTAGCCGCCGGGCCGTTCCCGTACGAGGAAGACGAGCGCGAGCGGCGCCATGGCGACCGGCATCCGCGCGCAGACGGCGACGAGCGCCCAGGACAGGACCGAGGTGCCTGACCCGCGGAACAGCAGTCGATAACTCATGCCCCGACCGTAGAGGCACTCAGAACGTCAGCACCCCCCGAGCCACCCGGCCCGCCTCCGCGTCGGCCACCGCCTTGCCGAAGTCCTCCACCGGGTAGGTCTGCGTCACCAACTCGTCCAGCAGCAGGCGCCCTTCGGCGTACAGGTCGGCGTACAGCCGGATGTCGCGCTGCGGCCGTGACGACCCGTACCGGCACCCCAGCACGGACTTGTCCAGGAAGAGGGCGGCGGGCACGAACGACGCCTCGGCGTCGGCGGCCGGCATCCCGAGGAGCACGGCCTGCCCGTGCCGGTCGAGGAGATCGATGGCGGCCCGCACCAGCTCCACCCGCCCCACGCACTCGAAGACGTGGTCGGCCCCGTCGGGCAGCACCTCGCGCACGGCGCCCACGTCGGTCAGGAACTCGGTGGCGCCGAACTGCCGCGCGACCTCCTCCTTCGCCGGGTTGGAGTCGACGGCGACGATGCGCAGGGCCCCCGCGATCCGGGCCCCTTGCAGCACGTTGAGCCCGACCCCGCCGGTCCCGATGACGACGACGGAGTCCCCGCGGTCGACCCGCGCCCGGTTGAGCACGGCGCCGACCCCGGTCAGCACCCCGCACCCGATCAGCGCGGCGGAGGTCAACGGGATCTCCGGCGGGATCTTGACGGCCTGGACAGCCTTCACCACGGTCCGTTCGGCGAACGCGGAGTTCGACGCGAACTGGTACAGCGGCTCACCGCCTCGCGAGAACGGCTGCTGCGGCATCCCGATGGCCCGCCGGCACATCGTCGGCCGCCCCCGGTCGCACTCGGCGCAGGTGCCGCAGTTGGCGAGGGTGGAGAGCGAGACATGGTCGCCGGGCACCACATGGGTCACCCCCGCGCCCACGGCCGCCACCACCCCGGCCCCCTCGTGCCCGAGCACGACCGGCCTCGGGAACGGGATGGTCCCGTCGATCACCGACAGGTCGCTGTGGCACAGCCCGGCAGCGGCGACGTCCACCAGCACCTCCCCGGGTCCCGGGTCCCGTATCTCCAGGTCGTCGACCACGACGGTCTGTCGGCCGTCGAACACCACACCCCTCACAACGCCTCCCTGGGCAGGCCGAGCACGCGCTCGGCGATGATCGTGCGCTGGATCTCGTCCGAGCCGCCGTAGATCGTGTCGGCCCGGCTGAACAGGAACAGCCGCTGCTGCTCGTCGAGTTGGTACGGCGCGCCGGGCGCCCAGTCGTGCGGCCCGGCGGCCGCGGCGGCGCCCCGCACCCGCAGCGCCAGCTCCCCGAGCCGCTGGTGCCAGCCGCCCCACAGCAGCTTCGCGACGCTCGGGGCGCCCGCGTCCTCGGCGCCGCCGAGGGTGCGCAGCGCATTCCACCGCATGGTCCGCAGCTCGGCCCAGAGCCGTACGAGCCGGTCCGCGAGCACGGGGTCCCGCACCGCGCCGGAGGCGACCGCGTCGCGTACGACGGTGTTCAACTCCTCCTGGAAGCCGACCTGCTGGGCCAGCGTGGACACCCCGCGCTCGAAGCCGAGCAGCCCCATGGCGACCCGCCAGCCGTTGCCCTCGCCGCCCACGACGTCGGCGGCGACGGCTCCGTCGAAGAACACCTCGTTGAACTCGCTGGTGCCGGTGAGCTGCTGGATGGGCCGTACGTCGATGTGGCCGGGCTGGTCCATGGGGACCAGGAGGAAGGACAGCCCGTGGTGGCGCCGCGAGCCCGGTTCGGTCCTGGCGAGCACGAAGCACCAGTCGGCCTGGTGCGCGAGGGACGTCCACACCTTCTGGCCGCTGACCCGCCACCGCCCGTCGCCGTCCCGCGCGGCCGAGGTGCGCAGCGAGGCGAGGTCGGAGCCCGCGCCGGGCTCGCTGTAGCCCTGGCACCACAGCTCCTCGCCGCGCGCGATCGGCGGCAGATACCGCTGCCGCTGTTCCCGGGTCCCGTGGGCGAGCAGCGTGGGGGCGAGCAGGTTCTCGCCGATGTGCCCGTAGCGGCCCGGGGCGCGCACGCGCGCGTACTCCTCGGCCCACACCACCTGCTGGGTGAGGGTCGCGACCCGGTTGCCGTAGCCGCCCTCGCGCCAGCCGAGCCCGATCCAGCCGCCGGAGCCCAACTCCTTCTCCCAGGCGCGCCGTTCACCGGCCGCCTCGTGCTCACTGCCCGGCCCGCCGCGCCCGGCGATCCCGGGATGTGCCCGGATGTGCTCGGCCAGCCAGGCCCGCGCCTCGCTCCGGAAGGTCTCGTCCTCGTCCCCGAACCCGAACTCCACGCCCGCCACCCCGCCTTCGCTGATCGGTCTACTGATTGGGCCGTTCCTTGGCGGCGGCCGCCCGGGCCATCTCCTCCAGCTGGGCGAGCAGCGGCATCGGGTCGGTGCCGACGGCGCCGGGGAGGAAGTCGGCGATCTTCTCCGGCGTCCAGGACCCGCCCTCGGCGTACCCGGCGCGCAGCTCGCGCGGCTGCGCCCACACGGCGATCTTCGGCCCGGCCACGGTGTACACCTGGCCGGTGATCTTCTCCTCGCGGGCCCGGTCGCTGAGCAGATAGACGACGAACGCGGCGACGTCCTCGGGCTCGCCGATCTCCTTCAGCGTCATGGGGACGTTGGCCGACATGCGCGTACGGGCGACAGGGGCCACCGCGTTGGCGGTCACCCCGTACTTGTGCAGCCCGAGCGCGGCGCTGCGGACCAGCGAGATGATGCCGCCCTTGGCCGAGCTGTAGTTGGCCTGCGCGACGGAGCCCTGGTGGTTGCCGCTGGTGAAGCCTATGAGGGTGCCCGTGCCCTGCTTGCGCATGACGGCGGAGGCGGCCCGGAACACGGTGAACGTGCCTTTCAGGTGGGTGGCGACGACCGGGTCCCACTCCTCCTCGGACATGTTGAACAGCATCCGCTCGCGCAGGATCCCGGCGACGCACACCACCCCGTCGATCCGCCCGTACGCCTCCACGGCGGTGTCCACGACGCGCTGCCCGCCGGCCATGGTCGACACGTCGTCGGCGACGGCGACGGCCTCCCCGCCGGCCGCCTCGATCTCCTTGACCACGCCGAGCGCGACCTCGCTCGTCGGCTCGCCGCCCTCGATCGACACCCCGTAGTCGTTGACGACGACCTTGGCGCCCTCGGCGGCGCACGCGAGCGCCACGGCCCGCCCGATGCCGCGCCCCGCCCCCGTCACGGCGACGACCTTGCCTGCCAAGAAGTTCCCCATGCCCGGCCCCTTCCCGCGGTTTCTGACGACCCGTTAGATTTTGCCTTCGGACGGATTCTACGACCCGTCAGATACCGGAACACAAGACCTGGCACACAAGACCTGACACACAGCAGCACCCGACACCCGGGAGGCCCGATGTCCCTGCCCGCCGAGTTCCACGACATCGCCAAACGCGTGAACAACTGGGGGCGTTGGGGAGAGGCCGACGAGATCGGCACCCTCAATCTGGTCACGGACGAGGTGGTCCGCGCGGCCGCCGCCGAGGTCCGCACGGGCCGCCGCGTGCCCCTCGCGCTGCCCCTGAAGGAGGACGGGGTCCAGTCGGGCCTGATCCCGGGCCGGATCAACCCGTTCCACTCCATGGTCCAGATCAACCAGGAGATCTTCGGCCCCGGCACGGTGGCGTGCAGCGACGACGCGGTGACCATGGGACTCCAGGCGGCCACCCACTGGGACGCCCTCACGCACGTGTCGCACTCGGGCCGCCTCTACAACGGCCGCCCGGCGGACACCATCACCGCGCACGGCGGCGCCGAGTTCGGCGGCATCGACAAGGCCCCGTACATCGTCTCGCGCGGCGTCCTGCTCGACGTGGCGGCGGCGAAGGGCCTGGACCGGCTCCCCGGCGACCACGCGGTCACCCCCCAGGACCTCGACGAGGCGGCCGAGTTCGGCCGCGTGGAGGTGCGCTCCGGCGACATCGTCCTGGTCCGCACCGGCCAGATCCAGGTCTACCTGGCGGGCGACAAGCACGGCTACGGCTATCCGTCGCCGGGACTGTCGGTGCGCACCCCGGAGTGGTTCCACGCCCGCGACGTGGCGGCGGTCGCCGACGACACCCTGACCTTCGAGATCTTCCCGCCGGAGATCGAGAACCTGTGGCTCCCGGTGCACGCCCTCGACCTGGTCGAGATGGGCATGCTCCAGGGCCAGAACTGGAACCTGGAATCTCTGTCCACAGCCTGTGGAGAACTTTCCCGCTACAGCTTCCTGCTCTCGGCGATGCCGGAGCCCTTCAAGGGCGCGACGGGTACTCCCGTAGCCCCGGTGGCCGTCTTCTAGGGGCGCGGGGCTGCATCCATCAGCGGCTCCGCCGCGGGGCGCGACCAGCCACGGCGAAGCCCGCACCCCGCAATGAATCCGCACCCCCGAGGCGGACCCGGAAGTCCTCGCCGAGGGCCCCCGTCACAAGGGCCCTCGACGTCCCCTCGCGGCGAATCGCCACCCACAAGCGTGACTAAACGGACACGCGACGTCAACGGCCGTACGGGTATTTGCGGTTAATGCGCACAATCTTCAGGCGCTCACAGAAGCACTGGGCCGGAGCGCACCCGGCGCAGAGGCCCCCGCACCCGCGGACCAGCCGATCCCGGCGGCGGAGGAACAGCGGTCGATCTCGCACCAGATGGCCTTGCCCGCGCCCTCGGGGCGCCAGCCCCACCGGTCGGCGAGGCCGTCGACGAGTTCGAGACCCCGCCCGTTCGTCTCCTCGCCCGCCGCGTGCCGGGGCGCCGGCGGGCGGGCGCTGGAGTCGGCGACCTCCACCCGCACCGTGCCCGGACACGCTCCCCCGGCCCGGGGCAGCGCCACCCGCAGCACGGCGGGACGCCCGGTGTGCACCACGGCATTGGTCACCAGCTCGGAGACGAGCAGGATCATCGTCTCGGCGGCCGGCTCGTCGGGATCCACGCCCGAGCCGGCGAGACACTGCCGTGCCCACCTGCGGGCACGCCCCACCTCGGCGGGGTCGGCCCCGACCTCCAGTTGAACCTGAAGCACCTGCACCGCTCACACCATCCGAATCCGGCGGGACCGTTGGAGTTCTGCCTCGCGCCACTGACCTTGCTGGCCCTTGCGGGAGATCACGGACCGTGACCCCCTTGCTGCACAGCATGGTTGACGTACAGTCACCCCAACAAGCGCTTCGGGCATATTCCAGCGCGAAGGAGTACCCGTACGGCATACTGTGCGACGCGCCTTGCGGGGGGTCGAACAGGCGGGCGTGATGCACCGCCATGGGCTGCGAGCGGCGCGCATCCGCTGCCCCGGAGCCGCCTCGGAGGCAACACCGGCACTGTCGCCCGGGTTCAGCACCACTCGCATCTGCCACAAGGTACCGGAGCCGGAGACCGACTCCACCGCGTGACGAGCCCCGCGAAGGACACAACCCGATATCAACACACCGTCACTGTGCGTGCACCTCTCGGCAGGGCGTGCCGTCGGCGTGTCACAGCGACGCCGCGAGCGTCTCCTCCGCGTCCCGCGCCCGGCCGGCCAACTCGGCGCGCGTCCAGGCCCGCTTCAGGTGCAGATGCACGTCTCCCTCCCAGGTGAAGCCCATGCCGCCGTGCACCTGGAGGCAGTCGCGGGCGCCCTGGACGGCGGCCTCGTCGGCGAGCAGTTCGGCCGCGGCGACCTCCACGGGGTCCCCGGTGACGGCCGCCGCGTACACCGCCGCACGGGCGACTTCGACCCGTACGAGCATCTCTGCGCACAGATGTTTCACTGCCTGGAAGGCCCCGACGGGCTGTCCGAACTGCTCGCGTTCCCGGGCGTGTTGAACCGCCATGCCGAGGGTGCGGCCGGCCGAGCCGAGCTGTTCGGCCGCGTACAGGAGGGTCGCCTGCCACGGCGGGCGCGTCCGGTCGCCGCCGGGCAGCCGGTGCAGCGGGGTGAGCGGGTCGACCGGCGCGGTCAGCGGTTCGGCGCCCGCCGCGTCGCCGCGCACCAGGTCCGCCGCGTCGAGCCACGGCACGAGCCCGTTGTACGGCGCCGTGACGACCGTCTCGCCCGACGCGGCGCCCGGGACCTCGCCCGCCGCGAGGAAGGTGGCCACCAGCGGGCCCGGCACCAGCGCCCGCCCGCACTCCTCGAAGACGAGCACCGCCTCCGCGAGCCCGAGCCCGACCCCGCCCGACTCCTCCGGCAGGCACAGACCGAAGAGCCCGGCCGCGCCCAGCTCGCGCCACAGCTCCCGGTCGAGCGCGGGCGAGGACCCCTCGCAGTCCACGGCGGCCCGCAGCGCCTGGCGCCCGAACCGCCCGGCCAGCAGCGCGCGCGTACCGTCCCGCAAGGCCCGCTGATCCTCGGTCAGTTGGAAGTGCACGGCCCGCTCACCGTCCGCCCTTGGGAAGGCCGAGGATGCGCTCGGCGACGATGTTGCGCTGGATCTGCGAGGTACCGGCGGCGATCGTGTACGACAGCGACGACAGCCGGTCGAGCGTCCACTCGTGCCCGGCGTCCAGCGCGCCCGCGCCGCCCAGCACTCCGGCGGCGACGTCGTAGAGCCGCTGCCGTGCGTGCGAGTACCGCAGCTTGAAGACGGACCCGCCGACCCCGGGCACCCCGCCGCCGGCCTGCGCCTCGCTCACGTTCCACTGGGTGAGCCGCCACAGCGCGCTGAACTCGGCCGTGAGCAGGGCCAGTTCGCGGCGGAGCACCGCGTCGTCCCAGCGGCCGCTCTTGCGCGCGTGCGCGGCCAGTTCGCCGAGGACCCGGCGGCAGGCGACGACCTCGCCCACGAAGGCGGTCCCCCGCTCGAACGACAGGGTCACCATGGTCACGCGCCAGCCGTCGTTCTCCTCCCCGACCCGGTTGCCCACCGGCACCCGCACCTCGTCGAGGAACATCTCCGCGAACTCCGTCGAGCCCGCCAGCGTGCGCAGCGGCCGTACGGTGATGCCCGGCGCGTCCATGGGCATGGCCAGCCAGCTGATCCCCCGGTGCTTGGCGGCCGCCGGGTCGGTGCGCACGAGGAGTTCGCACCAGTCGGCGACCTCGGCGTGCGAGGTCCAGATCTTCGAGCCGGTGATCACGTACGCGTCGCCGTCGCGCACCGCCCGCGTCCGCAGGGACGCCAGGTCGGATCCGGCGCCGGGCTCGCTGAACCCCTGGCACCACACCTCGTCCCCGCGCAGCACCGGCGTCAGCCACCGCTCGCGCTGCGCGGCCGTGCCCTCGGCGGCGATGGTGGGGCCCGCGTGCAGCAGCCCCACGAAGTTCGCGCCCACGTACGGGGCGCCCGCCCGCTCGGTCTCCTCCAGGAAGATCAGCCGGGTGGTCGGCGAGGCGTCCCAGTGCACGTCCCCGTACCCGGCGTCGTACAGGCGCCGCTGCCAGCCGGTGTCGTAGGCCCGCCGTCCCGGCCAGTCGCCGGGCGACGGCTTGGGCGGCAGCGCGGGCAGCACCCCGCCCAGCCACCGGCGCAGCCGCGCCCGGAACGCCTCTTCCTCCTCCGTGTACGTGAGGTCCACGGGGGCTACCGGTCCAGGTCGAGGCCGAGCATGCGGATGGCGTTGCCGCGCATCAGCTTGTAGACCGTCTCGTCGTCGAGGCCCTTCACGTGGTCGAGGGCGACCTCCTTGGTGTTCGGGAAGGTCGAGTCGACGTGCGGGTAGTCGGTCTCGAAGGTGGCGTTGTCGCGTCCGACGACGTCCAGCGAGGCGACGCCGTGTTTGTCGCGGAAGAAGCAGCAGAACATCTGCCGGTAGTAGTACGTGGACGGCGGCTCGGGGATGAGGTCGCGGACCCCGCCCCACGCCCGGTGCTCCTCCCAGACGTCGTCGGCGCGTTCGAGCGCGTACGGGATCCAGCCCATCTGGCCCTCGCTGTAGGCGAGTTTGAGCGTCGGGAACTTGACGAGGACGCCCGAGAACAGGAAGTCCATCATCGAGGCCATGGCGTTGTTGAAGCTGAGCGAGGCCTGGACGGCGGGCGGGGCGTCGGGGGACGCGGCGGGCATCTGCGAGGACGACCCGATGTGCATGTTGACCACGGTCCCGGTCTCCTGGCACACGGCGAAGAACGGGTCCCAGTACCCGGAGTGGATCGACGGAAGACCCAGGTAGGTGGGGATCTCGGAGAACGTCACGGCGCGCACCCCGCGCGCGGCGTTCCGCCGGATCTCGGCGACGGCGAGCTCCACGTCCCACAGCGGGATGATGCACAGCGGGATCAGCCGCCCGCCGCTGTCCCCGCACCACTCGTCGACCATCCAGTCGTTGTAGGCGCGCACGCAGGCCAGGGCCACTTCCTTGTCGTGCGCCTCGGCGAAGGTCTGCCCGCAGAAGCGCGGGAAGGTCGGGAAGCACAGGCTCGCCTCGACGTGGTTGAGGTCCATGTCCGCGAGGCGCGCCTTGGGGTCCCAGCACCCCCGCCGCATCTCCTCGCGGGTGATCCCCTCCAGCGTCATGTCGTCCCGATCGAAGCCGACCGCCGCGATGTTGCGCTTGTACGGGAACTTCAGGTCCTCGTAGATCCACCAGTCGGTCGGCGGCCCGTCGGGGTCCATCGTGATCTGGTACTTGCCCGCCACGTAGGCGAGTTCACCGATTCCGGCGGTGAGCGGTTTGGGGCCCTTGTCGCGGTACTTGGCCGGCAGCCAGGTCTCGAAGAGATGGGCCGGTTCGATCACATGGTCGTCGACGCTGACGATGCGCGGCAGTTCCGTCATGAGTGCTGAGCCCCTCCATCGAACGATCCGAACGGTCCGCACGCGGCGCACGGTCCGTACCAGCCGTGCGAGCCGTGCGATCCCTCCGTTTCTGATGACCCGTCAGATGTCAGGCTAGCCCCGCACCCCTGGACCGACAAGAAGCACGGACTTACGCTCTCCCTCACATCTGACAGGTCGTCAGTTACGATCCCGGCTCGAAGGGGTACGCAGATGACGGACACCGCACACGCCCTGGGCGACTCCCGCACGCTCTGGGAACTGGTCGAACGCCGCGCCGCCCTGACCCCCGACCGCCCGGTGTTCCTCCAGGGCGACCGCGCCCTGACCTTCGGGGAGCTGCGCGACCGGGCCGAGCGGGTGGCGGCCGGCCTGCACGAGCGCGGGGTCCGCCCCGGCACCGTCGTGGCCTGGCAGCTGCCGACCCGCATCGAGACGGCCCTGCTCACCTTCGCGCTGGCCCGCATCGGGGCGACCCAGACGCCGGTCATCCCGTTCTACCGGGACCGCGAGGTCGGCTTCGCGCTGCGCGAGTCGAAGGCGGAGTTCTTCGCGACGCCGGGCGTCTGGCGGGGCTTCGACCACACCGAGATGGCCCACCGCCTCGGCGCGAAGGGCGTCTTCGAGGCGTACGAGAACCTGCCCGAGGCCGACCCCTCGCTCCTCCCCGCACCCCCCGCATCCGGCACGGACGTCCGCTGGATCTACTGGACCTCGGGCACCACGTCCGACCCCAAGGGCGTGCTCCACACGGACCGTTCACTGATCGCGGGCGGTTCCTGCCTGGCCCACGCGCTGCACCTGTCGGAGTCGGACGTCGGCTCGATGGCCTTCCCCTACGCGCACATAGCGGGCCCCGACTACACGGTGATGCTGCTCCTCTACGGCTTCCCGGCCGTGCTGTTCGAGCAGTTCGCGCTGCCGGACGCGCTGGCCGAGTACCGGCGGCACGGGGTGACGGTGGCGGGCGGCTCGACGGCGTTCTACTCCATGTTCCTGGCCGAGCAGCGCAAGGACCCGGACCACAAGGTGATCCCGAGCCTGCGGCTCCTCGCGGGCGGCGGCGCCCCGAAGCCGCCGGAGGTCTACCACTCCGTGGTCCGCGAGATGGAGGTCCAGCTCACGCACGGCTACGGCATGACCGAGGTCCCGATGATCACGATGGGCGCCCCGGACGACACCACGGAGAACCTCGCGACGACGGAGGGCCGCCCGCCCGAGGGCATGGAGATCAGGATCGTCGACGGAGACGGCGCCCCGGTCCCCGCCGGTGTCGACGGCGAGGTGCGGCTGCGCGGCGAAGCCGTCTGCCAGGGCTACCTGGACCCGGCCCAGTCGGCGGACGCCTTCGACGCGGACGGCTTCCTCATCACCGGCGACCTGGGCCACGTCCTGCCCACCGGCCACCTGGTCCTCACCGGCCGCGCGAAGGACATCATCATCCGCAAGGGCGAGAACATCTCGGCGAAGGAGATCGAGGACCTCCTCCACGCCCACCCCGCGGTCCAGGACGCGGCGGTCATCGGCCTGCCGGACCCGGAGCGGGGGGAACGGGTCTGCGCGGTACTGGAACTACGCCCCGGAGCCGAGGAATTGACCCTCGCCGAGGCGACGGCCTACCTGCGCGCCGAGGGCCTGTCCACCTTCAAACTCCCGGAACAACTGGAAACGGTGGAGGCCCTCCCCCGCAACGACGCCTTGCGCAAGGTCCTCAAGTACAAACTCAGGGAGCGCTTCGCGCCCCGCTAGGAGCGCGGGGAACGGCGCGACCAGCCAGGACGGCGCCGCGCCCGAAGGACGAACCGCATCACTCCGGCACAGTGAAATACAGCGCGAACCCCCGAACGGCCTCGTCCTCGGAAACCCGCCCGTCCCCGTCCCCGTCCAACGAGGCAACGGCCTGAGCGGCAAGATCTCCCTCGACACCGAGCGCCCGCAACACCCGCTCAGCACCGGCGACCCCGACCCCACCCGCATCCCGGTCCGGCTCGGCCAGAGCAATCGCGGCGCGCAGGAACGGCCGGGCGATCTCGGCGAACCGCTCAGGATTGTCCCGCAGCCGCTTCACGGCCCCGGTGACGAACTCGCTCCGGGTCACCCGCTGGTCGCCGTCGACATCGGCGATCCCGGCCATGCCCTGCCAGAACGCCTCGGCCCCGGCGAACAGGTCCTGCCCCTTGTCGCAGCGCGCCGTGACATCGAACTCGGCGAGCAGCGCCTTCGCGGCGGCGTAGAAGTCCTCGCGGTCGATGTATCCGTTGCCGTCCTGGTCGAAGCCGGCGAACCGGGCCGCGATCCTCCGCTCGTCCATGCTGATGAGCCGCCTCTCACGTCGATGGGTCCTACGCCTGCGAGCGTACGTCGAACAGCGGTGCAGGGGGCCCGAAGTGCAGGTTTGTGGCAGGACCGGAGAAGTTCCGCGACATATGCCGGCCGGGTCACACGGCTGCCTGCTAGGCGGACAGCGGCTGCGCGTCGTCGTCGACCGCGGCCGCCACATCCGGGTACACCTCGAACAGCCGCCGCACGCCGAGCGCCGCGAGCACCCGGTTCACGTGCGAGCCGTCCTCGGCCCCGCGCGCGGGCAGGATCAGCCGCAGCTGTCCCTGGCACGAGCGCATCAGCCTGCGGGCGGCTATCAGCACGCCCACTCCGCTGGAGTCGCAGAAGAACACGTCGGAGAGGTCGAGCACGACACTGCGCCGGCCGTCGGCGACCGCGTCGTGCACCTGCTGCCGCAGCGCGGGGGACGTCACGAGGTCCATCTCGCCCGAGACCCGCACGACAGCCCAGTCGCCCTGGGGCGCCTCGGTCACATTGAGCACCACGCTCATCGCCTCTCGCTCGACGTCACTTCACTTCTGCCTAGATCCGGAATATTCGCCTACGTTTCTTCAAGCGCGGCTGCCCGTCCGCACCGCGCTGAAACACCCCCGCACACCTATCACATATGACGCTGTTAAGACCGAGCCGGTCGCTTCACAGGCAAATCGGTCAGACGCCGGTCCCCGTACCCCTGCCGGGGTTCCGGCTCCTTATCACCTGAGGCCGCCGGAGGCGCACAATGCCGCAAAGGGGCGTGCGTTGTCGGTGACGCGGACTACATTCGGGTAAGAGGCACGCAACTCGGAAAGAGCAGTACACGAGCAGCAGAAGTACGGGCAGCCGGTGAGGGGGCTCCATGCCCAAGGACACTCCGTCCCGCTGGGACCGGAGGATGCAGCAGCGTCTGGCGCACGGCGAGGCCGCGGCGCTCGGAGAGCTGTACGACCGTTTCGCATCCCTGGTGCACGGCCTGGCCCACCGCGTCCTGGACGACGAGGACGCCGCGGACCAGGTCACCCGCGAGGTGTTCACCCAGATCTGGGAGAACCCGGAGGCCTACGACCCCAAGTCGGGCCCGCTGCGCTCCTTCATCGCCACGCTCGTCCACCGGCACGCCGTGCAGCGGCTGCGGCAGACCGAGTCCGCGGCGCTCGTGCGCAGCGGCCGGGGCACCACCGAGGACCTGGAGCGCAAGGTGCGCCGCGCCTCCGCCGCCGCCCGCGCCGACTACATCGTCACGTCCATGCCCGCTCCGCTGCGCGCCGCGCTCGAACTGGCCTATTTCCAGCGCCGTGACTACCGCCAGACCGCCGCCGACCTCGGCGTCACCGAGGACGAGGCGCGCCGCCGGCTGCGCCTGGGACTGCAACTGCTGTCCACGGCCCACGACAGCGGCACCCCGCCCAGCGGTGGCTACGGGAGGCCGGCGTGAGCGGGGCGGGCGGGCCGGACCGCCACGACCCGTACGACCCGTTCGGCGACGAGCCCGACAAGCCCGGCATGCCGGGGCAGACCGGCGGGGCCGCGGACGCGGCGGCCCGGATACCGACGCCGCGCAGCTCCGTCGAGGACTCCGGGGGCCCGCTGCCCGACGTGCCCGCACCCGTCCCGCTCGTCCTGGAGCACCGCGTGCTCAAGTCACTGCTCGGCGCCTGGGCGCTGGCCGCCTGCTCGCCCGAGGAGGCCGTCGCCGTCGAGGATCATCTGGACGAGTGCGGCACCTGCGCCGAGGAGGCGCTGCGGCTGCGGGACGCCGTCGGGCTGCTGCACCCCGAGGAGTCCCTCGACCTCGACCCGATGCTCCGCGCCCGCGTCCTGGAGGGCTGCCTCTCCCGGCGTCCCGCGCGCATCCCCGTCCCCGCCTGGACGACCCCGTACGACGCCGAGACCGCCCGGCTCGACGCCCTGCTCCAGGACTTCGGCGACCCGGAGTGGCACGCTCCGGTGCGGCTGCGCTGGTACGAGGGCGACGAGCAGGTCAGCCGCCGGACCACCGTCGCCGGGGTCATCTCCCATCTCACCTCCGTCGACGGCCTCGTCGCCCGGTCCCTCGGGCTCGACGATCCGGTCGGGCCCGCGGGCCGGGACGGGCTGGGGCCGCTGGAGCGCACCGAGGCGTACTGGAGGGCTTCGTACTTCCCGCCGACGCGTGCCGTGCGGGCGCCGTGGCGGGACCAGACGCATGCCGTGATCCGTACCGTGTCCTTCGCCGGGGAGGACGGGTCCGGCGCCGGTGGCACCGGCCAACTCCCGGTCTCGTACGGGGATTTCTCCCTCCCCCTCCGGGACGCCATGATCGACCGGGCCTTCGAGTGCTGGGTGCATGCCGGGGACATCGCGGATGCCGTCGACTATCCGTACGCGGCTCCGTCGCCCCGGCATCTGAACCGGATGATCGATCTGGCCGCGCGCATGCTGCCCGTCTCTCTCGCCGGGCGCCGGCGGGCCGGGCTCGCCGCGCCGGTCGGTGACGAGGTACCCGGGCGCAGTCTTCGGCTGGAGGTCGAGGGGGCCGGGGGCGGGGAGTGGCTGATCGCCCTGGACTCGCCGACCGGCGTGGGGTCCGCCGAGCGTGAGGTGGCTCATGTCGCGCTGGACGGCGTGGAGTTCTGCCGCCTGGCCGCCGGCCACGTCTCCCCGGAGGAAGCGGCCGCGGGCCAACTCGGCGACCGCACAGCCATCCGCGACGTCCTCCGAGCAACAGCCGCCTTGAGCCGCATGTAGCCCACCTGCGGCCCGGCGGGGGCTGGCCGCGCAGTTCCCCGCGCCCCTGGGTCGTTTTTCGGGTGCACCACCGTCGTGGCTGGTCGCGCAGTTCCCCGCGCCCCTGAGGCATGCGCTGCGCGCAGCCTCCCCTTGACGCCCCTGGGCGAGCGGAGCTCGCTTCAGGGGCGCGGGGAACTGCGCGAGAAGCCCCGCCGGCCGTCAGCCGACGACGAAACGCATGCCTTTAGGGGCGCGGGGAACTGCGCGACCAGCCACGACGGTGGTGCACCCGGAAGAGGACGGGGCTAGGCGAAGACGACGGTGCGGCGGCCGTTCAGGAGGATTCGGCGTTCAGCGTGCCACTTGACGGCCCGCGCCAGCGCCTGGCACTCCACGTCACGACCGATGGCCACCAGCTGATCGGGCGTGACATCGTGCCCGACCCGCTCGACCTCCTGCTCGATGATCGGCCCCTCGTCGAGATCGGCGGTGACGTAGTGCGCCGTGGCCCCGATCAGCTTCACACCGCGCGCGTGCGCCTGGTGATACGGCTTGGCGCCCTTGAAGCTCGGCAGGAACGAGTGGTGGATGTTGATGATGCGCCCGCTGAGCTGCTTGCACAGGTCGTCGGAGAGCACCTGCATGTACCGGGCGAGCACGACGAGCTCGACCTGCTCGGCCCGCACCAGTTCGAGCACCTGCGCCTCGGCGTCGGCCTTGGTGTCCTTCGTCACGGGGATGTGCCGGAAGGGGATGTCGTACGAGGCGACCAGCTCGGCGAAGTCCGTGTGGTTGGAGACGACGGCGGCGATGTCGACGGGCAGCGCGCCGATCCGGGCCCGGAAGAGCAGGTCGTTCAGGCAGTGGCCGAACTTGCTGACCATCAGGACGACCTTCATCCGGTCCGAGGCCCGGTGGATCTGCCAGTCCATGTGGAACGAGTCACCGATCGCGGCGAAGCTGGCCCGCAGCTTCTCCACCGTCACCGGCGCGTCCGCGCTGAAGTGGACCCGCATGAAGAACAGCCCGGTGTCGTGATCGCCGAACTGCTGGCTGTCCTCGATGTTGCAGCCGGTCATGAAGAGATAGCTCGACACGGCGTGCACGATGCCCTGCTTGTCGGGGCAGGACAGGGTGAGGACGTACTGATCGGGACCGGCGGCGGCTGCGGACTGCGCGTTCATAGGGGCAAGGTTCGCACACCGCGCCCCTCGCCGACCCACTGTCCCGGTGGCCGGACAGGCACCGGGTCGCTCAGGCGGCCCGGGTCATGATCCGCAGCACTTCCAGGGTCCGCGGGGCGGTGTCGGGCTCCTCGCCGTCGCTCGTGGCGAGCTGGACGTGCGCCTCGCGGGCCGCCTGCACCGCGTCCGGCCACGCCTCGTGCTGGAGGTACACGGAGACCGGGGCGTCGGGCCCGACCTGGTGCATGATGCGCAGCACCTTGAGCACCGCGGAGTCGACGAGCGCCGCCTCCCGCGCGTCCCGGAAAATCGTTCCGACGTATTTCTCGGCCGACCAGTTGTCCAGCCAGGTGTCCTCGACGAGGCGGTAGACGGCGTCGGTCACGTCTCCGTACCCGTCGACACCGGCCAGCCAGACGTCCCGCTGGAACGACGGGTCGGAGAGCATGTGCAGCGCGGAGCGCACATTGCTGCGCCAGCGCCACCACGGCATGTCGTTGAGTGGCATACCGCCCATCCTCGTGGAGCGACGGTCGCGGCGGGAAGACTTCTCCGAGCTTTGCACGGTCATCGATCGTACGTGCCGCCCCGGGGCGCGCCGACCGCCCCCCGTAATTCACCTGCGCGTCACCAGGCGTTGACCGCTGGTCACCGCCTGGTTGGGAAGGCGGAGGAATCGTGCGGGATCATGACCGGCACGGGCCGCGAGCGCCCTCTCCCCACCACCGTCAAGCGCACCTTCACCCTGTTCGGGAAGGTCGTCACCCTCGTCGCGGGCACCACCCTGGCCGCCGGCTGCGGCCTGGTCGCCGGAGTCACGGGGGGCTCCGGCGACCAGCCGGTCACCGTGATGACCTGGGCGCCGGTGAAGACCGCGGCGACGAACCAGCCGGGCATGCCGGCCGTGGCCAATGCGTACGCGCGCTGGGTCAACGCGAACGGCGGCCTCGACGGCCACCCGCTGAAGGTGCTGACCTGCAACGACCACAACGACAGCGTGGGCGCCGCGAAATGCGCCCGCAAGGCCGTCGACCAGCACGCCGTCGCCGTCGTCGGCTCCTACAGCCAGTACGGGCGTTCGTTCATGTCGACGCTCGAATCGGCCGGCATCCCCTATATAGGCGGCTACGGGGTGTCCGAATCGGAGTTCACCAGCCCGCTGTCCTACCCGGTCAACGGCGGCCAGGCCGCCCTGCTCGCCGGGAACGGGCAGCAACTCGCCGACAAGTGCGCGCGTACCGTCCTGGTGCGGCCCGACACCGTCGCGGGTGACGAACTCGTCTCCGTGATGAACACCGGCCTCGCCCGGCGCGACCGCCCCGCGGCCACCGATCTGCGGGCCGCCGAGGACGCCACCGACTACAACGCCCAGGCCGTCGAGGCACTGAGCACGGCGAGCGCGGTGACGTCCGGCGAGGGGTGCGTGGTGGCCGCGCTCGGCGAGCGGACGAACACGTTCTTCGACTCGTTCCGGCGGCTGAGCGACACCTATCCGAAGGTCCGCACGGCCAGCGTGCTCGGCAGCGTCGACCAGTCCGTCATCGACCGCTCCGGCGGCGCGAAGAGCGCCTACGAAGGGGCGTACGTGACCGGCTGGTACCCGGCGACGAACGACAGCCGCTGGGACGGCATGAAGAAGGCGATCAACGAGAAGGCCTTCGGCGACAACCGCATCGACCCGGCGGACGCGGGCGTGCAGACCACCTGGATCGCGTACACCGTGCTGCGCCAGGTCGTCGAGGCGATCGGCGACGGCGAGGTGACGTCGGACACCGTGCGCCGGACCCTCGACAAGGGACTGAAGGTCACGACGGGCGGCCTCACACCGGCGCTGCGCTGGGACTACGACCACATGTCGGCGGCCGGCGGCTACCCCCGGCTCGTCAACGCGCGGGTCACGTTCCAGCAGGTGCGCGACGGCCGGCTGGTGGCGACGCGCTCCGCGTCGGTGGATGTGACGAAGACCCTGGCGGACGCCGACTGACACCGGGGAACGGGAAGGGGGGCGCGGGGCCGTCGGCCCCGCGCCCCCCTTCCCGTTCCCGGCGCTAGAGCTGGATCGGCGACCGCGTGGTCAGTCCGTACTTGGACGCGATCGCGTTCCACAGCTTCGAGGCGACGGCCTTCTGCTGGGAGGCCGTGCCGCTGGCCGTGTTCCCGGCCCTTTGCTGCGGTGTCGCCTTGGCGCGGTTCTTGTGGCAGAGCTTCTTGTTGGCCTCGACCTGGTCGGCCCAGGCCGCATAGTGGCTGTCCGCCGACGCGGACGCCTTCCAGGCCTTGGTCAGCGCGTCGGTCAGCTGCGCGTTCTGCGGCAGCTTGTCCACGGACAGGGCGCCCAGCTTGGTCACCAGGTCGTTGCGCTGCTGCGCCGCGGCCCGCAGGTCCTTCGCGGCGGTGGGCAGTTCCTTGCAGGCGCCGGTGTTGGCGACCGACCGTACGACGGCGGACCGGCTGTTGTTGGACTCGGCGAGCAGCTTGTCGAGGGCGACGGCCTGCTCCTTGGCCGGGTCGGCGGCCGGGGCCCCGGACTCGGCGGGCGCGGACGAGGAGTCCGAGACCGTCGTGGTGGTGTCGGACTTCTTGTCGTCGTCACCACCGCTGAGCAGGGCGCCCGCGCCGATCCCGAGGACGAGAATGCCCACGCCGACCGCCGCGATCAGCGGCAGTTTCGACCCCGTGCGGGACTTGCCGCGCGAGGCGGGCGCGGGCGCGTAGCCCTGCGGCTCCACCGGCGGCACGTACCCGCCCTGCGGGGCCTGCTGCGCGGACGGGGTCTGCTGGGCGTGCGGGTCGAACCGCGGCATCTGCTGGGTGGACGCGGCCGGGCCCTCGGGCTCCGTACGGAACAGCGCGTCGAACTCGGCGGGCGGCTGCCGGTCGCCCGGGGCGCCGGGGCGGATGCCGTAGGGCGCGGCCTGCGGCTGGCCGGGCACCGGCGGGATGTACTGGGTCGCGTCGCCGTCGCCGCCGGGCATGGCACCCGGCATCGGCTGCTGCTGGGACTGCTGCACGGCGCGGCCGAGGAACTGCGTGGCGTCGGCCGGGGCCTCCGGCGGCAGCGGGGACGCGCCGGTCTGCGGCGGTATGTACTGCGTCGCGTCTCCGGCGCCCTGCGGCGGTATGTACTGCGTGGCGTCGGCCGCGCCCTGCGGGGCGATGTACTGCGTGGCGTCGCCGTCGTACCCGCCCTGCGGCGCGGCCGGCGGCATCGGCCCGGCCTGGCCGTACTGCTGCGGCAGCGCCTGCGCGGGCGGCTGCTGGTGCGGCGGCAGCGCGCCCGCGGGCTGCTGCGGGGGCGCGACCGGGGGCTGCGCGGACGGCTGCCCCCACTCGTACGTCGGCATCGGCTGGGCCGCCTGGGCCTGCTGGGACTCCGGGCCCCACGGCTGCCCCCAGGGGCCGGCGCCGGCCGGCCCCGCGGGCCCTCCGGGCGCGGTCTGGTCGCCGAACGTGCCCGGCAACAGGGGCTCACCGCCGTCGGCAGGCAGCACGACACCTTCGCGTGCCTGCCGGGCCTGCGGAAGGTGCGGACTCTCGTCGCGCCCGCTCTGTCCGCTCTGCTGCGTCACCGGGACTCCTACTACGGATGGGGGACCATAACTGATTGCGGAATCGTCGGCTCACGCTACCGGGTCCTCGCACGCCCGTGCTACGCAGCTCAAATCTGAGGAGCCTCCCCCGTGACAGGAGTAACAAAACCGACCCGCCCGGCGCTGTTTAAGCACCGGGCCCCGCGCGCCCGTCCCTACGCGGCGGCCTGGAGCTCCACCCGCGCCCCGAACTCCCGCACCACGGCCTCCTCACGGAACGGTTCGAGCCGTTCCTTGAAGTCGTCCAGATACTCGGCGCCGCGGTTCGAGCGCAGCGTGCCGAGCAGTTCGACGGCCCGAAGTCCCGTGTGACAGGCCTGTTCCACCTCGCGCTGCTGCACCTGCGCCGTCGCGAGCAGCACGAGTCCGATGGCGCGGCGCCTGGCCCGCGACTGCGGATGGCCGTCCAGCGACTCCTGCGCACACCGCGCCGCCTCCCGCGCCTGCCCCAGATCCCGGTGGCAGTGGGCGAGTTCGTCGGCGAGGTAGGCCGGATCGAAGTGCGCGATCCAGGCCGGGTCGTCGCCGGAGTGCGCGTCGGCCTGGTCCATGGCGGCCAGCGCCCGGCCGCCCGCGCTCTGCGCCGACCGCGCGTCCCCGAGCAGCGCGTGGCCGCGCGCTTCGGCGGCGTGGAACATCGCCTCCGCGCGCGGGGTCACACGCCCGCGCGCCCCCTCCTGAGCCGCGCGGGCGAGCTGGGCGATCTCGCGCGGATTGCCGAGCTGGGCCGCCAAGTGGCTCATGGACGCGGCCAGTACGTACCCGCCGTAACCGCGGTCCCCCGCCGCCTGGGCCAGCCTGAGGGCCTGGATGTAGTAGCGCTGGGCGAGGCCCGGCTGGCCGGTGTCGACGGCCATGTACCCGGCCAGCTCCGTCAACCGGGCGACGGCGGCGAACAGTTCACGCCCCACGGCCTCCCGGTAGGAACCCGCGAGCAGCCCGCTGACCACGCTGTTCAGGTAGTGCACCACGACGGGCCGCACATGTCCGCTGCCGTACTGGTGGTCGAGGTCGGTCAGCGCCTGGGTCATCGCCTTGACCGCCGCCACGTCGGACGGGCCGACGCGCGGGCCTGCCGTGCGGGCCACCTGCGAGTCCGGCACCGAGATCAGCCAGTCGCGGCTGGGCTCGACCAGCGCGGAGGAGGCGACGGACGAGCCGGAGAGGAAGTCCCGGCGGCCCACGTCGCTGCGCCACAGCTCGCAGACCTGCTCGATGGCGCCGAGCACGGTGGGCGAGAACTGGAGTCCGACGCCGGACGCGAGGTTCTTGCCGTTGGCCATCCCGATCTCGTCGATCGTGACGGTCCGGCCGAGTTTGCGCCCGAGCGCCTCCGCGATGATCCCCGGCGCGCGCCCGCGCGGCTGCTGGCCGCGCAGCCAGCGGGCCACGGATGTCTTGTCGTAGCGCAGGTCGAGGCCGTGCTCCGCTCCGCACATGTTGACCCGGCGGGCGAGGCCGGCGTTGGAGCAGCCCGCCTCCTGGATGAGTGCCTGCAGCCGTTCGTTGGGCTGTCGCGCTACGAGTGGCCGTGCGGCCATGGCGTACCCCCTGCTGTCCCCAGGATCCTGGTCACTAGGTCGTCAGATCGTCACTGGCATCGGATGGATCAATGCCCGGTGGACAAACGGAAGATGCAACACAAACGGGTACTAAATGCATAACCCTCGCGGGTGTTCTCCCCCTCGCCCTCGCTTTCTGGTCCCTGGCTACCCGGCCCCCGCTGCCGCTGCCCATGCGCGCCCCCACCCATGCACCCATGCGCCCCACATGCGGGAACGATGCTCCCTCCTCCTCCTTACGTGCGCCCGTAACCCGAGGGAAGGGCGGGAGTTGAGAACGACGTGGAAGAGACCATCGCAGGCACCTCGGACGTCACCTCACCCGTCGGCCCCGTCAGCCCCGGCCCTGTCACGGCTTCAGGACAGATCCCCAATCAGCGCGGCGAATCCCTGCTCGACACCGCCGTACGCTATGCGGAGGAACGGCACTGGGACGTGTTCCCCGGAACCTGGCTGGAGTTCGACGACGGCGTCCAGCGCTGCTCGTGCGACGACCGCCAGTGCGCGCGCCCCGGCGCGCACCCCGCGCGGGACGACTGGGCGACCCAGGCGACCGGCAGCGCGACCGTCGCCCGCCGCGTGTGGTCGAAGCAGCCCAAGGCCTCGATCCTCCTCCCCACGGGCCGTACGTTCGACGCGATCGACGTCCCCGAGACGGCCGGGTTTCTCGCCCTGGCCCGCATGGAGCGCATGGAGCTGACCCTCGGCCCGGTCACCTGCACCCCCGACCGCCGCATGCAGTTCTTCGTCCTGCCCGGCGCCACCCTGAAGGTCCCCGACCTCGTACGGAAACTGGGCTGGCCGCCCGCCTCCCTCGATCTGGTCGCGCTCGGCGAGGGCGCCTTCGTCGCCGCTCCCCCGACCCGCTTCGGCAGCCAGGGCGCCGTGCAGTGGGCGTGCAGGCCGACCGCGGCCAACCGCTGGCTGCCGGACGCCGAGGAGCTGATCTCGCCCCTGGCGTACGCGTGCGGGCGCGAGAGCGGGCGCCGGTAAGGACCTGTCGGCGCGGCGCCTGCCGGAGGCCGGGTCCCGCCCCGCATAGGGTTCACCCATGACCGAGCCAGCGGCGGCCGTACGCGTACATGACCTCTGGAAGTCCTTCGGACGGCAGACCGCGGTCGCCGGGATCGAACTCGCGCTTCCCGCGGGCCGGTTCATCGGCCTGGTCGGGCCGAACGGCGCGGGCAAGACCACGACCCTGTCCATGGTCACCGGACTCCTGCGACCCGACCGGGGCACCGTCCAGGTCGCGGGCCACGACGTCTGGGCCGATCCGGCGGCGGTGAAGGCCCGGATCGGCGTGCTCCCGGAGGGCCTGCGCCTCTTCGAGCGGCTCTCCGGGCGCGAACTCCTCGCCTACACCGGGCGCTTGCGCGGGCTGCCCGGCGCCGAGGTCGACAAACGGGCCGGGCAGTTGCTGGACGTCCTCGATCTGGCCTCCGCCCAGCACAAACTGGTCGTCGACTACTCCACCGGCATGCGCAAGAAGATCGGCCTCGCCGCGGCGCTCCTCCACAACCCCGAAGTCCTCTTCCTCGACGAGCCGTTCGAGGGCGTGGACCCGGTGTCCGCGCAGACCATCCGCGGCGTCCTCGAACGGTTCACCCGGTCCGGGGCCACCGTCGTCTTCTCCTCGCACGTCATGGAGCTGGTGGAGTCGCTGTGCGACTGGGTCGCGGTGATGGCGGCCGGACACATCAGGGCGCAGGGGCCGCTGGCCGACGTACGCGGCTCCGCCGGATCGCTCCAGGAGGCGTTCCTGGAACTGGTCGGGGCGCAGGGGCGGGCCGACGGCGGCACGCTCGACTGGCTCGGCAACCAGCCCGGGACCCCGGCGTGACCGGCGCCGCGCCCCTCACCGGGACGCTGGTCCGGCTGAAACTCGCCCTGCTGCGCAACGGGTTGCGGCAGTCCGGCGGACGCCTGGCCGCCTATCTCGGCTCGGCCGCCCTCGTGCTGCTGCTCACCGCGCTGGTCCTGCTCGGCCTGATCCTGCTGCACGGGAACGCGCACGCGGGCACCGTCGGCGTCCTGCTCACCCTGCTGCTCGCGCTCGGCTGGGCCGTGTTCCCGCTGTTCTTCCCCAGCGGCGACGAGACCCTGGACCCGACGAAGCTGGTGATGCTGCCGCTGCGCACCGACCCGCTCGTACGCGGGCTGCTGGTCTCCTCGCTCGTCGGCATCGGGCCGCTGTTCACGCTCTGCGTGCTCGGGGGCGCCGGGTACGCGGCCGCGCGCGGCCCGGCCGGTGCGGTGGCCGCCGTCGTCGCCGTCCCGCTCGCCCTGCTCACCTGTGTCGCGCTGGCCCGCACGGTGGCCGCCGCCAACGTCCGGCTGCTCACCAGCCGCAAGGGCCGCGACCTCGCCGTGCTCAGCGGCCTCGTCATCGCGGTCGGCGCCCAGCTCGTCAACTTCGGCGTGCAGAAGCTGGGTTCGGCGGGCGGCATCGACGCCCTCGACCCCACCGGGCGGGTGCTGCGCTGGGTGCCGCCCGCGTCGGCGGTCGGCGCGGTGGACTCGGCGGGCAGGGGCGCGTACGGCACGGCCGTCGCCCAACTCGCGCTCTGCGCCGCCGCACTGGCCGGCCTGCTGCTGCTCTGGCGGCGGGCCCTGGACCGGCTGATGACCTCGCCCGACGGCTCCACCCTCCAGACCTCGGAGCCCACCCGGCGCACCCGCCGCACCGGCCCGCGGCTGCTCCCCGGCGGCCGCACCGGCGCCGTCATGGAGCGCAGCCTGCGCTATGTCTGGCGCGATCCGAAGACCAAGGCGGCCTGGGTCACCTCGCTCGCCATCGGCCTGATCGTGCCGGTCTTCAACGCGCTCCAGGGCACCGGCTCGGTCTACTTCGCGTGCTTCGCCGCCGGGATGCTCGGCATCCAGATGTACAACCAGTTCGGCCAGGACACCTCGGCGTTCTGGATGGTGGCGATGACCATCTCCGACGCCCGCGACGCCTACGCCGAACTGCGCGCCCGCACGCTGGCGCTGCTGCTGATCACCCTCCCGTACGCGGCCCTGGTCACGGTCGTCACGACGGCGCTGCTCGGCGCCTGGCACGCCCTGCCGGAGACGCTCGGCCTGTCCTTCGCCCTGCTCGGCGCGATGCTCGCGACGGGCGCCTGGACCTCGGCCCGCTTCCCCTACTCGATCCCGCAGGAGGGCTACAAGAACGTGGCGCCCGGTCAGGCGGGGCTCGCCTGGATAGCGATCTTCGGCGGCATGGTCGCGGCGGCACTGCTGTGCGCCCCCGTCATCGCGCTCACGATCGCCCTGCACGCGACGGGCGCGGACTCCTGGGCCTGGACCCTGCTCCCGGCCGGAGCGGTCTACGGCGCCGCGCTCACCGTCCTGGGCCTGCGCCTCGCGGCCCCGCGCACGGCGGACCGGCTGCCGGAGATCCTGGCGGCGGTCAGCAAGGGCTGACCGGGCCCTGGGACGCAGGCGACCCGCGAGCCGTGGTTCCCCCGTCGAGACGGGTGGAAGCCGGCCGGACGTACCGGCAGCTCGCGGGTCGGGTGACTGCGTGGAATTGGGCCGGCTGGTCCGGCGCCGAATACGTGATGCGACGTCGGGCTCTAGCCCGCAGTCACCTCAGACGTCCGGTGTGCATACATGCTCCGAACCACCTCCTTTCAGTCTGTACGACACAGCCTAGGGAGCCCCCGGAGCACGCTCAACCGGTTTTTCACGCCCCGGTCGGGGGTTGCGCGGAGCGCGGTCCAGGACTGCATGCTGGACCCGTGTGTTCACCTGATTCCATCTGCCGCTCGATTTCTCCGAAGTTGACAGAACTCCATGTGGGATGCGTCACGTTCGAGTTGAATGATCTGAGCAGGACGCCGACACAGCCTGCGGGGGGTGCCAGGTGAGTGCTTCACGGCGTAGTGGAACCACAGATGAGCTCGGGCCCGACGAGCCGGACGGGGCCGATCTGCTGGCCGCGCTGCTCGACGGGATGGACGCCGCGCTGTGCGCGTTCGACGCCGACGGGGTGGTGACCCACTGGAACCGCGAGGCCGAGCGGATACTCGGCTGGTCGGCGGCGGAGGCCGTCGGGCGGCAGGGGTTCGCGGGGTGGGCCGTGCGGCCCGCCGACGCCGAGGAGGTCCAGGAGCGGCTGCTGGCCGCCATGCACGCGTCGGGGCGGCAGGTCCACGAGTTCGCCCTCGTCACCAAGGAGGGCGGCCGGGTTCTCGTACGGACCCAGTCCGCCGCCGTACGCGGGTCCGACGGGAAGCCCGCCGGGGTGTACTGCGCCTTCAGCGAGGTGCACGCGCAGATCGACCTGGAGCGGTCCATCGCCCTGAGCGAGGCGCTGTTCGAGGACGCCGCGTGGGGTGTGGTGCTCGTCGACGCCGACCTGCGGCCCGCCGTGGTCAACGCGCACGCGGCGCGGGCGCTCGGCTCCGGGCGCACCGCCGTGCTCGGGCGGCCCCTGGGCGAGCTGATCTCGCAGGGCGTCGAGGAGCTGGAGGGCGCGCTCGCGCACGTGCTGTCGGAGGGGGCGCCGCCGTCGCCGATGGAGGTGTGGGTGACGGTGCGGGTGCCCGACGGGAAGCAGGAGCGGCGGTGCTGGCGCAGCGGGTTCGTGCGGCTCGCCTCGCCGCTCGCGGAGGAGCCGGTGCCGCTCGGGGTCGGCTGGCTGTTCCAGGACGTCACGGAGGCCAAGCACACCGAGCAGGAGGCCGCGCAGCTGCGGTTCCGGGCGCATCAGCTGCACCGGGCCGCGCGGGCCGCCGCCGAGTGCGAGGATCCGGCCGAGGCGGCGACGGTGCACCTGGACTTCGCCCTGGCCGGGTTCGCCGATCATGCCGTGGTCGATCTGCTGGTGAGCGAGGAGCCGGTGCGGCTGGTGCGGGCCGCCGCGACGCCGTCCGGCGGGCCCGGGCTGCTGGTGACGCGCGGGGCGCTGCCGGTGCGGTACGGGGAGGGGCATCCGGCGGTGCAGTGCGTGGAGCGGGCCGGTTCCGTGCGGGCCGCTGCCGCGAGCACCGAGGACGAGGTGGCCTGGGCCGCGGGGCGGCAGTGGCCGGAGGGGAGCCGGTACGCGCTGTGCGCGGTGCTGCGCAGCCGGGGGCGGACGCTGGGGGTGGTGACGTTTCTGCGGGGCGGCAGCCGGGTGCGGTTCGAACGGAGTGACGCGATGTACGCGGAGAGCGTGGCCGCGCTGATCGCGGGGGCGGTCGATCTGGCGGGCTGAGCCGTCGTCCCGGGTGCGGCGCCGTCGTGGCTGGTCGCGCAGTTCCCCGCGCCCCTGGGTCGCACCACGTCCGCGGGCCGGTGGCCGCTTCTCGCGCAGTTCCCCGCGCCCCTGGAGCGAGCTGCGCTCGCTCAGGGGCGCCGCGCGGTCTAGTGCTGGTAGAAGATTCGGTCCCGGTATTCGGCGAAGACCTTCGCGTTCCAGGCGTGGCCGCCGTCCACGTTGCCCGAGCGCAGCAGCGGGGGCTGCACGCCGCGGTCGGCGAGGATGGCGGCGCAGGTGGCCAGGGTGGACTGCATCAGGGCGCTGGTCGTGACGGTGGAGGCCGAGGCGAAGGGTGCGTCGACGCCCTCGTAGGTCAGCTCGGCATCGCCCACGGCGATCTTCGAGTCCAGGACCACGTCGCAGTGGTCGCGCAGGAAGGTGCCCGAGGCGTGCCGGGACGTGGGGGCGTCGGGCCCGGTCGCGTAGGACAGGGAGGTCACGCCGATGACCTTCAGGCCGAGCGCGCGGGCGTTGACCGCCATCTCGACCGGCAGGGCGTTGCGCCCCGAGAGGGAAATGATCACCAGGGCGTCGCCGGCCTTGGCGGGGCTGGCGTCCAGGACGGCGGCCGCGAGCCCGTCCACCCGCTCCAGAGCCGAGCCGAGCGTCGCCGGCATGACGTCGACGCCGACCGCGCCGGGCACGGCCAGCAGGTTCATCAGGGCGAGGCTTCCGGCGCGGTAGACGACGTCCTGGGCGGCGAGCGAGGAGTGACCCGCGCCGAACGCGAAGAGGCGCCCGCCCGCGGTCACGGTGTCGGCGAGCAGGGTGCCGGCCGCTTCGATGTTCCCCGCCTCCTCGTCCCTGACCCGCTCCAGGAGGGCGATCGAGGCGTCGAGGTACTGCGCGGCCAGTGTGCTGCTGTCGCTCATCGGCGTAGCCCCTTGGGTCTCGGTGTCGCGGATCACCGTGCGGTCTGGACCAGGGCTCTGTCAATACACCCCCGGAGCGCGCCGGACCCCTTGTTTCCCCGGGGTTCCCCTGGCGCGGCACGGTTGTCAGCGGTATGCGTCAGAATTGGTGTCAGGGCCAGCGCACGCGCTGTGCGGCCAGCCAGCGGGGCTGCCGCGTAGCTACACAGCTATACGAGGGGCACGTATGTCCGGACTGATCGACACCACGGAGATGTACCTCCGCACCATCCTCGAGCTTGAGGAGGAAGGTGTGGTCCCCATGCGCGCCCGGATCGCCGAGCGGCTCGACCAGAGCGGCCCGACGGTCAGCCAGACCGTGGCCCGGATGGAGCGGGACGGCCTGGTCGCCGTCGCCGCCGACCGGCACCTGGAGCTGACCGACGAGGGGCGGCGCCTGGCGACGCGCGTCATGCGCAAGCACCGGCTCGCCGAGTGTCTGCTGGTCGATGTGATCGGCCTGGAGTGGGAGCAGGTGCACGCGGAGGCCTGCCGCTGGGAGCACGTGATGAGCGAGGCGGTGGAGCGGCGCGTGCTGGAGCTGCTGCGCCACCCGACCGAGTCGCCGTACGGGAACCCGATTCCGGGCCTGGAGGAGCTGGGCGAGAAGGACGGCGCGGACCCGTTCCTGGACGAGGGCATGGTCTCGCTCGCCGATCTGGACGCGAGCGGGGACGGCATGACCGTCGTCGTCCGCCGCATCGGCGAGCCGATCCAGACGGACGCGCAGCTGATGTACACGCTGCGCCGGGCGGGCGTGCAGCCCGGCTCGGTGGTCAGCGTGACGCAGTCGCCGGGCGGGGTGCTCGTGGGCAGCAGCGGTGAGGCGGCGGAGCTGGAGTCCGAGGTCGCCTCGCACGTGTTCGTGGCCAAGCGCTGATCCGCGTACGTCCACTGCGCCGGGTGTGCCGAGTGCGCCCGGTGCGGCTGCGGTAGCCCGTGCGGCGACGATCCGGGGGCCGGCGTCAACCTCCGCGTCACGGAGGCGAGTTGACTGATATTCGCGCATGCTGCGCCTTTGCGCAGAAAGCAAGATTCACTGTGCGGAATCGCAGCGCTCCGACGCTCTGCGTGCCAGGCTGTCGCGTGAGGCATATGACCGGAGGGGGCCTGGGATGGACCGGCCGTTCGGGGCACGACGGGCTCGCGGGAAGCGGGAGCGGCCCGGCCCGACGGATGTTCCTGCCCGTCACGCAGAGGGCCCCGGCGCCTTGCGGCGCCGGGGCCTGTCCTCCCCTGTACTGACCCGGAGCCCCGAGCTCCCAGGGTCATTCCCTTCGGACCGTTTTCCCCGAGCGGTCCGCCCCCCGAGGAAGAGATCCCCTCGGTGGCGCCGGTCATTCCTTGAGTGTTGTCACTCGAACGAGGGGTGTTACCGGGGAGCATCACGCTTTCGAAAAAGGGTTCGATAGCGTGCGCGGGTACGCGACTGCAGGCGCGACCACAAGGGGGTGCCAGGGCCTATGGCACGGCGCATCGACGTGACCGGCGCGGGTGGGGCCCGCCTGGCGGCCTGGGAGTACGCCGATCCTCCCAAAGCGGCCGAGGCGGGCCGCGGTCCGGGAGTGCTCTTACTGCACGGCCTGATGGGCCGGGCGTCCCATTGGGCCGGTACGGCGCGCTGGCTGGCCGAGCGCCATCGGGCGGTCGCCCTCGACCAGCGCGGGCACGGACAGAGCGACAAACCGACGCAGGGCCCCTTCGACCGCGAGGCGTACGTGCTGGACGCGGAGGCGGCGCTGGTGCAGCTCGGGCTTGAGCCCGCGGTGCTGATCGGGCACTCGATGGGGGCGCTCACGGCCTGGCAGCTGGCCGCGCGGCGCCCCGATCTCGTCCGTGGGCTGGTGATCTGCGACATGCGGGCGTCCGCGCTGGGCGCCGCCTCCCAGCGGGAGTGGGAGGACTGGTTCAAGGCGTGGCCGCTGCCGTTCGCGACGCTCGCGGACGTGCGGAAGTGGTTCGGGGAGGACGATCCCTGGGTGGAGCGGCCGAATCCGGCGCGCGGGGAGTTCTACGCCGAGGTGATGACCGAGTCCGGCGACGGGTGGCGGCCCGTCTTCTCGCGCCGTCAGATGCTGACCGCGCGCTCCACGTGGGTGTACGACGCGCACTGGGAGGAGCTGGCGGCCGTGCGGTGTCCGGCGCTGGTGGTGCGGGGGCTCGACGGGCAGTTGGGGCGGGCCGAGGCGCAGGAGATGGTGCGGGTGCTTCCCAGAGGGGAGTACGCCGAGGTGGCCGATGCCGGTCACCTCGTCCACTACGACCAGCCCGCGGCGTGGCGCGCCGCCATCGAGCCGTTTCTGGACGGGGTGCTGGCGGGGCTCTAGGGGTACGTCGCCGGGTGCCGCCCGGTGGCCGCTTCTCGCGCAGTTCCCCGCGCCCCTGAAGCGAGCTCCGCTCGCCCAGGGGAGGCTGCGCTGGGCGACGACGACGCGCTCCCCTCGTCACGGGCTCAGGCGTTCGAGGAGCCACGAGGGCGTGGACCGGGTGTAGCGGAGTCGGTCGTGGAGGCGGTTTTCCTGGCCCTGCCAGAATTCGACCGTCTCCGGGCGGACCCGGAACCCGCCCCAGTGGTCCGGCACCGGCACCTCGGTGCCGTCCGGATAGCGCCGCACCAGCGCGGCGTAACCGGCGTCCAGTTCGGCCCGCGACGCCAGCACGGCGGACTGCTCACTGGCCCACGCCCCGAGCTGCGACCCGTGCGGCCGGGAGTGGAAGTACGCCTCGGTCTCCTCCCGCGACGTCCGCTCCGCCGTCCCCGTCACCAGCACCTGCCTGCTCATCGGGTGCCAGGGAAAGAGCAGCGCGATGTGGGCGTTGACGGCGAGCTCGCGGGCCTTGCGGGAGCCGTAGTTGGTGTAGAAGACGAAGCCCTCGTCGTCGTAGGACTTCAACAGCACGGTGCGCGAGCTGGGGCGCCCCTCGGCGTCGGCGGTGGAGACCACCATGGCGTTCGGCTCGGCCAGCGGCGAGCCGGGGGCAGCCGCCTGCTTGAACCAGCGCGTGAACTGCTGCATGGGGTGCGGGGCGAGATCGGACTCGTGCAGGCCGCCGTCGTGGGTGCGGTACTGCTCGCGCATGCCGGCCGGGTCGGGTGTGTCGTTCACGGCGTCATCCTGCCGGACGGCGGGACACGGCCGCACGCGGAGTGAGACATGGCACCGAGTGCCGCGAACTCTCGCCATCTGTGGCACCGAGGTCTATCTTCCAAGTGCCGAAACGGTTGAGCAGCCCGCCCCACGGGGCATCACCGGGAGACCTGCCCACGCATCAAGAGGAGCCGCCTGATGTCCGACTTCGACCCGTCCTTCGTACCCGGCCTCGAAGGCGTCGTGGCGTTCGAGACGGAGATCGCCGAACCGGACAAGGAGGGCGGCGCCCTGCGGTACCGGGGCGTCGACATCGAGGATCTGGTCGGCCATGTGTCGTTCGGGAACGTGTGGGGGCTGCTGGTCGACGGCGCCTTCGATCCCGGACTGCCGCCCGCCGAACCGTTCCCCATCCCCGTCCACTCCGGTGACATCCGCGTCGACGTGCAGTCCGCGCTGGCCATGCTGGCGCCCGTGTGGGGCCTGAAGCCGCTGCTCGACATCGACGAGCAGCGGGCCCGCGACGATCTGGCCCGGGCCGCCGTCATGGCGCTGTCGTACGTCGCCCAGTCGGCGCGCGGGCAGGGCGTCGCGATGGTGCCGCAGAGCGAGATCGACAAGGCGCAGTCGGTCGTGGAGCGGTTCATGATCCGCTGGCGCGGGGAGCCGGACCCGAAGCATGTCGCGGCCGTCGACGCGTACTGGACCTCCGCCGCCGAGCACGGCATGAACGCGTCCACGTTCACGGCGCGGGTCATCGCCTCCACCGGGGCCGATGTGGCGGCGGCGCTTTCGGGTGCCGTCGGGGCCATGTCCGGGCCGCTGCACGGGGGTGCTCCGTCGCGGGTGCTCGGGATGATCGAGGAGATCGAGCGGACCGGGGACGCCGACGCGTATGTGCGGCGGGCGCTCGACAAGGGTGAGCGGCTGATGGGGTTCGGACACCGGGTGTACCGGGCCGAGGACCCGCGTGCGCGGGTGCTCCGCCGGACGGCCCGGGAGCTGGGTGCTCCGCGGTTCGAGGTCGCGGAGGCGCTGGAGAAGGCCGCGCTGGCCGAGCTGCACGCGCGCCGTCCCGACCGGGTTCTCGCTACGAACGTGGAGTTCTGGGCGGCCATCGTGCTCGACTTCGCCGAGGTGCCGGCGCACATGTTCACGTCGATGTTCACGTGTGCCCGTACGGCGGGGTGGTCGGCGCACATCCTGGAGCAGAAGCGCACGGGCCGCCTGGTCCGTCCCTCGGCCCGCTACGTCGGCCCCGGGTCGCGCTCGCCCCAGGACATCGGGGGTTACGCCGACATCGCCCAGTAGCCCGGCAGGCTAGGGCCGGTCCGCGAGCGCGGGCCGGTGGCCGCTTCTCGCGCAGTTCCCCGCGCCCCTGAAGGCTGCGCTCCGCGCGCCTTCCCCTTGAGGCTGCGGCTCCGCCGCGCCTCTGTCGTTGATGAGATGCCGCACGAAGTGCGCATCTCAGGGGCGCGGGGAACTGCGCGACCAGCCACGACGGTGGCGCACCCGACGAACGAACCCAGGGGCGCGGGGAACTGCGCGGGAAGCCCCACCGGGCCGCAGATCACGACGATGGAGTCAGAGCCCGGTCCACGATCGACGTCCACTCCGAGACGACCCGTCGGCGGCGGGCGCCGTCGTCTGTCAGAAGGTTGGCGAGGCCGAGGCCCCGGGCCATGTCGAGGAGGCCCTGGACGATCTCCCGCACCCCGGGGACCGACTCGTCGGCGTCGAGGAGTTCCACCGCGATGCGATGGGTCTCGCGGCCGACCCGGGCCTCCAGGTCCACGACACGGCCACTGAGCTGCGGCTCGTTGGACGCGGCGACCCACAGATGCAGCGCCGCCCGGAACAGCGGCCCGGTGTACAGGTCGACCAGTGCCGCGACGGCCTCGGCCCGCCCGCGCGGACGCAGGGCGCGCAGCGCGGTGGACCGCTCCTCGGCGACGTACTCGACGGCCGCCGTGAACAGGTCCTCGCGGGTCGGGAAGTGGTGCTGGGCGGCGCCCCGGGACACTCCGGCGTGTTCGGCGACGACGGACACGGTCGACCCGGACCAGCCGCGTTCGGCCAGGCACGCCACCGCCGACTCCAGGAGTCTGCGCCGCGTCGCGCGCGAGCGGTCCTGTTTGGGCGGGGTCACAACACCCATGCGGGGTCCCGTCGTTCGAGGAAGGCTGTCATCCCTTCCCGGGCCTGGTCGGAGGCGAACAGCCGCGCCGACAGCGCCGTCAGCGCCTCCGCGTCCCGGTCGAGGGCTTGAAGGACCTTAACCGTGAGCAGCCGCTTCGTCTCGGCCAGGGCGTGCGGGGCGGACCGCCGCAGCCCGTCGAGGACCGGTTCGAGCACGGTGTCCACATCGGAATCATCCGCGGCGGCGACCGTCACGACACCGATGCGGGCCGCCTCCGCCGCGTCGAACCGCTCCCCCGTCAGGTAGTAGCGGGCAATCGCGCGCGGGTCGACGCGGGGCAGCAGCGGCATCGAGATGACGGCGGGCGCCACTCCGATGCGTACCTCGGTGAAGGCGAAGGAGGCGCGGGCGGAGGCCGCCGCGATGTCGCAGGCCCCCACGAGCCCGAGGCCGCCCGCCCGTACGTGCCCGTCGACCCGGGCCACCACCGGCTTCTCCAGGGCGACGATCGTCCGCAACAGGCCCACCAGCGCGTCCGGGTCCGGCGGGTCGCGCAGGTCGGCGCCCGCGCAGAAGGTGGTGCCGGTGTGGGCGAGGACGACGGCGCGGGTGTCGCCGTCGTCCCCGGCCCGCCGCAGCAGCTCGGTGACCTCGGCGACCAGGGCCGACGACAGGGCGTTGCGGTTGGCGGGCGAGTCGAGGGTGAGGGTCGTGACACCGCGGGTGCGGTCGTGCCGGACGAGGTGCGTGGCAGACATGGTGTGGGGTTCCTTCACCCTTCCCTGAGTTGGCGGCGCAGGATCTTGCCGGACGCGGCCCGGGGCACGTCGTCGATGAACGCGACGCGGCGGACCTTCTTGTACGGGGCGACGCGTCCGGCGACGTAGGAGAGCACGTCGTCCTCGGTGAGCGCCGGGTCGGAGCGGACGACGAACGCCTTCGGGATCTCGTTGCCGTCGTCGTCGGTGACGCCGATGACGGCCGCGTCGGCGATGCCGTCGTGGGTGAGGAGCAGCGCCTCCAGGTCGGCGGGGGCCACCTGGAAGCCCTTGTACTTGATGAGTTCCTTCACCCGGTCGACGACGAACAGCCAGCCGTCGGCGTCCACCGTCCCGACGTCGCCGGTGTGCAGCCAGCCGTCGCGGTCGATCATCTCGGCGGTCGCCTGCGGTCTGCCCAGATAGCCCTTCATGACCTGCGGTCCGCGGACGACCACTTCGCCGGGTTCGCCGGTCGCGACGTCCGCGGTCGGGTCGTCGAGGGAGACGAGGCGCATCTCGGTGGCGGGGATCAGCTTGCCGACGGTGCCCGGCGGGGCGGTGTCCATGGCGGCCAGCGGGACGACGTGGGTGCCGGGCGACAGTTCGGTCATGCCGTAGGCCTGGCCGACCGGCGGCAGGCCGAGCCGGTCGGAGCAGGCCCGTGCCAGGTCGGCGTCGAGCGGGGCGGCGGCGCTGATGATGTAGCGCAGCGAGGACAGGTCGTAGCCCTCCACGGCCGGGTGCTTGGCGAGGGCCAGGACGATGGGCGGGGCCACGTAGAGGCCGTTGATGCGGTGTTTCTCGATCGCCGCGAGGAAGGTGTCGAGGTCGAAGCGTGGCAGTACGACGACGGTGGCGCCCTGCCGCAGCGGGGCGTTCATCAGCGCGGTGAGGCCGTAGATGTGGAAGAACGGCAGCACGGCGAGGATGCGGTCGCCGGGGCCCATCGGCATCATCGGGGTGAGCTGGGCCAGGTTGGTGGCGATGTTGCGGTGGGTGAGCATGACGCCCTTGGGGCGGCCCGTGGTGCCCGAGGAGTACGGGAGCGCGGCGACGTCCTCGGCCGGGTCGACGGCGATACGGGGTTCGGGGGCGTCCGTGCCGAGCAGGTCGAGGAGCGAGCGGTGCCCGGAGTCGCCCGCCGGGTCGCAGACGAATATCTCCCTTATGCCGCCCGCGAGTTCGGCGGCCTGCCGGGCGGCCGCGGCGAACGGGGTGATGGTGACGATCCAGCTCGCCGCGCTGTCCTTGAGCTGCCCGGCGAACTCCTCCGGGGTGGCCAGCGGGTGCACGGTCGTCACGGAGGCGCCGGCGCGGGTGGCGCCGTAGAAGGCGACCGGGTAGGCGATGGTGTTCGGGCTGTGCAGCGCGACGACGTCGCCCTTGCGCACCCCGGCCGCCGCGAGCCCGGCCGCCACTTTGCGGTGGAACTGGTCGAGCTGCGCGTAGGTGAGGGTCGTACCGGCCACGCCGTCGACGAGGGCGGGGGTGTCGCCGCGGGCCGCGGCGCCCCCGAGCACGGCGTCGTGGATGGGTTCGTCGACGACGTCCACATCCGCGTACTCACTCCGGAACACCATGCCAACTCCTCGTCTTTGAAGGTCAGTTGTGCTCAGTCGCAGCCCATTGCGCTCAGTGTGCGCTCAGTAGGACTTGGGGAGTCCGAGGGTCTGGTGGGAGACGTAGTTGAGGATCATCTCGCGGCTGACCGGCGCGATCCGGGCCACGCGGGAGCCGGTGATGAGGGAGGCGAGGCCGAACTCGCGGGTCAGGCCGTTGCCGCCGAGGGTGTGCACGGACTGGTCGACGGCGCGCACGCACGCCTCGGCGGCGGCGTACTTGGCCATGTTGGCGGCCTCACCGGCGCCGATGTCGTCGCCCGCGTCGTACAGGGTGGCGGCCTTCTGCATCATCAGGCGGGCCAGTTCCAGCTCGATGTGGACCTGGGCAAGGGGGTGGGCGATGGCCTGGTGGGCGCCGATCGGGGCCTTCCACACGGTGCGCTCACGGGCGTACTCGACGGCGCGGCCGAGCGCGTAGCGGCCCATGCCGATCGCGAAGGCGGCCGTCATGATGCGCTCGGGGTTGAGCCCGGCGAAGAGCTGGAGCAGGCCCGCGTCCTCGTCGCCGACGAGCGCGTCGGCGGGCAGCCGGACGTCGTCGAGGGTCAGCTCCCACTGCTTCTCGGGCGCCTGGAGCTCCATGTCGATCTGGCGGCGGCCGAAGCCGTCCGCGTCGCGCGGCACGATGAAGAGGCAGGGCTTGAGGTTTCCGGTACGGGCGTCGGAGGCGCGGCCCACGATGAGGGTGGCGTCGGCGATGTCGACGCCGGAGATGAACACCTTGCGGCCGTTGAGGACCCAGGTGCCGTCGTCGTCGCGGCGGGCGGTGGTGGTGATCCGGTGCGAGTTGGAACCGGCGTCGGGCTCGGTGATGCCGAACGCCATGGTGCGGCTGCCGTCGGCGAGCCCGGGCAGCCAGGCGCGCTTCTGCTCCTCGGTGCCGAACCGGGAGATCACGGTGCCGCAGATCGCGGGCGAGACCACCATCATGAGCAGCGGCGATCCGGCGGCGCCCAACTCCTCGAGGACTATGGAGAGTTCGCCGATGCCGCCGCCTCCGCCGCCGTACTCCTCGGGGAGGTTCACGCCGAGGTAGCCGAGCTTGGCGGCCTCGGCCCACAGCTCCTCGGGGTGGCCGCCGGAGCTGGTGATCCGGGTCATGTAGTCGCGGCCGTACCGCTTGCCGAGGGCGGCGACGGCGGCGCGCAGGGCGCGGTGCTCTTCGGTTTCGAGGACGGGAGCGGTCACGACTGTTCCTCCTGGACGACGGCGAGCAGGGCACCCACCTCGACCTGCCGGCCGACGAGGGCGTGCAGGGCGGTGAGCGTGCCGGAGGCGGGAGCGACGATGCGGTGCTCCATCTTCATGGCCTCCAGCCAGATCAGGGGCTGTCCGGCGGTGACGGCCGCGCCCTCGCCGAGTCCTTCGGCGACGCGGACGACGGTGCCGGGCATGGGGGCGAGCAGGGAGCCGGGGGCGCGCTGCTCGCTGGGGTCGGTGAAGCGGGGCAGCTCGGTGAGGGTGGCGCCGTTCACGTGCACCCGGCCGTCGTCGTACGCGGCGACGTCGAACGTCCGGCGCACGCCGCCGATGTCGAGGACGACGCGGTGCGGTGCGGCGTGCAGGACGCGGACACCGGCGATGTCGTACGGCGTTTCCGTGTCCGGGGCGGCCCCTTCGCGGGTGACGGAGACGGCTTCGAGCCCGTGCCTGGTGTGCCGGTACCGCACCTCGTAGGCGGTGTCGTACGGCACGCTGCGGTAGCTCCTGCCGTGCGGCTGCGAGGGCACGTTGCGGAAGCCGCCGAAGCGCGAGCGCCCGGTGGCGGCCCGGGCGAGGGCGGCGGCGAGCGGGGCGTACGGGTCCTCTTCGGGCGTGGTGAGGTCGTCGAGGTGGCGCTCGTAGAACCCGGTGTCCATCCGGGCGGCGGTGAACTCGGGGTGGCGCAGCGAGCGGACGAGCAGGTCGCGGTTGGTGACGGGGCCGTGCACGGCGGCCCGTTCGAGGGCGCCGGCGAGGGCGCGGACGGCGGCGGCGCGGGTGGGCGCGTGGGCGACGACCTTGGCGAGCATGGCGTCGTAGTGCACGCCGATGGGGTCGCCGTCGGTGTAGCCGGTGTCGAGGCGGACGCCGCCGGGGACGGCGAGCCGGTGCAGGGTGCCGGTCTGCGGGGCGAATCCGGCGGCCGGGTCCTCGGCGTACAGGCGGGCCTCGACGGCGTGGCCGCTCGGCGCCGGGGGTTCCGGGTCCAGCGCCTCTCCCTCGGCGATCCGGAGCTGGAGCGCGACGAGGTCGAGCCCGAACACGGCCTCGGTGACGGGGTGTTCGACCTGGAGCCGGGTGTTCATCTCCAGGAAGTGCGCGGTGCCGTCGGCGACGAGGAATTCGACGGTTCCGGCACCGACGTACCGGACCGAGCGCACCGCGCGCGTGGCCAACTCATGGAGCCGGGAGCCCAGTTCCGGGGTGATACCCGGCGCCGGGGCCTCCTCGATCACCTTCTGGTGGCGGCGCTGGAGCGAGCAGTCGCGGGTGCCGAGGACCCACACGGTGCCGTGGGTGTCGGCGAGGACCTGCACCTCGACATGGCGTCCGCCCTCGACATACGGCTCGACGAAGACCTCGCCGTCACCGAAGGCGGACAGCGCCTCGGCCTGGGCGGCCTTCAACTCCGCTTCCAGCTCGGCCAGTTCCCGTACGACGCGCATACCGCGCCCGCCACCGCCCGCGGCGGCCTTCACGAGGACGGGCAGATCGGCGGCGGTGACCTCGCCGAGCGGGGCGATGCCCATCAGCTCCTTGGCGCGGGTCTTGGACGCCATCGCCTCGATCGCCTCGGGCGGCGGGCCGATCCAGGTGAGCCCGGCGTCGGTGACGGCCCGCGCGAAGTCGGGGTTCTCGGAGAGGAAGCCGTAGCCGGGGTGGACGGCGTCGGCGCCCGCGTCGAGGGCGGCCTTCACGACGAGGTCGGCGCGGAGGTAGGTGTCGGCGGGGGTGGCGCCCGGGAGCCGTACGGCGAGGTCGGCCTCGCGCACGTGCAGGGCGTCCGCGTCGGGGTCGGAGTGCACGGCGACGGTGCGGATGCCCAGCTCACGGCAGGTGCGGAAGACACGGCAGGCGATCTCGCCGCGGTTGGCCACAAGAACAGAGGAGATCACTGGTGTTCTCACATCCTGAAGACGCCGAAGCCGCCGCGGGCGCCCTCGTACGGTGCGGTGTGGATCGCGGACAGGCAGATGCCGAGGACGGTGCGGGTGTCGCGCGGGTCGATGACCCCGTCGTCGTAGAGCCGCCCGGACAGGAACATCGGCAGGGACTCGGTCTCGATCTGCTGCTCCACCATGGCGCGCAGTCCGGCGTCGGCCTCTTCGTCGTACGGCAGTCCCTTCGCGGCGGCGGACTGGCGGGCGACGATCGACAGGACGCCCGCGAGCTGCTGCGGGCCCATGACGGCGGACTTGGCGCTGGGCCAGGCGAACAGGAAGCGCGGGTCGTAGGCGCGCCCGCACATGCCGTAGTGCCCGGCGCCGTACGAGGCGCCCATCAGGACGGAGAGGTGCGGTACGCGGCTGTTGGAGACCGCGTTGATCATCATCGAGCCGTGCTTGATGATGCCGCCCTGCTCGTACTCCTTGCCGACCATGTAGCCGGTGGTGTTGTGCAGGAAGAGGAGGGGGATGTCGCGCTGGTTGGCCAACTGGATGAACTGGGCGGCCTTCTGCGACTCCTCGCTGAACAGCACACCCTGCGCGTTGGCGAGGATGCCGACGGGATAGCCGTGCAGGGAGGCCCAGCCGGTGACGAGCGAGGCCCCGTACAGCGGCTTGAACTCGTCGAAGTCGGAGCCGTCGACGATCCGGGCGATGACCTCGCGCGGGTCGAACGGCACCTTCAGGTCCTCGGGGACGATCCCGAGCAGCTCCTCGGGGTCGTACTTGGGCGGCTCCACAGCCTGTGGACCCACCGGATCCGGGTGCGCCTTGCGGTGGTTGAGGCGGGCGACGACGCGGCGGGCCTGCCGGATCGCGTCCTGCTCGTCGTGGGCGAAGTAGTCGGCGAGGCCCGAGGTGCGGGCGTGCATCTCGGCGCCGCCGAGCGATTCGTCGTCGCTCTCCTCGCCGGTGGCCATCTTCACCAGCGGCGGCCCGCCGAGGAACACCTTGGCCTTCTCCTTGACCATGATGACGTGGTCGGACATGCCGGGGATGTACGCGCCGCCGGCCGTGGAGTTGCCGAAGACGACGGCGACGGTCGGGATGCCGGCGGCCGAGAGCCGGGTGATGTCGCGGAAGATCCCGCCGCCCGGGATGAAGATCTCCTTCTGCGAGGGCAGATCGGCGCCGCCGGACTCGACGAGGGAGATGCAGGGCAGCCGGTTGGCGAAGGCGATCTCGTTCGCCCGCAGGGCCTTCTTCAGCGACCAGGGGTTGCTGGCGCCACCGCGCACGGTCGGGTCGTTGGCGGTGATCAGGCACTCGACGCCCTCCACCACCCCGATGCCGGTGACGAGCGAGGCGCCGACGGTGTAGTCGCTGCCCCAGGCGGCGAGCGGGGAGAGCTCCAGGAACGGGGTGTCGGGGTCGAGCAGCAGCTCGATGCGTTCCCGGGCGAGGAGCTTGCCGCGCCCCCGGTGCCGCTGGACGTACTTCTCGCCGCCGCCCGCGAGCGCCTTCGCGTGTTCGCCGTCGAGCGCGGTGAGCTTGTCGAGGAGGGCGGCGCGGTGCGCGGCGTAGTCGTCGGACCGGGTGTCCAGGGCGCTGGCCAGGGCGGTCACAGAAGGGCCTCCGGGATGTCGAGGTGGCGGGAGCGCAGCCATTCGCCGAGCCCCTTGGCCTGCGGGTCGAAGCGGGCCTGCGCGGCGACGCCCTCGCCGAGGATGGACTCGACGGTGAAGTTCAGGGCGCGGAGGTTCGGCAGGACGTGCCGGGCGACGGTCAAGTCGGCCGTCTCCGGAAGGAGTTCGCGCAGCCGCTCGACGGTGAGGGTGTGCGCGAGCCAGCGCCACGCGTCGTCGGTCGCGACCCATACGCCGATGTTGGCGTCGCCGCCCTTGTCGCCGCTGCGGGCCCCGGCGACGAGCCCGAGCGGGGCGCGGCGGGTGGGGCCCGGCGGCAGCGGCTCGGGCAGCTCCGGTGCGGGGACGGGGGCGAGCGGGCGGGTGTCCCCGTCCGGTACGGGGACGGGGCGCCGTTCGCCGTCGGGCAGCACGGCGAGGTGCGGGATGTCGGCGCGGGGCACGTGCGCGGCCTCGAAGACGCCGTACGGGGCGCCCTTGCCGGGCGGCGCGGTGACGTGGAACCCGGGGTAGGAGCCGAGGGCCAGTTCGACGGCGGCGCCGCTCAGCGCCCGGCCCACGGCCTCCTCGCGCCGGTCGCGGACGACGAGCCGCAGCAGGGCGCTGGCGGTCTCCTCGGTGCCTGCGTCGGGCCTGTCCGTGCGGGACAGCTCCCACCGCACGTGCTCGGGCGCCGATTTGGCGCGGGTGAAGGCGTCCTCCATCTGCGCCCGCACCAGCGCGGCCTTCTCCTCGATGTCGAGCCCGGTGAGCACGAGCACGACCTCGTTGCGGAACCCGCCGAGCCGGTTGAGCCCGACCTTGAGGGTGGGCGGCGGCGCCTCGCCGCGCACGCCGTGCACGCGGACCCGGTCGGGCCCGTCGGCGTCGAGGCGGACGCTGTCGAGCCGGACGGTGACGTCGGGCCCGGCGTACCGGGCGCCCCCGGTCTCGTACAGGAGCTGCGCGGTGACGGTGCCCGGGTCGACGAGGCCGCCGGTGCCGGGGTGCTTGGTGATGACGGCGGACCCGTCCTCGTGGATCTCGGCGAGCGGGAAGCCGGGCCGCAGGAAGGCGCCGGGGGCGTGGGCCGTGAAGTGGGCGTAGTTGCCGCCGGTCGCCTGGGTGCCGCACTCCAGGACGTGCCCGGCGACGACGGCCCCGGCGAGCCGGTCGTACGCGGCCTGCCCCTCGTGGGCCCAGCCGAAGTGCCAGGCGGCGGGCCCGCTGACCAGGGCGGCGTCGGTGACACGGCCGGTGACGACGATGTCGGCGCCCGCCTCCAGGCAGGCGGTGATGCCGGCGCCGCCGAGGTAGGCGTTGGCGGTGAGCGCGCCCGGGAACCGGCCGGTGGCCAGCAGGTCGTCGCCCTCGACGTGGGCGACGGCGACGGCTATCCCGAGCCGGTCGGCCAACTCCCGCACGGCGTCCGCGAGTCCGGCCGGATGGAGCCCTCCGGCGTTGGCGACGATCTTGACTCCGCGCTCGACGGCGAGGCCCAGACACTCCTCCAACTGCCGGACGAAGGTACGGGCATAGCCGCGTCCTGGGTCCTTCAGCCGGTCGCGGCCGAGGATGAGCATGGTCAACTCGGCGAGATAGTCGCCGGTGAGGACGTCGAGCGGGCCGTCGGTCAGCATCTCGCGCATCGCGTCGAACCGGTCGCCGTAGAAACCGGAGGCGTTGCCGATGCGCAGCGGGCGTATCGCGGCGCTCATGCGCGGGTCCCCTTCGGCGCGCGGCCCGGTCCCGGCGGACCGGCGAAGGCCTGCGCGATGTCCAGCCAGCGGTCGGCGTCGGGGCCCTCGGCGCGGACGTCGACGTCGTCGCGGTGGGCGCGCTGGGTGACGAGGAGGCAGAAGTCGAGCGCGGTGCCGGTGACGCGCTGCCCGGCGTCCTCGGGCCCGAGCGCCCAGGGTTCGCCGCCGGGCAGGGCGAGTTCGACGCGGAACTCCTCCTTCGGTACGTCGATGCCCCGCACGCCGAAGGCGAAGTCCCGGGCGCGGACGCCGATCCGGGCGATGTGCCGCAGCCGGTCGGTGGGTTCCCGTACGACGCCGAGCGCGTCGGCGACGTCCTGTCCGTGGGCCCAGGTCTCCATGAGCCGCCCGGTGGCCATGGACGCGGCGGACATGGGCGGCCCGTACCAGGGGAACTTCCGCTTCTCGGCGGCGACGGCCCGCAGCACCTCGTCCACCCGGGCCCGCCCCGCGCGCCACCGGACGAGCAGCTCCTCCGGTGCCAGGGCGGCGCCCTCGTCGGCGCCGTCGTCGACGAACGACTCGGGCGCGGCGATCGCCTTCTCGACCTCTCCGGCGAACGCGTCCGGGTCCGTCATGGCGAGCAGCGCCGCGCGGTCGGTCCAGGCGAGATGGGCGATCTGGTGCGCGACGGTCCAGCGCGGCGCGGGGGTTCCGGCCCGCCAGCCGTCCGGGCCCAACCCGGCGACCAGACGGTCGAGTTCCGTGCTCTCGTCGCGCAGATCGTCGAAGACGGACGGCGCTGGCGGCTGATCGGACACGTGCGCTCCCCTCGGGGCAGGGCGATGTGCGGCGGCGTGCCTGGAGCATGGCAGCGGGTCAGGAAACAATCAAGCGTGCTTGCATGAAAAGTGGCCGCGGCGCTGTCGGCGACGGGGGCTGCCGGTGTCCTACTCCCGGCCCTCCGCCGTGCACACGCACACCCGGTTGCCCTCGGGGTCGGCGAGCACGGTGAACGAGACGTCGGGGCGCGCGACGAGGACGCCGCCTGCCGCGAGGGCCGCGCGGATGCGGGGTTCGGCTTCCTCCGGGGCCAGCCAGAGGTCGGGGTGCCAGCGCTGGCGCGGGGTTTCGTGGGCGTCCGTGCGCTGGAACCAGACGTTGGGGACGCGCTGGGCGGGGTCCATGACGTCGCCGTGGACCACGTGGTCCGGGGAGCCGGTGAGCAGGGCGGACCAGAAAGGGGCGACGCGGTCGAAGTCGGTGGCGTCGAGGCCGAGTTCGAGCTGGGCGATGTCGCCGGGAGTGGCTCGCAGGCCGTGCCGGGCGGCCAGGTCGCTCACGGTGCGGGCGAGGTCCAGGTCGGCCGCGGTGACCCAGCGGCCGCCGTCGGCCCCGACCGTGCAGAGCGCCACCTCGACGAACCCGGGCCCGAGCCGAAGCTCCGGCTCGCGTCCGGCGCTCCCCGCCGCCTCGGCGACGGCGGCCACGAAGGCGGCCCCTTCGCCGAGGCCGGGGACGCGGTAGCGGGCGACGACGGGCTGCGCCATGCGCCGCCAGTCGGCGAGGCCGTCGGCGATGGCGGCCAGGATCTCGGGCGTGCTCAGCTTGCTCAGCTTGTCCATGGGCCGATCCTGGCAGGCTCAGCCCTTCTTTTTGCGCCCTACCTGGGTGCGCACCGCGCCCATGCTCGCCGCGATGACGAAGGCGATCGCCGCCGCCTCCACCCACGACAGGGCCTGGCTCAGGACGAGGAAGCCGGCGAGGGCCGCGATGGCCGGCTCCAGGCTCATCATCACCGCGAACGTGGACGCGGGCAGGCGGCGCAGGGCGATCAGTTCCAGGGTGTACGGCAGCACCGACGACATGACCGCGACGGCCGAGCCGAGCAGGATCGTCGTCGGGTCGAAGAGCCGGGACCCGGCCGTCGCGAGCCCGAGGGGCAGGCAGAGCACGGCCGCCACCGCCATCGCGAGGGCGAGCCCGTCGGCCTGCGGGAAGCGACGGCCCGTACGGGCGCTGAAGACGATGTACGTGGCCCAGGCGCCGCCCGCCGCGACGGCGAAGGCGACACCGACCGGGTCGAGACCGCCGAGGCCGTCGCCCGCGCCGCCCAGCAGGAAGACACCGACGAGCGCGCAGCCCGCCCACAGCAGATTGATCGCGCGGCGCGAGGCGATGACCGACAGCGCCAGCGGGCCCAGCACCTCGAAGGTGACCGCGAGGCCGAGCGGGATGCGGGCCGCGGCCTGGTAGAAGAGCAGGTTCATACCGCCCATGGCGATGCCGAACGCGACGACCGTGCCCCAGTCGGCGCGCGAGTGGCCGCGCAGGCGGGGGCGGCACACGACCAGGAGGATCACCGCGGCGACCACGAGCCGCAGGGTGACCACGCCGACCGCGCCCGCGCGCGGCATCAGGCTCACCGCGACCGCGCCGCCGAACTGCACCGACACACAGCCCGCCAGGACCAGACCGACCGGACCGAGGGCACCCCAGCGGGACGCCGGGACGTCCGTGCTCTCCGTGCTCTCCGTGCTCTCCGTGCTCTCCGGCTGGATCAGCGCGGCTTCCGGCGTGGGCGCCTGGGCTTGTTCGGTGCGCGAGCCGTTCACGGGCCTCGTTCCTCTTCCGTCTGCGACCTGCCCCAGCAAGTGCAATATTTTCGACTGACCCGTTTACGGTACTGCACTGCACGTCGGGCGTGAACCTCCACGCTAGAACCGCCCGGCACGCCGCGTGAAATGACTTCTGCGCTCCCGTTATGCTCCGCGAGCATGACCCGGGATCCGAGCCAGTCCCTGGAGCTGCGCCACCTGCGCTGCTTCCTCGCCGTCGCCGACGAGGCCAACGTCACCCGCGCCGCGGCCCGTCTCGGCATCACCCAGCCCGCCGTCTCGCGCACCCTCGCCGCGCTGGAGACGGCGCTCGGGGTGCGGCTCGTCGACCGTTCCACGCATCACCTGGAGCTGACCGCCGAGGGGCGGGCGTTCCGGGCGCGGGCGGTGGTCGCCGTCGCCGCGTTCGAGGACGCGGTCGCCGGCGCCCGTGGGGCGCGGCGGCCGTTGCGGCTCGGGCATGCCTGGTCGGCCGCCGGGGCCTATACGACTCCGCTGCTGCGGCGCTGGCGGCAGGAGCATCCCGATGTGCCGCTGGAACTGCTGCGCATCGACGACCGGACGGCCGGGCTGGCCGGGAGCCGGGTCGACGTGGCGTTGCTGCGCGGGCCGGTCGACTCGGCGGAGCTCGTGACCACGTTGCTGCACCGGGAGGCGCGGGTGGCCGCGCTTCCCTCCGACAGTCCCCTGGCGCGCCGGGCCACTCTCGTGCTGGCCGATCTCGCGGATCAGGTCATCGCGCTGAACACGGTGTCCGGGACCACCACGCTGGAGTTGTGGCCGGTGGGGGCGCGGCCGGGGCGGACGCTCACTGTCGCCAATACGGATGACTGGCTCGCCGCGATCGCGGCCGACCGGGCGGTGGGCGTCACGTCGACCGCGACGGTCGCCCTCCACCCCCACCCCGGGGTCACCTACGTCCCCCTGACGGACGCCCCTCCCCTCCAGGTCCACCTGGCCCACCACCGAGGCCCCACCCACCCCTCCGTCCCGGACCTCATCGCCCTGGCGCTGAACCTGACACAAAGCTGACCACGCAGTTCCCCGCGCCCCTAAAACCATCTCCCACGCGCGCCACCGTCGTGGCTGGTCGCGCAGTTCCCCGCGCCCCTGAGATGCGCACTTCGTGCGCCATCTCATCAAGAGAGGCGCACCTTTGCCGCGGCGTCTCATCAGAGAGGCGCGGCGGAGCCGCAACCTCAGGGGGAGGCGGCGCGAAGCGCCTGCCTCAGGGGCGCGGGGAACTGCGCGAGAAGCGGCCACCGGGCCGCGGACGACGACGAACGGCAGGCTTTTAGGGGCGCGGGGAACTGCGCGCCCAGCCACGACGGTGGTGCGCCCGAAAGACCACCCAGGGGCGCGGGGAACTGCGCGAGAAGCGGGCACCGGGCCGCACCCGAGAGACGGCCCATCAGGGGCGCGGGGAACTGCGCAAAAACAGCCCCCCGCACCCAAGGTCACCCCCCGCCGGAGGCCAACGCGGCCGAGAGGATTTCTGCGATGTGCCGGCCGGGGCGGTCGCCGAGTTGGGCGAGCTGGGTGCGGCACGAGAAGCCGTCGGCCAGGACCACGTCACCGGACCCCGCCGCACGCACCGAAGGAAGCAGACGTTCCTCGGCGCAGGCCACCGACACCTCGTAATGCCCCTCCTCGAAACCGAAGTTGCCGGCCAGGCCGCAACACCCACCGCTCAAATCACCGACCAGGCCGACCCGTTCACGAAGCCGCCGGTCCGCCGCGTCACCCAGCACCGCGTGCTGATGACAATGGGTCTGGCCCACGACCGGCCGGTCGACGCGCGGCGGAACCCAGTCGGGAGCCAGCCGTTCCAGCGCCTCGGCGAACGTGACCACCCGGGAAGCGAGCAGCCCGGCCCGCGGATCGTCAGGAAGGAGTTCGGGCAGGTCCGAGCGGAGCGCCGCCGCGCAGGACGGCTCCAGGACGACGACGGGCACCCCGGCGTCCAGGACCGGCTCCATCACCGCCAGCGTCCGCTCCAGCACGGCCCGCGCCCGGTCGAGCTGCCCGGTGGACACGTAAGTGAGCCCGCAGCACACCCGCCCCCGAGCCCGCGGCACCGGCAGCGGAACCACCCCGGCCGCCTCCAGAACCCGTACCGCGGCATGCCCCACCTCCGGCGACAGATGCTCGGTAAAGGTGTCCGGCCACAGCGCGACCCGCGGCCCACCGCCACCGGCACTACCCCGCCACCCGGCGCTGAACGTCCTCCGCGCCACCCGAGGAATCTCCCGCTCGGGAGCGATGCCGCCGAGCCGCTTGCCGAGGGAAGCCAACGGCCGCACGGAAGCGAGCGCGTTGACGAGAGCAGCCGTGCGCGTCGCCGCCACCACCCGCAGCCAGCGCGGCAGCCACCCCATCGCGTAGTGCGCGGCGGGCCGGCGCCGACCCGCGTAATGGTGATGGAGGAACTCCGCCTTGTACGTGGCCATGTCGACGCCCACCGGACAGTCGCTCTTGCAGCCCTTGCAGGACAGACACAGATCGAGCGCGTCCCGCACCTCCGCCGACCGCCAGCCGTCGGTGACGACCTCCCCGGCGAGCATCTCGTGCAGCAGCCGGGCCCGGCCGCGCGTGGAGTGCGTCTCGTCGCCGCCGGTGGCGCGGAAGGACGGGCACATCACCCCGCTGCCCGAACCCCCATCCTCCACCCGGCACTTGGCGACGCCCACACAGCGCCGCACGGCCGCCGAGAAGTCGCCGCCGTCCTGCGGGTACCCGAAGACGACGTCGACGGGCTCGCGCGGCAGCGGCGCGAACCGCAGGTTCTCGTCGACGCGCGCGGGCCGCACCAGCGTCCCCGGGTTGAGGAGGTCCGCCGGGTCCCAGACCCCCTTGACCCGTTCGAAGAGGCCGACGAGTTCGGTCCCGTACATCTTCGGGAGGAACTCGGCCCGCGCCTGCCCGTCGCCGTGCTCCCCGGACAGCGAACCGCCGTGCGCGACGACGAGACCGGCGAGGTCCTCGGAGAAGCGGCGGAACCGGGCCACCCCGGCCTCGGTCAGCAGATCGAAGTCGATGCGGACGTGGATGCAGCCGTCGCCGAAATGCCCGTACGGGGTGCCGCGCAGGCCGTGCTCGCCGAGCAGGCCCCTGAAGTCCCGTAGGTAGGCGCCCAGTTGTGCGGGCGGCACCGCGCAGTCCTCCCAGCCGGGCCAGGCCTCGCTGCCGTCGGGCATCCGGGTCGCGGTGCCGGAGGCGTCCTCCCGGATCCGCCACAGCGCCCGCTGCCCGGCCGGATCGGCGACCACCAGCGCGTCGACGACGTCCGCGGCCCGCACGATCCGGTCGGCGGCGGCCCGCGCCTCGGCCGCCGTCGCGCCCCCGGTCTCCACGAACAGCCAGGCGCCGCCCTTGGGCAGGCCCGACCCGGCCGGGACCAGGTCGGCGGCCATGCCCTCGACGGTCAGCGGCCCGTACGGCAGCAGGCCCGCCGCGGCCTCGGCGGCGGCGCTCTCGTCCGCGTACGCCAGGACGGCCAGGGCCGTCGCGGGCGGCGCCTCGACGAGCCGGACCGTCGCCTCCGTGACCAGGCCGAGGGTGCCCTCGGTGCCGCAGAAGAAGCGGGCGAGGTCGGTGCCGCGCTCGGGGAGCAGCGCGTCCACCGCGTAGCCGGAGATGCGGCGCGGCAGTCCCGCGTACGGGGCGAAGCCGGTGCGGACCGTCGCCCGTTCCCGTTCCAGCAGCGCGCGCAGGCCGTCCGGGGCGCCCTGCCAGCCCTGCCCGAGCCGGTGGGCCGTGCCGTCGGAGGTGAGCACGTCGAGCGCCGTGACGCTGTCGGCGGTCGTCCCCCAGGCCACCGAGTGCGAGCCGCACGAGTTGTTGCCGATCATGCCGCCGAGGGTGCAGCGGCTGTGCGTGGACGGGTCGGGGCCGAAGCGCAGGCCGTGCGGGGCGGCCGCCGCCTGGAGCCGGTCGAGCACGAGACCCGGCTGCACGACGGCCGTGCGGGCCTCGGCGTCGAGGGCGACGACGCCGTTCATGTGGCGGGTGAAGTCGACGACGAGCCCGGTGCCGGTCGCCTGGCCCGCGATGGAGGTGCCGCCGCCGCGGCCCACGACCGGCACCTCGCGCCTGCGGCAGATCTCCAGGGCGGCGGCCACGTCGGCGCCGTCTCTCGGGGTCAGCACGCCGAGCGGCACCCGGCGGTAGTTGGACGCGTCCATCGTGTTGAGGGCCCGCGCGGTGACGGAGAAGTCGACCCCGCCGCGCACGGCCGTCCGCAGCTCCCGTTCCAGCCCGTGCAGATCATCCATGCCGTCCAGGATGCAGCCCCACAGGGGCCCTTACGCCACAGGTCGATGCCCATTTTTTCACGATCCGGACCAGAACATTCCCAAACCGATCATCAACTCTCCTATAGTGACCGCGAATTGACTGAGACCTGTCTTCCGTAGCCCCCTCTCCCCCGAGGAACCCGACCGATGACCGCGCCCATCCGGCCCCCTGCACGCCCGGCCGCGCTCACCCTGCTGGCCGCTCTCGTCGTCACCGGAGCGCTCGGCGCGGGGGCAGTCGCCCTCGCGCCCGGCTCGGTGCGCACCCCGCTCGCCTGGGGCGTCGCCGCCACCGCCCTCGTGCTGAGCGCGGCGGCCTGTTACGCCGCGTACGCCCGCCAGACCGTCGCCCTGCTGCGCCGGCGCGCCGAGGAGACGCGGCACACCGCCGAGCGCGGCGCCGCCGAGCAGGCCCGCATCACCGCCGAGCTGTCCCGGGAACGGGACGCCAGAGCCGAACAGGCCGCCGAGCTGACCGGCCGGCTGCGCACCGCCCGGGCCGAGCGCGCCGCCGCCATCGCGGCCTGCGCCAACGCCGCGGGCCGGATGCAGGCCCTCGCCACCGGCATGCTCGCCGACCTGCGCGAGATGGAGCACCGGCACTCCGACGAGGACGTGCTCGCCGATCTGCTCCACCTCGACCACCGCACCGCCCAGGCGGGCCGGCTCGCCGACTCGGTGGCCGTGCTCACCGGCGCCCGCTCGGGCCGCCGCTGGGCCCGCCCGATCGCCATGGAGTCGATCCTGCGCGGCGCGATGGGCCGCATCGGCGGCTACCAGCGGGTGCGGGTGCACGCGAACACCTCCGTCGCCGTCGCGGGCCACGCCGCCGAGGGCGTCATGCACGCGCTCGCCGAACTCCTCGACAACGCCGCGAACTTCTCGCCGCCCACCGCCGAGGTGCACGTCTACGTCGAGGAGGTCCCGGCCGGCGTCATCGTCTCCGTCGAGGACTCGGGCCTGGTGATGGGCCCGGTGCAGCTGCGCCGCGCCGAGCACGCGGTCTCCGGTGACACGACGGGCGCGGCGGGCTCGACGGGCCTCGGCGGGCTGTCCGGCACCCGGCTCGGCCTCGCCGTCGTCGGGCGGCTGGCCCGCAAGCACGGCCTGACCGTGTCGTTCCGTCCGTCGGCGCGCGGCGGCACCGGCGTCCTGCTGCTCGTCCCGCAGGAGCTGCTGTCCCGTACCGCCGACTCGACGCCCGTACGCCCGACCGGAACCGGCATCCCGGCCACCTCGGCCGCCTCGGCCGAGGAGGTGCCCGCCCCGGCGCACGAGACCGCCGACGACACGGTCCCCGGCCCGTCGGCCCGCGAGCGGGACACCGCCGAACCGGAGCCCGTCGCGGCCGAGCCGGTCGCGGCCGCGAGCCCCGACGGCGCCCTCCCCAAGCGGACCCGCGGCCGCACCCTGGCCGCCGCCCAGCACGGCCGCGCCCGCGCCGCCGAGGCCCCCGCCGAGCCACCGCGAACCTCCTCCGCCGTATCGGCCGCCGCCCGCTTCAGCAGCTTCAGCCAGGCGGTCCGCACTGCCCCGGCCGTACCGGAACCCGCCGCGGCCGACGCCCGAACCACCCCGCACACCGACACACCCACGCAGGAAGAAGGCGACACCCCCCAATGACCGGGACGACCACCACCGGCGCCGGCCTGGCCTGGCTGCTCGAAGGCCTCCTCACGCGCACCCCGGGCACCCGGAGCGCCCTGGTCCTGTCGCGCGACGGCCTCAAGCTGTGCCACACCCCCGAACTCACCCCGGACAAGGCGGACCAGCTCGCCGCGATCTCCGCCGGGATCCAGGCGCTCGCGCACGGCGCGTCCGCCGAGTTCGGCGACGGCAGCGGCGGCGTCCGCTCGTCGATGACCGAGTTCCACGGCGGCACCCTGTTCATCGTCGAGGCCGGCGAGGGCGCCCATCTCGCGGTGCTCGCCGCCGAGGACGCCGACGCGGGCCTCGTCGGCCACACCATGGTGGAGCTCGTCGAGCAGCTCGGCGAGCACCTGCGCGCCCTGCCCCGCGACCCCGACCCCGCCATCAGCACGCCCCCGGCGTCATGAGCCGGCCCGGCCGGGACGACGCCCCCGACCGGCTGTACACCCTCACCGGAGGGCGCAGCCGGCCCGCCTCCGACGTCGCGTTCGACCTGGTGTCGCTCGTCGTCGCCGAGTCGGACCCGGCGCCCGGCATGCCGTCCGAGCACGCCGCGATCCTGCGGATGTGCGCCCGGCCGACGGCCGTGGTGGAGGTCGCGGCCGAACTCGGCCTGCCGGTGAGCATCGTGCGCGTCCTGCTCTCCGACCTCCTGGTGCAGGGCCGCATCGGCGCCCGGCACCCGCGCACCGCCGACACCCCGCATCGCCTTCCCGATCCCGACATCCTGGAGCAGGTGCTCGTTGGACTCCGCAACCTCTGAATCGCCGGGCGGCCGCGCCGAGTTGGCGGCCGGAGCCGACAACGGTCTGAAGATCGTCATCGTCGGCGGCTTCGGCGCGGGCAAGACCACCCTGGTCCGTTCCGTGAGCGAGATACGTCCCCTCAACACCGAGGAGACGATGACGCAGGCCGGAGCGGGCGTCGACGAACTGGCCGACCTGGACGGCGTCCGCGGCAAGACGTCGACGACGGTCGCCTTCGACTTCGGCCGCATCACGCTCGACGCCCGCAACGTCCTCTACCTGTTCGGCGCCCCCGGCCAGGAACGCTTCTGGTTCCTGTGGGACCGCCTGTTCTCCGGCACGCTCGGCGCGGTCGTCCTCGTCGACACCCGCCGCCTGGAGGACTCCTTCTACGCGATCGACCGCCTGGAGCACCACGGGACGCCGTTCATCGTCGCCCACAACGACTTCGGCGGCCCGCCGCACACCCTGGAACAGCTGCGCGAGGCCCTCGACCTCGACCCCGAGGTGCCGCTGGTCCGCTGCGACGCGCGTGACCGCGCGTCCAGCAAGAACGTCCTGATCGCGCTCGTGGAGCACCTCAGGACCCTGTACGCCGCCTCGACCAGAGCCAGTTCACCGCCCGTGCCCCAGGAGGCCGCCCCGTGACAAGCCCCGGCTGCCCCGCGTCCGCGCACGGCGCCGTCCCCGTGCCGCTGTCGGGACCCCGGTTCGCCACCGAACCCGCCACGCTGTACCGGGAGATGCGCCGCGACCACGGTTCGGTCGCGCCCGTCGTCCTCGACGGCGACATCCCGGCCTGGCTCGTCGTCGGCTACCGCGAGCTGCACCAGGTGACCGGTGATCCGGCGCTGTTCAGCCGCGACTCCGACCTGTGGAACCAGTGGGACAACATCCCCGCCGACTGGCCGCTGCTGCCGATGATCGGCCACAAGCAGCCGTCGATCCTCTACACGGTCGGCGAGCGGCACCGCGAGCGCGCCCAGATGATCAGCCACGCCCTGGAGGCCGTCGACCCGTTCGAACTCAAGGCGCACGCCGAGCAGTTCGCGGACGAGCTGATCGACGGGTTCTGCGGCGCGGGCGAGGTGGACATCATCGCCGACTACGCGATGATGCTGCCGGTCCGCGTCCTGGCCCGGATCTACGGCTTCTCCGACGAGGCGGGCCCCGCCCTCGTCACGGCGATGAACGACATGATCGACGGCCGGGAGCGGGCGCTCGCGGGCCAGCAGCACCTGGGCGGGTCCATGGTCGGGCTGATCGCCGAGAAGCAGGCGCGGCCGGGCGAGGACGTCGCCTCGTACATGCTCCAGGACCCCTCGGGCTTCACGCACGAGGAGATCGCCCAGGACCTGATGGTGATGATGGCGGCCGGGCACCAGCCCACCGCCGACTGGATCGGCAACTCGCTGCGCCTGATGCTGACCGACGACCGGTTCGCCGCGTCGCTGTTCGGCGGGCGGCACAGCGTCGCCGAGGCGATGAACGAGGTGCTGTGGGAGGACTGCCCGACGCAGAACGTCGCCGGGCGCTGGGCCACCCGCGACACCCGGCTCGGCGACCGCCACATCCGGGCGGGCGACCTGGTGCTGCTCGGCATCGCGGCGGCCAACGCCGACCCGCAGGTGCGCACCGACGCCTCGGTGCTGACCGGCGGCAACAACGCGCACTTCTCGTTCGGGCACGGCGAGCACCGCTGCCCGTTCCCCGCGCAGGAGGTCGCCGAGGTCATCGCGCGGACCGGCATCGAGGTGATCCTCGACCGGCTGCCCGACATCGATCTGGCGGCCCCGGCCGACGCGCTGACCCGCCGCCCCTCGCCGTGGCTGCGCGGTCTCACCGACCTGCCGGTCCGCTTCACGCCGACGGCCGCCGTGCCGTCGGCGTCCCTGTGACGATCCACCGCTTCCCCTTCCCGCATCCCGGACTCCTGGAGCTCTCGTCATGACGACATCCGCAGCCACGTGCCCCCACGCGTCCGCCGCCCCCATCCCCCTCGACCCCTTCGTCACGGATCTGGACGCCGAGACCGCCCGGCTGCTCGCGGCGGGCCCGCTCGCCGAGGTCGAACTGCCCGGCGGCGTCCCCGTGTGGGCGGTCACGCACCACGCGGAGGCCCGCAGACTCCTCACCGACAAACGCCTCGTGAAGGACATCGAGGTGTGGGGCGCCTGGCAGCGCGGCGAGATCCCCGCCGACTGGCCGCTGATCGGCCTGGCCAACCCCGGCCGCTCGATGCTGACCGTCGACGGCGAGGACCACCGCCGGCTGCGCGCCCTGGTCGCCCAGGCGCTGACCGTGCGCCGGGTGGAGCGGATGCGCGAGCGCATCGAGGAGCTGACCACCGGCCTCCTCGACAAGCTGCCCGCCGACGGCGGAACGGTCGACCTGAAGGCCGAGTTCGCCTACCCGCTGCCCATGTACGTGATCAGCGACCTGATGGGCATAGACGAGGCGGACCACCCGCGCCTGAAGGTCCTGTTCGACAAGTTCTTCTCCACGCAGACCCCGCCCGAGGAGGTCATCGCGACGCTCGGCGAGCTCGCGGCGATGATGGGCGCGGTCGTGGCGGCCCGCCGCGAGACGCCGGGCGACGACCTGACCAGCGCCCTCATCCAGGCCTCGGAGAACGGCGACCGGCTCACCGACGCGGAGATCGTCTCCACGCTCCAGCTGATGGTCGCGGCCGGTCACGAGACGACGATCTCGCTCATCGTCAACGCGGTCGTGAACCTCTCCGCCCACCCCGACCAGCTGGCCCTCGTCCTCGATGGCAAGACCACCTGGGAGCAGGTGGTCGAGGAGACCCTGCGTTACTCGACCCCGACCTCGCACGTCCTGATCCGGTTCGCCGCCGAGGACGTCCAGGTCGGCGAGAAGACCATCAAGCAGGGCGACGCCCTGATCGTGTCCTACGGCGCCATCGGCCGGGACGAGCAGGCGCACGGCCCGACCGCCGACTCGTTCGACATCACCCGTGACTCCGCGACCCGGCACATCTCCTTCGGCCACGGCCCGCACGTCTGCCCCGGCGCCGCGCTGTCCCGTCTGGAGGCCGGGGTGGCGCTCCCCGCGCTGTACGCCCGCTTCCCCGGGCTGCGGCTCGCGGTCGAGCCGGGTGAGCTGCGCAACAAGCCGGTGGTGACGCAGAACGACCTGTTCGAGCTGCCGGTGGTGCTCGGCGGCTGATCACAGGGGCCGTACCCGTCCCGGCCCCGTAGATCACCACAAGTCCACGGGCCGGAGGAGTCGTCTCATCGAACGGACACGTTTCCGTCCGGTTTCACCGAGGCGATACCCTCCGGCTCGTGGCTGAGATCCAGATTCCCGCTGACATCAAGCCCGCCGACGGACGTTTCGGCGCGGGCCCCTCCAAGGTGCGGACGGAAGCGCTGGACGCGCTGGCCGCCACCGGTACCTCTCTGCTCGGCACCTCGCACCGCCAGGCCCCGGTCAAGAACCTGGTCGGCCGTGTGCGTGAAGGTGTCAAGGACCTCTTCTCCCTCCCCGAGGGCTACGAGGTCATCCTCGGCAACGGCGGTTCGACCGCGTTCTGGGACGTGGCGACGCACGGCCTGATCGAGAACAAGTCGCAGCACCTCAACTTCGGCGAGTTCTCCTCCAAGTTCGCCAAGGCGTCCAAGCTGGCCCCGTGGCTGGCCGAGCCGACCGTCATCTCCTCGGACCCGGGCACCCACCCGGAGGCCGTGGCCGAGGCCGGCGTCGACGTCTACGGCCTGACCCACAACGAGACCTCGACCGGTGTCGCGGCCCCGATCAAGCGCGTGGCGGGCGCCGACTCCGGCTCCCTCGTCCTGGTGGACGCCACCTCCGGCGCGGGCGGCCTCCCGGTCGACATCGCCGAGACGGACGTCTACTACTTCGCCCCGCAGAAGTCCTTCGCCTCCGACGGCGGCCTGTGGATCGGTGTCTTCTCCCCGGCCGCGATCGAGCGCGCCGAGCGCATCCACGCGTCCGGCCGTCACGTCCCGGAGTTCTTCAGCCTGCCCACGGCGATCGACAACTCCCGCAAGAACCAGACGTACAACACCCCGGCCCTGTCCACGCTCTTCCTGCTCGCCGAGCAGCTGGACTGGATCAACGGCCAGGGCGGTCTGGCCTGGTCCACGGCCCGTACGAAGGACAGCTCGTCCCGCCTCTACTCGTGGGCCGAGGACTCCAAGTACGCGACGCCGTTCGTCACGGACGCCGCCAAGCGCTCGCAGGTCATCGGCACGATCGACTTCGACGACTCGGTGGACGCCGCCGCCGTCGCCAAGGTCCTGCGCGCCAACGGCATCGTCGACACCGAGCCCTACCGCAAGCTGGGCCGCAACCAGCTCCGCATCGCGATGTTCCCGGCCATCGACCCGACGGACGTCCAGGCCCTGACGGCCTGCATCGACTACGTCATCGGCCAGCTCTGACGTCCCGATAGGCGCGCGGGAAGCCCCGCGAGCGACCACGGCGAGAGCCGCAGACGCATCTGCCAGGTACCTGAGCAGACGCCTCTGCGGCTTTTCCGTGCCTGAGCCCCGGGGGCTAACGCCCCAACGACGCGAACTTACGCGCCGCCAGCGGGAAGAACACCAGCGTCAGCACGGCCGGCCACACCCACGCCATGAGCAGCGCGTGCTGCTCGATCCACGAATCCCCGGCCCCCACAGGCGCCCCGAAAAGCCCCCGCACCGCGGCGACTGTCGACGACAGCGGATTCCAGGCCGCCACGGCCCCCAGCCAGTCCGGCATCAGCTGCGGTGCGACGAAAATGCTGGAGATCATCGTCAGCGGGAAGGCCACGGCGAACAGCCCTCCGGCCGCCTCCGGGTTCGGCACGAGCAGCCCGAGCCACACCCCGAGCCAGATCAGGGCGAACCGCAGCCACAGCAGCAGCGCGAACGCCGCGAGCCCGCCCCCGGCTCCCCCGGCCGGTCGCCAGCCGATCGCGAACGCCGTCAGCATGAGGATCGTCAGCTCGGCACAGGCGACGAGCAGATCGGTCACCCCGCGTCCGGAGACCACCGCCGACGGCGCCATCGGCATCGAGCGGAACCGGTCGATGACCCCCTTCGTCGCGTCGTACACGACCAGCGTCGCGGTGTTGACGAAGCCGAACGCCATCGTCATCGCGAACATCCCGGGCATCAGGAAGTCCCGGTAGTCGCCACCGCCCGGCACCGTCATCGCGGAGCCGAAGACATACCCGTACAGCAGCACGGACAGGATCGGGAAGCCCAACTGCCAGGCGATGTTCACCGGTTGGCGCTGGTAGTGGGTGAGGCCCCGCCGCACCACGTTCCAGCAGTCGGCCACCGCCCAGTAGACCGTCGTGCCCATCACACACTCCTCCCCGTGAGCCGCAGGAACACGTCGTCCAGGCTCGGCCGGCGCAGCCCGATGTCCTCGACCGCGATGCCCTCGTCCTGGAGGGTGCGCGCGGCGTCGGTGAGCGCGGCGACCCGGTCCTCGACGGTGGCGTGCACCCGGCGCTCCGTCTCGTCGACCACGGGCTCGGCGCCGCCCCGTGCCACGATCTTGGCCGCGCGCGGCAGATCCGCCGCGTCCGCGACGACGACCTCGATCCGGTCCCCGCCGACGGACCGCTTCAGCCCTTCGGGGGTGTCGTCGGCGATGGTCCGCCCCTGGTCGATGACGGTGACCCGGGAGGCCAGCCGGTCGGCCTCCTCCAGGTACTGGGTGGTGAGCAGCACCGTCGTGCCGTCCGCGACCAGCTTCCGTACGCTCTCCCAGACTTCGCCGCGCCCGCGCGGATCGAGCCCGGTCGTCGGCTCGTCCAGGAAGAGGACGTCGGGGGTCAGGATCATGGACGCGGCCAGGTCCAGTCTGCGCCGCATGCCGCCGCTGTACTTGCCGACGCCCTTGTCGCCGGCGTCGGCGAGCCCGAACTGGTCGAGCAGTTCGGCCGCCCGCGCCTTCGCCCGCCGCCCGCCGAGGTGGAAGAGCCGGCCGAACATCTCCAGGTTCTGCCGGCCCGTGAGCACTTCGTCCACCGCCGCGTACTGCCCGGTGAGCCCGATCCGGCGGCGCACCAGGCGGGGCCGGACCACCACGTCCACCCCGCCGACCTCGGCCCGGCCCCCGTCGAACCTCAGCAGGGTGCCGAGCACGCGGACGGCGGTGGTCTTCCCCGCTCCGTTCGGCCCGAGCAGGCCGTGCACCGTGCCGCGGCGCACCGTCAGATCGAACCCGTCGAGCGCCCGCTTCTCCCCGTACGTCTTCCGCAGGCCCACGGCCCGCACCGCGTAGTCCCCGTCGCCCTCCACGGCAGTCGCCTCCCTCACTCCGACCGACCAACTGAGTACACCGTACTCAAATAAGAGTACAGCGTACCCAGTTTTTGGCGAGCGGTTTACGCTGACTCCATGACGAGCGGCACCAGCAGTACGACCGAGACCAGCGGCAGCGGCGACCTCCGGCGCACCCTGGACCTGCTGTGGGGCACGGGGGACGCGCCCCGCCGCGGCCCCCGGCCCGCGCTCTCCCTGGACCGGATCGTCACCACCGCCGTCGCGGTCGCCGACGCCGAGGGCATCGCGGCCGTCTCCATGCGCCGCCTCTCGCAGGAGCTCGGCACCGGCACGATGTCCCTGTACCGGTACGTGCCGGGCAAGGCGGAGCTGCTCGATCTGATGCTGGACAAGGTGCAGACGCCTTACGAGCCGGGGGAACACCCGAACGCGCTTGGGGAGAAGGGGAGTTGGCGTGCGGCCGTCGAGACGGCGGCCCGCGAGACCCTCGCCCTCTACCAGCGCCACCCCTGGCTGCTCCAGGTCAACCAGGCCCGCCCCGTGCTCGGCCCCGGCGCCCTGGCCGGCATGGAGAAGATGCTGTCCCGCATCCGGCCGATGGGACTCTCCGACCCCGAACTGCTCTCCGTGCTCATCATGATCGACGGGTACGTCTCAGGGGCCGCCCGCACCCGGGTCCACGAGCAGGAGGCGGAGCGGACGACGGGGATGACGGACACCGACTTCTGGGCGGCGCAGGGCCCGGCCCTGGAGGCAGCCATGGCGAGCGGGCGCTACCCCGTCATGGCATCCCTGTCGGAGGACACTTTCGGCCCCGGCTTCGACCACTTCGAGTTCGGTCTCCAGCGCCTCCTGGACGGCCTCGACGTGCTGGTCGCGGCGCGCCGTAGCGGCTAGCTCACTTCTGCTTGGGCTTGCGCACCAGCCGCCCGATCCCGATGACGGCGATCAGCACGACGGCGGCCCCCACGGCCCCGGCCTTCCCGGTGAACCCACCCCCGTCACCGCCCCCGGAACCGTCACCGGCCGCCGAACTCCCGCCCCCGTCAGAGGAATCGGCCCCTTCGACCTCCACGGGCTCCACGGAACTGCCCTCGCCCTCGCTGCCGTAGAGCAGCGTCCTGCCGTCGAGGGTGTACGTCACCGACTCGCCCTGCGGTTGCAGCGGGACGTGCAACTGGCCCTGGCGCTTGGGCTTTCCGTCGTTCCAGGCGTACGAGATACCGCCGAAGTAGCCGCGCACGGCAAGCTGCTTGCCGTCCGGGGAGAAGGCCGCGTCGGTCGCCCACAGGTCGATGTCGCCGATGCGGCGGAAGGTGTTGGTGGCGGCGGAGTCCAGCGTGGCCGGGCCCTCGTAGAGGCCGCCGCCGTCCTCGCCCTTCTCGATGATGTACACCCGGCCCGTCTTGGGGTGGACCATCATCGACTCGGCGTTGCGCGGCCCGTCCGCGTACTTGACGACGTACTGGGTGGCCCGCACGGTCTGGTCGACGAGCTTCTTCGGTTCGGGCAGCTTGTAGATCCACACGTGGTCCCACTTGCCGCCGAGGTTGTCGCCGATGTCGCCAACGTAGATGTTCCCGTCGGGCCCGACCGAGATCGCCTCGACGTCACGGGGAGCGCCGACCCCGGTGAGGGTGACGCGGGCGAGCGTCTTCCCGGTGGCGCCGTCGATCGCGAAGATGTACGCACCGTCGGAACTGTCGTTGTGCGTCCAGTAGACCCCCGGGTGGGCGCGGGACGCGGCGAGGCCGCTGGACTCGGTGATCCGCGGGTCCTTGATGGTGAACCCGGAGGAGCCGACGGACGGCGAACTGTCGGCCGTGGCAGGCGCGATGGCGCCCCCGAGCACGAGGACGACCGCGGCCCCGGCCGCACCCAGATACGAACGCATGACCCCAGCTTGCCAGGCGTGTCAGGGCTCACACACACGCGGCCCGGCCGATCGACGATGATGAGCGGATGCTCAGGTTCATGTTCGTCGGCGACAGCCAGACCATCGGCAGCGCCGGGGAGCACACCTGGCGGCACCGTTTCTGGTGCCACCTGCGGTCGGCCTGCGGGGACGGGACGGTCGCGGTCGTCGGACCGCGCGAGACCCTCTACGACAAGACCGCCGACGCCCCCACGTCCCTGGCGTACGCGGACCCGGGCTTCCCGCGCCGGCACCTCGCCGGCTGGGGCGAGGGCTGGCTGCACATGGCGCCGGTCGTCGCCGACGCCGTGCGCGCCTGCGGCCCGGACGTCCTCCTGGTCAACCTGGGCCTGATAGACCTCGGCTTCTACACGGACGCCGCCCAGACCGCGGCGAACATGCGCCGCTTCGTCACCGAGGCCCGCACCGCGAACCCGGCGGTCCGCATCGTCGTCCTCCCGGTCATCCCGAACATCAGGGCCGAGACGGACGCCCCCTTCGCCACCGAGGTCGCCCACTTCAACACCCTCCTCGCCAAGGCGGTCGCGGACCTCTCCGAACCCCGCTCCCCGCTCCTCCTCGCGACGGTCCCGGACACGTACGACATCCACCACGACACCTACGACGGCACCCACCCGAACGCCTCCGGCGAACACAAACTGGCCGCCGCCTTCGCGGACGCGCTGCACCAGGCGTGGGGGGTCGGAGGGCCGTACACCGAGGACCCCGCGACGGACCGGGCACTTGCCTAGAGCGCACTCCACGTTCTTGGCTGAGCAGCATGAAGTACACGCAGCTCGGACGCACGGGACTCAAGGTCAGCCGGCTCGTCCTCGGCACCATGAACTTCGGACCGCAGACGGACGAGGCCGACAGCCACGCCATCATGGACGCGGCCCAGGCCAGTGGCATCAACTACTTCGACACCGCCAACGTGTACGGCTGGGGTGAGAACAAGGGCCGTACCGAGGAGATCATCGGCACCTGGTTCGCGCAGGGCGGCGGCCGGCGCGACAAGACCGTCCTCGCCACCAAGGTCTACGGGAACATGGCGGGCGACGGGGACGTCTGGCCCAACCACGACCGGCTCTCCGCGGTGAACATCCGCCGGGCCGTCGACGCCTCGCTCAAGCGGCTCCAGACCGACTACATCGACATCTACCAGTTCCACCACATCGACCGCCGGACCCCCTTCGAGGAGATCTGGCAGGCCGTCGACGTCCTGGTCCAGCAGGGCAAGATCCTGTACGCCGGTTCGTCCAACTTCCCCGGCTACAAGATCGCCCAGGCCAACGAGACGGCCGCCCGGCACGGCCGCGTCGGCCTGGTCAGCGAGCAGTGCCTGTACAACCTCGCCGAGCGGCGCGCCGAGATGGAGGTCATCCCGGCCGCGCAGGAGTACGGCCTCGGCGTCATCCCCTGGTCCCCGCTCCACGGCGGTCTGCTCGGCGGCGTGCTCAAGAAGGAGGCCGAGGGCAAGCGCCGCAAGGACGGCCGCAGCGCGAACGCCCTGGAGAACACCAAGGTGCGCGACCAGGTCCAGGCGTACGAGGACCTGCTCGACAAGCACGGCATCGAGCCCGGCGAGGCCGCTCTGGCCTGGCTGCTGACCCGGCCCGGCGTGACCGGCCCGATCGTCGGCCCGCGCACGCAGGAACAGCTCGACTCGGCGCTGCGCGCCGTCGAGCTGGAGCTGAGCGAGGACGTCCTGACGTCGCTGGACGAGATCTTCCCGGGCCCGGGGCCGTCGCCGGAGGCCTTCGCCTGGTAGGGCGAGCGGGCGGGGCGGCGGCTACTTTCCGACGGCCGCCGCCACCGCCACCACGACGAACATCAGCACAAGCACACCGGCCATGATCCGGTTCCGCGTCTTCGGGTCCACGTGCCGAGCCTAACGCGCGGCCGCGAGCGGCCAGCCGCCGACCTTCTCGTACCGGGGCTGCTCGCCGGGGACGCCGGACCTCGGCAGATCGCTGCGTACGAGCGTCAGCTCGCCGGCCGTCCACGGGGTTCCGGCGAAGGTGCCGAGCGCGGTGAGGTACGGCCCGAAGTCGTACGGGTCACGGGCGCGGGCCAGCGTGAGGTGCGGGCGGTACCTGCGGTGCTCGCCCTCGATCCCGGACTTCCTTCCCGCCGCCCGGGCCCGCTCCGCGAGCCGTCCCAGGGCCGCCAGGTCTCCCCGGACCCCGGCCCACAGGGCCCGGCCGCCGAACTGGCCGCCGCCGTGCAGCCCGATCGTGAACGCGCCGGTCCGCCCGGCGGCCCGGGCCAGCCGCTCCGACAGCTCCTCCACGGTGCCGTCGGGCACCTCCCCGTAGAAGGCGAGGGTGAGATGCCACCCGCCCCGCCCGGTCCACCGCACCCCGTCCCCACCCGGCAACCGATCCACGACACCCCCGAGCTCCTCGACGACCCCGGCGGGCGGCAACACAGCGGCAAAAAGTCTCATCCCCCCAGTCTCACGGGCACACCTAGGGCGGCGAGAGCCGATCGCGCAGTTCCCCGCGCCCTCGAGATGCGCACTTCGTGCGCCATCTCATCGGGGAGGCTGCGCGAAGCGCATGCCTCAGGGGCGCGGGGAACTGCGCGACCGGCCACGACGAGAGGCGCGCTCGCCGGACGGACAGGCACCCGGCAGACGGTCAGGCCACCGCCGCCACCGGGACGGACTCGCGGGGAACGAACTGCACATGCCGCTCGCCCCGGCGCAGGTCCACCTTGAGGCGGAGGTTGGCGGCCCGGGCCAGCATCAGACCCACCAGCACCGCGGCCCCGGCACAGATCAGCCCGCCCAGCATGAAACTGACCCGCACCCCGTACTGGTCCGCGAGCCACCCGAACAACGGCCCGCCCAGCGGCGTACCCCCGGTGAACACCATGAAGTACAGGGACATCACCCGCCCCCGCATCTCGGGATCGGTCGCCATCTGCACGGAGGAGTTGGCGGTGACGTTGGTCGTGATGCCGAGGACACCGAGGATCACGACGAGCGGCGCGAACAGCCAGACGCCGGGCGCGAACGCGGCCAGGATCTCCAGCACCCCGAACCCGATCGCGGCCCCCACGAGCACCCGCAGCCGAGCCGACCGCCGCCGCGCGGCGAGCAGCGCCCCGGCGAGCGAGCCGATCGCCATGAGCGTGTTGAACATGCCGTACTGCCCGACCCCGCCGTGGAACACGTCGTCGGCGAACGCGCTCAGCCAGATCGGGAAGTTGAACCCGAAGGTCCCCACGAACCCGACGAGCACGATCGGCCAGATCAGCTCGGGGTGCTTGGAGACGTAGTTCAGGCCCTCCTTGAGCTGCCCCTTGCCGCGCGGAGTCCGCTTGATCTCGTGCAGCTCGCCGGTGCGCATCAGCAGCAGCCCGGTGAGCGGCGCGAGGAAGGAGAGCCCGTTGGCGAGGAAGGCCCAGCCGGGCCCGACGGCGGCGGTCAGCGCGGACGCGACGGCGGGGCCGATGAGCCGGGCGGACTGGAAGTTCGCCGAGTTCAGCGAGACGGCGTTACGGACCTGGTCGGGTCCCACCAGCTCGGAGACGAAGGACTGCCGCGAGGGGTTGTCGACGACCGTGACGAGCCCGGTGAAGAAGGCGGCGGCGTAGACATGCCAGACCTGTACGTGGCCGGACAGGGTCAGGACGGCCAGGAACAGGCCCGACAGGCTCATCGCGCCCTGCGTGCAGAACAGCAGGTTGCGCCGCTTGAACCGGTCGGCGATGACTCCGCCGTACAGCCCGAAGAGCAGCATCGGCAGGAACTGCATCGCCGTGGTGACACCCACGGCGGCGGAGGAACCGGTCAGGGAGAGCACCAGCCAGTCCTGGGTGATGCGGGCCATCCAGGTGCCGGTGTTGGAGATGACGGCCCCGGTCGCGAACAGCCGGTAGTTGCGCACGCGCAGGCTGGCGAACATCGAGGGCTTGCCCCGGGAAGCGGGGAGAGTAGGGGTAGGTGCGGGGGCGGAGTCTGCTCCGGATCCCGTACTCAAAGTGGGTTCGCCTCCTCGGCGGTCGGCTCAGCGACGTGGGGGGTGTCTCAGCGGCTGGTGTTCAGCGGCGGCTGACGGTCACAGGTGGGCCAGCTTCTCCAGGACGGGCGCGGCCTCGCGGAGCTTGGCCCACTCGTCCTCGTCCAGGCCGTCGACCAGGTTCGCCAGCCACGCGTTCCGCTTGCGGCGGGACTCCAGGAGCATCGTCTCGGCCTGCTCGGTGGACGTGACGACCTTCTGCCGGCGGTCCTCGGGATGAGGCTCCAGCCGGACCAGCCCCTTGGCCTCCAGGAGCGCGACGATGCGGGTCATCGACGGCGGCTGCACATGCTCCTTGCGGGCCAGCTCACCCGGGGTGGCGGAGCCGCATCCGGCGAGGGTGCCGAGCACCGACATCTCGGTGGGGCTCAGCGATTCGTCGACCCGCTGGTGCTTGAGTCGGCGTGACAGGCGCATCACGGCGGAGCGCAAAGAGTTCACGGCGGCGGCATCGTCGCCATGGGAGAGGTCCGGCATGTTCGTTAGCGTAACTCATTACTGTGTCTAACTACCACCCGGGCGTACTCTCCTGCCCGTGATCCCCACCACGCATCCGCACCACGCACACGCGGGCCGGGAAACCTCAGGTCACTCAAACGAGTGAGCCGCAGCCGAAAAGCGACACGCCCGGGCGCGGCGCCCCGCGACGCTGTTCGCATGGGATCGACAGTGCTCAGCCTGCGGATAGACGGTGAGCTGCTCGACCGTCTCAAGGGGCATGCCGCGAAAAGGGGAATGAGCGTCCAGGACTACGTGGTCCGGACGCTCATTCGGGACGACTTCGACGAACGCTTCAAGACGTCGGTCGAGGAGACGGAGAGGTTCTACGGGGCGGCCTGAGCCGCCCCGCAGCAGGGGGATCAGGTCAGGCCGAGAGCCGGCATGAGGTAGTAGAAGGCGAACACGGCCGACACGGCGTACATCGCGACCGGCACCTCCTTGGCCCGGCCCGCGACCACCCGCAGCACGGTGAAGGCGATGAAGCCCATGCCGATGCCGTTGGTGATCGAGTACGTGAACGGCATCATCAGCATCGTGATGAAGGCCGGGATGGCGACCGTCCAGTCGTCCCAGTCGATCGCGCGGATGCCGCCCGACAGGATCAGGAAGCCCACCGCGAGCAGCGCGGGGGTGGCCGCCTGGGACGGGACCATCGTGGCGATCGGCGTGAGGAACAGCGCGACGGCGAAGAGCGCGCCGGTGACGACGTTGGCGAGACCCGTGCGGGCGCCCTCGCCGACACCGGCCGTGGACTCCACGAAGCAGGTGGTGGCGGAGGAGGACGAGGCGCCGCCGGCGGCGACCGCGATGCCGTCGATGAAGAGCACCTTGTTCATGCCCGGCATCTGACCGTTCTCGTCGGTCAGGTGCGCCTCGTCGCTGATGCCCATGATCGTGCCCATGGCGTCGAAGAAGCAGGACAGCAGCACGGTGAAGACGAAGAGGACACCGGTGAGGATGCCGACCTTCTCGAAGCCGCCGAACAGGCTGACCTTGCCGACGAGCCCGAAGTCGGGGGTGGCGACCGGGTTGCCCGGCCACTTCGGCGTGGTCAGACCCCAGGACGGGATCTTGGCGACGGCGTTGACGATCACCGCGGCGACGGTCATCACGACGATCGAGATGAGGATCGCGCCCGGCACCTTGCGGACCAGCAGCGCCAGGGTCAGCAGCACACCGAGGACGAAGATGAGGACCGGCCACCCGTTCAGGTGACCGTCGGCGCCGAGCTGGAGCGGCACGGTGGTGTGCGCGGCGTCCGGGATACGGCTCACGAAGCCGGAGTCGACCAGACCGATCAGCATGATGAACAGGCCGATGCCGATCGCGATGCCCTTGCGCAGGCTGAGCGGCACCGCGTTCATCACGCGCTCGCGCAGGCCGGTGGCGACCAGGATCATCACCACGAAGCCCGCCAGGACGACCATGCCCATCGCGTCCGGCCACGACATGCGCGGGGCGAGCTGGAGCGCGACGACCGTGTTCACGCCGAGGCCGGCCGCCAGCGCGATCGGCACGTTGCCGATGACGCCCATGAGCAGCGTGGTGAAGGCGGCGGTCAGCGCGGTCGCGGTGACCAGCTGGCCGTTGTCGAGCTGGTGCCCGTACATGTCCTTCGCGCTGCCGAGGATGATCGGGTTCAGCACGATGATGTAGGCCATCGCGAAGAACGTGGCGAGGCCACCACGGATCTCACGGGGGACGGTCGAGCCGCGCTCGGAGATCTTGAAGTAGCGGTCGAGCCCGTTCTTGGGCTCAGGCGGCTGCTCGTTGACATCGACCGGGGCGGTGGCCGAAGTGGACATGGTTGACCTCAGCGATTTTCAGCGGTGCCCAGTGGGCAGGATGTGATCAAGTCTGGTCTACGCGTGGCCACCAGTGGGGTTCCCCGTTGCTCCCATTGGTGTTTCGTACGAACAGAAGTAGCCATTCTTAGGCGGTTTCAGTATGAACATATGAGCCGGAAATCGCTATCTCCGCGCGTAGACCCATGGGGGACGGGGGCTGCGAGGGGTTTCGGAGGTGTCGTTAAGCTGTGCTCATGGCGAAGTGGACACCCGAGCACGAGGCGCCGGAGCCCCTGGAGGGCCCGATCGTCGCCACCATCACCGGCGGCACGATCCTGTGGTTCGTCCTCTTCCTGGTCCAGCTGCCGTTCTACGGCTGGTTCGACGATCACGGGCACACGTGGTGGGTCTGGACGTGCCTGGCCGGGGCCGGCCTGGGCCTGATCGGCATCTGGTACGTACGCGGCCGCGACGCCGCACTGAAGCGCGCAGCCGCCACCGTCTCCGACTGACACCGGGCAGCTCTCCACCCGCGCCACCGTCGTGGCTGGTCGCGCAGTTCCCCGCGCCCCTGAGATGCGCACTTCGTGCGGCATCTCATCGGCGGCTGATCTGAGAGGCGCGGCGAAGCCGCAGCCTCAAGGGGAGGCTGCGCGCAGCGCCTGCCTCAGGGGCGCGGGGAACTGCGCGAGAAGCGGCCACCGGGCCGCGCACGAAAAACGACCCAGGGGCGCGGGGAACTGCGCGACGCGAGCGACCACGACGGCGCCGCGCCCGCCCACGCACCCCTACACCCCCCGGACGACGAGGGTCCTCCCCAGGTCGGATAAAGCACCGCCCAAGGGGTGAACCCCCCGATCCCCCCGTACCGTCGGAGACATGACGCACATCGACGCCGGCCCCGAACTGGACCCGGTGCACCCGGTCCCCCTGCCGACGAGGGCGACGGGCCTGACCGGCGCCGAGGTCGAGGAGCGCCGAAACCGCGGCGAGGTCAACGACGTCCCGGTCCGCAGCTCCCGCTCGCTCAGCGAGATCGTCCGGGCCAACGTCTTCACCCGGTTCAACGCGATCATCGGTGTGCTCTGGCTGATCATGCTGGCCGTCGCCCCGTTCCAGGACAGCCTCTTCGGCTACGTGATCCTGGCCAACACCGGCATCGGCATCATCCAGGAGTGGCGGGCGAAGAAGACCCTCGACTCCCTCGCGGTGATCGGCGAGGCCAAGCCCACGGTCCGCCGCGACGGCGTGGCGACGGAGGTCTCCACCTCCGAGATCGTGCTCGGCGACCTCATCGAGATCGGCCCCGGCGACAAGATCCCCGTGGACGGCACCTGCGCCGAGGCCGACGGCCTGGAGATCGACGAGTCGCTGCTGACCGGCGAGGCCGACCCGGTCGTGAAGCAGCCGGGCGACCCGGTGATGTCGGGCTCGTTCGTCGTCGCGGGCGGCGGCGCGTTCACGGCGACGAAGGTGGGCCGCGAGGCGTACGCGGCGCAGCTGGCCGAGGAGGCGAGCCGGTTCACGCTCGTCCAGTCCGAGCTGCGCAGCGGCATCTCCACCATCCTCAAGTACGTGCAGTGGATGATGATCCCGACCGCGATCGGCCTGGTCATCAGCCAGTTGGTCGTCAAGGAGCACGGCTTCAAGGACTCCGTCGCGCGCACCGTGGGCGGCATCGTCCCCATGGTCCCCGAAGGGCTCGTGCTGCTGACCTCGGTGGCCTTCGCGATCGGCGTGATCCGACTCGGCCGGAAACAGTGCCTCGTACAGGAACTTCCGGCCATCGAGGGCCTGGCCCGCGTCGACACGGTCTGCCTCGACAAGACGGGCACGCTCACCGAGGGCGGCATGGACGTCTCCGAGCTGCGCCCGCTCAACGGCACCGACGAGCCGTACGTGACCCAGGTGCTCGGCGCGCTCGGCGAGTCCGACCCGCGCCCCAACGCCTCCCTCCAGGCCGTCATCGACGCCTACCCGGCCGCCGAGGAGTGGCGCTGCACCGAGGCGCTGCCCTTCTCGTCGGCCCGCAAGTACAGCGGCGCGGCCTTCAGCGAGGGCGACGGCACGACCAGCGCCTGGCTGCTCGGCGCGCCCGACGTGCTGCTCCCGGACGGGGACCCGGCCCTCGCGGAGGTCGACGACCTGAACCGGCAGGGCCTGCGGGTCCTGCTGCTCGCCCGCGTCGGCAAGAACCACGACAGCCTCGCCGACCCGGCGGTGAAGGACGGCGCCGAGCCGGCCGCCCTCGTCGTCCTGGAGCAGCGGCTGCGCCCCGACGCCGGCGACACCCTGCGCTACTTCGCCGAGCAGGACGTCAAGGCGAAGGTGATCTCCGGGGACAACGCGGTGTCGGTCGGCGCCGTGGCCGCCAAGCTGGACCTGCCCGGCGCCGAGAACACGGTCGACGCCCGTACCCTCCCCACCGAGCAGTCCGCGATGGCGGACAAGCTCGACGAGGGCACGGTGTTCGGCCGGGTCACCCCGCAGCAGAAGCGGGACATGGTCGCCGCGCTCCAGTCGCACGGGCACACGGTCGCGATGACGGGCGACGGGGTGAACGACGTACTGGCCCTGAAGGACGCCGACATCGGGGTCTCGATGGGGTCGGGCTCCGAGGCCACCCGGGCGGTCGCCCAGATCGTGCTGCTCGACAACTCGTTCGCGACGCTGCCCTCCGTCGTCGCCGAGGGCCGCCGGGTCATCGGCAACATCACGCGCGTGGCGACCCTGTTCCTGGTCAAGACCGTCTACTCGGTGCTGCTCGCGCTGATGGTGGTCTGCTTCCAGGTCGAGTACCCGTTCCTGCCCCGGCACCTGACGCTGCTGTCGACGCTGACGATCGGTGTCCCGGCGTTCTTCCTCGCGCTCGCGCCCAACAAGGAGCGGGCCAAGCCGCACTTCGTGAAACGCGTGATGCGGTACGCGATTCCGGGCGGCGCCGTCGCCGGGATCGCGACGTTCGTGATGTACATGGTGGCCCGGCACTACTACACGGGCTCCGAAGCGCTGAACGCCGAGACCAGCGCCGCCACGCTGACCCTGTTCCTGATCTCGATGTGGGTGCTGGCGATCATCGCCCGCCCCTACACCTGGTGGCGGGTCTGCCTGGTGGCGGCGATGGGTCTCGGCTTCCTGCTGGTCCTGGCCGTGCCGTGGCTCCAGGACTTCTTCGCCCTGAAGCTGGTCGGCGCCGTGATGCCGTGGACCGCGGTGGGTGTCTCGGTGGTGGCGGCGGCCGTCCTCGAACTCCTGTGGAGGTGGGTCGGCCGCCGCTTCCCGGTGTGACCGGCTAGCCGGTCAGCGGACGTCGACGAAGTCGCTGGTGGACGTCACGGCCGGGGTCGTGGACGTACCCGCGAACTTGTAGCGGAAGTAGCCGTCGGCGGACGCCTTCACCGTGGTGCTCAGGTTGCCCTTGGAGTCCGAGGTGACCGTCTTCAGCGTGGTGTAGGTGCTGGAGGTCTTCTTCCGGTACTGGAGGGTGACCTTCTGCACGGTGTAGCCCGCGTACTTGCTGGTGTCCCAGTTGGCACGGGTGAGGGCGCCCTTGACCGTGAGGGTCTTGCCCTTCTTGATGGGCTCCGGCGTGGCGTTGGTGCTCAGCTTGGCGTAGCGCTGGAGGGCGATCTTGCTGGCCAGACCGTCCTGGGTGGCGATGCCGACCTTGGTCCAGTCGATGTCGTCGACGTCCTGGGAGAGGTCCTCGCCGTTGGCGGCGACCGCGAAGCCCATGGCCTTCCACTTGGCGCCCGCGTCGCTGTTGAACAGGTCGACCTTCGGGGTGACGGTGAGCGTGTCCTTGCAGGTGGCCGTCGAGGTGGAGACCTGGCAGGTCGGGCCGTTGGTGTCCAGGTAGTTGCCGTCCGTCGAGCTCTCCCAGTGCAGCTCGATGCCCAGACCGAAGTCGTCGGCGAAGATGCCCGGGTCGGAGCCGAACGAGACGTTGTACGTGACCGGGACGGTGACCTTGTTGGTCGTGCCGACGACGATCGGCTTGCCGTTGTTGACCTTGAGGCCGGAGAACTTGACGTTGAGCTTGTACGCGTCGCCCGGGTCCGAGGCGAGGGCACGCGCCCCGGCCTTCGGGGCCGCGCTCGGGGCGTGCTTCTTGGCGATCTCGGCCAGGGACTTCTGGGCGCCGTTGGCGGCCCCGTCCCAGCCGCTGTCGGCCTGCGCCGGGACGGCGAACGCGGTGAGGGCAAGGGCGCCGGAGACCGTCAGGGCGGCCGCGGTGGCACGAATGCGCATGTGTTCCCCACAGTGGAGAAAGGGGGCCCGCGGTGCGGATGCCATCACGCGGGTCCCAAGTGGTCTAGGAGTCTGTTGACTCGCGGGATAGACCTGTGGCGGCCCGTTCTGGTTGTACGGGAATCAACCGACGCGGTGTGACATGACTCTCCATGCCGGAACGGAACCGATGGCCCCCGAAAACCCTCCGGGGGCCCGCACCCTGTCAGTCGAACCAGCGGTCCCGCGCCAACTCGGCCGTCCGCGACGGGTCTTCGAGCAGCGCGGCCACCTCGAACCGGCGCGGCCACTGCCCCGCCGCCCAGGCGAGCCCGGCGGCGACCCCCTCCAGGGTCGCGGCGTGCACGGTGCCGTCGGCGGTGCGCCGCCAGTCGGCCTCGGTCCCGCCGACGTACAGCTCCTCGTACTCCAGGTACGTGGCCGGGGTCGCCGCCCCCAGGAGCGTGCGGACGGAGTCGGGCACGGGGTGCTCGGTGGCGTCGGTGCCGGTCGGTTCGGCGGCGACGGCCTCGCTGAGCCGCCGCACCTGGAACAGCTCGGCGAGTTCGGCCGCGCGGGCCGGGGCGACCGGAAGCAGCGGCAGCCCGCCGGCCAGCGGGATCAGGTCGGGGGCGTCGGCGACCAGCGCGTCGGCGGCGTCGGCCACGACGACCTCGCCGTCCCGCACGGCCCGCACCTCGTCCGGCAGCGTGACCTGCTCGGGGTCGAGGTCGGCCAGCAGGCCGTAGATCGCGTGGAGTTGGGCGGGCCCGACCGGGCGGTCCTCGTCGGCGAGCCGGTCGAGGAGTTCGGCGGCGCCGCCGGGCTCGTCGAGGAGCGCGGCGACGGAGGTGCGCACCCCGAGGGCGCGCAGCACCTGTTCGTCCTCGAAACCGGCGGCGTCCACGGGCTCGTACAGCCCTTCGAGCAGCGGGTCGCCGCCCGCCGCGCGCAGTCCGGCGGGGCGGCGGCCGTCGAGCACCGGATTGCCGCGCAGCCACCAGGCCGTGTACGGGCGGACGAGTTCGCGGGTGCCGTCGGGCAGCAGGACGCGGACGGGCTGGGTGAGGGCGTCGCGCAGGGGCGGCTGGGCGAGGAGCGCGAGCGCCTGCGGCCAGCGGTCCTCGTCGACGAGGTCCAGGTCCCGTACGGCGACCAGCTCGGTGGCGACCGGCGGTACGGGCGTGTCGGGCAGCCGGTCGAGCACGTCCTCGCACCACACGTCGACGGCGTCGAGCAGTCCGGCGTCGTCGGGTTCGGGGAAATCGCTGTCGCGCGGGTCGAGTTCGTCGGGATCGAGGACGACGTCGGTGGCGCGGACGAGGGCGAAGGTCGCGAGCACGCCGCACGCCGCCAGCGGGCCCTCGCCCCACCGCTCGGCGAATTCGTCGTCCACGAAGGGCAGTTCACCCTCACGGATGACACCGGCGAGGGGGCTGCCGGGGAGGACGAGTTCGGCGGCCGGGGTGAGTTCGCCGTCCTCGTCGGGCAGGGCGAGGGCGCCGAGCCAGGGTTCGTCACCGGTGTCGAGGTGGGCGTCGCGGACCAGGGTGAGGACGACGTCGGCCAGTTCGTCGGCGCCGAGCGCGCCGTCGTCGTCCCAGGCGGGTTCGTCGTCGAGGGAGGCGGCGACCGCCGCGCGGACCTGCGGGGTGGTGAGGACCGCGCGGGGCGTGGCGGGCAGCGCGCCCAGCTTCTCCAGGAGCGGATGGGTGGCGTCCGGGTGGGCGACCTTCAGGCCGAGCCGGGCCAGCGCGTCGCCGGGGACGGCGGCCTCGGCGGTGGGCAGCAGCACCTGGCGCGGGCCGATGGTGGTGCGGCCTCCGGCGAGCGGCACCGGGAGCCCGCTGAGCCGGTCCGGGTCGACGCCGGCCAGGGACTCGTAGAGCCGCCGCCACCAGCCGGGCTCCTTCTCCAGACCCGCGAGCCGGTCGATGGCCTCGGTCAGCGGGAGGCGGGCGACGCCGAGGGTGCGCAGTTCGGTACGGCGTTCGAGTCCGGCGGGGAGCAGGCTCGGCAGGACGTCGGCGAGGACGCGCACGGTGTCGGCGCCCGCCCCTTCGACGACTTCGGCGTCCCGGGGCTTGAGGGCCTCGGGCCGGTCCTCGTCGTCCGGATCGAGGGCGGGCGGGAGGAAATCCGGGTGGGCGGGCGGGAGAAAAGGTGTGCGGGGCAGGCGCTCCAGGATGGCGGCGCGCAGGGCGCCGTCCAGCTCGCTCTTGCCGAGCGGGCCGGGGACCAGGTCGAGGATGCCGGGGCCCACCGGGCGCCAGGTTTCGAGGAGTTCGGCGTACGCGTCGGCGGCGCGCCGCACGAGGTGGTCGGTGAGCGGACCCGGCGCGACGTGCCGGCGCGCGGTGTCCAGCGGGAACGACGCGATGAGCAGCGCGGGCACGCCCAGCGGCTCGTCGCTGGGCGTCGGGGCGTGCAGCACGGGGGCGCTGACCGGGCGTCGCGGGGCGCCGTCGCCGTCCACGGGAACCGCCCACATGACGGACCAGTGCGGGCGGAGGCGTTCCTCGACGGGCCGGTCGGCGAGCAGCTCGGCGCCGAGCGCGCCCTGGTGGCCGACGGTGCGCCAGCGCACGTCGGCGGGTTCCCGCGCGTCGTCGCTGATGACGGTGTACGGGGTGGTGGCGTCCGGCGCGGTGCGGCGCAGGGTGCGGGTGCCGGCGTCGGTGGTGACGGTGACCTCGGCGAGCCCCGGCAGGGCCAGCAGCAGCGTGTCGTCGATCTCGTCGAGCAGCCGGGCGGCGAGCGCCTCGGCGGCGGCGTCCCGCAGCGGCAGCACGACGACGGTGTCGTACGGGTCCGGGGCCTGGCCCTCGGCCGCGAACGGCAGCCGGAGCAGCGGTACGTGGCCGTCGCGGCGGCGCAGTTCGTCGTCGAGCGCGGGGCTGGTGCGGGCGGTGTCGGCGGCGGCGATCCGCGCTTCGGTGAGGGACCAGCGGACGCCGCCGGTGCGGCCGAGCACGGCGGGTTCGTCGGAGACGGCCAGCACCGCGGCGAAGCCGACGCCGAAGCGGCCCACGGCGCCGGTCTCGTCGTCCCGCTTCGCCGAGGCGCGCAGGGTGGACAGGGACTCGACGCCGGCCGCGTCGAGGGGGGCGCCGGTGTTCGCGGCGGCGAGGACGCCGTCCTTCAGGGTGAGGGCGAGGCGGCCCTCGGCTCCCGCGCGGGCGGCGGCGTCGGCGGCGTTCTGGGCCAGCTCCACGACCAGGCGGTCGCGGTAGCCGCCGAGCGCGAGGTCTTCCTCGGCGTTGGCGTCCTCCCGGAACCTTGCCGCGCTGGCGGCCCAGGCGTCCAGCACGCCCCGCCGCAGTCTGGCGGTGCCGAAGGCCTCCGGCGCGGGTTCGCTGACGCTCACGGGTGCACTCCTCTGGCCGGCTGGAACGATCGGCCCGAACGTTATCGCGGCACCCGGGTTCCCCGACGAGCCACGTCCCCGCCTGCGACCCGGCGGGCGGCTGGTCGCGCAGTTCCCCGCGCCCCTGGGCAGTTCCTCGCCTGCGGGCCGGTGGCCGCTTCCCGCGCCCCTGGGCCGTTCCCCGCCCGCGGGCCGGTGGCCGCTTCTCGCGCCGTTCCCCGCGCCCCTGAAGGCTGCGCTTCGCGCGCCTTCCCCTTGGGGCTGCGGCTTCGCCGTGGCTCTGGCGTTGATGAGATGGCGCACGCAGTGCGCATCTCAGGGGCGCGGGGAACTGCGCGGCCGGCCACGACGAGAGCCGCGGGCCAGGACCGGTGCTATGAGTGGCCCAGGTCGTCGGTGCCGGCCGCGACGGCGTCGACCGAGCCGGAGTCGGCGTCCGGCCGCAGCGGAAGGAGATCGACGACCGTCTCGTCGATCACCGGCTCAGCACGACGCGGAGGCTTCGGCATGACGGCGGCCTCGGAATGCCCCCCGCACCCGTACGACAACGACACGACCCGCCCGTCGGCCGGCGAGAACTCATTGGCGCAGACCCCGAACGCCTGCCCGAGCGATCCCCCGATCGGACAGAGGAACCCGCACGAGACACAGGTAGCCGGCGCCGCCTGCGCCATCGGGGTCTTCGCCCCGAAGCCCTCTTCCCAGCGGTCGGCCGCGACATGCAGCCCGTACCGCGACAGGACACGGGCCCGCCCCAGGCCCAGCTCCTCGGCGACCGAGGAGATCGACCCGCGGGTGGGCACGATCGGCAGCTCGGCGACCGGCCCGTCGGTGAGATCGGCGTCCTCGGCCTCGACCAGCTCGGCCATCTCCTCGGAGACGGGCGAGTTCGGCGCGGGCGCGTCCTCACCGGAGAACCCGGGCTCCAGGCGCAGATCGTCGGACTCGGTGGGCAGCAGGTCCCCCGGACCGAGGTCACCGGGGCGCAGCCGCTCGCTCCACGGCACCCACTCGGGCGCGAGAAGGGCGTCGGGGCCCGGCAGCAGGACGACCTCGTCGAGGGTGACGTACTTGGCACGGGAGGCGCGGGCGACCGTGACGGCCCAGCGCCAGCCCCGGTACCCGAAGTCCTTGCACTCGAAGAGATGCGTGACGACGCGGTCGCCCTCGACGACCGTCTCGACGTGCTCGCCGACCACTCCGGGGGCGGCGGCCTCGTCCGCTGCCGCCCGGGCGATGTCGACCGCCTCGGCGCACAGACGGTCGGGGGTGCGGCTTCGCGTTGTCGCTGCGCTCACAGGTATCGCTTCTCTCCTACGCCGTCTCTCGAGTGCGCCATCCTGTGTGCGGGAGCGCGGACGGAGCGGACCGGAGGGCCGCGTCGACGTCCGCGCCCGACGTTCCGGGCGCACCTACGCCATCCATTCTGCGGGATGGCCGAGAGGCGCGCGGCCGAGAACAACCGCCGCGGGCGCGCTACGCACGCTACCTCCTTCCACGCCCTGCGCCCACACCGACGTACGAGCCGCATGCGCGTATCGGCACTTGTAAGGGCGATGAGGGGGCACTATGACTGGGTGGCTGCCGCAAGGTCGTCGTCCGGTGCGACACGGTACGAATACAGCGATGCGGGCCCGGTGCGCGGGGCCGTACGCAAGGTCGGCCGTGCCCTGAGACTGCCGTTCACGGGCACCGCGCGCGGTATCCGGAAGGCGACACACGCGCACGGCGCGGGCGAGTCGGGCCTCGGAAAACTCATCGAACTCCATGCGGTGAACGGCGCGGGCGACGTCATGATCACCGTCGCGCTGGCCTCCACGGTGTTCTTCTCGGTGCCGACGGACGAGGCGCGCGGCCGGGTGGCCCTGTATCTGGCGATCACCATGGCGCCGTTCACCCTCCTGGCCCCCGTGATCGGACCGCTGCTCGACCGGCTGCCGCACGGACGGCGCGCCGCGATGGCCGGGTCGATGCTGGCCCGGGCGCTGCTCGCCCTGGTGCTGTCCAGTGCCGTGGTGGGCGGGAACCTCCAGCTGTATCCGGCCGCGCTCGGTGTGCTGGTCGCGTCGAAGGCGTACGGGGTGGTGCGCTCGGCCGTGGTGCCGCGGCTGCTGCCGCCCCGGTTCTCCCTGGTGAAGGCCAATTCGCGGGTCACCCTCGCCGGGCTGCTCGCCACCGGTGTGGCGGCGCCGATCGGCGCCGGGCTCCAGGCGATCGGGCCGCGCTGGCCGCTGTTCGGGGCGTTCGTGCTCTACGTCTCCGGGATGTTCCTGTCGTTCTCGATGCCGCGCAAGGTCGACTCGGCGAAGGGCGAGAGCCGGGCGCTGCTCGTCGCCGACGAGGAACATCTGCACGGGCCCGCGAAGCGGCAGCGCAAGCCCGGTCTGCGCACCGTCGGGCCCGCCGTCACCCATGCCCTCGCCGCGAACGCCTCGCTGAAGTGCCTCTCCGGCTTCCTGATCTTCTTCCTCGCCTTCCTGCTGCGCGAGCATCCGATGACCGGGCAGAGCGCGGCCGTGTCGCTGGGGATCGTGGGGGTGGCGGCCGGGGCCGGGAACGCGCTGGGGACGGCCGTCGGGGCCTGGCTCAAGGCGCGGGCGCCCGAGATCATCATCGTGACCGTGGTGGCCGTGGTGCTCGGGGTCGCGGTGCTCTCCGCCGTGTTCTTCGGGGCGCTGATGACGGCGTGTCTGGCGGCCGTGGCCGGGTTCGCGCAGGCCCTGTCGAAACTGTCCCTGGACGCGACGATCCAGCGGGATGTCCCGGAGGCGGTGCGCACCTCCGCCTTCGCTCGCTCCGAGACCCTGTTGCAGGTGGCCTGGGTCCTGGGCGGGGCCATCGGGATCGCGCTGCCGCTGGTCGGAGCGCTGGGTCTCTCCGTCGCCGCCGCCATCGTGGCCCTCGGCTGGCTCACCACAGCCCGAGGCCTCCTCTCCTCAGCCCGCCACACCCACCCCGCACGCCCGTCCCGGGTCGCCTGACGGCCGGTGGCCGCTTCTCGCGCAGTTCCCCGCGCCCCTGGGTAGTCCTCCACGCGCGCCACCGTCGTGGCTGGTCGCGCAGTTCCCCGCGCCCCTGAGATGCGCACTTCGTGCGCCATCTCATCAACGACAGAGGCGCGGCGGAGCCGCAGCTTCAAGGGGAAGGCGCGCGAAGCGCAGCCTTCAGGGGCGCGGGGAACTGCGCGACCAGCCACGACGAAAGCGGCACCCAAGGGCACGGAAACGCCGACACACGCCCCACCCCGAGCGGCAGCGAACCCGCCAGATAGCCTTCCGCCATGACCTCCCAGCGTTTCGCCGCGCGCCACCGCCGCGCCCTGGCCGCCGTCGGTGCCGTAGGCGCCGGACTGCTCGTCCTCTCCGCCTGCGACAAGCCGACCCCGCTGGCCACCGTCACGGTGGACCGCAGCACGGTGAACTCCGAGGCCAGCTGCTACAACGACGGCAAGTCGCTCAAGACCTCCTCCCTCCAGGGCTGCCTGAAGGACAAGGACGCCAAGACGATCAAGGTCGACCCCGACGCGACGGTCCGCTTCGGCGTCGACCCCGAGGTCGCGGACAAGGGCTGGACGATCCTGATGAACGGCCAACCCCTGACCGACTCCAGCAAGAAGACCTACCGCACCATCCCCGGCAACGTGTTCTTCAACCAGCAGTACGGCGCCACCGGCTCGGCCACCACGGTCACGATCCTGGAGGGCGGCAACTCGAAGGCGTACGGCCTGTGGTCGTTCAAGCTCAAGAAGGACTCCTGACGGACACCGCGCACATCCTCGTAGCCACCGCGGTCCCGGCGGAACGGGACGCGGTGGCACGCGGTCTGCACGACGGCGGACCGATCGACGTCGTGGCGGTCGGCGTCGGCCCGGCGGCCGCGGCGGCCGGCACCGCGACCGCCCTGACGAAGGCGGCGCTCGCCGGACACCCGTACACGCTGGTCGTCTCGGCCGGCATCGGCGGCGGCTTCACGGCCCCGCCCGGCGCGGTCCTGGTCGCCGACGCGATCACCGCCGCCGACCTCGGCGCCGAGACCCCCGAGGGCTTCGTACCGGTCACCGAACTCGGTTTCGGCACCGTCACCCACCGTCCGCCGGCTTCCCTCGTACGAGACCTCGCCGCCCGCACCGGAGCGACCGTCGGCACCGTGCTCACCGTCTCCACGGTGACCGGCACCGCCGACCGGGCCGCCCTCCTCGCCCAGCGCCACCCCGGCGCCGTGGCGGAGGCCATGGAGGGCTTCGGGGTCGCCGAGGCGGCGGCCGCGCACGGCGTTCCCGTGGCCGAGATACGTACCGTCTCCAACGCCGTCGGGCCCCGCGACCGCGCCGCCTGGCGCATCGGTGACGCGCTCGCCGCGCTCGCCGACGCGTTCGGGAAGGCGGCGCCCGTACTGGAGAGTTGGAAGAACACATGACTGACAGCACGCGCATCGCGTTCTCGCCCTGCCCGAACGACACCTTCGTCTTCGACGCCTGGGCCCACGGCCGCGTCCCCGGCGCCCCCGCGCTGGACGTGACCTTCGCGGACATCGACATCACCAACGGCGTCGCCGAGCGCCGCGACCCCGCGTTCGACCTCCTGAAGGTCAGCTACGCGGTTCTGCCCTACGTCCTCGACGACTACGCGCTGCTGCCCTGCGGCGGCGCCCTCGGCCGTGGCTGCGGGCCGCTGGTCCTCACGCGGGATGCGGGCGTGGACCTCTCCGACAAGCGCGTCGCGGTGCCGAGCGAGACCTCGACCGCGTATCTGCTCTTCCGGCTGTGGGCGGCCGATGTCGTGCCCGGCGGCGGGGTCGGCGAGATCGTCGTGATGCCGTTCCACGAGATCATGCCCGCCGTGCGCGACGGGAAGGTCGACGCCGGGCTCGTCATCCACGAGGCCCGCTTCACCTACCAGAACTACGGCCTGCACAAGCTCGCCGACATGGGCGAGCACTGGGAGGCCACGACCGGCCTGCCGATCCCCCTCGGCGCGATCATCGCGCGGCGCGACCTCGGCGCCGAGAAGCTGCGCTCGTACGCGGAGGCCGTGCGCACCTCGGTCCGGCTGGCCTGGGAGGCGCCCGAGGCCTCGCGGGCGTACGTCATGGAGCACGCCCAGGAGATGGACCCGGCCGTCGCCGACCAGCACATCGGGCTCTACGTCAACGAGTTCACCGCCGACCTCGGCGACGACGGTTACGCGGCGATCCGCGGGCTGCTCACCCGGGCCGCCGCCGAGGGCCTGGTCCCGGCACTGGCGCCGGACGCACTCTCGTTCCCGTAATTGACCCGGATTTCCGGCCCCTCAATGCACCATGCGGCGGGTCTTTTCGCGCCGTAGATTCGATGACGTACCGAGCGGACGTCACAGAAGAGGGTGCGGAACATGAGCAGAATCGCCGTCGCGGGTGCCACCGGAACGGTCGGCACGAAGATCACCGCCCGGCTCGCGGCGGCGGGTCACACCGTGGTGCCGGTCTCCCGCGCCGCCGGGGTCGACCTGCACACCGGTGCGGGGCTCAAGGAAGCGCTGACCGGGGCGGACGCCGTGATCGACGCGGCGAACGCGTTTCCGTCCGACCCGGACGCCGATGTCGTCGAGGTCGTGGCCGGGGCCACCCGGCTGCTGCTCGACACCGCCCGCGAGCTGGGGGTCGGGCGGTTCGTGCTCGTCTCCATCTGCAACATCGAGAACCCGGTGTTCGACCGGAACCCGTACTACGTCGCCAAGCGGGAGCAGGAGAAGGCGGTGGCGGCGAGCGGGCTGCGCGGGACGGTCGTGAAGACCACGCAGTGGCACGAGTTCGCGACCAATCCCGCCGCCGTCGCCTTCGGCGATTCCGAGGTGACCGTCGGGGACTGGCTGATTCAGCCGGTCGCCGCCGATGCCGTGGCCGATGTCGTGGCCGAGCTGGTCGTCGCCGACGATGCGCCGGAGCTTGTGGAGCTGTCCGGTCCGGAGACCGTCCGTCTCCCTGACCTCACGGCCCGCCTGCTGTCGGTCCGGGGCGACGCCCGCCCGGTCGTCTCCGTCCCCGCGGCGATCCCGGAACTCTCGGAGGGCGTCCAGCTGGCCCCCGCCGGGGCCCGCATCGTGGGCCCGACCATCGAGGAGTGGCTCCGCACCGAGGCCGCCAAGTAAAAGGTCTCGTCTCCGTCTGCGGCCCGGCGGCCTCTTCTCGCGCAGTTCCCCGCGCCCCTGGGTCGTACGTCGGCTGACGGCCGGTGGGGCTTCTCGCGCAGTTCCCCGCGCCCCTGGGTCGTACGTCGGCTGACGGCCGGTGGGGCTTCTCGCGCAGTTCCCCGCGCCCCTGAGGCATGCGCTTCGCGCCGCCTCCCCTTCTGAGGCTGCGGCTCCGCCGCGCCTCTGGTGATGAGATGGCGCACGAAGTGCGCATCTCAGGGGCGCGGGGAACTGCGCGAGAAGCCCCACCGGGCCGCGGGCGAAAGACGACCGAGAAGGAGCCCGGGCAACCCCGACACGGACAGGCCGACCGGAGGTCAGACGTCCAGTTGGTCGGCGACCGCGCGGAGGAGGCCCGCGATTTTGGCGCCGGCGGCCTTGTCGGGGTACCGGCCCCGTTCCAGCATCGGCGTGATGTTCTCCAGCAGCGTCGTCAGATCCTGCACGATCGACGCCAGTTCGTCCGGCTTGCGCCGCTGGGCGGCCGCCACGGACGGCGTCGGATCGAGAATCGTGACCGAGAGCGCCTGATCGCCGCGCTGCCCCGCGACCACCCCGAACTCGACCCGCTGACCGGGCTTGAGGGAGTCGACGCCGGCCGGAAGTACGGAGGAGTGCACGAAGACGTCGCCGCCGTCGTCGCGGGAGAGGAAGCCGAAGCCCTTCTCGCTGTTGAACCACTTGACCTTGCCGGTAGGCACGTGAAGTCCTCGTCCTCGTACTAGAAAGAAAACGCTCTGGACAGCTCTGGACAGCAATACGGCGGGCCGCGACCGACCCGCCGCCACCTAGACTATGGGCCCCTCTGGGCTGGGAACTACCCTGGCTGGGTGCGTGACAAAACCCAACTCAATTCCCGGGCAGCCGTGAGCGGCCCCGGTGACGGCCTCGTGAAAGCGGGCGGCATCGTCTTCGTCGTGGGGGCGATCGCCACCCTGGTCACGATGGCCCCGCTGTTCCTCGGCACCGACCCGTTCCCGTCCGTCGCCTACGCGGTGTGCATGCTGATGGGCGTCGGTTTTCTGCTGGCCGCGGCCGGGGTGCTGCGCGGCATCGCCGTCCAGCGCCGTCAGGCGCGCTCGGCGACGTAGCCCTCCAGCCACGCGGGGAACGCGGTGAGGTCCGGGAGGATCACGTCCGCGCCCGCGGTGCGGAGCGTGTCGGCGTCGCACGGGCCGGTCGGCACCGCCACGGACAGCGCGCCGACGGTGCGTGCGCCGCGTACGTCACCGATGTGGTCGCCGACGTAGACGCTCGCGCCGTGCTCGCGCAGCGCCTCGCCCTTGCCCTCGGCCCACAGGTCGCCGACGACGGCGTCCGCGTCGATGCCCAGGTGCGACAGGTGCAGCTTGGCGTTGGGCTCGTACTTCGCCGTGACGACGATCGCCCGGCCGCCCGCCGCGTGCACGGCGGCGATCGTCTCGTGGACGCCCGGCATCGGCAGCGTCGGCTCGATCGCGTATGTGGGATACATCTCACGGTAGAGCGCGGTCATGGCCGGAATCCGCTCCGCCGGGAACCAGTTCGCCATCTCCTCGGTGAGCGGCGGGCCGAGCCGGGTGACGACCAGGTCGGCGTCGATGTACGCGCCCGTCCGCTCGGCCAGGGCCACCCAGGTCGCGCGGATCCCGGGGCGCGAGTCGATCAGGGTCATGTCGAGGTCGAAGCCGACGACGGGGCCGGACGTGCTGGTGGGGGCGGGGTTCTGGGGATCTGTGAGGGCAGCCATGGGCGCCATTGTGCCCGGGCATACGATGACCTCGCACAGCCCGCACTTAGCCAAGCCTTACCAAGCCTCGTGCTTGATCGAGCCCCTCGGAGAGCACGCCCATGCCCGTCAGACCCGGTGCCGCCAGGGTGGGCGCGCTCGTGGTGGCCGCCGTGGCCCTGGCCCTGGCGGTGCTGCTCAGCCTCGCGGTGGGCGCCCGCGCGATCGCGCCCTCGGACGTGATCGACGCCCTGCTGCACGGCGGGCACAGCGACGCCGCCGAGGTGGTCCGGGGCCTGCGGGTGCCGCGCACCGTGGTCGGCGTGATGGTCGGCGCGGCCCTCGCGCTGGCGGGAACCGTGCTCCAGGGCATCACCCGCAACCCCATCGCCGACCCCGGCATCCTCGGCATCAGCCAGGGCGCCTCGGTCGGCGTCGTGCTCGCCATCGCCTACCTGGGCATCCACACGCTCACCGGGTACGTGTGGTTCGCGTTCGCCGGGGCCGGGATCGCGGCCGTCGCCGTGTACGCGATCGCCGCGTCCGGGCGGGGCGGCGCGACCCCGGTGAAGCTGGCGCTCGGCGGCGCCGCGATCAACGCGCTCCTGGTGTCCGTGACGACGGCCGTGCTGACGACGAAGGCGTCCGCGCTGGACGAGTTCCGGTTCTGGCAGGTCGGTTCGCTGTCCGGCCGGGACGCCGGTCTGATCGGCCAGATCTGGCCGTTCCTGCTGGTCGGCGTGATCCTCGTGCTCTCCGTCGCACGCGGCCTCGACGCGCTCGCACTCGGCGAGGACGTGGCGAAGGGGCTCGGGCAGCGGGTGGCGACCGTACGGATCGTGGGCGGGCTCGGCGCGACGGTGCTGACCGGCGTCGGGGTCGCCGCCGCCGGGCCGATCGCGTTCATCGGGCTCGCCGTGCCGCACATCGCGCGCGCCGTGGTCGGCTCCGACCACCGCTGGCTGCTGCCGATGGCCGCGCTCATCGGGCCCGTGATGCTGCTGGTGTCCGACACGGTGGGCCGGATCGTCTTCCCGCCCAGCGAGGTGCCCGCCGGGGTGATGACGGCGCTGCTCGGGGTGCCGTTCCTGGTGACCCTGGTGCGCCGGAAGGCGGTGCCCGCGTGAGCGCGGTGAAGACCTCCATACGTCCCGCCGGGTACGCCGTGCTGCGGGCGGGCCGGGCCCGGTTCCTCGTTCATCGCAGGGCGAGTGTCGTGGCGGCGGTCTGCGCCGTGCTGCTGGCCGCGTCCTGTGTGGCGTACCTGTGCGTCGGGGAGACGTTCACCAGCCCCGCCGAGGTGTTCAAGGTCCTCACCGGGCAGCCGTCGCCGGACGAGCTGGTCGTCGGCACGCTCCGCGAGCCGCGCATGGTGGTCGGGCTGCTCGTCGGCGCGGCGTTCGGGATCGCGGGCGCGCTGATCCAGACCGTCGCCCGCAACCCCCTCGCGAGCCCCGACATCATCGGCATCAGCCAGGGCGCGAGCGCGGTGACGGTCGCCGCGATGACGTTCGGCCTCACCAGTTACGCGTATCTGCCGTACGTGTCCGTGGCCGGCGGAGTCGTCGCCGCCGCGCTCGTCTACCTGTTCGCGTGGCGGGGCGGCCTGCACGCCACCCGCTTCGTGCTGATCGGCATCGGCTTCGCGATCGCGCTGCGCTCGGTGACGACGCTGTTCATGACCAAGGGCGACTATCTCGTCGCCCAGCAGGCCCAGATCTGGATGACGGGCTCCCTCAACGGGCGCGGCTGGGCCGAGGCGCGCCCGCTCGCCTGGGCGCTCCTCGTCCTGCTGCCCTGCGTCGCGTGGGCGGCCCGCGCGCAGCGCACCGTCTCCCTCGACGACGACACCGCGACCGCGCTCGGGGTGCGGCTGGGCCGTGTGCGGCTCGGGCTCGTCGCGCTGGGCGTCGTACTGGCGTCGCTGGCCACCGGGGCGGCCGGGCCCGTCGACTTCGTGGCGCTGCTCGCCCCGCAGATCGCCCGCCGCGTCACGCGCACGGCGCAGATCCCGCTGGTCACCTCGGCGCTGCTCGGCGCGCTGATCGTCGTCGTCGGGGATCTGCTGGCCCGCCGCCTCTTCTCGCCGACCGAGCTGCCGGTGGGTGTCCTGACGGCGGCCGTCGGCGCCCCCTACTTGATCTGGCTGATCGTCCGCAGCCGTGCTGTCCGCACGAGTTCCGCCCGTTCCGGAGGTACCGCATGAGCCGGCTGACGGCCCGCGATCTGACGCTCGCCTACGACGACCGTGAGGTCGTGCACGAGCTCGATCTCAGCGTGCCCGACGGGCAGGTCACGGTCATCGTGGGGCCCAACGCGTGCGGCAAGTCGACGACGTTGCGGGCGCTCGGGCGGCTCCTCAAGCCGGCCGGCGGGTCCGTGGTGCTCGACGGGCGGGCGCTCGCCGAGCTGCCCACCAAGAAGATCGCCCAGCAGATCGGGCTGCTGCCGCAGACGCCGGTGGCGCCCGAGGCGATCACCGTCGGCGACCTGGTGTCGCGCGGGCGGCAGCCGCATCAGCACTGGTGGCAGCAGTGGTCGGACGCCGACGAGCGCGCTGTCACCGAGGCCATGGAGCGCACCGATGTCGCCGCCCTCGCCGAGCGCAGCGTCGACGAACTCTCCGGGGGCCAGCGGCAGCGCGTCTGGATCGCCATGGCGCTCGCGCAGGAGACCGACATCCTCCTCCTCGACGAGCCGACGACATATCTGGACATCGCGCACCAGGTCGAAGTCCTCGATCTGGTGCGGCAGTTGAACCACGACAAGGGGCGTACGGTCGCGGTCGTCCTCCACGATCTGAACCAGGCCGCGCGCTATGCCGACCACCTGGTCGCGATGAAGTCCGGCCGCATCGTGGCCGAGGGCCCTCCGTCCCAGGTCATCACGGCATCCCTGGTCGAAGAGGTCTTCGGCCTGACCTGCATAGTCATCCCCGACCCGGTAACGGGCTCCCCTCTGATCGTCCCCGCCTCCCCCTGGCACCCCTCCGCAGCTTGAGATCCGCGTCTGCCCCACGAGGCCCGGTGCGACCTGCGGCCCGGTGGCCGCTTCTCGCGCAGTTCCCCGCGCCCCTGAGGCATGCGCTACGCGCAGCCTCCCCTTCAGAGGCTGCGACTCCGCCGCGCCTCTGTCGTTGATGAGATGGCGCACGCAGTGCGCATCTCAGGGGCGCGGGGAACTGCGCGAGAAGCGGCCACCGGGCCGCAGACGAAAGACAACCCGACAGGGGCGCGGGGAACTGCGCGATCAGCCGCGACGCACCCGCGCTCGCCCGCGCACCATCAACCCCCGCAGCACATAGGCTCACCCTCCGTGATTCCCCGCACACACAAAGCAGCCCCCTACCTGCTCCCCGTCACCTCAGCCGCCGCCCTCATCACCCTCTGCCTCACCCAGCACACCCCCATGTCCGACGTCCTGGTCTACCGAGCAGAAGGCGCCGCCGCCGCGGCCGGCGGAAGGCACCTCTACGACTTCACCGTCACGGAGTGGCAACTCCCGGCGACCTACCCCCCGTTCGCCGCGCTGCTCTTCATCCCCACCACCTGGCTCCCCCTCCCCGCCCTGAAGGCCGCCTTCCTCCTGGCCAACATCGCCCTCACCGCGGCCCTGGTCCACCTCTCCTGGCACCGCCTGGCCGGCCTCCCCGCCCGGGCCGGCACCCTCTGCACGGCGACGGCGCTCGCCCTCTGGCTCGAACCCGTCTTCCAGACAGCCGTGTTCGGCCAGATCAACCTCGCCCTGGCCTGCCTGATCCTCTGGGACCTGACCCGCGAGGACGGCGCCCCCGCCAAGGGCCTCGCACTCGGCGTCGCCGCCGGGATCAAGCTGACCCCGGCCGTCTTCATCGCGTACCTGTTCCTGACGGGAAAGCGCCGCGAAGCCACGTACGCGACCGCCGGATTCGCGGGCACGGCGGCCGTCGGCGCGCTCGTACTGCCGTACGCCAGCGGCCAGTTCTGGACCGGAACGCTCTACGAGACCGGCCGGGTCGGCAAGGCGTGGATCGTGGACAACCAGTCGCTCCAAGGGCTCGTCGCCCGCACCCTGCACACCACCGAACCGGGCCTGCTCTGGGCGCTCCCGACGGCCCTCGTGGCGGTCGCCGGGCTGTACGCGGCGACCCGCCTGCCCACCCCGCAGGGCATCGTCGTCACGGCCGTCACCGCGCTCCTCGTCTCCCCGATCAGCTGGTCGCACCACTGGGTGTGGTGCGTGCCGCTGCTCGCGCTGCTGTGGGCGCGCGGACAACGCCGTACGGCCGTGGCGGTGGCCGTCGTCTTCACCGCCCGCACGATGTGGCTGCTGCCGCACCAGGGCGACCTGGACCTGGCCCTGCCCTGGTGGCAGCAGCCGCTCGCGGCGCCGTACCCGCTGCTCGGCCTGGTCCTGATCGCCGCCTGGGGTCAGCTCTCGGCGAGGAGTTCGTCGGCGTCGACGATCCGGTACGCGTAACCCTGCTCGGCCAGGAACCGCTGCCGGTGCGCGGCGAAGTCCTGGTCGATGGTGTCGCGGGCGACGACCGAGTAGAAGCGGGCCTCGTGCCCGTCCGCCTTCGGCCGCAGGACGCGGCCGAGGCGCTGCGCCTCCTCCTGCCGCGAGCCGAACGTGCCCGAGACCTGGATCGCGACCGTCGCCTCCGGCAGGTCGATGGAGAAGTTCGCGACCTTGGACACCACCAGAACGCTGATCTCGCCCTCGCGGAACGCGTCGAACAGCTTCTCGCGCACGGCGTTCGTCGTCTCGCCCTTGATGACGGGGGCGTCGAGGTGGGCGCCCAGTTCGTCGAGCTGGTCGATGTACTGGCCGATGACGAGAGTCTGCTCCCCCGCGTGCTTCTTCACCAGCGCCTCGGTCACCTTGCGCTTGGTGGCCGTCGTCGCGCAGAACCGGTACTTCTCCTCGGCCTCGGCGGTGGCGTACGCGAGCCGCTCGGAGTCGGTGAGATTGACCCGGACCTCGACGCAGTCGGCCGGCGCGATGTAGCCCTGCGCCTCGATCTCCTTCCACGGCGCGTCGAACCGCTTCGGCCCGATCAGCGAGAACACGTCCGACTCACGGCCGTCCTCCCGTACGAGCGTCGCGGTCAGCCCGAGCCGGCGGCGCGCCTGGAGGTCGGCGGTGAACTTGAAGACCGGCGCGGGCAACAGGTGCACCTCGTCGTAGATCACCAGGCCCCAGTCGCGGGAGTCGAACAGCTCCAGGTGCGGGTAGACACCCTTCCGCTTGGTGGTGAGCACCTGGTACGTGGCGATGGTGACCGGCCGGATCTCCTTCTTCGTACCGCTGTACTCGCCGATCTCGTCCTCGGTCAGCGAGGTCCGCTTCACCAGTTCGTGCTTCCACTGGCGGGCCGAGACGGTGTTCGTGACGAGGATCAGCGTGGTCGCCTTCGCCTCGGCCATCGCACCGGCCCCGACCAGCGTCTTTCCGGCGCCGCAGGGCAGCACGACGACTCCGGAGCCGCCGTGCCAGAACCCCTCGACGGCCTGCTTCTGGTACGGCCGCAGCGACCAGCCGTCCTGGTCGAGCTCGATCGCGTGCGCCTCGCCGTCCACGTAACCGGCGAGGTCCTCGGCGGGCCAGCCCAGCTTCAGCAGCGTCTGCTTGATCTGGCCGCGCTCGGAGGGGTGCACGGCGACGGTGTCGGGGTCGATCCGGGCGCCGACCAGCGGCTGGACCCGCTTCGAACGCAGGATCTCCTCCAGGACCGGGCGGTCGGTGGTGGTCAGTACGAGGCCGTGGGCGGGGTGCTTGCTGAGCGTCAGCCGGCCGTAGCGGTCCATGGTCTCGGCGATGTCGACGAGCAGGGCGTGCGGTACGGGGTAGCGGCTGTACTGGACCAGCGCGTCGACGACCTGCTCCGCGTCGTGGCCGGCGGCCCGCGCGTTCCACAGGCCCAGCGGCGTCAGCCGGTACGTGTGGATGTGCTCGGGGGCCCGCTCCAGTTCGGCGAACGGGGCGATCGCCCGGCGGCAGTCGTCGGCCTGCTCGTGGTCGACCTCCAGGAGCAGGGTCTTGTCCGACTGGACAATGAGTGGACCGTTCACGCGCGGCACCCTTTCGGTAGACCAAACATCCAGTGTGCCTCATGCTCCGCACCGGCCGGGATCGTCTCTGGTCGGCGCTGTGGGAGGCGCCGCCGGCCCCAGGGTGGTTCTCTCACGCGCGCCACCGTCGTGGCTGGTCGCGCAGTTCCCCGCGCCCCTGAGGCATGCGCTGCGCGCAGCCTCCCCTGAAGGGGGTCACCCCGCGTCGGGCTCCAGTTCCGCCACGCCCGTGACCCGGTGCAGCGGATAGGTGCGGACCTCGTCCGCCGTGTGGTCGTACGCCGTCACGAACCCGCCCTCGACCCGGATCGGCGCGATGACCCGCTGACTGGCGGAGCCCTCCGCGTTGACGTACCCGATCCACAACGTGTCCCCCGTGAGCACCGCCGCCTGCACCGTGGCGAGGGTGTCGGCGGGGCTGGTGCGAGGGAGTTCGCCGTTGGCGGCCGGGGCCTGCTTGCGCGGGGCCGTCGCCGCGGTGTCCCCCGCGCGGATGGCCCGGATCGCGGCGCCGAGCAGGGTGTCGTCGGGCAGCGGAGGCCCGTCCGGAACCGGCTCGGGAGCCGTGCGCGGCGGCGTCCGGTGGGCATGCGCGCGGGTGATCAGGACATCGCCCTCGGCGGTCTCGGCGGCCGGCGCGAACCCCATCGCGCGCAGCCCTTCGAGGAGCGTGCCGGGATCGGCCTGGGTGGCGAGGACGGTCGGGGCGAGGCGGCGCAGGCGCAGGCCCGCCGACCGCTTGTCGGCGAGGATCTCGCCGAGCACGGCGTCGTCGTCACAGCGCACGTAGGCGGAGGCCGCCCCGATGCGCAGATGCCCGTGCCGCCGGGCCACGTCGTCGATCAGGTACGCGAGGGGCTGCGGAACCGGCGTACGGGAGTGCGCGGCCAGGAAGGCGTGCAGGTCGGTGGCGGTGCGCCCGGCGTCGAGCGCACGCCGTACCGAGCCCGGCGTGAACCGGTAGACGGTCGCGCCGCCCTTGGACTCGACATCGGCGAGCACGGCCAGCGCCTCGCCGAGCGGCCGCTCCAGCGGTCCGGGGGCGACCGCCGTCAGGTCGGCCTGGAGGAGTACGTGGTCCAGCGGCTCGGGCAGCAGCGGTGCCAGCAGCTTCTCGGCGCGGGCGACGGCCACGGCCGACTCGGCCGAGGCGTCCGGCGCCGCGGAGTGCGCGGACAGCAGCGCCCGGCCGTGCGCGGAGAGCGCCCCGCGCCCGGTGAACCCGAGCAGTTCGGCCTCCGCGAGCGTCCAGCGGGCCAGCCGGGTGCGCAGGTCGAGCGTGGCGGGCGACGGGCGCTCCCAGGTCAGCCGGGCCGTGACCGACTCGGGGTCGGGTTCGGCGCCGTCCGGGAGCGAGGCGAGCAGCCCGAGGACGTGGCGGCGCACCTCGGGCGCCGCCGACCGGTCCAGGTGCGGGCCGAGCGCGGACAGCGTGCGGTCCTTGCCGTCCCTGCCGCCGACCAGGCCCGAGGTGCGGGTCGCCGCGAGCCAGGCCGTGGCGAGCCGGGTCCAGCGCTCGACCGGGGGCCGCTCCAGCCACTCGTCGTACGCGGGGGTCGCCGCGTACCGCTCGTCGGCCTCGCCGTCGGACGCCAGCAGCCCGGCGGCGTAGGCGAGTTCGACCCAGAAGGCGGCCGTCTGCTCGTCGGTGTCGAGGGCGGCCCCGGTGCGCTTGAGGTCGCGCACGCTCAGTCCGCCCGCGCGCAGCACGGCCGGGCCTCCCTCGTCCCAGTCCTTCAGGAGTTCCTCGACGGTGTCGAGCGCGGTGTACGCCTGCGCCGCCGCGGTCGCGTCCACAACCTGTGGACGGTGCTCGGTGCGCGCCGCGACCTCGGGCGGCAGCGGCTCCAGGGTGCGGTGGGCCCGCCCGCCGCGCAGGTGCAGCGCGGCCTCGCGGGGCAGCACGACGGTGCCGGGGTTAGTCGGCACCAGCAGCGCCCGGTCGAGCAGCCAGCGCAGGTGGGCCGCGGGCCGGGCGGTGACCTGCCCGTACGGGGGTCCCCACACGAGTCGGTTCAGTACGTCGATGGCCTCGGCGGGCGCGTCGTCGAGCAGCGCCGACATCCGCTCGGGGTCGGTGAACAGCGCGGTCAGCGCGGCGAGCGCCGACACCGGGTCGTGGGTGCTCGGCAGTCCGGCGGCCGCCACGATCTCCTGGACGCGGCCCGGCGACATCCCGGCAGTGGCCTCGGCGACGGTCGGCCCGAGACCGGTGGGCGAGGGGTGCTGCGGGGTCGGCACGAGCAGTTCGCGGGCCGTGCGCACCAGCCGCAGCTGGTCGTCGCCGCCCCAGACGAGCGCCTGCTCGCGCAGGGTCGCCACGGCGCGCGGCAGCGCCTCCTCGGTGTCCGGCCCCGGCAGCAGGGCGGCGAGTCCGTCGTACGTCGCCGGTTCCGGGGCCACCGCGAGGGCCTGCGCCACCTGCTGGGTGAAGCGGTCCAGGCGGTCGAGGGCGCGGATCACCGAGGCGCGGGTGCCCGCGCGGGTCGCGAGCTGGGTGAGGTCGTTCGGCACCGGGCCGAGCAGGTCGGGGCGGGCGCGCAGGAGGCGGGCCAGGGAGGTGTCGTCCCTGCCGCGCAGTGCCTCCGCCAGGGAGCGGGGTGCCGCCGGGGTCTGCTCGTTGGGGCTCATCCAACCCACGGTAGCGGTGAATCGAGCCTCTCCGGCGTTTGAGGAGCGGGGGCCGGGGCGCCGCCCCGCAACCCGCACCCGTGCGAACGGGGCATTCGCGATACCGTCGGACCATCAACGGGTACGCCCCGGAGGGGACTTCGTGGGGATCGAGAGTGATCAGCTCGTCTTCGACTATCTGAGCCGGGTCGGAGACCTGGCCCAGCAGCGCCAGCTGCCGTCCGCGACACGGATGCGCCTGGTCACGGAGTTGCGGGGGGAGATCGACCGGCGGCGCGCGAAGACGACCGTCGACAGTCCGGCCGCCGTGCGCCGCATCCTGGAGCACCTGGGTTCCCCGGACCGGATAGTGACGGGCGCGCAGGAGGGCGGGTCCGGCGCGGCCGACCCGGCGGCGCCGCTCGTCCGGCCGGTGCCCGAGCAGCCCACCGGCAAGGCGGACCGGACCGGCGGCCTGCGCCGCAGGGTGCCGCGCCCCCGCCGTGCGTCGGCGCCCGAACCGGCCGTCCCCGACGACGTGCCCTCACCTCCGCACCTGGCCGGATCGGACGAGCTGGGCGTGTCCGGCGACGTCACCGACTGGTGGCGGATGGGCGACGGCGCCTCCGGCTCGCTCACCGACATCGACAGCGTGCCCGGGTTCGTCGGCGGGGTGGAGATCCCCGACATGCTCAAGCCGCCGAAGGCCCGGGAAAACGGCCCGGATCTGCGCAAGCGCCCGTCGGTACCGGTGGAGGACGACGAGCCGGAGGACGAGAAGGGCGCGGAGCCGGCGGGGCCGGGCAAGGGCGACCGGGCGAAGGGCGTGCGCCGGCTGCGGCGCACCGTCGTCCCGTCCGGCGGCCTGACCAATCCCTTCCTGCTGCTGTCCGCCGCCGCGCTGGTCGTCGGCGCGGTTCTCGGCAACATTCTTGTCCTGCTGGCCGGCTGGGCCGTCGTCTTCCTCTCGCGCCGGCTGACCGACTTCCAGAAGAAGGTGGCGGTGTTCGGCCTGCCCGGCCTGGCCGTCGCGGGCGGTGTCGTCTGGCTGTGGGGGCGCAGTGCCGGGAAATGGGGCGCGGGCATCGCGGAGGGGCAGATGAGCGGCGCGTTCCAGGAGACCTGGCCGTGGGTGCTGCGGTGCGCGGCGATCGCCTCCGCGCTGTATCTGCTGTGGCGGTCACAGCGCACCCGCTTCTGACGGCGGCTACGTGGCTACGTGGCGAGATCGGACTGCAACTCGCCGAGGATCCGACCGGCGGCCGTGTACCCGATGCCCTGGATCCACAACTCGTCGTCCACCTGGAACACCTTGCCGTCCCGTACAGCCTTCAGCTTCCGCCACAGGCCGCTCGTGGTGGTCTCGGTGACCTTCGCCTTGTTCGGACTGCCGTACGTGGACGTGAAGATGACGTCCGCGTCGGCCTTGTCGATCTGCTCGGGGCTCACGTCGTAGGTGAACCCGTCCTTGGCCTTGTCGGTGATCGCGGGGCGGCCGATGCCGACCTCGGCGAGGATCGTGCCGATGTAGTTCTTCTTGCCGTAGATCCGGATGTCGGCGCCTTCGACGAACCGTACGACGTTGACGTCGACGCCCGCCGCCTTCTCCTTGCCGCCGAGCGCTTCGGTGACGGCGGCGACCCGCTTCTCGTACGTCTTGACGGCCGCCCGCGCCTGCGCCTTTCTCCCCAACGCGTCCGCGTGCACGAGGAAGTTCTGCTTCCAGGGGTAGCCGGTCGTCTCCGTGAGCACGGTCGGGGCGATGGCGCTGAGCTGTTGGTACCGCTGGCCGTCGCGGACCTTGTTGCTGAGGATGAGGTCCGGTTTCAGCGCGGCGATCTTCTCCAGGCCGGGGTTGGCGATCTCGCCGACCTCGGTGATGCCGTCGGTCTTCTCCTTGGGGAGGTACGAGAGGAAGGCGTCCTCCGCGCCGGCTCGCGTGGCGCCCACCGGGGTGACGCCGAGAGTGATCGCGGAGTCGAGCTCGGCCGTGTCCAGGACGACGACGCGCTTGGGGTGGTCCTTGACCTTTACGTCGCCCATCGCGGTCTTGACGGTGTGCGTACCGGAGCCGGTGCCGGGCTCGGCGCCGTCCTTCTCCGTTCCGCCGGAGGTGCAGGCCGTCAGGGTCAGGGCGAGGGTGACGAGGGTGAGGGGGCCGTGGCGGGGGCGCGGTGCGATCACGGAGTGCCTTTCATTCGTCGGGTCAGCGCCCTTGAGTCTGGCCGCTGCCACAGTTCCCCGCGCCCCAAAATCCACATCCCACCCGCGCCTCTCGCGTCGAACGTCGACTGCCGCCCGGCTTCTCGCGCAGTTCCCCGCGCCCCTGGGTGGTCTTTCGGGTGCGCCACCGTCGTGGCTGATCGCGCAGTTCCCCGCGCCCCTAAAACCAGTTCGTCACGCGCGCCTCTCGTCGTGGCTGGTCGCGCAGTTCCCCGCGCCCCTGAGATGCGCACTTCGTGCGCCATCTCATCAAAGGCGCGCCACCGCTGCCCCCATCGGGAGGCGCGCGGAGCGCAGCCTCAAGGGGAGGCTGCGCGCAGCGCATGCCTCAGGGGCGCGGGGAACTGCGCGACCAGCCACGACGGTGGCGCGCGTGAAGAACGACCTAGGGGCGCGGGGAACTGCGCGAGAAGCGGCCACCGGGCCGCACCCGAAGAACCACCCAGGGGCGCGGGGAACTGCGCGCCCAGCCACGACGGTGGCGCGCACGAAAAACGACCCAGGGGCGCGGCCGCCCCCCGCCGGACCCGCGCTCTAGAAGCCGGCCCTGAAGCGGCGCAGGCGGAGGCTGTTGGCGACCACGAAGGCCGAGGAGAAGGCCATGGCGGCACCGGCGATCATGGGATTCAGGAGCCCCGCCGCGGCGAGCGGCAACGCGGCCACGTTGTAGGCGAACGCCCAGAACAGATTCGAGCGGATCGTGCCGAGCGTGCGCCGGGCAAGCCGAATCGCGTCGGCCGCCGACCGCAGATCCCCCCGTACGAGCGTCAGGTCACCGGCCTCGATGGCGGCATCGGTCCCGGTCCCCATGGCGAGCCCCAGATCGGCCTGCGCCAGCGCGGCGGCATCGTTCACCCCGTCGCCGACCATGGCCACCGAACGGCCCTCCCCCTGAAGCCGCTTGACGACGTCGACCTTGTCCTGGGGCAGCACCTCGGCGATGACGTCGGCGGGGTCGGTGATCCCGACCTCGGCGGCGACGGCACGGGCGACGGCGGCGTTGTCACCGGTCAGCAGAACGGGCCGCAGCCCCAGTTCCCGCAGCCGCCGCACGGCCTCCGCACTGGTCTCCTTGACGGCGTCGGCGACTTCGAGCACGGCGCGGGCGGCCCCGTCCCAGGCCACCGCGATCACGGTCCGCCCGGCCCGCTCGGCGTCCGCCTTGGCGCGTGCCAGATCCTCGGGAAGCCCGATCTCCCACTCGCGCAGCAACTGCTCACGGCCGACCAGCACCGCGTGCCCGTCGACGACACCCTGCACGCCGAGCCCGGCGACGTTCGCGAAGTCCTCGGGGACGGGCAGCGGGCCCACGCGCTCGGCGGCACCGGCGGCCACGGCGCGCGCGATCGGGTGCTCGGAGCTGTGCTCCAGGGCGCCCGCGAGGCGCAGCACCTCGTCCTCGGTCACCCCGTCGGCGACCTGCGTGGCGAGCAGCGTCATGCGGCCCGTCGTCACGGTGCCGGTCTTGTCGAGGACGATCGTGTCGACCCGGCGGGTGGTCTCCAGGACCTCGGGGCCCTTGATGAGGATGCCGAGCTGGGCGCCGCGCCCGGTGCCGACCATGAGCGCGGTCGGGGTGGCGAGCCCGAGGGCGCACGGGCAGGCGATGATCAGGACGGCGACGGCGGCGGTGAAGGCGGCCGTCCACCCCGCGCCGTTGCCGAGCCAGAAGCCCAGCGTGGCGAGGGCGAGGGCGATGACGACCGGGACGAACACCCCGGAGATCCGGTCGGCGAGCCGCTGGGCTGCGGCCTTGCCGTTCTGCGCGTCCTCGACCATGCGGGCCATGCGGGCGAGCTGGGTGTCGGAGCCGACCCGGGTGGCCTCGACGACGAGCCGTCCCCCGGCGTTGAGCGTGGCGCCGGTGACGGTGTCGCCGACGGCGACCTCGACCGGCACGGACTCGCCGGTGAGCATGGAGGCGTCCACGGCGGAGGACCCCTCGACGACCGTGCCGTCGGTGGCGATCTTCTCGCCGGGCCGCACCAGGAACCGGTCCCCGGCCTTCAACTCCCCGATCGGAACGGTCGTTTCACGCCCGCCGTCCCGCAGCACGGTGACGTCCTTGGCGCCGAGTTCGAGCAGGGCCCGCAGCGCGGCGCCCGCCTTCCGCTTGGAACGGGCCTCGAAGTAGCGGCCCGCGAGGATGAACGCGGTGACGCCGGCGGCGGCCTCCAGATAGATGTTCCCCGCGCCGTCGCCGCGCCCGATGGTCAGCTCGAAGGGGTGCGTCATGCCGGGCGTGCCCGCAGTGCCGAAGAACAGGGCCCACAGCGACCACAGGAACGCGGCCGAGGTACCCAGCGAGATCAGGGTGTCCATCGTCGCGGCGCCGTGCCGCGCGTTCGTGAAGGCGGCCCGGTGGAACGGCCAGGCCGCGTACGTCACGACGGGCGCGGCGAGCGTCAGGGACAGCCACTGCCAGTACTCGAACTGGAGGGCCGGGATCATCGCCATCGCCACGACGGGCGCGGCGAGCACGACGGCGGTGACGAGCCGCTGGCGCAGCGGCCGCAGCTCGTCGTCGGCCGCCGCCCCGGCGTCCTCGGCCGGTTCGGCGGCGGGCGGCTCGGGCTCCTGCGCCGTGTAGCCCGTAGCCTCGACCTTCGCGATCAGATCGGCGACGGACACCCCGTCCGCGTAGCTGACCTGCGCCTTCTCGGTCGCGTAGTTGACGGTCGCCTCGACGCCGTCCATCCGGTTCAGCTTCTTCTCGATCCGGGCGGCGCACGACGCGCAGGTCATGCCACCGATGGCGAGTTCCACCCGGGCGGGCGGGGCGACGGTGTGCGCCGACATGCTGCCTCCTTCGGTCGGGGCTCCGGGACGAGTACCCCTCACTATGATCCATGTATACCCCTAGGGGGTACCTGAAGCAACCCTGGATCCGCCTTGACAGGATACCCCCCACGGGTATGGTCAGAGAAATCAGCCCCCCCTCAGCGAGGAGCCCGCCATGCACACCGGACTGAAGATCGCCGCCGTCGCGGCCGCGGCAGCCGCCACGTTCGGCACCGCGTACGGGGTGGGCAGCGGGGTCGCTCCCGTGATCACGGAGAACGCGCGGGAGCGGCAGCCCGCGCACGAGACACACGACACCGGCCGGGCCGAGACCGAGACCGCGGCCGAGACCGTTCCCGGCGGGCTCCAGGTCTCCGACCGCGGCTACACCCTCGACCTGGAACGCGACCGCCTCCCCGGTCCTGCCGGCGAACTCCGCTTCACCATCCGCACCGGCGGCAGGCCCCTGACCTCGTACGAGACCGAGCACGGCAAGGAACTGCACCTGATCGTCGCCTCGCGCGACCTGACGGCGTACCGCCATCTGCATCCGGTGCGCGCGGCCGACGGCACCTGGTCGACGCCCGTCTCACTGCCCAAGGCCGGCGACTACCGGGTCTTCGCCGACTTCACCCCGCGCGGCGCGACGGAGGGCCTGACGCTCGGCGCCGGGCTGGGCGTCGCGGGGACGTACGCGCCCGCGCCGTTGCCGGAGCACTCCACGACGGCGCGCGTCGCGGGCGGTTACGAGGTCCGGGTGGACGGCACACTGGCGGCGGGCGCGGCCCGCGAGCTGACCCTGACCGTGACGAAGAACGGCAGGCCCGTCACCGATCTGGACCCCTACCTCGGCGCGTACGGGCACTTGGTCGCGCTGCGCGCGGGCGACCTGGCCTACCTTCACGTACATCCGCACGACGGCGGGCCGGGGCCGGAGGTTTCCTTCACCGCGACCGCGCCCAGCGCCGGGACGTACCGGCTCTTCCTCGATTTCAAGCACGACGGCGAGGTCAGGACGGCTGCGTTCACGGTGCACGCGGCGTAGGCTGAGCGGGACATTGGACTAGACCTATTCAGGAGCCTCATGAGCAAGCGTGCAGTCCTGGAGGTGATCGCCCTCGACGCCGAGGACGCCGTCGCCGCCCAGGCCGGTGGGGCGGACCGCCTTGAGCTGGTCACCGACATGGCCGCGGACGGGCTGACGCCGTCGGTGGAGACCTTCGCGGCGATCCGCGGGGCCGTGGACATCTCGCTGCGCGTGATGCTGCGGCTCGCGGACGGGTTCGCCGCGGGGGACGTCCCGGAGCTGGTGGCGCGGGCGCGGGCGTTGCGGGCGGCGGGTGCCGACGAGTTCGTGCTCGGGTTCCTCGACGAGCACGGGGGGCCCGATCTCGGCGCCGTCGAGCGGGTGGTGGCGGAGCTGGACGGGTGCCGGTGGACGTTTCACCGGGCGATCGACCGGGCCGCGGACCGGGATGCCCTGCGCAAGCAGCTCGCCGATCTGCCCGGCCTGGACACGTACCTGACGGCGGGTTCGGCGGACGGGGTGGACGCCGGGCTCGACGTCCTCGTCTCGGAGGCCGGGCGGTCGGCGGCCGGGGAGCCCGGGTACGAGCAGCAGATTCTGGTGGGCGGGGGGCTCCGCCTGGAGCATGTCGCCGGGTTGCGGCGGGCCGGTGTGTCGGCGTTCCACATCGGCGGAGCGTCGCGCCCCGCGGGTTGGTCGGGCCCGGTCTCCTCGACCGCGGTCCGCACATGGCGCGAGGCCCTGGACGCCTGACCCGCGCTCCTGGGTCGTTCATCGCGCGCGACCCGGCGGCCGCTTCTCGCGCAGTTCCCCGCGCCCCTGAGGCATGCGCTTCGCGCCGCCTCCCCCCGAGGGAAGCCCCTGATGAGATGGCGCACGAAGTGCGCATCTCAGGGGCGCGGGGAACTGCGCGAGAAGCGGCCACCGGGCCGCAGGTCGCGACGGGACCCCGTAGGGCAGACGCGGATCTTCAGGGGCGCGGGGAACTGCGCAAGCCCCACCGGGCGGTGTCCGTCAGGACGACGTCAGCTCGGGCGGCAAAGCGGCCGCGTGGACGACCACCAGGCCCGATACGGCTCGGGTCAGAGCGACGTACAGGCGGCGCAGGCCCGTGCGTTCGTCGGGCTCGCCGCTCACCACGGCGGCCGGCTCGTCGAGGACGACGTAGTCGTACTCCAGCCCCTTCGCCAGCGACGCCGGAACAAGAGTCAGCCGCGCCTCGGCCGTCGTCTCCTCACCCGGCGCCAGAAACACCAGCCCGGCCTCGGTCAGCAACTCCCCCAGCACGCCGCACCGCGCATCGGCCGCGATGAGCCCGATCGACCCCTCGTGCCCCAGCGCCTCCCGGCAGGCGGCGACCACATCACCGTCCCCCGAAGCCCCCCGCACCTCGAACACCCCGGGATTCTCACGCACCGATGCCACCGGAGCGAGCCCGGGCGCGATGTGCGGAAGGAGCCGGGAGGCGTACGTGATGACGTCGGTCGGCACACGGAAACCGGCCGTCAGCTCCTCCACCACGGCGTCCGGCTTGCCGAGGTGCTCCAGCGCCTCGTCCCAGCTCTGCGTGGCCCACGGAGTGGTCCCCTGCGCGAGGTCGCCGAGCACGGTCACGGACCCGGTCGAGGCACGCCGCCCGACGGCCCGGTACTGCATCGGGGAGAGGTCCTGCGCCTCGTCGAGCACGACGTGCCCGAGCGAGTGCGTCCGCTCGACGAGGTCACCGGCCTCGTCGATCAACACGGCGTCCGCGACAGACCACTTGGCGGTCTTGACGCTGCGCGCGGGCTTGGCCCACAGCACGGTCTTCTGCTCGTGGTCGTCGAGCAGCCCGTCGGCGTGCTCGGCGAGGAACTCGGCGTCGGACAGCAGCCGCAGCACCAGCTTCGCGGGATCGACGGGCGGCCAGATCTCCTTGACGGCGGCCTTGACGGCGGTGTTGCGCGCGACGGCGTTCTGCACCCGGTCGTCCGGGGCCTCCCCGGCCCGCTCCATCTGGACGAGCACGGCGTGCGCGATCCGCTGCGGCAGCGCCTCGCGCGCGGCCCCGTACCGCATGTCGCGCCCCATCAACTCGCGGACCATCTCTTCGAGTTCGTACGAGGCGACCCGCCACCGCCGGGACCCGCGCACGACCACGATGCCCTCGCTCGGCAACGTGATGTGCGAGCGCAGCGCCCGCCGCAGCACCTCCGCCATCCGGGCGTCGCCCTTGATCAGCGCGGCGGGCGCATCGTCGGCAGCGCGCACCTCCACCGGCCCGGCGACGAGGTCGTCCACCGTCGCCTGCTTGACCTCCAACTCGCCCAGCGCGGGCAGCACTTGCTCGATGTAGTGGAGGAACGACCTGTTCGGCCCGATGACGAGGGTGCCGGTGCGGGCGAGGCGCTCGCGGTGGGCGTAGAGGAGGTACGCGACACGGTGCAGGCCGACCGCGGTCTTTCCCGTTCCCGGGCCGCCCTGCACGCACACCGATCCGGCGAGCCCGCTCCTGACGATCTCGTCCTGCTCGGGCTGGATGGTGGCGACGATGTCGCGCATCGGGCCGACGCGCGGCCGCTCGATCTCCTGCTGGAGGAGCTGGCTGGTGCGCTCGGCCTCCGCCGGGTCGGTCAGGTTCTCGTCCTCGTACGCGGTCAGCTCGCCGCCGGTGTAACCGAACCTGCGGCGCAGCGCGACGTCCATCGGGTTCTTCTTCGAGGCCCGGTAGAACGGCTGCGAGACCGGCGCGCGCCAGTCGATGACCATGGGGTCGCCCTCGGCGTCGTGCACGTGGCGGCGCCCGATGTAGAACTGCTCGCCCTCCGCGCCCTCGGCCTGTTCGGCGCCGGGGGCGTGCAGGTAGTCGAGGCGGCCGAAGAAGAGCGGGGTGTGGCTCAGGTCGGCCAGCGCCTTGATCCGCTCCTCGATCTGGCGCTGGAGCACTTCGGCGTTCACCCAGTTCGCGGTGACGTCTCGGATGTCCAGGGCCTCTGCGTCCTCGCGCATGGCGCGCAGGGCTGCGCGGGACGACGAGAGGTGCGCACGCTCACGGTCGAGCGGCGACGCTGACTGACTCACGGGTTCTGCCTCCGGCTGACGGTACGACGACGACACGGGCCGCCGGTTTCCGACCGGGCGACGGCGGCGCGCTCCGCGGGGGGAGGCGGGCAGGACGGGCGAGTGTATGTCACCCCTCCACTCGGGGGCCAACGGGTTTCTTGGCCCGTCACTCGTCCGCGCCACCGTCGTGGCTGGTCGCGCAGTTCCCCGCGCCCCTGAAGGCATGCGCTGCGCGCAGCCTTCCCCTGATGAGATGCCGCACGAAGTGCGCATCTCAGGGGCGCGGGGAACTGCGCGACCAGCCGCCCACCACCGGCACTCGGCCACCGGAGCTAAGGTCGCCCCATGAGTGAGTTGCGGGAGCGGTTCGGGTGGGCGTTGCGGGCGGTGACGGGAGAGCCCGGGACGGACCCGTATCCGTACGCCGACAACCTGCTCACCCGCTGGGCGGAGCCCCAGCGGCGCTACCACACCCAGACCCACCTCACCGCCGTCCTCGACCACATCGACGTACTGGAAGGGCACGCGGCGAACCCCGACACGGTGCGCCTCGCGGCCTGGTTCCACGACGCCGTGTACCGCCCGGACCGCTCCGAGAATGAGGAGCGATCGGCCGCCCTCGCGGAGCGGGCGCTCACCGAGGCCGGCCTGCCGCAGGCCCGGGTGGAAGAAGTGGCCCGCCTCGTCCGGCTCACCGTCACCCACGACCCGGCCCCCGGCGACACCGACGGCGAAACCCTCTGCGACGCCGACCTGGCCGTCCTCGCCGCGGACCCGGAGACGTACGCGGCGTACACGAGAGCCGTCCGCGAGGAGTACGGGTTCGTGCCGGACAAGGCGTTCCGGGAGGGCCGCGCGGCGATCCTGCGCCAACTCCTCGACCTCCCGGCCCTGTTCAGAACCCCGTACGGGAAGAAGCACTGGGAGGCCGCCGCCCGGGAGAACCTGACGACGGAGCTGAGACTCCTGGAACCCGGGGAGAACCCCGGGAATGCCACCCCCGGCACCCCCGGTTGACCATCTACATGTCGTCGAAAACCAACCGCACCACCATGCCCCTGGCCGTCTACATACTCGGCCTGAGCGTCTTCGCCCTCGGCACGAGCGAGTTCATGCTCTCCGGGCTGCTCCCGGCCGTCGCCGACGACATGGACGTCACGATCCCGCAGGCGGGCCTGCTGATCTCGGCGTTCGCGATCGGCATGGTGGTGGGCGCCCCGCTGCTCGCGGTGGCGACCCTGCGCCTGCCCCGCCGCACGACGCTCATCGCGCTGATCACGACGTTCGGCCTGGGCCAGGTCGCGGGCGCCCTCGCCCCCACGTACGGGATCCTCTTCGCGTCCCGGGTCGTCTCCGCGCTGGCCTGCGCCGGATTCTGGGCGGTCGGCGCGGCCGTCGCCATCGCGATGGTGCCGGTGAACCAGCGGGCCCGCGCCATGGCGGTGATGATCGGCGGCCTGTCGATCGCGAACGTCCTCGGTGTCCCGGCCGGCGCCTTCCTCGGTGACGGGCTCGGCTGGCGCTCCGCGTTCTGGGCGGTCGGCGCGGCCTCGGCGATCGCGCTGGTCGGCATCGTCACGCTCGTCCCGCACATCCCGCGCCCGGCCGAACGCCCGCGCCTGAAGCGCGAGTTGTCGATCTACGCGGACCGGCAGGTGTGGCTGTCGATCGCGGTGACGGCGCTGGCGGCGGGCGGGGTCTTCTGCGCGTTCAGCTACCTGTCCCCGTTCCTCACCGACGTGGCGGGCCTGGACGAGAGCTGGGTCCCGGCGGTCCTGGCGCTGTTCGGCGTCGGCGCGCTGGTCGGCACGACGGTCGGCGGCCGGGTCGCGGACGCGCACCTCTTCGGGGTGCTGCTGACCGGCACCGCGCTGTCCACCGTCTTCCTTGCCGCGCTGGCCCTGCTCGGGCACCTGGAGATCGCGGCGGTGGCGCTGGCGTTCCTGCTCGGCCTGTCCGCGTTCTACACGGCCCCGGCGCTCAACGCCCGGATGTTCAACGTGGCGGGCGCCGCCCCGACCCTCGCGGGTGCCACGACGACGGCGGCCTTCAACCTCGGCAACACGGGCGGCCCCTGGCTCGGCGGCACGGTCATCGACGCCGACCTCGGCTATCCGGCGGTCGCCTGGGCGGGCGGCGCGATGACGGTGCTCGCGCTCGGCCTGACGGCGGTGTCGCTGCGGCTGCACCGGCGTGACGTGCCGTCCCGGGTCGTCACCGGCAGCGCCGCTACGCCGCAGGCCGCCCCTTCGGACGCCGCAGCCCCGCGTCGGTGAGCCTGCGCACCAGTTCCTTCGAGCCGATCGTCACGGCCCCGGCCCGCACCGCGTCCTCGTAGCGGTGCGCCGGGATGTCGTAGTGGTCGCGCTCGAAGGCGCGCTCCGGAACCCCCAACCGCCCCGCGAACACGTGCAGTTCGTCGAAGGACACATCGCTCACCAGGTGCGACCAGAGGCGGCCGTGGCCGGGCCAGGTCGGCGGGTCGATGTAGACGGTCACCCGGCCACGGCTCCCAGCTGACCGACAGGCGCCACGACCACCCCGGCCTCCGAGCACACCCAGTGCGGGTCGGCGCCCAGCTCCGGCTCGACGTCGAGCGCGTGCGGGCCGTCCGTGCCCGAGCCGGGTCCGCACACCGGGCACACCGGCCAGCGGCCGTGCCGCTCCAGGATGCCGTCCTGCACGTCCTGCGCCACGAGACCGGTGACGAACTCGACGCCCTCCGGCCACTGCTCCACCCACCAGCGGCGCTGCGTGATCGACTCCTCGACGAGCGAGACCACGTCCGCGTCGGCGACGTCGACGGCCTTCAGGTCCGCGAGGATCAGCGCGCGGGCCGCGTGCAGTGCCTGTTCCAGGGGGCTGATGGTGTTCATCCCCCCATTGTCCCGCGCCCCGTGTTCCGTGCGGCGCGGATGTGACGCAGGTCCCGGCCCTTCGACTCTTGACCCCCACCGGTCACGAAAATATCTTTCATTACGTGAGCAATGACGTGAAGGAAAGTTTCGCGAACGACGCGCCGCCCGCCCCGGCCGCCCTCGCGGCGAAGGTGCGGACGCTGGCTCCGTCGATGACGCGGTCCATGCAGCGGGTCGCCGAAGCCGTCGCCGGCGACCCCGCCGGCTGCGCCGCCCTGACCGTCACCGGCCTCGCCGAGCTCACCGGCACCAGCGAGGCGACGGTGGTCCGCACCGCGCGTCTGCTCGGCTATCCCGGCTACCGCGATCTGCGGCTCGCCCTCGCCGGGCTCGCCGCCCAGCAGCAGTCGGGGCGGGCGCCCGCCGTCACCGCCGACATCGCGGTCGACGACCCGATCGCCGACGTGGTCGCGAAGCTCGCCTACGACGAGCAGCAGACCCTCGCCGACACCGCCGCCGGGCTCGACACCGTGCAGCTCGGCGCCGCCGTGGGCGCGCTCGCCGCTGCCGGGCGGGTCGAGATCTACGGCATGGCCGCGTCGGGGCTCGTCGCCCAGGACCTGGCGCAGAAGCTGCTCCGGATCGGGCACGTGGCGTACGCGCACTCGGACCCGCACCTCGCCGTGACGAACGCCGTGAGCCTCCGCTCCGGGGACGTGGCCGTCGCGATCACGCACTCCGGCGCCACCAGCGACGTCATCGAGCCGCTGCGGGTCGCCTTCGAGCACGGCGCCACGACGATCGCGATCACGGGCCGCCCGGACGCCCCGGTGTCCCAGTACGCGGACCACATCCTCACCACCTCCATCGCCCGCGAGAGCGAGCTCCGCCCCGCCGCGATGTCCTCGCGGACCAGCCAGCTCCTCGTGGTGGACTGCCTCTTCGTGGGCGTGGCCCAGCGCAACTACGAGTCCGCGGCCCCGGCCCTCTCCGCCTCCTACGAGGCCCTGGCCCACCGCCACCGCGCCGCTCCGCGGGGCGGCCGGTCATGAGGCCCGCGCCCATCCGCGGCGCCGTCGTGGCCGGCCGCGCTCCTGAGCGAGCGCAGCTCGCTTCAGGGGCGCGGGGAACTGCGCGAGAAGCGGCCACCGGCCCGCGGACGAAGAACCGCCCAGGGGCGCGGGGAACTGCGCGACCAGCCACCCACCCGCCGTGAGCCGGCGACGAGACAGCACCAGGCAGACGACAAGCCACCCCGCACAGAAAGCCCCCGAGACGACGATGTCCACCGACGCCACGTACACCGAACTCCGCGCCCAGCTGGCCACCCTCACCACAGAAGCCTTCCGCCCGGAACTCGCCGAGATCGACCAGCTCCCCACCCAGGAGATCGCCAGGATCATGAACGGCGAGGACGCCACGGTGCCCACCGCCGTGGCGGCCCAGCTGCCCCAGATCTCGGCGGCGATCGACGGCACCGCAGCCCGCATGGCCCGCGGCGGCCGCCTGATCTACGCGGGCGCCGGCACGGCAGGCCGCCTCGGTGTCCTGGACGCGTCCGAGTGCCCGCCCACCTTCAACACCGACCCGGCCGAGGTCGTCGGCCTGATCGCGGGCGGCCCCTCCGCGATGGTCACGGCGGTGGAAGGCGCCGAGGACTCCAAGGAACTCGCCGCCGAGGACCTGGACGCCCTGAACCTCACGGAAAACGATGTCGTGGTCGGCATCTCGGCCTCGGGCCGCACCCCGTACGCGATCGGCGCCGTCGAGCACGCGAAGAAGACGTACGGCGCGCTCACCATCGGCCTGTCCTGCAACGCGGACAGCGCCCTCGCGGCGGCCGCGGACCACGGCATCGAGGTCGTCGTCGGCCCCGAGCTGCTCACCGGCTCCACCCGCCTGAAGGCGGGCACGGCCCAGAAGCTCGTACTGAACATGCTGTCGACGATCACCATGATCCGGCTCGGCAAGACGTACGGAAACCTCATGGTCGACGTCCGCGCGTCGAACGAGAAGCTGCGGGCCCGCTCCCGCCGCATCGTCTCGCTGGCCACGGGCGCCGAGGACGCCGTCATCGAGGCCGCGCTCGCCGCGACCGACGGTGAGGTGAAGAACGCGATCCTCGTCGTCCTCGGCGAGGTCGACGGACCCACGGCCGCCCGCCTGCTGACCGCGTCGGACGGCCACCTGCGCGCCGCGCTCGCCGCGGCCCCGAGCACCACCCCCTGACCCCCGTACACCCCCAGCACCACCCGCACAGCAAGGCAGCACGCACCATGGCTGAGAACAAGAACCGCGACGTGGCGGCCTCGATCCTCCCGCTTGTCGGCGGGCCGGAGAACGTCACCTCAGTAGTCCACTGCATGACCCGGCTCCGGCTGGGCCTGGCCGACCGTTCGCTGGTCCAGGACGAGGCGCTGAAGGCGCTGCCCGATGTGATGGGCGTGGTCGAGGACGAGACGTACCAGATCGTCCTCGGCCCGGGGAAGGTCGCCCGGGTGACGCCCGAGTTCGAGGCGCTCGTCGAGGAGGGCAAGGCAGCCGCACCTGCCGCTCCGCACCCGCCGACGGCCGAGGAACTGGCCGCTCAGGGAGCCGAGTTGAAGGCGGCGCGGAAGGCGAAGAACGCCACCCCGTTCAAGCTCTTCCTCCGCAAGATCGCCAACATCTTCGTGCCGCTGATCCCGGCCCTGATCGGCTGCGGCATCGTCGCGGGCATCAACGGCCTGCTGATCAACCTGGAGTGGCTGCCCTCCGTCACCCCCGCCCTCGCGGCCATCGCCTCCGGCTTCATGTCGCTGATCGCGGTGTTCGTCGGCTACAACACGGCGAAGGAGTTCGGCGGCACCCCGATCCTCGGCGGCGCCGTCGCGGCGATCATCGTGTACGCGGGTGTCGCCAACATCGAGGCGTTCGGCCAGAAGCTCTCGCCCGGCCAGGGCGGTGTGCTCGGCGCGCTCGGCGCGGCGGTGCTCGCGGTGTACGTGGAGAAGTGGTGCCGCAAGTGGGTCCCGGAGGCGGTGGACGTCCTCGTTACGCCGACGATCACGGTCCTGGTCTCCGGCCTGGTCACCATCTTCGGCCTGATGTACGTGGCCGGTGAGATCTCCACCGGGATCGGCACGGCGGCGAACTGGCTGCTCGACAACACCGGCGCGTTCGCGGGCCTGGTCCTCGGCGGACTGTTCCTCCCGCTGGTCATGCTGGGCCTGCACCAGGCCCTCATCCCCATCCACACCACCCTCATCGAGCAGCAGGGCTACACGGTCCTGCTCCCCATCCTGGCGATGGCGGGCGCGGGCCAGGTCGGCTGCGCGATCGCGGTGTACAAGCGCCTCAAGCACAACGCGTCGATCCGCAAGACCATCAAGTCGGCGCTCCCCGCGGGCTTCCTGGGCGTGGGCGAGCCGCTCATCTACGGTGTCTCGCTGCCGCTGGGCCGTCCGTTCATCACGGCGTGCGTGGGCGGAGCGGCGGGCGGCGCGTTCGTCGGCCTGTTCTCGATGCTCGGCGACAAGGTCGGCTCGACGGCGATCGGCCCGTCCGGCTGGGCGCTGTTCCCGCTGATCGACGGCAACCACGGCTGGGGCACGACGGCGGCCATCTACGGCGGCGGCCTCCTGGTCGGCTACGCGGTCGGCTTCCTGGCCACGTACTTCTTCGGCTTCAGCAAGCAGATGCTCCTGGACCTGAACGCTCCCGAGACCACCACGGCCCCGAAGGCCCCGGACACGCCGGAAAAGGTGCCGGCCGCCGTCTGACCCGCCTCCCGTGCCCCTGAGCGAGCGCAACTCGCCTCAGGGGCACGGAGAACTGCGACAAACGAACCACCCAGAGGCGCGGGCCAGGACTGCTAGCGTGCCCGGCATGGTGGACACGCGCACCGACCCCCTCGCCTTCCGCTGGTACGGCGGGAGGGTCTCGGTCGACTTCACGGCCACGCTGACCGGCCAGGCCCCGGACACCGTAGAGCAGTTGCGCACCCCGGCCGACCTCTCCCGCTGGTCCCGCGCCGCCCACCTCTCGGACGCCCCGCTCCCCGACGCGACCCCCCGCGCCCTCACCCAGGCCCACCAGTTGCGCGAGGCCCTGCACCGGACGTTCCTGCACGCGGCGAAGCCCGACCCGGACGACCTCGACACCATCAGCACCTGGTCGGCGCGCTCCCTGCCGGGCCCCCGCCTCACCTCCGCCCCGGACGACACCCCGGCCCTGCGCCGCCCCCGACTCCATCTCACCGGCGACCTGTTGACCCTGATCGCGCGCGACGGCGTCGACCTGCTCACGGGCCGCCACAGCCACCGCATCCGCGAGTGCGCCGCCCCGGACTGCACCCTGCTCTTCGTCGACGTCAGCCGCCCGGGCCGCCGCCGCTGGTGCTCGATGGACGTGTGCGGGGCGCGGTCGAAGATGGCCGGGTACCGCTCCCGCAGGACACGGGACGCCCAAGGAACCGCTTAGGCCGGTGGCCGCCGCTCCTGGAGCGGCGGCCACCGGTGCGTGAGGTCCGAGGACCCCTTCAGATCGGCCTCACGCAAGGTGTCCTCCGGCCTGCTGAACGCGGGAGTGTCAGCAGGCCGGAGGACGGTCGCCGAAGCCGCGGTAGTCGGCGTCGCGACTCCGGCAAGCCATGTCCCGGTGCGATTGAAGTGCGGGAGCCCCTTGGCCATCTATCCGTTCTGCGCGAGGCTTGGCCGTACCGCGCCGTTCTCCGGCGCCGTGGCACACGCGGGCCCGACCGCGTCCATCAGGACGGTAATGGCATGGCGGACCCGACGGCCGGCTCCACGACCACGCTCCACAGCCGGAACGTGGAGGACGCCCGCGCCCGGCTCACCGACTTCTACGGCTTCCCGCTCGTCGTCGACCCGCAGCTCTCGGACGTCGGCAACTTCGAGATGACGATGCGCTACGCCCAGTTGGGCCCGGTCGCCTTCAACACCCTGGCCTTCGGCTCGACGGTGGTCCTGCACGGCCCGGCGCTGATCTCGATGATCTATCCGTTCTACGCCGCCATGGCCGGGACCCTGCTCACCACCCGCCCCGGAGCCGAGACCCCGTCGAGGGCGGGCGACGGCCGCCTGGCCAGCGCCGCGTCGGCACGCCCGCAGACGACCCACTGCGGTCCGGCGAGCGAGTTCTTCCAGGCGTCCTTCGCCACCGCCGCGGTGACGGCAGAGCTGGAGGAGGAGCTGGGCCACGGCATCACCGCGCTGACCTTCCCGACGTCCTTCGGCGTCACCTCCGGGCAGGCCCGCCCCTTCATGGCCCTCCTCGACCTGGTCACCTCGGAGATCGTCCAGCCCACCGGCCTCCTGGACCGGCCCGCGATGGCCGACCGGCTCGGCGCCGCGCTCCTCACCACGATGCTCCACACCACGCCCCACCAGTACGCCGAGGAACTCGCCACGCCGGGCCGCACGGGCCCGGCCCCGGTCCTCACGGTGACCGACGCCATCCACGCCGACCCGGCCCACCCCTTCACGGCCAGGGAACTCGCACGGATCTCCGGCATCCCCCTGCGCACCCTCCAGAGCGCGTTCCTCGGCCATCACGGCGTCTCCATGACGGTCTACCTCCGCAACGTCCGCCTGGCCGGAGCCCACCAGGACCTCCGCTCCGACCAGCCACAGGGCACGACCGTCGCCGCCATCGCGGCCCGCTGGGGATTCACCCACCTCTCCCGGTTCGCCGTCTACTACCGGGACCGCTACGGGGTCCTGCCCTCCGAGGAACGCCGCGACCGCTGACCCCGGCTCCGGGAAGCTCAGGCGGGCTGCGCGACGGGCACCCTGCGGACCTCGCCGGTCTCGCGCAGGACCAGCAGACCCGTGGCCGCGATCAGCGCGGCGGTCAGGCCGTGGATGCCGAACGCGGCGGCGGCGGAGCCGTGGTGGGCCAGGACGGTGTTGACGTTCTTCAGCGACATGGTGCTCTCCTTCGGTGTTCCGTGTTGCGTCCGGGACGGATGAGGGCTCGGCTGCCGCGTCATACGTCGATCCGCTCGAAGATGTGCGGGTACGACACGATGCCGTCGGGGAACTCGGCCGCCATGCCCTGGAACTCCGGGCTGCCGAACGCCGCGGCGAGCGCCTCGGTCGACTCCCAGACCGCGACGTTCATCAGGAGCTCGCTGCCCGCCGTCCCCTGGTGCATCTGAAGGGAGACGAACCCCGGCTGAGCCTTCATGAACTCGGCCTGCCGCCGGAAGAGCGGCAGGAACGACGCGCGCACCTCCTCCGGGACGACGAAGGTGTTGGCCAGGACGATGGGCCCGGTCTTCTCCTGGAACTGCGCGAACATCGGCGTGCGCGGGTCGAGACTCTGGAGCTTGGCCATCTTCGGTACGTCCCCTCGCGATCGGCTGTCTTCTCGGCACGCGCCACCAACATCCGTTGACAACAAGTGTTGGCAACGCGTGTTGGCAAACGTAGAGGCATGCCCCTGGACTGTCAACAGCCGTTGGCCTACATTCGTGGGCATGACCGGCACCACGGAGAACCAGCAGGCCGTACGGCGTTCCGACGCCACCCGCGCCGCGATCCTGGCCTCGGCCCGCGAGCGGTTCGCGGCGGACGGCTACGAGAAGGCGACCATCCGGGCCATCGCGCGCGACGCGAAGATCGACCCGTCGATGGTGATGCGCTACTACGACAGCAAGGCCGGCCTGTTCGCGGCCGCCGTCGCGATCGACCCCGGCCTGCCCGAGCTCGACCTCGAACCCCGCGAGGAGATCGGCCGCACCCTGGTGAGCCATTTCCTCACCCTGTGGGAGGAGAACGGCGAGCTCACCGCGCTGATGCGGGTCGGAGCCACCGATCCGGCCGCGGCCGATCGCATGCAGGTCGTGCTGCGCGAGCAGTTGATCCCGCTCGCCCACCGGCTGAGCCCCGATCCGGAGCAGGCCCCGATGCGGGCGGCACTGTGCGCCTCCACCGTGCTCGGGCTCGCCCTGACGCGCTACGTCCTGCGCTTCCCGGCCAGTGTGGCCCTCGACCGCGACGAGATCGTGGACTGGGTCGGACCCACCGTCCAGCGGTACCTCACCGCCCCCACGCCCTGACGAACAGAGGCCGCCCCTACGGCAGCCGCCCCTCCCGGTTCACCTCCCGCACCCGCGCCCGCAGTTCCTCCGACACCGGCGCGGGCGCCACCGACTCCGGCGGGCAGTCCCACTCGACTCCCCCGCCCGGCGGCCTGAGCTGCACGCATCCGCCCTCAGTCGCCATGACCCGGCCGACCCTTCCGTCCCGTACGTCGATCACGTACTCCCCGATCGCACTCACCGGCTCACCCCGTGCAGTACGGCCGTCAGCCGCATCGCCGTATCCAGGTTCACGCACCCCAGATCCACCAGCGGATACGGCGACTCCCCCGCCGCCGACACCGGGTCCACCCGCAGCGACGGCAGCAGCACCCCCAACGCCAGCAGTTCCGCCCTGAGTTGCGCGATGACCTCCTCGACCGCCCGCAACCGCTCCGCGTCCCGCACGACCATCCCGATCAGCACCCTTCTCCCACCGAGTGTTCCGCATTCCTCACCCAGCGTGACCGCATCGGCTCTACGCTTTCCAGAGCACCGGCCCAACAAAGGGCATTGATGCCAGCGGGAGTTGATGCATGTGTCCGGACCGAAGGACCTCGTCGGCGAAGAACTCCGGCACGCCCGCGAGCGGGCCGATCTGACCCAACAGGCGCTGGGCGAGCTGCTGTTCGTGAGCGGTTCCTACGTCGGACAGATGGAGGCGGGGACACGGCGGATCCTGCCGGACATGGCTCAGCGCTTGGACGAAGCCCTGGAAACCGGGGGCTTCTTCGAGCGGCACTGCACGAAGGTGAACGCGTCGAAGCATCCAGCCCACTTCGCCGAGGCGGCCGAGGCAGAGGCCGTCGCCATCGAGATCAGGCAGTACGAATCACTGCTCATCCCCGGCCTGCTCCAGACCCCGGATTACGCCCGCGCGATCTTCCTGGCATACCAGCCGACGGCGCCGGATGAGGTCATCGACAAGCTGGTAGCGGCCCGGACAGAGCGGGCCCACCTTCTCGACCATCCAACAAAGCCGTTGTTGTGGGCTGTTCTGGACGAGACTGCCCTGCGCAGGGAAGTCGGCGGCCCGGCGGTCATGGCCGAGGCCCTGGCGCACGTTGCCGCACTGGCGCGCAGGCGCCGGATGATCGTGCAAGTGCTGCCGTTCGCAGCAGGGGCTCACGCATCCCTGGACGGCTCCCTGAAACTTATGTACTTCACGGACGCACCCCCACTCTCCTTCGTCGAAGCGCCCAGCATGGGCCAGTTGACGGACGATCCAGCGACGATCACCCGCCATCAGCTGACCTACGATCTGCTCAGGGCCGACGCACTCACCCCAAGGCAATCGCTGGCCATGATCGAATCAGCGGCGGAGGATTACGCACATGAAGACCGATCACCCCGAGCCTGACCTCACCTCGGCCACCTGGCGCAAGTCCAGCTACAGCGGCGGCCAAGGCGGCGACTGCCTCGAAGTCGTCACCACCCACCCCCACCTGGTCCCGATCCGGGACTCAAAGAACCCCACCGGCCCGAAGCTCGTGCTCCGGGCGGCAGCCTGGACGGCGTTCATCGACGACCTGCGGCGCAGCGCCTGACCCACCCGCCCGAGGCTCAAGCCCCGAGCCCCGAGCCGTGCTTTCAAGGATTGGGGGGTGGGTCTCAACCCACCCTCCCTCCCGGCAAGTTGGCAGGTCGGCGACTTTCCGGGACCGACTTGCCACGCAGGGTGACGGCCGTCTAACGTCCCGAACAACGAACGGCCCCCGCCGGTGCGCCAACACCGAACGAGGGCCTATCCATCGAGATCGAAATGAGTCGATCCATGGCTGACGCCTACTTTAGTGCTGCCGGCACGCCCGCGCATCCCGCTGCCAGCCCCGGCTACGGCAAACGCTCGGCACCGGACCAAGCCCCGCGTACGAACCGGGACTTCACCCACCTCCCGCCCCGCGAAGCGCACATCGCCGGGTTCATCGACCGGCTGCACGACGGCGCGGACATCTCGGTGAAGCTGCTCGCGTCCTGTCTCCCGTACGGGCAACAGGCGATGCGCACGGCCCTGAACAACCTCCAGGCGGCGGGCCACTTGAGGCGCGGGCGGGAGCACGTGGTGGGCCAGGGCAGTGCGCGCTGGGTGACGCGGACGTGGTTCTCGCGGACGGCGCGGGACGACGGATGGTGGACGAAGTTCCTGCGGGGCGATGTGCCGGAGGAGGAGAGCCCACGGCCATCAGGACCGACGCGGAACAGGGCGTACATCCTGCTGGCCGCACTGGGCCGGACGGCCCCGACGCTGGCGCTGTCGGCGAAGGAGTGCACGGAGCTGGGCCCGCTGACGGAAGCCTGGTTCGCGAGGGGCGCCGACGAATCGGTGATCGTCCACGCGCTGACGACGGGCCTGCCGACTCCCGTTCACAGCCCGGCGGCACTGGTGCGCAGGCGCCTGACGGACAAGCTCCCGCCGGAACCGGCACCACGCCCACCGCTGCGGGTGGTGGAGTGCGGAACGTGCGGCGACCCGGGCCGCCCGGAGGACATCAGGGCCGGCCGCTGCGGCATGTGCCGGGGCACGACCCGGCAACCGGACCGCCCGGCTGCCCCACTGACCCTCACCGCCGAGACGGTCCACGCGCGGGCGGCACAGATCCGCTCGGCGATGCGCGCGGAGCCCACACCTGTCACGCCCCGCAGCCGGGCCCCCTACGACCCGCGCACCGTCACTCGCCGGTGACGTCGTCGAAGCACCGGAACTCATCGCCGCGTGAAGTCACCGGCGCTCAGCCCGAGCCGGTCGCCGAGCACACGCTCCCCGGCCCCGGTCAGCACGACGGCACGCTGCGTGCCGATCCGGGCGATCCAGCCCGCGTCGAAGGCGTGCCGGCACAGAGCGGCGCCGACGGCACCGGCCAGGTGCGGGCGGCGCTCGGTCCAGTCCAGGCACGAGCGGACCGGCGGGCGGCGCGTACGGGACGGGATGACGATGCCGAGTTCGGTGAGCCAGGCGGACCCGTCCGCGGTGAGCGTCAGCCCCCGCGCCCAGTCGAGAAGCCCCCGCTCGGTCATCGCGTCGGTGATCGCGACCCCGAGGGCCCCGGCGAGATGGTCGTAACAGGTACGGGCGCGGGCAAGCGCCCGGCCCCGGTTGACCGCGGGCAGCGAACGCGGCGGATCGGTACGCCGGGGCGCCATCGAGGCCAGCTTCTCGATCAGCTCGGCCGTGTCGGCGTCCGCCAGCCGGACATAGCGGTGGCGGCCCTGCCGTTCCTGGGCGAGCAGCCCGCCCTCGACCAGGAGATTCAGATGCCCGGTCGCCGTCGACGCGGCCACTCCGGCATGCCGCGCCAGCTCACTAGCGGTCCAGGCCCGCCCGTCCAGCAGGGCGAGACAGAACCCGGCCCGCGTCCCGTCGGCCAGCAGCGCGGCGAAGGCGGCCAGGTCGGGGCCGCCGGCAGCGGTGGTGTCGTGGCTGTTCATCACAGCCCATTGTCGACCGGCGACCCTTCGGCCGCCGCCGAAGCGTTCGACTCCCCGGCAGGAGCCCACGCGCCCGCCGGGAGGCCGACCCCTCCCGCTCAGGCGCCCGCCATCAACCGCAGCCCCGACAGCGTCAGATCCAGCGCGGTGCGGAACTGGTCGACGTCGTCGTGGCCGTCGAACTCGTCCGCGATCTCGTGCACGAACGGGAACTCCGCCGGGTCCAGCTCCCGCCAGGTGGCGACGAAGCGGCCCAGGAACTCGTCCCGGGTCACGGCCCCGCCGAGGACCTCCGCTGGCGGCTCCTGGCCCAGGTCGACGGCCGAGCCGACGACGACGCCCACGACCGCCGACACGGCGTGGAAGCGCTGGCGCGCGGTGAGGTTCAGGCGCAGGGACTGCTGGCCCAGCTTCTCCCACAGGCGCAGGGAGTTGTTCTGGAGATCCGTGTTGCGCATGAAGTAGTTGCCCAGCCAGGGGCGCTCCACGATCGCGTCGAACAGCATCAGGGCCATCGCCCGCAGCGCGTCGATCGGGTCGTCCTGCTCCGGCAGCGCCTCGATGTCGGCGAGGACCGTGCCGATCACATGGTCCGTGGCGCGGTCGAGCAGCTCCTCCTTGTTCGCCACGTACCAGTAGATGCTGGCGACGCCGCCGCCCAGACGCTGCGCGAGCGCCCGGAACGTCAGCGCCGAGGGCCCGGCCTCGTCGAGGAGCGCCACCGTCTCGGCGAGGACGGACTCCATCGAGTGCGAGGCCCGCCGGCGTCCTCCGGCGGAGCGGTTCTGCGTGCGCGGCATGGCGTCTGCTCCTCACTTCCCGCTTGGGTTTTGCCATCTATCGAACGTTGTTCTATCGTAGCTTATCGAACGCGGTTCGATGATCGAGCGCCGTTCGATACGCCCGTTGTGGGCCCCCTTCCGAATCGGGACAGAAAGGACCGCTGCCATGACTACTCGCACTTATCCGTCGCTGCGCGCGGCGTGGATCCCCCTGGCAGCGCTCTGCCTGGCCTTCTTCGTCGAGATGGTCGACAACACGCTGCTGTCGATCGCGCTGCCCACCATCGGCCGGGACCTCGGCAGCGGCACCACCGCGCTGCAATGGGTCACCGGCGCCTACTCCCTGACCTTCGGCGGGCTGCTGCTCACCGCGGGCTCCATGGCCGACCGGCTCGGCCGCCGCAGAGTGCTGCTCATCGGGCTCGCCGTGTTCGGCGCCCTGAGCCTCTGCGTCGTCTGGGTCACCACCGCGGGCGAGCTGATCGCCCTGCGCGCCGCGCTCGGCGTGGCCGCCGCCGCGATGGCCCCCATCACCAACTCGCTGGTCTTCCGGCTCTTCGACGACAAGGCGCTGCGGATGCGCGCCATGACCGTGATGATCGTCGTCGGCATGTCCGGCTTCGTCCTCGGCCCGCTGCTGGGCGGCACCGCCCTGGCCCACGTCCGCTGGGAGTGGCTGCTCGTCGTCAACGCCCCGATCGCCGTGATCGCCTGCATCGGCGTCCGGCTCGGCGTCCCCGCCGACCGGCCCGAGGACCTGACCAAGGACAAGCTCGACATGCCCGGCGCCGTCCTGAGCGTCGCCACCATCGGCCTCGCCTGCTACACGCTGACCAGCGGCGTCGAGCACGGCTGGCTCTCCGCGGCCACCCTCGCCTCGATCGTCGGAGCCGTCGTCGCCGGTATCGCCTTCGTGGTGCACGAGCGCCGCAGCAAGGCCCCGATGCTCGACCTGACCGTGTTCCGCAACGGCACCGTGCGCGGCGCCGCCCTCGCCCAGATCGGCACCTCGATCGCGATGGCCAGCGTGATGTTCGGGCTGATCCTGCACTTCCAGTACGCCTACGGGTGGAGCCCGGTGCGGGCCGGCCTCGCCAACCTGCCGATCATCGTCACCATGCTCGTCGCGACCCCGCTGTCCGAATGGCTCGGCCGTCGCTTCGGCCACCGCATCGCGTGCCTGGTGGGCGCGGCCTGCCTGGCCGGTTCGCTGGCCGGTCTGGCCTGGGGCGTCGAGCACGGCTACGCCGTCATCGCGGTCTGCATGGTCCTCATGACCGTAGGACTGCGCACCGTCATGACGATCTGCGCCGTCGCCCTCGTCGACGCCATGCCCGCCAACCGCACCTCCATCGCCGCCGCCCTCAACGACACCGCCCAGGAGGTCGGCTCCAGCGTCGGCACCGCCATGGTCGGCACGCTGATCGCCGCGCTTGTCACCACGACGCTGCCCACCGGCGTCTGGAGCAGCGACCTCGTCGCCTCCTTCTTCCACGGCGAACGGATCACCTACGCGGTGCTCGCCGTCGTGGTCGGCGTGATCGCGGCCGTCGGCGCCGCGAGCCTCACCGACTCGCACAGCGTCGAGGAGCACCCGGCCGAAGAACTCGTCTGACCTCTGAGAGAAACGAAGCGCGCGGGACCGCTCGACATGCGGCCCCGCGCGCTTCGCCGCATCCTGACCCCATGGCTGACAGCACCTTTTCCAAGATTTCCTGGACCGAGTTCCGCCCCGACCAGCGCCGCCTTTCCGTCGGCGCGGGCCTGACCGGCGTCGGCATGCTCGTCGCCGCCGCGGGCGTCGGCGTCCTGGTCTACGAGCTCGCCCGCGCGGGCCGCTCCTGGACGGGCAGCTGGGAGGTCCCGCCCGCCGAACTGGCCCAGCGCGCCCTGCGCCAGGCCCAGACGGCGGCGACCAGCGCGAGCCGCGCCGGCAAGGACGCCTGGAACAGCTACGAAGAGGGCGTGTCCTGAGGCTTCGCCGACCCTGAGCCGAAGCCCGGGACCACCGGAAGCACGTGCTCGGCGATGTCGAGCAGGATCGTCCGGTCGGGATACCCGCCGTGGTTGCGCCACATCACCAGTTCGTAGGAGCCGCCGCGGTTCTTCGCGTCGAGCGCGACGCTGAGCGCCTCGGCGGGCACGCCCTCCGTACTCTTCGCGTCCGAGCCGTCGAGCCGGAAACTGATGCCCATGGTCTGGGTCGTGTAGAAGACCGCAGGACGGCGCAGCACCTTCTGCCGGTGCACGTCACGCCCGATGAAGGCCGCGGTGTCCTGGTCCACCCGGTAGTCGTCGTAGGACGCGGTCAGCTCGACGGTGTACGTCTCGAACTCGACGCGCGCCGAGGGCGTCGGAATCTTCCGCTTCCCGAACTCGACGGACCCGCCGTTGCCGGACGCGCTCGTGGGCCGCTCCCCCGGTATCCCGAGCCAGTCCGCCAGCCCGCGCTGGTTCAGGGCTTTGCACAACTGCGCCCCGGACACCCGCCCGGCGGCCCCGTCCTTCTTCGTCGCCGCCCCACCCGAACACGTGGCAGCATCCTCCGCGGCGCTCCGCCCGTCCTCGGGCTGCTGGGCCAACGCCCAGAACCCGACCCCGAGCGCCCCCACCAGAGCAAAGGCCGCGACGGCCTGCCCCCAGACGTTCACAGGCTTCTCTGTCATGTCCCCACCCCATTGATCACATTGCAGGGGGACATTAGCGCCCCGTAGGGGCGCGGGACAGTGTCAATGTGCGGCTCCGCCGCGGGGGCGCGAGAAGCCCCACCGGCGGACAGCAAAAAACGAGGGCGGCACCCCCGAAGGGATGCCGCCCTCGTCAAAGGACAGGCTGAACCGTCAGGCTCAGAAGTCCATGTCACCGCCCGGCATGCCGCCGCCGGCCGGGGCAGCGCCCGCCTTCTCCGGCTTGTCGGCGATGACGGCCTCGGTGGTGAGGAACAGCGCGGCGATGGAGGCGGCGTTCTGCAGGGCAGAGCGGGTCACCTTCGCCGGGTCGAGGATGCCCTCGGCGATCATGTCGACGTACTCACCCGTGGCGGCGTTCAGACCGTGGCCGACGGCCAGGTTCCGAACCTTCTCCACGACGACGCCACCCTCGAGACCACCGTTGACGGCGATCTGCTTGAGCGGGGCCTCAAGGGCGAGCTTCACGGCGTTGGCGCCGGTCGCCTCGTCACCCTGGAGCTCCAGCTTCTCGAAGACCGCGGAGGCCTGGAGGAGGGCCACGCCACCACCGGCGACGATGCCCTCTTCGACGGCCGCCTTCGCGTTGCGAACGGCGTCCTCGATGCGGTGCTTGCGCTCCTTGAGCTCGACCTCGGTGGCCGCGCCCGCCTTGATGACGGCCACGCCGCCGGCGAGCTTGGCGAGGCGCTCCTGGAGCTTCTCGCGGTCGTAGTCCGAGTCGCTGTTCTCGATCTCGGCACGGATCTGGTTGACGCGGCCCTGGACCTGGTCGCTGTCACCGGCACCGTCGACGATCGTCGTCTCGTCCTTGGTGATGACGACCTTGCGGGCGCGGCCGAGCAGGTCGAGACCGGCGTTCTCCAGCTTGAGGCCGACCTCCTCGGAGATGACGGTGCCACCGGTGAGGATGGCGATGTCGCCGAGCATGGCCTTGCGGCGGTCACCGAAGCCCGGGGCCTTGACGGCGACGGACTTGAAGGTGCCACGGATCTTGTTGACGACCAGGGTCGACAGGGCCTCGCCCTCGACGTCCTCGGCGATGATCAGCAGGGGCTTGCCCGACTGCATGACCTTCTCCAGCAGCGGAAGGAGGTCCTTCACGTTGCCGATCTTCGAGTTGACGATGAGGATGTACGGGTCCTCCAGCGAGGCCTCCATACGCTCCATGTCGGTGGCGAAGTACGCCGAGATGTAGCCCTTGTCGAAGCGCATACCCTCGGTGAGCTCAAGCTCCAGACCGAAGGTCTGGGACTCCTCGACGGTGATGACGCCTTCCTTGCCAACCTTGTCCATCGCCTCGGCGATGAGCTCGCCGATCTGGGTGTCGGCGGCGGAGATGGAGGCCGTCGAAGCGATCTGCTCCTTGGTCTCGACCTCCTTGGCCTGCTCGAGGAGGGCACCGGAGACGGCCTCGACGGCCTTCTCGATACCGCGCTTGAGGGCCATGGGGTTGGCACCGGCGGCCACGTTGCGCAGACCCTCGCGCACCAGGGCCTGGGCCAGGACGGTCGCGGTCGTCGTGCCGTCACCGGCGACGTCGTCCGTCTTCTTCGCGACCTCCTTGACCAGCTCGGCGCCGATCTTCTCGTACGGGTCCTCGAGCTCGATCTCCTTGGCGATGGACACACCATCGTTGGTGATCGTGGGGGCGCCCCACTTCTTCTCGAGGACGACGTTGCGACCCTTGGGGCCCAGGGTCACCTTGACGGCGTCGGCGAGCTGGTTCATGCCGCGCTCGAGGCCGCGCCGTGCCTCCTCGTCGAACGCGATGATCTTGGCCATGTGAAGTGGTCCTCCCGGACGGGGTGGAAACGCAAACGGACCGTGCTGGTGCCCGCGACGGACGGCCCTTGAGCCTTGTGGTTCCTTGCCCCACCCGGCTCCCGGACCTCACCGACCCGATCCAAGTTCTGTCACTCTCACTTGGAGAGTGCTAAGCCCAATGATTAGCACTCGGCCCATGCGAGTGCAAGCGGCTATCACAGATCGGGCCGTGGTGCGCGCCCGCGCGCGGCAGCACGAAGGGCCCGCCCCGGCGAACCGGGGGCGGGCCCTTCATGGACCGTACGAAGCTTGTGTGCTGCAGTCGGTCGATCGCTCAGCCGGCGGCCAGGCGGACCATGTCGGCCTGCGGCCCCTTCTGGCCCTGCGAGATCTCGAATTCCACTCGCTGACCCTCTTCGAGGGTGCGGTAGCCGTCCATCTGAATCGCGCTGTAGTGGACGAAAACATCCGCACCACCGTCGACCGCGATGAAGCCGTACCCCTTCTCCGCGTTGAACCACTTGACGGTGCCCTGAGCCATGCCTAACTCCCCTATTACTGGCCCTTGCGCGAGTCCGCACTTCGCGGACCCGGGTCAGACCTCACTCCCCAAAGGGTTTGGGGGTGTGCGCCGGAACGCGTCGACCGCGGCTGAATGTATCTGCCCAACTGCCGTCTGCAACAGGTCAGTCGGACGAGAATTCTGGGCACGCGTGATCGCGGAAACCGGGCCAACTGCACGGATCTCAGGGCAAGTCGGGCCGTACAAATGCCATAAAAGGCCTGAATGGGAGACGCACATTGGCTGCTTCTTGTCGCGCTTCGGGCGGGAACTCATATGCGCCCGTCATGCACCACGTTCGGAATCGAACCAGCTTCCCCAACTGTACCGCGCTCAACCATGCAGAATTGCCCCCTCCGCTTTCCTGGCGGAGGGGGCAATTCGGATGACTCAGTGTGTCGGCCGACCGTGTCAGCCGCCGGCGACGGCGGGAATGATCGAAACGCCGGCGCCGTCGGGCGTGGCGGTCTCCAGGCCCTGCTCGAAGCGGACGTCGTCGTCGTTCACGTACACGTTGACGAACCGGCGCAGCTTGCCCTGGTCGTCCAGAACGCGGGCGGCGATCCCCGTGTGGTTCTTCTCCAGGTCGGAGATGACGTCGGCGAGCGTGGCGCCCTCGGCGCTGACCTCTGCCTGGCCGCCGGTGTAGGTACGGAGAATGGTGGGGATGCGGACGGAAACGCTCATGGGTTCACCTCGGTCTTTCAGCGGTGGGGCGGATTACTCGGCGAGCCCGGCGGCGCGGAACGCCTCCAGCGACGGCCGGATGGTCGCGGTGGCCTGCGACGAGTCGGCGACGGCGTCGAGCGTCTTCAGACCGTCACCGGTGTTCAGCACGACCGTGGTGAGCGACGGGTCGATCAGCCCGGCCTCGATGAGCTTCTTGGTGACGCCGACCGTCACACCGCCCGCCGTCTCGGCGAAGATGCCCTCGGTCTGCGCGAGCAGCTTGATGGCCTCGACGACCTGCTCGTCGTTCACGTCCTCCACGGCGCCACCGGTACGGCGCGCGATGTCGAGGACGTACGGCCCGTCGGCCGGGTTGCCGATCGCGAGCGACTTGGCGATGGTGTTCGGCTTCTGCGGCCGCACCACGTCGTGGCCGCCCTTGTACGCGACGGAGACCGGGGAGCAGCCCTCGGCCTGGGCGCCGAAGAGCTTGTAGGGCTTGTCCTCGACGAGGCCGAGGGCGATCAGCTCCTTCAGCCCCTTGTCGATCTTCGTGAACTGCGAGCCGGACGCGATCGGGATGACCAGCTGGTCCGGGAGCCGCCAGCCGAGCTGCTCGCAGATCTCGTAGGCCAGCGTCTTGGAGCCCTCGCCGTAGTACGGGCGCAGGTTGACGTTGACGAAGCCCCAGCCCTCGCCCAGCGGGTCGCCGATCAGCTCCGAGCAGAAGCGGTTCACGTCGTCGTAGTTGCCCTCGATGGCGACGAGGTCACCGCCGTAGACACCGGCCATGACGACCTTGCCCTGCTCCAGGTCGTGCGGGATGAAGACGCAGGAGCGGAAGCCGGCGCGGGCGGCGGCGGCGCCGACGGCACCCGCGAGGTTGCCGGTGGAGGAGCAGGACAGGGTGGTGAAGCCGAAGGCGCGCGCGGCCTCGATGGCCTGCGCGACGACCCGGTCCTTGAAGGAGTGGGTCGGGTTGCCGGAGTCGTCCTTGACGAACAGCTTGCCCTGCTCGACGCCCAGCTCACGGGCGAGGTTGTCGGCCTTGACGAGCTTGGTCCAGCCCGGGTTCAGGTTCGGCTTCTCGGCGACGTCGGCCGGAACCGGCAGGAGGGGGGCGTAGCGCCAGATGTTGGCGGGCCCGGCCTCGATCTGCTTGCGGAGCGCCTCGGGGTCGCCGACGGGCAGGTCGTACGCGACTTCCAGAGGCCCGAAACACTCGACGCAGGCGAAGACCGGACCGAGCGGGACCTGTGCACCGCACTCCCGGCAGGAGAGGCCGGAGGCCGGACCGAGATCAACGGCGTCGGTGGTCGAGGTGGCGGTGGCGAATGTCTGTGCAGCCATGAGAGGCGAGGCCCTTTCTCCTCATCTTCCTCGCGACGTACCTCGCCGCGAGACGGAATTGGCACCTTCCCCACCGTGACCTCGTAGGTCGGCGGGAGGGTTGCCGGGGCTTCAACGGGCCGTATCCCTCTGCCCCTCTGGATGAGCGGTATTCGATTGTGTGGATGGAGTTGTACGGGCTCGCCGACCCCGACATGCGATGGTCACGGACCCTGTTCAAGACTGTAACTGAAGGGGTGGACCCTTGAGATAGTCGTCCGAACCGCGAGATGGATCACAAACGGGAGGGCCTTGGCCGTGCTGGAAGAAGTCGAGGACTGGCTCAAGCGGCGCTCCTGGTCCGTGGCCGACCGTCCCATGGCCCGGCTGGTCGCCGCGAAGCGGGCGTCGGGCCGGACGGTGAGCGTCGTCCTGCCCGCGCTGAACGAGGAGGAGACGGTCGGGGAGATCGTCTCCGTGATCCGGCGCGAGCTGATGACAGATGCGGTGCCGCTGGTCGACGAGATCGTGGTCGTCGACTCCGGCTCCACGGACCGCACCTCCGAGGTGGCCGCGGCGGCCGGGGCGCGCGTCGAGCACCGGGACACGATCCTGCCGCGGATCGCGGCCCGCCCCGGCAAGGGCGAGGTGCTGTGGCGCTCGCTGCTCGTCACGTCGGGTGACATCGTGTGCTTCGTCGACGCCGACCTGAAGGAGTTCTCGGCGGACTTCGTCTCCGGCATCGTCGGCCCGCTCCTCACCGACCCGGACGTCGACTTCGTGAAGGCCATGTACGACCGCCCGCTGGGCGAGGCGGCCGGCCAGGGCGGCCGCGTCACCGAGCTGATGGCCCGGCCGGTCCTCAATCTGCACTGGCCCCGACTGGCCGGATTCGTCCAGCCGTTGGGCGGCGAGTACGCGGCCCGCAGGAGCCTGCTCGAACGGCTGCCGTTCCCGGTCGGCTACGGGGTGGAGCTGGGCCTGCTGGTCGACGCGCTGCACACCGTGGGCCTGGACGCGCTCGCCCAGGTCGACGTCGGCGTCCGCAAGCACCGGCACCAGGACGGGCAGGCGCTCGGCCGGATGGCGGCGGCGATCTACCGCACGGCCCAGCTGCGGCTCGCGCGCGGGCATCTGGTGCGGCCGGTGCTGACCCAGTTCGAGCGGGGCGCGGACGGCTTCGAGCCGCGGGTGCACTCCGTGGACACCGAGGAGCGGCCCCCGATGACCGAAATCAGTGAGTATGCGGAGCGTCGCGTGGCGTAATCACCGGATAATAGGCGTCTTTCCCTACATTGCCCTTTATGTGGCTTAGACAGGTTAAGAGCACCCTGGCGGCGCTTGCCGCCACAGCAGCGGCCGCCGCGACCCTCGTCGCCGCGGCCGCTCCCGCGTCCGCGGTGGTGGTCGATCCGTTCGCCCAGCGCTACGACGAGGCTGTCTACGGAGACTTCATCACGCTGGGCAACACGGTGATGAAGTGTCCGTCCACGCCCGCCGACGACGCGGAGCGCTGCCTGGCCGCGCAGGCCGGAACGACCGGCGAGAACAACAACCAGTTCGACATGCAGTACACGGACACCGCCGGCTTCGGCACGTCGGTCGTCAACTCGTCGACCGGGCAGGTCACGATCCCGCCGGGGGCCACGGTCGCCTACGCCCGCCTGTTCTGGGGCGGCAACCTCGGCACGTACCGGCTGGGCCGCAACCTGATCTCGCGCTGCGACACCGCGGGCCTGGCCACCACCCCGCCCGGCGACCCGCTCACCACGCAGCCCGTGGTCAGGGTCGGCGGCGGCCCCGAGACCCCCGCGACCGTGCAGAACGCGGTGCCGACCCCGAACCCGATCGGCGGCCCGCACTACTACACCGCCGAGTCGGACATCACCGCGCTGTTCTCCGGCGTCGCCACCGGCACCCAGGTGCCCGTCTCGGTCGGCAACGTCTGGGCGCCGACCGGCAAGGGCTGCGTCGGCGGCTGGTCGCTGACCGTCGTCTACAAGTACGACGGCCCCAACGAGCAGTACGCGCCGACCCGCCGCCACGTCTACCTCTACGGCGGTCACGTGGTGCAGCAGTCCAAGGACCCGGACACCACGATCGGCATCGACGGCTTCTACCGCGCGGGCACCAAGGACGTACGGGCGAGCGTCACCGCGTACGAGGGCGACGCGAACGTCGCGGGTGACGCCTTCCTGGTCAACGGCACGCGGATCTCCGACCCGGACAGCGACGCCGGCACCAACAACTTCTTCAACAGCCGCGCCGAGGGCTGCCTCGACCCGTGCGAGGGCAACAACTTCAGCATCGACGCGAAGACCGCGACGATCCCGGCGGGCGTCATCCCGGAGGGCGCGACCTCCGCGGACCTGACCTTCCGCACCCGCGGCGACACCTATGTGCCGTCCGCGCTGGCGTTCTCGGTGCCGGTGCCCGACCTGGAGGTCAAGAAGACCGCGACGCCGAAGACGGTGCGGCCGGGCGACAAGGTGACGTACACGATCACCGCCAAGAACATCGGCGGCGTCGACTACCCGGGCGCGAGCCTCTCCGACGACCTGTCCGAGCTCCTCGACGACGCGACGTACAACGGCGACGCGAAGGCGAGCACCGGCACGGTCTCCTACAACCGGCCCCGGCTCTCCTGGACCGGCACGGTGCCCGAGGGCGAGACGGCGACGATCACCTACAGCGTCACCCTGCACGATCCGCTCGGCGGTGACGGCAAGCTCACCAACAACGTCACCGCCGACACCCCGCGCACCAACTGCGACGCGGACTCGACCGACCCCGGCTGCGGCTTCACGCCGGTGATCGAGGAGCCGACCACCCCGCCCACGCCGCCGACTCCCCCGACGACGCCGACCCCGTCGCTGGAGATCGTGAACCAGCCGCAGACGCCGAGCGCGCCGCCGTGCGCCACGGTCCGCGACACCGTCACGATCCGCAACCACAGCGGCGACCCGCGCAAGGCCGCGTCGGTCTCCTTCCCGGCGAAGCACATCACCGGCACCCCGGAGGCCTCCTCCGGAACGCTCACCAAGAAGGGCGCGGACTACGTCTGGACGGGTGACGTGGCCGCCCACGGCAAGGTCGTCATCACGGCGAACCTGCGGGTGTCCTGCACCCCGGGCGCCGTCACCGTCCTCCCGGTGACCGGTGAGGTGCCGAAGACCACCTGCACGGCCCGCTCCCGCGGCGGCGACGACCCGTGCACCGCGGTCGTCGTCACCGAGCGCCACCAGGCCAGGCCCACCCCGCCGCCCGCGCACTCGCAGGGCCCCGAGCTGGCCGACACCGGCTCGGACACCTCGGCCCTGTTGTACGGCGGGACCGCCCTGGCCCTGTGCGGGCTCGGCGCGCTGATCCTCTCGGCGGTCCGCCGCCGCAAGGACTGACCTGCGGCGCAGGCGTTGTATACGGCCGGGTCCCCACGGGGACCCGGCCGTACGTTTGAGGGTCGGGAACGCGGGCTAGTTTGGCCCTATGGCTTCCACGCATGGTGCTGCTGAGGTTCTCGTCGCGTCCAACCGCGGCCCGGTCTCGTACGTCGTCGGGGACGACGGTTCGGTCGAGACGAAGCGCGGGGGCGGCGGGCTCGTCTCCGCGCTCAGCGTCGTCGAGGACAAACTCTGGGTGTGTGCGGCGCTCGACGACGGCGACCGGGCGGCGGTGCGCCAGGGCGTCGCCGAGCCGGGCGTGCGGATGCTCGACATCGACGCCGACGTGCACGCCGACGCGTACAACGGGATCGCGAACTCGGTGCTGTGGTTCGTGCACCACATGCTCTACCAGACGCCTCTGGAGCCGTCGTTCGGCCCGGAGTTCCGCCGCCAGTGGGCGTCCTACGAGGCATACAACCGGGCCTTCGCCGAGGCGCTGGCCGAGGAGGCCGCGCCGGGCGCCACCGTCGTCGTCCAGGACTACCACCTGGCCCTGGTCCCCGGGATGCTCCGCGAACTCCGTGACGACCTGCGCATCGGGCACTTCTCGCACACGCCGTGGGCGCCCGTGGACTACTTCCGGATGCTGCCCGACGACATCGCCGAGCAGCTGCTGCGCGGGATGCTCGGCGCGGACCGGCTGGCCTTCCTGACCCGGCGCTGGGCGGACGCGTTCACCGAGTGCTGTACGCAGATCATCGGGGGCACCTCGGGGACGCGGATCGGGGTGCACGGGCTCGGCGCCGACGCCGACTTCCTGCGCGAGCGCTCCCACCGGGCCGACGTCGAGGAACGGCTCGCCGCCCTGCGCGAGCAGATCGGGCCCGGCCGCAAGGTGGTGGTCCGGGTGGACCGCACCGAACTGTCGAAGAACATCGTGCGGGGCCTGCGCGCGTACGAGCTGTTGCTGGAGGCGCATCCCGAGTGGTGGGAGCGGGTGGTGCACGTCGCCTTCGCCTATCCCTCCCGGCAGGACCTGGCCGTGTACCGGGACTACACCGCCGAGGTCTCGCGGGTCGCCGACGCCGTGAACTCGCGCTTCGGCACCGAGTCGTGGACCCCGGTCGTCCTCCACGTCAAGGACGACTTCGCCCGCTCCCTCGCCGCGTACCGGCTCGCCGACGTGGCGCTGGTCAACCCGATCCGCGACGGCATGAACCTCGTCGCGAAGGAGGTGCCGGTGGTCTCCGACGACGGGTGTGCGCTGGTGCTGTCGCGGGAGGCCGGGGCCTACGAGGAGCTGGGCGAGGACGCGCTCGTGGTGAACCCGTACGACATCTCCGCGACGGCCTCGGCCCTCTCCGAGGCGCTGTCGATGCCGCTCGACGAACGCGCCGAACGCACGAAGCGCTTGTCGGCGGCGGCCACCGCGTTGCCGCCCGGCGCCTGGTTCCTGGACCAACTCCACGCCCTCGACGACTGACCGCCTCGCCGTCCGTCCGCGGCTCCGGTGGGGGCTGGTCGCGCAGTTCCCCGCGCCCCTGGGTCGTTCTCCATCCGCGGCCCGGTGGCCGCTTCTCGCGCAGTTCCCCGCGCCCCTGAAGCGAGCTGCGCTCGCCCAGGGGCGCCAAGGGGAGGCTGCGCGAAGCGCATGCCTCAGGGGCGCGGGGAACTGCGCGACCGGCCCCCACCGGCCGTCAGGTGGTGGACAGCGTGCGGGAGAGGTCGGTCAGGAGGGCCACTACTTCGGGCGGGCCCGGGACGGACAGGTCCGCGCGGTCGGTGAGGTCCGGGATCTCGGTGCCGCTGGAGATCAGGAGGCCCGGCACCCCGTCCGAGCGGAGCTTCTCCACGGCGGCGTACGCCGGAAGGTCACCGAGATCGTCACCGGCGTAGAGGACGGATTCGGCGCCCACTTCACGGACGTACTCGGTGAGGGCGACCCCCTTGTCGACCCCGGGCGGCCGCAGCTCCAGGACCATCCGGCCGGGCTCGACCACCAGACCGTGCCGGGCGGCAAGATCGGACAACGGCCTCTTCAGCGTCTCGAAGGCCCCCTGAGGATCGGCGGCCCGCCGGGTGTGCACGGCGACGGCGCGCCCCTTCTCCTCGACGTACGTGTCGTGCCACAGCCCGGCCTCGGCGAGCACCCCGGGCAACGCGGACCGCACCGAGGCGACCCCGGGATGCGGCGCGGGCGCGTGCACGGTGCCGGTGACGGCGTCCCAGCGCTCGGCACCGTAGTGCCCGAGAACGACGAGATGTTCGAGCCCCGGCACCCCGGCGAAGTCCCCGAGCCGGACGGCCACCCCGGCGGGCCGCCCGGTGATGACGGCGACCGAGGCGACGTGCGGAGCGAGCGCGGCGAGCGCGGCGACGGCACCGGGCTGGGCCCGCGCCTGCTCGGGATCGGGCACGATCGGCGCGAGCGTCCCGTCGAAGTCGAGGGCGATCACGGCCCGGGAGGGCCGGGCGACTATCGCGGCGAGTCCGTCACGGCCGGCGGCGGTCCTGATGGCGTCCATGAACCGACCTTAGCCACCCTCAGTGCTCCCTGCGCTTGGCCTCACGAACCCGGAGCAGCCGGTTCACGGTGACCGGTGCGGCCTCCAGCGCGCGGGGATCGTCGATCAGGGCGTTCAGGAGCTGGAAGTAGCGCACGGGCGCCATGTCCAGCTCCTCGCGGACGGCCCGCTCCTTGGCGCCCGGTGACGCGAAGGAGCGTCCTTCGAAGGCGAGCACGGCGAGTTCACGGTCACCGAGGGCGGGCTGCGCGTCCATGCCCGCCACGCTACTCGGCGGACTCGGCGGCCGCCGCCTCGCTCTGGAGCCGGCCGAGCACGGCGGCCGGGCTGCCGTGCGGGGAGACGGCGGAGCCGATCTCCTGCTTGATGCCCTCGCTGACGCTCGCCCAGGACGTGTTGCCGACGGGATACAACTCGGAGTCGCCCAGGCTCTTGAGGAACGGCCAGAGCTTCTTGTCCTCGCCGGCCGACGCCATGGTGTTCGAGGCGCTGCTGGTGACCGGCAGCAGGTCGTACTCGCGGGAGAAGTCGAGGACGTTCCGCTCGCTGTAGACGTAGTTGAGGAAGTCGCCGGTCTGCTTGGCGTGACCGTTCTGCTTGAACGCCATCATCCAGTCGGCGACGCCCATCGTGGACTTGGCCGGACCGTTCTGCCCCGGCAGCTGCACGGTGCCGTAGTCGACGCCCTTGGCGGCGGCCATCTGCATCAGCGTCGGGTGGCCGTTGAGCATGCCGACGTCGCCCTTGGCGAAGGCCGCGAAGGCGTCGCCGCGGTTGAGCTTCGCGGGCGCGGTGGGGCCGGTGAGGCCCTTGTCGACGAGGTCGTCGCGGAGCCAGTCGAACGTCTCGATGTTCTGCTGGGAGTCGAGGGTGTAGGAGCCGACGTCGTCGGTGTAGCCGTCACCGCCGCTCAGCATCCAGATCATGGTCTCGGCCTGCGCCTCTTCCCGGCCCAGCGGCAGCGCGTAGGGGATCTTCACGCCCTCGGCCTTGAGCGCGCTCGCGTCGGCGGCGAGTTCGGCCCAGGTGGTGGGCGGGGTGATGCCGGCGTCCTTGAAGAGCTTCTTGTTGTAGAAGAGCAGGCGCGTGGAGGCGGCGAACGGCATGCCGTACTGAACGCCGTTGACCTGGCCCGCGTCGGAGAGCTGGGGCAGGAAGTCGGCCTGGGTGGGCACGTTGAGCAGGCTGCCGACCGGGTAGAGCTTCCCGGCCGCGGCGTAGTCCGCGTAGGCGCCGATCTGCGCCATGTCGGGGGCGTTGCCGCTGTCGACCAGCTTCTTCACCTTGGCGTCGACGACGCTCCAGTTGTAGACGTCGACGTCGACCTTGACGCCCGGGTGGTCCTTCTCGTAGGCGCCGGCCAGCTGGTCCCAGTACTTCTGCGAGCTGTTGGTGGTGGAGTCGCCGTAGTCGGCGGCGACCAGCTTGAGGGTGACGTCGTCCGATCCACTGCCCCCGCAGGCGGTGAGCGTGCCCGCCATGCCCAGTGCGGCCGCAGCCGCGATCAGACCGGTGATGTGCCGCTGCACCGTGTGTCCCACCCTCGCACTCGGAGATCCGCTAGTCGGACACCAGGTCTACACCACTCAGATCTCGCTTCGGCAACAAGGCCGCTCAGGGCCGCCAGAAGGGTGCAGAGTCACAAGATCCCTGCAAGTGGACTAGACCTGTTGCGGGTCGACGCGCGACACTGTGCCCCGTGAGACATGTCATCGCCCTGGACGTGGGCGGCACCGGAATGAAGGCCGCCCTGGTCGGGGCGGACGGCACGCTGCTGCATCAGGCGCGCCGGGCGACGGAGCGCGAGCGGGGCGCCGACGCGGTCGTCGAGTCGATCCTCGGCTTCGCCGCCGAGCTGCGCGCCTGGGGCGAGGAGCACCTCGGGGAGCCCGCCGCGGCCGCCGGGGTCGCCGTCCCCGGAGTCGTCGACGAGGGAGCCGGCATCGCCCTGTTCGCCGCCAATCTGGGCTGGCGCGACGTGCCCATGCGGGCGCTGCTCAGCGAGCGGCTCGGCGCCATCCCCGTCGCCCTCGGCCACGACGTGCGCACCGGCGGGCTCGGCGAGGGCCGGCTCGGCGCCGGCAAGGACGCCGACCGCTTCCTGTTCCTGCCGCTGGGCACCGGGATCGCCGGCGCCATCGGCATCGAAGGACGCATCGAGCCCGGCGCGCACGGCTCGGCGGGCGAGATCGGCCATGTGGTCGTGCGGCCCGGCGGCATCGACTGCGGCTGCGGCCAGCGCGGCTGCCTGGAGCGGTACGCGTCCGCGAGCGCCGTCACCCTCGCCTGGCAGGACGCCTGCGGCGACACCACGGCGACCGCCGCGGACTGCGCCAAGGCCGTCGACGCCGGGGACCCCCGGGCCGTCCGGGTCTGGCAGGACGCGGTGGACGCGCTCGCCGACGGGCTGGTCATGGCGCTCACTCTGCTGGACCCGCGCACCCTCATCATCGGTGGCGGTCTGGCCGAGGCCGGGGAAACCTTGTTCACACCCCTGCGGGCGGCCGTCGCCGAGCGCGTGACGTTCCAGTCGCTGCCCCGAATCGTCCCGGCCGTCCTCGGGGACAGCGCCGGGTGCCTGGGCGCGGGACTGCTCGCCTGGGACCTGCTCGACCACACCGCAGCCACTGGATCCTCGGAGGTAACCGCCTGATGGCCACAGCAAAGGTGCTCGCCGGTGCCCGGGTGGTACTGCCCACCGGGACCGTCACGGACGGCCGCGTCATCGTCGACGGCACGCAGATCGCCGGGAGCGCTCCCGCGGACGCGGAGACCGTCGACCTCACCGGCCACTGGGTGGTGCCCGGCTTCGTCGACATGCACAACCACGGCGGCGGCGGCGCGTCCTTCACCTCCGGCACGGTCGACGAGATCCTCAAGGGCATCCACACCCACCGACAGCACGGCACGACCACCATCGTGCCGTCGTTCGTCACCGGCGACATGGACTTCCTCGTCCAGCGCGCGGGCCTGCTCTCCGAGCTCGCCGAGCAGGGCGAGATCGCGGGCATCCACTTCGAGGGCCCGTTCATCTCGCCGTGCCGCAAGGGCGCCCACGACGAGACGCTGCTGCGCGACCCCGACCCGGCCGACGTGCGCAAGCTGATCGACGCCGCGCGCGGCCGCGCCAGGATGGTCACGCTCGCCACCGAACTGCCCGGCGGCATCGACTCCGTGCGGCTGCTCGCCGAGCACGGGGTGATCGCCGCGATCGGCCACACCGACGCCACGTACGAGCAGACGGTCGAGGCCATCGACGCGGGCGCCACGGTCGCCACCCACCTGTTCAACGCGATGCCGCAGCTCGGTCACCGCGCGCCCGGCCCGATCGCCGCGCTCCTGGAGGACGAGCGGATCACGGTCGAGCTGATCAACGACGGCACGCACCTGCACCCGGCCGCCCTCGAACTCGCCTTCCACCACAAGGGATCCGAGAAGGTCGCGTTCATCACCGACGCGATGGACGCCGCCGGGTTCGGCGACGGCCGCTACATGCTCGGCCCGATGGAGGTCGAGGTGAAGGACTCCGTGGCGCGCCTGGTGGAGGGCGGCTCCATCGCGGGCTCGACGCTCACCCTGGACCGCGCGTTCAAGCGGGCCGTCACCGTCGACGGGCTGCCCGTCGAGGACGTCGTACGGGCCATCTCCGCCAACCCGGCGCGGCTGCTCGGCGTGTTCGACACCGTCGGCTCGCTGGAGCCCGGCAAGGACGCCGATCTCGTGGTCCTGGACGAGGAGTTCGAGGTCACGGGCGTGATGCGCAAGGGCGAGTGGCTGGTCGCCCCGTAACTCCCCGCACGATCAAGGCGGTTGACCCGAGGTCTGGGCCAACCGCCTTGACTTTGGCATGATCGACCCCCGTTACTGAAAGTACGTACGCGCTCGCATCGGGGGGTGAGGTCCTGTGATCCTCACGGTCACACTGAACACCGCACTCGACATCACCTACCGGGTGCGGTCCCTGCGCCCGCACACCTCGCACCGGGTCACCGAGGTCACCGAACGCCCCGGCGGCAAGGGGCTGAACGTGGCACGGGTGCTCGCCGCCCTCGGCCACGAGGTGACCGTGACGGGCTTCGTGGGCGGTGCGACCGGCCGCGCCCTCCAGGACCGGCTCCGGGGCTCGGCAGGGATTTCCGACGCCCTGGTCCCCGTCCACGGTTCGACCCGCCGCACCGTCGCCGTGGTGGACACCACGACGGGCGACACGACCCAGCTGAACGAGCCGGGCCCGCTGATCGCCTCCGCCGAGTGGGCGGCCTTCCAGGAGGCGTACGAGGATCTGCTCGGCTCCGCCTCGGCGGTGGCCCTGTGTGGCAGCCTGCCGCCCGGCGTCCCGGTGGGTGCCTACGGAACGCTGATCAGGACCGCGCGGTCCGCCTCCGTCCCCGTACTCCTGGACACGAGCGGTGAACCGCTGCGCCGGGGCATCGCGGCCCGCCCCGACATCGTCAAGCCGAACGCGGACGAGCTGGCCGAACTCACCGGCTCCCACGAGCCGTTGCAGGCGATGAAGGACACCCGCAGACGCGGCGCCCACGCCGTGGTCGCCTCCCTGGGGGCCGAGGGCCTGTGCGCCCTCACCCCGGACGGCACCTGGCGCGCCCCGGCCCCCGACCGCCTCTCCGGCAACCCCACGGGCGCCGGCGACTCAGCGGTGGCGGGCCTCCTCTCGGCCCAGGCGGAGAAACTCCCGTGGCCCGACCGCCTGGCCCGCGCGGTGGCCCTGTCGGCGGCGACGGTGGTGTCCCCGGTGGCCGGCGAGTTCGACCGGAAGACGTACGAGGACCTGGTCCCGAGAGTGACGGTGTCGGAGCGGGCGGGGGCGGCCTAGCGCGCAGGCCGCCCGGCCGTCAGCCCTTCGCGCCGGTCAGCCAGAACTGGTCGAAGTTGGCGTCGCACTTGTTGCCGTCCTGGCAGGACACCGTGATCGCGTTCGTCCCCTTGGTGAGCTGGACGGTCGCCCAGGTGTTCGTCCACCCGTGCTCCCAGTCGCCCTCCTTGGAGTGCGCGAAGTTCCCCATGTTCAGGGGGCGGGACTGCTTCTTGCCGTTGACGTCGATCGTGGCGTCCTGGGCCTTGCCGGGCACGCCGTAGTTCACGTAGAGGCGGTACTCGCCGTCGTCCGGGATGTTGTTGACGGTCCAGGTGATGGACGCGCCCACCTTGTTGAAGCCCGCGACGTACTCGCCGCCGTCGGCCTTCGCGCCCTGCACGTCCGTCGCGACGGCCGTGCCGCCGCCCAGCGTCACGGACTTCGCATCGGTCTTCGGCAGGTCGGCCGCGGCCTCGGAGGCCGAGGCGGACGGCGACGCGGACTCGCTGGGCTCCTGCGACTGGGAGTTGCCGGAGGGGCTGGCGCCCGCGTCGGTGTTCTTGTCGTCGTCGGAGCCGCTGCCGATCATGGCGACGGAGATGCCGATCACCACGGCGGCGACGACGGCGACCGCGCCGATCAGCAGTGCCTTGGTGTTGGGGCCGCGGCCGCCGCCACCGCCGCGCGAGGAGCGCGGGGAGACCGGCTGCGTGGGAGCGCCGCCGCCGGGCACCGTCTCCGGTGCCTGGTAGTGCGCGTTCGGCTGGTGGTACGCCTGGGTCTGCTGCGGCGGCACCTGCTGCTGCCCGTACTGACGCTCACCGACCGTGCGGACCTGGTTGAAGGAGCGGGAGTTCGGGTAGCCGTAGCCACCGCCCCCGCCGTTCGGCGGGGTCGCCCCGGCCGCCTGTCCGTCGGCGTACAGATAGCCGAACGGATCCTCGTCCTCAGGCGTGGTGCTCCCGCCGTTGTTGCCGGGCGCCATCCCTGATCACTCCCTACGCGTTTGCTTACCCGGGCGAGCGTACCCGCTGCGAGTGACCCCAAGGAGTGGCCTTGACCTCACAGCTGCATGAGAATGCGGGCGTCCCGCAGCTCAGCCCGCTCGCCGGTGCTGCTTGGCACGTGATCTTTTCTCCACGTACATCCGCTGGTCAGCGGATTGCAGCACTTCTTCGGCCGTCATCCCGCAGTGCGCCCAGCCGATGCCGAAACTGGCCCCCACCCGGACCGCCCGGCCGTCCACCCGAATCGGCGGAATGATGGCATTGCGCAGCCTGACGGCGAGGTCCTGCGCGTCGGCGCGGCCGAGTCCGTCGGCGAGCACCACGAACTCGTCGCCGCCGAGCCGGGCCACCGTGTCCCCGTCGCGCACCCCGCTGGTCAGCCGGCGGGCCACCTCGATGAGGACGGCGTCGCCCGCGTTGTGCCCGAACCGGTCGTTGATCGACTTGAAGCCGTCGAGGTCGCAGAAGAGCACGGCGAGGCCCTTGGTGCCGTCGTCGGTCGTCTCGTCGCCGCCCGGCGCCGAGACGTGCACATGGTGGTCGAAGCCCTCGTAGAGGCCGCCCGCGGCGTGCCCGGTGCGGTGCAGGGCGGCCGGGCCGTAGTCGAAGTCGTGCCCGATGGGGTCGCCGTAGGCCGCGTCGAGGGAGTCCACGGCGCTGGGCAGCTGCTCCTGGGGGCGGCTGCACAGCCGGGCCGAGAGCCGGGAGCGCAGCTCCGCCGAGTTCGGCAGGCCGGTCAGGGAGTCGTGCGAGGCGCGGTGGGCGAGATGCAGCTCACGGCGCTTGCGCTCCTCGATGTCCTCGACGTGGGTGAGCAGGAAGCGCGGCCCGTCGGCGGCGTCGGCCACCACCGAGTTGCGCAGGCTGACCCAGACGTACGTGCCGTCGCGCCGCCCGAGCCGCAGCTCGGCCCGGCCGCCCTCGGCGGAGGTGCGCAGCAGGGTGCCGATGTCCTCGGGGTGCACGAGGTCGGAGAAGGAGTAGCGGCGCATCGCGGAGGCGGGCCGCCCGAGGAGGCGGCACAGCGCGTCGTTGGTCCGCAGGATCCGGCCGTGCTGGTCGCCGCCCAGCTCGGCGATGGCCATGCCGGAGGGCGCGTACTCGAAGGCCTGCCGGAAGCTCTCCTCGCTGGCGCGCAGGGCCTGCTGCTCGCGCTCCAGGCGGACCAGGGCGCGCTGCATGTTGGCCCGCAGCCGGGCGTTGCTGATGGCGATGGCGGCCTGGAAGGCGTACATCTGAAGGGCCTCGCGGCCCCAGGCGCCGGGTATCCGGCCGTTGCGCGGGCGGTCCACCGATATGACGCCGATCAGCTCGCCGCCGGCCGCGCCGGTCGCGTGCATCGGGGCGAAGAGGCGGTCGGAGGGGTGCCACTCGTCCTCGAAGCGGGGCGGCGGCCCGTCGGTGAACCACTGCGGCACGTCGTCCTCGTCGAGGACCCAGCCCTCGGTGTGCGGTATGAAGCAGAGCTCGCCCCAGCGCTCGCCCATGGTGAGCCGGCGGTCCCAGGCGGCGCGGGAGCCGACGCGGCCGGTGATGAGGGCCTCGGCCGCCGAGTTCCCCGAGAAGGCGGCGACCACGAGATCGCCGTCGGGGCGTACGAGGTTGACGCACGCCAGCTCGTAACCCAGCCCGTTCACGACTCCGTCCGCGACGGTCTGCAGGGTGTCCGCCAGGCTGCGGGCGGCGTTCATGTCCGCCATCACGTGGTGCAGCTGCCGCAGAGTCGCAAGACGGACGTAGGGCTCCGACTCGGTCTCCATGCTCAGCTCTCCCCGAGACCTCGACAGCACTCCAGTACTCTGATCGGCTCTTTCCCCGCGCACGTGCAGGAGCACGTTCATCTCGCAGTGTCGACCGCCACTGAATCACAGCGCGCTGCTCACTCGGTACACAGGGTCAACAAAAAACGGCTCCTGTGACTCAAGTCACAGCAAAACATGAAGGATTGAGGAGCATACCTGGGCGCATTCTGTGCGTTTCCTGAACACGATAACCAGGCCAGAACAGGCCGTTCACCCCCATACCCGGAGCTTTTTCTCTTGAAGGTACGCCGGGGGACCTAGGTCCCTTCTCGGCCCTCGGCCCGATGTGGGGCACCGTACCGCCCGGTTAGCGTCGAGGACGTGCTGAAGACTCCCCCTGCCGCTCCCGCCGCCCCCGCACCACGCTCCCCCGGGCATGCTGAGGGAGTGAGCAACGACCAGTTCCGCGCCGCACTGTCCCGCCTCGCCGCGGGTGTCGTGCTGCTGACCGCCCGCGAGCCCTCGCTCGATCCCGACGACGCCGGGGCCCCTCCGGGGGAGGACGCGGGCATGACGGCCACGGCCTTCATGTCCGTGTCCCTCGATCCGCCGCTCGTGATGGTCTCCCTGCGCAACGGCTCCCGCATGGACGATCTGCTGGAGGAGCAGCCCCTGTGGGCGGTGTCCCTGCTCGCGGAGTCGCAGAGCCACATCGCGGGGCGCTTCGCGATGAAGGGCCGCCTCAGCGACCGCCTGCTGTTCGAGGACATCGCGTACGTACGGGGCGAGCACACCGACGCTCCGCTGGTGGGCGGGGCGCTGGCGACCCTGGAATGCCGCACGGAGCAGCGGGTCCCCGCGGGTGACCACACCTTGTACATCGGCCACGTCCTGAGCACGTCCCTGCCCAGCGCCGACGGCGGGCCCCTGATGTACTTCCGGGGGCGCTACCGGGGTCTGGGCTGATCGCGCAGTTCCCCGCGCCCCTGAGTCCGCACCCCGTCTGACGGCCGGCGGCCGCTTCTCGCGCCGTTCCCCGCGCCCCTGGGTCGCACGCCGGCCGGCGGCCGCTTCTCGCGCCGTTCCCCGCGCCCCTGAAGGCTGCGCTCCGCGCGCCTTCCCCTTGAGATGGCGCACGAAGTGCGCATCTCAGGGGCGCGGGGAACTGCGCGACCAGCCACGACGGTGGCGCGCGTGAAGGACTACCCAGGGGCGCGGGGAACTGCGCGAGAAGCGGCCACCGGGGCCGCGGACGATGACGGAGCCGGGGTTACCAGTCGCGGCCGGTGCGGCCTCGTTTGGTTTCTGAGCGGGCTTTTTTCTCGCGGAGGCGGCGTTCGTTGATGCCGCGCGGGATCTTGGTGGCCCGGCGAGGCTTCGGTGGCGGCGCCGTGGCCTCGGCAAGCAGCGCGGCGAGCCGCACGGCAGCCGTCTCCCGGTTGCGCCACTGCGAACGGTGCTCGGAAGCCCGTACGGTCACCACACCCCCCACCAGCCGCGACCCGAGCCGCTCCAGGGCCCGCGCCTTCCACACCTCGGGCAGCGCCCGGGTGTTCGCCAGATCGAAGCGCAGCTCCACCTGTGAGTCGCTGGTGTTGACGTGCTGCCCGCCCGGCCCGGACGACCGCGAGAAACGCCAGACCAGCTCGGCCTCCGGAAGAACGACCGAACCGCGGATGGGATAAGGACCGGACATGGGTCCATGGTCGCGCGTGAGAACGCCGTCCGTCACCCGGATTTCCCTCTCCCGGGAGCCCGGGTAAAGAAAGTAAAGAGACCTGGAACCTTCACCACCCCGCATCGCGTTCATACGGGTACGAGTAGCTTCGGCTACGCACGTACACCCGTACGCGCGCGCACTTAACGAGGGAAGGGACTCCCGAACCATGGCTGTAAGCCTGTCCAAGGGTGGCAACGTCTCGCTCACCAAGGAGGCTCCGGGCCTGACCGCCGTCACCGTGGGCCTCGGCTGGGACGTCCGCACCACCACCGGTACCGACTTCGACCTGGACGCCTCCGCGATCGCGGTGAACACGCAGGGCAAGGTCTACTCGGACGGCCACTTCGTCTTCTTCAACAACAAGCAGACGCCGGACCAGACGATCGTGCACACCGGTGACAACCGCACCGGCGAGGGCGACGGCGACGACGAGGCGATCAACGTGAACCTGGCGGGCCTGCCCGCCGACGTCGACAAGATCGTCTTCCCGGTCTCGATCTACGACGCGGAGAACCGCTCGCAGAACTTCGGCCAGGTGCGCAACGCGTACATCCGCATCCTCAACCAGGCCGGCGGCGCCGAGATCGCCCGCTACGACCTCTCCGAGGACGCGGCGACGGAGACGGCGATGGTCTTCGGCGAGCTGTACCGCAATGGCGCCGAGTGGAAGTTCCGCGCGGTCGGCCAGGGCTACGCCTCGGGCCTGGTCGGCATCGCCCAGGACTTCGGCGTCAACGTCTGAGGTCGCTGACCGCGTTCAGACCGGCCCCCGGCGCCCCGCGCGCCGGGGGCCGGCCTGTTCCGCCCGGCCTCCCGGAGCGGAGCGCCGTCGGCTAGATCACAGAGAAACCACAGAAACCGAGAGCAACTGCGCCCCTTGCCCTGATTTACCCGCCCACGCATCCTCCGCGGCCGGTTGCGTACGTGAACTAACCGATGTCCCCGGGCCGTTCACGCTCGTACGATCACCTGTCGTGAACCTCAACCGCACCCTTGCCGTCCTGGCCGTCTCGGCCGCGACCGTGCCCGCCCTCGCGCTCGCCGCCACCCCCGCGTTCGCCACCGCGAACTCTCCGGCCACGCTGTCGTCGCAGGAGTCGCAGGAGACGCAGGAGACGCAGGACCGCCCGACCTACGCCGAGCTGCAGAAGACCGCCGCCGACGCGGACGCCGCGTACGAGACGGCCGCCGCCGCGAAGAAGGACGGCCTGGAGAAGGTGCGGGCCACGCTCGACTCCCTCGACAACGACGACACCAACCCGCTGCGCGCCGCGTACCTCGCCGCCGAGAAGGCCGCCAAGGCCGCCTCCGCGGACCGTGCGGAGGCCGACCGCGCCGTCACCGAGGCCGAGGCGAAGCTGGCGGGCGCGTCCGAGGACGACAAGGCCGCCGCCGAGCAGGAGCTCGCGGACGCGCGCACCGCCGCCCAGCAGGCCGCCGACGCCGAGCGGGACGCGAAGGACGCGCTCGACAAGGCCGACACCGCGGTGGACGACGCCCGGGTCGCCGCGACCCGCGAGTACGGCGTACTGACCAGGGCCGAGAAGGACGCGGCCGAGCGGAAGAAGTCCGCCCACGACGCGCTCGCCGCGGCGAAGGAGTGCGTGCGCACGGACAAGCTGACCGTGCTCGCCGACGGGCTGCCGCAGAAGGTCGTCGCGGGCGGGACCACGACCCTCACGCTCACCGTCGACAACGCCACCGACCGGACGCTGACGGTGGCGCCGCTGGTCCTGTTCCACCTCGCCGACACGCCCCACGACGAGCGGTACCTCGATGCCGAGTGGTCGCGTGACGGTTCCGACTGGAAGGAACTGGACTTCGAGCAGACCAGCCACCCGACCACCATCGAGTCGATGAAGCCCGGCACGACGGCCGACCTCCGGCTGCGGCTGACGTTCGCGAAGGACACCCCGGCGTCGAAGGCGGTCGGACTACTCGCGGGCGATGCCTCCGACGCGTACAACCCGTGCGTGCTCGGCCCGATGAAGCGCTACGACTTCTCCGTGCTCACCGCGGGCAGTGACGCCGGGAAGCCGGGCGAGGCCGAGCCGGGCACCGTCTCCGACGACGACCGCCCCGAGCCGGGCAGCACCCCGCAGGGCAGCACCTCGGACAAGCCGGTGACCGCCGGCAAGGGCGCCGAGGACACCACCGGCGATCTCGCCTCCACCGGTACCTCCGGCACCACGACGACGCTGGCCCTGGCCGGCGGCGCGGTGGTGCTCGGCGCGGGCGCGGTGATCGTCGCCCGTCGCCGTCGCGGCGCCACCGGCTGAGCCCCGCACCGCCCCGGCCGCCGCTCTACGCTCACCCCGTGGACATCAGCCCCCTCACCCACCCGCCCGGCTCCGCCCTCCTCGCCGAGCTGACCGCCCTGTACGCCTCGAACCGGGACTTCTTCGCGCTCAGCGGCGACTTCCCCGACCCCGACGCGATCAGCGCGGAGCAGGTCGCCGCCACCCTCGCCGAGGAGGGGGCGATGCCCGGCGCCGAGGCGCTGCTCGGCCGGGACGGCGAGGGGCGGCTCGTCGGGGTCGTGCTGACGCTCGCCCGCCATCCGGACCCGGCCGACCCGGACCCGTGGATCGGCCTGCTGCTCGTCGACGCCCGGCACCGGCGCACCGGTCACGGGCGGCGGCTGGCGGGCGCCGTCGAGGAGCGCTTCCGGCGGTCGGGCCGCGCGGCCGTCCGGCTCGCCGTGCTCGACAACAACCCCGACGGCCTCGCCTTCTGGACCTCCCTCGGCTACCGGGAGATCGACCGCCGCGGGGACCGCCGGCTCGGCCGCCCCTGCCGGGTGCTGCGCAAGCCGCTGGCCCGGGCGGCCGGACCTCAGGGTTTGTCCGGTTTCCCGTCGCCGTAGAGCCAGTCCTTCCAGACCTCCGCCAGGGCGTCCTTCTTGGCGGGGTTCTCGCGTTCCACGTAGGCCGTGAAGTCGTGGGTGTCGGCGTTGCCGTACTTGTGGGCGGCGGCCCAACTCTTCAGCAGCGCGAAGAACTTGGTGTCACCGATGGTCTTCCGGATCCGGTGCAGGACCATCGCGCCGCGCTGGTAGACGGGCGAGTCGGAGATGTGGGCGGCGCTCGGCGGGTCGGCGGGCGGGAAGGCCCAGACGGCGGAGCCGGAGGCGTGGTCGTACGCCGCGTCGAAGGACTCCTGGGCGCTGTCGCCATCGTGCTGCTCCTCCCACAGCCACTCGGCGTAGGTGGCGAAGCCCTCGTTGAGCCACATGTCGCGCCAGGTCTTCGGGGTGACCGAGTCGCCGTACCACTGGTGGGCCATCTCGTGGACGAGCAGGCCCACATCGGGGGCGCCGGGGAAGACGGGCCGGTTCTGCGTCTCCAGCGCGTACCCGGCGGCGCCCGCGCGCGCGACGATCGCGCCGGTGGAGGAGAACGGGTAGGCGCCGAAGGTCCGCGTCTCCCAGTCGACGACCTCGGGCAGCCGCGCGAGGGTCTTCGCGCTCGCCTCCGCCTCCTGCGGGGCGACCGCCGTGTACACGGGGATACCGGACGGCGTGCGGGACGTGTGCGTCTCGAACTTCCCGATGGCGACCGTGGCCACGTAACTCGCCATGGGCTGGGTGACGCGCCAGGTGTACGTGACGCTCTTGCCGTACGCGGACCGCTTGGTGCCCGTCAACTCCCCGTTGGAGACGGCCCGCACGCCGGTGGGGACGCTGACCGCGATGGTGTACGTCGCCTTGTCGGAGGGGTGGTGGTTGCCGGGGAACCAGGCCATCGAGCCGGTCGGTTCGCCGAGGCCGAGCGCGCCGTCGTCGGTGCGCAGCCAGCCCTCCTCGGCGCCGTCGGCGTCGGTGATGGTGGCGGGCTCGCCGGAGTAGCGCACGACCGTGCGGAAGGTGTGGCCCTCGGCCAGTTCGTCGAACGGGCGGATCGTCAGCTCGTTCCCGGCGCGCTGGCTCCGTGCCCGCTTCTTGTCGACGGTGACACCGGCGACCGTGAGCCCGTGCAGGTCGAGGTTGAAGGAGCTGAGGTCCTGGCGGGCCGTCGCGGTGAGGGTGGCGGTGCCGGTGAGGCGGTGGGTGCCGGGGTCGTAGGCGAGGTTCAGGGCGTAGTGGGTGACGTCGTAGCCGCCGTTGCCCAGCTTCGGGAAGTACGGGTCGCGCAGGCCCGAGGCACCGGGCGAACCGTCGACCCCGCCGCCGCAGGCCGCGGCGGCGAGCAGGACGGCGGCGCTCAGGGCGAGGGAGCGGGGGCGGGAGCCGGGACGGGAGCGGGAGCGTCTGCGCACCCCCATACCCTATGGCCCGCTATGTCCGGATGCCTGCTGGACGACGGCGATGCCCAACGGCCGTTCCCCGGCCGCGAGTCGGCGCGTGTCGCCGCTGTCGACGTCGACGACCGTGATCCCGTTCCAGTAGCCGTCGCGGGTGAAGCCTCCGGTGACGTACGCCGTCCGGCCGTCGGCGGAGACGGCGACGTCCTCGTGCGGTCCTTCGAGGGGGATCACCTTCTCCCGGCCGTCCTTCGTGCGGACGGTCAGGGACGGGCCCTCGTCCTCGGCCGGGTCGATGGGGCCCGTGCCGACGACGAACAGGGTGCCGTCGGGGGTGACGGTGACACCGTGCTGATGCGTGTTCGCCGTCATCCGCTCGATGCGGGAGCGGCCGGTCTCCGGGTCGACGACGACCAGCTTCTCGCCCTCGAAGGGCAGCAGCAGCTTCCCGTCCGAGGGGCGTACGGCGGTGTAGTGCGGCTTCAGCCAGGAGCCGAGGCCGCCTTCGGTGCCGTACGGGGCGACCTCGATGCGGCGGGTGTCGCCGCTGCCGGTGTCGAGGACGGTGACGTCGAAGGAGTCGTGGTCCGTCGCGTAGACCTCGCGGCCGTCGCGCGAGACGTCCACGTCGAAGGGGCGCCGGCCGACAGGTGTCGTGTCGACGACCTCGCGGGTGGCGGTGTCGACGGTCTCCAACGTGCCGTTGCCGTCGGGGACGTTGACGCCGACGTACACGTGGCGGCCGTCGGGGGCCAGCGCGATGCCCATGCCGCCGCCCCGGTACTCGCCGTCGGTGACCGGGCCGAGGTGCTTCGTCCGGTACGGGATCAGCGCGACGCGCTCGCGGGCGGCGGTGTCGACGACGGCGACGCCCTCGGCGGTGGCCACCCAGGCCCGGCCGTCGTCGCCGACGACGAGACCGTAGGGCGCGCGGCCCACCTTCACCGAGTCGGTGACCCCGTGGTCGGGGTCGACGAAGCTGACGGTGTCGGCGCCGAAGTCGGCGACGAGGAGAGTGCCTTCGGCGGTCTCCCTGGGCGCGCGGTCGGGCCGGGCGCTCGCGCTCTTGCCCGGGGTCTCGGACGGGGTCTCGGGCGGGGTCGTGGAGGTCTGGGCCGCGCAGCCCGTCACCAGGACGGCGGCGGCCGTCGCGGCGAGCGCGAGGCGCTTCACCGTACGGCCCTCAGCAGACCGGCGATCCGGGTGAACCCGCGGCGCTCCGCGTGCTCCAGGGGCGTGACGCCGTCGCCGTCCGGGAGGCCCGGGGTGGCGCCCGCCGTGATGAGCAGCTCCACGATCTCCTGGTGCGCGCGGCCGCCGTCACCGAGGATCACGGCCTCCAACAGGGCGGTCCAGCCGAGCCGGTTGACGTGGTCGACGTCGATGTCGGTCTCGCGGAGCACGGCCCGTACGTAGTCGACGTGACCGCGTTCGGAGGCCGGAATGAGGGAGATGCCGCCGAAGCGGTTGGTGACCTTCAGGTCGGGGCCCGCCGGGAGCAGCGCGCGCATCATGGCGACCGAGCCGGTGACGCCGGTGACCAGCCACGGGCTGTCGGACCGGTCGTCCTGCGCGTTCGGGTCGGCGCCCGCCGCGACGAGCGCTTCCGCGGTCCGTACGTGGTCGTGCAGGGCGGCGAGGAGGAGGGGGGTGCGGCGGTGGGCGTCGCGGGCCTCGGGGTGGGCGCCGGCCGCGAGGGCGGCGCGGACGGTCTCGGTGTCGCCCCGGGTCGCGGCTTCGAGCAGGGTGGCGTCGTCTGTCTTCATGGGGCGGCTCCAGAATTCAAGCCCCTACGGCGATTGAGGAGCGGGGTCCGGGGCGGAGCCCCGTGACCTCGCGCCGGAGGGGCGGTCCATGCGTTCGCGGGTGCGGGTCGAGTGTGGCTGGTCGCGCAGTTCCCCGCGCCCCTGGGGGCTGCACTCGCTCCGCGCCGAGAGGTGCAGCCCACCCTGGTCCGGTCTAGCGGAGCGCGGCGACGCCGGCCTGGGCGAACTTCTCGTCCTGGTCGCCGGAGGGGGCGCCGGCGACGCCGATGCCGGCGATCGGGGCGTTCTTGGCGGTGACGGGGGCGCCGCCCGCGAGGAACAGGGTGCCGGGGATGTCCTTCAGCGTCGGGGCCTGCTCCAGGCGCTTGGCCAGCTCGGAGGTGGGCGCGTTCCAGGACACGGCGGTGTACGCCTTCTTCTCGGCGGACTCGTAGGACTGCGGGCCGGCGCCGTCGCCGCGCAGGGTCAGGATCGTGTTGCCGTTGCGGTCGACGACGGCGACGGAGACCTTCTGGTTCTCCTTCTCGGCGGCGTGCAGCGCGGCCTGCGCGGCCTTGTTCGCGGCCTCGATCGTGAGGTGCGTGGAGGTGGTGGTGGTCGCGCTCTTCACGTTGGCGGCGGGCGCGGCGGCGGCCGGGGCCGAGGCGTTCGCGGAGACCGTGCCGAGGGTGCCGGCGGCGACGGCGGCCAGGACGGCACCGCCGGTGGCGATGCGGGCGCGGCGGGACATGTTCTTCAGGGAGGCCATGCGATTCAACTCCTGGAGGGCGGGGCGTGCGTTCCTTCTGCACTCCATGCTGGGTCCGGAAGCGGCCCGTTCCCGTCGGCGTTCCGGCTGCTCGGCGGCTGCCGTGCGGCTGACCCGGGGGTCATCCGATCGGTTGACCCCGGGGGCGTGACCGCACCCGACAATGGGAGTGTTTGCCCAGTTCGGAGCGGAGCCGGAGGTGCCCATGCGGGGTCCCGAGGAGGATGTGGCGGCGGCCGAGGAGGCGGGCAGCCGGTGGCTGGCCGCCGTCGTGCACGCCGCGTTCTTCCTGCTGCTCGCGGTCTCCCTCGCCCGTTTCCTGCTGCGGCACCCCGGCGGCGCCCGGGTGCCCTGGATCATCGCCCTCAGCGCCGTCCTCGCCGTGCTCTACGTCGTCGGGGTCGCCCGGGGGAACCCGCGCCGCTCCACCTCCCGGCAACGGCTGTGGCTGTACCTCGTGGTCGCCGTGGTCGTGGTGCTGGTCGTCCTCGCCCCGAGTTTCGCCTGGGTCGGGATCCCGCTCTTCTACACCGGCCTGCGCTCCCTGCCGACCCGCGCGGCGCTCGTCCTCGTGGCGCTGCTGACCGGCATCGTCATCGCCTCCCAGGTGCGGCTCGCCGGGCGCTGGGACCCGGACCTGGTGCTCGGCCCGCCCGTCGTCGCCGTGCTCGCCGCCGGGGTCTTCCTCCAGATGCGGTGGCAGGCGGCCCGGCAGCGCGCCCTCATCGACGACCTGATCCGCACCCGCCGCGAGCTGGCCGCCGCCGAGCGCCGGGCGGGCACGCTCGCCGAGCGGGAACGGCTGTCCATGGAGATCCACGACACCCTGGCGCAGGGGCTGTCCAGCCAGCAGATGCTGCTCCAGGCCGCCGAACGGGTCTGGGCCTCCGACCCCGGCAAGGCCCGCACCCATGTGCGCACCGCCGCGTCCATCGCCGACCACAACCTCACCGAGGCCCGCCGCTTCGTGCACGATCTGGCCCCCGGCGACCTGGCCCACGGCCTGGAGCAGGCGCTGCGCACGGTGGCCGCCCGCGAGTCCGGGGAGCGGCTGACGGTCCGGGTCCACATCGACGCCGGTGAGCGGGCCGGGGTCGGGCGGCTTCCCGACCGGGTCGAGGCGGCGCTGCTGCGAATCGCGCAGGGCGCGCTGGCCAACGTACGCGAGCATGCCGGGGCCTCCGGCGCGGCCGTGACGCTGACGCTGCTGGACGATCAGGTGGTGCTGGACGTGGCGGACGACGGGTGCGGGTTCGATACCGGCGCGGACGTGGTTCCCGGGGTCCGCGGCCACGGCCTGGCGGCCATGCGGGCCCGCGCGACCCAGCTGGGCGGCACCCTGACCCTGGAATCCACCCCCACCGAGGGCACCGTCCTCTCGGTTTCCATCCCCTTGTCGGGCGGATGACGGCCGATGAGGCTTCTGCCAGGCAGTCGTTCACGCGCGCCCCGGTGGGGGCTGGTCGCGCAGTTCCCCGCGCCCCTGGGCCGCCCGTC
>NZ_QLLY01000010.1:227650-349858 GCF_003259365.1 Streptomyces sp. PsTaAH-137
GCGCACTTCGTGCGCGATCTCATCAACAGAGGCGCGCCACCGCTGCCTCATCAGGAGAGGCGCGCCACCGGCTGCGTCCGTCGGGAGGCGCGCGAAGCGCAGCCTCAAGGGGAGGCTGCGCGCAGCGCATGCCTCAGGGGCGCGGGGAACTGCGCGAGAAGCGGCCACCGGCCCGCAGCCGGCGACGAGACCGATGCTTTCAGGGGCGCGGGGAACTGCGCGACCAGCCACGGCGAGAGCCGCAGACGACCACTCACCTCAAGGAGCCCCCACATGACACCCCCGGTCCGACTCCTGCTCTGCGACGATCACGTGGTCGTCAGAGCGGGCCTCCTGGCCCTGCTCGACAGCGCCGAGAACATCGAGGTGATCGGCGAGGCGGGCACCGGTGAAGAAGCCATCGCGCTGACGGCGAAACTCCACCCCGACGTCGTCCTGATGGACCTCCAGCTGGGCCCGGGCATCGACGGAGTGGAAACCACCCGCCGCCTCACCACAGGCCCGGCCCCCACCCCGCACGTCCTGGTCCTGACCACCTACGACACCGACGCCGACATCACCCGCGCCATCGAGGCCGGCGCCACCGGCTACCTCCTCAAGGCCGAGCGCCCCGAAGAACTCTTCGCGGCGATCCACGCGGCGGCCCAGGGCCGGACGGCCCTGTCGGCGCCGGTGGCGTCCCGCGTGATGGCGAACATGCGCAAACCCCGCCCCACCCTCACCGACCGCGAACGCGACATCCTCGCCCAGCTCGCCCACGGCCTGGGCAACCGGGAGATCGCCAAGGCCCTGTTCATCAGCGAGGCCACGGTCAAGACGCACCTGGGCCGGATCTACGACAAGCTCGGCGTCGACACCCGCGCGGGCGCCGTGGCGGTGGCGAAGGAGCAGCGCCTCCTGCCCTGACCGGCGCCCGCCGGGCCCCGCCCGGCATGACACCATCGACCCGTGCTCGACATCGGCTACGCCCTCTCCCGCCGCTTCCCGGACCCCCCGCAGACGGACTACCGCCGCGCGGACGTCCACGCGCTGCGCCACGACCTGTTCTGCGGCGACGTGTACCTGGCCGACACCAAGGCCGACCGGGAACTGTCCACAGCCTGGGGATGGGTGCCGGTCCTGGACTTCGCGTGGGCGCTGTGCGACATCGTCGAGCAGCTCGACAAGGACCCGCGCGGCAGCCGCTCGGCGACCCCGCAGTACGCGGAACTGGACTTCACCGAGTCCACCGACCGGATGCTCTTCGAGCGCCGCTTCGGCTGGGTCGACATCGAGGCCGACTGGATGGACGGCGCCGAGCCCCCGCTGACCTTCTCCCACTCCGCCCTGCGCCGCGAGGCCCGCGACTTCCTGCACGACCTGATCGCCGACCTCACCGACATGCACGAGGACCTGGCGGACAACCCCGCGATCTGGGATCTCCAGGCCCGCTTCCCGCGCCTGCCGTAGCCGCCCGCCGCCCTCAGATCACCCGCACCCCCAGCTGCGCCGCGAACGCCCCGGCCAGATCGAACAGCTGCCCGTGCGAGATCACGGCTCCGCCCAGCCGGTCGACCCCGCGCGCGATGCCCAGCTCGGCCGCGTCGCGCAGGTCGACGTCGGCCAGCGTCACGCCCGTCAGATCCGCGCCCTTCAGCACGCACCCGGGGAACTCCACCCGCTCCAGGCGCGCTCCCCCGAAGTCCGGCTCCACCAGCACGCATCCGTCGAAGACGACGTCCTTCAGCTTCGCCTTGCGCAGGTTCAGGTAGTCGATCTTGCCGCCGCGGATCACCACCCGCTCCAGAACGGACCCGTGCAACTGCACGCCGCCGAGCCGCGCGTCGACCACCTCGACGTCCCGCAGCGTCGCCTCCGACAGATCGGTGCCGACGCCTCTGATCCCGGTCAGCGTCGAGTCGATCATCCGGGCCCGCGCGAGCCCCGTCTCGTCGAAGGCGCACCCCTCCACCGCGCAGTCCATGAACCGCGCCCCGATCCCCTCCTGCCCGGCGAGGTCCACGTCCCGGAACTCCACGCCGTCGTAGTCCCCGTCCGGCTCCAGGCCCGCGCCCTGCCACGGCACGAGCGGAGGCAGCCGCACCTCCGGCCGTCGCGCCCTCTTCACCTTCGCCGCCGCACCACGCCGTTCCGTCGCCATGCCCCCATGCTGCACTCCCCCACTGACAACGGGACGGCGGCCTTGACCTCAACAGAACTTGAGGTCGAAGACTGGCCGCCCGGCACCGCAGAACGCGGCCGCCCACCCACGGGAGCGCCCATGCACGCCATCCGCCTGCACGCCTTCGGCCCGGCCGAGCACCTCACGTACGAGAAGACCGAGGACCCGGAACCGGGCCCCGGCCAGGTCCGCATCGCGGTCGAGGCCGCCGGTGTGCACCTGCTCGACACCGCCCTCCGGCAGGGCGTCCGGGGCCCGGCCCCCGAACTCCCCGCGCTGCCCACGGTCCCGGGCCGCGAGGTGGCCGGCACGGTCGGGGCGCTCGGCGCGGACACCGACCCCGCCTGGCTCGGCAAGCGGGTCGTCGCCCACCTGGGCATGGTCCCCGGCGGTTACGCCGAACTCGCCGTCACCGACGCGGCCCGCCTGCACGAGATCCCGGCCGGGCTCGACGCGGCACGGGCGGTGGCCCTGATCGGCACCGGCCGCACCGCCCTGGGCATCCTCGGGTTCACCACCGTCACCCCGGACACCGTCGCCCTGGTCCCCGCGGCGGCGGGCGGCGTCGGCACGCTCCTCGTGCAGTACGTGAAGCACGCGGGCGGCACCGTCGTCGGCCTTGCCGGTGGCCCGGCGAAGACCGGCCTCGTCGCGGCGAACGGCGCGGACCTCGCCGTCGACTACACCGATCCCGGCTGGCCCGCCCGCGTACGGGAGTTCCTGGGCGAGCGGCGGGTCACGGTCCTCTTCGACGGGGTCGGCGGCGCCACCACGGCCGCCGCGCTCGACCTGCTCGGCCCCGGCGCGCAGCACCTGATCTTCGGCTGGTCCGCCCAAGGGCTGGACGACACCGCGGTTCCGGTCCTCCTCGACGAGGCGGACCGGAACCGGCGCGGCATCACCCAGGTGCGGACGGTCGGCCCCGAGATGATGCGGCGGGCGGGCGGCGCCAACCCGATGCGCACCCTGGAACTCGCCGCCCTCGACCTGGGGGCCCGCTCCGTCCTGGCCCCGGCCGTCAGCCGTTTCCCGCTGTCCGAGGCCGCCGCGGCCCACCGCGCCCTGGAATCCCGGGGTACGACGGGCAAGGTGGTCCTGGAACCGTGAGCGTCAGCCGCCGAGCCCGGCCAGCGCCTCGTCGGTCAGCCGGTAGACCGTCCACTCGTCCTGCGGCCGCGCGCCGAGCGCACGGTAGAAGTCGATCGAGGGCTGGTTCCAGTTGAGCACCGACCACTCCAGACGCTCGTACCCGCGCTGGACGCAGATCCGCGCGAGTTCGGTGAGCAGCGCCTTTCCGTGACCGCCACCACGGGCCTCCGGCCGGACGTACAGATCTTCGAGGTAAATCCCGTGAACTCCACGCCAGGTGGAGAAATTCAGGAACCACAACGCGAACCCGACCACCTCCCCACCGGCGTCCTCGGCCACGTGCGCGAAGGCCGCCGGCCGCTCCCCGAACAACGCTTCCCGCAACTGCTCCTCACTGGCCCGCGCTTCGTCGGGCACCTTCTCGTAGGCGGCGAGTTCGCGAATCATCGCGTGAATGACGGAGATGTCGTCGGCCCTTGCTGTACGGATCATCAGGGCAGATTACGTCGTTCGTCCGCGGCTCTCGTCGTGGCTGGTCGCGCAGTTCCCCGCGCCCCTGAGGCAGGCGCTTCGCGCCGCCTCCCCTGGACGAGCGGAGCTCGTTTCAGGGGCGCGGGGAACTGCGCGACCAGCCACAACGAGACCAGCGGACGACCACTCACCGCCCCCCAAACCCCCGTCACCGCCCCAACAACCGCCCCGCGATCTCCAGGTCATCGGCCCCGAGCGCCCGTCCGTCCGCGACATCCCACAACGCGTTCTGCACCACCCGCCCCAGCGTCCACCCCCGAGCCCGCTCCCGGTCGAGCCCCAAGGCGTCCGTCATCGCATCGAACCGCCACAGGACCTCACCGGCCTCGAAGCGGTTGTCCAGCGCGGGCCACAGATCGAACCCCGGATCACCGGCGAGCGGCTTCGGGTCGATGGCGACCCAGGGCTCGCGCCCGTCGACCGGCGCGAGCACGTTCTCGAAGTGCAGGTCCCAGTGCAGCAGCCGGTCCCCGCACCCGTCATCGGCAACCTCCCGCAGCGCCGCCGCACAGTCCGCCACGATCCCCCGCCGCACCGGATCCCCGATCCGCACAAGCGCCCCCGGCACCTCAAAGAGCATCCCCGCCGCGATGTCGGAGAGCCGCCGCATCCCGTCCGGCGCGGGCCCGGCCGTGAGGCGTGCCAGCAGCCCGGCGATGACGGTCACGGCCTCCCGGGAGTCCTCCACGACGCTCAACATCCGCCCGGCGTCGAGCCGTTCGAGCAGCATCGTGCCCGTACCGGGATCGTGGTCGAGCAGCCGGACGGCCCCGTCCCCGCCCCACACGCGCAGCGCGACCGGCTCCCCTGCCGTCTCCTCGTCGAGGACCTGGAACTTCGCCACGGCCGGCACCCCGTCGGCCCGCCGCACCACCGGCAGCACCAGCGCCGCCATCCCGTGCATGGCGGGCCCGTCCACCCGCAGCCCCCACCGCTCGACGAACTCCTCCACCCGCCCGGGCAGCGCCGCGACGAACGCCCGCCCGGCCTCCCCCGCGTGGGCGTACTGCGACTGCACCAACCCGTCCGGAATGTCGATCACCCGCCCGACCCTACCGACGTGCCTGAATCGACCATGCACCCTTTTCCGCGCCGGGCCGGGCACGCCGTACGGGACTGGCTCCGCAGCGCCCCCGGCACCTACGTCTGGCTGGCGATCCTGCTGGTCACGACGATCGTCATGCGCCAGATGGCGCCGGCCACCCTCGACGCGTTCCTCGGCGCCCGCTCCACCAACATCCACGCCCTGTCGACGCACCCCTTCCGTGTCCTCGTGCAGAGCGCGCTGTGGATCGACGGCAGCGGCTGGCTCCCGTACGCGGTGCTCTACACGCTCTTCCACGCCCCCGCCGAACGCTGGCTCGGCACCGGCCGCTGGCTGCTCGTGCTCGCCACCGCGCACATCGGGGCCACCTACATCGGCGAGGGCGCCCTGCTGTGGGCGATCCGGCACGGTCACGCCCCCGTATCGATGGTGAACACCCTGGATGTGGGGGTGAGTTACGCGCTGGCGGGCGTCGTCGCCGTCCTCACGTACCGTTTCGCGCGCCCCTGGCGGTACCTGTACGCGGCCGGGGTCCTCGTCTTCTACGGCGCTCCGCTGATCAGCGGCCGCACCTTCACCGACCTGGGACACTTCTCCTCGGTCCTGATCGGCCTGGCCTGCTTCCCGCTCACCCGCGACCGCCCCGGCACCGAATGGAACCCGGTGGACGTCCTGCGCCGGGCCCGGTCGGGCCGCCGAACCAGCTCCTGAGACAGCCCTGGGCAGCCGTCCCCCGCGTGCGATAGCGTCCCGCCGCATGAGCAGCGTGAACAGCGGGAACGGCGGAACCACAGCCAACGGCGGCATATCGTTCTGGTACGCGGACGACGGCATCCCCGACGGCCGCGAGCCCCTGTCCGGCGACGCGAGCGCCGATGTCGTGATCGTCGGCGGCGGCTACACGGGGCTGTGGACGGCGTACTACCTGAAGAAGGCCGCGCCCTTCCTGCGCATCACGGTCCTGGAGCAGAAGTTCTGCGGCTACGGCGCCTCCGGCCGCAACGGCGGCTGGCTCTACAACGGCATCGCGGGCCGGGACCGCTACGCCAAGCTGCACGGCCACGAGGCGGCGGTCCGGCTCCAGCACGCGATGAACGAGACGGTCACCGAGGTCGTCGACACCGCACGCGCCGAGTCCATCGACGCGGACATCCACCACGGCGGCGTACTCGAAGTCGCCTACACCCCGGCGCAGTTGTCCCGGCTGAAGGCGTTCCACGAGGCCGAGCTGACGTACGGCGAGAAGGACCGCACGCTGCACGGCGCCCGGGAGACGGCGGAGCGGATCCGGGTCGCGGGCGCGGTCGGCTCCACCTGGACCCCGCACGGCGCACGCCTGCACCCGGTGAAGCTGGTCAAGGGGCTGGCGCGGGCCGTCGAGGCGCTCGGCGTCACCATCCACGAGTCGACGCCGGTCACCGAGATCAAGCCCAAGCACGCCATCACGCCGTACGGCACCGTGCGCGCCCCGTACGTGCTGCGCTGCACGGAGGGCTTCACGGCCTCGCTCAAGGGCCAGCGCCGCACCTGGCTGCCCATGAACTCCTCGATGATCGCCACGGAGCCGCTCTCGGCGGAGCAGTGGGAGTCGATCGGCTGGGCGGGCCGCGAGACGCTCGGCGACATGGCGCACGCCTACATGTACGCGCAGCGCACCGCCGACGACCGGATCGCGCTCGGCGGCCGCGGCTACCCGTACCGCTACGGCTCGAAGACGGACAACGACGGCCGCACCCAGCCGCAGACCGTCGAGGCCCTGACCGAGATCCTGCACCGCTTCTTCCCGCAGCTCGCCGGGGTCCGCGTCGACCACGCCTGGTCCGGCGTCCTCGGCGTCCCGCGCGACTGGTGCGCCACGGTCACCCTGGACCGCTCCACGGGCCTGGGCTGGGCCGGCGGCTACGTCGGCTCGGGCGTCGCCACCGCCAACCTGGCGGCCCGCACCCTGCGCGACCTGGTCCAGCAGGACTCGGGCCAGGCGGGCGCCACCGAGCTGACCACGCTGCCCTGGGTCAACCACAAGGTCCGCAAGTGGGAGCCGGAGCCCTTCCGCTGGCTGGGTGTGCACGGCATGTACGCCACGTACTACGCGGCCGACCGCCGCGAGCTGACCACGAACACCGGGGACTCGTCACGCCTGGCGAAGATCGCGGACCGGGTGGCGGGCCGCCACTGACCGCTTTCGCTCCGGGGCGTCAGCCCTTGGGCCCGCCCCGGAGCGAAGGCGGCATGTTGTGCACGGTCGCCGCGCTGTACGTGGTCCGGTCGGCGCTCGCCTGCATCCGCCTTGCCTGCTCGATCCGCAGCCCGTCGGCATTCTCGGTGTGCCCGCCCGAGCGGCTCAGCAGCTTGAAGATCAGCGCGCAGACCAGCAGCGCCAGCACGGCGAACAGAATGATGATCGAGGCCATCGACTCCCCCTGAGTCCAGAACGCCCGCGCCCGTCGGCGGGACTGCTAGCGGGTGGTGCACTTGGGGTACTTCGACCCCTCGACGCAGTCGCGGTAGTCGCTGCTGCTGACGTCGACCTCTTCCTGGTCGCCGCTCTTCGTGCGGACCTGGAGTTCGTACTCCGTGTGGCAGCTTCGGGTCCGCTTCTTGCTCTTCTTCTTCGTCGAGCACTCGCGGTCGGTGTTCTTGCTGACCACCGTGCCGCTGACGGACTTCGAGCTGCTGCAGGCGGTCAGCGGCGCGGCGAGCACGACGACGGTGGCCAGGACTGCGAGAACGCGCTTCATGTGATCTCCCCCGAGAGCAGCGTGCGAAAACGGAACCCGGAACGGGAAGGCGGGCCACGGCCGACAGCCGCGGCCCGCCTCCTCCGCTCGGTACCGAGCCCCCTGTCGGATTCGAACCGACGACCTTCGCTTTACAAGAGCGGCGCTCTGACCAGCTGAGCTAAGGAGGCAGCCCGAGCAGTGTAACCAAAGCGGGAGCCGTCGCTGTCGAAAATTTCGACGAATCTCACAGGTGCCGGACTACTGACAGATCCGGCATCCGCCGGGTACGGTCCGATCAGTTCACCCGTGTGGACTACACCTCTCCGGGACCGCCCGGCGGGGATCACCTTCTTTACAACGGATCGTCCGGCACGTTCCTGCCGGTGAAGGGGGCTTCACAGCCATGGCTTCTGTCACGTTCGACAAGGCGACCCGCGTCTACCCGGGTTCCACCAAGCCCGCGGTCGACGGCCTGGAGATCGAGATCGAGGACGGCGAGTTCCTCGTCCTCGTCGGTCCCTCCGGCTGCGGAAAGTCGACCTCCCTGCGCATGCTCGCGGGTCTCGAGGACGTCAACGGCGGAGCGATCCGCATCGGTGACCGCGACGTCACGCACCTGCCGCCGAAGGACCGGGACATCGCCATGGTGTTCCAGAACTACGCGCTCTACCCGCACATGTCCGTCGCCGACAACATGGGTTTCGCGCTCAAGATCGCCGGCGTGAACAAGGCGGAGATCCGGCAGAAGGTCGAGGAGGCCGCGAAGATCCTCGACCTCACCGAGTACCTGGACCGCAAGCCGAAGGCCCTCTCCGGCGGTCAGCGCCAGCGTGTCGCGATGGGCCGCGCCATCGTGCGTGAGCCGCAGGTCTTCCTCATGGACGAGCCGCTGTCGAACCTCGACGCCAAGCTCCGTGTGTCGACCCGTACGCAGATCGCGTCGCTCCAGCGCCGCCTCGGCATCACCACCGTCTACGTCACCCACGACCAGGTCGAGGCCATGACGATGGGCGACCGTGTGGCGGTCCTCAAGGACGGTCTGCTCCAGCAGGTCGACTCGCCGCGCAACATGTACGACCGCCCGGCCAACCTCTTCGTCGCCGGCTTCATCGGCTCCCCGGCCATGAACCTGGTCGAGGTCCCGATCACCGACGGCGGCGTGAAGTTCGGCAACTCGGTCGTCCCGGTCAACCGCGAGGCCCTCAAGGCCGCCGCCGACAAGGGCGACACCACGGTCACCGTCGGTGTCCGCCCCGAGCACTTCGACATCGTCGAGCACGGTGGCGAGGCCGCGAAGACCCTCACCAAGGACGCCAGCGACGCCCCGGCCGGCCTGGCCGTCTCCGTGAACGTCGTCGAGGAGCTCGGCGCCGACGGTTACGTCTACGGTGCCGCGCAGGTCGGCGGGGAGCACAAGGACCTCGTCGTCCGCGTCAACGGCCGCCAGGTGCCCGAGAAGGGCGCCCAGCTGCACGTCGTGCCCCGTCCGGGCGAGACCCACGTGTTCTCGACCTCCACGGGCGAGCGCCTCACCGACTGATCGCGCAGAAGTCCACGGAAGGGCCCCGCACTTCGGTGCGGGGCCCTTCCGCGCGTTCGGCCACGTTGTCGACAAATACCCCGGCAACTCGGACATTTCACCACCGTGCGTCAACACCTCATCATCAAAACCAAGTTGCGTGTCCCTCGGTCGAGTGACTAAATGTCGCCAAATCATCACCTACCGCTACGCTCACTCGCGTGACGCACTCTGCTACCTACACCCAGAAGCCGCGCCGCGCCCGGGGCCGGGGCCCCGCCCGCCGCGCCGCCCGCACGCTCGCGTTCGTCCTGCCGGTGATGCTGGTGCTCTCCGGAACCCTCGCGGTCACCCGAGTCAACTGGTCGGGAGGCTCTTCGGACTCCGTCCTCACAGCTTCCTCACAGGACGTGTCAGCGCGCGCCAAGTCGCGCGCCCCCCAGGACGTCCTGCGCGACCGTCTTCTGGTCGAGCTGCAGGAGAAGGACCCGGGGACGGCACTCACCCACCTCCAGCAGGAGATCGACCAGCGGCCCTCGCTCGCCAAGTACTGCATGTCGATCGCGAAGTCCCTGGGACGGGCCGCCGTTCAGGCCTACGGCCCGGCGCGCGCCCAGTCGTACGCCCGGCCGGTCTGCGACACCTCGTTCGCCACCGGCGTGGCCGGCTTCCGGGCCTGACGGACGGCTGACCACCGCCACGTTCCCCGTCACTCCGCGGGCCGTGCGCACGTAGGGTTCCGGTCATGACGACCGCTGAACCCGCCGCGCACGGCCCGCACTCGTATCCGCACCGGCCCACGCAGGCCGTCGTCCTGGCGGGCGGCCAGGGCTCGCGGCTGCGCCCGTACACCGACGACCGCCCCAAGCCGATGGTGGAGATCCCGGGCACGGGCACGCCGATCATCGGCCACCAGCTGACCTGGCTCGCCGAGGAGGGCGTCACGGACGCCGTCGTCTCCTGCGGCCATCTCGCCGAGGTCCTGGAGGAGTGGCTGACGGGGGCCGATCTGCCGCTGCGCGTCACGACGGTCGTCGAAACGGAGCCGCTCGGCCGCGGCGGCGGCCTGAAGTACGCGGCCGCGCACCTGCCCCACCCCGACCGCCCCTGGTACGCGACGAACGGCGACATCTGGACCCGGTTCTCGCTGCGCGAGATGGCCGACTTCCACCACGAGCGGGAGGCCACCGCGACCCTCGCGCTGGCCCGGCCGCGCATCCCGTGGGGCGCCGTCGAGACCAACGCGTTCGGCCACATCACCGACTTCATCGAGGCCCCGCCGTCCCCGTACCTGATCAACGCGGGCGTCTACGTCTTCTCCCCCGAGTTCGCCTCGCTGCTGCCCACCACGGGCGACCACGAGCGCACCACGTTCCCGCGCCTGGCCCGCGCCAAGCGCCTCGCGGGCTTCCCGATCCCGCAGGGCGCGTACTGGCGGGCGATCGACACGGCGAAGGACCTCACCGAGGCCGCGAAGGAGTTGGCCGCACAGGGCCGCTGAGCGCCTTTCCCGCGCCCTCCCACGCCTTCCCACGCCTTCCTACGTCGATGGGGCCCCGCACGATGTACGTGCGGGGCCCCATCGGCGTACCGGGCGGGAGAGACGGTCAGCCGAGCAGGCCGCCCACGAGCTTGCTGCCGCCCGAGGAGTCGGAACCGCCGCCGCCACCGTCGCCGCCGCTGGAGGACGAGCCGCCGTCCGTCGTACCGCCGCCGGTCGTGCCGCCGCCACCGCTGGTGGGCGCGCCGCCGGTGCTGCTCGGCGGCTGCTGCGGGGTCGTCTGCTGCGGCGGGGCCTGGCCCGCCGTGGCGCCCTGCGTCGGCGTGCTGGTCGTGCCGCTGGCGCTGCCGCTCTCTCGGGCGGCGCCGGGCGAACCGGTCGGGCTCGACGTGGTGCCCTGCGTCGGCGCGTTGGAGGCCGACGGGCTCGACGAGCGGCGCTCCTGCTGCTTCGTGCTGCCGGGCTCCGAGGGGAGCGGGGAGCCGGGCAGCTGGTTGTGCGGGGCGTCGCCGGGGCCCGGGGCGGTGACCCGGTCGGCGTCGCGCACGGCGCCGCCGAGCAGGGAGCCGATCAGCAGGGTGAGGCCGATGACGACCGTCGCGACGACCGTGCCGCGGCGCAGGACGTAGCGGCGCAGCTCGCCGAGCGTGGAGCGCGGGCCGAGCCGCCGCCAGGCACGCGAGGCGAGGTGTCCGTCGATGGAGTAGACCGGGGCGCCGGCGATGATCAGCGGCGACCATGCGGCCAGATAGATGATGTCCGGCGCGTCGTAGGCCGGGACGGTCTTCCAGCTGACGGTGACGAGGATCGCGGCGGAGAGCAGCACGCCGATGGCGGCGGCGAGCCGCTGCCAGAGTCCGAGCACCGTCAGCACGCCGACGATGACCTGGAAGAAGGCGATCGCGAGTCCGGCGCCGACCGGGTGCTGGAGCGCCCAGTCGCGCAGCGGCTCGGCGAGCGCCCACGGGTGCAGCGAATTGAGCCACTTGACCATGGAGCCGCGCTCGCCGCCGTCGAAGTAGACGGGGTCGCAGAGCTTGCCCATGCCCGCGTAGATGGAGATGAAGCCGAGGAAGACGCGGAGCGGGAGCAGCACCACGCCGAGGTTCATCCGGCGGCCGGGGTAGTAGGCGTGCCGGACGGGCCCGTAGCGGCGGGCGGCGGTGCTCTCGGTGTCGCTCTCGTCACCGTCGTCGGCGTCGAACTCGTCGCCTCGGTAACGGACTTGGTCGAGCTCGCCGGAGTCCTCGAAGGCGCTGCCGGACTGCCGCATCTGGGGCAGGATCCGGGCGCCGGGCTCGACGACGGGTGTTTCCTGGGTCGGGTCGCCCTCGTAGAGGTCGTCGACGTCGATGCGCGGGATGACCTGCGTGGCACCGCCCGCGTCCGGCTCACCGGGGCGTCGCGCGCCGGTCAGCAGGCCGTCGGCGGCGAAGGCGCCGCCGCTCATGACGACCGGGCGTCGCCGGGCCGCCGGCGTACCGGCGGCGGTGATCACGGGAATGCGCGCGGTCGCCGCGTCGACGGCGGACAAGTGGCGGGCGATGCGCGGGAGTTGCGTCTTCTGCGCCGTGGGGAGCTGCACGCGGAAACTAGCGTGGTTGACGATGACCTGCGCCGGGTCGCACGGAACCTTCACCATGCTCAGCGCGGGGCCTTCGTCGAATCCCGACGAGCGGTCCCCCGAGGGTGTGCGGGGCGTTCTGGTGTCCACACTCATCTAACCGAGTGATGTGTGTTTAGGACACTGCCTTGACCACGCCAAAATGTCCGGGCCCCGTCAAGGTCATCTCCCCGCGCCCCTGAGCGAGCGGAGCTCGCTTCAGGGGCGCGGGGAACTGCGCGACCGGCCACGACGAAAGCCGCAACCCGACGACGAGACCCGAAGAAGATCAGGCCCGGCGCCGAGCCGCCTCGTACAGGACGACGCCCGCCGCGACACCGGCGTTCAACGACTCCGTGCCACCCGGCATGGGAATGCGGACGCGGAAGTCGCAGGTCTCCCCGACCAGCCGGGAAAGGCCCTTGCCCTCGCTGCCGACCACGACGACGACCGGCCCCTCGAGCGCGGCGAGGTCGCCCACGGTGTGCTCCCCGTCGGCGGCGAGCCCGACGATGGCGAGGCCCGCCTTCTTGTACTGCTCCAGGGTGCGGGTCAGATTGGTGGCCCGGGCCACAGGCGTACGCGCGGCGGCACCGGCGGACGTCTTCCAGGCCCCGGCGGTCATCCCGGCGGCCCGCCGCTCGGGCACGACGACCCCGTGCCCGCCGAAGGCCGAGACGGAGCGGACGACGGCACCGAGGTTGCGCGGGTCCGTCACCCCGTCGAGGGCGACGATCAGCGGGTCCTCGCCGTCGTCGAAGGCAGCGGCGACGAGGTCCTCCGGGTGCGCGTACTCGTACGGCGGCACCTGGAGCACGAGCCCCTGGTGGTTCAGCCCGTTGGTCATCCGGTCCAGCTCGGGCCGCGGCGCCTCCATCAGGTGGATGCCACCGCGCTCACCGGCGAGCTGCAACGCCTCGCGGACCCGCTCGTCGTTGTCGATGAACTGCTGGACGTAGAGCGTGCTCGCGGGCACGCCCTCGCGCAGCGCCTCGACGACCGGGTTGCGGCCGACGACCATCTCGGAGGTCGCCTTGCCGCGCGGGCCACCGGTGCGGCTCTGCGGACGGCCCTGGGCGCGCTTGGCCTGGGCCGTCGCGATGCGGTTCTTCTTGTGCTTCTTGCGCATCTCGGCGGGCGGGGTCGGGCCCTTGCCCTCGAGACCCTTGCGTCGCTGGCCGCCACTGCCGACCTGCGCGCCCTTCTTGCCGGACATGCGGCGGTTGTTGTTGACGGCCATGACCTACCTGTTCTCTTACGTCAACGAATATCTGTACGTATATGAAGTGTGCCGCCCGAGCGCTCGGGCGGCACATTCACGGGAGCCTCAGCGCGGACCGAGCGTCCAGCGCGGGCCCTGCGGGCTGTCCTCGATGACGAGCCCGGACTGGCCGAGCCGGTCGCGGATGGCGTCGGCGGTGGCCCAGTCCTTGCGGCCGCGGGCGGCCTCGCGCTGGTCGAGCACCAGCCGTACGAGGCTGTCGACGACGCCGTGGAGGTCCTCGCCCTGGCCCTGCTCACCGGCCCACTGCTCGTCCAGCGGGTCGAGGCCGAGGACGCCGAGCATGGCCCGCACCTCGGCGAGCCGGGCGACGGCGGTCTCCTTGTCGTCGGCGGCGAGCGCGGAGTTCCCCTGCCGGACGGCGGTGTGCACGATGGCCAGCGCCTGCGGCACGCCGAGGTCGTCGTCCATCGCCTCGGCGAAGGCGGGCGGCACCTCGTCGGCCGGGGCGACCGTGCCGCCGGCCAGCTCGGTGACGCGCTGCACGAAGCCCTCGATGCGCGCGAACGCGGACTCGGCCTCGCGCAGCGCCTCCTCGCTGTACTCGATGGTCGAGCGGTAGTGCGGGGTGCCCAGGTAGTACCGGAGCACGATCGGCCGCCAGTGCTTGACCATCTCGGAGACGAGGACGCTGTTGCCCAGCGACTTCGACATCTTCTCGCCGGCCATGGTGACCCAGTAGTTGTGCACCCAGTACCGCGCGAAGTCGTCGCCGTAGGCCTTGGCCTGCGCGATCTCGTTCTCGTGGTGCGGGAAGACCAGGTCGAGGCCGCCGCCGTGGATGTCGAAGGCGGAGCCGAGGTACTTGTGGGCCATCGCCGAGCACTCCAGGTGCCAGCCCGGACGGCCGCGGCCCCACGGCGTCTCCCAGCTGGGCTCACCCGGCTTGGTCGCCTTCCACATGGCGAAGTCGCGCGGGTCGCGCTTGCCGGTGACACCCTCCTCGGGCGGCTGGCGCAGCCCGTCGAGCTCCTGGTTCGACAGCTCCAGGTAGCCGGGGAAGGAGCGCACGTCGAAGTACACGTTCCCGTCGGCCTCGTAGGCGTGCCCGCGCTCGATGAGCCCGCGCATCATCTCGATCATCTCGGGGACGTGACCGGTGGCGCGCGGCTCGTACGTCGGCGGCAGGCAGCCGAGCGCGGCGTAGGCGTCGTTGAACGCCCGCTCGTTCTCGTACCCGATCGACCACCACGGCCGGTTCTGCTCGGCCGACTTCTTGATGATCTTGTCGTCGATGTCCGTCACGTTGCGGATGAACGTGACGTCGTAACCGCGGTACGCGAACCAGCGGCGCATGATGTCGAAGTTGAGCCCCGACCTGATGTGCCCGATGTGCGGGGCGGCCTGCACGGTCGCACCACAGAGGTAGATCGAGACGCAGCCCGGCGTGAGCGGGATGAAGTCACGGATCTGCCGGGCGCTGGTGTCGTACAGGCGAATAGTCACGCCTCCAGGGTAGTAGGCCGCGGGGGGTGCCGTGCCCCGTAAGGGGTGCGGGGAACTGCGCGCTGGGACGCAGTCCCCCAAAAGAGGCGAACCCCCACCGGCCTCAGACCCGCCCGACGACCTTCCGGGCCCGGACCCGCACCACGACCCGCTCCGCGTCGTCGGCGGACGACGGGTTGAACTCCGCGTACTTCTTCCCGGTGTACTTCACCGACAGCTCGTCGATGAGTTCCTGGCCGCCCTCGGTGGTGATGTCGACGGTGCCGCGGATCTCGGCGTAGGCGTACGGGTTGTCGGCGGGCTGCACGAGGACCGTGATCCGCGGGTCGCGCCGCAGGTTCTTCTCCTTGCGGCGGCCGACCGTCGTGGAGAACAGCACGTCGTCGCCGTCGCGCTTGGCCCACACCGGGGAGACCTGCGGGCTCCCGTCGGGCTGGATGGTGGCGACGCCGATGAAGACCTTGCTGTCGAGCAGTGCCTTGAGCTCGTCGGAGAGCTGGGCGGACATGGCTTCACTCCTTCTCGTATGACTGCGAACGCGTACCCGATCCTGCGGCAACACACCGGGCGGGCCCGGTATTTCGGCCGGGTGTCACCCACCGGGCGAGCCCCGCCGAGGCCAGCGGCACGGCCGCGAGGGCGGACCACAGCACGGGCGCGGGCAGCGTGAGCAGGGCGCCCGTCGCGGCGCTCCCGCCGAGCACGGCGAGCCCGGCGACGGAGGACAGCGCGCCGGTGGCCAGGCCCAGATGACGGGCGTCGACGAGATCGGGTACGAGCCCGCGCGCGGCCGGCACCAGCAGCATCTGGCCGCAGGTGAGCAGCACGACGAGGACGCCGAGCGGCAGCAGCTCGTACCCCGGGCCCGGCAGCCGCCCGGCCGTCGCGGCCACCGTCGCGAACCCGGCGGCCACCAGGAGGAGGCCCGCCGTCAGCGCGGTGCGCGGCGCGAGCCGCCCCGCCGACCAGCGGGTCACCGGCAGCTGGACGAAGACGACGAGCAGCGACGACAGCGCGAACAGCGGCCCGACCGCGTCCTGCGAACCGGTCGTGCGGACGGCCTCGGCGGGCAGTGCGAGGTAGAGCTGGTTGTACGCGATGAGGTAGCCGCTGTACGCGAGGCACAGGGCGAGGAAGCGCGGCCGGGCGAGGACGGCGGCGGCGCCGGTGAGACCGCGGGCGGGGACCCGGGCGCGGCGCGGCATGAAGCGGGCGTGCCCGGCGAGGACGCCGACGAAGACCAGCGCGCCCGCGACGCAGGCCGCGCGGAACCCCGCGAACAGCAGGGCCGTGCCGAGCAGCGGCCCGAGGAAGGCGCCCGCCTGCCCGGCCGCCGAGAAGACGCCGAGGACCTGGGCGCGCGGGATGCCGGTGGCCGCTTCGTGGCGGACGGCCTCGCGGGCCGTCTCCGACTCGACGGCCGGGGAGAACAGCGCGGCGGCGAACCCGACGAGGAGCACCGCCGCGACGACGGTGGCCGTGCTGTCGGCGAACCCGAGCCAGAGGAATCCCGCGATGCGCAGGGCGCAGCCGGTCAGGACCACCGGGCGCGGGCCGTAGCGGTCGGTGAGGGCGCCGCCGACGACGAAGAGGCCCTGCTGGCTGAAGGTGCGCAGGCCGAGGACGAGGCCGGCGGCCCAGCCGGCCAGGCCGAGGGTGCCGGTGAGGTGGGTGGCCAGGTAGGGGAGCACCGCGTAGAAGCCGATGTTGAAGGCGAGTTGGGTTGCGGTGAGCATCCGCAGGTAGGGCGGGAGTTGTCGGATGCGGAGTTTGTCGGTGCGGGCCTGATTCACGGCCCACTCGCCGTGGGAGCTTCTGCATGCGGGCGACTACTGCGCCGTCGTGGTTGCTCGCGCAGTTCCCCGCGCCCCTTCAGGGCGACCAGGGCACCGACGCAGGCCAGCGCCGTCGCCGGGGCCAGGACCGCCCAGGGGGCCCGTTCCGCGTACGGGAGGTTTTCCATCAGGAGGCGGCCCCACTCGGGGGTGGGGGGCTGGGTGCCGAGGCCGAGGAAGCTCAGGGAGGCGAGGGCGAGGGTGGTGGGGGCCAGGCGGAGGGCCGCGTGGCGGGTGACCGGGGCGAGGACGCCGGGCAGGACGTGGCGGCGCAGGATGTGGGCGCGGCCCGCGCCCACGGAGACGGCGGCCTCGACATGGCCGGAGGCCCGTTCCGTCTCGGCCAGGGCCGCGGTGTGCGCGGCCAGCGGCGCCCAGCCGACGGCGGCGACGGCGACGGCCGCGCCGGTCTGGCCCGCTCCGAACAGGCCGGTGACCAGGAGCCCGGCGAGGATCGCGGGCAGCGCGTTGGCGACCTCGGTCGGGCCCTTGGCCCAGCGGGTGAGGCCGAGCGCGATGCCGACGGCCCAGCAGGCGGCGCACACGGCGGCGGCCGTGGCGAGGGTGCGCAGCGCGCCGTGCCCGAGCCGGGCCAGGACATCGCGGCCGAGCGCGTCGGTGCCGAAGGGGTGGGCGCCCGACGGCGGGGCGAGGCGGGCGGTCAGCTCGACCTGGAGGGGGTCGCGGGTCAGGCCCCAGACGATGACGGCGAGCAGGGCGACCCCGAGGACGAGCGCCGCGTACGTGGCCGAGCGGCGGCCCGCGCGGACCGGGACGGCTCCGGGCAGCGCGCCCGCGCGCAGGGCGGGGCCGAGGAGCCGGCGCCGGACGAGTTCGACGGCGACGGCCGCGACGACGCCGAGGGCGAGCAGGGCGAGGAGGCAGCCCTGGAGCAGCGGCAGATCGAGGTCGAGCGCGGCGGCGACGGCGGTGCCGCCGAGGCCGGGGATGGCGAACACCGCTTCGACGGCGGCCGCCGCCCCGGTCAGGCCGACCACGGTGAGCCCCGCCTGCGGCAGCACGGCGGGCAGCGCGCGCCGCACGGCGTGCCCGGCGATGCGCGAGCGCGGCATGCCGTTCGCGCGGGCGGTGCGTACCCAGGATTCGGCGAACGCGGTGGGCAGCGCGTCCTGCGCGAGCCGTCCGAGGACCGCGCCCGCGGGCAGCCCGAGGGCGAGCGCGGGCAGCACGGCGGAGGCGGGCGAGGCCCAGCCCTGCGCGGGGAACCAGCCGAACCGGACGGCGAACAGCGTCGCGAGGACGGAGGCCAGCAGGAACTCGGGAAGGGCGGCGAGCACCCCGGCGACCACCCCGTTCGGCGCCTCGGCCCGGCCGCGGCGCAGGGCGGGCAGACAGACCGCCGCCGCGACGAGGGCGGCGACCACCATCGCGTACGCCATGAGCGACACGGACACCCAGAACCCGGCGGCGACGTCCGCGCCGACGTCGGCGCCCGTCACCCAGGACGTGCCGAGGTCCCCGTGCGCGAGGCCGCGCAGCCACTGCCCGAGGAAGGTGAAGGGGCCGTCGCCGAGGCCGAGCTGGTCTCGTACCTCGGCGAGCTGCTTCGGTGTCGTGGGCGCGTCCCCGTACCGCGCGTGCAGCACGGTCAGGGCCGGGTCGGTGCGGGTCAGCCAGGGCAGCAGCGCGGTGAGCGCGAGCAGCCCGCCCACGGCGGCCACCCGCCCCGCGGCCACCTTGAGGCTCGTAGGGATCACGCGCGTGTCTCCAGGCCGATGAACTGCCGCTCGTAGGGGTCGAGGACGACACCGCGCACCCCGGCGCCGACGCCCTGGAGGTGTTCCTCGTGGACGATCGGCACGACGGCGTCGGTGCGCAGGACGGCGGCCTCGGCGGTGAGCACGGCGCGGTGGCGGGCGGTGCCCTCGCGGCCCGCCGCGTCGCGCACGGCCGCGTCCACGCGGGCGTCGCGCAGCTGCGAGATGTTGAAGCTGCCGCCGCTGGTGAAGTCGGAGGCGAGGTACGAGACCGGGTCGCCGGTGTCGAGCGCGGTCGACCGGGACATCAGGAACGCGTCGTAGTCGCCGGCCAGTGCCCCGGCCTCCAGGCGCGCGTAGTCCTTGACGACGAGCCGCACGCCGAACCCGGCCCCCTTCAGCTGCTGCGCGAGCGCGGCGGCGGCCTCGGGCAGCTCGGCGCGGTTGGTGTACGTGGCGAGGGTGAGCGTGCGCCCACGCGGCGCCGTGGCCGCGGCCCGCCCGGTGACCGGGAGTTGCTTGCCGTCGGCCCAGGCGAACCCGGGGCCGAGCAGCCCGTCGGCGCGCTCGGCGTATCCCTCGTAGACGCTGCTCGCGAGGGCGCTGGTGTCGACGCCCGCGCGGACGGCGGCCCGCAGTCCGGGGTCTGCGAGGGGGCCCTCGCGGGTGTTCAGGTACAAGGTCGTGGTGCGCACGGTGGCGACCCGCCGGGCCCGGTCGCCGAGGACGAGCGCCTGGGCGGCGGGCACGAACTCGGCGACCTCGATCTGGCCCGAACGCAGCGCGTTGGCGCGGGCGTTGTTGTCGGCGACGAAGGTGACGTCGAGGCCGCGGGCGGCGGCCCGGCCGCGCCAGTGCCCGTCGAACCGGTCGAGCGTCGCGGACACCGCCCCGTTCACCTTCGTCAGGGCGAACGGTCCGGTGGCGGTCCCGACGGGGTCCACGCTCCCGCCCGTGCCGTACGCGGCGGGCGAGAAGACGGCGAGAGAGGGGTTGGCGAGGCGCGCGGGCAGCAGCGGATCGGCGTCCCCGGACGTGATCCGCACGGTCCGCTCCCCCACCGCCTCGGAGGTCAGCTTCACGTCGCTGAGCACGCGCGGGGTCACCTTCGCCCGCCCGGCGGCCGTCAGGGACCGCACGACGGCGGCAGCGGTGACGTCCCGGCCGTCCTGGAAACGCGCGGCGCGCAGGGTGAACTCCCAGGTGGTGGCGGTGGTACGGGTCCACTTCGCGGCCAGCGCCGGATGGATCACGCCGTCGGCGTCCATCCGGGTGAGCCCGTCGACGACCGCGAGCCGGCTCAGCAGCAGCCCGTCGTCGCCGTACGGGGAGAACCGCTGGGTCGGCGCGAAGGCCAGGTCGACGCCGAGCCGGCCGCCGCGCGCGGTGCCGGTGAAGGAGCCGCAGGCGCTGGTGAGACCGAGCCCGGCCGCCGCGAGCAGAAAACCACGGCGGCGCATCAGCCGACGGGCACGGGCACGGCGGCGGGCAGCGGCAGTTCGAAGTGGACGATGCCCTGTCCGCCGCCGGGCAGCTCGCGCTCGTCGCAGACCTCGCTCGCGAGCGCCCGCCAGAACGGTTCGGCGCCGGTCACGGCCGGGTCGGTGTGCAGGTAGATCGCGTCGTAGCCGCCGACGCCCGCGACGAAGGCGGTCAGCTCCCGCACCAGGGCGCGGGCGAGCCCGTGGCGCCGGTGCTCGGGGCGGACGTAGATGCGGCACAGCTGGGCGGTGGAGCCGGACGGGAAGCGGTCGGCGACCCACTGCGGGTTGGGCGGGGCGGCCGGACCGCGGTCCCGCACCCCGCCCGTGGCGACGATCTCGCCGCTGGGCACGTGCTCGACGACGAGCAGCGTGCGGCGCTCCGGGCGCAGGTAGTGGGCGGCCGGGTCGATGATGTCGGCGTGCCAGCGCGGCACGTAACCCGACTTCAGGTCGCGGTACACGGTGTCCAGCATGACGGCCCGGGCACCGTCCACATCGCCGTCACCGGCCACGCGGATCACGTAGTCGCCCATTGCCTGCCTTCACCTGTCCGAGCCGATCAACCTGCCCGAACATGCTAACTGCAAGCCATGTGCAATAACGGTACGGGGGTCAGCCCGCGGCCCGCGCCACCAGCGCCGTCGCCACCGCCATCAGGCCCTCGTCGCGCCCGGGGAAGCCGAGCCCGTCGGTGGTCGCGCCCGAGACGGAGACCGGCGCTCCGGCCGCCTCGGACAGCACCTTCTGCGCCTCCTCGCGCCGCTTGCCGATCTTCGGCCGGGGACCGACGACCTGCACCGCGACGTTCCCGATCACGAAACCGGCCGCGCGCACGATCCGGGCCGCCTCCGCGAGCAGCGTGAGCCCGCTCGCCCCCGCCCACTCGGGCCGCCCGGTCCCGAAGTGCTGCCCGAGGTCGCCGAGCCCGGCGGCCGAGAACAGCGCGTTGCAGGCGGCGTGCGCGACGACGTCGGCGTCGGAGTGCCCGGCGAGCCCGGGTCCCGTGTAGTCGGGGGCCTCCCACTTCAGCCCGGCGCACCACATCTCCCGCCCCTCCTCGAAGGCGTGGATGTCGGTCCCGATGCCGACCTGCGGCAGCGCGTACGGGAGCGGCTGCTGCTGGAAGGACTGCTGGTCAGAACCCATCGTTGGCCCTCCTGCGGGCGAGCACGGCCTCGGCGAGCACGAGGTCCAGCGGCCGGGTCACCTTGAACGCCTCCTCGTGGCCGGGCACGAGCACGACCTGGAGGCCCAGCTGCTCCACCATGCTCGCGTCGTCGGTCACGTCCTCGGTGACGGTGTCGTGCGCCCGCCGGAGCGTGTCGTGGTCGAAGCCCTGCGGGGTCTGCACCGCGCGCAGCCTGGCCCGCGACGGGGTCGCGACGACCGGCTCGGGGCTGCCGTCGGTGGTCGGCACGACCTCCTTGACGGTGTCCGCGAGCGGCAGCGCGGGCACGACGGCCGGCTGCCCGTCCCGTACGGCCTCGATGACCGCGTCGACGGTGTCCACCGGCACCAGCGGCCGGGCCGCGTCGTGCACGAGGACGATGTCGATGCCGTCCGGCAGGGCGTCGAGGCCCAGCTTCACGGACTCCTGGCGGGACGCGCCGCCGGGCACGACGACGAAGTCGGTCCGCTCGGGCAGCGCGTGGTCGGCGAGCAGGCTCTTCACCTCGGCCGCGCCGTCGGGCGGGGCGACGACCACGACGAGGGAGACGGACCGGGAGGCCGCCATGGCGCGGACGGCGTGGATCAGCATCGGGGTGCCGTTCAGCGCGCGCAGCGCCTTGGGGGTGCCCGGGCCGAGGCGTACACCCCGGCCGGCGGCCGGAATCACGGCCGCGGTGCGTGCGCGGGCGACAACGGGACGCGTTTCGTCAGACATCGGTTCCGTTCAGGTTTGTACGCTCGGGGGTGGTGGGTATGGCCACATCGTGCCGGGCGCGACGCCTTGACCGGACCCTTCCGTGACACCGGTCGAGTCGGCTGCCCGGGCCCGGCACACCAGGGGACGGCACATCGCGGGGCATCGACGCGGATCTCGGGCGGGGCGAGCGGATACAAGCATGCCGCAGCGCCCGGCGACTCCCTTGAGGGTCAGCGGGCACCACGGCATTTTTTCTTACGCGCTCATCCCGCGCAGCAGCGCGTCAGGACGCGAGAACCTCGTCGAGCAGGGCCTCGGCCTTGTCCTCGTTCGTGTTCTCCGCGAGAGCGAGTTCGCTCACCAGGATCTGGCGAGCCTTGGCGAGCATGCGCTTCTCACCCGCGGACAGTCCGCGCTCACGCTCACGACGCCACAGGTCACGCACAACCTCCGCGACCTTGATGACATCACCGGAGGCGAGCTTCTCCAGGTTTGCCTTGTAGCGGCGCGACCAGTTCGTGGGCTCCTCGGCGTACGGCGCGCGCAGTACCTCGAAGACCCGGTCGAGCCCGTCCTGACCGACCACATCCCGCACGCCGACGAACTCCGCATTGTCCGCTGGCACACGTACCGTCAAGTCGCCCTGGGCGACCTTCAGCACCAAGTAGGTCTTGTCCACGCCTTTGATCTGGCGAGTTTCGATAGCCTCGATCAGCGCGGCCCCGTGATGGGGATAGACCACGGTGTCGCCAACCTTGAACGTCATGTGACAGGTACCCCTTCCGTGGCTATCCAGGGTAACACGGAAACCGCGGGTTCTGAATGGCGTTTTCGCAGGTCAGGGCATATCTCGGGGCTTGACAACAACAACAGGAACGTGCTGCGAAGGGGTCCGCGGACGGAAGAGGAGCGGGGTATTCGCAGGTCGGAGCATCTCTCCGGCGAGGCAGAAACGCGAACGTTACAGGCACCTGAACAGGCGTCCAAAGGGTCGAACGTCCCGTTTTGTGAGGTTCGGAGCGGGCAACTTCCGCTACTCCGTTCGGGCGCACCGCTCCCCGTTCGAGCCGAATCCGGAATTGATCACTGCGTTTCCCGTGCCCGGGTGATCGTTTTTCCGGACCGCCATGCATTCCTTACCGGAAATCCGCACCCGCCGCTGGACAGCGGCCTATACGAATGACGAACAAGGGGCCAATGGTGACGGTGAGGAACACGGGATGTCCGGTGCGTACGGGGTGCCTGGTGGCGAGCGGTGGACCACTAGGGGCGGGTCGGGTGCGATGGCGTGAGAACGGCTCGGTAATCTAAGGCCGCTGACAGACCCTTAGGACGGCTTTACATCCCGTGAAGCCGTTCGCCCCGCCCACGTTCAAGGAGTAGCCGCCGCCGTGAGCAGCAGCCTTCGACGCGGCGCCCTCGCCGCCGCCGCCATCGCGTTCTCGATCGCCTCGCTCGCCGCGTGCGGTGCCGGCCACAACGCGCAGACGCTCGAGGTGAAGCCGGACAACGCCGCGACCTCGGTCGGTGACATCAAGGTGCAGAACGCCACCGTGATCACCCAGCCGGACCGCACCTCCAAGGGCCCGGCCGTCGTCACCGCCACCCTCTTCAACAACGGCTCGTCCGACCAGACGCTCGACGGCATCACCGTCGACGGCGTCGGCAAGACCGCGACCCTGACCGGCGCCAAGGGCGGCTCGACCATCACCGTCCCGGCCGGCGGCTCGGTCGTCCTCGGCGGCAAGGGCAACGCCGCCGCCGAGCTGCCCAACAGCCGCACCGCCGTCCTCGACGGGAACGCCCAGCCGATCACGTTCTCGTTCAGCAAGGCCGGTGACGTGAAGATGAAGGCGTTCGTGGTCCCGGCCGAGAGCTACTTCGAGAAGTGGGGCCCGACCGAGGCGCCGCAGACGCCGAGCGCCTCGGCGTCGGCCTCGGAGTCCACCGGCTCCTCGCCGTCGTCGTCCGCGTCGTCGTCCGCGTCCTCCTCGGCCTCCGCGACGGCCACCGAGTCGGCCGCGGGGCGCTGAAGCCCGTAGAACACGCCGTAACGCCCCGGGGGCGGATCCCAGCTGGGATCCGCCCCCGGGGCGTTACGCGCTTCGCAGGACCCTGTCGGCCTACGGCTCGAACTTGTAGCCGAGGCCACGGACCGTGACCAGGTAGCGCGGGGCGCCCGGGTCCGGCTCGATCTTGGCGCGCAGGCGCTTCACGTGGACGTCGAGGGTCTTGGTGTCGCCCACGTAGTCGGCGCCCCAGACCCGGTCGATGAGCTGCATACGGGTCAGCACGCGGCCCGCGTTGCGCAGCAGCATCTCCAGCAGGTCGAACTCCTTGAGCGGGAGGTCGACCTTGGAGCCGGAGACGGTCACCACGTGCCGGTCCACGTCCATCCGGACCGGACCCGCCTCCAGGGCCTGCGGGGTGACCTCCTCGGGCTCGCCGCGGCGGCGCAGGACGGCCCGGATACGGGCGACCAGCTCGCGCGACGAGAAGGGCTTGGTGACGTAGTCGTCCGCTCCTATTTCGAGCCCGACAACCTTGTCGATCTCGCTGTCCTTGGCGGTCACCATGATCACCGGGACGTTGGAACGGCCGCGCAGCTGACGGCAGACCTCGGTGCCGGGCAGGCCCGGCAGCATCAGGTCGAGCAGGACGAGGTCGGCGCCGTTGCGCTCGAACTCGTCCAGGCCGTCGGGGCCGGTGGCCGCGATGGCGACCTCGAAGCCCTCCTTGCGGAGCATGTAGGACAGGGCGTCGGAGAAGGACTCCTCGTCCTCTACGACGAGCACTCGGGTCACGGAAGGACCTCCGGGGCGGCAGGAATGGATTCGTATGCGGTTGTGATGTCGGGCCCGTGTGCGTCGTCTTCGTCGCGTACGTCTCCGGGGCCTTCGGGGTAAGCGTTGGTGGAGCCGCGGGTCGATGCCGCTTCCGGCAGCCGCAGCGTGAAGGTGGAGCCCTGGCCTTCCGAGCTCCAGACGGTGACCTCTCCGCCGTGGGAGGCGGCCACGTGCTTGACGATGGCCAGGCCGAGGCCCGTACCGCCCGTCGCGCGGGAGCGGGCCGGGTCGACCCGGTAGAAGCGCTCGAAGATGCGGTCCTTGTCCCTGTCCGAGATGCCGATGCCCTGGTCGGTGACGGCTATCTCGATCAGATCGCCGCCGGGCGCGGTCACCCGGCGGGCGGCTATGCCGACGCGGGTGCGGGCGGGCGAGTAGTTGACCGCGTTCTCCACCAGGTTGCCGAGGGCGGCGGCGAGCTGCCCGCGGTTGCCCCAGACGCGGACGTCGGCGGTACCGCCGACGGCCATGGTGATCTGCTTGGTGGCGGCCGGCTGCCGGCAGCGGTCGATGGCCTCGGCGACCAGTTCGTCGACGCGGACCGGCTCGGCGTCCTCCAGCGGGTCGTCGTTCTGCACCCGGGAGAGGTCGATGAGCTCCTGGACCAGGTTGGTCAGGCGGGTCGCCTCGATCTGCATCCGGCCGGCGAAGCGCTCGACGGCCTCGGGGTCGTCGGAGGCGTCCATGACGGCCTCGGAGAGCAGCGAGAGGGCGCCGACGGGGGTCTTCAGTTCATGGCTGACATTCGCCACGAAGTCGCGGCGGACCGCTTCGATGCGGCGGGCCTCTGTCAGGTCCTCGACGAGGAGGAGCACCAGCCGGGAGCCGAGCGGAGCCACTCTGGCGGAGACGGCGAGGGCCTCGCCGCGGCCGGTGCCCCGGCGCGGCAGATCCAGCTCGACCTGCCGTATCTCGCCGTCGCGCCGGGTGTCCCTGGCCATCTGGAGCATCGGCTCGACGGCCAGCTTCCCGCCGCGTACGAGACCGAGCGCGTACGCCGCGGAGCTGGCCTTGACCACGCTGTCCGCCTCGTCGAGGACGACGGCGGACGAGCGCAGCACGGAGAGAACCGTGTCCACGCCGGGCGGCAGGGCGGGGTCCGTGTGCAGAGAAGTGCGGGTGGGGCGCTTCTGGTCGCGTTCGCTCCAGCGGAACGCCAGCGTCGCGATCGCACCGGTGCACACTCCGGCGATCGCTGAGGCTGCGGCGACCGCCGCGTTCACGTCCATGTCTCCAGGTTATGCGGGCCGAGCCGTTCCTCCACAGCCGTCCGGGTGGACGCTCGAACACTCGTCGCCCAGAGTTCACCTTCAGTACGGAGGTGATTCATTTCAGGTGCCGGATCCGGACGCGTACGGCACGGAACGTGGGACCGTGGGGCCGACCCGGTCCCCAGGGACACCACCCCCATCCTTGAGAGAGGCACGTCGTATGCGTGACGCGTACCACGAGGAACTTGACTCGATCGGCGAGGGCCTGGTCGAGATGGCCCGTCTTGTCGGGTCGGCGATCGGGCGCGCCACCACGGCCATGCTCGACGCCGATCTGAAGCTGGCCGAGACCGTGATCGCCGCCGACCAGAAGGTGGACGATCTCCAGCACGAGCTGGAGGCGCGGGCCATAGCCCTGCTGGCGCGGCAGCAGCCGGTCGCCACGGACCTGCGGATCGTCGTCACCTCGCTCCGCATGAGCGCCGACCTGGAGCGCAGCGGCGACCTGGCCCAGCACGTCGCCAAGCTGGCCCGGCTGCGCTTCCCCGAGCGGGCCGTCCCGCACGACCTGCACGCGACCATCCTGGAGATGGGCCAGCTCGCGCAGCGCCTGATGGCGAAGGCGGCCGAGGTGATCATCACCAAGGACGTCGATCTGGCGATGCAGCTGGAGCAGGACGACGACGAGATGGACCTGCTGCACCGCACGCTCTTCCAGCACCTGCTGGACGACAAGTGGCAGCACGGCATCGAGACGGCGGTCGACGTGACGCTGCTCGGCCGGTACTACGAGCGGTACGCGGACCACGCCGTGGCCGTCGCGAAGCGTGTCGTCTACCTGGTGACGGGCGAGCACGCGGACGACGTGCAGGCGGCGGGTGCGACGCCGGCGCCCACCTCGGGGGACGAGGGCGCCTGAGCCGTACGCGCGCGAGGGCCCGCACCCGTCGATGTCGAACGGGTGCGGGCCCTCGCTCCGTCAGCGGTCAGCCGCAGCAGCCGCCGCACTGGCAGGGCGCGCCGGACTGGCAGCCGCAGCCGCAGCCGGAGCCGCAGCCGCAGGCGCCGAGCAGCACCAGCTCCGGCACGGGGCGGCTCACTTCGACGAACGTCTCGGGTGTCTGGTCGGACCTGGGGGACTCGGCAGCCATGGTTCCCTCCTCGATGGACCTGTGTGGACCTCCGTGGCGGAGAGCCTCGTCCATTGCATGCCCCGACCGGCGGGCGCATCAACGGCGCACGCGAGCAGAGAATCCGGCCGTGCCGCACCACACGTCACCGGGGAATCTCCCTCCCCATATGTCACAGGCATGGGCCCGGCCCCTGATGCGGCTACGGTGCCCCGATGACCCACGTGATCGTCCTCAACGGCGGCTCCAGCTCGGGCAAGACCAGCATCGCGCGCGCCCTCCAGGAGGTGCTGCCCGGCATCTGGCTGACGCTGGGCACCGACACGTTCGTGGCGGCGCTGCCCTCTGCGGACGCGGGCATCGAGTTCGGCGCGGACGGAACGGTGACCGTGGGCCCCGAGTTCCGCACGGCGGAGGCCGCGTGGATCACGGGGGTCGCGGCGATGGCGGCGGCCGGGGCGCGGATCGTGGTGGACGAGGTCTTCCTCGGCGGCCCGGCCTCCCGGTCCCGCTGGCACCGGGCCCTGGCGGCGCATGCCCTGAACGTCCTCTGGGTCGGCGTGCACTGCGCCCCGGAGGTGGCGGCCCGCCGGGAGGCGACCCGGGGCGACCGGATCACGGGGATGGCCGCGAAGCAGGCGGAGCTGGTGCATGCGGGGGTGGCGTACGACGTGGTGGTGGATACGGGGACGAGGAGCGCGGAGGCGTGCGCGCGGGAGATCGCGGGCCACGTCCGCCCCTGAGGCCGGGCCACGGCTCGCCCTACCTCGCCCGCCTCACCTTGCGCCGCACGGCATCGACACTCGCCCCGAGAGCAAGCCCGAGGAGCGCGAGCCCCACGAAGACGGTCGGATTCACCCACCAGGGAACGAGTTCGGTGCCCTGCCCCGCCGAGGTCACGCACTGCGAACTGACGGGCAGCGAAGCCCGCGTGACCACGTGATCACCCGGCACACCGCGGTCGGCACAGATCCGCTCCGGGTCGAGAAGGGAGGAGCTGGACATGAGCCCCCACGCATAGGCGCCGAGCACCGCCGACCCCGCCATGACCAGCACCAGCACACAGGTCCGGCCACTCGGCGGATGCCACCGCAGCGTGCCGAGCATCATCAGCCGATACCCCCGCACCGCGAGCGCCGCCCCGGCCCCCACCACCAGGAACGGCGTCAGGAGCGGCGCGAGGACCAGCACCAGAAACAGGAATCGCAGCAGACTGTCCACGCGGATCGGACTCGGGAGGGGCGGGAAGGGTTGCCCACGGCAGACCGACAGCCCCGGGAGCCGACAGACGTACGTACCGTGCTTCCGTGACGCACGCTCCCGAGCCCCCACTGCTTTTCCTGGACATCGACGGCCCCTTGATCCCGTTCGGCTCCGGCGCCGCCGGTACCGCTCCGGAGACGGGGCCCGGCCATCCGCTGCTCGGCCGGCTCGACCCGGCGACCGGCCCGCGCCTGCTGGCGCTCGGCTGCACGCTCGTCTGGGCCACGACCTGGGAACACGAGGCGAACGAGGTGGTCGCCCCGCGCATCGGGCTGCCGCCGCTGCCGGTGATCGAGTGGCCGGACTCCCCGGCCCACGGCGTCCCGCGCGGTCTGCACTTCAAGACCCCCGCCCTCGTCGCGTGGGCCGGGGACCGCCCGTTTGTCTGGGTGGACGACGAGATCGGGGCGCTGGACCGCCAGTGGGTCGCGGCCCAGCATCCCGGCCCCGCCCTGCTGCACCGCGTCGACCCGGCGAAGGGGCTCACCGACGACGACTTCGCGGCGCTCGCCGACTGGCTGCACGGGCCGGCCTGAGCGGGCCGCGAGGGCCGGTTGTCAGTGCCGGATGTCACCGTCGCCGGAGTGCCGCGGCGGCCGTAGGTCAGCCCTGGCCGCGCAGGTAGGCGATGCCGGTGTCGAGCGCGGCCCTGAGGTGGGTCGAGTCACCGGTGGACATCATGATCGTCACGCCGCCCTGGATCCCGGCGAGCAGCGCCCCGGCCGTGCGGTCGGCGTCGAGGGAGGCCCGCACCAGACCGCCCGCCTGCACGGCGCGGATGCCACGGGCCAGCTCCGCCTGCCACTGCCGCATCAGCTCCGTGACGATCGCCCGGGCGCCCGGACTCGACCGTCCGACCTGGAGGAACAGCGCGCCCAGCGGGCAGTGGTCGCCCTGGAGTTCGTAGCGCTCCACCACCACGTCCCGCCAGCGCTGCCAGGACTCCCACGAGTCGAGGCGGCCCAGATGCGGCTGCTGGTCCTCGATCACACGGTCGGCCTCGAACCGGGCCACGGCGAGCAGCAGTTCGTCCTTGCCGCCGGGGAAGTAGTGGAAGAGCTGGCTCTTGCTGGTGCCGGTGCGGGCCCGGATGTCGTCGAGCGTCGTGACGGAGACGCCCTGCTCGCGCAGTACCTCCGCCGCGCCCCCGACGATCCGTGCCCGGGTGGCACGCCCCTTCGCGGTCAGCGTCTCGCCCACGACCGGCCTCTCCCTGCTCGCTCCCACCTTCTGGACTTGCTGGTCCATTTTATGCGGAGCACCGTGGTGGCCGTCACCACGACCGAGCACGAGCACGATCATCAGGGAGCGCATCATGAGTGGACGGCTGAACGGCAGGACGGCGCTGGTCACGGGGTCGACGAGCAACATCGGCCGGGCCATCGCCGAGGTGTTCGCGGCCGAGGGCGCCCACGTCGTCGTATCCGGACGGAACGCGGACCGGGGCACCGTCGTCGTCGACGGCATCCGCGCGGCGGGCGGCCGGGCCGACTTCGTGGCGGCGGACCTCGACGGCTCACCGCAGGCCTCCCGCGACCTGGCCGCCCGGGCCACCGACGCACTGGGCGGCCGCATCGACATCCTGGTCAACAACGCCGGCGTCTACCCGGCGCCCGGCACGGCCGACACCACCGAGGAGACCTTCGACCGGGTCTACGGGGTGAACGTGAAGGCCCCCTTCTTCCTGACCGCCACCGTGGCCCCCGCCATGGCGGCCGCGGGCGGCGGCACGATCATCAACCTCGGCTCGTGGATCACGCGCCTCGCCGTCCCGCTCGGCGCGCTCTACAGCTCCACGAAGGGCGCGATGGAGACCCTGACCCGCGCCTGGTCCGCCGAGTTCGGCCCGCAGGGCGTCCGGGTCAACGCGGTCTCCCCCGGCGTCGTCCTCCCGCCGTCCCCCGAGGGCACCGACCCGCACCCCGGCGAGGCGATGATGCACGGCACCCCGGCGGGCACGGTCGGCACCCCGGACGCCATCGCCCACGCGGCTCTCTGGCTGGCGAGCGACGAGGCGTCCTTCGTGCACGGCACCGTGGTGGACGTGGACGGCGGCCGCACCGGGGTGGCGGTGATCACCGCGTAGCCCGTCCCGCTACTCCTCCAGGCGCACCGGCATCAGGATCGAGAAGGGCTCCTCGTCACCCTCGGGGCACCGGATCGCGATCGGCGCCGTGGGAGCACCGAACTCCAGAGCCACCCGCTCCCGCCCCCCGGCGCCCAACGCCTCCCTCAGGAACGCCCGGTTGAACGCCCGGTTGACGCCCACCAGTTCCGCCCCACCCTCACCGCCACCCTCACCATCACCGTCTCCGTCACCGCAGAGGCCCACCACCCCGTCCTCCCCCACCCTGAGCACACTGATCCCGTCCGCCGCGCCCTCTCCCGACCGCACGGGCCCGTTCTCCAGCAGCTGCCGGAAGGCGGCCACCTCGACGACGGCACGGTGGAGCGGGGCCCCGGGAACGAGGCGGCGGTAGTCGGGAAAGTCATGGGCGAGGCGCGGCCCGGCCACCTGCCGCTCCCCGGCCTCCAGCACCACCCGCTCCCCGTCGACCACGAGCACCACTCCTTGCCCCTCACTCCCCGCCAGCGCCCGCATGGCATCGACGAGCGGGGAGGGCACGACGACCTGCACCCGCCCCTGATCGGCCCCGGAGACCGGGGCCGACGCAACGGCCATCCGGTACCGGTCGGTGGCCACCATCCGCAGTCGGCCGTCCTCGATGTCGAACAGCACCCCGCCGAGCATCGGCAGCTCCGGGTCACCGCCCGCGGCGAACCGGACCGCGTCCAGCGCGGCGGCCAGCTCACCCCCGTCGACGGCCAGCCGGACAGCGGCGGTGCGGAGCGAAGTCATGACGTTCTCCCTGTGATCGAGTCGCGCGCGGAGTGCGGAGAACTCGCTACGGGCGTCGGAAAGGCCCCGCTCCAGACGGCTCAGGTGCGCGTCGAGCAGCTTGCGCACCAGATCGCCGTCCGCCCCTGACCAGCCGGCCAGCACGAGCCGGATGTCCGCCAGCGGCATCCCGGCCCGCCGCAGCCGCGCCAGCACCCGCGCCTCGTCGAGCTGTCCGGGCGCGTACCAGCGGTACCCGCTCACCGGATCGACCCGGGCCGGAACCAGTACCCCGGCCCGGTCGTAGAACCGCAGCGCGCTCACCCCGAGCCCGCTGTCCCGGGCCACCTCGCCGATACTGCGCATGTCGTCCTCCACACCCGGCACTCTGGCCCCTGCACCAGGTCGAGGGTCAATGCGCAGGGCCGGGGACGACGAGCGGCGGCAGGAGCTCGGCCTCAAGTCGGCCTGGCAGGCGTTCAGGCACCGCCACGACGAGGACGACGAGCAGCAGTCGGCCGAGGGCGGCCCGACGGCCCTGGAGGTCGCCGCCGTCACCTTCGCCAACGGCGGCGACAACATCGGCGTCTACGTCCCCGTCTTCGCCACCGCGGGCGTGGGCGGCATGAGCGTGTACGCGACCGTCTTCCTGATCCTGGTGGCCGTGTGGTGTTGCGCGGGCCGCTTCTTCGCCACCCGCCCCGTCATCGCCAAGGCCCTCAGCCGCTGGGGGCACATCCTGCTGCCCCTGGTCCTGATCGCCATCGGCCTGCTGATCCTCGTCGAAGGCGGCGCCTTCGGGCTGTAAGACGCCTGGAGCACGCGGGCAACCCGCCGATTACGGACGTACTCACGTCGGTCACTTCCTGCGGACGGCCGCGAGCGCGAGCACCATGCTCGAAACCAGCACGAGCACCACGAGCGAGGCGTAGAACAGGGCTTCGATCCAACCGGCGTTCGCACCAGTGAGCGTGCCGTCCGCCGACATGCATGCCACCTCCGGTGGAAAGCTCTGCCGACGCACATCGCCGCAGGGCCCAGACATGACATCAGGCCCCCTACCGGCGAAGAAAGCGCTGGTAGGAGGCCTGATGCTGTGGGTCTACTTCTTCTTGCCCTGGTTCTTCACAGCCTCGATCGCCGCCGCGGCCGCGTCCGGGTCCAGGTACGTGCCGCCCGGCTTCACCGGGTTGAAGTCGGCGTCGAGCTCGTAGGCCAGCGGGATGCCCGTCGGGATGTTCAGGCCCGCGATGTCCGCGTCCGAGATGCCGTCCAGGTGCTTGACCAGGGCGCGCAGCGAGTTGCCGTGGGCCGCGACCAGGACCGTCCTGCCGGTCAGCAGGTCGGGGACGATGCCGTCGAACCAGTACGGGAGCATGCGGACGACGACGTCCTTCAGGCACTCCGTCTGCGGGCGCAGCTCGGGCGGGAGCGTCGCGTAGCGCGGGTCGGAGAACTGGGAGTACTCGGCGTCGCGGTCGAGCGGCGGCGGCGGGGTGTCGTACGAGCGGCGCCACAGCATGAACTGCTCCTCGCCGAACTCGGCGAGGGTCTGTGCCTTGTCCTTGCCCTGGAGGGCGCCGTAGTGGCGCTCGTTCAGCCGCCAGGAGCGGTGGACGGGGATCCAGTGGCGGTCCGCGGACTCCAGCGCCAGCTGGGCCGTGCGGATCGCGCGCTTCTGGAGCGAGGTGTGGACCACGTCGGGGAGCAGGCCGGCGTCCTTGAGCAGCTCACCGCCGCGGACCGCCTCCTTCTCGCCCTTCTCGTTCAGATTGACGTCCACCCATCCGGTGAACAGGTTCTTCGCGTTCCACTCGCTCTCGCCGTGGCGGAGGAGGATCAGCTTGTACGGTGCGTCGGCCATGGGGCCGAGCCTAATCGACGGCTGTCACGCGCGCCGATTGACGGTCCCCGTCAATTGAGTGGCCCCCGAAGCTACCCGGGTCGTAAGTTGTGCAAACCTTCCGCACCGCTTACTTCTGCCCCGGGGGACGCACCCATGTCAGTCGCCGCGCTCAGACGTGCCTCCAAGGAGGCGGTCGCCGGACTCCCCCGCGAGTTCTGGTGGCTGTGGACCAGCACCCTCGTGAACCGGCTCGGCGGCTTCGTCCTCACCTTCCTCGCCCTGTACCTGACCGCCGCGCGCGGTTTCTCGGCCGCGTACGCCGGTCTGGTCGCCTCGCTCATCGGGGCCGGCGGGGTCATCGCCTCCGTGCTGGGCGGCGTGCTCGCCGACCGGCTCGGGCGGCGGCCCACCCTGCTCGGGGCGCAGCTCGCGACCGCCGCGACGGTCGCCGTCCTGGCCTTCGTGCGCGACCCGGTCGCCATCGCCGCCACCGGTTTCGCGCTCGGCCTCGCCTCGAACGCCTCGCGGCCCGCCATCCAGGCGATGATGGCCGACATCGTGCCGCCGCACGATCGCGTCCGCGCCTTCTCGCTCAACTACTGGGCGATCAACCTGGGCTTCGCGATCTCCTCCGTGTACGCGGGCTTCCTCGTCGCGCAGAGCTACACCTTCGGCTTCCTCGTCGAGGCCGGGATGACGCTGGCCTGCGCCTGTGTCGTCTTCGTGAAGGTGAAGGAGTCGCGGCCCGAGCCCGGCCCGAAGATCTCCACGGCGCCCGCGGTCACCATGGGCACCGTGCTGCGCGACGGCCGATTCATGGTGATGGTGGGGCTGTCGTTCCTCGTCGCGGTCGTCTTCACGCAGAGCTCGGTCGGCCTGCCGATCGTGATGGGCGAGAACGGGTTCAGCAGCTCCGACGTCGGGCTCGTCGCCGCCGTGAACGGTGTCGTCATCGTCGCCCTGCAGATCCCGCTGACCCGGTTCATCCAGCGGCGCGACCCGGGCCGGCTGCTCGCGGTCTCCTCGCTCCTCATCGGCTACGGGTTCGCGCTCACCGCCTTCGCCGGGTCGCTGGCCGCGTACGCGCTGACCGTCGTGGTGTGGACCCTGGGCGAGATGGTGAACGCCCCCACCCAGTCCGGGCTGGTGGCCCGGCTCGCGCCCGCCGAGGGGCGCGGCCGCTACCAGGGCGTCTACACGATGTCCTGGTCCGCCGCCGCGCTCGTCGCGCCGCTGGCCGGCGGCTGGGTGCTCGACTCCGCCGGCGCGGGCTGGCTGTGGGCGGGCTGCGCCGTGCTCGGCACGCTCACCGCGGGCGGGTACTGGGCGCTGATGCGCGGGCTGCACACCGAGGGAACCGTCCAACAGGTCGCCCCGGCGCCGGAGTCGGCCGTCGCCGTGGAGAACGCCCCCGCGTGAAGCGGCACTTGTTCGGGTACGTACCCGAACATGCCCGAAGCACCCAGGATTTCCCCGGGAACGGACGACCCGCCCAGAACACTCGTGGGCGGGATCGAGGTCGACGTCCCGAACAGCATCCCGGCGATCCGTGCGGCGCTCACGCCCGAGCGCCGCACGGAGTTCGACAAGGACATCAACGGCGCGGGGGTCCACGAGATCCACGCCGTCATGCGGCACTGGATGCTGGAGGCGGTGCCCGACCCGGAGGCCGACGCGATCCTGGCCCGGCTCGCCCGCGACGAGGCGGAGAGGCGGGGCCCGGCTTGAGCCGCCGCCGCAGGCGCAGCCCCTGCCGCATCGCGTACGCACCGCCCGCCGACGACACCCTCGTCAAGATGGCGAACCCCGACGCCTTCCGCGCCGAGATGACCCGCACCCTCGCCCACGACCCGTACGGGCACGGCTCCTGCTCGGTGGCGGGCGAGCGCGACCGCCGCGAGGCGACCGTCGGCGGGGCGATAGTCCTCTACTACGTCTCCGGGACCGTCCTCACGGTCACCGTCGTCCGCATGGTGGCGCTCAGCTAGCCGGCCGCTCCGGGCCGGGACGCTCGATCAGGTGCGTGAACGCGTCCAGGTTGCGGGTCGATTCGCCGCGCGCCACCCGCCACTCGTACTCCCGGCGGATCGCGCTCGCGAAACCGAGCTCCAGGAGCGTGTTGAAGGCGCCGTCGGACGCCTCCAGGACCGAGCCGAGGAGCCGGTCCAGCTCGTCGGGGGTGACGGCGGCGAGCGGCAGCTTGCCGGTGAGATAGATGTCGCCGAGCCGGTCGACGGCGTAACCGACTCCGTACAGGCGCAGATTGCGCTCCAGGAGCCAGCGGTGCACGCCCGCCTCGTTCTCGTCCGGGTGGCGGATCACGAAGGCGTTCAGGGACAGGCTGTGCCGGCCGAGGCGCAGCGAGAGCGTCGTGGACAGCTTGCGGGTGCCGGGCAGCTTGACGACGTACGTGCCCGGCTCCGGGCTCTCCCACTCCAGCTCGGCGTCCTTCAGGAACGCCTCGACGGCCGCGGATGCCTCGGGTGCCGGGTGCTGGTCAGCCATGGTGCGAGAGTACGTGACGGCGGTGTTCCTGCATGGCGGCGGTGTAGACGTCGGCCGTGGCCCCCGCGGCCGTGTCCCAGCCGAAGTGCTGCGCGTGCCGGGCCGCCGCGGTGCCCATGCTGTCCACAAGGTGGGGATGGTCGGCGAATTCGCGCAGCACGCGCGCGTAGGCGGCCGGTTCGTGGCCGTCGACCAGGAAGCCGGTCGTCTCGTCACGCACCGCCACCGGCAGTCCGCCCACCGACGCGGCGAGCACCGGCGTCCCGGTCGCCTGCGCCTCTATGGCGACGAGCCCGAACGACTCGCTGTAGGAGGGCATGACGAGCAGGGATGCGGCCCGGAACCAGTCCGCGAGCTGGTCCTGGCCGACCGGCGGGTGGAACCGCACGACGTCCGAGATGCCCAGCTGGGCGGCGAGCTTCTGGAGCGCGGCGGGCTTGGCGAGGCCGGAGCCGCTCGGGCCGCCGACGACCGGCACGACCATGCGCGTGCGCAGCTCGGGCCGCTCGTCGAGCAGCACCGCGACGGCCCTGAGCAGGATGTCGGGGGCCTTCAGCGGCTGGATACGGCCCGCGAAGAGCGGGATCAGCGCGTCCTGGGGCAGGCCGAGGCGGGCGCGGGCGGCGGCCCGGCCGTCGGCGACCCGGAACCGGTCCAGGTTCACCCCGGGGTGGACGATCGCGACCTTGCCGGGGTCGGCCTCGTAGTGGTGGATCAGCTCGTCGGCCTCGCCCGACGTGTTGGCGATCAGCCGGTCGGCGGCGCGCACGACCTGGGTCTCGCCGATCACGCGGGCGGCCGGCTCGGGGGTGTCGCCCTCGGCGAGCGCGGCGTTCTTGACCTTGGCCATGGTGTGCATGGCGTGCACCAGCGGGGCGCCCCAGCGCTCGGCGGCCAGCCAGCCGACGTGCCCGGACAGCCAGTAGTGCGAGTGGACCAGGTCGTAGTAGCCGGGCCGGTGGCCCGCCCAGGCCTGCATGACGCCGTGCGTGAAGGCGCACAGCTGGGCGGGCAGGTCCTCCTTGGCCAGGCCCTCGTAGGGGCCCGCGTCGACGTGCCGGACGAGGACGCCCGGCGCCAGCTCCACCTCGGGCGGCAGGCCGCCGGTGGTGGCGCGGGTGAAGATCTCGACCTCGATGTTGATCGCGGCGAGGCGCTTGGCCAGCTCCACGATGTACACGTTCATGCCGCCCGCGTCGCCCGTGCCCGGCTGGTGCAGGGGCGAGGTGTGGACGCTGAGCATGGCGACGCGGCGGGGACGGCGCTGCGCGCCCGGGAAGCGCAGACGGGCGGGGCCCGCACCCGCTCCGGTGCGGCGGAACCTGGACACGTACTGACTCACGTGCGGTCCTCCTGCTGGCGGCCCTGGGAGGGCTCTTCTACGGCTCTACTGCGGCTTTGTTGCGGCTCTGCTGCCGCTTCGCTGCGGCTGCCGCCGCGCCCCGGCTGCGGGCACGGCGGAAAGAGGGCACAGGCCCTCGTCCAAGAGCGGCAACATCGGACCGCGGCCCTCCATTTCCACTTTGCCGAATCATTACCGTACGAGACCGCGTGGCGGCTCGGCGTGTCGGCGCCGCGTACCCTCGTACCTGTGACCCCGCGTACCCCGTCCCGCCCCGTAGGAACGGTGACGCGAGGCACCACCAATCCCAACCGGCTGCGCCGCATGGACCGCTGGATCGCGGCCGCGCACGGCGCCGCGCTGCGCCGGGCCGCCGACCCGGTGGCCGTCGATCTCGGGTACGGGGCCGCCCCCTGGACCGCCGTGGAACTGCTGGCCCGGCTGCGCGAGGCCGCGCCCCGCGCGCGCGTGGTCGGCATCGAGATCGAACCGGCGCGGGTCGCGGCCGCGAAGCCGTACGCGCGCGAGGGCCTGGAGTTCCGGCACGGCGGCTTCGAGGTGCCGCTGGAGTCGCCGCCCGTCCTGATCCGCGCGGCGAACGTGCTGCGCCAGTACGACGAGGACCGGGTCGCCGACGTCTGGCGACGGCTGTGCGGGCGGCTCGCGCCCGGCGGGCTGCTCGTGGAGGGCACCTGCGACGAGATCGGGCGGCGGCACGTGTGGGTGGCGCTCGGCCCGGAGGGGCCGCGCACGGTGACCTTCGCGACCCGGCTCGGCTCCCTGCACACCCCCTCCGATCTCGCCGAGCGCCTCCCCAAGGCGCTGATCCACCGCAACGTCCCCGGCGAACCAGTGCACGCCTTCCTGCGCGACTTCGACCGGGCCTGGGCGGCGGCCGCCCCCTACGCCTCGTACGGCGCCCGGCAGCGCTGGATCCGCACGGTCCGCGCCCTGACCGCCGACTGGCCGGTGGTGGACGGCCCGGCACGCTGGCGACAGGGCGAAGTCACCGTGGCGTGGGGTGCGTTGGCGCCCGTCGGGGGCATACGGGACTGACGGGGGCGGCGGGAACGATCCGGGTACGTCGTTCGTCACACCGTGCGGGGTCTGTCGGATTTGGCGCTCACGTGGCACCATCCACCGAACGCGCACAAGTTACTGACGGTAAATCAGGTTTCACCGTGGGGTGGGCCTGAGGCGGTCTCGGCTGTGGGGGCGAAGCGGATGAGCAGGCGGAGCACGACGACGATGGCGGCCATGGCACTGGTCTGCGCCGTGACCGTCCTGGCGGCGCCCTGCGCGGCCTACGCGGCACCGACGCCCACGCCGTCGCCGTCCACGACCCCGAAGAACAAGGGCCTCGAAGCGGTCCGCGCGAAGATCGACAAGCTGTACCACGACGCGGCGGTGGCGACGGACGAGTACAACGCCGCGGAGGAGAAGGCCGAGAAGCAGTCCGACGCGATCGTGAAGCTGGCCCAGAAGATCGCCGACGGGCAGGACCGGCTCGACCGCCTCAAGAGCAGCGCGGGCGCGGTCGCCCGCGAGCAGTACCGCAGCGGCGGCATCCCGCGCGAGACCCAGTTCCTGCTCTCGGGCAACCCGCAGCAGTTCCTCGACAACGCCGGCCGGATGTACCAGGGCCAGCAGGCCACGAAGAACCTGCTGTCCCAACTGGCCGACACCCAGGACGAGCTGGCGCGCTACGCCGACGACGCCTCCGCCAAGTGGAAAGAGCTGGACGCCGGCGCCAAGGACAAGGCCGCGGCAAAGAAGAAGATCGAGCGGCAGATCGAGGAAGCGCAGACGCTCGAAAGCACGCTGGAGAAGAAGGAGCGCGAGCGGCTGCGCAAGCTGGAGGAGCAGGCCGAGCAGCAGGCGCAGACGGCCTGGCTCTCCTCGGGCGTCCTGAAGGAGATCAACGGCAGGGCGACGCCCGCGGGCAAGAAGGCGGTCCAGTTCGCCACCGCCCAGCTCGGCAAGCCGTACGTGTGGGGCGCCGAGGGCCCGAAGTCGTACGACTGCTCGGGCCTCACCTCGCAGGCCTGGGCCTCGGCGGGCCACGGCATCCCGCGCACCTCGCAGGAGCAGTGGAAGCAGCTCAAGCACATCGACGTCAAGGACATGCGCCCCGGCGACCTGATCATCTACCACGACGACGCCAGCCACGTCGGGATGTACATAGGAGACGGCGCGATCATCCACGCGCCGCGGCCCGGGCGGACCGTGACGGTGGCGGGCGCCGGGTCGATGGCGATCCTGGGAGTCGTGCGGCCCGACGCGTGAGGGCCCCTCAGGGGTGCCGGGACCGGCGTCCGGGAGGCGCCGGGACCGTCGGGGCGCCCGCACCGGAGAGGCGCCGGGGCCGCGTGGCGCACCCCACGTGACGGATCACACTTCCTTCACCGCAGTTCCACCGTTCCGACGTGATCTTCGTCATTCCTCATCCGGCGCCCATGCGCCGGAACCTGCCCAATTCCGCTCCCGGGCACGGCATATGACGGGGGCCGATTGCCGCTCACCATTCCGTTCGGGCGGCGGCTGACGCTATGGTCCCCGTCGGTGGTTCGAGGACCTTCGTCCCACCGCGCCCTCGGGGGGAGGGAAGGAAACCTAGCGATGCCCGTACCCGTACCGCGGCAGAGAGCGATCCCGGCCGCGGAAGGCGGTCAGGGTCGAGCTGCGTCCACGACACCGTCCGCCGGACCGGCCGGCCGGACGACCGCCCACGACACGACCGGCCGCACGGCCGCGAAAGACCACGGCACCACCATCAGCGGCACCCGCACCACGACCCGAGCCCTCGGCACCACGGATGTCACGGAGAACACCACGGACACCATGGCCACAGAGGACACCAGCAGCCAGACCGCCGGCCCGACCACCGGCCTCACGCTCCTGGTCATCGAGGACGACCCGACCGGGTCCCTCACCGTCCCGGAGGTACCGGACGCCGCGGGCAAGCCGATCCGCGTCCGCACCGCCCGCAACCTCACCGAGGCCGAGCGGCTGCTCACGCACGACGTCAACTGCATCCTGCTCGACCTCGCGCTGCCCGGCGCCAAGGCGGACCGGGACGGCGGCGGCGACGAGCTGGAGACGCTGCGGCACGTGCTGCGCCTCGCGCCCCGGCACGCCGTCCTGGCGCTGACCGCGTCGGGCGACGCCGAGCGCGGCGCCGAGGCGGTGCGGGTGGGCGCCCAGGACTATCTGTTCCGGGACGAACTGGACGGCAGGCTCCTCGGCCGCGCCATCCGCTACGCCGTCGAGCGCAAGCGCGGCGACGTGGCCCAGCGCAAGCTCACCGAGTCCCGGCTGCGCGCCCAGGAGAACGTCCGCCTGGAGCGCGGGCTGCTGCCGACCCCGCTGCTCGAAGGATCGTCCCTGCGCTTCGCGTCCGGCTACCGGCCCGGCCGCTCCCGCGCGCTGCTCGGCGGCGACTTCTACGACACGGTCCGCACACCCGACGGCACGGTCCACGCGATGATCGGCGACGTCTGCGGCCACGGCCCCGACGCGGCGGCGCTCGGCGTCCAGCTGCGCATCGCGTGGCGGGCCCTGACCTTCGCGGGACTGTGCGGCGACGAACTCCTCTCGACCCTCCAGCGGGTCCTGGAGCACGAGCGCTCGGACGACGAGATCTTCGCGACGCTGTGCACCGTGGACATCGCGCCGGACGGCCGCCGCGCGGGACTGTGCCTGGCCGGCCACCCGTCGCCGCTGATCGCGAGCCCGGGCCGCCCGGCGACCCTGCTCCCGTACGAGAACAGCGGCCCGGCCCTCGGACTGCTGCCGAAGGCCCGCTGGCCGCGGATGCAGGTGGAGCTGGGCCCGTCCTGGAACCTGATGCTCTACACGGACGGCCTGATCGAGGGCCGGATCGGCCAGGGGAACCAGCGCCTTGGCCAGGAGGGCATGGTGGAGATGATCCGCCGCCAGCAGGCGCAGGGCCTGCGCGGCGAGGAACTGCTGGAGGCCGCGATGAACGAGGTGCGCGAGCTCAACGGGGGCGAGCTGACGGACGACGTGGCGGTACTGCTGCTGGACCGGTGACCCCGCGCTCCGTGCGCGGGCGCGGGTCAGCGTCCGCCGTTGTACGGCCCGTACGGGCCGTCGCTGCTGGAGCCGCCCCTGCGGCCGCCACCGCCGCTGACCTGCCGGACGGCGGGCCGCACGTCGACCATGTACACGATCGTCGCGATGAGGCCGATGATCGGCAGGAACGACAGGATCCCGAAGATCCAGTTCACGACGAAGGCCAGCGCGAGAATGATCAGCCAGAACGGCTTGGTCTTCTTGTCGGCCGCCCGGAAGGCGTCCTCACGCCGGATCGCGGCGTCGATCAGCGCGAAGCCGCTGAAGACGATCAACGCCAGGTTCAGCAGCGACAAGAAACTGTTGAAACCCTGCATCAGCACAACGCCACCACCTGAATCGACCTGCCTGCGCCGCGGCGCCCCGTCATTCTGGTCACCGTACCCGCACAACGGGCCGGGCACGCGATACGTGCCCGGCCCATCGTCGTACGCCCTACTTGGCCGGCGGCGTGGCGCCGGAGGCGGGCTTCTTGGCCGCGGGGGCCTTCTTCACCGTCGTCTTCTTGGCGGCGGGGGCCTTCTTCGCGGGCGCGGGCTTCTCGGCCGCGGCGGCCGGAGCCTCCGTGACCACCGGCTCGGGGTCGGGCTCGACGGTCCCGGCGATCTCGACGATCTCGTCGGCCGCCTCGCCGCGCCAGCTCCGCACGGCCTCCTCGCCGTGCTCGGCGACCTTCTCGTAGGTCTCACGCGCCTTGACGGCGGCCTCGGCGGCGATGCCGACACCGCGCAGCGCGAACTCCTGCGCCGTCTCGCCGAACTTCTTCAGGTCGGTGTCGAGGCCGGCGACGATCTCGTTCACCTTCGCGGTGATCGTGGCCTGCGCCTCCTTGGCGCGGCCGGTCGCCTTCTCCTGCACGTCCTTGGGGTCGGTGTTGCGTACGGCCTCGAAGCGCGCGGGCGCCTCGGCCCGCAGCTGCTCGACGAGCCCCGGCACCTTCTTCGCCTGCTGGAACGTCAACTCGGCGGCGCCCGCGGCGAAGTAGAGCGGGGTCGGGTCGGAGAAGGTCTTGCGCAGGTCGTCCTTGATGGCCATGGCGTGGTCCTCCCGGATCACATCAACTACTACTTGCTTGAGGGCTCGGCACCGTCGCCGTCGTCGGGTCCACCGTCGTGGTTCCCGTTCTCTTTCCTGAAGGATTCGTAGATCTGCAACAGGACTTGCTTCTGGCGCTCGTCCAGCGAGGGGTCGGCGAGAATCACCGCACGTGTCTCGATCTCGTCCCGGTCCCGCTCCGCGTCGAGGATGCCGGCGCGCACGTACAGCGTCTCGGCGGAGATCCGCAGCGCCTTGGCGACCTGCTGCAACACCTCCGCGCTCGGCTTGCGCAGCCCGCGCTCGATCTGACTGAGGTACGGGTTGGACACCCCGGCGGCATCGGCGAGCTGACGAAGCGACAACTGCGCGCTGCGACGCTGCTCGCGCAGATACTCGCCGAGATTGCCGACGTTGAGCGATGCCATACCCCGATACTGCCGCACTCGCGCTAACTATTGCAAGCAGGTGCTTGCAATAGTGCGCTGGGTCACGGCGGGCAAGTGAGCCGGCGCCTCACGCGGCCACGACGGAACCATGCACATCGAGCCCGGCGTCCATCCCGGCACACAAGATCACGGATGGCGACGGAGACCTCGGACATGACAGGCACAGCCACTCGATACCTCTACCTCACTCGGCACGGCGAAGCGTCGGAGGACGAGACGACCCTGACGGAAAACGGCCGACGCCAGGCCGTCCTGCTCGGCGAACGGCTCCGGAACACCCCGCTTTCGGCGATCCACCACGGCCCGCTGCCCCGGGCGCGGCAAACGGCCCGGCTGATCGGCGCACAACTGGAGACCGTCCCCCTGCACCAGTCGGAACCGGCCGGCGACTACATCCCCCACCTACCCGCGAAGGAGGAACTGCCTCCGGACTCGGCCGACGCCATGCTCGGCTTCCTCGCCCAGGTCCCCGACGAGGAACGCGACCGGGGTCCAGCACTGGCCCGGGAAGCACTCGCGGCCTTCACCGGCCCGGTCGACGGAGATCACCCCCGCCACGAACTGGTCGTCACCCACACCTTCCTCATCGGATGGCTGGTCCGGGCCGCCCTCGACGCACCCGAGTGGCGCTGGATGGGCCTCAACCACGCCAACGCGGCTCTGACGGTCATCCGCTACGCCCCCGGCAGGCCGTCCTCCGTGCTGTTCCACAACGACATGGGCCACCTGCCCCCCGACCTGCGCTGGACCGGCTTCCCGCCCGAACTCCACATCTGACCGGGACGGGACCGGACATCCTGACGGCGCAGCGGCACCGGGGGCGCGAACGCACAAGTGCCCCGACCCGGCGACGGGTCAGGGCACTTGGCGCGCGTCGAGCGGACGCGCCGGGATCAGACCGCGTAGGCCCCCGAGCCCGGGTGCGGGCCGCTCAGGCCCTTCGGGTTCGGGCCGTAGGCGTTGTCGCCCGGGGTGCCCTCCAGGACGGTCAGGACGAGGAGCCAGATGCCGCCGACGAACGGGACCAAGGCGATGAAGAACCAGCCGCCGGAGCGGCCCGTGTCGTGCAGTCGGCGGACCAGGACACCGAGCGAGGGCAGCAGCGTCGCCAGGATGTACAGGACGTAGACGATGTAGATGGCCGTGCTCTTCGTGACCGCTGCCAGGATGACCAGCACGAGCGCGATGATGATGTTGAAGAGCGCGAACATCCAGTACTCCTGGCGACGAGCCCGCCCCTGGAACGTCGCGTACTTCTTGAGCACGTCGGTGTAGTAGTGCACAGGTCCCCCCTGCTTGTGGTGCTTATGTCATGCTCACAACGGCATGATCCCCGCTGAAGGTAGACGAGAGCGTCCATCGCGGTCAACGATGTTGTCGTCCCGACACCGAACGGTCACCTCGTGAGGTCCGACGGGGTGTCAAGGCGGGTGAGTTTGCCGGGGTTTCGGACCACGTAGATGCGGGTGACGCGGCCGTCCTCCACCGCGAGGCTGACCGTCGACGGCACCCCGTCGAAGTCGATGCGTCCGGCGGGCTCGCCGTTGAGGAGGACGAGCGCGGTGTCGAGTTCGGTCACCTTGCCGTGCGCGCCCGCGAGGATCCCCGCGACCAGCTCGGCGCCGTGCAGCGGAGCCAGCGCCGCGGCCACCACCCCGCCCCCGTCGGTGATCATGACCACGTCCGGCGCCATGACCTCCATCAGCTCCTGGAGCCGCCCGGTGCGCAGCGCGGCCAGGAACCGCGCCACGACCTCCCGCTGCTCCGCCCGCTCCACCCGCATCCGGGGCCTGCGCGCCGCCACGTGCGTGCGGGCCCGCCGCGCGGTCTGCCGCACCGTCGCCGCGGACTTCCCGACCGCCGCCGCGATCTCCTCGTACGGCAAGTCGAAGACCTCCCGGAGCACGAACACCGCGCGCTCGGCCGGTGCGAGGGTTTCGAGGACCGTGAGCATGGCGATCGACACGCTCTCCGCCAGCTCGACGTCCTCGGCCACGTCCGGCCCGGTCAGCAGCGGTTCCGGCAGCCACTCGCCGACGTAGCCCTCGCGGCGGCGCGACAGGGTGCGCAGCCGGTTGAGGGACTGCCGCGTGACGATCCGTACGAGGTACGCGCGCGGGTCGCTCACCCGCGCCCGGTCGACGCCGGACCAGCGCAGCCAGGACTCCTGCACCACGTCCTCCGCGTCGGCCGCCGAGCCGAGCATCTCGTAGGCGACCGTGAACAGCAGGTTCCGGTGCGTGAGGAAGGGGTCCTTCTGCGGCTCCGCGGCGTTCGTCATGTCTGTCGTCATGCCCATAAGGACACCGGCGGCCGCACGTGCGTGACAAGAGCGCGTCACGAGGGCTTTGACCTGCGGTGACGCAAGCGGTCAGGAATCGAGAAGCGGCTGGGCGCGGCCACGGCTAGCGTCGTTCGTACAGTCACTGAAACAGGAGCAATCATGACGAACCACGGCATCAAGACCGTCCTCCACCCCGTCTCCGACGTGGCGAAGGCCAAGGAGGTGTACGCGGCGCTGCTCGGCACCGCGCCGCAGGTCGACGAGGCCTACTACGTCGGCTTCGACGTCGCGGGACAGCACATCGGGCTCGTGCCGAACGGCGCCCAGCAGGGCATGACGTCCCCGGTGACCTACTGGCACGTATCGGACATCGAGGCGAAGCTCGCCGAAGTGACCGCCGCGGGTGGCACTGTGAAGGAGCCCGCGCACGATGTCGGCGGCGGCCGCCTGGTGGCCACCTTCACCGACGCCGACGGCAACGTCCTGGGTGTACTCCAGGACAGCTGACGCGCCAGCCCGCCCGCACGGACCGGACACAGGGAGAGACCAGATCCATGAGCCCCGCGAAGAGAGCGGCGACCCCGCCCGCCGCCGACCGCCACGACCTGATCCGTGTGCACGGCGCCCGCGAGAACAACCTCAAGGACGTCAGCATCGAGATCCCCAAGCGCCGCCTCACGGTGTTCACGGGCGTCTCGGGTTCGGGCAAGAGCTCGCTCGTCTTCGACACCATCGCCGCCGAGTCGCAGCGGCTGATCAACGAGACGTACAGCTCGTTCGTGCAGGGCTTCATGCCGTCGCTGTCCCGCCCCGAGGTGGACGTCCTGGACGGTCTGACGACGGCGATCATCGTGGACCAGCAGCGGATGGGCTCGGATCCGCGGTCCACGGTCGGCACGGCGACGGACGCCCACGCGATGCTGCGCATCCTGTTCAGCCGGCTGGGCAAGCCGCACATCGGGCCGCCGAGCGCGTTCTCCTTCAACACGGCGTCGGCCAAGGGCGCGGGCGCGATCAGCGTCGGCAACAAGAAGGCGGTCAAGGCGACGTTCGAGCGGCTCGGCGGCATGTGTCCGCGGTGCGAGGGCCGCGGCTCGGTCTCCGACATCGACCTGACCCAGCTCTACGACGACTCCAAGTCCCTCAACGAGGGCGCGCTCACCATCCCCGGCTACACGATGGACGGCTGGTACGGACGGATCTTCCGGGGCTGCGGCTTCTTCGACCCGGACAAGCCGATCAGCAAGTACACCAAGCGCGAGCTGAACGACCTGCTCCACAAAGAGCCTACGAAGATCAAGGTCGAGGGCATCAACCTCACCTACGAGGGCCTGATCCCGAAGATCCAGAAGTCGATGCTGTCGAAGGACATCGACTCGCTCCAGCCGCATGTACGGGCGTTCGTCGAGCGGGCCACGGCCTTCTCGGTCTGCCCGGAGTGCGACGGGACGCGGCTGGCCGAGGGGGCCCGTTCGAGCAAGATCAAGAAGATCTCGATCGCGGACGCCTGCCGGATGGAGATCCGGGACCTCGCCGAGTGGGTCCGCACCCTGAAGGAGCCCTCGGTCGCCCCGCTCCTCGAAGCGCTCCAGCAGAGCCTGGACTCGTTCGTGGAGATCGGCCTCGGCTATCTCTCCCTGGACCGCCCGGCCGGCACGCTCTCCGGCGGCGAGGCGCAGCGCGTGAAGATGATCCGCCACCTCGGCTCGTCCCTCACCGACGTCACCTACGTCTTCGACGAGCCGACGACGGGGCTGCACCCGCACGACATCAGCAACATGAACAATTTGCTCCTTCGCCTGCGCGACAAGGGCAACACGGTTCTGGTCGTCGAGCACAAGCCGCAGGTCATCGCGATCGCCGACCACGTGGTCGATCTCGGTCCGGGCGCGGGGACGGCGGGCGGCACGGTCTGTTTCGAGGGGGACGTGGACGGCCTGCGGGCCAGCGGCACGACCACGGGCCGGCACATCGACGACCGCAGGTCGCTCAAGGAGGCCCCGCGCGACGCCACCGGCAAGCTGTCCATCCGCGGCGCCGACACCCACAACCTCCAGAAGGTGAACGTCGACATCCCGCTGGGCGTCCTGACCGTCGTCACCGGCGTGGCGGGCTCCGGAAAGAGCTCGCTCGTCCACGGCTCGGTCCCGCTCCAGGAGGGCGCCGAGGGTGTCGTCTCCGTCGACCAGACCCCGATCCGCGGGTCGCGCCGCAGCAACCCGGCGACGTACACCGGCCTCCTGGAACCGATCCGGAAGGCATTCGCGAAGGAGAACGGCGTGAAGCCCGCGCTCTTCTCCGCCAACTCCGAGGGCGCCTGCCCCACCTGCAACGGCGCGGGGGTCGTCTTCAGCGACCTGGCCATGATGGCGGGCGTCACGTCGACGTGCGAGGACTGCGAGGGGCGCCGGTTCGACTCCTCGGTCCTCGAGTACAAGTTCGGCGGGCGGGACATCAGCGAGGTGCTGGCCATGCCGGTCGCGGAGGCCGAGGCCTTCTTCGCCGACGGCCCGGCCCGCACCCCGGCCGCCCACAAGATCCTCACCCGCCTCGCCGACGTCGGCCTCGGCTACCTCACCCTGGGCCAGCCCCTCACCACGCTCTCCGGGGGTGAACGGCAGCGGCTGAAGCTGGCTACTCACATGGCGGGCAAGGGCACCGGTGCGGGCACCGTCTACGTCATCGACGAGCCGACCACCGGCCTGCACCTGGCCGACGTCGACCAACTCCTCGGCCTCCTCGACCGGTTGGTCGACTCGGGCGCGACGGTGATCGTGGTCGAGCACCACCCCGCCGTGATGGCCCACGCCGACTGGATCATCGACCTGGGCCCGGGGGCCGGCCACGACGGCGGCCGCATCGTCTTCGAGGGAACACCGGGCGATCTGGTGACGGAGCGCTCCACTGTGACCGGGGAGCATCTGGCTCGGTATGTGGGGGTGTGAGGGCGGCTGATGGGGGTGCGCGGGGCTGCACTTCTCGCGCAGTTCCCCGCGCCCCTGGGTCGTTCGTCATCCGCAGCTCTCGTCGTGGTTGCTCGCGCAGTTCCCCGCGCCCCTGAGATGCGCACTTCGTGCGCCATCTCATCAACAGAGGCGCAGCCTCTGAAGGGGAGGCTGCGCGCAGCGCATGCCTCAGGGGCGCGGGGAACTGCGCGAGAAGCGGCCGCCGGGCCGCGGACGAACGACAACCCAACACGGGCGCGGGTGCCCTCGCCGTACGGGGATCAGTGCGCGCCCCGCGCCCCGGTCCGCGTCGGCCGCAGGACGACCAGCGTCACCACGAACGCCGCCGCGATCAGCCCGGCCCCGATCCCGAACGCGAGCCGGTACCCCTCGGTCAGCGCTACGGCCCGGGCGCTGCCGTCGCGGGTGAGCGAGGCGGTCCGTGCCGCGGCGAGGGTCGACAGGACGGCGACGCCGAGCGCCATGCCGATCTGCTGCGTGGTGTTGAACAGACCGGAGGCCAGCCCCGCGTCCTCCTCGCTCGCGGCCGACATGCCGAGCCCGGCGAGCGCCGGAAGCACCAGTCCGCCGCCGGATATCAGCAGCATCACCGGCAGCAGATCGATCGTGTACTGCCCGTGGACGGGAACCCGGGCCAGGTAGCCGAGCGCGCCGCCGAGCAGCACGAGGCCCGCGAGTTGCACCGCCCGCTCCCCGAACCGCGCCGCCAGCCGCGCCGAGACACCGAGCGACACGGCCCCGATCAGTACGGCGGCGGGCAGCATCGCGAGGCCGGTGCCCAGAGCCCCGTAGCCGAGGACGCGCTGCATGTAGAGCGCGGCCAGCACCTGGAAGGCGAACATCGCGGCGAGGGTGAGGACTTGCGTGATGTTGGCCCCGGCGACGGTGCGGGAGCGCAGGACGCGCAGCGGCATCAGCGGTGTACGGGCGCGGGCCTGCCGCACGAAGAACCCGGCGACGAGCACGAGCCCCGCACCCACGGCGCCCCCTGCCCGTACCGAACTCAGCCCGTACGTCTCGATGTTGACGACTCCGAATATGGCCAGCATCAGACCGACGGTGATCAGCGCGGCGCCCCACACATCCGCCCCCGCCCGCAGTCCGGCCCCTCGATCCCCCGGCAGGGCGGGCACGGCGAGGGCGAGGACGGCGGCGCCGACGGGCAGGTTGATGAAGAAGATCCAGTGCCAGTCGAGCACGTCGGTCAGTACGCCGCCCAGCACCTGCCCGATCGACGCCCCGGCGGCGCCGGTGAAGCTGAACACGCCTATCGCTCTGGCCCGTTCGCGCGGGTCGTTGAAGAGCGTGACGAGGATGCCGAGCCCGACGGCCGCGGCCATGGCGCTGCCGACCCCCTGAAGGAAGCGGGCCGCCAGCAGCACGGCGGGCGTCGTGGCCAGCCCGGCCAGGAGCGACGCGGCGGTGAAGACGACGGTCCCCGCAAGGAACATCCGCTTCCGCCCGACCAGGTCGCCGAGCCGTCCTGCGAGCAGCAGCAGGCTGCCGAAGGCGATCAGGTAGGCGTTCACCACCCAGCTCAGGGTGGTCGCCGAGAAGCCCAGGTCCTGCTGGATCGCGGGCAGCGCGACGGTGACGATGGAGCCGTCGAGAATGATCATCAGGGTCCCGGCGGCGATGACGCCGAGAGCGAGCCAGCGACTGCGCAGCCGGTCGCGGACTGCCCCTACGACTTCTTCCTCGACCTCTGTGGATACGGCGGACACGACAGGGCCCCCTCCGAGCCGGGCCGCCACCCCTGCCGGGCGACGACGACAACACGACCGTAGCAGATGGTTCTGTTGCAGACTATCTTTCTTGAAAATATTGATGGACTACCCTTGTCCGCATGACCGCGATGACGCCCGCCCCCACCCGGACCAGGCCCGACCTCTCGTACCTCCTGGACCACACCAGCCATGTGCTGCGTACGCGGATGGCGGCGGCGCTCGCCGAGATCGGTCTGACGGCGCGGATGCACTGCGTGCTCGTGCACGCGCTGGAGGAGGAGCGCACCCAGAACCAGCTGGCCGAGATCGGTGACATGGACAAGACGACGATGGTCGTCACGGTCGATGCCCTGGAGAAGGCGGGCCTGGCCGAACGCCGGCCGTCCAGCACCGACCGGCGGGCGCGGATCATCGCCGTGACGAAGGCGGGGGCCAAGGTCGCCGCGCGGAGTCAGGCGATCGTGGACGGGGTGCACGAGGAGGCCATCGCGGCGTTTCCTCCGGAGGACCGGGAGATGTTCCTCCGCCTGATCACGCACCTGGCCGCCGGCCACCTGAGCACCCCGGTCCCGGGCCCGTCCCCCGCCCGTCGGCCGCGACAGCGGGGTTAGGGGTCGGTCGGGTTCGTCGCCGGGTGCGGGCGGGTGGGGGCTGGTCGCGCAGTTCCCCGCGCCCCTGAGATGCGCACTTCGTGCGGCATCTCATCAACCTTCAGTCGAACGGCAACGCCCGCGCGTGCACCACATCGAGACGCGACACGGCCCGGGTCAGGACCACGTACAGGCGTTCAAGCCCCCGCGCCTCGGCCTCCACGATCGCCGCGGGTTCCACGGCCACCACATGGTCGTACTCAAGGCCCTTGGCCTCCCCGGCCCCCAGCACCCCCACCCGTACCCCCAACTCATCGGCCCCGCCGACCTCGACCCCGGCGGCGACAAGCCCCGCCCGGACCCGCTCCACATCCCCCTCGGCCGCGATCACCCCGACCGACCCCGCGAACCCGAGCGCCCTGCGCACCGCGTCCACGACCCCGCCCACCACATCCCCGACCTCGCACACCCGCAACTCCCCGTCCCCGCGCAGCGACCGCGCCGCCGGCACCTCCACGTCGATCCGCTCCAGCACCCGGTTGGCCAGCTCGACGACGGCCGCCGGCACCCGGAACCCCACGGTCAACGGCACCACCCGCGCCTCCGGCCGCCCGAGATGCCCGAGCAGAACGCCCCAACTCCGAGCCGCCCACGGCGTGGTGCCCTGCGCCAGATCCCCGAGCACGGTCAGCGAACCGAAGGCGGCCCGGCGCGCGATGACCCGGGCCTGCATCGGGGACAGATCCTGCGCCTCGTCGACGACGATGTGCCCGTACCCCTCGGGATGCCCGAGCAGCCCGGCGACCTCGTCGACGAGCACCAGATCGGCGGCCGACCACCGCGCGGACTTCCACGACCGCGCCGCCCGCGCCCCCACCAGCGCCCGCTGCTCCGCCGCATCGAGCACCCCGTCCGCGGCCCGCGCCAACTCCGCCGGATCAGAGAGCACTTGGTGCACGACCTCCTCGGCCCGCACCCGGGGCCACACGGCATCGACGTAGGCGCTCATGGGCCGTGACCGTTCGATGCGCTGGAGCCAGGCGCGGTTGACGTTGACGGCCCGCCGCTCGGCGCGTTCCTGGATGTGGCGCACGGCCCGGCTGCGTACCCGCTCGCGCCCGACGGCGTACGGCGGCGCCTCGGCGCGCACCCCTTCGACGATGCGCACCAACTCGGCGGCGGGCACCCGCCACCGGTAGGAGACCTGCGGGTCGGGGACGGCGAGGTCGTCGACGATCCCGGCCGCCGAGACCCGCGCGTACAGCGCCCGCCGCAGCACCTCGGCCATCCGCACGTCGTGCTTGACGACGGCGGCGGCCTCGTCGTCGACGGCCCGTACGGTCAACGCCTCCGAGCCCACCAGCTCCTCCACCGTCGACTGCCGCACCCCGCTCTCACCGAGCGCGGGCAGCACCGCGGAGATGTAGGTGAGGAAGGTCCGGTTGGGCCCGACGACCAGCAGCCCTCCGCGCTGGACGCGCTGCGGGAACGTATAGAGCAGGTACGCGGCCCGGTGCAGCCCCACGGCGGTCTTGCCGGTGCCTGGGGCGCCCTGTACGCACACGGACGCGGCCGGCGCCTCCCGCACCAGGTCGTCCTGCTCGGGCTGGATCGTCGCGGCGATGTCGCGCATCGGACCGACGCGCGGCCGCTCGATCTCCCCGGCCAGAATCCGGCTCCCGGAATCCGCCTCTCCGGCCCCGATCCGCTCGTCCTCCAGGCTCGTCAGATCCGCCGAATCCCCCACGCTCCCCGGCGCCCACCCGAACCGGCGCCGTACATCCACACCCTGTGGATCCTTGGCGCTCGCCTGGTAGAACGCCCGTGACACCGGCGCCCGCCAGTCCACGACGAGCGGCGGCGCGGCCGGATGCTCCGTGATGCGCAGCCGCCCCACGTGATAGCTCTGCCGCGCGTGCTCGCCGGCGTCCCCGAAGTCGAGCCGCCCGAAGAACAACGGCGCGGGCGGCAGCTCCTTCATCTCCTTGGCCCGGCTGCGCAGCTGATACCCGAACACCTCGGCGTCGGCACCGGAGGCGGAGGCGTTCTCCCCGATGACGACCTGCTCGTCGGCGCCGTCGACCATGGCGGCGAGGGCGGCGCGGCAGGCGTCGTGGAACCGGCGCTCGGAGTCGAGCAAGGAGTCGAGGGGGCCGAGCGGGCCGAGGGCGGAGTCATCACTCATCCCTCCACGATAACCAAAAACGTTACCGGGTTACATTCTTTACTCTGTCACGCCATGCGCCAGCTGCCCGAACCCCAGCTCGGCGGCGCGCACCGCGTCCGCCTCGATCGCGTCGGCCGACTCCCCGGCCGCGATCCGCCGCCCGTTCTCCTGCGCCAGCACGCGCTGCACGGCGACGATCTGCCCGGCCGCGAGCCGCGCCTCGAACTCCGGGCCGCCCAGCGCCGCGGCCAGCGCCTTCTCCGACCGCTCCTGATACCCGTACAACCGCGCCACCAGCGCCGGCGTCCCGTACAACAACCGCTGATAGGCCAGCACCGCCGGGTGATCGCACAGCCCGGTCACCGGGTCCCGCCGCTCCAGCCCCGCCAGAAAGTGCCGCCGCAACGCCTCCAGCGCGCTCTCCCCCGCCGCCCGCCCGGCCACGACCCGGGCCGCCTCGTCCTCGTGATCGGCGAACCGGTGCAGGACCAGGTCCTCCTTGGCCGCGAAGTACCGGAACAAGGTCGGCTTGGACACCTCGGCGGCGGCAGCCACCTCGGCCACGGACACCTGGTCGTACCCCCTCTCCAGGAACAGCCGGATCGCGGTCTCGGAGAGCGTCTCGCGGGTGCGCCGCTTCTTCAGTTCGCGGAGGGAGGGAGGGGGTGGGGTGGTCATGGGGAGGAGGGTACGGGCCCGGCCCCGCCGACTCAGGCAGCGGCGGCCCGCCGCCATGCGGGCTCCTCGGCCACCAGTCTCCACAGGTCGTCGAAGTGCTTGACCCACATGGCGATGGCGGCCTCGTCCTGGGTGCCGCGGTCCCCGGCGAGGACGGTGAGGTCGGTGTCGAAGCCCTTGGGGTCGTAGTACTCCGGACCACGCAGGGGCATACGGGTCGAGACGTTGTAGAGGCCGTGCAGGACGCGCTTGCGGTTGAAGATGCACAGCTTGTGGAGCGGAGGACCGTGGTAGACGCGGTACTCACAGCTCACGTCCATGCGCCCGATCCGGGTGAGGCCCTGCGCCAGTTCGGACAGGATCTGGTCGTACTCCTGACACTTGCGCTCGGCCCGCTCCCGGAACTCGGGCGAGTCCTGGGGCCTGTCGTCGTCACCCACCCGCGAGGGCACCCGCATCGGCTGGGAGAAGTCCGGCACCATGACCCGGATGACGACCCGTCGGGTGGGACCCGGGTTGTCCTCCAGGTGTTCGAGACGGTGGTACAGCTCGTTGTAGAGGGTCTCCCCCGTATAACCGAAGAAGCTGATCTCCACCCGCCGCGCCTGGAACGCCTCCGCCACGAAGCTGCCCAGAGACCGCGAGTCGACCCGGTCTCGTGCCGGGAGCCAGACGGCCTGGCTCAGTTCACGCAGCGCGTCGTAGAAGACGTATGCCACGCCACTGAGCAGAGCGACGAACAGGAACGTCTTGCCTGCCAGGGCATCCCCGACCGGTTTGACGCACTGGGCCAGCAGCCCCGTGACGGTGCCGGCCGCCAACAGGATACGGACGGACACCGGCTGGAACCGCTCCCGGAACCGCCGTAGCGCGCGCCACCATCCAGCACCACTCTCCCGGTCCCCCGTACCGTAGGACATGCGTCGCCTCCCGCTCCGGACGGGAACTCACACGAGGCTCAGGCCCGGTCCGGAGACTGCCGTTCCCTTCCCCCAAACCCCATCGTCCGCGCGCGGCAGGGCGAACACAAGATACGGGTTGCTCAGAGCCGCTTGACCCGCGGCGCCCATACCCAGGTAGTGCAGCGCCTGACGCAGCGTGGTGCTGTACGAGCCGACCGCGCGCCGGACATTGGGCGCGTCCAGCCCCTCGCCCGTGACCAGCCGGTCCAGATCGACGTAGGCCGAGCGAACCACCTCCAGCTGTCGGTACGTCTCAAGGTCCTTCTGCCACCCACAGGTATGGACGGCCGGCATCAGGGCGGACCATCGTCGGAACATCTGCAAGCGGATCTCCTGCTTGGTCGGTGACAGATGCATGTGCCGAACCAGGTCGTAGAGCGGATCCCCGACCAGGGCCATCTCCCAGTCGATCAGTGCCAGACGATGCCCGCCGCCCCGATGTCCGAGGCGGACCAGATTCCACGGGTTCAGATCGCCGTGCAGCAGCACCTTTCCCCGCCGTGTGACATCGCGCGGCGCCAGCGCCATCTTCAGCCAGCGCGCGCCCGGAAGACCCAACTTGCTTGCCACGCGCGCGGATTCCGCGGGCAGCTCCTCGACCATCCTGACGAGCTTCAGACAGAGCCAGCGGTAAAAACTGCCACTGCCACGATGCTGGTCCAGCGGCCGGGCGTCGACCTTCGACAGCGCGTACAGCTGATCCACCAGATCGTCGGCCTCCCCCGGCAGCAGACCTCGCTCCGGATGCTCGGCACGGCGGCCGGGACCGCCATGCCCCTCATAGGTGTGGAGGGTGAACTCGTCCTCCAGCTCGCTCTTGCCCAGCGCCATCACTCGCGGCGCACGCACCGCCACCCCGGCTGCCTCGATGGCTCCCAGGACCTCGTGTTCCATGAGGAAGCGGGGTTCCCGCAGGGTCACGGCCCCCAGCTTGCGGCGTACGACCACATCCACGCCTCCCGCGTTCACCACGGTGCTGAGGTGTGTCGCGCCTTTGAACACCTGGCGGGCGGAGGCCAGCGCCTCGGCCCACAGCGCTTCCTCCACCACCTTCTCGCCGAACTCGGAGCGCAGCGGCACCCGTTCGTCACGGTCCCAAGTCCAGCGCGCCCCAGGTTCCTTCTCGAGGAAACGTGCTCCACGGCCTTTGCACCATCGCAGGATCAGCTGCTCGATGGTGCTCATCTTCGGAGGCCCGCTCAGCTGCAGTGGCCGTTCGGCCGCCTCGAGAGCCCGGTGCACCTCCAGGGCCGCCAGCTCCAGATCACCGGGCCCGAACGAGGAACCGAGAGCCGACACGGCTCGCATCACATCCGGATACACGGACTGCGCGCGCTCAAAATCGACGTAGCGCGAGAGATCGCCCGCCACATCGTCCGTAACCTGCTCCCGGCCCTCCTCCTTCATCGCTCGGCACCACGCCTCGATGACCTCGTCCCACTGCTTGCTCGGGTAGCGCATGCGCACCAGGTGAGTCGCGAGGTCGTGCAACGGGTCCCCGTACATCGCGAGTTCCCAGTCGACGCAGATCAACGGGCGCTTCGGCTGATCGAAGGCGACGATCAAATTGTCGCGGTGAAGGTCGCCGTGCAGCAGGCTGAAAGGCCGGTTGTGGAGCTTCGGCACCCTCTCCGAAAAGTCGATCAGCGCGTGTTCGGTCACTCCCAAAGACGCGAACAGCCCACCGAACTCGGCCCAATTGGGCTGCCGGATCTGAGTATCGGCGGCCAGCGCGAGAGTCCTGAGGAACTCCGCGCTCTGTCCCGGCAGACGACGCACCGGGGACCATGTCTCCGGCAGCGGCGGAAGCTCCTCGACTCGCACCCTCGTCATCCGCGCGAGCTCTCCGGCCAGGGCCCGCACCATCTCCGGCTCCAGGAATTCACCGGGCGGGCATGTCAGCGACAGGGGCACGCCCTGGACGTAGCTGTGGACCGCCACGTCATCCCGTCGGGCCAGGCAGCGGGGCACGTTCCCGAGGAACAGGCCGACCGCGTCCAGAACCGGTCCCTCGTCCTGCCACGTCCGGATCACCACCGGCAGGGCCTCCGGCTTCCGTGCCCGTACTGTCACCAGAGCCGGCGTCCCCAGAGAGCCGCCGAACCAACCCGCCATGGCGGACGGCAGATCCACCACCCGGTTGGTGTTGTGATGGCCCTCCATCACCGCCCCCTTGTTCTCCGCGTACTTCATGAGCGCGGCCCATTGGGAGTCGTCCAGCGCCGCGCCCTTGATCGGGCGCGCGGGGGAAGAGGCGGACACAGGCGTCTCCTGCATGGCCATGCGGAAGTCAGGACGGAAACGCCTCAGGGTATCGGCCTGCGGGGGCCACCCACACTTCCTGTGTCCCAAACGGCTGATACCGGCGGACGAAAGCCACACTTCCGAGATCCGCGTTCGATAGACGAACGGTTCCGGTCCGGTCTCGGCCGACCCCGTTCACACGGCCAGATACTTCCAAACGGAATCGAACCACCGCTGCCAGGTGACCACGAAGACCGACCCTCGCGAATCCGGGTTCTCGTCCCTGGCGTAGTGCGTGAGGGACGCTCCCAGACCAAGTACGTCCAAGGCCTCGACGGTCTCCGAAGAACTCAGAATGATGGGGCGGGGCTTCACCTCATAGGGGCCGTGCAGTGCCTGCGTGCGGTTCATCAAGTAGATCTTGAAGACGGGAACGAGCGGCACATGCCTGATCGACAGATCGGCGCTCTTCACCAGCCCCTCGGCCACCAGCTGACGCAGTTCGAGCGCCAGGGACTCGGAGTGCCGGTGTGTTATGTCGAGGGCCCGCTCCCTCAGGCGAGCGTTCACATCCGCGCTGTTGTCGTCGTGGAGAGCCCGCGGGAACGGCAGGTCCAACGACTCGTCCGGCAGGAGCATCCGCACAATGATCCGCCGCGGGGCGACAAGCCCTGACCTGACCCGCTCCAACTGTCCCTTGACCTGGGTATCCAGCGACTGCGAGGTGAAGGTGAACACGTCGAGGACGACTTCCTCCCCCGCGAACACCTCGTCGAAGCACTCCCGCAGCGTCACGCGACCCGCCCGAGCCCCGGGCAGGGTATACGACTGCACCCGCTGCGTCTTGATCACCCGGGTCCCGCTGCCCTGCCGTGGCGCGATCCAGCTTTCGCTCGCCAGCTCCGCCAAGGCCCGCTGGATCGTGTCCCGAGAGACGGACAGTTCCTCCGCGAGTGCCCGCTGGGGCGGCAGCATGCTGTTGAGCGGGTAGCGGCCCTCTGTGATGCGCGAACGCAGCTCGTCGGCGACACGTATGACCTCCCTGCCGCCGCCACCGTTGCCGTCGCGCCCTTTCACCACCCCATGAAACTACTCCGTCTCAGTCCACCAGCACACCGGTTTCGGTCAAATTGGTTGTAGCAGTGAAAGGTTGATTACCGATCTACCGACCCGGGGAAGTCCAATACACGTCAACCCGTCCAATTGGATTGATTGGACGACTAGTTACTGATGCCAGAGCATCGGTGAAGGGGTGGGGATCATGAGCCCTCTGCTGGAGATACTGGCGCCCGTCTGCGCCTACGCCGTCGAGCAGGTCCTCCAGTCCCAGTTCGGCGTTCTGGGCATGCTGCTGCTCGGCGGCGGGGCGGCCTTCTGGCGGTCGAGCGTGCGCAGGTCAGCCTCCTGGGCAGGCGTCGCCGCGGTTCTGGTGCTTCTGGCCTTCTCTCAGGCCTGACCCGCATCCCGCGCCACGTACTCCCACAGCCCGTCGAACATCTCCTGCTCGGCCTCCACGAAGGCGGCCTCTCTCGGGCTTCCGCCGCGGGCGAAGGCGAACATCGGGGTCTCGAAGCCGCGTACGTCGCACAGGGGCACCGGGGTGCCGTTGTCGTAGTCGTCGACCTCGCGCATGATCCGCTGCGGGATGTAGTGCCCGATCAGGGCCTCCTGCCGGTTGAGCAGATAGACCTTGCGGGTCGGGGTGCCCGTCAGGCGGCGGAACTCCGTGCGGACGTCGATGCCGCCCATCCTGCGCAGCAGTGTGAAGTTCTGCTCCAGCACCTGCTGCTGGGCGGCCAGTTGGTTGCGGTTGCGCCGGTGGAGCGCCGCGTCGAGTTCGGCGTCGTGGCCCCAGCCCTTCTCGGGCGCGGGGTAGTCGAGGTGCTGGTCGCTTGCCGGGAGCAGGACGCGGACGTGGACCGACCGGGGGCGGCTCCGCCCCTCGAAGACCAGCCGCAGCGGCTCGCCCAGCGACACCATCAGGGTCTCCGCCGTCAGGCACACCACATCGAGGCGCACCTCCGACTCCTGGAACGCGGCGACCAGCCGTGGGCCGAGGATGCTGCGCGCCGAGCGCGATCCGGTCGGCAAGGCGGTCGGCGCCCGCTCGGCGACCTGCGGCGGGCTGCCCTTGCTCACGTTGGTCAGCAGGCCGTCCGCCCGAAGCAGTTGCAGCGCGCCCCGCACCGCGCCCCGCTCCACCCCGAACTCCTCGGCGAGCGCGGCCTGCGTGGGCAGCCGGGCGCCGGGCCCGAGCACGCCGGTCCTGATGCGTTCCCGCAGTACGTCGGCTATGCCCTCGGAGGTCGGCCGGAGCGCCGGGACGCCCTTGTCGTTCACCACGGCACGATCACCTCCGCAGTACCGATCCGCAGTACGGATATGCGGTACCCATCCCCAGTACCAAGTTCCGTCAACCTTACGCCAGTTGGCAGCCAACTCCACCGACTTGTCAGCCAGAACGGAGGAGTCCCAGCTCAGGACCGGTTCTGCAGAATTCTCAGCAGCCCTTCCAGCGACTCCACCACCTGAGAGGCACCCGCCTCTCTCAGCGTCCGTTTCTTGTCCTCGTTACGCGCGTAGCCGAGGAAGGCGACCCCGGCGGCCTCGGCGGCGCGCAGGTCCGTCGGGGTGTCGCCGATCATCAGGGTGGCGGCGTGGGCCGCGCCCATGGCGTTCAGCGCGCGGTTGAGGCAGTACGGGTCGGGCTTGAGGCGTTCCAGGTCCTGGGTGCGGCCGTAGATGTGCGGCTCGAAACAGGCGGAGAGGCCGCGGCCCTCCAGGTAGCGCCGGGCCACCTCGGGCGAGTTGTTGGTGGTGATGGCGAGGCGGGCGCCGACGGCCGACCAGGTGCGGATCAGCGGGTCCGCGTACGGGGTGGGCCAGGCGGTGGGGACGGCTTGCAGCTCCTGGTCGGTGAGACGTTTCTCCATCTCCACGACCAGATCGCTGGACGGCCGCTGGAGGCCCAGGCTGCGCAGCGCGCTGTGCGGATCGCTGTCCGCGCGCTCCTCCCGCGTGAGCGCGTCGCCCAGACCCTGCGCGTCCAGCCAGGCCACCTGCTCCCGCGCGATCCACTCGGCCGGCCGTCCGGCGAACAACCGGCAGATCGGCCCGTCGAAGTCGAAGAGCACGTACCGCGCCCCTCGCACGAGATCGGTCAGTTCCCCTCGGTATTCCGTCTCATCAGCCACAGTGTCAGTCTGCTTCGCCAGATCAGAAGTCACTAGGAGAGTGTCAGGTCCGACGTGATGGTTGCCCAGAGCGCGTCGAACCATTTCTGGGACTCCTCGACGAAGGCGCGGTCCCGGTGGCCCGCGCGCTTCTCGAAGGAGAACAGCAGGGCCTGGGTGCCCGTCGCCGCGTACATCTCCAGCTTGGTGCCACTGTCGATCTCCTCCTCGCGCTTGGTGACCATGTAGTACGAGAGGAGCGCCTCCTCGTGGTTGAGGAGGTAGAGCTTCACGGGGGGCGTGAACGGCAGGGCGCGGAAGGTCACCCGGACGTCGATGCCGTGCGAGGAGCGCAGCGAGCGGAGGTTGTGGCGCAGCACCTGGCCCTGGGCGTTGCGCTGGGCCAGCCAGCGCTGGTGGACCGCCACGTCGTCGGCGCGGTCGGTGCCGTCGCCGGGGTCCGGGACCGGCACCGGGAAGGCGAGGTCGATGTCGCGGCCGGGCAGCAGGATGCGGACGTCGACGACGCCGGGGCGCATCCGGCCCTCGTGGATCAGGCGGAGCGGTTCGCCGAGGGCCAGCATGAGGGTCTCCGAGGTCATGCACACCGCGTCGATGCGCACCTCGGGCGCCTGGAACGCCTCGACGAGCCGTGGGGCCAGGGCGACCATCGTGGGCTGCGGGCCGTCGGGCGCGGTGGCCGCGGAGGCGATGCGCGGCGGGCTCCCCTTGCTGCGGCTGCTCAACAGGCCGTCGGCCTCAAGGAGTTGGAGCGCCTGGCGGACCGTGCCGCGCTCCACTCCGAACTCCTCGGCGAGCACCGCCTGCGTGGGCAGCCGGTCGCCCGCCCTGAGCTCACCGGCCTTGATCCGGCGGCGCAGGTCGTCGGCGATCTCCTGGGGGCCCCGCTTTCTGCTTCCGTTCAGTGTCACGTCCATCGTGTCCGCCATGTCCGCCACGCTCTCCCGGGTCACAACCAAATGGTACAACTCCCGTCCATTTGGCGGGAGTTGTTGAAGACTTGTTTTTCAGGGTCGCGAGTTGGGGACAACAATCGTGGGTTGGTAGCCAACTTGGCACCGGATGGTTATGAGATGGCACGCACTCGGCCAACCCCTCCAGCATGGCTCATGCATCTGCCGAAGCCGATGAAGGGGGAACCGTCGTGCCTTTCCTGAGTCTCCTCTCCGCGGTCTTCGTGATCACCTTCGAGCAGCTCGTCCAGTGGCACTACGGCCCGGCCGGCATCGCCGGCCTGCTCCTGCTGGCCGTGGGCGTCAAGGCCAGGAACGCCACCTGCAGTTCCATCGGTGGCGTACTGCTCGCGATCATGGTGGCCGGCCCCGCGCTCCACTAGGCCCGGTTCCTCTGGAGCCGGATCAGGGACCGATCAGCGTCAGATCCGTACTGATCGTGTTCCAGAGGCTGTTGAACCACAGGTGGGACTGCTCGACGAACGTGGTGTCACGCAGTCCCGCCCCCTGTTCGAAGGCGAAGAGCATCTGCTGGACGCCCGTCGCGTCGTACACGTCGACCCGCTCGTGATCGAGCTGCTCACCGCGCCTGCTCAGTGTGTAGTAGGCGAAGAGCGCCTCGTTGCCGTTGAGCAGATAGAGCTTGACCGGTGGCGTGAACGGGAGGGCGCGGAACTCCACGTGCACGTCCATGCCGTGCGTGGTGCGCAAAGCCGTCAGGTTGTGCTTGAGCACCTGCCCCTGCGCGTTGCGCTGCGCCAGCCAGTGGCGCCGCAGCCTCCCCCCGAGAGCCGCCTCCTGCTCCGCCTCCAGGGCTGCGGCGGGGGCCGGGAAGGCGAGGTCGATGTCCCGGCTTGGCATCAGGACGCGGACCCTGACCTTGGCCGGTTTCATGCGGCCCGCGTGGATCTGCCGGAGGGGTTCGCCCATCGCGAGGGTCAGCGAGACCGACGTCAGGCACAGGGCGTCGATCTCCACGTCCTGCTGCCGGAAGGCGGCCGTGATCCGCGGGGCGAGCCCCACCATCGTCGGCTGCGGGGGCGCGCCCGGGCCACGGAACACCGACTGCGGGTTCTCCGCGACGGTCGCCGGGCTGCCCTTCGAGACGTTGGCCAGCAGGTGCTCGGACTGCAGAATGCGCAGCGCCTGGCGGACCGCGGAGCGCTCCACGCCGAAGTCGTCCGCCAACTGTGCCTGAGTTGGCATTCGTTGGCCCGCGCGCAGGGCCCCGGAGCGGATCCGGGCCCGCAGCTCGTCCGCCACCTCGCGGTACGTCCACTGCGCCCGCTGCGGCTCTGGCCGTCCATTGACGGCGGCATGCTCCAAGCTCACCCTTCAACGGTACAACTTCACGCCATCTCAAGGGAGTTGAAGGAAGGATGGTTATAAGTCGCGCTGGAGCGGAGATAAGTACCAGTGAGTTGGTGACCAACTTGGACGACATGGTCGGACAACCACGGGGGTTGGCGTCGACCACAGGAGTTGGTCTACGCCACCACTTTGGCAGCAGAGTTGGTCACCACTCCCACCTAAGGGGGTAGGGACATGCCGGTCTTCGCCATCGTCGTCGCCGCGCTGGCCATCGGATTCGAGCAGCTCATCCAGTGGAAGTACGGCCCGGTGGGCATCATCGCCTTCATCCTGCTGTCCGTCGGCCTGAAGGCCAAGAACACCGTGATCAGCGGCATCGGGGCGGTCGCCCTCGTGATGCTGCTGGCCCAGAGCGGCTGACCGGGCTCCCTTCCGGAGGGGAGCCGGGAGCCCGGTCGGTCTTCGGAGTGTGCCGCCGGCCTCAGAACACGTCGGGGCACCACGGGCGCCGTGCCGTACGGAACAGGGTGTCGGCCACGGCGGCGGCGCCCGTCTCCTCCTCCACCACCCGGCCGAGGGCGGCGAGCCGCACCGCGGAGCCGCCGCCCAGCCACAGCGCCCCCAGCTCGCGGATGTCGAGCGTGAGCTGGGGAGCCGCGGCGCTCGGCGCGCAGACCGCACCGTCGGGCGCCGCCGCCAACGCGAACCGTCCCGCGGCGAACCCCGCCGCGTCGTGCACCTCGAGCACCAGCTCGCCGGCCGTCTCGTACGTACGTGCTTCCAACGCCCGTACGACGTCCAGGATCCGCGCCCACAGGAAGTCGGCCCGGGAGACCACACGGGCGGCGCGCGGGTCGGGCAGGAAGTCGGGGAGCAGGTCGTCGGTGGCCCGCATGCCGGTGCGGACGGCCGTGATCCAGTCGATCGAGCAGATGTAGTGCCACAGGGCGCGCTCGGCGTCCGGGGTCAGTCCGAACAGGTATTGCACCCGTGCCGTGCTCTCCGGCTGCACCGCCTCGTTGAAACGGTCCTCGGTGCGGTAGGCGGCCAGGCCCTCCGCCTCGCCCCGGGCGTTGCGGTACAGCACGTAGAAGGGTTCCTTCCACGGGTTCTCGGGGGTCGGGTGCAGTCCCGTGTCGCGCTCCCACCAGTAGGCGTCGCGCGACACCACGCCCGCGATCCGCTCGCCCACCCGCTCGTGCAGGGCGGGGCCGAGGCGGCGCACCTCCTCCACGCCGACGAGTTCGACGCTGCCGCCGTCGTCGGGGGCGGTCCTGCGCGGGTCGAGTCCGGCGCGGGGCACGTCGATCTGCCAGTCGACGGTGTGCGTCGCGGGGCCGAATCCGTAGCGTCCGTAGATCGGGTACTCGGCGGCGTTCAGGGTCGCGGCCACGTCGCCGCGCTCCTTCGCCTCGGCGAGGTCGGCGGCCATCATGCGGGTGAGCAGGCCGCGGCGGCGGTGGGTGGGGCTGACCGTGACGTTCGAGATGGCGTCCGTGGGGACGGCCGCGCCGCCCGGGAGGGTCAGCTTCTGTGCGAACGAGCGGAAGGTGGCGACCTGGCGCTTGCTGTCCGGGGGGAACGCGGCTCTGGTGCGGGTCAGGTCGAAGTGGGCCCTGCGCTTGGTGATCTCCTCCGGGGAGGGGGTCTGGGAGCGCAGGAACCCGGTGTTCAGGGCGCGGACCCACTCGGGGAGTTCGTCCTCGTGGATGGCCCGCACATCGATATCACTCATCCCGCCACGCTAGGCGGGGCCCTGCCGGGTGTCGCCTGGATTGTTGGGGGGCCGCTTGCGGAGGTTGGCCCGCGCCCCTGGGTAGTTCGTCGGCTGCCGGCCGGTGGGGCTTCTCGCGCAGTTCCCCGCGCCCCTGAGATGCGCACTTCGTGCGCCATCTCATCAAGAGAGGCGCGCCACCGCCGCCCCATCAGGAGAGGCGCGCCACCGCTGCGCCCATCGGGAGGCGCGCGCAGCGCAGCCTCAAGGGGAGGCGGCGCGAAGCGCCTGCCTCAGGGGCGCGGGGAACTGCGCGAGAAGCGGCCACCGGGCCGCACCCGAAGAACAAACCAGGGGCGCGGGGAACTGCGCGACCGGCGGCGGGTCCGTCAGCCTCCCAGCAGGTCGGCGACCTGGGCCTCGCCCTCCCGGTAGCGGCGGGCGATCTCGGCGCTGCAGTCGTCGGCCGTGCGCTGCAAGTGCTGCCGCCTCCGCGACACCTGCTGCTCGTACCGGACGAGCCGCCCCATCCCGGCATGCAGCTCGTCATCGGTGCGCGCCCCCAGATCCGACAGCTCCACCTCGGAGAGCATCTCCGAGGCCAGCCGCCGGAACTCCTCACTGCGCGGGGTCCCGAGCGTGACGTGGCGGGCGGACGAGCGGTAACGGGTCGGCTGGTCGCGCAGGATCTCGGAGAGCCGGTCCACGACCGGGCCTTCAGGATCGCGGCGCCGCGCCAACTCGGCCCGCAGGATGTCGATCCGGCCCTGGAGCAGCCGCCGCACATAGCTCAGGTCGGCCTCGTCCTGCTGGGAATCCCGGCGCAGCGTGCGCAGTTCGGGCAGGAGCAGCGTGGCCAGGTCGGGTACGGCGACGGGCGGCAGTTCGGGGCTGTCCGTGCGCTGCACCGGCGGCCGTGACAGATGCGTCAGCGACACCGTGGCGCGCCCCGCGGGCGCCCCCGTACTCGTTGTGTGGCTCATGGCATGGGAATCCATGGTGTGTGCTTACCGTCCCCTCGACCGGACCGCGCCGTGCGCCTCCGGCGCACCACGTGTGAGCATCGTGCCACTCCGCGTGGCCACTTAGGGTACGAGTGCCCCATATCGGCCCCGGATGGGGGGTTCGGCAGCGGAATATGCCGGGCACGGCATGATGACCGTATGCGAGCAGTGGTACAGCGGGTGGACGGCGCGAGCGTCGTCGTGGACGGCGAGACCGTGGGCGAGATCAAGGGCGAGGGGCTGTGCGTCCTGGTCGGGGTGACCCACGAGGACACTCCGGAGGACGCGGCCCGGCTGGCCCGCAAGCTCTGGTCGGTACGGATGCTCGCCGACGAGAGGTCGTGCAGCGACATCGACGCGCCGCTGCTGGTCATCAGCCAGTTCACGCTCTACGGCGACGCCCGCAAGGGCCGCCGCCCCACCTGGAACGCGGCGGCTCCCGGCGAGGTCGCCGAGCCGCTGGTCGACGAGGTCGTGGCCCAGCTGCGGACGCTGGGCGCGACGGTGGCGACGGGCCGGTTCGGGGCGCAGATGCGGGTGTCCCTGACGAACGACGGCCCGTTCACCGTACTGATCGACATCTGAGCTACGGCTCGACGACGACTTCCTGGGCCGCCGCCGTGGTCTCCGCGAGGAGCGGGGCGTCGACCGGCACGTTCCGCTTCACCAGCGCCAGCGCGATCGGGCCCAGCTCGTGGTGGCGTACGGACGTCGTGACGAAGCCGATCTTACGGCCCTCGGTGCCGTCGGCGGCGAGCCGCACCTCGGCGCCGTGGGCCGGCAGGTGCACCTCGCTGCCGTCGAGGTGCAGGAAGACGAGGCGGCGGGGCGGCTTGCCGAGGTTCTGGACGCGGGCGACGGTCTCCTGCCCGCGGTAGCAGCCCTTCTGCAGGTGCACGGCGCTGCCGATCCAGCCCAGCTCGTGCGGGATGGTGCGGTGGTCGGTCTCGAAGCCGAGGCGCGGGCGGTGCTGCTCGACCCGGAGCGCCTCGTACGCGAGGAGGCCGACGGCGGGCCCGTGCTCGGCCGCGTAGGACTCCAGGTCGGCACGGGGCAGGAACAGGTCGCGGCCGTGCGCCGTCTCGCGCACCGCGGCCCCGTCGGGCACCGGGGCGAGGGAACCGGCCGGCAGGTGCACGACCGCGAACTCGGCGGTCCGGTCGGCGACCTCGACCCGGTAGAAGAACTTCATGGACTCCAGGTACGCGAGGAGCGCCTCCTGGGTGCCGGGCTCCACGTGCGCCCACGTGGTCGTGCCGTCGTCCACCAGGTACAGGGCGTGCTCGACGTGCCCGTTGGCGGAGAGGATCAGCGCTTCCGTGGCCCGGCCCGCCGGCAGGTCGCTGACGTGCTGGGTGAGCAGCAGGTGCAGCCAGCTCAGCCGGTCGTCACCGGTGACGGCGATGACACCGCGGTGCGAGAGGTCGACGACGCCGGATCCGTCGGCGAGGGAACGCTGCTCGCGGAACAGGTCGCCGTAGTGGGCGGCGACGCCTTCGTCCACGCCCTCGCCGGGGACGGCGCCGGGGAGGGTCAGCAGAGGGCTGCTCGGTGAAAGTCGCTGCATGTTCACACACACTACGACGAGCGGGCGGACGCGCTTATTCCTGCGTCCCCGCACGGCGGTCGGTGCACTTCTCGCACCGGCCGAAGATCGCGAAGTGCTTCAGATCGGTGTCGAAGCCGAACTCGGAGCGCAGCTTGTCGGTGAACTCGCGGGCCACGTCGACATCGGCCTCGATGACGCTCGTGCAGTCCCGGCACACCAGGTGGAGGTGGTGGTGCCGGTCGGCGAGGTGGTACGTGGGTGCGCCGTGGCCCAGATGCGCGTGGCTGACGAGCCCGAGCTCCTCCAGGAGCTCCAGGGTCCGGTAGACCGTGGAGATGTTGACCCCCGACGCCGTCCTGCGCACTTCGCTCAGGATGTCGTCGGGGGTCGCGTGTTCGAGGGTGTCCACGGCTTCGAGGACAAGCTGTCGCTGCGGCGTCAGCCGGTAGCCGCGCTGCCTCAGGTCGCTCTTCCAGTCGGTGCTCACCACACCGACGAGTCTATGACTACTTGGAAAAAGCGGTGACTGCTTGAGCGGCGGACCACTTGAGGACCGACTGCTTGAGGGCCGACTACTTGAAGAAGGCGATGCCGTCGTCCGGCATTTCCGGGAGGTTGCGCGCCATCTCGGCGACCTCCTCCGGGGAGACGACCTTCTTCAGCTGGGCCGACATGTAGGGGCGCAGCGGGACCTCGGGGGTCTGCTTCTCGCCGACCCACATGAGGTCGCTCTTCACGTAGCCGTAGAGCCGCTTGCCACCGCTGTACGGGCCCGAGGCCCCGGTGCGGGCGACGGCGTCCGTCGCGAGGTCGATCTGCGGCTTCTTGTCGGCCAGCTCGCCGTACCAGACCTCGACGACACCGTCGTCGCGGACCATGACGACGTCGACCTTGCGGTCCTTGCCGACGCGCCAGAAGCCGGACTCCGACTCCAGCGGCTTCACCTTGTTGCCCTCGCTGTCGAGGATCCAGGTGTGCGAGTGGTACTCCAGGAAGTCCCGCCCGTCGTGGGTGAAGGAGACCTCCTGGCCGAAGTTGGCCTTCTCGGCGCCCGGGAAATCGGTGACACCCGCGCCCGCCCAGTTGCCCAGGAGGAACGCGAGGGGAACGAGGTCGGGGTGCAGGTCCGACGGGATCTGGATCATGGAGTGCTCAATCAGGTGGGGTAGGTCAGCGCTGGCCCTGGTACAGCTTCTTCACGGTCAGACCGGCGAAGGCGAGGACGCCGACGCAGACCAGGACGAGCAGAGCGGAGAAGAAAGCCTCAAGCACGGGGTGCTCCTCGGTGAGCGGAACGTATGCGGATACAGAGCCGGGCCCCACTGTAGTCGGGTGGGGCCCGGCGCACTCGGCGAGGTCAGCCGAGCAGCTGGTTCTGCAACGCGAGGGTCTGCCGGAACGGGACGGCGCCGGCATGCCCGTCGTCCGACTGCACCACCAGGGCCAGCACGTCACCGGCCTCCACGTACGCGTACCGGACGCGTTCCTTCCCGTACGGCTTCTGCTCGCCGTAGACGTACAGATGGGTGTGCGGCACCGCGAAGGCGTTGCCCCCGAGCGAGTAGTCCCGCTCGGCCTTCGGGGCCCCGGTCAAGGTCGCCAGGCCCGTGACCAGCTGCGTGCGGTACTCGCGGGCGAACGCACCCGTGTTGAACCGCAGCAGGTAGACGCTGGTGCGCGTGCCGTCGGGCATGGTCCAGCCGCGCGCCGCGATGTGCCGCAGGCCGCCGTCCTTCAGGGCCTGGGCGAGATCGCCCCGCCCGTCCTTCTCGTACGTCTTCAGGTACGTGGCCGTGGGCAGCCAGCCGTCCTTGCCGGCCAGCGCCTTGTCCTCCCGGGCCCCTTCGGGCGCGGGCAGGACCAGCTCGCGCAGGTCGGCGAAGTGCTCCTCGCGGAGATTGCCCTCGGCGAACGCGGCGGGGGCGTCCTTCGGCAGCGGCGGCCGGACGATCTCCGGGTACTCCCAGCGGCCGTCGCTCTTCGTGGCCAGCCCCGGCAGGTCCCCGCGCTTCTGCTCGGTGACCCCGTAGGCGACCCCGGCACCGACGGCCGCGAACACGACGACGGCCGCGGTCCAGCGCAGCGCGGCCCGCAGGACCCGCCGGTCCTTCTTGACGGCGGGCGGGGGCGGGACCGGGTCCGGGTAGACCGGCGGGTGCGACGGCGGGGCCGGGAACCGGTTCGCGGGCTGCTCCGCGGACGCGGCCTCGTCGGCGGGCCGCTCCGTGGACCGGCCCGGCTCCGTGGACTGGTCTGTCGGCTGGGACGTCATACGAGCTCCCCCCGTGACGCGATGTGGTCGAGCTGCTGGGCCAGCAGATCGGCGACGGCCTTGCTGTCGATGGAGGCCGGGCCGTACGCGGTGACGGAGACCAGGAGGTCGTCCTGGTACGCGCTGCACGTCAGCAGATCGAGCTTGGTCTCCTTGTCGCGGGGCGCGCGGAAGCAGTCCGCGTTGCGGTGCCCCTTGACCTTCGGGCCCTTGCCGAAGACGCCGAGCTCCCGCAGGAACTCGGAGTGGAACTCCTTGATGTCCCGGCCCGCCTGCCGGTTCTGGATCTCGGCGAGCTGGGTCTCGACGACGAGGTCGTAGGAGTCGGCGGAGTAGCTGCGCACCGCCAGGCCCTTCAGCTTCAGCCGGTCGATCGACTTGTGCTGGGCCTCGCGCTGGCGGGACGGCAGGTTGTCGGCGCTCTTCTTGAAGCGGTCCGTCGCCTCCTTGCCGGTGATCACCTGCTCGTTGCCGAACTCGTCGATGTCGGGCCCGGGGCTGTAGCCGTCGGGCATCGGCAGCAGCCGCTTCATCAGGTCCTCGTCGGCGGAACCGGCCTTGCGCTGCTTGTCCTGCTCGGGCTTGCCCCACACCTTGGCGTGCACGGTGCGGTCGGCGTCGTTCACCTTCATCGCGGTGAAGCCGACACCGCCGGCCACGGCGAGCACGACGACGGCGGCGACCGCCACGGCGGGCCAGCGACGGCGACGGCGGGGCTGCGGCTCCGGCTGCTGCGCCTCGGGCTGCTGGTGCGCCTGGGGCTGCTCCTGCGCCTCGGGCGCCGGGGAGTGGTCGCTCACAGGCGCTCCAACTGCCGCTTTGCGAGATCCATCGCGGACTTCTTCGGGATCGGCTTGGTGTCGTACATCCAGATGTCCATCACCACGTCGCCGCGGGCCGCCAGCGAGTGGGACTTGTACAGCGGCAGATAGCCGGCCTTGGTCTCCGGCCGGTCGTAGACGTAGACGCGGCCCTCGGCGCTGCCGGGCACGGGCTCGCCGCCGTTGCCGGCGTCGTCGGCGGAGTAGTCGCCCTGCACGCTGACGTAGTCCTGGGCGGCGAGCCGCTCGGTCTCGCGGTACTGGATGAGGCTGACCGTCGTCATGGACTGGCCGCGCTCCCAGGCGACGGTCGCGGCCCGCCGGAAGGATTCGTCGGACAGGTTGCGGAACGCCCTGGCCGGTTCCTCGAAGTCCGCGGCGAACCCGTACTGGTCGATCCAGCCCTGCTGGATGCCCGACGCCTTCTGGGCGCCGGAGGGCCGCGGCACCAGCAGCTTGCGCAGGTCGCCGTCGGTCCTGAGCCGCCGGTCCTGCGCCGCGGAGAGCGCCTCGGGGGCCTTGCCGCCCTTGGCCTGGGTGACCTTCTGCTGTGCGAGCGGCGGCAGCGGGTCGGGGTCGCGGTCCGCCTGCACGACGTAACCCGTGCACAGGCCCGCGACGACGCCGAGCACGGCGGCCGCGACGATCAGCGCGGGCGTGCGGCCACGTCCGCGCCGGGGTCTCTCCTCGGGCGGCGGGCCGGGCGGCGCGTCAGGCAGCGAATCCGGCGGCGAAGGCGCCGGTGGTGGCGCGATGTGTGGTGCTTGTTCGTGATCCAACAGGTCCCCCCACAGAACTCGAAGCGCGGATTCCGTTCTCCGCGCGCACAGGAGACCCACAGCGATACTTGAAGGTTGCACGCACTCTGATCACGAAAGAGTCACCGTTGGTGCGGCGGCTTCTTCCCGTCCAGTTCGTCCCACCACTCGTCGGACTTCCGGTCGCCGGTGGGGTCGTCCCACCACCGGTCGTCGGGCCCGTGGCGGTTGGCGACGATGGCGGCGAAGGGCGGGATGACCATGGCGACGACGCACATGATCACGGCGGCGGGGACCGACCAGAGGCGTACGACGCCCCACGCCAGGACGAAGAGGGCGATGCAGACGCCCATCATGGCGAAGTAGGCGTGCTTCCGCCGCGCGTACATGTCTCCAGCGTAAGCCTGCGTGCCGCGCCCCGGGCAAGCCGAAGGGCCGCACCCCGACCAGTGGCGTCCAACCCCCTGGGGTGCGGCCCTTCAGCCGCTGCGAGTGACCGCGCGTCGCTCAGACGGCGATCGCGACCTCCGCCAGCCCGCCCGTCTGGGCGACGACCGTACGGTCCGCCGTGCCGCCCGGGACCAGCGCGCGCACGGTCCAGGTGCCCTCGGCCGCGTAGAAGCGGAACTGGCCCGTGGCCGAGGTCGGGACCTCGGCGGTGAACTCACCGGTCGAGTCGAGCAGACGGACGTAGCCCGTCACCGGCTCGCCGTCGCGGGTGACCTGACCCTGGATGGTGGTCTCGCCGGGCTTGATCGTCGAGGCGTCGGGGCCGCCGGCCTTCGCTCCACACATGCTGAACTCCTAGATACGAGAGGTCGGTTGTCGAATGACCTGTGGTTACTTGTTGGCGCCGAGCTCGATCGGCACGCCGACGAGGGAGCCGTACTCGGTCCACGAGCCGTCGTAGTTCTTGACGTTCGTCTGGCCGAGCAGCTCGTGCAGCACGAACCAGGTGAGCGCGGACCGCTCACCGATGCGGCAGTAGGCGATGGTGTCCTTGGCCAGGTCGACCTGCTCGTCCTCGTAGAGGGCCTTGAGCTCGTCGTCCGACTTGAAGGTGCCGTCGTCGTTGGCGTTCTTCGACCACGGGATGTTGCGCGCGGAGGGGACGTGGCCCGGACGCTGCGACTGCTCCTGCGGGAGGTGGGCCGGGGCGAGCAGCTTGCCGGAGAACTCGTCGGGCGAGCGCACGTCGACCAGGTTCTGGCTGCCGATCGCGTTCACGACGTCGTCGCGGAAGGCGCGGATCGAGGTGTCCTGGGCCTTGGCCTTGTACTGCGTGGCCGGGCGGTTCGGGACCTGCGAGCCGTCGACCAGGTCGCGGGAGTCGAGCTCCCACTTCTTGCGGCCGCCGTCGAGGAGCTTGACGTCCTGGTGGCCGTAGAGCTTGAAGTACCAGAACGCGTAGGAGGCGAACCAGTTGTTGTTGCCGCCGTAGAGGACGACGGTCGTGTCGTTGGCGATGCCCTTCTTCGACAGCAGCTCCTCGAAGCCGGCCTGGTCGATGAAGTCACGGCGGACCGGGTCCTGGAGGTCCTTGGTCCAGTCGATGCGGATCGCGTTCTTGATGTGGTTCTTGTCGTACGCGGACGTGTCTTCGTCCACCTCGACGATCGCCACGCTGTCGTTGTCGAGGTTGGCCTCGACCCAGTCGGCGTCGACCAGGACGTCGCTGCGGCTCATGCTGTTTCCTCCGGGGCAGTTGCGGCAAGCATGCGGAACGAATGGGTGCGGATACGCACGGTGACCCCGAGTCGTTCGTTTCGCCTCAAGGGGTCGGGAAAGCGGGAGTGCGGCCGACGGCCGACCGCCCCGCTCAGGCGGTGCGACAGAGCATGGCGGCGACGCGGCACAGGTCTACTGCCCGCCGCTTCGTGAGATCCGCCTGTCGCTTCATGGGTCCGATCGTAAAGACGCAGCGGCGGTCGTGTCACCGGCGTGTCGAATAATGAGACGAGATCGCCCGACATGTGAGATGACGTGTCTCCCGGACCCGCCACCGCCCGCCTCGGGGCGCACCGCGGCTCCGCTCACTCCTGCTGTGCGGACAGGTCCGTCTCGCACTGCGGACGCCCGCCCTCCAGCCCTACCCGACGAGACGCAGGTCCGAACCCGTCACCGAGATTTCGATGCCGTCCTCGACCGCCTCGACCTTGTTCAGCTTGATGCCCGCGGGCAGGTTGTCGATGGCCTGCTGGAAGTCGGTGACCCCGCGCAGCGCCGATTCGCCCAGGTCGAAAGAGCCGATCTTCGGCAGGCTGTCGGCGCGCGCGGAGAGCTTGCCGCCGGTGACCTTGACGGCGCTGGTGACGGTGGGGCGCAGGGTGCCCAGCGGGGTCTTGACGGCGATCGTCACCTTGACCTTGCTGTCGCCGCCGTACGCCAGGCCGTCGATCTGCGCGCTCACGCCGGGGGCGATCCGGGCGGGGCCCGCCTTGCGCACGGCCTTGAGGAGTTCGGCGTAGGAGACGCGCGCGGTGCCGGTGGCGGAGGCGGCGGTGGCCGAGCTGTAGCTGCTGTCGAACTTCACGCCGTGCATCTCGGCGTTCATGTCCGCGATGCGGATGCTGCCGTCGGCGTTCTTCGCCTCGTAGTCCTCGATGCCGATCTTGACGTCGTCCAGGGTGCCGTCGGCGACCTGGGTCAGGAACGGGAAGCCCTCGATCGACACGGAGGGGGTGCTCGCGAGGCTCTCGCTCTCGCGGATCTTGTCGGCGGCCTTGTTCTCGGCGATGTTGACCGCGACCCGGTCGGCGATCACGAACAGACCGCCGAGGATCACGACGAGGATCAGCAGTATTCGCAGTGCACGCATGTTCGGGAGGGTACGCGGGCAACCCATGACCCCGGGCCGATTCAAGCCCTCCCCCCAGGAGGGCCCGGCGTCAGCCGATGGCCCGCCCCAGCACGTACACGACCGGAGCGGCGGCGGCGAGCGGCAGCGCGACGCCCGCCGTCATGTGCACGAACCGCGACGGGTAGTCGTACGACGCGACCCGGTGCCCGATCAGCGCGGCGCCCGCCGCCCCGGCCCCGAGCAGCGCCCCGCCCGAACCGACCCCGGTGAGACCGCCCACGGCGATCCCCGCCCCGGCGCCGGCGAGCAGCGCGACCACGACGGACGCCGGGGTCGGCAGCGGCAGCGCGCGGGCCACGACGGCGACGGCCACCGCGACCGCGCCCACCGTCACCGCGTCCGGCTCGGCGGCCAGATGCCCGGCCGCCACGATCGCGAGCGCGGCCGAGACGACGGTCGCCATCAGGCCGTACATCCGCTCGTCCGGCGAGGCGTGCGAACGCAGTTGCAGGACGAGGGTGAGCAGCACCCAGACGCCGAGCGTGCCGAGGATCGCGGCGGGCCCGTGCTCCCGGCCGGCCGCGAGCAGCGCGATGTCCGCGACGACACCGCCCAGGAAGGCGAGCGCGATGCCCTGCCGGGCGGGCCACATGCCGTTGAGCCGGAACCAGCCCGCGGCGGTGACCGCCTGGAGCAGCACCAGCGGGACGAGCAGCGCGTACGAGCCGACGGCGGCGCCGCCCGCGAGCAGCAGCCCGAGCACGGCGGTCAGCCCGGCCGGCTGGATGCCCGGCTCGATGATCGGCGAACGGCCCTCGGCGCGGGCGCGCTGGGCGTCGGTGACGCGGGAGTTGCCGGTGATGGTGGCCGGGCCGTAGCCGGGCTCGTCGGACGCGGCGGCCGGCTCGGGGGCGGGCGCGGGCGCCGGGGCCTGCGGTGCCTGCGGTGCCTGCTGCTCGTACGACCAGTCCTGCTGCGGAGGCAGCGGCTGGGACGGCTGGGGCTCCTGGGCGGGATGGCCCTGCTGCTCCCCGTAGCCGTACTCCTGCTGTTGCTGCTGCGGCGGCAGATACGACTGCTGTTGCTGCTGGTACTGATAGTGCTGCTGTTGCTGCACGGGCGCCGGCTGGACCTGCGTGTCCCAGGTCTGCGCCTGCCAGTACTGGGTGGGCTCGGCCTCGTACGGCTGCTGCGCGAACTGGCCGTGCTGCTGGCCGTGCTGGTCGTACCCCTGCTGGTCGTACTGCTGCTGGTCGTACTGCTGACTCTGTTGCGGGTCGTACGGGTACTGCTCGTTGCTGCTCATCGGTGTCACCCTCCTGCGAACGGCGGGAGCACCTCGACCGTGCCGCCCTCGGCAAGCCGTACCGTCTCATGTCCGCGCGTCCCGACGGGGTTGCCGTCGACGAGGAACGAGCAGCGCTGGAGCACCCGGACCAGTTCCCCGGGGTGCCGTTCGCGGGCCGCGGCCAGGGCCGCGCCCAGGTCGTCGGCGTCGTACGGTTCCTCGGCCACGCCGGCGGCCGACTTGGCCGCCGCCCAGTAACGAAGGGTGCCGGTCGCCACAGGGCGCTCCTCTCCCCGCTTTCACGGTGCTGGTTCTCGGTCGGCGTCCTATTGTGCGGTACCCGCGGTGCGGGCCCACTCCCCGATCCGGCCGAGCAGCGCGTCGCTCGCCGCGTGCTCGGCGTGCCCCATGCCCTCCTCCAGCCACAGTTCGGCGCCGCCCGCGGCGGCCTCGGCCAGCATCCGGGGGTGGTCGACGGGGAAGTACGGGTCGCGGTCGCCGTGCACGACGAGCAGCGGCGTCGGCGCGATCATCGGCACCGACTCGACCGGCGAGAGCGGGATCGGGTCCCAGTCGTACGGATGGATACGGGTACGGAGCCCGAGCCGCCCCACCACGCGTCCCGAGCGCCGGGTGACGACCCAGTGCAGCCGCCGCATCGGAGCCGTCCCCCGGTAGAACCACCGGGCCGGAGCACTCACCGCGACGACGGCGTCGGTGCGCGCTTCGGTGCGCCCTCTGTGCAACGCCGCGTGCCGCAGCACCACGGAACCACCCATCGAAAATCCGACCGTGACGACGCGCGGATGCCCGAGGGAGCGCGCCCAGGTGACGGCCGCCGCGAGATCCAGCACCTCCCGGTCGCCCACGGTGGAACGCCCGCTCGACCGTCCGTGCCCGCGGAACGAGAACGTGACCACGGCCGCACCCTGCGCGAACACCTCGGCCGCGCGCCGCACGTGGGGCCGCTCCAGATCGCCGGTGAACCCGTGCGCGAGCACGATCACCGGCCGGTCCGCGGGCCCGGATCCGGGCTCGTAGGCGGCGTCGATCGTGACTCCGTCCTGTGTCCGGAGCATCACGCGACGCGCTCGTTCAGTGATCGGCCGCACAGAAGATCCACGTCCTTCACCTGCCGGACCGCTAGTCATGTGGGCTATTCTGCTGGGCGAAGGACTCGGGCAGTGCAGCCCCCGGGTCCTTTTGTGCTTTCAGGGGCGTTGTATACGACCTCACTCCCGACGGCACGGGCCCCGGGCGCGGGCCCACGAAATGGCCGTACAGCTACACGAAGCAGTGCCGCAAACGTCCTCGCAGGGACCGAGGAGGAACCAGACGTTATGGGCGAGCGAACCGTGCACGAACGTAGGACGACCCAGGCAGGTGGGGCGCGATGAGTTCATTGCTGCTCCTGACGAATGCCCTTCAGCCGTCGACGGAGGTGCTGCCCGCTCTCGGCCTGCTTCTGCACAACGTGCGCGTGGCTCCGGCGGAGGGCCCCGCCCTCGTCGACACCCCCGGCGCCGACGTGATCCTGATCGACGGCCGCCGCGACCTCCCGCAGGTCCGCAGCCTCTGTCAGCTGCTCCGCTCCACCGGGCCCGGCTGCCCGCTGGTCCTGGTCGTGACCGAGGGCGGCCTCGCCGCCGTCACCGCCGACTGGGGCATCGACGACGTCCTGCTCGACACGGCCGGTCCGGCCGAGGTCGAGGCCCGGCTGCGGCTCGCCATGGGCCGCCAGCAGATCGTCGCCGACGACTCCCCCATGGAGATCCGCAACGGCGACCTGTCGGTCGACGAGGCGACGTACAGCGCCAAGCTCAAGGGGCGCGTCCTCGACCTCACCTTCAAGGAGTTCGAGCTCCTGAAGTACCTCGCGCAGCACCCGGGCCGGGTCTTCACCCGCGCCCAGCTGCTCCAGGAGGTCTGGGGCTACGACTACTTCGGCGGCACCCGGACCGTCGACGTCCACGTACGACGGCTCCGCGCCAAGCTGGGCCCCGAGCACGAGTCGCTGATCGGCACCGTGCGCAACGTGGGCTACCGGTTCGTCACTCCGGAGAAGCCGGAGAAGGGCGAGCGGGTGGACAAGGAGAAGGCGGTGGAGAAGGCGGCGGAGAAGAGCGACAAGGCCGCTTCCTCCGCCAACCAGGACGAAGCGGACACGGCGGCCGCCCGGCGCGCCGAGACGGTTTCGGCCGACTCCTAGCGAGCAGGTTTACGCCCTGCCCAGAGGGTGGTCCATCCGCGTAGACTCCGCGCGTGGCCAAGGTGACTCGGGACGACGTTGCGCGACTGGCGGGTACTTCGACCGCCGTCGTGTCCTACGTGATCAACAACGGACCCCGGCCGGTCGCCCCGGCCACGCGCGAGCGCGTTCTCGCCGCGATCAAGGAGCTGGGGTACCGGCCCGACCGGGTCGCCCAGGCGATGGCCTCGCGCCGGACCGACCTCATAGGCATGATCGTGCCGGACTCGCGGCAGCCGTTCTTCGCGGAGATGGCGCACGCGGTGGAGCAGGCGGCTTCCGAGCGCGGAAAGATGGTCCTCGTCGGCAACTCCGACTACGTCGGCGACCGCGAGGTGCACTATCTGCGCGCGTTCCTCGGGATGCGGGTCTCCGGTCTGATCCTGGTCAGCCACGGTCTGAACGATCTGGCGGCGACCGAGATCGAGGCGTGGGACGCCCGTGTGGTGCTGCTGCACGAGCGCCCCGAGGCCATCGACGACGTCGCCGTCGTGACGGACGACATGGGCGGCGCCCAGCTCGCCACCCGCCACCTCCTCGAACACGGGTACGCGTACGTGGCCTGTCTGGGCGGCACCGCCGAGACGCCGTCCGTCGGCGACCCGGTCTCCGACCACGTCGAGGGCTGGCGGCGCGCGATGCAGGAGGCGGGCCGGTCCACGGAGGGGCGGCTCTTCGAGGCCCCGTACAACCGCTACGACGCGTACAAGGTGGCGCTGGAGCTGCTCGCCGGGCCGCACCGGCCGCCGGCCATCTTCTGCTCGACCGACGACCAGGCCATCGGGGTGCTGCGGGCCGCGCGCGAGCTGCGCATCGAGGTGCCGGGTGAGCTGGCCGTCGCCGGGTTCGACGATGTGAAGGAGGCCGGGCTCACCGATCCGCCGCTGACCACGGTCGCGTCGGACCGGCCGGCGATGGCGCGGGCCGCGGTCGATCTTGTGCTGGACGACTCGTTGCGGGTGGCCGGCTCCCGCCGCGAACGCCTGAAGCTCTTCCCGTCCCGGTTGGTGGTCCGCCAGTCCTGCGGCTGCGCTTAGCACTCCGTTTGGACCGGGGGTTTCGGCGCGGCCGGTCGCGCGGTTCTTCGGGTGCGGCCCGGTGGGGGCTGGTCGCGCAGTTCCCCGCGCCCCTGAAGGCTGCGCTTCGCGCGCCTCCCTTCCCCCGGTGGGGCTCTGATGAGATGGCGCACGAAGTGCGCATCTCAGGGGCGCGGGGAACTGCGCGAGAAGCGGCCACCGGCGTGCAGACGGCGAGCTGGCCGTCTTTATTTCGGGCAAACAGGGTTCTGCCGGGACTCTCAGGGCACGCTCAGGTGGCTCTCATGAACGCGGCTCAGGCTTACTGACATGACCGAGAGCTTCCGCCGCGACGGCGAGTACCCGCAGGGCCAGCAGCAGTCCCCGTACTCCGAGAGCCCGCAGCAGAACCCGGGCGCCTGGCCGCCCCCGCCGGCCTACGAGCCGACCCCGCAGCCGGAGCCCCAGCCCAGGAAGAAGCGACTGCGCGGCCCGGTCGGCCTCCTCGCCGCCGTGGCCGTAGCGGCGGCAGCCGTGGGCGGCGGCACCGCCTACGCCTTCCAGGAACTGACCGGCTCGACCACCACGGCGTCCTCCTCGACCAGCACCAACGTCGTCCCGAGCAGCAAGAAGGGCACCGTCTCCGGTGTCGCGGAAGCGGTCAGCCCCTCGATCGTCGAGATCAACGCGACGCTGAGCAACGGCTCGTCGACCGGCTCCGGCGTCGTCATCACCAGCGACGGCGAGATCCTCACCAACAACCACGTCATCTCCGGCGCCACGAGCGTCAAGGTCAAGACGAGCGACGGCACGTCGTACACGGCCGAGGTCGTCGGCACCGACGCCAAGAAGGACCTGGCGCTGATCAAGCTGAAGAACGCCTCCGGCCTCAAGGCGGCGACCCTCGGCAACTCCGACAACGTCGGCGTCGGCGACGAGGTCGTCGCGATCGGCTCCCCCGAGGGCCTGACCGGCACCGTCACCAGCGGCATCGTCTCCGCGCTCAACCGCGACGTCACCGTCTCCACGGACGAGGGCCAGCAGGAGCAGCAGCAACAGCAGGGCGGCGGCAGCGGCCAGTGGCCGTTCGAGTTCGGCGGCCAGGAGTTCAACGGCGACACCGGCTCGTCCACGACCACGTACAAGGCGATCCAGACCGACGCGTCCCTCAACCCCGGCAACTCCGGCGGTGCCCTGATCGACATGAACGGCAACATCATCGGCATCAACTCCGCGATGTACTCCGCCAGTTCGGACTCGTCCTCGTCCTCGTCGAGCGCCGGCAGCGTCGGTCTCGGCTTCGCCATCCCGATCAACACCGTCAAGGCCGACCTCGACACGCTGCGCGCCGGGGGCTCCGACAGCTGACCCGACCGTTCTCGAGCAACGACGACCAGGGAGAACCCTCATGACCAGCACCGTGCACCGTCACCCCGGGGCCAGCGCCGACCCCGCCGCCACCCGGCTCGCCCTCGCCGTCGCCTCGACGCTCTTCCCGCCGGTCACCCGGGCCCCCGAAGTGGCCCCCGCGGCGGCACCCCGCCGGGTCGCACGCGGGCGCCGCGCCACCGTGCGAGGCTGATAGTGCCCCGCAGTACTCACCCACGTACGTAAGGAAGCCCACGCCATGAGCCCCGCCGAAGGCGACCGCGACGACCGGCACCGCATCCTCATCGTGGACGACGAGCCCGCCGTCCGCGAGGCCCTGCAGCGCTCCCTCGCCTTCGAGGGCTACGGCACCGAGGTCGCCGTCGACGGCGCCGACGCGCTGGAGAAGGCGGCCGCCTACCGGCCCGATCTGCTGGTCCTGGACATCCAGATGCCGCGCATGGACGGCCTGACCGCGGCCCGCCGGCTGCGCGCCACCGGGTCCACGACCCCGATCCTGATGCTCACCGCCCGCGACACGGTCGGCGACCGGGTCACCGGCCTCGACGCCGGCGCCGACGACTACCTGGTCAAGCCCTTCGAACTCGACGAGCTCTTCGCCCGGGTCCGCGCCCTGCTGCGCCGCAGCTCGTACGCGGCGGGCGCGGCCGGCGTCGACGACTCCGACGCGCTGTCCTTCGCCGACCTGCGCATGGACCTGGCGACCCGCGAGGTCACGCGCGGCGAGCGCACCGTGGAGCTGACCCGAACCGAGTTCACCCTCCTGGAGATGTTCCTGGCCCACCCGCGCCAGGTCCTCACCCGCGAACAGATCCTCAAGGCGGTCTGGGGCTTCGACTTCGAGCCGTCGTCCAACTCGCTGGACGTGTACGTGATGTATCTCCGCCGCAAGACCGAGGCGGGCGGCGAGCCGCGACTCGTGCACACGGTGCGCGGGGTGGGGTACGTCCTTCGATCGGGGAGCGCTGAGTGAACACGCTGGTGCGGCGGCTGCGCACGCTGCCGCTCAGGTCCCGGCTCGCGCTGCTGGTGTCGGTGGCCGTCGCGGTGGCGGTGGCGGCGGTGGCGGTGACGTGCTGGTTCATCACGCAGAAGCAGCTGTACGCGCAGATGGACCAGGAGCTGCACAACCAGGTCGGCTCGCTCAACCAAAGCAGCCGCCAGCAGCAGTACGGCCTGATCAGCTGCACGGCGCTGACGGAGGGGCCGAAGGATCTGCCGGGCCCGACCATCCAGGTCATCTACGCCAACGGCAACACCTGCACCTGGCGCGGCCCCTCGGCGATCCCCGCGCAGCACTCTGACCTGGCCGTGGCGAACGGCACCAAAAGCAGCTCCCTGCACACGACGGACGCCGCCAACGGCACCTCAATGCGCGTGCTGACGGTTCCGGTGATCAACGACGACCCGCACCAGGCCTCAGGGATGGCCATCTCCATCGCCAGCCCACTCGACGAGGTCACCAAGCCCCTCACCACCCTCGCCTGGGTCCTCCTAGCCGTAGGCGGCATCGGCGTCGTCGGTGCCACGGCGGCCGGGCTCTGGATCGCCCGGACCGGGCTGCGCCCCGTCGACCAGCTCACCGAGGCGGTCGAACACGTAGCCGCCACTGAAGACCTGACGGTCCGTATCCCGGTCGAGGGCGACGACGAGATCGCCCGGCTCTCGGCCTCGTTCAACTCGATGACGGCATCCCTGGCCTCCTCCCGCGAGCTGCAACAGCAGCTCATCGCCGACGCCGGCCACGAACTGCGCACGCCCCTGACCTCGATGCGGACCAACATCGAACTGCTCACCCGCAGCGAGGAGACCGGCCGTGCCATCCCCCCGGACGACCGCAAGGCGCTGATGGCGTCGGTCAAGGCACAGATGACCGAACTGGCGGCGCTCATCGGGGATCTGCAAGAACTGTCCCGGTCCGGACTGAGCGGCACCGAGGGCCCGCTGAAGGTCGTCTCCTTCCACGAGACGGCCCGCCAGGCCCTGGAGCGCGCCCGGCTGCGCGGCCCGGAGCTGAAGATCGTCTCCGAGCTGGCCCCCTGGTACGTCCGGGCGGAACCGGCGGCCCTGGAGCGCGCGATCATCAACCTGCTGGACAACGCGGTGAAGTTCAGCCCGCCCGGCGGCACCATCGAGGTCCACCTGATGCGCGGCGCGCTGACGGTACGGGACCACGGGCCCGGCATCCCCGCCGATGAACTCCCGCACGTCTTCGACCGGTTCTGGCGCTCCCCCACGGCCCGCGCGCTGCCGGGATCCGGGCTCGGCCTGTCGATCGTGGCCCGCACCGTGGAGAGCTACGGCGGCGAGGTCGCGCTCGCCGCGGCGGACGGCGGCGGCACCGTGGCGACGATGCGGCTGCCGGGCGCGCCGACCCCGCCGCCGGACCGGCCGGCCGAGGTCACAGCGGCGTAGGACCTACGCGGGAACGGGCGCCGCTCCCTTCTGCGGTGCGGCCAGCCGCAGCCCGACCTCGACGAGGGCCCAGCCGAGCCGGGTGCGCAGGGCCACCGGGTGCCGGCCGGCGACGGTGGCGGCGAGCCGGTCCGCGTCGGCCTCGGCGCGGAGTTCGGCGGCGCGGCTGTCGTGCAGGGCGAGATGGATCTCGGAGTGCATGGGAAAGCCTTTCGGTCCGTCGCTGCTGATGTCAGTCGCTGCTGATGGGGAAGGCGTGCGTGTGGACCCGGACCCGCTCGGCCCGCGGGTCGTCCTCGGTGACGGCCAGATCGCGGTACTCGGCGATCAGGACGTGCATCTTCTCGATCAGTTCCTCGGCGAGCTCCGGCGTGAGCCGCAGCGTGTCGCTGCTCAGGTCCGCGACCCGGGACCACTCCTCGGCCCAGTCGCGGCGGCCGCCGAGCCACGTGGACAGGTTGCGCATGTGCGACGTGGCGACCTCGTGGAGGTAGAAGTCGGCGGCGCCGCGCACCTCCGGGTCGTCGTCCTCCAGCAGGGCGTTGTCGACGGTCAGGCCGCGATAGACCGCCCCCCACCACCGCTCCCGCCCCTTGCCCCGCTCCGGCACGTCCTCGACGAAGCCGTGCGCGGCCAGCTGGCGCAGGTGGTAGCTGGTCGCACCGCTCGACTCGCCCAGCTTCTCCGCGAGTTGGGACGCGGTGGCAGGACCGTCGAACCGCAGGGCATCGAGCAGCCGCATACGCAGCGGATGCGCGAGGCCGCGCAGCGAACGGGCGTCGAGATCGCGGACTTTGGGCGGGGTGGGCTCCGGCATGCGTACAAAGATAGCTATGCAAAGAAACCCTTGCAAGGGTTTCTTTGCAACTAGCGCCCCGCCTTGAAAGGCCTCTTACTTCCCGACCGAGAGTCCCGCCCCCGACAGATCCACCCGGATCCCCTCCTTCTCGACCTTCACGTCCCGCAGCCGTACGTACCCGTGGTCGCCCGGCAGCTTCGGCAGCTGGAAGGCGAGCGAGAGCCGGTCGGCGAGTTCGGGGCGGGTGAGCTTGGTGAGGCCGTCGAGCAGGTCGGGGTCGATGCCGAGCTTCTGGAGCAGCCAGGGGTTGTCGATGGCGATGTCGATGAGGTTCATCCCCATCAGCTTCTTCACGAACGTCGGTGACCCGGTCAGCTCGCTGAGCTTCTCGTCGCTGTGCTCGGCCTGCCGCACGGCGCCCGCGGGCACGCCGACGCGGTGCACGATCGCCGGGACCGACAGCAGCCTGCGCGCCTTGTCGGTCTCGGCGGTGATCCGGGCGACGGACTTCGGCGTCAGATGCAGGCCCTCGTCGGCGCCGGTGCCGGGCCGGTAGGTGGCGAGGTCGCCGATGGCGAGGCTCATGTTGTCGATGTCGGTGGAGATGCCGGAGGCGCCGAGCCGCTGGATCCTGGCGTCGGCGCGCACCTTGAGATCGTGCCCGGCGACGGGCAGCGTGCCGCGCGCGAGGACCCGGTTGTCGCCGTGCCCGGTGAAGGTGACCTGGGAGGCGCCCAGCTCGCGGTTGAGGTCGGCGAAGCTGAGCAGCACCTCGCCCTGCATCCGGTCGACGGTCGCGCCGCTGATGTCGGTGAAGCCGTCGCCCTGGATCCGGACGTCCTGCGCGGTCGCCTGGACCTTGGCGAGGGTGATGCGGTCGGCGGCGACGTCGGGGACGGTCACCTTCAGCTCGTCCACGCGCCGGTCGGCGAGCTGGGTGAGGAAGGGGAAGCCCTCGATCTCGACCTCGGGCGCGGCCGTCAGCTTCAGCTCCTTCTTGAGCTGCTGTGCGGCGCGATGTTCCGCGTACAGGACGGCCCAGCGGTCGGCGAGGGCGAGGAACGCGGTGAGGACGAGCACCGCCACCACGCCCTTGACCGCGAGGGAGAGGCTGCCGAAGCGGCGCCGGCCGCGGCCGCGGTGGTCGGGCGGCGACCACTCCTCGTCCGGCCATTGCCCGCCGTCCCGGTACGCGGGCTCCTCACGCAGGACGTCGTCGAGCGGGTTGTCCGCGCGCCGGGCGTCGTCGAGGTCGGCCAGTTCGTCGTACGGGCTGGCGTACCGGGTGGTGGCATCGGGGGTGCCGCCCGGCTGCTCGGGAACCGATTCCTCCTGCCAACCATCAAACGGAACACGGTCGTTGGATATGCGGTGGGGGGTACGCATCAGCCGATTTCACCATACGTACCGGCCCCGTTCGCAAGCCGTACACCCGGCGGGCGCCGTAACGCCCCATTTCAGCGCGGGTTCACCGCGCGTTCAGTACCGCCGCCGGCGCCGCGCCACCAGCACCGTGCCCGCCGCCACGAGCAGGGCGGCAGCCATCGCCGACCAGCCGGTGAGCCCGAAACCGGAACCCGTGTCGGCGAGTTCGCCGCCGTGATCCTTGTCACCCGGCGGGACCGTCGGCTCCGGCGTGCCCGGCGGCGTCACCGTCGGGGTCGGCGTGGGCGACGGCGAGGCCGCCCGGTCGGTGTTGGTCACCGTGCAGGTCACGTCGGCGCCCGGCGCCACCGCCACCTCGGAGTCCGTCACGGGCACCGCGGTGCCCCCGGCTGACTCGCATGCCCAGTCCCCGTTGTCATATGCCTCCGGGCCGTCCGACTCGGCGAGCGTGTACGTCCCCGCCTCGATGTCGGCGCCGGTCACCGCGTCCGTGCCCGAGGTGCCCGAGAGGTCGCTGGGGCCGTCGGCGGTGAGCGTCCAGTCGGCCGGGGACGCGGTGCCCCCGTGCTCGTTCACGACCTTCTTCACCAGGGTCAGTTTCGCCTTGCAGGTGACCTTGTTCAGGATCCCGAAGGTGTTGTGCTCCTGGGTGAGTTCGGCGCCGTGGGCCAGCGCCTCGTCCACGTCCGCGCCGTTGGCCTCGGTGATCCGGCTGCTGGTGAGGGTGCAGGAGTCGGGCAGGGTCGTGGTCTCGGCGACGGTCGTGGTGTCACCGACGGTGTAGCCCTCGCGGGCCTCGCCCCACTCCTGGTCGTGCGTGTCCGTGTCCGAGGGGCCGGTCAGCGTCAGCGCGGCGTCGAAGCCGTCGGGCCGGTCGGCGTGCGCGTACCGGGTGCCGTCGATGTCCCACGTCTTGTCGACCCGTACATCGGCGCTCTGCGGTGGCTTGTTGTAGACCATGCAACTCACGGCGGCCAGGCTCGGCACGTCCACCGTGAAGGCGGGCGCGGCGGCGGCCCCGGTGTTCGTGACGGGCACGTCGGCGCCGGTGTCGAGGTTGGTGCACACCGCGTTCTTTCCGCCCTGTGTGACCAGGTCGTAGCCGCTGTGCTGGTTCTCCGCCACCGTCACGGCGGCGTCGGTGGTCCCGGCGGGGTACGTGGGGTGGAAGACGACACCGCCGGTGCCGTCGTCCTGCGTGGTCTGACTGTCCGGCAGGCCGCCGATGCCGCCGGTCGTGGTGGAGGCGTCGAACTGCCAGCCCGCTTCCGCGTTCTCGGCGCCGCTGACGTCCTCGCCCTTGTTGCCCGCGGGCACGATCTGCTTGATGACGGACAGGGTGCCGTCGCAGTGCGTCAGCGCCAGGTTGTGCAGCGCCTCGCCGGCCGCCGCGAAGTCGTCGGTCTGGTAGTAGTCGGCCGTCGTCGGGTTGGAGCCGGTGAACGCCTCCTCGCCGGAGATCGCCCGCAGGTTGAGCCCGGAGACCCCCTCGACGCCCTTGCCGACGCCGACCGCGACGACCCGCTCGCCCTTCGCCTTGACGGCGTTGGAGGCGAAGATGCCGCCCTCGACGTCCGCGAAGTGGGTGTTGGAGCCGTCACCGGTGTACGGGTTGCTGAACCGGGTCGGGTTGCCGTCGGTCAGCACGACGACGAGGTCGTAGACCGGGGCCGCCTTGGCAACCGCGTACTGCGCCTGGTCCCAGTTGGTGCCCGAGCCCAGCGTCCAGTCCGCGTAGAGGGACTTGAAGGAGTCGGCGCCCGCCTTGGTGGAGACCGACATCAGGTCGGGGTGGTTGCCGTTGGTGCCGCTGGTCGGCGGCGAGGTCTTGTCGAAGGAGAACAGCGCCATCCGCGAGGGCGTGCCGGTCAGCGTGTTCGTCAGCTGGTCGGTGGCCGCCTTGAGCTGCGGGAGCGCGCTGCCCACCGACGACGACAGGTCGAGCACGACGGCGACGTCGAGCCCGCAGGACTCGGGCATCGCCGGATTCGTACGGGACTGCTGCCAGATGCCGCCGGAGGCGACATAGGGGGTCGCCGACCAGCTGGTGCTCTTCATGAAGTCACCGGTCGAGCGGTACGTCTGTCCGGCCGCCAGGGCCGGTGTCTCGAACTGGTACGTCGACTCCACCGAGCCGGAGCCGCTGCCCTTGCCGGTGCGCAGCGTCGGGTTGGTGTACCAGCCGCCGGGCACGCCCCCGTCGGCCTGCCGCACCCAGTACCGCTGTCCCTCGCTGGCCCCGCCGCTGCCGGTGTCCGGCACGGTGAAGCTGCAGTCGCCGTCCCCGTCGGAGGTGCACTGCGCCCAGGCGTCGGTCAGCGGGTCGGTGGCGGTCTCGCTCGGGTACAGGGCGAGCGTGACCCCGGCGAGCGGCGCCACGGTCGCGTCGCCGTCCCGGTCGCCGCCCGTCCTCACGGTGACGACGGACTCGCCGGCCGCCGGTGCCGGCACGTCGGCGGCCACCTGGCCGGGTCCGGCGACGACCGCGCTCAGCGTGAGCGCGGCCGCGGTGCCGAGGCCCCGCAGCCGCGCCGTCCATGGACGGTGACGCATCATCAGACTCCCGGATAGGCGGACAGACCTTCGCCCGAACTTATCCGATTAGAGCCTTATGCCCGATTATTTCAACAGGTGTGCCCCACTCCCCTGCTGACGGTCACTTGATGATCGTGATCCGGTCCGCCTTCGGCGGCGCGATCGGGTTCGCGGCGGAGGAGTTGGCCGTCAGGTAGTCGTTGAACGCCTTCAGGTCGTCCGCGCCGACCAGCGGGTTCTTGCCCGCGCCGAGCGCCGCGAAGCCGTCGCCGCCGCCCGCGAGGAAGGAGTTCATCGCGACGCGGTAGGTGGCGGCCGGGTCGATGGCCGCGCCGTTCAGCCGGATTGAGTCGGTGACGACACGGGCCGCGCCGGACTTCGTCATGTCGAGCGTGTACGTGAGCCCGGCGGACGGCTGGAGGATCTTCGGCGACGCCTCGTTCGACCCGCTGACCTGCTGCTGGAGCGCCTGGACCACCTGCGCGCCGGTCAGGTCGACGAGGTTGACCGTGTTGCTGAAGGGCTGCACGGTGAACGCCTCGCCGTAGGTGACGACCCCGTCGCCCTCGGCGCCGCTCGCCTTGTACACGAGGTCGGAGCGGACCCCGCCCGGGTTCATCAGGGCCAGGCTCGCCTTCGGGTCCAGGGACTTGGCGTGCGCGAGCTGCGCGTCGGCGATGAGGTCACCGAGCGGCTCCTCCGGCGTCCCCGCGCCACGGCCCGGGATGTCCGCGGAGATGAACCCAACGGCCTGGTTCGCGACGGGCGCGGCCAGCTTGTTCCACTTGCCGATCAGCGCCGTCATGTCGGCGGCCTTGTCCTGCGTACGGGACACGACGTGGTTCGCGGACTTCGCGGACTTCACCGAGGTACGGACGATGTCCTTGGTCCGGCGGTCGTAGGTCAGCGTGGTGTCCGTGTAGAGCTTGCCGTACGAGGACGCGGAGGTGACCATGCGCGGGTTGCCGGCCGGGTCCGGGATCGTGCACACGTACGCGTTGTGGGTGTGGCCGGTGACCAGGGCGTCGACCTTCGGCGTGATGCCCTTGGCGATGTCGACGATCGGGCCGGAGACACCGGAGCCCGCGCCCGCGGAGTCGCAGTCGTAGTTGTACGCGGACGAGGCCGGGAGGCCGCCCTCGTGGATCAGGGCGACGATCGACTTCACGCCCTGCTTGTCGAGGATCTTCGCGTACTTGTTGACCGTCTCGATCTCGTCGTGGAACTTCAGCCCCTTGACGCCCGACGCGGAGACGATGTCCGGGGTGCCTTCGAGGGTGACGCCGATGAAGCCGACCTTCACGCCCTTGTGCTTCCACACCCAGTAGGGGGCGAGGACCGGCTTGCCGGTCTTCTCGTTGGTCACGTTCGCGGCGAGGTAGGGGTAGTCGGCGCCCTTGAACTTCTTGCCGGCCTCGTAGCAGCCGTCGGTGGGGTGGCAGCCGCCGTTCTGCATCCGGGCCAGCTCGGTCGCGCCCTCGTCGAACTCGTGGTTGCCGACCGAGGTGACGTCCAGGTCCAGCTTGTTCATGGCCTCGACGGTGGGCTCGTCGTGGAAGAGGCCGGACAGCAGCGGGCTGGCGCCGATCAGGTCACCGGCGGCGGCCGTCACGCTGTAGGGGTGGTTCTCACGGGCCGTGCGCAGCGAGGTGGCCAGGTACTCCACACCGCCCGCGTCGACCTGCTTCGCCGTGCCGTCCGCCTGCTTCTCGGTGACCTGGCCCGACGAACCGGTCGGCGGCTCCAGGTTGCCGTGGAAGTCGTTGAACGACAGCAGCTGTACGTCCTGGTAGCGGCCGCTGTCGTGACCGTGGCCATGGCCGTGACCCCGGTCGTGGGCGCCGGCCGGCATGGCGGCCATCAGCGCGCCCGCGGTGGCGAGGGTGGCGACGGCGCCGAGCGCGGTTCTCAGACGCCGGTTCGTCCTGGTGGGCATGGAGGATCCCCTTGGGTGCTCTACGAAGACTGCGACTGCCGGGCAGCCTAGGGTCAACGCGCGTAGCACAACAGGGGATTGCAGGTTACGAGCTGGTTGCCGACTCCCCGCGGGGCCCCCGCCGTACCCTCGTAACCATGACCACGGACCCCGCGAACACCCCCGATCCCGCCCTCCCGGGCCGCCGTATCGACACCCTGACCTCCCTGACCGCCGAGCAGTCCGGCGCCGTGCTGTCCCTGCTCACCGACGCGGCCCGCGCCGACGGCCAGCAGGCCGTCTCGGAGCAGGGGCGGCTCCATCTGCGCGGCGAGCGCGACGGCGTCACGCATCTGCTGCTCTCCGTCGACGGGGACCTGGTCGGCTACGCGCAGCTGGAGGACACCGACCCGGTGGAGGCCCCGGCCGCCGAGCTGGTGGTGCACCCGGCGCGACGCGGGCACGGGCACGGGCGGGCGCTCGGTGCGGCGCTGCTCGCGGCGTCCGGCAAGCGGCTGCGGGTGTGGGCGCACGGCGGGCACAGCGCGGCGCGTCATCTGGCGCAGGTGCTGGGGCTGACGCTGTTCCGTGAACTGCGCCAGATGCGGCGGCCGTTGACCGACCTCGAACTGCCCGAGCCGGTGCTCCCGGCGGGCATCAGGATCCGTACCTTCGTGCCCGGCCAGGACGACGCGGCGTGGCTGGCGGTGAACGCGGCGGCGTTCGCCCACCACCCCGAGCAGGGCTCCCTGACCCAGCGCGACCTCGACGACCGCAAGGGCGAGCCGTGGTTCGACCCGCGCGGCTTCTTCCTCGCGTTCAAGGGCAAGGAGCTGGTCGGCTTCCACTGGACGAAGGTGCACGCCGAGGAGCGGCTCGGCGAGGTGTACGTGGTCGGGGTGACCCCCGAGGGCCAGGGCGGCGGCCTCGGCAAGGCGCTCACCGCGACGGGGCTGCGGCACCTCGCGGCGGCCGGTCTGCCGACGGCGATGCTCTACGTCGACGCGGACAACAAGGCGGCGGTGAGCGTGTACGAGCGGCTCGGCTTCACGACGTACGAAACGGACCTGATGTACCGAACCGAGTCATAACACCCCGGCTTTCCTTCAGCTTCCCGGAGATTTCCCGAGAGGGGGCGGCGTCACTTGACGCCGCCCCCTCTCTTGCATCACCCTTTCACTACTTGATTAGTGAAAGGGGGGTACGCCAGTGGCCAAGCCAGTCGAACCGTCGAAGCCCGACGGGCCCGCCGGGCCGGTGATCGAATTCCGCATCGACCGCCACAGCGGCGTCGCCACCTACCTGCAGATCGTCCACCAGACGGAGCAGGCGCTGCGGCTCGGCATGCTGGAGCCCGGCGACAAGCTGCCCACGGCCCGCGAGGTCGTCGAGGCGACGGCCATCAATCCGAACACGGTGCTGAAGGCGTACCGCGAGCTGGAGCGCGGGGGCCTCGTGGAGGCCCGCCGGGGCCTCGGCACCTTCGTCCGCAAGTCCCTGGGCTCCGGCCCCGGCGACTCGCCGCTGCGCAGCGAGCTGGAGGACTGGACGAGACGGGCGAGAGAGGCGGGCCTGGACCGCGAGGACGTCGCGGCCCTGTTCACCGTCGCACTGGACACGCACTTCAGCACCACCACCAAGGGGACTTCATGAGTACGGCGATCGAGGCGACGGGCCTCACGAAGCGCTACGGCCGACGGGGCACCTCGGCGCTCGACGACTGCTCGTTCCGGCTGCCCACGGGCCGGATCAGCGCCCTCGTCGGGCCGAACGGCGCGGGCAAGTCGACGCTGCTCTCGATAGCGGCCGGACTGCTGCGGCAGAGCGCGGGCGAGCTGCGCGTGCTCGGCGCCGCCCCCGGCGAGTCCCGCGCCAAGGTCGCCTATCTGTCCCAGGACAAGCCGCTGCACCCCCAGCTGTCCGTCGCGGACACGCTGCGCATGGGCGCCGAGCTGAACCAGGAGCGGTGGGACGCGGCCTACGCGACACAGATCGTCGAGGCCGGCTCGCTCGACCCGAAGGCGAGGATCCGCGCGCTCTCCGGCGGCCAGCGCACCCGCGTCGCGCTCGCCCTCGCCCTCGGCAAGCGCCCCGAGCTGATGCTCCTCGACGAGCCGATGGCGGACCTGGACCCGTTGGCCCGGCACGAGCTGATGGGCACCCTGATGGCCGACGCCGCCGAGCACGGCACCACCGTGCTGATGTCGTCCCACATCGTCTCCGAGCTGGCCGACGCCTGCGACCACCTGCTGCTCCTGGGCGGCGGCCGGATCCGGCTCGGCGGCGGCATCGACGACCTGCTCGGCGCGCACAGCCTGGTCACGGGCCGTGGCGACCTGTCCGGCCACACCGTCATCGAGTCCCGCGCCTCGGGCCGCGGCGTCACCGCCCTGATCCGCAGGGACGGCCCCGTGGGCGACGGCTGGCAGGTGCAGGAGCCCTCCCTGGAGGAGCTGCTCCTCGCCCACCTGCGCTCCCCCGAGGCCCCGGCCCTGCTCACCCCGAGCACCGCAGCGGCGGACCGCACGGCGGTGACCGCATGAACACCACCCTGAACAAGCCGGCCGAGCCCGCCACGGCCTCCGGCAGGCCCCCGGTGCGGCGCACCCTGCCCGGCGCCGACGGGCTGGTCCGGACCGTGCTGCGGCTGCACCGCACCGCCCTGTGGGTGTGGGCCGGCTATGTCGCCGTCAGCGCCGGCCTGCTGCTGTGGCTGTGGGGCCCCGGCGCCTCGACGGCCCAGAAGGCCTTCGACGCGTTCGGGTACGCGGGGGCGCAGGACGTCGCCTGGGACGGCCGCTCGGTCTCCCTGACCGCCCTCGGCACCTCCTTCGACTCGCTCTTCTACGACCCGGCGACGCTCACCCGGATCGCGGCGGTCGTCGTCGCCGTCTTCGCGGCGGGCCCGCTGATCGCCCGCGAGCTGGAGCAGGGCACCGCGCACCTCGCCTGGACCCAGTCGGTGTCCCCGGCCCGCTGGCTCACCGCCAAGCTGGCCCTGCCCGCGGTCGCCGTCACCCTCGGCACCACGGCGATCGTCGCCCTGTACGTGATGGTGTGGCGTGCCCACAACCACCTGCTGATTGCCGGGATCGGCCCGCGCTCCTTCTACTTCAACATCGGCCCGGCGACGGTCGCGAACGTCCTGTTCGCCCTGGCGCTCGGCGTCTGCGCCGCGCTGGTGATCCGCCGCATGCTGCCCGCGATCGCCGTCGCCGGAGTCGGCACCTATCTGGCCGGCGCCTGGCGCGCCAACTCCTGGCCGTTCCAGGGCAGTCACCAGCAGCCGGAGATCCCCGTCCACAACAAGGCGATCACCTCCACCGGCGCGGAGATCAGCGACCCGGGCTGCTACATGGACCAGAAGTGCCTCGCCGCGCACCACGTCACCGGCTTCGACCGGCACTACCTGCCCTCGCCGGACTTCTGGCCGCGCCAGCTCACCGAGACGGGCATCCTGCTCGCCCTCACCACCGTCCTCGTCGCCGCGGCCTTCCTGGTCCTGCGCCGCTACCAGCCGAAGAAGCCGTCCAAGGGGGCCACCGCATGAGCGCCTTCTCCCTGTCCGCCCGCTCGGGACTGACCTGGACCGTCCTGCGCCTGCACCGCGGCTCCCTGTGGCTGTGGACGGCGTACGTGGTCCTCGTCGCGGGCGTGCTGCTGTGGGCCTGGGGCCCGGGTACCGCGGGGCTCGGCATCGTCGGACACTGCGACCCGGCGGTGGCGAACGCCTGCACCGCGAAGGGATCGACGGCGGACGCGTACCACTACGCCCTGTCGTTCGCGGGCGTCTTCCTGTTCTTCCTCCCCCTGGCCGTGTCCGTGTTCGCCGGGGGCGCCCTGATCGGCCAGGAACTGGAGCGCGGGACCGCCCGGCTGGCGTGGACCCAGTCCGTGTCGCCGATCCGCTGGCTCACCGCCAAGCTGGCCCTCCCGGCGCTGGCCCTCGTCGTGGGCACCGGGCTGCTGATGGTGCTGCGCCGACAGGTCGCGGCGGCCGCGCCCGGTCTCTCCGAGAACCGCTGGTTCTCCGGCAACTTCGAGGTCCTCGGCCCCGTCGTGGTCGCCCTCCCCCTGCTCGGCCTCGCCTGCGGCGCGCTCGCGGGCCTGCTCCAGCGGCGGCTGCTGCCCGGCGCCGTGTTCGGCCTGGTCCTCACGCTCCTGCTGACGACCGTCGTCGGCTGGCTGCGTCCGTATCTCTGGCCCGCCAAGACGGTCACGGGCACGCTCGCGCAGGGCTACCCCGGGTTCACCGGCGACGTCCTCGGCGAGGGCGCCATCACCGGCTCCGGCGCCCATGTCCAGGACCCGATGTGCGCGAGCGACCGCTCCTGCCTCGCCGACCACAACATCACCGGCTACTACACCGAGGGCCACCCACCCTCCCACTTCTGGCCGCTCCAACTGACGGAGACGGCCGTGATCCTGGCCCTGACCGCCGTGATCGTGCTCATCGCCTACGCCCTCCTGCGCAGAAGGGTCGCCCGATGAGTTCCGCAGCACCCGCCGGCCCGCTCGCGAGGCCCACCGTCCAGCTCTGGTTCCTCGGCACCGTCCAGCCCTCCCCGGCGCTCCACGCGCCGCGGTCACGCGGAGAGAGATCCGGCTCATGACCCAGACGCTCCCGGCACCCCCGCGCGGCCTGCGCGCCCTGCGTCCCACCGGCCCCGTGTGGGCGACGCTGAGAATCCACCGGATCGCCCCGTGGCTGTGGCTCGCGGCGGTCCTCGCCGCCGGCACCCTGCTGCTGTGGCTGCACGGCCCGGGAGCGGACGCGGCCGCACGACAGCTGGCCCAGTGCGCGCCCTCGCACTGCGAGTACACCGGCGGCCCGGCGTTCGACTACGAGCAACTCCTGCGCGTCGTGGGCGCCTTCACCTACCTGACCCCGTACATCGCGGCGCTCTTCATGGGGGTCGTCTGCGTGGGGCGCGAAATGGAGCGCGGGACGGCCCAGTTGGCGTGGGTGCAGTCGGTCAGCCCGGCGCGCTGGCTGGCGACGACGCTCGCCGTACCGGCGGCCTGGTTCCTCGCCGGGATGGTTCCGCTGGTCACCCTGCTCCATCTGGTGGCGGGGAGCGGACCGCCGGGTACACACATCCCCTGGTACGACGAGTACCTGTTCCTCGGCACGGGACCGCTGGCGTTCGCCCGCGTCCTGCTGGGCCTCGCCGTCGGCGCGCTCGGCGGGGTCCTCTTCCGCAAGGCGCTGACCGGTGGCGCCGCCGGGATCGCCGCGTTCCTGGTCACCGGGTATCTGAGCGCGCGCTACCGGATCAGCCTGTGGCCCACCGTCACCGACCACGGCCCGGTGCCGCCGACCCCGCCCGCCGGCGCCCAGGTGCTCCGCCGGGACACGGTCACCGCAGCCGGCGAGCACGTCCGCAACAACCTGGCCTGCGTCGGCGAGGGCAGCGCGGCGAAGCTGCGGCACTGCGCCCGCGGCTTCCAGGACTTCGCGGTGACGTACCACCCGCCGTCCCACTACTGGCCCCTCCAACTGACGGAGTCGGCGGTGATCCTGCTCCTCGCGGCGGCGGCCACGACAGCAGCCTTCATCACCCTCCGCCACCGCACCCCCTGACCCCCATCCCACCAAGCCTTGGCCAATCCACCGCCCCTTCTCTCCCACCCCCACCCCAAGCCTTGGGCAATCTGCCGCCAAGGGCGGCAGGGTGGGCAAGGCGGCCCCCAGCGCGGGGCAAGCGCCCGACAGACCCGCGCCCCAGCCCGGCCCAGCCCCGCCCGACCCCGGCCCGGCCCAGCCCCGCCCGGCGCACGCCCTGCGCACGCCCCACCCCCGCCCGGCCCGGTCCGAGCCGGGGCGCCCCCGAAACCCCGCGAAGACAAACCCCGGCCCCCCGTAGACGCCGGGGAGCCGCCCGCCCATAGCCCGCACGTCATATCGCCGTAACCAGTGATTCAGACGCGGTTGCGACCCTCACGGAATGCAGCCCCCCGCGTCGGACACCCCCTCGCCCCCGCCGGAACCCCCCACCCCGCAAGCGCCCACCCCCGGCAGGCTCCGCCTCGCCCCCGCGCTCAGCGACCTTCCCGGCGCGCCCGAGACCGTCTCCGCGCGGAAGAATGGGCCCATGAGCCAGCCGAACGCCGCCCAGGACCAGTCCGCAGCCGAGTCCGAGCCCTCCTCGGCCCCCTCGGCATCGCACCCGCAGCCCTCCGTGGGCTCCCTAGCAGCGCACCGCCCGCACCCGGTGGCCAGCGGCGACTACGAACGGTCGGCCGCGAAGCTGGCCGGCATCGTCGCGGACATCGACGCGGACCCGGACGACTACGAGGAGGACTACGCGGGCCAGGACGGCGCGGAGCTGCCCCAGGGCCGCTTCCTGGACCGTGAGCGCAGCTGGCTGGCGTTCAACGAGCGGGTCCTGGAGCTGGCCGAGGACCCGGCCACGCCCCTCCTGGAGCGGGCGAACTTCCTGGCGATCTTCGCGTCGAACCTGGACGAGTTCTTCATGGTCCGCGTGGCCGGCCTCAAGCGCCGCATCGCGACCGGCGTCGCCACCCGTTCGGCCTCCGGGCTGCAGCCCCGTGAAGTGCTCGAACTGATCTGGAACCGGTCCCGGGAGCTCATGGCCCGGCACGCCGCCTGCTACCAGGACGAGGTCGCCCCGGCCCTCGCCGACGAGGGCATCCACGTCGTGCGCTGGAACGAGCTGACCGACAAGGAGCAGTCCCGGCTCTACACGCTGTTCATGCAGCAGATCTTCCCGGTGCTGACCCCCCTCGCGGTGGACCCGGCGCACCCCTTCCCGTACATCTCGGGCCTGTCCCTGAACCTCGCGGTCGTGGTCAGCAACCCGGTGAGCGGCCACCGCCACTTCGCGCGCGTCAAGGTCCCGCCGCTGCTCGCCCGCTTCCTGGAGGCGTCCCCACAGCGCTACGTCCCCATCGAGGACGTGATCTCCGCGCCCAAGCACCTGGGCGAGCTGTTCCCCGGCATGACGATCGAGGAGCACCACATGTTCCGCGTCACGCGGAACGAGGACCTGGAGGTCGAGGAGGACGACGCCGAGAACCTCCTGAAGGCCCTGGAGAAGGAGCTCATGCGGCGGCGCTTCGGCCCGCCGGTGCGCCTGGAGGTCGAGGAGACGATCGACGCCGAGGTGCTGAGCCTCCTCGTGCGCGAGCTGAAGGTCAGCGAGGCGGAGGTCTATCCGCTCCCGGGACCGCTCGACCTCACCGGCCTGTTCTCCATCGCGGGCATCGACCGCCCCGAGCTGAAGTACCCGAAGTTCGTCGCGGGCACCCACCGCGACCTCGCCGAGGTGGAGTCGGCGTCGGCGCCCGACATCTTCGCGGCCCTGCGCAGTCATGACGTGCTGCTCCACCACCCGTACGACTCGTTCTCCACCTCCGTCCAGGCGTTCCTGGAGCAGGCCGCGGCCGACCCGGACGTCCTCGCCATCAAGCAGACGCTGTACCGGACCTCGGGCGACTCCCCGATCGTCGACGCGCTGATAGAGGCGGCCGAGGCGGGCAAGCAGGTCCTCGTCCTGGTCGAGATCAAGGCCCGCTTCGACGAGCAGGCCAACATCAAGTGGGCCCGGAAGCTGGAAGAGGCCGGCTGCCACGTCGTCTACGGCCTCGTCGGCCTCAAGACGCACTGCAAGCTCTCGCTCGTGGTCCGCCAGGAGGGCGAGTCCCTCGTCCGCTACAGCCACGTCGGCACCGGCAACTACCACCCCAAGACCGCCCGCCTCTACGAGGACCTGGGCCTGCTCACCGCGAACCAGGAGGTCGGGGCCGACCTCTCCGACCTCTTCAACCGGCTCTCCGGCTACTCGCGCCGCGAGACCTACCGCCGCCTCCTCGTCGCCCCCAAGTCCCTTCGTACGGGGCTGGTCACGCGGATCGAGAAGGAGGTCCAGCACCACCGTGCGGGCCGCCCGGCGTACGTCCGTATCAAGGTCAACTCGATGGTCGACGAGGCGATCATCGACGCCCTGTACCGGGCGTCGCAGGCAGGCGTGCCGGTCGACGTGTGGGTGCGCGGCATCTGTGCCGTCCGCCCCGGCGTCACCGGCCTGTCGGAGAACATCCGGGTCCGCTCGGTACTCGGCCGCTTCCTGGAGCACTCCCGGGTCTTCGCCTTCGGCAACGCCGGCGAGCCCGAGGTGTGGATAGGCAGCGCCGACATGATGCACCGCAACCTCGACCGCCGCATCGAGGCCCTGGTCCGTGTCGAGGACCCGGCCCACCGCGCCGCCCTCAACCGGCTGCTCGAAACGGGGATGTCCGACGGCACCGCCTCCTGGCACCTGGGCCCGGACGGCAACTGGACCCGGCACGCGACCGACCCGTCGGACCCGGCCGGACGCCCCCTGCGGAACGTACAGGAGATGCTCATAGACGCCCGGAGGCGCCGGCGTGGCACAGCAACACCTTGAGTCCAGCGATCCGTCGGGAACCGGCCCGCGCATCGGGCCGGGCGGGTCCGACGGTCCGCGCACAGGAGCGGAGGACGGCGACATCCTCGGGACGTACCTCAGGGAGCAGGCGACCGAGTTCCTGCGCTCGCTGCGCCGGCACGGCGAGAGCGGCGCGGCGGGCGGCCCCGCGGCCGAAGCGGCCCGCACCCTGCGCCGCGCCGCCCGCCGGATCAGCGGCACCCTGCACACCTTCCGCCCGCTCCTGGACGCGGAGTGGTCGGACGAGCTGCGCCCCGAGCTGGCCTGGCTGTCCGGCACGCTGGCCCAGGAGCACGCCTGCGCGGACCGGCTGATCCGGCTGACCGAGGCCCTGCACCGGCTGACGTCGGCGGCGACCGGCTCCACCGTGCCCCAGCAGACGGCGGCCCCCGCCTCGGCCTCCGCCACCACCCTGGCCCTCGGCGCGGCCAAGGCGGCGGCGCTCCTCGACCGCCAGCTCACCCTCGCCAGGACCCGCGCCCACAGCGCCGCCCTGCAGTCCCTGGGCAGCCCCCGCTTCCACGCGGTGGCGGACCGGGTCGCCGTGCTGGCCAGCGAGGTCCCGCTGGCCGCCGGCGGGGGCGCGCTGCCCAAGCTCGCCGGGGAGGCGGAGTCCCGCCTGGACGAGGCGGTGAGCGCCCTGAACCACCCGGGCGGCCGGCTCCCCACCCCGTACAACCCGGACGCCGACGCGCCCTGGCACCACGTACGCCTCCTGCTGCGCCTGCACCGCTACGCCCAGGAGGTGCTGCCCGGCCCGGAGCGGGCGCCCGCGAGACTGACCGCGGCCGCACACGCCCTCAATACGCACCGCGACGCCGCGGAGGCCGCGGCAGCGGCGGCCCACGCGGCGCGCACCCCGCGCATCGCCCCCGCGACGGCGTACGCCCTCGGCGTGCTCCACGCCGACCAGCGCCATCAGGTGGAGGCCGCCAGGAACGCGTTCGGAACAGCGTGGCACCGAGAGACGGTGGGAACCCCATGACCCTGCCCCACGACCCCGACAGCTCCCACAGCCCCGACGACAACGACACCGTGCTGGCCGCGGGCTGCGTCCTGTGGCGCCGCGCCCTGCTCGACGACGGCCTGGAGATCTGCCTCGTCCACCGGCCCAAGTACGGAGACTGGTCGCACCCCAAGGGCAAGCTCAAGCGCGGCGAGGCCCCGCTGGCGGCCGCGGTGCGCGAGGTGCGCGAGGAGACCGGCCACGACTGCGCGCCGGGCACCGCCCTGCCCACGATGCGCTACACGGCCAACGGCCGGCCCAAGAAGGTCAGCTACTGGGCGGCGGAGGCCACCTCGGGCGCCTTCCTGCCCAACCGCGAGGTCGACCGCATCCTCTGGCTCCCGCCCGTCGCGGCCCGCAACCGCCTCACCCAGCCCCGCGACCGCACGCTCGTCGACGCGCTCCTCGACGCGCTGCACGTGACCTGACGTCACGCGTCGTCATCCTTCCGTGACCTAACCGCACCGCCTGCTTAGGTTCACCCTCCGTTCACCCACGGCCATCGGTCACGTCACCTGATCTGCTTAATTTCGGCCTTACGCGGTGCGGCCCCGGAAACGGAAGGCGCCTCACCGCTCGACTGAAATTCCACAGACTTTCGCACGCCGCCGTAGTGCCAGACACCCGGCCGGCGGCTCCTGGAAGGAACATCCGAAGGTGAAGCTTCAGCGCACGAACCGGCTCCGCGCCCTCTCCCTCGGCGCGCTCGCCGTCTCCAGCGCCCTGGCCCTCACGGCGTGCGGCTCGGACGACACGAACTCCGGCAGCACCAGCAGCAGCAGCGCCAGCGCCGCCGGCAGCGCCAAGAACATCGAGTGCAAGGACGCCAAGGGCCAGCTCCTCGGCAACGGCTCCTCGGCCCAGGCGAACGCGATCGACGCGTGGCGCCAGACGTTCTCGCAGGCCTGCTCGGGCGTGCAGATCAACTACAAGCCCGAGGGCTCCGGCGCCGGTGTGACCGCCTTCAACCAGGGCCAGGTCGCCTTCGCCGGTTCCGACTCGGCGCTCAAGCCGGAGGAGATCGCCGCCTCCAAGAAGGTCTGCTCGGGCGGTCAGGGCATCGACCTGCCGATGGTCGGCGGCCCGATCGCCGTCGCGTACAACGTGGACGGCGTCGACAACCTCGTCCTGGACGGCCCGACGCTGGCCAAGATCTTCGACTCGAAGATCACCAAGTGGGACGACGCCGCGATCAAGAAGCTGAACCCCGACGCGAAGCTCCCGTCGACCAAGATCCAGGCGTTCCACCGCTCGGACGAGTCCGGCACCACGGACAACTTCACCAAGTACCTCAAGGCCACCGCCGCGAGCGACTGGAAGTACGAGGGCGGCAAGGCCTGGCAGGCGAAGGGCGGCCAGTCCGCTCAGGGCTCCTCCGGCCTCGCCCAGCAGGTCAAGCAGACCTCCGGCTCGATCACCTACGTCGAGCTGTCCTACGCCAAGGACGGCCTGAAGACGGTCGACATCGACACCGGCGCCTCCTCCCCGGTCAAGGCCACCACGGAGAACGCCTCCAAGGCGATCGCCGACGCCAAGGTCGTGGGCACGGGCAAGGACCTCGCCCTTGAGCTGAACTACGCGACCAAGGCCGACGGCGCCTACCCGATCACCCTGGTCACCTACGAGATCGTCTGCGACAAGGGCAACAAGTCGGACACCCTCGCCGCCACCAAGTCCTTCCTGACCTACATGGCCAGCGAGCAGGGCCAGGGCGCCCTGGCGGACCTGGGCTACGCCCCGATCCCGGCCGAGATCAACGCGAAGGTCCGCGAGACCGTCGCGAGCATCAGCTGACCCAGCGTGCGGGCCGCTCACCCGGGTGAGCGGCCCGCACCGTCCGGTGCACCGCCGCCAGAAGCTCCGTAGACCCCTCGGGTACGGGACTTCGCAGACCGGAGAACCCATGGACATCACCACGCAACCACCAGCGCCGCCGGCGCCCGCAGACCGTCCCACCACCGCCCAGGCCAAGCGCGCCGCCCGTGGCGCCACCCGCCCCGGAGACCGGATCTTCCTCGGCCTCTCCCGCGGCGCGGGCATCCTGCTCCTGGTCGTCATGGCCGCGATCGCGGTCTTCCTGACCTACCGTGCCGCCCTTGTCCTCCCCGACAACAACGGCAACTTCCTCACCACCTTCGAGTGGAACGCGACGGCCCAGCCGCCGGTCTTCGGCATAGCCGTGCTGGCCTTCGGCACCATCGTCACCTCGGTGATCGCGATGCTGATCGCGGTCCCGGTCGCCGTCGGCATCGCGCTCTTCCTGACGCACTACGCGCCGAAGCGGCTGAGCGGCACCATCGCCTACGTGATCGACCTGCTGGCCGCCGTGCCCTCGATCGTCTACGGCCTGTGGGGCGCCCTCTTCCTGGTGCCGCACATGGAAGGCCTGTTCGGCTGGCTCGACGACTACTTCGGCTGGACCGGCATCTTCGCCTGGGAGGGCGGCGCACCGCGCACCCTGCTCACCGTCGGCATCCTGCTGGCGATCATGATCCTCCCGATCATCACGAACGTCTCCCGCGAGGTCTTCCGGCAGGCCCCCCTGATGCACCAGGAGGCGGCCCTCGCGCTCGGCGCCACCCGCTGGGAGGTCATCCGCATGTCGGTGATCCCCTTCGGCCGCTCCGGCGTGATCTCGGCCTCGATGCTCGGCCTCGGCCGCGCGCTCGGCGAGACGATGGCCGTCGCCACGGTCCTCTCCCCCGACTTCCTGATCCACGCCAGCCTGCTGGACCCGGGCGGCGGCACCTTCGCGCAGAACATCGCCGCGAAGTTCGCCGAGGCCAACGACCAGGGCCGCGACGCCCTCATCGCCTCCGGTCTCGTCCTCTTCGTCATCACGCTGATCGTGAACGGCGCGGCCCGCGCGATCATCGCCCGCCGCAAGGAGTACTCGGGGGCCAACGCATGAGCACCACCACCCCTCTCGTGAAGCGCCCCGGCTCGCTGAGCGCCGCCCGGCTGCCCCGCTGGTTCCCGTGGGTGGCGGCCGTCGGCTCGATCGCCGTCGGCTGCGCGATCGGACTCGGCGCCGGACTCTCCAGCCGCGTCCAGTGGGGCCTGCTCGCCGCCCTGGTCTTCGTCCTCGGCACCTACGCCATCGCCACCAAGGTCGAGGGCCGGCGCCAGGCCAAGGACCGGGTCGCGACCAGCATCATCTGGGTGTCGTTCATCCTGGCCGTGATCCCGCTCGCCTCGCTCGTCTACGAGACGGTGAAGCGCGGCGTGAAGGTGCTCGACCCGTACTTCCTGACCCACTCGATGGGCTTCGTCACCAGCTACCAGCCCGGCGGCGGCATCTACCACGCCATCCTCGGCACCCTGGAGCAGGTCGGCCTCGCCACCCTGATCTCGGTCCCGATCGGCCTGCTGACGGCGATCTACCTGGTGGAGTACGGCCGCGGCAAGCTCGCGAAGGCCGTCACGTTCTTCGTCGACGTGATGACGGGCATCCCCTCCATCGTGGCGGGCCTGTTCATCCTGTCCTTCTGGATCCTCATCCTGGGCTTCGGCTACTCCGGCTTCGCCGGCTCGATGGCCCTGTCCATCCTGATGATCCCGGTCGTGGTCCGCTCCACCGAGGAGATGCTCAAGCTCGTCCCGAACGAGCTGCGCGAGGCCTCCCTCGCCCTCGGCGTGCCGAAGTGGCGCACGATCCTCAAGGTCGTCCTGCCGACGTCGATCGGCGGCATCACCACCGGCGTCATGCTGGCCATCGCCCGAATCGCGGGCGAGACCGCCCCGGTCCTGCTCCTGGTCTTCGGCAACCCGCTGATCAACTCGAACCCCTTCGAAGGTCCGCAGGCGTCCCTGCCGCTCTACATCTACGACCAGTACGCCAAGAGCGGCGGCAGCCAGGCCGCGTACGACCGTGCCTGGGCCGCGGCCCTGGTGCTGATCGCCTTCATCATGATCCTCAACCTCGTGGCCCGCGGCATCGCCCGCTGGAAGGCCCCGAAGACGGGCCGCTGACGCGGCTGTATTCAGCGACTCGAACTCTCGGAAGCGAAGTAATCCCATGGCCAAGCGAATCGACGTAAGCGGTCTCACCGCCTACTACGGATCCCACAAGGCGATCGAAGACATCTCCATGACCGTCGAGCCCCGCTCGGTGACGGCCTTCATCGGCCCCTCCGGCTGCGGCAAGTCGACGTTCCTGCGCACCCTCAACCGGATGCACGAGGTCACCCCCGGTGGCCGCGTCGAGGGCAAGGTCCTCCTCGACGACGAGGACCTGTACGCCACCGCGGTCGACCCGGTCGCCGTGCGCCGCACCGTCGGCATGGTCTTCCAGCGCCCCAACCCCTTCCCCACGATGTCGATCTTCGACAACGTGGCGGCGGGCCTGAAGCTCAACGGTACGTACAAGAAGTCGGAGCTCGCCGAGGTCGTCGAGAAGTCCCTCAAGGGCGCCAACCTCTGGAACGAGGTCAAGGACCGCCTGAACAAGCCCGGCTCGGGCCTCTCCGGCGGCCAGCAGCAGCGGCTGTGCATCGCCCGCGCGATCGCGGTCGAGCCCCAGGTCCTGCTCATGGACGAGCCCTGCTCGGCCCTCGACCCGATCTCCACCCTCGCCATCGAGGACCTGATCGGCGAGCTGAAGGAGCGCTTCACGATCGTCATCGTGACGCACAACATGCAGCAGGCGGCCCGCGTCTCGGACCGCACCGCGTTCTTCAACCTCGCCGCGGTGGGCCAGCCCGGCAAGCTCATAGAGATCGACGAGACGGAGCGCATCTTCTCCAACCCGTCGGTCCAGGCCACCGAGGACTACATCTCGGGCCGCTTCGGCTGATCCCCACCCCCCGATCCCCTCGTGGCGCTGCATGGCGGTGCCGCCACGAGGACAGAGACAAGCCCCGTCCTCCGAAGGAGGGCGGGGCTTGTCTCCTGGGGGCGCGGGGAACTGCGCGACCAGCCACGACGAAAGCCGCGGACGCAACCACTCGTGAACCGAGCAGACGCGTCCGCGGCTTTGATAAAACCCGGCGGAACCTAACCGAAGGCCAGCCAGACAACCCCGTAAGAAGCGGCAGCGACTACGGCGGCGGCCGGCATCGTGATGAACCACCCGATGACGATGTTCTTGGCGACACCCCACCGCACGGCGTTCACCCGCTTCGTCGCCCCGACACCCATGATCGCCGAGGTGATGACATGCGTCGTCGAGATCGGCGCGTGGAACAGGAACGCCGAGCCGAACATGATCGAGGCACCGGTCGTCTCGGCGGCGAACCCCTGCGGCGGGTCCAGCTCGATGATCTTGCGGCCGAGGGTGCGCATGATGCGCCAGCCGCCCGCGTAGGTGCCGAGCGACAGCATCACGGCACAGACGATCTTGACCCAGACCGGGATCGGCTCGTCGTACGTCTCGTGGCCGCCGATGACCAGCGCCATGACCACGATGCCCATGGTCTTCTGCGCGTCCTGGAGACCGTGGCCGAGCGCCATGCCGGCCGCCGAGACGGTCTGCGCGATCCGGAAACCGCGCTTGGCCTTGTGCGGGTTGGAGCGCCGGAAGAGCCACATGATGGCGGTCATCACCAGGTAACCGACGACGAGACCGATCACCGGCGAGGTGAACATCGGGATGACGATCTTCTCCCACACCCCGGACCAGTAGACGGTGGTCCCGCCCGCGAGAGCGGCACCCACCATTCCGCCGAACAGGGCGTGCGAGGACGACGAGGGCAGCCCGAAGTACCAGGTGATGAGGTTCCACACGATGGCACCGGCGAGGGCGGCGAACAGAATGCCCATGCCCTTGTCGCCGACGGGGGTCGCGATGATCCCCTCACTCACCGTCTTGGCGACACCGCTGCCGAGGAAGGCACCGGCGAGGTTCATCACCGCGGCCATGGCGAGTGCCGCACGGGGCGTCAGCGCACGGGTGGATACGGAAGTGGCGATGGCGTTCGCGGAGTCGTGAAAGCCGTTCGTGTACGTGAATCCGAGCGCGACGCCGATCGTCACGATCAGTGTGAAGGTGTCCATGAGCCGGCCTCAGGACTCCTTCACGGCGATGGTCTCCACCGTGTTGGCGACATGCTCGAACGCGTCGGCGGCTTCCTCCAGCACATCCACGATCTGCTTCAGCTTCAGCACCTCGATGGCGTCGTACTTGCCGTTGAAGAGCGTGGCCAGAAGCTTGCGGTGGATCTGGTCGGCCTGGTTCTCCAGACGGTTGACCTCGATCCAGTACTCGGTGAGGTTGTCCATCGTCCGCAGATTGGGCATGGCCTCGGCGGTCAGCTCGGCCGCCCGCGCCAGGACCTCGATCTGCTGCTCGACGCCCTTGGGCAGCTCCTCGACCTGGTAGAGGACGACGAGGTCGACGGCCTCCTCCATGAAGTCCATGATGTCGTCGAGGGACGACGCGAGGTTGTAGATGTCCTCGCGGTCGAAGGGCGTGATGAACGAGGAGTTCAGCTGGTGGAAGATCGCGTGGGTGGCGTCGTCACCGGCGTGTTCGGCTGCCCGCATCCGCTCCGCGATCTCGGCCCGGGCGGAGGAGTCCGCACCGAGCAGTTCCATCAGGAGCTTCGAGCCCGTGACGATGTTGTCCGCGGATGCGGCGAACATGTCGTAGAAGCTCGTCTCCCTGGGGGTCAGACGAAAGCGCACGTGGGGTCCTCGGGGTGTGCTGGATTCGGTCGCTGGATTCGGTCAGGCTGATGCTAGGCGCATCATCCGGCCACGGCTAACCGGCGTTCCCCCAGTGTCGCCCATCAGGCACAGTGATCAGCACGGGGTGTGGCACATCGAGTACCCTATACCCACCGGGGGTATACGAGCATGACAACGGGAGGTCGGACACGATGACCACGGACGCCACAGAAGCAGAGCCCACGGCCGAGATCGTGACCGACCACGACCGCGGCATCCACGGCTACCACCACCAGAAGGCCGAGCACCTCAAGCGCCTGCGCCGGATCGAGGGCCAGATCCGCGGGCTGCAGCGCATGGTGGACGAGGACGTCTACTGCATCGACATACTCACCCAGGTCTCGGCCTCCACGAAGGCTCTGCAGTCCTTCGCGCTCCAGCTCCTGGAGGAGCATCTGCGCCACTGTGTGGCGGACGCCGCACTCAAGGGCGGTGACGAGATCGACGCCAAGGTCGAGGAGGCCACGAAGGCGATCGCGCGACTGCTGCGCACCTGAGAGCCCGCGAGGCGGGCGACGACCCTGTGGCCGCCGCCCGCGTCAGTGCAGGTCGTCCGGGCTTTCGGGCAACGCCTCGGCGACCCGCAGCACCTCGTCGATCCGGTCCGCGCTGAGCCGTCCCTCGGCGACGGCGGAGGCCGCGATGATCAGCTCTCCACAGAGCTCGATCTCGGCGAGGGCGACGTAGTCCTGAACAGCCGTACCGCCCACCGGAGCCACGTCCATCACCCCTTCCGCGGTTGCCGACTCATGGAGTCGGCTTCCTAGAGTAGGCAGCCGTTCACGCCCGGCGCATGGCACGGAAGAACCATTTCCGCTCCCCCGGAGGACCCCCGGGCGGACCCCGGGAACACCCGCCGTGCGCACTACCGCTCGGCGACCTTCCCCGCGAAGATGTCCTTCTTGTCCGGAAGCTCGACCTTCGCGGGCTTCCCGAACCCGTAGAGCAGCGTCGTCGAGGCGACGTCCACGTCCTTCTTCGGCTGCCCGGCCGCCTGCTGCTCCGCGAAGCTGAAGCGGTGCGTGATCTTCCGGATCAGTCCCTCGTCGTCCAGGTACACGTCGAAGGGCACCGGCGAACTGCCGAACCCTTTCACCGCGGCGGCCAGCGCCTTCCGGTTCCCCGCGGACGCGGCCTTCGCGGCGGCGGCCAGATCGATCCGCCCCTTGTAGTGCCGGGTCGGCACCCCGGCGACCTCGGCCTCTCCCGCGTACGTCACGTCCCGCGCGCCGCGCAGCAGTTCGGCGGCGGTCAGCGGATCGGTGGCGCCGCCGGTGACGAGGTTGCCGTCGTTGAGGGACGCGGTGTCGAGGCGGACCCACTTGTCGGCGGGCACGCCCGCGCCCCGGTTCTTCATGTAGAGGGCGCCGGGCGCGAGGAGTTCGGTGATGGGCCGGTGCTCCTGGGCACCGGCCGCGTCCTGCGGCAGCCGCACCTGGAGCTGCCCGAGCCCGGCCCGGTAGTCGTAGACACCCTCGCCCCGGATGGTGACCCGGGTGCCGCCGCTGGCCATCTGCATCGACGTCCGCGCCCGCGAACTGCCCTCACGGACCAGCCGGTCCGGGGCGTCCCGCACGGCCTTGGCCGGATCGCTCCCGCGCTCTCCCGCGCTGGCGCCGCCACCGCACCCCGCCGCACCCGCCACGACGCCCGCCACGGCGACGGCGACCGCCGCGGCTCTGCGCGCCGACCTCACCGGCCCCATCGGGCCCGTCGATCCCGCCGAACTCCCGTCCTGCTGCACCACCATCGCTTGCCTACCCCCAAGCCTGTTCGTGGGTCGTGCGGCCCCTCTGTCGTTCCGGTTAACGACGAGTAGGGTCACCCGTCACGCGAACGGGGGGTTTACAGAAGGGTTCACACAACCCCGCTACCGTGGCGCCGTGGACGGGCGACAGCAGGACCAGCGGCAGACGGACCACGCCACGACGGTCGTGGAGCAGGGCAGATTCTGTCTCGCCCGCTGTTCCTGCGGCTGGCGCGGACCGGCCAGAAGGGCCCGCAGCAGGGCCCGTACGGACGCGCAGGAACACCTCGACCCGGCCTGACGCCGCCTGACGTGCCCCACGGGGTACAAGGAACCCACGGCTCCCGGTTCACGTCTCGTATCCCGGGGGCTACGGGAGGCGGAACGGGCATGGGCAGCATCGGCATCGAACGGCGTACGTTCATAGCGGCGTCGGCGGCACTGACGGCGACGGCGGTCGCGGCGTGCTCGTCGTCGGCGGGCGGTCCCCCGGCGGCATCGGACTCCTCACCCCGCTCTCCCTCCTCGCCCCTGCGCTCCACCAGCGCCTCGGCCCAGGTGAAGGCCGCGGCGAACCTGGACGCGCTCGCCAAGGACCTCGACGGCTCCCTGGTCCGTCCCGGCCAGGCGCAGTGGGCGGCGGCGCGCCAGCTGTACAACACCCGCTTCGACGGCCTGAAACCGACGGCGGTCGCCTATGTCGCGGGCCCCGACGACCTCCGTACGACGCTGGCGTACGCCCGGGCGCACAAGGTCCCGGTGGCGATACGCAACGGCGGGCACAGTTACGCGGGCTGGTCCTCCGGCGACGGCCGGCTGATCCTCGACGTGTCCCGCATGAAGTCGGTCCGCGCCTCGGGCGGCGAGGCGGTGATCGGCGCCGGTGCGAAACTCATCGACGTCTACCGGGCGCTGGCCGCCAAGGGCGTCACGATCCCGGCGGGCTCCTGCCCCACGGTCGGCGTCTCGGGCCTGACGCTCGGCGGCGGCCACGGCGTCGTCTCCCGGGCCTACGGCCTGACCTGCGACAGCCTCACCGGCGCCACCCTGATCACGGCGGACGGCAAGGAACTGACCGCCGACGCCCGTACCAACAAAGACCTGTTCTGGGCGCTGCGCGGGGCGGGCAACGGCCAGTTCGGCGTCGTCACCGAGCTCCGCTTCAAGACCCACCCGGCGCCGCAGGCCGTCTCCGCGTACATGTCCTGGCCCTGGTCGAAGGCGGCCACGGTCCTCAAGGCGTGGCAGAAGTGGGGCCCCGACCAGCCGGACGAGATCTGGTCGTCCCTGCACGTGGCGAACGCGGCGGGCGGCACGCCCACCGTCTCCGTCTCCGCGTTCTCCCTCGGCACGTACACCGAGCTGCAGAATGCCGTGGACCGCCTCGCCGACGGCCCCGGCGGTCCGGGCTCGGCCTCCTCGGTCTCCCTCAAGCGGCACTCCTACGAGGAGGCCATGGAGATCTACGCAGGCTGCTCCGGCTTCTCCTCCGACGCCCAGTGCCATCTGCCGGGCGCCACCCCCGGCCGCTCCGCGCAGGGCGCGCTCCAGCGCGAGACGTACGCGGCGCACTCGGACTTCTTCGACCGGAACCTGTCGGACGCGGGCGTCCGTACACTCCTGCGCCAGCTGTCATCGGTCTCGTCGGGCGCGGGATCGGTCGCCCTCACGGCGCTCGGCGGCGCGGTCAACCGGGTGGACCCGACGGCGACGGCGTTCGTCCACCGCCGCTCGCGGATGCTCGCGCAGTACATCGTGAGCTGGCGCGCGGGCACGTCCGGCACGAGCGCCCGCGACTGGCTGAACAGAGCACACACCGCGATGCGCCCGTACGCGTCCGGCGCGGCCTACCAGAACTACACGGACCCGACCCTGACGGACTGGAAGAAGGCCTACTACGGCGACGCGGCCACGCGCCTGGCCAAGCTGAAGAAGCAGTACGACCCGACGGGCTTCTTCACGTTCCCGCAGGCGCTGTAGGCCGCCTAAGCGGCGAGATCCCGCTCCTCCGGGTCCTCCGAGGCCCCCCGGGCCCCCGGGATCTCCAGAGCGGCCGGCGCGGCCCCCGGCGCCCAGACGAGCCGGGAGAGCCGCCCGGTCCGCCCGACGACCCGGGCCAGCGGAGTGATCAGCGCCGACGCGAGCGGCGAGAGCAGCAGGGCGACAGCCGTACCGAGCGCGAACCCGCCGACGACGTCCGTCGGATAGTGCACGCCCATGAAGACCCGGCAGAACCCTTCGAGAACGGCCAGCCCGATCGCGGCGAACCCGAGTCTGCGATGAGCGACGAACAGCGCCGCACCCATGGCCATGGCCAGCGTGGCGTGGTCGCTCACGAACGAGAAGTCGGTCTTGCCGTCCACCAGCACGGTGAGCCCGTCATGGTCCTTGAACGGCCGAGGCCGCTCGACGAACCCGCGGATCGGCACGTTCACCAGCACGGCGACGGCGGCGGCCAGCGGCGCCCACACGACGGCGGCGACCGAGGAGGCGGCGTCGTCGAGCGTGTCCCGCTTGCGCGCCCCCCACCAGGTCCAGAGCACGACGAGGACGAGCCCGAGCAGAATCCCGTACTCGCCGACGAACTCCATCGTGCGGTCGAACCAGCCCGGCGCGTCCGCGGCCAGGCCGTTGATGTCGTAGAGCAGCGTGACGTCAGGGTTCGACCCGGAAGTCTCGAGTGCTGCGAGTGCCTCGAGTCCAGCCATAGCTCAGCGGCCCCTTCATCATCTGCGTGCTACCCGGTGTCGGCCACCCCCGTGGACTTCATTCGGTTCAGAAAGAGGAACGCACACCCTCACTCACTACGTTCCACATTCCACCGAATGATCACGCAGACGTTATCGAAGAGAGACACGAACCCGCAGCTCAGAGCCTGGGGTTAACGGAGAGTTCCGGCCACGTCACACTTCCGGCGACGCACTGGGCACCGCTTTCGCGCCATCCTCGGTTACCCGTGTCGCACCGAAGTAATCAGGCGTGTCGACGGGATCGAACCGGATCACGGCACCCGGCCGCGGCGCGTCGATCATGTACCCGCCCCCGACATAGATCCCGACGTGCCGGATGGCACGGCTGTTGGTGAGGTCGTCCGAGAAGAAGACCAGGTCACCGGGGAGCAGCTCGCTGCGCTTGGGATGCGGCCCGGCGTTGTACTGGTCGTTGGCGACGCGCGGCAGCCGGATCCCCACGGTGTCGTACGCGGCCCGGGTGAGCCCCGAGCAGTCGAACCGCCCGCCCTGGTCCGCCGTCCCGTTCCCGCCCCACAGGTACTCCGTGCCGAGCTTCTTCTGCGCGTACGTGATGGCGGCCGCGGCCTGCTGCGAGGGCTGCACCCGCCCGACGGGCCGGGCGAAGCTCTGCTCCAGGGTCGTGATGGTCTTCACGTAGTTCTGGGTCTCGCTGTAGGGCGGCACGCCCTTGTACTTGATGACGGCGTAGGCGCCGGCGTTGTACGAGGCGAGCATGTTCTTCGTGACGTCGCCGGGCACGTCCTTCACGTACGAGGCCAGCTTGCAGTCGTAGGAGGCGGCGGACGGGATGGCGTCGTTCGGGTCCCAGATGTCCTTGTCGCCGTCCCCGTCCCCGTCGACCCCGTGGGCGGCCCAGGTGCCCTCGATGAACTGCGCGATGCCGTACGCCTTGGCCGGCGACTTGGCGTTCGGGTTGAACCCGCTCTCCTGGTAGAGCTGGGCCGCGAGCAGCGCCGGATTGATGGCGGGGCAGAGATTGCCCCACTTCTGGACCAGCGACTGGTAGGCGGCCGGAACGGCGCCCTTGGCGAGCCCGACGGCGCCCTGCCCGACCCCGTTCGTGAGGTTTCCGGCCACCATGTACGTCCCCACGACGAGCAGGGTCACGAACCCGGTCCCTCCGGCGACCCCCGCACCCGCGACGATCCACGCCTTACGCACCGTCAACCGCCCTTCGCCGCACGGGAGTCCACCGAGGCCACAGTGTAGGCGGGGAGCCTTCCCCGGCACCGGTCCCCGCGAACCGGTGGTGCGTCACACCCGCCCGCCCCCGACGCCATGCGCTCGTTGCTCCACGTAATCACACGTGATACATAGAGTAACCGTACGTTTCTTCGTATACGGATCCGTCCCACCGGCATCCCGCGCACCACAAGAAACGTAGAAATGTAGAAACTCGGCCAACGAATGGCGCCAAGTCGGCAGGCATGCGCGCGGTTCTGAGGAAGAATGGGTCTGACCTCTGCGCTGGGGCGGAGGCGACAGAACTACCCACTTGGGGCGGTGAGTTACACATGCTGCTGGCAGCCGAAAAAGGCGACATCACGACCATCATCGGCGGGATCGCCCCCGACTGGGGCCCGTTCGGGAGCCTGGGCAACGAGGCACGCGTGATGGTCGAGGTGGTGATGGCCGTGGCCATCCTCCTCTGCCTCGGGATCGCGATCTGGGGCGCGGCCAAACAACGGATCGGGGCGACGGCACTGCGCGACACCTTCAGCGCGGAGCAGGGCAAGGGCCTGATCATCGCCGGGCTGACCGGGGTCTTCATCATCGGGTCGCTCGGCACCCTTTTCACGATCGTGTACGGCATGGCCGTCTAGCCCGGCTCACGTCTCGTCAGTTTCGGGCCGACCGTGTTCGGTTACCTCTTCTTCACCCCTGTCCCACTTGTCCCGTCGTGCCCACCGACTGAGGTTGCGTCCCCCTGATGCCGAGTCACCACACCCCGCCCGCGCGGGAACCAGCACAGCTACCGTCGTACGTGGCGCTGGCGTATGCGGCGGTTCAGCACAAGGTTGAGGGGGCGTGCCCGCGATGAGTCTCGACGGCCGGCAAGGGGACGACGACCTCTACGGCGGCACCGGCCAGACCCGGACGCGGCTCCCGGAGGGGCCCGACGGGTACGGGGGCGGGCGCAGACCGGGCCGTTCCTCGTCCCGGTCGCTGGTCACCGTGGTGGGCGTCGTGGTGCTGCTCATCGCGGCCATCGCCTTCGCCAACCGGGGCGGCGACGACGACTCGTCCTCGGGCTCGAAGGGCACCTCCGCCTCCGGCGCGGGCTCCTCCCCCACGTCCCCGACCGGCACGAAGCCGGTGGGCACGGGGTTCGCCCATGACGAGCAGGGGGCGCAGTCGGCTGCGGCGAATTATGCGGTGCAGCTCGGCTCCGCCGACATGTTCGACAAGGCCAAGCGGGACCGGATCGTCGACGCCGTCTACACCGCGGCGGCCGCCAACGCCCGCCGCGCCGATCTCGACAAGGTCTACTCCAGCGAGCGCTTCCTGACAGGCATCGGCCTCAACAAGGACGGGTCGGCACCCACCGGCACGACGTTCGTCTCACGCATCATCCCCGTGGGCACCAAGACCACCGCCTATCAGGACACGACGGCGACCGTCTCGATCTGGTACTCGTCCCTGTTCGGCCTGGCCGGTGAGAGCACCACGAATCCGGTCTCCGAGAGCTGGTACACCAACAGCTACAAGCTGCACTGGGTGAACGGCGACTGGAAGGTCGAGGACTTCACGCAGAAGGACGGGCCCGTCCCCGTGGGCCGCGACCAGCGGGCCTCCACGGCCGACGACATGGCCAAGGCCGTGGAGGAGTACGGAGGGTTCACCTATGCCCGCTAGCAGCCGCCGCCGCACCCTCACGCTCGCCGGGGCGATCACGGTCGTCCAGACCGGGGCGATCCTGCTGGCGACGCATGCCGTCGCCGCGCCGGATCCCGACAACGACCCCTGCGACCTCATCCGAGGACCCGCCAAGAACTACTGCGAACGAGGCGGCAGCGGATCCGGGTCGAGCGGCGGCGACTCCCCTCTCGACACCACCTCCAACCCCCTGGACCCCCTCTCCAGCCTCGCCAAGGGCTGCGCCGACGCCGCCTCCTGGACCGTCGACAAGCTCAGTGAAGCCGTGCAGAAGACGGCGCAGGTGGACTTCACCAACGAGAAGTTCCTCCAGCAGTACGCCGTCGTGTTCGCCGCCTCGACCATCCTGACTCTCGTCCTGTGGCTGATGGCCGTCGCCAAGCGCGCCGTGCGCGGTGTCCCCCTGAGCACGGCGCTGTCGGAGGCGGTCGGCTTCCTCTGGCTGACGGTGCTGGCGTCCGCGTTCACCCCGCTGATCCTCTACACGGTCGTCTCCGCGACGGACGGCGTGACGGACGTGCTGGCGAAGGCGACGGGCAATCAGACGGACGCGTTCTTCGGCACGTTCTCCGAGGCGCTGAAGAAGGGCGACGACATCGGCGGCGGCCCGATCATGCTGATCGTGGTGTCGCTGGTCTCCATCGTCGCGGCCGGCGTGCTCTACCTGGAGCTGTACCTGCGCGCCGTCCTGCTCTACGTGGGCGCGCTGCTCGGCGTCGTCGTGTACTCGGGACTCGTCGACAAGAACCTGTGGGGCCACGTCCGCCGCTGGGTCGGCATCATGGTCGCCGTCATCCTGGTGAAACCGGTGATCGTGATCGTCCTCGGCCTGGCCGGAGCGCTGTCCACCACCGCCGGCGGCCCGGACTCGCTCGCCGCGGTGGTCTCCGGCCTCGCCATCATCCTGCTCGCCATCTTCGCCAGCGGCATGATCTACCGCTTCGTCCCCGGCTTCGGCGACGAGATGGCCAACGTCCGCAAGAACCGGATCATGCAGGGCGCGGAGGGCAAGGCGGCCGCCGCCTTCACCTCGCCCGCCGCACTCGTCTCCCAGGGCATCAAGACCCACAGCGCCCGTCAGGACGGCGGCGGCGGTGGCGGCGCGAGCCAGGCCCGTCCCGCCAACCCCGTGTCCGGCGGGGTGGCCGCGCACAGCTCGCGGCAGGGCGCGGCAGGGGGCGGCGGCGGAACTGTCCCCTCCGCCGCACCCCCGCCGCGCACCAGTCCCACGAACACCCCGCACGCCGGCAACCGCGGGAGCAACACCGGCACGACCGGCTCCACCAGTGACAACGGCAATCGGCAAGGAGGTGCAGGGCGTTGACGACCCAGTCCCACGTGTCCCCTCCGGTCACGCCCCGCCGTACATATCTGATCGGCCGCGCGCGGCCGAACGCGATCGTCGGCAGGAACCGCGAGTCGGGAGAGCTCTTCCTGATCATCGCGGGTGCCTTCCTCGGCATGATGTGCGGGCTGCTCGTCCCCGTTCTGTCCCTGCGCATCGTGCTGCTCATGGGTTTCCCGCTGCTCGCCCTGGCGGCGGTCTACGTCCCGTACAGGCACCGCACCTTCTACAAGTGGTTCGAGATCAACCGCAGTTACAGGCGGCAGCTGAAGCGCGGCTCCGCCTACCGCTCGGGGGCCACCGAGGCCGGCGTCCGGCTCGACGGGCGCGAGGTCGAGATCGGGCCGCCGCCCGGCATCGGCCGGCTGACCTGGCTCGCGGCGCCGTTCGGCCCCGACGAGATCGCCGTCCTGCTGCACGCGGACCGGCGCACGGTGACGGCGGCGATCGAGATCGAGGGCCCCGGCGTCGGCCTGCGCGACTCCGAGGACCAGGAAGCCCTCGTCGACCGCTTCGGCACCCTGCTCAAGCACGTGGCGAACGGCGACGGCTTCGTCACCCGCCTCCAGATGCTCGCCCGGACCCTGCCCGCCGACCCGGACGCGCACGCCAAGGACGTCGCCATCCGCGGTGACGAGCGCGCGCTGGGCTGGCTCCAGGAGTCGTACGACCAGTTGCAGTCCATGGTGTCGACCAGCAGCGAGCAGCACCGCGCGTACCTGGTGGCCTGCATGCACTACACGCGCGAGCTGGCCGCCGAGGCCAACGCGATGGCGCGCGCCTCACGCCCGAAGTCCGGCCGGAAGATCGACCGGGACGCCGGGCTCGCCGTCGTCATGGCGCGCGAGCTGACCGACATCTGCTCCCGGCTCCAGGAAGCCGACATCCGCGTACGCCAGCCGCTGGGCCAGGGCCGGCTCGCCTCCCTCGTGCACTCCATGTACGACCCGGACCACCCCATCGACCACATCCAGGCGATGACGAAGCGCAACACGTGGCCGGCCGAGCTGGACGCGATGGAGCCCACCTACCTTCAGGCCAAGACCCGCGAGTCCTCCACCCGCGCGCCCTGGTGCCACGCCACGGCCTGGGTGAAGGAGTGGCCGATGACGCCGGTCGGCGTCAACTTCCTGGCCCCGCTCCTGGTCCACACGCCGGACGTCATCCGCACGGTCGCCGTCACCATGGACCTCGAACCCACCGAGGTCGCCATCGAGCGGATGCTGACCGAGAAGACGAACGACGACGCGGAGGCGTCCCGCGCCGCGAAGATGAACCGGACCGTCGACCCGCGCGACATCGCCGCCCACGGCCGCCTCGACCAGCGCGGCGAGGACCTGGCGAGCGGCGCGGCGGGCGTCAACCTCGTCGGCTACATCACGGTCTCCTCCCGCAACCCCGACGCCCTCGCCCGCGACAAGCGCACCATCCGCGCCTCGGCCGGAAAGTCGTATCTGAAGCTGGAGTGGTGCGACCGTGAGCACCACCGGGCGTTCGTGAACACCTTGCCGTTCGCCACCGGCATCCGACGGTAGAGAGGGAGAGCGCGCTGATGCGGGATCCGTTGTCGATGCTCACGGACGCCTTCACCTCCTTCCTGTTCGGGAAGGTGGAGACGACCCGGCTGCCCGTGCGGACGTCGACGGGCCAGGCCCAGGCGGTCTATCTGCCGACGGCCGCGCCCGGACTCGGCGACTCGGGCGTGATCATCGGGCGTGAGGTGTACTCCGGCAAGGGGTACATCTACGACCCGTTCCAGCTGTACGGGCAGCAGCTTCCGGCCCCGCACTGGCTGGTCCTGGGCGAGTCCGGTAACGGCAAGTCGGCGCTGGAGAAGACCTACGTCCTGCGGCAGCTGAGGTTCCGCGACCGCCAGGTCGTGGTCCTCGACGCGCAGGGCGAGGACGGCGTCGGCGAATGGAACCTCATCGCGCAGGAGCTGGGGATAACTCCCATCCGGCTCGACCCGACGGCGGCCCTGGACATGGGCATCCGCCTCAACCCGCTCGACCCCGCGATCACGACGACGGGCCAGCTCGCGCTGCTCCGCACGATCATCGAGGTCGCGATGGGCCACGGCCTGGACGAGCGCTCCGGCTTCGCCCTGAAGGTCGCGCACGCCTACGTCAACGAGACGATCGTCGAGCGCCAGCCCGTCCTGACCGACATCGTCGAGCAGCTGCGCCATCCGGAACCCGAGTCGGCGGAGGCGATGAACGTCGCCATAGACGACGTACGCGCCTGGGGCCTCGACGTCGCGCTGGTCCTGGACCGCCTGGTCGACGGTGACCTTCGGGGCATGTTCGACGGCCCGACGACGGTGGGCATCGACCTGGACGCCCCCCTCATCGTCTTCGACCTGTCCCACATCGACCGCAACTCCATCGCGATGCCGATCCTGATGGCGATCGTCGGCGTCTGGCTGGAGCACACCTGGATCCGCCCCGACCGCAAGAAGCGCATCTTCCTGGTGGAAGAGGCGTGGCACATCATCAACAGCCCGTTCGTCGCCCAGCTCTTCCAGCGTCTGCTGAAGTTCGGCCGACGGCTCGGCCTGTCCTTCGTGGCGGTCGTCCACCACTTGTCCGACGTGGTCGACGGCGCGGCGGCGAAGGAGGCGGCGGCGATCCTGAAGATGGCCTCGACCAGAACGATCTACGCGCAGAAGGCGGACGAGGCCCGCTCGACGGGCAGAGTCCTCGGCCTGCCGCGCTGGGCGGTGGAGATCATCCCCACGCTCACCCCCGGCATCGCGGTCTGGGACGTGAACGGCAATGTCCAGGTGGTCAAACACCTGGTCACCGAGACCGAGCGCCCCCTGGTCTTCACGGACCGCGCGATGACCGAGTCCTCCGACGACCACCTGGGCGACGACGCGATGCGCGCCGCCGAACTGGAGGCGGAGGAAAGAGCGGCGGCCTTCGTGGAACAGCGCCTGGGCGACACGTCCGAGTCCACGGTGGCGTGACGATGGCGCGCGACGACAGAGAGCGGGAGCGGGGCATCCCCGACGGCCTGCTGATCGGCGTACTGGCGTTCCTGCTGGGCATGACGATCCTGGTGTGGACGGCGACGGGCCTGGCGGGCCTGTTCGCCAAGGGCGCGTGGCCGGACGACGTGACGTTCGCCCACACCCCCCTGGCGATGCGCCACTTGATCGGCCAGCCGCACGACATCACGGGCGCCTGGCCGAACACCCCCGCGGCCCAGCTCTCGGGCTACGGCCTGTTCTGGGGCCTGTTCATCGGCCAGGTGATGATCCTCCTGGTCCTGACGGTCTTCACGGCAGGCACCTTGGCACGATGGCGAGCGGTCCGCCGCCGGGAACGCGAGGACGCCCTGCACGAGAAGCCCCGCAAGGGGCGCGGGGAACTGCGCGAGCACCCCGACGAGCCCGCACCCGCCCCCACCCCCCAGCCCACCCCCCTGGAATCACCGGGGGCGAAGCCCTCAGGGACGGGACGGGAAGGGGAGGAGGGGGCGACCCCGAAAACCCCAGCCACCCCCGAACCGGCACCCGCCCTCACACCCGAACCCGCCCCCGCCCCCGTCCCCACCCCCCTGGCAACCCCCCTCCCGCTCCCCCGGACCCCCCTCCACCTGGGCCCCCCGTCCCACCGCCACCCCCTGGCCATCGAAGCCGTACGAGAGGCAGCGGGCCCGGCTCTGGTGATCACGTCGTCCCCCACGGTCTGGCAGGAGACAAAAGACGCCCGAGCCAAACTGGGCCCGGTCCTCCTCTACGACCCCACCCACCTGTGCGACACCCCGGCCCGCCTCCACTGGAACCCGGCATCGGGCTGCGAGAACCGCACGACGGCGGCGGACCGGGCGATCGCCCTGCTGGCCCCGATAAGGCCGACGGCGAAACTCGACTCGGCCCTGGCCGAAACGGCCGACACCCTGCTGCGCAGCTATCTGCACGCGGCGGCGATCGAGGGCAAACCGTTCCGCCACGTCCACCGCTGGGCCCAGGGCAGCCAGGTCCAGGAAGCGGTACGCATCCTGCGGACCAACCCGAAGGCGACCTCGGGCACGGCGGGCGAACTGGAGGCGGCGCTCACGGCGCACCCGGAACGCCGCGACATGGCGCAGGAGTTGACGGCCCGCGCCCTGTCCTCCCTCTTCACCGTGCACATCCGCGACGCCTGCACCCCGAACCGAACTGATGCGCTGACGCTGGATTCCTTCATCGCCGAAGGGGGCACGCTCTATGTGGTGGGTGAACCCATCGAGGACCCCAAGGGAAATCCCGGAGCGATGCCCCTGCTGACGGCCCTCGCCTCAAGCGTGGTCGAGCACGGCCGCCGCATGGCCGAACGGTCACCTGCCGGCCGGCTCGACCCACCAATGACGCTCGTCCTGGACGACGTCGCGGCGGTGGCTCCCCTTCCCCAACTGCCGGAGCTGCTGACCACCGGAGCGGACCGGGGCCTGGAGACCCTGGCCCTGCTCCGGTCCCGTGAACAGGGCCGCACCCGCTGGCCGGACGCCGAACTCCCGCTGCCCCTGCCGTAATCAGCGCGAGCCGGCGTCCCCGGAGCCGGCGAAAAGCCGCAGGAAGACCCGCACCCCGCTCTCCACCCGCGCGTCGATCTCGTCCCCGCCCATCGGCACGGCCCCGAAGAACGTGTCGACGGTGACGGACCCGGCGATCAGCAGCGTGAAATACCGGGCGGCCTCACCGGAGTTGCCCTCGTCGACGGCCAGCAGCCCCTCCGCGCCCAGCCGCACGAACGCCTCCCGCACCGCCTCGCGCACGGCCAGCGGCCCGGTCCGCTGCCACGCGTCGACGACGTCGCCGGGCAGATGCGGCCCCTCGGCGACGACCTGCCGGACGAGCAGCATGTGGTCGGCGTGCTCGCCGCGCCGCCCCATCCACTCCCGCGCAAGGGCGCGAAGGTCCGCCTCGATGTCGGTGACCTTGCCCAAGTGCCGCTCGATCAGGGTGACATGGGCGGCGGTGACGGTGGCGGCGCTGTCGAGCAGGGTCTCGCGGAAGAGGTTCTCCTTGCCGCCGAAGTGGTTGTAGAGGGTGCGTGTGGAGACCCCGGCCTCGGCGGCGATCTCGTCGATGCCCGCCCGCGCGTACCCCTCGCGCCCGAACACGGTGCGCGCGCCGCGCAGCAGCGCCTGCCGCTTCTCGACCGTGCCCCTGCGCGCCCCTGCCACCTGCTCCGCCATGCTCCGCTCCTCCGCTCAACTCCCAGCCTAGGCCGTGCCGTACCTAGGGCCTGCGCCCTAGGTACAACGACCGTTGCACTAACTACAACTGCAGTTGTACTTTACCGGCATGGCAACCGAACCCCAGGTCCGGACGGCCCGCGAACCCGGCGGCAGCCGCCCCGCACCGACCCTCCTCGTCGTCCTCCTCGGCATGTTCACGCTCCCGATGGCGATGTCCGGCACGACGGTGGCGCTCCCGCGCATCGGCACCGCCCTGGACGCCTCCGGCGCCGCGCTGCAATGGGTCGTCGTCGGCTACTTCCTCGCCGCGTCCTCGTGCATGCTCGTCGCCGGCTCGCTCGGCGATCTCCACGGCCGCCGCCGCATCCTCACGGCGGGCGCCGCGCTCTACACGGCGGGCACCCTGGCCTCGGCGGGTGCCCAGCACATCCTGCTCCTGGACGCGGCCCGCATCCTGTCGGGCCTGGGCGCGGCCGGGGTGATGGCGAGCGGCGGTTCGCTCCTCGCGGCCACCTTCACCGGCCCGGCCCGCACCCGCGTCTTCGCCTCACTGGGCACCACGGCGGGCCTCGGCCTCGCCCTCGGCCCGACCTTCTCCGGCTGGCTGGTGGACGCCCTCGGCTGGCGCGCCACGTTCCTGTCGTACGCGGCGGTGGGCGCCGTCATCCTCTCCGGTTCGCGCCTGCTGGGCGAGTCCCGCGCCGAGGTGCGGCCGCGGGTCGACCGGGCGGGCGCGGCCACGTTCATCGCGGGCCTGGCCCTGGCCCTGTTCGCCGTCACCCAGGGCTCGAAGGCGGGCTGGACCTCCCCGTGGACGCTGCTCCCGGCGACGGCCGCCGCGGCCCTCCTCATCGCCTTCGTCCGGGTCGAACAGGGGCTGGCCCGCTCCGGCCGGGGCCGCCCGATCCTGGATCTGCGGCTGGCCCGGAACCCGGCCTTCGCCGGCTGGGCCGTCGGCTCCTTCGCGCTCGGCGCGGGCACCACGGGCGTCCTCACCTTCCTGCCGACGTACCTCCAGGGCGTGAACGGCACGACGGCCCGCGCCGCCGGCCTGACCCTGCTCCTGATGACGGCCCCGGTCCTGGCGCTGCCCCCGCTCGGCGCCCGCCTGGTCAACCGCGGTGTCCGGGCCCGCCATCTGCTGGTGCTCTCACTGCTGCTGATAGCGGCGGGCAACGCCTGGCTGACGACACTCCACCCCGGCATCCCCGTGCCCGCCCTCGCCGGCCCCCTGCTGACGATCGGCGCGGGTCAGGGCCTCTCCATCGGCATCATCGACGCCCAGGCGATGTCCCTGGTGGCCCCATCGGAGGTCGGCATGGCCTCCGGCTTCCTCAACACGATCCGCGGCGCCACGGGCGCCCTGACCCTGACAGTCTTCGGCGCCCTGCTCCTCACCGCAGAGCTCACCAGAGCCTGGCACCTGACCCTGTGGACGGTGACGGCCCTGATGACAGCCCTGGCCCTGCTCACCCATGTCCTCCTCGCCCCCACTGCTGCGGGCAGGCGTTCCGCAGGGGGTCCCCCCACGCCCTCAAGGCAGTGGGGGAGGAACGGGTGGGCACAGCCTCCAGCGCAGAGCACCCCTGACGCAACACCAACGACAACCCCCTAAGAACCTCATCCCAGGGAGCCAGAAAGATGACCGACCCCAGCACCCAGAACCACCCCCCACTCCGCGTAGCCGTGATCATCGGCTCGCTCCGAGACGGCCGCATCGCCCCGACGGTGGCCGACTGGTTCACGGCCCAGGCCACCGCACACGCCCCCACCACCCACTTCGACATCATCGACGTGGCGACCCTGAACCTCCCGGAGGTCCACCCGAACTGGGGCCACGAACGCACCCCGGAACAGGCCGACCTGGCCGCCCGCATCGAGAACGCCGACGCCTACGTGGTCATCACCCCCGAGTACAACCACAGCTTCCCGGCCCACCTGAAGCACCTGATCGACCTGCACTTCACGGAGTGGCGGGCCAAGCCCGTCGGCTTCGTCTCGTACGGAGGCGTGGCGGGCGGCCTGCGCGCGGTGGAACAACTCCGCCTGGTCTTCGCCGAGTTGCACTGCGTCACGGTCCGCGACAGCGTCAGCTTCCACAAGGTGAACCCCGACCACTTCGCCGCCGACGGCCCGGCCCACGACCCCGAGGGCGCCGCCGGCGCCGCGAAGGTCCTGCTCGACCAGCTGGACTGGTGGGCCCACGCCCTGCGCACGGCCCGCGCCGAACGCCCGTACCGCTAGACCTTGTCGAGCACCATCTCGTACTCGACCTCGGAAGGGTCGTCCGGCTTGGGGACGGCCCTTCCGGTGCGTACGAAGCCGAACTTCCGGTAGAAGCCCTCGGCCCGCGCGTTGTCCTGGTGGAAGTGGAGCCGCACCCGCCCGAGCCCCTCCAGCGAGTACGCCCACGCGCACGCCGCCGAGAACAGCTCGGAGGTCACCCGGCCGCCCCGGGCCTCGGGACGCACGTAGACGCCCACGATCTGCGCCTGCCGCTCCTCGATGGACCACCCGAAGATGTCATCGGTCCCGGCCTCCTCGACCAGCGCGACGACGGTCCCCAGCCACCGCCCGTCGTCCGCGACCGCGACGAACTGCCGGGCCGAAGTCCCGTGCGAGGCCCCGGCCGCCCGGTCGCGCCAGAAGGAGTCCGGCCTGCCGAGCGCCGTCTCGTACGTCTCCAGGAACGCGATCGGCGCCGCCTCGTCCTGCAGCGCCTCCAGCCGCAGTTCCTTCACGGCCGCCCATTCGTCGGCCCGCACCGCCCGCACCTCGAAGTCCATGCCCGCACTCTAGAGTCGCCGGACGGCCGCCCGAAAAGAATTTTCCGCGCCGATGTCGAGAACCCGCGACCGGCTCCGTCCCTGCTATGAACGCAAGCAACCGCACCGGCACCGAGGAGACCGTCATGGCGAAGTATCTGCTCCTGAAGCACTACCGGGGCGCCCCGGAACCCGTGAACTGCGCGCCCATGGACCAGTGGACGCCGGAGGAGGTCACGGCCCACATCCAGTACATGCAGGACTTCGCGGCCCGCCTGGAGAAGTCCGGCGAGTTCGTCGACGGCCAGGCCCTCGCCCCGGAGGGCACCTGGGTCCGCTACGACGGTGAGGGACGCCCGCCCGTCACCGACGGCCCGTTCGCCGAGACGAAGGACCTCATCGCCGGCTGGATGGTCATCGACGTCGACACGTACGAGCGTGCGGTCGAGCTGGCCGGAGAGCTGTCGGCGGCGCCGGGCGCGGGCGGCGAGCCGATCCACGAGTGGCTGGAGCTCCGCCCGTTCCTGCACGCCCCGCCCACCATCACGGAGTAGTCCCCTCTCCCATGGACCCGTTGGACGAGACACGGCTGCGCAGCCTCACTCCGGGCGTCCTGGCCGTCCTCGTCCGCCGCGGAGCAGATTTCGCGGCGGCCGAGGACGCGGTGCAGGACGCCCTGATGGAGGCGGTCCGCTCCTGGCCCACCGAGCCGCCCCGGGACCCCCGGGGCTGGCTGATCACCGTGGCCTGGCGCCGCTTCGTCGACGCCACCCGCGCGGACACCGCCCGGCGCCGCAGAGAGGACCGGGTCGAGGAGGAACCCCTCCCCGGCCCGGCCCCCACCACCGACGACACCCTCCAGCTCTACTTCCTGTGCGCGCACCCCTCCCTGACTCCCTCCTCGGCGGTCGCGCTCACCCTGCGCGCGGTCGGCGGCCTCACGACCCGCCAGATCGCCCGGGCCTACCTGGTCCCGGAGGCGACGATGGCGCAACGCATCAGCCGCGCCAAACGCACGGTCTCCGAGGTCCGTCTCGACAGGCCCGGCGATGTGGGGACGGTCCTGCGCACGCTGTACCTGGTCTTCAACGAGGGCTACTCCGGCGATGTGGACCTCGCCGCGGAGGCCATCCGCCTCACCCGCCAGCTCGCCTCCACGATCGACCACCCCGAGGTGGCGGGCCTGCTGGCCCTGATGCTCCTGCATCACGCCCGGCGCCCGGCCCGCACCACGACCGACGGCAGCCTGGTCCCGCTGGCGGACCAGGACCGCACCCGCTGGGACACATCGATGATCGCGGAGGGTATCGGCATCCTCCAGACAGCCCTCTCCCGTGACCGCCTCGGCGAATTCCAGGCCCAGGCAGCGATCGCGGCTCTGCACGCGGACGCGTTCACGGCCGAGGAGACGGACTGGGTCCAGATCGTCGAGTGGTACGACGAACTCGCCGCTCTCACCGATAGCCCGGTGGTCCGCCTCAACCGCGCTGTGGCGGTGGGCGAGGCCGACGGACCACAGGCCGGTCTGGCCGCACTGGCGGAGCTGGACGATTCGCTGCCCCGCCACACAGCGGTGGCGGCCTACTTCCACGAGCGCGCCGGCGACCGCACGACAGCCGCCCGCCTCTACGCGAAGGCCGCACAACAAGCCCCGACGCTCCCCGAACGCAACCACCTGACCCGCCAGGCGGCCCGCCTGAATTCCGCCCCGTAAACGCAGAAAGCCCCCGCGCCAATGGCACGGGGGCTTTCTCAAAATTTGTTCGGCGGCGTCCTACTCTCCCACAGGGTCCCCCCTGCAGTACCATCGGCGCTGTAAGGCTTAGCTTCCGGGTTCGGAATGTAACCGGGCGTTTCCCTCACGCTATGACCACCGAAACACTATGAAACTGTCAACCGGAGCCGTGACCAAAAGGCTACGACGGTTGTTCGTGGTTTCAGAACCAACACAGTGGACGCGAGCAACTGAGGACAAGCCCTCGGCCTATTAGTACCGGTCACCTCCACACCTCACGGTGCTTCCAGATCCGGCCTATCAACCCAGTCGTCTACTGGGAGCCTTAACCCCTCAAAGGGGGTGGGA
>NZ_QLLY01000011.1:0-189504 GCF_003259365.1 Streptomyces sp. PsTaAH-137
CGTTCGTCCTGAGCCAGGATCAAACTCTCCGTGAATGTTTCCCCGTAATCGGGGTGACACCACGAGAGCGGAACCAGAAGAGGAATAATCTTCCGGTTCACAGCGTCCTCGCTGTGCGCCTGCCAGTCAGTGACCGGCAGGACTTTTTCAAAGGAACCTCGTCCCAGCCTGATGGCCGGAGACGGGGTATCAACATATCTGGCGTTGATTTTTGGCACGCTGTTGAGTTCTCAAGGAACGGACGCTTCCTTTGTACTCACCCTCTCGGGCTTTCCTCCGGGCGCTTCCCTTCGGCATTTCGTGTTTCCGACTCTATCAGACCGTTTCACCGGCCGATTTCCTCGGGGTCTTGCTCCGCTTTCCAGAATTGCGCTTTCGCGCTTTCCTTTCCGGCGGCCGTAACTCTAGCAGTCTTTTTTCACCCCGCTGACCACACCTATGCGCACACAGGTCTAGACCACATGTAGGGTTCGACTCTTAGAGGCCGCAGGAGTCGGGCACTCGTTGGTACCTCGTGCTCCCGGGCGGAGGTACGACAGTACAGGGGGCCCCGCGCGCGGTGCAAATCGTTTGCGCGGTGCTCTACGTCAGCCAACCGGTACCTCTCATGCGGAACCGGGACTTTTTATGACTTACGCTTCGAAACGGTACGTCGTCCAGGACAGGCAGTGACGACGACCACCAATCTCCACCCCTGGGAGGCTTGCCATGACCGATGTGACGTCCCCGCTTGCAGGACGCGCCATTGGGCTCTCCGCCGTTCCTGACCCGGTCTTCTCCGGTGCGATGGTCGGGCCCGGCACCGCCATCGACCCTGTGCGCGAGCCTTCCGAGGCCGTCGCTCCCGTCAACGGCATCGTCGTTTCCCTCCACCCGCACGCCTTCGTCGTCGTGGACGAAGAGGGACACGGTGTGCTGACGCACCTGGGCATCGACACCGTGCAGCTCAACGGCGAGGGCTTCGAACTGCTCGTCAACAAGGGGGACACCGTGACGCGCGGCCAGGCCGTGGTGCGCTGGGACCCGGCCGCCGTCGAGGCCGCCGGCAAGTCGCCGGTCTGCCCCGTCGTCGCGCTCGAGGCCACCGCCGAGTCGCTCTCCGACGTCGTCGAGTCCGGCGACCTCACGGCGGGCGCGGCGCTGTTCGGCTGGAAGTAACAGTGCGCCGTCACTGACGGCCGACAGGACAACCACCGCGGCGGCACGGCCGCCGCACTATCGGAGACGGGTGAGATGGAGACAACGCTGCGAGGCGTCGGCGTGAGCCACGGTGTGGCGATCGGCGAGGTTCGGCACATGGGAACAGCGGTGCTCGAACCGCCGGCCAAGCAGATTGCGGCGGAGGACGCGGAGCGCGAGCAGGGGCGCGCCCGCCAGGCCGTCGAAGCTGTCGCGGCCGACCTGATCGCGCGCGGCAATCTGGCCGGCGGCGAGGCACAGGCCGTGCTCGAGGCCCAGGCCATGATCGCTCAGGACCCCGAGCTGATCGCCGACGTCGACCGCCGTGTCGCCGTCGGCAGCACGGCCGAGCGCGGGATCTACGACGCCTTCTCGCACTATCGCGAGCTGCTGGCCGGTGCCGGTGAGTACATGGCCGGCCGTGTCGCCGACCTCGACGACGTGCGGAACCGTATCGTCGCCCGGCTGCTCGGTGTTCCGATGCCGGGCGTGCCGGACAGCGACGAGCCGTACGTCCTCATCGCCCGAGACCTGGCGCCCGCGGACACCGCGCTGCTGGACCCGGCGCTCGTGCTCGGCTTCGTCACGGAGGAGGGCGGTCCGACCAGTCACAGCGCCATCCTGGCGCGTGCCCTCGGGGTGCCCGCCGTCGTGGCGCTGCCCGGTGCCGGAGAGCTCGCCGAAGGTACCGTCGTCGCCGTCGACGGCAGCACGGGTGAGATCTTCGTCGACCCGAGCGCCGAGAAGCGCGCTTCCCTCGAGGCCGCGGCCGCCGAGCGCAAGGCTGCTCTGGCGGCCTCGACCGGTCCGGGTGCCACCTCGGACGGGCACAAGGTGCCGCTGCTCGCCAACATCGGCGGCCCGGCGGACGTGCCGGCGGCCCTCGACGCGGGCGCCGAAGGTGTCGGTCTCTTCCGCACCGAGTTCCTGTTCCTCGACGACAGCGCGCACGCTCCGTCCGAGGAGAAGCAGGTCGAGGCGTACCGCCAGGTGCTGGAGGCGTTCCCCGAGGGACGTGTCGTGGTGCGGGTGCTCGACGCCGGTGCCGACAAGCCGCTGGACTTCCTGACGCCCGCCGACGAGCCCAACCCGGCGCTGGGCGTGCGCGGTCTGCGGTCCCTGCTCGACCACCCCGAGGTGCTGCGCACGCAGCTGACCGCGCTGGCGAAGGCCTCCGAGGGGCTGCCGGTCTACCTCGAGGTCATGGCGCCGATGGTGGCCGACCGTGCCGACGCCAAGGCGTTCGCCGACGCCTGCCGCGAGGCCGGGCTGCAGGCCAAGTTCGGCGCGATGGTGGAGATCCCGTCCGCCGCGCTGCGGGCCCGTTCCGTGCTGCAGGAGGTCGAGTTCCTGTCGCTGGGCACCAACGACCTCGCGCAGTACACGTTCGCCGCCGACCGTCAGGTCGGTGCCGTGTCTCGTCTGCAGGACCCGTGGCAGCCCGCACTGCTCGACCTGGTCGCGCTCTCCGCCGAGGCCGCCAAGGCCGAGGGCAAGAGCTGTGGCGTGTGTGGTGAGGCCGCGTCGGATCCGCTGCTGGCCTGTGTGCTGACCGGTCTGGGTGTCACCTCGCTTTCCATGGGTGCCGCGTCGATTCCGTACGTGCGCGCGACGCTCGGCAAGTACACGCTGGCCCAGTGCGAGCGTGCGGCGGCCGCGGCGCGTGCCGCGGACTCCGCCGAGGAAGCCCGTAACGCCGCTCAGGCCGTGCTCTCCGGCGAGTAGGCGACGAGGCGGGCGTCGGTCCGCCGCTTTCGCGAAGGGCGCTCCACCTCTGGTGGAGCGCCCTTCGCGCTCTCCCGTGGGGTCAGTGCAGGTGCCTGCCCTCCGGGTCGGTGGTGGGCACCTCCGGAGCGGTGCAGTAGTCGACGTCGGGCTCGGGCGCCAGTACGTCTCCGGAGTAGGCGTCGATGCAGTAGGCGTCGAAGACCTGTGCCGCAGTGAGCGTGCGCAGGCTCTCCTCCTTCACCTGCCAGCCGTACACCTGGTCCCGCTCCCCCGCCCTGCTGGTGCGCAGGACGAGAGCGCAGGCGCTCCCGGTGGCGATGGCCAGGGCGAGCACGGTGGCCAGCTCCATCGCCGCGGTCTCGTCCAGCTTGACGGTGTCGGGTGTGGTGGCGTCCACGAGAAGCACCGCTTGGAGCGGTTCGCGGCCGGTGGAGGCGCTGCACACCAGGTGGTGGGTGCCCTCGCCGATGGTGTCGAGCACGCGCGCGACGAGATAGGAGGCGCGGGCGAAGGCGATCCTGCCGATGTCCTGGTGGCAGATCGCGCAGGGGCCCAGGCGGGCGAGGACGGAGGAGGCGTAGGTCCACGTCGCCTGGCGGACCGCCGCCTCGACGAGGTCGGGGACGAGATCGGCCAGTGGCTGTCCCTCGTACGGGAGGGCCGGGCCGATCGAGGCGAGCTCCGCGGTGAAGCGGCCGCGGCTCGTGGCGGTGTCCGGTTCCAGGCCGGTCTCCGCGCAGAAGTCCGCGTACTCGTCGGGGTCGAAGAGCGCGACGCTGGTGTGGCTGCCGGACGCGGCCAGGGATTTGAGCAGCCCTTCCACCTGCCGCAGATATGTCTGGTGGTCCTCGAAGGTGAAGCTGCGGTAGCGCCGCATCGCCGTGAAGTCCTGCTCGTCCGCCAACAGGCCGATGGTTCCGGCCACCTCGCGGCGCAGGATGTGCCGCGAGGTGGTGGTCGGGCCGTGCTGTGTGTGCGCCATGGTTCCCCCTGAGCGTGCTCGATCAATGCTCACTCAGAGTAATCACGGCCACTGACAACGGCCCCGGAGCGGGGGTGCTCAGGCGCGCTTGCGGGCGATGTCCTCGTAGAACTTGAGCAGGTCGAGGTTGTCGATGGAGCCCGGGTTCACCGCCTTTTCCAGGGGCGTGCCCTGGAGGAGCCGCTTGACCGGTACCTCGATGCGCTTGCCGGTGAGGGTGTGCGGGACGCCGGGGGCTTCGATGATCTCGTCGGGGACGTGGCGGGGCGAGAGCTGTTCGCGGATGGCCTGCTTGATGCGGGAGCGGAGGTCGTCGTCGAGGACCGCGCCGGGTGCGAGGTGGACGAAGAGCGGCATCCAGTAGCCGCCGTCGGGTTGTTCCAGGCCGATGACGAGGGACTCGCGGATCTCGGGGAGCCGCTCCACGGCCTCGTAGATGTCGGCCGATCCCATCCGGACGCCCTGGCGGTTGAGGGTGGAGTCGGAGCGGCCGTGGATGACGACAGAGCCGCGTGAGGTGAGGGTGATCCAGTCGCCGTGGCGCCAGACGCCGGGATAGGTGTCGAAGTAGCTGTCGTGGTAGCGGCTGCCGTCGGGGTCGTTCCAGAAGCGGATCGGCATGGACGGCATGGGGTTGGTGACGACGAGTTCGCCGACCTCGTCGACGAGGGGGTTGCCCTGGGGGTCCCAGGCCTGGAGGTCCGTGCCGAGCGCGGGGGCCTGGAGTTCGCCGATGTGGACGGGGAGGGTGGCGACGGCTCCGGCGAAGCAGGAGCAGACGTCGGTGCCGCCGCTGACCGAGGCGATCCAGAGGTCGTCGCGGACCTCGTCGTGGAGCCAGCGGAAGCCGTCCGGCGGCAGCGGTGAGCCGGTGGTCGCCACGCAGGTGACGCGGGACAGGTCGTGGTCGCGTGAGGGGTGCACGCCGGCCTTGCGGCAGGCCATGACGTAGGCGGCGGAGGTGCCGAAGAGGGTAGCGCCGGTGCGTTCGGCGATGGCCCACTGGGCGCCGGTCTCGGGATAGCCGGGGCTTCCGTCGTAGGTGACGATCGTGGTGCCGGTGAGCAGTCCGGAGACGAGGAAGTTCCACATCATCCAGCCCGTGGACGTGTACCAGAAGAACCGGTCGTCGGGGCCGAGGTCGCAGTGGAGTCCGAGCTGTTTGAGGTGCTCGACGAGGATGCCGCCCTGGGACTGGACGATGGCCTTCGGCAGGCCGGTGGTGCCCGAGGAGTAGAGCACCCACAGGGGGTGGTCGAACGGCACGGCCTCGAAGACGGGTGTCACGTCGGCGGAGGTGAGGTCGGCCCATTCGTGGGCGTCCTCGGGGGCCTCGGTGCCGAGCAGGGGGATGTGCACCACGGCGCGCAGGGAGGGCAGTGCCGAGCGGAGTTCGGCGACGGTGTCGCGCCGGTCGTGCTCCTTGCCGCCGTAGCGGTAGCCGTCGACGGTGAACAGGACGACGGGTTCGACCTGCTGGAAGCGGTCCAGGACGCTGCGGGCGCCGAAGTCGGGCGCGCAGGAGGTCCAGACTCCGCCGACGGCGGCGGTGGCGAGCAGGGCGACGACCGCTTCGGGGATGTTGGGCAGGTAGCCGCTGACGCGGTCGCCGGGGCGGACGCCGAGGGTGCGGAGTTCCGCCGCGAGCGAGCCGACCTGGCGGCGCAGCTCCGCCCAGGTGACGGGGCGGGGTTCCTGCGTCTCGTCGACGTGGAGGATGGCGGGGGTGTCCGCCCGCGCGGGGTCCTCCGCCGCGCGCAGTGCGTGTTCGGCGTAGTTGAGGGTGGCGCCGGGGAACCACTCGGCGCCCGGCATGGAGCGGCTGCCCAGCACGCGCGCGTAGGGATGCGTGAAGCGCACGTCGAACCAGTCGGTGACGGCTTTCCAGAAGGTTTCGAGTTCGGTCACCGACCAGCGGTGCAGTGCCTCGTAGCCGCCGTCGGCGGGGGCTCCGTGGTGCTCGGCCGCCCAGGCCTGGAAACGGGTGATCCGCGCGTCGGCGATCTGTTCCCGATCGGGCTGCCAGAGCGGCGAGGGGTTCGCAGTGTCCATGGGGCGGCTCCCGGAAGTACGCGGCGTGGGCGTCCTTGGCGCGCACGGGCTGGGGTGTGCGCGTGACGCGGCTGACAGGGACGATGCCACGTGATCGACTTCGACACCAGGGCGTCCCCCACATAGTCCGTGTCGTGAAGATGTGTCTGCACCACCGATGAACGGAAGTTGAACGCGGCACGCGCGCGTGGCGGTCAGTGGCAGGGTGAGCAGCATGAACGGTCGTGACCTGGTGCGCTCGGTGAAGGCGGTTTCACAGGTGGGTGCCGCCCAGGGGCTTCGGGTTGTGCGCGCCTCGTGGCGGCATCGCAGGGCGGACTCGGTGGGGCTGCCGCAGCAGCAGGGCCCCGCACGGGCGCGGGTTCCGGGACGTGTGGTCGGGGTGGATCCGGCGCCCGGCGGCGGCCGGGTGCGTTTCGCCCGCTCCGTGCTGCGGATCCTGGTGACGGTGAACGGTGCGGTCTTCTGGGGGTGGGACGGGGCCGATCCGGAGCCCTCGTACGCCTTGGCCGGGGTGTGTCCGGAGCCGGACGCCCGGGTGACGCTGGAGCCGGACAAGGACGGCGGGTGGCGGGTGGTCGCCGAGCGGGCGACGGTGACGGTGTCCCGGCACGGGACCATCGAGCTGTGCACGCCGGGCGGCGTGCTGCTGCGCCGGGAGCTGCCGCCGCGCTGGTGGGAGCCGGAGGGTGGCGGCGAGGCGCGCTGGGCGCAGCGGTCCGAGGTCGCCGCGGACGCGCGGTTCTTCGGTCTCGGCGGGCGTCCTTCGGGACCGCGGCTGCGTGACGGCAGGTACCGGATGTGGAACACCGCTCCGCACGGGGCGTTCGGTCCGGGGGACGATCCGCTGTCCCTCACCATGCCGGTGCAGATGGTGGTCGCCGACGCGGGCACGCACCTGGTGTTCCACGACACGACGTGGGACGGCACGGTCGCTCTTCGTGAGGGGCGCGAGGGCGACGGGTCGGGGCACGACAGCGTCGGCTCCAGCGAGCTGCGGATGCGGGGCGGTCCGCTGCGGTGCTGGGCCCTGGTGGGCACGCCGTCGCGGGTGGTGCAGGGGTGGGCGCAGCTGACCGGTGGTGCCGTGGTGCCGCCGTCCTGGGCGCTGGGGCATCAGCACGCGCTCCGGGGCTTCGGTGACGGGGCGGGGACCGAGCGGGAGGTGCGTCGTGTGGTGGCCGGCTATCAGGAGCGCGGGTTGCCCCTGGACGCGGTGCATCTGGACGTCGATCACCACAAGGCGCGGCAGAGTCCGGGCGTTTCTGATGATTCGCCCGGGTCCTTGCGCCGGCTGGCGGACGACTTGCGCGCCGACGGGGTGCGTCTGGCGTCCGTCGTCGGCCCCGGGGTCGGTCCGGAGCGCGGCGACGCGGTCTACGACGGCGGACGCGCGATCGACGCCTTCGTGCGGGACACGACGGGCAGGCCGGTGCGCGGTGTCGTTCAGGGTGGTGCATCGGTGTACCCGGATTTCACCGCGGAGCGGGTGCGGAAGTGGTGGGGCGGGCTGTACGAGGCACGGCTCGCCCAGGGCTCCTCGGGGTTCTTGCACGACGTGAGCGAGCCCCTGTCGTTCGCCGCGTTCGGGAACCGTTCGCTGCCGCTGTCGGCCCGGCACGATCTCGACGGCCGCGGGGCCGATCATCGGGAGGTGCACAACGTGTACGGGTTGTGCATGGCGCGGGCGGGCTACGAGGGGCTCCGTGAACTCCAGCCGCAGGAGCGGCCCTTCGTGTGCTCGCGTTCGGGCTGGGCCGGGATGCAGCGCTATGGAGGGAGCTGGTCCGGCGGGGTCGCGACCGGCTGGCCCGGTCTGCGGGCCTCGCTGTCGCTGGTCGTGGGGCTCGGGCTGTGCGGGGTGCCGTACGCGGGAGCGGATGTATGCGGTGCGGAGGGGGAGCCGTCGCCCGAGCTGTTCCTGCGCTGGTTCCAGCTGGGCGCCTACTTGCCGCTCTTCCGCACCCATTCGGCGCTGCGCGCGGGGCGCCGCGAGCCGTGGAGGTTCGGCGACGACGTGCTCGGGCACGCGCGCGTGGCGCTGGACGAGCGTCGGCGCCTGCTGCCCTACTTCCTGACGCTCGCCCACTTCGCCCGGCGTACGGGTGCTCCGTATGTGCGTCCTGTGTGGTGGGCGGCGCCCGAGGACCGGGCGCTGCGCGACTGTGAGGACGCCTTCTTGGTGGGTGACTCCTTGCTGGTCGCTCCGGTGTGGGGGCCCGGGGTCAGGAGCAGGGACGTTCTTCTGCCGCGGGGGCGGTGGTACGACACGGTGACCGGCGAGGTGTTCGACGGTCCGGGGCGGGTGACGGTGAGTGCCCCGCTGTCGCGGATTCCCGTCCTCGCGCGCGCGGGCGCCGTGATTCCGGTGCGTGCCGAGGACGGGGGCATCGCGCTGGACGTCTGGGCGCCCGCGCCGGGGCGCACGGGCGGCGGTTACGTCGCCGTGGACGCCGGAGACGGGCGGGAGGACCCGGAGATCGAGCGCTACCGGGTGCACCGCGGCGGGGACCGGGTCGTCGTCGAGATCGACGGCGAGGGCGATGGGCGGCCCCCGCACCCGGTGCGGGTACGGGGTCTGTGACGGGCTGGGCCGGTCCTCGATCGGTGCACCGGCTACATGTAGCGGCCTTCGAACCAGGCCCGGACCGCCACCGTGTGCAGGGGGAAGGCGAGTTCGGCCGGGCGGCGCAGCAGGTGCCATCCGTCGGTCTCGTCCGTGGGGGCGCTCGTCGGCAGCTGGGCCACGGGACGTTCCGGCAGCGCGCCGAAGAGGAGCAGATGGCCGTCCGGGGCGCTCATGGCGTCCACGAGGCGTACGTCGCGGCTCGCGGTGTCGATGCCCGTCTCCTCCCTCAGCTCCCGGACGACGGCCTGGCGCCAGTCCTCCCGGTCGTCGACGAAGCCGCCGGGCAGCGCGACCTCGCCGCGTGCGGGCGCGATGGTGCGGGTGATCACGACGAGGGCGGTGCCCGTCGTGTCGTACACGGGCTGCAGGGCGATCGCCACCGGCAGCGGGTTGCGATAGGCGACGGAGTGGCAGGCGGGGCAGGTGCGCGGCCAGCCTTGTACGTCGGCCCCGTAGGCGGTTCCGCAGCTCGAACAGTGCGAATCCGGAACGGGGTTGACCGTGGAATGGGTTGATGCGGACACGGCGCGGACTGTATCCGATCACCGGAGTCCGGTCTTCCCTTGCGGGCCCGCGGCCTGATAGACGCAGGGCCATGAATCGAACTGCCGCCGCTCTGCGGAAACTCGCTGTCCTCACGGCTGCCGCGCTGCTCGGTACGGCCGCCGCTCCGTCGGTCGCCCGGGCGGCTCCCGATCCCAAGGCGCCGAAGGAGTTCGTGGCGCTCGCCGACGTCGATCCCACGATCATCCAGGAGATCCGCTATTTCACCGGGCACAACTTCGTGGGAGAGCCGGTCGACGGCTACAAGAAGCCGATGTGCATCCTGACGAGACCGGCCGCCGAAGCGCTCCACAAGGCGCAGGCCGGGCTGCTGAAGCGGGGCTACTCCCTGAAGGTCTACGACTGTTACCGGCCCCAGCGAGCCGTCGATCACTTCGTGCGGTGGGCCAAGGATCTCGACGACCAGAAGATGAAGGCGGAGTTCTATCCGCAGGTGGACAAGACACGGCTGTTCGCGGACGGGTACATCGCCGAGAAGTCCGGCCACAGCCGGGGCTCCACCGTCGATCTGACGGTCGTGAGGCTGCCGGCGCTGCCCACACGCCCGTACCGGCCGGGTGAGCCGCTCAAGGCCTGTTACGGGCCGCAGAAGGAGCGCTTCCCCGACAACTCCGTCGACATGGGGACGGGGTTCGACTGCTTCGACACCCTGGCGCACACGGACGATCCCCGTGTCCAGGGAGTGCAGCGCACCCATCGGGACCTGCTGCGCGACGCGCTCTCGGACCAGGGGTTCGTCAACCTGCCCGAGGAGTGGTGGCACTTCACCTACAAGCCGGAGCTGTTCCCGGACACGTACTTCGACTTTCCGATCTCGCGGAGGTCGCTGACCGGGCACTGAGCCGCGGCCGGTTCTGCGGGCCCCCTGACGGCGGGCGGTTGCCCGTGGCACACTTCTGACGTTCCGTCAGATTCGGTGTCGGGAGGGTTCGTGACACGTACGCGCACGCCGGTCGTGGCCGGTTGGTTCGCCGGCGAGGGTGAGGACTTCCGCCTGTTGGGGACGCGCTGCTCGGCCTGCGCGTCCGTGTACTTCCCGCGGGAGGACGGGGCCTGCCGCAACCCCGCGTGCGCGGGCGGCGACCTGGTCGAGGTGCCGCTCTCCCGGCGCGGGCGGATCTGGTCGTACACGGACGCGCGCTACCGGCCGCCGGAGCCGTACGTCTCGGACCGGGAACTTCCCTGGGAGCCCTACACGTTGATCGCTGTGGAGCTTGCCGCTGAGCGATTGGTGGTGCTCGGGCAGGGGGTTCCCGGGGTGTCCGTGGCCGATCTGGAGATCGGCATGGAGGTGGAGGTCGTACCGGGCCTGCTCAGCGAGGACGGGGACGAGGCGAGCGGTACGGCCTGGACGACGTGGCACTGGTGGCCGACGGGGGTGACGGCATGACGGGGGACGTGGCGGTGCTCGGCGCGGGCATGCACCCCTGGGGCAAGTGGGGGCGCAGCTTCGTCGAGTACGGGACGGCCGCGGCGCGGGCGGCGCTCGCCGACGCGGCGGTCGAGTGGCAGGACGTGCAGTCGGTGGTCGGCGCCGACACCGTGCGCGGCGGATATCCCGGGTATGTGGCGGGGGCGACGTTCGCGAAGGCTCTGGGCTGGCAGGGAGCCCGCGTGACCAGCGTGTACGCGGCGTGCGCCTCGGGGGCGCAGGCCGTCGCCACGGCGCGCGCGCAGATCCTCGCGGGGCTCGCGGACGTCGTGCTCGTCGTCGGCGCCGATGCCGCGCCCAAGGGCTTCTTCCGGCCCGCCGGGGGTGATCGGCAGGACGATCCCGACTGGCTGCGGTTCCGGGTGCTCGGCGCCACCAATCCGACGTACTTCGGGCTGTACGCGCGTCGGCGGATGGCCGTGCACGGGGACACCCTGGAGGACTTCGCCCAGGTGAAGGTGAAGAACGCGGCCTGCGGGGCACTCAATCCGCACGCCCGCTACCGCAAGGCCGTGTCGGCCGAGGAGGTGGCCGCCTCCGCCGTCGTCTCCGATCCGCTGCGGCTCCTGGACATCTGCGCCACGTCGGACGGCGGCGCGGCGCTGGTGCTGTCCAGCATGGAGTTCGCGCGGCGCCGCGGAGTCACCGATCCCGTACGGATCCGGGCGGTGTCCACGGTGACGCCCACGTATCCGAGCACGGTGCTCGACCTCCCGGACATCGCGACGGACTCGGCCGCGGGGGTCGAGGCGGACGGGCCCTCCTTCCGGTCCTCCATAGCCCAGGCCGCCTATGAAGAGGCCGGCATCGGACCCGAGGAGCTGTCGCTCGCCGAGGTCTACGACCTGTCCACCGCCCTGGAGTTGCAGTGGTACGAGGACCTGGGGCTGTGCGCCGAAGGGGCAGCGGCCAAACTGCTGCGCGAGGGGGCGACGGCACCCGGCGGACGCATACCCGTGAACGTCAGCGGTGGGCTCGCGTCCTTCGGGGAGGCGGTGCCGGCTCAGGCCATCGCCCAGGTGTGCGAGCTGACCTGGCAGTTGCGGGGCACGGCCGGGGCGCGGCAGGTGGCCGGGGCCCGGGTCGGGATCACGGCCAACCAGGGGCTCTTCGGGCACGGTTCGTCGGTCGTGGCGGTGCGTTGACCGAGAGGCTCGGGCGGCGGGCTTGATCAGCGGGTTCGTACGCTGCGTGATCGCCTGGGAATGCTGCGTGAACAGCGTGTGAACTGGACCTGGAGGTGCGCCGGGGGCAGCATCATGCTGCCGTGCGCTCCTGGACGGACAGTCTTCGCTTCGCCTTCCAGCCCGTGGTCAATCTGGCCACGGGGACGGTGGCAGCGCTGGAGATCCTGGCGCGTCCGGAGCACGGCGACGTGCTGGCCCGGGCCCGGCGCGAGCCCGAACTCGACGGTCGGCTCGCCGCGTTGGCGGTCGGCGACGCCGCGCGCAAGGAGACGCTGCTGCCGCTGCACGTGAATGTGTTCGCGGGCACGCTCGCCGACCTCGGCGGGCTCTCGGCGCTGCGGGACGCGGTGCGGGCTGCGGGACGGCTGCCGTGGGAGATCACCGTCGACGTGGGGCCGCCGTTCACGCACGTACCCCACCGGGCGCTCATCGAGGGCGTCGCGGCACTGCGGGACGAAGGGTTCCGGATCTGTGCGGACGGGGTCGGGGACGGCGACCTGCCGTTGCGGCTGCTCGACGATCTGGCGCCCGATCTGGTCAAGCTGGACACTTCGCTGCTGGCGCGTACGGCGTCGGTGCGGGCAATGCGGACCCTGTGCGAGGAGTCGGGGGCGCTGCTCGCGGTCGAAGGAGTGGAGTCGGAGGCGCAGTGCGCCGCGGCCCGGGACGCGGGGGCACAGCTCGCGCAGGGTGTGCTGTTCGCGCCGCCGTCCCGGCTGCCGTCGTCGGATGTCTTCCTGCCCGAACTGCGCTCCGCGGCCGGGATGCCGAGGCCGGCCGGGCCGTCGGTGCGGGAGTTCGTGCGGCCCGCCGCGCTGCTGCCGCAGGGCGCCTCCGCGGAACAGGTGCGCACGCTGCTGACCGGGGCGCCGGAGGTGTCGGGCGTGCTGCTCGTGGACACGGCCGGGGTGCCCGTGCGGTCGGTGCAGCGGGACCGGTTCCTGCTGTCGCTGTCCGCGCGCTACGGGCACGCCCTCTACGCGGACCGGCCCGCGGCGCGCCTCGGCGACCCGCCGCGCACCGTGGGCGTCGCGGCGACCGCCTGGGAGGTGCTGGACGTCGTCGCGGACGGCGAGCGCAGCCGCACCGCCGACGACGTCGCCGTGGTCGACGGCCGGGGACGGTGCGTGGGCGTCGTACGCCTCGCCGACCTCGTACGGGCCCTCGCGGAGAGCCGGGTGGAGGAGGCGGCCGGTCTCAATCCGCTCACGCGGCTGCCCGGTTCGGACGCGGTCACCGGCGAGGTGGACCGCCGGCTCGCGCAGGGCCGGGGCTTCGCCCTGACCTGGCTGGACATCGACGGGTTCAAACAGGTCAACGACGGGGCGGGGTTCGCCGCGGGTGACGAACTGATCCGCGCGGTGGGGCGGGCACTGGCGCGTACGGAGTCGGAGACCGTACGCGTCGGGCACATCGGGGGCGACGACTTCCTGGTCCTGGCCGATCCGGAGCGGCTGGACCCACTCGCCGTCGCGCTGCTCGACGCGCCCTGGTCGGCGGGCGGTCGCGCGGTGACGCTGTCGCTCGCCACGCTGGTGTGCCCGCCGGGCAGCGTGCCCGACCATCGCGGGGCGGCGGCCTCACTGGCGCCGCTCAAGCGGGTCGCCAAGGCGCTGCCCGGGGCGAGTTGGGTGTGCGGGCAGGCGGGCCGTGCGGGCTACGTGGTGCGGCGCGGGACGGCGGCGGACGGAAGCGTCCTGCCGACGGCCTGAGGCGTCGCACCGCCACGAGAACGCTTCGCGCAGGTCATGGCCGCGCTGCCGAAAGCCGTCCGGCAGAACGCGCTTGCCGGAGTGTCCGCCACCGGTCAACCGTTGCGGTCGGCGACCTTGACGCTCCAGTACGGCCGGTGAACACTTCCGGGTGTCAGTCGGCATCGCCGCAAGCCGGCCCACCTCCGATCGTGGCAGGTCAGGGCCGCTCCCCCACGCGCGGTTCCGGCTGTGCGGGCACGCTCGTCACGGACGCCGGGCAGGGCACGGGACCTCCCCTGACCACGGCCGAAGTAGCCAGAACCAGCCAGGGGAAACGCCCCCTGCGCGGAGGACCGGGGCGCTCCGCCCCGGGCGAGGGGCTAGGAGCCGCTATGCACAGCAACGGAGACATCTTCGTCGGTGAGGTCATCGGCACCGCCATTCTGATCCTGTTCGGCGCGGGCGTCTGCGCCGCCGTCACCCTGAAGCATTCCAAGGCAAGAGCCTCGGGCTGGATCGTCATCGCGTTCGGCTGGGGGTTCGGCGTACTGGCCGGCGCGTACACGGCCGCGCCCCTGTCGGGCGGCCATCTCAACCCCGCCGTCACCCTCGGCATCGCCATCGACACAGGCGACTGGGACCAGGTCTGGGTCTATCTGTGCGGCCAGATGGTCGGCGCCATGCTGGGCGCCGTCCTCGCGTACCTGGTGTATCTCGCGCAGTTCAACGCCAATACGGGTTCCGCCGCCGAGGGCGCGCCGGCCGACGACGGGCCGCTGCCGACGCTCGGCATCTTCTCGACGATCCCCGAGATCCGGAATCCCGCCGCGAACCTGCTCACCGAGGTCATCGCGACGATCGCGCTCGTGCTGCCCATCCTGGCGTTCGGGCTCACCAAGGGCCTGGGCGAGTCGGGTACGACGGTGCTGATCGTGTCGCTGCTGGTCGTCGGCATCGGTCTGTCGCTGGGCGGGCCGACCGGGTACGCCATCAATCCCGCGCGCGACCTGGGCCCGCGCATCGTGCACCAGTTGCTGCCCATCCCCAACAAGGGGACGTCCGACTGGGGTTACGCCCTCGTGCCGGTCGTCGGGCCGCTGATCGGCGGCGCGCTGGCGGGGGTCATCTACAACGCGGCGTTCTGAGAGCCGCGATCCGAAACGCGGCCGCGGAATCGTTCCGGCCAGGTTCCACGGCGTTCCGACACCCGATCCACGTACGACCGTCCGCTCACGAAGGGGTAGCCATGCCCGAGACTTCCGTGAAGTACGTAGCCGCGATCGATCAGGGCACCACGTCGAGCCGTTGCATCATCTTCAACCAGGACGGCGAGATCGTCGCCGTCGACCAGCGCGAACACCGTCAGATCTTCCCCAAGCCCGGCTGGGTGGAGCACGACGCCACCGAGATCTGGTCCAAGGTCCAGGCGGTCGTGGCCGGCGCGCTCGCCAAGGCCGGACTGCGCGCCGACCAGCTCAGCGCCCTCGGCATCACCAACCAGCGGGAGACCACGGTCCTGTGGGACCGCGCGACCGGAAAGCCGGTGCACAACGCCATCGTGTGGCAGGACACCCGGACCTCGGCGCTCTGCACCGAACTGGGCGGCTCCGACGGGCAGGACCGGTTCCGCGAGCAGACCGGTCTGCCGCTCGCGAGCTACTTCTCCGGGCCCAAGGCGGCCTGGCTGCTCGACAACGTGCCGGGGCTGCGGGCGCGGGCCGAACGCGGTGACATCGCCTTCGGGACGATCGACTCGTGGCTGATCTGGAACCTGACCGGCGGCACCGACGGCGGTGTGCACGTCACCGATGTGACCAATGCCGGGCGCACCATGCTGATGAACCTGGAGACCCTTCAGTGGGACGCCTCGATCCTCTCCGCGATGCGGGTGCCCGAGGCGGTCCTTCCGGAGATCCGTTCGTCGGCGGAGGTGTACGGCACGGCGGTCGGGCAGTTGTCCGGGGTGCCCGTCGCGTCCGCGCTCGGGGACCAGCAGGCCGCCGTGTTCGGGCAGGCGTGCTACGACACCGGTACGGCGAAGAACACGTACGGCACGGGCAGCTTCCTGCTGCTCAACACCGGTAACCGGCCGGTTCCCTCGAAGAACGGGCTGCTCACCACCATGGGGTACAAGATCGGCTCCGAGGCGCCGGTGTACTGCCTCGAAGGGTCGATCGCGATCACCGGGGCGCTCGTCCAGTGGTTCCGCGACCAGCTCGGCATCATCAAGACCGCCGACGAGATCGAGACGCTGGCCGCGAGCGTGGACGACAACGGCGGGGCGTACATCGTGCCCGCGTTCTCCGGTCTGTTCGCGCCGTACTGGCGCTCGGACGCGCGCGGTGTCGTCACGGGGCTGACCAGGTACGTCACCAAGGCGCATCTCGCGCGGGCCGTCCTGGAGGCGACGAGCTGGCAGACCCGTGAGGTCGTCGACGCGATGTACCAGGACTCCGGGGTGCGGATCACGACCCTGAAGGTCGACGGTGGCATGACGAAGAACAACCTGCTGATGCAGCACCAGGCGGACGTGCTCGACGTGCCCGTGATCCGGCCCAGGGTGTCGGAGACCACGTGCCTGGGCGCCGCCTACGCGGCCGGGCTCGCGACGGGGGTGTGGAACGACCTGGACGAGCTGAAGTCGCACTGGCAGCGCGACGTCGAATGGACGCCGTCGATGGACGCGCAGACCCGGGACCGCGAGTACCACAACTGGCACAAGGCGGTGGAGAAGAGCCTCGGCTGGCACGAGGACGGCGTGTAGGCACGCGGATAAGCGCCCGTGTACGCGCCCGTGTCAGCGCTCATCGGGCGCGGGTTGAGAGGTACGCGCGCGTAGAGGCGAAAACTGCCTCCTCGCGCGCGTGCTCGCGCGTGACGGTTGCGCGCGCGTGCCGGTTCAGGTGACGGCCGGCTCGCGGCGCCGGGCGGAGACGGCCGCGGCGTGCTCGACCACGCCGATGAGCACGTTCTTCACGGAGTCCTTCTCGCGGGCGTCGCACAGCACCACGGGGACGGCCGGGTCGAGGTCCAGGGCCTCGCGCACCGTGTCGGTCGGGTAACGGGCCGCGCCCTCGAAGCAGTTGACGCCGACGACGAACGGGATGTCACGCCGCTCGAAGTAGTCGATGGCGGCGAAGCAGTCCTCCAGCCGCCGGGTGTCGGCGAGGACGACGGCACCCAGCGCACCGGTCGCGAGCTCGTCCCAGAGGAACCAGAAGCGGTCCTGGCCCGGTGTGCCGAAGAGGTACAGGACCAGGTTCTCGCGGACGGTGATCCGGCCGAAGTCCATGGCCACGGTGGTGGTGTGCTTGCCCTCGACGCCCTGGGTGTCGTCGACCGGGCGGCCCGCTTCACTGAGCAGTTCCTCCGTGCGCAGCGGCCGGATCTCGCTGACCGCGCCGACGAGCGTCGTCTTGCCCACGCCGAAGCCGCCGGCCACCAGGATCTTGAGCGTGACGGGCTCGACGGGGGCCCTGCCGCGCTCGGAACGCCCGAAGATCATGGGTTGTCTCTCCTGACTCACTGGTTGGGCTGTCGATCAGAGGGCTCTGAGGCCGTCGATCACATCGCGCAGGATGCTCTCGTCGGGCAGTTCCGCCGGTGGGACCGGGCGGGTCACATGGACCAGATCGTCGTCGACGAGGTCGCCTATCAGGACGCGGACGACCCCGACGGGCAGGTCGAGTTCCGCGGCGAGCTCAGCCACCGACTGCGGGCTGTCCCGGCACAGTTCGACGATGTCGACGTGTTCCGGCGACAGGGTCTGGTCGGCGACCGGGTCGCCGCCGCGGGCCTGCGCGACGACGACCGCGATGAGGTCGAGACGGTGCTGTCCCGCACTCGTGGTGCGGCCGCGTGTCATGGCGTACGGGCGCACGACGGGCCCGGCGTCGTCGTCGAACCAGTGCGTCCCTTGCGTCCCCTGACCGTCTGCGCTCATGCCAACCCACTACCCTCCGGCGGGTGGTTCCGTGCGCGGTGCCGTCGCCAGGTGGGCGCCGACGCGCTTGACCAACAAGGTCATCTCGTAGGCCACGAGGCCGACATCGGAGTCCGCGTCCGACAGGACGGCGAGGCAGCTGCCGTCGCCCGCCGCGGTGACGAACAGGAAGGCGTCGTCGAGTTCGACCACCGTCTGCCGGACGCCGCCCGCGTCGAAGTGCCGGCCGACTCCCTTGGCGAGGCTGTGGAAGCCGGAGGCGACAGCGGCGAGGTGCTCGCTGTCCTCGCGGGTGAGGTCCTGGGAGACCCCGGTCGGCAGTCCGTCGCCGGACAGCACGAGCGCCTTGCGGATGCTGGCCACGCGTTCCACCAGATCGTCCAGAAGCCAGTTCAGCTCACCCGAACCCCCCGGGGTGGTGTGCGCGCTGGCCTTCGGTGCGGTCATCGACCGTCCCCCTCAGATGTCGTTCCCTGTGCTGTGCCGTCGGCGCTCTCGTCGCTTGTGGCGCGCTCGTCGCCCACGGCGTTCTGATCACTCGTGGCGGCTCTGTCCTGTACGGCGGTGCCGTCGTCCGTGGCCGTGCCGTCGTTCGTCGCGGTTCCGCCCTGCGGGACGGTTGCGTCGTCCGCGGCGTTCTCCTCGCGGCCGCGCCGCCAGCCGCTCTGGAGCGAGGCCATGCGGCTGCGTACCTCATCGGCGTCCCGCTCGGCGGGCTCCGTGGCGGTCGTCTCGACCAGGCCCGTGGTGCGGTCGTCGCGCCGGTCCGGGCCGTCCTTCAGCTGCGGGGCCAGGCTCGCCTGCCGTACGCGGCGGGGCAGACCTCCCAGTCCGGCGTCGGCAGGCCCCGTCCGCGGTTCGGGAGCGGGCTCGGCGGCACGGGCGCGGCGCCTGGGCAGGTCGGCGGGCGGCGCGGGCGCCACGGTGTTCCGCGGCCGGTCCGCGCCGTCCCGGTCGTGCCGTTCACCGGCTCCGGTGCCCGTACGGTCGCCCTCCCCCGGCCGGGTGTGCGTGACGGGCCTGCCGTGCGAGCTGACCAGCTTGGGAGTGCGTCGGCGGGGCAGCGGCACGAGACCGCCGCCGGGGGCCTTGCCGTGGTCGCCGTCGCTGCCCCGGCGGGGGCCGAAGAGGCCGTCGCGGTCGGCGTCGTCGGCCTGCTGGTGCTGCTCGCCGGGAGTGCCGGCCACGGGGCGGCGGGGGCGGAAGAGTGCGCCGCGCTCGCTGTCGTCGTCGCCGAGGGCCCCGGGGAACGAAGTCATGTCGGAGGTGGCCAGCGGCGCCTCCAGCTCCACAGGGCCGTCGAGCAGCGACGGGGGCAGCCCCGGCAGGCCGTCGGAGGCGGGAAGGCTCCGGCCGCGCTGGGCGGCCGGTGTGCGGCGCACCGCCTCGGGCCGGTCCAGACGGAACCCGGCGCCCTCGGTGTCCGTCGCGTCCGTGAGGAGGGAGTCCGGGATGAAGACGACCGCGGTGGTGCCTCCGTACGGGGACGGCTGGAGCGAGACGCGGACGTTCTGCCGCTGGGCGAGCCGGCTGACCACGAACAGGCCGAGCCGGTCGGTGTCGGAGAGTTCGAACTCGGGGGTCTCGGCGAGCCGCAGGTTGGCGTCGAGCAGCGCGTCGGCGGCCATGCCGAGGCCGCGGTCGTGGATCTCCAGGGTGAAGCCGTTGGCGACGCTCTCGCCGAGCACCTGCACAGCCGTGTGCGGGGGCGAGAACACCGTGGCGTTCTCCAGGAGCTCGGCCACCAGGTGGGTGAGGTCGGCGACGGCGGGCCCGGTCACCGCGATCCGCGGCAGCCTGCGCACCTCGATCCGCTCGTAGTCCTCCACCTCGGCGACGGCGGCACGCACGATGTCCATCAGCTGCACCGGCTTGCGCCACTGCCGGGAGGGGGCGGCGCCGGAGAGGATCACCAGGCCTTCGGCGTGCCGGCGCATACGGGTGGTGAGGTGGTCGAGGCGGAACAGGTCGGCGAGTTCGTCGGTGTCCTCGGTCCTGCGCTCCATGGCGTCCAGGAGGGTCAGCTGCTTGTGCAGCAGGACCTGGCTGCGGCGGGCGAGGTTGACGAAGACCTCGGAGACGCCCCGGCGCAGTTCTGCCTGTTTGACGGCGGCTTCGACGGCGGACCGTTGCAGGGTGTTGAGGGCCTGGCCGACCTGGCCGATCTCGTCCTTGTCGTAGGTGAGCCGCGGCGCCTCGGTCTCCACGTCGACGGTCTCCCCCGCCGCGAGACGGCGCATCACGCTCGGCAGCCGCACGCCGGACGCCTCGTGCGCCTGGAGGCGCAGGCGGCGCAGGTCACGGACGAGCCTGCGGCCGATGCGGAGCGACATGAAGACGGAGAAGAGCAGGGCGAGCAGGCCCAGCACGCCGGCGATCCCGGCCCGGACGAAGACCTGCACGGCGACGGGCCGGGCCCCGGTCTCGTAGTGATCGGCTGCTTCGGTGTTACGGGTCTTCAGGGTGTCCAGCACACGGCTGGAGGCCTTGTCCCAGCTCTCGACGGTGACGCCCTTCGGCGTGCCGGGCTCGCCGTTCACGACGGCTTCCTCGGCGTTGCGCAGGGGGGCGGTGTCGGCGCTTCTCCAGTACCGCTGGAAGCGGGAGCGCTCGTCCTCGGGGAGGAGGGCGAGGTTGGTCTCGTAGAGGAGGGTGCGCTGCGCGATCAGGTCGGAGACCTGGCGCAGTTCGTCCTGGGTGAGGCGGCGGGCGACGAGCCCGGAGCCCACCAACGCGTCCTCCCGCGCGAGCAGTTCACGTGCCTGGACCACGCCGACGACGGCGCGTCCCTCGCGTTCCACCTGGGCGTCGTCGAAGGAGACGATTCCCAGCAGGAAGTCGTGCGTCGGTTCGATGAGGCGGTTGTAGAAGGTGAGGGCCTGGCCGCGGGTGACGGTTCCCTCGTCGACGTTGCGGCGCAGTGACTCGATGCCGTCGAAGCCCTCCACGGCGGCGTCCAGAGTCGCGCGCGCGTCGCCGTCCATGTCGCCGCGGAGGTCGGCGTCGCGGGCCTTCTCCTTGACCTCGCTCATGGCCTCGTCGGAGGCGCTGCGCTTGGCCCGCAGAGCGGACTGGGCGTCGGAGGCACGGGGATCCGCGAGATAGACGAGCGTCTGACGGCGCTCCTCCTGGAGGACGCGACCGGTCTCGGCCAGGGGGTAGCCGATGCCGTCGACGACCCGGCCCGCCGAGAACATCTCCAGGGCGGCGCGTCCCGTGATCACCGAGGCGAAGGCCCAGATGGCTGTCAGGGACAGCAGCGGCACCATCAGCAGCGCCACGATCTTCCGGCGGATGGACTTCCCGCGAAAGCGCATGGCCTCCCCCAGATCGGCCCCCTGCGGTCGGTCAGGGGCACACATGTGCGTCAACAAGCGGGCGCGAGCCTACTACTGACACAGGAACAACTCGAAGACCTGTCCGGATGCTGTCCGACACGTCTTCGGTGCGGACGTCCGGAGTTGTCCGTTCATTGGGTGAGATTGCGGCCCAAGATTCAATCAATCTGCGGCGAACACAATCAGCCCCGCTTCGCGCAGAGTTGGCCGGAATGATGCGCGGGAATCTTTGGCGCGTTCCGTTCGTCGTACATCACAGGGCGGTACGGGGGCATGCGCAGGGAGTCGGACACCCGGCATCGATGGCGTAAAGGTGATCAAACCGGGCAGTCACTGTGCAGGCCGATGCGGGGGCATCGGGCCGGGGCCCGGGAGCGGCGGGGAGTGATGCGGATGAGTACGGCGGGACAGCGCGAACTGTGGATCGAGGAGCCGGCGAAGCGACGCCGGATGCCCGATCCCGTGCGGACGGCGGCGGTGCGGGCGGTGCTCATCGCCTCGCTCACGCTGATCCAGGCGATGGTCGCGACGCTGTGCACTCTGGCGGAATCCTGGCTTGCCTTCCCCATGGTGCTCAGCAGCGTGGCCAGCACGGTGGTGGCGACGTGGGGCGTTCTGGACGTCTGGGTGACGCGCCAGGTGTGGAATCAGCGGCACGGCGTCGTCTCGGTCCCGGCCAGCACGGCCCGGCAGCTGCGAAGAGAGCGCCGCCACGCCCACCGGGCGGCACGCTCCCGCGGCCGGGGCACGGAGAAGATACGGACTCAGGGCGGGGCCGGGCAGTTGACGCACACGTGACGCCCCGCCCCGCACATCGTCAGCTCGTCCGAGGCTGAGCCTCGGGCTGGGGCTGGGGCTGGGGCTGCTGCTGTGCCGGCCGCTTGAACATCCGGGTGGCCGTGATCTCGCCGTGCACCGTCTCGCCCTCCGGATCCTGCTGCGGGAGTCCCGGGCGCAGGTGCTCCTCCACGCTGATGTACTTCAGGCCCGCCCTGAGGTCCGCGTCGTTGCGCAGCCGGATCACGAGGGGGAACTCGGCGAGCGCCGTCGTGTCGAACAGGCCGGTGGTGTAGAGGAGTTGGACGCCGAGCGCGTCGGACACGGCACGCTGGAGCTCCAGCAGGTACGTGGCGTTGGCGCGGCCGATCGGATTGTCGAGGAACAGCGTGCCCGCGTGGCGGTGCTTGTCGCGGCCCCGGTCGTTCGAGCGCAGCGCGGCCATCGTGCAGTACAGCGCGATGGCGGCGGTGAGCAGCTGTCCGCCGGAGAACACGTCGCCCATCTGCCCGACGGGGACGCGCTCGGCGCGCAGCACGGCGTCCGGCTTGAGGATCTCGACGGCCACGCCCTTGGGCTGAAGCGCGGCGCCGACCCCGCGCAGCAGCAGGGACATGCCGTCGCGCCGCAGGTCGGAGTTCTTCTTGACAGCCGCGCGGGTCGCCTCGTCGATGACCTCGCCGAGCCGTTCGGTGAGCGTGGCCTGGTCGGGCTCCTCGAAGCGGATCCGCAGGAACTCCTGCCCGGACCACTCGCCGAGTCCTTCCGGCAGCCGGGACAGCCGCTGGGCGGAGCGCAGGGTGGCGAGCGAGGACTCGACCAGTCCGCGCAGCCGGTCGACGATCGAGTCCCGGTTCCGCTCCAGCTGTGCCAGCTCGTCGGTGAGGACCCGCAGCCGCGGGGCGAACGCGTCGGCCCACTTCTGCGCGTGCTCCGGCAGCGCCGCGGCCGGCAGCTCCCGGATCTGCTGCCGGGCGGGGGTGCGCACGGCCTCGTACCGTGTCGCGTTCGCATGCCGTACGAGGATGTCGCTCGCCTCGCGGACCGCGGCCTCGGCGCCGGACAGGTCGGCGGCGCAGCCGCGCAGGGAGCGCCGGGCCTCGCCGGCGGCGGTGCGGGCCTCCTCCAGGGTGCCCGGGTACGGCTCGGGCTCCTCCTGCTCGTCGGCGTCGGCCGTGTGGTCGCGGAGCAGGTCGCGCAGGAGCGCCGCCGTCTCGTCGAAGCCGCCCGCCCCGTCCTCGGCGGCGCGGTGCGCGTCGAGCAGCTCGGTGTGGGCGGCGCGGGCGGTCGCCAGCGCGTCGGTGCGCACGGCCAGTTCGGTCGTGGCGGTGCGCAGCAGCGACTGGGCGTGCTCGGTGTCGGAGGGGACGAGCTCGTCGGGCAGTTCGGTGTGCGCGGTGCCGTCCTCGGGCGCGTGCCGCTCGGCCTCCCCGCGCAGTCGTCCCAGTTGCTCGCTCGCGGTGGAGGCGCGGGTCTCCAGGAGCTGCACGTGCTCGTCGGCGCGGGCCGCGGCGGCCTGCCGGGACGGGCCGTCGGCGCCCTCGGGTGATTCGAGGAGGGTGGCGGCGCGGGTGCGCACCTTGTTCGTGAGCCGGTTCAGCTCGGCGAGCGCGGCGCTCTCGTCGCTCTCGGCACGCGCCTGCTCGGCCCGCAGGTCGGCGCCGACGCCCACCTTCTCGTACACCTGCGAAGCGGCGCGGTACGCCTCGCGCAGGGCGGGCAGCGACGCCTTGGGGGCCTCCCCCTCGGGTACGTCGTCGGGGGCGCCGGCGATCTCGGCGCGCTCGGCGCGCAGCGTGCGGGCGGTGCGGTGGGCGTCGTCGGCGGAGCGCTGGGCGGCGCGCCGGTCCTCGTCCGCGGCGCGGGCGCCCTCCAGGCAGGTCTGGGCGCGGGCCTCGAACTCGACGGCCTCGTCGGCGAGTTCGCGGACCTTGGCCTGCCAGGCGGCGCGCTCGCGCAGCCGGTAGGCGAGTCCGGCGAGCGCGTCGGCGGCGCGGCGGGCCTTCTGTGCGGCTTCCTGTCGCTCGTCGCGGACTCGGGTGGCCTCGGCGGCGATCTCGTCGGCCTCGGCGCGCGCGGTGCGGGCCTCGGCGAGCTCGGCCTCGGTCTCCTCGGCGAACGTCCGGGCCTCCCGTGCGACGCCGGCCAGCTCTGTGAGGTAGCCGGCCGGGCAGCCGGAGCGCCAGGAGCCGAGCCGGGCGGCCAGCTCGCGGTCCTTGGCGAGGCGTCCGGCGAGGGCGCGGATGTCCTCGTCGCGACGGGCGGCGCGCTCGCGCAGTGCCTGGCGCTCCTCGTCGGCCGCGTGCTCGTCGTGCATGGCCGGGTTCGGCGGGACGAGGAAGACGCCTTCGTCGGAGGCGTTCTCCGCCGGGGTCGGGGCGAGGAGGGCGGCGGCGGTGCCGACGGCGACGGCGGACCGCGGCAGCAGTGCGGCGCCCGCGAGCGCTTCCCTGGCCCTGACGTGGGAGTTGGGGTCGGTGATGATGACGCCGTCGACCAGCTCGGGCCGGGCGGCGAGCACGCGCGCGTGGTCGGCCGGGTCGACGGACTGGGCGAGGTAGCGCCAGCCGGGCAGGGCCGGGATGCCGTGCTCGCCGAGGAACTCGACGGTGGCGAGGACATCGGGGCCCGGGGGCAGCAGGCCGCCGTCGCCGAGGGCTCCGAGGATGCGGGAGTCGTCGGCCGCGGCGGTGCGCAGGTCGAACAGCTGCCGCTCCGCGGAGGCCACGGAGTCGTCGAGGAGGGTCTTGAGGTCGTCGGCGGCGCGGTCGAGGTCGTCGGTGGTGAGCGGCGCGTCGGCTGCCCCGGCCGAAGACTGTCCGCCTTCCCGCAACGGCCCGTTCACCCCGAGCAGTTCGGCCAGGCGCTCCTCGGCGGCGAGGGACGCGGCGGCCCGGTCCTCGGCCTGGTGGGCGCTCTCGGCGGCGCTCGCGGCGTCGGCGGCGCGGGCCGCGGTCAGCTCGGCGCGGGCCTCGGTGGTGGCGGTCTCGCGGGCGTGCTCGGAGGCGCGGCGGGCGGCCTCGCGGGCGGTGTCCCACGCGGCGACGGTGGTCTTCTCTGCGTCGGCGGCGGCGAGCGCGGCGCGGGCCGGGTCGGCGTCGGGCGCGCTGTCGTCGAGCCAGCCGGCGCGGACGGCCTCGGCGGTCTCCTGCTCGACCTCGCTGAGCCGCTGGCGCAGGTGGCCCAGCTCGCTGCGGGCGCGCTGGGCGTCGGTGGCGGCGGCGGTCGCGTCGCGGTGGGCGGTCTCGCCGGCCTCCTGGAGGACGGCGGAGCGCTCCTCCTCCTCGTTCGCGTGGCTCTCGGCCCGCTCGGCGGCGCTGTGCAGGGCGCGGACGAGGTCGTGGGCGGCCTTGGCGCGGGCGGCGAGCGCGGGGGCCGCGTCCCGCTCGGCCTCGCGGATGGCGACGGCGACGCGCGCGGAGCGGTCGGCCGCGGCGCGGTGGCGCAGGACGGCCTCGGCGGCCTGCCAGGCGGAGTGCAGCGTACGGGCGTCGGCCAGCTCGCGCTTCTGCGCGGCGGCGGCCTTCTCGGCTCCGGCGAGCGCCAGCGAGGCGTGCCGGTAGGCGAGTTCGGCGGCGATCAGGGCGCTGCGCTCGCGGGCGGACTCCGCCTCGGTCACGGTGTGCGCGGCGGCGGTGACCTGCTGGGCGAGGTCTCCGGCGCGGCCGCGCTCGACGGCGGCGCGGGTGGACAGGCGGCGAGCCAGGGTGCGGGTACGGCGCTCGGCCGCGGCGTGGATGTCGCGTGCGCGGGCCCGGGTGTCGGCGGCTTCCACGATCCGGGTCAGCAGATCCACGGAGCCTGCGGTGAAGTCCCGCTCGGCCATCAGCTCGGAGCGCCGTCCCAGCTTGTTGCCGAAACCGCCGACCAGGTCCGCGAGGCCGTCGGTGTCCCGGGTGTCGGTGACGGCGCGCAGCAGCAGGTCGGTGAAGTCGGAGTCCTTCTTGACGGCGAAGAGGCCGGCGGCCTCGCCCTCGTCCGCGTTCATCTCGCGCTGGTAGCGGAAGAGTTCGGGGTCGAGGCCGAGGTCGCCCAGGTGCTCGTTCCACCGGTCGTGGATCTCTTCCCAGTGCACTTCGAGGTGCGGATAGGCCTTGCCCGCCTCGACGAGCGCGTCGCGGAAGCCCTTCATGGTGCGGCGGCGGCCCTGCGCGCTGGACGCGCCCTCGACGATGGGCCGTACCGCGGTGGACTCCGCCACCGGCAGCGCGTCCAGGCTCATGCCGGGGCCGGGCCGGAAGGAGTACCAGGCCTCGGCGAACTTCCGCGGGTCGTTGGAGACCTGACGGCCCCGCCATTCGCTGACCTTGCCGACGACGACGCACTCGCCGGTGAGGGTGTGCTGCCACTCCAGGGCGACGTGTCCGCAGTCGTCGGCGAGCAGGAACTTGCGCAGCACGCCGGAGCTGGCGCCGCCGAGGGTGTTGCGGTGGCCCGGCAGCATGACCGAGAAGATCAGCTTGAGCAGGACCGATTTGCCGCCGCCGTTCTCCAGGAAGAGCACTCCGGCCGGCGCGGGGCGGCGCGGCGGGCCGACGGGCTCGTCCTCGAAGAACTCCGCCTGGGTGGGAGCGGGGTCGGGCACGGGCGCGCCGACGCCCCGCAGGTCGAGCACGGTGTCGGCGTAGCGCGCGCCGGCGGGCCCGATGGAGTAGAGGCGAATCCGGGACAGCTCGTACATGGCGGACTCTCGTGGTAGGTACGGAAGTTCAGAAGATTCGGCAGGGGCGCGGTCAGGAGTGGAACGGCAGGCCCGCGTCGGCGACGAGGTCGCCCGCGTCCTCGTCCATCGGCGGTACCAGGCTCGCGGATCCGTCGGTGACGGCCACGACGCCCAGGTCGAGCAGTTCGGCCATGGCGGCGGTGCCCGCCATGTCGCGGACCTGGAGCTGGTAGCGGGCCGTGGTGCGGTAGGTGCCGCCGCCGTCGTCGCCCGTTCTCTGCAGGAAGCCCGAGTCGGTGAGGAAGGTGACCGCCTTGGCGACGATGCCGGTGGTCGAGTTGGCCAGGCGGCGGGTGTCCTTGGTGGCGCCGGTGGAGCTGCGCCGGGCCCAGATCCGCCAGGCGGCCTCGAGGCCGGGGGCGTCGGTCGCCGGGTCGGTGTTCTCGCCCTGCTCATCGGCCCGCTCCTCCAGCTTGCGGCAGGCCTGGCGGACGAACGCGTCCACGCCGTTGACGCTCACGCGCCCGATGTAGCCGTCGTCGGAGAGGTCCTCGGGGCGCGGGAAGGCGAGCGCGGCGACGGCGAGATGGGCCAGGCCGTGCAGGAAGCGGTCGGTGGAGTCGGCGGCGGTCCTGCGGGCGTAGTCGCCCATCCGCACCGCGAACACGGAGTCCTCGGCGGCGGTCACGGCCATGCCCGCGCGCGGGGAGACCTCCAGGACGACGAGCCCGAGACCGGAGGCGACGGCGTCGGCGAGGCGGGCGAAGGCCGGGTCCTCGCGGTAGCGGCGCAGCAGCTCCTGGTACTCCTGGTCACGGGAGGGCTGGAGCTTGGGCTGCAGGCCGAAGGCGACGAGCCGCGCGGCGTCGGCGGCGTCGGCCGGGGTGATCGGGGCCGCGCCCCTGGCCGGGCCCGACGCCTCGGGCTCGCCCCACTCGGCGTGCTCTTCGGGGTGCTCGGTCACGGGCGGTGCTCCTTGATCGTTCCTACGTACGTGGGGCGCCCGGGGATCCGGCGCGCGTACCTCCGGCGCGGTCCGTGGGTCACGCGGCCTCCGTCCGGTCCGCGGCCATGCCGGCCGCGTCGAGCAGCGCGGTGCCCACGATGAGGTCGGCGCCGCCGAACTCCTCGTCGTCGAGCTGGGTGCCGTCGTCCACCGCGAACAGCAGCTTCTCCTCGCCCTGCCGGTAGGCGGTGCCGACGGCGGGGCTCGCCGCGTGCACGGCCAACAGGGCGACCAGGTAGGGCAGTTCGGGGTCGCGGCGGCGGGCGTCGGCGAGCAGTCCCGACAGGCGGCGCGGGGCGTCCGCGGGCAGGTCGAGGAGCTGCTTGGCGCTCGCGAGCTGGGCCTCGCTGAACCGGCTGTCGTCCGGGGTCTCGATGAGGTCCGGCTCGGGCATCTCCGCGCCGAGGTGCTCCCGCTCCAGGGGCGGGGTCAGCAGTATGTCGACGAGGTCCCCGACCCGTACGGAGACGGGGGTGCGCAGCCCGGTGCCGCGCGCGAAGAAGGCGTCCGTCACCTTGCGCGCGTCCTGGACGGGGAGCGGCAGCAGCGGCGCGACGAGCTGTCCGTACAGGTCGAGGCCCGCGCGCGCGGACGGGGTGGCGAAGGCCTGCCGGTCCTGCTCGGCGCGGAACAGCGGTCCGGCCTCCAGGAGCCGGGACTGGAGCTGGGTGTGGCGGCGGATGCAGTCCTTGACGATGTCGACGAGTTCGGCGGCGCGGCGCTTCTGCTCGGGGTCCTCGGACTCGTCGCGCGCCTTGCGGATGTTCGTCAGGATCGCGTTCTCGTGGCGGTAGCGGTCCGCGACGTGGTCCAGGGCTTCGGCGATCATGTCGGGGACGGCCCGCAGCCAGTCGACGGCGCGCACATTGCGGCGGGTGGCGTCGAGCGCCTTGCGCAGGGTCTCCGAGTACTGCACGGTCCGGTAGCGGGCCTGCTCGGCGGCGAGCTGGGCGTCGGCGAGGCGGCCGCGGCTGATCAGGACGTCGAGCTTCACCTCGGCGGCGATCTGGGCGCTGGTGACATCGGTGTCGAGGGCTCCGACGAGGACGTTCACCGCTTCGTCCGTCGTGCGGAGGTAGACGCTGCCGCCGTAGCCGGGGACTTCCTCGATCAGCTTGAAGTCGTAGTCGCGCCGCACGTAGGAGCCGTCCGTCGCGAACGTCCCGTAGACCGCGCGGAAGCCACGGTCCACGCTGCCGACGTTGATCAGGTTCTCCAGGACCCAGCGCGCCACGCGCTCGTGCTCGGCCACCGGGCGCTGCGGGGCCTGCGCGGCGATGCGGGGCAGCAGACGAGCCACTATCTGCTCGTGGTCGGCGCCCGTGTCGAAGTCCATGTTCAGCGTGACGAGGTCGATCGCGGAGAGGGCGACCTCGGCCATGCCGTACGTCGAGTACTCGCCCGCGAGGTTCGCCTTGCGCACGTCCAGGTCGTGCAGGGGCGCGGTGCAGGCGAGCGCGCGCAGCCGCCGCGCGAGCCCTTCGTCGGCGGCCGGGCCCGGTGCCGGGCGCGGCCCCGCGCTGAGCTGGGGCGGAACGGATTCCGTGGGGGCAGGCGAAGTCACGGAGCACAGACTAGGCGCTGGGTCCGACAACGGTCGAAACGACGCAGATGCCTCGGCCCACCGGGACCGTCACGCCTCTCGGGCCACCCGCTGCCCGTACACCTCGACGAGCCCGTCGCGGGAGTCGTCGAGATAGTCGGCGAGCAGGGCCTCGGCCTCGTCGCGGTGCCCGTCGGCGAGGGTCTTGACGATCCGCGCGTTGCGGGCGAGGTAGGGCTCGTGGAGGCGGCGCGGATCGTCCACGACGTGGAAGGCGAGCCGGAGTTCGGCGAGGACGCTGCGCATCAGTTCGTCGGTGCGCTCGCTGCCGGCGAGGGCGACGAGTTCGCGGTGGAAGTGGATGTTGGCGGTGGAGACGCCCTTCCAGTCCCGGGCCGCCGCGGCGCGCTGTCCGCCCTCGACGGCCGCGGCCACCCGGTCCAGGGCGAAGGGCGGTTCGCCGAGCGAGCGCACGACGGAGCACTCGATCATGCGCCGGGTCCGGTAGATGTCCTGGACGTCGTCGATGCTCAGAACCCGTACGAAGACGCCCTTGTTCAGCCGGTGTTCCAGCAGGCGCTCGTGCGTGAGCAGCCGGAACGCCTCGCGCAGGGTGTTGCGGGAGACGCCGAGCGCGCCGCCGATGCTGTCCTCGGACAGGCGGGTGCCGGGCGGGAAGAAGCCCTCCGCGATCCGGGTCCTGAGGATGTCCGCGACGCGTTCGGCGGTGCTGGTGCGTCCCAGCAGCGCCCGGTCGTCGGCGAGTGCGTTCAGTTCTTCCGTGGCCACGGCCGAATTCAAGCGCAGATACAAGAACGAAACAACGTGGGTATTGAGGGATTGTTCAACGATCCTCTACCTTGGCGTTCAGGCACGGCTCTCCTGCACGCACCACCACGCACGCTCTGCGCACGCTCATCTCCCCGTGAGTTCCCGAGTTCTTCTGCGAGGTGCTTCATGAGCACGACTCCACCGACGCCGGGCACCACCGTCCCCGGGACGTCCGCACCGCCTTCCCCGCTCCCCCACTCCGACGACGGCGCCCTCGGCTGGCTGCGGGCGCTCGGCCCGCGGGGCCGGCGCGCGTTCGCGGGCGCCTTCGGCGGCTACGCCCTCGACTCCTACGACTACTTCACGCTGCCGCTGAGCATGGTCGCGCTGGCCGCGTACTTCGGGCTGAACAGCGGCCAGACCGGCCTGATCACCACGGTCACCCTGGTCGTCTCGGCGATCGGCGGGGCCGGCGCGGGCGTGCTCGCCGACCGGTACGGGCGGGTGCGGGCCCTGATGCTCACGGTGGGCCTCTACGCCGTGTTCACCGTGGCGTGCGGATTCGCGCCCGACTACGAGACGCTGCTCGTCTTCCGCGCCCTCCAGGGGCTCGGTTTCGGCGGCGAGTGGGCGGTCGGCGCGATCCTGGTCGCCGAGTACGCCTCGGCCCGGCACCGGGGCCGCACGCTCGGCGCCGTGCAGAGCGCCTGGGCGGCGGGCTGGGGCCTGGCCGTCGTCGTCTACACCGTGGTGTTCCAGTTCCTCGACGACGATCTGGCCTGGCGCGTCATGTTCTGGACCGGCGCGCTGCCGGCCCTGCTGGTGCTCTGGGTGCGCCGCCGGGTGCAGGACGCCCCCCAGGCGACGGAGACGCTCGAAGGCAGCGCCCGCAAAGGGTCGTTCACCGAGATCTTCCGCCCCGGCCTGCTGCGCACGACGCTCTTCGCGGTCCTGCTGTCGACCGGCGTGCAGGGCGGCTACTACACGCTCGCCACCTGGGTGCCCACCTACCTGAAGTCGGACCGCGGCCTCACGGTGGTCAACACCGGCGGCTACCTGACGTTCCTCATCTCCGGTGCGTTCATCGGGTACTTGACGGGCGGCTACCTCACCGACCGGCTCGGCCGGAAGCGCAACATCGTGCTGTTCGCGGTGCTGTCCGCGGTGAGCATCCTGGTGTACACGCACATCCCGGACGGCGCCGACACCCTCCTCCTGGTGCTCGGCTTCCCGCTCGGCTTCTGCATGTCGGCCATCTTCAGCGGCTTCGGCTCGTATCTGAGCGAGCTGTACCCGACCGCCGTACGCGGCACAGGACAGGGCTTCACGTACAACACGGGCCGGGCCGTCGGCGCCGTCTTCCCGACCCTGGTCGGCTTCCTCGCCGACAGCTGGGGCGTGGGCGGCGCGCTCGTCTTCGGCGCCCTCGGGTACGCCCTGGCCGTCGTGGCGCTGCTCGGACTGCCGGAGACCCGCGGGAAGGAACTGCTGTGAACCTCACCGACGACCGCGCCCACGACCTCGCCGACACCACCGGCACCGCCTCCTGGACGCCTCAGCGGACCCGCGCGCACTTCCGTGACGGCGCGAGCGCCCCCACCGCCGGCTGGGCGCGCGGCCACACCCAGGCCAATCTGATCGCCGTACCGGCCGACTGGGCCTACGAGATGCTGCTGTTCTGCCAGCGCAACCCGAAGCCGTGCCCGGTCCTGGACGTCACGGACGCGGGCGAGCGGACCACCGTCCTGGCTCCCGGCGCCGATCTGCGCACGGATCTGCCGCGCTACCGGGTGTGGGAGCACGGCGAGTTGACGGCCGAGCCGACCGACGTGGTCGACCACTGGCGCGGCGACCTGGTCTCCTTCCTGCTCGGGTGCAGCTTCACCTTCGAGTGGGCGCTGGCGGCGGCCGGGGTGCCGCTGCGCCATGTCGACCAGGACAGGAACGTGCCGATGTACGTGACCACGCGCGCGTGCCGGGGCGCGGGCCGGCTGCACGGCCCGCTGGTCGTGTCGATGCGCCCGGTACCGCCGCAGGCCCTGGAGGCGGCGATCCGGGAGACCTCCCTGATGCCGGCGGTACACGGCGGCCCGGTGCACATCGGCGACCCGAGGGTCCTCGGCATCACGGACCTCGACGCGCCGGACTTCGGCGACCCGGTGGACCGGGCCCCCGGCGACATCCCGGTCTTCTGGGCCTGCGGGGTGACACCGCAGGCGGCCGTGATGGCGTCCCGGCCCCCGTTCGCGATCACCCACGCGCCGGGGCACATGTTCGTCGCGGACACCCGGGACGAGCAGTACCGGATCGTGCCGCCGTACTGACTGCGGGCAACCCGCGTGAGCGGCACGGTTCGCCGCACTTGCCTTCAAGCGCTTGAGGTGTGTTCTGCTGCGGACATGTCGAGCTACACGATTCAGGACGTATCGCGGCGCAGTGGGCTGAGCGAGCCCACTCTGCGCTACTACGAGGAGGTGGGGCTGATCGGCCCGGTCGGCCGCGACGAGCGCAGCGGGCACCGCCGCTACGCCGAGGACGATCTCGATCTCCTCCAGGCGCTGGCCTGCCTGCGCGCGGTCGGCATGAGCATCGAGGACATGCGCACCTACCAGGCCAACCGGGCGCGCGGCCGGACGGCCGCCGCCGAGCAGCGCGATCTGCTGCTGCGCCACGCGGCGCGCATCGAGGAGGAGATCGCCGCGCAGCGCGCCCGGCTCGGCTACCTGCGCGAGAAGGCCGCTCTGTGGGACGCGCGTGAGCGCGGCGACGGCGCGGCGGAGGCCGCGGCGACCCAGCGGTCCCTCGACGCCGCGAAGCGCTTGGAGGTACTGCGATGAGCCGCGTACTGGTGACCGGCGGGTCCGGCTATCTGGGCACGCGGCTGATCACGGCCCTGCTGCTCGCCGGGCGCGAGGTGCGGGCCACGGTGCGCTCGACGGCCCGCGAGGCCGAGGTGCGCGCGGCGGTGCGGCGCGGCGGCGCCGACGACGCCGGGCTCCAGGTCGTCGCGGCGGACCTGATGAGCGACGACGGCTGGCCCGCCGCGATGGCCGGCTGCGCGGAGGTGCACCATGTGGCCTCCCCGATCCCGGCCGTCCAGCCCGACGACCCGGACGAGCTGATCGTCCCGGCCCGCGAGGGCACGCTGCGGGTGCTGCGCGCGGCTCGGGCGGCGGGCGTCCGGCGCACCGTGCTGACCTCGTCGTTCGCGGCGGTCGGCTACACGCCCAAGCCGGGCGCCGAGTTCACCGAGGACGACTGGACCGACCCCGACACCCCCGGACTCGCGCCCTATCCGCGCTCCAAGGCGATCGCCGAGCGCGCCGCGTGGGACCTGATGGGGCGCTCGGGCGGCGGCACCGAGCTCGTCGTGGTCAACCCGACGGGCATCTTCGGGCCCACCCTGACGCCCGTACTCGGCTCCTCCATGCAGTTGGTGAAGGCGATGCTGGACGGCGCGATGCCGGTGGCCCCGAGGGCCCGCTTCGGCGTCGTGGACGTCCGCGACGTGGCGGACCTGCATCTGCGGGCGATGGCCGCTCCCGAGGCCGCGGGGCGGCGTTTCCTGGCCGTGGCGAACGGTCCGACGCTCAGCTTCGTCGAACTGGCAGCCGTCCTGCGCGAACGGCTCGGGCCGCTCGCCGCGCGCGTGCCGACCGAGGAGGCGCCGGGCGACCCGCTGCCCCGCCCGGTCATCCACAACGACCGGGCCCGCACCGAGCTCGGCTGGCAACCGCGCGACGCGGCGACGACGCTCGTGGACTCGGCGACGTCACTGCGCGACCTCGGGCTGCTCGCGGACTGACGGAGCGACGCGCACCGTGCCGCAAGAGGTCGCGGACAGGGCCGCCGCCACCCCGGCCGACGCGCGCAGGTCGAGCCGGGCGCCGGTCCCGCGCAGTCCGTGCCGCACCTCGTCGGCGGCCAGGGCGACGAGTTGGGGCAGCAGGTCGGTGCAGCGCCGGGCGACCCAGCCGGTGCCCGCGGTGGCCAGCCACCACCAGGCGGCGGTGCGGGTCGGCGCGGGCCCGTCCGGCTCGGTGCCGGGTGCCGGGCCGTGGGCCACTCCCGACGCGGCGAGCAGGGCGTGGAAGCGGGCGGCGAGGAGCCGGTGTCCGCGCTCGCCGGGATGCAGCCGGTCCGCGCTCCACAGCGCGCGGTCGGCCACCCCGGAACCCTCGGCGGCGTGCAGATGGACGGCGCCGTGGCGTTCGGAGAGGACGTGGACGACGGAGTTCACCGCGCGCTGCCGCCGGGCGAGCGGGCGGGCCAGGGCCCCGGGCAGGCCGAGCAGCGCGCCCGGATCGGGCAGACAGGCGGTGAGCAGCACGGTGTCCCGGTCGCCGAACGCGCCGTAGACGGTGTCGAGGCGGGCGGCGACCGCGTTGATGTCGAAGGTGTGGCGCAGGGTGTCGTTGACGCCGACGACGACGGAGACGACGTCGGGGGCGAAGGCCAGCGCGGCGGGCAGCTGCCGTTCCAGGACGTCCCCGGTCTGTGCTCCGCTCACCGCGAGGTTCCGGAATTCGACGGGTACGTGGGCGGGCGCGAGCCCGGCCGCGAGCAGCGCGGCCCAGCCCCGCCACCGGCCGCCGCCGACGGGATCGCCGATGCCTTCGGTGAGGGAGTCGCCGAGCGCGGCGAACCGGAGCGGCTTCATCGCGGCTCCCGAACCACAGGGAGCCCGGCCCTCAGCGGTGCCGCGTCATGGGCGGCCAGGAAGGCGTCCACGGCCACGTCCCAGCCGAAACACTCCGCACGCGCGCGTGCGGCCTCGCGGCGCCGGCGTTCGGGCTGCGCCAGCACCTCCCGTACGGCACGGGCGAAGGCCGCTCCGGTGTCGGCGGCCACGGCGCCGGCCGCGCCGACCACCTCGGGCAGCGCGGAGGACGCGCTGACGACGACGGGGGTGCCGCAGGCCAGTGCCTCCAGGGCGGCGAGGCCGAACGTCTCGGCGGGGCCGGGCGCCAGGCACACATCGGCGGTGGCCTGGAGCGCGGCGAGAGACGCCCGGTCGGCGACATGCCCGAGGAACGTCACCGGCAGCCCCTGGGCCCGCTGTTCGAGGCGGGTCCGCAGCGGCCCGTCCCCGGCTACGACGAGCCGGGCGGGGACGCCCGCCGCGCGCAGCGCCGCCAGCGCGGCGAGCCCCGTACCGGGCCGCTTCTCGACGGACAGCCGGGTGCACATGACGAGCAGGATCTCGTCCCCGCGCGCGTACCGCTCCCGTACGCCCGCGTCCCGTGCCTGCGGCCGGCAGCTCACGAGGTCGACGCCGAGCGGGGCGCGCACCACATTGCGGGCGCCGAGCCGGACGAACTCCCGCTCGGCCCATTCGGTGGTGCACACCACGCGCGCGTAGGCGTGCGCCGTACGGATGTTGAGCGCGTCGGCGGCGCGGCGTGCCGCCGCCTCGGGCAGGCCCCAGGCGCGCAGGACGCCGTCGGCGGTCTCGTGGGAGACCATCACGGCGGGCACCCGCGCTCGCCGCGCCCACTCCCCGGTCCAGCGCAGCGTCGTCCGGTCCGAGACCTCCAGGCGGTCGGGGCGCAGCCGCTCCAACAGCCGCGTCACGCGCTGCCGGTCGGCGAGGACGCGGTATCCGCCGGTGCCCGGCAGCGGCCGTCCCGGCAGCGTGATGACGCGTCCCTGGTCGCTCTCCTCGTTGGCCGTCCGCTCCCCCGGCACGATCAGCACGGGGTCGTGCCCGGCCGCCGCGTATCCCGCGCCCAGTTCGCGCAGCGCGGTGCGCAGGCCGCCCGAGGCGGGCGTGACGAAGTTGGCGAGCCGCACGATGCGCAGGGCCCCGCTCATGCCGCCACCGCCGTACGGGCGTGCAGCACCTCGTCGTAGTGGTCGATCAGCTGGTCGCCCACCGCCGACCAGGACCGGCCCTCCACCGCCGCACGGCCCGCGGCGCCGTACGCGGCCCGCAGCCCGGGATCGGCGGCCAGCGTCTCCACCGCGGCGAGCACGGCACCGGAGTCGCCGGGCGGCACCAGCAGGCCGGTCGTGCCGTGCGCCACGAGGTCGAGCGGGCCGCCGGCCGCGGGCGCGACTACCGGGACGCCGCTGGCCATGGCCTCCTGCACGGTCTGGCAGAAGGTCTCGTACGGGCCGGTGTGCACGAACACGTCCAGGGAGGCGTAGATCCGGGCGAGGTCGTCCCCGGTGCGCCGCCCGAGGAAGCGGGCGCCGGGGAGCGCGCCGCGCAGGGACGGCTCGCTCGGTCCGTCGCCGACGATCACGACCTGCACGCCGGGCCGCCCGCACACGCGCGCGAGCAGCTCCACCTGTTTCTCGGGCGCGAGGCGTCCCACATATCCGACGAGGAGTTCGCCGCCCGGCGCGAGCTCGGCCCGCAGGCGCTCGTCGCGGAGTTCGGGGCGGAACCGTACGGCGTCCACTCCCCGGGGCCACAGCCGCACCCGTGGCACCCCGTGCGCCTCCAGATCGCGCTGAGCCGCCGTGGACGGGGCGAGGGTGCGGTCGGCAGCGCCGTGCACCCCGCGGATCCGCCGCCAGGCCGTGGCCTCCCCGGCCCCCATGTATGTACGGGCGTAGCCGGCGAGATCGGTCTGGTAGACGGCGACGGCCGGGATCCGGAGCCGGGCCGCGGCGGTCATCCCGCGTACTCCGAGCACGAACGGGCTGGCCAGATGGACGAGTTCGGCGCCGTGCGCGGCCAGCGTCTGGGCGACGCGGCGGCTCGGCAGGGCGACCCGCACCTGCGGGTAGCCGGGCAGCGGGAGGGAGGGGACGCGGACCACCGGGCAGGGCGCGGCCGCGTCCACCTCGGGACCCGCCGCCGTGGCGGGTGCGATGACAAGGGGGTCGTGACCGCGGGCGGCGAGATGCCGGGCGGTCTGCAGGGCGCAGTGCGCCACTCCGTTGATGTCGGGCGGGAAGGACTCGGTCACGATGACGACACGCATACGGGTGTTCTCGCCGCGTCCGGCGTGCCCACGTCAACGTGGATCTTTCCCGTTGTGGAACGTCCCGTGAGCGTTGCGTCACCCCGCGACACCTGGGGAAACGGCGGGAGGCGGCCCCTCGTCCGGGGGCCGCCTCCCGTCCATCAGGGCGTCACAGGGCCGTCGCGTCCGGCCCGATCCTGCTGCGTACGGCGGTCTGGACCTCGGCTTCCTCGGCCGGATCGGCGGCGAGCCTGCGGAGCTGGTCCACGACCCGGGCGTCTCCGGTCTCGGCGTGCCGTGCGGCGATCTCGCGGGTGGACTCCTCGCAGTCCCACAGGCACTCGACGGCGAATCCCGCGGCGAAGGAGGGGTCGGTGGCGGCGAGGGCGCGGGCGGCCTGCCCGCGGCCGTGGGAGGAGGCCGTCTCGCGGTAGATGTGCCGCAGAACGGGGGCCGCGCAGACGATGCCGAGGCGGCCCGCTCCGTCGACGAGCGGCCAGAGGGTGGGGGCGTCGGGACCGTCGCCGCGGACGGCCTCCCGCAGTGCGGTCAGGACCAGCTCGCGGTCCTTGGTGCCGCCCCGGCACGCGAGCATCCGCCCGGCGGCGGCGCCGAGCACGTCGGGCCGTGGCGCCCAGCGGCGGGCGCGCTCCACGGCGGCGACGGAGCGCATCCGCTCGAAACAGTCCACGGCCGCGTCCACCACCACGCGGGAGGGTGACGCCACGGCGGCCTCGACCAGATCCAGCACGTCGGGATCGTGGGTGTCGGTGAGATAGCGCAGGGCGGTGCAGCGGGCTCCGTCCGAACCCTCGCGGGCGGCCCGCAGGATCTCGGCACGGTCGGTGGGGCCCGCGACGGCGGTCAGGCAGCGCGCGGCCGGCACATAGAGCGCCGCGCCGCGCTCGAAGCCCTGCTGGGCCCAGTCGAAGACGGCCTGCACGCTCCACTCGGGGCGTGGCCCCGAGGGCCGCATCTGCCGCTGCCAGCGGTCGAAGGAGCCGGACTCCTGGGCGGCACGCACGCGTGCGCCGACGTGGGGTCGCGGGTCCTCGGCCCACAGCCGCCACGGGCGGGGCTCGAAGGCGTCCCGGACGGCCGCGACCAGCTCGGCCTCCTCGTCCAGCGGGAAGCGGGCGAGGACCGGCTCGGCCAGGGCGCGCAGCCCGGCGTCGTCGTCGCGCAGGGCCAGCTCGTCGAGCGCCCAGGCCCAGTTCCCGCCGAGGGCGGCGTACCTGCGCAGCAGCTCCAGGGCGTCCCGCCTGCCGTAGGAGGCGAGGTGACCGAGCACGGACAGGGCGAGTCCCGTACGGCACTCGTCGGTGTCGAGGAGGTCGTCGGGGTCGAAGAGGTGCCGCTCGATCTCCCCGAGCTCGCCGTGGAGATCGAGGTAGAGGCGGGCGTAGTACAGCGAGCGGTTCTCCACCTGCCAGTCGTGGCGGGGGTCGCTCAGCACACAGTGATTCAGAGCCGCGAGCGCCTCGTCCCGCGGTGCCGTCAGCGCGTGCAGCGTGCCGTCACCGCGGCCTCGCTGCAACAGGCCGAGCAGCGTACCGCTGGGCGCTATGACCGGTTCGAACATGGGAAACAGCCTCACATCAAGCGTCGACGCAACCGGGAATCCGCACCTACCTGGCCACGCGACAACACGTCGGAGCGCCCGCCGTCTCTTGCTTGCTGTAGACCATCTCTCTGCCTCTCGTCCAAGGCCCGATCCGGGCCACTTACGGCCCGCGTGGCGCGTGGGCAGCACCTGCCCCGCCATCACGTCCGTAAATCACGCCGTCATCATGACCCAGCGGTTCCGCCCGCCGCGACCACATTTCCTGCACCCCCGTTTTTCCTGGTCAGCGCCTGTGTGTCAGGAGGCGCCGAAGAGCTCCAGGAGCTCTGCCTTGCCGAACATCCGGGCCGTGTCGACCGCCGAAGGGGTCCCCGCGGCCGGATCGGCCTCACCGGCGAGCAGTGCTCTGATGACGGCCTCCTCGCCCTTGAAGACGGCGCCCGCGAGCGGGGTCTGTCCCTTGTCGTTGGCGCGGTTGGCGTCGGCGCCGCGCTCCAGGAGCGCGGTCACGGTCCGTGCGTGGCCGTGGTACGCGGCGAGCATGACGAGCGTGTCCCCCCGGTCGTTCGTGAGATTCGCGGGCACGCCCGCGTCCACGTACTGCGTGAGAGCCTCCGTCTCGCCGCGGCGCGCGAGATCGAAGATCTTGGTGGCCAGCTCCACGACCTCCGGGTCGGGGGCTTCGCTCATCGGCCGAACCGCCTTTCACATCCGTGCTGGTACGGCCGTGCGGCCGTACGAGTGAATCGCCAGGGTACTGCCCGCCGGGGCACATGAGCCGACCCCCGCGAGGCAAAGATCACGGGCAGTACGGACGACCGTCCGGCGGCCCGCCCGGGCGCCTCACCAGCCACAACAGCGTCTGCCGACCGGGTGAAACATGGGAAAAAACACCCATTTGCACCTTTTGTCGTATAGATACATGCTGTGAGCCTGGAAGAACTCATGGTGACTGTCCCCACCAACCAGGAGAACCCTCATGATCCTGTCCATCTCGGGCGTCGTGCTGCTCGGCATCATCGTCTTCCTCTTCTTCCGCAAGGACGGACTGAAGGCCTCGCACGCACTGGTATGCGCCCTCTTCGGCTTCTACCTGGCGGGCACGGCCATCGCCCCGAGCATCAAGGCGGGCGGCGCGAGCCTCGCCAGCCTGCTCGGCGGGATCAAGTTCTGACGGCCCATCCACCCGCACACACCTTCAGGAGACCGACGTGGTCAGGCGTCCCAACTCCCCGTTGCCCCGGATTCTGAGCACCGGCAGCGCCTCCATCGCCCGGAGCCGGGAAATGGCACGGACGGCCGCCGACGGCGCCACCGACGTCCTCCACCCGCTCATCACGATCACCCGTGGACTGCGTCGTCTGGCTGCCGCCGGACGACGCAAGTGGGCGGACACCCCCAAGGACCGGCGCGGACCGCTGCTGTTCCTGGTGGCCGCCGTGGTCCTGGTCGTGGTGTTCATTCCCTACGGGCCGCTGCTCGCGATCATCACGGTCATGGCGGCGGCCGCGTGGAAGGGCCGCGATCCCAAGCAGCCCGAGGAGCCGGCCGGACCCGACGAGTCGCAGGTCAAGCGCCTCTCCTCGCTCTACGAGGCGCTCGTGCCGTACTTCTCCGTGGCCGAGGACCCCAGCCCGCTCTACGCCCACGGCGGCGAGTGGGAGAAGGCCTTCGAGACGTACGACTTCGACGGCGACGGCCGCTTCGACCGGCTCACCATCAGCTATCCGGCCTACTTCGCCGACGGCGACCCGGAGTCGCGGGCGCGGATCGAGCAGCTGCTCGGCGCCAAGCTGGGCCGCGGCCGTGAGTACCACTTCGCCTGGGACGAGGAGGGCAACCACCTCACCGTGACGGTCCTCGCCCCGCTCCCCACCGACATCGCCGCCCAGCGCTTCGTGACCGCCCCCGCGGAGACGGTGCTCGGCTTCACCGACGAGACCGGGGTGCAGCGCACGCTGCCGGTCATGGACGGCGAGGAGCAGCGCGACGTGCCGCCGGTCGTCTGGCGCACCGGCGTCCGCTCCACCGAGCCCCACCTGCTGGCCGTGGGCCAGCCCGGCAGCGGCACGACGTCCCTCGTGCGCTCGATCGCGCTGCAGGCCCTCCAGCACGGTGACGTACTGATCATCGAGGGCAGCGGCACCGGCGACTACGCCTGCCTGGTCGGCCGGGACGGTGTCCTCGCCGTCGAGTGCGGGCTTGCGGGCGCGCTCGCCAGCCTCGAATGGGCGAGCAACGAGACCGAGCGCCGCCTCATCGCGGCGAACCGGGCCCGGCAGGCGGGACACCCGACGCCGGACGACATCAAGCGTCCGCTGTGGATCCTGCTCGACCGGCCCGGCGCGCTGGGTCATCTGGCCGCGGCGGACGGCCGCAAGGATCCGCAGAGCCTGCTCCAGGTGCCGCTGCGGCACGGGCGCGCGGCCGGGGTGACGGTCGTGGTGGCGGAGCAGTTCGACAGCCTCGACGCCCTGATCGAGCCGGTGCGCCAGCACACCCGCGCGCGCGTGGTGCTCGGTCCGGCCACCACGGAGGAGCTGGATGACGTCCTCGGCATCCAGCCGCCGACCACTCCCACCTCCGACGTACCGGCTGGCCGCGGCTACGCCCGGCTCGGCACGGGTCCGGTCCACCGGCTCCAGGTGCCGGCCACGCCCGACCCGTACGACGACGCGACCAGTGAGGCGCACCGGCAGGCCGTGATGGCGCTGCTGCCGGACCGGATCACGCCCGCGGAATCCGCCTCCGAGACCGCGGTCGAGGCGGTTCCGGACGAGGCCGAGGCGCTCGCGGAGCGCTGACGACGGATCACGCGATCAGGGTGCGCGGCACGTCCCCGCCCGCACCCTGACCGTCCGTCACGAGCCGCGCCGCCGCCGCGAGCCGCACCGCCGCCTCGTCGGCCACGGCGCCACCCACGGTGAACGGCAGCCGCACATACCCCTCGAAGGCGCCGTCGACGCCGAATCGCGGCCCGGACGGCACCCGCACCCCGACCCGCTCCCCCACCGCGGCGAGCCGCGAACCGGAGAGCCCGCCCGCCTTCACCCACAGCGTCAGGCCGCCCTCCGGCACGTCGAACTCCCAGTCGGGCAGCTCCCGGCGCAGCGCGGCGACGAGGGCGTCCCGGTTCTCCCGCGCCTGAGTGCGGCGCAGCTCCACGGCCTCCTCCCAGCCACCGGTGTTCAGCAGCCAGTTCACGGCCAGCTGCTCCAGGACCGGAGTGCCCAGATCGGCGTACGCGCGGGCGGCGACCAGGCTGCGGATCACGTCCGGGGCGGCCCGCACCCAGCCGATCCGCATGCCGGCCCAGAACGCCTTGCTGGCCGAGCCCACCGTGACGACCGTCGAGCCCGCCGGGTCGAACGCGCAGACGCGGCGCGGCATCTCCCGGTCCCGGTCGAAGTACAGCTCGGTCATGGTCTCGTCGACCACGAGCACGGTGCCCGCCGAGCGGGCCGCGTCGACCAGGGAGCGGCGCTGTTCCTCGTCGGCGAGCGCGCCGGTCGGGTTGTGGAAGTCGGCGACCACATAGGCGAGTCGCGGCGCGGCGTCCCGCAGGACCTGCCGCCAGCGGTCGAGGTCCCAGCCGGCGAGCCGGTCGGCCATGGCGACGGGGACGAGCCGCAGGCCGGCCTCCCGCATCAGCTGGAGGATGTTGGCGTAGCTGGGCGACTCGACGGCGACGCGCTCGCCGTGGCCCGCGAAGAGGTGGCAGATCGCGTCGATGGCGCCCATGGCGCCGGTCGTCACCATGATCTGCTCGGGCATGGTCGGGATGCCGTGCGCGGTGTACCGCTCGGCGATCATCGTGCGCAGCGCGGGCAGGCCGGCCGGGTAGTCGCCGTGGGTGTGGGCGTAGGGCGGCAGTTCGTCGAGGGCGCCCCGCACGGCGCGGGTCAGCCAGGGTTCCGGGGCGGGCAGCGCGGCCGTGCCGAGGTCGATCATCGAGCCGAGGGACTCGGGCGGCAGGGGTTCGAGGCCCCGCGCGGGAAGCGGGTTCCCGGCCGGGCCCGCGGTCCAACTGCCCGCCCCCCTGCGGGACTCCAGGTATCCCTCGCCGCGCAGCGCCTCGTAGGCGGCCGCGACGGTGGTGCGGCTGACCGAGAGCGCCTGGGCCAGTTCGCGCTCGGCGGGCAGCCGGGTGGCCACCGGGACGCGGCCCTCCAGGACGAGCAGCCGGATGCCGTCGGCGAGCGCCCGGTAGGCGGGCGGGCGGCGGGTGCCGGGCCCGGCGGGCCGGTCCTGCTGCGAGGTGAGCAGCCGGGCGAGCTGAGCCGAGCCGATCGCCGAAGTCCACTGAGCCATGCGGTCCAGTCCACCTTCCCGGAATTGGCCATGGTTGGCATGGGTTTACAGGCCACACAGTGTCACGAGTCGGTCCACCATCACCACAGGGGGCATCTCTTGTCAGCGCCAGAGCCGTCAGCGCCACAACCGTCAGTGCCGGAGCCGTCAGCGCCAGGGCCGTCGTCGCGGGCCGTACCGGGGAGCGGCTCACTCATCCGGCGTCTCCTCCAGCTTTATGTGGGTCTTGCCCTGTACGGCGCCAGTTCGGCGCTCCTGGTGGAGGCGGGGCTCGGCCTGGAGCCCTGGAACGTGCTGCACCAGGGGCTCTCCGAGCTGACCGGCGTCTCGATCGGCGTCGTGTCGATCGGCGTGGGCGCGGTGGTGCTGCTCCTGTGGATCCCGCTGCGGCAGCGGCCCGGTCTCGGCACGGTCTCGAACGTCTTCGTGGTGGGCCTCGCGATGGACGGCACGCTCGCCCTGGTGCCCGATGTGCATTCCTTCGGGGTGCGCGTTCCGCTGATGATCGTCGCGATCGTGCTCAACGGGGCGGCGACCGGCCTCTACATCGCGGCGAGGTTCGGCCCCGGCCCGCGCGACGGCCTCATGACGGGGCTGCATCTGCGCACGGGCCGCTCGATCCGGCTGATGCGCACCGCCGTCGAGGTCGCCGTCGTGGTGACCGGGTTCCTGCTCGGCGGCACGATCGGGGTGGGCACCGTGCTGTACGCGGTCGCGATCGGCCCGCTGGCCCAGTTCTTCCTGCGCGTCTTCGCCGCCCCCACGCCGTCCGCCGGATCCACCGTGGCCGCCGGGGCGTCACCCCGGCGGGCGATACTGCGACGGTGACCCACCCCGTACGCCACCCCTATCTCGACCATCCCGGTCCGCTCGCCCTCGCCCACCGCGGCGGGGCCGCGGGCGGTCTGGAGAACACGCTCGCCGCGTTCCGGCACGCCGTGGACCTCGGTTACCGCTACATCGAGACCGATGTGCACGCGACGAGCGAGGGCCGCCTGGTCGCGTTCCACGACGCCACCCTCGACCGGGTCACGGACGCGCGGGGCCGGATCGCCGATCTGCCGTGGAGCGAGATCCGCCACGCGCGCGTGGCGGGCACGGAACCGGTCCCCCTCTTCGAGGACCTGCTGGAGGCCTTCCCCGACGTCCGCTGGAACGTGGACGTGAAGGCCGAACCGGCCCTCGTGCCCCTGCTCGACCTGCTGCGCCGCACGCGCGCGTGGGACCGGGTCTGCGTCGGCTCCTTCTCGGAGCGCCGGGTCGCACGGGCGCAGGCGCTCGCCGGACCGCGCCTCGCCACCTCGTACGGCACCAAGGGAGTACTCGGTCTGCGCCTGAAGTCGTACGGGCTTCCGGCGGCGCTGCGCCGCTCGGCCGTCTGCGCCCAGGTCCCGGTCACCCACGGGCGGATCCGGGTGGTCGACGAGCGTTTCGTGCGGGCCGCCCACGCGCGCGGGCTGCAGGTCCACGTCTGGACGGTCAACGACGAGTCCGAGATGCGGCGACTTCTCGACCTGGGGGTCGATGGCATAGTTTCCGATCACATCGAGACGCTGCGGGACGTCCTGAAGGACCAGGGAAGCTGGGCCTGAGGAACGCCGCCCGCGGCGCGACGGTCACACGGGGACGACAGGACAACAAGGGGACACGGGTGGGCACCGACACCGCTCAGGGGACGGCGGCGGGCGCGACCGCCCTGGCCGACCGCAAGCGCGAACAACGCGGCTGGTACTTCTACGACTGGGCGTGCTCGGTCTACTCGACGAGCGTCCTGACTGTGTTCCTTGGCCCGTACCTCACCTCGGTCGCGAAGGCCGCGGCGGACGCGGACGGCTATGTGCACCCCCTGGGCATACCGGTGCGCGCCGGGTCCTTCTTCGCGTACACGGTCTCCCTCTCGGTGATCGTCGCGATCTTCCTGATGCCGCTCGCGGGCGCGGCCGCCGACCGTTCGGGCCGCAAGAAGCCGCTGCTCGCGCTCTCCGCCTACATCGGCGCCGCGGCCACGACGGCCATGTTCTTCCTGAACGGCGACCGCTATCTGCTGGGCGGCCTGCTCCTCGTGGTGGCGAACGCCGCGCTGGCCGTGTCGATGGCGCTCTACAACTCCTTCCTGCCGCAGATCGCCCCGCCCGAGGAGCGCGACGCCGTGTCGTCGCGCGGCTGGGCCTTCGGCTACGCGGCCGGCTCGCTCGTCCTCGTGGTGAATCTGGTGCTGTATCTGGCACACGACTCCTTCGGTCTCACGGAGTCGGCGGCGGTGCGCATCTGTCTCGCCTCGGCCGGGCTCTGGTGGGGCGCGTTCACCCTGATCCCGCTACGCCGTCTGCGTGAGCGGCGCCCGGTCCCCGCGCAGGGCGGCGGCACGGGGACGACGACGGGGGTGCGTCAGCTGCTCGCCACTTTGAAGGACATGCGCCGCCATCCGTTGACGCTCTCCTTCCTGCTGGCCTATCTCGTCTACAACGACGGCGTGCAGACCGTGATCTCCCAGGCGTCCGTGTACGGCTCCGAGGAACTGGGCCTCGATCAGTCCGCGCTGATCACGGCGGTTCTCCTGGTGCAGGTCCTGGCGGTGGCCGGGGCGCTCGGAATGGGCCGCCTCGCGCGTGCGTACGGAGCGAAGCGCACGATCCTCGGCTCCCTGGTGGCGTGGACGGTGACCATCGGGGCGGGTTACTTCCTGCCGAAGGACTCCCCCGTGTGGTTCTACGCCCTGGCGGTCGGCATCGGCCTCGTCCTCGGCGGCACCCAGGCCCTCTCCCGCTCTCTGTTCTCGCACCTCGTCCCGGCGGGCAAGGAGGCCGAGTACTTCTCCGCGTACGAGATGAGCGACCGGGGCATGAGCTGGGTGGGACCACTGGTGTTCGGACTCGCGTTCCAGCTGACCGGAAGCTACCGGTACGCGATCGTGTCCCTGGTCGCTTTCTTCGTGATCGGTTTTGTCCTGCTCGCGCGGGTACCTGTTCGTCAGGCGATCCGCGACGCGGGGAATCCTGTACCGACCCGGATTTAGCACCTGAAGGCAAAGGCCGGTAGTGTACGCGGTTGGCCTGCCAGGCGTACCGTTACTGCACGTCAAGAATGTGCGACGTTAGGCCACATCTGGTGTCAGATGTGACAAACCGGGCACTGGTGGGTACAACAAGGGGCGGCTACGACGGCGACGCATGACCCGGGGACCGGGAATCTTTACCGCCGACCGGACGTTGACCGGATGACGACGACAGCGACACCTGTCCTGTGGGCGACAAGCCCGGGAGGCACGATTCATGAGTGAGCGAGCTCTTCGCGGCACACGCCTCGTAGTGACCAGCTACGAGACGGACCGCGGCATCGACCTGGCCCCGCGCCAGGCCGTGGAGTACGCATGCGAGAAGGGCCATCGCTTTGAGATGCCCTTCTCCGTGGAGGCCGAGATTCCGCCGGAGTGGGAGTGCAAGGTCTGCGGGGCCCAGGCACTTCTTGTGGACGGTGACGGCCCTGAGGAGAAGAAGGCGAAGCCCGCCCGTACGCATTGGGACATGCTGATGGAGCGGCGCACCCGCGAGGAGCTCGAAGAGGTCCTCGAGGAGCGCCTGGCGGTGCTGCGCTCGGGCGCGATGAACATCGCGGTTCACCCGAGGGACAGCCGCAAGTCCGCGTAATCCCTGCGGGGCTTGGCAAAGACTGCGAACGGCCGGGGGCCGGACACACATCCTGTGTCCGGCCCCCGGCCTTGTCGTGTGCGCCCGCGCCGCCTCAGGGCGCGATCGGCGGGCGCGGGTCGGCGTCGTCCCGGCGCGGGCCCGGGTACTCGTCCTCGCGGACGACCTCACCCTGGATGACCGTGGAGCCCGGCTGGCGCATGCGCGCCTGCTGGAACGCGTTCCCCAGCGAACCCGGGGCCGCCGCGCTCATCCTCTTCTCCAGCGACCGCTCCGTGTAGCGGCTCAGGGCCGTGCGCAGCGGCGGGAGCAGGAGCAGCAGGCCGAAGGCGTCGGTGATCAGTCCGGGGATCATCAGCAGGAGACCGGCGAGCATCAGCAGCCCGTTGCCCGGCCGGCGCTGCTCTCCCGCCTCCACGACGCCCTGCTGCTGGCGCCGGAGCGTCTCGTTCAGGCTCTGGAAGGCGCGGCGGCCCGCCGCCTTGATCACGACGGCGCCCAGCACGAAGCCCGCGACCATCACCAGGAAGTACCAGAAGCCACCGATCGCCCCCGCGACCACGGTCCCCAGCCAGATCTCGAGGATCACCCACGCGGCGACGCCGATCGGCAGGAGCGTACGGACACGGGAGCGCCGGGCTCCCGTGGGCTTGAGGGGCGGAGTACCAGTGGTCATGCCTCAAGTGTGCCCGGTACCGCGTCCGAGTGGCGTAAGCAGAGGATCAGCAGTGCCCGGTCAGGAGGGGCTCAGGGGGTGTCGGGGCCGCGTCCGAGCACCTTGCCGACCCGCTCCCCCACGCCCCACGTGGTGACCCGCCACAGGGCCTCCACGACGATGTCCTTGCTCATCTTGGAGTCGCCCAGCTCGCGCTCGACGAAGGTGATCGGCACCTCGACGACGTGATAGCCGGCCTTGATGGCGCGGCGGGCGAGGTCGACCTGGAAGCAGTAGCCCTGCGAGGCGACCTCGTCGAGGCCGAGGCCTTCGAGGGTCTCGCGGCGGAAGGCGCGGAAACCGCCGGTGACGTCGCGGATCGGGACGTCGAGCAGGAGGCGCGAGTACGTGGAGCCGCCGCGGGAGAGGAACTCGCGGGACTTGGGCCAGTTGACGACCCGGCCGCCCGGCACCCAGCGCGAGCCGAGCACGAGGTCGGCGCCCTTGAGCGCGGTGAGCAGCCGGGGCAGTTCCTCGGGCTGGTGCGAGCCGTCGGCGTCCATCTCGATCAGTACGCCGTAGTCGTGCTCGATGCCCCAGGCGAAGCCGGCCAGATAGGCGGCGCCCAGGCCCTCCTTGCCGGTGCGGTGCAGGACGTGCACCTGATCGTCGTCGGCGGCCAGCTCGTCGGCCAGCTTGCCGGTGCCGTCCGGGCTGTTGTCGTCGGCGACCAGGACGTGCGCCGCGGGCACCGCCGCCCGGACGCGGCCCACGATGGACGTGATGTTCTCCGCCTCGTTGAAGGTCGGAATGATCACCAAGGCCGTACCCAGAGGGCCGAACTTCCGCCCACCGCCGTCGCTCACAGGTTCCCCTTAAAACTTCCGTTCACAAGAGGACCACCATAGCGAGCAGGAATGATCACGCCGACCCGGCGCCCCAGGGGCGGGTGCGGGAGAACTGCGGATCGGGGCCGGGCGTCCTTCGGGCCGACCTGGGGCCCGCTGGCTGCGGGTCGACCTAAAGCCGTTGTCTACTGAACGCCCGGGCCCCACCCGGGTCGCACCTGGCTCGACCGGCCGGAACGTTCCAGCGCCCCGTGGCGCGGGCGCTGGGCCTGGCTCCCAGTGGCGGTGCGCCGGTGCGGCGCACCACCCCCTGACCCAGCTGCGTTCGACGACTGCGTGGACTTCCCCGGTCGTGCCTGGAAGGTGGTGGACCCGGCCGAACCTACCCGTCCCCCGCCGCGTTCTGTCAACAGCCGTTTGACCTGGGGGTCTTTGGCAAGGTGCCTGGTCAGGGCAGAGGACGCGCAGGTCGTGCGGGACGGCGCGGGCCCGCGATCGGATGCGCGCCGCCCCGGTATCTCACTCGTCCGGCCGTACGAAGACCGTTTGTCCGAACACGACGGTCCGCATGCAGACCGGGAGCGCGGCGCCGGGGCTCAGGTCCGGCAGGCCCGGGGTGCCCGAGCGCGGGTCGGTCGACCAGCGGGCCACCCGGTCGTCCGGGGCCTGCACGATCAGCTCGTCGGTGCGCCAGACCGCGTAGTCGGCGGGAGCGCCCGGGACGAGGACGCCCGCGTCGTCGCGGCCGACGGCGCGCCAGCCGCCGCGGGTGTGGGCGGTGAACGCGGCCCGTACGGAGACGCGGTGCTCGGGGGTGCGGTGGAAGGCGGCGGCGCGGATGGTGCCCCACGGGTCGAGCGGGGTGACCGGGCTGTCCGAGCCGAAGGCGAGCGGGACGCCGGCCTTCAGCAGGGCCGCGTACGGGTTGAGGGTGCGGGCCCGCTCGGCGCCGAGGCGATCGGCGTACATGCCGTCCGCGCCGCCCCACAGGGCGTCGAAGGCGGGCTGCACGGAGGCGGTCAGGCCGAACTCCGCGAAGGCGGCGACGGTCTCGGGGGTGAGCATCTCGGCGTGCTCGACACGGTGTCGTGCGGCGCGCACGCGCGCGAGGCCGACCTTCTCGGCGGCCGCGCGCATCCCGTCGACCACGGCGGTGCAGGCGGCGTCGCCGATGGCGTGGAAACCGGCCTGGAGGCCCGCCTCCGTGCAGGCGACCACATGGGCGGCGACGTCGTCCGCCGTGAGGTAGGCGGTGCCGGTGTGGGCCGTGTCGGCGTACGGCTCGTGCAGGCAGGCCGTGTGCGAACCGAGCGAGCCGTCCACGAAGAGGTCACCGGCGGCGCCGAGCGCGCCCAGGCTCCGGACCCGCTCGATGTCGCGGTCCGCCCAATAGCCGGCGACGCGCGGTCCCGGCTCGGAGCGGGCGAGGTCGAGCAGGCCCGTGAAGTCGTCCTCGGAGGAGATGTCGGGGCCGCCGCACTCGTGCACCGAGCCGATCCCGAGCGAGGCGGCGTGCCGGAGGGCGGCGCGCTGGGCCTCGGTGCGCTGCTGGGGGCCGACCGCGGCGAGGGCGGCGGCGCGTACGGCGTGGTGGGCGTCGCGGGTGAGAGGGCCCTCGGGGTCGTATCCGGCGCGGTCGGTGACGCCGGGGACGAGGTCGAGCAGGGCCGTGCTCACGACGGCCGAGTGCACGTCGATGCGGGTGAGATAGACGGGGCGGCCGCCGGTGGCCTCGTCGAGTTCGGCGCGGGTGGGCGGGACGCGGTCCGGCCAGCGGGCGGCGTCCCAGCCGTGGCCGAGCAGGACCCGGTCGGTGGGGCGGGCCGCGGCGTGGTCCCGTACGAGGGTGAGGGCTTCGGCGCGGGAGCGTGCGACGGTGAGGTCGAGCCCGGTGAGGGCCAGACCGGTCGACGTGGTGTGCACATGGGCGTCGGTGAACGCCGGGGTGACCAGGGCGCCGTCGAGGTCTACGGTCTCGTCCACACCGTCCGCGAACGCGTCCGCCGCGCCTTCCGAACCGACCCAGGCGACGTGGCCCGCCTCCACGACCATGGCGGTCGCGAAGGGGTCGGCGGGGCTGTGGACCTCGCCGCGGCGCAGGAGGACGGTGCGGGGGCTGGGGGGCGTGCTCATGGGGAACAGTTTCCCGTGTCGTGCAGGGTGCTCCGGTATCGGGGTGCTGTTTCCCCGGCGGCGCTGGGGTGCAGGCCTGTCGGGCGCTTGCCCCGCGCCGGGGGCCGCCTTGCCCACCCTGCCGCCCATGGCGGCAGATTGCCCAAGGCGGGGGGCGGGGACTAGATGCGCGGGGGGCGGGACTCGTACGGGGTGGAGAGGACCACCGTCGTGCGGGTCGAGACGCCGGCCAGCGAGCGGACCCGGGCCAGGAGGTTCTCCAGTTCGTGCGGGGTCTCCACCCGGACCTTCAGGATGTAGTTCTCGTCGCCGGCCACGCTGTGGCAGGCCTCGATCTCCGGTACGCCCGCGAGGCGTTCGGCGATGTCGTCGGGGGCGCTCGGGTCGAACGGCTTCACCGAGATGAACGCCGTCATCGGCAGCCCGACCGCCTCGGGGTCGACGACCGCCGCGTAGCCGCGGATCACTCCGCGCTGTTCGAGCCGGCGCACGCGCTGGTGCACCGCTGACGTGGACAGGCCCGTGGCCTTGCCCAGGTCGGTGTAGCTCATCCGCCCGTCCTTGACGAGCAGCTGCACAATCTGTCGGTCGAGCTCCTCCATGGCGATGAACCTACCCGTCCCTTGATCCCCCCGGTACCGCGAAGGGCCTCTCGTCTACCGCGTCACCGGCACCTGCAATCGGCATGTGACGAAGACCACACCGTTCGGGCCGTGTCCAGAGGCATCGCGCGGTTACCTCGCGCACGGGGCGGGAAGTGCTTGCTGTGGCCGAGGCCGCGACTCATGGACATCCGCGCCCGGCCCACCCGAGGGGGAGAATCCCATGCAGAGTGTGAAGCGTCCCGGACGCACTGCCGCGCGCGGCAACCGCAAGCAGGCGGTCGTCGAGCCCCAGCCGGAGGGTGTCGAACCCGGCTTCGACGAGGGCGTCGACGAGCTCGACGCGTACGACACGTTCGAGATGTACCGGGTGATCTGCCCGGACTGCGCCCAGCCCATCGCCCTCCTCGCCGACGAGGACCGGCTGCCCGAGCACGCCCACGTGACCTCGCCCTGGAACCCGTTCGGGCTCTCCGTGTGCGCGGGCACCGGCCGTACGGCCGCCGAGGCGCGCCCCGCCGACGAGATGACGGGCACTCAGGAGCAGGACACCGCGCTGCTGTTGACGCTCCCTCAGGGGCTCGACTGGCGCACCCAGCCGTTCTCGCACGTCGGCGGGCCCGGCTCGCGCCCGATCCGGGTGCCCCGCCAGCGCAGCAGCGCCGCCTGACCTACCGCGGGTCCCTCCAGTAACTGCCCTGCACCATGGCGCGCAGACTGTCGTGGTGCAGGATCAGTGTGTCCGGATCCGCGGGCACGGCGACCTCGCCGAAGTGGGCCTGCCGGTAGGCGACCCTGAGCATCACCACCGCGTGCCGCAGGGCGGCGTAGAGTGTGTAGAAGTCCATGTCGCGCGGGGTGTGGCCGGTGCGGCGCGCATAGCTCTCCTCGATCCGGTCGCGACGCAGGAACGCGGGCAGCCCCGGCTGGCCGAAGCTCACCGTGAGGTCCTGGAAGAAGCGGTGCAGATAGACGGTCCAGCCGAGGTCGACCTCGCGCGGCGCCAGGGCCGCCATCTCCCAGTCGAGCACGGCGGCCGGTTCGAAGCCGTCGTAGATGATGTTGCCGATGCGGGCGTCGCCCCAGTTGAGGACCGCGGCGCCCTCCTCGTGCGGCCACAGCTCCTCCAGGCGGTCGAAGGCGCGCTCGATCAGCGGTGACGGGGCGAGCCCAGCCACCACCCAGGCGTAGTAGGCGCGTTGGGCGGTGACGTGGCGGCGCAGCGGGCTGCCGTCGCCGGGCAGCGCCAGGAACTCCGCGTCGGCCGCCGGTACGCCGTCGTGCAGCCGGGCGATGACGCCGATGCTCGCCTCTTCGAGACGGGCGCGCTCGGCGTCCGTCGCCGCGTGCAGCCAGTTGCCCTCGTAGGTGTACGGCATGACGTCGGGCGGCACCCGCCCCGCGACCCGCTCCATGACGAAGAAGGGTGCGCCGAGCGGCCCCGGGTCCTCCTCCAGCCACAGCACGCGCGGCACCGGGATCCCGGCACGCTCGGCGGCGAGCCGCATCGTGCGGTACTGCCGTGGCATGTCGTACACCGGGAAGATCGTGTACGCGGACGGGTCGGCCGCGAGCCGCAACGCGCAGGCGCGCACCGGTGGTTCGGGGTGCTCGATGTCGAAGAGGAGCGTCTCGCTGGACATGCCGTTGGACTCGGGCACGGAGACGTTCACCGCCTTGGCGCCCGGCAGTCGGCCGCCGAGCCACGCGGTGAGGCGGCGGGCGAGCTCTTCGGGTTCACGGGTGGAGGTGCGCGGGCGTGGCGCTGTCGCCATCGTCGAACTCCCTCTGCCTGAAGGTGGGTTACGGGCGTTCCGGGGCCACGGAGTCGAAGCCGGTGAAGCCGCTCGGGTCGTGCCGGCCGAAGCTGCCGTGCTCGAAGATGCCGTGGCCGACCTGCCCGTCGAGGGTGAAGCGGGCCGCGTGGTCGGTCACTCCGTACCCGGCCAGGGGGTGCGCGGACGGGTCGGAGAGGTCGTAGGCGCGCCGGTCGGTCCAGCCGCGTCCCTGCCAGGTGCCGTGCTGCCAGTCGTCGGCGGGCGGATAGCCGGCGCCGAGCGCGAGCGGCGAGGAGGTGAGGATCTCCACGCCGAGTTCGAGGGGCTTGCGGGTGGCCGGGTCGGTGAGGTGGACGACCGCGCTCTCGGGGTGCCGGGTGCCGGGGCGGTAGACGATGTCGGTCTGCGGCCAGCCGAGTTGGCGGTCGCGGTGTCCGTCCTGGACGAGGGTGGCGTCCGTGAGGGTGCGGTATCCGTCGGCGTCCTCCTGGGTGACGACCATGAGGAAGCGGTCGTCGAAGCGGACCGGCGCCCAGATCCAGTGGAAGCCCTCGGTGGGGTGGTCCTGGGCGAGCCGGCCGCCCTCCTCGCCGGGCACCGGGCGCACTCCCCAGCTGCGGTCGCGGGTGCCGGTCCAGTCGCGCACCTCGATCTCGCGGCCGCCGACGCGCAGCCGTCCGTCGACCCGGCCCGCCTGCACGAACCGCTTGCCCTCCAGGGTCAGCCGTCCGCCCCTGCGCTGGAGGTGGTGCGGCTCCCACAGCGCCGGGAAGTCGGCCCGCCAGGTCATCTCGTACGAGAGTCCGTCCGGCTCGTCCGGGTCGGCGGCGCACGTGAGAACGAACTCCTTGAGCGGGCGCTCGACCCGGATCCGCAGCGGGCCGACCTCCATCCGCATCCGGTCCTCCTCGTCCAGCGCGTCCGAGGCGCGGACGGCGTGCAGGGTGTCACCGGCGCGGAGGGTGGCGTAGGCGTCGACGACGCCGAGGTTGGGGTAGACGCCGAGACCGAGGATGAGCAGGAAGTGCCCCTCGGGGTCGACGAGGTGGAAGATGCAGCGGTCGTAGGCGTTGCGGTCGCCGGTCGCCACGTGCCGCATCGACAGCGGGACCTGGTGGACGGGGTACTCGTCGAGCGCCACGGGACGTTCGTCGTCGGCCACGGGCATCCTCCCTGCGTGCGGACCGGTTGACGTCGCCCGGAGGGGTGCGGCCTGCCCGGCGGCGGAGTTGACGGTACGTCAGCTCGACGCGACTGAGAAGACGTTCGACCGCGGCGGCTCCCTGTGCACGGTTATGCCGCGAACGGACGCTCGATACCGTCAACACGTGACCTGGCCCGTCGCCCGAACGTTGATCTGGCATGACCCCGACGGAGATCCCGGCCTCTGCGCCCACCGGACGACGCAGGCGCATCCTCGTCCCTGTTGCCGCAGAATCGGTTCATCATCAGCAACAGCAGGCACCTCAGACCCACCCGGCGCATCAGACGCACCAAACCCACCAGCCCCATCAAACCCACCAGCCGCAGCTGTCACACACGACGCATCCGGCACATCCGGCCCAGCTGTCACATGCGGCCCCACCGCCTCCGCGTCCCGTGGCGAACCCGGCGCACCAGGACCCGCCCATCTACCGGGCCCTGATCGCGAGCTGGGCCGACCGCGGCAGGACGCTGCCGGGCCGGCACGACCCCGAGTGGGTGCGTCTGGTGGCGCCCACCGTGCGCGCCGGGCAGTTCAGCGGGACTCAGGTCCCGCGAGGTGACGGGCGATGACCATGCGCTGGATCTGATTGGTGCCCTCGACGATCTGCAGCACCTTGGCCTCGCGCATCAGGCGCTCGACCGGGAAGTCCGCCGTGTAGCCGTATCCGCCGAGGACCTGCACCGCGTCCGTGGTGACCTTCATCGCCGCGTCGGTGCACAGCAGCTTGGCCATGGCCGCCTGCTTGGAGAACGGCCGGCCCGCGTCCCGCAGCCGGGCCGCCGACAGATACAGGGCGCGGCCCGCCTCGATCTGCGTCGCCATGTCGGCGAGCATGAAGCGCAGGCCCTGGAAGTCGGCGATGGGGTGGCCGAACTGGGACCGGCCCCTGGCGTACGAGACCGCCTCGTCCAGCGCCGCCTGCGCCACGCCGATCGCGCAGGCCGCGATGCCGAGGCGGCCCGAGTCGAGGGCCGACAGGGCGATCTGGAAGCCCTGCCCCTCGTCCCCGATCCGCCGCGCGTCGCCGATCCGCACTCCGTCGAAGTGGACCTGCGCGGTGGGCGAGCCCTTCATGCCCATCTTCTTCTCGGGCACGGCTGCGCTCAGTCCGGGCGCGTCGCCGGGGACCAGGAACGCCGTGATGCCGTGCGCGCCCTCACCGCCGGTGCGGGCGAGCACCGTGTAGAAGTCGGCGACGCCGCCGTGGGTGATCCAGGCCTTCGTGCCGGTCAGCACCCAGTCGTCGCCGTCGCGCACCGCCTTCGTACGCAAGGAGGCGGCGTCGGAGCCGGACGAGGGCTCGGAGAGGCAGTACGCGCCGAGCAGCCCGCCGCCGAGCATGTCGGGCAGATGCTCGGAGCGCTGCTCCTTCGTGCCGAAGTTGGCCAGCGCATGGCAGGACAGCGAGTGGACGCTGACGCCGAGCCCGACCGTGAGGCGCGCGGCCGCCAGCTCCTCCAGCGCCTGGAGGTACACCTCGTAGGGCTGGTCGCCGCCGCCGAACTCCGCGTCGTAGGGCAGTCCGAGCAGTCCCGAGGAGGACAGCAGCGCGAACGTCTCGCGCGGGAAGCGGCCGGCGTCCTCCTCCTCGGCCGCGCGCGGGGCGATCTCCCGCTGTGCGATGTCACGGACCAGCTGCATCAGGTCCTGAGCTTCGTCCGTCGGCAGCTGACGCTCGACTCCTGGCTCCGGCATGGCGACGCTCTCCTCCCTGGCGGGCGCTGCGGTGGGGCCGCGGGGTGAGGCGGCGCCACCGGTCGGTCACTACCGAACCGATGCTGCCCTTCCGGGTCTCGGAAGCGGCTGACCAGCGGCTGCGGCGTGTTGAGTATTCCCTGTCCCGGGCCGCGCGTCACTAGTTAACGACCGCTTACTCCAAGTTTTTTCGCGGGCCTCCGGGCCGTGTGCGGGAAGTGGGGAGATTGGTCCGGACCATTGACCTCACTGGTCTAGTCCTCCTACTGTTCCGTCCGCAGGTCCAGCACGGAATCCCCCACATCCCGCGTGTCCCCCTCCCCCACGAGGAGACAAGATGCTCAGACCGCACCTCCCCCGCATGCGCCTCAAGGCGCTGGCCCTCGCCGTGTCGGGCGCCGTCCTCGGCGCCGGACTGCTCGCCTCCGCGGGCAGCGCGACGGCGCAGACCGAGGCCGACTCCCGTACGACTGCGGCCGGTTCGAAGGTCGTCGGATACTTCACCGAATGGGGTGTCTACGACCGGAACTACCACGTCAAGAACATCGAGACGTCCGGCTCCGCAGACAAGCTGACCCACATCAACTACGCCTTCGGCAACGTCCAGGGCGGCAAGTGCGCCATGGGCGACTCCTACGCCGCGACCGACAAGGCCTATACCGCCGACCAGGCCGTGGACGGCGTCGCCGACACCTGGGACCAGCCGCTGCGCGGCAACTTCAACCAGCTGCTCAAGCTGAAGAAGCTGCACCCGAACCTCAAGATCCTCTGGTCCTTCGGCGGCTGGACCTGGTCCGGCGGGTTCGGCGAGGCGGCGAAGGACCCGGCCGCGTTCGCCCAGTCCTGCTACGACCTCGTCGAGAACTCCAAGTGGGCCGATGTCTTCGACGGCATCGACATCGACTGGGAGTACCCGAACGCCTGCGGCCTCACCTGTGACACCAGCGGCCCCGACGCGTACAAGAACCTGATGGCGGCGCTGCGTTCGAAGTTCGGCGGCGACTACCTGATCACCTCGGCGATCGCGGCCGACGCCGAGGACGGCGGCAAGCTGGACGCCACCGACTACGCGGGCGCCGCCCAGTACGTCGACTGGTACAACCCGATGACGTACGACTACTTCGGCGCCTGGGACGCGCAGGGCCCGACGGCCCCGCACTCCCCGCTGACCACGTACGACGGCATCCCGAAGGAGAGCTGGAACTCCTCGGCCACCATCGCCAAGCTCACGGCGAAGGGCGTCCCGGCCTCCAAGCTGCTGCTCGGCATCGGCTTCTACGGGCGCGGCTGGACCGGCGTCACCCAGGACGCCCCCGGCGGCACGGCGACCGGCCCCGCGGCCGGCAAGTACGAGCCGGGCATCGACGACTACAAGGAGCTGAAGACCAAGTGCCCCGCGACGGGCACGGTCGGCGGCACCGCGTACGCGCACTGCGGCTCGGACTGGTGGAGCTACGACACCCCGCAGACCATCGCGGGGAAGATGGACTACAAGAACCAGCAGGGCCTGGGCGGCACCTTCGTCTGGGAGCTGTCCGGTGACACCTCGGACGGCGAGCTGATCAAGGCGATCGACTAGGCGCGCCGGAACAATACGAGGGGCGGGACCGGAATCCGGTCCCGCCCCTCACGCCGTCGTGGTCACGGTGGCCGGGCACGCGGGCTCGAACTCCTCGATCACGCGCAGGGTCTCGACGAGGGTGCGTACCAACAGGGCCCGCACCGTGTCCCGTTCGACCTCCCGGCGGCCGATCCAGTCCAGCGTGACGCCCTCGACTCCGCACAGCCAGCCGAGCAGCGCGAGCCGGGCCAGCTCCGGCACATCGGGCTTTCCGTAGGCGCCGCGGGCGATGGTCGCGATCATCTCTTCGCGCACCCCGTTCCGGATGGCCTGCACCTCGGCGTCGAAGCCGACCCCGCCCGTGATGATCGTGCGGTACGCGGCCTGGTGGTGCTCGGCGTAGCGCAGATAGCCGTCGATCGTGTGGTGGACCCGGGCGACCGGGGACAGATCGCCGACGCTGCTCGCCCGGTCGACGAGATCACCGACGGACTCCTCGATGATCGCGAGGTAGTAGCCGCGCTTGGACGTGAAGTAGTAGTAGATCAGCCCCTTGGCGACCCCCGCGTGCCGGGCGATGTCGTCCATCGACAGGGCGTCGTAGGACGTGTCGGCGAACAACTTCCGCCCGATGGCGATGAGTTCGGCGCGCCGCGTGGCGGAGCGGTCGGTGCCGCGTGCCCGCTGTTCACTGTTCTTCAATTCCGGCCCTGGTGTCCGAGGGGGCCCGCAGTGTCCGAGATCTGCGGATTCCGCAGTATGGCACCTCACGGGCCGGCCGTGACGCGGATCACCTCACGCCGGGTGGCGGCAGCGTCACATCAGGCCGAGCTGCGTGACGAACATCGCCACCACCACGACGAAGGTCCAGCCCAGGACGTGCTCGAGGATCTTGGGCCCGTCCTCCCGGGGACCGCCGGTGCGGGTGCGGGCGGCGGGGGCGACGGTGGCGGAACTGGCGGTCATGGGCGTCTCGCTCGGCTCGTGATCAGGGGCCTGATCGGGGCAGGAACTCCCCCCGAGGGCGCCCGACTCCCCTCCGGCGCCCTCTCCACCATGCCACCCCGTGAACCCGTTGCGACCGAGACCTTCGACACACGCCCCGGGGCCCGCCCTAGCGGACGCCCACCTTGGCGAGCGCGCGCCGCTGCGCGGGCGTGGGGTGCGCCGGGAAGTAGAGGTAGCAGACGCCGCCGGTGCCGGAGGAGACACCGCCCGTGGCGTTGTACCGCTTCGTGCGCAGCCAGATGTTCTCCCACTCGCGCCGCTTGTAGACCCGGCGGACCGCCGGATCGTCCTTGGAGGCCGGGTCGTTGGCGATCACGTCGCCGTCGGCGGTGAAGCCGATGACCGTCATCAGGTGCCCGGAGGTGCCGTACCCGGCGCCTGTCAGCTCGGTCTTCAGGAACGACTGGGACGTTATGGCCGGGATGCCGGCCGCGATCAGCGTCTCCAGATCGGTGAGCGAGCCGAGCCGGGTGACGACGCCCTGGAGATCCTTGTACGTGGCCGCGTACGCGGCGTTGAACGGCCAGTTGCCGCAGCCGTCGTACTGGTAGTCGAAGGTGGAGCGGGCCGCGAGGCAGACCTGCGGGTCGGCGTAGGACGGATCGACCCAGGCCAGCTGCTCGGCGCTGGGCTTCCGGCCCCAGGACTCGATGATCATCTGCGAGGAGGTGGGGCTGCACCACGCCTCGCCGCCGCCGTCGTACTCGGGGTACTGGCCGGCGTGGACGTCCTGCGAGTAGCGCGGGACCGCCAGCTCACCGGTGAAGCCGGGGACGGAGGCCGGGACGGTGAAGCGGTCCGGGACGTCCGAGCCCATCGCGCCGAGCCGCCAGACGGTGGGCGCCGCCTTGGTGCCGGGGGTGCGCAGCAGGGTCAGGCGCAGGCTGTAGGAGACGAGGCGCAGGCCGGACGCCGCGTCGTCGATGGAGAAGGTGTCGGTCCAGATGCTGGAGCGGCCGTCGTTCTGGTCGTCGACCGAGGTGCGGCGGATGTCGACCTTCTCGTCGTCCCCCGCGGTCCAGCGGCCCATGACGTACCAGGGGGTCCGGGTCCCGTCGGTGTACGTGCCCTGCAGCTCGACCTGGATCCAGGTGCCGGCCGGGGTGTGCGCGTTCCAGGAGGCGATGACCTCGGTGGCGGGCACGGCGAGGGTGTGGACGGGCGAGGTCCAGGTCGCGTACTCCCAGTCGGCCGTCCGGTTCAGGTGCGGGTCGGTGTAGCTCATCGTGCCGGTGGCGCGGGCGAGGGTGACGCCGGGCCGGGAGCCCGCGAGGGCGCGGGTGCCGTGGCCGGTGCCGGAGCGCCAGTCGCTGTACGTCGTCCAGGTGCTGTTGTCCACGAGTCGGGCGGGGGCCTTCTGCTGTGCGGGGGCCGAGGCGTGCGCGGTGGTGGCCGTGGTCGCGGCGAGCGCGACGCCCGCGGCCGCCGCCAGCACGGTTCTGCGGGACGGAGTCGATGAGGTGGGCTGGTCGGGGCGGGTCATCGGGAGGATCCCCCTGTCGACGGTTCGGGCGGACGGGACGGGCGCGCGGGATGTGCTCCGGGTGGAACAGTGCGCCAACTATGGCTCCCGGAACGGGATTTCCACCAGCGTTTCGAGGGTGCTCCACGCGACCAATATTGGTCTTCACCACTGGCATGACCTGCGGTGGCGTCGATGAAACCGATCGGCGCGGGACATACCCTTGTGGGCGTGGACTACTCGCACGTGCCCCTCGCCCCGTACGCCGAACGGCTGCGCCGGCTGCCGCCCTCCTGCGGTCCGGTCCGGCTCGTCGGCATCGACGGGCACGCCGGGTCCGGCAAGTCGACCCTCGCCGGACGGCTCGCGCGGGCGCTCGGCGGCGCGCCCGTGCTGCACCTCGACGATCTCGCGAGCCACGACGCCCTCTTCGACTGGACCGACCGGCTGCGCACCCAGGTCGTCGAGCCGCTGTCCCACGGCAGGGCCGCACGCTACGAGACGTACGACTGGAACACCCGGCGCCTCGACGGGGCACGGACACTGGAGCCCGCCGAGGTGATCCTCGTCGAAGGCGTGGGGGCCGGGCGGCGGGCGGTGCGGCCGTTCCTCGCGAGTCTGCTGTGGATGGATCTGCCGGACGAGGCGGCATGGAAAAGGGGACGCGCACGGGACGGAGAGGCCCAGCGGGACTTCTGGGACGGCTGGATTCCAGCGGAGCGGAAGCATTTCGCTCAGGACCCGTCGCGGCCGTTCGCCGAGAAATTGGTAAGAGAGTGCCCCGAGGGATACGCGATGCGCGAAGGCCCTGCTGGGACCACGCAGACTCGCCAGTCCGTCACTCACCGTGAGGGTCCGCCAGCGGTGCGCTGAACGGTCGGAAAGCGCCTTCCGCCAGTTTCGGCGAGTGCCCCAACTCGGCTTGACCCAGGGGCCGTACAGGACTTACGTTCTCAATGTGCGGCCTTTCGGGACCGCCCGCAGTCGCGAAGCCCCCGGTTGTTCCCCCGTGATCGGGGGCTTCGTTCTGCCCGCAATGCCCCTTCACCGACGCTCCGCGGCCCTCTTCGTTCACCCAGAGTCACCCTGCGGTACCGCGCTCACCTGCACCGAATCCCCCACTGTCGCACCGATCCGACCCCGTTGCGCCCTTCGGCCCACCCTGTGCCCGCAGGTACGATGCCTCTCGGTGCGGCCTCTGGACGGCTCGCTGTCCGCATCGTGACAACTCCCGTCCATGACAGCTTGGTTAAGGGCGGGATCAGGTTCATCGGGGGCACGGCGTGTGGGGGACGTGATGAGCTTCGGCACTGGGGCACCACCGACGGGCCCGGCCGACCTCGCGTGGCTGCGGGGCGTCGACGCCTACACGATGGGCGCGTATCCGCAGGCGGAGGAGGAGTTCCGGGCCGCCGTGCGGCTGGACCCCGCCATGGCGGACGGCTGGCTCGGGCTGCATGCCCTGCGCATCGACACGACGACGGCGCTGCTGCGGATGTTCCGGCACCGCGAGCGGTTCGGGGAGCAGCGCACCCGGCACCGGCGCACCCTCAACTCCTGGTACTGGCTGGGCTGGTGGGTGCAGCCGGTCCTTGAGCATCCGCGCGATCTGCTGCTCGCGCACGCCTCGCACTGGCTGGACGGCCGCCATGTCCCAGATCTGGACCGGGCGTTGGCCACGCTGCCGCCGGTCGACGCGGACCGGCAGGTGCGGTTCCTGCACGCGTGCCGGGCCTATCTGGTCAAGGACTGGGAGCAGTTGGTCCGGCACACGGACCCGCTGGTCGACGACCCCATGCTCGGGATCGAGGCGGGGCTCTTCGGCGGGATGGCGCGGGTGCGCCTCGACATGTACGGCCAGGCCGAGCCGCTGCTCTCCTCGGCACTGATGCGCTGCCGCAGCGAGCAGCCGCAGCGCAAGGAGCTGCGGTACTGGCTGGCGCGCGCCCACGAGGGCACCGGGCGTTCGGCCGCCGCGCTGCCGCTGTACCGGGCCGTACACCGGGTCGACCCCGCGTTCATGGACACCGCGGCGCGGCTCGCCGCGATCACCGAGGGGGACGGGTACGCGGACTTCACCGACGGCACCGACCTGACCCCGATGTCCCTGACGGGATTTCAGGACGGCCTGGACGGCGGGGAGTCGGTCGATCCGCTGTTCGCCAGTGACGGCCGCGACCTGAAGGTGTCCGAGCCGGATCTGCCGCCCCCGGGCGGCGGCGCCGACGACGATGCCGACATGGTCAGGGAGAAGGCGGTGGTGCCGGTGTCGGCGGCGCCGATGCCGCCCGGTCCCGCCGATCCGACCCTGCTCGACGAGGCCCTCGCGGAGCTGGAGTCGATGGTCGGCCTCGAACCGGTCAAGCGGCAGGTCAAGGCGCTGTCCGCGCAGCTGAACATGGCGCGGCTGCGCGCCGGGCAGGGCCTTCCGGTGCAGCCGCCCAAGCGGCACTTCGTCTTCTCCGGCCCCTCGGGCACCGGCAAGACGACGGTCGCCCGGATCCTCGGCCGGGTGTTCTACGCGCTGGGGCTGCTCGGCGGCGACCATCTGGTGGAGGCGCAGCGGGCCGACCTGGTCGGCGAGTATCTGGGCCAGACAGCCGTCAAGGCGAACGAGCTGATCGACTCGGCCATGGGCGGGGTGCTCTTCGTCGACGAGGCGTACGCGCTGTCCAACTCGGGGTACGGCAAGGGCGACGCGTACGGCGACGAGGCCCTTCAGGTGCTGCTGAAGCGCGCGGAGGACAACCGCGACCATCTCGTGGTGATCCTCGCCGGATACCCGGAGGGCATGGACCGGCTGCTCGCCGCCAACCCGGGGCTGTCCTCGCGCTTCACGACGCGGGTCGACTTCCCCTCGTACCGCCCCCTGGAGCTGACCTCGATCGGCGAGGTGCTCGCAGCGGAGAACGGGGACGTGTGGGACGAGGAGGCCCTGGACGAGCTGCGTTCCATCGCCGGGCACGTGGTCGACCAGGGCTGGATCGACGAACTGGGCAACGGGCGGTTCCTGCGGACCCTGTACGAGAAGTCCTGCGCCTACCGCGATCTGCGGCTGACCGGCTATCTGATGGAGCCGTCCCGGGACGATCTGGCCACGCTGCGGCTGCCGGACCTCATGCAGGCGTACGGCGAGGTGCTGTCGGGGCGGGGGCCGGGCGGGCTGTGACGCCGTCCGTGCGGGACGCGCGCGAAGGCGCGTCCCGCACGGAGCGGGTCAGGCCGGTACGCCCTGCTTGGCGCGCGCCGGGGGTACCGCCGGCTCGTCCCGGTGGGCCGGGTCCTTGACCTCGCCGACCAGGAGTTCCAGTACGTCCTCCAGCGCGACGAGCCCGAGGACCCGGCCGGAGGCGTCCGCGACCTGTGCCAGGTGCGTGGCCGCGCGGCGCATCACGGTGAGCGCGTCGTCCAGCGGGAGCTCCGCGCGCAGGGTGGTCATGGGACGCCAGACGTGCTGCGGGACGGCCCGGTCGGTGTCGGGGCCCTCGATCAGGTCGAGGACGTCCTTCACGTGCAGATAGCCCATGAACGCGCCGGTGTCCGCGCAGATCGGGAAGCGGGAGTAGCCGGTGCGGGCGGTGAGGGCGATGACCTCCGCCGGGGTGACCGACGGGCCGACCGTCACCAGGGACGCCTTGGGCAGCAGGACGTCCATGACCGGGCGCGAGCCCAGCTCCAGGGCGTCCTCCAGGCGTTCCTGCTCCTCGGGGCCGAGGAGGCCGGCCTGCCCGGAGTCCTCCACCAGGCGGTTGAGCTGCTCGCTGGTGAAGACCGCCTCGACCTCGTCCTTGGGCTCGACCCGGAACAGCTTGAGGATCAGCCGGGCGCAGGCGCCGAGCGCCACCGTGATCGGCTTGCACAGGCGGGCGAAGGCGACGAGCCCCGGGCTGAACCAGAGCGCGGTCTTCTCCGGCGCAGCCATCGCCAGGTTCTTCGGGACCATCTCGCCGATGACGAGGTGGAAGAAGACCACCGCGGCGAGCGCGATGACATAGCCCAGCGGGTGGATGACGCCGTGCGGCAGGTGGATCGCCTCGAAGAGCGGTTCCAGGAGCTTGGCGACGGTCGGCTCGGCGACCGCGCCGAGCGTCAGCGAGCAGACGGTGATGCCGAACTGGGCCGCCGCCATCATCTGCGGCAGGTGTTCGAGCCCGTACAGGACCTGGCGGGCGCGGTTGCCGGGGATGGGTTCGATCTGGCTGCGGCGGACCGAGACCAGGGCGAACTCGGCTCCGACGAAGAAGCCGTTGGCCAGGACCAGGAGTGCGGCGAAGAAGAGTTGCAGGGCGCTCATCGGGCCGCCTCCAGGACTGCGGACGGCGCGGAGTCGGCGGTGCGGACGATGCGCACGCGCTCGGCGCGGTAGTGGTCGACCTGGCGGACCGAGAGCTTCCAGCCCGGGAGTTCGGCCTTGTCGCCGGGGGCCGGGATGCGGCCGAGGAGGTCGGCGACGAGTCCTGCCACCGTCTCGTAGGGGCCCTCGGCGACGTCGAGGCCTATGCGGCGCAGGATGTCGACGCGGCATCCGCCGTCGGCGTCCCAGGCGGGGCGGCCGTCCTCGGCGGGCGCGACGGCCAGCTCGGGGAGGTCGAGACCGTCGTGCTCGTCGCGGACCTCGCCGACGAGCTCCTCCACGATGTCCTCCAGGGTGACGACGCCGGCGGTGCCGCCGTACTCGTCGACGACCACGGCCATCGGCTGCTCGCTGCGCAATTGGGCGAGGAGCGGCTGGACCGGGAGCGTCTCGGGGATGAGCAGCGGGGCCTGGGCGATCCGGCTCACCGGGGTGCGCAGGCGTTCGTGGGCGGGCACGGCGAGGGCGTCCTTGAGGTGGACGACGCCGATGACCTCGTCGATCCGCTCCCGGTAGACGGGGAAGCGGGACAGGCCGGTGGCCCGGGTCAGGTTGACCACGTCCGCGGCGGTCGCGGAGGCCTGGAGCGCGCTGACCTTCACCCGTGGCGTCATGACGTGCTGGGCGGTCAGCTCGGCGAGCGAGAGGGTGCGCACGAACAGATCGGCGGTGTCCTGCTCCAGGGCGCCGGCCTGCGCGGAGTGCCGGGCCAGGGAGACCAGTTCGCCGGGGGTGCGGGCGGAGGCCAGTTCGTCGGCGGGTTCGACGCCGAGCGCCCGCACGAGCCGGTTGGCGACCGTGTTGAGCAGGGCGATGACCGGGCGGAACAGCCGGGCGAAGACCGACTGCGGTCCGGCCACGAAGCGGGCCACCTGGAGCGGCTTCGACACCGCCCAGTTCTTGGGCACGAGTTCGCCGATCACCATCTGCACGGCCGAGGCCAGCAGCATGCCGACGACGACGGACACGCCGCCGACCGCGCCCTCGGGCACGCCGACGGCGGTGAACGGGCCGCGCAGCAGCTCGGCGAGGGCCGGTTCGGCGAGCATGCCGACGACCAGGGAGGTGATGGTGATGCCGAGCTGGGTGCCGGAGAGCTGGAAGGAGAGTTCCTTCAGGGAGCTCACGACGGTGCGGGCGCGCTTGTCGCCCGCGGCCGCGGCCTGTTCGGCGTCGGGGCGTTCCACGGTGACGAGGCCGAATTCGGCCGCCACGAAGAAGCCGTTGGCGAGGATGAGAAGAAAGGCGGCCGCGAGAAGCAGCAACGGGATGGTCATGCCGCCGCCTCCGGGGACGTACGCGAGCGGGTCGCGCTATGTCGGGAGGGGGCGGCGCAGGTACTACCGGACGATCCGTCCATCGCTGGAGGGAGTCACTCCTCGGTTAGCAGGAACCCCGGACGGTCGGGCCGGGGCGGGGCGGCTCTCGGCGCACGCCCTGCCACCAGATTAATCACGACTGGGGGCAGGGCGTCAGGGGCCGGGCGGCCGAGTCAGTCGCGAGGCCGGGCGTGCGCCGCGTCGGTCAGGTCGCGCAGGGCCCGGGCGTCCCGGATCGCGGTCTTCTTCGCGAGGCCCGGCTGGATGCCCATGGCGGCCATGCTGGTGCCGTCGGTGAGGTTGAGGAACACCCACGGGTCGCCGGGGCGCAGGTTGACCTGGACGATCTCCGCCCACGAAAGGCGGCGGCTGCGCGCGATGTTGACCACGGTGACGCCCTCGCCGTCGGCGACGACCTTGGGGCGGGCCAGCAGGCCGAGCACGCCCCAGAACAGCGCCGCCGTGAAGACGAAACTGGTCTTCTCCGCCGGGCTCATCCCGCCCAGGACGAGCGCGACGACGGTGATCGTGACGAAGGAGGCGGCGCCGAGCGTGTGCAGGATCACGCGGGTGCGCCCCGGCCTGAAGGTGACGGGCAGGCTGGGCAGGGCTTCGGACATGGTGGTCTCGGTGTCCTCAGAGGCGGCAGGCGTGGATGGCCGTCGTCAGGATGGCCCGCGCGCCCAGGGCGTACAGGTCGTCCATGATCCGCTGCGCGTCCTTGGCGGGGACCATCGCGCGGACCGCGACCCAGCCCTCGTTGTGCAGCGGCGAGACGGTCGGCGATTCGAGGCCCGGGGTGAGGGCGACGGCCTTCTCCAGGTGCTCGGCGCGGCAGTCGTAGTCCATCATCACGTACGTACGCGCGACGAGGACGCCCTGCAGACGGCGGAGGAACTGCTGCGCCTTGGTGTTGTCGGTGTCGGCGCCGGTGCGGCGGATGACGCACGCCTCGGACTTCATGATCGGGTCGCCGAAGACCTCCAGGCCCGCGTTGCGCAGCGAGGTGCCGGTCTCCACGACGTCGGCGATCGCCTCGGCGACGCCCAGCTCGATGGCGGTCTCCACGGCGCCGTCGAGGTGGACGACGGACGCGTCGACGCCGTGCTCGGCGAGGTACTTGCCGACGATGCCCTCGTACGAGGTGGCGATCGTCTTCCCGGCGAGGTCGGCGAGGTCCTTGACGGCGCCGGGCCGGGAGGCGAAGCGGAAGGTGGAGCGGGCGAAGCCGAGCGGAAGGATCGTCTCGGCGTCGGCGCCCGAGTCGATCAGCAGGTCCTGTCCGGTGATGCCGATGTCGAGCTTGCCGGAGGACACGTAGATCGCGATGTCCTTGGGGCGGAGGTAGAAGAACTCCACCTCGTTGTCCGGGTCGACCGTGACGAGTTCCTTGGACTCCTTGCGCTGGCGGTATCCGGCCTCATGCAGCATCGCCGACGCAGGTCCGGACAGTGAACCCTTGTTGGGGACGGCGATGCGCAGCATGAGGCGGGATTCCTTTGCGTGTTCAGGGAGTTGAGCGAACGGGCTGAGGCGGTGGCTCAGAGATGGGCGTACACGTCGTCGAGGGAGATGCCGCGGGCGACCATCATCACCTGGACGTGGTAGAGCAGCTGCGAGATCTCCTCGGCGGCGGCGTCCTTGCCCTCGTACTCGGCGGCCATCCAGACTTCGGCGGCCTCCTCGACGACCTTCTTGCCGATGGCATGGACACCCTTGCCGACCAGCTCGGCGGTGCGGGAAGTGGCGGGGTCGCCGGTGGCGGCCTTCTGCTGGAGCTCGGTGAAGAGCTCCTCGAACGTCTTATTGGACATGGTGGTGCCTACTTTACGCGGCTCTCCCCGGCCCCTAACGCCAGGGCTCGGCGATGGTACGCAGCGTGGTCGCGGTGGCGACGGCGGCGGTGACGGCCTCGTGCCCCTTGTCCTCGTTGGAGCCTTCGAGGCCCGCGCGGTCCAGGGCCTGCTCCTCGGTGTCGACGGTCAGCACGCCGAAGCCGACCGGGACGCCGGTGTCGACGGAGACCTGGGTCAGGCCCTGGGTGACGCCCTGGCACACGTACTCGAAGTGCGGGGTGCCGCCGCGGATGACGACGCCGAGCGCGACGATCGCGTCGTAGCCGCGGTCCGCGAGCCGCTTGGCGACGACCGGCAGCTCGAAGCTGCCGGGGACGCGCAGCACGGTGGGCTCGCTGATGCCCAGCTCGTTCAGGGCCCGCAGGGCGCCGTCGACCAGGCCGCCCATGACCTTCTCGTGCCACTGGGCGGCGATGACGGCCACCCGCAGGTCGCCACAGTTCTCCACGGTCAGTTCGGGTGCACCCTTGCCGCTCACGCGCTTCTCCTCGTGTGTACGTCGATCGGTTGTACGTAGATCAGTGGATGGAAGAGGGGACTACTGGTTGTTGCAGGCGGACGTGCGGGGCGCGTCCAGCCAGGGCAGGTCGTGGCCCATCCGGTCCCGCTTGGTGCGCAGGTAGCGGAGGTTGTGCTCGCCGGCCGTGACAGGCATCGGCTCGCGGGCGGTCACCTTGAGACCGTGCCGGGTCAGGGCGTCGGTCTTGTCGGGGTTGTTGGTCATCAGGCGCAGGCTGCGCACGCCGAGGTCGTGGAGGATCTGGGCGCCGGCGGCGTAGTCGCGGGCGTCGGCGGGCAGGCCGAGTTCCAGGTTGGCGTCGAGGGTGTCGCGGCCCTGCTCCTGGAGCTCATAGGCGCGCAGCTTGGACAGCAGGCCGATGCCGCGGCCCTCGTGGCCGCGCAGATAGACGACGACCCCGCGGCCCGCCTCGACGACGCGGCGCATGGACTCCTCCAGCTGGGGGCCGCAGTCGCAGCGCAGCGAGTGGAAGATGTCGCCGGTCAGGCACTCGGAGTGGATCCGCACGAGCAGGTCGTCGCCGTCCCCGACCTCGCCGTGGACCAGGGCGACGTGCTCGACGCCGTCGACCGTGGAGCGGTAGCCGTACGCCGTGAACTCACCGAACGCCGTGGGGAGTTGCACGGTCGCCTCGCGCTTGACCGTGGGCTCGGCGCTCTTGCGGTAGGCGATCAGGTCCTCGATGGAGATGATCGTCAGGCCGTGCTTGCGGGCGAACGGGATCAGCTCGGGCAGCCGCAGCATGACGCCGTCCTCGCCGGCGATCTCCACGATGGCGCCGGCCGGGCGCAGCCCCGCGAGCCGGGCCAGGTCGACGGCGGCCTCGGTGTGGCCGTTGCGGACGAGCACCCCGCCGTCCTTGGCCCGCAGCGGGAAGATGTGGCCGGGCCGGACGAAGTCGCCGGACTGTGCCGTGCCGGTGGCCAGGAGCCGCAGGGTGGTGGCGCGGTCCGCGGCCGAGATGCCGGTGGTGACGCCGTGGGCGCCGGAGGCGTCGACGGAGACCGTGAAGGCGGTCTGCATCGACTCGGTGTTGTCGCCGACCATCTGCGGCAGGTCGAGCCGGTCCAGTTCGGCGCCCTCCATGGGGGCGCAGATCAGGCCGCGGCACTCGCTCATCATGAAGGCGACGATCTCGGGGGTGATCTTCTCGGCGGCGACGATCAGGTCGCCCTCGTTCTCCCGGTCCTCGTCGTCGACGACCACGACGGGGCGGCCCGCCGCGATGTCGCGGATCGCCATCTCGACCGGGTCGAGGGAGAGGTCGGTGTCCTGGGAGATCTCGTACAGGTGGGGTGCCGTGCTCATGCGTGCGCTCCTTCCAGAGCGGGGGCGGCGGCCGTACGGGACCGCTGCCACCAGTCGCGCATGCCCCACAGGACGAGCGCGCCGTAGATGACGTAGACGAAACCGGAGAAGGCGTAGCCGTTGGCGAAGTTCAGCGGGACGCCCACGGCGTCGACCAGCAGCCAGGCGAACCAGAACTCGACCATGCCGCGGGCCTGGGCGTACATCGCGACGATGGTGCCGACGAAGATGTACGCGTCCGGCCAAGGGTCCCAGGACAGGCTCGGGAAAGCCTTGAAGAGCAGCGCGACGGCGACCGTGCCGGCGGCGCCGGCCAGGACCATCAGGCCGCGCTCCTTCCAGGTGGCGAAGCGCACGGCGATGGAGCCGTCCTGCGCCTGCTTGCGGCCGCGCACCCAGGCGGCCCAGCCCATGGCGGCCACGACCATGACCACGACCTGCTTGCCGGCGCTGCCGGTCAGGTGTCCGGCGAAGGCGCCGAAGAGGATCAGGCCGGAGACGAACTGCACGGGCCAGGTCCATATGGAGCGCTTCCAGCCGAGCGCGAGCGCGACCAGGCCGAAGGTGTTGCCGATCATGTCGGACCACAGGATGTGCTGCCCGAAGGCCGTGAACGCCTCGGTGTTGAGCCAGTTCACTTGGTGCCCCCGTTGAGGCTGTGGCCCGCGCCGAGCATCCGCTCGACGTACTTGGCGATGACGTCGACCTCGAGGTTGACCGGGTCGCCGGGCTGCTTGATGCCGAGCGTGGTCAGGGCGAGCGTGGTCGGGATGAGGCTGATGGTGAAGTAGTCGGCCGCCGCCTCGACGACGGTGAGGCTGACGCCGTCGACCGTGATCGAGCCCTTCTCGACGACGTACCGGGACAGCTCGGCGGGGAGCGAGATCTTGACGATCTCCCAGTGCTCGGAGGGGGTGCGCTCGACGATGGTGCCGGTGCCGTCGACGTGGCCCTGCACGATGTGCCCGCCGAAGCGGCCGTCCGCCACCATCGGGCGTTCCAGGTTCACGCGGGAGCCGACGGCGAGGGCGCCGAGGCTGGAGCGCTTGAGGGTCTCGGCCATGACGTCGGCCGTGAACGCGCCGTCCCCGTGCTCGACCACGGTGAGGCACACGCCGTTGACGGCGATGGAGTCTCCGTGCTGGGCGCCTTCGGTGACGACGGGGCCACGGACACGGAAGCGACAGGCGTCATCGAGCATCTCGACGGCGGTGATCTCGCCCAGCTCTTCGACGATTCCGGTGAACACTTCCCGGGTCCTCCCTCTTGGGGCCTGGACTCCGGGGCACTGTCGTACGACGACGACAGAACGTACGGACAGCGACACCGGGAACGGCGACGCCGTGTTCGACACCGGTCCCTTCGCGGGAACGGCGAAACAGCCGGCGACGCGCACCTGTGGTGCCCGCCCGCCGCGCACTGCCTCCCATCCGGACTTTAACCGTCGGTCCAGGAATTTCACCTGGTCAACCGGCCACTGGACGTGACCGGGTCGCGGACTGTAACCGCCGGTTCGGACTTTCACCGACCCCGGAGTGCGCTGCTTCTGGTACACGCCCAGTCTGCCACGTCCTGTCGATGTGCATGCATACGGTTGCTGTGGGCTGACTCACAGCACCCTGCGATGGATATCGGCGCCGATCGGGAATACGAGGCCGGTGGGTACGCGCGCCACCGTCGTGGCTGGTCGCGCAGTTCCCCGCGCCCCTGAAGCGAGCTCCGCTCGCCCAGGGGCGCGGGGAACTGCGCGAGAAGCCCCACCGGGCCGCAGGCGTTCGGCGGTCTGGGGGCCTACGGCGCGAACACGATGTCCTGGGCGGCCTCGCGGGCCATCAGCAAGGCCCCGCGCAACACGGCCCCACCCCCGAGCTCCCCCGCCCGCACCTCGGTGGCCAGCGGGGACATCAGGGCCAGCCGCGCGGCGACCCGTTCGGCGAGGACGTCACCGCCCGCCCGCCCGACCTCCCCGGCAAGCACCACGCAGCCAGGGTCGAGTACGGCCACGACGGCGGCGGCCCCGAGCACCACCCGGTCGGCCAGCACGTCGAGGAACCCGTCCGCGCCGGAGGCCACGGCGGTGCGGACCACCTCGGCGGCCCGTCCCACGGGCTCCCCCGGCCCCACGAGCCCGTGCTCCACGGCGAGTTCGAGGATCGCGGCCGAGCCGGCCAGCGAGTGGAAGCCCCCGTCACAGTTCACGGCGGACGGCACACCGCCGGTGCCCGGCACGGGCAGGAACCCCACCTCCCCGGTACCGCCGGAGGCCCCGCGGCGCAGCCTGCCGTCCAGGACGACGGCCGCGCCGATGCCGAGCCCGAGCCACAGCAGCACGAACGTGTCCCGGTCCCGGGTGGCACCGTCGCGCTGCTCGGCGAGGGCGGCGAGGTTCGTCTCGTTCTCCACGAGGACGCGCGCGGGCAGCCGTTCCTGGAGAGCGGCGATCAACCGGCGGTGCCACAGCGGCAGTCCGGAGGAGTCGCGCAGCTCGCCGGTCGCGGGGTCGATGAGACCGGGGGCGCCGACCCCGACGGTGTGCAGGGCCCCGGCGCCGACCTCCTTGGCGGTGCGCTCCAGGAGGGCGACGGCGCGCTCGACGGCGGCGCCGGTCTCCTCCCCCACCGCGACGGGGACGGATGCCTCCGCCAGGACGGTGCCGAGCAGATCGGCGACGACCAGCCGGACCCCCTCGGTGCGCACGTCGAGGGCGGCGAGGTGGGCGCGGTCGGCCACGATCCCGTACAGCTTGGCGTTCGGCCCGCGGCGCTGCGCCCCGGTCTCCCCGACGACCGCGACGAGGCCGGAGGCCGTGAGGCGTTCGACCAGGTCGGCGACGGTGGGCCGGGACAGTCCGGTGCGCTCCTTGAGCTGGCCCGCGGTGAGCGGTCCTTCCTCCTGGAGGAAGCGCAGCGCGAGCCGGTCGTTGATGGCTCGGGCGGTCCTCGGCGATGCGGGCATGGCGGGATCCTACGGCTCGGAGGCGGAAACGGGTTAACTATCAGGCAGGGTTCCTGATAGTTTACGGCGGCACCGTGACGGACGAGCATGGGCACACACCGGGAGGGGCCCGCGAGATGAGTGAAGTCATATACGGAACAGGGGAGTTGAAGCGGGCGCGGTACGCCGTCGCGACCGTCTTCTGCGTCCATGGGGCCGTGACGGGTTCGTTCGCGACCCGGGTGCCCTGGATCCAGGAGCACGCGGGCGTCAGCGCGGGCCAGCTCGGGCTCGCGCTCGCCTTCCCGGCGATCGGCGCGTCCGTGGCGATGCCGCTGGCCGGCAGCATCAGCCACCGGTTCGGGGCCAGGACCGCGCTGCGCGGACTGCTCGCACTGTGGACGCTGGCGCTGACCCTGCCCTCCCTCGCGCCGAATCTGCTCACGCTCTGCGTGGCCCTGTTCGTCTACGGCGCGACGGCCGGCATGTCGGACGTGGCGATGAACGCCCTCGGCGTGGAGGTCGAGACCCGGCTCGACAAGTCGATCATGTCGGGGCTGCACGGCATGTGGAGCGCGGGCGCCCTGATCGGCTCGGCGGGCGGCACGCTCGCCGCGCATCTGGGCGCGGACGCCCGGCTGCACCACGTACTCGCCGCCGCGGTGCTGACCGTCGCCGGGTTCACCGCCTGTCAGTGGGTGCTGGATCTGCGGGCGACCGAGGACGAGGAGCCGCCGCCGCGCTTCGCGCTGCCCCCGAAGTCGGCGCTGCTGATCGGCGCGGTCGGGTTCTGCGCGGTGTTCGCCGAGGGCGCCAGCCTGGACTGGTCGGCGGTCTATCTGAAGGACGTGCTCGACACGTCGGCGGGGCTCGCCGCCGCCTGCACCACCGGCTTCACCCTCACCATGGCGGTCGCGCGGATCGCGGGCGACAAGGTCGTGGACCGGTTCGGGGCCGTGCGCACCGTGCGGATCAGCGGGATCGGCGCGGCGGTCGGCGCCCTGATGGTGGTCGTCGCGCCGAACCCGGCCGTGGCCATGGCCGGATTCGGGCTGCTCGGTCTCGGCATCGCGGTGGTCGTGCCGCTCGCCTTCGCGGCGGCCGGGCGCAGCGGGCCGAACCCGAGCCTGGCCATCGCCGGTGTCGCCACGATCACGTACACCTCGGGGCTCGTCGCGCCGTCCGCGATCGGCACGATCGCCCAGGCGACGAGCCTGGTGGTGTCGTTCGGCCTGGTCACCGTGCTGGCCTGCGGGCTCGCGGTGTTCGCGGGGGTGCTGCGTGCCGGTGACCGGACCCGGACGACGGTGCCGGAGCAGGTCAGCCCTGCGGCAGCAGATCCTGCGCGCAAGCCCTGAACGCGTCGCTCCAGCGGGTGGGGCGCAGCGTCCCCGGATCGAGCCGGACCAGGACGCGCGTCCCGCGCGCGTGGGTGGTCGCGCCGTCCGCCGAGCAGAAGCGGAAGCCGTAGGTCAGGCCGGTGTTGCCGAGCCGCTCGATCCACAGGTGCACGGCGTACGCGCCCGGGCGCAGGACCGGGACCTCGTAGCTGACGGTGAGTTCCTTGACCGCGTTGCAGAAGTCGCCGGCCGCGTCCCAGTCGCCTTCGAAGACGAGACCGCGCTCGTTCCACAGGGCCGTCCAGGCGCGCTCGACGAGGACCGGGTAGCGGGCGTTGTGCAGCATGCCCAGCGCGTCGAGGTCGTCGAAGTGGACGTGGACGGGAACGAGCAGGCCGGGGCGGCCGGTGCTGCCGGTGGTGTGGTCGGGGGCGACGGCGGTCACGGATGGGGCTCCTGGTGCGGTACGGGTGGGAGCGTCATCGTACGGCGCCGACCTAAGCAAACGCTCAGCAGGGCCGCGTGACCTGCGCCTCGGCGACGCCCGCGGACGGCGACGGGCACGACAAGAACTCGCACTTACGTCGCATTAACATGAGGCGATCGTTTCAGGCCACAGAAAGCAGAGTGCGCACATGGACCTCGGCGTCCGCTGGAAGCTTCACGGCGACGGGAAGACCCCGGCCCCGGGAGCCGTCGTCCGCCCCGACGAGCGGCTGTCCTGGCCGCGCACGATCGGGCTCGGCGCCCAGCACGTGGTCGCGATGTTCGGCGCCTCATTCGTGGCCCCGGTCCTCATGGGTCTCGACCCGAACCTCGCGATCATGATGTCCGGTGTCGCGACGGTCATCTTCCTGCTGGCCACGCGCGGCCGGGTGCCCAGCTACCTGGGCTGTTCGCTCTCCTTCGTGGGCGTCGCCGCGGTGATCCGGGCCTCGGGCGGCTCCAGCGCCACGGTCACCGGCGCGGTCTTCGTCGTCGGCGTGCTGCTCTTCGTCGTCGGTCTCGCGGTGCAGAAGTTCGGGGCGCGGATCATCCACGCCGCGATGCCGCCGATCGTGACCGGCGCGGTCGTGATGCTGATCGGCTTCAACCTGGCACCGGTCACGGCCTCCACGTACTGGCCGACCGACCAGTGGACGGCGCTGCTCGTCATGCTGTTCACCGGATTGGCCGTGGTGTGCCTGCGCGGCTTCTGGTCGCGGATCGCGATCTTCCTCGGCCTGATCTTCGGCTACGCGGTCTCGTGGCTGTTCGACCAGGTCTTCGGCAAGATCCACTCCACGAACGGCGGCACCGAGGCCGTGGACCACTGGCGTCTGGACCTCTCCGGCGTCGGCAAGGCCGACTGGATCGGGCTGCCCTCCTTCCACGCCCCGTCGTTCGAGTGGTCCGCGATCCTCGTCGCGCTGCCGGTGATCATCGCGCTGATCGCGGAGAACGCCGGACATGTGAAGGCCGTCGGCGAGATGACCGGCGACAACCTCGACGGCAAGCTGGGCACCGCGATCTCCGCCGACGGCGTCGCGTCCATGCTCTCCACCGCCGTGGGCGGCCCGCCCAACACCACGTACTCCGAGAACATCGGCGTGATGGCCGCGACCCGCGTCTACTCGACGGCGGCCTACTGGGCGGCGGCCGGATTCGCGCTGCTCTTCGGCCTGTGCCCGAAGTTCGGCGCGATCGTGGCCGCGATCCCGGGCGGCGTGCTCGGCGGCATCACCGTCATCCTCTACGGCATGATCGGCCTGCTCGGCGCGCAGATCTGGATCAACGCCAAGGTCGATCTGCGCAACCCGCTGAACCTGGTGCCGGCCGCCGCGGGCATCATCATCGGCGTCGGCAACGTGTCCCTGAAGTTCAGCGACAACTTCTCGCTGAGCGGCATCGCCCTCGGCACGATCGTGGTCATCACCGGCTATCACGCGCTGCGGGCGATGGCCCCCGCCCACCTCAAGCAGCAGGAGCCGCTGCTCGACCAGGGCACGTCCACGTACGACGACGGGAAGACGGCCGACCCGCGATAGGCCTCAGCCCTTGGCGAGTTCGTAGGCATAGCCGGGCACGAACGTGCCCGGCTCTCCCTTGCAGCCGTCCGACTCCCCCGGCAGCTTCACCCACAGATAGGCGTCGATCCGCGGCCGGCCCGTGGTGAGGGTCGGCGGCTGTCCGATCCCGCGGCCGTCGGGGTCGCACCACGCGCCGCCCGGCGCCGCGCCGTTGCCGTTGCGGCTGGTGTCGATGACGGCGCCCAGGGAGTCGGGGGCGCCCATCGCGGTGAGCATCCGGCGGGCGTACGCGATCTCGTCGTCGGTGCGGTTGAAGTTGGACACGTTGGTGAAGACGCCGTCGGACGAGGCCGGGGCGGCGGCGCCCGCGGCGCGCAGCCGGGCGGCCTGCGTTCCGGCGGGGTTCCAGTCGGAGTGCCCGGCGTCGTAGTAGACGCGCGCCCGCGGGTTCGCCGTCTTCATCACGCGGCCCGCGCGCGCCAACGCCGCGTAGCGGTCCGCCCGTTGGCTCCCGCTCAGGCAATCGGTCTGGGAGAGCGCGTCCGGTTCCAGGATCACGATGACCTCGCGGGTGCCGAGCCCCGCCGCGAACCGGTCGATCCAGTCGTCGTACGCGCCGATGTCGGGCGCCCCGCCGTCGGAGGCGCCGCCGCAGTCGCGCTGCGGGATCGCGTACGCGACGACGACCGGCACCCGGCCAGCGCGCGCCGCACCGGAGGTCACCGCGCGCACCCGGGACGCGAGGGTGTCCGGTGCGAAGTCGGCGAACCAGACGGCGGCCGGCCGGGCCGCGATCCGGGACTCGATGAGCGGGCGGCGCGGGTCGGAGGGGTGGGCGCGCACCCAGTCGAGCACCTGGGAGCCGCCGTACCGGTACAGGCCGACGGGCGCGGGCATCCGGGTGACCGGCGCGGGACGGGTGGCCGTCGGCTTCGTCGGCCCGGGTTCCGGCGTCGCGGAACTCCGCGAGAGGGAGGGCGGGTCGGCGGTGGGTGTCCGGCTCGGCACGGCGGGCAGCGGCGCCAGGCTGGGGACCGGGCTCACGGTGGGCCGCGCCGTGCCGTCGTCGCCCCGGTGCGCGTCGAGGGCGGACACCAGACCCGCGACGGTCCCGACGGCGGCCACGGCCGCGGCGGCGGTGACCATCGCGCCCCGCCACACCGTCCGCCGCCGGTCCGCCCGCCGTTCGGCGAGCCGCCCCGCTCTCGACCCTGACACCGTGCTCTCCCCCGGCTTCGCGGCCGCCGGTTCCCTCGTTTCGGGGAAGCCCCCGGCCAGCCGACGCCCGCGTCAGCCTAGGGCTGGGACGCTTCGTGCATGGCGCAGTTGGAACGCATCACGGGGCCGCTGATCCCGGCCCAAGGAGTCGACTCGGTGATCGCACGGATGCAGGCGGTCGCCGCGCATCTGCCGCCGCAGGACGGTGTGGCGGTGTTCAACCGGATCTATCTGTCGGTCACGGAAGCCGTGGATCACGCCATCGACCAGGGGTGTCGCGGCGGTTTCCCGGACCGCGCGGCCGCCGTCGCGCTGGACGTCCGGTTCGCCGAGCGCTATCTGACGGCGGTCGACGCGGCAGCCTGCGGGGTGCGGCCGCCGGCCTGCTGGCGGCCGGTGCTCCAGTTCCGCAGCCATCCCGGGGTACGTCCCCTGCAGTTCGCGCTCGCGGGCATCAACGCGCACATCGGCCACGATCTCGCGCTGGCCGTCGTGGACACCTGCCGTACGCTCGATTGCGAACCGGACTGTCTGGAGGACGAGTTCGACCGCGTCGGAGACGTCCTCGTCTCGCTGGAGGAGCACATCCGCGAGGAGCTGATGCCGGGCCCCGATCTCCTCCAGGTCGCCGATCCGCTCACCCACCTGCTCGGCTCCTGGAGCCTGGAGCGGGCCCGCGACGGGGCGTGGGCGGCGGCCCGCGCCCTGTGGGCCCTGCGCGAACTACCGCCACTCCAGGCCGAGTTCGCGCAACGCCTCGACGCGTCGGTGGGCCTGGTGGGCCGCATGCTGCTCACTCCGCTGCCCGCCTTCCCCGGCTGAAACCGGCCGCTCCGGCTCCGGAACTCCCCTGCCGCGCGGATACGTTGAAGGTGCGACATCCATCGCACCGGACACGTACGCGACGAAGGAGACCCGGATGACGACCCGACTCGGACTCGGACTCCCGCAGATGCGGCAGTACGCCATCGGCCGCGACATTCCCGACGTGGCGCGCGCCGCCGAGGCGACCGGCTACGAGAGCCTGTGGGTCTTCGAGCGGATCCTGTACCCCGAGCCCGCCCGGCAGGGTCTCTACGGGATTCCCGGGATGCCGTGGCCGGACGGATACCGCTCGGTCGCCGACCCGCTCGTCTCGCTCACCCTCGCGGCGGCGGCCACCTCCACCGCACGCCTCGGCACCAGTGTGCTGGTGGCCCCGCTGCACGTGCCGTTCCAGCTGGCGCGCTCACTGGCCTCGCTGGACGCGGCGAGCGACGGCCGGCTGGTGGCGGGGCTCGGCACGGGCTGGTCGCACGACGAGTACGCGGCGGCGGGCGTGGCGCCCTTCGAGCGGCGCGGCCGGGTCCTCGACGAGCTGATCGAGGTGTGCCGCGCGGTGTGGGGCCCGGACCCGGTCGCGTACGAGGGCGAGCTGACGACGATCGCGCCTTCCGTGGTCGGCCCCAAACCGGCGGGTCCCGTGCCGATCCTGCTCCCGGCGAGCAGCCCGAAGGCCCGGCGCCGCCTCGTCGACCGGGCGGACGGCTGGATGCCGGTGGGGATGGGGGCCGAGCCGCTGAAGCGGGAGTGGGCACAGCTGCGGGAACTGGCGGAGGAGCGCGGTCGTACGGAGCCGCTGCAGAGCGTGCTGCGGGTGAACACGGTCCGCACGCGCGAGCCGTACCCGGGCGACGACCGCCGGCCGTTCCAGGGCAGCGTCGACCAGATCGTCGAGGACCTGGTGGCGCACGACGAGGTGGGCCTGGACGAGATCCTGATCGATCTCCAGGGTCCGCTGCGCGACGCCGAGGAGCTGAAGGACGTGGCGGCGGAGGTCTACGAGAAGGCGCGGGCCGCGGGCGTCTGACCGGTTCCACAGGTCAAGGGCGACCGTGTCACGAAACGGTGCCGGTGGTCCGAACGGGGATACGAGGGAAACCCGCTCCACCACCGCCTTCCCGTGGCGCGTGTAACAGCCATGTAGGGGGAACGCGGAGGGTGGAACGGGCCGCGCGGCCGGTGAGTCTTCATGATCAGTGAGCCGCTCACGCCGGGTGGCCGCCACCGACCACGAAGGAAGCCACGATGCGCGTCCAGAAGTTCACCCTCGCCGCCGTCGCCCTCACCGCCGGCCTCGCCCTCACCGCCTGCCAGGACAACCAGGACAGCGGGGACGGGGCGTCGGGCTCGAACGACTCGGCCGCGGCGTCCTCGTCGTCCTCCTCGTCGGCGTCGGCGCCTTCGTCGTCCTCCGCTTCGTCCTCCGCTTCGTCCTCCGCGGCGTCCACGGACGGTGGCTCGTCGTCCGGCGACGACGCCCCGGGCAGCGGTGGCGGCCAGATCAACACCGGCCCGTGCAAGACCGCCGACCTCAGCTTCAGCACCGCCCACGGCATGGGCGAGGGCGACTTCATGGTCGCCATGAAGAACACCGGCGACGCCTGCTACCTCAAGGGTTTCCCCGGCGTCGACCTCAAGGCGGCCAACGGCGGGGGCAGCATCAGCGCCGGGCGCACCGGCACGGCCCCGGTCTCGGTCGTCCTCAAGAACGGCGAGGAGACCCGCTTCCACCTGCACTACACGCCGAACACCTCGGGCGGTTCCGGCGTCACCATCACCAGCCTCGTCGTCACGCCCCCGAACGAGACGCACTCCAAAAACGTGCCGGTCTCCCTGAACCTGCCGGTCTCCGACAAGCCCTCCGGCGGCGTCACCGTGGACCCGGTCGGCACCGGCAAGCAGTGAACGGGCGCGGGTTCAGCGCGCGGTCGGCGCCGGTGTCAGCAGGCCGCGCTCGGTGACCGCGGTGAGCGAGAGCGTGCGGTATCCCGCGTCGGCGAAGAGCACGGTGACGTGGCCGTCCTCCTGGCTCATGACCTCGCCCTCGCCCCAGGACGTGTGCCGCACGCGCTGTCCCGGAAGGAACATGTCGTCGCGCGGCTCGTCCCGGCGAGGTGCCGCGCCGCCGGTGCCGGCCAGTACGTCGTGCCGCTCCGCACGGGACGCGGCTTCGGGACGCGCGGGGGCGCACACGTCGCAGCCGGCACAGTTCTTCTTGGCGGGGGCCTCGCCGAAATAGCCCAGCAGATGGCGTCGGCGGCAGCCGGTCGTCTCCGCGTACGACCGCATCATCTCCAGGCGCGAGCGCTCCAGCCGGACGCGGGCGCCAGCGATGCGCAGCGCCTCCTCGGCACAGGTGTCGCGCCGGGCACCGGGGACCGCGTGGACGACCCCCTCGGCGGCGAACTGGACGCCGCCCGCTTCCTCCAAGAGGTGCAGCAGCGAGGTCAGCGCCGTCTGTGACAGGTCCGTCTCGTCGCGCAGAGCCGTGCCGGAGACACCGTCCTTGTGTGCGCGCACGGTGTCCATCACGCGCAGGAGTGTGTCCGCGTCGGGGCGGCCGCCCGCGCGATAGCGCTGGGACGCGAGGTCTTCGGGCCGGTACGCGAGGATCGCGGCCGCCGGTTCTCCGTCGCGGCCGGCGCGCCCCATCTCCTGGTAGTAGGCGTCGAGCGAGCCGGGAACGGTGGCGTGGAGCACGAAACGGATATCCGCTTTGTCGATTCCCATTCCGAATGCCGAAGTTGCGACGACGATGTCGAGCGCGCCGTCGCGGAATTTCTCGTGCGTACGGGCGCGTTCCGATGCGGAAAGGCCCGCATGATAGGCGGAACTGTCGAATCCGATGTCGGAGAGTTCCGCCGCGTATTGCTCGGCCTCCCGGCGCGTTCCGGCGTAGATGATTCCCGGTTTCGCCTCCGCCGACGCGCGTTCCACGACCCAGCGCCGTTTTTCCGCGTCCTTTTGGTGACGGACGACTTCCAAGTGAAGGTTGGGGCGGTCGAAACCCGCGACGACTTGATGCACGTCGCGCATGCCGAGGCGCTCGATGATGTCGGCGCGCACCGGCGCCGCGGCGCTCGCCGTCAGGGCCAGCAGAGGCGGCCGGCCGATCCGCTCGCGGACGCGCCCCAGGGCCAGGTAGTCGGGCCGGAAGTCGTGGCCCCACGTCGAGACGCAGTGGGCCTCGTCGATCACGAGCAGTGCGGGACGCGTGGCGGCGATCTCGGCCACGACGTCGTCCTTGGCCAGTTGTTCGGGAGAGACGAACAGGAAGTCCAGGGCGCCTTCGCGCATCCGCTCCCAGGCGTCCGTGTTGGCCCGGTCGCCCTGCGCGGAGTTGACGGCCCGCGCTCCGGGCCGGCCGCGCGCACCCGTGAGTGCGGCCACCTGATCGCGCTGCAGCGCGATCAGTGGCGACACGACCACGGCAGGCCCGCTCAAGAGGACACCCGGCACCTGGTAGACGGCCGACTTACCGGCGCCCGTGGGCATCACGACCATGGTGTCCCGCCCCGACATCACGGCGGTCATCGCGTCGAGCTGTGCGGCTCTCAGCTGCTTCCAGCCGAACACCTCACGGGCGCTGCGCCGGAGCCGTCGACGGAGGGACAGGTTCTTGAGGGGCATGCTCATCCCGCTTCGCGGCGGGCGGACTAGAAGTAGTGCTTGCGACCACCGACGGCCCGGCCGGTGGCGCCGAGAATCCACAGGATCGCGCCCACCAGGATCAGGATTCCACCTATGGTCGTCAGCAGGCCCATACCCACCAGCAGGCCGACGATCAGCAGGATCAGTCCAAGGAGAATCATCTCGAGTCCATTCGTCCGAGTCGTTTTCTACGAGCCAAGTCCGCGTACCCCGACCCGAACCGCATATGCGGCCGAGAAGAAGAATTGCGGCGAGTGCCGATCAAGGAGAGAACGGGGAGACGAAAAGCCACCGGAGTCACATCCGTCGCCTTCATCTCCACCGTCACCCGCCCGTCGCGCACTCGTTCTTGACCTCTTCCGCAGGCACGATTGCCCCACAACCAACCGCGCACGCATACAACCTTCATGAGATCGCGCGGGATGTGGTTCATCGGGGCACCCGGAGGGCTCGAAGTGATCCGAATCAGCCGAAAAGCCCCTAGTCCTCCGGCAGTTCGACGGGCGCGAGCGACTCGTAGAGGTCGCCCGGGCCCGGGTTGGTCGCGTCGGTGCCGCCGCCCAGGTGGTGCATGACGCCCCATACGGCGTTCAGCGCGGTCTGCACCGCGCCCTCGGCCCAGCCCGCGGTCCAGGAGATGTCGTCGCCGGCGAGGAAGAGCCCGCGGCGGTCGGCCGGGAGGGTGTCCTGCATGAAGTGGGTGAACAGGCGGCGCTGGTAGCGGTAGTGGCCCGGCAGGTTCGCCTTGAAGGCGCCCATGAAGTACGGCTCGTTCTCCCAGGAGACGGTGACCGGGTTGCCGATGATGTGCTTGCGGATGTCGACGTTCGGATAGATCTCGCCGAGCGACTTCAGCATCACTTCCAGCCGCTCGTTCGCCGACAGCGGCAGCCACTTCAGGCTGTCGTCGCACCAGGTGTAGGAGAGGCAGATGACGGCGGGCTTGTCCGGCCCGTCGTCCAGGAGGTAGGTGCCGCGCGTCATGCGGTCGGTGAGCGTCATCGACATGACGTCCCGGCCGGTGGGGTTGCCCTGGCCGTCGACGGCCTTGTCGAGCCAGAACGGCCGGTCGACCGGGACGAACAGCTTGCTGGACTCCATGTAGTGGGTGCGCTCGATGGCGGTCCAGTGGTCGATCGGGAAGAGCGCGTCGTCGCACGCCACCTTCGACAGCAGCATCCACGACTGGGCGGTGAAGATCGCGGCCTTGAACGTGCGGATGTCGCCCTCGGCGTCGGTCACGGTGACGCGGTTGCCCGCGGTGCGGGACAGCCGGGTGACGGCGGGACGCGGGGTGCGGTCGGAGTGCAGCGAGGCGAGGGAGGTGCCCGGCGCCCAGTGCACGAGCTTGTGCGGCTCGCGCTCCCACAGCCGCAGCGGAAGCTGCTGCGAGCCGCCGACGATGCCGCGGTGGTGGTCGTCGGCCTCGGTGTAGACGACGCGCAGGATCTCCAGGATCGAGTTCGGGAAGTCGGTGTCCCAGCCGCCGGTGCCGAAGCCGACCTGGCCGAAGATCTCCCGGTGCCGGAAGGACTTGAACGCCTCCGACTCGCACAGGAACCCGTAGAAGGTCTGGTTGTCGAGCTTCTCGACGAGCTTCGCCCAGATCTCCCGGATGCGGGGCACGTCCCGCTCGCGCATCGCCTGGTTCATGTCGGAGAAGTCGGCACCCTCCTCCAGGCAGGCGTTCCACGCGGCGGCGACATCGCGGTAGACCTGCGGCAGGTCGTCGATCGTCTCGGCGTAGTGCGACTCGCCCTTGAGGTCGACGACGGTCGAGGGGGTCGCCGGGGAGAGGGGGTTGGGGAACTCCCGGGTCTCCAGGCCCACCAGGTCGATGTAGTGCTGGAGCGCCGTCGACGACGGCGGGAAGCGCATCGCGCCCATCTCGGCGGTCAGCGCCGGGTCACAGCCGTCGAAGCCCACCGTCCGCAGCCGCCCGCCGATCTTGTCGGCCTCGTACACGACGGGCTTGAGGCCCATCTTCATCAGCTCGTACGCGGCGACGATGCCCGAGAGACCGCCGCCGATGACGGCGACCTCGGTGCCGTGCTCGGTCGCCGGTATCTGCCCCAGGCCCGCCGGGTGCGCGAGAAAGTCGTCGTACGCGTAGGGGAAGTCCGGCCCGAACATGGTGATCGGCGGCTGGGCGTCGGTGTGCTGGACGGCGGTGGGCACCGTGGACGTCATGGGGTGCGGACTCCTTGCGGACGCGGTTCAGACAGGAGCGTGCCCGGCCTGGGCGAGCTGAGGGGGTGCGGCCCGCGACAGATCGGCGGGCCTTGAGAACGGTACGTTTTCGCTGTTCGGCCGGACAAGACGGGACTGTTGCGTCTCCGTGTGCGATCTGTTGCGTACGAGGCGCCCTGAACGGCGATTCATTGCGCGCCGGGCGGCCCCGGCGGCGTTTCGCGTACGCGGGCCCTCAGGGCCCGGGCCGGGTCAGGCCGGCGAGCCCGAGGTGAAGCGGCGCATCAGCGGCGACAGGACGAGCACGGACTTGGTCCGCTCGACGAACGGCTCCCCCGCGATCCGCTCCAGGACCCGCTCGAAGTGCCGCATGTCGGAGGCGAAGACCTGCACCAGCGCGTCCGCGTCCCCGGTGACGGTGGACGCGGCCACGATCTCCGGATACCGCTCCAGGCCCCGCCGGATCGCGTCCGGCGAGGTGTTGCGACGGCAGTAGACCTCGATGAATCCCTCGGTCTCCCAGCCGAGCGCGGCCGGGTCGACCCGTACGGTGAAGCCGGTGATGGCGCCGGTGGCGCGCAGCCGGTCTACGCGCCGCTTCACGGCGGGCGCGGACAGGCCGACCAGCTGGCCGATGTCGGCGTAGGAGCGGCGGGCGTCCTCGGCGAGGGCGTGCACGATGCGTTCGTCGAGATCGTTCAGCAAGGCAGGAGGTTCACTTCTGGGCTGCGGGGTCAGCGGTGACTTCCGGGGCGGCGAGACGGGAGCGACGCATCCCGTAGCAGAAGTAGAACACGAGGCCGACGGCCATCCAGACACCGAAGACGATCCAGGTGATCGCGGACAAGCTGCCCATCATCCACACGCAGAAGCCGAAGCCGAGGACCGGCAGGACCGGGAAGAGCGGCACCCGGAAGGTGCGGTCCATCTCGGGGCGGGTCCGGCGCAGGAGCACCACGGCGACGTTGACCAGGGCGAACGCGAAGAGCGTGCCGATGCTGGTGGCGTCGGCGAGCTGGCCGAGCGGGATCGCGGCGGCCAGCACCCCGCAGAACAGGGAGACGATGACGGTGTTGGCGCGCGGCGCGCCCGTCTTCGGGTGGACCTTGGCGAACACCTTCGGCACGAGCCCGTCCCGGGACATCGCGAAGAGGATGCGCGTCTGCCCGTAGAGCACGGTCAGCACGACCGAGGCGATGGCGATGACGGCGCCCGCGGCAAGCAGCGTCGCCCAGAACGACTGGCCGGTGACGTCCTGCATGATCCCGGCGAGGGTGGCCTCGGTGTCGTCGAACTGCTTCCAGGGCCGGGCGCCGACGGCGACCGCGGCGACGAGCACGTACAGCGCGGTGACGATGACGAGGGAGAGCATGATCGCGCGGGGCAGGTCGCGCTGGGCGTTCTTCGCCTCCTCGCCCGCGGTGGAGGCGGCGTCGAAACCGATGTAGGAGAAGAAGAGCGTGGCCCCGGCCGCGCTGACTCCGGCCATGCCCAGCGGCATGAAGTGGGCGTAGTTGCCGGACTCGAAGCCCTTGAGGCCGATGGCGCAGAAGAGCAGCAGGGAGACGATCTTCACGACGACCATGATCGTGTTGGCGCGGGCGGACTCCCGGGCGCCGCCGAGCAGGAAGACCATCGCGAGCACGACCACGATGAGCGCAGGCAGGTTGAAGACGCCGCCGTCGCCGGGCGGCGCGGAGAGCGCGTCCGGGATGGTGACGCCGATGGTGCCGTCGAGCAGTTCGTTGAGGTATTCGCCCCAGCCGACGGCGACGGCGGCGACCGAGACCCCGTACTCCAGGATCAGACACCAGCCGCAGACCCAGGCGACCAGCTCGCCCATCGTTGCGTATGCGTACGAGTACGAGGAGCCCGCGACCGGGATGGTCCCGGCCAGTTCGGCGTACGAGAGGGCCGAGAAGAGCGCGGTCAGGCCGGCGATGACGAAGGAGAGGGTGACCGCGGGGCCGGCCTTCGGGACCGCCTCGCCGAGGACGACGAAGATGCCGGTGCCGAGCGTGGCCCCGATGCTGATCATGGTCAGCTGCCAGAGGCCGAGGGAGCGCCGCAGGGTGCCGCCCTCACCCTGGCCGCCCTCCGCGACCAGGCGTTCCACGGGTTTGCGCCGCATGAGACGGGCGACGGGCCCTGCGGAGGTTCCTGCTGCGGGTGGGGTTCCCTGGTCGAGCACGCGCTGGCTCCTTGATCGCTGCCGGTTTCAGTCGGCCGTGACGGAAGGAGACGTGACGGTCCACACCCTGGCCGGGGACCGCCGAGCAGGCCGTCCCCCGCCATGCCACGTACAGCGGATGACTCTAGAGGACGCCCGTTCCCGTCTGTAATGCAGCAACCTTGCGCGCACCCGCAAGATCGTTGCGCGTACCGCCGCACCGCACGTGTTCATTGCGTCGCCCGGCGACGCGAGGGGTGTCCGGTGTGTGCGAGGCCACATCGCACACGTGGGAGTGAAAGCCCGGGACCGGGGTATTCGGTACGGCCGCCCCTGCCTTCGACCGGGAAGATGACCTGACATCGACCCGGGCTTCGGCAGGGGCGGTTCGGGAAAGGCATCATGTGCTCGACGCACATGTCCGAAGACACGATGTGAGAGAGGCTCGTGAGTACCAGCGACACCGACATCCGCACCCTGCTGCTCGAGGCGCTGAGGGATCAGGACGACCAGATCGCCGGCCGCTGGACGACGCTCCAGCTGGAGCGGGCCGCACTCGGTACGGACATGAGCGAGGCCGAACTGCGCGAAGAGGCCCGCACCCTCGTCGACGCGCTCACGGACGCGCTGGCCGGCGACATCCCGGTCGAGCGCGTCGTGTCCGCGCACCGCGATCTGCGCGCGGCGGTCACGGAGATGTCGCTGCGCCGGGTCCGCGCGGGTGCCACCCCCACCGACACCTCGCTCGCGGTGCTCTCCCTCAAGGAGGCGCTGCTCGCGGCCGTGCAGCACACCACGCGGGACATGGGCGAGCTGTTCTCGGCGGCGATCCTGGTGAACCGGATGCTGGACACGGCGGGCGCGCTCTCGTTCGAGACCTACGTCGAGGGCCGTGAGGAGATCATCCGGCGGCAGAGCCGGCAGCTGCTGGAGCTGTCCACGCCGGTGGTGCGGCTGTGGAAGCACGTGCTCGCGGTGCCGCTGATCGGCACTCTGGACACGGCCCGCACACAGATCGTCATGGAGTCGCTGCTCCAGGCCATCCAGGACGACGAGGCGAAAGTCGCCATCATCGACATCACCGGGGTGCCGACCGTCGACACCGCGGTCGCCCAGCACCTCATGCAGACGGTCAACGCGGTCCGGCTGATGGGCGCGGACTGTGTCATCAGCGGGATCCGGCCGCCCATCGCCCAGACCATCGCCCAGTTGGGAATCGACCTGTCCACCATCCTGACCCGCGCCACCCTCGCCGACGCCCTGTCCGCGGCGGTCTGCATCACGGACCGGCCCGCCGTGGGTCTGGCCGTCGCCGGGTCGGCGGCGCGGTGACCACCCCGGGCCCGCAGGGCGTTCCCATTCTCCGGCTGGGCGACGTCCTGGTGACGGGGCTGCTCGCCGAGCTGGACGACAAGTCCGCCATCCTGTTCACGGACGAACTGACCGAGCGGATCGTGTCGGACCACGCCCGCGGTGTACTGATCGACATCTCCCGCCTGGAGATCATCGACTCGTTCGTGGCCCGTACGCTCATGGAGCTGACCACGATGGCCCGGCTGCTCGGAGCCCGGGTGATCGTCGCCGGGATGCGTCCCGCCATCGCCATCACGCTGGTCGAACTCGGCATCCGGCTGACGGGCGTGGAGACCGCGCTCAACGCGGAGCAGGCCCTGACCGCGCTCGGCTGGCAGCGGACCCTGGAGGCTCGCGGCCATGACCTTGTCGGATGAGCACGCGGCACCCGCGGCCCACTCCACGGGCCCGCAGATGACCGTGCAGCGCACGTACGAAGTACGGTCGGACGACGATCTGCTGACGGTCCGTCATGCGGTGCGGGCGGCCACGGTCGAGTGCGGCTTCGGGCTGGTCGACCAGACCCGGGTGGTGACCGCGGCGAGCGAACTCGCCCGCAACGCCTACGTCCACGGCAAGGGCGGCACCCTCACGGTGGAGCTCCTGACCCGGCCCGGCGGCAGCGGCATCCGGCTGGTGATCGGGGACGAGGGCCCCGGCATCGCGGACGTCGGCGCGGCGCTCCAGGACGGCTTCACCACCGGCGGCGGCCTCGGCCACGGCCTGGGCGGCGCGCGGCGGCTGATGGACGAGTTCCATGTCGACAGCCGGCCGGGAGCGGGGACGACCGTGACCGCGGTGCGCTGGACGGTGCGATGACCTACGCACTCAGCGACCCCGCGGTCACCGCGCGCGTCGTCGACCACGCCGGCGCCGTGCCCCACGCGGCGACGCCGACGCGAAGCGCCGCTCTGCTCGGCGGCCTGGACGACACCGCCGCCGAGCGGGCCGCGGTCCGCACCACCGAGCTCGCCGGGAACCTGCTGCGCCACGCGGTGGCCGGCGCCATGTACGTGCGGTGCCGTCCGCTGGGCGACGGCATCGATGTGGCCGCCTTTCTGCTCGGCATGCCGCCCCGGCTGCTCGCCGCCGCCCTGAGGCACGGCCACCGCAGCGCACGCGACGACGCGACCGCTCCGGTCTCCGGAGCGGCAAGGAGGAGTCCATGACCGACAAGGCGGCCGCGCACCAGCGCACGACGCACCGGTCGCTGCCCGAACTGCGCTCTGCCGTAAGGGCGTTGGCGGCCCGGGCGCACCTGCCGGCCGAGCTGCGCACCCGTCTCGCGCAGTCCGTGTCCCGGGTGGCCGAGACCGAACTGCGGGCGGGCCGGCTCGTCACCCTGGAAGCCGCGCCGGCCGCGGCGGACCGCGAGCTGACGGTGCGGCTGCGGGCACCGTCAGCGTCCGCCGTGGAGAGCCTGCCGCTGCCCGCCCAGCGCGAGGCGGACACCACGGTGTGGCGCATCCCGCTGCCCGCGCAGGCCCCTGTCCCGGCCCGGCGACAGCCGGACCCCTCCCCCGTGGAACTGCTGGAGGAGGAGCTGCGCGCGGCCGTGCACCGGGCCGACTCCCTGGAGGCGGACCGGCGCCACCTCACCCACGAGCTGGACGAGACCAACAGCGGTGTCCTCGCCCTGTACGTGCAGTTGGAGGAGCGTGACGAACAGCTGCGGCGCGCGCACGGCCAGATGCTGCGCGAGCTGGAGGACGCGCTGCGCCCGGCGCCGATCAAAGTCGACGGCCTGGAGCTGGCCATCCACTACGCACCGGCCGGCACCGACACCCCGACGGGCGGCGATCTCTACGACTGGTTCCAGCTCCCCGACGGCACCGTGCACATCACGGTCGTCGACGCCCTGGGACACGGCGTCACCAGTACCCGCAGCGCCCTGGACGTCACCCACGCCGTGCGCACCCTCACCCTGGAGGGCCACTCGCTGGAGACGATCGTGCGGCGCACCGACGAGATCCTGCTCCCCTACGACCGGGAGCTGATGGCAACGGTGCAGCTGGTCCGCATCGACCCGGTCTCCGGCCGGATCGCCGTCGCCAACGGCAGCCATCCGCCGCCCCTGCTGGTGGGCGGCGACGGCAGCGCCCGCTTCCTGGAGGTGCGCGGCCGGGGCATCGGCTATCCGATGGCGGGCAGCGAAGGTCTGCGGCACGAACGGCTCGACCGCGACGACCTGCTCGTCCTGTACACGGACGGCCTGACCGAGAGCCGCCGCGACCCCTACGAAGGGGAACGCCGGCTGACCGCGGCGGCCGTCCGCCACCGGCACCGCCCCACCGAAGAGATCCCCGGGGCCCTCGCACAGGAGATGCACACCGTGATCCTGCATCCGGACGACACCCTCGCCCTCACCGTACGGAGAAGCCGATGACCCATGCCGCGCCCGAGTCGATACCCGGGGACTCCTCCCACGTGCTGCGGTTCGCCACCGCACCGGGCCCGGACGGTCCGGTGGTCGCCCTCACCGGCGACCTGGACTACGAGAGCGCGCCGCGGCTGCTCGACGCCCTCACCGGGTTCGTGGTACCGGACGGGGAGACGCTCACCCTCGATCTGTCGGACGTACGGTTCTTCGACTCGGGCGGCATCAACGCCCTGCTGCGGGCGCGCCGCGCGTTGCAGGAGCGGAACTCCGACCTTGCGGTGTCCAAGCTGTCGCCGGTCGTCGAGCGGATCTTCCGGATCACCGGGCTCGACACGGTCCTGGTGCCCGACGGCCCGGCCGGATCCGGTACCGGTACCGATCCGTCGGCGGGGTAGCCGGTACAGATGGAGATCGTGATGGACGGTCCCCTGACGGGGACAGAGGCCCGGCAGTCGGCTGCCCGGTTCCTCGCCGAGCACTGCCCCTGGGCCGACACGGACGCGGTGCTCCTGGTCGTGTCGGAGCTGGTCACGAACGCGTCCCGGCACACGGGCGCGCTGGCGAGGCTGCGGCTGCGCGTGGACGCGGGCGGGCTCGCGGTGGAGGTGGAGGACGCGGATCCGCGCGCTCCGGTGCCGCGGACGCCGGATCTCGGCGGCGGGGGCGGCTTCGGCTGGCACATGGTGGAGCGGCTGGCCGAGCAGCTCTCGGTGCGTCCGTCGGCGGACGGCAAGTGCATCGCGGCCGGGTGGGCGGCGCCGACAGCGGTGTGAACGGGGCGCGCCGTCCGGCCCGGGGGCCGGACGGCGCGTAAGTGAAGAGCCCGGTGCTAGCTCCAGCTGGCGTGCAGCGGCTTGCCCTCGGCGTAGCCGGCGGCGGACTGGATCCCGACGGTGGCCTTCTCCTCGAACTCGGCCAGCGAGTTCGCACCCGCGTAGGTGCAGGAGGAGCGGACGCCCGCGATGATCGAGTCGATCAGGTCCTCGACGCCCGGACGCTGCGGGTCGAGGAACATGCGGGAGGTGGAGATGCCCTCCTCGAAGAGCGCCTTGCGGGCGCGGTCGTACGCCGACTCGTCCGACGTGCGGTTCTTGACGGCGCGGGCGGAGGCCATGCCGAAGGACTCCTTGTAGGCGCGGCCCTTGGCGTCGTGCTGGAGGTCGCCGGGGGACTCGTAGGTCCCGGCGAACCAGGAGCCGATCATCACGTTCGACGCGCCGGCCGCGAGGGCCATGGCGACGTCGCGCGGGTGGCGGACACCGCCGTCGGCCCAGACGTGCTTGCCGTACTTCTTGGCCTCGGCGGCGCACTCCAGGACGGCGGAGAACTGCGGGCGGCCGACGCCGGTCATCATGCGGGTGGTGCACATGGCGCCGGGGCCGACGCCGACCTTGATGATGTCCGCTCCGGCCTCGATGAGGTCCTTGACGCCCTCGGCCGCGACGATGTTGCCCGCCACGATCGGGACCTGCGGGTCGAGCGCGCGCACGGTCTTGATGGCGCTGATCATCGACTCCTGGTGCCCGTGGGCGGTGTCGATGACGAGCGTGTCGACGCCCGCGTCGAGGAGCTGCTTGGCCTTGCCGGCCACATCGCCGTTGATGCCGACGGCGGCGGCGATGCGCAGCTTGCCCTCGGCGTCGGTGGCCGGGGTGTAGAGGGTGGCGCGCAGGGCGCCGGTGCGGGTCAGGATGCCCGCGAGCTTGCCGTCCTTGTCGACGGCCGGGGCGTAGCGGCGGTTGGCGCCGTCCAGCTTGTTGAAGGCGTCGCGCGGGTCGATGTCCGCGTCGAGCAGCAGCAGGTCGCGGGACATGACCTCGGACAGCTGGGTGAAGCGGTCCACGCCGGTCAGGTCCTCGTCGGTGACGACACCGACGGGCCGCTGCTGGTCGTCGACGACCACGCCGGCGTTGTGCGCGCGCTTGGGCAGCAGCACCAGGGCGTCCGCGACGGTCTGGGTCGGGGCGAGCACGATCGGGGTGTCGAGCACCAGGTGGCGCGTCTTGACCCAGGAGATGACGTCGGTGATGACCTCGATCGGGATGTCCTGCGGGATGACGACGATGCCGCCGCGACGGGCCACGGTCTCGGCCATCCGGCGGCCCGCGATCGCGGTCATGTTGGCGACGACCAGCGGGATCGTGGTGCCCGTGCCGTCCGGGGAGGAGAGGTCCACGGCCTGACGGGAGCCGACGGCGCTGCGCCGCGGCACCATGAAGACGTCGTCGTACGTCAGGTCGTACGCGGGCTGGATGTCATTGAGGAAACGCACGTGCGCAGGTCCCGATCGCTAGAAGGGAGCCCCGGAAGGATGCCGCCGGGGCACAAAGCACGTACTTCATTTTCCCACGTGGGCCATGGTCACGTCTTCGGGCCGAACGTCCCAAGCGCGTCCCACCGGGTTGGATGATCATCCGAGAGCCTGGTCAGGTCACTCCGGAAAGGCGTCCAGCGCCCCCGTGAAGCAGCTCAGCGGCGCGTGGGTGAGTCCGGCGCCGATCTGGCCGATGCCGGGTTCGCGGTGGGCGATGCCGGTGGTGATCACGGGTTCGAGGCCGGTGTCGACGACCTTGCGAACGTCGATGCCGACCGGGCTGCCCGCGAAGTCGAGCCCGGAGAGCCGGTAGTCGCGGTGCCGGCCGAGGGTGATGGCCGCCATCTCCTGACTGACCCGGCGGGCCCGCTCGGGGGTGCCGCCGACGAAGCCGACGATCGCCGGGGCGGCGGCGAGGGCGAAGCCGCCGAGGCCGTGGGTCTCGGTGATGGCGCTGTCGCCGATGTCGGGGTTGGCGTCGCCCGGCCCGTACCCGGCGAAGTACAGTCCGTCGACGGGCGCGGCGGGCGCCGTGAACCAGGCGTCGCCGAGACCGCTGACCCTGATGCCGACGTCGACGCCGTTGCGGGCGAAGGCGGTGACGAGGGTGGAGTGCTCCACGCCGTGCCCGGCCATGAGCGCCAGTTTGCCGGCCGCCATGGAGAAGTTCAGGAACCAGTAGTTGTTGTCGCGCAGGAAGTCGAGCGCCTCGATGCCGCCGAGGTCGGCGTGGCGGGCGAGGGCAGGGCCGAGTTCGCGGGCGAGCAGGGCGCTGGCGGCGGTGTTGCGGCTGTGGCACTCGTCGCCCATCTGGAGCGCCTGGGCGGTGACGGTACGGAGGTTGACGGGTTCGGCGCGCTCCCCCAGCGCCGCCCGCAGCGCGGGTCCGAGCCGCTCCCCCATCCAGCGCAGCCGTCGCATCACGTCATCGCCGAGCGCCCCGTACCGCAGGCAACGCCCTTGCCCCTCATTGAGGTTGGAGTAGGCGCGCAGTCCGCTCGCCCGGTCCTCCACGACCATCAGCGGCATGGACGGAGAGAGGATCCCGGCCATCGGGCCGACCATGTCGTGGTGGTGGCAGGGCGCGAAGCGGACGGCGCCGGACCCGGCGAGTCGCAGGGCCCCTTCCTCGGTGGCGGCCCAGCCTTCGAGGACGACCGCGCCGACGCACATCCACTCCCACGCGACGGGCGGCCCGGCGTGCAACAGCAGCCGCTCGTCGGCGAGTTCGGGGATCAGCTCGGCGGCCGGGCGGACGTCGGTCCACAGCGGCTGGACGTCCAGGACACGGGCGAGGGCGGTCGGGTTGGCGGCCTCGATGTCGGGCCGGGCGGTGAGCAGCGGGCGGGAGGTCGGGGTCATGCGGGGCCTCCCGCCCCGCACCTCCCCCACCGCCTCCGAAACCGGGCCGGTACAGCAGGCCCAGACCCGTACAGCTGACCCAGACCCGTACAGCCGGCCCAGACCCGTACAGCAGGCCCAGACCCGTACAGCAGGCCCAGACCCGTACAGCAGGCCCAGACCCGTACAGCTGACCCAGACCCGTACAGCAGGCCTAAAGAGGCCCCAGCGCCAGCGCCACCCGCACCGCGCCGGCCCGCTCGAAGATCTCCTGGGCGATCTCCCACTGACCGGGCTCCCGGCGCGCGTACTCCCGCCATCCGCTGACGACGAGCAGCAGCCCGGGCCCGGCGGCCTCCGTCGGCAGTTGCCCGGGGTCGCCGAGCGCGTCGGCCAGCGCGTCCCAGTTCCGCCCGAACCACGAAGGCAGGTCGAGGGCGACGGCGCAGCGGTCCATGAGGGCGGCCTTGTCCACGGCCCCGTCGAGGTCGAGGACGCGGACCGCCCAGTCACCGCTCGCGCTCATCGCAGCACTTCCTTGAACGACTCGTAGTGGTCATCGGTGTAATACGTCTCGCGCTCGTCACCGGTGACGATGCGCCGGGCGCCACGGTCGCGCGAGCCCGGCGTGGGCACGGTGTACTCGTGGTAGTAGCCCCGCCGGTGCTCGGGCAGCTGCCGCTCGTAGTTCCCGAAGACGCTGCCGTCCTTCTCGTACGGGAAGGGGCCGCCCTTGTCGATGAGGGTGAGCGTGCGCCGCGCCTCGACGGGCAGCCGGCTCTCCCGCACGGTGCCGAGGCCGGAGTCGGAGCACCCCACGAGGAGCGCACAGCAAGTCAGCAGCAGACAGAGAACACGACGAGCCACGATCAAGCCCCTCCGGCGATCGAGGAGCGGGGCCCGGGGCGGAGCCCCGTGACCTCACACTCCGTCGGGGTCGGCCCGCTGCAGCGCCGGCTTCGGCGTCGGTCCGGCCGTCAGCAGAAAGTCAGCCGCGGACGTATCGGTGACCAGACTGGTCACGAGCCCGGACCGCAGCACGGCGTCGATGGCGGCAGCCTTCCGCTGTCCGCCCGCGATCGCCACGACCTCCGGTATGCGGCGCAGCCGGTCCGCCTCCACCGTGATGCAGCGCTCGCCGAGGTCCCGGCCGACCCGACGCCCCTGAGCGTCGAACAGGTGGGCCGACATCTCGGCCGCGACGCCCAGCGACGCGTAGTGCGCGCGCTCCTCGTCGCTGAGCATGTCGTGCACGGTGGAGATGCCCGGCTCCCAGGAGCCGATGGACACGCACGCCACGGTGACCTTGTCGAAGTACTCGAAGGCGCGGGCGATCCCGGTCTGGTGGCGCAGCGCCCCGGCGGTGGCGGCGTCCGGCAGCAGCATCGGCGCGTAGATCGGGTGGGCGTCGCCGCCCGAGACCTGCGCGGCCCGCCGGACGGCCTCCACGGAGCCGCGCTCGGCGGTCCCCGCGTCGTACACACCGGTCAGCTGCACGACGGTGCACGGCGGGAGCCGGTCGAGAGCGGCGGCCATGTGAATGGTGGAGCGGCCCCACGCGAGACCCAGGACATCGCCCTCGGTGACCAGCTCGCCCAGGAGGTCGGCGGCGACCTCGCCCAGGTTCTCCGGGTCGGGCGACTCCTCGGCCTCGGCCGGTGACTCGACGACCACGACGTGCCGCAGTCCGTACCGCGCGCGCAGCGCGTCGGAACGCTCGGCGTCCAGCTCGGCCGGGACCCGGATCTCGATGCGCACGAGATCTCGCTCCAGGGCGGTCTCCAGGACCCGGGCCACCTTGAAGCGGCTGACGCCGAACTCCTCGGCGATCTGGATCTTGGACTTGCCCTCCAGATAGAAGCGACGGGCCATGGCCGCCGCCTGCATCAGCTCCGCGGGTCCCATCCGCAGGGCTGCGCGTCCCGCCGATGATGCGGACACGGCGATCTCCTCACTGCTCTTCTTCACGACTCACACGACAACTGTGGACACAAGCACTGATACCGCGCCCACCGCACGCTCTTCTGTTCACAACCTGGATACGCCGTTCATCCTTGCAGATCCCGCGGATCCGATCAGCCCCGAGGGAACGCCGTTCACGGAACCGTGGCTCAGTGGTCGCACGCCCAGGTCGACGCCGACGCCGCCTGCGCGCGCAGTCCGCGGACCGCTTCGGCCGGGTCACTCGCCCCGTATACCGCCGAACCGGCGACGAACACGTCCGCCCCCGCCTCCGCGCACCGCTCGATGGTCGACGCGGAGACCCCGCCGTCGACCTGCAGCCACAGCTCCAGACCGTGCTTGGAGATCAGCTCACGCGTCCGGCGGATCTTCGGCAGCATGATGTCCAGGAAGGCCTGCCCGCCGAACCCGGGCTCAACCGTCATGATCAGCAGCATGTCCAGCTCGGGGAGCAGATCCTCGTACGGCTCGATGGGCGTCGCCGGCTTGAGCGCCATGGAGGCGCGGGCGCCCTTGGCGCGGATCTCACGGGCGAGCCGGACGGGCGCGTGGGCGGCCTCGGCGTGGAAGGTGACCGATCCGGCCCCCACCTCGACGTACTGGGGAGCCCACTGATCGGGGTTCTCGATCATCAGATGGCAGTCCAGCGGGGTGTCCGTCGCCCGCGCCAGCGACTCTACGACCGGCACCCCCAGGGTGAGGTTCGGGACGAAGTGGTTGTCCATGACGTCGACGTGGAGCCAGTCGGCGCCCGCGACCGCCTGTGCCTCGTCGGCAAGGCGCGCGAAGTCCGCGGAGAGGATGCTGGGGTTGATCTGAACGGCCATGCCCCAAGACTGCCATGCCCGGGGCCGCTTTCCCTCCTCGGGATTCAAGCCCGTCCGGCGATGGAGGACCGGGGCCCGGGGCCAAGCCCCGGAACCTCACCCGCAGCGCCTGCGCGCCACCGCTACGCGGTCCGCCGGATCAGGGCCAGATACATCGCGTCGGTCCCGTGCAGATGCGGCCACAGCTGCACGTCGGGCCCGTCCCCGAGCGCGGGCACGCCCTCCATCAGCGGCCGCGCGTCGATGAGTTCGGCCCCGCCGACCGACTTCAGCACGTCGTCGACGACGGCCCGCGTCTCGGCGAGGTGCGGTGAGCACGTCGCGTACCCCACGACGCCGCCGACCCGCACGGAGTCGAGCGCCGTGCGCAGCAGACTCCGCTGGAGCGGCCCGAACCCGTCGAGGTCCTCCGGCCGCCGCCGCCAGCGCGCCTCGGGCCGCCGGCGCAGGGCGCCGAGTCCGGTGCAGGGCACGTCCATGAGGACGCGGTCGAAGGTCCCGGAGCGCCACGGCGGCCGGGTCCCGTCCGCCGCGATCACCTGGTACGGCCCCGGGTTGCCGGCCAGTGCCTTGCCGACGAGTCCGGCCCGGTGCGTCTGCTTCTCGGAGGCGAGGAGCACGGCGCCGCGCTCGGCGGCGAGCCCGGCGAGCATGGCGGCCTTGCCGCCCGGGCCTGCGCACCCGTCGAGCCACGTGCTGTCCGAACCCTCGACCGGAGCGTTCGCGAGCGCGAGCGCGACCAGCTGGCTGCCCTCGTCCTGCACTCCGGCGCGCCCGGTCCTGACGACGTCGAACGCCCCCGGCTCGCCGCCCTCGGTGAGCCGTACGGCATACGGCGACCAGCGGCCCGGCAGCCCCGAGTCCTCCCCGACCTCGGCGAGGACGGCCTCGGCCGTGGTCCGTCCGGGGCGTGCCACGAGCGTCACCTCGGGCCGCTCGTTGTCCGCCTCCAGCAGGTCCTCGATCCCGGCCCGGCCGCCGCCCAGCGAGTCCCACAGGGCCGACACCACCCATCGCGGATGCGAATGGACGACGGCGAGATGGTCCTCGGGGTCCTCGTCGTACGGCGGCGCGACGCGCTCCAGCCAGGCGTCGAGATCGTGCTGCGAGACCTTCCGCAGCACCGCGTTGACGAACTTGGCCCGCCCGTCGCCGAGCACGACCCGCGCCAGCTCCACCGACGCGGAGACGGCGGCGTGCGTCGGGATCCGCGTCCCGAGCAGCTGGTGCACACCCAGGTTCAGGACGTCCAGGACCGGCGGGTCGACCTCGCGGAGCGGCCGGTCGATGCAGGCCGCCACGATCGCGTCGTACGTGCCCTGGAGGCGCAACGTCCCGTAGACGAGCTCGGTCGCCAGCGCGGCGTCCCGCCCGTCGAACCCCTCCTTCGCCCGGGCCTTCTTGAGCAGCGGCGGCAGCACGAGGTTCGCGTACGCGTCCCGCTCGTCGACCGCGCGCAGCACCTCGAAGGCGAGGATGCGCGCCGGGTCCTTCTTGGGCCGGCGGTGGGGCTTGCCGGGCTTGCCGGATGTGCCGGACTTCCCGGCGCCGCGGTTCGACGAGGTCGGCTGGTCGTTCAAAGGTGCTCCGCTGCTGGATTCGTACGGGCGTCACGCGCAAGGTCGTACGCCGATGTGAACCCTCCAAGACTACGGCCCGGCGCCCTCCCGGGCCGCTCCGGGCCTCAGCCCAGCCGCTCCCCCGCCGCGATCCGTACCCCGCGCGCCCAGTCCGCCGCCGCCATCGGCTTCTTGCCCTGAGCCTGCACCCACAGCAGCTCGACGGCGTACGAGCCGGTGCCCACGTACAGATTCTTCTTGCCGACGGCCAGCTCGCCCGGGGCCAGGTCGGTGCGGTCCGGCACCGGCACGGCGGAGCGGACCTTGAGCCGCTCCCCCCGGAACTCGGTCCAGGCGCCGGGCGCGGGCGTGCAACCGCGCACGACACGGTCCACGCGGAGCGCGGGCGCGGCCCAGTCGATCCGGGCGTCCTCGACCGTGATCTTCGGGGCGAGGGAGACGCCGTCGGCGGGCTGCGGCACGGCCTGCACGGAGCCGTCCTCGATCCCGTCCATCGTCGCGACGAGCAGCCCGGCACCGGCGAACGCGAGCCGCGTCAGCATGTCCCCGCTGGTGTCCGTGGACCGGACCGCTTCCGTCACCGTGCCGTAGACGGGCCCGGAGTCGAGGCCCTCCTCGATGAGGAAGGTCGAGGCGCCGGTGATCTCGTCGCCGGCCATGATCGAGTGCTGCACGGGCGCCGCGCCGCGCCAGGCGGGCAGCAGCGAGAAGTGCAGATTGACCCAGCCGCGGGCGGGCACGTCGAGCGCGATCTTCGGCAGCAGCGCGCCGTAGGCGACGACCGGGCAGCAGTCCGGGCCGATCTCGCGCAACCGGGCCAGGAACTCCTCGTCGCGGGGCTTCGCGGGCTTGAGCACCTCGATGCCCGCCTCCTCGGCCCGCTCGGCGACCGGGCTCGCGATCAGGCGGCGGCCGCGCCCGGCGGGGGCGTCGGGCCGGGTGACGACCGCGGCGACCTCGTGCCGGTCGGAGGCGATCAGGGCGTCCAGGGCGGGAACGGCGACCTCGGGGGTGCCGGCGAAGACGAGCTTCATCGGTGGATCGTGGCCTCTCGGGCGGGGTGACGGGCAGCGCACCAGTCTATGGGGGCCCGGTCGCACCCACGCATGGGGCGCACGCCAGAACGTGCGCCCTGCGCATATGCGGATACGCCCGAACAGCGTGACCCCTCACCGCATGGCGCGTTGGTCAAGAAAGAGTTGACCAGTCAGCGGGCCGTCAGCACTCGATCGTCGCCGGAAAAAGTCGCCGTTCGGTGCGTGACCGGCCCATCATTCTCATCTTCATCGCCGGTTCGAGAGGCTTGTAAATGGCCGACCACGCAACCCACGACGCCCAGGCACGGGCCAGCCTGCACCTGCTGGTGCGGGACATCGAGCGGGTCCGACGGCAGGTGGACGCACTGCGCACCCTCACCGCACAGCTCGGCAACGTCTACCGCCCGCGCCGCTCCGGCCCCTCCGCGGGCTTCGTCGTCTACGGCAGGGCGCCCGCCCCGACCGTCCGCCTCGCCCAGGAGCTGCGGGACAGCGTCGAGACCCTGGTGACAGCCGCCGTGGACTTCGACCGCTCGCTGGGCTTCTCGTGGGACGCGGTGGGCTCCGCGCTCGGAGTCACCAAGCAGGCGGTGCACCGCCGCTACGGGGCGCGCAGGGCCGCGACCCAGGCCGCCGCCGAGGCCGAGCGCGCCACCGACGCCCCGGCCACCACCGCACCCGCGCCCCGGCCGCCGCTTCCGCTGACGGCGGGACCGCTGACCGCGGGACCGCTGCCCTCGGTGCCCGCCGCCCGGTCGATGCCGACCCAGCCGACCGCGGGCAGCTCCGGTCTGCGTGAGGAGGCGCGGCCGACCGCCTTCCCCGGTCCGCGCAACGGTTGATACCGGCCCGGCCGATCCGCCGGTCCCCGCTCGACGCAGCCTCCCCGCACCTCGTGTCCGGGGAGGCTTCGCCATGTTGACGCTCCCGCGGCAACCGGGCCTGACGCCGGGTCACCCGATGTCGAGCGGATCCACCCGTACGCGCACCGGCTCGTTCCCGCCGCGCGCCATCCGTGCCGCCTGCGCCTGCTTGAGGGCGGCCGCGAGGGCGGCGCCGCTGCCCGGCGGGACCCGCACGAGCGCCCGCTCCCAGTGCTCACCGGACGGGGGCGCTCCCGGCCTGCGCGTCCCCCCGCCGCCGCTCTCGGGCACCGGCACGGGCCCCAGCACCTCGGCGTCCGCGGGCAGTTCGACCGCGCCCAGGAACGCGGCCAGCGCATCCGGCAGCCCGCTCACCGCGGCCATCCGCGACACGGGCGGGAAGCCCAGCTCGGCACGGTCGGCGAGTTCCCGCACCGCGTGCCCCACCGGGTCCCAGCGCACCAGAGCCTGCACGGGCCGCAGCGTCGGCTCGGCCACGACCACGACGGTGCCGCCCGCCTCCTGGGGCCGGACCAGCGCGGACGCGGCGATCCAGCGCCGCAGCGCGTCCTCGCCGGCCCGCAGGTCGGGGCGCCCGAGCATGGCCCAGCCGTCGAGCAGCAGGGCCGCCGCGTAGCCTCCCTCGGCCACCGGCTCGGCGCCGGGCGTGCTCACCACGAGCGCCGGCTCCCCGGAGACGGTGTCGAGCACCTGCTCGCGCCCCGAGGTCCGCACCGGCACGGCGGCGAACGCCCGCCCCAGCTCCTCGGCGGTCCGGCGGGCGCCGACGACCTGGGCCCGCAACCGGGTGCCCCCGCACTCGGCGCAGCTCCAGCCGGGCTCCTCCCGCCCGCACCAGCCGCAGGCGAGCACCCCGGTCGCCTCCCGGGCCTCCAGCGGCCCGGCACACGCCCGGCACCTGGCGGGCTCCCGGCAGCGCTGGCAGGCGAGCCGGGGCACGTATCCGCGCCGGGGCACCTGCACGAGCACGGGTCCCTCGCGCAGCGCCGTCCGCGCGGTCTCCCACGCGATACTGGGCAGCCGGGCCGCCCGCGCCGCCTCGTCCCGCGCGAGATCGAGATCGCCGACGGTCCGCACGAGCGGCGCGGCCCGCCGGACCTCGGCGCGCGGGGCGGCGATCGCGGCGGCCCACCCGCTGCGCACCAGCTGCGCCGCCTCGACGGTGCAGCTCCAACTCCCCGCCAGGAAGGCGCACTTGTCCCGGGCGGCCCGCAGTTCGAGGACCTCTCGCACATGCGGGAACGGCGCATGGTCGTCGCTGTGGTGCGCGTCCCCGTCGTCCCACACCACGACGAGCCCCAGCTCCCGTACGGGAGCGAACATGGCCGCCCTGGTCCCGACCACGGCCCGTACCGCTCCGCGCCGCACGGCGAGCCATTCCGAGTACCGCCGCTGCTGTCCGGCCTCGGCGGTCAGCAGGGCGTGCTGTCCGGGCCCGAGAAGGTCCCCCAGCGCCTGATCGACGCGGGCCGCGAGCCGCACGGTCGGTACGACGACCAGGGCCCCGCGCCCCGAGGCAAGGGTCGCCTGTACGGCCCGGGCGATCTCCTCGGCCCACTCGGGGCCGGGCAGCGCGGTCCACACCGCGCGCGGCGAGCCCCCTGCGGCGAGCGAGGCGACGAAGTCGGCCCCTCGCTCGTACCGCTGCCAGGAGCCGGGCTCGGGCGCGGCGGGCGGCGCGGGCGGCGGCGGGAACTCGCGCGCCTCGGCCTTGGCGTGCCGGGGCGGAACGGCCAGCTGGAGCACGTCGGCGAGGCTCCCGGCGTACCGGTCGGCCACCGCCCGCGTCAGCCCGAGGAGCTCCGGTCCGAGCACCGGCTCGGGCGACACGACCTGCGCCAGGGCGGCCAGCGGCCCCTGGTACTCGGCCTCGGCGACCCGCTCGACGAGGAACCCGTCGATGAGCCCGCCGCCCTCGCGCCGCCCGTCCCGCACGTTCTTCGACCCGGCCCCGAACCGCACCCGGACCCGGACCCCCGGCTGCGCGACCGCGTCCAGCTCCTCGGGCACGGCGTACTCGAAGTACCGGTCGAGGTGCAGTACGCCCTTGTCGACGAGCACTCGCGCGACGGGCAGCTCCTTGGCCAGCGCGGCCCCCCGCCAGGTCCGCGGCTTGGCCTTCGGCGCCTTGGCCCGGCGCACGCTCTCCCGGATCAGCGCGAGCTGCTCGGGCTCCTCCGCGCCGCCACCCCGCTCAGACCTGCCGTTCTCGCTGCTCACACGTGCATTCCTACCAGAGGGCACCGACAGCGGGCCGCGCCCGGAAAAGCAGCGGGCCCGGCCCTCCCGAAGGAGAACCGGGCCCGCAGGGCACGAAGGCGGGACCTAGACCCCGGCGGCCTTGCGCAGCGCGTCCACGCGGTCGGTCTTCTCCCACGTGAAGTCGGGCAGCGCGCGCCCGAAGTGGCCGTAGGCGGCCGTCTGGGAGTAGATCGGGCGGAGCAGGTCGAGGTCGCGGATGATCGCGGCCGGGCGGAGGTCGAAGACCTCGGAGATGGCCTGCTCGATCTTGTCGGTGTCGACCGTCGCGGTGCCGAACGTCTCCACGAACAGGCCCACCGGCTCGGCCTTGCCGATCGCGTACGCGACCTGGACCTCGCAGCGCGAGGCGAGGCCCGCGGCGACGACGTTCTTGGCGACCCAGCGCATCGCGTACGCGGCCGAGCGGTCCACCTTGGACGGGTCCTTGCCCGAGAAGGCGCCGCCGCCGTGGCGGGCGTAGCCGCCGTACGTGTCGATGATGATCTTGCGGCCGGTCAGGCCGGCGTCACCCATCGGGCCGCCGATCTCGAAGCGGCCGGTCGGGTTGACCAGCAGGCGGTAGCCCTCGGTCTCCAGCTTGATGCCGTCGTCGAGGAGGGCCTTCAGCTCCGGCTCCACGACGAACTCGCGGATGTCGGGGGCGAGCAGCGACTCCAGGTCGATGTCGGAGGCGTGCTGCGAGGAGACCACGACCGTGTCGAGGCGGACGGCCTTGTCGCCGTCGTACTCGATGGTGACCTGCGTCTTGCCGTCGGGGCGCAGGTAGGGGATCGTGCCGTTCTTGCGGACCTCGGAGAGGCGGCGCGACAGGCGGTGCGCGAGGTGGATCGGGAGCGGCATCAGCTCCGGGGTCTCGTCGCACGCGTAGCCGAACATCAGGCCCTGGTCGCCGGCGCCCTGCTTGTCGAGCTCGTCGTCATCGCCCTCGACCCGCTTCTCGTACGCGGTGTCGACGCCCTGCGCGATGTCCGGGGACTGCGAGCCGATCGAGACGGAGACGCCGCACGAGGCGCCGTCGAAGCCCTTCTTCGACGAGTCGTAGCCGATCTCCAGGATCTTCTCGCGCACGAGCTGCGCGATCGGCGCGTACGCCTTGGTGGTGACCTCGCCGGCCACGTGCACGAGGCCCGTGGTGATCAGCGTCTCGACGGCCACGCGGGACGTGGGGTCCTCGCGCAGCAGCGCGTCGAGAATGGTGTCGCTGATCTGGTCAGCGATCTTGTCGGGGTGGCCCTCGGTCACGGACTCCGAGGTGAACAGGCGACGGGACACAACGCTCCCTGTGGTTGCAGCGGCTGCTGGCTGATCATTTGCGGATGGGTACGGGGGCTGCGCCCGACGACATCCGGAAACAGTTTATCGGTCGTGCTCGCTCGCCGGACCACGCGTCTCGCCTACTGGGAGCGCTGTGACCTGCGACACCGCATTCTCCGATATGACGATCGGTCTTAGGAAGAGCGCGGGACGCCCGAAATTCCGGTGATTTCGGGGCTTCGGTGCGTCCGAAGGGGCGAATGCGGATTTCACTCCTGATGCGGCAACCGGGACACGACCTGGTCCCAGATCAGGTCCGCGAGCCCTTCCTTGGGGCCGTACGGCACCGGGGTCTCGCTGCCGTCGGCGCCGAGGATCACGGCCTCGTTCTCCTCCGCGCCGAACGTCTTGCGCTCCCCGACCTCGTTGACGACGAGCAGGTCACAGCCCTTGCGGGCGAGCTTGGCGCGGCCGTTGGCGAGGACGTCGTCGGTCTCGGCGGCGAAGCCGACGACCACCTGTCCGGGCCGCGGGCGCCCGGCGGAGATCTCGGCCAGGATGTCGGGATTGCGGACGAGGGCGATCGGCGCGGGCTCCTCGCCGTCCTTCTTCTTGATCTTGCCGGTGGCGTACGTCTGCGGGCGGAAGTCGGCGACGGCGGCCGCCATGACGACCGCGTCGGCGTCGGCGGCCGCCTTCAGGACCGCCTCGCGGAGCTGGACGGCGGTGCCCACGTGGACGACATCGACGCCGGCCGGGTCGGGCAGCGCCGCGTTCGCGGACAGCAGCGTGACCCGGGCGCCGCGCGCGGCGGCGGTGCGGGCGAGCGCGTAGCCCTGCTTGCCGGAGGAGCGGTTGCCGAGGAAGCGGACCGGGTCGAGGGGCTCGCGGGTGCCGCCCGCGCTGACCACGACGTGCCGGCCGGTCAGGTCCGGGGTCCCGGCGCCGCGGGCGAGGACCCGGCGCACGTACTCGAAGATCTCCACCGGGTCGGGGAAGCGGCCCTTGCCGGTGTCCACGCCGGTCAGCCGGCCGACGGCGGGCTCGATGACGAGGGCGCCGCGGCGGCGCAGCGTGGCGACGTTCTCCTGGGTGGCCGGGTGCTCCCACATCTCGGTGTGCATGGCGGGCGCGAAGACGACCGGACAGCGGGCGGTCAGGAGGGTGTTCGTGAGGAGGTCGTCGGCGAGGCCGTGGGCCGCCTTCGCCAGCATGTCGGCCGTGGCCGGGGCGACGACCACGACGTCCGCGTGCTGGCCGATCCGGACGTGCGGGACCTCGTGGACGAAGTCCCAGACCTCGGTGGAGACCGGGTTGCCGGACAGCGCCGACCAGGTCGCGGCGCCGACGAAGTGGAGCGCCGAGTCCGTGGGCACGACGCGGACGTCGTGGCCGGACTCCGTCAGGCGACGCAGCAGCTCGCACGCCTTGTAGGCGGCGATCCCACCGCTGACTCCGAGTACGACCTTGGGCTTCGACGACACCGGATCTCCCCTGGTTTCGGAAACGTACGACTCCATGACACACCACAGGCCCGACAGCGGCGCTGTCGGGCCTGTGGTGACGACCGAATGCGGTCTTACTGCGCCGGGCCCTCGATGGCCTCGGACGTCAGCAGACCCGCGTTGATCTCGCGAAGGGCGATCGAGAGCGGCTTCTCGTGGACGTGGGTGTCCACCAGCGGGCCGACGTACTCGAGCAGGCCCTCACCGAGCTGCGAGTAGTACGCGTTGATCTGACGCGCGCGCTTGGCGGCGTAGATGACCAGGCTGTACTTCGAGTCGGTTGCTTCGAGCAGCTCATCAATCGGCGGGTTGATGATGCCCTCGGGCGCGGTGATGGAAGAGGACACGCTCTGCCTTCCGATGGGGGCCGGGACCGGAGGGGGCCCGACTGGGGTAAAGATCAAAGAACTTTCATCAAGGCTAGCAGCTCGCGCGCCACGTCCTCGACGGAGGTGTTGACAAGACTCGTGTCGAACTCCGTCTCGGCGGCCAGCTCCACCTTGGCGGCCTCGAGCCTGCGCTCGATGACCTCCGGCGCCTCGGTGCCCCGCCCGGTGAGCCGGCGCACCAGCTCGTCCCAGCTCGGCGGGGCGAGGAAGACCAGCTGCGCCTCGGGCATCGACTCACGGACCAGCCGGGCGCCCTGGAGGTCGATCTCGAGGAGCACCGGCTCGCCCGCCTCGAGGCGGTCGAGGACGGCACGCCGCGGGGTGCCGTAGCGGTTCCCCGCGAACTCGGCCCACTCAAGGAGCTCGCCGTTGGCGATCAGCTTGTCCATCTCCTCGTCGGTGACGAAGAAGTACTGGACTCCGTGCTTCTCGCCCGGGCGCGGCTTGCGGGTCGTCGCCGACACCGAGAGCCAGACCTCGGGGTGTTCCTTGCGCATATGGGCGACGACCGTGCTCTTGCCGACCCCGGAGGGGCCGGAGAGCACGGTCAGCCGCGGACGTTCACTCATGCAGCGATTATTCCAGTTGTTCCGGAGTGCCCGGACCAGCCCCGGGGCCGGCCCGGAGTCACTCAGGCGCCGGTGCTGCCGAACTCGCGCTCCAGGGAGGCGATCTGGTTGGAACCGAGACCGCGGACCCGGCGGGATTCGGAGATCCCGAGGCGCTCCATGATCTGCTTGGCGCGGACCTTGCCCACGCCCGGCAGGGACTCGAGCAGGGCGGAGACCTTCATCTTGCCGATGACGTCGTTCTCCTGGCCCTGCTTGATGACCTCGTGCAGGGAGGCGCCGGAGTGCTTGAGTCGATTCTTGACCTCGGCCCGCTCCCGGCGAGCCGCGGCGGCCTTTTCGAGCGCGGCTGCGCGCTGTTCAGGGGTAAGGGGCGGAAGAGCCACGCCTACGTCACCTCGGATGTCGAACTGTCGGATACGGACCGGTGCGGAACCTAGTCGCCCCACACCTGGTGAGCAACGAACAACGCCCTTGCCTGCGTTCGCCCGTTCGCTCTCGTCGGAGACTAGCGGCCACGGCGGTCAGAGTCAGCGAGAACAGCGGAAAAGTCCTGGTCAGCCTTGCCCAGGACGCATATTTCGGGCATATCGTCTGCTAAATCGGTCAGGATTCGGACGCTCGGCCAAAGGTCGGCACGCAGTGCCACCCCCGAGAGGCGTCAGTTCGCCGTCCCGACCGCCTCACGCACCTCGTCCGCGAACCGCACGGCCGCGTCCCGCAGCGCCGTCACGGAGGGCCCTTCCTTGAGGACCGCACGACTCACGTTCGGTACGACGTTGTGGACCGCGGAGCCGAAGACGGCCGGGAGATCGGCGGCCGTGGCGCCCTGCGCGCCGATGCCGGGCGCGAGGAGCGGGCCGTTGATGTCGAGCGCGTAGGAGGACAGGTCGCCCAGGGTCGCGCCGACGACCGCGCCGAAGGAGCCCATGGGGGCCGCGTCGGCGTTCTCCTCGGCGAGGTGCGCGAGCATCGTGGCGCCCACGTTCTTCCCGTCGGCCCGCACGGCGTGCTGGACCTCGCCGCCCTCCGGGTTGGAGGTCAGCGCGAGGACGAAGAGCCCGGCGCCGGACTCGCGCGCCAGGTCGACGGCGGGCCTGAGCGAGCCGTAGCCGAGGTAGGGCGACACGGTCAGGGCGTCCACGAACAGCGGGGAGTCCCGGTGCAGGTAGGTCTGCGCGTACGCGGCCATGGTGGAGCCGATGTCGCCGCGCTTGGCGTCCATGACGACGAGGGTGCCCGCGGCGCGCAGGTCGGCGACCGCCCGCTCCAGGACGGCGACGCCGCGCGAGCCGAACCGCTCGAAGAAGGCCATCTGCGGCTTGACCACGGCGACCGTCTCCGCCAGCGCCTCGACGCTGGTCCGGGTGAAGGTCTCCAGGCCCGCGATGTCGTCCTTCAGGCCCCAGGAGGCCAGCAGGGCGGCGTGCGGGTCGATGCCGACGCAGAGCGGGCCGCGCTCGTCCATGACACGGCGCAGACGCGCGCCGAAGGGCTCCAGGACCGTCATGCGGACACCTTCTTCACATCGGCGCCGACGGCGTCGGCGAGCGTGGCGTACGGGGAGTTGTTCAGGCGGGCGGCGAGGCCCTTGTGGATCGCGCGGGCGTAGAACGGGCCCTCGTAGATGAAGGCCGAGTAGCCCTGGATGAGCGTGGCGCCGGCGAGGATGCGCTGCCAGGCGTCCTCGGCGTTCTCGATGCCGCCGACGCCCACGAGGGTGATCCGGTCCCCCACGCGCGCGTAGAGGCGCCTGAGGACCTCCAGGGAGCGTTCCTTCAGGGGCGCGCCGGACAGGCCGCCGGTCTCGTTCACGACGTCGCCCGTGGTCTTCAGGCCCTCGCGGGAGATCGTCGTGTTCGTGGCGATGATGCCGTCCAGGCCCAGCTCGACGGCCAGGTCGGCGACGGCGTCGACGTCCTCGTCGGCGAGGTCGGGGGCGATCTTCACCAGGAGGGGGACGCGGCGCGAGCGCACGGTGCGGTCGGCTGCCTCGCGCACGGCGGTCAGCAGAGGGCGCAGCGCCTCGGTGGCCTGGAGGTTGCGCAGGCCGGGCGTGTTCGGCGAGGAGACGTTGACCACGAGGTAGTCGGCGAAGGCGGCGAGCCGCTCGGTGGACTTCACGTAGTCGCCGACGGCCTCGGCCTCGGGCACGACCTTGGTCTTGCCGATGTTCACGCCGACCGTGGTCCTGAACACCGGGTTGCGGGAGGCCAGGCGGGCCGCGACGGCCAGCGAGCCCTCGTTGTTGAAGCCCATGCGGTTGATGAGGGCGCGGTCCTGCACGAGGCGGAAGAGGCGCTTCTTGGGGTTGCCGGGCTGCGGCTCGCCGGTGACCGTGCCGATCTCGATGTGGTCGAAGCCGAGCATCGACATGCCGTCGATGGCGATGGCGTTCTTGTCGAAGCCGGCGGCGAGGCCGAACGGGCCGTGCATACGCAGACCGAGGGCCTCGGTGCGCAGCTCCTTGTGGCGGGGCGCGAGGGCCGCCGCCATGAAGGTGCGCAGGACAGGGGTGCGGGCCGCGAGCCGGATCCAGCGGAAGGCCAGGTAGTGGGCCTTCTCGGGGTCCATGCGCTTGAAGACGAGGTTGAAGAACAGCTTGTACATGACTGAAGTCCTAGTGGTGCGCGCGAGGCGGTGGGCTCATGAAGAGGGGGACACCGTTTCGGTGTCCCCCTCTTGGGCTGCTAGTCGCGGGCCGCGGTCAGGTGTTCCGCGTGTTCCTGCAGTGAGCTGACGCCCACGTCGCCGTGGTTGAGCGCGTCGATGCCCTGGACGGCGGCCGCGAGGGCCTGGACCGTGGTCAGGCAGGGCACGGAGCGGGCGACGGCCGCCGTGCGGATCTCGTAACCGTCGAGGCGGCCGCCGGTGCCGTACGGCGTGTTGACGATCAGGTCGACGTCGCCGTCGTGGATGAGCTGGACGATCGTCTTCTCACCGTTGGGGCCCTCGCCCTCGGACTGCTTGCGCACGACGGTGGCGTTGATGCCGTTGCGCTTGAGCACCTCGGCCGTGCCGGAGGTGGCCATCAGCTCGAAGCCGTGGGCGACCAGCTCGCGCGCCGGGAAGATCATCGAGCGCTTGTCGCGGTTGGCGACCGAGATGAACGCGCGGCCCTTGGTGGGCAGCGGACCGTAGGCACCGGCCTGCGACTTGGCGTACGCCGTGCCGAAGACGGAGTCGATGCCCATGACCTCGCCGGTGGAGCGCATCTCCGGGCCGAGGACCGTGTCGACGCCGCGGCCGTGGATGTCGCGGAAGCGCGACCACGGCATGACGGCCTCCTTGACGGAGATCGGCGCGTCCAGCGGCAGGGTGCCGCCGTCGCCGGTCTTCGGGAGCAGGCCCTCGGCGCGCAGCTCGGCGACGGTGGCGCCGAGCGAGATGCGGGCGGCGGCCTTCGCGAGCGGCACCGCGGTCGCCTTCGAGGTGAAGGGGACGGTGCGCGAGGCGCGCGGGTTGGCCTCCAGGACGTAGAGGATGTCACCCGCCATCGCGAACTGGATGTTGATCAGGCCGCGCACGCCGACGCCCTTGGCGATGGCCTCGGTCGAGACGCGCAGGCGCTTGATGTCGAAGCCGCCGAGGGTGATCGGGGGCAGGGCGCACGCCGAGTCGCCGGAGTGGATGCCGGCCTCCTCGATGTGCTCCATGACGCCGCCGAGGTACAGCTCCTCGCCGTCGTACAGGGCGTCGACGTCGATCTCGATGGCGTCGTCGAGGAAGCGGTCCACGAGGACCGGCCGCGAGGGGCTGATCTCGGTGGACTCCTCGATGTACGCGGACAGGCGGGTCTCGTCGTAGACGATCTCCATGCCGCGGCCGCCGAGCACGTACGACGGGCGGACGAGGACCGGGTAGCCGATCTCGTCGGCGATGGCCTTGGCCTCGGCGAAGGTGGTGGCGGTGCCGTGCTTGGGCGCGGGCAGACCGGCCTCGGCGAGCACGCGGCCGAAGGCGCCGCGGTCCTCGGCGGCGTGGATCGCCTCCGGGGAGGTGCCGACGACGGGCACGCCGTTGTCCTTGAGCGCCTGGGCGAGGCCCAGCGGGGTCTGGCCGCCGAGCTGCACGATGACGCCCGCGATCGGGCCCGCGAGGGACTCGGCGTGCACGATCTCCAGCACGTCCTCCAGCGTCAGCGGCTCGAAGTACAGGCGGTCGGACGTGTCGTAGTCCGTGGAGACCGTCTCCGGGTTGCAGTTGACCATCACGGTCTCGTAGCCCGCGTCGCTGAGCGCGAAGGAGGCGTGGACGCAGGAGTAGTCGAACTCGATGCCCTGGCCGATGCGGTTCGGGCCCGAGCCCAGGATGATCACGGCGGGCTTGGTGCGCTGCGCGACCTCGGTCTCCTCGTCGTACGAGGAGTAGAAGTACGGCGTCTTGGCGGCGAACTCGGCGGCGCAGGTGTCGACCGTCTTGTAGACCGGGCGGACGCCGAGCGCGTGCCGGACCTCGCGGACGACGTCCTCGCGCAGGCCGCGGATCTCGGCGATCTGGGCGTCGGAGAAGCCGTGCCGCTTGGCCTCGGCGATCAGGTCCTTCGTCAGCTCGGGCGCGGCGGCCAGCTCGTCGGCCGTCTCCTTGATGAGGAAGAGCTGGTCGACGAACCACGGGTCGATCTTCGTGTAGTCGAAGATCTCCTCGGGCGTGGCACCGGCGCGGATCGCGTCCATGACGGTGTTGATCCGGCCGTCGGTCGGGCGGACGGACGCTTCGAGGAGCGCGGTCTTGTCGCCGGTCTCGCCGGTGAAGGAGAACTGCGAGCCCTTCTTCTCCAGGGAGCGCAGCGCCTTCTGGAACGCCTCGGTGAAGTTGCGGCCGATGGCCATGGCCTCGCCGACCGACTTCATGGTCGTGGTCAGCGTGGAGTCGGCGCTCGGGAACTTCTCGAACGCGAACCGCGGGGCCTTCACGACCACGTAGTCGAGCGTCGGCTCGAAGGAGGCCGGCGTCTTCTCGGTGATGTCGTTCGGGATCTCGTCGAGCGTGTAGCCGACGGCCAGCTTGGCCGCGATCTTCGCGATCGGGAAGCCGGTCGCCTTGGACGCGAGCGCGGACGAACGGGACACGCGGGGGTTCATCTCGATGACGATGACGCGGCCGTCGTCGGGGTTGATCGCGAACTGGATGTTGCAGCCGCCGGTGTCGACGCCGACCTCGCGGATGATCGCGATGCCGATGTCGCGCAGCCGCTGGTACTCGCGGTCGGTCAGCGTCATCGAGGGCGCGACGGTGATCGAGTCGCCGGTGTGCACGCCCATCGGGTCGAAGTTCTCGATGGAGCAGACGACCACGACGTTGTCGTTCTTGTCGCGCATCAGCTCCAGCTCGTACTCCTTCCAGCCGAGGATGGACTCCTCCAGGAGCACCTCGGTGGTCGGGGAGAGCGTGAGGCCCTGGCCGGCGATGCGGCGCAGCTCCTCCTCGTCGTGCGCGAAGCCGGAACCGGCGCCGCCCATGGTGAAGGAGGGGCGGACGACGACGGGGTAGCCGCCGAGGGTGTCGACACCCTTCAGCACGTCGTCCATGGAGTGGCAGATGACCGAGCGGGCGGACTCGCCGTGGCCGATCTTCTTGCGGACCTCTTCCACGACGCCCTTGAAGAGGTCGCGGTCCTCGCCCTTGTTGATCGCCTCGACGTTGGCGCCGATCAGCTCGACGCCGTACTTCTCCAGGACGCCCTGCTCGTGCATGGAGATGGCCGTGTTGAGGGCCGTCTGACCACCGAGGGTCGGGAGCAGCGCGTCGGGGCGCTCCTTGGCGATGATCTTCTCGACGAACTCGGGGGTGATCGGCTCGACGTACGTGGCGTCGGCGATCTCCGGGTCGGTCATGATCGTCGCGGGGTTGGAGTTCACGAGGATGACCCGCAGGCCCTCGGACTTCAGGACCCGGCACGCCTGGGTGCCGGAGTAGTCGAACTCGGCGGCCTGGCCGATGACGATCGGGCCCGAGCCGATGACCAGGACGGACTGGATATCGGAGCGCTTAGGCACGCTGGCCCTCCATCAGGGAGACGAAACGGTCGAACAGGTAGGCGGCGTCGTGCGGACCGGCCGCCGCCTCCGGGTGGTACTGGACGGAGAAGGCCGGCTGGTCGAGCAGCTGGAGGCCTTCGACGACCTGGTCGTTCAGGCAGACGTGCGAGACCTCGGCGCGGCCGAACGTCGTCTCGCTCACCTTGTCGAGCGGCGCGTCCACGGCGAAGCCGTGGTTGTGCGCGGTGACCTCGACCTTGCCGGTGGTGCGGTCCTGCACCGGCTGGTTGATGCCGCGGTGGCCGTACTTCAGCTTGTACGTGCCGAAGCCGAGGGCGCGGCCGAGGATCTGGTTGCCGAAGCAGATGCCGAAGAGCGGCGTCTTCCGCTCAAGGACGGCGGTCATCAGCGCGACGGGGCCCTCTGCGGTGGCCGGGTCGCCCGGGCCGTTGGAGAAGAACACGCCGTCGGGGCCGACGGCGTAGACGTCGTCGGCGGTCGCCGTGGCGGGCAGCACGTGCACCTCGATGCCGCGCTCGGCCATGCGGTGCGGGGTCATGCCCTTGATGCCGAGGTCGATCGCGGCGACGGTGAACTTCTTCTCGCCGATCGCCGGGACGACGTAGGCCTCCTTGGTGGCGACCTCCTCGTACAGGCTCGCGCCCTTCATCTGGGGCTGCGCCTGGACCTTCGCGACGAGCTCGGCGTCGGCCGGGAGCGTCTCGCCGGAGAAGATGCCCGAGCGCATGGAGCCGCGCTCGCGCAGGTGGCGGGTGAGGGCGCGGGTGTCGATGCCGCTGATGCCGACGATGTCCTGGGCGACCAGCTCGTCGTCGAGCGAGCGCTTTGCGCGCCAGTTCGAGGGGATGCGGGCGGGGTCGCGCACGACGTACCCCGAGACCCAGATGCGGCTCGACTCGTCGTCCTCGTCGTTCCAGCCCGTGTTGCCGATCTGCGGGGCGGTGGCGACCACGATCTGGCGGTCGTACGACGGGTCGGTGAGGGTCTCCTGGTAGCCGGTCATGCCGGTGGAGAACACGGCCTCGCCGAAGGTCTCCCCCACGGCCCCGTAGGCACGGCCGCGGAACACCCGGCCGTCCTCCAGGACGAGAACGGCGGGAACCTTGCTGGTTCCCCTGGTGGAGGTGGTCATCGTGCGGCGCCTTCCGTCGTGTTCTTCGTGTCGATCATGTTGTTGATGGCGGTGACCCACTCGGCCTGCTCGGCCGCCCGGTCCGAGCGGAACCCCGAGTCGATCAGCTTGTCGCCGTGGGCCCAGGTGACGATCAGCAGACCGCCCTCCGTGAGCACCTTGCCCGCGATGCCCTTGTCGAGCCGGGCCTCGCGCAGCGCCTCCGTGGGGACGAAGAAGTCGCTCGCTCCCGGGCGTACGACGTCCAGCCCCTCGTCGGTGAGGGTCAGCTCGACCCGGCTGCGGGTGCCGAGGCCGTGCGCCACGATGCGGTCGAGCCACTGCCCGGCGCTCGTGGAGCCGTGGTACCGGCCGCTCAGCTCAAGTTTCACCGCACCGCGCTCTTCGGGCGCGGCGGGCAGCGGCGGCAGGTCGCTCTGGAGCGTGCCGCGCCACTTCCAGCCCTGGCGCATCAGCCAGTAGACGAGCGCGATGAAGAGCAGCAGTCCGACGATCCAGCCGATCCGGTCGGGCCAGTCGGTCACGTCCGCCGACTTCTGTTCGGCGGCCAGTTGCAGCAGAGGTGTCACGCGAGCTTCCCGTCGGCGAGGGTGGCCTTGCCCCGCAGCCAGGTGTGGGTGACGCGCCCCGGCAGCTCACGGCCCTCGTACGGGGTGTTGCGGCTGCGGGAGGCGAAGCCCGCGGGGTCAACGTCTCCACGGTAGTCGGCGTCGACCAGAACCAGGTTGGCGGGCTCACCTGCCGAGACGGGGCGTCCATGGCCGGTGGCCTGCCCGATCTCGGCGGGCTTGACGGACATCCGGTCGGCGACCCCGGCCCAGTCGAGCAGGCCCGTCTCGACCATCGTCTGCTGGACGACGCTCAGCGCGGTCTCCAGGCCGACCATGCCCATGGCGGCGGCGGCCCACTCGCAGTCCTTGTCCTCGTGCGGGTGCGGGGCGTGGTCGGTGGCGACGATGTCGATGGTGCCGTCGGCGAGGGCCTCGCGCAGCGCCATCACGTCCTTCTCGGTGCGCAGCGGCGGGTTCACCTTGTAGACCGGGTTGTACGAGCGCACCAGCTCGTCGGTGAGGAGCAGGTGGTGCGGGGTGACCTCGGCGGTGACGTCGATGCCGCGGGACTTGGCCCAGCGCACGATCTCGACGCTGCCGGCGGTCGACAGGTGGCAGATGTGGACGCGGGACCCGACGTGCTCGGCGAGCAGGACGTCCCGGGCGATGATCGATTCCTCGGCCACGGCGGGCCAGCCGCCCAGGCCCAGCTCGGCGGAGACGGTGCCCTCGTTCATCTGGGCGCCCTCGGTGAGGCGGGGCTCCTGCGCGTGCTGGGCGACGACGCCGCCGAAGGCCTTCACGTACTCCAGGGCGCGGCGCATGATCACGGCGTCGTGGACGCACTTGCCGTCGTCGGAGAAGACGGTGACGCCGGCGGCGGACTCGTGCATGGCGCCCAGCTCGGCGAGCTTCTGCCCCTCCAGGCCGACGGTGACGGCGCCGATGGGCTGCACGTCGCAGTAACCGTGCTCCTGGCCGAGCCGGTAGACCTGCTCGACGACGCCGGCGGTGTCGGCGACGGGGAAGGTGTTGGCCATGGCGAACACGGCGGTGTAGCCACCGGAGGCGGCGGCCCGCGTGCCGGTCAGGACGGTCTCGGAGTCCTCGCGGCCCGGCTCGCGCAGGTGGGTGTGGAGGTCGACGAGGCCCGGCAGGAGGACCTTGCCCTCGGCCTCGACGACGGTCTCGACGCCCTCGGCGCTCAGCCCGGCACCGATCTCGGCGATCGTCTCGCCGTCGATCAGGACGTCCTGCGGCTCGCCGCCGAGCACCTTCGCACCACGGATCAGGATCTTGCTCATGTTCTTCAGTTCCCCTCGGTACGGGTGTGCGTGACGGCGGGCTCGTTGCCGCCCAGAAGCAGATAGAGGACGGCCATGCGGGTGTGGACGCCGTTGGCGACCTGCTCGATGACCGTGCAGCGCTCGGAGTCGGCGACCTCGGCGGTGATCTCCATGCCGCGGACCATCGGGCCCGGGTGCATCACGATGGCGTGCTCCGGCATCTTCGCCATGCGATCGCCGTCGAGGCCGTAGCGGCGGCTGTACTCGCGCTCGGTCGGGAAGAACGCGGCGTTCATCCGCTCGCGCTGCACGCGGAGCATCATCACGGCGTCGGTCTTCGGCAGCGTGCTGTCCAGGTCGTAGCTGACCTCGCAGGGCCAGGACTCGACGCCGACGGGCAGCAGGGTGGGCGGCGCGACGAGGGTGACCTCGGCGCCGAGGGTGTGCAGCAGGTCGACGTTCGAGCGGGCGACGCGGCTGTGCAGGACGTCGCCGACGAGGGTGACGCGCTTGCCGTCCAGGCCCTGGCCGATCCCGGCGTCCCGGCCGACCAGGCGGCGGCGCATGGTGAAGGCGTCGAGCAGCGCCTGGGTGGGGTGCTGGTGGGTGCCGTCGCCCGCGTTGATGACCGGGGCGTCGATCCAGCCGGAGGTCGCGAGCCGGAACGGGGCGCCGGAGGCGCTGTGCCGGATGACGACCGCGTCGACGCCCATGGCCTCCAGCGTCTGGGCGGTGTCCTTCAGGGACTCGCCCTTGGAGACGCTGGAGCCCTTGGCGGCGAAGTTGATGACGTCGGCGGACAGACGCTTCTCGGCGGCCTCGAACGAGATCCGCGTCCGCGTCGAGTCCTCGAAGAAGAGGTTGCAGATGGTCCGGCCGCGCAGGGCGGGCAGCTTCTTGATGGGCCGGTCGGCGACCCGCGCCATCTCCTCGGCGGTGTCGAGGATGAGGACGGCGTCGTCGCGGGTGAGGTCGGCGGCCGAGATGAGGTGTCGCATCATCGGGGGTGCTCCGTAAGGAAGTTCAGGACGTTTCGGGGCATACGGGCGCGCGCGGGCGCACCTGTCTCGCCGTACGTGGCACACGTACGGCAGGAGAGGTGGCTACTGCTCGGCCGCCTGGGGGTCCGGCTTGGCACCGAGCAGCACGGCGTCGCGGCCGTCCTCCTCGGCGAGCTGGACCTTGACCGTCTCCCGCAGCGACGTGGGGAGGTTCTTGCCGACGTAGTCGGCGCGGATCGGGAGTTCGCGGTGGCCGCGGTCGACGAGGACCGCGAGCTGCACGGCGCGCGGGCGCCCGATGTCGTTCAGTGCGTCGAGGGCGGCGCGGATGGTGCGGCCCGAGAAGAGCACGTCGTCGACGAGCACGACGAGCCGGCCGTCGATGCCCTCGGCGGGGATGTCGGTGCGGGCCAGGGCGCGCGGCGGGTGCATCCGCAGGTCGTCGCGGTACATCGTGATGTCGAGCGAGCCGACGGGGATGGCGCGGCCGGTGATCTCTCGGAGCTTGTCGGCCAAGCGGCGGGCGAGGAAGACGCCCCGCGTGGGAATGCCCAGGAGGACCACGTCCTCGGCGCCCTTGGCGCGCTCGACGATCTCGTGGGCGATACGGGTCATCACCCGCGCGATGTCAGGGCCTTCGAGAACGGACCGGGCATCGGAATTTTGCGTGTCCATACGAAACGGACCCCCTTCTCCGCCTCACGGGACGGATCTTAAAGGACGTCGGAATTGCGCCATCCACACTACCAGCCCGGAAACACCGCTGATCACCCCCCTGAAGGTGCGAGAACGCCGGATTCGGGAGATGGTCGGTACGGACCATTCGGCTTGACGCGGCCAAGTAACGCTGCGTAACCTCACAGTGAGTTACCAGCCACGCGGCGCAGCCGCTAAGTGATGCAGTGTCCGGGGAGCTATATGTCCAGCGAATACGCCAAACAGCTCGGGGCGAAGCTCCGCGCGATCCGTACCCAGCAGGGCCTTTCCCTCCACGGTGTCGAGGAGAAGTCCCAGGGCCGCTGGAAGGCGGTCGTGGTCGGTTCGTACGAGCGCGGCGACCGTGCCGTGACCGTGCAGCGCCTCGCCGAGCTGGCGGACTTCTACGGCGTGCCGGTTCAGGAGCTGCTGCCGGGCACCACCCCGGGCGGAGCCGCCGAGCCCCCGCCGAAGCTGGTCCTGGACCTTGAGCGGCTGGCCCACGTGCCGCCGGAGAAGGCGGGCCCGCTGCAGCGCTATGCCGCGACGATCCAGTCGCAGCGCGGTGACTACAACGGCAAGGTGCTGTCGATCCGCCAGGACGACCTGCGCACCCTCGCCGTCATCTACGACCAGTCGCCCTCGGTCCTGACCGAGCAGCTGATCAGCTGGGGCGTGCTCGACGCCGACGCGCGCCGCGCCGTGGCCCACGAAGAGGCCTGAGCCTGATCCGGCCGACGGGCCACCAGAGCAGAAACGTCACACCGAGGGGCGGAGCCGACCGGCTCCGCCCCTCGGGCGTCACTCCCCCGCCGCCGTGTAGAGCCGCCCGATGACCTCGGGCAACAGCCGCTCGCTGAGCCTCGGCGGAAGCGCCTGGAGGACCGCGAGGACCGGCGCCATCCGGCGCGGCAGCGCCCCGCCCTCCCCCACGCCCGCGAGGGCCAGCGCGATCTCGACCTCCTCAGGCGTCAGCGCGTCCGGGTCCAGCGTGGCCGCGGCCTCGACGATCGCCGGATCGATCCGCACCGGACCGGCCGCCCTTGCTCGCCCCACGGCCTTCTCCAGCTCGTCGAGGAGCAGCCGCACGGTCTCCTCGTCCGCGACCGCCGCGGTCACCGTCAGATGCAGATTGGCCGGCGAGGAGCCGAAGGCGGGCTGCGGCTGGAGGTACCAGCCGCTCTCGCGCATCTCGTCCGCGACGACGAACACATCCACCTCCGGGTCGTCCGAGGCGACCGCGATGAGCGAGGCCTCGGGCCGGGCGAGCAGTCGCAGACCGTCGATGGCCTGAACACCGTCGGCGAGGTCGAGGGTCGTGCGGTGTACGCGCGTCGACAGCGCGGTGTAACCGTTGGTCCCGACGCTCTCGGTCACCGCCCAGGCCGCGGCGAGCGGTCCGGCGGACTTGGTGCCCTGGAGGGTGGAGTTGACGACGGGGTAGCCGGGCCAGGAGGCGTGCGCGAACCAGCCGTGCCGGCGCAGCTCGGCGTCCGCGAAGAGCAGCAGCGAGGCGCCCTTCGCCGCGTAGCCGTACTTGTGCAGGTCGACGGAGAGCGAGGTGACGCCGGGGACGGTGAGGCCGAAGTCGGGGATCTCCGGAGCGTCCGCGGCGCGTCCGAGATGGCCCAGGTACCAGCCGCCGATGCAGGCGTCGACATGGCAGAGCACTCCGCGCGCGGCGGCCAGGGCGGCGACCTCGGCGACCGGGTCGATGACACCGTGCGCGTAGCTCGGTGCGGAGACGACGACCAGGGCGGTGTCCTCGGTGAGCGCGGCCGCGACGTCGGCGGGCCGCACCTTGAAGGTGTCCGGATCGACGGGCACGGTCACCACGGTGAGCCCGAAGAGTTCGGCCGCCTTGTGGAACGCCGCGTGCGCGGTGTCCGGGAGGATCAGCTCGGGACGGGTCACGCCGCGTGTCCTGCGTGCGTGTTGCCGGGCCGTCAGGACGGCGAGGAGGCAGCTCTCGGTGCCGCCGCTGGTGAAGGTGCCCGCTTCTCCGCCGAGCAGCGCGGTGGCCCGTCGCACCAGGGCGTTCTCCAGCTCGACGACGCTCGGGAAGGCCGTCATGTCGAGTCCGTTGACTCCGGCGAAGGCGGCCTGCGCGGCGATCCCGAGCTCTTCGAGGCCGTCGAGCCCGGAGTCGTAGACGTAGGCCATGGTGCGTCCGCCGCGAACGGGCAGATCGCCCGCGCGCAGCTCGGCGAGACGCTCCAGGATCGCGTCGTGATCGGTACTCATGCGGAACTCTCCTCGTCGTACGGGGCGGTGGCACGGGCGGGACGCGTCTCGGCCGCGTCCCGCAGGCGGGTCAGTTCGGCCTCGGTGAGCCGGTAGCGGGCCAGCAGCGGAAGGCTCAGGAGCAGCAGGACGGCGGGCAGCACGCCGAAGCCGGTCACGATCGCGGTGAGCGCCGAGCCGGGCTGGGCGACCCGGTGGTCGGCGTCGGAGGAGACGAAGCCGCCGAGCGAGAGCACGAGCCCGAACAGGCCGGGCCCGAGCGCGAGTCCGAGCGTCTCGCCCGCGGTCCACAGGCCGGTGAAGACGCCCGCCCGGCGCCGGCCGCTGGTGTACGCGTCGGCGGCGATCGCGTCGCCGAGCAGGGCGAGCGGCAGCATCTGCATGCCCGCGTACCCGACGCCGGCCAGGGCCACGGCCGCGTAGATCAGGGTGTCGGGGAGGTGCCGGCCCGCCGCCGCGCCCAGTGCGCCGACCAGGAAGCAGAGCGAGGCGCCGATGGCCGCGTCGCGCTTGCCGCCCCGGCGGCCGACGGCCAGCCACAGCGGCATCGCGAGCAGTGACGGCACGATGAGGCAGGCGAAGAGGACGGTCGTGGCGCTCGGCCGGTCCAGGATGTACGTGGCGAAGTACTGGGTGCCGGCGAGCATCAGGCCGGTCGCGGCGGCCTGCACCACGAAGGCGGCGAGCAGCCAGAAGAAGGGCGCGTTGCCGCGGGCGGCGCGCAGTTGGGCCCGCAGGCCGGGCTCACCGGTGGTGCGGATGACGGTCCGGGTCCCGGCGGTCGCGCCCACCGCGGCGAGCATCCCGCAGGCGAGGACCGCGCCGATCACCAGTCCCATCAGCCGGTAGCCGCCCGCGCTGCCCCGGTCGTCGGCGGTGGAGCCGGCGAGCATCGGCGCGACAGCGCCCGACAGCAGGATCGCGACGGCGAGGAAGGCGACGCGCCAGGACATCACGCGGGCCCGCTCGTCGGGGTCGGCGGTGAGTTCCGCGGGCAGCGCGACGTAGGGGACCTGGAAGAAGGCGTACGCGGAGGCCGTCAGCAGGAAGAGCACGGCGACGTACGCGGCGGCGGGCCCGCCGTCGAGGCCGCCGGGCGCCGCGAACATGGCGGCGAAGCAGAGCGGCATGGTGACGGCGCCGAGCAGCATCCAGGAGCGGCGCGGGCCGAAGCGGGAGCGGGTGCTGCGGTCGGAGAGGCTGCCGATCCACGGGTTGAGCAGCACGTCCCACGCCTTGGGCAGGAAGACCAGGAGTCCGGCGAGGCCCGCGCCGACGCCGAGGACGTCGGTCAGGTAGTAGAGCAGCAGCAGACCGGGGACGGTACCGAAGGTGCCGGTGGCGAAGGAGCCGAGGCCGTAGCCGATCCGGACCCGGGCGGAGAGGCCTGTTGGGGACATGGCGAGAACTTACGCAGGATCCCCGGGAACGCACCAGGCCCGAAGCAGAACAATGTTCAAGTTCTGCTTCGGGCCTGCGGGTTGCTGAGCTCTAGGCCTCGTCGCGGCGCAGCGACGGCTTCAGGTCCTTGAAGCGGGCCAGAAGTCCGTTGATGAACGCCGGGGACTCGTCGGTGGAGAACTCCTTGGCCAGGGAGACGGCCTCGTCGAGCACCACGGCGTCCGGCGTTCCGTCGACCCAGATCAGCTCGTACGCACCGAGCCGCAGGATGTTGCGGTCGACGACGGGCATCCGGTCGAGGGTCCAGTCGACGGCGTACTGCGAGATCAGCTCGTCGATCCGGCGCGCCTTGGGGGCGTACCCCTCGACCAGCTCCATCGTGTACTCACTGACCGGCGGCTGCTGCGGGTCGCTGTGCGAGTTCTTGACCCAGTCGGCGAGGACCGTGACGACGTCGGCGCCGCGCTGGTCGGCCTCGAAGAGGACCTGGAAGGCTCGCTTGCGGGCCGTGTTACGGGCGGCCACGGTTAGCTGTTCACCCGGCCGAGGTAGCTGCTGTCACGGGTGTCGACCTTGATCTTCTCGCCCGTGGTGATGAAGAGCGGGACCTGGATCTGGTGGTCCGTCTCCAGCGTCGCCGGCTTGGTGCCACCGGTGGAGCGGTCGCCCTGGACGCCCGGCTCGGTCTCCTTGACGACCAGCTCGACGGCGGCCGGCAGCTCGACGAAGAGCACCTCGCCCTCGTGCTGGGCGACCGTGGCGGTGAAGCCCTCGATCAGGAAGTTGGCGGCGTCGCCGACGGCCTTGCGGTCGACCATGAGCTGGTCGTAGGTCTCCATGTCCATGAAGACGAAGTACTCGCCGTCCATGTACGAGAACTGCATGTCGCGCTTGTCGACAGTGGCCGTCTCGACCTTGACGCCGGCGTTGAACGTCTTGTCGACGACCTTGCCGGAGAGCACGTTCTTGAGCTTGGTGCGCACGAAGGCAGGGCCCTTGCCGGGCTTGACGTGCTGGAACTCGACGACGGACCAGAGCTGGCCCCCGTCGAGCTTGAGCACCAGGCCGTTCTTGAGGTCGTTCGTGGAAGCCACGGTTGCGGAATCTCCTGGACTGACGTGGACGACCCCGGGTCCCGCACACAGCCCTGCGGGCTAGAGCGCGAGCAGCTCCTTGGTCGTGATGGTGAGTAGCTCGGGTCCGCCGTCCGCCTCGGGGCGGACGACGAGCGTGTCATCGATCCGGACGCCGCCCCGGCCCGGGAGGTGGACCCCCGGTTCGACGGTGACCGGCACACAAGCGTCAAGTTTACCCATGGCGGCGGGGGCCAACTGCGGGTCCTCTTCGATTTCGAGGCCCACCCCGTGTCCGGTCAGCTGCGCGAGCCCGTCACCATACCCTGCGGCGTCCAGTACGTGGCGGGCGGCCCGGTCCACTTCCCGGCACTCCACACCCGGCGCCAGGCTCTCCCGGCCGGCCCGCTGAGCGGCGAAGACCAGGTCGTAGAGGTCGATCTGCCAGTCGGCGGGCGCGGTCCCGATGACGAAGGTGCGGCCGATCTCGCAGCGGTAGCCGCGGTAGGTGGCACCCAGGCAGACGGAGAGGAAATCGCCCTCCTCGACCCTGCGGTCACCGGGCCGGTGCCCACTGCGCCCCGAGTTCGGTCCCGTACCGACCGAGGTGGGGAAGGCGGGGCCGTCGGCACCGTGATCGACAAGTCGACGTTCCAGCTCCAGGGCGAGATGCCGCTCCGTGCGGCCAACAAGGATCGATTCGAGGAGTTCGCCCAGCGCCTGGTCGGCGATCTCGGCGGCGATCCGCAGACAGGAGATCTCCTCCGCGTCCTTGACCAGGCGCAGCTGCTCGACCGCCCGGTTGAGATCGGCGAGCCGCAGCCGGGGCGCGACGGAGCCGAGCGCCCGGTGCCGGGCCACCGTCAGATGGTGCTCCTCGACGGCGAGCGAGTCGGCGCCCAGGGCGGCGGCCACGTCCGCGGCGGCGACGGCCGCGTCCCCGGCGGGCGCGGCCAGCAGCTGCACCCGCAGCTCCTCGTCGGCGCGGCCCTCCGCGGTCTGTCCGCTCGGCGGTCGCCCGCACAGCAGCACGTCCTCGCCGCCGCCGGGCTCCTGGCCCAGCAGGAGCACCGCGCCGTGCGGCGCCGCTCCGGCGAGATAGCGGACATTGGCGGGCCGCGACACCAGGGCGGCCGCACTGCCGCCCGCTGTCGCACGCTCTCTCAGCCGGTCCCGTCGGGCCGCGTACACCTCTGCCATGAGGCCGAGCGTACGAGCGGGCGCGCGCCCCGGCCGGTTCAGCGCGTCCGGACGGGCGGCGGTACGTACGTTCTCCCGGGGGCGGGAGTGGCTCAGGGGTGACGATTCACCACTGGGGCGGGCTCGCGATGGCCCGGGCGAGCACGTCGTCGAGCACCTGCGCGGTGCCGGCCACGTCGAGCTGGGAGTTGTCGATGATCGGCAGGCCCGAGCCGTACCAGCCGGCCATGCGGCCGTGGATGCGGGCGACCTCTTCGTCGGTCAGCCGGCGATTGCCGCTGCGCTGGGCGTTGCGCTCCAGGACGATCTCCAGGCCCGGCAGCAGGACGACGGGCAGCAGACCGGGCCCCACGTGCCGCTTCCAGCCGCCGAGGCCGACGACCGGCCGGTCGGGGAAGACGGCGTCGTCGAGGATGCACGAGATCCCGTTGGCCAGAAAGTTGCGTGCGGCGAAGCCGCAGGTGCGGCGGGCCAGGCGGTACTGCGCCTCGCTGTTGTCGTTCCACCCCGTCTGCGGGTCGGCGAACCCGGACCGCACCCATTCCCGTACGTCGTCGAGGCTGATGTGGGCCGTGGGGACCCGGCGGCACTCGGCCCAGTACTTGGCGACGCTGGTCTTGCCGGCGCCCGCGGGGCCGATCAGCAGGACCGCGAGGGTGGTGGCGCTCGGGTCGGCGTGGGCCTGCGCGGGCGGCGGGCTCGGCACGGCGACCGGGCCGCCGGGCGGGAGCTGCACATGTCCCGTGGTGTCCCGGTGCGGCGGCACCGGCGGATGCGGGTGCGGCGGCGGGACGGGCGGGTGGTGCGGGGCGCCGGTGAATCCGGGTGCCCCGGGCTGCTGCTGTGCCTGGCTCCCGGCGATGGCCGGGCCCGGGCCCGGGCCGTGCCCCGGCTGATGGGGCGGTGGCAGCGGAGACCCCACAGCGTGCTGCATCCGGTGCCACTCCGTCTCGTACAACCGTCAGGGAGGCGTCGGCGAACCGAGCGCTATCGAACGGTACCGTCCCGGGCCGTTGTTGTGTGAACGGCCCGGGCGGCCGCGAAGTGCCCGGCCCTCAACGAGCGGGGCTATTCGGCCACTTCACCGTAGGCGGCGAGCAGGACGGCGGGGTCCGGGCCCTCCAGGACGGTGGGCTTGCCGAGGCCGTCGAGGACGATGAAGCGCAGCAGGTCGCCACGGGACTTCTTGTCGACCTTCATCGTCTCGAGCAGCTTGGGCCACTGGTCGTAGCGGTACGTCAGCGGCAGCCCCACCGACTCCAGGACGGTGCGGTGCCGGTCGGCGGTGGCGTCGTCGAGCCGCCCGGCCAGGCGGCCGAGTTCGGCGGCGAAGAGCATGCCGACGGAGACGGCGGCGCCGTGCCGCCACTTGTAGCGCTCGTTCTTCTCGATGGCGTGGGCGAGCGTGTGCCCGTAGTTGAGGATCTCGCGCAGGCCCGACTCCTTGAGGTCGGAGGAGACCACCTCGGCCTTGACCTTGATGGCGCGCTCGATCAGCTCGGAGGTGTGCGGCCCGGCGGGCGTCCGTGCGGCCTGCGGGTCCTCCTCCACCAGCTCCAGGATCCGCTCGTCGGCGATGAACCCGGCCTTGATGACCTCGGCGAGCCCGGACACGTAGTCGTTGACCGGGAGCGAGTCGAGGGCGGCCAGGTCGCACAGCACGCCGGCCGGCGGGTGGAAGGCGCCCACGAGGTTCTTGCCCTCGGCGGTGTTGATCCCGGTCTTGCCGCCGACCGCCGCGTCCACCATGGCGAGCACGGTGGTCGGGACGGCGATCCAGCGCACGCCGCGCAGCCAGGTCGCGGCCACGAACCCGGCGAGGTCGGTGGTCGCGCCGCCGCCGACGCCGACGATGACGTCCGAGCGCGTGAAGTTGGACTGGCCGAGCGCCTTCCAGCAGTAGGCGGCGACCTCGGCGGTCTTGGCCTCCTCGGCGTTCGGCACCTGGATGGCGACGGCCTCGAAGCCCTGGTCGGCCAGGTCGGCGCGGAGCGCCTCGCCGGTCTCGGCCAGCGCCTCGGGGTGCACGACGGCCACCCGCTTGGCCCGGTCGCCGATCAACTGGCCCAGCTCGCCCAGGAGCTGACGGCCCACCAGCACCTCGTAGGGGTCGGTGCCCGCGGTGCCGCCGACCTGGATACGGGTGATCTGCTCGCTCATGCCTGCTTCAGCTCCAGTGCGTCGAGGACGGCGGCTGCGACCTCGTCGGGTGTGCGGCCGTCGGTGGCGACGACCACCCGGGCGACCTCGGTGTACAGATGGCGGCGCGCCTCCATCAACTCCCGCCACTGCTTACGGGGGTTGACGGCGAGCAGCGGCCGCGCCACGTTCAGACCGGTCCGCTTGACGGCTTCCTCGACGTCCATGGAGAGGAAGACGACCGGCTGCCCGTCGAGCAGTTCCCGGGTGTCGGCGTCGAGGATCGAGCCGCCGCCGAGCGCGAGGACACCCTCGTGCCCGGCCAGCGCGGTGGCGACGGCCGCCTTCTCGATGGCGCGGAAGCTCTCCTCGCCCTCGTCGACGAAGATGTCCGCGATGGTCCGGCCCTGCGCGGTCACGATGTCGTCGTCGGTGTCCCGGTAGGAGCAGCCGAGCCGCTCGGCGAGCAGCGCGCCCACCGTCGACTTGCCCACGCCCATGGGCCCGACGAGGACGACCCTCGGCCCGCTCACCGGATCTGGAGGTTGTCGAGGTAGGACCGGACGTTGCGCCGGGTCTCGGGCACGCTGTCGCCGCCGAACTTCTCCGCGACCGCGTCCGCGAGGACGAGGGCGACCATGGCCTCGGCGACGATGCCGGCGGCCGGCACGGCGGAGACGTCGGAGCGCTGGTGGTGGGCCTGCGCGGCCTCGCCGGTGGCGACGTCGACGGTCTTCAGGGCGCGCGGCACGGTCGCGATCGGCTTCATCGCGGCGCGGACCCGCAGCAGCTCACCGGTGGTGAGGCCGCCCTCGGTGCCACCGGAGCGGCCGGAGACGCGGCGGATGCCCTCGGCGGTGTTGACGATCTCGTCGTGCGCCTGCGAGCCCGGCACCCGGGCCAGGTCGAAGCCGTCGCCGATCTCGACGCCCTTGATGGCCTGGATGCCCATGAGGGCACCGGCGAGACGGGCGTCCAGCTTGCGGTCCCAGTGCACGTGCGAGCCCAGGCCCACCGGCACGTCGTAGGCGAGGACCTCGACGACGCCGCCGAGGGTGTCGCCGTCCTTGTGGGCCTGGTCGACCTCCGCGACCATCTGCTTGGACGCGACGGGGTCCAGGCAGCGCAGCGGGTCGGCGTCCAGCTTCTCGACGTCGGCGGGCGTCGGGTACACGCCGTGCGGGGCCTTGACGGAGCAGAGCTCGACGACGTGGCTGACGATCTCGATCCCGGCCGTCTCCTTCAGGTACGACCGGGCGATCGCGCCGAGGGCCACCCGGGCCGCCGTCTCGCGCGCGGAGGCCCGCTCCAGGATGGGCCGCGCCTCGTCGAAGCCGTACTTCTGCATGCCCGCCAGGTCGGCGTGGCCGGGGCGGGGCCGGGTCAGCGGCGCGTTGCGCGCGAGGTCCTTGAGGATCTCGGGGTCGACGGGGTCGGCCGCCATGACCTGCTCCCACTTCGGCCACTCGGTGTTGCCCACCATGACCGCGACCGGGGAACCCAGGGTCAGGCCGTGCCGGACGCCGCCCAGGAAGGTGACCTCGTCCCGCTCGAATTTCATCCGCGCGCCGCGGCCATAGCCGAGGCGCCGCCGTGCCAGGTGGTCCGCCACCATCTCCGTGGTGATCGGAACGCCGGCGGGAAGCCCCTCCAGCGTCGCGACAAGTGCGGGTCCGTGCGACTCCCCCGCGGTCAGCCAGCGCAACCTGCTCAACGGTGCTCCTCATGCTCGCGCTCTGCGTTACGGCTCTGCGGGCGGCCCCGGACGGCACATGTCCGGCCCACCGCGCGTCCTCTGATCCTCCCATGCCCGGCCGGGCGCTCGTCCCGGTGTCCGCCCTGCGGACGTGGGGTGAGACGGGGAACACGCGAGGTGAGGGTCGGGTGGCGGGCCGCTGCGGGGATCAGTCCAGCGACCTCAGCGCGGCCTCGCGCATCGCGTCGAGCACCGGACGGCTGTCCCCGGTGAACTGTTCGAACTGGAAGACGGCCTGGTGCACGAGCAGGTCGAGGCCGCTGAGCACGGGCCCGCCGCGCCGCTGCCAGGCCGCCGCGAGGGGCGTCGGCCACGGGTCGTAGATCACGTCGAACAGCGTGCCCACGCGCGCGGGCACCGCGTCGACCAGGTGGTCGGTGCTGCCCTTGGGCGTCGTCGATATGACCAGCGGCGCCTCGAAGGCGCGGGCCGCGTCGTCCCAGGCGGCGACGCGCACCGCGACGCCGAGCCGCTCGCCCCAGCCGCGCATCTCGTCGGCCCGCTGCCGGCTCCGGACGTGGACGACGACCTCGCCCGTGCAGATCCGGGCCAGCGCGGCGAGCGCCGAGGACGCGGTGGCGCCCGCGCCGAGGATCGCGGCGGACCCGACCTTCTCCACGCCTTGTTCGTGCAGCGCGGCGACGAGCCCGGGGATGTCGGTGTTGTCGCCGGTCCGCCGTCCGTCGGCGTGGAAGACGACGGTGTTCACCGCCTCGACCGAGGCCGCGGTGTCGGTGATCCCGTCGAGCAGCGGCATCACCGCCCGCTTCAGCGGCATCGTCAGCGAGAGCCCGGCCCACTCCTCGGCGCCGAGGCTCTTGAAGAACCCGGGCAGCGCCGCCTCGTCGACGTCGAACCGGTCGTACGTCCAGCCGTCGAGGCCGAGGGCCCGGTACGCAGCGGTGTGCAGCTGCGGCGAGAGCGAGTGGGCGATGGGGGAACCGAGGACTGCCGCCCTGCGTGCGTCAGTTGCCCTGCTGGCTGGCATTGAACTTGTCCTTGAGCCTCTCGAATTCCGCGTTGGTCTTGGCGAACTCGGTCTTGTGCATACCGTCCGTCGCCACGAAGTACAGCCAGCCGTCGCTGGTCGGGTTGAGCGTGGCGGCCAGCGCCTCTTCTCCGGGATTGCTGATCGGGCCGGGCGGAAGACCCTTGTGGTAGTAGGTGTTGTACGGGTCCGGGTCGCTGTTGATCTCGGACTCGCCGATGTCGATGTTGCTCTGACCCTTGGCGTAGTTGTACGTCGAGTCGAACTGGAGCTTGCCGACCGTCTCCATGTTGCCGGGCTTGAGCCGGTTGTAGACGACCTCGGCCATCTTGCGGAAGTCGTCGTGGGTCTTGCCCTCGGCGTTCACGAGGCTGGCGACGGTGAGCAGCTGCCACGGACCGTCGAGGTCGAACTTCTTGGCCTGGCCTTCGAGATCGAGGGTCTTGTAGCTCTCGTCGGCCCGCTCGACCATCTGCTTCAGCGCGTCTTCGGGCTTCATGCCCTTGGCGATCGCATAGCTCCCCGGGAGCAGGAACCCTTCCAGCGGGTCCTTCACGTCCTTGTGGTTGAGCGCCCAGGACGGCAGGCCAAGATCCTTGAAGCCACTCTTGGCGGCCTTGGCGGTCGTGCCCTTCGAGACCTTCAGCTGTTTGTCGACCGCGGCGTAGATCTTGGCGTTCCGCCAGCCCTCGGGAATCTTCAGGTTCGCGTGGCTGGCCGGGCTGAGCATGGACTTGACCGCACTGGCCCCGGACATCTCCTTCTCCAGCACGTACGCGCCGGCCTGGATCGTCTTGCCCTGCGGGTTCGCCGACTGGGCCGCGACGAAGGCGTCGACGCTCTGCACGACACCGGCCGCCTTGAGCCTTTGGCCGATGGTGTAGCCGTCCGACCCTTTGTCGATGACGACGCTGACCGTCTCGCCGTTGCCGTCGCCCGAGAAGTCCGGCGCCGAGCCGAAGCGGTCCTGGTAGAACTGGTAGCCGAAATAGCCGACGCCGCCGACGCCGGACGCGAAGATCACCGTGAGCACCAGGCAGGCACAGCCGCTGCGGCGCTTCTTCGGTTTGCGGCCGCCGCGCCGGGCGCCCCGGTCGTCGCCCTCCTCGTCATCGCCGCCGCCGTTGAAGAACGCGTCCTCGCCCTGGTCGGGGCCCGCGTCCCACTCGGTCTGCGGCTCGGGCGCGCGACGGCGGCCCGGCGGCTCCGGCGGCGGGTAGGCGTCGGGGGTGCTGTAGTAGTCCGGCTGATCACCGCTGTTGTACGCGGCCTGATGACCGGTGCCGTAGGGGTCCGTGGGGTCGACGCCGTACGGGACCTGGCCCTGACCGCCGGCGTCCCAGCCGCCCTGGCCCTGCTGCCCTCCGTCGTACCCCTGCTGCCCGTAGCCCGGGTCCTGGCCGTACCCCTGGTTCTGGTGGTTCTGGCCGTAGCCCTGGCCCTGGCCGTAGCCCTGACCGTACGAAGGGTCCTGGCCGTACCCCTGGCCCTGGCCGTAGCCGTTCCCACCCTGCTGCTGGCCGTGACCCCACTCACCGCCGTACGTCTGCTGCGGCTGCTGCTGCGGGTCGTAACTCCCCTGGCCGCCGTAGGCAGCCTGGCCGTGCCCGGCCTGCTGCTGCCACCCCTGGTCCCCGTACAGCGGGTCCGCGGGATGCCACGGTTCGGAGCCTTGGCCCCGGCCATAATCAGTCATCGGTCCCCTACAAGCCGCGAGGCGGGGAGGGAGGACCCGATGTCCGATCGGGAGGGCAACCGTTCCGCCTCTTGATGCTGTGCGGCAGCTGTTCGAACGCCGCCGATCGCGCGGAACGTTACCGTATCGCGATCAGACAACCACTTCGACGCCCTCGCCAGGAGCGTTTCCTGACGCCCGTTCGGACTCCAAGGCCTGCTGGAGGATGATGACGGCGGCCGCCTGGTCAATGACAGAACGGCCCTTTTTGGACTTTACGCCGCTGGCGCGCAGACCCTGACTGGCCGTCACTGTGGTCATCCTCTCGTCCACGAGCCTCACCGGAACGGGTGCGATGCCACGCGCCAGCTCCTGGGTGAAGCCGCGGACCTTGGTGGCGGCCGGGCCCTCGCCCCCCTTGAGGGAGCGAGGCAGTCCGACGACCACCTCGATCGGCTCGTACTCCTCGACGAGCTGCTTCAACCGCCGGTGGGCGGCCGGGACGTCACGTCCCGGCACCGTCTCCACCGGAGTCGCGAGGATCCCGTCGGGGTCGCAGGACGCGACCCCGATCCGGGCGTCCCCGACGTCGATCGCCAGCCGGCGGCCTCTGCGCATCAGTTCGCGGTCTCCCCGACGAGGCGCTCGACGGCGTCGATGGCGTCGCCGATCGCGGCCGGGTTCTGCCCGCCGCCCTGCGCGACGTCCGGCTTGCCGCCGCCACCGCCGCCGAGGGTCTTGGCCGCCGTACGGACCAGGTCACCGGCCTTGAGGCCGCGGTCGCGGGCCGCGTCGTTCGTCGCGATGACGGTGAGCGGCTTGCCGTTGACCGTCGTGAACAGCGCGACGACCGCGGGACGGCCGCCCTGGATGCGGCCACGCACGTCGAGGACCAGCTTGCGCAGGTCGTCGGCGCTCGTACCGTCGGGCACCTGGCCGGTGACGAGGGCGATGCCGCGGACGTCCTTGGCGGAGTCGGCGAGACCGCCGGCGGCCTGGAGGACCTTCTCCGCGCGGAACTTCTCGATCTCCTTCTCGGCGTCCTTCAGCTTGCCGAGCATCGCGGAAATCTTCTCCGGCAGCTCCTCGGAACGGCCCTTGACCAGCTCCTGGAGCTGGGCGACGACCGTGTGCTCCTTGGCCAGGAAGTTGTACGCGTCGACGCCGACCAGGGCCTCGATGCGGCGCACGCCCGAGCCGATGGACGACTCGCCGAGCAGCTTCACCAGACCCAGCTGGGCGGTGTTGTGCACGTGGGTGCCGCCGCACAGCTCCTTGGAGAAGTCGCCGATGGTGACGACGCGCACGCGCTCGCCGTACTTCTCGCCGAACTCGGCGATGGCGCCCTGCTTCTTCGCCTCGTCGATCGACATGACCTCGGCCTGCACGTCGAGCTCGCGGGCCAGGACCTCGTTGATCTTCTGCTCGACGTCCGTCATCACGGCCGTGGGCACGGCGGCGGGCGAACCGAAGTCGAAGCGGAAGCGGCCCGGCTGGTTCTCCGAACCGGCCTGGGCGGCCGTCGGGCCGAGCGCGTCGCGCAGCGCCTGGTGGGTCAGGTGCGTGGCGGAGTGGGCGCGGGCGATGGCGCGGCGGCGGGTCACGTCGATGATCGCCTGCGCCGGAGCGCCGACGGTCACCTCGCCGACCTGGACGACGCCCTTGTGGACGTAGACGCCGGGCACCGGCTTCTGGCAGTCGCGGACCTCGACGATCGCGCCGTTGTCCAGCTTGATGCGGCCGGTGTCGCCGATCTGGCCGCCGCCCTCGGCGTAGAAGGGGGTGCGGTCGAGGACGACCTCGACCTCGTCGCCCTCGGTGGCGGCCGGCGAGGAGACGCCGTTGACCAGCAGGCCGACGACCGTCGACTCGCTGTCCGTCGACGTGTAGCCGATGAAGTCGGTGGCACCGGCGGCGTCCGCGATCTCGCGGTACGCGCCGACGTTGGCGTGACCGGTCTTCTTGGCCTGGGCGTCGGCCTTGGCGCGCTCCCGCTGCTCCTTCATCAGACGGCGGAAGCCGTCCTCGTCCACGGACAGGCCCTGCTCGCCGGCCATCTCCAGGGTGAGGTCGATCGGGAAGCCCCACGTGTCGTGCAGCAGGAACGCCTTGTCGCCGGCGAGGACCGTGCCGCCCGCGGCCTTGGTCTCGGTGACGGCGGTGTCCAGGATGTTCGTGCCGCCCTTGAGGGCCTTGAGGAACGCGGCCTCCTCGGCGAGCGCGACCTGCTCGATGCGCTTGCGGTCGGTGACCAGCTCCGGGTACTGCAGGCCCATCGTGTCGATCACGACGTCGAGCAGGTCCTGCACGACCGGTCCGGTGGCGCCGAGGATGCGCATGTTGCGGATGGCGCGGCGCATGATGCGGCGCAGCACGTAGCCACGGCCCTCGTTGCCCGGCGTGACGCCGTCGCCGATGAGCATCGTCGACGTACGCATGTGGTCGGCGACGACGCGGAGCGAGACGTCCGACTCGTGCTTCGCGCCGTAGGCGACACCGGTCAGCTCGGTGGCCTTGTCGATGACGACCCGCAGGGTGTCCGTCTCGTACATGTTCTGCACGCCCTGCAGAATCATGGCGAGGCGCTCCAGGCCGAGGCCCGTGTCGATGTTCTGCGAGGGCAGGTCGCCGAGGATCTCGAAGTCGTCCTTGCCGGTGCCCGCGCCGCGCTCGTACTGCATGAAGACCAGGTTCCAGATCTCCACGTAGCGCTCGTCGTTGACCGCCGGGCCGCCCTCTTCGCCGAACTCGGGGCCGCGGTCGTAGTTGATCTCGGAGCACGGGCCGCACGGGCCGGGGACGCCCATGGACCAGAAGTTGTCCTTCTTGCCCAGGCGCTGGATGCGCTCCTTCGGCACGCCGACGACCTCGTGCCAGATGCGCTCGGCCTCGTCGTCGTCGAGGTAGACCGTGATCCAGAGCTTCTCCGGCTCCAGGCCGTAACCGCCCTTGTCCTGGGGGCTGGTGAGCAGCTCCCAGGCGTACTTGATGGCGCCTTCCTTGAAGTAGTCGCCGAAGGAGAAGTTGCCGCACATCTGGAAGAACGTGCCGTGGCGGGTGGTCTTGCCGACCTCTTCGATGTCCGGCGTGCGCACGCACTTCTGCACCGAAGTGGCGCGCGGCGCGGGCGGCTTGACCTCGCCCAGGAAGTACGGCTTGAACGGGACCATGCCCGCGGGGACGAGCAGCAGAGTCGGGTCGTCGGCGATGAGCGACGCCGAGGGCACGACCTTGTGGCCACGCTCCTCGAAGAAGCTCAGCCAGCGGCGACGGATTTCAGCCGACTCCATCAGTGGTCCTCATTCCGGTTGTACGCGTTGCGCGCGTTGTACTCGATGGGTTTGGGTTGCTTGGCGCTGAAGGTGTTCTCGACGACCGCGAAGCGGCGCTGCGGGGGCAGTTCGCCCTCGACCGGGTCGGTCAGGCCCAGCGCGTCACCGAGCTGGGCCTCTCGCTCGGCCATGTTGTCGCGGACGTCGAGAGCGAAGTCCTTGAGCCGGTGGCCCGCTTCGACCGCCTTGTTCGCGGCCTGGGCGGCGAGGCTCTCCGGCGTCAGCTGCTTGATCTTGCGGTTGACCTTGGTGGTGGCCCACACGCCGGCGGCTGCGCCCGCGGTGAACCAGAACGTACGGCGGAACATAGCTGTGGTCAGTCCCTCTTGTTCCGGTCGGCCCGCTTGGCGCGGCGCGACTGCGGGACCGCTCGGCCCACGATCACGGTACGGCGGGTCTGCTTGGCGGGCGCGTCCTTGCCGCGGCTGCCGATGGCCCGGCGCACCCCGTAGCCGAACGCGGCCACCTTGACCAGCGGGCCGCCGAAGGTGGAGGCCACGGTGGAGGACAGCGCCGACGCGTTCGACGTGACTTCCTGGACGTCCGAGGCGATCGCGTCGACCCGGTCGATCTGCGTCTGCGCGGAGCGCACCGCAGAGGAGGCGTCCGCGAGCAGCGGGACGGCCTGATCGGTCACGTCCGCGACGAGCTTGGTGGTCGCCCTGAGCGTCTGGGCCAGCCTCGCGAGTGCCACCGCGAGGAAGGAGACCAGGATCGCCCAGAAGACGGCCACGAGGATCCCGGCCACCTCTCCACCGGACACTTGGCACCGCTCCCTGGTTGTCTGCTGTTGCGCCGCTGCTGAACATCGAAAAGTCGTCCCCCGAGCCTATCGCGCCCCGCCCCGCGCTCCACACCGCATTCCCCTCGGTACCGCCGCACTTTGATCCAGGCGATTGTACGGAGTGCGTACGAATGAGTACGCTCCGTATGCCATGCCACGCACTCCGCGCCCCGACTCCGCCTCCGCCGCTCCCCCGCGACCGGGCAACCTCCCGCATGAAGTGAACCGTTTCCTCGGCCGGGTCGCCGAACTCGCCGCCCTTCAGGAGGCGCTGACCGCCGTGCGTCTGGTCACGGTCACCGGGGCGGGCGGCGTCGGCAAGTCCCGGTTCGCCGCGCACGCGGCCGCACTGATCCCGCGGGAGCTGTGCGCCGACGGGGTGTGGCGGGCGGAGCTGGCGGCGGTCCGCAGGCCGGAGCTGGTGGAGTACGCGCTGGCCGAGGCGCTGGGCCTCACCGACCACACCACCCGGTCCTCGCGCGAGGTCCTGCTCGACCATCTCGCCGAGCGCTCCCTGGTGCTGATCCTGGACGGGTTCGAGCACCTGGTCGACGCGTGCGCCCTTCTCGTACGGGATCTGCTGCGCGCGGCGCCGGGTCTGCGGGTGATCGCGGTGGGCCGCCGGCCGCTCGCACTGGACGGCGAGCGGCTGCTGCCGCTGGCGCCCCTGCCGGTCGAGGGCGCGGCGGAGCTGTTCGCCGACCGGGCGGCGGCGCTGCTGCCCGGCTTCCGGCTGGACGACGGCAACCGGTCCGACGTCCTGGAGGTCTGCCGCCGGCTGGACTGTCTGCCGCTCGCGGTGGAGCTGGCGGTGGGGCGGCTGCGGGCGCTGTCGCCCGCTCAGCTCGCGGAGCGGCTCGACGACCGGTTCCGGCTGCTCACGGGCGGCGGGCGGGACGCGCTGCCCCGGCACCAGACCCTGCGCACGGCCATCGGCTGGAGCCACGAGCTGTGCACGACGCCGGAGCGGCTGCTGTGGGCGCGGCTCTCGGTGTTCGCCGGCTCGTTCGACCTGGAGGCCGCCGAGTACATCTGCAGCGGCGACGGACTGCACGCGGACGTACTCCTCGACGTGCTCCAGGAACTCATCGCCCAGTCCGTCGTGAGCCGCGAGGAGGCGCCCGCCGGGGTGCGCTACCGGATGCTGGACACGGTCCGTGCGTACGGCGCCGAGTGGCTGGACAGCGTCGGCGACACCGAGCGGATGCGGCGCAGGCACCGGGACTGGTACATGGGTCTGGCGACCTGGTGCGAGCTGGACTGGTTCTCCCCGCGGCAGGGCGAGGTGGCGGCCCGGATCGACGGCGAGCTGCCGAATCTGCGTGCGGCCATGGAGTTCTGCCTGAACGAGCCGGGTGAGACGCATCTGGGCCAGTACCTGGCGGGCACGCTGTGGTTCTACTGGGCGGGCTGCGGCCATCTCGCGGAGGGCCGGCACTGGCTGGAGCACAGCATCGAGCTGGACGCCGCGGGTGGCGGGCGCCCCGAGTCCGCGTACCTGGACTCCCGGCTCAAGGCGCTGTGGGTGCTCGGCTATGTGGCGATCCTCCAGGGCGACACGGTGCCCGCGCTCGCGGCGCTGCAGGAGTGCCGCGACGAGGCGGAGCGCACGGGCAACACGACGGCGATCGCCTACGCCGTGCACCGCACCGGCTGCCTGGCGCTGGTCACGGACGACATGTCGCGCGCCGAGCTGCTGCTGCGCGAGTCGCTGACCCGCTACCGCGAGATCGGTGAGCTCAACAGCAATGTGCTGATGGGGCAGGTGGAGCTGGCGATGGCGCTGGCCTTCCGGGGCGAGCTGGGGCAGGCCGTCGCGCTGTGCGAGGACGTGCGGCAGGTGTGCGAGGACCACGGGGAGCGGTGGACCAGGGCCTACGCGCTCTATGTGCTGGCCTACGCGCGGTGGACCGAGGGCGAGCCGGCCGCCGCCCGGCGGCTCCTGGAGGAGTGCCTGACCATCGACCACGAGTTCCGCGACCTGCTCGGCACGGTGCTGGCCGTGGAGCTGCTGGCGCTGGTCACAGTGGCGGAGGGGGACGCCGCGGAGGCGGCGGTGCTCCAGGGCGCGGCGGGCCGGATGTGGTCCTCGGTGGGCCTGCGGCTGTTCGGCTCGGGCCACTACAACGTGCCGCACGAGGTGTGCGAGGCGCGGGCCCGTGAGGCCCTTGGCGATGCCCGTTTCGAGGAACTGACGCGCGCGGGCGGTCTGTTGGGCCACGACGAGACGGTGGCGCGGGCGCTCGGCGGGGGTTCGCCGAAGGTCACGGTCCCGGCGCCGCGCCCGGCCCGCGCGCTCGCCCCGGAAAAGCGAGAACCCGCCGCCTCCCCCACCGCGAACGGCGGGGAGACGACGGGCTGAAACGCAGGTGAGACTACGTCCGCTGGTCGGTCAGCGGGCGTAGTACTCGACGACGAGCTGCTCGTCGCAGATCACGGGGATCTCCTTGCGGTTCGGGTCCCGGTCCAGGCGGAAGGCCAGGGCCTTCAGGTTCACCTGGAGGTAACGGGGGGTCTCGCCCTCGGGGGCGAAGCCACCCTCACGCGCGACCTGGAACAGCGGCTTCTCGCGGCTGCGCTCGCGGACCATCACGACGTCGTCGGGACGGACACGGAACGAGGGCTTGTCGACCTTCTGGCCGTTGACCTCGATGTGGCCGTGGACGACCATCTGGCGCGACTGGTAGATCGTGCGGGCGATGCCCGAACGGAGCAGCAGCGCGTCGAGACGACGCTCCAGCTCGATGACCAGGGCCTCGCCGGTCTTGCCTTCGGCCTTCTTGGCGCGGTCGTAGGCACGGGCCATCTGCTTCTCGCTGATGTCGTACTGCGCGCGCAGACGCTGCTTCTCGAGCAGACGGACCTTGTAGTCCGAGTTCTGCTTGCGGCCGCGGCCGTGCTCGCCCGGCGGGTAGGGGCGGGCCTCGAAGTACTTGACGGCCTTCGGGGTCAGCGCGATGCCGAGGGCACGCGACTTCTTGACCTTGGGGCGGGACTGGTTCGCCATGAACCAAACACCTCATGTTTCTGATGCGAATACGGCTTCACCAGGGTTTGGGAGGTCGCATCCGCAGCCCGGGAAACCCGTCCATCACGAGGATGGGTGGGCAGCCGCTCCCGGATACTGGGCACATACGTGCAGCACGCGAGTGGCCCACCGACCTGGTCCCGGAGCCCGGGAGGGTGGTGGGCTGCCCGCGACACCTTCGAAGGTGCGCGACGCTCCTGGATCCCCTGTGCCTCGCGGTTCGGGGGATCCGGCTGGATGTCCTGCTCTGGTGACGCCCTGTCTCCCTTTCGGGACACCGGGCACAGGACACAGCACTTCGACGAAGTCTACCGGATGGCTCAGCGGCAGCTTGCCAGCAGGTCCTGGAGGGCCTTCTTCTCCGGGGCGGTCACCGTCAGCGCGTACTTGCTCTTGATCCCGGTCCAGCGCCGCCCGTACTCGCACCAGAACGCCTTGTTCGCGGGCTTCCACTTGTCCGGCGTCCTGCTGCTCTTCTCGTAGTTCGCCGTCTTGTCGGCGGCCAGCAGGACGTCGAGGTCGTTGGCGTACGTGAGGCGCTTCTTCGGTGTCCACGCCCAGGCTCCGGCCCGCCAGGCGGCGCCGAGCGCGACCACGTGGTCGGTCTGGATCTGGGAGGCCCTGCGGTAGTAGTACGGCAGGCTTTTCCCCGTGTACGGGTCGTGCAGCGTGCCGGAGATCACCACGCAGCGGTTGCGGTCGCCCTCGCGCAGGTCGTCGAGGTCGCGGCGCAGGACGTCGTCGCGGGTGTCACAGCCGTTGCGCCCGCCCGGGGCGTCCACGTCGTCGCTCCAGCCGTCGCCGAACTCGCTCCTCTTGTACGTCTGCCAGTTCTTGCCCCAGGCGACGGTGAGGGTGTTGAGCTGGGCCTTTGCCTGCGCCGCGGTGGGGGGAAATCCCTGGCTCAGGGCTGCCGCGGGTGCCGGCTTCTTCTGCTGCTCGGCACCGCATGCGGCGGCGCCGAGCAGGACGATGCCGGTGGCGACCGCGGCCCTGATGCGCATGGGGCGAGCCTAGGCGGGCACGCCCCGGACTGCCCGCCGAGCACACCACCCGGACGACTTCCGCGCCGCTCGTCGTGGCTGGCCGCGCAGTTCCCCGCGCCCCTGAGTCGTACGTCGACTGCGGCCCGGTGGCCGCTTCCCGCGCAGTTCCCCGCGCCCCTAGGTCGTACGTCGACCGACGGCCGGTGGCCGCTTCTCGCGCAGTTCCCGCGCCCCTGAGGCAGGCGCTTCGCGCCGCCTCCCCTTGAGGCTGCGCTCCGCGCGCCTCCCGTTGGGAGAGACGGTGGCGCGTCTCTCTTGAAAAGACGGCGGTGGGGCGCCCTCCTGATGAGGCAGCCGTGGCGCGTCCTCCTGATGAGATGCCGCACGAAGTGCGCATCTCAGGGGCGCGGGGAACTGCGCGACCAGCCACGACGGTGGCGCGCGTGAAAGACAACCCAGGGGCGCGGGGAACGGCGCGACCAGCCACGACGAGTGGCGCGCGTGGAGGAGTGCCCAGGGGCGCGGGGAACTGCGCGAGAAGCGGTCACCGGGCCGCGCCCGGGGAACTGGGCGGCACCCCGGGAACGGCGGCGGGTCAGGCGGGGCCGGGCTCGCCGCGCAGGCGTTCTCGGACCCGCTCGACCACGTCGGCATAGCGCGCCTCGGCCCCGTAGCGCGTCGGCTCGTAGTAGCGGCGCCCCGCGATGGCGTCCGGCGCGTACTGCTGGGCCGCGATGCCCCCGGGGACATCGTGGGGATAGACGTACCCCTGGGCGTGCCCCAGCTTGGCGGCGCCCTTGTAGTGGCCGTCCCGGAGGTGGGCCGGGACCGGCCCGGCGAGGCCCTTGCGGACGTCCTCCATGGCGGCGCCGATCGCGGTCGTCGCCGCGTTCGACTTGGGGGCCAGCGCGAGCGCGATCGTCGCGTGGCTCAACGTCAGCGCGGCCTCCGGGAACCCGATCATGGCAACGGCCTGCGCGGCGGCGACCGCGGTGGGCAGGGCCGTCGGATCGGCGAGCCCGATGTCCTCGCTGGCGGAGATCATCAGCCGCCGGGCGATGAAGCGGGGGTCCTCACCGGCCTCGATCATGCGGGCCAGATAGTGCAGCGCGGCGTCCACGTCGGAGCCGCGGATGGACTTGATGAGGGCGCTGGCGACGTCGTAGTGCTGGTCGCCGTCACGGTCGTACTTCACGGCCGCGCGATTGACGGTCTCCTCGACGCTTTCGAGGCTGATGGCGTCCTCGCTCTTGGCGAGGGCGGCCCCGGCGGCGGCCTCCAGCGCGGTGAGCGCCCGCCGGGCGTCCCCGCCCGCGACGCGCAGCAGGTGCTCCTCGGCGTCCTCGGCGAGGGTCACGGCCCCGCCGAGCCCCCGCTCGTCGGTGAGCGCCCGCGCGAGCAGCCCGCGCAGGTCGTCGTCGGTCAGCGGCTCCAGGGTGAGGAGCAGGGAGCGGGAGAGCAGCGGCGAGATGATAGAGAAGTACGGGTTCTCCGTGGTCGCCGCGATCAGCGTCACCCAGCGGTTCTCCACCGCGGGCAGCAGCGAGTCCTGCTGGGCCTTGCTGAAGCGGTGGATCTCGTCGAGGAAGAGGACGGTCTCCTTGCCGTGTCCGCCCATCGCCCGCCGGGCGCCCTCGATGACGGCCCGGACCTCCTTGACGCCCGCGGTGATCGCGGACAGCTCCACGAACCGCTTGTTCGTCGCCTTGGAGACGACGTACGCGAGCGTCGTCTTGCCGATGCCAGGCGGCCCCCACAGGATCACCGACGACGCGCCCGCCGGCCCGCCGCCGCCCTCGCCGACCAGGCGGCGCAGCGGCGAGCCCGGCTTGAGCAGATGCTGCTGCCCGACGACTTCGTCGAGGGTGCGCGGGCGCATCCGGACGGCCAGGGGGCTCGCGGAGGGGTCCTTCTCCTGGCGTTCTTCGGCTGCGGCGGTGAAGAGGTCGGGTTCCACGGACAAAACCCTAAGTCACCGCACTGACAACCCCGCCGGGAGGCGTCAGGCCCAGAGCTTTTCGCCCCAGCGCGTGAAGATCAGGACGGCGATGATCCCGATGTGCACGACGGGCAGCGCCCAGGTGAAGTCCTCGAAGAACGTCTTCAGCCAGCGCGGGGCCGGCAGCAGGTCGTTGCGGACGTTGGACGACGTGACGTACCAGAACATGAGGATCGTGGCGACCCAGGCCAGGCAGCACCACAGGCACAGCGCGTTGATCCGGTACAGGGACTGGAACTGCAGCCAGGTGACGAAGCCGACGCCGAACAGGCAGCCGACGTTGAACGTCAGCCAGTACCAGCGCGGGAAGCTCGCCCGCGCGAGCAGGCTCATGCCGACGCAGATCACGACGGCGTAGGCGGCGAGGCCCAGCATCGGGTTCGGGAAGCCGAAGACCGACGCCTGGTCGCTCTTCATGATGCTGCCGCAGGAGATGACCGGGTTGATGGAGCAGCCCGGGATGAAGCTCGGGTCCTCCAGCAGCTTGAACTTGTCCAGCGTGATGACCCAGGCGGCGAGCAGCCCGGCCGCTCCCGTGATCACCAGGAGCAGTCCGAACCCGCGACTGCCGCCGACCGTGCGTGGGGCGCCCGCGGTGTCGATGTCGCGGGAGACGCTGTCGCTGTCGCTTGCTGTGGTCGTCTTGCTCATCACGCCGATCCGTATGTGAGAGGTGAGGCCTGCGGGCACGCTCATTCTGCCGTACGGGCGCGGGTGTCCACCGTTCGATGGACATAAGGATGTCCTCCCGTAGGGCCCGGAACGTGCGGTTCGGCGGGACGCTCGTCGGCATGACCCCACAGACAGCGGAACTCGCGGTGGACGTACGGCGGCTGCGCAAGCAGTACGGCGACGTGACCGCCGTCGACGGCATCGACCTGACGATCCGGACCGGCGAGGTCTTCGGCCTGCTCGGGCCGAACGGCGCGGGCAAGTCGACGACGGTGGAGATCCTCCAGGGCAACCGGGCCCGGGACGGCGGAGAAGTGACCGTGCTCGGCGCGGACCCGGGCAGCGCGGGCCGCGCCTGGCGGTCCCGGGTCGGCATCGTCTGGCAGGACGAGTCGGCGCCCGCGGAGCTGACGGTGCGCGAGACCGTACGGCATTTCGCGCACTACTACCCGAGACCGCGCGACCCGGACCGGGTCATCGAGATGGTGGGCCTGGAGAAGAAGGCGAACGCCCGGATCAAGGCGCTCTCGGGCGGGCAGCGGCGCCGCCTCGACGTGGCGCTCGGCGTGATCGGCGATCCGGAGCTGCTGCTCCTGGACGAGCCGACGACCGGGTTCGACCCGGCGGCCCGGCGTCAGTTCTGGGAGCTGATCCGGATGCTCGCCGCCGAGGGCACCACGATCCTGCTGACCACCCACTACCTCCAGGAGGCCGAGGCGCTCGCGCAGCGGCTCGCGGTGATCGCGTCCGGCCGGGTCGTCGCGGAGGGCGCCCCCGCCGAGCTGCGCGACCGCTACGGCAGCCGCGCCACCGTGGAGTGGACCGAGCCCGACGGCACTGCGCGCAGCGAGCGCACGGACACCCCCACCCGCACGGTCGCCGAGCTCACGCGGCGCTTCGACGGCGAGATCCCCGGCCTGCGGGTCGGCCGCCCGACGCTGGAGGACGTGTACCTCCGCCTCACCGGACAGGAACAGGAGACGACCCGATGAAGACGCACGCGAACGCGGCCACGACCGCGGCCACGCCGGCCGGGACCGGCACGACGGACATCGAACGCCTGCCCGGCGCCTGGGAGTTGGGCCTGCGGCGCGGCGCACTGGAACTCAAGCAGTTCTTCCGGCTGCGCGAGCAGGTGGTGTTCACCTTCGCCTTCCCGGTCGTCTTCCTGTTCCTGTTCGCGTCGATCTTCAGCGACGACGTGCGGGGCGCGGGCGTCACCGCCTCGCAGCTGTACGTCCCCGCGATGATGGCGGCGGGCATCATGTCGACGAGTTTCCAGTCGCTCGGCATCTCCGTCGCCATCGAGCGCGACGAGAAGGTGCTGCGCCGGCTGCGCGGTACGCCGATGCCACCGGCCGCGTACTTTCTGGGAAAGGTCTGGCTGGTGCTCGTCACGGGCCTGCTGGAGACGGCGGTCCTGCTGGCCGTCGGCACGGCGTTCTACGACGTCTCGCTGCCGACGAGTCCGGGCAAGTGGCTGACGTTCGGCTGGCTGTTCCTGCTGGGCATCACGGCGTGCGCGCTGCTCGGCATCGCGATCGGTTCCGTACCGAAGTCGGGCCGGAGCGCGACCTCCGTCGTCGTTCTGCCGTTCCTGGTCCTGCAGTTCATCTCCGGGGTCTACATCTCCATCGACACGATTCCGGACTGGATGCTGAACATCGGGGCGGTGTTCCCGCTGAAGTGGCTGTGCCAGGGGCTGCGCGGGGTGTTCCTGCCGGACTCGGCGCACGTCCTGGAGCAGGCGGGCAGCTGGGAGTTCGGGAAGGCGGCTCTGGTGCTCGGGGCCTGGTGCGTCGGAGGATTGCTGCTGTGTCTGCTGACTTTCCGCTGGAAGAACCGTCGCGCCGGGTGAGCGCCCTCACCGATCCGCGGGGCGAGCATGCCTGGGACCGCACCTTCCGGCTCTGGGACGGCTACTTCGCGGTCGTGTGGCTGGCCACGCTGGTGTTCGTGCTGGGCACGGCCCAGCCGGCGTGGCCGGTCCGGCTGGCCGCGGGCGGTCTGCTGGTCCTGCTCGTCCCCTGGTACGTGGGTTTCGGGCGGCCCGTACTGTTGACCGAAGGGGTGAACGAGGGACGGGCGGTGACGTACATCGCGGGGGCGGTCGCCGTGTATCTGATGCCGGGGGTGCTGGTCGGCGAGACCCGGCTGATGGCGTTCGCGCTCGTCCCCCAGTGCTTCATGGCGCTGCGCTACCGCAGGGCGATGATCGCGGTCACCGTCGTCAATCTCGCGCCGGTGGTGGGCTGGGCGCTGCTGTGGGACATCAGTGGCCAGGACGTCTTCTTCAACTCGGTGTTCGCCGTGGTGACGCTCGTCTTCTCGACGGCCTTCGGCAGCTGGACGATCCGGATCATGGAGCAGAGCCAGGAGCGGGCCGACCTGATCGCCGAACTGGACGCGAGCCGCGAGGAGATCGCCCGGCTCTCCGCCGACCGCGGGGCCCTGGCCGAGCGCGAGCGGATGTCCCGGGAGATCCACGACACCCTCGCGCAGGGCTTCACCAGCGTCCTGATGCTCGTCCAGGCCGTCGAGACCGAGCTGGCGACGGACGTCCCGCAGGCCCGCCGCCATCTGCGGCTGATGGCGGACACGGCGCGGCAGAACCTCGCGGAGGCGCGGGCCCTCGTGGCGGGCGGCGCCCCGGCCGACCTGAATGGCGCCTCCCTGCCCGACGCGCTGCACCGGCTGGCGGCCCGGCACGGCGCGAACGTCCAAATCAGCGGCACCGCCCGGCCGCTGGCGCCCGGCCTGGAGGTGGTGGTGCTGCGCGGCTGCCAGGAAGCCCTGTCCAACGTACGCAAACACGCGGCGCCCGACACCGCCGTACAGGTCCGGCTCGCCTACACCGGGGCGGACCTGACCCTGGTCGTACGGGACACGGGCCCCGGTTTCGCGCCGGACGCGCCCGGCGACGGCTTCGGCCTGCGCGGGCTGCGGGCGCGCGCCGCCGAGGTGGGCGGCACCGCCGTCGTCGACAGCGCGCCCGGCGCGGGCACCACCGTCACCGTCCGGCTTCCGGTACCCGAGAGGACCCTTCCGTGATCCGCATCCTGCTCGCCGACGACCATCCCGTGGTGCGCGAGGGCCTGCGCGCCATGCTCGACGCCGAGCCGGACCTCACCGTCGTCGCCGAGGCGTCGAACGGGCCGCGGGCGGAGGCCCTCGCGGCCGAACTCGCCCCGGACATCGTCCTGATGGATCTGCGGATGCCCGGCGGCGACGGTGTCGAGTCGATCGTCCGGATGACGGCGGCCGGGCTGCCGTGCCGCACGATCGTCCTGACGACGTACGAGACGGACCGGGACATCCTGCGGGCCGTGGAGGCGGGGGCCGCCGGGTATCTGCTCAAGGACATGGCCCGCGCCGAGCTGGCGGGCGCGGTACGCGCTGCCGCGCGGGGCGAGACCGTGCTGGCCCCCTCGGTCGCGGCGCGGCTCGTGGACCAGTTGCGGACGAATCCTGAGCGTCCTCGGCTGTCGGAGCGGGAGACGGCGGTGCTGCGGCTGGTCTCCGACGGGTGTACGAACGCCGAGATCGGGCGGCGGCTTCATGTAGCCGAATCGACGGTGAAGACGCATCTGCTGCGGGCGTTCGGCAAGTTGGGGGTGGACGACCGAACGGCGGCCGTCACCAGCGCCATGCGCCACGGGTTGCTGGAGTAGGCATCAGGCGCGTCTGCGGGCCGGTGGGGCTTCGCGCGGGGAACTGCGCGAGAAGCCCCACCGGCCCGCAGACGAAGATCAGCCGAGCTTGGCGCGGAGCACCTCGACGATCTCGTCCACCGCGACAGCGGACTGCTCGCCGGACTCCATGTCCTTGAGCTGAACGACACCCTCGGCGAGATCCCGCTCACCCGCGACGAGAGTGAACCGCGCACCGCTGCGGTTGGCGTTCTTCATGGCGCCCTTGAGCCCCTTGCCGCCGAACGAGAAGTCCGCCGAGATCCCGGCCTTGCGCAGCTCGGTCACCTTGGCGAACAGCACGCGCCGCGCCTCGTCGCCGAGCGGGACGGCGAACACACTGGTCGTGGAGGGGAGCCGCAGCTCCACGCCCTCGGCCTCCAAAGCCAGGACCGTGCGGTCCACGCCCAGCGCCCAGCCGACGGACGGCAGCGACGGGCCGCCGATCATCTCGGAGAGACCGTCGTAGCGGCCGCCGCCGCCCACCGCGGACTGCGAGCCGAGCCCGTCGTGGACGAACTCGAAGGTCGTACGGGTGTAGTAGTCGAGCCCGCGCACCAGCTTCTCGTCGTCCTCGAAGGCGACGCCCTCGGCGGTCAGCAGCTCGCGCACCTGCTCGTGGTACGCCTTGCACGCGTCGCACAGGTAGTCGCGCAGCGAGGGCGCGCCGACCAGCTGCTTCTGGACGTCGGCCCGCTTGTCGTCGAGGACGCGCAGCGGGTTGATCTCCGCGCGGCGCAGCGTCTCCTCGTCGAGGTCGAGACCGCGCAGGAACGTCTGGAGGGCCTCCCGGTACACCGGACGGCACTCCTTGTCGCCCAGCGAGTTCAGCAGGATCCGGAAGTCGCGCAGACCCAGCGAGCGGTACGCCTGGTCGGCCAGGATGATCAGCTCGGCGTCGAGGGCCGGGTCCTCGGCGCCGATCGCCTCGGCGCCCACCTGGGAGAAGTGCCGGTAGCGTCCCTTCTGGGGGCGCTCGTAGCGGTAGTACGAGCCCGAGTACCAGAGCTTGACGGGGAGGTTGCCCGCCTTGTGGAGGTTGGCCTCGAGGGCGGCGCGCAGGACGGAGGCCGTGCCCTCGGGGCGCAGGGCGAGCCTGTCGCCGCCCTTGGTCTCGAAGGCGTACATCTCCTTGGTCACGATGTCGGTGGACTCGCCGACACCGCGCGCGAACAGCTCGACGTTCTCGAAGCCGGGCGTCTCGACGTAGCCGTAGCCGGAGTTGCGCAGCGGCGCGGAGATCGCCTCACGCACCGCCAGGTACGTCGCCGAGACCGGCGGGAGCAGGTCGTACGTGCCCTTGGGGGCCTGGAAGGTACTCACAGGAAGTCTTCGTCACATTCCTCGTCGGGGAGCCTCGGTGGAGGGTCCCTGGCCGGCGGCCACCTGCCGCAGATACGGGTTGGTGGCGCGCTCCTGGCCGATGGTCGTCTGGGAGCCGTGTCCGGAGAGCACCACGGTCGAGTCGTCGAGCGGCAGGCACACGCGGGCCAGCGATTCGAGCATGTCGTCCATGGAGCCACCGGGAAGGTCGGTGCGTCCGATGGAGCCGGCGAAGAGCAGATCACCGGAGAAGAAGACGGACGGGACGTCCGCCGTCTCCGGCATCCGGAAGGTCACCGACCCCTTGGTATGGCCGGGGGCGTGCGCGACGCCGAAGTCGAGGCCGGCGAGCTCCAGCCGGGCGCCGTCGGAGAGCGTCCGCACGTCGTCGGGCTCCCCCACCGTGAGCTCGCCCATGAGCGGCATGCCGATGGTGCGGCCGATGCCCTTCTCCGGGTCGCTCATCATGTAGCGGTCCTCGGGGTGGATCCAGGCCGGGACGTCGTGCGCCCCGCACACCGGGACGACCGAGGCGACATGGTCGATGTGCCCGTGCGTGAGGATGACGGCGACCGGCTTGAGCCGGTGCTTCCTGAGCGCTTCCTCGACTCCCTCGGCGGCCTGGTGGCCCGGGTCGATGATCACGCACTCCTCACCCGCGGCGGGGGCAACCAGGTAACAGTTGGTGCCCCAGGCCCCGGCGGGGAACCCGGCAATCAGCACGATCGTCCTTCATGTGTCGTCGGAAGTGCCGTCGGAATGCGGCGATGCGGCAGATCAGAGCCTACCGGCGCTGCCGATTCCACAGCGAACCCATATACGGTACGGGGCACAATCAAGAGCCCGGTCATGGTCATACACACGTACGAGGAGAAGATCCGGTGGTCAGCAAGGATCAGCGGCAGCGTCAGCTCGCCCGGGAGAAGTTCCTGCGCCAGCAGCAGCGGCGCGAGTCCGCGCGACGCAAGGCGCGCACCCGCAACACCGTGATCGCCTCCGTGCTCGCGGTGGCCGTCCTGGGCACCGGTGGCGCGTACGCCGCCGGGGCCTTCAGCGGTGACAGCAAGAAGGACACCGCGGGCTCCGAGGCGAGCCCCAGCCCGAGCGCCTCCTCCACGGAGAAGCCCGAGCCGAAGATGGCCATCGACAAGAAGGCCACGTACACGATGGCGATGAGGACGAGCCAGGGCGACATCAGCATCGCCATGGACGCGGCCAAGACGCCGCACACCGTCAACTCGTTCAAGCACCTCGCCGACAAGAAGTTCTTCGACAACACGAAGTGCCACCGGCTCACCACGTCCGGTATCTACGTGTTGCAGTGCGGCGACCCGGAGGGCACCGGCGCGGGCGGCCCCGGGTACACGATCCCGGACGAGAACCTGGACGGGCTGGGCAAGGCGGGCAAGGACAGCACCGTCACCTACCCCGCGGGCACGGTCGCGATGGCGAACACGGGCCAGGCGCACACCGGCGGAAGCCAGTTCTTCCTCGTCTACAAGGACAGCAAGCTGCCGCCGTCGTACACCCCGTTCGGCAAGATCGACGCGGCCGGCCTCAAGGCCGTGCAGGCCGTCGCGAAGGGCGGTGTGGCCGCCGGTGGTCAGAGCGAGACCGATGGTGCACCGAAGAAGACCGTCAAGGTCAAGACTGTGACAGTGGAGAAGGGCTGACCTGTCCGCTGCCAAATTTCGGTCGCGCGGGATGCGGACAGCATCCCCGCCGGTCGCCTATGTTGGCCGTGACGAAACTGTGGACGATGCCCGGGGGCTCAGAGCCTCCCGCAGGCATCATGTGGAGGAGGCGCTGTGAGCAGCGACCCGTGGGGCCGCGTCGACGAGACGGGGACCGTGTACGTGCGTTCGGCCGACGGCACTGAGCGTGAGGTCGGTTCCTGGCAGGCCGGTTCTCCCGACGAGGCCCTTGCCTACTTCAAGCGCAAGTACGACGGTCTGGTCGTCGAGATCGGGCTCCTCGAGCGCCGGGTGCAGACGACGGACCTGTCCGCCAAGGACGCCATGACGGCGATCGAGCACCTCCGGGACCAGGTCACCGACGCGCACGCGATCGGTGACCTGGACGCGCTCGGCAAGCGGCTCGACAAGCTCGTCGAGTCCGTGGAGTCGCGCCGCGAGGAGCGCAAGGCGCAGAAGGCCAAGCAGTCCGACGAGGCGCGGCACTCCAAGGAGGCGCTGGTCGTCGAGGCGGAGGAGCTGGCCCAGTCCGAGCAGTGGCGGGCGGCCGGGGAGCGGCTGCGCGCGCTGGTGGACACCTGGAAGGGTCTGCCGCGTCTCGATCGCAAATCGGACGACGAGTTGTGGCACCGCTTCTCGCACGCCCGCTCGGCGTTCTCCAAGCGCCGCAAGGCCCACTTCGCTTCGCTGGACGCGCAGCGCGAGGAGGCCCGCAAGGCGAAGGAGAAGCTGGTCGCCGAGGCGGAGGCGCTGTCGAACTCGCAGGACTGGGGCGCCACCGCGGCCCGGTACCGCGAGCTGATGACGGACTGGAAGGCCGCGGGGCGCGCGCAGCGCGAGCACGAGGACGACCTGTGGAACCGCTTCCGCGGCGCCCAGGACGTGTTCTTCGCGGCCCGCAGCTCGGTCTTCGCCGAGCGGGACGCCGAGCAGGGCGAGAACCTCAAGCTCAAGGAGGAGCTGGCCGCAGAGGCCGAGAAGCTGCTCCCGATCGAGGACCTGAAGGCGGCCCGTGCCGCGTTCCGCTCGATCAATGAGCGCTGGGAGGCCATCGGCCATGTTCCGCGCGACGCCCGGCCGAAGGTCGAGGGCCGGATGCACGCCGTGGAGCGCGCCCTCCAGGAGTCGGAGGAGGCCGAGTGGCGTCGTACGAACCCGGAGGCGCGGGCGCGTGCCGCGGGGCTGACGGGGCAGCTTCAGGCCGCCGTCGACAAGCTCCGGGGCCAGATCGAGCAGGCCCGCACCCAGGGCAACAACGCCAAGGCCGACAAGCTCCAGAAGGAGCTCGACGGGCGTCAGGCGCTGCTGGACTCGGCGCTGAAGGGTCTCCAGGAGTTCGGCGGCTGACGCTCCGCTGACAGCAGGTTGTAGAGCGGCCCCGGGCTACGGCCCGGGGCCGTTTCTTGTCCAGCGCCCCGCCTTGGGCAATCTGCCGCCAAGGGCGGCAGGGTGGGCAAGGCGGCCCCGGCGCGGGGCGAGCGCCTCAGGGGCGGCCAGTGCAGCGCCGTTCGCGGGTGCAGCCCCGGTGGGGCTTCTCGCGCAGTTCCCCGCGCCCCCTACGGGCGCCGGGCCGAGGTCACCCGGTAGACGTCGTAGACGCCCTCCACGCCCCGGACCGCCTTGAGCACATGCCCCAGGTGCTTCGGATCGCCCATCTCGAACGTGAAGCGCGACGTGGCCACCCGGTCGCGGGACGTCTGGACGGCCGCGGACAGGATGTTCACGTGCTGGTCGGAGAGGACCCGGGTCACGTCCGACAGCAGCCGGGACCGGTCCAGCGCCTCGACCTGGATGGCGACCAGGAAGACCGAGGACTGGGTCGGCGCCCACTCGACCTCGAGGATGCGCTCGGGCTCCCGGGACAGCGAGTCCACGTTCACGCAGTCACTGCGGTGAACCGATACGCCGCTGCCACGCGTCACGAACCCGATGATCGGGTCACCGGGGACCGGCGTACAGCAACGGGCCAGCTTGACCCAGACGTCGTCGACGCCCTTGACCACCACACCCGGATCGGCGTTGGACCGGCGCTTGGAGCGGCCGCGCGACGGCGGTGCGCTCTCGGCGATGTCCTCGTTGGCGGCCTCCTCGCCGCCGAGCGCCTGGACGAGCTTCTGCACGACGGACTGCGCCGTGACATGGCCTTCGCCGATGGCCGCGTAGAGCGACGAGATGTCGGGGTAGCGCATCTCGTGCGCGAGCGTCACGAGCGAGTCTCCGGTCAGGATCCGCTGGATCGGCAGGTTCTGCTTGCGCATGGCCCGCGCGATGGCGTCCTTGCCCTGCTCGATGGCCTCGTCGCGGCGCTCCTTGGAGAACCAGCCACGGATCTTGTTGCGGGCCCGCGGCGACTTGACGAAGCCGAGCCAGTCGCGGGAGGGACCGGCGCCGGAGGCCTTGGAGGTGAAGACCTCCACCAGGTCGCCGTTGTCCAGCGTGGACTCCAGGGGCACGAGGCGTCCGTTGACGCGTGCTCCTATGGTCCGGTGGCCGACCTCCGTGTGGACCGCGTACGCGAAGTCCACCGGGGTGGCCCCGGCCGGCAGCGCTATGACGTCGCCCTTCGGCGTGAACACGAAGACCTCGTTGCGCGACAGGTCGAAGCGCAGGGACTCCAGGAACTCGCCCGGGTCCTCGGTCTCCTTCTGCCAGTCGAGCAGCTGGCGCAGCCACGCCATGTCGTTGAGGTGGTCGTCCTTGCCGGTCGACTTGGGCGCGTCGGAGCGCACCTTGGAGGCGCCTGCGACGGCCTCCTGCTTGTACTTCCAGTGCGCGGCGATGCCGTACTCGGCGCGGCGGTGCATGTCGAACGTACGGATCTGGAGCTCGACGGGCTTGCCGTTCGGGCCGATCACCGTCGTGTGCAGCGACTGGTACATGTTGAACTTGGGCATCGCGATGTAGTCCTTGAACCGCCCCGGAACCGGGTTCCAGCGGGCGTGGACGGTGCCCAGTGCCGCGTAGCAGTCGCGGACCGTGTCAACGAGGACGCGGATGCCCACCAGGTCGTAGATCTCCGCGAAGTCCCGGCCGCGGACGATCATCTTCTGGTAGACGCTGTAGTAGTGCTTCGGGCGGCCGGTGACGGTCGCCTTGATGCGGGCCGCGCGCAGGTCGGACTGCACCTCGTCGGTCACTATGGCCAGGTACTCGTCGCGCTTGGGGGCGCGCTCGGCCACGAGCCGCACGATCTCGTCGTACATCTTGGGGTAGAGGATCGCGAAGGCGAGGTCCTCCAGTTCCCACTTGATGGTGTTCATGCCCAGGCGGTGGGCGAGCGGCGCGTAGATCTCCAGGGTCTCGCGCGCCTTCTTCTCCTGCTTCTCGCGCTTGAGGTACCGCATGGTGCGCATGTTGTGCAGGCGGTCGGCGAGCTTGATGACCAGGACCCGGGGGTCCTTGGCCATCGCCACGACCATCTTGCGGACCGTCTCGGCCTGCGCGGCCTCGCCGAACTTGACCTTGTCCAGCTTGGTGACGCCGTCGACGAGCAGGGCAACCTGGTCGCCGAAGTCGCGCTTGAGGGTGTCCAGGCCGTACTCGGTGTCCTCGACGGTGTCGTGGAGGAGCCCGGCCATCAGCGTCGCCGGGTCCATGCCCAGCTCGGCGAGGATCGTCGTCACGGCGAGCGGATGGGTGATGTACGGGTCGCCGCTCTTGCGCTTCTGCCCGCGGTGCCAGCGCTCGGCGACCTGGTAGGCGCGCTCGATCTGGCGCAGCGTCGAGGTCTCGATCTTGGGATCGTTGCTGCGCACGATCCGCAGCAGCGGCTCCAGGACCGGGTTGTACGGGTTGGAGCGCTGGACGCCGAGGCGGGCCAAACGGGCCCGGACGCGGTTGGAGGACCCCGAGCGGGACGCCGGCTGGTTCGCGGCGGCGCGGATGACGGGCGCCGGTGTGGCGCGCGACGGCTCGGCGGCGGGCTTGGGGCGTGGCGACTCGGCCGCCTTGGTGCCGGGCGGCGGAGCGGGCTTCGCGCCGTTCACGGACGGGGTGCCGTTCGCGGACGTGCCGGATTCAGCCGCGCCCTGGGCAGCCTGCTGGTCGGGCGTGGCGGCGGTGAGTGGCTTGGCCTCGTCTGGCAACGGCGCTCCTCGTGCGCGACGGGTCCCCCGTTCAGGTCCCGGAGAGCCCATGGTATCGATCCGGCGCCCACCGAACGTATTCGGCCGGTGGTACGGCCTTGTACTGGAGAAACAACAGGGGCGGGCGCCGGATTCCTCCGGGCCCGCCCCGACGGCTGTGAGCCGGGTTTTCAGACCACCAGCAGGGCGTCGAGCGGGGCGCCCTGGAGCGCGGGCTCCAGGCGTGCGCGGCCGGGCAGGAAGCCCAGCTCCATGAGGACCGCGACGCCCGCGACCTCGGCGCCGGCCCGGCGGATGAGGTGCAGGGCGGCCTCGGCGGTGCCACCGGTGGCGAGCACGTCGTCGATGACCATGATCCGGTCGTCGGCGCTGAGGTCCTCTGCGTGCACCTCGATCTCGGCGGTCCCGTACTCCAGCGCGTAGGACTGCGAGAGCGTCGCTCCGGGCAGCTTGCCCGCCTTGCGTACGGGGATGAAGCCGAGCCCGGCGCGGATGGCGACCGGGGCGCCGAGGATGAAGCCGCGCGCCTCGAGGCCGACGACCTTGGTGGCGCCGTGCCGGACGCAGAGCTCGGCGAGGGCGTCGGTGAGGGCCGTGAACGCCGACGGGTCCGCGAGGAGCGGAGTGATGTCCTTGAAGAGGACACCGGGCTCCGGGTAGTCCTGCACATCGCGGATGCGGCTGAGGAGCAGCTCCTTGATGTCGGTCATGTCTGCACCTCAGCGAGTCTGTGATGGAGTTGGCCGCGGCCCTTTTCGGCAGGTCCGCGCGGTCGTCAACCCTAGCAGTCGTCCCTGTCCGGAAAGGCACGGGCGCCAGGAGCGTCGCAGCTCCTGGCGCCCGTGCGCGTACGTGACCGAGGGGTCAGCGGCGCTTGCCCGAGGGGCGGCCGCGGCCGCGGTTGCGGGCCGGCTGGTTGCGCGGACCCGCACCGGCCGGGGCGGCGTCCTCCGGCTCCTGCGGCAGCGGGCTCTCGGCCTGGGCGACGACGGAGCCGGCCGGCTCCGTGTCCGCCTTGGCCGCGGCGGCGGCCCGCTTGGCGAGCACCCGCTTCTTGAGGGCCTTCATCTTCGGGTCGCGCTCCTTGAGGTCGGCGACCAGCGGAGTGGCGATGAAGATCGACGAGTACGCACCGGCGGCGAGACCGACGAAGAGCGACAGCGAGATGTCGTTCAGCATGCCGGCGCCGAGGAAGCCGCCGCCGATGAACAGCAGGCCCGCCACCGGCAGGAGCGCCACGACCGTGGTGTTGATCGAGCGGACCAGGGTGGAGTTGATCGAGCGGTTCGCGATGTCGCTGTAGGTCCAGCGGGTCTGCTTCTCGATGCCCTTCGTCTGCTCCTTGAGGGAGTCGAAGACGACGACCGTGTCGTAGAGCGAGTAACCGAGGATCGTGAGCAGACCGATCACCGTGCCGGGTGTGACCTCGAAGCCCACCAGAGCGTAGATCCCGACGGTGATGGTGATGTCGTGGATCAGCGCGACGAGCGCCGCGATGGCCATCCGCCATTCGAAGGCGATCGCCAGGTAGATCACGACGAGGACCATGAAGATGGCCAGGCCCTGCCAGGCCTTGTTGGCGATCGTCTCACCCCAGCTGGGGCCCACCAGATCGGCGTTGATCTTGTCGGAGGGGATGCCCAGGTCCTTGGACAGCTCCTCCTTGATCTGGTCCGACTTGTCGGTGTCGATGCCCGCGATCTGGATGCGCAGACCGCCGGTGCCGAGCTTCTGCACGACCGCGTCGTGACCGCCGGCGGCCGCCTCCGCGTCCTTCTCCGCCTGCGAGGCGGAGACGGAGGTCTTGGGCGTCGTGAAGACGGCGCCGCCCTCGAACTCGATGCCCATGTTGAGCCCGCGCACCGTCAGGCCGAGGATGGCCGTGATGGTGATCAGGATCGAGACGCCGTACCAGATCTTGCGCTTGCCGATGAAGTCGTAGCCGACCTCACCGCGATACAGCCTGGCGCCGAGATTGCCGAGCTTCGACATCTCACGCCTCCTTCGGGTCGACGGGACCGGCGGAACGACGGGTGCGGCGCAGCGGCGGCTGGACCCCGAGGCGCTTCGGGTCGAGGCCGGACCACTTGTGGCCGGTGAAGAACTTCCCGCGGGCCAGGATCGTCATCAGCGGCTTCGTGAAGAGGAAGACCACGACGACGTCGAGCAGGGTGGTCAGGCCGAGCGTGAACGCGAAGCCCTGCACCTTGCCGACGGTCACGATGTAGAGCACCGCGGCGGCGAGGAACGACACGAAGTCGGAGACCAGGATGGTGCGCCGGGCGCGCGGCCAGGCGCGCTCGACGGCGGGCCGCACGGAGCGGCCCTCCCTGATCTCGTCCCGGATCCGCTCGAAGAACACGATGAACGAGTCCGCGGTGATACCGATGGCCACGATCGCACCGCACACCGCGGGCAGGTTCAGCGCGAAGCCGATGGCCGGGCCGAGGAGCGTCATCAGCGTGTACGTGAGGATGCCGGAGACCAGCAGCGAGGCCAGGGCGACGAGCGACAGGCCGCGGTAGTAGACCACCAGGTAGATGACGACCAGGAGGAGGCCGATGGCGCCCGCGATCAGACCGGCGTGCAGCTGCTCACCGCCGAGCGCGGCGGTCACCGAGGTGACGCTCTGCTCGTGGAAGGTGAGCGGCAGGGCGCCGTAGGACAGCACGTTGGCCAGGTCCTGGGCGGACTGCTGGTTGAAGCTGCCGGAGATCTCGGCGTTGGAGCTCAGCACGGAGCTGACGCTGGGGGCGGAGACCACGTCGCCGTCGAGGACGATGGCGAACTGGTTCATCGGCTGCTGCTGGTCCTTCAACTTCGCGGTGGTCGCCGCGAACTTCTTCGACCCGGAGCCCGTGAACTCCATGTTGACGACCCACTGGCCGCTCTGCTGGTTGATGCCGGCCGAGGCCTTCTTGACGTCCTTGCCGTTCACCTCGGACGGGCCGAGGACGTACTTGGCCCACTGGCCGCCCGAGTCCTTGCCGCAGGCGACGACGGTGTCGGTGGGCTTGGCGCCCTCGTTGACCTTCGTGCGGGCCGAGGAGTCGGTGCAGTCCAGCTCGGTGAACTTCTTCTGCAGCGCGGTCGTGGCCGGGTCCGCGGAGGCACTGGCGGACGCGGACGGCGAGCCGGAGGCCTTGGCCTCGTCGCTCGCGGAGGAGCTGGGCGTCGCGTCGGCCTTGAGGGCGTCGGTGACGGCGCGGCCCTGCGAGGTGGCCGAGGCGGACGGCGTCGCGGAGGACGACGAGTCGGTCGCCTTGTCGCCGGAGCCCGCGCTCGCCTTGTCCGTGGGCTTGCCGCTGGAGGAGGCGCTCGGGGACGGGCTCGTCGAGGAGTCGCCCGTCGGGGAGCCGGCGGCCATCGTCAGGACCGGACGGAAGTAGAGCTGAGCGGTCGTGCCGACCTGCTCGCGCGCCTGCTTCTCGTTCGTACCCCGGGGGATGTTGACGATGATGTTGTCGTTGCCCTGCGTCTGGACCTCGGCCTCGGAGACACCCAAGCCGTTGACACGGCGGTTGATGATGTCCGCCGCCGTGTTCATGTTGGTCTTGTTGATCGCGTTCTTGGGCTGGCCCGGCTCGGTCTTGGCCTGCAGGGTGATGCTGGTGCCGCCCGCGAGGTCGATGCCGAGGCGGGGGGTGAACGTGCCGGAGATGAACATCCCGCCGACGAGCGCGACCATGACGATCACGATCAGGCTCAGAGCACGGCCCGGCTTGCTCTGGGCACCTGCCCCTCGGCTCTTTTTAGGTGTGGCCACCTTCTCGTACTCCCTCTCCATCCGTCCGGCATCGGGGATGCGTGCCAGGACGGCCATGAAATGGTCGAGAATCCGCGCGCGTCACGCACGAACCAGGACCCCGGGGGACGCAAGCGGTACGTCCCCCCGGCTCCGGTCGTGACTACTTCGCGTCGGACTCGCCGTCGGTCTTCTTCGCCTCGGCAGCGGCCTCGGGGGCGGCGTCGGCCTTGGGGGCCTCGGCGCTCTCGTCGGCCGCGTCGGTCACCTCGGTCTCGTCCTTCTTGCCGAGGTCGATGCGCGAGTCGTCGGCGGCGGTCTCGTCGGTCTCGGTGAGGGACGACGCGTCGTCCGGCACGACGGCGCCGTCGGTCAGCTCGTCGGCGTCGGCGTCGGGGCCGTGGACGATGCGGTTGTACTCGTCGTCGGAGAGCACGGCGCCGATCGCGTTCTTCGCGAACATGAGGTGGACGCCGGGGCCCGCGTCGAGGAGGACCGTGTCCTCGTTGACCTCCTTGACCGTGGCATACATGCCGCCGATCGTGCGGACGCCGGAACCGGGCTGCATTTCATTGCGCATACTCGCGGCCTGCTGCTGCTTCTTCTTGGCAGACCGGGTCATCAGGAACATGGCCCCGATGAGCACGATGAACGGGAGGAGGGTCACGAGACTCACGGGTGGGACTTCCTTCATACGACCGCATCAGATGCGCGGCCTTGTCGGGGGTGTGGTGTCGGCCGTCGCGCCTTGAATCACAAGGACGACGTCGGCGGAGTCTAAGCGAGTCCGCCATCCGGGAACAACGCTCAGCGTGGCACCGGGGTTCCAGCTCCGGCGATGACGCGCGCTGTCACGCCCCGAACAGGTCCGCTTGTCCGCTTGCACCGGGTTTTCCCTGGGGCGCGGTGAGGCCGAGGTGGGCCCAGGCCGCGGGAGTGGCCACCCGGCCGCGCGGGGTGCGCGCGAGCAGGCCCTCCCGGACGAGGAAGGGCTCCGCGACCTCCTCCACGGTCTCGCGCTCCTCCCCCACCGCCACCGCGAGGGTCGACAGGCCCACGGGCCCGCCGCCGAACAGCTTGAGCAGGGCCTCCAGGACGGCGCGGTCGAGCCGGTCGAGGCCGCGGCCGTCCACCTCGTAGACCCCGAGGGCGGCGGCGGCGATGTCCCGGGTGATGTGGCCGTCGGCCTTGACCTGGGCGTAGTCGCGGACGCGGCGCAGCAGGCGGTTGGCGATGCGCGGGGTGCCGCGGGAGCGGCCGGAGATCTCGGCCGCTCCGGCCGGGTCGATCTCCACGTCGAGGAGTCCGGCGGAGCGGTGGATCACCCGCTCCAGCTCGGCCGGCTCGTAGAACTCCATGTGCGCGGTGAACCCGAAGCGGTCGCGCAGCGGCGGGGGTAGCAGGCCCGCGCGCGTGGTGGCGCCGACCAGCGTGAACGGCGGCAGTTCGAGCGGGATGGCGGTGGCTCCGGGGCCCTTGCCGACGATGACGTCGACGCGGAAGTCCTCCATCGCCATGTAGAGCATCTCCTCGGCGGGCCGGGACATCCGGTGGATCTCGTCGAGGAAGAGGACCTCGCCCTCCTGGAGGGAGGAGAGGATCGCGGCCAGGTCGCCGGCGTGCTGGATGGCGGGGCCCGAGGTGATCCGGATCGGGGCCGCCATCTCCGCCGCGATGATCATGGAGAGGGTGGTCTTGCCGAGGCCGGGGGCGCCGGAGAGCAGGACGTGGTCGGCGGTGGCGCCGCGCGCGCGGGCGGCCCGCAGCACCAGGTCGAGCTGTTCCCTGACCTTCTCCTGGCCGATGAACTCGTCCAGGTCCTTGGGGCGCAGGGCCGCCTCGACGGCCTGGTCCTCGCCGTCGGCGGACGCACCGACGAGCCGGTCGGCGGCCTGTGGGGCGGCTTCGTCGGTCGTCTCGTCCCAGTTCATGTGGTGTGCCTCGCGTTACGGGTGGTCTACGGGGATCAGCGGGTGCGGTTGAGGGTCTGGAGGGCGGCCTTCAGGAGCTGGCCGACCTGCGGGGTGCCCTCGGCGGCCTCGGCCTGCGGGGTGACGGCGGCGACGGCCTCGTCGGCCTCGCGGGTCGCGTAGCCGAGGCCGATCAGGGCGGCGTGCAGCTGGTCGCGCCAGCCGCTGGTCACGGGGGCGCCGATCGCCGGGCCGCCGGTGCCCAGCGGCTCGCCGAGACGGTCCTTGTACTCCAGGAGGAGCTTCTGGGCGCCCTTCTTGCCGATGCCGGGGACGGCGGTGAGGGCCTTCTCGTCACCGGTGGCGACGGCGCGGCGCAGGGCGTCGGGGCTGTGCACGGCGAGCATGGCCTGGGCCAGGCGCGGGCCGACACCGCTCGCGGTCTGGAGCAGTTCGAAGGTCTGCTTCTCGTCGTCGTCCGCGAAGCCGTACAGGGTCAGCGAGTCCTCGCGTACGACGAGCGAGGTGGCGAGCTTGGCCTGCTGGCCGATCCGGAGCGTCGACAGCGTGTTCGGCGTGCACTGGAGGGCCATGCCGATGCCTCCGACCTCCACGACCGCGGCGTCGGGGGCGAGTGCGGCGACGGGGCCGCTGACGAAGGCGATCATGCGGTACGGCCTTTCGATGCGTGCAGCGCTACGGCTTGCTGGAGTCGGTTCTGCGCGGGGGCGCGCCAGATGTGGCAGATGGCGAGGGCCAGGGCGTCGGCGGCGTCGGCCGGCTTGGGCGGCGCGTCGAGGCGAAGGAGCCGGGTCACCATGGCGCCCACCTGTGCCTTGTCGGCGCGGCCGCTGCCGGTGACGGCGGCCTTGACCTCGCTGGGCGTGTGCAGGACGACCGGGATGCCGCGGCGCGCCGCGCACAGCATGGCGACGGCGCTGGCCTGGGCGGTGCCCATCACCGTACGGACGTTGTGCTGGCTGAACACCCGCTCCACGGCGAGGACTTCGGGCTCGTGCTCGTCGAGCCACTGCTCGATGCCCTGCTCGATGCCGACGAGGCGGTGGCCCAGATCGGCGTCCGGCGGGGTGCGCACCACGCCGACGCCGCGCATGGTCAGGGGCCGGCCCGCGACCCCCTCGACCACGCCGACACCGCACCGGGTCAGCCCCGGGTCCACGCCCAGTACGCGCACGCCTTGCCCCCACTTCGATCGCCTGTTCCCGCAGGCTATCGGGTGCCACCGACAAAGCGGCGGGCCGACGGGGTGTGTCCCCGCCGGCCCGCCGCTGATGTCACGTCAGGCGTCGACCTTCTCCATGACCTCGTCGGAGACGTCGAAGTTGGCGAAGACGTTCTGCACGTCGTCGCTGTCCTCCAGCGCGTCGATCAGCTTGAAGATCTTGCGCGCGCCGTCCTCGTCCAGCTCGACCTGCATGGTCGGGACGAAGTTGGCGTCGGCCGAGTCGTAGTCGATGCCGGCGTCCACGAGCGCGGTGCGGACGGCGACCAGGTCGGTGGCCTCGGAGAGCACCTCGAAGGACTCGCCCAGGTCGTTGACCTCTTCAGCACCCGCGTCGAGCACGGCGCCCAGGACGTCGTCCTCGGTCAGCTCGCCCTTGGGGACGACCACGACGCCCTTGCGGTTGAACAGGTAGGACACCGAGCCCGGGTCCGCCATGTTGCCGCCGTTGCGGGTCATGGCGACGCGCACGTCGGACGCGGCGCGGTTGCGGTTGTCGGTGAGGCACTCGATGAGCACCGCGACACCGTTCGGACCGTAGCCCTCGTACATGATCGTCTCGTAGTCGGCGCCGCCGGCCTCGAGGCCGCCGCCGCGCTTGACCGCGGAGTCGATGTTCTTGTTCGGGACCGACTGCTTCTTCGCCTTCTGGATGGCGTCGTACAGCGTCGGGTTGCCCTCGATGTCCGTGCCGCCCATGCGCGCCGCGACTTCGATGTTCTTGATCAGCTTCGCGAAGAGCTTGCCGCGCTTGGCGTCGATCACGGCCTTCTTGTGCTTCGTCGTAGCCCATTTAGAGTGGCCGGACATCTGCCTGTCTCCTTCGCGTAACCAACCTCATGAACGAACTCCCCGGGCAGCAGCGCGGGGGGACCCCGCAGATCCTACAAGGATCCGGCCGCGGCCTTCTCACGGACCATGTCCACGAACAGGGCGTGGAGCCGGTGGTCGCCCGTCAGCTCCGGGTGGAAGGACGTCGCGAGGGCGCTGCCCTGGCGCACGGCGACGATGTGACCGTCGTGCTCGGCGAGCACCTCGACCGAGGCGCCCACGGACTCGACCCACGGGGCGCGGATGAAGACGCCCTCGACCGGATCGCCCGCGACGCCGCGGACGTCGACCGCCGCCTCGAAGGACTCGTTCTGCCGTCCGAAGGCGTTGCGGCGCACGATCATGTCGATGCCGCCGACGGTCTCCTGGCCCGAGCGCGGGTCGAGGATCTTGTCGGCGAGCATGATCAGGCCCGCGCAGGTGCCGTAGACGGGCATTCCTTCGCGCACACGCGCGCGGAGCGGCTCCATCAGGCCGAAGAGGTGGGCCAGCTTGGAGATGGTGGTGGACTCGCCGCCGGGGATCACCAGGCCGTCGACCTCGGCGAGCTCCTCGGGGCGCCGCACCTCCCTGGCCACGGCGTCGGCCGTGGCCAGGGCGATGAGGTGTTCCCGTACGTCTCCCTGGAGCGCGAGGACGCCGACGACGGGCGTGCCGTCGTTGCCGGGAGCGGTCATCACCAGCCCCGGTTCGCGTAGCGCTCGGCCTCGGGGAGGGTGTCGCAGTTGATGCCGACCATGGCCTCGCCCAGGTTGCGGGAGGCGTCCGCGACGATCTTCGGGTCGTCGAAGAAGGTGGTGGCCTTCACGATGGCGGCGGCGCGCTTGGCGGGGTCGCCCGACTTGAAGATGCCGGAGCCGACGAACACGCCCTCGGCACCGAGCTGGCGCATGAGCGCGGCGTCGGCCGGGGTGGCGACGCCACCGGCGGAGAAGAGGACCACCGGCAGCTTGCCCAGCTCGGCGACCTCCTTGACCAGCTCGTAGGGGGCGCGCAGGTCCTTGGCGGCGGCGTACAGCTCGTTGTTGTCGAAGCCGCGCAGGCGGGCGATCTCGTTCTTGATCTGGCGCAGGTGGCGGACAGCCTCGACGACGTTGCCGGTGCCGGCCTCGCCCTTGGAGCGGATCATGGCGGCGCCCTCGGCGATGCGGCGCAGGGCCTCGCCGAGGTTGGTGGCGCCGCAGACGAACGGGGTCGTGAAGGCGAACTTGTCGCTGTGGTTGACCTCGTCGGCCGGGGTGAGGACCTCGGACTCGTCGATGTAGTCCACGCCGAGCGACTGGAGGACCTGGGCCTCGACGAAGTGGCCGATGCGGGACTTGGCCATGACCGGGATCGAGACGGCCTCGATGATGCCCTCGATCATGTCCGGGTCGGACATCCGGGCCACGCCGCCGTCCTTGCGGATGTCGGCCGGGACCCGCTCCAGGGCCATGACGGCGACGGCGCCCGCGTCCTCGGCGATCTTCGCCTGCTCGGGGGTGACGACGTCCATGATCACGCCGCCCTTGAGCTGTTCGGCCATGCCGCGCTTGACGCGGGCGGTGCCGGTGGCGTTGGACTCGTGGGACTGGGTGCTGACGGACACGGGTGACCTCACTCGGTGAACTCTGTGAAGAGGGCTTGTTACAGCACCGAGGAAACCCCTGCGGACCAGGCCACTACAAGGGCCAATACGAAGCCGGTGGCTCCTTCCGCCTGCGATCGGCAGGCCGACGGGCGGCAGGCCGCCGATCAGCCGGCCGGTCAGGCGGTGGCGCGGTCGGCCAGCGCGACCGGCGGCTCGTCGTCCATCTCGAACGCCATCGGGAACGGCGCGTGTCCCGCGAGCCGGAACCAGCGGACCTTGCGGTGGCGGCGCAGCGCGCGGGCCGCGCGGACGGCGTCGTTGTGGAAGCGGCGGGCCATGGGGACCCGGCGCACGGCCTGGGCCAGCTCCTCCGCGGCCTCCTCGCCGCCGGGCGCCTCCCGGACCGCCTCGACCTGGTCGGGCTCGCTGAACACGGCCCTGAGCGCCTGGCTCAGCTCGCTCTCGGCGACCTCGCGCTGCTCCTCCTCGGCCTGCCGGGCCGCGTGCGCCGCCTCGTACAGGACGATCGACGCGGCCGGGTCGAGCACGCCGGACGTGGCCAGTTCCTGGGCGACGGAGGCGCGGCGCAGGAGTTGGGCGTCCAGAGCGGCGCGGGCCGCGTCGATACGGGCGTGCAGGCGGTCCAGGCGGCCCGCGGTCCAGCTCAGATAGAGCCCGATCGCGAAGAGGGCTACGGCGATCCAGATCAGGGTGGCGGTCACGGGCGGCAAGGCTACCGTCGGCGCGGGGTGTCACCGCGCGTGCGGGCCCCCTAGAGCGCGCCCGGCGGGGTCAGTCGCGGGCCAGGCCGAAGCGGGATCTGAAGCGGCCCAGGCGCTCGTCCTCCGCCACCGCCGCCGCGCCCTGGGTCACCGTCTCGTACACGGAGAGGATGTCGGCACCGACCGTCGACCAGTCGAAGCGGCGGACGTGCCTGCTGCCGCGATCGCGCAGTTCCGCGCGGCGGGTGGGGTTGCCGAGGAGTTTGACGGCCGCCTCGGCGAGCGTGTCGGCGTCCTCGTTGGCGAAGAGTTCGCCGGCCGCGCCCTGGTCGAGGACCTGCGCGAAGGCGTCCAGGTCGGAGGCGAGCACGGGGGCGCCCGCCGACATCGCCTCGACGAGGATGATGCCGAAGGACTCGCCGCCGGTGTTCGGGGCGACGTACACGTCGACGCTGGCGAGCAGCCGCGCCTTGTCCTCGTCGCTGACCATGCCGAGGAACTCGACGCGTTCGCGCATCTCGGCGGGCAGCGAGGCGACGGCCTCCTCCTCGTCGCCGCGGCCCGCGACCAGCAGCCGCGTCCGCGGGCGTTCCGCGAGGATCTTCGGCAGTGCCCTCATGAGGACGGGCAGGCCCTTGCGGGGCTCGTCGATCCGCCCGATGAAGCCGAGGGTGTCCCCCTGCCACTCGGGCCGGGGCTCGGCCCGCGCGAAGAAGTCGACGTCGACGCCGTTGGGGATGACGACCGCGTCGCCGCCGAGGTGCTCGACGAGGGTGCGGCGGGCGTACTCGCTCACGGCGATGCGCGCGCTGATCTTCTCCAGCGCGGGCTGCAGGATCGGGTACGCCGCGATCATCGCGCGCGAGCGGGGATTGGACGTGTGGAAGGTGGCCACGATCGGCCCCTGCGCCGCCCAGCAGGCGAGCAGCCCGAGCGACGGTGACGCCGGCTCGTGGATGTGGATCACGTCGAAGGTGCCGTCGTGCAGCCAGCGGCGTACCCGCGCGGCGCTCAGGAACCCGAAGTTGAGACGGGCCACCGAGCCGTTGTACGGGACGGGCACGGCCCGGCCGGCCGAGACGACGTACGGCGGCAGGGGGGTCTCGTCGTCAGCCGGGGCGAGGACGGAGACCTCGTGCCCCAGGGCGATGAGGTGCTCCGCCAGATCGCGGATGTGGAACTGGACGCCGCCCGGCACGTCCCAGGAGTACGGGCAGACGATTCCGATCCTCACGCCGGCCGCTCCTCAAAACTGTCCAGGTCGGCCAGCCACAGGCGCTGCAACATGTGCCAGTCCTCCGGATGGTCCGCGATCCCCGTGGCGAAGGCATCGGCCAGCGCCTGTGTCATGACAGACGTCTTCTCGGCCCGGGTGCCTGTCTCCGGTACGTCGATGGGCGGGTGGACACGACCGCGCATGACGGCCGTGTCGTCGTACCAGAGAGTGACCGGCAGCAGCAGCGCGCCGGTCTGCTGGGCGAGCATGGCCGGTCCGGCGGGCATCCGGGTCGGCTCGCCGAAGAACTTCACCTCGACGCCCGACGAGGACAGGTCGCGGTCGGCGACCAGGCAGACGAGGCCGCCCGCCCGCAGCCGGCGCGCCAGCGTCCCGAAGGCGGCGCCGCCGGTGTGCGGCAGCACCTCCATGCCCAGGCCCTCGCGGTAGGCGACGAACCGGTCGTACAGGGTCTCCGGCTTGAGCCGTTCGGCGACCGTCGTGAAGGGGGTCTCCAGCTTGGTGGTGACCCAGGCGCCCGCGAGGTCGTAGTTGCCCATGTGCGGCAAGGCGAGGACGACGCCCTTGCCGGTGGCGAGGCCGTCGACGAGATGGTGGACGTCCTCGGGCGTGAAGCCGTTCCTGATGCGGTCCTTGCTCCAGGTGGGGAGCCGGAAGGACTCCATCCAGTAGCGCAGGTACGAACGCATGCCGGCCTTGGAGAGGCGCGCCAGGTGCTCGGGGCTCGCGTCGGGCACCACGCGCGCGAGGTTCGCCTCCAGGCGGAGCACGCCCTTGCCGCGCTTCTTCCAGACGGCGTCCGCGATGGTCCGGCCCAGGCGCGTGGCGACCGGCTCGGGCAGCTTCTTGACCCCGGCCCAGCCGAGCCCGTACAGCGCGTCGGTGATCCGTTCCTGCGCGCCGCTCACGAGGCGGCCTCCTCCTGGGCCGAGGCGGCTGCCGCCTCGGCCTCGGCGGACTCCCGGCGCACCGTGACCACGCGCTGGATCAGCGTGACAAGGCTGCCGACGGCGACGATCCACAGCGCGACGGGCAGCAGGTACTGAATGCCGGGCACGCCGAACTTGTGCAGACCCGCGAAGCCCGCGGCCACCAGCGTGATGACGAGCCGCTCGGCGCGCTCGACGAGGCCGTTGACGGCGACCGGCAGGCCGATCGATTCTCCACGTGCCTTCGTGTACGAGACGACCTGGCCGCTGGCGAGGCAGAAGATGGACACCGCGCACAGCGTGTTGTCGTCGCCGCTGCCCGCGTACCAGAGCGCGAGACCGCCGAAGATGGCGCTGTCGGCGACCCGGTCGAGCGTGGAGTCGAGGAAGGCTCCCCAGCGGCTGGAGCGGCCGAGCTGGCGCGCCATGTTGCCGTCCACGAGGTCCGAGAAGACGAACAGCGTGATGACGACCGTGCCCCAGAAGAATTCCCCGCGCGGGAAGAAGACCAGCGCTCCCGCCATCACTCCGGCCGTGCCGAGGAGTGTGACCGTGTCGGGGCTCACCCCGCGACGGATGAGAAACGCGGCGAACGGTGTGAGGACACGCGTGAAGAATGCACGCGCGTACTTGTTCAGCATGGCCTTCCCGAGGGTCGGTGCCGTGCGGCCCCTCTGGCCACCGGCTGGCCCATCGTAGCCACGCGTGCCCGGATACGGCCGCCGGGCCACCACGCGCGCGTGCGATCTCGTACGACGTATGGACGCACCGTGACCGGAGTGGAAAGCTCGAAGGCACCGCGGGCGTCGCCGAAGCCGCCTCCCAACACGCGGGTTCGCGTGTCCGCCTGCCGTGACCACGGCCCCGACGAGGGCCACCTCACCGTGAGAACCGACCGGGAGGCAAGGACATGGGCGACAAGGCGAACGGACACCCCGGAGCCGCCGGCAGGGCGACGACGGCCGACCATCCCGCGTCCGTACGGAATGTGGTGCTGGTCGGCCACAGCGGATCGGGCAAGACGACGCTGGTGGAGGCGCTCGCGCTGACCGCGGGGGCGGTGAACCGGGCGGGCCGCGTCGAGGACGGCACGTGCGTCTCCGACTACGACGAGATCGAGCACCGGCAGCAGCGCTCGGTCCAGCTCTCCCTGGTCCCGGTGGAGTGGGACGGCTTCAAGATCAATCTGCTGGACACCCCCGGCTACGCGGATTTCGTCGGGGAGCTGAGGGCCGGTCTGCGGGCCGCGGACGCGGCCCTTTTCGTCGTCTCGGCGTCGGACGGGCCGGAGACCTTGGCGGGGGCCACCCGGATGGTGTGGGACGAGTGCGCGGCGGTCGGCATGCCGCGGGCCATCGTGGTCACCCATCTGGAGGCGGCGCGCGCCGACTTCGAGGACGTGACCCGTACCTGCGCCGAGTTCTTCGGCGGGGACGATCCCGACGCCGTCCTGCCGCTGTACCTGCCGCTGCACGGCGCGCAGGGAGCGGACGGGCACGCGTCCGTGACGGGTCTGACCGGGCTGCTCTCCCAGCGGCTGTACGACTACGCGTCGGGCGAACGCAAGGAGTCCGAGCCCGACGACGGGCAGCTGCCGCGGATCGAGGAGGCCCGCAACCGGCTCATCGAGGGGATCATCGCGGAGAGCGAGGACGAGACCCTGATGGACCGCTATCTGGGTGGCGAGGACGTCGACGTCAAGACGCTCGTCGAGGACCTGGAGCGGGCGGTGGCGCGCGGTGTCTTCCACCCGGTCCTCGCCGCGGCCCCGGCCGCGGAGGGCGGTCGGCAGGGCATCGGGACGGTCGAGCTCCTGGAGCTGATCACGGGTGGCTTCCCGAGCCCGCTGGAGCGCGCGGCACCGGCCGTGGCGACGCCGGGCGGGGCGCCCCGCGCGATCCCGTCCTGCGATCCGGAGGGACCGCTGGTGGCGGAGGTCGTGAAGACCGCCTCGGACCCCTATGTCGGCCGGGTCTCTCTCGTACGGGTCTTCTCCGGCACCCTGCGCCCGGACGAGACGGTGCACGTGTCGGGGCACGGGCTGGCCGACCGCGGCCACGAGGATCACGATGTGGACGAGCGGATCGAGGCCCTGTCGGCGCCGTTCGGCAAGCAGCAGCGGACCCTGACGCACTGCATCGCGGGCGATCTCGCCTGTGTGGCGAAGCTGAACCGGGCGGAGACCGGTGACACGCTCTCCGCGAAGGACGACCCGCTGCTGATGACGCCGTGGGACATGCCGGACCCGCTGCTGCCGCTGGCGATCCAGGCGCACAGCAAGGCCGACGAGGACAAGCTGTCGCAGGGTCTGTCGCGGCTGGTCGCGGAGGATCCGACGATGCGGCTCGAACAGAACCAGGACACCCATCAGGTGGTGCTGTGGTGCCTGGGCGAGGCGCACGCGGACGTCGCGCTGGAGCGGCTGCGCAGCCGGTACGGCGTCCAGGTCGACGTCGTCGCGCACAAGGTCTCCCTGCGCGAGACGTTCGCGAACAGGTCGGCGGGGCGCGGCCGCCACGTGAAGCAGTCCGGCGGGCACGGGCAGTACGCGATCTGCGAGATCGAGGTGGAACCGCTGCCCGGCGGCTCGGGCGTCCAGTTCGTGGACAAGGTCGTCGGCGGGGCCGTGCCGCGGCAGTTCATCCCGTCCGTCGAGAAGGGCGTGCGGGCGCAGGCCACGAAGGGGGTCGCCGCCGGGTATCCGCTGATCGACGTGCGCGTGACGCTGCTCGACGGCAAGGCGCACTCGGTGGACTCCTCGGACGCGGCGTTCCAGACGGCGGGCGCGCTCGCGCTGCGGGAGGCGGCCGCGGGCACCCGGATCCATCTCCTGGAACCGGTGGCCGAGGTCCAGGTCCTGGTCGGCGAGGATTACGTGGGGAGCGTGATGAGCGATCTGTCCGGCCGGCGCGGCCGCGTCGTCGGCACCGAACAGGCGCCGGGCGGCCGCACCCTCGTACGGGCCGAGGTTCCGGAGATCGAGATCGGCCGGTACGCGGTCGATCTGCGCTCCCTGTCGCACGGCACCGCACGTTTCAGCCGCCGGTACGCACGGCACGAGCCGATGCCTCCGCAGCTCGGCGACCGGATCCGCGAGCAGGCCGGGGACAGTCCCTAGCCGGGGAACGGCCGGACCCGCCCCCACCGGCATCCCGTCTTGGAGGGACGGATGTCGGTAGGGGCCGTTACGCTGGTCGACGATCAACATCATCAAGCCGATGAACCGATCAACAGGTGTGCGGGGCAGGGAAGTCGGGAAGAGCCGCAGCAGCGAGGGCAGGCGGCGATGGGGGCGGCAGTGGCGGACGACGCATTCGATTTCAGGCCCGGGGCCCAGGTCCCGCTGCAGGGTTCCGCGGGACAGACCGCGGCGACGTTCGCCATCGCCTCGGCGGCGTACCGGGACGACCCGGCGGCGAAGATCCTGGAGGCGAACAACGACTGGCACAAGTCCGAGCTGAAGAGCGGCAAGTCGTCGCTGTTCGCGCCCAATCTCGGCGAGGCGTTCTCCCGCGCGGTGCAGCTGCGGATGCTGGGCGGCGGCCGCAAGCCCCTCATCCAGTCGTTCGGCACGGAGCCCCAGGTCGTCGTGGAGCACTGTCTCGCGGCGAACAACATCCGCCGTCAGCGCGACCGGCTGCTCACCATCATCACCCTGGTCTTCGGTGTCCTGTTCCTTCCGGGTTTCCTGCTGTGGCTGGCCGCGTTCCAGATCCGCCAGCGGAGCAACGCGCGGGTGGCGCTGGCGGAGAAGGAGGTCAAGGAGGCCGCGGGCAAGGGAGCGGCGGCGCAGCGCGAGGCGAAGAAGCACGAGATCGCCGCGCACGGCCGGTCGGCCTTCGCCACGACGGTCATGGTCGTCGTCGGCGTGGGCATCGTGATCCTGCTGATCAAGCTGCCGTTCGGCGGTTTCTGGGCCTGGTACCTGCGGGCGTGCTTCGTCGCGCCCGTCATCGGCGCGTTCTGGGCCCGGCGGGTCTGCGAGCGGACCGCGCAGGACCTGCGCGACCGGTGGGACGCGCTGCTCTCCGGCGGCGGGATCGGCGCGAAGATCCCGGAGGCGGTGCCCGGCAGCCCCGGCGAGACCGCCGCGGAGCAGCTGCGCCAGAACCTGGCCAAGCTGACCGCGGAGCAGCAGTCGAACACGGTCTTCTACGCGGGCCCCAAGGGCATCCTGGGCATGGGCACCCGCTGGGGCAGCTGGCAGCTCGCCGAGGACCTGGTCTCGCGCGAGCCGGGCAAGGAGATCCACCCGTTCCGCAGCTGGGACGTCATCCGCGTGATCCACGACCAGCTGCGCCTGCTCGAGCGGGGCCCGCTGCACACGGGCGGCTTCCCGACGCCGTCGATCAAGCACTGGATCGTCACCCCGATCGGGGAGAACGCCTCGTCGGTGGCCCGCCCCACGGGCGAGGACGTCGACGCGTTCCAGATCAAGCAGCACGAGATACAGCGGATCTGCAACGAGCAGCAGTTCGGCAGCGGTGACCGGCACTACCTGGGCGTCCAGTTCACGCTCTGGGACGGCCAGTTGGTGATCACGATGCTGATCACGGTGACGGTGCTGCACGAGACGCTGCGCATCGAGGTGACCGGGCACGCGCTGGGCCCGGTGCACTCCCTGTTCACGTCGAAGCCCGAGGCGAAGACGAAGACGGTCGCCAAGTCGATACGGTTCTGGGAGACCACGGACCGGACGCTGCCGCTGATCGAGGCGGACGACGCCGTCCGGATCGCGGTCCGCGCCCCGCTCTCCTGGTACCCGCCGCTGCTGGACCACATGGGCGGCAAGCTGGTGCTGCCCGAGCCGTTCGGGCTGCGGCACGCCTGGGCCGACCAGCCCTGGCGGCACCGCTTCATGGCGGACGACGCGCTGCGCACCGCGACCCCGGTGCTGCGCGTGGTCCACTCGGCGGCCATCCGCGTCCTGGAGGAACACGGCGTGGACACCGAGAAGTTCGGCACCCGCTCCGGCTTCCTCAGCGGCCAGGTCCAGGACCCGTCTCCGCGCAAGGCCGACGTGTACGACGCGTAGCTCCCACCCGCTCGTCGCCCCGGTAGGTGAACCGCGGCATCCAGTACTGCGCCACCGGCCCCACCGACACCGCGTACAGCACGGTGCCGATGCCCACTCCCCCGCCGAGCAGCCAGCCGGCGGCGAGGACCACGACCTCGATGGCGGTGCGGACGGTGCGCACGCTGCGGCCCGTCGCGGCGGTGAGGCCGGTCATCAGGCCGTCGCGGGGGCCGGGCCCGCAGCGGGCGCCGACGTAGACGGCGATCGAGAGCCCGTTGAGGAGGATCCCGGCCGCGAGCAGTGCGGCGCGGGCCGGGAGGGCGAGGCCGGAGGGCAGGAGCCACAGCCCCAGGTCGCAGGACCAGCCCACCGTGAGGATGTTCGCGAAGGTGCCCAGGGTGGGCCGCTGGCGCAGCGGGATCCACAGCAGCAGGACGGCCACGCCGATCAGATTGGTGAGCGTGCCGAAGCTGAGCGGGAGGTGCTGGGCGAGCCCTTCGTTGAGGACGCTCCACGGGGCGAGGCCCAGGCCCGAGCGGATCATGAGCGCGACGCTGAACCCGTACAGGAACAGACCGGCGACGAGCTGCGGCAGCCGGCGGGCGGGCCGTTCGCGCAGCGGTACGTAGGACAGGGACATCAGGACTCCGGAGGAACGGGCGTGCGCCGCCACGGGAGGGCGGCTTCAGGGCCAATGCCGTCACTCTGTAGATTGATTGGCTCGATATGCAGGGCCAATCGCAGGAGAATGGTGTGGTTCCCGACTCTGAGCACGCCTCTGAGCACGCCGCTGGGTACGCCTCCGGGTACGCCGACGCCTCCGGTCCCGGCGCCCGGACAGCCCGGACCATCGGAGCCCGCCGGCTCGCCGCGCTGCTTCCCGACCCGGCGCGGTCCCGGCCCGCATACCGTCATCTGGCCCACGCCATGGGCGAGTTGATCCTCGACGGACGGCTCGCGCTGCATGTGCGGCTGCCCGCCGAGCGGGAGCTGGCGACCGCGCTCGGCACCAGCCGGACCACGGTCACGGCCCTGTACGACCTGCTGCGCGAGAGCGGGTACGCGCACAGCAGGCAGGGCTCCGGCACCTGGACCGCGCTGCCCGCGGGCCATGCCGCGAAGGGCGTCAGCAGGCTGCTGCGCCCCGAGGACACGGCGATCGACCTGGCCAGGGCCGCTGCCGCGCTGCCCGGGCAGCTCCTCGCCGACACCCTCGCCGAGATCGCCCCGCAGGCGGCCGGGCACGCGGGAACCCTGGGCTATCACCCGTACGGGCTGCCGGAGTTGAGAGCGGTGATCGCCGACCGGTTCACGGCGCGCGGCCTGGCCACGACGCCCGAGCAGATCCTGGTCACCTCAGGCGCCCAGCACGGCCTCTCGCTCGTCCTGGGCCTGCTGGCCGGGCCCGGGGACCGGGTCATGGTCGAGAACCCGTCCTACCCGAACGCCCTGGAGGCGCTGCGCCGCCGCGGGCTGCGCACGGTGTCGGTCCCCGTGACGGACGGCCCCGCACGGGAAGGCGCCGCGGCGAGGGGCGGCTGGGACGTAGAGATCGTCGAGTCGACGCTGCGCCGCTCCGTGCCGCAGCTCGGCTATCTGGTGCCGGACTTCCACAACCCGACGGGCCGGCTGATGCCGTCCGCCGAGCGGGCCAGGGTGCTGTCGGCCGCGCACCGCTCCGGGACCTGGCTGATCGTCGACGAGACCCTGGCGGAGCTGGCGCTCGACGCACCGGCCCCGCCGCCGTTCGCGGCGCACGGCACGGCGGAGGCGGCGGGCAAAGTCATCACGACCGGGTCGCTGAGCAAGACGCACTGGGCGGGCCTGCGCATCGGCTGGGTGCGCGCCCCCGCCCGGCTGGTGACGGAGCTGGCCGCGCAGCGGGTGGCGACCGACATGGGCGGTTCCGTCGTCGACCAGCTCCTGGCGCTCGCCCTGCTGACCAGGACGGACGATCTGCTGCCCGGCCATCTGGACCGCCTGCGCGAGCGGCGCGCCGCGCTCGTCGAGGCGCTGCGCCGGCACACGCCCCGGTGGTCGTGGCACACCCCGCCCGGCGGCCTCTCCCTCTGGGTCGACCTGGGCGCGCCGGTCTCCTCCGCCCTGGCCGAGCGGGCGCTCGCGCACGGGGTGCGGATCGAGGGCGGCGGCTACTTCGGTACGGATCCGGGTCTGTTCGAGAACCGGCTGCGCATCCCGTTCACCCTGCCGCCGGACACGCTCACCGAAGCGGTGCAGCGGATGGCCCGCGCGCTCGCCGAGGAGCCGGGCCCGGCCGCCTCGGCGCACCGGCCGCACTGGATCGCGTAGGACACGGGTACGGCGGATCCGGGCCCGTCCAGGAACCGGATCCGCCGACGGGACGTACCGGGAATCAGGCGCCCGGCCACGCCTTGGCGAGCGCGGTCCGGGTGTCGGCCAGCATCTGCGGCAGCACCTTGGTGTGGCCGACGACCGGCATGAAGTTCGTGTCGCCGCCCCAGCGCGGGACGACGTGCTGGTGCAGGTGGGCGGCGATACCGGCGCCGGCGACCGCGCCCTGGTTCATGCCGATGTTGAACCCGTGCGCCCCCGAGGCGGCGCGCAGCGCGGTCATCGCGTGCTTGGTGAAGACGGCCAGCTCGGCGGTCTCGGCGTCGTCGAGGTCGGTGTAGTCGGCGACGTGCCGGTAGGGCAGCACCATCATGTGCCCGCCGTTGTACGGGTACAGGTTGAGGATCGCGAAGACGTGCTCGCCGCGCGCCACGATCAGCGCGTCCTCGTCGGTCTTGCCGGGAGCGGCGCAGAAGGGACAGCCGTCGTCGGCTCCGGGGCCCGTCGGTTTGCCCTCGCCCTGGATGTAGGCGATGCGGTGCGGGGTCCACAGACGCCCGAATCCGTCCGGTTCACCCACTGGACCGACCTGCTGCTCCGGCTCACTCGTCATGAAGTGCAGCATATGGCGTGACCTCCGGACAGCGTGTCGCCGGGTGGGACACCGGGTGGCCGCACGCGATGCTGTGCGGATGACGGACAGCCCTCTCGCCCGCTGGGAGCGGTACAACGGCACCGTGCTCGCCGTGGCCTCCCTGCTGTACCTCGCCAGTTACGCGGTCAGAGTCCTGGGCCACGGCCTGCCGGGCGCCGTGCGCGACCTGTGTCTGGCGGTGACCCTCGCGTCCTGGGCCGTCTTCGCCCTGGACTACGGGGTGCGCAAGCGGCTCAGCGGGCAGCGCTGGCCGCGCTTCGTGCGCACGCACTGGCTGGACACGGTGGTGCTGGTGCTGCCGCTGCTGCGGCCGGTGCGGATCGTGCAGGCCTACGAGACGGTGCAGGCCCACCACGACCGGCCGCGGCTCGCCCTGCACGCGCGGGTGATCACGTACGCCGGTGTCTCGGTGACCCTGCTCGGCTTCGCGGGCTCGCTCGCCCTGTACCAGCAGGAGCGCACCGCTCCGGGCGCGGACATCGTCACGTACGGGGACGCGGTCTGGTTCACCTGCACGACGCTGTCGACCGTGGGCTACGGCGATCTGGCACCGGTGACGCCGCTGGGGCGGCTCATCGCGGTGGGCGTGATGGCCTGCGGTCTGGCCCTGCTGGGCGCGGTCACCGGCACGTTCTCGTCGTGGCTGCTCCAGGTCTTCGCGCGAGAGGGCGAGAGGCCCCCGGGGAACTCCCCGGGGGCCTCCGACGGCAAGGACTGAGCCTCAGACCTGCGCCCGCTCCTCGACGACCTTCACGATCTTCGCGATGGCCTCGTCGACCGGGATGCCGTTCTCCTGCGAGCCGTCGCGGTAGCGGAAGGACACCGAACCGGCGTTCATGTCCTCGTCGCCCGCGATGACCATGAAGGGCACCTTGGCCTTCTGCTGGTTGCGGATCTTCTTCTGCATCCGGTCCGAGGACGCGTCGACCTCGACGCGCAGCCCCTGGGCACGGGCCTTCTCGGCGAACTCCTGGAGGTACTCCACGTGTCCGTCGCCGATCGGGATGCCGACGGCCTGGACCGGGGCGAGCCACGCCGGGAACGCGCCCGCGTAGTGCTCCAGGAGCACGCCGAAGAACCGCTCGATCGAGCCGAACAGGGCGCGGTGCAGCATGACGGGCTGCTGGCGCGAGCCGTCCGCCGCGGTGTACTCCAGGCCGAACCGCTTGGGCTGGTTGAAGTCCACCTGGAGGGTCGACATCTGCCAGGACCGGCCGATGGCGTCCTTGGCCTGCACGGAGATCTTCGGGCCGTAGTAGGCGGCGCCGCCCGGGTCCGGGACCAGCGGCAGGTTCTGCTTCTCGGCGGCCTGGCGCAGCGCCTCGGTGGCCTCCGCCCAGTCCTCGTCCGAGCCGATGAACTTGTCGGAGTCGTCGCGGGTGGACAGCTCCAGCTCGAACTCGGTCAGGCCGTAGTCGCGCAGCAGGTCGAGGACGAAGGTGAGGAGCTTGTCGAGCTCCTCCGCCATCTGCTCCTTGGTGCAGTAGATGTGCGAGTCGTCCTGGGTGAAGCCGCGCGAGCGGGTCAGGCCGTGCACGACGCCCGACTTCTCGTACCGGTACACGGTGCCGAACTCGAAGAGCCGCAGCGGGAGTTCACGGTAGGAACGGCCGCGGGACTTGAAGATCAGGTTGTGCATCGGGCAGTTCATCGCCTTGAGGCGGTAGTTCTGCTCGTCGAACTCGATCGCCGGGAACATGCCCTCGGCGTAGTGCGGCAGGTGGCCCGAGGTGTGGAAGAGGCCTTCCTTGGAGATGTGCGGGGTGTTCACGAACTCGTAGCCGGAGACCTCGTGGCGGCGCCGCGAGTAGTCCTCCATGACCTTGCGGACCACGCCGCCCTTGGGGTGGAACACGGCGAGGCCGGGGCCCAGCTCCTCCGGGAAGGAGAAGAGGTCCAGCTCGGCGCCCAGCTTGCGGTGGTCGCGCTTCTCGGCCTCGGCGAGGAAGTCGAGGTAGCCCTTGAGCTCGTCCTTCGACGGCCACGCGGTGCCGTAGATGCGCTGGAGCTGCGGGTTCTTCTCGCTGCCGCGCCAGTAGGCGGCGGCCGAGCGCATCAGCTTGAACGCGGGGATGATCCGGGTCGACGGCAGGTGCGGGCCGCGGCAGAGGTCCTTCCAGCACAGGTCGCCGGTCTTGGCGTCGAGGTTGTCGTAGATGGTCAGCTCGCCGCCGCCCACCTCGGCGTCCGCGCCGTCGGCGGCCTGCGCCGCGTTGCCCTTGAGGCCGATGAGCTCCAGCTTGTACGGCTCGTCGGCCAGCTCGACCCGGGCGGCCTCGTCGGTGGTGACCCGGCGGGAGAACTTCTGGCCCCGCTTCTGGATCTCCTGCATCTTCTTCTCGACGCGCTTGAGGTCCTCGGGGGTGAACGGCTCCTTGACGTCGAAGTCGTAGTAGAAGCCGTCCTTGATGGGCGGGCCGATGCCGAGCTTGGCGTCCGGGAACAGCTCCTGGACGGCCTGCGCCATGACGTGCGCGGTCGAGTGCCGCAGGATGTTCAGGCCGTCCTCGGAGGAGATCTCCACCGGCTCGACGGTCTCGCCGTCGGCGACGACGTACGCGAGGTCCTTCAGCTCTCCGGCCACGCGGGCCGCGACGATGCTGCGCTCACCGGCGAAGAGCTCGGCGGCCGTAGTGCCCGTGGTCACCACGCGCTCGTCCCGCTCGGAATCGCGTTGGATGATCACACGGACTTCTGACACCGGTCTCTCCTGACTGAAAGGGAATGCCACGCCAAAACCTGTGACGCGCGCAAGGGCGATCGTACCGAGTCACCAGGACCGCTCGCGAAACGGTTAATCGGGCGCCCCCGGCAGGCGGGCCCTAGCGTGAGTGCCATGGCACTCGACTGGAACACGCTCCTGACCGACCAGCTGGACTGGCACTGGCGCAACCAGCTGCGCCCGCGACTGGCCGGGCTGACCGACGGCGAGTACTTCTGGGAGCCGGTCGCGGGCTGCTGGAGCCTGCGCCCCCGCGACGACGGCGGCTTCACCGTCGACTGGGCCTTCCCGGCGCCGGAGCCCGCACCGGTCACGACCATCGCCTGGCGGCTGAACCACATCCTCATCGGCGTCCTGGGCGCCCGCAGTGCCGCGCATTTCGGGGCGGAACCCGTGGACTACGACACCTATCTCTATCCGGCGACGGCCACGGAGGCGCTGGACCGCCTCGACGCGGCGTACGCGGTGTGGATGGCCGGCGTCCGGGGCCTGGGCGAGGCGGGCCTCGCCCGCCCGTGCGGACCGGCCGAGGGCCCGTACGCCGACGAGCCGATGGCGACTCTCGTCCTGCACATCCACCGCGAGACGATCCACCATGGGGCGGAGATCTCCCTGCTCAGGGATCTGTACGCGCGTCAGCCGCTCCAGGGCTAGTCGTCGCCGGCGCAGGCCTCCTCGAAGAAGTCCAGGTTCTCCTGGAGCGACTTCATCAGGCGGTCCCGCTCGGCCTCGTCCACCTGGACGGGCACGACGCCGCTCGCGCCGGTCAGGCGGCGGAAGCCGCCGCGGCTCTCCAGGCGGCCGTGCACCCGGATCGGCAGGCCGACCAGGTGGGCGTGGCCCGCGATCCGGTACGCCTCCTCGTCCAGCGTCATCCGCACGTGCGGCACCTCGGCGCCCGCGATGACGCGCAGCCGCACCGTGCCCTCGCCGCGCGGCCCGGTCCTGGCCAGGCGGACGACGGTGCCGGTGACGCGGACGAAGACGGCGGGCTCGGCGTGCAGGTAGCGGGTGCCCGCCGCCCGCAGGATGTCGAGGTCGCCGGGCGAGAACTCGACGGGGTCGTCGCCGTCCGTGCACTCCTCGGGCACCCCGGCGGCGGGCGCCCAGGCGACGCCGACCCGGGCGCCCTCCGTCCCGCGCACCAGGGCGACCAGCGCCTCGGTCAGCTCATGGCTCACCCCGGCCTCGACGGCGGCATCGAAGGCGTCCATGCCGCCCGTGGCCCGCCGGTAGTCGATGGCCTCGCGCACCGCGTACAGCGCCTGGTGCAGCCGGACGGCGAGCGAGCGGCCCGCGGTGACGGGCACGAACGCGGTGAGGCGGCGGCCGCCCGGCGCCGCCTGGACCAGCACCTGTTCCAGGGCCGCGGCGGCGGGCCTGCGGTGCCGCGCGCCGTAGTACCCGGCGCGGCCGCGCGCCGCGAGCGCCCCGGCGAGCAGCATCCGCCGGGCCGCGGAGCGCAGTTGCTCCTCGACGACCCAGGCGGAGGCGCCCGCGGGACCGGTCGGCACATCGCGCCACCAGCGGATCTCGTCGCTCGGCACGGCGAGCGCGACCAGCACCTCCCGGGCGGCCGGCGTTCCGCTGCGCTCCAGGGCGACCAGCACCTCGCCGAGGAGTTCCTCGGCGTCGGGGAAGGCCCGGGTCTCGGGCACGAGCAGGCTCGTCCGGGTGCCGGGGCCGGGCAGCGTCCAGCGGGCGTAGCGCCCGGCCGCGCCGCCGCGCCGCTCCCAGCCGTGCCGGTCGAGCAGGGCGCTGAGCACGGCGGGGTCGACCTGTCCCGGCTCGGGTCCGGCCGGCTCCACGGGGTGGGCGCGGGCCGTGCCGAGCGGGCGCACGGGGTCGCCGATCGGGCGGTGCTGCATCTCGAACTCCCTTCGTACCGGGCGGAGTTGCCCGGTCAGGGCCGCCCGCCCGTCCCGACCCGGGTCATGATCTCGCACAGCGCGCGGTCGTCGAAGATCCGCGCGGTCGGGATGCGGACGGTGGTCCTGCGCCTGCCGGTGACCGGGTGTCCGGCGAGATTGGTCCAGTAACAGCAGTGCCGCAGGTCGAGCCGGTCGTGGCTGGCGCGCAGCCAGTCGTCCTGGGAGCGCGGCACGAGCATCACGACGAGGATCTTGTGCACCGAGACCGGGGTCCGGGCGAGCTTCTCCAGATGGGGGTTGTCGAGCGTGAAGGAGAAGGACGGGCCCGGTGGGTTCGGCGCGACCTGATACGTCGCTTTGAGCTGCACTTTGATGGTGACTTCGTCGTCGACCGTGTGCCCGGGGGCGCTGTGGCTGACGTGCCAGTCGATGCCGTTGTCGGGAAAGGGCTGCGAGAGCGAGCACCCGGCGGCCGCGGCCACGGCGTGCAGATAGCCCACCTGGAGGGTCTCCATGCAGGCGGTGGTGGCGAGTGTGCCGCGCGACGGTGCGAACCGCTCGGGCAGCAGCCCGCCCTGTTCGGGCTGCGCGAGCGCCATGGTTCAACTGGCCTTTCGGAAGGGTGAATCCCCGCTGAGATCAAGAATTTGATCAAGCACGAGTCAATGGCACCCCGCTGAACTGCCATGACTCGTATCTGTGTTGTCACCGCTCGGCGTACGACGCAAACAGCCCGGGTATCACCGAATCGGGCAGGGGACCATACGTCGACATGACGTCATCTGCCGTAGGTGAAGAAGGAGTTGATGGCACATGACGTGCTGGTACGAAGGCCCCCTCGCGGCCTTCGACACGGAGACCACGGGTGTGGACGTGGAGAGCGACCGCATCGTGTCGGCGGCGCTGGTGGTACAGGACGTCGCGGGCTCCCGTCCGCGGGTGTCCCGGTGGCTGGTCAATCCGGGGGTGCCGGTGCCGCCCGGCGCGACGGAGATACACGGCCTGACCGACGGCCATCTGCAGCGCAACGGCCGCTGGCCGGCGCCCGTGATGGAGGAGATGGGCCGCGCCCTCGCCGAGCAGGCGGCGGCCGGGCGGCCGCTCGTGGTGATGAACGCGCCCTTCGATCTGACCCTGCTGGACCGGGAGTTGAAGCGGCATCGCGCCTCGTCCCTCGTCCAGTACCTGGAGAACCGGCCGCTCTGCGTGCTCGATCCGCGGGTCCTGGACAAGCATCTGGACCGGTACCGCAAGGGCCGCCGCACGCTGACGGATCTGTGCGCGCACTACGAGGTCGAGCTGGCGGAGGCGCACGACGCGGCGGCCGACGCGCAGGCGGCGCTCGATGTGGTCCGTGCGGTGGGCCGCCGGTTCGCGACCCGGCTCGAACGCCTCTCCCCCGCCGAACTCCACACCCTCCAGGCGGTCTGGCACGCGGCCCAGGCGCGGGGCCTGCAAGCCTGGTTCGCCCGCTCCGGAACTCCCGAGGCGGTCGACCCCGCGTGGCCGCTGCGTCCGGAACTGCCGGCCGCGGCCTGACCCGTCCCTCGTTCCCGCCGGGCGGATCCCTGGCACAGCCATGCCCGCGGACAGCAAAAAACCGGCCCGCCGAATCGGCGGACCGGTCATTCTCCGGGTGGGCGATACTGGGTTCGAACCAGTGACCTCTTCGGTGTGAACGAAGCGCTCTCCCACTGAGCTAATCGCCCGGGAACGTGCTGAACAATACAGGTCGCGGCGCCCTGTGTTCAAACCGGTCGCAGAAGGGCGGTCAGCCCGCGCCGGCCGCCGCGCATCATCCACGCGTGATTGGCGAGGAAGACGGGTCTTCCGGGCACGGCGAAGCGCCGCATCAGGGGTCTGCGCACCTCCACCTCCTGCTCGTAGACGGCCCGGGTGCCGCCGAAGGGGCGGGCCCGCAGCGTCCACCGCGCCCACCCGTCGAGGTCCCCGCTCATCGCGATCTCCAGGACCCCGCCGGCCGGGTCGCGGCGCCGCTCGCGGGCCACGACCGTCAGCTCGTACGGCAGGAAGGACCGGAAGACGGCGACGCCGCCGGTGTTGTCCAGCGGCGTCACCGACCGCACCTGCGGCCACCACGCCGGATACTCGTCCGCCTTCTCCAGGACCGCGAACACGGCGGCGGGCGCGGCGGGGAGCAGCCAGACGCTGCGGAAGCGGTAACGGTTCCAGTCCATGAGCCGAGTCTGCCGGGATCAGGGCATTTTGTCCCCGAGCAGGGCGAGGTTCTCGATGGCGGCGAGCCCGTAGAGGGCGGTGTCGTTGGTGTAGACCCAGTTCGCCTCGGTGCCGGCGACCAGTGTCACGGGCCCGTCGACCTTCTCCGTCGTCCACGGCGAGGACTCGGTGTACCCGTCGCTCTTGTAGAACTTCTCCCAGGCGCGCGCCGCGAGCTTCTCGTCCCCGGTGCGCACGGCCGCGTACGCGTCGAGCCGTGAGTGTCCCTGGAAGAGCAGCAGGGTGCCGAAGTCGGCGCCGTAGCGGGCCGCCTGTTCGGTCTTGGTGGCGTTGAAGTAGCGGCAGTAGTCGTAGTACGCCTCCTCGAACTCCGGCATGTCGACGAGGTCGATGAGTTCGGCGCACAGCTCGTTGAGGCCGAAGACCGCCGAGAGGTGCGAGACGCCGACCACCGGCTCGTCGGCGACGGCGAACTTCCCGGTGTCGAGGTCGTAGAGGCCGCTGCCCTGCACGAACCCGTTGGGCTGCGCGGCGATCGTCTCCATGGTGGACAGGACGCGGTCGCGCGCCTTCTCCCACTTCGGCCCGCGCCGCTCCCACTCGGTGAGCCAGGCCGAGACGAGCCCGCTCCAGTCGGTGCCGAAGCCGATGGACAGGGCGTTGCGGTCGGGTACGTAGTCAGTGTCGGTGCGGACCTTGCGCAGCGGGTCGAGGACGAGGAACGTCTCGCCGGAGTCGACGTTGGCGTGCATCAGGTCGCCGACGCGTTCGTCACCGGTGAGGAAGTAGTAGTAGCGGCGGTACGTGGTGTTGGCGATGCGCTGCTGCTTCGCGGAGTCCGCGTAGTGCTGCACGCCGTGCCGGGTGCCGAGCCCGGCCCACTTGCCGAGGTGGTAGACGTCGACCTCGCCGGTGTGCCGGGTCATGGCCTCGGCGAACCGGAAGATGTCGGCGCGGCCGGAGCGCAGATAGGCGAACCAGAGCCAGAGGTCGGGCGAGAGTTCGGAGTTGTCCCAGGCGTAGCCGCCGACGTCGTAGCGCCACTGGTGACGCACGGGGTCGTAGGAGTGCATGACGTCGCCGTAGTCCCAGAAGCCGTACCAGCGCCGCATCTCCACCTGGTCCCTGTAATAGGTGAAGAGGAAGTCGAGGTGATCCTCGATCTTCGCCTTGGCGGGCGTGGAGCGGTCCGGCTCGGAGTACAGGCCCGGGCCGAAGACACCGGCCCCGATGAGCTGCTCGGGCGGGGCGGTGAGCTGCGGCAGGGTGCGGACGGCCTCGATCTGCCGGGCGAGCGTCTCGGGGGTCGGGGTCGCCTCGTTCGCCCAGAACAGCAGTTCGCTGGTGCGCGCGATGCCGTACGGGGTGCCGAACTCGGGCTCGTAGTCCTCGTAGGTGATGTTGAGGCCCTCCAGCTGTTCCGCGTACGTGTCCTGGCCCATGCCGTCGTGGTAGAAGCGCAGGTCCATCGGCTGTGCCTCCGGCGACCAGAGCCAGAGGGTCACCTCGGCCTCGTCGGTCTGCGCGGCGCGGATGTCGAGCCCGGCGGGGTGCTTCTCCCAGAAGTCGCGCAGGCCGAAGGAGAATCCGCCGCTCGGACCGCCGAGGTAGCCGAACCCGGCGGCCCGGCGCCCGCCGCCTGCCGCGATCCAGCCGTGCCCCTTCTTCGTGCGCTTGCGCAGGGTGAAGCCGTCCGCCGACAGCTGGGACAGGGTGTAGTCGCCCCACTCGGGGATGTATTGGAGCCGGGTCGTGACGCGCTGGTCCCACGTCGCGGGGTCGGGCAGCTTCTCCCCCGCGAACTGGGCGGCCTGCACGGCCGCGCCGGGGTCGCGGCGCAGCCCGGTGATGCCCTGGACGGCCTCCCGGATCATGCCGGCGCCCTCGCCGCCGATGCGGATGTGCCGGTCGTACGCGGCGTCGCGCATCGGCACGGTGAAGCGGACGCCGAGCCCGCGGACGAAGTCGCCCGACGCCTTGCCGGGCTCCTGGGTGCCGTCGTACGTGATGGTGTGCACCATGCGGAACGACTCGGCGCCCGCGTAGAAGTAGAACCGGACGGAGAACGGCAGCCAGCTCCGCCCGCCCTTGCGGTGCTTGCCGTCGATCCTGACGACGGCGCGGACCGGGCCGCTCTGTTCGACGGTCGTCTTGTCGATGACGGACTCGAACCGCTCGTACCTGGCGGCCCCTTGGTCGCCGTCCTCGATCTCGCCCTGGCGCAGCAGCACGAGACGCCCGTCCTCGGCGATCTCGGTGGAGCCGCGCGTGACGGTCTTGACCAGGCTCGACCCGCTCTTGCCGAGCTTGGTCACGACGACGCCGGTGTCGACGGTGACGGTCCCGCCGTTCGTCGAGACGGTGACCTTCTTCCCGGGCGCCGCGGCCTGCCCGGCGGCGAGGGTGAGCTTGCCGTCACCGGCGCCGGGGCCCACCGCGTGCGCGGTCCACTTCAGCGAACCGTCCGGCCACTGCGCCAGCGGCCAGGTCTGGACGGGCACCTGCTTGCCGTCGGCGTCGGTGAGGGCGAACTCCTGTCCCTTGTCGTACGCGCCCTTCGGCCACGGCACACCGACGGTGGAGCCGGGGGCGGCGCCGAGCCCGCCGTCCTCCAGCCAGCCGAGCGTGACGGGCCCTGCCTCCGCGGTCTCGGCGGCGGGCGCGGCCTGCGCCTGGCCACCGCCGAGGGCCCAGCTGAACCGGGTGGCGGCGCCGGCGACCGCGGCGGCCTTGAGGAGGGATCTGCGGGGGAACCCGGGAGAGACGGGGGACATCGTTGTTTCCTTTCCGTGCATGCCAAACGTGCTGTACGAGAAGGGAGTTCGCGAAGGGGGGGCGGGGTCAGCTCGTGGTCCGGCCGCGTTCCTCCACGGCGACCGCGGCCGCGGTGAGGACACCGAGTACAGGCACGGCGAGCGGCGGGACGAACCCGGCGCACAGGACGGTGACCGCGATCCCGCACACCAGCAGGAAGGAACCGCCGGGGCCGCGGACGGTGCGGCGCGCGGCAGCGCCGAGCAGCGACCGCCAGGCCGCACCCGGCGTCCATACGGCGGCGGCCCGCAGCACGGCGACGGCGGCCGCGAGCAGCGCGAACAGGCCGACGGCCGCGGCCGCCCGTCCGCCGGGCAGTCCCGCGCGCGCGACAAGCAGGTCGATCCAGACGGCGGCGCAGGCCGCGACGCCCGCGGCCCCGACGAGCCAGCCGTGCCGTACGGCGGACCGGAGGTCGGCGAGGAACTCCCGCCACCCTCCGCTCCGTCCGGTCAGCCGGCGGCGCAAGTGCCGGGCCCCGGCCGCGAAGGCGGCCGGAGCGGTCACGACGGGCAGGGACGCGAGCGCGATCCACACCCCGGTGAGCAGGCATTCGGCGAAGACCCCGAACCCGGCGCGGCGCCGGGACTCCATGGGCGCGGCGCTCATCACTTGAGCCCCGAGGTCGCCATGCCGTCGATCAGGTACCGCTGGAAGGCGGCGAAGAACGCGATGACGGGGATCAGCGCGACCAGGGACATCGCCACCTGTCCGCCGTAGTTCGAGATGCCCTCCTGGTCGCGGAACATCATCAGCCCGAGGGAGACGGTGTACTTGCTGGGGCTGTTGAGATAGATCAGCGGTCCCATGAAGTCGTTCCACGCGTTGATGAAGGTGAAGATGGCGCTGGTGATGACGGCCGGCCGGCTCAGGGGCAGCACGATGGACCAGTAGGTCCGCAGGTGCCCGCACCCGTCCAGCTTGGCGGCCTCGTCGAGCTCCCTGGGCAGTCCGCGCATGAACTGCACCATCAGGAAGACGAAGAAGGCCTCCGTCGCGAGGAACTTGCCCGCGACGAGCGGCACCATCGTGTCGATGAGTTCCAGCTTGCGGAACATCACGTACTGCGGGATGAGCAGCACGTGGTACGGCAGCAGCAGGGTGCCGATCATCAGCGTGAACAGCAGATTCCGTCCGGCGAAGCGGATCTTGGCGAAGGCGTAGGCGGTCAGCGAGCTGGAGAGCACGACGCCGACCACGGCGAGGACCGCGTACGTCAGCGAGTTCAGGAAGAAGCTGCTGATCGAGATGCCGGAGATGCCGTCGGCGAGCCCGGAGAAGTTCGACACGATGGGCTCGGCCGGGAAGAGGTCGAGTCCGCCGACGATCGTCTTGCCGGGCTTGAACGAGGCCCCGACGACCCAGATCACCGGGTAGAGCACGACGGCGAGCACGAGCAGGGCGCCGATGTGCCAGGCGAGGGAGCCGGAGCGGCGCCGCTCCGTGGCCGCGCGCACGACGGGTGTGGCGATACCGGTACCGGTCATGTGGCGGCCCCCGCGTTCTCCGCGCCTTCTCCGTAGTGCACCCATTTCTTCTGCGACCAGAACAGGACCGCGGTGACCAGCGCGACCGCGATCACGAGCGTCCAGGCCATCGCGGAGGCGAAGCCCATCTGAGACTCCTTGAAGCCCTTCTGGTAGAGGTAACAGGTGTAGACGAGCGTGGCGTCGGCCGGTCCGCACCGGGTGTCGGAGACGACATAGGCCGAGCCGAACACCTGGAACGCGTGGATGGACTCCAGCAGGACGTTGAAGAACAGCACCGGCGAGATCATCGGCAGCGTGATGTTCCAGAACCGGCGGAGGGGTCCCGCGCCATCCATCGCCGCCGCCTCGTACAGCTCCTGCGGCACCTGCTTGAGCCCGGCCAGGAAGATGACCATGGGCGCGCCGAACTGCCAGATGCTCAGGGCGACCAGGGCGTAGAGGACGTAGTCCGGATTGCCGATCCAGCCTCCGACGTCGAGCCCGAACATCCTCTGCGTGCGGTCCACGACGGCGTCGTCCGAGAACAGTGCCCGCCATACGAAGCCGACCGACACGCTCGCCCCGATCAGCGAGGGCAGGTAGAAGGCGGCCCGGTACAGGCCCTGGCCGCGCCGTTTCTGGGCGAGCAGCAGCGCCACACCCAGCGCGAGCAGCAGTTTCAGCGGGGTCGCGACGACCACGTACTTCAGCGTGACCTGCACCGACTTCTGCCAGCGCGGGTCCTGGAACATGGTGGTGAAGTTGTCCAGGCCGACCCACTGCGGTGGCGTGAACAGGTTGTAGCTGGTGAACGCGTAGTACAGAGAGGCGATCATCGGCCCCGCGGTCAGCAGCACGAACCCGGCGATCCACGGCGACATGAAGAGATAGCCGGCGAGGTTCTCGCGGCGCCGCCCGCGCCGCCCGGCGACGGGAGCGGCGGGCCGCTTCTTCGCCGGGCGCACGGGCGCTTCCTTGAGGAGCGTCATGGCGGTACGTCCCCTCAGCCCGCGAACGCGGCCTTGGCCTCGGAGAACAGCTGCTTCGCCGCGGCGGCCGGCTTGGTCTTGCCCTGGGCGACCTCACCGCCCAGGCGCAGGAAGGCGGCCTCGGTCACATCGGCGCCGGAGGGGTGCGGGGTGATCTTCCCGAGAACACCGGCCTTGGCGACCTCCTCCTCGAAGTCGGCGATGCCCTGGCTGGTCTTGTCGGCCGGCTTGTACGCGTCGTACTGCTCGGTGGTCGCGAGGATGCCGCGGTCGTAGCCCATGATCGTGCCGACCTCGGGGTCGTGGACCATGAAGTCGATGAACTGGACGACCTCCTTGGGGTGCTTGGTGCCGCTGAAGGCGCTGAGCATCAGCGAGCCGAGGTACTGGCCGGTGTCCTTGCCGTCGGTGGTGGGGATCGGCGCGAGCCCGTAGTCGGAATCGCCCTCGCCCTCGTAGCGCACGGAGAAGTTGTCCCAGGTGAACTCGGACGCGGCGAGCCCCTTGGAGAGGCCGGAGGCGGGCTTGGCCTGCTCGATCTTCTTCGGGTCGGCGACGAGTCCGGACTGCACGCGCTTGAGGCCGTCCGCCCACCACTGCGTCAGATCGTCCTCGGTGAAGCCGAGTTCGGTGTCGGTGAAGAACGCCTTTCCGTTCTGGCGCAGATACAGGTCGTAGAGGTACATGATGCTGAAGTAGCCGGTGTCACCCGCGATTTTCTGGGTGTCCTGGATCTTCTGCAGCGCCTTGAAGTACTCGTCCCAGGTCCAGCCGAACTCGGGTGAGATCCCTGCCTTCTTGAAGACCTTGAGGTCGATGACGAGCGACATGGTGTTGGCACCGACCGGAATCCCGACCTGCTTGCCGCCGTCCACCTGACCGGCCGTCAGTACGCCGTTCCGGAAGTTCTTCAGGCTCAGATTCCCGGCGTCCGCCTGGGACTTGAGGTCCATCAGGACACCGCGCTTGTCGTACTTGCGCAGGAAGGCGACCGAATTCTGGAATACGTCCGGCGGATTTCCGCCGGAGGCCTGGGTCTGGAACTTCTCCCAGAAAGCCTCGTAATCGGTGAATTCGGGCTTGATCTTGATCTTCGGGTACTTCTTCTCGAAGAGCTTGATGGTCTTCTGGATGGCGACCGCCCGCGGCTCGCCGCCCCACCAGGCGTACCGGAGCTCCACCGGCCCGCCGCCCGAGCCGCCGTCGGAGCCGCCGCAGCCGGCCGCCGTCAGGCCGAGTGCGGCGACCGACGCCCCGGTGACCTTCAGCAGGCCACGCCGGTCAAGATCCCTGTCGATAGGCACAGTTCGCCCCTCCACCTGCGCATTGAATCGTTTTAGGAAAGCGCTTGCCGGGCAAAGGTAGGGACAGCGCGGAGGCGCGTCAACGGTTCCGACAGAGATTCGATCGAAGCGCTTCGAAAACACAGGTGAAGGTGCGCCCGTCAGAGGCTGAACCGTTGCAGGGACGTTCGACCGGCCGCACGGCAGCGCACACGAGAACGCCGAAGGCCCCGGAGACTGATGTCTCCGGGGCCTTCGGTTCCGGGTGGGCGATACTGGGTTCGAACCAGTGACCTCTTCGGTGTGAACGAAGCGCTCTCCCACTGAGCTAATCGCCCGGGCGCAGGAAGAACATTACCCCATGTCAGGGGGGTCCCGAGACCACCTCGCGCCGCTCCGGTCAGCGGCCGGTCACTGCTTGATGTTCCACGGCATCTCCAGGCCGAACTTCCACACGTAGATCCCCACGAGCACGGCGATGATCACCAGGCCGACGGTGGTCAGGATGATGTTCCGCCGCCGCACCTTCGGATCGAGCGCCTTCTGCGTGGCCTCCGTGACCTTGCGCTTCGTCCAGCGCAGGACCAGCTGCGCCCAGACGAACTCGGTCGCCCAGATCGCCATGCCCCCGAAGATCACCAGCCAGCCCGGTCCCGGCAGCGGCAACATGATGATGCCCGCGACGACGACCGCTAGCCCCACCACGAAGACGCCGACCTGCCAGCTCAGGTGCAGCGCCCGGCGCGCCTGGATGAACTCCGGCGCCCGCGAGCCCAGCGGCTTCGCCCCCGGCTCGGATCCGGTCTCGTCGGTGGCCGCGGCCGGACCGCTCGCTTCGTCACTCCCCGTATTCATACAGCCAAACCTACCGGATTGATTCACGTCACTGGAATGGCCGTTCCCCTACAAGAAAGACTCCGCCGTACGAGCTACCTAAAGACGTCCAAAACCCTCAGAGGGGTTTACAACGGCACCGTAGGTGGCATGTCGATTTCGCCGACGTGCGAATCCCCGAGCGCACACTGAGCGAAAGGCCCTGGCGCTTATGAACACCACGGTCAGCTGCGAGCTGCACCTGCGCCTCGTTGTGTCGAGCGAGTCCTCACTGCCTGTACCCGCAGGACTGCGGTATGACACGGCCGATCCGTATGCCGTGCACGCCACCTTCCACACCGGAGCCGAGGAGACGGTCGAGTGGGTTTTCGCCCGCGATCTCCTCGCCGAAGGCCTTCACCGGCCGACCGGCACCGGAGACGTCCGAGTCTGGCCGTCCCGCAGCCACGGTCAGGGCGTTGTCTGCATCGCCCTGAGCTCTCCCGAGGGTGAGGCCCTGCTCGAAGCCCCGGCGCGGGCTCTCGAGTCCTTCCTGAAGCGGACGGACGCCGCCGTGCCACCCGGCACGGAGCATCGTCACTTCGATCTCGACCAGGAGCTGTCGCACATCCTCGCGGAGAGCTAGTCGCGAGACAGCCCCCGCGCCGGTACCCAGCCGGCGTCAGGCAGTGCGAGGGCGCCCCGTGCCGTCCACTCGGGGAGACGGCACGGGTTCAAACACAGCAGGACAGCATGAGAGCCCCACAGCAGGACAACCGCATAGGGCAGACACAGCCGGGCCGCCGCCGTGGGAGCTCCCACGGCGGCGGCCCGGGTGCGCTCCGGGCCCTGCCGACAGGGACAGGCGCTAGGCTCGGCCAGCATCGGCGGGCGCAGGCCCGACCCCCAGGCCAGGGAGCGAATCGTGCTGATCACCCACGACACCCGGTGTGCCCTCGACACCGTGGTGGATCTGGTGAACACCGCACCGGACGACGCCGCCGGCACGGCCGACCGTCTCACCGACGTCCCCGCGCTCGACGTTTTCGTACGAAGGAACGAGATCAGCGATGTGGGGACGGTCGCGGAGCGTGACCTGATCGCGGTGCGCGCGGTGCGTGACCGGTTCGCCGAGGTCTTCGCCGCGCCCGACCCGCGCGCCGCGGCGGAGCTGATCAACGATCTGATCGCCGCCGCGGGCACCACCCCGCGCCTGACCGACCACGACGGCTACGACTGGCACGTGCACTACTTCGCGCCCGGTGCGTCCGTCGCGGACCACCTGGCGGCCGACTGCGGAATGGCTCTGGCCTTCTTCGTGGTCGCCGGGGAACAGGAGCGGTTGCGGCGCTGTGACGCGCCGGACTGCCGGCACGCGTTCGTCGACCTCTCCCGCAACCGCTCGCGCCGCTACTGCGACAGCCGCACCTGCGGGAACCGGCTGCACGTGGCCGCCTACCGGGCGCGCCGCAAGGAGGCCGCGGGCTGAGCCCGCGAACGGAGCCGCTCACAGCAGCAGCAGGTCGTGCAGCGAGGCCAGCAGGAGCAGACAGCCGATCACCGCGAGGAAGATCATCAGTGGTGGCTGGGAGAGCGCGAACAGGCAGCCGCGCCGGGTGTCGGGGTTCGGGGTCACGGGGACGGGAGGCGGGGCCTCCCGGTCCTTCTCTGCGGTCAGCTGTTCGTCCAGCTGCGGTGTGTCCAGCATCTCGTCGTGATGATGACGCAGACAGGTGACGTCCGGTGGCCAACTGGGGCGGCAGCAGGGGCAGTTCGCCAGATCTTGTGACCACGCACACGATCATCTGAACGAATGCGGGGAGTCCGTCGTACGTGCGTTCAGATGCCGTGCTTCTTCAGGATCGCCTCGATGTCGCTGAAGTCATCGGAACCGCCCGCCTGAGTCTTCGGCGTCGGCTTCGGCTGCGCGACGGGGGCGGTGCGGCCGGCCGGACCCAGCGAGGGGGCCGACGCGTCCGGAGCGACCGCCTCGCGGCGCTCCGCCCTGGCCGCGGCCCGGCGTTCCTTGCGGGTGCCGCCGGAGCGGCGCTCGACGGCACGGGTCGCCATGAACAGCAGCCAGGCCGCGCCGAGCACTCCGAACCCGGCCCACGCGGTCGGGCTGAACGCCGTGTCCACCACCCACTGCACGGCGCCGGTCATCACCAGGCCCAGCGGTACGAGGGCGTAGGCGGCCAGCCGGGCGGCCGCGAGGAAGCGCTTGCGGTACGCGGTGACCGCGGCGATGCCCAGGCCCGCCACGGACACGGCGGAGCAGACGGTCTCGGCAATCATCCGGTCCTCCTGGGCTCGGGCAACGGGTCGGCATCGGGGTGGTTCGCCCCTTCCATCCTGCACCGCACCCGGGGCCCGGGGCCACGGCCGGGACGGACCTCAGGGAGATCTCCGGGTCCCGCCTCCTCCGCAGGTCCGAGTGGGCCCCCGCCGCCGGGCCTGGGAGACTGGCCCCATGAACGCCCCGAACCCGGCCCCCGTCCTCGACGTGTGGTGCGAGCTCCAGTGCCCGGACTGCCGCACGGCCCTGGACGACGTACGCGCCCTGCGGGAACGCTACGGCGACCGCATCGAGATCCGTCTGCGGCACTTCCCGCTCGACAAGCACCCGTACTCCTTCGCCGGGGCACAGGCCGCCGAGGAGGCGTTCGTGCAGGGCAAGGGGTGGCCGTACGTGGAGGCCGTGCTCGGCCGGGTCGAGGAGTTCGCCGCGAAGGGCGAGCCGTTCCTCCTCGAGGTCGCGGGCGAACTCGGCCTCGACGCCGAGGAGTTCGACACCGCGCTGATCGACGGCCGGCACATCCTGATCGTCGACGCCGACCAGGCCGAGGGCAAGGTCATCGGCGTGAAGGGCACCCCGACGTACGAGATCGACGGGAAGATGCTGGACGGCAGCAAGAACCAGGCGGGGCTGCGGGCGCAGATCGAGGCGATCGTGGACGGGCTGCTCGGGGCGTAGTCAGAGCAGCTGCTTGTAGAGGTGGTGGCGGGTCGGCGTGTAGCCGAGCGACTCGTAGAGCCGCAGGGCCGGGGTGTTGTCCGCGAAGACGTTGAGGCCGATCCGGGTGGCGCCCGCCGCGATCGCGTCGGTCTCGGCGTACAGCATCAGGGACCGGCCGTGGCCGCGGCCCCGGTGCTCGGCCGCCACCTCGACGTCGTAGATGTACGCGCCGTCAAAGCCCGCGGAGCGCCCGGCCACCCACAGCGTGCCGACCGTCTCCCCCTCGTGCTCCAGCACGCTGATCAGGACGTCCGGGGTCCCGATGCCGTCGGGGAGCAGCGCCGCGTGGTCGCGCTCGGACTTCTCCCGGGCCTCGCGCTCCGTGGCGCCGCGCTCGACGACGGTGCGTTCGTAGCGCGCCTTCTCCCTGGTCAGCCACGGCCCGTACTCGGCCTCCGTCATCCGGCGTCCCACGCTGCCGGGCGGGAGGGCGGGGGGCTGCCGGGGCAGGGGCTTGGCCATGTTCCGGTTGCGCTCGACGTAGCCGAGCGCTCCGGCCAGCCGCAGCAGGGCGGTCTGCTCCGCTGGTACCGACGCTTCGAGGCGGCGGCAGTTCCAGCCGCGGGCCACTTCCTCGGCAGCCAGCGCGGCGACGGTGCCACGCCCGCGCCCCCGGTCCTGTTCGTCGATGCGCAGATCGAGGATCTGGGCGACGGAGGGGCCGAAGGCGGGGTGCGTGGCGAGGTGGAGGGTGCCCACGGGCCGGCTGTTCACGCACACCGCGAAGCGGCGTGAACGATTCCCCTCGGCGGTGCGCTGAAGCGGCTCGGTCGGCCGCAGGGTCGTGGTCATCACGGGTGTTGTACCCACCCGTACCGAGGGAGCGACAGCGGTTTTACCGGTCGGTCACGGATCGACGCGGTCCGCGGCCCGCTCGTCCCAGATCCGCATCGCCTTCGCGGTGACCGGGCCCGGCGCGTCGGACAGCTGCCGGTCGTCGACCCGGTGCACGGCCTGGATGTCGCGCAGTGTCGAGGTCAGGAACACCTCGTCGGCCTCGGTGAGGACGGACAGCGGCAGCTCGGTCTCCCGGGCGCCCGTCCACTCGACGGCGAGGGCGCGCGTGATGCCCGCGAGACAGCCGGAGGCGACCGGCGGGGTGTGGATCTCGCCGTCGAGGACGACGAACACATTGGAGCCGGTGCCCTCGCACAGCTGCCCCACGGTGTTCGCGAACAGCGCCTCGGACGCGCCGAGTTCACGGGCGCGGGCGAGCGCGACGACGTTCTCCGCGTACGAGGTGGTCTTCAGGCCCGCGAGGGCGCCCCGCTCGTTCCTGGTCCAGGGCACGGTGATCGCGGCGGTGGTGTCGGGACGCCGCGTGACCTCTCCGACCGCCACGACGAGCGTCGTACCCGCCTCCCCGCGGTCCGAGCCGAGCGGCGAGAGGCCGCCGGTGTACGTGATCCGCAGCCGGCCCAGCGGCAGCGGGTTGGCCGCGAGCACGGCGTCGCAGGCCCGGCGCACCTCGTCGAGGTCCGGCTCGGGCAGGCCGAGGCCGCGCGCGGAGCGGGTGAGCCGGTCGAGGTGGCGGGTGAGCGCGAACGGCGTACCGTCGACCGACTTCACCGTCTCGAAGATGCCGTCGCCCACGGTGAGCCCGTGGTCGAAGACGGAGACACGGGCTTCCTCGGTGTCCTGCAGACGGCCGTCGAGCCAGATCTTCACGGGGCCTCGCCTTTCATCGTGCGGCACGCTCTACGCGTCGGCGTACGTTCCCGACGCTACCGCGAGCAGTCGGGACGCCTTCAGCTCGGTCTCCCGCCACTCCCCCTCGGGGTCGGAGCCCCAGGTGATGCCGGCGCCGGTGCCGAAGCGCAGTACGCCCTCGGCGCGGTCGATCCAGAACGTGCGGATGCCGACGGCCAGTTCCCCGGCGCCCCGGTCCGCGTCGACCCAGCCGATGCCGCCGCAGTAGGGGCCGCGCGGCGCCGTCTCCAGCGCGTCGATGATCCGCAGGGCGCTGGACTTGGGGGCGCCGGTGACGGAGCCGGGCGGGAAGGTGCCCGCGAGCAGTTCGGGCCAGCCGGCGTCCTCGCGCAGTTCTCCGCGGACCGTGGAGACGAGGTGGACGAGGCCCGGGTGCTTCTCGACCGCGCACAGGTCGGGCACGGTGACGGTGCCGGTGGCGCAGACGATGCCCAGGTCGTTGCGGACCAGGTCCACGATCATCACGTTCTCGGCGTAGTCCTTCTCCAGGAGGTCGGCCTCGGTGCGGCCGGTGCCCTTGATGGGGCCGGACTCGACCACCGGGCCCCGGCGGCGCAGGAACAGCTCGGGCGAGGCGGTGGCTATCTCGACCCCGTGGCCGGGGAGCCTGATCGTGCCCGCGTACGGCGCCGGGTTCCCGCGCGCGAGGAGGGCGGTGAGGGCGTCGACGTCGGCGTCCGCCGCGACCGGCGCGGACAGCACGCGGCAGAGGTTGGCCTGGTACACCTCGCCGGTCGCGATGTGGGCCCGTATGCGGCGCACCCCCTCCGTGTACGCGGCGTGGTCGAGGGACGACACCCAGTCCGTCGCGGCGGGTCCGCGCCACGCTCCGGGCCGGGGCGCGGGCACCGGTTCCCTGCGGACGTCGGCGAAGCGGGCGCAGACCAGCCGCCCCTCGAAGTCCGCGGAGACCGCCCAGAAACCCGCCGAGTCCAGGGCCGCGGGATCGTCGGTGACGTCCAGGAGGCCGGTCGCGAGGAGCTCGCCGAACCGGGCGAGGGGAGACAGAGAGGAGGAACCGTGCACGGTTTCGAGTCTATGGCGGGTGACCGGGCGGTGACCTGGGGTGGAGCTGCGGCGGTCGGCCCGGTGATCGGTCCGCTGGTCATACCGGTGATCACCTCCGGGTCGCACCGCAGCACGCTGCGCAAACGCGTTTTGGACCTCCCCCGGGAATCCGCTAGAGTTCAACACGTCGCCGGGACGCGGAAGCGAAACGGAAAGACACGCGAACGTAGCTCAGTTGGTAGAGCGCAACCTTGCCAAGGTTGAGGTCGCCGGTTCGAACCCGGTCGTTCGCTCAGGATGTGGGGGATCTTCCCGAACCCCTACGCTCCTGGTGGAGTGGCCGAGAGGCGAGGCAACGGCCTGCAAAGCCGTCTACACGGGTTCAAATCCCGTCTCCACCTCCATGCGCGATTAGCTCAGCGGGAGAGCGCTTCCCTGACACGGAAGAGGTCACTGGTTCAATCCCAGTATCGCGCAC
>NZ_QLLY01000011.1:189679-306285 GCF_003259365.1 Streptomyces sp. PsTaAH-137
CGCGCGATTAGCTCAGCGGGAGAGCGCTTCCCTGACACGGAAGAGGTCACTGGTTCAATCCCAGTATCGCGCACCAGCAAGAAGCCCCCGGTCCTCGTGACCGGGGGCTTCTTCGTGTGTCAGGGCTCAGGAGGAGAAGAGCATCCGGCCGAAGCCGCGCTGGTGGTGGCCGTGGTGCCCGTGGTGGCCGCCGTGGTGCGGGGCGCCCCAGGCGGGGGCCGGGGCGGCGGGATAGGCCTGTGGGGCGGGCGGGGCCGGTGGGGCCTGCTGCTGCCACTGGGATTCGAGGCGGGTCAGCGACTCCAGCTCGCCGTAGTCCAGGAATATCCCGCGGCAACCGCTGCACTGCTCGATCTGGACGCCATTGCGGTTGTAGGTGTGCATCGGTGCGTGACACTTGGGACACTGCATGGTCGGCTCAACTCCCTGCCGGTCGGTGCTGCTTCGCCGGAACACTTCCCGGCTTCCGTCCCCCGCACCCTACTTGGCCGGATCGGTCCCCAACTGGGTCGGCACGGATGCCATGCGGGCACAGGCGTCGACGACCGCTTCCTCCACCTCGTCCAGCACACGTCCCGCTCCGGTGGCCTTCGCCACGGCGAGGGCCGCCGTCTGCACGGTGAGCGCGCGGGCCGGTACGTCGAGGGCCGGCCAGGGGTCGTCGAGGCTCAGCTCCTTTGCGCCGCCCGTGCGTTGGTAGGCGGTCAGGAAACGTATCCAGTCCTCGGCGGGCAGCAGACCGCAGGCGAACCAGGCCGCAGGACGCGCCAAGTCCCATGCGGGGTCGCCGAGTCCGAGGTCGTCGATGTCGATGAGGAGCCAGGCCGCAGGGTCGGCCGGGTGGCGGACCAGCTGGCCGAGGTGGAGGTCGCCGTGGCAGAGCGCGCGGGCGTGGTCGTACGGGGCCTCGGCGCGGGCCCAGGGCGGCAGGGCGCGCCAGGCGGCGAGGATCGGCGGCGCGGCCGGATGACCGGGAGCGGCGGCGCGCAGGCGGTCCAGCGCGGCGGCGGCCTTGAGCGGGCCCCGCATCGCGGGCAGGCCGGGCGGCAGCCGGTGCGCCGGGACGCTGTGGAGGCGGGCCAGGAGGGCGCCGGCGGCCTCCCACGGCGCTCGTTCGGGATGGTCCGGGTCGACCGGGGTGCCGTAGGGCCAGAGCGTGACCAGGCGGTCGTGCAGGGGCGACGCGGTGGGGCGCAGCGGCGGCAGGAGTACGCCGGTCAGGGCGGGGTGCGCGGCCACGGCGAGACGGCGGTCGAGGTCGGCGGGGTCCGTGCCGGGGCCGTGGGCCTTCGCGACGGTGTCGCCGTGCCGGACGACGGCGCCGTCGGGGCGGTCCGCGAGCGTCGTCGCGCCGCAGACGCACGGGATGCCCGCCGGGTGGGCGGCCGTACGGGCCTTGGCGCGCAGCTCGGGAAGGATGGGCGTGGAGGTGGTCACGGGTCCCCCGGGTGTGGTGCGTGGTCGCGCCGAGCCTACGGCTCCCGGCCCTCGCGCGTACCCCCGGGAAAAGGGGATCCGGAAGACCGGGAAAAGCGGACCGAAAAGCAATACTGCGCGCAGCTCCCCAGCTGCGCGCAGTATTTGTGCCGTCCGCCGCACCCCCGTCCCCACGGGGTTTCATGGCCGGATGTCCCCGCCCGGACCGCTCTTCCGGGTCTGGAGGCGCCGCTCAGCGCCCCAGCATCACGCCCACGGACGACGCCTGTGTGACCATCGCGTCCCAGCCGCCGAAGACGACGACGAGCAGGGCAGCGAGAGGAAGGACCATGGCCGTGGCCACCAGGGGGTGGCGCCGGCCGGTGGCGGGGCCACCGAAGAGGCCGAACAGGCCGGACGCGCCGGCCCGGCCGATCCGCGTGCGGAACGCAGTGGTCCGCGATGCCGTGTCCGCCATGGCCCTCTCCCTTCCCGGTCAAGATTCTGTTGTCCTGTGTGGTTGGCAGCGGCGGGCACCTGACCTCGGGGGACGAGTGCTGCACCCGCCGCTTGACCTCAAATCTACGGTCGCCGCACGTCCCGGTCGTCATGCCCTCGTACCGATTGCCGGGCCTCCCGGAGGATGAGCGCTTCCGGCTCGTGTACTCCCCTGGGTGGAGACGGTGGCCCGTGGGGCTACGAGGTCTCGGGGTCTTCCCCCAGGGAACGGCCCGTCCGCGCCTCCCGCTCGGCCGCCTCCTCGCGCGGCACCGGCTGCTCGACCAGGGCCAGCACCCGGGTCGCCATGAAGCGCGCGGTGCGCACCACGGAGCCGGACCGGGTGACTTCGCTCACTTCCACGACTCCCCTGCGCACCGCCGTCTCCACTCTTCGACCGGCGCGGCTGGCCACCACCTCGTACGTGCGTGTCGTGTCCCCGGCGTCCACGACTATCTCGACCCGATCACCCTTCATGGGCTCAATCCCCCTTCTGCGACGGGTGGTTGGGATATCGGGCGGTATGGATCCGCCCTGCTCCCGCGCTCCCTGACCACTCTTCAAGTTTCCCACCCGGCACTGACAATCGAATGGGCCGTGAGGGCGCGGCCTCTGCGCGCAGCCGGGCGCGGAAACGTAAGCTGTGGCTCGTCAGACGGACCGGGCAGCAGCGGGGATGGACATGGCGATGATGCGCCTGAGGCGCGAGGACCCGCGCGTCGTCGGCTCGTTCAGGCTTCACAGACGGCTCGGGGCCGGCGGGATGGGCGTGGTCTATCTCGGCTCCGACCGCAGGGGCCAGCGGGTCGCGCTCAAGGTGATCAGGCCGGATCTGGCGGAGGATCAGGAGTTCCGGTCGCGCTTCGCGCGCGAGGTGTCCGCCGCACGGAGGATCCGGGGCGGGTGTACGGCGCGCCTGGTGGCCGCCGACCTGGAGGCCGACCGTCCGTGGTTCGCCACGCAGTACGTGCCCGGCCCCTCGCTGCACGACAAGGTGGCGGAGGAGGGCCCGCTGGCCGCGGCCGACGTGGCCGCCGTGGGCGCCGCGCTGTCGGAGGGGCTCGTCGCCGTGCACGAGGCGGGCGTCGTGCACCGGGACCTCAAGCCGTCCAACATCCTGCTGTCCCCGAAGGGGCCGCGGATCATCGACTTCGGTATCGCCTGGGCGACCGGCGCCTCGACGCTGACGCACGTGGGGACCGCGGTGGGCTCCCCCGGCTTCCTGGCGCCCGAGCAGGTGCGCGGGGCCGCCGTCACCCCGGCCACGGACGTGTTCGCCCTCGGGGCCACCCTCGCGTACTCGGCGATGGGCGACTCGCCGTTCGGTCACGGCAGTTCCGAGGTCATGCTCTACCGCGTGGTGCACGAGGAGGCGCAGCTGCACGGGGTGCCGGACGCACTGGCACCGCTGCTGCGCGCGTGTCTGGCCAAGGATCCCGAGGAGCGGCCCAGCACGCTGCAACTGTCGCTGCGGCTCAAGGAGATCGCGGCCCGCGAGGCCCAGGGCCTCGGTGAGGCGCGGCCGCCGGCGCAGCGGATGGCGGAGCAGGACCGGCCGACGGGGCGGCTCGCCCACCCCACCGAGCGGCACGATGCGCACGAGCAGCACGAGCAGCAGCGCACGCAGCGGCGTACCCAGCCGGGCACGGCCACGCCCCGGCCCAGCAACGGGCGGACCGGCGGCGGCTCCCGCAACAGCACGTCGCGGTCGGGCAGCAGGCCGGCGCCGCGCAGTGGCGCGGGGCGTCCGGCGCCGCGGACGAACGGGACGGGGACGGGCAAGCGGCTGCGCCCCGCGAATCCGCGGCTGCTCGGCCAGCGGCTCTTCGTGTTCGTGGTCGTGACGCTGCTCGTGGCGCTGGCCATCGCGGCCATGCAGGGCTGCCAGGGTCCTTCGCGCGGCCTGGGCGACCTCGGTGTGCCGCACGCCAGTGCGACGCAGCCGCGGACGCCGTCCGCCGGCGACAGCGCGGGCTGAGCGCTCCGATCAGAGTTCGGGGCGGCCGGTGGCCACCGCGTAGAACGCGACCGCGGCCGCCGCTCCGACGTTCAGCGAGTCCACGCCGTGGGCCATCGGGATGCGGACCCATTCGTCGGCGGCCATGAGGGCCTTGGTCGTCAGGCCGTCGCCCTCGGCGCCGAGCATCAGAGCCACCCGGTCCATCCGGTGCGGGGCCACCTCGTCCAGGGACTTCGCCCGCTCGGCCGGGGTGAGCGCCAGCAGGCTGAAGCCCGCCTCGCGCACCGACTCGAGCGACTTCGGCCAGGTCTCCAGGCGGGCGTAAGGCACCGAGAAGACCGCGCCCATGGAGACCTTCACCGAGCGTCGGTAGAGCGGGTCCGCGCAGTCCGGGGAGAGCAGGACCGCGTCCATGCCCAGCGCCGCGGCCGAGCGGAAGATCGCGCCGATGTTGGTGTGGTCGTTCACCGACTCCATGATCACGACACGCCGGGCCGTCGCGAGCAGGTCCTCGGCCGTCGGCAGCGGCTTGCGCTGCATGGAGGCGAGGGCGCCGCGGTGCACGTGGTAGCCGGTGACCTGTTCGGCCAGGTCGGGGGCGACCGCGTAGACCGGGGCGGGGACCTCGTCGATGACGTCGCGCATGACGTCGACCCACTTGGCGGAGAGCAGCATCGAGCGCATCTCGTAGCCGGCCAGCTTGGCCCGGCGGATGACCTTCTCGCCCTCGGCGATGAACAGGCCCTCGGCGGGTTCGCGCTTGCGGCGCAGCTCCACGTCGGTCAGGCCCGTGTAGTCGCGCAGGCGCGGGTCGTCGGGGTCCTCGATGGTGATGAGACCTCTGGGTTCAGCCACGGATCGATACTGCCTTGTTCTGGTTGTGGTGCCAACGGTTGAGTACTGCTCTTGCTACCGCTGGTTACGTGTGGGGTTCTCGTGGACCACCGCGCCGACGACGATGACCGCCGGGGGCTTCACGCCTTCCGCGACGGCCCGCTCGCCGACCGTGGCGAGGGTCGCGTCGACGCGGCGCTGGGCGGACGTCGTGCCCTCCTGGACGAGGGCGACGGGGGTGTCGGCCGGCTTTCCGTGCGCGATCAGGGCCTCGGCGATCTTTCCGATCTTGTCGACGCCCATGAGGATCACGAGGGTGCCGGTCAGCCGGGCCATCGCCGGCCAGTCGACGAGGGAGCGCGCGTCGTCGGGGGCGACATGGCCGCTGACCACGGTGAACTCGTGGGCGACACCGCGGTGGGTGACGGGGATGCCGGCCGCGCCGGGCACCGATATCGAGCTGGAGATGCCGGGCACGACGGTGACCGGGATGCCCTCGGCGGCGAGCGCCTGGGCCTCCTCCATGCCGCGGCCGAAGACGTAGGGGTCGCCGCCCTTGAGGCGGACGACGGCCTTGCCCTGCTTGGCGTGGTCGATGAGGGCCTGGTTGATGGCCTCCTGGACCATCTGACGGCCGTACGGGATCTTCGCCGCGTCGATCACCTCGACGTGCGGCGGGAGTTCGTCGAGCAGGTCGCGCGGGCCGAGCCGGTCGGCGATGACGACGTCGGCCTCCGCGAGGAGCCGGCGGCCGCGGACCGTGATCAGGTCGGGGTCGCCGGGGCCGCCGCCGACCAGGGCGACGCCCGGGGTGCGGGTGCGTTCCGCGGTGACCGTGCCGTCGCGCAGGGCCTCGACCAGCGCGTCGCGTACCGCGGCCGTGCGGCGCGGGTCGCGGTCGGCGGCCTCGGTGGACAGCACCGCGACGGTGACGCCCTCGGTGCGGCCGGTGGCCGGGGTCCAGGCCGTCGCGGCCTCGGCGTCGTCGGAGCGGACGCACCAGGTGCGGTTGCGCTCCGCTTCGGCGGAGGCCAGGTCGTTCGCGGCGCGGTCCGCCGTGGCGACGAGGACGTACCAGGCGCCGGTCAGGTCGCCCTCCTCGTAGCGGCGACGGGTCCACGTGATCTCGCCCGCGTCGGCCATGGCCTCGACGGAGGGGGTCGCGGACGGGGAGATCAGGGTGATGTCCGCGCCGGCCGCTATCAGCGCGGGCAGCCTGCGCTGGGCTACCTGGCCGCCGCCGATCACTATCGTCCTGCGGTTCGTCAGGCGGAGGCCGACGGGGTATGCGGGGTGCTGGGGGGACGGCATGGCGGGCGGCTCCTGGCGGCGGGCTCGGGGGCTGCGACTTTGGAGCCCTGTGACGTGCAGGTTCTGGTGAGGGCAGCTTATGTCGGGGCCTCTGTGACAGTCACCCGGCACCGTAGGGCTGTGCCCACCCGTTCCGTCCCCCACAGCCTTGAGGGCGTGGGAGGTGCCCCCGGACGGAACGCCTGCCCACAGCGCGGAGCTGTGGGCAGGCTTGCGTCTACTTCTCGGTGACGCCCGCCGAGTCGAACGTCGCCACCTCGTGCATCGCCCGCGCCGCGCTCTGGACGATCGGAAGGGCCAGGAGGGCGCCGGTGCCCTCGCCGAGGCGGAGGTCGAGGTCGACCAGGGGGCGCAGGCCCAGCTTGTTCAGGGCCGCGACATGGCCGGGCTCGGCGCTGCGGTGGCCCGCGATGCAGGCCGCGAGCACCTCGGGGGCGATGGCCCGGGCGACCAGGGCGGCCGCACCGGCGCTGACGCCGTCGAGGATGACCGGCGTACGCAGCGAGGCGCCGCCCAGGAGCAGGCCGACGAGGGCCGCGTGCTCCAGGCCGCCGACCGCCGCGAGGACGCCGATCGGGTCCGCCGGGTCGGGCCGGTGCACGTCGAGGGCGCGGCGCACGACCTCGATCTTGCGGGCGTGCGTCTCGTCGTTGATGCCGGTGCCGCGGCCGGTGACCTCGGCCGGGTCGACCTCGGTGTAGACGGAGATCAGGGCGGCCGACGCCGTCGTGTTCGCGATGCCCATCTCGCCGGTGAGCAGCGCCTTGTTGCCCGCCGCGACCAGGTCGCGGGCGGTCTCGATGCCGACCTCGATGGCCGCCTTGACCTCTTCGCGGGTCAGCGCGGGACCGGTCGTCATGTCGGCGGTGCCGGCCCGCACCTTGCGGGGCAACAGGCCGGGCGTGGCCGGGAGTTCGGAGGCGACGCCCACGTCGATGACGCAGACCTCGGCGCCGACCTGGTTCGCGAACGCGTTGCAGACCGCGCCGCCGCCCAGGAAGTTCGCGACCATCTGGCCGGTGACCTCTTGCGGCCACGGGGTGACGCCCTGGGCGTGCACGCCGTGGTCGCCCGCGAAGATCGCGACGGCCGCGGGCTCCGGGACCGGGGGCGGGCACATCCGGGACAGGCCGGACAGCTGCGCGGAGATGATCTCCAGCATGCCGAGCGCCCCGGCGGGCTTCGTCATGCGCTTCTGCCGCTCCCAGGCCTCGCCGAGCGCCTTGGCGTCCAGCGGGCGGATGTTGGAGACGGTCTCGGCGAGCAGGTCGTGCGGGTCCTCGCCGGGCAGGGCCCGACGCCCGTACGTCTCCTCGTGGACGACCCAGGACAGCGGGCGGCGCTTGGACCAGCCCGCCTGCATCAGCTCGGGCTCCTCCGGGAACTCGTCGACGTAACCGACGCAGAGGTAGGCGACGACTTCGAGGTGGTCGGGCAGGCCGAGCGTGCGGACCATCTCGCGCTCGTCGAAGAACGAGACCCAGCCGACGCCCAGGCCCTCGGCGCGGGCGGCGAGCCACAGGTTCTCGACCGCGAGCGCGGAGGAGTACGGCGCCATCTGGGGCTGCGTGTGCCGGCCCAGGGTGTGGCGGCCGCCGCGGGTCGGGTCGGCGGTGACGACGATGTTCACCGGGGTGTCGAGGATGGCCTCGATCTTCAGTTCCTTGAACTGCTTCGCGCGGCCCTTGGGCAGGGACTTCGCGTACGCGTCCTTCTGCCGCATGGCCAGTTCGTGCATCGTGCGCCGGGTCTCGGCGGAGCGGATGACGACGAAGTCCCAGGGCTGGGAGTGGCCGACGGACGGCGCCGTGTGGGCCGCCTCCAGGACGCGGAGCAGCACCTCGTGCGGGATGGGGTCGCCGCGGAAGCCGTTGCGGATGTCGCGGCGCTCGCGCATCACGCGCAGGACGGCCTCGCGCTCGGCGTCGTCGTAGCCGGGGGCCGCGGTGCCGATCGGCTCCGGCTCCCCCGCCTCGGGCAGCGGCTCGGGCTCGGGCTGCGCCTCGTCGACGAGCTGAACGGGCTGGGCGTCCTGGAGCAGCTGAGGCTCGTGGACGGGCTCCGGGGCGACCTCGATCAGCTCCGGCTCCTCGTCGGCGACGGGCTCCTGCACCATGACGGGCTCGGGCACCGGGGCCTGCTCGGGCGTCGGGGCCGCGGCGGGGCCGCCGTCGCGCGGGGCGGGCACCGAGGCCGCGATCTCGATCTGCTCAGGACCCTCGGCGGGCTCGGGCTGCTGCTCGGGCTGTTCCTCGGCCGCCTGCGGGGCGACCGGCACCTCGGCGAGCGCCTGCTCCTCGGGCTCCGGCTGCTGAAGCGGCTCGACCGGTACCGGGCCCAGCGCGATCGGCGCCTCGGGCTGCGGCTCGGGCTCCGCCGGGGCCACGGGCTCCGGGACGGGCTGCTCGGCGATCGGTTCCAGCGGCTCCTGCTGCGCGACCGGCTCGGCGGGCTGCGGGAGCTGCTCGGCCGGGGCGACCGGCTCGGGCTGGGCGATCTGCTCGGGCTCAGCGGCGACCGGCTCGGGCATCTGCTCCGCGGCGGGCTCCGGCATCGGCGGGACCGTCATGGCGTGCGGCGGCGTCGGGGCCAGGTGCGGGGTCGTGGGCACGACGCCCTCGACGGGCACGAACTGGCCGAGCGGCTGCTGCCCGGTCTCCTGCGGCATGCCGTACGGGTCGGCCTGCTCGGCCTGGCCCGCGTAGGCACCGACCGGGGCGGGCTCGGCGACCGGCGCGAACTGCGCCGCGGCCACCTGCTCCTGCGGGACGGCGTACGCCTCCGGAACGACCGTTTCTGCGGGGATCTGCGGCATTTCGAACCCCGGCTGCGGCTGCGCGTCCGCGGACTCCCACGGCGCGGCGCCCTGCGGCGGGATGTCGAGGTACTCGGGACCCGTGGTGGGCGGACCCGACTGCCGTACGGGCATCGGGTTGGCCGGGGTCTGCTGCGCGGGGCCGCGGTCGGCGAGCGAGCGCACGGTGCCGCCCGTCTCGGGCGTGGGCGGGCCCATGTGCAGCGGGCGGCGGGCGGGGCCCTGGTTCACGGCACCGGCGGCGGCCGGCTGGTTCTGCAGGTGCATGCCGCCCATGTCGTGGTGCCCGCTGTCGCGGCCGGCCATCTCGTGCGGGCCCGGCTCGTGCGCCTGGGGAGCGGGCGCGGCGGCATAGCCCTGCTGCGGCGCGGGGGCCGGGATCTGGGCCTCGTACGGCTGGCCCCAGGCACCCTGGGAGCCCGGCATCAGGAGGAGTTCGTCGTCCTCGGCGGTGGCTTCGGCGGGATCGAGGTAGGTGTACGCACCCGGGGCGGGAACGCCCGGCTGGTCCACCGCGCCTGCGTTCTCCGGCAGCCCCTCGCCCGGAACCTGACCGGTGTCGGTCATGCCTACCCCTCGCCCATCGATGAGAACTTGCCGGCCGCCCCGGGCCCGTGGCCCGGTGAGCAACCCCCTTGACCGGAGCGGTGCGTCAACCGCCCGTCATGATGAACGAGCGTGCGCGCCGCGCGGCACGAACCGCCCCGGACAACAGGCATTGTCCCGGTCGGAACGCGGCCACGGAACGTAGATCACCCATGGCCTTCTGTGGACTGCGCCACGTTGCGCGTCCTCCGGTCGGCGCCGTACCACAACACGCCCCAAAGGTGGCGCGCTTTCCGGACATTGACCGACGAATTGTCGGACGCCACGGCGCGGTACAACGATCGGCCAGCCTACCGCGCGTACTGGGCCGTCCGGGTCACGGGTGGCGGTCCGGCAGGCGTCCGGACAGGAGGAATCCCACAGTCCGCTCCTTCTCCGTCCAGACGCGAGTGTCCAGTTCGACGGATTGCAGAAGGGCGCACTCGACGTCGTAACCGTGCTCCGTCAGGTCCCTGCCGATGAGTTCGGCCGCGTCGCGTGTCGCCGCGTGCGCGACGATCCGCGCGGGGCGGCGGTCGGCGACCGCCGAGACGACCGCCGCTCCCCCGCCGCCGACCCGGACGACGTCGGGCTCGGGCAGGTCCTCCAGGGCGTGCGGAGCGGTGCCGTGCACGATCTGCGCCTGGACGCCGAAGCCGCGGACGGCCGACAGGGTGCGGGCGCAGGCGTCCTCGTCGCGGTCCACGGCGATGACGGCGGCGCCGAACCGGGCGGCCTCGGCGGTGAACGCGCCGCTGCCGCAGCCGATGTCCCACACCAGGTCGCCGGTCCTCGGTCCGAGGCGGGCGAGTTGGGCCGCGCGCAGCTGTTCGGTCTCGCCCTCGCCGAAGGGGCCGGTGTACTCGGCGGCGGGCAGGGCCCAGCCGCGCGGGGCGGAGGCCGTGTCCCGCGGCTCGCCGCCGGCGAGCCAGCCGCCGTTCTCCGGGGCCGGAGTGGTGACCGTGCCGCCGGCGACGATGACCACGTTGGGGTCGCGCCAGGTGTGGTCGGCGGCCTTGTCGGAGGTGACGACCGTGACCTGTTCGCGGTCGGTGCCCAGCTCCTCGCAGATGACGAAGGTGCGGTGGACGCCTTCGAGGAGCAGGCCGAGTTCGGCGGGGCCGGCGCCGGGCGAGGTGAGGACGGCGACCTTGGTGTGGGCCCGGCACACGTTCACCGCGCGGCGCAGGGTGCGGCGGTGGGCGACGACCACTTGGGCGTCGTCCCAGGGCATGCCGGCCCGGGCGAAGGCCTGGGCGACGGAGGAGACGGCCGGGACGACCTCGACCTCCAGGCCGTACTCGGGGGCGCGCAGGGTGCGCACGACGCCGAAGAAGCCGGGGTCTCCGTCGGCGATGACGACGGCGGTGCCGCGGTGCCCGGTGATCCGGCGGGCGGCGAGGGAGACGCTGCCGAGCCGGACGCGCTCGGCGCGCCCGGGCACTTCGGGCAGCGCCAGGTGGTGGGCGGCGCCGGCCACGAGGGTGGCCGCGCCGAGTGCGGAACGGGCTGCCGCGGTCAGGGGCGAGCCGTCCCAGCCGATCACCGTGACCCGGTCGGCCATCGTTGTCAGTCTCCAGGAGAGGTGCGGATGCGTACGCGAGAGGGAGCCGCCGATGGGCAGGGCCGGGCGGGGCACCGTGAGCGTACCTGCTGGATCCGGCCGTTGCCTGTGCGTGGGTTCCGGTCTCTTTCCGGACCGTTTCCCGGCCGCGTCAGTTCCAGTCGGAGAACGCGGTGAATCCGCCGGCCTCGGCGAGCTGCTCGGTGACGCCCTCGATGTCCTCGGGGAGCAGGCTCCACACGATGAAGTCGGTACGGACGTCGGCCCAGGTGCCGTCCTCGGTGCGGGTACGCGCTATGCAGGCGCCCCGCAGCACGCCCTCGCTGATGCAGCCGATCTTCTGGGCGACCTGCTGGGCGGCGGTGTTGTCGGCGGCGGTGCGCAGTTCGATGCGCTCCAGGGCCTGGTCGCGGAAGAGCCACTGGGCGGTGGCGAGCGCCGCCTCGGAGGCGTAGCCCTCGCCGCGGGCCCAGGGGGCCACGATGTACGACAGTTCGGTCGCGCGGACGTGCCAGTCGGTCCCGGTGAGCCGGATGACGCCGACCAGGCGCTGGGTGAGGAACTCGGTGACGGCCAGGACCAGTCCGGTGCCGGCCGTGCGCTCGCGCGGGGCGTACTCCCTGATCCAGGTCCGGGCGTCGTCCTCCGTGAAGGGCTGCGGTACCGACGTCCAGGCGGCGACCAGCTCGTCGTTCATCATCTCGGCCAGGGCGGGGACGTCGTCCTCGTCGAGCGCACGCAGCACCAAGCGCTCCGTGCTGATGGAGATCTCGGGGAAGGTGGTCGTCATGGGCCGCTCCGTAACCTTCGTGGCCGCCTGTCGTCCCTCGTGTCGGCCGGGGGTGAAGTGCCCAGCATGCAGCATGCAGGCACGTAACTGCACATGGGGGCCGCCCCTGTTGCCGGGAACGGCCCCCATGTGGGGTGTGTCTGCGGGTCGTACGGCCCGTGCGTTGCCTCAGGCCGGAAGGACCGAGCCCTTGTACGTGTCCTCGATGAACTTCTTCACCTCGGGCGACGTGAGCAGTTTCGCGAGCTTCTTCACGCGCGGGTCGTCCTCGTTGCCCTTCTTGACGGCGAGGACGTTGTTGTACGGGTTGTCCTTCACCGCTTCCAGGAGGATGGCGTCCTTCTGGGGGCTCAGGTCGGCGTCGAGCGCGTAGTTGTTGTTGATGACGGCCGCGTCGACGTCGCTCAACGAGCGCGGCAGCTGCGCCGGTTCGAGCTCCTTGAACGTCAGGCCCTTCGGGTTCTCCGCGATGTCCTGGGGACTCGCGTTCGCGCCCGCGTCCTTCTTGAGCTCGATGACGCCCTTGGAGGCGAGGAGTTCGAGCGCCCTGCCTTCATTGGTGGTGTCGTTGGGCAGTGCGACGGTCGCGCCCTCGGCGAGCTTCGTGACGTCGTCGACCTTCTTGGAGTAGACGCCCATGGGCGGCAGGTACACGTCGGTGACCGCGCTCAGGGTGGTGCCCTTGGACCGGTTGAAGTCCTCCAAGTAGGGCGTGTGCTGGTAGAGGTTGGCGTCGAGGGTGCCGTCCTGGAGTGCGGTGTCCGGCAGGACGTAGTCCGTGAACTCCTTGATCTCCAGGTCGAGTCCGGCCTTCTTCGCCAGGTGGTCCTTGACGTACGCGAGGACCTCGCCGGCCGGGGTCGGGGTGGCCCCGACGACCAGCGTGCCGTTCGCGCTGTCGCTCTTCTCCGATCCGCAGGCCGTGAGGCCGAGGGCGAGTGCCCCGGCGATCACGGCAGCGGGAATCGTGTACGTACGCATCAGAAGGAGGGGAGCACCGAACCCTTGTACTTGTCCTCGATGAACTTCTTCACCTCGGGGGACGTGAGGAGCTTGGCGAGCTTCTTCACGCGCGGGTCGTCCTCGTTGCCCTCCTTGACCGCGAGGACGTTGTTGTACTTGTTGTTCTTCGCCGACTCCAGGACGAGGGCGTCCTTGGCCGGGCTGAGGTCGGCACCGATGGCGTAGTTGCCGTTGATCACCGCGGCGTCGACGTCCTGGAGGGAGCGCGGGGTCTGGGCCGCCTCGACCTCCTTGAACGTCAGGTCCTTCGGGTTCTTCGCGATGTCCTGGGGGGTCGCGGTGGCCTCGGAGCCGCTCTTGAGGGTGATGAGCCCGTTGGCGGCGAGGAAGCGCAGGGCGCGGCTCTCGTTGTCGGCGTCGTTGGGGACGGCGATGGTGCCGCCCTTCTTGATGCCGTCGATCTTCGTGGCCTTCTTGGAGTAGAGGCCGAGCGGCTCCAGGTGGACGGTGGCGACGGACTTCAGGTGCGTGCCGTTCTTCTTGTTGAAGTCCTCGAGGTACGGCACGGTCTGGAAGTAGTTGGCGTCGACCGAGCCGTCCTCGGTGGCGTTGTTCGGCTGGACGTAGTCCGTGAACTCCTTGACCTCGAGGTTGAGGCCGGCCTTCTTCGCCAGGTTCTTCTTGATGTAGTCGAGAACCTCGGCGTGCGGGACGGGAGTCGCGGCGACGACCAGCGGGTCGGACGCCTTGGCCTTGGTGTCGCCCTTGTCGGAGCCGCAGGCGGTGAGACCCAGGGTGAGGGCGCCGGTGGCGAGGACAGTTGCGGTGATCTTGGTGGTGTTACGCACGAAAAGTGCCTTTCTCCATGGTGGTGCAACCCGCCGGGTGGGGCGGGGAGTCAGGGAATCGGGAGCTTCCGTCAGGCGCTGGTGGACGCCGTTCTGAGGAAGGCCCGGAAACGGAGCGGTTCGCCGCCCTTGCCCGCACGGCGGTGCAGGACCCGGGCGCCGCTGTCGCCGGCGAACTGGATGATCGCGATGGTGACCGCGAGGATCGCCACGATGATCCACATCATGGACGTCTCGAAGCGCTGGTAGCCGTAGCGGATGGCGAGGTCGCCGAGGCCGCCCGCGCCGACCGTGCCGGCCATCGCGGAGTAGCCGATGATCGCGATGATCGTCGTGGTGGTCGCGGAGATCAGCGAGGGCAGCGACTCGGGGACGAGGACCTTGCGGACGACGGTCCAGGTGTTGCCGCCCATCGACTGCACGGCCTCGACGAGCCCGCCGTCGACCTCGCGCACGGAGGTCTCGACGAGCCGCGCGAAGAACGGGATGGCGCCGATGGCGAGCGGCACGATGGCGGCCTCGCGGCCGATGGTGGTGCCGACGATCCAGCGGGTGAAGCCCATCAGGGCGACCATCAGGATCAGGAACGGCATCGACCGCACGATGTTCACGATCTGCCCGATCACCTTGTTGGCGACGGCGTTCTGCACCATGCCGCCACGGTCGGTGAGGACGAGCAGGACGCCGAGCGGCAGGCCCGCGACGACGGCGATCAGCGTGGACCAGCCGACCATGTAGAGGGTGTCCCAACACGCCTGGGACAACAGCGGCTGCATCTCCGACCAGGTCACTTGGACACACCTTCCTTCAGCAGTACGGACGCGGCGGCGTCGCGGGACGGGCTCTCGGCGTTCTCGGCGATGTCGACCTGGAGGCCCTGCTCGCGCAGGAAGCCGATGGGTACGACGTTGTCCTCGTAGCGGCCGGGCAGTTCGATGCGCATGCGGCCGACCTGCTTGCCGGCAACGGTGTCCATCGCGGCGCCCAGGATCGAGATGTCGATGTTGTACGTGCGCGCGAGCTGCGAGACGACCGGCTGGGTCGTCGACTCCCCGTGGAAGGTGACGTCGATGACGGTGCGGTCGGCGCCGGACGCGTCGCCGCTGACGGGGAAGAGCGCGGCGGCGAGTTCGGAGCCCGGGGTCGCGAGGAGTTCGCTGACCGTGCCCGACTCGACGATCCGCCCGTGCTCCATGAGGGCGGCGGAGTCGCAGACGGTCTTGACGACGTCCATCTCGTGCGTGATGAGCAGGACGGTCAGGCCGAGCTGCCGGTTGAGGTCGCGCAGGAGCTTGAGGATCGAGCGGGTGGTCTCCGGGTCGAGGGCGCTGGTGGCCTCGTCGGAGAGCAGCACCTTCGGGTCGCCGGCCAGTGCGCGGGCGATGCCGACGCGCTGCTTCTGGCCGCCGGAGAGCTGCGCCGGGTAGGACTTCGCCTTGTCGGCGAGGCCGACCAGGTCGAGGAGTTCCAGCGCCTTGGAGGAACGTTCCTTCCCCGTCTTGCCGAGGATTTCGAGGGGCAGCTCGATGTTGTCCTGGACGGTGCGCGAGGACAGCAGGTTGAAGTGCTGGAAGACCATGCCGATGCGGCTGCGTGCCTCGCGCAGTTCCTTGCCGGCGCGCGGGCCGCGCCCGGCGAGGGCGGTGAGGTCCTGGCCCGCCACCGTCACGGTGCCGGAGGTGGGGCGCTCCAGGAGGTTCACGCAGCGGATCAGCGAGGACTTGCCGGCGCCGGACTGGCCGATGACGCCGTACACCTCGCCTTCGCGCACGTGCAGATCGACGCCGTCGAGGGCGGTGACCTCGCGGCCGCGCGAGCGGTAGACCTTGGTGAGGCCCTGGGTGGTGATCACGTGGATGTCCGTCACTGTCGAGTGCGCGGCACGGGTGGCGCCGGGCACGGGGCATTCATTCGGAACTGAAGGAGTTTCCGGGCGCGCGACAGGTTCTCGCGCCGACGCGGGGCCGGCGCTGATGTCCGTACGGAGAAGCTGTGCGCGGGGCAGGCCCGGTCACGTAGGCGAACTGTTTCTCCCTGCGGAGTCACTCCCTACGGAACAGGGCGCGCGGGTCTCGCTTCGGGGCGCGAGATCAGGCGGTGGGGGCCCTCAGAAGGCGCACATTCGACACATACAACGAGCACCGGGCGTCAGGGTCGCCTCGGTCGCAAGGGTGCGGCTGCTCGTCGTGGTCATGCGGGCAAGTAAAGCAGACGTGAGGACGCGATCCACCACGGCTGTCCGAATAGCGGACAGCCGTGGATGGTGGCCGGGGGCTGCTCAGGGCTCGGCGACGACCTCCACGCCCGCCTCCGTGACCAGTGCTGACACGGCCGACAGGTCCTTCACCACGACGTCGGCGGAGAGTTCGGCGGCCGCGTGCGTTGTGGTCAAGGCCACGGTCGTCATGCCGCCGGCGCGGCCCGCGGCCAGCCCGGCCGGGGCGTCCTCGAAGACGACGCAGCGCGCCGGGTCCGCGCCCAGTCGCGCGGCGGCGAGCAGGAACGGCTCCGGGTCGGGCTTGCCGCGCGTGATGTCGTCGGCGGCGATGATCAGCGGCGGGGTGATGCCGACGGCCGCGAGCCGGGCCGCGGCGAGCCGGTGGGTGGCGGAGGTGACGACGGCCCAGCGGCCCTCCGGGAGCGCGTCGAGGAGTTCGCGGACGCCGGGCAGCAGGTGCGTGCCGCCGTTGGGCACGTCCTCGGTCTCCAGCTCCTCGATCCGGGCGACGGCCTCCAGGACCCGCCCCGGGGGCAGCAGGTCGGCGACGATCTCGACGGCGGGGCGGCCGTGCAGCTCGATGGCCGCGAACTGCTCGGCGGTGATCCCGTACTCCTGCGCCCAGCGGGTCCAGCAGCGGTACACGGACTCCAGCGAGGAGACGAGAGTTCCGTCGTTGTCGAAGAGGAGGGCGTCCGCGGTGATCTTCATACGTCGAGCGTACGGGCGGTGGGCCGGGGGCGCGGGCGGCGGGTCATTTCGGCCGTAATAGGCTCTCGGCCATGCTTGATGCCCTGACCCTGGTGACGGGTCTCGCCGCGCTCGCGCTCGCGGCCTGGTGCGGCTTCGCCGCCTCTCGCGACCAGCCCACCAAGGACTGGCACTTCATCGGCATGGCCGTGGTGTCGGTGCTCGCGCTGGTGCAGCTGGTGGTCGGCATCGTGCAGCTGGCGCGCGGCGAGAAGCCGGACCAGGGCACGACGATCTTCGTCGCCTATCTGATCGGGGCGTTCGCGTGCGTCCCGGCGGCGGGGTTCATGTCGCTGGCGGAGCGGACCCGGTGGGGGTCGGTGACCGTCGCGGCGGGCGGTGTGGTGCTGGCCGTTCTCGAAGTGCGGCTCTATGACATCTGGGGAGGATGAGGTGGCTGTGGCCTCTTCGGAGAAGGCGTCCGGGAAGCGGGAGCAGAAGCGGCGGCGACGGCTGATCAGCGGGCCGGGCATGCTGCTCGTGTGGCTCTACGGCGTCATGGTCGTCGGCGCCGTGTCGCGCTCGGCGGTGCAGATCTCCACGGACTTCGGCAAGGCGCCGCTCGCGTACACGCTGTCCGCGGTGGCGGGGGTCGTGTACGGGTTCATCACGTACTCGCTGGTGCGCGGCGGGGACCGGGCGCGGCGGGCCGCGTTCGCCTGCTGTGCGCTGGAGCTGGCGGGGGTGCTGATCGTGGGCGTGTGGACGCTGGTGGAGCCGTCGGCGTTCCCGGACGCGACCGTGTGGTCGGACTTCGGGATGGGCTACCTCTTCATCCCCGTGATCCTGCCGCTGACCGCGATGTACTGGCTGCGCAAGGGCGTGCTCCGGCACGGGGCCGAGGCCGCGGAGGCCTGAGCCTCTTCGTCGGTGCGGCCGGGGCGGGGCCCCGGCCGTCCGGTCAGACGCCGGTGAGGGTCGGCGCCTCGGTCTCCTTCGCCAGGGTCACCAGGGTCAGGCGCTCGTCGACCTTCTCGGTGGTGACCGGGGCGTAGCCGTGCCTGCGGTACAGACGCAGGTTGTGGTCGCTGCGGTGGCCCGTGAAGAGTTCGAAGCGCTTGGCCGTGCCGCCGGTGACCAGCTGGGCCTCTATGGCGGCGAGCAGCCGGCCGCCGAGACCGTGGCGCCGCAGCCGCGGGTGGACGATCAGCTTGCCGATGTGCGCCGTGCCGTCGGCGTCGGTCGTGCCGCGCACGGACGCCACCACTTCGTCGCCCAGGCGGGCCACGAGGACGGTGCCGCTCGTCAGTTCGCCCCGGAGCGACTCCAGGCTCTGGGTGAGCGGTTCGATCGAGTAGTCGCCGTAGAGCTGTGCCTCGCTCTGGTAGCAGAGGTACTGCAGTTTGAGGATCTGCTCGGCATCCTCTTCGGTCGCCGCAGAGATGGTCACGCTCATGCCCATGTGTGCATGCCTCCCGCTCACCTGTCCGCCATGTGTCCCTCAGCCTTTTCCCCTGTGGGCCCGCGGCGCAACCTCGGCGGCCATGATTCTGCGCAGGCAACCCAGACATCTGGAACGTTCCGGCCCAAGGCTGCCCTGTGAGATACCCAACTCGCCCGCGATCTCCCGGTACGTGAGGTCGTGCGGGGACAGCAGGGCGCCGATGAGGCGGGGGCAGCGTCCGGGCAGTCGGCGCACGGCCGCGTGCAGGGTCCGGGCCCGTTCCCGGGCGAGCGTGCGGCGCTCCGGGTCGGACTCGTGCGGGTCGGCGGCGGGCTCGGCGGCGCCGGGCCGTTCGGCCGGACCGGTGCGGCGCAGACGGCGGGCCTCGTCGTGGACCGTCCGGGTGAGCCAGGCGGCCGGGTCGGGCGGCGGGCCCTGTGCGGCGAGCCGTTCGAGCAGGCGCAGCCAGACGTCCTGCTCCAGATCGGCCCGGTCGTCGCGGTCGGCGGCGGCGGGGAGTTCGGCGTGCGCCTCCGCGGCGAGCAGGGGGCGCAGGGCGTCGAGCACCCGGATGTCGTACGTCATGTACGTCGGGACGGGGCGGGTCCGGCCGCCGGTTGCCGGGCCCGCCCGTGATCACTCCAACCGGCGCTCGCCGGTCAGCCGTTGACGAAGTCCTCGCGGGCGAGGAGAGCGGTGTCGCAGTTGTCCGAGAAGATGCCGTCGATCCCGGTGGCGAAGTACGCCTTGAAGGCGCCGAACGCGTCGCCGTACGCGTTCGGGTCCGTCCCCTTCTTGAAGTCGGCGGGGAGGAAGGTGTTCTCGTTGCGCATGGTGTACGGGTGCAGGATGAGGCCCGCCGCGTGCGCGTCCTTGACGAGGGTGGTCGGGGCGAGGAGCTTGCCCGCGGCGTCCTTCGGGATGATCAGGTCGAGGGTGGGGCCGATGCCGTTGGCGTACCCGGCGATCTCGGCGAGTCCCTTGGGCGTGATCAGGTCGGCGACGGTGCGCGGGTCGCCGCTGTCGACGAAGTCGGCGGGGCGGGAGTTCGCCGTGGAGAGCAGCACGGCCAGCGGGTTGTCGACGAGCTTGTTCAGGCGCTGGATGCTGGTCGGCTCGAAGGACTGGAGGATGACCGGCGAGTTCTTCCGGTGCAGCCCGTGGGCGCGCAGGATCCTGGCGAGCCGCTCCTCCAGGCCGAGGCCCAGCTTGCGGAAGTAGGTGGGGTGCTTGGTCTCGGGGTAGATCCAGACCTCGCGGCCGCGCTTCCTGCTCTGCTCGGCGCGCCAGGCGAGGACCTCCTCGAAGGTGGGGATCTCCCAGCGGCCGTCGTACAGGGTGTTGTGCTGGCGGGTGCCGGGGATGCGCTCCTTGGCCCTGAGCGTCTTCAGCTCGGCGAGCGTGAAGTCCTCGGTGAACCAGCCGGTCGTCGAGACCCCGTCGATGATCTTGGTGGTCTTGCGGGAGGCGAACTCGGGGTGCGCCGAGACGTCCGTGGTCCCGCCGATTTCCGGCTCGTGACGGCATACGAGGTGGCCGTCCTTGGTCGGGACGATGTCCCCGGCCTCGATGACGTGGGCGCCCATGTCGAGCGCCAGCTGGTACGAGCCCAGGGTGTGCTCGGGGCGGTAGCCGCTGGCTCCGCGGTGGCCGATGACGGTCGGCACGGGCAGGCCCTTGATGCCCTGTCCGCCGTGTTTTCCGCCACTCGTGCCGGCCGCGGCGGGCGCGGCGAGGGCGGCGGCGCCGGCTCCGAGCACCGCGGCGCCGAGGAGCGAGCGGCGGCCCACTCCTGTGGTTCCCCGGGTCTCCCGCGCAGCCTGTGACTTCTCGTTCCCCATGAAGCACTCCTCCCGACCGGTCGTGCCTTGCACCTGTCAAAGCGGTCCCGATCGTAGGTGGGCGGGAGTGACGAACGGGAGACCTCGTGCGGAACGGGAGGGTGTGGTGAGGTGACCGCTGAGGGTCACCGGTACGTCAACGGTGCGCTAACCCAGGTCAACTCTGCGTATCCACTCCGTGAACCCGATGTGCGACCGGCCCGCAGGCGCGAGTATCGTCCTCACCTGCACAGACCGTCACGGCCGATCCCGAGCCGTGACCGACCGAAATCTTGACACTCTCGACATCGGAGGGCCCGTTGTCCCGCTTCGCGCTCATCAAGGCAGTGCTCGGACCGATCATGCGCCTGATGTTCCGCACCCGTGTGGAAGGCGCCGAGAACATCCCGGGCACCGGTCCCGTCATTCTGGCGGGCAACCACCTGACCTTCATCGACTCGATGATCCTGCCGGTCGTCTGCGACCGGCAGGTGTGCTTCATCGGCAAGGACGAGTACGTCACGGGGAAGACGCTCAAGGGCCGGCTCATGGCCTGGTTCTTCACCGGCGTCGGCATGATCCCGGTGGACCGGGACGGTGCCAACGGCGGGGTGGCCGCGCTGATGACGGGCCGTCGCATCCTGGAGGAGGGCCGGATCTTCGGCATCTACCCGGAGGGGACCCGCTCCCCCGACGGACGCCTGTACCGCGGTCGTACGGGTATCGCGCGGCTGACGCTGATGACCGGGGCGCCGGTGGTGCCGTTCGCCATGATCGGCACGGACAAGCTGCAGCCGGGTGGCGCCGGGATGCCGCGGCCCGGGCGGGTGACCGTGCGGTTCGGGGAGCCCATGGAGTTCTCGCGGTACGACGGGATGGGGCGTGACCGGTACGTGCTGCGGGCTGTGACCGACTCCGTGATGGCTGAGGTCATGCGGTTGTCGGGGCAGGAGTATGTGGACATGTACGCCACTAAGGCGAAGGCCGCGTAGGCGTTTTCGACCCGTGCCGTGGGCCCGTCGGAGATTTCTCCGACGGGCCCGTCGGCGTTCTGGGGCGGGGCCGTGGGCCGGGGCCCGTCGAGGCGCCTGCCCGGCGCCGGGGTGCCGCCTTGCCCACCCTGCCGCCCCTGGCGGCAGATTGCCCAAGGCGGCGGGGGTGGGCCGGGGCGGGGGCGGCAGATTGCCCAAGGCGGCGGGGGTGGCGGCAGATTGCCCAAGGCGGTGCCCACGGCTGGGTCAGTTCTCCAGGTGTTGGCCTCTCAGCATGAACCAGGCCGCCACCGATGTGGCCAGGAGGACCGCCGCGCCCACTCCCGCTGCCACCTGGAGGCCGTCCACGAAGGCGTTCTGGGCCGACGTCAGGAGGTCGTGGGCCTGGGACGGTGGCAGGGCCGAGGCCGATTCGACCGCGCCGCCGAGGGATTCGTGGGCGGCCGAGGCCACCGCGTCCGGGGTCCCGGCGGGCGCCGTGAAGCCCGCGTAGACGCCCGTGACGATCGAGCCGAGCAGGGCGATGCCGAGGGCCGCGCCGAGTTCGTACGCCGTCTCGGAGACCGCGGACGCGGCGCCCGCCTGCTCCTTGGGGACGCTGGAGAGGATCACGTCGGCCGTCACCGTGAAGGAGAAGCCGGCGCCGACGCCGACGACCAGGAGGACGGTGCCGAGCAGCGGGTAGCCCGTCGACTTGCTCAGCGTCGTGAGTGCGGCCAGGGCCAGGCCCACCGCCGCCAGGCCGCCCGCCACCACGACGCGCACCGAGAAGCGGCGCGCCACGAATCCGGCGATCAGGCCCGCGCCCACCGCTCCGACCGCGGCCGGGAGTTCGGCCAGGCCCGCCTCGAACGGCCTGCGGCCCTGGACCAGTTGGAGGAACTGGGACAGGAAGAAGATCAGGCCCGCGAGGCCCAGGATCGTGAGCAGGTCGGCGAGGACGGCGCCGGAGAAGCCGCGGTTGCGGAACAGCCGCATGTCCAGCAGGGGTGAGGCGAGGGTGAGTTGGCGCCGGACGAAGGTGACCAGGGCCGCCACGCCGACGACCGCGGCCGCCACGACCTCCCAGCTGACACCGTGCGCCGCCGCCTCCTTGATCGCGTAGACCACACCGATCATGCCGATCAGGGAGAGGCCGACACTGGCCAGGTCCCAGGGGCCGGGGACGGGGTTCTTCGACTCGGGGATGAGCTTCGCGCCGACGACGACCAGGACCGCCATCACGGGGAGGTTGATCAGGAAGACCGAGCCCCACCAGAAGTGTTCGAGCAGGAAGCCGCCGACGACCGGGCCCACCGCGGCACCGGCGGACGCCATGGCGCCCCAGATGCCGACGGCGAGGGAGCGCTCGCGCGGGTCGTGGAAGATGTTCCGGATCAGGGCGAGGGTGGAGGGCATGAGCGTGGCGCCCGCGACACCGAGGAGGGCGCGCGCCAGGATCATCAGCTCCGGCGTCGTGGCGTACGCGTTGAGCACCGAGACCGCGCCGAACGCGACGGCGCCCGTCAGCAGCAGCTTCTTGCGGCCGATGCGGTCGCCGAGGCTGCCCATGGACACCAGGAGTCCGGCGATGACGAAGGAGTAGACGTCGCCGATCCACAGCAGCTGGGTGCCGGTCGGCTCGAGGTCCTCACTGATGTACGGGGTCGCGAGTCCGAGGACCGTCGCGTCCACGGCGACGAGCAGCACGGCGAGCACGAGGACGCAGAGGGCGAGCCACCGGCCGGGGCGCGACACCACCTCCGCCGCGGGGGTGCGCTGGTGTGTGCTGGTCATGGTTCCACGCTCCGTCGTGCGCCGCCGAGCAGCAGCTCGGCGATCATGTATGAGAAGTCCTTGGCCGCGACGCGGCCGTCCTGTACGGCCCAGGCGCCGCTGCCGATGAGGCCGTAGAGCGCCTCGCAGAGCCAGGCCGGTGTCAGGTCGATGCGGAACTCGCCGGCTTCCTGGCCGCGCCGGAACAGCGCCACCATGCGGCCGTCGAGCCGCTCCCAGCCCGCGTTCTGCCCCTCGCCCTCGAAGAGCTGGTTCTCCGTGGTGAGGAAGGCGAGCAGCGGGGCCGCCGGCTCCATCTCCCGGATCAGGCGGCGCAGCGCGTCCTCGGCCGGGCCCTCGTCGAGCCGGGCCAGGTCGAGCGCCGTCTCGCACTCCTGGATGCCGAGGCTCTCCAGGGCGCGGACGAGGGCGTCGCGGCCCGCGAAGTGGCGGTGCAGGGTCGCGCGACTGATGCCGGCGGCCCGGGCGACCTCGTCCATCGTGGCGGTGGACTTGCGGGTGAGCAGGGCGGCGGCGTTGCGCAGCACCTGTTCGCGATCGACTGACATGAGACAAGAGTAAGCCACATGAGACATTGATGTCTCATTATTTTGGCGCGCGGACGATGGCCGTGACTCCGGTGGCCCGCCCGCTCACCCGGTGTTACGACTGACGGGACGGAGTGAGTCTCGGGAGGTACGGGCATGGGGTGCTGCATCTTCGCGGCGATGGCGGCGATCGGGCCGCGCGTCGCCCTCGTGATCACATGGCTCTTCACGAACCTCGTGGACCGGGCGTTCACCGGGGTGCTGCTGCCGCTGCTCGGCCTGGTCTTCCTGCCCTGGACGACGCTGGGCTTCGTGTTCGCGTACGCGCCCGTGGCCGGGGTGCGCGGCATCGGCTGGCTGGTCGTGCTGCTCGGGCTGCTGATGGACCTGTCGAGCTACGGCGGCGGGGCCAGGGCCCGCCGCTGATCCGCTGCCACCCACCGCCGCCGGTATCGACGACGAGGGCCCGGTTCGTCCTCGTACGGACGAACCGGGCCCTCGGTGCGTGTCTGCCGGTTACTTCTTGGCGTCGGCCCAGGCGCGCTGGACGCCCAGGTCCTGCTTGAGCTCCGCGAGCTGGACGGCGACGGCGCTGGGGGCGGTGCCGCCGCGGCCGTCGCGGGAGGCGAGGGCGCCCGGCACGTTCAGGACCGTGCGGACCTCGGGCGTGAGGTGCTCGGAGATCTTCGCGAACTGCTCGTCGGTGAGCCCGTCGAGCTCCTTGTGCTCGGCCTCGGCGACCTTGACGCACTCGCCGGCGACCTCGTGGGCGACGCGGAACGGCACGCCCTGCTTCACCAGCCACTCGGCGATGTCGGTGGCCAGCGAGAAGCCGGCCGGGGCCAGCTCCTCCATGCGCTCCCGGTTGACCGTGAGCGTGGCCATCATGCCGGTGAAGGCCGGGAGCAGGAGGCGCAGCTGGTCGCAGGAGTCGAAGACCGGCTCCTTGTCCTCCTGGAGGTCGCGGTTGTAGGCGAGGGGCAGCGCCTTGAGCGTCGCCATCAGGCCGGTCAGGTTCCCGATGAGGCGGCCGGACTTGCCCCGGGCCAGCTCGGCGATGTCCGGGTTCTTCTTCTGCGGCATGATCGACGAGCCGGTGGAGAAGGCGTCGTGGAGGGTGACGAAGGAGAACTCCTTCGTGTTCCACAGGATGATCTCCTCGGCGATCCGGGAGATGTTCACGCCGATCATCGCGGTGATGAAGGTGAACTCGGCGACGAAGTCGCGCGAGGCCGTGCCGTCGATGGAGTTGCCGACGGAGCCGTGCTCGAAGCCGAGGTCGCGGGCGACGGCCTCCGGGTCGAGGCCGAGCGAGGAGCCGGCGAGGGCGCCCGAGCCGTACGGCGAGACCGCCGTGCGCTCGTCCCACTGCCGCAGCCGCTCCGCGTCCCGGGAGAGCGCCTGGACATGGGCGAGCACGTGGTGGGCGAAGAGCACCGGCTGGGCGTGCTGGAGGTGGGTGCGGCCGGGCATCGCGGTGTCCGGGTGCGCCTCGGCGAGGCCGACGAGGGCCTCCTGGAGGTCGGCGATCAGCCCGCCGATGATCCGGGCCTCGTCGCGCAGGTACATCCGGAAGAGCGTCGCCACCTGGTCGTTGCGCGAACGTCCCGCGCGCAGCTTGCCGCCGAGGTCGGCGCCGAGGCGCTCCAGGAGGCCGCGCTCCAGGGCGGTGTGCACGTCCTCGTCGGCCATGGTGCCGACGAAGGAGCCGTCCGCGACATCGCCTTCGAGCTGGTCGAGACCGGCGATCATGCGGGTCAGCTCGTCGTCGGTGAGCAGGCCCGCCTTGGTGAGCACGCGCGCGTGGGCGCGGGAGCCCGCGATGTCGTACGGCGCGAGGCGCCAGTCGAAGTGGACGGAGGCGGAGAGTTTCGCCAGGGCCTCGGCGGGGCCGTCGGCGAACCGGCCGCCCCAGAGGCGGACATCGCCGGTGTTGCTGCTCACGTGCTCTGCTCCTCAAGCCGGTGGTTGTCATGCATGATTATGCAGAGTCACGCATGAATCGTCAATCGCGGCATCGCGCACCGCGCTCCGTCTCGCTATTCAAAATACGCTGTCCACCATGTGATCCACTTCGTCATACTCCCCGCATGGGCAAAACCTACGAGAGCATCGACGGCAGACTGCGCACCTTCATCGAGTCCCAGCCTCTCTTCTTCACCGCCACGGCCCCGCTGGCCGGCGACGGCACGGTGAACCTCTCCCCCAAGGGCCTCAAGGGGTCGTTCGCCGTCCTCGACGACCGCACCGTGGCCTATCTCGACTTCGCGGGCTCCAACGCCGAGACCGTCGCGCACCTGCGCGAGAACGGCCGGATCACCCTCATGTGGTGCGCCTTCCAGGGGCCGCCGACCATCGTCCGGGTGCACGGCCGCGGCGAACCCGTCTTCCGTGACGACCCGCGCTTCGACGACCTCCTCGGACACTTCGACGCCATCGACCCGACGCGCAACGGGCTGCGCGCGATCATCCTCGTACGGGCCGAACTCGTCCGGGACACCTGCGGATACGCCGTTCCCTTCATGACGTACGACGAGGAGCGCACGCTGCACGGGGACTTCTTCGCGCGCAAGGACGACGCCGGCCTCGACGCGTACTTCCAGAAGAAGGAACACATCGGAACCAGCCTGGACGGACTTCCGGGGCTGCCGTTGCCGCTGCCGCCCGCTAGCTTCTGACCATGCGTCCCTTACGAGCAGGTATCGCCGCAACTGTCGTCGTCTGCGCCGCACTCGGCGGCGCTCCCTCCGCGAGCGCCGCCGCGCCGCTGCCCGCCCGGATGGCGGACACCGGCGGCGGCAGCCAGCTGATCACCGCCGAGGCGCCCCGCGCGTCCTCGACGTCCGGCACCGTCACCTGGTGGGACCGGCGCTCCGACGGCCGCTGGGTGAAGGCCGGTTCGGCGCCCGCGCGGTTCGGGGCGAAGGGGCTCGTGGCGGGGAGCGGCCGCGAGCAGGGCACGAACACCACCCCGGCCGGGCTCTACGACCTCCCCTTCGCCTTCGGCACCAGGGCGGCGCCGGGCGGCACATCGGTCACGTACCGGCGGGTGCGCGACTCCTCCTGGTGGTGCCAGGACAACCGGTCCCGCTCCTACAACCGCTGGACGCAGCCCCGTCCGGCCGACTGCCGTGCGTCGGAGTCCGAGCATCTCGCCGACTACGGCACCCAGTACGCGCACGCCCTCGTGATCGGCTTCAACTACGACCGTCCGGTGCGCGGGCGCGGCGCCGGGATCTTCCTGCACGTCAACGGGCGGGCGGCGACGGCCGGTTGTGTGTCCGTGCCGAAGGACGCCATGCGGCGGATCCTGACCTGGGTGCGGCCGGGGCGGGCTCCGCACATCGCGATCGGGACGGCGGGCGGGGCGACGGCGATCACGAAGTACTGACACCGGGACCGGCCGCGACAATAAGATGTACTGACCACATATCGAGACGCGGTTGCACGGCCCCGCCGTCGCGGCGTTGCATCGCCCGGTGCCAAGCGAAACCGAATCCCCCACCCGGAGCGCCCCCGAGAGCTCGTCGACCGACCGCGCCGCCCGCCTCGCGGTGACCGTCTTCCCGGTGCTCGCCCTCGTCGCGGGCGCGCTCGGGCTCCTGCTCCCGGACGCGTTCGCGGACTTCAAGACCGATGTGCCGTACCTGCTGGGCATCGTGATGTTCTGCATGGGCCTGACCATGAGCCTCGGCGACTTCAAGGGGGTCGCCCAGCGGCCCTGGGCCGTCGGGATCGGGCTCGTCGCGCACTACGTGATCATGCCGGGGCTCGGCTGGCTGATCGCCAATCTCCTCGATCTGTCGCCGCAGCTCGCGGCGGGCGTGATCCTCGTGGGCTGCGCGCCCAGCGGCACGGCGTCGAACGTCGTGACGTACCTCGCGCGCGGCGACGTCGCGCTCTCCGTGTCCGTCGCGACCGTCTCCACCGTCCTCGCGCCGCTCGTCACTCCGCCCCTGACGCTGCTGCTGGCCGGGGAGTACCTGCCGGTGGACGCGGGCTCGATGGTGACGGACATCCTCAAGACCGTGCTGCTGCCGGTGGTCGCGGGCCTCGTCGTGCGGCTGCTGTTCGGGCGGTACGTGGACCGGGTGCTGAGCGCGCTGCCCTGGCTGTCCGCGCTGACGGTCTCCGTGATCGTCGCGGTGGTCGTGGCGGGCAGCGCCGCCGCGATCAAGTCGGCCGCGCTGGTGGTCCTCCTCGCCGTGGTGCTGCACAACGGGCTCGGGCTCGCGCTCGGCTACGGCGCGGGGAAGGCCGCCCGGCTCGGGAAGCCCGCGTCGCGCGCGATGGCCTTCGAGGTCGGCATGCAGAACTCCGGGCTCGCCGCCTCCCTCGCGACCGCCCACTTCAGCCCGCTGGCCGCACTGCCCGCCGCCGTGTTCTCGGTCTGGCACAACGTGTCGGGCGCGCTCGTGGCGGCCTGGATGTCGTACCGGTCCCGGCGCACCGCCTGAACGAGCGGGCGCCGGGTCACGAACGGCCGGTTTCTCAGTGGTCGTTCTGCGCCAGCCGCAGCAGATGCTCGGCCAGCGCCTGGCCGCCCGCCGGGTCCCGGCTGATCAGCATCAGCGTGTCGTCGCCCGCGATCGTGCCGAGGATGACGTGCAGCTCCGCCTGGTCGATGGCCGAGGCCAGGAACTGGGCGGCGCCCGGCGGGGTGCGCAGCACCACGAGGTTGGCCGACGCCTCGGCGGAGATGAGCAGTTCCCCGGCGAGGCGGCGCATGCGCTCCTCCTTCGCCGACTCGCCGAGCGGGGCCTGCGGGGTGCGGAAACCGCCCTCGCTGGGCACGGCGTAGATCAGCTCGCCGTTGGTGTTGCGGATCTTGACCGCGCCCAGCTCGTCGAGGTCGCGGGAGAGCGTGGCCTGGGTGACGCTCAGCCCGTCGTCGGAGAGCAGCTTCGCCAGCTGGCTCTGCGAGCGCACCGGCTGCCGGTTGAGGATGTCCACGATCCGGCGGTGGCGCGCGGTCCGCGTCTGCGGCACGGCCGGGCCCTGCGCGCCGTTGACACCGCGCTCGGTGTTCGCCGCGCTCTCGGCGGAGTCCGCTTGGCTGCTCATCGTCGTCGTCCCATCCTCAGGATCGTCCTTCCCCGTCGGCCGCTGCGGCGTCCAGGACCGAGGGCAGCGCCGCGAGGAACGCGTCCGCCTCGGCGTCGGTCAGGTTCAGCGGGGGCATCAGCCGGACGACGTCGGGGGCGGGCGCGTTCACCAGGAAGCCCGCGTCCTGGGCCGCCTGCTGCACCTGGGGTGCGCGCGGCCCGCTGAGCACGATACCCAGCAGCAGCCCGGCTCCCCGGACACGACCGACCAGCGGGTGTCCCAGCGACTCGATTCCGGCCGTCAGCCGCTCGCCGACCCGCTTGGTGTTGTCCAGCAGGCCCTCGGCGGCGATGGTGTCGAGCACGGCGAGTCCGGCGGCGCACACCGTCGGGTTGCCGCCGAACGTCGTGCCGTGCTGCCCGGGATTGAGCAGCTTCGCCGTCTCGCCGAACGCCACGGTCACGCCGAGCGGCAGCCCGCCGCCGATGGCCTTGGCGAGCGTGACGACGTCCGGGTCGACGCCCTCCTCCGCCTGGTGTGCGAACCAGTGGCCGGTGCGGCCGATGCCGGTCTGCACCTCGTCGAGGACGAGCAGGGTGCCGGTGGCGCGGGTGATCTCGCGGGCCGCCTTCAGATAGCCGGCGGGCGGCACGACCACGCCGTTCTCACCCTGGATCGGCTCGATGATGACGAACGCGGTGTCCTCGGTGACCGCGGCGCGGAGCGCGTCCACATCGCCGTACGGGACATGCGTGACGTCGCCCGGGAGCGGGGTGAAGCCGTCCTGCTTGCCGGGCTGGCCGGTCAGGGCGAGGGAGCCCATCGTGCGGCCGTGGAAGCCGCCGGTGGTGGCCACCATGTGGCGCCGCCCGGTGAGCCGGCCGATCTTGAAGGCGGCCTCGTTGGCCTCGGCGCCCGAGTTGCAGAAGAAGACGGAGCCGTCGCGGCCGAACAGCTGGAGCAGCCGCTCGGCGAGGGCGACGGGCGGTTCGGCGATGAACAGGTTCGACACGTGCCCGAGCGAGCCGAGCTGCCGGGTGACCGCCTCGATGATCGCGGGGTGGGCGTGGCCGAGGGCGTTGACCGCGATGCCGCCGACGAAGTCGGTGTACTCCCTGCCGTCGGCGTCCCACAGCGTGGCGCCCGCGCCCTTGACGAGGGGCAGCCGCGGGGTGCCGTAGTTGTTCATGAGCGCGCCCTGCCAGCGCGACGTCAGCTCTTCGTTGCCGCTCACGACTTGGTGTCCCCCTCCGCATCGGCCACGACCATCGTGCCGATGCCTTCGTCGGTGAAGATCTCCAGCAGGATCGAGTGCTGGACGCGGCCGTCGATGACGCGGGCGGTGTGCACGCCGTTGCGCACGGCGTGCAGGCAGCCCTCCATCTTCGGGACCATGCCGCTCGCCAGGTCGGGGAGCAGCTTCTCGAGTTCGGCGGCCGTGAGCCTGCTGATGACCTCGTCCGAGTGGGGCCAGTCCTCGTAGAGGCCCTCGACGTCGGTCAGCACCATCAGCGTCTCGGCGTCCAGCGCAGCAGCGAGTGCCGCAGCCGCCGTATCAGCATTGACGTTGTAGACATGGTGGTCGTCCTGGGAACGGGCGATCGAGGAGACGACCGGGATGCGGCCGTCGGCGAGCAGGGCCTCGATGGCGCCGGTGTCGATCTCGGTGATCTCGCCGACGCGGCCGATGTCGACCAGCTCGCCCTCGATGCGGGGGCGGTGCTTGGTGGCGGTGATGGTGTGGGCGTCCTCGCCGGTGATGCCGACGGCGAGCGGGCCGTGCTGGTTGAGCAGCCCGACGAGCTCACGCTGGACCTGCCCGGCGAGCACCATCCGTACGACGTCCATGGCGTCCTCGGTGGTGACGCGCAGGCCCGCCTTGAACTCGCTGACGATGCCGTGCCGGTCGAGCGCCCTGCTGATCTGCGGGCCGCCGCCGTGCACGACGACGGGCTTCAGGCCCGCGTGGTGCAGGAAGACGACGTCCTGGGCGAAGGCGGCCTTCAGCTCCTCGTCGACCATGGCGTTGCCGCCGAACTTGATGACGACGGTCTTGCCGTGGTGGCGGGTCAGCCAGGGCAGCGCCTCGATGAGGGTCTGCGCCTTGGGGAGCGCGGTGTGCTTGCGCGCCGTGGGCTGGGTCTCTTTCGCCCCGCTCGTGTTCGCCCCGCTCGTGTTCGTCTCGCTCATGAGGAGTACGCGCTGTTCTCGTGGACGTAGTCGGCGGTCAGGTCGTTCGTCCAGATCGTCGCCGTCTCGGTGCCCGCGGCGAGGTCGGCGGTGACGACGACCTCCCGGTAGCGCATGTCGACCTGGTCGCGGTCCTCGCCGACGCCGCCGTTCTTGCAGACCCAGACGCCGTTGATGGCGACGTTCAGCCGGTCCGGCTCGAAGGCGGCCTTCGTCGTGCCGATGGCGGACAGGACCCGGCCCCAGTTGGGGTCCTCGCCGTGGATGGCGCACTTGAGGAGGTTGTTGCGGGCGATGGAGCGGCCCACCTCGACGGCGTCGTCCTCGGTCGCGGCGTTGACCACCTCGACCTTGATGTCCTTGCTGGCGCCCTCGGCGTCGCCGATGAGCTGGCGGCCGAGGTCGTCGCAGACGGTCCGTACTGCGGTGGCGAACTCGGCGTACTCGGGGGCGACTTCGGAGGCGCCGGAGGCGAGCAGCAGCACGGTGTCGTTGGTCGACATGCAGCCGTCGGAGTCGACCCGGTCGAAGGTGACGCGGGTGGCGTCGCGCAGCGCCCTGTCGAGGACGTCGCTGTCGAGGTCGGCGTCCGTGGTGAGGACGACGAGCATCGTGGCGAGGCCGGGGGCCAGCATGCCGGCGCCCTTCGCCATGCCGCCGACGGTCCAGCCGTCGCCCTCGTACACCGCCGTCTTGTGCACGGTGTCGGTGGTCTTGATGGCGATGGCGGCCTTCTCGCCCCCGTGCTCGGAGAGCTGGCCCGCAGCCGTCTCGACGCCCGGGAGCAGCTTGTCCATGGGGAGCAGGACGCCGATGAGGCCGGTGGAGGCCACGGCGACCTCGCCCGCGTTCAGGTCGAGGACGTCCGCTACCTTCTCGGCGGTGGCGTGGGTGTCCTGGAAGCCCTTGGGTCCCGTACAGGCGTTGGCACCACCGGAGTTGAGGACCACGGCGGAGACGAGCCCGCCCTTGAGAACCTGCTCGGACCACAGCACCGGGGCGGCCTTGACGCGGTTGGAGGTGAACACACCCGCGGCCGCCAGACGGGGCCCGCGGTTGACCACGAGGGCCAGGTCCGGGTTCCCGCTCTCCTTGATCCCGGCGGTGATGCCCGCCGCCTGGAATCCCTTGGCTGCCGTCACACTCACGGCGCGACTCCGATCGTCGTAAGTCCCGTGGTCTCGTCGAGACCCAGGGCGATGTTCATGGACTGGATGGCGCCGCCCGCGGTGCCCTTGGTCAGGTTGTCGATCGCGCTGATGACGATGACCCGGCCGGCGGCGGCGTCATGGGCGACCTGGATCTGCACGGCGTTCGACCCGTACACGGCCGCCGTCTGCGGCCACTGGCCCTCGGGCAGCAGGTGCACGAACGGTTCGTCGGCGTACGCCTTCTCGTAGGCGGCGCGGACGGTCTCGGCGCTCACGCCCGGGACGGCCTTGGCGCTGCACGTGGCGAGGATGCCGCGCGGCATGGGCGCGAGGGTCGGCGTGAACGACACGGAGACCCGGGTCCCGGCGGCGGCGCTGAAGTTCTGGATCATCTCGGGGGTGTGCCGGTGGCCGCCGCCGACGCCGTACGGCGACATGTTCCCCATGACCTCGCTGCCGAGCAGGTCCGTCCGGGCGGCCTTGCCCGCGCCCGAGGTGCCGGACGCCGCGACGACCACCGCCTCCGGTCCGGCGAGCCCGGCCGCGTACAGCGGGAAGAGGGCCAGCAGGACCGCGGTCGGATAGCAGCCCGGCACCGCGACGCGCCGGGTCCCGGCCAACGCGGCTCGGGCGCCCGGGAGTTCGGGCAGGCCGTAGGGCCAGGTGCCCGCGTGCGGGCTGCCGTAGAACGCCTCCCAGTCGGCGGCGTCCTTCAGCCGGAAGTCGGCGCCCATGTCGACCACCAGCACGTCCGGGCCGAGCTGCTCGGCGACGGCGGCGGACTGGCCGTGCGGCAGCGCCAGGAAGACGACGTCGTGCCCGGCGAGCACGTCGGCGGTGGCCTCCTGGAGCACGCGGTCGGCGAGCGGGAAGAGATGGGGCTGGAGGGCACCGAGGCGCTGTCCCGCGTTCGAGTTGCCCGTCAGGGCGCCGATCTCGACCTCGGGGTGGGCGAGAAGCAGGCGCAGCACTTCGCCGCCCGCGTATCCACTCGCCCCTGCCACTGCTGCGCGTACCGCCATGGAACCCTCCTCCTAGATGGCATGACTATACGTCTCGCTGCACGTTTATGCAATCGACCTTGGGAGGCGCCCCGGCGCATTCAGGGCGCGGAGACGCTAGGCAGAGACGCAGGCCGGAGATCAGCGCGCCGGGCCGGATCCCTTGCCGCGACCGGCCTGGAAGCGGGCCTTCTTCTGGCGGTTGCCGCAGGTGTTCATGTCGCACCATTTGCGGGTGCGGCTCTGACTGGTGTCGAAGAAGACGGCACGGCAGGTCGGTGAGGCGCACAGGGCCAGCTTCCCGTCCCGCTCACCCGCGAGGACGGCGATCGCGTCGGCGGCGATCACACCGAGGGCGTCCGCCACGGGGGACGTCGGGCCGAGCCGCCAGCGCCGTGTGCCGCCGGGCGTCAGGACCGCCGCGGCGCGGCCCTCGGCGCTGCGGTCGTTGATGACCTGGACGGCGGAGGCGGGGAGAGGCTCCCGGAGCGCGGCCGCGGTGGCGGCGGCATGGATCGATTCCCGCAGCTCACGGGCTCCGTCGAGCTGCTCGTCGGTACAGGAGTCCACGGCGAGGCCGCTCACCGCGAGCCAGTCGACGAGCCGCCCCGGTACCGGAATGCGCTCCACGGGATCCCCGGAACGCTCCGACAGCGTGCCCGTGAAGCTGGTCGCGAGGACGGGACCGAGGCGGAAGTCGGGGAAGCCGAAGCGCATGGGAACCAGCCTAGCCGGTTCCGATGCGGCGCGAGGGGTTGCGTGAACCGTCTTAGCCGGTTCACGATAGATCGGTTCCGGTTCCCCGACGGCCTGGAGATCTCATGCCTCGCCCCTCCGACGACGTACGGGTGTGCGATGCCCGCGCGACCGACGCCGACCTCGACGATCTGCGCGCGCGACTGGCCGCGGCGCGGCTGCCGGAGGCCGAGACGGTCCGGGGCGCCCCGCCCGGCCGGCGCCGATGGGAGCAGGGCATTCCGCTCGCCGACCTCACCGAGCTCGTGGAGTACTGGCGCACCGGGTACGACTGGCGGGCGTTCGAGGCGCGGCTCGACCGGATCGGCCGGTTCCGTACGACCGTCGACGGCCTGGGCATCCACTTCCTGCACCGCCGCTCGGCGCGCGCGGACGCCGTTCCGCTGCTGATGACGCACGGCTGGCCGGGCAGCATCGCGGAGTTCGTCGATGTCGTGGACGAGCTGGCGGCTCCCCGGGACCCGGACGCCCCGGCCTTCCACGTCGTGGTCCCGTCGCTGCCGGGCTTCGGGTACAGCGACAAGCCGGCCGCCACCGGGTGGGGCATCGAGCGGATCGCGGCCGCCTGGGTGGAGCTGATGGGACGGCTCGGGTACGACCGGTTCGTCGCGCACGGCGGGGACTGGGGCGGGGTGATCACCACCGTCCTCGGCGGCAGGTTCCCCGCGCACGTGCTCGGCATCCACACGCTGACCCCGCAGGCCCCGCCCGGACTGACGACGGACGGTCTGACGGCGGCCGAGCGCGCGTGGACCGAGGAGACCCGGGCCTTCTGGAGCGGCCCCCGCGCGGCGTACGCGAAGCAGCAGGCGGCCCGGCCGCAGACCATCGGCTACGCGCTCGTCGACTCGCCGGTCGGGCTGCTCGCCTGGATCCTGGACAAGTTCGCCGAGTGGTCGGACACCGAGGACAGCCCGTTCGAGACGATGTCCAGGGACCGCGTCCTCGACAACGTCACCCTGTACTGGCTGACCCGGGCCGGCGCGTCGGCCGCCCGCATCTACTACGAAAGCCACGACTCGCTCGACCCCGGCCTCCGGGTCGACGTACCGTCGGCGCTCACCGTGTATCCCCGCGACATCGAGAAGTGCCCGCGCCCCTGGGCGCGGGAGCGGTTCCGGAACATCGTCCGGTGGCACACGCCCGGCGCCGGGGGCCACTTCCCGTCGCTCGAAGTCCCCGAGGATTTCGTCGCCGACCTGCGCGCGGGCCTCGCGGCGGTGCTGGCCGCCCACCGGTGACCACGAGTTAATGGGCGGGCGGCCCCACTGCCGCTCCACGTCTACAGGAGAGCACCCCCATGAAGATCCACATGACCAGCGTCTTCGTCGACGACCAGGCGAAGGCCGAGCACTTCTACACCGAGATCCTCGGCTTCCGGAAGAAGCACGACGTCCCGCTGGGCGAAGGGGCCCGCTGGCTCACCGTGGTCTCGGCCGAGGAGCCCGGCGGGACCGAACTCCTCCTGGAACCCGCCGGGCACCCGGCCGTCAAGCCGTACCGTGACGCGCTCGTCGCGGACGGCATCCCGCTCGCGCAGTTCGCCGTCGACGACGTGCGGGCGGAGTACGAGCGGCTGACGGCCCTCGGGGTCCGTTTCACCCAGGAGCCCGTGGAGATGGGCCCGGTGACCACCGCCGTCCTCGACGACACGTGCGGCAACCTGATCCAGCTCGCCGCCGTGCAGCAGGAGACGGCGGCGGGCTAGCCCGTGTCCCGAATCCCTAGCGCTCGCCGCGCAGTCCCCGGACGAGGTCGCGCGGCAGGCCGTGCGTGTCGTGCAGGTAGTGCAGGTCCTCCTCGGTGAGCGGGCCGCGGAAGCGCGGCCGGTCGAGCACCTTGCGGCCGGTGTCCAGGAGCCGGCGGAAGCGGCGCTCTTCGTCGAGCAGCACGCGGCGCACCCGCTCGGTGTCGGTGTCCTGGCGGAAGTGGTCGCGGGTGTGCTCGATCAGCTCGACCGGCAGATCGCCGAGGTGCCGGCCGGGGTCGTCGCGCCACAGCGTGGTGAGGACACGGCGGACGAGCCGGCGCAGGACGTAACCGCGTCCCGTGGCGCCCGGCAGGACGCCGTCGCCGAGCACCACCAGGGCCGAGCGGAGGTGGTCGGTGACAAGCCGCGTCGACGTCTCGTCCAGCGGGCCCCACAGTCCGGGCAGCCGCTCCCGCCACGGGGTGAAGACGTCGCAGTCGAAGACCGAGGTGCGGCCCTGCAACAGCGTGGCGAGCCGTTCCAGGCCGAGCCCGGTGTCGACGTTGGGGCGGGGCAGCGGCACGAGGGAGCCGTCGGGCAGGCCGCGGTACCGCATCGACACGTGGTTCCACACCTCCACCCAGCGCTCGTCCCGGGTGGGGGTCGAGCGGGGCGGGGTGTCCCCCGTCCACAGGAAGATCTCCGAGTCGGGGCCGCACGGCCCGGTCGGACCGCCGGACCACCAGTTGTCGTCGACGGTCGGCTCGACCGGGACGCCGAGCCGCTGCCAGGTCTCCAGCGAGTCGGTGTCGGGTCCGCTGCGCTCGTCGCCGCCGAACACGGTGGCGTGCAGCCGTCCCGGGTCGATGCCGAACCCCTCGGTGAGCAGCCCGTGTCCCCATTCCAGGCTGCGCGGCAGCCCGTAGTCGCCGAGCGACCAGGTGCCGAGCATCTCGAAGACGGTCAGATGCGTGAGGTCGCCCACCTCGTCCAGGTCGGTGGTGCGCAGACAGCGCTGGACGTTGACGAGGCGGGTCCCAAGGGGATGCGGGCGGCCCTCCAGATACGGGGTGAGGGGATGCATGCCCGACGTCGTGAACAGGACCGGGTCGCCGGGCGGCGGCAGCAGCGTGGACCCGGTGATCCGGCGGTGGCCGCGCTCCTCGAAGTACTCGACGAAGGTACGCAGGACGGTCTCGGTGTCCATGGGGGCTCCTCGGGGTGGGTGCGTGCGGCGGCGCCGGAGGACGGTGCGCGCGATCACCGGGAGCGGGGGAAAGAGCCCTGGGAAGTCATCGGCGTACCGTTTCCGGTCGCCGAGAAGAGAAGAAGTCAGGCGGCGGCAACCGGCGAGCTGGTCGCTCGCGCGGTCGCGGTGGTGGTTCGGCCGATGACGTTCATGACATCGACGGTAACGCGGCGCCGGACGCGCACGCATCCGCTTTTCGGCGCAGGGGCGGTGGTTGCGCAGGAGCGCGCTCCACGGCTTACGGTCGAGGCCGTGTCCCTGTCAGCGCGTCCACGGAGGCAGTACGTGACCGGAAGGCCCGCATGCGGCGAACGGCTGCCCGGATGACGGACGTGCTCTGGCTGGGCGGGCCGCCCGGCGTCGGGAAGTCGACCGTCGCCGAGCGGCTGGCGCGCCGGTACGGGCTGCGCCGCTACCACGCGGACACCCGCACCTGGGCGCACCGGGATCGTGCGCTCGCCGCGCGGGTGCCGGCCGCCCTGCGGTTCGAGCGGCTCTCCCCCGCGGAGCGCTGGGCGGCGCCCGTCGACGAGCTGTACGCGATGGCGCTGCACCACGAGCGCGGCCCGATGGTCGCGGACGACGTACGGTCCCTGCCGCCGACGCCGCTCACGATCGCCGAGGGCACGGTGATCACCCCGCGCCTGGCCGACGCGCTCCCCGGCCGGGCCGCGCTGTGGCTGCTGCCGACCCCCGAACTCCTCGAAGAGCGGCTGGCGGAAAGGGAGTTGGCACCTGGCCCGCTCGCCCTCTACCGCCGTCTCGCCGAGGTCGTCGAGGACGAGGTACGCGCGTCAGGGGCGCCCTTCCTCAGGATCGACGGCGGGACGGACACCGTGCGGGCGGTCGAGGAGCGCTGGGCCCCGCACTTGGCCGCGGGCCCGCACGCCGCCGGCCGGGAGGAGCGCCGGGCCCTGCTGCGCGAGGCGAACGCGGCGGTCGTCGCCCAGTACGACGGGTTCTTCGCCCGCCCCTGGGCGCCGGACGGACGGGACACGGCCGAGGCCGACTTCTCCTGCGCGTGCGGGGACACCACCTGCACAGACCGGGTCCGGCGCCGGATCGCGGCGTTCGACCCCGAAGAGGCAGGATGGGAGGCGACCGCGGACGGACAGCGGCGGGGGCACAGACAGGAGAAGCGCACGTGACGGATGAACTCCGGCCGGTTGCCGACGCGTTGGCGTTCCTGGCCGGGAGCTGGCAGGTGGAGCGGACGGTGCGGGATCTCGCCGCCGACGTCACCGGCACGTTCACCGGCACGACGGACTTCCTCCCGGACCCCGCGGAAGCGGGCACGCTGCTGCACGTCGAGTCGGGCAGCTTCACCTGGCGGGGCACGGCGCGCCCCGCCGAGCGGACGCTGCTCTACGTGCCGGGCGAGGAACCGGGCACCGCCGTCGTGCGCTTCGCCGACGGCCGCTTCTTCCACGGCCTCGATCTGCGCACCGGCCACCACGTGGCGGACCACCCGTGCTCGGCGGACCTCTACCGGGGCGAGTTCACGGTGTACGACGCCGGGCGCTGGCGGACCGTGTGGCGGGTGAAGGGCCCGGCGAAGGACCTGGTCCTCACGACGGACTACCGGCGCCGAGCCGCAACCCCCAGCGGCCCGGCCGGCCGTTGACGGTGGCCGTCGACAGCGGCGGCACATCGATGTTCCAGTACGTCGACGGGGGCGCCTTCAGCGCGTAGACGAGCACGGCGCGGACCACCGACGGCTCGGCGATCGCCACGATCCGGGTGCCGTCGTCGGCGGGCCGGGTGTCCAGCCACGCGCCGACCCGGGCGATGAAGGCGAGCAGCGGCTCCCCGCCGTGCGGCGCCGCGCGGGGGTCGGCCAGCCAGCGGTCGACGGCGGCCGGTTCGACGGCCGTCACCTCGGACAGGGTGCGGCCCCGCCAGCGGCCCATGTCGCAGTCGCGCAGGGCGGGCTGGACCAGCGGGGCGAGGCCGAGCGCGTCGCCGGTGGCGCGGCTGCGCGGGGTCGGCGAGCAGTAGCGCAGCTCGGCGGCGGCCAGCGGGCCGAACCCGGGCGCGGCGCGCAGCACCTCGTACCAGCCCGCGTGGTCGAGCGGCCGGTCGTCGTCGAAGCGCTCGGTGAGCAGGGAGGAGCTGCGCGCGGCCGCGAGGAGTGTGACGCTGAGCTGCATGCCTGATCGTGTAACCGGCCGGTAGTGCCGGTCAAGGGTTCACTCCCGGTTCACAGGCAGCGTGACCGGGCCCCGCGATCAGGGCCCGTGATCGGGCCGTGGGATCAGGAGCGTACGGCCGGGTCGTAGTAGTGCACCATCCACTGGGCCGGCTCCGGCAGCGGCTGGAAACCGGCCTGCGCGTACACGCCGTGCGCGTCGCTGGTGGCGAGCAGGACGCGGCGGACGCCGAGCGGCCGTAGGTGTTCGCGGACGGCCACGACGAGGGCCTTGCCGAGTCCCTTGCCGCGCACGGAGCGGTCCACGTACACGTCGCAGAGCCAGGCGAAGGTCGCCGAGTCCGTCACGACCCGCGCATAGGCGACCTGCTCGCCCGAAGCGGCGTCGTACGCACCGAAGTTGAGGGATCCCGCGAGCGCCGCGTCCTGTGTCTCGCGCGGGCGGCCCTCGGCCCAGTACGTGTCGGTGGAGAGCCAGTGGTGGACGCGGGCGGCGTCGATGCGCGCGGGGTCGACGGAGATCTCGTACCCGTCGGGAAGCGGTGCCGTCGGCACGGAGGTTGCTGACATGGGCGGGATCGTCGCACGTCACACCGGATCCGGTCGATCCCGTTTCCGCTCGTCCCAGGCCGTCGCGAGGCGTCGCACCCCTTCGGTGATCTCCGCGGTGCTCGCCACGGCGACGAAGCCGAACCGGAGGTACGGGGCCGGTGGCTCGGCCGCGAAGTAGGGGCGGCCGGGCGCGACGGCGACGCCCGCCCGCAGCGCGGCCGTGACCAATCCGCGCTCGTCCGTGCCGTCGGGCAGCCGCGCCCACAGGTGGTAGCCGCCCGCCGGGATGTGCGGCAGTACGAGCTCGGGCAGCCGCTCGGTGACGGCGGCGGCCATCAGATCGCGTCGGCGCCGCAACTCGGCGGCCACCGTGCGCAGATGGCGGGGCCAGGCGGGCGAGCCGACGAGTTCGAGGGTGGCCTCCTGGAGCGGGCGCGGCACGAAGAGATGGTCGACGACCTGGATGGCGCGCAGCCGTTCCAGGACCGGACCGCGCGCGGCGAGCGCGCTGATGCGCAGGCTCGGTGACGTGGCCTTGGTGAGCGAGGAGACGTGCACGACGACCCCGTCGGCGTCGTCCGCCGCGAGCGGCCTGGGCAGCGGTCCGGCGTCCTCGTGGGCGAGGCGGCGCACGAAGTCGTCCTCGACGACGAAGGCCCCGGCCGCGCGGGCGATCCGCAGCACCTCAAGGCGGCGGTCCGGGGCGAGCACGGCGCCGGTCGGGTTCTGGAACAGCGGCTGGCAGACGAAGAGCCGGGCGCCCGAGGCCCTGAAGGCCTGTTCGAGGAGGTCGGGGCGGACTCCGTCGCGGTCGACAGGGACCGGGACCGGACGCAGCCCGGCGGCCCGCGCGATCGCCAGCATGCCGGGGTACGTGGGCGATTCCACCAGGACCGGCGCCCCGGGAGGCGCGAGCGCGCGCAAGGCGGTGACCAGAGCCGACTGTCCGCCGGAGGTGATCAGCACCTCGGCGTCGGTGACGGCTCCGCCGATGCCGCGCGCGAACCACTCCCGCAGCTCGGGCAGTCCTTCGACGGGCGGGCGCGACCAGGCGCCGGGGCGGCGGCCCGCACGGGCGAGCGCGGCGGACAGGGCGGCGCCGGGTTGCAGCACCTCGTGCAGATAGCCGCCGTTGAACTCGATCACCCCGGGCGGCGGCGCGGCCAGCGTGACCAGGACGCCGGACGCGTCGACGGTGCGCGGTACGCCCTCGGCGGCGCCCTCGGCGCTGAGCGCGACCTCCTGCCACGAGGTGTCTCCGGCCGGGGCGGCCACGCGCGCGGCGGCCTTGAAGGCGCCCGCGCCGGGCCGGGTCACCACGAGCCCTTCGGCGGCGAGCTGCGCGAGGGCCCGCGACACCGTCACGGGGCTGACCCTGAACCGCTCCACGAGCACCCTGCTCGACGGCAGCTTCTCGTGATCGGAGTAGCGGTTCAGCTCGCTCCTCAGCCGTTTCACCAACTCTTCGACGCTGCTACCGTGTTGCATGAAGGCTGAGAATAGCGCTACTGACCAGACGGCGATAGCGGTCGGCGGTCCGCCGGATCCCGCGCCCCCTGCCGGCCCCCCGGCCGCCGCACCGGGCGGCAGAGTGCGGGGCACCGTCCTGGCGGCCCTCGGCGTCGTCACGTTCTCGCTCACCTTCCCGTCCACCGCGTGGGGCCTCGAAGGCTTCGGGCCGTGGTCGCTGGTGGGCGTGCGCAGCGTGCTCGCGGCGGTGATCGCGGGCGCGGGGCTGCTCATCCTGCGCGTGAGGGTGCCCGAGCGCCGCCACTGGAGCGGGCTCGCCGTCGTCGGCGCCGGAGTCGTCCTCGGCTTCCCGCTGCTCACGACGCTCGCGCTCCGGACGGCGACGACCGCGCACTCCGCCGTCGTCGTCGGCCTGCTGCCGCTGACCACGGCCGCGTGCTCGGCCCTGCGCACCGGGGCCAGGCCCTCGCGCACCTTCTGGATCGCGGCGTGCGCGGGCGCCGTCGCGGTGGTGGCCTTCACCGTGCAGCAGAGCGGCGGCACCCTGACCCGCGCCGATGTCTACCTCTTCGGCGCGCTGCTGGTCTGCGCCGCCGGGTACACCGAGGGCGGCCGGCTCGCCGGTCTCATGCCGGGCTGGCAGGTCATCGCCTGGGCGCTGGTGCTGTGCCTGCCGGTCACGGCGACCGGGGCGGCCGTCGCGCTGTCGGCCGAGCCGGTGCGCCTCACCGCGCACGCCGTCATCGGTCTCGTCTGGGTGGCGGCCGTCTCGACCTTCCTCGGCCTGCTCCTCTGGTACCGGGGCATGAGCCTCATCGGCATTCCCAGGGCCAGCCAACTCCAGCTCGCCCAGCCGCTGTTGACGCTGGTCTGGTCGGTCCTGCTGCTGGGCGAGACGCTGTCGGTGGCGGCGCCGGTCACCGCAGCGGCGGTCCTGGTGTGCATCGCCGTCACCCAGCGGGCCCGTGGCTAGGACGCGCCCCAAAAGGGACAACTCCCGCGTCCCGCCGTAGACTTGCCCCCATCACAGGCAGGGCGAGGGGGGCACTCCTGATGCAGGCATCCGCAGGCGACCAGCTCGTGGTGCACGGCCGGATCGTCGGGCAGCACGACCGGGTCGCCCAGATCGTCGAAGTGCTGGGGGCGAACGGCTCGCCGCCGTTCCGTGTCCGCTTCGAGGACGGCCACGAGGCCATCATGTCGCCGGGCCCGGACGCGGTCGTGCGGCACACGCTCAAGAATCCGGAGTGACCCGGCGGGTGTAGTGGTCGGCGACGACCCGGGCCATCGCCCCGATCCGGTCCTCCCCGGCCTCCTTGGCGGAGAAGTAGATGTGCCCGCGCACCTCGCGGTGACTGTCCGCGAACGTGAGGTGCCGGGACAGCTCGGCCGGGTCCTGCCAGGCTGCGGCCTGCGCGGGATCACCCGCCTTGTACAGCGCCTCACCGATGTACAGCCGCACTCCGGTCCCCCGGACCGCGTCGGCCCACCAGGGCACGAGCTTCGCGTAGTCGGCGGCCGCGAAGCCGATGTTCCAGTACACCTGCGGGGCGATGTAGTCGATCCATCCCTCGCGGACCCACGTGAGGGTGTCGGCGTGCAGGTCGTCGTAGGTCTGCACGCCCGCCGTGGTGTCCGAGCCCCGCGGGTCCGTCGCCCTGTTGCGCCACACCGCGAACGGGCTGATCCCGAACCGCACGCCGGGCCGCGCCTTCTTGATGCGCCCCGCCGTCTCCCGTACGAGCCGGTCGATGTTGTCCCGCCGCCAGGCCGCCTTGTCGGCGAACCCGGCGCCGTGCGCGGCGAACGTGGCGTCGTCGTCGAAGGTCTGGCCGGGCACGGGATACGGGTAGAAGTAGTCGTCGAAGTGCACGGCGTCGACGGCGTACTTGCGCACCGCGTCGACCATCGCGTCCTGCACGAACCGGCGGACCTCGGGCAGGCCCGGGTTGTAGTACAGCTTCCCGCCGTACGGCACGATCCACTCCGGGTGGAGCCGGGCCGGATGCGTGGGCACGAGCCGGGTGGGGTCCGTGTGATTGGCCACGCGGTACGGGTTGAACCAGGCGTGCAGTTCGAGACCGCGCCGGTGCGCCTCCGTCACGGCGGTGCCCAGCGGGTCCCAGCCCGGATCCTTGCCCTGGACCCCGGTGAGCACCTCCGACCACGGCTCGTACGGGGACGGCCACAGCGCGTCGGCCGCCGGGCGCACCTGGAAGACCACCGCGTTCAGCCGGCGGGCGACGGCCGTGTCGAGGTGGGCGAGGAGTTCGGCCCGCTGCGCGGAGGCGGTGAGGCCGGGCTTCGAGGGCCAGTCCCGGTTCGCGACGCTCGCCAGCCACATCCCCCGCAGGGCGGGCCCGCGCCGCGGCACGGGGTCACCGGCCACCGCGTCCCCGGCCGTCACCCCCGCCAGCGTCAGCGCGGCACCCAGCGTGAAGACTCGGCGTGACATACGTCCCATGGATCCCCCCGAATTCCCGTGCAACTGTGAGTCCCCATATAAACAGCCGTTAACCCGGACTCCACCCCTCCCATGTCTACGGGGTAACGTGCAGATCCGGAACCCCCTGGAAACGTATCCGGATCTCTGTTCCGGCACCCCCGGACAGACCCGGATGAAGCACGACGAATCATCGAAAGGCACGAGGTGACGGACGCCTTGACTGACATCACACGCGTCGGAGTGGTGGGCTGTGGCCAGATGGGCGCCGGCATCGCGGAGGTCTGCGCCCGCAGCGGCCTCGACGTGATGGTCGCGGAGACCACCGGCGAGGCCCTGGAGATCGGCCGCACCCGGCTGCTCAACTCCCTCGCGAAGGCGGCCGAGCGCGGCAAGATCACCGAGACGGAGCTGGCGGAGACGCAGGCCCGGCTGACCTTCACCACGGATCTGGGCGAGTTCGCCGACCGCGACCTCACCATCGAGGCCGTCGTGGAGAACGAGCAGGTCAAGACGGAGATCTTCCAGGTCCTCGACCAGGTCGTGACCCGCCCCGACGCGATCCTCGCCTCGAACACCTCCTCCATCCCGCTGGTGAAGCTGGCCGTGGCGACGTCCCGCCCGGACCATGTCATCGGCATCCACTTCTTCAACCCGGCCCCGGTGCAGAAGCTCGTCGAGCTGATCCCGGCCCTGACCACGTCCGAGGGCACGATCAGCCGCGCCCAGGCGCTGGTCGAGAAGATCCTCGGCAAGCACGCGATCCGCGCCCAGGACCGCTCGGGCTTCGTGGTGAACGCGCTGCTGGTGCCGTACCTCCTCTCCTCCATCCGCATGTTCGAGTCGGGCATCGCCAGCCGCGAGGACATCGACAACGGCATGGAGCTGGGCTGCGCCCACCCGATGGGCCCGCTCAAGCTGTCCGACCTGATCGGCCTCGACACGATCGTCTCCATCGCGGACTCGATGTACGCCGAGTACAAGGAGCCGCTGTACGCCGCTCCCCCGCTGCTCCAGCGGATGGTCGACGCGGGCCGGCTCGGCCGGAAGTCCGGATCGGGCTTCTACACGTACGTGTAGTTCCCGTCCGGGTGGCTCCCCACGCGGGGATCACTCAGCGTATTCGTACGGCGGGCCCGGTGTTCTTCGGAACACCGGGCCCGTTCGTTTCGCACGGGGTGCGTGCGCCTGACTCGCATATGCCCATCGCACACGCTCCCGCCGCGCCCACCAGGCGAGTTGACTTCCGTTGCGCACAACTAGGGATGTGACGACTACGGAAAGGAGCGGACTGGTGACCACCGACCCGGAGCATCCCGTGGTCTCGGAAGAATTCGCAGAGTTACGCCGCGTCTTCGAGGTCGGACTGACCCGCATCGACGGTGAACTGGCCCTGCTGGCCCACCGCGACGACCAGAACGTCAAGGATCAGGACGACCTCAACGCGCGGATCACCGCGTTGGAACACGCACGCTGGCCCCTGCCCACGGTCGCCGCACTGGCGGCGGTCGGAGCCCTCGCCATCGCGGTGTGGCAGGCGCTCGGGCACTAGGGGCCTGCCACGGCGGGAAAAGCTCAGCCGAGCCTGAGTTGGTGGAGCAGCAACAAGGCGGCCGCCATGTTGGCGGCCGGGACCTCGCCTCGGGCGAGCATGTCGGGGACGAGTTTGAGCGGGACCCATTCCCTGCGGTCCGACTCGAAATCGTCCTGGGGGTGGCCGATGTACGTCGCTTCGTCGGTCCAGTAGATGTGGTGCCGGGCGTCCGTCAGACCGTTGCACGGTTCGACGCTCATCAGGTGCCGCAGCGGTCCCGGCCGCCAGCCGGTCTCCTCCTCCAGTTCTCGGGCGGCCGCGTACGCGATGTCCTCGCCGTCCTCGACGACGCCTGCGGCGAGCTCCCAGCCCCAGCTGTCGGTGATGAAGCGGTGCCTCCACAGCAGGAGCACCTCGTCCGCGTCGTTGACCACCGTCGCGACCGCCACCGGGCGCAGCCGGATCAGGAAGTGGTCGAGGTGCGCGCCGTTCGGTAGTTCGACATCTGCCAGGTTGACGCTGAACCACCGGTTTTCATACACAGTTTGTTCGTTCTGTTTCGTCCACTGCACGGTTCTGCCACCTTCCGTCGAGTTGATGGCAATATCGCAGCAGTGGGCGTGGTCGAGCGCCCCGCGAAAGGGCTCAGAGCGGTACGCGCAGCGCCCCGTCGATGAGTTCGGCGGCTTCCGCCGTGCCGGCGCAGCCGCTGCGCACCAGGTGCTCGCGTACCGCCCGGAGCCTGTCGCGCAGCCGCTGGGACTCCATTCCCCTGGCGGCCTCGGCCATCTGCACGGCGGTCTCGACGGCCTGTTCGGTGTTCCCCTGTCTGAGCTGGATCTGGCTGAGGACGGCGAGCCGGTGGACGCGGCCGCGGTCGTGCGCGGGCGTGTGCACAGCCTCGGTGGCGTGCTCCTTGGCGCCGGCGTAGTCGCCGAGGCTCAACAGGGCTTCCGCCACCTGTACGTTGACGAACCCCGGCTGGACGTACCCCGTCTCGTCCGGCTCGTGACCGCGCCGGATCCGGTCGGCCGCGGACTCGGCACGCCGGATGCACTCCAGGGCGCTGGTGCCGTCGCCGAGGTGGGCGTACGCCTTGGCCTGCATCGCGTAGAGGTCCGATGCCAGGGCGGGGGTGATGTGCCGGCCCGCCGCCCGCAGCGCGGCCTCCGCGAAGGCGACCGCCTGCCGGTACTCGCGCATGTGCAGCGACTGGTTGACCAGCAGCGCTATGACGTAGGCGCCGAGGCCGCGGTCCGCGCTCGCCTTGGCGAGCCGCAGGGCCTGGTGGAAGTAGCGCTGGGCGAGCCCGTGCGCGTCGGAGTCGTAGGCGCAGATGCCCGCGATGGCCACCAGTCCGCCGGTGGCCCGGTGCAGATCGCGTCCCGTCTCGTCCGTGTAGCTGCCGCGCAGCAGCGGCGCCGCCTCGGTGTTGAGGAAACCGACGATGCGGACCCTGGTCGCGATGCCGCCCGCCTTGCGGTACATCTGCTCGTAGTGCGTACGGGCCGAGCGCATCAGCTCCAGGTCGGCGAGGCTGACCTGGTGGCGGCCGCCGCGCGAGACGTCGGTGTCCTCCGGCGGGTTCTCCCACTCCCACACCGGCATCACGGCCGGGGTGCCGGTGACCGCGGGGGCGTCCAGGATGTGCCGGCGCTGCTGCTGGTCCGAGCGCCACAGCGCGGTGGCCCGCTCCACGAACCCGGAGAGGGTGCCGTTGTGCGGGACGGCCGGCTCGCCGGGGATGCCGAGGCCGATGTCGTCGAGGGTGACGTGCCGCTGGAGACGGGCGGCCAGCACCTCGCAGATCAGGTCGGGCACCTGGCCGCGCGGCCGCTGCCCCTTCAACCACCGCGCCACGGCGGTGTGTTCGTATCTCAGGGCGAGCCCGCGGGCCTTGCCCGCCTGGTTCACATGAGCGGCGAGGCCCGCGTGGGAGACCCCGGCCTCGTCGAGGATCGCGTCGAGCAGGGTGTTGGGCTGCATGGATGCCCTCCGATTGGCTCGGTACGGCCAGCGTAATGGAGGGGGCTTCACACGGGGTGTGATCGGAATGCCCAACTCCGCCACGAAAGCACTCTGTTGTGGCTGGTTTCCACCCGGTTGACTGAACTGCCTCGCAAAGAGGCCGGCCGGGCCGCCGGCTCCCCCTCGTACAGCGCGGCGGCCCGCACCCGCGCCGTCCGCCCGCCCGTCTGCCCGACACTCCACGGCGGGCGGACGGCGCGCCCCGGAGAGGCGGTGGTGTCAGGGAACCTTGTGCACGGTGCGCCCCAGGGGGTCCCCGTGCTGGACCGGAACGCGCCTGCGGTCGTTGCGCAGCACCAGCAGCGCCGCGTCGTCGCCGGGCGGGCCACCGATGTGCCGCAGCAGCCGGGCGTACACGGCGTGCACCACGGCGGTCGGCACGACGGTGCCCGGCCGCAGGACCTCGGCGAGCGCGTCCCCGAACGGGAAGAACCGGCCGCGCGCGTCGCGGGCGTCCTCGATGCCGTCGGTGTGCAGCAGCAGGCCCTCCCCCGGCAGGATCCGCCCGCACCGCACCGGCGCGAGCTCGGACGGCAGCGGGAACGGTCCGAGGGGCGGCAGCGGATCGCCGCCGGTCAGCTGCTCGGCGCGGCGCACCGCGCCCGGGCGCAGCAGATACGGCCAGGGGTGACCGCAGTTGAGCGCGTGCACGGCGCCGTCCTGCCGGATCTCCAGGAGCAGGACGGTCACGAACTCCTCGGCGAGCGGGTTCTCGGGTTCGCCGCCCCCGGCGGCGGGATGTTCGTCGCGCGAGCGCTGGCGCAGATGCCGGGCGTGGGCGCGCTCCAACCGGCGCAGCACACCGCCGAGTTCGCTCTCGTCGTGGGCGGCCTCGCGGAAACTGCCGAGGACGGCGCCGACGGTGGCGAGCGCGGCGAGGCCGTGTCCGCGGACGTCGCCCATGACGATCCGTACGCCGTGGTCGGTGGCCACGACGTCGTACAGGTCGCCGCCGATGCTGGCCCCGCGGTCGGCGGAGAGCTGGCCCGCCGCGAGCGCGAGCCCGTCGAGCCGCGGCGGCAGCGGCCGCAGCAGCACGGACTGGGCGGCACCGGCGACCGCCCGCATCTGCCGCAGCTCCCGCAGCAGGCCGTGGCGGGCGTGGAGTATCAGCCCGGTGCCCACCACGAAGAAGACGGCGCTGCTGACGATCCGCGCGCCCAGGCCGGTCTGCTGGGCGAGCGGGCAGGCGAACTTGTACGAGATGGCGACGGCGCCCCAGACGGTGGGCAGCCCCAGCATCAGCACCCGCCGGAATCGTCGGGGGTCTCGGATACGCGCCCTGGTCTCAGAACGAAACATGCCGACGGCCCCTCTAAAGGGTGTTGCACACGAAAAGGGTGTTGCACACGGCCGCAATGATTGTTGCGACCTGCCGTGGCGCGCGGCTGGGATCACCGCGATACCTCACCCGAACGAGTGAGGGGCACACTCAGTGTCCCGGGTGTGCCCCTCACGGGCTTGCTGCCTGCGCGGTTACGCCCCGCGCAGCACCGCGCCCGCGCTCTCGGCGGCCTGGGCGACCGCGGCGTCGCGGGCGGCGCTGGCCTCCTCGACCGTCAGGGTGCGGTCACCGGCACGGAAGCGCAGCGCGTACGCGAGGGACTTCTTGCCCTCGCCGAGCTGCTCCGCGTTCTCGTACACGTCGAACAGGCGGATGCCCTCCAGGAGCTCACCGGCGCCGACGCGCAGGTAGTGCTCCACGGCGGCGGCCGGGACGTCCTTGTCGACGACGAGCGCGACGTCCTGGGTGGCCACCGGGAACGTGGAGATGCGGGGCGCCTCGACGGCACCGTCGCTCGCCTGCTCCAGGAGGTCCAGGTCCAGCTCCATCGCGCTGGTGCGGGCCGGCAGGCCGAGCGCCTTGACGACGCGCGGGTGCAGCTCACCGGCGTGACCGGCGAGGGTCTTCACCCCGTCGATGATCACGTACAGCGCGGCGCAGCGGCCCGGGTGCCACGGCTCGTGCTGGTCCTGGTCGACCGCGAGCTCGACATTGGCCTCCCGCGCGACGACGCGGGCGGCCTCGACGGCGTCGGCCCAGGTCGACGGGTGGCCCTTGCCCCACCAGCCGGCCTGCTCGCGGGCGCCCGCGAGGACGACGGCGACGCGGCGCGGCTGGGCCGGGAGCGCGCTGGTCAGCTCGGCGATCTCGGCGTCCGTGGGACGGCGGTCGACGGGCAGCCGGACGGCCTTGTGCTCGTCGCCGGTCGGCCGGAAGACCAGGCCGGTCTCGAAGAGCGCCAGGTCGTGGCTGCCGCGTCCGTCGTTGCGGCGCAGCGCGCCGAGCAGGCCCGGCAGCAGCGTCGTACGGAGCGAGGGCTCCTCGTCGGAGAGCGGGTTGACCAGCTCGACGGTGGTGCGGCGCGGGTCGTCGGCGGCCAGGCCCAGCTGGTCGAGGACGGCCTGCCCGATGAACGGGTAGTTCAGGGCCTCGACGTAGCCGGCGCCGGCGAGCGCGCGGCCGACGCGGCGGTGCACCCGCTGGCGCTCGGTGAGGCCGCGGCCGGCCGGGGGCTTCGGCAGGGTCGAGGGCAGGTTCTCGTAGCCCTCGAGCCGGATGACCTCTTCGGCCAGGTCGTTCGGGTCGGTCAGGTCGGGGCGCCAGGACGGCACCGAGACGACCAGCTCGTCCTGCCCGTAGACGTCGCAGCCGACCTCCTGGAGGCGGCGCACGACGGTCTCCCGGCCGTAGGCCACACCCGCGACCTTGTCCGGGTGGTCGGCCGGGATGGTGAGGGTGCGCGGGGCGCCCGGGGCGATGACCTCGGTGACGCCCTCCTCGGCGGTGCCGCCCGCGAGCAGCACCAGCAGGTCGACGACGCGCTGGGCGGCGGCCGACGTGGCCTGCGGGTCGACGCCGCGCTCGAAGCGCTTGGCGGCCTCGGAGGACAGCTTGTGGCGGCGCGCGGCGCGGGCGATCGTGATCGCGTCGAAGTGCGCGGCCTCGATGACGACGTCGGTGGTCCCGGCGCCCTCGGCATCGTCGGAGGGGTCACCGATCTCGGTGTTGGCGCCGCCCATGACACCGGCGAGGCCGATCGGCCCGCGGTCGTCGGTGATGACCAGGTCCTCGGCGTCGAGCGTGCGCTTGGTGCCGTCGAGCGTGGTGAGCTTCTCGCCCTGCTCGGCCCGGCGCACGCCGATCGTGCCCTGGACGAGGGAGCGGTCGTACGCGTGCAGGGGCTGGCCCAGCTCCAGCATCACGTAGTTCGTGACGTCCACGGCGAGCGAGATCGGCCGCATGCCGGCCTTCTGGAGGCGGCGCTGGAGCCAGATCGGCGAGCGGGCCTCGGGGTGCAGCCCCGTGACGGTGCGGGCGGTGAAGCGGTCGCAGGCGATCGGGTCGGCGACCTTGACCGGGTAGCCGTGCGCGTTCGGCGCGGGGACGTCCAGGAGGGCCGGGTCGCGCAGCGGCAGGCCGTAGGCGATGGCGGTCTCGCGGGCGATGCCGCGCAGCGACAGGCAGTAGCCGCGGTCGGGCGTGACGGCGATGTCCAGGACCTCGTCCACCAGCTCCAGGAGCTCGATGGCGTCGGTGCCGGCCTCGTGCTCCGGCGGCAGCACGATGATGCCGTGCGTGCCGTCGTCGCCCATGCCCAGCTCGTCGGTGGAGCAGATCATGCCGTGCGAGGTCTTGCCGTACGTCTTGCGCGCGGCGATCGCGAAGCCGCCGGGCAGCTCGGCGCCGGGCAGCACGACGACGACCTTGTCGCCGACCGCGAAGTTGCGGGCGCCGCAGACGATCTCCTGCGGCTCGCCCGTGCCGTTGGCGGTGCCGACGTCGACGGTGCAGAACCGGATCGGCTTCTTGAAGCCCTCCAGCTCCTCGATGGTGAGCACCTTGCCGACGACGAGGGGGCCCTTGAGGTCGGCGCCGAGCTGCTCGACGGTCTCGACCTCGAGGCCGACGCCGACCAGCTTGGCCTGCACGTCACGGCCGGTCTCGGTGGCGGGGAGATCGACGTACTCCCGCAGCCAGGAAAGCGGGACCCGCATCAGATCTCCATCCCGAACGGCCGGGTGAACCGGACGTCACCCTCGACCATGTCTCGCATGTCTTCGACGTTGTGGCGGAACATCAGCATCCGCTCGATGCCGAACCCGAAGGCGAATCCGCTGTACTTCTCGGGGTCGACGCCGCACGCGGTGAGCACGCGCGGGTTGACCATGCCGCAGCCGCCCAGCTCGATCCAGCCCTCGCTGCCGCAGGTGCGGCACGGACGGTCCGGGTTGCCGACGGACTCGCCGCGGCACACGTAGCAGACCATGTCCATCTCGGCGGACGGCTCGGTGAACGGGAAGTAGTTCGGGCGCAGCCGGGTCTTCATGCCGTCGCCGAAGAGCGCCTGGACCATGTGGTCGAGGGTGCCCTTGAGGTCGGCCATGGTCAGGCCCTCGTCCACGGCGAGCAGCTCGATCTGGTGGAAGACCGGGGTGTGCGTGGCGTCCAGCTCGTCGGTGCGGTAGACGCGGCCCGGGCAGACGACGTAGACCGGCGGCTCCCGGTCGAGCAGCGAGCGGGCCTGCACCGGAGAGGTGTGGGTGCGCAGCACGACGCCGGACTCGTCGCCGACGGTCTTCGCGCGGCCCTCGGGACCGGCGACGAAGAAGGTGTCCTGCATCTGCCGCGCCGGGTGGTCCGGCGTGAAGTTCAGGGCGTCGAAGTTGAACCACTCGGCCTCGACCTCGGGGCCCTCGGCGATCTCGTATCCCATGGACACGAAGACGTCCGCGACCCGCTCCATCATGGTCGTCAGCGGGTGGCGGGCACCGGCCGGCGTGCGGTCGTAGGGCAGCGTGACGTCCACGGCCTCCTCGACCAGGACGCGCGCGTCACGCTCGGCCTCCAGCTCCTCCTGGCGGGCGGCGAGGCCCCGGCCGACGGCGGCGCGGGCCTGTCCGACGAGCTTTCCGGCCGCAGCCTTGGCCTGCGGGGGCAGCGCGCCGATCTCGCGGTTGGCGAGCGACAGCGGCGACGTGCCGCCGGTGTGCGCGACCTTGGCCTCCTGAAGCGCGTCGAGCGAGTCCGCGGCGGCGAAGGCGGCGAGCGCCTCGTCCCGGACGCGCTCGATCTCTTCCGGTTTCAGTGCCTCGACCTCGACAGGGTCGTACGACTTGTTCGGTGCCGACATCTCTTCCCGTGCTTCCGTTTGTCCCCCAGCTACCACTGGGAGGCCCCTGGCTGATGGCCCCGTCTACGACTCGATGACGAATCGTCTCGGACATGGAGACGCAATGTGCCAAAGCACGAGTCTAACGGGGGTGCGGTCTGCGGATGCGCCCGTGGTGGGCCCGCGCTCAGCTGGTGAGATACGCGGGCGTCGCCACGGGCAGCGTAAATCGGAACTCGGCGCCGCCGCCGGGCGCCCGTCCGACCGTGATGGTGCCGCCGTGTGCTTCGACGATGCCCTTGACGATGTAGAGCCCCAGACCGGTGCCGCCGCGCTTGCTGCCCCGCCAGAAGCGGGTGAAGACGCGGTTCATGGACTCCTCCGGGATGCCGGGGCCCTCGTCGCTCACGGTGACCGAGGTGCCTGCTGGCGCGGGCTCGATGTCCATCGTGACGGTTCCCTCGCCGTGCCGCACGGCGTTTTCCAGAAGGTTGCTGAGCACCTGGTCGACCTTGTCCGGATCCGCCCACAGATCGGGCAGCGGCCGGGTGACCCGCAGCAGGAAACGGTCGGCGGCCTGTCCTGCGGCGACATGGGCCTGGATGTGCCGGGAGACGGCGGCGGCGATGTCGACGGGCTGGCGGCGCAGTTCGAGACGTCCGGAGTCGATCCGGGAGATGTCGAGCAGTTCGGCGATCAGCCGCGTCACCCGGTTCGCGTCGGCGTCGACGGTCTCCAGCATCAGCCGCTTCTGCTCGTCGGTGAACCGCTCCCACTTCGCGAGCAGGGTCGCGGTGAACCCCTTGACCGAGGTCAGCGGCGAGCGCAGTTCGTGCGCGACGGTGGCGATCAGCTCGGCGTGGCTGCGCTCGGTGCGGCGCCGGGCCTCGGTGTCGCGGATCGAGACGACGACGCGGCACACGGGCCCGGTGGGCCTGCCCCGCACGTAGCGGGCGGTGACCAGGACCTCCCGGCCCCCGGGCAGCAGCAGATTGCGCTCGGGCTGTCCGACGCGGGTGGCGAGGCCGCCGTAGGGGTCGGTCAGCTGCCACCAGCGCCGGCCCTCCAGGTCCTCCAGGGGCAGCGCGCGCTCCAGCGGCGTGCCGATGGCCTCCTCGCGGGGCACGGCGGTGATCCGCTCCGCCGCCGCGTTGAAGCAGACGACGTGGCCGCTCTCGTCGGCGACGACGAGTCCGTCGGGCAGATCGTCGGGGTCCGCGCCGAGTCCGCCGAGGCCGGTGGAATCGTCCCGGCCGCTTCGGGGCGCGACCGGTCCCCACCGTCCCCGCGCTCCTCGCGAGCCGCTCGTGCCGACGACGCTCATCTCCCCGTATCCCACCTCTCGTCCCCATCCAGAAACAGGCCCGAGGTGGTCACCCTACTAGTCGGCGGTGACGGAACGGCACCCTCCGGAGGCGCGCTGTGCACGGGCGGAGGCGTACAGGCACACCGCGGCGGCCGTCGCGAGGTTGAGGCTCTCGGCCTTGCCGTGGATGGGGACGCGCACGACGGCGTCGGCGAGTGCGCGGGTCTCCTCGGGCAGCCCCCACGCCTCGTTCCCGAAGACCCAGGCGGTCGGGGAGCCCATGGTGCCCTGGTCGAGCTCGTCGTCCAGGTCGTCCTCGCCCGCGCCGTCGGCGGCGAGGATGCGCACGCCCGCGGCCTTGAGCCCGGCGACGGCCTGCTCGACGGGGACGCCCACGGCGACCGGCAGATGGAACAGCGAGCCCACGGAGGCCCGTACGGCCTTGGGGTTGTACAGGTCCACGGAGGCGTCGGTGAGGACCACGGCCTCGGCGCCCGCCGCGTCGGCGCAGCGCAGGACGGTCCCGGCGTTCCCCGGGTCACGGACGTGCGCCAGTACGGCGACCAGCTTGGGCCTGGCCGCGAGGATCTCCTCGAAGGAGGTGTCCAGGAAGCGGCAGACGCCGACGAGGCCCTGCGGGGTCACGGTCGTGGAGATGTCGGCGATGACGCTCTCGTCGGCGAGGTGCACCCGGGCCCCGGCCTGCCGGGCCTCCCCCACGATGTCGGCGTAGCGCTCCGCGGCCTCGACGGTCGCGAACATCTCCACGAGCCCGCCGTGCGCGCCCGCCTCCCGCACGGCCTGCGGCCCCTCGGCGAGGAACAGCCGCTCCTTCCCCCGGAAATTCCGCTTCCCGAGCCGCCGGGCGGCGGCGACACGGGACGACTTGGGAGAGATCAGTTCAGGGACAGCAACCATGACAACTCACCTGAGGAAGAAGCGCCCCGAAGGGGCGCGGGGAACTGCGCGACCGGCCACAACCGGCCCGCACACGACACACGACGGCAGACGGGACACCGAACGCACTCGGACCCGCAAGCGGCGAGCTTGCGGGTCCGAAAATCACGTCCGGCTCAGCGGAGCGATCAGGCGGCAGCCTTCGGCGCGTTGACGTCGGCCGGGAGGGCCTTCTGCGCGACCTCGACCAGCGCGGCGAACGCGTTGATGTCGTTGACGGCCAGCTCGGCGAGGATCTTGCGGTCCACCTCGATGTTGGCGGCCTTCAGACCCTGGATGAGGCGGTTGTACGTCATGCCGTTCTGGCGGGCAGCGGCGTTGATGCGCTGGATCCACAGCTGACGGAAGTCGCCCTTGCGCTTCTTGCGGTCGTTGTAGTTGTAGACCAGGGAGTGGGTGACCTGCTCCTTGGCCTTGCGGTACAGACGCGAACGCTGACCGCGGTAGCCGCTGGCCTGCTCGAGGATCGCCCGACGCTTCTTGTGCGCGTTCACCGCGCGCTTGACGCGTGCCACTTTGTAACTCCTTGTAGCGGGGCCGGGGTTGTCGTCACCCGACCCGAATTCGAATAGTCCCGGTTTAGCTGTGCGGGGCGCATGAGCGCCCGCGCATCACTTGCCGAGAAGCTTCTTGATCTTCTTGGCGTCGCCCGGGGCCATCTCGGCGTTGCCGGTGAGGCGACGCGTCAGGCGCGACGACTTGTGCTCGAGCAGGTGGCGCTTGCCGGCGCGCTCACGGAGCACCTTGCCGGAGCCGGTGACCTTGAAGCGCTTGCTGGCACCGCTGTGCGACTTGTTCTTCGGCATAGCGCCGTTCTCTCCTCGTCAGTGGCGTTCCCGGCCGGTTCGTGCCAGAGGCGCGAACCGGCCGCGGGGGAACGTCAGTTGTGTCAGTTGGGTATCCGGAGCACACAGGCGGTGTGCCGACGGATCATGCCTCGGCCGGAGCCTCGGCGGGGGTCTCGACCTCGGCCTCGACCTCGACCTCGGCGTCGGCCTCGGACTCGGCCGCGTTCTGCGACTTGCCCGGGTTGGCCTTCGCGTCGGCCTTGCGGGCGGCCTGCGCCTCGCGGGCCTCGGCCATGGCCTCGGTCTTCTTCTTGTGCGGACCAAGAACCATGATCATGTTCCGGCCGTCCTGCTTCGGGTTCGACTCGACGAAACCGAGGTCCTCGACGTCGTTCGCAAGGCGCTGCAGCAGTCGGTAGCCGAGCTCCGGCCGGGACTGCTCACGACCACGGAACATGATCGTGATCTTGACCTTGTCACCCTGCTTGAGGAACCGGACGACGTGACCCTTCTTGGTGTCATAGTCGTGCGGGTCGATCTTCGGCCGGAGCTTCATCTCCTTGATGACCGTGTGCGCCTGGTTCTTGCGCGCCTCACGGGCCTTCATGGCCGACTCGTACTTGAACTTCCCGTAGTCCATGAGCTTGCAGACGGGCGGACGGGCGTTCGCCGCCACCTCGACCAGGTCGAGGTCGTACTCCTGAGCAAGCTCAAGGGCCTTGGCAAGCGGAACAATCCCGACCTGCTCGCCGCTGGGACCGACAAGTCGCACTTCGGGAACGCGAATCCGGTCGTTGATGCGGGGCTCGGCGCTGATGGATCCTCCTCGGTAGCACCACACGACGGCCTGGCGGACCGCCGCGTAACGTCTGTTACGTAAGTACCAACCGCGTCGAAGCACAAAAAATGCCCCGGACGGTACACACGGGGGGCTCCAAGAACTACCGGAGCACCGCCACGGGCAACCGCGGGGCGCGCTGTCGGACGGCTCCATCGTCCGTACGGAACGATGGGGACCGTCTGACCGGTGACCCGCCGTCCTGTACGGACGGCCAGGTGGGAGATCGGAGCCTCCACTTGTGGGCCGGAGCACGCAGGTGTCCGGCCGGTCGTTACACAAGGTTAGCAGCTCTTGGGGGGTGCGCCCAACCGAGTGGGCGGCGGCTTATCGTGGGCCTCATGAGTGACGCCATTCCCGCAGCCCCTTCGGCTGATTCCCCCGAGTCCCCCGACTACGACGCGCTGACCCGCGACATCGCGGAGGTGCCCGCCGTCGAGGTCATCGTGACGGTGGCGGTCAACCTCATGAGCGCCGCCGCGGTGAAGCTGGGCCTCACCGAGGAGGGCGACGCCCACAAGGACCTGGACGAGGCGCGCAAGCTGATCCACGCCCTCGCCGGGCTGCTCGACGGCAGCGCGACCGAGATCTCGTCCTTCCACGCGGCGCCGCTGCGGGACGGCCTGAAGTCGCTCCAGCTGGCGTTCCGCGAGGCGTCGATCGTGCCGGACGAGCACGGCCAGGGCCCCGGCGAGAAGTACACGGGCGCCGTCTACGGCTAGGACGCCCGCTCAGTCCCGTACGTACAAGGGCTCGCCCGGCAGGGTGGCCTCGGCCGGCAGCAGTGCCAGGTCGAGGCCGCGTGCCAGGCGGGCCCTCAGTGTTTCGTCGGCGGCGATACGGGCGGCCACCGCCCGGGCCGCGCCCTGCACATCGGCGTCCGCGTCGACCACCAGGGCCAGTGTGCCGTCGGCCTGGCCCGGGCCCAGATAGGCGCGGGCCACCGCCGGCTCGGCCGCGACCGCCGCGCGCACCGCGCCCGTGACCGCCGGGTCGGTCAGCGGGTCAGCGCTCGTGCGGCCCTCCGCGAGGGCGTACAGGGCGGAGCCCGTCAGCTCGTAGGGCACCGGGCCCGCGAGGTCCAGGACGACGGTGTCGGCCTTCTCGTGAGCGGCGGCCTGGAGCGCCTGGTGCAGGGGCACGGCGACCGGGCGGGCCTCGGGGTCCCACAGGGCCAGGGACGCGGTGGAGGTGAAGGCGGGGAGCGCCGTGCGGTCGCCCGCCTTCAGGGTCGGCACCGCCATGTCGGACGTCTTCTCGCGGCGCAGGCCGTTCTCGTCCTCCTCGACCTCGCCGAGCACGGCGACGACGGGCACCAGGAGCCGGGCGCCCTTCAGCGCCTCCAGGACCGGGCCGTGGGCCGTGCGGTCCGTCGACCAGGCGGCCAGTGCCTCGGCCAGGCGCGGGTCCGCCGAGCCGTCGTCGTCGGAGAAACCGGGGTCGGGAATGTTCTTGTTCGCCACGTTCACCGACCCTACCGAGGGCGCGGCCACAGGTTCTCAGCGGACCCTGAGCCCGGCCTCATGGTCCCCACAGGACCGGGCCGGAGCATCGGCCCCATGTCTTCTGCTTCCCGTCGCCGGCGGTCGGCCGCGTCCCGCCGCAGGCCCCTGCTGTACGCGGCCGTCGCCTCCACGGTGCTTCTGAGCGGTACCGCCGCCACTACGGTCTACGTGAAGGCGCAGGCGCACGATGCGACCGCGCTGGTGTCGCAGACGTCCGCAGCCGAAGGGGGCTCCTCCGTGTCGTCCTCCCCCACTCCCGCCGTCGACCGGAACGCCCTGCTCGCCGCGGCCGTGGACGGTCTGGACGGGTCCTTCTCCGTCGCCGTCCTCGACGTGTCGGCCGGCACCTCGGCCGCGTACGCCACCGACGACGGCGCGACGTACGACACCGCGAGCATCGTGAAGGTCGACGTGCTGGCGGCGCTGCTGCTCCGGGCGCAGGACGACGGCCGCTCGCTGACCTCCCAGGAGAAGACCTACGCGGCCGCGATGATCCGGAACAGCGACAACTCCGCCACCACCGCGCTGTGGGAGACGATCGGCGGCGCGGACGGGCTCGACGCCGCCAACGAGCGGCTCGGGCTCACCGGGACCAGCGGCGGCGACGGACCGCTGTGGGGACTGACCCAGACCACGGCGGCCGATCAACTCGTCCTGCTCCAGCAGGTGTTCGGCACCGGCGGCGACTCCGTCCTGGACGCGGAATCACGCGCGTACGTCCAGGGGCTGATGGCGGACGTCGAGTCCGATCAGCGGTGGGGCGTCTCGGCGGCGGGCGGTGACGGGCTCGCGCTGAAGAACGGATGGCTGCGGCGGAGCACCACCCAGCTGTGGGACATCAACAGCATCGGGCGGGTGACCGTCGACGGGAAGCAGTACCTGGTCGCCGTGGTCTCCGACGGGAACACCACCAAGGACGCCGGGATCGATCTCGTGGAGGCCGTCGCGAAGGCCGCGGTGCCGGCGCTCAGCGACGACGACGCATGAGGCGGTGGCTGCGCCACAGATAGACGGCGCCGCCCAGCAGGACGACGCCCAGGCCGCCCGCGACCAGGCTCACCCAGGTGGCCTGGCCCGTGTCGTCGGGGTCGGCCGGGCCCGTCCCGAAGTACTGCTCGCCGTACGCGGCCGACTTCAGGCCCTCCGGCTTCAGTTTCCGCGCCGCGGTGATCGCCGCCGCCGGGTCGATCATGCCGAACCCGCGCGAGTCGTCGCGGCCGCCGGAGGGCGGGTCCTGGGCCGTGTCCTCGACGAGCTTCTTGATCTGGGCGGGGCTCAGGCCCGGGTGCGCGGCGCGGATCAGCGCGACGGCGCCGGAGGCGAACGCCGACGCGGCGCTGGTGCCCCAGGCCGCGTAGTACTTGCGGTCGGGATCCGGGGTGACGATGCCGCGGCCGGGCGCGGCGACCGTCGCGTACCAGCGGCGGGTGGAGAACGAGGCGCGCGAGCCGGTCGAGTCGACGGCCGTGGCGGTGATGACGCCCGGGTAGGCGGCCGGGTAGGAGATGTGGTCGCCCTTCTCGCCGCCGTTGCCCGCGGAGGCGACGACGGAGACGCCCTTCTTCAGCGCGTACTGGATGGCGTCGTCCTCGCTCGCCTCCGCGTGGGCGGTGGACGAGTCGTCGCCGAGCGAGAGGTTGATGACGTCGGCGCCGTGGTCGGCGGCCCAGCGGATGCCTTCCGCCAGCGCGTCGCCCCGGCTCTCGCGGGCCTTGGCGCGGTCCGGGTCGCCGTCCTCCAGGATCACGCGGACCGGGAGGATCGTCGCCTCGGGCGCCACGCCCATGACGCCGTCGCCGTGGTCCTTGCCGTGGCCGTGGCCCGCGATGACTCCGGCGATGGCGGTGCCGTGGCGGGCCCAGGGGCGGTCGCCGCGCTGCGCGCCGAAGCCGATGAAGTCCTTGCCGGTGGCGACGTTGCCCTTGAGGTCCGGGTGCTCGTCGTCGACGCCGGTGTCCAGGACGGCGACGGTGACGCCCTTGCCCTTCGTGGTGCGCCACGCCTCCTGGGTGTGCAGGGCGTCGAGGCCCCACTGCTGGGCGCGGACCGAGTCGGCGTGCGCCGCGGTGGCGGGGAGCAGCGCGAGGGACGCCACCGTCGTGAGGGCGGCGAGGGTGCGGCGGCGGTTCATGACGGCTGCTCCGTGGACTGCTTCTGGACCGCTTTGCGCAGGCCGCGTTCTATCCGGTCGGCGATGCCCTGCGCCTCGTTGCCCAGGCCCGCCTGGGCGGGGGCCGTGGTGGCGCCGGACTTCATGGCGTCGGCGGCGGGCTGCGGGTCGGAGACGGTGCGGCCGTCGGCGAAGCCGGAGACCGCGTAGACCACGACCGGGGCGTCGGTCAGCACGTTGAGGGTCCAGGACGCGCGCTGGGCGTCGCCGAAGTCCGCGGCGGCGGTGCCCTTGGCGGGGTACGGGCGCGGCATGAGGTCGGCGCGGCGGTCCAGGCCCTGGTCGGTGAAGCGGGTGCGCAGCGCCTGGGTCGCCTCCTGGTCGGCCTTGGTGAACAGCAGCCCGACGGTGGTGACGTTGCTCTGGGTGGCGTCCGTGTACGTGGCGCGCAGCAGCCGCAGACAGCCGACGGAGCTCAGCGCCTTGTGCAGGAGCGGGTCGAAGGCCTTGGCGCAGGTGGTGTCGGGGGCGACGGCGATTCGGGTCCAGGTGCGGTCGGCGCCGCCGGGGCCCGCGCCCTCGCCCTTGAGGGTGCGCGGGAAGAGCTGGTCGACGGGGATGCTGTGCCACAGCTGCCCGGCCCGGGTGTAGGAGCTGTGCGCGGAGACGGTGCCGTCGCCGTCGTCGCCGGTGAGCAGGGAGCCGGTGGCGGCGCCGCCGATGAGGCCGAGGCCGAGCACCAGGCAGGCGGCGGCCGCGGCGACGCGCGGGGCGAGGCGGGCGCCGATGGGGCGCAGCCTGGTGGTGCGGTCGTCGTAGTGCTCGGGGGGCGCGAACCGTACGAAGGGCCTGCCGGCCGTGCCCGGGATCGGCGTGAGGTCGACGGTGCCGACGGGTCTGCGCGGGGGCGGCGGGCTCATCGGGGGGCGCGGGGGTGCGGGTGGGATCGGGCGGAGGCGGGTCGTCGTCTCGGTGGCGAGGGCGCCCGGGACCTCCGGCGGGAGTGGGCCGGGGTGCGCGGGCGCGCCGCTGGGGGTGCGGTGGGTGGGGGCGGGTGCGGGTGCGTCGTGGCTGGTCGCGCCGTTCCCCGCGCCCCTGACGGGGCTTGCCCCGGGCCGTGTCGGAGCGCCGCCGGCGGGGCCCTGTGGGGGTGTGTCGGGGAAGCGGGCCGACGGGGGCGGTGGGGGTGGGGTCGGCGGCAACGGGGGGACCTCGGGCGGGAGTTCGGGACCGGAGGGCTGCGCGGGGCGCGGCGGGACCGGGGGGCGCGGTGGCACTGAGGGGCGCGGAGGGACGCGTCCGGCTTCCGTACTCATGCCTCCCCGTTTCCTCAGCCTGCGTGCGCGTCACTCTAACGGGCGGAACCGGGTACGGCAGGACGCAGTCCGCACACCCGGCCGATCTGCCCGGAACATCCCCCTACCCTGCGGTAATCGAGTCTGGCAGGCTTCGGACATGACACCCCGTGCAGCCGATCGCGCCCGCTTCGACCGGGCCACCGCCCACCTCGACGCCCCCGTGGCCATCGTCGACCTGGACGCCTTCGACGCGAACGCCGCCGATCTGGTGCGGCGCGCGGGAGGCAAGCCGATCCGGGTGGCCAGCAAGTCCGTCCGCTGCCGCGCCCTGCTCGAACGGGTCCTGGCGCGGGAGGGGTTCGCGGGCATCATGTCGTTCACTCTGGCCGAGTCGGTGTGGCTGGCGCGGTCGGGGTTCGAGGACGTGCTGCTCGCGTATCCGTCGGCGGACCGCGCCGGGTTCGCTGAGCTGGCGCACGATCCGAAGCTGGCCGCCGCGGTGACCGTGATGATCGACGACCCCGCGCAGCTGCGGCTGATCGACGACGCCCGGGATGGCGGCACCGAGGAGATCCGGGTCTGCCTCGAACTCGACACCTCGCTGCGGATGCTGGGCGGCCGGGTGCGGATCGGCGCCCTGCGCTCGCCGCTGCGCACCCCGTCCCAACTCGCCGATCTGGCCCGGGTCGTGGCCCGGCGGCCGGGGTTCCGGCTGGTGGGGATCATGGCGTACGAGGGTCATGTGGCCGGGGTCGGCGACGCGGTGGCGGGGCGGCCGGTGCGGTCCCGGGCGATCCGGCTGATGCAGGCGTCCGCGCGCCGGGAGCTGGCGGCGCGGCGCGCGGCGGTGGTGCGCGCCGTGCGGGCGGTGGCGCCGGACCTGGAGTTCGTCAACGGCGGCGGCACGGGCAGTGTGCAGCACACGGCCGCCGAGGACGCCGTCACCGAGATCGCCGCCGGGTCGGGGCTGTACGTGCCGCGGCTCTTCGACAACTACACGTCGTTCAGCGGGCGTCCGGCCGCGCTGTTCGCCCAGCCGGTGGTGCGCAGGCCCGGGGTCGGCGTGGTCACCGTGCTCGGCGGCGGCTATCCGGCGTCCGGCGCGGCGGGTCCGGACCGGCTGCCGGTGCCGTATCTGCCGGAGGGGCTGCGCTACGACGGGCAGGAGGGGCCCGGTGAGGTGCAGACGCCGCTGCTGGGCTCCCCCGCCGACGATCTGCTGATCGGCGACAAGGTGTGGTTCCGGCACGCGAAGGCCGGGGAGCTGTGCGAGCGGTTCGAGGTGCTGCACCTGGTGTCCGGGGACACGGTGACGGAGACGGTGCCGACGTACCGCGGTGAGGGCTACACGTTCCTGTGAGGGTCCGGGGCCGCGGCGGGTGCGCCGCGGCCCCGGACACGCCGGCTAGTGGACGGCGTCCACCTGGTCCGGCACGACCGAGCCGTCGTCGCGCAGGAGCGGGCCGAAGCCGCCCTCCGGCTTGTTGTACGCGGCCGTCGCGCACGGGTACGTACCGGTCTTCTTCGGCAGCGGCTCGATGAACATGGGGTTGGCGACCCAGCGTCCGTCGGCGTCGTCGTAGGCCCGGCACATGATCTCGTTCTTGTTCCGGTTGAGGACGAGGTGGGCGCCGGTCGCGTCGCCGACGAAGGTCACGTCGGTGTCGGCGTCACCACCGCCCAAGGCGATGCGCTTGCCCCAGGACTGCTTCTCCCAGGCGGCCTTGCCCTTGATCCCGTAGATGTCCTGGTTGATCCAGCAGCGTTTGCCGTCGATGTACGGGATGGCCTCGCCCTGGGTGCGGCCGGTGCCGCCGCAGCCCTCGTTGTACGTGGTGATGCGGCCCTTGCGGTCGAGGACCGAGCGGATGGCGATGGTGTGGGCGCGGTCGATGCCGACGCCCCGTGACCAGACCTCGGTGACGGGCTCGGACCCGGCCGACACGATGTAGACGTCGAAGCCGGCCTTCTGGAGCGTACGGATGAGGTCGCGCTGCTGCTCGTAGTAGCGGACGTAGCCGGGGATCGTGTGGGTGCCGAGCGTCTGGGTGGCGCCGACCGGGGCGGCGAGGGCCTCCTTGCGGGCGGCGGCCGCGTAGGACTCCAGCTCGGGGACCGTGTGCCCGGCGAACAGCTGCGGCACCCAGGCGTACTGGGGCACGGTGCGGCGGTGGTTCCAGTCGCCCGCGAAGGCCGCGGCGCCGCTCATGGTCTTCCCCGACTCACGGATGTTGAAGATCTCGTCCGTGCAGTCGGTGTCGGTGGAGGTGGGCAGCGGGGCGCCCACGGGGACGTCGGTGCCGCAGGCCGCGGTGAGCGCCTTGTCGGCGTCGTCCGTCAGCCATTTGCTGGTCTTCTTCCAGCTCGCGGGGCGGAGGATCTTGTCGTGCTTGAGGGACCAGGCGATGGTGGCGTCGGTGACATCGTTCTTGGAGACGGTGTTGTCCCAGTCGAACGCGGCGACGGGGCGCGGGCCGTGGTGGCCTCCGCAGCTCCCGCGCTCGTCGATCATGCGCTGGAGTTTCGCCCGGTTGTCGCCGTACCAGGGCAGCTTCTTCGACAGCTGCGGGCAGGCGCGGTCGGGGGTGGGGGCGGACGTGGCGGCGGCCGCAGGAGAGACGAGAGCCGTGGCCACCAGGGCGGTGACCACGGCCGAAGTCCACGCGGAAACATTGCTGTTACGCATGCCCGGTGACCGTACACCTATCGGTCGGGTCCCCTACAGAGGCGTGACGTAGGCGCCCGAGATACCGCCGTCGACCAGGAAGTCGGTGGCGTTGACGAACGAGGCGTCGTCGCTGGCCAGGAAGGCGACGGCGGCCGCGATCTCGTCGGCGGCGGCGAACCGGCCGACCGGAATGTGCACGAGGCGGCGTGCCGCGCGCTCGGGGTCCTTCGCGAACAGCTCCCGCAGCAGCGGGGTGTCGACCGGGCCCGGGCACAGGGCGTTGACCCGGATGCCCTCGCGGGCGAACTGCACGCCGAGTTCGCGGGACATGGCGAGGACGCCGCCCTTGGACGCGGTGTAGGAGATCTGGGAGGTCGCCGCGCCCATCCGGGCCACGAACGAGGCGGTGTTGATGATGGAGCCCTTGCCCTGCCGCCGCATGTAGGGGATCGCGGCCTTGCAGCACAGGTACACGGAGGTGAGGTTGACGTCCTGGACGCGCTTCCACGCCTCCAGGCCCGTGTCGAGGATCGAGTCGTCGTCGGGCGGTGAGATGCCCGCGTTGTTGAAGGCGATGTCGACGCTGCCGTAGGTGTCGAACGCCGTCTTGAAGAGTGCCTCGACCTGTTCGGCGTCGGTGACGTCGACCCGCACGAAGGTGCCGCCGACCTCCTCGGCGGCCTTCTTGCCCGCGCTCTCGTCGATGTCGCCGCAGACGACGTGCGCGCCCTCGGAGGCGAGCCGGCGCGCGGTGGCGAGGCCGATGCCGCTGCCCGCGCCGGTGATGACGGCGGTGCGGCCGACGAGGCGGCGGCAGATGTTCTCTTCGGTCATGGGTTTTCTCAGGCCTCCGTGCTGATGAAGACGTTCTTGGTTTCGGTGAAGGCGGTGAGGGCGTCGGGGCCCAGTTCGCGGCCGAGGCCGGACTGCTTGAAGCCGCCGAACGGGGTCCAGTAGCGCACGGCGGAGTGCGAGTTGACGGACAGGTTCCCGGCGCGGACGGCTCGGGAGACGCGCAGGGCGCGGCCCAGGTCGCGGGTCCAGAGCGAACCGGCGAGCCCGTACGGGGTGGCGTCGGCGAGACGGATCGCGTCGGCCTCGTCGGTGAAGGGCAGCAGGACGGCGACGGGCCCGAAGATCTCCTCCACGGCCGCGGGCGCGTCGGCGGCTTCGCCGGTCAGCACGGTCGGCGGGAACCAGAAGCCGGGCCCGGTGGGCGCGGTGCCCCGGATGCCGGTGGCGGAGTCGGGCACGAAGTGCCGTACGCGGTCGAGCTGTTGCCGCGAGATCAGCGGCCCCATCCGCGTCTTCTCGTCCAGCGGGTCGCCGACGACCACGGCGCCGATCGCGTCCGTGAGCAGCGCCGCGGCCTCCTCGTACACCGTCTCCTGGACGAGGATGCGGGTGCGGGCGCAGCAGTCCTGGCCGGAGTTGTCGAGGAACGAGAACGGGTCGAGGGCCTTCGTCAGGTCCGCGTCCGCGAAGACGATGTTGGGGCTCTTGCCGCCGAGTTCGAGCGTGACCGGCTTGACCAGGGCGGCGCAGCGCTCCATGATCTCGCGGCCGGTGCGGGTCGACCCGGTGAAGACGATCTTCGCGACGTCCGGGTGGTCGACGAGGGCGCGGCCCGCGATGTTCCCGTGCCCCGGCAGGACCTGGAAGAGGCCCTCGGGAAGCCCTGCCTCCAGGGCCAGTTCGGCCAGGCGCAGGGCGGTGAGCGGGGTCGTCTCGGCGGGCTTGAGGACGACCGCGTTGCCCGCCGCGAGCGCGGGGGCCGTGCCCCAGGCGGCGATCGGCATCGGGAAGTTCCAGGGGGCGATGACGCCGACGACGCCGAGCGGTTCGTGGAAGGTGACGTTCCAGCCGCCGGGGGCCGGGATCTGTGCGCCGTTGAGGCGTTCGGCGCCACCGGCCGCGTAGTGGAGGAGGTCCCGTACGTTGCCCGCCTCCCAGCGGGCGTTGCCGATGAGGTGTCCGGCCTCGCGGACCTCCAGCTGCGCCAGCTCTTCGAGGTGTCGGTCGACGGTGTCGGCGAAGCGGCGCAGGAGCGCGGCCCGGTCGGCGGGGGCGGCCGCGGACCAGGAGCGCTGGGCGGTGCGGGCTCGGGCGACGGCACGGTCGACGTCCTCGGCGTCGGCGGCGGGCACGGTCGCGACGATCTCTTCCGTCGCCGGGTTGAGTACCTGGAGCAAAAGGGGGTTCCTCACATGCGTTCGAAGGAGCGGCGCAGCTCCCAGTCGGTCACCGCGGCGTCGAACGCGTCGAGTTCGACCCGCGCCATGTTGCGGTAGTGGGCGACGACCTCGTCGCCGAACGCGGCCTTCGCGACGGGGCTGTTCTCCCAGAGGTCGGCGGCCTCGCGCAGGGTGGTGGGGACGTGCGCGTAGTCGGCGGCGTAGGCGTTGCCCGCGCAGGCCTCGGGGAGCTCCAGCTCCTGCTCGACCCCGTGGAGGCCCGCGGCGACGAGTCCGGCGACGGCGAGGTACGGGTTGACGTCGCCGCCGGGCAGCCGGTTCTCGAATCTCAGGGAGCGGCCGTGGCCGACGACGCGGAGCGCGCAGGTGCGGTTGTCGTGGCCCCAGGCGACGGCGGTCGGGGCGAAGGAGCCCGGCTGGAACCGCTTGTAGGAGTTGATGTGCGGCGCGTAGAGCAGGGAGAAGTCACGCAGCGCGGCGAGCTGCCCGGCGAGGAAGTGCCGCATCAGGGGCGACATCTCCCGGCCGTCGGCCATGGCGTTGGCGCCGTCCGCGTCGGCGAGCGAGAGGTGGATGTGGCAGGAGTTGCCCTCGCGCTCGTTGTACTTCGCCATGAAGGTGAGCGAGACGCCCTCCTGGGCGGCGATCTCCTTGGCACCCGTCTTGTAGATCGCGTGCTGGTCACAGGTGACGAGGGCCTCGTCGTAGCGGAAGACGATCTCGTGCTGGCCGGGGTTGCACTCCCCCTTGGCCGACTCGACGGTGAGGCCGGCGCCCGCCATCTCGTTGCGGATCCGGCGCAGCAGGGGCTCGACGCGGCCGGTGCCGAGGACGGAGTAGTCGATGTTGTACTGGTTGGCCGGGGTGAGGCCGCGGTAGTCGGCGTCCCAGGCCTGCTCGTAGGTGTCCTTGAAGACGATGAACTCCAGCTCGGTGCCGACCTGGGCGGTGAGCCCGAGTGCGGCGAGCCGGTCGAGCTGGCGGCGCAGGATCTGGCGGGGCGCGGCGACGACGGGCGCGCCGTCGTCCCAGGCGAGGTCGGCGACGAGCATCGCCGTCCCCTCGTTCCAGGGGACGCGGCGCAGCGTGCCGAGGTCGGGGTGCATGGCGAAGTCGCCGTAGCCGCGCTCCCAGGACGACATCGCGTACCCGTCGACGGTGTTCATCTCGGCGTCGACGGCGAGCAGGTAGTTGCAGCCCTCGGTGCCGTGCTCCAGGACCTCGTCGAGGAAGAAGCGGGCGGCGAACCGCTTGCCCTGGAGCCGTCCCTGCATGTCGGGGAAGGCCAGGACGACGGTGTCGATCTCTCCGCTGGCGACGAGGGCGCGCAGTTCCTCGACGGGGAGCGGGGGTGTGCGGTCTGCCACGGGAAAGGCCTCCTCGGGTCCGCCATGAGCCGATGCGCCATAAGGTATGGGGTGGAACCATTGGTTGGGAAGGGGACCAGGGCTCATGTCGCGCACGGATGTGGACGGGGGACTCGCGACGGTGCTGCGCCCGGTGCGGGCGGGCAACGGCTTCGAGGAGGCGCTGGAGCAGATCCTCCAGGTGGTCCGGCTCGGTCTGGTTCCGGCCGGTGAACGGCTGCCGTCCGAGCGGGAGTTGGCGGAGCGGCTCGCGATCAGCCGGGTGACGCTGCGCGAGGTGCTGAAGGTCCTCCAGGACCAGGGGCTCGTGGCGGCGCGGCGCGGCCGGTACGGCGGGACGTTCGTGCTGCCGCGCCCCGAGGCGGGCGGCGGGGACGAGCTGCGGCGCCGGATCCGGGACGTGGACATCGAGGACGTGCTGCGCTTCCGCGAGGTCCTGGAGGTCGGGGCGGCCGGCCTGTGCGCGGACCACGGCCTCGACGACGCCCGCGCCCTGCGGCTGCGCACGGCGCTCGCGCACACCCATGACGCGCCGCTCGCGGACTACCGCCGCCAGGACACGCTGCTCCACCTCACCCTCGCCGAGCTGTCCGGTTCGCCGACGCTGGCCGGGAGTTACGCGGCGGTGCGCGCGAGTGTGAACGACCTGCTCGACTGCATCCCGCTGCTGGTGCGGAACCTGGAGCACTCCCAGCGCCAGCACACGGCCCTGGTGGAGGCGGTGCTCGCCGGGGACGCGGAGGGCGCGCGGGCGGCGATGCGCGAGCACTGCGCGGGCACGGCGGCACTGCTGCGCGGCTTCCTGACCTGAAGAGACCGCACCGATCCGAAGGGGCCCGCATCGCGAAAGGTCCGGATCCAATCCATTGGGCCCGGCCCCGGTGACCGCATACTGAACGCCCCGGTGTGCGGCGCCATGATCTCGTACCCTCTGGGGTCCCTGTCGCACAACAGAGGTCGGGAGCGCAGCAGCATGGTGAGCAGGCCGCTGATCGGCATCAGCACCTACCTGGAGAAGAAGGCCAGTTGGGGGGTGTGGGAGATGCCCGCGACCCTCCTGCCCGCGGGTTACCCGCAGCTGGTGCAGTCCTCCGGCGGGCTCGCCGCGACGGTGCCGCCGGACGACGCGAAGCACGCGCCGTCGGTCGTGGCCCGGCTCGACGGGCTGATCATCGCGGGCGGCCCCGACGTGGCGCCGGAGCGGTACAAGGCCGAGCGCGACCCGCGCACCGGCCCGTCCGCCGAGGAGCGGGACACCTGGGAACTGGCCCTGATCAAAGCCGCGTTGACCTCCGGGACCCCGCTGCTCGGCATCTGCCGCGGGATGCAGCTGCTGAACGTCGCGCTCGGCGGCACGCTCACCCAGCACATCGACGGCCATGTCGTGGAGACCGGTGTCTTCGGCCGGCACGCGGTGACGCCGGTGCCGGGCACGCGGTACGGGGATCTGGTCCCGGAGCCGTCGGAGGTGCCGACCTATCACCATCAGGCGGTGGACCGTCTGGGCCGGGGCCTGGTCGCCTCCGCGCACGCTGCGGACGGCACCGTGGAGGCCGTCGAACTCCCCGGCATGTCCTGGGTGATCGGGGTGCAGTGGCACCCCGAGATGGGTGAGGACAAGCGCGTCACGGAGGGCCTGGTCCGCGCGGCGGGCACCCCGCACGGCTTCTGAACCCGCCGGGAATGACGCTCAGCCCGTACGGGTCAGGCCCAGCAGATCGCGGGCCGGTCCCGTCGGCCGGTGTCCCGTGGGCCAGACGGCGCGCAGGGCGCGGGTCAGCGGGGCGGCGTCCAGCGGGATCTCGACCAGGCGGCGGGCGGTCAGCTCCTCGCCGACGGCCAGTTCGCTGAGGACCGAGGGGCCCGCGCCGCTCACCGCGGCGGCCTTCACCGCCGTCGTGGAGGAGAGTTCGATCAGCGGGCGGGCCAGACCGCCGAGCGCGGCGTCGAGGACCTGCCGGGTGCCCGAGCCCTCCTCGCGGAGGATGAGCGCGGTCGCGGCCAGCTCGTCGGGCGCCAGTGGCTTGCGGCGCCGGGACCAGGGGTGCGTCGGGGCCGTCACCACGATCAGCCGGTCGTGGGCGATGACCGTCGAGTCCAGTCCTGCCGGAACGGTGAGGCCCTCGACGAACCCCAGGTCCGCCTCGCCCGCGAGCAGCCGCTCCGCGACCACCGCCGAGTTCCCGGCCAGCAGCGAGACCGCCGTGTCGGGCCGCGCGGCCCGCAGCGCGAGGAGCCAGCGCGGCAGCAGGTACTCGGCGATCGTCATGCTCGCCGCCACGGTGAGCCGCGAGTCCCTGCGGTCGCGCAGCGCCTGCGCCCCCGCGTCGAACTCCTCCGCCGCCGCCACGATCCGCCGCGCCCAGTCGGTGACCAGCGCGCCGGTGTCGGTCAGCCGGGAGCCGCGCGGCGAGCGGTCGACCAGGGCCAGGCCGAGCTGGCGTTCCATGGAGCGGATCCGGCTGCTGGCCGCGGGCTGGGTGATGCCGAGTTCACGGGCGGCGGCGCCGAGGCTGCCCAGGCGCGCCACGGCGAGGAGCAGTTCGAGCGCGCCGAGGTCGGGCACGCGGTGGGCGAGCATCCCGGGCGGGGGCTCGCGCCCGGTCGCCTGCTGCTCCTGCTGCCTCTGCCGTTCCTCGCCCATAAGGCCAGGTTATGCCCTCATACAGGGAACGTCCCTGGTGGGGGGCGTTCGGTCGGCGCATCGTGAAGGCATGGTCACTGTCGCCCAGCCCCGCACCGTCCCCGCCACCGGCGCCCCCGCCGTCCGCGCCGCCGCCGTCCGTCACCTCGGACCCAACTGGTACGCGGCCGTCATGGGCACCGCGATCGTCGCCAACGCGGGCGCCACGCTGCCGGTCGGGTTCCCTGGGCTGCGGACCGCCTGCACAGTGGTGTGGGCGCTCTCGTGCGTCCTGCTGGCCGCGGTGCTGACCGCGCGGGCCCTGCACTGGACGCACCACCGCGACCAGGCCCGCGCCCATCTCCTCGACCCGGCGGTGGCGCCCTTCTACGGCTGTCTGTCGATGGCGCTGCTCGCGGTCGGCGCCGGGACGCTGCTCGTCGGGCAGGACTGGATCGGCCTCGGCGCCGCCGTGGCGGTCGACACCGTGCTGTTCGTCGCCGGGACGGTCGTCGGGCTCGCCGCTGCCGTCGCGATCCCGTACCTGATGGTCGTACGGCACCGGATCGAGCCGGGGCAGGCGTCGCCCGTGTGGCTGCTGCCCGTGGTCGCGCCGATGGTGTCGGCGGCGGTCGGCCCGCTCCTCGTGCCGCACCTGCCGGCCGGGGCCTGGCAGGAGTCGTTCCTCCTCGCCTGCTACGCGATGTTCGGGCTCAGCCTGCTGGCCACCCTGGTCATGCTGCCGGTGATCTTCGCCCGGCTGGTCACGGCGGGGCCGCTGCCCCTGATGCTGACCCCGACCCTCTTCCTCGTCCTCGGCCCGCTGGGCCAGTCGACGACGGCCGCGAACAAGTTCGCCGATGTCGCGTCCGGCGTGCTCCCGGCCTCGTACGCGCAGGGCTTCACGGTGTTCGCGGTGCTGTACGGGGTGCCGGTGATGGGCTTCGCGCTGCTGTGGCTGGCGCTCGCCGTGGCGATGGTGGTGCGGGCGCGGCGTCGGGGGATGGGGTTCGCGATGACGTGGTGGGCGTTCACGTTCCCCGTCGGGACCTGCGTCACCGGCGCGGAGGGCCTGGGCAAGCACATGGGGCTCGCCGTGTTCGACGGGCTCGCGCTCGTGCTGTACGTGGCCCTGGTCGCGGCCTGGGCGGTGGCGTCGGTGCGGACGGTGCGGGGTCTGCTCGACGGGCGGCTGCTCGCGCCGCCCGCGCGAGCCTGACGGTCGGCGCCGGTCGCCGGGATCAGCGCTTCAGGGCGCGGTAGCGCCTGAGCAGCGCGGTGATCCGGTCCCGGTCGGCCGCGCCGTTCAGCTCGGTCAGCAGGTCGTCGGGGCACAGCTCGTAGTGGTCGCCCCACCAGCGCCTGCCCCGGTTGTCCCAGACGCGATAGCCGCCCGGGACGCCTCGTGCCACGTAGCGCCGCTTGCTCACCGCTCCCCCAGCTCCCTTCCCAGCACCTCGGGCGCCCGGGCCAACGACGGCCCGTACCAGGTGAGATGGCGGCCGCTGACCAGTGCCGACGGGGCCGTGAACGCCTCCGGTCCGTCGTCGGCGGTGAAACGGTACGGCTCGTCGGGCAGCACCACCACGTCTTTTTCCACGGCGTCCAGTGCGTCGAGCGGGACGCGGGGATAGCGCTCGGCGTGGTCCGCGTACACGTTGTCGACGCCGAGGCGGGCGAGCAGATCGCCGGCGAAGGTGTCGCGGCCGACGACCATCCACGGGCGCCGCCAGATGGGGATCACGGCCCGGAGGCGGCGGGCGGGCGGAGCGAGAGCGGCCCAGGCGGCCTCGGCCTCGTCGAGCCAGCGCGGCCGGGAGCGCGCCCCGCACGCGCGCAGCACCCGGTCCAGCTCCGCCGTCGCCTGCGGCAGGGTGCGCACCTCGGTGACCAGGACCTCGATCCCGGCGGCGCGCAGGGCGGCGAGGTCGGGGCCGCGGTTCTCCTCCTCGTTGGCCACGACCAGGTCGGGGCGGAGCGCGGCGATCGCCGGGACGTCGGGGTTCTTCGTGCCGCCGATCCGGGGCACGTCCAGGCCGGCCGGGTGGGTGCACCAGTCGGTGGCGCCGACGAGGACGCCCGGCAGCGTGACGGCGACCGCCTCGGTCAGGGACGGCACGAGGGAGACGACGCGCATGCCGGGGCCCTACTTGGGTCCTGGCTCGTCGACCGCCTCGATGTGCTCCCCGACGGCGACCACGAGCACCCGCGCGTCCGGCACGGTCGCCCGCCACCGGTGCCGTACGCCACCGGTCAGATACAGGGTGTCACCGCGCACGAGCCGGTACGCGCGTCCCTCGGCCTCCACCTCGACGGCACCCTCGGTGACATGCATCAGCACGTCGTTGCGCAGCTGGAACTCGCGGCCCGGGTCGTGGTCCCCCACGAACTCCTGGGCCTGCATCTGGTGGTGCCCGCGCACCAGGGACCGCACGACGCCGCCCGCCGAGTCCTCCTCGACGCCCGTGTCGTCGGCGCGGACCAGATCGACGGTGCGGGCCGGGTCGGCGGCGGCGAGCAGTTCGACGGCGGTGGTGCCGAGGGCGTCGGCGACCTTCTCCAGGGAGCGGCGGCTGGGCCGCGCCCGCTCGTTCTCCACCTGGCTGAGGAAGGGCACCGACAGGCCGCTGCGCTCGGCGACGGCGGACAGCGTCAGCTCCAGTGTCCGGCGGCGGCGCCGGACGGCCGCGCCCACGCGGAGTGACTCCTTGTGTTCATCCATGACGTCCGCTCCCTCCCACCGCCGGCCTGTCCGTTTGATTGCACCCTACGCATGTTCGTCTCGACGTTTCATGCGAGCGGCACAAGCCGCGGTCCCGGATCCGGCCGTGTGCTACAGCTCGCGCCAGTACACGAGCTGCCCCGCCTCCCCCGGCGCGGCCCCCTCCGCCGGGATGAACAGGCTTACCAGGAGCGCCCGGTGACCGCCAGGGTCCGTGATCCGGGTCGCGGACGGATTGGCGAAGGAGGTGGAGCCGCCCCCGGTGCGCAGCGGGACCCGGTCGGCTCGGCCGGACGCGGGATCGTAGGCGTACGCCGACCAGCTGCCGAAGTCGTCCCGCCACCGCTGCCCCTCGATGAGCACCATGGGCTCTCCGGCGAGGCCGACCCGGTCGCGGTCCCCTATGTTGCCGCTGGTGCCGTACCGCTCCACGGCCCGGTCGAGGCGGTGGTCGGGGGTGGCGCTCCAGGTGGTGAAGTCCTTCAGCGTGGCGGTGAGTTGGCGGTCGGTGTCGCAGTCGGCGCGGTAGTGGCCGGTCAGCTCGACGGTGTCGCCGTGCACGGCGGTGATCGCGGGGGTGCCCTCGGCGCAGGCGGAGAGGGTGCGGGGCGCGTCGAAGCGGTGGGCGGCGCGGCCGGTGAGGAGTGCGTCCAGATCGTCGTAGGCGCGTACGGCGATGTGGTTGCGGGGGTCCTTCTCGTACGCCAGGACGTAGCCGCCGTGGCCGTCGGCGGCGAGAGCCGGCTGGCTGGAGCCCGCGCCGAAGTCGTGGCGGCGCTGCCAGTGCAGCAGGTCCGCGGAGGTGGCGATGGCCGAGTGGAAGCGGCCGTCGGCCCGCATCGTGTGGTACACGGCCAGATACGTTCCGCTGCCGGCCTGGACGATCTGGGCGGCGTCCATGGTGGCGCCGGTGTCGTCGGTGAGGCCGTAGCGGTGTCCGTCCGCCGCGGTGACGTCGGCGGCAAGCGCGACAAAACGGGCGGTGGCCGCCGAGGCCGGGTGGGCGCTGGCCCCGGGCAGCTGCGTCAGCAGCAGGACCACGGCGAGCGCGGCGGCGACGAAGGCGCTGAGCCGGGCGGCGGTCACGGTGCCATCGAGCGTACGAGCGGACGGCGGCCGTACGGCCCGTCCGGCGCGTGGGGTGCGCCACAGACCCCGGGGACGGCAGACGGGTGGGCCCCGACGGTACGTACCGTCGGGGCCCACCCCGTGTCCTGCTCACCGCTCCTGGTGCGTCGTCCTGATCAGGAGAGTCAGGAGACGGGAGCCAGCTTGTCCTCCAGGCCCGGCTGGGAGTCCAGCCACTTGCGCGCGGAGGCCTTCTCGTTGCCCGCGCCGCCCTTCTGGATCTCCACCTCCAGCGAGGCGAGCTGCTTGTCGGTCATCTTGAAGTTCTTCAGCCACTTGGTGAACTCGGGGAAGTCCGAGGCGAAGTCCTTCTTGCCGACGATGTGGATCCGCTCGCCCTTGCCCCAGGCGCCCTTCGGGTCCTTGAGCTTCTTCAGGTCGTACTTGCCGTACGCCCAGTGCGGCGACCAGAGCGTCACCACGACCGGCTCCTTCTTCTTGATGGAGCGGTTCAGCTCGGCCAGCATCGACGAGGTGCTGGAGGAGACGACCTTGTACTCGCCCTCCAGGCCGTACGCCTTCAGGACCTTCTTGTTCAGCGTTCCCATCATTCCGGCACTGGCCTCGATGCCGATGATCTTCCCGTTGAACTTCTTGCCCTGACCCTTGAGGTCGGCGAGCGAGTCGATGCCCTTCACGTACGACGGGACCGTCAGCTCCAGTGACGTGGGCCCGTACCAGGAGCCGATGTCGGAGAGCTGGTCCTTGTACTTGTCCACGTACTGCTTGTGCGTCTGTGGCAGCCAGCTGTCGAGCTGGACGTCCATCTGCCCCTGCGCGAGCGAGGTGTAGAGGGGGCCCGGGTCGAGCTGCTTGAGGTTCGGCTTGTAGCCGCGGTCCTCCAGGATGTTCTGCCACAGGTAGCTGGTCGCGATGGCCTCGTCCCACGGGAAGTAGCCCATGTTGACGGTCTTGCCCGCGTCCTTGCCCTGCTTCTGCGCGCCGCCGCCGGGAACCGGGGCCAGCTGGTCGACCAGGCCAGGGTTCTTCTTCAGCCAGGTGCGCACGCCGTCCTGCTCGTGGCCCTCACCGGCGGCCTTGATGTCGTTCTCCAGGCTCGTGAGCTGCTTCTCGGTGAGCTTGAAGTCCTTCAGCCACTTGGCGACCGTCGGGTCCTTCTTCGCGAAGCCCTTGTGGGCGACCGTGTGCAGGTTCTCGCCCTTGCCCCAGGCGCCCTTCGGGTCCTTGAGCTTCTTCAGGTCGTACTTGCCGTACGCCCAGTGCGGCGACCACAGGGTCACCACGACCGGCTCCTTCTTCTTGAGGGAGCGCTCCAGCTGGGCGAGCATCGTCGAGGTGCTGGACGAGACGACCTTGTACTCGCCGTCGAGGCCGTACTCCTTGAGGACCTTCTTGTTGAGGGTCCCCATCATTCCGGCGCTGGCCTCGATGCCGATGATCTTGCCGTCGAACTTCTTGCCCTGACCCTTGAGGTCGGCGAGCGAGTCGATGCCCTTCACGTACGAGGGGACCGTCAGCTCCAGCGACGTCGGGCCGTACCAGGAACCCATGTCGTCGAGCTGGGACTTGTACTTGTCCCAGTACGCCTTGTGGGTCGTCGGCAGCCAGGAGTCGGTCTGGAAGTCGATGTCGCCGCGCGCCACGCCGGAGTACAGCGGGCCCGGGTCGAGCTGCTTGACGTCCGTCTCGTAGCCGCGCTGCTCCAGCAGCTCCTTCCACAGGAACGTGGAGGCGGTGCCCTCGTCCCAGGGGATGTAGCCGATGTTGATCTTCTTGCCCTGGCCGACGTTCGTGCTCTTGCCCGCGGTGGCGGAGTCGTCCGAGCCCGCGAGGTTCATCCCGCCGGCGACCAGCGCCAGGGCGACCACACCGACGACGGCGACGACGCCGGCCGGCTTGTAGTGCGCGAAGGAGAACCCGCTGCGGGTCGCGGCCAGCTTGGCGGCGGCGCGGCGGCCCAGCGGGGAGACCCGCTCGTTGAGGGCGCCCGTCATCCGGTCCAGGTACATGGCGAGGACGACGACCGCGACACCGCTCTCGGCGGCGAGGCCGACCTTGAGCTGGGTGATCGCCGAGTAGACCTGCTCACCGAGGCCGCCCGCACCGGCCATACCGCCGATGACGACCATCGACAGAGCCAGCATGATGACCTGGTTGACACCCGCCATGATCGTCGGGAGCGCCAGGGGCAGCTGGACGCGCGTCAGGGTGGAGCGCGGGCTGGTGCCGAACGCGTCGGCCGCCTCGATCAGCTCACCGTCGACCTGCCGGATGCCCAGCTCGGTCATGCGCACGCCCGGGGGCATCGCGAAGATGACCGTCGCGAGCAGGCCCGGGGTGGTGCCGACGCCGAAGAACATGACGCCGGGGATCAGGTAGATGAACGCAGGCATCGTCTGCATGACGTCGAGCACGGGCCGGATGGCGCTGCTGACGCGGCTGCTGCGCGCGGCCCAGATGCCGACCGGCACGGCGATGACGATCGTGATGACCGCCGCGACGAGCACGAGGGACAGGGTGTCCATCGCGTCGTCCCACAAGCCGAGCGAGTCGATCAGCGCCATGCCGACGAAGGCCAGGACGCCGGGGAGCAGACCGCGCAGCCAGCACGCGATCACGGCGAGGATGCCCGCCATCAGCAGCGGCTCGCCGCCGCCGAGGACCGCGTCCACGCCGTCGTACATGCCACCCAGAACCGTCTGGATGAAGTCGAACAGCCAGGTCAGGTGCGACTGGAGCCAGTCGACCGCGTCCTCGACCCAGTCACCGAAATGAAGCCTAGGCACCGGCGTTCACCTTCTCCACCGGGCCGTCGCCCTCCGAGTCCTGCGGGGCCTCGGAGTCCTGTGCGGCATCTGAGATCTCTACGGTCTTCATCGGCTCGCCGAGCACGGCGAGCAGCCGCTGGCGCGGGACGACGCCGAGCAGCTTGCCGGAGTCGTCGGTCACGGCCACGGGTATCTCGCTGGTCGAGCAGGGCGTGAACAGCTCGATGATCGGGGTGTCCTCGGTGACCGTCGCCGGGGCCTCGGCCGCCTTGTACCCCTGGTCGGGGGTGGCCATGATCGCGCCCGCGCTCAGCACGCGGGAGCGGTCGACGTCCTGGGTGAAGGACGCGACGTAGTCGTTGGCCGGCGTGACGAGGATGTCCTCGGCGGAGCCGATCTGGACGATGCGGCCGTCGCGCATGACGGCGATGCGGTCGCCCAGGCGCATGGCCTCGTTCAGGTCGTGGGTGATGAAGACGATGGTCTTCTTCAGGGTCTTCTGCAGTTCGAGCAGCTGGTCCTGCATGTCGCGCCGGATCAGCGGGTCGAGCGCGCTGAACGACTCGTCCATCAGGAGCATGTCGGCGTCGGTGGCGAGCGCGCGGGCCAGGCCCACACGCTGCTGCATACCGCCGGACAGCTCGTCGGGGAAGGACTTCTCCCACCCCTTCAGACCGGCCAGCTCCAGCGCCTCGTGGGCGCGCTTCTCGCGCTCGGCGCGCGGCACGCCCTGCACCTCGAGCCCGTAGGCCGCGTTCTCCAGGACGGAGCGGTGCGGGAAGAGCGCGAAGTGCTGGAAGACCATGCTGATCTTCTTGGAGCGCACCTCGCGCAGGTCGCGTGCGGACAGCTGCGTCAGGTCCTGGCCGTCGAAGCGGACGTGTCCCGCCGTGGGCTCCAGGAGTCCGTTGAGCATGCGCAGCAGCGTGGACTTGCCTGATCCGGACAGACCCATGACGACAAAGATCTGGCCCGGCTCGACGGTGAAGGACGCTTCGATGACGGCGGCTGTGGTGCCGTCGGCGCGCAGCTCATCACGGTCGGCTCCGCGGCGGAGTTTTTCCACCGCCTCAGCGGGTCGTCTTCCGAACACCTTGTACAGGTCTTCGGCTTCAAGCCTGGACACATACACCTCTCGGGTTGAAGCAGGACGGCCCGCCTCCCCCGCCGGCGGGCCGCGGAGCGAGACGGATTCTGTCCGTCCGGCCGACCTCGCCCAACCGTTCATTAGTTGAACGTGAGACCGGGTTCGCTCCGGCTCGGCGCCTGCCCGGCCTTATGCAGAGCAAACACATGAGTGGTCCAGTTCACATTCCGTTCACCACGTGCCCGGCGGCTGTCGGCATCTGTCGGCGTTTGTCAGTGGCCTACGGCATGATGCGCAAGGTGACCCAAGGACCCGCAGCCCCCTCCGCGCAGCAGCGTCTGATGCTGCTCGACACCGCGTCCCTGTACTTCCGGGCCTACTTCGGCGTGCCCGACTCCGTGAAGGCCCCGGACGGCACTCCGGTGAACGCGGTGCGCGGACTGCTCGAATTCATCACCCGCCTCGTCCACGACCACCACCCCACGCACCTGGTGGCGTGCATGGACGCGGACTGGCGTCCGCAGTGGCGCGTCGACCTGATCCCGTCGTACAAGGCGCACCGCGTCGCCGAGGAGACGCCCTCCGGGACTCCGGACGAGGAGGAGGTGCCGGACACCCTGGCGCCGCAGGTCCCGATCATCGAGGCCGTGCTGGACGCGGTGGGCATCGCGCGCGTCGGTGTCGCCGGGTACGAGGCGGACGACGTGATCGGCACCTTCACCGGGCGGGCGAGCGGCCCGGTGGACATCGTCACCGGCGACCGCGACCTGTTCCAGCTCGTCGACGACAAGCGGGAGCGGCGCGTGCTCTACCCGGTCAAGGGCGTCGGCACGCTGCAGATCACCGACGAGGACCTGCTGCGCGAGAAGTACGGGGTGGACGGCTCCGGCTACGCGGACATGGCGCTGCTGCGCGGCGACCCCAGCGACGGTCTGCCGGGCGTCCCCGGCATCGGCGAGAAGACGGCCGCGAAGCTGCTCGCACAGTTCGGGGACCTGGCGGGGATCATGGCCGCGGTCGACGACCCGAAGGCGAAGCTGACGCCGACGCAGCGCAAGCGGCTCGACGAGTCGCGCCCGTACCTGGCGGTGGCGCCGAAGGTCGTGCAGGTCGCGGGCGACGTCCCGCTGCCCGCCGTGGACACCGCCCTGCCCAGGACACCGCACGACGCGGCCATGGTCGAGCAGTTGGGGGCCCGCTGGGGCTTGGGAGGTTCTTTGCAGCGGCTCCTCGCCACACTCTCGGGATGAGGTGTTAGCTTAGGTATACCTAAGTAGCAGTGGATCAAGGGAGACCGCACATGGCCGAGCGTCCCGCAGCGCGCAAGCCCCGCAAGGCCCGCTCCGCACAGGTCGTGCGCACGGAGCGCCTGACGCCTCACATGCAGCGGGTGGTGCTCGGCGGGGACGGCCTCGCGGACTTCCCCGCCGAGCTGGAGTACACCGACCACTACATGAAGCTCCTGTTCGCGCCGCCCGGTGTCGCGTACGAGGAGCCCTTCGACGTGGAGCGGATCCGGGAGGAGCTGCCGCGCGAGCAGTGGCCCGTGACGCGTACGTACACGGTGCGCGCCTGGGACCCGGCCGCGCGCGAGCTGACCGTCGACTTCGTGGTCCACGGCGACGAGGGCCTGGCCGGTCCCTGGTCGGCCGCCGCGCAGCCGGGCGAGACGATCCACTTCATGGGCCCGGGCGGCGCCTACCGCCCCGACCTCGCCGCCGACTGGCACCTGCTCGCCGGTGACGAGAGCGCGCTGCCCGCGATCGCGGCCGCGCTGGAGGTGCTGCCGGAGGGGACGCGGGCGCACGCCTTCATCGAGATCGGGGGCCCCGAGGAGGAGCAGAAGATCGACACCCCGGTCGAGGTCACCTGGCTGCACCGGGCGGGCCGTCCGGTCGGCCAGGCGCTGATCGCGGCGGTCACCGGACTCGACTTCCCCGCGGGCCGGCTGCACGCCTTCGTGCACGGCGAGGCCGGCTTCGTGAAGGAGCTGCGCCGCTACCTGCGCGTCGAGCGGCAGATCCCCCGCGAGGACCTGTCGATCTCCGGCTACTGGCGCCTCGGCCACAACGAGGACGGCTGGCAGGCCTCGAAGCGCGACTGGAACGCGCAGGTGGAGGCGGAGCAGGAGGGCTAGACCCTGTCTCCCGCCCGGGCGGCTCCGCTGCCGAAGAGCCGTCGCGCCTCGGCCAGATCCGCCCGGGCCGCCTCGGCCGCGGCCTCCCGATAGCCGAACGCGTCGTCACCGACCGGGATCCGCAGCGGCAGCGGCCCCTCGGTGGCGACCATGGCGAGCACCCGGGCGGCGAAGTCCTCGGGGTCACCGACCTGCGGAGTGTCGGCCAGGGCGCGGAAGGCCGCGAGCATGGGGCCGTTGGCCTCGTCGTAGGCCGGTACGTGGTCGTGGGTCTCGGTCATGGCGGTGCCGTAGCGCGTGGCGAACATGCCGGGTTCCAGGACGGTGACGCGGATGCCGTGGGGCTCGACCTCGGCCGCGAGCGTCTGGCTCATGGCCTCCAGCGCCTGCTTCCCGGCCGCGTAGGCGGCCGTGCCGGAGAGGGTGATGTGCCCGGCCACCGAGGACACGTTGAGGATGTGTCCCGCGCCCTGGGCGCGCATCAGGGGCAGGACGAGCCGCGTCAGGCGCCAGGGGCCGACGAGCAGGACGTCCAGCAGGTCGCTCAGTTCGGTGTCGGAGGTCTCCTCGACCGCGCCGAACAGACCGCCGCCCGCGTTGTTGACCAGGACGTCGATGCCGCCCAGGCGCTCGGCCGCACACCGGACGGCGTCCGCGCAGGAGGCGGCGTCGCGCAGTTCCAGCGCGACGGCGGTGACGCGGCCGGGCCAGGCGGCGGCCAGATCCTCCAGGTCGGCGGTCTTGCGCGCGGTGACCACGAGGTCGTCGCCCGCCGCGGCGGCCGCGCCCGCCAGCGCCCGGCCTAGGCCGGAAGAACATCCCGTGATGAGCCAGCGTCGTCCCATTGCGTTCCCCCGGCCGCCCGTTCGTGCGCCGCCCGCATGGCAGCACCTCATGGTGGAGGCGGCGCCTTGCCCTCGTCAGCCCTGCTGCGGGAGCGCCCGCGGGCGCGCGGGCGCACCGGCCCGGCGCACGGATCCGCTCGGGTGCGGCGCCTACTCGCCGATGACCTCGCCGTACTTCGTGCCGGTGGGCAGGGCGAGCCCGTACGGCGTCAGCGACCGTCCGACGACATCGGCGGTCTCGGTGCTCTGCGCGTACCAGACGCCGCCCGAGCGGGCCTCGCCCGCGTTCTCCGAGGGGGCGCTCGCGGCGACGTCGCCCAGCCGGTCGGGGTCGAAGCCGCCGGTGGTCACCTGCGCGCCGAACTGGTCGCCTGCCTCGGCGGTGCCGGGCATGCCGGGGCTGTCCTGGTTGCGCGCGACCCCGCCGGACGGGCCGGTGGCGGTGCCGCGCAGGACGACGTACGCGCCCGCGTCCTTGACGGTGCCGATGTCCTCACCGGGCACGCCGACCACCAGTTCCGGAAGGCCGTCGCCGGTCAGGTCGCCCGCGGCGACGGAGAAGCCGAACCAGTCACCGGCCTCGGAGGCCCCGGCGACACCGGGGCTGTCCTGGGTGAGGCAGTCCTGCGCGGACCCGAACGCGGCTCCCCCGCTGCGCACCAGGGCGACCACGCCGCCGGTCCGCTCGTCCGCGCAGCGCGGTGCCTCCTCGGACTCGGGGTTGGGCTGGTAGTAGCCGATGGCCAGGTCGTCCCTGCCGTCCCGGTCGAAGTCCGCGGCCGCCAGCGACTGGCCGTAGTCGTCGCTGGTCCAGTACCGGGCGGGGTGGCCCGCGGCGTCCCAGCGCAGGATGAAGCTGCCCGCTCCCTCCAGCTCCTTGTACGTCACCGCGAGGTCGTCCTCGCCGTCCCCGTCGAAGTCGCCGGTCGCGAGGTCGCGGGTGCGGCCGCCCATGCTGTACTGCGCGACGACCTCGGTCGTGGTGGGCGATCCGGGGGTGAGCGGGCCGGGCCGCAGCCGCAGCGAGCCACTCTCCTCGCCGGCCGCGCCGAGCGCGAGGTCCTGGTCGCCGTCGTGGTCGTAGTCGCCCACGGAGATGCGGCCGCCGAGCTGGGTGAACTCGCCCTCGCCCTTGGCGGCGGTGAAGCCGACGCTGTCGTGGGTGCCGAAGCCCAGCCGGGAGCCGTACAGCACGGTGACGCTGCCCTCGTGGCCGTAGCCCGTGTCGGTGAGGGCCTCGCCGCTCGCGCCGATGACGAGATCGGCGACGCCGTCGCCGTTGAGGTCGCCGGAGGCCACCGCGGAGCCGAAGCGGTCCCCGGCCTCCGGGGTGCCGGGCACGGCGCGGTAGGACTGGCTGATGACGCCGGTGGAGCTGTTGGGGCCGAGCCCGTTCAAGCCGCCCCAGACCACATTGACGTAACCGGCCTGCGCCTTGCCGTTCACCGTCGCCGACGGCACGCCCACCGCGAGGTCGGTGAACCCGTCCCCGTTGAAGTCGGCGTGCACCGGGGTCGCGGCGGCCGCGGTCCCGGCGAGGGGCAGGGTCAGCCCGGCGGCGGTGAGGGCCGCGACGGCCGCGGTGGCACCCAGGGTTCCTACACGCACGGTGGTTCTCCCGGAGATCGAGAAGGACGGGGAAGCTGTTCCGGGCAGTGTGACGCGCGAGGTGTACGAAGGGTTGTGCGAAAGGGACTTGGGCGTGAACGCGGCGCAGTTCTAGGAGGCGTCTTCGGGTCGCCGTACCCTTGACCTGGTGACGCGCCGAAGACCCCGCACCCCACCGGCCCCGCTCCGCCAGCGCGACGGCATCGACCCGGTACGGGTCCGGCTGCCGGTCGACGGCGCGGAGAGCTGGGCCACGCTCCGTGACCATCTCGTGGGACGGCTCAGCGCCGGTGACGGCGTGATCGACGCGATGATCGCCGAGGGCCGCATCGTGCGGACCGACGGCAGCGCGGTCACCGCCACGGCCGCGTACGAACCGGGCGGCACCGTCTGGTTCCACCGCGACCTCGCGCCCGAGACGCCCGTGCCGTTCCCCGTCGGCATCGTGTACCGCGACGACCACATCGTCGTCGCCGACAAGCCGCACTTCCTGGCCACGATGCCGCGCGGCAGCCATGTCACCGAGACCGCGCTCGCCCGCCTCCGCCGCGACCTGGGTATTCCGGCCCTCGGCCCCGCGCATCGGCTCGACCGGCTGACGGCGGGGCTCGTGCTGTTCGTCGTACAGCCGCAGGAGCGGGGGAAGTACCAGACGCTGTTCGGGGACCGGCTGGTGCGCAAGGAGTACGAGGCGGTGGCCCCCTACGATCCCGCGGTGCCGCTGCCCGCGGTCCTGCGCAGCCGGATCGAGAAGGAGCGCGGGGTGCTCGCCGCCCGGGAGGTCCCGGGCGGCGAGCCCAACGCCGAGACCGGCGTCCGGCTCGACGGCCGCGCCGGGCCGCTCGCGCTGTACCGGCTGACCCCGCACACCGGGCGCACCCATCAGCTGCGGGTGCACATGAACAGCCTGGGCCTGCCGATCCTCGGCGACCCCCTGTACCCGGAGGTCACCGGCCCGGTCGCGCCCGGCGACTTCCGGCGGCCGCTCCAACTCCTCGCGCGCTCACTGGAGTTCCGGGATCCGGTGACCGGGCACGAGCACCGGTTCGTCAGTGCTCGCACCCTGCGCGCCTGGACGTCGTACGACTCCTGGGCGACCGAACCGGCCGATCAGTAACCGCGCCACCAGCGCAGGAACCGCTGCCAGGCACCGACCGGCGGCTCCGGCGCGGCCTGCGGCACCGGGGCGGCGTGGACCGTGGGCTCCACGGGCGCGGCGGGCGGCGGGGGCACGGCCGGCGCGGGAGCCGACGAGACCTGCCAGTCGGGCCTGCGCGGCGGGGTGATGCTGGGCTTGCCGCTGACGTCCTGCTGCGCCCGTGGCGTGAACGTCACCGGGAGCGTCACCAGATGCCGGGACAGGATCGACGAGCGCCACTTCAACTCGCTCTCGTCGACGGAGAGTTCGGTGTCGGGCAGCCGCATCAGGAACGCGTCGACGCCGATCTCGGCGATGGCGCGGCCGATGTCCTGGCCGGGGCACTCGTGCGGCCCGCCGCCGAACGCGAGGTGCGAGCGGTTGCCCATCATGTGGGCGGTCGGGTCGGGGCGGACGATCGGGCACACATTGCCCGGCTGGATCCCGAAGAGCAGGCCGTCGCCCGCGCGGATCTGCTGCCCGCCCAGCTCCGTGTCCACCTTCGCGAAGTAGCCGATCATGGCGCTGAACGGCGGCTCGTCCCACAGCGACTGCTCGACCGCCTCGGGCACGGTCATCTGCCCGCCGTTGAGCTGGGCGCGGAAACGCGGGTCGGTGAGCACGACGCGCAGCACGTTCGCGATGAGGTTGGCCGTTGCCTCGTACCCGGCGATGAGGACGAGGCGGAGGTGGTGGGCGACCTCCTCGTCGGTGAGCCCGGCCGGGTCGCCGATCAGGCCGCTGGTGAAGTCGCCCTCGACCGGGTGGGCCCTGCGGCGGGCCACGAGGTCGAACAGGACGCCCATGATGAACTCGTTGCTGGCGATGGCCGTCTCGGTGCCCTTGAGGAAGTCGCGGGCGTTCTGCACGATCCGCTCGCTGTAGGCCTCGGGCGCGCCGATCACGTCGAGCATCACCATCATCGGCAGATGCTCGGCGAACTCGCTGACGATGTCGCAGGTGCCGCGCTCGGAGAACCGGTTGATGATCTCCTGGGTGCCCTTGTTGATGGACCGGCGCAGGCTGCGGTGCTCGATGGTCGACATGGCGGCGGTGACCGCGCCGCGCAGCCGGGCGTGCTCGGCGCCCTCGACGAAGGACGCCATGGGCTGCCAGCTGACGACCGGTGCGAGCGGGTGCGTGGGCTTGAACGTGCCGTTCTTCATCTGGGTCCAGATGCGGGCGTCCCGGGTGTACTGCGAGGTGCTGCGCACCATGTGCAGGTTCTCGGTGTGGCCGAGCACCGCCCACATGCGGACGTCCTCGTGGATCAGCACCGGTGCGACCGGGCCGTGTTCGGCGCGCAGCTTCTCGTAGAGGGCCGGGATGTCGGCGTCGGCCTCGGGTCCGTAGAGCCGGCGCAGTCCGTCCGGGCCGAGCGCGTGCGCGGGGCAGCCGGGCGGCGGGGCCTCGCCGTAGCCGTCGAGGTCGCCGTATCCGGCTTGTGACTGGGAGGGGTTGGGGGGAGGAGGCGTCACGGAAATCGCTCCGGTCGATTGGTGGACTGGTCTGTCGGACGCGGAAGTCGGGGCTCAGGCGCGGTGCAGGGCCATCTCGTGCAGGTAGCGCATCAGGGTCATCAGCACATCGCGGCTGGAGGCGCGGCGGCGCGCGTCGCACTCGATGATCGGGACCTGCGGGTCCAGGTCGAGGGCGCTGCGCAGCTCCTCGGCGGGGTAGCGCGGGCCGTCCGGGAAGGCGTTGTTGGCGATGACGAACGGGACGCCGCGCTCCTCGAGGCGCCCGATCACGTCGAAGCTGACCTCCAGGCGGCGGGTGTCGATCAGGACGACGGCGCCGAGCGCGCCCTCGAACAGCCCGTTCCACAGGAACCAGAAGCGCTCCTGGCCCGGTGTCCCGAACAGGTACAGGACGAGTTCGTCGGTGATCCTGATCCGGCCGAAGTCCATGGCCACGGTGGTGGCCGTCTTGGTGTCGGAGCCGTAGTCGTCGTCGACGCCGATGCCCGCCTGCGTCATGGTCTCTTCGGTGGTGAGCGGGCGGATCTCGCTGACCGACCCGACCATCGTGGTCTTGCCCACCCCGAATCCGCCGACGATCACGATCTTGACGGCCGAGGTGACCGTCTCGGGCATCCGGTCCTCGGCGCGCGGTCCGGGGATGTGCACGCCGCTGCCGAGGCCACCTGCGGCGGTGGTCGTGCTCTCAGAGCTTCTGTAGTCCATGCATCACCGCTTCGAGGAGGGAACGGTCCGCGACGGCGCCCCGGATGACCGGCGCGCGGGCCTGGACCTGTTCGGCCGCGAGGAGTTCGCCGAGCAGCACGGTGACCACGCTGAACGGCAGATTGAGGTAGGCCGAGATCTCGGCCGTGGACAGGGGGGTCCGGCACATCCGCAGCACGGCGGCCTGTTCGGGCGGCGCCGTCGGCTTCGGCTCGGTGCGGGCCACGATCAGCGTGACCAGGTCGAGCGGAGCACGCTCGCCGCCGTCGGTGCCGCCGGTGATGACGTACAGGCGCTCCAGGTCCTTGGGGTCCTGCGGGCCCTTGGCGCCCTGCGCTCCCTGCGGACTCTGGGGATTGTGCGGGCTCTGGGGCGAGCGCCGCTCGCGCCGCGGCGGCGGGGGCTCTCGGTAGGGGGGCTGGGGCGGAGGCGTCATACGGTCTGCCCGTTGCGCCGCGGCGGGCTGGTCAGATGTGCGCCGATCCGGATGACCAGGTCGCGCATCTGGTGGCTGATCATTCCGGCGTCGACGAACTGATTGGCGAGGACGGCGAGGTACGCGCCCTTGCCGGCGGCCATCAGATAGAAGAAGCCGCCGTCGACCTCGATGATGACCATGTTCATCTTGCCGCTGGAGCTGGGGATCTCCGTGGCCACCGCGGAGGCGAGGGACTGAAGTCCCGCACAGGCGGCGGCGATCCGGTCGGCGGCGTCGGGGTCGCCGCCGTAGCGGGCGATGCGCAGTCCGTCGGCGGACAGCACGACCACCTGCTGCACGTTCGCCACACTGTCGGCGAGCTCCTTGAGCATCCAGTCGAAGTTGGCGCGTTGCTGGATCACTGACGGTCTCCCTCGTCGACCTGCTGGTTGTACGCGTCGTCGTGCGGCTTCTCGGCGGCCCCGTCGGCCTCGGCGTCCGGATCGGGCTTCAGCCCGTTCATGAACGCCTCGACCCACAGGCCGGGTTCGGGTTGCTCCGGCTCGTCGGGCTCGGGCTTGTGGTGCTCCGGCTCCACGGACGGGGTCGGGACGGGCGCTCCCCCGTAGCTCTGCGCCTCCGGCGGCGGCATGGAGAGATCGGGGTTGCGCGGGGTCACGATGATCTGGTTCTCGATGATCTTCGTGTCGACTTTCCTGCGGCGCTGCGGGAGCCCGTTGGCCCGCCATTCGGTGACCACCGGGACGTCGTCCTCCAGCGCGAGGAGCGGGGCGGAGGGACGCGGGCCCGTGGTGGGGCGGCGGGTCTTCTTCAGCCGCGGCTCTTCCTTGATCGGCACGCCGTTGTGGTCGACGCGCGGCACGGCGGTGGCGCCGATGCCGTGGGCGAGGCCGGGCGCGGGCTCGCTGCTCATCATGTCGCGCGGGACGACGAGCACGGCGCGGACGCCGCCGTACGCGGACTGGCGCAGCGAGATCTGCATGTCGTACATGGAGCACAGCCGGCCGACGATCGACAGACCGAGGCGCGGGTTCTCGCCGAGGTCGTTGAGGTCGACGCCCGCCTTGGCGCGGTCCAGCATCCGCTCGACCCTGGCCCGCTGCTCCTCGCCGAGGCTGACGCCGCCGTCCTCGATCTCGATGGCGACGCCGGTCTGCACCTCGACCGCGGTGACGTGCACGCGGGTCTGCGGCGGCGAGTACCGGGTGGCGTTGTCGAGCAGTTCGGCGATGGCGTGGATCAGCGGCTCGACGGAGATGCCCTTGATGGCGATGTCGCAGATGGCGTGCAGGTCGATGCGCGGGTACTCCAGGATGCGCGACATGGCGCCGCGCATCACGCTGTAGAGCTTGACCGGCTTGGCCCACTGACGGCCCGGGCGGGCGCCGCCGAGGACGGTGACGGAGTCGGCGAGGCGGCCGATGAGGGCCGTGCCGTGGTCGATGCGCAGCAGGTCGTCGAAGACCTCGGGGTTGCGGCCGTGGTCCTCCTCCATCTCGCGGAGTTCCTGGGCCTGCTTGTGCACGATGGCCTGGACGCGGCGGGCGATGGAGACGAACGCGCGCTGGGCCGCGTCGTTCGCCGCCGCCTCGCGGTCGATCTCCTTGAGGCAGGCGCTGAGCAGCTCGCGCTCGCCGCGGGTGACGTCGCGGAAGGCCGGCTCGGAGTCGCAGGTGGTGCGGACCGCGTCCGCGGGGTTGTCGCCGATGCGCAGCCGGTACAGCGCGTGCGGCAGCACCTCCTTGGCGACCCGCATCGTGCGGTGTTCCTGGTCGGCGATCCGGGTCTCCAACTCGGCGACGTGGCGGGCGTACTGGGTGCGCTGCTCCCGGACGATCCGGCCGCGGCGCACGGCCTCCGCCGCGACGGCCACCACGAGGAGCGTGCCGAGGGCGCCGCACAGGGCGACGGCGAGCCGCGCGGGCTCGGTGACCAGGGCGACGGCCGCTCCGGTGGCGGCGGCCATGACCATCGCGGGCAGCAACAGCACGCGTGCGTACGGGACTTCTCGGCCACCGGGAGGCGATTGAACACTCACCATGTATGCCCTCTGAACGGTCGTGTCGGGGAAGTTTGCGACGGTTCGTCGTTTTTCTCGGTCTGCCGTTCCCTGGATCAATGCGAACCATCGACGCACACGGGAACAAGCGGCCGAATCCATCTCAACTCGGCGCGCTGCGGGCGAGCTTAGTCGCGCCGGATCATCGCCGGGTCATATTCCGCAAGGGCCTGAAATCGGCTCACCGAGAGGAATACACTCGCCCATTTACACGCTCAGCTTCCTTTCGCACACATGGAGTGAAGGCGTCCGCCCGTCCGAATCACCCGGCGCCGCACACGCAAGAGGGCGCCGCCCCTCAGGACGGCGCCCTCTTCACCCGCTCACCGCGCTACTCACCCGACGGACGAGTACGCCACCACCCCGCGCAGCACCGCGTCCACGGCCTTGCGGGCGTTGCGCGGCACGGTGGAGTCCCCCGTGGGCGCGGCCGCGGCGATCTGTCCCAGCACGTCGATCACCTGCTTGCACCAGCGGACGAAGTCGCCGGCCGGCATCTCCGCCTCCCGCAGCACCTCGTCGAGCCCCTTGCCCGAGGCCCACTGGTAGACGGCCCAGGCGAACCCGAGGTCGGGCTCGCGCTGGCCGACGCCCTCCGCCTGGTTGATCCGGAAGTCCTCCTCCAGGGCGTCGAGCCGGCCCCAGATCCGCACCATCTCGCCGAGCGCGGCCTTCGCCTTGCCCGAGGGCACCTTGGGCGCGAGGGCGTCGTCGCCGACGCGCGCCTCGAACACCAACGCCGAGACGCACGCGGCGAGTTCGGCCGGGTCGAGTCCTTCCCAGACGCCGTCCCGCAGGCACTCACTGGCGAGCAGATCGAGTTCGCCGTAGAGCCGCGCGAGCCGCTTGCCGTGCTCGGTGACCTCGTCGCCGCGGAGATAGTCCATCTCGGTCAGCAGCTTCACGATGCGGTCGAAGGTTCGCGCGATCGTGTTCGTCCGGCCCTCGATGCGCCGCTCCAGCTGCACGGTGTCCCGGCGCAGCCGGTGATAGCGCTCGGCCCAGCGCGCGTGGTCCTCCCGCTCGTCGCAGCCGTGGCAGGGGTGGGCGCGCAGCTCGGAGCGGAGCCGGGCGATCTCCCGGTCGTCGGCGGCCGGGGCGCGGCCCTTCTTGTGCCGGTCGGGCACGATGTGCCCGGCCTTGGTCCGCAGCGCCGAGGCGAGGTCCCGCCGCGACTGCGGGGAGCGCGGATTGAACGACTTCGGGATCCGCATCCGCTCCAGCGCCTCCACCGGCACCGGGAAGTCGATCGAGGCGAGCCGCTTGACCTGGCGCTCGGCGGTCAGCACCAGGGGGCGCGGGCCGTCGTGGTGCTCGAACCCGCGGTGCCCGTTGGACCGGCCGGCCGGGAGCCCCGGGTCGAGCACGAGCGCGAGGCCCGCGAACTTCCCCGTCGGCACATGGATGATGTCGCCCGGCTTGAGCTTCTCCAGCGCGGCGGCGGCCTGTACCCGGCGCTGGGCGGCGCCCTGCTTGGCCAGCTCGGTCTCCCGGTCCTTGAGGTCGCGCCGCAGCCGCGCGTACTCCTCGAAGTCGCCCAGGTGGCAGGTCATCGAGGCCTTGTAGCCCTCGAGTCCCTCCTCGTTCTTCTGCACCTGCCGGGAGATCCCGACCACCGACTTGTCGGCCTGGAACTGCGCGAACGAGGTCTCCAGGAGTTCGCGCGAGCGGTGCCGCCCGAACTGCTCGACCAGATTGACCGCCATGTTGTACGACGGCTTGAAGCTGGAGCGCAGCGGATAGGTACGCGTACCGGCGAGGCCGGCCAGGTGCTCGGGGCTGAAGCCGCGCTGCCACAGCACCACGGCGTGGCCCTCGACGTCGATGCCGCGCCGACCGGCCCGCCCGGTCAGCTGGGTGTACTCACCCGGGGTGATGTCGGCGTGCTGCTCGCCGTTCCACTTCACGAGCTTCTCCAGGACCACGGACCGGGCCGGCATGTTGATGCCGAGCGCCAGGGTCTCCGTGGCGAAGACCGCCTTGACCAGTCCGCGGACGAACAGCTCTTCCACGACCTCCTTGAAGGTCGGCAGCATGCCCGCGTGGTGGGCGGCGATGCCCCGCTCCAGTCCTTCGAGCCACTCGTAGTAGCCGAGGACGTGCAGGTCCTCGTCCGGGATGGAGGCGGTGCGCTCCTCGACGATCTCCCGGACTCTGGCCCGCGCCTCCTCGTCGTTCAGCCGCAGGCCCGCGTAGAGGCACTGCTGCACGGCGGCCTCGCAGGCCGCGCGGCTGAAGATGAAGGTGATCGCGGGCAGCAGCCCTTCCGAGTCGAGCCGCTCGATGACCTCCGGCCGTCCCGGCGTCCAGATCCGGGAACGCTGCCTGCGCTCCCGCTCCCGGTCCGCCTCCCGCATGTTCCGCCCGCGCTTGCGGTCCTGGTACGAGGGGCGGCTGGCCTCCATCCGCGCCATGCGCGTGAGGTCGGGGTTGACGGCCTTCTTGGCGCCCTCGCCCTCCTCGAAGAGGTCGTACATCCGGCGCCCGGCGAGCACGTGCTGGAACAGCGGTACGGGCCGGTGCTCGGAGACGATCACCTCGGTGTCGCCGCGCACGGTGTCGAGCCAGTCGCCGAACTCCTCGGCGTTCGACACCGTCGCCGACAGGGAGACCAGGGTGACCGACTCCTGGAGGTGGATGATCACCTCTTCCCATACGGCGCCGCGGAAGCGGTCGGAGAGGTAGTGCACCTCGTCCATGACCACATAGCCGAGATTGATCAGCGCCTGCGAGCCCGCGTACAGCATGTTCCGCAGCACTTCGGTGGTCATGACGACCACCGGAGCGTCGCTGTTCACGCTGTTGTCGCCGGTCAGCAGGCCGACCTTGTCCGCGCCGTAGCGCTTCGCGAGGTCCTGGTACTTCTGGTTCGACAGCGCCTTGATGGGTGTCGTGTAGAAGCACTTCTTGCCCTGCTGAAGGGCGAGGTGCACGGCGAACTCGCCGACGATCGTCTTGCCTGAGCCGGTGGGCGCGGCCACCAGGACACCCTTGCCCGCCTCCAGTGCCTGACACGCCTCGATCTGGAAGGGGTCGAGACCGAAGTCGTACATCTCGCGGAAGGAAGCTAGCGCGGTGGCCTGCTCGACGGCCCGCTTACGGGCTGCCGCGTACCGCTCGGCCGGTGAGAGGTCCTCTGTCATCGTGCTTTCGAGCCTACCGGCCGCCACCGACAACGGACGATCATTATCCGGTAAGGACCCGCACGGCTCCCGGCACGCACCGCGCCACCAGCGGCAGCGTCCCCACGGGCTCGCCGTCCGCGTACCCCGTGACGGCGTCCGCGGCCAGCTCCACCCGTGCCGCCCGGAACACACTGACCACGGGATGCGTCAGATGCGTGCCCTTGTACACGCGCGGGAAGACCCGCAGCAGGGTCGCGCGCGAGCAGTCGCCGACGACGGTCACGTCGAAGAGCCCGTCGTCCATCGCCGCGTCGGCGCAGATCCGCATGCCACCGCCGTACGAGGTTCCGTTGCCGACGGCCACCAGCGTGGCGTCGATCTCGCGCACGGTGCCGTCGTCCAGCGTCAGCCGGAACCGCGTCGGCTTGAAGGCGGCCAGTTCGAGGGCGATCGCCAGGTCGTACTTGAAGCGGCCGAGGGGCAGCCGCATCCGGTTGCCGCGGTCGTTGACCCGGGAGTCGAAGCCGGAGGCGAGCACGGTGCCGAACCAGTGGTCGCCGATCCGGCCGAGGTCGATCTCCCGTATCCGCTCCTTCTTGAGCGCGTCCGCGACCAGCGCGCCCGCCACGGCCGGTTCGCGGATCGGGAGCCCGAGCGAGCGCGCGAAGTCGTTGCCGGTGCCGACCGCGACGACGCCGAGCGGCGTCCGGGTCCCGGCCACCGCCTGAAGGGCGAGATTCACCAGGCCGTCCCCGCCGACGGCGACCAGCGCTCCGGTTCCCTCCCGCACGGCGGCACGCGCGCGTGCCAGGGCATCGGGCGCGTCCTCGCCGATGACGCTCCGGACGGAGAACCCGGCGGCCCGCAACGCGGAAGCGGCCGGCTGCGCAGCACCTGCGCCCCGGCCGCGTCCCGCGGTGGGATTGACGAAGAGGGTGATCTCACTGCTCACGGCCGGACCTTAACAACCGTCCCGTCGCGAACAGGAGTTGCCTCAGGTCACATCGTCGTAACCGTTGATCCGGTCCGTCGTCGTCTGCTCGGGCAGCGGGGTCCGGCTCGCGCTCACGCTCTCGACGCCGTCGACCCGCTCAGGGGTCAGGTCGAGGTCGGACGCCTCGTCGTCGTCGAGGTCCGCGTCCGGGTTGTTGCGCCGCCTGCGCTTGTCGTTGAGGAGCGAGAAGACGGTGGCGGCGAAGTACAGCACCCAGATGGGAGCGGCCAGGGCCAGCATCGACAGCGGGTCCGTGCTGGGCGTGGCGACCGCCGCGAAGACCGTGATGCCCATGATCATTCCGCGCCACCAGCCGAGCATCCGCTTGCCCGTGATGGCCCCGATGAGGTTGAGGAACACCAGCAGCAGCGGCAGCTCGAAGGAGAGGCCGAAGACGATCACCATGCGCGTCACGAGGTCGAGCAGGTCGTCCAGGGGCAGCAGGTTGGAGGCGTTGCCCGGCGTGAAGTCGATCAGGACCTTCGCCGTGGTGGGCAGAATCGCGTAGGCGAAGTAGGCGCCGCACAGGAACAGGGGAACACCGGTGCCCACGAACCCGTAGGCGTACTTCTTCTCGTGCTTGTGCAGACCGGGCGCGATGAAGCCCCACAGCTGGTAGAGCCAGACCGGCGAGGCGAACACGATGCCCGCCATGAGGGAAATCTTCAGGGCCAGCGTGAACGGCGTCAGCAAGCCGTTGATGGTGATTTCCGCGCAGGGCTCGGTCTTGACCTTCGACAGCTGCGAGAACGTCTGCTCGCAGCCGACCGAGTCAAGGATCGGCTTGGTGATCAGATCGACGATGTCCTTGTAGAAGAAGGCAGCGACGATCGTGATGGCGACAACGGCGAGCAGCGCCTTCGCCAGCCGATTGCGAAGCTCACGCAGGTGATCCGCGAGCGGCATCCGCCCCTCGGGGTCCTTCTCCTGCTGGCGGGCAGTCTTGAGCAACCCACGTCCTCATCTCGTGCGGCAGGCCGCCGAGACGGGGCGGCCTTGGGTCAGCTCTTGTTCAGCTCTTCGTCGTGTTGGTCGGCTCGGTCACCGGACGCGAGCTGGTGACGTCGCCGGGCGCGGCCTGGATGGTGCGCGGGGCCTGGCCCTGCTCATCCTTGGCCGGCGGGTCCGACGGAGCGGCCGCGTTGTTGCCACCCTCGCTCTTCATGGCCTTGGCCTCGCTCTTGAGGATGCGAGCGGACTTGCCGAGCGAGCGCGCCATGTCCGGGAGCTTCTTCGCCCCGAACAGCAGGAGGATGACCACGAGCAGGATGATCAACTCGGGGGCGCCGATCTTTCCACCGAACATATGCGTTTACCTTCTCACTGAGGCGGCAGGGGCGGGACTGCCGGTACCCGGTCGGACTTCGGACGTGTGTCCGACCACCGTGCTGCCAGCGATCGTATCCCGTGGGGGTAAACAGGGGGCAATCCCTCTGCGTACTCCCCGTTGCGGCCCGCGCCTCACTCCTGGGTCGCGTTAAGGAGCGTACCCGGCCCACCCGGGCGCCCGACAGGTCACAGCGGTAAAGCGGTTTCCACAGGGACAACCTCGACGTCCCCGGATGTCAGACCGTGTCGCCGCCCGCCCGGGCCACACCGACCGCGGCCCGCTCCAGCTCCTCGGCGGCCCGGTTGATCTGCCGTGTGGTGTCCGCGACTTGGTTCCCCAGCCGCTCCGCCTCGATGAACACCTTCACCGCGAAGAAGGCGAGCACAGCAAGCCCCACGAACCCCACGGCCACCGCCACCATCGCCCAGAACATGCGCCGAGCCTAGACGGTCTGGTGGAGACGGAGGGTGCGCACCCCGCCACCGGTAAGGAGTTCGACGATCCGCTCACCGGCGGGCTTGCGCACCGCGGCCTCGCACTCGGGGCAGGTGAAGGAGTAGAAGGTGGTACGGCGGCTGCCGCCGATCGCCAACCGGATCGCGGCCGCGTCGAGTTCGAAGCTGGCACGGCAGTCCGGGCAGGCAGCCCGGAAGACGACGGCGGCCGGACCGTCGGTCACGGCGGACATCCGGGTGATTCCGGCCACATCCATCGTCCCGGTCATTTCCCCCACCTCGTACCTTCCGTGCGTTCGAGCCGTTCGAGCCGATGCGGGCGGCTCACGCCGCCCCGTCGTACGCGGCCAGCGCCTCCCGGGCCGCGTCCCGCGCGCTGTCCGCGAGTTCGGCGGGGGCCACGATGTGCCCGTCCCGGCCGAGCCGCAGCGCGAGCCGGCGCAGCGACGAGGGGTCCGGCGTACGCAGCGTGATCCGCAGACCACCGTCCGCCAACTCCTCGGCGCTGTCGTGCGGGTAGTACTCGGCGACCCAGCGTCCGCCGGGCCCGACCTCGACGACGACCTCGGGGTCCTCGGCGGCCGGCTGCACCAGTCCCTCGGACAGGTCGCGGAGTTCGATCTCCGGCGGCGCCGACGCCTCGTCCAGGATCCTGATCTCGGCGACCCGGTCGAGCCGGAACGTGCGCCGCGCCTCCGACCTGCGGCACCACGCCTCCACGTAGGTGTGGCCGACGGAGACGAGCCGGATCGGGTCGATCTCGCGCTCGGTGACCTCGTCGCGCGCGGGCGAGTAGTAGCGGATCCACAGCCGGCGCCGCTCGGAGATCGCCCGGTCGACGTCGGCGAAGACGCCGCCCTCGGACTCGAAGGTGACGCTGAGCCGCGCGCTCGCTCCGGCCACTTCACCGGCCGCCGCCTCCAGCTTCGCGGTCGCCCGCAGCAGGGCGAGCCGGTCGCCCTCGCGCAGGCCGGGCAGCGTCGCCACCGCGCGGGCCGCCACGAGAAGGGCGGTCGCCTCGTCGGCGGAGATCCGCAGCGCGGCGGCGACGTCGTCGGGGTTGTGCCACCAGATGCGGTCGCCGTCGGTGTCGATGTCGAGGAGGTCACCGCCGCGGAAGCTCGTCCCGCACAGCGGCAGCACGTCCAGGTCGGAGATCAGCTCGTCCTGGGTGATGCCGAAGGCCCGGGCCACGTCCTCCACGCGCGCGCCGGGGCGCTCGCGCAGATACGTCACGAGGGACAGCATCCGCCGGGTCTGGTCGATGGCGTTGGCAGCCATGGTTCTCCGTACTCCCCTCAGCCCTTGGCCACGGCGCGCAGCCGGTCGACGACGTCGGCCCGCAGCTCGGCCGGCTCCAGCACGACGACATCCGGCCCGAACTCCACGAGCCAGGCGTCGAGCCCGTGCCCGTACGGGATCTCCAGCTCGTCCCAGCCGTCGCCCAGCTCCCGCACGGAGACGGCCTTGGCGCGCAGCGGATATCCGGCGCCCGCGCGCAGCCTGATCAGCGCGGAGCGGTCGGCGGTCTCGCCGGCCCAGCCCGCGACGGTCTCGCGCACGGTGACGACGTCCGGCACCGGCGCCTTGAACTGTCCGGCGCGCGAGCGCACCTTGCCGGTGATCCGCGACAGCCGGAAGACCCGCTCGGCCTGCCGGTCGCGGTCCCAGCCCGCGAGGTACCAGTGGCCGCGCCAGCACTCCAGGGCCCACGGCTCGACGTGCCGCTGCTCGGGCCGGGCGGCGGTCGCCTTGCGGTAGTCGAAGACGACGGGGCGCCGGTCGCGGCAGGCCAGCATCAGCGGCTCGAAGGACGCCTCGTGCACGGGAATGCGGGGCTCCAGCGCGCCATGGCTCTCGTACGGGTCCACGTCCTCGGGCATCCCGGCGGCGCGCAGCTTCTGCAGGGCGCCGCTGGCGGCACCGGCGAGGCGGGCCTGCTGCCACACCTTGGCGGCGAGGCCGAGGGCGGCGGCCTCCTCGGCGTCGAGGGTGACGGGCGGCAGGTGGTTGCTGTCGCGGCGGGCCAGATAGCCGACCTCGCCGTCCAGGTTCTCCACGGTCTCGATGACCAGGCCGAGCTCGCGCAGGTCGTCCTTGTCGCGCTCGAACATCCGGTTGAAGGAGTCGTCGTTGCCGGCTTCCAGGTAGGCCTCGATGGAGCCGCGCAGCTCGCGCTTGCTGAGCGGGCGGCGCGTCCCGAGCAGGCACAGCGCCAGATTCATCAGCCGCTCGGCCTTGGCAATCGCCATCGACGCCCTTTCCCCTGGTGTTTTCCCCGTGGTCCCCGTAAAGCTCCCGACGGACGACCGTACCGCCCCGGGGTGTCGTGGCAAAAGCCAGGGGCAGCGCAAGAGCCCGTGCCATCAGGCACGGGCTCTTTGATGACCGCTTGTGGTCGTCGGGTGACCGACTCAGACGGCGACGAGGTCGCAGACGAAGATCAGCGTCTCGCCCGGGGCGATCCGGCCGCCGCCGGCGCCACGGTCGCCGTAGGCGAGGTGGGCGGGGATGGTCAGCTCGCGACGGCCGCCGACCTTCATGCCCTGGACGCCCTGGTCCCAGCCGGCGATGACCTGGCCGGCACCGAGCTGGAACTGCAGCGGGGTGCCGCGGTTCCAGGAGGCGTCGAACTCCTCGCCGGACGAGAAGGCCACGCCCACGTAGTGGACGGAGACGGTGTCGCCCGCCTTCGCCTCGGTGCCCTCGCCCTCCCAGAGGTCCTTGATCTGGAGGTCCGCCGGCGGCTCGCCTACGGGGAAGTCGACCTCGGGCTTGTCGATGCTCACGTGAATTGCTCCTGCTTGTTGGCTGTTGGGCAACCGGGTCAGTCTGCCATCGAAGGGCGGGTCAGTGCGCCGAGAGGATGTCGACGACGAAGACCAGCGTCGAGTTGGCCGGCAGGGTCTTGCCCTGGTCCTTGGCTCCGTAGGCCTGGTCGGCGGGGATCACCAGGAGCACCCGGTCACCGACGTGCTTGCCGACGATGCCCGTGTCCCAGCCCTTGATGACCTGGCCCTGGCCGATGGTCGTGGTGAACGGCTGGCCGCCGCGGTTCCAGGAGGAGTCGAACAGGGTGGCCTTCGCCTTGCCCTCGTTCAGCTTCCACGCCGCACCGCTGTACTGCATGCTGACGCTCTGGCCGCTCTTGATCTCGGCGCCCTTGCCCTTGATCAGGACCTGGTCGACGAGCTTCTTCGGCGGGTCGTTCTTCGGCACGGAGATCGTGGCCGGCGCTTCCTCGTCGGCCTTGATCTGCGGCAGGTTCGACGGGATGGCGGCCTGGGTGCCCTCGACCTTCTTGGGCTCCACCTTCTTGACGTCCACGGCGAAGACCAGCGTGTCCTTGGCGGAGACCCCGAACTGCGGGTTGCCCTGGCTGCCGAAGCCCGCGGCCGGCGGGGCCACGACGAGGACGCGGCTGCCCTCCTTCTGGCCGACGACGGCGTCGGCGAACGCCGGGAACTGGCCGGCGGCGCCCGCGGTGACGAGCTGGTCGCCGCCGCCCTTCGCGCCGTAGGTGGAGCCGAGGTCCTTGGCGCCCTTCCAGATCTTGCCCGTGTAGTTGAACGACACCAGGTCGTTCTTCTTCACCGTGGCGCCGCTGCCCTCGGAGACGGTGTGCACGACGAACTTGTCGCTCGGGTCGGCCTTCGGCATCGTGATCGTCGCCGTCTTGCCGTACGCGCCCGAGACCTTCGGCATCGGGTCCGCGGTGTCCACCGGCTTGGGCACGGCGGTGGACTGCGAGGACGAGTCCGCCTTGTCCGCCGCGTCCTTCTTGCCGTCGTCGCCGCCACAGGCGGTCGCGGTCAGCGCCAGTGCCGGCACGATCAGTAGAGCTGCAAGTCGGCGTCGCACAGGGATCCTCAAATCGCTCGGATGGGGTCCGGCCACTCTAGGCCCTCACTCACCGTTTCAGAGGGCGCGGAAGGGCCTCGTACGAATGATTCGTACGAGGCCCTGAGCCGGATCGGCCGCGTGTGCGACCGGTCACCTACATGCCCGCGATCAGCTTCTCCACCCGGTCGTCCACGCTGCGGAACGGGTCCTTGCACAGCACCGTGCGCTGCGCCTGGTCGTTCAGCTTCAGGTGCACCCAGTCGACCGTGAAGTCACGGCGCTGCTCCTGGGCCCGGCGGATGAAGTCGCCGCGCAGCCGCGCGCGCGTGGTCTGCGGCGGCACCGACTTGCCCTCGAAGATCTTCAGGTCGTTGCAGATCCTCGTGGCCTGGCCCTTCTTCTCCAGGAGGTAGTAGAGCCCACGACGGCGGTGGATGTCGTGGTAGGCGAGGTCTATCTGCGCGACCCTCGGGTGCGACATGGTCATGTTGTGCTTGGCCCGGTACCGCTCGATGAGCTTGTACTTCATGACCCAGTCGATCTCGGTGCCGATGCGGTCGAGGTCCTCCGCCTCGATCGCGTCGAGCGTGCGGCCCCACAGCTCCAGGACCTGGTCGACGGTGCCGGTGCGGATGCCCCGGCGCTCCACGAAGTCGACGGCCTTCTCGTAGTACTCGCGCTGGACCTCCAGGGCGGAGGCCTCGCGGCCGCTGGCGAGGCGGACCTTGCGGCGGCCCGTGATGTCGTGGCTGACCTCGCGGATGGCCCGGATCGGGTTCTCCAGGGTCAGGTCGCGCATCACCGTGCCCGCCTCGATCATGCGCAGCACGAGGTCGGTGGCGCCGACCTTGAGGAGCATGGTCGTCTCGGACATGTTCGAGTCGCCGACGATGACGTGCAGCCTGCGGTAGCGCTCGGCGTCCGCGTGCGGCTCGTCGCGGGTGTTGATGATCGGCCGGGAGCGGGTCGTCGCAGAGCTGACGCCCTCCCAGATGTGCTCGGCGCGCTGGCTCACGCAGTACACGGCACCGCGCGGAGTCTGCAGCACCTTGCCCGCGCCGCACAGCAGCTGACGCGTGACCAGGAACGGAATGAGAATGTCCGCGAGTCGGGAGAACTCCCCGTGCCGCGCCACCAGGTAATTCTCGTGGCAGCCGTAGGAGTTGCCGGCCGAGTCGGTGTTGTTCTTGAACAGGTATACGTCGCCTGCGATGCCCTCCTCGTGCAGACGGCGCTCTGCGTCGACGAGCAAGCCTTCGAGAATGCGCTCGCCTGCTTTGTCGTGGGTGACCAGCTCGGTCACGTTGTCACATTCGGGAGTTGCGTATTCCGGATGCGATCCCACGTCCAGATAGAGGCGGGCGCCGTTCCGCAGAAAGACATTGCTGCTGCGGCCCCATGACACGACACGGCGGAAGAGGTACCGCGCCACCTCGTCAGGTGACAGACGGCGCTGTCCCCTGAACGTACATGTGACGCCGTACTCGTTCTCCAGCCCGAAAATGCGGCGGTCCATGACTGAACATTACGCCCGATCCCCCGAGCTGAAACGGGGTTCGACGGCACGGTTTGGATCATTTTCCGACGAGAGCGCGACACGCCCGGATGTGCGCGGTGCCGTGAGGACCCCGCCCGTGGCCAGCAGAACGAGCAGCGCCACGGCCCCGGTCACCGCCGGCACGGCGAAGCCCCAGCGGGTGCCGCCCCACTCGACGACCGGCCCCGCGACGGCCGTGCCCACGCTCGCGCCCACCGTGAATGTCGTCACGAGCCAGGAGAACGCCTCCGTCACCGTCCCCCGCGGGGCGTGCCGGTCCACGACGATGAACGCGCAGGCGATCGACGGCGCGAGGAAGACGCCCGCCACCGCGCTCAGCGCCACCATCCCCACCGGTCCCGGCATCAGCACCAGCGGCACGTAGAACAGGGCGAGCAGGGCCACCAGCCACCGCAGCCGCGCCTCCGGGGCGCCACCCCACTGCCGGGCGCCATAGACCGTGCCGCCGACGAGCGCGCCGAGCCCGAGCGCCGCCATCATCCAGCCGTACGTGGCGTCCCCGCCGTTGCCGTCCGCGTAACTGACCCCGGCGACGGTGATCGAGCCGAGCGCGAGCCCGATGAACAGGAACGCGGCGAGCAGCACCAGCAGGCCCGGGGAGCGCAGCGCCCCCAGCCAGTGCGCCTCGCGCGGCGCGGAACGCCAGGCGCGGGACGGCTTGGACACGACCACCGACAGGGCGCCGAGCACCCCGATGACGTTCAGGACGATCAGGGCGGCCTGCGCCGACCACAGCGACACGCACACCGTCACCAGCAACGGGCCGACGGTGAACATCACTTCCTGGGCGATCGCGTCCATCGCGTACGCCGTGTGCACCTGCTCCTCGCGCGGCAGCACGGTCGGCCACAGCGCCCGCAGGCCGCCCTCCAGCGGCGGGGTGAACAGCCCGGCGGCGGCCACGGCCGCGTACGCGAGCGGCAGCGAGCCGGTCCCCGCGAACGCGAAGACGGTCATGGCCAGGCCGGACAGCACGGCCGCGGGGAGCTGCACCTTCGGCTGTCCGCGCAGGTCCACGAGGCGGCCGAGGACCGGCTGGCCGATCGCGTTCGCCACTCCGTAGACCGCGGCGAGAGCGCCCGCCAGGCTGTACGTGCCGCCCTCGTCCCGGATGAACAGCACGATGGCGATCGCCGCCGTGGCATTGGGCAGCCTGCCCACCAGCGTCCCCGTGAGCAGCCGCATCGCGTGCCGTGCTCTGAGGATCTCCGCATAACCCGCGGCCATCGCCCCACCCTGTCCTCGACGTCATCGGCGACGTCCGGGAAGTGTTACGTATAACGTCGCGCCGTCATACGTACCACGTACGCTGCGACAAGGGCCACCCGCTAACGTCGACAACCCCAGAACCACCGCACCACGGCATCAGACGCACGGAGGCACCAGTGACCAGCGGCACCGACGCGGCGGCGGCCGGAGCGGGCGGCTCCCGCCCCACCAGCCGGGACGTGGCACGGGCGGCGGGTGTCTCGCAGGCCGCCGTCTCCCTCGTCCTGGGCGACAAGTGGCGCGGCCGGGTCGCCGAGACCACCGCCGAGCGTGTCCGCGCCGCCGCGCACCGGCTCGGCTACCGGCCCAACCTCGCGGCCCGCAACCTCCGCCTCGGCCGCACCCGTACCGCGCTCCTCGTCGTGCCCGCGCTCACCAACGAGTTCTTCGCGGGCGTCTACACCGGCGCCGCCCGTGTCGCGGCCCGGCACGACTTCGGCGTGGTCCTCTACCCCTCCCCCGACGGCGTTGGCCCGGCCCGCGATCCGTTCCCCAGCGCCCGCGCCGCCCTCGACGGCATCCTCGCCTCGTCCATGGCCGCCGGTGCCGTCACCGCGCTGCGCGGCGACGACCTGCCGCTCGTGATGCTCGACAGCGATCCGGCCGGCGCCCCCGGCGCGACCACCGTCAACCTCGATCTCGCCGACGGGATGCGCCGGATCACCGACCATCTGCTCGCCCACGGCCACCGGCACTTCCTGCATCTCGCCTCGGCCGTCGACTCCTGGACCTTCGACGTCCGTGCTGACGAACTGACCGCCCGCACCGCCCGGGTGCCCGGTACGACCGTCCGGACGGTCCGCTCCGCGCTGACGGTCGAGGACGCCGTCACGGTGATGGACCGGGCGCTGGGAGACCTGGGTCCGGTCCGGCCCACCGCCGTGGTGTGCGACGACGACAAACTCGCCGCCGGTGCCTACAAGGCCGCCCGCCGCGCGGGCCTGCTTATCCCCGACGACCTCTCCGTCACGGGTTTCGACGACCTGTCGCTGGCGACGGCGATCGAGCCCGAACTCACCACCGTGCGGCTGCCCGCGGAGGCGTTCGGCGAGCGGGGCATGGCGGCGCTCCTCGCCGTGCTCGACGGCCGGACGCCCGAGACCGCCCCGCTCCCCGTCGAGCTGGTCGTGCGCGGTTCGACCGGCCCGGCACCCTCCGGCTCCTGACACACGTGTGCCCCGGCCGGTTGTCGAACCGGCCGGGGCACACGTGCTCGTGTCGTCCTAGTCGTCGGACGGGCTCTCGTCCGAGACGGCTTCCGACTCCGCCTCCGTGGTGGCGGCGGCTCCCTCGGCGCTGAGCAGCTTCGACAGCTGACGCCCCGGGATCCGCTTGAACTTCCGCTGCTGCGGCCGCGTACGGTCCAGGACCGCCACCTCGAGGCGCTCGGCGGGGATCTCCCGCTCGCTCCCATTGGTGTCCCGCGACAGCGCCTGGACGGCCAGCTTCAGCGCCTCGGACAGCGTCATGCCGTCCTGGTGCCGCTGGTCGAGGAAGGTGCTGATCTGCTCCGCGTTGCCCCCGACCGCGACCGAGCCGTGCTCGTCGACGATCGAGCCGTCGTGCGGAAGCCGGTAGATCTGGTCGCCCTCGGGGGTCTCCCCCACCTCGGCGACGACCAGCTCCACCTCGTACGGCTTCTCGCCTGCGCTGGAGAAGATGGTGCCCAGCGTCTGCGCGTACACGTTCGCCAGGCCGCGTGCGGTCACGTCGTCCCGGTCGTAGGTGTAGCCGCGCAGGTCCGCGTAGCGCACACCGCCGATCCGCAGGTTCTCGTACTCGTTGTACTTGCCGGCGGCCGCGAAGCCGATCCGATCGTAGATCTCGCTGAACTTGTGCAGCGCACGGGACGGGTTCTCGCCGACGAACACGATGCCGTCGGCGTACTGCAGCACGACCAGGCTGCGACCGCGGGCGATGCCCTTGCGCGCGTACTCCGCGCGGTCGGCCATCGCCTGCTGGGGTGAGACATAGAACGGCGTCGACACCGGCTATCCGTCCCTTCCTGTCAGTGACTCGGTGAGTAGGCAGCAACAAAGAGGGGGCGGCTCACAGCAGGGCGGCGCGGGGGCCGTCCGGCTGCTCGAGACGCCGCTCCAGGATCGACCGGGCGATCTCCGACGACTCGTCGTCGGTGAGCCGGCGGAATCCGTCGTCCGTGATCACTGTGACGATCGGGAAGATCCGCCGCGCCATGTCGGGGCCGCCCGTCGCCGAGTCGTCGTCCGCCGCGTCGTACAGCGCCTGCACGACCAGCGTCGTCGCCTGCTCCTCCGTCAGATCGCCGCGGTAGAGCTTCTTCATCGCTCCCCGCGCGAACACCGAACCGGAACCGGTCGCGGCGAATCCGTGCTCCTCACTCCGGCCGCCGGTGACGTCGTACGAGAAGATGCGGCCCTTCTCGCGGTCCACGTCGTATCCGGCGAACAGCGGCACGACAGCGAGTCCCTGCATGGCCATGCCCAGGTTCGACCGGATCATGGTCGACAGCCTGTTGGCCTTGCCCTCCAGCGACAGCTGGGCGCCCTCGACCTTCTCGAAGTGCTCCAGCTCCAGCTGGAAGAGCTTGACCATCTCGACGGCGAGACCGGCGGTGCCGGCGATGCCGACGGCCGAGTACTCGTCGGCCGGGAAGACCTTCTCGATGTCGCGCTGCGCGATGACGTTCCCCATCGTGGCCCGGCGGTCACCGGCGAGCACCACGCCGCCGGGGAAGGTGACGGAGACGATGGTCGTGCCGTGCGGGGCCTCGATGACACCCTGCGTCGGCGGCAACTGCCGGTTGCCCGGCAGCATTTCGGGCTGATGCTCGGACAGGAAGTCCATGAAGGACGACGACCCAGGCGTCAGGAAGGCTGCTGGTAGACGCCCGGTGCTACGAGGGTTGGCTTCCACACGTTTCCTTCCAAGTAAGCGGCGAGCCTCCGTGCAGCGTCGGGATCGTCTCCCAACGTACCGATGGCCGAATTGCAGTTGAAGCACGTTGTGCCCCGGACCCTACCCGTCTTGGGGCAGTGATCCACATGGTCTTTTCGAGGGCGCAGGACGCACAGGAGTCCTGCCGCCCCTCACTGCCACCAGGAGATGTCGTTCACATCCGGTCGTTCACATCCGTGGACTACTGTCCACCCTTCTGAACGAACGAACGGACGAAGTCCTCGGCGTTCTCCTCCAGGACGTCGTCGATCTCGTCCAGAACCGAGTCGACGTCGTCGCTCAGCTTCTCCTGGCGCTCCTTGAGGTCCTCGGAAGCCTGCGCGTCAGTCGCCTGCTCCTCGACCTCCTCGGTGGAACGCGTCGCCTTCTGCTGCCCGCCGCCGGTGTCCTTGGTCGCCATCTCAGCTCACCCCGCTCGGTTCGAGATACAGGTCGTTCGTGATCAGAACCCTACTTGTCGGCTCTGACATCGGCCCCGCACTTCGTCCAATGCGGGGCCCACCTCTGTGATTCCCCTTCACCCGGGATTTCAGCCGCGGATCAGCCGCCGGACAGGACCCGGACCAGATCCTCGGCCGTCCGGCACCGGTCAAGGAGCTCCTTCACGTGATTACGCGTACCGCGAAGGGGTTCGAGGGTTGGGACGCGCTGGAGCGAGTCCCGGCCGGGCAGGTCGAAGATGACCGAGTCCCAGGAGGCCGCGGCGACGTCGTCCGCGTACTGCTCCAGGCAGCGCCCCCGGAAGTACGCCCGGGTGTCCTCCGGAGGCTGCGTACGGGCCCGCTCGACCTCCGCCTCGTCCAGGAGGCGCTTCATCTTGCCCCGGGCCGCCAGACGGTTGTACAGGCCCTTCTCGGCGCGTACGTCGGCGTACTGAAGGTCGAGGAGGTGCAGCTTGGCCGCGTCCCAGTCGAGGCCGTCCCGGCGCCGGTAGCCCTCCATCAGCTCCCGCTTGGTGACCCAGTCCAGCTCGCCGGAGAGGCTCATCGGGTCGGTCTCCAGGCGGCCGAGGACGTCCTCCCAGCGGGACAGCACGTCCTTGGTCTGCTCGTCGGCGTCCGCGCCGAAGCGCTCCTCGACATATTTCCTGGCCAGCTCGTAGTACTCCATCTGGAGCTGTACCGCGGTGAGGGTGCGGCCGCTGCGCAGGGTGATCAGGTGCTGGAGGGTGGGGTCGTGCGAGACCTGGTGGAGGGTGCGGACGGGCTGGTCCACCGCCAGGTCCACGGCGATGAACCCGTCCTCGATCATGGACAGGACCAGGGCCGTCGTGCCGAGCTTCAGGTAGGTCGAGATCTCGGAGAGGTTCGCGTCGCCGATGATCACGTGCAGGCGCCGGTACTTCTCGGCATCCGAGTGCGGCTCGTCGCGCGTGTTGATGATGGGCCGCTTGAGCGTCGTCTCCAGGCCGACCTCGACCTCGAAGTAGTCGGAGCGCTGGCTGATCTGGAACCCGTGCTCGTGGCCGTCCTGACCGATGCCGACGCGGCCGGCGCCGGTGACCACCTGGCGGGAGACGAAGAAGGGCGTCAGGTGCCGCACGATGTCCGAGAAGGGGGTCTCCCGCTTCATCAGGTAGTTCTCGTGCGTCCCGTAGGAGGCGCCCTTGTTGTCGGTGTTGTTCTTGTAGAGGTGGATGGGCTGCGCCCCGGGCAACTGGGCGGCCCGCTCCGCGGCCTCGGCCATGATGCGCTCGCCGGCCTTGTCCCACAGGACGGCGTCCCGGGGATTGGTGATCTCCGGGGAGCTGTATTCGGGGTGCGCGTGGTCCACGTAGAGCCGCGCGCCGTTGGTGAGGATGACATTGGCCAGGCCGATGTCCTCGTCGGTGAGCTGACTGGAGTCGGCGGCCTCCCGCGCGAGGTCGAAGCCTCGGGCGTCGCGCAGCGGGTTCTCCTCCTCGAAGTCCCAGCGGGCCCGGCGGGCCCGGTGCATCGCCGCGGCGTAGGCGTTGACGATCTGGGACGAGGTGAGCATGGCATTGGCGTTGGGGTGGCCGGGCACGGAGATTCCGTACTCGGTCTCGATGCCCATTACTCGCCGTACGGTCATGCGGCCCTCCTTGCCCGGCGGCGCCCTCGGTCGGGGGCGGCGCTCAAGTACCGCTGGTTCTCCGGTGCGTGTGCGGTGCCCGTCCCCGCACGGCGCGACTCGGCGGCAGAGAAGAGCCTAGAACGCCTTTGCGCTGGTGGGGAGATCATTTGCGTCATTGCTTTGCTCCGACGTCGGGCGGGCGGTCGCGTGGTGGTGGCCCGATGGTTGCCTGGAAAAACAGTGGGCTGCGGGTACCCGGTTCGGGCACCCGCAGCCACCCTGCTTTTTACAGGTACTGACCGGTGTTCGCCACCGTGTCGATGGAGCGTCCGGTGTCCGCGCCCTGCTTTCCGGTGACGAGCGTGCGGATGTAGACGATCCGCTCGCCCTTCTTTCCGGAGATTCGGGCCCAGTCGTCGGGGTTGGTGGTGTTCGGCAGGTCCTCGTTCTCCTTGAACTCGTCGATGCAAGCCTGGAGGAGATGAGCGACCCGGAGGCCCTTCTGGTTCTGGTCGAGGAACTGCTTGATGGCCATCTTCTTGGCGCGGCCCACGATGTTCTCGATCATCGCGCCGGAGTTGAAGTCCTTGAAGTACAGGACTTCCTTGTCGCCATTGGCGTACGTGACTTCCAGGAAGCGGTTCTCCTCGGATTCCGCGTACATGTGCTCCACAGCCGTCTGGATCATGGCGTGGACCGTGGCGGCCTTGTCGCTGCCGTGCTCGCCGAGGTCCTCGGTGTGCAGCGGCAGGCGGTCCGTGAGGTACTTCCCGAAGATGTCCTTCGCGGCCTCGGCGTCCGGGCGCTCGATCTTGATCTTCACATCGAGCCGGCCGGGTCGCAGAATGGCGGGGTCGATCATGTCCTCGCGGTTCGAGGCGCCGATCACCACGACGTTCTGCAGGCCCTCCACACCGTCGATCTCGGCGAGCAGCTGCGGGACGATGGTGTTCTCCACGTCCGAGCTGACACCGGAGCCACGGGTGCGGAACAGGGACTCCATCTCGTCGAAGAAGACGATGACGGGGGTGCCCTCGCTGGCCTTCTCACGGGCGCGCTGGAAGACGAGCCGGATCTGCCGCTCGGTCTCACCGACGTACTTGTTGAGAAGCTCGGGACCCTTGATGTTCAGGAAGAAGCTCTTGCCCTGGCCCTGTCCGGTCACCTCGGCGACCTTCTTGGCGAGGGAGTTGGCGACCGCCTTCGCGATGAGGGTCTTGCCGCATCCGGGGGGCCCGTAGAGCAGGACGCCCTTGGGCGGCCGCAGCTCGTGCTCCCGGTAGAGGTCCGGGTAGAGGTACGGCAGCTCGACCGCGTCGCGGATCAGCTCGATCTGGTTGCCCAGGCCGCCGATCTGGTCGTAGCCGATGTCCGGGACCTCTTCGAGGACCAGTTCCTCGACTTCGCTCTTCGGTACGACTTCGTAGACATAGCCGGATCGGGGTTCGAGAAGAAGGGCGTCGCCGGGGCGGATGGTGACGTCCAGCAGAGGCTCGGCGAGCCTCACCACCCGCTCCTCGTCGGTGTGCCCGGTGACGAGGGCGCGCTCGCCGTCCTCAAGGATCTCCTTGAGGGTGACGATGTCGCCCACGCTCTCGTACTCCATGGCCTCGACCACGTTGAGCGCTTCGTTGAGCATTACTTCCTGGCCGCGCCGAAGCTCTTCGAGTTCGACGCTCGGGCTCACGTTCACGCGGAGTTTGCGGCCGCCGGTGAAAATGTCGGCGGTGCCGTCCTCATTCGCGGTGAGGAAGACTCCGAAACCGGCCGGCGGCTGTGCGAGCCGGTCGACTTCCTCCTTGAGGGCCACGATCTGGTCGCGGGCCTCGCGGAGCGTATTCGCGAGCCGTTCGTTCTGGGCGGACACGCCGGCCAGGTTGGTCTGCAACTCGACGATCCGCTCTTCGAGAATCCTCGTATGACGCGGAGAGTCGGCGAGCTTGCGCCGCAGGACGGCGATTTCCTGCTCGAGATAGGCAATCTGTCCGGCAGGGTCGTCGGACCCTCGTCCCGGGCGGATGCCGCGGTTGATGTCGTCGTCGTGGGCTGCCACGGTCCTCACCTCCTCCAAGGGGAGCTGGACGCTTCCAGACCCTACCTGGGCGGGTGTCGATTGAAACCCCTAGATCACAAAGACGGTCGAGGTGTGTCCGATCTTCACCCTTGCGCTCTCCCTCACGCCAGTGGAATACCCACCCAACAACATCGGAAAGCGGCCGGTTGTAGGGTCGAAGTGTTCAACACCCGTCAGGGCTGGCCCGACTTGCGTCTGTGAAGTCGGTTTCCGGACAGTGCGGCAGAGCCCGACACAGGGAGCGGCAGGAGATCATGACCGTGCAGCAAGAGGCCGGATCCGGCACCGACACCAGTGAGGCGCTGGAGGTCTGGATCGACCAGGATCTGTGCACCGGCGACGGGATCTGTGCCCAGTACGCGCCCGAGGTCTTCGAGTTGGACATCGACGGGCTCGCCTATGTGAAGGACGCGGAGGACGAGCTGCTCCAGCAGCCGGGGGCCGCCACGCCGGTGCCGCTGCCGCTCCTCACGGACGTGGTGGCGTCCGCGAAGGAGTGCCCGGGTGACTGTATCCATGTACGTCGCGTTTCGGACAGCGTCGAGGTCTACGGGCCGGACGCGGAGTGAGTGACTGATCCTCGCGCGCGAAAGGGCCCCGCACACCGGGTGTGCGGGGCCCTTTCGCGCGCGAGGTCAGGCGCTCTGTGCGGCCGCGGGGGTGGAGCGGACGAACGCGCCGTTCTTCCACTGCCACTTGGCCTTCTCGTGGACGTCGGGCCGGTAGCGGGGCACGTCGGGCGACGAGTAGCCGTCGAGGGAAGCCGTGACGGCTCCGTCGCGCACCGCGAGGCCGGTGACCGTGAAGGAGTCCTTCGGGTCGACGAGGGTGGCGACGACGCGGGGCTTGCCGTCGCCGGAGCGGGTCAGTACGTACACGCCGTTCGGCGGGGTGCCGGAGCCGGCGTCGCAGCGGACGACCGCGACCGTCTCGGGCCGGCCGTCGCCGTCGAGGTCTCCGGTGGCCTTCTTCTGGACGAGGACCTCGACCGGCCCGCAGTCGAGCGGGAAGTCGGCCTTCGCCGGGTCGGGCGGGGTGACGGCCGCGCCGTGCGCGGCGGGTGACGCGGTGTCCGCCTGGGCCGCGGTGGCGGAGCCCGGCTGCAGGAAGCCGGAGAGTGCCACGACGCCGGCGAGGGCCGCCGCGGTGGCGAGCCAGTGGATGGGACGGGTGGTGGTGTGCGCCAGTTCCGGGAGCGTCGGCCGGGGGGGCTGCTGCACTAGGAGCGTCTCCTGTGAGGGCTGTGCCGGTGGGGTGGCCAGCATCGTGCCATACGTCACACAGGAGGGGAACGGCGGGGTCGCCTGTTTTCCCAGGTGATCTCAGTGCTCAGTGCTCAGTGCTGCCGGAGGGTCAACGTGCGAACGCCGCCGCCGAGTTCCCGTACGGGACGGGGAACTCGGCGGCGGCGTCGGTGCGTTGTGCGGTGGTACGGGTGACGGGCCCGGCTCAGCGGCCGCGGGCACCGCCGTCCGCGTTCGGGCCCTCGTAGTCCTCGCCGTAGGCGCCCTTGGCGGGGCGGCGGCGGCGCATGGGCGGCTCGACGCCGTCCGCGAGGCGGCGGGCGGTGAGCAGGAAGCCGGTGTGGCCGATCATCCGGTGGTCGGGACGGACCGCGAGGCCCTCCACGTGCCAGTTGCGGATCATCGACTCCCAGGAGGTCGGCTCGTTGAAGCAGCCGATCTCGCGGATGGACTCCACGGTGCGGGCCAGCTGGGTGGTGGTGGCCACGTAGCAGCAGAGGATGCCGCCGGGGACGAGCGCCTTCTTGACGACGTCCAGGCACTCCCAGGGGGCGAGCATGTCCAGGATGACGCGGTCGACGTCGCCGTCGGACAGGTTGTCCTGGAGGTCGCCGACGGTGAGCTGCCAGGCGGGGTGCGGGCCGCCGAAGTAGCGCTCGACGTTCCCCTTGGCGATCTCGGCGAAGTCCTCGCGGCGCTCGTACGAGTGCAGCATGCCCTCGTCGCCGATGGCGCGGAGCAGGAAGCTGCTCAGCGAGCCGGAGCCCACCCCCGCCTCGACGACGCGCGCGCCGGGGAAGATGTCGGCGAAGGCCAGGATCTGCCCCGCGTCCTTGGGGTAGACCACGGCGGCGCCGCGGGGCATGGACAGGACATAGTCGGGGAGCAGGGGGCGCAGCGCCAGATAGGCGACGTTTCCGGTGGTGCGGACAACGCTGCCCTCGGGAGCGCCGATCAGCTCGTCGTGCGGGAAGGAACCCTTGTGGGTGTGGAAGTTCTTTCCCTCTTCGAGCGTGAACGTGTAGTGGCGGCCCTTGGGGTCGGTCAGCTGAACCTGGTCCCCGACCTTGAAGGGCCCGCGTCGGCGGGCGGCACCGGTCGGTTCGGACATGTGACCAGAATACCGGGCGCGGGGCGCGGCGCCGACCACCGTGGAGCGGCCGCGGAGCGGTGCTCTCAGTTGGGGCGGGCCATCGCCTTGACGAACGCGCGCTCGACGTCGGCCGCGGAGAGGACGCCGTAGATCGCGCCGTTCTCCTCGACCACCAGGTATTCGGTCGCCGGGGTCGCGCGGAGGGTGTCGAGGAGGTCCTCGCCGGCGAGCTCCGCCGAGACGCGCATGCCGTCCGTGAGGTCCTGGGCGAGGCCGCTGACCGGGACCCAGGGGCGGCGGTGCTCGGGGACGCCAACGATGGCGGCCTCGCGGACGATCGAGCGGGGTTCGCCGTCGGGGTCGACGACGACCAGGGCGCGGGCCCCCGCCTCGTTCGCCCGGCGCAGGGCCTCGGAGAGCGGGGTCGTGTGCTCGACCGGGACGGCGCGCCGGGTCAGGCTGCGGGCGCGCAGCTCCGGCAGGTGTTCGCGCAGCCGGGCCATGCGCAGGCTGTTGCCGGCGCCGGTCCAGATGATCGCGGCGAGGATGGCGGCCAGGAGCGCGTCGGTGACCGTGTCCATGCTGCTCGTGTCCTGCGTGTTCGAGCCCAGGGCGTCGGTCTGGGTGAGCAGCGGCAGGCCGATGAGGACGGCGATGGCGAGGGCGCGGCCGACCCAGGCGGCGGCGATCGTGCCGCTCATGGGCTTGCCGGTGATCTTCCAGACGACGGCGCGCAGCATCCGGCCGCCGTCGAGGGGCAGGCCGGGCAGCAGGTTGAACGCGGCGACGATGAGATTCGAGACCATCAGGCCGGCGAGCAGCACGCCCGGCACGGTCCCCGGTTCGACCGCCTTCATACAGAGGTAGAAGACGCCGGCGAGGACGAGGGAGAGCAGCGGGCCGACGAACGCGAGCACGAATTCGCGGCCCGGGGTCTCGGACTCCTTCTCGATCTCCGAGACGCCGCCGAAGAACTGCAGCCGGATCCGGCGCACCGGAAGCTTGTAGCGCAGGGCCGCGACGGTGTGGGCGAGCTCGTGGACGAGCACGGAGGCGTAGAAGGCGACGGCGAAGAAGAGGGCGACCAGGTAGCGGGCGGCGCCGAGCTCCGGCAGCACCCGGTCGAGCTGGCCGCCGAACACCCAGGTGATGAGCGCGGCGACGAGGAACCAGCTGGGCGCCACATAGACCGGGACGCCGAACGGGCGGCCCATCAGCAGACCGCCGCGGGGCTCGGGCGGCTTGGCGGGACCCTTGCGCCGGCCGGAGGTGGCGGCGGCGCGCTCGGGGTGCCGGTCGTGGGGGCCGGTCGCCTGCGCGTCGGTCGCGTGCGGTTGCTTGTCGGGGGTCGGCGCCTCGTCGGGGGTCGCCGAGGCGTCGGGCCCGGGGCCCTGTTCCTCCCGGTCCGGTCCGGCGGTGTCCCGCCGGGATGCGTCGTCCGGGCCGGAGCCTGTGCGCTCGGCCATGGTGTCGGCCCGGTCCGTCGCGGGACGCGCCCCGGTGTGCTCCGCGGGCGGGGTCGCCTCGCCGGTGCCGGACTGCGGCTGCCCGCTCTCGTCCACGGTGATCCCTCGGTCCCCTCGTTCGAGCGTCTCCCGCCGCCGGGCGGGACGTTCTGGCGTCGATGGTATGCGGACGGTGTCCGTCGGCCCCCGCCGACTCCCCCGGGCCACGGTACGCAAGACGCGGTGGAGCGCGCAGGTGCCTGACTGTCGGTGGCGGGCCGTAACGTGGTGAGGCATGGAGACCAGTACGACGACGGGCCCTGAGAGCGGCCCGGAAAAGCCCGCCGCGCGGCCGGCCTCGCTGTCGCCCTCGCGCGCGAGCGATTTCATGCAGTGCCCGTTGCTGTACCGGTTCCGGGTGATCGACAAGCTGCCGGAGAAGCCGAGCGAGGCGGCGACCAGAGGCACCCTGGTCCATGCGGTGCTGGAGCGGCTCTTCGACGCCCCGGCGCTGGAGCGGACGGCGCAGCGCGCCAAGTCGCTGATCCCGGGGCAGTGGGACCGGCTGCGCGAGGCGCGGCCCGAGCTGGCCGAGTTGTTCGCGGACGCCGACGAAGGTGCCGCGGGCGAGCGGATGACCCGCTGGCTGGGGGATGCCGAGCGGCTGGTCGACCGCTGGTTCACGCTGGAGGACCCGACGCGTCTGGAGCCCGCCGAGCGGGAGCTGTTCGTCGAGGCGGAGCTGGAGTCGGGGCTCAGGCTGCGCGGGATCATCGACCGGGTCGACGTGGCGCCGACCGGCGACGTGCGGATCGTCGACTACAAGACGGGCAAGGCGCCCCGCCCCGAGTACGCCGAGGGCGCCCTGTTCCAGATGAAGTTCTACGCGCTGGTGGTGTGGCGGCTGAAGGGGGTCGTGCCGCGGCGGCTGCAGCTCGTCTATCTCGGGAGCGGGGACGTCATCACGTACGACCCGGTCATCTCCGACCTGGAGCGGGTGGAGCGGAAGCTGCACGCGCTGTGGGAGGCGATCCAGCTCGCCACGGAGAGCGGGGACTGGCGGCCGCGGCCGACGAAGCTCTGCGGCTGGTGCGATCACCAGGCCGTCTGTCCGGAATTCGGCGGTACTCCCCCGCCCTATCCGCTGCAGATCGTGGCGGCCGTGCCGCCGCCCGCGCAGGAGTCGGTCAGGGCGGCCGAGTCGGGCGAGGTCTAGCAGGGCAGAATGGGCCCGGACTACCGAAGGAGTGTTTCGTGGCGATCCGTGTCCTACTGGTCGACGACCAGCCTCTGCTGCGTACGGGCTTCCGGATGATTCTGGAGGCCGAGCAGGACATCGCGGTCGTCGGTGAGGCCGGGGACGGCCTCCAGGCGCTCGATCAGGTGCGCGCGCTGCAGCCCGATGTGGTGCTGATGGACATCCGGATGCCGCGGATGGACGGGGTCGAGGCGACCCGGCAGATCACCGGCCCGGGGCGGGACGGCCCGGCGAAGGTGCTCGTGCTGACGACCTTCGATCTGGACGAGTACGTCGTGGAGGCGCTGAAGGCGGGGGCCAGCGGCTTCCTCCTCAAGGACGCCCCGGCCAATGAGCTGGTCCAGGCGATCCGGGTGGTGGCCGCCGGTGAGGCGATGCTGGCGCCGAGCATCACGCGCCGCCTGCTCGACAAGTACGCGGACCATCTGCCGTCGGGCGACGAGCCGGTGCCGGACACACTGCACACGCTGACCGAGCGCGAGGTCGAGGTGCTCAAGCTGGTCGCGCGCGGGCTGTCGAACGCGGAGATCGCCGCCGACCTGTTCGTGAGCGAGACGACGGTGAAGACCCATGTCGGCCATGTGCTGACGAAGCTGGGACTGCGCGACCGGGTGCAGGCGGCGGTGTACGCGTACGAGAGCGGACTGGTCCGGCCGGGCGCCCAGTAGGCCCTGACGACACCATGAAGGCGGCGGCCACCTTTCGGTGGCCGCCGCCTTCATGTGCGTACGGGGAGGGGATCAGCCGCTGACGCCCCGGCCCAGCTCCCACAGCTGGAGCAGCGAGGTGGAGGACAGGGCCCACTCGGCGCCGGTGATGTCGTCGCCCGCGGCGATGTACTGCTTGCTCTGGGTCAGCGGCAGCACCGGGACGTCGTTGGCGACCATGTCCTGGATCCGCTTCAGCGTCTTGGACGCGGCGGCGCGGTCGGACTCACGACGGGAGGCGGGGATGAGGTCCCGCGTGATCGTGGAGTTGGTGTACGTCGACCCGAGGAAGTTGTCCTTGTCGAGGAACGGCGCCAGGAAGTTGTCGGCGTCGGGGAAGTCGGCGACCCAGCCCATGCCGTAGACCTGGTACTTGCCGGCCAGCTCCTCGGTGCGGAACTTGGTCCACTTCTTGGTCTCGTGGATCTCCGCCTTGAACAGGCCGCTGTCGTTGAGCTGCTGGGCCAGCAGCTGGAACTGCTTCTTCATGACCGGGCCGTAGTGGTCCTGGGTGTAGTGCAGCGACAGCTTGACGGGCGTGGTGATGCCCGCCTGGTGCAGGATGTCGGCGGCCTTCGCCTTGTCCGGGTCGTTGTACTGGTTGAAGAACGAGTTGGCGTGGCCGACGACGCCGGCGGGGACCAGCGAGTACAGCGAGTCGGAGGTCGACTTGTACGCCTCGGAGGCGATCTGGCCGCGGTCGACGATCTGGGCGATCGCCTGGCGGACGGCCTTGTCGCCGACCTGGCCCTGCTTGAGCGAGAAGCCGAGGAAGTTGGTCTCCAGGCCCTGCGTCGCGACGAAGTTGACGCCCTCGGGCACCTTGGAGGAGTACTTGGCGATCTGGTCGGGCGTCAGCGTGCGGCCCATGACGTCGATGTCGCCCTTTTCGAGGGCCGTCTCCATCGCCTCGGCGCTGGACATCGAGCGCATCTCGACGGTGTCGCTCTTGACCTTGAACTGGCCCTTGTAGTGCGGGTTCTTGGTGAAGACGGCCTTGACGACCTTCTTGCCCTCGACCTCGGTCTTCAGCGTGTAGACGCCCGACCCGCTGATCTCGAAGCCGTCGCGCAGCTTCTTCTTCTCGTAGTCGGCCGGGTTGACCAGGGCGGCGGCCGGGGTCGTCAGCTTGTACGGGAAGGTCGCGTCCGGCGTGTTGAGGTGGAAGACGACCTCGTTCTTGCCGACGGCCTCGATGGTGTCGATCGTGGAGAGCAGGCCCGCGATACCGCTGTCGCTGTCGATGTCGCGCACGCGGTCGATCGAGTACTTCACGTCGGCGGCCGTGACCTCCGTGCCGTCGGAGAACTGCAGCCCGTCCCGCAGCTTGCAGGCGTAGCGCTCGCTGCCGCTGTCGGTGAACCCGCAGCTCTGCGCCGCCTCCGGCACCGGGTCGCCGCCGCCCTTGGGCACGGCCACGAGGGTCTGCAGGGTCTGCTGCAGCACGTTCCACACGCCCGCGTCGTAGGAGTACGCCGGGTCGAACGGGGCCGGCTGGTCCGACGTCAGCTCGAACTGGTCGGTCGTGCCCACCACGATGGCGTCGTCACCACTACCGCTGTCCGAGCCTCCGCACGCGGCCAGCGTAGGGGCGAGCAGGCCGACGACGGCCGACAGCACCAGAGTCTTGCGGTTCATGCTCGACGTTCTCCAGAGCTTGACCCACTCGTGTCCGGCGCGGAGTGGGCGACAGGAGCACGAGGGGTGGGGCGATGTTCTCGCGATGAGATTAATGCGCCTGCACCCGGCGTCCACATGTGCCCGATCCGGTCACCCATCACGCTGCGAAACCGGGCGTGGACGCACCGAAAACGCCTCAGGAGGAAGGTTCGCCGCAGGGAGCTACCAATCGGGACACATGGGCACGCCCGAGCGGGCAGAAAGCGGACACACAGCACGCCCGGGCAAACCTGTCGACCCACGAGAACGTGGGAAAGGTCACACAACCAACTCATTTGATGCGTGCGGTACTTCAGCGGCTTCCCGCCACGTCCCGCACCGCGGACCATCTGTCAGGGCGTCATGAGGCCGTGCAGGAAAGGCAGGTTGACGTGTTCGAGGGAGGCCACGACGGTGCGCCGGTGGGCCGGCTCGATGGGGGCGACGGACGGGACGGCGACGACGTGGCAGCCCGCGGCCTCGGCGGCGGCGACTCCGGTGGCGGTGTCCTCGATGACGGCGCAGCGCTCCGGCGCGGCACCGAGCCCGGCGGCGGCGATCAGATACGGGTCGGGGTGCGGCTTGGTGCGGTCCACCTCGTCACCGGCGACGGTGAGCCGGAAGTTGGCGTGGCCGAGCGAGTGCAGGACGCGGTCGATGATGCGGCGGTGGGAGGCGGAGACGAGCGCGGTCGGCACCCGGTGGGCGGCGAGTTCGGCGAGCAGTCTCGCGGCGCCCGGCATGAGCGGCAGGTTCTGTCCGATGCGCCGCTCGAAGGCGTCGTTGAGCAGCACGGACACCTCGGGCACGGAGATGTCGGCGCCGGTCGCCTCGATGAGGAAGCCCGCGCTGCGGGTCATGGGGCCGCCGACGACGACCTGCTTCCAGGCCGGGTCGAGGGTGTGGCCCAGGCCGGCGAAGACGGCGGATTCCGCGTCCCACCAGAACCCTTCGGTGTCGACGAGGGTTCCGTCCATGTCGAGGAGTACGGCCTGAAGGGCGGACCCTTCGGCCGTTCGGGTACCGAGTGCGGGGACCGTACTGGTCATCCGGGCACACCTCCATGAGGGACGAAGAGGCCGGTCCCCTTGCGGAGACCGGCCTGCGCTGGACGGACCAGTGTACGACTGCTCCCGATTACCGCGCGTTGAAGTACTTCGCCTCGGGGTGGTGGATGACGATGGCGTCGGTGGACTGTTCGGGGTGGAGCTGGAACTCCTCGCTGAGGTGGACGCCGATCCGCTCCGGCCGGAGCAGGTCGGCGATCTTGGCCCGGTCCTCCAGGTTGGGGCAGGCGCCGTAGCCGAGGGAGAAGCGGGCGCCCCGGTACTTCAGGGCGAACATGTCCTCCATCTCGGCGGGGTCCTCGCCGGAGAAGCCCAGCTCGGAGCGGACCCGGGCGTGCCAGTACTCGGCGAGCGCCTCGGCCAACTGCACGGACAGGCCGTGCAGTTCGAGGTAGTCGCGGTAGGAGTTCGCGGCGAACAGCTCGGCGGTGGCCTCACCGATCTTCGAGCCGACGGTGACGACCTGGAGGCCGACGACGTCGGTCTCGCCGGACTCCTGCGGGCGGAAGAAGTCGGCCAGACACAGGCGGCGGCCACGGCGCTGGCGCGGGAAGGAGAAGCGGGTCCGCTCGTTGCCGTCGTCGTCCAGGATGATCAGGTCGTCGCCCTTGGAGACGCAGGGGAAGTAGCCGTGGACGACGGCCGCCTCCAGCAGGTTCTCGGTGCGCAGCCGGTCCATCCACATCCGCAGCCGAGGCCGGCCCTCGCTCTCCAGCGTCTCGCCCTTGAGCCCCCACTGGCCCTTGAAGAGGGCGCCCTCGTCGAGCCAGGACGCGTACTCCTTGAGCTGGATGCCCTTGATGACGCGCGTGCCCCAGAACGGCGGCTCCGGCACCGGGTTGTCGGTGGCGACGTCTGAGCGGCCCGTCTCCCGCGGCTCGGCGAGCACCACGTCCCTTCGCGGAACCCGGCGCTGTTTGAGTTCGGGAAGGGTGGCGCCGGGGACGCCGCGCTTGACCGCGATGAGGGCGTCCATCAGGCGCAGGCCCTCGAACGCGTCACGGGCGTAGCGGACCTCGCCCTGGTAGATCTCGTGCAGGTCCTGCTCGACGTAGGCGCGGGTGAGGGCGGCGCCGCCGAGGATGACCGGGTAGTCGGCCGCCAGCTTGCGCTGGTTGAGCTCCTCCAGGTTCTCCTTCATGATCACCGTGGACTTCACCAGGAGCCCGGACATACCGATCACGTCGGCCTTGTGCTCCTCGGCCGCGTCCAGGATCGCCGAGACCGGCTGCTTGATGCCCAGGTTGACCACGTTGTAGCCGTTGTTCGACAGGATGATGTCGACGAGGTTCTTGCCGATGTCGTGGACGTCGCCGCGCACCGTGGCCAGCACGATCGTGCCCTTGCCCTCGGAGTC
>NZ_QLLY01000012.1:0-5078 GCF_003259365.1 Streptomyces sp. PsTaAH-137
CCTTGTCGACGACCTCGTCCAGCGTCGCGACCTGGAAGCCGTCCATCGCCGCCTGGAGCGCGCAGATCGGGTCGATCTCCGTGACGATCACGCGGGCGCCCTGGCCGCGCAGCGACTCCGCGGAGCCCTTGCCGACGTCGCCGTAGCCGCAGACCAGAGCGGTCTTGCCGCCGATGAGGACGTCCGTGGCGCGGTTGATGCCGTCGATCAGCGAGTGGCGGCAGCCGTACTTGTTGTCGAACTTCGACTTCGTCACCGCGTCGTTCACGTTGATCGCGGGGAACAGGAGGGAGCCGTCGCGCTGCATCTCGTACAGGCGGTGGACACCGGTCGTGGTCTCCTCGGTCACGCCGCGGATCTCCGAGGCGAGCTGGGTCCACTTCTGCGAACCGTTGGAGATCGTGTCGTTCAGGAGCTGGAGGATGACGCGGTGCTCGTCGGACTCGGCGGTGTCGACCGAGGGGACCTTGCCGTCCTTCTCGTACTCGACGCCCTTGTGGACGAGGAGGGTGGCGTCACCACCGTCGTCGAGGATCATGTTCGGGCCGCCGGTGGGGGTGTTCGGCCAGGTCAGCGCCTGCTCCGTGCACCACCAGTACTCCTCCAGCGTCTCGCCCTTCCAGGCGAAGACCGGGACGCCCTGCGGGTTGTCCGGCGTGCCGTTCGGGCCCACCGCGATGGCCGCGGCGGCGTGGTCCTGCGTGGAGAAGATGTTGCAGGACGCCCAGCGGACGTCGGCGCCGAGCGCGACGAGGGTCTCGATGAGGACGGCCGTCTGGACCGTCATGTGGAGGGAGCCGGTGACGCGAGCGCCCGCGAGGGGCTGCGCCTCGGCGTACTCCTTGCGGATCGCCATCAGGCCGGGCATCTCGTGCTCGGCGAGGGTGATCTCCTTGCGGCCGAAGGCGGCCAGGGAGAGATCGGCGACCTTGAAGTCCTGGTCCTGTCGGTTGGCGACAGAAGTCATAAGTGAGCTGCTCCTCGGTGCAGTTGCAGATGGTCGAGGTGGGCTTCGTCCGCATGCCGACCGGGTGGAGGCATGCGTGGCTGGTCTGCGGGCGTCGGCGGACACAGGTGTCCCGTCGATACTCGCAGCGCAGTCCGTCGGAGGCCCTCTCTCCCTCGGCCGGCCCGTCGTGCGGGCCGCCCGACCGCCATCAGCAGCGACGTCTGGCTCGTGACAAAGCTACACCGATCGGCCCAGTCGGCCCTACCCCGTCTCGGTATCGGGGGTCGGGCCGACGGCGTACGAGGGCGTTCAGTGCCCCGGCGTCGGGTTCGGCGTCGGGCCGCCGGGGGCGGCCTCCGGGTCGGCGCCCCTGGCGGCCTCGGACTCGCTGTAGATGTCGGGCTCGAGGTAGATGACCCGGGCGATCGGCACAGCGGCGCGGATGCGGGCCTCGGCTTCGTTTATGGCGCGGGCCACCTCGGCGGCCGTGTCGTCGTGCTGGACGGCGATCTTGGCCGCGACGAGGAGTTCCTCGGGACCGAGGTGGAGCGTGCGCATGTGGATCAGGCCGGTGACGGTGTCGCCGTCGACGACGGCCTGCTCGATCTTGGCGACCTCCTCCGCGCCCGCGGCCTCGCCGAGGAGCAGGGACTTGGTCTCCAGGGCGAGGACGATGGCGATGGCGATCAGCAGCAGACCGATGCAGAGCGTGCCGATGCCGTCCCAGACGCCGTCGCCGGTGCCGAGGGTGAGGCCGACGCCGCCAAGGGCGAGCACGAGGCCGATCAGGGCGCCGAAGTCCTCCAGGAGGACGACCGGCAGCTCGGGGGCCTTGGCGCGCTTGATGAACTGGCTCCAGGTCAGCTTGCCGCGCAGCTGGTTGGACTCCTTGATGGCCGTACGGAAGGAGAAGCCCTCGGCGATGATCGCGAAGACGAGGACGCCGACCGGCCAGTACCAGTGCTCCAGCTCGTGCGGGTGCTTGATCTTCTCGTAGCCCTCGTAGACGGCGAACATGCCGCCGACCGAGAAGAGCACGATGGAGACGAGGAAGGCATAGATGTAGCGCTCGCGGCCGTAGCCGAAGGGGTGTTGCGGGGTCGCCTCGCGCTGGGCCTTCTTGCCTCCGATGAGGAGCAGGGCCTGGTTGCCGGAGTCGGCGAGCGAGTGGACGGCCTCGGCGAGCATCGACGAGGAGCCGCTGAAGAGGAACGCCACGAACTTCGATGCCGCGATCGCGAGGTTGGCGGCCAGTGCCGCCACGATCGCCTTTGCTCCGCCTGAAGCACTCATGTGGTTCCTGGTGTCCCTTCGAGGTTGTGCCTATGCGTCTGTCCCGTGCAGCGGTGGGTCATTGTTGCAGCACGGGACGGCACAGGGGTCTCTCAGGCCACGACGGTCGCGCGGAAAACCGTTCCCACTCCGGACACTTCGGTCTTTTCGTCCGCCGGGACGAAGACGGATCGGCCGGGGGTGAGGTCGAGGTCGCCCGCCCGGACCGTGCCCGCGGTGCAGAGCAGGATCTGCGGGGTCGGCGCGGTCAGGTCGTGGGTCGCGCCGCCTTCGGGCAGCACGTAGCGCGAGAGGCGGAACTCGTCGATCGGGGTGTCGTACAGCTCCTCGCCGTCGGGCGACGCCTCGGGGCGCAGGACGCCGGGGTCGCTCGCCTCGAAGCGGACGATGCGCAGCAGTTCGGGGACGTCCACGTGCTTGGGGGTGAGGCCGCAGCGCAGGACGTTGTCGGAGTTGGCCATGATCTCGACGCCGAGGCCGTCGAGGTAGGCGTGCGGGACGCCCGCGCCGAGGAACAGTGCCTCTCCCGGCTGCAGTCGCACGTGGTTGAGGAGCATCGCGGCGATCACGCCCGGGTCGCCGGGATAGTGGTGGGCGATGCCCGCGTACGGCTCGTACACACCGCCGATGCGCTGGGCGGCGGCGGTCGCCTCAGTGACGGTCGCCGTCATCTCGGCGCGGTCCGCGGACAGCACGGCGGTGAGGACCTCGCGCAGCGCGGCCTCCTCGGGCTCGGCGCGCAGCAGGTCCACGTACGGCTTGAGGCTGTCGACGCCGAGCCCTTCGAGGAGCCGGGCCGACTCCTCGGGGGCGCGGAAGCCGCACAGGCCGTCGAACTCGGTGAGCGCGCAGATGAGTTCGGGCTTGTGGTTGGCGTCCTTGTAGTTGCGGTGGGGGGCGTCGATCGGGACGCCCCGCTTCTCCTCCTCCTCGTACCCCTCCTTCGCCTGTACGAGGTCGGGGTGGACCTGGAGCGAGAGGGGGGCGCCGGCGGCGAGCAGCTTGAGGAGGAAGGGGAGACGCGGGCCGAACTTGGCGGTCGCGCGGGCGCCGAGTTCCTGCTCGGGGTGGGCCTCGATGACCTCGTTCAGCGGGCCGCGGCCGGTGCCGGAGGGGGCGCCGGGGTGGGCGCCCATCCACATCTCGGCCTGGGGTTCGCCGGTCGGTTCGGCGCCGATGAGCCGCGGGATGGCGGTGGTGGAGCCCCAGGCGTAGGGGCGGACGGTGTTGGTGAGGCGGTCCATGACGTGTGTGTTCTCCGTACGCGGTCCTGGTCGGGTGGGCCGGCGCGTGCGGCCGGGCCGGGGACAGGGTCGGCTCCGGGTCACGTACCGGAGGCGAGGCCCAGGTAAACGGCGGCGAAATCCGTGACGGCGATCAGCTCCGCGAGGGTCTCCAGGTCGCTGCCCTCCTCGGGCTCCAGCTCGCTGATGGCGGTGCCGTGCGACAGCGCGAGTTCGCGGGCGGCCGGGGCGGCGCTGAGGCCGCCGGTGGGGCGGTCGCGGAGCAGGACGACGCGGGCGCGCAGGGCCTGGGCCTCGTCGACGCGGTCGCGGAAGAAGTCGTCGGGGTCGGCGCCCGCGGCGAGGTCGCTCGCGAGGAGCGCGCCGTGGGCGGGCAGCGCCTCGGGCAGGTCGGCGGCGAGCGCCGGGCGGCCGGCCAGCTCGGCGAGCGCGGCGGCGAACCGGCGTCCGGCCGGGCCCGCGGCCGCGCCCTCGGTCCAGATCAGCGGCAGCGAGTCGGCCAGCTCGGAGGCGAGGGTCTTGGCCGGGTTGCCGTAGGTGGCGATGGCGGGGCCACAGCGTTCGGCGGTGCGGTCGAGGCGGTCGGCGACCTTCTCCAGGTCCTCCGGGGGCGCGCTGAGCAGGCCGGTGCGGTCGAGCAGCGCGAGCAGGGGCGTGAGCAGGGCCCACAGGGAGCCGGGGGCGGAGGCCGCGACGGGGCTCTCCTGCTCGTCGTACGGGGCCGTGGCCATCGGTACGTACAGGCCGTGGGCGCCGGCCACGGTCTCGGTCAGCGGGGCGCCGGAGGGGCAGACGGCGACGACCGTGACGCCGCGGCGGTACGCCTGTTCGACCAGGAGGGAGAGGCTGGGCTCGCCGCCGTCCGGGGTGACGATCAGCAGCAGGTCGACGGAGCCGGCCCAGCCGGGCAGTTCCCAGCGCAGGGCGCCGGAGGCGGGGGCGACGCCGGTGGAGCGCAGCCGGACGACCGGGCAGGCCGAGCCCGCCAGGCGGCCGATGAACTCCGCGACGCCGAGGGCCGCGGTGCCGGGGCCCGCGATCAGGACGGCGCGCGGACGGCCGTCCGGCTTCAGTTCGGCGATACCGGCCTCGGTGGCGTGCCGGGCGGCGGTGCGGACGCGGGCGCCTGCCTCGGCGGCGCCGCGCAGCAGGCCGCGGCGGTCGGCCCGGGCCAGCGCGTCCGGGTCGTCCAGGAGCGTTTCGTCGAACATGGCGCGGGCCTCCGGGGGCGTCTTGTGCGGGTTACGCGGGGCGGCGGGCCTCGTCGACGAGCAGGACGGGGATGCCGTCGCGGACCGGGTAGGCCAGGCCGCAGTCCTTGGAGGTGCAGATCAGCTCGGCTTCGGCCTCCTTGAGGGGGGCGTGGCAGGCCGGGCAGGCGAGGATCTCCAGGAGGCCGGCTTCGAGCGGCATGAGGGGTCCCTTCGGGGTTGCGGGTGCCTTGTGTGCGGCCTGGTCAGGGTACCGCCGGGGCGTTGGGGCTGGTCGCGCAGTTCCCCGCGCCCCTTCTTTTGGGTTGTCGGCCGGGTGCGGGCCGGTGGCCGCTTCTCGCGCAGTTCCCCGCGCCCCTTTTTGGGTTGTCGGCCGGGTGC
>NZ_QLLY01000012.1:5088-270049 GCF_003259365.1 Streptomyces sp. PsTaAH-137
GGCCGGTGGCCGCTTCTCGCGCAGTTCCCCGCGCCCCTGAGATGCGCACTTCGTGCGGCATCTCATCAAAGGAGGCGCGGGGAGCCGCAGGCGGACGTCAGGCGCGAATGATCCCGAGGATCTCGTCGCGGATCTGTTCCATCGCGGAGCGGGTCCGGGCCTCGGTGTTCAGGCGGAGGAGGGGCTCCGTGTTCGACGGGCGGACGTTGAACCACCAGTCGGACGCCGTGACGGTGAGGCCGTCGAGCTCGTCCAGGGTGATGCCGTCCCGGTCGCCGTACGCGGCCTTGATCGCGGCGAGGCGGTCGGCCTGGTCGGCGACCGTGGAGTTGATCTCGCCGGAGCCGGCGTAGCGGTCGTAGGACGAGACGAGGGCGGAGAGGGGGCCGTCCTGGCCGCCGAGCGCCGCCAGGACGTGGAGCGCGGCGAGCATGCCCGTGTCCGCGTTCCAGAAGTCCTTGAAGTAGTAGTGCGCGGAGTGCTCGCCGCCGAAGATCGCGCCGGTCGTCGCCATCTCCTGCTTGATGAACGAGTGGCCCACGCGCGTGCGTACGGGCGTGCCGCCGTGCTCCTTGACGACCTCGGGCACGGACCAGGAAGTGATCAGGTTGTGGATGATCGTGCCCGAGCCGCCGTTGCGCGCGAGCTCGCGGGAGGCGACCAGGGCCGTGATCGCCGACGGGGAGACCGGGTCGCCGTGCTCGTCGACGACGAAGCAGCGGTCCGCGTCGCCGTCGAAGGCGAGGCCGAGGTCGGCGCCCTCGGCCCGGACGCGGGCCTGGAGGTCCACGAGGTTGGCCGGGTCCAGCGGGTTCGCCTCGTGGTTCGGGAACGTGCCGTCCAGCTCGAAGTACATCGGTACGACGTCCAGCGGGAGGCCCGCGAGGACGGTGGGGACGGTGTGGCCGCCCATCCCGTTGCCCGCGTCGACCACGACCTTCAGCGGGCGGACGGCGGTGAGGTCGACCAGGCCGCGCAGGTGCGCCGCGTAGTCGTCCAGGGTGTCCCGCCGGCTGATCGTGCCCGTGGTGGCGGCCGGCTCGGGGGCGCCCGTGTCGCTCCACTCCTCGGCGAGGCGGCGGATGTCGGCGAGGCCCGTGTCCCGGCCGACCGGGGCGGCGCCCGCCCGGCAGAGCTTGATGCCGTTGTACTCGGCCGGGTTGTGCGACGCCGTGAACATCGCTCCCGGCAGGTTCAGCGCGCCCGACGCGTAGTACAGCTGATCGGTGGAGCACAGGCCGATCTCGGTGACGTCCGCGCCCTGAGCGGTGGCTCCGAGCGCGAACGCGCGGGAGAGGCCCGGGGACGAGGGCCGCATGTCGTGCCCGACCACGATCGCCGTCGCGTCCGTGATCCGCACGAACGCGGCGCCGAACAGCTCGGCCAGCTTCTCGTCCCACTGGTCCGGGACCACCCCGCGCACGTCGTACGCCTTGACGATCTGCGACAGATCAGCAGCCATGGCCCGGTCCAGCCCTCCTGAAGTACTTCACGGACCCCACAAACTACCGGTCCGCACCGACAACAGAGCGTGACCCCCTCATTCCTCGCAAAGAACCCGCCGTCCGCCATCGGTGCTGGTCACGCGAGCGTCACGGCAGCATCCAGGACAGCACCGCCGTGCTCTGGGCGTACACGATGAGACACATCACGAGCAGCAGTCCCAGGCTCCACGGCAGCACCTTGCGCAGCAGATCGCCCTCCCGGCCCGCGAGGCCGACGGCCGCGCACGCGATGGTGAGGTTCTGCGGGGAGATCATCTTGCCGAGGACACCGCCCGAACTGTTCGCCGCCGCGAGGAGTTCCGGCGACAGGCCCGACTGCTGGGCGGCCGTCACCTGGAGTGCGCCGAAGAGGGCGTTGGCCGAGGTGTCGGAGCCGGATACCGCGACGCCGAACCAGCCGAGGACGGGTGACAGGAAGGCGAGGCCCGCGCCCGCCGCGGCCACGAAGTGCCCGATGGTGGCGGCCTGCCCGGAGAGGTTCATGACGTAGGCGAGGGCGAGCACGCTCGTCACGGTGAGGATCGCGAACCGCAGTTCGTGCACGGTCCCCAGCCACTCGCGTGCCGCCACGCGCGCGTGCACGCCGATGACGACGGCCGTCAGCACGCCCGCGATCAGGACCAGCGTGCCTCCGGTGGAGACCAGCGGCAGCGTGAAGACGTTGCCGCTCACCGGGTCGCCGTCCGGGTTCGCGACGTTCAGGAAGGGCCAGTCGAAGACGCGGTTCGCCTCGGCGAGCCAGTCCTTGACGGCCGGGATCTGGGCGAGGGAGAAGATCACGACGATGAGCGCGTACGGGGCGTAGGCGCGCAGCACTTCGCGCCGCGGGTCCTCCTCGTCGAGGTCTTCGCTGCGTACGCCGGTGAGGACCGCGGCGCGCACCGGCTCGGCGGCGGGCCTGCGCGCCTGCGGGACGGCGACCAGTGCGGCCGCGCCGATCAACGCGGCTCCGATGTCGGCGAGTTGCGCGGAGACGTAGTTGGAGGCCGCGAACTGGGCGACGGCGAAGGCGACTCCGCAGGCCAGCGCGGGCACCCAGGTCTCGCGCAGGCCGCGTCGCCCGTCGACCAGGCCGACGAGCACGAGGGGGACGACGAGCGCGAGCAGCGGGGTCTGCCGGCCCACGACGGAGGCGACGGCGTCCAGGGGCAGGCCGGTGACCGACGCGAGTGTCACGACCGGGGTGCCCATGGCGCCGAAGGCGACCGGCGCGGTGTTGGCCACCAGGGAGACGACCGCGGCCTTCACCGGGTCGAAGCCGAGGGCGACGAGCATCACCGAGCAGATCGCGACGGGCGCGCCGAATCCGGCGAGGGCTTCCAGGAGCGCGCCGAAGCAGAACGCGATGACGAGGGCCTGGATGCGCGGGTCGTCGGAGAGCCGGCCGAAGGAGCGGCGCAGGATGTCGAAGTGCCGGGTGCGGACCGTCATCCGGTACACCCACAGGGCGTTGACGACGATCCACATGATGGGGAAGAGCCCGAACAGCACGCCCTGCGCGCCGCTGGAGAGGGTCTGGCCGAGCGGCATGCCGTACGCGAGCCAGGCGACCAGGACGGCGACGGCGAGGCCGATGAGGCCCGCGCGGTGGGCCTTCATGCGCACGGCGCCGAGCAGGACGAGGACGGTGACGAGGGGCAGGGTCGCGACGAGGGCGGACAGGCCGAGGGAGCCGCTGACGGGCTCCAGTTGCTGGACGAACACGGGCGCCTCCCGGAATCCCGGATTCCCATGGACAGGGTGGCGAAAATGTTCTGTCCACAACAAACTCGCGTCAACGTGCGTGACAGAGATGGTGGCGAAGATCCGGTGAAGGCGGCTGCCGCGGGCGCGCTGTGCCCCCGTATGCGGTCAGTTGTCGGGCGAGCGAAGGACCCTGAGGTGGCCGCGGCGGGCGACCTCCATGGGGTCCGCGGTGCGCGGGCCGGCGCCGCCGGCCTCGGCGGCGCGCTCCTGGGGGCGGGCCGCCTCACGCACGGCGTTGGCCAGGGCCTCCAGGTCGTCGCCGCTGGGGCGGGACGGGGCGCTGCCGTCGGTGAGGCGGACGACCTCCCAGCCGCGCGGCGCGGTGAGGCGCTCGGAGTGCTCGGCGCACAGGTCGTAGCAGTGGGGTTCCGCGTAGGTGGCGAGCGGGCCGAGGACCGCGGTCGAGTCGGCGTAGACGTACGTCAGCGTCGCGACGGCGGGACGGCCGCAAGCGGTGCGCGAACAGCGACGTACAGGGCTCACAGCGTTGGACGGTACCGCACTCTTGAGCGGGCCGCGACGACTCTCCCCGAGGTCACCCCACCGTGTCGTGGTGTGAGACGGCGCACACCGGCTCGCACGGGCGCCTTCATGACCTGCGGCGACCCGGGGTCGTACGCCCCACGGTGCACATGAAAGCCGTCACCACTCGGGACAAATGGCGTCAACTTTCACGAGTTCAACGGTCCGGGAGGGATACAGAATCCGGCCCAAGAATGGCTTGATCGGTCGGGAAGCGACATGCGGCGGCCCGTCCGGGACTGCCCCGCTTCGTGCGCCGCTCCGGCGTCCCCAAGGACTACGCTGCGTCGGTGATGGAAAGGCCAGACAGTCAGGTACCGCGCTCCCCCGGCGAGCCGCGTCCGCCGCGCCGCCGCGACCGGCACGGGCGTGGCATGCGCGGGCCCGTGGCGCCCCCGCAGGTGCCGCTGTCCGCGAGCCGCGCCGACACCTTCGCGGACCTCGTGCAGGACTCCGTGGAGCGCCTGGAGCGGCGCTGGCCGCAGCTGGGCGAGGTCGACTTCCTCGTCCTCGAGGTGCCGCGCCTCACGGCCGAGGACGAGGCGTTCGGCGGCGACTCGGTGCCGCTGGGCGGCACGATCGCGGCGCGGGACGACCGCCCCGCGCGCGTGGTGATCTACCGGCGCCCCATCGAGATCCGCACCAAGGGCCGCGACGAGCGCGCGGCCCTGGTGCACGACGTCGTCGTCGAGCAGGTCGCCGAGGTCCTGGGGCTCACCCCGGAGACCGTCGATCCCCGCTACGGGGACGAGGAGGACTGACCGTCTCCCCCGGCGCTACTTCTGGAGCACCGCCAGGTCCTCGTCGGACTGGGGCACCGAGACCGTGCCCCGGTCGTCCGGCAGCGTCTGGATGGTGAACGCCGGGACGCCGTCCTGCTTCTCCTCCAGCATCCGCGAGCCGTAGACCTTGCCGCCCGACACCGGCTCGACGGTCAGCGCGTACGAGCCCTTCAGGCCGCTCGGCACCGGCGGGGTGACCGCCAGAGTCGTACCGGCCTTGACCGTGTACTCCTTCGTGACCGGGGTGCCGCCCTCGGAGCCCGCCGACGCGGTGACCTTCACCTTGCCGGTGGCGCCGGGCGCGGTCAGGGCGAGCGTGGAGCCCTTGGAGCGGTTGTCGGCGACCGTCGCGCGGGAGCCGATGTCGCTGGTCGCCGGGATGAACGCGGTCTCCTGGTCGGCGCCCTTGCCGCGGGTGACACGCAGGGCGGCCACCACCGGCACGGAGTCCTCGCTCGGGGTCAGGATCAGCGAGCCCGGGTCGCCGCGCGTGACGTCCTTCAGGTCGACGGCGGTCGTCATCCCGGACTTCACGTGCAGCGTGTCGTGCCCGGCGGGGGTGATCTTGCCGCTGGACGTGGCGAGCTGGAGTTTCAGGTCGGCGTCGTCCTGGCCCGGCGCGAAGGCCACCAGGCGCACGTCCGTCGCGTCCTTCGGGATGCCGGGCAGCACCAGCGAGGACGCCGGATCGGTGGAGGCGGGCAGCCAGTCGCCGCCCAGCTTCGCGTCGGCGGCGGAGACGGCGGCCGCGACCCGGCCGCTGCGCGCGGTGACGTGCAGCGTCAGGTTCGGGTACGCCGTGTCGGTCAGGGTCGACAGCAGCACCGGGACGCTGGAGTGCGCCGCGATCTGGATGCCCTCGCCGACCTCGGACTTGATGGCGCCGTCCGGGCCGTACAGCTGGACGTCGACGACCGCGGGCTCGTCGTCCGGGTTCGTGAGGTGGATGTAGTCGCTGCGGTCCTTGGCCGTGGAGGCACCCGGGAAGTAGAAGTCGGTGTCGGGCTGCGAGCAGTCCACGCCGAGCAGGCCGCGGCCCGTGCCCACGTCCACCGTGGTGGTCTGCTGGACGGTCCAGCCGGGCGCGAGGGCGCCGTCGGCGGTGCCGACCAGGGCCGGCGCGTCGCCGCCCGAGGCATCGCCCGTGAAGGGCTTGCCGGGCTCCTTCGGTGTGACGACCGCCTTGGCCTTCTTGCCCTTGCCGCCGTCGTCACCGCTGTCGGTCGCGCTCGTCCCGGCGGGCATCAGCTGCGCCGTGCCCTTGCCCTCCGTGCCCGCGGACTTCGGGGTGTACGAGGTGTACGCCGTCTCCGCGAGGTCGGACTGGCTGGGCTGCGGGCACAGCAGGCTGGAGCGCTCGACGGGCAGCCGGGCCGCCGCCTTGACGGGCGTGCCGTCCTCGCCGCCGGACCGGACGGAGGCGAACCCCGTGACGGCGGCCAGGGCGGTCACGGCGGCGATCAGGGACAGGGTCGTGCGGTTCACTGCTGGCTCCCGTCGGGGTGCTCACCGTCGGCGCCGGTGCCGCGCTGCGGGTGCTGCTCGTACGTCGGGTCGTACGTCGGTTCGTGCGGCGCCTGTTGGTCGTACGCGGGCTGCTGCTGCTCGTACCCGCCGTGCTGGTCGTACCCGGCCTGCGGGTCGTACGGGACCTGCTGGTCGTAGCCGCCTCCGTACGCGTACGGGTCGTACTGGCCCGCCTGGTAGGGGTCGGCCTGCTGGTCGTACCCGTAGCCGCCCTGCTGCTGGTACTGCTGCTCGCCCGCGGTGTACGCGCCGTACTCGGCGCCCGCGTAACTGGGCTGCTCCCACTCGCCGTACGCCTGCTGCTGCGGGATGTCCGCGACCTGGTCGGCCTGGTCGGCCTGGTTCCCGTCCTCGACGGGAGCCTGCGTCTCCGGAGCGGCCTGCTCGGCCTCGGCCTCCGCCTGGGCGCGCAGCCTGCGGGCCCTGCGGCCCTCGCCCTCGACGGCCTGGGCGGGCACGACGGGCTCCTCGGGGAGGTCGTCGTCGATGTCCTTGCGGCGGCCCGGCAGGGCGAGGACCACGAGGACGATCGCGAGCGCGCCCTGCGCCCACAGCCAGACGGTGTGGGTGAACGGTGTGTCGTAGGTGACGTCGAGGCGGCCGCCGGACGCGGGCAGTTCGAAGCCCTGCGCCCAGCCGTCGACCGTCGTCTTCGTCAGCGGCGTGCCGTCGAGGGTGGCGGTCCAGCCCTCGGCGGCCTGGTCGGCGAGGCGCAGGACGCGGCCGTCCTTGCCCGGGCCGACGGTCGTGTGGATGTCGACCGGGCCCGCGGCGACCGGCAGGGCGTCGTCCGAGGTCGAACCGGAGTCCGCCGTGGGCAGGACGACCGCCCGCGCCACCTGGCGGTCGACGCGCCACAGCGCGGTGCCGTCCTGCTGGCTGAGCCGGGTCAGGCCGGGGGTGGAGTCCAGGACGCGGCCCATCTCGCGCGGCGCCCCGTCCCGTACGAGGACGTAGCGCACGGCGAAGCCGCCGAGCTGGTCGGCCTGGTCGGCGCCGGAGCCCGCGACCAGGTTGGCGACGACCTTGTCGAGCCGGCCGTTCTCACCGGCCGCGTCGGTCAGTTCGCCGTCGCCGAGGCGGGCGCCCGCGCCGCGCACCAGCGCATACGACACATCGCCCGTGTCGCCGTCGAGGACGAGCGTGCGGGCCTGGTCGCGCGTGCCGGCCTCCTCGGCGACGAACGCCGGGACCTGCACCGGGTCCCGCCGCTCCAGCGGGCCGTCGGCGCCGCGGATCATCCAGCCCGCGGCGAGCAGCAGCGGGCCCGCCGCGGCGGCGAACGCGATCAGCGCGGCCACCGGCTGGCGCCAGCCGAAGCTCTGCTCTGCCACGCGCGTGCGTGCGCCGTCGGCGCCGAGCGCGGCGGCGGCGAGGAGGGCGATGCCGTAGACGAGGGTGGCGGGGCCCGCCCACGTCGAGCTGTTGGAGAGCACCGCGAAGACCAGGGCCACGAGGGCGACGGTCCACGCGGAGAGGACCGCGAGGCGGCGCTCCTGGCGCAGCAGCGCGGCGAGCGCGGCCAGGACGAGCCCGACGAGCAGCAGGCTGCCCATGGTGCCGGGGCCGCCCGGGGAGGCGCCGAGCAGGCCGAGCGCGCCGGCCGAGCCCTTGCCGAACGGGAGCCCGGCCTCGGTGAAGAAGCCGAACGGCAGCAGCGACAGCGACCACGGGGCGAGCACCAGGAGCGGGGTGCCGAGCGCGGCCAGGAAGCGCAGTCCGTAGGCGGTGATGTCGTCGCGGCGCACCACGAGGAGCGCGATGCCGAGGACGAGGGCCATCGGCCACACGATCGGGGTGAAGGCCGTCGTGATCGTCAGCAGCAGGGCGTACGCCCATGTGGCCCGCCAGCTGCCTCGCGCGCCCCGGTCGTTCATGAGCCCGGACGCCGAGGCACCCGCGCGAGCGATGAGCGGGAGCAGGATCGCGAGCACCGAGGTGCCGACCCGGCCGCCCGCGAGGGCTCCGGTGGCGGCGGGCAGGAACGCGTACGCGACGGCGGCCCACGCGCGCAGCAGCCGCGACTCGACCAGCGGCCGGGACGCGAAGTACGCGGTGAATCCGGCGAGCGGCACCGAGCCGATGAGGAGCACGGTGATCGCGAGTCCGGTGGAGCCGAACAGCACGGTGGAGAGCGCGGCGACGACGGCCAGGTAGGGCGGCGCGGCCTGGGTGCCGCCCGTGCTGGTGGCGTGCCAGGCGTCGAGGTAGCGCCCCCACAGGTCGGAGGCGTCACCGGGGGCGGGCAGCAGGGCGCCGCCCGCGAGCGCCCCGCCGCCCAGCAGCCCGCGGCAGGCGATCAGGGAGACGAAGAGCAGGACGACGAAGAGCAGCGGTCCGGGGTTGCGGGCGATGCGCTTGAGGCGGGCGAACTGCTCGACCTCGAAGAACTCGTCGTCACCCGGCCCCGATTCGAGACCGCCGCCGCCGTGCCGTCCGGCGGTCGTGGTCTCCGGGTCGTCGGCGCCGAACAGATTGCCGGCGACCTGCTCGACGGTGAGCCGCACGGTCGCGCCCGGCGGCGGGAACAGCGGCTTGAGCTCCTTGGGGTCGACGACTCCCTTGCCGCGCGAGCGGCGCCCGGCCATGATGCGGCCCGGCCGCAGCAGCGTCGCGAGCAGACCGGTGATCTCGTCGAAGGCCTGTCCGGGCACCTTGCCGACCAGGTACGCGACGGTGCGCAGCACGGTGCCGACGAGGAGCCGGACGAGGATCCAGGGGAGCGTCGCCGTGCGCGCGTTCACCAGCAGGGTGTAGACGGCGCCCGCCTTGTCGACCTTGTGCGGGGAGGACGCGGTGCGGCCCACGCAGTCGACGGTGCGGCGCTCGCGCGAGGACGCCTCGGCGTGCCGCACGACGGCGTCGGGTGCGACGACGACACGGTGTCCGGCGGCCTGGGCGCGCCAGCACAGGTCGAGGTCGTCGCGCATCAGCGGCAGTCGGCGGTCGAAGCCGCCGAGCTGCTCGAAGACGTCGCGGCGGATCAGCATGCCGGCGGTGGACACGGACAGGACGGGCCGCACGTGGTCGTGCTGTCCCTGGTCCTGCTCGCGGCGGTCCAGGCCCGTCCAGCGGCGTCCGGAGTGGGCGACGGAGACGCCGACCTCCAACAGCTGCCGGCGGTCGTACCAGCCGCGCAGCTTGGGGCCGACGATCGCGACGTCGGAGCCCGCCTCGCGCTCCGCCTCGACGACGGCCAGGAGCTGGGCGAGCGCGTCGGGTTCGGGCGCGCAGTCGTCGTGCAGCAGCCACAGCCACTGCTCGGGCTCGCCGTGCGGGAGGTCCGGCAGGTCGTACGCGTCGTCGCGCCAGGAGCGGCTGACGGGGTCCCAGCCGCTGGGCCGCTTCAGGTACGGCAGCTCTTCGGGCGTGAGGACCCCGGCGCTGCGCACCGCCTCCTCGACGGCCTGGCCGAAGCCGGTGCGGCGGGCGAGGTGCAGGACGCGCTCGTCGCCGATCGCGCGGGCGACGAGGGCCGCGGAGTCGTCGGCGCTGCCGGTGTCGGCCGCCACCGCGTTCTGCACCGGGCGCTCCTGGCCGAGCACTCCTGACAGAACGTCGGGCAGCCAGCGCGCGCCGTCGTGCGAGACGAGGACGGCGGTGACGACATGCCTGGGGAACTCGGGGGCGCTGCTCGGGTCGAGCCCTGCGGCGTGCCCCGGGTTGAACGCGGCGGCGGCAGTGCCGAATTGGTCTGCCGAGTGGCTGTGCACGGACATCGAGGTACGGGCCCCGGTTCGTTGGACTGCGGTGGACACCCGTGGCGCACGGGGGCGCTGGGGTGTCTCGGACGGGACCTCACACTAACGGCTGCCGACAACAGCGGCCCGCCGCCTGTGGATAACCCACCTGCGCCGGGCCGTACGTACCGCAAATATGGGGACTAGACAGCAGCCTTCTTCAGCCGCCTGCGCTCGCGCTCGGACAGTCCGCCCCAGATGCCGAACCGCTCGTCGTTGGCGAGTGCGTACTCCAGGCACTCGGAGCGGACCTCGCACGCCAGGCAGACCTTCTTGGCCTCCCTCGTGGAGCCGCCCTTCTCCGGGAAGAAGGATTCGGGGTCGGTCTGGGCGCACAGCGCGCGCTCCTGCCAGCCGAGTTCCTCTTCCGTGTCCTCGACCAGCAGATCCGAAAACGACTCGGTCATAGTGCGCCCCTCGTCTAGCCGTGCGTCCCCGTGATGTTGCCGTTACCGATTTCGGCTGAACGACACGAGTGAAATTACAAGTGTGCCGATCCGGGGCAGTCAAGCCGGGATCTGCTATTGGGCCCCTTATTCACTCTGCGGAACCAAGGCTATGCGGAAAGTGTTCAAATCGGCAAAAACCGTGACACTTGCCAGCGGCCCATTCGACTGATCCCGGCCACCCAAGCCCATGGAGACGCCACACAAGAAGGGACGCCGCAGAGTTTGATCTCGTTCCGGCGGCGCCCGTGAAGCGAGCCTGATCACATTCAGATCACAGGATCGCAACGACGTTTGCGCGCCGGTTCACTGCGCCAAGTGTCCGCACTCCGCCCTGAACAAACCTTTCACCAAACAGAACAACCGGAAAGGGCTAAAGATATCTCGCATTCCGGACATTGGGTTGACAGGGGAGGCATGAACCGATGTCCTGGTGGGCATGCTCGCGAACTTGGCACCCAGGACGACGACCGGCACCGCCGGGTCCGTCTGTGCTGCCCGCGCGCACCACAGCTGTTGCTGTTCCAGCTGTTGAGTCGTTGAGCCTCGGGCTCCGACCGCGTCTCCTCCTCTGCACGACCTCCGCATGACCTGCATGACCTGCATGACCTGCAAGAACTCTCTCTCGGCATGCTGCATGGCCCGTCTGCAACGACCCGTCTGATCGACCTGTACGACTGAGGAACCCCACACTCGATGAACAGCGACAGCGACCTCCAGATCGCCGGCGACATCCTCGAAGTCCCCCACCTGCTCCAGCCCGCGCGGGAACACCCCGAGACCGTGGCCGAGTTCGTCGGCCTCGCCCGCTCGATCGCCGCCGACCGCTCCCAGTGGGAGCACCTGGTCGAGTTCGACGCGACGACCCGCTGGTACCACCGGCTGCGCACCGGACCCGGCTACGAGGTGTGGCTGCTGTCCTGGGTGCCCGGGCAGGGCAGCGGGCTGCACGACCACGGCCGCTCGTCGGGCGTGCTGACGCTGCTCCAGGGGGAACTGACGGAGCGTTCGGAGCGGGGCGTGCGGACACTCGCGGCGGGCGCGCAGCGGGTGTTCGCGCCGGGGTATGTCCACGAGGTGGTGAACGACTCCCTCGAACCCGCCGTCAGTCTGCACATCTACTACCCCGGCCTCACCGACATGCCGATGCACACCGCCGCGTGCTCGGTCGCCGCGGAGGCCGCTGTCTGAGGCCGCTGTCTGAGGCCGCGGTCCGGGACCGCTGTTCCGAGACCGCCCGACGCGGTGTCGGTGCTGCCTGCGATGCTGGGCGCATGCGCATTGTGGTTCTGGCAGGCGGCATCGGTGGTGCCCGGTTCCTTCGCGGTCTCAAGCTGGCGGCTCCGGACGCGGACATCACGGTCATCGGCAACACCGGGGACGACATCCATCTCTTCGGCCTGAAGGTCTGTCCGGATCTCGACACGGTGATGTACACCCTGGGCGGCGGGATCAACGAGGAGCAGGGCTGGGGCCGTACCGACGAGACCTTCAAGGTCAAGGAGGAGCTGGCGGCGTACGGGGTCGGGCCGGAGTGGTTCGGGCTCGGCGACCGGGACTTCGCCACCCACATCGTCCGTACGCAGATGCTGGCGGCGGGCTTCCCGCTGAGCGCCGTCACCGAGGCGCTGTGCGAGCGGTGGCAGCCGGGCGTGCGGCTCATCCCCATGTCCGACGACCGCGTCGAGACCCATGTGGCCGTGGATGTCGACGGGGAGCGCAAGGCCGTTCACTTCCAGGAGTACTGGGTGCGGCTGCGGGCCTCCGTGGACGCGCAGGCCGTCGTCCCGGTCGGTGCCGAGCAGGCCAAGCCGGCGCCGGGTGTCCTGGAGGCCATCGCCGAGGCCGACGTGATCCTCTTCCCGCCGTCGAACCCCGTGGTCAGCGTGGGCACCATCCTCGCCGTGCCCGGCATCCGCGAGGCCATCGCCGAGGCCGGGGTGCCCGTCGTCGGGCTGTCCCCGATCGTGGGCGACGCACCGGTGCGCGGCATGGCCGACAAGGTGCTCTCCGCGGTCGGCGTCGAGTCCAGTGCCGCCGCCGTCGCCGAGCACTACGGGTCGGGGCTGCTCGACGGCTGGCTGGTCGACACCGAGGACGAGGGCGTCGTGGAGCGTGTCGAAGCGGCCGGAATCCGCTGCCGGGCCGTGCCGCTGATGATGACGGACCCGGAGGTGGGCACCGCCGCCGCCGAGATGGCGCGCGTCGCCCTCGCCCTCGCCGAGGAGGTGCGCGGCGCGTGAGCGAACTGCGCGTATGGGCCGTGCCCGGCATCCCCGAGGTGCGCGAGGGCGATGACCTGGCCAAGCTGATCGCCGCCGCGGAGCCCGGGCTCGTGGACGGCGACATCGTGCTGGTCACCTCGAAGATCGTCTCCAAGGCGGAGGGGCGGATCGTCCGCGCCGACGACCGGGAGGCAGCCATCGACGTCGAGACCGTACGGGTCGTCGCGCGGCGCGGCACGCTCCGGATCGTGGAGAACCGGCAGGGCCTGGTGATGGCCGCGGCCGGGGTCGACGCCTCGAACACGCCGGCCGGGACCGTCCTGCTGCTGCCCGAGGACCCCGACGCGTCGGCCGAGGCCGTGCGGGCCGGGCTGCGGGACGCGCTCGGCGTCGAGGTCGGCGTCGTCGTCACCGACACCTTCGGCCGCCCCTGGCGCAACGGGCTGACCGACATCGCCATCGGCGCCGCCGGAGTGCGCGTCCTGGAGGACCTGCGCGGCGGCACGGACGCGCACGGCAATCCGCTGAGCGCGACCGTGGTGGCCACCGCCGACGAGCTGGCCGGGGCCGGTGATCTGGTGAAGGGCAAGGCCGGCGGGCTTCCGGTCGCCGTGGTGCGCGGGCTCGGCGGGGCCGTCGTGGCCGAACAGGGCGGCGGCGCACGGGAGTTGGTGCGCAGCGCCCGGGACGACATGTTCCGGCTCGGGACCTCGGAGGCCGTGCGGGAGGCCGTGACGCAGCGGCGCACCGTGCGGGCGTTCACCGACGAGGCGGTGGATGCGGGCGCCGTGCGGCGGGCCGTCGCGGCCGCCGTGACCGCGCCCGCGCCGCATCACACGACACCGTGGCGGTTCGTGCTCCTCGAGTCCGAGGAGTCGCGGACGCGGCTGCTCGACGCGATGCGGGACGCGTGGGTCGCCGATCTGCGGCGGGACGGCAAGAGCGAGGAGTCCATCGCCAAGCGGGTCCGGCGCGGGGACGTGCTGCGCAACGCGCCGTATCTCGTGGTGCCGTGTCTCGTCATGGACGGGTCGCACACGTACGGGGACGCCCGGCGGGATGCCGCCGAGCGGGAGATGTTCGTCGTGGCCGCCGGGGCCGGGGTGCAGAACTTCCTGGTGGCGCTGGCCGGTGAGCGGCTCGGCTCCGCCTGGGTCTCGTCGACCATGTTCTGCCGGGACGTCGTGCGCGGGGTGCTCGATCTGCCCGCTGCGTGGGATCCGATGGGGGCCGTCGCCGTGGGGCATCCGGCCGCGGCGCCGGCCGATCGGGCGGCCCGGGTTGTTTCGGAGTTCGTCGAGGTCCGGTAAGGGGTGTCGCCGGGCCCCGCGCCCCTGAGGTGCGCACTTCGTGCGCCGTCTCATCACCACTCCGCGATGTTCACCTTGCGCATCTTCGGGTGTCTCCGCGGGGGTGAGACTCCTGACAGGAGGATCAGGCGGGCCGCTCGGTGGCGTTGGCCCTCGTACGGGGTCAGGAGGGTCAGCATGTCGGCGTCCGTGGCGTCGCGGTTGCCCGCGAGGGCGTAGCCGACGATGCCGGGCAGGTGCAGGTCGCCCGTCGTGACCTCGTCCGGGGCGCCGTTCGTGCGCTGGATCGTCTCGGCCGAGGTCCAGGGGCCGATGCCGGGCACGAGTTCCAGGCGGGCCCTCGCCGCGGCCGGTTCCATCGCCGCGGCTTCCTCCAGGCGGCGGGCCACCTGGGCCGCGCGGATGATCGTCGAGGCCCGCTTGTTGTCGACGCCCGCCTTGTGCCACTCCCAGGACGGGATGCGGATCCAGGTGTACGGGTCCGGGAAGATCCGCATGCGCAGGTCCTGGCCGCCCGCCGGGCCCGGGGCCGGTTCGCCGAACTTGTGGAGCAGGAGCCGCCAGGCGCGGTAGGCCTCGTCCGTCGTGATCTTCTGTTCCAGGATCGACGGGATCAGGGACTCCAGGACCAGGCCCGTGCGGGTCAGGCGGAGGCCTTGGCGGCGGCGGGCCGATTCGGCGAGCAGGCGGTGGCGGGGGGCGAAGGGCGCCGGGTCGTCCTTCTCGCCGAGCAGCGTCGGGAGGTGGTCGAGGAACCAGGATGCGCCCGCGCCCCAGGCGTCGGCCCGTACCGTGACGGCCGGGGTCGTCGCCGTCAGGCGGAGAGTGGCGGGGCCTTCGGGGGTGCGGCTCGTGCGCCACAGGGTGCCGTCGGGGGTGGCGCGGAAGGTGGGGTCCGCGGGGCCTCGGCGCAGGGGGCCGAGGGTGAGGCCCAGGTGGAGGGGGGACGGGGGCGTGTAGGTGCGGGTGGTCGGGGCCGCCGTCGGTGTCGTGGGGTGGGGCACGCGGAGGTCGCCGCCGCGCACTGTGGTGCGGGTGGGTGTCTCGGTGCGGGGGGTGTATCGGCGGCCTGCCACTGGGGTCCTCTGTCGGGGGGTGCCCTTAGAGGGTAGGGGGTCGGGACGGGGTGACGGTGGGGAGAGGGTCGCCCCCTCCGCCCCTTCCCGTCCCGAAACCGGGGGCTGCGCCCCCGGACCCCCGGTTGTGTTCGTTGTCGGGTGCGGCGCCGTCGTGGCTGGTCGCGCAGTTCCCCGCGCCCCTTACGGGGCTACTGGTCCGAGGAGAAGCGGACCGAGCCCGGGGGGAGGACAGCGTCGCACCAGATGCGGACTCCTGATCGGAGTTCGTTGTCCGCGCCGACGTGGGCGCCGTCGCCGATCACCGCGCCGGTGAGGACCGTGCGGGCGCCGACGGTGGCTCCTCTGCCGATGAGGGAGTCCGTGATCACCGCGCCGGGCTCGACGGTCGCGCCGTCCAGGAGGGTGGAGCCGGAGATCCGGGCGCCCTCGCCCACGCGCGCGCCGGAACCGACGACCGTGCCCTCGGTCAGTTTCGCGTCGGGGGCCACCACGGCCGTGTCGAGGACCAGGCGCTCGCCGCAGCGGCCGGGGACCGCCGGGGACGGGGCGCGGCCCAGGACCAGGTCGGCCGAGCCGCGGACGAACGCCTGCGGGGTGCCGAGGTCGAGCCAGTACGTGGAGTCGACCATGCCCTGGAGGTGGGCGCCTGAGGAGAGCAGGTCGGGGAACGTCTCGCGCTCCACCGAGACCGGGCGGCCCGTCGGGATCGTGTCGATGACCGAGCGGCGGAAGACGTACGCGCCCGCGTTGATCTGGTCCGTCACGATCTCTTCGGGAGTCTGCGGCTTCTCCAGGAAGGCCGTCACCCGGCCCGTCGCGTCCGTGGGCACCAGGCCGTACGCGCGCGGGTCCTCCACCCGGGACAGGTGCAGGGACACGTCCGCGCCGGTCGACTCGTGCTCGTGGACCAGGGCCGGGATGTCCAGGCCCGTCAGGATGTCGCCGTTGAAGATCAGCACCGGGTCGTCCGGTCCCGATCGGAGGTGCGAGGCGACGTTGCGGATCGCTCCGCCGGTGCCGAGGGGCTCGACCTCGGTGACGTACTCCAGGTGGAGGCCGAGGCGGGAGCCGTCGCCGAAGTACGGCTCGAAGACCTCGGCCAGATAGGAGGTGGCCAGGACGATGTGGTCGACGCCCGCCGCTTTCGCGCGCGCCAGCTGGTGCGTGAGGAACGGGACGCCCGCCGCAGGAACCATCGGCTTCGGCGTGTTCACGGTGAGGGGGCGCAGTCTGGTGCCCTTGCCGCCGACCAGGAGGATCGCTTCTGTCACCTGTCGTCTCTGCTTCCTGCTGGGGCCGGCCGAACTGTCTTTCGGCCGGCCAGTGTATGCAGACCGTTCGAGCAGCCCGGGAGCCGGCGTCAGCGACCCTGGAGACGGGCCGAGCTGCTACGGGCCGTGCCGAGCTTCTTGTAGAGACGGCGTCCCGGGCATTCGGTTGCGAACCCGTCCCGGTGACCGGAGATCACCTTCAGCCGTACATTCTTTCCCTTCTTGTACAGATTGCCACCGCCCGACTTCAGATACGTCGTGCCACGAGGGTTCGCCCCGTAGAGGCCGAGTTTCCAGGCCGTGAGGCGTGCGATGGCGTTCACCGCGGCCGCCGGCGGGTTGGAGCTGCCGAAGGTGCCGAGGACGGCGATGCCGGTGCTGTTGGTGTTGAAGCCGAGAGTGTGGGCACCCATGACCGGTTTCGTGACGCCCCCGGCGCGACCCTCGTAGATGTTTCCGCACTTGTCTACGAGGAAGTTGTAGCCGATGTCCCGCCAGCCGCTGCTCTTGACGTGGTAGCGGTAGATACTGCGAATGACGGAAGGGGCCTGTGAGCAGCGGTAGTTGTTGCCGGAGGCGCTGTGGTGGACGAAGGCAGCCTTCACCGTCTTCGTGTAGCCGAACTGGCGCTCGCGCAGCTTCTCGTCGGCGCCCCAGCCCTTGCGCGTGATGATCCGCGGGCGCGGGCCGACGTAGGGGCGGGCCTTGGTCGCGTCGGCGTCGCCGCCGCGGGCCGAGATCAGCTCGTCCTCCGTCTCCTTCTTCGTCAGGGCGGGGATGGCGGCCGCGCCGAGCGGGGCGAGGTCGGCGTTGACGGCGGAGGCGGCGGCGGTCTCCGCGCTGATTGTGGCGCGGGGGCTGTCGGCCTCGGCGCCGGCGGCCGGCTCCGCGCCGGGGTCGACGAGTTCCAGGCGCAGGCCCCTGGGGAGCGGCTCGGCGCCCGGGTCCGCCGCGCGGGATCCCGCCGGGGGCGCTTCGGCCTTGACCCGTACCTCGACGCCGTCGGAGTCGCCGACCCAGAGCGGGGCCGTAGCGCCGCGGACCGTGCTCGACGTGTGCTCCGCCGTGTCGGGGTCGGGGGCGTCGTCGCTGTGGGTCTCCACGTCCTGCCAGGTGGACCAGGTGGAGGTGCCCGTGGTGCGGGTGCGGACCTGGACCTGGCCGTGGAGCTGGGCGTTCGGGTTGTCCCAGACCACGCCGACGAGGGAGAAGGGGCGGACGTCGCGGCGGGGCAGGCCCTGTTCCTGTCGCTGCTGCTGTGGCGCGGCCGACCGGGTGCTGTCGCCGGGCGTCGCCAGGGGGGTGAGGGGGAGGGACTGGGTGGTGCCCGGGACCGCGGATTCCTGCGCCGCGGGCTTCGCCGCGTGCGCGGCTGTGGGCAGGGTGAGAGGGAGGGTGAGGGCGGCCGCGCAGGTGACGCCGATCGAGGAAGCAAGAAGACCACGCATGCGTACGATCGTGGACATAGGTGGGTTAATCCGGCTATCGGGGCTGGGTCATATGGGTGCCGGAAGTGGGTTGGCGGGGCGGGAGGGTGACGGGGCGTCGGGGCTGGTGCACCGGCGCCGGGGCTCGGGCCTGATGGGTGCTCACCCCGCACCGGGGGCCGCCTTGCCCACCCTGCCGCCCCGGGCGGCAGATTGCCCAAGGCTTGGGGCGGGCGGGGGGACGGCAGATTGCCTAAGGCTTGGGGCTGCGGCAGATCGCCCACGGCACGACGGCATCGGGCGGGGCCTAGGGTGGGGGGTGTGAATGATGTTGTGTTGACGGCTGGGCAGGTGCTGGACGAGGCGTTGCGGGGGGATCCCGGGCGGCCCCTCGTCACCTTCTACGACGACGCCACCGGCGAGCGGGTGGAGCTGTCCGTGGCCACGCTGGCCAACTGGGTGGCCAAGACCGCCAATCTGCTCCAGGGCGATCTGGGCGCCGAGCCCGGGGACCGGGCCGCCGTGCTGCTGCCCGCGCACTGGCAGACCGCGGTGTGGCTGCTCGCCTGTTCGAAGGTCGGCGTCGTCGCCGACATCGGCGGCGACCCGGCCCGCGCCGACCTCGTCGTCACCGGCCCCGACACCCTGGAAGCGGCGCGCGCCTGCTCCGGCGAGCGGGTCGCGCTGGCGCTGCGGCCGCTGGGCGGACGGTTCCCGCAGCCGCCCGAGGGGTTCCTGGACTACGCGGTGGAGGTGCCGGGACAGGGCGACCGCTTCGCCCCCTTCGTCCCGGTCGACCCGGAGGAGATCGCGCTCGCCGTCGGCGGGGAGGAGTTCACCGGCGCCGAGGTCGTGGCGAAGGCCCGCGCCGAGGCCACCGCTCCCGGCGAGCGCCTGCTGTCCGGGCTCGGGTACGACACCTGGCAGGGGCTCGCCGCCGGGCTGTTCGCGCCGCTGGCGACCGGCGGTTCGGTGGTGCTCTGCCGCCACCTCGACCGGCTCGGCGACGAGGCCCTGGCCAAGCGCGTGGAGAGTGAAAGGGTCACGGCGACCGTCAGGTAGCCCGTTCGGCTCAGCTCCCCCGGCCCCGCACCGCCGACGGGTCCATGGTCGTAGAGACGCGTTCCATGTCTTCTACGTCGCCGAGGGGGATCCGCACGTGACCGACTCTGCCGCCACGCCGCCGACCGGACCCGGTTCCGGTGCGTCGCCCACCGGCGCCTGGCGGGTGCGGCGGCGCAGGAGATGGCTGCGGAACGCGGCGATCGCCGTCGCGCTGCTGGTGCTCGCGGCGGGCGGTGCGGGCTGGGTCGCGTACGACAAGCTCGACGGGAACATCACCGCGGACGAGGACGCCGCCACCGAGCTGGCCCGCTACGACAAGGAGCGGCCCACCGTCCTGGTCCACGGGGCGCAGAACCTGCTGCTCATCGGGTCCGACTCGCGGGCCGGCGACAACGGGAAGTACGGACACAACGACGGCACCCAGCGCTCGGACACGACGATCCTGCTGCACGTCGCCGCGGACCGGAAGAGCGCCACCGCCGTCTCCTTCCCGCGCGATCTGATGGTCGACGTACCGGCCTGCCACACCTCCGACGGCTCCCAGATCGAACCGATGTTCGCGATGTTCAACTACGCCTTCGAGGTGGGCGGTTCGGCCTGCACGATCCGAACCGTCGAGAAGATGACGGGAGTTCGGGTCGACCACCACATGGTCGTGGACTTCCAGGGCTTCAAGAACATGGTCGACGCCGTGGACGGTGTCGAGGTCTGCCTGGACAAGCCGATCGACGACAAGGACGCCCACCTGAAGCTGGCCGCCGGGCGGCAGCGCCTGGACGGCGAGCAGGCGCTGGGCTACGTACGCGCCCGCAAGACCCTCGGCAACGGCAGCGACACCGACCGGATGGACCGCCAGCAGCGCTTCCTCGGCGCGCTCGCCACCAAGATGCAGAGCAACGGGGTGCTGCTGAACCCGACGAAGCTGTACCCGGTGCTTGACGCGGCCACCTCCGCGCTGACCACCGACCCGGGGCTCGCCAGTCTGCGCGGGCTCTACGACCTCGTGCGCGGGATGCGTGACATCCCGGCCGACCGGATCCAGTTCCTGACCGTGCCCCGGGAGTCGTACGTCTACAACGCCAACCGCGACCAGCTCGTCCAGCCCGCCGCCGACCGGCTGTTCACCCGGATCCGCACCGACGCCCCCGTCGTCGTCTCGAAGGAGACGCCCGCCGACGTGCGCGCCGAGAGCCAGCAGGAGTACGACAGTTCGGATGAGTCCGGAATGTCGGACGAGGACGTGTACTACGAGGACGACGGGGACGGCGAGGAGTACTACGAGGACGGCAAGCCCGGCGCCCACGGCCCCGGCGCCAGGGGACCCTCCCCCTCCCCCGCCCCTACTTTCCGGGGCAACACAGCGGCCCAGGACGCCTGCGGGTAAAGGTCAAGTCATCAGCAGCCTCACAGGTTTCAAGAAATGGTCCGGATTGCCCAGTTGTAGGGGAGTGGAATTTGTCACCGTCGTCGCTTGACGCTGAACTGGGCGGATAGTGTGAGCGATCCGGTGCACCCGGCCATGCCTCGATACTTCGTCGGCGGGGTCGCGCACTGCTTACCGACTTGACCGGGCGCCCCCTTGGTAGGGGGGTGGGGCGCCGCGTGGCCCCGACGGAGGATGCAGAAAACCGTGGACGCGCAAGGCCGTGGGCGGGCTGACAACAATGTCGACCCCGCAGACCAGTGGGTGCTCAATCCCCAGACTGGCGATTACGAACTGCGACTGACTCCTTCCGGAGGGCAGTCGGCCGTGCCGGGTCCCCGCCGCGGCGCACCCCGGCGCGGGCAGCAGGAGGTCCCCCCGCAGCGCAGGCGGCGCGAGCCGCAGCAGCCGACACAGGCCGCGGGCCGCCGCCGCTCGAAGCCGAAGAAGAAGCCGAAGGCCAAGAAGATCCTGCTCTGGACGAGCGGCAGCCTGGCCTTCGTCGTGCTCGCCACCGCGGCGGGCGCCTACTTCTACTACGAGCACCTCAACGGCAACCTGACCGTCACCGACACCCCTGAGGCGAAGAACAGCTTCAGCAAGGACGAGGCGTTCAACGTCCTCATCATCGGTACGGACAAGCGCACCGGTAAGGGCAACGAGGGCTACGGCGACAAGGGCAGTGTCGGCCACGCCGACACCAACATCCTGCTGCACGTCTCCAAGGACCGGTCGAACGCGACGGCGCTGAGCATCCCGCGCGACCTCATCGTGGACATCCCGGACTGCACGGACAAGGACGGCAAGGTGATCGCGGGCACCAGCCAGGTCCGCTTCAACACCAGCCTCGGGCAGTACGACCGCACCCCGGGCTGCACCATGAAGACGGTGAAGGCGGTCACGGGCATCACCCCGGACCACTTCATGATGGTCGACTTCAACGCGGTAAAGACGCTGACCAGCGCGGTCGGCGGCGTCGACGTCTGTGTCGGCAAGGACGTGGACGACAAGGAGTCGCACCTCAAGCTCAAGGCGGGCACGTCCAGCGTCGAGGGCGAGCAGGCCCTCGCCTTCCTGCGCACCCGGCACAGCTTCGGCAACCAGGGCGACCTGGACCGGATCAAGGTGCAGCAGCAGTTCCTCGGCTCGCTCGCCCGCAAGATGAGCTCCAGCGACACGCTCACCAACCCGTCGAAGCTGACGAGCCTGGCCGAGGCCGCGACCAAAGCGCTCACGGTCGACCAGGGCATAGGAACGCTGAACAAGCTCAAGGACGTAGCTCTTGAGCTGAAGAAGGTCCCGACGAAGAACATCTCGTTCGTCACCACGCCGGTCCTGGACAACCCGGCGGAGAAGGTCAAGGCCACGGTCGTGGTCAACGAGGCGCAGGCGCCCGCCGTCTTCAACGCCATCAAGAACGACGTGTCCCTGACCGAGACGAAGAAAAAGAAGAAGGCCGCCGAGTCGGCGAAGCTGAAGGGCACGAAGTCGGAGGCGTCCGAGGTCCGCGTCGACCTCTACAACGGCAGCCAGAAGACCGGCGCCGCTCAGGAGACGCTCACCTGGCTGCAGAACAGCGAGGGCGTCACCAAGTCCAGCCAGCTGGGCAACAAGCCGACGCAGAAGACGACGACGCTGGAGTACGCGCCCGACCAGGCCGACCAGGCCCGGCGCCTCGCCGACATCATGGGGCTGCCCGCCTCGGCGATGAAGCCCGGCAAGAGCGAGAAGAACGACCAGGGCCTGCCGGCGATCATCCTCGTCCTCGGCCAGGACTTCGAGGGTGCGGGCACGCCCATCGACGGCGCCTCGGCGAAGGCGCCGAAGGTCGACGGGCAGCAGACCGCGGACAAGACTGTGTGCGCCTCGTGACCAACCTCGGCCGCCCTTCGGCTGTCTAACCAGGAGACGGCGGGGCAGCCGGGAGATGGGCACAGGGGCGGGGAGGGCGGGGAGGACATGGGGCGAAGTGGTGTGCGCGGGGAGCGTTCACGACCGAGCGACCGCGGTGGGGCGGCGGCACACGCCGGTGATCTTGGCTGGGACGAGTCCCTGTACCAGGACACCGGGGACGCGGCTCCCGGACCGGACGAGCGAAGACCGCGGGGCAACCGGCACAAGGGCGGCCGCACGAAACGCAGCGGTTTTCGAATACTGCGCTGGACCGCGGGCACGCTCGCGGTCCTGGTGCTCGCGACGGCGGGCGCGGGCTATCTCTGGTACCGGCATCTGAACAGCAACATCAAGACGGACAAGCTCAACATCGGCGAGCACAAGGCCGCGAAGCCGACGCCGAACGCGGCGGGGCAGACCCCGCTGAACATCCTGCTGATCGGCTCCGACAGCCGGAACAGCAAGGAGAACCTGAAGCTCGGCGGGTCCAAGGCGAGCGTCGGCGCCGCCCCGCTCGCTGACGTCCAGATGCTGCTGCACCTGTCGGCCGACCGCACCAACATGTCGGTGGTGAGCATGCCGCGCGACACCCTCGCCCGGCTGCCCAAGTGCACCGACCCGGAGGACGGCAAGGTCTACGAGGCGACGGCCACCCGGCAGATGGTGAACACCTCGCTGGGGCGCGGCGGTCCCGGCTGCACGGTCGCCACCTGGGAGGAGATGACCGGCATCCACATCGACCACTTCATGATGGTCGACTTCTCCGGTGTGGTGTCGATGGCGGACGCGGTCGGCGGTGTGCCGGTCTGTGTCAGCGCCAATGTCTACTCGCGTAACAGCCGCGGTGAGGGCTCGGGCCTGAAGCTGAAGGAGGGCACGACGTCCGTCAAGGGCGAGCAGGCCCTCGCGTGGCTGCGGACCCGGCACGGCTTCGAGGACGGCAGCGACATCGCGCGCGCCAAGGCGCAGCACATGTACATGAGCTCGATGGTGCGTGAGCTGCGCAAGAACGCGACGTTCAGCCACCCCAACGCGCTGCGCACCCTCGCCGAGAAGGCGACGAAGGCGCTTCATGTCGACGACGGCCTCGACACGGTCAAGAAGCTGTACGACCTGAGCAACGAGCTGAAGAAGCCCGATCCGAGCCGGATCACGATGACGACGATGCCGTTCGTGTACGTGGGCGCGCGGGTGGCGCCGAAGGAGCACGACGCGGACGCGCTGTGGCGCCTGATCAAGGACGACGTCTCGCTCGACGGCAAGGACAAGAAGAAGAAGTCGCAGGACGAGACCTCCGACGATCCGGCGGCGGCCGACGACAAGATCGCGGTGCAGGTGCTCAACGGCACCCGTACGGCGACGACCGCCCCGGTGCCCGGCCGGGCCTCGCAGGTGGCGCAGGCGCTCGTGGCCAAGGGCTTCACCAAGGCGGTACGGGACCAGTCGCAGTCCCTCGCCGAGGAGAAGACGGTGCTGCGCTATCCGTCGTCCGATCTGGAGGGTGACGCCCAGGCGGTCGCCAAGTCCCTCGGGATTCCGCTGAGTTCGGTGAAGAAGTCGACGGACGTGTCCGGGGTGACGCTGACCGTGGGCGCCGACTGGACGACCGGGAACGCCTACCCGAAGTCGGCCGGCGACGAGGACGCGAGCAAGGCGCTCGACAAGGAGCAGACGCAGAACGGCGCGGACGACTCCAAGTGCATGAAGGTCGAGCCCGGCTACACCTGGTAGGACCTGTACGACGTGAGGGGCGCGGGAGATGAACTCCCGCGCCCCTCACGTCGTATGACGAGCCGTCAGCCCGCGGCGAGGACCGCCGGGCGGCGCGACGCGATGACCTTCTTCGCCAGCGCCTTGGGGCTGGTGAGGAAGCCCCAGCCCCACGTCATGTGCATGGTGGCGAGGGCGACGGGGATCTGGGCGCGTGCCTTGAGCGGCAGCCCCTTGCCCGCGGGCACGGAACCGGCCGCGATCGCCGCGACGTAGCCGGCGGGGATCACGAAGCCCCACGGGGTGAGCGCGGCGCCCACGACGATGCCCGCGGCGATCGCGCACACGGCGGCCGGCGGGGCGAGGTAGCGCAGATTGATGGAGCCCGAGTGGTAGCGGGCGACGACGTGCCGCCAGCGGCCGTAGTCCTTGTACTGCTTGGCGAGCGCCTTCACCGAGGGCCGCGGGCGGTACGAGACCTTCAGCTCGGGCGAGAACCAGATGAGCCCGCCGGCCTCGCGGATCCGGAAGTTCAGCTCCCAGTCCTGGGCGCGGATGAACTCCTCGTTGTACCCGCCCTGCTGCTCCAGCGCCTCACGCCGGAAGACGCCGAGGTATACCGTGTCGGCCCGCTGGGCCTGGCCGCCGGTGTGGAACACCGCGTTGCCGACACCGATCTTCGAGGTCATCGCGGCGGCGACGGCCTGCTCCCAGGCGTTGGTGCCCTCGGCGTGCATGATGCCGCCGACGTTCATCGCGCCGGTCTCCTCCAGGAGGCGGACGGCGGTGGCGATGTACCCGGCGGAGAGCGCGGCATGGCCGTCGACGCGGACCACGACCGGATGGCGGGAGGCCTTGATCGCGGCGTTCAGCGCGGCGGGGGTGCGGCCCGTGGGGTTCGGCACCGTGTGGACGCGCTTGTCGGCGGAGGCGGTTTCGGCGACCAGTTGCGCGGCGATCTCGTCCGTACGGTCGGCGGACGGGCCGAGGGCGAGCACGACCTCCATCGGGCCGTCGTACTCCTGCGCCAGGATCGCCTCGACGGCCTCTCGAAGATGCCGCTCCTCGTTGAGGATGGGCATGATCACGGAGACGGCCGGAAGCTGCTGCTCGGCAGTGTTGGCGGTTGCGTTCATCGGACGTCACGTTACCGCTAATGGGGGACACCGGCGCGCGCCGCCCGCCTCACTACCGCGGGCCGCAGATCGTATCGGCCTACGGTGCTCGCGTCCTACGCCCACCTTCTCGGAGGTGCTTCCCGGTGCCCACGCCGCCCCGCTCCCCCGCCCGTCCGCAGCGTCAACCGCGGCCAGGACAGGGCCGTCGTCCGGTCCGGCCGCCGCGCAGGAGGAAGCCCCGGTGGGCGATGCGGGTGGCGACCACGTTCTCGGTGTCGGTGCTGGCCGCCGCCGGGATCGGGCACGCGCTCGTCACCGGCCTGGACACCGGCATCCAGCGGATCGACCCCTTCAAGGACATGAAGAACCGTCCCGCCGCCGGGCACGGCATGAACGTGCTGCTGGTCGGGACCGACGGCCGCGACAAGATCACCGAGGAGGAGCGGCAGAAGTACCGGCTCGGCGGCTCGCCCTGCCACTGCACGGACACGATCATGATCGTGCACATCTCGGACGACCACGAGCGCGCCTCCGTCGTCTCGCTCCCCCGCGACTCCTACGCGGAGATGCCGCCGCACACCGACATGAACAGCGGCGACGAGCACCACGCGCACCCGGTGAAGATCAACGCGGCCTACGCGGAGGGCGGCCCGCAGCTCACCGTGCGCACCGTCGAGCACATGACGCACGTGAAGATCGACCACTATCTGGAGGTCGACTTCACCAGCTTCATGAAGACGGTCGACGAGCTGGGCGGCGTCAAGGTGTGCACCACCCGCCCGCTCAAGGACTCGTACACCGGTCTCGACCTGGGCGTCGGCACCCACGACCTGGACGGCGGGCAGGCCCTGCAGTACGTACGGGCCCGGCATCTGGACGGCGCGGGCGACCTCGGGCGGATGCAGCGCCAGCAGCGCTTCCTCGCCTCCCTCATCGCGAAGACGACCTCGTCGGGGGTGCTGCTCAACCCGGTCCGTTTCCGTGACGTGGCCCGTACGCTGCTCAGCTCGGTCCGCGCCGACAAGGGCTTCGGCTCCGATCAGATGGTCGAGCTGGCTCGGGCGATGCGCGGCTTCTCGCCCTCGTCGTCGGAGTTCACGACGGTGCCGATCGGCGACATCAGCTATCCGGTCAAGGGCATCGGGTCCACCGTGAAGTGGGACGACAAGAAGTCCGCGAAGCTGTTCCAGGCGCTGCGCGACGACAAGCCGCTGGCGCCGCACCGGGCGAAGAAGAAGGCGACCGTCGTCGATGTCGCGCCGCAGCAGATCCGCGTACAGGTGGAGAACGCGACGATGACGGCCGGGCTGGGGAAGAAGGCCGACGCCGCGCTCAAGGGGACCGGGTTCCGTACGACGGGGGCGCCGGTCAACGCCGACCGTCGCACCGGCGTGCACACCACGGTGCTGTACGACCCGCGCTGGGACCGGTCCGCCAAGTCGCTGGCCGCCGCGTTGCCGGGGGCCCGGATGCAGGTCGTCAACGGTCAGGGGGCCGTGCTCAAGGTGCTGGCCGGGGACGATTATCGGGGGGTTCGGGCTGTGCGGGCCGAGGATGCGTCCGAGGGGGAGTTCGGGGCCGTTACCGGGGACGAGGTCTCTTGTTCCTGACGGCCGGATGAGGTGCGGGTCGCGGGGCTCCGCCCCGGACCCCGCTCCTCAAGCGCCGGAGGGGCTCCATTTACTACAGGTCGTCGTTCAGGCCCTCTGCGATGCGCTTCTCCCGTAGTTCCTTGATCGCCCTGCGGCGGGCCAGGCGGTGCTGGCGGCGGATCTGGGCCTCCTGGTTGCGGCGGCGGTCCTTCTCCGTCTCCATCTCCACCGGAGGGACCGGGCGGGGCTTGCCGTCGGCGTCGACCGCGGCGAAGACCAGGTAGGCGGAGCCGACGCGGGTGGGCGGCGTCGACTCGTTCCAGCGCTCGGCCAGGACGCGGACGCCGATCTCCATGGACGTACGGCCCGTCCAGTTGACCTGGGCGCGGACGTGCACGAGGTCGCCGACGCGGACCGGCTCCATGAAGACCATCTCGTCCATGGAGGCGGTGACGGCGGGACCGCCCGAGTGACGGCCGGCGACGGCGCCCGCGACGTCGTCGACGAGTTTCATGATCACGCCACCGTGGACGGTGCCGAGGAGATTGGTCTCGGCGGCCGTCATGATGTGGCTCAGCGTCGTGCGGGAGGCCGAGACCGGCTTGCCGGGAAGGGTGTCCTCCGGGGCCGCTCCAGGCGATATGGCGTGATCAGTCATGGTTCAACTGTATGGCCCGCCGACCGGGCCGGCCGCCTATGTGTCAGGTCTGCAACAGCCCTGGTCCGATTTCTCACACGCTCTTGTGGGGCACACAGCGGCTCACTGCACACTGTTCCCATGAGCGATTGGCCCGACGGGCGGAGCGACAGGCAGAGCGGCGGCGGCCGCGGCGGATACGGCCGTGGCAGCGGCAGCGCACGCCCCGAGGGAGCCCGCGTCATGCGGCAGGTGCAGCGGGGGCAGGTGCCGCCCCAGCAGCAGCCGCCCGCGTACGACGACGGGTACGGCAACAACCAGGGCGACGGCTACGACAGCGGCTACAACACCGGGCAGGTCTACGGGCAGCCCAGCCGCGCGGGCGGGGGCGGCGGTGACGGGTACGGGCCGCCGACCGGCCGCCCGGCGCGCACCCCGAACTGGCGCAAGCGCATCAAGTGGACGGCGATCACGCTGGTCACGGTGCTCGTGGTGACCAGCGTCGTCACCTACTTCTGGGCCGACTCCAAGCTGAACCGCGACGTCGACCTGTCCAAGGTGATCGACCGGCCCGACGCGGGCGACGGCACGAACTACCTGATCGTCGGCACCGACAGCCGTGAGGGCATGTCCGCCGAGGAGAAGAAGAAGCTGCACACCGGCTCCGCCGAGGGCAAGCGCACGGACACGATGATGATCCTGCACACGGGGAGCAACGGGGACACGCTCGTCTCCCTCCCCCGCGACTCGAACGTCACGATCCCGAGCTTCAAGGGCGCCGAGTCCGGCAAGCTCTACCCGAACACGGGCCGCCAGACGAAGCTGAACGCCGCGTACGCGGAGGACGGCCCCGAGCTGCTGGTGCGCACCGTCGAGTACAACACCGGGCTGCACATCGACCACTACGCGGAGATCGGCTTCGGCGGCTTCGCGGGCATCGTCGACGCGGTCGGCGGGGTCGAGATGAACCTGAAGGAAGGCTTCAAGGACAAGTGGTCCGGCGCCGACTTCAAGGCCGGGAAGCAGACCCTCGACGGACAGCAGGCCCTCGCCTACGTCCGCACCCGGCACGCCTTCGCCGCGTCCGACCTCCAGCGCACCAAGAACCAGCAGGCGTTCCTGGCCGCGCTCGCCCACAAGGTGGCCTCGCCGAGCACCGTCATGAACCCGTTCCGGCTCTACCCGACGCTGGGCGCGGGCCTGGACTCGCTCGTCGTCGACAAGGACATGAGCCTGTGGAACCTGGGCTCGATGTTCATGGCCATGAAGTCCGTCTCCGGCGGTGACGGCAAGTCCATGAACATGCCGACGGCGGGCAGCACCGGCGGCAACCTGCTGTGGGACAAGGCCAAGGTCAAGCAGCTCGTCGAGCAGTTCAACAACGACGAGAAGGTCACCGTGACGGGCAATTAGTACCGTCCTGTACGTGTGAAGGGGCCCCGCCGGTCATCGGCGGGGCCCCTTCACGTACGTACGCGTGGTTACGGCAGGTTGCGCGCCATGACGATGCGCTGGACCTGGTTCGTGCCCTCGTAGATCTGGGTGATCTTGGCGTCGCGCATCATGCGCTCGACCGGGTAGTCACGGGTGTAGCCGTAGCCGCCGAGCAGCTGGACGGCGTCCGTCGTGACCGCCATCGCCGTGTCCGAGGCGAAGCACTTGGCGGCCGCGCCCAGGTAGGTCAGATCGGCGTCGCCGCGCTCGGAGGCGGCCGCGGCCTGGTAGGTCAGGGCGCGGGCGGCGGAGATCTTCATGGCCATGTCGGCGAGCATGAACTGGATGCCCTGGAAGTCGGCGATGGCCTTGCCGAACTGCTTGCGCTCCTGGACGTAGCCCTTGGCGTAGTCGAGGGCGCCCTGCGCGACACCGAGCGCCTGGGCGGCGATCGTGATGCGGGTGTGGTCGAGGGTCTTCATCGCCGTGGCGAAGCCGGTGCCCTCGGCGCCGATCATGCGGTCGGCGGGGATGCGAACGTTGTCGAGGTAGACCTCGCGGGTCGGCGAGCCCTTGATGCCGAGCTTCTTCTCCGGGGCGCCGAAGGAGACACCCTCGTCCGACTTCTCCACGACGAAGGCCGAGATGCCCTTCGAGCGCTTCTCGGGGTCGGTGACCGCCATGACCGTGTAGTACTCGGAGACGCCGGCGTTGGTGATCCAGCGCTTCACGCCGTTGAGCACCCAGTCGTCGCCGTCGCGGACCGCGCGGGTCTTCATGCCCGCCGCGTCGGAACCAGCGTCCGGCTCGCTCAGGCAGTACGAGAACATCCCGTCGCCCTTGGCGAGCGGGCCCAGGTACTTCTTCTTCAGCTCCTCGGAGCCGGAGAGGATGACCGGGAGCGAGCCCAGCTTGTTCACGGCCGGGATGAGGGAGGACGAGACGCAGGCGCGGGCGACCTCCTCGATGACGATGACCGTGGCGAGCGCGTCGGCGCCGGCGCCGCCGTACTCCTCCGGTACGTGCACGGCCGCGAGGTCGGCCGCGACGAGCGCGTCCAGCGCCTCCTGCGGGAAGCGGGCCTCCTCGTCGACCGCGGCCGCGTGCGGGGCGATCTTCGCCTCGGCCAGCGCGCGGACGGTGTCGCGGAGCATGTCGTGCTCCTCGGACGGGCGGTAGAGGTCGAAATCAGCCGATCCGGCCAAGGTTCTCACGCTCCAAGCGACGCTAATTACTGTTAAGTAACCCGAATTTTAGGTGTCTGCCCACGCAGGCGATACGTGAGCTATACGACAGCGGGAATGTGCCCCGTGAGCAGCTCCGGCACGCCCGACTATGCTCAGGCAGCGCAGATCAGCCCCCAGACCTCTGGAGCACCGCATGGCCCCCAAGATCACCGTGATCGGCACCGGCTACCTCGGCGCCACCCACGCCGCGGCCATGGCCGAGCTCGGCTTCGAGGTGCTTGGCCTTGACGTGGTGCCCGAGAAGATCGAGATGCTCACGCGGGGCGAGGTCCCCATGTACGAGCCCGGTCTGGAGGAGATCCTGCGCAAGCACGTCGCCGGGATCGAGGGGTCCAGCGGGCGGCTGCGCTTCACCATGGACTTCGCGGAGGCCGGTGACTTCGGCGATGTGCACTTCGTGTGCGTGAACACCCCGCAGAAGCACGGCGAGTACGCCTGCGACATGAGCTACGTCGACTCCGCCTTCGCCGCGCTCGCCCCGCACCTGCGCGCGGGCGCCCTGGTCGTCGGCAAGTCGACGGTGCCGGTCGGCTCGGCCGCGCGCCTCGCCGAGCTGCTGCCCGAGGGCGTCGAGCTGGCCTGGAACCCGGAGTTCCTGCGCGAGGGCTTCGCCGTCAAGGACACCCTGCACCCGGACCGGATCGTGGTCGGAGTGACCAGCGAGCGGGCGGAGAAGCTGCTGCGCGACGTGTACGCGGGGCCGCTCGCGGAAGGCACCCCGTTCGTCGTCACCGACTTCCCCACCGCCGAGCTGGTGAAGACCGCCGCGAACTCCTTCCTGGCCACCAAGATCTCCTTCATCAACGCCATGGCCGAGGTGTGCGAGGCCGCGGGCGGCGACGTCGTGAAGCTGGCCGAGGCGATCGGCTACGACGAGCGGATCGGCCGCAAGTTCCTGCGGGCCGGCATCGGCTTCGGCGGCGGCTGTCTGCCCAAGGACATCCGGGCGTTCATGGCGCGCGCCGGTGAGCTGGGCGCCGACCAGGCGCTCACCTTCCTGCGCGAGATCGACTCCATCAACATGCGGCGGCGCGGGGCGATGGTCGAGATGGCCCGCGAGGCGCTCGGCGGCGGCCCCTTCCTCGGCAAGCGGGTCGCCGTGCTCGGCGCGACCTTCAAGCCCGACTCGGACGACGTCCGGGACTCGCCCGCGCTGAACGTCGCCGGGCAGATCCACCTCCAGGGCGGCCAGGTGACCGTCTACGACCCCAAGGGCATGGACAACGCGCGCCGTCTCTTCCCGACCCTCGGGTACGCCGAGACGGCCCTCGACGCGGTGCGCGGCGCCGATGTCGTGCTGCACCTCACCGAGTGGCGCGAGTTCCGCGACCTGGACCCGGCGGAGCTGGGCGCCGTCGCCTCGAACCGCCTGATCCTCGACGGGCGCAACGCGCTGGACTCCGCGCTGTGGCGCGCGGCCGGCTGGACGTTCCGCGCGATGGGCCGTCCCGCCGCCTGACCTACGGGCCGCCGCTCAGCGCTGACTCCTCGCGCGATAGCGGCGCATCTTCGCCCGGGCCCCGCAGACCGCCATGTCGCACCAGCGGCCGCGGCCCGCGGGGCTGCGGTCGTAGTACACCCAGTGGCAGTCGTCGGCCTCGCACGCCTTGAGGCGGGACCAGGTGCCGGCCGCGTCGGCCTCCGCGATGGCGGCGGCCACCCGGGAGGCGAGGGCGTCCTCGTCGACCGGGACGAGGCGTGCCGAGCCGTCGTCCGCGTCGACCGCCACCCGCAGCGGCGCCCGCGCCAACAGCTCGTCCAGCGGCGTCACTTCACGGTGCGGGGGATGTCCGGCGTGGGCCAGGCACGCCGCGCGCAGGGATTCGCGCAGCTCGCGGGCGGCGGGCGCGTCGGCCGCCGCGACGCCGAAGGGCGCGCGGCCCTCCGGCGTGTCCAGCGCGTCCGTGCCCGCCTCGGTGTTCAGCGTGTTCACCAGCGCGGCCACGAGGGCCAGGGCACCGGGCGCGGGTTCACGGTCGTTCATGGTTGCGACGTTACCCCCGATGGGGGAGGATGCGGTAACGACAGCGTTACCCCTTCAGCGGTTCTATCGGTAACTCCTTGGAGGAGTCATGGCCATCGCGCGGTTCGGCGCCACCGTCCTGGACTGTCCCCAGCCGCTCGCCCTCGCGGAGTTCTACGCGGCGGTGCTCGGCGGCACCCCCAGCGTGAGCCCCGACGAGAGCGACTGGGTCGACCTGGAGATCCCGGGCGGCCCCGCACTCGCCTTCCAGGAGGCGCCGGGATACGTGGCGCCGCCCTGGCCCTCGCCGAACGGCGCGCAGCAGTTCCACCTCGATGTGCGGGTCGACGACCTGGACGCCGCGGAGAAGGAGATCCTGGCGCTCGGCGCCACGGTCCTGGACAACGAGGACAAGGACCGGTCCTGGCGGGTCTACGCCGACCCGGTGGGACACCCCTTCTGCCTGTGCGCCTGCTGACCGGCCGTCAGGGCCGCGCCGTCGACGGACCTCTGCGCTGCCGGGCGGCCCGGGCGGTGAACTCCGCGACGCGCAGCACCCGTTGGACGTTGCCCCAGGTGAGCAGGGCGAGATGGTCCTCGGGCCAGCCGCGGCTCTGCAGCTCCGCGATCAGCGCCGGGTAGCCGGCGGCGTCGGCGAGGCCCTCGGGGTGCGCGTCCCCGGTGTCGTACATCCCGGACAGGCCGACCGACTCGGGGCCCGCCACCTCGCGTACGTGGTCGAGGTGGTCGGCGACGTCCCGCAGCTCGGGGCCGGTGCGCGCGGCCGAACAGGGCACCAGACACAGGCCCTTGCGCCCACCGAGTTCTGCGAGCAGGTCGTCCGGGACGTTGTCCGGATGGTGGTTGAGGGCGCGGGCACCGGAGCGGGTGAACAGCGCGGGGGCCTTGGACACGGCGAGGGTGCGGGCCGCGGTCGCCCGGGCGGCGCCGGTCAGGTCGACGAGCATGCCGAGCCGGTTCATCTCCCGTACGACTTCTTCGCCGAACCGGGTCAGGCCCTGCTCGCACTCCGCCCAGGAGGCGCCCGCGAGGGTCAGTGCGCGCAGGCCGAGGGTATGCAGGGCGCGCAGGGTGCCCAGGGAGTCGCCGGTGGCGGCGGCCGGGGCCGGGCCGATGACGACGGCGATGCGGCCGTGGGCGCGGGCGTCGGCGGTCTCCGACGCGGAGCGGGCCAGGCGCAGGCCCTCCGGGTAGCGGGCGACGACGTTGTTGATCAGGTCGATCTGTTCCAGGGCCGCCGTGAGCGGGCGGCCCTCGGTCGCGTCGAGGGCCCAGAGCAGGGCGCCGGTGCCGCCTGCGCGCAGGCGTGGCAGGTCGCTCTCGACCGAGGTCTCCCCCAGTTCGAGGTCGTGCCAGGGCCGGGTCCGCAGGGTCTCCGGCAGGCCGGAGTATCCGTCGGCCACGGGGTGCCGGGCCAGGAGGGTGTGGGGGTCGGGGGCGGGTGCGGGGACGGGGACGGAGTGGGTGGGAGCGGGCTGGTCGAGCTCGCCCGCCTCTGCGGGGGCGGTGACTTCGCCCTGTAGGTCTGCCATGGCAGGCTCCGGTAAACGGTGGGACGGCGTTCGATCCACCGTCCCACGCGGTGCCCTGCGGGGCTCGACGGGCTCGGCCAAACGGGGTGCCCCCGCGCTCTGAATCGCGGGCTGCTTGTCAGCCCCGTAAGGGGCGCGGAGCTGTACACATCAGCGCCTCCGGCGCGGGGCGCGGGGCTGTGCACATCAGCGCCTCCGGCGCGGGGCGCGACCAGCCCCGTAAGGGGCGCGGGGAACTGCGCGAGAAGCCCCACCGGGGCGCACCCGCGAACGGCGCCGAGGTGACCGCCCCCTGAAGCGCTCACCCCGCGCCGGGGTGCCGCCTTGCCCACCCTGCCGCCCCAGGCGGCAGATTGCCCAAGGCGGGAGGCGGGCGGGGCGGCAGACCTAGCCGTCGAGTTGGGTCAGCGTCGCGTTCGACGGGCCGCGGCGGGACTGGAGGTCCCGGGAGACGGATTCGGCGGCGCCCAGGACACGGACGGCGTTGCGCCACGTCAGTTTCGACAGGTCGTCGTTCGACCAGCCGCGGTCCAGGAGTTCGGCGATCAGGTTCGGGTAGCCCGAGACGTCGTTCAGGCCGTCCGGGGTGAACGCCGTGCCGTCGTAGTCGCCGCCGATGCCGATGTGATCGACGCCGGCGACCTCGCGCATGTGGTCGAGGTGGTCGGCGACCGTGGACACCGTCGCGACCGGGCGCGGGTTCGTCTCCTCGAACGCGCGGTGCAGCTTCATCGCCGCCGGGGACGAGTCCAGGTGGTGGAAACCGTGCGCGCGCAGGTTCTCGTCGGCGGCCGCGGTCCAGTCGACCGCCGCCTGCAGGACGAACTTCGGCACGAAGGTCGCCATCGCCACTCCCCCGTTGCCGGGCAGCCGCTCCAGGACGTCGTCCGGGATGTTGCGCGGGTGGTCGCAGACGGCCCGCGACGAGGAGTGCGAGAAGATCACCGGCGCCTCGGTGACGTCCAGCGCGGCGCGCATCGTCGTCGCCGCGACGTGCGACAGATCGACGAGCATGCCCTCGCGGTTCATCTCCCGGACCACCTCGCGGCCGAAGGCCGACAGGCCGCCGACCCCGGGCTCGTCCGTCGCGGAGTCCGCCCACGCGATGTTGTCGTTGTGGGTGAGGGTCATGTAGCGCACGCCGAGCGCGTACAACGCCCGTAGCGTGGCGAGGGAGTTGTTGATGGAGTGGCCGCCCTCGGCGCCCTTGAGCGAGGCGATGCGCCCGTCCCGCCGCGCCGCCTCCATGTCGGCGGCCGTCAGCGCCTCGCGCAGATCATCCGGGTACCGCGCGATCAACTGGTCGACGCAGTCGATCTGTTCGAGCGTGGCGCTGACCGCCGCGTCACCCGTCAGATCCGTACGGACGTACACCGACCAGAACTGCGCGCCCACGCCACCGGCCCGCAGCCGCGCCAGGTCGGTGTGCAGGTGCGCGCTCTGGTCGGCGGCGATGTCCCGGGCGTCGATGTCGTAGGTGACCTGCTCGCGCAGCGCCCACGGCAGGTCGTTGTGCCCGTCGACGACGGGGAACTCGGCGAGCAGCTCGCGGGCCCGCTCCGACGACGTACTCATGCCGCTCACTTCCCGAAACCGAAACCGGACCCCGCGCCCTCGGCCTTGGCGCGCAGCCGCTTGCCCTTCTCGGTGGCCTGGTCGTTGAGCTCCTGCTGGAACTCCTTCATGCGGGCGAGGAGGTCCTCGTCGTGCGCGGCGAGGATGCGCGCGGCGAGCAGCCCCGCGTTGCGCGCGCCGCCGACCGAGACGGTCGCGACCGGCACCCCGGCCGGCATCTGCACGATGGACAGCAGGGAGTCCATGCCGTCGAGGTACTTCAGCGGCACCGGGACGCCGATCACCGGGAGCGGCGTCACCGAGGCGAGCATTCCGGGCAGATGTGCGGCGCCGCCCGCGCCCGCGATGATCGCCTTCAGGCCACGCTCGGCGGCGTGCTCGCCGTAGGAGATCATCTCGCGCGGCATGCGGTGCGCGGAGACGACGTCGACCTCGTAGGGGATCTCGAACTCGTCGAGGGCCTTGGCCGCGGCCTCCATGACGGGCCAGTCCGAGTCGGACCCCATCACAATGCCAACCACAGGGCTCATTCGGTGATCGTTCCCCTCAGGTATCCGGCTGCGTGACGAGCGCGGTCCAGTACGTCGTCCAGGTCGTCGCCGTAGGTGTTCACGTGACCGACCTTGCGGCCGGGCTTCACGTCCTTGCCGTACATGTGGATCTTCAGTTGCGGGTCGCGGGCCATGCAGTGCAGGTACGCGCTGTACATGTCCGGGAAGTCGCCGCCGAGGACGTTACCCATGACGGTCCACTTCGCGCGCGGGCGCGGGTCGCCGAGCGGCAGGTCGAGGACCGCGCGCACATGGTTGGCGAACTGCGAGGTGATCGCGCCGTCCTGGGTCCAGTGGCCGGAGTTGTGCGGCCGCATCGCCAGCTCGTTGACCAGAATGCGTCCGTCATGAGTCTCGAACAGCTCCACCGCCAAGTGGCCGACGACGCCGAGCTCCTTGGCGATGCGCAGCGCGAGTTCCTGCGCCTCACCGGCGAGGTCCTCCGCGAGGCCGGGGGCCGGGGCGATGACCGTGTCGCAGACGCCGTCGACCTGCTGGGACTCGACGACGGGGTAGGCGACGGCCTGGCCGTGCGGCGAGCGGACGACGTTGGCCGCCAGCTCCCGCGCGAAGTCGACCTTCTCCTCGGCGAGGACCGGCACGCCCGCCTTGAACGGGTCCTCCGCGTCCGCCGCGGAGCGCACGACCCACACGCCCTTGCCGTCGTAGCCGCCGCGCACGGTCTTGAGGACGACGGGGAAGCCGTCGCCCTCGGAGGAGCCCTCCTCGGCGAAGGCGACCACGTCCGCCGGATCGCGCACGATCCGGTGCCGCGGGCACGGCACGCCGAGCGCCGTGAGCTTCGCGCGCATCTCGCCCTTGTCCTGGGCGTACAGCAGCGCGTCGGGCCCGGGGCGCACGGGGATGCCGTCCGCCTCCAGGGCCCGCAGGTGCTCACTGGGTACGTGTTCGTGGTCGAAAGTGATCACGTCACAGCCGCGCGCGAACTCGCGCAGCGTGTCCAGGTCGCGGTAGTCGCCGACGACGACGTCGCCGACGACCTGTGCCGCGGAATCCTGCGGGGTGTCACTGAGGAGCTTGAATCTGATGCCGAGCGGGATGCCCGCCTCGTGTGTCATACGAGCGAGCTGGCCACCGCCGACCATGCCGACTACCGGAAACGTCACATCCCCAGGGTATCGGCCAAATGACTGGTTCCCACGCGCCCCTCTTTCTGTAGGAAAGAACGAGGTAAGACCATCGACGGCGTCCGCAGGCGCCCACGAGGGGCCGTGGTTAGCATGACTGGGTCGGCTCCTGCCGGAGCCGCGTGACCGAACACACGGGGACGACGGGGGCAGAGGCGACGATTATGAGCGTGACGACCAACCGGCCGGCCAAGGGCCTCGGCGCACTGCGGGTGCGGTTCGCGTCCCTGGCCAGGGAGATCGCCAAGTTCGGCGTCGTCGGCGCCCTGGGCGTCCTCGTGAACTTCGCGGTCTTCAACCTGATGCGGCACGGCACCGACCTCCAGGTGGTGCGGGCCAGTGTGATCGCCACGGTCGTCGCCATCGTCTTCAACTACGTGGGGTTCCGCTACTTCACCTACCGTGACCGCGACAAGAGCGGCCGCGCCAAGGAACTCACGCTGTTCCTGCTGTTCAGCGTGGTCGGCCTGGTGATCGAGAACGGTGTCCTGTACGCGGCGACCTACTGGTTCCACTGGGACAGCTCGCTGCAGAGCAACATCTTCAAGTTCCTCGGCATGGGCCTCGCGACCCTGTTCCGCTTCTGGTCCTACCGCACCTGGGTGTTCCGGGCGCTGCCGGCCAAGGAGGCGGTGGCCAGCGCGGAATCGTTCCTGGACGAACCGGCGCCCCCGGTCCAGCGCATCAAGTAGCGGTCCTAGCGGATCGTCTCGGAATCGCCGGACTGCTTCTTCAGCGGCGTACGGGACAGGAACAGACCGAAGACCGGCGGGCTCGCCTGGAGCATCTCCAGACGGCCGCCGTCGGCCTCGGCGAGGTCGCGGGCGACCGCGAGGCCGATGCCCGTCGAGTTGCGGCCGCTGATGGTCCGCTCGAAGATCCGCGAGCCCAGCTCCGAGGGGACGCCCGGGCCCTCGTCCGTGACCTCGATGACCGCCTGGTTGCCGGTGACGCGGGTGCGCAGGGCGACGGTGCCGCCGCCGTGCATCAGCGAGTTCTCGATCAGCGCCGCGAGTACCTGGGCGACCGCGCCCGGGGTGCCGACCGCCGTGAGGTGGCGCTTCCCGGACGAGACGATGGCGCGGCCCGCGCTGCGGTAGGCGGGGCGCCACTCCTCCAGCTGCTGCTTGATCACCTCGTCGAGATCGAAGGTGACGGCCGAGCCGGTGCGCGGGTCGCGGGCGTTGGTCAGCAGCCGCTCGACGACGTCGGTGAGCCGCTCCACCTGCGTGAGCGCGATCGTCGCCTCCTCCTTCACCTCGGCCAGGTCCTCGGTCATGGTGATCTCCTCCAGGCGCATGGAGAGCGCCGTGAGGGGCGTACGGAGCTGGTGCGAGGCGTCGGCGGCGAGCCGCCGCTCGGCGGTCAGCATGCGGGCGATGCGCTCCGCGGAGCCGTCCAGGACGTCGGCGACCCGGTCCAGCTCGGGCACCCCGTACCGCTTGTGCCGCGGACGCGGGTCGCCGGAGCCCAGGCGCTCCGCCGTGGAGGCCAGATCGGTGAGCGGGGACGCGAGGCGGTTGGCCTGCCGTACGGCGAGCAGCACGGCGGCGACGATGGCGAGCAGCGCCACCCCGGCGATGAGCAGCAGGGTGCGGCCGACCTCGGCGGTCACCTCGGAGCGGGGCTCCTCGACGGTGACCTTCTCGCCCTGCTCCCCGTCGGCGGTGTACTTGATGACCTCGCCGTCCGGGCGGGTGCCGATCTCGATGGGCTTGTCGCCGGGCATCTCGATCAGCGCGTAGCGCTCCCCCGCGACCTGGTTCTTCAGGACGTCGCCGCTGATCAGCTCGTCGCTGAGCATCCGGCTGTCGACGATGGAGGCCAGCCGGATCGCTTCGGACTGCACGCGCTCCTGGGCGCTGTTCGTGATGGTCCGGGTCTCCACGATGACGAGGGAGATCCCGAACACGGCGATCACGACCAGAACGACGGCGAGCGTGGAATTGATCAGTCGGCGGCGCATGGCTCCAGTGTCCCGGATCCGGTGGGCGCCCCCTCAGGGGCGCGGGGAACTGCGCGAGCAACCGCACACGACCGGCGGCCGGACCCGGAGATCAGCCCCTACGGCGCGAAGACCCCGGGGCCCGAGCGGCCTCAGCTCTTCTCGAACCTGAAGCCCACGCCGCGCACGGTGGCGATATAACGAGGATTCGCGGCGTCGTCGCCCAGCTTCTTGCGGAGCCACGAGATGTGCATGTCCAGGGTCTTGGTCGAGGACCACCAGGTGGTGTCCCAGACCTCGCGCATCAGCTGGTCGCGGGTCACGACCCGGCCCGCGTCCCGCACGAGCACCCGCAGCAGGTCGAACTCCTTGGCGGTGAGCTGGAGCTCCTCGTCGCCCATCCAGGCCCGGTGCGACTCGACGTCGATCCGGACGCCGTGGGTGGCCGGGGCCTCCTTGGGCTCGGCGGCGCCGCGCCGCAGCAGCGCCCGGACCCGGGCCAGCAGCTCGGCGAGGCGGAACGGCTTCGTCACGTAGTCGTCGGCGCCGGCGTCGAGGCCGACGACCGTGTCCACCTCGTCGGCGCGCGCGGTCAGGATCAGGATCGGCACCGTGTGGCCCTCGGCGCGCAGCCGGCGGGCCACCTCCAGTCCGTCCATCCCGGGCAGGCCGAGGTCGAGGACGACGAGGTCGATGCTTCCCTGCAGTCCGGCGTCGAGGGCGGTGGGTCCGTCCTCGCGCACTTCCACCTCGTAACCCTCCCGGCGCAGGGCGCGGGCCAGCGGCTCCGAGATGGACGCGTCGTCCTCGGCGAGCAGTACACGGGTCATGGGGTGATGGTAGTCCGCGTCGGACGAGGGCCGTGGGGTGATCCGCCGGTACGGGACCGAGACCGGGTCCGCGAGGGGCCCCGGCGAAAGCGGAGTCATGACCTCCGCGATTACGTCATCCGACTTCGAAGTGCGATCCTGGGGAAAACCTTGGAATCAGCAGAACGGTTCCGTCCGGACCTGTGATCCATCTCTCAAGTCCTTCCATATGCCGCACTGTCGTGTCGTATGGTGACCAAACGCCTGATGCACTACTGGGGGACCTTTGGAGCGCACTGCGCCCGAAGGTCCTTTTCATGTGCGGTCAAAAGCAATGACCTGTGGCCGGGCCCCGAGACACGTGACGAAGCGTGGACGGGGTGTGGATCCCGGGCCCCGCTGTGACACCTCTTCCCTCGGGCGTGGAGAGGTCGGCGGGACTCCGGTGCCGGCCGCCCCCCACCGGGCGCTCAGCCGCTGTGCGGCGCGCGTCCCGACACCCCACAAGGATCGACCATGGCGTCCAGCCTGACGAAGGACTCGGCCAGTACCCCTGGCTTCGAGAAGACCTTCTTCGGCCACCCCCGCGGACTGGCCACTCTCTTCATGACCGAGATGTGGGAGCGCTTCAGCTTCTACGGCATGAAGGCCCTGCTCCCGCTGTATCTGATCGCTCCCGGCGGGCTGCACATGAACCCCGCCACGGCCACGGCGATCTACTCGGTCTACATGTCCATGGTCTACCTGCTCGCCATGCCCGGCGGCTGGGTCGCCGACCGGTTCTGGGGTCCCCGCAAGACGGTGGCCATCGGCGCCTCCATCGTGATCCTCGGCCACATCACACTGGCCCTGCCCAGCGCGGGTTCGTTCTTCGCGGGTCTGGCGCTGGTGGCGCTCGGCTCGGGTCTGCTGAAGGCCAACATCTCCACGATGGTCGGCCACCTGTACAAGGGCCCCGAGGACCCGCGCCGCGACAGTGGCTTCACGGTCTTCTACATCGGCATCAACGTGGGCGCCTTCCTCGCGCCGCTGACCATCGGCACCGTCGGTGAGAACGTCAACTGGCACTTCGGCTTCGCGCTCGCCGCGATCGGCATGGCCCTGGGCCTGGCCCAGTTCCTGCTCGGCAGCCGTCACCTGAGCTCCGAGAGCGACATCGTCACCAAGCCCGCCACGGCGCAGGAGAAGGCGAAGACGCTCCGCACCAGCCTGATCTGGGCGGCCGTCGCCGCGGTCTTCTACGTGATCGTGGTTGCCACCGGCACGTACACGCTGAACTGGATCCTGGTCCCGCTGACCCTGATCGGCCTGATCATCCCGGTCGCCGTGCTGTACCGGATGAAGACCGACAAGGAGCTGACGGGCGAGGAGCGGTCGAAGCTCTCCGGCTACATCTGGTTCTTCGTCGTCGCCGCCATCTTCTGGATGATCTACGACCAGAACGGCTCGACGCTGTCGATCTTCGGCGAGAACTCGACGACGAACTCCCTGCTCGGGTTCGACTTCCCGACGTCCTGGTACCAGTCGCTGAACCCGATCTTCATCATGGCGCTGGCCCCCGTGGTCGCCTCCGCCTGGATCTGGCTGAACAAGCGCGGCAAGGAGCCGAGCACGGCGGTCAAGTTCGCGTCGTCGCTGGTCCTGATGGGCATCTCCTTCGCCGTCTTCCTGATCCCGCTGATCGACACCGCAGCCAACGGCGGCAAGGTCTCCCCGATGTGGCTGGTGGCGATCTACTTCATCCAGACCGTCGGCGAGCTGTGCCTCTCCCCGGTCGGCCTGTCGGTCACGACGAAGATGGCCCCGGCGAAGTACAGCGCGCAGATGATGGGTGTCTGGTTCCTCGCGGTCACCGCGGGCGACTCCGTCACCGGTCTGCTCTCCACCGCCGGCGTCGACCTGAACACGAAGGGAGCGGTCGCCATCGAGGTGGCCCTCGCCGTCGTCGCCGGTGTCGGCATCTGGATGTACCGCAAGAAGGTCAAGCAGCTCATGGGCTCGGTCAACTGACCCGACCCGCACCCGAAGGGGCCCGGTCCGCACCACACGGTGCGGGCCGGGCCCCTTCCGCTGGCCGCTACCTCCTGGCCGCCCGCCGCTTCGGCAGGAACGTGAAGACCGCGCCGCCCAGCAGGATCACCGTGCCGGCCACCAGGCCGAGGGCGCGCAGGGCGCCGTCGTTCGAGGCGCCGGTCTCGGCGAGGCCGCCGCTCGCGGCCGAGCCGCCCGCCGCCGAGCCGGAGGCCGAACCGCCCGCCGAGCCCGAGCCGGAGCCCGAGGCGCCGCCCTCCACGGCCGTGGTGTCGATCTCCAGGGAGACCGCGTTCGTGGTCGGCGTGCAGGTGGTGGTCGTGCCCAGCGCCTCCACGATGAGGACGCCCGGGGACAGCGTCGACTTGCCGTCGGCGCCCGGCTTGTAGGTGCCGGTCAGGTCCGGGATCTCGATCGGGGCGCCGGACTTGATGGCCTCCTTGTTCGTGGGTCCCTCCACATGGACGGTGCCCTTGTCGGCGCCGCCCAGCTTCACCTCCATCGACGGCTTGACCGAGTCGGCCGGGATGTCGGCCGGGCTGTCCATCACGGACTTCTTGAACTGGACGGTGAGGGCGTAGTTCCCGCCGTCCTTCTTGGCGTTGATCTGCACCGGGGACGTGGCGTTCTTGTCGCCGATGGGGGTCTTGCAGGCGTACGGGATCGAGACCTCCTTGCCGGTGAGGTCGGTCTGCCCGCCGGAGCCGCCGCTCGTGCCTCCGGTGTCGGTGGACCCCGTCGTGCCGGACGTCGTCGTACCGCCGCTGTCCGTGGTCCCCCCGGAGTCGGTGGTGCCGCCCGAACCGGTGGTGCCGCCGTTGGACCCGCTCGTGGTGCCGCCGCCCGAACTCCCGCCGCCGTCCGTGACCTTGATGGTCGCGCCGGGCTTCACCGTCTCCTTCGGCGAGCACTTGGTGTCCGTCGAGATGGGCTTGTTGACGTTGATGTTGTACGCGTCCGGGGTCAGCGTCACATCACCGGCCGCGGTCAGCTTGACCTTGCCCGTCATCGTGGACAGCTTCATCGCGCTGTTCTTGGGGATCGCCGGGTTCTCCCGCGGCCCGGTCATCGAGATGTTCCCGGTCTGCGCCCCGGCCGCCTTCAGCGTGCCGGTGGGCTGCACGGTGTTCGCGTCGAGATCGAGGACGTCCGGGTTCTTGGAAGCGGCCTGCACGAACTTCCAGGTCACCTCGACCTCGTCGCCGACCTTCGCCGTCGCGGGCGCGGTCAGCTCCACCTGCGTGGTGCCCTCGACGGGATCGAGGCCGGAGATCGCGGGCGGGATGCACTCGGTCTTGTACGAGACTTCTGCGGCCTGCGCGGGGGACGCGAGGAACAGCAGTCCCGCCCCGCCGAGCATCAGGGCGACGCCGGCCGCGCTCACTCTCCGTTGGGTGGTCACGGGTTTCCTTTCGTCGTCGGGCTGTGGTCGGACGGTGCGGAGAGCTGCCCGGCCTCCGGAGCGCCGGGACCGGTGTCCGGGGCGAACCAGGGCAGGGTGTTCGTGGTGGTCGCGTCCGCCGACGGCCCGGGGGGCCTGTCGGACGGCGGCGGATCCTGCTGAGGGAGCCTCAGCTTCGGCATACGGACGGTGAGTTCGGCGAGCCGCTGCCCGCGGTGACGGCCCTGCGCCCCGTACCGGTCACGCGGCCTGACCCGGTCCACGACCGCCATGCCGATCCGGAAGACGGCGGCCGGGACGACGACGCAGAGCAGGATCCAGAAGAGCGTCACGCCCCACGGGCGGCCCACGCCCCAGGGCTGCTCGGCGAGGACCTTCCCGCCGTACTTCAGGGACACCAGATAGCTGCCGTGGTCGCCGGCCGTCAGCTCCACGGGCAGCTTGATCTGCGCCTTGCGGCCCGGCTCGACGGTGCCGCGCCACTGCTGCTCCTCCCACTGCGGCGCGAACACGCCGTGGGAGGTGCCGACTTGGAAGACCGGGTCCTTGACCGGGGCCGAACCGACGTTGCCGACGGTGAAGACGAACGAGCGCGAGGGCGGCGCCCCGAACCAGGTGAGGATGCCGCTCGAACCGTCGAGCCGGGTGTCGGTGACCATGGACAGCTGCCCGGTGCCGGACTCCTTCGGCAGCGCCTTCACCGGATGCCCGGCGACCTGGAAGGCGGCGTCCGCCTGCGCCTTCGGGCCGGTCGCGGTCGCCACGTGCACGACGCAGGGACAGGCGGCGGGCGGCTCGGCCACCGGCAGCTTCTTGCTGAAGGTGCCCGAGGCGTCGGTGGTGACGGCGAGCCCGTCCGCGTTGGCACAGGAGTTGGTGCCGCCGACGACCCCGCGCTCCGGGGTCGCCTGCCCGCAGACGAGGAGCATGAGCAGCGCCTTCGGACCCCACCCCGCGCCCTTCACGGTGATCGAACCACCCGTTCCGGCCTGGGACTTGGAGAGCGTGACGGTGGGCTTGCCGTCGGCGGCCGACGCCCAGGGAGCGGCGCCCGCCACCAGCGCGGCGACGAGGGCCAGGACGGTCAGCAGCCGCGGTGCGCGGGCGCTGCGGCGGTTCATGTGGTTCCTCCTCGGTCCCTTCGGTCCCTGTGGGTGCGTACGTACCAGTAGGCGGCGCAGCCCGCGCCCGCGAGCACCGCGAGGGCGCCGCCGAGCACGCCCCACGGCACGAACCGGGCGGTCGTCGTGGCCGAGTCCGCCGCGCCGCCGCCCGCGGTGACCGTCACCTTCACGTCGACCGAGTCCAGCGCGGGCGCGCCGGGCCAGGGCTCGGTGAGCGTCACGCGGCGGCCCGGGAGCAGCTCGACCGGCAGGGTGCGGGCACGGCGGTCGAGGACGCTGCCGAAGACTCCGTCGGCCCGCACGGCCAGGCGGGGGGTGAGCGTGGTGTTGCCGCGGTTCACCACGTCGTACGCGATGGAGTCGCCGTCCTTCACGCGGACGTGCTCGACGGTGAGCGCGGCGAGGGTGGGTCCGCCGACCCGCAGCCGGACGCTGACCCCGGCGTCCCGGCCGCCGCCGCTCGCCACGATCGCGCCCGGGTGGTCGCCCGGGGTGGCGCCCGCGGGGACGGTCACCGTGAAGGGGACCTCGGCGCGGGTGCGGGCCGGGATCTTCACGTTCTTCTCGGCGAACGTGATCCAGGCGCCGGTGTCCTTCGCCTTGTTGCGCAGGTCGAGGGTGCCGTCGGTGCGGTTGTCGGCGTCGGCGCCGCGCAGGGTGACGCGCAGCGGCTTCTTGGTGGGGTTGGTGACGGCCACCTTGTCCTCCAGGACGGTGCCGGGGGTGCCCTCCGCATAGATGTAGGGCCGGCCGTCGTCGGTCGCCGGGCGGGTGCCGGCGCCGGCCGACGGGGCGATGGTCCATTGCGGCTGGGCCGCAGTCGCCGGCGCCGCGGTGCCGCCCCACATCAGTAGGGCGGCACCCATGAGCGCCCACGCGCCGTAGGAGCCTCGGTTTCGTCTGCGAGTGCGGCTCATATGTGGTTGCTCGCGCAGTTCCCCGCGCCCCTAGCGGGGCGCCTGCTGGCGGCGACGAGTCAGCCACAGGGTCCCGGCCGCTCCGGCGAGGAGCACCGTGGCGCCGAGGGTGCCCAGGGCTATCGCTGAGTCCTCCGGGCCCGTCTGGGGGAGCTGGCTGCCGCCCGATGACGACGAGGAGGAGGACGATCCGGAGCCGGTCGAGCCGGAGCCGGAGGAGCCGGTCGAGCCCGAGGAGCCCGAACCGCCGCTGCCGCCCGCGGCCTTCACGTCGAGTTCCAGGGACGGCTTCGGGTTGTTCGACGGGGTGCAGGTCGTCGTCGTGCCCAGCGCCTTGATGGTCAGCACGCCCGCCGTGAACGTCACCTTGCCGCTCTTCTTCGGCGTGTACGTGCCGCTCAGGTCACTGATCTTGATCGGCGAGTTGGCGGGGATCGCCTCCGAGTTCGGCGGTCCCGAGACGGCCAGCTGCCCGGTCTCCGCGCCGCCCAGCTTGATGACGGCGCTCGGCTTCATGGCGCCCTTGCCGAGCTCGACCGGGCTGGAGGAGACGCCCTTCTGGAAGGACATCGTGATCTTGTAGCCGCTGCCGCTCTTGACCGACTTCATGTCGATCGGGGAGACGGCTCCCTTGTCGCCGATCGGCGTTTTGCACTGGTAATTGACGTCCTGCACCGTGGCCGAAGCGGTGGGGGCGGCCATCAGCACCGCCGAGCCGGCCAGGGCCGCGCTGAGCGCGTACGCGGCGGTTCGTTTCTGGTACGTGCGGTACGACACCTTGAAATCCCTTCACACCGACGGTTACTGACGGTTCATCAGATGCGGGTGGCTCAAGGTACGCCGGGGACCTTGCCGAGGGAAGACAAAGAGCACGCCGGATCGAAGACGATCCGGCGTGCTCGGAGAACACGGACGGGACGGGCCCGCGCGGCGGGTCAGGCGGGGGCGCCGACCTCGGCCCACACGGTCTTGCCGGTGACCCCGGGGGTGCGCACGACGCCCCAGTCGAGGCAGAGGCGCTGCACGATGAACATGCCGTGGCCGCCGGGGCGGCCCGCGCGGTGCGGGGTGCGGGGGGCCGGCTCGCCCGCGCCGCGGTCGGTGACCTCGATGCGCAGCACCTTGTTGGCCGGGGAGTCCCCGTAGAACAGGGCGATCTCGTCCGGGCCCTCGGCGTGCAGGCAGGCGTTGGTGACCAGCTCGGAGACGACGAGCAGCACGTCCTCCGCGGCGGCGCGGCGGTCCGCGGTCGCGGCCGGCAGCCAGCCCCAGGCGTGCAGCGCCTCCCGGGTGAAGTCGCGGGCCAGCGGCACGATGCCGCTCTCACCGCCCAGGCTCAGCCTGCGGACCCGACGGCTCTCGGCGTCCGGCTCGTCGCCGGATCCGGGGCCGTGGTCGCCCGGCGAGTAGGGCCGGGTGGCGCTCATCAGCACTTCACCTCACCGATTCACCAATGTCAGCTTCAAAGTTCAGGGATATCAGGGGTAGGAGTCGGGACGCCCGTGTCGGTTACGCCGTGTTGTCGGTCGGGGGTCTCCTGCCCGGAGGGGCGGTGAGAACACCCCTCACTTCGATGGAGACCTTGTGACGCTGGTAACGCCTCGATCACGTAGAGACAACTGGAGCGTAACTTCTGCGTCCCGGGCGTGCGCGCCCTTTCGGAGCCTTCGCATCACTCCGCGGCGAGCGCCGCTTCCAGTGATTCGTGCACGGTAAAAACGGCCTCCGCGCCGGTGATCTCGAAGACCCGGGCCACCACCGGCAGCATCCCGGCCAGATGGACTCCGCCGCCCGCGGCCTCGGCCTTGAGGCGGGCACCGAGCAGGACGTTCAGCCCGGTCGAGTCGCAGAACTCCAGGCGCGAACAGTCGACGATCAGCCGGGAAAGTCCGTTCGCGAGGCATTCATCCAGGGGTTCGCGCAGCAGATCGGCGGTGTGGTGATCCAACTCACCCGCCGGTGTCACCACGGCGCTGGAACCCTCCTGGCGCACCTCGACCAGAAGCCGGCCCCTATTGGCGCTGCCGACTGTCCCGCGGTCCATGACGACCCTCTCCCGCTCAAGCTCTGCACTGCTTACGACGTGCGGTTGACGCCCTCGAACACTACGCCTTCCCTACGCGTCCCGGTACCCGAACAACCCCTAGGAACCGGACATTTCACCATCAAGCGCACTTGCGGCCCGATGTGGAAAACGGGTAGGCCTAGTAAGGACACCAATCGACACGGCCGGCTTTGGAGGCGCCGCACACCGCACAGTGCACGTATTGGCATCGGCAGCCATATGCCGAGAACGATGGAGGACATCATGTCACCCCGGCTCGACGCATCGCGTACTGACCAGGCGTCGTCGACTCTCCCCCCGGAACCCCGCGCCGACGCCGACGCCACCGCTTCGGACGCTTCCGGCACCGCGACGGACTCCCTGGAAGGGCTCGACGGCCTGCCGGAGATCCCCCCGTTTGACGAAGTCGCCCCACTCGACGCCCGAGCGCTCTCCAAGACGCTCTTCGAGCGTCTCGAGTCCCTCGAAGAGGGCACCCACGACTTTTCCTATGTCCGCAACACCCTGGTCGAGCTCAATCTCGCCCTGGTGAAGTTCGCGGCCTCCCGGTTCCGCTCCCGCAGCGAGCCGATGGAGGACATCATCCAGGTCGGCACCATCGGCCTGATCAAGGCGATCGACCGCTTCGAGCTGAGCCGAGGCGTCGAGTTCCCCACCTTCGCGATGCCAACCATCGTCGGTGAGATCAAGCGCTTCTTCCGCGACACCTCCTGGTCGGTGCGCGTACCGCGGCGCCTTCAGGAACTCCGCCTCGACCTCGCCAAGGCGGGCGACGAACTCGCCCAGCAGCTCGACCGCGCGCCGACGGTGGGCGAGCTCGCCGAACGCCTGGGCCTGTCGAACGAAGAGGTCGTCGAGGGCATGGCGGCGTCCAACGCCTACACCGCCAGCTCGCTCGACGCCCAGCCCGAGGAGGACGACTCCGAGGGCGCCCTCGCGGACCGCATCGGTTACGAGGACCACGGCCTGGAGGGCATCGAGTACGTCGAGTCCCTCAAGCCGCTGATCGCCGAACTCCCGGCGCGCGACCGCAAGATCCTGTCCTTGCGCTTCGTGGCGAACATGACCCAGTCGGAGATCGGCGAAGAGCTGGGAATCTCGCAGATGCACGTGTCGCGACTGCTGTCGCGCACCTTGGTACGCCTGCGCAAGGGGCTGACGGTGGAGGAGTGAGCCCGCCCTCCGGCCCCTTAGAACGGTTCCTCGTGGAAACGGGTCCGTCTCCCTGATCCCCGGGAGACGGACCCGTTTCGCGTGCGCCCACCGGGCGCGGTCAGACGGCGCGGGCGGTGATGTCGCCGTAGGACGTGGTCGCCGTGACGGTCAGGGCGGGGGTGCCGTCGTTCTTGAGGGAGTTGTTCACCCGGCCGAACGCGGTGGTCGCGTCCAGAGTGGCGGAGCCCGCGGCGGCGACGGTGATGTCGCCCTTCTGCGTGCTCAGCGCGAGCCGGCCCGCGGTGGCCTCGGAGACCGTCAGGTCGCCGCGCTGGGTGGACAGTTCGCCGCCCTTCGTGAGGCGGCCGATCGTGACGGCGCCGTCCTGGAGGCCGATCCGGGCGCTCGCGGCCTCGGCGAGCGAGACCGGGCCCAGGGCGCTCTCGACGACGACGTCACCGAGCGGGCCGGATCCGGTCACCTCACCGGCGGCGCCCGTGACCTCGACACCGGAGCCGGCGGGCAGCGCGACGGTGATCTCGACGGAGCCGGACGAGCCGAGGGCCCGGTTCTTCGCCTCGGGGGCGGCGATCCGCAGCACCCCGTCGGCGTAGACCGCGGTGATCTCCCCGGCCGCCTGCACGTCGCGGCTCTTGGCGGCGTTCGCGGGCCGGACGTCGACGGTGGTGTCGGCGCGGTCCGCGGCGACGATCTCGATGCGGGTGGCGGGGACGGCGAGAACGGCGGTGATCTGGGCGGGGGTGGCGAAGGTCTGCATGGTTTTCTCCTGGGAATCGTTGTTTCCGTTGAGAGAAACGCTACGTTGCGTTCGCGGATTCATCAATGTCTTCGTTGCCGTTGTGCGACTAAATAGCAGGTCAGGCGAGGGAATTCGTTGCACTCGGGTTGTGGGTTAACGCAATGACGACTCTGATTTCATTGCAATGGCTGCTGGTGAACGCTCCGGAGGGCTTAGGCTGGCCGCCGCAGAACAGGAGCCATCACCTGCCATGACCAGCCAGCCCGCGCTCTCCGTGCGCGCCGTCTCCCGCGCGGAGCATCTGGCCCACCGCACCCTGTATCCCGGGGTGAGCCACCTCCAGATCCCCGAGTGGGGCGCCGTGAAGCCCGACTGGGAGGCGGAGAGCGTCGGGTGGTTCGAGGGGCCGAGCCGGGTGGCGGCGGCGCTGGTGCTGTACCGGGCGCTGCCCGGGACCCGGCGCACGCTCGCCTATCTGCCCGACGGACCGTCCCTCGACTGGACCGACCCGCGGCTCGGCCGGTGGCTGGAGCCGCTGATCGCGCATGTGACGCGGCGCGGGGCGTTCTCGCTGCGCATCGGTCCCCCGCTCGTCGTACGGCAGTGGGAGCCGGCCACCGTCGCGGAGGGCATCGCCGACAGCGGCGTACGGCATCTGCACGGCATGGCGGCCGACCACATCGACGGCATCGCGCTCCAGGTCGGGGAGCGGCTGCGGCGGCTCGGGTGGCGGCCGTGCGCCGACGGCGACGACGCCGGGTTCGGCGTGGGGCAGCCGCGGTACGGGTGCCAGGTGCCGCTCGCCGAACGGTCGGCGCAGGCGGTGCGCTCCGGGCTCGCGCCGCACTGGCAGGAGGCGCTGGACACGTCCGAGGCGGCCGGGGTCCGGGTGACCTGGGGCTCCGACGCCGATCTGCCCGCCTTCCACCGGCTGTACGCCGAGACCGCCGCCCGGGACGGGTTCAAGGCCCGGCCCGTCGCGTACTTCGAGCGGATGTGGCAGGCGCTGAACACGGACGACGGCGACCGGCTGCGGCTCTATCTCGCCGAGCGCGACGGCGAGGCGCTGTCCGCCGCGCTGATGATCTCCGTGGGGCAGCGGTTCTGGCACTCCTACGCCGCGTCCGGCTCACGCGGGCGTGAACTGCGCTCCGACCACGCCCTGTTGTGGCGGATGCTGGGCGTCGCGCGGGCCGCGGGCGCGGACACGTACGACCTGCGGGCCGTCAGTCCGCTCCTCACCGAGGACAACCGGCTGCTCGACCGGCTCCGCTTCAAGACCGGGGCCGGCGGGCGGGCCGTGGAGTACCTCGGCGAGTGGGAGCTGCCCGTCGGGCCCCAGGGGCGGGTGCTGCAGCGGGCGTTGGGGTTCTACCTCGGACACCGCTGAGCCCGCCGCGTCAGGCCGCGCGCACCCCGGCCCGCCAGACCTCGGACACCAGCGGCACGCCCGGCCGGTACGCCAGGTGTACGTGGCTGGGGGCGTCCAGGAACGCCAGGTCCGCCCGCGCACCGGGCGCCAGGTGGCCGACGTCCGTGCGGCGCAGTGCCTTCGCGCCGCCCGCCGTCGCCGCCCAGAGCGCCTCGTCCGGGGTCATGCCCATGTCCCGTACCGCGAGGGCGATGCAGAACGGCACCGAGGACGTGAAGGACGAGCCCGGGTTGCAGTCCGTGGACAGCGCCACCGTGGCGCCCGCGTCGAGGATGCGGCGGGCGTCCGGCCACTCGGCGCGCGTGGAGAACTCGGCGCCGGGCAGCAGCGTCGCCACCGTGTCGCTGTTCGCGAGGGCGTCGACGTCCGCGTCCGTGAGGTGGGTGCAGTGGTCGGCGCTCGCCGCGTCCAGCTCGACGGCCAGCTGGACGCCGGGGCCGTAGGAGAGCTGGTTGGCGTGGATGCGCGGGAGCAGGCCCTTGGCCTTGCCGGCCGTGAGGATCGCGCGGGCCTGGTCGCCGTCGAAGGCGCCCTTCTCGCAGAAGACGTCGATCCAGCGGGCGTGCGGGGCGCAGGCGTCCAGCATCTCGCCGGTGACGAGGGCCACGTAGGCCGCCGGGTCGTCGGCGAAGTCCGGCGAGACGATGTGCGCGCCGAGGTAGGTGACCTCGTCGGTGTGGGCCTTCGCGATGCGCAGGGCGCGTTCCTCGTCGGCCGTGGTGAGGCCGTAGCCCGACTTGGTCTCGAAGGTGGTCGTGCCCTGGCGGAGCGCTTCCGCGAGGTGGTGGGTGAGGTTCGCTTCGAGGTCGGCGTCGGTCGCGGCTCGGGTGGCGGCGACCGTGGTGCGGATGCCTCCGGCCTTGTAGCTCTGGCCGGACATGCGGGCGTTGAACTCTTCTGTGCGGTCGCCTGCGAAGACCAGGTGGGAGTGGGAGTCGACGAAGCCCGGGATCACGGCTTTGCCTTCGGCGTCGCGGGTGGTGTCGGTCTGCGGGACCTTGGCCGTCGGGCCCGCCCAGGCGATCTTGTCGCCCTCGATGACGAGCGCGGCGTCCTTGATCTGGCCGAGGGGGCCGTCGCCGAGGTCCGGGTTGTTGGTGACCAGGGTGCCGATGTGGGTGATCGCCGTCGCGGTCGTCATGGGTTCCTCTCCGGGGTGGGTGGTGCGAATGTTCCGAGCGCGCGGGCCGGTGGCCGCTTCTCGCGCAGTTCCCCGCGCCCCTGAGGCATGCGCTCCGCGCAGCCTCCCCTGGGCGAGCGGAGCTCGTCTCAGGGGCGCGGGGAACTGCGCGGCCAGCCACGACGTGAGCCGCACCCGGCGACGCGTCGCTACCTCAGTGCCGCGATGGCTTCCGTCAGGGCCGATGCCACGTCGCCGACGGCCACGTGGTCGCCGTCGCGGACCACCACACGGCCCCCCGCGACCACGTGAGTGACATCGGCGCCGCCCGCCGAGAAGACGGCCGTCTCGGCGCCGAGGCGGGGGAGGGCGCCCGCGGTGCGGACCGAGTCGAGGGTGAGGGTGACCAGGTCGGCAAGGGCGCCGGGTTCGAGGGTGCCGGCGTCGGGCCAGCCCAGCGCCGCGTGTCCGTCGGCGGAGGCGGCGCGGAGCAGCGCGGCCGCCGTCCAGTGGCCCCGGGTGCGCGAGCGCAGGCGCTCGTTCAGCTCCATCGCGCGCGCCTCCTCGAAGAGGTCGATCACGGCGTGGCTGTCCGAGCCGAGCGAGAGCGGCGAACCGGCCCGCTGGAGCTGGACGGCGGGCCCGATGCCGTCGGCGAGGTCGCGTTCGGTGGTCGGGCACATGCAGGTGCCGGTGGACGAGCCGCCGATCAGCTTGATGTCGGCGTCGGTGAGGTGGGTGTTGTGGACGCCGGTGGTGCGCTCGCCCAGCACCCCGTGATCGGCGAGGAGCTGGGTCGGCGTACAGCCGTGGGCGGCCTGGCAGGCGTCGTTCTCGGCGGTCTGCTCGGAGAGGTGGACGTGCAGCGGGGCACCCCGCTCGGCGGCCCACTCCGCGACGGTGGCCAGCTGGTCCGCGGGAACGGCCCGCACGGAGTGCACGGCCGCGCCGATCCGCGCGTGCGGCCGGTCGGTGAGGAGGGAGGCGCGCTCGGCCCAGCCCTGCGTGGTGCCGTCCGAGAAGCGCAGCTGGTGCCGGTCGGGCTCCTTGCCGAAGCCGGAGGAGACGTACGCCGTGTCGAGGAGCGTGATGCGGATCCCGGCGTCGGCCGCGGCGGCGATCAGCGCCTCGCCCATCGCGTTCGGGTCGCTGTACCGGGTGCCGCCGGGGGCGTGGTGGACGTAGTGGAACTCGCCGACGGCCGTGATGCCGGTCAGCGCCATCTCCGCGTACACCGCCCGCGCGAGCGCGTAGTAGGTGTCGGGCGTGAGCCGGTCCGCGACCCCGTACATGACCTCGCGCCAGGTCCAGAACGTGCCCGAGCCGACCTGCACCGTCGCGCGCAGCGCCCGGTGGAAGGCGTGGCTGTGGGCGTTGGCGAGGCCCGGCAGGGTCAGGCCGCGCAGGACCGTGGCGCCGGGCGGCGGGGTGGGGACGTCGGTGCGGACCGCGGTGATGCGGCCGGTGCCGTCCGTGCCGTCGCTGCCCGTCACGTCGACGGCCACGTTCGGCTCGACGTGGGTGCCGAGCCAGGCGTGTTCCAACCAGTACGTCGTCACTTGCAGGCCAGCCCTTCCAGTACGTCGGCCAGTGCGCGCACCCCGGCGAGGCAGTCGTCCTCGGCGGCGGACTCGGCCGGGGAGTGCGAGACGCCCGTCGGGTTGCGTACGAACAGCATGGCGGTGGGGATCGACGAGGCGAGGATTCCGGCGTCGTGTCCCGCGCCCGTGCCGAGGACGGGCACGTCCAGGCCGGTGTCCAGGCCGAGGATGCGGGAGAGCTCGCCGCGCAGCGCGTGGTCGAACTCGACGACCGGGGTGAACGACTCGCGGGTGAGCGTGACGTCGATGCCGTGCGCGTCGGCGTACTCGCGGGCCGCTTTCTCGATCGCGGTGACGGTCCGGTCGAGGGCGTCCTGTCCTGCGGCGCGGGAGTCGAGCCAGCCGCGGACGAGGGAGGGGATGGCGTTGACGCCGTTGGGCTCGACGGAGATCTTGCCGAAGGTGGCGACGGCGTCGGCGAGGCGGGCCTCGCGGCGGGCGGCGAGCACCGTCTCGGCGTAGGGCAGCATCGGGTCGCGGCGGTCGACGAGGCGGGTGGTGCCCGCGTGGTTGGCCTCGCCCGCGAAGTCGAAGCGCCAGCGGCCGTGCGGCCAGATGGAGCTGGCGACGCCGACCGCGTCGCCGGACAGGTCGAGGGCGCGGCCCTGCTCCACGTGGAGTTCGATGAACGCGTCGATCCGCGCGAGGCGTTCGGGGTCCGGGCCGATCGCGTCGGGGTCGTACCCGGCGCGTTCCATGGCCTGCGGGAGCGTGACGCCGTCGGCGTCGGTGAGCCGGTGGGCGGCCTCGCGGGTGAGATGGCCGCCGGTGAGGCGGGAGCCGACGCAGGCCAGGCCGAAGCGGGCGCCCTCCTCGTCGCCGAAGTTGGTGATGGCGAAGGGCTTGGTGAACTCCGCTCCCCTGCGGCGGAGTTCGTCCAGGGCGGCGAAGGAGGAGACCACGCCGAGGGGGCCGTCGAAGGCGCCGCCGTCGGGGACCGAGTCCAGGTGCGAGCCGGTGACGACGGCGCCGCCGGCCTCCGGGTCGCCGTGCCAGGCCCACTGATTGCCGTTGCGGTCCAGCTCGTAGGTCAGGCCGCGGGACTCCGCCTGCTCCCTGAACCAGGCGCGGCAGTCGGCGTCGGCGCCCGTCCAGGCGTGCCGGCGGTAGCCGCGGGTGTCCTTGTCCCGGCCGACGGGGAGCAGGTCCCGCCACATCTCCAGGAAGCCCGAACCGCCGTCCCGCGCCCCCGACGGGGCTTGAGTGCTCACTGACTGTCGTCCTCTCGCATCGGGCGTCCCGGTCCGCGTACCCGGTGAATTCTCTATTCACATCCTCGCGACCTGAATAGATCTAGTCAACACCCTGCCTCGGCGGCGCACCGGTGGTTGCCTGGACGCATGGCATCCACGGACGCGCCCACCGTTCCCCTTCCCGGACTCCCCGACCGTCGCGCACGCGACCGCGACCTGGCCGTGCGCGCGGCCGTCGAGCAGGGCCTCGTCGGGCCCGGCGCCCCCGTGGCCGGGCTGCTCGACGTGACCGGCATCCGCGCCTCCGCGGCCGCCCTGCGCGCCGCCTTCGACGCGGTCGCCGCGCCCGGCACCGAGATCCTGCACGCCTTCGCGGTGAAGGCCACCCCGCTCGTGCCGGTGCTGCGGCTGCTGCACCGCGCCGGTCTCGGCGCCGAGGTGGCGAGCCCCGGCGAGCTGGCCCTGGCCCGCGCCGCCGGGGTGCCGCCCACCCGCACCGTCCTCGACTCCCCCGCCAAGACCGGCGCCGAACTGCGCGAGGCACTCGCCCTCGGCATCGCGGTGAACGCCGACAACCCGCAGGAGCTGGCCCGCCTCGACGCCCTCGTCGGCTCCGCGCCCACCCGCTCCCCGCTCGGCGTGCGGGTGAACCCGCAGACCGGAGCCGGGTCCATCGGCGCCACGTCGACCGCGACCGCCACCTCCAAGTTCGGGGTGGCGCTGCGCGACGAAGGGGCCCGCGAATGGATCGTCCGGGCCTACCTGGACCGCCCGTGGCTGACCCGCCTGCACACGCACTCCGGATCGCAGGGCGTGCCGCTGGAGCTGCTGGCCGAGGGGGTGCGCGCGGCGTACGAGCTCGCCGAGGAGATCAACGCTCTGGCCGGGCGGCGCCAGATCGACACCCTCGACATCGGCGGCGGCCTCCCGGTGAACTTCGGCTCCGACGAGGACACCCCCGACCACGCCGGATACGCCCGGCTGCTCGCCGAGCGGGTGCCGGGGCTCTTCGACGGGCGCTACGGCCTGGTGACCGAGTTCGGGCGCTCCCTGCTCGCCAAGCACGGCACGACCCTCGCGCGCGTGGAGTACGCCAAGGAGAGCGGCGGACGCCCGATCGCCGTGACCCACGCGGGAGTTCAGGTGGCGACCAGGACCGTGTACCTGCCCGAGGCGTGGCCGCTGCGGATCGCCGCGTACGACGCCCAGGGGCGCCCGGCGGCCGGCCCCGGGACCGCGCAGGACATCGCGGGGCCCGCCTGCTTCGCCGGAGATCTGCTCGCCGCGGACCGCACCCTGCCGCTGCTCGCGGCGGGCGACCACGTGGCCGCGCTGGACACCGGCGCCTACGGCTTCGCGCACCACTACGCGTACAACTCGCTGGCCCGGCCCGGGATCTACGGCTTCGCCGCCGGGCCCGGCGGCGACGTCCGCTTCGCGACCGTACGGGAGCCGCAGACGGCCGAGGAGATCGTCGCGGAGTCCGGCGGCGCCCTGCGCGCCGCGCTGCTCGATCTCTGACGTCCCGGTAATACCGGTTCGTTCAGGGCGGGTTGGCGGATTCTAGACGGTCGTCAAATGTTCCACTGGAAAATGCCAGAACGCTCACCAGGCCGCCGCACTGTGCGTAGCGTCTTCGTCACACGCGCATCAGCGGTAGGACAACGCGGTAGAGGTGGGGGGTTTCAGGCGTGCCCGGAATCGACGAGTGCCTGCTCGAGGCCATGCGGCTGCCGGGAGCGCGCGGCGCCTCCGTCGTCGACTGGACCAGCGGGCTCGCGCTGGGCACCATCGGGGACTCGCCCAACGGCGACCACGAGGCGACCGCCACCGAGGCCGCGGAACTGGCCCGGCTCGCCGCCGAGCACCGGGCCTTCGCCCCCGCCGACGGCAACGACTGGACGCAGGAGGCGGCCGGCGACAAGTCGCCGCCCGTCGAGGACGTCATCGTCACCAGCCGCGACGGCTACCACCTGCTGCGGTTCGTGCCGACCACCTTCGACAGCAGCGTCTTCCTGCATCTGTGGCTGGACCGCGACGAGGGCAACCTCGCGCTGTCCCGCATACGCCTGGCCGACCTCGCAGACCGCCTGGTCCTGGGATGACCACGGCCCCCGCGCCCGCAGGCGTCTCCCCGATGCTCAGCAGACTCGCCGCCGAGCAGGCCACCGGCGCACTCATACGGGAGCACGGCACCCTCTATCTCGCCGACGGCCGGATCGTGCACGCGGAGTCCCCGGCGACACCCGGGATGGACGTCCTGCTCACCGCGGGCGGTGCCGTGCACGCCGACGGCTGGTGGGAGGCGGTCGACCGGGCCGGGGCCCGGCGCGGGGTGGGCCGCTATCTCGTCGAGCACGGCGGACTGAGCGACGGCGCGCTCGAACTGTGCCATCTGGGCGCCCTGTTCGACGCCGCGTACTTCACCCTCGCCCCGAGCAGCGGCCCGACCCGGTTCCGCTACGGGGTCTCGCACTGGTTCGGCGTGGTGCGCCCGGTGCCGGTGGCGTCCGTCGAGCGGGAGACACTGCGCCGCCGCGATCTGCTCCAGCGGATCTGGCCCGAGCCCGACACCGACACCGCCCCGCTCACCCGGGCCGGCACCGAGGACGCCCGGGTGCCGCCGCGCCGGCGCCGCGTCCTCGATCTGGTGGACGGCGAACGCACCGCCTCGCAGATCGCGCTCCTGCTGGGCCGGCCCGCCTTCCACACCCTGGTGGACCTGCGCCGGCTCGCCGCGGGCGGTCTGGTCACCACCGCGCCCCCGGCACCGGCCGCCGTCGCCGCCCCGCCCGAGTGGCTGGCGAAGGCCGCCGTCGACGACCCCGACGTGGCCCTGCTGCGCCGCCTTCGCAACGCCCTGGAGGCCCTGTGATCCGCCTCCGCCGCAGCACCCGGGGCCCCGCCGCATCCTCCGAACTCTCCGAAGGGAGACCGCCGATGGCGGACGAGGCCGAAGTCCTCGGCGAACTACAGCGGTTGAGAGTGCGGGTGCCCCAGGTCACCGGGGCGCTCGCGGCCAGCGTCGACGGGCTGGTCCTCGCCCAGGACACCTCCGGCGTCGAGCCGGAGGGGGTCGCCGCGCTGACCGCCGCCGCGCTCGGGGTCGCCCAGCGGCTGGCCGACGCCACCGGGCAGGGCGCCTTCCGCGAACTCCTGGTGCGCGGCACGGACGGCTACGTCGCGACGTACGCCGCCGGGGACACCGCCGTGCTGACCCTGCTCGCCGAGAACCGGGTCAACGTCGGGCGGCTGCACCTGGAGGGCCGCAGAGCCGGCACGCGGGTCGGCGAACTCGTCGCCGAGGCCGCCGAGCTGCCCGAACCGGTGATGCGCACGCGGGGCCGGGCCCGGGCCCGCACCGCGGCGTCCGACCCGGTCCCGACCACCGACAGCGGGCTCCCGGTCCGCACCGCCAAACCGTCCGACCTCGCCAAGCACGCCGAACCCAAGCTGCAACCGCGGACGGCGCGCTGACCCGGCGCCGCCACCCACAAGACGCGACACAGAGAAGCCGTACACGAAAGGAACCACCACCATGACCAACGCCGAGACCGCTCTCAAGGACGCCGTCGCCTCCATCGAGGGCGCCAGCGCCGCCGCCCTGGTCGACTACACCAGCGGCATGGCCCTCGGGACCATCGGCGGCTCCAAGTCGTTCGACCTGGAGGTGGCGGCGGCCGGGAACACCGACGTCGTCCGCGCCAAGCTCCGCACCATGGAACACCTCGGCATCAAGGACGAGATCGAGGACATCCTGATCACGCTCAACACCCAATATCACCTGATCCGCCTGATCAAAGGCCGCGGGGGCAACGGCCTCTTCCTCTACCTGGTGCTCGACTCCGCGCGCGCCAATCTGGCGATGGCCCGGCACCAGCTCAAGAAGATCGAGGCCGAACTGGAGGTCTGACCCCGTGCGGGTCAGACCGCCGGACAGACCCTAACGACGCCGCGCCCCACCGGGCGCGGCGTCTCCCGCTGCCGTGCCCGTCGCCCGGTAGCCCCTGACCTGCTTGCCGACGGGTGCGCCCGCCCGCGCGCCGAGCCAGTCGACGCGCAGCCACACCAGCGCGTCCCCGCCGGTCTCCCGGCGCCCGAGCCAGGCGGCCTTCAGCCACAGCCCGGCTCCCGCACCGGCCAGCGCCATGCCGCCGGCGGCGGGTACGGCGAAGGAGGCGGCGACGGCCGCGAGGAAGCCGAGCAGCAGCCACCAGCGGTGCCCGCGCCGCCAGTTGCGCACGGTCACGGCCCGGTCCTGGAGCACGTCGTGCCGTCCGGCGCGGGTGGCCCCGCGGGTCAGCTCCAGATACCGCTTGCGGCGGCTGTACGCGACCCAGAGCGCGGCCACGACGAAGAGCGCGGCGCCCGCCAGGACGCCGATCCGGCGTCCGGTGATGCCGCCGGGCAGCAGCCCGATCCCGGCCGCGAGCACGCCGAGCCACCACAGCGGGGCGGCTCCCGCCCGCACCACGACGGCTGTTCTGACCAGCCCCTGCGCTCCGCGTGCCACCTCTGCTCCCTCCGCCTGACGCCGTCCGGACGCCGGGAGCGTAATGCCCGTGTCTGAGGACTCCCTGAGAGCCGGGGCGCTCAGCCGACGGGGACGGCGGCCCGCCCGGCCAGCGTCCGCAGCCGGTCCGCCGTGACGGACCCGGGCTCCGGGGTGTACACCACGAGCGATTGGTCCGGTTCGCCGGAGACCGTCAACGTCTCGTAGGGCAGGGTCAGTTCACCGACGACGGGGTGCAGCATCCGCTTGGCGCCGGTCGTCTTGCGCTTCACCTGGTGGTCGGCCCACAGGCGCCGGAAGTCGGCGCTGGCCAGCGACAGTTCGCCCACCAGGCGGGCCAGGTGCGGGTCGCCCGGGTGCAGCCCCGCGTCCAGGCGCAGGTGCGCGACCGTCTCCGCGGCGACGGCGGCCCACTGCGGGTACAGCTCCCGTACGGCCGGTTCGAGGAACACCTGCCGGGGCATGTTGCGGTCCTTCGGCGCCATCGCGGAGAAGCCGAGGAGGGCGTCGCCGAGCGCGTTCCAGGCGAGGACGTCCATGCGCCGGCCGAGCACGAAGGCGGGCGCCCGGTCGATCGTGTCCAGGAGCAGCCGCAGTCCGGGCCGCACCCGCTGCGCGGTCTCCCGGCGGCGGCCGCCCTGCGCGGGCCGCGCCACCGACCGCAGATACGCCTGCTCGGTCGCGTCGAGCCGCAGCACCCGGGCGACGGCGTCCAGGACGGCGTCGGAGACGGACGTGCCGCGCCCCTGTTCGAGCCGGATGTAGTAGTCGACGCTGACCCCCGCGAGCTGCGCCACTTCTTCGCGCCGCAGCCCCGGCACCCGCCGCCGTCCGTACTCCGGCAGCCCGACCTCCTCGGGCCGGATGCGGGCGCGCCGCGACCGCAGGAAGTCCCCTATGCCGCCCAGATCCTCGTCCGCGTCCATGGGGCGATCCTAGGGCGGGCCCGCGCGGCGATCCTGGTACTGGCAGACCCAGGAAAAGCTCTGCCCTGGGTACGGGAACGGCGGCGCGCCAGAGTCGTGGCCATGACGACGACACAGAACATCCAGCTCCTCCGGAGCCCGTACGCCTCCCTCTCCGGCCGCACCGCCCTGATCACGGGCGCCGCCAGCGGTATGGGCGAGGCGACGGCCCGGCTGCTGGCCGCGCACGGGGCCCGGGTCGCGCTCCTCGCCCGCCGCGAGGACCGGCTCACCGAGCTGGCCGCGGGGATCGGGAAGGCGGGCGGCAGCGCCCTGGCCGTGCCCGCGGACCTCACCGACCAGGCGTCCGTGGACGCGGCCGCCGACCGGGTGCGTGCCGCGTACGGCCGGGTGGACCTCGTGGTGAACGCGGCCGGTGTGATGCTGCCCAATCCGATCGCCGACGGCCGCGCCGACGAGTGGCAGCGCATGCTCGACACGAACGTCACCGGCGCGCTGCGGGTGATCCGCGCCTTCGTCCCCGACCTGATCGGGGCGGCCGCCGAGGGCGGCACCGCGGATCTGGTGAACATCTCCTCGATCGGCGCGCACGTCCCGTTCCCGAACTACGCGGTGTACGGGGCGACGAAGGCCGCGCTGACCTACCTCTCGCAGTCGCTGCGCACCGAACTCGGCCCGCACGACGTCCGCGTCACCAACCTCGAACCGGGGCTGACCGACACCGAGCTGGCCTCCCACGTCGACAACGAGGACCTCTCGGCCCAGCTGGACGGCATGTTCGAGGCGCTGGCCGGGCTCACCGCCGACGACATCGCCGACCTGATCGCGTACACGACGAGCCGGCCCCGCCGGGTCAATCTCCGCCAGGTGATCGCGCTGCCCACGCGTCAGGCGTGAGGCCCCTATCCCTCCCACTCACTGTCTGTGTGCTGCCGCTGCCGACGCCCGAGGCGCGGCCGGTCGTGCCGGACCCCGCTGTGCACGGCGTTCACCGCGACGATGCCGATCCAGGCGATCAGCAGTCCGGGCCGGCCGGCGTTGACCACGGCGATCGCGGAGAGCGGGATCGCGAGAACGAGGGAGGCGACGGTGAAGCCGAAGCGCTCGCCCCAGCTGTCGCCGCCGCGGGGCCGGCCGCGGCGGGTGTCACGGGCGGCGGTCAGTTGCTGCTCGGCGAGCTGCCGCCGCACCCGGCGGTCGACCACCGAGTCGAGCCGCTGGTCGACCTTGTCGAGGAACGAGTCGACGAGCGCCGACTCGTACTCGGCACCGAGCTCGCTGCGAGCCTGGAGGGTCGCGTCGAGTTCCTTCTTGAGTTCGGCATCGCGTGCGCGTTCGCGGGCTTCCATACCCTCGTACGGTACGGATCCGGGGGCGCCGGGACAGTGGGGCTAACCCCCCGAAATCCGCCGCCGGATCAGGAACGCCCCGCTCCGACGGGCTCGCTCTCGCGGGGCAGGCCCAGGATCGTCTCGTCCGGCACGTGCGAGGTGTCGCGGCGGGCCAGCAGCCAGTACAGGACGGCCGGGACGGCGAGTCCCACGATCCAGGAGATGTCGGCGCCGCCGAGCGGCTCGACGAACGGGCCGGTGTAGAACGACGTCGCCAGGAACGGGAGCTGGGCGAGGACGCCGACCGCGTACACGGCGAGCGCGTCCCACCGCCAGGCGCCGTACCGGCCGCGCGGGTCGGCGAGGGCCGGGATGTCGTAGCGCTCGTGCGAGATCAGGTAGTAGTCGACGAGGTTGATCGCGGACCAAGGCGTGAAGAACGTCAGCAGGAACAGCAGGAAGTCCTTGAAGGACGACAGGAAGCTGTCCTTGCCGAGCAGGGCGACCGCCGTGCCGGCGACCATGATGACCGCGATGTACGCCGCCCGGCCGCGCGGGCCGAGGGTGCGCTGGCCGCGGAAGCCGCTGATGCCGGTCACCATCGACATGAAGCCGCCGTAGGTGTTGAGCACGTTGATGGTGAGCTTGCCGAGCGCGATCACGAAGTAGAAGAGCGAGGCGACGAGACCGGCGCCGCCGAGCGAGACGACGTAGCCGACCTGGTCGTCGAGGAACGCCTCACCGGCGCTCGCGGCGACCAGCACGCCGAAGGTCATCGACCACTGCGAGCCGATCGCCGAGCCTCCCAGCGTCCACCAGAACGTCGCCTTGCCGCTCGTGGAGCGCGGCAGGTAGCGCGAGTAGTCGGCGACGTACGGGCCGAACGCGAGCTGCCAGGACGCCGAGAGGGAGACGGCGAGCAGGAACATCGGGAAGGAGAAGTGCGCGTCGCCGAGGAGCGCGCCGAGGTCGACGCGGTCCAGGAGCCGGATGCCGAGGTAGACGAAGGCGAGCGCGCAGATGATGCTGGCGACCCGGCCGAGGACGTGGATGACGCGGTAGCCGACGGCCGCCATGACGGCCGTGACCAGCGCGAACAGGATGATGCCGGTGACGTCGTCGGTGTGGGTGAGCTGCGCGGTCGCCTGTCCGGCGAGCACGCTGCCGCTGGCGAAGAAACCGACGTACATCAGGATCACGAGGAGCAGCGGGACGACGGCGCCCTTCACGCCGAACTGCGCCCGGGACTGGATCATCTGGGGCAGTCCGAGCTTGGGGCCCTGCGCCGAGTGCAGGGCCATGACGGCGCCGCCGAGCAGATTGCCCACGACGAGCCCGATCAGCGACCAGACGACGTCGCCGCCGAAGACGACCGCGAGGGCGCCCGTGACGACGGCCGTGATCTGGAGGTTGGCGCCGAGCCAGAGGGTGAACTGGCTGAAGGGGTGCCCGTGCCGTTCGCTGTCGGGGACGACGTCGATGGAGTGCTGCTCCACTACCGCTGCCATTCGATGGCCTCCTTACGTCTTACTTCTTGTGCAGGCCGTGCCGGCGCGCATAGTCGTTCGCCACGTCCTCGGGGTCCTTCTTGTCCTTGTCGACGAGGCGGTTCAGCTCGGTCAGGTCCTCGGTGGTCAGGACGTTGCCGAGGCGGGCCAGCGCCTTGCGGACGGTCGAGTCGGCCTTGCGGTCGGCGATCAGCGGCACGACGTGCTGGCCGGGGACGAGGTTCTTGGGGTCGGTGAGGACGACCCAGTGGTTCTCGGCGATGTCGGTATCGGTGGTGAACAGGTTCGCCACGTCGACATCGCCCTTCTTCAGGGCGCCCTTGACCAGCGGTCCGGAGGAGTCGAGGGACTTGAACTCCTTGAACTCGACGCCGTACACGTCCTTCAGGCCGACGGCGCCGACCTGCCGCTTCTTCACCTCGGGTGCCGCGCCGATGACCAGCTTGCCGTTGTGGTTCGCGAGGTCGGCGAGGGACTTGAGCTTGTACTTCGCGGCGGTCTCCCGCGTGACGACGAAGGCGTCGGAGTCCTCGGCCATGCCGTACGGGAGGATCTGGAGGCCGTTGGGGAGGACCATGGCGAGCGCGTTCTGCATCTCGCCCTCCTCGGCGGCCTTCGACTTGGTGTCGAGGTAGTGCAGGAGGGCGCCCTGGTACTCGGGCAGCAGGTCGATGTCGCCGCCCTTGAGGGCGGGGATGAGGATCTCGCGGGTGCCGAGGTTGGGCCGCACCGAGGTCTTCACCCCGGCGGCGTCGAGCACGGCCGCGTAGAGGTAGCCGAGGACCTGGTTCTCGGTGAAGTTGGCGGTGCCGATGGTGACGCCGCCCTTGCTGGACCCGGATCCCGAGCCCCCGCCGCCGTCGCCGTTCAGCGAGGTGATGCCACTGGAGCAGGCGGCGAGTGCGGGCACGGAGGCCGCGGCGGCGAGCCCGCCGAGCAGCGTGCGTCGGTTCATCTTGCTCATCTGGCGTGCTCCTAGGCGGACTTGGGGGTGGCGGCGGGGCGGTGGCGGAACATCAGGCGCTGGAGTCCGGACAGGGCGAGGTCGAGGACGACGGCGACGACCGCGACGAGCACGGCGCCGCCGAGGACCTGGACGAGGTCGCGCTGGGCGAGCCCGTCGAAGACGTAGCGGCCGAGCCCGCCGAAGGAGACGTACGCGGCGATGGTGGCGGTCGCCACGACCTGGATCAGGGCGAGCCGCAGCCCGGTCATGATCAGCGGCAGCGCGAGCGGCAACTCGACCTGGAACAGCACCTGGTGGGCGCGCATCCCCTGGCCGCGCGCGGCGTCGCGCACCTCCGGGTCGACAGCGGTCATGCCCGCGTACGTGTTCGTCACGATGGACGGCACGGCGAGGGCGACGAGCGCGATGTAGACGGGCCACATGGACAGCCCGCTGGCCAGGAAGACCAGCACGACGAGGCCGACGGTCGGCAGCGCGCGCCCGAAGGACGACAGGTTGATCGCGACGAACGCGCCGCGTCCGGTGTGCCCGATGAGCAGCCCGACGGGCAGCGCGATCGCGGCGGCGACGAGCGTGGCGATCAGCGAGTACTGGAGGTGCTCGGCGAGCCGGTGCGCGATGCCGTCGGGGCCGGTCCACTGCTCGCCGCTGACGAGCCAGGACCCGAGGTTCTTGAACAGTTCGTACATGGCGGTCAGCCCTTCCGGGTCCGGGTCCAGGGCGTGAGCAGCCGCTGTACGGCGACCAGGAGCGCGTCCGCGACGAGCGCGAGCAGCAGCGTGAGCACGACGCCGACGATCACCGGGGTCGGGAAGTTGCGCTGGAACCCGTCGGTGAAGAGCTGGCCGAGGCCGCCGTCGCCGATGTACGTCGCCACGGAGACGAGCGAGATCGACATGACGGTCGCGATGCGGACGCCCGCCATGATCACGGGCAGGGCGAGCGGGAACTCGACCGTGAACAGCGTGCGCATCGGCCGCGTCCCCATGGCCTTCGCCGCTTCCCTCGTCTTCTGCGGCACGGAGTCGAGGCCCTCGACCGTGTTCCGCAGCAGCACGACCAGGGTGTAGATCGTCAGGCCGATGACGGTGGTGGTGCGGGTCAGTCCGGAGACCGGCAGCAGCAGCACGAACACGGCGATCGACGGAATCGTGAACAGCACGTTGGACAGCCCGAGCAGGAAGCCGCGCAGGGGGCGGACCCGGTGGGCGACGACGGCGAGCGGCAGGGAGATCAGCAGGCCGAGCAGGACGGCGGTGAGGGCGGCTTGGAGGTGGGAGAGGGTGAGGCTGGTGAGGTCCGAGCCGTGCTCGGATATCCAGGTCCAGTCGATGGTCATGCGGTCCCGGCCCCCTTGGAGGCGGGCTCCGCCGAATCAAGCCCCTCCGGCGATTGAGGAGCGGGGTCCGGGGCGGCGCCCCGGGACGGCGCGCCCGTCAGGGCCTGCGCGTGCGCGACCCCGGCCCGCCCGTGGATGTCGTCCCGGGACGACACCCCGGTGAGCACCCCATCGGCATCCACCCGGACCACCAGCCCCGCTGGAGCGGCGACGGACTCGTTCAGCGCCGAGAGAAGGGAATCCCCGTCGCGCAGCGGTCGTACCGGCGACTCGGCGCCGGTAGAACGCTCACGCCAGGCCACCGGCTTGCGCCCCGCGTCGAGCACCAGCTCCCAGGAGCCGCCCTCGGGGGCCGGAGCCTGCGGTACGTCACTCAGGTCGCTCAGCGACAACAGCTTCAAACCGCGCTCGGCGCCCAGGAAGTCCGCGACGAACTCGTCGGCGGGCCGGGCCAGAAGCTCCGCAGGAGCAGCGCACTGCACCAGATGCCCGCCCTCGCGGAACACGGCTATCCGGTCCCCGAGCCGCACGGCCTCGTCGATGTCGTGGGTGACGAACACGATGGTCTTGCTCAACTCCTGCTGGAGCCGGAGCAGTTCGTCCTGGAGCTGGGTGCGCACGACGGGGTCGACGGCGCCGAACGGCTCGTCCATGAGCAGCACCGGCGGATCGGCGGCGAGCGCGCGGGCCACGCCGACGCGCTGCTGCTGACCGCCGGAGAGCTGGTGCGGGTACCGCTTGCCCATCTCGGGGGCGAGCCCGACCCGCTCAAGAAGCTCGGCGGCGACCGTCCGGGCCTTCTTGCGGCCCCAGCCGAGCAGCAGCGGCACGGTGGCGACGTTGTCGAGGACGGTGCGGTGCGGGAAGAGGCCGGACTGCTGGATGACGTACCCGATGGAGCGCCGCAGCTCGGCGGCGTCCTGGTCGAGGACGTCGCGCCCGCCGACCCGGATCGTGCCCGAGGTGGGCTCGACCATGCGGTTGATCATCCGGAGGCTGGTCGTCTTGCCGCACCCCGAGGAGCCGACGAAGACGGTGACGCCTCCCTCCGGCATGTCGAGGGAGAGATCGTGCACCGCAGTCGTGCCGTTCGGGAACCTCTTGTGGACCGCTTCGAACTGAATCATGGAGCGCCTCTGGAGTCCTCTTGCCCGTCCTGCATATCGTCATGCAGAGTTCTCGGTGGATGAATAAGTTGTCAATGGCCTGGTGTAAATCGCTGGTAAATCGCCGCCGGATCACCCCGGATCGACCGAACTGTGAGACGCGCACGCCCGCTTGAGAAGGAAAAGCCCGCTATGTCCGCAAAGCCCTCTCCTGCCGCCCGCCCGGTCGTCGTCCTCGACGGCCACGGCCTGCCCGTCGCGGACGTCGTCCGCCTCGCACACTCCGAAGCCCGCCCCGTGCCCGGCACCGACGCGATGAAACGGGTCGAGGAGTCCTGGAACGCGGCCCGCGAGATCGCCGCGTGGGGTCGCGTCTACGGCCGCTCGACCGGCGTCGGCGCCAACCGCAGCGAGGACGTGCCCACCGAGGCCGCTGCCGACCACGGCCTGCGCCTGCTGCGCAGTCACGCGGGCGCCATCGGCGACGAGCTGCCCGAACGCGAGGTGCGGGCGATGCTCGCGGTCCGCGCGAACCAGCTGCTCGCAGGCGGCGCCGGGCTGCGCCCCACCGTCGTCACGGCGCTCTGCGAGGCCCTGACGAACGGCGCGCACCCCTCGGTCAACGAACACGGCTCGGTCGGCACCGGCGACATCGCCCCGCTCGCCCAGATGGGCCTGGCACTCGCGGGCGAACACCCCTGGCGCGGCAAGGGCACCCCGCCCGAGGCGCAGCCCCTCGACAACAACGACGCCCTGGCGCTGATCTCCTCCAACGCCCTCACCCTCGGCCAGGCCGCGCTCGCCCTGCACGAACTGCGCGACCTGCTCACCGCGACGCAGCTGGTGGCGGCGATGAGCCTGATGGCGGTCGACGGCTCCTACGAGGCGTACGCGCTGCCGGTGCACGAGGCCCGCCACCACAGGGGCAGTTACGCGGTCGCGGAGAGCATGCGGGCGATCCTCGGCGCCGACGAGCGCCCCACCCCGCCGCTCGGCCGCATCCAGGACCCGTACGGCTTCCGCTGCGTGCCGCAGATCCACGGCCCGGCGCACGACGCGGCCGACGCCCTCGAAGACGTGCTCATGGTCGAGATCAACGCGGCGGCGGAGAACCCGCTGATCTCCCCCGAGGACATGGCGGCGTACCACCACGGCGGCTTCTACATGGCCCAGCTCGCCCTCGCCCTGGACCATTTCAGGCTGGCGATGACCCAGGTGGCCCGCCTCTCGACGTCCCGCCTCTCCACCTTGAACGAGCCGAACTTCACCCGCCTGCGCCCCTTCCTCGCGGACGGCGAGGCGGCGGCGTCGGGCGTGATGATCCTGGAGTACGCGGCCGGCGGCGCCCTCGCCGACCTCCGCGCCTTCGCCGCCCCCGCCTCGCTGGGCCACGCCGTCCTCTCCCGGGGCGTCGAGGAACAGGCCAGCTTCGCCTCCCTGGCGGCCCGCCAGACCCTGCGCCTGTGCGCGGCCTACCGCCAGGTGGTCGGCTGCGAACTCGTCGCGACGGTAAGGGCGTTGCGCCTCCGCGATCTCCGCCTCGACCCGGACCTCCCGGTGGGCCGCGCCTTCGCCCTGGCGGACGCGGAACTGGACCCGGAGATGGCGGACCGGCCGCTGACGGTGGATGTCGCGCGGGCGGCGGCGATGCTGGAACGGTTGGTGGAGTAGCCAACTATTCTGTCGCCCTGGCGAACGGGGGGACGATGCACACAGAAGCACGGACAGAGGCGGATCCGGCGAGCGTCGGTCCGGCGGCACAGCACGGACCGACGGACGACGCGTTGCGGGCCTACCGGATCCGCTGCGCGAGCCTGGCGGTGCCGGGCGCGTTCATGCTGCTGCTCGCGACCCTCTTGCAGCTCACCCACCCCGTGATGGGCTTCTGGTACGGGGGCGTGACACTGTCCGCGAGCGCGCTGGTCTCCTGGCGCAACTGTCGCAAGATCGCTCGGACCCTGGAGACCCATTCCTGGACCCGGTGCCAGGCGATGGTGCGGCCGCCGCGCCGGGCCCCGATCGTCGTCCTGCGGGATCCGTCGGCGGACACGCTCACTGTCCTGAGGTGCGGGTTCGTCAACCAGACCGCGCCGAAAGCCGACGGCCCCCTGTGGTGGTCCGGCACTCCTCAGGGCGGCGGTGTCCTGTCCACGCCCGGCGGCTCCGCGCTCACCTGGGCCTTCCCGGCAGGACAGCACGCGCGTCGCCGCCGCCCCGTCTTCCGCTGGATCGCGCTCCTCGGCGTCCTCATGTGCGCTCTGGGCTTCGCCGGATACCTGTCCTCGAAGCACGACCCGATGGTGGAACTGACCGTCGTCGACGACTCGACGGCGCCCGGCCCGTGCACGGTGAGCTACGAGGATCCGTTCACCGGCGATCGCCACCGGGGCGCCTTCGTGTGCCGGGGGCACCGCTTCGCCCCCATCGAAGACACGGAGTTCGGCTGGGTCGTCGCGCACGGCCCGTGGCGGGGCGACCTCTACAACGCCGACAGAGAGGGCACTCCGGACTACAAAGCGAGCGGCCTGTGCTTCCTGGGCGGCGCGTTCGTGACGCTCATCGGCGTCATGGGCGGCGCGGTCTCCCGGTACCGCCGCCGCGCCTCCCGCACCTCCGCACACACCCTGGCGCCACCCCCACCCCTTGAATAAGCTCATGCACGACGCAATCCCCGTGAATGGAGCGGCGGGGACCGGACGGGGAGCCATGAGCGAAGACACCGAACAGACCACCGGCACCACGGTCGGCGGCCAGAGCCCCGCCACCCGCCTCCAGCACCTCTTCGAGGGGCACCGGCTCACGCCCACCCAGCGGCGCATCGCGCACTGCATGGTGCGGCGGGCGGCCGATGTGCCGTTTCTGTCGTCCGTCGAGCTCGCCGAGCTGGCGGGGGTCAGCCAGCCGTCGGTGACCCGGTTCGCCGTCGCGCTGGGCTTCGACGGGTATCCGGCGCTGCGCAAGCACCTGCGTGAGGTGGCACCGGCCGCGCCGGCCGGTGCCACCTCCGCCAACGAGTACCAGCAGGCGGTCGAGGCCGAGATCGCCAATCTCCGGCACCTCGCCGACCTGCTCGCCGACCCGGCGCCCGTCGAGCGGGCCGGACGGCTCCTCGCCGCCTCCCGGCCGCTGCTCGTCCTCGGGCTGCGCGCGGCGGCCTCGCAGGCGTACGGGTTCTCGTACTTCGCGGCCAAGGTCCACCCGGACGTCCGGCTGCTCGACGAGGGCGGCACGATGCTCGCCGACCGGATCGACGCGGCGGTCAGGGCGGGTGCCACGGCGCTGCTCTGCTTCGCGCTCCCCCGGCATCCCCGCGAGGTCGTCGACGCGCTCGCCTACGCGCAGTCGGCGGGGCTCACCGTGGTCACCGTCGCCGACTCGGCGTTCGCCCCGGTCGCCCGGCACAGCGACCTGCTGCTGCCGGCCGCGGTCGGCACCGGGCTCGCCTTCGACACGGCGTGCGCGCCGATGCTGCTGGGCCGGGTCCTGCTGGAGGCCATGTGCGACGGCCTCCCCCAGGCCCAGGCCCGCCTGGAGGAGTTCGACGCACGGGCCCAGGACAGGGGTTTGTTCGTGGAGTAGCCACACGCCCCCGGCCGCACGTCTCGCGGTGGCCGGTCGCGCAGTTCCCCGCGCCCCTGAGGCATGCGCTGACGCGCAGCCTCCCCTGAGGCTGCGCTCCGCGCGCCTCCCGATGAGGCAGCGGCGGCGTGCCTCTCTGATGAGATGGCGCACGAAGTGCGCATCTCAGGGGCGCGGGGAACTGCGCGACCAGCCACGACGGCGGCGCACCCGAAAAACCACCCAGGGCGCGGGAGGCGTCGGAAAGAGTTGCGCGGGGACCGCCGCACCCCCGTGTGACGGGGGGCGGGACGACGGCGGTCCCCGCGAGGGACGCGCACAGCCCGGTCAGGGCCTGACTGCCACGTCCAGGGCGTCCATGGAGGTCCGGGAGCCGCTCCGGAGGTCCTGACGCCGCTACGGTGCCGGGTGGGGCGGGGAGCCGCTCCCGCCCCTTCCGACATCCACCAATGTGCCGGACCCGTGTTAAGCGGGTGCTGCGGGCACGTGACACGCTCGTACCGTTTTCGCGAACCCCCGCGGCGGACCCCGACGGACCTACTTGGCGGCGTCCTTGGCCAGGAACGCCAGCAGGTCCTGACGGCTCACGACACCGGTCGGCTTGCCCTCGACCAGCACGATCGCCGCGTCCGCCCTGCCGAGCACACTCATCAGATCCGCCACCGGCTCCCCGGAACCGACCTGCGGCAGCGGCGCCGACATGTGCTTCTCCAGCGCGTCCCCGAGCGAGGCCCGCCCGGTGAACAGCGCGTCGAGCAGTTCCCGCTCCACGACCGACCCGATGACCTCGGCGGCCATCACGTCCGGGTGCCCGGCGCCCGGCTTCACGATCGGCATCTGCGAGACGCCGTACTCGCGCAGTACGTCGATCGCCTGACCGACCGTCTCCTCGGGGTGCATGTGCACGAGTTCGGGCAGGGCGCCGCCGATCTTGTCCCGCATGACGTCGCCGACGCGCGCGCTCGGCCCGGAGTCCTCCAGGAACCCGTAGTCCGCCATCCACTCGTCGTTGAAGATCTTGCTGAGGTAGCCGCGGCCGCTGTCCGGCAGCAGCACCACCACGACGTCGTCGGGCCCGAGCCGCTCCGCGACGCGCAGCGCGGCCACGACCGCCATCCCGCAGGAACCGCCGACCAGCAGCCCCTCCTCCTTGGCGAGCCTGCGCGTCATCTGGAAGGAGTCCTTGTCGGACACCGGCACGATCTCGTCGGCGACGTCACGGTCGTACGCCGTCGGCCAGAAGTCCTCGCCGACGCCCTCGACCAGGTACGGCCGCCCGGAGCCCCCGGAGTAGACCGAACCCTCGGGGTCCGCGCCGATGACCTGGACCCGGCCCTCGCTCGCGTCCTTCAGATAGCGGCCCGTCCCGGAGATGGTGCCGCCGGTGCCGACGCCCGCCACGAAATGGGTGATCCTGCCGTCCGTCTGCTCCCACAGCTCGGGGCCGGTCGAGTGGTAGTGGGAGAGCGGATTGTTCGGGTTCGAGTACTGGTCGGGCTTCCAGGCGCCCGGCGTCTCGCGTACGAGGCGGTCGGAGACGTTGTAGTACGAGTCCGGGTGCTCGGGGTCCACCGCCGTGGGGCAGACCACCACCTCGGCGCCGTACGCGCGCAGCACGTTGATCTTGTCGGTGCTCACCTTGTCGGGGCACACGAAGATGCACTTGTACCCCTTCTGCTGGGCCACGATGGCCAGTCCGACACCGGTGTTTCCGCTGGTCGGTTCGACGATCGTGCCGCCCGGCTTCAGCTCCCCGCTCTGCTCGGCCGCCTCGATCATGCGCAGCGCGATGCGGTCCTTCACGGAACCGCCGGGGTTGAAGTACTCGACCTTGGCCAGAACGGTCGCCTGGAGGCCTTCGGTCACCTTGTTGAGCCTCAGCAGCGGGGTGTTGCCGACGAGGCTGATCATCGAGTCGTGGATCTGCACGTTCTACTCCGGGTCTGCCGGTGGATGTCCTGCTGGATGTCCAGTTGCGGGATGCCGCCAGAGTATGGCGCGCACCGGGCCTTCATCTCCCCTTGCGATTGGCCGACGGTGATTACGGGGCAAGGAGTTCATGGAGCCGCAAAAAAGAGTCCCATCACAGGCGCATCACAGTCGCATCGCAGAGGCAGGTGGCCGCGGAACATGTCGAGCAGGGCGAGGGTGGCACGGCGGATCGCCGCGGGAGCGGCGTACGGGGGCGGCGGGATCGGGCTTCTCGGGGCCGCCGCGGTGGGGGTGGTGGTCGCGGAGGTGCAGATGGCGCGGCGCCAGGTGGGCAACCACGGCCCCGAACCGGTCCATGTGCCGTCCGCCGACGGGCTGTACGGCAGGGTCTACGAGACCGTGGGCAGCGCTCCGCTGCGGTTCGCGGTGCTCGGCGACTCCACGGCCGCCGGGCAGGGCGTGCACCGGGCCCGGCAGACGCCGGGGGCGCTGCTCGCCTCCGGGCTCGCGGCGGTGGCGGAGCGCGCGGTGGAGCTGCGCAACGTGGCGCTGCCCGGCGCCCAGTCCGACGACCTCGACCGGCAGGTCGCCCTGGTCCTCGCCGATCCGGGCTGGCTGCCCGACGTCTGCGTGATCATGATCGGCGCGAACGACGTGACCCACCGGATTCCGGCGACCAAGTCGGTACGCCATCTGTCGGCCGCCGTACGACGGCTGCGCACGGCCGGGGCCGAGGTGGTCGTCGGGACCTGTCCCGACCTGGGCTCGGTGGAGCCGGTGCAGCAGCCGCTGCGCTGGATCGCCCGGCGGGCCTCGCGGCAGCTCGCCGCCGCGCAGACCATCGGGACCGTGGAGCAGGGCGGGCGCACGGTGTCGCTCGGCGATCTGCTGGGTCCTGAGTTCTCGGCGAACCCCCGCGAGCTGTTCGGTCCCGACAATTTCCATCCGTCCGCCGAGGGGTATGCGACGGCGGCGATGGCGATGCTGCCGACGCTGTGCGCCTCGCTCGGGCTGTGGCCGGAGGAGGAGCGGCCCGACGTGGCCCGTGAGGAGGGGTTCCTGCCGGTGGCCCGTGCTGCCGCGCGGGCCGCCGCCGAGGGGGGCACCGAGGTCACGGGCGCCATGCCCACGGGCCCGCGCGGCCCCTGGGCCCTCCTCAAGCGCCGCCGGCGCCGCCGCGTCCCCACCCAGGACCCGGCGCCGGTCACCCCGTAGGGAAGAAAGCCTGGCTGAGCAAGCGCTTAGAAAAATGCGGCCGGAGTCACATGCCCAGGCCAGTGACCCGCGCCATACGTCCGGGTAACTTCCCACACGGTCCCACCTGAAAAGGTCAACGAACTCCTGGAGCCGTGATGCCCGAAGCAGTGATCGTCTCAGCCGCCCGTTCCCCGATCGGCCGTGCCTTCAAGGGCTCGCTCAAGGATCTGCGCGCCGACGACCTGACCGCCACGATCATCCAGGCGGCCCTCGCCAAGGTCCCCGAGCTCGACCCGCACGACATCGACGACCTGATGCTCGGCTGCGGCCTCCCCGGCGGCGAGCAGGGCAACAACCTCGGCCGCATCGTCGCCGTCCAGATGGGCATGGACCACCTGCCGGGCTGCACCGTCACCCGGTACTGCTCCAGCTCCCTGCAGACGACCCGCATGGCGCTGCACGCGATCAAGGCGGGCGAGGGCGACGTCTTCATCTCGGCCGGCGTGGAGATGGTGTCGCGGTTCGCGAAGGGCAACTCCGACTCGCTCCCCGACACCCGTAACCCCTTCTTCGCCGAGGCGGAGGCCCGCACGGCGGCCGTCGCCCAGCAGGAGGGCACGTCCTGGCACGACCCGCGCGAGGACGGCCTGGTCCCGGACGCGTACATCGCCATGGGCCAGACCGCCGAGAACCTGGCGCGCCTGAAGGGCGTCACCCGCGAGGACATGGACCGCTTCGGCGTCCGCTCGCAGAACCGCGCCGAGGAAGCCATCAAGAACGGCTTCTGGGAGCGGGAGATCACCCCGGTGACCACCCCCGACGGCACGGTCGTGTCGAAGGACGACGGCCCGCGCGCCGGCGTCACCCTGGAGGGCGTCTCGGGCCTCAAGCCCGTCTTCCGCCCCGACGGCCTGGTCACGGCGGGCAACTGCTGCCCGCTCAACGACGGCGCCGCCGCCCTCGTGATCATGTCCGACACCAAGGCCCGCGAGCTCGGCCTGACCCCGCTCGCCCGCGTGGTGTCGACCGGCGTCTCCGGCCTGTCCCCCGAGATCATGGGTCTCGGCCCGGTGGAGGCGTCCAAGCGCGCCCTGAAGCTGGCCGGCCTGTCCGTCTCGGACATCGACCTGTTCGAGATCAACGAGGCGTTCGCCGCCCAGGTCATCCCGTCCGCCCGCGACCTGGGCATCGACGAGGACAAGCTGAACGTGAACGGTGGCGCCATCGCCGTCGGCCACCCCTTCGGCATGACCGGCGCCCGCATCACCGGCACGCTGATCAACAGCCTTCAGTTCCACGACAAGCAGTTCGGCCTGGAGACCATGTGCGTCGGCGGTGGCCAGGGCATGGCGATGGTCATCGAGCGCCTGAGCTGACCCCGTACCGGTCGCGTACGGACCGGTTCCGGGCCGAACCTGACCGGAATCCGTCTATCCAATCGTGATCCAAATTCCCCCATGATGTGATCTGCATCATGGGGGAAACGGATTTTCGCAGGTCAGGTCGGTACCCAGGCCATATAGGGGCTAAACGCCCGGCCAAAAGACCTGTCCAATTCGTGACGTAATGCACTGACAGCGGGTTCGTCCAGGCTTCAAGCTGATGTAGGAAGTCGGGGGTCGACTTGAAACCGGGAGTACGTCAGTGAGCGCCATGCCTGCCACCCTCAGTGTCCTGCTGCTCGCCTCGGCCGCTGCCACGGCCGTCGGCGCCGTCTCTCTGCACCATGTGCGGGGTCTGCGCCGGCAGCTGGCGGATCTGAGAGACGAGCTGGCCCGGGGCCGCGCCACCGCCGCGCACACGGCCACCGTTCCGGCGGCCCGCACCACCAGCGACACCGAGGCGATACGCGCCGCGGTCGCCGACGCGCTCGCCGAGGAGCGGGAGCGGGAGCTGGCCGAGGCGCGGGCGTTCTGGGCGGCGCAGGAGGCGCGGGACACCTCCGATCTGCCGCCGTTCCTCGCGGGCGGCACGCTGGGCGAGGAGTTCTTCATGCCCCGGCAGGCGGACTTCGCGGGCCTCGAGCCCGTCGCCGAGCCGGTCCTCGAGCCTCTGCTGGAGACCGAGGACGAGTTCGCCGGGGACTCCCCCGAGCTGGCCGCCGCGCGGCGTCGGCACCCCTCACACCCGGACTTCGTGCCGGTGCAGTCGCCGGTCGTCAGCGATCACGAGCGGACGGTGGCCTGTCTGGAGGAGCTGGCGCAGGCGCGCACGGCTCTCGCCGATGTCCGGCCCGGCCCGCTCGGCACGCTCGATGTGTACGTCTTCGCCGACGGGACGACGCTGTGCATGACCCCGGGGCACCGGGAGACCGCCGAGCGGCTCGCCGACGCCCTCCGCGCCGGGGACACCCCGGTCCTCCTCGGCGGCTCCGGAGTCTCGGGCGCCTACGCCCTGACCTTCGAGTGCGGCCCCGACTCGATCTACATCCTGGCCGACCGAGTCATAGCCTCCGCGTAACCGCATCCGCGGGGGACCCGGCCATACGGTTCCCCGCGCCCCTGGGTCGTCTTCCGGGTGCGCCACCGTCGTGGCCGCTCGCGCAGTTCCCCGCGCCCCTGGGCTGTACGTCGGCTGACGGCCGGTGAGGCTTCTCGCGCAGTTCCCCGCGCCCCTGGGTTGTACGTCGGCTGACGGCCGGTGAGGCTTCTCGCGCAGTTCCCCGCGCCCCTGGGTTGTACGTCGGCTGACGGCCGGTGGCCGCTTCTCGCGCAGTTCCCCGCGCCCCTGAGGCAGGCGCTGCGCGCCGCCTCCCCTTGAGGCTGCGCTCCGCGCGCCTCCCGATGAGGGCAGCGGTGGCGCGCCTCTCCCGATAGGGCAGCGGTGGCGCGCCTCTCCTGGTAGGGCGGCGGGCGGTGGCGCGCCTCTCCGATGAGATGCCGCACGAAGTGCGCATCTCAGGGGCGCGGGGAACTGCGCGACCAGCCACAACGGCGGCGCACCCGAAAAACCACCCAGGGGCGCGGGGAACTGCGCGACCAGCCACGACGGCGGCGCACCCAGAAAACCACCCAGGGGCGCGAGAAGCGCCGCCGGCCGGCGCCCGGCGACGAAACGTCTAGACCCCGGCCCGCTTCATCGCCGACTCCACCATCTCGACAGCCCGTACGAGATCATCGGCATCGCGCAGAGCCACCCCGAGATCCCGCCCCGCAACGGTGAGTTGATCAGCGGCGGCGAACATCCCGGCATCCGGCATCTCCCGCACCGCCTCCACCCCCGGCGACTCCAGCCTCTGAGCCCACCCGGACATCTCCCGGGCCACATCGAGAGCCGCCGCGGCAGCCCCCCGCTGCAACCGGCTCTGCGGCGCGGCCCGCAGCCGGTCCGCGAACTGATCCACCGCGGCAGTCAATGGCGTCGTATCAAGCACTCGGCGACTGTAGCTGTTTACAAGGCCCCGTCGCTCAGGCACGGTGACGTGAAGACCCGGCAACATCGAAGCGTTCCGGAGGCGCCGATGTCCCAAGTCTTCTCCGAGGAGACCCACCGCAATCTGCTCGCCCGCATCCCCCATTGCACCGGTCGTGAAATCGCCGACTGGCTGCGCACCGTAGAAGAAGGCCCGTGCTTCCTCCGTTTCGAGGAGAAGGTCAGCTGGCTGCGCGGGGAGCACGACCTCGCGTACGGCCACGCCAAGGCGATCGTCCACGAGTACGACCTGAGGCGCGCGGCCCGGCGGTTCGGATAGCCGCCACCACTCCCCGTACCGAGATGGCGAAGGGCCCGCGCACCGAGGTGCGCGGGCCCTTCGACTGCGGTCGGGCGACGACTAGTCGTTGCCCTGGAGGATCGCGATGAGCCGCAGGAACTCCATGTAGATCCAGACCAGGGTCATGGTCAGGCCGAACGCGGCCAGCCACGCCTCTTCCTTCGGGGCGCCGTACGCGATGCCGTCCTCGACCTGCTTGAAGTCCAGGGCCAGGAAGCACGCGCCGAGCAGCACGCCGATGATGCCGAACAGGATGCCGAGGCCACCGCTGCGGAAGCCGAGGCCGTCGCCGCCGCCGAAGACCGCGAACAGCAGGTTCACGGCCATGAGCAGGACGAAGCCCATCGCCGCGGCCATCACGAAGCCGTAGAAGCGGCGGTTGACGCGGATCCAGCCCGCCTTGTAGGCCACGAGGACCGCGACGAACACGGCCATCGTGCCGAGCACGGCCTGCATGGCCGCGCCGCTGGCGATGTAGTTGTCGACGATGCTCGACAGGACGCCGAGGAAGACGCCTTCAAGGGCGGCGTACGCCAGGATGATCGGCGGGGACGCCTTGCGCTTGAACGCCTGGACGAAGCCGAGCACCATCGCGATCAGTCCGGAGACGATGGCGATGCCGTACGACTTGCCGATGTTCGCCTCGTCGACCGGCAGCAGCGCCCAGGCGAGCGCGGCGGTGACGACCAGGAGGCCGAGCGTGGTCGCGGTACGCATGACGACGTCGTCCATCGTCATGCGGCCGGTGGTGGCCGGCGCCTGCGGTGCGCCGTACTGGACGTCCTGCTGGGCGTACGGGTTCTGCGCGTACGGGTTGCCCGCGGGGGCCTGCGCGTACGGGTTACCTTCGGCCGTGCCGACAGCGGGGCCCCCGGCCTGCGGCTGCGCGTTGAACTGCGCGTAGCCGTTGTCGCGGCTGAACCCCCGTCGCGAGAAGACCGGGTTGCTGCTCCTCATTTCACTCCTCCGTGGCCACCGAGTATGGCCTTGCCATCAAGAGTAATGGTCTGGCAAAGATACGACCCTAGTGCTCAAGTAGGATCTTTCCCATCCTGTTACGGAGGAACGTCACGGGACCCCAGGGTGTTCCGCCTCACAGCGGGAAGCCCGTGTACGCCTCCGCGAGGTCCGTCTCGGCCGAGCGTGCCCTGGTCAGGCGGTCGAGGGCGGCGAGCTGGATCTTGTCGTCGAAGGCGGTGGCGTCGGGTGCGCGGTGCAGCATCGTCGTCATCGCACCGCTGAACCGCTCGGCCTGCCAGACCCGCCGCAGGCAGGTCCCGGAGTAGCCGTCGAGTGGCCGGGAGTCGCCCTTGTCGCGCCGGGCGAGCAGCGCGCGGGCGAAGGTGACGACGTCGCCGACGGCGAGGTTGAGGCCCTTGGCGCCGGTCGGCGGGACGATGTGCGCGGCGTCCCCGGCGAGGAAGAGCCGGCCGTGCCGCATCGGTTCGTGCACGTACGACCGCATGGGTGTCACGGACTTCGAGGTGACGGGTCCGCGAGCGAGGCGCCAGGCCGGGTCGTCGACCTCCAGGCGGCGGTCGAGCTCGTCCCAGATCTCCTCGTCGGACCAGTCGGCGGCGTCCGTGTCTGCGGGGACCTGGAGGTAGGCGCGGGTCACCGTGGGCGAGCGCATGCTCAGCAGCGCGAAGCCGCGCTCGCCGCGGGCGTAGACCAGTTCGTCGTGGGACGGGGCGACGTCGGCGAGGATGCCGAGCCAGCCGAACGGGTACGTGCGTTCGTACGTGCGCGAGAGCGCGGCCGGGACCGCCTTCCTGGCCACCCCCCAGAAGCCGTCGCAGCCGACCACGTAGTCGCATTCGAGGACGTCCTCGCGGCCCTCGTGCCGGAACCGGACGCGCGGCCGGTCGGTCTCCGCGCCCTCCACCGCCAGCGCCTCCGCCTCGAACAGCAGGGGGCCGCCGTCGGCGAGCTGCGCGGCTATGAGGTCCTTGCAGACCTCGGTCTGGGCGTAGACCATCACCTGCCGTCCGCCGGTCAGGGCCGGGAAGTCGACGCGGTGGCGGCGCCGGTCGAAGCGCAGCTCGATGCCGTCGTGCGGCAGCCCCTCGCGGTCCATGCGGGCGCCGACACCGGCCTCGCGCAGCACGTCGACGGTGCCCTGCTCCAGGATTCCGGCGCGCTGGCGCTGTTCCACGTAACGGCGGTCGCGGCTCTCCAGGACGACGGACTCGATCCCGGCGTTGTGCAGCAGCCTGGCCAGGAGCAGTCCTGCCGGTCCCGCTCCGACGATGCCGACGGTGGTGCGCATACGGATCCCTCTCGCCTCGCCTCTTTGCGTGCGCCCGCGCCCTGCCGATGGTGTTCGCGTGGCGAACTTTCGTTCATAGCGGGTTGCCGTGGATCATGCGCCCGCGCGCGTGTGAGTGTCAATGGTCCGGGCACACGGGGAAGCGGGCCGCGCGGGACGGCGGGGCCGGGAGGAGAGCGACGACGGCATGTGACGGCAGGCCGGGCGACCTGCGGAAGGGCCGCGGCGCATGCGCCGGAGGTGCCCGGAACCGGACTTGAACCGGTACGCCCGCGAGGGGCAGCGAGGTTTAAGCTCGCCGTGTCTGCATTCCACCATCCGGGCAGGCTGAGCGGCTCCGCGTCGACCTTCCGAGCCTATCCGGCGGCATCCCCCGAACAGCGGAACAACAGCCCGATGTTGTCTTATTTTATTGACGTCTGAGGGTGCATCAGCCCATGACAGCGGCTATCCGCACATGCCGGGGGCCCTTCCACGCGCGCGTGCCCCCACTCGGTGATTGACGGAATTTCACCTCCGCCCCACGTGCGGTAGCCCAGGTTCCGCTCAGCGCGGCGCCCGGCCGGCGCTCTCAGGGTCCCGTGTCATACCTGGGGATGACTCCGGCGCTCCCGGTCCACCGGAAGTCGCCCCCGCGAACGGGAACTGCGGCTGACTTCAGCGGCGCGATCGGCACGGACGATGGAATCAGTCCCCGATCGCCTTCCCGATCGTCCTTCCCGACCGACAGGAGCACCCACCCGTGACCACCACCCCGCTCGCAGGCCGGACCACCACGGCGGCCGCCCGCGCCACGGATCTCTCCAAGATCTACGGACAGGGCGAGACCCAGGTGGTCGCGCTCGACCGGGTCTCCGTCGAGTTCCGGCAGGCCGAGTTCACCGCGATCATGGGCCCGTCCGGCTCCGGCAAGTCGACGCTGATGCACTGCGTCGCGGGCCTGGACACCTTCTCCTCCGGCTCGGTCCGCATCGGTGAGACCGAGCTCGGCACGCTCAAGGACAAGCAGCTCACCAAGCTCCGCCGGGACAAGATCGGCTTCATCTTCCAGGCGTTCAACCTGCTGCCGACGCTGACTGCCCTGGAGAACATCACGCTCCCCATGGACATCGCGGGCCGCAAGCCCGACAAGCAGTGGCTGGAGAACGTGATCCAGATGGTGGGCCTCTCCGGCCGCCTCGGCCACCGCCCCTCGGAGCTCTCCGGCGGCCAGCAGCAGCGCGTCGCGGTCGCCCGCGCGCTCGCCTCCCAGCCCGAGATCATCTTCGGCGACGAGCCCACCGGAAACCTGGACTCGCGCTCCGGCGCCGAGGTCCTCGGCTTCCTGCGCAACTCCGTGCGCGAGCTGGGGCAGACGGTCGTCATGGTCACCCACGACCCGGTCGCCGCCGCCTACGCGGACCGCGTGATCTTCCTCGCCGACGGCCGGATCGTCGACGAGATGTACCAGCCGACGGCGGACACGGTCCTGGACCGCATGAAGCGCTTCGACACCAAGGGCCGCACGAGCTAGCCGGCCCCGGCCGCGGCATCGACGCACCCCGCGGCCCCCGACGAACCGGCTTGATGTGTCCCCACCGAACCCTGGACTGAGCTGACCCATGTTCAAAACAGCCCTGCGCAACGTGTTCGCGCACAAGGCCCGCCTGATGATGACGGTCCTCGCCGTCATGCTCGGCGTCGCCTTCGTCAGCGGCACCCTCGTCTTCACCAACACCATCTCCTCCGCCCTGGAGAAGTCCTCCGCCAAGGGCTTCGACCACGTCGACGTCGCCCTCACCCCCGGCTCCACCGAGGCCGAGGGCGACAAGGTCAGCAAGGAGGTGAAGCTGACCGACGCCACCCTGAAGAAGGCGCGGAGCGTGCCGGGCGCCGCCTCGGCGACCGGCGTCGTCAGCGGCTACACGGCCGTCGCCGACCAGGACGGCAAGCTCGTGGGCAACGGCTTCTCCACCAAGGGCGGCAACTACGCCGGCACCGCCGGCAAGCCCGACGACCGCTACCCGCTGGCGCAGGGCTCCGCCCCGCACGGGAAGAACCAGGTCGCCCTCGACTCCGAGACCGCCAAGCGCGCCGGGTACAAGGTCGGCGACCAGGTCCGGATGTCCGTCGACGGCCCCGTGCTCACGCCGACCCTGACCGGCATCTTCACCACCGACGACGGCAACGTGGCGGCCGGCGGCTCGCTCGCCCTGTTCGACACGGCGACGGCGCAGCAGCTCTTCCACAAGCCGGGCGCGTACGACGAGATCGACGTCAAGGCTGCGGCCGGCACCAACCAGGACCAGCTGAAGACCCAGCTCGACCGGGCGATCGGCACCACGGCCGTGGACTCCGAGACCGGTCAGCAGCTCGCCGACGACCAGGCGGAGTCGATCGCCTCGTCGATGAGCTCCATGAAGACGATGCTGCTGGTCTTCGCCGGGATCGCGCTCTTCGTCGGCATCTTCCTCATCGCCAACACCTTCACGATGCTGGTCGCCCAGCGCACCAAGGAACTGGCCCTGATGCGCGCGGTCGGCGCCTCGCGCCGCCAGGTGACCCGGTCCGTGCTCCTGGAGGCGTTCGTCGTGGGCGCCGTCGCCGCCGTCACCGGCCTCGCGGTCGGCATCGGCATCGGCGCCGGGATGCGCGCGCTGATGAACGGCACCGGCGCGGTCATCCCCGACGGCCCGCTGGTGATCTCGCCCAGCACCGTGGTCTCCGCGCTCGTCGTCGGCGTCCTCATCACCATGCTGGCCGCCTGGCTGCCGGGCCGCCGCGCCGCGAAGATCCCGCCGGTCGCCGCGATGAACTCGGTGCACGCCGCCCCGACCACCAAGTCGATGGTGCTGCGCAACACGCTCGGCGCCCTGGTCTCCGCCGCCGGTGTCGCGGCCGTGCTCGCCGCGACGACGATGAGCGGCGACTCCGGCCAGGCCCCCATGGGCCTCGGCGCCGCCCTGCTCGTCATCGGTGTCTTCATCCTGACGCCGCTGCTGTCCCGCCCGCTGATCGCCGCAGCGGCCCCGCTGCTGCGCGTCTTCGGCATCTCCGGCAAGCTGGCCCGCCTCAACTCGGTCCGCAACCCGCGCCGCACCGCCGCCACCGCCTCGGCCCTGATGATCGGCCTGACCCTGATCACCGGCCTGACGGTGATCGCGGGCAGCGTCCAGGGCGCGATCAACAAGATGGCCGCCGACGCCATCAAGGCGGACTACGTCGTCTCGATGGCGAACGGCAACGCGCTCTCCCCCGACGTCCTGAAGACCCTGGACGGCACGGACGGCGTCACCGCCAGCACCGGCCTGACCAACTCGCCCTCCCGTGTCGACGGCAAGACCGAGTTCCTGACCGGGGTCAACGGCAGGACGATCCGGCAGCTCGCCGCGCTCGACATGAACAGCGGCCGGTTCACCGTCGGCGGCTCGGACATCGTGGTCGACGACAAGACCGCGAAGGAGTACGGCTGGAAGACCGGCTCGTCCTTCACCACGACCTACGAGGACGGCAAGAAGCAGCGGCTGACCGTCGCGGGCGTCTACCAGCACAACGAGATGATGCAGGGCGTCCTGATCGACTCGGCGACCCTCACCCCGCACGTCGACGGCACCGCCACCGACATGCAGGTCATGGTGAAGATGTCCGGCGGCGCCACCGAGGCCAACCAGGACAGGCTCACCAAGGCCCTCGGCGAGAACCCGGCGATCCAGGTCCAGGACAAGCAGGACATCTCCAACCAGATCGCTCAGATCTTCACGCTGATGCTGAACATGCTCTACGGCCTGCTCGCCATGGCGGTCATCGTCGCCGTCCTCGGCGTCATCAACACCCTCGCCATGTCGGTCTTCGAGCGTCAGCAGGAGATCGGGATGCTCCGCGCGATCGGCATCGACCGCAAGGGCATCAAGCGCATGGTCCGCCTGGAGTCCCTGGTGATCTCCCTGTTCGGCGGCGTCCTCGGCATCGGGCTCGGCGTGTTCTTCGGCTGGGCGGCCGGTCAGCTGATCGGCAACGCGATGTCGACGTACGAACTGATCCTGCCCTGGGGCCGGATGGGCGTCTTCCTCGCCCTGGCCGCCGTGGTCGGCATCCTGGCGGCCCTGTGGCCGGCCCGCCGCGCGGCCCGGCTGAACATGCTCGCCGCGATCAAGGCCGAGTAGCGGAGGTCCCGCACACGCGGAGGGGGCGCCCGGTGGTTCACCGGGCGCCCCCTCGGCGTACGTACACGTGCAAACGCCGTGCAGGTCGTACGGGCTTTCCTACGGGTTCCAGGTCCGGGCCCGCAGCGGCATCCCCGACGCCCCGGCCGGCGGGGTCCTCACGGCGAGGATCTGGTTGACGCCGATCCGGTTGCGCTCGAAGCTCAGGGCCGACGCGGCCATGTACAGCCGCCAGATCCTGGCCCGGCCGGGGCTGACCAGCTTCAGCGCCTCGGCCCAGCGGGCCTCCAGGTTCCGCACCCACTGGCGCAGGGTGAGGGCGTAGTGCTCCCGGATCGCCTCGACGTCCCGCACCTCGAACCCGGCCCGCTCCAGGAGCCCGGCCGTGGTGCCGACGGGCGCGAGCTCCCCGTCGGGGAAGACGTACGCGTCGATGAACTCGTCGACCTCGTAGGCCGACTCGTCGCGCTGCGGACGGCGCGCGATCTGGTGGTTGAGCAGCCGCCCGCCGGGGGCCAGCAGGGCGTACAGGTCCTGCGCGTACTCCAGGTACCGGTCGGCGCCGACGTGCTCGGCCATGCCGATGGAGGAGATCGCGTCGTACGGGCCGTCGCGCACGTCGCGGTAGTCCTGGACGCGGATCTCGACGCGGTCGGTGAGCCCCTCGTCGGCGACGCGCTTGCGGGCGAACGCGGCCTGTTCCTGCGAGAGGGTGACGCCGACGACGCTCACCCCGTGCTCACGGGCGGCATGGACGGCCATGGAGCCCCAGCCGCAGCCGACGTCGAGCAGCCGCATCCCGGGCCTCAGGCCGAGCTTGCGGGAGATCAGCTCCAGCTTGTCGCGCTGGGCGGATTCGAGCGTGGCGTCCGGCGACTCCCAGTAGGCGCAGGAGTAGACCATGGACGGCCCGAGGACCAGCTCGTAGAAGTCGTTGCCCACGTCGTAGTGGTGGCTGATGGCCTGCTTGTCGCTGCCCTTGGTGTGCAGATGGAGGCGGCCCTTGCGGCGCATCTCCTCGGCGGGCGGCGCGGGCGGCGGGTACGGCCCCGCCAGCTTCACCAGCTCGCGCACCCCGGCCCGGACGGACGGGTCCTTCAGGGCCTCGGCGAGGCTCCTGCGCGGAGCCTCGTCGTCGTGCTCCCAGATGAGGCCCGCCATCGCGTCCAGGGCCTCGTACAGGTCGCCCTCGACGTCCAGTTCACCGGCCACCCAGGCGCGGGCCAGGCCGAGTTCGCCCGGCTTCCAGAGCAGGCGGCGCAGGGCACGCCGGTGGCGGACCACAAGGGCGGGGGCGTCCGGGGGGCCGGCCTCGGAGCCGTCCCAGGCGCGCAGGCGCACGGGAAGTTCAGTGCCGAGCAGCTGCTCGGCGAGGTTCTTCAGCCGCTGTGCGGCGTCCTGCATGGCGCACACCTCCGTGTCGTCGGAGATACCGGAGCGCCCCGAGAACGGGGCCCGGTCCAACAGCAGGTAAACACCAACCGCCCGGCTCCGCAGTCCCGTTACCGGGTTACGGATGGGCAAAATACATGTAGCCACCATGTAATTTGTCCGATTGCGCCACTCACGGGAGAGCACGGCAACGCCGAAGGGACCGCCTGCACCACGGATGGCAGGCGGCCCCTTCGGGCTGTGAACGGTGTACTGCTACGAGGCCTTGGCCTCGGCCTTCTTCTCCTCCGCCTTCGGCGCCTCGGCGGCGGCAGGCTTCGGTGCCGGCTTGGCGGCCTCGTAGAACTCCTCGCGCGGAGTCTCCAGGGCGCCCAGCGCGGTGATGTCGCGCTTCTGGAACATGTTGATCGTCCACTCGGCGATCACACGGACCTTGCGGTTGTACGTCGGCATGGCGAGCCCGTGGTAGCCACGGTGCATGTACCAGGCGAGACGGCCCTTGAGCTTGATCTTCATCTTGCCCATGACGATCATCGCGACGCCCTTGTGCAGGCCCAGACCGGCGACCGCACCCTTGTTGGCGTGCTTGTACTCGCCCTGCGGGAAGCCCCGCATGCCCGAGACCACGTTGTCCGCGAGGACCTTGGCCTGGCGCATGGCGTGCTGCGCGTTCGGCGGGCACCAGGCGTTCTCGTTGCCCGCGGCGCGGCCGACGAGGTCCGGGACCTGGGCGTTGTCGCCCGCGGCCCAGATGTAGTCGGTGCCCTGCACCTGGAGGGTGGCGGCGGTGTCCACGTGGCCGCGCGGGCCGAGCGGGAGACCGAAGCGGGCGAGCGCCGGGTTCGGCTTCACGCCGGCGGTCCACACGATGGTGTTGGCGTCGACCTCCAGGCCGTTGCTCAGCACCACGTGACCGTCGACGCAGGACGGCATCGTCGTCTTCAGGTAGACCTCGATACCGCGCGACTCAAGGTGCTTGCGGCCGTAGGTGCCGAGGTCGGGACCGACCTCCGGGAGCACCTTGTCGGCGGCGTCGACGAGCACGAAGCGCATGTCCTCGCGCTTCACGTTCTTGTAGAACTTGGCCGCGTCGCGCGCCAGGTCCTCGACCTCACCGATCGTCTCGGCGCCCGCGAAGCCACCGCCGACGAAGACGAAGGTGAGCGCCTTGCGGCGGATCTCCTCGTCCGTGGTCGACTCGGCCTTGTCGAGCTGCTCGAGCACGTGGTTGCGCAGGCCGATGGCCTCCTCGACACCCTTCATACCGATGCCGACCTCGGCGAGGCCCGGCGTCGGGAAGGTGCGGGAGACCGCGCCGAGCGCGATCACCAGGTAGTCGAAGGGCACCTCGTACGCCTCGCCGACGAGCGGGGCGACCGTGGCGACCTTGCGGTCCTGGTCGATGGTGGTGACGCGGCCGGTGAGAATCTCGGCTCCCGGCACAGCGCGTCGCAGCGGGACGACGACGTTGCGCGGCGAGATGCTGCCGGCGGCGGTCTCGGGGAGGAAGGGCTGGTACGTCATGTACGAGCGCGGGTCCACGACCGTGACGGTCGCTTCCGCGTAACGCATCTTCTTGAGGATGCGACGCGCTGCGTACAGGCCTACGTACCCACCCCCGACAATGAGGATCCTGGGACGCTCCGTGGTGCTCATGCCATCGAGTATCCACCCGAGTGGAGGGGGGTGCTCGTGCGCCCCTTCACAAGGTTCCCCAACCCCTCTGCTACACTTCGCCGCCCACGTGACCCATGTCATGGTGCGCCGGGGGAACCGCACGGCTCCGCCAGTCGTTGCACACCCCTCTTGAGCAGCGACAGCGGGCATTCGGCGGCACTGGACCACCCCCGGATTTCATCCGCGCGTAACACCGGTGGAACCGCCCGGATCGTCTCCGGAAGCGTCCTTCGTACGCCCCGGACGGACCCAAGGGCCCGTAACGGCGTCCAACAGGGCCGAATTCCTTGTGAAGAACTTCACGAAGTTTCCCGACGGGGTGTCGCCGGAGGGTGTCGCGGGCCCCTTCCGGGGTGCTCAGACGCCGTGCGGGGCGCTCAGAAGTGGGCTTCTCGCGGCCCTTCGCTCCCGCCGATACCGCCACCGGGCGAGGCCGAACCCGAGGCCCGCAGCGCGGGTCGCATGCACGACACTTTCGCGTGTACACACAAACGCGTACACTTCCCGTATGACGGAAAGCAACGTGACAGTGCGGGAGGCCCGCGCGCACCTCGCGGACCACATCAATCGCGCCGAGCAGGGCACGCCCACGGTCATCACTCGCAATGGCGTACCGGTGGCCGCCGTGGTTCCGATCGCGGATTTCGACGCGCTGGAGGAAGCGGCCGATGTACTGCTCGCCCGGGAGGCGGAAGCGGTCCTCGCGGAGGGGGCCCCGACCGTGACCATGGCCGAGCTGCTGGCGGACCTGTTCACCGAGCGAACCGAAGGCGCCGCGTGAAGTACGCGTTCCGGTTCACCACAGCGGCGCAGCGGCAGCTCCGGGCCATCGACCGCCCTGCCGCCATGCGCATCCTCGCCGCCCTGACCGCGCTCGGCGACGATCCGTACCGCGAGGACGCCGACATCAAGAAGCTCACCGGCCCCTCAGGGCTCTATCGGCTCCGCGTCGGCACCTACCGGATCGCCTACCAGGTCGAGGACGGCGAACTCATCGTCCTCGTCGTCAAGGTCGGCGACCGACGCGACGTCCACCGCAACATCTGAGCAGCGGGCCCGGCGCCCGTAAGGCACCGGGCCCCGTCCGGGCGTCAGGCCACGGACCAGGCGATGCCGTCCAGGATGTCGTGCTCGCTGACGACGACCTCGCGGGCGCCGGTCCACTCCATGATCATCCGCAGCACCAGCGCACCGGAGGCGATCACGTCGACGCGGCCGGGGTGGATGACCGGCTTCAGGGCGCGCTGGTCGTGCGTGGAGGCCAGCAGCCAGTCCGTCAGCTCGGCGACCTTGTCGTAGGAGATCCGGGAGTGGTGGATCGCCGTCGAGTCGTAGGCGGTCAGGCCGAGGGCCAGGGCGGCCACCGTCGTCACCGAACCGGCCAGGCCCACCAGGGTGCGGGCCGAGCGGATCGGGACGGTCCGCGTGACCCGGTCGAGGGCCTCGGTGATGTCGGCGCGGATCGCCGCGAGCTGCTCGGCGGTGGGCGGGTCGGTGATCTGCCCGTCCTCGCCGACGAGGTGACGCTCGGTCATCCGGACGCAGCCGATGTCGACGGAGAGGGCCTTGTCCACGGTGTCGTCGCCGACGACGAACTCGGTGGAGCCGCCGCCGATGTCGACGACGAGGTACGGCGTGTCGAGGTCCTCGCGGCCGGTCAGTTCCCGCGTCGCACCCGTGAAGGAGAACGCGGCCTCCTGGTCACCGGTGATCACCTCGGGCTCCACGCCCAGGATGTCCAGAACACCGCGGACGAAGTCGTCGCGGTTCTCGGCGTCGCGGGAGGCCGAGGTCGCCACGAAGCGGATCCGCTCCGCGCCGTGCTCCTTGATGACGGCGGCGTACTCGCGGCAGGCGGCGAAGGTGCGCTGCAGCGCCTCCGGGGCGAGCCGGCCGGTGCGGTCGACGCCCTGGCCGAGCCGGACGATCGTCATCCGGCGGTCCAGGTCGACCAGCTCGCCCGTCTCCGGGTTCGCGTCCGCGACGAGGAGCCGGATCGAGTTCGTACCGCAGTCGATGGCCGCTACCCGGGTCATGCGTTCTCCTCCACGGCGCAGGCGCTCACGCACGGGCCCTTCTTCCACCACTCGGGCAGCATCGCAAGGGCCTCGTCGCCGAGTGGGTTGACACCCGGGCCCGCCGCCAGGGAGTGGCCGACCAGCACGTGCAGGCACTTCACGCGGTCCGGCATGCCGCCCGCGCTGGGGAAGCCCTCCAGGACCTCGATGGCGTCGCGGCGCGCGAGGTAGTCCTCGTGGGCCGCGCGGTACTTCGCCGCCAGGTCCTCGTCCGTCTTGAGGCGCTCCGTCATCTCCTTCATGACGCCGTTGGCCTCCAGCGTGCCGATGGCGGAGGCCGCGCGCGGGCACGTCAGGTAGTACGTCGTCGGGAACGGGGTGCCGTCCTCCAGGCGCGGGGCCGTCTCGACCACGTCCGGGTTGCCGCAGGGGCAGCGGTGCGCGATGGCCCGCAGGCCGCGCGGCGGACGGCCGAGCTGCTCCTTGAACGCGTGGATGTCGGCGTCCGTGGGCTCGGTGCGCTCGGTCTGGGGCGGGGGCGTTTCCATGACTTTTCCGGTGCGTCTTTCGTGTCAGTTGGCTGCCTGGTCGGCCTTGTCGACGCCGTCCCAGACGTTCGAGTACCAGGCGCGCTCGGCCGGGCTCTGGTCCGGGCGCCCGGTGGAGGTGGCGCGCGCGTCGGGCACCACGTAGCCGGTCTCGCCCGGCATCACCATGTGCAGGCGCTCCCGGATCCGCTGCTCGGCGTACGCGTCGTCCTGCCAGCGGGCCTTCTCGTCGCGGAGCCGGTCGACGCGGTCCTTGGCCTGCTGCTGCTGGCGCTGGAGGTCCGCGATCTCGCCGCGCTGGGAGACGTACTGCCTTATCGGGTAGGCGAGCGCGACGACGAGGGTGCAGACGACCAGGGCGAGCAGGGCCGCGCGGCCGGTCAGCCGGGAGCGGCGGGCCTGGCGCTTGGTCTGTGAACGGTAGACCCGCTCGGCGGTCTGTTCGCCGAGCAGGCGCAGACGGGTCGCCGTGGAGAAGCGGGCCGAGTCGTCACGGCCCCTGTCTCGGAGCTTTCCCGGCATGACTTCTCCGCCTCCCCGTCGCCTGGCTTCGTTCCTACGTGCGTACGTCCCCGCACACGGTACGGGACCGAGTGCGGGGACGTACGGAACTACTGCCTCAGCAGAGCTTCGGGGCTGGTCAGCCCTTGAAGCGGGGGAAGGCCGAACGGCCGGCGTAGACCGCCGCGTCGTCCAGGATCTCCTCGATGCGCAGGAGCTGGTTGTACTTGGCGACGCGCTCGGAGCGGGCCGGGGCGCCGGTCTTGATCTGGCCGCAGTTCGTGGCGACGGCGAGGTCCGCGATGGTCACGTCCTCGGTCTCGCCGGAGCGGTGCGACATCATGCACTTGAAGCCGTTGCGCTGGGCGAGCTCGACGGCGTCCAGGGTCTCGGTGAGCGAGCCGATCTGGTTGACCTTCACCAGGAGGGCGTTCGCCGAGTTCTCCTCGATGCCGCGGGCCAGGCGCTCCGGGTTGGTGACGAAGAGGTCGTCGCCGACGAGCTGGACCTTGTCGCCCAGCTTCTCGGTGATGACGTTCCAGCCGGCCCAGTCGTCCTCGTACAGCGGGTCCTCGATGGAGACGAGCGGGTACGCGGAGACGAGCTCCTCGTAGTACTCCGTCATCTCGGCGGCGGAGCGCTCCTTGCCCTCGAACTGGTACTTGCCGTCCTTGTAGAACTCGGAGGCGGCGACGTCCAGCGCGAGCGCGATCTGCTGGCCGGGGATGTAGCCGGCCTCCTTGATCGCTTCGAGGATGAGGTCGAGCGCGGCGCGGTTCGACTCCAGGTTCGGGGCGAAGCCGCCCTCGTCGCCGAGGCCGGTGGACAGGCCCTTGGTCTTCAGCACCTTCTTGAGGGTGTGGTAGACCTCGGCGCCCCAGCGAAGGGCCTCGGAGAAGGACTCCGCGCCGATCGGGGCGATCATGAACTCCTGGATGTCGACGTTGGAGTCGGCGTGCGACCCACCGTTGAGGATGTTCATCATCGGGACGGGCAGCAGGTGCGCGTTCGGGCCACCGAGGTAGCGGAACAGCGGCAGGTCGGACGCCTCGGAGGCGGCGTGCGCGACGGCGAGCGAGACGCCGAGGATGGCGTTGGCGCCCAGCGAGCCCTTGTTGTCCGTGGCGTCCAGGTCGAACATCGCCTGGTCGATCAGACGCTGCTCGGTGGCGTCGTAGCCGACGAGCTCCGGGCCGATCTGCTCGATGACGGCGAGAACGGCCTTCTCGACGCCCTTGCCGAGGTAACGGTTGGGGTCACCGTCACGGAGTTCGATGGCCTCGAAGGCACCGGTGGAGGCACCGGACGGAACAGCAGCACGACCCGTGCTGCCGTCGTCGAGGCCGACCTCGACCTCGACCGTGGGGTTGCCTCGGGAGTCCAGGATTTCCCGGGCTACGACGACGTCGATGGACGGCACGAGCATCTCCTTCTGGGATGTGACGCGGACGGTGCGGGGCCGGATTGTTCGGTCCCGACCCACTGAGCCTAACCGGCTCCGGGACATCGGCCATCCGACCGCCCGGCTCGTGGACAACGCCCAGAGCGAAATGTTTCTTAACGGAACAAAGACAGCAGCCCCCGCCCGCTGCATGGGGCGGGGGCTGCTCAGGTGAGCGGCCCACTGGGGGTGGGGACGGGGGTGCGGCCGGGGGCTCGGCGTCCGCCGATGCCGGGCCCGCGGCACTCCCGCGGGGTGCTGCTTACTTCAGGTGGAGCTGCTGGCCCGGGAAGATCAGGTCGGCGTCCTTGACGATGTCCTTGTTGAGCTTGAACACCTTCTGCCAGTCGGTGCCGTGCGCGTCGGCGATCTTGCTCAGGGTGTCGCCGGTCTTGACCTTGTACTCGCCGTCGCCCTTCTCGACCTTCTGGCCGGTCGGGGTGGTGACGGTGTCACGCGACTGCGAGCGCGAGGCGGCGGAGGAGTCGGTGTGCTGCTCGGTCGACTTCTGCTCCTGCTGCTGCGGCCGGCTCTGCTGCGGCTGCGACTGCTGGGTGTCCTGCTCGGCGGCCGGGGCGGAGTTGCCCGTGGAGGCGCCCGAGAGACCCACGCCGCAGCTCGGCCAGGCACCCTTGCCCTGCGAGGCGAGGACCTTCTCGGCGACGGAGATCTGCTGGGCCTTGGAGGCGCCGGCGGCGGAGGACGCGTACTGCGTGCCGCCGTAGGCCGCCCAGGTGGACGGCGAGAACTGGAGGCCACCGGAGTAGCCGTTGCCCGTGTTGATCGACCAGTTGCCACCGGACTCGCACTGCGCGACCTGGTCCCACTCGGAGGTGGAGGCGGCGGAGGCGGAGGTGGCGCCCATCAGCGGGACGGCGACAGCGGCACCGGCGACACCCGCGAGGGTGGCGACACGGACGGCCTTGGACGGGCGGCGGTGCTTGCCCTTGCTGGAAAGCAGCATGGAGAGATCCCCTCACCGACGCCTACGAGGTGAGCTGTCGGATTCGGGCCAGTGAGTGCCCGGTCGCGCATCCTTGTGCGCGACTTAACCCCAAGCCGTCTCGGTCTCCCTCGACGGCGGCTTACCTGGGTCCCCCGCTCCTGCCTACGGCGCTGACGCGTCGACTGTTCCCGTACGGACGTTGGCAGGATTCGGCGTGACGTCCATCGGGGCCCGCTGTGGCGAGCGGTGACGACCGTAAGCAGTGGATCCGCCCGATTTCAAAGACGATCAGGGTCTTTGAGACTCATGTCTCACTCGAACAAAAGTGGACATACGAGCCTCAAAGACCCCGTAACTCCCGCTACTTTTCGACCGATTCGAGCCCAAGATCCAGACTCTGACCAGGGAGGATGAGGTCGGGGTCGGTGCCGACCGTCTTCTTGTTCGCGTCGTAGAGCGCGGCCCACCCGCCCTGTACGTCATGGGCGTCCGCGATGTCCCAGAGGTTGTCACCCGAGCGGACCACATAGGCCGCGTCGTCGCGCTCCTCGGCGCGGGACGCGTGACGGCCGTCCTGCGTACGCGAGTCGGCGTCGTCGTCCGCCGCGGGGTCACCCCGGTGGCGGCCGTTGGACGAGGCGTCCCCGGAGTCGGCGGAGCCGCTGGAGTCGGTGGCCGCCGGGGAGTTCGGCGAGGCGGTGCCGGACGGGGCCGACGCGTCGTCGCCCGCGCTGTTACCCCCGGTATCGGCGGAGCTGTCGGCTGACGGCTCGTCGGACGCCTCGCCCGACGGGTCGCTCGACGGGTCACTGGCCGCGTCGTCTGACGCGTCGTCCGACGCCGTGCCCGACGCCTTGCCCGAGGACGCGCCCGAGGCCTTGTCCGATGTGCCCGACTCGTCGTGATTCTTGTCTCCCGCGTCCGCGTCGGAGCCGGAGTCCGAGTCGGCCGTGTCCGACGGCTGCGGGGTGGTGGTGGCGCCCGGGTCGACGTCCGCCGAGCCGTCGCCCTTGGTGAGCCCCGCCGTGAGCGAGCAGCTCGGCCAGGCGCTCGGCCCCTTGTCGTCGAGGACCTTCTCGGCGACGGCTATCTGCTGCGAACGGCTGGCCTGGTCGGCGCGCGGGGCGTAGTCGAGGCCGCCGTACTGCTCCCAGACCTCCTGCGAGAACTGCAGGCCGCCGTAGTAGCCGTCGCCCGCGTCCAGGCTCCACTGCCCGCCGCTCTCGCACTCGGCGACCTTGTCCCACGTGGTGGCCGTCGCCGCGCCCGCGCCGGTCGCGCCGAGCAGCGGGATCGCGATGGCGCTGCCGGTGACTCCGGCGGCGACGACGAGAGCAGGGGCCTGGCGGGGGCGACGGTGTCGGCCGTTCCCGGAGAGCATGCGGTTGCCTTTCGCGAGACTGTCACTGCTGCACGCGACAGGATGGATCTGTGGTGCCTGTTGTGCGTGTGTCGCGATGACTGGTGAACGTAGCGGGACTCGAACGCTTGTCACAAGTCGATGCAGCGTAGATCACGTGACCATCACAGATTTGACACAACGTCAGTTTTTAACCACCTGTGAGGGGTCGCGAACTGTGCGGCGAATGCGTCCAGTTCGCGGCATTTCAAGATCACGACAAAACACCCCACGGCGCCGCCCCGCCGGTCCCGAGTGGCACCGGTCACACATGTTCGACCTGCGCCGACCGCTCCCGGGTACGGTCGGGATGTGAACACCGCGCCCGTCCCCGAACTCTTCACCTGGGAGTTCGCCACCGATCCGTACCCCGCCTACGCCTGGCTGCGCGAGCACAGCCCTGTGCACTGGACGACCTTGCCGAGCGGCGTAGAGGCCTGGCTGGTGACGCGTTACGCGGACGCGCGCCAGGCGCTCGCGGACCCGCGGCTGTCCAAGAACCCGGTGCACCACGCGGACGACGCCCACGGCAAGAGCAAGACCGGCATCCCGGGTGAGCGCAGCGCAGGCCTGATGACCCATCTGCTGAACATCGACCCGCCGGACCACACCCGGCTGCGGCGCCTGGTCTCCAAGGCGTTCACCCCGCGCCGGGTCGCCGAATTCGCCCCGCGCGTCCAGGAACTGACGGACGGCCTCATCGACGGCTTCGCCGCCCGCGGCAGCGCCGACCTCATCCACGAGTTCGCCTTCCCGCTCCCCATCTACGCGATCTGCGACCTGCTCGGCGTCCCGCGCGAGGACCAGGACGACCTGCGGGACTGGGCGGGCATGATGATCCGCCACGGCAAGGGGCCGCGCGGCGGGGTCGCCCGGGCCGTGAAGAAGATCCGCCGCTATCTCGCCGACCTCATCCACCGCAAGCGGCTCGGCGACGGCGACGACCTGATCTCCGGCCTCATCCGCGCCTCCGACCACGGCGAGCACCTCACCGAGGAGGAGGTCGTGGCGATGTGCTTCGTGCTGCTCTTCGCGGGGTTCGAGACGACCATCAACCTCATCGGCAACGGCACGCACGCCCTGCTGCGCCACCCCGGGCAGCGGGCCGTCCTCCAGTCCGCCCTCGCCCGGGGCGAGCACGGGCTCCTGGAGACGGGCGTGGAGGAACTGCTGCGCTTCGACGGGCCCGTGGAGATGGCGACCTGGCGGTACGCGACCGAGGATCTGACGATCGGCGGGGTCGCGATCGCCGAGGGCGACCCGGTGCTCGTGGTGCTCGCCGCCGCCGACCGGGACCCCGCCCGGTTCGACAGTCCCGACACCCTCGATCTGGCCCGCCGCGACAACAAGCACCTGGGGTACGGGCACGGCATCCACTACTGCATCGGCGCCCCGCTCGCCCGCCTGGAGGGGCACACCGCGCTGGCGACGCTGCTGACCCGCCTTCCGGACCTGCGCCTCGGCGAGGACCCCGCCGAGCTGCGCTGGCGCGGCGGGCTCATCATGCGGGGGCTGCGGACGCTGCCCGTGGAGTTCACGCCCCGCTGACGCGCTGCAGGCCTTCGGCGGCGCGCACCGCGTCCCGGTAGGCGCGGGCCGCCGCCCGGAGTGCCGCTTCCGGGTCGACGCCGGACGCCTCGGCGCGCAGCGCCAGGGCGAGCAGTTCGGCGCCGACGTCCTCGCCCTCCGGGACCGGGACGTCGAGGCCCGCCGTGCGCACGCGCGAGCCGAGCTTCGCGGCGAGGGCCAGACCGGGCTGGCCGACCGGCACGCCGTCCGTCACCGAGTCGCGCTGCTTCGACTCGGCCTTCTTGCGCAGCCAGATCTCCCGGACCTCCTCCGGGGTGGCGGCACTCTCGTCGCCGAAGACGTGCGGGTGGCGGTGGATGAGCTTGTCGACGATGCCGCCCGCGACGTCGTCGACGGAGAACGGCTCCTCGGTGTCCTCCTCGGCGATCCGGGCGTGGAAGACGACCTGGAGCAGGACGTCGCCCAGCTCCTCGCGCAGCTCTTCCCGGTCCCCGGCCTCAATCGCCTCGACCAGCTCGTACGCCTCCTCGATGACGTACTTCGCCAGGTCCTCGTGGGTGCGCAGCGCCGACCAGGGGCACTCCCGGCGGATGCGGTCCATGACCTGGACGAGGTCGAGGAGGCGGGCGCCCGGCAGGTCGTAGGAGCCGGGGAGGAGTTCGAGGGACGGCATCGCGACGCGGCCGGAGCCGGCCAGCGTCGCCAGGCCGTCGGTGAGACGGCGGTCGCCCTCCGCCGTGGTCAGCACGACGACGGTGCGGCCGCCGTCGGCGCAGCGCTCGACGAGGTCGCGGGCGGCGGGCGTCCCGAGGGTGACCTCGACGCCCGCCTCCTTCAGATACGGCAGCTGCGGGTGCTCGGAGTCGGCGCAGAGCACGTCGTCGGCGGCGTGCAGGACCTGCCACGCCTGCCAGGACAGCAGCCCGGGGGCGACCCGGTGGCTGGTGGTGAGCAGGACGACGCGGCCGGCGTCGGAAGAGGTGTCGTCGTTCACGCCTCGAACGTAACGCAGGCCGCCGACAACGTCTGCGCTAGGCCGTCTGCTGCTGGTCCGCCGGAGCCTCCTGGGTGACTTGGGTCAGCCAGGGGGTCTTGGCGTCGACGCGGCCGACGGTGCCGGCCTTGGTGACGCCCCAGCTGCCGTAGCGCGGGTTCAGGTCGATGTTCAGTTCCTTGGACGCCTGGGAGAGCGCCTTCCAGAAGGCGGCCTGGCCCGCGGGGGTCTGGGTGTCGGCGCCGAGCGACGTCGCCAGCTTCTGCGCCTCGATCTCGGTGCGCAGCGACTCGGTGAGCCGCTTCGGCGCGACGTTGTACTGCTGGAGCCAGGACGCCTCCAACTGCTTGGCGCCGCCCGCCTGTTGCTCCAGGCCCGCGCGCATGTCCTGCATCTCCTTGCGGGAGACGGAGACCCCGGCGTCGGTGGCGGCGCGGTGCAGCACCCGGTCCAGGACCATGGTGTGCAGGGTGTTGCGGGTGAGGCCGCCGGACTTGGCGACGGCCTGTTCGTACTGCGCGCTGTCGGCGGTGACGTCCTGCTGTGCCTGGCGCACCTCGCTCACCCTGCTCTCCAGCTGGGAGACGGTGATGCGCTGGCCGCCGACGACGGCCGCGGCGCCGGGATGCGCCTCGCTCCCGCAGGCGGTGAGGACGGGGAGCGCGGCGACGGCGGCGGTGGACAGGACGAGCGCGGTGCGGCGGCGGTGCAAGGTGGCCTCCCTGCGGCGAGTTTGTGCGTCGGTGCACAAAGTCCGGCGGTGATCGATGTTAGGAGGTGACCGCGGGCTCGGCCACCTATTCGACAACGATTCGTCGGGAGATGAGGTACCGCCCCGGCCGCCGCGGCCTGATGACTCAGCCGGTGATGGCGACCGGCGCGTCCCAGGCGTTGCGGTCGACCGTGATGGTGTAACTGCCACGCTTCTCCTTGCTGTTCACCATGTACTGGTGGGCGCGGCTGTGGTTCGTGTAGAGCGACTTGTCCCACGGCCAGTCGGAGGTGGTGGTGTTCACCTTGTCCCACTTGGCGTACCAGAGGTTGCCCGGCAGGTCGGTGCGGTCGGTGGCGGTGGCGATCGCGGCGGCGCTGGAGCTGGAGAAGCCGTAGTAGCCGGCGCGGTAGATCTTGCCGCGCAGCACCTTGTCGAAGGCGCGGACGTAGTTCAGGACCGCCTTGTTGCAGGAGCTGTTCGTGGTGTCGTACGGCTCCATGTCCAGGTAGATCGCGCTGCCGGCCTTCATGCCGAGCGCGGCGGACTTCGCCACGGCGTCCTTGCCGTCGGCGGTGCCGAGCGTGGCGGCGTTGGACGTGGTCATCTTCTCGTTGCGGGTGCCGGTCTGGCACGGCGGCTGGGCGCCCACGTAGAGCGGGATGAGCTTCCAGCCCTGCGCGGTGACCGTCTTGACCCAGGACGCGGTGAGGTTGGGCTGGGCGCAGCCGCGGTTCTTGCCGCCCACGTAGACGGCGGCCGCGCCGTAGAACCCGGTGTTCCAGGCCTTCATCGCGGCGGCCGACGGCGCGGTGCAGGCGTCGAAGGCGCGGCCGGTGAACGTCTTCTGCGCGGGCCAGGTGGTGGCCGCGGACGCGGTGGTCGCGGCGAAGGCGCCACCGGCGACGACGACCGCTCCGGCCGCGCTCCAGGCGATGTAGCGGTTGCGCTTGGAGAGTCTGTGGCTTCCGGCCCTGGACATGCTGATCCCCACCCCTGTCGGACGTGTGTTCCCCCGGCGCTCCGTGCGCCGAGGAGATCATGACAGGCGGCGCACCAAGGACGCGCAAAAGAAAGGCCCGGAGAGCGTCAGCCCCTGACCTGTCCCAGCCATTGCAGGGTGCGCCGGACCTCGGAGGGGAACGGGTGGGCCGGGCCGTGGATGCGCTCCGCGTCGTGCAGCAGCCGGACCAGGGTCTCCTGGGCGGCGCCCCGGTCGCCGACGGCGAGCAGCAACTGGCCGATGCGGCGCCGGACTTCGAGGGCGAGCCGCAGGTCCGTGGTCGCGTACTGGTTCTCGTAGTACGGCAGCAGGGAGCGGTACTCGGCGAGCGCCGCGGCCGGTTCGCCGAGGGCTTCGAGGCACTGGGCGACCTCGTAGCGGAACTGGAGCGACTGCGGGTCGGCGTGGCCGGCCTCTGCGGCGCGCTCGTCGGCGAGGCGGCGCAGTTCGGGCAGGGCGCGGCGGTACTGGCCGTCGTCCATGAGCGTGGCCGCGTACTGCTTGCGCAGGGTGCGCACGACGGGTGAGTGCTCGCCGTGCTGGGCGGCCGCGGCGGGCAGGATCGCGCCGAGGATGTCGACGGCCTGGGTGATGCGGCCCTCGCCGAGGAGGCGCTTGACCTCGTCGACGGCGCGGGCCACGTCGGGCCGGTCGCCCTGGACGTCGGAGCCCGCGGGCTGCGGCGCGGGGGTCACGGCACGGTCGGGCCACGGGGCGTGCGGGCGCAGGAACGGGCGGGTCGGGTCGAGCGGACGGCCGCTGGGCACGCCCCGCGCGGGCAGCAGCGGCAGCAGTTCCTCGTACGTCTGCTGGGCGGACGCCGGCCGGTGCTGCGGGTCCTTCGCGAGCAGCCGCAGGACCAGCTGCTCGAGCGCCTCGGGGACCTCGGGGCGCAGCTGGCGGACCGGGACCGGGGCCTCGTACAGATGGCGGTGGAGGATGCCGAGGGCGGTGGTGCCCGCGAACGGCACGTCGCCGCTGAGGAGTTCGTGGAGCAGCACGCCGAGCGCGTACAGGTCGGTGTACGGGCCGACGGCGCCGCCCATCGCCTGCTCGGGCGCCATGTAGGCGGGCGTGCCGATGGGCGAGCCGGTGTGGGTGAGGCGGGTGGTGTCGGTCTCGAGGACGGAGGCGACGCCGAGGTCGAGGACGGTGACGGTGCCGTCCTTCTTCACCATCACGTTGCGCGGCTTGAGGTCGCGGTGGACGATCGGCACCGCGTGCACGGCCGAGAGGACGGCGCACAGCTGGGCGGCGATCGAGACGGCCCACGGCCACGGGTAGGGGTCGTGCTCGGCGAGGTGGTCGGCGAGGTCGGAGCCGTCGACGTACTGCATGACGAGGTACAGGAACGGCGGATAGCCGGTGCCGGTCCCGTCGCCCCCCTCGGTGCCCGCGTCGTGCACCGTGACCAGGCCGGGGTGGTCGACCTGGGCGGTGACGCGGCACTCGCGCAGGAAGCGGCGGCGCAGCTCCTCGGCCTCGGCGCCCGCGACCCGGTCGGGGCGGACCAGCTTCACGGCGACACGGCGGTCCAGACGCTGGTCGTACGCCGTCCAGACCTGGCCCATGCCGCCCTGGCCGATGAGCGAGGAGAGTTCGTAGCGGCCCGCGATGAGGTGGCCGCCGGAGGTGGGGAGCCCCGACAGAGCTGACAACGCCGTCACCGACCGCCGTCCTGCTTGCGCAGGTAGTCGCTCAGCTCGTCCAGCTCCGCGCGGACCTGGTCGATGCGCTGCGGGGGCTGGCCCTGGGTGCTGGGCTGCGGCGCGGGGGCGGGGGCGGGGGCGGGCGTCTGATGGGGCAGGGGCGCGGTGCCGCCCGTCTGCGTGGTCATCCCGTGCACCGGCGGCGCGACGGGCGCCTGCGGGTACTGCTGGGGCTGCGGCTGGTGCTGGGGCTGCGGGTAGCCGTACACCGGCGGCGGCTGCACGCCGTACGGCGCCGCGCCCATGGGCTGCGGGTGCCTGCGGACGAAGCGGATGTCGCAGACCAGGTAGTACGAGACCGAGATGATCATGTCCACGAACATGAGCCCCATCGCGGTGTTCCCCCACCACGTGGTGAACTCGTCGGCTCCCGGGTCGCTGAACACGCCGACCCAGCAGATGAACTGGAGCGCGGCGACTCCGGCGAAGACGCCCCAGTCGGCCTTCCTGCGGGTGGTCACGGCGAGCCGGAGCACCGGCACGAACGCCAGGAAGCCGCACGACAGCACGGCGAGGGCCACGAAGAGCACGCGCAGGCCCGCCTGCGCTCCGGACGAGGGGAGCCTGGGCGGAGGCGCGTAGCCGTGGCCGTGCATGGATGCTCCTGTTGTGTGGCTGGTGTTCGAACCGCGTGCTCCGTCGAGCGTATAGGCCGACTGCGACAACCGGCCCAGGGTTGTACCGAACCGTTGTGGACCTGCTCACCCGGTGGCTCTCACTCCGGTGCGAGCGTGCCGTCCGTCAGCCCGTCGTGGAGGCCCTGGACGAGTTGTCCGCCGAGCCGGGAGGCGAGCCGCAGCGCGTCCTCGAACGCGGCCAGCGCCTTGAACCGCTCGCCGTACCCGGCCTGTTCGGGCAGGGGCAGCCGGGGCAGTTGCAGCCGGCGCACGTCGAGCCGGGTCGCCGTGGAGGCATAGCTGCTGGCCTGCCGGTTGTTGGCGGTGGAGCGCAGGAACCCGGCGACGAACCAGGGGTCGAGCGCGGCCGGGTCGGGGCGCAGCAGGGCGAGACCGCGGCCGAGGGCGGCGCCCTCGGTGGCCCCGTCGACGACGCGCGCGGTGGCGCCGCCGCCGACGACGGGCACGACGACGTCCCCGGCCCGCAGCAGGAACGGCTCGTCGTCGCCGGTGAAGGTGCCGGAGGGGGCGGCGCCGGCGAGGACGTCGTGGTCGGTGAGGACGGGGACCGCCGCGCGCGCGGGGCCGCCCGTGCGGGAGTCGGCCCCGGATGCGGCGGGGGTGCGCAGGAACAGGGCGCCCGCGCGCGCGAGTTCACCGATCGTGGTCAGCGGCCAACGGGCCGGTTCGGCGGCGGGGACGGCGGACTTCGGGGTGAGCTTCGTGGTGAGGCGGAGGGTGCCCGCGAGGTCCTCGCGCACGGCGGTCAGCTCGGCGGCGCCGCCCCCGCCCGCGGCCGGCGGCGGCAGCCTGCGGGCGGGCGCGAGGTCCACCTCGTCGTCGAGGAGTTCGATGACCGGCACCGAACGGGCCACGCCGGGGCGCTCCTTCAGCGCTCCGGCGCGGTCGAAGGTGTGCCAGGCGTCGAGCACGGCGTCCTGCACGGCGGCCCACGCCTGCTTCTCCCGTACGTCGCCGGGGGCGGCCAGCGAGGTGGTGTCGACGAGCAGCAGTTCGGGGGCCGGGCCCGGCGCGGCCGGGCCCGCGGGCCTGCGCAGCACCCACAGGTGCAGCGGGATGTTGTTCGGCGGGACAGCGCCCGCGGGCAGCGCGATCACGGCGCGCAGGGCGCCGCGGCGCAGCAGGTCGGCGCGGATGCGGCGGCCCGAGCGGCGGGAGGCGACGGTGGGCGGCATCAGCAGGACGGCGGTGCCGCCGTCCTTGAGGCGGGCCAACGCATGCTGCACCCACGCCAGTTCGGACTCGGTGCGGGCCGGGAAGCCGTACTCCCAGCGCGGGTCGTAAGCCAGCTCGTCGTGGCCCCAGCCGCGCTCGTTGAACGGCGGGTGGGCGAGGACCACGTCGGCGGCGACGTCGCTGAGCGCGTCGGCGAGCAGGGTGTCGGCGGCGGCGGTGCGCACGGTGGGGCCCTCGCCCTCCCCGGCGGGCCCGTCGAGGGCGAGGCGCAGGGCGGTCAGCGCGGCCAGTTCGGGGGCCGTGTCCTGGCCGTAGAGGCGCTGCCGGTCGCGGGCGCCGTGGGTGCGCACGGCGTGCAGCAGGGCGCCGGTGCCGCAGGCCGGGTCGAGCGCGGTGGCGGCGGGTCCGGCGAGGGCGGCCATCAGGGCGGCGGGTCCCGGCGGGGTCAGCGTGTACTGGCGCGGGTTCGCGTCCAGGTGGCGGCCGAGCAGGAATCCGAAGGCGCGGCGGGCGCCGATGTCCGCGGCGAGTTCGGCGGCGCCGCGCAGCAGCGGCACGGACGGTTCGAGGGCGGTGGGCCCCGGGGTCGCGAGGGCGCGCTCGGCGGGCGCCCCGAAGCGGGGGGTGAGGACGCCTTCGAGGGCGGCAGACAGCCGTTCGGCGAGGCCGCGGTCGTCCGTCGTGGCGCTCAGGGCGAGCCATTCGGTGGGCCGGTCGTGCACGAGCAGCAGGACGCTTCCGGCGTGCAGCAGCGCGGTGACCGGGCCCGCCGGGTGTCCGGCGAGCTGCTGCCAGACGCGCTCGCGCAGCGGTACCTCGGCGAGCTTGCCCTGGGCGCGCAGCCACTCCTCGACCTCGGTGAGCGCGAAGGAGGGGCTGGTGTCGGTGCCGCCCACGGGCCTGGGGAAGTCGGCGTGCCGGCGCCGCCAGTTGGAGACCGCGGCCCGGCCGACCCCGGCGAGCCGGGCGATTCCGGCGGCTGTCACCTCTGTCGCGTTGTCCTGCACCGCTCCGGCTCCCCTCGTGGCGTGACGTGTAGACCGGACCTTACCGACCTCCACCTAAGAACCGCATTCACACCTGTTCACAACGCAAATCTTGTGTACACGGTTGACTCGGTTCACAGATGATGGTGTTCTTGACCCAGCCAACCGCCGGATACACGGAAAGCCGGGGGGAGGTTGGCGTCTCTCATCTCGGAGGAACTGTCATGTCTCACACCCAGCCGCAGCAGCACCCGCAGTACCCGCCGTTCCAGCAGCCGCAGCACCAGCCGCAGCAGGTCGCGCGGAACGGGCTGGGGACGGCCGCGCTGATCCTGGGCATCATCGGCGCCCTGTCCGGGATCGTCCCGATCCTGTTCTGGCTGGCCGGTGTCCTCGGCGTGATCGCCCTGATCCTGGGCCTGACGGGCCGGTCCCGCGCCAAGCGGGGCGAGGCCACGAACAAGGGCGTGGCGCTGGCCGGCGCGATCCTCGGCCTGATCGCGATGGGCCTCGCGGTCTTCGGCGCGTACACCACGTTCAAGGCGGTCGGCGACGCGGTCGACGAGATCAACAAGTCGGTGTCGGACACGAAGGCCAAGGACACGAAGGCCGACAGCGAGGCCGACGGCAAGGCGGGCGCGGACAAGGGCGACACGAAGGACAAGGACGAGAAGCCGGCCGCGGGCAAGACGCTCGACGCGGGCGACTCCGTGATCTACGACGACGATCTGACGGTGTCGGTGTCGAACGCGGTGGCGTTCAACCCGAACGAGTACGCCGCGGGCCACACCAAGGGCAACAAGGCCTACAAGGTCACCGTCACGGTCACCAACGACAGCAAGGCGAAGTTCGACGCGACGCTGCTGACCGCCGACGCCCGCGCCGGCAAGGACGGCACGACCGCCGAGGCGATCTTCGACGACAAGGTCGGCGCGGGCTTCAACGGCACGATCCTGCCCGGCAAGAAGGCCACGGTCGTGTACGCCTTCGACGCTCCGGCGGACGCCGGGAACCTCACGGTCGAGGTCACGCCGAGCTTCGAGTACGACGGCACGCAGTGGGACCTGAAGCTGTAACGCTCAGAGCTTTTCGGACCGCCCGAGGGGGGCGACGGATGCGGCACGCGCTCACAGCGCGTGCCGCATCCACACGTTCGGCTCCACGTACACGGCGTGGTCGAGATCGGGCGCGCAGTGCACCGGCACCAGGGCGCCGGGCACCTCCACGGGACCCGCCGTGTCGAAAGGCAGCCCGGTCCACTCCCGCCACTGGGCGAGCGACCCGGACACGGTCATCGAGGCGGGCGCGACCTTCTCGATCGCGGCGCCCGCGCGGACGTGCACCCGCAGCCACGGGTCGTGCGGCAGCCCGTCCGACTCCCGCACCCGGTACGCGTACTCGCTCATCGGCGCGGCCGGCTCGCGGTGCTTGGCGCTGGGCCGCACCGGCGCGACGACCTGGCGGAAGCCGCGCGAGCGCGCGTTCTCCCGCATCGCCGAAAGCATCCGCCCCGACAGGCCCTTGCCCTGCATCTCCGGCAGGATCGTGATCTCGACGGCGCTGACCGTGTCGGGCACGGTCCCGCGCTCCCGGTCGGCGAACGCCCACTGGAGCACCTGGTCCCAGCCCCGGTCGGGGAGTTCCCCGCGCCCTTCGGCGCGCAGCGCGAACGGCACGCTGAACCCCCGTGCCACGACCTGCCCTTCGGCGTCGGTGGCGACGAGCACGTACTCGGGCAGCTCGTCGCGCACGCGGTGCATCAGCAGGGCGCCGACGGGGTCGTGCGGCACGAAGACCGGCCAGTTGTCGGGCATCGCCCACACCGGTCCGGCCAGGTCGGGCCGGTCGGCGAGGGTGGTGATCGTCAGGCCGTCGTGCGGCGGGGGCGGTGCGTCCATGGGGTCATCGTGCATGGAAGCGCGAGGGCGCCGCAGTCGAATTTCCGCCGGTGGGGAGCTTCTGGTCGGGGCAGGTGTTCAGCACCTTCTTCATGGCGTCCCGCTCGGCGCCGGTCACCCACAGCCCGTACTTCTTCTTCACGGCGACCTGCCCGGCGACGTACGTGCACCGGTAGCCCTTGTTGGGCGGCAGCCAGGTCGCGGTGTCGCCGTCGCCCTTGCTGCGGTTGGGGCTCGCGTCGACGGCGAGCAGGTTCAGCGGGTCGTTGGCGAGCGCGATGCGCTTGCTCGGGTCCCACTTGAAGGCGCCCTTCTGCCAGGCGTCGGAGAGCGCGACCAGGTGGTCGATGTCGACCCTGCTGGCGCCGCGCTTGAAGGTGACGTCCTTGCCGCCGTAGGGGTCGGGGGCGAGCGAGCCGCTCGCCACCTTGCACTTGCCGTCGCTGTACCGGACGTCCTTCAGGTCCCGCTTCAGGATGTCGTCGCGGGTGTCGCAGCTGTTGGAGTCGGTGTCGGCCCACGCGGTGCCGAATCGTTCCCGCGAGTAACCGGTCTTGGGCGCCCGCCCCTTGACGGTCAGCTCGTCGACGGCGGCCAGCGCACTGCCCGCCTTGCCCTGCGCCCCGGCCCCGGGGTTCCCGCTGCCGCTGCCGTCCGCGCCCTTGTCCAGCTCGGTCTTGCACCCGGTCACCGCCACGGCGGCCAGCACGACAGCCACCACGCCCCGCCCCGCGCCTCGCATCACGACACCCCTCCCGCATTGTTCACATGTGTTCGTACCGGTTGAGCCGGTTCAACGTATCGAATGCCCCGCGTCGCCCGGGGGATGCGGGGGTGGCCCGGGCGGGCTGTCGTGCGGCGGGTTCGGCGGCGCGGCCTCACGACCCCAGGATCGTCGTCAGAAACTCCCCCACCCAGGCCAGCAGTTGGCGGCCGACCAGCGGCTTGCCGCCGACCTTCGCCGTCTTCGGGCGCGGCACGAGGATCTGGTGGGTGGTCGGCTTGATGACCGTGCCGGGGTAGAGGCGCTTCAGGCGCAGCTCCTGGGACTCCCTCAACTCCACCGGCGCGAAGCGGATGTTGTTGCCCTGGAGGACGATCTCCCCCACCTCGCAGGCGCGGGACAGCATCCGCAGGCCCGCGACGAGCAGCAGGTTCTCGACCGGCTCGGGCAGCTTGCCGTAGCGGTCGGTGAGTTCCTCGCGGACGTGGGTGACGTCCTCCTCGGAGTTGGCGGAGGCGATGGAGCGGTAGGCCTGGAGGCGCAGCCGCTCGCCCGGCGCGTAGTCGTGCGGGACGTGTGCGTCGACCGGCAGCTCGATCTTGACCTCCAGCGGCGGCTCCTCCTCCACGCCGCCTTCGAGGGAGGCCCGGTAGTCGGCCACGGCCTCGCCGACCATGCGCACGTACAGGTCGAAGCCGACGCCCGCGATGTGGCCGGACTGCTCGCCGCCGAGCAGATTGCCCGCGCCGCGGATCTCCAGGTCCTTCATCGCCACGTACATGCCCGCGCCCATCTCCGTGTGCTGCGCGATGGTCGCGAGGCGCTCGTGGGCGGTCTCCGTCAGCGGCTTCTCCGGCGGGTACAGGAAGTACGCGTAGCCGCGGTCGCGGCCACGGCCCACCCGGCCGCGCAGCTGGTGCAGCTGGGAGAGGCCGAAGTTGTCGCCGCGCTCGACGATCAGCGTGTTCGCGTTCGAGATGTCGATGCCGGACTCGACGATCGTCGTGGAGACCAGGACGTCGAACTTCTTCTCCCAGAAGTCCACGACCACCTGCTCCAGGGCCTGTTCGGACATCTGGCCGTGCGCCGTCGCGATGCGCGCCTCGGGCACGATCTCGCGCAGCCGGGCGGCCGCGCGGTCGATGGACTCGACGCGGTTGTGGATGTAGAAGACCTGGCCCTCGCGCAGCAGCTCGCGGCGGACGGCCGCGCCGATCTGCTTCTCCTCGTACGGGCCGACGAAGGTGAGGACCGGGTGGCGCTCCTCGGGCGGCGTGGTGATCGTCGACATCTCGCGGATGCCGGTGACCGCCATTTCGAGCGTACGGGGGATGGGGGTCGCGGACATGGTCAGCACGTCGACGTTGGCCCGGAGCTTCTTCAGCTGCTCCTTGTGCTCGACGCCGAACCGCTGCTCCTCGTCGACGATGACCAGGCCCAGGTCCTTGAACTTGGTCTCGGAGGAGAACAGGCGGTGCGTGCCGATGACGATGTCGACCGACCCGTCGCGCAGCCCCTCCAAGGTCGCCTTGGACTCGGTCTCCGTCTGGAAGCGGCTCAGCGCCTTCACGCTGACCGGGAACTGGGCGTAGCGCTCGGAGAACGTGCCGAAGTGCTGCTGGACGAGGAGGGTCGTCGGGACGAGGACGGCGACCTGCTTGCCGTCCTGGACCGCCTTGAAGGCCGCGCGAACAGCGATCTCGGTCTTGCCGTAGCCGACGTCGCCGCAGATCAGGCGGTCCATCGGGACCGTCTTCTCCATGTCGTCCTTGACCTCGGCGATCGTGGTCAGCTGGTCGGGCGTCTCCGCGTACGGGAACGCGTCCTCCAGCTCCCGCTGCCAGGGCGTGTCCGCGCCGAAGGCGTGCCCGGGCGCCGCCATGCGGGCCGAGTACAGCTTGATGAGGTCGGCGGCGATCTCCTTGACGGCCTTCTTCGCGCGCGCCTTCGTCTTCGTCCAGTCGGCGCCGCCGAGCCGGTGCAGCGTCGGGGCCTCGCCGCCGACGTACTTGGTGATCTGCTCCAGCTGGTCGGTCGGGATGTAGAGCCGGTCGCCGGGCTGGCCGCGCTTGGCGGGCGCGTACTCGACGACCAGGTACTCACGCGTGGCGCCCTGCACGGTGCGCTGCACCATCTCGATGTAGCGGCCCACACCGTGCTGCTCGTGCACGATGTAGTCGCCGGATTCGAGGGTGAGCGGGTCGATGGTCTTGCGGCGCCGCGCGGGCATCCGCTGGCCGTCCTTGCCGGCCGTCTTCTGCCCGGTGAGGTCCGTCTCGGTGAGGACGGCGATCTTCAACTCGGGGTGCACGAAGCCGAATTCGAGGCTGCCGCAGGCCACCTGGACGACGGAGGGCGCCAGCTCGCCGAGGTCCCGCTCCAGACGGGCGGCGATGCCCTCGCCGCCGAGCACCTCGACGGTGCGGGACGCGGGGCCGTGCCCCTCGGTGACGTAGACCGCGCGCCAGCCGTCGGCGAGCCAGCCCTTGGTGTCGGCCAGGGCGCGGGCGGTGTCGCCCCGATAGGTCTCGGGGGCGTGCAGGCCGAGCTGGAGCGTGTCCGCGTCGAGCCCGGAGGCGTCCGCGGCGAACGGCGACACCGACCACCACATCATGCCCAGCTCACGGGCCCGCTCCCGGACGTCGGCGATGGAGCGCAGCGAGGCCGCGCCCACGTCGATGGGGGCCTCGCCGCCGGTCGCGGACGCCGCCCAGGAGGCCTGCAGGAACTCCTGGGACGTCGCGACCAGGTCGGCGGCCCGGGTGCGTACCCGCTCCGGGTCGCAGACGACGGCCATGGCGCCGTCCGGGAGCACGTCGAGCAGCAGCTCCATGTCGTCGACGAGGACGGGGGCCAGGGACTCCATGCCCTCGACCGCGATGCCCTCGGCGATCTTGCCAAGGAGTTCGCCCAGCTCAGGGTGTTGTTCCGCCAGGTCGGCCGCTCTGGCGCGGACGTCGTCGGTGAGCAGCAGCTCGCGGCAGGGCGGCGCCCACAGGCCGTGCTCGGCGATCTCCAGGGAGCGCTGGTCGGCGACCTTGAAGTAGCGGATCTCCTCGACGTCGTCGCCCCAGAACTCCACGCGCAGCGGGTGTTCCTCGGTGGGCGGGAAGACGTCGAGGATGCCGCCGCGGACGGCGAACTCGCCGCGCTTCTCGACGAGTTCGACCCGGGCGTAGGCGGCAGCGGCGAGCGCCTCCACCGTCTCGTTCAGATCGGCGGACTCACCCGAGCGCAGCGCCACGGGCTCCAGGTCGCCGAGGCCCTTGACCTGCGGCTGGAGCACCGAGCGGATCGGGGCGACGACCACCGACACCGGGCCGGTCTCCGGGTCGTCGGCGCGCGGGTGGCGCAGGCGGCGCAGCACGGCGAGGCGGCGGCCGACGGTGTCCGAGCGCGGGGAGAGCCGCTCGTGCGGCAGCGTCTCCCAGGACGGGTACTCCACGACGCCGTCGGCGGGCAGCAGCGAGCGCAGCGCCGCCGCCAGGTCCTCGGCCTCCCGGCCGGTCGCGGTGACGGCGAGCACGGGCCGCTTCGCCTCGCGGGCGAGCGCGGCCACCGTGAAGGGGCGGGACGCGGGCGGGCCCACCAGGTCGATGTGCATGCGGTTGCCGTCACCGGCAGCCTTCACCGCTTCGGTGAGGGCCGCGTCCTTGACGACGGCGTCGAGCAGTCCGTGCAGGCTCATGGGGGCCTTGGCCTTTCCCGTCCGGGGTGGGCAACGCAAAGGGCCCGACACGTCTCACGGGCCGGGGTTCTCCAGAGTACGTCGCCGGACCGACAGCCGCCGGACAGGGCCTGAGCGGCCCGGGGCCGGGGGCTAGCGCAGACCGGGCGGCGGGCCGATGGGGCGGGAGGCGACGGTGAACGCGGTGAAGTCCGCGTACTGGGCGCGCGGGGTGGCCCAGCTGGGGTCGCCGCCGCCGAAGAACGTCGAGAAGAAGACGCCCGCGATGCGCAGCTCGTCACTGGTACGGAACTCCAGGCCGTCCCGGGAGAGCACCCGCCGCCCGTCGAGGTCCACGGTGACCGAGCCGTCGCGGTGCCCGGAGCGGTTGAGGACCACGGACTGCTCGACGCAGGTCCAGCGGCCGACCGGCCAGGACCAGGAGCCGCGGCCGAGCGAGGTGCCGTGCACCTTCGAGGTGGGCAGGTACGCGTACACCTCGCCGAGGCCGCCGGAGCGCCACATGTAGCGGGTGGACAGGCCGTCGTCGCCGTCGGGGATGTGGCCGCCGCTGGTGGTCGTCCCCCCGTAGAGGCCGGGCAGCTTGCCGCCCTTGACGAAGTCGAAGCCCGCCGGGAAGCGCAGGCAGTACCTCAGGTGCAGCCGGTCGACGGGCCCGGAGCGCAGCGGCAGGTAGAGCTGGACGCCGCCCCCGGGCCGGTCGTAGGTGCGCGCCACCGTGGGACTGGCCGAGCGGGCCGGGTAGCGGACCCGCAGGACCGGGCCCGGGACCGGCCCGCCGCCGGCGAGCAGTTCGGCCCGGTCGAGGCCGAACGATCCGGCGTGCCGGGCGCTGACCTGCGCCCCGAAGAGTCCGGCCACGGCCCGCGCGCCCCCGGTGAGCGGCGGGCCCGTCGGGGTGGTGGTCGGGGGCGGGGCCGGTTGCGTCGCGTGGTCGTCCTTCGAGCCGGACGAACACCCGACGAGCACCGCCCCGGCCGCGGCGGCCCCCGCCACCATGAACTGCCGCCTGCGCATGGCTGCCCCTCCCTGTGCCCCGTCACGCGGTGTTCCTGACATGGCCCGCGACCCGCGGCGGCGCGGTCCTGCGGTGCCGGACCTGGTGGACGGTCTGGAGCAGCACCGCGAGCCCGAGCGCGACCAGCGCGGCGAGGCCGAGCCAGGGGAAGGGCGGCAGGCTGATCTCGGTGGCGTCGTCGAGGCGCACCGAGCCGTCCCCGGACAGCGCGACGGCCGCCCGCACCCGGGAGTCGGTCAACTCCAGGCGGGCGCCCGCCTCGGCGTCGACGCCCTTGCGGCGGGCCAGCACGTCCAGGCCGACGGCGGTGACCCGCGCGCCGGGGGCGAGGTGCACCCCGCGGCGGGCCTCGCTGACGACGAGCCGGTCGAGGCGGGCCGAGCCGCGCAGGTCGACGGCCGTCTGCGCGCCGGTGACCGAGCCGCCGTCGACCCGCAGCCCCGGTGCCGCCGAGGACAGGCCCTTCACGCTGGTGCCGCCGATCCGCACCCCGGTCAGGGACACGCCCCGGGTCGTGCCGGACGCGGTGATCCCGAACCGGTGGGCCCGCACGTCCAGGTCGCGCAGCGCGACGGGTCCGGCCCGGCCGCGTACGGCGACGCCGGTGGCACAGTCGTCGAGCGCGGTGCCGTCGACGACGACGTGCGCCCCGGCGACCTCGACGGCCCGCGCGAAACCGGTCGCCCGGCCGCCGCGGACGGTCGCGCCGCCGATGCCCGCGGCCAGCGAGATGCCCGTACCGCTGCCGTCACCGGCCAGGTCGGGCTCGCTCACCGTCACCCGGGAACCCGCCCCGAGCACGGCGATCGCGGCCGGGGTCGAGCCCACCAGCGGGCTGCGGACGGTGCAGGAGGCGCAGGACATCAGCCGGATGCCGCCGCTCCCGTCGCCGTACGCGACCGGGGCGCTCAGGACGAGGCCGCGCTGCGGTGTCGTCCTGATGCCCGTGCCGCCGTTGGCGCGGGTGACGACACCGGTCAGGACGCGGCCGTCGGTGCCGCCCACGACGACTCCGTGCCGCCCGCCGGCCACGGCGGACAGGGCGCGCACGGTGGTGCCGCGGTCGCCGTTCAGGACGACGCCGTCCTCGGCCGACCCGGTCGCGGTGACCCGGTCGAGCCGGACCCCGCGGGAGCCGCCCAGGCGCAGCCCGGTGCGGTTGCCCCGGAACGCCGAGCGGACGGCGCTGCCGGTGCTGCCCCTGGCCCAGGTGACCCCCGACTGCACGGCGGGTCCCGCGCGGCCGAATCCGGTGACGGTCGAGCGCACGATGTCCATCCGGCCGCCCGCGCCCATCGCCAGATAGGGCCGGCCCGGGCCGGGTCCTGTCGAGCGGAGGGTGGCGCCGGTGAGGTCGAGGACGGCGCGCGAGCCCTTGATCCAGGTGCCGGACGCGGCCGTCCGGCCCGTCGTGAACAGGACGGTGCCGTCGGCGGGCCGGATCTGGAGGGCGCTGCCCGGCGCGAGCAGGACCGCCGCGCGCACCCGCATCGTGGGGTGCCGTCCCGGCTGGTACGTGATCCAGCCCGCCCCCGCGTTGGCGGAGAGCCAGCCCGGGGTGACCGCGCCGGGGCCCGGGTAGAGCCGCCGCACGACGACCCCGCGCCGGACCAGGGCGACGGTGCCGGGACGCAGCACGATCAGCCGCTCGGGCCTGCCGTTGCGCGCCCAGGCCGCGACATCGGGATCGCCACCGGCCCGGGCCCCGGCTTCCTCCCGCCCGGGCTTCGTGACCCGGCCCGGATCCGGCACCTCGGGAGCCCGGGTCGGCGCGGCCGGCACCCGGGTCGGCAGGGTCGGCGCCACCGGCACCGAGGGCGCCGGAGCCCGCGTCGGCCGGGACGGCGCCGACGTGGGGTGCGCCGGGGCCGAACTCGGCGCACCCGGATCACGCGTCGGTTGGGGTGGGTCGGAGGTCGGTTGGGGTGGGTCGGATGTTGGATGCGGTGGTTCGGAGGTCGGCTGCGGTGGCGCGGATGTTGGTTGCGGGGGTCCGGAGGTCGGCTCCGCGGGCGCCGAAGTGGGCTCCGCCGGGGCCGAAGTCGGCTCCGCCGGGGCCGAGGTCGGCGCACCGGGCTCTTCCGTCGGCTCCCCCGGTTCACCTGTCGGCCGCCCCGGGCCCGAGGTCGGTGCCCCCGGGTCAGGGGTGGGCTCCGCCGGGGCCGAAGTCGGGGCCCCCGGGTCAGGGATGGGCTCCGCCGGGGCCGAAGTCGGGGCCCCCGGGTCAGGAGCCGGCTCCACCGGCGCCGAGGTCGGAACCCCCGGGTCACCCGTGGGCACCCCCGGGGCGGAGGTGGGCGCCCCCGGATCCCCGGTCGGCTCACCCGGGGCCGAGGTCGGCTCACCCGGATCATGGGTGGGCCCCGCCGGCCCCGAGGTCGGCGCCCCCGGATCCTCCGTAGGCGCCCCCGGACCCGAAGTCGGCCCGCCCGGGTCCGCGGTAGGCGGCACCGGTGCCGGAGCGGGCTCCCCCGGAGCGGAGGTCGGCGCCCCCGGATCTCCCGTCGGGCCCGCCGGAGCCGGGGCCTGATACCCCGAACCTCCCGGCACCCCGGAGAACGCCGTCACCCCCGGTGCCACGGCCCCCGGCACCACCACCGGCGCGGCCAGCAGCGCGGCTCCCACGGCCCCGAGCGCCGCCTTGCGCAGGGCGGCACCCGGGGAAGCGCCCCGTAAGGGGCGCGGGGAACTGCGCGAGAAGCCCCACCGGCGGCCGGCCGAACGACGACCCGCACCCCGGGCCCGCGCCCCGGCCCGCCCCCTCACGCCGCCGCCCCCGCCCCGGAGGACGGCGCGGCCGCCTCGGACGACGGGGCGACCGGCGCCGTACGGACCACGACGCCGTTCTCCACCGACACCTGACGCGTGAGCCAGCGCTGGCGGCGCACGGTGAGCAGGGCGCAGATCTTGATGACGGCCATCAGGAACGACATCACCACGAAGCCCGGCACCAGGAAGAACGACGTCGGCCTGCGTACGAGGTGCGGCAGCATCTTCATCGACCGGCTGACCCACCACCAGGCGCCCAGGCAGGCGACGAAGAACCAGTCGTGGCGGACGATCGCGTACGTCATGAAGAACGGTGACAGCAGCAGGGTGAAGCTGCTGACGCTCTTGTCGATCATGCTGTAGGCGAGAAACGGGTGCCGCCACACCCAGCGCCGCGACAGTGCTCTCAGATCGGAGCGCCAGGTGTTGCGGGCCCACCGCAGCCGCTGCTTGCAGAAGACGCGCAGCGTCCCGGGGAACGTCGACCAGACCCGTGCCGAGCGCTGCATGTACGTACGGTGCCCGCGCTCCAGGACGAGCGTGGTCAGCCGCTTGTCGTCGCCGGACATGCACGGCACGCCCATGAAGGTCTCGGCCATGAAGTCGTCGGAGACCTCCAGGAGCAGGGCGCGCCGGTAGACGGCGGTGCGCCCCGACAGGCAGGAGACGGCCCGGCCGAGGACGGTCTGCGACGCGTTCTCGTCGAAGTACCGGTAGTCGAGGAACATGTCGTTGACCCGCTGGAGGAACCCGCGTGGGTTGTAGACGTTCTGCCGGGTGCCGACCCCGCCGACGCGCGGGTCGGCGAACGGCCTGCGGACCTCGGCCGCGACGTCGTCGGCCCAGACGGTGTCGGAGTCGACCAGCGCGACCAGCTCCGAGCGGCAGGCCTCCCAGCCCCGCCGCAGGGCGTCGCGCTTGCCGGGGACGTCGGTGACGAGGACGGTGACCGGGTAGCCCTCCGCCACCCGGCGGCAGACGTCGTCGGTGACGTCGATGACCAGGACCACCTCGTCGACCTCGTTGGCCAGCCAGGACTCGATGGCGAGGCGGAGGATCTCCGGGTCCTCCTGGTAGACGGGGACGACGACGCCGAGCGTGGCCGGGTGCTCGCCGCGGGCGGGCCGGTACAGCGCCGCCGGCACCCGCCGCACCAGCCAGGAGGCCCAGCGGACCAGGCCGATGATGCCCAGCGGCAGATAGACGAGGTAGTAGCGGAGGTCGACGAACGCGCTGCCGAAGAAGTCGAGGAATCTGCTCATGATCCGTGTCCGTCCTCGTGGTGAGACCGCGCGGGCGGCGGTCAGGTCCGGCCGAGACTGGAGGCGGAGAGCACATCGTTGACCCTGACGACCGCCGTGAGCAGCGGCATGTCGATGCCGAGGCCGTCGGCGAGCGCCAGGAACCCGCGGGTGTCCTTGGGCAGGCAGACACCGCCGTACGGGCTGCCGCCGCGGATGCCGTAGTACGGGTTGTACGAGGCTTCGGCGGAACGGGCGACGGTCTGCGCGATCGGGTCCAGATCGAGGCCGAGCGTGCGGCTGACCAGCCACATCTCGTTCCAGAAGCTGATCTTCGTAGCGTTGTAGATGTTGTGGGCGCACTTCACGAACTCGGCCTCGGCCGGGTCGGTGAAGAACTGGATCTCGCCGCCGAACGGGGCGAGGAGCGCCGCGAGCCGCTCGCGGGTGCGGGTGCTGCGGGCGGCGATCACCGTCATCCAGGGATGGCGGAAGTCCTCGACGGCGGAGGCGGCGCGCAGGAACTCCGGGTTGCTGGCGAGCGTGAAGTCCTCGCCGGGCGTGCGGCCCGAGTACTTCTCCAGGAGCGGCTTGACGACGCCCTCGGCGGTGCCGGGCGGCACGGTCGAGCGGACCACGACGACGTGCGGTGCGGTGGCGTCGGCGAGCGCCCGGCCGACCGAGGCGGTGCCGTCCTGGAAGGCGGTCAGGTCGTAGCCGTGCCCGGTGCTCGGGGTGGGCAGGGTCAGGAAGATGAAGGCGTCGGGCGCTCCCTTCAGGTCGAGCGAGTCGTGGGCGTCGAGTCCCTGGGACCGCAGGTGGTCCAGGCGGTGCGGTGACACGTCGACGAAGGTCACCTCGTGGTCGGCACGAAGCAGGCCCTTGCCGGTGGCGGTACCGACGACGCCGGAACCGACGATGAAGATCCTTGACATGGCGAGTTCGTCTCCCGGTCGAATGCGCGGCCCTCGGGCCCGCGCAGATGGAAACGTCACAGGAATGCGCCCAGGGGCCGGCCTGAAAAGGCCCGGAGAGGGCCTGGAAGGACCGGTGAGGACCGGGAAGATCGGGAGAGACCGGCACGCGGGCGCGGAAAGTGAATTGCTGCTTGCGGACGCCGGAGCGCCGGCTCAATGCCGGCGCGCTCTGGACCCGTCCGCCGCCCGCGCTCTCGGTCCCCCGGATTCCCGCAGCTCATGGCCGATGGCATCGGCGGCGCGGGCGACCGCGGTCGAAGACGAGAGCACTCCCCCTCAACCCCCCTGTATTGCATGAATGTTGAACGCCTCTCGGCGTTCGCCCCTCCGGGTCAGACATTAGGGCCTGAACACCCCGTGGAGCCAGAAGAATTGAGATATGGCTACTAATTGCGCATGTCTGAAAAAGAGGAGGTTTCCTGCCGGTTTCCTGTCAGCAGGGATTTTCCCTCCGCAGGCCATACTTTCCGGGACAGACGAGCGGCTCCCGGCGCACGGTGGGTGCGCCGGGAGCCGTCCCCCGGGTACAGAACGCGTCAGTCTGTCGCGATCGCGTTCAGTACGTTCATCCGGCCCGCCCGGAACGCCGGGATCAGCGCCGCGAACAGTCCGACGAAGGCCGAGCCGACGAAGACCGAGAGGATCGTCGGCCAGGGGATCTCCAGGACGCCGAGACCCTCCAGGGCGAGGAGCTTCTGGGCGGTCGCGCCCCAGCCCATGCCGAGGCCGAGGCCGAGCAGGGCGCCGAAGAGGGCGATGACGACGGACTCCAGGCGGATCATGCGGCGCAGCTGGCGGCGGGAGAGGCCGATGGCCCGCATGAGGCCGATCTCCCTGGTCCGCTCGACGACCGACAGGGCCAGGGTGTTCACGACGCCGAGCACCGCGACGATGATCGCGAGGGCGAGCAGCCCGTAGATCATGTTGAGGAGCTGGCCGATCTGGTCCTTGAGGGTCTCCTTGTAGTCGGTCTGGTCCTTGACCTTCACGGTCGGGTCGGCGGCGACGGACTTCTTGAGCGCCGCGTACGCCTGGTCGGCCTTCCCGTCGGCGGCCTTGGCGAACATCATCCCGTTGAGCGGGACGCGGTCCTCGGGCAGATAGCGCGTCGCGGTCGCGATGTTCGTGTACATCGCGCCCTTGTCGAAGACGGTGTCGTCGGAGGTGATCGCCGCGACCGTCAGCTTCGCCGTCCGGCCGTGGTCGAAGGCGACGGTCATCCGGTCGCCGACCTTCACCCCGTTCTTCTCGGCGAACTCGGAGCCGACCGACATGGCGTTCTCGCCGTAGGCGGCGCCCAGTTCGCCGGAGGTGGTCTCGCGGCGCAGGTCCTGGGCGTAGGACGGGCTGGCCGCGACCAGCTCTTCCTCCTCCTTCGCCCCGCCGGGCACGGTCAGCGTCGTCTTGACGTACTTGACCTCGGTGACGCGGGCGACGTCCCCGGCCGCCCTGGTCCTCTTCAGGGCCGCGGCGGCCTGCGGGGTGATGACGCCGTTGCTGGGTTCGACGATGAAGTCGGCGCCGACCGACTTGTCGAGCTGGTCGGTGGCCGAGGCGACCATCGAGGAGCCGACGACGGAGAGGCAGGCGACGAGCGCGAGACCGATCATGAGGGCCGCGCCGGTGGCGCCGGTGCGGCGCGGGTTGCGCAGCGCGTTGCGCTCGGCCATCCGTCCCACGGGGCCGAAGAACCGGAGCAGTACGGCGCTGATGACGCGGACGACGAGCCCGGCGAGGAGCGGTCCGACGACGACGAACCCGATGAGCGAGGCGACGATGCCGGCGCCGAGCCACAGCGAGCCCTGGCTCGCCTTGTCGGCCTGGGTGGCGAGGTAGAGCGCGTATCCGCCGCCGCCCGTGAGGAGCAGGCCGAGGACGGCGCGGACGGCTCCGGCCCTGGTGTCGGCGGGGGTGCCCGCGTCGCGCAGGGCGGCCATCGGGGAGACCTTGCCGGCCCGGCGCGCGGGCAGGTAGGCGGCGAGGACGGTGACGACGATGCCGAGCAGCAGGCCGATCGCGGGGGTCGTCCACTTCACGGTGAGGTCGTCGGTGGAGAGGTCCATGCCGGCGGCGGACATCAGCTTCATCAGGCCGACGGCGAGGCCCACTCCGGCGCCGACGCCGAGGACCGAGCCGACGACGCCGAGCAGCAGCGCCTCGACGAGGACGGAGCGGTTGACCTGCTTGCGGCTGGAGCCGATGGCCCGCATCAGGCCGATCTCGCGGGTGCGCTGGGCGACCAGCATCGAGAAGGTGTTGATGATCAGGAAGATGCCGACCAGGAACGCGATCCCGGCGAAGCCGAGCAGGGCGTACTTGATGACGTCCATGAAGGAGGAGACGTCGGAGGCGTTGGCGTCCGCGGCCTCCTTCTGGGTCTGGAGCTTGTACGGGGTGGTGAGCGTGTCCTTGATGTTCGCCTTGACCTGGGCGTCGGTGTAGCCGGTCGCGGCGGCGACGTTGATCTGCGTGAACCGGCCGGTGCTGCCGATGAGTTCCCGCTGCGCGGTGGCGGTGTCGAAGTAGACGACGGCCGCGCCGGGGTTGGTGACGGTGAAGGCGGCGACGCCGACGATCCGGGCCTCGATGTCGCCGGTGGCGGCGATGGTGCGCAGTTCGTCGCCGAGCTTCAGGTGGTGCTTCTTGGCGGTGTCGGCGTCGACCATGACCTCGGTCGGGCCGCGCGGGGCGTGCCCGGAGGTGATCTCCATGGAGCGGAGGTCGTTCCTGGTCCAGTTGCCCGCGATGGTGGGGGCGCCGTTCTCGGAGCCCATGTTCTTGTTCTTCGCGTCGACGACGGTCACGTTCATCGAACTGACCGCACCCTCGGCCGACTTGACGCCTTTCGCCTTCGCCACGGCGGCGACGGCGGAGGCGGGCAGCGACTCGGGGCGGCCGGTGGCGCTGCCCTCCGCCTCGGAGTCCTTCGGGCTGACGGTGACGTCGGAGGACGTGGCCGTGAACAGTTTGTCGAAGGTCTTGTCCATCGTGTCCGTGAACACGAGCGTGCCGCAGACGAACGCGACGGACAGCAGCACGGCGATCGCCGAGAGGGCCATCCGGCCCTTGTGCGCGAGGAAGTTGCGCAGCGACGTCTTCATGACGGTGTTGGCACTCATGACGTACGGCCCCGGGAGTCGAAGTCCTTCATGCGGTCCAGGACGGCGTCGGCGGTCGGCCGGAGCATCTCGTCGACGATGCGGCCGTCGGCCAGGTACAGGACGCGGTCGGCGTAGGCGGCGGCGACGGGGTCGTGGGTGACCATCACGATGGTCTGGCCGAGCTCGTCGACGGAGCGGCGCAGGAAGCCGAGCACCTCGGCGCCGGCCCGCGAGTCGAGGTTTCCGGTCGGCTCGTCGCCGAAGATGATCTCGGGGCGGGCGGCCAGCGCCCGTGCCACGGCGACGCGTTGCTGCTGGCCGCCGGAGAGCTGGGCGGGCCGGTGCTTGAGCCGCCCGGCGAGGCCGACGGTCTCCACGACCCGGTCCAGCCACGCGCGGTCCGGCCTGCGGCCCGCGATGTCCATCGGGAGCGTGATGTTCTCCAGCGCGTTCAGCGTCGGGAGCAGGTTGAACGCCTGGAAGATGAAGCCGATTCGGTCCCGGCGCAGCTGCGTCAGCTTCTTGTCCTTGAGGCCGGTGATCTCGGTCTCGTCCAGGTAGATCTGGCCGCCGGTCACGGTGTCGAGCCCGGCGAGGCAGTGCATCAGCGTGGACTTGCCGGAGCCCGACGGGCCCATGATCGCGGTGAACTGGCCCCGCGCGATGTCCACGTCGACGTGGTCGAGCGCGACGACACGGGTCTCCCCGGACCCGTACGCCTTCACGACCTGCCGCGCCCTCGCGGCCACGGCCGTTCGCCCGCCAGTGCCCCCGGTCCTGGGAATGCTCACAGCCGTTGTCACGGTTTCTCTCCTATGCCGGATATCGCTGCTCGCGGCGGTCCGCGAGCACGGTTCAAGTCTGGTGACGCGGAGCCCCGGACGCCCTGGTGGAAGTCACCGTCTTTCCCGGGGGAAAACCCCACCCCTCGACGGTAGGAAGAACCCCCGCCCCGCTCGTCCTCCACCGGGACGAACCGCCCCCCGTCCGCTCTACGGAGGTACCCCTAGGGGGAGTCCACCCCTCGGTGGAGCCCTACTCAGGGTCGGCTCCACCCGCATAAGCTCCTGCCCGGAGATACGTGCAGGGGGAACGCATGCCGGAGAAGAAGACCGCGGTGGTCGCCGCGCTGATGATGTCGATGGCGCTGGCCGCGCTCGACTCCACGATCGTCTCCACGGCGGTGCCGCAGATCGTCGGGGACCTCGGCGGCTTCTCCGTCTTCTCCTGGCTGTTCTCCGGCTATCTGCTCGCGGTGACGGTGACGCTGCCCGTGTACGGCAAGCTGTCGGACACCCTGGGCCGCAAGCCGGTCCTGATCGCGGGCAGCGTGCTGTTCCTGCTCGGGTCGCTGCTGTGCGCGAGCGCCTGGAACATGGCCGCGCTCATCGCGTTCCGGGTCGTCCAGGGTCTGGGCGGCGGCGCGATCCAGGGCACGGTCCAGACGCTGGCCGCCGATCTCTACCCCCTCGAACAACGCCCCAAGATCCAGGCCAAGTTGTCGACGGTGTGGGCGACGTCGTCCGTCCTCGGCCCGGCGCTCGGCGGGCTCCTCGCGTCCACGGCGGGCTGGCGCTGGATCTTCCTGATCAACCTGCCGATCGGCGCGGTCGCGCTGTTCCTCGTGGCACGGCATTTGCACGAGCCGGCCCGGGAGGCCGCGCCGCGCCCGCGCGTCGACTGGGCGGGGGCGCTCGCGGTGTTCGCGGCGGGCGGGGTGCTGCTGACCTGGCTGGTGCAGGGCGGGGTCGCGTGGGCGTGGGGCTCGGGTGCCTCGATCGCCCTGCTCTGTACGGGCGTCGCGCTGATCGGCGCGGTCGTGCTGATCGAGCGCAGGGCCGCGGAGCCGATCCTGCCCGGGTGGGTGTGGCGGCGGCGCACCATCGCCGCGGTCAATCTGGCGCTGTGCGCGATGGGGCTGCTGATGGTGGCGCCGACGACGTTCCTGCCCACGTACGCGCAGTCGGTGCTCGGCCTGTCCCCGACCGCCGCCGGGTTCGTGCTCTCGGTGATGACGCTGAGCTGGCCGGTGTCGGCGGCGCTCAGCCAGCACGTGTACCGCAGGATCGGGTTCCGGGACACGGCGCTGATCGGGATGACGGCGGCGCTCGGGCTGCTGATCGCGTTCCCGCTGCTGCCGTTCCCCGGCGCGGTCTGGCAGCCCACGCTGCTGAGTCTGCTGCTCGGGGCCGCGCTCGGGCTGTTCCAGCTGCCGCTCATCATCGGGGTGCAGTCCACCGTCGGCTGGGCCGAGCGCGGCACCGCCACCGCGTCGATCCTCTTCTACCGGCAGATCGGGCAGACCGTCGGCGCGGCCGTGTTCGGCGCCGTCGCCAACGGGGTGATCTCGCACCGGCTCGGCGCCGGGGCCGATCTCGACTCGGTGGCGCGGGACACCGGTGCGGAGCCGGTGCGGCGGGCCATCGACGCGGCTGTCGACGCCGTGTACATCGGCGCGGCCTGCGCGGCGGCGGTGGCCCTGACCGTCCTTATCACCCTGGCCCCACGCCGCTTCCCGGTCCTGCCCACCCAGCCGTCCCCCCAGCCGAAGCCGGCCCGCGCCCCCAAGTAGTCATCCACCTGCGGCCCGGTGGCCGCTTCTCGCGCAGTTCCCCGCGCCCCTGAAACGAGCTCCGCTCGCTCAGGGGCGCCGATGAGATGCCGCACGAAGTGCGCATCTCAGGGGCGCGGGGAACTGCGCGAGAAGCGGCCACCGGGCCGCACCCGAAGAACAACCCAGGGGCGCGGGGAACTGCGCGACCAGCCACGACGGTGGCGCACCCGAACGACGACCCGGAGGCGCGGCCCGACGCCCGGTTCCGGCAAAGCGGCCCCCAAGTCACCTACCTACGAGTAACGTTCCGGCTCCCCACGAACTCCCTGCGGACCGCCCGTCCCCGGCGGCCCCGAGCCAGGCAAGGAGACCGGGATGCCGTACCGACCGCCCCAGGCACACACCCACCGCCTCCCCCGACACCCCGACCTGCCCCCACCCTCCGGCCCCACCGGCGACCTGAGACTGCTGCGCACCGCCTACCGCTGGCAGCGCCGCGTCGCCACGCTCACCGCGCTCGGCTACTTCACGCTCTTCCTGCTCCTGTCGGCGTTCGCGCCCGGCCTGATGAACCGCTCCGTCACCGGCGGCCTCTCCTCGGGCCTGCTCATAGGGCTGCTCCAACTCCCCGTCACCTGCGTGGCGCTGATCCTCTACGAGCGCACGGCCCGCCGCCGCGTCGACCCGCTGGCCCACCGCCTGCGCCGCATCGGCGGCCGCAGGTGAACCGGCTGGTGGACTCGTCGGCCGAGTCCATGTCACTGGCCGCGTTCACGGCGGTGGCGACGGCCACGCTGCTGCTCTGCATCGTCACCAGCCCCGAGCGCGACGACCTGGAGGAGTTCTACACGGGCTTCGGCCGGCTGACGCCGATGCGCAACGGGCTCGCGATCGCCGGCGACTACATCTCGGCGGCGACCGTCCTGACCACCACCGGCATCATCGCGCTGGTCGGCTACGACGGCGTGGTCCTGGCCCTCAGCACCGCGCTCTCGCTGATGCTGCTGATGTTCCTGCTGGCCGAACCGCTGCGCAACGCGGGCCTGTTCACCATGGGCGACGTCCTCGCGCGCCGGATGCCGGGCCGGGCGGCCCGCATGGCGGCCTGCGCGGTGACCCTGGCCGCGCTCATCCCGCTCATGCTGGTCCAGCTGGCGGGCGCGGGCGACCTGCTGGCGTTCCTGCTCGGCTTCAGCAACCAGACGTTCAAGACCGTCTGCGTGATCGGCGTCGGCGGCCTCATGATCAGCTACGCGGCGATCGGCGGCATGAAGGGCACCGCCGTCATCCAGATCTTCAAGATCGTGATGCTGCTCGGCTCTGGCATCGCCGTCGCGGCGGTGATCCTGCACCGCTTCGACTGGGACCCGGGCGCCCTGCTCGCCCAGGCGGCGGCCCGCAGCGGCGCGGGCCGCGCCTACCTCACCTCGGGCCTGCAGTTCACCGGCGGCAGCTTCCCCCGCCTGGACATGATCAGCTCGGAGCTGACCGTGGTGCTCGGCGGCGCCGCGCTCCCGCACGTCACGATGCGCATGTACACGGCGCGCAACGCCCGCGAGGTGCGCCGCTCGATGTCCTGGGCGGTCTCCGCGGTCGGCGTCTTCGTACTGGTCATCGCGGTGCTCGGGGTCGGCGCGGCGGCCCTGGTGGGACGTACGGGAATCGTGTCGGCCAGCGCGCAGGGCAACACGGCGTTCCTGCTCGGGGCGCGCGCGGCGTTCGGCGCGACGCTGTCGACGGCGGAGGCCCTGCTGTTCACGGCGGTCACCACGGCCATCTTCCTGACGCTGCTGGCCTCGGTGGCGGGCATGATCCTGGCCTGCGCCAACTCGCTGGCCCACGACGTGTTCGCGTACGGCAGGAAGCAGCCGACCCCGCGCAAGGAGCTGAAGACGGCCCGGATCTCGGCGCTCGCCGTCGGCGTCCCCGCCATCCTCCTGGCGACCCTGGTCCAGCACCGCAACCTCCAGCCGCTGTCCACCCTCTCCTTCTGTCTGGGCGCCTCCGCCCTGGCCCCCGCCCTGATCTACAGCCTCTTCTGGCGCCGCTACACGCGTGCGGGCCTGCTGTGGACGCTCCTCGGCGGCACCGCGGCCTGCCTGACCCTGATGACGGGCACCAACCTGGTCTCGGGGAGTGCGGTGTCGGCGTTCCCGGGCCACGACTTCAACTGGTTCCCGTTCACGACCACCGGCATCGTCTCGATCCCCCTGGGCTTCCTGTTCGGCTGGCTGGGCACCGTACTCACCTCCCCGAAGAAGGCGGCACAGCAGCAGCGGCAGTACGAGGCCGTGGAGGGCTGGATCCTGGCGGGGGCGAGCCGGCCGGTGCCGGGCCCGGACCGGCGCTCCGCCAACTGACCAATTCTTCGCACCGGTTGAATGTTTCCGCAGTCAGCGTTTGCCCTACCGTTGCCGTCCCCGAACTAGCGTGCGGAGCTGGTGTTTCGCTGTCGCCGGGCGGGGGCGCTGTGGCTATTGAGCTGCCTGAAGAAGTCGTTTCCTTTCTCCAGTTCATCGGGGTGAACTGGCCGAACGTGAATGAGGACAAGGTCCGTGAGTTCGCGTCCCACGTACGGGACTTCGCGGAGAAGCTGGACGAGACGCACCAGGATTCCTCGGCGACCCTGACGAAGATGGCCGACGTGTACCAGGGCGCCTCCTACGAGGCGCTGCTGGCGAAGTGGGCGCAGCTCTCCTCCGACCACATGTCCGAGCTGCTCAACGCCTGCCACGCGGTGGCGACCGCGCTGGACGTGGCGGCGGACGTCATCGTCGGCATGAAGACCGAGGCGATCGCCGAACTGGTGTTGCTGGCCGCGTCGTTCGTGGCCGATCAGGCGGCGGCGGTGGCGACGCTCGGGCTCGCGGAGGCGGCCGAGGTGCTGATCGTGGAGGCCGCGGAGAAGCTGATGGACTTCCTGGAGCAGCAGCTCGAGCAGTACATCATCGGGCAGGTCATCGAGGCGGCGGTGGAGCCGCTGGTGGAGACGGTCGGCCGGGCGGTCGCCGGTCTTGTCTTCCGGGCGGCGGAGTCGGCGGCGGGCGTCTCCGCGGGAGCGAGCGCGGGGACCGGTTTCTCCATCGACCCGGAACAGGTGCACGCGCGCGCGGAGTTGATGCACGGTCACGCGGAGAAGGTCGCCGCCCACGCCGAGGAGTTCACGGCCCGGCTGTCGGGGGTGACCTTCGAGTGACGAACCAGATCGTCAAGGCCCTGGAGCACGCCGCGCAGCGCACGGGCAAGGCCGTCGGGGAGGACGTCGGCAAGGCCGTCAAGGACCTCTACCACGACACCGGGAAGCGGCTGAAGAGGGTCGCGGACAACCATGCGGAGAACGACGCGAAGCACGCGGCGGAGCTGGAGCGGCTCGCCAAGCGCCCGCGGACCGAGTCGACGCCCGTCTACCACATGGCCGACGACGGAAGCATCCGCCGCCTCAACCCCGACCGCACCCACTCGGAGCTGACCGACGCCGACCGCGCGAAGCTCGGGCTCGACAGTTCCTCGATGGGGCGCCCGAGACCGGGTGAACAGCACGCCAAGCTGAAGAACAGGAGCGAGGGCCGCACCGATCCACGGCCGACGGCCTCGTCGTCGCAGGTCGCGGTGGGCACCACCGATCTCTCCGAGGCCACGCAGCTCGCCCGCCACGCGGACCGCAGTTACGGCACCCGGAACGCGGACGGGGATTTCACCAGCAACAACTACGCGTCCGCGCGGGTGACCGGAGCGGACGGCAGCGGGGACTTCGTCCTCGTGGGCCGCAGCAACGGCTTCAGACACTCGGAACGGATGATCGGAACACCGTTCCTGAGAGAGGGAGAACCCTCCCGCATAAGAGAACTCTATACAGAGAGGGAACCCTGTAGTACGGGAGCGAATTGCAGTTCATGGATGGCGGAGAGATTCCCGGGAACGACCGTGACCCACAGCATCGAATACGGCAGCGACGCCGCATCGAGAGCGCGCGGCAATTCCGCCATGAAAACCTATCTTGACCAGCTGAAACTGAATAGATAAGATGCGACGGATTATCCATTTTTGGCGGGATGAGAGCACATGAGCAGCAACCTCGATCGCGGCATGCTTGAAGCCGTTTTCGCCCCGGAAGAGCTGATCACCGCGCCCGAGAGCATTCTCGGTCCCGTGTCGGACGCGGACGCCCGGGAGGTCCTGGGCACGCTGGGCATTCCGGTCTGGGAGAACCCGTGGTTCGACCTGGACGACGGGATCGGCGAGCGCCTCGAACCGGTCGAGGACGGCTGGATCGCCCTGGGCATGATCCCTTATGACGACATCGCGCTCGACCCGAAATCGGGAGAGGTGCACTGCATTCCGCAGGACGGTGAGACCTATCTGCTGAACAGCGATCTGCGCTCCTTCGTGCATTTCCAGTATCTCCTCAAGCTGGAGAGCCCGAACTACGACTGGGAATCCCACAGGAAAGTGGAGCTGGAGGCGGTTCGGGAGCGCATCCGGGACACGATGAATTCCATCGATCCGGCCGCTCTGGAGAATCCGGAATCCCGCTGGTTCGACGTGCTCACGTACCTTGTGGATCCTGAACACCACTTCGAGTGAGGAGCGCGGACCCGGTGACTGACGACGGACAGGCGCGGACCTTCGAGCATCCCGGGATCTCCGTGCCGGTGCAGGTCGGCCCCTACTTCATGACGGGCCTCGACGACCCGGTGATGCTGGGCGAGTACGCCGAATCCGCCGGACTCCGCGTTCCCCGCCAGGAGTGCGCGCCGTGGACGCGGCTCGGCGGCGACGGCGGCTTCGAGCTGTGCGCCGACCCCGAGGGGGCGGTGTGGGCCGTGCTGCTGGACTTCGACGAGCCGGACCGCTTCGTCAGCTCCTCCGCCGAAGCGTTCGCCGGCGGCCTCGCGGAGACCCGCGAGGCGCTGCGCGTCATCCTGAGCACGGACCGGCCGCAGGAGGCCTCGGCCGCCTTCGACCGGCTCGGGGAGCGGCTGCGCACCCGGGACCCGCGGGCCTTCGCCGAGCGCGAGAGCTGGTGGCCCCTGGTGCTCGACGACATCCACGACACCGCCGCCGCGGCCTCGTACGCGGCGTTCGAGTACGTCGACGGCATGGGCGCCAAGCAGATCGTCACCCAGTCCGGCGGCATCGCCCTGCACCCCGAGGAGCGGCTGTGGAACACGCTGCGCGCGGCCGGTGTCGAGCCGGACCAGGTCCTGCGCATCCACACCGATCTGGCCCCCTGCTTCCTGCCCGGCCACTACTGCTCCCTGTGGATGGCGCAGACGTTCCCGGACGCGCAGCTGACGCACCACTTCCCCTACGGCGAATCGGCCGCCTCCCGCGCCGAGGGCATCCGGCTGCTCGGCGAGACCGCGGAGGCGGGCCGGTGAGCCCGGCGCCCGCGCTCGACGAGCCGCCCGACCTCACCGCCTGGCCGCCGCGCGACGGGGTGAGCGCGGCCCACGGTCCCGCGCTGCTCGACTGGGCGGCCGACGCGTCCGCCGACCGGGCCCGGCTCTGCCTGCTCCGCGGGGCCCGCGGCAGCGGCAAGAGCCATCTGCTGACCTGGTTCCTGCTCGGCCCGACCGACCGGCCCCGCACCACCCCGCACGCCACGGTCCCGGCCGCCGGGCTGTTCACCGACGCCTTCGCCTGGGAGCTGGGCAGGCAGCTCGGCTACGGCCCGCTCGCCCCGGACCGGCTCCTCGACCGCCTCACCGCCGATCAGCGCCCGCTGCTGCTCCTCGTACCGGACCTGCACCTGGCGGGCCGCGGCCCCGCCGACCTGCTGCCCGCACAACCGTCCACGCTGGTCCGGGAGTTGCTTCTGCCGCTCCTGCGCCTGCCGCGGACGCGGGCCGTCGTGGAGGTCGGCGACACGGACCTCCTCGACGCCTGGCCGGGCGCGGAGTCCATCGACGTCGGCGCCGCACCGCACGCCGGATACGTGCCACCGGCCGGAGCCCGCGGCACGCAGGACCTCACCGCGCTGGTCCCGCGCAGCGACGACGGACGCCCGCGCTGGGACCTGGCCCCCGCGTCCGCCCGCGAACACGCCCTGGACCAGGCGCTGTTGTCACCGGACACGCGCCGCACCGTCCGCGAGCTGCTCACCGACCCGGGGTTCCTCGTGCACGGTTCCGCCGTGTCCGTCGCGGCCTGTCTGGCCGACGAGCGGATCCCCACCCCGCCCGGTCTGCGGCAGGTCTGGCGGGCGGCGGCCCCGCAGCTGTCGGACCCCCGGCTCGGCACCGTCGAGCGCGCCGCCCTCCTCCACACGGCCGCCCTGGGAGCGAGCCCCGCCCTCGCGCGCTACCTGCTCCCTCTCGCCGAGCAGCACCCGTTCACCGCCGTCTGGGCCCGCCCGGACGCGCCCCGCACCGCCCTGACGCCGGCGCCCGACGGCATGGGGCGGCTCCTCGCCGCCGATCCGCTGGGCGCGCTCGCCCCCCTCGATCCGGCGACCGGCGCCGACACCGCCGCCGTCGCGGCGCCGAGAGGCGTGCGCCCGGACGGCATCGCCGTACGCCGTGACGGGTCGATGCTCCTCCTCACCGACACCGGCGCCCTCCAGCCCGTGACCTCCTCGCCGGAGGGCACGGCCGCCGTGGTCCTCGGCCACATCGCCGCCCATCACGGTCACCTGACGCTCCGTCACCCGGAGCTGCGCCCCACGGCCCTCGGCCAGTGCCCCGTCAGCGGCACCACGGTCCTCGGCGACGAGCAGGGCGGCGTGCACCTCTGGGCGCTGGACACCTACCACCCCAACCCGCGCTCGCAGCTCCTGCACACGGCCCCGGTCACCGCCGTGGCCTGCCTGACGCCCCCCGACGACCGGGACACCCTCGTGATGAGCGCGGCCCTGGACGGCACGGTCCGCCTCTGGGCGGCCTCCGCCGACCCGCTCCCCGAGCCCGTCGAGGCGCGCCCGGCCTTCGTCACCGCGATGGCGGCCGCGCACAGCACCCACGGCCCGGTGCTCGCCGTCGCCTGGGACGACGCGCGGGTGCACCTGTGGCACCTCCGCACCGGCCGCGTCCACGCCCTCCCCCTCATCGCCCGCTGCCGGGCCCTCGCCCTCTCCCCCGAGCTGCACCTGACGATCGCCGGCCCCGACGGCACGTACGCACTCCGCCTCGACGGATCGCGCCTGTGGCATCAGCCCTCCGACTAGATGCCGCGCTGTCACTCCGCCCTGCTACGTTCCCTCGAACACAGGTACAGACAAACCGAGTTCGGGGAGCAGGGCATCGTGGGTGCGTCAGGGTGGGAGTACTACGTCCCGTACCAGAAGGACATGGCGGCGGCGATGGAGGAGCTGCGGGCGCGGGTCTTCCGGGACGAGGACTACTACTGGTCGGGGGACCACCCGATGGACGGTGACGCCCCGGTGCCCCGCCCCGCCACGGTCGAGGACCTGTGGGAGGACGAGGGGGTCCAGGAGCAGGGCACCCACTCGATACTCGACATGGAGCGGATCCTGCGCCCCGGCGAACGCCCCCGCGTCGGCGCGGTACGCCCGGTCCAGCCCGACGAGGCCTGCCGCCTCACCGGCACGGACATCCTCACCCGCGAGCACGTCGAGGCGATCGAGCCGCTGGTCGGCGAGGGCTGGTCCGGCCGGGTCGCGGTACTCCACGACAGCGCGGGACGGCCCAGCGAGCTGTACTTCTGGGGCATCTCGGGAGACTGACCCCGTGACGACGGGCGCCCGCTACTCCGCCGTCGGGCAGACCGGGGCCCGGGTGGCCAGTTTGCGGTGGGGGCCGAGGAGGTTCACGTCCCAGTACTGGCGGTCGTAGCCGATGCCGACGGCCGTGACCTCGGGGCTCATGAGGGACGTGTAGATGTCGTTGCCCGGGTCCGGATCGGTGATCGTGTCCGCGAAGTAGCCGTCGTGGCTGTAGCCCGAGTACATGAACTCCTCGGCGTGGGCGGAGAAGAGCCCGGCGTCGGTCAGCCGGGTCCGCAGATCGCGCCCGTCGCTGCCCACCTGGGTCAGTTTTCCCTGTCCCGCCATGTCGTGGGCGTGGCCGACGGCCACCTCGGACGCCTTGTCGGACACCCGCAGCGCGGGCAGCCCGTGCGCGGCCCGCTCCTCGTTGACCTGGCAGGTGATCCAGTCGACGTCCGGGTAGTAGGCGGCCGCCGCGGCGGGCAGCGCCGCGCCCATGGTCGCGGCCAGCACGGCCACCGAGGCCGCCGCCATCATCGTCCTGCGCTTCACGCCGTTCCCTCTCGTCACGCTCCGCCCCCTCGGGAGCAGTGTGCCGACGCGGAGGGACGGCGCCGGGCGCAACATGCCGGGGGCGGTCCGCGAACCTACTTCCCCAGCCGCTCCGCCACCGCCGCCCGCCGGGCCAGCACCCCGTCCCGCAGCTCCTCCATCTCCCGCAGCGCGTCCCGGCGTTCGCGCTTGGCGAGCCGGTCGAGATACAGGCGGCCGTACAGATGGTCCGTCTCGTGCTGGAGGCAGCGGGCGAAATAGCCGCGGCCCTCCACCACCAGCGGGGCGCCGTCCTTGTCCTGGCCGCGCACGACCGCGTGGTCGGCGCGGGCGACCGCCTTGTAGGGGCCCGGCACGGACAGGCAGCCCTCCATGCCCTCGACGAGTCTGCGGTCGGCGAGCGGCTCCTCGTCGAGCACCGGGTTGGCGATGGCGCCGGTGTGCCGCACGCCCCAGTCGTCCTCCATGTCGTAGACGAACAACTGGAGGTCCACGTCGACCTGGTTGGCGGCGATGGCCGCGCCGTGCGCGACGTGGTTCGTGGCGAACATGTCGTCGATCAGGCGGTCCAGCGCGGGGGTGCCGAAGTGCTCCTGCGTGACCGGCCTGCAGCGCCGCCGCAGCACGTCCTCACCGACCACGGTGATGCGCCGCACGTCCCCCCGCTCGACCTCCGGCAGCAGCCGCTCTGCATTCATCACCGTCAACCCCTGCTTCCGGTACGTCATTCGGCCGAATCCTCGCTCGGCAACGTAGCAGGGGCGCGGGAAACCTGCCGGGCAGGCGGCTACTCGGACTCGGCCGGCGCCCGCCCGGTCAGCGCGGCCAGCGAACTCCGTACGTGGTCCATGTGGGCCCGCATCTCGTCCCGGACCTCGTCGTGCTCGCGCAGCACCCCGTCGGTCTCGCGCCCGATCCGCTCGGCCCGCGCCCGCGCCTGCGCGACCAGCTCGGCGCCGGATGCCTCGGCGTCCTCCTGCCGGTGCCGCGCCGCCTCCTCGGCCTCGGCGAGGTCCCGCTTGGCCTCGGAGAGCCGCGCCTCGGCCTGGGCGACGGCGGCGGCCTCCCACTCGTCCGCCTCGGACGTGCGCCGGGCGCCCTCCCGCTCCAGCGCGTCGATCCGCTCGGCCTGCTCGGCGGCCTGGTCTTCGAGGACCGCCTCGCAGCGGCGCCGCATCTCGCGCAGCGCCTCCAGCGCCTCGCTCCGCGTCTCCTTCACCTCACGGCGGGCGGCGATCCTGACCTCGTCGGCGGTGGCCCGCGTCGCGGCCTCCCGCGCCCGGGCCCGCTCCTCCGCCTCGCCGCGCACCTCGTCGGCGTATGCCTGCGCGGCGTCCCGCAGCTCGCCGCCCGCCCGCTCGGCGTCCTCGGTGGCGCTCTGCGCGTCGCTCCGCCCGGTGTGCCGGACAGCGGCGGTCTCCTCCTCGACCAGCTCCAGGAGGTACTGGGCACGCTTGCCCAGCGAGGCGTACGTCTGCGGGGCGAGCCGCTCGACGGCCGCGCGCAGCCGCTCGGCCTCCGCCTCCATCTCCTTGTGCAGGACGGTCAGCCGCGCGGCCCGCTCCCAGGCCTCGTCGCGCTCCTGGGACAGTCCGGCGGCGAAAGTCTCCACCTGCTCGGGGCGGTATCCGCGCACGCCGCGGCCCCGCGTGACCACGAAGCCGAACGCCGACGCCCCGGACGCCGACGCACCCGTACCCGCACCGCCAGGACTCACAGGGCTCATTCCGGTCTCCCCTTCTCCACACCGAACCGACACAGCGACACAGCGACCGACCGACGCACGGCGTTCCGCGTGATTGGCGCACATCCTTATGGATCAAGCGGAAGCGCTCATAACGCGACACACGTCACACACCGCATGACCTACTCGCTCAAGGATGCGTCAATTGCTGCCGAAAGTCGGAATCGTCGTGTCGGCCCGGAGCGCCGAGAAGAGCGCGGCGGCCTCGGACTCGTTCCACTCGACGACGTCGCCGACCCCGGGAACGTAGGGCTCGGTCGCGATCGGGACGGTCGTCGTGGACCCGTCGCCGTGTGAGATGTCATCCATTTCGAGGCCCAGCTTGCCGAGGTTCAGCAGGCCCGCGTCCCGGTCGACGGTGAGCGCGTCCAGCGAGGCGTTCAGGAACGGCAGCAGCTTCCACGGGGCCAGCAGCGTGCCGGGGCTCAGCGCCTTGTCCGCGATCGCCGAGATCAGCTGCCGCTGCGCCTGGACGCGGCCCAGGTCACCGTTGGCGTAGCTGTGCCGGTCGCGGGCGTAGGCCAGGGCCTGGGTGCCGTTCATCGTCTGGCAGCCCGCCTTGAAGTCGGCTCCCGAGTACGAGTCGCTGAGATCCTTCGGCACGCAGACCTCGACGCCGCCCAGTGCGTCCACGACGTCCACGAACCCGGCGAAGTTCACCTCGGCGTAGTGGTCGAGGCGCAGCCCCGTCGCCTGCTCGACCGTGCGCGTCAGCAGCTCCGGGCCGCCGAGCGCGAACGCCGCGTTGATCTTGTTCTTGCCGTGGCCCGGGATGCTCACGTAGCTGTCGCGCGGAATGGACACCAGATACGGGCCGCTCGCACCGTAGTGCAGCACGATGACGGTGTCCGTCTCGTCGCCGGAGTCGGAGCCGACGTGCAGCTCCTTCTGCTGCTCCTTGGTGAGGTTCTTACGGGTGTCGGAGCCGACGAGCAGCCAGTTCGTGCCCTTGCCCGCCGACGGCCGCCCGCTGTAGTCGCCCAGGGCGTCCGTCCGCTGGATCTGCCCGACCGCCCAGATCCCCACGCCGACCGCGTACGCGACGACGACCACGAGCACCACGAGCAGCGTCAGCAGGATCCGCCGGAGCGCGCTGCGGCGTCCGCCGCCCTTCCGCCCGCGCCCCCGCCGTCCCGCCCGGTACACCGTGGTGCTGCTCGCGGGCGGCAACGGGTGCTCCGGCGGGTCTGGCGGCGTCGTCATGGAACGAACCTGACACACCACCAGAAAAGCCGCAGGGCGACACACCCTTACGGTGCATCGCCCCACGGCGCACGGGCCCGCTACAGCAGCCCGTCCCACATCTGCTCGAGCAGCACCGACCACCAGGTCTCGGGCGAGCCGAGGGCGGCCGGGTCCAGCGCGCTCAGCTGGGCCTGGAAGTCGACGGTCCAGCGGCCCGCCTGCTCCGGGTTGAGTCCGTAGCGCAGCCGCCACATCCGGCCGAGCAGCGCCAGGGACCGGGCGAACTCCGGCAGCCCGCTGTTCACGAACTGCGGCGGCACGGGCGCCCCACCGGCGCCTGCCTCGACCGGCACGGCCACGATGTTCGCCGTCCCGTACTGCACGCACAGCGCCTTGCCGAAGTCGGAGCCCATGACGAGGTACGAGCCCGCGTCCGGCGCCGGCTGCACCCCGCGCTCCTGCGCCAGCTCGGCCAGCGTCGGCACCGGGCGGCCCGGCTGGGCCTGCGCCCAGAAGAACGGCCCGAAGTCGGCGGGCAGCCCCGCGACGACGAGGGTGTGCGCGACGACGTCGGGGACGCCCTGCCGCGACACCGCCCGCTGGTCGAACCGGAACACTCCGGGACCGAAGGCCGCCGCCAGTTCCTGCGCGATGCCCTCCGGCGGGACCGGGGGCGCGGGCTGCGCGGGCGGCAGCGGCGCCCGGACCGGCGCCGGACGCGCCGGGCCGTCGGCGACCTGGTGCAACTCGCCCTGGTGCGCGATCAGTTGCTGCATGCCCTGCTGGCGCGAGGCGTGATCGGTGCCGTACGGCGCGATCGACGTGATCCGGGCCTGCGGCCACTGCTCCTGGATCATGCGGGAGCAGTAGGCGCCGGGCAGCGCGCACGACTCCAGCTCCGTGTGCAGTTCCAGGACCTGGTCCGGCGGGATGTTCATGCCGCGCAGCTCGTGGAAGATCTGCCACTCCGGGTGCGGCACACCGGGCGCCGAGCGGCGGATGAGCTGCTGCTCGGAGCCGTCGGGCGCGCGGTAGCGCAGCACCGCCTGATAGCCCGGGCCCACGGTCGGCGGACCGGACGGGCGGGCGGCGGCGGGCGGCGTCTGCGGATACCCGTACGCGGGCGGCGGCCCACCGGGGATCTGCTGCGCCGCGACCGGCGGCGGCATCGCACCGGGCGGGGGCGGCTGCATCCCGGCGGGCGGGCCCTGCGGGCCGGGACCCGAGAGCATCGTCGCCGCGTGGTGCACCGCGTCACCGCCGGGCGGCGGACCGGGCGGCGGCGGAGTGCCGGGACCCGCGGACGGGCCGGGAGCACCGGCCGCGCCGGGAGCCCCGGGCGGGCCCGGCGGCAGCGGCGCGCCGGGCGGACCGGGCGGCGGCGGGGTGCCGGGCGCGCCGGGGCCCGCGAGGGGCGGGCCGGAGAGCATGGTCGCGGCGTGGTGCACCCCGGCGCCGGGCGGCGGGGGCTGGTTGGCGGCAGGGGGCTCCGGCGGCCCGACGGGACCACCGGGGCCGGGCGCGGCCACCATCTGCGTCGGCACGTAACCGCCACCGGGCACACCCGGGCTGCCGGGCGGCGGCGGAGTCTGCGCGCCACCGCCGCGCGGCGGCTGCGCCTTGCTGGTCGCGGCGTTCGCGATGTCCTCCGCGTCGGGCGCGAGCGGCCGCCCGGAGGCGTCCCGGCCCGCGGCGGGCGCGGAGTTCTGCGGATACCCGTACGCGGGCACGGCGCCGGGCGGCGGCGTCATCGGCACGGCGGTCCCCGGCACCGGCGGCGGCAACGGCGCACCGGCGGGACCCGCGCCGGGAGGCGGCGGCGGTGAACCCACGGGCGGGGGCGGCGGAGGCGGCAGCGGAGCGCCGCCCGGCACCGGATCGGGCTTCGCGTCCTCGACCGGCGGCGGCGAGAACACCGTGTCGGGCAGCGGGACCAGACGGTCCTCCTCGTCCCCCACCCCGTTGGTGTCCGTACCGGCCCACGGCGTCGCGTCGGCGGGTACCGGCGCGGGCGGCGGGGGCGGCGGAGGGGGCGGGGCGGACACGGAGGCCGGAATCGCGTCCTGCGGCTCGGCGTCCTCGGCCCGCTCCGGTGCGGACGCGTCGCCCCCGGCGATCCCCAGCTTGTCCGCCGCCTCCTGGAGCCACTCCGGCGGCGACAGCAGGAACGACGTCTGATTGAGGTCCACGCGCTCCGGCGGCCGCGGCGCCGCGGGCCCCGCCGACGCCTCCGGCAGCCCGTACTCCTCCTCGTACCGCCGGATCACCTCGCCCACGGGCAGCGCGGGCCACAGCGTCGCCTCGGCGGAGTCCCGCGCGATCACCAGGCGCTGGCTGCCGCCGCCGGAGACGACGCCGCCCTCGCGGTCCTCGGCCCACACCACGAACCCCAGCTCGAACTCCCGTACGCGCACCTCACGGTGCTGGTACGCGGGCACGTCGCCGTTGATCCACTCCTCGGCGCGCTCCTGCGCCTGTGCGAACGTCACCATCGGACCCTCACCCCTCGTCCGGCGCATCGGCCGGGACGGCGTGCGCGAAACCGCCGTCCACCATCAGGTTCGCCACCGTCTCCAGCTCCGGCGGGTTGCCCGCGAGCCGGGACAGGAAGTCGTCGAAATCGTCACCGCACGGCAGCAGCAGCCGCTCCACCCGCTCGGGCACCGACCAGTGCGCCGTCTCCCCGCCGTCCCGCGCGTCGTCGTACGCGCAGAACCACACCGAACCGGCCGCCTGACCCTTCGTCTTCACGGCGAGGATCCCGCCCTGCACGAACGCCACCCCGAGGTAGTCCTTCGTCAGGTGATCGCGCAGACACTTGTTGACGTACACCAGGTCGTTGACGGCCGCCTCGTCGCGCACCGTGAAGAACGGCTGGTCGATCAGCAGCCCCAACTCGGCGTCCAGCGCGGCCCCCACGGGAGCACACCCGCCGCCCGCCTTCAGGAACGAGCGGTACGCGCCCGGCAGCCGGTACCCCAGGTCCTCCTCGGCGCCGAGCACCTGCTGCTCGGTCACCGCCACCGCCGACTTCGGCAGACCGAAGTGCGCGGGCCGGGTGTCCTGCAAGGAGCGCGTGCCCCGCTTGTGCTGGTCGACCGATGCCGTGGCCAGCCCGCCGTGATGCCGCAACAGCGCCTTCACCTCGACGGGCACCAACTCCAGCCGGCGCGAACCGCGCACGTGATGCCACGTCCAGCCGTGCGGAGTCGCCACCGGCGGGATGGTGTCCCACAGTTCGTGCCCGGCCGCCGCCTGCACCGCGTTCGCCGAGACGTAGTCCGTGAGCCGCAGTTCGTCGACGCCGAAGCCCTGCGGCGGCTCGGCGATCTCGGCCGCCGCGCGCGCGTACGCGGAGAAGTCCGGGTAGCCGTCACGGTCCACCCGCACTCCTCTCGGGTGCCGGGCGGCACGGACCGGGTCCGGGAAGTGCACTACCTGCCCGGCATAGGCCGCGTTCGGCGGCGCGGCCTGCTGCCCGAGCCGACCTGTCGTCATGGCGGTTGCCCCCTGCGGCGCTGTGGACGATGTTGATGGTTAGCCGTCATGACAGCCTATGCGGTTGTACGACACCGGTCATCGGGCCTCCAGTTCCATGACCAGCAGTCACCCCTCTGTCACCACCCCGTGACGATCGCGCGTGTCGCGGGGGACCGACTACCGCACCGCCCGCCCCATTTGGCACTCTGTCCAGGCAACCCGGGGGATTGCAGCGGGAGACCGCAGGCGGGGACGCAGAGGGGAAGCACCACATGAACAGCGGCACGGCCCAGTCCGTCACACCCACCGACAGCGGGGTGGGTGCCGACCCACGCGTGGGCTGGAGCGCCACCGACAGCGCCCCCGCACCGGCGCTGCTCGGCCGCCGCGACGGCATCCTGCCGACGGTCGCCGCGGCCCTGTCCGTCCGCGGCACCACCCTCACCTCCACCGCGGCCCGCGGCGAACAGGCGCCCGCGCTGCACCCGTTGGTCCAGGACTTCCTCGACACCCTGACGTCCGCCCAGCGCGACCGCTTCACCGGCCGCTGCGCGGAGGCCATCCTCATCTCCCGGCACCTCGCGTCGAGCGACACCGAGCGCACGGAGAAGTCGAAGCGGGCCCGGCGCAGACCGATGACGATGAGCGAGGCCCGCAAGGCCCTCAAGCACGCCAAGCTCACCACCCGCCGGATCCGCGAGGACGGCGACCCGCTGCACGGCGGCTTCGCCCGCCCCTGCCGCGCCTGCGCCGCGCTGACCGCCCACTTCGGCGTCCGCGTGGTCGATCCGACCGACGACACCGACGAGGCCGCCCGCTGATGCCCGACTCCCCCACCGACAACAGCACTTCGCCGACCCGCTTCACCGCCCCCGCCGACACCGCCCTGCGCGCCGCCGGCTGGCAGCCCGGGCGCTGGGACATCAAGCAGGCCGAGTTCTGGGCCGACGCCCTGCGCACCCACGTCTCCCCCGCCGGGCACCGGCACGCCGTCTTCCCCGCGGCGGTCGAGGCCTGGGCCGAGTTCGGCGGCCTGCACATCACCCCGGCCGGGCCCGGCCGGCACATAGCCCCCTCCCAGCCGCACCTCGACCCGCTGCACGGCCTGCACATGGCCCGCACCCTCGGCGACCTCGGCCGCGCCCTCGACACCGAGGTCTGCCCGCTCGGCGCCGAATCCGGCACCGAGGCGCTCCTCGCCATCGACACCGAGGGCCGGGTCTACGCCCTCGACCACAGCGGCGACTGGTACCTCGGCCCCACCATCGACCAGGCCCTGGAAACCCTGATCGCGGGCTTGCAGCCACCACGCCTGCAAGCGGCCTAGAACCTCCCGCCACCATCTGCCGCCGGGCGGCCGCTCCTCGCGCAGTTCCCCGCGCCCCTGGGCAGTTCTTCGACCGCGGCTCTCGTCGTGGCTGATCGCGCAGTTCCCCGCGCCCCTGGGTCGCACCTCGTCCACCGGCCGGTGGGGCTTCTCGCGCAGTTCCCCGCGCCCCTGGGTAGCACTTCGTCCACCGGCCGGTGGGGCTTCTCGCGCAGTTCCCCGCGCCCCTGGGTAGCACTTCGTCCACCGGCCGGTGGGGCTTCTCGCGCAGTTCCCCGCGCCCCTGAGGCGTGCGCTGCGCGCAGCCTCCCCTTGAGGTTGCGCTCCGCGCGCCTCCCTATGGGGGCCCGGTGGTGTGCCTCCCGATGGCGCGACGGTGGCTTGCCTCTCCCGATGAGCGCGACGGTGGCTTGCCTCTCCCGGCCGGGCGGCGGTGGCGCGTCTCTCCGATGAGATGGCGCACGAAGTGCGCATCTCAGGGGCGCGGGGAACTGCGCGACCAGCCACGACGAGAGGCGCGCGTGACGAACTGGTTTTAGGGGCGCGGGGAACTGCGCGAGAAGCGGCCACCGGGCCGCACCCGAAAGACAACCCAGGGGCGCGGGGAACCGCGCGAGAAGCCCCCACCGGCCCGCGCCCGAGCACGAGACCCTTCAGGCGCCCAGCGCCGCCACCCGAACCGGCAGCACGGCCGACACCCGAAAACCCCCGGCATCGGTCGGCCCCGACACGAACACACCCCCGAGCCCGGACACCCGCTCCTTCATCCCCACCAGCCCGTTCCCCCCGGAGGGCAACCCCGCAGAGGCATCAGCCGGCACCGGCGGCGGTTCGTTCTCCACCTGCATCGCCACCTCGGCCCCCCGATGAGCGAGCCGCACATACGTCTTCGCGCCCGCCGCGTGCTTGTGCACATTGGTCAGCGCCTCCTGCACCACCCGGTACGCCGTCTGCTCCACCACGGCCGCGTACACCCGCACGTCACCCTCGACCGACATCTCGACGACCATCCCGGCGGCCCGCGACTGCCCCACCAGCTCCTCCAGCTCGGCCAGACAGGGCCCGCTCTCCCCCTCGGCCTCCACCTCGGCCCGCGATGCGGCGGCCGCCGCGGCCACCCCGACGGCCTGCAACGGCACCTCCGGCACCCGCTGCGGCACGGCCTCACCCGAACGCAGCACCCCGAGCATCTCCCGCAGCTCGGTGAGCGCCTGGCGGCCCATGTCCCCCACCAGCGCGGCGTTCTTCACCGCCTTCTCAGGGTCCTTGCGGGCCACCGCCTGCAAGGCCGCCGCGTGCACCACCATCAGCGACACCCGGTGCGCGACGACATCGTGCATCTCCCGCGCGATCCGCGTCCGCTCCTCACCCCGCGCCCACTCGGCCCGCTCCTCGGCCCGCTCGGCGAGCAGCGACAGCTCGCGCTCCAGCGACTCGTTGCGCTCCTGGAGGCTCTCCATCAGGCGGCGGCGCGCACCCACGTACATGCCGAGCAGCAACGGCGGAGCCGTGACACCCAGCGCCGTGGTGATCGCGATGAACGGAATCAGCCAGCCGCCCACCTGGAACGCGTCGACCCCGTGCGCCGCGTCCTGCTGCGCCCGCACGACCGTCACGATCAGCGTCCCCGCGAATGACATCGATGCCAGCGCGCCGATGATCCGGCGGGGCATCTCGGACGCGGCCAGCGAATACAGGGCGACGACCGTCATCAGCACGCCCATCTCGGCCGGCGTGATCGCCACCGAGACCAGGACCACCGCGATCGGCCACTGCCGTCGCAGCACCAGCGTCGCCCCGGCGAGCACCCCGAAGACGACCCCCACCGCGGCGGGCAGCCCCGCCTTGTGCGCGAACGAAACTCCCTCGACCGCGCACTCCGCGGCCGACAGCACCCCCAGTCCGACGTCGAACAGCGCACTGCGCCGCCGCTCCCACCACCACGGCCCCCCGGCCGTGGCTCGGTGAACTTCCCCCGTCGTGGTCATGCGTCCAGCCTACGGGCGCCCCCGCTCCCGTTTCAGGAGACTTTTACCTCCTGGCCTACACCACACCCGACAATCGAACGCGGCCGAAACCAACGGGTATCACTCGAACTGCTGCGCCCCCAGCGGTTTCAGCCCGGAATGACATCGTCCGCCGGAGCCTGTGCCTATGACGCATGCCACAGGCACGTACGACGATTTCGAGACCCTTCGCGAACAGGCGCTCGCGCTGCGGCGGGAAGGACTGAGCCGCCGCCAGATCCGCGACCGCATCCACGTCGACAACAACGACCTCCTCAACCGCCTGCTCGAAGGCGAACCCCCGCCCGACTGGACCGGGCGCCCGAACGCCAAGGACGACCTGCGCGACCGCGCACGGGAACTGCGCCTCCAGGGCTGGACCTACGACCGGATCCAGATCGAGCTGGGCTGCTCGAAAAGCTCGATCTCGCTGTGGGTACGGGATCTGCCGAAGCCAGCCCGGCCGGACACGTCGGAGCGGGCGAAGCTGGCGGCGCGCAAGCGATGGGAGCACGAGAGCGCGACGCGGGAGGCCGCGCGACGGCAGACCAAGGACACGGCACGACGAGCCGTCGGCCCGCTGTCCGACCGCGAACTGTTCCTCACGGGCGTCGCCCTCTACTGGGCCGAGGGCACGAAGGACAAGCCGCACGCGCGCCGGGAGACCGTCACCTTCGTCAACAGCGACCCGGGCATGATCCAGGTGTTCCTGGCCTGGCTCGACCTGCTCGGCGTGGACCGCGACCGCCTGCGCTTCGGCGTGCTGATCCACGAGTCCGCGGACGTGCCGGACGCCGAGAAGCACTGGGCCGGCCTCACCGGGGCGCCCCGGAGCGCCTTCTACAAAACGACGCTCAAGAAGCACAACCCGAAGACGGTCCGCAAGAACGTGGGCGAGCGTTACCGGGGCTGTCTCGTGATCAAAGTCCGGCAGAGCGCCGACCTGTACCGTCGCATCGAGGGGGCTTGGTACGGCATAGTAGGGGCGGTGCTCGACACCGATATCTCGAATCGGACATAAAGCGCAGACGATCCCGAGTCGTCTAATGGCAGGACAAATGGTTTTGGTCCATTGAATGAGGGTTCGATTCCTTCCTCGGGAGCACGACGCAAGGGGCCCGACCGGAAACGGTCGGGCCCCGCCCTCATTTCCGGCCCAGAACCCCCCGGTATCCTGCGAATGTCCACCCCACATCGCATCCAGAGCCGAAGGGCACCCCGTGACCAGCGCCACGAACCCGGCCGCCGTAGTCGTTCTCGCCGCGGGTGAGGGCACCCGCATGAAGTCGGCCACCCCCAAAGTCCTGCACGAGCTCTGTGGCCGTTCACTGGTCGGCCACGTCCTGGCCGCCGCACGGGAGTTGAGCCCGCAGCGGCTCGTCGTCGTCGTGGGCCACGAGCGCGAGAAGGTCACCGCGCACGTGAACACGATCGACAGCGGCGCCGTCACCGCGATCCAGCACGAGCAGAACGGCACGGGCCACGCCGTCCGCATGGGCCTGGAGGGCATCGACCCGGCCGGCACCCTCGACGGCACCGTGATCGTGGTCTGCGGCGACACGCCGCTGCTCACCGGCGGCACCCTGACCGACCTGGCCGCCACCCACACCGCGGACGGCAACGCCGTGACGGTCCTGACCGCCGAGGTCCCCGACGCCACCGGCTACGGCCGCATCGTGCGCGAGGCCGGCACCGGCGCCGTGACGGCGATCGTCGAGCACAAGGACGCCACCGAGGCGCAGCGCGCGATCAGCGAGATCAACTCGGGCGTCTTCGCCTTCGACGGCCGCCTCCTCGCGGACGCGCTGAAGAAGGTCCGCACGGACAACAGCCAGGGCGAGGAGTACCTGACCGACGTCCTCGGCATCCTGCGCGAGGCCGGGCACCGCGTCGGCGCGTCCGTGGCGCGTGACCACCGCGAGATCGCCGGGATCAACAACCGCGTCCAGCTGTCCGAGGCGGGCCGCATCCTGAACGACCGGCTGCTGCACGCGGCGATGCTGGACGGCGTGACGGTGATCGACCCGGCGTCGACCTTCGTCGACGTGACGGTGACGTTCGAGCGGGACTCGACGGTCCTGCCCGGCACCCAGCTGCACGGCTCGACGCATCTCGCGGAGGGCGCGGTCGTCGGCCCGAACACGCGGCTGACGAACACGGTGGTGGGCGCGGGCGCCCGGGTGGACAACGCGGTGGCGTACGACTCGGAGATCGGCCCGCAGGCGTCGGTCGGCCCGTTCGCGTATCTGCGTCCGGGCTCCCGGCTCGGCGTGAAGTCCAAGATCGGTACGTACGTCGAGACCAAGAACGCGACGATCGGCGACGGCACGAAGGTCCCGCATCTCTCCTATGTGGGTGACGCGACGATCGGCGACTTCACCAATATCGGTGCCGCGAGCGTCTTCGTGAACTACGACGGTGAGAACAAGCACCACACGACGGTGGGGTCGCACTGCAAGACCGGAGCGGACAACATGATTGTGGCGCCTGTCACGGTCGGGGACGGTGCCTACACCGCCGCGGGCTCCGTGATCACGAAGGACGTACCGCCCGGTTCGCTGGCCGTCGCCCGGGGCCAGCAAAGGAATATCGAGGGTTGGGTGGCCCGCAAGCGACCCGGGAGCGCGGCCGCCAAGGCGGCCGAAGCCGCTGCTCGGGAGCCCGGCAGCGAGGGCTGACCGGAAACAGGTGCGTCCGACACGGCGTACCGTGATAGGTGCACACGATTCGCCTGGCTCGCTGCTATAGGGACGCGCGGGCAGCTGCGGCGGACGAACTCGTCTGAGGAGACTAGTGCTGTGACCGGGATCAAGACGACCGGCGAGAAGAAGCTGATGCTCTTCTCCGGCCGCGCCCACCCCGAGCTTGCCGAGGAGGTCGCGCACCAGCTCGGTGTCGGGATCGTTCCGACGAAGGCCTTCGACTTCGCCAACGGTGAGATCTACGTCCGCTACCAGGAGTCCGCTCGTGGCGCCGACTGCTTCCTGATCCAGAGCCACACGGCTCCGATCAACAAGTGGATCATGGAGCAGCTCATCATGATCGACGCGCTGAAGCGCGCGTCGGCCCGCTCCATCACCGTCATCGTGCCGTTCTACGGTTACGCGCGGCAGGACAAGAAGCACCGCGGACGTGAACCGATCTCGGCGCGTCTGATCGCGGACCTGCTGAAGACGGCCGGTGCGCACCGCATCCTGACGATCGACCTGCACACGGACCAGATCCAGGGCTTCTTCGACGGCCCGGTGGACCACCTGTTCGCGCTGCCGATCCTGGCGGACTACGTGGGTGCGAAGGTCGACCGCGACAAGCTGACGGTGGTCTCGCCGGACGCCGGCCGCGTGCGCGTCGCCGACCGCTGGTGCGACCGTCTCGGCGCGCCGCTGGCGATCGTCCACAAGCGCCGTGACAAGGACGTCGCGAACCAGGTGACCGTGCACGAGGTCGTCGGTGACGTGAAGGGCCGGGTCTGTGTCCTGGTCGACGACATGATCGACACCGGTGGCACGATCTGCGCCGCCGCGGACGCCCTGTTCGCGCACGGTGCCGAGGACGTCATCGTGACGGCGACGCACGGTGTGCTCTCCGGTCCCGCCGCGGACCGTCTGAAGAACTCGAAGGTGAGCGAGTTCGTCTTCACGAACACGCTGCCGACGCCGAACGAGCTGGAGCTCGACAAGATCACGGTCCTGTCGATCGCCCCGACGATCGCCTCCGCGGTGCGCGAGGTCTTCGAGGACGGCTCGGTCACCAGCCTCTTCGAGGGCGAAGCGTAAAGATCCATTTGGGTGCGGCCTCCCCGCCGGGTAACCTGTTCAAGTTGCTCGGCGAGGGAGGCCGCACTTCTGTTCTCAGAGGTCGCGGCGGTCCGTTATCGACGCGCTCTTCGTAGCAGGCCGTTCGTGGCCGGGTGACCTTTCCCCCGAGAGTTCTACGAGGAGTTGAGAGCACATGTCCGAGGTCAAGCTCGCCGCTGAGACCCGTACCGAGTTCGGCAAGGGCGCCGCCCGCCGTATCCGTCGTGAGAACAAGGTTCCCGGTGTGGTCTACGGCCACGGTGGCGACCCGATCCACATCACGCTGCCGGGCCACGAGCTGCTGCTCGCCCTGCGCACCCCGAACGTCCTGCTGTCCCTGGACATCGACGGCAAGAACGAGCTGGCGATCCCGAAGGCCGTGCAGCGCGACCCGCTGAAGGGCTTCCTCGAGCACGTCGACCTGCTCCTCGTGAAGCGCGGCGAGAAGGTCACCGTCGAGCTCCCCATCGTCGTCGAGGGCGAGCTGGCCCCGGGTGCGAACCTGCTGGAGCACGTCCTGAACACGCTGGCCGTCGAGACCGAGGCCACGCACATCCCCGAGTCGGTCACCATCTCCGTGGCCGGCCTGGACGCCGGTGACTCGGTCATCGCCAAGGACGTCGAGCTGCCCAAGGGCACCACGCTGGCCGTCGACGAGGACGCCGTCGTCCTCCAGGTCCTGACCGCGCAGGCCGAGGAGCCCGCCGAGGACGCCGCCGAGGGCGAAGAGGCCGCCGCGGAGGCCTGAGCCTTCTGGCTTCTTCGACGCTCTGTACGGGGTGGTGGGCTCGGCCCACCACCCCGTACCGCTCTCTCTACCCAAGGAATGCGGATGTCCGACGAGAACGCCCCCTGGCTCATCGCCGGGCTGGGCAACCCGGGTCCCGAGTACGCGATGAACCGGCACAACGTCGGTTTCATGGTGGCCGACCTGCTCGCACAGCGCATGGGCGCCAAGTTCAAGCGGGCGACCAAGGGACAGGCGCAGGTCGTGGAGGGGCGGATCGGCCCGCCCGGACCGCTGAGCCGCCGGGTCGTGCTGGCCAAGCCGATGTCGTACATGAACGTCTCCGGCGGCCCGGTGACGGCGCTGCGTGACTTCTACAAGGTGCCGACGGACCGCATCGTGGCGGTCCACGACGAGCTGGACATCGACTACGGGGTGCTGCGGCTGAAGCTGGGCGGCGGCGACAACGGGCACAACGGGCTGAAGTCGATGACCAAGGCGATGGGCCCCGACTACCACCGGGTGCGGTTCGGGATCGGGCGGCCGCCGGGCCGGATGCAGGTCGCCGACTTCGTACTGAAGGACTTCTCCTCGGCGGAGCGCAAGGAGCTGGACTACTTCGTGGACCGGGCGGCGGACGCGGTCGAGGCGCTGGTCACGGAAGGTCTTGAGCGCGCTCAGTCCTCGTACAACAGTTGACGTTCGACCGGGTCATGGCCAAGGATCCCGGCCATGGCTTCAGCGGTGTCGGTCTCGCGGCAGGTCGTGTCGGCGGCTCTTGCCCTGCTTCTGCTGGTCGCGGGGTTCTGGGCGTCCTGGGGGACGGCCCAGCACGTGATCTTCCAGACGGGGCGCGAGCACGGGCACGTGGTGCTCGACCGGTGTGACGGGGGCACGTGCGGCGGGGCGTTCGCGCCGTCCGCCGAGGGGCCGGTGCGCACCCCGAAGGTGACGATGGACCGCTCGGTCGGCGAGAAGAAGGGCGTCCGGCTGCCCGTGGTGATCAAGCCGGACACGGCTCAGGCCGTCCGGATCGGCCCGGCCGGGTTCTTCAAGGCGTGGATCCCGCTGGGCGGGGCGCTGCTGCTGGCCTGCGTGGTGATCGCGGGCGGGATGCGCCACCGGCGCCTCGCGTGGATCACGGGAGGCGCCGGGACGGTACTGCTGTCGGCGGCCTGGGCCACCTTGAGCTTCTAGCCGCGTGCTCTCCGGTCAGCCGGTGTTGCGCAGGCCGGCCGCCACACCGTTGACGGTGAGGAGGAGGGCGCGGGCCAGGGTCGGGTCCGGCTCCTCGCCCGCCGCGGCGGCGTCGCGCTGCCGCTTGAGCAGGGCGACCTGGAGGTAGGAGATCGGGTCCAGGTAGGCGTCGCGGATGGAGAACGTCTGCTTCAGGACCGGCTGGGTGTCGAGGAGTTCGGCGCCGCCGGTGATCCGCAGGACCTCGGCCACGGTCAGCGCGTGCTCGGCCTCGATGACCTCGAAGACGTGCTTGAGGTTGTCCGGGACGAGCGTGTCGACGTAGTGGCGGGCGATGCGCAGGTCCGTCTTCGCGAGCGTCATCTCGACGTTGGAGATGAAGTTGCGGAAGAAGTGCCACTGCTCGTGCATCTCGTCGAGCATGCTGTCCAGGCCCGCCTCGCGCAGCGCCTTCAGGCCGGAGCCGACGCCGAACCAGCCGGGCACGATCTGCCGCGACTGGGTCCAGCCGAACACCCACGGGATGGCGCGCAGGCCGTCGAGCGAGACGCCCGAGCCGGGGCGGCGGGACGGCCGGGAGCCCAGGTGCAGGTCGGCGAGCTGGTCGACCGGCGTGGAGGCGACGAAGTACGTCGGCAGGTCCGGGTCCTCGACGAGCTTGCGGTACGCGGCGTGCGCGGCGTCCGAGACGACGTCCATGGCGGCGTCCCAGCGGGCCAGGGCCTCGTCGGACTGGCGCGGCGCGGTGTGCAGCGCGGAGGCCTGGAGGGTGGCGGCGACGGTCAGTTCGAGGTTCTCGCGGGCCAGCGACGGCACGAGGTACTTGTCGGAGATGACCTCGCCCTGCTCGGTGACCTTGATGGCGCCCTCCAGGGTGCCCCAGGGCTGGGCGAGGATCGCGTCGTGCGAGGGGCCGCCGCCACGGCCGACGGTGCCGCCGCGGCCGTGGAAGAGGCGCAGGCGGACGCCGTAGCGGTGGGCGACGTCGCGCAGCCGGCGCTGGGCGCGGTGGATCTCCCACTGGGAGGTGGTGATGCCGCCGAACTTGGAGGAGTCGGAGTAGCCGAGCATGACCTCCTGCACGTCCCCGTTGAGCGCGACGAGGCGCCGGTAGGACGGGTCGGAGAGCATGTCCTCCAGGATGGTGTCGGCCGACTTGAGCTCGACCGTCGTCTCCAGGAGCGGCACGATGCCGATCTTCGTCCAGCCGGCGTGCAGGTCGATGAGGCCGGCCTCGCGGGCGAGCACGGTGGCGGCGAAGACGTCGTCGGCGCCCTGGCACATCGAGATGATGTACGACTCGATGACCTCGGGGCCGAACACGTCGAGGGCCCGCTTGACCGTGTGGAAGACGCCGAGGGTCTTCTCGCCCGCGGCGTCCAGCGGCGCCGGGGTCGGCGCGAGCGGACGCCGGGACCGCAGCTCCTTGGCGAGCAGCTTGCCGCGGTAGTCGCGGGGCATGTCGGCGTAGCGCCAGGACTCCTCGCCGAGCCGGTCGAAGAGCTGGCCGAGGGCGTGGTGGTGGGCGTCGGCGTGCTCGCGGACGTCCATCGTGGCGAGCTGGAGGCCGAAGGCGGCGAGCGTCCGGATCGTACGGTTCATGCGGCCCTCGGCGAAGAGGCCGCCGCGGTGCTCGCGCAGGGAGGTCTGGATGAGGGTGAGGTCGTGGAGCAGCTCGGCGGTGCCGAGGTAGTCGCGGCCGTCGACGTGCGGGGTGTTCTTCGCCAGCCGGTCCTTGGTGTTCTCCAGCTTCTGCCGGATCGCGGTGGCCTTGAGCCGGTAGGGCTCCTCGGCGTTGAGCCGCTTGTAGCGGGGGCTGATCTCCGGCAGCCGCTCCAGGTCGGCCTGGAGCGAGGTGAGCAGCTCCTCGGTCGCGCCGGTGTAGCGGATGGAGTTGGAGAGGAAGCCGCGCAGCTCGTCGATCATGTCGAGCGCGTCGTTGATGCCGTGCTCGTGCTGGAGGATCAGGACGTCCCAGGTGACCTGCGGGGTCACGTTGGGGTTGCCGTCGCGGTCGCCGCCGATCCAGGTGCCGAAGGTGAGCGGGCGGCTGTCCTCGGGGAGCTTGAAGCCGACGCGCTCCAGCTCGGCGGTGAGGTCCTCCAGGACGTCGCCGACGGCGCCGGCGTGCAGCTCGTCGAGGTAGTAGATCGCGTTGCGCGACTCGTCGGTGACCTCGGGGCGCACGACGCGCAGCTCGTCGGTCTGCCACACCAGGTCGATGTTCTCGGCGAGGCGGGTGTCGTAGCGGCGGCGGTCGGTCTCCAGGACCGGCGTCTCCAGGAGCTCGGCGATGCGGCGGAGCTTGTTGAGGACGCTGCGCCGGGCGGCTTCCGTGGGGTGGGCGGTGAAGACCGGGCGGACGTTCAGGTTCTGCACGGTGGCGCGCAGGTGCTCCGGGTCGGCGTCCTTGAGGCGGTCCGCGGTGCGGGCGAGCAGTCCGCCCTCGGCGGCGCGCATGGCGCGCAGCTCACGGCCACGGTGCACCTGCTCCGTTACGTTGGCCAGGTGGAAGTACGTGGAGAAGGCGCGGACCAGCTTGGCCGCGGTCTCCAGTTCGGTCCCGCGCAGCAGCTCGGCGGCGGCCTCGCCGTCCTCTCGCGTCAGGCGGCGGACCTTTTCGACGAGATCGAGGAGCTCGGGCCCCTCCTGGCGTACGAGCGTCTCGCCCAGCAGGTCTCCGAGGCGGCGGATGTCGGCGCGCAGTTCGGCACTGGTGCTCGTCGCAGTCGTCTGATCGTCGGCACTGCTCACAGGTGCGGCTCCTTGCAGTGGTGAAGCACGTCTGGAGGGAAGGATCCCCTGAACCGGGTACTAGTCCGGGGTGGAGATTCGAAGCGGACCGCGCTGTCCGACCGTTCCCCAGGATATGTGCCCGTGCTCTTGGCGCGGGCCGGGGCCTCTTGCCGCCTGTCAGCGCGCTGCCATACTTACGACGCCGTAGGTTACGGAACCGTAGGAATGCCGGTGACGCGCTGTCGGTGGTCTCGGTGACTCCCGCGGATCCCGTGGGATCCCGGAGGATCTCCTGACCCGTCCAGGACCTTCTCAATCCTTGATTTATCTCACCCCTCGACGATTCATCTCACCCCTCGACCCACAGGGACGCCCCCATGGCCACAAGCCCCGATGTGATCGACGACGCCCCCCGTCAGACGTCCGCCGATGCCGCCGCCGCGATGCCGTCGGCGACGCTGGGCGGTGAGCAGAAGCGCTCGCTGGAGCAGATCACGCTGCTCCTGTTCATCATCGTGCCGTTCCTGGCCCTGGTCGCGGCGGTGCCGCTGACCTGGGGCTGGGGTGTCAGCTGGCTGGACATCGGCCTGCTGGTGCTCTTCTACTACATCGGCTGTCACGGCATCACGATCGGTTTCCACCGGTACTTCACGCACGGTTCCTTCAAGGCGAAGCGTCCGCTGCGGATCGCGCTGGCGGTCATGGGGTCGCTCGCGGTGGAGGGCCCGCTGGTCCGCTGGGTCGCCGACCACCGCAAGCACCACAAGTTCTCCGACGCGGAGGGCGATCCGCACTCGCCGTGGCGCTTCGGGGAGACGGTGCCGGCCCTGATGAAGGGGCTGTGGTGGGCGCACATCGCCTGGATGTTCGACGAGGAGCAGACGCCGCAGGAGAAGTACGCGCCTGACCTGATCAAGGATCCGGCGATCCGGGCGATCTCGCGCCAGTTCATCATGTGGACGCTCGTCTCGCTGTTCCTGCCGCCGCTGATCGGCGGTCTGGTGACGATGTCCTGGTGGGGCGCGTTCACGGCGTTCTTCTGGGGCTCGCTCGTGCGGGTGGCGCTGCTGCACCACGTGACCTGGTCGATCAACTCGATCTGCCACGCGGTCGGCAAGCGCCCCTTCAAGTCCCGCGACCGCTCGGGGAACGTGTGGTGGCTGGCCGTGCTGTCCTGCGGCGAGTCCTGGCACAACCTGCACCACGCGGACCCCACCTCGGCGCGGCACGGTGTGATGCGCGGCCAGGTCGACTCCTCGGCCCGGCTGATCCGCTGGTTCGAGCGGGCGGGCTGGGCGTACGACGTGCGCTGGCCGTCGAAGGACCGGATCGCGGCGCGGCGCGTCCCGGAAGCCACGGCCGCCGACGCCGCGTGAGCGCGGCACGGCATGATGGGTGACGTGGCGACCGACTCAAGCACCCCGAGCACTGACAGGCCCGAGAAGCCACGGCGTGCGCGCCGTACGCGGATGACGGGGGCGGAGCGACGGCAGCAGTTGCTGGAGATCGGCCGCACCGTCTTCGCCGCGAAGGGGTTCGAGGGCACCTCGGTGGAGGAGATCGCGGCGAAGGCCGGCGTCTCCAAGCCGGTGGTGTACGAGCACTTCGGCGGCAAGGAGGGCCTGTACGCGGTCGTCGTGGACCGTGAGATGCGCCAGCTCCTGGACATGGTGACCAGTTCCCTGACGGCCGGGCATCCGCGGGAGCTGTGCGAGCAGGCGGCGTTCGCGCTCCTCGACTACATCGAGGAGTACACGGACGGTTTCCGCATCCTGGTCCGCGACTCCCCCATCCCGCAGTCCACGGGCTCCTTCGCCTCGCTCATCTCCGACATCGCCACGCAGGTGGAGGACATCCTGGGCCGCGAGTTCAAGGCCCGGGGCTTCGACCCGAAGCTGGCGCCGATGTACGCGCAGGCGCTGGTCGGCATGGTGGCGCTGACCGGCCAGTGGTGGCTGGACGCCCGCAAGCCGAAGAAGGCCGAGGTCGCCGCCCACCTGGTCAATCTGGCCTGGCACGGCCTGGACGGCCTGGAGCCGAGGCCCCGCCTGATAGGGCACCGGAAGAGCTGAGCGCCCCGACAGGGGCCGCAATGAACCGGCAACAAACCCTTCGCGCTCCGTGCATGGATCGGGCCCGGGCGGCGCCCTAGCGTTCGTGTCACCGGCACCGCTCACCGCCCCGTCCCGCACGCAGACGAGAGGGTCACTTTGTCATGAGCACCTCCAGCACGTACGACGGCGCATCCGGCCCCACCCGCCGCGGCATCCTCGGCACCGCGGCGGCCGTCGCCGCCGGGGCCTCCCTGCCCGCGCTCGCCGCCTCCCCCGCCCGGGCCGCCGCGGCCCGGCCCAACGTGCTGCTGATCGTCACCGACGACCAGCCCAAGCAGACCGAGTGGGCCACCCCGAACACCGTCGCCTGGCTGGCCGGCCAGGGCGTGCGCTTCACCAACGGCCACGTCACCACCCCGCTGTGCGCCCCGTCGCGGTCCTCGGTCTTCTCCGGCCGCTTCGCCCACAACCACGGCGTCCGCAACAACGGCGCCTCGCACGCCCTCGACCAGCACACGACCCTCCAGCGGTACCTGAAGCAGGCGGGCTACCGCACCGGCCTGTTCGGCAAGTACCTCAACTCCTGGGACGTGGCCGACAACCCGCCGCACTTCGAGGATTTCGCGCTGCTCAGACCCTCGTACGTGGACGGCACCTTCAACGTGAACGGCACCGTGCAGACCGTCCCCGGCTACACCACCACCGTGGTCAGGAACCGCACCCTCGCCTTCCTGGAGAAGTCCCGCACCGACGACCGCCCCTGGTTCGCGTACGTCACCCCCTACGCCTCGCACGGCCCGCGCACCCCGGAGGCCAAGTACGCCGGCACCGACGTGCCCGCCTGGGACGGCCGCCCCTCCGTGCCCGAGGACGACCGCAGCGACAAGCCTCCCTACGTCCGCAACGCCACCCAGACCCTGGAGGACGGCCGCCGGGTGCGCGCTCAGCAACTGCGCACGCTGCGCTCGGTGGACGACGCGGTGCAGTCCTTCCACGACAAGCTGGCGGCGCTCGGGCAGCTGGACAACACCCTGGTCATCTACATCGGCGACAACGGCTTCAACTGGTCCGACCACGGCCTGACCGGCAAGGGCGTCCCCTACCGCCCCGCCCACGAGGTGCCCTTCTACCTCTCCTGGCCCGGCGGCGGGCTCGGCGCCGGCACCACGGACCACCGGATCGTGGCGAACATCGACATCGCCCCGACCGTCCTGGACGCGGCCGGGATCACCCCGGACACCCCGCACGACGGCCGCTCGCTGCTCAGCGGCCACTCCCGCGACCACCTGCTCATCGAGTGGTGGAAGCAGGGCACGGGGGCGGGCCAGAAGACCTGGTCGTCGTACGTCTCCAAGGACCGCCAGTACACCGAGTACTACGACCTGCACACCGACGCCTCCGGCACGGTCAGCGGCACCGGGCAGGTGGGCTTCCGCGAGTACTACGACCTCCAGGCGGACCCGTACCAGCTGAAGAACAGCCTCCACCAGGCCACACCCGCACAGGAGACGGAGCTCGGGATCCCGGGGCTCGCGGCCGCCCTGGCCGCGGACCGCACCGCCTGACGCCCACCGCCCCGCCTGCGAGAGGAACCCCGATGGGCCGCCGCTGCTGCGCTCCCGACCGCTCCGCCACCGCACCGGCCGGGGCCACCACCCTGCCGCTGCCGGTCCGGGACACGGAACAGCGGCCGCCCGCCGGTCACTTCGCACCGCTCCTCGCCCTGCCCGGGGGCGCGTTCCGGATGGGGACGGCGGACGCCGACGCGTTCCCCGGTGACGGCGAGGGGCCGGTGCGCGAGGTGGCGGTGGCGCCGTTCCTGATCTCCGCCACGGCCGTCAGCCACGCCGAGTTCCGCGCCTTCGCCGACGCCACCGGCCACCGGACGGAGGCCGAACGCTTCGGCTACTCCTTCGTCTTCCGCGGCAGCGTCACCGCCGAGGCGCGGGAGCGGGCCGAGTCCGTGCCCGGCGCCGACTGGTGGCTCGCGGTGCCCGGCGCCTGGCACCGCGAGCCCGAAGGCCCCGGCTCCCGCTCGGACGACCGCCTCGACCACCCCGTCACACACGTCTCCTGGAACGACGCGCGGGCGTACTGCGCCTGGTCGGGCACCCGGCTGCCCACCGAGGCCGAGTGGGAGTACGCGGCGCGCGGCGGCCTCGACCAGGCCCGCCACCCCTGGGGTGACGAACCGCCGGACCCGGACCGCGCGGTGATCTTCCGCGGTACGTTCCCGGACGGCCCGACGGCCGAGGTCGGCACCGCCCCCGTGCGCTCCCTCTCCCCCAACGGCTTCGGCCTGCACCACGCCGTCGGCAACGTCTGGGAGTGGACGGCCGACCGCTTCGAGCCCGGCTCCCCCGCGCGGGCCCTGCGCGGCGGCTCGCACCTGTGCCACGCCTCCTACTGCAACCGCTACCGCTGCTCGGCGCGGACCTCCAACACGCCGGACGCGACCACGGGTCACACGGGCTTCCGCGTGGCGGCGGGCTCCAGGAACTCCAACCGGTTGCCGACGGGATCGGTGCTGTAGAAACGCCGGTGACCGGGAAGGCTGTCGTCCCAGACCACCTCGGCGCCCCGCGCGACGAGCCGCTCCGCGAACGCCTCGATGTCCCGCACCCGCAGCCCCGGGTGCGCCTTGCGGGCCGGGCGGAAGTCCCGCTCGACGCCCAGATGGAGCTGCACGCCGTCGGCACCGAACCAGCAGCCGCCGCGCGCCGCCAGCACCGGCGGCTTGGGGATCTCGGTCATCCCGAGGACATCGACGTAGAAGGACCGCAACAGCGCCTCGCTGCCCTCGGGCGCGGCGAGCTGCACATGGTCCAGGGCCGTGATCACGCGGGCTTCACCGCCACGACGAAGATCCGGCGGAACGGCAGCACGGTGCCGTACGCGGTCGCCGGGTACGCCTCCCGCAGCAGGTCCCGGTACGCGGCCACGAACGCGTCCCGCGCGGCGGGGTCGTCGGCGAGCGCGGTGAGCACGGGCCGCAGGCCGGTCCCCTTCACCCAGTCCAGGACCGGGTCCTCGCCGTGGAGCAGATGCTGGTACGTGGTCTCCCAGGCGTCCACCGCACAGCCGAGCCCGGCGAGCCGCTCCAGGTAGGCGGCGGGGTCGAGCACCGCGTCCCCGTGCCGCAGCACCCCGTCGAGCCGGTCCTTCCACGGCGCGGACCCGGCGAGTTCGCGCATCAGGGCGTGGCTGGGGGCGTCGAAGTTGCCGGGCACCTGGAAGGCGAGGGTGCCGCCGGGGGCGAGCGCGTCCAGCCAGCGCGGGAAGGCGTCGACGTGGCCGGGGACCCATTGCAGGGTCGCGTTCGAGGCGATCAGGTCGTACGTGTCCGTGGGCGCCCAGTGCGCGGCGTCGGCGTGCGCGAAGTCGATGCGGCCGCCGCCCGCCGTGGGTCCGGCGTGCTCCTCGGCGCGGGCGAGCATGTCCGGGGAGTTGTCGTAGCCGGTGATGTGCGCGTCGGGCCAGCGGGCGGCGAGCAGGGTGGTGACGTTGCCGGGGCCGCAGCCGAGGTCGGCGATGCGGGGTGGGGTGCGGGGCGGCTCCGGGACGCGGGCGAGGAGGTCCGCGAAGGGGCGGCCGCGGTGGTCCGCGTGGCGGAGATATTGCTGCGGGTCCCAGATGGGCGAGCTCGTTGTCATCCCTTCACCCTCCCTTCCGTAATATCTCGATGTCAAGACACTCGACATCAAGAGACTTCATGTCGACACACCCCCTACACTGATCGTCATGGAGGACGAGGTCGACCGTCTGGTCGCAGCGTGGCGCCGGGAGCGCCCCGACCTCGACGTGGAGCCCCTGGAGGTGCTCAGTCGGGTCAGCAGGCTTGCGCGCCATCTCGACCGGGCTCGCCGGCTGGCGTTCGCCGAGCATCAGCTGGAGCCGTGGGAGTTCGACGTGCTGACCTCGCTGCGGCGGGCCGGGGCTCCGTATCAGCTCTCCCCCGGGCAGTTGCTGACGCAGACGCTGGTGACGTCGGGCACGATGACCAATCGCATCGACCGGCTCACCAAGAAGGGCCTCGTCGAGCGGCTGCCCGATCCCAGTGACCGCCGCGGTGTCCTGGTCCGGCTGACGTCCGAGGGCCGGGACCGCGCCGACCAGGCCCTGGCCGGCCTCCTCGCCCAGGAGCGCGCCATCCTGGCCGAGCTCTCCCGAGGAGACCGAGCCGAACTGGCCTCACTCCTCCGCCAGCTGACGGCCCCGTTCGACAACATCCCCGGCTAGCCGTCCGCCTGCGGGCGAGTGGGGGCTGGTCGCGCAGTTCCCCGCGCCCCTGGGCAGTTCTTCGACCGCGGCTCTCGTCGTGGCCGATCGCGCAGTTCCCCGCGCCCCTGGGCCGTACCTCGTGCGCGCCACCGTCGTGGCTGATCGCGCAGTTCCCCGCGCCCCTGGGTCGCACTTCGTCCACCGGCCGGTGGGGCTTCTCGCGCAGTTCCCCGCGCCCCTGAGGCAGGCGCTTCGCGCCGCCTCCCCATGAGGCCCGGTGGCGCGCCTCCCGACGAGACAGCGGTGGCGCGCCTCTGTTGATGAGATGGCGCATGAAGTGCGCATCTCAGGGGCGCGGGGAACTGCGCGACCAGCCACGACGAGAGGCGCGCGTGACGAACTGGTTTTAGGGGCGCGGGGAACTGCGCGAGAAGCGGCCACCGGGCCGCACCCGAAAGACAACCCAGGGGCGCGGGGAACTGCGCGACCAGCCACGACGTGCCCGCGCCCGGCGTGAGTCAGCTGGCGGCCTCAAGGTCGACAGGACCGACACCCGCGCGGCGCGCGAGCGCCACCGCCGCGAGGGTCGAGTGCACCCCCAGCTTCCCGAGCACATTCTGCATATGGGTCCGGACGGTGTGCGGCGACAGGAACAGCCGCTCGGCGACGGCCTTGCGGCCCAGCCCGGCGACCATGCACCGCAGAACCTCCCGCTCCCGGGGAGTGAGCGACTCCACGAGCCGCTCCGACTCGGTGCGGTGCTTACGGGCCGCGGTCAGCTCCCGCAGCACCCCGGTCAGCAGCGCCGGAGGCAGATGCGTCTCGTCGCGCAGCACTCCTCGTATGACATTGAGCAGCCGCGACAAGGAGCAGTCCTTGGCGACCCACCCCGAGGCACCGGCCTGCAACGCGAGCGCGGCCCTGCGCGGATCGTCCCGCTCGGCGAGCACCACCGTCCGCACGGCCGGCTGCCCCGAACGGACCCCTGCGACAAGGGAGATGCCATCCACGAGCCCGTCCTGCGCACCGCCCTCGGGCACCACGGTCGGCGGGCGCATGCCCTGCAAGGACGCCGCGCCCAGGTCGGCGTCGACGAGCAGCACATCGAATCTGCGCCCCTCGGCGGCCGCCCGCTCCAAGGAGCGCAGTGCGGCCGGACCGCTGCCCGCAGCCGACACGTCGACGTCCGGCTCGGCGGCGAGCGCCGCGGCGAGGGACTCGGCGAAGATGCGATGGTCGTCGACGACCAGAACCCGAATACGTACCACTGAAACCCCCACTGGTCGGGAGGATGACCAACGCAGGTACGGCGCCCGGAGCTTCAGGTCACCGCAGCCGCACGGCCGCCGCCGTGCATGAACCGCTACCCCCACTCCGGGCGTCGTACCCGGCTGTCTCGCCCCCTGATCAACACCGGCCCCCACCGGTGCTGTCCATCAGACTAGGGCTGCACGCCCCAAGGGGAAGGCAATTCGCAGAACTGGTTCCCAGTTGACCGACCAGCGACTGTCCAGCGCGTTTATCGTGGGGCGCATGTTTCGCTTTGAGACAGAAGTCGACAAAGAGCGCGGTCTTCTGCTCCGCTCGCTGCTGAGGGACACGAACACCGCGGCATCACCCGCGATCCGCGCCCTGCGCGGCACCCCTGACGAGCGCGAACTCCCTTTGCAGGTGTGGGCGTTCGATCCGGCGGACGGCTCGCTGGCGGGCGGGCTCGACGCGCATGTCTGGGCCACCTGGCTCCACGTCGACCTGCTGTGGGTCGCGGACCGTCACCGCGGCGCGGGCCTCGGCTCCCGCCTGCTGGCCGAGGCCGAAAACTTCGCAGTCGAACACCACGGATGCGCCAACTCGCGCCTGGAGACCTGGGACTTCCAGGCCCCCGGCTTCTACCGCCAGCACGGCTACGAGGTGGTGTCGGTGATCCCGGACTATCCCCCGGGGGTCAAGGAGTTCACCTTGACGAAGCGACTGGGCTAGCCACAGACCTCAGCCCAGCCGCCGAGCCCCGGCAGAAGGCACCGCGGCAAAGACCCGGGGAGCCGTGAACCCGGCCCCCTCGAAGGCGGCCAGCACCGACTTGGTCACCGCGTCCACGTCCCCGGCCTCGACGAGCACCACGGCCGACCCCCCGAACCCGCCCCCGGTCATCCGCGCCCCCACCGCGCCGGAGGCGACGGCGGTGGACACGACCAGGTCGAGCTCCGGGCAGGAGATCCGCAGGTCGTCGCGGAGCGAGACATGGCCCTCGTTCAGGACGGGCCCGATCCCGCGGACGTCACCGGTGTCGAGCAGCTCGATGACCCGCTCCACCCGGTGGTCGTCGGAGACGATGTGCCGGACGTAGCGGACGACCTTCTCGTCGACCTCGGCCCGCTCCAGCGTGGCGAGGGCGTCGTCGAGTCCGGCGTACGGCACGTCGCGCAGGTGCGAGACGCCGAGCACCCGGGCGCCCTCCTCGCAGCCGGCCCGCCGCTCCGCGTACGCCCCGTCGCCCAGCTCGTGCTTGACGCGGGTGTCGACGACGAGGAGCTGGAGCCCCTCGTCGGCCAGGTCGAACGGGACCTGCCGGATCGACAGGTCACGGCAGTCGAGGTGCAGCGCGTGCCCCTCCTCGCCGCACGCCGACGCCATCTGGTCCATGACCCCGCAGGGCACGCCGACGAAGACGTTCTCGGCGCGCTGGGCGAGGACGGCCAGTTCGGGCGTGGTGAGCCCGAGTCCGAAGAGGTCGTTGAGCGCGTACGCCGTCACGACCTCCAGGGCGGCGGAGGACGACAGGCCGGCGCCGGTCGGCACCGTCGAGGCGAGGTGGATGTCCGCGCCCGTGACGGTGTGGCCCGCGTCGCGCAGCGCCCAGACCACTCCGGCCGGGTACGCGGCCCAGCCGCCCTGCCCGTACTTGCTGAGCGGGGTCAGCTCGTCGACGCGCAGTTCGGCGACGGGGGCGTCGATGTCGGCCGAGTGCAGCCGCAGCACGCCGTCGTCCCGCTTCGCCACGGCCGCCACCGCGGTGTGCGGCAGCGCGAGGGGCAGGACGAAGCCCTCGTTGAAGTCGGTGTACTCACCGATGAGGTTCACGCGGCCCGGGGCCGCCCACACCCCGGCGGGCTCGTACCCGTACAGATCACTGAACTGCGCGGCGATGGACATGGCTCGCGGCCCCCTACTTCTGCTGCTGGCGCGCCTGGGCGAACGCCCAGGCGTCGGCGACGATTCCCGCGAGATCCGCGCGGGACGGGTTCCAGCCGAGGCGCTCGCGCGCGGTGGCGGCGGAGGCGACCAGGACCGCCGGGTCGCCGCCGCGGCGCGGGGCGCTCACCTCGGGGATCGGGTGGCCGGTGACCTGGCGGACGGTCTCGATGACCTCGCGGACCGAGAAGCCGTTGCCGTTGCCGAGGTTGCAGATCAGGTGCTCGGCGGGGCGGGCGGCCTCGACGGCGAGGAGGTGGGCCTCGGCGAGGTCGGCGACGTGGATGTAGTCGCGCACGCAGGTGCCGTCGGGGGTGGGGTAGTCGTCGCCGTAGACCGAGATGGCCTCGCGGCGGCCCTGGGCGACCTGGAGGACGAGCGGGATGAGGTGCGACTCGGGGTCGTGCCGCTCGCCGCAGTCGCCGTACGCGCCCGCCACGTTGAAGTAGCGCAGGGAGACGGCCGCGAGCCCGTGGGCCGCCGCCTCGCCGGTGATCATGTGGTCGACGGCGAGCTTCGAGGCGCCGTAGGGGGAAGTGGGCGCCGTCGGGTCGGTCTCGGTGATCGGGGTGCTGACCGGCTCGCCGTAGGTGGCGGCGGTGGAGGAGAAGACGAGCTTCTTCACCCCGGCCGTGCGCATCGCGGCGAGCAGGGCCATGGTGCCGCCGACGTTGTTGTCCCAGTACTTCTCGGGCTTCACGACGGACTCGCCGACCTGCGAGAAGGCGGCGAAGTGCAGCACGGCGTCGAAGGAGTCGTCGAGCCACTTGGCGGCGTCGCGGATGTCGCCCTCGACGAAGGCGGCCCCGGCGGGGACGCCCTCGCGGAAGCCGGTGGAGAGGTTGTCGAGGACGGTGACCTCGTGGCCCGCCTCCAGCAGGTGCTGCGCGACGACGCTGCCGACGTATCCGGCGCCGCCCGTGACCATGTACTTCCGAGATTCGGCCTTGCCCATTACTTGCTCGCTACCTCTCGCAGTCGCTCGGCCGCGGCCTCCGGCGGCACGTCGTTGATGAACACGCTCATGCCGGACTCGGAGCCCGCGAGGAACTTCAGCTTGCCGGAAGTGCGGCGGATGGTGAAAAGCTCCAGGTGCAGCGCGAAGTCGTCACGGGTGACTCCCTCGAACTCGTCCAGCGGGCCGAACGGCGCCTGGTGCCAGGCGGCGATGTACGGCGTCACCGGCTGGTCCTCACCGAAGATCCGGTCGAAGCGCCTCAACAGTTCCAGATAAATCTTGGGGAACTCTGTGCGGGCGTCGTCGTCCAGCGCGAGCAGGTCCGGGACCTGGCGCCTGGGGTAGAGGTGGACCTCGTACGGCCAGTGGGCGGCGTAGGGCACGAAGGCCACCCAGTGCTCGCCCTCCAGGACGATCCGGCTGCCGTCCTCGATCTCCTTCTCGACGACGTCGGCGAACAGGTTCCGCCCGCCGGTCTGCTCCTTGTGCTGGGCCGCCGAGCGGAGCATCAGCGCGGTGCGCGGAGTGGTGAAGGGGTAGCCGTAGATCTGCCCGTGCGGGTGGCCGAGGGTGACGCCGATCTCGGCGCCGCGGTTCTCGAAACAGAAGACCTGTTCGACGGAGTCAAGGTGGGACAGCTCGGCCGTGCGGTCGGTCCAGGCCTCCAGGACGAGCCCGGCCTGCTCCTCGGTGAGGTCGGCGAAGGACTTGTCGTGGTCGGAGGTGAAGCAGACCACCTCGCAGCGGCCCGCGTCCCCGGCGAGCGAGGGGAACCGGTTCTCGAAGACGACGACGTCGTAGGAGGAATCCGGGATCTCGGAGAGTCGGCCGTTTTCCGAGGGGCACAGGGGGCACTCGTCGGCCGGAGGGTGGTAGGTGCGGCCCTGGCGGTGCGAGGCGACGGCGATGGCGTCGCCGAGCAGCGGGTCCCGGCGGATCTCGGAGGTGGTGACCGTGGGATCGAGGGGGCGCCGGTCCACGGCGTCGCGCACGACGTCGTCCCGCGAGTCGTAATAGATCAGTTCACGACCGTCGGCGAGCCGGGTCGACGTCTTCTTCACGTCCGATGCTCCTCATCGCACCAACAAACAAACAGAACCAAACACAACAAAGCATAAGGCAACACGGTCGTCAAGGGATGCACCGTGATGCATCGCGTTCCTGCGCAAACGCGAGGCTTCGATCACAATCAAACAAAGAACATCAAGATAAGTGTTCACTTATTGAAGCCGGAGGCGTAGGTTCCGGACTGTTTCAGTTCGCGCAACGAAGCGAGTACTCATGCAGTCCCCCACATCCACGCTCGCGGCAGAGCTACGGCTCCCCACCAACGGCCTCGACTACGCGATCCTGGCGATCTACTTCGTCGTCGTCCTCGGTATCGGCTTCGCGGCCCGCCGCTCGGTGAAGACCAGCCTCGACTTCTTCCTGTCCGGGCGCTCCCTGCCCGCCTGGGTCACGGGTCTCGCCTTCGTCTCCGCCAACCTGGGCGCCACCGAGATCCTCGGCATGGCCGCCAACGGCGCGCAGTACGGCGTCTACACCGTGCACTGGTACTGGATCGGCGCCATCCCGGCCATGGTCTTCCTGGGCCTGGTCATGATGCCGTTCTATTACATGTCGAAGGTGCGCTCGGTCCCCGAGTTCCTGCTGCACCGTTTCGGGCCGTCCTCGCACCTGCTCTCCTCGATCATCTTCGCCGTCTCGTCGGTGCTGATCGCGGGCGTCAACCTGTACGCGATGGCCCTGGTCCTCCAGGCCCTGCTCGGCTGGCCGCAGTGGCTCGCCATCGTCATCGCGGGTCTGTTCGTCCTCGCGTACATCACGATCGGCGGACTGTCCTCGGCGATCTACAACGAGGTCCTGCAGTTCTTCGTCATCCTCGCCGCGCTCATCCCGCTGACCATCGTGGGCCTCAAGCGCGTCGGCGGCTGGGACGGCATCTCCGACTCGCTGTCGCACTCGCAGGGCGACTCGTTCATGACGGCGTGGCAGGGCACCGGCATCGGTTCCTCGAACCCGCTCGGCGCGAACTGGCTGACCATCGTGCTCGGCCTCGGCTTCGTGATGAGCTTCGGCTACTGGACGACCAACTTCGCCGAGGTGCAGCGCGCCCTGTCCGCGAAGAACCTCTCCGCCGCCAAGCGCACGCCGCTGATCGCCGCGTTCCCGAAGATCCTCATCCCGATGGTCGTCGTGGTCCCGGGCCTGATCGCCCTGGTGATGGAGCCCTCGCTCGGCAAGGCCGGCAAGGACGGCCTCCAGTACAACGACGCCATCCCCGTCCTCATGCGCGACCTGCTCCCCAACGGTGTCCTCGGCATCGCGGTGACCGGTCTGCTCGCCGCGTTCATGGCCGGTATGGCCGCCAACGTCTCGTCGTTCAACACGGTGTTCACCAACGACATCTGGGGCGCGTACATCAAGAAGGGCCGCAGCGACGGCTACTACCTGAAGACCGGCCGGGTCGTGACCGCCGTCGGCGTCTTCATCGGCATGGGCACGGCGTTCATCGCGGGCAGCTTCAGCAACATCATGAACTACCTGCAGACGCTGTTCTCCTTCTTCAACGTGCCGCTGTTCGTGGTCTTCATCATCGGCATGTTCTGGAAGCGCACCACGGCCGCGGCCGGCTTCTGGGGTCTGCTGTCCGGCACGGTGGCCGCGATGGTGAACTACTTCTGGTTCTACAAGCAGGGCGTCATCTCGATCCCCTCGGACCAGGGCGCCAACTTCGTCTCCTCGATCGTCGCGTTCGTGGTCGGCGGCATCGTGATGTTCGTGGTCACGATGTTCACCAAGTCCAAGCCCGCCGAGGAACTGGCCGGTCTCGTCTACGGGACCAAGTCCCCGGGCATGGAGGAACCGCCCGCCGAGGGTGACGACGCCTGGTACCGCAAGCCGGCCCTGCTGGGCTGGGGCGCGATCGTCCTCGCCGCCATCTGCTACATCCCGTTCTCCTTCTGAGGTCCGAGGTAACACGACATGAGCGACCACACGAACAGCCACGTGGACGAGGTGAAGGAGCTGGAGGCCAAGTCGGCCACGGCCGCCCGCCTCTTCGACGTGCGCCGCATCATCGGCGGACTCTTCGTGGTGTACGGGATCATCGTCACGATCGCGGGCATCACGGCATCCGACGCGGACCTCAAGAAGGCCCAGGACATCAACATCAACCTGTGGGCGGGCATCGGCATGCTGGCCCTCGGACTCTTCTTCCTGGTCTGGCTGAAGCTGCGCCCCACGGCGCCGCCGACCCCGGACCAGGACGACGCGTGACCGGGTAACCGGAACGGGCCGGGCGCACCGCAACACCGCGGTGCGCCCGGCCCGTTCGCGTGTCCCGTGCTCGTACAACGCAGAAGGCCCGCCCCGTCGGAACGGGGCGGGCCTTCTGCTTCTGGAGCGCCGGGCAGGCCTTGCACCTGCATTTCCCCGCAGGAAGCGGGGCGTCTTTCCTTGGACCACCAACGCACTGTTCCGCTCTGCCAGTTGCAGCGCCGAACGCAAGATCGACTATAGCCCACTACTCCTGCTCCTGTGAAGCGGAAGGCGGTTCGCCGCCCACCGGGCCCGCCCGGTCGAGCAGGCCGGTGCGGGCCGCGAGGGCGGCGGCCTCCAGACGGGAGCCGACGCCGAGCTTCATCAGGACCCGCTGGACGTGGGTGCGGGCCGTGGACGGGGCGATGCCCATGCCGGCCGCGATCAGCCGGGTGTCCTCGCCGTCCGCGACCCGGACCAGGACCTCCACCTCGCGCGGGGTCAGCATCTGGAGAAGCCGCTGCCCCTCGTCGTCCGGCTGGGCCGCGGGGTTGAGCAGTTCGCTGAACGCGCCCTGGAGCAGCGCCGGGGCCACGGCGGCCTCACCCGCGCGCGCCTTCATCAGGGCCCGCTCCACTCCCTCTATGCGCTCGTCGTGCCGTACGTAGCCGGAGGCGCCGGCGGCGAACGCCGCGGCGATGCCGCGCGGGGACGGGACCGGGCCCAGGACCACCACCGCCACCTGGGGGCGCTCCTTCTTGATCCGGACGACCGGGTCGAAGGTGCCGGGCTCCGCCGGGGCCGACGTGCCGAGCAGGCAGACCTCCGGGGCGCGGGAGATGACCAGTTCGGCGGCGCCCGCGGCGGGCGCTGCCGCGGCGAGGACACGGTGTCCGCGCAGTTTCAGTGCCGAGGCGAGCGCCTCGGCCAGCAGTCGGTGGTCGTCGACCACCATGAGCCGCACTCCCATCGGGCCAACCCCCCAGTTCGACCCAGAAGCAGCACATGTCCCCTGGGCCCCCCACGGACAGGCGAGCCCCCCGACTCCCCGTCCTCCTTCATCCACCGGAAGCTACACGCTTGTTCGACGTCGCGCGCCCCCTACCGGTCAGAAGCGGCCCGCAATGCTGAAATCGCAGCTTTTCGGGGGTGATTGGGGGTGCGGGAGCGTAAAAGCAGGTCACCTGGCGCCCGGTTGTGATCAGTGCGCGTGATCGCCCACGGTGAAGGCGACGGCCGTGTACTCCTTGCGGTCCTTCGAGGCGGGCGCACCGATGAGGGCCTTGCCGAGGAACAACCGGCCGCCGGAGTAGCGGACTTCGGAGCCGCTGAGCCCGACGACCATGCCGCTCACGGCGTACGTGGCCGTGTCGCCGGTCGGGGTGTGCAGCAGCGTCGTCTGTTTCATCGACCGGGGATCGACGGAGACGACGCGCACGCCCTTGTCGAACGAGCCGTCCGCGTAGGCGAGGACGTTCCCGCCGTCCATCCGGAGCGGGAAGAGCCGGTAGGCGCCGCCGTCGGCCCGGTCGCCGGTGAGCCGCCCGGTGGTGAGGCTGTAGGAGACGATCTCGTTGGTCGTGCCGGTGGGGCCGCCGTCGTGCGGGCGGGTGGCCAGATAGACCCGCCCGTTGCCGACGACGATCTTCCGGCAGCCGTCGGTCCTGCCGACGTCGCAGCCGAGGTCGTAGGTGTCGTCGTCGAGCGAGAGGGTGGTGAGGGGCTTGCCGGTGGCGCTCATCGGGATGATGCCGGTGACGGTGCGAGCGGCGTCCTCGCCGGTGCCGACGCCGACGACGACCGGGTCGGTGGACAGGACCCGGGCGCTGCCGACACCGTCGGCGAGCTGGTACGTCCACCTGGGGCGCCCGGTGCCCGGGTCCAGGAGCTGGACCTCGTACTGCTCCGTGCCGTCGACGGCGCACTTGCGGACGGTGGCGAGCTGGGCGCCGCCCGCGTAGCCGACGTCCTGGCAGGTGCCGCTCTGCGGCTGCCACAGGATTCTGCCGGTCTTGATGTCGAGGGCGGCGCCGCCGCGCAGGCCGCCGCCGAGCGCGAGGGTGTCGCCGGAGAGGACGGGCTCGTCGAACGGGACGGCCGCGGCGCCCGTGCCGACGCTCCTCGTCCACATCTTCTTGCCGGTGTTCACGTCGAACAGGGTGATCTGCGTGCAGGGCCGGCGCCGGCCGTCCGCGGTCCGCGGGCCGTTCTCGCTGACGACGGCGGCCAGCGCGTCCTTGGTGACGTCGTCGGTGGCGCCGCAGGTCTGGCCGGGCAGCCGCAGCGTCCAGGTCTCTTTGCCGGTCGCGGGATCGTGGCCGGTGATCTCGCCGACGCCCGCCTTGGCGTACGTACGGTCGGTCAGCCAGGAACCCACGACGCTGTCCACGCGGTCCTCGGCGACCCGCGGCGCGGGCAGCGCGAAGGCGAGCCGGGCCGCGGGGTCGGCGGGCACCTTCTCCTCGCCCGGGGCTCCGAAGCCGGATCCGGGACTTCCGTCGCCACTCCGCCTGCCGCCGGCGCTACCGCTGACCGGGCTGCCGCCGCCGCCGTCGTCGGAGGTGGCGTACAGGACGCCCAGGCCGATGATCAGGGCGATGGCCGCGACGGCGGCGACGACGATCCACACGACCGAGGCGCCCCGCCGCACGGCGGGGGTGCCCGGCGGTGCGGTGGGCGGCGGTGCGGTGGGCGGCTGCGGATATCCGTACGGGTACGGGTACGGGTGCGCGGAGCCGTGGCCCTGCGGGGGTGTCCGCGGCGGGGGCGGCGGGCCGAAGGCGGCGGGTGCCTGCGGCTGCTTCCGGAACGGGTCGTCCTGTGGGGCGGAGGTGCTGCTGCCGGAGGGCCGCGGGTCGGGCGGCTGAGTCATCGGCCCTCCCCTTTCTTCACTGGCGGCCCCCCGGTGGGGCGGGAGTCCGGAGGCCTCTTTCTACCACCCGGCCGACGGCCCCCGGTCAGGCGTCCTCGGCCAGCTCCAGCCAGCGCATCTCCAGCTCCTCACGCTCGGCGACGAGTTCGCGCAGGTCCGCGTCGAGCTTGGCGACCTTGCCGAAGTCCGTCGCGTTGTCCGCGATCTGGGTGTGCAGCTTGGCCTCCTTCTCGGAGATCTTGTCCATCTGCCGCTCGATCTTCTGGAGCTCCTTCTTCGCGGCGCGGGTGTCGGCCGCGGAGGGGCCGGACTTGGCGGCGGGTGCGGCGGCCGGGGCCGGGGTGGCGGCCTCGATCATCCGCTGCCTGCGCTCCAGGTACTCCTCGATGCCGCGCGGCAGCATCCGCAGCGTGCCGTCGCCGAGCAGCGCGAAGGTGTTGTCGGTGGTGCGCTCGATGAAGAACCGGTCGTGGGAGATCACGACCATGGAGCCCGGCCAGCCGTCGAGCAGGTCCTCCAGCTGGGTCAGGGTCTCGATGTCCAGGTCGTTCGTCGGCTCGTCGAGGAAGAGGACGTTCGGCTCGTCCATGAGCAGCCGCAGCAGTTGCAGGCGGCGCCGCTCGCCACCGGACAGGTCGCCGACGGGCGTCCACTGCTTCTCCTTGGAGAACCCGAACTGCTCACACAGCTGGCCCGCGGTCATCTCGCGGCCCTTGCCCAGGTCGACGCGGTCACGGATCTGCTGCACGGCCTCCAGCACCCGCAGCGTGCCCGGGAGTTCGGTGACGTCCTGCGAGAGGTAGGCGAGGCGGACCGTCTTGCCGACGACGACCTTCCCGGCGGCGGGCTGGACGTCGCCGTGGCTGGTGGCCGCGTCGGCGAGGGCGCGCAGCAGGGAGGTCTTGCCCGCGCCGTTCACCCCGACCAGGCCGATGCGGTCGCCGGGGCCGAGCTGCCAGGTCAGGTGCTTGAGCAGCACCTTCGGGCCGGCCTGGACGGTCACGTCCTCCAGGTCGAAGACGGTCTTGCCGAGCCGGGCGTTGGCGAACTTCATCAGCTCGCTCTTGTCGCGGGGCTCCGGCACGTCGGCGATCAGCTCGTTGGCCGCCTCGATGCGGTAGCGGGGCTTGGAGGTGCGGGCCGGGGCGCCGCGGCGCAGCCAGGCCAGCTCCTTGCGCATCAGGTTCTGCCGCTTGGCCTCCTCGGTCGCGGCGATCCGCTCGCGCTCGGCGCGGGCGAACACGTAGTCCGAGTAGCCGCCCTCGTACTCGTAGACGTCGCCCTTCTGCACGTCCCACATACGGGTGCAGACCTGGTCCAGGAACCAGCGGTCGTGGGTGACGCAGACGAGCGCGGAGCGGCGGGCCTGGAGGTGGCGGGCGAGCCAGGAGATGCCCTCGACGTCCAGGTGGTTCGTGGGCTCGTCGAGCACGATCAGGTCCTGCTCGGCGATGAGCAGCTTGGCCAGCGCGATGCGGCGGCGCTCGCCGCCGGAGAGCGGGCCGATGACGGTGTCGAGCCCCTGCGGGAAGCCGGGCAGGTCCAGCCCGCCGAACAGGCCCGTCAGCACGTCCCGGATCTTGGCGTTGCCCGCCCACTCGTGGTCGGCGAGGTCGCCGATCACTTCGTGGCGGACGGTCGCCTCGGGGTCGAGGGAGTCGTGCTGGGTGAGTACGCCGAGGGTCAGGCCGCCGCTGTGCGTGACCCTGCCGGTGTCGGCCTCCTCCAGCTTGGCCAGCATGCGGATGAGGGTGGTCTTGCCGTCGCCGTTGCGGCCCACGACGCCGATCCGGTCGCCCTCCTGCACGCCGAGGGAGACGCCGTCGAGGAGGGCACGGGTGCCGTACACCTTGGTGACTGCCTCGACATTGACCAGATTGACTGCCATTTCGCTCCTGCCGCGCGGGTTTCGCCGGGCCCTGGCGGGGTGGGCCCGGCTGTCCAGCGTAGTCGGGGCCACGTCGCCCCCGTCCCGCCACCGGCCGCGCGCGGCTCCGGCGGGGGCTGAGCGCGCAGTTCCCCGCGCCCCTGAGATGCGCACTTCGTGCGCCATCTCATCAGGGGAAGGCGCGCGAAGCGCAGCCTTCAGGGGCGCGGGGAACTGCGCGAGAAGCGGCCACCGGGCCGCGGACGAACGACACGACGGTGGCGGAGGAGGGGGGTCACCTCTCGGGGGCGGGTCAGGCGGCCGGGGCCGCCGGACAGGCCGGGCGGCGGCAGCGGGTGACCGCGGGCGGCCAGCGCCGCGTTCAGTCCGAACAGGGCGACGGCCCCGAGCGGCACGGCGGCCCGGCGCAACCGGCGACGGCGACGACCTCTTGGTCTCTGCATGAGACACAGCGTCCCGCGCCGGGCCCGGACCCCGACAGCGTGCGCGTACTCAGTTACCGCTGAGTACCGTCGCCCCGGCCGCGGGCGAGCCGGCCACCCGCACAGCCCGGCACGTCCCGGACGCGGCGAGCCGTTCGGCGACGGCGCGGGCCGCCGCCTCGTCGGCCGCGAGGAAAGCCGTCGTCGGGCCCGACCCGGACACCAGCGCGGCCACGGCCCCGGCGGCCGTCCCCGCGTCGAGGGTCTCCTTCAGCGAGGGGAAGAGGGAGAGCGCGGCGGGCTGAAGGTCATTCGTGACGGTGGCGGCGAGCCGCTCCACGTCACCGGTGCGCAACGCGTCGAGCAGCGCGGACGAGGCGACCGGCTCCGGCGCCTCGGGGCTGAGCCGGTCGAACTCCCGGTACACGGCCGGGGTGGAGAGCCCCCCGTCGGCGACGGCGAACACCCACCAGAACTCCCCGCCCACCTCCAGCGGCTGCAACTTCTCGCCGCGCCCGGTGCCGAGCGCGGCCCCGCCGACCAGGCTGAACGGCACGTCGCTGCCCAGCTCGGCGCAGATGTCGAGGAGTTCGGCGCGGGACGCCCCGGTCCCCCACAGCGCGTCGCACGCCACGAGCGCCCCCGCCGCGTCGGCGGAACCGCCCGCCATGCCGCCCGCGACCGGGATGTCCTTGGCGATGTGGATACGGACCTTCGGATCGCCGAGCCCGTGCCGCCCGGCCAGCGCGATCGCGGCGCGGGCGGCGAGGTTCGTCCGGTCCAGGGGCACCTGATCGCTGCCCGGACCCGTACAGGTCAGGGACAGCTCGTCGGCCGGCTCGACGGTCACCTCGTCGTGGAGGCCGACGGCGAGAAAGACGTTGGCCAGGTCGTGGAAGCCGTCCGGGCGGGCGCCGCCGACGGCGAGCTGGACGTTGACCTTGGCGGGGACGCGTACGGTCACACTCACTGCTGCTTGGCCTCCGCGATCCGGGCGAACTCCTCCACCGTCAGTGCCTCGCCGCGCGCCTGCGGGGAGACCCCGGCCGCGACCAGCGCCTCCTCGGCGGCCTGCGCCGATCCCGCCCAGGTCGCGAGCGCGGCGCGCAGTGTCTTGCGGCGCTGGGCGAACGCGGCGTCGACGACGGCGAACACCTCCGCCTTCGTGGCCGTGGTGGCGACCGGCTCGGCGCGGCGCACGAGCGAGACGAGGCCGGAGTCGACGTTCGGCGCGGGCCAGAAGACGTTGCGGCCGATGCTGCCGGCGCGCTTGACGTCGGCGTACCAGTTGGCCTTGACCGAGGGGACGCCGTAGACCTTGTTGCCGGGGCGGGCCGCGAGGCGGTCGGCGACCTCGGCCTGCACCATGACGAGGGTGCGCTCGATGCTCGGGAACGTGTCGAGCATGTGCAGCAGCACCGGCACCGCGACGTTGTACGGCAGGTTCGCGACCAGGGCCGTCGGGGGCGGGCCGGGGAGTTCGGTGACCTGCATGGCGTCCATGTTGACCAGGTCGAAGGCGTCCTTCTTGGCCGGGAGGCGGGCCGCGATGGTCGCCGGGAGCGCCGCCGCCAGGGTGTCGTCGATCTCGACCGCCGTGACGTGGCGGGCCTCGTCGAGCAGGGCGAGGGTGAGCGAGCCGAGGCCCGGTCCGACCTCTACGACGTTGTCGTCCCCGGTGACCTCCGCGGTGCGGACGATGCGGCGGACCGTGTTCGCGTCGATCACGAAGTTCTGGCCGCGCTGTTTGGTGGGCCGGACGTTGAGTGCCGCCGCCAGTTCGCGAATGTCGGCTGCGCCGAGCAGGGGGCCTTGGGGGTCTGTGGTGCTCACCTTCTAAGGGTAGCCGGGGCCCTGTCCCCGAAGATCTGTCACCCGTCTGCAGCCCGGTGGGGGCTGGTCGCGCAGTTCCCCGCGCCCCTGGGTCGTTCTCCGTCCGCGCGCCGGTGGCCGCTTCTCGCGCAGTTCCCCGCGCCCCTGAGGCAGGCGCTTCGCGCCGCCTCCCCCTCGGAGGCTGCGCTTCGCGCGCCTCCCGACGGGGCGGCGGCGGTGCGCCTCTCTGATGAGATGGCGCACGAAGTGCGCATCTCAGGGGCGCGGGGAACTGCGCGACCAGCCACGACGGTGGCGCGCGTGGAAACTGGTTTCAGGGGCGCGGGGAACTGCGCGAGAAGCGGCCACCGGGCGGTCGAAGGTCTACCCGTGCAATCTGGGCCCACAGTGCGGCCAGGGACTGGCCCCGCGGCGGACGTACAGCTTCTTCGCGCGGTAGGTCTGTTCGGCGGCCGGGGCGTCCTGCGGGCGGCCGGAGCCGCCGAGGCTCTGCCAGGTCTGGGTGTCGAACTGGTACAGGCCGCCGTAGGTACCGGTCGAATCGAGCGCGCCGGGCCGCCCGCCCGACTCGCAGGCGGCGAGCCCGGACCAGTTCAGGGAATCGGCCCCGGCCACGGACGACGGCAACGGCTTGGTGCCCACCTTGACCACCCGGGACCGCGGCTCCCGCACCACCTCGGACCTGGTGCGCCGAGGCTTCTGCCTGACCCCGTTGACGGTGCGCAGCTCGTACGTCACCCGCTTCACCCCGGCCTCCCCCGCGTCCTCGACGACCTCGGTGCCGAGGAACAGCGACGGATCCCGGGTCCGCTCGACGGCGAACGGGATCGACTCCTCGCGGGTCTCCTTGGTGCCGGTCACCCGCATCACGGTGACCGTCATCCCGTCGCGCGGGAAGCTGGACGCCGGTACGGAGGTGGTGTCCTGGCCGCGCAGCGTGATCCCGGCCTCGCTGACGGCCTCGCCCACGGTGGCCGCGTTGGTGCGGATGGTGCGCCGCTTGCCGTCGGCCATGACGGTGACGCCGCGCTCGGTGCGTACGGCGAGATCGAGCCCGTGCCGCCCGATGCTCTGGGAGCGGGAGGTCGAGACGTACGCGCCCTCGGCCCGCACCCCGAGCTGCCGCAGCGCCCCGTCGACGGTGTGGGCGGTCGTCCACACCTTGCGGCGCTGCCCGTCGAGGGTCAGCTGCACGGGGCGGCCGTAGTGCACGGTGACCTGGTCGCCGCTGGCCAGGGCGGTGCCCTCGGCGGGGGCGACGAGGTCGTGGGCGCCGACCGCGACGCCCTCGTCGGCGAGGAGTTCGGTGACGTCGTCGGCGAAGGTGTGCAGGGTGCGTTCCTTGCCGTCGACGGTCAGCTCGATGGCCTTGTCGTTGGCGACGAACGCCGAGGTGCCGCCCGCGAGGAACGCGACGACGAGGGCCTGCGGCAGCAGCCTGCGCAGCCCGTCGGGCCGCGGGTCGCTCTTCTTGCGGCGGGCGGCGCGGCGCGCGGCGGCCCGCCCGCCGTCCCGTCCGCCGTCCCGCGCGGACTGGCGCGGCACCAGCGGCTCGTCGGTGGCGGCGCCGACCGGAGCGGCCGGCGGCGCCGCGTCCTCGTAAGCGGGCCGGTACGTGTCGGCGTACCCCGGCTCGTAGGACTCGTAGGGCTCGTAGGACGGATACGACTCGGGCTCGTACGACGGCTGATACGTCGTCTCGTACGGCGATGTGCTCACGACGAGGCTCCAGGCGCTCCAAGGGTCCGGCCCCGGTGAGGGCGGATCGGGCCAGCAGAACCTAGCGGAGCAACCGTCACTCTCCAAAGCAGCGCGACTACGCAGTGTCGCGATTCTGCCCGAAGGTGAGCGGGTCCGATCGTTATGGGTCAGTAACCGAAGGCGCGGGCCGTATTGGCGGAGACCGACGTCGCGAGGGCTTCCTCGGTGAGGCCCTTGACCTCGGCCATGGCCCGCAGCGTGACCGGAATGAGATAAGGGGCGTTAGGCCGACCGCGGTACGGCGCCGGGGTCAGGAACGGCGCGTCGGTCTCCACGAGGACCAGTTCGGCCGGGACGACGGCGAGCGCGTCGCGCAGCGGCTGCGCGTTCTTGAACGTCATGTTGCCCGCGAACGACATGAAGTAGCCGTTCTCCGCGCAGACTTGGGCCATGTCGGCGTCGCCGGAGTAGCAGTGGAAGACGGTGCGCTCGGGGGCGCCCTCCTCCTTCAGGACGCGCAGCACATCCTCGTGGGCCTCGCGATCGTGGATGACCAGGGCCTTGCCGTGGCGCTTGGCGATCTCGATGTGGGCGCGGAAGGACCTCTCCTGGGCGGCCTTGCCCTCCGGTCCCGTACGGAAGTAGTCGAGGCCGGTCTCGCCGACGCCCTTGACCTGCGGGAGCGCGGCGAGCCTGTCGATCTCGGCGAGCGCCTCGTCGAGTCCAGCGTCGCCGAGCGGGGTGCGGGCGCCCTGGCGGGACCAGCCGTCGGGGTCGCCGTGGACGATGCGGGGCGCCTCGTTGGGGTGCAGGGCGACGGTGGCGTGCACGGCCGCGTGCTCCTCGGCCACGGAGGCGGCCCAGCGGGATCCGGCGAGGTCGCAGCCGACCTGCACCACGGTCGTCACCCCCACCGAGGCCGCCTTGGCGAGGGCCTCCTCCACGGTGCCCGCCTGCATGTCCAGGTGGGTGTGGGAGTCGGCGACCTCGACCGTGAGCGGTGCGGGCAGCGGTGGCGGGGTGACGTCCTTGGCACGATCGGGGCTCATGACCCCGATCCTACGAAGCCCCGGCTAGGAAGCCTTCGGGCCGTCCTTGCGGTGGTGGCTGAAGGGGTGCAGGAGGTCGGACAGATGCCAGTGGTGGTGGGCGCCGGGCTCGGGCTCGGCGGCCGGCTCGGGGACTTCGACGGGCCCGGCGGGCGGTGCGCCGTGCCGGCGCTGCATCACGTCGTGCACGGAACTGACGCGGCCGGACCGCATGATCCGTACGACGTGACCGCCGCAGTTCAGGCAGGTGGGGCTGCTCAGGGGCGACGGCACCCGCTCGCCGTTCGCCACGTACATCACGAACTCCGCACCCTCGCCGTCGATGTGGTGCTCGATCTCGTACGACTGCTCCCAGCCGTGTCCGCACCGCATGCAGGCGAACGCGTACGCCTCGTGAACGACGGATATCGCCGCGCCACGGTTCGTCACCGGGTGCGCGGGTGTACTGGTGGCCGTTGAACCGGTGGCCGTGGTACCGGTGGCCGTCTTGGAGGCCGCGAACTCGCTCATGCCAGCTCCTCTTGTCCGCTGGACAAGCGCTGCCCGGAGGCAGCGTGGGGACGGGTGCGTCCCTTCAACCAGTGGACGCCTCCGCCGGGCCGAGCGCAAAAGACCTGTCGACTGTTGGAGCCGATTTGGCATTTCCCTGCCGTACGGGGCCTGCAACCCGGTCTTCGCTTTGCTTTCCAGGCTAGTCCTTTACGCCCCTATGGGGTGGTTCGATCGGCATTCTTTGCCGCGACGACGGCATCGAAAACGACCCTCTTGGGTAGCCCGGCGTCGGCCGCGACCGCCGCGATGGCCTCCTTGCGCCGCTCCCCCGCCTCCTCGCGCACCCGCACCCTGCGTACCAGCTCATCGGGGGTGAGGTCGGCGGCGGACTTCTCCGGGGCGCCCTCGACGACGACGGTGATCTCGCCGCGCACGCCGTCGGCGGCCCACTCCGCGAGGTCCTTCAGGGAGCCGCGCTTGATCTCCTCGTAGGTCTTGGTCAGCTCCCGGCAGACGGCCGCCCTGCGGTCGCCGCCGAACGCCTCGGCCATCGCGGCGAGGGTGTCGTCCAGGCGGTGCGGGGCCTCGAAGTACACGAGGGTGCGTCGTTCTTCGGCCACTTCTTTGAGGCGCGACAGGCGCTCTCCGGCCTTGCGCGGCAGGAAGCCCTCGAAGCAGAACCGGTCGACGGGCAGCCCGGACAGGGCGAGGGCGGTGAGCACCGCGGAGGGGCCGGGGACGGCGGTGACCCGGATGTCGCGCTCCACGGCCGCCGCGACCAGGCGGTAGCCCGGGTCGGACACCGACGGCATCCCCGCGTCGGTCACGAGCAGCACCCGCGCGCCGCCGGCCAGCGCCTCGACCAGCTCGGGCGTGCGCGCGCTCTCGTTGCCCTCGAAGTACGACACGACGCGCCCGCCGACCTGCGCCCCGAGCGCCTGGGCGAGCCGCTTCAGGCGGCGGGTGTCCTCGGCGGCGACGACATCGGCGACGGCCAGCTCCTGGGCGAGCCGCGGCGGGGCGTCCGAGACGGCCCCGATGGGCGTACCGGCGAGCACGAGCGTCCCGGCGCCGGGCTCGGCGGGCGTTCCGGCTGAATCTGCTGTTCCTGTCACGGCTCCATCCTCGCAGGGACACGGCTTGGCCGACTCGGCCATGCCCTCTCACGGGACTCGCACAGCGCCGTTCCCTACGATGGCGCGGTGACCAGTACCTCGTCGTCGGCCAAGGCGAACGCGACCAGTCCCCCGCCGGACCAGGCCCCACCGGCAGCCCGGCAGCCCTCGGCGTGGCTGCGTGGTCTGCGCAGGTTCGGCTACCGCGGCCCGGAGGCGGAAGGGGGCGCCGAGGTCAGAGACGGTGACGTCCGCGAGCGCCTCGTGCCGTCGTACCCCGCGCCGTCGTCGCGGCTGTGGGCGTCGTTCGGGTTCAGCCGGTTCACCGCGGGCCAGTTGTCCCGGATCGTGGGCTGGGGCGGGCCGCTGCTCGTCACGCTCGTCGCGGGGCTGCTGCGGTTCTGGAATCTCGGCAGCCCGAAGGCCGTGATATTCGACGAGACGTATTACGCGAAGGACGCGTGGGCGCTCATCCACCGCGGGTTCGAGGTGAATTGGCCGAAGGACGCCAATGACCTGATCCTGAAGAACAACGGCGACATCCCGATTCCGACCGACGCCTCGTACGTCGTGCATCCGCCGGTGGGCAAGTACGTCATCGGGATCGGTGAGTGGCTGTTCGGCTTCAATCCGTTCGGCTGGCGGTTCATGACGGCGCTGCTCGGCACGCTGTGCGTGCTGATGGTGTGCCGGATCGGCCGCCGCCTGTTCCGCTCGACGTTCCTGGGCTGCCTCGCCGGGGTGCTGCTCATGGTGGACGGGCTCGCGTTCGTGATGAGCCGCACCGCGCTGCTCGACTCGGTCCTCGTGTTCTTCGTGCTCGCCGCGTTCGGCTGCCTGATCGTCGACCGGGACCGGACCCGGGAACGGATGGCGGCCGCGCTGCCGGTGGACGAGTACGGGCTGGTCCGCCCCGACGCGCGCATCGCCGCCACGCTCCGCCTCGGGTGGCGTCCGTGGCGGCTGCTCGCCGGGCTCTGCCTGGGCCTGGCCTGCGGCACGAAGTGGAACGGCTTCATCTACGTGGCCTTCTTCGCCGTCATGACGGTGCTGTGGGACGTCGGCACGCGCCGGGTCGCCGGTGCCGAACGCCCCTACCTCGCCGTGCTGAAGCACGACGTGTTCCCGGCGTTCCTGGTCACGGTCCCGGTCGCGGTCGCCACGTATCTGCTGTCCTGGCTCGGCTGGATCCTCTCCCCCGACGACGGCACCGGCGGCTACTTCCGCAACTGGGCGGTGACCGCGGGCAAGGGCGGCCACTTCGCCTGGCTGCCCGACTGGGTGCGCAGCCTGTGGCACTACGAGCACGAGGTCTGGAACTTCAACACCCACCTCACCTCCGCGCACACCTACCAGTCCAACCCGTGGAGCTGGATGGTCGACGGCCGTCCGGTCTCGTACTTCTACGAGTCCCCGGCGGCGGGCCAGGACGGCTGCCCGGCGGACGCGACGGAGAAGTGCGCCCGCGAGGTCCTCGCCCTCGGCACCCCGCTGCTGTGGTGGGCGGCCTGCTTCGCGGTGCTCTACGTGCTGTGGCGCTGGGTGTTCAAGCGCGACTGGCGGGCGGGCGCGATCGTGTGCGCCATCGCCGCGGGCCACCTCCCCTGGTTCAAGTACCAGGAGCGGACGATCTTCTACTTCTACGCGGTCGTCTTCGCCCCGTTCCTCTGCCTGGCCCTCGCGACGATGCTCGGCGGCATCATCGGCAGGCCGGGCTCGACCGAACGCCGCCGCATGGTCGGGGCGGCGAGCGCGGGCGTGCTCGTCCTGCTGATCGTGTGGAACTTCGTCTATTTCTGGCCGATCTACACCGGCACGGCGATCCCGATCGACTCGTGGCGGTCGCGGATGTGGCTGGATACGTGGGTCTGAGAGCGGAGCCGTACGCATGAGGACCCGGATCAGGCTCACCCCGGACGAGGGAGGCGGCACGTTCGTCGCGCGTCTCGCGCCGTCACAGGCGAGTGCGCTGCGCGAGTCGCTGGTGCTGCTGCGTACCAGGGAGTTCGGCGACGCGGTCCTCATGCTCCAGGTGGGCGCGGACCGCGCGACGGTGGACGCCCTCGTCGACCGGCTCGCGGACGACGGGGGCCGGTCGCGGGACATCCCGTTCTCGGCCCCCGAGCTGCACACCCTGCACAGTGCCCTGACCAGCGTCGCGACCATGTTCCTGGCCCACGGTCGGCACTTCTGCCAGGAGCCCTTCCACCAGCGGATCGGCTGCTACCGGGAGGACGCCGACGCCTTGGCGCTCGGCATCGTGGACGCGCTGATCGAGGCCCGCGGAGGGAGCGCTACACCGGAGCCGAGAAGTTGATCCGCGTCTCCGTGTTCCGGAACCCGGCGCGGGTGAACGCCTGGGCCATCGGGCGGTTGCCGAGGTCGGTCGTGGCCGTCACGCGGTCCGCGCCGTCCTCGCCCTGGAAGCGGGTGATGGCGGCGAGGATCTCCGACACGTAGCCGCGGCCGCGCAGTTCCGGGACGACGCCGAGGTAGCCGACGTTGCGGTGGTACGGGGTGGCCGAGGGGATCGCCAGGCCGGCCAGGGCGCCGTCCGGGGTGTGCGCGAGGCGCCACCACTCGCGCTTGCCGGGCCGGTCGAGATAGAACTCCAGGCTCTCGCGGGCGGTGGCCTCCCGGCCGGTTGCCGCCTCGCTCTCCACGGTGTGCGCGTCGAGCGAGCCCTCGGCGACCCGCATCATCGCGTCGAGGAACACCTCGTCGTCCGGCTCCGGGGAGAACACGAGCCGCTCTGGCGCGGCGGGCAGCCGCTCCTCGGGCGTCCACTCGAACTGGAGCCGCTCCACCTCGACGCTCAGGCCCGCGCGGCGGGCCGCCTCCTGGCGCCAGGCCACGGCGGGGACGAAAGCGGGGTCGTCGCGCCACGAGCCGGGCAGGCGGAGGAGGTTGTAGAGCGGCGGGGCCTCGGCGCCCGTCTCGCGGAAGGACCGGTGTCCGGCTTCGAGCAGCGCCGCGGCCAGTTCGGCCCGCTCGGCGGGCGGCACCTCGTCGGCCACCGCGAGACAGTCCAGCGCGAGCGGGTGCGCGCTGTCGCTCTGCCCCCACCACAGGGCGCGGGCCAGCACCCGGCCGTCCCGGTCCCGGGCGGCCCAGGTCCACTCCGGGCGGTACTGCCGCTGGGCGGCCTCCTCCCGGTACGCGTCGGCGGACAGCCTCCACACGGGCTCGGAGGAGGACAGGGCCAGGACGGCGTCCAGTTCCGTACCGGGGCCCGGCACGGAGGAAAAACGAGGAGCAGAGCTGCTCAGCAAGGTCATTCAGTCGCCTTTCGGGCGTGAAGAGGGTGATCGGCGAGTGATCCTGCCAGGGGTGCATGTGCAGGACAACGGGATTACCGGCGCACCTCCCGTTCACGGATGTGTCCGGGCACTTGGGTCCAGACCGCTTTCGGCCGTATTTGTGATCACTCTTCGGACACCTTCGGACACCAAGTGGAGAACAGCACGACCCGGCCGCCCCCGACGTGCCTAGAGTCCCCTACGTAAACCTGGGGAGGGGGAGCGCTCATGCGCAAGGGGGTCAAGGTCGCCATCGTCGGTGGGGTGTTCACCGTGATGGTGGGCGGCGCCGGGTACGGGGCCTACAACATCATCTCGGCCGTCACGGAGGACGGCGGCTCGTCGTCGCTGAGCGGGGCGTCCGCCAAGCGGACGGGTCCGCCGACGGGCGACGAGATCAAGGAGACGTCGCAGAAGTTCCTGAAGGCGTGGGCGAAGAACGACCCGGCCGAGGCGTCGCACTACACCAACAACGCCGACGGCGCGCTGGCCTCGCTGGAAGGCTGGCACGACGAGGCACACATCACGCGCACCGTGCTGACCGCGGGCAAACCGGCCGGTGCCAAGGTGCCGTTCAAGGTGAAGGCCACGGTCGCCTGGGACAAGAAGACCCGGACGCTGGAGTACGCGTCCTCGCTGACGGTCGTCCGCGGGCAGACCACGGGACGCCCGCTGGTCGACTGGGAGCCGTCCGTGCTCCACCCGGACCTGCAGAAGGGCGACAAGCTCGTCACCGGGGAGGCGGCCGCGCCCCCCATCGAGGCCGTGGACCGCAACGGGACGGTGCTGACCGCCGAGAAGTACCCGTCGCTCAGCCCGGTCCTGGACCAGCTGCGCGCCAAGTACGGGGACGAGGCCGGGGGTTCGCCGGGCGTGGAGACGTCCATCGAGCGGACGGCCGCCGACGGCACGACGACGACCGCGAAGACGCTGGTGACCCTCACCAAGGGCAGGCCCGGCAAGCTCCGTACGACGATCAGCGCGAGCGCGCAGGCCGCGGCCGAGCAGGCCGTGACGAAGTACCCCAAGGCGGCCGTGGTGGCCGTCCACCCGCGGACCGGTGAGGTCCTCGCGCTCGCCAACCACGGGTACGGGCAGTTCAACACCGCGTTCCTGGGCAAGCGGCCGCCGGGCTCCACGATGAAGATCGTCACCGCCGCGGCGCTGCTCGACAACCGCATCCTGTCGTCGATGAACTCCAACGCCCCGTGCGACGACTCGGTGCTGGCGCTCGGCCAGACCTTCCACAACCTCAAGAACATGGCCCCCGACAAGAACGCGACGCTCAGCAGCAGCTTCCAGCGCTCGTGCAACACCTCCTTCATCAAGCTCTCCGACGAGCTGGGCGGCGACAAGTTCGCGGCCGAGGCGTCCCAGCGGTTCGGGCTCGGCGAGAACTGGCAGACCGGCATCCAGTCGTACGACGGCAACGTCCCGGTCAACGGCAACTCGCAGGACCCGGCCGGGATGATCGGCCAGGGCAATGTGCAGATGAACCCGCTGAACATGGCGTCCGTCACCGCGACCGCCATCACCGGAACGTTCCGCCAGCCGATCCTCGTCTCCCCGAAGTACGGCGACCGCCAACTGGCCACCGCGCAGGGCCTTCCGGGCCCGACCGTGACCCAGCTCCGGGCGATGATGCACGCCACGGCGACCTCGCCGATCGGCACGGCCACCCAGGCGATGGCCGGGGTGCCCGGGTACATCGGCGCCAAGACGGGCTCGGCGGAGAGCGACGGCCAGGCCGTCTCCGACTCCTGGTTCACGGGCTTCCGCGACGGGGTCGCCACAGCTGCCGCCATGGTGGAGAACGGCGGCCACGGCGGCACGGCGGCGGGGCCCATCGTCGCGGCCGTCCTCAAGAACGCCGGGTAGCGGCGCCCCGCCAGGGGCGCGGGGAACTGCGCGCGCAACCACGACGAAACCGCAACGGTGTCTGCGGCGTTCTCTACTACGGCGGGTGCGGCTGGTCCGTGGCTGGCCGCGCAGTTCCCCGCGCCCCTGGCGGGGCTAGGCTTACCGTCCGCTACACCCCCGGAGGGAAACGTTGGGCACCAGAGGCAAGCGCCCCGAACCGGCGGCGCGCCGCAACTTCAACGCCCTGGTGATCGGCGGCGCCGCGGTCGTCGCCGTCGTCGGAGCCGGCGTCGGCGCCTACGCCCTGATGGAAGGCTCCGGAAGCGACGGCAGCTCGGCGTCGGCCGACGAGAAGCCGAGGATCAAGACGGGCCCGCCCTCCGCCAAGGAGGTGCGCACGGCGGCCGACGGCTTCCTCACCGCCTGGCAGCAGGGCGACGCGGCGAAGGCGGCCACGTACACCGACGACGCGACGGCCGCCGCGAAGGCGCTCACCGGTCTGACCAAGGACGCCCACCTCACCGACGTGAAGCTGACGCAGGGGCAACGGGCGGGCACGAAGGTGCCGTTCCACGTGACGTCGACGGTCACCTGGGACCCGAGCGCGTCCGACAAGGGCAAGCCCGGCACGGGCGAGAAGCTGAGCAAGCCCCTCGCCTACGACTCCTCGCTCACGGCCGTGCGCCGCAAGAGCGACGGCAAGGTCCTCGTCGGCTGGCAGCCGTCCGTCGTGCACCCGGAGCTGAAGGACGGCGACCGGCTGGTCACCGGCGAGGCGGGCGACCCGCCGGTCAAGGCCGTGGACCGCGACGGCGGCGAGCTGGACGTGAAGAAGTACCCGTCGCTCGCCACGATCGTGGACGGGCTGCGCGAGAAGTTCGGCAAGACCGCGGGCGGCACGGCCGGCGTCGAACTGCGCGTCGTGCGCAAGGCGTCGTCCAAGAAGGACGCGCTGCCGGACAAGACCCTGCTCGCCCTCTCCGAGGGCACGCCCGGCAAGGTCACGACCACGCTGTCGCCCACCCTCCAGGCGGCGGCCGAGAAGCAGGTCGCCTCCCGCAAGCGGGCTTCGGTGGTCGTGATCCGGCCGTCGACCGGTGAGATCCTCGCCGTCGCGAACTCCAGCCCGGGCTTCAACACGGCCTTCCAGGGCTCCCTGGCGCCCGGCTCGACGATGAAGGTCATCACGTCGTCGCTGCTCCTGGAGAAGGGCCTCGCGGGCGTGGACAAGGAGCACCCGTGCCCGAAGTACTTCACGTACGGGCACTGGAAGTTCCAGAACGACGACAAGTTCCAGATCAAGGGCGGCACGTTCAAGGCCAGCTTCGCCCGGTCCTGCAACACGGCCTTCATCAGCCAGGCGCCGAAGCTGGACGACGACTCGCTGACCAAGCAGGCGCAGCAGGTCTTCGGGCTCGGCATGAACAACTGGGCGGTGGGCGTGTCCAGCTTCGACGGCTCGGTGCCCGTGCAGTCGGAGGCGCAGATGGCCGCCTCGCTGATCGGACAGGGCGGCGTGCGGATGAACCCGCTGAACATGGCGTCGGTCGCGGCGACCGTGAAGAACGGCACCTTCCACCAGCCGTATCTCGTCTCGCCGGACGTCGACCACCGCACCCTTGCGAAGGCCTCGCGCTCGCTGTCCGCCAAGACCCTCGCGGATCTGCGGGAGTTGATGCACTACACGGCGGTCGCGGGCACGGCGGTCGAGCCGATGTCCGGGCTCGGCTCCGACATGGGCGCGAAGACCGGCTCGGCGGAGGTCGACGGGCAGAAGCAGCCGAACGGCTGGTTCACGGCGTACCGCGGCGATCTCGCGTCGGCGGCCGTGGTGCAGGAGGGCGGGCACGGCGGCGACTCGGCGGGCCCGGTCGTCCGGCAGATGCTGCTCGCCGGAGGCTGACACCGGCCGCCGGTACCGGCTCGCGTGGGCGGTGCGCGGACTACTAGCGTGCCGCCCATGACGTCCTCCACCGCATCCGAGTCCGCCCGTACCGCCCACCCCCGCTTCGCCGAGGCGGTCACCGCGATGGGGCTCGCCGAGCTCCTGCCGCGCGTCCGCTCCTTCCCCGAGGGCGCCCGCACCGCGCAGGAGGCGGCGGACGCGATCGGCTGCGAGCTCAGCCAGATCTGCAAGTCGCTGATCTTCGCCGCGGACGGCGTGCCGGTCCTGGTCCTCATGGACGGCGCCTCCCGCGTCGACGTCGAACTGGTCCGGCGCGAGCTGGACGCGGGCAAGGTCACCCGGGCCAAGGCGGACGTGGTGCGCGAGTTCACCGGGTACGCGATCGGCGGCATCCCGCCCTTCGGGCACGTCAACCGGACCCGGGTGCTCGCCGACCGCTCACTGCTCGCCCACGACACCGTGTGGGCGGCGGCCGGCACCCCGCACACCGTCTTCCCGATGGCCCCCGCCGACCTGATCGCCCACGCGGGCGCCGCGCTCGTCGACGTACGGGAATGATCTCCCCGGGGCCTCAGCCCGAGGTCCCCTTGAAGCCGGTGTGGACGGCGGTGAGGCCCCCGTCGACCGGCAGCACCACGCCGGTCACCCACGCGGCGTCCGGCGACGCGAGGAAGGCCACGGCCGCCGCGATGTCCTCCGGCTCCCCGACCCGCCCCAGCGGATACAGGTCCCGTACGGAGTCGGGGTCGCGCCCGCCGTCCGTCCAGGCCCGCGTGCGGACCGTCCCCGGCGCCACGAGATTGACCCGCACCCCGCGCGGGCCCGCGTGCCCGGCGAGGGTGCGGGTCAGGGAGGCGAGACCGGCCTTGGCGGCGCTGTAGGCGTGGTTGCCGAAGTCCTGGATGCCGTTCACGGAACCGATGTTGACGATGGCGCCGCGGCCGGAGGCGACCAGGTGCGGGAGGGCGGCGCGGCTGCACCGGTAGGCGCCGGTGAGGCTGAGATCGAGGTCGCGGGCCCAGCCCTCGTCGTCCTCGTCCTCGAACAGCGGGGCGTCGGCGTGGCAGCCGTAGGCGTTGTTCACCAGGACGTCGAGCCGGCCGAAGGTGTCGACGGCGTGCGCGACGGCGGCGCCGACGGATTCCCTGTCGCCCACGTCGCAGCCGAACTCCGCCGCCGTACCGCCCAGTTCGCGGATCGCGGCGGCGGTCTCGCGGGCGCCGGGAACGTCGATGTCGGTGACGAGGACGCGCGCGCCCTCCGCGGCGAGCCGCCGGGCGACGGCGGCGCCGATACCGCGTCCGGCGCCGGTGACCAGGACCGCGTACCCCTCGAATCGTGTCATGGCCGGGACGCTACCCGGGACATCCCCGAGAGATCCCTCAGGGTGCACTACGGGGTCAAGTAGGGCTTCCCCGGGTCGAGTTGGGGTCGCGTCGCGCACAGACTCGGCGCATGACCTCACCTCGCAGCGCCTACCTCATCGCCCCCGCCCTCTTCGGCGCGTACGGCGTCATCAGACTCCTCGACGGCCTGGACGGCACCAAGGGCCCCGGGCTCGCCTGGACCACCGGGCATCTGTGCTTCCTCGTCGGGCTCGGCTTCTTCGTGCGCGGCTTCGTCGCCATGCGCGCGGTCGCCGGACGCTCCGACCGCTGGGCGACGGCCGGTCTGGTGGCCGCCGTCGCCGGGGCGTTCGCGCTCGCCGTGCAGTTCGGCGTGGACATCGTGACGGGCCTGATGGCCGCCGACCACGCCGAGATGGCCCGCCTGTCGGACAACTTCGGGTCACTGCCGGGCGCCGAACTCGCCTTCTACGCCGTCGGACCGATGTTCTTCTTCGTCGGCCAGGTGATCCTCGCCGTGCGCCTGTACGCGCTGCGCCGGGTGCCGGTGTGGTCGCCGGTCCTGGTCTTCGCCGCCTCGCTGCTGCCGCTGACCACCAAGGACCTGATCCCGCTCGGCGCGGTGCTCCTGCTGCTCGGCTACGCCCCGCTGTGGCGGACCGGCGCCTCCCGCACCGCCTTGACCAGCGCCTGAGCGCGCGGGTCGGCGGTGACGCCCTTGCGCATCCCGTTCGTCACATAGCCGAGGGCGATGCCGGACTCCGGGTCGGCGAGGCCGAGGGCGCCGCCGCGGCCCGGATGGCCGAAGGAGTGCGGGGACAGCAGCGGGGAGGCGACGCCGTGCAGCATGTAGCCGAGGCCGAAGCGCGAGGGTGCGACGAGGACCCGGTCGGGGCCCGCGGATGCCTCGGTGCGGGCGAGCCGGACCGTCTCCGGGGTGAACAGCCTTCGCCCGCCGTCCACTTCGCCGATCAGCGAGGCGTAGAAGCGGGCGAGTCCGTCGGCGGTGCCGATGCCGTTGGAGCCCGCGAGCTGTCCGGCGCGGTACGCCGGATCGTTCTCGTCCGGGGCCGGGTCGACCGACCCGAAGGCGCGGCAGGTGAGCGAGTCCGGGTTCCCGTACGCCTCGGCGATCCGGCGGCTGGGCCGCGCCCGCAGCCCGCCCGCGGTGACCGGCGCCTGGACCGGGCCGACCCGGCCCGCCCGGTGGGCCTGCGCGTCCGGCAGCCCGATCCACAGGTCGGCGCCGGCCGGTCCGACGATCTCGTCGGCGACGAAGGACCCGATGTCGCGCCCGGTGACCCGCCGGACCAGCTCGGCCGTGAGCCAGCCGTAGGTCTGCGCGTGGTAGCCGTGGTCGGTGCCGGGCGTCCAGGACGGGGCCTGCGCGGCGACGGCCGCGGCGGCGCGCTCCGGGTCGAGGGCCTCGGCGGGGGTCAGCGGCCGGTCGAGGGCGGGCACCCCGGCGCGGTGCGCGAGCACGTCGCGGACCCGGGCGTCCTCCTTGCCGTGCGCCTTGAACTCGGGCCAGTACGTCCCGACCGGCGCGTCCAGGTCGAGCGCGCCGCGCTGGTGGAGGAGGAGCAGCGCGGCCGCGGCGACGCCCTTGGTGGCGGAGCGCAGGATCTGCGCGGTGCCGGGCTCCCAGGCGGGCCCGGCGCCGTCGACATCACGGTGACCGGCCCACAGGTCGACGACCTTGTGCCCGTGCTCGTACACGACGACGGCGGCTCCGCGCTCACCGCGGGCCGTGAAATTCTCGGCGAAGGCGGTGCGTATGCCTTCGAATCGGGGGTCCGATGTGCCGTTCACTGCTGTCTCCACACTGGAGGCAACAGGGAGCGGCACGGGATGATTCCGGCGGCCGGGGTTCAGCGCCGTCCCGCCACGGAGGCCGGGTCGAAGCCGAAGGGCAGTTCCAGGCGGTGGTCCCGCATCAGGTCCTCGTCCATGAGCAGGTCGCCGGTCGGGCCGTCGGCCGCGATGACGCCGCCGCTGAGGATCAGTGCGCGCGGGCAGAGTTCGAGCGCGTACGGCAGATCGTGGGTGACCATCAGGACCGTCACGTCCAACGAGCGGAGGATGTCGGCGAGTTCGCGGCGCGAGGCCGGGTCGAGGTTGGAGGACGGCTCGTCCAGGACCAGGATCTCGGGCTCCATCGCGAGCACGGTGGCGACCGCGACCCGGCGGCGCTGGCCGAAGGAGAGGTGGTGCGGGGGCCGGTCCGCGAACTCCGCCATGCCGACCAGGGAGAGCGCCTTGTGGACCCGCGCCTCCAGCTCCGCGCCCTTCATCCCGGCGGCGGCCGGGCCGAAGGCGACGTCCTCGCGGACGGTCGGCATGAAGAGCTGGTCGTCGGGGTCCTGGAAGACGATGCCGACCTTGCGCCGGATCTCCGCCATGTTCCGCTTGTCGACGGGCATGCCCGCGACCTGCACGGTTCCGGCGCCGCCGGTCAGGATGCCGTTGAGGTGCAGGACCAGGGTGGTCTTGCCCGCGCCGTTCGGCCCGAGGAGGGCGACGCGCTCGCCGCGGGCGACGGAGAAGTCGACGCCGAAGAGGGCCTGGTGTCCGTCGGGGTAGGCGAAGGCGAGCCCGGACACGTCCAGAGAAGCAGGGGTCACAGCATCCATAGTCACAGCGTCCATCCCAGCAGACACACCACGAGCGCCGCGCTCGGGAGGGCCAGCGCGTACGACCACTGCGTGCGCGACGCCGTCACCTCGTCGATCACCGGCATCGAACCCGCGTAGCCGCGGCTGACCATGGCGAGGTGCACGCGCTCGCCGCGCTCGTAGGAGCGGATGAAGAGGGCGCCCGCCGATTTGGCGAGCACGCCCCAGTGCCGTACTCCGGACGCCTCGAAGCCGCGCGACTCCCGCGCGATCCTCATGCGCCGCATCTCGTCCGTGATCACGTCCCCGTACCGGATCATGAAGGACGCGATCTGGACCAGGAGCGGCGGCAGCTTCAGGCGCTGGAGGCCGAGCAGCAGCTCGCGCAGCTCCGTCGTGGAGGCGAGCAGCACGGAGGCGGCGACGCCGAGGGTGCCCTTGGCCAGCACGTTCCAGGCGCCCCACAAGCCGCTCTCGCTGAGCGAGAGCCCGAGGACGTGGACGCGCTCGCCCTCGGCGACGAAGGGCATCAGCACGGCGAAGGCGACGAACGGGATCTCGATGAGCAGCCGCTTGAGCAGATGGCGGGCGGGCACCCGCGCCGCGGACGCCACCACCACGAGCAGCAGCGCGTACAGGGCGAACGCCCACATCGCCTCGCGGGGCGTGGAGACCACGACGACCACGAAGCCGAAGACGGCGGCGAGCTTGGTGTGCGGCGGCAGCCCGTGCACGGGCGAGTGTCCGTGCCGGTAGAGCCGGTGTGCGTGGCCCGCCCCCATGTCAGACCGTCGTCCGGTCGGCGGTGACCTCGGTGGACGCGGCGTCGCTCGTACGGCGCCTGCGCAGCGCCCAGAAGATCGCGGAGCCCGCGACGACCGTCACGCCGACGCCGATGACTCCGGCGAGGCCGCCGGAGAGCCGGGCGTCGGTGATGTCCTTGACGCCGTAGTCGGCGAGCGGGGAGTCGGCGGAGGCGTGCTTCTCGGTCTTGCTGTCGATGCCCTTGTCGTGGGCGACCTTCTCCAGGCCGTCGGGGTTGGCCGAGGCGTAGAAGGAGACGAATCCGGCGAGCACGAGGGACGTGATCAGGCCGGTGATCCAGATCTTGCGGTGCGAGCGGGCGGCGACGGCGACCGGGGCGGGTGCGGCGGCCGGGGCGGCCGGGGCGTCGACGAGGTCCCCGCCGACCTTCAGCTTCAGCGGCGCGGTCAGGCCGCGGGCGCCGTGCACCAGGTCGGGCCGGACGGCGACGACCGCGCCGACGGTGAGCGCGGTGATGACGGCCTCGCCGATGCCGATGAGGACGTGCACGCCGATCATCGCGGTGGCCACCTTGCCGATGGAGACGTCGGTCGTCCCTCCGATGGCGTAGATGAGGGTGAAGACGACGGCGGCGGCCGGGACCGACACGAGCGCCGCCACGAAGGAGGCGACGGTGATCGAGCGGCGCTTGCGGGGCAGCACCTTCACCAGGCCGCGGAAGAGCAGATAGGCGACGACGGTCGTGGTGATCGCCATGTCCGTGATGTTCACGCCGAGCGCGGTCAGACCGCCGTCGGCGAAGAGCACGCCCTGCATGAGCAGCACCACGGAGACACAGAGGACCCCTGTGTAGGGGCCGACGAGTATCGCCGCGAGCGCACCGCCCAGGAGGTGGCCCGAGGTGCCCGCGGCCACCGGGAAGTTGAGCATCTGCACGGCGAAGATGAAGGCGGCGACGAGGCCGGCGAGCGGGGCGGTGCGCTCGTCCAGCTCACGGCGTGCGCCGCGCAGGCTGACGGCGACGGCGCCCGCGGCGACGACACCGGCGGCCGCCGAGACGGGGGCGTTGATGAATCCGTCGGGGACATGCATGGCGGAGATCTCCGGCGCTCGGCAGCTGGTTAACCGTTCGATGATAGTGCCTTGTTGCGAACCCTTCGCAAGAGCGCCCTCCCATCAATTACTCCTGGCCCGAATGACCTGACATATGGGACATTTGACTCATGAGTGCCGACGAGCAGTACGTCGAGCAGTACGCCCGCGCCCATCTCGTCACCGGCGCCGCGGACGGGCACCGGGCCGTTCCGGTGGTCCTCCGCTACGGCGGGGACGGCCAGGTCCGGGTCGCGCTGCCCGCGCCGGAGGGTGAGTGGACCTTCCCGCGCGAGCTGCTCGAACGCGGCCTGCGCGCGCCCGTGACCGGCGGCGACATCCGCATCTGGCCGTGCGGCCGGGTCCAGGCGGTCATCGAGTTCCACGCACGCGAAGGGGTGGCGGTCGTGCAGTTCGACGTGAAGGCGCTGATCCGCTTCCTGCGTCGTACGTACACGGCCGCCACCCCTGTGACGAGTACCGGCTGATCAGGCGCTGACTAGGCGCTGACCAGCTCCCGGTCGTCGTCGCCGCCCTTGCCCGTGGTGCCGGAGGCCGCCGTCAGGCCCTCGCCCTCCACGTCGACGTTGGGCAGCGCCCGGTCGAGCCACTTCGGCAGCCACCAGGCGCGCTTGCCGAGCAGCGCCAGAACGGCGGGCACGATCGTCATGCGGACGATGAACGCGTCGAAGAAGACGGCGATCGCGAGGCCGAAGCCGATCATCTTGACCATCTGCTCGGACGAGCCGATGAAGCCGGCGAACACCGCGATCATGATGACGGCCGCGGCGGTGACCACCCGGGCCCCGTGCCGGAACCCGGTGACGATCGCCTGCGCCGGGCGCTCCCCGTGGACGTACGCCTCCCGCATCCGGGTCACGAGGAACACCTCATAGTCCATCGCGAGACCGAAGACCACGCCCACCATGAAGATCGGCATCATCGACATGACCGGGCCGGTCTGCTCGACGCCGAAGAGCGAGCCGAGCCAGCCCCACTGGAAGACGGCGACGACGGCGCCGAGCGCGGCGAGCACCGAGAGCAGGAAGCCGAGCGCCGCCTTGAGCGGGACCAGGACCGAGCGGAAGACGACCATCAGGAGCAGGAACGCCAGGCCGACGACCAGGGCCAGGTACGGCACGAGCGCGTCGTTCAGCTTCTGCGAGACGTCGATGTTCATCGCGGTGGAGCCGGTGACGCTCAGCTCGGCGCCGGTGTCCGCCTTGATGTCCTTGCCCGCGTCACGGATGGCGTGCACGACGTCCTCGGTCTGCACCGAGGAGGGCTTGTACTTCGAGACGACGCTGATGATGGCGGTGTCGCCCGCCTTGTTGAAGGTCGCGGGCGCGACGGCCGCGACCCCGTCGGTCTTCTTGATCGTCGAGACGACGTCGTCGACGGCCGCCTTCGGGTCGTCCGCGCCCTGGGCGTCGACGACGGTCATCAGCGGGCCGTTGAAGCCCGGCCCGAAGCCCTCCGAGAGCAGGTCGTACGCCTTGCGCTGGGTGGTGCTGGTGGGCTGGCTGCCGTCGTCGGGCAGGCCGAGTTCGAGCGAGGCCACGGGTACGGCCATCGCGCCGAGGCCGAGGATGCCGACGACGAGGACGGCGACCGGGCGGCGCAGCACGAAGCGGGCCCAGCGGGTGCCCATGTTGGGCTTGGCCTCGGTCTTCGTCCCCGACTCGGCGGCCTTGCGGGCCTTGCGGCCGTGGACGCGCTTGCCCGCGTAGCCGAGCAGGGCCGGGATGAGGGTGAGCGCGATGAGCACGGCGATGGCGACGGTGCCGGCGGCGGCGACGCCCATCTTGGTGAGCATCGGGATGTTGACGACGGCCAGGCCGACGAGCGCGATGACGACGGTGAGCCCGGCGAAGACGACGGCGGAACCCGCGGTGCCGACGGCCCGTCCTGCGGCCTCCTCGCGCTCGCGGCCCTCGGCCAGCTCGGCGCGGAAGCGGGAGACGATGAACAGCGCGTAGTCGATGCCGACGGCGAGGCCGATCATCATCGCGAGGGTGGAGGTGGTGGAGCCCAGGTCCAGGGCGTTGGCGAGCGCCGTGATGGTCGAGACGCCGATGCCGACGCCGATCAGCGCGGTGAGCAGCGGAAGACCGGCCGCGATCAGCGAGCCGAAGGTGATCACGAGCACGACGGCGGCCACCGCGATGCCGATGACCTCGGTCGCGCCGGTCTCCGGCATGGCCTGGAGCGCGTCACCGCCGACCTCGACGGTCAGCCCGGTCTTCTTGGCGTCGTCGATGACCTTCTGGAGCGCGTCCCGGTCGTCGTCGGTCAGCTCCATCGAGGAGACCTTGTACGAGGCCGAGGCGTAGGCGATCTCGCCGTTCTTGCTCACCGTGTTGCCGGCGAACGGGTCGGCGACGGACGCGACCTGCTTCGAGCTGGACTTGATCGCGGAGACGGTGTCCTGGATGTCCGCCTTGTTGGCGGCGTCGGTCAGCTTCTCACCGGCGGGCGCCTTGAAGACGACACGGGCGGTGGCGCCGTCGGCGGCCGAGCCCGGGAAGCGCTGGTCGAGCAGGTCGAAGGCCTTCTGGGCCTCGGTCCCCGGAATCGAGAAGGAGCTGGACGCGGCCGTCGGCGCGGAGGCCGCGCCCACGCCCGCGAGCGTGAGCAGGGCCACCCATATCAGGGCGACGAAGTGCCGTCGGCGGAAGGCGAACTTGCCGAGTTTGTAGAGGAAGGTGGCCACGAAGGCGTACTCCGGTCGTGTCGTGGGCTACGGCTGGGCAGGGGTCATCGGCCCGACGACGTGAGCGGGGCGCGTCAGGTGAACGTGACTGGTCCCGAGGGGGCTCGGGCAGGGAGTCAGGCGACGAGGGCGGGGAGGACCACTGCGTCGATGTACGAGGTGAGGTAGGCCTGGGTGGGCGGCTGCTCGTCGATGAGCGTCCGGGTGGCGAAACCGCCGATCAGCATGTGGATGATGTAGTCGCGCGCCGGGTTGTCGGCCCGCATCTCACCTCGGTCCACCGCTCTCTGCAGCACGCGGTCCACACCGGACATCTCCGGCTCGACGATCCATTCCTTGAAGGCGGCGAGCAGATCGGGGTTGGCGTGCACGGCCACCATCAGGCCGCGCATCAGCGCGCTGTTCTGCTCCATGTGACAGTCGTCGTCACGGAGCACCATCGCGTGCAGATCGCCGCGCAGCGACCCCGTGTCGACCTCGTCGAAGTGCGGCTTCTGGTGCCGCAGCGCCTTCACGACCAGCTCGGCCTTGCCGCCCCACTGGCGGTAGAGCGTCGCTTTGCTGGCCCGGGTCCTGGTGGCCACGGCGTCCATCGTCAGGGCGTCGTAACCGACCTCCCGGAGCAGATCGAGCACGGCCGCGTACAGCTCCGCCTCGCGCTCGGGCGTGATCCGGCTCCGTCTGACAACAGCTTCGGCGACCATGACCTCACCTCTCCGGTTCGTACGCTCTGAACATACCCCGCCGACTATCGAAACGAAACGGTTTCGTTCGTGTGCTGCGCCACACCGGCACCCCGTCAGGAGCGCCCCGCAGGGGCGCGGGGAACTGCGCGAGAAGCGGCCACCGGCCCGCAGACGAGGCACCCAGGTTGCTGGAGTCTTGTTCGCGGAAAAGCATGGTGAGGTGACTGAAGATGCAGCCGAGGCGTACCTGAGGTTCCCCCACCTGCACGGCGAGCGGCTGTGCTTCGCGGCGGAAGACGATCTATGGGTCGCGCCGCTCGACGGCTCGGCCCGCGCCTGGCGCCTCACCGTCGACCGCACCAAGGTCAGCCACCCGCGCTTCTCCCCCGACGGCACCCACATCGCGTACACGACCTGGCGCAGTCTCGACCCGGAGATCCACGTGACGCCGGTCGACGGCGGCTCGGCGCGGCGGCTCACGTACTGGGGCAGCGTCGACACCCAGGTCAGGGGCTGGACGCCCGACGGTGACATCCTCGCGGTCGCCTCCCACGGCGAACCCTTCTCCTACTTCACCTTCGCCTACCGCGTCCCCACCGACGGCTCCCCCGGCGGCAAGCTGCCCTGGGGCCCGGTCTCCGACATCCAGGTCGCCGACATCGACGGCGAGCGGCAGACCCTGCTGCTCACGGGCACGCCCCCGCACGAACCGGCGGCCTGGAAGCGGTACCGGGGTGGCGCCCAGGGCCGGCTGTGGGTGCACGGGCAGCGCATCCTCGCCGACCTCGACGGGCATCTCGACGCCCCGATGTTCGTGGGCGGCCGGATCGCCTTCCTCTCCGACCACGAGGGCATCGGCAACGTCTACTCCTGCCTGCCCGACGGCACCGGCCTCACCCGGCACACCGACCACGACGCCTTCTACGCCCGGCACGCCTCGACCGACGGCTCCCGCGTCGTCTACCAGTGCGCGGGCGAGCTGTGGATCCTCGACTCCCTGGAGCCCGACTCCGTACCGCGCAGGCTGCGGGTGCGGCTCGGCGGGCCGCGCGCGGGGCGCCGCTCCTACCAGGTCCCGGCCGCCAGCCACGTCGACTCGCTCTCCGTCGACGAGACCGGCCGGGCCAGCGCGGTCGTCGTCCGCGGCTCCCTGTACTGGCTCACCCACCGCGACGGCCCGGCCCGCACCATCGCCGACACCCCGGGCGTCCGGGTGCGGCTGCCCGAGATGCTGGGCTCCGGCGGGCAGGTCGCGTACGTCACCGACGCCGCCGGCGAGGACGCCGTCGAGATCGCCTATCTGCCCCGGGCCAGCGGCGACCGCCCGCCCCGGCGGCTCGCGTCCGGCGGGCTCGGCCGGGTGCAGGAACTGGTCTCCGACCCCGACGGCGGCCGGATCGCCATCGCCTCCAACGACGGCCGCCTGCTGCTGATCACGGTGCCCGGCGACGGCGCCACCGAGATCACCGCCACCGGCACCACGGAGACCGCCGAGGTCACCGAGCTGATCCGGTCCACGAACGGCCCGGTCCGCGATCTCGCCTTCTCCCCCGACGGCGCCTGGCTGACCTGGTCCCACCCGGGCATCGGCCGCTCCCTGCGCCAGATCAAGATGGCCCGCATCACCGGGCCGGGCGAACGCGCGATCGTCGACGTCACCAACGGCCGCTTCGAGGACGAGAACCCGGTCTTCACCCGCGACGGCCGCTATCTCGCCTTCCTGTCCTGGCGCGGCTTCGACCCGGTCTACGACGTGCACACCGGCGACCTGTCCTTCCCGCTCGGCTGCCGCCCCTACCTCGTACCGCTCTCCTCCGCGACCCCCTCCCCCTTCGCCCTCTCGCCCGACGGACGCACCGCGGCCGGCGGTCTCGACCCGGTCGAGGACAGCGGCGGCGACGGCACCCCGATGGTCGAGATCGAGGGCCTCGCCAACCGTGTCGTGCCGTTCCCGGTCGCCGCCTCCAAGTACTCGGCGCTGCACCCGGTCTCCGGCGGCGGCCTGGTCTGGCTGCGCTGGCCGATCTCCGGCGCGCTCGGCGAGACGTTCGCCAACCCGGCCGACACCTCCTCCCAGCCGACCCTCGAACACTTCAACCTCAGCAAGGGCAAGAAGACCCAGCTCGTCGACCACATGGACTGGTTCGCGGTCAGCGGCGACGGCACCCGGCTCGTCGTCGCCGACGAGGGCGACCTGGAAGCCGTCCCCTCCACCGAGGCGGGCGACTCCGACTCCACGGTCCTCATCGACCTGCGCCGCATCCTGCACGAGGTCGACCCGGCCGCCGAATGGCGCCAGGCCTACGACGAGGCGGGCCGGATCATCCGCGCCTACTTCTGGGAACCGAAGATGTGCGGCATCGACTGGGACGCCGTCCTCGATCAGTACCGGCCGCTGGTCGAACGGGTCGCGTCACCGGACGAGTTCGCCGACCTGCTCCGCGAAGTCCTCGGCGAACTCGGCACCTCGCACGCCTACGTCTCCCCCGCCCGCCGCAACGAGGGCCCGCCGCACTACCAGCGCGCCCAGGGCCTCCTCGGCGCCAACTTCGTCTGCCGCGACGGCAGTTGGGTCATCAGCCGGATCCTGCCCGGCGACTCCTCCGACTCCCGGGCGCGCTCCCCGCTCTCCGGCACCGGCATCCGCGAGGGCGCCGCGCTCACCCACGTCGACGGCCGCCGGGTCGACCCGGTCGCGGGCCCGTTCCCGCTGCTCGCGGGCGCCGGCGGCACCACGGTGGAGCTGACCTTCGACCCGGCCGAGGGCGGCGGCCGGGCCCGCCGGGTCGCGGTGGTCCCCCTCGTCGACGAACGCCCCCTGCGCTACCAGGACTGGGTCGCCAAACGCCGTGCCGTCGTACGGGAGTTGAGCAACGGCAAGTGCGGCTATCTGCACATCCCCGACCTGGGCGGCTCGGGCTGGGCCCAGTTCAACCGCGACCTGCGCATGGAGGTCTCGCGCCCCGCGCTCATCATCGATGTACGCGGCAACGCGGGCGGCCACATCAGCGAACTCGTCGTCGAGAAACTGTCCCGCAGAATCCTCGGCTGGGACCTCACCCGCAACGCGCAGGCCGTCTCCTACGCGTCCAACGCACCGCGCGGGCCCGTCGTCGCCCTCGCCGACGAGGCGACCTCCTCCGACGGCGACATGATCACCGCCGCGTTCAAGCTGCTCGCGCTCGGACCCGTCGTCGGCCAGCGCACCTGGGGCGGCGTCGTCGGCATGACCGGACGGCACCGGCTCGGCGACGGCACGGCGATCACGGTGCCGATGAACGCGGCCTGGTTCCCCGAGTACGGCTGGTCGATCGAGAACCGCGGCGTCGACCCCGACATCGAGGCGCTGCGCACCCCGCTGGACTGGGCCGAGGGCCGGCACGCCCAGCTCGACGACGCCGTCGAACTGGCCCTGGACCTGCTCCGCGAACAGGGCGCCCTCACCCCGCCCGACTACACGGACGTACCCGACCGGAGGCGGCCGGAACTGCCGCCCCGGTGAACGGGCATCGGGCCCCACCCGGAGATCCGGGTGGGGCCCGACGGTGTCCGTGGTGCGCTCAAGGAGCGCTCAGGACGGACAGACTGCGGACGTGCCGCGGGTCAGGAGTCCTGCTGGAACTTGTCCCGGGCCTGCTGCGAGCGCTCGCCCGCCTCGTCCTTCGCCTGCTGAGCACGCTCGCCGGCCTGGTCCTGGGCCTGCTGCGAGCGCTCGCTCGCCTCGTCCTTGGCGCCGCCGAGCTTCTCCTTGGCCTGGTCCTGGAGCTGGTCGGCCTTGTCCTTGAACTGGTCCATGATGCCCATGCTTGTTCACTCCCGTAATGGGTGAGGGGTTGGGGCCTCGACCAGACTGACACGGGGTGACATAAGCCGCATTTCGATCAATGACCGACCGTGCAGGACGGCGAAAAGCCCAGGTCAGCGGCCCCGCACCGATTCGTCGGCGGCCCCGCCGGCCCCCACCAGACCCTTCGGCACATGACCGAGCCGCCCCTCGAACCGGCGCATCTCGCGCTGCCCGACGGTCCCGATCAGCGCGGGCAGATAACCCCGGATGCCCTGCATGCCGCGCAGCCACCACTGCGCGTACACGTGCGCGGACCGGCGCTCGATGCCGTCCACGATCCGGTCGACCGCAGGACCCAGCGGATACGTCTTGTTCGACGGCCACGGCAGCCGCTGCCGCAGCTCGCGCATCACGTCGTCCTGGTCCGCGCCCCGCACCATGTCGGTGTCGGTCCACGACAGATAGCCGACGCCGACCTTGACGCCCTTGTAGCCGACCTCGGCGCGCAGGCTGTGCGCGTACGCCTCCACACCCGACTTCGACGCGCAGTACGCGCTCATCATCGGCGCCGGGGTGATCGCGGCCAGCGAGGCGATCTGGAGGAGATAGCCGCGCGACTCCATCAGGACGGGCAGGAAGGCACGGCCCGTGACGGCCGACCCGATGAGGTTCACCTCGATCACGCGCCGCCAGGCGACCGGGTCGGAGTCCACGAGCGGACCGCCGGTGGCGACACCGGCGTTGGCCACCACGATGTCGACCTTCCCGAACCGGTCCTTCACCTCGCGCGCGACCTGCGCCATCGCCTCGTGATCGGTGACATCGGCGTGCCACCAGTCGGCGTCGGAGTGCAGCCGCCCCGCGACCTGCTTCAGCTCGTCCGGCTCCAGACCGACGAGCGCGATCTTGGCGCCGCGCGCCGACAGCTTGCGGGCGAGCAGCTCGCCGACCCCGCGCGCCGCGCCCGTGACGACCGCGACCTGACCTTCGAGACTGACCTTGCTCATGCGGCGTCCACCCCTTCTTCCTGAGTCTTCCGGTCCTGCTCCACCTGTGCCGGTGTCGGTATGTACGTACGGGACAGTTCCCGGATCTTCCCGGTGACCGCGTCCGGTGCCTCGATCGGCGTCATGTGGCCGAGCCCCGGCAGCTCGGTCAGGCCCACGCAGTTCGGCAGCTCGGAGGCGATCCGCCGGGCCAGCACGACGGGCGTCATCCGGTCGGCGGTGCCGGCCAGCACGGCCACCGGCATGGTCAGCTCCCGCACCCCGGCGTCGACCTGGAGCTGTTCGAGCACCTGCGACCAGCCGTGGCGCACCCCGCGCGGGCACGCGTGCACGATCCGCGCGCACGCCTCGACCTTGTCGGGTGCCGATCCCGGGCCCATCGTCGCGTAGCGGAGGACCTTCTTGCCGACCGGCGTGACCGGCCCGAGCGGCGCCTTCGAGCCGAGGACCGCCCGGGTCAGCCGGGTGCGCAGCCCGCCCGGACGCAGCAGCGGCACCACGGTGGACTCGGCGACGAGCCGCGAGGAGCCGGTGCTGCACAGCAGCAGCGCCGCCGCGTGCTCCGCGACCTTCGCCCGCCCCGCCGCGGCCATCAGCGTCATCCCGCCCATGGAGTGCCCGGCGAGCACGGCCCGCTGCCCCGGCGCGAGCGTCGCGCCGAGCACCGCCTCCAGGTCGTCGGCCAGCATGTCGGTGGTGTACGGGAGTTGGGCGGAGGCCGGACTGCGGCCGTGCCCGCGCTGGTCGTACACGATCACCCGGTGATCGGTGGCGAGGGCCCGCGTCTGCGCCGCCCAGAACGCGGTCGAGCAGGTCCAGCCGTGCGCGAGCACCACGGCGGGCGCGTCGGCCGGACCGTGCACCTCGACGTGCAGCCGGGCGCCGTCCGCCGAGGTGACGGTCAACTCCTCGGCGGCGACCGGCGGCGCGTACGGCCCGGTCCGGACATGGGTCAGACGGCTCACGCTGCACTCACCTTTGCCTTCTTCTTGCTACGGGACGTGCCGGGCGCGGCCGCGACGGGCGGCCGCACCACCTCGTACTCCCCGACGTCCACCCGCCGGGTGGCCTGCCGGAACTCGGTCGTGGTGCCGGGCCACACCGTCGTGTTGCGCCCGTTGGCGTCCAGGTACCAGCTGTCGCAGCCGCCCGTGTTCCACACGGTGCGGGTCATCCGGTCCTGTACGCGGTTGTTCCACCCGGTGACAGCGGTCTCGCGCGGGGTGAGCGCGACGCGCCCGCCGAGCACGGTCAACTGCCGCATGTAGTCGGCCAGATAGTTCAGCTGGGACTCGATCATCAGGATCATCGAGGAGTTGCCGAGCCCGGTGTTGGGGCCGATGACCGTCATGAAGTTCGGGAACCCGGCGACCGTGGCCCCGCGCAGCGCCGCCATCCCGCCCTTCCAGCTCTCGGCGAGGCTGACCCCGTCCGCGCCCACGACCCGCTCCGCGATCGGCATGTCCGTGACGTGGAACCCGGTGCCGAACACGATCGCGTCGACCTCGGTCTCGGTGCCGTCGGCGGCGACCAGCGTGTTCCCGCGGATCTCGGCGAGCCCGGACGCGACCACGTCGACGTTCGGCTGGGCGAGCGCCGGATAGTAGGTGTTGGAGAGCAGGATGCGCTTGCAGCCGATGCGGTAGTCGGGGGTCAGCTTCGCTCGCAGCGCCGGGTCCTTGACCGCCCGGTACATGTTCCGCTTGGCGAGCTGCTCCACCATGCCCAGCTCGTTGGGCCGCTTGGTGAACGCCTGGACCTGCAACTCCCGGATGCCCCACAGCAGTCCGCGCCGCGCCTGCGTGGTGAACGGCAGCTGCCGGTGCAGCCAGCGCTCGGCCTTGGAGATGGCACGGTCGGCGCGCGGCATGACCCACGGCGGAGTCCGCTGGAAGAGGGTCAGTTTCCCGACCTCCTTCTGGATGGCGGGCACGATCTGGATCGCGGACGCACCGGTCCCGATCATCGCGACGCGCTTGCCGCGCAGGTCGTAGTCGTGGTCCCAGCGCGCGGAGTGGAAGACCTTGCCGGGGAAGGAGTCGAGCCCCTTGATGTCGGGGATCTTCGGATCGGACAGCGGCCCGGTGGCGGAGACGACGACATCAGCGGTGATCGTTCCGCTGACCGTCTCGATCTCCCACCACAGCTTCTCGCTGTCCCAGCGGGCCTGCTTCACCTCGGAGTCGAAGCGGATGTGCGGCCGCAGCCGGAAGGTGTCGGCGACGCCCTCCAGGTACTCCTGGATGCGCTCCTGCCCGGAGAAGGTGCGCGGCCAGTCCGGGTTCGGCGCGAACGAGAACGAGTACAGGTGCGAGGGCACGTCACACGCGCACCCCGGGTAACTGTTGTCCCGCCAGGTCCCGCCCACCGTGGAGGCCCGCTCCAGGACCACGAAGTCGGTGATGCCCTCGCGCCGCAGTCTGACCGCCGCGCCGAGCCCGCCGAACCCCGACCCGATCACCGCCACCCGTACGTGCTCGTGCTCGGTCATCCCGGGCCCTCCTTGCCGCGCGACTCTGCCAGTGAACACTGGCACAGTCAGGAGGGTAGAGCAGCGCCCTACTGAGCGGTAGGGGTAGGACCGAGGAAAGTTACCGGCGGTACAACATAGGGTCGTGGCGTGCCCACAGAAGCGACGGAACCCAGCGAGCAGCGCGAGTACCGCATGGAGGAGCTGGCCAGGGCGGCCGGCATCACGGTGCGCACCGTGCGCTTCTACCGCGAGCGCGGCCTCATCAAGCCCCCGCGCCGCGAGGGCCGGATCGCCTGGTACGACGACACGCACCTGGCCCGCCTGCACACGATCGCCCAGCTCCTGGAGCGCGGCCACACCCTCAACGGCATCGCCGAACTCTCCGAGGCGTTCGACCGCGGCCGCGACGTCGCCGAACTCCTCGGCATCGGCCAGGCCACCGAGGAGATCCCGGTCCGCCTGACCGCCACCGAACTCGCCGACCACTTCGCCGACGACGTCACCCCGGAGAACCTCCAGGCGGCCCTCGACCTCGGCTACCTCGGCACCGACGGCGAGGAGATCGTCCACGTCAGCCGCCGCCTGCTCGACGTCTCGGCGGCCCTGGTCCGCGAGGGCATCCCCCTCGCCGAGGTCCTGGCGGCGGCCCGCACGGTCCGCGAACACGCGGACGCCCTGGCCACCCTCTTCCACGACCTGGTCCTGGCCCACGGCGACGACAAGGACGTCCAACGCCTGCGCCCGCTGGCCAAGTCGGTGGTGGAGGCCGAACTCTCGATGGCCCTGGACCGCAGGCTCAGCCCGCCGGCGGGTCCGTCCTACTCGTAGACGACGGTGACCGGCGCGTGGTCCGACCAGCGCTCGGCGTGGGTGGCCGCCCGCTCCACGAACCCCTTGACCGCGCGCCGCGCGAGCCCCGGGGTCGAAATCTGATAGTCGATGCGCCAACCTGCATCGTTATCGAACGCACGTCCGCGATACGACCACCACGAGTACGGCCCCTCGACATCCGGGTGCAGGGCGCGCACCACGTCGACGTAACCGCCGTCGTTCGCGTCGAGGACCTGGCCCAGCCACTCCCGCTCCTCGGGGAGGAAGCCGGAGTTCTTCTTGTTGGCCTTCCAGTTCTTGAGGTCGGCCTCCTGGTGGGCGATGTTCCAGTCGCCGCAGACGACGACCTCGCGGCCGTCGGCGGCGGCGCGCTCGCGCAGGCCCTTGAGGTAGGCGTGGAACTCGGCCATGAAGCGGATCTTCTCGTCCTGCCGCTCGGTGCCGACCTCGCCGGAGGGGAGGTAGAGGGAGGCGACGGTGACGCCGGGAAGGTCCACTTCCACGTAACGGCCGCTGTCGTCGAACTCGGCCGAGCCGAAGCCGATCTGTACGCGTTCCGGCTCGCGCCGCGAGTAGAGGGAGACGCCGGCGCGGCCCTTGGCTGCGGCCGGGGCGTGCACGACGTGCCAGCCCTCGGGCTCGCGGACCTCGTCGGGCAGCTGGTGCGGTTCGGCGCGCACTTCCTGGAGGCACAGGACATCGGCGGAGGTCTCGGCGAGCCACTCCACGAAGCCCTTCTTGGCGGCGGCCCGCAGCCCGTTCACGTTCACACTGGTCACAGTCAGCACCCGGCCACGGTACCGGCACACTGGACGGACCAGCCGCAAGCGCTTCAGCATAGAGTTACGATGGAACGTATGAGTATCCAGTCCGCGCCGTCCGCCTCCGCCGCCGGGATCACCCTGCGCCCGGTCTCCTTCGGCCACCCCGACGCGGTCGCGCTCAACGACCGCGTACAGCTCGAATACGCGGAGCGCTACGGCGACGAGGGCGATGTCACACCTCTCGACCCGACGATGTTCGACGCCCCGAGCGGCCACTACCTGATCGCCTACGACGCGGCGGGCGTCCCGCTGGCCACCGGCGGGTGGCGCACGCAGGACAAGAACGACGAGGGGTACGCGGACGGGGACGCCGAGCTGAAGCGGATGTACGTCACCCCGGAGGCCCGGGGCCTCGGGCTCGCCCGCCGCATCCTGGCCGCCCTGGAGGACGACGCCCGCGCGGCGGGCCGCACCCGCATGGTCCTGGAGACCGGCACCAAGCAGCCCGAGGCCATAGCCCTGTACCTGTCGAGCGGGTACGAGCCGTGCACCAAGTTCGGCCACTACCGGTTCGAGGAGCTCAGCCGCTGCTACGCCAAGCCGCTCAAGGGCTGACCGTCACAGCAGTCCCGGCCGCTGCCACTCGGCGCCGAGGACGTGGTGGTCGAGGAAGTTCAGGAACGTCTCGTACCAGACCTTGATGTGGCCGGGCGCGAGGATCCAGTGGGTCTCCTCCGGGAAGTAGAGGTACTTGGCGGGGACTTCGAACCGCTGGAGGTCCTGGAAGAGCGCCGCGCCCTGGCCGACGGGCACCCGGTAGTCCTTCGCGCCGTGGATGACCAGCATCGGGGTACGGATCTTCGCGGCGTTCTCGTACGGGGAGTCGGCCAGATACCGCTCGGGGCGGGTCAGCGGGTCACCGAAGATCCGGTGGAAGTACCAGGGGACGTCGGTGTCGCCCTGGAAACTCCGCAGGTCCCACAGGCCCGCGTGGCTGACGATCGCCTTGAAGCGGTCGGTGCTGGTGGCGACCCGGTTGGCCATGTAGCCGCCGTAGGAGCCGCCCGCGAGCCCGGTGCGGGTGGCGTCGATGTCGTCCCGGGCCTCGGTGGCATCGGTCAGCGCCATCACGTCGTCGTAGGGCCGCCCGCCCCACTGCCCCCAGCCGCGCTCGTGGTTGCGCTGCCCGTAGCCGGTCGACAGGGCCGGGTCCGGGAGCAGCACGGCGTAGCCGCGCGCGGCGAACGGCCAGGGGTTCCAGCGCCAGGTCCAGGAGTTCCAGCTGCTCTGCGGTCCGCCGTGGACGGAGACGAGCAGCGGTGCGGGGCGGTCGGCGCCGGCTCCTTCGGGCAGGACGAGCCAGCCGCGCAGCGGGAATCCGTCGTCGCCCTCGGTGTGCACCTCGGTGAGGGTGCCGGGCAGGCCGTCGAGGGCGCCCGGGGCGGGCAGTTCGGCGGGCGTCTGGTCGGCCGTCGCGGCGTCGAGGCGGACGGGGCGCGGCGGGGAGTCGACGGCGTTGCGCAGGGCGTAGAGCGTGCGGCCGTCGGGGGCGACGCACAGCGATCCGTACGCGCCGGAGGCGGTGAGGCGGGTGACGGTGCCGTCGGGGTCGCGGCGGAAGACGGGGTGGTGGCCCTTTTCGTCGGCGGTGAAGAAGAGGGTGTCGTCGGCCGGTGAACAGACGGCGCCGCCGGGCCAGTTGTCGAACCCGGGGAGCAGGTCGGTGACGTCGCCGGTCGCCAGGTCGACGCGGATGAGCGTGCCGTCCCAGGGTTCGTCGTAGGTGGGGAAGAACATCCGGGAGAGCACGACGGCGGTGCCGTCGCCGGTGAAGGCGGGTGCCTCGTAGACGTGCTGCGTGTCGCCGAGGACGTGGAGCTGCTTGCCGGTCGTCGCGTCGGCGATCACCACGGCGGTGCGGTTCTCGTCGGGGATCCGGCCGGTCGTGAAGCGGGTGTACGCCACGCGCGTGCCGTCGGGCGAGAGCACCGCGTCCCCGGCGTTCTCCAGCGCCTCGCCCTGGCCACCGGCGTCGACGAGGGCGGCGTCGGGGGTGGCGCGGACGAGGACGTGCGGGTCCTCGGGGCCGAGGTCGCGGTCCCAGGCGCGGGTCGGCCCGGACTCGTAGAGGATCGCGGTGACCTTGGCGTCCTTGCGTGCCGTACGGAGCTTGTCGTGCGCCTCGGCGTCGGCGGCGCCGGGCAGCAGTCCCGCGGTGACGGCGAGCGCGCCGGAGTCACGGGCGACGGTGAACGCCGCGATGCCGCCGGGGTGGCGGGCCACGACGGCGGCCTCGCCGCGCGCGGGCAGCGACCACAGTGCGGGCCCCTCGTGCTCGCCGTCGGCGTCGTCGATGTCTCCGGGGCGGCCGGACAGGAAGTACAGCGCTCCGTCGGGGCCGAACGCGGGCCCGGACTCGCCCTTGTCGGACCGGGTCAGCCGGACCGCCTCGCGCGTGCCGGCCGGGTCGAGCTCCCAGAGTCCGGACACGAACCGGGTGCTGTCGCCGGACAGGGTCTGCACGGCGGCGACGAGCCGGCTGCCGTCGGCGGACAGGGCGAGGGAGTTGACGCGGGGCAGGGCGAGATAGGCGGAGAGGTCGTGGAAGGCGGAGGCACCACCGGCGGTGTCAGGACTGTCAGGGGTTTCAGGCATGGTCGCGATTCTCGCGCCCGAATGCCGTGCGGGACAGGGGGTTTTATCGCTCTTGGTCCCCGCCAACGCAAAGATCCCGCCCGATCGTGATGATCGGACGGGATCTTGTCCACCGTCTGCGAGTCGCCTCACAAGCGGTGTTGCAGTGGACCTGAGGGGATTCGAACCCCTGGCCCCCTCGATGCGAACGAGGTGCGCTACCGGACTGCGCCACAGGCCCTTGCAACGAGTGAAACTCTAGCACCCCGGTCGGGGTGCTTGGAAATCCGTTCCGAGGCTGGTCAGCCCCGTCACTCGTTGGCGGCGCGGGGCCGGCCGTCCGCGCCGTCGTCGTACTGGTCGAAGAGCGGGGTGCGGCCGCGCTCGCGCGAGCGGCGGGCGGAGGCGGCGCGGCGGGCGTCGCTGCGGCCGTCGTCGGCGACGGGCGGTTCCTCGGCGGCGTGCTCCTCCTCGACGGCCGAGGAGCGGGCGGCGCTCCACGTCTCGGGGGCGCCGTAGTCGATGCCGCCGCCGGCGCGCGGGGCGACCGGGGCCGTCACATAGGTGGGCAGCGGGACCGGTACGGGGTCCCAGCTGTCGCCGGGGCCGGGGTGGCGCTGGCGCTCGCGCTGCTGGTCGACCCACTCGGCGTGGTCGGTCTGCTCGACGAGGGCGCGCCGGTCGGCGGCGAGTGCTTCGAGGCCGGGGTCGGTCGCGCTGTCCTCGGCGTCTGGTCCGTCCTCCGCGGTGTCGGCGTACTCGGCGGACCGGCCGTATCCGTCCGTGGCGCGGCCCGCGGCCTGCTGGCGCCTGCGGGGCTGGCGCTCGCGCAGGCGCTGCGCCGCGATCTCGGCGCGGCGGCGGTCCATCACGTAGGCGAAGCGGCGGCGCTCCTGGGCGCGGAGGTAGACGATGTACGCGCTGAGCAGCAGGGCCGGTGCCGCGGGTGCCCACAGGAACGCGATGCCGCCGACTCCGGCGACGACCGCGCCGGCGGTGAACGCGATGAAGAGCATCACGGTGGTACGGCGGCGGCGGGCGAGCACCTTGGAGCGGCGGGCGCGGGCCTGTGCCTCGGCGGAGGCGGCGCGTGCGGCGCGGGACTTGGCGGCGTCCGGGGCCGGTTCGCGGACCGGTTCGGCGTGGTCGCGTCCGGTGGCCGGGGGGCGCGGGGCGGGTGCGGGTCGCTGGGCTGCCGGGGGGCGCTGGGCCGCCGGTGGCCGTTCGGTGACCGCGGGGGGCCGGTCGCCGGCCGAGGGCGCGACGAAGGCCCGGACGTCCACCGGATCGGTGGGCGCGTCCGGGTCGACCGGGTCGCCGCTCCGCTCGTCCTCGGGCGAGCGAGCCTGGAGGTCCTTGGCGTACCGGCGCTCCATGCCCGCCCGACCGGAGAGAAGTCGGATCGCGGTGCTGAAGCGTTCCGTCGGACGGGCTTCGTTCAGCTCGTCCTGCCTACGGAGCCACATCGGCACCAAGTAGGCGGCCCAGGCCCCGACGATGACTGCGTAGATGAGGCCGCTGCTGCTCACGGTCACACCGTAGAGGGGTTTCCGTGAGGCCATCCGCCAATTGAGCCGGTGTGTCGCACGATCTGGCTGATATTTCGAGCTTTTTTTGCGACTGGTGCGATCAACTGGTCGACCGGGGCGGGAATTTAATGGCTCTCGCGGTCCACCGGCGATCAAATTCGAACATTTATTTTATTTCGAAGGGGTCCCCGGATCCATCGTGTTGGACGCCCCCGGACCTGCGCTGTTGCCGGGCCGCTCGCGCCGCCAGCGCCTGACCATGCCCTCGGGGACCTCTTCGGCGGTGAGCGCGAAGACGAGATGATCGCGCCAGCCGCCGTCGATGTGAAGATACCGTGGACGAAGCCCCTCCTCGCGGAATCCGAGTTTCTCCACGACGCGGCGGCTCGGCCCGTTCTCCGGGCGAATGCAGACCTCGATGCGGTGCAGGCCCACGGTGCGGAAGCAGTGGTCGACGGCGAGCGCGACGGCCGTCGGCATCACCCCGCGCCCCGCGACGGACTGGTCCACCCAGTAGCCGACGTGCCCCGAGCACATCGATCCCCAGGTGATCCCGGCGACGGTCAACTGGCCCACCAGGCGGCCCTGGTACTCGATGACGAAGGGCAGCATCCGGCCCGCGTTCGCCTCCGCGCGCAGATGGCGGACCATCTGACGGTAGGTCGGGCGGTGCGTGATCGGGCCGCTCGGTGTGGGCGGCGGGATCGTCGCCTCCCAGGGGCGCAGCCAGTCGCGGTTGCGCCGGTTCACTTCGCGCCAGGCACGCTGGTCGCGCAGCTTTATCGGACGGAGGACGACATCGCCCTCCGCCAGCACGACGGGCCAGGACGGGCTGTTCAGAGCGCACCCCCGGCGTGGGCGTCCGGTGCGGTGTCCGGTCTGGGGTGGTCGCCGCCGCGGAGCTGGTCGACGGCGTGGGTGAGCAGCGGCGCGAGGACGGCGAGGCCGTCCTTCACTCCCCCGCTCGACCCCGGGAGGTTCACGATCAGTGTGCGCCCGGCGACCCCGGCGAGGCCACGGGAGAGCGCCGCCGTGGGCACCTTCTCCCGGCCGTACGCGCGGATCGCCTCGGGGATGCCCGGCACCTCGTGGTCGATGACGCGGGCGGTCGCCTCGGGGGTGCGGTCGGTGGGCGAGATGCCGGTGCCGCCGGTGGTGACGACGACGTCGTAGGCAGCCTCGACCGCGGCCCGCAGGGCGGCCTCGACCGGGTCCCCGTCCGGGACGACCTGAGGCCCCTCGACGTGGAAGCCCATCCCCCGCAGCCCTTCGGCGATCAGGGGTCCGCCCTTGTCCTCGTAGACCCCGGCGGCGGCCCGGTTGGAGGCGGTGACGACGAGGGCGCGGTAGGTGTCAGACATGGCGGCCTCTCCGGTCACCGTCGCGCCCCGTCAGGGGCGCGGGGCTGTGCCGATCAGCGGCTCCGCCGCGGGGCGCGGGCCGCCCGGAAATCCGCCGAACCGACGGAGTCACCGTCATGACCGGCTCCAGGTGCCCGACTTGCCGCCCGTCTTCTCCTCGACCCGCACGTCGGAGATGACGGCGCCCTTGTCGACGGCCTTGACCATGTCGACGACGGTGAGCGCGGCGACCGAGACCGCCGTCAGGGCCTCCATCTCCACGCCCGTACGGTCCGTGGTCCTCACGGTGGCCAGGATCTCGACGGCGTCGTCCGCGACGGACAGGTCCACCTTCACGCCGGAGACGGCGAGCGGGTGGCAGAGCGGGATCAGGTCGGGCGTGCGCTTGGCGCCCATGATCCCGGCGATCCGCGCGGTCGCGAGGGCGTCGCCCTTGGGGACGCCCTCGCCGCGCAGCAGCTCGACCACGCGCGACGACACGAGCACGCGCCCGCTGGCACGCGCGGTGCGGGCGGTGACGTCCTTGCCGGACACGTCGACCATGCGGGCCGCGCCCGCCTCGTCGAGATGGGTGAGGTGTCCTTGCGAAGTGCTCATGGCGTGGTGGCGCTCCCGATCCGAGCCGTGCGCGGTGCGGGCGCGCCGGACTGTTGTGCGCGACACGGTATCGCGAGCCCGCGGCGGCGGGGCCGGTCAGCCCAGGACAACCACGTCGACCTCGGTGCCGGGCTCGACCGACGTGACGTCCTCGGGTACGACGATCAGCGCGTCCGCCTGGGCGAGCGCCGCGACGAGGTGGGAGCCGGAGCCGCCGACGGGGGCGACCCGGCCGGCCTCGGCGTCGTACACCCCGCGCAGGAACTGGCGGCGGCCGGACGGTGAGGTCAGGGCCTTGTCGGTGGCGAGCTCGGCGCGGACTCTCGGGCGCTGCACGGAGTCGGCGGGCAGGCCCATCAGCGTCCGGACGGCGGGGCGGACGAACAGCTCGAAGGAGACGTAGCTGGAGACCGGGTTGCCGGGAAGGGCGAGCAGCGGGGTGTGGTCGGGGCCGACCGAGCCGAAGCCCTGCGGCTTGCCCGGCTGCATCGCGAGCTTGCGGAACTCGACGCCGCTGCCCGCGCCGAGGCCGTCCTCCTCGTCGGGGTCGCCGATGGAGGTCAGCGCCTCCTTGACGACGTCGTACGCGCCGACGCTGACACCGCCCGTAGTGACGATGAGGTCGGCGCGGATCAGCTGGTCCTCGATGGTGGAGCGGAGCGTCTCGGCGTCGTCCGCGACCGCGCCGACCCGGTAGGCGATGGCTCCGGCGTCGCGGGCGGCGGCGGTCAGCGCGAAGCTGTTGGAGTCGAAGATCTGGCCGTCGGCCAACTGCTCGCCGGGCTGGACGAGTTCGCTGCCGGTGGAGACGACGACCACGCGCGGGCGCGGGCGGACGCGTACGGTGCCGCGGCCGATGGCGGCGAGCAGGGCGATCTGCGGCGGGCCGAGCACCGTGCCGGCGGCGAGTGCCCGGTCCCCGGCCTTGACGTCGCTGCCCTGCGCGCGGACGTGCGCGCGTGCCGGGGCGGGGCGGTGCACGCGGACCTCGCCGGAGGCTCCCTCGGGGGCCGCGCTGTGGGCGGTCATCGAGGCGACCGGGCCGGCGCCGAGCCCGCCGTCGGTCCACTCGACGGGGACGACGGTCTCGGCGCCGGGCGGCAGCGGGGCGCCGGTCATGATGCGGGCGGCCTGGCCGGGGCCGACGGTGGGCTGTCCGTCGGGTCCGGCCGCGCCCGCCGCGACGTCGCCGATCACCGTGAGCACGGCGGGGAACTCCTCGCTCGCGCCCGCGACATCGGCGACCCGGATCGCGTATCCGTCCATCGAGCTGTTGTCGAACGGGGGCAGCGAGACCGGCACCGTCACGTCCTCGACGAGCACGCAGCCCTGGGCGTCGAGGAGTTGCAGCTCGATGGGGTCGAGCGGGTGGACGGTGGTGAGGATGTCGTCCAGGTGCTCGTCCACCGACCAGAGCTGGTGCTGACCGGTGGCGGGCGGTGTGGTCGCGCTGCTCAAGGTGCTACATCTCCTCGGTGACGTAACTGCGAAGCCAGGTCCGGAAGTCCGGGCCCAGGTCTTCACGTTCGCACGCGAGTCTGACAATGGCACGCAGATAGTCGCCGCGATCGCCGGTGTCATAGCGGCGGCCCTTGAAGACGACGCCGTGCACGGGGCCGCCGATCGTCTCGTCCGCGGCGAGCTTCTGCAGGGCGTCGGTGAGCTGGATCTCGCCGCCGCGGCCCGGCTCGGTCTTGCGCAGTATGTCGAAGATGTTCGGGTCGAGGACGTAGCGCCCGATGACCGCGTAGTTGGAGGGGGCGTCCGTCGGGTCCGGCTTCTCGACGAGGTCGGTGACCTTGACGACGTCGCCGTCGGCGGTGGTCTCGACGGCGGCGCAGCCGTAGAGGTGGATCTGCGAGGGCTCCACCTCCATGAGCGCGACGACGCTGCCGCCGTGCCGCTCCTGGACCTCGACCATGCGCGCGAGGAGCGGGTCGCGCGGGTCGATCAGGTCGTCGCCGAGGAGCACCGCGAAGGGCTCGTGGCCGACGTGCGGGGCTGCGCACAGCACGGCGTGGCCGAGGCCGCGGGGGTCTCCCTGACGCACGTAGTGCATGGTCGCGAGGTCGCTGGACTCCTGGACCTTGGCGAGGCGGTTGGCGTCGCCCTTGCGCTGAAGGGCCGACTCCAGCTCGTAGTTGCGGTCGAAGTGGTCCTCGAGCGGGCGCTTGTTGCGGCCCGTGATCATGAGTACGTCATCGAGACCCGCCGACACGGCCTCTTCGACCACGTACTGGATCGCAGGCTTGTCGACGACCGGGAGCATCTCTTTGGGAGTCGCCTTGGTGGCCGGCAGGAACCGGGTGCCGAGACCCGCTGCGGGGATGACAGCCTTGGTGATCCTGGTGTGCGAGTCAGTCATGTCCGTCACCATATCCGGCGCCAATGGGCGGAATCTGTGGGTCCGCTTTGTTGGCACATATATGAGTGGATGAGGAGAGGTTTGTGAGTTCTCTATGAGTCCGCACCCACGTGACGCGCGTGACGCAGAGCCTGACAAGCGCACATTGCGACGGGAGTTCCTCCTGGTGAGGAACGCGTTGCCAGAGGATGACGTGCAGGAAGCGCAGACGGTTCTCGCCCGCCGCGCCCTCGACCTCGCCGAGCTGGCGACGGCGGGGACCGTCGCGGCGTACGTGTCCGTGGGCGGCGAGCCGGGCACCGGCGCCCTGCTGGACGCGCTCCACGCTCGCGGGACGCGGGTTCTGCTGCCGGTGCTGCTGCCCGACAACGACCTGGACTGGGGCGCGTACGACGGCGCCGGCTCTCTGGTGGACGTGCGGCACCCGGGAAAGATGACGCTGGCCGAGCCGGGCGGCGCGCGGCTCGGCCGTGACGCGGTGCTCGCGGCGGACGTCGTGCTGCTGCCGGGGCTCGCGGTGGACGCGCGCGGGATGCGGCTCGGGCGGGGCGGCGGCTCCTACGACCGCGTACTGGCCCGCCTGGAGGCCGCGGGCGCGCACCCGGCGCTCATCGTGCTGCTCTACGACAGCGAGGTCGTCGCGCACCTCCCGCACGAGGCGCACGACAAGGCCGTGCACGCGGTTGTGACACCGTCGGGCGTGCGCCGGTTCTAGCCTGGGCCTACGTGAAAAAGGGCCTCCACGCGCGCGTGGAGGCCCTTTTCAGCTGTCCGGTGTCAGGGCTTGAGCTCCAGCGTGTCCGACGTGGTGTTGTCGACGGCGTCCTTCGTGAACGCCCACGGCAGCAGCTCGCCCTTGACCCACTTGTCGGTCTGGTCCGTGTAGTGCGAGCTGAAGGTGTGGCCCGAGGCGCCGGTCAGGTTGATCCACTGGGACTTGTCCATGTCGTCCAGGTTGACCACCATGCGCATCGACGGCACCCAGTCGACGCCGTAGCCGCCCGCCGCGTTCCAGCCGGTCGCGTCGACGGCCGCCTCGCCACCGCCGAGCTTCCAGGGACCGCGGTTGAGGACGTACTGGAGCCAGCCCGGACCCGCCGTGCCGAGGGTCTGGTTCTTCAGCTCCAGCTTGTGCAGGCGGCCCCAGCTCCAGGTGTCGATGTCCTTGCCGAGCTTGGCCGTCAGGTCCCAGCGGGCGTCCTCCATGGCGCGGCCGAACAGTTCGTCACGGGTGTTCGTGGCGCTGTCGGTGCGCGACTTGGGCGCCTTCCACCAGTCGTTCTTCTCGTCCTTGAGGATGTTGCGGACGACCTGGAACCAGCGGTCGCCGCCGTCGGGCTGCGCCGAGTCCGTGTCGCGCTCGCCGCACTCGCGGACCTTGCGGTCCTCGTCGGCCGGGCCGGTGTTGTCGACCGGGTCGACGGTCAGGCACTGGCCCTCGACGCGCAGCTCCTTGGGCAGCTTGTTGCCGAAGGCCAGCTTCAGGATGTTGCGCCAGACCGAGTTGAAGTAGGCGGCGGCCGCCGAGTCCGGGTTCTGGGTGTAGTCCCAGTTCTCCAGGAGCTGCTGGGCCTGGCGGACGTCCTTGTCCTGGACGTCGATCTTCAGCAGGTAGGGCACCAGCAGCTTGGCGATCTCGCTGCTGTTGTCCATCTGCGTGGTGCGCATGTCGTCGGTGGAGATCTTGCCGCCGTCCTTGATCTTCGAGGCGATCAGGTCGGAGATGCGCTGGCTGCGGGTGCCGTAGCCCCAGTCCGTGGTCAGCGTGTACGGGTAGTCCTTGCCGACGACGGCCTGGTTGGCGGTCACGATGTAGCCCCGCTTGGGGTTGTACTCGTAGGGCAGTTCGGACTGCTTGATGTAGCCGGTCCAGCGGTACTTCGAGTCCCAGCCCGGCGAGGGCAGCGAGCCGTCGTCGCCCTCGGCGCGGGTCGGGATGCGGCCGGGCAGCGTGTAGCCGATGTTGCCCTCGGTGTCGGCGTACGTGAGGTTCTGCGAGGGCACCTGGAAGTCCTCGGCGGCCTTGCGGAACTCGGTCCAGTTCTTCGCCTTGTCGATCTCGAAGACGGCGTCCATGGTGTTGCCGGGTTCGAGCGCGGTCCAGCGCAGCGCGACGCCGTAGCCGTCACCGCGGTCGGGCCCCGAGGAGCCGACGGTCGCCTTCTTGCCGACCTTCACCAGCTCGCTGTTCCGGTCGGACAGCAGCGGGCCGTTGTTGGTCTCGCGGACCGTGATGGTCTTGGAGCCGCCGCCCGCGACCTTGATGACTTCCTTGCGGGTGGTGAACGGCTTGGTCTTGCCGTCGTACAGGTAGCCGTCGCCGCTGAACTTCTCCAGGTACAGGTCGGTGACGTCCACGCCCGAGTTGGTCAGGCCCCAGGAGATGTACTTGTTGTGGCCGATGACGACGCCGGGCATCCCCGCGAAGGTGTAGCCCGTCGCGTCGTACTGGCACGTGGCGCTCAGGGTCGTGCAGTGCAGGCCCATCTGGTACCAGACCGACGGCAGTTGCGGCGCGAGATGCGGGTCGTTGGCGAGCAGCGGCTTGCCGCTGACGGTGTGGTCGCCGGAGACGACCCAGGAGTTCGATCCGATGCCGTTGCCGTTCGGTCCCAGGCCCGCGGAGTCGGGGATCCGGTCCAGGACGTCGGAGAGGCCGCCCAGCTGGCTCTGGAGGCTGCTGGGGGCCTGCGTGCCGCCCGTGAGGCCGGTGCCCGCCGTCCCGCCGGTGGCACCGGGCTGCGTGGAGGTGGCGGAGGCCTTCGGGTCGTACTCCCCGGTGGCGCTGTTGTAGGCGCCCTCCTGGACGATCGGCTTGTTCCTGTCGTACGGGTACTCGGGGTAGAGATCGGCGATCTGCTGCGGGCCGAGGCGGCTCGTCATCAGGGAGCGGTCGATCTCGTCCTGCATGTTGCCGCGCAGGTCCCAGGCCATCGCCTTCAGCCAGGCCACCGAGTCGACCGGCGTCCACTTCTGCGGCTTGTAGTCGTTCTCGAAGCCGAGCGCGACGTACTCGGCGGAGATCTCCTTGCCGCTCTTGCCCGACAGGTAGGCGTTGACTCCCTCGGAGTACGCCTGGAGATATTTCTTCGTCGCGGGCGAGAGCTCGGAGTCGTACTCCTCCTGCGCGACCCGGTGCCAGCCGAGCGTGCGCAGGAACTCGTCGGTCTTGACCTGACTCTTGCCGAACATCTCGGAGAGCCGGCCGGAGGTGGTGTGGCGGCGCACGTCCATCTCGTAGAACCGGTCCTGCGCCTGCACGAAGCCCTGGGCCATGAACAGGTCTTCGTCGGAGGAGGCGTAGATCTGCGGGATGCCGTAACCGTCCCGCTTGACCTGCACCTTCCCGTCGAGACCATCGATCGTGACCGAGCCCGTGGTCTGCGGCAGGGAGGCACGGACGCTGTCGACGCTCCAGTAGGCGCCGTACCCGATGCCCGCAATCACCGCCAACACCAGGACGATCACGATCAGTCGGGCTCGGCGCCCCTTCTTCTTGCGCGGCTTGCTGCCGGCAGAGGCGTTCGTAGTGGAGGGCATCGCGATCCTTGCTGTCCTTCGCAGACGACTGGGCGGGCCCGAAGGGCCCTCGTACAAGGGTGGTGGTGGGCGACGGGCAAGAGGGTGAGAGCAACCATACGAGCAGTGCGGTGCGCGCTCGGACGCGGAGTCAGGAAGGCGGCACCCGCGAGGGCCCGGTGAAACGGCCCTCGCGTCAAGAAAGCGTCAAAGATTAGGTAAGGTAACGAAGTAACTCCCCCACATCGACCGTGCGAAGCCTCCTCGCGGAAGGAACGGCCCCTGACTGTCCACCACCTCAACCAGCTCCTGCTCGTCAGCGCTCTTGTGCTGCTCATCGCGGTCGCCGCGGTGCGCATCTCCTCGCGCAGCGGGCTGCCCAGCCTGCTCCTGTACCTCGGCATCGGTATCGCCATGGGCCAGGACGGCATCGGCGACGTCTCCTTCAGCGATGCCGAGATGACCCAGGTCATCGGATACGCGGCTCTTGTCGTGATCCTGGCCGAGGGCGGACTCGGCACGAAGTGGAAGGAGATCAAACCCGCGCTCCCGGCGGCCGCCGCGCTGTCGCTCGTGGGCGTCGCGGTGAGTGTGGGCGTGACCGCGGCGGGCGCGCACTATCTGGTGGGCCTGGACTGGCGGCCGTCGCTGATCATCGGCGCGGTGGTGTCCTCCACGGACGCCGCGGCCGTTTTCTCCGTTCTGCGCAAGGTGCCGCTTCCCGCACGCGTGACCGGCGTCCTGGAGGCGGAGTCGGGGTTCAACGACGCCCCGGTCGTCATCCTGGTCGTGGCCTTCTCGGCCGCGGGCCCGGTGGAGCACTGGTACGTCCTCATCGGCGAGATCGCCCTGGAACTGGCCATCGGTGCCGCGATTGGCCTCGCGGTCGGGTGGCTCGGCTCGTACGGGCTGCGGCACGTCGCGCTGCCCGCCTCCGGCCTCTACCCGATCGCCGTGATGGCCATCGCGACCGTCGCCTACGCCGCGGGCGCCATGGCCCACGGCAGTGGCTTCCTCGCCGTCTATCTGGCCGCCATGGTGATGGGCAACGCCAAGCTGCCCCACTGGCCGGCCACCCGCGGCTTCGCCGAAGGGCTCGGCTGGATCGCGCAGATCGGCATGTTCGTCCTGCTCGGCCTGCTGGTCACCCCGCACGAACTGGCCGACGACGTGGTGCCCGCGCTCATCATCGGACTCGTGCTCACCATGGTCGCGAGGCCGCTGGAAGTGCTGATCAGCCTGCTGCCGTTCCGGATGCGATGGCAGGAGCAGGCGCTCATGTCGTGGGCCGGTCTGCGCGGCGCCGTGCCCATCATCCTGGCGACCATCCCGATGGTGACCGGCGTCGCCGACAGCCAGCGGATCTTCAACATCGTCTTCGTGCTGGTCGTCGTCTACACCCTCATCCAGGGCCCCACGCTGCCCTGGCTGGCCAGGAAGCTGAACCTGGGCGACGACGCGGAGGCCGCCGACCTCGGCATCGAATCGGCGCCCCTGGAGCGGCTGCGCGGGCACCTGCTGTCCGTGTCCGTCCCCAAGGGCTCGCGGATGCACGGCGTGGAGGTCGGGGAGCTGCGGCTGCCCAAGGGCGCCTCCGTGACGCTCGTCGTCCGCGACGGCGAATCGTTCGTCCCCGGCCCGACGACCGTGCTGCGGCGCGGCGACGAACTGCTCGTGGTGGCGACCGACCCCGTGCGGGACGCGGCCGAGGCCCGGCTGCGCGCCATCGGCCACGGCGGCAAGCTCGCCGGCTGGCTGGGCTCCGGCCCCGAAACCGGCCGTTAACATGGAGACCGGATCCGCGTACATGGGGGAATGACCAGACCCGCGTACCGCGTTTCCGGACCGACGTACGAAGTACCACGTACGCATTCCCGCGTACGACCGACTCTGCCTGAAGTAGAGCCGGCGCGACCGCAAAGCGGCCGCGGTCCCCTTGCGGCGCCCGCCCTCACGCGCGCGAACCGCTTGGCCAGGGCCTCTCCTGGCGCGGACCGCAGGTATCACTCGGTTCCCGGCGCATGAGGACGGCTCTCGGTGCCCCCTCCCCGATCGGGAGGCGGGCACTACCAGGCGGCAGAAAGGCAAGGGCCGTGCCAGAGAAGGCCACGGTCACCGATCCCGTCAAGGCGCGTACCGAGCGCCCCGGCTACGGACAGCTGCTGCGCACCCGCGGCGCCTGGACGTTCCTGCTGCCCGGCTTCGCCGCGCGCCAGCCGTTCGCGATGCTGACCATCTCGATCGTGCTGCTCGTCCAGCACACCACCGGCAGTTACGGCACCGCGGGCGCGGTCTCCGCGACGACCGGTGTCTCCATGGCGCTGTTCGCGCCCTACAGCGGCAAACTCGCCGACCGCTTCGGCCAGCGCGCCGTCCTGCTGCCCGGCGTCCTGGTGCACTCCGCCGCCGGTCTCACGCTGACCGTGCTCGCGCTGTCGGGGGCGCCCACCTGGACGCTGTTCCTGGCGGCCGTGCCGACCGGTGCCTCCACGCCGCAGATCGGGCCGATGGTGCGCGCCCGCTGGGGCGTGAAGCTGCACGGCTCGCCCCTGATGCAGACCGCGGCGGCCTTCGAGTCGGTCACGGACGAGTTCACGTTCGTCCTCGGCCCGCTGTTCGCCACCGCGCTGTGCACCGGCGTCGACCCGGCGGCGGGGCTGATCACGGAGGCCGCGCTCACCCTGGTCGGCGGTCTGCTGTTCGCCGCCCAGAAGGGCACCCAGCCCGCGGTGCGCTCCGTCGGGGAGCACGCGCGCGTGGAGCACGTGTCCGCGCTGCGGGTGCCCGGCGTGCGCGTCCTGATCGTCACGTTCCTCGGCATCGGCGCCGTCTTCGGCGGCATGCAGGTCTCGCTCGCCGCCTACAGCGAGGCGATCGGCCGCCCCGGTCTGAACGGCGTCCTGTACGGGATCTTCGCCGCCGGCAACATGCTCTCCGGCCTGGTCTGCGGCGCCGTCGCCTGGAAGATCGCCCCGCAGCGCCGGCTGCTCATCGGCTACACGGCGCTCGCCGTCACCGCGTCCGGCCTGTGGGCCGCGCAGTCCGTCGTCGTGCTCGCCGGGATCGGCCTGCTGGTCGGTGTCTGCATCGCGCCGTCCCTGATCACCGGCTACACGCTGGTGGAGAGGATCGTGCCCGCGACCTCCCGCACGGAGGCCTTCACGTGGCTCACCGGCGCGGTCGCGCTCGGCCAGGCGGCCGCCGTGACGGTGGCCGGACAGCTGGAGGACGGCTTCTGGGACGGGGCCGGATTCCTCGTCCCGATGGGCGGCACGGTGCTGGCTCTGGTGGTCATGTTCCTGCTGCGTTCGCGGCTCGTTCCGCCGTCCGCGGGGCGGACCGTGGCACGTGGTGTCGGTCACCGAGTGCCGGTGGCAGTGGACTGATCCCGTGGAATAGGCCACTATGGAGCGTCGTTAGCACTCATTGAGTGAGAGTGCCAGGAGGAAGACACAGTGCCGACTTACCAGTACCAGTGCACCGAGTGCGGCGAGGGCCTCGAGGCGGTGCAGAAGTTCACCGACGATGCCCTGACCGAGTGCCCCAACTGCGGTGGCCGCCTGAAGAAGGTGTTCTCGGCCGTCGGCATCGTGTTCAAGGGCTCCGGTTTCTACCGCAATGACAGCCGCGGCTCCTCGTCGAGCAGCAGCCCGGCGTCGTCCTCGAAGTCCGAGTCGAAGTCGGACACGAAGTCGGGTTCCTCGACGTCGTCGTCTTCTTCGGCTTCGTCCTCGTCGTCCTCGGACTCGAAGTCGTCCTCCTCCAGCACGTCGAGTTCTTCCAGCTCGTCGTCGGCCGCGTAGGCGCGCACTTCTCCGACGCTTCACGTCTTACGAGACCCTGTCGTTCCCGACGGCGGGGTCTTTGGCGTGCCCGGGCTTGGTTACTGTGCTGACCATGGCGACGAACGCGAACACAAGTGCCAGCGCCGAGATCGGCGTGATCGGCGGCTCCGGCTTCTACTCGTTCCTGGACGACGTGACCGAGGTCCAGGTGGACACGCCCTACGGCCCGCCGAGCGACTCGCTCTTCCTCGGCGAGGTGGCCGGGCGCCGCGTCGCCTTCCTGCCCCGGCACGGGCGCGGCCACCATCTGCCGCCGCACCGCATCAACTACCGCGCCAATCTGTGGGCGCTGCGCTCGGTGGGGGTGCGCCAGGTGCTCGGCCCGTGCGCGGTGGGCGGACTGCGGTCCGAGTACGGGCCGGGGACGCTGCTGGTGCCTGACCAGTTCGTGGACCGGACGAAGTCCCGGGCGCAGACCTACTTCGACGGGCATCCGCTCCCCGACGGCACCGTGCCGAACGTCGTGCACGTCTCGCCCGCCGATCCGTACTGCCCCGTGGGGCGCAAGGTGGCGGTGAAGGCGGCGCGCGGCAAGGACTGGGAGCCGGTGGACGGCGGCACCCTCGTGGTCGTGGAGGGACCGCGTTTCTCGACCCGCGCCGAGTCGCGGTGGCATGCCTCCATGGGCTGGTCCGTGGTCGGCATGACGGGGCACCCGGAGGCGATGCTCGCCCGTGAACTGGAGCTCTGCTACACGTCGATGACGCTCGTCACCGATCTGGACGCGGGCGCCGAGACCGGTGAAGGCGTCTCGCACGACGAGGTGCTTCAGGTGTTCGCGCAGAACGTGGACCGGCTGCGGACCGTGCTGTTCGACGCGGTGGCGGGACTGCCAGCGGCCGAGGAACGGGACTGCCTCTGCACGAGTGCGCTCGGCGGCATGGACCCGGGGTTCCGGCTGCCGTAGCGCGTCCGGGGTGCGGCTGACTCCCCTTTCGGGTGGGGGAGTTGTCCACAACCGGTCGGTAGTGCACGAGGCTCGGCGGGATGTGGCGCGGAAGCGGATCGTGGTCGGCGAGACGGGCGCGGTGCCCGGCTCGGCCGTTCGCGGCCCTCCTTCCGATCGCCTGGCGGTGACGTCCGTGTTCGCTGAGTCCCCTGAGTTCGCTGAATTCCCCGGTCTTGCTGGCTCCGCCGCTTCCGCTGAGTTCCCCGATTCCGCCGAGTTCGCCGGTCCCGCCGGTGCGCTTGTTCCGGGGCGGTTCAGCGCTCCGCCGACGTCGGTGGTGCCCGCCTTCGCTCCGGTACGGGTGCGGGGTGGGCGGTGGCGGTCCGGCGCGGGGCGTCGGCGGCGGGCCCTGGTCGGTGCCGGACTCGCCCTGACGGCCGCGGCGTTGGTGGCCGCGGTGCCGTCGTCGGGGCCGCCGGGTCAGGAGCACGGGCACGAGCGGGCGCAGGCGCCGCCGGGTGAGCGGGCGGGTGCGGCGCGCAAGGCGGCGGTGGTGTCGGCGCCGGTGCGGATCGCGGACGCGGGGGCGGTGCGGCTGTTGCGGCCCGGCGACCGGGTCGACGTGGTGGCGGCGCGGGCGGACGGGGTGCCGGGCGTGCGGGTGCTGGCCTCCGGGGCGCGGGTCGTCTCGGTGCCGAGGGCGGCGCGGTCCGGAGCGCCGGGGGACGTCGCGGCCGACGGCGGGGCGCTGGTCGTGCTGTCGGTGGAGCGCGCGACGGCCACGCGACTCGCGGGCGCGGGGGCCGCGTCCCGGCTGGCGGTGACGGTGTGGTGAGCGGAATTGCGACGGCCTTGCGCTGTGGTCACCCGCGCGGGGTACAAAATTGGACATGCCCGGAACGGCCCGTCTTAGGTGACGCGGGGGTCTCGCACCCCTCCCCCACATGTCGAGAAGGGCTCCAGAGTGACCGAGGAAAAGACAAGCGTCCTGGAGGGCTTCAAGGCCTTCCTGCTCCGTGGCAACGTGGTCGACCTCGCGGTCGCGGTCGTCATCGGCGCCGCGTTCACGAACGTCGTGAACTCCGTGGTCAAGGGCGTGATCAATCCGCTGGTCGGTGCGTTCGGCACCCAGGACCTCGACCAGTACAGCTCGTGCCTGAAGGACCCCTGCAAGGTGAACGCGGCGGGGGAGGTCACGAGCGGCATCCCGATCATGTGGGGCACGGTGCTCAGCGCCGTCCTCAGCTTCCTGATCACCGCCGCGGTGGTCTACTTCCTGATGGTGCTGCCGATGGCCAAGTACCTGGCCAGGGCCGCGGCCCGGAAGGCGGCCAAGGAAGGCGCCCAGGAGACGATCGAGGTCTCCGAGCTGGAGGTCCTCAAGGAGATCCGCGACGCGCTCGTCGCGCAGCGGGGCCGGGGTACGGGGCACGACACCCCGTAGCGGATCAGATGTGGTGGGGCGGCTTCTCGTCGAGGAAGCGGGCCAGGTCGGCGGCGCTGTTGTCGGACGCCGTCGGCCTCTCGCCCCACCCGTGGTCCGAGTCGTCCGCGGACTGGGCCGACAGCGGATCGTCGAAGATCAGCGCGGCCTTCGGGTCACGCTTCTTCGGCTCACGCTTCTTGGGGTCGGGGGCGGTGCTGCTCATGGCTCAAGGGTACGTCGCGCCCGGCGCAGCAGGCTCAGACCGCCCGGAGGCCGTGGGCCTCGAAGATCGACTTGGCGCTGGCGACCTGCTCGGGGGTGGGCGACGGGGTGTCGTGCAGGGTGAAGGTCTTGCCGAGCGCCTCCCACTTCGCCTCGCCCAGCTTGTGGAAGGGCAGCACGTCGACCCGGGAGACATTGCCCAGGGAGCCGGCGAAGGCGGCGACACCCTCGATGTTGGCGGGGTCGTCGGTCAGGCCGGGGACGAGCACGAAGCGCACCCAGACGTTCTTGCCGAGGTCGGCGAGGCGGTGCGCGAAGTCGAGGGTGGGCTGCAGCGGGCGGCCGGTGACCTTCTTGTAGGTGGCGCGGTCCCAGGACTTGATGTCGAGCAGCACCAGGTCCACGTCGCGCAGCAGGGCGTCGGTGGCGCGCACACCGAGGAAGCCCGAGGTGTCCAGGGCGGTGTGCAGGCCCAGTTCGTGCTTGAAGCGGTGCAGCAGTTCACCGGCGAAGACGGGCTGGAGGAGGGGTTCGCCGCCGCTGATGGTGGCGCCGCCGCCCGCCGCCTCGATGAACCGGGTGTACTTGGCGGCTTCCGCGACGATCGCGTCGGCCGAGGTGCGCTTGCCGTTGCGCATCCGCCAGGTGTCGGGGTTGTGGCAGTACAGGCAGGTCAGGGGGCAGCCGGAGAGGAACGTCACGAACCGTGTGCCCGGTCCGTCGACGCCGGTCGACAGGTCCCAGGAGTGCACCGAGCCCTCGGTGGGGCGGTGCGTCGCGGCGGCGGCCGGGGTGGCGGCGTCGTTCGCGGTCAGGTTCTGGGTGAGCAGCGTGGTCATGACGTTCCTCCTCGTGCGGTTCCGGCTGTCTCGGTCAGGAGGACCGGCTCACAGGGAGCCGTGGAAGGTGCGGTTGATGACGTCCAGCTGCTGCTCGCGCGTCAGTCGGACGAAGTTCACCGCGTAGCCGGAGACCCGGATGGTCAACTGCGGGTAGTTCTCCGGGTGTTCCATGGCGTCCTCCAGGGTCGCCTTGTCGAGGACGTTGACGTTCATGTGGAAGCCGTCGCTGGCCATGAAGCCGTCGAGCACGCCGGAGAGGTTGCCGATCCGCTCGGTGGGCGTGCGGCCCAGGGCGTCCGGGGTGATCGTGTTGGTCAGCGAGATGCCGTCCTCGGCGTCGTCGTAGGGCAGCTTCGCGACGGACAGCGCGGAGGCGATGTAGCCGTGCTCGTCGCGCCCGTTCATCGGGTTGGCGCCGGGGGCGAACGGCATGCCGGCGCGGCGGCCGTCCGGGGTGTTGCCGGTCTTCTTGCCGTAGACGACGTTCGAGGTGATCGTCAGGACGGACTGGGTGTGGACCGCGTCCCGGTAGGTCGGGTGCTTGCGGACCTTCTCCATGAAGCCGTGGACGATCGCCTTGGCGATCCGGTCGGCGCGGTCGTCGTTGTTGCCGTAGGCCGGGTAGTCGCCCTCGATCTCGTAGTCGACGGCGAGGCCGGTCTCGTCGCGGATCACCTTGACCTTGGCGTGCTTGATCGCCGAGAGGGAGTCGGCGGCGACGGACAGACCCGCGATGCCGCACGCCATGGTGCGCAGGATCTCCTGGTCGTGCAGGGCCATCTCGATGCGCTCGTAGGCGTACTTGTCGTGCATGTAGTGGATGACGTTGAGCGCGTGGACGTACGTCTTCGCCAGCCAGTCCAGCATCGCGTCGTAGCGCTCGGCGACGGTGTCGTAGTCCAGGTAGTCGCCCTCGACGGGCTCGAAGCCCTCGACGACGCGCTTGCCGGTCTTCTCGTCGCGGCCGCCGTTGATCGCGTAGAGCAGGGCCTTGGCGACGTTCACGCGGGCGCCGAAGAACTGCATCTGCTTGCCGACGGCCATCGCGGAGACGCAGCAGGCGATGGCGGTGTCGTCGCCGTACTTGGGGCGCATCAGGTCGTCGGACTCGAACTGGATGGCCGAGCTGTCGATGGCGACCTGGGAGGCGAAGTCCTTGAAGCCCTTGGGCAGATCGCGCGACCAGAAGACCGTCAGGTTCGGCTCGGGGGCCGGGCCGAGGTTGTAGAGGGTCTGGAGGGCGCGGAAGGTGGTGCGCGAGACCAGCGGGCGGCCGTCCTCGCCGATGCCGGCCATCGACCAGGTGACCCAGGTCGGGTCGCCGGAGTAGAGGTCGTTGTACTCGGGGGTGCGCAGGAAGCGGACGATGCGGAGCTTGATGACGAAGTCGTCGATGAACTCCTGGGCCTCGGACTCGGTGATGAGGCCGTTGTCGATGTCGCGCTGGAGGTAGATGTCCAGGAAGTTGTCGATGCGGCCGATCGACATGGCCGCGCCGTTCTGCTCCTTCACGGCGGCGAGGTAGCCGAAGTACAGCCACTGGACGGCCTCGCGGCCGGTGCGGGCCGGGCCGGAGATGTCGTAGCCGTACGACATCGCCATCGCCTTGAGTTCGGCCAGCGCCTTGATCTGCTCGGAGATCTCCTCGCGGTCGCGGATGACGTGCTCGGTCGGCCACTCGGCGGCGAGCCGGTCCTTGTCGGCCTCCTTGGCGGCGATGAGCCGGTCGACGCCGTAGAGGGCGACGCGGCGGTAGTCGCCGATGATGCGGCCGCGGCCGTAGGCGTCGGGCAGGCCGGTGATGATGCCGGAGGAGCGGCAGGCGCGGATCTCGGGGGTGTAGGCGTCGAAGACGCCTTCGTTGTGGGTCTTGCGGAGATGGGTGTAGATCTCCCTGACCTCGGGGTCGGCGTCGTAGCCGTAGGCGTTGAGGGCGCCCTCGACCATGCGCCAGCCGCCGTTCGGCATGATCGCGCGCTTGAGCGCGCCGTCCGTCTGGAGGCCGACGATGAGGTCCTTGTGGTCCTTGGCGTCGCCGTCGATGTAGCCGGGCTTGAAGGCGTCGATGCGGGACGGGGTCTTCACGTCCACGTCGTGGACGCCGCGCTCGATCTCCGTCGGGAACATCGAGAGGAGCTTGTCCCACACGGCGGTGGTGCGCTCGGTCGGGCCGGCGAGGAAGGAGCCGTCGCCCTCGTAGGGGGTGTAGTTCTGCTGGACGAAGTCGCGGACGTCGACGGCGTCGCGCCACAGGCCCCCCTTGAAGCCGTCCCAGGCCTCGCCGTGCGTCGTGGTTTCCGTCGTCTTCTCCGCGGGAGTGGCAGTCATCTGCGGCACCTTCCCCATCTCTTCGACCGGTTCGTTGCTACGTATTCATTGGACTCCCGTCACGCCGCCGCCGGGGGCCGCAATGGTCCTGAATTCGGGACCATTGGACCCACTTTTGGGGCGGCAGCGACGGGGATTCACTCTCTGAACTGCGGTTTTGTCCGGGACTTTCGACCCAGGTTTCCTTGTGAACGCATTCACAAGATTTTCCGCAAAAAGTCAGCTCGGGGCCTCGGCGCTCTTGCGGGCGTAGAACCACCAGCAGACGGCGATACAGGTGGCGTAGAAGCCCACGAAGCACCACAGGGCGCTGGTGACCGCGAAGTTTGCGAACATCGCGGGGATGAAGAAGAACCCGTAGGCGGCGATCGCCGACGTGAATCCGGTGACGGCGCCGGACTCCATCTCCGCCTGCTTGAGCGCCTTCGTGTACTCGGGCGTGCCCTCCGTGAGGTTCTTCAGGTGCTGCCCGCGGAAGATCACGGGGATCTGGCGGAACGTGGAGCCGTTGCCGACGCCGCTGAAGAGGAACGCCAGGTAGAAGCAGGCGAGGAAGCCCCAGAAGGAGCCGCCGGCGCCGTTCGACGGCATGAAGTTGATGACGCCGATGATCGAGGCGGCCATGCCGACGAACGAGATGATCGTGACGCGCGCGCCGCCCAGCTTGTCGCCGAGCCAGCCGCCGCCCCAGCGGGCGAGGGCGCCGACGGCCGGGCCGATCCAGGCGTAGGTGGCGGCGGTGTAGGCCGCGTCGATCGGGGTCCAGGTGGTCTTGATCAGCATCGGCAGGGCGGCGGCGAAGCCGATGAAGGAGCCGAAGGTGCCGACGTAGAGCCAGGTCATCAGCCAGTTGTGCTTGCGCTTGAAGATGACCTTCTGCTGCTTGAAGGGGGTGGAGGCGACCTTGAGGTCGTTCTGGCCGAACCAGGCGATCACGGCCAGGACCAGCAGCACGGGCACCCAGAGGAACGCGGCGTTCTGGAGGTAGACGGGAGTGCCATCGGCCTTGTGCTGGGCGGAGCCGAGCGCGATGACCGAGCTGGTGATGACGATCGGGGTGAGCAGCTGGACGACGGAGACGCCGAGGTTGCCGAGGCCGCCGTTGATGCCGGTCGCGTTGCCCTTCTCCCGCTTGGGGAAGAAGAAGCCGATGTTCGCGAGCGAGGAGGCGAAGTTGGCTCCGCCGAAGCCGCAGAGGGCGGCGATGGCGACCATCACGGCGTACGGGGTGCCGGTGTCCTGCACGGCGAAGCCGAGCCAGATCAGCGGGACCACCAGGACCAGGGTGGACAGCGCGGTGAAGCGGCGCTGCCCGATGCGCGGGCCGAGGAACGTGTAGAAGATCCGGGCCGTACCGCCGGTGAGGCCCGGGATCGCGGTCAGCCAGAACAGCTGGGAGGTGCTGAAGCTGAAGCCGACGTCGGCCAGGTTCGTCGCGGTGACGCTCCACACCTGCCACACCACGAAGGCCACGAGGAGTGCGGGGACGGCGATCCAGAGGTTGCGGGTGGCGACCCGCTTGCCGATCGACTTCCAGAAGAGGTCGTTCTCGGGTTCCCAGTCGGTGATGGTGCGGCCCGGGCGGTACTGACCCGGGTCATAGGACGAAGTGACGTCGTCGACCGCGGCGGCGTCCCTGACGGCAGGACTCATGACGTGTTCCTGGTGGTGAGGAGGGGATTCCTGACGGGTGTTGCTCCTCAAGCGTCTCGCCGGGGTAAACGGGGCGTAAGGGGACTTGGTCGGGTGCCGGGCGCCCCGAAAGTACGGGGCGGAGGGCGACCAAGGTCCTGCCGGCCGCGGCGCATCGGGGGCGCCCGTTCGTCCGTGGTGTCCGCGCATCGTGCCGCTGATCTGCTGTGCTTGGCCCATGACGTCGTCCACACCACACGATCCGCACCCGCACCAGGGCCCGCACCAGGACCGGCACCAAGACCCGACCGCGCACCACGCGGCACAGGCACACCACGCGTCCCCGGCACCCAGCAGCTCACCCTCGCACCAGGCGTCGGCCCGGCTCTCGCCCGTGCGTCGCATGGTCGAGCGGGGGCGGGACGAGCAGCACCGGGTGGCCTCGTCGCTGGAGCTGTTCTTCGACCTGTGCTTCGTCGTGGCGGTCGCCCAGGGCGGGGTGGAGCTGGTGCACGCCATCGCCGAGGGGCACACGGGCAGCGGCGTCATCAACTACGCGCGGATCTTCTTCGCCATCTGGTGGGCCTGGATGAACTTCACCTGGTTCGCCTCCGCCTACGACAACGACGACGTGATCTACCGGGTCGTCACCCTCGTCCAGATCGCGGGTGTGCTGGTGCTCGCGGCGGGTGTCTCCCGCGCCTTCGAGGACGACGACTTCACCATCGTCTGGCTCGGATACCTGATCATGCGGGTCGCCATGGCGGCGCACTGGCTGCGCGCCGCCCGGTCGAGCAGCGGGGCGGAGCGGAAGGTCGCCCTGCGGTACGCGGGCGGGGTGCTGGTGTGCCAGGTGGGCTGGCTGGCACTGATGCTCACCCCCGACTGGGCCGTGCAGAGCTGGATCTTCCTGGCCATGGCCGTCCTCGAGATGTGCGTGCCCGTCTTCGCCGAGCGGGACCGGCAGACGTCCTGGCACGCGCACCACATCGCCGAGCGGTACGGCCTGTTCACCATCATCGTGATCGGCGAGACGATCGCCGCGGCGACGGTCGCGGTGAAGTCGGGCATCCAGGAGCACGACGCGCTCGGCGAACTCCTGCCGATCGCGGCCGGCGGGCTGCTGATCGTCTTCGCGGCCTGGTGGATCTACTTCGCGGTGCCGATCCACGACCGGCTGCACGACAACCGCCAGGCGTTCGTCTGGGGATACGGCCACTACCTGATCTTCGCGTCGGCGGCGGCGATCGGGGCGGGCATCGAGGTCGCGGTCGAGCAGGCCGTCGGCGAGGCGCACCTGAGCCGCACGGCCGCGTCCGCCGCCGTGACGGTCCCGTGCGCGGTGTTCCTGGTCATGGTGTGGGCCTTGCACGCGCGGTTCTTCAAGGTGGGCCTCGCCCAGCAGCTGACGCTGCCGGTCAGCGCGCTGGCGGTGCTCGCCTGCACGTTCGCCGGGCACTGGGCGGTCCTCGCGGCGGGGATCGTGACGACGGTGACGGTGGCGGTGGGGACGGCGTTGTCGGCGCGGGGCGGACGGAAGGAGCAGGAGGCGCAGGCGGCTAGCTGGTAGGAGGGCACGGCGGACGGACCGCTCGGCGAGGCGGCCCGGTGGGCCAAGTGCCGTGCTAGGCATGGCCCATGACGCTCATCCATGACGCTCTGACCGATGTCCGCGGGCTGCGCGTGGGGCATGCCACGTGTGCGGGGGACGGCTTTCTGACCGGGACCACGGTGGTGCTCGCTCCCGAGGGGGGTGCGGTCACCGCGGTCGATGTGCGGGGCGGCGGGCCCGGCACCCGGGAGACCGACGCGCTCGATCCGCGCAATCTGGTGCAGCGGATCGAGGCGATCACGTTGACGGGCGGCAGCGCGTTCGGGCTCGACGCGGCGTCGGGGGTCGTGGCCTGGCTGGAGGAGCAGGGGCGCGGGGTGCCGGTGGGCGGTCCCGGGCAGGTGGTGCCGGTGGTTCCGGCGGCGACCGTGTTCGATCTGGGCCGGGGCGGCGACTGGCGGGCGCGGCCCGGGGCCGGCACGGGCCGCGCCGCGGTGGAGGCCGCCGCGGGGAGCGATCTCGGGGCGCCGGTCCAGGAGGGGAACGTCGGTGCGGGCACCGGAGCGCTCGTCGGGCCGGTGCGGGGCGGCATCGGCACCGCGTCGACGGTGCTCGACTCGGGGATCACGGTCGGGGTGCTGGTCGTCGCCAATGCGGCCGGGTCGGCGATCGATCCGGCGACGGGGGCGCTGTACGGGGACTTCTTCGCGGGGAGCGGCCCGGTGACGTACCCCTCCCCCGCCGTGCACGAGGCGGCCGGGCGGCGGCTGGCCCACGTCCGGGCACAGGCCGAGGCGGCGCACGGCCCGGCACCGCTGTCCGAGCGGCAGGCGGCGCTTTCCGGCCCGGCCAAGGCTCCGGCCCCGGACCCCGACCCGGACCCGGCCCGGCAGGCGCCGCCGCCGCTGAACACCACGCTCGCCGTCGTGGCCACCGACGCCGATCTGACCCGCGCCCAGGCGCAGAAGGTGGCGGGGACCGCGCACGACGGCATCGCGCGGGCCGTGCGCCCCGTCCACCTGCTCAACGACGGCGACACGGTCTTCGCCCTCGCCACCGGGGAGCGGCCGCTCGACGCCGCGAACCCGCTGGCGCTGAACGAGATCCTGGCGGCGGGCGCGGACCTGGTCACGCGGGCGATCGTGCGGGCGGTGCGGGCGGCGGAGTCGACGGTCACCCCCGGCGGGACGCACCTCGCGTACCGCGACCTCTACGAGACACGTGAGCAGGCCGAGGGCGAGGCGTAGGACGGTTGCGTAACAGACGTAACAGGACTGTCCCTGTGGCTGCCTTCACAACAAACGGAAGGAACTCTTCCGGTCTTCTCGGACTCTCTCCCCTTACCGGAGAAACAGCCGGGACCACCTGAAAAGACGTAGAAGACAGCAGAAGGAGCAGACCGTGAGCAGGCAGAACAAAGCCGTCATCGGGGCCGCCCTCGCCCTCGGCGCACTGACCCTCACGGCCTGCGGCGGCAGCGCCACCGCGGACAACAAGAAGGGCGGGGAGGGCACGGACGCCCCGCGGATCACCATCTCCGCGAAGGACGGCTCCACCAGCGCCTCCATCAACGCCACGGGCGTGAAGGTCGCCGACGGCAAGATCACGAAGGTGAAGATGACGGAGGAGGCCGGCGGCAAGGAGGTCGCCGGGACCATCGCCGCGGACGGCGCGTCCTGGAAGCCGAAGGAGCAGCTGGAGCGCGGCACCAAGTACCGCATATCGGCGACCGCCAAGGACGGCGACGGGGACACGGCCGCCGCCAACTCCATCTTCACGACGGTGACCACGGCGAACAGCTTCATCGGCACGTACACGCCCGACAACGGCACGACGGTCGGCGTGGGCATGCCGGTGTCGTTCACGTTCGACAAGGCGATCACGAACAAGAAGGACGTGCAGGCGCACATCAAGGTGACGTCCAGCAGCGGGCAGCAGGTCGTGGGCCACTGGTTCAGCGGGCAGCGGCTCGACTTCCGGCCCGAGGAGTACTGGAAGGCCGGTTCCAAGGTCACGATGAAGATCGACCTCGACGGGGTCGAGGGGGCGAAGGGCGTCCACGGCGTGCAGGACAAGACGGTCACGTTCACCGTCGGCCGCGCCCAGGTCTCCACCGTCGACGTGAACACGCAGAAGATGACCGTGGTGCGCGACGGGCAGACGCTCAAGGCGGTCCCGGTCTCGACCGGCGGCGCGGCCCACCCCACCTACAACGGGCAGATGGTGATCTCCGAGAAGTTCGTGCAGACGCGCATGAACGGCGACACGGTCGGCTTCGGCGGCGAGTACGACATCGCGGACGTGCCGCACGCGATGCGGCTGTCGCAGTCGGGCACGTTCATCCACGGCAACTACTGGAGCTCGCCCGGCATCTTCGGCTCGCAGGGCACCAGCCACGGCTGCGTCGGGCTCCAGGACGTGCGGGGCGCGGGCGGCGACACGACGGCCAAGTGGTTCTTCGACAACTCCCTCGTCGGTGACGTCGTCGTGGTGAAGAACTCCCACGACCGCACGATCTCCCCGGACAACGGCCTCAATGGCTGGAACATGCCGTGGAGCCAGTGGACGGCCGGCAGCGCCGCCTGACCGGTTCTCGCCCCTCCCCGGGAACAGAGGGGCCGTGCAGGAACATCCTGCACGGCCCGCACGTTGAAGGGGCGCGGGAGCACAGCCAAATCCCGTTGCCTGTTTGCGATTTCACGGACACGATGTCCGACCGAGGCGCTACGGTATGCACCCACCAGGTGACATGCAGCGATGCCGGGAGGTGTCTTGAGCGTTCCGTACGACGACGAGTCCTGCCACCCGTACGACGCCCCGTCTCACAGGTCACCCGAGGAGCATCTGGCGCGCCTTCTGGGCCGTTCGATCAACTCCTTCGAGCTGCCGGACGAGACGCTGGAGGGCATCGACTGCGCGCTGGCGTACGACAGTTCCCTGCACTCGGCCCACCACAGCGCGGGCCTGCACCGCGAGACGTACCGGCACACCTGGCTGCTCGTCGACGGCAGCCCGCTGACCCTGTGGGAGCTGGTGCACAACACCGGCCGGGACGGCGTCACCCAGCACGAGGTCTACGTCACCGCGGACGAGGTCCATCTGGCGACCGGCCGGCTGCCGATGCCGCCGGAGGCCGCCCCCGGCTTCGACCTCGACGTGTCCGTCACCACCGAGACCTTCACGGGCTTCACCTGCGCAGAGGCGCCCGACAGCCACGACCGTCCCGAGTCCGCCGGATTCACCGAATCAGCCGGATTCACCGAGGCCCCCGGGCTCCCCGAGTTCTCGGAATTCACCGGGCTCACCGGGTTCACTGGGTCCACTGGGGTCACCGGGTTCACCGGCCTCTCCGAGGACATCGACTCCCCCGGCGCTCACGTGCAGCTGCCCCCGATCCCGCCGCAGCGGCCCACCTTCGGGCCCGCCGATCCGGACAGCTCCGTCGACCACGCCCGCCGCCTGCTGCGCCGCGCGGAGAACCCGGAGGTGGAGACGCGGCCGGGCCCCGGCACCGCGAGACTGCTGCGGGAGGCCTGCGCGCACCAGATCACCCAGGCGTTCGGCCGTCGGCTCAGCCCGGGTTTCTCGCTGTACGAGCACGCGTTCCTGCTGCACGACGGCTGCGAGGTCAGCCTCTGGGAGGTCGAGCACACGGCGACGCCGGACGGCTCCCACATGTGCGAGGTCTATCTGAACCAGGAGGCCGCCCGGGCCGCGATCGAGCGGCGGGCCGCCGCACGGGTCCGCCGCTGACCACGGCGCCCACGGGCGGCTGGGGCCTGTCTCTCAGATCCCTCCGTCCGCCCGGAGGGCGGGCCCTGCGGCGGCTGGTGCGTGCTCTCGGCGCGCCGGGTGCGAGGCCTCGTACTGGGCGTACTCGGCCTTGTGCCCGGTGCGGCGAGAGCGCGTGCCAGGCGTCGCGGGGCAGGAAGGATCTGGGAGACAGGCCCTAGCGGCGGCTGAACTGCCGGACCAGGCCGGCGAACGCGTCCTGTTCGTCGGCGGTCAGCGGCACCGATTCCACGGCCGGCGCCTGCGCCTGGCCGGGCAGCGCGCCCAGCGGCAGTCGGCGGGGCGGCTCCGGCGGGGCGACGGCGACGACACGTACCAGGCGGACCAGACCGACCACCCAGGCCACGGTGACGAGCGCGAGCGCCGCCAGGCCTATCTGCTGAAGGATCGACACGTGCTCAGGCATGCGGTCCAGTGAACACCACAGTCCGGGACTTTGGTCCCGGACCGTGACGTATCTCGCAGTGTTCACAGTATTCACAGTGTTCGCAGTACGCGCGGTAACGGACAGTTCCACCCAACTCCGGGAACCCGCTGTGAAGTCGCCCTCCGCGCCGGTCGGTTCAGACCGCGGCCGGGACCTGCGTCTTCTCGGGCGCCGCCGGGGCCGCCGCCCCGTCCTCCCGCGGCGCGTTCTTGCGCATCCCCTTCAGTGCGATCACCAGCGCGGCGGCGACGAGGACCCCGGCCGCGACGGCGACGAGGTAGAGCCAGGGGTTGCCGATCAGCGGGACCACGAAGATGCCGCCGTGCGGGGCGCGCAGGGTGCAGCCGAAGGCCATCGACAGGGCGCCGGTGACGGCGCCGCCCGCCATGGATGCGGGGATGACGCGCAGCGGGTCGGCCGCGGCGAACGGGATGGCGCCCTCGGTGATGAAGGAGGCGCCGAGCACCCAGGCCGCCTTGCCGTTCTCCCGCTCGGAGCGGGTGAAGAGCTTGCCGCGCACGGTGGTGGCCAGGGCCATCGCCAGCGGCGGCACCATGCCGGCGGCCATCACGGCGGCCATGATCTTCAGCGAGCCGTCGGTGGGGTCGGCGAGACCGCCGACCGCGAAGGCGTAGGCGACCTTGTTCAGCGGGCCGCCCAGGTCGAAGCACATCATCAGGCCGAGCAGGGCGCCGAGCAGCAGCGCGTTGGCGCCGGACAGCGAGTCCAGCCAGTCGGTGAGACCGCTCTGGAGCGAGGCGATCGGCTTGCCGATGACGACGAACATCAGGAAGCCGACGGCGATCGACGAGAGCAGCGGGATCACGACGACCGGCATGATGCCGCGCAGCACCGCCGGAACGTTCACTTTCTGGATCGCCATGACGACGCCGCCCGCGATGAGGCCCGCCGCGAGGCCGCCGAGGAAGCCCGCGTTCACGGTCAGCGCGATGGAGCCGCCGACGAAGCCGGGCACGAGTCCCGGCCGGTCCGCCATGCCGTACGCGATGTAGCCGGCCAGGACCGGCACGAGGAAGGCGAAGGCGGCCTGGCCGGTGTAGAAGAGGAGCGCCGCCCAGCTCGTCGACGAGGTCCAGTCGAAGCTGTTGAGCAGCGTCTCGACCTTCACGTCGGCGATCTTGTAGCCGCCGATCGCGAAACCGAGCGCGATGAGCAGACCTCCGGCGGCCACGAAGGGCACCATGTAACTGACGCCGGACATCAGCCATTTACGGAGCTTTGTCCCGTATCCGTCCCCGGCTTCACCGGAGTTGTCCACAGCTGTGGATGACGGATCGGTTCCGGCCCCGGCGGTGATCTCGCCGCGGGCCGCCTTGCCGCGCACCTCGGTGATGAGTTCGGCGGGGCGGTTGATGCCCGCCTTCACGCCGACGTCGACCGTCGGCTTTCCGGCGAAGCGTTCCTTCTCCCGTACGGGGACGTCGTGCGCGAAGATCACGCCGTCCGCCGCCGCGATGACCGCCGGGTCGAGCCGGGTGAAGCCGGCCGAGCCCTGGGTCTCGACGACGAGTTCGACCCCGTCGGTGTCGCGGGCCGTGTTCTCCAGGGACTCGGCCGCCATGTAGGTGTGGGCGATGCCGGTGGGGCAGGAGGTGACGGCGACGATCTTGAACGTGTCGGCCGGGGCGGGCTGCTGGGGCCCGGTTTCCGGCTCCGGCTCCGCTTCCGGGGGCGCCTCGGCGTCGCCGCGGATCAGGGCCGCGGTCTGGTCGGCGTCGGTCGCCGCGCGCAGGGCCGCCTTGAAGTCCTCGTCCATCAGCTGGCGGGCCAGCGCGGAGAGGATCGTCAGGTGGGCGTCGTCCGCTCCGGCGGGGGCCGCGATCAGGAAGATCAGGTCGGCCGGGCCGTCCGGGGCGCCGAAGTCGATGCCGTGGGGTGCGCGGCCGAAGGCGAGGGTGGGCTCGGTGACGTGGGTGCTGCGGCAGTGGGGGATGCCGATGCCGCCGTCCAGGCCGGTCGGCATCTGGGCCTCCCGCGCCGCCACGTCGGCCAGGAAGCCGTCCAGGTCCGTCACCCGGCCCTGCGCCACCATGCGCTCCGCCAGGGAGCGGGCCGCCTCTTCCTTCGTCTCGGCGGACAGGTCGAGGTCGACCAGGTCCGCGGTGATCATCTGGGGGGTGGTCATCGCGGGCTCCTTTGCCTACGGGGGTGGGGGGTGGCTCGTCTGTCGGCGGGTGCGGGCTGTGGGTGGCTGGTCGCGCAGTTCCCCGCGCCCCTGACGGGGCCTGATCCGTCGTCGGTACGTACGGCGCCGTCGTGGCCGCTCGCGCCTCTGGCGGGGCTCATCCCGCCGGCTCCTTCAGGACGCGGGTCCACGGGATCTCCGTCGTCAGCGTCACCGCGTCCGGCGCCAGGTCGCCCGGGGTCGGCATCGCGCTGCCCGGGAGCTGGACCGCCGCCGCGCCGTGGGCCGCTGCCGAGGCCAGGGCCTCGGGGCCCTCGCCGCCCGCGATGAGGAATCCGGCGAGCGAGGAGTCGCCCGCGCCGACGTTGCTGCGGACGACGGCCGCCGGGGCGGTCGCGTACCAGGTGCCGGACGCCTCGACCAGGAGCTGCCCGTCGGCGCCGAGGGAGGCGAGGACGGCGGCGGCGCCCGCCGCGCGCAGCTCCTCGGCCGCCGCGACGGCGTCGCCGATCGTGGTGAGCGGGCGGCCGACGGCCTCGGCGAGCTCCTCGGCGTTCGGCTTGACGACGTCGGGGCGCTCCTTGAGGGCCGCGAGCAGGGCGGGCCCCGAGGTGTCGAGGGCGATCCGGGCACCGGCGTCGTGCGCGCGGGCCACCAACTCCGCGTACCAGGACGGGGCGAGGCCGCGCGGGAGGCTGCCGCAGCAGGCGATCCAGTCGGCGCCGGCCGAGCGCTCCGCCACCGTGGCGAGCAGCGACTCGGCTTCGTGGAAGGTCAGTTCGGGACCGGGGGCGTTGATCTTCGTCAGGGTGCCGTCCGGCTCGGCGAGCGCGATGTTCGAACGGGTCTGGCCCGCGACGGGGACCGGGGCGACCGCGATGCCCTGCGCGTCGAGGAGGTCGGCGACCAGGGCGCCGGGGGCGCCGCCCAGGGGCAGGACCGCGAGAGTGGGGGCACCGGCGGCGGCGGCCGCCCGGGAGACGTTGACCCCCTTCCCGCCCGGGTCCACGCGCTCGCCCGCGGCGCGGACGACCTCGCCGCGGTCGAGGCCGGGGATCTCGTAGGTCCGGTCGAGGGAGGGGTTGGGGGTGACGGTGAGGATCATGCCGCTGTCCAGTGCTGGGGTACGGGTGCCGGGGTACGGGAGGCGCGCGTCATGCGCGGATCACCTCCGTGCCGCCCGCCTCGATCGCGGCCGCGTCCTCGTCGCCGAGGCCGGTGTCCGTGATCAGCAGGTCGACGTCGGCGAGGTCGCCGAAGCGGGCGAAGTGCTCCTGGCCGTGCTTGCCGGAGTCGGCGAGCAGCACGACCCGGCGGGCCGCGGCGACGGCGGCCCGCTTGACGGCGGCCTCGGCCAGGTCGGGGGTCGTCAGCCCGGAGGCGACCGAGAAGCCGTTGGCCGCGAGCAGGACGACGTCGGCGCGGATCTCGCCGTAGGCCCGCAGCGCCCAGGCGTCGACGGCGGCGCGGGTGCGGTTGCGGACCCGGCCGCCGACGAGGTGGAGCTGGATGCCGGGGTGGTCGGCGAGGCGGGCCGCGATGGGCAGCGAGTGGGTGACGACGGTGAGGCCGGACTCCGGCGGCAGCGCGGCCGCGAGCCGGGCGACCGTGGAACCGGCGTCCAGGACGACGCTGCCCTCGGCCGGCAGCTCGGCGAGCGCGGCGCGGGCGATGCGGTCCTTCTCGTCGGCTGCGGTGGACTCGCGCTCGGCGAGATCGGGCTCGAAGTCGAGGCGGCCCGCCGGGATGGCGCCGCCGTGCACCCGGCGGACGAGTCCGGCACGGTCCAGGGCCTTCAGGTCGCGCCGGATCGTCTCGGCGGTGACCTGGAACTCCTCGGCGAGGGACAGCACGTCGACCCGGCCGCCGTCCCGCGCGAGTCGGAGGATCTCCTGCTGACGCTCCGGTGCGTACATGCCCGTATACCTGTGCTTTCGCCTGCGACTGTGCCCGAATCTGTTGCTTCACTGGCAGGCTACGACCAAATTTCCAGGAAGTAAACAGACTCGGGCATCAGGCAGACACAAACGGGCACTGCCGGACGTCCCTCGCTACTGCCCCATGACGTACTTGACCGTCGGGCCCGTGGTCCAGCCGCCGTCCACCGCCAGCTCGGCGCCGGTCACGTACGCGGCGTCGTCCGACAGCAGGAACACCACGGCGGCCGCTATCTCCTCGGCCTCGCCGACCCGGCCCATCGGGGTGTTCGGGTAGCCGCCGTCGCCGCGCGGGATGCCGAGCTGGGCGGTCATCGGGGTGTACGTCATGCCGGGGTGCACCGAGTTGACCCGGATCCTCGCCGTGCCCTGCTCCACCGCCGCGATCTTGGTGAGGCCGCGCACGGCCCACTTCGAGGCCCCGTACGAGGAGGTGAGCGCGAGCCCCATCAGCCCGGCGGCCGAGGAGATGTTCACGATCGAGCCGCCGCCCGCCTCCCTCATCGCCGGGATCGCGGTCCGCATGCCCGCGAAGACGCCGACCAGGTTGATGTCGACGACCTTGCGGAAGTGCTCCACGCTCTCCTGCTCCAGGGGCGTCCCGGTGGAGACCCCGGCGTTGTTGACGAGGCCGTGCAGGCCGCCGAACTCCTGGACCGCGTACGCCACGGCCGCCTGCCACGCCTCCTCCGAGGTCACGTCGAGGGTCACGGAACGCGCCCGCTCGCCCAGCTCGGCGGCGAGCGCCCGGCCCTCGTCGTCGAGTACGTCGCCGATCACCACGGCGCCGCCCGCGGCCACCGTGCGCCGGGCGATCTCGGCGCCGATGCCACGGGCTCCGCCGGAGACGAGGACGGTCTTGCCGGTCAGGTCGTTCATCAGGGGCTCCACTTCGTCGGGGATGTACCGGGCGGTGGAGCCGCTTCTGCGGCCACACCTGCCACAACGTCAGAATATGCCCGTGTGGCACAATGTGCCATCAAGCGATCAGTGGGGGATGGCACATGCGGCGACGGCGGTTCCTGGCGCGGGCGGCGGGACTGAGCGGGGCGGGCGCGCTGGCGCTGAGCGGCTGCGGCTCGGGCGGCGACGGGGACGGCGACGCCGTCACGCTGGACGTGCTGCTCGCCGGTTACGACGGCACGGTCGGCACGTCCATCGAGAAGCGGTGGGACGCCGCCGTACGGGCCTTCGAGAAGAAGCACCCGGCGATCACGGTGAAGGTGGAGCGCGTCCCCTTCCTCAAGCTGGACGCCACGCTCGCCCGCCGGGTCAAGGACGGCCGCGCCCCCGACATCTCCGAGGGCAACTTCTTCGCGCCGTACGCCGAGGACGGCCTGCTCCACTCGGCCGACCAGCTCTTCGACGTGCCGGTGCAGGCGAACTTCATCACCTCGTTCGCCGACGCGGGCAAGGTCGACTCCGTCCAGTACGGCCTTCCGACGCAGGCCAGCGCGCCGCGCCTGTTCTACAACAAGGCCCTGTTCGACCAGGCCGGGCTCACCGGCGCCCCCGCCTCCTGGGACGAACTCCGCTCCTACGCCGAGGCGTTGCGCGGGATCGGGGTGGCCACCCCCTACGCGCTCACCTTCGGCCCCGAGGCCGCCGAGGACGAACTCCTCGCCTGGCTGCTCGCGGGCGACGGCGGCTACGCCTCGCTGTCCGGCTACGACTTCGCGGCCGTGGAGAACGTGTCCACGCTGACCTGGCTGCGCGACAAGCTGGTCGTGCCGGGCCTCGCGGGCGCCGACCCGGCGAAGCTCACCCGGACCCAGGCGTACGCGGAGTTCCTGAAGGGCCGGGCCGGGATGCTGCTCGCCCACCCGGTGCTGCTCTCGGCGGCCGGACAGGCGGGCCTGAAGTTCGCCACCGCGCCCTTCCCCAAGCGGGACGGTGACGGGGCCGCGCCGCCGGTCGGGCTCAACGACTGGCTGATGGCGTTCCGGCAGAACGGCCGGCTGTCGGCGGCGCAGACGTTCCTGACGTTCCTGTTCACCTCGCCGGCCGCCCGCACCTACGGCTCGGACACCGGCACCTTGCCGGCGACCGTGAGCGATTCGGAGGAGCTGGAGGAGGACGGTGCGCAGCGGGCGCTGTGGCCGTTCGTGCACCAGTTGCCGGACGCCGAGTTCCATCCGGTGGGGCTGCGGTCGTGGGCCACGGTCCGCTCCGCCGTCCGGCAGCAGGTCGGGCGGGCCGTGGCGCCCGGGGGCAGCCCGGCGCATGTGCTGGAGGCGCTGGACCGGGTGGGGTCCAGCGCCTGACATCAAGCCCCTCCGGCGATTGAGGAGCGGGGTCCGGGGCGGAGCCCCGTGTCGTTCACCGTCCTCGCGCCGGTGGGTGGTTGCTCGCGCAGTTCCCCGCGCCCCTTACGGGGCCGCGACCAGCTCCCGATCGGGCTGCGGCTCCGCGATCTCGGCAGAACCGCCGGAGGCACCCCGCTTCGGCAGGGCGAACATCAGCAGGAAGATGGCGACGAGGATGCCGGCCGCCCACAGCAGCGCGCTCCGGAACCCCTCGACGAAGGCCGCGCCGCCCTGCGCCGCATGGTCCTCGACCACGGTGAAGAAGACGACCGAGACCAGGCTCAGACCCAGCGCGTTGCCCATCTGCATCACGGTGTTGATCAGCCCGGACGCCGACCCGGCGTGCTCGCGCGGCACCTCGGAGAGGATCGCGTCGGTCAGCGGCGCGACGATCAGCCCCATGCCGAGGCCCATCACGACCAGCGGCAGCGCCATCTGCCAGGAGGCGATCCCGAGCCCGTAGTGCCCGGCCTGCCATACGTAGATCAGCACCCCGGCGGCCATCAGCAGGGCGCCCGCCTGGAGCACCTTGCGGCCGAAGCGCGGCACCAGTTTCTGCACCGAGATCCCGGCGGCGACCGACACGGCGACGGAGAACGGCACCCCGGTCAGGCCCGCCCGCAGCGGGCTCCAGCCGAGGCCGAGCTGCATGTACAGCGTCCAGGTCAGGAAGAAGATGCCGGTGGTGACGCCGAAGACGGTCTGCACGGCGATACCGGCCGCGAAGCTCTTCACCTTGAACAGGGACAGCTCGATGAGCGGGGAGCCGTCGCGCCGGGTCTTGGCCCGCTCGTACGCGACGAGGACGCCGACGATCAGCACCGAGGCCGCCATCATCACGTACCCCCAGACCGGCCAGCCGTTCTCGTGGCCCTCGGTCAGCGGGTAGACGAGCGCGAGCATCGCGAGGGTGACCAGGACGACGCCGACCAGGTCCAGCTTCAGGGCCTTCGGCGCCTTCGACTCGGTGATGACGCGGGAGCCGAGGACGAGGGCGGCGATGCCGACGGGGAGGTTGATCAGGAAGATCGGGCGCCACTCCAGGCCGCCGATGTTCCACTCGGTGAGCAGCGCGCCGAGCAGCGGCCCGGTCACCGCGCCGAGTCCGACGATCGCGCCGAACAGACCGAAGACCTTGCCGCGTTCGTGCGCGGGGAACGTGGCGTGCACGATCGACAGGACCTGCGGCACCATCATCGCCGCCGTGCCGCCCTGGAGGATCCGGGAGGCGACCAGCATCTCCGGGTTCGCCGCGAACCCGCACAGCGCGGAGGCGACGGTGAAGCCGCCGATGCCGAGCAGGAAGAGCCGCTTGCGGCCGAAGACGTCACCGAGCCGGCCGCCCGTGATGAGCAGGGCCGCGAAGGCGAGCGCGTACCCGGCGGTGATCCACTGGATCTGGCCCGCGGTGGCGCCCTCGTCGTGCTGGATGGTGGGCAGGGCGACGTTCACGATCGTGACGTCCACGAGGTCCATGAACGCCGCCGTCATGACGATGGCGAGGGCGAACCAGCGACGGCGGTCGCCGACACCCGCACCGGTCGGATCGGTCGCGTCGGACGGTTCGGTTGCTGCGGTTGAGGTCATGTCCCGACGGTAGGAGCCATGTAGGTCAGATCGTGTCCTAGATGCCCGGCATCCTGGGAGGCATGACGACGCCAAGTACGTCCCCGACGGACACTCCGGCCCGGCTCCTCCAGTTGCTCTCCCTCCTCCAGACCCCGCGCGAATGGCCCGGCGGCGAACTCGCCGACCGGCTCGGGGTCTCGCGCCGCACCGTGCGCCGCGACATCGACCGGCTGCGCGACCTCGGCTATCCGGTGCAGGCGACGCTGGGCGCCGACGGCGGCTACCGGCTGGTCGCGGGCAAGGCGCTGCCGCCGCTCGTGCTCGACGACGAGGAGGCGGTGGCCATCGCGGTCGGGCTGCGCGCCGGGGCCGGACACGCGGTCGAGGGGGTCGAGGAGGCGTCGGTGCGCGCGCTGGCCAAGCTGGAGCAGGTGCTGCCGGGGCGGCTGCGGCACCGGGTGGCCACGCTCCAGGCGGCGACGCTCCCGCTGACCTCGGGGGACGGCGCCACGATCGCGCCGGAGACCCTGACGGTGATCGCCTCGGCGACGGCCGGCACGGAGCGGCTGCGCTTCCACTACCGGGCGGCCGACGGCTCCGAGACGCGCCGCCTGGTCGAACCGTGCCGGCTCGTCTCCACCGGGCGCCGCTGGTACCTGGTGGCGTACGACGTCGATCGCGCCGCCTGGCGCACGTTCCGGGTCGACCGGCTGACGGAACCGTTCGCGACCGGTGCTCGGTTCGCTCCGCGCGAGGTGCCGGACGGGGACGCCGCCGCGTTCGTCCGGCGGTCGGTGTCGTCGCGGGGCGCGGGTGCGGTCCCCTACGACCTTGACGTGGAGTTCTCGGCGCCGGTGGAGGTCGTCGCCGCGCGGGTGCCGGGGGTCGTGCCGGACGGTTCGGGGTGCCGGTTGCGGGCCTCGGTGTCGGACGCCGTGGAGTGGATGGCGGTGCGCCTGGCGATGACCGGGCTGGACTTCCGCGTCCGGGGTCCGGAGGAACTGGTGCTGGCTGTACGGGACATGGGGGGCCGCTTGGTGCGGGGCGCGCCCCTTTAGGGGCGCGGGGAACTGCGCGCTCAGCCATAGAAAAGCCGCGGACGCGTCTGCTCATGTACCGAGCAGACGCGTCCGCGGCTTTCGTCGTGGCTGGTCGCGCAGTTCCCCGCGCCCCTTACGGGGCGCAACCCAGAAGATCAGGCCGCGGCGTCGAAACCGGTGTCGCGGGCCAGCTTCTTCAGCTCCAGCAGGGCGTGCTTCTCGATCTGCCGGATGCGCTCGCGGGTGAGCCCGTGCTCCTTGCCCACCTCGGTGAGGGTGCGCTCGCGCCCGTCCTCGATGCCGTACCGCATCTTGATGATCGACGCGGTGCGCTGGTCGAGCCGGCCGATCAGCTCGTCCAGCTCCTCGCTGCGCAGCAGGGTCAGGACCGACTGCTCCGGGGAGACCGCCGAGGTGTCCTCCAGCAGGTCCCCGAACTGGGTGTCGCCGTCGTCGTCCACCGACATGTTCAGCGAGACCGGGTCGCGGGCCCAGTCCAGGACGTCGGTGACGCGCTCCGGGGTCGTCTTGTCGAGCTGCGCGGCGATCTCCGCGGGCTCCGGCTCGCGGCCGTTCTCCCGGTTGAACTCGCGCTGCACCCGGCGGATGCGGCCCAGCTCCTCGACCAGGTGGACGGGGAGACGGATGGTGCGGGACTGGTCGGCTATGGAACGGGTGATGGCCTGACGGATCCACCACGTCGCGTACGTCGAGAACTTGAAGCCCTTGCGGTAGTCGAACTTCTCGACGGCGCGCACCAGGCCGGCGTTCCCCTCCTGGATCAGGTCGAGCAGGGGCAGGCCGGAGCGCGGGTAGCGACGGGCCACCGCGACCACCAGCCGCAGGTTCGACCGGATGAAGATGTCCTTGGCCTTCTCGGACTCCGCGACCAGGGCCTCCAGCTCCTCGCGGGACGCCTTGCCTGCGGCTTCGCTGTCACCGAAATCGCCCAGCTCGCCGTCGAGGATCTGCTGGGCGTACACGCCCGCCTCGATGGTCTGCGAGAGCTCTACTTCCTTGGCGGCGTCGAGCAGCGGTGTCCGCGCGATCTCGTCGAGGTACATGCCGACCAGGTCGCGGTCGGCGATCTCCCCGCCTACGGCGCGAACACTGCGTGCCGCATCAGTCTCGCCGGAGGCGGCGGACTTACGACGGGCTACGGCACGGGTTGCCATGCGTGCTCCCTTGCGGTGGTAGGTCGGCTTGTCGCCCTTCACGGGTGCCCTGCATCCGAAGGAATCAACGCCTGGAATCCGGACAGAATTCCCAAGCCGCCCATCTTTTTTGTGATCATGCAGTACCCTGTCGCGCCACACTGCGCGAGAAGGCCGACGAGATGCCGCCGGGGTCCACAGAGACGCAGGTCAGGCCGTGATGCGCGAGTGACGTCACCCTCGGCCGGCGGCGGGCCTCTGCCACCTGAGACGACCCTGGCGCTCTGATGGTTGCCTGTTCCGGGCCGTCGTGCGCCCCGCAAAGGTCACGACCCCCAGGGCCTTTCGTCACCTGTCTCCGTCGCCCAGCTCCTTCTCGAACCAGGCCACGTCGTAGTACCGGCCGAACTTCCGCCCGACCTCCCGGTAGGTACCGACCGGGCGGAACCCGAAACGGGTGTGCAGCCGCACCGACGCCTCGTTGGGCTGGGTCACCCCCGCGTACGCGCGGTGCACGTCCTCGCCGCCCAGCGCCGTGAACAGCGCCTCGTACAGCAGTGTTCCGATGCCGCGTCCGCCGGCGTCCGGGGCGCAGTACACGGTGACCTCCACCGAGGTGGAGTACGCGGCCTTGGGCCGGAACGCGCTCGATGTCGCGTACCCGAGAATCCTGCCGCCATCCCCCGTCTCCTCCGCGACGAGGAGGCGGTGCGGGCCGTGGTCCGGGTGCGCGCGGAGCCAGGGGCGCCGCGCGTCCACGGTGAACGGTTCGGTGTCGAAGGTGATCGGGGTGTCACGGACGTACGCGTTGTAGATCTCGGTCAGCGCCGCGAGATCGCTCTCGCGACCGGCCCTGACCCTCGCCTCGGTCCCATCAGTCATGCCCGGAGACTAGGACGACCACCGTCACCACCAGCGGGCCGGTGACCCCTTCTCGCGCAGTTCCCCGCGCCCCTGAGGCAGGCGCTTCGCGCCTCCTCCCCCGGAGGCTGTCGACCGAGGTGCGGCTCTCTTGATGAGATGGCGCACGAAGTGCGCATCTCAGGGGCGCGGGGAACTGCGCGACCAGCCACGACGCACCGGGCACCCGGCCACGAACCCGTCACCCGAACTGCAGCGACCTCTTCGCAAGACCCATCCAGAAACCGTCGATCACGGAGCGCTGCGCCCCGAGCTCGCCGGAGGCGTCGGCCGCGCCCATCGTCACGAACAACGGAGCGAAGTGCTCGGTGCGCGGATGGGCCAGCGCCCCGGCCGGCGACTTGTGCGTGAAGTCGAGCAGCGCGTCCACGTCCCCGGCGTCCAGCGCCCGCTGCCCCCAGTCGTCGAACTCCGCCGACCACGACGGAATGCCACCCTGCCGCAGCGCGGCGAGATTGTGCGTGAAGAACCCGGAGCCGACGATCAGCACCCCCTCGTCCCGCAGCGGAGCGAGCCGTCGCCCGATCTCCATCAGCTTCTGCGGGTCGAGCGTCGGCATGGAGACCTGGAGGACGGGGATGTCGGCGTCCGGGTACATCTCGACGAGCGGGACGTACGCGCCGTGGTCGAGCCCGCGGTCCGGCACGTCCTGCACCGGGGTACCCGGAGCGCGCAGCAACTTGCGTACGGATTCGGCGAGTCCGGGCGCCCCCGGAGCCCCGTACGTCACCTGGTAGTAGTGCTCGGGGAAGCCCCAGAAGTCGTAGACCAGCGGGACCGTCTCGACGGCGCCGAGGGCGAGCGGGGCCTCCTCCCAGTGCGCCGAGACCATCAGGATCGCCTTGGGGCGCGGCAGACCGGCCGACCAGGCGGCGAGCTGGCCGGGCCAGAGCGCGTCGTCGGCGAGCGGCGGGGCGCCGTGGGAGAGGTAGAGCGCGGGCATGCGCTCGGCGGGGGCGAGGGGGGTGGACACGACGACCTCCTTGAAGTTTCAAGTGTTGCTGTACCCAAAAGTACCCGTCAGTTGTTTAATATTCAAGAAGGAGGTCTTTACGATGGATGCCATGGAGCCGAAGAACAGCGCGGACGACGCGACGGAGCCGGTGTGGCTCGACGAGGACGAACAGCACATCTGGCGGGCGTACCTCCATGCCACCACGCTCCTGGAGGATCACCTGGACCGGCAACTCCAGCGCGACGCGAAGATGCCGCACGTCTACTTCGGGCTCCTGGTCAAGCTGAGCGAGTCCCCGCGCAGGCGGCTGCGGATGACGGAGCTGGCGCGGGACGCGAAGATCACCCGTTCCCGCCTCTCGCACGCGATCGCCCGCCTGGAGGCGAACGGCTGGGTGCGCCGCGAGGACTGTCCCTCGGACAAGCGCGGCCAGTTCGCGGTGCTCACCGAGGAGGGTCTCGGCGTCCTGGAGCGGACGGCCCCGGGCCATGTGTCGGCGGTCCGGCACGCGCTCTTCGACCGGCTCGACCCGGAACAGCAGAAGTCCCTCGGCGAGATCATGCGGATCGTCGCCGAGGGACTTCAGCCGAAGGAGGCCGGGGCGGACCTCCCCTGGCTCAGGTGAGCCTGCTCGGGTGAGCCTGCTCAGGTGAGGCGCGCGGCCGGGGTCAGTGGGCGACCACCGGGACCGGCAGCTCGTCCTCCGCGCCCTCGGTGTCGCCGGACGCCTGGGCCTGGCCCAGACCCGGGACGCCGGTGTTGATCAGCGTGAAGGCGATCGTGGCCGAGACGGCCAGGATGCCGACGGCCCACCAGATGGCGTGCGTGTAGCCGTCCACCATGGCCTGCGCCTGGAGCAGCTGCGCGCCCGCGCCCCGGGCGCCGGCCGCGTGGTCCGCGAGGTAGGTCGCGGTGGCCGAGGCGGCGATCGTGTTCAGCAGAGCGGTGCCGATGGCGCCGCCGACCTGCTGCGAGGTGTTGATCATCGCGGAGGCCACACCGGCGTCCCGCGCCTCGACACCGATGGTGGCGAGCGACATGGCGGGCATGAACGCCGTACCCATGCCGAGGCCGAGCAGCAGCTGGGCCGGGAGGATCAGACCGGCGTACGAGGAGTCGACCTGGAGCTGGGTCAGCAGACCCATGCCGAGCGCCGCGACGACGAAGCCGGGGCCCATCAGCAGGCGCGGCGGGACCCGCGTCATCAGGCGGGCGCCGATCTGGGTGGAGCCCGTGATCATGCCCGCGATCATCGGCAGGAACGCGAAGCCGGTCTTGACCGGCGAGAAGCCCTTCACGACCTGGAGGTAGTAGGTCAGGAAGAGGAACAGGCCGAACATGCCGATGACGGCGAGACCGAGCGAGGCGTAGACACCGCCGCGGTTGCGGTTGGCGACCACGCGCAGCGGCAGCAGCGGGTGCTTCACCTTGGACTCGGTGAACACGAACGCGGCGAGCAGGACCACGGCGGCGATGAACAGGCCGAGGGTGGAGGCGTCCGTCCAGCCGTTGGACTCGGCGCGCGTGAAGCCGTAGACGAGCGAGACCAGGCCGAGCGTGGACAGGACGACGCCGGGGATGTCGAGCGGCGAGCGGTTGCGGGTGCCGGCCGGCTCACGGATGACGGAGACCGCGCCGAGGACGGCGACGGCCGCGAACGGGATGTTCACGAAGAACGTCCAGCGCCAGTTCAGGTACTCGGTGAGGAAACCGCCGAGGATCAGGCCGACGGCGCCACCGCCACCGGCGATCGCACCGTAGATACCGAACGCCTTCGCGCGCTCCTTGGCGTCGGTGAACATGACGGCCAGGAGGGAGAGCGCGGCGGGCGCGAGCAGCGCGCCGAACAGACCCTGGAGGGCGCGGGCGCCCAGCATCATGGCCTCGTTCTGCGCGGCGCCGCCGAGCGCCGAGGCGAGGGCGAAGCCGATCAGGCCGGTGACGAAGGTGTTCTTGCGGCCCCACAGGTCGGCGATGCGGCCGCCGAACAGGAGCAGACCGCCGAAGGCGAGCGCGTAGGCCGTGATGACCCACTGGCGGTTGCCGTCGGATATGCCGAGGTCGGCCTGGGCCGACGGCAGGGCGATGTTCACGATGGTGGCGTCGAGGACCACCATCAGCTGGGCGAGCGCGATGAAGGCCAGGGCCTTCCAGCGTCGCGGGTCGAGCGCCGTTACCGGCAAGGGGGTACCCACAGCGGGACTCCAAGTCGTGAAGAAGCGTGAGAAATCGCGTATGTACGGGATGGGTCGGCTACGTGAACATCACTGCCGCGTAGCGCCTACTGCGTAAAAGGGCGGGCCGGGACCTCAGCCCTGGCGGAGGTCCTCCAAGGTCGCGGCCTCGCCCGGGAGTTCCGAGCGGGCGGGTGCCATCAGGCCGTCCAGGAACAGCTGCAGATGACGGTGGACGTACCGGTCGAAGCCGAGGCACGCGGTGCCGGGCAGCGGCCGGGTGAGCTGGGAGAGGGCGACCATCAGGTCGCCGACGCCGATGTCGGTGCGCAGTTGCCCGGCGTCGCGGGCGCGCCCGATGAGGTCCTCGATGCCGGTGGTGAGCCGGTCGAGAGCGGCGACGACGTCCGGGTGGTCCTTGTCGAAGGCGGCCTGAAGCATCGGGCACAGGGCGCCGATGCGTTCGTCGGCGGCCGCGTGCACAAAGGTCCGCAGCGCCTCGAACGCGCTGCTCTCGCCGGCTTCCTCGGCGGCGAGTGCCTTCTCCGCGTGGTCGGTGACGTGGTCGGTGACGGTCAGGACGACGTGGTGCATCAGCTCGCCGCGGTCCTTGAAGTTCCGGTAGAGCGTGGCGTTGCCGACGCCCGCGCGGCGGGCCACCTCGTCGAGCGGGAGCTCGGTCCCGTACTCGACGAGCAGCTCGCGCGCGGCGGCCACGATCCGCTCCCGGTTGCGCACGGCGTCGGCCCGCGGGCGCGGGGCGCGGCGCTGCGGCTGCTCGGTCACGGGGGCGGTGGCCACGACGGTCTCCTCTGGCATTGATCGGGGTCCGGGTCCGTGAAGCGGGGAGTGGATCCCCGCTTCGTCGACACCTATGCCAAACGGGGAAAACGTCCCCGGTTATTTCCCGACCTCCATGTGACCTGCCTCACACGCCTTTGACGGCAGAAACCCACGATCGGCGCACCCAGCGCGCGACACGCCGCACCTCGACACAGGGTGATCGAAACGGACCCCGGACCACGAGGGTGAGGCGGATCGGATGCGGCAGCAGATACGCGGGGGCCGGCGCGGCGCGCTGCTCGCCGGGGCCACCGCGGTGGCTCTCGCGCTGACCATGACCGCCAGCACCGGCCGGACCGTCGACAGCCGGGCGACCGCCGCGGGGCCGGTGGCGCTGGCCCGGGCCACCTCCCTCGGTTCCTGCATGATCCGCGGCGCGATGGGCGTCCAGATGTCGGAGGGCGTCCCCACCGCCTCCGGCTACGCCCGCTCGACCGGCACCGTCCGCGCGCTCAACCTGATGGTCGACTTCCCCGACGCCCCCGGCGAGGGCAGCGCCACGGACCGGCTCGCGGAGTTCTTCCCGCAGACCCAGCGCTGGTTCGCCACCGCCTCGTACGGAAGACTCGACTACGTTCCCGAGGCCCCGGTCGAGCACTGGCTGCGGATGCCGAAGGCGTTCAGCGCGTACGGGATAGAGCGCGGCGCCCCCTTCGACCCCGGCTACCGCGAGCTGGTCGACGACATCGTGGCCGCCGCCGATCCGGACGTGGACTTCCGCGCCTACGACCTCGTGAACGTCCTCGTCACCCCGAACGCCGGGCCCTCCGCCCTGGACACCGTGCTCTCCGTGACCTTCGCCGGCAACCACGACGCCCCCGTCGCCGACGGGGCGCCGCTGTCGAACGTGTCCTTCGTGTACTCCCGGCAGGACGACGGCTCCGGTTCGTACGCGGAGACCGGGTACCGGGTGCTGCCGCACGAGAACGGGCATGTCTTCGGGCTGCCCGACCTCTACACCGCGGACGGCGGGGGCGCCGTCGGGCACTGGGACATCATGAGCGAGGACTGGGGCGTCGGGAACGATCTGCTCGGCTGGCACAAGTGGAAGCTGGGCTGGCTCGACGACTCCCAGGTCCGCTGCGCGGCCCAGCCGGGCACGACCCAGCAGCTGATCTCACCGATGTCGGCGCAAGGGGGCGGTACGAAGATGGCGTTCGTGCCGCTGACCGGGAAGACCGGGTTCGCGGTCGAGGTGCGCACGCCGGGCGGCAACGACGAGACCGTGTGCCGGCCCGGGGTGCTGATCTACCGGGTCGACGCCGACGTCGACACCGGGCACGGGCCCGTCACCGTCGAGGACGCGACCCCGGACTCCGGCGGCTGCACCCGCCGCCCCAACGTCCACGCCGAACTCTCCGACGCCACGTGGCGCCCCGGCGAGGTCTTCCGCGACCGGAAATCGGGGGTCCGCATCGCGGTGACCGGGGTGGACGCCTCCGGCGATTACCGGGTGTCGGTAACCCGGAAATAGGGGTGCGCGCTGCGCCGCGGCATTCCCCGCAGCCCCCGCGCCCCTGATAGGCCGCCACCCGACCAACCCCCGGTGGCCCCTTCCCGCGCAGTTCCCCGCGCCCCTGAGGCATGCGCTGCGCGCCGCCTCCCCCCGGGCCCCCGATGAGATGCCGCACGAAGTGCGCATCTCAGGGGCGCGGGGAACTGCGCGAGAAGCGGCCACCGGGCCGCACCCGAAAGACAGCCCAGGGGCGCGGGGAACTGCGCGACCAGCCCCCACCGGGCCGGTGCCGCTACGCGAACCCCCGTCGCAGCTCCCGCTTCAACACCTTCCCCGTAGCGTTCCGAGGCAGCTCGGCCTCCTGCACCACCAACCGCTCCGGCACCTTGAACCCGGCCAACCCCCGCGCAGCGAACTCCCGCACACCGGCGGCATCGAGCCCAGACCCACCCCGCACCCGCACCACGGCCGCGACAGTCTCCCCCAGCACCGGATGCGGAACCCCGACGACAGCCGCCTCCAGCACATCGGGATGCCCGTGCAGCACCCCCTCGACCTCGACGCAGTACACGTTCTCCCCGCCCCGGATCACCATGTCCTTGATCCGGTCGACGACACTGATCAGCCCGCCGGAGGAGATCTCGGCGAGGTCCCCGGTCCTGAACCACCCGTCGTCGGTGAACGCCGCCCCGGTCGCCGCCGGATCCTCCCAGTACCCCCGGATCAGACACTGCCCCCGCAACCACAGCTCCCCCACCTCCCCCTCCCCGAGCTCCACGCCGGCCGGATCGGCGACCCGCGCCTCGACGGCCGGCGCGGGCCGCCCCACACTGCCGGGAACCCGCCGATACTGCTCCCCGAAGTTGGCGCTGATGCCGCCCAGCGTCTCGGTGAGCCCGTAACCGTTGCGGGGCTCGATACGGTCGCCGAAGCGCGCGGTGAGCCGGGCGACCAGTTCCGGCGGCGCGGCGGCCCCACCCGTGTTGAACATGGTCAGAGTCGGCAGGTCGTCGTCCAACTCATCGGCCCGCGCCAGGAGTTGCAGGGCCGTGGCAGGCACTCCGCCGAAACTCCCGATGCCGTGCTCATGGATGAGGGCGAGCGCGGCGTCGGTGTCCCACTTGCGCATCAGGACGAGCGTGCCGCCCGCCGCCATGGCCGCGTAGAACCCGGTGAAGGCCGCGACATGGAAGAAGGGGAAGGTGAGCAGCCCGGGAAGGAGCGGCCCCTGCCCCGGCACGACACCCCGCCCGAGCGAGGAAAGCGCCGCGAAATAACGGGGGTTGGCGATCGCGGCCATGTGCGCATGGTGGGTGGCGACGGCCCCCTTGGGGCGGCCCGTGGTGCCGGACGTGTAGAGGATCGTGGCGTCGGAGTCCGGCGACACCTCGACATCGGGCGGCCCGAGCAGCGGATCGGCGAAGGGCAGATCCGCGTACCGCTCGACGCGCGGTCCGGACGCCTCCCGCCCCTCCTCGTGGCAGACCAGCGTCCAGGGCCGCTCGTCGTCCTCGGCGCGGGCCAGCCAGGGCGCGACGCGCTCGTACCGTTCCCCGTCGACGAACAGCACGCGCGGGCGGCAGTCGTCCAGGGCGTACGCGATCTCGTCGGCGGTCCACCAGGAGTTCAGCGGCACCGCCACCAGGCCGGCCAACTGGGCTGCCCAGAAGCCGACTTGCCACTCGGGATGGTTGCGCAGGGCGATGACGGCACGGTCGCCGGGCCGCAGACCGTAGCCACCCTCGTCCTCGGCGGCCAGGAAACGGCGGGCCAGCGCGCTCGCGGCCGCGAAGAACTCGCCGTACGTGAGCCGCCCGCTGTCGGCGATCAGAAACGGTGTGTCACCGAACGCCCAGGTCGTCTCGGCGAACTCCCGCAGCGTGCGCGGCCCTTCGGCGTACGCGAGGCGCCCGGCCTCGTCACGTACGACGGCGAAGGGCGCACCGGGGCCGGTGAGCAGGGCTTCCAGGGCTCTCAGGTCTTCCGGGGACGAGGCCATACCGGACGGTACGTCCCGGTCCCCGCCCCGCGTCAAGATGCCTGCACAGCCCACCCTTCGGCCGACTCCCGGCTGCATTCGGCAAGCGTCCCCCGTTCGAGTGACAGGCGGTCTCCCGGTGTGCAACGCTCCGTGTCTGGAAACCGGTCCACCAGTGGAGTCCTCGGAATCCCGCTGGGAGAGGTGAGTTCCCCCCATGGCCACGCAGAGCAACAACCCCAAGCACGGCAACCTGCCCCTGGAGACGACGGCGTTCATCGGCCGGTCCCGCCAGACGGACGAGGTCCTGGAGGCCTTCGGCACCGCACGACTCGTCACCCTCACCGGCCCGGGGGGCATCGGCAAGACCCGGATCGCGCTGCGGGCCGCCGCGCGGACCGCGCCCGGCCTCGCGCAGGGCGCCTGGCTGGTGGAGCTGTCCCCGGTCCTCTCCCCCGACCTGCTCGAACACACGGTCGCGGGCGTGCTCGGGGTCGCCGACCAGACGAACCGCCCCCTGATCGACGTCCTCTCGGACTATCTGCGCGACCGCGAGCTGCTCCTCGTCCTCGACACCTGCGAGCACCTCGTCAAGGAGTGCGCCGAGCTGGCGAGGGCGCTGCTCGCGGCGGCGCCCGGACTGCGCGTTCTCGCCACCAGCCGGCAGGCCCTCGACATCCCGGACGAGCACCGCGTCACGGTCGGCCCCATGGAGACCGGCCCCGAGGGCGAGGCCGCGGCGCTGCTGCGCGCCCGCGCCTGGCCGGACGAGGAGCACGCCCCGCAGGACACCGACCAGGACGAACTGGCCCGCCTGTGCGCCCTGTTGGACGGCGTCCCGCTCGCCATCGAACTGGCCGCGGGACTCCTGCGCGCCACCTCGGCCGACCATCTGATCCACCGCCTCGACGAACGCCTGAACGTCCTGTCGTCGAACGCCGGCACCGAGCCGCCCGTCGGCGACGAGGGTCTCGACGACTGCGTCCCGACGGTCCACCGGCCCGTCCGGCACAGCGGCCTGCGCACCACCATCGGCTGGAGCCACGAGTGGTGCACCCCGCAGGAGCGGCTGCTGTGGGCCAGGCTCTCCGTCTTCCCCGGCGGCTTCGACGCCCGGGCCGTCGACTTCGTGTGCAGCGTGGACCCGCTCGCCGACTGCGATCTCACCGAGGTCCTCGACGGCCTCGTCGCCAAGTCCGTCCTGCTGCGCGAGGGCCCGCCGGAGGACTGCCGCTACCGGTTGCTCGACACCGTGCGCGAGTACGGCGCCGAGTGGCTCGACCGGCTCGGCGAGAGCGACCGGCTGCGGCTGCGCCACCGCGACTACTACCGGCTCCTGGCGCACCGCGGCGAGCAGGAGTGGATCGGCCCCGACCAGGCACAGTGGCAGGCCCGCACGGCCACCGAGCTGCCCAATCTGCGGGCCGCCCTCGACACCTGCCTGCTCACCGAGCCGGACACGGCCCTGGAGATGGCGAGCGACCTGGTCTACTTCTGGTTCTGCTGCGGGCATCTGCGCGAGGGCCGGCACTACACGGAGGCCGCCCTGGCCCTGGCCCCCGACCGGCCGCGCGGGGCGGCGCGGGCGCTGTGGTCGTGCGGCATGGTCGCCGTCGGCCAGGGCGACCTGGAGGCCGCGAGCCGTCTGACGTCGGAGGCGCGGGCGCTGGCCGAGAGGCACGCCGACGAGCCCGCGCTGGCCGGCGCCCTGTGCGTGCACGCCAGCGCCCTGACCCTCCAGGGCGCCCCGGACCGGGCCCTCCCCCTCTACGAGGCGGCGCACGAACAGGCCGCCCGCACCGGCCCGCGCATCATCGAGCTGATCTCGCTGCCGGTTTGGGGCTACGCGCACCTGATGCTCGGGGACGCCGACGGGGTCCGGGCCCGCGTCGACCGCCTCAAGGAGCTGACCTCCCGGATCGGCGAGATGTGGGCGGGCGCCTACGCCGACTACGTCTGGGGCAACCTGTGCATCGCCCAGGGCAGACCGGCGGAGGCGATCGAGCCCCTCTGCTCGTCCCTGGAGGCCAAGTGCCACCTGGACGACCTCTACGGCATCGCGGTCACCCTGGACTCCCTCGCCCTGGCCGCCACCGGCGACCACCGCCCGGAACTGGCGGCCCGCATCTTCGGCCTGGTCGACCGCGCCTGGAACATCCTGGGCACCCCGCACCTGGGCTCCCCGGAGATGACGGAACACCGCCGAACCTGCGAATCAGCGGTCCGCACAACCCTCTCCCCGGAACGCTTCACCCACCTCTACACCGAGGGCGCGGACTCCCCGTCGATCCACACAGGCGCCACGACCCTCCTGAAAACCCTGACCACCCCGTAACCCCGTACCCCCGGCCCCAAAGCACCCCGAACCCCCCACACCCCCGCAACCCCAAGCCCTACACCCCGCCAAACCACCCTCCGCTACACTGTCCGCGACGGCGCCGCACCACCTTCGCCGCCTTGTCCCGCCTTCGTAGCTCAGGGGATAGAGCACCGCTCTCCTAAAGCGGGTGTCGCAGGTTCGAATCCTGCCGGGGGCACCAGCGCAAAGGCCCCGGACCGATCATGGTCCGGGGCCTTTGACCTCCCGGCCGACCGGATGACGCCGGCTGACGTCAGGGCCGGTGCTGGGCGAGCGCGTACTCGTTGCCGGGGAGGCGTTGGAGGTAGCCCTCTCGTACGAGCGTGGAGAGGGCCCTGGTCGTCACCGCCGGGTCGGATTCCGGCAGGCAGAGTTCCAGTTGGGTCTGTGTGAGCACTCCCTGCGGGGCTCGGCACACCGCATCCAGGACCCCGATGGTCTCCATGGTCGACGACCGCGGCAGCGTGATCAGTCGGGGACCGGCACTTTCCGGCGGGCGCGGCACCGCGGCCGTTCCCGCCGAGAGGGCGGCACCCGCGCCCACCAGGCCCCGCCGGTTCAGCATCAGGTCCATGCCCGTGAACTCGGTGAGGACCGCTGCCGTACGCTCCGGCGCCCACGGCAGCCCCTCAGGTTCGGCGTAGGCGGAGGGGGCTCCCGAGGTGCGTCCTCGGCGCGTCAGGCCCAGGTCGTCGATCGTCACCACGCGACCGAGCCGTTCGGTGAACAGGGCCGCCAGCACGCGCGGTACCGGGTCGCGGGGGATCTCACCCAGGTCCAGCCACCGCCGTACCCGTGAGGTGTCCGTCGCCAGTCGGGGGTGGCCCATAGCCGCCGCCTGCCGGTTCACCAGGCGGGCCAGTTCGCCCTTGGACCAGCCGGCCAGGGCGAAGAGGTCGGTGAGGCGGGTGTTGGCAGAGGTCCGGGGGCGGCGCGCAGGGACCCGCTTCATCTCCACGCGGACCGTGCGGCCCAGTCGGGCCCGCAGGTACGCGGGGAGCAGTGCCACCCCTCTGGTCACCGTGTCGGGATCGGCGTCGTCGTGCGCCGCGAACAGGACGGAGTCGCGGGTGACGGCGAGCGCGGAAAACGGCAGGGACAGCTCCTTCACAGCCCTCGACCAGGCTCTTCGCGTGCGCCTCAGCCCCAGCCACCCCCGGAGCCGCGGCATGGGCCCGTCGCCCGGGGAACGGCGCCGGGCCCACACGGCGGTGCCGTACGCCAGCGCCAGGAGCGATGCCACCAGGAGCACGGGCAGCATCTGGGGCCAGTGGCCGTACAGCGATTCCGGGTCCGCCCCGCTGTCGGGACCCCTCGCCGGTTCGGCCCGCTGCCGGTGGCCTCCGGGGTAACGGCCGCCCGCCGCCCACGCGATGACCGCCACCAGCGCGGCAACGAGGCTCGCGCGCAGCAGCGCCACGGCGCGGGAGACGTGTGTGGCGACGGTGCCCGGGGACCTGCCCAGCAGTGTCGCCACCTCGTTCTGGGTGCAGCCCAGTGCTTTCGTCGCCCACACCGCGGTGCGCTGGGCGGGCGTCAGGTCGGCCATGGCCTGCTCCACGGCGCCGCGGTTCGCGACCAGCGCGGAGAAGTCCGCGACCTGCACCGGGTCGCGGCGCAGCGGATCCGCCGCGCGGCGGGCCTCCAGCCGGCGGTGATTCGCCTGCTGCTGAGCTCTGTTGGCCACCTCGGTGCGGATCAGCTGATGCAGATAGCTGGGCGGGTGACGAATGGCCGCCGGGTTCCGCAGGGCTTTGGTGAAGGCGTTCTGCACGATGTCCTCGGCGGAGGCGACCGACTCCGGAACGCCTCTGGCGAGCAGCGCGCTGCGGGCCGCCGCCAGATAGCCGCCCCGGCTCCTCTCGTAGAGCGACGCCAAAGTGGTGGCGGTCACCGTCTCCCGCTCAGTCATCGCCTTCCTCACGTTCCTGTCCGCCGTCGTGCTTCAGGCGCCGGGCCCGGATGATCTCGGCCCTGGCCACGGCGCGATTGCGCTGCGCCACGCTGTCGAGCCAGCCCTTGACCGCGGGGGCCAGTGGGGCCAGCACGGACAGGAGTGCGGCTGTGAGCTCCACTGTCCAACAACCTCCCTTGTCGTGTGGGACTCCGGCGCTCGATGAACGCGGGCGGCCGGTCGGAGAAGAGAGGGCTGGGCGCGGACTTCTCATGACATGAGGGGCGGGAATTTCTCGTCAGCGGTTCGCCGCCAACTGCCGCACCCACATGATTAGTTGATGTGCGAAGCTGTTCGCACTTGATCGCGGAGGGAGCACGACGTGCAGCGGGACGACATGCAGGCCGGGGTGATCGACACCAGCAGGCCGCATCCTGCCCGGATCTACGACTACCTGCTGGGCGGCAAGAACAACTACGACGTGGACCGGCAGGCCGGTGAGGATCTCATCGCCGTGGCGCCCGAGGCGCGGGACGGGGTGCGGGCCAACCGGGCGTTCATGGAGCGGGCCGTGCGGTTCGCCGTGGGGCAGGGGGTGCGTCAAGTCCTGGACATCGGGACCGGGTTGCCCACCGCGCCGAACGTGCACGAGATCGCGGAGGCGGTCGCTCCCGAGGGCGTGCGCGTCGCGTACGTCGACAACGACCCGATCGTGAAGGCGCACGGGGACGCGCTGCTCAGCCGCACCGGCTCGACCGGCATAGTCCTGGGCGACGTACGGAATCCGGGGAGCATCACCGGGCACCCCGACGTGCGGCGGCTGATCGACTTCGACGAGCCGGTGGTGCTGCTGCTCGTCGCCGTGCTGCACTTCCTCACCGACGCCGACGAGCCGGAGCGGGTCGCCGCCGAGCTGCGGGACGCGCTGCCCGCCGGAAGCTATCTGGTGCTGTCGCACGCCACGGGCGACTTCGCCGACCGCAGGAACGCCGAGGCCGGGTACAGCAGCAAGGCCTCCGCCTCGTTGAACCTGCGGGCCAAGGAGCGGGTGGAGCGGTTCTTCGAGGGGTTCGAGCTGGTCGATCCGGGCCTCGCCCAGATCTCGTACTGGCGGCCCGACTCCCCGCCACCCGCGGAGGCGGGCCGGATCGGGTTCTACGGAGGCGTGGGCCGCAAGGTCTGAGGGGCCGCGGCACCGCTATCCGCGCAGCGCGCCCACCGTCCTGAGCAGGCGGTCGGCGCGGTCGCGGAGGTTGGGGTGGGCCAGGACCGTGTTGCGCAGGCCGCGGACCGGGCGGCGCCACAGGCGGTGGGCCGCCGCCACCGGGTGCGGGCGGCCCGCGAAGCCCTCGGTGACGCGCAGTTCACGGGTCTTGAGCCAGTCCTTGTACTCCTTCTCGCCGCGCCCCCAGTCGATCATCCGGATGCCGCGCCGGCCGGCCGTCTCGGCCATCCGCAGATGCATCATCAGACCCGGCGAGTAGTAGCTGAACTCGGGGTCGTACGCGGTGAACCAGCCCGCGAAGACCGTGCGGGAGGTGGGGCCGAAGTGCGCGGCGACCGGGCGCTCGCCCGCGTAGACGACGGAGAGCACGCCGGTGAAGTGGGGTTCCCGGACGGTGGCGAGGTCGGTCACCAGGCGCACGATCCAGGGTCGGGCGAAGCGGTCCATCCGGCCGGTGCGGCGGTACTGGGCCGACTTCCAGCGCATCAGCCGGCGCAGCACGGCCGGGTCGTGCGCGTCGTAGACGAAGCGCATCTCCCCCGCGTTCCGGGTCAGGCGGCGCTCCTTCTTCAGCATCGTCTTGGCCTGCCCCGGGTACGTCGCCCGCAGCCACTCCGGGTAGGAGTCGTGGCCGCCGTCCTTGAGGTCCTGCACGGGGGAGGCGAACGTGCCGGTGACGTACCGGCCGAAGGGCTTCTGCTCCTCCACGAGGTGGTCGAACTCGAACACCGCGAGCCCGCAGGACTTCAGGAGCTGCTGGGTGTCCCAGCCGACGCCCGGCCGGTGCACCAGCGCCTGGCAGTCGGACAGGCCGAGGCCGATGGCCCGGCCGACACCGAGCGGGCCCCGCTCGTAGGGCAGGAAGCCGACCGCCTCGCCCCCTTCACGCAGGACCGCCACATGCACCCCGGGCCGGTGCCGGGCGACGCCGGCCGCGAACTCCGGTGACAGGAAGGGATTCTGGTAGTCCGGCGCGTCGTCCATGGTCTCGTGCCAGGCGGCACGCAGCGACGGGCTCAGTTCACCGGGTCTGTACGTGGTGATGTTCACCGTATGGGCCCCCTGTTCCCCCACCGGCTCAAAGGTCGCGAAACCGTACGCATGCTGTCAAGAGGACTTCGGGCAGCTTCGGCACGAGGCCGGCCGCGACCGCGCTGTCACACTTCCGGCGCGGGGCGCGTCAGACAGGCAGCGGATCAATTCCGCAGCGCAGACGACCTGTTGAGCCGAGGAGCCCTCGATGTCCGTCGCCTTTGTCGTTCTCACCGTGATCGCCGCCGCCATGACCGCCTTCTCGGCCGTCTCCGTCTTCCTCCGCGCCGAGTGGGTGGTCAAGCCGATCGCCGACTACGGCATCCCGACCGGCTGGCTGCCGTGGCTGGGCGCGGCCAAGGCGGCGGGGGCCGTGGGCCTGCTGGCCGGGCTCGCCGTGCCGGTGATCGGCGTGATCGCCGGGATCGGCCTGGTGCTGTACTTCGCGGGGGCCGTCGTCACGGTGGTGCGGGCCCGCTGGTTCGCCCACGTGGGGTTCCCGCTGCTGTACGCGGCTCCGGTCGTCGCCGTCCTCGCCCTGTCCTGACGCGCCCAACTCCCGGCAGGGTCAGTCCTGTTGGATACGGGTGTGGACGTGCATGTCGTGCCAGCCGTCCGCGTGCAGGGCGGAGCTGCGCCGGATGCCCTCCAGCGGGTATCCGGCCTTCTCCGCGACGCGGCACGAGGGTTCGTTGCCGGTGGAGTGCTCCAGGTCGATGCGGTGGAAGCCGGCCGCCAGGGCCCAGTCCGTCATCGCGGTCAGCGCTCTGGGGGCGACGCCGAGGCCCCGGGCGGTCGCCGTCACCCAGTAGCCGACCTCGGCGACCCCGTCCTCCAGGTTCAGCTCCCGCAGGGCCATCCGGCCGAGCGGCGCCCCGTCGTCGGCCCGGACCACCAGCCACTGGGCGCAGGTCTCCTTCCGCCAGCCCTCCCGCACCGACTCCACCCACTCCCCCGCCTCGTCCGTGGAGTCCATGGAGCGGAGGTGCCAGTGCTGGAGCACCGGGTCCTGGAAGGCGAGGTGGACGGCGGCCGCGTCCGCGGGCTCGAAGGGGCGCAGGGCGAGTTCGCCGTCGGCCGTGCGGAGGGTGGGCTGCGGGGTGCGGGAGAAGGTGCCGGGCGCGATGGCGGGCTGCGTCAGGAAGGGCATGGTGCGCAGCATGCCGGGCGGCGCGGGGCGGGCGCACCCGGTTTGCGGGCAGCCCCGAGCGATGCTGTTGCATCATGTGCACGCCCGTTGCAGGGTGCCTGTTAGCGTCGGCCGGAGCCCGTCCACGCCGATGACAGGAGCCGCCCGTGCCGTCCCCGAACCGCCCCGAGGTGATCTGCCTCGGGGAGACCATGGCGCAGCTGACCCCGGCCGACGGCGCGGGCCTTGAGCACAGCCGGGAGATACGGCTCGCCGTCGCGGGCGCCGAGTCGACCGTGGCGCAGTACCTCGCCGATCTGGGGCATCGCGCGGCCTGGGTGAGCCGGGTCGGCGACGATCCGTTCGGACGGCGGATCGTCGCGGCGGTCGCGGGCCGCGGGGTGGACGTCACACAGGTGACCGTCGACCCGCTCGCCCCGACCGGCGTCTACTTCAAGGACCCGGGCCCGGACGGCACCACCCGCGTCCACTACTACCGGCGCGGCTCGGCCGCCTCCCGGATGACGGCCGCCGGCACCGAGGGCATCGACCTGGACGGCGTACGGCTCCTTCACCTGACCGGGATCACCCCGGCACTGTCCGAGGGCTGCGCCGAAGCCGTCACCTCTCTCACCGAACGGGCCGCCGAACAGGACACCTTGGTCTCCTTCGACGTCAACTACCGCCCTGCGCTGTGGAGTTCTGCGGGAGAGGCGGCGAAGACACTGCTCGGCCTCGCCCGCCGGGCCGATGTCGTGTTCGTCGGGCGGGACGAGGGTGAGGCCCTGTGGGGCACCGCGACCGCCGACGAGCTGCACGCGCATCTGGCGCCGCACGGCTCCCTCGTGGTGAAGGACGGCGCGGTCGGCGCGACCGTGTTCGAGGCGGGAGTACGGGAGTTCGTGGCCGCGCCCGCCGTCGAGGTCGTGGAGGCCGTCGGCGCGGGGGACGCGTTCGCCGCCGGGTATCTCGGCGGGCTGCTCGCCGGGGCGGCGCGGCGCGACCGGCTCACCCTCGGGCACCGGCTCGCCGGGCGCACCCTGCGCAGCATCGAGGACTACGTCCCCGCCGTCACCGCCCCGGAAGAGAGCGGGTGATCCCGTGTCCCAGACCGTACGGCGGGCCATCGACATCCTGGAGTACGTCGCCCGCAGCCCCCGCACCCAGACCGAGGTCGGCGACCACCTGGGCGTGCACCGCTCGACGGCGCTGCGCATCCTGGAGTCGCTCACCGAGGGCGGCCTCGCGCGGCGGCTGCCCGACGGGCGGTACGCGGTCGGGTACCGGCTCGCCGGGCTCGCCCAGCTGGCCCGGGAGCAGTTCGGGCTGCGGGACGTCGCGGCCGAACCGCTGCGGGCCCTCGGCGCGGCCTGCGGGCACACCGTGCACCTCGCCGCGCTGGAGGACGAACGGATCGTCTACGCCGACAAGGTCGACCCGGCGGACGGGGTACGGCTGTACGCCGAGATCGGGCGGCCCGTGCCGCTGCACACGGCCGGGGCCGCGAAGGCGATCCTCGCGTTCCTGCCACCCGAGCAGGCCGAACTCCTGCTCGCCGACTGCGACTTCGCGCCGCGCACCGCTACGACGATCACCGACCCCGCGGCCTACCGGGCGGGACTCGCCACGGTGCGGGCGCGCGGCTGGGCCGTCGACGACGGCGAGTACGAGTCGTACGTGAACTGTGTCGCCGTCCCCGTACGGGACTGTGGCGGCGCCGTCGTCGCGGCCGTGTCGGTGACCGCGCTCAAGGTGCGGGCCGGCCTCGACGTGCTCGTCCGTGACGTCCTGCCCGATCTGCTGACCACCGCCGAGACGATCTCCAAGGAGCTGGGATGGCGACCGTGACCGACAACAACCCCGCCGGGACCACCTTCGACGCGCTGTTCGCCGGGGTGCCGGTGATGGCGATCCTGCGCGGCATGTCCGCCGACCGGTCCGTCGAGCTGGCCTCGCGGGCCTGGGACCTGGGGATCGAGTGTGTCGAGGTGCCGGTGCAGAGCGAGGAGGCGGCGCGGGTGCTCGGTGCCGTCGTCGCCGCCGGGGCCGAGCGGGGGAAGCCGGTGGGGGCCGGGACGGTCACCAGTGCCGAGCGGCTGGACTGGGCGGTGGCGGCGGGGGCCGCCTTCACCGTGGCCCCTGGGCTGAACGCCGCCGTGGTGCGGGCCAGCGCCGGCGCGGGGTTGCCGCATCTGCCCGGGGTGGCGACGGCCACCGATGTGCAGGCCGCGCGGGGGCTCGGGCTGGACTGGCTCAAGGCGTTTCCGGCGAGTGTGCTGGGGGTGGAGTGGTTCCGGGCGATGCGGGGGCCGTTTCCCGAGGTGCCGTTCGTGGCTACCGGGGGTGTCGATGCCGGGAACGCTGCCGCTTACCTTGAAGCGGGCGCCCGCGTCGTCGCCGTCGGCTCGGCCCTGGACGACCCGAGCCAGTTGCCCCGCTTGGCAGAGCTGCTGCGCGGCGCCTGATCGCGCAGTTCCCCGCGCCCCTGGGTAGTTCGCCGTCCGCGGGCCGGTGGCCGCTTCTCGCGCAGTTCCCCGCGCCCCTGGGTAGTTCGCCGTCCGCGGGCCGGTGGCCGCTTCTCGCGCAGTTCCCCGCGCCCCTGGGTAGTTCGCCGTCCGCGGGCCGGTGGCCGCTTCTCGCGCAGTTCCCCGCGCCCCTGAAGGCTGCGCTTCGCGCGCCTTCCCCCGATGAGATGCCGCACGAAGTGCGCATCTCAGGGGCGCGGGGAACTGCGCGACCAGCCCCCCACCGGGCCGCAGACTAAAAGACAACCCGACAGGGCCGGCGTCAGCGGAGTTCCTCCGGGCACGGGGTGCCGCGGGACCACTGGTAGGGGGCCGCCAAGTGGTAGGTGCCGGGTTTCGGGGCGAGGAGGACCGTCCACTGGTCGCCGGAGTCGTCCTTCTCGGTCTCCATCAGGCACCCGTGCGCATTGGAGAACGACCGGGGCAGACTGTCGTCGCCCTCCCGCGCCCGCTTCGACGCCTCGGTCTCCTGCGGCGTCCCCAGACTCTTCCCGTCGGCGTCGACGACCGACAGCCACGGCGAGTACGGAATCCGGATCAGCACCCGCCCGGGCTGCGTGACCTCGATGGTCAGCTCCCCCTGCTCGGCGGCGTCGACCACGGCGTGCGGCTCGGCCAGCGGCGTCGGATCGGTGACGGCGAACAGCTGCCAGTTGGCGTCGCCCCACACCTGCTTCAGATAGGGCAGCCCGCGCTGCACCAGCTCCCGCTCCCGCTCACCGCCGGACCCGTCGGGCTCCCCCTTGGGCAGCACCACGTAGTGCACGGCCCACCGCTTGAGCCATTCGTGGTAGTTCGCGGAGTTGAGAGTGTCGTCGTAGAAGAGGGGGTTGCGCTCCATGTCGGCCTGCCGGTTCCAGCCGCGCGCCAGGTTCACGTACGGCGCGAGCGCGGACGCCTCCCGGTGCGAGCGGGCGGGCACGACCTCGACACGGCCGCGCTCGGCGCTGACCTGCTGGAGCTCGTTGACGAGCGGTGCCAGCTCGCGGGCCCAGGAGGCGGCCGGCGTGGTGTGCACGACGTCGTCGACGGACTTGAAGCCGATCCACCCGTTGAACCCGACGAACGCCACGACGATGACGTACCACTTGCGGGACCGCGGCACGGTGAACGGCAGCGCGGCCAGCAGCGCGACGCCCGCGAAGAGCATCGGGAGCCGGGTGACGTTGGAGCCGATCTGCGAGCTGATCAGCCACACGAGCAGCACGGCGAGGGTGTAGACGGCGGACGTGATCCGGACCGTCACCCATTCCTTGGGGACGAGGACGAAGCAGAAGACGCCGTAGACCATCGGCAGCAGCGCCGACCAGAACGACATCGGCTGCGTCCCGGAGAACGGGAACAGCCACGCGGAGAGCCCGACCACGGCGGCGGGCGCGAGCCCGAGCGCCCATGCCCCGGGCCGTCTCTTCTGGAGGAACAGCGCGACGGCGACGAGCCCCACGAAGAGCCCCGCCACCGGCGAGCAGGCGGTCGCGACCCCGGCGAGCGGCGCGGCGACGACGGCCTTCGCCCACCGCTTGAAGCGCCAGCGGTACGGCCAGCAGAAGACGGCGGCGACGGCACCGAGCCCGAACATCATGCCGAGCCCGAACGTGACCCGGCCGGACGCGGCGTTGCACAGCAGCGCGAAGACCCCGGCGAGCGCGGGCCACAGCGGCTTGGCGACGGCCCGCGTACGGATCAGGATCAGGGTGAGCAGGGCGGCGGAGAGCGTGCCCGCGATCATCATGGTGGTCCGCACGCCGAGCACGGACATCAGATACGGCGACACCACGCTGTACGAGACCGGGTGCATGCCGCCGTACCAGGCGAGGTTGTACGCGGAGTCGGGGTGCCGGCCCACGAACTCGGCCCAGGCGTCCTGCGCGGCGAGGTCACCGCCACTGTTCGCGAACGTGAAGAACCAGATGAGGTGCAGGACCCCGGCGATCGCGGTGACGGCGAGCACGGGGTGACGTTCGGCGAACCGCGCGGACGCCTCCCGCGCCGCGCCGAGCGCCCCGCGCGCGGGCCGTATTCGTCCGCGCTCCGAGCCCGGCTCCGCGTCGTCGGCACGCGTCGGCTCCGCTGTGGCCACTGCTGACACTCCCCGTACGTACCGTTGTGACGACCGAGGGGTACGAGGGGTACGTCCCGAACGCCCCGGTCCTGCCCCGGTCTCGCGACGCTAGCACGGCACCTGTGAACGGGCGCCGCGGGAGGCCGGTGCGCACCAGCCTCCCGCAACGACGTCAGCCGACGCGCTTGATTTTCGCTCCGAAGCCGGGCTCGGCGAGGTCGCTCTGCAGCGCGACGGGCACCTCGACGGCATCGTTCTTGCCGTCGCCGACGCTGAGCACCCCGACCTCGGTGCCGGCCTTGGCCGAGTGCGGAGGCGTCCTGCCCTTCTGCTCGTCCAGCTTCAGCTTGACGGTCAGGCCCGACCAACCGACGGCGGTGACGTCCTTCGTGGCGACGACCGGGGTGGTGCCGCCGAGCCCGTCGTCGACCTGGCCGACGACGTCGCCCTTCGTCACGATCTTCTTGGCGGTGAGCGCGCTCTGCCCCGACTCGATCAGCTTGCGGACGACGCCGGTGACCTCGTCGATGTTCGCCGTGCCGTTGTGCCCGTACTGGCCGAGGGCCGCGCCGATGATCGTCTGGGTCTTGCCGTCGACCTTCTTCTCCGCGGCGAAGAGGATGTTGCCGCCGGCCGCGGTGGTGGTGCCGGTCTTGATGCCGATGGCGACGGTGGGGACGAGCCCGAAGAAGTTGTTCTGCTTGTCCCCGTTGAGGTCCACGTAGCTGGGCTGGCTGGAGACGTCCTTGAAGACCGGGTTCTCCATCGCGGCGCGGCCGAGCTTCACGAGGTCCGCGGCGGTGGAGACGGTCGTCTTGTCGAGGCCGCTGGGGTCCGTGTAGGTCGTGTTCTTCATCCCCAGCTCCTTGGCGGTCTTGTTCATCTTGTCGACGAACTTGTCCTCGGAGGAGCTGCCGGTGTCCCAGCGGGCGAGCAGCTTGGCGATGTTGTTGGCGGACGGCAGCATGACCGCCTGGAGCGCCTCGTACTCGCTGATCTTCTGGCCCTCGGTGACCTTCACGACCGACTCGTTCTCGGCCTTGCCGGTCTCGTAGTGCTTCTGTGCGGCGGCGTCGACCGGGATCTTCGGCCCCTTCTCACCCGGCTTGAGCGGGTGGTCCCGCAGGATGAGATAGACCGTCATGACCTTGGCGATGCTGGCGATCGGTACGGGCTTCTGGTCACCGGACGTGCCGAACGTACCGATGCCGTTCACGTCCATCGCCGCCTGGCCCTGGCCGGGCCACGGCACGGACGGCTTGCCGCCGTCGAACGAGACGGTCTCCTGTGCGGTGAGCTGAAGCGTCGGCGTCGGGAGCGGACGCACGGCCTGCACGATCGCAAACGCAACGATCAGGAGGAAGACGATCGGCGTCCACACCTTGACCCGGCGCACCGCGGTACGGGTGCGGGTCTCCGGCGGGGGCGGGGTGTTGGTCAGCTCGGCGAGCAGGTCGAGCGGCGGCTTCGGCGGCAACGGCGTCTGCCGCGTCCGCTCGGGCTCGGCGACGGCGGGGGTCTCCGCCTTCGCGGCACCCGCGCCCGCGCCCGCTCCTTCATCGAGGGACTTGAGCGGCACGAACCGGCTGGTCCGCTCCGCCTCGGACTCCTCCTTCGCCTTCCCCTTCGCCTCGGCCTTCCCGGCTCCGGCCGCGGGCGACTTCAGCATCGTGGTCGGCTGATCCACGGACGGCTGAACCGCCTTGAAGACGGCAGTGGGCTGGTCCACCGCCGGGGGCTTGGGGTCGGGGTCGGCCTTCTTGGCGTCGGGCTCCGGAGCGGCGTCCTTGTCCGCGGCTTCCGCCTCGGCGTCCTCGGCGTCCTCGGCGTCGCCGGACTCGGGCTCCGGGGCCGCGGGCTTGGCGGCGGCGCTCCTGGGGTCCGGGGCGACGAGCTTGGCCTCGGCCGCCTCGGCCGCCGCGTCCAGGGCAGCCGCCTTGGCCACGGCCTCGCTCACGGCGGGCTCGGCGTCGACGTCCGCGTCCTCGCCACCGGCACCTTCGGCGTCGTCGTCCTCGGAGGCGGCAACGTCCTCGGAGGCGGCAGCGGCCTCGGCCGGGCGGGCGTCCTCGGGCTCGGCGTCGGCGGCCTCAGCACCCGAGCCCTCGGCACCCGAGCCCTCGGCACCCAAGCCCTTCGTCTCCGCGCCCTCGGCGTCGTCGGCGGGCTCAGCGGCGGGCTCAGCGGTCGGCTCCTCGACCCCGGAGTCCTCGGCGTCGGAGTCCTCGGCCCCCGCGCCCTTCACGGCCGCAGGCTCGTCGTCAGCGGCCTCGGCGCCCTCGCCGTCGTCCGCGGGCCGCGCACCCTCGGGCTCCGCGTCGGCGGGCTCGTCGTCACCGGCCTCGGCAGCCGGCTCCTCGGCGCCGGAGTCCCCGGCGTCGGAGTCCTCGGCGCCGGAGTCCCCGGCGTCGTCCGCACGCTCGGACGCGGCAGGCCCGGCGTCCTCGCCGCCGTCGGACCCCGCACCGGCGGAGCCCCCCGCGCTGTCACCCGTACCGCCGCCGGTGACCCACGCGGCCACGGCGGCGCGCAGGCGCGCGTCGCCGGGTTCGTCCGCGCCGGAACCGGTCCCGGAGGCCGCCCCGGCCTCCGGCTTCGCGCCCGTCTCCGTGCCCGTGGAGCCGGATCCGGAACCGGACCCCTTCCCCGCCGCGTCACGGACCGAGAAGACCGCCGTAGCGCGATCCACCTCCGGGCTCGTCTCCCGCGCCACAGCGAGGCGCGGATCGCGCTCCTGCGAGCCCGGGCCTCCCGACGCCTGCTGCTCTCCCGACCTGTCGGGGGTCCCCGCCACCGATGCCTCCTCGACCGCTAACCACTAGACGCCGACGCAAACCAGCGCTGTCCGAACCATGTACCAGTGTCCTGTGTGGGGGCTTAACCCACGTGGTAGACGAGAACGACATACCTACTGGTTCCCACTCAAAGCCCCCACGCGCTCTCGACAGACAGATGTGAGAGGGGTCACCCTGTCATTCATCCACGCGGGGAGGCATGGATGGGCAGGAGCCGCAGAACAATTCCGGAGGAGCTTCTGCTGCTCGCTCTGGACCCGGCCACGGGTACCACAGCGCAGCCGCAGTCGCTCGACCTAGGTCTGGCCGGAGCACAGCTAGTAGAGCTGGCGCTGGCCGGACGGATAGCCCCAGACGGGGATCGTATCGCCGTGGTGGCACCACGGCCGACCGGAGATCCGACTCTGGACTGCGCGTTGGAGTTGCTGCGAAGGCGCGGCGCTCCGGTGCGGGCGGTCCACTGGATTGGCGGGCCACGCCTTGGCCTTCGCCAGACCTACCTCTCGCACCTGGAGCGGTGCGGCATGGTGCATGCCGTGGCGGGCCAGATGTGCGGGGTGTTGCCGACGACTCGCTACCAGGCGACGGACACGGCGATCAGCCGGGAGATCAGGGCCCGGCTGGACAGTGCGATCCGTACCGGCGTCCCGCCGGACCCACGGACCGCGGCGCTCGCCGCGCTGGCCCATGCGGTCGGACTCGGCAAGCACCTGTACCCGGGGAACGAGGGACGATCGTCCCGCTCCCGGTTGCGGGATCTGATCAGGCACGACCCGATGGGCGGCCTCGTGGCGCACGCCGTGATGGACGTCCAGAACGGGGTGGCCGCACAGCCACGCCGCTCGCCCGCCACCCCGGCGGGCCGGGGAGCACCGGAGCCCGCACGGGGCGTTCCGATGCAGCCGTCGCACCACGGCCACATGGCGCGTGTCGCGGCCCACTGAGGAGACTCGGGAGCCGCCGGCACAGCACCTGACGCGCCGTACGAACCGCACCGACAGCGCCGCACCGCAGTCCCCAAGACCCGGTTCGGGAGCCGCTGTACCGCGCGGGGTGATGCACCGGACGTCCGTCTTCCGCACCGCGGGAGCCGGGCCCGGGACATCGCCCCGCGCGGTCGCGTGCGGGGCGCTCCACAGCTGCGTGCTCCATACATATCCGCTGTTTGGCAGCGGTGGCGGCCCGTTGGTGGCAATCTGCTGAACAGCAGATACGCAACGTACAAAAAAATGCACGCAGCCGGAGGTGCACGTCCCGTGGCGTCCAACGTCAATCCCACCGTCAGGCGACGCCGGTTGGGCCAGGAGCTGCGGAGGCTCCGGGAGCTCAAGGGCATGACCGCCGAAGAGGTCGCCGAGCGCCTGCTGGTGTCGCAGTCGAAGATCAGCCGCCTGGAGAACGGGCGGCGCAGCATCAGCCAGCGCGACGTGCGCGACCTGTGCGGGGTCTACGAGGTCGAGGACCACCGCATCGTGGACTCGCTGATGCAGATGGCCAAGGACTCGCGCCAGCAGGGCTGGTGGCACTCCTTCGGCGACATCCCGTACAGCGTCTACATCGGCCTGGAGACCGACGCGGCGAGCCTGCGCGTCTACGACCCCCAGGTCGTGCCGGGCCTGTTGCAGACCCGCGGCTACGCCGAGGCGCTCATCAACGGCGCGCTGCCGGAGACGACCCCGTCGGACATCGACAAGCGCGTCCAGGTCCGGATGCGGCGCCAGGAGCGCATCCAGGCGCCCGACAACCCGCTGCGCCTGTGGACGGTGCTGGACGAGGCGGCGCTGCGCCGCACGGTCGGCGGCCGGGGCATCATGCGCGAGCAGTTGGAGCACCTGGTCGAGCAGTCCGGGATGCCGCACGTCACGGTGCAGGTGATCCCGTTCGAGATGGGCGCGCACCCGGGGCTCAACGGGCAGTACGCGATCCTGGAGTTCCCCGACGCGGCGGACTCCAGCGTGGTCTACATCGAGGGCGTCACCAGTGACCTGTATCTGGAGAAGGCCAACGACGTACAGAAGTACAGCGTCATGTACGAGCATTTGCGGGCACAGGCGCTGAACGTGGAGCAATCGCGACAGTTCATCTCCGAGATCGCCAAGGAGTACGCCCGCTGACGATCTCCGGCGGCGATCTCCGACCGCCTTTCCGGAAGATCGAATTCCGGGCGGATTCGGCACTCTCCACGACTTCGGGACAAAGGCGCCGCACGGTACACCTTCGCCTCTGACCAATGGAAGACCCCAGTGGAATATGCCATCCGGTCGAGTGAATGGCCGCTTCATGCACCCGAGTTGGCGAGTAGCGTCGATCACGCCACCAAGACACCACCGTTGGCGAGAACCGCTCCGGATCACGGAGCGGGGACGTAATTCGACCCCTGGTCGACCACTGGCTAAACCGGAGCGAACATGGCAATCCAGCAAGGCGCCACGGAATCCTGGATCAAGTCCTCGTATTCCACGGGCAACGGCGCGTGCGTAGAGGTCAAGTCCCCCGTGGTCCACGCGATCGCGGTACGGGACTCGAAGGTCGAGGAAGGGCCTTCGATCGGCTTCGCGCCCGGCTCGTGGAGCGCGTTCGTGCACGAGGTGAGCACGGGCACGTTCTGACCGGGCCGAGAGGCCCACGGCACCGAGTGTGCCGGAGCACGACAGCACCAAGGCACCACGGCTCAACAACCGCATACGCACCGCAAGCATCACTGTGGGAGCCCTCTCGACTGGTTCGCCGTCCTGGCCGAGGGGGCTCGGCCGTGTCCGCGGACCGTGTCAGCGCAGCCGGTCCACGTAGGTGTCGGTTCCCGGCACGGTCGGGACGAACGGCGCCAGCAGCTCCACCCGCGCCCCGAGCCCCGCGCCCGCCACCTGCTCCCCGAGCCCCGCGAACCGCTCCTGCCAGCACTCGCGCGGATCCGCCTCCAGGAACCAGAGCAGCGTCAGCCGGGTGTCGACGCCCTCGACCTGCTTCACGTACGTCATCCGGTCGCCCGGCAGCGGCGTCGGCCGGAAGAGCGTCACCATGGCCGCCGGTGAGCCGGCGAGCGCCTTCGGCAGGTGCCGCGCGCGCAGCCACTCCACGAGCCCGTCCCGCTGCTCGGGCCGCTCGACGTCGATGACCTCCAGGACGAGACCCGCGTACGGGTGGTCGAGCGCGTGGAAGTCGCGGGGTCCCGCTGCCCCGTCGCGGTAGACGGTCGCCTCGTGGTCCTGGAAGGCCGTGAAGACGTGGGTGCGGTCCTGGTAGACCCGGCCGTCCCGGTTCAGCCGCTTGTTGATGCCGACGGTCCACTTCATGTGCTCGTCGTAGCGGCCCTCGGTGACCCAGTACGTGGACAGGTAGCAGCCGGCGGTGACCGGCTCGGCGACCGCCGACTTCTCGGGGAGGCGCAGGAGTTGGAGGTCGCGGGTGGCGACCCAGCGCCGCCCGGCGAACATCCAGGGCATGGCCATCGCGCCCGCGTAGTAGTGGTCGTCCTCGTACCAGCGGTTGTACGCGTACTCGTGCCCCGGATGCGGTTCGACCATGGTGATCAGGGCGTGCCCGGGGCGCACCCCGTACGGCCCGACGGCCGCCAGTTCCGCGTACGTCTCGCTGTGGGTGTCCATGCCGATCCCCTTCCGTCCTCCGTACGACGCACCTACTCTGACGCTCCGTCAGAAAGATGACCAGAGCCAGGAGGCGACCGATGGGGAATGGTGGACTGCTCGCCGGGAAGACCGTGATCGTCTCCGGGGTCGGCGCCGGGCTCGGCCACCAGGTGGCCGCGGCCGTGGTGCGCGACGGGGGCAACGCGGTGCTCGGGGCGCGCACGGAGGCCAACCTGGCCAAGGCCGCCGCCGAGCTCGACCCGGACGGCGCCCGGACCGCGTACCGCGCCACGGACATCACCGACGAGGGGCAGTGCGCGGCCCTCGCCGAGCTGGCGCGCGAGCGGTTCGGCGGGGTGGACGCGGTGGTCCATGTCGCGGCCTGGGACAGCTACTTCGGCGGTCTGGAGGACGCCAACTTCGAGACCTGGCGCCAGGTGATCGACGTGAATCTGCTCGGCACGCTGCGGATGACCCGGGCCTGCCTGCCCGCCCTGAAGGAGCGCGGCGGCTCGGTCGTCATCATCGGCACGCAGTCGGCGGTGGCCGCGCCGACCCAGGTGTGGCAGGCGGCGTACGCGGCGTCGAAGGGCGCGCTGACGAGCGCGATGTACTCGATGGCGCGGGAGCTGGGGCCGCACCGGATCCGGGTGAACACGGTGCTGCCGGGCTGGATGTGGGGCCCGCCGGTGCAGGCCTTCGTCCAGTTCACGGCGCAGACCGAGCAGGTACCGGAGGACGAGGTCCTGGGGCGGCTCACCGAACGGATGGCCCTGCCCGAACTCGCCACGGACGGCGATGTGGCGGACGCGGCGGTCTTCTTCGCGTCCGACCGGGCGCGCGCGATCACCGGCCAGCAACTGCTGGTGAACGCGGGGGAACTCATGCACTGACCAGGGAGGGCCGGAACTCCTTTCACGCGACCGCACGGGACCCGCATCCCGTGCGGTCGTTCGCGTCTGCCTGCCTTTTTCGGGCTTCCGGCTACTGACGAAGGGCCCGCCCATGGTGTGGCCCCGGTCACGTTCACGACAACTCCCCGAAGGGTCACGAAAAAGCAAAATCGTTCGACTTGCTGATCTCAGTTCACATCCATGACCACGAGAACTCTTGACCGGTCCACCGAACAAGGGGTTCAATCCCCCAAGTCCCCACTCCCGCACGGGGGCGCCCGCTGAAACGGACGTACTGACGAAGAGCCGCAACGTTCACAAGGCGGACCCCTGGAGGGGGCACATGAACAGTCTCGACTGGGTCGTGCTCATCGGCTATTTCGGCATCATGGTCGCGATCGGCGTCTGGTCCCACAAACGCGTGGACAACGTCTCCGACTTCTTCACCGCGGGCGGCAAGATGCCGTGGTGGCTGTCGGGCATCTCGCACCACATGTCCGGGTACAGCGCGGTGATGTTCACCGGGTACGCCGGCATCGCGTACACGTACGGCGTGACGTCCTTCGTCACCTGGTCCTTCCCGATCGCCATCGGGATCGCCATCGGCGCCAACCTGTTCGCGCCGCGCATCAACCGGCTGCGGTCCCGGCTCCACGTGGCCTCGCCCCTCGAATACCTGAAGAACCGCTACAACCTGCCGACCCAGCAGGCGCTCGCCTGGTCCGGCATGCTGCTGAAGATCGTGGACGTGGCGGCCAAGTGGGCGGCCATCGCCACCCTGCTCTCGGTGTTCACCGGCATCTCCCTCAACCAGGGCATCCTGATCACCGGCGCCATCACCGCCGTCTACTGCACCATCGGCGGGTTGTGGGCCGACGCCCTCACCGAGCTGGGCCAGTTCATCATCCAGCTCCTCGCCGGCGTCTCGATGTTCATCGCCGTCGTGGTGGAGCTCAACGACAAGCACATCGGCTTCCTCGACGCCTGGAACCGGCCCGAGCTCCAGGGCCACGGCAAGCCGCTGGTCGGCCAGTACGGCGCCGTGTTCCTGCTCGCGTTCCTCTTCATCAAGCTCTTCGAGTACAACGGCGGCATGCTCAACCAGGCCCAGCGCTACATGGCCACCGGCTCACCCCGTGAGGCCACGCGCTCGGCCCGGCTCTCCGCGGTCCTGTGGCTGGTCTGGCCCGCCGTCCTGTTCTTCCCCATGTGGATGTCGCCGCTGCTCGTCCACGCGCAGAAGCCCGACGGCTCCGACTCCTACGGCCTGATGACCGAACAGCTGCTGCCGCACGGTCTGCTGGGCCTCGTCATCGTCGGCTTCTTCTCGCACACCATGGCCATGTGCTCCTCCGACGCCAACGCCATCGCCGCCGTCTTCACCCGGGACGTCGCGCCGGTGCTCTCCGCCAAAGCTCGGTCCTGGAACGAGCGGCGGGGGCTGATCGCGGCCCGGCTCACCACCGTCGTCTTCCTCGCCCTGTCCATGGCCGTCGCCACGCAGGTCAACTCGCCCACCTTCAAGGACATCATCACCGTCGTCATCAAGTGGGTCGCCGGTCTCATGGGGCCGATCGCGATCCCGATGATGCTGGGGCTGCTGCGGCCGTTCCGCAAGTCCGGGCCGACCGCCGCGCTGACCAGTTGGGCGATGGGGCTGCTGGCCTTCTGGCTGGTCAACTATCCGATCAGCTGGAACGTCGACGGGGGCGTCCCGCTCCAGTACCAGGTCTCCATCCCACTGGCCGTGTCCCTCGTCCTCTACATCGCCCTGGGCTTCATCAAGCCCGAGGACACCCCCGAGCGGGACGCCATCATCGAACGCATCAACACCGACGACGACAGCTCCGCCGCCCCGATCCCGGCCCCCGCCGGGTCCCAGGACGACGTCCAGCGCCTTTAGCTCCGCGAGGGGCTGGGGGCTGGTCGCGCAGTTCCCCCGCGCCCCTGGGTGGTTCGCCGTGCGCGGCTCTCGTCGTGGCTGGTCGCGCAGTTCCCCGCGCCCCTGGGTAGTTCTTCGCGCGCGACCCGGTGGCCGCTTCTCGCGCAGTTCCCCGCGCCCCTAGGTCGTTCGTCCCGCGCGGCCCGGTGGCCGCTTCTCGCGCAGTTCCCCGCGCCCCTGAGGCAGGCGCTTCGCGCAGCCTCCCCTTGAGGCTGCGCTCCGCGCGCCTCCCGATAGGGGGCAGCGGCGGCGCGCC
>NZ_QLLY01000013.1 GCF_003259365.1 Streptomyces sp. PsTaAH-137
CCGCGACCGGCGGGACGACCGTCCCTCGTACGGCGACCGGGATCGGGATCGTGGGCCCCGCCGTGATGGCGATCGTCCGCCCTTCCGTCGCGACGACCGCCGCGACGACCGCCGTGACGACCGCCGTGATGATCGCCGCGGTGGTGGCTTCCGTGGGCGGGATGATGACCGTGGTGCGCGTGGGCCGCGGCGGGACGACCGTGGTGGGCGGCCCGGTGGGTTCCGTGGGCGGGACGACCGGCGTGACGACCGGCGCGGTGGTGGCTTCCGTGGGGAGCGGGACCGGGACCGGGAGCCGATCAAGCGGCTGCCGATCCCCGAGGACGTCTCCGGGTTCGAGCTCGACAAGGGCGTGCAGCAGGAGCTTCAGTCGCTGCCCAAGGGGCTTGCCGAGGATGTCGGCAAGAACCTCGTGATGGTGGCGCGGCTGATCGACGAGGACCCCGAGGGTGCCTACGGGTACTCGCGGGTCGCGCTGCGGCTCGCGTCGCGCGTCGCCGCCGTGCGCGAGGCCGCCGGTTTCGCCGCGTACGCGAACCAGAAGTACAGCGAGGCGCTCGCCGAGTTCCGGGCCGCGCGGCGCATGACCGGCAACGTCGAGCTGTGGCCCGTCATGGCCGACTGCGAGCGTGGGCTCGGGCGGCCGGAGAAGGCGCTCGACATGGCCGGGGCGCCCGAGGTGCAGAAGCTGGACAAGGCCGGGCAGGTCGAGATGCGGCTCGTCGCCGCCGGCGCACGGCGGGACATGGAGCAGCTCGACGCCGCCATCGTCACCCTGCAGAGCCCCGAGCTCGCCTCCAACTCCGTACAGCCGTGGACCGCGCGACTGCGCTACGCGTACGCCGACGCGCTGCTGGCCGCCGGGCGTGAGGGCGAGGCGCGCGAGTGGTTCGCCAAGGCCGTCGAGTCCGACAAGGACGGCAGCACGGACGCGTCGGACCGGCTGGCCGAGCTGGACGGGGTCGAGTTCGTCGACGCCTTCGACGAGGACGAGAACGACGGCGCCGAGGACGCTGCCGCGCCCGCGCAGGCCGAGGGCGAGCAGCGTGACGAGCAGGGCCGGTAAGTAAGTAGGGCTGCTTTTTGTGTGAGTGACGGGCGGGCTCCTTCGGGGCCCGCCCGTCAGTCGTCGGTGAGGGTGCGCAGGACCAGGCCCGTCGCCGGCTTCGGGCCGAACGACGTCGACTTGCGCGGCATCGTCACGCCCTGCTGCGCCAGCTCGCGGACGACGTCCTCGCGCACCGGATGCATCAGCACCGCCGTACCGCCGTCACGGCGCGCCTTGTCGACCGTGGCCTGCGTGTCGTGGATGTACGCGATGTCGGCCGGGGAGTCCTCCGGGATGCCCCAGACGTGGGCGAGGAGCGTCGCGTGCAGCACCGTCGCGTCCAGCGTGCGCCAGGCCTCCGGACGGTCCGCGCGGATCGTGCGCGCGAGAAGGGCCGGATCGGGGCGGTCCAGGAGGTGGAACGTGTCGCCGGTGCCACCGGCCAGCAGGAAGGCGTTGCCCTCCGCCGACGCCTGAGCCAGAGCCTCCATGGCGTGCGGGAGCGGGCCCTTGACCTCGCGGACACGGAACGAGCCGTCGACCCCGGCCAGGGCCTCGTCGAGAGGGAGCCGGTTGAGGAGGCGGTGGATGGCGCGGACGCGGAGGGGGTAACGGGCCGTGTCGACCAGGAGCACCAGGCCGTAGTCCCAGGGAGAGGACGCGGACGCCGGGTGTTCCGTGCGCAGGCGCAGATAGGTCGCCCAGCGGTGGTGACCGTCGGCGATCAGGGCCTGGTGGGAGGCCAGGTCGGCGTGGACGTGCGCGAGGTCCGCCGGGTCCGTGACCGCCCACAGGCGGTGGTCGTAGCCGTCCTCCGTGGTCGTCGCCAGGAGCGGAGGCCGGCGCACGGTGCGCTCGATGACGGCCGAGGCGCCGGTCGCGCTGCCGTTGCCGCGGTAGGTCAGCAGGAGCGGTTCGAGGTTCGCCTCCGTGGCGCGCATGACACCCGCGCGGTCCTCGACGACGTGCGGCATGACGCCCTCGTGGGGCAGCACGACACCCTCCGCCGCCTCGGACAGGCGCAGGGCGCCGATGACACCGCGCTGGAGCATGTCGCCGCCCCGCTGCTCGTACACGTACAGCGCGGGTTCCGGGTCGGGGGCGAGGACGCCCTCGGTGAGCCAGTGCCGGAGGGTGGCGGCCGCCTGGGCGTTGCGGGCGCCCGGATCCGTCGCCTGCGGCAGGATCAGCCGGACGATGTTGAACGGGTCCGCGCTCTCCAGATGCAGCAGGCCGTCGGGGCGTACGACGACGTCGTACGGGGGTGAGGTCACGGCGGCGAGGCTGCCGACCCGCTCGGGGACGTACCGCACCCCCCTGAACGGCATCAGGTCCAGGCCGTGGTTTCCCGTCTGTGCCGTGCGACCTGCAGTGTTCATTCGTGCATCGTACGAGTGTCGGTGCGGTGGGGGATGATCGGGGAGTGGGATCGAACGAGGAGCGATACGTAATGAGCCAGAGTGAACGCGGGGCGGCCGGCAGCGGGCCGCGTATGCGGCCCGAGGGCAGTGCGCGGGCGTTGAGCGAGGCCTATGACACCGCCCTGCTCGATCTTGACGGGGTCGTCTACGCCGGTGGGCACGCCATCGACCACGCCGTGGACGCGCTGGCCACCGCGCGGGACGGCGGGATGGCGCTCGCGTACGTGACGAACAACGCGCTGCGCACCCCCGACGCCGTCGCCGAGCACCTGAGCGAGCTGGGGATCACCCCGACCGCGGCCGAGGACGTGATCACCTCCGCCCAGGCCGTGGCCCGGCTGATCAGTGAGCAGGTGCCCGAAGGGGCGCGCGTGCTCGTGATCGGCGGTGAGGGGCTGCGGGTCGCGCTGCGCGAGCGCGGGCTCGTGCCGGTCGAATCCGCTGATGACGACCCCGCCGCCGTGGCCCAGGGGTACGGCGGGCCCGACATGACGTGGAGCCGCTTCGCCGAGGGCTGCTACGCGATCGCGCGGGGCGTGCCGTGGTTCGCGTCCAACACCGACCTGACGATCCCGAGCGGCCGGGGCATCGCGCCGGGGAACGGAGCGGCGGTCGAGGTCGTCCGGATCGCGACGGGTGCCGAGCCGCAGGTCGCCGGAAAGCCGCTGCCCCCGATGCACCGCGAGACCGTGCTGCGGACCGGGGCCGAGACGCCGCTCGTCGTCGGCGACCGGCTCGACACGGACATCGAGGGGGCGTTCAACGGCGGGGTGGACTCGCTGCTCGTCCTCACCGGAGTGACCGACGGAGCACAGCTGCTGGCCGCGCCGCCGCAGCACCGGCCGACGTACGTGGACCGCGATCTGCGCGGGCTGCTGCGCGGACAGCCGGATGTCGAGGACACCGATGGCGAGGTGCGGTGCGGCGGGTGGACCGCCTCGGCCGGGGACGGGGCGCTGGAGCTGGCCGGTGAGGGGGATCCGCTGGACGGGCTGCGGGCGCTGTGCGGGGCCGCCTGGGCCGCGGCCGGTGACGGTGTGTGCGAGCTGGACTCTGTGAAGGTTCTGGAGCGATTGGCCGAGGCGGGGCTTTAGCCCTGCGCCCAGGGGCGAGGCGTGGGGGCAGGGAGTGCGCCGGTCGGGACGCGAGCGCGGGGCTCGTCGTGGCGGGGCGCGTCGTTCCCCGCGCCCCTGGGTGTGCGCAACTCCCCGGGGTGGGCGAGGAGCAAGATAGGTTAGCCTAACCTCGTGTTGGTCGAGAGTCCCCCAGAAGCCGGCGCGGAGACCGCTCCCGCGCCCCCAGGCCGTCGTACGGCGATACGTACCGCCGTGCTGCTCGCGTCGGTCCTCGTGCTGATCGCCGTCGCCGTGGCGAGCATCGCCGTCGGCGCCAAGTCGCTCACGCTCGATCAGGTGTGGCACGGCCTGTTCCACGACACCAACACCTACGCGGACGTGGTCGTCGGGGAGCGCGTCTCGCGCACCCTGCTCGGACTGCTCGCCGGGCTCGCGCTCGGGCTCTCCGGAGCCGTGCTCCAGGCGCTCACCCGCAACCCGCTGGCCGACCCCGGCATCCTCGGCATCAACATGGGGGCGTCCGCCGCCGTCGTCACCGCCATCAGCTTCTTCGGCGTGACCTCGCTGAGCGGCTATGTGTGGTTCGCCTTCGCGGGCGCCGCCGCCGTGGGCGTGCTGGTGTACGTGCTCGGCGGGACCCGGAACGCGACGCCCGTACGCCTCGCGCTCGCCGGTACGGCGGTCGCCGCCGCGCTCTCCGGCTACATCTACGCCGTGATGATCACCGACGACGTCGCGCTCAACCGGATGCGGTTCTGGCAGGTCGGCTCGCTGGCCACCGCCAGCATGCACACGATCCAGCAGGTGTGGCCGTTCATCGCGGTCGGCGCACTGCTCGCGCTCGGCCTGGCGCGGCCGCTGAACGCCATGGCGATGGGCGACGACACCGCGCGGGCGCTCGGCGCGCACCTCGGCCGGACCCGCGCGCTCGGCATGCTCTCCGCCACCCTGCTCTGCGGCGCCGCCACCGCGGCCTGCGGGCCCATCGCCTTCGTCGGCCTGATGGTGCCGCACATGGTGCGCTCCTTCACCGGGCCCGACCAGCGCTGGCTGCTGCCGTACTCGGCGGTCCTGTCGCCGGTGCTGCTGCTCGGCGCCGACGTGCTCGGCCGGATCGTGGCCCGGCCCTCCGAACTCCAGGTCGGCATCGTCACCGCCGTCATCGGCGCACCTGTGTTCATCGTTCTCGTACGACGCCGGAGGATGGCCCAGCTGTGAAGACCACCAAGGCGGTCCGCACCCCGGGCGGACTCTCCGTACGGCTCGACCCGCGCACCGTCGTCGTCGTGGCCGCCCTCGTCGTCGCCGTGCTGGCCGCGAGCGTCGTGCTCATCGGCACCGGCGACTTCCCGATCCCCGCCACGGACGTGCTGCGCACCCTGGCCGGCCACGGGAACGCCGGGCAGGAGTTCATCATCAACGACCTGCGGCTGCCGCGGGCCCTCGTCGGGCTACTGGTCGGCGGCGCGCTCGGACTCTCCGGCGCGCTGTTCCAGTCCATCTCCCGCAACCCGCTGGGCAGCCCGGACGTGCTCGGACTCAGTCAGGGCGCCACCGCCGGTGCCCTCGTGATGATCGTGATCTTCGGCGGCAGCGCGGTGCAGGTCGCCCTCGGCGCGCTCGTCGGCGGTCTCGTCACCGGTGTCGCCATCTACGTACTCGCCTGGAAGCGGGGCGTGCACGGCTACCGGCTCGTGCTCGTCGGCATCGGCGTCTCCGCCTTCGTGACGGCCGTCAACGGCTATCTGCTCACCAAGGCCGACTTCGTCGACGCCGCCCGCGCCACCGTCTGGATGACCGGATCGCTCAACGGACGCGACTGGACCCAGGTGTGGCCGCTGCTGCTCCTGTTCGTCGTCATCGCGCCGCTCGTCGCCTGGTACGGACGGCCGCTGCGGATGCTGGAGATGGGCGACGACGCCGCCGGCGCGCTCGGTGTGCCCGTCGAGCGGACCCGGATGCTGCTGCTCGCCGCCTCCGTGGTGCTGACCGCGGCCGCCACCGCCGCCGCGGGCCCGGTCACCTTCGTGGCGCTCACCGCCCCGCAGATCGCCCGCCGCCTGACCAGGTCGCCCGGTCCGAACCTGCTGGCCGCCACCGTCCTCGGCGCCACCCTGCTGATCGTCGCCGACCTGGCGTCGCAGCGTGCGTTCGGCGCCGACCAGCTGCCCGTGGGTGTCGTCACCGGAGTCGTCGGCGGTGTCTATCTGCTGTGGCTGCTCGTCACCGAGCGCAAGGCGGGGCGGATTTGAGCCCCGTTACTCGTACGAACCAAAGGAGCACCGCCGTGAACAGGCTGATAGCCGACGACGTGACCCTCGGATACGACCAGCGCGTCATCGCCGAGAAGCTGTCCGTCGAGATCCCCGACCAGTCCTTCACGGTGATCGTCGGCCCGAACGCCTGCGGCAAATCGACGCTCCTGCGCGCCCTGTCGCGCATGCTCAAGCCCAGCACCGGCCGGGTCCTGCTCGACGGCCATGTCATCCAGTCGATGCCCGCGAAGAAGGTCGCCAAGACGCTCGGTCTGCTCCCGCAGTCCTCCGTCGCGCCCGACGGCATCACCGTCGCCGACCTCGTCGCCCGCGGCCGCTACCCGCACCAGGGTCTGCTGCGCCAGTGGTCGCCCGAGGACGAGAAGGTCGTCAACGAGTCGATGGCGTCCACCGGCGTCGCCGAGCTCGCCGACCGGTACGTGGACGAGCTCTCCGGCGGTCAGCGCCAGCGCGTGTGGATCGCCATGGCGCTCGCCCAGCAGACCCCGCTGCTGCTGCTCGACGAGCCGACGACCTACCTCGACATCCAGCACCAGATCGACGTCCTCGACCTCTGCGCCGACCTGCACGAGGAGCAGGGCCGCACCCTCGTCGCCGTGCTGCACGACCTCAACCACGCCGCCCGGTACGCGACGCACCTGATCGCGCTGCGCGACGGTGAGGTGATCGCCGAGGGCGCGCCCAAGGACATCGTGACCGCCGACCTCGTCGAGCGGCTCTTCGGGATGAAGTGCCAGGTCATCGACGACCCGGAGACCGGTACGCCACTGGTGGTACCTGCGGCGCGAAAGACCCGCGGAAAGCGGGACGCGGAGGCCGCCCCGGTGGAAATCGCTAAAGCAGCGTCCTGAGGCGCAGCAGATCGCGGAAGGACGCCTCCAGCTTCACGCGGCCCGAGGCCCACGCCTTCGCGAAGTTCAGCCGCCCGTCCACCATCGCCACCAGGTCGTCGCCCGTCATCGCAAGACGGATCTGCGCCTTCTCGGCGGGCGGTCCCGGGCGGGTGTCCAGCACCGTGATCCGGCCGTCCTCGAGACGGCCGGAGAACGTCGTGTCCAGGTCTCTGATGTGGCAGCTCAGCGAGCGGTCCAGGGCGACCGCGGCGCGTACGTCGCCGTCCGCGCCCGCCATGCTGTCCGCGAGCCTGCTCAGTGCCTCCCGGCACTCCTCAATCGTCGCCATCGTGATCGACGGTACACCGGCGCCACGAGGTAGCGTCTGGGCATGAGCGAGACACCCGCCGCCGAGGCCCCGGTTCCGGCGGAACCGTCGTACGACCCCGCGGCACCCGCCCCCCTGGGCATCGAGCGCACCGTCACCGGCAACGCCGAGGTGGACGCGCAGCTGGAGCGGCTCGGCGATGTGGACCACCTCGCGGCGGACGGACACGTCGAGGTGTACGAGGATGTACATCAGGGCCTGCGATCAGCGCTGACGGCGCTGGACGCGCGGCCCCAGCCTTCACCCTCGTACGACCACAGGAGCTGAACCGACCGTGGCAGGTGTGACCCGTCGCCGCCTCGACGCCGAACTCGTCCGCCGCAAACTGGCCCGCTCGCGCGAGCACGCCAGTCAGCTGATCGCCGCGGGGCGGGTAAGCGTCGGCAAGACCGTCGCGACCAAGCCCGCGACACAGGTGGAGACGGCCGCGGCCATCGTCGTGCAGCAGGACGACGACGACCCCGAGTACGTCTCGCGCGGCGGCCACAAGCTGGCGGGCGCCCTGGCGGCGTTCCTGCCGCAGGGGCTCGTCGTGGAGGGCCGGCGGGCCCTGGACGCCGGGGCCTCCACCGGCGGCTTCACCGATGTGCTGCTGCGCTCGGGCGTCGCGCACGTCGTCGCCGTCGACGTCGGCTATGGGCAGCTCGCCTGGTCGCTGCAGAGCGATGAACGCGTCACCGTCAAGGACCGTACGAACGTACGCGAACTGACGCTGGAGGCGATCGACGAGGTGCCCGTGGACGTGGTGGTCGGAGACCTGTCCTTCATCCCGCTCGGCCTGGTGCTGCCCGCTCTCGTGCGGTGCGCGGCGCCCGACGCCGACCTGGTGCTGATGGTGAAGCCGCAGTTCGAGGTGGGCAAGGAGCGGCTCGGCAGCGGCGGTGTCGTGCGCAGCCCCGAGCTGCGGGCCGAGGCCGTGCGCGGGGTCGCCGCGCAGGCGCACCGGCTCGGCCTCGGTGTGCGGGGCGTGACCGCGAGCCCGCTGCCCGGTCCTTCCGGGAACGTCGAGTACTTTCTGTGGCTGCGTGCCGGTGCGCCCGAACTGGACCCGGCCGACGTCGACCGTGCAGTGGCGGAGGGGCCGCGTTGACCCAGACCCGAGCTCGTACTGTTTTCCTGCTCGCGCACACCGGACGGCCCGCGGCCATCCGCAGCGCCGAGCGCGTCGTCGAGGGCCTGCTGCGCAGCGGCCTCGGGGTGCGGGTCCTGGAGTCGGAGGCCTCGGACCTGCCGCTGCCGGACTCCGTGGAGCTGGTGAGGGAGGCGACCCCGGCCTGCCTGGACGGGTGCGAGCTGCTCATCGTGCTCGGCGGGGACGGGACGCTGCTGCGCGGCGCCGAGTTCGCCCGCGCCTCCGGGGTGCCGATGCTCGGGGTGAACCTGGGGCGCGTGGGCTTCCTGGCGGAGGCCGAGCGCGACGACCTCGACAAGGTCGTCGACCGGGTCGTCACCAAGGAGTACGAGGTCGAGGAGCGGATGACGATCGATGTCGTCGTGCACCGCAACGGCGACGTCGTGCACCAGGACTGGGCGCTCAACGAGGCGGCCGTGCAGAAGACCGAGCCCGAGCGGATGCTCGAAGTCGTCCTGGAGATCGACGGGCGGCCGGTGACCGGCTTCGGGTGCGACGGCATCGTGTGCGCCACCCCGACCGGGTCGACCGCCTACGCGTTCTCGGCGGGCGGGCCCGTGGTGTGGCCCGAGGTCGAGGCGCTGCTCATGGTGCCGATCAGCGCCCACGCCCTGTTCGCCAAGCCGCTGGTCACCTCGCCGAACTCGGTCCTGGCCGTCGAGGTGCAGCCGCACACCCCGCACGGGGTGCTGTGGTGCGACGGGCGGCGGACCGTCGAACTGCCCGCGGGCGCGCGCGTGGAGGTGCGGCGCGGGGCCGTGCCGGTGCGGCTCGCCCGGCTGCACCACGCCGTGTTCACGGACCGGCTCGTGGCCAAGTTCGCCCTGCCGGTGGCGGGGTGGCGCGGGGCGCCGCACTGATCACGAGCGCCGTCGCGCGAACAGAACCGGTCAGCCCTCCGCGATGGCGTTGGCTCCGTTTGTCGTGAGGGTGTGACGGGCCGATGGAGATCTGTCGCCGGAACGCGGCGCCGCGAAAGCCCTGGGAGGGGCCCTGAGGGCCGCCCGCGCCGGCGCCGTGCTCAGGGGGCCCGGCGTGCGCGGAACGGGCCCGTGCGTGCCGGGCCGTGCGATACGGGGAGGGCGCCGCCCCGGGGGCACACGCACGGGTGACAGGCGCCTCGCACCACCTGCTGGTTCGGCCCCCGGGGCCGGGGCCCGTCGCACAGGTGGCCCCCGACCTCGTAAGGTCGTGTCCGTGTTGGAGGAGATGCGGATACGGTCGCTCGGAGTCATCGACGACGCGGTGGTCGAGCTGTCGCCCGGTTTCACGGCGGTGACCGGTGAGACCGGCGCGGGCAAGACCATGGTCGTCACGAGCCTCGGGCTGTTGCTGGGCGGGCGCGCCGACCCCGCGCTCGTACGGATCGGCGCGAAGCACGCGATGGTCGAGGGGAGCGTCACGGTGCCCGCCGGTTCCGGCGCGGCCGCACGGGCCGAGGAGGCCGGGGCCGAACTGGAGGACGGTGTGCTGCTCGTCAGCCGTACCGTTTCCGCCGAGGGGCGCTCGCGGGCCCACCTGGGCGGCCGCTCGGTGCCCGTCGGCGTGCTCGCGGAACTCGCGGACGAGCTCGTCGCGGTGCACGGCCAGACCGACCAGCAGGGGCTGCTCAAGCAGGGGCGGCAGCGGCAGGCGCTCGACCGGTACGCCGGGGACGCCGTCGCGAAGCCGCTCGCCAAGTACGCCGGCGTGTACAAACGGCTGAGGGCCGTCGGCGCCGAGCTCGACGAGATCACCACGCGCGCGCGGGAGCGGGCGCAGGAGGCGGATCTGCTGCGGTTCGGACTCGACGAGATCGCCGCCGTGGAACCCCGCGCAGGGGAGGACGTCGAACTGGCCGAGGAGGCGTCGCGGCTCGGCCACGCCGAAGCGCTGGCGTCCGCCGCCGCGGCCGCGCACGGGGCGCTCGCCGGGAACCCCGAGGACCCGGAGGGCGTGGACGCCCAGACCCTGGTCGGCGGCGCCCACCGGGCCTTGGAAGCGGTCCGCTCCCACGACTCCGCCCTCGGCACGCTCGCCGAGCGGATCGGCGAGGTGCAGATCCTGCTCACCGACGTGGCCGCCGAACTCGCCGGATACGCGGACGACTTGGACGCCGACCCGCTGCGGCTCTCGGCCGTCGAGGAGCGCCGGGCCGCGCTGACCGCGCTCACGCGCAAGTACGGCGAGGATGTCGACGCCGTACTGACCTGGGCCGAGCAGAGCGCCGCGCGCCTGCTCGAACTCGACGGCGACGACGAGCGGATCGACGAACTGACCGCCGAGCGCGACGCGCTGCGCGGCGAACTCGGAATCCTCGCCCAGGAATTGACGCACGCCCGGGTGGAGGCCGCCGCGCGGTTCGCCGCCGCCGTCACCGAGGAGCTGGCCTCGCTGGCCATGCCGCACGCCCGGATCTCCTTCGACATCCGGCAGACCGGGACCGACGCCGGTGACGGCGTGGAGGTCGACGGCCGGACCGTGGCGTGCGGGCCGAGCGGCGCCGACGAGGTCGAGCTGCTGCTCGCCCCGCACCCCGGCGCCCCGCCGCGGCCCATCGCCAAGGGCGCCTCCGGCGGTGAGCTCTCCCGCGTGATGCTCGCGGTCGAGGTCGTCTTCGCCGGCACCGACCCGGTGCCCACCTATCTCTTCGACGAGGTCGACGCCGGTGTCGGCGGCAAGGCCGCCGTCGAGATCGGGCGGCGCCTCGCCAAGCTGGCCAAGTCGGCGCAGGTCGTGGTCGTCACGCACCTGCCGCAGGTCGCGGCGTTCGCCGACCGGCAGTTGCTGGTCGAGAAGACGAACGACGGATCGGTCACCCGTTCCGGCGTCACCGTGCTCGAAGGGGAGGACCGCGTACGGGAGTTGTCGCGGATGCTCGCCGGGCAGGAGGACTCCGAGACGGCGCGGGCGCACGCGGAGGAGTTGCTGGCTGCGGCCAGGGCCGACGCCTAGCGCCTGTCTCCCAGATCCCTCCTGCCCCGCGACGCCTGGCACGCGCTCTCGCCGCACCGGGCACAAGGCCGAGTACGCCCAGTACGAGGCCGTGCACCCGGCACTCCCCCAGCCTTCGGCCGGGGGGACCCCCTGAGAGCACGCACCAGACGCCGCAGGGCCCGCCCTCCGGGCGGACGGAGGGATCTGGGAGACAGGCCCTAGCGCTCCGCCGGAGTGCGGGGCGTGTTCGGCCGTCCGTCGCGTCGTGGCTGGGCGCGCAGTTCCCCGGGCCGCGGAGGAACGCGTCGGAGAAGAAGGCAACATGGGGGTGTCAAGTCACCCATGCGAGTGGTCCGGTGTGCCATGTTGCCCGGACTCGTGCGGTGAGAGACCGTGAGCGGTGCCGGAACGCCCGTACGGGCTGGCATCCTTGGCAGCGCGGCGCAAGCATCTCCAGACCCGTAACCCGTAACCCCGTAACCCCGTAACTATCGACCAGGAGCCCGGTCACGTGAGCCACGTGAGCAGCCACGCAGCGCACGGACAGACGCCGCTGCGCACCGTGCAAGTGCTGGGCGGCGGCAGCGCGGGCAGCAGTGCCCATGTCCGTTCCCTGACAGCCGGGTTGGTCGCCCGCGGGGTGCGGGTCACGGTCTGCGCGCCGTCCGAGGCCGAGCGCGCGTACGGGTTCAGTGAGGTCGGCGCCCACCATCTGCCGGTACCGCGCAGCAGCGACCCGGCGTCCGTCGCCGCGCTCCGCGTGGCCTGCGCCGACGCCGACCTCGTGCACGCCCATGGACTGCACGCCGCGCTGCGCGCCTCCCTCGCGCTCAGCGGCCGCCGGATCCCGCTCGTCGTCACCTGGCACACCCGGTCCTACGCGGAAGGGGCCCGCGCCCATCTGCTGCGGATGCTGGAGCGGCGCGTCGCCAGAGCCGCGTCCGTCGTGCTCGGCACCTCGTCCGACCTGGTCGACCGGGCCCGCACCCGCGGCGCCCGGGACGCCCGGCTCGCCGCCGTCTCCTTCCCGCCGCCGCGCCGCCCCGAGCCGTCCCAGGAGGACGACGCCGAGCGCGCCCGCCACAAGACGCGGGCCGAACTGGGCGCGGTGGGCCGCCCGTTGCTGATGTCGGTCGGCACCCTGGAACGGCACCGGGGCTACGAGGTGCTGCTCGACGCGGCCCACGCCTGGCTGGACCTGGACCCGGCGCCGCTCCTCGTCATCGCGGGGGAGGGGCCCCAGCGGGGCGTCCTCCAGCGCCGGATCGAGGCCGAGGGCCTGCCGGTGCGCCTCGTCGGCCGCCGGGACGACGTCGCCGACCTGCTGCACGCCGCCGACATCGCCGTCCTGCCCAGCAGCTGGGAGTCCCGCTCGCTGCTCGCCCAGGAGGCCCTGCACGCCCGTGTACCGCTCGTCGCCACCGATGTCGGCGGCATCCCCGAACTCGTCGGGGACGCGGCCGAGTTGGTGCCCTACGGCGACGCGCCCGCCCTGGCCCGCGCGATCGAACGCCTCCTCGCGGACCCCGGACACTGCGCCCGGCTCCGCGACGCGGGCACCGCGCAGGCCGCCTCCTGGCCGAGCGAGGACGCGACGGTCACGCAAGTGCTCAGCGTGTACGACGAGTTGACCGGCACCTTCTGACAGGCGCGGCTACCCCACGTGCCGCCGGGCCCGCAGCGCCAGGCTCAGCGCCAGTACCGTCTGCGGATCGTCCAGGTCCGTGCCCAGCAACTCGCCGATGCGGGCCAGACGGTTGTACAGCGTCTGGCGGTTCAGATGCAGTTCGCGGGCCGTCTCCGCCTTGCGGCCCGCGTGCGCCAGGTACGTCTGGAGCGTGGGGAGCAGGGGCGGCTTCGAGCGTTTGTCGTGGTCCTGGAGGGGGCCGATCGCGCGCTCCACGAACGCCGCCAGGTCGGGATGGTCGCGCAGCCGCCACAGCAGCAGGTCGATGTCCAGGCGCCGCGCGTCGAACCACGGGCGGTCGGTGAGGCCCTGCGCGGCCGTCGCCGTCTCCGCCGCGTGCCGCAGACCCGCGGCCGCCGCCGCCCAGCCGCCCGCCCCGCCGACCACGACCACCGGCGGCTGCGCGCCCGCCCGCTGCATCCCGGCCCGCTCCACGCCCGCCCGCAGCGCCGCCGCCACCCGGTCGGCGACCGCCGTGCGCTCCGACTCCGAACGCAGCCCGAGCAGCAGCGGCACCCGCCCCTCGACCGGCCGTACGCCGAGCAGCACGGGCACGCCGACCGACGCCAGCTCCTCCGACACGGCCCGCGCGAGGACCGCCCAGCCGCCGCCCGGCGACAGGCTCAGCGCCGTCTCCGGCGTGCCCGGCATCCGCATCACCACCGGCAGCAGCGGCCCCTGTCCGGTCGGCCTGAAGCCGAGCACGCGCGCCTGCGCCGGAGCGGCCTCCGGGGTGATCCGGCCCTCCGCGAGGTCGGTGAGGAAGTCGCCGCGCCCGCGCGCCGCCAGCTCCTCCTCCTGCCGTGCCTGCATCAGCACGACGGCCAGCGACCCGGCGGCCCGCTCCGCCGCGATCCGGTGCACGGGCGCCGGCGCCGACGACACCGGCAGCAGGACGAGCCGCGCCCGTACCGAACCCGTACCGGGACCGCCGCCCGGCACGTCCACGAGCAGCGCCCCGCTCGGCGGCTCGTCCTGGTGCGTGCCGCGCATGCCCTCCCACACCTGGAGCGGATCGGTGATGTCGCCGTCGGCGCCGGCCGCGTACAGCAGCTGTCCGTCGGCGGTCTCCAGGAACACCGGGTTCCCGCTGAACTCGGCCAGGATCCGCAGCACCTGCGGCACCCCGCCACCGCCGAGCAGCGCGTTCGTGCAGCGCCGGTGGACCTCCTCGGCGCGCTGGAGCAGCGCGTAGTGGCCGTTGACGATCTCGGTGTGGATCTCCTCGGTGACCGTCACGAAGGGGACCTCGCGGTGCAGCTGCACCAGCGGCAGGCCCGCCGCCCGCGCCGTCTCCACCAGCGCCGCGGGCAGCCGCGCGAACCGCTGCCCCAGCTCGATCACCAGTGCGGCGATGCCCCGCTCGGCCAGCTTGCGGACGAAGGCCCGCTGCTCGGCCGGGCGCGTGCCGAGGCCGAACCCCGTGGTCAGCAGCAGCTCGCCGCCCTTGAGCAGCGACGCGATGTTCGGCACCTCGCCCGCGTGCACCCACCGCACCGTCCGCTGGAGCCGGTCCCCGCCCGCCACCACCTCGGGCAGCCCGCTGCGCAGCCCGGGCAGCTCCAGGGCCCGCTGCACGGTGATCCCGGCGGGCGAGGAGGGAGGGGAGTACGGCGGGTACTCGGGGGAGGTGCTGTCCATGAGGCGGACGGTACCGGCGCGGACGATCCTGGAACATGTCCACCCCGTCACGGAGACGACCATCGGCCCCGATGTCACGACAACTCGTGGCATCGGGGCCGATCTTGCCGGGCGGAACGGCCCGTGTGGCGTACGTCACGGACCGCCCTCCGCAGGGCGCGGAGGGCGGTTCCGGTCAGCCGCCGTACGCCCCCGAAGAGGTCAGCCGCAGGGCCGTGTCGATCAGCGGGACGTGGCTGAAGGCCTGCGGGAAGTTGCCGACCTGGCGCTGCAGCCGCGGGTCCCACTCCTCGGCCAGCAGGCCCAGGTCGTTGCGGAGGGCCAGCAGCTTCTCGAAGAGGCGGCGGGCCTCGTCGACCCGGCCGATCATCGCGAGGTCGTCCGCCATCCAGAACGAGCAGGCGAGGAAGGCGCCCTCGTCGCCGGGCAGCCCGTCGACGCCCGCGTTGTCGCCGTCGGTGGGGTACCTGAGGATGAACCCGTCCGTCGTCGACAGCTCCCGCTGGATCGCCTCGATGGTGCCGATGACGCGCTTGTCGTCGGGCGGCAGGAAGCCCATCTGGGGGATCAGCAGCAGCGAGGCGTCCAGCTCCTTGCTGCCGTACGACTGCGTGAAGGTGTTGCGCTCCTTGTCGTACCCCTTCTCGCACACGTCCCGGTGGATGTCGTCGCGCAGCTCGCGCCACTTCTCCAACGGCCCGTCGGCGTCACCGGACTCGATCAGCTTGATGGTGCGGTCGACCGCCACCCACGCCATGACCTTCGAGTGCACGAAGTGCCGGCGCGGACCGCGCACCTCCCAGATGCCCTCGTCCGGCTCGTCCCAGTGGCCCTCCAGGTACTGGATGAGCTTGAGCTGGAGCAGCGACGCGTAGTCGTTGCGGGCCAGGCCCGTCATGTGCGCGAGGTGCAGGGCCTCCGTCACCTCGCCGTACACGTCGAGCTGGAGCTGGTGCGCCGCCCCGTTCCCGACCCGGACCGGCGCCGAGTTCTCGTAGCCCGGCAGCCAGTCCAGCTCCGCCTCGCCGAGTTCCCGCTCGCCCGCGATGCCGTACATGATCTGCAGGTTCTCCGGGTCGCCGGCCACGGCCCGCAGCAGCCACTCGCGCCAGGCCCGCGCCTCCTCCCGGTACCCGGTGCGCAGCAGCGACGACAGCGTGATCGCCGCGTCCCGCAGCCAGGTGTACCGGTAGTCCCAGTTCCGTACGCCGCCGATCTCCTCCGGCAGCGAGGTGGTGGGCGCGGCGACGATGCCGCCCGTCGGCGCGTAGGTGAGGGCCTTCAGCGTGATGAGGGAGCGGACCACGGCCTCCCGGTAGGGCCCGTGGTACGTACAGTGATCCACCCATTCCCGCCAGAACTGCTCGGTCGCCACCAGCGATCCCTCGGGATCCGGCAGCGGCGGCTGGTCCTTGTGCGAGGGCTGCCACTGGATGGTGAAGGCGATCCGGTCGCCCGGGGCCACGGTGAAGTCCGAGTACGTCGTCAGGTTCTTGCCGTACGTCTCGGCGTCGGAATCCAGCCACACGGAGTCGGGCCCGGCCACCGCGACCGTGCGCCCGTCCACCTTGTGCACCCAGGGCGTGATCCGCCCGTAGGAGAAGCGCATCCGCAGCGCCGAACGCATCGGCACCCGGCCGCTGACCCCCTCCACGATCCGGGTCAGCTGCGGCGCGCCGTCGCGCGGCGGCATGAAGTCGGTGACGCGGACGGTGCCGCGCGGTGTCTCCCACTCCGACTCGAGGATCAGCGAGTCGCCCCGGTATGTGCGCCGGGTCGCCGTCGGCGGTTCGGCGTCGGCCGCGTAGGCCGGGCCGAGCCGCCAGAAACCATGATCCTCGGTGCCGAGCAGCCCGGCGAAAATGGCATGCGAGTCGAAGCGGGGCAGGCACAGCCAGTCCACTGTGCCGTCCCGGCAGACCAGTGCTGCGGTCTGCATGTCCCCGATGAGTGCGTAATCCTCGATGCGCCCGGCCACGTGCATCTCCAGTCGAACGGCCACGTACACCCCTGCGCGGCGAAAGCTGCGAGGGGCATGCGCTCTGCGGTCTTCACGGTCAACTAACGATCGTCAACCACGACGATCAAACGGTCAACGAATGGTCTTGATACGTCGACCTGATACGTGGTTGTCAAACGAACTGACGAGTCGGTTGTTCCGGTGGAGGCACCGGCGATCGGATGCGATCGGACTTCGTGTTTTCCGGTGAACGGGCGGGAACGGGCGGGGGTGTTGCCGTTGTGGTGCCGTTTTCCTGAGGTGACTCGCCAGCCGAGTGTCCGAGCAGGATACGACGCGCTCAAGTGATCCGCGTGCCGCTCAGGGCAACGCACCTGGGCCGAACGAGTGAGCCACGGGTGAGTCTGCCGTGACGGCGGTACACCCGTGCCGCCTTTGTGGTGACGCGTGTGCGGAGCGTGGCCGGAAGCAGTCTCCCCGATGCGCTGATACCCTGGTAGCCCGTGAGCCGGTGGTCATTGAACCCCCGAACCGCAGCGACGGCGCCTCCCCCCGGAAGAGATTCCACGATCGGGAAAGCCCGTCGGCACGCACGCCAGACCGCGACCACGGGAGCCCCCTCTTGGCCATGACGCCCAAATCCACGACGACCAAGCACATCTTCGTCACCGGGGGTGTCGCCTCCTCCCTCGGCAAGGGCCTCACCGCCTCCAGCCTCGGGATGCTGCTCAAGGCACGGGGCCTCCGCGTCGTCATGCAGAAGCTCGACCCGTACCTGAACGTCGACCCGGGCACGATGAACCCGTTCCAGCACGGTGAGGTGTTCGTCACCAACGACGGCGCCGAGACCGACCTGGACATCGGCCACTACGAGCGTTTCCTCGACGTCGACCTCGACGGCTCGGCCAACGTCACCACCGGCCAGGTCTACTCGCAGGTCATCGCCAAGGAGCGGCGCGGCGAGTACCTCGGCGACACGGTCCAGGTCATCCCGCACATCACGAACGAGATCAAGCACCGCATCCGCCGCATGGCGACCGACGAGGTCGACGTCGTGATCACCGAGGTCGGCGGCACCGTCGGCGACATCGAGTCGCTGCCGTTCCTGGAGACCGTCCGCCAGGTCCGCCACGAGGTCGGCCGCGACAACGTCTTCGTCGTGCACATCTCGCTGCTGCCCTACATCGGTCCCTCCGGCGAGCTGAAGACCAAGCCCACCCAGCACTCGGTCGCCGCCCTGCGCAACATCGGCATCCAGCCCGACGCCATCGTGCTGCGCTGCGACCGCGAGGTCCCCACCGCCATCAAGCGCAAGATCTCGCTGATGTGCGACGTGGACGAGGACGCCGTCGTGGCCTGCCCCGACGCCCGTTCGATCTACGACATCCCGAAGGTCGTGCACACCGAGGGCCTCGACGCGTACGTGGTCCGCAAGCTGGACCTGCCGTTCCGCGACGTGGACTGGACGACCTGGGACGACCTGCTCGACCGCGTCCACAACCCCGACCACGAGATCGTCATGGCCCTGGTCGGCAAGTACATCGACCTGCCCGACGCCTACCTCTCGGTGACCGAGGCGCTGCGCGCCGGCGGTTTCGCCAACAAGGCCCGCGTCAAGATCAAGTGGGTCACCTCCGACGACTGCAAGACGCCGGCCGGCGCCAAGAAGCAGCTCGGTGACGCCGACGCGATCTGCATCCCCGGCGGCTTCGGCGACCGCGGTGTCTCCGGCAAGGTCGGCGCGATCCAGTTCGCCCGCGAGAACAAGATCCCGCTGCTCGGTCTCTGCCTGGGCCTCCAGTGCACCGTCATCGAGGCGGCCCGGAACCTGGCCGACATCCCCGACGCGAACTCGACGGAGTTCGACGCGGCGACCGCCCACCCGGTCATCTCCACGATGGCCGAGCAGCTCGACATCGTCGCCGGTGAGGGCGACATGGGCGGCACCATGCGGCTCGGCATGTACCCGGCCAAGCTCGCCGAGGGCTCCATCGTGCGCGAGGTGTACGACGGCAAGGAGTACGTCGAGGAGCGCCACCGTCACCGCTACGAGGTGAACAACGCGTACCGCGCCGAGCTGGAGAAGAAGGCCGGGCTGCAGTTCTCCGGCGTCTCCCCGGACGGCAAGCTCGTCGAGTACGTCGAGTACCCGCGCGAGGTCCACCCGTACCTGGTCGCCACCCAGGCCCACCCGGAGCTGCGCTCGCGCCCGACGCGTCCGCACCCGCTCTTCGCCGGTCTGGTCAAGGCCGCCGTGGAGCGCAAGGTGAAGGCCGCCGCGGGGGCCAAGAAGGCCAAGTAAGGCCTGTCGTACCAGCGATGTACGGTTACCGGGGTGCGTGCCAAATGCGGCACGTGCCCCGGTTTTTTTGTGCTCGTGGGAGGACGTTGCGGCATGACGACGATCAAGGACACCGCCGAGAAGTGGGAGGTCCGGGCGACCGAGACCCCCTTCGTCGGGGCCAAGACCTCGGTGCGTACGGACGAGGTCGTCATGCCGGACGGGTCCGTGGCGCGGCGCGACTACCAGGTCCACCCCGGCTCGGTGGCCGTGCTCGCCCTCGACGACCGGGACCGGGTGCTGCTCCTGAAGCAGTACCGGCACCCCGTCGGCATGAAGCTCTGGGAGATCCCGGCCGGGCTGCTCGACGTCCCCGGTGAGAATCCGCTGCACGCCGCGCAGCGGGAGCTGTACGAGGAGGCGCACGTCAAGGCCGAGGACTGGCGGGTCCTCGCCGATGTGTACACCACGCCGGGCGGGTGCTCGGAGGCCGTGCGGATCTTTCTCGCTCGCGGGTTGTCCGAGGCGGACGGGGCGCGGTTCGAGGTGGAGGACGAGGAGGCGGACATGGAGTTCGCCCGGGTGCCGCTGGGGGAGCTGGTGCGGGGGGTGCTCGGCGGTGAGCTGCACAACAACTGCCTCGTGGTGGGGGTGCTGTCGTTGAGCGCGGCGTTGGCGGGGGACGGGGTGGACGCGCTGCGGGCCGCCGATGCCGAGTGGCCGGCGCGGCCGTTCGACGCCTAGGCGCCGTTGCGGGCTCGGTTGTTTCGCGGGTGCGGCGTGCGTCGGGGCTGGTCGCGCAGTTCCCCGCGCCCCTGAAAGATCCCCGTCCGCCCCACGGGCTCGCGTCGCCACCTGCGGGCCGGTGGCCGCTTCTCGCGCAGTTCCCCGCGCCCCTGAAGCGAGCTCCGCTCGCCCAGGGGGGCGCGGATGGACGACAAGCTGACCATCCGCTGATCCGATCGGGGGACCCGCCCGCGCTGCACGGCCGGGGCGGCGGTGCCCCCTGAACTAGGCTCGGGCTCGCCCCTGCCGACCCCCGGAGGGGCTGGCGTGAGACGGAGCGTGGCCCGTGACGAATCAGGCGGTCGAGGAGCCCTCTGGGCGAGCCCGAAAGCGGCGCCGCACCCGCCGTGGCCTGGACATGACGGCGCCTCAGTTCCTCGGACGCGGGCGCGAGTTGAAAGAGCTGCGCGCCGACATCGAGCGCGCGGGCCTGGACACCCTGTCGGGCCGCAAGGCACCCAGGGCCCGGGTCCTGCTCATCGCGGGCCGCCCCGGCACCGGCCGCACCGCACTCGCCGAGGAACTGCTGCGCCAGATCGCCGAGCGCTACTCGGACGGCGCGGTCCGGACCCGGCTCACCGCACCCGACGGCACCCCGGTACCGACCGAGCGCGTCGCCCGCGAACTGCTCGACGCGCTCGACCTCCCCGCACCCCCCGGCGAGTCCGCCGACGACCTGACGGAGCGGCTGCGCGAGGGACTGTCCGTGCGCCGGGTCGTCCTGCTGCTCGACGACGCGAGCAGCGCCGAGCAGGTGGACGAACTGCTGCCCGAGACCCCCGACTGCCTGGTGGTGGCCGTCGCCGAAGGTCCCCTCACCGGCATCCCGGACGTCCGGCCCTGCACGATCGGCGGCCTCGACACCAAGTCCGCCGTCGAACTGCTCACCCGGCACACCGGCTCCGTCCGGATCACCTGCGACCCGCGCTCCGCCGAGTCCCTGGTCGAGGTCTGCGGATCGGAACCCGCGGCCCTGGAGATCGCCGGCGGCTGGCTCGCCGTACGGCCCAAGGAGTCCGTCGCCGACCTGGCCAAGCAGTTGCACGCGCTGGAGGGCGACGGACCGGCCCTCGCCCGGGTGTTCCGGCACGCGTACGCGTCCCTGCCCGGGCCCGCCGCCCGGATACTGCGATACCTGTCCCTCGCGCCCGAGGGCTACGTCGACCCGCACACCGCCTCCGCGCTCGCCGGCTGCTCCGTGTCCGCCGCGCGCACCACGCTCGACGACTTCGTGACGCTCGGGCTCGTCCGGGCCGTCGCCTCCGAGCTGCCGCAGTACGAGGTGCCGGGCTGTCTGCTGCCGCTGCTGCGCGGGCTGACCGAGACCCTGGACCGGCCCGGCGAGGTGCAGCTGGCCCGCGCCCGGATGCTGGAGCGCACCGTGCGGCTGCTCACGTCCTGCCGCGCGATCACCGAGCCCGACGGCTCCCCGCCCCGCAAGAAGCTCGCGGGGCTGCCCAGCGCACTGCGGTTCACCGACACCGAGGCGGCCGCCGAATGGCTGCGGGTGCGGCAGCCCACGCTGCTCGCGGCGGCCCGGCTCGCCGTGGCGGACGGCGAGCTCGACACCCTGGCACGGCGGCTGATGGCGGCCCTGACCCGGGCCCTGGTCGCGCACCGGGGGCCCGAGGACGCCGCCGCCGAGCTGTACGGCATCCACCGGCTCGTCCTGGACGTCGCGGAACGGCGCGATCTGCCGCGCGAGAAGGCCGCGGCCCTGCTCAACCTCGCCGACCTCGACGCGCACACCGGACGGACCCAGGAGGCACTGGCCCGCTACCGGGCCGCGCTGGACGCCGGACGGGCGGCCGGCGACCCCTACGCGACCGGCCGCGCGATGGAATCCGTAGGCGGCGCCTACCAGGAGCTGGGCGACTGGCAACGGGCCGCCGACTGGTACGGCCGCGCCCTCGCCCAGCGGCTCACCCGGGGCGAGCGGTCGGACGCCGCGCGGCTGCACGGCCGGATCGCGGCGGTGCACACGTACGCGGGGCGCTACGGGGACGCGCTGCGCGGCTGGCGGTCGGCCGTCGCCGGGTACCGCAAGGAGGGCGACGTCCCGGCCCAGGCCCGCGCGCTGAGCGAACTCGCGCGCGTGCAGGAGTACGCCGGGCGGCCCGAGGACTCGCTCCACACGTGCCAGGAGGCCGTCGAGTGGGCCCGGCAGGCCAAGGACGTACGGCTCCAGGCGGCGCTCCAGCTGCGGCTCGCGGACACCCTCGAACGGCTCGGCGACCCGGCCGCGGCCAAGCTGCACCGCGCTGCGGCCGAGCGCATGCTGGGGGAGGAGCTCGCACCGGCGGTGCCCCCGGAGGCCGAAGGCGAGAAGGACGCTCCGGAAGCAAACCCTTCGGAACAAGCCGCTAACGCCTACGAAATCCGTAGTGCATCTGTCGAAGATTGATGCATCGAAAGGCTAGACAGCAAGAAAACCTTCATTAGACTGGCTCCGCCGCGTCCTTCCGCGGTCTCTCCCGGTGCGCCCCTCGGGGCACTGGTATGTAGTGCATTGCCCGAAACATCCCCTGAGCCAAGGACCGTGATCGACGATGAAGGTCGGCATCCCCCGCGAGGTCAAGAACAACGAGTTCCGGGTGGCCATCACCCCCGCCGGCGTGCACGAGCTGGTGCGCCACGGCCACCAGGTCTTCGTCGAGCAGAACGCCGGTGTGGGTTCCTCGATCACGGACGCCGAGTACGTCTCGGCCGGCGCGCAGATTCTCGGCACCGCCGACGAGGTCTGGGCCACCGCCGACCTGCTCCTGAAGGTCAAGGAGCCGATCGCGGAGGAGTACCACCGCCTGCGCAAGGACCAGACGCTCTTCACGTACCTGCACCTCGCGGCCTCCAAGGAGTGCACCGACGCGCTCCTGGAGTCCGGCACCACCGCCATCGCGTACGAGACCGTCGAGACCGCCAACCGCGCGCTCCCGCTGCTCGCCCCGATGTCCGAGGTCGCGGGCCGCCTCGCCCCGCAGGTCGGCGCCTACCAGCTGATGGCCGCCAACGGCGGCCGCGGTGTGCTGCCCGGCGGTGTCCCCGGCGTCGCGGCCGGCAAGGCCGTCGTCATCGGCGGTGGCGTCTCCGGCTGGAACGCCGCGCAGATCGCCATCGGCATGGGCTTCCACGTGACCCTGCTCGACAAGGACATCAACAAGCTCAAGGAAGCCGACAAGATCTTCGGTACGAAGATCCAGACCGTCGTCTCCAACGCCTTCGAGCTGGAGAAGGCCTGCCTCGAGGCCGACCTCGTCATCGGTGCCGTCCTGATCCCCGGCGCCAAGGCGCCGAAGCTGGTCACCAACGAGCTCGTGTCGCGGATGAAGCCCGGAAGTGTCCTTGTCGACATCGCGATCGACCAGGGCGGCTGCTTCGAGGACTCGCACCCGACCACCCACGCCGAGCCGACCTTCCCGGTCCACAACTCGGTCTTCTACTGCGTCGCCAACATGCCCGGCGCCGTGCCCAACACGTCGACGTACGCGCTGACCAACGCGACGCTGCCGTACATCGTCGAGCTCGCCAACCGCGGCTGGGTCGAGGCCCTGCGCCGGGACGCGGCCCTGGCCCTGGGCCTGAACACGCATGACGGCAAGGTCGTTTACAAGGAGGTCGCGGAGGCCCACGGCCTGGAGCACGTCGAGCTCGAGACGCTCCTGGGCTGACGCCCCGACCGGCCCCGGCCGGCCGCCCGGACCGGGCGGCCGTCAACGGGAGTCGTCAATCTCACGCCTGCGGCCGGACCTTGCGAGGGGTCCGGCCGTACTTTTGGGGGCACGGTGGGCGCGCCGGTGGGGTCAACTCGCCGTGAACGTAACCCTTTAACCGATTCGCGCCCCTGTGAAACCCGCCGAAGAACCGTCATACGCCCTTGACATGAGGGTGTTGCTTTGTCGCTGAAGTGCCGACACATCGTGCCGGGTCCGGCGGATTGTGTTGCTGCGGAGTGGTGACACGCCATAGAGTCGCAAACCGTCGGCATGGTGCCACGCTGACCTATCGATAAATGTTCCTGGTCACATCCAAGGAGGTAAGACGACTTGTGAATGAGTCGACATTTACTCCCGGAGGTGGCCAGCCAGGCGGACAAGGACCCGCGGGGCTTCAGGCTGTCGGCTCCGTCGCTGTACGTACCTTCGCGGCCCGCCAGAGTGGCTATCAGGGCGGCTCGTCCCAGAGCCCCCAGCAGACGCCGACGCAGACAGCACACCAGAGCATGGATGGCCATCACGTGAACGCCATGGCCGGCGACCGAAGTGGCGACACACACAGCCACTTCGCCGACTACGACGAACTGTCCCCCGAGGGACACTTCTACGACCCAGACGCCGAGTACGAGCCCGATCCGGAGTACGCGGCCACGCTCGCGCCCGACGCTGCCCGGCAGCGCCGCGAGCGCATCGGCCCGACCGGGCGCCCGCTCCCGTACTTCCCGATTCCAGGACCGCTGACCGACCACGGCCCCGCGAAGATCATCGCGATGTGCAACCAGAAGGGCGGCGTCGGCAAGACCACGTCGACCATCAACCTGGGTGCGGCACTTGCCGAGTACGGCCGCCGGGTCCTGCTCGTCGACTTCGACCCGCAGGGTGCCCTGTCGGTCGGGCTCGGCGTGAACCCGATGGAACTCGACCTGACGGTCTACAACCTGCTTATGGAGCGGGGGATGTCCGCCGACGAGGTGCTGCTGAAGACGGCCGTTCCGAACATGGATCTGCTGCCCAGCAACATCGACCTGTCCGCCGCCGAAGTGCAGTTGGTCAGTGAGGTCGCGCGCGAGTCCACGCTGCAGCGGGCGCTCAAGCCGCTGATGGACGACTACGACTACATCGTGATCGACTGTCAGCCCTCGCTCGGCCTGCTGACCGTGAACGCGCTGACGGCCGCTCACAAGGTCATCGTCCCGCTGGAGTGCGAGTTCTTCGCGCTGCGCGGTGTCGCGCTGCTGACCGAGACCATCGAGAAGGTCCAGGAGCGGCTCAACCCCGAGCTCGAACTCGACGGCATCCTCGCCACGATGTACGACTCGCGGACCGTGCACAGCCGTGAGGTGCTGGCGCGCGTCGTCGAGGCATTCGACGACCACGTCTACCACACGGTCATCGGCCGGACCGTCCGCTTCCCGGAGACCACGGTCGCCGGTGAGCCCATCACCACGTACGCGTCCAACTCCGTGGGCGCCGCCGCCTATCGCCAGCTCGCCAGGGAGGTGCTCGCCCGGTGTCACGCCGAGTGAGTCTGCCGGGGGCCGACGAACTGTTCCGTACGACCGGGGGCATGGCACTTCAGGCGTCGTCACCGAGACGCGCGGCGAACGGTGAGGCACGGGTGCCCGCGCCGGCCGGCGAGAGCGACGAGGCGGCCGCCGCGTCGTCCGCGCCGGAGGAGGGCGAGGGCGAGTCCGCGCCGTCCGCCGAACACACCGCCGCGGACGCGGAGTCCGACTCCGGGTCGCGCGGCCGGACCGCCGCCGCGGAGCCGGCCGAGAAGCCCGCACGGCGCTCGTCCGGCGGCGCGCAGGAAGGTTCTGCCGGTGGTGGCCGGGGCACGGGCCAGGCCCGTCGCCGCGCCCGCGCCGCGAACCGGCGGCCCAGTGGCCGGGAGCGGCACGACGAGAAGATCACCGTGTATGTCTCCGCCGAGGAGCTGATGGACCTGGAGCACGCGCGTCTGGTGCTCCGCGGGGAGCACGGGCTCGCCGTGGACCGGGGCCGGATCGTGCGCGAGGCCGTCGCCGTCGTCCTGGCCGACCTGGAGTCGCGCGGCGACGCCAGCATTCTCGTTCGCAGGCTGCGCGGGCGGTAGCCTCCGGCATTGTGCCTGTGAACGATTCCTCCTCCTTTCCGCCCGACCGGGGTGCGCGTCGGCGCGCTCTGGGGCGGGGGGCGCTGGCCGCGCCGGAGGAGGCGGAGCCCGGGCCCGTCGAGCCCGTCGCGCCAGAAGAACCCGGCGAACCGGCTGAAGAGGTCACCGAAGCGGTCACCGACGAGGCGCCCGACGACGGTCGCTTCAAGGTGCGGCTCGCCAACTTCGAGGGGCCCTTCGATCTGCTCCTGCAACTGATCTCGAAGCACAAGCTGGACGTCACCGAGGTCGCCCTGTCGAAGGTCACCGACGAGTTCATGGCGTACATCCGCGCCATGGGGCCCGACTGGGACCTGGACCAGACGACGGAGTTCCTGGTCGTCGCCGCCACGCTGCTGGATCTGAAGGCCGCCCGGCTGCTGCCCGCCGCCGAGGTCGAGGACGAGGCGGACCTCGCGCTGCTGGAGGCCCGTGACCTGCTGTTCGCCCGGCTGCTCCAGTACCGCGCGTACAAGCGGATCGCCGACATCTTCACCGCGCGCATGGACGCCGAGGCGCGCCGCTACCCGCGGACCGTGGGCCTGGAGCCGCACCACGCCGAGCTGCTGCCCGATGTCGTCATCAGCATCGGGGCGGAAGGATTCGCCAAGCTGGCCGTGAAGGCGATGCAGCCGAAGGCGAAGCCGCAGGTGTACATCGAGCACATCCACGCCCCGCTGGTGAGCGTGCAGGAGCAGGCGGGCGTGGTCATGGCGCGGCTGCGGGACCTGGGCGAGGCCACCTTCCGCGACCTGGTGGCCGACACCGACGACACCCTCACCGTGGTCGCGCGGTTCCTGGCGCTCCTGGAGCTGTACCGGGAGAAGGCGGTCGCGCTGGACCAGGAGACCGCGCTGGGCGAGCTGCTCGTGCGGTGGACCGGCGCCGACGCCGGGAGCGAGCCCGTGGTGACCGACGAGTTCGACCGGGCGCCCGAGCCCGTCGACGACAAGGAGAGTGCGCGATGAGCGTGGACAGCGCGAGCGACGTCGGCGGGCTCGACCTCAAGCCCGCGCTGGAGGCCGTCCTCATGGTCGTCGACGAGCCGGCCACCGAGGAGCATCTCGCCAAGATCCTTCAGCGGCCCCGGCGGGCCGTGTCGGACGCGCTGCGGGCCCTCGCCGACGAGTACACCGTCCAGGGGCGCGGCTTCGAGCTGCGGCTCGTGGCCGGCGGCTGGCGGTTCTACACCCGGCCCGAGTACGCGGCCGCCGTGGAGGGCTTCGTCCTGGACGGGCAGATCGCCCGGCTGACGCAGGCCGCCCTGGAGACCCTGGCCGTGGTCGCGTACCGCCAGCCGGTCAGCCGTTCCCGGGTCTCCGCCGTGCGCGGAGTGAACTGTGACGGGGTCATGCGGACCCTGTTGCAGCGGGGGCTGGTGGAGGAGGCGGGCGCGGAACCCGAAACAGGTGCGATCCTGTACAGGACGACGAACTATTTTCTGGAGCGGATGGGCCTGCGCGGCCTGGACGAGCTGCCGGAGCTCGCGCCCTTCCTCCCCGAGGCGGACGCGATCGAGGCGGACACGCTGGAAGGGGTCCCGTCGTTCGACCCGGACGCACCCGATGCGCCGGGCACGGAGTACACCGAGCACACAGCCGACTAACGGAAATTTGATGCGAAGCAGCAGCGGCAGGAACAGCAGCGGAAACAACGGCGGGAGCCGTGGTGGCAACAGCGGCGGCCGCGGCGGGAACAGCGGGGGTCGCGGCAACTACCGCGGCGCCGGCAACGACCGCGACGACAAGCAGGGCGGCAGCGGCCGTCCGAAGAAGCCGCGTCCGGAGGAGCGGCGCTACGACGTGGGCCCCGGCGGCACCCAGGACGGCCCGAAGTCGGGCCGCGGCGCCTCGGCGCGCGGCGGCGCCAAGGGCGGCCCCAAGCGCGGCCAGCAGCCCTCGCAGGGCCGTGGGCGCTGGGTCCCGGCGACCTCGCGCGAGTACGAGGCGCGGGCCGAGGAGCGCAACCGCGAGCGGTACGCGGGCAAGCCGAAGGTGAACCTGCCCAAGACCTTCCCCGGCGCCGAGCAGGAGGGCGAGCGGCTGCAGAAGGTGCTGGCCCGTGCCGGCTACGGCTCGCGGCGCGCCTGCGAGGAGCTGGTCGAGCAGGCCCGCGTCGAGGTCAACGGCGAGATCGTGCTCGAGCAGGGCATGCGCGTCGACACCGAGAAGGACGAGATCAAGGTCGACGGTCTGACCGTGGCCACGCAGTCGTACCAGTTCTTCGCGCTGAACAAGCCGGCCGGCGTCGTCTCCACCATGGAGGACAACGAGGGCCGGCAGTGCCTCGGCGACTACACGAACAACCGTGAGACGCGGCTGTTCCACGTCGGGCGGCTCGACACCGAGACCGAGGGCGTCATCCTCCTCACCAACCACGGTGAGCTGGCCCACCGCCTCACGCACCCGAAGTACGGCGTGAAGAAGGTCTACCTCGCGCACATCGTGGGCCCGATCCCGCGCGACCTGGGCAAGCAGCTCAAGGACGGCATCCAGCTGGAGGACGGGTACGCCAAGGCGGACCACTTCCGCGTCGTCGAGCAGACCGGCAAGAACTACCTGGTCGAGGTCACCCTGCACGAGGGCCGCAAGCACATCGTGCGGCGGATGCTCGCCGAGGCCGGCTTCCCGGTCGACAAGCTGGTGCGCGTCGCCTTCGGCCCGATCACGCTGGGCGACCAGAAGTCGGGCTGGCTGCGCCGCCTGTCCAACACCGAGGTCGGCATGCTCATGAAGGAAGTCGACCTCTAGGCCGGACAGGTCGGCCTTTTAGACCCTTCCGCAAGGGTTGTCGTGAGCGACCCCCTCCTTTAAAGTCTGCTAGACCAATAAGGGAGGGGGTCGCCGCATGTCCGTGCAGGGCTACGACAAGTACGCCTACGAACCGTTCGCCGTCACCGTCGACCTGGCCGTCTTCACGCTCAGGTCCGGGCGGCTGCACATTCTGCTCGTCGAGCGCGGCCAGGAGCCGTACGCGGGGCGCTGGGCGCTGCCCGGCGGTTTCCTGGAGCCCGACGAGGCCGCCGAGGAGGCGGCACGGCGCGAGCTGGCCGAGGAGACGGGCCTGGACGATGTCGCCGGGCTCCACCTGGAGCAGCTGCGCACCTACAGCGAGCCGGGCCGCGACCCCCGGATGCGCGTCGTCTCGGTCGCCTTCGCCGCCCTGGTGCCGGACGCGCCACAGGCGCAGGGCGGCGGCGACGCGGCACGGGCCGCCTGGCTGCCGTACGAGGAGGGGGCCGGCGGCGCGTACGGCCCGCTCGCCTTCGATCACGACCGGATCCTCGCCGACGCCCACGAGCGGATCGGCGGCAAGCTGGAGTACACCTGCCTGGCCACGGCGTTCTGCCCGCCCGAGTTCACCCTCGGCGAGCTGCGGCAGGTCTACGAGGTGGTGTGGGGGACCGAGCTCGACCCGGCGAACTTCCGCCGCAAGGTGCTCGCCACCCCCGGCTTCGTCGAGCAGATCCCCGGCGCGTCCCGGCTCACCGGAGGCCGCGGCAAGCCCGCCGCGCTGTACCGGGCCGGGGGCGCCGGATCCCTCCACCCGCCGCTGCTGCGGCCCGCGCCCGAGCCCGTGCCCGATGCCAAGAAGGGGGTCTCCTCATGATCAAGCGCGCCGCCACCGGATCGCTGCTCGGGCTCGCGCTCGGGGACGCGTTCGGCGCCCCGACCGAGTTCAACGACGTACCGGCGATCCTGTCGATGTGCGGGCCCTGGCGGGAGATGGAGCTGCCCGACGACGGCCCGGTCGCCTGGATCACCGACGACACCCAGATGACGCTCGCCGTGGCGCGGGCCGGGGCGCCCTACTCACCGGAGCGGTACGCCGAGGCGCTGCGCCGCGAGTTCATCGCCTGGAACCGGTCGCCCGAGAACAACCGCGCCCCCGGCAACACCTGCCTGCGCGCCTGCGACCTCCTGGAGGACCCGCGGCGCGACTGGCGCGACGCCAGCCAGATCTACTCCAAGGGCTGCGGCGCCAACATGCGGGTCGCGCCGCTCGGGCTCGTACCGGACCTCGACGACGAACAGCGCGCCGGGGCCGCCCAGTTGCAGGCCGCGCTCACCCACGGGCACCCCACCGGGCTCGCCGCGAGCGATCTGACCGCGCGGGCCGTGCACCTCCTCGCGCAGGGCGCCGATCCCACCGGGCTGGTCGGCCGGCTGCGGTCGTACGCGCTGGAGAACCGCACCCGGTACCACGAGCGCTGGCTCGGCGACCTGTGGCGGCGCGCGCAGGACGCGGGCCCCGAGGAGTTCATCGCGCGCGGCTGGGACGAGTGCCTGGGCGTCCTGGAGCGGCTCGAGTCCGCGCTGCGCGACGCCAATCCGGAGGTCGACCCCTGCCTCGCCACCGGCGCGGGCTGGATCGCGGAGGAGGCCCTCGCCACCGGGCTGCTGTGCTTCCTGCTGTTCGTCGACGAACCCGCGCTCGCGCTGCGCCGGGCCGCCTGCACCTCGGGCGACTCCGACTCCATCGCCGCGCTGGCCGGGGCGTTCGCCGGAGCCCGGCTGGGCGCCGACGCCTGGCCCGAGGCATGGGTCGAGCGGATCGAGCACCGGGACGAGCTGCTCGCGCTCGGGGCGGAGTGGGACGCGGAGTGAGGTGACCGAGGGCGGGGGGCTCAGGCGGCGGCCGAGGCGCGGCGGGTGCGGAAGAGGAAGTCCTCGACGCGAGCCCGGTCCGGTTCGGCCGGGAGCGGGGTGCGGCCGGCCGCCGCGTCCGCCTCCTCGGTCAGCCGGGCCATCCGGCGGTCCACCTCCGGCCACGGCACCTCGCCCCGCTTCACCGCGAGCAGCGCCTCGCGCTCCTCGCCCACGTCGATCCGCAGCGCGCCGGTGCGCAGCAGGTCGCGGCTGGACGTCAGCAGCCGCAGCAGGTGCATCGCGTGCTTCCAGCGCGGGGCGCCGTGGACGCGGACGTCGGCCTCCAGCTTCTTGTGCTGGCCCGCCGCGTACCGGGCGAACGTCTCGTGCGTCCGGCGGGAGAGGAACGCCCCGCGCAGGGCGAGCAGTTCCTCGCCCGTCGGGGTCAGCTGCTCGATCAGCGGGGAGTGCAGGCACTCCAGGATGTTGGGGTTGGCGCGCAGGGCCAGCTCGCAGAAGCGCTCCAGCTCCCAGGAGAACTGCTCGTCGGCCGGGCCGTCGACGTGCGTCGGCGGCTTGTCGAAGCGCCAGAAGAGCGGCGTCGGCGCGAGGTACACGCCCCGGCGGTCGGTGTCGCTGTCCTCGGTGGCCAGGCCGAACGCGCGCGAGCCCATTACGCAGGCGTAGACCGTGTGGTCGCGTACCAGGTCGTGCGGGTGCATGCCGTGAGCGTAGGCCGTCGGTCAGCCGAGCGTGATCGAATTTCCGCGCACCTCGATCCGCCGGGGCGGCAGCGGGCGCGGCGCCGGTCCGGCCGCCACCGAGGCGTCCGCGATCCGGTACTTCGAGCCGTGGCAGGGGCAGTCGATCGTGCCGCCGGAGACGCTGTTCACCGTGCAGCCCTGGTGTGTGCAGATCGCCGAGAACGCCTTGAAGTCGCCCTGGGCGGGCTGGGTGACCACGACCTTCTCGGCGGCGAAGACCTTGCCGCCGCCGACCGGGATGTCCGAGGTCTTCGCCAGCGCGGGCGCGGGCGACGGGCGCGGGGTCTTGCCCGAGCCCGCCGGTGAGGCCGTCGTCGGGCGCGTCTCGTCGCCTCCGCTCCCGTTCTCGTCGCCGTACTTGCTGCACCCGCCCGCGAGCGCCGCCGCGCCCGCGACGAGCACGCTCCTGCGCGAGGCATCGCGCCGGTTCATGTCGTCACCCCCACCGTGCGGAAGAACCACAGCGCCGATGTCAGCCACACCAGCGTCAGGACCGCGAAGACCAGGCCGCCGACGACCGGCAGCAGCCAGCCCGGCAGCCGCTCCGCGCGGAGCAGCAGCATCTTGGCGCTGAACGCCCCGAAGAAGAAGCAGCCGAGCAGCGAGTGCCACATGACCCGCGGTGAGTACGTCTGAAAGCCGAGCCCGTACAGACAGTGCACCGCCACCGGGACGGCCACCAGGAACGCGATCCGGCCCGACCAGCGGTGCAGGGCCGGCGCCCAGGACGGGCCCGGCAGCTTCCCGTGGACCATGAAGGCGGAGCCGACCTGGACGAGCGCGAAGGCGAACGCCACCGTCGCGAGCCAGGACTTCACCGCGCTCGTGCTGGAGAACCCGGCCAGGTTGAACGCCGTGCCCGCCGGGTCGTGCACCTTGCCGTACGCGCCGAGGGCCACCGCCACCGCGGCCGCCACTATCGCGGGCACGAGGAAGCGGGCCGGGCCCGGGGCGCGATGGCCGGGCACCGGGCTCGGGAAGCTCTGCGTGGGAGCGTTCGGGTCGACGGGCATGGCTTGACCCTCCGGGAGAGGTCAGGGGAGGACGGGACGCGCGGTCAGCCGCTCGCCGTCGACGGTGACGGCTCCGGTCTCCGGGTCGATACGGGGTGCGGGCCCCGGCACGTCGCCGCGCCGGACGATGCCGACCTGCCGGCCGTCGGGCAGCACGATCCAGCCGCCGTCGATCGTGGCGCCGCGCACCTCCGTGGTGGCCCGGTACAGGCCGGACGGCTTGACGGCCTTCCTCGCCGTGAAGGCGCTGTCCCGGGCGCCGACCTCGACGGTGCCGCGGATCCGGTCGTCCCTGAGCGTGCCGTCCAGTTTCGCGCCCTTGCCGCCCCTGAGCCGCAGGGAGCCGTCGTCCGCCACGGTCCCCTTCAGCCACGACTCCGCGGTCCGGCCGTCGCAGTAGTACGCGATCGCCCGGTCCCCGCGGACGGAGACCGAGACGGCGGCCGTGTCGTCGTCGGTGCGGCCCGCGTACGCGGTCTTGCCGCCGGCCGGTCTCGCATTCGAAGGGGTCGGCTTCGTGGAGGGCGTGGCGGTGGGGCGCGCGCTCGACGGGGACGCCGCGGGCGCGCCTCCGTACGGTGCTCCGGCCTCGCCCGTCGTCGCGTTCAGCGACAGCATGACCAGGCCGAGGGCCAGCCCGGCGAACAGCGTGAAGAGGGGTCCTGAGCGCTTCATCTGCGAGCCTCCCCCGAGGCGCGGCGTGCGGGCGGCCCGTCGTGGGAGCCGACTCTTCATGACAGCGGACACGCGGCGCCGCGTCCAGGGGACGACCGGCCCTCCTCCGGCCGAGTGGCGCCTCGGTGCGCTTCGGGTGACATTGAGGTGGTTCGCGTTTCCCCGAGCCCGAAAGGCACCCCCATGGCGGGCAACGATCTCGGAAGTCTGCTCGGCGGTCTCCTCGGCGGAGGCGGCCAGGGCGGTTCGTCCGGCGCAGGCAACATCCTCGGCCAGGTCCTCAGCGGCGTGCTGAGCAGCAAGACGGGCGGGGGCGGCGCCGGCGGCTCCAACCCGCTCGGCGGGCTGATGGACATGATCACGAAGTCCGGCCTGGTCAGCCAGGAGCAGCTCGACTCGTGGGTCGGCACCGGCAGCAACCAGCCGCTCGACGCCGACCAGGTCAAGCAGGCCGTCCCCGACGAGACCCTCGACCGGGCGGCCGCCGACGCGGGCATCAGCCGCGACCAGGTCGCCGACCAGGTGGCGCAGCAGCTGCCCCAGCTCGTCGACAGGATCACCCCGGACGGGCAGGTGCCGGCCGTCTCCCTGGAGGAGCTGGCCAAGCAGCAGAACCTCTGAAACCGGCCCCACCGCGGCGCGCGGCCCCGTCTCGGCAGACGGGCGCCGCGCACCCGTGCGTGCAGGCCCAATTACGCTGGTGCGGACAGACGTACGTACACAAGCAAGGAGCACCGTCGTGGCGGTACGAGCGGTCCGGGGCGCCGTCCAGCTGGAGCGGGACGCGGCCGACCACATGGACGAGCAGGTCGGTGAGCTGCTCACCGCGGTCCTGGAGCGCAACGGCCTGACCGCGGACGACCTGATCTCCATCTGGTTCACGGCCACCCCCGACCTGCACTCGGACTTCCCGGCGGCCGCCGCCCGCAAGCTGGGTGTCGACGGGCTCGCCGACGTGCCGCTGATCTGCGCCCAGGAGCTGGAGATAGCGGGCGCCATGCCGCGCGTCGTGCGGCTCCTCGCGCACATCGAGACCGACCTGCCCAAGTCCGAGATCGCGCACGTGTACCTCGGTGCCGCGGCAGCCCTCCGCAAGGACATCGCCCAGTGAGAACCGCACTCGTCATCGGCACCGGCCTGATCGGCACCTCCGCCGCCCTCGCCCTCGCCTCGCGCGGGGTCACCGTCCACCTCGCCGACCACGACCAGGCGCAGGCCCGCACCGCCGCCGCGCTCGGCGCCGGGACCGACGAGCCCCCCGAGGGCGTCGTCGACCTGTGCGTGGTCGCGGTGCCGCCGGCGCACGTCGCCGCCCAGCTCGCCGACGCGATGCGCCGGGGCGTGGCCCGCGCATACCTGGACGTCGCCAGCGTGAAGGGCGGCCCGCGCCGCGAGCTGGAGGCGCTGGGGCTCGACCTCACGCCGTACATCGGTACGCACCCGATGAGCGGCCGCGAGCGCAGCGGACCGCTCGCCGCCACCGCCGACCTCTTCGAGGGCCGCCCCTGGGTGCTCACCCCGACCCGGGACACCGACACCGAGGTCCTGAACCTCGCCCTCGAACTGGTCGCCCTGTGCCGCGCGGTCCCCGTCGTCATGGACGCCGACGCCCACGACCGGGCCGTCGCCCTCGTCTCCCACATGCCGCACCTGGTCTCCACCATGGTCGCGGCCCGCCTGGAGAACGCCGAGGAGAGCGCCGTCCGGCTCTGCGGACAGGGCATCCGCGACGTGACCCGGATCGCGGGATCCGACCCGCAGATGTGGATCGACATCCTCTCCGCGAACCCCGGCCCGGTCGCCGACCTGCTCTCGGCGGTCGCCGGGGACCTGGAGGAGACCGTCCAGGCGCTGCGCTCCCTCCAGTCCGCCGACGACGCCAAGCGCCACGAGGGCGCCGAGGGCGTCGAGACCATGCTCCGCCGGGGCAACGCGGGACAGGCCCGGGTGCCCGGCAAGCACGGCGCCGCCCCGGCCGCGTACGAGATCGTCGCCGTGCTCATCTCCGACCAGCCCGGCGAGCTGGCCCGCATCTTCGCCGACGCCGGTGCCGCCGGGGTCAACGTCGAGGATGTCCGCATCGAGCACGCGACCGGGCAGCAGGCCGGTTTCGTGCAGCTCATGGTGCAGCCCGCCGCCGCGCCGAAACTGGCCGCGTCGCTGCGCGAGCGGGGCTGGGCCATGCGCCAGTAAAAGGCGCCTGCCAGAGCCAGTAACCTTGTGCGGGGCGTGTCCGCGCCCCGTACGCATGCCCCCGTGCACTGAGAAAGGTGTCCGTCACCCATGGAAACCCCGGCAGCTGTCATCGTCGCGATCGACGGACCCTCCGGCACGGGCAAGTCCAGCACCTCGAAGGCCGTCGCCGCGCAGCTCGGTCTGAGCTACCTGGACACCGGCGCCCAGTACCGCGCCATCACCTGGTGGATGGTGAACAACGGCATCGACCTGACCGACCCGACCGCGATCGCCGCCGTCGCCGGCAAGGCCGACATCGTCTCCGGCACCGACCCGTCCGCGCCCACCATCACGGTGGACGGCACGGACGTCGCCGGGCCGATCCGCACCACCGAGGTCACCTCCAAGGTCTCCGCCGTCAGCGCGGTGCCCGAGGTGCGGTCCCGCATCACCGACCTCCAGCGCTCGATCGCCAAGGGCGCCGAGGTCGGCATCGTCGTCGAGGGCCGGGACATCGGTACGACCGTGCTGCCCGACGCCGACCTCAAGATCTTCCTCACCGCCTCGCCCGAGGCCCGCGCCGCCCGCCGCTCCGGCGAGCTGAAGGGCGCCGACGTCAAGGCGACCCAGGACGCGCTGGTCGCCCGCGACAAGGCCGACTCCAGCCGCAAGACGTCCCCGCTGGCCAAGGCCGGCGACGCCGTCGAGGTGGACACCACCGAGCTCACGCTCCAGCAGGTCATCGAGTGCGTCGTGACGCTGGTCGAGGAGAAGCGGGCCGCCAAGTGACCGTTGCGCCCTCCGAGCGAGGTGCCGAGGTCGGGCGGCGGATCGGCGTCGGCCTGATGTACGGGCTGTGGAAGCCGCGCGTCCTCGGGGCGTGGCGGGTTCCGGCCGCCGGCCCCGTGATCCTCGCCGTGAACCACTCGCACAACGTGGACGGCCCCATGGTCATGGGCGTCGCCCCGCGCCCGACGCACTTCCTGATCAAGCAGGAGGCGTTCATCGGGCCGCTCGGCACCTTCCTCGAAGGCATCGGGCAGCTGAAGGTCGACCGCACCAGCGCCGACCGGACCGCCATCACCCGCGCCCTCGACGTGCTGAAGGACGGGGGAGTGCTCGGCATCTTCCCCGAGGGCACCCGCGGCGACGGCGACTTCGCGTCGCTGCGCGCCGGCCTCTCGTACTTCGCCGTGCGCAGCGGGGCGCCCATCGTCCCGGTGGCCGTCCTGGGAAGCACGGAGAAGCGCGGACGGTTGATAAAGGGGCTGCCTCCGCTGCGCAGCAGGGTCGACGTCGTCTTCGGCGACCCCTTCGAAGCGGGCGACGGCAGCGGACGGCGTACGCGCAAGGCGCTCGACGAGGCGACCGTGCGCATCCAGGAGCGGCTCACCGGCCATCTGGCGAACGCCAGGCGCCTGACCGGGCGCTGAGCGAGACTTTCAGTAGTGCACCGGCCTCCGACCGAGACGGCGCACCGATCACCACGAATGAACGACGAGGTACGGACTTCATGAACGACCAGATCCAGCCCGAGGACTCCCCGGAATACGAGCACGGGGCGCTCGGCGACGCGGAGTACGCGGAGTTCATGGAGCTCGCCGCCGAAGAGGGCTTCGACATCGAGGACGTCGAGGGCGCCATCGAGGAGGCGGGCCACGGCCCGCTGCCCGTGCTCGCCGTCGTCGGCCGCCCGAACGTCGGCAAGTCGACCCTGGTGAACCGCATCATCGGCCGCCGCGAGGCGGTCGTCGAGGACAAGCCGGGCGTCACCCGCGACCGCGTCACCTACGAGGCCGAGTGGGCGGGCCGCCGCTTCAAGCTCGTCGACACCGGCGGCTGGGAGCAGGACGTCCTCGGCATCGACGCGTCCGTCGCCGCCCAGGCGGAGTACGCGATCGAGACCGCCGACGCCGTCGTCTTCGTGGTCGACTCCACGGTCGGCGTCACCGACACCGACGAGGCCGTCGTCCGGCTGCTGCGCAAGGCCAAGAAGCCGGTGGTGCTCTGCGCCAACAAGGTCGACGGACCCTCCGGCGAGGCCGACGCCACCGCCCTGTGGGCGCTCGGCATCGGCGAGCCGCACCCGGTCTCCTCGCTGCACGGCCGCGGCACCGGCGACATGCTGGACGCCGTCATCGAGGCGCTGCCCGACGCGCCGCAGCAGACCTTCGGCGCCGCCGGAGTCGGCGGTCCGCGCCGCATCGCGCTGATCGGCCGCCCGAACGTCGGCAAGTCCTCGCTCCTGAACAAGGTGGCGAACGAGGACCGCGTCGTCGTGAACGAGCTGGCGGGCACCACCCGCGACCCGGTCGACGAGCTGATCGAGCTGGGCGGCGTCGTCTGGAAGTTCGTCGACACGGCGGGCATCCGCAAGCGCGTCCACCTCCAGCAGGGCGCCGACTACTACGCCTCGCTGCGCACGGCCGCCGCCGTCGAGAAGGCGGAGGTCGCGGTCATCCTGATCGACTCCTCCGAGTCCATCTCGATCCAGGACCAGCGCATCGTGACGATGGCGGTCGAGGCGGGCCGCGCGATCGTCGTCGCGTACAACAAGTGGGACACCCTCGACGAGGAGCGCCGCTACTACCTGGAGCGCGAGATCGAGACCGAGCTCGGTCAGATCGCCTGGGCCCCGCGGGTGAACGTGTCGGCGCACACCGGCCGTCACATGGAGAAGCTGGTCCCGGCGATCGAGACGGCGCTGGCGGGCTGGGAGACCCGGGTCCCCACCGGCCGGCTGAACGCCTTCCTCGGTGAGCTGGTCGCCGCGCACCCGCACCCGGTCCGCGGCGGCAAGCAGCCCCGCATCCTGTTCGGGACGCAGGCCGGTACGAAGCCGCCGCGGTTCGTGCTGTTCGCCTCCGGGTTCATCGAGGCCGGCTACCGCCGCTTCGTGGAGCGCCGGCTGCGCGAGGAGTTCGGCTTCGAGGGAACGCCGATCCACATCTCCGTCCGGGTGCGCGAGAAGCGCGGCAAGAAGAAGTAGCAGCAGCCGCCGAGCGGCCGCCGCGGGCTCTCAGTGCTCGCGGCGCGGACCGGGCGGCAGCGCGGCCGGGAAGTGATGTCCTTGGCCGTGCTGCCGCCCGTTCTGCTGCGGCTGCCAGGACTGGTGCTGGTGCGCCGAGGGGTAGTGCGGGGTGTGGTGGCGTGCGCCGTAGGGACCGGTGCCGAAGCCGGTGAACCCGAGGTCCTCCTCGCCCGTGCGGTCGCCGGGCAGGGCCCGGAAGGACCTGCGGTACTCCGCGTAGAGGGCGTCGTAGATGGGCGTGGCCGAGTAGCCGCCCGAATAGCCGGTCGCGTGGCCGCCTGCGTGGCCGCTCGGGTGGCTGCTCTGGTGGTCCTCGGCGGGGCGCATCGACGGGATCTGGCTCGGGTACGGCTGACGCCGTCCGGACATGGTGGGGTCGTATGGGTGCACATAGGTGCCAACGACCCGGATCCTCTACAGATGCGCCCTTGGCCTCGGCTTTCGCGGGGCGTCAGGAGGGTGACCGGCGCATGCGTGAGGGTCCGGGTCGTCGGCACCCAGGACGTGCGGGTGGGCTCAGGTGCCCGCGAGCGGGAGCGCGGCGGCCACCAGGCGGCCGTTCGCCGCGGCCTTGTCGAGGGCGTCGCGCATCAGGTCCTCGCGCGGCTGGCGGCCGATCGACCCCGCCGGGGTGGCGAAGACGAGCACCTTCTGCGTCTTGTTGGCGGCGGCCCGCCAGCTCTCGGTGACGAGCAGCGGCTGGTGCGCCTGCCACCAGGCGACCTGCGACGGCGCGCCGCCGGTGCCGGGCTGCAGGACGGCGTGCAGTTGGCCCATGGCGAGCAGCACCGACCAGCCGTCGAGGCCGCGCGGGGCCTCCTCCAGGCTGGACACCGGCATGTAGCCCTGCTCGATCAGGAGCGGCAGGAAGTCGTCGCCGGAGTCGGCGCCGGGCCGGGCGATGGGCCCGGTGGGTTCCACGACGAGCGCGGGGTGCAGCTCGCCCGCGATCAGGACGAGGCCGCTGGTCACCCCGAGCACGGCCTGGGACGGCGCGGCACCGGGGATCTCGTCGGGGGCGCCGGCGACGGAACGGACGGCGCCCTGCAACTGGTCCTCGGCGACCCGGACGACCTGCGAGGGCAGGCAGGCGGCGTGGGCGAAGGCGAGCACGGCGGTCTCGTCACCGACGAACAGGACGGTGCTGGTGTGCTCCTGTTCCGAGTCCCCCGCGGTGCGGCAGGACGTGCAGTCGTAGCTGCCCGGGGCGTTGCCCCCGGCGAGCAGCCGGTCGGCTTCTTCGTCGCCGATCTCGGCGCGTACGTCGTCACTGACGTCGAGCAAGCGCGGCACGGGTGGCTCCTCAGGGTCGGTCGCCCCCGTCGGCGAGTGCGCCGCGGGGACAGAGAGTGCTGATAAAGGGACAACGGGCGATCTGTGGCCGGAGTCACGCCCGGAACCGAACGGAATTCACCCATTGGACGCGCACCGTGAGAGCCGCCCCGGAATGCGTCACTCCATGCCAACTTGTAGGTGTTCCAAGCAAGTTGAGTGAGTGAAGTGGGTCACAGATCCGCGAGGGGTCAGGTCGACAAATCCTGAAATCAGCTAATGAAGTGGGTGGCCTGAATGCGTCGCTACTTCGGGTAACGGGCAACTGGCCTGGCGTGACGGGGCGTTGGTTGATGCCGTGCTCGTCCGCTGCCTAGATTCCACCGCCGTCTGCAACGAGCAGTCAACGAGCAGTCCACGAGAGGGATTACTCATGTGCGTGCCGATTCGTACGGCTCGAACGACAGCGGTTCTCGCCGGGGCGGCCCTGCTGGCCCCGCTCGGTCTCCTGACGGCGGCAGGCGCGGCCCACGCGGCCGACTCCGGCGTCTGGGACCGCATCGCCCGCTGTGAGAGCGGTGGCAACTGGCACATCAATACCGGTAACGGCTACTACGGCGGGCTCCAGTTCTCCGCCGGCACCTGGCGCGCGTACGGCGGAGGGGCCTACGCGTCGACGGCCGACGGGGCGTCCAGGTCCCAGCAGATCGCCGTCGCGGCCAGGGTGCAGCGCGTGCAGGGCTGGGGCGCCTGGCCCACCTGCTCGGTCCGTGCCAATGCCTACGGCGGCGCGCCGTCGTCCGCCTCCGCCCCGGTCGGCACGGAGTCGGCGCCGAAGGCCGCGGTCCCCGGGCACGGCACGAGCCGTGCCGACCGCGGTGCGACCCGCGGCGGCGGGTACGTCGTCCGCGAAGGCGACACCCTCGGACGGATCGCGGCGGCCCACGGCACCACCTGGCAGCGTGTGTACACCGTCAACCGGGCCGTCGTCGGTGGCGATCCGGACCTGATCCTGCCGGGCCAGCACCTGCTGATCCGGTAGCCGCGGAGGGTGGTGCGCCGTGGTCCCCCCGTCCGGTCCGCCGACCGGGTGGGGCCACGGTCCGCGCGGCGCGGCACGGCGGCCCGCTCCGGGCCCGCTGCTTAGCGTGACGCGATGCGTCTGCTGCCCCCGCTGCTCCCGGCGTCCTGCGCCCTGCTCGCCTCGCTGCTCGCCGTGGCCGTCGCGCCGGCGCCCGCCCAGGGCGCCGCCCACCGGCCGCCGCAGGCCCACCTCAAACCCGCCGACTGCGCCCAGGGCGACTGGCCGTGGGACTGTCTCGCCGAGTGCGAGAGCGGCGGCGACTGGCACGCGAACACCGGCAATTCCTACTACGGCGGGCTCCAGTTCTATCAGCCGACCTGGGAGGACCACGGCGGCCTCGCGTACGCGCCGCGCGCCGATCTCGCCACCCGCGCCGAACAGATCCGGGTCGCCGAGGAGGTGCTGCGCACGCAGGGCTGGCAGGCCTGGCCCGCCTGTGCGAAGAAGTACGGGCTCCAGGGGCGCGTGCACGTGGTGAAGAGCGGCGAGACGCTGACGTCGATCGCCCGGCGCCTCAAGGTCAAGGGCGGCTGGCAGGCGCTCTACGACGCGAACCGGGACGCGGTGGGGCCGCGCCCGGACCGGCTGGACGTGGGAACGATGCTGGTCGTCCCCGGGGGCCGGACGACGGCTCCCGCGAAGAAGAAGACGGCTGTGAAGAAGAAGCCGTCTGTGAAGAAGAAGCCGGTGAAGAAGCCGTCGGTCGAGCAGACGGCGCCAGTGGCCTGAACACCCCGCGTTCCAGGGCGCGTCCCGCCCCCTGCGCCCGGCGAGCGCCCTGTCGTCACATCGGCGGGGCCACGCCTCGGGCCCCGGCCGGCGGCTCGCAGACAGGGCACGGGCCGAGACCGCCCGAGGCGACGGTGGGGCCGTCCGCCGGTATCACCTCGGGCCTGCCCGCGACGAGCGGGCAGTCCGCGCGGTGCCACAGCGTCCCGCCGGGGACCGTCACCGGTTCACCGGTCCGCGGCCGCTCGGGTGGGTCGCCCGCGACGAGCAGCTCGTACAGCTCCGCCACCCGGGCGCTCGTCACGGTGCTCCTGCCGTACGTGAGAAGGACCGCACCCGCGATGATCAGGGCCGAGCCCGGCATCGTGCACGAGGCCAGATAGGGCAGCTGGCGCTCGGCGTAGCGTTCGCCCGACATCCCGTACCAGCCGATGACGCACAGCAGGGCGCCGCCGGAGAGCGCGGCGAGGCCCGTCCACAGCACGGGATGCAGGTCGGATGCGCGGGGCCGGACTGTCCGCATGGGTGGCTCCCCACCGTCGTCGTGTCGGGTGTCCGCCGGAGCCGTGGCGGGCGGCCGCTTTCGGTCGTATCCGTCGGTGTCCGGCTCTGTATGGCTTTGTCGGGCCGATCGCTTGCACTATGCCTTCTGGAGGCCAACCCTGAAAGCTCCGGGCGCTGTTGGGGCCCGGACCGACATCCGGTGGTGAGCCAGTTGATGTTCGGAAACAGGATCACGGCGGTTCGGCGGGGGCGGGTCGCGGCCCTCGCCGCGGTGCTCTCGCTCGGGCCCGCTCTGGTGGCGTGCGGTGGTTCGGGCGGCTCGGACGGGGGCTCGACGAAGACCCCGACGACGCAGCGGCCGACGGTGACCGCGACGGCGACCGCGCCGGCCGACCCGGCCGCCGCCGAGCAGGAGATCAAGGCCAACTGGAAGAAGTTCTTCAGCCCGGACGTACCGCTCGACCAGAAGACCGAGCTCCTGGAGAACGGGTCGGTGATGCAGAAGGTCCTGGAGAGGTTCAACGGGGACAGGCGCGGCGGCCAGGTGCAGGCGGAGGTCACGAAGGTCGCCTTCACCTCGCCGACGTCCGCCGACGTGACGTACTCGCTGACGATCAAGGGCGCCACGGTGCTCCCCAACGCCAAGGGCGTCTCCGTGGAGCAGGACGGCGTCTGGAAGGTGTCCGTCCGGACGCTGTGCGCACTGGTCCGGCTGAGCGGCAACGCGTCACCCGGCGCGGGCTGCTGACCACGGCTGCCGCGGGGGCTGCGGATCGCTCGGAGCGGTGACACGAACGGCACGCGCTTTGACGGTCCGCAGCCGCCTCACCAGCAACAACGTTGCCCTGATGGACAGAGTGGCCAAATGGTTCCTCATATTGCCTACCAATAGGGCAACTGTTCTGGAACAAAATGATGATGAAGAACAACCCTCGCCCGGGCATCTCCGTCTAACCATCTGGTAGGCGGAGGACACGGATTGAACCGACAGAACCGACGGTCCGGACTGTCCGCGCGGAATGGTGGGATACGGGGACGCATGCAGATTTCTTTCCTGATTCACAACGCGTATGGGATCGGAGGGACGATCCGCACCACGTACAACCTCGCCAACACGCTGGCGGAGCAGCACGACGTGGAGGTGGTATCGGTCTTCCGGCACCGCGACGAGCCGGTGTTCGCGCCCGACCAGCGCATCCGGCTGCGTCACCTGGTGGACCTGCGCAAGGGCTCCGCCGGCTACGACGGCGACGACCCGGCGGCCAAGGAGCCGGCCACGGTCTTCCCGCGCCACGAGGGCCGTTACGAGCAGTACAGCGCGCTCACCGACCGGCGCATCGCCGAGCACCTCGCGAGCGTCGAGGCGGACGTCGTCGTCGGCACCCGGCCGGGGCTCAATGTGCACCTCGCCAAGGAGACCCGGCGCGGCCCGCTGCGCGTCGGCCAGGAGCACCTCACGCTCGACACCCACACGCCGGGCCTGCTGCGCCAGCTGCGGAAGGTCTACCCGCGCCTGGACGCCCTCACCACGACCACCGAGGCCGACGCCCGCGCCTACCGCGAGCGGATGCGGCTGCCCGGTGTCCGGATCGAGGCCATGTCCAATCCGGTGCCCGCCCCGGGGATCACCCCCGCCGACGGCGACGCCAAGTGGGTCGTGGCCGCCGGCCGGCTCGCCCCCGTCAAGCGGTACGACCTGCTGATCAGGGCCTTCGACAAGGTGCGCGCCGAGCGCCCCGACTGGCGGCTGCGGATCTACGGCGCGGGGCGCCAGAAGGACAAGCTGCGCACCCTCATCGACCAGCTCGGGCTCTACAACCACGTCTTCCTGATGGGCCCGGCCAACCCGATCGAGCCGGAGTGGGCGAAAGGTTCCGTCGCTGCCGTGACCTCGACCTTCGAGTCCTTCGGCATGACCATCGTCGAAGCCATGCGGTGCGGGCTCCCGGTCGTCGCCACCGACTGCCCGCACGGGCCCGGCGAGATCATCCACGACGGGGTCGACGGCCGCCTCGTCGAGGTCGGCAACGTCGACGCGATCGCCGGTGGCCTGCTGGAGCTCATCAACGACGACAAGCGGCGCCAGGAGATGGCGGCGCGCGCCCTCACCAGCTCCGAGCGGTTCGACCCGGCCCGGATCGCCGAGCGCTACGAGACGCTCTTCGGCTCCCTGACCGGACGCGGCGGCTCCGTGAACATGCTGCACCGGGCCCGCGGTTCCCTGCTCGGCGGTGCCTACGTCGTCCGGGACGCGAGTCGCGCCCTGTTCAGATCGCCCGGGAAGGGGCGCACCGCATGACACCGCTGGCCACGCCCGCATCGACGTTCGAGTCTGACGACAGGACCGTCCTCATGGCACCCCGCGCCGACTGCATCGCCGACTCCGCCGGAGGTCTCACCTTCGACGTCACCGACCACGGAGCGGCCGGCTCCGCGTACCTCGTCCTGGTCGAGCGCGCCGGCGGCCAGGAGATGCGGCTGCCGCTCGCCCAGGTCGACGACGGGAGGCTGCGCGCCTCGCTGCCGATAGGGGTGGAGCTGGCCGAGGGGCGCTGGGACGCGTTCGCCGAGGTCGCCGGTGGTGAACCGGCCCGTCTCGCGCCGGGAGTGAACGATCTGCGCTCGCTGGTGGACCGGGCGCCCAGCGGATCACGCGGCCATGTCGCCGTCCGCATCCCGTACGCCACGAAGAACGGCAACCTGTCGGTCCGCAGCTGGCGCCGCGCACCGCACGCAGAAGCCGGTGAACTCCTCATCACCGGAACCGAGTTGAGCGTGCACGGCCGCGTCTACGGCACGCCGATCACCGCCAAGGCGAGCGCCGAGCTGCGGGCGCGCGACGACGGTCCGGTGTTCCGGGGCGAAGTCGACGTCGACGGATCCGAGTTCACCCTGCGGATCGCCTACGAGGAGCTGTCCGAGGGCCGCTGGGACCTGTGGGTGCGGCCCGGCGGCGAGGACGGGCCCGAGGTGCGGGTGGCCCGGCTGCTCGACGACATCGCCGACAAGAAGCAGATCTTCGCCTACCCGGTGACCCCGTTCGCCGCCGCGGGCCGCGACCTGACCGCCGAGCCCTACTACACCGGGGACAACGATCTCGCCGTCGTGGTGCGCGCCGTCGAGCCCTAGGGCCTGTCTTCAAACTCCCCTCGTCGCCCGGAGGGCGGCCCCGCGGCGTCTGGTGCGTGCTCTCGGCGTGCCGGGCGTAAGGCCTCGTACTGGACGTACTCGGCTTTGCGCCCGGTGCGGCGAGAGTGCGTGCCAGGCGTCGCGGGGCAGAGGGGAGTTTGAAGACAGGTCCTAGGGGCGGCGCGGACCGCCGCGCGGGGCACAATCGGGCGCATGCTTGAGACCTCTGCCCGGCTGCTGCGGCTGCTCTCCCTGCTCCAGGCCCACCGCGAGTGGTCGGGGCCCGAGCTGTCCGAGCGGCTCGGCGTCAGCGCGCGCACCGTGCGGCGGGACGTCGACCGGCTCCGCGAGCTCGGGTATCCGGTGCACGCCAGCCCGGGCACCGGGGGCGGGTACCAGCTGGGTGTGGGGGCCGAACTGCCGCCGCTGCTGCTCGACGACGACGAGGCCGTCGCCGTGGCGGTGGGGCTGCGGACGGCGGCGGGGCAGGGGATCGCCGGGATCGGCGAGACGTCGGTGCGGGCCCTCGCCAAGCTGGAGCAGGTGCTGCCGCACCGGCTGCGCCGCCGCGTCGGCGCCCTGAACGCGTACACCGTGCCCATGCTGCGCGGCGCCGGAGCGGAGGCCGTCGACCCCGGGCTGCTGAGCGAACTCGCCGCCGCCTGCCGGGACTCGGAGCGGCTGCGGTTCGCGTACGTGGGGCACGGCGGCGAGGAGAGCCGGCGGACCGTGGAACCCCTGCGCCTCGTGTGCAGCGAGCGGCGCTGGTACCTCGTGGCCTGGGACGTCGAGCGGGACGACTGGCGGACGTTCCGCGTCGACCGGGTCACGCCGACGCCCCCGCACGGGCCGCGCTTCCAGCCGCGTACACCGCCCGCCGACGACCTCGCCGCCTACGTCTCCCGGGGCGTCTCCACCCGCGCGTACGCCACCGAGGCCGTGGTGCGTCTCCTCGCGCCGGTGGCCGAGGCGCGGCAGCGGATCTCGCCGACGGCCGGGACGCTGGAGGCCGAGAGCGACGGGACGTGTCTGCTGCGCACCGGGGCCGTCAGCCTCGACGTGATGGTCTGGCACATCGCTTCCACCGGCTTCGAGTTCGAGGTCGTCGAGCCGGCCGCGCTGGCCGACACCATCAGCGCGGTGCGGGACCGTCTGGACCGTGCGCTACGGCGGTCGTCGACGACCGGGTCCGCTCCTCGAACGCCGCGAACTCCGGATGGTGCAGATCGAACGCCGGGGCCTCCGAGCGGATCCGGGGCAGCGTGACGAAGTTGTGCCGGGGCGGCGGGCACGCCGTCGCCCACTCCAGCGAGCGGCCGTACCCCCACGGATCGTCGACCTCGACCTTCGTGCCGTACTTGGCGGTCCTCCAGACGTTGTAGAGGAACGGCAGCGTGGAGAGGCCGAGCAGGAAGGCGCCGAGCGAGGAGATCGTGTTGAGCGCCGTGAAGCCGTCCGCCGCCAGATAGTCCGCGTACCGGCGCGGCATGCCCTCCGCGCCCAGCCAGTGCTGCACCAGGAACGTGGTGTGGAAGCCGACGAACAGCGTCCAGAAGTGGATCTTCCCGAGCCGTTCGTCGAGCAGCTTGCCGGTCAGCTTCGGCCACCAGAAGTAGAAGCCGCCGAACGTGGCGAAGACGACGGTGCCGAAGACGACGTAGTGGAAGTGCGCGACGACGAAGTACGTGTCCGAGACGTGGAAGTCCATCGGCGGCGAGGCCAGGATGACGCCGGTCAGCCCGCCGAACAGGAACGTCACCAGGAAGCCGACCGACCAGAGCATCGGTGTCTCGAAGGAGAGCGAGCCCTTGAGCATGGTGCCGGTCCAGTTGAAGAACTTCACGCCCGTCGGCACCGCGATCAGGAACGACATGAAGGAGAAGAAGGGGAGCAGGACCCCTCCGGTCACGAACATGTGGTGCGCCCACACGACCACCGACAGGCCGGTGATCGCCATCGTCGCGCCGACCAGCATCGTGTAGCCCCAGATCGGCTTGCGGCTGAAGACCGGGATGATCTCGCTGATGATGCCGAAGAAGGGCAGCGCGATGATGTAGACCTCGGGATGGCCGAAGAACCAGAACAGGTGCTGCCACAGCAGCGCGCCTCCGTTCTCCGCCTCGAAGACCACCGAGCCGAACCGCCGGTCCGCCTCCAGGACCAGCAGCGCGGCGGCCAGCACCGGGAAGGCGAGCAGCACGAGGATCGACGTGAACAGCGTGTTCCACGTGAAGATCGGCATCCGGAACATCGTCATGCCCGGCGCCCGCATCCCGATGATCGTCGTCAGGAAGTTCACCGAGCCCAGGATCGTGCCGAACCCGGCGAGCGCGAGCACCATGATCCACAGATCGGCGCCGACACCGGGCGACCGGGTCAGGCTGTTCAGCGGCGCGTACGCGAACCAGCCGAAGTCGGCGGCACCGCCCGGCACCACGAGCGAGCCGAGCACGATCAGGCCGCCGAAGAGGAACAGCCAGTACGAGAGCATGTTCAGCCGCGGGAACGCCACGTCCGGGGAGCCGATCTGGAGCGGCATGATCTCGTTGGCGAACCCGGCGAACGTCGGCGTCGCGAAGAGCAGCAGCATGATCGTGCCGTGCATCGTGAAGAGCTGGTTGTACTCCTCGTTGGAGAGGACCTGCAGCCCGGGGCGGGCCAGCTCGGCGCGCATCAGCAGCGCCATCACGCCGCCGACCAGGAAGAAGACGAAGGCCGTGATCAGGTAGAGGTGGCCGATCTTCTTGTGGTCGGTCGTGGTCAGCCAGTCCACCACGATGCGGCCCGGCTGCCGCTCGCGGACCTGTCCCGCCGTGCGCGGTCCGGCCGCCACCCCGGTCGTTCCCATCGCCTGCCCCCTCGCCGCATCGCGCCCCGGGCTTGCTTCGAACTCAGGCCATGATGCTCGCGCGACCACCCCCGCGACAGAGGGCGCGCACCGGTTTCTGGCATGGACAGGCAATTGTCGGACAGCCTCAACTCGCCGGTGTCACCACGGGATTCGGAATACCGCGGATATGGTCCGGGGGCGTCCCGGTAATTGTCCCGGGGGGCGGTTTCGCGCCCATTGCGGGGCGATCCGGAATTCCGTGCGCCGGCGGCGCTTCCCCGGGCGTGGCGAGGGCGCGTAAGAAGCGCGTAAGAAGTAAGGAAACCCTCGAACGTGTGAGGAACTCGGACGAAAACTCGGCGTCGCGATTCGTCGTGATCTTGTGACGGAAGCGTGACAGTAGGACAGTCCGACGGGGGCATTCGGGCGGGCCTGGCGCCACCCGCGCACACGGCCTACGGTGGCGGCATGGCACCCACGCAGGGATCACAGGACACCCCCGACCGCTACGTCGGCCTCGACGCCGAGAGTGCCGAGCGGCAGGCCCACGACCGGGGCTGGTCGACCGTCCGGCAGCTGCCGCCGGGCGCGATCATCACCATGGAGTACCGCGCGGGCCGGCTGAACTTCGAGGTCAGGGACGGCACGGTGACGCGCGCCTGGAAGGGGTGAGCCTCGACGGGCCGCGCGTGCGCGAAGGCCCCCGGAGCCGTGTGGCTCCGGGGGCCTTCGTCGTGCGGGGTGGTTGTGCGTACCGGCCCCGCTGTCCTGGGTACCCGCTGCGCGGGTTCTAGGCCCGCTGCGGGTCCGCTGTGCCCGCCCGCGTCGATCCGCGGGTGCTCGCGGGGCGTCTGCTGCCCGCGGGGGTGGCCGGGGTGCGCTCGCCGCGGGGCGTGTGCGGGCCCTGGGGGAGGAGCGCCGAGGGGCGGCTCGCCGGGCGGTTCGGCGCCGCGACCGGCTCGCGGGTGCGCGCCGGGGCGGGGGCCGGGAGCGGCTCCGCGGCCGGCTCGGCGCCCGTGCGGCCGGACCGGAGACGGTCGCGGACCGCGAGGATCCTGGCCTCGGCCCGCGCGACCAGCGGTTCGATCCAGGGCAGCGCCAGCAGGATCAGCAGACCCGCGGCCCAGCCCAGGAGCACGTCGCTCAGCCAGTGCGTACCGAGGTAGACGGTGGTCAGGCCGACGCTGAGGGAGATCACCGCGGAGACGGCGGAGAGCCAGCGGCGGGCCCGCGGCGTGGAGGCCAGGTAGGCGAGGATGCCCCAGGTCACCACCGCGTTCGCCGTGTGGCCGGAGGGGAATATATCGCCGCCCTGCCACATCTCGTTCGAGCCGATCATGGTGGCGTAGTGCGGGCCCGCGCGGCCCATGCCGTACTTGGCCGCGCCCACCGTCACATTGAGCAGCAGCAGGGCCGTACCGAACATCAGCAGGGGGCGCAGGGTGTGCTGGCGCCACGAGCGCCAGCCCAGCCAGGCCGTCACCATCACGGCCGTCGGGCCGCGCTGGCCGAGCACGACCCAGTAGTCGAGGAACGCGTGGATCTCCGGCCACTGCTGGTAGGGCCGGAAGAACATGACCTGCCAGTCGAACGCGACCAGCCAGGACGTGACCAGGACGGCCACCACGATCGCGAGGTAGAAGGACAGGGTCAGCCCGAAGAGCACGACACGGTGCCGGCTCATGCGGGGCATGCCCACATGCGCCGGCCGTTCGGGCTCGCGGTCGAGCCGGGCGAAGACCCGCTCGACCCGGCGGGTCAGGTTTGGTTCGGTACGCACCCAATCGACGCTACAGCGGGTGAGTGGTGGACCGGCTCGAAACAGGGGCTTTGTGATGACGATGTGATGTGGGATTGATCTCAGCGCGAGGTTTATTCCCCGGATTCCGATTACCGGAGAGCGTTGTTCCCATGAATTCGGTGATCGTTTAAACAGGCCGGTTTTAGTTCGCTTTTGAATGCGTTCACCGCTTGCTGGCACGGAATTCTCCGTCCGGTCAGGGGCGGGCGGGACCGGTCACGGCGGTCCCGAGCCGTTGAGCCAGAACGCCCCGTACCCGGCCGAGACCAGCGCGAGCCCGCCCAGCACCCACGCCGCCGCAGGTCGGCGGGTGTGCCACCGGGCCAGGGCCACCGCCGGCGGCAGCAGCAGCGGGAACGCGGGCAGCATCAGCCGGGGCTTCGATCCGAAGTACCCCGAGGAACACAGGGCAAGCGCGAGCACGACCCCCGTGTAGACGAGCAGCGGCACCGGCTGGCCCTGGCGCACCCCGGCCACGTACAGCCAGACGACGAGCACGACCCCGACGATCAGACCGGTCCCGGCGAGCGCCCCGGGCAGCGAGGTGAACTTGTCCGCGACGAACCGGGCGAAGGCCAGACCGCCGTCGAAGCCGTTGCCCCACTGCCCCTGCACGTCGAGATAGCCGAGGAGCCCGCCGCCAGTACGGTGCCCGACCCACAGCACGTACGAGGCCGCGCCCGCCGGCGCCAGCAGCACTCCGGCTACCAGCCGCCACGGCACCCGCCGCTCCCGCCGCACCCACAGCGCGGCCGCCACCCACACCGCCGCCACGACCGCCGCGCCGATCGGCCGGGTCAGCCCGGCCAGCGAGGCGAGCAGCCCGGCCGTCACCCAGCGCCGCCGCAGGACCGCGTACAGTCCCCACGCCGCGAGCGCCGTGAACAGGGCCTCGCTGTACGCCATCGACGCCACGATCCCGATGGGCAGCGCGCCCCAGAGCACCGCGAGACAGACCCCGGCCCGGTGGCCGGAGACCCGGGCGCCGACCGCGTAGATCCCCCACGCCGCCGCGAGCGAGGCGAGCCAGCTCACCACCATGCCCGCCTGGCCGTACGACAGCGGGGTGAGCGCCGACCCCAGCCGCTCCAGCCAGGGCAGCAGCGGGAAGAACGCGAGGTTCGAGTGGACGCTCCCGTCGGGCAGCGTCACCGACCAGCCGTAACCGTGCTCGGCGACCCGCGTGTACCAGAGCGAGTCCCAGCGGGCGGTCAGCAGCGTCAGCCAGCTCTTGCCCTCGGCGGCGCTCCACAGCGCCAGCACGAGCACACCCAGGGCGCGCACGGCCGCGTACCCGAGGAGGGCCGGGGCCGCCCGCCGCAGCGCGGGCCGGTCTTGTCGATCATCGTCCGTCACGGCCCCGATTATCGGCGGTCGCCCGCCGTGCTCCGGACGCCACCCGTCCCGGACGAGTGGCGCACACCACACGCGTGAGCCCATTACGTGAGAGACCCGCCACGTCTGACCGGCCCGAACTCGCGTACTCTGACGGCTCACTCGCCTTATCGCTGCGGGGCCGGGAGCCGACTCCTCCCGACCGGAGACCGAGGGACATCCCCAGCCCCCGGATCCGCCGATTGCGAGGACCACTGGGAGGTACGCACATGTCCGGGACGAGCACGGCCACCGGGCGGCTGCGCGGACTGCTCGCCGCGACGCGCGCCCGCACCAATCGCTGGGTCGTCCTCGTCGTCCTGTGCACGAGCCTGCTTCTGGTCGCGCTCGACTCGACCATTCTCTACGTCGCCCTGCCCTCGGTCACCGAGGACCTCAAGCCGACCTCGGTCGAGCTGCTGTGGATCGGCGACGCCTACCCCCTGGTCTGCGCCTCCCTGCTGATCCTCTTCGGCACCCTGGGCGACCGGGTCGGCCGTCGCAGAATCCTGCTGCTCGGCTACGGGCTGTTCGGCCTCGCCTCCGCGCTCGCCGTCTTCTCCGAGACCGCCCAGGTGCTCATCGCGGCCCGCGCCCTGCTCGGCATCGGCGGCGCGATGATCATGCCCGCGACGCTGTCGATCCTGCGGGACGTCTTCCCCGACCGGCACGAGCGGGCCGTCGCCATCGGTGTATGGACGGCGGTCGCCGCGGTCGGCGCCGCCACCGGGCCCGTGCTCGGCGGCTTCCTCGTCGAGCACTACTGGTGGGGCTCGGTCTTCCTCATCAACATCCCGCTGATGGCGGTCATGCTGCCGCTGTGCCGGGTGCTGGTGCCCGAGTCCAAGGGGCGCTCGGACGGGCCGTGGGACCTGGCCGGGGCGCTGCTCGCGGCGCTCGGCGTGCTCGGTGTCGTCTACGGCATCAAGCAGTGGGGCACCGAGCGCGACCTGCTCGCCCCGGAGGCGGTGCTGCCGTTCCTGGCCGGAGTGGCGCTCCTGGTGCTGTTCGTGCGGCGTCAGCGGCGGCGCGAGCACCCGCTGATCGACATGCGGCTGTTCACCCGGGCCGCCTTCTCCACGTCCGTCGGCTGCATCGTCATCGCCATGCTCGCGCTGGTGGGCCTGGAGCTGATCGCCGTCCAGTACCTCCAGCTGGTGCTGGAGCTCAGCCCGCTGGAGACCGGCCTGCGGATGCTGCCGCTCACCTTCGCCGCGATGGCGGCGGGCGTGCTCGGCTCCGGGAACCTGCGCCGGTTCGGGCCGCGCGGCATGGTGGCGTCCGGTTTCACGCTGACCGCCTGCGCGGTGCTGCTGCTCTGCCTGATGGGCGAGCAGGACCGGCCGGTCCTGCTCAGCGTCGGCTTCATACTGCTGGGCTTCGGCTTCCAGAGCACGCTGTTCGGGGCCTACGAGTCGATGCTCACCGAGGCTCCGGCCGACGACGCCGGAGGCGCCGCCGCGATCGGCGAGACGTCCTACCAGCTGGGCGCCGGGATGGGCATCGCGCTGCTGGGTTCGGTCATGAACGCCGCGTACGCGCCCGGCCTCGGCCATGTCGCCGGGGTCTCCGGGACGGCGAGCGGGGCCGCGGGGCACTCGCTGGGGGAGGCGTACCAGATCGCCGCCGATCTGGGCGGCACGGCGGGCGCCGCACTGCGCGGTGCCGCGCGGGCCGCCTTCGTGCACGGGCTGCACGTCACCCTGATCGTCAGCGCCGTGCTGCTGTTCCTCGGCGCGCTCGCCGCCCTGCGGCTGCCGCGCCGGATGGAGTGCGAGGAGGCCCCGGCCTCCGAGGGGTCCGAGGCGTCCGGGGTCGCCGCCCCGCGCCGGCCGTCCCGCGCCGAGTCGTCCGTCGTATAGGGCGGTCCCGGGCCGTCCGACCGTGGGTGGGCGGGGCTGTGTCACCGCCCACCCGACGGTCAGCTCTGGTTGAAGAAACCGTCCTGCTGAACCTTTGCCTCCCGGCCGGACACGATCTGCGTGTCCGCGGGGGTCAGCAGGAACACCCGGTTCGCGACCCGGTCGATCGAACCGCGCAGGCCGAAGATGAGCCCCGCCGCGAAGTCGACGACGCGCTTGGCGTCGGCGGGCTCCATGGACGTGAGGTTCATGATGACCGGGACCCCGTCCCGGAACATCTCCCCGATGCGGCGCGCGTCGCGGAAACTGTCCGGGGTCACGGTGCCGATGCGCCGGCCCTCTTCCTCGGCCTTGTCCTCGGCGACCTTCACCCGCGGGTCGGTGACCCAGGCGGCGCCGGTCGCAGGGGGCTCGGGCCCCTCGTCGTAGTCGTCGTCGTAGTAACGCTCGTCATCGTTGTCGTCGACGAGGCCAAGCCAGGCACTCGCCTTGCGCACCGATCCCATGGACGCCTCCTCTCACCGCGGTTCCTCTGCGTTCCGCATGTCCTGCATCCCCATGTTCATCCATGATGCGGATGCCGCGCCAAGTGGATAGTCGCCGCGCGGGGTTTTCGTGACGGTACTGGTGCAGAGTCAACACGGTGTTGCCCCGGCGTTCCCAAGGGCTGTACGGGCCCGGACTGCTGACGGTGAGTGAAATATGATTCTTCGCGGCGTTTGGGTGACCAGAGGTGCGTACGAGTGAACGAGAAGGCGGACGAAGGCTCGATACGATGCCGTCGTTCACGGTCACTTGGGCGGCGGCGCGTCGATCGGGCGTCGTTGACGATCCCAGTTGACGCTTCGTCATCCGGCGCACGGGGGAGTCGCCTTGTTCGGAATTGTCCGGCCCTGCAGTCATCGGCTCGGAGAGCATCTCAAGACCCAGTGGATGGCCCACCTGTGCGGCCTCTGCCTGGCGCTGCGCGGCGATCACGGGCAGTTCGCCCGGGTCGTCACGAACTATGACGGTCTGCTGATCTCAGTTCTGACGGAGGCTCAGGCCGAGCGCCCCGGCGGCGCCGGAGCCTGGCGGCGCCAGGCCGGGCCCTGTCCGCTGCGCGGGATGCGGACCGCGTCCGTCGCCCAGGGCGAGGGGGCCCGGCTCGCGGCCGCCGTCTCCCTGGTGCTGGCCGCCGCGAAGGTGCGCGACCACGTCGACGACCGGGACGGGCTCTTCGCCCGCAGACCGGTCGCCCTCGCCGCCCGCAGGGTCGCGGCGAGCTGGGGCCGGGCCGGTACGCGCACCGGTTCCGACGTCGGCTTCGACACCGCGGTGCTGCTCGATGCGGTCGAACGGCAGGTCGGCATCGAGGCGCTGGCCGGTCCCGGCACCGCCCTCCTCACGGTCACCGAACCGACGGAGACCGCGACCGCCGCCGCGTTCGCGCACACCGCGCGCCTCGCCGGGCGGCCGCACAACGCCGAGCCGCTCGCCGAGGCGGGCCGGCTCTTCGGGCGGCTCGCGCACCTCCTCGACGCCGTGGAGGACCTGGCCGAGGACACCGCGTCCGGCGCGTGGAACCCGCTGACCGCGACCGGCACCGGGCTCGCCGAGGCGCGCCGGCTCGCCGACGACGCCGTGCACGGGATCCGGCTCGCCCTGCGCGAGGTCGACTTCGTGGACGGCAAGCTGGCCCATCTGCTCCTCGCGCACGAGGTGGGACGGTCGGTGGACCGGGTGTTCGGGGTCACCGGCACCTGCGCGCACACCGGGTCGGCGTCCGCGCCGGGAGGCCGGGACGGACAGGACGGCTGGGTGCCGACCGGGGCGCCGGGCAGCCCGTACGCGCCGACGGGATCGGGCGCGTACGAGTCCAACAATCCGTACGGGGGCGGCAATCCCTATGGGGGCGGCAACCAGGGAGGTCCCGGCGGGCCGGGTGGTCCGGGCGGGCCCGGTGGTTTCGGCGGCGGGCCGTCGTTCCAGCCGCCCAAGCCCGGCAAGCGCGGGCTGCTCGCCGGGTGCGCCGTGGCGATCGGGCTCTGCTGCACCTGCAAGGTGTGCTGCGCCGACGAGTTCGAGGGTCCCTGGTCGCGCAAGAAGCGGGAGGGCTGCTGCAACAACTGTGACTGCGACTGTCCCGACTGCTCCTGCTGTGATTGCTGCGACTGCTGCTCGTGCTGTGACTGCGGTTAGCGGCGTGGCTGCGGTGAGTGAAGTGCTGGCCCTGTATACGGAGACGTGGGCGCCGGGCCGGGGCGACGGGCTCACCTGCGGCCCGGCGAAGATGCTGTTTCCGGGGCGTAAAACAAACACATGATCCGGTGACCGGAGCCTGAGAGAGGTCGTTGGGCGGGCGCAGAAGCAGCGTTTCTGCCCCGCCAACTCGCCCTCTCCATAAGGCACTTCCGTGGATCTCCTGTCGACCGTTCGTTTCAAGAAGGCTTTCTCCAGGCCCAGAACAAGCACGACCATCCGTACCCGGCTGCTGCGCATCCTCGGACTCGCGCTCGCCGTGCTCCTCGCCCTCCTCGGGGTCTTCGCCGCCGAGCAGGTCTCCGCCTACCGAGGCGCATCCGCCACCGCCGGAAACGCGCGCCTGGAGGTCACCCTCCAGGGGCTCGTCCACGAGCTGCAGAAGGAGCGCGGCCTCACCACCGGGTACGTCGGCGGCGTCCAGCAGTTCGCCGCCAAGCTCCCCGCCCAGCGCAAGGCCACCGACACCGCCCGCACGGCCCTGGAGGACGCGCTCGCGCAGCACGAGGGAGCCGGAGCCGCGCGCGACGCGCTCGGGCGGCTCGGAGGACTCGCCGGGATCCGTTCCGCCGCGGACGACGGCTCCGGCCAGGTGAAGGCCACCTTCGACTACTTCACCAGCACCATCGCCCAGTTCGCCAAGGCCGGCCGCGGCCTCGACGACGTCGACGACGCGCGGCTGCGCGACGCCTACCAGTCGCTCCAGACCCTCGGCACCGCCAAGGAGTACCTGGGCCAGGAACGCGCCATCGTCCTCGGCTCTGTCCGGGCCGGCGGCCGCTTCCGCGCCGACGACTACAGCCGGTTCATGGAGATCAGGTCGGGCCGGCTCGCCGCGCTCACCACCTTCCCGCGCACCGCGACCGCGGCGCAGCAGCGACGGCTCGACACCGCCCTCGCCACGCCCGACGCCGAGCGCGCCCTCGCGTACGAGTCGACCGCCGTGCACGGCGCGGGCCGGCTCGCCGCCGCCGACATCCCGCCCATGGCCTGGTGGGACACGATGACCTCGACCATCAACGGCCTGCGGGACGTCCAGATCTCCATCGGCTCCGACGTCGAGTCGCGCGCCGCGGAGCTGGAGAGCTCCGCCCAGCGCGACCTGCTGCTCTTCGTGCTGCTCGCGCTCGCGGTGATCGGCGCCCTCGCCGCCCTCGCCCGCGACTGCGTACGATCCGTGTCCGCGCCGCTCAGCGGACTCGCCCAGGAGGCCCGCGAGGTCGCCGGGGTGCGGCTGCCGCGGGCCGTCGCCGACGTGCAGTCCGCCGCCGGGGGCGAGGCGCCCGCGCCGCCCGCGCCGCTCGGGCTCGACGCCCGCGCGGGCGCCGAGGTCCGCGAGGTGGCCGACGCCTTCGACCGGGTGCAGCGTGCCGCGTTCGACCTCGCCACCGAGCAGGCCGTGCTGCGCAGGAACGCCACCGAGTCGCTGGTCAGCCTCGGCCGCCGCAACCAGAACCTGGTGCGCCGCCAGATCGGCTTCATCAACAAGCTGGAGCACGAGGACGCCGACCCCGACACCCTCGCCAACCTCTTCGAACTCGACCACCTGGCCACCCGCATGCGCCGCAACGCCGAATCCCTGCTCGTCCTCGCCGGGGAGTCCAGCCCCCGCACCTGGGCGACCCCGCTGTCCGTCAACGACGTCCTGCGCGCCTCCCTCTCCGAGGTCGAGGAGTACCGCCGCGTCACCCTGCGCCGGGTCGAGCCCGCGCAGGTGTCGGGCTCCGTCGTCGCCGAACTCGCCCACCTGCTCGCCGAGCTGGTGGAGAACGCGCTGAGCTTCTCGCCGCCGGACTCCGACGTGGAGATCGAGGGGCGGCGCACCAGCGCCGGGTACCTCATCGCGATCGTCGACCACGGGCTCGGCATGGACACCCAGGCGCTCGCCGAGGCCAACGTACGGCTCTCCGGCACCGCCAGCTTCATGGCCGAACCCACCCGCTTCCTCGGCCACTTCGTGGTCGGCGCGCTCGCCCGCAAGTGCGGCATCGAGGTACGGCTCGGCGAGGCGCCCGCCGCCGGTGTCGTCGCCCGGGTCCTGATCCCGTCCACGCTGCTCACCGAGGCGGTGGAGCCGACGGGGTCCCCGGCCGCGGCACAGCAGGGGGAGACCCCGAAGGAGAGGGTCGTGAAGGCGGCCGCCGCCCGGCCCGTCGCGGCCGTCCGCAGCGGTGGCGGAGAGGCCGTGCTGCCCGCCCCGCGCCGGGAACAGGTCGCCGCCGCGGCCTCCGCGCCCAGGCCGGCCTCCGCCGCCTCCTCGGCGTCCCGCACCCGCAACGGGCTCGTCAAGCGCCCGCAGCGCAGCGCCATCACCAAGGCCATGACCGAGGCGGACACGCCCACCCGGCCCGCACCCGAGGGGCCCGCCGTCGAGCGCAGCCCCGAGGACGTCTCCGGAATGCTCTCCGGGCTGCGCAGCGCCCACATGCGCGGCTCCATCAGCGTGGAGCGCGAGCGGGCCGCCAACGAACGAACCGAACAGGACACCAGCGAAGGGCAGAGCGACAAGTGACCACCGTCGACACGCGGGGCGACTCGCAGACCTTCAACTGGCTCCTCGCCAACTTCGTCCGCAACACCGACGGGGTGCGCGACGCCGTCGCCGTCTCCTCCGACGGGCTGCTCATCGCCGTGTCCGAAGGGCTCGGCCGGACCGAGGCCGACCATCTGGCCGCCATCGTCTCCGGGCTCTCCAGCCTCGCGCGCAGCGCCTCCAAGCGGTACAGCTTCGACGGCGTGAAACTCATCATGATCGAGATGGGGCGCGGCTTCCTGCTGGTCTCCGCGATCAGGGACGGCAGCTGTCTCGGGGTGCTCGCCGACAGCAGCGGTGAACTCGGCCTCGTGGGCTACGAGATGGCGGTGCTCGCCGAGCGCGCCGGGGACCTGCTCACGCCGACGCTCATCGCCGATCTGCGGGAGACGCTGCCGCGATGAGCGAGCCCCACGGGCCCAGCGAGTCAGGCGACTCGTCGGAAGCCTTCGTGCGTCCCTTCATCATCACCGGGGGACGGGTGCGGCCCGCCCAGTCCGATCTGCGCCTCGAGACCCTCGTGGTCGCGGTGGACGCCCCGGACGGCGGTGGCGCTCCGCTCGCCTTCGAGCATCAGCGCATCGTGACGCTCTGTCAGGAACCCACCACCGTCGCCCATGTGGCCGAGGCCGTCGGGGTGCCGCTCGGCGTCGCCAAGGTGCTCATCGCCGACCTCGTCGTGGGCGGCCGGCTGTCGTGTTCGCAAACCACGGAGCTGCCGCTCCACACCCTCGAAAGGATCAGGGACCATGTCAGGGCGCTCTGAACGCGTCGCCCCGCTGGCCGTGAAGATCGTGGTCAGCGGTGGGCTCGGGGTCGGCAAGACGACCTTCATCGGGGCCGTCTCGGAGATCGAGCCGCTCGACACAGAGGCGGCGATCACCCAGGTCTCGGTGGGCGTCGACTCGCTGGCGGGCGTCGAGGGCAAGACGACCACCACGGTCGCCCTCGACTTCGGGCGCATCACGCTCGATCCGACGATCGCGCTGTATCTCTTCGGCACGCCCGGGCAGGACCGGTTCTCGTTCCTCTGGGACGACCTGGTGGAGGGTGCGCTCGGTACGGTCGTGCTCGTCGACACCCGGCGCATCGAGGACTGCTTCCCCGCGCTGGACTACTTCGAGGCGCACGGGGCGCCGTTCGTGCTCGCCGTGAACCGGTTCGAGGGCTCGGAGCGGTTCGAACTCGGGGAGATCCGGGAGGCGTTGGGGGTGGGGGAGTCGGTGCCGGTGGTGGAGTGTGATGCGCGGGCGCGGGGTTCTGTACGTGATGTCCTGGCCGCGCTGATGGACCAGGTGATCGGGGTTCGGGTGCGGGGGCGGCGGGGGGCTTCTCGCGCGGTTCCCCGCGCCCCTGAGGGGCTGCCGGTCGGCTGACGCCCGGTGGGGGCTGGTCGCGCAGTTCCCCGCGCCCCTGGGTTGTTTTTGGGGTGCGGGCCGGTGGGGGCTGGTCGCGCAGTTCCCCGCGCCCCTGGGTTGTTTTTCGGGTGCGGGCCGGTGGCCGCTTCTCGCGCAGTTCCCCGCGCCCCTGAGATGCGCACTTCGTGCGGCATCTCATCGGAGAGGCGCGCCACCGCGGCTTCACGGAGGCGCGCGCCACCGCGGCTTCGCAGAGAGGCGCGCCACCGTCGTTCCATCGGATGAGGCGCGTCACCGGCGCCCATCAGAGGAGGCGCGCCACGGTCGCCTCTTCAGGAGAGGCGCGCCACCGCGGCCTCACGGAGACGCGCGCCACCGCGGCTTCGCAGAGAGGCGCGCCACCGCGGCTTCGCAGAGGGGCGAGTCACCGTCGTTCCATCGGATGAGGCGCGTCACCGGCGCCCATCGGGAGAGGCGTGCCACCGTCGCCCCATCAGGCGAGGCGCGCCACGGTCGCCCCATCAGAGGAGGCGCGCCACGGTTGCCCCTTCACAAGAGGTGCGCCACCGCGGCTTCACGGAGGGGGCGTCACCGTCGGCCCTTCAGGAGGTGCGCCACCGCGGCTTCCTCGGAGAGGTGGGCCATCGCTGTCTCTTCCGGGAGGCGCGGCGGAGCCGCTGCCTCAGGGGAAGGCTGCGCGCAGCGCACGCCTTCAGGGGCGCGGGGAACTGCGCGGCCGGCCCCCACCGGGCCGCACCCGACGACGGACGCACTCAGTCCTTGATCTCCGGTGGGGAGATCCGGGACGTGCTGATCGCCGAATCCGACGTACCCCACTTGGCCAGGATCCTCCGATACGTGCCGTCCGCGATCAACCGGTTCACAGCGGAGCGAAACGCGGGGGCGAGCGCCGTCCCCTTCTTGAACGCGAACCCCACATCGAGCCGGTGGAACTCGTTCAGGAACCGCAGCCCCTCCTGATGGGCCACCCCGTAGCGCAGCCCGTTGATGGTGCTCATCACCACATCGCTGCGCCCCTGCTGAAGAGACGACCAGATCGCGCTCGGCTCCGCGTACGTCTTCACGTCGTACGGCTTCTTGCCCGCCTTGCGGCACAGGCCCTTGTTCTCCTCCAGCGTCGTCTCGAAGGTGGTGCCGGCGCCGGTCGCGACGTTCAGGCCGCACAGCTGCGTCAGATCGGTGACCTTCTTCAGGTCGCTGTCCTCGCGGACGGCGAAGCCCTGGCCGTCGTTGATGTACGTGACGAAGTCGATGGTCCTGCGGCGTTCGTCGGTGACGCCGAAGTTCCCGGTGCCGAGGTCGTACTTGCCGCTGTCGAGGGCAGGAAGGATCGCCTCGAAGCTCGCGACCTGCTGGTCGAGCGTGATGCCGAGCACCTTGGCGACCGCGTTCGCGAAGTCGATGTCCTGCCCGACGACGGTCTTCCCGTCGGGCAGATAGGCGGAGTTGGGCGGATTGCCGCCCACGCTCACGGCGATGGTGAGGCTGCCGCTCTTGCGGACGGACGCCGGGAGGAGCTTCGCCGAGGCGGGATCCTTCGCGACGGACGACACCACGTCCTTCGTCGGGATCTTGTTGCTCGCGGCGCCGGCCGGTGCCGTGTCGTCGGACCCGCTCCCCGCACCGCAGGCGGTCAGCCCCAGAGCGGCGACGGTGATCAGGGCAAAAGTCGAGAGAGCGGAGGAAGCGGACAGTCCGGAGGTGCGAGTGGAGGAGCGCATGACGGAGAGAGATGCCCTTCGGTGTCACAACAGAGCAGAGCAGAGCGAAGCAGAGCGATCGCGTGAGGAACCGGCTGTGCGAGGGGAGCGTGCAGCAGGGTGAGGGCGCGTGCCTGGACCGGGAACGGGACGCGTCGAAGTGCGGCGGAATCGCCGGGAGAGAAAGGGAAAAGAAGAAGACGACGCGCTCAGAGGCGTCGGAAGGGCATCAACAGGACGCGGACCACACGCGACCGAAGTCGATGTGGGAGCGGGTGACCAGCCACTGCTGCGGATGCATGGGCATTAGTGGAACAGGCATCCGGTTCGGCGTCAACTCACTTGAGACGCGCGGCTCACAGTCCGGACAGCCTTGACAGGCAGCGTGAGCGGCGCCGTACTCTCGGTGCGGGACCGTTGCTGAGGGGCTCGGCCCGAGCGACACGCACGCAGCAGGTGTGACGGCAGGACCGTGCTGGACGGGATTCCAGCCCACGGAGCCTTCCCATGTCCGTTCCCTTGTCCTCAGACACTCTGTCGTTCCCCTCGGATCCCCCGGCCAAAGCCCCACCGCCGTCCGGCGAGGCCTCCGCCGTCCCGCGCATCGTCCCGCGCCGCCGCACCGGACAGTGGACCGCCGCGGTCGTCGTGCTCGCCCTGCTCGGTCTCGCCGTGAACTCGGTGCTGCGCAACGAAGCGTTCCAATGGGACGTCGTCGCCGACTACTTCACCACCGCCTCCGTGCTGCGCGGGCTCTGGCTCACGCTGTGGCTGACCGCGCTCGTCATGACGCTCGGCTTCGTCTTCGGCACCCTGCTGGCCGTCATGCGGCTGTCCGCCAACCCCGTATTGCGAGCGGTGAGTTGGGGCTACGTCTGGCTGTTCAGGTCGGTGCCGATCCTGGTGCAGCTGCTGTTCTGGTTCAACATCGGCGCCCTGTACCCGCGCGTCCTCGGCGTGAAGACCGTGGACCTCTTCGGGCCCGTCACCGTCGCCATCATCGGACTGACCCTGCACGAGGCCGCGTACGCCGCCGAGGTGGTGCGCGGCGGCATCCTCTCCGTGGACCGCGGGCAGGTGGAGGCGGCCCAGGCGCTCGGGCTCAGCCGCTACCGCCGCTGGCGCCGGATCGTGCTGCCGCAGGCCATGCGGGCCATCGTGCCGCCTGCCGGGAACATGCTGATCGGCACCCTCAAGGGCACCTCCATCGTCAGCGTCATCGCCGTGCAGGACCTGCTCTACTCGGTCCAGCTCGTCTACCACCGCACCTACCAGGTCATCCCGCTGCTCCTCGTCGCCACCATCTGGTACGTCGTGGTGACCTCGCTGCTCAGCGTCGGCCAGTACTACGTCGAGCGGCACTACGCGCGCGGGACGCAGCGATGAGTCCCGTACGGCAGTCCCTGGTGATCGTGGGGGCCGGGCCGCGGGGGACCGGCATCCTGGAGCGCCTCGCCGCCAACACGGCAGAACGGGACGACCAGTTGGCGCTCGATGTGCATCTCGTCGATCCCTATCCGCCCGGCGGCGGGCGGATCTGGCGGCGCGAGCAGTCGCCGCTGCTGTGGATGAACTCGCAGGCCCAGGACGTCACCATGTTCACCGACGAGACGGTGGAGCTGTCCGGGCCCGTGGTGCCGGGGCCCGTGCTGCACGAGTGGGCCGGGATCGACGGGCGGACCTTCGCCGACCGGCGCCGGCAGGGCGGCTATCTGCGGTGGGTGTACGAGCAGGCCGTCGCCGCGCTGCCCGACGGGGTCACCGTCCACCACCATCCCCGGCGCGCCCTGCGCGTCTCCGGATCGCGCCACGGCCGTCAGCAGGTGTGGCTGGAGGGGGAGACGCGACCGCTCGACGCCGACGCCGTCATCCTCGCCCAGGGGCACCTGGACGCCGAACTCGACGACGTGCAGGTGGAGTTGAGTGCGTACGCCGAGCGGCACGGGCTCGTGCACCTGCCGCCCGACTTCACCGCCGACTCCGACCTGAGCGCGCTCGCGCCCGGCCAGGACGTGCTCGTCCGCGGCTTCGGGCTCGCCTTCGTCGACCTGATGGTGCTGCTGACGGAAGGGCGGGGCGGACGGTTCGAGGGGGACACCTACGTGCCCTCGGGGCGGGAGCCCGTCCTGCATGTCGGATCGCGGCGCGGAGTGCCCTACCACTCCAAGCTGGGCTACGACTGGGACGCGGGGGAGCGGCCGCCGCTGCCGCGCTTCTTCGGGCCCGCGCAGATCGACGAACTCCTCGCACGGGAGGGCGGGTTCGGGCCCGGCGACTTCCGGCGCGACGTGTGGCCGCTGATCGACAAGGAACTCGGCTTCGCCCACTACCACCGGCTGTTCACCGCCCACCCCGAGCGCACGAGCGTCGCCTGGGACGTCTTCGAGGCGAAGTACGCCGCCGCGGCGCCGCTCGGTGCCGAACAGCAGGCGCTCGTCGCCGCCGCCGTGCCCGACCCCGCCGACCGGCTCGACCTCACCGCCCTCGACCGCCCGCTCGACGGCGTGCGGTACGGCTCGTACGAGGAACTCCAGGCGGGCCTGCGCGGTCACATCACCGACGACCTGGAGCGCCGCCACGACCCGGCGCACAGCCCCGACCTCGCCGTCTTCCTCGGCCTGCTCTCCGTGTACGGCCAACTCGTCAGGCTCGGCGACGTCGGCCCGTGGTGGCACGGGTTCTTCAGCTACCTGGCCTCGGGGCCGCCCGGCCCGCGCCTGCGGCAACTGCTCGCGCTGTCCCGCGCGGGCGTCGTGAAGTTCGTCGGCGCCGACCTGCGGGTCGAGGCGCGCGACGGCGTCTTCCGGGGCACGAGCGCCAGCGCGCCGGGCGTCACCGTCGAGACCCGCGCGCTCGTCGAGGCCCGCCTGCCGCAGCCGACCCTCGCCCGCACCCGCGACCGGCTGCTGCGCACGCTGCACGCGGAGGGCGCCCGGTCGACCGACGAGGGACTGCTCGCCGTCGACCCGGCCGACGGACGCGTCCTGTACCGCGACGGCGCCGCCCACCCGCGCCGCTTCGCCCTCGGCCCGCACACCGACGCGCGCGGCGCCGGCGCCTTCACCCGGCCGCGCACCGGCGGCCCGGCGTTCCGGCAGAACGACGCCACGGCCCGCGCCGTCCTCGCGCTGCTGCACGACCTCTCCTGTCGCGCCACCGCCGCCTGAACCCGTCCCGCCCCGCTCGCCATCCCCGTTCGTCCGTCACCGAGGACACCCATGTCTCTGACCAGTGATCCACCCCTGGGCACCACCGATACCGACCCCCGCGCCGAGGTGCCGAAGGACGCCTACGCACACCTCACGGTCGTCCCCGTACGCCATCCCCTGCGGTGGGTCGCCATCGTCGTGACCGCCGTGCTGCTCGCCCAGTTCGCGCACGGCCTGGCCACCAACGCCGGCTGGGAATGGGAGGTGTTCGCGGAGTTCTTCACCGCGGACGTCATCCTCAAGGCCGTCTGGACCACGCTCCAGCTCACCGCCTACGGCACGGCGCTCGGCTTCGCCCTCGGCATCGTCATCGCCTTCATGCGGCTGTCGAGCAGCCGGTTCCTGCGGACGGTGGCGTTCGGCTACATCTGGGCGTTCCGCTCGATCCCGCTGATCGTGCAGCTGCTGTTCTGGTTCAACCTGGCCTATCTGTACAAGCAGTTGACGTTCGGCATCCCCTTCGGGCCGGGCTTCTTCTCCTTCGACACGATGGGGCTCGTCGGCGCGATGAGCGCCGCCGTCCTCGGCCTCGCCCTGCACCAGGCCGCGTATGCCGCCGAGATCGTGCGCGGCGGTGTACTCGCCGTCGACGGCGGCCAGTTGGAGGCCGCGGCGGCCCTCGGCATCCCGCGCCTGCGGCAGATCCGCCGCATCGTGCTGCCGCAGGCGATGCGCTCGATCCTGCCCAACGCGGCCAACGAGGTCATCTCCCTCTTCAAGGGCACCTCGATCGTCTCCGTCATGGCGATCGGCGAACTCTTCTACCAGGTGCAGGTCATCTACGGCCGCAACGGCCGCGTGGTGCCCCTCCTGATGGTCGCCACCGCCTGGTACATCCTCCTGACCAGCGCACTCTCCGTACTCCAGCACTACGTGGAGCGCCACTTCGCGAAAGGTTCCACCCGATGAGCGCCATGGTGGACATCAAGTCCGTGCACAAGAGCTTCGGCTCCGTCGAGGTGCTGCGCGGCATCGACCTGGAGGTGCGGGCCGGCGAGGTCACCGTCGTCCTCGGCCCCTCCGGCTCCGGCAAGTCGACGCTGCTGCGCACCATCAACCACCTGGAGAAGGTCGACAGCGGCTGGATCAGCGTCGACGGGCAGCTCGTCGGCTACCGCCGCTCCGGGGACAAGCTGTACGAGCTGCGCGAGCGCGAGATCCTCAAGCAGCGCACCCACATCGGCTTCGTCTTCCAGAACTTCCATCTCTTCCCGCACCTGACGGTCCTGGAGAACATCGTCGAGGCCCCGGTCTCCGCGCTGGGACGGCCCCGCGCCGAAGTGGTGGACAGCGCCCGCAAGCTGCTCGACCGCGTCGGCCTCGCCGACAAGGCCGCCGCCTATCCGCGGCAGCTCTCCGGCGGCCAGCAGCAGCGCGTCGCCATCGCCCGGGCCCTCGCCCTGGAACCCAAGCTGCTGCTGTTCGACGAGCCGACGTCCGCGCTCGACCCCGAGCTGGTCGGCGAGGTCCTCGACGTCATCCGCGACCTCGCCCACCAGGGCACCACCATGATCGTCGTCACGCACGAGATCGGCTTCGCCCGCGAGGTCGCCGACACCGTCGTGTTCATGGACGAGGGCCGCATCGTCGAGCGGGGCGCCCCCGGCGACGTACTCGACGCACCCCGGGAGGACCGCACCCGGGCGTTTCTCTCCAAGGTCCTCTGACCGCCCGACGTCCCTTTTCCATCGCCCCTTTGAGGAGTACGCACATGCTGTCCCGCCGCACCCTGACCGCCTCCGTCGCCGCGCTCGCCCTGTCCCCCCTGCTCACCGCCTGCGGAGGGGACAGCGACGCCGCCACCACCGGCGCCGGCACGAAGAAGGTCGGGAACATCAACATCGGCCCCGACCAGCACCGCATCCGCGGCAAGAAGGTCGACAAGATCGCCGCGCTGCTTCCGGCGGCCGTGCGCGAGCGCGGCACGCTGCGGCTCGGCGGCAGTGCCGACGCCTCGCCGCCACTCGGCTTCTTCGCCACCGACGACAAGACCCGCATCGGCTCCGAACTCGACCTCGCCGTCCTCGTCGCCGACACCCTCGGGCTCAAGATCAAGCAGGAGCTGGTGAGTTGGGAGAACCTGTTCGTCGGGCTCGACAGCGGCAAGTTCGACGCCGTCTTCTCCAACGTCACCGTCACCGAGGAGCGCAAGGAGAAGTACGACTTCGCCACCTACCGGCTCGACAACATCGCCTTCGAGGCGAAGAAGGGCACGAGCTGGCGGGTCGAGGAGCCCGAGGACGTCGCGGGCAAGACGATAGCCGTCTCCTCCGGCACCAACCAGGAGAAGATCCTCGTCGACTGGAGCAAGCGCAACGAGAAGGCGGGCCGCAAGCCCGTCACCATCAAGTACTTCCAGAAGGACACGGACTACTACCTGGCGCTCCAGTCCGGCCGCATCGACGCCTACCTGGGGCCGAGCCCCGCCTCCTCCTACCACGTGGCGTCCGCCGGGCAGTCGCAGATCATCGGCACCATCTCCGGCGGCGGTGACGAGGTCCAGGGCGAGATCGCCGCGACGACCAAGAAGGGGAGCGGGCTCGTCGATGCCTACGCCGCCGCGCTGAACCATGTCATCGCCGACGGGTCGTACGCGCGGGTGCTCAAGCGGTGGGGGCTGTCCAGTGAGGCCGTGCCGAAGTCCGAGGTCAACCCTGCCGGGTTGCCCAAGACGTAGGTGGGTGGCGTGTGCTTCGGTCCGCCGCGACGCCGTCGTGGCTGGTCGCGCAGTTCCCCGCGCCCCTTACGGGGCGGGGGCCTGCCCCCTCGATGAAAGGTTCCTCCCGTCATGCTGCATCTCGCCGCCGCCGTCGACCTCGCCGACACCTACGACCCCGCGGCCTACCTGGAGCTCACCCGGCTCGCCGAGCACGGCGCGCTCGACTTCGTCACCCTGCACGACACCTTCGGCGCGCCCGGTCCTGACGCGCTCGCCGTGCTGTCCAGGGTCGCCCCGGAGACCTCGCGGATCGGGCTCGTGCCGACCGTGACCACGACCCACACCGAGCCGTTCCACGTCCAGGCCGCCGTCGCCACCCTCGACTGGGTGAGCCGGGGGCGGGCCGGGTGGCGGCCCGATGTGTCCCCGGGCGACGAAGAGGCGCGTCTCTTCGGACGGCGGGCCGTGGTGCCCCCGCCCGCCGACCTGTGGCACGAGGCCGGAGAGGTCGCCGACGTGGCGAAGCGGCTGTGGGACAGCTGGGAGGACGACGCCGAGATCCGGGACGCCGCCACCGGCCGCTTCATCGACCGCGACAAGCTGCACTACGTCGACTTCGAGGGCCGGGCGTTCTCCGTGCGCGGCCCCTCGATCGTGCCACGGCCGCCCCAGGGCCGGCCCGTCGTCGTGGTCGACGCCACGCAGCCGTACGCGTACGACGTCGCGGCCCGGCACGCCGATGTCGCGCTCGTCGGCGTCTCCGACCCGGCCCGGCTCGCCGCCGCCCGGAGCGGGCTGCGGCGCCGGGCCACCGAGCACGGCCGCGACCCGGACGAGCTGCGGGTGCTCGGCGCGCTCCGCATCGACCTCGGCGGCGGCGAGCACGCCGCCCAGCCGGGGCACGGCGGCGGCCCGCTGCCCACCGACGAGGGACCGCTGTACCGGGGCGGCCCCGTCGACCTGGCCGACCTGATCGCCGACCGGTACCGGGCCGGCGCCGCCGACGGCTTCCACCTCACCCCGCTCGACCCGCGCCGCGACCTGGAACGCCTCGTCAACGGCACCGTGCCGCTGCTCCAGCACCGCGGCCTGTTCCGCACCTTCTATCCGGGCGCCACCCTGCGCGAACACCTGGGACTCGCCCGGCCCGTCAGCCAGTACGCAGCCGCCCCGGGGGTCCTCTCATGACCAGCCGCACCACCCGCACGGACGACGCCCGGCAGATCCATCTCGCCGCCCACTTCCCCGGCGTCAACAACACCACCGTGTGGGCCGATCCCCGTTCGAGGTCCCAGATCGACTTCGCGTCCTTCGAGCATCTGGCCCGCACCGCCGAACGCGGCCTGTTCGACTTCTTCTTCCTCGCTGAAGGGCTCCGGCTGCGCGAGCAGCGCGGCCGCATCCACGACCTGGACGTCGTCGGCCGCCCCGAGTCGATCACCGTGCTCAACGCGCTGGCCGCCGTGACCGAGCGCCTCGGCCTCGCCGCCACCGTCAACGCGACCTTCAACGAGCCGTTCGAGACCGCCCGCCGTTTCGCCACCCTCGACCACCTCAGCGGCGGCCGCGCCGCCTGGAACGTGGTCACCTCCTCCGACGCGTTCACCGGTGAGAACTTCCGCCGCGGCGGCTACCTCGACCGCGCCGACCGCTACACCCGCGCCGCCGAATTCGTCGAGCTGGCGCGGGAGTTGTGGGACGCGGGCACCGGCCACCCCGTCCGCCACCAGGGGCGGCACTTCACCGTCGAGGGCGACTTCACCGTGCCCCGCCCGCCGCAGGGCCACCCCGTCGTCATCCAGGCCGGGGACTCCGCCGAGGGCCGCGAGTTCGCCGCGTCCGCCGCCGACGTGATCTTCACCCGGCACGGCACCCTGGAGGCCGGGCAGAGCTTCTACGCCGATGTGAAGGCGCGGCTCGCCGCGTACGGGCGCGAGCCCGACGATCTCAAGATCATGCCGGGGGTCACCGTGGTGCTCGGCGACACCGCCGCCGAGGCACAGGAGCAGGCCGCCGAGATCCGCCGGCAGCAGGTCTCCCCGCAGACCGCGATCCTCGCCCTGGAACAGGTGTGGGGCGTGGACCTCTCCTCCTACGACCCCGACGGACCGCTGCCCGACATCGACCCGGTCCCCGACTCCGGCCTCTCCCAGGGCCGCACCCGGCGCGGCGACGTCGTCGAGATCGCGGAGAAGTGGCGGGCCGTCTCCCGCGCCAAGGGCCTGTCCATCCGGCAGACCGTGATCGAGACGACCGGCCGGCAGTCGTTCATCGGGACGCCCGACGCGGTCGCCGCCGAACTCGACGCGTTCGTACAGGGCCGCGCCGCCGACGGATTCATCCTCGTCCCGCACCTGACCCCCGGCGGCCTCGACCCGTTCGTGGACCGGGTCGTCCCGCTGCTCCAGGAGCGCGGCGTCTTCCGCACGGAATACACCGGCTCCACCCTGCGCTCCCATCTGGGACTGCGCACTCCCGAAAGGATCCTCACCGCATGACCGACGCCGCCGACGCCTGGCAGCAGTGGCACGAACAGCGGACCGCGTCCGTCTCCGCGCCCCACGGGCCCCTCTCGCTCACCGGCACCTTCTGGCTCGACGACTATCCGGACGGCAAACTTCCGGCCATCCCCGGAGAGTGGCGGACGGACGGTGACGCCGTCGTGCGCACCCTCGACGGGGAGGAGACCCGGCTCGGCGCCGACGCCACCGTCGCGCTCGGCGAGCGGCGGCTCGTCGTGATCGTCCGTGAAGGACTGTGGGCCGTACGGGACTTCGACCCGGCCGCGCCCGCCCGCACCGCGTTCCTCGCGTCGCCGGGGATCGACGCCACTCCGTACGACCCGCGCTGGTCGGTCGAGGGCCGCTTCACCCCGTACGCGGACGGGAGCACGGACGTCCGCGTGGAGAACGCCGACGGCAGGAAGCGGGCGCTCGGGCTCGCGGGTGAACTCGCCTTCACGCTCGCCGGGCAGGAGCACACGTTGCAGGTCGCGCGGCAGGCGGACGGCCGGCTCTGGGCCGTGTTCGCCGACGGCACCAGCGGCCGCGGCAGCTACCGGTTCCGTTTTCTGCACCCGGCGGCGCCCGACGCCGAGGGCCGCACGACCGTCGATCTCAACCGCGCGACGCTGCCGCCGTGCGCCTTCGCCGATCACTTCATCTGCCCCTTCCCGCCCCCGGGCAACACCCTCACCGTGAACATCGAGGCGGGCGAGCGGAACCTGGCGGCGCCCCGGACCGTCTGACAGGTCGAGCCGAGCCCCGGCGGCCCTCGTACCGCACCGTACGAGGAAAGCCGCCGGGGCATTCCGTCGTTGCGTCCGAAGATCGGTTGGGAGGCCGAAAGGCGCCCTTGTGCCGAGTAGTTGAGAGACCGAATACTCCCGAACAGCGCTTGTCAGGGTCACGGCGTGTTCGGAATCCGGACCACCACCGTCCCTGACCGCGCCTCACCGGGCCCCGACCCCACGCGGGCCCCCGACTCTCCTCAGGAGGGAACGACCAGTGAGGATCAAGCGCACCACCCCCCGAAGCGGCGTTGCGAGACGGACCGGGCTGATCGCCGCGGGCACCGGACTGCTGGCCGCCGCAGCGTTCACCATCCCGTCCGCGCACGCCGCGGAGAACCAGACGTTCAGTGCGGCCCAGCTCACCCGCGCCAGCGACGCCGTCGAGTCCGCCGACATCGGCGGCACCGCCTGGGCGGTCGACGCGAAGACCGGCAAGGTCCTCGTCACCGTCGACAGCACCGTGTCGCAGGCCGAGATCAACACGATCAAGGAGTCGGCCGGCAGCAACGCGGGCGCGCTCCGGATCGAGCGGACCAACGGCACCTTCAAGAAGCTGATCGCCGGCGGCGACGCCATCTACGGCGGCGCCTACCGTTGCTCCCTGGGCTTCAACGTCCAGGACAACAGCGGCAATTACTACTTCCTGACCGCGGGCCACTGCGGTGAGGTCGCCTCCACCTGGTACTCGAACTCCGCGAAGACCACGGTGCTGGGTTCCAACGTGAGCTACAGCTTCCCCACCAACGACTACGCGCTGGTGAAGTACAGCAACAGCTCGATCGCCAAGTCCGGCACCGCGGGCAACACGGACATCAAGAGCTCGGGCACGCCGAGCGTGGGCACCACGGTCTACCGTGACGGCTCCACCACCGGCATCCACAGCGGCAAGGTCACCGGGCTCAACGCCACCGTGAACTACGGCAGCGGCGACATCGTCTACGGCATGATCCAGACCAACGTCTGCGCCGAGGGCGGCGACTCCGGTGGCGCCCTCTACTCCACCAGCGGCGTGGCCTACGGTCTGACCTCGGGCGGCAGCGGCAACTGCACGTCCGGCGGCACGACCTTCTTCCAGCCGGTCACCGAGGCGCTCAGCGTCTACGGCGTCCACGTGTTCTGACGCAGCCACCGCCAGAACCGCACCAGCACCGCAGCCACCAGTGGAAGCCCCCGTCCGGCAGCGCACCGGGCGGGGGCTCTCCCGTACCGCCCCGCACGGAGCTACCGTCGAAGGACGCGCCTGAACCACGCGCCTGAAGCGCCCACTTCGGACCCCGGGGGGCCGTGAGATGGTCGAGGAACTGGTGGCGGCCGCAGTGACCGTCGTCTGTGCCGGAGCGGTGTACGCGATGGCCGCGGCCCGCGTCGTCAAACAGTACGAGCGCGGGGTGGTGTTCCGCCTCGGCCGGCTGACCCCGGCGGTGCGCGGACCCGGGCTCACGATGATCGTGCCGTTCGTGGACCGGCTCCGTAAGGTCAACATGCAGATCGTGACGATGCCGGTGCCCGCGCAGGACGGCATCACCCGGGACAACGTCACGGTGCGGGTGGACGCCGTCATCTACTTCAAGGTGGTCGACGCGGCCGAGGCCGTGGTGCAGGTCGAGGACTACCGGTTCGCGGTCTCCCAGATGGCGCAGACGTCACTGCGCTCCATCATCGGCAAGAGCGACCTCGACGATCTGCTCTCCAACCGTGAACAGCTCAACCAGGGACTGGAGTTGATGATCGACAGCCCGGCCGTCGGCTGGGGCGTCCAGATCGACCGGGTGGAGATCAAGGACGTGTCGCTGCCCGAGACCATGAAGCGGTCGATGGCCCGGCAGGCCGAGGCCGACCGGGAGCGGCGGGCCCGGGTCATCAACGCCGACGCCGAGTTGCAGGCGTCCCGCAAGCTCGCCGAGGCCGCGCAGCAGATGGAGGACACTCCCGCCGCGCTCCAGCTCCGGCTGTTGCAGACCGTGGTGGCCGTCGCCGCCGAGAAGAACTCGACGCTGGTGCTGCCGTTTCCGGTGGAGCTGCTGCGGTTCCTGGAGCGGGCGACGCCCCCGGGCCGTGTCGAGGAGGGGGACGCGCCGTAGGGGTTCCCCCGCGCCCGCGTCAGGGCGATTTCTGGACAGGACTAGTCCTCACCCTGTGCCCAAGCGTGCGCGCACGGAGTGTTTGCTTTGGGGATCGCAGGCGGACGACCTCGGCGGTGCCGGGGCGCACAAGAGGGAGGGGGCGTAGGTGGGTTGACGTACGCGCGTCCTGAAGTCGACCTTGTGTGCCCCCTGTGACGGTCGGGATAGTGGGCCCGTCAGCCTCACGGAACCCGGTCCGTCCCCCACGACTACCGGACTCCCAACCCCCCACAGGAGGACGAGAGTTGAAGCACCGACGCATACCCAAGCGGCGTGTCGCCGTGGCCGGAGCGGGAATAGCCGCCCTGGCCGCCGCGGGCATCACCTTCCAGACTGCGAACGCCAGTACGGACACCCCTGATCTGACGGCGAAGAGCATCTCCGTCGCGAAGGCCGGAAATCTCGCCTCGTCGCTGCACAAGGACCTCGGCGCGGACGCGGCGGGCAGCTACTACGACGCCAAGGCCAAGCACCTCGTGGTCAACGTGCTGAGCCAGGACGCGGCGCGGACCGTCGAGGCGGCCGGCGCCCGGGCCAGAATCGTGCAGAACTCCCTGGCCGCGCTGAAGAGCGCCCGTACGACGCTGAAGAGCGACGCCTCGATCCCGGGCACGTCCTGGGCCACGGACCCCGCCACCAACAAGGTCGTCGTCACCGCCGACCGCACGGTGAAGGGCGCCGACTGGCAGAAACTGAGCAAGGTCGTCGACGGCCTCGGCGCGAAGGCCGAACTCCAGCGCACCCAGGGCGAGTTCAAGACCTTCGTCTCCGGCGGCGACGCCATCTCGGGCGGCGGCGGCCGCTGCTCCCTCGGCTTCAACGTGGTCAAGGACGGCCAGCCGTACTTCATCACCGCCGGCCACTGCACCGAGGCGATCTCCACCTGGTCCGACTCCAGCGGCCAGGAGATCGGCACGAACGAGCAGTCCAGCTTCCCGGACAACGACTTCGGCCTCGTGAAGTACACCGCGGACGTCCCCCACCCCAGCGAGGTGAACCTCTACGACGGCTCCGCCCAGGCGATCACCAAGGCCGGTGACGCGACCGTCGGCCAGAAGGTGACCCGCTCCGGCTCCACCACCCAGGTGCACGACGGGACGGTGACGGGGCTCGACGCCACCGTGAACTACGGCAACGGCGACATCGTGAACGGCCTGATCCAGACCGACGTCTGCGCCGAGCCCGGCGACAGCGGCGGTTCGCTGTTCTCCGGCGACACGGCGATCGGCCTCACCTCCGGCGGCAGCGGCGACTGCACGTCCGGCGGCGAGACGTTCTTCCAGCCGGTCACGGAAGCGCTCTCCACGTTCGGCGCGGAAATCGGCTGACCGGTTTTCCGGGGCACCCCGCACATGCGGGGTGCCCCTTTTCCGGGAAATTCTTGTGAAAGTTTTCACAAAGTCGCAAGGGACGTTAGGCCCTCGATGTCTGTGCAGGTGGGGGAGGAGTGGCGGGGGTCTGAGGTGATCTTGACGGGACCTTCGGCTCCCCATTCGGGGCCCTTCTGCGGCAGTCGCGGCGACCGGAAAGGTGTGCAATCGAACTGACGAAGAAAAAGGCCGCGAAGAAGGAGATCCTGCCGTGGATGCCAAGGGGATGGTCGACGAACTGGTCACCGGGGCGCTGGAGGCGCTCGCCCGGTTCGAGACGTACGACCAGGAGCAGGTCGACCACATCGTCAAGAAGGCGTCCCTCGCGGCGCTCAGCCACCACGGCGACCTGGCGAAGGCCGCCGTCGAGGAGACCGGGCGCGGGGTCTTCGAGGACAAGGCGGTCAAGAACCTCTTCGCGAGCGAGCACGTCGTGAACTCGATGCGCGGTCTGAGGACCGCAGGAGTCATCTCCCGCGACGAGATCAACGGCATCACCGAGATCGCCGAGCCCGTCGGCGTCATCTGCGCGATGACCCCCGTCACCAACCCGACCTCCACCACGGTCTTCAAGGCGCTGATCGCCCTCAAGACCCGTAACCCGATCGTCTTCGCCTTCCACCCCAGCGCCCAGAAGTCCTCGGCCGAGGCCGCCCGGATCGTGCGCGACGCCGCCGTCGCTGCCGGTGCCCCCGAGCACTGCGTGCAGTGGATCGAACAGCCCTCCATGGAGGCCACCGGCTTCCTGATGAACCACGAGGGCGTCTCCACCATCCTCGCCACCGGCGGAAACGCCATGGTCAGGGCCGCCTACTCGTGCGGCAAGCCCGCCCTCGGCGTCGGCGCGGGCAACGTCCCCGCCTACGTCGCCAAGGACGCCAAGCTGGGCCGCGCCATCCACGACATCGTCCTGTCCAAGGCCTTCGACAACGGCATGATCTGCGCCTCCGAGCAGGCCGTCGTCCTCGACCAGGAGATCTACGAGGATGGCATCGCCGAGCTGCGCCGCCTCCAGGCCCATGTGCTGACCGCCGCCGAGAAGACCAAGCTGGAGGAGTTCGTCTTCGGCACCACGGCGTACGGCACCGACTGCGCGGGCGCCAAGCTGAACGCCTCCGTCGTCGGCAAGCCCGCGACCTGGATCGCCGAGCAGGCAGGATTCGAGGTCCCCGCCGACACCTCGATCCTCGTGGCCGAATGCGCCGAGGCCGGCCCGGGCGAACCCCTCACCCGCGAGAAGCTGTCCCCGATCCTCGCCGCACTGAAGGCCCGCGACACCGAGCACGGTCTCGAACTCGCCGCGCAGATGGTCGAGTTCAACGGACTCGGCCACTCCGCCGCCATCCACACCGAGTCCGAGGAACTGGCCGAGGAGTTCGGCCGCCGCGTCAAGGCGATCCGCGTCATCGTCAACTCGCCCTCCACCTTCGGCGGCATCGGCGACGTCTACAACGCCTTCCTCCCGTCGCTGACCCTGGGCTGCGGCTCCTACGGCCACAACTCCGTCTCCAACAACGTCTCGGCGGTCAACCTCGTCAACATCAAGCGGATCGGGCGGCGCAACACCAACATGCAGTGGTACAAGATCCCGCCGAAGATCTACTTCGAGCGGAACGCCGTCAAGTACCTCGGCGAGATGGACGGCGTCAGCCGCGTCAGCCTCGTGACCGACAAGACGATGGGCGCCATCGGCTTCGTCCAGAAGATCACCGACATCCTCGCCGCCCGCCCGCAGCCGGTCACCGTCCAGGTCATCGACACCGTCGAGCCCAACCCCGAGCTGGCCACCGTGCAGGCGGGCGCCGCCGCCATGCGGGACTTCCGGCCGGACACGATCATCGCGCTCGGCGGCGGCTCGCCGATGGACGCCGCGAAGATCATGTGGCTGATGTACGAGCACCCCGAGATCGAGTTCGCCGACACCAAGGAGAAGTTCTTCGACATCCGCAAGCGGGCCTACACGTTCCCGCAGCTCGGCGAGAAGGCCAAGCTCGTCGCGATCCCGACCACCTCCGGCACCGGCTCCGAGGTCACCCCCTTCGCCGTCATCTCCGACCCCGAAGCGGCCCAGAAGTACCCGCTCGCCGACTACGCGCTCACCCCGAACGTCGCGATCATCGACCCGATGCTCCCGATGAACCTCCCGCCGACCGTCACCGCCGACTCCGGCTTCGACGCGCTGACCCACGCCACCGAGGCGTACGTCTCCGTCTACGCCAACGACTTCACCGACGGCCAGTGCCTCCAGGCCATCAAGCTCATCTTCGAGAACCTGGAAGCCTGCGTGACGGACGGCGCCAAGGCCCCCGAGGCGCGCGAGAAGATGCACAACGCGTCGACGATCGCGGGCATGGCCTTCGCCAACGCCTTCCTCGGCCTGGTGCACGCCATGGCCCACACCCTCGGCAACACCTTCCACGTCGCCCACGGCCGCACCAACGCGCTGCTCCTGCCGCACGTCATCCGGCACAACGGCACGGTCTCGTACAAGGCGACCCCGTGGCCCAAGGCCGAGACCTACCGGGCGCCCGAGCGGTTCCAGGAGATCGCGAAGATGCTGGGCCTGCCCGCCGCGACCCCGGAAGAGGGCGTCGAATCGTACGCCAGGGCCGTCGAGGAACTGCGCGACCGCTGCGGCATCCCGGCCTCGTTCGCCGCCGAGGGCGTCGACGAGAGCGCCTTCCTGGAGGCGCTGCCCCAGCAGGCCATGAACGCCTACGCCGACCAGTGCGCGCCCGCCAACCCGCGGATGCCGATGATCGACGACATGAAGCGGCTCATGCGGCAGGCGTACTACGGGAACCGGGAGGGCACGCCCACCGCCTGACCCGCCTCCCCCCGAGGACGCGCGCCCCGGCACCGTACGCACTACGGTGACGGGGCGCGCTTTTCCGTATGCCCGACGGGAGTACGGGGATCAGGACTCGGCGAGTTCCGGCGGCGTCAGGAAGCGGCCCATCGGCAGCACCGGCCGGCCCCACGTCGAGGCCATCACCTGGCCCGCGAGCAGATACAGCGCCCCGGCCGTGGCGCCGAGACCGAACCAGCCGGCGACCCGGTTCCAGCCTTCGATGCCGGTGAAGCCGTTGCAGGTCATCGCGACGAACACGACCAGGACGCAGCTGAAGGTGAGCAGCAGCACCAGGTGGATGCGCCAGCTCGCCAGCCACAGGACGAAGACCACGAAGACCCAGGGGAGCGTGAACAGGCCCATCGCGTCGCCCCGGATGGACGGGTCGAGCGACGGCACGATCCACTGGAGCATCAGGGCCTTCGCCATCCAGAACAGACCGAAGCCGCCGAAGACCGTGGCGTGCCAGGTGTCGCCGCGCTGGACCTGGAAGAGACCGGCGAGCAGCTGGGCGAGACCGCCGATGAGGAAGCCGACCGTGGGCACGTCGGCCGCCGCGAGACGGTCGGGGAAGATGCCCGCGTCGATGCCGGTGGCGATCATCGTGACGACGATGAAGCCCGTGAGGCCGAGGGGGCCGAGCTGGGCCTGGGCCGTGGGCTCCATCCGTTTGACGGAGCTGGCCTGGGCGGCCGGGCCGGTGCGGTGGGGGAGGTTCAACGGGGGCGCCTTTTCGTGTGCCGGGTGCTTTTTCGTGCGCGGGTGCGGGCGGGGCGTGGTTGCTCGCGCAGTTCCCCGCGCCCCTTAGAGGGGCGCCGGCTCTGGCGGCGTTGAAGTGGCGCGCTTCTTCTCGCGCCAGGCCGACACCAGCAACGTCACCGCCATACCCAGCACCGCCCACGCCGCGAGGACCAGCAGGGACCGCGTCATGGCGTTGCCGTGGAAGTACGCGATCGAGCGGGCCGCCCACGTGCCCGCGCCCGGCGGGAGCCAGGGGCCGATCGCCTGCCAGAACGGGGGCAGCATCGGCAGCGGGAAGGCACCGCCCGCGCTCGGGTTGCCCGCGACGACGACCACCAGGACGGCCAGGCCGATCCCGACGATGCCGGTCAGCTCCTCCAGGGCCAGGGTGAGCGCCCCGACCGCGAACGTGACGAGCGCGCCGAGCCCGGCCAGGCCCCAGAACGAGCCGGGCAGCGCGCCCAGGATCGAGTCACCGATGATGAGCGAGCCGCCGATGCCGCCCGCGATCGCGACCAGCGCCATCGTGCCGAGCCGGATCAGCGCGCGCGGCGGACTGGTCGGCTTGGAACCGGCGCTGATCGACATGATCGAGGCGCACAGATAGCCGCCGACGCACCAGCCGACGACGAGATAGAACGCCGACAGCCCGTCGAAGTCCTTCGCCGACGCCGGTGCCACGTCGACCGCGCGGATCGTGCGCTGCTGGGTGGCGTCGATCTCACCGGCCAGGTTCTCCAGCGCGCTGGCCAGGACGGTGCCGCCGCCGGACGCGACGAGCAGGGTGTCCGTGGTGCCGCGCGCGTTCAGGATCAGGGCGCCGTCGATCTCCCGGTCCAGGATCTTGCGCTTCGCCGTCGCCGCGTCGGAGACCACGCGCGGGTCGAGCGGGGAGCCCGACAGTTTCGCCAGTTGCTGCTCGGTCTGCTGGGCCACGGCGGCCGTCGGACCGACGACGCCGAACGGCACGTCCTTCGGCTTCGGACTGTGCAGCGCTCCCACGTAGGAGGCGATGAACAGCAGCTGCAGCGCGAGCACGCCGATGACGAGCAGCGCGGCCCGTGGGGTGACGGCGTCCTTGAACTCTCGGGCGAATCCATCGGCGAATCTCATGTCCCCACCGTCCGGCGGGGCACCGTTCCATGCAGTCGGGGTGGACCGAACGAGTGGCCCCGCGACGGCCGCCGCGTCCGACCGGCCCTGCCCGCGCGCCCGGGCACGCCATAAGCTCGTCCTCCCGACCCCATGGAGACTGCGCCGTATGACCGAACAGACCCAGACGCTGTCGCTGGTCCTGAGAACCATCAGGAGCGGCCTGGCGGTGACACGGCCCGAGTTGAGCCGGCACACCGGCCTGGGCCGGACGATCATCCAGCAGCGGGTCGACCACGCGCTCAGGGCCGGGCTGCTCAGCGAGGGCGAGCCCGCGCCGTCGACCGGCGGCAGACCGTCGCGGATCCTGCACATCGCGGCCGGGCGCGGCGCCGTCCTCGGGGTGGTCTTCGGCGCCACGCACCTGCACCTCGCCGTGGCGGACCTGGACGGCACGCAGCTCGCCGACCGGCGGCTGCCCTGGGACGTCGAGGCCGGCCCCGAGGCGTCCCTCGCCGCGCTGTTCGGGGCCGCCGCCGAACTGCTCACCGGTGAACTGGCGGACCGGCTGTGGGGCGTGTGCGTGGGCGTCCCCGGACCGGTCGACTTCGCCCGGGGCACGCCCGTCCATCCGCCCATCATGGAGGGCTGGCACGGCTTCCCGCTGCGCGAGCGCCTGGAGGCCCACTTCGCCGTCCCCGCCTGGGTCGACAACGACGCCAACGTGATGGCGCTGGGCGCCTGGAGCCACGACCGGGTCACGGCCGGGGACAACGTCCTGCTGGTCAAGGCCGGTACGGGCATCGGCCTCGGCCTGATCTCCCGGGGCCGCCTGCACCGCGGGGCCAGGGGCGCGGCCGGGGACCTGGGCCACACCATCGTCGCGGCCGAGTCCCGCCACCGGTGCCGGTGCGGGAAGTTCGGCTGCCTGGAGGCGCTCGCCGGGGGCTGGGCGCTCGCGCGGGACGCCCGCGCCGCGGCCCTCGCCGGACGCAGCGCCTTCCTCCAGGAGCGGCTCGACCACCTGACCGTCACCGAGGTCCTGGACGGCTGCGCGCACGGCGACCCGGTGAGCATCGAACTCGTCACCCGGGCCGGGGAACTCGTCGGCTCCCAACTGGCGCTGCTGGTCAGCGTGTTCAACCCGTCGACCGTGTATCTGGCGGGCACGCTGGCGCAGGCCGGCGACGTGTTCCGCGCCCCGGTCGTCGACCAGGTCACCCGGGGCGCCCTCCCGCTGGCCACCGACGAACTCGTCATCACCGAGGCCGACCCGGACCGCGCCGAGGGCGTGGGCGCGGCCCAGCTGGCCATCGAGGAACTGCTCCACCCCGACATGCTCGGCGACTGGCTGCCCCACGGCACCCCGCGCGACGCCCACGCCCGCGAGCGGGCGGGGGCCGAGCCGCTCTATCTGTCCTGAGCGGCCACGCTCACCCGGGGCGCTGCGTCTCCTTCACGTCCACCCAGCCGCCGTCCTGCGCCGACGCCACGACCGCCTCGGCGATGTGCGCGGCCCGGACCCCGTCCGCGAAGGTCGGCATCCCCTCGACCTCCGTACCGCGTACGGCGGCATGGGCGTCGGCGACGAAGTCCGCGAAGCACTCGTAGTAGCCCTGGGGGTGACCGGCGGGCAGGCCCGCCGAGCGGCCCACCGGCGACTCGGCGCGGTCGGGGTCGCGCACGACGACCCGGGCGCCGTCGCGGCCGCCGATCCACAGCGACTCGGGGGTCTCCTGATGGAAGGCGAAGCTCTCGTCCGGCCCGTCGAAGGAGAACGACAGGGCGTTCTTGTAGCCGGCCGACGCCTGGCTGACGACGACCGAGCCCACGGCGCCGGAGTCGGTCCGCAACTGCACGACCGCCCCGTCCTCCGTCGCGACCGGACGCGGGGTGCCGTCCGGTCCCGGGCGGGTCGCGGCGGTCCGCGCGAAGGTCGCCGACACCTGGGTGATGCGCTGGCCGGTCACGAACTCCGCCAGGTCGCACCAGTGGACGCCGATGTCGCCGAAGGCGCGGGTGGCGCCGCCGTCCGCCGGGTCCACGCGCCAGTTTCCGGTGCCGGGATCGGCGAGCCAGTCCTGGAGGTAGCTGCCGTGCAGCAGCCACGGCGGCCGCTGCCCCGGCCGGGCGAGCCGCAGCCGGGCCTCGCGCACCGAGGCGTAGTACCGGTAGACGAACGGCACCGCCGTCACCAGCCCCCGCTCAGTCGCGAGTTCGTGCAGCTCCTGGGCGGTCACCGCGTCCGTGGCCAGCGGCTTCTCGCAGACGACGGGGACACCCGCGGCGAGCGCGGCGCGGGCGAACCGGGCGTGCGAGGCATTGGGCGTGCACACGTGCACGACGTCCACCCCGGCCCGCAGCACGTCCTCGACCGAGTCGAAACCGCGCCCCGCGCCGAACCGCTCCGCCGCGCTCCGGCCCTTCTCCGGGCTCGACCCGACGATCCCCACCACGTCGGCGCCCGCCGCGCGCGCGGACCGGGTGTGCACCGCCCCCATGAAACCCGTTCCGATCACCGCGACACGGAGTTGACTCATGATGCCCTCGTCTTCCTCTCCCAAGGGGGCTTCAGCAAAGCCTCACACGAACAAAAGGTATGGCCCTGAAGAGAACCTTGGCCGATAGTTTTGTTCAAACTAAGCTAAAGTCGCGAATGGAGCCAAGGAGGCACCGCATGACCCAGCACCCGCGCCCGGCCCGCCGACCGGTCACCCTGTTCACCGGACAATGGGCCGACATGCCCTTCGAGGAGGTCGCCCGGCTGGCGAGCGAGTGGGGGTACGACGGTCTGGAGATCGCGGCCTCCGGCGACCACCTCGACCTGGCCCGCGCCGAGGAGGACCCCGACTACCTCCCCGCCAAGCAGGCCGTCCTCGACCGGTACGGGCTCAAGGTCTGGGCGATCTCGCACCACCTCGGCGGCCAGGCCGTCTGCGACGACCCCATCGACTTCCGCCACCAGGCCATCCTGCGCGCGTCGGTGTGGGGCGACGGCGACGAGGAGGGCGTGCGGCAGCGGGCCGCCGAGGACATGAAGCGCGCCGCCCGCGTGGCCCGCCGCCTCGGCGCCGACACCGTGGTCGGCTTCACCGGATCGAAGATCTGGAAGTACGTCGCCATGTTCCCGCCTGTCCCGCAGTCCGTCATCGACGACGGCTACGAGGACTTCGCCCGCCGCTGGAACCCGATCCTGGACGTCTTCGACGCCGAGGGCGTGCGCTTCGCCCACGAGGTCCACCCCTCCGAGATCGCCTACGACCACTGGACGAGCGTGCGGACCCTGGAGGCTATCGGCCGCCGGCCCGCCTTCGGCTTCAACTGGGACCCCTCGCACATGCTCTGGCAGGGCGTCGACACCGTCGGCTTCATCACCGACTTCGCCGACCGCATCTACCACGTCGACTGCAAGGACACCCGGGTCCGCCCGCAGACCGGCCGGTCCGGCATCCTCGGCTCCCACCTGCCGTGGGGCGACCCGCGCCGCCGCTGGGACTTCGTCTCCGTCGGCCACGGCGACGTGCCCTGGGAGGACGCCTTCCGCGCCCTCGCCGCGATCGGCTACGACGGCCCGATCTCCGTCGAGTGGGAGGACGCCGGCATGGACCGCCTGCACGGCGCCGCCGAGGCCGTCGAGCGGATCAAGGCCGCGCTGTGGCCGCTGCCCGAGGCGTCCTTCGACGCTGCGTTCAGCAACCAGTGACCGACGGCCCCGCCCCCGCGAGGGTGCCGGGCCGCACCGCGCCGGGGCCGAAGCGGCGGCGGGCCTTGTCCGCGGCGGCCTCCACGGCCCGGGCGCGGTCGGCTCCCGGGTCGAGCGAGAGCTGACGGTGCGCCGCGGCGGCCGGGCGGAGGCCGTCGGCGCGGACGGTGAAGGCGCGCACGCGCGCGCGTTGCAGCCCGAGACCGGCCAGCAGCGTGAGCGCGGTGCCGGCCAGGGCCGGTGAGTGACCGGTGGACTCCGGCAGGGCGCGGGTGCGCGTGGTGGAGCTGCGGTCCGCGTACCGCACGGTGAGGGTGAGCCGCCCGGCGGCCCGGCCCTGGCCGCGCAGCCGCTGCCCGAGCTGATCGGCGAGACCCAGGACGGCGCGGTGCTGCTCGGCCGGGTCGAGACAGTCGCGGTCGAGGACCAGGTCGGCGCTCAGGTGCTCGGCGGGCTCGGCCGGGACGACCGGGCGCGGGTCGTGGCCGCGGGCGCGCTCGGCCAGCAGCCGGGCCTGCGTGCTGCCGAGGAGCCGTTGCAGGGTCGCGGGCGGCAGGTCCGCGAGCTGTCCGATGGTGTGCAGCCCGTACTTGCCGAGCGTCGCCGCCGTGCTGCGGCCGATGCCCGGCAGGGCGGCGACCGGACGCGGCGCGAGCCACTGGGCGGCCCGCTCGGCGGGCACCCAGGTCGTGGCCTCCGGTGCCGAGGCGTCCGCCGCCATGGCCGCCAGCATCCGGTTGCCCGCGAGACCGGCGCTGCACTCGATGCCGTAGAACAGCTTCAGCCGGAGCAGCGCCGTCTGGACCACGTCGTACGGGGACATGTCGAAGTAGCGGAGCGCCGAGGTCAGGTCCAGCTGGACGGCGTCCGGCGGGACGGCCTGCACGTGCGGCGTGATCCCGGACATCAGTTCGATTATTTTTTCGAACTGCTCCTCGGTCAGCCGCGCGTGCAGATGGAGATGGGCGATGTGCCGCCGTCGTGTGCTCATCCCGCGCTCCCCGGACTCCTGTGACCGAACTTCTTCAGATCCGCCGACCGGCTGCCCGCGGGCTGGAGGTCGGCGTACGGGTGCAGACGGGCGCCCGTGGTGCCGTTGGCGAGGGTGCGCCGCGGCTGGGCGGGCGTCGGATGCGGACGGTCGGCGCCGAGCAGGGCGAGCGCCGCCTCGGGGCCGTTGTCCCGGCGGGCCGCGGCGATCTCGTCCAGGTCCCAGGCCATGGTGCCGACCACGGTGCGCCGGGTGCCGCGCACCTGGACCGTGCCGCGCACCAGGAGCAGCCCGCTGTGGAAGACGGTGTGCGCGCAGGCCGGGTGGGAGTCCTCGAAGAACGCCAGGTCGACCAGGCCCGCGCCGTCCTCCAGGGTGACGAAGATGATCCGCTTGCCGCTGGCGATCGGCGGCGTCTGGGTGGAGGCCCGGACCCCGGCGACGAGCACCTGCTGCCCGGCGCGCAGCCCGGCCAGATGCGCCGCGTCGGTCGCCCCGATCTCCCGCAGCAGCCGGTGGTGGTGCTCCATCAGGTGCTTGGAGACATCGAGGCCGAGGGTGTTCAGCTCGGCGCTCATGGTCTCCCGGGACGTCAGGTCCGGCAGCCCGCTGGGGTCCTGCCCGCCCACCGCGCCGGTGTCGAAGGGGAGTTGGCCCTCGCCCGCGGACCGGGTACGGGACTGCCGGTGCAGCTCCGCGATCTGGAGCAGCAGATCGCGGCGGGTGAGCCGGCCGTCGTGCAGCGGGGCCAGGGCGCCGATCTCGGCGAGGCGTTCGGCGGTCGGCCGGCTGGGGCGGGCCCGCTGCCAGAAGTCGGACAGCGAACCGTACGGCTGCCCCTCCTCGATCCGCGCGGCCTCCTCCTCGCTGATGCCGCGCACCTCCGACAGCGCGAGCCGCACGCCCCACCGCTCCCCGTCGGTCTCCTCGACGATGTGCCGTACGCGCGAGCGGTTGATGTCGACGGGCAGCACCGGCACCCCGTTCCGGCGGGCGTCGGCGACCAGGACGCGCTTGGGCCACATGCCGGGATCGTGTTCGAGCAGCCCCGCCAGCAGATACGCGGGGAAGTGAGCCTTGAGCCAGGCGCTCTGCAACGCCGGCACGGCGAACGCGACCGCGTGCGCCCGGCAGAACCCGTAGGCACCGAACGCCTCGACGGTCTTCCAGACCTCCTCGCGGACCGCGTCGCTGTAGCCGCGCGCCCGCGCACAGCCGTGGAACCAGTCCCGGATACGGGGCAGCCGCTCCTTGTCCCCGAGCGCGCGCCGGGCGATCTCCGCCATGGCGCGGTCGCAGCCCGTCAGCACCGACAGCGTCTCGATGATCTGCTCGTGCCAGATGGTCACGCCGTAGGTGTCCGCGAGCACGGGCTCCAGGTCCGGGTGCGCGTACCCGGGCGTGCCGCCGTGCCGGGCGGCGATGTACCGCTCGGGCATCCCGCCGGCGACCGGCCCGGGACGGAACAGGCTGATGTCGGCGATGACGTCCTGCGGATCGCGGGGCTGGAGCCGCGACAGCAGGTCCTGCTGGCCGGGCGACTCCAGCTGGAACAGGCCCAGGGTGCGGCTCTCCTGGATGAGCTTGAACGCGAACACGTCGTCGAGCGGCACCTGGTCCTGGTCGTCCAGGTCGACGTGGTTACCGGTCGTGCGCTCGATCTCCGCGACGGCATGGGCCATCGCGGACTGCATCCGCACGCCCAGGACGTCCAGCTTGATGTTGCCCAGCGCCTCGATCTCCTCCTTCGCCGCCATCGCCATCGGATAGTCGCCCTGCGGGGTCGGCTGCACCGGCAGCCGGTCCAGGAGCGTGGCGTCGCTGATGACCACACCGCAGGGGTGCATCGCCATGCCGTGGACCAAGGAGTCGAGCCCCTCGGCCAGCTCCCACAGCGGCCCGTACCGGTGCGCCTGCGCCGCGAGCCCGCGCAGCTCCGGCAGCTCGGCGAGGGCACCGGTGATGTCGCAGGCGCGCAGGTGCGGGAAGCTCTTGGCGATCCGGTCGACCTCCGCGGGCTCGATGCCCAGGGCGAGCCCGACGTCGCGCAGCGCCCGGCGCGCCCGGTAGGTCTCCGGCATCGCGGTGACCGCCACCCGCTCCTTCCCGAACCGCTCGAAGATCACGTCGTAGCACTCCAGGCGCCGCGCGGACTCCACGTCGAGGTCGATGTCCGGCAGCGAGGCCCGGCGCACGCTCAGGAAGCGTTCGAACAGCAGCCGGTGTTCGAGCGGATTGGCCGTGGCGATGCCCAGCGCGTGACAGACCATCGAGCCCGCGCCCGAACCACGCGCGGCGACCCGGATCCCCTTCGCGCGGATGTCGGCCACGACCTGCCCGATGGCCAGGAAGTACGCGTCGTAGTTCAGCTCGGAGATCACGGCGAGCTCCTCGTCGAGCCGCTTCAGGGCGGCCGGGTCGCGGTCCAGGCCGCGCCGGGCCAGACCGGCCTCGGACTGCTCGCGCAGCAGCCGGGCCGCGCCGCCGGTCCGCGGCGAGGCGCCGAACAGTTCGGGCTCGGGGAGCTTGTGGGTGCCCAGGCCGAGGTCCGCCACGGGATCCACGGCGCAGGCGGCGGCGGTGGCCGCGGTGTCCGCCAGCAACTGCCGCGCCCGCGTCGGTCCGGCCCCGGCGCACTCGGCGATCATGCGTGCGACGTCCGCCATCGCCGCCTCGTCCTTGAGCCAGCGCTGTCCGCTGTCGAGGCGGCGCCGGTCGATGGGGCGCAGCAGCCGCGCGGCGTCCAGCACGTCGGCGACGCGGTGCTGGTCGGGGTCGGCGTACCGCACCGCGTTGGTGAGGACGGCGGTGGTGCCGGTGCGGTCGGCCAGGGTCAGGGTGCGGGCGGCCAGACGGAGGGATCCCGCCCCTGTGCTGAAACGTTTCTGCGCAACCGCTTCGAGCCGCACTCCCGTCCCGAAGGCCTCCTGCCATGGGGCCAGCAGCTTCCGTGCGACGTCCTCCCGGCCCACGGCCAGCGCCCGGACCGGCTCGGAGAGGGGGCCGAGCAGCACCGCCAGGCCGGGGCCGCCGTGCTCACGCAGCGCCTCCCACGGCGCGACCGGCATCCCCGACGGGGTGGTCGCGGCGCGGGCGTGGGCGGCCGAGGTGATCCGGCACAGCCGGGCCCAGCCGGCCCGGTCCTGTGCGAGCAGGACGACCCGCAGCGGCGGCTCGATCACGTGCGCCCCGCCGCGCGCCGGTGTGCGGCGGCGCTGGGCGGGCGGCGGGGGAGCGAGCGCCTCCACGGCGAGGTCGATCCCGAAGACGGGCCGGATCCCCTCCGCCGCGCACGCCTTGGCGAATCGAACAGCGCCGGTGACCGTGTCCCGGTCGGTCAGCGCGAGGGCCGGCATGCCGCGCTGGGCCGCCCGGCGTGCCAGCTGCTCGGGGTGGGAGGCGCCGTAGCGCATCGAATAGCCGGAGGCGACATGCAGGTGAGCAAAGCCCGTCATGCCACACCTCCATCGCTTTGCCCCCTTCGCCGCTTCTGTCCGACCATTCAATCGTACTCGCGTTCGATAACCTCGCTAAGCCTAGCTCAGTGTTCGAACATTTGATCGCATCGGGAGAGGTGGCGAAGGCTAAAGTGCCCGCATGACGAGCGAGCCGCGCCTGTGCGACATCACCCCCGGCACCATCGACGCCGCCCTCGGCGTGCGGGTGCGGCCGGACCAGGAGCATCTGGTGGCGCCGGTGGTGAAGTCGCTGGCGGAGGCGTACGCGCATCCCGGGGTGGCCTGGCCCCGGCTGATCGTCGACGGGGAGCGGACCGTCGGGTTCCTGATGGCCTTCTTCGGCATCGACTGGACCGGCGACGGCACCGACCGCCGCTCCGGCCTGTGGCGGCTGAACATCGCGGACGGCGAGCAGGGCCGGGGCTACGGCCGCTTCGCCGTCGAGGCCGTGGCCGACGAACTGCGCCGCCGCGGCGGCACCCGTCTGTTCGTCACCTGGCATCCCGGTCCGGACGGCCCCGAGGGGTTCTACCTCGCCCTCGGCTTCCGGCCGACGGGGGAGACCAGCGGCGGAGAGACGGTCGGCGAACTCGTGCTGGAGATCTGAGGGTCTTTTCCGCCGAGGGCTATCGGGGTGAGGGGCGGGGTGCTCGGTGCGTCCAGGGCGGCGTGATCCGCGCACCGTCCGCCAGCTCCGCCTCCAGTCCCACCGATGTCGTCACCCACATCGTCGCCAGGGTGTCCGTGGGGTTCTCCACCGCGAGCGTCGTGCCCGCGTTCACGATCGCCGTGTCGCCGGCGGTGACGGTGTGGCTCTCGCCGTCGAGGGTCAGCCGCAGCGTTCCCGTGAGCAGGTGCAGCACCTCCTCGTGGGTCACGGTGTGGGCCGGGGCCCGGGTGCCGGCCGGGATCTCGCCCCGCCAGGCCGCCAGTTGGGCGCTGCCGGTGCGGGGAGTGGCGTACGAGACGAAGCGGGCGCCGTGCATCTCGTGGACGACGGCCTCCGACGCGCGGACTACGGGCATGTCTCCTCCTTTGTGGTCAAGCAACTTGGTCAAGCGACTTGACCATATGGTCAGGCTGCTTGACCATTTCGTCAAGGGTGTTTCAATGCGAGGGTGCAGAAGACCGAAGCCCTCGCCCTGTCCGCCGCCCTGATCGCCGCCGCGGGCGACCTGACGCAACGCCTGCACGAGGGCGTCGTGGCCAGAGGGTTCGACGGGCTGCGGCCCGTGCACGGCTTCGCGTTCTCGCGGCTGTCCGCCGGGGACGCCACCACCACCGAACTCGCCGCCCATCTCGGCGTGACCAAGCAGGCCGCGAGCCAGCTCGTCGACGAGATGGTGCGCAAGGGGTACGTGGAGCGGCGGCCGCACCCGCACGACGCGCGGGCCCGCCTCCTGGTGCTCACCGAGCGCGGCCGGGCCTGCACCCGGGCCGCCGAGGAGGCCGCGGGGGAGGCCGTGCTGCCCTGGGTGGAGCGGTTCGGCGAGGAGCAAGTGCGGGCGCTGACCGCTCAGTTGCTGGCCATCGCGCCGGGCGGGCCGGTGCGGCCGATCTGGTGAGCCGGCGGTGACATGCCGACGCCCCGGCGGGCCACTCGGCCCGCCGGGGCGTCGGAAAAGGGAAGGGTCAGCGGCTGTGCCGGCCGCCGCCCGCCACCGCGCGCCGCCGCACCGAGGCGAACAGGCCCGCCGCGCCGATCGTCAGGGCGGCCGCACCGCCGATCGCGATGTACGAGGTGGTCGCGTCGCCTCCGGTCTCCGCGAGCCGCTCCGAACTGCCGTCGGTGGACGGAGTGTTGCCGTCGGTCGAGGCCGCTGCCGCCTCCGTCGACGGGGACGCGGATCCGTGGTCCTCGTGCGCGGTGGCCGTGTCGCCGTCGCCGCCCATGTCCATGCCGCTGTGGTCCACCGTCGACTTGTCGGCGTCCTCGGCGATCTGCTCGTCGGAGGGCGCCGAGGCCGCCGGAGCCGCCGCCTCGCCCGTGGACCCGGAGCCGCTGCTGCCGCCGTACGTCACGTCCGAGCACGAGTAGAACGCCTCGGGGCTGTCCGAGCGCTGCCAGATCCCGTAGACCAGCTGGCGGCCCGTGCGCTCGGGCAGCGTGCCGGAGAACGTGTAGTAGCCGCCCTCGGCCACCGGGTCCGTCTTCGTCGCCACCGGGTGCTCCAGGTCCAGGTCGGACCAGGCCAGCGGCTTCGAGGCGTCGTAACCCTGCTTCGTCACATACAGGTTGAAGGTGCCCTTGTGCTGCGCGGTCACCTTGTACTTGAAGGTGTACGCGCCCGCCGAGACCTTCGTCGCGGGCCAGTCGTCGCGCGCCAGGTCCATGCCCTTGAACTCCTCGGAGTTCGCCGAACACAGCTTGCCGTCGGGGATCTTCGCCTGGTGCTGCCCGCCCGCGTCACCGATCCGGATGCCGTTCCAGTCGTATAGGGCCTGCGAACCGCCCGCCGCGACCGCCGCCTTGCACGCCGCGGAGGCGGGGTTCTCGGCGCCCTCCGCGTAGCAGGCCGCGACCCGGCTGACCGGGTCGCCGAGCGTGCCGTGCGCGGCGGCGGGCGTCGCGGAGAAGGCGGCAAGGGCGGTGGCGCCCGAGGCGACGGCGGTGAGCGCGGTCAGCGTACGGCGTGTGGGCATGGGGGCTCCTCGGTCTGGTCCGACGTGGGGGTGTGCCAAGGAAGTTAGCCCGCGAAAACGCCCCGTCCGGCCCTTCCGGGGGCCCCGGGACGATCTTTATGACCCCCTTAAGGCAGGGCTCAGCCGGGGATCAGAAACGGCGCAGCCCCGCCGGGAACCCGGTGGTGCGGGCGGCGGGGCGGTGGCGTAGACAAGGAGACATGAACGAACAAGCGCGTACGGGAACGGGCGGGGAATCGGCATCAGGGGCCACGGAGCCGGGACTGCGCGTCCGCCCGGCGGTCGCCGCCGACGTACCGGCCGTCAAGGCCGTCACCGACGCCGCGTACCACCCCTACATCGCCCGCATCGGCGTCGTCCCGCAGCCCATGGAGGCCGACCACGCCGCGAACGTCGCGGCGGGCCTGGTGCACGTCATCGGGGACCCGGACGTCATCGGGCTCGTGGTGGTGGAGGCCAGGCCGGACCATCTGTTCCTGGACAGCGTCGCGGTCCACCCCGACGCCCATGGGCGAGGGGTGGGCCGCCGCCTGCTCGGCTTCGTCGACGAGCACGCGCGCGCCCTCGGTCTGCCCGAAGTCCGGCTCTACACCAACGCGTTGATGCGGGAGAACCAGGAGATCTACCCGCGCTACGGATACGAGGTCATGGAGCGCCGCGTCGACGGGCCCTACGACCGCATCCACTACCGCAAGCGGCTCTGAGCTCTTCTGCGGAGCATCGGGGCGCCTACTCGTCCGGCCACCACGTCTTGCGCACGTCCTTGCGCACTTCGGGCCGCTCCCGGGTCCGCTCGACGGCTTCTTCCCGCAGCCGGCGGGCGATGGTGCTCTGCCCGACGGGCTTGTGCATGGTCACTCGGCGCATGGGTGCCTCCTGTACCTACACGGTCTCCAACGTGGTGCCGTTGTAGACCTGTTCCCGGAGCCTGGCTCATCGAAGCGCATTTGTCAGTGGCGGTTGTCACGGAAGAAGCGGGCGTGCGCCCCCGGACGGCGGACCTCGATGTCAGTGCCGCGTGGTCTGATGCGGGACATGAGCGAGAGACCCGAGAGCACAGTCACTCCCGTCCCAGGAGCTTGGGGGCGCATCGAGGCACGACTGAGCGCACACGCGCCTGTGACGTACGCCACGTCGCGACCGCCGGAAGCGAAGGGGCGAGCGTGAGTACCAGCGACACGTGGGACGAGGCGGCGGCCACCTTCGACGACGAGCCGGACCACGGGCTGCGGGATCCCGGGGTGCGGGCGGCCTGGGCGGAGCGGCTCGGCGGCTGGTTGCCCGAAGCGCCGGGGGCGGTGCTCGACCTCGGCTGCGGCACCGGCAGCCTGTCGCTGCTCGCGGCCGAGCGGGGGCATCGGGTGACCGGGATCGACAGCGCCCCGCGCATGCTGGAACTGGCCCGGCGCAAACTGGCGGACCGGGCCGCCGAGTTCCATCTGGGGAACGCGGCGGAGCCGCCGGTGCGGCCGGGCGCGTACGACGTGGTGCTCGTCCGGCACGTGCTGTGGACGCTGCCCGGTCCCGAGGACGTGCTGCGGCACTGGCTGACCCTGCTGCGGCCCGCGGGGCGGCTGGTGCTGATCGAGGGGGTGTGGGGCGAGCTGAACCCGGTGGGCATCCCGGCGGACCGGATCACCGGCACCCTCGCACCGCTCGTCCGCGAGGTGCGGCACACCCCGCTGTCGCAGGACGCGCGACTGTGGGGCGGGCCGGTGCGCGACGAGCGGTACGCGGTGGTCGCGCTCAGCTGAGGAGCGCGGGGAACTCGCCCTGGCGGGCCAGGAGTTCGAGACCGTCGAGGGCCCGGACCGCCGCCTGTGCGGCGGCCGGGTCCCGCTCGACGAGCCCGCTGTCGGCGAACTCGTCCTCGTCGAGCCGGATCACCTCGCCGCCGTCCGGCGAGACCCACAGATCGAGGTCGAGATCCTCGGAGAGCAGGTCCCCGTCGTCGCCGCGGACCACCGGGCGGGTGATGTCGCAGTACCAGCCCTTCAGGGTGCCGTCGCCCGTCCGCACCTCCTTGACCGCGTACCAGCGGTCGCGCCAGTAGTGCTCGGTGAGGACGTCGCCGGGCGCGAACTGCACGAAGCCGAAGTCCCGTACACCCTCGCTCGCCCACGCGGCGCGGACCACCACGTGCGTGCCGTCGTCGCGCAGCAGCGCCGCCGGATACCTGATCTTCGTCCGCCCGGCCTTGACCAGGCGGACGTGCACCGCGTCAGGCGTCGAGGGTGCGGACATGGCGGATCTCCTTCGCGTCGAACGTGTAGCCGAACCAGGCGTTGATCGCGAGCATCGGCCCGTTGCCCGCGTCGTTGCCCGTGTACGCCACCGTGGTCCCGGCCTCCCGGGCGCGGTGCAGCGAGTCGTTCTTGGCCAGCTTGGCGAGGCCCCGGCCGCGGTGGGCGCGGGCCGTGCCGGTCATGCCCGACCAGTAGCGGCCGTCGCCGTCGGTGTGGGCGAGGGTGAACGCGGCGGGGCTGCCGTCCACCACGGCCACCGACGTCAGCTCGTGGTCGAGCAGCGGATGGTGCCAGGTCTCCGCCAACCACTGCTCGTAGTCGGCGAGTTCGGTGGCGATGTCGCCCGGCTCGTCGGCCGCCGTCTCCGCGTCGAGGGCGAACAGGGGGCGCGGATCGGCCGCGTAGTCGGCGGCGGTGCGCAGTTCCACGCCGGGCGGGACCGGGCCGCGCGGCGGCAGGGCGTCGTCGGGGGTGAGGTCGAGGCGCAGGAAGTGGGCGCTGCGGCTGGGCTTGTAGCCGTGGGCCGCCGCCCACTTCAGATTGCGCTCGCCGTCGATCGCCCAGCAGAACACCTCACGGGCGCCGTGCCGGGCGAGATGGTCCTCGGCGGTGCGCAGGATCAGGCTGCCCGCGCCGCGGTTCTCGTGGTCCGGGTGGACGTAGACGTTCGCGTAGCCCTGGCCGGGCTGCGGGCTGTCGTGCGCGATGCCGACCTGCGCGGTGCCGATGACCGTGCCGTCGTCCGTCACCGCGATCAGCTGGCGGTAGTGGGCGTCGGGGTGGGCCCGGGCCGCCTGGTGGGCGACCGAGGCGGGGGTCGCGAGCATCGCCGGCACGCAGGCCCGGCGTACTCGGGTGAAACCGTCCACGTCGGACGGGGAGTCGAGGGACAGCGTACGAACGATCAACGTCATGGGGCCGGACGGTACGCGCCGGTCGGGCCCGGGTGCCTCTCATTTTCCGGGGCTGCGGGAGAATCGGGGCCGTGACCCTGAAGATCCGGATTGACGACAGCGCGGCCCCCTATGAGCAGGTGCGGGCGCAGATCTCCGAGCAGGCCCGGGGCGGGACGCTGCCCGTGGGGTACAAGTTGCCCACGGTGCGGGGGCTTGCCGAGGAGTTGGGGCTTGCCGCCAATACGGTGGCCAAGGCTTATCGGGCGCTCGAGGCGGACGGGGTGATCGAGACGCGGGGGCGCAACGGCACGTTTGTCGCGTCCGCTCGGGATGCGGCTTCTCGGGAGGCGGCTGTCGCGGCCCAGTCCTACGCCGACCGCGTCCACCGTCTCGGCCTCTCGGAAGAGGCCGCCCTCGACGCCGCCCGCGACGCGGTACGGGCCGCCTATTCCTAGCCCGCCTCTCGCCCGCGGCATCTCGTCGTGGCTGGTCGCGCAGTTCCCCGCGCCCCTGAGGCATGCGCTGCGCGCAGCCTCCCCTACAGAGGCTGCGGCTCCGCCGCGCCTCTGTCGATGAGATGCCGCACGAAGTGCGCATCTCAGGGGCGCGGGGAACTGCGCGACCAGCCACGACGGTGGCGCACCCGACCACGCACCCTACAAATACAACCCCGCATCAGCCCCGCCCCGCTGATCCGGCACAGCCGTCGGAGACACCCCGCGGCGGAGGGCGTAGAGCTCGGCCAGGGTCGCGCCGTCGCGGGCCAGCCCCTCCTCGGTGCCCAGCCACGTCACCGATTCGCGATGCGTCAGCGGGCCCACCTCGATGCGGGCGAGACAGCGGCCGGGCCGGACGACCGCGGGGTGCAGGCGTTCCAGGTCCTCGTTGGTGGTCACGCCCACCAGAACGTTCCTGCCCTGCCCCAGCAGCCCGTCCGTGAGATTCAGCAGCCGGGACAGCGCCTGCCCGGCGGTGTGCTTGGCCTCACCGCGGATCAGCTCGTCGCAGTCCTCCAGGAGGAGCAGCCGCCAGCGGCCCTTCGCCGTGCCGTCGTCCTCGCCGATCGCGATGTCCATCAGGTAGCCGACGTCGGAGAAGAGCCGCTCCGGGTCGAGGACGCAGTCCACCTGGCACCAGTCGCGCCAGGACCGGGCCAGGGTGCGCAGCGCCGAGGTCTTGCCGGTGCCGGGCGGCCCGTGGAGCAGGAGCAGACGGCCCGCGATGTCCTCGGGCCGCGTCTTCATCAGGCCGTCCATGGCCTCGGCGACCGGCGCCGTGTAGTTCGGCCGGACCTCGTCCCACGTACCCGCCGAGATCTGCCGGGTCGTCCGGTGCGGCCCGCGCCGCGGCGAGACGTACCAGAACCCCATCGTCACGTTCTCCGGCTGGGGCTCGGGCTCGTCGGCGGCGCCGTCCGTGGCCTGCCCGAGGATCTTCGCCGCCAGCTCGGCGGTGGTCGCCGTGACCGTGACGTCGGCGCCCCGGTTCCACCGGGAGACCAGCAGCGTCCAGCCGTCCCCCTCGGCGAGCGTCGTACTGCGGTCGTCGTCGCGCGCGGAGCGCAGGATGCGGGCGCCCGGCGGCAGCAGGGTGGCCCCGGACCTGACCCGGTCGATGTTGACCGCGTGCGAGTGCGGCTGCTCGCCCGTGGCGAAGCGGCCGAGGAAGAGCGCGTCGACGACATCGGAGGGCGAGTCGCTGTCGTCGACGCCCAGCCGGACCGGCAGCGCGTCGAATGGGTTCGCAGACATACCGCCATGATCCGGCAAGTGCGGGCCGTGCGCATGGAATTTCCGCAGCGCGTCACCCGCACCCCACGCCACACCCGGCACCCCGCCCGTCGTTACGAGGCTGTGGCGGTGGACCCTGCCCGTTCGTCAACTCCCCTGGTTACCCTTGTCCTTGATGGCATGTCATGGGTGGAATTCGGACGTGCGGCGATGGCGGCTCATCGCCCTGATCGGCGTGGCGACGACCGTGCTGGCCCTGGTGCTGACGGTGCTCAGCACCCTCCCCGACAGCCGGGGCAGCATCGCCGGCACCTCACCCGACGGCGACAAGGTCCACGGCACACCGGTGAGCCCGCCCCTGGAGGAGGGCCCCACGGTCGGCTGGGGCTTCACGCACACCCAGCACTCGGCCGACGAGGGCGCGGCGAGCGCCGTCACCCGCGCGGAAAAGCTGCTCGGCGAGCGGCCCCTGCCGCAGAACCAGGCGATCATGGGCTGGGGCGCGGACAACCCCGAGCCGGTGAAGAGCCGTTACGACTTCGACGCGCTGGACCGCCGCATCGACTTCGTCCGGGCGTCCGGCGGCACCCCCGTCATCACGCTGTGCTGCGCGCCCGACTGGATGAAGGGCGGCGCGGCGGGCGTCGACAGAACGAACTGGACGCAGCGGAACCTGGAGCGGGCCCCCGACGCGGACCACTACCGGGACTACGCGAACCTGGCCGCGACCGTCGCCAAGCGCTACCCGGACGTACGCCACTTCATCGTGTGGAACGAGTTCAAGGGATTCTGGAACGACGACAGGAGCCGCTGGGACTACGAGGGCTACACGAAGCTGTACAACCTCGTGTACGCAGCGCTGAAGAAGGTCGACAAGCGCATCAGGGTCGGCGGCCCCTACCTGGTGATGGACAGCCTCGACCCGAAGCAGACCGAGGGCGCCTCGGACGCCGTCACGGGGCCGTGGGGCCGCCTGGACCAGCGGATCGTCGACGCCTTCACGTACTGGAACAGGCACAAGGCGGGCGCGGACTTCGTCGTGGTCGACGGGGCGAGCTACACGAACGACGACGAGCTGCTGCCGGACGAGTTCGCGGCCACCGACAAGTTCACGGCCGTCAGCGAGTGGATCGAGCGGCAGACCGGCGATCTGCCGCTGTGGTGGGCCGAGTACTACGTGGAGCCCGCCGACAGCAGGGACGAGCGCCATGGCTGGAGCGAGCCGCACCGCGTCGCCGTGCAGGCCGCCGGAATGATCGCCCTGGCCAAGGGCGGTACGACGTCCGGCTTCTACTGGAACCCGGAGGACGAGAAGGGCCGTTCCTGCGCCGGCTGCCTGTGGCGGCCCACGGACGGCGCGGGCGGCGGGGGAGCGCTGCCCATGTACGGGCTCGTGTCGAGGTTCGACGAGGAGTTCGGCCCGGGCACGACGTTCACCACGGTCTCCGTGGCCGCCGACGACGTGCCGCACGTACGGGTCCTCGCCGACGACCGGGCCGTGCTCGTCGTGAACACCCTGAACCGGCCGATCAGCGCGAAGGTCGACGGCAAGCGGTTCCGGATGCGGGGCTACGAGGTGAAGTGGCTGAAGCGCTGACACCGGGGCGAGCGGTGCCGGCGCCTCCCGCCGGTTCAGCCCCCCTTGAGTTCAGCCCCCTTGAGTTCGGCGCCCTTCAGTTCGGCCCCAGTGTGAGGAACCGCTGGATCAGCGACGCCAGCACCACCGCGAGCAGCGGCAGCGAGAACCAGAACGTGCTCTGCAGCCGGCGCAGCCGCCGCACGCCCGGCGGCTGCGTCACCCGGATCACCTCCCGCGCCGTGAGCAGCACGATCACGGCCGGCGCGGCCAGTGCGCCCACCACCGACCACGGTGTCCAGGTGATCCGCGGCCCGGCCGGGCCCGGCCGCGGCTTCTCCACCGCGCCGGACGGCGGGGTGCGCAGCCGGTACAGGGTCACGTCGTCGTTGACGTAGGCCCTCGTCAACTCCGTACGCCGGTCCAGGTTCCGTGTCAGACGCGCGGCCCACGACGCCGAGTAGCCGGCATTGAGCCGCAGCGAGACGACCTGGCTCTCGTTGATCATCAGGTACGAGTTCGGGCCCGCGTCCTTGACCGCCTTCACGAGACCACCGACCAGGACCGGGTCGACGGGCGCGGGCGTCGGCACGTACTGGACCCGCTCCATGTCGCGGGCGCCCCACGGCAGCGACGGTGTGACGTCGTCGGCGGTGCCGTCGCTCAGCCACAGCAGCCGCACGGTCGGCCTGTCGTGGGCGTAGACGTAGTCCATCGCCGCGACCTCACCGGTCCTGACCCGTTCGAACGGCTCGTTGCCCCAGCGGGCCACGAGGAAGCCGCCGAACAGCAGCAGGCCCGCGAGCAAGGCCGCCAGGGGAGCCAGGGTGATCCCGTCCCTGTCGCGCTCCTTCATGGTGACGCCGGTCCGGGGGAAGAGCGCGAGGCCCGACAGGAGCGCGGCGCCGGGCAGCGCGAACAGGAAGACCCGCAGCGCCATCTCGCCGCCGTACGACTGCATGCCGAAGCCGAGGAACGGCACGAAGGTCAGCACGAGCAGCGAGCGCTCGCGGTACTTCCAGTCGTGGCGCCGCCACCAGCCGAAGCAGGCGAACGCCAGGACCCCGCCCGCCAGCAGCACTCGCGTGTACAGCACCAGCTTGTGGGCCGAACTCCCGCCCTGGATACGGCCGGAGACCGAGGACGAGACATTGCCGCCGACCCCGCCGATCCCGCCGAACAGGTCGGCGAAATGGCCCGACCAGTACGGCTCGGCGAGGAAGCCCAGCCAGACGACGAAGACCACACCGAACAGCAGAGGCAGGCCGCGCGGTTCGGAGCGGCCGGCCAGGACCAGGGCGGCGAGCACCGCCAGCATCATGAACGGCGTCAGCTGGTGCGCGGGGACCGTCGCGACGAACAGCGCGATCAGCACGACGAGCAGCACGGTGCGCCGGCGGCGGTCGGCCGGTTCGGCCTCCGCCTCGCCCGGACGGCGCTCGGTCCACCGGATCCGGGGCGCCCGGAACCAGACCAGCAGCACCGCCACGAACATCAGGTAGAGCAGATACGTGAAGCTCTGCGGCGAGAAGTAGTCCTGGCCCACCCAGCCGCTCAGCACGAAGATCCACAGGCCGGTCCACTTGGCCTTCCAGCTCGCCCGCATCGAGCGCACCAGCAGGATCATCGGCGCCAGGCAGAGCAGTTGGACGGTCATCGGCCACCAGCGGACGACCTCGCCGAGATCGCCGATCCCGCACGCCTCGGTGACGAAGGCGGCCGCGGCGAAGAAGCCGGGCCAGCTCCAGCGGGCGTCGAGGTCCGGTACCGCCGAGCCCGTGCGGTCGATGTGGTCCAGGAAGCCCAGGTGCTGCCACGCGGTCGCGAAGCGGGGCTCCGCCTCGATGACGGCGGGCAGCGCGTGCAGTGACACCACCGTGGCGAGCAGTGTCGCCGCCAGCAGCCAGGTGCGCGGGCGTTCGAGCCACAGCAGTGACGCGAAGACACCGATGAGCAGCGCGCCGCCGAGCAGCGTCACGGGGGAGAGGACCGAGATCAGGCCGAGCCCGCCCATGCCGTCCAGATCGGCGTCGCTCATCCCGAGGACCGGACCCCAGTACAGGCCGAGCCCCGCGATCAGCAGCAGCGTCAGGACGGCCACGGACGGCGTCAGCCGGGGGCGCGGCGCCTTTGCCGGGGCGGCCCGCGGCCCCGCCGTGGCACCGTCCCCGGACTCCGGCGTCCGTGCTCCGCGCGCCCAGCTCGGCCGGTGCGCCGCGGGGGCGCCGCGCGGCGGGGGCACCGGGCCCGGCCGCACATCGGGCCGCCGCTCCTGGTGGTCCAGGTTGAGCTGGACCGCGAGTTGCAGCGTGTCCGAGTCCATCGCGCCGCGCAGCGCCTCCTTGGCCCCCGGCCGGTCCGCCCTGCCCGCCTGCGCCTTCGGCAGCCCGAGATCGGCGAGGTCGCCGTCGGGGGCCATGCTGTCCAGGGGCGGCGCCGAGGGCACCGCGCGCACCACGCGCCACAGCCTCGGCGCCGCGATCGTCATGATCACCGTGAGCGAGCAGACCTCCGCGACGCCCGCGCCGGTCAGCCCGAGGTGCGGCAGCAGCAGCAAGGTCATGGAGAGGACGAGTACGCACAACAGGCCCTGGAGCCAGGCGAGTCCCGCGGTCCTGCTCTGCGCCCGCAGCACGGCGAAGTACGTCTCCATGACCACCCGCAGGGCGGCGCCCACGGCGAACCAGCGCAGCAGCGGCGTCGCCGCGTCCGCGTAGGCCGCGCCGAAGACATGAAGGGCGTACGGCGCGAGCGCGAACAGCAGCACGCAGACCGGGATCATGATGCGGGCCATCCGGCGCAGCGCCGCCCGGGTGTTGGCGGCGAGCCGCGCCGGGTCGTGCGAGCTCTCCACCGTCAGCGAGGCGCCCATGTTGACGGCCAGCAGGTTGATCGTGCCGCCGATGGTGGTGGCGATGTAGAAGTACGCGTTGTCGGCGGAGCTGACCTGCGAGGCGATGACGACGGGCACGAGGTACACGACGGCGAGCGAGAACAGCGAACCGGTGGAGTCGCCCGCGACGAACCGGCCCATCTGCCGCAGCGTCGGCGGATCCGCGTGGCCGTCGGTCGCCTCGACGTGCCGGGGCACGAGGCGGCGGAAGACCAGCCAGGCCAGCGGGACCAGCGAGAACGCGATCGCGGCCACCCAGGACACGAACACCCCGGTCGTCGCGAGCGCCGTCGCGAACGCGACCAGCAGCGCCAGCTTCACCAGCGAGAACACGGTGTTGCCCACCGGCACCCACAGCGCGCTGCGCAGCCCGGTCAGCACCCCGTCCTGCAAGGTGAGCAGCGCCCACGCGACGACGGCCGCGACGAACCCCAGACCGTTGACCGGCCCGTGCAGGAATCTGTACGACGGACCCCACACGTCCAGGGTCAGCAGGAAGACCAGCGCGGCGCACGCGACCGCCAGCGCGCTCCCCGCGTACGTACGGAAGATGAGCCGCCCCGTGCCGCGCCCGGCGACCGGGATGAAGCGGGCCAGGGCCCCGGTCAGCGTCACGGCCATGAGTCCCGCGAGGAACTTCATCGCCGCGATCGCCGCGGAGCCCTGACCCACGGCGTCCGCCGTGTAGTAGTGCGCGGCGGCCAGCCAGAAGCCGACGCCGAGCACGCCCGAGATGCCGGTGTTCAGCATCAACGCGTAGGCGTTGCGGAACAGTTGGTCGCCGCCCCCCGGCTGCCCCATGCCGTTCGGTGTGCCCTTCCTGCTCCTGCCCACGCCGGGCAGCCTGAGTCTGCGGCGGGGCGGCGGCTGCGGCCCGGCGGTGGTGGCCGGACCGGCCTCGGCGGTGGTGGTCGTCGTGTCAGACACGGATACGCGCCGCCTTCCGGCGGGCCTGCCGGGCTCTGCGGACCACGGCGTACCCCTGGGTGAGGGCGCGGTCCGCGGCGAAGGTACGGCCGATCGCGCGGCCCTCGATCAGCCGCTCGAACTCGGCGGTGCCGGTGGAGCGGCGCACGGTGACGCGCCGCAGGGCGTAGGGGCCCTGCCGGCGCCTGGCCAGTCCGTTGCCGACGGCGAGCGACTGGGCGAAGCCGGCCGCGCGCACGGCCCGGCGCACCCGCCGGTCGGAGTGGCCGTACGGGTACGCGAAGGAGACGGGCGCGGCGCCCAGCTCCCCGGCCACGATCTCCCTGCACTGCCGCAGCTCGAACTCCAGCTCCTCGTCGTGGAGTTGGTCGAGCTGCGGATGCGTATGGCTGTGCCCGCCGATCTCCATGCCCTGCCCGGCGAGCGCCCGCACCTGGTCCCAGTCGAGCATCGTGTCGAGCCCGCCGCCGGTGTCGTGCGCACCCCGCAGCCACCCCGTCGAGACGAACAGGGTGGCCGCGAAACCGTGCCGGGCGAGGACGGGCAGGGCGTGCCGGTGCACGCCCTCGTAGCCGTCGTCGAAGGTGATCAGGACGGGCCGGTCGGGCAGCGCCCCGCCGCCGCGCCAGATCGCGGCGAGCCCGGCGGTGGTCAGCGGCGTGCAGCGGTGCTCGGCGAGCAGCTCCATCTGCTCCGCGAACCGGCCGGGGGAGACCGAGAGGCCGCGCGTCCTCGCGCTCGGCTCCCGCGCGACCGAGTGGTACATCAGGATCGGGACGGGCACCCCGTCCGCCGTTCGTGCCGGTGCGCTCATGCCGCTTCCTCCAGAGCGTCGCCCCGCTCGCTCCCGCCGCTCCGGTCGTCCCGGCCGGTCTCCACGATCGTGAACGGCGCGGCGCTCCCGCCCCGCGCCCGCAGGCTCCCGAGCACATATCCGCCGGCCGCCGCCGCCACCCCGGCCAGGATCGCCCCGGCCCGTCTCGCGCCACCGGCCCGGCCGAGCACGACATCGCGCACACCGCGCGCCACTCCGGCCGGGAGGACCCGGCCCGTGTACGCGCGTTCGGTCTCAAGTCCCTTGCCCGCGCCGACACTTCGGGTGACCAGCGCCTTCGACAGGCCCTCCGCGTAGGTGCGGGTGCGGAAGTAGGCGAACCGTTCCCGCGCGGCCGGCACCCGGTGGTGGATCACCGCGCGGTCGTCGAGGAGCAGCACCGCGTCCGGCCGCGCACGGGAGAGCCGGATGCACAGCTCCGTCTCCTCGCAGCCCAGCGGCCGCTTGTCGCCGTCGCGGCCGATGCCGGTGGCGAACCCGCCCACCGCGTCGAACGCGGTACGCCGGAACGAGGCGTTGCCGCCCAGCACATTGCGCACCTCGGCCCGGCCGCGCGGCAGCCCCTTGTACGCGCAGCCCACCACCCAGTCGAACTCCTCGGGGAACCAGACGGGCCTGCGCCCCGACGCCCAGATCGGCTCGGTGCGCCCGCCGACGGCCAGCACCCTCGGATCGGCGTACCCGTCGGCGAACCGGCGCAGCCAGTCCCGCTCCGCGACCGCGTCGTCGTCGAGGAACGCGATGATCTCCCCGTACGAGGCGGCGATCCCGGTGTTCCGCCCGGCGGACAGGCCGCGCGGCCCCCGGTTCTCGAGCACCCGGACCTCGGCCGTCTCCTTGTGCTCCCGGGCGAGGCGGTCGAGCAGCGCCGGGTTGTGGTCGACGACGAGCAGCGTCTCCAGGGCCGGGCGGGACTGCGCGCGCACCGAGTCGACGGCGGCGAGGATGTCGTTCCAGCGGTCCTCGGTGTAGACGCAGATGACGACCGAGACCGACGGGCCCGTGCTCGGGGGCGCCGTCACGCCCCCGCTCCCCGCACGGCCCTGACGCGCGGGGAGCGCCGGTTCGACCGCTCCTTGAGGATCACCTTCAGCACCCGGAGCCCGTCCCGCACGGCCCGCAGATTGCTCGCTCCGTGGATGCGCAGATACTCGTGGCTGGGGATCTCCTGGACCTTCAGGCCCGCCTTGACGACCCGGATGTTCATCAGGGTCTCCACCTCGAAGCCGGTGCAGTCGAGGTCGATCTCGTCGAGGCAGTGCCGCCAGAACGCGTTGTAGCCGTAGCAGAGGTCGGTGTAGCGGGCGCCGAACTTGGCGTTCACGGCCGTGCACAGCGCCCAGTTGCCCAGCTTGCGCACGGGCGTCATGTCGTCCGTGCCCCCGCCGTTGGCGAACCGGGAGCCCTTGGCGAAGTCGGCGCCGGAGACCAGCGCCGACACATAGCTGACGATCTCCTGGCCGTCCGCCGAGCCGTCCGCGTCGACCATCACGATGATGTCGCCCGAGCTGGCCTGGAAACCGGTGATCAGGGCGTCCCCCTTGCCCTTGCCGCGCTGCCGCACGACCACGACGTCCGGCCGCAGCACCCGGGCCACCTCCACCGTGTCGTCGGTGGAGTCGCCGTCCACGAGGACGACCTCGTGGATCCACTCCGGGAGCGACTTGAAGACGTAGGGCAGGTTCTCCGCCTCGTTCATGGCGGGAATGACCACGCTCACCCGTGGCGCGATGGCCAGGTGCGTGGAGATCGCCCGGTACCGGGCGGGTAAGTGAGCGGGCGTGGTCCCGTCGTCCGGCGCGGCCGGGCGCACCACGGAACTGCTCATGAGTCTGGTCCCTCTCGTCCGGTGGACCGCCCGCCCCTCGGGCGGTCCGGCTGTGTATCCGGTTCGAAAGGGGGGTTCTCACTCACGGCCAGGCCGGAACGGCTCTCCGTGCAGGCCGGGTGAGCTGGCAATGCACACCGGTTGGTTGGACCGGTCGCGCGGCACGCGACTCGACGACCCACCACGCAGGAACAAGCGAATCACCGAGCACGGCACCCCCCTACCGCGCCCCGCGCCGGGCCCGTCGCGATCCTGAGCCCTCCCCTGGATCGCTGTACGTGATGGCCCGATGCGGGTGGATGTAAGACGGTATTGATGATTGAGACCGTATGGCAAGACCTGAAACGAGAACTCACATTTTTGTCGTTCTGTCCATAACTTCAACTAACGCCCCACTAGTGGACTTTGTGTCTCCCTTTGCGGTAGGCGAGTTGAAGGAGGAACGCGGCCGCCGTGAGCGCGCCCACCGCGACGACCCCGCCGTCGACCGACCAGTGGTGCGTGGCGAGCATGCCCTGGGCGACCAGCATCACGACGCAGACCGCGCCGGCGGCCGAGACGAGCACGCGCGCCCCGGTGTCGAGGCCGCGCAGGGCCGCGGCGAACGCGGAACCGGGCGCGGCCAGCAGGAAGAAGAGCGTGAGCGGTCCGCGCAACGGTGAGCCGGTGTGCGTGAGCGCGAGCACCAGTCCCGCGCCCGCCGCGACGGCGCCCGCCCCCATGAGCAGATGCGCCGCATCGCCGGATAGTGACGTCTTGAACTTTATGGTCCGCATGGGCGACTTGCCCCCCGAAGCGCCGGATGCCGGACTTCAATGTCGCGCGGCGGCGGGGTGGCCGTCAAGACGCGCCCCGAGGTGGCGGGGGCCACGAGAAATTCCCCGGAGGCGACGGACGCCTCCGGGGAACTATGTTGTCACACCAGCAAATTGACGGTTACGCGGTCAGCTGCCCGGCCGCTACTGGACGATCTTCAGCAGCTTGTTCGGCGAGCCGCTGCCGGGGCTGGTGACGACCCCGGACGTGGCCCCGTTCACCAGCGCCGAGGCGACCTGGGCGGGCGTGGCGGAGGTGTGGCCCGCCAGATAGACCGCGGCCGCGCCCGCGACGTGCGGTGTGGCCATCGAGGTGCCGGAGATGGTGTTGGTCGCGGAGTCGCTGGTGTTCCAGCCCGCCGTGATCGACACGCCGGGCGCGAACAGGTCCAGTACGGAGCCGTAGTTGGACCAGCTGGCCTTCGCGTCGGTGTTGCTCGTGGCGCCGACGGTGATGGCCTCGGTGACCCGGGCGGGCGACGAAGTGGAGGCGTTCGCACCGGAGTTGCCGGCCGCGATCGCGTACGTGACGCCGCTGGAGATGGAGTTGCGCACCGCCGTGTCCAGCGCGGTGCTGGTGCCGCCGCCCAGCGACAGGTTGGCGACCGACGGACCGCTGTGGTGGGTGGTGACCCAGTCGATGCCGGCGATGACGCCCGCGGTCGTGCCCGATCCGTTGTTGTCGAGCACGCGCACCGCCACGATCTTCGCCTTCTTGGCGACGCCGTAGGTGGTGCCCGCGATGGTGGTGGCCACATGGGTGCCGTGGCCGTTTCCGTCCTGCGCGACGCTGTCGCCGTCGACGGCGTCGTAGCCGTTCGAGGCGCGGCCGCTGATCTGGGAGTGGGTGATCCGCACGCCGGTGTCGATGACGTACGCCGTCACCCCGCTGCCCGCCGAGTCCGGGTAGGTGTACGTGCCGGAGAGCGGCAGGGCCGACTGGTCGATGCGGTCCAGGCCCCAGGGGGCGCCGGTCTGGGTGGCGTCCACGTGCACCCGCTGGTTCTGCTCGACGGACGCCACGGCCGGATCGGCCGCGAGTCTCCCGGCCTCGGTGGCCGAAAGCCCCTTCACCGCATAGCCGTTGAGCGCGCCGCGGTAGGTCTTCTGCACCGCGCCGCCGTGCTCGGATATCAGGCTCTTGCCGTCCGCGGACGCGGCCGTGAGGCCCGCCGGGCTCTGTGCGGGCTTCTTGAGCGTGACGATGTAGCTGCCGTCGACCGCCTCGGCGGAGTCCGCCGCCAGGACCGTGCCGGTGGCCGGGGCGGCCTGGGCGGGCAGGGCGGTGAGCGAACCGAGCAGGCCGACGGCCGCCGCGGTCGACGCGGCCGCGGTCACCAGTGCTTTGGGGAGTGCCATAACGAGGGAGTCCTCCTCATAGGCGGCGCGTGCCGGTGGAGGGCACACGTCAGTGGGGGGTGCGCGCTGGGTGGCGCGCACGGGCCGTCGGAGTCGGGTGTTCCGTCCGGGCCCGCTCAGCAGACTGGAGCCATCTACGGGCGTAGCTCAAGCGATCTGAGGGTATGTCACAACCCTGGCATGTACCTGCAATTGAACGGCCGGTGAATGTCCGTCAGAGGTACTTCCCGGTAACTGTGTGGCGTGCTACCACATATGTGGCAGAAATCCTGCTAAGGGAGGTTCCATGAGACGTTTCCGTATTACGGCATTCATGACTTCGTTCCTCTTCGCCGCCGGCGTCGCCCTCACCGGGGCGACGCACGCGCAGGCCGCCGCGACCGGCTACGTGGCGCTCGGCGACTCCTACTCCTCGGGGGTCGGCTCCGGCAGCTACACCAGCGAGAGCGGCGACTGCAAGCGCTCCACGAAGGCCTACCCGGCCCTGTGGGCGGCCGCCCACTCACCCTCCAGCTTCAACTTCACCGCGTGCTCGGGTGCTCGTACGGGTGATGTGCTCTCCAGCCAGCTCGCCCCGCTCGGCGCGGGCACCGGCCTCGTCTCCCTCAGTATCGGCGGCAACGACGCGGGCTTCGCCGACGTCATGACCACCTGCGTCCTCCAGTCCGAGGCCACGTGCCTGAGCCGCATCAACACGGCCCGTGCGTACGTAACATCGACGCTGCCCGCCAATCTCGACAAGGTCTACGACGCGATCACCGCCAGGGCCCCGGCCGCCCATGTCGTGGTCATCGGCTACCCCCGCTTCTACAAGCTCAGCGGCAGCTGCATCGCGGGCCTGTCCGAGAACGAGCGGTCCGCCATCAACAGCGCGTCCGACCTGCTCAACACCACCATCGCCAAGCGCGTGGCCGACCACGGCTTCACCTTCGGCGACGTACGGCCGGCGTTCTCCGGGCACGAGATCTGCTCCGGCGACTCCTGGCTGCACAGCGTCAACTGGACCAACATCGGCGAGTCGTACCACCCGACGGCCGCCGGACAGTCCGGCGGCTATCTGCCCGTGTTCAACTCCAACGCGTGACCCGTACCCGGTGAGCGACGGCTCACGGCGTGGGTGAACCGGTGGTGGCTCCCGTGGAGGGGGTCACCACCTCGCACGTCACCGCGTAGGCCACGTAGTCGGACTTCACCGCGACCGGGCTCCGCACCTCCACAGCGATCTCATTGTGCAGCGTGCCGCCGTCCTCGTACCGCGTCTCCGTCGTGTTCACCGTACGGCTCTTCGCGTCGCCCGAACCGAAGTCCAGGGTCTTCCAGCCCGGGTCCGACGGCTCACCGCTCTTCGTCACCCACCGGTACTCGACCTCGGCCGGAGTACGCCCCACCGTGATCGTCGCCGCGAAGGCCGGAGCCGCGGCGGCCGACGGCGGGCAGGCTCCCGAGTAACTGCCGCGCACCGCCGAGACGTTGACCCGCACCGACTGGGCGGGCGTGGTCGTGTGACCGCCGCTCCCACTTCCGCTCCCGCCACCGTGGCTCGACGACGAGCTGCCGCCGTAGGACGTCGACGCGCTCGCGCCGGGACTGTCACCGGCCGTGGCGGAACCGCCGGAGCCGCCGGACGACGAACTCCCGCCGTCACCCCCGCCGCCTCCGCCGTCCCGGCTGAGCAGCGCGTACGTCAGTCCACCGAGCGCCAGCAGCAGGATCACGAGGCCGGCCGTCAGGGCGAGCGACGCGCGGCGGGCCCGTCGCCCGTCCGTGTCCGCGGGGACCGTCGACGTGGTGCCGGGCACGGGCGTGGGCAGGGGGATCGGCGGGGTGGGCGGTGACGTCACCGTGGGCATCGACGACAGGGGCGTCGCCCGCACCGGGTCCGCGCGCAGCGTGCCGCCCGCGCCGATGATCCGCAGGTCGTGCTCGGCCCGCTCCGCGGCGGTCCGCTCGGCCGGATCCTTGCGCAGCAGCCCCTCGATGACGGGCGCCAGCGGGCCCGCGCGCTGCGGTGCGGGCAACTCCTCGTCGACGACGGCACGCAGCGTGCTCAGCGGGGTGTCCTGCCGGAACGGCGAGTGCCCCTCGACGGCCGCGTACAGCAGCACGCCCAGCGACCACAGATCGGACTCGGGCCCGGGCGTGCGCCCCAACGCCCGCTCGGGGGCGAGGAATTCGGGCGAGCCGATCACCTCGCCGGTCATGGTGAGCGCCTGTGTCCCCTCCACCATGGCGATCCCGAAGTCGGTGAGGACGACCCGGCCGTCGTTCGACAGCAGTACGTTCCCCGGCTTCACGTCGCGGTGCAGCACCCCCGCCCCGTGCGCGGCGCGCAGCGCGGCGAGGACCTCCGCGCCGATGTGCGCCGCGCGCTGCGGAGGCATCGGACCCTCGGCGTCGAGCTGGTCGGCGAGCGAGACGCCGCGCACCAACTCCATGACGATCCAGGGGCGTTCGTCGTCCGTCGCCACGTCGTACAGCGTGATCACATTGCGGTGCGAGATCCGCGCGGCGGCCCAGGCCTCCCGCTCCAGCCGCTGGTACATCCGGTTCCGGTCCGCCGTCGGCAGGCCCGCCGGGGCCCGCACCTCCTTCACGGCCACCTCGCGCCCGAGCACGTCGTCATGGGCCCGCCACACGGTGCCCATGCCGCCCTCGCCGATCGGGTCGAGCAGCCGGTACCGGCCCGCAACGACCCGCCCGCTGCTCCCGCCACTCCCCGGCCCTGTGCTCACGGGCGCCGCCCCCACTCGCCACGACAACACGACAAGTCTGAACAAAAGTAGCTCAGCCGAGCGCCGATGCGGCCCCCTTGAACACCAATCCGCACCCGAGGGCCAGGACGACACAGGCCGAACCGAGCGACAGCAGCCGCCCCGCGGCCCGCCGGCTCCCGGTCCGGGCCCGCGTCAGCCGGCGGGCCATGAACCCGCCCGCCCGTACGACGACGAACCCGGTGGTCGCACCGGCGGCGAGCCCCCCGGCGGCCAGCACTCCGCTCACGAGCGCGGCCAGTGGGCGAAACCCCGGCCGTTTCCTGGTGGTTGCAGTCATCGCGTCCGTCCTCACGCATCCTCGCGCACCTGAACCCGGCGCCCGCGGCGTCGGCTTGTGACGGTCATTCGAGGCCCGGGGCGCCGCGGATCGGTCCGTGTCGCGAGCTGCACGGGCCATCCGGTCGCGCCCCTGTCTCCGAACCACCGGTGGCAGCACACTGAGCGGGCCGGAACGGGGGACCGTATGGAGGGCGTGGACCTCGGCGACCTACTGCTCGTCCGCGTGGGACGCGGCGACCGGCAGGCCTTCGAAGAGCTGTACGGCGAACTGGCGGGCCCGGTGTACGGGCTGGTCGGACGGGTGCTGCGGGACCCGGCCCAGTCCGAGGAGGTGACCCAGGACGTGCTCCTGGAGGTGTGGCGCACCGCCGCCCGCTACGACCCGCGGCGCGGCTCCGCCCTCGCCTGGGTCCTCACCGTCGCCCACAACCAAGTGCGCCGCTGCCTGGACCGGCTCACCGACCTCCAGCGCCAGGCCGTCACCCTCGCCTACTACGACGGCCACACCTACCGCGAGGTCGCCCACCGCCTCGCCGCGCCGCTGGGCACCGTCAAGACCCGGATGCGCGACGGCCTGCTGCGCCTGCGCTCCTGCCTGGACGGAGCCTCCGTGTGACGGGCCGGAGCCGCGCATGAGATAGCCGCTGCGCGCCGTGCACTCCCTCGCCGTGCCCTACGTCCTCGACGCCTTGAACCCCGCGAACCCCGCGAACTGGCCCGCTTCGAACGGCATCTGGCGCACTGCGACCGGTGCGCCGCCGAGGTGCGGGCCGCGGGCGCCGCCGTCCTCGCGCTCGGCGCGACCGCGCTGCTCGGCGTGGAACTGACCCGCGTTCAGGACCGGCTCGACGCACGGCGGACGGAGGCACGTGAGATCGCCCACGTTCTCGCCGCGCCGGACGCCCGGTTCACCCGGGGCGAGGGGCTCTCCGCCGTCGCCCCGGCCCGTTGGGACGGCGCCGTGATCACCGTCACCGGCCTGTCCGACCCGCCTCCCGGCCGGGACCACCAACTGGGGGTCCCCGAGGGCTCGGGACCCCCGCGTTCCTTGGGAGTACTGCCCGGCAGAGGCTCCGACACGCCGTATCTCGCCTCCGGCTTGACCTCGGACGCATCCTCACTGTCGGTTACGGCCGAACCGGACGGCGGCTCGAAACGTCCGTCTGGCGCCCCGGTTGTCCAACTCGCCCTGAATTCAGTTGGATTCGGAGAGTAACCGGCGAAGGGGCGTCAACCTCCTTATGGGGGAGGTGAATCCTGCGACCGGGATACACGAGTGGCTCGATGGGGCGATAGGGTTAACCTGCCCGGGCTGAGTGCCCTCGTACGGGTGGGGAGTGACATGGAACAGATAACAGTGCGCAGCAGGCCTCGCGTGCCTGCGATCACCTGCGGGAGCAGCGCGACCAGTTCGCGGCTCGACCGCCATCTCTCGGTGCTCGGCGGCCCCGCCGTCCCGCAGCGCGAGACGGCCGAGGCGACGACGCTGATGCGTGAGCTGACCGCGCGTGACGCCGCGCACGACGAGCGCAGCACGAGCCGTGCGCGGGTGCGGCGGGTCTCGCTCTTCGCACCACTGCGGCGACTGCGCCGCTCGCTGTTCGGCGGCCACTAGGCGGCCGCCCGTCCAGCAAGGGCCCCGGGCCCGTATCCGACCTCCGCGCCGTCCGGCGTACTGCTGCGCATTTCCGCGACCGTCATCCCCACGGCATGCGGCGGGCGCCCCGGCGGGGGAGTCGGTGCGGGCCCGGGGCTTTTCCGTACCTCGCGTCCGTACCTCGCGTCCGTACCGCGTACGGTGCACGGGGCGCTCCCGTAACACCGTTGTCATGCACGGATGTTGACGGAGCAACTTCCGGTGTCCAGGGTGCGCGAAGGCAGCCCCGCCCCAGACCCGGGCATCGGCCTCGGAGGCGCTCACCGTCCGCCGTGCGCGTACCGGCGGACGGCGAGCGGTACGCACACGATCAGCAGGACCGCGCACCAGGCCAGCGAGCCGGCGACCGGATGCGTCACCGGCCAGGCGGCGCCGTGCGGGACCGGGGCGTTGCCGAACAGGTCGCGGGCCGCCGTCGCCACCGCGCTGATCGGGTTCCATTCGGCGAGGGTGCGCACCCAGCCCGGCATCCCGGCGGTCGGGATGTACGCGTTCGACAGCAGCGGCAGCATGAACGTCGCGCCGCCCAGCTGCCCCGCCGCCTCCTCGCTGCGGGAGGCGAGCCCGAGCAGGATGCCCACCCAGGTCGTCGCGAACCGGAACAGGAGCAGCAGCCCGAACCCGGCGCAGGCGTCCGCCGCCCCGCCCTCGATCCGCCAGCCCATGGCGAGGCCCACCAGGACGAGCGGGACGAGCCCCACGGCCGTCGTCACCAGGTCCGCCGCGGCCTGCCCGAGCGGCACGGCCGCCCGGCTCATCGGCAGGGTGCGGAAGCGGTCCATCACCCCGCGGTGCGTGTCCTGGGCGGCGGTGAACATCCCCGTCATGATGCCGTTCGCCGCCGTCGCCACCAGCATGCCGGGCACCAGGAACGCCCGGTACTCGGCGCCCGGCAGGGCGAGCGCGCTGCCGAAGACGTACCCGAAGAACAGCAGGAACACGATCGGCATCGTCTGCGTCATGACGAGGATCACCGGGGCGTGCCGGACGCGCTGGAGGTGCCGGCCGAGCATCGCCGTGCCGTCGTACAGGATCGCGGTACTCATGCGGCGACCTCCTCGGTCACGGTCGTGCGGCCGGCGGTGAGGCGCAGGAACACCTCGTCGAGGGTGGGCGGACGCAGCGTCGCGTCCAGCAGCGGCACCCGCGCGGCGTCGAGTTCGCGCACGACGCGGGGCAGGGTGACGGCCGGGTCGAGGACGACGGCGCCCACGGTCCGCCGCTCCCGGTCCAGGTCGGGGCGCGCGCCCGTGAGCTGGTCCAGGACGCCGGCCGCCGCGAGCAGCGCCCCCTCGCCCGCGTCGTCCGGCAGCACCACCTGCGCGTAGTGCCCGATCTGCGCCTTCAGTTCGGCGGGCGTGCCGCTGTGGGCGGCGCGGCCCCCGTCGATGAGCACGACGTCGTCGGCGAGCCGGTCGGCCTCGTCCAGGTACTGCGTGGTCAGCAGGACCGTCGTGCCCTCGCGGGCGAGCCCGCGGACCGTGTCCCAGATGGCGCCCCTGCTGTGCGGGTCGAGTCCGGTCGTCGGCTCGTCGAGGAACAGCACGGCGGGCCGGGTGAGCAGGCTCGCGGCCAGGTCGAGGCGGCGGCGCATCCCGCCCGAGTACGTACGGGCGGTGCGCTCGGCGGCGTCGGTGAGGCCGAACCGCTCGATCAGCTCGTCGGCGCGGGCGCGGGGCGCGCGCAGCAGGCGGGCGAACAGGCGCAGGTTCTCCCGCCCGGTGAGGTCGCCGTCGACCGACGCGTACTGCCCCGTGACACCGATCCGGCGGCGGACCGCGTGCGCGTCGGTGGTGACGTCGTGGCCCGCGACACGCGCGGTGCCCGCGTCCGGCGTCAGCAGGGTCGTCAACAGCCGGACGGCGGTCGTCTTGCCCGCCCCGTTCGGCCCCAGCAGACCGCACACCGTGCCCTCGCGCACGGCGAAATCGAGACCCCGTACGGCGTGCACGGCTTTGTCTCCCGAGCCGAAGCGCTTCTCCAGACCTTCACTAAGTACAGCGTACGTAGAAGTCATGGCGTCACCATAGCGCACTACGTACGCCGTACGTAACTAGGATGGTGGGCGAGGTGATGATCAATGGCGGGCCGACCGGCCGTACCCGAAGTGATCTGGGCGCGCCCCGAGCGCGCCGGACGGGGCCCACGGCCCGCGCACAGCCGCGCCGACATCGCGGCCGCCGCCGTGCGGGTCGCCGACGCGGAGGGCATCGACGCGGTGTCCATGCGGCGGGTCGCCGGTGAGCTCGGCATGGGCACGATGTCGCTGTACAACTACGTGCCGCGCAAGGAGGACCTGTTCGAGCTGATGGTCGACGCCGTCAGCGCCGAGTACGACTACGCCGAGCCGTCCGGCGACTGGCGTACCGACGTCCTCGGGCTCGCCCGGCAGGCACGGGCGTTGATGCACCGGCACCCCTGGCTGCCGCGCCTCATGTCCCCGGTGTACGGGTTCAGCCCGAACGCGCTGCGGTACCTGGAGCACTGCCTGGCCTGCCTGGATCCGCTGGAGCTGCCGTACGGCACGAAGATGGAGCTGATCGCGTCGGTGACGAGCGTGGTGACGACGTATGTCGCCAACGAGATCGCCACCGCCGAGCGGACGCGGTCCCTGCCGTGGAGCGAGGAGCAGGAGAACGCGGTGCGGATCGGTTATCTCGGGGGGCAGGTGGCGTCCGGCAAGTATCCGCGGCTGGCTGCCGCGTTCGCCGAGGATTCCGGGCCCATCGATCTGGAGGCCGTTTTCGAGCGGGCGCTGCGCAGGACTCTTGAGGGGTTCGCCGGTGAGGGGTTCGCGGGGCCGTCTGCCGTGTGAGGCTTCCGTCGTGGCTGCTCGCGCGGTTCCCCGCGCCCCTGGAGCGGGCTGCGCCCGCTACAGGATCGCGAACTGGCCGCCGGGGCCCTCCTCCTGGTGGTCCAGGACCGAGGCCGGGCGGTGGGCGGTGTCGGGGACGGGGAGGACGCGGGCGCGGGTCAGTTCGGCCGGGGTGATCAGGTCGCCGATGCCCGCCGTCAACTCCTGTTGTTCGGGGATCAGTTCGGACAGCAGGGCGAGGACGGTGATCAGCTCCAGGAGGTCCGACGTCCAGGGCTGGGGCCAGGTCTTCGGGCGGATCGCCGCCAGGGTGCCCGGCTCCGCCGTGGCCGTGCGGCGGGCGAACCACTGCTCCAGGACGCGCACTCCGCTCACCTGGAAGTCCCAGGAGGCGGCGGGGACGGGGGAGATGCGGCCGTCGCCGACCAGGAGGGCCTCCTGCGCGCGGTCGTAGTGGAGCTCGGTGGGCCTCTCGGGCAGCGGCGCGCGGACGTACGGGCGTCTGCCGCCCGGCAGTTTGGGGCGCTCGGCGCCGGTGCCGCGGCGCTCCAGCCACAGGACCCGGCGCCCGAGGCCGACCCCGCGCCGCCAGACCTCGGGGTCCAGGGGCAGCGGCACCCGGCACGTCCGGTCGGCGCCGCGCCCGGCCGCGGCCAGGATCCAGGCGAACAGGTCGGCGGCGGTGACCTCGTGGTCGTACGTACCCGAAAGGTGCTGGAGCAGACCTGGCGCGACGTTCGGCTCCGCCGCGCCCGGACGGCGGTAGAGGGGGCGGATCCGGCCGGGGCGGCCCGCGGGGGAGCGGCCCTCGGGCAGCACGGCGCAGGCCAGCACGGCGGGGCCGCCGGCATCGGGCACGTACCCCTGCTCCACCAGGTACAGCTGCCGCTCGTCCGCGACCCGCCACAACTCGGGCCGGGCCGCGTCGATCAAGCGCTGGTCGGGGATCAGCCACTGCTCGTCGAACGGGCCGTGCAGCACGCGCACCGGCTCCGGGCACGGCCCCGAGGCGTGGGCGAGCGGCTCGGTGCCCGTGTCGACGCCGGGGAGCTGGGCGGCCGCGGTGTGCAGCGTGCGGCTGCGCGAGGGTTCGAGCAGTGTCTCCCGGCGGGCCGGGTCACCGCTGACGAAGGTGTCCCAACGGGCCTTCAGGGACGCCGCGTCCGGCGCCACGGGCCAGCCGCGGCCCAGGCGCAGCGGTGCCACGGACCACGGCATCAGGTCCGCGAGCGCGATGGCGTCGGCGTCTGCGGGACGGTCGTTCGTCACGCCCGGCATGGTACGTCTCCCCGGCCGGGCATCAGTCGGCGTCCAGCGTCACCGAGAACGAGAAGCGGTCCCCGCGGTAATGAATCACCGCCACGTCCAGGACCCGGCCCTCCTCGTCGTACGTGATGCCCGTGTAGTGCAGGATCGGGCTGAGCAGCGGCACTTCGAGCAGCCGGGCCGTCTCCGGGTCCGCCAGGCGGGCCTCCACCGAGTCCGTGACCCGGGTGATGCGCACGCCCACGACGTCCCGCAGCACCTTCGTCATCGGCCACCGTTCCAGGTCCGCGACGTCGACGCGCTCGGCGAGTTCGGGGCGGATGTAGTTGCGGGCGTGGTTCGTCGGCTCGCCGGTCTTCTCGTCGCTGCGCAGGCGGTGGTACGTCGCCACGTGCTCCGTGCCCGGGAAGTGGTCGGCCAGCGCCGTCGGTACCGGGACCGTGCCGTGGTCCAGCAGTTCGGCCGTCATCCCGGACTGCTGCGCCACGATCGCGTCCACCGAGCCGAGCAGCCGCACCGGGGCGCCGCGCCGGGCCGCTGGTTCGATGAACGTGCCGCGGCGCCGGTGCCGGGTGATCAGCCCCTCGTCCTCCAGCTCCTTCAGCGCCTGCCGCATGGTCAGCACGGAGACGCCGTAGTGGCCGGCCAGTTGCTCCTCGGTGGGCAGTCGCAGCGGGTCCTGCGGGGAGCGGCCCAGTATCGAGGCGCGCAGGGACTGCGACACCTGATACCAGAGCGGCAGCTTGCGGTTCAGGACGATCGAGTCCGGGGCGAATGACGTCACGGGGTTATCCGTATCGGTCGGGGGCGTGATGTGCAATGTGGCCTGGGCGGATGCGGGTGCCGTCGCCGGGTGCGCCGCCGTTGTGGCTGGTCGCGCAGTTCCCCGCGCCCCTGAGAGCGAGCTGCGCTCGCTCTCAGGGGCGGTCGCGGGCCCTCAGCTCCGGAAGTGGCGTTCCAGGCCGCGCCACACGTCGTCGTAGGACCGCTGCAAGTGACCGGCCTCGGTGGCCTGGGGGGTGGCCGTCACGGGCCAGCGGGTTTCGAACATGAACGCCAAACCGTCATCGACCCGCTGCGGCACCAGCTCGGCGGCGCTGGCCTTGTCGAAGGTCTCCCGGTCGGGGCCGTGCGCCGACATCATGTTGTGCAGCGACCCGCCACCCGGCAGGAAGCCGGAGGCCTTCGCGTCGTAGGCGCCCTCGATGAGCCCCATGTACTCACTCATCACGTTCCGGTGGAAGTACGGCGGACGGAACGTGTCCTCGCCCACCAGCCACCGCGGCGCGAAGACGACGAAGTCGACACCGGCGAGCCCCGGAGTGTCCGACGGCGAGGTCAGGACCGTGAAGATCGACGGGTCGGGATGGTCGTACGAGATCGAGCCGATGACATTGAAACGGCGCAGGTCGTACACGTACGGCACGTGAGTGCCGTGCCAGGCGACGACGTCCAGCGGAGAGTGGTCGTACGTCGCGGACCAGAGGTTGCCGCAGAACTTGTTGACCACCTCGACCGGGCCCTCGACGTCCTCGTACGCGGCGACCGGCGCCCTGAAGTCCCGGGCGTTCGCGAGGCCGTTGGCCCCGATCGGGCCCAGGTCGGGGAGCTGGAACGGCGCCCCGTAGTTCTCGCACACGTAACCGCGCGCACTCCCGTCGAGCAGCTCCACCCGGAAGCGGACCCCGCGCGGGATCAGCGCGACCTCGCCGGGACCGGCGGCGAGCAGCCCGAACTCGGTGCGCAGCAGCAGCCCGCCGCGCTCGGGCACGATCAGCAGTTCGCCGTCGGCGTCGCTGAACACCCGGTCCGTCATCGAGGAGTCGGCGGCGTACAGGTGCACGGCCATGCCGGTGCGCTGCGTCGCGTCCCCGTTGCCGCCCAGCGTCCACAGGCCCGCCAGCCAGTCCGTGCCGGGCGCGGGGTCGGGCAGCGGGTTCCAGCGGCGGCGGTTGGGGTCGGGGACCGAGTCGGTGAAGGGGGCCGTGCGCACCGTGCCGTTGTCCGTGCGCGTGAACTCGGGGTGCGCGGCCGAGGGGCGGATCCGGTACAGCCACGAGCGCCGGTTGTGCGCGCGGGGCTCGGTGAACGCGGTGCCGCTGAGCTGCTCCGCGTACAGCCCGAGCGGGGCGCGCTGCGGTGCGTTGCGCCCCTGCGGCAGGGCGCCCGGCACCGCCTCCGAGGCGTGTTCGTTGCCGAAGCCCGTCTGATAGGCCAGGGCCTCGGCCGTCTTGCGTGCGTCCCCGCTCATGAATCGCTCCCTCGCCCCTCGTCCATGATTCCTATGCTCAACCGTAGGATTCGCGATCGGCCCACGCAAGACGCCGTCCGGCCGGATTCGATCTCCCGCGGGCGCCCCCCTGGGGCCCCGCGCCTCCCCCTGGAGTCCTCCTCCCCGAGACGGATCCGAAAACGTGAACGGTCCCTTACTGTCCGAGCATGCCCAGGACGACCCCGGCCCGTGCCCTCGCCGCCTCCCTCCTCGCCTGCGCCCTCGTGACGGGCCTCGCCGGGTGCGGTGCCGACGACGGCGGCCCGCGCCAGGTCGGCAAGGTGCTCGACACGACCGACGACGACGGCCGCCACTTCCGGCAGGTCCCCGGCGACGACGCCCCCGGCGTCGGCCTGATCGTGCAGCCCGACCCGCGGCCCGACGGCGGCTGGGACATCAAGGTCCGGGTGCGCAACTTCCGGTTCAGCCCGAAGGACGCGGCGGCCCGCCCCGTGCACGGCCGCGGCTACGCCCAGCTCTACCTGGACGGCACCCGCCTGTCCCGGCTGCGCGCCGTCGACTACCGGCTGCCCGGCACCCGCCTCAGCCGCGGCACCCACAAGGTCACCGCCCGGCTCTACGCCGACGACGGCACGGTCTGGGCGGTCGAGGGCAGACCCGTCGAGGCCACCGCCGACCTCACCGCGTCCGGCGCGGAGACGGCATCCCCATCTCCCTGAACCGGCCGTAGGGTGACCGGCATGCCTCATCCGACCCCCTTGCGCCGTACGCCCGTCCAGCAGCGCAGCGCCGAGCGGCTGAGCCGGATCCTCGACGCCTGCGCCGATCTCCTCGACGAGGTCGGCTACGAGCAGTTGAGCACGCGGGCCGTCGCGGGCGCCGCCGAAGTGCCCATCGGCTCGGTCTACCGCTTCTTCACCAACAAGCGCGCCATGGTCGACGCCCTGGCCCAGCGGAACCTGGAGCGGTACGCGGAGCGCGTCACCGGACGCCTCGGCACCATCCCGGCCGACGACTGGCGCGCCGCGATGGACGCCATCCTCGACGAGTACCTCGCCATGAAGCGCACCGCGCCCGGCTTCTCCCTGGTCGACTTCGGCACCCAGATCCCCGTCGGCGACCCCGACTCCGCGCCCAATCTGCGGGTCGCCGACACCCTCACCGACCTCCTCGCCCCGCACCTCGGCCGGACCCCCGACGACGCGCTGCGGCGCACGTTCCTGGTGGCGGTCGAGGCCGCCGACGCGCTGGTGCGGCTCGCGTTCCGGCTCGACCCGGCGGGCGACCCGCGGATCATCACCGAGACCAGGGAACTGCTGCGTGCGTACCTCGCCCGCACCCTCGACTGATCTACGTAAAGCCGTGACCTGGAGTTTTGCGCTTATTGCTCGCGTGTCAACGTCTTGTTAACGCTGACGGACGGGCCCTAGCGTCTCGCTGACCGCCGACCCCCGGGCGGAAGTTCAAGGGCGAACGACGTTAGGAACCCCCTCCATGCTGACGATCCTCGGATTCGTCATGATCGCCACCTTCCTGGTGCTGATCATGATGAAGAAGGTGTCGCCGATCGCGGCGCTCGTGCTCATCCCGGCGCTGTTCTGCGTCCTGGTGGGCAAGGGAGCGCACCTCGGTGACTACGTCATCGCCGGCATCGGCGACCTGGCACCCACCGCCGCCATGCTGATGTTCGCGATCGTCTACTTCGGCGTGATGATCGACGTGGGTCTCTTCGACCCGATCGTGCGCGCCATCCTGAAGTTCGCGAAGGCCGACCCGGTGCGGATCGTCGTCGGCACCGCGGTGCTCGCCGCGATCGTCTCCCTGGACGGCGACGGCTCCACCACGTTCATGATCACCGTCTCGGCGATGTACCCGCTGTACAAGCGCCTGAAGATGAGCCTGGTCGTGATGACCGGGGTCGCGGCCACCGCCAACGGCGTCATGAACACCCTGCCCTGGGGAGGCCCGACCGCCCGCGCGGCGACGGCCCTCAAGCTGAACGCCACCGACATCTTCGTCCCGATGATCCCCGCGCTCGGCGTCGGCCTGCTGTTCGTCTTCGTCCTCGCGTACGTGCTGGGCCGCCGCGAGCGCAAGCGCCTCGGCCACCTCTCCCTCGACGCCCCGGCCGAGGTCACCGAGACCGAGACGGTGACGGCCGAGGAGAAGGTCCTCGTGGGCGCCGGTGCGGGTACCGGCACCGGTGGGGGCAGCGGGAGCGGCGGTGCCGCGCCCTCCTACCGCAACGAGGACGGCGAGACGTTCACCGGACTCGACCCGAACCGCCCCACCCTGCGGCCGAAGCTCTACTGGTTCAACGCGCTGCTCACGGTCGTCCTGCTGACCGCCATGATCATGGAGCTACTGCCCATCCCGGTCCTGTTCCTCCTGGCCGCGGCGCTCGCCCTCACCGTCAACTACCCGCACATGCCCGACCAGAAGGCCCGCATCGGCGCCCACGCCGAGAACGTCCTCAACGTCTCCGGCATGGTCTTCGCCGCCGCCGTCTTCACCGGCGTCCTCCAGGGCACCGGCATGGTCGACCACATGGCCGAGTGGGTCGTCGGCGGCATCCCCGACTGGATGGGCCCGCACATGGCCCTGGTCACCGGCGTCCTCTCCATCCCCTTCACCTACTTCATGTCGAACGACGGCTTCTACTTCGGCATCGTGCCGGTCCTCGCCGAGGCCGGGGGCGCGCACGGCGTCTCCGCCGTCGAGATCGCCCGCGCCTCCCTCGTCGGGCAGCCGCTGCACATGTCCAGCCCGCTCGTCCCGGCCGTGTACGTGCTCGTCGGCATGGCGAAGGTCGAGTTCGGCGACCACACCAGGTTCACCGTGAAATGGGCCGCGCTGACCGCGCTCGTCGTCCTCGGCGCCGGTCTGCTCTTCGGGATCGTGTGACCTGCGTTGAGCCGTACCTGGCTGCTGCGCCTCGTCATCGCCTTCAGCTTCGCGCAGGGGGCGGTGTCGATGGCGCGGCCCGCCGTCTCCTACCGGGCGCTCGCCCTCGGCGCCGACGAACGCGCCGTCGGTGTCATCGCGGGCGTCTACGCGCTGCTGCCGCTGTTCGCCGCCGTGCCGCTCGGGCGGCGCACGGACCACGGCCGATGCGCCCCGCTGCTGCCGGTCGGCGTCGCCCTCATCGCGGGCGGCTGCGCGCTGAGCGGCCTCGCGAACTCCCTTGCCCGGATGGCCGCCTGGAGCGGCGTGATGGGCCTCGGCCACCTCTGCTTCGTCATCGGCGCCCAGTCGATCGTGGCCCGTCAGTCCGCCCCCGACGAACAGGACCGCAACTTCGGCCACTTCACGATCGGCGCCTCGCTCGGGCAGCTCATCGGGCCGATCGCGGCGGGCGCGGTGATCGACGGTGCCGACATGGGCGGCACCAGCGCGCTGGCCCTGCTGATCTCGGCGGCCGTCTGCGCGTTCGCCCTCACCTCGCTGTGGCGCATCGAGGCCCGTCGTGCGGATTCCGGTACGCGTACGGGGGTGAGCGCGCCCCGGGTTCCCGTGCACCGCATCCTGCGTACCCGGGGTGTGCCCGGCGGCATCTTCATCAGCCTCGCCGTGCTGTCGGCCACCGACATCCTCACCGCGTACCTGCCGGTGGTCGGTGAGCATCGCGGTATCGCGCCCGCCGTCGTCGGTGTGCTGCTGAGCCTGCGCGCGGGGGCCACCATCGCCTGCCGCCTGGTCATGACCCCGCTCATCGACTGGCTGGGCCGGGCGTTGCTGATCACGTCGACGTGTCTGCTGGCGGCGGTGCTGTGCGCGGCGATCGCCTTTCCGGTGCCGGTGTGGGCGCTGGCCGTGATCCTCGTCCTCCTCGGATTCTGCCTGGGCGTGGGCCAGCCCCTGTCGATGACCACGGTCGTCCAGGCGGCCCCGCCGGACGCCCGCTCCACGGCTCTGGCCCTTCGCCTGACCGGGAACCGGCTCGGGCAGGTGGCGGCGCCGGCCTCGGCGGGCCTCATCGCCGGGGTCGCGGGTACGGCGGCGCCCTTCGTGATGCTGGGCGGCTTGCTCCTCGTCGCTTCTGGTCTGGGCCTGCGCGGGGGGACTCCGTCCCGTGTGCCGGGTCCTGTGCGCCGCGGCCGCTCGCGCAGTTCCCCGCGCCCCTAGGCGGCCTTTCGCGCGCGCCACCGTCGTGGCTGGTCGCGCAGTTCCCCGCGCCCCTGGGTTGTACGTCGGCTGACGGCCGGTGGCCGCTTCTCGCGCAGTTCCCCGCGCCCCTGAGATGCGCACTTCGTGCGCCATCTCATCAAGAGAGGCGCACCCCGCCTGCCGCCTCAACTAGAGAGGCGCACCCCGCCCGCCGCCTTATCAAGAGCGGCGCCCCCGCCGCCTGATCGTGAGGCGCGCGAAGCGCAGCCTCAGGGGAGGCGGCGCGAAGCGCCTGCCTCAGGGGCGCGGGGAACTGCGCGACCAGCCACGACGAGTGGCGCGCGTGGGAACTGGTTTTAGGGGCGCGGGGAACTGCGCGACCAGCCACGACGAGTGGCGCGCGTGGGAACTGGTTTTAGGGGCGCGGGGAACTGCGCGAGAGGCGGCCACCGGGCCGCGCTCGGGGAAATGCGCGATCAGTCACGGCCACAGGCATGGTCGGTCGCCGCGTGGGCGTTCTGCACCGCCGTCATCCCGGCCGGGTATGGAAGACCCCGTGCCAGAACGGCCACCTCGGCCAGAGCCCCGGGCTCGGCCAGGGCCACCGCGAGGATCACCCCGGCATCCACCTCGGCGAGCCGCTCCCCGGACCCCCGAGCCCGCTCCACCTCGGCGGCAGCGACCCGCGACGCCAACTCCCGTTGCCCGCAGAGGAAATGACCCCAAGCTGCCAGCACCGGCGCCTCGGTGTCCGAGACCAGCTCCGACACCCGCCCGGGCACCCCCAGCCGCAGAGCCACCTCGGCACGAGCGCTCCGCACCTCGAAACGGGCCTGCCGGTCCATGCCCACGGCTCCCTCGGCCCGGTCGAGCAGCGGCACGGCAGCCTCCACGTCACCGCCCCGCATCCGCACCCGGGCCAGCGCGGCCAGCGCATACGGCAGCGACCACGTGTCGTCGTCCCCGTCGACCCCCGCCACAGCCCCCTCGGCCAGCTCCCGAGCGGCATCGAACTCACCCAACAGCAAGCGGAGTTCGGCCAGATTGGCCCGCTCGAACGCGGCCGCCGTCGGATCCCCCGACTCCTCGGCGAGCCCGAGCGCCCGCAACCCCGTACCGACGGCATCCCGCAGCCGCCCCTCGCGCCGCGCGTTCTCCCGCAGCACCGACAGCACCGCGCCGAGCAGCGCCGAGTCCCCGTACGACTCGGCCGGAGCGAGCGCCCGGTCGGCGGCGGCGCGGGCCTCCTGGAAACGCCCGGCCAGCGCCAGATTGGTGGCCTGCCCCGCATGGCAGCGGGCCTGCAACCCCTGCCCGGTGAGGCCGGGCACCCGCAGCGCGGCGGCCAGCGCCTCCCGGGCGGCCTCGTACCCGGCCGCGTACCGGCCCTGCACACCGAGCGCCACGCCCAGGGCGAGCCCGTGGGAGGCGGCTGGTTCGGGTCCGGTCTGCGCGCCCGGCGGATGGGCGTGCAGGACGTCGAGGCCCGCCTCCGGGTTCTCGGCCTTGACGAGGGTCTCGGCGAGCCGGGCCGCCGCGAGCACGGTGTCGTCGTGGTCGCCGCGCCGCACGAACTCGGCGAGCGCGAGCCGCAGCACCTCGGCCGCCCGCGCGAAGTGCCCCATGCGGCGCAGGACCTGGGCATGGCCGAGCCGGGCGCGGGCGGCGTCCACGTCGAGCCGGGCGACCAGGTCGCGGTAGTAGCGGTCGGCGGTGTCGTTGGCGTAGACGGCGGCGGCCCGTTCGGCGGCCCGGCGCAGATACTCGGCCGCGCGGGGATCGTCGGCGCGCGCGAAGTGCGAGGCGAGCGTGTCGACGGCGTCGGGGCGGCGGCGCAGCACGGTCTGCGCGAACGCCGCGTGGAGCTGGCGGCGGCGGACGACCGTGAGCTGTTCGTAGCAGGTGAGCCGGACCAGCGGATGCCGGAAGGCGAGGCCCGCCTGGGCCCGCCCCGCGACCACGACCTGCCGTTCCTCGACGAGAGCCGCGCCGATGGCGTCCTCCAGGGCGGCCACCGCCTCCACGGGCGGCCGCAGCCCGTGCTCGGCGACGTCCAGCAGCTCGCTCAGCGCGACCTCGCCGCCCGCGACGGCGAGCGCCTCCACGACCCGCCGGGTGTCCCGGCCGAGCCGCCCGAGCCGCTCGCCCACCAACTGCCGTACGCCGTCCGGAGCTTCGTCGCCGACCGGGCCGCGGGCGAGTTCGAGGGCGAAGAGCGGATTGCCGAGGGAGAGTTCCCAGACCCGGTCGAGGCGCTCGGCGGGGGTGCCGGCGTCGCGGATCACGGCCAGGCAGGCGTCGCGGCCGAGCCGGGCCACGTCCTCGCGGGCGGCGAGCCCGGCCCGCCGCAGCGCGGCCAGGGCGGACCGGCGCGGATCGCCCCCGGGCAGCTCCTCCTCGCGGTACGTCACGAGGAACCGCAGTGCGGGCACCCGCCGCGCCAGATGACTCAGCAACTGGAACGAGCCCTCGTCGGCGGCGTGCAGATCGTCGAGGACGACCAGGACCGGCCGGGTGGCGGCGAGTTCGCCGAGCAGGGCGCCCGCCGCCCGGAACAGCCGGTCCCGCTCCTCCTCGGGGCCCCGCTCACCGCCGGCCCCGACCCGCCCCAACGACGGCAGGAAGGCGGCCAGTTCGGGATACTCGGCGCCCACCCGGGCCCGTTCCCCGGCGTCCCACTCGGCGAGCCAGCCGTCGAGGGCCTCGGCGAACGCCCCGTACGGGGTGTGCCCCTCGGCGTCGTGCCCGCCGCCCCACAGCACGGCGGTCCCGGCCGCGGCGGCCCGGCGCGCGGCCTCCCCGGCCAGGCTCGTCTTGCCGACTCCGGCCTCGCCGGTGAGCAGGGTGACCGGCGGTCCCTCGGCGGCGAGCAGCCGGAGGAGAACGTTGTCACGGCCGTGCAGTGGTCCGGCTGCGGGAGCCCGCAGCGGGGCGGGCAGCGACGGCGCGGTCAGCGCGGGAGCGGGGGAGTCGGTCAGCGCGAGCCGGTGCAGCCGCTCGGTCTCGGGCCCCGGCCGCACGCCCAGTTCGGCGTCGAGCGCCGCCCGGCACGCGTGGTACTGGCGCACCGCGAGCCGCCGCAGCCCCTGGCGCAGATACGCCTCCATCAGGATCCGGTGCGCGGCCTCCTCCGCGGGGCCCGCGGCCAGGATCCGCTCGGCCGTGGCGACCGCGTCGGCGAGGGAGCCCTGCGCCATGTGCGCGGCGGCGAGCGCGAGCTGCACCTCCTCGCGCAGAACGGCCAGCTGATCGCGCCGTGCCTGCGCCCAGTGCGCGTACCGGTCCTCGGGCAGCAGTTCGCCGGTGAACAGGCCGAGGGCGGCGGTGAGCCGTCCGGGGTCCCGGGAGGCGAGCGCGGCCCGTGCCGCCGTCTCGGCCTCGTCGGCGTCGATCCGTACGGTGGCCGGATCGAGACGCAGCAGCGCGCCGTCGGATATCAGGTACGAGGAGCTGGCCCGGGGCGCGAGTTCGGGTTCGAGGGCGCGGCGCGCGGCGTGCAGGGCGACCCGCAGGCTGCCGGTCGCGGAGTGCCGGTCGGCGTCCGGCCAGCAGATGTCCATGGCCTGCTCGCGGTGGAGCCGGTGGTCGGGGACGACGGCGAGCAGCTTCACCAGGGTCTGCGCGCTGGGCCGGGCCCAGCGCCCGGCGGGCGCGGGGCCGCTGTCACGAGTCGCCGTGAAGCCGCCGAAAAGGTGCAGACGCAGCAGCGGAGCGGCCGACATCGTGCTGTCCGCCTGCTGCTTGCTCATGAGGGCGCAACTGTAACCGAGCGACATGTGAACCCCCTGGGCGAGGCCCAGGGGGTTCATGAGACAGCGGCTCGGGTCAGGAGAGCTTGTACGTGGTGACCTGGTGGATGCCGTTGTCGGTCACGTAGTAGCCGCCGCCGAACAGTCCGACGGTGCGGTCCCGGCCGGAGTCGTCGCTGTTGAGCGACATCACCTCGTCGACACCGTCCCCGTCGAGGTCGCCCGCGAAGTAGTTCCGGGCGCCCATGAGCGTGATGCCGGCGACGGGGTCCTCCCAGCTGTCCTGCGAGTCGAGAATGCTCGGGTCGTAGATGCCGAGCCCCGACTCGGAACCGGACACCAGCAGCTCACGGCCGCCGGGACCGGTCATGAAGCCGCCGCCGTACGACGTCGGCGTGGTGAGCTGCGTCTTGTCGTCGCCGTTCGCCCGGTACCTCCGGAACGACGCCGTGTCGCCCGAGTACAGCACCCCGTCCTTCGCGAAGTAGCTGTTGTGCGTCCACAGTCCTCCGGCGAGCCCGGAGTGCAGCACCTCGCCGGTCCGGCCGTCGCGGATCTCGAAGTAGTTCTGCGGGTTGAGCGAGTCGTTGGCGGTCTTGAGCGGCGCGACGACACCCCACAGATAGATCACCGCGTGCCCGTCGGCGTACGGGATCTCCTTGGAAGCGAAGACGCCCTCGTTGGGGATGGCCGTGCGGATGCCGCCGACCGCGTTGTCGGGCGCCTTCGGAGCGACGGACCAACGGGCCCTGCCGGTCTTCGCGTTCAGCGCGACCGCGTCGGTGACCGGGGCGTCCAGGCCGAACGCGTCGAGGCTCGCGTACGACGCGTAGACCCGGCCGTCGCCCACCGAGGCGTCCGCGAAGCGCACGTCGCCCGCGGCCTTCGGCGCGCTGTACGTCCACAGGGCGTGGCCGTCGCCGTGGTAGGCGCGCAGTGCGTCCGTCGGCACGAGGAGGTCCTGTGCGCCGTCGCCGTCCAGGTCGGTCAGCTGCACCGAGCGGACGAACCGGCCCTCTCCGGCTGCGATGGTGGCGAGTGTCCTGCCAGTCCTTCCGTTCAGGACGACCGTCGCGGTGTCGGCGGCGACCACGATCTCGGGCCTGCCGTCGCCGTCGACGTCACCCAGCTCGATGTCGTGGACCGCACCCGGCAGGGTGGCCTGCCACAGCTTCTCGGGCTTGCCGCCGTCGACCAGCGACGGACCCGAGTATGCGAACACGCCGTTCGACTCACCGCCCATGACCAGGTCGGCCTTGCCGTCCTTGTTCAGGTCCGTGCTCCTGGCGTAGGCGATGTCGCCCTGCAACGGCGTGACGCCCTCCGCCTTGCCGTTGCCCACCTTGTAGGTGCGGATGTTCTGCGTCAGGTCGACGACCCGTACGTGCGTGCCCCGGTCGTCGCCGTAGAGGTCCTGGTACATCGGCGCGGCGGCGACGCCCTTCTGCTGCCACTTGACGGCGCCCTTGCCGGAGAAGACGGTCAGGGACGCGTAGCGGTTGCCGCCGCGGTTGCCGGGGTCGTTGATCTCGCGGTCGTCCTGGGCGGACGCGACGAGCGAGCCGTCGGCGACCCCGAGCCCCCAGACGCTGGGCGCGTCGTGGCTGTTGTCTGCGTCGCGCTTGATGGTGCTCGACCACAGCGGGCTGCCCGGGTCGGCGCCGTCGACGACGCGGACGGTGCTGGCGTTGACGTAGTAGTTCTCGTCGAGCGAGGACTCCGCGACGGCGTACTCGTCGCCCGCCTTCGCGCCGAGGTCACCGACGGTCAGCGCGGTCGGCAGCACGTTCTCCCGGGCGTCCAGCGTGGCGCGGTGACCCGTCTTCAGGTCGTACGAGGCGACCTCGTAGCGCACCGCGTCCGTGGCGTCCGCCTGTTCGATCGCGACGAGCCGCTTGCGGCCCGCGTCGAGGCGCAGCTTGCGGCTGTAGAGCATGCCGTCGGACTGCCAGACGGTCGCGCCGTCGGCGGTGTCGAGCACGAGGGTGCGCCCGCGCGAGTCGACGCCGTCGTCCTTGCCGAGGTTCCAGGAGACGGCGATCCGGCCCTTGCCGAGGTCCTGGATGTCGCCCCAGTTCGCGTACCGGGCCTCCTTGCTGTCGTACGTCCACGACTGCGCGGGCGTCAGCCTGCCGTCGGTGCCGGTGGAGAACCGCATGCCCGTCAGGGTCAGCGTGGCACCGGCCGGGACCTTCGCGTCGCCGCTCATCCGGGGCGCGTCGGCGATCAGCAGCGTGCCGTCGACGATCTTCACCATGGAGGCGTGGTTGTACAGCTTCGACCAGACCGTGGTGCCGGTCCTCCCGTCGAGGACGGTGACGAACGTGCCGGTGCTGAGGTCCGAGCCCGGAGAGGTGAAGGCGCGCGGGTACGGGGTCGCGCCGACCAGCGCCGTGAACACCAGGTCCGGGACGCCGTCGCCGGTCAGGTCACCGGTCGCGTAGCCGGAGTCGGAGTTGGCGGAGAACGGCGAGACCGCGTTGTAGCCCATGAGGATCTGCGCCGGGTACGGCTCGGTCCGCCAGGGCTGGAGCGGCTTGACCTGCCAGTCGGTGAAGAAGGAGCTGCCGGCGCGCGCCCACTTCTCGCTGCCGTCGGCGGCGTGCCGCTGCACGTAGCCCATGCTGTTGACGGAGAAGTAGTCGCCGTTCCTGCCGACCGGCACCGTGGCGCCCATCCCGCGCACGCCCTCCAGCGTGGACTTCGCGGTCATCGTCACCTTGGTGTCCGGGCCGGCGGCGTCCGACGCGGGAGCGGTGTCGTCGGCCTTCTGGGTACCGGTGGTGTCCTCGGCCGTGACGTACGGGTCGAGCGTGACCTCGGCGGCCAGCTTCTTCGCCTCGGCGCTGCTCAGTTTCATGACCGGGCCGCTGTCGTCGGCGGCCAGGGCCTGCGGGGCGGCGGTCAGGCACAGCCCGGCCGCGATCAGCGCGGAGGCGAGCCGCACGGCCCGCCGCGAGTGGTGGGCTCTCATCACTTGGCTCCCTGCACGAAGCGGACGGCGGTGCCGTCGGTGAGGACGGACTGGTTGTACGCGTACTGGAGGGCGTCGGTGCCGTTCTGGTCGGCGATGCCGACCGTGGCGCCCGCGCCCCTGTCGGCGACCGACCGGTACTGAAGGGTCACGGCGCCGGTGGCCTCGTCGAAGACGGCCTCGAAGGTGGCACGGCCCGAAGTGCCGTTCGCGTAGGCGGCGTTGTTCCACACGACGGCGAACGTGCGGCTGCCCTTGGTGCCGGTGGTGGCCGTCTGCACGGAGGACTTCTTGTCGAGCGTCAGGTCGTCCCACAGCGGGGCGACGATGCCCTTGACCCCGTTCACGCCGGTCGTCGGCAGCGCGGTGTTGCTGTAGTCGCCGACGCGCGAGGACAGGAAGTTGATCAGCCCGTCGGTGGTGACCGAGGCGGAGGAGTACGGGACGCCGTACAGCTTCACCGGGAAGGGCAGCGCGACCGTCGCCGCGTCCTCGTCGCCGGTGAGGGCCACCTTCTTCGTCCCGGCGATCCACGAGTACGCCGCCGGGGCACAGGAGTTGGACGCGTTGTCGGTGCGGTTCGGGACCTGGACGTTCTTCGCCAGGCCGTCGGCGCCGACGGTGGCGGAACCGGTGTAGACGCCGTTGCACAGGACCGGAGCGGCGGGCTTCACCGTCAGGCTGTAGGAGCCCTCGGCGACCTTCGCGAAGGAGTACCGGCCCTTCGCGTTCGTGGTGACGGCGTCCAGCGGCGTACCGGTCAGCTCGACCTTCGCGCCCGGCAGGGGCTTGCCGGTGACGTCGGCGACGGTGCCGGAGACCTGGTGCGAGGCGACCGGGGTCAGCGCGATGTCCTGGGTGAAGGCCTGGTTGTCGGTGAGGGTGACTCCGGCGGCCGAGCCGTTCGCGTAGCCGTAGCCGCCGAACGTGAAGGTGTACGTGCCCGCGGGCAGCGGCAGCCGGTAGCTCCCGTCCGTCCCGGTGGTGACCGTGCGGGTCGTCCCGGCGCCCTCGGCCTTCACGGTGACGCCGGACAGCGCCGTGCCGGTGGCCTTGTCGGTCACCTCGCCGGTGACGACGGCCGCGGTGTGCGGCGCCTTGTCGACGGAGGCGAGGATGTCGAGCCTGCCCTCGCCCCATACGTTGTTCATGCCGGCGGTGCCGCCGCAGTGGGTGTCGTCGACGTCACGGGCGCCCTCGTTCAGCAGCGCGCGGGTCTCGTCGATCTTGCCGATCAGTGAGGGGGCCGCCGACCACAGCAGCGCCACCGCGCCCGCGACGTGCGGAGTCGCCATCGACGTACCGGACTCGGTGTTGTACGCCGAACCCGGCCACGTGGACTGTACGTTGACGCCCGGCGCCGAGATGTTCGGCTTCGCCGAACCGTCGACCAGGGACGGGCCGAAGCCGGAGAAGGACGCGATCGTGCCGGACGAGTCGTACGCGCCGACGCCGTAGGACGGGGCCTGCGAGCCGGGGGCGTGCGCGGTGGAGCAGGTCTTGCCGTCGCCGTCGTTGCCGGCCGCGAACGCCTCGAAGATCCCCGCGGAGTTCCAGGCCTCGACGATGTCCTGGTAGAACGTCGTGTCGCCGCCGCCCCAGGAGTTGTTGACGATGTTCGGGGCCAGGTCCGGGCGCGGGTTCTGCCCGTTGTGGTCGGTCGGCGCGAGGATCCACTGACCGGCCGCGAGCAGCGACTCGTCCGAGCAGGAGGAGGACTCACAGCCCTTGGCGGCGATCCATTTCGCGTTCGGGGCGACGCCGATGCCGTGCCTGCCGACCATCGTGCCCATCGTGTGGGTGCCGTGGCCGTTGTTGTCGCACGGGACGCCGCCGGTGCCGCACTGACCCGTCGGGTCGTAGAAGTTGTAGTCGTGGGTGAAGGTGCCGTCGCCGTTGTTGCCGCGGTACTGGGCGACCAGGTCCGGGTGGTCGTACTGCACACCGGAGTCGACGTTGGCGATGACGATGCCCTCGCCGCGGTCGTCGTACTGGTTCCAGACGTCATCGGCGTTGATGTCGGACACGCCCCACTCCGGGGTGTCGTCACCGTTCGCGGACGAGTCGGTGCGCGACGAGGTGACCTTGCTGTCGGCCGTCTCGATGTCGTCGAGCTTGTAGTGCTGCTCCTTGACGACCGACGCGACGTCCGGGCGCTTCGCGAGCTCGTTCACCAGCCGCTCGCCGCCGGTGACCTGGACGGCGTTGGCGATCCAGTAGTCCTTGTGGCCGACCTTCTTCTTGTCGAGGAAGGACGTCAGCGGGGCCTGCGTGTCCGCGGCCTTCGCGCGCAGCTCCTTGAAGGCGGCCTTCGCCTTCGCGGCGTGCGTCTTCTGCTTCTTGGCGGCGGACAGGTCGGCCCGGTCCTTGAGGACGACGAAGAACGTCGCGTCGCCGCCCTCGGCGACGGCGCTGCTCAGCGACGGGTCGATCTTCGCGGTGGCGGCCGCGGACGGGGTGTCGGCGGCGACGGCCGGTATGACGCCGGCGGTCAGAGCGGTCGCGGTGAACGCGGCCGCCGCCCAAACGGCTGTTCTGCGCCGTGGCGGTCGGGGCAGGTGCATCGGGGGCACTCCTCCGGGAACGGTACGGGGGAGTGCGCACGCTAGGAAGGCGCCGTTACTGAGGAATTACCGGCGGCGTGACGGGGGTCTCCGGCAGGTCCCTGGCGCCGGAAAACTATCACCGCTAGTTTGGGATGCGATCACGCATCAGCTCGGGAGGAGAGCCATGAAGGCCCACGACGGGATGTACATCGGCGGAGAGTGGCGCGCCGCCGCCAGCGGCGAGACGATCGCCGTCGTCAACCCGGCCGACGAGTCGGTCATCGGCCATGTCCCCGCGGGCACCGCCGAGGACGTCGACGCCGCCGTACGAGCCGCCCGCGCCGCCTTCCCGGCCTGGGCCGCCACGCCCCCCGCCGACCGCGCGGCCCGCATCGCCGCCCTGCGCGACGTCCTCGTCGCCCGCAAGGACGAGGTCGCCGAGACGGTCACGGCCGAGCTGGGCGCGCCCCTGCAGTTCTCGCAGACGGTGCACGCGGGCGTACCGATCCTGGTCTCCGGCTCGTACGCCGAGCTGGCCGCCTCCCACCCCTTCGAGGAGAAGGTCGGCAACTCGACCGTCTACTCCGAGCCGGTCGGCGTCGTCGGCGCCATCACGCCCTGGAACTACCCGCTGCACCAGATCGTCGCGAAGGTCGGCCCGGCCCTCGCCGCGGGCTGCACGGTCGTCCTGAAGCCGGCCGAGGACACCCCGCTCACCGCCCAGCTGTTCGCCGAGGCGGTCGACGAGGCCGGCATCCCGGCGGGCGTCTTCAACCTCGTCACCGGCATCGGCGCGGTCGCGGGCCAGGCGCTCGCCGAGCACGCGGACGTGGACCTGGTCTCCTTCACCGGCTCCACGGCGGTCGGCCGGCGGATCGGTGCCACGGCGGGCGCCGCCATCAAGCGCGTGGCACTGGAACTCGGCGGCAAGTCGGCCAACGTGATCCTGCCCAGCGCCGACCTCGCGAAGGCCGTCAAGGTCGGCGTCGCCAACGTCATGGGCAACTCCGGCCAGACGTGCAGTGCCTGGACCCGGATGCTCGTCCACACCGACCAGTACGACGAGGCGGTCGAGCTCGCCGCCGACGCCGCCGCCAAGTACGGCGACCGCATCGGCCCGCTCGTCAACGCCAAGCAGCAGGCCCGGGTGCGCGGTTACATCGAGAAGGGTGTCGAGCAGGGCGCCCGGCTCGTCGTCGGCGGCACCGAGACCCCGCACGAGAAGGGCTACTTCGTCGCCCCGACCGTCTTCGCGGACGTCACCCCCGAGATGGCCATCGCGCAGGAGGAGATCTTCGGCCCGGTCGTCTCCCTCATCCGGTACGAGGACGAGGAGGACGCCCTGCGGATCGCCAACGGCACCGTGTACGGGCTCGCGGGCGCGGTCTGGGCGGGTGACGAGGCGGAGGCCGTGGCCTTCGCGCGCCGCATGGACACCGGCCAGGTCGACATCAACGGCGGACGGTTCAACCCGCTGGCCCCGTTCGGCGGCTACAAGCAGTCGGGCGTCGGCCGGGAACTCGGCGCGCACGGCCTCTCCGAGTACCTCCAGACCAAGTCCCTCCAGTTCTAAGGGAGTCACCGATCACCATGGTCCGCGCCGCTGTCTGCACCGCCGTCGGTTCCCCGCTGGAGATCACCGACATCGACCTGCCCGAGCCCGGCCCCGGGCAGGTCCGCATCAAGCTCGCCGCCGCCGGGGTCTGCCACTCCGACCTGTCCCTCACCAACGGCACCATGCGCGTGCCGCTCCCGGCCGTCCTCGGCCACGAGGGCGCCGGTACCGTCGTCTCCGTCGGCGACGGCGTCACGCACGTCGTGCCCGGCGACGCGGTCGTCCTCAACTGGGCTCCCTCGTGCGGCGACTGTCACGCCTGCTCGCTCGGGGAGGTCTGGCTGTGCGCCAACGCGCTGGCCGGTGCCGGCGCCGTGTACGCGCGGCGGGCCTCCGACGGTTCCGATCTGCACCCCGGGCTGAACGTCGCCGCGTTCGCCGAGGAGACGGTCGTCGCCGCCAACACCGTGCTGCGGGTGCCCGACGGGGTCCCGCTCACGGACGCGGCCCTGCTCGGCTGCGCCGTTCTCACCGGCTACGGCGCGGTCCATCACTCCGCGCGGGTCCAGGAGGGCGAGACCGTCGCGGTGTACGGCGTCGGCGGGGTCGGGCTCGCCACGCTCCAGGCCGCGCGCATCGCGGGCGCCTCGAAGGTCATCGCGGTGGACGTGTCCTCGGAGAAGGAGGAGCTGGCCCGGCGGGCCGGTGCCACCGACTACGTCGTCGCCTCCGAGAACACCGCCCGCGAGATTCGCGGGCTCACCGGCAAGCAGGGTGTCGACGTGGCCGTGGAGTGCGTCGGCCGTGCCGTGACGATCCGTACCGCCTGGGAGTCCACGCGGCGTGGTGGCCGCACCACGGTCGTCGGTATCGGCGGCAAGGACCAGCAGGTCACCTTCAACGCCCTGGAGCTCTTCCACTGGGGGCGCACCCTGTCCGGCTGCGTCTACGGCAACTCCAACCCGTCCGAAGACCTCCCCGTCCTCGCCGACCACGTCCGCGCCGGCCGCTTGGACCTGTCCGCCCTGGTCACCGAACACATCACCCTGAACGACATCCCGTCCGCCTTCGACAACATGCTGGCGGGCAAGGGCGGCCGGGCCCTGGTGCTCTTCTAGCCGCGACTCGGGCGGGGGCCGACTGCGCAGTTCCCCGCGCCCTTGGGTCGTCTTTCATCCGCGCCACCGTCGGGGGCTGGTCGCGCAGTTCCCCGCGCCCCTGGGTTGTCCTTCGGGTGCGGCCCGGTGGCCGCTTCTCGCGCAGTTCCCCGCGCCCCTGAGATGCGCACTTCGTGCGCCATCTCATCAAAGAGCCGCGCCACCGCCGCCCCACCAGGAGAGCCGCGCCACCGCCCCATCGAGAGAGGCGCGCCACCGCTGCCCCATCGGGAGGCAGACCACCGCCCCCCATTGGGAGGCGCGCGGAGCGCAGCCTCAAGGGGAGGCGGCGCGTAGCGCCTGCCTCAGGGGCGCGGGGAACTGCGCGAGAAGCGGTCACCGGCGCGCGGACGGAGAACGACCTAGGGGCGCGGGGAACTGCGCGACCGGCCACGACGGTGGCGCGGGTGAAAGACGACCCAGGGGCGCGGGGAACTGTGCGACCGGCCACGACGGTGGCGCGGGTGAAAGACCGCCCAGGGGCGCAGGGAACTGCGCGACCGGCCACGACGGTGGCGCGCCTGACCGACGACCCCTCAGGGGCGCGGGGAACTGCGCGAGAAGCGGCCACCGGGCCGCACCCGAAGAACCACCCAGGGGCGCGGGGAACTGCGCGGCCAGCCACGACGGTGGCGCGCCTGACCGACGACCCCTCAGGGGCGCGGGGAACTGCGCGATCAGCCACGACAAGAGCCGCGGCCGAAGAACTGCCCAGGGGCGCGGGGAACTGCGCGACCAGCCCCCGCCGGCCGGTAGCCGGGCGACGGCCCAAGAGGCGACCCGTGCTCGAAAGGCGGCCAGAGATCAGCGCCCGGCACCCGCAAGCGCCGCGTACTGCGCCGACAACCCCTCCAACAACGCCGAAAGCCCCGTCTCGAAGGCCCGGTCGTCGATCAACTCCTGCCGGTCGGCCAGCAGATGGGCCTGCCCGAGATGCGGATAGTCGGCAGGGTCGTAGGCGGTCTCGTCGTCCACGAACCCCCCGGCGAACGACCCGAGCGCAGACCCCATCACGAAATACCGCATGAGCGCGCCGATGGACGTGGCCTGAGCCGCAGGCCACCCGGCATCCACCATCGCCCCGAACACGGCGTCAGCCAGCCGCAGCCCGGCAGGCCGCCGCCCGGGCCCGCGCGCGAGCACGGGCACGATGTTCGGATGCTCGCGCAGCGCGGCGCGGTACGAGACGGCCCAGTCGTGCAGCGAGGTCCGCCAGTCCCGCGCGTCCCCGGCGTCGAACATCGACAGATCGACCTGCGCGCTCACCGAGTCGGCGACGGCCTCCAGGATCTGGTCCTTGGTGCGGAAGTGGTTGTAGAGGGACGGCCCGCTCACCCCGAGCTCGGCCGCGAGCCGCCGCGTGGAGACGGCGGCGAGCCCCTCGGCGTCGACGAGGGCGCGGGCCGCGTCGACGATGCGGTCTCGGCTGAGGAGGGGCTTGCGCGGTCGGGCCATGGCGCACATAGTAGGGCTGTCCCCTTAAAACTAGCAGTGCTAATTTAAAGAGAGAGTAGTCGGCCATGGATCTGGAGCTGAACGAGGAGCAGACGGCCGTCCGCCGGCTCGCCAAGGACTTCGTGGACCGCGAGATCGCGCCGAACGTCGTGACGTGGGACCGCGCCGAGGAAGTCGACCGTTCGATCGTGAAGAAGCTCGGCGAGGTCGGCTTCCTGGGCCTGACGATCGACGAGGAGTACGGCGGCTCCGGCGGCGACCACCTGTCCTACTGCCTGGTCACGGAGGAGCTGGGCCGCGGCGACTCGTCGGTGCGCGGCATCGTCTCGGTCTCCCTCGGCCTGGTCACCAAGCCGATCCAGCAGTGGGCGAACGAGGAGCAGAAGCGGTACTGGCTGCCCCGGCTCACCGCGGGCGACGCACTCGGCTGCTTCGGCCTGACCGAGCCCGGCCACGGCTCCAACCCGGCGGAATTGCAGACGAAGGCCGTCCGCGACGAGGCCACCGGCGATTACGTCATCAACGGCACCAAGATCTTCATCACCAACGGCACCTGGGCCGATGTCGTCCTGCTCTTCGCCCGCACCAACGACACCCCGGGCCACAAGGGCATCTCCGCCTTCCTGCTCCCCACCGACACCCCCGGCCTGACCCGCAACACCATCCACGGCAAGCTCGGCCTGCGCGGCCAGGCGACGGCCGAGCTGGTCCTGGAGGACGTCCGGGTTCCGGCGAGCGCTCTGATGGGCCCGGAGGGCAAGGGCTTCTCCGTCGCCATGTCCGCCCTCGCCAAGGGCCGGATGTCGGTCGCGGCCGGCTGCGTCGGCATCGCCCAGGCCGCGCTGGACGCGGCCGTCGGCTATGCCAAGGAGCGCGAGCAGTTCGGCAAGCCCATCGCCTCGTACCAGCTGGTGCAGGAGATGATCTCCGACATCGCGCTCGACGTGGACGCGGCCCGGCTGCTGACCTGGCGCGTCGCCGATCTGATCGAGCGCGGCGAGGACTTCCAGGTCGCGGCCTCGAAGGCCAAGCTGTTCGCCTCCGAGGCCGCCGTGCGCTGCGCGAACAACGCCCTTCAGGTCTTCGGCGGTTACGGCTACATCGACGAGTACCCGGTCGGCAAGCTGCTGCGCGACGCCCGCGTCATGACCCTCTACGAGGGCACCAGCCAGATCCAGAAGCTCATCATCGGCCGTGCCCTGACGGGCGTATCGGCGTTCTGAGGCCCAGCCGACTGAGTACGCGGATGAGTACGGGAGCGGATGGGGCTTCGGCGCCGTCCGCTCCATGCTGTGCGCATGAGTGAGACACCGGTCAAGCAGCAGAACACCACGGCCTACTACGGCCAGGCCATCGCGTCCTTCGCCGTCGCCCTCGCCGCCGTCGCCATCGGGATCTACCGGCTCGACGCGAGCGGCTGGATCCGGGCCTTCCTGGCCATCTCGATGCTCTACCTGACGACGTCGGCGTTCACCCTCGCCAAGGTGATCCGGGACCGTCAGGAGGCCGACCAGATCGTCAGCCGGGTCGACAAGGCCCGCATCGACAAGATCCTCGCCGAGCACGACCCGTTCAAGCCGGTCGCCTGAGTCACGCCCCCGGCTCCGCGCGAGCGAGACAGTCGATCCGGTAGGCGCCCGTACGCGCGTCCCGGTGGACTCCGTGGATCTCGCTGAGGAAGCCGGGGAAGGCCCGGTCGCGGGCTTCGAGGGCGGCCAGGAAGCGCAGGACGGTCCCCGACGCCGGGCCGCAGTTCTCGCCGGGCATCAGCAGCGGGATCCCCGGCGGGGTGACCACGATCATCGCGGCGGCGGTGCGGTGGGCGGCGTCGCTCAGGGGAAGGAGTTCGGAGGGCCGGCCGGCCGTGCGCCGGTAGGCGTCCTCGGGGGTGCGGTCCGCCGGGGGCGCCGTCGTGTGCGCGCGGTCCAGCAGCTCCGCGTGGCCGTGGTCGGTGAGATGGGCGTGCATGCGCCGGCACAGCTCGCGCAGGGTGATCCCGCGATAGTGCCCGGGGTGCGCGGCGACCAGCTCCGGCAGGACGTCCGCCAGACCGGCGTCGCCGTCGTACAGCTCCTTGAAGTCGAGCAGGGCCCGCAGCAGGGCGTGCCACTTGGCGCGGGTCGTGCTCAGGGAGAACAGCACCAGGGCCGTGTAGTCGCCGGCCTTCTCGACGGTGATGCCCCGGGTCAGGAGGAAGGCGCTCAGCACCGGCGCGGGGACGCCCCGGGGCGTGCTCTCCCCGGACGCGGTGACGCCGGGGCACAGCAGGGTGACCTTCAGCGGGTCCAGCAGGCAGTAGCCGTCCTCCAGGCCGTCGAACCCGTGCCATTCCGCTCCCGGTTCCAGCTCCCAGCAGGACGGCTCCGCCGTCAGCAGCTCGGCCGGCGCCTCCGCGAAGGGCGTCCGGCGACCGGTGGCGGGATCCGTGACGTGCGGCGGCTGCCAGACGCCGAAGAACCAGCCGTCCTCCCCGCCGCCGGACGCGAGCCGCGCGGCGGTGCGGGCCATGGCCTGCCGGAAGGCCACCGCCTCGCGGACCGCATCGGCGATGAGCTCCGTACCGGGCTCCCCGTCCATCATCGCGGTGGCCACGTCGAGGGAGGCGATCATCGGGTACGACGGCGAGGTGCTGGCATGCATCATGTACGTCTCGTCCAGCCGCCTGTCCTCCACCGGCGCGCGCGGCGCCGACTTCACATGCAGCATGGCCGCCTGGGACAGCGCCGCCAGCATCTTGTGCGTGGACTGCGCGGAGAAGACGGTCGGCCTGACGGCGTCGGGCAGCTCGCCCTCGGTCACCGCCATCGCGTAGCGCCCGCGGTAGAGCGGATGGAAGTGCGCGTAGCCGAACCACGCCTCGTCGAACAGGATGCGGGGCACCGCCCGGGCGAGCAGCGCGGCGGACCGTACGGTGTCGTAACACAGGCCGTCGTACGTGGAGTTGGTGAGGACGGCCAGATCCGCCGGCGCGGTGTCCAGCTCGGCGGGCGGGACGGGGCCGATGAGGCCGTAGCCGTTCCGGGTGGGGTTCAGATAGCGGGGCCGGGCGCCGCTGAGGACCAGCGCGTGGAGCACCGCCTTGTGGCAGTTGCGGTCCACCACGGCGCTCCGGCCCGGGCCCAGCGCGTAGTGCCCGACGATGCGGTCCGTCGTCGACGTGCCGTTCAGGACGAATAAGGTCCGGTCCGCACCGAACACCCGCGCGGCATTGGCCTCGGCCGCACCGATCAGACCGGAATGTTCGAGCAGCGAGCCGAACTCGGCGACGGAGACCGAGATGTCACCGCGCAGGAAATCCTCCCCGCAAAAAGCGTGGAACCGCCGGCCCGCCTCCGACGTGAGAAAAGCCCGGCCCGCCGCATGGGCGGGCGTGTGCCACGACGTCGTGTCGCGCCGGGTGTACTCCTGGAGCGCGTCGAAGAAAACCGGTCGGCCCGAATCGGCGCGTTCCCGGATGACACTCAGAATTTTCTCCGCGTTCTCCTCGGAGGCGTCGCGGCCCAGCCGGATCCGTCCGGCCTCGCCCGGCACGCCGGGCGGGGACGCGGCCGCGTCCGGATCGGCCAGCAGTACGAAGAACGGTACGGAGGCGAAGAGCCGGTCCACCGCCCGGTGCGGCGGCGCGTCCGTCAGCAGGCGGCTGTCCACCACCGCGGCGGCGGTGGCACCGTCCCCGGCCGCGGGCAGCCCGGCCGCCACCTCCACCTGAAGCCCCTCCGCGCGCAGCAGGTCACGCCAGACGCCGAGATCGTGGGCGGTCGGGCCGTCGAGGCCACCTCCCAGGTATGCGCAGATCCGTGTGACGGTGTGCAATTTTCGCTCCTTTCCTCGACGGGTGACCGGCGCGTATCGAAATCCATTGAATTTCAATCGCCGGAACCACGTACCCGCCCCCGGAGCGGAGAAAGGCGGAAGGCACGGGCGCACCGCACCATTCAGGGCCCGGAAACATGCGCTCCCGGTTCGCCGGTGCGCCCGGAGCGGCAAAAGCTTCCGGGACGGAATTGTGATCCGGCCAGTGGAGTGGAATTCCCGTACGTCGGAAAAAGGTGCATCCGAAACGCGGATCGCCCGCGAATACCGCCGCCCTGCCCTAAGCGCCCGCTCAGCTCGGAGGGTATGGTGAGGCGCAGCCCCACCGACAGGATGTGAGCGGAGCGATGACGCAGGACGAGCGGGTCGACGGCCGGCACCCCGAAGACGCCGACGAGATGCCCTGGGCCGAGGTCACCCCCGACGCCGCCCGGCGCCTGCTCGTCGCCGCGGTCGAGGCCTTCGCCGCGCGCGGCTACCACGCCACGACGACCCGGGACATCGCCAGCCGCGCCGGCATGAGCCCGGCCGCGCTCTACATCCACTACAAGACCAAGGAGGAGCTGCTCCTCCGCATCAGCCGCATCGGCCACGAGAAGGCGCTGCGGATCCTGCGCCGGGCCGCCGACGCCGAGGGCACGCCCACCGAGCGGCTGGCCGAGGCGGTGCGCTCCTTCGTCCGCTGGCACGCCGGACACCACACCACCGCGCGCGTGGTCCAGTACGAGCTGGACTCCCTCGGCGACGAGCACCGGCCGGAGATCGTGGCGCTGCGCCGCGAGAGCGACGCCGCCGTGCGCGAGATCATCGAGGACGGGGTGGCGAAGGGCGAGTTCCAGGTGCCCGACGTGCCCGGCACCACGGTCGCGATCCTCTCCCTGTGCATCGACGTGGCGCGCTGGTTCAACACCCAGGGCCGCCGGACGCCCGACGAGGTCGGCGTGTTCTACGCCGACCTCGTCCTCAGGATGGTGGGAGCCGCGCCCCGCGCGTAGGTTCCCTCCGGTTGCTCAGAGGTAGTAGCGGGACACCGACTCGGCGACGCAGACCGGCTTGTCGCCGCCGTCCCGCTCCACCGTGAACGCCACCGACACCTGTACACCGCCCGCCACGTCCTCCACGGACGTGATCTTCCCGGTGGCGCGCAGCCGCGAGCCGACCGGGACGGGCGCGGGGAAACGCACCTTGTTCGTCCCGTAGTTCACGCCCATCTTCACGCCCTCGACGGCGATCAGCTGCGGGCCGAACAGCGGCAGCAGCGACAGCGTCAGATAGCCGTGCGCGATCGTCGTGCCGAACGGCCCGGACTTCGCCCGCTCCGGGTCCACGTGGATCCACTGGTGGTCACCCGTGGCCTCGGCGAACCCGTCGATGCGGCTCTGCTCGATCTCGACCCAGTCGCTGTGTCCGAGCTGCTCGCCGACGGCGCCCTTCAGCTCGTCGACGTCCTTGAAAACCCGCGGCTCCGCCATGCTGCCCATCCTCCATCGCAATGTCTAAGCGCTTGCTCAGCATGCTAACAACGAGGCCGCCCTGCGACTAGGCTCGACCGGGTGCCACAGATCCCGGAGAAGATCCACGAGCTCACCGTCGGACAGGTCGCCGCGCGCAGCGGCGCGGCCGTCTCCGCGCTGCACTTCTACGAGTCCAAGGGCCTGATCACCAGCCGCCGCACCTCCGGCAACCAGCGCCGCTACTGTCGCGACACCCTGCGCCGCGTCGCCTTCATCCGCGCCGCGCAGCGCGTCGGCATCCCGCTGGCGACGATCCGCGAGGCGCTGGCCGAACTCCCCGAGGAGCGCACCCCGACCCAGGAGGACTGGGCGCGCCTGTCGCGGAACTGGCGGTCCGAACTGGACGAGCGGATCTCGCAGTTGAGCCGGCTGCGCGATCACCTCACCGACTGCATCGGCTGCGGCTGCCTCTCCCTGGACACCTGTGTGCTGTCCAACCCGGACGACGTATTCGGCGAGCGGCTCACGGGGTCGCGTCTGATGGGGGAGCGCCGCTCCCGGCCGTGACCCGGGGGCCGAACGCCCGGAACACCGCGCAGAGCACGACCGCCGCGATCGCCCCGGCCGCCACCCCGCTGCCGAACAGGGTGCGGGCCCAGGAGGGCAGGTCCGCGTACAGGTCGGGCTGCACGAGGGGCAGCATGCCGACGACCAGCGCCAGCGCGATGACGACGCTGTCGCTGCCGTGCGTGAGATCGGTACGGGCGAGCATCCCGAACCCCATGACGGCGATCACGGCGTAGATGACGAGCCCCGCCGCGCCGACGACCGGCTCGGGGAGCGCGGCCAGCACCCGGGTGAGCGGCGTGAGCAGCCCGCACACGACGAGCAGCACCCCGGCCGCCGCCGTCACGAACCGGCTGCGTACGCGCGTGAGCTGGACGATGCCGATGTTCTCGGCGCTGGTCACCATCAGCGACGTACCGAAGACGCCGGAGCCGAGCGAGACCAGCGCGTCGGCGCGGGCGATGCGCGGCACGTCGCGGCCCGGGTCGGGGGTGCGGCCCACGGCCTCGCTGTTGAGCACGGTCTGCCCGGTGGCCTCGGCGAGCGAGGCGAGCGCGAAGACCAGCAGGGGTATCGCCGCGAGCAGGTCGATGTGCGGAGTGCCGTACGGGAAGGGGTCGGGCAGCGCGAACGTGCCGCCCTGCGCGACGTGCAGCTCGGTGCCGGTCAGCACGGCCACGACCGTGCCGCCCGCCAGGCCGAGCAGCACCGCCAGCTGCCGCCACACGCCCCGCAGGACGAGGAAGAAGAAGCCGATCACACCGAGCGTGGCGAAGCCGAGACCCGGGCCCGTGGCGACCATCGGGGCGGTCACCTTGATCATGTTGAGGCCGATGAGGACGACCGTCGTGCCCATCACCAGCGGCGGGAAGAGCCGGACCAGACGCCCGTAGAACGGCAGGACGCAGAGCAGGAAGGCGGCGGCCACCAGGACCGATCCGGACGCGGTCGCCGGGCCGTACTCCTGCGCTATTTGCAGGAAGATGGCGACGGCGGCCCCGCCCGGCAGCATCAGGAACGGCAGCCGGGCCCCGGCCCGCAGCACCCGCACCCCGAGGGACTGGAGCAGCGCGCCCGCGCCGCACAGCACGAGCGTCGCGCTGAGCAGGGACGCCGTCCGGTCGGCCGGCAGTTTCAGCGTCGTCGCGATGAGGACGACCGAGGAGACCGGCGCGGACACGCCCGCCAGCATGTGCTGGCAGGCGAGGGGGACGAGGCGGCGCAGCGGCAGCCGCTCGTCGGCCGGCGCGGTCACGGCCGGCGCGGTCACCGGTTCAGCCAGGGCAGCTCGGCCGCGGAGTAGCGGTACGAGCGGAACACGGCGTTCGGCTCGGACGGGAAGAGCGTGCGGACCTCCTCCTCGGTGTAGCCGCCGAAGAACGGGACGACGTACTCCCAGCACAGATAGCCGTCGGCGGTCACCTCGAAGAGCCGGCCGGCGGGGGAGTCGGTGACGAGGGTGTTGCCGTTGGGGAGGCGTTGCGCACTGCCCATGAACGGCGCGAAGAACGACTCGCGCGCCGGGTCGTGGTACTCCCACGCGATCTTTCCGCTGGTGCGGTCGATCTCGATGACGCGGCTGAACGGCACGTCCCGGTGCGGCCGGAACACGCCGTTGTCGAAGACGAGGATGTTGCCGTTCTCCAGCTCGGTCGGGCAGTGCTGCTGCGAGACCGTGCCCGGCTCGGAGCGCCAGACGATGTCGCCCGTGGCGCGGTCGATGACGACGACCGCGGACACCGAGCGGAAGCTCGCCAGGACGGTGCCGTCGGCGAGCGGGAGCACGCTGTTGATGAGGGGATAGTGCTCGCGCGCGTAGTCCGGGTGGAGCGGGAACGCGTCGCGGCCGAGGTGCTCGGAGACCTTCCACTCCCAGGTGCGGTTCCCCTCGGCGTCGACCTCGACGATCGTGTCGGCCCAGACGGTGCCGCCGTCCGCCTCCGACCCCGGCACCCCGCCGCGCACCGCGGCCGCGGCCTCGCCGGTCAGCGGCTCCAAGGCCGTGTAGAGGATCCGGCCGTCACCGTAGTGGTGGGCGTCGTGGTGCTGGAGCGGGTCGCGGTACTCGCGCACCACCGTGCCGTCGTGGGACATCTCCTGCATCAGGCCGCCGCGGTACTTGTGCCACATGGGGAAGAGCGCGGGCTCGTCCGGGAGTACGCCGTTGTAGGCGAGGTTGCCGTTGGCCAGGACGCGCGCGTGGCGGCCGGGGCGGTGCGGCAGGTCCCACCGGTGCATGACCTCGCCGCGCAGGTCGATCAGGTACACCTCGCCGGTTCCGGTCAGCGGGGCGAACAGCGTGTACCCGCCGTACGAGGCGTCCTCGTCCAGGGCGATCAGGCCGGTGCCGCGGCGGCGCCGCTGGTTCTGGTCCACGCGAGCCATGGGGCTCTCCCTCCGATGGTGGTTAACTTTTTTAAGTGAGAGTGAAGGAGTTAACCACGACGGTAAGGTGCCAGGAACAGGGCGAGCGGCGAAGGGGCGTTACAAGTTCATGAACGTGGGACCCGGCATCCGGCGCAGGCGCCGCGCCCTGGAGCTGACCCTGGCCGAGGTGGCCCGGCGGGCCGGGGTCTCCGTGCCGTTCCTCAGCCAGGTCGAGAACGGCCGCTCGCGCCCGAGCATGAGCTCGCTCCAGCGGATCGCCGACGCGCTCGACACCACGGCCGTCGAGATCCTCGCGGCGGCACAGGAGCCCCGCCCGGTCGACGTCGTACGGGCCGCCGACGGCGCCGCGACCGCCGACGGCACCCGGCCCCTGGTCCGCGGGGCCCAGCGGCTGCACGCCCTGGAGTTCACCGGCGACCACGACTGGGACCGCGAGTACCGGCACCGCGGCGACGAACTCCTCTACGTCGCCGACGGCGCGGCCGAGGTGGAGGCGGACGGCGTCCGCTACCGGCTGGAACGCGGCGACACCCTCTACTGCGCGGCCGAACTCCCGCACCGCTGGCGCCCGCTGGAGCCCGGCACCCGTGTTCTCGTCGTGGGTGTCGCGGGGCCGTAGTGGGCCTTGTCAGGGACGGGTGACGGCTTCCACCAACTCCGCGTTGCTCCCGGCCCGTCTCCCGTCCGGCAGGACCAGCGTGTCCTCCAGCCCGACCCGGGTGGCGAGCCCCAGCTCCCGCGCGAGCCGGAGCACCGGCCACGCCCCGCCCTCCTCGCCGTGCAGCAGCACGGGCCGCCCGCCAGCCGAGCCGATCTCCGCCAGCAGCGCCGACGCCGAGGCCCGCGCGGAGCCCGGATCGGGGTCCGTGAGCTCGGCGAGCACCCGCAGCACCCGCCCCGCCAGCGGCGAAGCCGCGAACCGCGCGGCGCCGTCCGTGCCCGACCACAGCCCGGCCTCCACGCCCACCCCGCGATCGAGGAGCGCCGCGGCGACCTCCTCCGCGCCCTCCTCGTGCCAGTTCACGGACGCGTGGTCCGGCAGCGTCGTCCAGGAACGGATCCGCGCCACCCGGGCCGCCGGGTCCGGCTCCGCCCACGCGCCCGTCGTCACCCCGACCGGCACCGTCACCCGGGACCGGATCGCGTCGAGCGTGGCCGCAACCGCCCGGGGCGACAACGTGTCTTGCCCACAAGGAGACTTGGGGTGAACATGCACATCCGACGCCCCGGCGGCGACGGCCGCCGCCGCGGCATCACCGAGCGCGGCGGGGGACAGCGGGACCACCGCTCCGTCACCCGCACCGCGCGCGCCGTTCAGACACACCTGCACGAACTCCATTCCTGTGATGGTGCCAGCAGCCACCGACAACAGCAGCCGAACCGCGACGACGACGGGGAAGGACGAAGCACATGGCCGTAGCGATCAGTTCACTGAAGTTCGAGGCCGCCCACTCGGGCGCCCAGAAGATCACGTACGACAGCGACGGCTACCACCTCGTGCGCTTCCCGTACGCGAGCGCCGAGGAGTCGTACGACCCCTGGAACATGCACGCCCCGTCCGCCGGCGGCGGCACCTCGACGTACCCGGACGCCCGCTCCGGCCTGATCTGGCCGAGCCACGACGGCTGGGGCACCCTGTCCGCGCTCGTCTTCTGGGCGGCGAACGACCGGGCCACCGAGTACCGCGCCCGCTTCGTGCGCGACCCGCTGAACCTGTCCACCGGCTACGACTCGACCGCCACCACCGACATCGCGGCCACCGGCGGCGGCCAGTACCGCTCCTACACCTGGCAGATGTTCGTGCACCCGGGCACCCCGGTCGGCCTGAAGATCGTGGCCCGCCGCGGCGACACCCGTCTCGCGGTGCCCCTCACCCTGGCCGAGTTCAAGCTGGCGATCGAGACCGAGGTGATCCGCCCCTAAGGTGTGACGATCACTCGGCATCGTCGACACCCTGGTGGAGGACCCTGATGACGGAACAGCCGTTCACGCTGCGGGACATGGCGGGCGTTCCCGTCCTCGTCTGTGCCGACGACGGGCCGCCGCTCGCCGACGAGCGTGCCGCGCTCGACCTGATCGGCGACGCCGGGTACCAGGGGGCGCGCTGGGTCGCGGTCCCCGCCGGGCGGTGCGGCGACGACTTCTTCCAACTGCGCACCCGGATCGCGGGCGACATCGTCCAGAAGTTCGCCAACTACCGCATCGGCCTGGCGATTCTCGGCGACATCCGGTCGAGAACCGACGCCAGTACGGCACTTCGCGACTTCGTCCGGGAGAGCAACCGCGGCGGCCAGCTCTGGTTCCTGCCCGACGAGGACGCGCTGGTGGCGCGCCTCGTAGAGTCGGGGCCGTGACCTCACACGACACGTCCGACCCGCACCTGCCCATGCTCACCGGCGTGCAGGCCGACCATCTGCGCGCCCTCGTCGCCGGTCATCTGCGCGTCCGTACCGGCGCGCACCCCACGATGACCGGCGACGCGGCCGAGTCCGAGGGGCACCGCCACCCGCTGACGAACCTGGCCCAGCGCTGCCGGACCGCGCCCGAGGCGGAGTGGCCCGCGACGGTCGAGGCGTTCTTCACGCACCTCGCGGAGGCGTCCCGAGGGGGCGAGAGCGCCGAGGAGTTGCTGGCCCGGACCTGTCTGCGGCTCGTGCCGCCGAGCGCGATGCCCACCGGCCCGGACGACGGATTCACGTACGTGAGGAGCGTCGCCGAAGGGCTGAACCTCGCCCTCGCCCTCGACGCGCCCACCTCCGTGCGGCTGCTCACCGACGGCGATGTGGAGCGGGCCGGCGCCGAGGCGCTCTGGGCCGCGGCCGAGCGCACCCTGGTCCGTGAGCCGATGCGGCACGAGGAGGTACGGCTCGACGGGCACCCCGTCCTGTACTCCGTGTACGGGGACTCGCCGTTCGTCTCCACGAAGGCGCTGATCCTGCCCGAACTGGTCGCCGAGGCCACCGGCAAGCGGATGCCGGAGGCGGGCGCGCTCGTCGTCGTGCCGACCCGGCATCTGCTCGCGTTCCACCCGATCGTCGACGGCACCGCGGCCGACGCCGTCGACGACCTGGCCACGTACGCCGTCAAGGCCCACGAGGACGGCCCGGGATCGCTCTCGCCGCGCGTCTACTGGTGGCACGACGGACGCCTCACCTCGCTCACCGTGATCGACGACGCGGCCGGCACCCTCGCCCAGCGGCCACCGCGGGAACTGCTCGACGTGCTGCGGGGCCTGCGCGGACTCGACCGGGCCGGACGGCTCGTGACCTCGGCGCCCGAGGCCCTGGAGCCCGAACTCGCGCACGCCACGGCCGAGTTGATCGCCGAGGCCGCCACCGACCCGGACCGGCTGCCCGCGGCCTTCGACGCTGCCGTCACCCTCGCCCACGCGCACGCGGCCGAGGACCCCGACGCCGACCGGGTCGAGACCTGGGACGCCTGGGTGACCGCGCTCCAGCTCGGCACCGCCCTGTTCACCGCGACCGGCGAGGTCACGGTCCGGGTCGGCGAGCGGGAGCTGACGGTGCCCGCCACCGGGCCCGAGGCGCGCGGGGACGTCCGTGCCTGGCTCGACGTGTTCTGGCTGACGCTGGTGACCCGGGAGCGCGAGCGCACGGAGCGGCTCTGCCAGGTGGACCCCGCGGCCCTGCGCGACGAGCGGACCCCGGTCGACGACCACGTCCTGCATTTCGCCGAGACCCTGCGCGCCTATTGGCTGCGCCGCCCCCTCGACGAGGTCGTCGAGAAGCTGGCCGCCGCGATGGACGCCGCACACCCCAAGACGGTCACGCTCGCGCCGAAGGACTTCGTCAACGCCGTCGACTACCAGCCCATCGGGCTCGTCCACCGGCTGCTCACCCAGGAGGACGAGAAGTTCACGGCGCTGCTCGCCGAGGCGCTCGCGGAGCACCGCGGCTACTGGGCCGGGTCGACGGCGCCCCGCTCCCGGGTCGCGCTCGGCCCGCTGGCGCTGGCCTGTCTCGCGTACGACGGGGAGCTTCCTGTGCGCACGGACCAGCCGTTCCTGCCGCGCCGTCTGCTCGACCGGGGACGGCTCGAAGCGATCCCGGACGCGCTCGCCCGGGACTGAGCGCAGCGGTGTGAACCGGGGGTGCGATGGCGGCCGATGCTCGGCTCCGCACCCCCGTCGCGCTGTACATGGCTCCGCTCCGGGAGCTTCTAGGCCGAGACCAGCAGCCGTGCCCGGCGGGCCTCGGTGAGGGCCTCGGCAGTGAGAACGGGGCGCGGCACGACGATGCCGCAGTGGGTGCAGACGGGGCCCGACGACGGCTCGTGCGCCAGGTCGTGCATCCAGACCAGTCCGCTGTCCGCGCAGACCGGGCAGCACGCGCCCGGGTCGCGCTCCAGAGCGGCGATCAGCCGGCGCAGGACGTCGGCCAGCGCTCCGGTCGGGTGGACCGACGGGTCGTCGCACCAGGCGACTCCGAAGCCGCCCCAGGTCAGCCGGTGCCAGTCGTCCACCGTGCCCGGGCGGCGCAGCCCGTCGTGCTTCTCCTTGCGCCTGCGCTCCGCGAAGGCGTCTTCGTACGCGAGCCACACGGCCCGCGCCTCCTCCAGCTCCTCCAGCGCCGCGACCAGCCTGGCCGGGTCGGGGGAGCGGTCCTCGGGTCCGAGACCGGCCCGTGAACACAGGTGGTCCCAGGTCGCCCGATGCCCGTAGGGGGCGAATCTCTCAAGGCACTTGCGCAGTGAGTAACGCCGCAGTGCCAGATCGTTGCGCGGATCGCGCACCTGTCTTGCCAGACTCCGGAATCCAGCCATCGCCCTGCACCTCCGTCACACGTACGTCGGCGTCGCCGCAGCCATGGAGCGACGTCGCCGAGTAGACGTACCGACACACGATTCGGATCCCTTCAAGGGCCGCCGATTCCCATTCGATTTCCGATGGGGTCCATCACCGGCACCTTGTGAGGCCGGGGACTTGCTGAGTGCTCCCTGTGATGATTCCGAAAACGTGACGCATGTTCATCTTCTGTCGTTGGCTAACCGCCGGTAACCTCCGGCACACCCATCGTCGGGAGGACCAGGCATGCGACGACGCATTCCACGCACCACCCTGAACAGAGTGCCCAGCAGGACTCGCGGTCCTCTGCGGAGAGTTACGGCCGCCGCGGCTCTCCTGCTCACCGCGGGACTGCTTTCCCCACTGACGACCCCGGCGGCCAGTGCTGCCGCCGATGAGCCCGTCCCGGTCACCGACTACTGCAAGGGGCAGTGCTCGGACATACTGCCGCCCGGGGCGAACGGCAGCGCGACGCTCGCCGAGATCCTCGGGAACAAGCTGTTCGGCACGCAGCCGCAGCACGCTGACGATCAGCTCGGTCCCTATGACGCGCTCTCGTCCGGCTACCCGTCGCTCACGGACGACACACTCTCGAACTTCTTCAACGACTCCTCCTTCGGTGTACCGGACGATCAGGTCGCCTCCGTCACGCGCCCGCGCGACGATGTGACCATCACCCGTGACAAGAAGAACGGCGTACCCCACATCAAAGGTTCCACGCGCTACGGAACCGAGTTCGGCGCCGGCTTCGCCGCAGGTCAGGACCGTATGTGGCTGATCGATCTGTTCCGCCACATCGGCCGCGGCGAGCTGACGTCCTTCGCGGGCGGCGCCCTGGCCAACCAAGGACTGGAACAGGAGTTCTGGCCGCAGGCCCCGTACACCGAGGAGGACCTGCAGAAGCAGGTCGACTTCATCAAGACCCAGGGCGGCACCCGCGGGCAGCAGGCCATGGACGACGCGCAGGCCTACATCGACGGCCTGAACGCCTACCGGGTCAAGTCGAAGAACGGCCGCTACTTCCCGGGTGAGTACGTGCTCACCGGCAAGGTCGACGCGATCACGAACATCGGCGAGATCCAGCCGTTCAAGGTGACCGACATGATCGCGCTCGCCTCGGTGGTCGGCGGTCTGTTCGGCAACGGCGGCGGGGGAGAGGTCGGCCAGGCCCTCTCGCTGATGCAGGCGCAGGAGAAGTACGGCGTCCAGAAGGGCACCGAGGTCTGGGAGTCCTTCCGCGGCCGTGACGACCCCGAGGCCGTCAGCACCATCCACGACGGCACGAGCTTCCCGTACGGCCAGAAACCGACGAACGCCCGCGGCCAGGCGATGCCCGACAAGGGATCCGTCCAGACCGAGCAGGTCGTCTACGACCGCACCGGCTCGGCCGCCACGGCCTCCGCCAAGTCCGGCGACAGCATCGCCAAGGACCCGGTGAAGACCACGAAGAACCTCAAGCCGCTCCAGGGCATGTACGACGACGGAGTGCTCCCCGCCGATCTGTTCGCGGGCAACGAATCGGGCACGAGAAAGGGCATGTCGAACGCCCTCCTCGTCTCCGGCGCCCGCACCGCCTCCGGCCACCCGGTCGCCGTGTTCGGACCGCAGACCGGCTACTTCGCGCCCCAGCTGCTGATGATGCAGGAGCTCCAGGGCCCCGGCATCAGCGCCCGCGGCGTCTCCTTCGCCGGCGTCGGCATGTACATCCAGCTCGGCCGCGGCCAGGACTACTCCTGGTCGGCGACCTCCGCCGGACAGGACATCACGGACACGTACGCGGTCCAGCTGTGCGAGGCCGACGGCTCCACGCCGACCAAGCAGTCCACGTCGTACCTGTACCACGGCACCTGCACGCCGATGGAGAAGCTGGAGAAGAAGAACTCCTGGAAGCCGACGGTGGCCGACTCCACGGCGGCCGGCTCCTACCGCATGCAGGTCTTCCGCACGAAGTACGGCATCGTCACGCACCGCGCGACCGTCGGCGGCAAACCCGTCGCGTACGCCGCGCTGCGCTCCACCTACCGGCACGAGGCCGACTCGATCATCGGCTTCCAGATGCTCAACGACCCGTCCTACGTCAAGGACGCCGCGTCCTTCGAGAAGGCGGCGCAGCACATCAGCTACGCCTTCAACTGGTTCTACGCCGACTCGCGCGACATCGCGTACTACAACAGCGGCAGCAACCCGGTGCGCGCGGCCGACGTCGACGGCTCGATGCCCGTGAAGGCCGAACCGGCGTACGAGTGGAAGGACTTCGACCCGGCGGACAACACGGCCGCGTACACCCCGCCGGACCAGCACCCCAACTCCGTGAACCAGGACTACTACATCTCCTGGAACAACAAGCAGGCCAAGGGCTTCGGGGCCGCCAACTTCAGCCTCGGCGCCGTGCACCGCGCCGACCTGCTCAACGGCCGGGTGAAGAAGCTCGCCGCACAGGGCGGCGTCACCCGGGCCTCGCTGACGCAGGCCATGGAGGAGGCCGCGGTCACCGATCTGCGCGGCGAGCAGGTGCTGCCGGAGATCCTCAAGGTGATCCGCAGCAAGCCGGTCGACGACCCGGCGCAGGCGAAGGCCGTGCAGCAGCTGGAGGCCTGGCAGAAGGGCGGCGCCCAGCGCAACCAGACCTCCGCCGGATCCAAGACGTACGCGCATCCGGACGCCGTACGGATCATGGACGCCTGGTGGCCGCTCCTGGTCGAGGCCGAGTTCAAGCCCGGACTCGGCGACGACCTCTACCAGGCGCTGACCGGCGAACTGACCGTGGACGAGGCGCCGTCCGCCGGGCACGGGCCCACGGGTTCGCACGCCGGGTCCTCGTTCCAGTACGGCTGGTGGGGCTATGTCGACAAGGATCTGCGGTCCGTGCTCGGGCAGCCGGTACAGGGGAAGCTGGGCGCGCAGTACTGCGGCGGCGGTGACCTCTCCGCCTGCCGTGAGGCGCTCCTGAAGACCCTGACGACGGCCGCCGCCGAGCCCGCCACCGAGGTCTACCCCGGTGACGACACCTGCAAGGCCGGCGACCAGTGGTGCGCGGACACCATCGTCCACCGGGCGCTCGGCGGTATCACGCACCGCTCGATGCAGTGGCAGAACCGGCCCACGTATCAGCAGGTCGTGGAGTTCCCGGCACATCGGTGACTCCTCCGGGGGCGCGGGGCCGTGCGTCGACACGGCCCCGCGCCCCTCACATCGCTATCCGGCCCGCTCCCATGACCACACGGGCCAGCTCCTCATGACAGATGTCGCTGTGGGCGCCCGACGGGGGAGGGCCGTTCCGGACCACCTGCGAGGCGTCCACGCTCACGCATCCCGAGGCCGGCACCCCGCCTGCCAGCACCTCGGCCAGTGAGCGGCGCACCGACCCGTTCACCTCCAGGATCCCGTCGTGCCCCAGGGCGCCCCAGCGCAGCCCGAGATCCACGGCGCCGCGGTCGTCGCCCGCGAGCCGGGACGCCATCGGGTAGAGCACGCCCAGCGCCGTGTCGAAACGGGAGTAACAGCCCACCAGCGGACCGTCGACACGGGCCTGCCGCCCGGCCAGGGAGCCGCGCCGCGCGAACGCGTAGTGCGAGAAGGCACCCTGGAGCAGCGTCACCGACTTCACGTTGTGCGCCTGCGCGGGCAGCCCGGCCAGAGCGAACGACACGAGCCGCGCGCCGAAGCTGTGCCCGACCAGGTGCACGCGCACCCCGGGCGCCTCGGCGGCGAGCCGCCCGAGCGCGGGACCGAGCCCCTTCTGCCCGACCGTTCCCGCCCGCCGCTTCATGGCGAAGTACGTCGCCTGGCGCAGGAGTTCATGAGCGCCGTGCCACACCTTGGCGAGACCGCCCGGCAGGGTGAAGGTGGCGACGTCCCCGGCCGTCTCCGTCAGCGCGTCGGCGAACTCCCGGCAGATGTCCCGGGTGTCCCGCTGGAACATGGCGAGCGCGCTGTGCGCCGACAGCTCCGGCACCGTGTCGGCGGCGATCCCGTCCGTCCGCACCCCCGTCAACTGCCGTACCAGACCGCCGAACTCGTCGAACGCGTCCGGCGGCTGCGTGTCGAGGAGCCCGGCCAGCCGGTCGATGACGGGGCCGCGCCCCGGGAAGACCGCGCCGAGCGCCTGCCGCGTCTCCCGGTCCAGGGCCACCCGGGGGACGACGGGGCCCGCGGCGGCCGTCGCGGGGGCGAAGTCCGGGATCCGCTCGTCCGTGAACCGCATCGACGGCCACAGCACACCCGCGAAGCCGAGGTGCGCGCCGGACGCGAGGGACGGGAACGGCGCGAAGAAACGGTCGTAGAGGCGGGTCGCCGTGCCGTGGTCGTTGTTCCAGCCGTGCGCGAGGAGGACCAGGTCCCGCACCCCGTGCTCGCGCACCCCGCGCAGCAGCGCGTCCCGCTGCCCGGCGTCCGGGTCCCCGGCGGCGTCGAACGTCAGCTCCCAGTAAGGCCGTACGTGTACTTCCGGTGCAGCCATGGCCAACCCCCGTGGCAGTGGTCCGTGCGGTGTGCCGCATCGTCCCGCCGGTGCCGGGGGTTGGCCATACAGCCCGTCAAAGTCAAGTGCGGTTAAGTGAGTTCGCGCTCGCGGGTCTCCGGCAGGGCCAGCACGCACAGCAGCGAGACGACCGCCATCGCGCTCACGTACCAGCCCACCGACGCCGAGCCGAAGGAGCCCTGCAGCCGCGTCGCCACCAGCGGGGCCACCGCGCCGCCGAGCACCCCGCCCAGGTTGTACGCGAAGGAGGCGCCGGAGTAGCGCACCCGGACCCCGAACAGCTCCGGGAGGTAGGCGCCCATCGGGCCGTACACCACGCCCATGCAGAACAGCGCGCCGCCGAGCGCGAGCGCGATCAGCACCGGCTGCTCGGTGTCCATCAGCGGGAACAGGGCCAGACCCCACGCGATCGCGATCCCGGAGCCGATCAGCACCATCCTGCGCCGGCCGCCCGCGTCCGAACGGGTCGCCGCCAGCCAGGTGCCGGCGGCCAGGAACAGACAGGCCACGAGCTGGGTGGTGAGCATCGTGCCGCGCGGGACGCCGAGCGTCTTGGTGCCGTACGCGAGGCAGTACGTCGTGGCCGTGTAGAAGAGCCCGTACGCGATGACCATGCCGCCCGCGCCGAGCAGGATCTCCTTCGGATGCCGCTTGAACACCTCGAACGCCGGTGCCCTGCTGGCCTCCTGCTGGTCCATCACCTGCTGGAAGACCGGCGTCTCGCTGATCTTAAGGCGGACGAACAGGCCGACCGCGACGAGCAGGAAGGAGAGCAGGAACGGCACCCGCCAGCCCCACGAGGTGAACGCGTCGTCGGACAGGGTCTCCGACAGCAGCCAGAAGATGCCGGTCGCCGCGAAGAAGCCCACGGACGGGCCGAGTTGGGGGAACGCGGCGAACAGGCCGCGTTTGCCGCGCGGCGCGTGCTCCACCGCGAGCAGCGCCGCCCCGCCCCACTCGCCGCCGAGCCCGACGCCCTGGAGGAAGCGCAGCAGGACGAGCAGGACCGGCGCCCACACCCCGAGCGTGGAGTAGCCGGGCAGCAGCCCCACGCATGCCGTCGACAGGCCCATCAGGAGCAGCGACGCGACGAGCACCGACTTGCGGCCGACGCGGTCGCCGAAGTGGCCGAAGACCAGCGAGCCGAGCGGGCGGGCGGCGAACGCGACGGCGTACGTCGAGAAGGAGGCGAGGGTGCCGTTCAGGTCGGAGAGGTTCGGGAAGAACGCGTCGTTGAGGACGAGCGCGGCGGCCGTTCCGTAGACGTAGAAGTCGTAGAACTCGATGGCCGTACCGATGAAACTGGCTACGGCGACGCGGCGCAGGCTCTCCGGTTGCGCGGCCTGCGCCGGGGGCGCCTGGTCGGTGTCTTCCCTGGTGGAGTCGTCTTTCAGCACGCCGTGCACTGTCGCGTCAGCTGTACGGTGCAGTCAATGGGTGGGACGCGCTGTCTCGCAGGGTGAGATGTGCTGCGCCAGGGGCGCGGTTCCCCGCACCCCTGGCGGGGCTTGTCTACTTGTAGGTCAGATAGCGGGCGCGCACGGCCCGGAACGCCGCCAGCTCCCGCTGCCAGGCCCGCACGACCTCCTCGGCGGAGGCGCCGGCGTCGATCATCGTGCGGACCTGCGTGGACCCGGTGAGCTTGTCGATCCAGTTGTCCGAGCGCCAGGCGAAGTCCTTCCAGACCTGCTTCGCGGTGACGAGGAGCGCGATGCCCGTGCGCACCGGGTCGAACGACTCCCGGTCGTCCACGTGCAGCTGCACCCCGCCGATCGTCTTGCCCTGGAACTTGGAGAACGTCGGGGCGAAGTACGCCTCCCTGAAGTGCACGCCGGGCAGGGCGAGTTCGTTCGCCGCGGCGGCCCACGTCCGGTCGATGCCCTCGGCGCCGAGCAGTTCGAAGGGGCGGGTCGTGCCGCGGCCCTCGGAGAGGTTCGTGCCCTCGAAGAGGCAGGTGCCCGCGTACACCAGGGCGGTGTCGGGCGTCGGCATGTTGGGGCTGGGCGGCACCCACGGCAGGCCCGAGGCGTCGTAGAAGTCGCCGCGCCGCCAGCCGGTCATCGGGACCGTGGCCAGCTCGACGGGGTCCGTCAGGTACTCGCCGTTGAACAGCCGGGCCAGCTCGGTGACGGTCATGCCGTGCGCCTGGGAGATCTCGCGGCGCCCGACGAACGTCGCGAACTCCTTGTGCAGCACCGGCCCGTAGGCGTTCCGCCCGGTCATCGGGTTCGGCCGGTCGAGGACCACGAACCGCTTGCCCGCGAGCTGCGCCGCCTCCATGCAGTCGTACAGCGTCCAGATGTACGTGTAGAAGCGGGCGCCCACGTCCTGGATGTCGAAGACGATCGAGTCGACACCGGACGCCGTGAAGATGTCCGCGAGCGTCTGACCGCTCTTCAAGTACGTGTCGTAGACCGGGAGTCCGGTCGCCGGGTCGTCGTAGCGGCCCTCCGAACCGCCCGCCTGCGCGGTGCCGCGGAAGCCGTGCTCCGGGCCGAACACCGCCTTCAGGTCGACGCGTTCGTCGCCGTGCATCACGTCCACGATGTGCCGGACGTCGCGGGTGACGCCGGTCGGATTGGTGACGACACCGACCTTCTCGCCGTCGAGGAGCAGGTAGCCGTCCGCCTCCAGCCGCTCGAAGCCGGTGCGCAGCGGGCGGCCCCCGTGGCCGCGGCCGTCGGCCTGCGCCGTCCCGCCGACTCCGACGGCGCCCGCCGCTCCCGCGCCGGCAGCGAGCAGCACCCGTCTCGACATGTTCATGCAGGAACCTCCGTGATCATCGGAACTGGCATGGCCATGCACGCTAGCCCGTGGACGGCCCCCGGGGAACGAACCCGGGCGACGAACCTCGGCGGATCGCCAGGTCCGAACCCCTTCCACCGCTCCATACCGACTGGTTAGTCTGCTGGGGCAACGAGCCGATCACGTCGTGCGCACGTCGTGCCCGAGTCGCGTCGAAGGAGACCGATGGTGGAGAGTCTGCAAGGCCAGTCAGTCGTCGTCACGGGCGCGGGCGGCGGCATCGGCGCCGCGCTCGCCCGCCGGTTCGCGGCAGCGGGCGCGCGGGTCGTCGTCAACGACCTGGACGCGGCCAGGGCCGGGGCCGTCGCGGAGGAGATCGGCGCGACGGCCGTGCCCGGAGACGCCTCCACCGTCGTCGAGCAGGCCCGCGACGCCCTCGGCGGCACCGTCGACGTCTACTGCGCCAACGCGGGCCTGGCCTCCGGCGGCACCGAGGCCGCGCCCGAGGAGGTGTGGGCCGCGGCCTGGGACGTCAACGTCATGGCACACGTCCGCGCCGCCCACGCGCTGCTGCCCGACTGGCTGGAGCGCGGCACCGGCCGCTTCGTCTCGACGGTCTCCGCGGCCGGGCTGCTCAGCATGGTCGGGGCGGCCCCGTACAGCGTCACCAAGCACGGTGCGTACGCCTTCGCCGAATGGCTCTCGCTCACGTACCGCCACCGCGGCCTCAAGGTGCACGCGATCTGCCCGCAGGGTGTGCGCACCGACATGCTCACCGCCTCCGGCTCCGCCGGGGACCTGGTCCTCGCTCCGACCGCGATCGAGCCGTCGGACGTCGCCGACGCGCTGTTCGCGGGCATGGCGGAGGACCGCTTCCTGATCCTGCCGCACCCGGAGGTCGCCGAGTACTACAAGGCCCGCGCCGCCGTCCCCGACCGCTGGCTCACGAACATGAACCACATCCAGCAGAAGTGGGAGGCCACCCAGTGAGCGACACCACCGTAGAAGGCTCGATCTACGCGGCCCAGCCGTGGCTCGGCGTCCTCAACGACGCGCAGAAGGCCCCCGTCACCCCGGCCGCCTCCGTCGCGCACGCCTTCGCCGACGCGGTCCGCCGCGCCCCCGACACCACCGCCCTCGCCTACTTCGACGGCCGTCTGACCTACGCCGAGGTGGACGCCCTGTCCGACTCGGTCGCCGGGCACCTCGCCGAGCGCGGCCTGGCCAGGGGCGACCGCGTCGCCGTCATGCTCCAGAACTCGCCGCACTTCGTGCTCGCGCTGCTCGGCGTGTTCAAGGCCGGTGCCGTCGTGGTCCCGGTCAACCCGATGTACAAGTCGGGCGAGGTCGGTCACGTCCTGCACGACGCCGAGGTCACCGGCCTCGTCTGCACGGACCGCGCCTGGGAGGCGTACCTGCGCGAGACCGCCGCAGACTCTCCCGTACGGATCGTGCTGACCGCCTGCGAACTCGACCTCCAGACGCGGGGCGACCAGCGGGTCCTCAACTTCGAGCGGGTCACCCCGGCCGCCACGGACGCCGACGACCTCCTCACCGTCGCCCGCGCCGGCCACCGGGCGCCCGCGTACCGGGAGCTGTCCGGCGACGACATCGCGCTGATCAGCTACACCTCCGGCACCAGCGGCACCCCGAAGGGCGCCACCAACCTGCACCGCAACATCACGTACAACGCGGAGCGCCAGCGCACCGGCCTCGGCCTGCCCGAAGGCGCCACGTACTTCGCGCTCGCGCCGCTCTTCCACATCACCGGCATGGTGTGCGAGCTGGTCGCCTCCTTCGCCAACGCGGGCACCCTCGCCCTCGCCTACCGGTTCGAGCCGGGCGTGGTCCTCGACGCGTTCGCCGAGCACCGGCCCGCCTACACGGTCGGCCCGTCCACCGCCTTCATGGCGCTCGGCGCCCAGCCGCAGGCCACCCGCGAGCACTTCGCGTCGTTCTCCTCGATCTCGTCGGGCGGCGCCCCGGTGCCGCCCGCCCTCGTGGAGAAGTTCCGCGCCGCCTTCGGGCCGTACATCCACAACGGCTACGGCCTCACCGAGTGCACCGCGCCCTGCGCGTCCGTGCCGCCCGGCACCGAGGCACCGGTCGACCCGGTCTCCGGCACCCTCGCGGTCGGCGTACCCGGCCCCGACTCGGTCGTCCGGATCGTCGACGACCTCGGCAACGAGGTGCCGTTCGGCGAGCAGGGCGAGATCGCGGTCCGCGGCCCGCAGGTCGTGCCGGGCTACTGGCGCCGCCCCGAGGCCACCGAAGAGGGCTTCCCCGATGGGGAGTTGCGCACCGGCGACATCGGCTTCATGGACGCGAACGGCTGGCTGTACGTCGTCGACCGCAAGAAGGACATGATCAACGCGTCCGGCTTCAAGGTGTGGCCGCGCGAGGTCGAGGACGTCCTCTACACCCACCCCGGAGTGCGAGAGGCGGCCGTCGTCGGCATCCCCGACGCCTACCGCGGCGAGAGCGTCAAGGCGTACGTCAGCCTGCGCCCCGGCGCGGAAGCGACCCCCGAGGAGCTGGCCGCCTACTGCAAGGAGCGGCTCGCGGCGTACAAATATCCCCGCGAGGTGGAGGTCCTGCGCGAGCTGCCCAAGACGGCAAGTGGGAAGATCCTCCGACGGGAGCTGCGCGCTCCCGCACACCACGCACAGTAGACAGCGAAAGGCAGGTGGCGGCAGTGCCCAGGACGACGACGGGCGGCGACGGCACACCCGTTCCGCAGCGCCTCCTCGCGGCCGCCACCCGGCTCTTCGCCGAGCAGGGCTACGACCGCACCTCCGTCCAGGAGATCGTGGAGGCCGCGGGCGTCACCAAGGGCGCCCTCTACCACTACTTCGGGTCCAAGGACGATCTGCTGCACGAGGTGTACGCGCGTCTGCTCCGCCTCCAGCAGGACCGGCTCGACGCCTTCGCCGACCGGGACGAGCCGGTCGAGCAGCGGCTGCGCGAGGCGGCGGCCGACGTCGTCGTCACCACCATCGAGAACCTCGACGACGCGGCCATCTTCTTCCGCTCGATGCACCACCTCAGCCCCGAGAAGAACAAGCAGGTACGGGCCGAGCGGCGCCGCTACCACGAGCGGTTCCGGGCGCTGATCGAGGAGGGGCAGCGGACCGGGGTCTTCGCGCCTGAGATGTCGGCGGACCTGGTGGTGGACTACCACTTCGGCTCCATCCACCACCTGTCCACGTGGTACCGCCCCGACGGCCCCCTCACCCCACAACAACTCGCCGACCAACTGGCAGAACTCCTCCTACGAGCCCTCAGGCCGTAGCCCCGCAGGTTCCCGTTCGGCTGACGGCCGGTGGGGGCTTCTCGCACAGTTCCCCGCGCCCCTGAAACGAGCTCCGCTCGCTCAGGGGAAGGCGCGCGAAGCGCAGCCTTCAGGGGCGCGGGGAACGGCGCGACCAGCCCCCACCGGCCCGCGGACGAAGAACTACCAAGGGGCGCGGGGAACTGCGCGACCAGCCACAGTCCACCCGCACCCGGCAACGAGACCTAGACGAACCGCTTCAACTCCCGCCGCGCCAGCGACCGCTGGTGCACCTCGTCGGGCCCGTCGGCCAAGCGGAGCGTCCGCGCTCCGGCCCACAGCTCCGCCAACGGATAGTCCTGCGACACCCCGCCGGCGCCGTACAACTGCACGGCCTTGTCGATGATGTCCACCACGGTCCGCGGCGTCGCGATCTTGATGGACTGGATCTCGGTGTGCGCACCGCGATTGCCCACGGTGTCCATCAGCCAGGCCGTCTTCAGCACCAGCAGCCGCAACTGCTCCACGGCCACCCGCGCGTCGGCGATCCACTCCTGCACGACACCCTGCTGGGCCAGCGGCTTGCCGAACGCGGTGCGGGCCACGGCGCGCTGGCACATCAGATCGATGGCCCGCTCGGCCATGCCGATCAGCCGCATGCAGTGGTGGATGCGGCCCGGACCGAGCCGCGCCTGCGCGATACCGAAGCCGCCGCCCTCCTCGCCGATGAGGTTGCCCGCCGGCACCCGGGCCCCGTCGAAGATCACCTCGGCGTGGCCGCCGTGCCAGTGGTCCTCGTAGCCGAAGACGGTCATGGCCCGCCGCACCTCGACCCCGGGGGTGTCGCGCGGCACCAGCACCATGGACTGCTGGCGGCGGATGTCGGCGCCGTCGGGGTCGGTCTTGCCCATGACGATGAAGATCTTGCAGTTCGGGTTCATGGCGCCCGAGATGTAGAACTTCCGGCCCGTGATGACGTAGTCGTCGCCGTCGCGCTCGATCCGGGTCGTGATGTTCGTGGCGTCGGACGAGGCGACCTCCGGCTCGGTCATGGCGAACGCGGAGCGGATCTCCCCGGCGAGCAGCGGCTCCAGCCACTGCTTCTTCTGCGCGTCGTCACCGAACTGGGCGAGCACCTCCATGTTCCCGGTGTCGGGCGCCGCGCAGTTCAGCGCGGTCGGCGCCAACTGCGGGCTGCGGCCGGTGATCTCGGCCAGCGGCGCGTACTGGAGGTTGGTGAGCCCCGCGCCGTGCTCGGCGTCGGGGAGGAAGAGGTTCCACAGGCCCTGCCGACGCGCTTCCGCCTTCAGTTCCTCGACCACGGCCGGGGTCTCCCACGGCGAGCCCAGCGCGGCGCGCTGCTCGGCGGCGACCGCCTCGGCCGGGTGGACGTGCTCGTCCATGAAGGTGAGGAGCTTGCCGCGCAGCTCCTCGGTACGGGCGTCGAATGCGAAGTCCATGATGCGCGTCAGCCTTTCTGGAGGGTGTCGGTGCCGTGCTCGATGAAGACCGGGACCAGCTCGCCGATCCGGTCGAACCCGGCGCCGACCGTCTGACCGAGCGTGTAGCGGTAGTGGATGCCCTCGAGGATCACGGCGAGCTTGAACCAGGCGAACGCCGTGTACCAGGAGACCGCGGACACGTCGCGCCCCGAGCGCGCGGCGTACCGCTCGATCAGCTCGGCCGGGGCCGGGTGCCCGGCGGCCGAGGCGGTCGTGGAGATGGGGGAGTCGGGCAGTTCGAGCCGGGCGCTGTACATCGCCAGCAGGCCCAGGTCGGTCAGCGGGTCGCCGAGCGTCGACATCTCCCAGTCGAGGACGGCCTTGATCCGGTCGACGCCATCGGCGTCCTGGCGGACCAGGACGTTGTCGAGGCGGTAGTCGCCGTGCACGATCGTCGCGGCGGGGGAGTCGGGCAGCGAGCGCCCGAGCGCGGCGTGGAGTTCGTCGATGCCGGCCAGATCCCGGTTGCGGGAGGCGTCCAGCTGCTTGCCCCAGCGCCGCAGCTGACGGTCGAGGAAGCCGTCGGGCCGCCCGAAGTCGCCGAGTCCCGCCCGGGCCGGGTCCACGGCGTGCAGATCGACCAGGGTGTCGACGAGCCTGAGCACCGCGGCGCGGGTGCGCTCCGCGCCGAGCGGGGCGAGCTGCTCGGCGGTCCGGTAGGGCGTTCCCTCGACGAACTCCATGACGTAGAACGGCGCCCCGACCACGCTGTCGTCCTCGCACAGCAGCAGCGCCTCGGGCACCGGCACCGGGGTGTCGTGCAGCGCGGCGATGACCCGGTGCTCGCGCTTCATGTCGTGCGCCGTGGCCAGGACGTGGCCGAGCGGCGGCCTGCGCACCACCCACCTCGACGTCCCGTCGCTCACCTCGTACGTGAGATTGGACCGCCCGCCCTCGATGAGCCGCCCGGACAGCGGCCCGCCGACCAGGCCGGGCCGCTCGCGATCGAGGTGGGCGCGCAGCTGGTCGAGGTCGAGACCTGGGGGGTGACTCATCGTGGTCCTCCGAGAATCCGGGACGGGTGCCACTCATCATGCCGACCAGTCGGTATGTCGTCCAGTGGCTGGCGGAAACGTGATCGTTCCAACCGTGGCCCACGGTGCCCTGTCCCTCCGGGCGCGCGAAAGGGCCCGGCAGTGATTGCCGGGCCCTTTCGCCGGATTCCGTCCGGGGTGTCAGGGGTGGATCAGTGGTCGTCCCAGTGCCCGTCGTGCTCCGCGTGCCGGTGCCCGTCGTGGACGTAGTCGACGTGGTCCCCGTGCGGTACGGCCTCGTGCCCGCAGTCCTTGCCGTGCCGGTGCTCGTGCCCCTGGTGCGCGACGTGTCCGCGCGGCTCGCACTCGTCCCAGTGCCCGTCGTGCTCGGCGTGCAGGTGCCCGTCGTGCGCGTAGTCGACGTGGTCGCCGTGCGGTACCGCCTGGTGGCCGCAGGCGGGGCCGTGGGTGTGGGCGTGGACGGGGTGCTCCTGATGGAGGGTGGTCATGCAGGCAGGCTAGTCCGAATTGCCGGAAACGCGGCTTTCCCGCGCGGTTCTCCGAGTGCAACTCTCGTCGTGGCCGGCCGCGCAGTTCCCCGCGCCCCTGAGATGCGCACTCCGTGCGCCATCTCATCAACGACAGAGGCGTGGCGGAGCCGCAGCTTCAAGGGGAAGGCGCGCGAAGCGCAGCCTTCAGGGGCGCGGGGAACTGCGCGACCAGCCCCCACCGGCCCGCAGCCGAACGAACAAGGCACCCCGGGGTCACACCACCAGGGCCACCGCGAAAACGGCCAGAGCCACCGTGCACAAGGTCGCTGTCACAGCACCCCGCACCGACATCACCGGCGGCGCCGCCTCGTTCAGCGCCAGGCCGGTGATCCGGCGATGGGCCACGGCCAGGAAGCCCAGCCAGACCAGGAGAATCAGCGCGGCGGCCAGACCTTCGAGCACCCCGACGGCACCGTGCAGCACGGTCTTGACGGCGAGCACGGCGGCGACGGTGCACGACAGCGTGGTGCGCCGCCAGGCAAGCCGAGTCCGGGCGGGCTGCAACCCGGGATCACGCCCGGCACCGTCCGCCACGCGTCACCCCTCCCAGCCCACGAGCACCACCACGACCATGGCCACGGCGACCAGCGCCACGACGACGCTGAGCACGGCGGGGAACCGGGACGCCGGCAGATCGTCGCCCCGCCGCATCGCCCGCTCGCACCGCACCCAGTGGCTCACGGCCCGCAGCGAGCACAGCACCCCGGAGGCCAGCAGGGCGAGCGCGAGCCCGACCCGCCACCCCCACCGCAGATCGGGCAGGAACTGGTCCACCGCGAACCCGCCACCGATCAGCGCGAGCGCCGTCCGCACCCAGGCGAGAAAGGTCCGCTCGTTGGCGAGCGAGAAGCGGTAGTCGGGCGTATCGCCCTCGTCCCTGATCCGCTCCGGCGCGAACCAGAGCCGGATGTTGCGCACGAAATCGATCACTGGAGGGACATTACCTCCGGGTCACCGGGTCGCCCTCCACCGGTCGAAGGCGGCCAGGCTGTCCGGCGTCCACGTCCAGTCGCCGAGCCGCCGCTCCAGCTCGTCGACGCTCAGGAAGGCGTGCCAGTCGATCTCCTCGGCCTGCGGCCGCACCGGAAGGTCGAAGGTGACCTCGTACACGGCCGACCACCAGGAGCCCCGCGCGCCGTCGTCCTCGTACAGGAACCGGAACAGCGGGGTCGGCTGCGGCAGCCCGCTGACCCCCAGCTCCTCCTCGGCCTCGCGCAGCGCGGCCTCGTCGTAGCTCTCGCCCGCGCCGACGACGCCCCCGACGAACATGTCGTACATCCCGGGGAAGGTCAGCTTCGTGATGGTGCGCCGGTGCACGAACACCTCGCCCGCCGGATTCCGCGCCAGGATGAACGCGCACCGGTGCCGCAGCCCCCGCGCATACGCCTCGCCGCGCGGCGCCTGCCCGATCACGCGGTCCTGTTCGTCGACGATGTCGAGGATCTCTTCGGCCGGGGTCGCGGGAGGAGTCATGTGCGCAGGCTACTGCGGGGCACCGACACGCTCCCTGGCGGTCGGCACGGCCCCCGGCATGGCCGGATGCAGCCCCAGCAGCACCACGCCCGCCACGATCCCGGCAAGACCGGCCGCCTCCCAGGCGAGCGCCCCGGTGTTGGTGCGCAGCCGGTCTCCGAGGAACCCCACCCCGCACACGATCCCGGCCAGCGGCTGCGCGGCGGTCAGCGCGGGCAGCGACATCCGCAGCGGCGCCGTCTCGAACGCGCTCTGCACGAGGACGAGCCCCGTCACCCCGAGCGCGATCACCGCGTAGGGCTGCCAGCTCGTGAGCACCGCCGTGAGACCCCCGGCCGAGAACCGCTGCCCGCACACCCGGGTCAGCGCGTCCTGGACCCCGTACAGCAGCCCGGCGGCCACCGCGAGCAGCGCCGGGCCCGGGCTCAGCCGCGAACGCTTGGCGAGCGCGGCGAGCAGCAGGGCCGTGCCGATCATCACGCCGATGATCAGCCAGTGGCGCAGCGGATCCGTCACCGCGCTGCCGCCGCGCGGCTGCCCGGCCACGATGAACGCGGTGACCCCGCCCGCGAGCAGCACCAGACCCGCCCAGCCCTGCCGGCCGAGCGGCTGTCTGGTCTGCCGGCGCGACAGCATCAGCGCGAACAGCAGATTGGTCGCGAGCAGCGGCTCCACCAGGGTCAGCTCGCCCTGGCCGAGCGCGATCGCGCCGAGCACCATGCCGCACACCATCAGCCCTATGCCGCCGAGCCAGCGCGGCACCCGCACGAGGTCGAGGAGCAGGCGCGGGGAGAGGAAGTCGCCCAGCGGGGCGTGCGAGGCCGCGTTCTGCTGGAGGACGAAACCGATGCCCAGGCAGAACGCCGCGCTCACGGCGAGGACGAGGACGAGGACCGACACGCTGCGCACCTCTACGGACTACGGGCTGGACGAGCAGGGGTGGGTATGGCCCGACCATAGCGCTCCGCGGCGTCCCGCGCCCCACGAGCGCGCGCCCGCCCGCGACCGTGCGCCGCGATCCTGTACTCGTGTCACCATCTCAACTCCGCTTCTGACGAGGTATGTTGAAGAAGCAATAACAGCAACTCGCATATGCCATCGGTCAGTTGGTGAACTCCGTCACCCGATCTCCCTTGACGTGGAGTGCCCGCTACCGCTTTGCTGTCCGTGATCATTGACCTGGCCGCGCAGCGTCGCGCGGAGCCGAAGAGATCCGCCGAGATCCGCAGAGCCGTAGAGGAACCGTCGCGGTGCCCCCACCCCCGCCTCCCCTCGGGCGCTCCCGCAGGAAGCCCGGGCACCCCGCGGGCTTCGGCGACCCCGCACTCGACGACCGCGACCTCGTGGCCGCCCGCACGGCCCTCGCCCAGGGCCGCTGGACCGAGGCCCGCGCCCTGCTCGCCGCCACCGGAGACGACTGGGACCGCCGCGGCCACCGGATCATGGTGCTCGCCCGGGAGTCCACCACGAGCGCGTGGGCCGGTGACTGGCAGCTCGTCGAACCCGAGTCCACGGACGCCCCCGTACTGCTCGCCCTGGCCACCGTGCACCGCGCCGTCGCCGGGAAGGTCCGCGCCGACCGGGCCCGCGACGCCTGCCTGGACGCGGCGGCACTGGTGCCCGACGACCCCACCCCCTGGCTCGGCCTGCTCTACCTGGAGCGGGCGGTCGGCCGCGAGGAGGACGTCGTACGGCTCTTCGACGAGGTGCGCCACCGGCACCCCGTGCACCACCACGCCCACCACCTGATGGTCGCCCGGCTCGCCGAACGGCGCCCCGAGGCCGGTCAGGACCCGCTCCACGAGGTGTACGACTTCGCCGCCTGGGCCGCCGAGCAGGCCCCGCCGGGTTCGCCGCTCGCCGTGGTCCCGGTCGTCGCGCACGCCGAGCGCTTCCGGGTGCTCGCCGGAGCGGGCACGGTGCCCGGCGACCCGAAACGCTCCGGGCACTGGGCCGGGCGGCGCGCCCGCCTCGTCATGAAGGCCGCCTTCGACTGGTGGCTGGAGTGGGGTGACCCGCACGACCGGGCCGGCGTCGTGCACCCGCGCGGACGCATCGACCTGAACTTCCTCGCCCACGCCAAGTACTGCGAGGGCCGGCCGGTCGAGGCGGCCGCCCTGTTCCACCGCATCGGACCGCACGTCACGGAAGCCCCGTGGTCGTACGGCGACCAGGAACCGTACGCGGCGTTCCGCGCCGCGCGCGACGCCGCGCTCGGCGCGGTCTAGCGACCAGCATCCATCGGACCGAAGGGGACGGACCCGCGATGACCACGGGCAGTTCGAGAACCACCGACACCGCGCCGGAGCCCGGCATAGCGACGTATCTGGGAGAGGAGAGCGCGCTGCGGGCCGGCCGGCTCGGCACGGCGGGCCTGCTGCTCTCCGTGCTCGCCGCGACGGCGCCGCTCATGGTGGTGGCCGGTGTCATGCCGACCACGTTCGCCGTGGTCGGCGCGGTCGGGCAGCCGCTGCTCTTCCTCGTCCTCGGTGTCGTCCTCGCGCTGTTCAGCGTCGGCTACGCGGAGATGAGCCGGCACGTGCACAACGCCGGCGCGTTCTACGCGTACATCACCCGCGGCCTCGGCCCGACCGCCGGATCCGCGGCGGCGCTGGTCGCCCTCCTCGCGTACAGCTCCTTCCAGGTCGGCATCTTCGGGATCTTCGGCTTCGAGGTGTCCGCCCTCGCCCAGGAACACCTGGACGTCACGCTCGCCTGGTGGATCCCGGCGCTCGTGGCCGTCGCCGTGGTCGCCGTGTGCGGGCTGCTGAAGATCGACATCAACGCGCGGGTGCTCGGCGTGCTGCTCCTCATCGAGGTCGCCCTCGTCGTGGTCTTCGACATCGCGGCGCTCGGCGACCCCGGCAAGGAGGGCGTCTCCCTGCACGCCTTCAACCCGGACACGCTCTCCGGCGTGGGGGTCGGCACCGCCCTGTGCTTCTGCATCGCCGCGTTCGCGGGCTTCGAGCAGGCGCCGGTCTACGCGGAGGAGACCAGCCGCCCGCACATCCTCGTCCCGCGCGTGATGTACCTCGCGGTGGGCGGCGTCGCCGTGTTCTTCGCGATCAGCTCCTGGGCGCTCACCGTCGCCACCGGCCCCTCGGCGATCGTCGGTGAGGCACAGAAGCAGTCGGCGGGCCTGCTCTTCGGCCTCACCGAGGACCGGCTCGGCGCCACCTTCACGGACATCGTGCACGTCCTGTTCATCACCGGCATGTTCGCGGCGATGCTCAGCTTCCACAACGTCGTCGCCCGGTACGCGTTCGCCATGGGCCGTGAGGGGCTGCTGCCGGCCGTGTTCGGCCGCACCCACAGCGCGAGCGGCGCGCCCGGCGCCGGTTCGGTGCTCCAGACGGTGATCGCGGCGCTCGTCGTCCTCGCCTTCGCCGTCACCGACTCCGGCACCGCGGGCGACCCGACGGCGCCCGTGCTGCGCCTGTTCACCTGGGGCGGCAACGTGGGCGCCCTCGGCGTCATCCTGCTGATGGCCGTCGCGTCGGTCGCGGTCATCGTCTTCTTCGTCCGGCGCGGGGCCGCGGCCGCCCAGGCCTGGCGCCTGGCCGCCTCCGCGGTCTCCGGCGTCGCGCTGCTGGTCATCGCGGGCTACACGGTCAAGGACTTCGACGTCCTGGTCGGCTCCGGCCCCGACTCGACCCTGAACTGGCTCCTCCCCGGCCTGATCCTCCTGGCGGCCCTGGCGGGCGCGACCCACAGCCTCCTCCTCCGCCGCCGAAACCCCCAGGCCCACGCCCGAATCGGCCTGGGCAACGAGGCCTTCCAACTGGAGAAGAAGAGCACCCAGCAGTAGGCCGGGCACCAAGCCCCGTCAGGGGCGCGGGGAACTGCGCGACCAGCCCCCACCGGACCCGCACTCAACCACGAAACCCCCGCACCCCCCCGGGCACAACAAATGACAGAACGCTGACGGGCGGGCCCGAACCCTGGCCCCGCCCGCCCCGCGCATGCTCGAATCACGACGTGGACCCGCACGACGACCCAGGCACGAACAAAGACCCCGGCACCCCGGTGGGCCGGCGCCTCATCATCGGGATGCTCGGCGCCGGCGCCCTCGGCGTGGCCGCCGCCCCGGCCCTCCAGCGCGCCGTGGAGAGCGTCACCTCCAAGGACCCCACCGGCGTCACGGGCCTGCTCCCGGCCGGCGGCGGCTTCCGCTACTACTCGGTGACCGCCTCCGTCCCGCACAAGAACGAGCAGAACTACCGCCTCACCGTCGACGGCCTCGTCGACCACCCCACCGCCTACACGCTCCCCGAGCTGAGGGCCCTGCCCCAGACCCGCCTGGTCCGCGACGTCCAGTGCGTCACGGGCTGGCGCGTACCGCACACCCCCTTCGAGGGCGTGCGCCTGTCGACGATCCTGGCCGCCGCAGGCGTCCGCCCGACCGCGAAGGCCATCCGGCTGACCTGCTTCGACGGCGCGTACAGGGAAAGCCTCACGCTCCAGCAGGCCCGCCGCGACGACGTCCTGGTGGCGCTGCGCATGCAGGACAAGGACCTGGGACACACCCACGGCGGCCCGGTCCGCCTCTACGTGGCGCCGATGTACTTCTACAAGTCGGCGAAGTGGCTCTCCGGCATCACGGTGACCGACGAGGTGCGCCCCGGCTACTGGGAGGACCGTGGCTACGACGTCGACGCCTGGGTCGGCAGGTCGAACGGACGCGGCGATGCACCCACCAGCTGAACCAGCCGACCGCGTACGCCGGTTCACCCCGGCCGAGCGCTGGGTGCACCGCGCGACGGCCGCCCTGATGGGTCTGTGCGTGGCCGGCGCGGCCTGCCTGTACCTGCCGCAGCTCGCCGAACTCGTCGGACGCCGCGCACTGGTCGTCACCGTCCACGAATGGTCGGGGCTGCTGCTGCCCGCCCCGTTCCTGCTGGGCCTCGCCTCCCGCGCCTTCCGGTCGGACCTGCACCGCCTCAACCGGTTCGGCGGCCACGACAAGGTGTGGCTGCGGTCGGCGCTGCGGCGCAGGCCGGCACCGCGCCCGGCGGGGAAGTTCAACGCGGGCCAGAAACTGTGGGCGTCCTGGCTGGCCGGCGCCGTCCTGGTGATGCTCGGCACCGGCCTGCTGATGTGGTTCACCCATCTCGCACCGCTGGCCTGGCGCACCGGCAGCACCTTCGTGCACGACTGGCTCGCCCTCGCGCTCGGCATCGTCATCGCCGGGCACATCGGGATGGCCGTCGGCGACCCGGAGTCCCGTGCGGGGATGCGCACCGGCTTCGTACGCCGGGAATGGGCGGAGCGGGAACACGGCGAGTGGCTGCCCTGACGGTCGCGGAAGGCGGTATCCGCGTACACGAGAGGGCGGCCCGTACCCGCGTACACGGAACGGACCGCCCTCCCGGAACGGAAACACCCGTCGCTACAGAACCAGCGACAACAGCAGCACCAGACCGCCCGCGACCACGGAGATGATCGTCTCCATGACCGACCAGGTCTTCACGGTCTGGCCGACGCTGAGCCCGAAGTACTCCTTGACGAGCCAGAACCCGGCGTCGTTGACATGGCTGAAGAAGAGCGAACCCGCGCCGATCGCGAGGACGAGCAGCGCCGTGTGGGTGTCGGTCATGCCGGCCGCGAGGGGCGCGACGAGACCGGCGGCGGAGACCGTCGCGACGGTGGCCGAGCCGGTGGCGAGGCGGATGACGACGGCGATCAGCCAGGCGAGCAGCAGGGTCGGGATCGACCAGTCCTTGGAGATGTCCAGGACCATCTGGCCGACACCGGAGTCGATCAGGGTCTGCTTGAAGCCGCCGCCCGCGCCGACGATGAGCAGCACACCGGCGATCGGGGCGAGGGACTTCTCGGTGGTCTCCTGGAGCTTGCCCTTGGTGAATCCGGCGGCCCGGCCCAGGGTGAACATGCCCACGACGACGGCGACGAGCAGCGCGGTGAGCGGGTTGCCGATCACGTCGAAGACGCGCTGAACGGTGGCGTCCGGCTTGTCCACGATGATGTCGACGAGGGCCTTGGCCAGCATCATCACGACCGGCAGCAGGATGGTGAGGACGGAGGCGCCGAAGCTCGGCCGCTTCTCCAGCTGCTCCGACGCACGCGCGGGGATCATCTTCTCGGGCGCGGGGACGTCGACCCACTTGGCGGCGTACTTCGAGAAGACCGGCCCGGCGACGATCACCGTCGGGATCGCGACGAGGATGCCGAGCGCGAGCGTGATGCCCAGGTTGGCGTGGACCGCGTCGATGGCGACGAGCGGGCCGGGGTGCGGCGGGATCAGACCGTGCATGACCGACAGACCGGCGAGGGCCGGGATGCCGATGCGCATCAGCGAGTAGTTGCCGCGCTTGGCGACCATCAGCACGACCGGGATCAGCAGCACGATGCCGACCTCGAAGAAGAGCGGCAGGCCGATCACGGCCGCGATCAGGACCATCGCCCACGGCATGGCCTTGCCGCCGGACTTACCGGCCCTGGCCAGGATCGTGTCGACGATCTGGTCGGCGCCGCCGGAGTCGGCGAGGAGCTTGCCGAGGATCGCGCCGAGCGCGATCAGCACGCCGACACCGGCCACGGTGGAGCCGAGCCCGGCGCTGAAGCTGGTGATCACCTTGTCGAGCGGGGCCCCGGCGAACGCGCCGAGCGCGAGCGAGCCGATGGTCAGCGCCAGAAAGGCGTGGACCTTGAACTTCGTGATGAGCAGGACGATGACGGCGATGCCGGCGAGCACGGCGATCCCGAGCTGGGCATGGCCAGCGGAGGTGATCGGCTCGACGGTGTCCGCTGCCAGCATCTCGACGCTGAGACTGGTCACGTCTGATCCCTTGTACGTGGATGGGGGGGGAGGGCGGGAAATTAACGGGAGGCGGAGTCGAGCCCGTCCAGGGCCCGTACGGCCCGGTCGGCGATCTCCTCCGGGGAGCCCGCGACATCGACCTCGACGCCGGCCTCGTCCGGCCCGAGGGGCTGGAGCGTGGCGAACTGCGAGTCGAGCAGCGCGGTCGGCATGAAGTGCCCCTGCCGGTGCGACATCCGGTCCTCGATGAGCGCGCGGTCACCGGTGAGGTGGACGAAGACGACGCCGGGGGCGGCGGCCCGCAGCCGGTCGCGGTAGGAGCGCTTGAGCGCGGAGCTGGAGGCCACTCCGCCGAGCCCCGCCCGACCGTGCGCCCACTCGCCGATGGCGTCCAGCCAGGGCCAGCGGTCCTCGTCGGTCAGCGGGGTTCCGGCCGACATCTTGGCGATGTTGGCCTCGGGGTGGAAGTCGTCGCCCTCGGCGTAGGGAACGCCGAGCCGTTCGGCGAGCAGGGGACCGATCGTCGTCTTGCCGGTGCCTGCCACGCCCATGACCACGACGACATGGGGGGTGCTCATCGCTGTGCTGCCTCGCTGTCTGTCTTCATCGACATCGCTGTTGTCCAACACTCAACTCAATAGGTACGACAAATTCAAGAGGGTGTGATCTATAAGTCAGACCTTTGAGGGTCGGGCTAGTCTTTTCCCATGACCACTCAGGACCGGGGGCTGCACGCCCGTGTACTCGACAGCCTCGGTCCCGCCATCACGGCGGGGGAGTACCCCGCGGGAAGCGTGTTGCGCACGGACGAGCTGGCGCAGCGGTTCGAGGTGTCGCGTTCGGTGATGCGTGAGGCGGTCCGGGTCCTGGAGTCGATGAACCTCGTGACCTCGCGCCGCCGGGTGGGCGTGACGGTGCTGCCCGCGCCGGAGTGGAACGTCTACGATCCCCGCGTCATCCGCTGGCGCCTCGCCGGCACCGACCGGCCCCGCCAGCTGCGCTCGCTCACCGTGCTGCGGTCGGCGGTGGAGCCGGTGGCTGCGGGGCTCGCCGCCCGGCAGGCCACGGCCGAGCAGTGCGCGCGGCTCACCGAGTGCGCGCTCGGCATGGTGGCAACCTCACGTGGCCAGCAGCTGGAGAAGTACTTGATCCACGACATCGAGTTCCACCGCACGGTGCTGAACGCCTCCGGCAACGAGATGTTCGCGCACCTCGGCGACCTCGTCGCCGAGGTCCTCTCCGGCCGCACCCATCACCAGGTCATGTTCGAGGACCCGGACCCGGCGGCGGTCACGCTCCATGTACGGGTCGCGGAGGCGGTACGCGAGGGCGACGCCCTCCGGGCCGAGTCCCTCACCCGGGAGATCGCCGAGGGCGCCTTGCAGGAACTGGACATCCTGGCCCCCTGACCGTCCGGCTGCGGCTCTCGCCGTGGCTCAGAGAGGCGCGGCGGAGCCGCAGCCTCAAGAGGAGGCTGCGCGGAGCGCATGCCTCAGGGGCGCGGGGAACTGCGCGAGAAGCCCCACCGGCCGTCAGCCGACCGGCAACCCCTCTCCGGCCTGCCTACTCGATGAAGTCCCCGTCGACATAGACCCAGGCACCGTCCACCCGCACGAACCGACTCCGCTCCTGCAGCACCCCGCCCTGATAACGGGCCCGGAACGTCACAGTCCCGCGCTGATGGAACGCCGAACCGTCCCCGGCCTCCAGAATCTCCAGCCCGGTCCACCGCGGCGCATCGTCGAAGTCGATCACAGACGGCCGCGTGTCCGGGTGCCAGGTGCGCAGCAGATACGGCCCGTCCTGCCGAACGAAAGCCGCGTAGCGCGACCGCATCAGGGCCTCGGCGGTAGGAGCCCCGGCCCGGCCGGAGTGGTACCGGCCGCAGCAGTTCTCGTAGGACTGCGGGAGCCCGCAGGGGCAGGTGGGGGCGGTGCGTGACATGGGGTTCAGGATAGGCCCCGGACCACGGTCAGCCCGGCACCCCGGGTCCGGTCGGAGGCCGGCCCGGTCTCCAGAACCAAGTCGCCCGGCTCCACCACGAGTTCCAGGTCCCGCCCCACCGAGGCGAGCGTCTCGGCGCTCACCTCGAAGACGGCCTCGCGCCGCTCACCCGGCGCGAGATCCACCTGAACGAACCCGCGCAGCTCCCGCACGCGCGGCCACGACGAGCCCCCCGAAACCCGGCGCACATACAGCTGCACCGTCTCCCGCACGGCGGCCCCGGCCGTGTGCTCCACCGCGACCGTGCAGGTCAGCGCGGGATCGGCGGCGGACACGGTGGACCGGCTCAGACGCGGGGCGCCGTAGTCGACGGTGCCGTACGACAGGCCGTGCCCGAACGCGTGCCGGGCCGTCGCGGGCTGGTCGACATAGCCCCAGTAGCCGTGGTCCTTGCCGTTGTAGAAGACGGGAAGCTGCGCCGCCGACCGGGGCACCGACACCGGCAGCCGCCCCGAGGGCGCCACGGCCCCGAACAGCACATCGGCGACGGCGCGCCCGCCCCACGGCCCCGGGTACCACGCGCACAGCACGCCCGCCGCGCGGTCGAACCGTTCCGGCAGCGCGTGCGGGCGGCCCTGGACCAGGACCACAACGACCGGCACCCCGGTCGCCGCCACGGCGTCGAACAGCGCCGACTGGCCCGCGGGCAGGGAGAGATCCGCGAGGTCCACGCCCTCGCCGCAGGTCATCCCGGCCGGGTTGCCCGATGTGACGACGGCCGCGCCGTTCGCCTCGAAACGGGTGTCGGCCTCCCGGGCGCTCGACCCGCCGAGCACGAGCACCGCCACGTCCGCGCCCGCCGCCACGGCCACCGCGTCGGCCTGCCCGGACGGATCGCCGCCGACCAGCTCGCAGCCGCGCGCGTACGTCACCTCGCGCTCCGGGCCGGCGGCGGCCCGGATCCCGTCGAGGACCGTGACACCCGTGCCGGGCCGCTGCGGCGCCGTGTAGTCGCCGATCTGCTGCGGTACGGAGTCGGCGTTCGGCCCGATGACGGCGATCCGCCGCACCCCGGGGCCGAGCGGCAGCGTCCGGTCGTCGGTCCCGAGGAGGGTCACCGAGGCGCGCGCCAGCCGCTCGCTCAACTCCCTTGTGTCCGAGCCGGGTTCGCGCTCACCCACGTACGGGTTCTCGAAGAGGCCGAGCCGGAACTTGAGGCCGAGCACCCGGGCCACCGCCGCGTCCAGCGTCGCCTCGGACACCAGCCCGCGCTCGACCGCCTCCCCGAGCCGGGGGAACGCGCCGTCCCACAGGCTCAGATCGGTCCCGGCCGCGAGCGCCATCGCGCCCGCCGCCACCGGGTCCCCGGCAAGGCGTGCAAGCCGGTCCAGGGCGCAGCCGTCCGCCATCACGATCCCGTCGAACTCCCAGCGCTCCCGCAGCAGTTCGGTCAGGAGGTACGGGTTCGCCGCGCACGGCAGTCCGTCGAACTCGTTGTACGCGGCCATCACCCCGGCCGCCCCGGCCCGCACACCGGCGCGGGCCGCCGCCAGATGGATCTCGTGCAGTTCGCGCACGCCCAGCTCGGTCGCCGCGCTGTTGCGGCCCCCGACCGTCGCGCCCTGCCCGGCGAAGTGCTTCAGCACGACGCCGACGCCCTGCGACCGCATGCCCCGCACCAGCGCCTCGGTGAACCGGGCGGCCAGATACGGGTCCTCGCCGAAGCACTCCTCGGCCCGCCCCCAGCGCGGGTCGCGCACCAGGTCGAGCGCCGAGACCAGCGCCACATGCCCGCCACGCGAGCGGAGTTCGGCGGCAGCGGCGGCGGCCGCCTCCTCGTACAGGTCCGGGTCCCAGGAGGCACCGACCGCCAGATTCACCGGCAGGACCGTGCCGTCGAGCGACTGATGCCCGTGCGGCACCTCCTCGACCATCAGGACCGGGATGCCGAGCCGGGTCCCCTCGACGACATGCCGCTGCACCGCGTCGGTCACCGCGGCCGCGTCCGCCGCGGTGATCCCGTCCGCGAAGGTCACGCCCGACCACGGATCGGCGCGCTGCAACCCGTACAGGGCGCCCATCCCGTCGTAGGCGGCGACCTCCGTACGGAACGTCTCCGTCAGCCCGAACTCCTCGGCGCCGTCCCGCTCGTACGCGTCCCAGCCGTACAGCCGCTGGTTGACCTGCCCGACCTTCTCGGCGAGCGTCATCCGGCCGAGCAGGTCCCGTACCCGGTCCGCGACCGGCGCGGCCGGGTCCCGGTAGACCGGCTCGCTCATCGCAGTTCCAGGACGCGCACACCGAAGGCCCCGAGCGTCACCTCGGTGACCGGCTCACCCGTCGCCAGGTCGTGCAGGGTGCCCGCCGCCTCGGGGGACACCGTCAGCTGCGCGTCGTCCTGGCTGACCAGCCACACGAACCGGCGCCCGTCCTCGTGCTCGATCACGTCCGCGCCGACGAACGGAGAGTCGACCGTCACCGGCCGCGCCACCCCGGCGACCTCGGCCAGCGCCGCGTACAGCCGGTGCGTCTGCTCCGGGTTCACGCGCGCCGTGCGCGCCGCCATGTGCTCCAGCGGGTACGTGGCCAGCACGGTCCGGCCGCGCCCGGTCTCGCGGACGAGCAGCGCCGGGCGGCCGTGCCCGTCCACCGCGACGACCCGCGCGTCCGTCGGGACCACCGGCAGGTAGGCGCGGCTGTCCTCGTTGCCCGCGACCGGGAAGCGCAGCGTCTGGCCCGCCGTGATGCCGCCGAAGTCCTCCCGGAACGTCAGCTCCAGGGTGTCGTCCTCGATCGGCTCCGCCACGCCGTACGAGAGTTGCAGCTCGACCCCGAAGAGGCCGTCCAGGTCGTCGAACCACGGCCCGCGCGTGCCCGGGTGCTCGCCCGAGCAGAACGACAGGTACACCGTGGCGCCCTCCTCGGCCCGCCGGCGCAGCGCACGCGTCGTCCGCGTCGTCAACTGCCGGGTGGCGGGCAGCAGATACAGCCGCACGTCGTCCGTGATGCCGTCCGCCTCCCGGGTCAGCGCGGCCGGCAGGTCGGCGGCGCGCGCGGCCACGTACCCCTGGTGCAGCGAGCTGAAGATGAGCGGACGGTCGGCGGGGCGGCTGTAGGGGTAGCCGCGCTCCAGGAAGGCGGGCACGACGAACGCCGCGTCCGTGTCCGCGCGACGGCAGCGCGCGAAGTCGACGTCCTTCAAAACCCCGGCGAAAGCGGCCAGTTCACGCAGCGGGGCCTTCGGCGCGCCCGTGCTGTCCGTGATGCCGAAGTGCATCTCGAACGGGTGGTGGTCGTAGGGGGACCGGTCCCACAGGTCGTCGTAGTCGGTGTTGTTCCACGCGATCCAGCCCGTCGCACCGCCGAGCAGCGAGTTGTGCAGGGTCTGCCGGTAGTACACGCCCGCGTTCTCCGCCGACACCGTGTCCGTGGAGAGGCCGAACTCCTCCAGGACCACCGGCTGGCCCGTCACCGACGCCAGCTCGCACTCGAAGGCCGCCCGGTAGTGCTGGCGGGCCCGGTCGGTGTCCGAGCGGTAGACGTGCGGGCCGACGAAGTCCACGTACTCGGCGGTCTCGCGCAGCGAGAAACCGTTGTCGCGGCCCGTGACCTCGATGCCCCAGGCGCCGTCGCCGAGCGAGACGGGCTGGGTGGCGCCCGCCGCGCGCACCGCGTTGCACATCGCCTGCGCCCACGCGGTGACGACATCGCTGTTCGGCGGGTCGACCTGGTAGATCCGGCCGTAGCCCGGCATCTCGTTCGTGATCAGCCAGCCGGTCACGGCCGCGTGGTCCTTGAAGCGTCGCGTCATCTGGGAGGCGAACCACGCCTGGCGGCCCACCATCCACACGTCCTCGTACAGATCGCGGCCGCCGCGCCACGCCGGGTCCCAGTTCTCGCCCGACATGTGCCCGACGATGAACGTCGGCACCGTGCCCATCCCCAACTCCTGGTGCGCGTCGAGGAAGTCACGGAACTTGTCGCACAACTCCTCGTCGATCCGGAGCGGTTCGGGGTGGAAGTCCGGCCAGTAGAAGAACGAGCGGGTCATGTTCAGGCCGTGCTCACGCAGGCCCGCCAGCTCCTCGCGCACCACCTTCGGGTCGTAGTCGCGCCACATCAGGGGCCCGCCGGTGCGGGACCAGAAGTTGGCGCCGAGCCAGGGCAGAACGGCGGCGTCGTGGGTCAGGTGGGCGCTGTGGCGTCGCATGGTGGTACGTAACTCCGTAGTAGTGCTGTGAATGGTCAGGCGGTGGTGGGGCCGGTCGACTCGCGGACGACCAGCGCGGGCCGCCCGTCGAGCGGGGTGTCGGGCATGTCCTCGCCGCACCGGGCGAGCAGCGCCCGCGCGGCGGCGGCGCCGACCCGCTGCACCTGCTGGTCGACGGTGGTCAGCCGCGGGTGCAGCCAGCGGCCGAGCGGCAGGTTGTCGTAGCCGACGACCGACAGATCGTCGGGGACCCGCAGGCCCGCGCGCTGGGCGGTGCCGATCCCGCACACCGCCATCGAGTCGTTGGCGTAGACGAGGGCCGTCGGCCGGTCGGCCAGGGCGAGGAGTTCCTGGGTCGCGGCGACGGCCGCCGCCTCGCTGAAGTCGGTGTGCAGCACCGCAGAGGGCGCGAACCCCAGGGCCTCCTCGAACGCGGCGAGCCGCAGCCGGGTGTGCTGGAGCTCGGCCGGTCCCGCGACATACGCGATCCGGCGATGCCCCAACTCCCGTAGATGCGACGCGACTTCCCGCACACCGGCGCCCTGGTCGGCGAGCCCCACCACCGGCACCCCGGGCGTGGGCGCGCCGAGCAGCACCGCGGGCAGTCCGAGCCGGGCGAGCAGCGCCGGACGCGGGTCGTCGGCGCGCGCGTCGGTGAGGACCGCGCCGTCCACCCGGTTCTCGGCGGCGAGCCGCTCGTACAGCGCGCCCTCCTCCGCGACGTCCGCCACCAGGTGCAGCAGCAGACCGTAGCCGCGCGGCGCCAGCTCGCCCTCGATACCGGTGATCAGCTCGCCGAAGTGCGGGTCGGCGCCCAGCACATCGGTCGGCCTGCGCACCACGAGCGCGAGCGTCCGGGTCCGCGCGCTGCGCAGCGCCGTCGCCGACGCGCTCGGCGACCAGCCCAGGTCGAGCGCCGCCGCGAGGATCCGCTGCCGGGTCGACTCGGCCAGCCGCCCCTTGTCGTTGAACGCCTGCGACACGGCCGCCGTCGACACCCCGGCCGCCGCCGCCACCGCCTTGATGGTCGGCCGCGCCCCTGCCTTCGCCCCGCTCACATCTTCACCGCCCCACTCACCAGTGCCTGCTGCATCCGCTTCTGCAGCACCGTATAGACCACCCACACCGGGACCAGGGTCAGCACGGTGCCGGCCGTGAGCACGCCGTAGTCGGTGCCCGTGATGGCCTTCAGGGTGGGCAGGGCGACCTGGACCGTGCGCTGGGCCGGGTCCGGGCCGATGATGACGAGCGAGTACAGGTACTCGTTCCAGAACGTCAGGAAGTTCAGCAGCAGCACCGTCGCGATGCCGGGCAGGCACATCGGCGTGTACACGTGCCGCAGCACCGCGAACGTCGACGCGCCGTCGAGCCGGGCCGCCTCCTCCATCTCCTTCGGGATCGTCCGCATGAACTGCACCAGGATCACGACGGACAGCGGCATCGCCGTCGCCGGGAGGAACAGCACCATGAAGATCCGGGTGTGGAACAGACCCGTCGCGGCGGCCAGCAGGAACGTCGGGAACAGCGCGGCGAACGTCGGGATCAGGAACCCGAGCGAGAACACCTTCTCCACCACCGACGCGAGCCGCCCCGTGGAGCGGGCCAGCGCGAACGCCGCCGGGATCGCGAGGAGCAGTGTCAGCGCCAGCGAGAACACCGTCACCAGCGCGGAGTTGACCACCGCGAGCCCCAGATCGGCGCTCTGGAACGCGGTCGTGAAGTTGTGGAACGAGAACGACGACGGCAGCGCGAAAGGCTGCGCGAAGATCTCGTCGTTCGACTTGAACGCCGAGGCGATGAAGTAGTACAGCGGGATGACCAGCAGCACCGCGTACAGCCACACCAGGATGTGCGCGGGCAGCCACGCGCGGCCGAACCTCGACCGCGGCCGCGTACGGGGCTGCGTCCGGGACAGGGAGTTCATGACGTACGGCTCCGATCGGTTCAGTAGCTCTGGCGGAAGAGCCGCCGGATGGCGAGCAGTCCGACGAGGCCGGCGAGGAAGAGGATGACGCCGACGGTCTGGCTGTAGCCGAGGTCCGCCGCGATGAACGCCTTCTGGTAGACGAGGAACGACAGCGTCGTCGACGAACTGCCCGGACCGCCCTGGGTGAGCAGCAGCACGTGCTGCGCCGAACCGAACAGCGTCCACAGGAACTGAAGCATCGTCACCACGCCCACGTAGTCCCGGATCACCGGGAAGTGGATGCGCCACATGGCCCGCCAGTGCCCGGCCCCGTCCAGCTGCGCCGCCTCGCCCAGCTCCTCCGGCACACTGCCGAGCCGGGCCGCGAACAGCACGGCCGTGAAGCCGATGCCGGCCCAGATGTCGAGCGCGATCAGACAGGCCAGCGCGGTCGACGGCGAGGCCAGCCAGGCGTCGGTCAGCGAGCCGAGCCCGACCGCCTTCAGCCCTCCGTTGACCAGCCCGTCGGGGGAGAGGGCCGCGTAGAAGACCATCGCCTTGGCCGGGGTCGAGATCAGGCCGGGGATGAACAGCAGGTACCGGATGACGCGATGGCCGGGCGGGCGCTGCGCCACGTAGTAGCCGACCATGTACGCGCAGACCACCATCATGGGGACGGCGACGGCCAGTTGGACGGCCGTGTTCTGAACGGCGTCCCAGAACACCGGGTCCGCGAAGACGGTCCGCGCGTTGTCGAGCCCGGCGAACGACACCGGCTGGAGCATCCCCGGCCAGTGCAGCGCCGCCACCACGAAGATGGCGACCAGCGGGCCGACCATGAACACCAGGTACCAGACCAGCGCGGGCAGCGCGAGGACCGTGCCGCCCTGGCGGCGCGGGCGGGCACCGGGCGCGGGGGAGGGCGGGACGGGGCGGCGGACCGCTGTGCCGCCCGCCGCCGTGGACGTCGTAGTCGCCATGAACGACTCCCTTGCGAAGGAGGGAAGGAGGAGAAGAAGGGGAGCGCGGCGGTCAGACGCCGCGGTACGCGGCTTCCAGGACGGAGCGGACCTTCGCCGCGCTCGTGCCGCGCGTGAAGGACGTGCTCGTCGCCGTGATCAGCGGCTGGCTCGCCGCGGGCGGCACGTACACGTCCGGCAGCAGCACCTCGCTGACGTCCTTGCCGAGCCGCTGCGCCGCCGCCACCAGCGGGAAGCCCGTGCTCACCGCGTCCGAGCGCAGCGCCATGTCCCGGCCCGCCTCCTTGATGAACCGGGCGACGGTGTCCTCGCGGTAGAAGAACTTGAGGAACTTCTCGACGGCGTCGATCTTCTTCGTGCCGTTCGGGCTGATCCAGAAACCGATGAGGGTGTACGTGCGGATGATCGTCGGCTTGTCGTGCGCCGCGCCCGATGCAAGCGGCCAGCCGCCCACGTCCGTGTGGCGGGCCACCGCGTCCGGGACCTTCGCGAGCGCCGACGACATCGCGGACTGCATCGCGGCGGACTGGGTGTTGAACTGGGTCGTCATCGTGTCCGAGGTCAGGCCCTGCGCCTTGTCGGTGAAGACGCCCGCGTCGCGCAGTTCGACGAAGTACTCGATGCCCCGGCGCGCGTTCCGTCCGCTGAAGTCGCCGGTCGTGTAGACGTGCCGGGCCTCGTCCTGGCTCAGGAACGTCTGGATGACCTGCGCGAGCAGCTTCTGCCCGGTCCAGTCGTTGCCGCCGACCGTGACGGGCGAGAGGTTCTTGCGGCGCAACTTCCGTGCGGCGCCGATCAGTTCGTCACCGGTGGTGGGGATGTCACCGACGCCGGCCCGGTCGAGCAGCGACCGGTTGAAGGCCACCGGCCAGTTCGTGGCGAAGTACGGGAAGGCGCGCAGCCGCCCCTTGGCGTCGGTCCAGGCGTCGAGCGCCACGTCCCGCACCCGCTCGCGCAGCCCCCAGTCGTCCAGATAGCCCTTGACGTCGACCGTCGCGCCGACGTCCGTCCAGGCCAGCGTCTTGTCGTACAGGTTCACCATGACGACGTCCGGCTCCTTGCGGGCCAGCCGCGAGGTCTCGTAGACCTGCGCGAGGTCGTCGCCGTTGACGAGGTTGCGGACCTTCAGGCCCGACTCCTCGCGGAACCGGTCCAGGGCCGCGAGATACGTCGGCGAGCCGGGCGCCGTGGTGCCGAGCTGGCTGTGCACCACGAGGGTGTCGGGGTCCTCGTCGGCGGCGGCGAGCGAGGAGCAGCCGGACAGGGCGGGCAGGGCGGAGGCGGCTGCGAGGGAGCCACCGGCGGCGAGGAAGGCACGCCGACTTGTCGTAGAGCGCACAGCGGGCACAGCGGTATGTCTCCAACCGGGGGGAGTCGGGGAGTGGTTAATCGATATACCTGCGGGGGTGCGAGCAACTTACGAGGGCAGGGGGAAACGGTCAACCCCCCGTTGCGCAGGGTGAAACGGGAGGTTGACGGCATGCGTGTGGCCGCCACCGGATCCGGTGGCGGCCACAGGCGCGAGCAGATCAGTACGACAGGTGGTGCCCGAGGCGGTGCAGCGGCGCCGCGGTGTCGAAGGGCACGTCCTCGCGGCTCTCCTCGACCGCCTTCATCGACGACGGCAGATCGAACGGCAGCCGTCCTTCCGGTGCGCAGCGCCCGAAGACCAGATCGAGCAGGGCGTCGTCCTCGGCCCCGAAGTCACCCACGACGGCCGTCGCCGCCCCGGCGATCCCGGTGAGCACGGCCGGCCGCTCCAGGTAGACGAGCACGACCGTCGGCACCCGCGCCGCGAGGGCGCCCACGTGCTCCACGACCTCCTCGGGGAAGTCGAGCGACCCGCCGTGGAACCATTCGCTGAGCGCCGTGCCCCGGTCCTCGTAGGGGGCCCGCAGTCGCACCAGGGCGACCTCGGCGTCCGCCACGTCGGCGACCGGCGTGCCGTACGCGGCGACCAGCTCGGGGTCCAGACCTTCCGTGTACACGCGCAGACCCGCGCCGTCGGAGAGCGGCAGCAGCGCATCGGCGCTCTCGGACTTGTCCACCGCGTCGTTCGTCACCGCGTCGCTCTTCACCGCGTCGTTCTTCACCAGGACCAGCGAACGCCGCTGCGCCCGCCGCCCCGCCTCGCGCAGCGGTGCCGAACCGACCGTCGCCACGGCTGCCTCGGGATCGACCCGGCGCCGCTCGAACAGCCCGAGCCGGAACTTCTCGCGCAGCAGCCGACGCACCGAGGTGTCGATCCGCGCCTCGGTCACCACGCCGTCGCGCACGAGCTCGACCACCAGCTCCGTGCAGTCGTCCCCGCCGAACTGGTCGACGCCCGCGTCGAGTGCGCGGGCCAGCCGCTGCGCCGGGGTCAGCGCCTCCAGGCCGTAGGCGTGGGCGTCGAAGACATCGCCCGCGAGCATGGTGGACTCGATGACGTTCCAGTCGGTGCAGACGATGCCGTCGAACCCGTAGTGGCCCCTCAACAGGTCGGTCACCACCGGCTTGTTGAAGGCGAAGCCGACCTCCTCCCAGCCGGGCACGGCCAGCGGCATCCCGTAGTAGGTCATCACCTGCGTGGCCCCCGCGCGGAACGCCGCGTCGAACGGCAGCTCGTGCAGCCGGGACAGACCGCCCGGGTAGACCTGCTCGCGGTGGGCGGGGTCGTGGGCGTCCTCGCCGCCCAACTGCGGCCCGCCGCCGGGGAAGTGCTTGACCATCGCCGCGACCGAAGCGGAGCCGAGGTCGTCGCCGCCCCGCAGGCCCCTGATGAACGCGGCCGTCAGGTTGGCGACGGTGACCGGGTCCTCGCCGAACGTGCCGTACCCGCGCGACCAGCGCGGATCGGTGAACAGGTCGGCCATCGGCCCGAGCGCGACCCGGATGCCGAGCGCGGTGTACTCGCGCCGCACCACGTCCCCGTACTCCTCGGCCAGGCGTACGTCGCCGATCGCGCCGATGCCGGTGTGCTCGGGCCAGCGGGACATCCGCTCGATGGCCTGGCCGGCGGCCGGGCTGGAGAACATGCCGTGCCGGGGGTCGGTGGAGACGGTCACGGGGATGCCGAGCCGGGTGCCGGCGGCGAGGTCCTGGAGCCGGTTGTGCCAGAGCGCGATCTCGTACGGGTCGGTCCCGTTGAGCAGATTGAAGTGCGTGATGTGCCGGCCGGCGACCAGCTCGTGGGCGGTGCGCACACCGTTGGCCGCGTCCGGCTCGGCGAGCAACCGGCCGCCCGGAGCGAGAGTGTTGGCGGTGTGGAAGAGCTGTCCGGCCTTCTCCTCCAGCGTCATGCGGGAGAGCAGGTCCTCGACGCGCCGCTCGACGGGGAGCTCGGGGTCCAGGTACGGGGTGGTGGGGTGGTTCATGGCGGAACTTCCTTGTACGGCAGTGGTGTTGCTCAGCGCCGCTTGACGGGGAGCACGGCGGGGATCGCGCACAGCGCGGCGAGCAGGCCGAAGACGAACAGCGCGGGGTAGTTGTCCCCGCCGCCGAGGGCGAGCAGCGTCGGCGCGATCAGCGTGATCAGTGAGTAGGGCAGGGTCGCGGCGATGTTCATGACGCCGAGGTCCTTGGCCGCGTTGTTCGGGTCGGGCAGGACGTCGGCGGGCAGCGCGATGTCGACGGCGAAGTACACGCCCATGCCGATGCCGACGATCGCCTGCGCGATCAGGAACCCGGTCACCGAGGTGGCCAGCGCCATCACGCCCATCGACGCGGCGAGCAGTACGGCGGCCGCGAACACGATGGGCTTGCGGCGCCCGATCCGGTCGGAGATCCGGCCCGCGGGCACGGTCGCGATCAGGATGAAGATGTTCGCGACGAGGCTGCCCAGGAAGACGTAGTGGGTGACGGCATCGTCGTTCTGGTGCAGGTAGTCGGAGAGGTAGTACGCCATGTACGTGGTGACGGTGGCGTACGAGGTCCACATCAGGAAGCGGCTCAGCCAGGCCCAGCCGAAGTCCGGGAAGCGCACCGGGTTGGTCCACAGGAAGGCGATCAACTGCCGGGGCGTGAGCGAGGGCACCTGCTCGGCGCTGACGCGGCGGTCCCGCCCGTAGAGCAGGAACGGCACGACCAGGGCGGCGCCGACGAGGGCCGGGACCAGCATGAGCGCGGTCGTGGAGGCGTTGAGGGCGTCGACCAGGAAGGTGCCGCCGAGCGTCGCGAGGGGGTTGGCGAGCGCGAGGACCGCGGAGGCGAAGCCCATCTGCCGCTCGGGCACCTGGTCGGCGAGCGCGCCGTAGATGGCGGCCACCAGCGCGTTGTAGAAGCACTGCGCCAGGCACCAGCCGACGACGATCTCCCAGGTGCTGTCGGCGTACGCGATCACCGCGATGCCGACGAAGCCGCCGGCCGTGCCGATCACCATCCAGGGGCGGCGGGCGCCGAACCGGGACGTGGTGCGGTCGGAGAGCAGTCCGAAGAGGGGATTGGCGACGAGGGCGACGAGCGCGCCGACGCCGAGCGCCAGCGACAGGGTGCCCACCTTGCCTGCCGCGTCCATCCGCTCGACCTTGAGCGCGACGGAGACCAGGGAGGGGACCAGGACGCCCATCCAGGCGCCGAGCAGCGCCAGGAAGTGCACGAGGACGAAGGTGCCGGGGACGCGCTGCTTGGCGTCGTCCCCGGGCGGTACGGGGGCAGCGCCGGGATCGGCACTGACGGGGACGGACATGGTCACAACTCTCCTTCGAGTCATGGGTGGTGCTCGTGGTGCGGGGCGTCAGCCGGCGTGGGTGCCGCAGGAGTCACGGATCACGAGTTCGGTGGGGACGGTGAAGTGGGCGGGGGGCCGGCCGTGCTCGATGGAGTCGAGGAGCATCCGGACCGCGGCCGCGCCCATCTGCCGGAACGGCTGGCGGACCGTGGTCAGCGGCGGCCGCATGACCCGGGCGATGGGGGAGTCGTCGAACCCGGTGACGGCGACGTCCTCGGGGACCCGGTGGCCGCTGGTGTGCAGGGCGTTCAGCGCCGAGAAGGCGATCTCGTCCCAGGCCGCCGCGAGACCGTCGGGGTCGGTGCCGAGCAGCTCGGTGATCTCGTCGGCGGTCGGTTCACGGTCGGCGGGCAGCAGGGTGAGGGCCGGGTCGTAGGCGATGCCGCCCTCGCGCAGGGCGTCGAGGTAGCCCTCGAAGCGTTCCTGGGCGAACGCGTCGTTCATCTGCCCGCCCACGAAGGCGATCCGGCGCCGCCCGTGCCGCACCAGGTGCAGCACCGCCTCGCGGAATCCGGCGCGGTTGGTGCTCTCCACGTACGGCAGGTCGAGGCGGTGGCCGCGGTCGTCGATGACCACCGTCGGCATGCTGGTGTGGGCGATGGCGCCGATGTGCCGGGGCGTGCCCTCGGGCATCAGCAGGATCAGCCCGTCCATCGGCAGCGTCGGCAGGGTCTGCGTGACGAACTCCCGCTCGGCCTGCTCGCCCGGCCGCAGCGGATGCACCAGCAGGTGCAGGCCGCGCCGGGCGCTCTCCTCGGCGATGCCGTACTGGATGTCGGAGTAGCCCCACCACTGCTCCAGCGGCATGAGCAGCCCGAGCGTGTCGTGCCGGCCGGTGCGCAGGGAACGCGCGCTGACGCTCGGCGCGTACCCGAGGTCGGCGGCGATCCGCTGGATCCGCTCGCGGGTCTCGGCGCCGACGTCGGGATGCCCGTTCAGCGCGCGGGAGACGGTGGGCTTGCTGACACCGGCCTCGCGGGCGATGTCCGCGATGGTGACACGGGGCATGGGGCCTCACCTGGGTCGTCGAGCGGTGCTCGGGGCTTTCGTACGATTCTGGAACTGTTCCGCAATCGATTGCGGAACAGTTCCGAAAATAACCCCGGCGGGTCGTGGGGCGCAAGGGGCCCCGCCGTCGCCGGGGTCGCTCAGACCTGCTCGGCCCGGAACCCGGCCGGTGTCACCCCCGCGTGCTGCTGGAAGTACTTCGAGAAGTTCGCCGAGTCCGGCACGCCGACCGCCGCCCCGATCCGGCCCACCGGCAGTTCGGTGTGGGCGAGCAGGCGTTTGGCCTCCAGGACCACGCGCCGGTCGATGAACGCCTTCGGCGTGAGGCCGGTCGCGGCGCGCACCGCGCGGACCAGGGTCCGTCGCGAGTAGCCGAGCTCGTCGGCGTACGCGCTGACGCTGTGGTTCGTCGTGAACTGCTTCTCCACCGCCGCCCGGAACCGGGTGAAGGTGGTGTCGGCCTGCGGTTCGAGGGCGTCGGCCGCGGCCTGCGCCGACACATGGGCCACCCGCAGCATGAAGGCCGTCAGCGCATGGCGCAGGACGCTGGTGTGCAGGCTCAGCGGGAGGGTCGAGGTGTCCAGGTACTCGCGCTGCAACTGCTCCAACGACGCCCGGATCGCCGCGCGTTGGGCCTCGTCCGGGTGGAGCAGCGGCGGCCGGTCGTAGCGGTACATACCGGTCGCTTCGACGACGGCGCGCGGCAGGAAGCCGGGCTGCATCGTCAGGCTCGTGCCGACGTACTCGTCCGTCGGCGAGAACCCGTGCACCTGCCCCGGCCGGATCCACAGGATGTCGCCCGCCCCGGCCTCGTACTCGGTGAAGTCGATCATGTGGCGGACCGGGCCCGCGCGGAAGAACAGCAGCACGTGGAAGTCGATGCGGTGCGCCCGCCGGGACGGGACGGCGCTCCCCTCCCAGGGGCCGCCGGCCCCCATCGGTCCGACGCGCATGCCGACCCCGGACAGGCTCTCCGCCGGGTCGAAGGGATACGTACGGATGTGCTCCGTCGCTCCCAGATGTGCGCTCGGATGTGCGGGGTCCTGCTCCGGCATGCGTGTTCCTCGGTGTCGGGCTTCTCTGCTGTCCCATTTTCACCGAACGCTGGCACGGGGCCACCTGTCGCCCAAAAAGTATGACCTTTAAATTTGAACCTGGTCCGACCAGGAGCTTTGGATTCTGGCGGCCGGTGCCTCGCGGCGCCTTTGATGGACAACGGATGCGAAGGAAGTCATACAGATGAGCACGCAGACACCCGACGGCCTCGACCCCTTCGAGCGCCCCTTCGAGTGGACCGAGCTCGACCAGCGCGCCGTCGACACCGCCCGCCTCCTGGCGGCGGACGCCGTGCAGAAGGTCGGCAACGGGCACCCGGGTACGGCGATGAGCCTCGCCCCCGCCGCGTACACCCTGTTCCAGAAGGCCATGCGGCACGACCCGGCCGACCCGGAGTGGACCGGCCGCGACCGCTTCGTCCTGTCGCCCGGCCACACCAGCCTGACGCTCTACACCCAGCTCTTCCTGTCCGGCTACGAGCTGAGCCTGGACGACCTGAAGGCGTTCCGCACGCAGGGCTCCAAGACGCCCGGCCACCCCGAGTACGGCCACACCGCCGGTGTCGAGACCACGACCGGCCCGCTCGGCCAGGGTGTCGCCAACGCGGTGGGCATGGCGATGGCCGCCCGCTACGAGCGCGGCCTGTTCGACCCCGAGGCCGCGCAGGGCGAGAGCCCCTTCGACCACATGATCTGGGCCATCGTCTCCGACGGCGACCTGGAGGAGGGCGTCTCCGCCGAGGCGTCCTCGATGGCCGGCCACCAGAAGCTCGGCAACCTCGTCTTCGTCTGGGACGACAACCACATCTCCATCGAGGGCGACACCGCGACCGCCTTCTCCGAGGACGTCCTCGCCCGCTACGAGGCGTACGGCTGGCACGTCCAGCGGATCACCCCGCAGGAGAACGGCGACGTCGACGTCAAGTCCCTGCACGAGGCGCTCGCCGCCGCCAAGGCCGTGACCGACCGGCCGTCCCTCATCGCGATGCGCACGATCATCGCCTGGCCCGCCCCGAACAAGCAGAACACCGAGGGCTCGCACGGCTCCGCGCTCGGCGCCGAGGAGATCGCCGCCACCAAGCGCGTCCTGGGCTTCGACCCCGAGCAGGACTTCGTCGTCGAGGACGCCGTCGCCGCCCACGCCGGGCTCGCCCTGGACCGCGGCGCCGAGGCCCACGCGGCCTGGGACAAGAAGCTCGCCGAGTGGCGCAACGCCAACCCGGAGAACTCCGCGACGCTGGACCGCATCCTCGCGGGCCGCCTCCCCGAGGGCTGGGAGCAGCACCTGCCCGCCTTCGAGACCGGCACCAAGGTCGCCACGCGCGCCGCGTCCGGCAAGGTCCTCCAGGCCCTCGGCCCGGTCGTCCCCGAGCTGTGGGGCGGCTCCGCCGACCTCGCCGGCTCGAACAACACGACGATCGACAAGACCTCGTCGTTCCTGCCCGTCGGCAACCCGCTGCCCGAGGCCGACCCCTACGGCCGCACCGTCCACTTCGGCATCCGCGAGTTCTCGATGGCCGCCGAGATGAACGGCATCGCGCTGCACGGCAACACCCGCATCTACGGCGGCACCTTCCTGGTGTTCTCCGACTACATGCGCAACGCCGTCCGCATGTCGGCGCTCATGCAGCTCCCGGTCACGTACGTCTGGACGCACGACTCCATCGGCCTCGGCGAGGACGGCCCGACCCACCAGCCGGTCGAGCACCTGGCCTCGCTGCGCGCCATCCCGGGCCTGAACATCGTCCGCCCGGCCGACGCCAACGAGACGGCCGTCGCCTGGCGCGAGATCCTGCGCCGCGGCTCGGTCAAGCCGGCCCCGCACGGCCTGGCGCTGTCCCGCCAGGGCCTGCCGGTGTACGAGGCCAACGAGGCCGCCGCCAAGGGCGGTTACATCCACACCGAGGCGTCCACCGGCACCCCCGAGGTCGTCCTCATCGCCACCGGCTCCGAGGTGCAGCTCGCCGTCGCCGCCCGCGAGACGCTGGAGGCCGAGGGCGTCGCGACCCGCGTCGTGTCGATGCCGTCCGTCGAGTGGTTCGAGGAGCAGGACGCCGACTACCGCGCGTCCGTCCTGCCGCCGTCGGTCAAGGCCCGCGTCGCCGTCGAGGCCGGCATCGGCCTCACCTGGTACCGCTACGTCGGCGACGCCGGCCGCATCGTCTCCCTGGAGCACTTCGGCGCCTCCGCCGACGCGAACGTCCTCTTCGCGGAGTTCGGCTTCACCGCCGAGAACGTCGCCGACAAGGCGCGCGAGTCGCTGGCCGCCGCCCGCGCCTGACCTCCACGCACCCCACGAACCTCACCGCACTGAGTCACACCGAAGGAAGATGAAGCACACCATGAGCAACGCCGCTACCTCGTCGCCCCTCAAGGCCCTGTCCGACGAAGGCGTTTCCATCTGGCTGGACGACCTGTCCCGCACCCGCATCGAGTCCGGCAACCTCGCCGAGCTGATCGAGAAGTCCCACGTCGTGGGTGTGACGACCAACCCCTCGATCTTCCAGGCCGCCATCGGCGCCGGCGTCGGCTACGAGGACCAGCTCGCCGACCTGGCCGTCCGCAAGGTCACCGTCGACGAGGCCGTCCGCATGATGACCACGGCCGACGTCCGCGCCGCCGCCGACATCCTGCGCCCCGTGTACGACGCGACGAACGGCCGCGACGGCCGCGTCTCCATCGAGGTCGACCCGCGCCTGGCGCACGACACCGAGGCCACCGTCGCCGAGGCCAAGCAGCTCGCCTGGCTCGTCGACCGCCCCAACGTCATGATCAAGATCCCGGCGACCCTCGCGGGCCTCCCGGCGATCACCGAGGTCATCGGCCTCGGCATCTCGGTCAACGTCACGCTGATCTTCTCCCTCGACCGCTACAAGGCCGTCATGGACGCCTACCTGGCCGGTCTGGAGAAGGCCCACGAGCGCGGCCTCGACCTCTCCGTCATCCACTCCGTCGCCTCGTTCTTCGTCTCCCGCGTCGACGCCGAGATCGACAAGCGGCTCGACGCGCTGGGCACCGACGACGCGAAGGCCGTGCGCGGCAAGGCCGCCCTCGCCAACGCCCGTCTCGCCTACGAGGCCTACGAGCAGGTCTTCGCCTCCGAGCGTGCCACCAAGCTGGAGGCCGCGGGCGCCAACAAGCAGCGCCCGCTGTGGGCCTCGACCGGCGTGAAGGACAAGGCGTACAAGGACACCCTGTACGTCGACGAGCTGGCCGCCCCGGGCACCGTCAACACGATGCCGGAAGGCACCCTGAACGCCACCGCCGACCACGGCGACATCCACGGCGACGCTGTCTCGGGCACCTACGAGACCTCCCGCGAGGAGCTGGCCGCCGTCGAGAAGCTCGGCATCTCCTACGACGAGGTCGTCCAGAAGCTCGAGGACGAGGCCGTGCAGAAGTTCGAGATCGCCTGGAACGACCTGCTCGCCACGGTCGCCGACCGCCTCAAGGGCGGCGAGGCCAAGTGAGCGGCGCCTCCCTCCCGTCGCAGGAGTGGGCCAACCCGCTCCACGACCCCCGCGACCGCCGTCTGCCGCGCGTCGCGGGCCCCTCGGGGCTCGTCATCTTCGGTGTCACCGGTGACCTGTCCCGCAAGAAGCTGATGCCGGCGGTCTACGACCTCGCCAACCGCGGTCTGCTCCCGCCCGGCTTCTCGCTCCTCGGCTTCGCCCGCCGCGAGTGGGAGGACCAGGACTTCGCCCAGGTCGTCCACGACTCGGTGCGCGAGCACGCCCGTACCCCCTTCCGCGAGGAGGTCTGGGCCCAGCTCGCCGAGGGCATGCGCTTCATCCCCGGCGACTTCGACGACGACACCGCGTTCAAGCAACTGCGCGAGGCCGTCGATGAGCTGGACGAGAAGCGCGGCACGAGCGGCAACTACGCGTTCTACCTCTCGGTCCCGCCGAAGTTCTTCCCGAAGGTCGTCCAGCAGCTCAAGAAGCACGGCCTCGCCGACGCCCCCGAGGGCTCCTGGCGGCGCGCCGTCATCGAGAAGCCGTTCGGCCACGACAGCGAGTCGGCCCGCGAGCTCAACGCGATCGTCCACGACGTGTTCGCGCCCGAGCAGGTCTTCCGCATCGACCACTACCTCGGCAAGGAGACCGTCCAGAACATCCTGGCGCTCCGCTTCGCCAACCAGATGTACGAACCCATCTGGAACCGGTCGTACGTGGACCACGTGCAGATCACCATGGCCGAGGACATCGGCATCGGCGGCCGCGCCGGGTACTACGACGGCATCGGCGCCGCCCGTGACGTCATCCAGAACCACCTGCTCCAGCTGCTCGCCCTGACGGCGATGGAGGAACCGGCCGCGTTCGACGCCGAGTCCCTCGTCAACGAGAAGCTCAAGGTCCTCAAGTCCGTCCGGCTCCCCGCCGACCTGGAGCGCTCCACCGTGCGCGCCCAGTACGCGGCGGGCTGGCAGGGCGGCGAGAAGGTCCGCGGCTACCTCCAGGAAGACGGCATCGACCCGCAGTCGAAGACCGACACCTACGCCGCGGTGAAGCTGGAGATCGACAACCGCCGCTGGGCGGGCGTCCCGTTCTACCTGCGCACCGGCAAGCGCCTGGGCCGCCGCGTCACCGAGATCGCGGTCGTCTTCCAGCGCGCCCCGCACTCGCCGTTCGACTCCACCTCCACCGAGGAACTCGGCCAGAACGCGGTCGTCATCCGGGTCCAGCCGGACGAGGGCATGACCGTACGCTTCGGTTCGAAGGTCCCGGGTACTTCGATGGAGATCCGTGACGTCTCGATGGACTTCGCGTACGGCGAGTCGTTCACGGAGTCCAGCCCCGAGGCGTACGAGCGGCTGATCCTGGACGTGCTGCTCGGCGACGCCAACCTCTTCCCGCGCACGGAGGAGGTCGAGGAGTCCTGGCGCATCCTCGACCCGGTCGAGGAGCACTGGGACAGCCACGGCAGGCCCGCCCAGTACGCCTCCGGCAGCTGGGGCCCGGGGGAAGCGGACGAGATGCTCGCACGAGACGGACGGAGCTGGCGCAGGCCATGAGGATCGACCTGACCGACACCACGGCAAGCAAGATCAACAAGGCGCTCGTCGAGGGGCGCCGGGCCATCGGGACGCCCGCCGTGGGCATGGTCCTGACGATGGTCATCGTCACGGACGAGGAGAACGCGTACGACGCGGCGAAGGCCGCCCAGGAGGCGTCCCGCGAGCACCCCTCGCGCACCCTCGTCGTCATCAAGCGCACCAAGCGCTCGCCGCGCGACCGCCAGGGCAACCGGCTCGACGCCGAGGTCCGCGTCGGCTCCGACGCGGGCACCGGCGAGACCGTTGTCCTGCGCACGCACGGCGAGGTCAGCCGGCACGCCGCATCGGTCGTGCTGCCGCTGCTGCTCCCCGACGCCCCGGTCGTCGTGTGGTGGCCGGTGGACGCGCCGGACGACCCCGCGAAGGACCCGCTGGGCGCCCTCGCCGCCCGCCGCATCACCGACGCGTACGCGGTCGAGGACCCGATCGGCGCCCTCGCCCTGCGTGCCGCGTCGTACGCCCCCGGCGACACCGACCTCGCCTGGACCCGCCTCACCCCGTGGCGCTCCATGCTGGCCGCCGCCCTCGACCAGGCCCGCGCCGATGTCGTCTCCGCGGCCGTCGAGTCCGAGGCCGAGAACCCCAGCGCCGAACTGCTCGCGCGCTGGCTCGGTGCCCGGCTCGGCGTCGAGGTCGAGCGGGTCACCACCGACGGCCCGGTCGTCACCGCGGTCCGCCTCGGCACGCCCGGCGGCGAGATCGTCATCGACCGCCCCGAGGGCCCCCTCGCCACCCTGTCCCTGCCCGGCCAGCCGCAGCGCACCCTCGCCCTGAAGGTCCGCTCCACGGCCGAACTGATCGCCGAGGAACTCCGCCGCCTCGACGCCGACGAGATGTACGCCGTCGCGCTCCACGGCAGCGCCTCCGGCACCAAGGAGTCCGTTCAACATGCCTGAGAACGCCCCCCTGCTGACGCGCCGCCCGCAGTGGACCGCCCTGGAGGACCACCGCGCGAAGTTCAACGGCACGCACCTGCGCGACCTGTTCGCCGGTGACCCCGAGCGCGTCGGGCGCTACACGGTGCAGGTCGGCGACCTGTACATCGACTACTCCAAGCACCTGGTCACGGACGAGACGCTCGCCCTGCTCCAGGAACTGGCCACCGCCACCGACGTGTTCGGGCAGCGCGACGCCATGTTCCGCGGCGAGAAGATCAACACGACCGAGGACCGCGCCGTGCTGCACACGGCCCTGCGCGCCCCGGCCGGCGCCGTGATCGAGGTCGACGGCGAGAACGTCGTCCCCGCCGTGCACGCCGTCCTCGACAAGATGACCGCCTTCGCGGAGAAGGTCCGCTCCGGCGAGTGGACCGGCCACACCGGCAAGCGCATCAAGAACGTCGTGAACGTCGGCATCGGCGGCTCCGACCTCGGCCCCGCGATGGCGTACGAGGCCCTGCGCCCGTACACCGCACGGGACCTGACGGTCCGCTTCGTGTCGAACGTGGACGGCGCCGACCTGCACGAGGCCGTCCGCGACCTCGACCCGGCCGAGACGCTGTTCGTCATCGCGTCGAAGACGTTCACCACGATCGAGACGATCACCAACGCCACGGCCGCCCGCACCTGGCTGCTCGCCGGGCTCGGCGGCGACGAGTCGGCCGTCGCGAAGCACTTCGTCGCGCTGTCGACCAACGCCGAGAAGGTGTCGGACTTCGGCATCGACACGGCCAACATGTTCGAGTTCTGGGACTGGGTCGGCGGCCGCTACTCCTTCGACTCGGCCATCGGCCTGTCGCTGATGATCGCCATCGGCCCGGACCGCTTCCGCGAGCTGCTCGACGGCTTCCACCTGGTCGACGAGCACTTCCGCACGGCGCCGGCCGAGGCCAACGCGCCGCTGCTGCTGGGCCTCCTGGGCATCTGGTACGGCAACTTCCACGGCGCCCAGTCGCACGCGGTGCTGCCGTACTCGCACTACCTGTCCAAGTTCACCGCCTACCTCCAGCAGCTCGACATGGAGTCCAACGGCAAGTCCGTGGACCGCGAGGGCCGGCGCGTGGAGTGGCAGACGGGCCCGGTCGTCTGGGGCACCCCGGGCACCAACGGCCAGCACGCCTACTACCAGCTGATCCACCAGGGCACGAAGCTGATCCCCGCGGACCTCATCGGCTTCGCGAACCCGGTCGACGAGCTGAGCGACGACCTCAAGGGCCAGCACGACCTGCTGATGGCCAACCTGTTCGCGCAAGGCCAGGCGCTCGCCTTCGGCAAGACGCCCGACGAGGTGCGCGCCGAGGGCGTCGCCGAGGAACTGGTCGCCCACAAGACGTTCCAGGGCAACCACCCCACGACGACGATCCTGGCCAAGGAACTGACCCCCTCGGTCCTCGGCCAGCTCATCGCCCTCTACGAGCAGAAGGTGTTCGTCCAGGGCGCCGTCTGGAACATCGACTCCTTCGACCAGTGGGGCGTCGAACTCGGCAAGGTCCTCGCCAAGCGCGTCGAGCCCGCCCTCACCGAAGGCACCGAGGTCCCCGGCCTCGACGCCTCCACCCAGGCCCTGGTCGACACCTACCGCGCCCTGCGCGGCCGCACGTCCTGACCTGCTCGTTCTCACGACTCCTGCTCAAGACTCCCGAAAGTAAGTGAACTGACATGCAGCTTGGTCTCATCGGTCTCGGCAAGATGGGCGGCAACATGCGCGAGCGCATCCGCCGCGCGGGCCACGACGTCATCGGCTACGACCGCAACGCCGAGGTCTCCGACGTCGCCTCCCTCGCCGAACTGGTCGAGAAGCTCGAAGGCCCGCGCGTGGTCTGGGTGATGGTCCCGGCCGGCGCCGCGACCCAGTCCACCGTCGACGAGCTCAAGGAGCTCCTGTCGGAGGGCGACATCGTCGTCGACGGCGGCAACTCCCGCTGGACGGACGACGAGAAGCACGCCGCCGAGCTCGGCGTGAAGGGCATCGGCTTCGTCGACTGCGGCGTCTCCGGCGGTGTGTGGGGCCTGGAGAACGGTTACGCGCTGATGTACGGCGGCTCCGAGGAGAACGTCGCCAAGGTCAAGCCGATCTTCGACGCCCTCAAGCCCGAGGGCGAGTTCGGCTCGGTCCACGCGGGCAAGGTCGGCGCCGGCCACTTCTCCAAGATGGTCCACAACGGCATCGAGTACGCCATGATGCAGGCCTACGCCGAGGGCTGGGAGCTCCTGGAGGCCGTGGACTCGGTGACCGACGTCCGCGAGGTCTTCCGCTCCTGGCAGGAGGGCACGGTCATCCGTTCCTGGCTGCTCGACCTCGCCGTCAACGCCCTCGACGAGGACGAGCACCTGGCCGACCTGCGCGGCTTCGCGCAGGACTCCGGCGAGGGCCGCTGGACGGTCGAGGCCGCCATCGACAACGCGGTGCCGCTGCCCGCCATCACCGCCTCCCTCTTCGCGCGCTTCGCGTCCCGCCAGGACGACTCGCCGCAGATGAAGATGATCGCCGCGCTGCGCAACCAGTTCGGCGGTCACGCGGTGGAGAAGAAGTAACTCTCCGAACACCCGCTCCACCCGGCCGGTGGGGAACCAGCCACGTCACGTGGCTGGTTCCCCACCGGCCGTTGTTTTGCGGGACGCACGGCCGGGCCTGTGACCTGCGTGCATGCGCCATCATCCGTGCGTACGGGGGAATCCGGCACGGAGCGGCACCGGGGGCCACTTACGATCACCCGCTGTGACAGAACGCCAATCCACGACAACAGCCGGTGACACGGCCGACGTTGTCATCCTCGGGGCCGGACCGGCCGGCCTCCTCCTCGGCAACCTCCTCCAGCGCGGCGGCGTCGACTGCGTCGTCCTGGAGCGGGGGACCCGAGAGCACATCCAGACGCGGGCGCGCGCCGGTTTCCTCGCCGCCCATACCGTACGGATCCTCCAGCGGCACGGCCTCGCCGACGGCCTGAACCGGGACGGCCAGGACCACAGCACCTGCGAGTTCCGCTCCGACGACGGCCGCTTCCGCCTCGACTACAGCCGCCTCGGCCAGGGCGAGCGGCACACCGTCTACCCCCAACAGGCCCTGGTGAGCGACCTGCTGGCGCACTACACCGACGCCGGGGGACGCATCCGGTTCACCACCGACGCGCTCGACGTCCGGGACACCGGCACCGACCGGCCCACGGTCACCGTCCGCACGGCCGACGGCCGCCCCGGACACTGGCGGGCCCGGTACGTGGCGGGCTGCGACGGCCGGCACGGCGCCGCCCGCCGCTCGCTTCCCGCGCACACGGTCCGCCACCACCTCGACCACGGCGTGAGCTGGCTCGGCCTGCTCGCCGACGCCCCGCCCAGCCTGGACGCCGTCGGCTACGGGGTGCACAGCCGCGGCTTCGCCGGCCACATGGCCCGCACCTCCACCGTCACCCGCTACTACCTCCAGTGCGCCCGCGACACCCGCACCGACGACTGGCCCGACGACCGGATCTGGGCCGAACTGGCCCTGCGCCTGCGCGCCGACGCCTACGGTCCGCTGCACCAGGGCCGGATCGGCCAACGAGGTGTCGTCCATCTCGAGTCCGATGTCATCGAACCCCTGCGCCACGGCTCGCTGTTCCTCGCCGGCGACGCCGCCAGCCTGATCAGCCCGTCCGCAGCCAAGGGCGCCAATCTGGCCGTCCTGGAGGCCGAACTCCTCGCCGAGGCCCTGCTCGACGACCTCGCGCACGGCGACCCCGCGGGCCTCGACACCTATTCGGCGCGCTGCCTCGACCACATCTGGCGGGCCCAGGAGTTCTCCCACTGGATGATCGGGCTGCTGCACGGCAGCCCCGGCACGGACGGCGAGGCGCGGTTCCGCGACTCCCTGCGCCGGTCCCGGATCTCGGCCCTGCGCGACTCCCGCGCCCAGCAGGACTGGTTCGCCGAGCACTACGTGGGCGTCGGCGCCCTCCGTGCTGCCTGAACGTTTCTTTCTTCTTTCCTCCCTTTTTCGACCTTTTCTTTTTTGATGCCGAGTACTGGAATCGAGGCACCACACCCGATGGTCACCACGATGGCAGGCGAAACGTCCCGTCTGCGCGCGACGGTCGACTTCGTCCGTGAGCAGGACACCGCCACCCTGCTCCCGCTGCTGCTGCCCGGCCTCGACGGCCCGGAGCTGCGCTCCCTGGCGGACCGCTGCCGCTTCGCCCACGCGGCCCTCCTGCTCTTTCCCCGCGACGAGCAGGACCTGTACACCACCCTGACCGAGTGCGGCCTCGACCCCGACGGTCCGCCCCGGCCGAGCGTCGTGGTCCGTGAACGCCTCGCCGTACGCCACCGCCTGGACCCCGCCGACCTCGACGTCGGCATCCTGCGCCCCGCCGTGACCGGCCTCGACGGAGCCCACCGCACCGTCGAGGTGTTCGCCCTGACCGTCCCTCCGGGCTCCGGCCTGGAATCCCTCGTCGCCCACGAGCGCGAACGGCAGCACGAGGCCCATCTCGCCTTCGAGGTCGAAGGCCCCGACCCGCTGGTGCTGCGCGGCCTGTGCGCCACGCTCGCCCGGCACGGCGCGGTGCCCGACGGCGGCGGCTACAACCCGCACGAGAACGGTACGGTCTTCTACTTCACCGCACCCGAGGGCGCCAAGACCGCGTACCGCCGCATGGAGCTCTACGCCCCCGGCGATCACCGCGACATCCTCACCGCCCACCTCGCCGAACACCGGGAACGGCAGCCCGCCGAGGCCCTGCTGCGCCTGCTCACCGGCGCCTGGACCACCCAGGCCCTCACCGCCTTCGCCCAACTGCGCGTCGCCGACGCCCTGGACACCCGACGGGGGACCGCCGTCGACGACCTGGCGGAACGTATTGGCGCCTCCCCGCGCCCCCTCGCCACCCTCCTGCGCTATCTGGAGACCCTGGGCGCGGTGGCGGCGGTCCCGGGGATCGCGGACGGCTACCGGCTCACCCCGCTCGGCGCCCTGCTGCGCACGGAAGCGCCGGAGTCGATGCGACCCCTCGCCCTGCTGTACGGCGGCCCGTTCTACCGCTCCTTCGGCGCCCTCGCGCACACCGTGCGCACCGGCGAGCCCGGCTTCGAGCACCTCTTCGGCGCCCACCACTTCGACCACTTCGCGGCCGACCCCGAACTCGCCGATCTCTTCGACCGGTCCATGGCCGCCGGAGCCGCCATGTTCGGGCCGCTGCCCACCCACCCGGTCCTGCTCGCCGCCGGGCGGGCGGAGACCCCGGCGAGGGTGGTCGACATCGCGGGCGGCAACGGCGCGCTGCTCGGCCGGATCCTCGCCGTGCACCGGCGCCTGCACGGGGTGCTCCTGGAGCGCCCGCACGTCGTCGAGGCCGCCCGCGACGCCCTGGAGAGCGCGGGGTTCGGCGACCGCTGCACGTACCGCAGCGGGGACTTCGCGGACGTCCCCGCCGACGGCGACGTCTATCTCCTGTCGCGCATCCTGCACGACTGGGACGACGACCGGTGCCTGGACATCCTGCGGCACGTCGCCCGCGCGATGCCCGACCACGCCGATCTGCTCGTCGTCGAACGGGTGCTGCCCGCCGACGGCTCGGCCTCCCTGGCCACCGCCTGGGACCTCCACATGATGTGCAACGTGGGCGGCCGGGAGCGCCGCGCCGACCACTACGCCCGCCTCTTCGCGGACGCGGGCCTGACCCTGGTCGGCCAGGAGCGGCTGCCGCTGGACGGCAGCGTGCTGCACGTACGGAAGGCGGCCACCGCGGGCTGACCCGGGGGAGAGGGGCCTCTGCCCGGGGCCGTGGCGGTCCCGGGCAGAGTCACGAACCGCGCGAGTGGTCTTGACAACAGCATTGGTCCATACCAACTTAGGTGCGGCGCAATGGCAGTTCGGCACCACCCGCTCCACGCACGCCCCCAACACCCCCTTGAGCACCGGGAGTTCGTGTGTCCCCCACCGGAAGACGGCGTCCCTCGCGACGCTCCGGAAGATCCCGCATCCTCGCCCTCCTCGGCGCCGCCGCCCTCGCCGTCGGCGGCGCGGTCGCCCTGCCGGGCACCGCCCAGGCGGCCAACATCCTCAGCAATGCGGGCTTCGAGTCCGGCTCGCTCGGCTCCTGGTCCTGCACCGGCAACCTCGGATCCGTGGTCTCCAGCCCCGTCCACGGCGGCAGCAAGGCCCTTGCGGGCGCGGCGAGTTCGAGCGACATCGCGAAGTGCGGCCAGACGGTCGCCGTCCAGCCGAACACCACGTACACCCTCTCCGGCTGGGTGCGCGGCAGCTACGCCTACCTCGGCGTCGAGGGCGGCGGCTCCACCTGGACCCAATCGCCCTCCGCGTACGCCCAGTTGACGGTGAAGTTCACCACCGGCGCCTCGCAGACCAGCGCCACGGTCTACACCCACGGCTGGTACGGCCAGGGCACCTACTACGCCGACGACATCAGCCTCGACGGCCCCGGCGGCAGCACCGACACCCAGGCCCCGACCGCCCCGACCGGCCTGACCTCAACGGCCAAGACGTCCTCCAGCGTCTCCCTGTCCTGGGGCGCGGCGAGCGACAACGTCGGCGTCACCGGCTACGACATCTACAGCGGCGGCAGCAACAAACTCCTGACGGTCAGCGGTACGTCGGCCACCGTCTCCGGGCTCTCGCCCTCCACCGCGTACAGCTTCACCGTCAAGGCGCACGACGCGGCGGGCAACAGCTCGGCGGCCTCGAACGCCGTCTCCGTGACGACGAGCGCGGGCTCCGGCGGAACCACCGGCTTCAAGCAGGCCGCGCCGTACTTCTACACCGGCTGGGGCAACCCGCCGAGCCCGGCCACCGTCATGAGCGCCACCGGCGTCAAGTGGTTCACGATGGCGTTCATCCTCTCCTCCGGCGGCTGCAACCCGGCCTGGGACGGCTCGCGCGCCCTCACCGGCGGCCAGGACCAGACCGCGATCAACGCCATCCGGGCGGCCGGCGGCGACATCGTCCCGTCGATCGGCGGCTGGAGCGGCAACAAGCTCGGCCCCAACTGCTCGACACCGGAGGCCCTCGCGGGCGCCTACCAGAAGGTGATCGACGCCTACCAGCTGAAGGCGATCGACGTCGACATCGAGAACACCGACGAGTTCGAGAACACGGTCGTGCAGGACCGCATCCTGAACGCCCTGAAGATCGTCAAGGCCAACAACCCCGGTCTGAGGACGATCCTCACCTTCGGCACCTCGACGACCGGCCCGACCTCGTACGGCAACCGCCTCATCGAGCAGGCCAAGGCCCTGAACGCCGATATCGACGTCTTCACGATCATGCCGTTCGACTTCGGCGGCGGCAACGACATGTACGGCAACACCGTGAACGCCGCCGAGGGCCTGAAGACCAAGCTCAAGTCGGTCTTCGGCTGGGACGACACGACCGCGTACGCCCACCTCGGCATCTCCGGGATGAACGGCCTCAGCGACCAGCAGGAGACCACCACCCCGGCGATCTGGACCCAGATCAAGGACTGGGCGAACAGCAAGCACATCGCCCGCCTGGCCTTCTGGTCCGTCAACCGCGACCGCCCGTGCGCGGGCGGCGGAGTCGCCGAGAACTGCTCGGGCATCAGCCAGGACAACTGGCAGTTCACGAAGATCACGGCCGGGTTCACCGGCTGATCCGGCCGGGGCTTGCGTGCGGCGGATGCCGCGCGCAGGCCCCGCCCGCCGCAGGAGCTTGAGCCAGTCGTCGTCCACCGGCAGAAAATCGTCGACCAGCGAGATCCGGTGCGAGCTGCTCGAAGCCGGCCGCGGGGTCATCCGGACATCTCCCCGGAGAAACAGAAAAACCCCAGATATTCTGGGGTTTTCGCTGGTGTCCGAGGGGGGACTTGAACCCCCACGTCCGATAAAGGACACTAGCACCTCAAGCTAGCGCGTCTGCCATTCCGCCACCCGGACAAGGTGTCTGCCGCCTTGAGTGCGGGGGGCTGCCCCGCGGCGACACAGAGAACATTACCAGGGTTTCGGAGTGCTCCGATCACACGCCCACCTCGACGCTTGCCCTGTGAACGGCACGTGACGAGCGGTGCCCGCCCTTGGGTCCTGACGTCGGGGGAGAGAGGATGAGAGGGATCCGCAGGGAGAGAGGAACAAGCGTGAGTGAGCCGAGCACGGGCAGGGCGGTCTCCGGACAGGACGAGGTCGTCGACCTCTGCCGCGAACTGATCCAGATCGACACCAGCAACTACGGCGACCACTCCGGACCCGGCGAGCGCAAGGCCGCCGAGTGGGTCGCGGAGAAGCTCGCCGAGGTGGGCCTCGAACCGAAGATCTTCGAGTCGCACCCCGGCCGCGCCTCCACGGTCGCCCGGATCGAGGGCGAGGACCCGTCGCGGCCCGCGCTCCTCATCCACGGCCACACCGACGTCGTACCGGCCAACGCGGCGGACTGGACCCACCACCCCTTCTCCGGCGAGGTCGCCGACGGGTGCGTGTGGGGCCGCGGCGCCGTCGACATGAAGGACATGGACGCGATGACCCTCGCGGTCGTCCGCGACCGGCTGCGCACCGGCCGCAAGCCCCCGCGCGACATCGTCCTCGCCTTCCTCGCCGACGAGGAGGCCGGCGGCACCTGGGGCGCGCGCCACCTCGTCGACAACCACCGTGACCTCTTCGACGGCGTCACCGAGGCGATCAGCGAGGTCGGCGGCTTCTCCTTCACCGTGAACGAGCAGCGCAGGCTGTACCTCATCCAGACCGCCGAGAAGGGCATGCACTGGATGAAGCTGAGCGTGGCCGGCACCGCCGGACACGGCTCGATGATCCACCGGGACAACGCCATCACCGAGCTGTCCGAGGCCGTCGCCCGGCTCGGCCGCCACCAGTTCCCGGTCCGCGTCACCAAGACGCTGCGCCACTTCCTCGACGAACTCGGCGACGCGCTCGGCACCGAGCTCGACCCCGAGGACATGCAGGAGACGATCGCCAAGCTCGGCGGCATCGCCAAGCTGATCGGCGCGACCCTGAGCAACACCGCGAACCCGACCCAGCTCGGCGCCGGGTACAAGGTCAACGTCATCCCGGGCGAGGCCACCGCCCACGTCGACGGGCGTTTCCTGCCCGGGCACGAGGACGAGTTCCTCGCCGACCTCGACCGGCTCCTCGGCCCGAACGTGCGGCGCGAGGACGTGCACGCCGACAAGGCCGTCGAGACCACCTTCGACGGGGCGCTCGTCGAGGCCATGCAGACCTCGATCGCCGCCGAGGACCCGATCGGCAAGGCCATCCCGTACATGCTCTCCGGCGGCACCGACGCCAAGTCCTTCGTCGAGCTGGGTATCCGCAACTTCGGCTTCGCCCCGCTCCAGCTCCCGCCCGAGCTGGACTTCGCCGGCATGTTCCACGGCGTCGACGAGCGGGTGCCGGTGGACGGCCTGAAGTTCGGTGTCCGGGTCCTCGACCGCTTCATCGACGCGTCCTGAGCCGCCCTGCCACCGTCACACCCGCGTCAACCCGGCGACAGCCCGGTAATTCGGCCGTTCGTGCGTACTGGGCTGAAAAGAGTGAAAGGAACCATAGGCTCGTAGCCCCATCACTTTCTCCTCGTTACAGGGAGTGCAGTCCGCGGCTGGGACTGCATTGCCAACAAGGAGGAATAATGATCAAGAAGGTCGTCGCTGCTGCGGCTGCCACTGGTGGTCTGGTTCTCGCGGGTGCGGGCATGGCCGTCGCCGACTCCGGTGCCCAGGGTGCCGCCGTGCACTCCCCCGGCGTGCTCTCGGGCAACGTCATCCAGGCGCCCATCCACATCCCGGTGAACGTCTGTGGCAACACGGTCTCCGTGATCGGGCTGCTGAACCCCGCCTTCGGCAACACCTGCGTCAACAGCTGACGTTGTTGAGCCTCACCCCTTGAGGGTCTGAGTCCGTCGGCCCCGGAGTGCGCGCCATGCGCTCCGGGGCCGTCGGGCATTCGGGGACCCGGGGCACACCAGTTCCCCGGCCCACCCAGGCGAAGTGCAGTGCTTCGAGCGCTGAGATTGCTAAGGCAGGGAAAGCTATGCGACAGGTCACGCGCAAGGGCCTGACCATCGTGGCGGCCGCGACCGGCGTGCTCGCCGTCACCGGCGGCTACGCGCACGCCGACTCGGGTGCGAACGGAAGCGCGTCGGGCTCACCCGGCGTCGCCTCCGGCAACAATGTGCAGGTGCCGGTCGAGGTCCCGGTCAACGTCTGCGGCAACACCGTGAACGTCATCGGGCTGCTCAACCCGGCGATGGGCAACAAGTGCGCCAACCACACCTCCCGTGACACCGGCTACGGCGACGAGAGCGGCGGCGGCCACCACCAGCCGCCCGGCGGCGGGTCGCACGCGGGCGGCCACAGCAGTGACTCGCCGGGCGTCGGCTCGGGCAACCACGTCGAGGTGCCGGTGGAGGTGCCGGTCAACGTGTGCGGGAACTCCATCGGCATCATCTCCGTCGGCAACCCCGCCACGGGCGACGACTGCGCCAACCCGGGCGGTGAGCAGGTGACGCCGCCGTCCACGCCGCCTGCCAAGCCCGGTCAGCCCCACCACCCGGGCAAGCCCGGATCGCCGGGCGAGTCCGTGAAGCCCGTGACGCGGGCGCTGCACCCGACCGCGGACAAGCCCAACCAGCCGGGGACGCAGAGCGTCGCCCAGCCCAAGGGCGAGTCCCACCTCGCCATGACCGGCAGCTCGCTGCCCGTCGGCGCGACGGGCGCACTGGCCGCGGGCGCGCTGATCGGCGGCGCGGTGCTGTACCGCCGGTCCCGGACCGGCGCCTAGCGCGCACGGCAGGCAAGCGGCTACGGAGCGGGCCCCGCATCGGCGGGGCCCGCTCCGTTTTCGGCCGGGGGCCGTCGGGTTCAGGTCACCATGTGGCCCGCACCTGGCGGATGATCCGCCGCCGCAGGCGCACGCGGCGACTGCCGTCGCGGCGCAGGCTCAATCGGTCCAACTCCCAGTGTCCGTACTCTGCATGGTCCGTCAGCAGGCGCGTCGCATCCTTGCGGGAGACCCCGCGCGGCACGTACACGTCGACAAATTCGTATTCCGGCATCGCATCTATTGTGCGGGCACGGGCCCGGTACGGATAGCGTCTGCACTATGTCTGATGCTGCGCAGCCCACCGCTGCCGAGGTACGCACCGCCGCAGAGGCGGTCAAGGCTGCGCTCGACCGTCACCTGGCGGCTGTCGAGCGCAGGTCGGGAGAGGACGACCCGGCCGTCTACGAAGCGTTCAACGAGCTCGCCGTCGCGGCCGAGGAGTACGACGAACTCCTCTACGACCGCTACGACGAGGTCACCCCCTTCGAGATCCCCAGCGGTGACGACTCGCTGCCGCCGTACACCGGGCCGGAGGAGCCGAACGCGCTGAGCGTGCTGATCCGACGCGACTACGCCGTGGTCGAGCCGCAGCGTCTTCTCGCCCAGGCGGGCCGGGTCGCCGACCTCGAGACGGGGACCGACCCGGACAGCGCGGGCGGCAGCGTCCATGCCGCGCTCGGTGTGCTCTTCGGCGAGTTCGAGCCCGACGAGATCGCCTCCCGGCACAAGGAGTTCGGCCTGGAGGAGGGCGACTCGACCCTCTGGGTCGCGGCCGCCGACGAGCCGGCCGAGCCGGGGGAGTGGCTGGAGGCCCCGTTCGACCAGGCGGACCCGCAGCGGGTGGTGTGCCGCTTCGACGTCAGCTCGGTCTTCGACGACGAACTGGACCCGGACGACGACACGGTCGCGGAAGAGCCGCTGGAGGACGCCGACCACTGACCCCAGCCGCCGCCTTGGGCAATCTGCCGCCACGGGCGGCAGGGTGGGCAAGGCGGCACCCCAGCGCCGGGCAGGCGCCTCGGCGGGCCTCTGCCCCGGCGCCGAGCGGACATCGCGACGGGGCGGGCGCCCCCGAAGGACGCCCGCCCCGACCCCGCTCTAAGCCCCGGGCACCTGTGCCCGGACCAACCGCTGCAAGCGGGTCGTCCGCGGCTTGGCGGGGACCTCGGCGACCGCGCGGGGCAATGCGGAGTCCACCCCGTGCACCACGGACAGATGCCGCTCCCCGCGCCCGAACGCCGTGTACACCCAGGGCCTGCTCAGCCCCGCAGCGGCGTCTCCGGGCAGCACCACCACGGCGGCGGCCCACCGCAGCCCCACAGCCTGGTGCCCGGTCACCGCCCACCCGTGCCGCACGGCCCGCTCCACCTGCTCCTTCGGTACGAGCACGGGCTCCCCGTCACACTCGATGCGCAGCCCCTCCGCATCGGCCCCGACGACCCGCCCGGGCCTGATCCGCCCGGGACCGGCGACGTGCACCACCCGGTCCCCGGGGTCGAACCCCCCGAACCGCCCGGGGCCCGGATTCAGCCGCTCCTTCAGCGCCGCGTTCAGCGCCCGGGTCCCCGCCGCGCCCGCGTGCCCAGGGGTGATCACCTGGGTCTCCTCGGCGGGCACCCCGATGGCCCGCGGCACCGAGTCAGCGACGAGCTGCACGGTGCGGTGGACCGCCTCGGCGCCGTCCCGCACCGGCACGATCACGACCTCCTTGCCGGGCGCCTCCACCTGGGTCAGCTCACCGATGCCGATGCCCGAGACCAGCTCTCCGATCGGCCCGAAGTCCGGCGTCCGGGACGCCAGGCGCGGGCAGATCGCGGCGGCCAGCAGATCCGCGAAGACCCGCCCCGGCCCGGCCGACCACAGCACGCCCGGGTCACCGCTGAGCACCAGACAGGTGCCGTCGGCCAGCAGCTCCACGAGCATCGCGGCCGTGTCCACGTCCAGCTGCGGCGCGTCCAGGACGACCAGCAGATCGGCCGCGAGTGCGCCGTCGGCGTCCCGGCCGGGTCCCTGCGTCTGGGTGAGCAGACCCTCCACGGTGGCCGTGGCGGTCTCCGGCGCGTCGGCTCCGAGCAGCGCCGCGGCCCTGCGCCGCCCGTCCGCACTGTGGGCGGCCACACACACCCGCAGCCCGAGACCGGCCGCGGCCGAGGCCAGGGCCAGCGGCTCGGCGCGGGCGGCCTCGCCACCGGTGTGCAGCACGAGGCGGTGCGCGGCGGCGGCCCGGATCAGCTCGGCCGTCGTACCGGAAGCGGCCTCGGCCGCGGTCTCCCAGCCGTCCCCGAGGGAGCCGCCGTCCTTGGGCGCGGAGTTGATGATCCGGGCGAGACCGTCGGCCAGGCTCTCCTCGGCGAGCGCGTACCGCTCCAGGCCGACCAGGATCCGTACCGGCCGCTCGGCCTCTTCCTCGCCCTCCTCGGCCGGTTCGGGCGCGGGCGCGTCCTCGACGGGGTCCTGGAACAGGATCGCGTCGCCCTCCGCGGCGGCGCTCTGCACGGCCTCGGCCGGATCGGGCACCCCGCGCTTGCCGAGCGCCTCCGAGAGCACCGGAAGGTCCAGGGCCGTGTGCCCGGCGACCGCCGCCTGTTCGAGCAGCCAGACGGTGACCGCGCGGCCCCGCCGCTCGTCCTCCGGGCCGCACTCGGCGCCGAGCAGCGCCCGCGCGAACCCGTCGGCCTGCTCGGGCCGCACCCCGCTCACCCGCAACAACTGCCAGGGATCCTCGCGCAGCAGCTCCTCGGCGCCCTCACCCAGCGCCGTGGCGGCCGCGCCGGCGAGCGTGTCCGGTGCTCCGCCCTCGACGAGCACCGCCCGCACGGCGGCCACCGTGTCGGCGTCGGGCCCCGCGTCCACGACCGGTGCGGCAGGCGCGGCAGGCGTCTGGGGTCGCGGCTCGGGCACGGCCGCGGCCGGGCGCGGCGCGGGCTCGGGCTCCGGCTTCGCGAACCCGGCGGTGGCGGGCTTCTCGCCGCTCTCCACGGCACGTACGGCGGCGAGGAGATCGGCGGCGGTGCCGCTCAGCTTCGTACCGGCGGCGATCGGTCCGTCCTTGGCGGCCTTGCGCTGCGCGATGCGCTCCCGCAGCTCCCGCTGCGCGGCGATCTCGGCCTCGGCCTCGGACGGCTGGGGCGCGGCCTCCTCGGTGCCGGACGCCTCGGTCCCGTCCCCGGCCGCTTCGGTCGTCTCGACCGCCTCGACGGATGTCTCCGTGTCCGGCCCGGCGTCGGGGCCCGGCCCTGACTCGTTCTCCGCGGCAGCGGACTCCGTGCTCACAACGTGCTCCAGTCCTGATCGGGATAGCGGTGCACGGGCGCCGACACGTCGTCGAGCGCCTGGCAGATCTCGTCAGGAAGACTAAGGGCCTCCACTGACAATGCCGCCGTGAGCTGCTGGGTGTTGCGCGGGCCGATGATCGGCGCGGCCACGCCGGGCCGGTCCCTGACCCAGGCCAGGGCGACCTGGAGCGGGGTCACCGCGAGCCCGTCCGCGGCTATGGCCACCGCGTCCACGATGTGCCCCGCGGCCTCGTCCAGGTACGGGGCGACGAACGGCGCCATGTGGTCGGAGCCGCCGCGCGAGTCCGCGGGCGTGCCGCCCCGGTACTTGCCCGTCAGCACCCCGCGCCCGAGCGGCGACGACGGCAGCAGCCCGATGCCCAGGTCGAGGGCGGCGGGGAGCACCTCCCGCTCCACCCCGCGCTGGAGCAGCGAGTACTCCATCTGCGTACTGGCGATACGGGTCCGGGTGCCCGGCGCGGAGAGCTGCCAGGTGCCCGCCTTGGCCAGCTGCCACCCGCAGAAGTTCGACACCCCCGCATAGCGGGCCCGCCCGCTGCTGACAGCGATGTCGAGCGCCTGGAGCGTCTCGTCGAGCGGGGTCTCGGTGTCGTAGGCGTGAATCTGCCAGAGGTCGACGTAGTCGGTGCCGAGCCGGGCGAGCGAGGCGTCGAGCGCGGCGAGCAGATGGCCGCGCGAGCCGTCGAAGCGCCGGTCCGGGTCGGGCACACTGCCCGCCTTGGTGGAGATGACCAGGTCACGGCGGGGGACCAGGCCCTCGATGAGCCGGCCGAGCAGATACTCCGACTCGCCGTCCCCGTACACGTCGGCCGTGTCGACGAGCGAGCCGCCCGCCTCCCAGAAGACCTTCAACAGGTCGGCGGCGTCGTGCTCGTCCGTGTCACGGCCCCAGGTCAGGGTGCCGAGCCCGATCCGGGACACACGCAGGCCGGTACGGCCGAGATGCCTCTGCTCCATGGGCGCTGAGAGTACTGGCCGAAGGTCAGGATGGGGGGCCCGGCGCATATCTGTCCTGCCGCCCGTCGCGCTAGGGTGCCCGGGAAGAGACGTTACCGATGGGTAATCCAGCGGTTCCCGCACGCGGTTAAGGGGATGTGGTCAATGAAGCTCGGCATCAATCTCGGGTACTGGGGCCTGGGGATGGACACCGACAACCTCGCCGTCGCCAAGGAGGCCGACCAGCTCGGCTACGCGGTGTGCTGGGCGGCCGAGGCGTACGGCTCCGACACCGTGACGGTGCTCAGCTACGTCGCCGCGCAGACCGAGCGCATCGACGTCGGCTCGGCCATCATGCAGATCCCGGCCCGCCAGCCCACCATGACGGCGATGACCGCCGCGACCCTCGACACCCTGTCCGGAGGCCGCTTCCGGCTCGGTCTCGGCGTCTCCGGACCGCAGGTCTCCGAGGGCTGGTACGGCGTGAAGTTCGACAAGCCGCTGGCCCGCACGCGCGAGTACGTCGACATCGTGCGCAAGGCCATGAGCCGTGAGCGGGTCTCCTACGAGGGCGCGCACTGGACGCTGCCGCTGCCGGAGGGGCCGGGCAAGTCGCTGAAGCTCACCGTGCACCCCCAGCGCGAGCACATCCCGCTCTACATCGCCGCGATCGGCCCGAAGAACCTGGAGCAGACCGGCGAGATCGCCGACGGCGCCCTGCTGATCTTCCCGTCCGCCGAGCACCTGGAGGACACCGCGATCAAGCACCTGCGCGCGGGCCGCGAGAAGGCCGGCAAGACGATGGAGGGCTTCGACGTCTGCCCGACCGTGCCGATCGCCGTGGGCCCCGGGGGCGGGGACGGGGACGTGTCCGCCCTCGCCGACCAGTTCCGTCCCTACACCGCGCTCTACGTCGGCGGCATGGGCAGCGCCAAGCAGAACTTCTACAACCAGCTCGCGCAGCGCATGGGATACGAGAAGGAGGCGGCCGAGATCCAGGAGAAGTACCTCTCCGGCGACAAGGACGGCGCCGCCGCGGCGATCCCGCAGAAGCTCATCGACTCGACCACGCTGCTCGGCTCCGTGGACCGGATCGCGGACCGGATGCGGGAGTACGCCGAGGCCGGTGTCACCACCCTGACGCTGTCCCCGGCGGGCTTCACGCTGGACGAGCGGCTCGCCTCGCTGCGCGCGGGCATCGAGGCCGTGGAGCGCGCCGGGCTGGCGTAGTCAGGAGCGGGAGGCGGAGTCTTCCGCGGCCGTGGTGGGGGCTCGGGGTGTCTTCCCCGCCACGGCCGTCACGGAGAACAACGCGCCATCCGGCCCGCGGTTACGCCTCCCCTCCCGGCACGGATCCTCCTTTCGGCCGAGTTGTCGGTCATTCCTGTTGCCTGCCACCGTCTCCCGCATTTGACTCGGTCTTTGCGAGCCATGGAGCCGCGGACCGCGCGTGGAGGCACGGAGGGACCCAGATGCTGTCGGCCAGGAGTTTGTTCCAGGAGATTCTCGACAACGACGACTCGTTCCGGCTGTTCTGCTCGATCGCCGCAGGCGGCGAGGCGCAGGGCGGCTGGGAGAACGGCCGGATCGCCGCCCTCGTCCCCGAGAGCGAGCGGGCCCTCGCGCCCAAGATCGCCCGGCACGGCGCCGACGAGGACAAGCACGGGCGGATCTTCAACGCCCTGCTGAAGAAGCGCGGCCTGACCCCGGTGCCGGTCCCGGACGAGACCGACTACACGATGCTCCTGGAGCGGCACGGCATCGGACTCCCGCACGAGCGGCTCAAGCGGGACGAGCCGCTGACCGTGCGGGACATCGTCACCTACCTCGCCCACAGCCGCGTCACCGAACAGCGCGCCTCCGAGCAGATGGAACTGCTGCGCAAGCACTTCTCCGGACACCCCGACATCGGCCGCGCGGTCAAGATGATCTCCAACGACGAGGACAACCACCTCGCCTACTGCCACGAGGAGTTGCTGCGTCTCGCTCACGCGGGACACGGCCGCGCCATCCAGCGCATCCTGCGCGAGTGCGCCCTCGCCGAGATCGCCGTCTACCGGGACGTGAGCCTCGCCGTCATGGACCACATGGGCCGCATCCTCGGCTGGTCCGCCCCGAAGGCGGGGGTGCTCGCCGCCGGTATCCGTGGCGTGTACGCGTACGAGCGTCTGGGCGGCTGGCGGCGGATGGTCTCCCTGTCGATGCCCCGGCGGCGCGACGCGCTCGGCGGTCCCGCGACCACCTCCGTCGAGTTCGCGTGAGCGGAACGTCCGCAGCGGTTCCTACAGCCAGCCGCGCCGCTTGAACGTCCGGTAGAGGACCAGTTCCAGGACGGCCATCACCACGATCACCGCCGGATACGACCACACCCAGTGCAGTTCGGGCATGTGGTCGAAGTTCATGCCGTAGATGCCCGCGATCATTGTGGGCACCGCGGCCATCGCCGCCCAGGCGGAGATCTTCCGCATGTCGTCGTTCTGCCGCACGCTCATCTGCGCCAGATGCGCGGACAGGATGTCCGTCACCAGGCGGTCCAGGCCGTCCACGGACTCGTTGACCCGGGTCAGATGGTCGTGCACGTCCCGGAAGAACGGCCGCGCGTCCTCGGCGACGAACGGCACGGCCGTGGGGAACGGGCCGATCCCCGCCAGCCGGGCCATCGGAATCGCCAGCGGCCCGGTGGCCCGGCGGAACTCCAGGATCTGCCGCTTGAAGGCGTAGATCCGCGACGCCGTGTCCCGCGAGCCGCCGCCGTCCGGCGAGAAGACCTCGGCCTCCAGCTCCTCCAGGTCGGTCTGCAACTCGGTCGCGACGTCCAGGTAGTGGTCGACCGTGGCGTCCGCGACCGCGTACAGCACCGCCGTCGGACCGTGCCGCAGGAAGGCCGGGTCGTGCTCCAGACGCTTGCGGACGTCCGCCAGGGACGAACCCTCGCCGTGCCGCACGGTGACCACGAACGAGTCGCCCAGGAAGAGCATCACCTCGCCCGAGGACACCCGGTCGCTCTTCGGCTCGTAGACGACCGGCTTGAGGACCACGAACAGCGAGTCGTCGTAGACCTCCAGCTTCGGCCGCTGGTGCGCCTTCATGGCGTCCTCGACGGCCAGCGGATGCAGCCCGAACTCCTCGGTGACCATGCCGAACTCGACCTCCGTGGCCTCGTGGAGCCCGATCCACAGGAAGGCGTCGTCCGCCGCCCGCGCCTCCGCGAGGGCGTCCGACAGGTCCCTGGGATCCGCCGGGGCCTCCACCCGGCGCCCCTCCCGATAGACGGCGCAGTCGACGATCATGACGGCCATTCTTCCCAGAGGGTTCGCCGACTGCACCTTCGCGTGCCTTTAGGCTGGCGACCATGCCCACGCTGATCCTCGTCCGCCACGGACGTTCCACCGCCAACACCGCGGGTCTGCTCGCCGGCTGGACGCCCGGCGTGGCCCTCGACGAGCGCGGCAGCGCACAGGCCGCCACGCTGCCCGAGCGGCTGAAGGACCTGCCGCTCGCCGAGATCGTCAGCAGCCCGCTCCAGCGCTGCCAGGAGACCGTCGCCCCGCTGCTCGCGGCACGGCCCGGCCTGACCGCGCACACCGACGACCGGATCGGCGAGTGCGACTACGGCGACTGGTCGGGCCGCAAGCTGGCCGAACTCGCCGACGAGCCGCTCATGCAAGTCGTCCAGCAGCACCCGACGGCCGCCGCCTTCCCCGGCGGCGAGTCCATGCGGCAGATGCAGCACCGGGCGGCGGAAGCGGTGCGGGAGTGGAACGCGCGCGTGGAGCGCGATCACGGCGCGGACGCCGTGTACGTCATGTGCTCGCACGGCGACATCATCAAGTCCCTCGTGGCGGACGCTCTCGGGCTCCATCTGGACCTCTTTCAGCGGATCTCTGTAGAGCCGTGTTCCATCACAGCCATCCGTTACACCCGGCTGCGCCCCTTTCTCGTACGCCTCGGGGACACCGGCGACTTCGGCTCGCTGGCCCCGCGCGAGCAGCCGCAGGGTCCGGACGCGACCGTCGGGGGCGGCGCTGGCGCACCGTGATCGTCCGCCGCAGTAGGGTGAAGCAGCCGTAAGCACACACCACCCCCAGACCATGGAGACAGGACGTGTCCCGTCAGGTGTTCCTCTACGACCCTCCGGAGCGTTTCGTGGCCGGTACGGTCGGACTCCCCGGGCGCCGCACCTTCTTCCTGCAAGCCTCGGCAGGAACCCGGGTCACCAGCGTCGCGCTGGAGAAGACCCAGGTCGCCGCGCTCGCCGAGCGCATGGACGAGCTGCTCGACGAGGTGGTGCGGCGCAGCGGCGGGAACGCGCCGGTGCCGGCCGTGACCCCCACCGAGATCGCCGACACCGCCCCGCTCGACGCACCGGTCGAGGAGGAGTTCCGGGTCGGGACCATGGCCCTGGCCTGGGACGGCGACGAACAGCGCATGATCGTCGAGGCGCAGGCCCTCGTCGAGATGGACGCCGAGTCCGAGGAGGACCTGGCGGAGGCCGAGGAAAGGCTTCTCCAGGACGAGGAGAACGGCCCGCCGATGCTCCGCGTCCGCCTCACCGGCAACCAGGCGCGCGCCTTCGCCAAGCGGGCCCTGGAGGTCGTCAACGCGGGCCGCCCGCCGTGCCCGCTGTGCAGTCTGCCGCTCGACCCGGAGGGACACGTATGTCCGCGCCAGAACGGATACCGGCGCGACGCGTGAGCGGCCACGACGCCCTGGACCTCCTCACCCGCGGGGAGCTGCACGTCGAGGGGCAGATCAGGGACGCGTCCAACGCCGTCCTGCTGTGCCGGGTCACCCACGGGGACCAGGAGGCGGCCTGCGTCTACAAACCCGTCCGCGGTGAGCGGCCGCTGTGGGACTTCCCCGACGGCACGCTCGCCCAGCGCGAGGTCGCGGCCTTCGAGGTCTCCGAGGCGCTCGGCTGGGGCCTGGTCCCGCCGACCGTGCTGCGCGACGGGCCGTACGGCGAGGGCATGTGCCAGCTGTGGATCGACACCCCCGAGGAGCCGGCCGACGACGGCAGGCTGCTGGCGCTGGTCGACGGCGAGGAACCGGGGGAGGGGTGGAAGGCCGTCGGGTTCGCCGAGGTCGGCGAGGGGCGCACCGCGCTGCTCGTGCACGCCGACGACGCCCGCCTGCGACGGCTCGCCGTGCTCGACGCGGTGATCAACAACGGCGACCGCAAGGGCGGCCACCTGCTCGTCGACGACGGCGCGCGGCTGTACGGCATCGACCACGGCGTCACCTTCAACGTCGAGGACAAGCTGCGCACGCTGCTGTGGGGCTGGGCCGGGGAACCGCTCACCGAGGAGGCGACCGGCGCGCTGGAGGGCCTGCGAGGGGGCCTCGCCGAGGGCGAGCCGCTCGCGGCGCGGCTGGCGGAGCTGATCACCGCGGCCGAGCTGGACGCCGTACGGGAGCGGGTGGCCGCGCTGCTGAAGTCCGGCCGGCACCGGGAGCCGAGCGGGGAGTGGCCCGCCATCCCGTGGCCGCCGATCTGAGCCCGGTCCGCTCCCGGGGCGGTTGTCAGTGGCCCGCGCTACGTTCGGGGGCATGACCAAGCTGATTGTCGAGGACCGGATCGACCGCCCGGCGAAGGACGTCTTCGAGGCCATCGTCACCGTCGAGGGCCTGTCGGGCTTCTTCGTCGAGCGCACCTCCGCGCCGATGGTGCCCGGCACCACCGTGACCTGGAGCTTTCCCCATGTCGACGCGGAGTTCGACGTCGAGATAGGCGAGATCGAGCCCGATCGGCTCGTCTCGTGGTCCTGGCCGGGTGGCCAGGTCGTCATCGAGCTGCGGGAGACCGCTGCCGGGGCCACCGCGATCACCGTGATGGAGCAGCCGATGGGGGACGGGGCCGAGGGCGCGGCGCGGGCGGTCGGGCAGACACAGGGCTGGACGTACTTCGTGTGCACCCTGCGCGCCTATCTGCTGCACGGCATACGCCACTTCGGGCTCTCGGACGGCATCCGGGCCACCGTCACCGGCTAGCGGGGCTCAGGGGGCCGCCTAGCGACCCCCGCCCAGGGGCGCAAGAGGGCCTCGTCGGCCATCGGACCTGGTCCGGTTCGTATCCGGAAGCACCGTCCGGTTACGCTCATGGCATGCATGCCTGGCCCGCTTCTGAGGTCCCCGCCCTGCCTGGCAAGGGCCGCGACCTGAGGATCCACGACACCGCGACCGATGGGCTCGTCACCCTTGACCCCGGTCCCGTCGCCCGTATCTACGTCTGCGGCATCACGCCGTACGACGCGACCCACATGGGTCACGCGGCGACCTACAACGCGTTCGACCTGGTGCAGCGCGTGTGGCTCGACACCAAGCGGCAGGTGCACTATGTCCAGAACGTGACGGACGTCGACGACCCGCTGCTGGAGCGGGCCGTGCGCGACGGCGTCGACTGGGCGGGCCTCGCCGAGCAGGAGACCGCCCTCTTCCGCGAGGACATGACCGCCCTGCGGATGCTCCCGCCGCGCCACTACATAGGCGCCGTGGAGGCGATACCCGGCATCGTGCCGCTCGTCGAGCGACTGCGTGACGCCGGCGCCGCCTACGAGCTCGACGGCGACGTCTACTTCTCCGTCGAGGCCGACCCGCACTTCGGCTCCGTGTCGAACCTGGACGCCGCCGCGATGCGGCTGCTCTCCGCCGAGCGCGGGGGCGACCCCGACCGCGCTGGCAAGAAGAACCCGCTCGACCCGATGCTCTGGATGGCCGCCCGCGAGGGCGAGCCGAGCTGGGACGGCGGCTCCCTGGGACAGGGGCGCCCCGGCTGGCACATCGAGTGTGTCGCCATCGCCCTCGACCACCTCGGCATGGGCTTCGACGTCCAGGGCGGCGGCTCCGACCTGGCCTTCCCGCACCACGAGATGGGCGCCTCGCACGCCCAGGCGCTGACCGGTGAGTTCCCGATGGCCAAGGCGTATGTGCACGCCGGGATGGTCGGGCTCGACGGCGAGAAGATGTCCAAGTCCAAGGGCAACCTCGTCTTCGTGTCGCAGCTGCGCCGCGACGGGGTCGACCCCGCCGCGATCCGGCTCGCGCTCCTCGCCCACCACTACCGCTCCGACTGGGAGTGGACCGACCAGGTGCTGGCCGACGCCGTGGCCCGGCTCGACCGCTGGCGGGCCGCCGTGTCGCGGCCCGACGGGCCTCCGGCGGAGGGCTTGGTGGAGGAGATCCGCGCGGCTCTGTCGAACGATCTCGACGCACCGGCCGCGCTGGCCGCCGTCGACCGGTGGGCCGAGCTTCAGGGTGCCGACGGTGGGGCCGACGAGGGGGCGCCCGGTGTCGTCTCCCGTGCCGTCGACGCGCTGCTCGGGGTCGCGCTCTAGCCCCGGCCTTTTCCGTACGCTTCCCGAAAGCCCCTCCAGGGCGATCGAGTCGAGGCCGCGGGGCTCCGCCCCGGACCCCGCTCCTCAATCGCCGGAGGGGCTTTCTTCTGCGCACCGGCTCGTCTGCACCCTGGTGCCGTGCTTGTTTCTGCGCTAAAACCTGCCTATGCGATCAGCATCGAGCACGCTCAGGCGTTCTGGACGCCTCAGATCCGTCGTCGCCGTGGCCCTGATCGGGCTCGCGGCCGCACTCGCCGGGCCCGGGCAGACGGCCCGGGCCGCCGACAGTCCCGGCGCCCTCGGTGACGTCACCGGGTTCCGTCCGGACAAGGCCCGCTACACCTTCGACGCCGGCGAAGCCGAGGCCCGGGTCAGCTTCGTGTCCGCCGAGAGCTTCCGGATCGAGGTCGCCCCGGACGGCACGTTCACCGATCCCGTGGGCGACGACATCGTCCTGCCGCAAGGTGCGCCGCCCACCACCCGCTGGAAGGACAAGGGCGACCGCTACGAGCTGAGCAGCGACAAGGTCACCCTTCGCGCCTACAAGTCCCCGCTGCGCTTCGCCCTGTTCAGGAACGACGGCACCGAGGTGTGGGCCGAGAGCGCCCCCATCAGCTGGCGCGCGGACGACACCACCCAGCACCTCGACCGCGGCGCCGACGAGCAGTTCTACGGCGTCGGGATGCAGAACGGGCGGGGCAACACCAGCCTGCGCGGGCAGACCGCCGAGGCCGAGGTCAGCTACGACTGGGACGACGGGGGACACCCCAACTCCGTACCCTTCTACCTCTCCTCCGCCGGATACGGCGTCTTCCGGAACACCTACGCGCCCAACACCTACACCTTCGGCGCGCCCGTCACCGCCGCCGCTGCCGAACGCCGCTTCGACGCCTACTACTTCGCGGGCAGCGGCGAGGACAGGGCCAAAGACGTCATCGGCCAGTACACCCGGCTGACCGGAAAACCGTTCCTGCCGCCGGTCTACGGGCTCGAAGTGGGCGACGCCGACTGCTATCTGCACAACGCCAACCGCGGCGAACGGCACACCAAGGACGCCCTGAAAATCTCCCGGCAGTACGTCGAACAGGACATGCCGCTCGGCTGGATGCTCGTCAACGACGGCTACGGCTGCGGGTACGAGGACCTGGCCGAGACCGCACAGGGGCTCCAGGACGACAAGGCGCAGCTCGGCCTGTGGACCGAGGACGGCATCGACAGGATCGCCGACCAGGTCAAGGCCGGACAGCGGGTCGCCAAGCTGGACGTCGCCTGGGTCGGCGACGGCTACAAGAAGGCCCTCGACGGCTGCAAGGGCGCCTACCGGGGGATCGAGGACAACTCCGACGCCCGCGGCTTCACCTGGGCCCCCGAGAGCTGGGCCGGCGCCCAGCGGTGCGGGGTGCAGTGGTCCGGCGACCAGTCCGGCTCCTGGGACTACATCCGCTGGCAGATCCCGACGTACGCGGGAGCAACCCTGTCCGGGCTCGCGTATACGACAGGTGACGTGGACGGCATCTTCGGCGGCAGCCCCAAGACGTACGTACGCGACCTTCAGTGGAAGTCGCTGCTGCCCGTGACCATGACCATGGACGGCTGGGCGGCCAGTGACAAGCAGCCGTTCCGGCAGGGCGAGCCGTACACGACGATCAACCGGAAGTACCTGAAGCTGCACGAGTCGCTGCTGCCCTACCTGTACTCGTACGCCCACGAGGCCACGAAGACCGGAGTGGGCGCGGTCCGGCCGCTCGCGCTGGAGTACCCGGACGACCCGAAGGCCGCAACGGACGCCGCCAAGTACGAGTTCCTGACCGGCGAGGACTTCCTCGTCGCACCCGTGTACCAGGATTCCGCGGTGCGCGACGGCATCTATCTGCCCAAGGGAACCTGGACCGACTACTGGACCGGCCGCGTCTACCGGGGACCGACCACGGTCGACGGGTACCGCGCGCCGCTCGACACCCTGCCGCTGTTCGTCAAGGGCGGCGCCGCCGTGCCGATGTGGCCCGGCATCCGCTCGTACACCGACCGGGACAAGGACTCACCCGTCGCCTGGGACGTGTACCCGCAGGGCAGTTCGTCCTTCGAGCTGTACGAGGACGACGGCGTCACCCGCGCCCACCGCGACGGCGCCTACGCCACCCAGCGCGCCACCGTCACCGCGCCGCGCTCCGGACCCGGTGACGTGCGGGTGCGGATCGGCGCGAGCGAGGGCTCGTACGAAGGGAAGCAGACCGCCCGGCCCTACTCCTTCACCGTGCACACCGGGGACGCGCCGAGCCGGGTCGACCTCGACGGCAAGAAGCTGGCGCGCGCCGGGTCGAAGAGCGCGTTCGACAAGGCCGCGCGGGGCTGGTTCTACGACGCCGACGACCGGGGCGGCGTCGTGCGCGTGAAGACCGGGACCCTGTCCACCGGGCGCGCCTTCACCGTGGACCTGCGCGACACCGCGGCCGTGGGCGGCGCCGCGCCGGGCGCCGAAGCGGCCGTCTCCGGCGCCGTGGACCAGGAACTGGGCGCGGGCGTCACCGGCACGGTCGCCGTCGACGTCACCGCGGGGAACAAGGACGCCACCGACGTCACCGTCGGCGTCGACGCCCCCGAGGGCTGGACCGCCGGGGACCCCGTGACCGTCGGCCGGATCCCGGCGGGCACCACCCGGCGCGTCGACGTCGCCGTCGCACCCGGCGCCGACGCGAAGCCGGGGGAGCGGGCGCTCACCGCCACCGCCCGCTACCGGAGCGCCGGTCAACAGCACACCGCACAGGGGCACTTCGCGGTCGCCGTGATGCCGGAACCGCCCGCGGGGCACGCCTGGGCGAGCGACCTGGAGTGGCTGACCTCGACCAACGGGTACGGGCCCGCCGAACGCGACCGCAGCAACGGCGAGTCCGGCGCCGCCGACGGTCACCCCCTCACCCTCGCCGGAAAGACGTACGACAAGGGCATCGGGGTGCACGCCGACTCCGACATCGAGGTCTATCTCGGCGGGCGGTGCACGAAGCTCACCGCGGACGTCGGGATCGACGACGAGATCAACGGCTACGGCGAGGTCGCCTTCTCCGTCGAGGCCGACGGGAAGGTCCTGTGGACCTCGCCGAAGGTCACCGGCGCCTCGGCCACCGTCCCCGTCGACGTGGACGTGACCGGGGCCCGGCACCTGCGGCTGAAGGTCACCGACACCAACGGGTCGAAGACCGGCGACCACGGGGACTGGGCCGCCGCCGCGTTCACCTGCGCGGGCGGGAGCTGACCCCGCACCGGAACCGGGAACAGGTGAAAGGGGCGCTTCCCCCACGCGGACCGCGGCGGAAGCGCCCCTCCTTCCTTTCACCTCTCATGCGGTGCGGTCAGATCTTGCGCACCTGGATGCTGCGCAGGACCTGCGGCGACCCGGAGTCCCAGACACCGACGACCTGCTGGCCGAAGGCGAAGGCCTCCTGGACCTGGTCGTGCGTCTGGGGGTTGGGGTTGGCGAAGATCCGGAACTGGCCCTGGATGCGCAGCGCGATGATGCTGGGCTGTCCGGGCAGCGGCTGCACGACGTCGATGTAGGCGTCGGCGATGCCGGCCTGCAGCACCTGCTGCTGGACCTGCTGCTGGGCGTGCTGCACCGCCATCTGGGCGATCTGGTGGAGGTGCTGAAGGACCTGCTGCTCGACCTGCTGCTGCTGGCCGCCACCCTGCTGCTGCTGACCGAGCTGCTGGAGCAGCCCCTGGTACGGCTGCTGCTGGCCGAGCTGCTGCAGCTGCTCCAGCGAGCCGCCCATGCCCATGAGCTGCTGCTGGCCGAAGCCCTGCTGCCCCTGCTGACCGAACGGCTGCTGGCCGAAGCCCTGCTGACCGTAGCCCTGCTGGCCGAAGCCCTGCTGGCCGAACGGCTGCTGTTGCTGCTGCTGGTAGGGCGACGTGCTCGGGAACTGCTGCCCCTGCTGACTCATCTGCGGGGTCATGCTCATGCGGGTGCCACCTTCCATCGATGGTTGGCTGCGTCGCTTCAGCCCGTGACCACAAGGCCGACGATCTCGTCGTCCGAGAACCAGACACGGACATCGGGCCGTCCCCCCGCGAAGGCGCTGTGCACCGCCTGGCGGGTCTCGGGGGACGGATCGTTCAGATTGCGCCAGGCGCCCGCCACGAACAGCCTGAGCCTCGGCGGGAGTTCGCGCGGATACGGGATCAGTTCGTCCCAGTACCGCTCGGCCTGGCCCGAACCGACCGTCGAGGGCAGCAGATGGGTCACCGCTCCTCTGATGTCGGGCCGGTTGCCGATCCGCTGCGAAGCGGGCCGGCCGGGGGCGTCCTGCTGCGGAGAGCCGGACGCCCGGAGCACCTCGCGCGCCCGCGAGGAGTTCATCGGGCGCTGGCCGCCGGCCTTGAGCATGCCCTGGAGGGCGGCCAGCGCGCCGACGACCACCGGGGAGGCAGCCGAGGTGCCGGAGAAGGTATCGGTGTACCAGGCGATCTCCTCGGAGCCGCCCTGCAGATCGCCGGGCCGGTCCCAGAAGCCGCCGGTGGTGGTGACCTCGCGGCCCCAGCCCTGGGCGTCCACCCGGGCGCCGTAGTTGGAGAACGCGAGGCGCGAGCGGTCCGGGCCGTGGTCGCGGCCGTGCGTGCCGGGCGGCGGTGCGCCCGCGCCGACCAGGACCGCGCCGGAGGAAGGATTCGTCGGGTTGAACGGGTTGTGCCACCAGGCCGGGAAGCCCTCCGGGCGCCGCTCGTACAGTCCGTCGTCCAGCGACTCGCCGCCGTTGCCCGCCGCGCTCACCACCACGACCCCCAGTGCGGTGGCGTACCGGATCGCCGCGAAGTCGTCGGGCCACCATTCGAGGCCGATGTAGCCGCGCTGGTCGTCGCGCGACTCGAAGTCGAACCGCGGTCCCGGCCGGTGCAGTTCGATCAGCACGATGTCACCGGGGCCGAGCCGCTCGGCCGCCGCGTGGATCGCCGCCGCCGTGCCGACGCCCTGGAAGGAGGCCGCCGCCGTCACCGCCTGCGGGGCGATGCCGGTGATCCCGTGCTCGTTGCGGTCGCCGCCGATCACGCCGAGGACGGCGGTGCCGTGGTTGCGCCAGGCCAGGTCCGAGACGGGGGTCCCGACGACGACGCCCGCGAGCTTCGCCGACAGGTCCTCGTGGCTGAGCTGCCAGGCGCCTTCCACGTCGATGACGGTGACGCCCTCTCCGCCGCCGCCGAGCCGCTGCCACGCCCACACGGCGTCCACGCCCTCGGGCGCCGGTGCCAGATAGCCCTGGCGGCCGGTGAAGTCGGGGGTCGCGGCGGTCTTCTCCTTCAGCCGCCGCGCCTCGTCGAAGTCCTCCGGCGGAGCGGCCGGCACCGCGCCGGGCTTCACGTACGCGGTGTCGACCTCCGGCAGCGCCGCGATCCGGGCCCGCAGCTCCTGGGCCCGTCCGCCGGCGCCGCGCACCCGGTAGAACAGCGCGAGGTCCGGTACGTCCGTCCCGGCTCCCACCGCCTCCGAGGCGCTCCGCAGCCGCTCCTCACTGCCGAACAGCGGTTCGAGGGCGAGCTGTTCGTCGCCCAGGAACATGTTCAGGGCCGATACGTCGGCGCCGGCGGCGGACCTGACCCCGTCCGCCTGGGCCCGCAAGCGGGCCTCGGGCCGCGCCAGGACGATCAGTTCCGCTTCCGTCCCGCGATATGTGAAACCGGCTCCGTCCGGACCCGGACCCGCAGCTCCCGGGCCCCGCGCCGGTTCTGCGTGTTGGTCGGTCATCGGTCCACAGCTCCCCTCGCCACCTCTGGTCGTACGGGTGTGCCTGTGCCGCGTTCGTCGGGCACACCTTGCTACGGCCGGGCGCGCTCGTCCACCCCTTGTTCGCCAAATGCGTTTGGGAACAAGTTGAACGGGGAACCCCGTGCAATTTGCACGGAATCATCTGTCACGGCATAAACCGGCCAAAGGCGAGGAGAACGGGGACGGCGCGAAAGCGCCCCCGGTGCCGGTCGCCCGGCGCCGGGGGCGCTCTTCGTCGCTCGTGGAACGCGGTCGGCGGTCCGCCTGCTCGTCCTACTCCTCGCCGTCACCGTCGTCGGTGTCGGTTTCGGGACGCGGCGGCTTCGGCGGCCTGCTCCTGCCGCCCGGGTTGTCCCGCAGGTACGACGAGCCGTCGCCGCCGTCCGTGGCATGGCCGCCGGCGCCGGGCGGTGCCCCCGGGTCGCGCCGCCGCAGATACCGCTCGAACTCGCGGGCGATCGCCTCGCCCGACGCCTCCGGCAGCTCCGCGGTGTCCCGCGCCTCCTCCAGCGTCTGCACGTACTCGGCGACCTCGCTGTCCTCCGCCGCCAGCTGGTCCACGCCCAGCTGCCAGGCGCGCGCGTCCTCGGCCAGCTCGCCCAGCGGCAGGCGCAGGTCGATCAGGTCCTCCAGCCGGTTGAGCAGCGCGAGCGTCGCCTTCGGGTTCGGCGGCTGCGACACGTAGTGCGGGACCGCCGCCCACAGCGAGACCGCCGGGACGCCCGCGTGGGTGCACGCCTCCTGGAGGATCCCGACGATGCCCGTCGGGCCCTCGTACTTGGTCTCCTCCAGCTCCATGCGCGTAGCGAGATCCGGATCGGAGGTGACGCCGCTGACCGGAACCGGCCGGGTGTGCGGGGTGTCGCCGAGCAGCGCGCCCAGGATCACCACCAGCTCCACGCCCAGCTCGTGCGCGAACCCCAGCAGCTCGTTGCAGAACGAGCGCCAGCGCATGGACGGCTCGATGCCCCGGACCAGGACCAGGTCGCGCGGCTTGTCGCCGCCGACACGCACCACCGAGAGCCGGGTCGTCGGCCAGGTGATCTTGCGGACGCCGTCCTCCAGGAAGACGGTCGGCCGGTTGACCTGGAAGTCGTAGTAGTCCTCGGCGTCCAGCGCCGCGAACACCTCGCCCTTCCACTCCTTGTCGAGATGCGCGACCGCGGTGGAAGCGGCGTCGCCGGCATCGTTCCAGCCCTCGAACGCGGCCACCATGACCGGGTCGACCAGCTCGGGAACCCCCTCGAGCTCGATCACCCAGCGCCTCCTTCCGACGTGCCCTCGCGTACCTGCCCACCTTACGGCGTCCGCGAGGACCCTCCGCAGCCCCCTGAAACCCGGAGGCTGCCCGGAACACTGCCCCGAGTCGGAGGAGCGCACTCCACCTCGCCCCGGTGATCTCTCACAGGGTGGAGCGCAGCCACTGCTCCACGCTGGCGATGTGCACGGTCGCCCAGGAGCGTGCCGCCTCCGGGTCGCCGTCGCGCAGCGCCGCCAGGATCGCCCGGTGTTCGCGCAGGGTGCGGCCGACCGCGTCCTCCTGGGTGAGGCCGCGCCAGACACGGGCCCGGGTGGTCGGCCCGGACAGGCCGTCGAGCAGGGAACAGAGCACCGAATTGCCCGCGGCCGCCACGATGCCGCGGTGGAAGTCGAGGTCCGCGGCGACCAGCTCCTCCACGGACGGCTCGGGCCCCAGCTCGTCCAGTTGGGTGGCGAGCCCGTCGAGCTGGTCCCGGCTGATCGAGGTCGCCGCCATCGCGGTGGCGGCGGGTTCCAGGATGCGGCGGACCGCGAGGAACTCCAGGACCGTGTCGTCGCGGTGGAAGTCGACGACGAAGCTCAGCGCCTCCAGCAGCAGCTGCGGATCGAGGCTCGTGACGTAGGTGCCGTCGCCCTGCCGGACGTCCAGGATGCGGATGAGGGAGAGCGCGCGCACCGCCTCGCGCAGCGAGTTGCGCGAGAGCCCCAGCTCGGCGGCGAGTTCGCTCTCCTTGGGGAGCCGGTCGCCGGGGCGCAGCGCACCCGAGACGATCATGCCCTTGATCTTCTCGATGGCCTCGTCGGTGACGGCCATGGCAGCCCCCTCTGCTCGTCCGCCGGAGAGCCGAGTCCTCCGATGTCTCGGACCATTATGAGCGTACGGGGATGCCCTGGCCGCGCTCTCCTCTGGAGCCGTCCACCGAGGACCCAGGCGCGGAGCGCACGGGCCGCAGCAGCAGCCACGCCCCGCACACCAGCGTGATCGCCTGCGCCCCCGCGAGCAGCGCGAACCCGGCGCCGAAGCCGTGCCCTCCGCTCGCCGCGATCGCCACACCCATCAGCGTCGGCATGAACGCGGAGACGAGATTGCCGACCCCGTTCACGACGCCGTACGCGCTGCCCACGAGCCGGGCGGGCGCGCAGTGCTGGACGAGGGTGGGGATCGCCGGGCCCTGGAGCCCCCAGAAACCGCCCGCGAGGACCATGCCCGTCGCGACGACGACATCGCTGTGCGCGGCCGCGACCACGAGCACGCACACCGCGGTGCCGGCGGACCCCACGACGAAGGGCAGCGCGAGCAGCCGCACGGGCAGCCGGTCGAGCAGCAGCCCGCCCAGGAACCCCGAGACCAGCGACATCAGGAACGGCAGCGACGACACCAGGCCCATCGCGCCCAGCGAGAAGTGCCGCTCCTGGAGCAGGAACGAGGGCAGCCAGGCGCTCGACCCCCACAGGTAGGCGAGGGTCGCGATCTCGATGAGCAGGACGGGTGCCAGGCGCGGCATCGCCAGCGCGCCCTTCAGGGTGGCGCCGAACCCGGGCCGGTGGGCCGCCGCGACGCCCCGGCCCCGGACGCACAGGGCGATCAGCGGCAGCCCGATCACCGCGTTCAGCGCGGCGAGCGCCAGGAACGAGGTGTGCCAGTCGAAGTGGTAGACCAGGTACGTGATCAGCGGCAGCCCCGCCGCCGTGCCCAGCGAGACGCCCATCGAGCTGACCGCGTTGGGCCGGCCCGCCTCGTGCGGGGCGAAGTGCTCACGCACGTACATGGTCTTGAGGGAGAACAGCGGTCCCTCGGCGCCGCCGAGCAGGGCGCGCAGCACCGTCAGGGTGAGCGCGCCGAGCGCGTACGGCGACAGCAGGGTCATCACCGACCACAGGGCCACGCTGACGAACAGGCCGCGCCGCACACCGAGCCGGGTCTCGTACAGCGGGGTGAGGAAGAACGCGGCGAGGCCGTAGCCGACCAGGAACACGGTCGACAGGGCGCCCTGGGCGATCCGGTCGCCGGTGATGCCGAAGTGGTCGGTGAACGCCTCGTCGGTGATGAGGACGGAGACGTTCACCCGGTCCACGTAGCTGATCAGGACGATGACCAGCAGGCTGAGCACCCCCGCCCAGCGTGCCCTGGGACTCATGCCGTGGCCTGGGCCTCGGCGCCCCCTCGGTACAGGCGGCGCAGCCGGACCACGCCGAGATCGTGCTGGTACAGGTTCTCCTGCTGGTCGGCGTCCGCGGGCATCGCCTCCAGCATCACCCGGTCCTGCTCCAGGACCTCCCAGTGGCGCTTCTCGATCAGCGTCTTGTACAGGAACCGCCAGGTGTCGCGCTCCCAGCCCTGGACCGTGCGGTAGCGCCAGAAGAAGACGGCGCAGCGCTCGGCGTCGACCGGGCGGACCATGCCGACGATGCCGAACGGGCCGCCGGGGCCGGCCGACGGCGGGTAGGGGATCGACAAGTCGACCCAGTCGACGCCGGTGCGGCACAGCTCGACCCAGTCGAAGTTGACGCCGCGCTGGTCGGTCTTCTCGAAGAAGTAGCCGCGGTCGGTCTCGCGGATGCGGAACTTGGCGGTGGTGTCACCGTCGAACATCGTGTGCGAGTCGTGGTGCAGGAACGCGCCGTGCATCGGGTCGAGCAGGTTCTCGACGGCGTACCGCCACGGCACGTTCCACTCCGCGTAGCAGAGGATCGCCTCGGTGTCGGGGTCGGTCAGCGGCTCGGGCAGCGTCAGTTCGACCGGCGTCGGCTGCTCCTCGGTGCCGAAGTAGGCGAGGACGGCGCCGGACACCTCCTTGACGGGCAGCGAGACGACGAGCTGCTTGCCCTCCAGGTTGCAGCCGGGCAGGCCGGGCACGGAGGAGACGGTGCCGTCGGTCTCGACCTCCACGCCGTGGTACCAGCACGCCACCCGGTCGCCCAAGTGCTTGCCCAGCGACAGCGGGGCGCCGCGGTGCGGGCAGCGGTCGGCGAGCATGCTGAGGGTGCCGTCCGAGCGGCGGAACAGCAGCCACTGCTCGCCGAGGACGGTGACCTTGCGCATCGCGCCGGGCGCGACGAACGAGGAGGGGACGACCGGGTGCCACTGGCCGCGCAGGCCCGTCGCGTACAGGTGGTCGGCGGTCAGGGCGGGGGCTTTCGGGGTCATGGCGGTCACGCTCCCAGTCGGTGCATCTCGGCGCGGAAGGAGTCCTCGGTCCACGGGGCGCCGTCCGGCGCGGGGATCTGACGGGCGTTCAGCCCGCGGATGACGTCCGCGAGTTCGTGGCCGTCCTTGGTGAAGACCTCTTCGAGGGTGGCGGCCAGCTTCAGCTCGTAGGGCGACGGCTCGTGGGTGCGGGACTGGTGGATCTCCAGGTACGGCCAGTCGGTGGTCATGTGCATCTCCCGGTGCGGGGTTCAGGTCTTGCAGGTCTCACAGGTCGAGGACGAGGCGGGAGCCGGCGGCGCAGCGCGAGACGCAGATCATCATCGAGGCGTTCGCGGTGTGCTCGGCTTCCGAGAGCAGGAAGTCGCGGTGGTCGACGGCGCCGTCGAGGACCCGTGTCTCGCAGGAGCCGCAGATGCCGTCGCGGCAGGAGCTGGCGACGTCGAGGCCCGCCTGCTCGGCGGCCTCCAGGATCGAGGTGTCGGCGCCGACGGTGAGGGTGAGCCCGGAGGTGCGGCACTCGACCTCGAACTCGCCGTCGTCCGTGGTCCGTTCGACGACCGGCGCGGAGAAGCGCTCGACGCGCAGCGCCGGTGCGGGGCAGACCGCCTCGACGGCGGCGAGCAGCGGTTCGGGTCCGCAGCAGTACACGAGGGTGTCGTCGGGCAGCCCGTCGAGCGCTGAGGCCAGGTCGATGTGGCCCAGCTCGTCCTGCGGTACGAGCGTGACGTCGCCGTCCAGCGCGGCCAGCTCGTCGGTGAAGGCCATGGAGGCGCGCCCGCGCCCGCCGTAGACCAGGCGCCACCGCGCCCCGCGCCGGGCGGCCTCGCGGGCCATCGCGAGGATCGGGGTGACCCCGATGCCGCCCGCGACGAAGACGTAGCCGCCGGCGTCCTCCAGGGCGAAGTGGTTGCGCGGCTCGGACACGGTGACCCGCTGGCCGGGGCGCAGCGCGGTGTGGACGTGGCGCGAACCCCCGCGCGAGGACGGCTCGTTGAGCACGCCGATCCGGTACGTGCCGGTGGCGGCCGGGTCGCCGCACAGGCTGTACTGGCGGATCTGCCCGCCCACGTGCACGTCGATGTGGGCGCCCGGGGTCCAGGCGGGCAGCGGCTTGCCGTCCGGATGGATCAGCTCGACGGAGAGGACGCCCTCGGCCTCCCAGGTCATCCGCCGGACCAGCAGCTCCAGTTGACGGTCGGAGTCGGTCATGGTGGGTCCTCCTTACGTGCCGGGGATCTTCACGGGCGGGGTGAACGGGTTCTTCATCGGGCCGAGCGCCGCCAGGTCCACCTCGACGAGCACGGGCCCGTCGGAGCCCACGGCCTCCTGGATCACGGGGGCGGCGTGCTCGGCGTCCGCGATCCGCAGATACGGCAACCGGCAGGCGCGGGCGAGGAGTTCGAAGTCGGGCGTGGTCAGGTCGACTCCCGAGCGGCGGTCCGCGTACCGGTCCTGCATGTTGCGCAGCACGCCGTAGCCGCCGTCGTTGAAGACCAGCAGGGTCAGCCGGGGCCGTTCCTGGGCGAGGGTGAGGAGTTCACCGAGGTGGACGGCGAGCCCGCCGTCGCCCGCGATGACGACCGTCGGCCGCTCCGGGTCGGCGAGCGCGGCGCCGATGCCCATGCCGAGTCCCTGGCCGATGCCGCCGCCGCGCGGGAAGACGTTCGCCCTCGGGTCGTACATCTCCAGGAGCCGGTTGCCCCAGCTGCTGGAGGGGATGGTGACGTCGCGGGCGACGACCGCGTCCCGGGGGAGCGCGGCGCGCAGCGCGTCGCAGATGGCGGCTTGCGGGCCGATGGTGTCGTGGAGCGTCGCGCGCACCTCGGTACGGACCCGGCGGACACGGTCCGTCCACTCCGGGTCGGCCTGCCGGGCGTGGGGGAGCAGCGCCGCGAGGGTGGCGGCGGCGTCGCCGTGCAGGGCGTGCGCGACCGGGTAGACCCGGCCGAGCGCGGCCGCGTCGAGGTCGATCTGCACATGCGCCGCGGGGAGTTCGAGGCCGTAGTCGGCGGTCTCGTTCGACCGGAAGTGCGTGCCGACCGTGAGGAGCAGATCGGCGTCGGCGAGCAGGGCGCGGACCGCGGGTGTGGTCGCGAAGTTGCCGATGACCTGCGGGTGGTCCTCGGGCACCGCGCCGCGCCCGGAGTTGGAGGTGAGCAGTCCCGCCCCGGTCGCCTCGACGAGCGCGGCCAGTTCGGTACGGGCGTCGGTGGCGCCGCCGCCGGCCCAGATCAGCGGGCGCTCGGCGGCACGCAGCAGCTCGGTCGCGTCCGCGATGTCGGCGACCGGAAGCACGTCGGCCGGTGCCTCCCTCACGGCGTCCGTCTGGGCCGCGTACTGGAGGTCGATCGGCCACTCGACGCTCGCGGGACCGCCGGGCGAGGCCAGCGCGGCGCGCGCGGCCTCGCGCAGCACGCGGCCCGCGTCGTCGGCGGAGCCCACCGTGGCCGCGTACGCGGACACGGCGGTCAACATGCCGAGCTGGTCCTTCGTCTCGTGGATGAACCCGCGCCCGCTGCCGAGGAACCGGCTCTCCACCTGCCCGGTGACGTGCAGCACGGACGTGCCCGACGCGAGCGCCTCGATCAGCGATCCGGCCGCGTTGCCCGCGCCCGTCCCGGTCGAGCTGAGCGCGCAGCCGATCGAACCGCGCGCACGCCCGTAGGCGTCGGCGGCGTTCACGGCGCTCGCCTCGTGCCGCACGGGGACGAAGCGCAGCTCGCGGTCGACGGCCTCGACCAGCGGCAGATTGTGCACGGAGACGATCCCGAAGACCGTGTCGATGCCCAGTTCCTTCAGAACGGCGACGAGGAGGGCGCCTCCATCGGCGTACTTCATGCGAACTCCTCAGAGGATGCCGCGGCCGACTCCGCCGCAGACGTCGATGCTGGTTCCGGTGATGTACGAGGCGCGCGGCGAGAGCAGCGCGACGATCGCGTACGCGACCTCCTCGGCGCGGCCGAGCCGGCCGAGCGCGATGCCCCGGTCGGCGGCCAGCTCCGCCTGCCAGTCCTCGTAGGACAGACCGGAGTCGGCGGCGGCGTGCCGGCGCGTCCACTGGCCGGTGTCGACGAGGCCCAGACAGACCGAGTTGACCCGGATGCCGTCGGCGGCCAGCTCGGTGGCGAGGGACTTGGAGAGGTTGAGGATGCCGGCGCGGGCGGCGCTCGTCGTGATCAGCCGGGTCTCGGGCTGCTTGGCGAGGACGGCGTTGACGTTGACGACGGACGCCGCGCCGGACGCGGCGAGGTGCTTCCGGGCCGCCTGAAGGGGGTTGAGGACGCCCGCGAACTTCAGCTCCAGCTCGTCGCGCCAGTCCTCGGCGGTGGTGTCGTCGAGCCGCTTCATCCGGGACTGCCCGGCGTTGTTGACGAGCCCGTCGATCCGCCCGCCGAACGCGTCGGCGGAGTCTGTCACGAACTCCCGTACGGCGTCGGCGTCCCGCACGTCGCGGACGGCGGTGAACAGCCGGTCGTGGCTGCCGATACGGGCGAGCCGGTCGGCGTCGCGCCCGCAGGTGGCGACGTTCGCGCCCTCGTCGAGCAGGGCGCGGACCGTGGCCAGGCCGACGCCCGAGCTGCCTCCGGTGACCACATAGGTCCGGTCGGCGAGGCCCAGATCCATAACTTGGTTCTCCCGTATGTCAGTTCATGAGTCAGTTCATGGTGAATCCGCCGTTGACGGCGATCACCTGTCCGGTCAGGTAGCGGGACTCCTCGGAGAGGAGGAAGGCGGCGAGCCCGGTCAGGTCGTCGGGCTGCTGGGGGCGGGAGATCGCCCGGTTCGCGGCGTACAGACCGTGCCGTTCGGCCGGGACCGTCTCGGTCGCCTCGCACTCGGTCAGGCCGGGCGCCAGCGCGTTCACCGTGATGCCGCGCTCGCCGAGTTCGCGGGCCATCGCCCGGGTGAGGGCGATCACGGCGCCCTTGGAGGTGATGTAGTGCGCGAGCCGCGGGGAGCCGTAGAGGGCGGCGTCCGAGGCGATGTTGACGATGCGTCCGGTCGACCCGAACAGCGGGAGCAGGGCCTTCGCGACGAGCCACGGGCCGCGCGCGTTGACCGTCATCAGCCGGTCCCAGGCGGCGATGTCGATGTCCTGGAACTCCTTGCCGCCGACGCCGTTGGCGAGCGCGGCGTTGTTCACGAGCCCGTACAGCGGGCCCAAAGCCCGTACCGCTGTGGCGAGTTCGTCGACGGAGGCCGGGTCGGCGACGTCGCACCGCACGAAGGTGGCGTCGATCCCCTCGCCCCGCAGGGTGTCCGCCGCGGCCGTGCCCCGCTCGGTGTCGACCTCGGCGACGACGACCCGGAAGCCGTCCTCGCCGGCCCGGCGGGCCATGGCCAGTCCCAGGCCACGGCCCGCCCCGGTCACGACGACCAGAGGGGCGTCAGTCACGGGTCACGCCGTGCATCGGCGAGTACTCCGGGTACGTCGGCACCTGCGGCTTCTGGGTGCCGATGACGACGCAGAACAGGGCGTCGGTGTCGCCCTCGTTCTTCAGCGAGCGGGTCACCCCGGCGGGCACCACGATCATGTCGCGGTAGCCGAGGGTGCGGTACTCGACCTCGTCCGGGCCGCGGTGGATGCCCACGCGGACCTGGCCCTCCAGGACGAAGAACGCCTCCTCGACGTCGTGGTGGGTGTGGGCCGGGCCCTCGGCGCCGGGCTGGAGCAGCATGTTGGAGAACGTGAAGCCGCCGGACGGGATGATCCGCTTGTCGCCCTCGTGGTTGCCGGTGGCGCCGGAGCCCACGTAGCGGATCTGGCCGCGGCGGAACTGCGGGCCCGCCTTCTCCTGGAAGGACAGCGTGTCGAAGTCGGTGGCCCGGGAGTCCTTCGTGGCGATGAGCGAGTCGGTGTACGCGCCGAGGTTGCCGCCGTTGTCGTACTCGGTGGTGGTCAGAGGCATGGTGATCAGCCCTTCCGTGCCCGCTGCGTGCGGGAGTTGGTGACGATGTGCAGGTGGGACAGGACCCAGGCGTTGAACCGCTCGGGCTGTTCCTGGTTGGCCAGGTGACCGGCGTCCTTGACGATCACGTAGGCGGTCTTGTGCAGGCCCCCGGCGAGGACCTGGGAGGCCTCGACGCCGGTGACCGTGTCGCGGTCGCCGCACACGACGAGCGCGGGCGCGGCGACGGCGGACAGTTCGGGGCGCAGATCGGCGCCGGCCATCGACGCGGCGGCGTACCCGTAGCCGGGCAGCCGCACCGCGTCGGCCATGGTGTCGACGACCCGCTCGACGAGCGCGGTGGGCGCCAGGTCGGAGACGAGGCGCGGGGCGCGCTTCTCGGCGAAGACCCGCGGCCCGGCCTCGGCCAGGTCGGCGACGCGTGCCCGCATCCCCGCGGCCTTCGCCTCGTCGGTGCCGGAGCCCGCGCTGGAGTCCGCGACGATCAGGGAGTCGACGAGCTCCGGGTGGCGGGTGGCGAGCCGCAGCGCGATCACACCGCCCCACGAGACCCCGAGCACATGGGCCGAGGCGCCGTGGGCGCGGATCACGTCGGCGGCGGCGTCCGCGAAGCCGTCCAGGTCGAGCGGCTCCTCCGGGTCGTCCGACCTGCCGTATCCGGGCGCGTCCCACGCGATGACCCGTACGTGTCCGGAGAGCCCGGCGAGCTGCGGGGCGAACGCCGCCGACGAGGAGCCGATGCCGTGCAGGCAGAGCAGCAGCGGGCCCTGTTCGCCCGCCGTCTCCAGGTGGACGCTCACAGGATCTGCCCCGACCGTCCGGCCAGCGCCGCCAGCGAGCGCAGCACCGCGTACGGCACGACCTGGCTGGTCGCCGGGTTGCCCGGATCGGGGCGGTGCGCCACCTCGAAGCGGTACGCGCCGTGCGCGCCGGACGCCTCGACGACGTGCCGGGTGAGGGTGGCGCCCGGATCGGCGACGACCCGGACCCGCACAGCGTCCAGGTCGCCGACGGCGAGCGCGACCGACGCCGCGACGTTGGTCGACTTGGGGAACTTCACCGGCACGTCGCGCGCGGTCCCGCTCATCACCTCGACCGGACCGGACGCCGCACGCATCCGCTCCAGCAACGCGTCGTCCATCCACGGCTGTTCGAGGGTCGAGGGCAGCTTGGTGGTGGTGAGGTGCACGGCGTCCAGCGGGCCCAGCGCCCGCACGGCCTGGAGCAGATCGAGGCCGCCGACCGCGCCGCCGGTGAAGTACACCCGGCCGGGACCGGCGGCGAGCAGCCGCTTGGCCAGCTCCTCGTCGGTCAGCGCCCCGGTGGACGCCACCAGCAGATCGGTGCCGGAGGTCAGGACGCGCTCGCCCCACTCCCGTACGACACCCTGGCCCGCGGCCTCCACGATCAGATCGCAGCGGTCGATGGCCTCCTCGAAGGCGACCTGCGGCGCGGGCGCCGCCTCGCCGAGCGGGCGGTTGTCGACGATGCACGTCAACTCGGCGCCCTGGATGCCCTGTTCGGCGAGCGCGGTGCCGACGACACGGCCGATGGCGCCCCAGCCGACGAGTCCGACCTTCAGGGCCTTCAGTGTGCTGCTCATGCGAGGGGTCCTTCCGGGTTGCCGGCCATGTGACAGCGGATCTCCTTCGACGGCGGCCCGGCCGTGCCCCACAGGTCGGACAGCTCGGGCACCCGCCGCCACACCTTGGCGATCCACCGGTCCTCGACGACCTGCGCGACCTCGGAGGTGTACTCGCAGACCAGGCCGGTCGGATCGGTGAAGTAGGAGAAGGTGTTGTTGCCGGGGCCGTGCCGGCCCGGACCCCACTGCGGGACGATCCCGTGGTGGCGCAGGCGGCCCAGGCCGCGCATGAAGTGGTCGACCGAACTCATCTCGTACGCCACGTGGTTGAGGGAGACCCACTCGGCCTGGTTGAACGCGATGCAGTGGTGGTCGGCGTTGCAGCGCAGGAACGCCATCTGGTGCTCGGACCAGTCGGAGACGCGCAGGCCGAGCACGTCGCGGTAGAAGGCGACGGCCGCGTCGATGTCCGGGGTGTTGAGGACGGTGTGGGTGACGCCGACCGGGATCGCGGCGTCCCGGCCGCGCGGGGCGACCGCCCAGGTGTCGGCGGACAGCTCGACGAGCCGGCCCTCGTGGTCGTGGAAGCGCAGGCCGTAGCCGCCGCCGACCTGGTCGAGCGGGCCCGGGCCCGCGACGGGCTTGATGCCGCGCGCTTCGAGCCGCCGGGCCGCCTCGTCGATCTCGGCGGGGGTGGCGACGGCGAACACGAGGCGGCCGAGGCCGGTGCGCTCGGAGCGGGTCAGCTGGAGGGCGTGGTGCTCCTCGCCGGTGCCGCGCAGCCAGCTCGCGTCCTGCTCGGACTCGACGACCTCCAGGCCCCACGCGTCCTCGTAGAAGTCGGTGGCCTCGGTGAAGGAGGGGGTGAGCAGTTCGACGGAGCGCAGGGCGCGCAGCCGGGCGATCGGGGGGTGGGACATCGGGTACTCCGTTGCAGACATGGTCAGTTGGCCCAGGGCAGAGGCGCGTCGGAGGTGCCCCAGTACAGGGATTTCTGGCGCTGGTAGGCGCGGATGGCGTCCCGGCCCTTCTCCGTGCCGAGCCCGCTGTCCTTCATCCCGCTGAACGGGGTGGACGCGCTGAACTGCTTGTACGTGTTGATCCAGACGGTGCCCGCGTCGATCCGGCGGGCCAGGCGCCAGGCGGCCCGGTGGTCGCGGGTCCAGATGCCGCAGGCGAGCCCGTACACGGAGTCGTTGGCCTGCTCGACCAGGTCGTCCTCGTCGTCGTAGGGCAGCACCACAAGGACCGGACCGAAGATCTCCTCCTGGCAGGTGCGCGCCGAGTTGGGCAGTCCGGCCAGGACGGTCGGCAGGTAGTAGGCGCCGTCGGCGTACTCGGGCCCGTCGGGCGCGGCGCCGCCGCACAGCACCTCGGCGCCCTCGGAGCGGGCCAGGTCCACGTACGCGGCGACCGCGTCCCGGTGCCTGTGGTGGACGAGCGGCCCGACCTGGGTGCCCGGCGCGGTGCCGGGACCGACCCGCAGCTTCCGCACCCGGGCGACGAGTTCGGTGACGAACGCGTCGTGGATCTCCCGGGCCACGAAGAGCCGTGAACCGGCGATGCACGACTGCCCGCTGGACGAGAAGATCCCGAACATCACGCCCGCGAGGGCCTGTTCGACGTCGGCGTCGGCCCGCACGATCGTCGGCGACTTGCCGCCCAGTTCGAGGGAGGCGGGAATCAGCTTCTGAGCGGCGATCCCGGCGATGGAACGGCCGGTCTCCGTGCCGCCCGTGAACCCGATCCGGCCGACCAGCGGATGCCGCACCACCGCGTCACCGACCACCCGGCCGCTGCCGGGGAGTACCGACAACAGGGCTGTGGGCAGGCCGAGTTCGTCGAGCGCGCGGGTGATGATGCGGCCGAGGGCTAGGGAGACGAGCGGGGTCCACGCGGCCGGCTTCAGCAGGATCGCGTTGCCCGCCGCGAGCGCCGGGGCGATCTTCTGCGCGTCGCTCGCGACCGGCGAGTTCCAGGGGTTGATGGCGCCGACGACCCCGATCGGCTCGTGCACGCTCATGGTGACGTAGGCGCCGCGCGCCGGGGTGAGGGCGTCCTCGGCGGTCTCCAGCGCGGCCGCCAGGTACCGGAACGTACCGGCGGCGCTGAGCGCGAGGGCCTTCGTCTCGGTGAGCGTCTTGCCGGTGTCGGCGGTCTGGGTCGCGGCCAGCTCGTCGGCCGCCTCCTCCGTCAACTCCGCAATGCGGTACAGGAGTCGGGCCCGCTGGTGGGGGAGCAGGTCCCGCCAGGCCGGGTCGGCCACGGCCCGCGCCGCCGCCCGGGCCGCCTCGTCGACCTCGTCGGCCGAAGCGGAGTGCACCGTGGCGAGCACCGCGCCGGTGGCCGGGTCGACCGTCTCGACGGGCTCGCCGCCGCCGCGTCGCCACCGGCCCGCGACGAGGATCTCGGTCAGGGGGTGGGGCACGGCGGTACCTCCAGAGTGGAGCAGGTGCGGGGGCGTCGAGCGGAATCGCTGAAGTGCTAGAAATCTAAGCGCTTAAATGATTATCCGCAAGACCCTTGATCGCGACACCTGTCGCCGATGGACTCCCCGCTGTGCAGCATCAGTTACGCGCAGGTGACGGTGGAGTCACTCTCTACATGTCTAAGTGCCTAACCATTGACCGCTTAGGTGTCGGCTCCTACTGTCTGCGGGACTCCCCTGTCTCGCGTGTTTCGCGGAAGGACCCCTCTATGACGACTGTGGCCGGTACACAGGGCCTCGGCTCGATCGCGGCCAGGCTCGAACGGCTGCCGCACTCCCGCTGGCACGTCAAGGTCCGGTTCCTGATCGGCGCCGTGACGTTCTTCGAGGCCTTCGACCAGCTCCTGGCCGCCTCCGCCCTGCCCGTCCTGACCAAGGACTGGAACCTCTCGACGGGGCAGGCGACCTTCGCGGTCACCGCCGGCTCCATCGGCATGCTGCTGGGCGCGCTGGTCGCGGGCTGGCTCGGTGACCGGATCGGCCGGGTGCGGACCGTCGCGCTCGGCGTGGGGATCACCGGCGTCGCCAGCCTCGCCGTCGCGCTGGCGAACGGGATCGAACTGTTCTCTCTCTTCCGGTTCGTCCAGGGTCTCGGCATCGGCGGCGTCGTCCCGGTCGCGGCCACCTACATCAACGAGATCTCCCGCTCCGACAAGCGCGGCCGCTTCGTCCTGCTCTACGAGATGATCTTCCCGGCCGGGCTCGCGGCGGCCAGCCTCGTCGCCGTGTGGGTGGTGCCGAACCTCGGCTGGCGCGCGATGTTCGTGCTCGGCGCGCTGCCCGTCCTGGTCGCGGTGCTGCTGCCCCGGCAGGTCGCCGAGTCGCCCCGCTGGCTGCTGTCGCAGGGCCGGGTCGAGGAGGCCGAGCAGGTCATCGCCCGGATCGAGGCCGAGGTCGAGAAGGGGGTCGGCGAGCCGCTGCCCAAGCCGGCGGACACACCCCCGGAGGAAGTGACGCGGGGCCGTCTGCGCGATCTGTTCACCGGCCGCTATCTGCGCCGCACCGCCGTGCTGTCGGGGCTGTGGTTCGTCGCGTACTACGTCAACCACGGCATCTCGACCTGGCTGCCGTCGCTGTACACGAAGAACTTCGGCCTGGACCTGACCACGGCGCTCGTCTACACACTCCTGAGCAACATCACGGGGCTGGTCGGCACGTTCGTCGTCGCGCTCGTCATCGACCGGGTCGGCCGACGCCCCGCCCTGGTCGCGGCCCTCGGCGGCACCGCGCTCGCGCTCGGCATCCTCGCCCTCACCGGGGTCACCTCCGGGCTCCAGGTCGCGGTGTTCGCCTCGTGCACGACGTTCTTCGTCTACGCGATCAACGCGGGCCTCTACCTCTACTCGCCGGAGCTCTACCCGACCTCCAACCGGGCCAGGGGCGCGGCGTTCGGCGGCCTGTGGAACCGGCTCGGGGTGATCCTCGGCCCCGTCACGGTCGGCGCGATCCTCGGCGCGGGCGGCAGCCTCGGCCTCGTCTTCGCCCAGCTGGCCGGGGTGGCCGTGGTCGGCGCGGTGATCGCGCTGTTCGCCGTGGAGACGAAGGGGAAGACGCTGGAGGAGCTGAACGCGTAAGCGGGCCCTGCGCGGCGCCGGATCCCTGTGCGGGGGACCGGCGCCGTCGTGCTGTCACTCCGGGGCGGCGTCGGCCAGGGTGCGGTCCAGCGCGCCGAGCAGGACGTCGAGGCGGCGGCGCTCGTCGGGGCGCAGCCGGTCGAGGAGTTCCCGCTCACCGGCCCGGCGCTCCCCGGCCACCCGGTCCACCAGGTCACGGCCCGTCGCGGTCAGCCGCAGCCGCACCACGCGCCGGTCGCGGTCGTCGCGCTCGCGCTCGATGAGCCCGGCCGCGGCCAGCCGGTCGGCGTGCTGGGTCATCCCGCCGGCCCGGACCGCTCCGGCCGCCGCGAGTTCGCTCATGGTGCGCCGGTAGGGGGCGCCCGCGCGGCGCAGCTCGGCGAGCACGTCGAACGCGGCGAGCCCGATCCCGTGCCGCTTGACGACCCGGCCGATCAGGGCGCGGTAGCGGGCGGCGCAGTCGGTGAGGGTGGCGAAGACCCGGGTGTCGGCGTCGGTCGCGGGCGCGTGGTCCGCCGGGGGCGCATGGTCCGCCGGGGTCGCGGGGCCCGGTGCGGGCGTCGGGGCCTGTGGGTCGCCGACCGCCGCCGCGAGCACCGCCGTGAGCAGCGGCTCCAGCTCGGCCGTCGGCACCGAGCGGGCCGGCTCGTGGGCGAAGAGGTAGCGCTCCATGATGACGCCGAACAGGATGCTGCGGATGAGCCCGATCCTGGCCCGCGCCTCGGACGAGTCGCCGAGCACGCCGGTGAGCGGTCCGGTCACCAGGCGTTCGAGCAGTTCGGCCAACTGCCCGGCGCTGGGCGGGTGGTTGAGGGCCGAGCGGATCAGCGCGGCGAGCGGGTCCTGTGCCGAGAGGTGGTCCCAGCGCTCCAGGTAGGAGTGGGCGAGGGCATGCGGCAGCCCGGCCGGATCGTTGCCCGCCTCGTCGAGCAGCCGGGCCGTGACACCGGTGCCCTCGCCGACGACGGCGCGGAAGAGTCCGTCCTTGGAGCCGAAGTAGGCCATCACGAGCCCCGGCGTCACCCCGGACTCGGCGGCGATGGCCCGGATGCCGACCCCTTGGTAGCCGTGGGCCGCGAACAGTCTGCGGGCCGCCGCGAGCACGGCCCGCCGATTCCCCTCGGGGTCGTGGGAGCGGCCGCGCCGCCGCTCGTTCTCCGGGGGTCTCTCCTGCTCTGCGTCCACGTCGCCACAGTAGACGAAGCGTTCAGGGTGGCGCGATTTATGAACGTACGTTCAAAAGGTGCGCCTCGGCCGCCTCTTCAGAACAGGTGTTCAAAAGTGGGTGCGGGGCGTGCACCGGCCCTGCCAGCTCGCCCAGCGGGCGCCCGCTGCCGCCCCGGCGCGCGGCGACGATCTCCGCCGCGATCGAGACGGCCGTCTCCTCGGGGCCGCGCCCGCCGAGGTCGAGGCCGATGGGGGAGCGCAGCCGGGCCAGCGCCGCCGCGTCGAGCCCGGCCGCCCGCAGCCGGGCGAGCCGGTCCTCGTGGGTGCGCCGGCTGCCCATGGCCCCGATGTATCCGGCGGGCCCGCGCAGCGCGATCTCCAGGACGGGCACGTCGAAGCGCGTGTCGTGGGTGAGGACGCAGATCGCGGTGGACGCGTCGACCAGGTCCTCGTGCGCGCGCAGCCAGCGGTCCGGCCGGTCCACGACGACCTCGGCGGCCTCCGGGAAGCGCGCGGGTGTCGCGAACGCGGGCCGCGCGTCGCACACCGTCGCCCGGTACCCGAGCAGGGCGCCGATCCGCACCAGCGGGCGCGCGAAGTCGACGGCGCCGAAGACGAGCAGCCGGGGCGGCGCCCCGAAGGACCGTACGAACAACTCCCGTTCTGGGGCGCAGTCGGGGCCCGGAGCGGCCTCGCCGATCCGTACGATCCCGCTCTCGCCGCGTGCGAGGAGCCCTGTGGCGGCGTCCCGCGCGGCCCGGTCCAGGCGGGGGTCGCCGAGCGATCCCGACGCTCCCGCGGCGCCGACCGCGAGGCCCGCGCCGTCCCCGTCGAGCGGCGTCACGAGCGCCACCGGGACCCGGGCCGCGACGTCCGCCGCCACCCGCCCGAGCGGGCTGTCCGCGGTCACCTCGCGCACCGCGACCTCGATGGTCCCGCCGCAGGTCAGGCCCACCGCGAAGGGATCGTCGGCGCTCACTCCGTACGTCTCGCGGGCGGGCCCGGCGCCGGCCAGCACCTCCTCGGCGACCGCGCACACCGTCGCCTCCACGCACCCGCCGGAGACGCTGCCGACGACCCGGCCGTCGGCGGTGACCAGCATCGACGTGCCCACCGGATGCGGGGCCGAGCCCACGGTGCGGACCACCGTGGCCATCGCGAAGCGGACCCCGTCGGCCTGCCATGCGGCGGCCTGGTCGAGCACATCACGCGTCACGTCAGAACCTTTCTCGGCAACCTTTCTCCGCAGACTCTTGCCAAGAAGATAGTTCAGTGTCAATCATTTCAGCTATTAGATACCTGAGAGGCGAGGTGGCAGACGCTTGAAACCGACACCCTTCGACTACAGCGCGCCCCGCACCGTCCCGGAGGCGCTCGCCCTGCTCGCCGACGAGGACCGCGACCCCAAGGTGGTGGCCGGCGGCCAGTCGCTGATCCCCATGCTGGGCATGCGGCTCGCCCGCCCCGGCCTGCTCGTCGACATCACCCGCATCCCCGGCCTCGACGAGATCTCCGTGGACGCGTCCGGCGCCCTGCACATCGGCGCGGCCGTCCGCCAGGCCCGCGCCGCCGCCGACCCCGCCGTCCGCACCGGCTGGCCGCTGCTCGCCGCCGCGATCGGTCACATCGGACACCCGCAGATCCGCGCCCGGGGCACCGTGTGCGGCAGCCTCGTCCACCACGACCCGGCCGCCGAACTCCCCACCGCCGCCCTCGCCTCCGACGCCCGCTTCGTGATCGCGGGCCCGGCCGGAACACGGACCGTCGCCGCCGCGGACTTCTTCGTCGCCACCTTCCAGACCGCCGTCGAACCGGACGAACTGCTCACCGAGGTCGTCCTGCCGCCGCAGCCGACCGGCTGGGCGTTCGAGGAACTCGCCCGTAGACACGGGGACTTCGCCACGGTCGGCGTCGCCGTCCTGCTGTCCCGGGCCGAGGAGCGGGTGAGCGACGCCCGCGCCGTCTTCTGCGGCGTCGGCCCCGTCCCCGTCCGGCTGCCCGCCGTCGAGGAGGCGCTGACCGGCACCGACGCCGGACCGGCCGCCCTCGCCGCCGCCCGGGAAGCCGCCCTCGCCCGCCTCGACCCCTCCGACGACGTCCACGCCACCGCCGCCTACCGCCGCGAGGCCGCCGCCCACCTCCTCGGCCGCGCCTGCACCACCGCATGGGAGCGCACCCGATGACCGAAGAGACCACAGTGATCCCCGCACCCCGCCCCGCCCGGACCCCGCCGCTCGCCGAACCCTCCGGCTGGCACGGGATACGCCTCACCGTGAACGGCGCGCCCGTCACCGCACAGGTCGAATCCCGGCTGCTGCTCAGCGACTTCCTGCGCGACCGGCTCCGCCTCACCGGCACCCACGTCGGCTGCGAGCACGGCGTCTGCGGCGCCTGCACCGTCCTCGTCGACGGCACACCCGTCCGCTCCTGCCTCACCCTCGCCGTCCAGTGCGAGGGCGCCGACCTGCGCACCGTCGAGAGCCTGGCACCGGACGACGCCCCGCTCACCCCCGTGCAGCGCGCCTTCCACGAGTGCCACGGCATGCAGTGCGGCTTCTGCACCCCCGGCTTCCTGATGACGGCCACCGCCCTGACCGAACAGGACACACGCCCCGACGACACCGAGGTCGCCGACGCCCTCAGCGGCCACCTGTGCCGCTGCACCGGCTACCGCAACATCCGCCGCGCCCTGGGCCAGGCCCTCGACGAGACGTACGACGACACGAAGTGCGGGGAGTGACCCTCATGTCCGCCGAAGAACAGGCCGCCTGGATCGGCCGCCCCGTCCCGCGCGTCGAGGACGACCGGCTGCTGCGCGGCAACGGCCGCTACGTCGACGACATCGACCTGCCCGGCGCCGCCGAGGCCGCCGTCCTGCGCAGCCCGCACGCCCACGCCCGCATCGACTCCGTCGACGTGAAGGCCGCCCGCGAGGCCCCCGGCGTCGTCGCCGTCTGGACCGGCGCCGACCTCGCCCACCTCCCCGCCCTCCTCAACCGCGAGGAACTGCGCACCCCGCCCCGGCTCGCCGAACTCCTCGACCCGCGCGTCGCCATCACCCCCATGCCGCTGCTCGCCGCCGACAAGGTCCACTACGTCGGACAGCCCGTGGCGATCGTCCTCGCCGAGAACCGCTACCTCGCCGAGGACGCCCTCGAACTGATCGAGGTGCGCTACGGCCCGCTCCCCGTCCTCGTCGACCCCGACCTCGCCCTGGCCGCCGACGCCCCGCTGCTCCACGACGACCTCCCCGACAACACGGCCGTCGCCGTCGCCACGCAAGTCGGCGACCCGGAGAAGGCGTTCGCCGCCGCGCACACCGTGATCAGCGAGGAGTTCCACGCCCACCGCTACGTCGCCTCGCCCATCGAGACCCGCGCCGTCGCCGCCCGCGTCGACCCCTACAGCTCCGACCTCACCGTCTGGTCCAACACCCAGACCCCGCACCGGGTCCGCGAGGCCATCGCGCACACCCTGGGCCGCGACTCCGAGACCGTCCGCGTCATCGCCACCGACGTCGGCGGCGGCTTCGGCCAGAAGGGCATCCTCTACGTCGAGGAGCTGCTGATCCCCTACGCGGCCGGGCAGTTGGGCCGCCCGGTCGTCTGGCGCGAGGACCGCAGCGAGAACCTCACCGCCGCCAGCCACGCCCGCGAACAGATCCACCGCATCGAACTCGCCGCCGACGCCGACGGAAAGCTGCTCGCCGTCCGCGACCGCATCACCGTCAACTTCGGCGCGTACAACATGACGGGACTCGTCGTCCCCTACAACTCGCTGTGCCACCTGCTCGGCCCCTACCGCGTCCCGAACGTCGACATCGACGTCGTCGGCGTCCTCACCAACACCGCCTTCGCCACGCCCTACCGCGGCGCCGGACGCCCCGAGACGGTGTTCGCGATGGAGCGCGCCATGGACCGGCTCGCCGCCGAACTCGGCCTCGAAACGGCCGAATTGCGGGCCCGCAATCTCATCGGCCCCGACGACATGCCGTACACCACCGGCCTCGTCGACCGTTCCGGCAACCCCCAGTCGTACGACTCCGGCGACTTCCCCGAACTGCTGCGCCGCGCCCGCGCCAAGGTCGCCGTACCGACGGGGGAGCGGCCCGAGGGCAAGCACGTCGGCGTCGGCTACGCGATGTACATCGAGGCCACCGGACTCGGCCCCTTCGAGACCGCCCGCATCGACATCGCGCCCAGCGGCCGCGTCAAGCTCGCCATCGGCGCCCCCTCCCAGGGCCAGGGCCACCGCACCTCCATGGCGCAGATCGCCGCCGACGCGCTCGGCGCCCCGCTCGACGTCATCGACGTGGTGGGCGGCGACACCGACAAGACCCCGTTCGGCGTCGGCACCATCGCCAGCCGCGCCCTCGTCAACGCGGGCAACGCCACCCACCGCGCCGGAAAGCTCGTCCGCGAGAAGGCTCTCGACGCCGCCGCCCGCCGCCTCGGCGTCCCCGTCGCCGAACTCACCCTCACCGACGGCGTGTTCAGCACCAAGGCCGCCGACGGACCCACGCTCACCCTCGCCGAACTCGCGGGCCGCGCCCCGCTGCCCGGCACCCCCGAGCCCACCGACGGACGGCACGGCACCGAACTCAGCGAGACCGTCCACTTCCGCCCGCCCGGCTTCGCCGTCGCCAGCGGCGCGCACGCCGCCGTCGTCGAGGTCGACGAGCACACCGGCGAACTGGAGATCCTCCAGTACGTCGTCGTCCACGACGCCGGCGTCATCGTCAACCCGCTCATCGCCGAGGGGCAGGTCACCGGCGGCATCGCCCAGGGCATCGGCGGCGCCCTCTACGAGGAGATGATCTACGGCCCCGACGGGCAGCCCCGCACCGGCACGTACATGGACTACCTCGTGCCCACCTCGTCCGAGATCCCCGACCTCGACATGGACGAGATCCACTCCCCGAGCCCCATGAACGACCTCGGCGTGAAGGGCCTCGGCGAGGGCGGCGCCATCGCCCCGCAGGCCGTCCTGGCGAACGCCGTCGAGGACGCCCTGCGCCCCTTCGGCGTCGTCGTCCGCCGCGGCCCCCTCTCGCCCAGCCGCATCCGCGACCTGCTGCGCACCGCCCCCGCCACCTGACAGCCGACCCACGATTGGACGACCCCGACCATGCAGCTCGACCACACCTTCACCGTCCCGGCCGCGCCCGACGACGCCTGGAAGCTCTTCCACGACCTCGCCCGCGTCGCCCCCTGCATGCCCGGCGCGGTCCTCGACACCCTCGACGGGGACTCCTTCGCCGGCCGCGTCAAGGTCAAGGTCGGCGCCGTGCAGATGAGCTACCGCGGCGAGGGCACCGTCGCCCGCGACGAGAGCGCCCGCAGCCTCCGCCTCGACCTCTCCGGCAGCGAGACCCGCGGCGCGGGCACCGCCTCCGCCGCCGTCACCGCCGAACTCGCCGCCGACCCCGCCGGCACCCGCGTCCGGGTCCGCACCGACCTCGACATCACCGGCCGCCCCGCACAGTTCGGCCGCGGCATCATGACCGAGGTCGGCGACCGCATCGTCGGCCAGTTCGCCGAGCGGCTGCAAGAACTGCTCAGCGCCCCGCAGACGGCCCCCGCGCCGCTCGCCGCGGGCGCCGCCGCCGAGCCGGAGGCCGTCGACCTCGGCGCCGCCGCCCTGCCGGTCCTGCTGCGCAAGGCCGCCGTCCCGGCCGCCGCCGTGCTCACCGCCGTGGTCCTGGTCCGGGTGCTGCGCCGCCGCACGCGCTGACCGGCTCCGCCGACGGTGGACGGCGCGTGATCGCTTCAGGGATAGAATTTTCAGGGGCGTACGATCACGCGCCCACCCGGGAGCTGCGCGAGGGGACGGGATGGCCGAGCGGAAGGCGACGCGGCAGGACGCCGTGACACAGATCGTGGCGGACTGGGCCCGCGAGCGGCCCGAACTCGACACCTCCCCGCTGGAGGTGCTGGCCCGGCTGCACCGCTCGTTCCTGCGGTACAACACCAAGCTCAACGCGTCGATCGAGCGGCACGGCCTGTCCGTCGCCGGGTTCGACGTGCTGACCGCGCTGCGCCGCTCGGGCACCCCGTACCGGCTCACCGCGGGGCAGCTCGCCGACTCCGGGCTCGTCTCCTCGGCCGGAGTCACCCTGCGCATGGACCGGCTGGAGAAGGACGACCTCATCGTGCGCGAGCGCGACGCCGTCGACCGGCGCGTCGTCTACTCGCGGCTCACCGACGCGGGGCTCGCCAAGGTCGACGAGGTCTTCACCGAGCACCTGGACAACGAGAACCGGATGCTCGCCGGCCTCTCCCCGTCCGAGCGCCGCCAACTGGCCCGGCTGCTCGGTAAGTTGGAGCACTCCATCGTCGACTCGGGTCCGGACGGGGAGAGCTGAGCGCTCACTCCCACAGCGTGCTGGGCGCCTCCGCCCGCACCACGGGGGCGATCTCCTCGGCGAACCGCTGCAACGTCTCGATCTGCTCGCTGGTGCCCTGCCCGAACCCGTCCACGGTGACCGACTGAAGATCGTGCCGGTACACCTCGTGGTACCCGAGGATCTTGTCGATGATCTGCTGCGGCGAGCCGATCAGCTGCGGCCCGTCCGCGATGGCGTCCTCGATGGTCCGGAACGGCGTGTTGTAGCCCGCCTTGCCCGCCAGATGCGGCTTGAAGGTCTGCGCGACCTTCGCCTCGTACAGCTCCCGGTAGCGGGCCACCGCCTGCTCGTGCGTGTCCGCGATGAGCAGCCCGCCCGACCCCGCCGCCACGTGCGCGTCGGCCGGATCGTGCCCGTACGCCGCGAACCGCTCCCGGTAGTGGTCGATCAGCTCGGCGTACGCGGCCCGCGGCTGGATCGCGTTCGCCGTGAACAGCGGGTCGCCGTGCCTGGCCGCCAGCTCGGGGGAGTTGCGCGAGGTCGCCGAGCCGTGCCAGATCCGGGGGAGTCCCGCGTACGGGCGCGGCACCGTCGTCACCCCCTTGAGGGCGGGCCGGAACTCGCCCTCCCAGTCGACGCCCTCCTCCGTCCACAGCCGCCGCAGCAGCTCGTACTTCTCCTTCTGGAGGTCCCACTGCCGGGCCTCGTCGAGCCCGAACAGGTCGAAGTGCCCGGCCTCGGCGCCCTTGCCGACGACCAACTCCACGCGCCCGTGCGAGATCTGGTCGAGCGTCGCGTAGTCCTCCGCGATCCGTACGGGGTCGAGGATCGCCACGACCGTCACCCCGGTCAGCAGCCTGATCCGGGACGTACGGGCGGCGAGCGCGCCGAGCACGACGGTCGGGCTCGACGACAGGAACGCCCCCGCGTGCCGCTCGCCGACCGCGTACGCGTCGTAGCCCAGCTCCTCGGCCGCCCAGCCGACGTCGAGGACCTGCGCCAACCGGTCGGCCGCGGAGGGGAGTTCACCGGTGAGCGGGTGCGGGGCGTGCCCGATGATGGAGAGGACCTGGAACTTCATGTCCTCAGCCTCGCCCCCGTACGTTGCGGGCTTGTGTCCGCGGCATGGCAGCGCGAGAGGGGCGGCTCCTCCCGTGGGAGCCGCCCCTCTCGCGCCGCCGTCCCGGCGCCTACTTCTTGCCGAGCAGGTCCTCGACCTTGCCGCGGATCTCGTCCGTGGCCAGGCCCCGGATCGTCAGCGTCGTCCGGCGCCGCAGCACGTCGTCCGCCGTCTCGGCCCACTCGTGGTCACGGGCGTAGGCGACCTGCGCCCAGATCTCCGGCGCGTCCGGGTGGACGCGCGCGGCCAGCTCCGGGTTCTCGTTCGCGAGCCGCGCGATGTCGAAGGCCAGCGAACCGTAGTGCGTCGCCAGGTGCTTGGCCGTGTCGGCGCCCATCCGCGGACCGGGCGCCGGGTTGTCGACCAGGAGGCGGTGCGCGACGGCGCGCGGGTTGGCGACACCCGGCAGCGGCATCCGCTTCGGCAGGTCCTTGATCGGCTCGAAGTCGTCGCCGAGCGGGTGGCCCGGCAGCGACTCCAGCTTCTGCATGACGGTGCGGCCGATGTGCCGGAACGTCGTCCACTTGCCGCCCGCGACGGACAGCATGCCGCCCTTGCCCTCGGTGACGACCGTCTCGCGCTTGGCCTTCGAGGTGTCGCCGGGGCCGCCAGGCAGCACCCGCAGACCGGCGAACGCGTACGTCATCAGCTCCCGCTTGAGCTGCTGGTCGCGCACGGAGAAGGCCGCCTCGTCGAGGATCTGCTCGATGTCCTTCTCGGTGACCGACACGTCCGCCGGGTCGCCCTCGTACTCCTCGTCGGTCGTACCGAGCAGGAGCATGTCCTCCCAGGGGAGGGCGAAGGTGATGCGGTACTTGTCGATGGGGGTGGCGAGCGCGGCCTTCCACGGCGACGTCCGCTTCATGACCAGGTGCGCGCCCTTGGACAGTCGGATGGACGGCGCCGCGTTCGGGTCCTCCAGCTTGCGCAGGTGGTCGACCCACGGACCGGTCGCGTTCAGCACGAGGCGGGCGCTGACGCCGAATTCCTCGCCGTCCATGCGGTCCTTCAGCTCGGCGCCGGTGACCCGGCCCTTGGTGAAGCGCAGGCCGGTGACCTCGGCGTGGTTGAGGACGACGGCGCCCGCGTCGACGGCCGCGCGTACGGTCATCAGGGCCATCCGCGCGTCGTTCATCTGGTCGTCGCCGTACACCGCGACGGCCTTCAGGTTCTCGGTCCGCAGTTCCGGCACGTCCTGCTGGGCCTTGGCCGGGGAGAGCAGGTGCCCGACGCCGTCGCCGAACGCCGACAGCGCGCTGTAGGCGAACACGCCCGCGCCCAGCTTGGCCGCGCCGTGCGGGCCGCCCTTGTACACGGGCAGGTAGAAGGTGAGCGGGTTGGCGAGGTGCGGGGCCACGTTCCGCGACACCGCGCGCCGCTCGAAGTGGTTCTCCGCGACGAGCTTCACCGCGCCGGTCTGCAGGTAGCGCAGACCGCCGTGGAGCAGCTTGGACGAGGCGGAGGAGGTGGCGCCGGCGAAGTCGCCGGCGTCGACCAGGGCCACCCTGAGACCGGACTGCGCCGCATGCCAGGCCGTGGAGATGCCCAGGATGCCGCCGCCGATGACCAGGAGGTCGTACGTCGCCTTGGAAAGCTGCTCGCGGGTCTCGGCGCGGCTCGGGTTGGAGCCGGCGACGGGGTGCGTTCCGAGGGCAGGCACGGTCTGCAGGGTGGGGGTACTCATCTGGGGTCTTACTCCTCGTCCTCGAGCCAGCCCATGGACCGCTGCACGGCCTTGAGCCAGTTCTTGTACTCACGGTCGCGGGTATCCGCGTCCATGCGGGGGGTCCACTCCGCGGCCCGGCGCCAGTTGGCCCGCAGGTCGTCGGTGTTGGACCAGAAGCCGACGGCGAGACCGGCGGCGTAAGCGGCACCGAGGCAGGTCGTCTCGGCGACCATCGGACGCACCACAGGGGCGTCCAGGACGTCGGAGAGGGTCTGCATCAGCAGGTTGTTGGAGGTCATGCCGCCGTCGACCTTGAGCGCGGTCAGCTCGACACCGGAGTCCTTCGTCATGGCGTCGCTGATCTCGCGGGTCTGCCAGGCCGTGGCCTCCAGGACGGCACGCGCGATGTGCGCCTTGGTGACGTACCGGGTCAGGCCGGTGATGACACCGCGGGCGTCGGGGCGCCAGTACGGGGCGAACAGGCCGGAGAAGGCGGGCACGAAGTACGCGCCGCCGTTGTCCTCCACCGACGAGGCGAGCGTCTCGATCTCGGCGGCCGACTTGATCAGGCCCATCTGGTCGCGCATCCACTGCACCAGCGAACCGGTGACGGCGATCGAGCCCTCCAGGGCGTAGACCGGCTTCTGGTCGCCGATCTGGTAGCCGACCGTGGTCAGCAGGCCCGAGTAGGAGTTGATGGCCTTGCCGCCGGTGTTCATCAGCATGAAGGTGCCGGTGCCGTACGTGGACTTGGCCTCGCCCTCGGCGAAGCAGGTCTGGCCGAACAGGGCGGCCTGCTGGTCGCCGAGCGCCGAGGCGACGGGGATCCCGCCGAGCACGTCGCCCAGCGTGCCGCCGGTGACCTCGCCGTAGACCTCGGCGGAGGAGCGGATCTCGGGCAGCATCGACATCGGCACGCCGATGGAGGAACAGATCTTGTCGTCCCACTGCATCTCGTGCAGGTTCATCAGCATGGTGCGCGAGGCGTTGGTGACGTCGGTGACGTGCTTGCCGCCGTCGACACCGCCGGTCAGGTTCCAGATGACCCAGCTGTCCATGGTGCCGAAGAGGATGTCGCCGCGCTCGGCGCGCTCGCGCAGGCCCTCGACGTTGTCGAGCAGCCAGCGGGCCTTGGGGCCGGCGAAGTAGGAGGCCAGCGGCAGGCCGGTCTCGCGGCGGAAGCGGTCCTGCCCGACGTTGCGGCCCAGCTCGCGGCAGAGGGCGTCGGTGCGGGTGTCCTGCCAGACGATGGCGTTGTGGACGGGCTCACCGGTGTTCTTGTCCCAGAGCAGCGTCGTCTCGCGCTGGTTGGTGATGCCGATGGCCTTGATGTCGTCGCGGGTGATGCCGGCCTTGGTGACGGCCCCGGCGACGACCTCCTGGACGTTCGCCCAGATCTCGTTGGCGTCGTGCTCGACCCAGCCCGGCTTCGGGAAGATCTGCTCGTGCTCCTTCTGGTCGACCGAGACGATCCGGCCGTCCTTGTCGAAGACGATGCAGCGGCTGGACGTCGTGCCCTGGTCGATGGCTGCGATGAAGGGGCCTGCGGTGTGTGCGTCGGTCACGGGGTGCTCCTGAAGTTCTCGGTGCGGCTCGGGCGGGGTGCTGGCGGCGGGGCGGCCTACTTGAACGCGATGTTGTAGAGGCCGCCGGCGATGGCGCCGCCGATCAGCGGACCCGCGACCGGGATCCAGGCGTACGACCAGTCGGAGCCGCCCTTGTTGGGCAGCGGGAGCAGGGCGTGCACGATGCGCGGGCCGAGGTCACGGACCGGGTTGATCGCGTAGCCCGTGGGGCCGCCGAGCGAGAGGCCGATGCCGACCACGACGAGCGCGGTGATCAGGGCGCCGAGGGTGCCCAGGCCGTTGCCGCCGTCGTTCAGGCCCTGCGTGAGGATGGCGAGGACCAGGACGACCGTCGCGATGATCTCGGTGATCAGGTTCTGCACGGCGTGCCGGATCTCCGGGCCCGTGGAGAAGATGCCGAGGACGGGGCCCGCCTTGGGGGCCGCCGTCTGGTCGACGAGGCCCTCGTCCGCCGGCTGCGCGGCGATGATCTCCGGGTCCGTCAGGTGCGCGCGGAACTGTCCGTAGTACGTCGCCCAGACCAGCACGGCGCCGATCATCGCGCCGAGGAGCTGGGAGCCCAGGTAGAGCGGTACATCGCTCCACTTGGTGCCGCCCTCGATGGCCAGACCGATGGTCACGGCGGGGTTCAGGTGGGCGCCCGAGACGCCACCGGCGAGGTACGCGCCGGTCAGGACGGCGAAGCCCCAACCGAAGGCGATGGCGACCCAGCCGGCGTTGAACGCCTTCGAGCGCTTGAAAGTGACGGCGGCGCAGACGCCACCGCCGAGCAGGATGAGCACGGCGGTACCTATGGTCTCGCCGATGAAGATGTCGGAGCTGGACACCCGCGACTCCTTTGTCCTTCGTCCAGGGGAATTGCGGCCTGGCCTTGTCCACACTCTAACGCTTATTGCCGGTAGGTGTTCGACAATGTCGACCGATGGACGCGAGTCTCGCCCCGCGTTCACTGAATCGTCAAGGGTTCTGTTATCGAAACCACGATCGTTATTGATCGTTCCCGCCTATCGCCGCCCACACGCTCCGTGGCGGTTCACTCGATCGTCGCGCGGATCGGTGTGCTCTGCACCCGGACGGGCCCGGACATGCCTCAGCCCCGTCCGGGGACGGGGCTGAGGCATGTGGGGGGGTCAGAAGCGGCTGGCGCCCAGGTCGCGGGAGACGGCACGGGCGCAGTCCCGTACGGCGGCGATCAGCTCGGGCCGCGGCACGCCCTGCTCGTCGGGCTTGCAGACCCGCTCCACCGCGCCGGTGATGCCGATCGCGCCCACGGGCATCCGGTGCCGGTCGTGGATCGGCGCCGCGACCGAGGCCACGCCCTCCCAGGTCTCCTCGACGTCCTCGGCGTACCCGCGAGCCCGGGTCAGATCGAGCACCGACTCGAACTCGGTGAGCCCGCTCACCGTCCGGGCCGTGAACTCCTTGCGCTCCGTCTCGGCGACCTCGCTGTGCGCGACCGGGTCGTACGCGGAGATGACCTTGCCCAGCGCCGTCGAGTGCAGCGGCTGCATCGCCCCCACCTCCAGGACCTGCCGGCTGTCGTCGGGCCGGAAGACGTGGTGCACGATCAGGACGCCCTGCTGGTGCAGGACCCCCAGATAGACGGCCTCGCCGCTGGAGCGGGCCAGGTCGTCGGTCCAGACGAGGGCGCGGGCCCGCAGCTCGTGGACGTCCAGATAGCTGTTGCCCAGGCGCAGCAGCTCCGCGCCCAGCTGGTAGCGCCCCGACGCCGCGTCCTGCTCCACGAAGCCCTCGGCCTGGAGGGTGCGCAGGATGCCGTGCGCGGTGCCCTTCGCCAGGCCGAGCGCGGAGGCGATGTCCGAGAGGCCGAGTCGCCGCTCACCGCCCGCGAGGAGCCGGAGCATCGCCGCGGCCCGTTCCAGCGACTGGATGTTGCGTGCCATCGCAGTCCCTTCCTCCCTCGGTCCACTCACCAACGTTCGGCAATGCTGAACAGTATCGGTCGTTGCCGACCTCTGCTAATGCGGCGTGCGCCTCTATTTTGGCCCGCTCGCCACGGCCGCCCGCCCCGGACCACCGCGACACGCTGTCCACTTCGGTCCGGCCCGTGGACGTCTGCACGTAAGGACCGAGGTCCCGGCTACCCTGGCCGGGTGCGCCTCCAGCAGTGGAGCCGCAAAGCCGACAGCCGTCGCACCTCAGGGAGCACTTTCATGGCCTCGTTGCCGACGCCCGCATCCGCCGCCGCTGATTCCCGCGCTCGCGTGGACGCCCTACGGCAGGCCCTCGCCTCCCGTGTCGTGGTCGCCGACGGTGCGATGGGCACCATGCTGCAGGCGCAGGATCCCACGCTCGAGGACTTCCAGGACCTCGAGGGCTGCAACGAGATCCTGAACATCACCCGCCCGGACATCGTCCGCTCCGTCCACGAGGCGTACTACGCCGTCGGGGTGGACTGCGTCGAGACCAACACCTTCGGCTCCAACTTCACGGCCGCGACCGAGTACGAGATCGCCGACCGGATCGTCGAGCTGTCCGAGGCCGGCGCGCGGATCGCCCGCGAGGTCGCCGACGAGTTCACCGCGAACACCGGACAGCAGCGCTGGGTCCTCGGGTCGATCGGCCCCGGCACCAAGCTGCCCTCCCTCGGCCACATCGACTACGCCACGATCCGCGACGGCTACCAGCAGAACGCCGAGGGCCTGCTCGCCGGCGGCGCCGACGCGCTGATCGTGGAGACCAGCCAGGACCTGCTCCAGACCAAGTCGTCCCTGATCGGCGCCCGCCGCGCCATGGACGCCCTCGGCGTCTCGGTCCCGCTGATCTGCTCCCTCGCCTTCGAGACCACCGGCGTGATGCTGCTCGGCTCCGAGATCGGCGCGGCCCTGACCGCCCTGGAACCGCTCGGCATCGACCTGATCGGCCTGAACTGCTCCACCGGCCCCGCCGAGATGAGCGAGCACCTGCGCTACCTCGCGCAGCACTCCACGACGCCGCTGATGTGCATGCCGAACGCCGGTCTGCCGATCCTGGGCAAGGACGGCGCGCACTTCCCGCTCACTCCGCCGGAGATGGCGGACGCGCAGGAGAACTTCATCAACAGCTACGGCCTCCAGCTGGTCGGCGGCTGCTGCGGCTCCACCCCCGAGCATCTGCGTCAGGTCGTGGAGCGGGTCCGTGAGATGACCCCGCCCGAGCGCGCTCCGCGCCCCGAGCCGGGCGCCGCCTCGCTCTACCAGACGGTGCCGTTCCGGCAGGACACCGCCTACATGGCGATCGGTGAGCGGACGAACGCCAATGGGTCGAAGAAGTTCCGTGAGGCGATGCTGGAGGCCCGCTGGGACGACTGTGTCGAGATGGCCCGCGACCAGATCCGTGAGGGCGCGCACATGCTCGACCTCTGCGTCGACTACGTGGGCCGTGACGGCGTCGCCGACATGAAGGAGCTGGCGGGCCGGTTCGCGACCGCCTCCACCCTGCCGATCGTCCTGGACTCCACCGAGGTCCCCGTCCT
>NZ_QLLY01000014.1:0-4038 GCF_003259365.1 Streptomyces sp. PsTaAH-137
GGAACAACTCCCACAACTCGTCCGGCACCAGCCGCTCAACGATCCCTGCCACGACCGACAGCCTACCGACCCAACCAATTGAGATGACGTCTAAACCATGGCCCGGGCCGCCCACGACAGGCCGGAATCGCCGCAGGGACGAAGGGGCGCGTGGGATCGTTGCGGGGTGAGCAATCTGGAGGATCTTGTTCGGCTGCGGCGGGCCCGGGACCGGATGGACCGGGAGTACGCCGAGCCGTTGGACGTGGCCGCTCTGGCGCAGACCGCGCTGATGTCGCCGGGGCACTTCTCGCGGAGTTTTCGTGCCGCCTTTGGGGAGACTCCGTACAGCTATCTCATGACCCGGCGGATCGAGCGGGCCAAGATGCTGCTGCGCCGGGGGGACCTTTCGGTGACCGAGGTGTGCTTCGAGGTGGGGTGTACGTCGCTGGGGTCGTTCAGCACGCGATTCACCGAGCTGGTGGGGGAAACGCCCAGTGCCTACCGGTCCCGGGGGCGTGCGGACGGCGGGGATCTGCCGGCCTGTTTGTCCCGGATTCACACCCGGCCGGTGAAGGGGCAGCCGGACCGATCCACGGGCGTGTGACAGACGCCACCCATGGCCGACACAGGTTTACGTGCGCCGCAATCGGTGACTACGGTGCCTGAGATGTCTCGCCGCCACATGAATCCCGTAAACCAGAGAAGACGCGAAGACGAGAGTCGAGGTTCCATCTGGGAGGGATCATGAGCGAACCACTTCAGCTCGCGGCGCAGCGAGCCCCACTGCCGGACCAGCGCGCCGCCGCCGCACCCTCCGCGGGGACCACGACCACGGCCCCGGCGCCCGCCGCCACGGCCGGGAAGAAGCCCGGCAAGGCGCGGGACGCGTTCTTCGACAACGCGAAGTACCTGGCGATCGTGCTCGTCGCGATGGGCCATTCCTGGGAGCCGCTGCGTGGTGACAGCCGGGCCGCGTCCGCGCTGTACATGACGGTCTACGCGTTCCACATGCCGGCGTTCATCGTCATCTCCGGCTATTTCTCGCGGTCCTTCGACGCGAGCCCGGGCCGGCTGAAGCGGCTGATCACCGGGGTGGCCGTGCCGTACGTCGTCTTCGAGGTCGCGTACACGTTCTTCAAGCGGACAGCCGGGGGCGACCCCGACTACCCGATCAGCCTGCTCGATCCCTGGTACCTGACCTGGTTCCTGATCGCGCTGTTCGTGTGGCGGCTGTCCACGCCGTTCTGGAAGGTCGTCCGCTGGCCGCTGCCGCTGGCGCTGGCCATCGCGGTCCTTGCCTCGGTCTCCCCCGACATCGGTGACGACCTGGACCTCCAGCGCGTGCTGCAGTTCCTGCCGTTCTTCGTCCTCGGCCTGTGCCTCAAGCCCGAGCACTTCCAGCTCGTGCGGCGCAAGGAAGCGCGGCTGCTGGCCGTGCCGGTGTTCGCCGGTGCGCTGCTGTTCGCCTACTGGGCGGCGCCGCGGATGAACGCCGCCTGGTTCTACCGTCGCGACAGCGCCCAGGAACTGGCGGCGCCCGGCTGGTCCGGCGCGGTGATGACCCTCGCCATGTTCGGCTGCTCGGTGATCCTGGCCGCCTGCTTCTTCGCCTGGGTGCCGGGGCGGAAATTGTGGTTCACGGCGCTCGGTGCCGGAACCCTGTACGGATATCTGCTGCACGGGTTCCTGGCGAAGGGCTCGCGCTTCTGGGACTGGTACGACGTCGACTGGGTGCACACGCCTTGGGGCGAGATCGTCGTCACCGTCTTCGCCATGTCCGTCATCACGGCGTTGTGCACACCACCTGTGCAGCGCGCCTTCCGGTTCGTCATGGAACCGAAGATGGAGTGGGCCTTCAGGAAGGACGCCGCCGAGGTCGCTCGGCGGAGGTAGGCACGGCGCAGCGAGGTTCGAGACCGGCCGCCCGGCGCGCATGACGCGCCGGGCGGCCGGTTTCTTTCTGTCGTTCCGCAATCCCGCAATCCCGTGATCCCGCGGCCCCGTGATCCCGCGGTCCCGTGTCAGGCGGACGCCTTTTTTCTCGGCGTCGCCTTTTTCGCCGCCGTGGTTTTCTTGGCGGCCGTCGTCTTCTTCTCCGGCGTCGCCTTCTTCTTCGTCGTCTTCTTCGCCGCCGTGGTCTTCTTCGCGGCAGTTGTCTTCTTCTTCGCCGTCGCCTTCTTGCGGGTGCGGCCGGCCAGGTGCGTCACCTCGGCCATCTCGTCGCCCGAGGCGCGGGCCTCCTTCGCGGCCTTCACGCTGCTCTCCAGCGCGGCCATCAGATCGATCACCCGGCCGCCCTTGTCGCCGGAGACCGCGGGGGCCTTCTGCTGCTCGTCCCCGGAGGCCTTCGCCGCGATCATGTTCTCGACCGCTTCGCGGTAGTCGTCGTGGAGGTCGGCGAGGTCGACCTCGCCGAGGGTGTCCATCAGGGCGTCGGCCAGGTCGAGTTCGGCGTCGCGCACCGTGACCTGGGTGTCCGGCGCGACGTCCTCGGGGGCGCGGATCTCGTCCGGCCACAGCAGGCCGTGCATGGCGATGACGTCGTCGACGACGCGCAGCATGCCGAGCCGCTCCCGGCCGCGCAGGGCGAACTTGGCGATGGCCACCTTCCGGCTGCGCTTCAGGGCCTCGCGGAGCAGGGTGTACGGCTTGGCGGCGGGGACGCCGTTCGCCGAGAGGTAGTAGGCCGTGTCCATCTGGAGGGGGTCGATACGGTCGGCCGGCACGAAGGCGACGATCTCGATCGTCCTCGCGGTCGGGATGGGCAGGGCGGCCAGGTCGTCCTCGGTGATCGGGATGATCGAGCCGTCGGCGTCCTCGTAGCCCTTGCCGATCTCGTCGGCCGTGACTTCGCGCTCCTCCAGCTCGCACACCTTGCGGTAGCGGATGCGGCCGCCGTCCTCCAGGTGGATCTGGCGGAAGGAGATCGCGTGGTTCTCGGTGGCGTTGACCAGCTTGATGGGGATGCTGACCAGGCCGAACGAGATGGCGCCGTTCCATATGGAGCGCACGGTGTACCTCCCGTTTTGCCCGCTTACATAAGAAGAGTGCGGATTGTCAGGTTGTCTCAGTATGAGCGTATGACGCCCATGACAGAAGTGGAGGGGCGGCGGCTCGCGCTCAGCAATCTGGACAAGGTGCTGTATCCGGCGTCCGGGTTCACCAAGGGCGAGCTGCTGCACTATTACGCGACGACGGCCGGGGCGCTGCTCCCGCACCTGTACAACCGCCCGGTCTCTTTCCTGCGCTTTCCGGACGGTCCCGGGGGCCAGCGCTTCTTCGCCAAGAACGTGCCGCCGGGCACCCCCGGCTGGGTGAAGACGGCCGAGGTGCCGCGCTCCGACGGTGAGAGCGCGCGGCAGATCCTCGTCCAGGACCTGCCCACGCTGATGTGGGCGGCGAATCTGGTGACCGAGTTCCACACTCCGCAGTGGCAGGCGGACGCGCCGGGCGCCGCCGACCGGCTGGTGTTCGACCTCGATCCGGGGGCGCCCGCCAATGTCGTGCAGTGCTGCGAGGTGGCGTTGTGGCTGCGGGAGCGGCTGGCCGCCGATGGGCTGCACGCGTACGCCAAGACCTCCGGGTCGAAGGGGCTGCATCTGCTCGTGCCGCTGGTGCCGACTCCGTCCGCGCGGGTCAGTGCCTATGCGAAGGCGCTCGCGCAGGAGGCCGAGGGGGCGTTGGCGCACCTCGTCGTGCACCGGATGACGCGCAGCCTGCGGCCCGGGAAGGTGTTCGTCGACCACAGCCAGAACGCTGCCGCCAAGACGACGGCCGCGCCGTACACGCTGCGGGCCCGGGCCGAGCCGACCGTTTCCGCGCCGGTGACCTGGGACGAGGTGGCCGGTTGTGTGCGCGCCGAGGAGTTGGTGTTTCGGGCTGACGACATCGCGGGGCGGTTGCGGCGGTACGGGGATCTGCTCGGGCCGTTGATCAATCTTGATCGGGCCGGGCGGGTTCCGGGGTGACGTTTGGTGTTGCTCGGGGTGGGGGCGGCCGGGGTGCGTTGTTCGGGTGCGGGTGGGTGGGGGCTGGGCGCGCAGTTCCCCGCGCCCC
>NZ_QLLY01000014.1:4198-246715 GCF_003259365.1 Streptomyces sp. PsTaAH-137
GGAGCGTGCGCTGCGCGCTGCTCATCCCGTCACGTGCACGTTGAGTGTGGTTGCTCGCGCAGTTCCCCGCGCCCCTGGAGCGAGCTTCGCTTGTCCAAGGGGTGGGTCAGACTCGTTGCCAGGTCGTGCGGTCTCGGGCCATGGCGTGGAGGGCCTCCACGTCTGCTGGTTTGAGGAGGCCGCCGGAATGGGTGAGGGTCGGCAGGTCGGGGGCTGTCAGGACGCGTACGTCTCGGGGTGGTGTCTGGATCTCCACCGGTCCCGGGTCCACCAGCACCAGTGCCGCGCGCACCTCGGCCGTCAGGGCGAAGGAGGCCCGGGAGGCGTCCGCGCGGACGCGGCGGAGCAGGGGGTGGGGGGCCGCGCGGCCCGCCGCGATCAGGGGGTCCGTGATGCGGATGCGCTGTTTGCGGGCGGGCAGGACGTGCAGGGCGAACAGGCCGCCGGGGCCGATCAGCAGATGGTGGACGCACGCGCCGCCGGGCAGCGGGACCGAGTGCAGGACGCGCCAGCCGGCCGGTTCGAGGCCGTCGAGCACCTCGCCGACCTGCTGCTGCGCGGCGAGCGCCCTGCGCCGCGGGTCGACGCGCAGCCTGCGCGGGGGTGCGGGGTCCCGGTCGAGGGAGATCAGCAGTGACTCGCCCGGCCGGTTCGGCGCGAGGTCGTCGTCCGGGTGGAGACCGAGCCGGGCCAGCTCCACCGGCGTGGGCACCGGCGGCGGCCCGACCGTGAACTGCCCGGCGATGAACGGGCCGAGCACCGCGAGTACGGCCTCCCTGCTGGACTCGCTGAGCAGGTTCACCCGGGCCGCGTCCCGGTCGTACCAGGCGACGTTCGTGCCGTCCTCGCCGTAGACGTAGAGCCGCTCCTGACCGTGCCGCCAGGTCGGAATGACGCGCAGTCCGCTCATGCCCCATCACCACCCCTCCGACCATGGGAGCAGCAAGAACGGCCGCAGGCAAGAAGCCCGCAGGACGCTCCGGGCGGTGGGGAGGGCCGCCCGTGGCCGGGCGATTCGGCGGCCCCCGATCGGCCCGTTCGCGGGCTTTCGCTGCTCAACGCGTCGGACCGGCACAAGTGCCACCCCACGCCACCCCACCGGGTGCGCGCGGCCCGGCGGGCTAATAAAAAGGACCTCCCGCAGAAAAAGAACTTCCCTGACCATATGGTGTACGCGGCAGAGCGGAAGACGGCGAGCGACAGGAGCGTGGAGGCCGGTGGACATCAGGCGCGCCGGGCGTCGTCCGGCGGTGGCGCTCGCCCTTGCCGTGCCCGCCGCCGCGCTGCTGCTGTCGGGCTGCGGCGACGCGGGCGGCCTGCAGAGCGCCGGCCCCACCCCGACGGCGGTGGGCCCGCGTGAACTGTGGCCTTCCCTGACCCCCGCCTCCGCCGCGGTGGACGACTACGGGGCGGGCGAGACCGATGTGGTCAAGGGGGTCACCGTGCCGGGCGGCGATCTGCGCCGGGTGGACCCGGTCAGCGTGATCCGCGCCCAGCAGGCCGCGGACCCGGACGCGTACAAGGACATCGCGAAAGGTCTCGCCGACTGCGGCGACCCGGGGAAGCGCGGGCCCGACTGTCCCGTCCTGACCGCCTACTTCGCCGATCTGACCGGTGACGGCAAGGACGACATGGTCGTCGGCGTCAAGGCGCCGAAGCAGCAGCTCGTGGTGCGCGTGTTCATGTACCGGGACGGCACGCTGACCCAGATCATGAACGACGAGGACGCCGTGATCAGCGTCGAGCTGGCCGGGGACACCGTGGTCGTGCGGGCCGTCGCGGACCTGTCCGGGTACGAGTACCGGACCTCGTGGCAGTACGACGCCCACCAGAAGGCCATGCTGCCGACGCGGGACGAGATCGTGCGGACCGGGCCGCCGCAGACGCCCTCGGCCGACCCGACCGAGCCGCCCACCGAGGAACCGCGCGAGGAACCGTCCGCGAGCCCGTCGGCCTCCGGCTCGGCCCGCCCCTCCCCCGGCGCGTCATGACGTTCCCGGCGCGCCGGCCGCGGCTGCCCGCGTGGACCGCGTCGCTCACCTGGAAGGCGGCGGCGTTCATCACGGTGATGTGCTGTGCGCTCACCGCGCTGCTCGGGATCCTCGTGCACGTCTCGGTGACCCGGCAGACGGTGGGCGAGACCCGGGACCGGGCGCTGTCGCGGCTCGACGAGGCGGCGAAGGCGCTGGCGAACGGGGACCGGCTCGGGCCCGGCGCCTCGGTCGACCCGACGGACCTGCCCGCGGAGCTGCACGCGCTCGCGGCGCGGGGCCGGCACGGCACGATGCTCGGCCGGTCGGGCGCGCGCCCGGTGATGTGGGCGGCCGGCCCGGCCTCCGCGGCCCGGTCGGGAGAGGCGTCGAGCGTGGGCCGCGCCCTCGCCGTGGAGGTCGACTACGAGCAGAGCGCCCGCACCATCGACGGCCTCGACAACGCCATCCTCGGCTCCTCGGTGCTGGCGATCGGGGCGACGCTGCTCTTCGGGGCGTTCGCGGTGACCCGGGTGACGCGGCGGCTGCACACCACGGCGCGGGTGGCCCGCAAGATCAGCGCGGGCGATCTGGACGCCCGCGTCAACGACCCGCGCACCAAGGACCCGCAGCGCCACCAGGACGAGGTCGCCGCCGTCGCCGGGGCGCTCGACTCGATGGCCTCCTCGCTCCAGGCCCGCATCCTCACGGAGCAGCGCTTCACCGCCGACGTCGCCCATGAGCTGCGTACCCCGCTGACCGGGCTGCACGCGGCGGCCGAGCTGCTGCCGCCGGGCCGCCCCACCGAGCTGGTCCGCGACCGGGTCGCCGCGCTGCGCACGCTCACCGAGGACCTGCTGGAGATCTCCCGGCTGGATGCGCGCAGCGAGCGGGTGGAGCTGGACGCGGCCTGGCTGGGTCCGGTCGCCGAGCGGGTCGTACGGGCGTCGGGTACCGACTCCGGCCGGGCCGAGGTCGTCGTCGTACGGGACGTGTGCGTGGAGACCGACCGGCGGCGCCTGGAGCGGGTGCTCGGCAACCTCGTCGGCAACGCCCACCGGCACGGCGCCCCGCCGGTGGTGCTGACCGTCGACGGGCCGGTGATCACCGTGCGGGACCACGGCGAGGGCTATCCGGACTACCTGGTGGAGCACGGCCCGCAGCGGTTCCGCACCGAGGGCGGGGCGCGCGGGCACGGGCTGGGGCTGACCATCGCGTTCGGCCAGGCCGAGGTGCTCGGCGCGCGGCTGGAGTTCACGAACGCGGCGGACGGCGGAGCGCTGGCCACGCTGACGCTTCCGTACGACGAACCCACGCCCGCCTGAGCCCACCCCCGGCCCCGGCCCCGGGGCCACCCGCCGTGACCTTTTGCGTACGTTACGTGGCGCTTTTACTGTGAAGCACGGCTTCACACCCATTTCCGGGTACCCGCCGCACACCCTCCCCGAGGAGGCTCCATGAGCACACGGACCGCAGCCACCCGTCTCGGCATAGCCGTCGCCGCCGTCGCGACCCTGGCGGCCACCGCAGCCCCGGCGATCGCCGCCGACTCCGGCAGCGGCGGCAGCCACCCCGTCTACAAGGGCCGGGTCACGGCCAAGAGCGGTCTGAACCTGCGCGACGCCCCCACCCGGGGCAGCCGCATCGTGCGCACCGAGCCGTACAACAAGGTCGTCCCGATCTTCTGCAAGACGGGCGGCGACTCCGTCGGCGGCAACAACCTCTGGTACCTGCTGACCGACGGCACCTGGGCCTGGGGTTCGGCGAAGTACATCGCGAACATCGGCGCGGCACCCCGTTGGTGCTGACATATCCAGATATCACCGGTGAACTTGCTAGGTTCCGGTCATGACCGGAACAACGGGTTCATCGGGACCGGTGGCCACCGCGGCCACCTCCGCGGTTCCGGCCGTGCGTGTCCCCCGGCGCCGGGGCACCGAACTCGTCCTGATCGTGCTCGCCGTGCTCCTCAGCGTCTACGGCTACTGCGACGTGGGGCTCGCCAGGAACGGAACCGTTCCGCCCGGCGCCGCCGGTTACGGCGCCGGGCTCGGGGTCCTCGCGCTTCTGGCCCACTGCGCGGTCCGCTTCCGGGCCCCGTACGCCGATCCGCTGCTGCTGCCGATCGCCGTGCTGCTCAACGGCCTCGGGCTCGTCCTGATCTACCGGCTCGACCTGGAGACCCCGTCCTCGGACGCGGCCCCGACCCAGCTGGTCTGGTCGACGCTCGGCATCGGCCTGTTCATCGCGTTCGTGGTCTTCCTGCGCCACCACCGCGTCCTCCAGCGGTACGCGTATCTGTCGGTGGTCGCGGCGCTGATCCTGATGATCCTGCCGATCTTCTTCCCCGCCGTGAACGGCGCCCGCATCTGGATCCAGATCGGCGGCTTCTCCATCCAGCCCGGCGAGTTCGCGAAGATCCTGCTCGCGGTCTTCTTCGCCAGTTATCTCGCGGCCAACCGCAACGCCCTGCGCTACACCGGCAAGAAGGTGTGGCGCTTCCAGTTCCCCACCATGCGGGTGTTCGCCCCGATCCTCGTCATCTGGCTGCTGAGCGTCGGCGTGCTGGTCCTGGAGACCGACCTCGGTACGTCGCTGCTCTTCTTCGGCCTGTTCATCGTGATGCTCTACGTGGCGACGGGCCGCGGGAGCTGGATCGCCATCGGGCTCGTGCTGGCCGCCGCGGGCGCGGTCCTCGTCGGGTCGTTCGAGCCGCATGTGCACAGCCGCGTCCAGGACTGGCTGAACCCTTTCGCCTCCATCGACGCGGGCGAGGGCGCGGGTCAGCTCGCCCAGTCGCTGTTCGCGTTCGCCTGGGGCGGGATGCTCGGCACCGGGCTCGGCATGGGCCACTCCATCCTCATCGGCTTCGCCGCCAAGTCGGACTTCATCCTGGCGACGGCGGGCGAGGAGCTGGGCCTGGCCGGGCTGACCGCGATCTTCCTGCTGTACGCGCTTCTGGTGGAGCGGGGCTACCGGGCCGGGCTGGCGCTGCGCGACCCGTTCGGCCGACTGCTCGCGGTCGGTCTCGCCTCGATCGTCGCGCTCCAGGTGTTCGTCATCGCGGGCGGGGTGATGGGGCTGATCCCGCTGACCGGCATGGCGATGCCGTTCCTCGCGCAGGGCGGCTCGTCCCTCGTCACCAACTGGGTCATCGTCGCGATCCTCGTACGGATCAGTGACTCGGCGCGTGGCGCGATGCTCCCCGAGGGCTCCCAGGAGGCCCGCCCGTGACCAAGTACATCCGCCGCGCGTCGGTCTTCTGCTTCGTCCTGCTGGTCGCGCTGCTCCTGAACGCGGCCCGGGTCCAGGTCTTCGAGGCGCAGTCGCTGGACGACAACTCGGCGAACCGGCGCGAGACCATCCAGCGCTACGACCAGCCGCGCGGGAACATCCTGGTGCAGGGCAAGCCGGTCACCGGCTCGCGGGACACCGGCGGGACGTACAAGTACGAGCGGACCTACCAGCACGGGCCGATGTACGCGCCCGTCACCGGGTACGCCTCGCAGACGTACGGCACGACGTTCGTGGAGAGCGCCGAGGACGACGTGCTGTCCGGCACCGACGCGATGCTGTCGACGGTCCCCTTCTGGAACGAGATCTCGCGGTTCCAGAACCCGGGCGGCGACGTCGAGACGACCATCAACGCGGCCGCGCAGAAGGCGGCCTACGACGGGCTCGGCGGCAAGAAGGGCGCCGTCGCGGCGATCGACCCGGCGACCGGGAAGATCCTCGCGCTGGTCTCCACGCCGTCGTACGACCCCGGGAACATCGCGGGCACCGGGCAGTCCGACGTGGACGCCTGGGAGAGCCTGAACGCGTCGTCGCGGCGGCCGATGCTGAACCGGGCGATCCGGGAGACCTATCCGCCGGGCTCGACGTTCAAGGTGGTCACGGCGGCGGCGGTGCTGGAGAACGGCGTCGTCGACGGGACCGGCACGGCGACCCGCACCCCGTCCCCGTACACCCTGCCGGGCACGACCACCCAGCTGACGAACGAGTCCTCGTCCGACGCCTGCGAGAACGCCACCCTGGAGTACGCGATGGCGGCCTCCTGCAACACCGTGTTCGCCAACCTCGGGGTGAAGGTCGGGCTCTCCGGCATGGTGAAGATGGCGCAGAACTTCGGGTTCAACGACACGAAGATGCGGATCCCGATGACCGCCGCCAAGTCGAACTTCGACACGGACATGGACAAGGCGCAGCTCGCGCTCTCCTCCATCGGCCAGTTCGACACGGCGGCCACTCCGCTCCAGATGGCGATGGTCTCGGCGGCCGTCGCCAACGGCGGAACCCTGATGCAGCCGCACCTGGTGGACAGGACCACGAAGAAGAACGGCACGACGGTGTCGACCACCGACAACAAGAGCTACCAGCAGGTCATGTCGGCCTACACCGCGACGCAGCTCCAGCAGCTGATGGTCGATGTCGTCACCAAGGGCACGGGCACCAACGCGCAGATCCCGGGCGTGACGGTCGGCGGCAAGACCGGCACCGCGCAGAACGGCGTGAACAACGAGGGCGTGCCGTACGCCTGGTTCATCTCCTACGCGCAGGGGCCCGACGCCTCCACCCCGCAGGTGGCGGTCGCCGTGGTGGTCGAGGACGCCTCGGCGAACCGGGCGGACATCAGCGGCGGCGGCAGCGCGGCGCCCATCGCCCGGTCGGTGATGGAGGCCGTGCTCGACACCTCGGGCTCCTGATCGGTCCCCGTAGCGACGGCCGGAATGGCCCTGCACAGACGGGCCGTGGCCGCCTAGGTTCCCGATCATGACGACCTACGAACTCGCGCAGGTGAACATCGGCCGGCTCACGGCGCCGCTCGACGCCCCCGAGATGAAGGACTTCACCAACAACCTGGAGCCGGTGAACGCGGTCGCCGACGCGTCGGACGGCTTCGTGTGGCGTCTCCAGGGCGATGGCGGGGACGCGACCGATCTTCGGATCTACGGGGACGAGTGGCTGCTCGTGAACATGTCGGTGTGGCGGGACGCGGAAGCGCTGAAAGCCTTCATGTACCAGGGTGTGCACCGTGAACTCCTCGCCCGCAGAAGGGAGTTCTTCGAGCGGCTGAGCGAGGCGGTCACCGCTCTGTGGTGGGTGCCGGCCGGGCACCGGCCGACGGTGGAGGAGGCCGAGGACCGGCTCACGCGGCTGCGCGAGCACGGCCCCACGGACTACGCCTTCACCCTGCGGGCGTCGTTCAGCCCACCGGCTGCCTGATCTCCTCGCGGATCTTCGCGGCCGTCTCGGCGGCCGCGTCGAGGTCGACGTCCTGCGGGTTCTTCGTGGCGGTCTCCGCGGTGATCTCACCGATGGAGGCGCCGGTGTTGCCGTCGACCCAGGCGCACATCGGCATGGTGATCTTCGTGACGCCGCTGCTCTGGGTCAGCACCTCGCAGGTGATGGTGACGTCGGTGCCGGACGGGTGGAAGTCCTTCGGGGCGACGGCGACCGAGGCGTTGTCGGACTCGGCGGCGCCCTTCATCATGTTCTTCCGCGCGTCGTCGGTGTTCTTGAACCGGCCGTACATGCCGGAGATGACGAGCACGCCCTTGTTCTGGTCGCCGCCCAGCGCGTACTGGCCGATGGCGGCCTTGGTGTCCCGCGCGTCCCAGGCGCCGTCCGCCTCGTCCTCCAGAGCCTGGCCCTTGGACGCGGACAGGTCCTGCACCAGCTCGTACTTCTCGTCGAGCACCTTCTCGGGCAGCGTCAGCCTGTACTTCGCCTCGGGGAAGCCGGCGTCCGACTTCAGGCCGACGTACGCCAGCGCGCCCAGACCCAGCGCGACCACGACGACGACGCCGACGACGATCCCGATGATCATCCCGACGCGACGCTTCGGCGGGGGCGGGGGTGCGCCCCATTGCGGGGCGCCCTGGTACTGCTGCTGCGGGAAGCCCGGGTAGGCGGGGGGCTGCTGGCCGTACGGGGGCTGCGGCTGGCCGTAGGGGCCGGGCTGCTGGCCGTACGGGTTCGGGTTCGGGTTCGGGTTCGGGTTCGGGTTCGGCTGCTGCGAGGGCGGTGGTGGCGTGGACACGCCCGAACGCTACTCCATCCGGAGGATGCCGGGTTCGTGATATCTCGGAGTTGTCGGGCGCGGGTGGGTTGTCGTCCGTCCGCGGGCCGTGGCCGCTTCTCGCGCAGTTCCCCGCGCCCCTGAGGCGAGCTGCGCTCGCTCAGGGGCGCGGGGCTCAGCCCGCTTCCCCGGAGCGGATGGCGTCCCGCACCTCGGTGACCCGGGCCTGTTCCTCGGCCGCGAAGCGTTCCGCGTCCAGCTTCTCCGCGATCTCCTCGTCCTGGGCCATCAGCAGGTCGAGGTTGGAGTTGCCCATCTCGAAGACGCCCATGTCCACGTACGCCTGCTGGAGCCGTTTGCCCCACAGGCCGATGTCCTTGACGCACGGGACGATCCGGGAGAACAGCAACTGGCGGAACATGGCGAGGAATTCGGACTCCTCGCTGTACTGCTCGGCCTGCGCCTTCGGGATGCCGAAGTTCTCCAGGACCTCGACCCCGCGCAGCCGGTCGCGCATCAGGTAGCAGCCCTCGATCACGAACTCCTCGCGCTCGCGCAGCTCGGCGTCGGTGAGCTGGCTGTAGTAGTCGCGCAGCGCCATGCGCCCGAAGGCGACGTGCCGGGCCTCGTCCTGCATGACGTAGGCGAGGATCTGCTTCGGCAGCGGCTTGTCGGTGGTGTCGCGGATCAGCCCGAACGCGGCGAGGGCGAGCCCCTCGATCAGCACCTGCATGCCCAGGTACGGCATGTCCCAGCGGGAGTCGCGCAGGGTGTCGCCGAGGAGTGCCTGGAGGTTGTCGTTGATGGGGTAGAGCATCCCCATCTTCTCGTGGAGGAAGCGGCCGTAGATCTCGGCGTGCCGCGCCTCGTCCATGGTCTGGGTCGCCGAGTAGAACTTGGCGTCGAGGTCCGGGACCGACTCGACGATGCGGGCCGCGCACACCATCGCGCCCTGCTCGCCGTGCAGGAACTGGCTGAACTGCCAGGACGCGTAGTGCTTGCGCAGTTCCCCCTTGTCCTTGTCGGTCATCTTGGCCCAGTACGGCGTGCCGTACAGGGACATCGACTCGTCCGGGGTACCCAGGGGGTCGTACGGATCGACCTCCAGGTCCCAGTCGATGCGTTTGGCACCGTCCCACTGCTTGTCCTTGCCCTTCTGGTACAGGGCCAGCAGACGGTCGCGTCCGTCGTCGTATTCCCAGCTGAGGCGGGCCGAACTGGCCGATGGAACCTGCCAGTTGGGCTCACCCACGGCTTCGGTGTACAGCTCATGGGTCGACATACCGGCAGGCTCACACGGTGGTAGACGCGCGGTCAACAAGTCGTGCGCAAGGGATTGACGCCCTTACTGACGCGCAGTCTCATAAGAGGGACGGACCGATGTGACTGGCGGTAACTCACGCACAGGGATGGGGAGTCAGCGATGACCACCGTGACTGAAGCCGACGCGCTCGAAGGGCTGCGGGACGCGCTCGGTCTGCTCAAGGACCGGGAGCAGGTGGCCGAGCGGCTGCTCGATTCCTCCGCGAAGCACTCCTTCGACCCGGACAAGGAGCTGGACTGGGACGCGCCGTTCGAGGACGGCAAGTGGTTCTGGCCGCCGGAGCTGGTCTCGCTGTACGACACCCCGCTGTGGAAGCGGATGAGCGAGGAGCAGCGGATCGAGCTGTCGAAGCACGAGGCGGCGGCGCTCGCCTCGCTCGGCATCTGGTTCGAGCTGATCCTGATGCAGTTGCTCGTCCGGCACGTCTACGACAAGGCGGCGACGAGCGCCCACGTCCGGTACGCGCTCACCGAGATCGAGGACGAGTGCCGGCACTCGAAGATGTTCGCGCGGCTGATCACGCGCGGCGGGACCCCGCACTATCCGGTGGCCCGCGTCCACCACAACCTCGGCCGGCTGTTCAAGACGATCTCGACGACGCCGGGGTCGTTCACGGCGACGCTGCTCGGGGAGGAGATCCTCGACTGGATGCAGCGGCTGACGTTCCCGGACGAGCGGGTGCAGACGCTGATCCGGGGCGTGACCCGCATCCATGTCGTCGAGGAGGCGCGGCACGTGCGGTACGCGCGTGAGGAGCTGCGGCGCCAGATGGTGACGGCGCCGAGGTGGTCGCAGGAGTTCACGCGGCTCACCTCGGGCGAGTTCGCGCGGGTCTTCTCGGTGGCCTTCATCAACCCCGAGGTGTACGCGAACGTGGGGCTCGACCAGAAGGAGGCCATGGCCCAGGTCAAGGCGTCGGGGCACCGCCGCGAGATCATGCAGACCGGGGCGAGGCGGCTCACCGACTTCCTGGACGACATCGGCGTCCTGCGCGGCCCCGGCCGCCAGCTGTGGCGCGCCTCCGGGCTGCTGGCCTGAGCCCGGTGAGACGCCGAGTGCGGATCCGGGCGGGGCTGGTCGCGCGGTTCCCCGCGCCCCTGAAACTTGCTCCGCTCGCCCGGGGCGGCCACGCCCCCGCCCCGTTACCCTGCGAAGCATGACCTCGGCAACCGGTACGCCCGCCTACAAACGGCTCAGTGTCGAGGAGCGGCGGGCCCAACTCCTCGAAGCGGCGCTGTCGTTGTTCGCTCACCGGGCGCCGGAGGAGGTCTCCCTCGACGACGTGGCGGAGGCCGCCGGCGTGTCCCGCCCGCTGGTGTACCGCTACTTCCCGGGCGGCAAGCAGCAGCTCTACGAGGCCGCGCTGCGCTCGGCGGCGGACGAGCTGAAGCAGTGCTTCGCGGAGCCCGCCGAGGGCCCTCTGACGACCCGGCTCGCGCGGGCGCTCGACCGCTATCTCGCCTTCGTCGATCTGCACGACACGGGGTTCGCAGCGCTGCTCCAGGGCGGCAGCGTCGTGGAGACCTCGCGGACCACGGCGATCGTCGACGGGGTACGGCGGGCCGCGGCCGAGCACATCCTCAGCCACCTCGCGGCCGAGGTGCCCGGCGCCCGGCTGCGGATGACGGTCCGGATGTGGATCACGGCGGTCGAGGCGGCCTCCCTCATCTGGCTCGACGAGGGCAAGGAGCCGCCGCTGGACGAGCTGCGCGACGGCCTCGTGGACCAGTTCATGGCGGTCCTCGCCGCGACTGCGGGCCGCGACCGGCAGACCGCCGACGTCGTGCGCCACGCGCTCGCCCTGGAGACCCCGGACGGGCCGGTCGGCGAGCTGGCGCGGCGGGTGCTGCACGTGGTGACCGACGCGACCCACCTGCTGTGACCGGGCGGGGCATGCGTTACTGGTAGGCGTGAAGAGCGAAGACATCCCCTTTGCCGGCGGCCCCCTCGACGGCCGCAGCCTGCCGGTCCTCGTCACCGCCACCGGCAATCCGCCCAAGGTGTACCGGGTGCCGGTGCCGGACCCGGACGGCGGGCCCGACACCGTCCTCGTCTATGTGCGCGAGCCCGTGCCCGACGGGCGGGCGGTGCGGCTGGTGCAGAAGTGGCGGTACGCGTTCGCGCCGGACGGGAAGGTGGAGCGCTCGGTGAAGTGGCCCTGGACGAAGAAGCCCCGGCCGGCGCAGGACCCGCAGGACCCCGCGTAAAGGCGGCTCGCCGGGCGCCCCCTCAAGGGGTGGTGTGGTTGGGCCGATCCGCGCAGCCCTCCGGGCGGACGAGGTGGCTGTCTGTTGATGTTCACGGTGCGGGCCGGCACCGGGGCCGCCCGCACCGGAGGTGACATGGTGTCAGGCAGTGTGGTGCGGTGGGTGTGCACGGCGGCCGTGGCGGGGGCGCTGCTGTCCCCCTCCACCGCGGGCGCGGCGCCCGCCCCCGGCGGAGACCGCTCCGTGGCGGACCTCCTGACGGACCTTCAGGGCCTGTACCGGCAGGCCGAGGAGGCCACGGAGACGTACAACGCGACGGCCGAGCAGCTCAAGGAGCGCCGCAAGGCCGCCGACGACCTGTCCGGCAAGCTGGCCGCCGCGCGGGGCGCGCTGTACGACAGCCGGGTGGCGGCGGGGCGACTGGCCCGCCAGCAGTACCAGGGGCGCAGCGAGATCTCTCCGTATGTGCGGCTGCTGCTGGCCCGTGATCCGGAGCACGCCATCGACCAGGGCCATGTGCTGCGACGGGCCGCGCGCGAGCAGGAGGCGACCGTCGACCGGCTCGTGGGCAGCGAGAAGAAGGCCGACGCGGTGGCGACGAGGGCGCGGGCCGCGCTGGACGAGGAGTTGCAGCTCGCAGCCCGGCAGAAGAAGGAACGGGACGCGGTGCAGGCCCGGCTGAAGCAGGTCGAGGAGCTGCTCGCGTCGCTGACGGCCGACCAGCTCAGCGAGATGGCCCGCCTGGAGGACGCCGGGATGGCGGACGCGCAGCGGACGTTCATGGCGTCGGGGGCGCTCAGTTCGGTGGGCCGCTCGCCGTCGAAGGCCGGGGACGCGGCGCTCGCGTACGCCGTGCGGCAGATCGGTAAGCCGTACGTGTGGGGCGCCGAGGGCCCGTCCTCGTACGACTGCTCCGGGCTCACCTCGCAGGCGTGGGCGCACGCGGGGCGGCCGGTCCCCCGCACCTCGCAGGAGCAGTGGGCGACGCTGCCGAAGGTGCCGCTGTCGGAGCTGCGGCCCGGGGACCTGGTCGTGTACTTCCCCAAGGCGACCCACGTGGCGATGTATCTCGGCGACGGCATGGTGGTGCAGGCGCCACGGCCCGGGGCCACGGTGAAGGTCTCCCCCATCGCCGCGAACCCCCTGCTGGGGGCGGTGCGACCGGATCCCGGTGCCGCCGCGATGACCGGGTACCGGGCACCGGAGCTGCCGCCGGACGCGATGACGGGCGGCGACGCCGGGTACGCCGCGGCGGGCGCCCCGGCCTCGGACTAGGGCCTGTCCCGGCTCTCAGTGCCGAGCCCGGGGAACATCCGGGGGATCAGGGCCGCGGCCGCCGTGCCGGAGGCGGCGAAGGACACGGCCGTGGCCCATCCGGCCGGGCCCAGCGGAGTGCAGCCGAAGAACTGGCTGACCCCCGGGGTCTGCACCACGGCGGCCAGCGCGGCGGCCGATCCCAGGCCCGCCGCGAGGACCGTCGGGCTGCGCGGCGCCGTCAGCAGGGTCTGGCCGAGCTGCGCGCCGACCAGGGCGAGCAGGGCGATCGTGCGGGCCCTGGCCGGGCGCCCGGTGCGGCGGGCCAGCAGCCAGGCCGCGAGTGCGGCGAGCGCGGTGGCGCCCGCGCGGACCCCGGTCTCCCGGGCGAGCGCCGCCCCCAGCGAGATCTCCGGGCCTTCTTTGAGGGGCCCTTTGTCCACCGGGCCGCGGGGCGTCCGGGTGGCCACCGCCACCGCGGGGGCCAGGTCGGTGAAGAGGTTGACCAGCAGCAACTGCCGTGCGGTGAGCGGCGACTGGCCGGTGAGCGCGGCCGCGGCCACGGTGAACGCGATCTCCCCGAGGTTCCCGCCCACCAGGATCGCCAGTGCCTGACGCACCGTCACCCACAGGGCGCGGCCCTCGATCAGCGCGACGAGGACGGGTTCGATACGGCCGTTGGTGACCACGAGGTCGGCCGCCGCGCGGGCGGCCGGGGTGCTGCGGCTGCCGAAGGCGATGCCGACGTCGGCCAGCCGGATGGCGGGCGCGTCGTTGGCGCCGTCGCCGGTCATGGCCACGGTCCGCCCCATGCGCTGGAACGCCTGCACGACGCGGACCTTGTGGTGCGGGGTGGCGCGGGCGACCACGCCGACCGCGGGGAGGATCTCGGTGAGCTTGTCGTCGTCGAGGTGGTCGAGTTCGGTGCCGCTGACGACACGGTGGCCGTCGACCACACCGAGCTCCCGGGCGATCGCCTCGGCGGTGTCCGGATGGTCTCCGGTGATCATCACGATGTGCACGCCGGCGTCCACGAGCCGGGCGATCTGGGTGCCCGCTCCCCCGCGCACCTGGTCCACGAGGGCCAGGAAGCCGAGGAACTCCAGGCCGTCGACGTCCTCGTCGGTCAGCTCGGTGTCGTCCGGCGGGTCCGCCCCGGCGGGCCCGCTCCGCTCGGCGACGGCCAGGACGCGGTGTCCGGCCCCGGCGAGCTTCTCCCCCTCGGCCAGCACCTCCTGCCGGCCCGCCCGGTCCAGCGGCCGCCCGTCGCGTGCCGTGCAGCGCTCCACGACCTGCTCCGGCGCCCCCTTCACGGAGAGCAGGACCCGGCCCCGGCTCCGGCCCAGTACGGCGTGGAAGCCGCGGCTCGGCTCGAACGCGAGGGAGACGGTGGGCTTCCACCCGGGCGCCGCGGTGTCCCGGCGCACGCCGTGCGCGCGGAGTGCGGCGGCGACGGCCTGGTCGGTGGCGTGGGCGAGGCGGCGGCTGCCGCGGGCGCGGGGCGTGGCCCGCAGGCCCGCGGCGAGGACCGCGCGGTGGGCCGGTTCGCGGCTGCTCAGCGCCAGGGTGCGGCCCCGGGCGTGGACGGAGACGAGTTCGAGCCGCCCGTGGGTGAGCGTGCCGGTCTTGTCGAAGCACAGCACGTCGGTGCGGCCGGCCGCCTCGATGGTCCGGGCGTCCCGTACGAAGACACCGTGCTCGGCGAGCCTGCGCGCGGCGGCCAGCTGCGCGGCCGTGACCAGGAACGGCAGCCCCTCCGGGACGCTCGCCACGGCGAGCCCGACGGCCGCGCCGATGGTCTCGCGGACCGGACGGCCGCGGACCAGGCCCGCCGCCACCACGGCGCCGGCCGAGGCGAGCGCCGCCGGGAGCGCGGCCCGGGTGATCCGGGCGAGGCGGCGCTCCACCCCGGTCTGCGGGGCGTCGTCGATGTCCTGGGTGGCGCGCCCGGCCTCGGTGGCCTCGCCGGTGGCGACGACGACGGCACGGGCGTGCCCCGCGGCGAGCGTCGTGCCCTCGTGGACCATGGACGTGCGCTCGGCGGGATGCCGGGCGAGCACGGGGGCGGCCGACTTCGCCACGGGGAGGGACTCGCCGGTCAGCGCCGACTCGTCGGCCTCCACCCCGTCGGCCACGAGGAGCCGGCAGTCCGCGGGCACCGCGTCGCCCGCGCGCAGCGTCACGACGTCCCCGACCACCAGCTGTTCGGCGGCGATCTCGGTCTCCGCGCCGTCGCGCACGACCCGGGCCGGGATCACCGCCCGGTGGTACAGGCGGGCCGCCGTCCGGTCGGCCAGATAGCGCTGGACGCCGCCGATCAGGCCGGAGACACCGGTCACGGCCAGGATCATCGAGGCGTCGAGGACGGCGCCCACGGCGGCGGACAGCGCGGCCCCGCCGACGAGGACCGGGGTGAGCGGATTGGCCGTCTCGGTCACGAACGCCCGCCCCAGGGAGGGCCGCGGGGCCGCTCGCTTCGACGGCCTCGCGCGCTCCCGTGCCTGATCGGCCGTCAGCCCCTGTTCCCGGCTGCCGGTCCTGGCCAGCACCGTGGCCGGGTCCATCGCGTGCCACGGGTCGCGCGCCACCGACACCGGGTCCGGGCGGGCCAGCACCCGGGCCGCGGACCACACCCCGGCGGCCATGCCCAGGGCGCCGCTCCCGTTGACCGCCAGCAGGAAGTGCCCGAGCGGCCGGCGGGCGGTCTGCACCGCGGTCATCGCCACGCCGAGCCCGGCCGAGGTCTGGGCGAGCCGCACGCCCCACCCGGAGACGGACCGCGCGGACGCGCACGCCGCCAGCAGCACCGCCGCCCGCCCGGGCTCCGTACCGACGTGGACGGCGGCGCCCCAAGGAGGCGCCCCGGTGTCCGAGGTGAGGCCGACGCCGATGTCGGCGGCCGCCAGGGCCGCCCGCCGCCGGGACACCAACAGGACGCCCGAGCCGTCGCGTTGGGCCGCGCGGACGGAGGCGACGAGCCGCTCGCCGCCCTCGACCGTGCGCTCCCCCGCGGGCGCCCCGGGGGGCTCCGGGTCGGCCCGGGTGATCAGCACCTGGAGTCCGGCCCGGCGCGCCGCGCGGACCAGCCCGCTCGACGCCTCGTCCACCTCGGGCACCACCCCGGCCAGGGCGAGCAGCCGGCCCTCCCGTACGAGGCCGAGTACCCGGCGTGCGCCGCCGCGTTCGAGCCGGGTGCGCGCCTCGGAGTAGGCGGTGTACGACCGCGTACGCGTGGGGTCCGGACGCGGGCAGCGGTCCACCGCGTCGAGCAGCCACGGGCCGTCCTCGTGGCGCTGGTCGAGGCGCCTCGGGTCGAACAGCCGGTGGGCCACGGCGGCCGACTCCGCCGCGCTGTCGCTGTCACCACCGTCGCCGTCGCCTTCGCCGTCGGCTTCGAGGAGAACCAGGTCGGTGAGTTGGTGGCCGCCCGTCATGAGCGCCTCGGTGTCGAGGAGCGCGATGTCGACCCGGTCGAGTCGTCGCAGGGCACCGGCGTCGGTGACGAGCAGCCCGCGCCGGGACAGCCCACGGGCCAGCACGGACGCGAAGGCCTCCCGGGCCAGCCAGGGCGCCTTCGGGATCACCGCCACGGCCGCCCCGACCGCGCGCAGCGGCCGGCCCGTCAGGGCCAGCGACCCGCCGAAAGCGCCGACGGCCACGGCCGTCGCGCGGTCGGCGTACCGCTCGACAGGGCCACGGCGCAGGGGCACCTCGCGCGGTGTCTCCCGCTCGTCCTGAGCGGCGAACCGGTCCGGGGTGCCGGTGAGCCGGGGCTCCGCCGCCCGCCAGGCGGCCCGCTGCGCGAGCAGTTCCAGCAGGCGCAGGGCATGGCGTGCGGCGTCCACGCCGAGGCCGAGGCCGATCTCGGAGCCCGCGTTGGCGGCGGCGCCGAGCAGGGCGCGGGCCGTCTCCGTGTCGTGCAGCCCGAGCGCGCGCTCCGCCGAGCGGCGCAGCCGGGGCTGTGCGTCCAGCGCGCTCAGCACCGAGACCACGACGGTGGGGACCGGGGTGCGGCCGGCCAGCCGGCCCAGGACGGCCACCGGCAGGGCGGCCAGGTGAGCGGCGAGCACCAGCCGGGCGCGCCGGGCCGGCACCGGGGAGAGCGGGTGGCCCGGCAGCGGGCCGTCGGCGGCGTGCTCGCGCTCCACCGCGTCGACGGTGTCGGCCAGCGCGCCGAGCAGCGCGTCGGTGGCGTCCTCGGTGGCGACGACGGCGTGGCCCAGGGTGTGGTTCACCGCCGCCCAGCGCACGCCGGGCACGCCGGAGAGCCGCTGCTCGCAGGCGGCTGCGAGCGGGGCGCCCCGGGGGCCGTCGAGCCCCCGCAGCGCGATGTGCACCCGCTCACCGCGGACCCGGATGCGGGAGTCCGGAGACTCCCGCAGGCCCGAGAGGAGCGAGGTGAACAGCGCGGCCGGCCGGGCGGTTGCGAGATCCCACATCGTGCGGCCCACCTTCCCCCGGCCGCAGGGCCTGGAGGTAGGTATCGTCCCGCACGGCCGCCCCCGGGGCACGGCTTCATTCCGGCCGTCCGGCCCCGAGCGGCCGGGCGAACCGGAATGCGGGTGTGAGCCGGGCGGGCGGGGGTACGCACACCGCTCTCAGGCAACGAGACTTGGAGCTGTCATGCCCACTCAAGCCAAGAGCAAGAAGGAAGCCGTCGAGCCCCGGAAGACCTCCTCGCCCGAGGAGCCGGAGCGGGTCCGGGCCCACGAGAGCGAGCAGCATCTGGTGGTCCACACGCTGAACGCCACCCTGCCCATCCCGTACTTCACCCCGGGTGACCTGGCGAACAACACGCGGACCGTCACCGGCTGGCTGCCCTCGCCGGGGCCGGCGAAGGACCTGGTCTACTACGGCGGCCTGGGCGCCCTCGCGGTGGCCGGCGCCCTGGAGTGGCCGGTGGCGCTGGCCGTCGCCGGGGCCACCTGGGTCATCCGGAGCAGGCAGGAAGGCCGTACCGGGCACCCGGGGGTCGCCCACGAACCGGAAGGTGTGTCAGGCGGTCGCGGTAGCGGCCTGTCGTGAGCGCGCGTACGCCGCGTACAGCTCATGGACGACACGGGCGAAGAACGCCTCGGCCAGCATCATCCCGACCTTCACCAGCACGGCCTGCACAAAACTGCCCATGGGGATCACTCTCCTGTTCACCGGCCCCTGTCCGGTCCTGTCACCGTTGCGTGCGCCTCCTTTGCCCGCTGGACGCGGAGCGCAACCGACGGCGGGACGAACGGGGGACGGCCCCGGGGTGAGGACACGGAGCCGCCCGCGGTCCGTCTCGGAGACGGTCCGCGGGCGGCCGGTGCCGGAGGGCGGGGTCAGGCTCCGCTGACCGACGCCAGGTAGGCGTTCGTCTTCTCGGGCTCGTAGAAGAAGTTCTCGAAGTCCGCCGGGTTGTTGAAGCCGTTCGCGAAGCGGTCGGCGACGGGCTGGAGCTGGCCGGCCGCGCCGATCAGGTTGAGGACGTGCTCCGGCGGGGCCTGGAGCATGGTGTTCGTCCACTTGGTGACGTGCTGGGCGGTGTCCCAGTAGCGGTCGAAGGTGGCCTGCATCCACTCCTCGTCGAACGGCTTGTCGCCATGCTCGACGATGGCGGCGAGGTACGCGGCCGCGCACTTGGACGCCGAGTTGGAGCCCTGGCCGGTGATCGGGTCGTTGGCGACGACCACGTCGGCGACGCCGAGGACCGCGCCGCCGCCGGGCAGCCGCCCGATCGGGTTGCGCACGGTCGGGGCGTAGCGGCCGGCGAGCGTGCCGTTGGCGTCGGTCAGTTCGACCTTGGTGGCGCGCGCGTACTCCCAGGGCGTGAACTTCTCCATCAGCTCCAGGGTGAGCGCCAGGTGCTCGGAGGGGTCCTTGACGCCCTGGAACGCGTCCAGCGGGCCGCCGGGGATGCCCTCCCAGAAGAGGATGTCGGCGCGGCCGGACGTGGTGAGCGTCGGCATGACGAACAGCTCGCCGACGCCGGGGACCAGGTTGCAGCGGACCGCGTCGAAGTCGGGGTGCTCGGGGCGGACACCCATGCCGTGGACGTAGGCGACGGCGAGCGCGCGCTGCGGCTCGGTGTACGGGGAGCGGGACGCGTCCCGGCCGAACATCGAGACCAGTTCGCCCTTGCCTGCCGAGACCAGCACCAGGTCGTAGGTGCGGGAGAAGTAGTCCAGGTCGGAGACGGCCGCGCCGTGGATGACGAGCTGGCCGCCGCGCTGGGCGAAGGTCTCCATCCAGCCGGCCATCTTCACGCGCTGGTCGACCGACTGGGCGTAGCCGTCGAGCGTGCCGACCCAGTCGATGGCGCGCTGGGTGGGGCCCGGGTCGTGCGAGCCGGGGGCGGCGACGGAGACGCCGAGGCCCTCGATCTTCGGGGCCTGCGACTCCCAGAAGTTGAGCTGCAGATCGCGCTCGTGCTGGAGCGCGGTGTGGAACATGCACTGCGTCGACATGACCCGGCCCGAGCGGATCTCGTCGGCGGTGCGGTTGGACATCAGCGTGACCTCGTAGCCCTGGGTCTGGAGACCGAGGGCGAGCTGGAGACCGGACTGGCCGGCTCCGACGACGAGTATCTTCCGTGACATGGAATGCCTCTAACTGGGTTACGGGTATGAGGAGTTGCGCGTTACGCGGGGGTGGCGTCCAGGGCGTGTCCGACCAGGGACAGCAGCGTCTCGATCACCGAGATCCGGCGGCGCGCGTCCATGATCAGGACCGGTACGTGCGGCGGCACGGTCAGCGCCTCGCGGACGTCGGCCTCCTCGAACTCCTCTGATCCTTCGAAGTGGTTGACGGCGACGACGTACGGCAGGCCGCAGCTCTCGAAGTAGTCGAGGGCGGCGAAGCAGTCCGAGAGCCGGCGGGTGTCGGCCAGGACCACGGCGCCTATCGCGCCGCGCACCAGGTCGTCCCACATGAACCAGAACCGCTGCTGGCCCGGGGTGCCGAAGAGGTAGAGCACCAGGTCGTCGTCGAGCGTGATGCGGCCGAAGTCCATGGCGACCGTGGTGGTCGTCTTGTCCGGCGTCGCCGTCAGATCGTCCGTGCCCTCGCTCGCCTGGGTCATCAGCGCCTCCGTCTGGAGGGGCTGGATCTCCGAGACGGCGGTCACCATCGTCGTCTTGCCGACCCCGAAGCCGCCCGCGATCACGATCTTCGTCGCGATCGGGGCCCGCGTTCGGTCCGTCTGCCAAGCCTGCACCTGCTCCTCGTCGTCGAGGAGTTCAGAGACGGCGGAGTCCACTCAGCACCCTTTCGAGCAGCGCGCGGTCCGGCTGGCCCGGGCCGTGACCGGTTCCGTACACACGGATCTTTCCCTGGTCGGCGAGGTCGCTCAGCAGTACGCGGACCACGCCCAGGGGCATCTTGAGAAGCGCGGCGATCTCGGCGACCGTGCGCATGCGGCGGCACAGTTCGACGATGGCGCGCATTTCCGGCATCACTCCCGCGAGCGTGCCCTTGCCCAGTTCGAGCCGCTCGTCGGGGGCCTCCAGCGCGGCCACGAAGGTCTCCACGAGGAGGACGTGGCCGAAGCGGGTGCGGCCGCCGGTGAGCGAGTAGGGCCGGACGCGGGCGGGTCTGCGGTCGCCGCCGCGCTTGGGGAGTTTGTTCGGGGTCGAGCTCGTACTGCCGGGGGTCATCGGGTGCTCTCCATCGACTGGCGCAGCTCGCTGCGGAGTTCGGGCGTCAGGACGTGCCCGGCACGTCCGACGAAGAGCGCCATGTGGTACGCGATGACGCTCATGTCGCAGTCCGGGGTGGCGTGCACGCCCAGCAGCGATCCGTCGCTGATGGACATGACGAAGAGGCTGCCCTCCTCCATCGCGACCATCGTCTGCTTGACGCCTCCGCCGTCCATCAGCTTGGCGGCGCCGATGGTGAGGCTGCCGACGCCGGACACGATGGTGGCCAGGTCGGCGCTGGAGCCCTTGGGGCCGCCGCTGTGGTCGCTGGGAGTCTCGGTGTTCCTTCCCGGGTCGGACGAGAGCAGGAGCAGCCCGTCGGACGAGACGACCGCGACCGAGAGGAGCCCTGGCACCTCCTCGACCAGGTTGGTCAGCAGCCAGTGCAGATTGCGTGCTTCGCTGCTCAGTGCAGAGTTGTTGAGTGCAGGGGTGGGCGCAGTCAACTGCTTGCCTCCTCGGCTGTGTCCCCCTTGGCTTCTCCAATACGTGCTGTGTTCCCGGTATCGGCGGTCTCACCGATCTCGGCCGCCACGTCGCGCCGCCCTTCCTGGGCGCCCCGGTGGAAGCCTCCCAGCCTGCGCCGCAGCGCGTCCGCGTCGACGGAGCCGGTACGCGGCTTCGGAGCGGCGGCGGGAGCGGCGAGCTTCGGGGTGCGCTTGGGCAGGCCCTTGTCCGTGAGGCGCTCACGGCTCTCGGTGCGCTGCGCGGGGACCTCTTCGCTCCGGGCGCTCGCGTCGGGCGTGCGCTCGTGGGCGTCGGGCTCCGGCTCGCGCGCGGGCAGCGTCCGGGGGCGGACGGGCAGGCCGGTGCCCGCGGCGGGCGGTGCGGGGCGCTCGGCCGGCGCCTCGGGCTCGGGCTCCGGCTCCGCCTCTTCGTCGGCCGGCGGGACCGGCGCGATGAGCTCCATCGTGGTCTCGGCGGGGCTCTCGGCCGGGGGCCCGGCGACGGCGTCGTCGGTCTCGGCCTCGGTCTCGGCCACCCGTACCGCCTCTTCGGCGGCCTCGATCAGCGGGTCGGCGCCGGTGTCCGGACCGGACTCGGCGAGCGAACGGCCCGACAGGACATTGGAGTTGGCCTCCGCCTCGGAGCCGGGCAGGTGCACGGCGGGCGCGCCGCCGGGCACCAGGGCGGGCGGCGGGACCGACGCGGTGGGGGCGGCGGCGAGCAGCGCGGTGGGCAGGACGGCGACGGCGGCGATGCCGCCCTGCTTCTGGTCCCGGAGCCGGACCCGGATGCCGTGCCGCGCCGCGAGCCGCGCGACGACGTAGAGGCCGAGCCCGAGACCGTCGGTGTCCTCCGGGTCGTGGCCCTGCTCGGGGGTGAAGGCGGCGAGCCGGGCGTTCAGCTCGCGCATCCGGTCGTCGGCCATGCCGATGCCCTCGTCCTGGACGGAGAGCATCACCTCGCCGTTCTCCAGGAGCCAGCCGGAGATCTCGACGGAGGCGTCCGGCGGCGAGAACGAGGTGGCGTTCTCCAGGAGTTCGGCGACCAGGTGACTGAGGTCGTCGGCGGCGAACCCGGCGATGTGCGCGTGCGGCGGCAGCGCGGCGATGCGCACGCGCTCGTAGCGCTCGATCTCGGAGACGGCGGCGCGGGCGACGTCGACGAGGGGCACGCTGCCCGCGTGGCTCTGGCCGTGATCGGCACCGGCCAGGACCAGCAGGTTCTCGCTGTGGCGGCGCATGACCGTGGCGAAGTGGTCGAGCTTGAAGAGCGTGCCGAGCCGCTCGGGGTCCTGCTCGCGCTCCTCCAGGCCCTCGATGACGCCGAGCTGGCGCTCCACGAGGCCGAGGGTGCGCAGGGCGAGGTTGACGAACGTGCCGTGTATGGCGCCCTTGGCGCGCTCCAGCTGCACGGCCGCGTCGGCGAGCCGGGTGCGCAGCGCGTCCCGGTCGTCGGCCATCCGCTGGCGCTCGCCGATCAGGTGCCTGCGGTCGGACTCCAGGGTGGTGAGCCGCTCGTGGAGGGCGACGGCGTGGGCGTGCAGCGCGTTGACCGAGCGGACGACCTGGGCGAACTCGTCGTTGCGCCCGGTGAACTTCACGGGCTCCTCGGTCGCGGGCGACTCGGCCACCCGGGCGGCGCCGATCCGCAGCGCGGCGAGCGGCCGGGTCAGCGAGCGGGCGGTGCCCATGCCCACGCCGACGGCCGCCAGCAGCAGGACGCCGACGAGCGCTATCCGGATCTCCAGCGCGGTCACGTCGTCGTCGCGGAGCCGCTCCAGGCTCTTGAGCCGCTGGTCGCCGAGGGCCGACTCGGCGCCGCGCATCAGGTCGACGCGGGAGGTCAGGGCCGCGTCGACGCTCTTCTTGCTGTAGCCGAGCTCGGCGTCGGACAGCGTCGGGGCGTCGGTCAGCTGCTCCAGGTACTTCTCGGCGCGGCTCGCGTCGGGGCCGGTGACCGTGGAGTCGTACGCGTCCACGGTGGCGCCCGGCGCGGACGCGCGGAAGGCGTCGAGGGCGGCCTGCTCGGCGACCCGGGCCTGCATCGCGGCGGCGGTGAGGGCGTCGCGCTGCTTGCTGTCGGAGGATGTCCGGCTGGTGACGGTCTTCGGCAGCCCGGTGACGGGGTCGATGACCGTCGTGGTGGTCGAGGTGCCCGGCACGGAGTACGCGGCGAGCAGCAGCCCGCGCGCGGCGGAGGCCTGGTCGACGGCGCGGTCCAGGTCGGCGAGGGCGCGGGCACCGTGCCCTGCCCGCACCGGGATGTTCTCGGCCAGCTCCTCGGCCTGCCGGTGCAGTTCGGAGATGGCGTCGGAGTAGGCGGTGTGCGCCTGGAGCGCGCTGTCCTTGCCGGTGAGGGCGGCGCGGCGGACGGCGGCGACGTCGCCGAGGGCGGCCTTCAGGGAGCCGGGGGCGTCGGCGCGCAGCTCCTCGACCTGGCGGTCGACGCGGGCGCTGCGGCCCTCGCTCAGGCCCTTTCCCTTGGGGCGTCCGGCGGCGATGTAGGCGGTGACCTCGTCGCGCTCGTCGGCCAGCGCGTGCGACAGGGCGAGGGCCTGCTGGGTCCGGGCGGCGTCGTCGACGAGTTCCTGGGTCTGACCGACCTGGGAGGAGGCGGCGAGCACGGCGGGCGCGCCCGCTCCGGCGACGGCCGCGGCGACGACGGCGACCGCGATGATCAGCCGGTTGCGTACGCGCTTGCGCTTGCCCGTGGGGCCCGGAGGGGGCGTGGGAGTCGGGGCGAGCGCCTTGGGCGGGACACCGGGGGTCTCGGAGGCGGCAGGGGCGCCAGGGGTTGCGGAGGCTTCAGGGGACTGCGTTCCGTCGGGCGCCTGGGGCGAGGGGCCGCTTCCGGACACCCCCGCGCCGTCCGGCTGCGCCAGCCCCTGGGACCCGTTACCGCCGGAGGTGTTCCGCACTGATGCTCGCATTCCTGACTCGTCCTACCCGTGGGCCCGGATGACGATTCGTCACCACATGGGCCCTTCTGGCATGGCTCCCGACCATTCCAGCGCCGGTGGGCAGGGGGCGCACATCACCTCGCCCGCCACCCGAAGGAGTGAACCCCGAACGGAAGTTGGCGGGCAAGTTCCCACGGCACAGTCACCACCTTTTCACAGCGCGCCGGTTGGACGTCGTTCACGGGCTTTGGCAAGATGCCCCGCCGGTGATCGCCGGAGTTGATCATTCCTCCCCAAACCCGACGGCTGACCTGCTACGACGGGCCGAGCGGCCGATGTTCACCGCGTCTGTGAAGAGCTCGTGCAGACTGGCCGGATGCGCATCGAACTGACCAGCGAGCCCGGCGACCCCGCCCGTCCGAACGAGGACTACACATCGGTAGCGCTTCCGGCCTCCGGGCAGGGCGGATCCCTCGTCGTCCTGGACGGTGTCACACCCCCGTCCGGCGACGACGGCTGTCTGCATTCCGTCCCGTGGTTCACCGCCCGGCTCGGCGGGGCCCTGCTTGAACTGTCCGGTTCGCGGCGGGATATGACTTTGCGTGACATTCTCGCGGCCGCCGTGGCCAGGACCGCCGACGCGCACCGGGCGACCTGTGACCTTTCTCACCCGCGCACGCCTCAGGCAACCGTCGTACTGGCCCGCTGGGACGCGGAGCGGGTCGAGCATCTGGTGCTGTCGGACTCGGCGTTGCTCGTCGAGGCGCCCACGGGGGCGGTCACGGCGCTGCTCGACGACCGCCTGGACCGGGTGCCGCGCGCCTCCCTGTCCTCGGCCGCGGTGGCCGACGCGACGGTCCGCAACAAGGAGGGCGGCTTCTTCACGGCGGCGGCCGATCCGGCGGTGGCCGCCAAGGCGGTGACCGGCACTCTCGCGCGGGCCGAGGTCAGGGCGCTGGCCGCGATGACCGACGGCGTCACCCGCTGGGTGGAGAAGTTCCGTGAGGGCGACTGGGCCGATCTGTTCACCCTCGTCCGCAAGGAGGGCGCGGAGGCGACCGTGGCGCGGGTCCGGGCCCTGGAGGCCGCGGACGAGGAGACCCGCGCCTTTCTGCGGCGCGGCAAGACCCACGACGACGCGACGGTGACGTACGTGGAGCTGTAGGCGTCCGGGGTTGCTTGGGGCGCGTACTCGTCTGCGGGTGCGCGGTGGCCGGTCGCGCAGTTCCCCGCGCCCCTGAAACGAGCTCCGCTCGTCCAGGGGAAGGCTGCGCGCAGCGCACGCCTTCAGGGGCGCGGGGAACTGCGCGAGAAGCGGCCATCGGCCCGCAGGTAGCAACGAGAACCGCGCGCGGCAGACGCGGATCTTCACGAGCGACCACGACGAGGAGCGCGGCGCTACTCGTGCTCAGCCCCCGCGTTCAACTGGTGGAGCAGCCGAGCCAGTTCGGCGACCTCCAGACGATCCCACCCCGCGAGCTGCCGGACATAACGCGCCCGCCGGGCATCCCGCACCTGCCGGAAATTGGCGCGCCCCAGATCGGTGAGCGAGACGAGCCACGCGCGGCCGTCCGCCGGGTCGGGCTCGCGGGAGACGAAGCCGAGGTCCTCCAGCGCGCGGAGCTGACGGCTCATGGTGGCCTTGCCGACCCCGATGTACCCGGCGAGTTCAGTGGCCCGCTGCGCCCCGGACTCCTCCAGACGCACGAGAAGCCCGTACGCGGCCGGCTCCAGGTCGGGGTGCACCTCGCGGGCCATCTCCCCCGACGAGGCCCGGGCCCGTCGCAGAAAGACGGTCAACTCCCGTTCCAGCGCCAGAAATTCGTGGTCCACACCAGTCGGCGCGATATCGGATTTCGCGGTACGTTCCGCACTCCGTCGCCTGTCGTTTCCGCCTTCGTGCACGTCAGCGCCCATGGCCACAGTTTCCCCGGGTTTCGAGATTCTGAAAGTTTTCGCCAACCGCCGCCATTGCCGCAGCTCCGCCAGTATTTCGCAGGAGTAGACCAACGGCACCACCCGGACCCTCTTCCCTCGCCCAGGTCTACATGCGTAGCGTCATGCATGGCATGTTCACACCACCATCCCCACGGCGGCATGCCAACAGGTCACCGGCACGTCCCAGCACAGGTCCCCGATCAGCGATCACTGATCCCCCACGAGGCCTTCGGAGGCACTCCCATGCCCGTGCACAGACCCGGAACGACCCGCCGCACTCGCTTCGGCGTGGCCGGGACGATCCTCGCAGCGCTCTCCCTCCTTTTCACCCTGCCGAGTGCGGCGCAGGCCGCCGACATCCCCGCCCGCGGCGAGGCCCGCATGGGCATGGGCGTCGCCGCGCACGACGGCGACACCGGCCAGGGCCCTGTCGGCAGGGTCACCCAGACCGAGGGGGTCGACGTCAGCAGCCACCAGGGCAACGTCGCCTGGTCGACGCTCTGGAGCAGCGGCGTGAAGTGGGCCTACACCAAGGCCAGTGAGGGCACGTACTACACCAACCCGTACTTCGCCCAGCAGTACAACGGCGCGTACAACGTCGGCATGATCCGCGGCTCGTACCACTTCGCGACGCCGGACACGACGAGCGGCGCCACCCAGGCCAACTACTTCGTGGACCACGGGGGCGGCTGGTCCAAGGACGGCAAGACGCTGCCGGGCGTGCTCGACATCGAGTGGAACCCCTACGGCGCGTCCTGCTACGGCCTGTCGCAGAGCGCGATGGTGAGCTGGATCGCGAGCTTCGTGAACCAGTACAAGGCCCGCACCGGCCGCGACGCGGTCATCTACACGGCGACGAGCTGGTGGACCGAGTGCACCGGCAACTCCGCCGCGTTCGGCTCCACCAACCCGCTGTGGATCGCCCGCTACGCCTCCACCGTCGGCGCGCTGCCGGCCGGCTGGGGCGTCCAGACGATCTGGCAGTACACGTCGTCGGGCCCGACGGTCGGCGACCACAACAAGTTCAACGGCGCGCTCGACCGCGTCCAGGCGCTCGCCAACGGCTGAGCCCGCACCCGCCGACAGCAGGCCGACGGCCCGGACCCCGGTCGGGGTCCGGGCCGTCGCCCGTCCGGCAGCGTCCGTCACGCCGCGACCGGAACCTCCAACCCGGCAGGCGCCAGGGCCAGTTCGAGGACCTGGCGGACGTCCGTCACCGGGTGGACGTCCAGCTTCTCCAGGACCTCGGCCGGGACGTCGTCCAGGTCCGCCTCGTTGCGCTTCGGGATGATGACGGTCGTGACGCCCGCCCGGTGCGCGGCGAGCAGCTTCTGCTTGACGCCGCCGATGGGCAGCACGCGTCCGGTCAGCGACACCTCACCGGTCATCGCCACGTCCGTACGGACCAGCCGTCCGCTCAGCAGCGAGGCGAGAGCCGTCGTCATCGTGACGCCCGCGCTCGGGCCGTCCTTGGGGACCGCGCCCGCCGGGAAGTGGATGTGCACGCCGCGCTCCTTCAGGTCGGCGACGGGCAGCTCCAGTTCCGCGCCGTGCGAGCGCAGGAAGGAGAGCGCGATCTGCGCCGACTCCTTCATCACGTCGCCGAGCTGACCGGTGAGGGTCAGTCCGGCCGCGCCCGTCTCCGGGTCGGCGAGCGACGCCTCCACGAAGAGCACGTCGCCGCCCGCGCCGGTCACCGCGAGTCCGGTCGCGACACCCGGCACCGCCGTGCGCCGCTCGGCCGGGTCCTGCGCCGACTCGGGCACGTGGTGCGGCCGCCCGATCAGCGCCCGCAGATCGCCCTCGCCGACGGTGAACGGCAGCTCGCGGTCGCCGAGTTCGTGCTGGGCCGCGACCTTGCGCAGGACGCGGGTGACGGCCCGCTCCAGGTTGCGCACGCCGGCCTCGCGCGTGTACTCGCCGGCCAGCTTGCGCAGCGCGTCCTCACCGATGGCGACCTCACCGTCCGCGAGGCCGGCCCGCTCCAGCTGGCGCGGGAGCAGGTGGTCGCGGGCGATGACGACCTTCTCGTCCTCGGTGTACCCGTCGAGCCGGACCAGCTCCATGCGGTCGAGCAGCGCCTCCGGGATGGCTTCGAGCACGTTCGCCGTCGCGAGGAACACGACGTCGGACAGGTCGAGTTCGACCTCCAGGTAGTGGTCGCGGAAGGTGTGGTTCTGCGCCGGGTCGAGGACTTCGAGCAGGGCCGCGGCCGGGTCGCCGCGGAAGTCGGAGCCAACCTTGTCGATCTCGTCGAGGAGCACGACCGGGTTCATCGACCCGGCCTCCTTGATCGCGCGGACGATGCGGCCGGGCAGCGCGCCGACGTACGTACGCCGGTGGCCGCGGATCTCCGCCTCGTCCCGGACGCCGCCGAGGGCGACGCGGACGAACTTGCGGCCCATGGCATGCGCGACGGACTCGCCGAGCGAGGTCTTGCCGACGCCGGGCGGGCCGACGAGCGCGAGCACGGCGCCGCCGCGCCGTCCGCCGACGACGCCGAGGCCGCGGTCGGTACGCCGCTTGCGCACGGCCAGGTACTCGGTGATCCGCTCCTTCACGTCGTCCAGGCCGAAGTGCTCGGCGTCCAGGACGTCGCGGGCGCCCTTGATGTCGTAGGCGTCCTCCGTCCGGTCGTTCCACGGGAGTTCGAGGACGGTGTCCAGCCAGGTGCGGATCCAGGAGCCCTCGGGCGACTGGTCGCTGGAACGCTCCAGCTTGTCGACCTCCTTGAGGGCGGCCTCGCGGACCTTCTCCGGCAGGTCGGCGGCCTCGACGCGGGCGCGGTAGTCGTCGGACTCCTCCCCGTCCTGCTCGCCGTTGATGTCGCGCAGCTCCTTGCGTACGGCTTCGAGCTGGCGGCGCAGCAGGAACTCGCGCTGCTGCTTGTCGACGCCCTCCTGGACGTCCTTGGCGATGGTCTCGGCGACGTCCTGCTCGGCGAGGTGCTCGCGCAGCTGGGCGGTGGCCAGCTTGAGGCGCTCGACCGGGTCCGCGGTCTCCAGGAGTTCGACCTTCTGCGCGGTGGTCAGGAAGGGTGAGTAACCGGAGTTGTCGGCGAGCGCGCCCACGCCCTCGATCTGCTGGACGCGGTCCACGACCTGCCAGGCGCCGCGCTTCTTCAGCCAGTTCGTGGCGAGCGCCTTGTACTCCTTGACGAGCTCGGCCACGGCGCCGGGCAGCGGGTCGGGGGCGGTCTCCTCGACCGTCAGGCCCTCCACCCACAGGGCGGCGCCGGGGCCGGTCGTGCCCGCGCCGATGCGCACCCGGTCGCGGCCCCGGATGAGGGCGCCGGGGTCGCCGTCGGCCAGGCGTCCCACCTGCTCCACGGTGCCGAGCACGCCGATGTTCGCGTACGCGCCGTCGATCCGCGGCACGAGCAGCACCCGGGGCTTGCCGGGCTCGCCGCGCGCGGCGGCCTGCGCGGCCTCCACCGCGGCGCGTACGTCGGTGTCGTTCAGGTCCAGCGGCACCACCATGCCGGGCAGAACCACCTCGTCGTCGAGGGGCAGCACGGGCAGGGTGAGCGGTGCGGACGTCGAAGCCATGATCTCCCCTTTGGCAGTCAAGTTGAGCTATGTGGACTCAATGCACGGGAGGCTTCGGATGTTCCCCGGCGGGTGTTCGCTCTGAGCGATCACATCTGCCCGGGACGGACATGCGATGCGTAAGGTTCACTTATCGCTATCGACCATTACACCGGGGGTGCGCGTGACCGGCGAGCGGCATGTACGTGACTGGATCGACGGGTGGGCCGTCTCCCGCGGGGCCGCGCCCCCTCTCGTCGAACCATGGGGCTACACGATTTATGTCGGCCTGGCGGAACAGGTCGGGCGGCACGTGTTCGACGCCACCAACGACGACGTGCGCGAGGACGACGTCCGCAAGGTCGCCGGGGCCGTCACCGGGCGCGGCACCCACCTGAAGGTCTTCGCCGACCGGGCGCGGGTGGTGCCCTGGCTCGGTGCGGGATGGGAGCCGTACGGCGCCGACGACTTCCTGATGACGGTCGGGCTGGCCCCGGCACCCGCGCCGGAGGTGCCCGCCGGTTATCGGCTGCACACCTGGGCGCGGGGCGGCGTGACCCGGGTCCTGCTGACCGACTCCGACGGGACGTTCGCGGCGCGGGGGCAGGTCGCGCCGGTCGGGGCCTGCGCGACCGTCGATCAGATCGAGACCTCGCCGGATCATCGCCGCAAGGGGCTCGGCAGTGTGGTGATGCGGACGCTGCACGCTGCCGCGTATGCCCAGGGGGCGGTGCGGGGGGTTCTGGCCTGTACCCCTGCGGGGCGGCTGCTGTACGAGTCGCTGGGGTGGGACGTCGTGGCGCCGCTCACCAATGCCAAGTACGTGGGGGCCGTTTCGTAGGTGCGGCTTCGCCGTGGCTGAGGTCTCGGGGCTCCGCCCCGGACCCCGCTCCTCAATCGCCGGAGGGGCTTGATTTGCCGGGGTCGCCTGATTGGCCGGGGTCGCTTGATGTGCGCCAGCGGCGGACCAGCGGCCAAGTCGCCACTCCGATCGCCAGGGCCAGCAGGTGGCCCCAGCTCGTCATCGGGTCCGTGAAGGCGATCAGGTCCTCGATCAGCGTCGCCGCGAAGACCCCGAGGACCAGCCGGCGCAGCCAGGGCGTGAGCAGGCCGGAGAGGGCGCCGATGCTCGTGGCGACGCCGAAGCTGATGCCGTAGTCGAGGCGGTGCAGCGAGCTGTCGGGCAGATGGCCCACCGCCACCGACAGGCCCACCGGCACCTCGGTGGCCAGCGTCGCCAGAACATGGCCGAGAAGGAAGACGGCCGCCGTGCGCAGACCCCCTATCCGCCGCTCCAGCGCGGTCAGCACGACGACGAAGGCGACCACGAAGGGCGACGAGAGGCCGCCCGCGATCCACAGCGCGCTCGCCACCAGGACGAGGACCGGCGACTGGGCCAGATGGGTGACATCGGTGCTGGACGCACGCAGCGCGGCGGACACCGCGTGCGGGGAGGCGAACTCCATGTACAGGGAGGTGGCGACGAGCACGGCCGTGTAGCCGAAGGTGAACGGGGTGCCGGTGGGAGTGGGCAGCAGCAGCCACGGCCGCAGGCGGCGCGGGCCGGTGCGGCGCACCGTCTCCAGGGCCGGGGGGCCGGGCTGTGCGGGGATGCCGTCGAGCGGACGGCCGTCGACGACCGTCGCCTCACCGGCACCGGTGATCACGCCTCCTGGTTCCACGAGGGCACCCCTTTCGCGCGCATCCGCCCCAGACTTCGCCCCGACTGCGCGCCCTGTCCATGACGGACGCCACGTAGGACGCGATGCACAGCAACCTCACAGGCCCCGGCCGCGTCCGCAACCGAACCCCCCGCACGCCAAACCCGTATCGGCCAAGATGGCCCGCATGAGCGTCGTGCATCCGGAAGAAGCCCCTGTCGTCCTGGACCGCCGCGAGGGACCCCACGGCGAGGTCGTGCTGCGCAGGCACGGCGATCTGCTGCAGATCATCGCCAACGGCACCTTCCTCATGGACACCTCCGACGGCCGCTCCGAGCGGCTGCTCGTCGACGCCGCCCTCGGCGAGCTCGGTCCCGGCCGCGAGCGGCCCGCCGTGCTGATCGGCGGTCTCGGCGTCGGCTTCTCCCTGGCGCACGCGGCCGCGGACCCGCGCTGGGGCCGGATCACCGTCGTCGAGCGCGAGCCGGCCGTCATCGACTGGCACCGGCGCGGCCCGCTGGCCCGGCTGTCCGCCGGGGCGCTCGCGGATCCCCGCACCGAGATCGTCGAGGCCGACCTCGTCGACCACCTGCGCACCGGGCCCGCCGTCTACGACGCCCTCTGCCTCGACATCGACAACGGCCCGGACTGGACCGTCACCGAGGACAACGACGGCCTCTACTCACCGGCCGGTCTCGCCGCCTGCGCCGCCCGCCTGAACCCGGGCGGTGTGCTCGCCGTCTGGTCCGCACAGCCGTCCGCAAATTTCGAAGGAACCTTGCGGAATGCCGGATTCCGACGGGTCCGCACCGAAGAGATCCCGGTTGTCCGAGGCGTACCCGACGTGGTGCACCTCGCAGTACGGGGCGCGTAGCCGACCGGCGGTAACTCCCCGTACGCTGAGGCCCGAAACCCGATCATTCAAGCGTCAAGCGCGCCACGAAGGCGTGCATTCAGGGGCGGGGCGATGGAGCAGACACACACCTCCCACAACGGCAGCACGGCCACGGCCGGGGCTCAGCGACGGGTCCTCGTCGTCGAGGACGACCCCACGATCGTGGAGGCCATCGCCGCCCGGCTGCGCGCGGAGGGATTCCTGGTGCAAACCGCTCAGGACGGCCCGGCCGCCGTGGACACGGCCGAGGCATGGCAGCCCGACCTGCTGATCCTCGACATCATGCTGCCGGGCTTCGACGGCCTGGAAGTGTGCCGTCGCGTGCAGGCCCAGCGGCCGGTGCCGGTGCTGATGCTGACCGCGCGCGACGACGAGACCGACATGCTCGTCGGGCTCGGCGTGGGCGCGGACGACTACATGACCAAGCCGTTCTCGATGCGGGAGCTGGCGGCCCGGGTGCACGTCCTGCTGCGCCGGGTGGAGCGCGCGGCCGTCGCCGCCTCGACGCCGCGCAGCGGCATCCTCCGGCTCGGCGAGCTGGAGATCGACCACGCGCAGCGCCGGGTGCGGGTCAGGAACGAGGACGTGCACCTCACGCCCACCGAGTTCGACCTCCTGGTCTGCCTGGCGAACACCCCGCGGGCCGTCCTCTCGCGCGAGCAGCTGCTCGCCGAGGTGTGGGACTGGGCGGACGCCTCGGGCACCCGGACCGTCGACAGCCACATCAAGGCCCTGCGGCGGAAGATCGGTGCCGAGCGCATCCGCACCGTGCACGGCGTCGGCTACGCGCTGGAGACGCCGACCCCATGAGCGTCGGGGACCGGGCACAGCACAGCCGGGCGGACCGGCCGAAGGCGCTGAAGCCGCCACTGAACCCGTACTGGGCGACCGGCGGGCTGCGCCCCTTCTCCATCAAGGCGAAGCTCGGCACCCTCGTCGTCATCTCGGTCTTCATCACCACGGGCCTGCTCATGGTCGCGATGTACACGGCGACCGAGCTGCGCTTCATCACGGTGTTCTCGATCATCGCGACGCTGCTGATCACGCAGTTCGTCGCGCACTCGCTGACGGCGCCGCTCGACGAGATGAACACCGTGGCCCGCTCGATCTCCAACGGCGACTACACGCGGCGCGTGCGCGGCGCCGACCGCCGCGACGAGCTGGGCGACCTCGCCGTCACCATCAACCGCATGGCCGACGAGCTCGCCGCGCAGGACCACCAGCGCAAGGAGCTCGTGGCGAACGTCTCGCACGAGCTGCGCACCCCCATCGCGGGCCTGCGCGCCGTGCTGGAGAACGTGGTGGACGGCGTCATGTCCGCCGACCCCGAGACCATGCGCACGGCGCTGAAACAGACGGAGCGGCTGGGCCGGCTCGTGGAGACGCTGCTCGACCTGTCCCGGCTGGACAACGGTGTGGTGCCGCTCAAGGCGCGGCGCTTCGAGGTCTGGCCGTACCTGTCGGGCGTGCTCAAGGAGGCCAACATGGCCGTCTCGCAGCGCGCCGGCATCGCCTCCGGGTCCGGTACCCATACGCGTACGGACGTCCATCTCCACCTCGACGTCTCGCCGCCGGAGCTGACCGGGCACGCCGATCCCGAGCGCATCCACCAGGTAGTGGCGAATCTCATCGACAACGCCGTGAAGCACTCCCCGCCGCACGGCCGGGTCACGGTGCGGGCCCGGCGCGGCCTGTATCCGGAGTCGCTGGAGCTGGAGGTGCAGGACGAGGGTCCCGGCATCCCCAAGTCCGAGTGGCACCGGGTCTTCGAGCGCTTCAACCGCGGTACGAAGGACAACGGGTCGAGCGGCAAGGGCGACGGCGGCACGGGCCTCGGCCTGGCCATCGCGCGCTGGGCGGTGGACCTGCACGGCGGCCGGATCGGTGTGGCCGAATCCGAGCGGGGCTGCCGGATCAAGGTCACTCTTCCGGGAGAGCCCCGACCGCAAAGTTGACGTAGGGTTTCGGTCAGGCGGAGGTCAAGCCGCGCGCTGGCGTACCCGGATGTGCCGGGTACGCGATCCGTGCATGCGGAACCCCGGTTGTTTCCCGCCATTTCCCGGCCCGAAACACGACTTCCAGTGTGACTTACGCGACGGATCACCGGCCCGGTCTGCACGTCCCGCCGATGGAGGCGTAGCCTTTATTCCCGCTGTCCATCACCTTGTGAGAAGCGGAAGAGGGCGGTTCACGCCGTGTCGCCACAGTCCCCCAGTAACTCGACCACCGAGACCGACCAAGCCGGGCAGGGCAGAAACCCTGCGGCCGCCTTCGGTCCCAATGAGTGGCTCGTCGACGAGATCTATCAGCAGTACCTCCAGGACCCGAATTCGGTAGACCGAGCCTGGTGGGACTTCTTCGCCGACTACAAGCCCGGTGCCGCAGCCGCGGGGGCTGCGCCGACTGAGCCTGCAGCGCAGCCGGCCCAGAAGCCTCCGGCCCCGGCCGCCGCTCCGGCGCCCGCCGCCCAGGCCCCCGCCGCGAAGCCCGCAGCCGCAGCTCCCGCACAGACTGCCGCCGCGAAGCCCGCCGAGGCCGCGCCCGCGAAGGCCGCTCCCGCAACGCCCGCACCTGCACCCGCACCGAAGAAGGCTGAACAAGTGACGACCGAGGCCCCTGCCGGCCCCGAGTTCGTGACGCTGCGCGGTCCCGCCGCCGCCGTCGCGAAGAACATGAACAAGTCCATCGAGGTCCCCACGGCGACGTCCGTGCGCGCGGTCCCGGTGAAGCTGCTGTTCGACAACCGCATCGTCATCAACAACCACCTCAAGCGCGCCCGTGGCGGGAAGATCTCCTTCACGCACCTCATCGGGTACGCGATGGTGCAGGCCATCAAGGCCATGCCGTCGATGAACTACTCCTTCCAGGAGAAGGACGGCAAGCCGACCCTGGTCAAGCCGGAGCACATCAACTTCGGCCTCGCGATCGACCTCGTGAAGCCCAACGGCGACCGCCAGCTGGTCGTCGCGGGCATCAAGAAGGCCGAGACGCTGAACTTCTTCGAGTTCTGGCAGGCCTACGAGGACATCGTCCGCCGCGCCCGTGACGGCAAGCTCGGCATGGACGACTTCACCGGCGTCACGGTCTCCCTGACCAACCCCGGCGGCCTCGGCACCGTCCACTCGGTCCCGCGTCTGATGCCCGGACAGTCGGTCATCATGGGCGTCGGCTCGATGGACTACCCGGCGGAGTTCCAGGGCACCTCCCAGGACACGCTGAACAAGCTCGGCATCTCGAAGGTCATGACGCTCACGTCGACCTACGACCACCGGGTCATCCAGGGCGCCGCCTCCGGCGAGTTCCTGCGCGTCGTCGCGAACCTCCTCCTCGGGGAGAGCGAGTTCTACGACGACATCTTCAAGGCCCTGCGCATCCCCTACGAGCCGGTCCGCTGGCTCAAGGACATCGACGCCTCGCACGACGACGACGTCACCAAGGCCGCCCGCGTCTTCGAGCTGATCCACTCCTACCGGGTCCGCGGCCACGTCATGGCCGACACCGACCCGCTGGAGTACCGCCAGCGCAAGCACCCCGACCTCGACATCAACGAGCACGGGCTGACGCTGTGGGATCTGGAGCGCGAGTTCGCCGTCGGCGGCTTCGCCGGCAAGTCGATGATGAAGCTCCGCGACATCCTCGGCGTGCTCCGTGACTCGTACGTGCGCACCGTCGGCATCGAGTTCATGCACATCCAGGACCCGAAGCAGCGCAAGTGGATCCAGGACCGCGTCGAGCGCCCGCACTCCAAGCCGGAGCGCGAGGAGCAGCTGCGGATCCTGCGCCGCCTGAACTCGGCCGAGGCGTTCGAGACGTTCCTCCAGACGAAGTTCGTCGGCCAGAAGCGCTTCTCCCTGGAGGGCGGCGAGTCCGTCGTCCCGCTGCTCGACGCGGTCATCGACTCCGCCGCCGAGGCCCGCCTCGACGAGGTCGTCATCGGCATGGCCCACCGCGGCCGCCTGAACGTGCTGGCGAACATCGTCGGCAAGTCGTACGCGCAGATCTTCCGCGAGTTCGAGGGCAACCTCGACCCGAAGTCGATGCACGGCTCCGGCGACGTGAAGTACCACCTGGGCGCCGAGGGCACCTTCACCGGCCTGGACGGCGAGCAGATCAAGGTCTCGCTGGCCGCGAACCCGTCCCACCTGGAGACGGTCGACCCGGTCATCGAGGGCATCGTCCGCGCCAAGCAGGACATCATCAACAAGGGCGGCACGGACTTCACCGTCCTGCCCGTCGCCCTGCACGGCGACGCGGCCTTCGCGGGCCAGGGCGTCGTGGCCGAGACGCTCAACATGTCGCAGCTGCGCGGCTACCGCACGGGCGGCACGGTCCACATCGTCATCAACAACCAGGTCGGCTTCACCGCCGCCCCGGAGTCGTCGCGCTCGTCCATGTACGCCACCGACGTGGCCCGCATGATCGAGGCGCCGATCTTCCACGTGAACGGCGACGACCCCGAGGCCGTCGTCCGCGTCGCGCGCCTCGCGTTCGAGTTCCGTCAGGCGTTCAACAAGGACGTCGTGATCGACCTCATCTGCTACCGCCGCCGCGGTCACAACGAGTCGGACAACCCGGCGTTCACGCAGCCGCTGATGTACGACCTGATCGACAAGAAGCGCTCGGTGCGCAAGCTCTACACCGAGTCCCTCATCGGTCGCGGCGACATCACCCTCGAAGAGGCGGAGCAGGCGCTCCAGGACTTCCAGGGGCAGCTGGAGAAGGTCTTCACCGAGGTCCGCGAGGCCGTCGCGAGCGGGACCGAGGAGACCTCCCCGCAGCCGCAGGCCGAGTTCCCGGTGCCGGTGCAGACCGCGATCTCCCAGGAGGTCGTCAAGCGCATCGCCGAGTCCCAGGTCAACATCCCGGACAACATCACGGTCCACCCGCGTCTGCTGCCGCAGCTCCAGCGCCGCGCGTCGATGATCGAGGACGGGACGATCGACTGGGGCATGGGCGAGACCCTCGCCCTCGGCTCCCTCCTCCTGGAGGGCACCCCGGTCCGCCTGTCCGGCCAGGACTCGCGCCGCGGCACCTTCGGCCAGCGCCACGCGGTGCTGATCGACCGGGAGACCGGCGAGGACTACACCCCGCTGCTCTACCTGTCGCCCGAGCAGGCCCGCTACAACGTCTACGACTCGCTGCTCTCCGAGTACGCGGTCATGGGCTTCGAGTACGGCTACTCGCTGGCGCGTCCCGAGTCCCTCGTGATGTGGGAAGCCCAGTTCGGTGACTTCGTCAACGGCGCGCAGACGGTCGTCGACGAGTACATCTCGGCCGCCGAGCAGAAGTGGGGCCAGACGTCCGGCGTCACCCTGCTCCTCCCGCACGGCTACGAGGGCCAGGGCCCGGACCACTCCTCGGCCCGCGTCGAGCGCTTCCTCCAGCTCTGCGCGCAGAACAACATGACGGTCGCGATGCCCACGCTCCCGTCGAACTACTTCCACCTCCTGCGGTGGCAGGTGCACAACCCGCACCACAAGCCGCTGGTGGTCTTCACCCCGAAGTCGATGCTGCGCCTCAAGGCCGCCGCGTCGAAGGTGGAGGAGTTCACGACGGGCGGCTTCCGTCCGGTCATCGGCGACGAGACGGTGGACGCGAACGCGGTCCGCAAGGTGGTCTTCGTCGCGGGCAAGCTGTACTACGACCTGGAGGCCGAGCGGAAGAAGAGCGGGAACACCGACACCGCGATCATCCGCGTCGAGCGCCTGTACCCGCTGCCGGGTGCCGAACTCCAGGCGGAGATCAGCAAGTTCCCGAACGCCGAGAAGTACATCTGGGCGCAGGAGGAGCCGGCGAACCAGGGTGCGTGGCCGTTCATCGCGCTCAACCTGATCGACCACCTGGACCTGGCGGTCGGCGCCGACATCCCGCACGGCGAGCGCCTGCGCCGCATCTCGCGGCCGCACTCCTCGTCGCCGGCGGTCGGCTCCGCCAAGCGCCACCAGGCCGAGCAGGAGCAGCTGGTGCGTGAGGTGTTCGAGGCGTAAGGCCCCGGACCCCGCATGCGGAAGGGCCCGGCACCCTCGGGGGTGCCGGGCCCTTCCGCATGTCCGCGCTAGGCGGGCTGGGGTTCGAACTCCCAGTAGGGGCGGACCCGTTCGCGGGCGGAGACGGTGTGGATGTGCTGGGGGCCCAGCGTGCCGGACAGCCGGCGCAGTGCCTCCTCCTCCAGCGGCCCTGCCTCCTCGTCGCGCTGGAGGGAGCGCAGGTCGTAGGCGACGGCGATGCCCGCGGACAGGGTCAGCGGATGGTCGTCGCCGAGCACCGGGCGGGCGCCTTCGAGCGTGGTGCGGGACAGGGCCAGCGCGTCCTCGTACCGGCCGATGAAGTTCCGGCTCCCCGAGGCGTTCATCGCGCAGCCCAGCGTCCACGGGTGCAGGTCGCCGAGTGCCTGCTCCATGCCCACCAGGGCCTGCTCGCACAGGCTGCGGGCCTCCTCGCGGGCGCCCTGGGCGCGCATCACGAGGCCCAGGTTGGACAGGGTTCCGAGGTAGTACGGGTGGGCCGGGCCCAGCTGCCGCAGATAGACGCTGACGGCGTCCTCGGTACGGGTGCGGGCCTCGTCGAGGTTGCCGTACTCGCGCAGGTAGGACGCGTAGTCGGAGGCGATCATGAGGGTCGCCGGGTAGTCGCTGCCGAAGACCCGGCTGCTGCGTTCGTACACGTCGCGCAGCGCCTGTCCGGCCTCGGTGAGGTCGCCGCCGCGGCGCCGGCACAGGGCGAGGTTGTGCTCGGCGAGCAGGGTGAGCGGGTGGCTCTCGCCGAGCATGGCCTGGTTGAGGCGCAGGCTCTGCTCCTGGCGGGACAGCGCCTCCTTGTACTTGCCCATCAGGCGCAGCCCGCGGGCGCAGGAGATGCCGGAGCCGAGGATGCTGAGGTGCCGGGGGCGCAGCACGCGCTCGCGGCGGCGCAGGGTGTCGAGGTCCAGGTCGTACGCCTCGCCGTAGCGGCCGAGGAGGCGCCGTACGACGGCCAGGTTGTTCTGGGCGTCGAGGCTGGTGGCGTCGTCCTCGCCGAGGAGGGCGCGGTAGACGGTCCAGCAGTGCTCGAAGAGTTCGTGGGCGCGGTCGTACTTGGCGGTGCGCAGCAGTACCGAGCCGAGCATGCTCATGGCCCGCAGGGTCTCCAGGTCCCGGTCGCCGCGCTCGTCGGTGAGCTGCTCGACCATGGTGCGGCTGAGCTGTTCGGCCTTGCGGAACTCGCCGAGCATGCGCAGGGTGTTGCCGTAGACGTAGTCGAGTTCCCTGACGTGGGCGTGGCGTTCGCCGAGGGTGTCGCGCCAGTTCTCCTCGGTCTTCTCGCACAGGGCGAGGCAGGTGCGGTACTCCCCCGCGTAATTGAGGTAGCGCAGGCAGCTCAGGACGAAGTTCTGGATCGCCGGGTTGGTGGAGTGCAGTGCGCCGGAGGGCTCCAGGTGCGGGATGAGTTCGGCGTAGCGGGGCCAGTTGCGGGGTTCCGCGGGGGCGCCGGGGTCGGCCTGGGCGAGGACGCGGCGCACGGCCCGGGACAGGTGCTCGGTGTCCTTCTCGGACACGTACTGGCGCACCACCTGGTAGACCATGTTGTGCAGTTGGACGGTCTCCATGCCGCCGCCCGCGTCGACCGGCTGCTCGGAGTACTCCAGGCCCGCGATGGAGTACTGGACGAGCCGGTTGAGGGCCGCGTTCCAGCGGACGCGGTCGTTCATCAGGCCCGAGTACTCCTCGGGCAGATCGCCGGCGGGCATCTCGCGCAGCAGTTTCAGCGGGACGCGGCCGGGGGCGAAGAAGACGCAGAGCCGCAGCAGGGCGCGGGCGTCGGGGTATTCGTCGCGGATGTTGTTGAGGAGTATGGCGATGGACTGCGGGAACGGCGTCGGGTACTGCTCGGAGACGGTCAGGGTGTCCGGTGAGTCGAGGCGCCGGCCGAGCAGGTCCACGTACTGGCTCACGGTCATCGGCGAGTTGGCGAGCCAGCCGGCGGTCTGGTCCAGGGCGAGCGGGAAGTCGCCCAGGGCCTCGGCGAGTTGTCCGGCCTCGGTGCTGTTCAGGCGCACGGCGCGGCGCTGGACGAAGATGACGGATTCGCGGCGGGTGTAGACGGGCACCTCGACGAGCTGGGTGTGGCGGCTGGCCCAGTCGCGGTTGCGGGAGGTGATGAGGACGTCGCCGGCGCCGCTGGGCAGCAGGTCGGTGAGGATGTCGGGGTCGTCGCAGCCGTCGAAGACGATCAGCCACTTGCCGTACGGGGTGCCGCGGCGCAGCGCTTCGAGGGCGGTGCGGATCCGCTCGCCGTAGCTGGTGGCGTCGACGCCGAGCTGGAAGGCGGGCGCCAGTTCGGACAGGCGCTCGCGCAGTCCGGCCCGCCCTTCCGCGGGCACCCACCAGACGACGTCGTACTCGGAGGCGTACCGGTAGGCGTACTCGGCGGCGATCTGGGTCTTGCCGATGCCGGACATGCCGAGCAGGGTGACGATCTTGGCGCCGGACGGGGCCTCGACGAGTTTCTCGCGCAGCTCGGTGATGACCTCGATGCGGCCGGTGAAGCGGGGGTTGCGGCGCGGGACGCCGCCCCAGACCTCGGGCGGGTCGTTGGGGAAGCGCGGTCCGCGGCGGCCGGTGCTGTGGCCGATCCGGTCGGTGGGCAGGCCGAGCCGGCGCAGCACCCGGAACTCGGCCTCGCGCGCGTCGATCCCCCACAGCTCGACCGGTTCGAGGGCGACGGTGGCGCCGGGGGTGTCGCCGCTGCTCAGCGAGAGGCCGGCGTAGCGCCCCGGGTGGCGTGCGACGACCGTGGTCAGGGCCTCGTTCCAGTCCTGGTGGCTGTGGCCGCCGCGGCTGAAGTAGCGATCACTGAGCACCATGACGATCTTGCTGTCGCTCCGGGCGAGATCGGCGAGGGCCTCGGTGAGGCTGCCCGCCGCCTGGGGGTTGAGGGAGCGCAGGGAGACCTGGTGTCCCTGTTCCTCCAGACGGTGCTGGATCCAGCGGGCCCAGGGCCCGTCGAATCCGACATAGCTGACCGTGAAGCGCTGGTCACCTGTGCCGTCCTGCGTGTGTGTCGCTGGCCTGGCGCTCACTGGGGCCTCTCCTGGTCGGCTTCCTTGACGGGACGCGCCGCCCGACGCGCGGCGCTCTTCTCCTGTATCGGCTCCTGGCTCGCGTGCATGAGGTCCGCTCCCGCCGCTCAGGTCGGCGCGGTCGCCCGGACGGCCCGGCACGCCTCGCGCCACAGGCCCGCGCCGGGCGGATGCTCGCCCATGGCCTGCTCGGTCTCGGTCATCGCCGTGACGAACTCCTGTCCGGCGCGGGTGAGTTCGGGTGCCCGGTGGACATCCGGCAGCACGGCGGCGACCTGGGCCCGGTAGCGGGCGTGCCGCGGCCAGGCGCCGGGGACCCCGGCGAGGGCGGCGCGCTGCCAGAGGTCGGCGAGGGCGAGATGCGCGTAGGTGCCGTGCAGCAGGCCGTCGAAGGGCCGCGGGTCGGGGCGCCACGGTGCCCAGTGCCGGGCGGTGGTGTCGGCGGTGTGGAGTCGTACGAGGTCGCTGAGCGCGGCGAGTTTGCCGTGCTGCACCTCGTGCACCAGGGCGGCCGCGAGGTGCAGGGGCGGGCAGGGGCGCACGAGGACGGCGCTGTGCGCGGCCGGGGCGGTGGCGCTCGCCGAGCGGGAGGTGCGGGCCAGCGGGACGACGCAGCGCAGGAGCGCGGTGATCTCGCGGGCGCGGCGGTCGTCGATCCGGCGCAGCACCTCCAGTGCGGCTCCGTACCGCGCGTCCCACTGGGCCCTGCCCTGCGGGCCGAGGCGGCGGGCGGCCCTGGTGCGGTCGGTGGGGGGCGGCACCCGGTAGGGGTCGAGGTCGTCCAGGAGCGGGCCGGCGGGGCCGAGCCGGTGCAGGGTCAGGGCGGCGGCGTCGGGACGGCCGGGCCAGCGGGTGTCGTCGACACGGACCGGGCCGGGCGCGGGGCGGCGCAGCGCGCCCAGGGACGGCAGGGAGAGGAGCCGGCCCGGGCTGTGCAGGGTGAGCGTGAAGGGCAGGCCCGCGCGCAGGGCGGCGGCCGCCGCGAGGGCGCCGAGCCGGGCGGTGTCGGGCGGGAGCGCGGCGCGCGGGTCGGTGAGGCGGCGCAGGGTCTCCTCGGCCCAGGTGCCGACGGTCGGGTGGAGCAGGACCTCGCGGACCGGTTCGGGCGCGGTGCGCTGGGCGGCCTCGATCAGCGCCCAGTGGTCGGTGGCGGGGCCGTCGCCGAGCCGGGTGCGCAGCAGGGCGAGGAGGAGGAGCCGTTTGCTGTGTTCGGCGGTGCGCAGCAGGGTGCCGGTGGCCTCGTCGTGGCCGCCGCCGCCGAGCAGGCGCAGCGCGGGCAGCGGGACGCCGATGCGCGGGGCGACGGCGGCGGTCAGCACGGTGCCTCCCGCGGCTCGGCCGGGGCGAGGGTGCGCAGCCGGGTGGCGATGTGCCGGATGAGGACCGTCAGGTCGGCGCAGTAGACGGACGGGTGGCGGAAGCCGGCGCCCTCGCGGAACCGGTGGGCGTAGTGCCCGCCGCCGCACACGGTGAGCAGTGGGCAGCGGCGGCACTGGTCGGCGAGTCCGTCGAGGCCCAGCTGGCGGGCGGCGAAGCCGGGGTGGTCGAGGAGGTCGTCGAAGGTGTGGCGGGTGAGGTCGAGTCCGGTGACGGCGGCGCCGTCGTAGGCGGACTTGAGGGCGTCGGTGAGTTCGAGGGTGCCGTCGGTCTCGACGACGGCGGTCGCGGCGGGGGCGACACCGAGCGCCTCGGTGGCGGTGGGGAGGCCCAGCAGCAGGGCGATGACCTCTTCGAAGAGCCGGACGCGGGTGGCCCTGCGGCCGTCCTCGAACCACTGGTCGAAGACGGCGGTCAGCCAGTCGCCGTACACGGGCGCGCCGTCCCGGGCGCCGGGTGGCGGGCTGGACCAGTGGGCGAGCGGGAGCAGCAGGTCGAGGGCGGGCGGCGCGAACCGCAGGAGGGACCGGTAGGTGTCGACGGGGTCCTGCTCGACGTCGACGACGCACAGCAGCCCCGCGTACGACTCCGGCCGGCGCCGCAGGAGTTCGAGGCCGCGGGTCACGCGCGGCCAGGAGGGGCGGTGCGACGTCCGGTACACGCGGCGGGAGTTGTGCTCCGGGTCGCCGCCGTCGAGGCTGACGCCGACCCGGACGCGCTCGGCGGCGAGCGCGTCGAGGCGGTCGTCGGTCAGCAGGGTGGCGTTGGTCTGCACGGCGGCGGTGAGGGTGCAGTACGGGGGCAGGGCGGCTCTGGTCTCCCGGATCAGCGAGGTGAGGTCGGCGACCGGGGTGAGCAGGGGCTCGCCGCCGTGCAGGACGAGGTCGACGCGGTCGAGCCGGTGCGCGGCGGCGTGCTCGGCGATCCGGCGGGCGGCGAGCGTGCGCACCTCGGCGCTCATGGTGGCGGGCTGCCCGCTCCAGCCGGTGTCGGCCATCTCGTAGACGTAGCAGTAGGTGCAGGCGAGGTTGCACCGGCTGTTGACCTTGAAGACGAACTGCCGTACGGGCGTGGGCCGGTGTCCGGCGGCGCGCAGGGCCGGCACGTCGAGCCGGGTGTAAGGCCAGGGCGCGTGCCGGGCGTGCGCGGCACGGGAGCGATGCCCGGCCTGTGGGCCGTGGTGCGTGGCCTCCATGGATGTGCCCTCCCCGTCCTGCCCTCTCCCCAAGGGCCTGGTGCGGAACACGCGATGCGGCGTCAGCGCCCGTCGTTGCCGATGCTCTGGGTGTACTCGGCCAGCACCGAGACCGGGTCGATGATGCGGGCGAGCAGGTCGTCGATCACCTCGGCGAGCACCGGGTGGTCGAGGTCGCGCAGTTCGGCCAGGTCGAACCCCCTGAGATCGACCAGCCGGCCCGCGTAGTCGGCGGGCGTCGCGGTGTGGCCGGTCGCGACCGTCGCCGCGTCGTTCGGGTCCTTCATCGGTTCGGCTCCTTATTCCGTGTCCCGTGGACTTTCCCTCGGGCCCGCGTCCGAAAACGGCGCGGGCCGCCGCTCAGCTCGCCGCGAGGGCCTCGATCCGGGCCCGCAGCGCGGCGGGATCGGGCGGCCCTGATCCGCCCCCGCCGTCCTCACCGGCCCCGGCCTCCTCGCACAGTTCGAGCGCCGACCGGTACGCCTCCAGCGCGCCCCTCGGCCGCCCCATCGCCTCCAGCACCTCCGCGCGCAGTTGCTGGATGCGGGCCGCCTGCCACAGCGCCTGGACGCGGGTGGGCCCGCCGGACACGGTGAGCGCGGTCCGCCAGCCCCTGCGGTACGAGTCGGCGGCGTGCTCCAGCCAGCCGAAGTCCGCGGTGACGCGGTGGAGTTCGCGCTGTACGTCGCCGTGCTCGGCCCAGGCGCGGGCCGCCGCCAGCGGGTCGCCCGCGGACCGGGCGGCCTGGGCGAGCAGGTATTCGGCCTCGCGCAGGTCGACCGGGTCGTGCTCCAGGCCGTGGCGCAGCCGCAGGCCGGCGGCGAGGGCGAGCAGCCGCGCGGGGACCCGGGCGTCGTCGCGGGGCAGCGCGGTCCTGGCCTCGCGCAGTACCTGCACGGCGGTGTGTACGTGCACGGCGCGGTCGGCGCCGCTCGCGACGCGGGCCCGCTCCAGGAGGGTGTCGGCCCATTCGGGCAGCAGGGACGCATAGTCGTGGCCGTCGCGGCCGGTCAGCCGGCGGGCCGCCGCGTACGCCTCGTCGGCGGCGGCCAGGTCGGCGGGGTCCCGGCGCAGGTCGTAGCGGGCGCGGCGGACGCGTCCGGCGCAGATCAGGAGGTCCAGGCGCAGCCGCTGGTCGTCGTCGGCCTCGTCGAGCGCGAGGGCCAGCTCGTTGAGGGCCCGGTCGAGCGCGCCGGGCACGTGGCGCAGGGCGCGGGCGAGGTCGAGCCGGGCCCTGGCGCGGCGCGCGGGGGCCGCCCGGGTGCCCAAAGCGGCCAGTCCCGCGGTGAGCTGGCGTGCCGCCTGGCCCGCGTCGGCGGCGTCGCCGGTGCTCTCGGCGAGCGCGAGCAGCACCTGTCCGAGGGCGAGGTGGAGTCCGGGGTCGGGTTTGCCGGACGGTTCGCGCCGCTCGAACTCCTCCAGGGCGGCGCGGGCGTCGCGCAGATGGACCTCGTCGTGGTCGAGCCGGTGCAGGCGCAGCAGGATCCGCGCCCGCCGTACCGCGCAGTCGAGGCCGAGTTCGTACTCGACTCCTTCGGCGAGGCAGACGGTGGCGAACTCCTGTTCAGCGGCGACGAGCAGCGCCGGGTCGAGTCCGCCCGGCGCGGCGAGCGCACGCTCGTAGAGGACCTGGCCGAGCACGGCGCGGGCCCGGATCATGCCGGGGACGGCGGCCGCGGAGCGCATCGCCGCGTCGGCCTCGTCGAGCAGGCGCGGTTCGTGGGTCACGCTCCACAGCCGCAGCAGCACCCGCCCGAGTTCGAACCCGGCGTCCTCGTGCGCGGGGTCGGCGGCCAGGACGCGGCGCAGCAGCGCGGCGGCCGAGTGCAGGCCGCTCTGGTTACCGTCGCGCTCGTGGTCGGCGAGCAGGATGCGGGCGGTGCGGACGGCCTGGTCGTGGACGGCGTCGCCGGGGACCGTCGGTGTCGGGCCCGGCGACGGTACGGGCGGGTCCATGAAGCGGCGGACGACGGCGGCGGACACCTCGGCGAAGGCGCGCGGGAGCACGGCTCCGGCCCGGCCGTTGTCGTCGGCGGCGTCGGTGTCCTGTGGGGCGGGCGGCACGGCCGGGTCGCCGGGCGGGCGGTCGCGGTCGATCTGGGCGATGGCCAGCGCGAGGAAGGCGCGGGCGCGGCGGCCGAAGCGCTGCTCGACGTAGTCCGAGCAGTGTTTCTGGACGAGCAGAGCGTCGTCGCGGGTGATCGGGCCGAGCAGCACGTCCCGTACTCCGGGGACGAACGCGTAGCTCTCGCCCTGGGTGTCGAAGGCGCGGGCCGTGGGTGCGGCCGGCTCGGCGGGTGTCTCGGTGGTGCGCCGCAGCAGTCCGCTCAGCAGCACCTCGGCGAGTTCGGCGGGGCCGGAGTCGGGCAGCATCGTGCGCTGGACGAGTCGCATCACGGGCAGGATCAGCGGCGCGGCGGAGAGGTAGACGGCGAGCCGCATGGCGTCCGGCGAGGCCACCGAGCGGAACCGGCTGACCAGTTCCGCCGGGGTGCGCTGCGGCGCCGAGGCGGGCGGCGCGGTCGCCGGGTGGTCGGCGTGCACCCGGCCGGTCTCGGCGGGCACCGGGCGGGCGCCGAGCCCGGCGAGCAGCCGCGCCCAGGCGGAGAGCGCGGACGCGCTGGGCGGCAGCAGCGGCACGGACCGGCCGCCGCTCCCGCCCAGCGGCTGGGCGCGCGGCCGGAACCGCAGGGGTGCGCCCGGCCCCTCGCCGCGGTACAGGAGTCCGGGCTCGGCAGGCAGATGGGTGCGGCGCCACATGCGGTGGGGCAGCGGCTGGAGCACGGCGACCGGGGCGCACTCGGCCCAGCGGTGCAGCAGCCGCTGGGCCAGGCCGAGCCGCCACAGCTGTCCCGCGCAGTCGCTGACCATGATCGTGACGGACCGGCCGGTCGGGTCGCGCAGCCGGTCGGTGGGGTGGGCGGCGCCGCGCGGGTCGGGTCCGGCGCCGAGGGCCGGGGTGCCGTCGGGAAGCCCGTGCAGGTAGTGGGCCTGGATGTCGCGGAACGCGCCGAGCCGTTCGCACACCCCGCGCAGCTCGTCGAAGAGTTCGTGCCACACGACCATGGAGGGCGACGCGTCGAGCACCAGGTGCAGGGTGGCCTCGCGGCGGTCGACGGGCCTCAGCACCGGCACCGTGAGCCCCATCGCGCGGGCGCTGGCGTCGGCGGTGGCCGCCTCGTCGAGCACGGTGCGGCGGCGCGTGCCGGGCGGGCGCAGCCGCTGCAACGGGCGCAGCGCGCGCTGGATGTCCAGGACCCGGGGCAGGGCGGCGGGCAGGGCGACGCGGACCGGCAGGCCCTCGGGTTCGGTGCCCGCGGCCCGGCGCCGGTCGCCGTCGGCGGGGCGGGTGGCGCGGGCGTACAGGCCGAGCCGGTCGAACCGGGCGGGCGCCGTGCCGCCGCCGTCCTCGCCGGACGCGGGCCGCGGCGCGGGTGCGTCCGTGACCGGCACGGGGTCGGGCGCGGCCGGTCCGTCGTCGGGCGGCCGGGGCGGTGCGGGGGCCGTGGCGTCGGGTGCGGTGATGTGCTCGCCGAGCCAGAGCGCGTCGGCCACCTCCTCGGGGGTCGGCGCGAGCCCGGCGGTACGCAGCATTCCCGCCAGGCGGGCGATGGGGTCCCGCGGGGCGCTCACCGGGTCACCTCGCGCGGTCGAGCCGCTGGACGAGCAGGTCGGCGAGGTTCTCCCGGGTGGGCGGTGTGGCGTAGTGGGTGAGGTAGATGGCGTTGAGGAGCTGGTCGGCGGCGATGACCTCGTGCTGGGAGCGGACGAGGAACTCCCGGATCAGTTCGGCGCCGCGCTCGGCCGCCTCCGCGCCGAGGTGCGCCTTGACCATGGCGCTGAGCCGTTTCTCGTCGGGCGGGGCGAGTTCGAGGTGGATGCAGCGGCGCAGCAGGGCGGCGGGGAAGTCGCGTTCGCCGTTGCTGGTGAGGACGGTGAAGGGGAAGGCGCGGCAGGCGACGCGGCCGCCCCGCACGGTGACCTTGCGTCCGTCGTCGGTCAGCACCTCGACCTCGGGCTGCCGGTCGGCGGCGCGCTCCAGCTCGGGGATGGCGAACTCGCCCTCCTCCAGGACGTTGAGCAGGTCATTGGGCAGGTCGATGTCGCTCTTGTCGAGCTCGTCGATGAGGAGGACGCGCGGGCGCGCGCCGGGCAGCAGCGCCGTGCCGAGCGGGCCGAGCCGTATGTAGTCGCCGATGCCGGGGACGTCCTCGGGGCGGCCCGCGTTGGCGGCGACCTGTACGTCCTGGAGGCGGGCGAGCGCGTCGTAGCGGTAGAGGCCGTCCTGGAGTGTCGTACGGGAGACGACGGGCCAGCGCAGGACGCGGCCGAGCTTCAGTTCGTGGGCCACGGCGTGCGCGAGGGTCGACTTGCCGGTGCCGGGGCGGCCGGTGACGAGGAGCGGGCGGCGCAGGTACAGGGCCGCGTTGACCACGTCCAGTTGTTCGGCGTCCGGGGCGTCGGTGAGCTGCTCGCGCGCGACCCGGCCGAGGCGCCGCCCGGTGCCGGGGTCGGGAGGTGTCTGCGCGGCGCCCGCGGCGGGAACCGTACCGTCGAAATCGCGCCACGGCGGCGGGGCGGGCAGCCGCTCGATGCCGTCGTGCGGGACGCCTACACCGCGGTAGATGAGCCAGTCGTTCATCAGATCTCCCCGTAGAGGGCCTCGTCGTCGCCGGGCAGAGGGTGTGCGGGGTCGTCCAGGACCAGGCCGAGGCCGAGGGCCCAGAAGGAGTCGTGGTCGCGGGCGAAGACCTCGCCGCGCAGCCGTTTCAGCTCGTACGGGAGCTGTGCCACGCGGACGGCGCCGAGCCCCTCGCGCATCCCGCGATGGAAGTCGGCACAGGCTCCGTCGGTCCCCACGGGGCCGGGTCTTCGGCCCAGGGCGACCGGGTACCCGCCGCGCCGGGCGGCGTGCAGGGCGCCGAGGGTCGGTTCGGTGTCGGTGGCCCGGCAGTACACGGGAACGGTGTGGTCGGCGAGCGCGTCGAGCCAGGCCGGGTCGACGGTGCGCGGGCGGCCGTCCGCGCAGTCGGCCCGCTCGGTGACGAAGGGCTCCGCGCACAGCCGCGCCCACCGGTCCCGCTCGCGTGCGGCGCCCCGCTCGCCGTGCGGCCGGACGCCCTGGTGGCGGAAGACGACCGGGCGCTGGACGCCGAGCGGCTCGTCGCCGTCGACGGACCATTCCTCGACGGGCAGCGTGAACAGCTCGGGCGCGGTGGCCACTTCGAGCCTGACCGGGTCGTCGTCGCCGCGGTCGACGCTGCGGAAGACGGCGCGCAGCGGCCCGGCCACGTCCCGTTCGAGCTGTTCCTCGTCGTCGCTGGTGCCGGAGACGGTGGGTTCGGCGCGGCCGCGCGCGTACAGGACGCCCACGCGCCAGCTGTACGTGCCTTCCCAGGCGTCCCGCCACAGTTCGAGCAGCGCGGTCGGTCCGACGGTGACGGCCGGGTCGCCGCCGCCCGGTGCGGGCCGGCGGACGGGCGGGTCGCCGCGGCGGCTCGCGCGGCGCAGCTGGAGGTCGTCGTAGCGCACCCGGATCTGGGCGTGGACCCGCGCGTCGTGCCACGTGGCCTGGTCGAACACGACCCGCCACAGCTCGGTCTCGACGTCCGGCGGCAGGGTCACGTCGCCGTCGGCGGCCACCGCGGCGACGTAGTGCAGCGCGGCTGCGGTCGCGTGCCGCTCCGGCGGCTCGTACAGCAGGCCGAGCCCGTCGCGCCAGGTCAGCGCGGCGGGGCCGAAGGCGGACTCGAACGGGTCGCCGCGGGCGTCGAGCGCCAGCTCGGTGACCCGGTCCGCGCGGGCCGGCGGGGCGAACTCGGCGAGCAGCCCGAGCAGGGTCGTGCGGTGTACGGGGTCGATGCCGTCGCTGACCTGGCACTTGCGCCGCAGATAGGCCCAGGCCGGGACGCGTCCGCTGCCGTCCCGCAGCCGGTCCAGGTGCCAGCGGTCGTGGGCGTGGACGACCTGGACGTAGTACGGGCTGTGGCGCAGCTGGGTGACGGCGACGGTGAGCCCGCCGGGGCGGCCGGGCCTGCTCGCCTTGACCAGGCCCACGACCGCGCCGGTACGGAGGTCCAGGACGGGTCCGCCGGACATGCCGGGTTCCACCTCGTCCTGGCGGTTGAGCCGGACGAACGCGCCGTTGCCCGCTTCCCCGGAGAGGCGGGCCAGCCGGCCGGTGATCTCGCGCTCCCCGAACTCGTCGGTGCACCCGTAGTAGGCGACGTCCCGCAGTCCGGGCCGGGGCCGGTCCCCGATCCAGACGCAGTCGTGCGAGACGGGGTCGCGCAGTCGCAGCAGCGCCATGTCGGGCGCGGGCCAGACCTGTCCGTGGTCGTCGGGCGGCTCCTGCGGGGCGGCCCAGTCGACCACGGCGACGGCGACGCCCTCGGTGCCGCCGGAGTCGGTGAAGGTGACGCCGACCTCCTTGCCCACGACGGCACCCCCCTCCCCCGTGCCCCGCAGCCCCTTGACGACCACATGGGCGCAGGTCAGCACCCATCCGGGGGCCACGAAGACGCCGCTGCCCCATGTGTCGTACGCGTCGTGCTCCCCGCCGGCGGCGTCCGGCCCGTGTCTTGTCTCTGCATACCCGGTGCGGACGGCGTGGACGCGTACACAAGCGGCCAGCATGGACGCATCGAAGACCGCGAAGGCTCGCGCCGCCTCTTCTTCGCGCCCGGTGGAGCCGTCGGGTATGCCGTGGTCCGGCACTACGAGCCTGCGCCGGAGGTGGTCGAGGGGCCGGTGGGGGTGCCGGTGCCCGGGGCCGGACCGGAGCCCGGGCCGGGAGCCGCGTTCTGAGCCGGGTCCGGATCGGGCTCCGGATCGGGCTCGGGGTCGGCCGTCGCGTCCTCGCCGGTACGCCAGGCGAGCGTCACGGTCAGGGCCGCCTTGGCCTCGCTCGCGGCGAGCAGGGAGACGACCGCGCCCGGTTTGACGGCGAGCTCGACGCCGAAGGAGACGGTCACCTCGTCGGGCCGGACGGCGGCGGCGGCCTGCCGCATCGCGGTGCCGACCCCGCGGATGAGGTCGTCGAGGCCCTCGACGCCCCGGGCCACCCGGTCGGTCACCCGTCCCGCGTCGGCGTATCCGCTCTGCGTCGGCACCAGCGCGCCCACGTCGGCCGTCCGCAGCAGGACGGGTCTGCCCCCGACCTGCACACGCACCACATCGTCCCGCCCCGTCACACCGTCCCGCGACGTGTCCTGTGTCACCGCGCCCCCGTCCCCCGACTGCCGCAACGCATCACCAACTCAGCCTGAAAACAGAAGAGTTGACTCACCAGGCTAACGCCGGGGACGACCTCGGGGCGAGCCCGGCGGCAGGGTCGGCCTATCCTGGCCAGGAATCACCGTCAATCAGTCATCTCGTCATCCGCACGGAGCAGACCTTGTACTTCACCGACCGTGGCATCGAAGAGCTGGAGAAGCGGCGCGGCGAGGAGGAGGTCACCTTCGAGTGGCTCGCCGAGCAGCTGCGGACGTTCGTCGACCTGAACCCGGACTTCGAAGTGCCGGTGGAGCGGCTGGCGACCTGGCTGGCGCGGCTGGACGACGAGGACGAGGACGAGTAGGGCCCCGTCGGGGGCGGATCAGTCGCCGCGGGCGGCGCGCACGCGGTCGTAGACGAAGCCGAGCGCGCCGTGGACGAGCAGGATCGCCCCGGCGGTGGCCCAGCCGGCGCTGCGCCGGCGCAGCCCGTAGAGGGCGAGCGGAACTCCGGCGGCGAGGTGGGCCGCGGCCACGCAGCGGGCCCGGGGGCCGCGCACCCAGGGCCCGATGCCGCTGCCCTCCACGACGTCAAGCTCGGCGTGCACGGCGTCCCGCCAGCCCGGCCAATCGACCTGCTCCGCGTCCGGCTGGACGCGGGCGACCTCGCGCAGCCGGTCGGCGGGCTCGCCGGGGCCCAGTCCGGCGGGCAGGGTGAGCCCGGCGCGGGTGAGGACGGCGAGCAGACCGCGCAGCCGGGCCCGGGCGTCGGCCTCGGAGTCGGGTGCGGTGAGGGCTTCGAGGGACTGCATGTCGTGTACGGGGTCGAGGCCGAGGCGGGCGGCGAAGGTGCGCAGGGCCTCGTGCTCGCCGACCGGGGTGCCGTTGGCCAGCCAGACGTACCCGACCGGGCGCCGGAAGCCGGAGGCGAGCGTGAAGCCGCCGCGGTCCGCGTCCCACCACAGCGCGAGCACCGGCCAGGGGGCGCCGACGGCGAGCGCGCCGGCCCAGCCGCCGAGCACCCGCTCGACGGACTCCTCGCCGGTCAGCCAGGGTTTCGCCTCGGGCACGAGGACGCTCCACTCGCGTCCGGCCCGGGCCAGCACCATCCGCTCGCGCAGGAGCTGCGCGGCGGGTCCGACGACGGCGGGTTCGGCGCGGCAGAGAAGCAGGGCACCGGCGGGTTCGGGGGACGGCATGAACCCACGCTAGGGCAATTTGCCCGCTTCGGACCACAAATGACCTCCTCTGGGAGTGCGAGCGCGAGACGGACGTTCGCGACAGTCTTGACTTTCCCCATCCGCGATATATCGTGTTTGCAGGGAACGCGATATGGCGTGTCGCACCGGCAGTCGTCCGCGCTCGCCACCGAGGGAGGTCGCACCATGTCCGAGTCCGAGTGGTCCGTCGCGGAACCGCAGAAACTCGTCTTCGACGATCCGGTCACGACGCTGCACGTCCGCATCGTCAACGGCACGGTCAACGTGGTGGGCACCGACGAGGGTTCCGCCCGCCTGGAGGTCTCCGACCTGGAGGGGCCACCGCTGCGCGTGAGCCAGGAGCACGGCGTGCTCTCGGTCGTGTACGACGACCTGCCCTGGAAGGGCTTCCTGAAGTGGTTCGACCGCAAGGACTTCCGGCGCAGCGCGGTGGTCACGCTCGCGGTTCCCACGGGGACCCGGGTCGAGGTCGGCGTGGTCGGCGCGGCCGCGGTCGTCTCCGGCATGGCGGGCCGTACGGAGGTGAAGGGCGTCACCGGCGACACGACCCTGGTGGGCGTCACCGGGCCGGTCCGCACCAGCACGGTCTCCGGCAGCGTCGAGGCCCAGGCGGTCACGGGTGACCTCCGGTTCCAGTCGGTCTCGGGGGATCTGACCGTCGTCGAGGGCTCGGGGTCCTTCGTGAAGGCGGACACCGTGAGCGGTTCGATGATCGTGGACCTGGATCCGGCGGGCCCCACGGACGTGGCACTCAGCAGCGTCTCCGGCGAGATCGCCATCCGCATCCCGCACCCGGCGGACACCGAGGTCGAGGCGAACACGGCGAGCGGAGCGGTGTCGAACGCCTTCGACGGCCTCCGGGTCTCCGGCCAGTGGGGCGCCCACAAGATCACCGGCCGGCTCGGCGCGGGTTCGGGGAAGTTGCGGGCGACGACGGTCTCCGGTTCGATCGCGCTGCTGCGCAGGCCGCCGGGCGAGGACGAGCCGTTGGACGATCCGTCCGACACAGAGCCGCACGACGCCCCGCAGGACCGCCCCGCCGACAAGAAGGTGCTCTGACATGTCTCCCGTCTTCGCCCATGGACGCCTTCGGCTCTACCTCCTCAAGCTGCTCGACGAGGCCCCGCGCCACGGTTACGAGGTGATCCGCCTCCTGGAGGAGCGCTTCCAGGGGCTGTACGCACCCTCGGCGGGCACGGTCTATCCGCGCCTGGCGAAGCTGGAGAGCGAGGGGCTGGTCACCCACACCACCGAGGGCGGCCGCAAGGTGTACGCGATCACGGACGCGGGCCGCGCCGAGCTGGCCGACCGCAGCGGCGAGCTGGCCGATCTGGAGCTGGAGATCCGCGAGTCGGTCGCCGAGCTGGCGGCCGAGATCCGCGACGACGTCCGGGGCGCGGCCGGCGAGCTGCGCCGCGAGGTGCGGGCCGCCGCGGCCGGCACCCGCACCCGGAGCAACCCCTTCGGCAAGCTCGGTGACCTGGGCGATCTGGGCGACCTCAAGGACTTCACGGACAAGGATTCCTGGCGGGCCGCGAAGGAGGAGATGCGCCGGGCCAAGCAGGAGTGGAAGGAGCAGGCACGGCGCGCGAAGGACGAGAGCCGGCGGGCCCGCGAGGAGGCCCAGCGGGCGCGCCGCCAGGCCAAGGAGGCGCAGGACCAGGTGCGGGAGCAGGCGCAGGAGGAGTTCCAGCGCATGGCGCGGCGCGTCCAGGACCAGGTGCAGGACCACTTCACACGCGGCGACTGGCCGACGGGCGTCCGCGAGGGCCTGGCCGAACTGGCCAAGGAGTTCGGCGAGTTCGGCAAGAGCTTCGGCAAGGACACTCCGCGCACACAGCCGGCGCCCGAGCCCGAGTTCCGCCCCGCGCCGGACACGGTCCCGGCCGAGTATGTCCCGTCCTGGGCCACGGAGGAGCCCACCGGCACCCCGTCCCGCGACCTGGACCGCCTCCTGGACCGCTTCCGCGACGACATCCGCGACAGGGCCCGCGACCACGGCATCACGGAGGACCAACTCCGTTCGACACGGGCCCATTTGGCGAAGGCGGCGGGCCACATCGCGGCGACACTGTCACCGGAGGGAACCACTCCCACCGCTCCCGATCCAGGCCCCTCCGCCGGTCAGGAGACGGACCCCCCATCAAGCCCCTCCGGCGGTCAGGAGACGGATCCCCCATCAACCCCCTCCGGCGATTGAGGAGCGGGGCGAGAGGCGGAGCCCCACTCAAGCCCCCCCCATCGGGCAGCGGACGGGTCCCCAATCAAGCCCCTCCGGCGATTGAGGAGCGGGGTCCGGGGCGGAGCCCCGTGGCCTCAGCCCCGGCACGGGCCGAGGTCACCCGGCGACCCGCCCCTCACCCCCGTACCCCCCGTACAGCACCCGCTCCACGGCCCCGGCACCCACCCCGAACCCCTCCAACACCTCAGCGGCAGAACTACCGCCCCGGGACACCAGCGCAAGCAGCACATGCTCATCGCCGATGGACCGATCCCCGTGCCGCACAGCCACCCGCAAGGCCCCCTCCAGCACCTTCTTGGCCTCGCCCGTGAAGGCCCGGCGCCCACCGACGCGCCGCCCACCGGCCAACGCCCCGACCCCGTGGGCCTCTTCGACCCGCGCGACGATCTCGTCCACATCGATCCCCAGCCCGGCAAGGGCTTCGGTGTCGGCCCGGGAGAGCCCCGCCCGGCGCCGGGCAGCCCCGACGGCCCGCCCGATCTCCGCGCGGCGCGCCTCGTCGGCGAGCCCGAGCGCGTCCAGCACGAAGGCGCCCCGGCTGCCGCGCCGCTCCAGCAGCGCGAGCAGCAGATGCCCCTCGTCGACCCGCTCGGCACGCTCGCGCTCCGCGTGGACGACCGCTCCCTTGACGACGGCCCTGGCCGCCTCGGTGAACCGTTCGAACATCATCGCCTCCCGTACTTCTTGTGCACGGCCTGTCGACTGACTCCCAGCTCGGCCGCGATGTCCTGCCACGACCAGCCCTGATTGCGCGCACTGCGCACCTGTACCGCTTCCAGCTGCTCAAGCAGCCGCCGCAGCGCGGCGACCGCCCGCAATCCGACGCGCGGGTCGCGGGCGCCCGCCTGCTCGGCGAGATCCGTTGCCTCGGTCATGCTGTCAATGTAGGTTGACGCGAAGGCGCTGTCAACCAAAATTGACACGCAGGGCGAAAGGAAAGGGCGCCCCGAGAACCCGGGACGCCCTTGAACCTCGTAGAACCTGGACCGGCTCCCGCTCAGACGGAGAGCACGACCTTGCCGAACAGATCGCCACCGGCCATCTTCGTGAACCCTTCGCGGGCCCGGTCCAGAGGCAGCACCTCGTCGACGACGGGCCGCACGCCGGTGGCCGCACAGAAGGAGAGCAGGTCCTCCAGCTCGTCCTTGGAGCCCATGGTCGAGCCGACGACCTTGAGCTCCAGGAAGAAGATGCGGTTCAGCTCGGTGGCCGGCGGGTTCGGCCCGCTCGTGGCGCCGGAGATCACCAGAGTGCCGCCCGGCTTGAGGGACTTGACGGAGTGCGACCAGGTCGCGGCGCCCACCGTCTCGATCACGGCGTCCACCCGCTGCGGCAGCCGCGCGCCGGACTCCACGGCCTCGACCGCGCCCAGTTCCAGGGCCCGCTTGCGCTTGGCCTCGTCCCGGCTGGTGGCGAAGACCCGCAGCCCGGCGGCCTTGCCGAGGGCGATCGCGGCGGTCGCGACACCGCCGCCCGCGCCCTGCACGAGCACCGAGTCACCGGGGCGCACCCCGGCGTTGGTGAACAGCATCCGGTACGCGGTCAGCCAGGCCGTGGGCAGGCAGGCGGCCTCCTCGAAGGAGAGCTCCTTGGGCTTGGGCAGCACGTTCCACGCGGGCACGGTGACCTGCTCGGCGAAGGTGCCCTGGTACTTCTCCGTGAGGATGGAGCGGCGCTCGCGCGGCCCGACGCCGTGGCCGGTCTCGCCGATGACGGAGTGCAGGACGACCTCGTTGCCGTCGCTGTCGATCCCGGCGGCGTCGCAGCCGAGGATCATCGGCAGCGACTCCTCGCCGAGCCCGACCCCGCGCAGGGACCACAGATCGTGATGGTTGAGGGAGGCGGCCTTGACGTTCACGGTGGTCCAGCCGGGCCGGTTCTCGGGGGCGGGCCGCTCCCCCAGTTCCAGGCCGTTCAGCGGCTGATCACGGTCGATGCGGGCTGCGTAGGCGGCGAACATGACCTTGACGATAGGGCCGGTGCCCCGCCCGGGGAACCACTCCCACCTGTGACACACGTCCTCTAGCCAGCGGCCCGGGCAACGGAAAAGGCCCCGCCGGAGCGGGGCCTCGACCAGCGGACGCTGCTCGGCACTCAGCGCCGGGCGACGCCCTCGGCCCGTGCCGCGGCCGCGACGGCGGCGGTGACGGCCGGCGCCACCCGCTCGTCGAACGGCGACGGAATCACGTACTCGGCCGACAGGTCGTCCCCGACCACGGCGGCCAGCGCCTCCGCGGCGGCGATCTTCATCGTCTCGGTGATCCGGGAGGCCCGGACCTGGAGCGCGCCCGCGAAGATGCCGGGGAACGCCAGGACGTTGTTGATCTGGTTCGGGAAGTCCGAGCGCCCGGTCGCGACCACGGCCGCGTACTTGTGGGCGATGTCGGGGTGCACCTCGGGGTTCGGGTTGGCCATCGCGAAGACGAAGGCGCCCGGCGCCATGGAGGCGACCGCCGGCTCGGGGACCGTACCGCCGGAGACGCCGATGTAGACGTCGGCGCCCGCGAGGGCGTCCTCCAGCGAACCGGACAGACCGGCCTTGTTGGTGATCTCGGCCAGCTCGCGCTTGACCGACGTGAGGTCCTCGCGGTCCCGGCTGACGATGCCCTTGCGGTCGGTGACCGCCACGTCGCCGAGGCCCGCCTCCAGGAGGAACTTCGCGATGGCGACACCCGCCGCACCGGCGCCGCTGATCACCGCGCGCAGCTCGCCGAGCGTGCGCCCGCTGAGCCGGGCCGCGTTCTTCAGCGCGGCCAGCGTCACGACGGCGGTGCCGTGCTGGTCGTCGTGGAAGACCGGGATGTCCAGCTTCTCCTGGAGCCTGCGCTCGATCTCGAAGCAGCGCGGCGCCGAGATGTCCTCCAGGTTCACGCCACCGAAGGAGGGCGCGAGGCGCACCACGGTGTCCACGATCTCGTCGACGTCCTTCGTCGCGAGCGCGATCGGCACGGCGTCCACGCCGCCGAACTGCTTGAAGAGAATGGCCTTGCCCTCCATCACCGGGAGGGAGGCCTCGGGGCCGATGTCCCCGAGTCCGAGCACGGCCGTACCGTCCGTCACGACGGCCACGACACTCGACTTCCACGTGTAGTCGTGGACGAGCTCCGGCTGCTCGGCGATCGCGCTGCACACCTTCGCGACGCCGGGCGTGTACGCCAGGGACAGGTCGTCCTTGTCGCGGACCGGCACGGTGGCCTGCACGGCCATCTTGCCGCCACGGTGCAGTGCGAAGGCCGGATCGAAGGGCTCGTCAGCGCCTTCGTTGCCGGTATTCGCGTCGCTGCGAGGATTGACGATCTCCGCTGCCACTTGTCTGACCCCTTAAGTCTTATTGCTTCGTTGAGGGTGGGTCCGCTCCTGGTTGAGGAGCGGGCGGGCACCGCGTACGTCCCAGCCGGGCCCGTTTGTGGCCGGCTGCGCGGGTACGTACACGACGGGCGCGCCGCACGCGCGCCCTGAGCCCCGGATGAGGGGTGTAAAGAACCTTCTTACCCGACGGACCGTGCCGCGGACGAGCCCATTCGTGATCGATCACGCGGCGGTGACATGACTCATAGCCACATGTCTGGACACGTCAGGGAGACGCACCCGAGCGAGACGCGAAGAAGCGACCGAATAATGAGACGGCGGGCGGTTCGCCGGAGATCCTCCGGCCGGTGGGCGATACGTCCGCAGATGATGTAGGCCCCATGCACCGTGATGTGCCGACCTGTTGACCGACTTGAGTCACCCGTTATCCGATTTTGACATCACCGCGCCCCTGAACGACCCGGTCCGAATGGCAAGATGCGTCATCACGCAGGTCGCGACACCCGAAGGCGTGTGCCCCAGCGACCCTGACGGCCACTCCCCCATCCCTGCCGGAGGACCCCACCATGACCGCAAGCACCACCCGCCGCTCGACCGCGAAGGCCGGGAAGTCCGTGAAGACCCGGATAGCCGCGGCCGGCGCGATCGCGGTCGCCGGCACGCTGCTGCTCACCGGCTGCGGCGACCAGACGAAGTCGGACGACTCCGGCAAGTCCTCCACCGAGAGCGCGCCGCTCGCGGGCAAGCTCCCCAAGGAGATCCGCGACAAGGGCGTCATCCGGGTCGGCTCGGACATCGCGTACGCGCCGGTCGAGTTCAAGGACAAGTCGGGCAAGGCCATCGGCATCGACCCCGACCTCGCCGACGCGATGGGCAAGCAGCTCGGCGTGAAGTTCGAGTTCCAGAACGGCACGTTCGACACCCTGGTCACGGGTCTGCGCTCGAACCGGTACGACCTCGCGATGTCGGCCATGACCGACACCAAGGACCGCCAGGACGGCATCGACTCCGACACCGGCAAGAAGGTCGGCGAGGGCGTCGACTTCGTCGACTACTTCAACGCCGGCGTCTCCATCTACACGCCGAAGGGCAAGACCCAGGGGATCAAGACCTGGGAAGACCTGTGCGGCAAGAAGATCGTGGTGCAGCGCGGCACGGTCTCCCACGACCTCGCCAAGGCGCAGGCCAAGAAGTGTCCGTCGGGCAAGAAGCTCGGCATCCAGGCCTTCGACGACGACCAGCAGGCGCAGACCCGGCTGCGCTCGGGCGGCGCGGACGCCGGTTCCTCCGACTTCCCGGTCGCCGCGTACGCGGTGAAGACCTCGGGCGGCGGCAAGGACTTCGAGATCGTCGGCGACCAGGTCGAGGCGGCCCCGTACGGCATCGCCGTCGCCAAGTCGCAGACGCAGCTGCGCGATGCCATCAAGGCCGCGCTCGACGCCGTCATCAAGAACGGCGAGTACGACAAGATCATCGCCAAGTGGGGCGTCGAGGCGGGTGCCGTGAAGGCCGCCACCGTCAACGGCGGCAAGTAAGGCAATCCGTAACGCCTGACGCGTCGTTGAAAGGCAACATCCGTGTCTGTTGACATAGACAAGACGGGCGGCGGCCCCGAGGACACCCCGCCGCCCGCGGCCCACCCGGAGACCATCAAGGCCATCCCGGTGCGGCACTACGGCCGCTACGTCGCCGCCGTCATCGCCCTGGCCCTCCTCGGCTCGATCATCTACGCCTTCAGCCAGGGCAAGATCAACTGGGGTGCGGTCCCCGACTACTTCTTCGACGACCGCATCCTGACGGGCGTCGGCAAGACGCTCCTGCTGACGGTTCTCGCGATGGTGATCGGCATCGTCGGCGGCATCCTGCTCGCCGTCATGCGCCTGTCGAAGAACCCGGTGACCAGCTCGATCGCCTGGTTCTACATCTGGTTCTTCCGCGGCACGCCGGTCCTGGTCCAGCTGTTCATCTGGTTCAACCTGGGCCTGGTCTTCGAGTACATCAACCTCGGGCCGATCTACAAGGACTACTGGTCGTCCTTCATGACGCCGCTGCTCACGGCCCTCCTCGGCCTGGGCCTCAACGAGGCGGCGTACATGGCGGAGATCTGCCGCGCCGGTCTCCTCTCGGTCGACGAGGGCCAGACCGAGGCGTCGCACGCGCTCGGCATGAGCCACTCCAAGACGCTGCGCCGCATCGTGATCCCGCAGGCGATGCGGGTGATCGTGCCGCCGACCGGCAACGAAGTCATCAACATGCTGAAGACCACCTCGCTCGTCGCGGCGGTCCAGTTCAACGAGCTCTTCCGGGCCGCGCAGGACATCGGCCAGCAGTCCGGTTCGCCGGTGGAGATGTACTTCCTGGCGGCCGCCTGGTACCTGATCATGACGTCGATCCTGAGCGTCGGGCAGTACTACATCGAGCGGTACTACGCACGCGGCACGAGCCGTCAGCTGCCGCCCACGCCGTGGCAGAAGGTGCGCGCGAGCGTCTTCTCGGTGGGCCGCCCGAACGGAGGCATGGCATGAGCGAGCGGCAGCACGCGATGGTCAAGGCCGAGGGCGTCCACAAGTCCTTCGGCAACGTGCAGGTCCTCCAGGGCATCGATCTGGAGGTCAAGCAGGGCGAGGTCTTCTGCCTCATCGGCCCGTCGGGCTCCGGCAAGTCGACGTTCCTGCGCTGCATCAACCACCTGGAGCAGATCAACGCCGGCCGGCTCTACGTCGACGGTGAACTGGTCGGCTATCGCCAGAAGGGCGACAAGCTCTACGAGCTGAAGGACAGCGAAGTCGCCCTGAAGCGCCGGGACATCGGCATGGTCTTCCAGCGCTTCAACCTCTTCCCGCACATGACGGCGCTGGAGAACGTCATGGAGGCGCCGGTCCAGGTCAAGAAGGAGTCGAAGGCGCAGGCGAGGACCCGCGCCGGGGAACTCCTGGAGCGGGTCGGTCTCGCCGACAAGGCGCGCAACTACCCCTCGCAGCTCTCCGGCGGTCAGCAGCAGCGCGTGGCGATCGCCCGCGCGCTCGCGATGGACCCGAAGCTGATGCTGTTCGACGAGCCGACGTCGGCCCTCGACCCGGAGCTGGTCGGCGACGTCCTGGACGTCATGCGCGACCTCGCCGAGTCCGGCATGACGATGGTCGTCGTCACGCACGAGATGGGCTTCGCCCGGGAGGTCGGCGACAGCCTCGTCTTCATGGACGGCGGCGTGGTCGTCGAATCGGGCCACCCCCGCGACGTCCTGACCAACCCCCGCCACGAACGCACCCAGTCGTTCCTGTCGAAGGTCCTGTAGCCACACGGCAGCACAGTTCCCCGCGCCCCTGGTGATGAGATGCCGCACGAAGTGCGCACCTCAGGGGCGCGGGGAACGGCGCGAGAAGCGGCCACCGGCCCGCGCGTGACCAACTACCCAGGGGCGCGAGGAACTGCGCGGCAAGCCACGACGGCGCCACACCCGACCGACAACCCATCAGGGGCGCGGGGAACGGCGCGAGAAGCGGCCACCGGCCGTCAGTCGACGTACAACCCAGGGGCGCGAGGAACTGCGCGACCAGCCACGACGGCACCGCACCCGACCGACAACCCATCAGGGGCGCGGGGAACTGCGCGAGAAGCGGCCACCGGCCGTCAGCCGACGTACAACCCAGGGCCGCGGGGAACTGCGCGACAAGCCACGACGAAAGCCGCACCCGTCACCGTCACCGCAAAGCCAACACCAGCGCATCACTCGGCGACCGCCAAACGGCCCGAGCCTCCCCGAACCCGGCCCCGAACAGCGCCGACACATGCCACCCCACCGACGGAGTCACCCCGTCGGCATGCTCCCCGTAGATCTCGAACCGCCGCGCGGTGGGCCCGGCCAGCACCGGATCGGCGGCGGCCAGCGCCCACCAGTCGGCCCAGTCCACGGCCCCGCCGCCCCGGGCCCGCTCCATCCGGGCGTGCCGAAGAGCCCGCTCGGCGGCATTGATCCGCGGAGTCGATTCGTCGATCATGTGGTCCGCGTTCATGAACACACCCCCGTCCCGCACCAGCGGGGCGAGTTGACCGTAGAGGGCGGCGAGAGGCTCGGCGTGCAGCCAGTGCAGGGCGGTGGCGGTGAGCACGGCGTCGTACGAGTCGTGCGGCAGCGCCCGCGTCCAGTCGGGATCCTTGAGGTCGGCGGTGACGAAGGAGACCCGCTCGTCCCCCTCGAACGTGCCGCGGGCGATGGCCAGCAGCGCCGGGTCGAGATCGACGCCCACACTCGTCGCGCGCGGGAACCGCGTGAGCAGCCGGTCCGTGATACTTCCCGTACCGCACGCGAGGTCGAGCACCCGGGGCGCCGTCCCCACGCACGCCTCGACCATGTCGAGCATGACCCGGAACCGCTCCTCGCGGTCGGGCATGTACCACTCCTGCTGCCGGTCCCAGCTCTCCTGCCAGGAGCGCCAGTCGGTGGTGGTCCGAGTCGTCATGGAAGGCCTCCCGTACGGGCACCGCTCCCCGCGGTGCGTAATACCCTGAAAGCAGAAGTGAGCATTACGCTCACGTCGGACGACGATAGCCCGCCCCGGTAAGGACTACAAGTGGAACTGGCCTATTACTCGGACTACGCAGTGCGCCTCGTCAACACCGAGGAGCCGGGCCGCGGCAAGGACTCCCTGACCACGGTCGACACGGTGCGCGAGCTCTTCGGCGCCAGCCAGGACGCGGCGCGCAGGGCCACGGACGCCGACCTGACCCGCTTCAGGAGCGTACGAGGACGGCTGCGCGCGGTGTTCGAGGCGGCCGACGGCGGCGACGAGGAACTCGCCGTGAACCTGCTGAACTCGCTGCTCCTGGAGTTCCCGGTGAGCCCGCAGGTCTCCGGGCACGACCACCGCGACGACGACGGCAAGCCGCTGTGGCACATGCACCTCGCGGACCACCCGTCGAACGCGACCGCGGGCTACGCGGCGATCGCCGCGATGGGCCTCGCCTTCCACCTCACCGAGTACGGCGTGGACCGGCTCGGCCTGTGCGAGGCGGCCCCGTGCCGCAACGCCTATCTGGACACGTCCACCAACCGCTCGCGCCGCTACTGCTCGGACCGCTGTGCGACCCGCGCCAACGTCGCCGCCTACCGGGCCCGCAAGCGCCTGGAGGCCGAGGAGCGCACGGAGCGCACGGACCGTACCGAGCGCACGGGACGTACGGCGGAGAACGCCCAGGACAGCACGGCCCCCACCGAGCGCTGACCCTCCCCCTCCGCCCACGGCCTGCGGCGCCGCAGCCGCCCGCGCACCCTGGCGAGCACCAGTTCGTCGGGGACCACGCCGTAGACGGTGCTGTCACCGCCGGCGGCGGCGTTGTCGCCGAGCACCCACCAGCCGCCCTCGCGCCGTTCGGCGATCCGCTTCACGACCAGCAGGTCCTGCTGGAACGGGTGGCGCAGGATGATCACGTCGCCCGCCCGCACCCGCGCGCCGTGCTGCACCAGCAGCCAGTCCCCCGGATACAGGGTGGGCACCATGGAGGGCCCCTCCACCTCGATGAGCTGGAACGGCACCCTGCCCTCCCGCGCTTCCTCCGCCGCCGTCTCGGGCATCAGACAACCTCCCCGGTCCCTTGCGGTCCCATCCTCCACCAGTCCCAGTCTCACCCTGGACTTTTGTCCTAAGCCCCCGGGGGCACCCGAGAAAACCCGTCCTGCACGGAGTAATGTCCCACCTGAGAAGACGATCACGAGGAAGGACAGCTACATGCTTTCCCGCCTGTTCGCCCCCAAGGTGAAGGCCAGTGCCCACTGCGACCTCCCCTGCGGCGTGTACGACCCGGCCCAGGCCCGCATCGAGGCCGAGTCGGTCAAGGCCGTCCAGGAGAAGATGGCGGCCAACGACGACGCGCACTTCCAGGCGCGCGCCACGGTCATCAAGGAGCAGCGAGCGGAGCTCGCCAAGCACCACGTCTCGGTGCTGTGGAGCGACTACTTCAAGCCCCCGCACTTCGAGAAGTACCCGGAGCTGCACCAGCTGGTCAACGACACCCTGAAGGCCCTCTCGGCCGCCAAGGGCTCGACCGACCCGGCCACGGGCCAGAAGGCGCTCGACTACATCGCCCAGATCGACAAGATCTTCTGGGAGACCAAGAAGGCTTGATCCCTGATCATGCCGTTTGACCTGCGTTTTCCTTGTTCGCATGGTCTTCCGGTCCGCACCTGGTCCACGGTCTGCCGCAACCCGGCACTCTGATGGACCAGGTGCGGTCTTCTTTTTCCGGTCATTTCTCCCAGGAGTACCGCCGTGCCGCGCAGCACCCCCCGCCCCCGCGTCCTCTACGTCACCGATCTCGCGTACGAGGCCCGCGGCCGCCGCTACTGCGACGAGGACATCTTCCTGACCTCCCGGCTGCGCTCCGCCTTCGACCTGGCGCTGTGCCACCCGCTGGACGCGGCGGACCTCATGGACGCCTTCGACGCGGTCGTGGTGCGCAACAGCGGCCCGGTGCTCGGTTACCAGGAGGCGTACGAGGCGTTCCGCGCGCGGGCCCTCGCGCAGGGCACCGTCGTCTACAACCCGCTGCACGGGCGGGGCGACATGGCGGGCAAGCAGTACCTCCTGGACCTGACCGAGGCCGGCCACCCGGTCATCCCGACCGTCGACCGGCCCGCCGACCTGGCGAAACTCCCGGAGGCGCCCGCATACGTGGCGAAGCCGCGACTGGGCGCGGACTCGATAGGGCTGCGCAAGGTGACCCCGGCGGAGCTCACCGGACTGCCCTACGAAGAGGGCCTGTTGGTGCAGCCCCACATCGACTTCGCCTACGAGGTCTCGTTCTACTTCGTCGACGACGCGCTCCAGTACGCCCTCCACGCCCCCGACCCGGCCCGCCGCTGGGAGCTGCGCGCGTACGAGATCACCGCCGCCGACCGGGAGTTCGCCCGCTCCTTCATCGACTGGAACACCCTTCCGTACGGCATCCAGCGCGTCGACGCCTGCCGCACCCGCGAGGGCGAACTGCTGCTCGTGGAGCTGGAGGACCTCAACCCGTACCTCTCGCTCGACCTCGTGGACGACGCGACGCGGGACGCCTTCGTGGCGGCGATGACGGCGTCGGTCCGGGCCGCGGTCTCCGGCTCCGCCGGCTAACTCTCCGGGAGGCTCCGCACGACCCGCGCCGGATTGCCCACGGCCACCACGTCCGCGGGCAGATCCCGGGTGACGACGGAGCCCGCGCCGACGACCGTGTTCGCGCCGATGGTGACACCGGGGCAGACGATGACACCGCCGCCCAGCCAGACGTTGTCACCGAGGGTGATCGGCTTCGCGGCCTCCCACTTGGCGCGGCGCGGTTCCGCCGCGACGGGGTGGGTGGGCGTGAGCAGTTGGACGTTCGGGCCGATCTGGACGTCCTCGCCGATCCTGATGGGTGCCACGTCGAGGAAGACGGCCCCGTAGTTGACGAAGGTCCGCGCGCCGATGCTGATGTGCCGCCCGTAGTCGACGGCGAGCGGCGGCCGCACGACGACGTCCTCGCCCACCTCACCGAGGAGTTCGCGCAGCAGAGCCCCGCGCGCGGGCAGGTCGGTGACGCTGCTCGCGTTGTACCGCTCGCCCAGTTCGGCGGCGCGCAGCGCGTCCGCCTCCAGTTCGGGATCGTCGGCGAGGTAGAGGTCACCGGCGAGCATGCGCTCCTTCTGGCTACGGTCGTCGGGGCGCGGCCAGTCGCGCACCTCGGTCACCGCGGACACCGGCAACGGACCGTAGAGATGCGGGAAGCTCTCCCCGCCCGGCGCCGCCTCCTCGACCCGCACCGGGACACCGTCGAGCCGGGCCGGATCGACGACGAGGACCACCAGTTCGCCCGGGGCGGGATCGGTCCCGTACAGCAGTTCGGCGACCTGGCGCACCAGGTGCGGGAACGAGAAGTGGATGAAGCCGACCTCGGAGAGGGTCCGGCCACGGGTCGACATCTCGTACGTCCCCGCGGCCCGGGCACTCTCCCACAGGCGTCGCTCGGTGATGTGCAGCAGCTCGATCATGCCCCCAACGTACGGGGCCGGTGAGGTCACCGCGTCCTGGTGTAGCGGCGCACGAGCACACCGTTGGCGAACGCGCGGTTCTCCGTCAGGTCGAACCGGTCGAGGGAGTACGAGCGGCCGCCGAACATCGGCAGCCCCGCGCCGAACACCACCGGGTAGGTCTTGAGCACGAGTTCGTCGATCTCGTCCGCGAGCAGCCCGGCAAGTTGCGCGCCGCCGCACAGCCAGATGTCCAGGTCGCTGTCCTCGGCCTTGAGTTCCCGGACCGCGCCGACGACGTCGTCGTGGATCAGCCGCACGTTCGGGTGCGGGGACTCGGTGAGGGTGCGCGAGAGGACGTACTCGCGCAGATGCCCGTACGGGCTGGTGAGCCCGGCGTCCAGGCCCACCTGGTAGCTGTTGCGGCCCTGGATCACGGTGTCGAACTTCTTGTTCGCGACGCCGTCGAGGCCGAGGGCCTGCCGGCCGGCCGACGCGATGGTGTCCGGGTACTCGCCGGTGAGGAAGGCGAGGAACTCTTCGTCGAGGTACTGCATGAACATGGTGCCGTCGCCGGTCTCGTCGCCGATGAAGCCGTCGATGGACACGGCGACGAAGTACGTGAGCTTGCGCAAGCTGGTCTCTTTCCGCTGGGGACAGGGGAGTTGGGGCGTCGCCGCCCCGAACCACTACAGTTATAGTGCTCCAGGTGTAGTGGTTGCAAGAGCCTTTCGAAGGCCGAGGAGTTCGCGGGCTCGTGGAGCATGCGCGGGCTCGTGGAGAAGGAGTCGGAGATGGTGAGGAATCCCGAGCGCCGGGCGGCCCTGGTCGACGCGGGGGTCGAGGTGCTGGCGGCCGAGGGGGCGCGCGGGCTGACCTTCCGCGCGGTGGACACGGCGGCGGGCGTGCCGACGGGCACGTCGTCGAACTACTTTGCCCACCGCGACGACCTGCTCCACCAGATCGACGCCTGGCTGCACCGGCGGCTCGCCCCGGATCCGGAGGCCGTCGGGGAACTGCTGGCCCGGCCCCGGGACCGGGCCCTGGCCGTCGCGTTCATGCACAACCTGATGGGGCGGGTGCAGCGCGACCGCACCGGGTTCCTCGCGCTGATGGAGATGCGCCTGGAGGCGAGTCGCCGCCCGGACCTGCGCGCGTCCCTGATGACCTCGCTCCGCGGCGACCTGGACGAGGGAATCGCCTTCCACGCCGGAGCGGGCCTGCCCGGCGGCCCTGAGGAGGTCACTCTCCTCTACCTGGGCATGCAGGGGCTCATCCTGGAGCACCTCACGATGCCGGGACTCCTGGACGGTGCGATTCCGGGCGCGAAGGTGCCGGAGGACGTGGTGACCCGCCTCGTGGAGCGGATCATTCCGGAGCGGTGACGGGTCAGCCGGCCTGCGGCTCGCGCCACATGGGCCACATCGTCGGCCCGTCCGGCAGCTGGAGAGGGCGGTCCATGACGGTGAAGCCGAGCCGTTCGTACAGGGCGCGGCTGCGTGCGCTGCTGGCCTCCAGGTACGCGGGCCACCCGGCGCGGTCGCACCGGTCGAGCACCGGCGCCATCAGCGCGGTACCGAGCCCCTCGCCCTGCCGCTCCGGCGCGACGCCGATCATCCAGAGGTAGGTGTGCGCCCGCCCCTGCGGGTGCACCTCGTCGAGCAGCCGGGCGATCTCCTCGATCCGCGCGTTGTCCGGGTCGACGGCCTCCCGCACCAGGGCGGGCACGTCCTCACCGTCGTCGGCGTGCGGCTCGCTGGGCACGTCCATCCACAGCGCGACGGCCGAATCGTCCTCCAGCAGATCGACGTACCCGTCGGCGAGCGTCGCATCGGTGAAGGCCCCCATCAGCCCCGAGTGCCGCACCCGCCGGTACTCGACACCCGGAAACACCCAGCCACTCACCGGATCATCCATGAACGCCCGATCGAGCACCCCGACAATCCGCTCCCGATCCCCGACCCCACCCCGCCGAATCCCCACACCCACGCCCAACATCCCGTCTCAACTAGCCATCGCCACCTACCAGTTGCCACCCTAAACGATCAGCCCCCAACAGATCCCAAGGACCCCACGAGAAGCCCCCCCCCCGGGCGCGCGAGGAACTCCACGAGAAGCCCCTCAGGGGCGCGAGGAACTGCGCGAGAAGCCCCCACCGCCCCGCAGACAAACGAACCCCCCAGGGGCGCGAGGAACTGCGCGACCAGCCCCCACCGGCAGTCAGCCGACCGACAACCCAGGGGCGCGGGGAACTGCGCGCCCAGCCACACCCCACCCGAGCCCGCCCCCAACAGCACCCGGCCCCCGGCACCCGACACCCGGCCCCCCGCAACGACGGCCCGCCCCACGCGAACCGCCGCCGACCCCCCACCCCGAGCGGAGCGCTACCGCTCGCGCCGAGTGACGAACTCCGCCAACGACAACAACCCTCCCGCCACCTCCGGCACCGGCACAGCCCGCTGCAGCTCGGCCAGGGCCCGGGCCATCTGATCGGCGGCCTGCGCCTGCGCCCAGTCCCGCCCACCGGCCCGCTCGACCGCGAGCGCGATCGCCTCGATGTCGGCCGCCCCCTCCTCCCCCGGGCCGGGCGGCCCGTACCGCGCGGCCAGTTCCTCCGCCGCGGCCCCGCCGGAGGCCAACGCCGCGACGACCGGCAGCGACTTCTTGCGGACGACCAGATCGGCGCCCGCCGGCTTCCCCGTACGGACCGGATCCCCCCAGATCCCGATCACGTCGTCGATCAACTGGAAGGCAAGACCGGCCGCCCGCCCGAACGCGTCGAGCGCCGCGACCTCCTCCTCCCCCGCTCCCGCGTACAACCCGCCCAGCGCACAGGCGCAGCCGAGCAGCGCCCCCGTCTTGGCCTCCGCCATGGCGAGGGTCTCCGGGAGGCTGGTCTCCGCCGGATCGCGCCGCTCCAGGGCGACATCGGCGGCCTGCCCCGCGCACAACTCCACGACGCAGGAGGCGAGCCGGGCCATCGCGGCGGGAGCCGCCGGGTGCCCGTCCTCGACGAGCAGCCGCTGCGCCTGGGCCTGCAGCGCGTCGCCCGTGAGGATGGCGTCCGCGTCACCGAACACCGCCCACGCAGTGGGCCGGTGTCTTCGGGTGGCGTCGCGGTCCATCACGTCGTCGTGCAGCAGCGAGAAGTTGTGCGTCAGCTCGACGGCGGCCGCGGCCGGCACCGCCTGCCGGGCCCGCCCGCCGACGGCCCGCGCCGCGGCGAGCACCAGGGCGGGCCGCACCGCCTTGCCTGCGTGCCCCACCGCCGGTGTGCCGTCGGCGTGCTCCCACCCGAAGTGGTAGAGGGCGACGCGGCGCAGGGAACCCGGCAGGCCCTCGACGGCCCGCCGCAGCACGGGATCGACCGCCGTCCTGGTCCGCGCCAGGATCGCCGCCGCCTCCTGAGCCTCGGGCGGCTGCACGGGATTCACCGCCTCGGCCGCCTGGCTCACCGGCGCCCCCGAGGTGCGCCCGCCGCGACGGGCGGGCGCACGGCACACCGGGTGCGGCTCGTCACCGCCACCGGCCGATCTCGACGTTCTCCAGAACCCCCAGCGCGTCCGGCACCAGGACCGCCGCCGAGTAGTACGTGGTCACCAGGTACGAGATGATCGCCTGCTCGCTGATGCCCATGAACCGCACCGACAGGCTCGGCTCGATCTCGTCCGGGATGCCGGACTGCCGCAGCCCGACGACGCCCTGCTCCTCCAGGCCCGTACGCATACAGATGATGGACGTGGTGCGCGCGTCACTGATCGGGATCTTCCCGCACGGGTAGATCGGCACCCCGCGCCAGGTCGGGATGCGGTGGCCTCCGACGTCGATGCTCTCCGGGACCAGACCCCGCTTGTTGCACTCGCGGCCGAACGCGGCGATCGCCTTGGGGTGCGCGAGGAACACCTTGGAGCCGCGCCGCCTGCTGAGCAGCTCGTCCATGTCGTCGGGGCTGGGCACGCCGTCGTGCGGTTGCAGCCGCTGGTCGTACTCGCAGTTGTTGAGCAGGCCGAACTCGCGGTTGTTGACCAGCTCGTGCTCCTGGCGCTCCTTCAACGCCTCCACGGTCAGCCGGAGCTGGTGCTCCGTCTGGTTCATCGGCTGGTTGTAGAGGTCGGCCACGCGCGTGTGGATGCGCAGAACGGTCTGGGCGACGCTCAGTTCGTACTCGCGCGGCGCCGCGTCGTAGTCGACGAACGTGCCCGGCAGGACGGCCTCGCCGACATGGCCGGCCGAGAGGTCGATCTCCTTCTCCCCGTAGTGGTTCGACCGCTGCTCCGGCACGGCGCGCAGCTGCTGGAGGTGGTCCCGCAGTGTCTCCGAACGCTCGGCGACCTGCTCCAGGTCGCGGCGCGGCAGGACCAGGACGGTGCACGCGGTGGCCGCGCGTGCCGTGTACTCCCAGATGCCCTCGTCGTCGAGGAGCGCCTGCTCCCCGAAGTACGCGCCGTCGGCGAGGACGCCGAGCACCGCGTCGTCGCCGTACGGGCCCGTGCCGACCTTCTCCACGCGGCCGTGCGCGAGCAGGAACACCTCGTCCGCCTGGCTGCCGAACGAGGCGAGCACGTCGCCGGCCGCGAACTCCCGCTGCGCGCACCGCTGAGCCAGCTCGTTGAGGACATCGGCGTCCTCGAAGTCGCGCAGCGCGGGCAGCTCCCCCAGCTCGGCGGGGATGACCCGGACGTCGTCCCCGGTCTTCACGAAGGTGATCCGCCCGTCACCCACCGAGTAGCTCAACCTGCGGTTCACCCGGTACGTACCGCCCTGGACGTCCACCCACGGCAGTGTCCGCAGCAGCCAGCGGGAGCTGATCTCCTGCATCTGCGGGGCGGACTTGGTGGTGGTGGCCAGATTCCGCGCGGCGGATGTGCCGAGGCTCTTCTGTCCCCCCGAGCCCGCCTGGTCCGCACGGACCTCTTCGCCTACCGACATGACTTTGCCCTCCCGATCATGAACCGACCTGCGGGTGAAAGCCTTCCAGCACGGTGAGTGGCGACGCCATTACACGAATGAGGGGGAATGGATCCGCCCGACACGGGGCATGGGCGGCGCGTTTCGCACACCACGTTGCTCCGTACCGTCGATTTCCGGAACTCGAAGATCCCGGTGGGCGTTGATCGGGTAACGGCTTCCCATACGACTTCGGCAGAACCCGACAGAAGAGGTGACCCCATGGCGGGCTTCCTGGACAAGGCCAAGGAACAGGCGCAGCGCGGGCTGACGCAGGGCAAGCAGAAACTGGACGAGGTGCAGGCGCAGCGTGCGGGCGGCGACCTGCTGAAGAAGCTGGGCGCCGCGTACTACGCGGAGCGCTCGGGCACCGGCAGCCCCGAGGCCACGCAGACGGCGCTGCGCGCGCTGGAGGCGCACATCGCGACGAACGGGGACGGGTTCCTGCACAGCTGACCTCGGCTCCGAGCGGAGCACACCGCTGTCCGGAACGGCTCGCACGGAATACGAACGAGTAGTACGGGCCGGGCTGTTCCGGGTAAAAGCAGCGGTAGGAGACGGCTCGCGGGAGGCGGCCGTCGACCCCGCGAAGGAGTCGGTCATGGCCCCACCCATGTCCGCGGCCAGTTTTCTCGCTGCCTTGAAGGACGAAGGCCTGACAGTGGTCGAAGTCGGCGACTGGCGGCATCACAACCGCAACAGCAAAGGCGCCTGGGGCCCGGTGAACGGGGTGATGATCCATCACACCGTCACCGAGGGCAGCTCGGCGACGGTCCGGATCTGCCGCGACGGGCACACGGACCTGCCGGGTCCGCTGTGTCACGGCGTGATCACCAAGGACGGCCGCGTCCATCTGGTGGGCTACGGCCGGGCGAACCACGCGGGGCTCGGCGACGACGACGTGCTGCGCGCGGTGATCGCGGAGAAAGCGCTCCCGCACGACAACGAGGCGAACACGGACGGCAACAGCCGCTTCTACGGCTTCGAGTGCGAGAACCTCGGCGACGGCGAGGACCCGTGGCCGGACGCCCAGCTGGTGGCGATCGAGAAGGCGGCCGCGGCGCTCTGCCGCCACCACGGCTGGACGGAGCGGTCCGTCATCGGCCACCTGGAGTGGCAGCCGGGGAAGGTCGACCCGAAGGGCTTCACGATGGCCTGGTTGCGCGGGCGCGTCCGGGACCGTCTGAAGTAGACCGCGGGCAGGCCACGAGCGGGCCGCAGCGGCGGGCACCCGGACACATGTCCGACAATGGCCGGGTGCCCCGCCCGCTCCCCGCCGACCTGAGCCCGCGACTGCCGTCACCTCTGACGGAGATCGACGACGATCGCTTCGCCCGCCACGGCGTACGGGTCCTCCTCAAGCGGGACGACCTGATCCACCCGGATCTGATCGGCAACAAGTGGCGCAAACTCGCCTCGAACCTGGAGGCGGCGGGAGACCGCCCGCTCGTCACGTTCGGCGGCGCCTACTCCAACCATCTGCGGGCCACGGCCGCGGCCGGCCGTCTGCTGGGCATCCCCACGACCGGCATCGTCCGCGGCGACGAGCTGGCCGGGCGGCCCCTCAACCCGTCCCTGACCCGCTGCGCCGAGGACGGCATGCGGCTGCGTTTCGTCGACAGATCGACGTATCGGCGCAAGGACGATCCGGCCACGCTCACCGCACTCCTCGAAGCGGCCGACGCCCAGGACGCGTACGTGGTCCCCGAGGGTGGCAGCAACGCTCTCGCCGTCCGGGGCTGCGTGGCCCTGGGCCGGGAACTGCGCGGCCGGGCCGATGTCGTCGCCGTCCCCTGCGGCACCGGCGGCACCCTGGCGGGGCTCGCCGCGGGCCTCTCCGGCGACCAGCGCGCCCTCGGTGTCGCGGTCCTCAAGGGCGGCTTCCTCACCGCCGAGGTCCGCGCCCTCCAGGAGGCCGCGTTCGGCGGTGTCCGTGGCGACTGGCAGGTCGCGGACGGCTTCCATTTCGGCGGCTACGCGCGCGTGCCCGCCGAGCTGAGAGCGTTCGCCGACGACTTCGGGCAGCGGCACGGGCTCGCCGTGGAGCACCTGTACGTCGCCAAGATGCTCCACGCCCTCGTCGAACTCGCCCGGAGCGGCGCGTTCCCGGCCGGCACGACGATCGCCGCGGTCGTCACGGGCACACCTCATTAGGGCCTTCAGCCGCCCCCGGTCCGCTCAGTCGTCGACCTCCCGGTAGGCTGCGGCCTCCTCCAGGTCCAGCTTGCGCAGCAGCGTCCGCATCATCTCGTCGTCGATGCGCCGCTCGTCACGCAGCCGCACGAACACCTCCCGCTCGGCCGCGATCGCCTCTCGCGCGAGCCGCCGGTAGGTGTCGTCCGCGGACTCCCCGGTCACCGGGTTGGGCTGGCCGAGCCGCTCCCACACGGAGTTCCGCCGCCGCTCCAGAACGGTGTGCAGACGGTCCTGGAGGGCCTGTGGCAGGCAGTTGCGCTCGTCGCTCATCAGGGCGTCCACCCGCTCCTCCGCGGCCGTCGACGCGGTGTTCTGCGCCTGCGCCTCGGCCAGCGTCTCGGCCTGTACGTCCCGTCCCGGCAGCTTCAGCATCTTGATGAGCGGCGGCAGCGAGAGCCCCTGCACGACCAGCGTGCCGATCACTGTCGTGAACGTCAGGAAGAGCACCAGGTTGCGGGCCGGGAAGTCCTCCCCGCTCTCCGTCACGAGCGGGATCGAGAACGCGATGGCCAGCGACACCACGCCCCGCATCCCGGCCCAGCTCACGATCAGCGGTTTGCGCCAGTCCACGTCGTCCTCGCGCTCCCGCGCGCGCGGGAAGATCCACCACGGCAGGTAGGTCGCCGGATACGACCACACGAAGCGCACCACGACCACGAGGACGAACACCCCGATCGCGTACCAGACGGCCTGCGCGACGCTGTACTCGCCGAGGCCGCCGAGGACCACGCGCAGTTGCAGTCCGATCAGCGCGAAGACCGACGACTCCAGGATGAAGGCGACGACCTTCCACACCGCCGCTTCCTGGAGCCGCGTCTCGAAGTCGACCTGCCACGACCGGTGCCCCAGGTAGAGCGCGACGGTCACCACGGCGAGCACCCCGGACGCCCCCACCTGTTCGGCGGCGGCGTACGCGACGAAGGGGATGAGCAGGGAGAGCGTGTTCTGGAGCACCGCCTCCTTCAGGTGCGTGCGCAGCCAGTGCAGCGGCACCATCAGCAGCAGCCCGACGCCCACCCCGCCGACGGCCGCCACCAGGAACTCCCGGATGCCGCCCGCCCAGCTGGCCCCTTCGCCCACGGCGGCGGCGAGCGCCACCTTGTAGGCGGTGATCGCGGTCGCGTCGTTCACCAGGGACTCGCCCTGGAGGATGGTCGTGATCCGCGAGGGCAGCCCCACCCGCCGGGCGATGGCCGTGGCCGCCACGGCGTCGGGCGGCGCGATCACCGCCCCCAGGACGAGCGCGGCGGTCAGCGGCAGATCGGGGATCAGCTCGTACGCGAGCCAGCCCACGGCCACCGTGGCGAACAGGACGTACCCCACGGACAGCAGCGCCACGGGCCTGATGTTGGCCCGCAGGTCGAGGTACGAGCTCTCCAGGGCCGCGGTGTGCAGCAGCGGCGGCAGGATCAGCGGGAGCACGATGTGCGGATCGAGCGCGTACTCGGGGATTCCGGGCACATAGGAGGCCGCGAGTCCGGCCGCGACCAGCAGCAGGGGCGCCGGAACCGGCGTCCTGCGCGCCGCCCCCGCCACCGCCGCACTCACCGCGACCAGTCCCACCAGCGGCAATACGTCCATGCCCCGCCTTTCGCCCCACGTGATCACGCCACCCGTCGTAACCTGGCCATCATGAACGAGTGCTCGCATGTCGACACGCTGCCGCACCCCGAACCGGCCCCTCTGAGCGAGACCTGCCTGGAGTGTCTGGCCGTCGGCAGTCACCCTGTGCAACTGCGGCTGTGTCTGGACTGCGGTCACGTCGGCTGCTGCGACTCCTCGCCCTACAAGCACGCCACGGAGCATTTCAAGGAGACCGGACATCCGGTGATGCGCACCTTCGAGCCTGGTGAGAGCTGGCGCTGGTGCTTCGTGGACACCGCCCTCGTCTGATCCACGACGGCATCGGGATTCGATCGGCGGGCACCTGGGTACGTCAACCCGGCGCCCCCTCTTTCCAATTGGGCCCGCACACCCTCTAGCCACTGTCCGTGCCCGTGGGCTTACTATGAGTGACAGCAATGGGCCGGGGGTCCCCGGGACAGGAAAGTCGGGCGCGCGGTAGCGTCACCGCAGATATATGTGGCGTGTCACCCGGGGGACGACACCTCCGGAGCCCGAAAGTGCTTGTACCACCTTGGAGGTGAGGGTGTCCCAGTTTGCAGGCGAGCCCGGGAATCAGGACTTCGTGGAAGTCCGGCTGCCGGCTGCGGGTGCCTACCTGTCGGTGCTGCGGACGGCCACGGCCGGCCTCGCGGCACGTTTGGACTTCACCCTCGACGAGATCGAGGACCTGCGCATCGCGGTCGACGAGGCCTGCGCGATCCTGCTCCAGCAGGCCGTCGCCGGCTCCGTCCTCAGCTGTGTGTTCCGTCTTGTGGACGACTCCCTGGAGGTGACGGTCTCCGCGCCGACCACCGACGGCCGGGCTCCTGAGCGCGACACCTTCGCGTGGACGGTGCTGTCGGCACTCGCGGGCCAGGTCGACTCCTCGGTGGCGGAGGACAAGACCGTTTCGATCAGCCTCTACAAGAAGCGCGGCGCGGGCCCCGGCCCGGCGTGATGAACGGGGAAGGTCCGGTGCGGGACGACAAACGCGGCACACGGGATCTCCCGGCCGACGGCTCGGGCGGGACACGACGGCTGACCACCGCCATTCCCGAACAGCAGGCCAGGCCACATCCGCAGGACCGGGCGGACTCGGTGACGAGTGCGCCACAGCAGGCAGCACCGACCACCGGGGCCGACGTTCGCGGGGGTTCAGGGGGATCGGACGCGCGACGGGCGGGATTGATGAGCGACCACGAGCGACACGGCGAGCGGCAGAGCCGGCGCGAGCAGGACCGCAGTGGTGCACGCGCGATGTTCATCGAGCTGCGCACCCTGAAGGACGGCAGTACGGAGTACGCGGAGCTGCGCAATCAGCTCGTGCGCATGCATCTGCCGCTGGTCGAGCACCTGGCGCGCCGCTTCCGCAATCGCGGAGAGCCGCTGGACGACCTCACGCAGGTCGCGACGATCGGTCTGATCAAGTCGGTGGACCGGTTCGACCCGGAGCGCGGCGTGGAGTTCTCCACGTACGCGACCCCGACGGTCGTCGGCGAGATCAAGCGGCACTTCCGCGACAAGGGCTGGGCCGTGCGCGTCCCGCGCCGGCTGCAGGAGCTGCGGCTGGCCCTGACGACGGCGACGGCCGAGCTGTCCCAGATGCACGGCCGCTCCCCCACGGTCCACGAGCTGGCCGAGAAGCTGGCCATCTCCGAGGAGGAGGTCCTGGAAGGCCTGGAGTCGGCGAACGCGTACTCCACGCTGTCCCTGGACGTCCCCGACACGGACGACGAGTCCCCGGCGGTCGCCGACACCCTGGGCGCCGAGGACGAGGCGCTGGAGGGCGTCGAGTACCGCGAGTCCCTCAAGCCGCTCCTGGAGGACCTGCCGCCGCGCGAGAAGCGCATCCTGCTGCTGCGCTTCTTCGGGAACATGACGCAGTCGCAGATCGCCCAGGAGGTCGGCATCTCCCAGATGCACGTGTCGCGCCTCCTCGCGCGCACGCTCGCGCAGCTGCGGGAGCGGCTCCTCGTGGAGGAGTGAGCGCGTGCTCCCAGATGTACGAAGGCGCCCGGTGCGATGTCCGCACCGGGCGCCTTCGCGCGCGTAGAAGACCGGCTACTCGGATTCCTGGGTGCTGCCCGGTGTCCGGATGCCGAGCGCGCGGGTGGTCTCGCGGTTGACGAGCATCACCAGGGCCACCACCGCCACCACGCCGAGCACGATGCCGCCGGGGATGGCCATGCTGTCGGCCTGGAGCAGCGTGTAGGCGACGGGCAGGGCCATGATCTGGGTGATGATCGCGGGGCCGCGGCTCCAGCTCTTGCGGGCCAGCAGGCCGCGGGCGGCGAGCAGCGGCAGCAGCGCGAGCACGATCAGCGTGATGCCGCCGGTGACGGCCTGCTCCGGATTGTCGGGATGTCCGGCGAGCCCGGCGACCAGCAGGTAGCCGCCGCCCGCGACGAGCGCGACTCCTTCGAGTCCGGCCAGGGCGGCGGCAGCGGTCAGCCTGCCCGGACGCGGGCCTTCGTCCGCGGCGGTCTCGGGCGCGGGATTCTGCTCTGAGGTCACCTTTGCAGAGTAGCCCCCGCCCGGGACGGCGTTCTTACCCGACTCCTACCTCGGTCTGGGCGCGATCAAGGCCGCTAGGTACGCTGCCTTGCATGCGTGCACTTCTCGTGGTCAATCCGGCGGCAACCACCACCAGCGCGCGCACGCGCGATGTGCTGATCCACGCCTTGGCGAGCGAGATGAAGCTCGAGGCCGTCACGACCGAGTACCGCGGCCACGCCCGCGACCTCGGCCGGCAGGCCGCGGAGAGCAAGGACATCGAGCTGGTCGTCGCCCTCGGCGGCGACGGCACGGTCAACGAGGTGGTGAACGGGCTGCTGCACGGCGGCCCCGACCTCGACCGGCTGCCGGGCCTCGCCGTCGTCCCCGGCGGCTCCACGAACGTCTTCGCCCGCGCCCTGGGGCTGCAGAACGAGCCCGTGGAGGCCACCGGACAGCTCCTGGACGCCCTGCGGGAGGGCCGGCAGCGCACGGTGGGCCTGGGGCTCGCCGCGGGCACACCGGGCACGGAGGACGAGGCGGTGCCGTCGCGCTGGTTCACCTTCAGTGCGGGCCTCGGCTTCGACGCCGGAGTGGTCGGCCGGGTCGAGCAGCAGCGGGAGCGGGGCAAGCGTTCGACTCACGCACTGTATGTGCGACAGGTGGTGCGCCAGTTCCTCGGCGAGCAGGACCGCCGGCACGGCACGATCACGCTCGAACGGCCGGGCGAGGACCCGGTCACCGATCTTGTCGTCTCCATAGTCAGCAACACCTCGCCGTGGTCCTTCCTGGGCAACCGGCCGCTGTACCCGACACCCCAGGCGTCCTTCGACACCGGCCTTGACGTGCTCGGACTCAAGAAACTGTCGACTCCGGCGGTGACCCGCTACGGCACTCAGCTGCTGATGTCGACGCCCGACCGCGGGCCCCGTGGCAAGAACGCGGTCACGCTTCACGACCTCACCGACTTCACCTTGCATTCGAAGGTGCCTCTGCCCCTTCAGATGGACGGTGACCACCTGGGGCTGCGTACGAGCGTGACGTTCACAGGCGTACGCCGTGCACTGCGTGTGATTGTGTGAGTGGAAGGGCCCAAAGTCCTTTATCTCGAACGTTTGGGCTGGGCTCCACCCCATGGAAGTACGGCTGTGACCTAGCCGACACCGAGGAATCAAAAAAAACTTTCCTGAAGGGGTTGTATCCGCCGCCGAGGTTTGCGAATCTCTACATGGCGCTCGGGACGGCCCGCAACATCGGCCCCACAGAGAGCCCGAATCCCCTCCTCAAAGCAACGGACCACCGTCGCGTATGTGACGTTCGGCCCTTCACTTGTTGAGGGATTCGTGAAAGCGTTCACATTCACAAGCAACCTGCACGTAATACCAAGGAGAGGTAGCAGCCATGGACTGGCGTCACAACGCCGTTTGCCGCGAGGAAGACCCCGAGCTCTTCTTCCCCATCGGCAACACCGGTCCTGCGCTGCTGCAGATCGAGGAAGCCAAGGCCGTCTGCCGCCGCTGCCCCGTCATGGAGCAGTGCCTGCAGTGGGCGCTCGAGTCCGGCCAGGACTCCGGCGTCTGGGGTGGCCTCAGCGAGGACGAGCGCCGCGCGATGAAGCGCCGCGCCGCTCGCAACCGGGCCCGTCAGGCCTCCGCCTGATTCCCCACCCCTTCACGAGCCTGAGCCCGGCGGCGCGTACAGCGAGTACGCATCTCCCGCCCCCGAGCCGCAGCGCGCAGTACCCCCGATGCTCCCCCCAGGCTCAGCCCGGGACATGACCCGAGCACGCGAGTATGGAGCCCCGAACCGTATCCCGGTTCGGGGCTCTCTGCTGTCTGCGTCTGTTTGTGTGCGTCCGCGCGGTCCTACTTCTGGGAGCGCACGGGGATGTCGAGGATGACCTGGGTGCCGCGCTCGGGTGCGGGCACCATGTCGAACGTTCCGCCCAACTCGCCCTCCACCAAGGTGCGTACGATCTGCAGGCCCAGGTTGCCGGCCCGCTTCGGGTCGAAGTTCTCGGGCAGGCCGACACCGTCGTCCTGGACCGTGATCAGCAGGCGGGTCTCCTTGCTCGTACCGCCGCGCACCGCCGAGACCTCGACCGTTCCGGTGTCGCCCTGGCGGTAGCCGTGCTCAAGTGCGTTCTGCAGCACCTCGGTCAGGACCATGGAGAGCGGCGTCGCCACCTCGGCGTCGAGGATGCCGAAGCGGCCGGTGCGGCGGCCGGTCACCTGGCCCGGGGAGATCTCCGCCACCATCGCGAGCACCCGGTCGGCGATCTCGTCGAACTCCACGCGCTCGTCCAGGTTCTGGGACAGCGTCTCGTGCACGATCGCGATGGAGCCCACGCGCCGGACCGCTTCTTCGAGCGCTTCGCGCCCCCGGTCCGACTCGATGCGCCGGGCCTGGAGACGCAGCAGCGCGGCGACGGTCTGGAGATTGTTCTTCACCCGGTGGTGGATCTCCCGGATGGTGGCGTCCTTGGTGATCAACTCGCGCTCTCGGCGCCGCAGTTCGGTGACGTCCCGCAGGAGGACCAGGGATCCGATGCGGGTGCCCTTGGGCTTGAGCGGGATCGCCCGCAGCTGGATCGATCCCTCCTCGCCCTCGATCTCGAACTCGCGCGGGGCCCAGCCGCTGGCGACCTTGGCCAGCGCCTCGTCCACCGGGCCGCGGGACGGCGCCAGTTCGGCGGTCGTGCTGCCGAGGTGATGGCCGACCAGATCGGCCTGGAAGCCCAACCGGTGGTAGGCGGACAGGGCGTTGGGGGACGCGTACTGGACGACGCCGTCGGCGTCGAGCCGGATCAGACCGTCGCCGACGCGCGGCGACGCGTCCATGTCGACCTGCTGCCCAGGGAACGGAAACGATCCGGCGGCGATCATCTGGGCGAGGTCGGACGCCGACTGGAGATAGGTCAGCTCCAGCCGGGAGGGGGTCCGGACCGTCAGCAGGTTGGTGTTCCGGGCGATGACCCCGAGGACTCGCCCTTCCCTGCGTACGGGGATGGACTCGACCCGGACCGGGACCTCCTCGCGCCACTCGGGGTCGCCCTCGCGCACGATGCGGCCCTCGTCGAGCGCGGCGTCCAGCATCGGGCGGCGGCCGCGCGGCACCAGGTGGCCGACCATGTCGTCCTGGTAGGACGTCGGGCCGGTGTTGGGGCGCATCTGCGCGACGGAGACGTACCGCGTGCCGTCGTGCGTGGGGACCCACAGCACGAGGTCGGCGAAGGAGAGGTCGGAGAGCAACTGCCACTCCGAGACCAGCAGGTGGAGCCACTCGAGGTCGGAGTCACCGAGGGCGGTGTGCTGGCGTACGAGATCGTTCATGGAGGGCACCAGGCGAGCGTACCTGCCGGTCGGGAACGGCCCGAACGGTCCCGAAAAGACCGACGAGCCGCGGCGCCGGGGGTCGGGACCCTCAACCCGTTCCCTGGCACCGCAGCCCTTCAGGTGCATCGGCTGCCAGGTGTGCGGTGCCCGGCGCCGATCGAGGAGCCGACGCAGTCAGGGCAGAGAGCGGCGGGTCCTCTGTCCGTCCTCCTGTGCGGGGAGGGCGGAGGTCTCGTTGTGCATTGTGGACTAGACCATTCTCCGATGTCCATGCATCGGCCGAGGATTGTTGTCGTCTCTTCCTACGACATCCACCGGCCTGCGCGCCCACGGTTACTCCAACGTACGTCCTTCACCACGCGCACCGGAATACATGGGTTCAATCCCGGGCCAGACCGCCATCGCCAGGGCGGCGACGGCTTCGAGGTCGGCCCGGCTCGCGCCGTCGCGGGCCTGCTGGGACATGCCCTGGAAGACGGCGGCGAAGCAGCGGGCCAGCGCGGCGGTGTCCGTGCCCTCGGGCAGCTCCCCCGCGGCGACGCCCTGGCGCAGCCGGTCGGCGATGGCGGCGACGGTGCCGGAGCGCCGCTCGCGCAGGGCCTGCTCGACCTCGGGGGTGGTGCAGTTCGTCGCGGCGTGGAGGACCAGGCAGCCGTGCGGGAGCGCGGGGTCGGTGAACGCGTCGGCCGCCTCCCGCAGCAGCCGCTCGATCGCGCCGCGGGCCGTCGGCTCCTCGGCGAGGGCACGGTCGGGGCCGGCGCCGTGCGTGGTGTCGTAGACCCGCACGACCTCCTCGAACAGGGTGCGCTTGTCGCCGAACGCGGCATAGAGGCTCGGGGCGCCGATGCCCATCTCGCGGGTCAGGTCGGAGACCGAGGTCGCCTCGTACCCGTGCTCCCAGAAGGCGCGCAGGGCCTTCTCCAGAGCGGTGTCCCGGTCGAAGGAGCGGGGCCGCCCACGCTGCTTGGTCACCATGGAGTGAATTCTATAGCGCCCACTAGAAAACTGGACAGGGGCTGCGCTACGGTCATTTCACTAGCGATCGATACAGATAGGAAGGAGGCACGGGCGGGGCGGGGAACGGCTATCGGGTCTCGGTGACCTTGGCGAGGGCGCGCGGGGCGTCCGGGTCCTGGCCGCGGGCGATCGTCACCTCGTAGGCGAGCAGTTGCAGCGGCAGGATCTCCAGGACGGGCTGCACCTCCTCCGCCACCCCGGCGGTGGGCAGCACGAACCCGGCGGAGGCCTGGGCGACCTGGATCTCGGGGCCGACGACCATCAGGTCGGCGCCGCGGCCGCGCAGCCGGTCGAGGACGGGCTGGAGGGCGAGCCCGCCCTGACCGTCGGTGACCACGGCGATGACCGGGGAGATGTTGTCGACCATGGCGAGGGGGCCGTGCAGCAGGTCGGCACCGGAGTAGGAGAGGGCGGGGATGTAGCTGGTCTCCATCAGTTTGAGGGCCGCTTCTTTGGCGGTCGGGTAGCCATAGCCACGGGAGGTGATGACCATGCGTCCGGCGAAGCGGTAGCGGGAGGCGAGGGTGCGGACCTCGTCCTGCCGGGTGAGCAGTTCGGCGGCGAGATCGGGCAGGACGGCGGCCACCGTCGAGCCGTCGGCGCCGCGCAGCCCCTCCACGAAGAGGTAGAGCGCGAGCAGGGACGCGGTGTACGTCTTCGTCGCGGGCAGCGCCTTCTCCGGCCCGGCCATGATGTCGATGTGGTGCTCGGAGACGGCGGCGAGCGGGGAGTCCGGGTTGTTGGTCACGGCGAGGGTGATCGCGCCGGCCTCGCGGGCCGCCTTCGTCGAGGCGACGAGATCGGGCGAGCCGCCCGACTGGCTGACCGTGATGACGAGGACGTCACGCAGATCGGGCCGGGCGCCGTAGGCCGTCGTGGTGGACATGGAGGCGAGACCGCAGGGCAGGCCGAGCCGGATCTCCAGGAGGTACTTGGCGTAGAGGGCGGCGTTGTCCGAGGTGCCGCGGGCGGTGAGGAGGACGAAGCGGGGGGCGCGGGCAGCCACCTGGCGAGCCACGTCCTGGATGCGCGCGGCGCCGGTGCCGAGGAGGCGCCGCAGGACGTCGGGCTGCTCACGGATCTCGCGGGCCATGATCCGGCCGGGCCGTTCCTGCTCGGGGGCGGCGGTCATTCGGGTCACCTCGGGTGGGTCGGCACGGCCTGACACCTTCCACTGTGGCCGCCCCCGGCGCCCGGCGCCCAGCGAAGCGGGGTCCGGGCCGACGAGGTGGGGCCATCAGGTGCGAAACCAGCGGGCGCGGCGGGCCCGGCGGGCGCGGGCCAGCAGGACGGACCTCTCCGAGGTGCCGAGCCCCGGCGCAGCGCCGAGCATGGTCGGAGCGGGTCCGTGGAGGGCCTGACCGGCAGGGCTCTGCTCTGCTAGATTGGTCTATACCACATGAACTCCGGTTCCCCGTGTCCCCTCTGACCAGAACGGCAGGCCCTCCGTGGAAGTTGTGATCGTTCCGGACGCCAAGGCAGGTGGCGAGCTGATCGCCGAGGCCATGGCCCAGCTGCTGCGGCGCAAGCCCGACGCGTTGCTCGGCGTGGCCACCGGCTCGACCCCGCTGCCCATCTACCAGGCGCTGACGGCGAAGGTCGGCGGTGGCGAGGTCGACGCGTCCCGGGCGCGCATCGCCCAGCTCGACGAGTACGTGGGGCTGCCGACCGGACACCCCGAGTCCTACCGGGCGACGGTGCTGCGCGAGGTCGTGCAGCCGCTCGGGCTCGGCGAGGAGTCCTTCATCGGCCCGGACGGCAGCGCCGAGGACGTGCAGGCGGCCTGCGCGGCGTACGACAAGGCGCTTCAGGAGGCCGGGGGTGTCGATCTCCAGCTGCTCGGGATCGGGACCGACGGGCACATCGGGTTCAACGAGCCGTGTTCGTCGATCGCGTCGCGGACCCGGATCAAGACGCTGACCGAGCAGACCATCGCGGACAACGCGCGGTTCTTCGACGGCGACCTCAGCCAGGTGCCCCGGCACGTCATCACGCAGGGCATCGGGACCATCCTCGAAGCCCGTCACCTGGTGCTGCTCGCGACCGGTGAGGGCAAGGCCGACGCGGTCGCCGCCACGGTCGAGGGGCCCGTCGCCTCGGTGGTGCCCGCCTCCGCGCTGCAGTTGCACCCGCATGCGACCGTCGTCGTGGACGAGGCCGCCGCGTCCAAGTTGAAGCTCGCGGACTATTTCCGGCACACGTATGCCAACAAGCCTTCGTGGCAGGGGCTTTAGGCTCCGCCTGGACCGGGCGTAAAGGTGCCGGCCCCCTTGAGGGGGCCGGCACCTTTTTCTGTTTCGTTGTCGGCTGCGGGCCGGTGGTGCTTCTCGCGCAGTTCCCCGCGCCCCTGGAAGCGAGCTTCGCTCGCCCAGGGGGAAGCTGCGCGTAGCGCATGCTTCAGGGGCGCGGGGAACTGCGCGACCAGCCCCCACCGGGCCGCAGCCGAGAGTCGACCGGTCGGGGCTAGGCCCCCACGATCACCTCGGCGGCAGCCGTGCCGCAGACTCGGGCCGCGCCGTGCGTGGCGATGTGGAGCGCGCCGCGCGGGGTGGCCTGGGGGACGCCCATCTCCACGACCACGGTGTCGGGCCGCGCCGCCAGCAGGGTGTCGACGGCGGCCGCCATCCACCCGTGCCGGTGCTCGTCGCGGACGACCGCGATCACGCGCCGCTCCCCCGCGGCGGCGAGCGCCGCGGCTCCCGCGTCGGCGCCCGTGTAGGAGCCGGTGGTGGTGCCGGGCAGCAGGCGTTCGAGTTCGGCCGCGACACCCCAGGGGGTCTCGTCGCCGACCGCGATGTTGGCGACCGGGGAGAACGCCGCCACATGGACGGGGGCCCCGGCGGCCGACGGCACGTACCCGGCGGACCGGGTCACCGTCAGCGCGCGGCGGGCCGCGACCAGGCCGATCTCCGGGTCGGCGGGCACGCCTCCCGACGTGCCGGCGGCGCCGGAGGTCCAGGCGGCGAGCGAGCGCACCCGGGCGGCGGCGTCGGCGAGCCGTTCCTCGGCCAGTTCCCCGGACCGTACGGCCGCGACCAGCGCGTCGCTGAGCTGCACCACGGTCTCGTCGTCGGCGAGCCCGCCGCCCACGCAGATCGCGTCGGCGCCGGCCGCGATGGCGAGGACGCTGCCGCGCTCGATGCCGTACGTGGCGGAGATGGCCTGCATCTCCATGCCGTCGGTGACGATGAGGCCCTCGTAGCCGAGTTCCTCGCGGAGCAGGCCGGTGAGGATGCGACGGGACAACGTTGCCGGACGCTCGGTGTCGAGCGCCGGGACCAGGATGTGGGCGCTCATCACGGCCAGCGAACCGGCCGCGATCGCCGCGCGGAACGGCGCGAGGTCGCGGGTGTGCAGCACGTCCAGGCCGACGTCGATGCGCGGCATGTCGTGGTGCGAGTCCACCGCGGTGTCGCCGTGCCCGGGGAAGTGCTTGGTGCAGGCGGCGACGCCCGCGGACTGGAGGCCCGAGACGTACGCGGCGGTGTGCCGGGCGACGAGGTCGGGGTCGGCGCCGAAGGAGCGGACGCCGATGACCGGATTCTCCGCGTTGGCGTTGACGTCGGCGGACGGCGCCCAGTTGAGGTTGACGCCGCATTCGGCGAGGCGGCGGCCCAGTTCGAGGGCGACGGCCCGGGTCAGGTCGGTGTCGTCGACCGCGCCGAGCGCGTGGTTGCCGGGGAAGGACGAGCCGGTGCGCACCTCGAGGCGGGTGACGTCGCCGCCCTCCTCGTCGATGGCGACCAGGATGTCGTCCCGCTCGGACCGCAGCTGGGCGGTCAGGGCGGCCAGTTGTTCGGCGGAGGCGATGTTGCGGCCGAACAGGCCCACCGACGCCAGGCCCTCGCCGACCCGGCGCAGCAGCCAGTCGGGCGCGGTCATGCCCGGGAAACCGGGTTGCAGGACCGTCAGGGCATCCCGCGTGAGGGTGTCCGTACCGTGTGCGAGTGTCGTCATCAGGTGGCGTTATCCCTTCACGGCGCCGGCGGTGAGACCCGCGGCCATCTTGCGCTGGACGAAGAGGAACAGAACCACGATCGGCACGGCCATCATCGTGGATCCGGCCATCATCGGGGCGTACTCCGTACCGTGCTTCGTGGTGAAGTTGCCGAGCCAGACCGTGGCCGTCTGGTGCTTCTGGCTCATCAGCATCAGGGCGTACAGGTACTCGTTCCAGGCCTGGATGAAGGCGTAGACCGAGGTGGCGACCATGCCGGGGGCGAGCAGCGGGAAGACGACGCGGACGAAGGCGCCGGTGCGGGTGCACCCGTCGACCTGGGCGGCCTCCTCCAGCTCCTTGGGGATGTTCACGATGAACCCGCGCAGGGTCCACACCGTGAAAGGCAGGATGAAGGTCAGGTACGTGATGACCAGGCCGGAGAGCTTGTCGTACTGATCCAGGTCGTTCAGGAGCAGGAAGACCGGGATGATCATGGCGACGAGCGGCACCATCTGCACCGCGAGGATGCCGACGATCACGACCTTGCGGCCGCGGAACGCGAACCGCGAGATGGCGAGCGCCGCCAGCATGCCGACGATGATGCCGATGACGACCACGACGAGCGAGACGACGAGGCTGCGGCCGACCGGGCCCCAGAAGTCCGAGATCTCGAGGGCGCGCTTGAAGTTGTCGAGCGTGAACCCGGTCGGGAACAGGCTCGGGTCCGGGTCGATGGCGTCCTTGGCGGGCTTGAACGCCGTGTTGACCATCCAGTAGACCGGGAAGCCGACGACGAGGAAGACCAGCAGGCCGACGACGTTCCAGCCGAGCTTGGACTTGCGGCGGCCGCTGTCCGCGGTGATCGTCACCGGGGCCGCCTTCCCGGGCTTGCCCGGCTTGTTCGGCTTCCCCTGCTGCACAGGGGCGGTGGTGGCGCTCACTCGACCTCTCCGATCTTGAGCATCTGGCGCATGTAGACGGCGACGACGCCGAGCAGCAGGATCACCGTGATCAGGGCGATCGCGGAGCCCTGGGCGTAGTCGTTGACCTGGAACGCCCGGTCGTACGAGTAGGTGGTGAGCAGCTGGAACTCGTCCTCGGGGTGGCCGTTGCGCATCACGAAGACCTGCGGGAAGACACCCATGTCCCAGATCACCGAGAGCGTCGTCAGCATCACGATGATCGGCTTGAGGATCGGCAGGGTGACGAAGCGGAAGACGCCCCAGGCGCCGGCGCCGTCGAGGCGCGCGGCCTCCTCCATCTCCTTGGGGACCTGGGTCAGGCCCGCGCTGAGCGTGATGACCACGAAGGGCACGGCGCCCCAGACCACGAGGAGCATGATGACGGCGAGACCCTGGGGGCCGCTGGCGAACCAGTTGTGGCCGACCATGTCGACGCCCGGCAGCTTGCTCAGCAGGGCGTTGAAGATGCCGTAGTCGGAGTCGAAGAGCCACTTGAAGACGGTGGTGGCGACGATGATGGGCATGCCCCAGCTCGCCACGAGCGCGATGTTGATGAGCGTCTTCACCCAGCCCGAGACGCGCTGCTGGAGCAGCGCGATGAGCATGCCGACGACCATCGTGAAGATGACGGATCCGGCGGCGAAGACGATGGTGCGGACGACGACCTGCCAGAACTGGCTGTCGCCGAGGATCGCGGTGAAGTTGTCGAAGCCGACCGACTCGGGGTCCTGGAAGCCCCACAGCTGGGACTGGCCGAACTTCTGGAAGGAGAGTGTGACCAGCCGGATCATCGGGTAGCCGAGGACCAGGACGAGGATCAGCAGGCAGGGGGCGAGCAGCGCCCACGGGGTGGCCGCGCCGCCCGAGCGCTTTCTGCGTGGTCCCTGCGGGGACCCGCTCGCGCCGCCCGGCGGCGGTGATTGCCGCGGCGGCGGCATCTTGGCAGTGGTCGTGTCTGCGGCACTCATCCGCGCGCTCCTCAGCGGTCCCTCAGGTCTTGCGATACGTCGAGCTCAGCCGTGGGTACGCGCCCGGCGCGCGAGGCGCACGGGGCGTACGGAGGTACGAGCCGCGGGGCCCCGTCGGCCGGCTGCCGGCCGACGGGGCCCCGCGTCGGATCACTTGGTGTTGATGACCTTGTCGATCTTGGCGTCGGCGTCCTTCGCGGCCTGCGCGACGGACTTCTTGCCGGTGCCGATCTCCTGCAGCATCGTCTGCAGGACCTGGGCCTTCTCGACCGCACCCCAGCCCGGGGCCATCGGGACGAACCAGTTGGACTCGGCCGCGGTGGCCGGGACCTCGGTCTTCGGATCGGCCTTCATGGTGGCCAGGTCCTTCTTGTTGTTGGGCAGGTTGCCCTTGGCCATCAGGCCGGCCTGGCCCTTGGCGCCGGTGAAGGCGTTGATCCACTCGCCGGCCACGGCCTGCGCGTCGGACTTCACCGGGACGGCGAGGTCGGAGCCGCCGAGGAAGACGGGCATCGCCTTGCCGGACGGACCCGGCATCACGAAGTTCTCGAGGTTGTCCTTGAGCTTGCCGGTCTTGTCGTTCTTCGGGTCGGCGGAGGTCGCGCCCTCCCAGGCCGCACCGAAGATCAGGTCCGACTTGCCCTGCCCGTACACGATGTAACGGTCGGACTCGTCCTTGGTCTTGTCACCGTGCATGTACTTGTCGATGACGTTCTTGAACTCGTCGAGGCCCTTCTGGGACTCGGCCGAGGAGAGGTTGGCGACCCACTTGCCGCCCTCTTCCTTGGCGATGGAGCCGCCGGCGTCGTAGACGAAGGACATGGCCGCGTACCAGTCACGGGTGGGCTGGTACCAGGCGTTGAACTTGTCGCCCTGCTTCTTCTGGATCTTGTCCAGGGCGGCGGTGAGGTCGGCGTACGACTTCGGCGCGGCCTTGATGCCCGAGGCCTTGGCGATGTCCGTGCGCCAGGTCGCCACGCGGCCACCGGCGTAGTACGGGACGCCGTAGGTCTTGCCGTCGTACGTCACCGAGGCCTTGAGGCCGTCGAGCCACTGGTCCGAGTTCTCGAACTTGGCGGGGTCGACCGGGGCGAGCGCGCCCTTGACCATGTAGCTGAGCATCTCGGTGTTGCCCATCTCGACCACGTCCGGCACCTTGTCGGTGGCGAGGACGGCGTCGAGCTTGGCAGGCTTGTCCGGCCAGCCGTAGTACTCGTGGTTGATCTTGATGCCGGGGTGCTTCTTCTTGATGGCCGCGTCGGCCGCCTTGACCAGGTCCGGCCAGTTGTTCTGGGCGTCGACCGTCAGCCAGACGGTCAGCTCCTTGGCGTCCGCCCCCGCGTTGTCGGACTTCTTGTCACTGTCGCCACACGCCGCGACCGAGACCATGATGCCCGCGATACCGATCGCCGCTATCAGCTTGCGCTTCACGCCACCCTCCTCAGGGATGCCAGCAACCCCCCACCCACAGCGACGCATACGACGAGTAGTGCTCGTGGGACTGGGACCTGGTCATTAATGGTGTAGACCAGTAAGCGGAGCTTGGCCCAGACCAATAGGCGTGTCAAGGGTGGCTGAGAAAGGTCCGTGCGTCCGTTATCGGAACGACACCCGCCTGTCATGGCAGGGGGGTTGAGCCCGTGGCGCACCACTTGCCCGGGAACGCTCCCACCAATCGGCGATGTGGACTAGACCAGGCGGTCACCGGACGGTATAAGGAGGGATCACGGAGCGTGCGGGGCCTGAAGAGGGGTCCCACCCAGCGAGCCGTGCCACGATGAGAACCGTGGAGCCGTGGCCGATGCGCGTGGACGTCGGTCGCATCGGCACAGGAGCCGGGAAGGCGGAGCAGCGGAGCATGAGCACCGACGTCAGCAGTGCGGAGAACGAGAGCGGGGCGCCTGTCCGTACCGCGCGCGTGCCCAAGTACTACCGCCTGAAGAAGCACCTGCTCGACATGACGGAGACGCTCCCGCCGGGCACTCCGGTGCCGCCGGAGCGCACGCTGGCCGCCGAGTTCGACACCTCCCGCACCACGGTCCGCCAGGCCCTCCAGGAGCTCGTCGTCGAGGGCCGCCTGGAGCGCATCCAGGGCAAGGGCACCTTCGTCGCCAAGCCCAAGGTCTCCCAGGCGCTCCAACTCACCTCGTACACCGAGGACATGCGGGCCCAGGGCCTGGAGCCGACCTCCCAGCTGCTCGACATCGGCTATGTGACCGCGGACGACACCCTCGCGGGCCTGCTCGACATCACGGCCGGCGGGCGCGTGCTGCGCATCGAGCGGCTGCGCCTGGCGAGCGGCGAGCCGATGGCCATCGAGACCACGCACCTGTCGGCCAAGCGCTTCCCCGCGCTGCGCCGCAGCCTCGTCAAGTACACGTCCCTGTACACGGCGTTGGCCGAGGTCTACGACGTCCATCTCGCCGAGGCCGAGGAGACCATCGAGACGTCGCTGGCCACGCCGCGCGAGGCGGGCCTGCTCGGCACGGACGTAGGCCTGCCGATGCTGATGCTCTCCCGGCACTCGATCGACGGCTCGGGCCAGCCGGTGGAGTGGGTGCGTTCGGTGTACCGCGGCGACCGCTACAAGTTCGTCGCGCGGCTCAAGCGCCCCATGGACTGATCCAACCCCAACTCCCGTAGCAGCAGGCCGTGTTCGCGCCGTAGCGCGCGTCGGCCCTTCTGCCCTACGGTCCTCCCGTCGCCGCATGGACGGGAGGGGACCACCTCGTGCGTACCGCATCTCCTCGCACCATCGCCCTTTGGACATGCGTCGCCCTCGTGGGCGCCGCCGGCTGGAGCGTGCTCGCGCTCGCGCGCGGGGAGGAGGTCTCCGCCGCGTGGATGGTGACCGCCGCGCTCGGCACGTACGCCATCGCCTACCGCTTCTACGCGCGGTTCATCGCGCGCAAGGTGCTCCGCGTCGACCCGAGGCGGGCCACCCCCGCCGAGCGGCTGAACGACGGCATGGACTTCCATCCCACCGACCGGCGGGTGCTCCTCGGGCACCACTTCGCCGCGATCGCCGGGGCCGGGCCGCTGGTCGGCCCGGTGCTCGCCGCGCAGATGGGCTATCTGCCGGGCACCATCTGGATCATCGTGGGCGTCGTCCTCGCGGGCGCCGTCCAGGACATGGTGGTGCTGTTCTTCTCCACCCGGCGCGACGGGCGCTCCCTGGGGCAGATGGCCCGGGAGGAGATCGGCCCGTTCGGCGGGGCCGCGGCCCTGCTCGCCGCCTTCGCCATCATGATCATCCTGCTCGGGGTGCTCGCCCTCGTCGTCGTGAACGCGCTGGCCGCCTCCCCGTGGGGGACGTTCTCCATCGCGATGACCGTCCCCATCGCCCTGTTCATGGGCTTCTACCTGCGCGTCCTGCGGCCCGGCCGGGTCAGCGAGGTCTCGCTCATCGGGGTCGCGCTGCTGCTGCTCGCGCTGGTCGCGGGGCGCTGGGTCGCCGAGTCGTCCTGGGCCGGCGCCTTCACCCTGAAGCCCGCCACGCTCGTCCTGTGGCTGGTCGGGTACGGGTTCGTGGCCTCGGTGCTGCCGGTGTGGATGCTGCTCGCGCCGCGCGACTACCTCTCCACCTTCATGAAGCTCGGCACCATCGCGCTGCTCGCCGTCGGCGTGGTCGTCGCGCTGCCGACGCTGAGGATGGACCCCGTCACCGACTTCGCCTCGCGGGGCGACGGGCCGGTGTTCGCCGGGTCGCTGTTCCCGTTCGTCTTCATCACCATCGCGTGCGGCGCCCTGTCCGGGTTCCACGCGCTCATCTCGTCCGGCACGACGCCGAAGATGATCCAGAAGGAGACGCAGGTCCGGATGATCGGCTACGGCTCCATGCTCATGGAGTCGTCGGTCGCCGTCATGGCGCTCATCGCCGCCTCGATCATCGATCCCGGCCTGTACTTCGCCATGAACGCGCCCGCGGGCGTCATCGGCGACAGCGTGCAGTCCGCCTCGCAGGCCGTGGCGCACTTCGGGTACTCGATCTCGCCGGGCGACCTGGCCCAAGCCGCGAAGAACGTCGAGGAGTCGACGCTCCTGTCCCGCACGGGCGGCGCGCCCACCCTCGCCATCGGCGTCTCGGAGATCTTCTCGAAGGTGACAGGGGACGGCCTGCGCGCCTTCTGGTACCACTTCGCCATCATGTTCGAGGCGCTGTTCATCCTGACCGCGCTCGACGCCGGGACGCGCGTGGGCCGCTTCATGCTCCAGGACATGCTCGGCAACGTCGTGAAGCCGTTCAAGAACGTGAGCTGGAAGCCGGGACTGCTCCTGTGCAGCGCCGCCGTCGTCGGTCTGTGGGGCTACTTCCTCTGGGTCGGCGTGCACGAACCGCTCGGCGGGATCAACCAGCTCTTCCCGATCTTCGGCATCGCCAATCAGCTGCTCGCGGCCGTGGCGCTGGCCGTCTGCACCACCCTCCTGGTGAAGTCCGGGCGGCTCAAGTGGGCGTGGATCACCGGGATCCCGCTCGCCTGGGACGCCACGGTGACCCTCACCGCGAGCTGGCAGAAGGTGTTCTCGTCCGACCCGAAGGTCGGCTTCTTCCAGCAGCGCGCGAACTACCGGGACGCGATCGACGCCGGGAAGGTGCTGCCGCCCGCCAAGACCATGGACGACATGCACACCGTCGTCACCAACTCCACGGTGGACGGCGTCCTTTCGGCGGCGCTCGCGCTGCTCGTCGTCGTGGTGCTCGTGGACGCGGCCCGGGTCTGCGTGCAGCACGTACGCGACCCGCGCCCGTCGAAGCTCAGTGAGGCCCCGTATCTGGAGTCCGCGCTGGTGGCACCGGCCGGTCTCTTCCCCAGCCGGAAGGAGAAGGAGGAACGTCGTGACGCTGGTGTCGGCAGTGCTGCGGGTCGGTAGGCAGGTGCGTTGGTACGTCCGCGAGTTGACGGACGAAGCGGCGTACGACCGCTATGTGGCGCACCTTCGGGCCGCGCATCCGGAGATCTGCGCGCCCTCGCGGCGGGAGTTCGAGCGGATGCGGACGGACCGCCAGGAATCGGATCCGCGGCAGGGGTTCCGCTGCTGCTGACAGCCCGTCGTGGCCCGTCCGTTATGCGGACGGGGGTTCCGTGGAGCAAGACTCTCGCCTAGATTTCCCGCACGTTAAGCATGAGATAAGTGGAACCAGCGAGGGGACGGAGCCGCGTCATGTCCGATGCGCCTGAAGTGAACGGGCCGGTGGTCACACCGGTCCGCGTCGTCATTGCACTGTGTCTGATCGCTCCGTTCGTGGCGATGCTCTGGGTGAGCTCCTACGCCAAGGTCGACCCGACGTTCATCGGGATTCCGTTCTTCTACTGGTACCAGATGCTCTGGGTGCTGATCTCGACCGCGCTCACGATGACCGCGTACAAGCTGTGGCAGCGCGACCAGCGCGGCCGTAAGTCGGACCGGTCCGCGGGGAGCAAGGCGTGAACAACGGGGTCAACGGTGTCGCGCTCACCGTCTTCATCATCTTCTTCGTGGCCGTCACGGTCATGGGCTTCCTCGCCGCGCGCTGGCGCAGGTCCGAGAACGACTCGCTCGACGAATGGGGCCTGGGCGGCCGCTCGTTCGGCACCTGGATCACCTGGTTCCTGCTCGGCGGCGACCTCTACACGGCGTACACCTTCGTCGCCGTCCCCGCGGCGATCTACGCGGCCGGCGCCTCCGGCTTCTTCGCGGTGCCGTACACGATCCTCGTGTACCCGCTGATCTTCACGTTCCTGCCGCGCCTGTGGTCGGTCTCGCACAAGCACGGGTACGTGACGACGTCGGACTTCGTGCGCGGGCGCTTCGGCTCGAAGGGCCTGTCCCTCGCGGTCGCGGTCACCGGCATCCTCGCCACGATGCCGTACATCGCGCTCCAACTGGTCGGCATCCAGGCAGTGCTGGACGTCATGGGCGTCGGCGGCGGCGAGGGCACCAACTGGTTCGTCAAGGACCTGCCGCTGCTGATCGCGTTCGGCGTGCTCGCCGCGTACACCTACTCGTCCGGGCTCCGGGCCCCCGCGCTGATCGCGTTCGTCAAGGACACGCTGATCTACATCGTCATCGCGGTCGCCATCATCTACATCCCGATCAAGCTGGGCGGCTTCGACGACATCTTCGCGGCGGCGGGGAAGAAGTTCGAGCAGATCAACCCCGCGACGGACAAGCCCGTCGGGGCGCTCGCGCCCGGCTCGTCCGGCACCTGGACGTACGCGACGCTCGCGCTCGGCTCGGCCCTCGCGCTGTTCATGTACCCGCACTCGATCACGGCGACCCTGTCGTCCAAGAGCCGCGAGGTCATCCGCCGCAACACCACGATCCTGCCGCTGTACTCGCTCATGCTGGGCCTGCTCGCGCTGCTCGGGTTCATGGCGATCGCGGCCGGGATCAAGGTGCAGAACGGGCAGTTGGCGATCCCGCAGCTCTTCGAGGACATGTTCCCCGACTGGTTCGCGGGCGTCGCGTTCGCCGCGATCGGCATCGGCGCGCTGGTCCCGGCGGCCATCATGTCGATCGCCGCGGCGAACCTGTTCACGCGCAACATCTACAAGGACTTCATCAAGCCCGACGCGACACCGCAGCAGGAGACCAAGGTCTCCAAGCTGGTCTCGCTGCTTGTGAAGGTCGGCGCGCTCGCCTTCGTCCTCACCATGGACAAGACGGTCGCGATCAACTTCCAGCTGCTGGGCGGCATCTGGATCCTCCAGACCTTCCCGGCGCTCGTCGGCGGTCTGTTCACCCGCTGGTTCCACCGCTGGGCGCTGCTCGCCGGCTGGGCCGTCGGCATGGTGTACGGCACGCTCGCCGCGTTCGGCGTGGAGTCGCCGACGCAGAAGCACTTCGGCGGCTCCTCGGCGGAGATCCCGGGCATCGGCCAGATCGGCTACATCGGCATGACGGCGATCGTGCTGAACGTGATCGTGACCGTGGTCCTCACCTTCATTCTGCGGGCCGTGAAGGCACCGGAGGGCGTCGACGAGACCTCTCCGTCCGACTACACCGCGGACGCCGGTGACAAGGGTGTGCAGGTCGAGCTGCCCACCGTCGGGGCCGGTCACTAGCACCGCTCCCCCACCGTCCACCTGACGAGCCCCTCCCGGCCGGAGGGGCTCGTCCCGTTACGGTGACCCGGTACAGCCCCGCACCACCCGCCTTGGAGGAACCGTGCCCGCCCCCATCGTTCTCGACAGTGATCCCGGTATCGACGACGCCGTGGCGCTCCAGTACCTGCTCGGCACCGGCCTGTGGGACCTCAAGGCGTACACCACGGTCGGCGGCAACGTCCCCGCCGAGCAGACCTTCCGCAACGGCCGCGCCCTCGCCCGCGCCTTCGGCATCGACGGCGACGTGTCCGTGCACCGCGGCGCGGGCCGCCCGCTGACCCGGCTGCCCTACTCGGCGGCCGGCGAGTTCCACGGCGCCTCCGGGCTCGGCGCCGAGACGCTGCCCGACTCCACCGCGCCCGAGGTGGCCGAGTCCTCGGCGCAGGCGCTGCTGCGGCTCTCCCGCTCGTACGAGGGTGAACTCACCGTCTGCGCCACGGGACCGCTCACCAATGTGGCCCTCGCGCTCACCGAGGACCCGGACTTCGCGCGGCGCGTGAAGAAGCTCGTCTTCATGGGCGGCGCCGCCGACGTGCCCGGGAACATCACGCCGGTCGCCGAGTTCAACGCCTGGGCGGACCCGGATGCCGTGGACCTCGTCGTCTCCTCCGGGATCGCTTACACGATGGTCGGCCTGGACGCGACGCACGGCTGGCGGTTCACCACCGACGACCTGGAGACCCTGCGGGCGTCCGGCGAGGGCATGGCGCTCACCTCCCGTCTGATGGACTTCTACCTCGGCGCATACCGGGAGACCGGCGGCTCCCCGCTGCACGACCCGCTGGCCGTGGGCGTGTGCGCCGACGAGTCGTTCGTGACCGCCGCCGAGGGCACGGTCGTGGTGGAGTGCGGCTCCGAACTCACGCGCGGCAAGACCGTGTTCATCCCCTACGACGCGGACTACCCCCGCGCCTACTACCAGGAGTCCCCGCTGGTCGCGGCCCGCACCGAGCGCCGTGGCCGGGTCGCCCTCGGCACCGGCCCGCGCAACTTCACCGAGGACTTCGTGAACACCCTCCTCAAGCAGCCGAGCGTCGCGTGAGCGCCCCCGCGGCCGTCACCGTCCGGGCCGTGCGCCCCGAGGACCACGCCCGGCTCGGCGAGATCGGCGCCGCCTCCTATCTGGACAGCGGGCTGCTCGCGTTCGGCGAGAGCGACTGGTACGCGGGAGAGCTGCGCGATGTCGCGCGGCGCGCCCGGGAGGCGACCGTGCTCGTCGCGGTCGGCCCCGACGGGGCCGTGCTCGGCGGTGTCACGTACGTCCCCGCGCACGACCATCCGTACGCCGAGGTGGCCCAGGAGGGCGAGGCCGAGTTCCGGATGCTGGCCGTGGCCGCCGAGGCACGCGGGCAGGGCGCGGGGGCGGCCCTCGTGCGGGCCGTGATCGACCGCGCGCGGGCCGACGGACGCACGGCACTCGTGCTGTCCACCCAGCCCGTCGCGACCGCCTCGCACCGGCTCTACGAGCGGCTCGGGTTCCTCCGGGCGCCCGGCCGGGACTGGGCGCCGGTGCCCGAGGTGACGCTCCTGGGCTACGAGTTGAGGCTCAGCGACTGATCCCGTAAAGATCGCCGCGCACCTCCCGGGCGAGCCGGGCGGCCCAGCGGACGGTCGCGTCGCGGTCGGTGCCCTCGCCGCTGATGACCTGGACGAGGACGCCGCCGACGCGGACGTGGGCGGTGTACGTGGTCGTGATGTCGCCCTCGTAGGAGATGTCCTGGATCTCCAGGTACGCCTCGTCGCCGAGCCCCGTCAGCGGCTCGGCGCGATAGCGCTCGGTGGCGGAGCCTGCCTCCATGTCGGAAGCGAACTCCGGGCAGTGGCGCAGGATGTCCTGCTCGACGCGGTGCAGTTCCCGGGCGGCCGCGGGCCGCAGCGACACGAGGAGCTGGGTGACCACGATGTGGCCGCGCGGCGGCGCGTGGGTCCGGTCGGTCCAGGAGGCGTAGGTGGAGGCCGTGGTGCCGCGGTAGGCGCCCGGGCCGAGCCACGCCGGGTCCGCCTCGCTCTCCAGGCAGTACGACCACCGGCCGCGCCGCTGCTCGTGGGTGGACTCGAACGCCATCGCGAAGCCTTCGTCGGCCTCCAGGCCCCGCCCGAAGGCGGACGCGGGCAGCAGGGCGGCCCGCAGCCGCTCGGCGCTGAAAGTGCGCTCGCCGGGACCGGCGGCGTCCAGTCCGGGCGCGGTCACCGGGCCGGTCGGCCGGACCAGCTCGGGGCGGGGCGACTCCGCGCGCGTCGGCGTCGCGGACGCGGTCCTGCTCGACGCGGGCCGCTCGTGCGCCGCCGGCCGATCAGCACCGCACCCGGCCAGAAGCCCCGCCACAACCGGCACCACGGCCGCCGTCCACCACCCGCGCATGGCATCACGCTCCCCCGGATCGCCCACAGTGCGAGACCCTAGCCGACACAAGATGTGGGGCTGCGGCGAACACCCGGCACAACATGTATGCTCGCTCTCGCTGTCAGCGCAGGGGAATCCGGTGCAAATCCGGAACTGTCCCGCAACGGTGAACGTAAGCCTCATCCAGGCGCCCACGTGAGTCCGAGGACCTGCCGACGGCACGCCCGAGCCACCCGGCCCGGGTGTCGACGACGTCCGGGCCTCGTGGAATGGGCCGGTGACGCGGGCCCTGCCGTGCGCGGGCCCCTGCCACTGTCTCCCCGCGGGCCCCGAGCCGAGCGAGGGAGAGCCCCACCGTGACCATCGCGCCCGCTGATCCTGCCTCAGTCGTGGTCGAGCCCGCGGCTCACGACGCCCCCGGTACCGCGTTGCTGCGCACCCTGACCGAGCTGACCGCCGATCTGCCCGGCGCGGATCCCGGCCGGGTCGCGGCCGCCGCGCTGCGGGGCCGCAGCGCGCGGGCCGACGAGGCCGAGCTGCGCGAACTCGCCACCGAGGGCGCGGCCGGGCTGATCTCCGAGGATCCCGTCTACTCCCGGCTCGCCGCGCGGCTGCTCACCCTCTCCATCGCCGCCGAGGCGGCCTCGCAGGGCGTGACCTCGTTCACCGGGTCGATCGCCGTCGGCCACCGCGAGGGCCTGATCGCGGACCGCACCGCCGAGTTCGTCCGCGTGCACGCCGTGCGGCTCGACGCGCTGGTGGACCGCGCGGCCGACGACCGCTTCGGCTACTTCGGCCTGCGCACCGTCTTCAGCCGCTACCTGCTGCGCCACCCGATCACCCGCAAGGTGATCGAGACGCCCCAGCACTTCATGCTGCGGGTCGCGGCGGGTCTCGCCGAGGACGACTCCGTGCGCGCGCTCGACGAGGTCGCGGCGCTGTACGGCCTGATGAGCCGGCTCGACTACCTCCCCTCCTCCCCCACGCTCTTCAACTCCGGCACCCGGCACCCGCAGATGTCGAGCTGCTACCTCCTCGACTCGCCGCTGGACGAGCTGGACTCGATCTACGACCGGTACCACCAGGTGGCCCGGCTCTCCAAGCACGCGGGCGGCATCGGCCTCTCGTACTCCCGCATCCGCTCGCGCGGTTCGCTGATCCGCGGCACGAACGGGCACTCCAACGGCATCGTGCCGTTCCTGAAGACCCTCGACGCGTCGGTCGCCGCCGTGAACCAGGGCGGGCGCCGCAAGGGCGCGGCCGCCGTCTACCTGGAGACCTGGCACTCCGACATCGAGGAGTTCCTGGAGCTGCGCGACAACACCGGCGAGGACGCGCGCCGCACGCACAACCTCAACCTGGCGCACTGGATCCCGGACGAGTTCATGCGCCGGGTCGACGCCGACCGGCCGTGGTCGCTGTTCTCCCCGGCCGACGTGCCCGAGCTGGTCGACCTGTGGGGCGACGAGTTCGACGCCGCGTACCGGAAGGCCGAGGCCGAGGGGAAGGCGCTCAAGACCATCCCCGCCCGCGACCTGTACGGCCGCATGATGCGCACCCTCGCGCAGACCGGCAACGGCTGGATGACGTTCAAGGACGCCGCCAACCGCACCGCCAACCAGACCGCGGAGCCCGGCCAGACGGTCCACTCCTCGAACCTGTGCACCGAGATCCTGGAGGTGACGGACGACGGGGAGACCGCCGTCTGCAACCTCGGCTCGGTGAACCTGGGCTCGTTCGTCGTCGAGGGCGACATCGACTGGGAGCGGCTCGACGAGACCGTCCGCACGGCCGTCACCTTCCTCGACCGGGTCGTCGACATCAACTTCTACCCGACCGAGCAGGCGGGCCGCTCCAACGCCCGCTGGCGTCCGGTGGGCCTGGGCGCGATGGGCCTCCAGGACGTCTTCTTCAAGCTCCGCCTGCCGTTCGACTCCCCCGAGGCCAAGGCCCTCTCCACGCGGCTCCAGGAGCGGATCATGCTCGCCGCGTACGAGGCGTCGGCGGACCTCGCCGAGCGCAACGGCCCGCTGCCCGCCTGGGAGAAGACCCGCACGGCGCGCGGTGTGCTGCACCCCGACCACTACGACGTCGAGTTCACCTGGCCGGAGCGCTGGGCCGCGCTGCGGGAACGTATCGCCACGACGGGGATGCGCAACTCGCTGCTGCTCGCCATCGCGCCGACGGCCACGATCGCCTCGATCGCCGGTGTCTACGAGTGCATCGAGCCGCAGGTCTCCAACCTGTTCAAGCGCGAGACGCTGTCCGGCGAGTTCCTCCAGGTCAACTCGTACCTGGTGGACGAGCTGAAGGCGCTCGGCGTGTGGGACGCGCAGACCCGTGAGGCGCTGCGCGAGTCCAACGGCTCGGTGCAGGGCTTCACCTGGGTGCCGGACGAGGTGCGGGCGCTGTACCGCACGGCGTGGGAGATCCCGCAGCGCGGGCTCATCGACATGGCGGCGGCCCGGACCGCCTTCCTCGACCAGGCCCAGTCGCTCAACCTGTTCCTGGAGACGCCGACCATCGGCAAGCTCTCCTCGATGTACGCGTACGCCTGGAAGTCGGGCCTGAAGACGACGTACTACCTGCGCTCGCGCCCCGCGACGCGCATCGCCCGCGCGGCCGGCCGCGCCACCGTCCCCGTACAGGTGGCCGATCCCGACGCGGTCGCCTGCTCCCTGGAAAACCCCGAGTCCTGCGAGGCCTGCCAGTAATGAACACTTCTCCGGAGAAGAACCTGCTCGACCCGGGCTTCGAACTGACCCTGCGCCCCATGCGCTACCCGGACTTCTACGAGCGCTACCGCGACGCGATCAAGAACACCTGGACCGTCGAGGAGGTCGACCTCCACTCGGACGTCGCCGACCTCGCCAAGCTCAGCCCGGGTGAGCAGCACATGATCGGCCGTCTCGTGGCGTTCTTCGCGACCGGTGACTCGATCGTCGCGAACAACCTGGTCCTGACGCTCTACAAGCACATCAACTCCCCCGAGGCGCGGCTCTACCTCTCGCGCCAGCTCTTCGAGGAGGCCGTGCACGTCCAGTTCTATCTGACGCTGCTCGACACCTACCTCCCCGACCCGGAGGACCGGACGGCGGCCTTCGCCGCGGTGGAGAACATCCCGTCCATCCGCGAGAAGGCCGAGTTCTGCTTCAAGTGGATGGACTCGGTGGAGAAGCTGGACCGCCTGGAGTCCAAGGCGGACCGCCGCCGCTTCCTGCTCAACCTGATCTGCTTCGCGGCGTGCATCGAGGGCCTGTTCTTCTACGGTGCCTTCGCGTACGTCTACTGGTTCCGCAGCCGGGGCCTGCTGCACGGCCTCGCCACCGGCACCAACTGGGTGTTCCGCGACGAGACGATGCACATGTCGTTCGCGTTCGACGTGGTCGACACCGTCCGCAAGGAGGAGCCGGAGCTCTTCGACGACGCGCTGGAGCAGCAGGTCACCGACATGCTGCGGGAGGCGGTCGAAGCGGAGCTGCAGTTCGGCCGCGACCTGTGCGGCGAGGGCCTGCCGGGCATGAACACCGACTCGATGCGCCAGTACCTGGAGTGCGTCGCCGACCAGCGCCTCCAGCGCCTCGGCTTCGCGCCGGTCTACGGCTCGGAGAACCCGTTCGCCTTCATGGAGCTCCAGGGCGTCCAGGAACTGACGAACTTCTTCGAGCGCCGCCCGTCGGCGTACCAGGTCGCGGTCGAGGGTTCGGTCGGCTTCGACGAGGAGTTCTGATCCGGAGAACGCCGGAAAATTGAGGTGACCCGTCCTGCCCGCGTCGGCAGACTCGGTCCATGACGGCACCTCAACTGGCGCAGGAAATAAAGGAGTTCTACTCCGACCACTACGACGAGCACGCCCGGCTCACGGACTCCGCGTGCGGGGTCCTGGAGCTGGTCCGTACCCAGGAGCTGCTGCGCCGCCATCTGCCGCCCGCCCCCGCGTCCGTCCTGGACGTGGGTGGCGGGCCGGGCGTGCATGCGCGGTGGCTGGCGGAGGACGGGTACCGGGTGCATCTCGTCGACCCGGTCGAGCGGCACGTGGCCCAGGCGCGGGAGGCGAGCGGGGCGTACACGGTCGAGGTGGGGGACGCGCGGGCGCTGACCGCCGCCGACGCCTCGTACGATGCCGTGCTGCTGCTCGGCCCGCTCTACCACCTGCCCGAACTGGCCGACCGGGAGCGGGCGTTGGCGCAGGCGCTGCGGGTGGTGCGGCCGGGCGGTCCGGTGGTCGGGGCCGGGATCCAGCGGTTCGCGCCGGTCTTCGACCATCTGGGGCACGGGCGGCTGCACCGGGACGGGCTGCCGGAGCGGGTCGGACGGGTCGTGGTCTCCGGGCGGAACGAGGGCAGGCACTTCACCAGCGCCTACTTCCACCGCACCGACCAACTGGCCGAGGAACTAAGGGCGTCGGGTCTCGTCGATGTCCGGGTGTACGGGGTCGAGGGCCCCGGCGACGGCGCCCTGAAGGCCACCGAACTGACGACCGGCCGACGTATCGCCCCGGACTCCGACCTGTTCAGGTCGGCTCTGGCGGCGGCCCGGCTGGCCGAGCCGCATCCGGAGCTGGCGGTGGCGAGTTCGCATCTGCTGGCCTTCGGACGGCGGCCGGCTCAGGCGACGGCCGCGTAGCGGGAGCGCCGCTCCTCGGCCTCGCGGGCCGCCCGGATCTCCCGATCGATCCGGCGGTCGCGGGCGATCCCGTACAGGGAGGGACCGGCGAGGAGGAGGAAGACGAACAGGACGGTCAGGTAGTTCATCGCTGTGTTCATGCCTCTACTCTGGCGCCGCCGCGACCCCCGCGGCAGTGGCAGGACTGTCATCAGACCGTGAAATCCTGCCAACTCTGCGGCACACTGGTCGGCATGCTGAAGAACGTGGCCGCAGTGCTGCTCGACGGTGTGCATCCCTTCGAACTCGGCGTCGTCTGCGAGGTGTTCGGCCTCGACCGGGGTGACGCGGGACTGCCCGTGTACGACTTCGCGGTGGTCTCCGCCGAGAGCCCGTCCCTGACCACCCATGTCCCCGGCATGACGGTCTCCACCCCGTACGGCCTCGAACGGCTCGCGGAGGCCGACCTCATCGCGATCCCGTCGGCGGGCCGGCGCTTCGACTCCTACCCGCCGGACCTCCTCGACGCGCTGCGCGAGGCCGTGGACCGGGGAGCGCGCGTGCTCAGCCTCTGCGCGGGCGTCTTCGTCCTCGGCGCCGCCGGACTGCTGGACGGCCGCCGCTGCGCGGTCCACTGGCGGTACGCGCGTCAGCTCGCCCGGCAGTTCCCGCGCACCCGCGTCGACCAGGACGTGCTCTACGTCGACGAGGGCCCGGTGATCACGTCGGCCGGCACCGCCGCGGGCATCGACGCCTGTCTGCACATCGTGCGGACCGAGCACGGCGCCGAAGTGGCCAACACCATCGCGCGGCGCATGGTCGTCCCGCCGCACCGCGACGGCGGCCAGGCCCAGTACGTGGAGCGGCCGCTGCCGACGACGCGGTGCGACACCGTCGGCGAGGTGCTGGCCTGGATGGAGCGGCACCTGGCCGATCCGGTGACCGTGGAGGAGCTGGCGGCGCGGGCGCTCATGTCGCCGCGCACCTTCGCCCGCCGCTTCCTCCAGGAGACGGGCACCACGCCGTACCGCTGGCTGCTGCGCCAGCGGGTGCTGTTCGCCCAGGAGTTGCTGGAGGGCACGGACGAGACGGTGGACGCCATCGCCGGGCGCGCCGGGTTCGGCAACGCCGCGGCGATGCGCCACCAGTTCATGAAGGTGCTCGGCACGACCCCGAACGCCTTCCGCCGCACCTTCCGGGTACGACTGGCCGGCTAGCTGCGCCTAAGGCTTGCGCGCCTCCACCCGCAGCACGGCCTTCCGGGGCTGCAGGGTGATGCCGAGGCGCGGGGTCGAGTCCGTCTCCGGCACCCGCACGAACCGCCACTTGGTCACCAAGGTGCCCAGGGTCAGCGCCAGTTCGGTCATGCTGTAGTGATCGCCCGGGCACTTGCGGTTGCCGGTGCCGAAGGGCTGGTGCGCGGTCTGCGCGGCGGCCGTGCGGCGCTCCGGCAGCCAGCGGTCGGGGTCGAAGTCCAGCGCGTCCTCGAAGGAGCGCGGGTCGCGCTGCATCGCGTACGGGCTGTAGAAGATGTCGGTCCCGGCCGGAATCCGGTACCCGCCGAGCTCGGTGTCGACGGCCGCGACTCGGGTGAATATCCAGGCCGCCGGTCGAATCCGCATCGACTCGGTGATGAGATTCCGCATATATGCGAGTTTCTTGAGGTCGCCGAAAGCGACCGGCCGGCCACCCGTGACAGATTCAACTTCTTCGTACAACCGCCTTTCGTGCTCGGGGTGTTCGGCGAGAAGTTGCAGGGTCCAGGCCAACGTCTTCGCCACATTCTCGCCACCGGCGACGAGGAGCGCGATGACTTGGTCGTGGGCCTCTTGTTCGGGGACCAGTTCGCCGTTCTCGTCGCGGGCCTGAAGCAATGTGGTGAGGAGGTCGTCCGGATTGCTTCCCGAAGCCGTCGCTCCCCTTCGCTCGTCGATGATCTCGTCGACCAGCCGATGCAAATCGGCCAATGCCCGCTCGAATCGCCGATTGGCCGGAAGAGGCAGTCGGTAGAACGGTCCGACGGAGAGAATCATCCGCCGGTACATACCGTCGAAGACGGTGCCGAGGGCCGTGCACAGCCGCTCGGCGCGCTCGTCGAGCGCCTCGACGCACAGCAGTGAACGGGCCGCCGTGCGGGTCGCGGTGCGGAACATCTCGCCGGCGATGTCGACGGTCCGGCCGTCGCGCAGCCCGTCGGCGGTGCGCTGCGCCTCCTCCGCCATCAGCACGCCGTACTCGGCGATCCGGTCCGGCCGGAACGCGGGCTGCAGCGTGCGGCGCTGGCGGCGGTGCCGCGGTCCGTTGCTGGTCGCCACGCCCTGGCCGAGCAGCACCCCGAGTGTGTCCCACAGGGCGCCGCCGACCAGGAAGTCCGGGCTCCGCAGGAGCCGTTCGACGAGTTCCGGGGAGTTCACCGCGTAGGCGGTCCTCGGCCCCAGCCTGATCCGCACCACGTCGCCGCCGTCGCGCAGCGAGGTGAGGAAGCCGAGCGGGTCGCGCAGCAGGTTCCAGGCGTGGCCGACGAGGGGCGCGCCGCCGGGGGCGGGCGGCGGCTCGGTCGGTGCCTCAGGTATCTGTTCCTGGTTCGGGAGTGTGGATTCGAGGGTCATGCGCGGTCACCCACCTGATCGGTCCTGGGCGTGTCGGTGATGTACGGCGGGGTGGCCCGGTCGTCCCAGGTGTCGACCTGATAGCGCCCCGATTCGTGATGGAACCAGTACACGGAGCTGAACCAGTTCCTCATGTTCTCGACGCACGACCTGATGGCCGTCGCGAGTTCTATTCCGTGCGGTCCGATCTGTTCCGCGGAGACCACGGTCAGCTCGATCTGCTGTTCCGCACCGAGGAAATCGGAGATGGTTCCCTCGACCCTTCGGTGGACTTCCTTCACGGCTTCCCGCACGGAAATGCCCTCATGCTTGATGAGGCTTATCCCGAGGTTGTGCAATTCCTGTCCCGCGAGTTCCTTGGGCAGCGAGCAGAGGTCGTTGTACCAGGCGGAGAAATCCTGGGTCGCGAGCGCGGCCCGCATGAATGCCTCGTTCTTCCGCACCCAGGTGGGGAGTTCGTACTGGGCGACCGGTTCGAGCAGATCGATCCAGATCCAGTGTGCGAAAGTCCGCCGCCGCAGACGGATGTATTCGTCGACCGTCGGAACGGTCCCCGTCATCCTGTTGCGGAACTCCTCGTCGTACGCGTCGATCACCACGTGGAAGTGGCGGGCGAAGCGGGCGTCCCAGGACCGGCTCAGCCGTCCGTAGAACCGGTCGAAGCAGTCCGCGAACCCCGCGACCAGTGGCTCCGGGTGGTCCAGGTGCAGCCGCGGGGCCTCCGTGGCCGCGTGCAACTGGACGACGAGCCGGTGCCAGTTGGCCGTCCTGCCGTGCACCACGTCACGGTCGTGCCGGTCGTCCCAGGCGAAGAACCACGCACTGAAGTCCGCTATCGCCGCGAGCAGGTCGTCGGGCGCCCCCATGTAGTAGCCCGCGACCAAGTCCGTGTAGCACAGACCGTCGGCATATTTCGCCACCTTGTCGGCGGGCATGAGCCGCTTTTCGAGGAGCCAGGTGCGCGTCTTCTCCTGGAGCTTTGGCCAATACGGATGCAGTTTGCGAGGAAACGCGTCCTCGATCACCGGTAGTGCCAGCGCCGGCGGTACTGCCGCATGTGGAGCATGTGGATAGGCAGGCACGAAGAAGCCCCTCTCTGTCGGCCGAAGGCGTACACCCCTCCCGCAGTGCCGGGCGCGCGCCGTTGCGTATCCCCGCGCTTTCTATTCAGCACCACAACTGACCGTTCTGGGAACGGATTTGCTCCCCTCACTACCCCTAGTCACCGGATTCGTCCCCTTACATGACCGGATCTGAATCATGTGGGGCCGGTCCTGTTCGCACACGCGGGCGCACGCCCACACATGCGAACGGCGCCTGGCCGGATCTCTCCGGGCCAGGCGCCGTTTCGCGACGCGGTGTGGATCAGTCGTTGGCGACCACGGGGTAGCGCGGGGTGCCCTCTTCCATCTGCTTCAGGGCGTTCTTGCGCTCACGCTTCGACAGCCGGTCGATGTAGAGGTACCCGTACAGGTGATCCGTCTCGTGCTGGAGGCAGCGGGCGAAGTAGCCGGTGCCGCGCACGGTGATGGCGTTGCCCTTCTCGTCCTGCCCGGTGACCACGGCGTAGTCGGGGCGCGCGAGTTCGGCGTAGGCCGTCGGGACGGACAGGCAGCCCTCGTTGGAGTCGTCGAGGCGGCGCTGGTCGGCGGGCAGCTCGCGCAGCACCGGGTTGCAGACGACGCCGGTGTGGCGCACGCCCTCGTCGTCCGGGCAGTCGTACACGAAGACCTTGCGGTCCACGCCGATCTGGTTGGCGGCGAGGCCGACGCCCTCGGCGGTGCGCTGACTGGCGAACATGTCGTCGACCAGCTGGGCCAGCTCGTCGTCGAACTCGGTGACGTCCTTGCACTCCTTGTGCAGGACCGGGTTCCCCACGACGGTGATCGGCCGCGACGTCCCCCGCTCCCGGTACGCCGCCTCGCGCGCCTCGCAGTCCTCGGTGTCGACGACGAATCCCTCGTCGTCGACGGGGAGCACGCCGCCGTGCTGCTGGTCGTCGGTGTCCTGCTGAGCCATGACGGACGTGAGCCTTCCTGGGAATACGCGGGGTTACCTCTACAGGGTACGGGGAGCAGAGCCCCGCCAGGGGCGCGGGACAGTGCCGGTCAGCGGCTGCGCCGCGGGGCGCGCCCGGCCACAGCAAACCGTCAGACGGTAGCGGCGCTCAGCACACCTCTTCAAGATCCCGCCAGTCGCGGGAATCCGGCGAATCGGCGACCCACCCGTCGAGCAGCCCCCGCACCAGAGAAGCCGGCGCAGCCACCCCGCACTCCCGCTCGGGCACCCACAACTGCCCGTCGGTCCGGTGCCCCAGCGGCCCGGGATGCCCCGGCTCACTGTGGTCGTGCGGGTCGAGATGCTCCTCGTCGCCCTCGTCGGACGGCATCCGGGACTCCGAGCACATCCGGCACAGCAGCCGCACCGACGACGACCAGTCCTCGGCGGCGAACCCGGCGTCGGCGGCCAGCCGCTCCAGGGCGTCCCGGTCGGACTCGGTGGCGGCCTCCAGGAGCACGACCCAGGTGGGCACCGGCGAGGGCGCCCACAGCTCGATCTCGTCGAAGACCGGGAAGGAGTGTCCGGCGGCGGTGCTCCGCTCGCCGTGCGGCACCCCGTCGTGCAGCACGACCTCGCCCCAGCGCCGCCCGGAGGAGGGCAGCGGGATGGACAGCACCTCGATGCGCGCGGGGTCGAGCCTGCGCCCCCACACGACCTCGGCCTCACCCTCCGGCGAGAGCCGCACGGCCGCGCTGCCCAGCTCCATGCCGGTGGGCTCGCCGGCGGCCGTGGCACCGCCGGGCACCCGCAGCCCGTACGCCTGCCAGGCCCGCCGCGCCAGCGGCCAGTCCTGGAGGGCGGTGGCGGCGATCCCGACGTTCCACCAGTCCGGGGCGCCGGTCTCGCGGTCCAGCAGCGCGACGGCGCGCAGTCCCGCGGTGCGGGCCTGCTCCCAGTCGTGCCGGAACTTGTGCAGCAGCGCGAGGTTGAACCAGGACTCGGAGAGCCACGGCTCCAGGTCGGCGGCGCGGGTGAGCAGAGCCCCCGCGTCCTCGTACCGCCCGTCGCCGATCAGCGTGAACGCACGATCTGTGGCCTGCCGCCACGAGGCGGAGGGCCGGTGCCGTCCCTTGCCGAAGATCCTCACGATTCCCGCCTGCCGATACTTGAGGCCCGTGCCCCCGGACCCCCTCTTTGGTCGCTCTTTTGCATCCAACCACGGACGGTCGGAGACCCGCTCATTACCCATGGGTTACCCCGCCGACCCTAGGCTCAGGCCAGGGTGCGACACCACCCTGGCCAGTGCCTCGACGACCTCCGGCTGGTACTCCCTGCCGGTGGCCAGACGCAGTCCTTCCAGGGCGGCGAGCGGTCCCTGAGGACCCGTTCCCCGGGCCATCTCGTCGTAGGCGTTCGCTGTCCGCACAATCCGAGCGGGGAGCGGCTGTTCCCGGTACGGATCGGCCAGCCGCTCGACGACCACGGCCACCTGGGCGTCCACCCCGGTCTGCCGGACGACGGCGCCGCCGAGGAGGGCGATGCGGCGCTGCTGGGTCACCGGCAGGGTCGCGGTGGCCCCGTCCCGCACCGGGTCGACGAGCGACAGCTGCCCGATGTCGTGCATCAGGGCCGCGTACTCCAGAACGGTCAGGTCGGGCCCGGAGAGCCCCATCTCACGCCCTATGGCACGGCTCAGCGCCGCGACCCGGTGGGCGTGCCCGTGCGGGGTGTACCCGGCGATCTCGGTGGCGCGGGCCAGCGAGGCAATGGTCTGGCGGTACGTGGCGCGGACCGCGGAGTAGCGCCGGAAGGCCAGCTGGGTCAGGAGCAGCGGCAGGCTGATCACGGGCAGCGCCCACAGCCCGGCGACGGCCACGGCCAGCGCCAGCACGGCCCCGGTCGCGCCGACGGCGGTGCCGATGCCGAGCATGGCCCGCATCTCGTCGCGCAGCAGCGGCCCGAACGGCCACCGGGTGCGGGCGTGCGCCATGGCGGCGGCGAGCACGGCGTCGCAGAGCCCGGTCAGCGCCAGCAGCCCGACGACGAACAGCGCGTAGAACGCTCCGTCGCCGAACCACTCCTCGACCTTGCCCCGGTTGTACAGCGGCTGGAAGCAGGCGGCGGCGAACCAGACGGTCAGCACGCGCCGCGCCATGTGGTCGAGTGAGGGCCCGCGGCCCCGGGCCACGTGCGGGACGCAGCCGACGAGCGCGCCCGCCACGGCGACGGCGACGACCTGGAGCACCCCGTGGTGCGTGCTGTGTCCGGCGACCGATCCCAGCAGCGCGTACGCCAGCGCCCCCGCGGCCCCGAGCGGCGCCGACTCCCGGTCCCCGCCCCCGCCCCAGCGCGCCAGCTCACCCACGCCGACCAACACCGCGAACCCGAGCGCGACCCCTCGTTCATCGACACCGCGCGCGACAACGCTGCCCAACGCCACCAGACTGACGACCCCGGCGACGATGTAGACGCCCGCCACCGCCTTGGGCAGTCTGCCGCCGGGGGCGGCAGAGTGGGCAAGGCGGCCCCCGGCGCCGGGTGCGCCTCCTGCGGGCTCCGGCCGCGGTCCCGGCACGGAACCCTCGGTGCCGGACGCACGCCCCTCGGGCCCGCCCCCGCTCACCGTGCCGAAGCCCCGCGCAGCGGCACCGTCTCGCCCCGGGCGACAGAAACCCCGCCCGCCTCGTCCGCCGTCACCATCGGATGCCACCCCTCCCGATCGAGCGCCCGCACCAGCGCCCCCACCATCACCGGATCGAACTGCGTCCCCGCACACCGCTCCAGCTCGGCGACGGCCACCGGCACAGGCCGCGCCCGCGAGTACGTCCGCGTCGACGTCATCGCGTCGAAGGCGTCGGCCACCGCCACGACCCGGGCGAACTCCGGAATCTCCGTCCCCACGAGCCCGTACGGGTATCCGCTCCCGTCCAGCCGCTCGTGGTGGTGCAGGATCGCGGACCGCACCTCCCCCAGGAACCCGATGCCGCGCACCATCTCGTGCCCGTACTCCGGATGCAGTTCGATGACCTTGCGCTCCTCCGGCGTCAGCGGCCCGTCCTTGCGCAGCAGCCGCGTCGGCACCCCGAGCTTGCCCACGTCGTGCAGGATCCCGGCGAACCGCAGCACCTCGGCCCGCTCCCCGGGCATCCCCAGCTCACGGGCGATCATCATGGACGCCTGCCCGACCCGCTCGCTGTGCCCGCGCGTGTAGCCGTCCTTGATGTCGACGGCCTGCACGAGGGCGCGGATGGTCGCCTGGTGGGCCGAGCGCTCACGCTGGTACTGGGCGAACACCCAGCAGGAGATGCACATCGGCAGCACGACGAGCAGCGCGGCCACCGGCCCGTACGAGCTCGTCCACAGCACCGCCATCATCAGCCCGGCGAGCCCGTGCACGGCCACCGGCGCGAGGGTGCGCAGAAAGAGGCCGCGCCAGGCGCTCCGGAGCGGTACGCGCTCGGCCGCGGCGAGGATGCCCCCGTCGAGCACGGTGAGCACGGCGCAGAGGACGAGCACGGCGGCGCCACCGGGCACCAGCGCGTACGGGAACCGTGGCCCGGAGACCGCGCCGGGTCCGCCGAGCGCCTCGAAGACCTGCGCCGACGCCCATACGGCGACGGCGAGTTGGGCCGCCCGCCACACGCGGCGCAGCCACTTCGGGTGCTGTTCGACCTGCCCGAGCAGGGCGCCGGGAACGGCGACGAGCGCGGCGGCCGACGGCGGCAGCAGAAACGCTCCTGCAAGCAGTACGGGGTAGAACGTGCCCATGCCCCGGGGTCCGCGCCCGGCCAGACCGCAGGCCACGTACACACACGCGAGCAGCGCGACAGCGGGCCAGGAGGTACCGGTCGAGAACGCGGGCGCCGCGCAGAAGGCGCCCGCGCCCGCCGTCAGGAGCACATACGCACCGGCCATCGGCGTAACCGACCGCATGCCCAACTCCCTCCCCGTGACGTTCCGTTCACGGAGACCAGAGATTAGGCCGCGGGACGCGCCGCCCGGGCGCCATCACGTCGAATACCGGGACAGAGGGCCCTGGATTAGCACGATCGAGTGAAACTGACGGCGAACCGTCTCCCAACTGCCTCAGGAGGTGGGGCAGTTGGGTACGACGATGAGAGGAGGCCGGCCGGGCTCAGGCGAGCGGGGTGCCCTCGTCGGGTGCGCCCTGGCCGGAGCGGATCACTTCGATCCGCCCCATGACCTTGGCCCGCAGATCGCTGGGCACGTCGTCCGAGCCGCAGCAGCGCTTGACCAGCTTCTTCACGGCCTGCTCCAGGCCGTACTTCTCCAGGCACGGGGAGCACTCCTCGAAGTGCACCTCGAACTTGGTGCAGTCGGAGTCCGGCATCTCATGGTCGAGAAACTCGTAGAGATGATCGAGAACTTCACTGCAGTCCGTCTCGTGCGGCTCTCCGCAGCTCATGAGCCCGAGCCTTTCGCTTCGTTCGACTCTCCGGCGCCGGCCGGGACGAGCCCGCGGTCACGGGCGTAGTCCTCCAGCATGCCGCGCAGCTGGCGGCGTCCCCGGTGGAGCCGGGACATCACAGTCCCGATGGGTGTCCCCATGATGTCCGCGATCTCCTTGTACGCAAAGCCCTCTACGTCGGCGAGATAGACCGCGATGCGGAATTCCTCCGGGATCGCCTGCAGCGCGGACTTCACGTCCGAGTCCGGCAGGTGGTCGAGCGCCTGCGACTCGGCCGAGCGCAGACCGGTCGACATGTGCGACTCCGCGCGCGCGAGCTGCCAGTCCTCGATCTCCTCGGCGGCACTGCGCTGGGGCTCGCGCTGCTTCTTGCGGTACGAGTTGATGAAGGTGTTCGTCAGGATGCGGTACAGCCACGCCTTGAGGTTGGTGCCCTCACGGAACTGGTGGAACGACGCGTACGCCTTCGCGTACGTCTCCTGCACCAGATCCTCGGCGTCCGCCGGATTGCGCGTCATCCGCAGCGCGGCCGAGTACATCTGGTCGAGGAACTCCAGCGCGTCCCGCTCGAAGCGCGCACTGCGCTCGGTGGCGGTCTCCACCGGCTCGGGCCGCTCGTCGGGCTGGCCGTGTTCGGTCCCTGCGTCGGTCCCTGTGACCGGACCCACCTCCTCAAGCGACGTCGTGGAACCCGGGAAGGCTCCACCCGAATCGGAGGATAGACGACGATCCGGTCCGCCCGCCGCCCGAATAGGAGCGGTCTTGGCAGCCGTCAGCACGCTCCACTCCAGGTCAGGAGCGGTGCTACGACTGGGGCAGATGGTCGAACCCATGCGGCGGACTTCCTCTCGTACGAATGGTGTGCACCGGTAGTGGGCACAACAGTCGTCCCGCGCTCCACATTCCCGGTGTTCACCCGGGGTTCAGGCGAGTGACCGGGCCCACGCGGCGACGGCGTCGGTGATCGTCCCGAGGGCCTCGTCCTGGCCGACGGGGGCGCGCTTGGGGACGGCGAAGCCGTGATCGCCGTACGGCACTTCCACGAGTTCGTAGAGCGGGGAGTCCGGGAACTCGGCGGGCTTGCCGAACGGGTCGTTGCCGCCCTGCACGACGAGGGTCGGCACCCCTGCGCCGAGCAGTTCCCCGGCCCGCGACTTCTCCGGCTTGCCCGGCGGGTGCAGCGGGAAGCTCAGGGCGAGGACGGCGGCGGCGCCGAGGTCGGTGGCGGTGCGGCAGGCGACGCGGGCGCCGGCGCTGCGGCCCGCGGCGATCACCGGGAGTCCGGGGACGGTCAGCGCGGGCCACAGGTCGTGCCAGGCGGCGTCGAGGGTCTTCGGCGCCGGGGCCACCTTCTTCCCGGCCACGCGCCAGGGCTGCTCCACCAGGGCGACGGTCACTCCGTGGGTGGGCAGGGTCGTGGCGAGGGCCTGAAGATCACGCGCCTCGATCCCTCCACCGGCGCCGTGGCTCGCCGCCAGGACCAGGGTGGGGTGCGGGGCCGGATACCAGGCGATGCGCGCATCGCCGCTCCGCGTGGTCACGGTCTGGGTCTCGGTTGCTGGGGTCACGCGATCATGGTGCCGGGTGGGGGCCCGGTTCGGCGCCCGCGGCCACGCCTCGGCCAGCCGCGCAGTTCCCCGCGCCCCTGGATCGTCTTTCGGGCGCGGCTCTCGTCGTGGCTGGTCGCGCAGTTCCCCGCGCCCCTGGGCAGTTCGTTCGCCTGCGGCCCGGCGGCCGCTTCTCGCGCAGTTCCCCGCGCCCCTTCATGGGTTGTCGGTCAAGTGCGCCGCCGTCGTGGCTGGTCGCGCAGTTCCCCGCGCCCCTGGATCGTCTTTCGAGCGCGGCTCTCGTCGTGGCTGGTCGCGCAGTTCCCCGCGCCCCTGAGGCTGCGCTCCACGCGCCTCCCGATGGGGGTAGCGGGGGCGCGCCTCTCCCGATGGGGCAGCGGTGGCGGGCCTCTCTGATGAGATGGCGCACGAAGTGCGCATCTCAGGGGCGCGGGGAACTGCGCGACCAGCCCCCACCGGCCGTCAGCCGACGACGAGACGCAGGTTTTTTTGGGGGCGCGGGGAACTGCGCGACCAGCCACCGGCGAGAGGTGCGCCGGGGCTAGAACAGTGTGCCCTCCTCCGGGCCCTCCAGTTCCGTCAGCAGCTCGGGACCGTTGTTGCGGACATTGCTCACGGCAGTGGACACGGGATAGGCCCGCATCAGCCCCTCCGGCGGCGCCGCCAGCAACCCCCGTACGTCCTCCACATCGGTACGCGAAGGATCGAGCCACGCATCCCACCGATCCGGCGTCAGCATCAACGGCATCCGGGGATGAATGTCGGAAAGCGACCGCGGCCCCTCCTCGGGCGCGACCCCGAGCGGAGCCGTCTCGGCCTCAAGAGTGATCACGGAGCACGTCACCCACCAGGCCAGCGGATGCTCGTCGGGCAGCGTGCGGTCGCGCCAGAACTCGTACAGCCCCGCCATCGCGAAGACGGACCCGTCGGCGGGCGTCACGAAATAGGGCTGCTTGCGGGGCCGCTTCTTCTTGCCCTCGACCTCGAGATCCCGCTCACCGGTCCCGGTCACCCACTCGTAATAGCCGTCGGCGGGCACGATGCAGCGCCGCGCGGCGAAGGCCCGCCGGTACGACGGCTTCTCGTGGACGGTCTCGGCCCGCGCGTTGATCATGCGGGCCCCGCCCTCGGGGGTCTTCGCCCACGACGGCACCAGCCCCCACTTCAGCTTGCGCAACTGGCGAACCGGACGCGGGTCGTCGGCGTCTTTCACGGGGCGGTCGAGAACCGCGTAGACCTCCTTGGTGGGGGCCACGTTGAAGTCGGGCTCGAAGGCCTCCTCCGGCTCCCACTTCTCGATCTCAAAGATTCCTGCGAGATCCTCGGGCCCACGACTCGATGCATACCGTCCGCACATACGTGCCACAGTGCCAGAAGCAAGCCGCCCACCGAACGGGAGCCGGGAAGAACCATGGACGCCAGCCTCTGGGACCGGATCTTCGGAACCCAGTCCGACCCCGACCTGTGGGTGGTGATCGCCACCGGCGTCGTCGCCCTCGCCGCGATCGTCCCGCACAACGTCTGGCGCCTCTCGCGCAACGCCATCACCATCGCCCACGAGGGCGGCCACGGTCTGATCGCGCTGCTGATGGGCCGCCGCCTCGACGGCATCCGGCTGCACTCGGACACCAGCGGCCTGACCGTCAGCCGCGGCAAGCCGCACGGCCTCGGCATGATCCTGACCGCGGCCGCCGGATACACGGCCCCGCCGCTGCTCGGCCTGGGCGGCGCCGCGCTGCTCGGCGCCGGGCACATCACGCTGCTGCTCTGGCTCGCCACGGCGCTGCTGGTCGCGATGCTGGTGATGATCAGGAACGCGTACGGGGTGCTCACGGTCGTGATCTCGGGCGGCGCGTTCCTGCTGGTGTCCTGGCTGGCGGGGCCGCAGGTGCAGGCGGCGTTCGCGTACGCGGTGGTGTGGTTCCTGCTGCTCGGCGGCGTCCGTCCGGCGTTCGAGCTCCAGTCGAAGCGGCGCAGGGGCGGCGCGGGCGACTCGGACGCGGACCAGCTCTCCCGCCTCACGCACGTCCCCGCGGGAATGTGGCTGTTTTTCTTCCACGCCGTCTCACTGTGCTCACTACTGGGCGGTGGCCGCTGGCTGCTGGGGCGGTGAACAGGTGGGTCCGGACGCGCCCACTAAAGTAAAGGCATGACCACGAACCCCGCGCACACCGCCCTCTGGCCCGCCCCGCTCGCGAGCGGCGCCGTCGACGCGACCGTCCAGGTGCCGGGGTCCAAATCCGTCACCAACCGCGCGCTCGTCCTCGCCGCCCTCGCCGCCGAGCCGGGCTGGCTGCGCCGCCCGCTGCGCTCGCGCGACACCCTGCTGATGGCGGGCGCCCTGCGCGCCCTGGGCGTCGGCATCGAGGAGGGCGTCGGCCCCGACGGCTCCGGTGAGGCCTGGCGCGTCATCCCGGCCGTCCTCCAGGGCCCGGCCACGGTCGACGTGGGCAACGCGGGGACGGTCATGCGCTTCCTGCCGCCGGTCGCGGCGCTCGCCGACGGGCCGATCCGGTTCGACGGCGACCCCCGTTCGTACGAGCGTCCGCTGCACGGCGTGATCGACGCGCTGCGCGCGCTCGGCGCCCGGATCGACGACAAGAACCGGGGCGCGCTCCCCCTGACCGTGCACGGCGGCGGCGCGCTCGACGGCGGCCCGGTCGAGATCGACGCCTCGTCCTCGTCCCAGTTCGTGTCGGCCCTGCTGCTGTCGGCCCCGCGCTTCAACCAGGGCGTCGAGGTCCGCCACACCGGCTCGACGCTGCCCTCGATGCCGCACATCCGGATGACGGTCGACATGCTGCGCGCGGTCGGCGCCCAGGTGGACACCCCGGAGTCGGGCGGCGAGGCGAACGTCTGGCGGGTCACGCCGGGCGCCCTGCTCGGCCGGGACATCACCATCGAGCCGGACCTCTCCAACGCCCAGCCGTTCCTGGCCGCCGCGCTGATCACCGGCGGCACGGTCACGATCCCCGACTGGCCGGCCCACACCACCCAGCCCGGCGACGCGCTGCGCGACATCTTCACGCAGATGGGCGGCGCCTGTGAGCTGACCGAGCGGGGCCTGGAGTTCACCGGCTCCGGCACCGTGCACGGCATCGACGTGGACCTGAGCGAGGTCGGCGAGCTGACCCCCGGCATCGCGGCCGTCGCGGCCCTCGCCGACGGCCCGTCCACCCTGCGCGGCGTCGCTCACCTGCGCCTGCACGAGACGGACCGCCTCGCGGCGCTCACCAAGGAGATCAACGAGCTGGGCGGTGACGTCACCGAGACCGCCGACGGCCTGCACATCCGCCCGCGCCGTCTGCACGGCGGGATCTTCCACACGTACGACGACCACCGCATGGCGACCGCGGGCGCGATCATCGGCCTGGCCGTGGAGGGCGTACAGATCGAGAACGTGGCGACGACCGCGAAGACGCTGCCGGACTTCCCGGACATGTGGACCGCGATGCTCGGGACCGACCGGTCGTAGGGAACATCGCGATGCGCCGCTACGGCAAGAACACCGACGAGGACGACATCCGCCAGCGCCCCAACCGCAAGGGGAACCGGCCGCGGACGAACATCCGGCCCAAGCACGAGGACGCGGCGGAGGGCATGGTCCTCACCGTGGACCGGGGGCGGCTCACCGTCCTCATCGACGACGTCCCGGTCACCGCGATGAAGGCGCGTGAGCTGGGCCGCAAGGCGGCGGTCGTGGGCGACCGGGTCTCCGTCGTCGGAGACCTGTCCGGCAAGAAGGACACCCTGGCCCGCATCGTGCGCATCGAGCCGCGCACCTCGGTGCTGCGCCGGACGGCGGACGACGACGACCCGTACGAGCGTGTCGTCGTCGCCAACGCCGACCAGCTCGCCGTCGTCACCGCCCTCGCCGACCCCGAGCCGCGCCCGCGCATGATCGACCGCTGCCTGGTGGCGGCGTACGACGGCGGTCTCTCCCCGCTCCTGGTCCTGACGAAGTCGGACCTGGCCGATGCGGCCAAGATCCTCGACCTGTACGGCGACCTGGACATCCCCTACGTCGTCACGAGCCGCGAGGAGCTGGAGAACGGCACGGCCGTCGCGCGGGTGCGCGAGCAGCTCGACGGCAAGATCACGGCGTTCGTCGGTCACTCGGGCGTCGGCAAGACGACTCTGGTGAACGCCCTCGTGCCGGACGACCGGCGCCGCTCCACGGGTCACGTCAACGCGGTCACCGGCCGCGGCCGGCACACCACGACCTCGGCGCTCGCCCTGCCGCTGTCGGGCGACGCCGGCTGGGTGATCGACACTCCGGGCGTCCGTTCGTTCGGCCTGCACCACGTGGATCCGTCCCGGGTCATCCACGCCTTCCCCGACCTGGAGCCCGGCACGGAGAACTGCCCGCGCGCGTGCAGCCACGACGAGCCCGACTGCGCCCTGGACGCCTGGGTCGCCGAAGGCCACGCGGATCCGGCGCGGCTGTACTCGCTGCGGCGGCTGCTGGCGACGCGCGAGCGCCGCGAGGGCGACTGACCTCGGCCTTGTTTGCTGCCCCTGCGCCCAGGTAAAGGCATAATCGCACCAAGCCGGACGATCAGTGGGAACGCGGGAGGCACATCACATGGCGTGGCTGCTGGTCATCGTCGCCGGGATCCTGGAGACCGGGTTCGCGGTCTGTCTGAAGCTCTCGCACGGCTTCACACGCCTGTGGCCGACGATCGCGTTCGCCTGCTTCGCCCTGGGCAGCTTCGGCCTGCTGACCCTCTCCCTGAAGAAGCTGGACGTGGGCCCCGCGTACGCCGTCTGGACGGGCATCGGCGCCGCCGGCACCGCGATCTACGGCATGATCTTCCTCGGCGACATGGTCTCGACCCTGAAAATCGTCTCGATCAGCCTGGTGGTGGCGGGCGTCATCGGCCTCCAACTCTCGGGCTCGGGCCACTGACCCGTCGTCGTCCGCGGGCCGGTGGGGCTTCTCGCGCAGTTCCCCGCGCCCCTGAGATGCGCACTTCGTGCGGCATCTCATCAGATGAGGCTGCGCGAAGCGCATGCCTCAGGGGCGCGGGGAACCGCGCGACCGGCAACGACGCGAGCCGCACCCCGAAAACCCGGGTCACCCCTGCCGCACCCGCAACGCTTCACGCACAAGCCGCCCCACCCCACCCTCCCCCACCGGCGCCACCACACACGACAGAGCCAGCCGCACCGCCACCTCACAGTCCCGCGCCAACGCCTCGGACTCGGTCTTGGCGGCCCCCGCCACCCCCAGCACGGCCAACGCCCGATCCCGGACGGCGGAGACGAAATCGGCGGGGGCCGGCAACGGCCCGTCCGCCCGCCGCTGCGCCGGCACGGCCGACGACGACGGCACCGCGGACAGGGTCGGCGACGGCAGCCGCTCGCTCCAGCACCCGGTCAGCGCCGCCCGCACCAGCGGATTGCGCCGCGCGGCGGTCACCGTCCACTCGGCGACCCCGTCGAGCCCGCCCTCCTTCAGCGCCCGGTCGACCCCCGCGAGATAGGCGTCGGCCTCCCGTCGTACGAGAGCCCGCGCAAGCCCTTCCTTGCTGCCGAACTCGTTGTAGAGCGTCTGCCGGGACACCCCGGCGACCGCCGCCACGTCCACCATCCGCACACCGCCCCAGGGACGCCGCCCGAGCGCCGTGTAGGCCGCGTCCAACAGGGATTCGCGTGCTGCGGGCATCGTCGCCTCCCGGGGCCGCCGTGGATTCGTACGGCTCGTTTCGCCAGAGTTGACGGGCTTGTCCGCACTGTCAATAGCCCGCACACCGCCCAGGGATGCGGTTATGGCCAAGGCCCCTGTGGCCCCGAACCGATCACGGTCGCTACTGTGCAGTCATGCCCGACTACCACGATGATCTGCGTCTCGCCCACGTCCTCGCCGACGCCGCCGACGCGGCGACCATGGCCCGCTTCAAGGCGCTCGACCTGAAGGTCGAGACGAAGCCCGACATGACGCCGGTGAGCGAGGCCGACAAGGCCGCCGAGGAGCTGATCCGTGGCAACCTCCAGCGGGCCAGGCCGCGGGACGCGATCCTCGGCGAGGAGTACGGCGTCGAGGGCACCGGCCCGCGCCGCTGGGTGATCGACCCGATCGACGGCACGAAGAACTACGTACGCGGGGTGCCGGTCTGGGCCACCCTGATCTCCCTCATGGAGGCGGGCGAGGGCGGCTTCCAGCCGGTGGTCGGCGTCGTGTCGGCCCCCGCGCTCGGCCGCCGCTGGTGGGCGGCGAAGGGCGCGGGCGCGTACACCGGCCGCAGCCTGACCTCCGCGAGCCGGCTGCACGTCTCGCAGGTGAGCCGCATGTCGGACGCCTCCTTCGCGTACTCGTCGCTGAGCGGCTGGGAGGAGCAGGGCCGGCTCGACGGGTTCATGGACCTGACCCGGAAGGTCTGGCGCACGCGCGGCTACGGCGACTTCTGGCCGTACATGATGGTCGCCGAGGGCTCGGTCGACATCTGCGCGGAGCCCGAACTCTCCCTGTGGGACATGGCGGCGACCGCGATCGTGGTGACCGAGGCCGGGGGCACCTTCACCGGCCTCGACGGCACCCCGGGCCCGCACAGCGGCAACGCGGCGGCGTCGAACGGCCTGCTGCACGACGAGATGCTGAGCCACCTCGACGCCCGCTGATTCGGCCTCTTCCGCGCGGCGGGCGCCCCCGAACTCACCTCACGCGCCCTCTTGTTGGCACTCCCTTTACCTGTAACTCTGAGAGTCCCCCCACTTGTGAACTTGTGAACCGCTTCACGGAACCGTCCGACGGGGCCGTGGAGCGGCGGACAGGTACCTCACACAGGAAGGTGGCTCCATCCATGCTCGTCCGCGACGCCATGAGCACGATGGTCCTCACCATCGGACCGACCCACACCCTGCGCCAGGCGGCCCGGCTGATGTCCAGCCGCCGCGTCGGCGCCGCCGTGGTCCTCGACCCCGACGGCTCCGGCATCGGCATCCTGACCGAGCGCGATGTCCTCAACTCCCTCGGCCTGAACCAGAATCCCGACGTCGAGACCGCCGACACCCACACGACGACGGACGTGGTCTTCGCCGCTCCCGCGTGGACCCTGGAGGACGCCGCGCGGGCGATGACGCACGGCGGCTTCCGGCATCTGATCGTGCTCGACGGCCAGGAACCGGTCGGCATCGTCTCGGTGCGCGACATCATCCGCTGCTGGGTCCCGGCCAGGCGGCACGCACCCCCGCTGACCGTCTGAGGACATGCCGGAGGGCCGGCTCCCCCTCGGGGGAGCCGGCCCTCTCGCTCATGCTCAGCGCAGGTCGAACCGGTCCAGGTCCATGACCTTGGTCCACGCCGCGACGAAGTCCTTGACGAACTTCTCCTTGGCGTCGTCGCTCGCGTAGACCTCGGCGAGCGCGCGCAGCTCGGAGTTGGAGCCGAAGACCAGGTCGGCACGGGTGCCGGTCCACTTCACGGCGCCGGAGGCGTCGCGGCCCTCGAACTCGTCCTGCGCGGACGAGGTCGACTTCCACGCGGTGTCCATGTCGAGCAGGTTGACGAAGAAGTCGTTCGTCAGCGTGCCCGGACGGTCGGTGAGAACACCGTGCTTCGAGCCGCCCGCGTTGGCACCGAGGACGCGCAGGCCGCCGACGAGGACGGTCAGCTCGGGCGCGCTCAGGGTGAGCAGGTTGGCCTTGTCGATGAGCAGGAACTCGGCCGGAAGGCGGTTGCCCTTGCCCACGTAGTTGCGGAAGCCGTCGGCGGCCGGCTCGAGAGCGGCGAACGACTCGACGTCCGTCTGCTCCTGCGCGGCGTCGACGCGGCCCGCGGCGAACGGCACCTCGACCTGGACGCCGCCGTCCTTGGCCGCCTGCTCGACGGCCGCGGAGCCCGCGAGCACGATCAGGTCGGCGAGGGAGACCTTCTTGGCGCCCTTGGCGTTGAAGGAGGCCTGTACGCCTTCCAGGGCGCGCAGCACCGTGGCGAGCTCGTCCGGGTTGTTGACCTCCCAGCCGCGCTGCGGCTCCAGGCGGATCCGGGCGCCGTTGGCTCCGCCGCGCTTGTCGCTGCCGCGGAAGGAGGCGGCGGCGGCCCAGGCGGCGGAGACCAGCTGGGAGACGGTCAGGTCGGTGCCGAGGATCTGCTCCTTGAGGGAGGCCACGTCGGCGGCGTCGATCAGCTCGCCCTCACGCGCGGGCAGCGGGTCCTGCCACAGCAGCTCCTCGCTGGGCACCTCGGAACCGAGGTAGCGCACGACCGGGCCCATGTCGCGGTGCGTCAGCTTGTACCAGGCGCGGGCGAAGGCGTCCGCGAACTGGTCGGGGTTCTCGTAGAAGCGGCGCGAGATCTGCTCGTAGACCGGGTCGAAACGCAGCGACAGGTCCGTGGTGAGCATGGTCGGCTTGTGCTTCTTCGCGGAGTCGAAGGCGTCCGGGATGATCTCCTCGGCGTCCTTGGCGATCCACTGGTTGGCACCGGCCGGGCTCTTGGTGAGCTCGTACTCGTACTCGAAGAGGTTCTTGAAGAAGCCGTTGCCCCACTGGGTCGGGGTGCTGGTCCAGGTGACCTCGAGGCCGGACGTGATGGCGTCCTTGCCGACACCGGTGCCGTGCGTGGACTTCCAGCCGAGGCCCTGCTGCTCCATGGGCGAGGCCTCGGGGTCGGCCTCGACGTTGTCGGCCGGGCCCGCGCCGTGGGTCTTGCCGAAGGTGTGGCCACCGGCGATGAGGGCGACGGTCTCCTCGTCGTTCATCGCCATGCGGCGGAAGGTCTCACGGATGTCGCGGGCCGCGGCGATCGGGTCCGGGTTCCCGTTGGGACCCTCGGGGTTGACGTAGATGAGGCCCATCTGCACGGCGCCGAGCGGGTTCTCCAGCTCGCGGTCGCCCGTGTAGCGGCCGTCGCCCAGCCACTCGGTCTCGGGACCCCAGTAGACGTCCTCCTCGGCCTCCCAGACGTCCGCGCGGCCACCGGCGAACCCGAAGGTCTCGAAGCCCATGGTCTCCAGCGCGACATTGCCCGTGAGGATCATGAGGTCGGCCCACGAGATGTTCTTGCCGTACTTCTTCTTCACCGGCCACAGCAGACGGCGCGCCTTGTCGAGCGAGGCGTTGTCCGGCCAGCTGTTGAGCGGCGCGAAGCGCTGCTGACCGGCGCCGGCGCCACCGCGGCCGTCACTGATGCGGTACGTGCCGGCGGAGTGCCAGGCCATCCGGATCATCAGCGGGCCGTAGTTGCCGAAGTCGGCCGGCCACCAGTCCTGCGAGGTGGTGAGCACCTCGGCGATGTCCCGCTTGACGGCCGCGAGGTCCAGCGCGCTGAACGCCTCGCTGTAGTCGAAGTCCTCGCCCATCGGGTTCGCCACCGCGGGGTTCTTCGCGAGGATCTTCAGGTTGAGCCGCTCCGGCCACCACTGACGGTTTCCACCGCCCTGGGTCGGGTGCGCCGCACGCCCGTGCGCGACCGGGCAACCACCCTCCCCCTCCGACTTCGGGTCAGTGACGATTGCTTCGTGATTCTCGGACATTGGGGGCCCTTCCGGAGTCGTCCTGTCGCTTGGCCTGAGCCGTTTGTGATCCTACAATGGACAATGTCTAAGTCAAGCAAAGCTCCAAAGTCACACCCGTTCGGGATCGGCTCCCCTGGCTGTTAGGCTGGATTTCATGAGTGACCTGTTGGAACGACTGCGCGGACGCGGCTGGCGGATGACCGCTCAGCGCCGTGTCGTGGCCGAGGTCCTCGACGGCGACCACGTCCATCTGACGGCCGACGAGGTCCATGCCCGCGCTGTCGCGAAACTGCCCGAGATCTCCCGCGCCACCGTCTACAACACGCTGGGCGAGATGGTGTCCCTCGGTGAGGTCATCGAGGTCGCCACGGACAAGAGGGCCAAGCGCTACGACCCGAACGCGCACCGCCCGCACCAGCACCTCGTCTGCGCGCAGTGCGGCCAGATCCGGGACGTCCACCCGACGGGCAATCCACTGATGAGCCTGCCCGACTCGGAGCGCTTCGGCTTCACGATCTCCGACGTGGAGGTCACGTACCGGGGTCTGTGCCCGGCCTGCAGCCAGCCGTAGCCCGAGCTTTCCGGAGCGGCCCGCACTCTTCTCGGTGCGGGCCGCTTTTGCGTGCCCCCTCCCCTCCCCCCTTCCAGAATCTGACACCCCGTCATATTCTCGCGGCGCCCACCACACATCCCGCACCCCGGAGGGCCCATGCACCCCAAGCTGCACGCCCACGACCTCACCCGCACCTTCGGCCCCACCCACGCCCTCGGCCCCCTGGACCTGACCGTCGCCCCCGGCGAATTCGTCTGCGTGGTGGGCCCGTCGGGCTGCGGCAAGTCCACCCTCCTGCGCATCGCGGCGGGCCTGACCCGCCCCTCCACCGGCACCCTGGAGATCCGCACCACCAGTCCCCGCCCGGCCGCCATGATCTTCCAGGACTACGGCATCTACGACTGGAAGACGGTGCTGGCCAACGTCCGCTTCGGCCTGGACGTCCAGAAGGCCCCGCGCAAAGAGGCGAACGCCCGGGCCCACGACTGGCTGACCCGCATGGGCCTCGCCGACTTCGCCGGCGCCTACCCCTCCGCGCTCTCCGGGGGCATGCGCCAGCGCGTGGCGATCGCCCGGGCCCTGGCGGTGGAGCCCGAGATCCTGCTCATGGACGAGCCCTTCGCCGCGCTCGACGCCCAGCTCCGCACCATCCTCCAGGACGAGCTCCTGGCCCTGACCCAGTCGACACGGACCACGACCCTGTTCATCACGCACAGCCTGGAGGAGGCGATCGTCCTCGGCGACCGCGTCCTGGTGATGTCGGCCCGTCCGGGCCGGGTGATCGCCGAGCGCCGCCCGCCGTTCCCCCGGCCGCGTACCGGGGACATCCGCTCCACTCCCGAATTCACCCACCTCAAGGGCGAGTTGTGGGACCTGCTGCGCGGCGAGGTGCACCAGGAGGCGATCCCGGCATGACGACGACCACTCCCGCAGAAGCCACCGACGGCACCGACGTGCTGGTCCGCGCCCCGGGGCCTCAGGAACTCCACCCCGCCCGCACCCGCCGCAGGCGCCGCACCCTGGAACTCACCCTCGCCGTCGCCGTCCCGCTGCTCCTGGTCCTGCTGTGGCAACTGGCGGCGGACCGGTCCTGGATCGACGACCGCGTCTACCCGGCCCCGTCCACGATCCTGGCCGACGGCTGGGACAGAGCCGCCGACGGAGACCTGTGGCCGGACGTGTGGGCCACCCTCAAGCGGGTCCTCGCGGGCTATGCGATCGGTACGGTGTCGGGCTATCTGCTGGGTCTGCTCATGGGTTCGATCCCCCTGATCCGAGCGGCGCTCGAGCCCTTGCTCGACGCTCTGTACGTCGTACCCAAGCTCGCTCTCCTCCCCGTCTTCCTCAACATGTTCGGCCTCGGCGAAGGCCCTCAGATCGCACTGGTCGCGGCGACCGTTTTCTTCTTCGTGTGGATCTCAACGATGGCGGCGGTGCTCTCGGTTCCCGCCGGGCACCGGGACGCGGGACAAGTTTTCGGCGCGTCCCCGTGGCAGATGTTCCGCCACGTCCTGCTGCCCGCCTCGCTGCCCGCGGTCCTGGTCGGCGCCCGGATAGCGGCGGGCGTGGCCGTGCTCGTGATCGTCGCCTCGGAGCAGATCGCCGCGACGAACGGCCTCGGCCATCTCATCTTCGACGCGCGGGCCCTCTTCCAGAACGACGTGATGTTCGTGGGCATCGTCTGTGTCGCCGTGCTCGGCGTCGTCTTCTCCGAACTGGTCCGGCTCGCGGGCCGGTTCCTCACCCCCTGGGCGCCGCGCGACCGCGGCCGCGGCCAGTCCTGACCTCTCTTCCCGCGTCTTCGTACGGAGGTTCCATGCGCACCAGACACCTGGGTACGGCCCTGCTCGCGACCGGCACCCTCCTGCTCGGCGGCGCCGCCTGCGCCCGGCACGACGACGGCGCCCCCGGCGCCACGGCGGCGCCCCGCACCGTGAAGGCCGTCGACGGCTGCGGCAAGGGCAGCTGGACCGATCCGGCGGACCTGGCGGCCGACCGCAAGCCCGCGCGCTGCGCGTCCGGCGCCCCCGCCCCCGTCAAGCTGGACCGGACCCGCAAGCTGACCATCGCGACCGGCACCCTCAGCGCCGAGTACGTGGCACCGCTCGAAATGGCCGTCGAGAAGGGCGAGTTCAAGAAGGAGGGCCTGGACGTCACACTCAAGGTCCTGCCCACCCCCGACGCCCTCCCCCTGCTCGCCAAGGGCGACATCGACGCGCAGTGGGCGGCCCCCGAGGCGGCCGTGATGAACGGCATCCTGGGCGGCTTCGACATCAAGTGGGTCGCGGGCAACTTCTCCCCCGACCCGCAGTCGAAGAGCGGCCTCTGGGTGCGGCTGAAGAACGGCGAGAGCGCGTCCGGCGTCTCGATGGCGGGCCGGAAGATGGGCACGATGATCGGCAAGGGCTCGGTCATCTCGTACCCGATGAACACGGCGCTGAAGAAGCACGGCGGCGGCCTCGACAAGATCCAGTTCCAGCAGCTCGGCTCGGCGGACGTGCTGACCGCGCTGCAGAACGGCGGCGTCGACTCCGCCTGGCTGCTCGACCCGGTCTGGCGCAAGGTCGACGGCGACGCTCACTACGCGTTCCTCGGCGGCCAGCCCCTCGGCGAGCCGCTGGGCGGCCTGCTGTTCGGCCCGAACCTGCTCTCCGAGGACCCGGACGCGGGCGTGGCGTTCCTGCGGGCGTACATCCGCACGGTGAACACGTACTTCGCGGGCGACTACAAGAAGGACCCGGCCTTCGTGTCCGAGCTGGCCACTCTCCTGAAGACCGACAAGCAGGTCCTGGAGTCGACGCCCTCGCTCCGCATGGACTGGGAGATCCGGGCCGGCACGACGGACCGGCTCCAGAAGGCGTACACGGCGGCCGGGGTCTCGACGGGCGATCCGCTGCCGGAGTCGAAGACGGTGGACAGGAAGCTGTACGAGGAGGCCGTGGGCCACAAGCCGTGAACGCGCCGAAGCCCGGAACCTTGATGGTTCCGGGCTTCGGACTTTCAGTAGCGGGGACAGGATTTGAACCTGCGACCTCTGGGTTATGAGCCCAGCGAGCTACCGAGCTGCTCCACCCCGCGTCGGTGAACACAACCTTACGCGCCACCCCCGACCAGCGCAAATCCCTTCCCAGCAGCCCGCCACCTCGGGCAATCCGCCGCCTGGGGCGGCAGGGTGGGCAAGGCGGCACCCCGGCGCGGGGCGAGCGCTCATCGCGCCCCGGCCGACGGTCCCGCCTAAGCCGAAAGCTCCTGCCGCAAGGCGTCCCGCAACCGCCCGGCCCGCTCGGCGACCTCGGCCGGCCCGAGCTCCACAGCCCGGGACGCCCACTTCTGCCCAGCGGCAAGCTCCCCGCGCCGCGCACACAGCAGAGCCAGCCGCAACGCCGCCCGCCCATGCCCCGCATCGGCGGCCCGGGTCCACCACAGCGCCGCCTCCGGCTCACTGCCCTCCCGCGCGAGCAGCAGCCCGAGATTGAACGCCCCGTTGCGCGACCCGGCCTCCGCGGCCTCCCGGTACCACCGGGCGGCCTCGACGACGTCCCCGCGCGCGGCGGCCAGCATCCCGACCCGCACCTGCGCACGCCGGTGCCCGTGCTCGGCGGCGCGCTCGTACCACTCCTCGCACTCGCTCTTCGCCGTGACCGGCTCCCCCAGCTCGTGCCGGGGCGCGGGCGGCGTCCGCAGGTCGAGCAGCGAGGCGAGCCGGTACGCGGCCTCGGGGCTGCCCCCGCCCGCCGCACACCGCAGATGCCGCTCGGCACCCTGCTCGTCGCCGTCGCGCAGCCGTGCGATACCGGCCTGGAGCGCGGCCTCGGTGTGCCCCCCGGACGCGGCCCGCTCGTACCACTGGACCGCCTTGAGCGCGGACCCCTCGTCCTCGCGACCCGCGTAGAGGATGCCCAGGTTGAAGGCGGCGTCGACGCTGCCCGCCTCGGCCGCCTTGGAGAACCAGGGCTCGGCCCCGACCGCGTCCCCGTTCTGCAGGAGCAGCACGGCGAGCGCGTTGGCCGCCTCGCGGTGCCCCGCGTAGGCGGCGCGCCGGTACCAGTCCTCGGCCTGCGCGGTGCGCTTCTGCTCGGCGCACAGCAGCCCGAGGTTGTACGCGCCGTTGTTGTCGCCCGCGTCCATGGCGGCCCGGTACCAGCGCTCGGCGGTCTGGGTCTCGCCGCGTCCGGCGTGCAGCGCGCCCAGCGCGTTCGCGGCGTTGCCGTCGCCGTCCTGGGCGGCGCGCAGCCACCACACGGCGGCGCTCTCCTCGTCGCCCGCGTCGCGCAGCAGGAAGGCGAGGGCGCACGCGGCGCGCGGCTCGCCGTCCTTGGCGGACGTCAGGTACCAGCGGCCGGCCTCCTTCAGATCCCCGCGCTTCTCCAGGATCGCGCCGAGGTGCAGCGCGCCCCTGCGGTGCCCGCGCGCGGCGGCCTGGCGGTACCACTGCTCGGCTTCCTCCGCCGGGTTCTTGGCGTCCCCCGCAACGAGCACGTCGGCGCCGCCCTTGCGGTCGAGCGCGCGGGCGAGGCGGTACGCGGCCTCCCGGTGCCCGCGCTCGGCGGCGACCCGCATCCAGCGCTCGGCACCGACGTCGCTGCGGTGCTCCAGGAGATCGGCGAGGGCGTACGCGGCGAGCGTGTGCCCCTGCTCGGCGGACTGGCGCAGCCAGTACTCGGCGGCGGGCTCGTCGCCCCGCTCGCGGTGGTGCCGGCCGAGGGCGTGGGCTGCGGCGGCGGAGCCGGCGACGGCGGCGATGCGCCACCATCCCGCGGCTTCGTCGGCGTAGCCCCGCTGGTGCAGCAGGACACCCAGATTGTTGGCGGCGGCCCGGTCGCCCACGCTCGTGGCGTTACGCAGCAGAGGCTCGGCCCCGTCGAGATCACCGCGGCGCAGCAGCATGGCGCCGAGGACGCTCATCGCCTCGACGTCGCCGGCCTCCGCGGCCAGCCGCTGGCGCGCCTCCTCAGCAGCTTCAACCGGTTCATCCCGATCTGTCGGCTGCACAAACCGCCCTGTCTCCAACAGAGTTGCCTTGTCCCCCATAACGTCCATCGTCGCACCACCTGCAACCTGGGTACATCGTGAATACCGCAGCCAGTGAGGTCACTTCAGCGTTTTGTCGACATGCCCACAGAGAGATAAGTGAAACACAGATTCCTCAAGTCTCCCCGGGTGAAGCCCTCTTCGCACGTACCTGGGACAGACCTGGTACATCTCTGGTACGCCCTGGGCACACGTACCCCGAGCAGCCCATATCGCACCGAGACGCAGCGCACATGCCAGCGACTCATGACATCCGGTGCCCTGACGCACCGAAGGCCCGGAAGCCTAAGCTTCCGAGCCTTCGATCATCAGTAGCGGGGACAGGATTTGAACCTGCGACCTCTGGGTTATGAGCCCAGCGAGCTACCGAGCTGCTCCACCCCGCGCCGTTGTGATGCAACCGTACCACGGCGCGGGATGGTGCTCGCTCACCCTCCGACCTGCTGCTCAGCCACTGCTCTTCTTGCCGTCGGAGCCGCTCTTGTCACTGTCGCCGTTCTTGCCGGCTTCCTTCTCGGCCGCGGTCTGGGCCTTGTCGGCGCGCTCCAGGGCGCTCTGCAGATCGTCCTGGGCCTCGCCGTACGCGGTCCAGTCGCCGTCCTTCAGAGCCTTCTGGCCCGCCTCGAAGGCCTTCTCGGCGTCCGCGAGGGCTTCCTTGACCGTCGAGTTCGCCGGGCTGGTCGTGTCGCCGCCCGGTTTCTCCGGTTCGGTCGTCGAGCCGCCGTCCACCTCGAAGGCGTCGTTCAGCGCGTCCGAGAGCGAGTTCGCGAAGCCCATCTTGTCGCCGTAGGAGACGGCGACCTTGCGCATCAGCGGGTACTCGGAGTTCCGCCCCTGGGCGTAGATCGGCTCGACGTAGAGGAAGCCGCTGTCGAGTGGCACTGTCAGCAGATTGCCGTACAGGACCGTCGAGTCGGCACCCTTCATGTCGCGCACCCAGTTCGCCACCGGATCCCAGGAGTTGAGCTTGTTCTGTACCTGCTCCGGTCCCTGGACCTTGTCCTCGGTGACTCTCAGCAGCTTTATGGCGCCGTAGTCCTTACTGGTCGCGTCGGCGTCCACCGCCATGAAGGCCCTGAGGTTCGGCCTTCCACTCGGCGTGAACGTCGTCGTCAGTGAGAACTGCTGACTGCTCTGGCCCGGCATCTTCATGGACAGGTAGTACGGCGGAACCGCGCTGTTGTCCTTCTTGGTCGGGTCGTTCGGCACCTGCCAGGCGTCCGACGCGTTGTAGAACTGGTCGGAGTCCGTCACGTGGTACAGGCTCAGCAGCTCCCTCTGGACCTTGAACATGTCCTGCGGGTAGCGCAGGTGCTCCTTCAGGTCGGCCGGGATGTCGCTCTTCGGCTGCACCGTGCCGGGGAACGCCTTCTCCCACGTCTTCAGGACCGGGTCGGTCTCGTCCCACGCGTAGAGCTTGACCTCGCCCGTGTACGCGTCGACGGTCGCCTTCACCGAGTTGCGGATGTAGTTGACCTGGTTCTGCTGCGCCACCACGGAACGCTGGCTGTCGCCCTGGTTGAGCGAGTCGGCCGTGGTGTCGCCGAGCGTCGTCCGGGACGCGTACGGGTAGCCGTTCGACGTCGTGTAGGCGTCGACGATCCACTTGATCTTGCCGTTGACGACGGTCGGGTACGCGTCGCCGTCGATGGTCAGCCAGGGCGCTACGGCCTCGACGCGCTCCTTGGGCGTGCGGTTGTACAGGATCCGCGAGCCGTCGCCGATGGCGCCGGAGTACAGGATCTGCGGTTCGCTGAAGGCCACGGCGTACGCGGCCCGGTTGATCGGGTTGGAGAGGTTGACGCCGCTGTCGCCCTTGTAGCTGGTGGTCTTCTGCGTGCCGTCTTCCTGCTCGTAGTCCAGCTCCTTCTGCGGCCCGCCGACGATCGAGTACTGCGTCGTCTTCTCGCCGTAGTAGATCCGCTGGTTGTACGTCCCGAGGTCACCGCCGGTCGGCAGACCGGACTCGGTGAACTGCGGGGCGCCCTGCGAGGTGGAGGTGCCCTTCGCCGTCACGGCTCCGTAGCCGTGCGTGTAGACGAAGTGGTCGTTGATCCAGTTGCGCTTGTCGAGCTTGCCGAGGTTCAGCTCGCGCAGGCCCACGACCGTGTCCTGGCCGTTGTAGCGGTCCACGTCCAGGGTCGTCGGGAACTGGTAGTACTTCCGCTGCTGCTCCAGCTGCTGGAAGGTCGGCGACACGATGTTCGGGTCGTTCAGGCGGTAGCTCGCCGCCGAGTCGGCCTCGGTGCGCTGCTTCCCGGAGTCCTTGTCGGACCCCTCGCCGCTGTAGGCGCCGACCGTCGCCTTGTCGATGCCGTACGCCTTGCGCGTGGCGTCGATGTTCTTCTTGATGTACGGCGCTTCCTTGGACTGCTCGTTCGGCTGCACCTGGAACTTCTGCACGATGGCCGGGTACAGGCCGCCGATCAGGATCGCCGAGAGCACCATCAGGCCGAAGCCGATGACCGGAAGCTGCCAGGTGCGCCGCCACAGGGTCGCGAAGAACAGCAGGGCGCAGATGACGGCGATGCAGAACAGGATCGTCTTCGCCGGCAGATACGCGGTCGCGTCGACGTACCTGAGGCCCGTCCAGTTGTTCGTCGCCTTGAAGTCGCTGGACTTCACCGCGAGCCCGTACCGGTCGAGCCAGTACGCGACGGCCTTGAGGGCCACGAACAGGCCCAGGAGGACGGAGAGGTGTCCCGTCGCGGCCGCCGTGGCGCGCGCGCCCGGGCTGGTGATGCGCAGTCCGCCGTACAGGTAGTGCGTCAGCGCGGCGGCGACCAGGCCGATGACGGCCGCGGCGAAGCCGAAACCGAGCAGGAAGCGGTACCAGGGCAGGTCGAACGCGTAGAAGGACACGTCCAGGTGGAACTGTGAGTCCTTCTGGTGGAACGGCACGCCGTTCACGTACTGCAGCCATGTGCGCCACTGGCTCGCGGCCGAGGCGCCCGCGATCAGGCCGACGAGGGCGGTGATCCCGAGCAGCAGCCACTTCTTGAAGGGCGCGATGCCCATCCGGTAGCGGTCGAGGCTCTGCTGCTCCGTCGACATGGCGCTCAGCGGCGGGCGCAGCCGGTGCGCCAGCCAGATGTTCACACCCACGGCGAGGGCCATGAGCAGACCGAAGACGAAAAAGAGTCCGATCTTCGTCTGCAACGTCGTCGTGAACACGGACGAGTAGTCGACCGACCGGTACCAGAGCCAGTCCGTCCAGAACCCGGAGAACATGACGAAGGCCATGCCGAGCACGGCCAGGACGCCCAGCGTCAACAGCAGCGTCCGGGCACGCCGGGAGGGGCGTCCCACTCTGATCCGCGGTCCCGTCGGACCCCCGCCCCGGTCCGGCATCTGGAAAGCCAAGGTGCGCACCTCGATAGTTCGGTAATCGATCTGTCAGGCCCCCGAGATCGCGGACCCCTCACCTATGCAACTTACTCAGGCTTTACTCAGTTCCCGCTTCGGGGGACGAACGAGGCAGGATTGTGACCATGTCCAACACCCCCATGGCAGCAAGCCCCCTCACCCGGGCCGTTCTCGAGATCGACGAGTACGCCTCCGGCATGGGCTGGGACCAGCCCGCCCGCCTCTTCGCCCTCGTCGACACGGGCGCCCTGCGCGCCCAGGAACCGGCTCTCGCCGCGCAGCTCGGCCTGGAGACCGAGGGTGAGAGCAGCGGCTTCACCCCGATCCTCCAGGACGAGATCCCCGCCTCCAAGCCGCTGGACGAGTTCCTCGGCACCATCGCGTGGCCCGACGCCGTCGCGGGCTGCGCGCTGACGGTGGAGCGTCTGATGCTGCCGCCGTCCGCCGAGGCGTCCGTCCCCGAAGGGCTCACCGGCAAGAAGCTCACGAAGTGGGTCGCCGAGCATCCGGACCGCCAGGAGGTCCGGATGACGGTCGCGGTGCTGCGCGACGGCACCCGCGACTCCGCCCTCCGGCTGCGAGAGAAGGACTCGCCGACCGAGGTCCTCACGGGTTCGGACCTGGTGCCGGGCCTCGCCGAGGCGCTGGCGTCGACGTTCGCCGAGTGACGTTCCCACCCGACCACCTGGGACTACGTAGGACCGCGTAGGACTACGTAGAGGGGCGCTGCGGGAATTCCCGCAGCGCCCCTCTGTGTAGAGCCGTGTCTCAGCTCTTGGCGCTGCACTTCGGCAGGGCACCGGTGTGGCCGCTGCGAATGTCCTTCAGAGCGCCCATCGCGTCGTCCAGGGTGTCCACCTTGACCAGGGTGAGCCCGTCCGGGGTGTCCTTGGCCGCGGTCGCGCAGTTGTCCTTCGGGGTCAGGAAGTACTGCGCTCCCTTGTCGCGCGCGCCGACGAGCTTCATCCCGATGCCGCCGATGGGGCCGACCTTGCCGTCGTCGTCGATGGTGCCGGTGCCGGCCACGAACTTGCCGCCGGTCAGATCGGTGGGCGTGAGCTTGTCGACGATGCCGAGGGAGAACATCAGTCCGGCGCTGGGGCCGCCGACGTCGGCGAGCTTGATGTCGATCTGGAACGGGAAGGTGTGGTCGGTCCCGGCCTGGATGCCGACGATCGCCCGGCCGTCGTCGGCCTTGTCCGTCTTGATCGTCACGTTCTCCGTCGTGGTGGCCTCCTTGCCCTCCTTCTCGGCGGCGGCGGCCTGCTTGACGGGGACGACCGTGAACACGACGTTCTCGCCGGCCTTGTGCTTGGTGACGAGCTTGGCCACATCGGCGGGCTTGGTGATCTTGGTGCCGTCGACGGCCTTGATGACGTCACCGGCGTGCAGCCGGCCCTCGGCGGGGCTGTCCTTGACGACAGAGGAAACGATCACCCAGGACTTCACGGGGATGTTCAGCTCTTCCAGGGCGGCGACCTTGGCGCTCTCCTGGGACTGGCTGAACTCCTCGGCGTTCTCCTGCGAGGACTGCTCCTCGGTCTGGCCGTCCGGGTACAGGGTGTCGTGCGGCACCACGATGCTGTCGTGAGCGAGCCACCCGTAGACCGCGGAGACCAGGTTCATGTTGAAGTCGGCGCTGGTGACCCGGACGGTCGTCATGTTGAGGTGCCCGGACGTGTCGTACGTCTTGTGTCCGGAGATCTGGATGACGGGTTCGCCGTCATGGTCCGCGAGGGTGTTCACCGTCGGGCCCGGGGACATCTCCGCGTAGGGCACTTTGATGAGAACCCCCGCGCAGAGCAGCGCGATGAGCATCAGGGTCGAGGCGAGCATCGTCGCGGTGCGGCGTGGCATGGAACGACAGTACGGGACGCGCCCGTCCGTGCACCTGTGGGGCCGGTCCGTACGGGCCCAGGCCCTCAGGTCCCGGAGTGGGACTTCTCCATCGCCTCGCGGAACCGCTCATAGCCGCTGAGCTCGGTGACGTCACCCGTCTTGTGCCGGGTCCGGCCGGCCCAGGAGCCCCAGAGCGCGGCACCGACCGCAGCAACAACCGGAATCAGCAGCCACAAGAGAACTGCCATACCGACCTCCCGACCCCATGTGCGACCGCAACTGACTGATCAGCAGATTAACCATCCGCGCACTCAACGCTCGCCGCAGGGTGACGGTTACGCAACCGGAGCCTCAGCAGGCCCCGACCCACTCTTCCGTCCCGTCCGAGAACGTCTGGTGCTTCCAGATGGGCACCTCGTGCTTGAGATCGTCGATGAGCATCCGGCACGCCTCGAAGGCCTCGCCGCGGTGCGGACACGACACGGCGACGACCACGGCGAGGTCACCCACCGTCAGATCGCCGACGCGGTGGACGGCCGCGAGCGCGCGCACCGGGTACTTCGCGGCGACCCTCTCGGCGACGCGCCGCATCTCGGCCTCCGCGGTCGGGTGGCACGAGTACCCGAGCCGGTCCACGTCGGCCCCGCCGTCGTGATTGCGCACGGTCCCCACGAAGAGCGCGGTACCGCCCGCGGCGTCGTCGCCGACCGCGCGGAAGACCTCGTCGACGGAGAGCGCTGTCTCCCGTACGGCGAGCAGTCTGATCGGGTCCTGTGCCGCCTGCTCACCGGGGTGGTCGTGCTGGGTGGATGCCATGCCCTTCATCGTGCCGTACACCCCTGACAGCCGTGAATTGGAGCCTCCTACAGGGCACCCGGTCGGAGTCGGGTTTTCCGCACGGCGGGGGCCTCGGGTGGGGTCTCCCCCGCCCGGCCCCGTGCCTCAGATGCGGCGGCGGGCCTTGCGCACCCGCCGCACCACGGCAGCCGTGCCCAGCAGGGCGACCGTCGCGCCCGCCGCGCCCGCGGCCGTCGCGTCCTTGCGCCCGAGCCGTCGTCCGGCCACGGTGCGCCGCCCGGCGACCTCCTCGAGGAGTTCCGCGAGGACCTCCTCGTTCGTCCACTGGGGTCGCCATCCGGCATCGTGCAGCCTGCTCCCGCTGACGACCCAGGGGTACATCGTGAAGGCGAGGTCGCCCGCGGGCGAGGGCGTGAGGCCGATGCGGTGCAGCCGGGCCGCGGCGCCGAGCGCGACGGCCGACGGCAGCTCCATGCGGCGGATCCCGCTCAGCTCCTCGACCTCCTCCTGCTCCAGCCACCCGTCGCAGCCGACCGCGAGCTCTCCGTCGACCCTCTCCAGGACGGCGTACTCCAGCGCGCTGCAGAGGTCCTCCACGTGGCAGAACTGCCAGGCGGGCCGCGAACCGGCCACCACGAGGAGGCGCGGCGACTCGAAGTAGCGCGTGAGGGCCGTGTCCGTGCCGCCGACGAGCACCGAGGGACGCACCACGGTGACGTTGAGGCCGGGGTGCGCGCGGGGCGCGCGGCGGGCCAGCCGCTCGATCTCCAGGAGGTCGCCGACGCCGGTCGCCTCGGCGGTGGCGCGCAGCTCGGCGTCCTCCGAGAGCGGCAGCTCGTTGTCGGGAAGGGCTCCGTAGACCATGGTCGAGGTGCACAGGACGACGCGGTGCACACCGGCCGCGGCGGCGGCGGTGAGCACGGTCTGGGTGCCACGCACGTTGTAGGCGGTGCGCGCGGCCGGATCGGATTCGAGATCGAGGTCGAGCGCGAGGTGGACCACGACGTCGGCGCCGCGCAGCTTCTCGGCGATGGCCGGATCCCGTACGTCCAGGACATGCCAGGTGGCGGACGTGCACTCGCCCCGCCGCTCGTCGATGGCGAGCACCTGCTTGATCTCTTCGGAGGCGGCGAGCCGCTCGGTGAGCAGGGCGCCGATGCCGGACGCGGCACCGGTGACCGCGACGACGGGGCCGCGCACGGCCGGACTGGTTGAAGGGTTTCGCGCTGCGCGAACCTGCGGATCTGGGGAACTCACCGGGCGTCTCCAGCGGTTGTCTTCGGTAAGTACGTTATGACGCGTACGTACCAGGAGGCATCCATCCTGCCGCAGGCCATGAGTCGGCGAAGCACCGAGGCCCGATCCCGTCGCGGTGTCTACGCTGGGTGTGTGTAAGTCGGGCAGTCGCCACCGGGCAGAACCGGTGGCCTTACCAGCCGAGGAATCCCGTGAGTGACACCCCATTCGGTTTCGGCCTTCCGCCGGAGGAGCCGGAAGACGGCGACGAGGGCAAGAAGAAGGACCAGCAGAGCGGTGGCGGTCAGGGACCGGCCAATCCGTTCGGATTCGGCGGCATCCCGGGCCTCCCCGGCGCCGGCGGCCCCGGCGGCGCGGGCGGGGACAACCCGTTCGCGGCGATGTTCGGCTCCATGAATCCGAACGATCTGGGCGCGGCGTTCCAGCAGCTCGGCCAGATGCTCTCCTACGAGGGCGGGCCGGTGAACTGGGACATGGCCAAGGACATCGCCCGCCAGACGGTCTCCCAGGGCACGCAGGACGGCGTGAAGGACGCGAGCGTGGGCCCCGCCGACCGCACCGCGGTGCAGGAGGCGGTGCGCCTGGCCGACCTGTGGCTGGACGACGCCACGTCGCTGCCCTCGGGCGCGCACTCCGCCGTGGCGTGGAGCCGCGCGGAGTGGGTCGAGGCGACCCTCCCGGTGTGGAAGGAGCTCGTCGACCCGGTCGCCGAGCGCGTCGGCATGGCCATGGGCGACGTCCTGCCCGAGGAGATGCAGGCGATGGCGGGCCCGCTGATCGGCATGATGCGCTCCATGGGCGGCGCCATGTTCGGCTCGCAGATCGGCCAAGCGCTGGGCGTGCTCGCGGGCGAGGTCGTCGGCTCCACGGACATCGGCCTGCCGCTGGCCCCGGCCGGCAAGGCGGCGCTGCTCCCGCTGAACATCGAGGCGTTCGGCAAGGACCTCGGTGTCCCGCAGGAGGAGGTCCGCCTCTATCTGGCGCTGCGCGAGGCCGCCCACCAGCGGCTCTTCTCGCACGTGCCGTGGCTGCGCTCGCACCTGTTCGGCGCGGTCGAGGGGTACGCGCGCGGGATCAAGGTGGACACCACCAAGCTGGAGGACGTGGTCGGCCAGTTCGACCCGCAGAACCCCGAGCAGATCCAGGAAGCGCTCCAGCAGGGCATGTTCCAGCCGGAGGACACTCCGGAGCAGAAGGCCGCCCTGGCGCGTCTGGAGACCGCTCTGGCGCTCGTGGAGGGCTGGGTCGACGCGGTGGTCCACGCGGCCGCCAAGCCGCGGCTGTCGTCCGCCGACGCGCTGCGCGAGACACTGCGCCGCCGCCGTGCGACCGGCGGTCCGGCCGAGCAGACGTTCGCGACGCTGATCGGTCTGGAGCTGCGTCCGCGCCGTCTGCGCGACGCCTCGCGCCTGTGGGCCTCGCTCACGGACGCGCGCGGGGTCGACGGCCGTGACGGCCTGTGGGAGCACCCGGACATGCTGCCGACGGCGTCCGACCTGGACGACCCGGACGGCTTCGTCCACCGCGAGCAGCTGGACTTCTCCGAGCTCGACAAGATGCTCGGCGAGGCGGCCGGCGGCGGCGACAAGCCGAAGCTCACCAAGGACGACGACACGGGCGAGGACGACGACACCAAGTGAGCCTGTACGACGACGCGGTCCTCGTCCTGAAGGGCTACGAGGGCCAGCCGGAGCTGCGCCAGGCCTACCTGGACCACCTCTCCGCCCACGGCGAGGCCGGCCTGTGGAAGCCGTGCACGGCCGGTCACCTGACGGCGAGCGCCCTGGTGATCGACCCCGCGCGCGGGCGCGTGCTGCTCACGCTCCACAAGAAGCTCCAGATGTGGCTGCAGATGGGCGGCCACTGCGAGCCCGGTGACCGGACGCTGGCGGCCGCGGCCCTGCGCGAGGGGACGGAGGAGTCCGGGATTCCGGGTCTGACGCTCCTGGCGGGCGGCCCGGTCCGGCTCGACCGGCATCCGATTCCCGGCCCGTGCACCCAGCACCTGGACGTCCAGTACGCGGCGCTCGCCGCGCCGGGCGCCACGGAGGCCATCAGCGACGAGTCCCTGGACCTGCGCTGGTTCCCGTACGACGAGGTCGCTGACGTCGCCGACACGTCAGTGGTCCGCCTCGTGGAGGCGACGCGGGCGCGTCTGTAGGAACACAGGCACATGGGTAAGGGGCGGTCGCCATGGCGACCGCCCCTTACCCATGTGCCTGTGTTCCTGTGCGGCGGCTAGCTCCAGACGTTGCCCTGGTTCGCGCCGCGGGCGCCCTGCTGACCCATGCCGTACTGGGCCGCGAGACCGCCGCCGATCGCCGCGTGCTGCGGCGGCAGCAGCTCGCTGGGCTGGACGAGCGCGTAACCGCTGCCCATGAAGCTGAGCTCCCAGCCCTCACCGGTGTTGCCACGGCGCCGCCAGACGCCCGAGGAGTGCGTCTGCGCCTGCATCTGGACCCGCAGGCCGGTCGACCAGGCCACGATGGCGTCCGCGTCGACATTGACGTACTTGTCGGGCGTGACCTGCATCATCAGCGGCTGGCCCGATGTCATCAGGGCGACCTTGCCGTGGCCGGTGATGTTGAGCTGGTACTTGCCGGACCCGGAGATGCCGAACTGGCTGTCCACCGCGATGACCTCGTGGTGCAGGCTGGAGTCCATGGCCAGCACATAGTTGCTGTCCACGGTCAGACCGTCCTGCTCCACGTCCACCACGTGGACGTACTGCGCCAGGTTCGCGAGGTAGACGATGCCCTGGCCGTGGCAGCGCATCAGGCTCAGGCCCTCGCCGGTGACCGCGCGGGCGCGCTGCTGGCCGTGCGCCTGGTACTCGCCGTCGAACTCGACAAGTCCCTGGTAGGCGACCATCGAGCCCTTGCGGGCGAGGAGGTCGTCGTGGCCTTCCAGGACGACCCGCAGCATCTGCGGGTTCTGCACCGTGTAGCGGTCCTGGGACTGCTGGTCGGCGTATGCGAAAAGCGGGCTCTGCATGGTGGTTCGCTCCCCCTCAGCCCCGGACTCGGAGACGGTCGGTGCTGTCCTCGCTGGGCTGGACGACGACGATGCCCTCGCCGGAGAAGCCCATCTGGTAGGCCTCGCCGCTGCCGCGCCCGATGAGCGAGCCGGCCCGGAAGCTGCGCTTGCCCTTCACCTTCAGCTGCGGCGACCAGGCGATGAGCGCGTCCGGGTCCACGTACGTCTCGTCCTCGCCGCGCCCGCAGTCGACGACGATCGGGGTGCCTCGCGAGGTCAGGGCGACATATCCCTGGCCGCTGATGGTGATGTTCCACAGGCCCTGCCCGGTGAACTTGGCGAGGCCCTTCACACGCTCCACGCCCCACTGGAGATGGGCGTCGAGGGCGAGCAGGTTGGTGCCGTTGACGGAGATCGAGTCGCCGCCGAGGTTGATGACGACGACGTCGGCGCCGTAGTCGGCGAGGTAGAGCAGGCCGTCGCCGGACGCCTTCATCAGCGGGGCGCCCTCGCCGGTGATCCAGTCCCGGGCGATCTGGCGCACGGCGGGCGGATTGGGCTCGTACTGGACGAAGCCTTCGTAGGCGACCATCGAGCCCACGCGCGCGAGGAGGTCGTTTCCGGTCTGCATGGCGACCTTCAGCATGTTGCTGCCGTGGTTCTCCATGCGGGCGGCTACGGGTGTCGGGGCGAAGCCCGCGAGTGGCTGGTTCATGACGGGCTCCCTCAGACCTCGTACGGCTGGACGACGATGAAGTTGCCGGGTGCGCCCCGGAACTGCAGGTTCACGCCTTCGCCGCTGTGGCCCGGGTAGGCGTTGCGGCGCATGCGGACCTGGCTGGAGACGATCGCCTGGGCGGCGGCGGACCAGGCCACCACGGCGTTGGAATCGGCGAACGTCGTGGGGGTCACCGGCAGGACCACGGGGGTGCCGTGGGTCTTCACGACGACCGTTCCGGTGCCCTGGAACTGCATCACGAACAGGGCGCCTCCGGGGATGCCGTGGCCCTCGATCCTGCGCACCTCGTACTGAAGGCTCTCGTCGAACGCCAGCACGTTCTCCGAGGAGACGCAGATCGCGTCGCCCTGGAGCTCGATCGGGTGCAGGTAGCTGGCCTCTTCGGCGAAGAAGACCTGGCCGCGGCCGGTGCAGCGCATCAGCTGCATCTCCTGGCCGGTGGCGTTGCCCACGATGCGGCCCGCGAAGCCCGCGCCCTTGTAGCTGAAGTCGACCTTGCCCTGGTAGAGCACCATGCTGCCCTGTCGGGCGAGCACGGGCTGGTCACCGGCGGCGCCGAGGTCGACGCGGATCAGCTTCTTGTTCTGCGGCGTCCAACGCTGGCCGGTGGGGGCCTCGCGGTACTTCTCCAGGGCGGCCGCGACGCCGGGCGCCGCTGCCTGCTGCGGGACACCCTGCGGGGCGCCGTGCGGGGCTCCTTGGGGGCCGCCGAACGGGGACGGCGCGCCGGGCGGCTGGTTGTAGCCGGGCGGCATGGGCGGCGTCGCGGACTGCGGTCCGTATCCGGGCGGCAGGGTCGCGCCGCCCTGGCCCGGGACCTGTCCGAACGGCTGCTGCTGCGGCTGCTGTCCGTACGGGCTCGGGGCGGGCGGGGGCGGCGGCACGGTGCCCGGTGGCGTGGTCATGGGGCCGACGATGGTCGGCGCCTGGTGGATCGACGGTGCGGCCGGGGCGGGGGCAGGGGGCGGCGGCGTCTGCTGGGGTGCCTGGGGCGGCGCGAAGCTCTGCGGCGCCGGGGCGGGCGCAGGCGTGGGAGCGGGCGCCGCCGGACCGGCCGGTGCGCCGAAGGCGGGCGGCGCGAACCCGGGGGCCCCGGTCTGCTGCGGCGGCGCCGGCGCAGCGGCGGGCTCCTCCTCGGCGACCTCGCCGCCGAAGTTCTTCAGCAGCGCGTCCAGGCCGCCGTCGAAGCCCTGTCCGACAGCGGCGAAGCGCCAGACGTCCTTCAGGTAGAAGTCGCCCAGCATCACGGCTCGCTCGGTGGAGAACTCGGCGCCGTTGAAGGCGTACCGGGCCACCTCCTCACCACCGGCGACGATCCGGATGTATCCCGGGCCCACCTGCGACATCTGTCCCGCGCCGTCGATGGTCGCGGTGAAGGACAGCTTCTGGATCTGCGCGGGGATCTTGTCGAGCGTGACGCGGAAGGACTCGGTGTCACCGGCCTGCGCGCCCAGCAGCTGGACGGATTCCTCGGGCGTCTTCGGCTGGTTGAAGAAGACGAAGTAACGGTCGTCGGAGAGCCGCTCGTCGGCGTCGAGGCCGAAGCAACTGATGTCGAAGGTCAGTCCGGGACCGGCGATCTGTACGCCTACGTACAGATCGGTGCCCGCCGTGAGGTCACTGATCTTGGCCTTGTGGCCGCGTTGGAATTCCCTGGCCATGCGTAACGACCGTCCCCCATCCCGATGGTGATTGCGTCGCGCCAGGCTAACTGCAAACACCGACATCGGTAGATGTCGGTACAGCCCTGGTACAGAACCGTCCCCGCCGGGCAGCGGGCGTGCTCAGGGATCGATCATTCGCCGCGTGTGGCCGGCAGGTGCGGCAGCCGGTCGGCGGCGACCACCCCTTCGAGATATCCGCGCGCCCGTTCCGTACGCGGATACGCCTCCAGGAGCCGCCAGAAACGGGGGCCGTGCCCGGGCACCAGCAGATGGGCCAGCTCATGGAGCAGTACGTAGTCGACGACGTACTCGGGCATGCCCTGCAGCCGGTGCGAGAGCCGGATGCTGCCCTCGGCGGGGGTGCACGATCCCCATCGGGTGTTCTGGTTCGTGACCCAGCGAACGGACGCGGGGCGGGCCTTCCCGGCCAGGTGCTGCTCGGAGAGCCGCTCGGCACGTTCGGCCAGCTCGGCGTCGCCGAGGACCCGCTTGCTCTCCTGCGCCGCGAGCTTGTCGAGCATGACGCCGACCCAGCGCTTCTCCTCGGCCTCCGACATCCGGGCCGGGATCAGGACCACGGTGCGGTCGCCCTCGCGGTAGGCGGAGACCGTCCGGCGTCGCCGGGAGCTCCTGCGAACCTCGACCGCGCTCGCCCCAAGGCCGCCTGGCGGCGGTTTTTCCGTGCTGCGCTGCGTGGTCGTGGCACGGTGCAGTGGGTCGACGGGCACGCGCCCGACGTTACCCGCTGTACAGGGCGGAAGTCCCGCCTCCGGAACTCTTCGGTGCGGCCCCTGGCCGCCGACGATCGATTCGTACGACTATCACCCACTGCCTGTGGACAACTTTCCGCACCCGTCCCGCCGGGCGAGCATGCTGGCCCTCGATCGACGAGAACGGCACCCGCCGAACCGGCGGGAGCACGGCACGGGGGAACCACGGGGGACAGCCATGCATCCGATCCTCAAGCCCGCCCTGCGGCGCGGCTGGCACGACCTGAACACGGTCCAGTTCGGGGTCTCACCGGCACACGCGGTGGTGCTCGGACCGGTCGACACGGCCACCGGGAGCTTCCTCACGCTGCTCGACGGCACCCGGGGCGTGCCCCTGCTGCGGGAGGAGGCCCGGCGGATGGGCCTGCCCGACGGTCATGTGGACGCGCTGCTCGAGCGGCTGACCGGGGCGGGTCTGCTCGACGACGCGACGGGCGGCGGACCGGACGCCGAGGCCCTGCGCCGACGGACGGGGGTGATGGACCGGCTCCGCCCCGACCACGCGGCACTGACGGTCACCACGTCCGACCCCGCCGACGGCATGCGCAAGCTGGCGGCACGGCACGCCGTGCGCGTGCAGGTACGCGGGGCCGGCCGGGTGGGCGCGGTCGTCGCCTCGGTCCTCGCCGCGGCAGGAGTCGGCCATGTCGACGTGCGGGACGGCGGCTGCGTCGAGCCGTGGGACGTGGCGCCCGGCGGACAGCCCGCGGAGGCGGTGGGCGAGCGCCGCGAGGTGTCCGCGCAGCGGGTGGTGCGTGCGACGGCTCCGGCCCGGCCGCCGCGCCCGGACCGCCGCAGGACGGCGCCACGCCCGGCCGAGCGGGACCAGGGGGAACCACCGCTGTCGCTGGTGATCGTCGCGCCCCGGGACGGACTCGGCGTCCACTCCCCCGACCCGGTGGCCGTCGAGGATCTGATGGCCGCGGGGATCCCGCACCTGTACGCGGGCGTGGTCGAGGCCACGGGCGTGGTGGGGCCACTGGTGCTGCCCGGCGGTACGGGCTGTGCGCGCTGTCTGCTCCTGGGGCGCGTCGACCGCGATCCGACCTGGCCGCGGCTGCTCGCGCAGTGGGGCTCGGGCCGTTCCTCGCGTCAGGTCCAGGCCTGTGACGTGGGTCTTTCCACGGCTGTTGCGGGGCTTGCGGCAGCTCACGGGCTGGCTTTCCTGGACGGTGAGCTGCCGTCGAGCACGGGAGCGCGTTGGGAGGCGTCCGCGCCTGGGCTCGACTGGCACGCACGGCCGGTGTGGCCGCATCCGGAGTGCCCGTGCGGTGCGGGTGAGGGAGGTTACGGGAAGGAGACCCCCGTGGAGGAAGAGCCGCACGACACAATGGCGGGGTAGGCAATGGCCGACGGCGCCACGACGGCTGGACATGCGCGACACGGGTGTCCGGCACTTGGAGGGGTGTATGTCTGATCTTCCCCGCAAGGCGGTTACCCGTACCGCCAAGCTGGCCGCACTGCCCATCGGGTTCGCGGGCCGGGCGACCTGGGGCATCGGCAAGCGGATAGGCGGCAAGTCCGCCGAGATCGTCGGCCGGGAGCTCCAGCAGCGCACGGCGGAGCAGCTGTTCCGTGTCCTGGGTGAGCTGAAGGGCGGGGCGATGAAGTTCGGGCAGGCGCTGTCCGTCTTCGAGTCGGCGCTGCCGGAGGATGTCGCCGGCCCCTACCGCGCGGCCCTCACCAAGCTCCAGGAGGCGGCGCCTCCGATGCCGACCCGTACCGTGCACGCGGTGCTGGCCGAGCGGCTCGGGGAGGAGTGGCGCGAGCTGTTCCTGGAGTTCGAGGACAAGCCCGCGGCGGCCGCGTCGATCGGGCAGGTGCACCGCGCGGTGTGGCACGACGGCCGGGAGGTCGCCGTGAAGGTCCAGTATCCGGGCGCGGGCGAGGCGTTGCTGTCGGATCTGACCCAACTGGGCCGCTTCGCGCGTCTGTTGGGTCCGCTGATCCCCGGGATGGACATCAAGCCGCTCATCGCCGAGCTGCGCGACCGGGTCTCGGAGGAGTTGGACTACGCACTGGAGGCGCGGGCGCAGCAGGCGCACGCCGAGGAGTTCGCCGACGACCCCGATGTCGTGGTGCCGCAGGTGGTGCACCAGTGTGAGCAGGTGCTGGTGACGGAGTGGATCGACGGCATCCCGCTCGCGGAGATCATCAGCGACGGCAGCGAGGAACAGCGGGACCGGGCAGGGCAGTTGCTGGCGCGCTTCCTCTTCTCGGGACCGGCCCGCACGGGGCTGCTGCACGCGGACCCGCACCCGGGCAACTTCCGGCTGCTGCCCGACGAGAAGGGCGGCTGGCGGCTGGGCGTCCTGGACTTCGGCACGGTCGACCGGCTGCCGGGCGGACTGCCCTCGCCGATCGGTGACTCGCTGCGCTTGACGCTGGAGGGTGACGCGAGCGCGATCTACGAGCTGCTGCGCGAGGAGGGCTTCGTCAGGGAGTCGATCCGGCTCGAGCCGGACGCGGTGCTCGACTATCTGTTGCCGATCATCGAGCCGGCGCAGGTCGAGGAGTTCACCTTCACCCGTTCCTGGATGCGCAACCAGGCGGCGCGGATCGCCGACCCCCGCTCCCCCGCCCATCAGCTGGGCAGGCAGCTCAATCTGCCGCCTGCGTATCTGCTGATCCACCGAGTGACGCTCAGCACGATCGGCGTGCTGTGTCAGCTGGGTGCGACCGTGCGGCTGAGGGATGAACTGGAGGCCTGGCTGCCGGGGTTCGTGGCCGAGGAGGCCGAGCCCGAGGAGACGGAGCCCGAAGAGGAGGACCCGCAGCCGCCCGCCGCCGAGGCCTGATCACCACCAGTCGGAGTCGAGGCGTCCCTCGATGGCCCTGATGTTCTCCCGGGAACAGGTCTCGCAGAAGTGGCGTCGGACGCCGTCCTCGACGGAGTACGTCCAGGTGAGGGGGGTCGCTTCGGCGGTCGTGCCGCAGCGGGCGCACACCAGGGTCCGCTGGTCCGGCCGCCGCGCGGAGTCCCCGTCGGGAAGAGACGTCACCCGGCGACGATAACGCCGCGCGCCGGTGACCGCCCGGCACAACGCACCACGGGGGTCGGTCCTGACCGGACCGACCCCCGTGCGAACAGCCGGGTGCTGTCGCTGTTCGTTACTGCTTCTGTCGATTACTGCATGACGGCCATGGCGAGCGCGCGGCGGGCGCGCAGCGAGGCGCGCTCGGCACGGCGCTGCATCCGACGGGCGATCACCAGGCGCATGGCCTGGCGGTCGAGTTCGGCCTCACGCAGGCGCTCGTGCATATGCGCACGAGCCAGGGCTTCTGGGGCGAGTTGCATCTGTCGGGTCCTGTTCTGACGCGAGTCGTTCGCGTCCGACGTCGGAAAGTCTGGAGTCACGGAGCCGGCGGGCTCGCTCGTGGACGGCTTCATCGGGGCCTGCTTCTTGGGGTCGTGCGTCAGGGGGCGGTCGATCGTTCCTCGGGTGTTCATGCCGCGACCGGGTTCTTGCGCGGGCGACCACGCGGCCGCTTGCGGGCCACGACGACTCCCTGGATGAACAGCTCGCCACCCCAGACGCCCCACGGCTCACGCCGCTCCTTGGCACCGGCGAGGCAGGCCTCGACCAGCGGGCAGGTACGGCAGAGGGACTTGGCGTACTCGACGTCCGCCGGCGACTCCGCGAAGAAGACCTCGGGGTCGTAGGCACGGCAGGGGACGGGCACGCCGAGGTTCTCGATGGCGTCGTCGAGCGCGGTGAGCGCAGTCAGCGGGTTCAAGGTGGAGTCCTCCGTGGGGACAGGCGGGGGCAGAGGGTCTGAAGGCGGTACGGACGGGGCGTGCGCTTCGAGTTGCACGGTTTCGTCTTCCTCGTCTGGTCGTTCCGGCCGGTGGGCCGGGTGGCGGTGGTACCGGGTTCTTTTGTTGTCCCGAGGCCCCTTCGTACTGGTCCCTCGGAAGACCGCTGGTTCTTCCGGGAAAACAGAAGGGCCGCGGATCCCGGATGGGGTTCCGCGGCCCTGAAGGCGCCGGCCTGATCGATGATCAGGCTGGATCACTCCAGGGTTCAGGCCCACGGAAGGCCCACATCGTGTGGTGCTGCGTCGTCTGCTTCCGGAATCCGGCACCGGCCGCTGCAAAGGCATAGGCATGGGCCTGTGCCGTCGCTACTGCTTCCGGTGCCTTGGTCGGTCGCTCATTGCCCTCGCGAATCCGAAGGGACGCGGGGGCCAGGCCGGACTCCGGACGCATGGCGGTGAGGCCAGACAGACCGGTGCCCAGGTTCGAGAAGCCGAGCAGGCAGGAAGCGACGACCGAGCGATCGGTCATTTTCACGGTGCTGATGGAGCTGCTGTTGATGCTGATCACTGGAATCGCCTCCTCTCGGCGTCTAGGGGACCGGTGAACCGGTCCGACGGCTTTCAAGTACAACACGAACCAGGGCCTTGGAGAAGGCCGCTGTGCTCGTGCTTAAGAACCTATGGGGATTGCTGGGGCTCGCGCAAACTATTTTTTCGACGAGTTTGAATCAGATGTCTTCCGCGGCCTCATCGGTCTCGTCGTCCAGCATCTGACCTGCGCAAAGAGCGAGAACGTCGGAGCCGTAGGTCCGAAATTTCCGTCGGCCGACACCCGGGATGCGGGACAGCTCCCGCTCGTCGTCGGGCGACGCCTCCGCGATCGCGATCAGGGTCTTGTCCGTGAAGATGCAGAACGCGGGCTGGCCGAGGAGGGCCGCCGTGCGGGCCCGCCACTCGATGAGCCGGTCGTAGAGCCCCTCGTCCATGTCGGACGGGCAGTCCTCGCAGCGCATCAGCTTCATCTCGGCTGCGTCGAGCGTGTGCCCGCACACCCGGCAGCGCGCCACCTTCCGGTCGCCCCGGCGCCGGGCTCCGGCCGGCGGCTCCCACACGGCGTCGTCCTGCCGGGCGGTGCCGTGCTCGACGCCGCCGCGCCCGCCGCCCGCACCGCGCCCGGCCGGACCGGTGGAGCCCGGCCGCAGTCCGTCGAGGAAGCGGCTCGCCCTGCGGTTCGGGCGGCCGCCCGGCGAGCGGGACAGTGCCCAGGAGATGCCCAGGTGCCGCCGTGCGCGCGTCACGCCGACGTACAGCAGCCGGCGCTCCTCCTCGATCTGCTCGTCGGTCTTGGCGTACGAGATCGGCATCATGCCCTCGGCCACCCCGACCAGGAACACGGCGTCCCACTCCAGGCCCTTCGCCGCGTGCAGCGACGCGAGGGTGACGCCGTCCACCGTGGGCGCGTGCTGGGCGTTCGCCCGCTCGTCGAGTTCGGTGACGAGGTCGGCCAGGGTCGCGTCCGGCTTGGCCCGCGCGAAGTCCTCGGCGAGCCGGGCGAGGGCCGCGAGGGACTCCCAGCGCTCGCGCACGGCGCCGGATCCGGCGGGCGGCTGGGTCGTCCAGCCCTCGCCGGAGAGGACGGCTCTCACCTGGGAGGGCAGGTCGACGGCCTCGTCGAGCCCCGCGTCGTTGCCCCCGAAGCGGGCCGCCGCGCGCAGGGAGTGGCCGGCCTTGCGCACCTCGGGCCGCTCGAAGAAGCGCTCCGCGCCGCGCAGCTGGTAGGGCACGCCCGCGTCGGCCAGGGCCTGCTCGTAGAGCTCCGACTGGCTGTTGGTCCGGAACAGGACGGCGATCTCGCCCGCGGAGACACCGGAGGAGATCAGCTCGCGGATGCGGCGGGCCGCGCCCTCGGCCTCGGTGGGCTCGTCGGCGTACTCCACGTAGACCGGTTCGGGTCCCGCCTCGCGCTGGGAGATCAGTTCGAGGCGGTGCTCGGCGGCGCGGCCCCTGGCCCGGGCGAGTACCCCGTTGGCCAGATGGACCACCTGGGGTGTCGAGCGGTAGTCGCGGACCAGCTTGACGACCGTGGCGCTGGGGTGGCGGGTGCGGAAGTTCAGCAGGTGGTCCGGGGTGGCGCCGGTGAAGGAGTAGATCGTCTGGCTGGCGTCGCCGACGACGCACAGGCTGTCCCGGTCGCCGAGCCACAGGTCGAGCAGGCGCTGCTGGAGCGGGCTGACGTCCTGGTACTCGTCGACCACGAAGTGCTGGTACTGGGCGCGGACCTGCTCGGCGATGTCCTGCCGGTCCTGCAGCACGCCGACGGTCAGCAGCAGGACGTCCTCGAAGTCGATGACGCCCCGGTCGCGCTTGAGGGTCTCGTAGTCGGAGTAGATCTGGGCGATCTCGGCGGGGTGGCGGGGGGTCTCACGGGAGGCTTTGTGGGCGGCGGCCGCGTAGTCGGCGGGGACGGTCTGGGTGACCTTGGACCACTCGATCTCCGCGGTCACGTCGCGCAGCTCACCCCGGTCCAGGCGGAGCCGGGAGGCGGCCGCGGCGTCGGCGACGAGCTGGATCTTGCGGTCGACGAGCCGGGGCAGGTCGCCGCCGACGGCTTTCGGCCAGAAGAACTGGAGCTGGCGCAGGGCCGCCGAGTGGAAGGTGCGGGCCTGCACTCCCCCCGCACCGAGCTGCCGGAGCCGGCCGCGCATCTCGCCCGCGGCGCGGTTGGTGAAGGTGACGGCGAGGACGGTGTTGGGCTGGAGGATCCCGGCGCGGACGCCGTACGCGATGCGATGGGTGATCGCGCGCGTCTTGCCCGTGCCGGCGCCCGCGAGCACGCACACCGGACCGTGCAGGGCCGTCGCGACGGCGCGCTGCTCGGGGTCGAGCCCGTCGAGCACCGCGTCGGCCGATTCCGGGACCTGCGGGAACAGGGTGGAGTGCGTTGCTGCTGTCACCCCGCCATGCTGCCAGGTCCGCGGGGGCGGATGCGTCGCGTTGTCCACAGGCAGCGGGTGCCGGTCGTACTAATGCGCCCGACGTGCGGGAATGGGCGCCCGGTCGCGTACGTTCGACCCATTGCGAACACGCATCCCCAGCCTTGAAGGAGCGCGAGGAACATGTCGGGCACTGTGACGATGTACAGCACCACCTGGTGCGGCTACTGCCAGCGGCTGAAGAAGCAGATGGACCGCGAGGGCATCGCGTACACCGAGGTCAACATCGAGCACGACCCGGAGTCGGCGGCCTTCGTCGAGAAGGCGAACGGCGGGAACCAGACGGTCCCCACCGTCCTCTTCGGCGACGGTTCGACGCTCACCAACCCCTCGCTGGCGCAGGTCAAGCAGAAGATCGGCGCCTGAGGCCCCCGGCGCCGGGGCCTACAGCGCGTCGCTGGGCTTCGGCAGGGGCTTGCCGTACCACAGCTCGATCAGGCGGGCCGCAATCGAGATCCCGTAGGGAGGAACGACCTCCTCGGACTCGAAGGCGGCCCGCAGGTCGTCGCGGGAGAACCAGCGGGCCTCGTGGATCTCGTCCCCGTCCACGTTGATCTCCGTGGATGTGGCCTGGGCCATGAAGCCCAGCATCAGGCTGGACGGGAACGGCCAGGGCTGGCTGGCGACGTACTCGACGTCGCCGACGACGACACCAGCCTCCTCCCACACCTCGCGGCGCACCGACTGCTCGATGGACTCGCCGGGCTCCACGAACCCCGCCAGCGTCGAGAAGCGGCCTTCGGGCCAGTGCACCTGGCGGCCGAGCAGGATGCGGTCCTGCTCGTCCGTGACCGCCATGATCACGGCCGGGTCGGTGCGGGGGTAGTGCTCCGCCCCGCAGGCCTGGCAGCGGCGGATGTGGCCCGCCGCGGCGATGACGGTGCGCTCGCCGCAGCGGGAGCAGAAGCGGTGCAGCCGCTGCCAGTTCTCCAGGGCGACGGCGTGCGCCATCAGGCCCGCGTCCCGGTGGGAGAGCAGCAGACCGGCCTCGCGCAGGCCGGCCGGGCGCGCGGACTGGTCCATGCGGCCGGGCAGCGTGTCCTTCTGGAGCGCGAAGTAGCTGATGCCGTCGTCGTCGGTGCCCAGGAAGTAGCGGTGCGCCTCCGTGAGCGGTGCTTCGAAGGCGGGCGTCATGACCAGTTCCGTCGCGCCGTCCGATGTCTCGTCGATCAGCGCCTGACCGCCGGAGACCACGAAGACCCGGGTCGTGGGGTGGCTCCAGGCGGCGGCGAGCCACGCCTCGTCGAGGCGGTGGTGCGCGGCGCGGTCGATGCCGCTCGGGGCGGCGAGCGAGAGCGGTCGGTCGGCGGTGCGGTCGGTCCAGGTGGTCACGGGTGCTTCCAACTCCCCCGGTGGAATGGATGGTTCGGCAGGCGGTTCAGCAGGAGTTACAGCGCGACGGGCGTCGGTCACGGAGTGTCTGCCCAGCTCTCGGCGAGATCGCCCCACAGATGCGCGGCTGTTTCCACGCCCTTCATCAGGAGGTCGAGTTCGACCTTCTCGTTCGGGGCGTGCCAGCCGTCCGAGGGGACCGAGATGCCCAGGAACAGCACAGGGGCGTCGAGGACGTCCTGGAGGTCGGCGGCGGGGCCCGAGCCGCCCTCGCGCGTGAAGCGGATCTTCTGCTCGAAGGCCTTCCCCATGGCGCGGACGACGGACTGCAGGGCGGGGTGGTCGAGCGGGGTGAGGCAGGGCCGGGTGGCGGCTCCGAAGGTGATCTCGTGGCGGACACCGGCGGGCAGCTGGTCGGCGACCCAGGCGGTGACCGCCTTCTCGACGTGGTCGGGGTCCTGCCCCGCGACCAGCCGGAAGGAGAGCTTGAGCCGGGCGGACGCCGGCACGATCGTCTTGCCGCCGGGGCCCTGGTAGCCGCCGCCGATGCCGTTGACCTCCGCGGTGGGACGGGCCCAGATGCGCTCCAGGGTGGTGTGCCCGGCCTCTCCGAAGGTGGCGTGGGACTTCGCGGTGCGCAGCCACTGCTCCTCGTCGAAGGGCAGCTCGGCGAAGAGTTCGCGCTCGCGGTCGGTGAGTTCGACGATGCCGTCGTAGAAGCCGGGGACGGCCACGCGCGCGTGCTCGTCGTGCAGCGCGGCGACCAGGCGGGCGGCGGCGGTCGCCGGGTTGGGCACGGCGCCGCCGAACGAGCCGGAGTGGATGTCCTGGTCGGGCCCGTACAGCTCGATCTCGCAGTCGGCGAGGCCCCGCATCCCGGTGCAGACCGTGGGGGTGTCCTCGGACCACATGCCGGTGTCGGAGACGATCACCGCGTCGGCGGTGAGCCGCTCCCTGCGGGCCTCGATCAGCTCCCTGAAGTGCGGGGAGCCCGACTCTTCCTCGCCCTCGACGAGCAGCTTCAGGTGGACCGCGGGGGTGGTGCGGCCGGTGGCGGCGAGGTGGGCGCGCACACCGAGTGTGTGGAAGAACACCTGCCCCTTGTCGTCGGCGGCCCCGCGCGCGTGGAGCCGGTTCCCCACGACGACGGGCTCGAAGGGCTCGGTGTCCCAGCCGTCCTCGCGGGCGGCGGGCTGCACGTCGTGGTGCCCGTAGACGAGGACGGTGGGAGCCTCGGGGTCTTCGGAGGGCCACTCGGCGAAGACGGCGGGGGCGCCGGCCGTCGGCCACACCTCGGTGATCGGGAAGCCGGTCTCGGCCAGCTTGGCGGCGAGCCAGTCGGCGCTTCGCCGCACGTCCGGGGCGTGGTCGGGCTGGGCGGACACGGAAGGGATCCGCAGCCACGCGACCAGGTCGTCGAGGAACGTCTCGCGGTGGTCCTCGATGTACGCACGGACAGTGCTGACGGCGTTGTCAACGGGCTTGCTCATGGTCACGAGCCTAGTCCCCCGCGGAGGGGTGCTCGTCCGGCGGCTCCTCGACGACCTGCGGATCCTGGGTGAGCAGCCGCTCCAGCTCCGCCCGGCCGGGCAGGCTGCGCGGTCGGACCGTCTCCCCGGTGCGGACGTACAGGAAGGCGGCGTCCACCGATTCCGGCGGTACGCCCTGCCGCTCGGCCCAGGCGAGCCGGTAGATGGCGAGCTGAAGCGGGTCGGCGTTCTGCTGGTGGCCGGTCTTCCAGTCGACGATCTCGTACGTCGTCCCGTCGCCGTCGCCCTCCTTGTAGACGGCGTCGATGCGGCCCCGGACGACGCGGCCCGCGATGGCCAGCTGGAAGGGGAGCTCCACCCGGTGCGGGGTGCGGTGGGCGTACGGAGTGCGTTCGAAGGCTTCCTTGAGTGCTTCCAGGTCGCGCTCGTCGGCGATCTCCGCGTCGCTTCCCGGCAGCTCGTCCGGGTCGATCATGGGCAGCCGCAGCTCTTCGAAGCGGGACTCGACCCAGGCGTGGAAGCGGGTGCCGCGGCGGGCCGCGGGCTGCGGCGGGCTGGGCATGGGCCGCACCAGTTCCTGGGCGAAGCCGTCGGGGTCGGCGGCGATCCGCATCAGCTGGTAGGCGGTGAGCGACTGCGGCAGGGGCACGTCGCGCACCGACGCGCGGGCGCGCATCAGCTCTCCGGCGAGGGCGTCCAGGTCCCGGTCCCAGGAGTCGACGGTGCGGGCCTCCTCCGGAGTGAGCTCGTACTCCGGGGCGTGCGCGGGGTGCGGGACCGCCGCGGTCTGCGGCTGGGGCACGCGCGCGTGGTGCGCTGTTTCCGGATCCGGGACTTCAGCTGCCGGGTGCGGGACCGTGGGACGCTCGGTGGGCAGGTTCTCCCAGTCGTCCGGAAGCTCCTCGTCCGGCGCGGGGATGTCGTCCTCGCCGAAGGCGTCGTCGTCCGGCGGGGGCGGCCAGTCCGGGTCCTCGAAGGGTGGCTCGTCGTGGGCAGCGGGGTGGGGCCGGGTGTGGGCGCGGGCCTGCGCGGGGCCCGCCGCGCGCTCCAGATGGGCGAGGACGGTGTCGGCCGCCGCGCGCCGCCGGGCGAGGGACGCCTCGTCGAGCGGCAGCGGCCAGGCCTGCTCGGCCGACGCCTCCTGGAGGGCCGGGTTCTCCTCGTCCTCGCCCGGTTCGTCCGCCCAGACCTCGATGTCGCCGTGGCCGGTGGCGCAGTGGTCGTACAGCGCCTGGAGGAAGTCGGAGGGGCCGCGCTTCTTCTTCTGGGACGGGCCCCACCAGTGGCCGGACCCGAGCAGCAGGCTGCGGGGGCGCGTGAACGTGACGTATCCCAGGCGCAGTTCCTCGGTGTGCTGGTGGTCCTTCATGTCGGCCTGGAAGGCCTTCATGCTCCGGGAGTCCCATGCCTCGATGTCGGGCAGGGTGGCGGCGTCGCCGCGCAGCGCGTGCGGGAGGACCTTGCCCTGGGCGGTCCACTTCTCGCGGCCCTGGGTGCTCGGGAACGTGCCGTTCACGAGTCCGGGGACGGCGACGACGTCCCATTCGAGGCCCTTGGACTTGTGGGCGGTGAGCACCTTCACGGTGTTCTCGCCGCCCGGCAGGGCGTTGTCCAGGCCCTTCTCGTACTGGGCGGCGGTGCGCAGGAAGGCGAGGAAGGCGAGCAGGGTGGCGGAGCCGTCGTTGGCCGCGAAGGAGGCGGCGACGTCCAGGAAGTTGGACAGCGTCTCGCGTCGGCGGGCCGCCAGCGCGTGCGGGGACGCCGAGAGTTCGACCTCCAGGCCGGTGACCGCCAGGACGCGGTGCAGTACGTCCATGAGCGGGTCGGACAACGAGCGGCGCAGATCGCGCAGTTCGGTGGCGAGGCGGGCGAAGCGTACGCGCGCGTCCGGGGAGAACGGCAGCCCGTCGTCGTCCCCGTCGGCCTCCAGGGAGGTCTCCAGGAACGTGTCGAGCGCGTCCGCCAGCGATATCACCTCGGACGGGTCGACCCCTTCGACCGCCTCGGCCAGACGCCGGTCCGGATCGTCCTCGTCGCCCCCGCGCGCGTGCGACACCAGAAGGCGTGCGCGGCGCCCGAGGAGCGCCAGGTCGCGTGGACCGATGCGCCAGCGCGGACCGGTCAGGACGCGCACCAGTGCGGCATTGGCGCCGGGATCCTGGAGCACGTCGCACACGGAGACCAGGTCGGCGACCTCCGGGAGGTGCAACAGGCCGGAGAGACCGACCACTTCGACGGGGATGTCGCGGGCGACGAGCGCGCCCTGGATCTCGGCGAAGTCGGTCGCGGTGCGGCACAGGACGGCGATCTCGCCGGGTGCCGTGCCGGTGGCGACGAGATGGGCGAGGGAGTCCGCGAGCCAGTCGATCTCCTCGCTGTGGGTGCGCAGCAGGGCGCAGCGCACCAGGCCGTCGCGCTCGGCTCCGGGTGCGGGCCGCAGGGCCTCCACGCCCGCGTGCATGGCGCGCAGCGGCTCGGCCAGGCCGTTGGCGAGGTCTAGCAGGCGGCCGCCGCTGCGGCGGTTCTCGCTGAGCGCGAAGCGGGTGGCGGGACGGCCGTCCGCGTACGCGAAGTGCTCGGGGAAGTCGTCGAGGTTGGCGACGGAGGCGCCGCGCCATCCGTAGATCGCCTGGCAGGGGTCGCCGACGGCGGTGACGGCGTGCCCGGTGCCGCCGCCGAACAGGCCCGCCAGCAGGATCCGCTGGGCCACGGAGGTGTCCTGGTACTCGTCGAGCAGCACGACGCGGAACTCGTCGCGCAGGATCTCGCCGACCTCGGCCCGGGTGTCGGCGAGCGTGGCGGACAGGGCGATCTGGTCGCCGAAGTCAAGGACGTCGCGGGAGCGCTTGGCGGCCCGGTAGTGCCCCACCAGCTCGGCCAGCTCAAGGCGGGCGGCCGCGGCTTCGGGCACCTTGCGCAGATCGGCGTTGCTGAGCCTGACGCCGTCCAGGGTGTGCAGCAGCTCCTGGTCGTAGGAGCGCAGCCGGCCCGGCTGTACGAGGTGTTCCGCCAGCTCTCCGTCCAGGGTGAGGAGATCGCTGACGAGGTCGGCGAAGGAGCGGGTGAGGGCCGGGTACGGGCCCGGCGCCTCGCGCAGCACGCGCGCGGCGAGCTGGAAGCGGGTGGCGTCGGCCAGCAGCCGCGTCGTCGGTTCGAGCCCGATGCGCAGGCCGTGGTCGGTCAGCAGACGGCCGGCGAAGGCGTGGTACGTGGAGATCACCGGCTCGCCCGGAGGGTTGTCCGGGTCGATGGCGTCGGGGTCGGTGACGCCCGCCCTGATCAGGGCCTTGCGGACGCGCTCGGCGAGCTCGCCCGCCGCCTTGTTGGTGAAGGTGAGACCGAGGACCTGCTCGGGCGCGACCTGTCCGGTGCCGACCAGCCAGACCACACGCGCGGCCATCACCGTCGTCTTGCCGGAACCGGCTCCGGCCACGATCACCTGCGGGGCAGGGGGCGCCGTGATGCAGGCCATCTGCTCCGGGGTGAACGGGATGCCCAGCAGCTCCTTGAGCTGCTCGGGGTCGGTGAGGCGTGTGGTCACCTCATCGAGGCTAACCGGCACCACCGACAGCACCGGTCCGTTCCGCCGCGGCGGAGGCGCACGTCACTCCACGACGTGCTTGCCCTCGGGTCGCGCGCTGCACGAGGCGCGGAAGGCGCAGTGGGTGCAGTGCTGGCCGGTGGTCGGTGCGAACCGCTCGTCGAGGACCTTGCCCGCCGCGGTGGCGAGGAGGTCGCCGACCCACTCCCCTTCGAGGGGTTCCTGTGCCTGGACCTTGGGGAGCGTCTCCCCGCCGTCCTTCTTGGCGGCGCCCTGCCGCAGCTGCACCAGTTCGGCGCCGCCGGGGTGCGGGCGCGCGCCGTCGAACGGCTCGTCGACGGCCCCTTCGGTCACGGCGAGCTGGTAGACGGCGAGCTGCGGATGGTGCGCGACGTCGGCGGCGCTGGGTGCCTGCTTCCCGGTCTTGAAGTCGACCACGTAGGCACGGCCTTCGGCGTCGCGCTCGACGCGGTCCATGGAGCCGCGGATGCGGACTTCGTAGGAGCCGGCTTCCAGCGTCACGTCGAAGTCGTGCTCACTGGCGACGGGGGTGCGTCCGCCGCGGTCCATGACGTGCCACTGGAGGAAGCGCTCCAGGGCCACGCGCGCGTGCTCCTTCTCCTGGGCCGACTTCCAGGGGGCGTCGAAGGCGAGGGCATCCCACACGGAGTCGAGGCGTTCCATGAGGACGGCCAGATCGGCGGGGGTGCGTCCGGAGGCGACCTCGTCGGCCAGGACGTGCACGACGTTGCCGAATCCCTGGGCGGTGGTGGCGGGGGCGTCGGCCTTGACCTCGCGGCCCAGGAACCACTGCAGGGCGCAGGTGTTGGCGAGCTGGTCGAGCGCACTGCCGGAGAGCACGACGGGCTTGTCGCGGTCGCGCAGCGGGACCTTGCTCTCGGTCGGCTCGTACATGCCCCACCAGCGGTACGGGTGGGCGGACGGCACCAGGGGCCTGCCGTCGTCGTCGCTGAGCGCGGCGAGCCGGGCCAGGCGGCGGGCGGCGGCTTCGCGCAGCGCGTCGGACACGCGCGGGTCGACGGTCGTGGCGCGCAGCTCGGCGACGAGCGCGGCGACGGACAGGGGGCGGCGCGGGCGGCCCGCGACGTCCTTCGGTTCGACACCGAGTTCGGTCAGGAAGCGGGAGGGCTGGTCCCCGTCGTCGGCGGGCGCCTTCACCGCGGTGACGACCAGGCGTTCCCGCGCGCGCGTGGCGGCCACGTAGAACAGGCGGCGCTCCTCGGCCAGCAGCGCGCCGGGGGTGAGCGGTTCGGCGAGCCCGTCGCGCCCGATGCGGTCGGCCTCAAGGAGGGAGCCGCGGCGCCGCAGGTCCGGCCACAGGCCCTCCTGGACGCCCGCCACGACGACGAGCCGCCACTCCAGGCCCTTGGAGCGGTGCGCGGTCATGAGGCGGACGGCGTCGGGCCGCACCGCGCGCCCGGCGAGGGTGTCGGCGGCGATGTCCTGGGCCTCGATCTCCTCCAGGAAGTTGCGCGCGCCACGGCCGCCGGTGCGCTCCTCCGCGCGCGAGGCGACGGCGAACAGCGCGCACACGGCGTCCAGGTCACGGTCGGCGTTGCGGCCCGCCGCGCCGCCGCGCCGGGCGGACCGCTCCAGGCGCTGCGGCCAGGGCGTACCGTTCCACAGCTCCCACAGGGCCTCCTCCGCGGTGCCGCCGCCGGCGAGCTCGGCGCGGGCCCGCGCGAGCAGTGCGCCCAGGCGCTGCGCACCGCGCGCGTACGCCGGATCGTGCGCGGCGAGCCGCTCGGGCTCGGCGAGAGCACGCGCGAGCAGGTCGTCGGAGGGCGGCGGCAGATGGTTGCCACCGGCGCGCTCCTCCTCGCGCAGGGCGCGCCCGAGGCGGCGCAGATCGGCGGCGTCCATCCCGGCGAGCGGCGAGCCCAGCAACGTGAGAGCGGTCTCGGTGTCCAGCCAGCAGGACGCTTCGGCATCGTCCGGATCGGCACCGGCTTCCGTGGGGCTGTGCGCGACCGCCTTCAGCGCGGTGAGCAGCGGCACGACCGCGGGCTCGTGGCGCAGTGGCAGGTCGTCGCCGTCTATGTCCACGGGAACGCCGGCCGCGGTGAGGGCGCGCCGCATGGACGGGATGCCGCGTGCGCCCGCGCGCACCAGGACGGCCATGTCGCTCCACGGGACGCCGTCCTCCAGGTGCGCACGGCGCAGGATGTCCGCGATGTTGTCCAGCTCCGCGCCGGAGGTCGGGTACGTGTAGACCTCGGCCCGGCCGCCGTCGCGCACGGGGGCGAGATCGCGGTGCGCGCGCACCTTGTCCGCGGGCAGCCGGGTCAGCGGCATCCGCTGGGTGATGCGCCGGGTGGCGTCCAGGAGGCGGGCGCCCGAGCGGCGGGACGTGGTGAGCACCTCGACCGTTGACGGGGTGGCTGTCCTCCTCGGGAAGGTCCGCGGGAACGTCTCCGGGAAGTCCAGGATGCCGTTGACGTCCGCGCCGCGGAACGCGTAGATCGACTGGTCCGGGTCGCCGAACGCGACCAGGGTGCGGCCGCCCCCGGCGAGGGCCTGGAGCAGTCGTACCTGGGCGGGATCGGTGTCCTGGTACTCGTCGACGAACACGGCGTCGTACTGCGCGGCCAGCTGCTCGGCGACCTCGGTGCGGTGGGCGAGCAGGACCGCGCGCTGCACCAGTTCCGCGTAGTCGAGCACGCCCTGCATGTCGAGGACGTCCAGGTACTCGGCCAGGAAGGTGGCGGCCGCGCCCCAGTCCGGGCGGCCGATGCGCCGGGCGAAGGAGTTCAGGGCCGCGGGCCCGAGACCCAGCTCGCGGCTGCGGGCGAGCACCGCGCGCACCTCGTCCGCGAAACCGCGCGTGGTGAGACAGGCCCGCAGTTCGTCGGGCCAGCGCACGTGGGCGAGCCCGGCCCGCTCCAGGTCGATCTGGCCCGCGAGCAGCTCTCGTACGGTGACGTCCTGCTCGGGGCCGGACAGCAGGCGCAGGGGCTCGGCGAAGAGGTCGGCGTCCTGGTGGGCGCGGACGAGGGCGTAGCAGAACGAGTGGAACGTCGTCGCCTGCGGGGCGCGGGCCGCTCCGATGCGCAGGCCCATGCGGTCGCGGAGTTCGACGGCGGCCTTGCGGCTGAACGTGAGCACCAGGATCCGCGCGGGTTCGACGCCCTGGGCGATGCGGGCGGCGACGGCCTCCACGAGCGTGGTGGTCTTGCCGGTGCCCGGCCCGGCCAGCACCAGCAGGGGGCCTCGCTCGTGGTCAACCACCGCACGCTGACGTGCGTCCAGACGAGGGGGGTCCACGGGCGCCGGCGGGGTACGCACCAGTCGGTACGCGCCGGGCATCCCCTGTCGAGCCCGGTGCTGCGACAGGTAGCGGGTGGACGAAGAGGAGCTCACGTGGATCGCTGGTCCTGGTGGGTGTGCTGGTGGTCGGCGTGCCGTCCGCGCGAAGCGGTGGCCGCGGGGTGAGGGAGGTGTCTGCCATCGACGGTGCCGTCGACGCTACGCCGTCGAGTGTGGCGGAAGCCGGGCTTCCGGCGCCTGTCCCGGACCCCGTCCGGCACAGGTGTGTGCTGTCTCACGAACGGGCCCGGGCCTCCCGAAGTGCCCCGTGCGTCCCGTTTCCCCCGTACGGGCCACCGGCACCCCACCCGCGCGCGGGATGGCGGAAGCTGTCAATTGTGAGCTTCCGTACGGGTCTGCCCGTCCCACCGAGCCCGCTTCATGTCGAGGCGCGGCAGGTGGCCCCCGGCGGCGCGGGACGCCTCACGCAGCGGGGTGCCCTCCTCCCGGTAGTGGTCGAGCGCCCGCAGCTCGTGGCCGGGCAGCAGCGCCCCGTCGGAGCGCACGACGCGCCACCACGGCACCGCTCCCCCGTAGAGGGACATCACGCGGCCGACCTGGCGCGGCCCGCCCTCCTCCAGCCACTCGGCGACATCCCCGTACGTCATGACGCGCCCGGGTGGAATCAGCTCCGCCACTTCCAGCACCCGCTCCGCGTACTCGGGAAGTTCTCCTGCCGGCTCGCTCTCCTCGCTCATCCGGCCCATCCTGCCGCACGGCACCGACAACACCGCGGGAGCGACGGGCGGGGCCCTGGACAGATGTACGAGAAGGCGCTTGCCGACGACTCCGCGCCCCACGGATGCACCCTGATGCCCCCCTACGGCCATGGGACATGCCACCATCGTGCGGGCGGTGACTGGTGATACGAGATCAAGAAGAGACGACGGAGCAGAGCGTGCACCCCGACAAGGCGGAGGGCACCTCTGTGGCACCGGCGCGCCCTGAGGAGACGGCCGAGAAGGCCGAGGAGACCAAGCACGAGCAGCCGCTGCACGACCCGGACTGCGTCGACGCGGACGCGCACGCGGAGCGGGTCGACGGCGACGAACCGCTGCTCCCCGCGCGCGTGCACCGCCCCTCCGACCTCATGCGCCTGCTCGCGGGGTTGCTGGCGGTCGTCGTGCTGCTGGCCATCGCCGCGTTCGCGCACGCGACGACGACGGGCTTCGCCCAGGACATCAACAAGGGCACCGAGCAGGCCCCCGACCTGCTGACAAAGTTCGCCGGGTTCGCGTCGAGCATCGCCATCCTGCTGGTACCGGTGGCGTTCGCCATCGAGCGGCTCATCAAGCGCGACGGGCTGCGGATCGCCGACGGCGTGCTCGCCGCGGTCCTCGCCCACGGAGTGACGCTCGCGACGGATCTGTGGGTGGCCAAGGCCGCGCCCCAGTCCATCCAGGACGCGCTCACGAAGGTGTCGCCCAGCGACATCCACGCGCTCACCGATCCGGTGCACGGCTATCTGGCGCCCGTCATCGCCTATATGACAGCCGTGGGGATGTCCCGAAGACCACGGTGGCGTGTCGTGCTGTGGGTGGTCCTGCTGCTCGACGCGTTCACGATGCTGGTCACCGGCTACACCACACCGTTCTCGATCATCCTGACGATCCTCATCGGCTGGACCGTCGCCTACGGCACGCTGTACGCGGTCGGCTCCCCCAATGTGCGCCCCACCGGGCAGACGCTCCTGGCGGGCCTGCGGCACGTCGGCTTCCACCCCGTCAGCGCCTCCCGCGAAGAGGCCCACGAGGGCACCACGGAGAACGGCGACCGGGGCCGACGCTACTTCGTCACCCTGGAGGACGGCCCCCCGCTCGACGTCACCGTGGTCGACCGGGAACAGCAGGCGCAGGGCTTCTTCTACCGGGTGTGGCGACGGCTGACGCTGCGCGGCATCACCCAGCGCCGCAGCCTCCAGTCACTGCGCCAGGCGCTGGAGCAGGAAGCGCTGCTCGCCTACGCGGCGATCTCCGCGGGAGCGAACGCCCCGAAGCTGATCGCCACCTCCGAACTCGGCCCCGACGCCGTGATGCTCGTCTACGAGCACATCGGCGGCCGCTCCCTCGACGCGATCCCGGACGAGGAGATCACCGACGAGCTGCTGCGCGACACCTGGCACCAGGTGCAGTCGCTCCAGTCACGGCGGATCGCGCACCGACGGCTCGCGGGCGACGCGATTCTGGTGGATCGTTCCGGCACCGTGATCCTGACGGATCTGCGCGGCGGCGAGATCGCGGCCGGTGAACTGGTGCTGCGCATGGACATCGCGCAGATGGTCACCACGCTCGGCCTGCGCGTGGGCGCCGAGCGGGCGGTCGCCTCCGCGGTGGGCGTCCTCGGCCCCGACCCCGTCGCCGACTGCCTGCCGCTGCTGCAGCCGATCGCCCTCACCCGCTCCACCAGAGCGACGCTGCGCAAGCTCGGACGCGAGCGCGCCCAGCGCGAGCGCGAGGCCGTCCTTGAGGCCTCCGACCGGGCCAAACAGGCCCGTCTGGAGTCGTCCGACGCCCAGGCGGACGCCGACGGCAAGAAGTCGGTCCGGGCGGAGAAAAAGTCCGAGAAGAAGTCGGAGAAGGCCGAACGCCAGGCCGAGAAGCGAGCCCTGGACGAAGCGCTCGACGAGGCCCGTGAGGAGGATCTGCTCACCCAGATCCGCCACCAGGTGCTGCGCATCAGGCCGCAGGCCCCCGTCGAACCGGCCCGCCTGGAGCGCATCAAGCCGCGGACGCTGATCAGTTTCATCGCCGGTGCGATCGGCGCGTACTTCCTGCTGTCGCAGCTCACGCACATCGACTTCGGCGCCATCGTCGGCGAGGCCGAGTGGGGCTGGGTCGGACTGGCGGTGCTCTTCTCCGCGCTCAGTTATGTGGCCGCGGCGATGAGCCTGCTGGGCTTCGTGCCGGAGCGGGTGCCCTTCATGCGGACCGTCGCGGCGCAGGTCGCCGGGTCGTTCGTGAAGATCGTGGCTCCCGCGGCGGTCGGCGGCGTGGCGCTCAACACGCGCTTCCTCCAGCGGGCCGGCGTCCGTCCGGGCCTGGCGGTCGCCAGTGTCGGCGCCTCGCAGCTGTTCGGCATGTGCAGCCACATCCTGCTGCTGCTGACGTTCGGCTATCTGACGGGCACGGAGAAAACGCCCTCCCTGTCGCCTTCGCGGACCGTCATCGCCGGTCTGCTGACGGTCGCCGTGCTCGTCCTGGTGGTGACGTCGATCCCCTTCCTGCGGAAATTCGTCGTCACGCGCGTAAGGTCGCTGTTCGCCGGTGTCGTGCCGCGCATGCTCGACGTGCTCCAGCGGCCGCGGAAGCTGCTCACCGGCATCGGCGGCATGCTGCTGCTGACCGCCTGCTTCGTGATGTGCCTGGACGCCTCGATCCGCGCCTTCGGCGACGAGACCACGAGCCTCAGCCTGGCCAGCGTGGCGGTCGTCTTCCTGGCCGGCAACGCGCTCGGTTCGGCCGCGCCGACGCCGGGCGGAGTGGGCGCCGTCGAGGCGACGCTGACGGTCGGTCTGATCGCGATCGGCCTCCCGAAGGAAGTGGCCGCCCCCGCGGTGCTCCTGTACAGGCTGCTCACCCTGTGGCTGCCGGTCCTGCCCGGGTGGCTGTTCTTCAACCACCTGACCCGCAAGGGCGCTCTGTAGGTCCGCGGTGCCCGACGCCGGGAGCCGCGGACCTCACCCGCACAGCCCGCTGCAAGAGCGCCCCGCACCGGTCCGCCGCAGGATGGACGCATGCCCATTCCGTCCCGGCCCCGCGCCGCAGCCCTGGCCGTCACCGCCGCTCTGCTCTCCGCCTCACTGGCCGCGTGCAGCGGCGACTCGCAGGACGACGCGGATCTGCCGTCCCAGAAGCTGAGCTGGAAGGACTGTCCGGCCCCGTCCGAGTCCGAGGGCGGCGGCGCCTCCCCCTCCCCGCTGCCGGGCGGCACGGACTGGCAGTGCGCCACCATGAAGGCGCCCCTCGACTGGAACGACCCCAAGGGCGACACCATCGACCTCGCGCTGATCCGCGCGAAGTCCAGCGGCGCTGACGACCGGCGCATCGGCTCGCTGATCTTCAACTTCGGCGGCCCCGGCGGCTCGGGCGTCACCACCCTTCCCGCGTTCGGCTCCGACTACGAGAAGCTGCGCAAGCGCTACGACCTGGTCAGTTTCGACCCGCGCGGGGTGGGCCGCAGCGCGGGCGTCAGGTGCGAGAGCGACGACCAGCTCGACACGTACTTCGAGCAGGACTCGACGCCCGACGACACGAAGGAACAGCAGAAGCTCGTCGACAACATCAAGAAGTTCAACGGTGCCTGCGACAAGAACTCCGGCAAGGTCCTCCCCCACGTGAGCACCACCGACGCGGCCCGCGACATGGACCTGATGCGCCAGGTGCTCGGCGACGACAAGCTGCACTACTTCGGCATCTCGTACGGCACCGAACTCGGCGGCGTGTACGCCCACCTGTTCCCCAAGAACGTGGGCCGCGCCGTGTTCGACGGCGTCGTCGATCCGACCCAGGACCCCGAGCAGAGCTCCCTCGGGCAGGCCGAGGGCTTCCAGCTCGCGCTGGACAACTACGCGAAGGACTGCACGTCCAAGACCGAGGACTGCCCGGTCGGCGACACCGCGCAGGACGTCAAGGACAAGATCGCCAAGCTGCTCGACGAACTCGACGAGAAGCCGATCCCCGGGATCTTCCCCCGCGAGCTGACGCAGACCGCGGCGACCAACGGGATCGCGCAGTCCCTGTACTCACAGGACTTCTGGGAGTACCTCACCGAGGGCCTGCAACAGGCGTACGACGGCGACGGCAAGATCCTCATGTCGCTGTCCGACTCGATGAACGGACGCAACGAGGACGGCAAGTACAGCAACATGCAGGCCGCCAACGTCGCCATCAACTGCGGCGACTACAAGCCCCGTTACACCACGAAGGACGTCGAGGCGAAGCTGCCCGAGTTCCGCGAGGCCTCTCCCCTGTTCGGCGACTACCTGGCCTGGTCCATGCTGAGCTGCACCGACTGGGCCGTCGACGGCGCCGCCGACCACCCCGACGTGAGCGCCTCCGGATCGGCCCCGATCCTCGTCGTCGGCAACACCGGCGACCCGGCCACCCCGTACGAGGGCGCGAAGAAGATGGTCGACGCGCTGGGCGGCGACGTGGGCGTCGAGCTCACGTACAAGGGCCAGGGCCACGGGGCGTACGACAGCGGCAACTCCTGCGTGCACAAGGCGGTCGACGGCTATCTCCTCGACGGGAAGGTCCCGGACGAGGGAACGGTCTGTTCGTGATCGCGGAGTTTTCCACAGGGTGATACGAGAGTTGTCCACAGGCTCAAGCGACTGTCGGCCCGGCCTCCTACGATGGCCTGACTGCTCCTCGAACGGGGGCAGTTGACGGGGGAGGTGCCCATGGCGCCAGGGAAATCACGTGCGCGCGCACGTACGCATACGGGCGCAGGCGCAGGGACAACGGTCCGCGCGCTCGGTCTGATCTCGGCCGTCCTGCTGACGGCCGGGCTGATCACCGCCTGCACCGACCCGGGGGAAGACGGCGACAGCGCGCCCGCGCCGGTGTCGTCGTCACCGCGGGCCGGTGGATCTCGGTCCGCCGACGCCACGCCCCGCGCCGCGACACTGCCCGCGCTGCCCGCCGCGCTCACCAGTCAGCACCTGCGCTGGGGCCGCTGCCGGGGCACGGCGAGCACACCCGCACCGGGCTCCGACTGGCAGTGCACGACACTCAAGGCGCCGCTCGACTACGCCCGCCCCACAGGACGGACGATAGGGCTCGCCCTCATCCGGGCCAGGTCCCGCGGCGCGGGCAAGGAGCGCATCGGCTCCCTGTTGTTCAACTTCGGCGGGCCGGGCGGCTCCGGTGTCGATCGACTGCCGGCCTTCGCTCCCCAGTACACGAAGCTGTGGGCGCGTTACGACCTGGTGAGCTTCGACCCGCGCGGCGCCGGAGCGAGCCGTGGAGTGCGCTGTCGCAGCGACAAGGAGATACAGACCGCCGAATCCATCGACCCCACCCCGGACACCGCCGCGGAGGAATCCGCGTACTTCAAGGACGCCACCGATTTCGGCAAGGGCTGCGCGCGGCAGGCCGCAGACCTGCTCAGCCATGTGTCGACCACCGAGGCGGCACGCGACATGGACCTGATGCGCCAGGTGCTCGGCGACGACGAGCTGCACTACATGGGCTTCTCGTACGGGACCGAACTGGGCGGCGTGTACGCCCACTTGTTCCCCGCCAAGGTCGGCCGCCTCACGCTGGACGCGGTCGTCGACCCGACGGTGGGCACGGTGGGCCACTCCGAGAACCAGGCCCGCGGATTCCAGCGGGCGCTGGACGACTACTTCACGTCCCGAGGCAGGGACCCGAAGGAGGGCTCGCGCGAGATCGCGGCACTTTTCGAGCGGCTCGACGCGAAACCCCTGCCGACCGCCGGCGGCCGCGAGCTGACCGAGTCGCTGGCGACCACCGGCGTCCTCGACGCCCTGTACAGCACGGCGAGTTGGCCCGCGCTCACCCGGGGGCTGCGGGCGGCGGACAGGGGTGACGGCACGACGCTGCTCGCGCTGGCCGACTCCTACAACGACCGTGACACCAAAGGGCATTACGGCACGACGACCCATGCCCAGCGCGCGATCTCGTGCCGGGACGACAGGGAGCGGCCGACGGCGGCGCGGGCCAAGTCCCTGCGGGCGAGGTTCCGGGCGATCTCGCCGGTCTTCGGGGAGGCCATGGCCTGGGACACCGCGGGATGGTGCCACGACTGGCCGGTGCCCGGGCTGTGGGACGACCCCGATGTGAGCGCGCCGGACGCGGCACCGGTGCTCGTCGTCGGCAACACGGGCGACCCGGCCACGCCCTACGAGGGCGCGCACCGGATGGCGGACGAGCTGGGCAAGGGGGTCGGTGTGGAGCTGACGTGGAAGGGCGAGGGGCACGGCGCGTACGGCTCCGGCAGCGCCTGCGTCGACTCGACGGTGAACGCGTATCTGCTGGAGGGGCGAATACCGCGCGACGGCAAGGTGTGCTCCTGACGCGTGGCGTGCCCGGCCCCGACATGCCGGACGGGCCCCGCGCGTGGTGCGCGGGGCCCGTCCGGGACAGTCTGCTCCGGGCCGTGGCCCGGTGGTCCGGCTAGTAGACCGGCTTGTCCGGCTCGATCTGGTTGACCCAGCCGATGACGCCGCCGCCGACGTGCACGGCGTCGGAGAAGCCCGCGGACTTCAGGACCGCGAGGACTTCCGCACTGCGGACACCCGTCTTGCAATGCAAGACGATCTTCTTGTCCTGCGGCAGGCCCTCAAGAGCGGTCCCCATGAGGAACTCGTTCTTCGGGATCAGCTTGGCGCCGGGGATGGAGACGATCTCGTACTCGTTCGGCTCGCGGACGTCGATGATCTCGATGTTCTCGTCGTCGTCGATCCACTCCTTGAGCTGCTTGGGAGTGATCGTCGAGCCGGCCGCCGCCTCCTGGGCCTCCTCGGACACGACGCCGCAGAAGGCCTCGTAGTCGATGAGCTCGGTGACGGTCGGGTTCTCGCCGCAGACCGCGCAGTCGGGGTCCTTGCGGACCTTGACCTGGCGGTACTGCATCTCCAGGGCGTCGTAGATCATCAGTCGGCCGACGAGCGGGTCGCCGACACCGGCCAGGACCTTGATCGCCTCGGTGACCTGGATGGAGCCGATGGACGCGCACAGCACGCCCAGGACGCCGCCCTCGGCGCAGGAGGGGACCATGCCGGGGGGCGGGGGCTCCGGGTACAGGCAGCGGTAGCACGGCCCGTGCTCGGACCAGAAGACCGAGGCCTGGCCGTCGAAGCGGTAGATGGAACCCCACACGTAGGGCTTGTTGAGCAGCACGCAGGCGTCGTTGACCAGGTAACGCGTCGCGAAGTTGTCCGTGCCGTCGACGATCAGGTCGTACTGGCTGAAGATGTCCATCACGTTCTCGGCCTCGAGCCGCTCTTCGTGGAGGATCACGTTCACGTACGGGTTGATGCCGAGGACGGAGTCCTTCGCGGACTCGGCCTTCGAGCGGCCGATGTCGGCCTGGCTGTGGATGATCTGGCGCTGCAGGTTCGACTCGTCGACCTCGTCGAACTCCACGATGCCGAGCGTGCCGACGCCCGCCGCGGCGAGGTACATCAGCGCCGGCGATCCGAGGCCGCCGGCGCCCACACAGAGCACCTTCGCGTTCTTCAGCCGCTTCTGCCCGTCCATCCCGACGTCGGGGATGATCAGGTGGCGGGAGTACCGGCGGACCTCGTCGACGGTGAGCTCAGCAGCTGGCTCGACCAGGGGTGGCAGCGACACGGAGACCTCATTAATGCAGCTGGTCGGTATCTACGTACGGATGTTCCGTCTGTAACACTGCCACGCCCGACTTCATTCCGAGACACCAGGTCCGATCCGCGAGACGATTTCGTCCCAGTACCCGGGCATCGCCTCCCAGGGGTCGGTGAGACCGCCGCGGTCCGTCCGGTCGGTGAAGTAGATGGTGCCCGCACCTTGCCAGCGGGCGATGCGCAGCGCCTCCTCCAGGTGCCCGCGCGGCATGCCGTGGACGAAGTGGCAGAACTTCTCGGGCGGGTACTCGGCGGTCCACTCCGCGACCTGGGACCACCGGTAGTCGCTCCAGGGGCCGGTGAACGTCACCAACTGCTCGGCGGATTCGGCGTATCCGGGATACGGGTGGGTGCCGTGACCGAGCACGATGTACGCGTCGTCGACGAGCGCGCGCAGGGTCGTGACCGTGCGCCGGATCTCGGGCAGGGCGACCCGCTCGGTGGGGCATCGGTCGAGCAGGAACCCGTCGACCCGGTACCAGTCGAGGAAGCGGTGGGCGTCGGAGACGATCTCGCCGAAGGAGCGGGCGCCGTAGGTGGCGTCCACGTGACCAAGGACACGCACCCCGGCGTTGCGGAGCCGTCCCACGGCCGCCAGGCAGTGCGGGTCGGGGCGGGCGCCCGGGCCGCGCGCGACATTCAGCACGACCCAGTGCAAAGGGGTGTCGGGGCGGGTGAGTTCGGCCCATTCGGCCGGGGCGACGAGGGGGTGGGCGAAGCCCGGGATCCCGAAGCCGAGGCGTACGTCGGTGCTCGACTGGCCGGTCGCGGTGGGTGTCAGATACGGCATGCCGCCTCCATCCAGATGTCGGCGAGGGACTCTTCGAGGTTGATGCGGGGACGCCAGCCGAGCCGGTCGCGGGCCGTGCGGACGTCGGCCTGCTGCCAGCTTCCGCAGCCGTCCGGGTACGGGTACGCGGCCGGCGGGCTGTGCATCCCGTGGTCGGATTCGGTGCGCGGGTGGCCGATGGATGTACGGACCCCCACCGGCGGCGTGTCCAGTTCGTGGAGGGAGCCGCCGAAGCCGGCGACCCGGGCGAGCACGGCGGCGGCGTCGCGCAGCCGCACGGCACGGCCCGAGCCGATGTTGATGACGCCCTGCGCGGCGGAGAGCGAGGCGGCGTGCACGGCGCGTGCCACGTCGCGCACGTCGATGAAGTCGCGCTGCGCACCGAGGCCACCGAGCTTCAGCTCGCCGTCGCCCGCCTGCATGGCGCGGCGCATCGCCTCGGCGAGCCGGCCGAGCGGGGATCCCGCCGGAGTGCCCGGCCCCGCGGGCGAGAAGACGCGCAGGACGACGGCGTCGAGGCCGGAGCCGAGGACGAGTTCGGTCGCGGCGAGCTTGCTGACGCCGTACGGGCCGCCGGGCCGGGGTACCGCGTCCTCCGCGGTCGACGACCCGGGCTGCGAGGGCCCGTACTCGGCGCCGCAGCCGATCTGCACCAGGCGGGCGCCGCAGCCGCTGCGGCGCAGGGCCTCGCAGACGGTCGCGACGGCGACGGTGTTGTGCCGGGTGAGGTCGCGGGCACCGCCGCGGGTGGCGCCCGCGCAGTTGATGACCACTCCGGGGTGGACCGCGTCCAGGAAGCGGGTGAGCGCGCCCGGGCTGCCGGTGGCGAGGTCGAAGCGGACGTCGGCGTCGTCGCCCCGGCCGAGCGCGGTGAGCTGCACGGCGGGGTCGGCGAGCAGCCGGTCGGCGACGAAGCGGCCGATGTACCCGTTGGCTCCGATCAGCAGGACCCTCATCGGACGCCTCCCGAAGTACGCGCCGAGAGCGTCGAGTGCGCCGGGTGCGGGGCGCGTCCGACGCGCGTCGCGCGCTGCCCCTGGGGGCCGCGCTGCCCATGAGGTCCGGAGTATCCGGCGTATCCGGTGCCTCCGGGAGGAGGGGTGGTCATCTGGCGTTCTCCTTACGGATGTTGCTGAGAGTCGACGAAAGGGCCCGCGGTGTCGGCCCCGCGGGAGAAAGGGGGTTGCTATGCCGTGTGTCGTGCGCGCGGGGACAGGGCGCGTCCGGCTGCGGCACGGGTGGTGCCTGTGGGGGTCATGGGGCGCTCGCCCGGCTGTCGGTGCTCGCGTGGGCGGAGGCGCGGGTGAGGGTCCTCGTGGCATGGACGAGCAGCGTGAGGGCGGCGACGGCGCAGACCGTGCCGGGCACCGCGCTCGCGCCGACCGCGTCGACGGCGCTCTCCACGGGGGTGCCGAGGAAGGCGCAGCCCGGCAGTCGCGCGGCGAAGACGGTGGCCACGGCGAGGATCTCGGCACCGGCCGCCGCGCCCAGCACCACGGCCGGCGCGTGGGTGCGGCCGTGCGCGGAGAGCAGTCGGGCGAGGAGCAGGAGTACGCCCACGGCGCACGCTCCGGCGTGGTCGACACTCTGTCCGCTCCGGCCGCCCTGGTCGATCAGGGCGCCGGCCACGCCGAGAAGCACGGCGAGGGCGACGGCGAAGAGCAGCACGCAACCGAGCAGCAGCGGCCTGACGGAGGAGGTGAATTCGGCGAGGCCCCGGCTGGTGGCGAGGCGTCGGCGGGCCCCGGTGGAGAAGAGCCGGGCGCACCAGGTCGCGGGTGCCACGGCGACGGCGAGCGCGAGGAGCGGTGCGGTGGCGGGCGCCCATGCTTCGTCGGGTCCCCCGGCCAGTGCGGCGTTCAGGAGTCCGTCGCCGAAGACCGCGTAGAGGAGGAGCGCCCAGACCCACAGCCGGGTCGCGGGCGCGGGCGGGCGGGCGCCGGTGCGCAGTGGGCCGTGGCGCAGGGTCGTGCGCAGGGCGGCGGCGACGGCCAGTGCGCCGGTGAGCGCGACGGCCAGATGCACCGTGCCCGTGGTGACGTTCAGGGCGAGTACGGCGAGGGCGCAGACGGCGCCCGGCAGCAGGGCGAGCCCGGCCCACGCGCCGCGTACGCCGGTGGCGGGGTCGGGGGTGGCGGCGGTCGGCGCGCCCGCTTCCCCGTCCCTCGGCATGCGCGCGTACATCTCCTCGGCGAGGGAGAACACGTCCTTGTGCCGGTAGCGGGCGGCGGCCCGGTCGGTCAGGCCGTGCGCCTCCAGTCCGGCCGCGATCTCCAGCGGGTCGACGGCGCGCTCGCACAGCTCGCGATGGCGATGCATCAGGACCTTGACGGGGTCCACTCCGGAACGGCGTTTGGTCGTGCGGGAGTTGGTGGTCCGGGACGCGGCAGCTGCGTCCTTCTCGGGATGCGCGGCGCCGGGTTTGTCGTCGGTCCCGCCCGTCCGTACGGCGCCGCGGGACGGTCGGCCCGACTCCGCGCCGGCCTCCTTCCGCCAGGCCCCGGACTCGTGGAGCAGGTCCGCGTCGAGAGCGTCCAGAGGATCGGGGGCGTCGGCGGCGGCCTCGGGCCCGGCCGGTTCGGTGGCGGTCAGCGTCAGCGCCTCTTCGGAGTTGGTCCCCCAGGCCCCGGCGCCCACCGGCACCCGCGGAACGTCCGCGCCGACCCCGCTGCCACCGCCGCGGCCGCCTCGGACCTCGTCGTAGCTGTCGCTCATGCGTCTCCCTCCCCGCCGCCTCGGGTCACTCCGGCCAGTTCCTCGCGCCCGCCACCGCTGTCACCGGGTGCGGGCGCCCAGCTCGGCGCTCTCGTACCGGAGGAGCGGCCGGCGAGCCATGCGCCGCCGATGCCGCCGGTGGCCGGCGCCGTCCATCTCCCCGGCACATGGGCCTCGGGCGGATGGGCGAACGGCCGGGGTTCACCGGCGTCGTCCACGGCCTCCCGGCGCACCGGGCAGTGCGAGACGATCTCCAGGTAAATGCCGCGAAATGCCGTGACGTTCTGCTCGACGGTGAACAGCTCGAGGGCTCGTGCGCGGGCGGCCGCGCCGAGTCGCTCGCGGCGGTCGGAGTCGCGCAGCAGGGCCACACAGGCCTCGGCGAGGGCCCGTGGGTTGCGCGGCGGCACCACCAGTCCGGTGCCGCCGATCACCTCGACGACGGCGCCCACATCGGTCGACACCGTCGCGCGCCCGCAGAACATGGCCTCGACCAGGCTGATCGGGAAGCCCTCGACGACGCTGGAGAGGACGACGACGCTGCCGGAGCCGTAGACCTCGGCGAGGCCGGGCGCCTCCGGGGCGCCGAGTTCTTCGAAGGAGACCGGGTTCTCACCCATGGCGTGGAGGCCCGTCGCCTCGTCGGGGAACAGCTGCGCGGCCAGCGCTTTGCAGTGCCCGAGATACGCCTCGGCCTCCCGCCCTTCACCGGAAGCCGTGCCGGAAGCCGAGTCGGAGTCCGGTCCGGAGCCGGAGCCCGCAGGCATCGCCCCCACGATGCGCAGGCGGGCGCCCGGCTCCTCCTTGCGGACCTCCGCGAAGGCGTGCAGCAGGGAGATGAGGTCCTTGGAAGGATCGATCCGGCCGACCCAGACCAGGGTGTCCGGCTCCCCCGGCTCCTCGCGCTCGCCGACCTCGGCGAAGCGGGACGCCTCCATGCCGGGGTGGACGGTGCGCAGTTTGGCGCGGTCGGCCCCGCACCGCTCCTGCCAGCGCCTCGCGTGGGCGTTGCCGGGGGTGATGACGGCGGCCTGCCGGTAGACCTCGGCGGCGAGCCGGCCGTGGAAGGCGGCGAGGAGCGCGCGCACCGGCGCGCTCAACTCGGCTTCGCCCGCCGCGATGTAGCGGGCCCGCAGCTGGACCCCGTACTCGGTGACGAGCAGCGGCACGCCGTGGAAGCGCTTGGCGATCAGTCCGGGGAGGGCCGCCGCGCCGCCCGAGGTGGCGTGGCAGAGGTCGACGGCACCGAGCCCGCCGCCACCGGATCCGGCCGATGCGTCGTCGTACCAGTCGAGGGAGAGCGGCCGCAGCGCGGACTCGACCTCTCCCGCGAAGGCCAGCAGGTCGGGCACCCGGGCTCCGCGGGCGGCGCGCCGGGCGCCCGGCGCGCGACAGGCGCGTTCCAGGATGCGCACGGCGGCCTCGGAGCGCAGCGCGGTTCCCAGTCCGCCCTCGTCCCTGGCGAGTTCGGCCAGTCCGTACAGCGCGTTGGCGAAACGGTCCGCCTCGCCGGGCGCGCCGCCCGTTCCCACACCGGGGCCCTCGCCGGATCCGGCGCTGCCGGGCCCGTTACCGGTTCCGCTGCCGGGACCGTCTGCCGGCGCGCACACCACGGCCTCGGCCAGCTCCGCGTACAGCGCGGCGAACCGGCGCCGGGCGCGCCGCCCGAGTGCGCCGCCGCACGCCCCGTCGGCGCTCGTTCCCGGACGCGCCGTCCACAGCGGGGCGGTCCGCACCAGGCCGACGTGCGGGGGCAGTTCGAGCCAGCCCGCGTCCTCCTGATCCTGGCTGCGGCTGAGCGCGTAGATGTCGAACTCGTGCTGCTCGAGCCCGCGCACGAGCCGGTCGCACCAGAGTCTGGCCTCACCGCTCACATACGGATAGCCACCCTCTGTCAGCAGTCCGATACGCACGAGTACACCCCCGATCTCCCGTATGGGGAGCCGCCGTTGGGTCGGCGGCTCGCAGCGGGACGAACGTATGCGGACATGCCGGTGGCGCGATGGACGGTTGTCCATCGCGCCACCAAAAGGGGTGAACGGGCGTAACTTTCGCGTGCGCGTGACGTTCTGTCGCGCTAAGAGATCATCCGGCTACAGAACGCTACGAAGCGTCAAGCGTTGGGGTAGACCCAGGGGTTGGGCTTGCAGGTGATCCCGTCGAAGGTCAGGAACTTGGTCTGCTGCTGCATGACGGGCGCCAGGGCGCCGTCCTGCGAGCAGGTGACGTGGTTGTAGCCGAGCCGGTGCCCGACCTCGTGGTTGATGAGCATCTGCCGGTAGGGGTGGATGGCGCTGCCGTGGAGCACGTCGTCGTACGTCTTCGAGCCCTGTGCCCACCGATAGGCGTTGATCATCACGCGATCGGTGGCGGCCGAGTCGCACGACACGTTGTCCTCGGTGGTGTCGAGGCCCGACTTCGCGCACCAGTCCGCGGTGGTCCCCGGGCTGGCCAGGGTGATCACGAAATCCGGCTTGCCGGAGGAGATCCGCTCGAAGGTGCGGGCGCCCTCGTGGGCCCAGCTCCGCTTGTCGTTCAGGGTCTTCTGCACGGCCTGCGCGAACAGCGTGCCGTCGAGCCCGAGCCCCTTCTCCACGTCGACGCGGTAGCGGAACTTCTGCCCGCGGCCCGGCGCCTTGTCGAAGCCGCCGACCGCGGCGAACTTCCCCGATGCCTTCAGGTCGGCCTTGAGCGGGTACTTCTTCGCCATTTTCTGGTCGTACGTCGCCGGGGCGGCCTGCGCGGTCCTCGACGGCGTGGCCCGGTCGTCCGAGCGGGACGCCGAGTCGTCGTGGACGCGCGAGCCGTCCGCCGACTTCGCGGAGAGGCCGCCGGACGATCCGCCGTGCCCGTCGGCCACCTGGCCCGCGACGACGACGGCGAGCACGGTGGTGACGGCCGCGGCGGCGATACCGGCGAAGGTCAGCCCCTTGCCCCGCTTCTCGCGGCCACCGTCGGACTCCGTCCGTTCACCGTCTTCCCCACCGGCGCCCGCGCCCGAGGCGTCCGTCTCCGGAGCCCCGTCGGTGTCGGCCTCCCGGTCGGTGACCGAGTCGTACGAGCCGCGGCGCGAGACCCCCACCGAGCCCATCGCGTTCACCGTGTCCTCCGCGTCGAAGGCGTCGAAGGCGTCGAACGCCTCGACGTACTCCTGGCGGGGCCGGCCCGATCGCGGATGCGGCACGGTCGGCGACCCGGCCGCGGTGCGCGGCTGGGTCCGGGGCTCTCCCCGCGTACCGGAGGTGCCCCAGCCGCCGCCCGGCTCCTGCTGCTCGGGGTGGCCGCCCCGCACGGACGGGCCGCTCGGACGCGAGGGCGTCCGCGGAGCGGTCTGGGTGGCGCCGTCCGGTGCGGCGCTCCTGCGTCGGCGCCCGGAGCCCGGGCCCGCCTGCGGCGGGCTGCGCAACTCGGGCGGTACTGGTATGTCGGCGGTGTCGCCGTTGTCTGCCGGCCCTCGGCGGCTGTGCCGTCCCACTCGCCGCCTCAGCTCCCCAACGTCGATCGGTGCGTCGTATTCGTACGGTCCGGCGCGTCGTGCGCCTCGCGTGCCTCGTCCGGCACGGACCCGCTCTGCTCCCCCGCCCCGCGCGTCCCGTTCAACGCCTCGCTGTCGGCGAGGAGTTCCTGGAACGCCGTCGCGACCGTGTCCGGGTACTCCATCATCGCGACGTGTCCCGCGTCGGGGAGCGTGAGGAGGCGCGACTCCGGGAAGGTGCGCGCCGCACGCGCCGCCATCCGGTAGGAGACGAGCTGGTCCCGTCCACCGTAGACGAGCAGGGTCGGCGCGAGCACACGGCCCGCCTGTCGCCACAGATTGTGCTGGCCGCCGAGCGTGTACGCGTTCACGATCCCGCGCGCGGAGCGGGCCATCGCGTCCCAGAAGTACGGGAGCGCGAGGCGCCGTTCCATCTCCTCGACAGCGGCCCGGAAGCCCTCTTCGGTGACCCGGCCCGGGTCGCCGTAGCAGAGAGCCGTGACGCCGCTGACGCGCTGCTCGGCCGTCCACTCCTTGGTGAGACGGGTGAAGAGCGCGGCCACTCCGGGCACGGCGAGCAGTCCGGTCGGCAGCGCGGTTCTCTGGACCCGGATCTCCGGCAGCGCGGGCGACACCAGCGTCAGCGTGCGGACGAGATCGGGGCGCACGGCGGCGACCCGGGTGGCGACGGCGCCGCCGAGCGAGTTCCCGAAGAGGTGTACGGGTCCGCGTCGTTCGGCGTCGAGATAGCGGATGACCGCGCGCGCGTGCCCGCTCACCGAGTAGTTGCCGTCGTCCGGCGGCGGCGAGTCGCCGAAGCCGGGCAGGTCGACGGCCGCCCCGTCGACGACGTCCTCGAGGTGCTGCATCAGCGCCGACCAGTTCTGCGAGGAGCCGCCGAGACCGTGGACGTAGAGCGCGGGCGGCAGTCCCTCCCGCGTCCCGGGCCGTGACCTGACCGTCAGCGTCATCCCCGGAAGACCGACGGAGCGCAGTCTCTCCCCCTCCGCGACCTGAACGGCACCCGGCTTGGGTGCCACGGCGGCGACGGCGGGAGGCACTCGCGGCGAATCGGTCGAAGGCATGCGGCATATGTTACGAGGTGATCACACTGAGGATCGTGTGTTCGCCGTCACAGATCTCGCACAGCTCTCCCCAAAGCCTTCCCCTCGCCGTCGGTGAAGGCCGGTACTCAAAGGGGAAAGAGATCGCATAGCGCCCCGATCGGGTGTCTCCTACGCTCGAATCAGGGCACCCGCCCCCGCACGGACCAGTGAGGAAGGGAGCCATCGATGACCGTCGACCCGAGTGATCCCGGGACATTCACGGACAGCCGCCCCGCGGAGATCGGCGTGGAGGAGCCGGAGGCGGACGTCGCCGAGCAGTCGACCGAGCTGACCCCCGAGCAGGACGACATGCCGGTCGATCCGGCCGACCCGGACGGCGCCGACGAGGCGGACCGGGCGGAGCAGGCGAGGGTGGTCGCCCTCGATGAGGACGACTATCGGTGACGCCACCGGCACCGATGGTGCCGGCCGCGCGACCGCGGCGTGCCGCGCATCCGGCGCCCCACCCATCGGTATGCGCCACTTTGCGCCCACAGGGCCGCCACGAGCGGCTTTCACAGACGTCCGGTCCGTGAAATTCTGCGCTCGCACCGCGCACATCCTGGTTACCCAAAAGTACGATGACGGCGCGGCGCACACCGCAGTACACGGACGATATTGGGAGGCGGCGTGACAGCCATCGAGCAGACGGAGGCAGCGCGCCCCAAGGGCACTCGCCTGCCGCGCCGTGCCCGACGCAATCAACTTCTGGGCGCGGCACAGGAAGTGTTCGTCGCGCAGGGGTACCACGCGGCCGCGATGGACGACATCGCCGAGCGTGCCGGCGTCAGCAAGCCGGTCCTCTACCAGCACTTCCCGGGCAAGCTGGAGCTCTATCTCGCCCTGCTCGACCAGCACTGCGAGTCCTTGCTGCAGTCGGTGCGCACGGCGCTCGCGTCGACGTCGGACAACAAGCAGCGCGTGCAGGCGACCATGGACGCCTATTTCGCGTACGTCCAGGACGACGGCGGCGCGTTCCGCCTCGTCTTCGAGTCGGACCTGACCAACGAGCCGGCGGTGCGCGAGCGCGTCGACCGGGTCAGCCTGCAGTGCGCCGAGGCGATCTCGGACGTCATCGCCGAGGACACCGGCCTGTCCAAGGACGAGTCGATGCTGCTCGCCGTGGGGCTCGGCGGCGTCTCTCAGGTCGTCGCCCGCTACTGGCTCTCCAGCGAGAGCCCGGTGCCGCGCGACAAGGCGGTGCAGCTGCTCAGCTCGCTGGCCTGGCGCGGTATCGCGGGGTTCCCGCTGCACGGCGCGGAGCACGCCTGAGTCGGCGGGTCGCCCGCCGTCCCGTTTTGTTCCCGGTCGGCTGTTCGCTCTTGGCGTGCGGCCGGGACGCCGGGAGCGTCGGCCGGGCGGGCTAATCTGTGCTGCGTACGGCGCGGTAGACCGCGCGCATCACGGATCGTCGGAGGGACAAGGCCGTGGAGGTCAAGATCGGCGTGCTGCACACGCCCCGCGAGATCGTTCTGGAGAGCGGCCAGTCCGCCGAGGAGGTCGAGGGCGCGGTGTCCGCGGCGCTGTCCGGCAAGGCGCAGCTGCTTTCCCTGACGGACGAGAAGGGCCGCAAGGTCCTGGTCCCGGCCGACCGTCTCGCCTATGTGGAGCTGGGCGAGCCCGCAGTGCGGAAGGTGGGCTTCGGCCCTCTGTAGAGCAGGGATGAACGACGGAGGGGCCCGGCAGCGTCACGCTGCCGGGCCCCTCCGTCGTTCTCGGGCGGCGCACCGAGAGGGCACAGCCGGAGCACACGAGGAGGGTTGCGTTCCGGGTCCCAGGGGTAGACCGGGTAGGACCGATTTGCACCTACTGGCCGCGCGGGAGGGACCCTCACCATGCTTCTCGAAGCTCTTGGCTCCGCACTGCTCGGTCTGGCCCTCGCCTGGGCCGCGAGCCACCGTCTGCCGCACCGACTGCCCTCGCGCAGGCTGGTGCTGGCGACCGGGATCACCGGCGCCCTGTTCGGGGCGTTCGTCACCCACACGTCGCTGGGGTCCGGCCATGAGCTGGCCACGCTCAGCGGCTCGATCGTGATGGCGGTGGCCCTGCTGTCGCTGCTGCTGCGCCCCACTCGAAGCAGAGCGCACCAGCTCACGACGTCCGCGTAGGAACGACTCCGCCACGCGAGGGGAGTCGTCAGGCGGCGAGTCCGAGGGCCGCCATCCGCTTGGTGTGCGCCTCGGTGATCCGCGAGAACATCCGGCCGACCTCGGCCAGGTCGAAACCGTCGGCGACGCCCCCGACCAGCATGGTCGACAGGGCGTCGCGGTCGGCAACCACCCGCTGCGACTGCGACAGGGCCTCGCCCATCAGCCGCCGCGCCCACAGCGCGAGCCGGCCGCCCACGCGCGGATCGGCCTCGATGGCGGCCCGCACCTTCTCCACGGCGAACGACGCGTGCCCGGTGTCGTCGAGCACGGCGAGCACCAGCTCACGGGTGTCCGAGTCGAGCCGGGCCGCGACCTCCCGGTAGAAGTCGGAGGCGATCGAGTCACCCACGTACGCCTTGACGAGGCCCTCCAGCCAGTCCGACGGAGCGGTCTGCTTGTGGAAGCCGTCGAGGGCGCCGACGAACGGGTCCATGGCCGCGGTCGGCTCGGCGCCGACCGCGGCGAGCCGGTCGCGCAACTGCTCGAAGTGGTGGAATTCGGCGGAGGCCATCTTCGCCAGCTCCGCCTTGTCGGCCAGCGTCGGCGCCAGCTTGGCGTCCTCGGCAAGGCGCTCGAACGCCGCCAGCTCGCCGTACGCCAGCGCGCCGAGCAGGTCGACGACGGCGGCGCGATAGTTCTCGTCCGCGGACGCGGTGGCCCAGTCCTGGGCCGCGATCCCGGTCGGAGCGTCGGTCACTGCGTCGGTCGCTTCACTGGCGGGCGTGGCGTTGTCAGGCGTCTCCATGAAGCGCACAATAGCCCGCTCACCGTCCCGCGGAAGTCCCTGGTCAAAGAGTGTGACGACGGCTACGTGACCAAATCGGCCATCGCACATGCGCGTTTCCGGGGTATGGTGGTAAAGAGCCCGCCGAGTGCAAGCCGCTTTGCCCCCACATCGCAACGGCGCTTGTACGCACATGCGACGGGCCGCACGAATGAGGATGCCCGGTCGGTGGCCCGATCGGCTCCGACCCGACAGCCCTCCGGGTCGTACGTCACAAGGCGTACGGATCGAGGAGGGGCCCTCAGCGGCACGAGCGCTCGAGCGTCGGCAGTGGTCCCGCGCCACCCGGCCCCACCGCAGCAGCGGATCAGGACCGGCGTACCAACGGCACGGCACTGGCACGGTCAAGACCCCCGCGTTCGCCTCGCACCGCACCTCACAGAAGAGGCAACACCCTGACTACGCAGACTTCGACATTCCGTCAGCTCGGCATTCTCCCCGAGACGGCAGAGGCCCTTGAGGCAGTCGGCATCATCAATCCGTTTCCCATCCAGGAGATGACCCTCCCCGTCGCCCTCTCGGGCTCGGACGTCATCGGGCAGGCCAAGACCGGCACGGGCAAGACCCTCGGTTTCGGTCTGCCGCTCCTGGAGCGCGTCACCGTCCCCGCGGACGTCGAGGCCGGCCGGGCCACGCCCGAGCAGCTCACCGACACCCCGCAGGCCCTCGTCGTCGTACCGACGCGCGAGCTGTGCCAGCAGGTGACCAATGACCTCCTCACCGCCGGCAAGGTGCGCAATGTCCGCGTCCTCGCCATATATGGCGGTCGCGCCTACGAGCCCCAGGTCGAGGCCCTCAAGAAGGGCGTCGACGTGATCGTCGGCACCCCGGGCCGGCTCCTCGACCTCGCGGGACAGAAGAAGCTGAACCTGTCGCATGTGAAGGCGCTCGTCCTCGACGAGGCCGACGAGATGCTCGACCTGGGCTTCCTGCCCGACGTCGAGAAGATCATCAACATGCTGCCGGCGAAGCGTCAGACGATGCTGTTCTCGGCGACCATGCCGGGCGCCGTCATCGGCCTGGCCCGCCGCTACATGTCGCAGCCCACGCACATCCGCGCCACGTCGCCGGACGACGAGGGCGCGACCGTGCGGAACATCGCGCAGCACGTGTACCGCGCGCACAACATGGACAAGCCCGAGATGGTCGCGCGCATCCTCCAGGCCGACGGCCGCGGGCTCGCGATGATCTTCTGCCGTACGAAGCGCACGGCCGCCGACATCGCCGACCAGCTCAAGCGGCGCGGCTTCGCCTCCGGCGCGGTCCACGGCGACCTGGGCCAGGGCGCCCGCGAGCAGGCGCTGCGCGCGTTCCGCAACGGCAAGGTGGACGTGCTGGTCTGCACCGACGTCGCCGCCCGCGGCATCGACGTCGAGGGCGTCACGCACGTCATCAACTACCAGTCGCCCGAGGACGAGAAGACGTACCTCCACCGCATCGGCCGCACCGGCCGCGCGGGCAAGACGGGTACCGCGATCACGCTGGTCGACTGGGACGACATCCCGCGCTGGCAGCTGATCAACAAGGCCCTTGAGCTGACCTTCAACGACCCGGTGGAGACGTACTCGTCCTCCCCGCACCTGTTCGAGGAGCTGAGCATCCCGGTCGGCACCAAGGGTGTGCTGCCGCGTTCGGAGCGGACGCGCGCCGGGCTCGACGCCGAGGAGATCGAGGACCTGGGCGAGACCGGTGGCCGTGGCGCTTCGCCGCGCGGTGGCCGGGGCGGCCGTCCCTCGCAGGACCGCGACCGTCGTGACCGGGACCAGGGCCGCGAGCAGGAGCGCGAGCGTTCCGCCCGTACGCCGCGCCGTCGCCGCCGCACCCGTAACGGCGAGCCGGTCTCCGCCGAGGCCGCGGCTACGGCTGCTCCCGTCAGCCCGGTCGCCGAGGACTCCTCCGCACCGGCCGAGCCGCGCACCCCGCGCCGTCGCCGCCGCACGCGCAGCGGTGCCGCCGCTGCCGTGAATCCGGCCGCTCCGACCGCGGCCGAGGCCGTCGTCGAGACCGCCGAGGCGGTCGTCGAGGCCGTGGCCCCGGTGACCGGGGCCGAGGCTCCCGCCAAGCCGCGTCGTCGTACGCGCAAGAAGGCGGAGGCCGCTGTCGAGACAGTCGAGACGGTCGTCGCCGCCGAGCCCGTCGCGGAGCCCGAGGCGAAGCCCGCTCGTGCCCGCACCCGTACGCGGAAGAAGGCGGAGGCCGTCGTCGACACGGTGGAGGCCACCGTCGAGACCGCCGAGCCCAAGCCCGCGCGGACCCGCACCCGCAAGAAGGCGGAAGCCGCCGCCGAGTCGGTCGCGGCCGAGGCCACCACGGAGACCACGCCGCGCCGGACCCGTAAGAAGGCCGAGCCGGTCGAGGCCGCCGAGGCCAAGCCGCGCCGTACGCGGAAGAAGGCGGAAGCCGCCGTCGACACCGCGGAGGCCGTCGAGGCCAAGCCCGCCACCCGCACGCGGAAGAAGGCCGCTGCGGCCCCCGCCGAGGCCGAGGCCGCCACGGAGACCAAGCCGCGCCGTACGCGGAAGAAGGCGGAGGCCGCCGTGGACACGGCGGAGGCCGTCGAGGCGAAGCCCGCCACGCGGACCCGCAAGAAGGCGGCAGCCGCTCCCGTCGAGACGGAGGCAGCCGCGGAGACCAAGCCGCGCCGCACCCGCAAAAAGGCGGAGGCCGCCGTCGACACCGTCGAGGCCAAGCCCGCCACCCGCACGCGCAAGAAGGCTGCCGCGGCTCCCGTCGAGACGGAGGCCGCCGCGGAAGCCAAGCCGCGCCGCACCCGCAAGAAGGCCGTCGCCGCGGTCGAGGCCCCCGAGGCCTGAGCGCACCGGTAGCAGGAGGCCCGGGTTCCGCACCATGCGGAGCCCGGGCCTTCGCGCTGTCGCCCCGGTGCGGAGCACGACGTAATCTCACGGCATGAGCAGGCCCGCGACCTTCACCCCGCCCCCCGGCACCCGTGCGCACCGACTGGCCACCGCGAGGGGCGAGTTCGCCGCCCTCGTCGGGGAGCCGGATTCGGGGTCCGTGCGCGGCACCGTGCTGCTCCTTCCCGGGTTCACCGGCAGCAAGGAGGACTTCATCGCCCTGCACGGTCCGCTCGGCGCGGCCGGCTACCGCACGGTGGCCGTCGACGGGCGCGGGCAGTACGAGACGCCGGGACCCGTGGACGACGAAGCCCCTTATGCGCAGGCCGAGTTGGCTCAGGACGTGCTCGCCCAGGTCGCGGCGCTCGACGTACCGCGGGTGCATCTGCTCGGGCACTCGCTCGGCGGGCTCGTGGCGCGGGCGGCGGTCCTCGCGGACCCGGCGCCGTTCGCGTCGCTGACCCTGATGGCGTCGGGCCCGGCCGCCGTCACCGAGCCTCAGCAGCAGCGCGTCAAGCTGCTCCAGGGGGCGCTGGCCACCTTGGACATGGCCGAGGTCTGGGAGGCGATCCAGGCGCTCGACGCCGCCGACGACGTGGCCGATGTGCGCGGCGACGACGCCCGGGACGATCTGCGGCGGCGCTGGATGCTGAACAGCCCGGCCCAACTCATCGCCACCGGGCACCAGTTGTGCACCGAGCCGGACCGGGTCGCGGAGCTGGCCGCGCTCGCGCCCGCGGTGCACGTCCTGTCGGGTGAGCGCGACGACACCTGGCCCGTGCCGCTGCTCGACGACATGGCGCGCCGCCTGGGCGCCGAGCGGTCCGTGATCACCGGGGCGGAGCACTCCCCCAACACCGACCGTCCGCTGGAGACGGCCGCGGCCCTGGCGGCCTTCTGGGACCGGCATCCCGCAGCGTGACGCTGCGTAGGCGCACCACCCCGCTACCCGCCGGTAATTAGTTTCTCGAAAAATTTCTTTAGCGTAGGGAATGTTTGCAGGGGGCAACCCGTTGTACCCATACAGAACGCGGGGCTCTCTAGTCACGCAATCCACTCTTAACGGGCAGGCAACCGCCTGGCCGTACGGCAGGACGAGACTGATGTCCTGCGCCAGCAGTTCTCCTTCAGGAGGATGACCAGACGAAGGGAGAAGCCCTTGCGCTTCGAAATCATGCGACTCGACGACGTCGACGGCACCGCCGTGGACACCACCGTCGTGGACGCCGCCTCCGTCAACCGGATCGTTCAGCAGGCGGCGGCCATCGGCCAGCGTCTCTACATCCGCCCGGCCGAGTCGTCCGCCTCGTAACAGCGCGGCGACTTACACACTTCGAAGCCCCCGTACGCACGGTGCGTACGGGGGCTTCGCATGTCCGCGTCTCCGCGGGGCGCGGTGGTCAGCCGGCCCGGATCACCTGGGTGATGCCGTTGATGATCTGCTGCACGGCGATCGCGGAGAGCATCATGCCCGCGAGCCGGGTCACGAGGACCACGCCGCCGTCCTTGATGACGCGGATGATCACCAGCGAGTACCGCATGACCACCCAGAGCACGACATGGATGGCGAGGATCGCCGACCAGACGGAGACCTGGGTCGCGAACGAGTGCGCCTTCTGCACGGCGAGGATCACCGAGACGATCGCGCCTGGCCCGGCGAGCAGCGGCATGCCGAGCGGGACGAGGGCGACGTTCACGTCCTTCGTCTGCTTCGGCTCGTCCGTCTTGCCGGTGAGCAGGTCGAGCGCGATCAGCAGCAGGAGCAGACCGCCCGCGATCATCAGGGCGGGCACGGAGACGTGCAGGTAGTCGAGGATCCGCTGGCCCAGGACGCCGAAGACGGCGATCACGCCGAAGGCGACGCAGACGGCCTGGAAGGCCATGCGCTTCTGGACCTTGGCGGGGCGGCCCGCGGTGAGGGCGAGGAAGATCGGAGTGATTCCGGGGGGATCCATAATCACAAAAAGCGTGAGAAAAAGGGATCCGAAGACGGCGACGTCGAACACAGTGGGGCTTGCCTTGCGAGAGTGGGGCGGAGCGGGGAGAAGAGGCGGATGTCAGACGCGGTGTCCGCCGGCGCCCGGCACCGGGAAGGCGCCGGTGGCCCGGCGGGTGATCTCCCCGTAGATCTCCGGGTCGGTGGTGTACTCGCCGAGCACACAGGTCTTGCGGCTGCCGTGGTAGTCCGAGGAGCCGGTGGTCAGCAGTCCGAGGTCGGCGGCGAGGCCGCGCAGACGGTCCCGGGTGGCCGGGTCGTGGTCCATGTGATCGACCTCGATGCCGTCGAGCCCGGCCTCGGCCAGCTTCGCGATCGACGTCTCGGGAACCGTGCGGCCGCGCTTGACGGCGGCCGGGTGCGCGAAGACGGTGACTCCGCCCGCGGCCTTGACCAGGCGGATCGCCTCGAAGGGGTCGGTCTCGTGCTTCGGCACGTAGGCGCGGGCGCCGTCGGCCAGCCAGTTCTCGGTGAAGGCGTCGGAGACCGTGTCCACGACACCGAGCTCGACGAGCGCGGAGGCGATGTGCGGGCGGCCCACCGAGCCGTCCCCCGCGATCCGGGCGACCTGCTCCCAGGTGACGGGGACGCCCAGCTCGTTCAGCCGCGCGATCATGCCCTTGGCGCGCGGGACGCGGTCGTCGCGGACCAGCTCGCGCTCGGCGAGCAGCGCGGCGTCCTCGGGGTCGAACAGGTACGCCAGCATGTGCATGCTCACGCCGTCGAGGCGGCAGGAGAGCTCGGCGCCGGTGACGAGGGTCAGGCCCGTCGGCAGCTCGGCCAGCGCGGCGATCGCCTCGGCGTGCCCGCGCGTGGTGTCGTGGTCGGTGAGCGCCACGACGTCCAGGCCCTGCGCCGCGGCGTTGCGCACCAGTTCGGCCGGGGTGTCCGTGCCGTCGGAAGCGGTGGAGTGGGTGTGCAGATCGATGCGCACGGCTGCGTACTCCAGGCTCGGACGGGCGGAAGGGACCGCTCCAGGATAACGGGGATCGCACCCACTCCCGTCACGCCCGAATCGGGCCACGACCCCTTACCCGTACGCCTCGCGCCGGATCACCGTGCCGCGCTCACCGCCATCACCGCAGAACGCGGGATCATCCATGACACGCGCATCGATATCACTGCAGAACGCGCGGCGACAGCGCCCCGCACGGCAGCAGTTCCACCTCGGCGCCCGCGTCCCGCAGATCGGTCAGGACCAGCTCGTCGTACATCAGCAGCCCGGACGACGCGGGCCACACGATCGCCCACAGCCACAGCCCGCGCGCCTCGCCCGCGAAGACCGCGCGGTCGTCGGGGCCGCTCCGCACGTGCCACAGCGGGGTGGGCCGGCCGGCGGCGACCACCTTGGCGCTCGGCGGCCCGAGGACGTCCATGTGCGGGCCGGGGTCGGGGCCCTCGATGCCCGCGTAGCGCGCGCCGAGTCCGACACCCAGCTCCTCGGCGACGAGCACCAGCTCACCCATGCCGCCGAGCGGCGCGGGTCCCGAGCAGGCGACGGCGGTGGCGCGGCCGCCGTGCCGGTCGTCCCCCGCGTTGGCCACTCCGGTGAACAGCCAGCCGACGGGGAGCGGCCACGGCATCCAGACGGGCACCTGGGCGCGGTGCACCACGACGCCGAGAGCCTCGACGCTGGGCGGGATCACAGGCTGCAGCGGGTGCACGGTGCCGTGCACATCGCACTGCCAGGAGTCGGCAAAGAGTCCGGGAGCCCTGACCCGGCCACCACACTTCGGGCAACTGGGTTCGCCCCTCATACGGCCCACGGTCCTCCCCGTCCCGCGCCGCGTCAAGGACGATCACCCGTCCGGAGTGTGCCGGTACGGTGCGTCCCGCCCGCACATATAGATGTAGCTTGCATTAATTAGCCACGCTAACTTATTGTGTGTATAGGTCAACCAACCGGTCGGGCATCCGCACCGGACGCGAGACGAAGGAAGTGGAACGGGCATGAGCCACAGCAGTACAGGAGGTCCCGCCGAAGGGGACCCGTTCGACGCAGGTGCGGGCAGCATCCTGCGTCAACCGAAGGCGGTCTGGGCGACCGCCGGGGCATCCGTCGTCGCCTTCATGGGCATCGGGCTCGTCGACCCGATCCTGCCGTCGATCGCACAGGGCCTGAAGGCCACGCAGAGCCAGGTCTCCCTGCTCTTCACCTCGTACTTCCTGATCACCGCCGTCGCGATGCTGGTCACCGGGTTCGTGTCCAGCCGGATCGGCGGCAAGAAGACGCTGCTCGTCGGGCTCGCGCTCGTCGTGATCTTCGCGGCCCTCTCCGGCACCTCGGACACCGTCGGCCAGCTGGTCGGCTTCCGGGCCGGCTGGGGTCTGGGCAACGCGCTCTTCGTGTCGACCGCGCTCGCCGTCATCGTCGGCGCCGCGGCCGGTGGCTCGGCCGCCGCGATCCTGCTCTACGAGTCCGCGCTCGGCCTCGGCATGGCGTGCGGGCCGCTGGTGGGCGCCCTGCTCGGCAACGCCAGCTGGCGCTACCCGTTCTTCGGCACCGCGGCCCTGATGGCCATCGGGTTCATCTGCATCTCGCTGTTCCTGAAGGAGCAGCCCAAGCCCGCGCGGAAGACGTCGATCCTCGATCCCCTGAAGGCGCTCGGGCACGGCGGACTCGCCTCCGCGGCCGTCTCCGCGTTCTTCTACAACTACACGTTCTTCACGGTGCTGGCCTTCACGCCGTTCGTGCTGAACATGACCCCGTACAAGTCGGGCGGCGTCTTCTTCGCCTGGGGCGTGCTGCTCGCGCTGTTCTCGGTGCTCGTCGCGCCGCGCATGCAGGCGAGGTTCGGCTCGCTCAAGGTGGTCGGCGGCTCGCTGGTGCTGCTCGCGATCGACGTGCTCGTGCTCGGCTACGGCAACCACACCACCGCCATCGTCTGCACGATCCTGTCCGGCGCCTTCATCGGCGTGAACAACACGGTGTACACGGAGCTGGCGCTCGGCGTCTCGGACGCGCCGCGCCCTGTGGCGAGCGCCGGCTACAACTTCGTCCGGTGGTTCGCCGCCGCGGCCGCGCCGTACCTGGCGCCGAAGATCGAGGAGTGGACCGACATCCACGTCCCGTTCGTGGTCGCCGCGGTCACGGCCCTGCTCGGCGCCGTCGTGGTCTGGGTGCGCAGGAACGCGCTCACCCACGAGGCGGAGGAGCTGGAGCCGCGGCACGCCACCGAGGACGGCGTCACCGTCTTCGCCAACTGATCCCCGTACCGCCTCCCGGCCGAGTCAGTCGAGAGCGACGGACCTGCGCAGCGGATCGCGCAGGTCCGTCCCGCTGTTCAGCCACTTCTCCTGGAGCTCGGCCGCGCCGTGCACCCGCTTCCACGCCGCCTCGTTCTGCGTCATGGGCAGCAGCGGCAGGAACCGTACGGGGTCCATCGGCGCGTCCAGTTCGAGGTCCTCCACCAGGCCGCCCGACTCCGCCACGAGGACGGAGGTGAACGGCGCGCCCGGCCACAGCGGCTCGCCCACGTCCAGCGACGCGCCCGGGGCCACGACCACGCCCTCCACCTGCGGCGAGGCGGCGAGCACCGCGAGCGGCCTGAGCACCTTGTCGGTCTCGGCGAGCCCCGCGCGGACCGTCAGGACCAGCTCCGCGCGCGGCCCCTCGACCGGATCGGCGAGGGCCGCGGTCGGGTCGGCCATCGGCGCGGCGGACATCCCCAGCGTCGCGTAACGCACGACACCCTGGTCGGCGTCGGTGAAACGCAGCACCTCGATGCGGTCCGTGCCGAGGAACGTGACCGCCGCGCGCGCGTCCGGTTCGCCCAGGGCCGTGCGCAGCCGGGCCTCTACAAGCGCAAGAACTTCTCCCATCCCGTGAGCATAGAACTCGCATGGAACGGGTAAAGGCGGGGCTTGCTTCTTCAGTCGGCTGATAGTCTTGGCCGCTGGTCGGGACGGAACGCAGAGCGTCCCCGCCGAGAGCCCTCAAGAGCCCTCGAAGACCCGACCCACTGATCGTCCCTCACGGGGGACCGGCCGGAGGAGGTGGGGCTGTCATGGATCGAAGTCGACCGTGCAGTACCACCCGTTCTTCCGGCCGCTAGGCCCGTATCCCACACCGCAGTCAGCAGCGGCCGGCGTTCCGTCGGCGGTCTGTGTCCCGGGGCTTCCGGGCTGTCCGCGTTTGCCGGAAGAGCACTTCGTTTCCACCTGATCTTTCCGATCGTCCTGATCTGAATCAGTCAGCGGAGCCGCCCGGCGTCGGTGCGGTGCTCCCCGCTTTGTGGACGTGCAGCATGTCCCGGTTTCCGGTTGGCCAGGACGTCCTCATTCCGGGCAGTTCCGATTTCCCGAGTGCCCTGCGCGGCTCCCGCCCGCGAAGGAGCCTGCCCATGTCGATGATGCGCGACCTGCGTGCCGCCGTCCGCCCCTCGCTGCGCAAGAGCGTGGCCCCGTACGAGAACGAGGCGCGCTCCTCGTACGACCCCACCCGCGATCCCTCCGCCTGCTCGGCCGTCGTGGACTGTGCCGTCTACCGCGACGGGGCGCGCGTGGAGAGCGGCGACGACTGCCTGACGCCGCGCGAGGCACGCCTCCAGGTACGCCGTGACGGCGGCTTCGCCTGGATCGGTCTGCACGAGCCGACCGAGAAGGAATTCGCCGGTATCGCCGCCGAATTCGGACTGCACCCGCTCGCCGTCGAGGACGCGGTCCACGCCCACCAGCGGCCCAAGCTGGAGCCGTACGACGACACGCTCTTCGCCGTGTTCAAGACCATCCACTACGTCGAGCACGCCGAACTGACCGACACCAGCGAGGTCGTGGAGACCGGCGAGGTCATGTGCTTCCTCGGCCGCGACTTCTTCATCACCGTGCGGCACGGCGGACAGGGCTCGCTGCGCGCGCTGCGCCGCCGCCTCCAGGCCGAGCCCGAGCTGCTCGCCAAGGGCCCGAGCGCGGTGCTGCACGCCATCTCCGACCACGTCGTCGACGGCTATCTGGCGGTGGCCGACGCGATGCAGGACGACATCGACGAGGTCGAGACCGACGTCTTCTCGCCGCGCCGCAGGGGCGGTCCGCGCGGCACCGACGCCGGCGGCATCTACCAGCTCAAGCGCGAGGTCCTGGAGTTCAAGCGGGCCGTCGCCCCGCTGCGCCGGCCGCTGCAACTGCTGAGCGAGCGGCCGATGCGGCTGATCGACCCCGACATCCAGAAGTACTTCCGTGACGTCGCCGACCACCTGGAGCGCGTCCAGGAACAGGTCATCGGCTTCGACGAACTCCTCAACTCGATCCTCCAGGCCAACCTGGCGCAGGCGTCCGTCGCGCAGAACGAGGACATGCGCAAGATCACCTCGTGGGCCGCCATCGTCGCCGTCCCGACCATGGTCTGCGGGGTCTACGGCATGAACTTCGACCACATGCCCGAGCTGCACTGGCGGTTCGGCTACCCGCTGGTGCTCGCCGTCACCGTCGTCGCGTGCTTCACCATCCACCGCACCCTCAAGCGCAACGGCTGGCTGTAGCTACGCTGGCCGCATGACGACTGCCGAACCGCTCGACGCCGCCCTCGTCGAGGAGGCCACCAAGAAGTCCGGGCTCATCTGGGTACGGGGCACCGATGCCGAGCGGGCCCTGTGGCACGTGTGGCACGAGGGTGCGGCGCACGTGGTCGGCGACGGGCCCGGCGAGCAGCCGCTGCCCGGTCTCGTCGACGGCGGCACCGCCGTGGTCACCGTACGCAGCAAGGACAAGGGCGGCCGGCTGGTCGGCTGGCGGGCGACGGCCGTGGAGCTGGCACCCGGCACGCCGGAGTGGGAGGCGGCCGTCGGCGAGCTGAAGGGCAAGCGGCTCAACGCGCCGGACGCGGAGACGATGACCTCTCGGTGGGGGCGGGAGTGCCGGGTGGTGCGGTTGGAGCCGGTCGCCGGTGAGGATCCGGTTCCGGCGCCCACGGGTTCGCTGGCCGCCGCGCCGGTGCCGACCCCGGCGACCACCCGGGATCCGGTCCCGGCCCCTCTTCCCCGTCTCCTGGGGCGTCGCCGCCGCTGACGCCGTCGCTCAGGACTCCGGCAGCTGCCTGCCGTAGTCCACGGTGTCGTCCGACGTCGGCTCGCTCAGCTTGAAGTCCTGGCCCCACTCGGTCAGTTGCAGGATCCCCGCGCCCCCCGCCCGCTCCAGCCGCATCGGATACGCGGTCCCCTCCAACGACACGTCGAGCGTGCCGCCGGAGCCCTCGTCGCCGGTGAGCGCGATGGTGCGCACCCCGCCGGAGGTGCCGCGGTCGCCCTTCGCGAGGGTGCCGTGCAGGGTGAGCAGCCCGTCGAGCAGCACGTCCTTGTCGGTGAAGGTGCTCAGCCGCTGGTACGAGGGATCGCCGGAGGGCACCTTCACGTACTTGCCGTCGAGCTTGTCGCCGACGGTGTCGTCGTCGGAGTGCGACCAGAAGTCGGCGTCCGCCTTGAGATACAGGTGCTCGTCGACCCGCAGCAGCCGGAACGTGCTGCCGCCCGTCGTCACCGACCCGGTGCCGCCCTCGTCCTTCAGCCGCATGTCGAGCTTGTACGTCTTGCCGCCGCTGACGACCGTTCCGGCCAGATGCACGGCGTCGGCGCCCCGCGCCGCCTTGACCGTACGGGACTGGATCGTGTCCGGCTCCAGTTTGCCGACCCCGTTCGTGCCCTCGTCCGGATCGTTCCCGCAGGCCGCGAGCCCGGCCGCGAGCCCCGTGCACATCACGCCGACCATGAGTGTCCTGCGGGTTCGGCGGGCCAGGGGGAAAGCGGTCACGGGCGGTACTACCTCTCGTACGGAAAGGGGCTCGTCGGCAGTACGGCAGCGTACCGGTGGTGTCCGCCGTTCCCCGTGCGGGTCCGGGAAGGGCGGACGTGCAAAGGCGTGTTCGACGGGTACCGGCTAGCCTGAACCACGGATTGATCACTGACGCAACGAGGAGGTGCCGGCGGACATGGCAGGTGGGGCCCCTCGGATCTTCGTCTCGCATCTCGCGGGCATCGCCGTCTTCGACCCGAACGGGGACCAGGTCGGCCGGGTCCGCGACGTCGTGGCGATGCTGCGGGTGGGCCGGCGGCCGCCCCGGGTGCTCGGACTCGTCGTCGAACTGTCCACGCGGCGGCGCATCTTCCTGCCCATGACCCGCGTCACCGGCATCGAGTCGGCCCAGGTCATCACCACCGGCGTGCTCAACGTGCGGCGCTTCGAGCAGCGGCCCACCGAGCGGCTGGTCCTCGGCGAGATGCTGGACCGGCGGGTGCGGCTGGTGGAGTCGGGCGAGGAGGTCACCGTCCTCGACGTCTCCGTGCAGCAGTTGCCGGCCCGCCGGGACTGGGAGATCGACCGGGTGTTCGTCCGCAAGGGCAAGGGCGGCACCTTCCGGCGCAAGGGCGAGGCGCTGACCGTGGACTGGTCGGCCGTCGACGGCTTCTCCCTGGAGGAGCACGGGCAGGGCGCCGAGAACCTGCTGGCGACCTTCGAGCAGCTGCGCCCCGCGGACCTGGCGAACGTCCTGCATCACCTCTCCCCCAAGCGGCGGGCCGAGGTCGCGGCGGCGCTCACCAACGAGCGGCTCGCCGACGTCCTCGAAGAGCTCCCCGAGGACGACCAGATCGAGATCCTCGGCAAGCTGAAGGAGGAGCGGGCCGCCGACGTCCTGGAGGAGATGGACCCGGACGACGCGGCCGACCTCCTCGGCGAGCTGCCCGAGGACGAGAAGGAACGGCTGCTCACCCTGATGCAGCCCAGCGACGCGGCCGACGTGCGGCGCCTGATGGCGTACGAGGACAAGACCGCGGGCGGTCTGATGACGACGGAGCCGATCGTGCTGCGCCCGGACGCGACGGTCGCCGACGCGCTCGCCCGCGTCCGCAACCCCGACCTCTCCCCCGCGCTCGCCGCCCAGGTCTACGTCTGCCGCCCGCCGGACGAGACGCCGACCGGGAAGTACCTCGGCACCATCCACTTCCAGCGGCTGCTGCGCGATCCGCCGTACACGATGGTCAGCTCGATCCTGGACGACGATCTCCAGGCCCTGTCGCCGTCGGCGCTGCTGCCGGAGATCGCCGGGTTCTTCGCCACGTACGACATGGTGGCGGCGCCCGTCGTCGACGAGAGCGGGTCGCTGCTCGGCGCGGTCACCGTCGACGACGTCCTGGACCACATGCTGCCCGCCGACTGGCGCGAGCAGGAGTTCCATCTCGCGGGGGACGTGAATCATGGCGACTGAGGAGACGGCCCGCCGCGAGGAGGCGTCGCGGCGCCCGCGCATCCGCCTCGACCAGCCGCGCGCCCCGCGCCGCAGGCTGCTGCCCGAGTACGACCCCGAGGCCTTCGGACGGCTGTCCGAGCGCATCGCGCGGTTCCTGGGGACAGGGCGGTTCATCGTCTGGATGACGGTGATCATCATCGCGTGGGTGATCTGGAACATCACCGCGCCCGACGATCTGCGCTTCGACAACTACCCGTTCATCTTCCTGACGCTGATGCTGTCGCTCCAGGCGTCCTACGCCGCTCCGCTGATCCTGCTCGCGCAGAACCGTCAGGACGACCGCGACCGGGTCAACCTGGAGCAGGACCGCAAGCAGAACGAGCGGTCGATCGCCGACACCGAGTACCTGAGCCGGGAGGTCGCCGCCCTGCGGATCGGCCTCGGCGAGGTCGCCACCCGCGACTGGATCCGCTCCGAGCTGCAGGACCTGCTGAAGGAGCTGGAGGAGCAGCGGCGGTCCGATCCGGAGGGCGGGGTATTCCCGGCCGAGCGCGAACGGGCACGTGACGTAGACGACCGCTGACGGGGCTTTCCGTGCCCCGGTTACCGCGCCGTACTATCGGTCGTATGGCTAGCGAAGACGCGGTGCGCGAGGCACTCGCGACAGTGAACGACCCCGAGATCCAGCGACCCATCACCGAGCTGGGGATGGTCAAATCGGTGGACATCGGTGCGGACGGAGTCGTCGCGGTCACCGTGTACCTGACCGTGTCGGGCTGCCCGATGCGCTCGACCATCGAGACGAACGTGCGGGAGGCCGTCGCCCGCGTCGAGGGCGTGACCGATGTCCAGGTCACCCTCGACGTGATGAGCGACGAGCAGCGCAAGGAGCTGGCCGCGGCGCTGCGCGGCGGCACCGCCGAGCGCGAGGTCCCGTTCGCCAAGCCCGGCTCGCTGACCCGCGTCTACGCGGTCGCCTCCGGCAAGGGCGGCGTCGGCAAGTCCTCGGTGACCGTGAACCTCGCCGCCGCGATGGCCGCCGACGGGATGAAGGTCGGTGTCGTCGACGCCGACATCTACGGCCACTCCGTGCCGCGCATGCTGGGCGCCGACGGCAAGCCCACCCAGGTCGAGAACATGATCATGCCGCCGTCCGCGCACGGCGTGAAGGTCATCTCCATCGGCATGTTCACGCCGGGCAACGCGCCGGTGGTGTGGCGCGGGCCGATGCTGCACCGGGCGCTCCAGCAGTTCCTGGCCGATGTCTTCTGGGGCGACCTCGACGTCCTGCTGCTCGACCTGCCGCCGGGGACGGGTGACATCGCGATCTCCGTCGCGCAGCTCGTGCCGAACGCCGAGATCCTCGTCGTGACGACGCCTCAGCAGGCCGCCGCCGAGGTCGCCGAGCGGGCCGGGTCGATCGCGGTGCAGACGCACCAGAAGATCGTCGGCGTGGTGGAGAACATGTCCGGGCTGCCGTGCCCGCACTGCGGCGAGATGGTCGACGTCTTCGGCACCGGCGGCGGCAAGCTGGTCGCCGAGGGGCTGACCCGGACGACGGGCGCCGAGGTGCCGGTCCTGGGCTCCATCCCGGTCGACGTGCGCCTTCGCGAGGGCGGCGACGAGGGCAAGCCGGTCGTCCTCTCCGACCCCGACTCCCCCGCCGGCGCGGCCCTGCGCGGCATCGCGGGTCAGCTGGGCGGCCGTCAGCGCGGCCTGTCGGGCATGTCCCTCGGGATCACCCCGCGCAACAAGTTCTGAGGTCTCGCGGTCGCCCCTGGACCGAGCTCCGCTCGTCCAGGGGCGCGCCCGGTCAGGCGTACTTGGTGATGTCCTTGACCACGGAGAAGCCGAGGCCGTAGGCGCTCATGCCGCGGCCGTAGGCGCCGAGATGGACCCCGGCCTGCGTCGACCCGGCGAGGACCCAGCCGTACTCGGACTCCCGGTAGTGGAACTCGGTGGGCACCCCGTCGACCGGCAGCGACAGTACGGCCCAGTCCGAGGACCGGAGATCGTCCGCGAGGACCCACGCCGTCTCGGTCTGCTGCTCCAGCCAGTCGTCCCGGAGCGTGTGGTCCATCTGCCCGGGCCAGGTGTACGACAGCAGCCCCACCCCGGCGAGCCAGGCCGCCGAGGAGACGGACGTCGCCTCCAGCACACCCGTGCCGTCGGCGCTGCGCCGTACGGGATTGGCGGCGACGGTCACCACGACCGCGAACCGCTCCGCGGCGTCCCCCTGGAGGGTGCCCTCGCTCCGCACGGAGGGCTCGTCACCGTGCCCGATCGAACCGTGCTCCACGGACCCGTCCGCCGTGGTGCCGACCTGCATCAGCCAACGCGGTCCCGTGAAGGCCTCGTCGAGGCCGTACCACGGGAAGGACGCCTGCAGGTATCCGTCGACCGTGCGCCGGGCCCCGGGAACCTGACCGGCCCCCTCGGTGGCCGGCGCCTGCGCGCCCACCCGACTCGTCGTCTCCATGTACCCGGCCGCCTCCTCGCTCAGTTACGGACCGGAGCGGCCCGCCCCCCTCGGGCGATCTCACGTCCGTTCCGCGCAACAACAAGGCAGGATGCCACACCGGGTCCCGAGGGCCCGGTTTCGAGTGGTGTGGTTCAGGTCGCGTCGCTGTCGAAGGGCGGCGGCGTCGGCTTGGCCGGCTGCTCCGTCGACTCGGGGCGCTTCTCCAGGTCAGGACCCTTGGTCATGCTGATCCGGCCGCCGGAAGAGGCGCTGGAGGTGCTGCCGGAGGAGGAAGACACGCCATCGTCGCGCACGTCACCGACGGTCTGCACGGCGTCGCCGACCTCGGCCATTTCCTTCTTCAGGTCGAAGCCGTTGCGGATCTCCTTGAGCCCCAGCTCATCGCTGTCCAGCTGCTTGCGGATGAACGTCTTGGGGTTCAGGTCCTCGAATTCGAAGTCCTTGAACTCCGGACCCAGTTCATTGCGGATGTCCTGCTTGGCGCTGTCCGAGAAATCACGGATCTTGCGGATGGTGCGCGCGACATCCTGGATGACCTGCGGCAGCTTGTCGGGGCCGAAGATGAGCACGGCCAGCACAACAAGCGCTATGACCTCCGGTAGGCCAATGTCGTTGAACACCTTGCACTCCTAGCGTGTCCTCGGCCCGCGGCGGTCTTCAGTAGCAGGTCTTCGGCAGGGTCCGGCAGGGGACCGGTCCACGGTACCCGGCGTACCTGTCCATTTGGTAGCCACCGGGCTACGTCCAGGATCATCTGTGCCGGGTCTTGACCGATCAGCCGCCGTCGGCCGAGCCGAGCACCAGGGACATCTTCCGTTCCTTGCCGTCCCGTTCGACCGTAAGGACCAGTTTGTCCTTGGGCCGGTGGGAGCGGATCTTGACGATCAGTTCCTCGCCGGAGTGGACCCGGACCCCGTCCACCGCGGTGATCACGTCGCGCGGCCGGATCCCGGCCGTGGCGCCCGGCCCGCCGGGGCTGACGGACGAGCCGCCGCTGTTGCCCTTGATGCCCACGCGTGCGCCGTCGCCCGAGTAGTCCATGTCCAGGGTGACGCCGATGACCGGATGCGTGGCCCTGCCTGTGTTGATCAGTTCCTCGGCGACGCGCTTGGCCTGGTTGATCGGGATGGCGAAGCCGAGGCCGATGGAGCCCGACTGGCCGCCGTCCAGTTCCGAGCCGCCGTCGGCGGAGCGGATGGCGCTGTTGATGCCGATGACGCGGGCCTTGGAGTCGACCAGCGGTCCGCCGGAGTTGCCCGGGTTTATGGGTGCGTCGGTCTGCAGGGCGTCGACATAGCTGACGTCGCTCCCGTCGCCCTTCTCGCCGCCCGCCGTGATCGGGCGGTCCTTGGCGCTGATGATGCCGGCGGTGACCGTGTTGGCGAGGTCGAAGGGGGCGCCGATGGCCACGACCGGATCGCCGACCTGCACGCTCTCGGAGTTGCCGAGCGGCAGCGGCTTGAGGCCGTGCACCCGGTCGACCCGGATGACGGCGAGGTCGTAACCGGTGTCGTGGCCGACGACCTTCGCGCGGGCGCTCTCCCCTCCGGCGAACGTGACCGATATCTCACCGCCGGTCCCGGCCGGCTCCACGACGTGGTTGTTGGTGAGGATGTGGCCGCGGTTGTCGAGCACGAAGCCGGTGCCGGTGCCCTGCTCCGACGATCCCTTGGTGTGGATGGTGACGACGCCGGGCAGCGCGCTCGCGGCGATGCCCGCGACGCTGCCGGGTGCCCGGTGGGTGGACTCGGCGCCCGCCTGCGGGAGTTCGACCTCCGTCCCGCCGTTGCGCTCCAGGTACGAGCCGATCGCGCCGCCGATTCCGCCGGAGGCGAGCGCGATCAGTACGGCGCCGAGCACCAGGCCGCGCCGTCCGCGCCCCGGCCGTACCCCGACCGGCCCGCCGCTCTGCGACAGCGAGACGGGCCCGGCCCAGGGGTCGTACCGCTGCCAGGGCGCGGCCGGCGCCGGGTACGGCGACGGTGGCGCTGCCGCGGAGAGTCCCGGGTGCTGGACGGGCGGCGCGGGCGCCCAGGGGCCCGGCGCCCCGTACGGCACCTCCGTGTACCCGTCGTCCCGGGGCTCGGGAAGGGGCTGCGGAAGGGGCTCGGCAGGCGACTCGGGGGCCTCCGGGGCTTCCGGGGCGGAGGCCGGCGGGGCGGCGTCCACCGGCGTATGAGGGGCTTGAGAGGGCTGCGGGTCCCCTTGATCGGCGTGCGGGACGGTGTCGTGGTCGTCGTCGGTCCGGCCGGACCCGGCGGATCCGCCGACCGGCGCGGCAAGGACGTCGGGCTCGCCGCCGGAGGTCACCGCGGGTGCCGGCAGATGCCAGTCGCCGTCGTCCTCCGCCGGGCGCCCCGTGTCGGGTCGGGGGCGGCTCCACCACTTGGCCTTCGTGGGCTTGCCCTCGTCCATGTCCCGCCGTTCTCCCCGCACCCGGCCCGCGGCACGTCACCGCGGGCTCCCGTCCGCGCACCCGGGGGTGGTCCCCGGGACGCGGCCTCACCTGGATTCAACCAGGTTCGGCAGGTCCGGCGAAGGTCGGTCGGGCAGGCTCAGCGGACGGACGAGGGGCGGGAGGAGGCCGTCGGCGCGGCGGTCGGGAGCGCGGCGAGGCCCGACTGCCCCGAAGCGTCGAGGCCGGTCACCTCGGTCGACGTGTGCGGGTTCAGAGCGAGGGAGACCACGGGGACGGTGGCGGCGGGACGTATGAGGGGGGTCATGCGAGCCGCCGCGGAGAGCATCGGGGTGGAGAACGGATAGCTGGCGCTGTCCGCGTGGCCACCCCCCGGCAGCATGGGTGCGCTCGACCCGGTCGAGTCGACCGGTGCGGCGAGGGCGCCGCCGCTCTGGCCGAGCAGCGGGGAGAGCGTCCTGCGGCGCTGGGCCTCGGGCGTGGACGCGGCACCGGCCGCCTGGCTGCGCAGGGGCGTGACATTGCTGTTGCCACCGCCTCCCGTGCCGCGGGCGTCGGAGGTGTCTGCGGGGATGCCGGACGAGACGCCGCCCAGCGCGATCGCGGCGAGCGAGACCGCCCCGGCCGCGGCGAACGCGAACCGGCGCCCGCGCGAGGCCCGGTCGCTGTCGTGCCGGTCGCGGCTCACCTCGTGGATGCGGAAGCCGTGCTGGGGAGGGAGCACGGCGGCATGGGCGCCGGACGGTGCGTAGCCGAAGGGCTCGGGGTCGACGTCGAACACGCCGTTGCCCAGGCCCCGGACGTTGCCGAAGGCTCGGCCCGTGCCGAAGCCGGCGCCGCCGAACGGTGTCCCGTCGTCGTCCTGGCCGCCACCGGCGGGCAGGCCCTGAAGACGGGCGAGGAAACTGTCGCTGGGCGGCGGCGGGGCCACCTCGGCGAAGACGCTCTTGACGCGGCGCTGTGCGTCGGCCTCGTCCTTGCACCGGGCGCAGGTCGCCAGGTGGGCGAGGACGCGCTCCCGGGCGTCGTGGTCCAGCTCGCCGTCGACGAAGGCGGCCAGCCGGTCCCCGAGGTGCTGGTCGGCTGCGGTGAGCTGGCGGTCGGCAGGATTCAGACGTGATCCACTCACGCGGTCGCGCCCCCTCCTCCGAGGACAGGGATCGCCCCCGTCGTCGCCAGGGTGCGGCGCTCCTTGCGGGCCTCCGGCGAGCGGTGCTGCAGGGCCTTGCGCAGCTGCGAGCGGCCACGGTGGATCCGGCTGCGGACCGTGCCCAGCTTCACGCCCAGGGTCGCGGCGATCTCCTCGTACGACAGCCCCTCGATGTCACAGAGGACGACGGCGGCGCGGAACTCGGGCGCCAGGGTGTCCAGGGCCTGCTGCACGTCGGCGTCGAAGTGCGCGTCGTTGAAGACCTGCTGCGGGGACGGCTCGCGGCTGGGCAGGCGCTCGGCGGCGTCGTCGCCCAGGGAGTCGAAGCGGATGCGCTGCTTGCGGCGGACCATGTCCAGGAACAGGTTCGTCGTGATGCGGTGCAGCCAGCCCTCGAAGGTGCCGGGCGTGTAGGTCGACAGCGAGCGGAAGACGCGGACGAAGACCTCCTGGGTGAGATCTTCGGCGTCGTGCTGATTGCCGGTCAGGCGGTAGGCGAGCCGGTACACCCGGCCGCTGTGCGTGCTGACGATCTCCTCCCATGTGGGCGGAGTCCACGCCTGGGATTCCGCGTCAGCGGCAAAGGTCGCGGTCTGCTGCGCGGAGTCAGTGGTGCGGAATCGGTCAGCGGTGTTGGTCACAGATTTCGGCTCACCCGCCGACCTGAGAAAGCGCCGCAGCACTCCTCCCCGATCCACAGGCGCAGCCGCACCTCCCCTGTCGGCTCTGGTGGTGTCCAGTGGAGCCCCTACCATAGCCACCTCGCCCGTTAGCTCCGGATAAGCGTTTTTACTCAGATTTGCCGGTCGCCTCTCGGCCACCCGATCTGGCGCTGTCGCCATCCCGCTCTCCCCCGCTTCGTCCTGCTCTTTCCCCCTGCTCTCCTAAACGCCCGGTCCCATCTGCGAGTTCCCGCCACCAACGGATAAAGTCACGCGCAGGCAACCACGGGGACAGGAGAGGGCCATTACCGGCAACCGGCAGACGAGTTGGGCGTTCGCCGACGCCTATGTCGCCGAGGACGAGGCACTGCGCTGGGCCCGGGACCGGGCCCGGGACGCGGGGCTGCGCTCGGTGTCACCCGGCGCGGGCGCGGCCCTGGGGATGCTCGCCGCCACCGTGGGGGCCAAGGCCGTCGCCGAGATCGGTACGGGCACGGGCGTGTCCGGAATCCATCTGCTGCACGGCATGCGGCCCGACGGCGTCCTGACCACGGTGGATCCGGAGCCGGAGCGGCAGCAGTTCGCGCGGCAGGCGTTCCGCGCGGCGGGCTTCGCCGCCAATCGGGCCCGGTTCATCCCGGGGCGGGCGCTGGACGTGCTGCCACGGCTCGCGGACAGCGGGTACGACCTCGTCTTCTGTGACGGGGACCGGATGGAGTCGCTGGAGTATCTCGGCGAATCGTTGCGGCTGCTGCGGCCGGGTGGGCTGGTCTGTTTCGAGGGGGTCTTCGCCGACGGGCGGACCGTGGACTCGGGGCCGCAGCCGGTGGAGGTCGTGCGGCTGCGGGAGTTGTTGCGGGCCGTACGGGAGTCCTCCGAGCTGGTGCCTTCGCTGCTGCCCGTCGGAGATGGGTTGCTCTGCGCCGTGAAGCGCTAGAGGGGCGATGGTGCGGTGGTCGCGCGACGGCGCCGTCCGTCGTGGCTGGTCGCGCAGTCCCCGCCCCTGACGGGGCGCCCGTTGGCGCGGCCCGCACATAGGGACCGCACCCATCCTGAACTGCGAAAACACGACCGCCCCGGCACCGGATGTGTGCCAGGGCGGTCGAAAAGGTATGGTCGCTTTCGCGTCAGCCGACGACCTTCTTCAGGGCGTCGCCGAGGGCGTCTGCCTCGTCCGGCGTCAGCTCGACCACGAGCCGACCGCCGCCTTCGAGCGGAACGCGCATGACGATGCCCCGCCCCTCCTTGGTCACCTCGAGCGGGCCGTCACCCGTTCGCGGCTTCATGGCCGCCATGCTCGTTCCCCTTCCTGAAACCAGCTCACATCAGCGCCGACGGCCCCCTGAACGGGCACTCATCACCGGCATCGAACACATTGCTTCTAGGCCATTATCCCGCATCGCAGGACCCGATGACCAACATCGGCAGGCATCGCTTGCGCAACGCGCTTGAGCAAAACCACTCAATTCGGGGATGTGGCTGCGATACTACGCCGCTCTCGCGCCTCTTCCGTGACGCAATTGTTTGACGCAGGTCACATGCCGGGGGCGTTCCGCGGGCCGTGATCTCCGTCATGCTGTGCACGGACGACTAAGCAACCGCATAGGAGGCTCCCATGGCCGACGCCGTGCTCTACGAGGTGAGCGACGGGCTCGCGACGATCACGCTGAACCGCCCCGAGGCGATGAACGCGATGAACACCGAGGCCAAGGTCGCCCTCCGCGACGCGGTACAGGCCGCCGCCGGCGACAAGGCGGTACGGGCGGTGCTCCTCACGGCGGCCGGCGACCGGGCGTTCTGCGTGGGCCAGGACCTCAAGGAGCACATCGGGTCGCTGATGGCGGACCGGAAGGCGGGCCAGGGCGGCACCATGAGCACGGTGCACGAGCACTACAACCCGATCGTCCGGGCGCTGACCCAGATGCCGAAGCCGGTCGTGGCGGCGGTGAACGGCGTGGCGGCCGGTGCCGGGTTCGGGTTCGCGCTCTGCGCGGACTACCGGATCGTCGCGGACACCGCCTCGTTCAACACCTCGTTCGCGGGGGTCGCGCTCACCGCCGACTCGGGCGTGTCCTGGACGCTGCCCCGGCTGATCGGTCCCGGGCGCGCCACCGATCTGCTGCTGTTCCCGCGCACCATCACGGCGCAGGAAGCGTTCGAGATCGGCGCCGTGAACAAGATCGTGCCCGCGGACGAGCTGGCGGAGACCGCCCGCAAGCTGGCGCTGCTGCTCGCGTCCGGCCCGACGGTCGCCTACGCCGCGCTCAAGGAGTCGGTCGCCTTCGCCGCCGACCACTCCCTCGACGAGGCCCTGGAGAAGGAGGACGTGCTGCAGTCGCGGGCCGGCGCCTCCGAGGACCACGCCATCGCGGTCCAGGCCTTCATCGCCAAGGAGAAGCCGAAGTACCTCGGCCGCTAGGGCCTGTCTCCCAGATCCCTCCTGCCCCGCGACGCCTGGCACGCGCTCTCGCCGCACCGGGCACAAGGCCGAGTACGCCCAGTACGAGGCCTCGCACCCGGCGCTCCCCCAGCCTTCGGCCGGGGGGACCCCCTAGAGCACGCACCAGCCGCCGCAGGGCCCGCCCTTCGGGCGGACGGAGGGATCTGAGAGACAGGCCCTAGCCCTCCCGCACCTCCGTGCGGGCGACGCAGTCCGCCAGATGGTCGTTGACCAGCCCGCACGCCTGCATCAGCGCGTACGCCGTGGTGGGGCCGACGAAGCGCAGGCCCCGCTTCTTCAGCTCCTTGGAGAGGGCCTTCGACTCGTCGGTGCTCGCCGGTACGTCGGACAGCAGCCGCGGGGCCGGGCGCTCGGCGGCGTCCGGGGCGAAGGACCAGATGAGGCGGTCGAGGTCGCCGGCGGGCCAGTCGGCGAGCACCCGAGCATTCGACAGCGTGGCGTCGACCTTCGCTCGGTTGCGGATGATGCCGGGGTCGGCCAGCAGGCGCTCGCGGTCGGCGTCCGTGAAGGCGGCGACGTCCGCGATCTTGAAGTGGGAGAAGGCGGCGCGGAAGGTCTCGCGGCGGCGCAGGATCGTGATCCAGGAGAGCCCGGACTGGAAGGCCTCCAGGCTGAGCCGCTCGAAGAGCGCGTCGTCGCCGTGGACCGGGCGGCCCCACTCGGTGTCGTGGTACGCGACGTAGTCCTCGGTCGACAGGCCCCAGGGGCAGCGCGGCCTGCCGTCGGGGCCGGGGATCGCGGCGCCGGTCGGCTCGCTCATCGCAGCCCCTCCCCCGGCTCGTCCAGGTATCCGCCGGGCGGGGCGAAGCCGCTGTCGGGCCGGCGGTCGTACGGCTGCTGCCGTGCCTGTGTGTGGGCCGTGGCGAGCGCCGACTCCAGCTCCGTGATGCGCGCGTCCCGCTCGGCGAGTTCGGCGCCCAGCCGGTTCAGCGCGTCGTCGACCTCCGCCATGCGGTAGCCGCGCACGGCGGTCGGCAGCCGCAGCGCGTCCACGTCGGCCGGGCCGACCGGGCGGTCCTGCGGCAGCGGGTCGGCGTAGAACTGGGACGGCTCGTCGCGCAGCGTGCCGCCGTCGCCCCCGCCGACGATCGCGAGCGTCACCGCTCCGACCACCACGACGAGCGCGACGACCAGAAACAAGAACATGACCATCTGTGCCGTCCCCTGGCTCGACCGGGCCGGCCTTCACGCAGCCCGAAACCGTCAGGGTCCGATCGTGCCATGCCGCACTGACGGTTAAGGTCGCAGGCGACCGTTGATACGTGATTGCAGTGGGATCCAGAGGAGAGTCACAGGGATGCTCAGGCTGGGCCGGCACGAGTTCGCCGCGCACGAACCGGTGATCATGGCGATCGTGAACCGGACCCCCGACTCCTTCTACGACCAGGGCGCCACGTTCCGGGACGAGCCCGCGCTCGCGCGAGTCGAACAGGCCGTCGCCGAGGGTGCCCTGATCGTCGACATCGGCGGGGTGAAGGCCGGTCCCGGCGAGGAGGTCGACGCCGACGAGGAGGCGCGGCGCACCGTCGGTTTCGTGGCGGAGGTGCGGCGGCGCTTCCCCGACGTGATCATCAGCGTCGACACCTGGCGGCACGAGGTCGGCGAGGCCGTGTGCGAGGCGGGCGCGGATCTCCTCAACGACGCGTGGGGCGGCGTCGATCCGAAGCTGGCGGAGGTCGCGGGCCGCTACGGCGTGGGCATCGTGTGCACGCACGCGGGCGGCGCGGAGCCCCGTACCCGGCCGCACCGGGCCACGTACGACGACGTGATGGCGGACATCCTGGACGTGACGGTGTCCTACGCGCAGCGGGCGGTGTCGCTCGGCGTGCCGCGCGAGTCGGTGCTGATCGACCCGGGCCACGACTTCGGGAAGAACACCCGCCACTCGCTGGAGGCGACGCGGCGCCTTCCGGAGATGGTGGAGACGGGCTGGCCGGTGCTCGTGTCGCTGTCCAACAAGGACTTCGTGGGCGAGACCCTCGACAAGCCCGTCAAGGAGCGGGTGATCGGGACGCTGGCGACGACGGCGGTGTCGGCGTGGCTGGGCGCGCAGGTCTACCGGGTGCACGAGGTCGCGGAGACGCGGCAGGTGCTGGACATGGTGGCGTCCATCGCGGGCCACCGGCCCCCGGCGGTCGCCCGCCGGGGACTGGCCTGACCACGCGCGCGAGCGGTCTACTTGCCGGTCTCCTTGGTGACCAGCGTGATCGCCTCCTCCACGTCGTCCGTGACGTGGAACAGCAGCAGGTCGGCCTCGCTGGCCTTGCCCTGCGCGATGACCGTGTTCTTCAGCCAGTCGACGAGCCCGCTCCAGTACTGCGTACCGAACAGGACGATCGGGAAACGCGTCACCTTGGTGGTCTGGACGAGGGTGAGCGCCTCGAACAGCTCGTCCAGGGTGCCGAGGCCGCCGGGCAGGACGACGAACCCTTGCGCGTACTTCACGAACATCGTCTTCCGGACGAAGAAGTAGCGGAAGTTCAGGCCGAGATCGACGTACTGGTTGAGCCCTTGCTCGAAGGGCAGTTCGATGCCGAGGCCGACCGAGATGCCCTTGGCCTCCACGGCGCCCTGGTTGGCGGCCTGCATGGCGCCGGGTCCGCCGCCGGTGATGACCGCGAAACCGGCCTCCACCAGGGCCTTGCCGATCTCGACGCCCGCCGCGTACTCCGGTGAGTCCTGGGGTGTGCGGGCGGAGCCGAACACACTGATCGCGGGCGGCAGTTCGGCGAGCGTGCCGAAGCCCTCGATGAACTCGGACTGGATGCGCAGGACCCGCCAGGGGTCGGTGTGCACCCAGCCCGACGGGCCCTCCGTGTCGAGCAGACGCTGGTCGCTCGTCCCGGGCTGCACCTGGTCACGGCGGCGGACCACCGGTCCCGTCCGCTGCTCCTTGGGACGTCGCGTGCCCTCGGGGTTGCTCATTGTCCGCTCCCTTCCTGCGCAGTCATCACGCACTTACGTAGAGCAAGGGTAGGTCTACGCGGGTTACATGCGAGGGACCCCGACGTATCAGGGAGCGGTGAGCCAGGCGGCGAGGACCTTCTCGCCCTCCAGGATCAGCCGGGTGTCCACCCGCTCGTCGATCTTGTGGGCGTAGATCGGGTTGCCCGGTCCGTAGTTCACCGCGGGCACGCCGAGGGCGCTGAACCGGGAGACGTCGGTCCAGCCGAACTTCGGGCGCGCCTCGCCGCCGACGGCGGCCAGGAAGGCGGCCGCCGCGGGGTGGTTGAGGCCGGGCCGGGCGCCGCCGGTGTGGTCGTCGACGATGAACTCGTCGATGGGGCAGCCGGCGAAGAAGTCCCGGACGAACCGCTCCGCGTCCTCCATGGAACGGTCCGGGGCGTAGCGGAAGTTGACCGTGACGGAGCAGGCGTCGGGGATGACGTTCTTGGCGAGCCCGCCCTCGATGGCCACGGCGTTCAGGCCCTCGTGGAACTCCAGGCCGTCGACGACCGGCTTGCGGGGCTCGTAGACGGCGAGGCGCTCCAGGATCGGGGACGCGGCGTGGATGGCGTTCTTGCCCATCCACGCGCGCGCGGAGTGCGCCCGTTCGCCCGAGACCTTCAGGATGACGCGCAGCGTGCCCTGGCAGCCGCCCTCGACCAGGCCCTCGGTGCCCTCCAGGAGGATCGCGAAGTCGCCCTCCAGCCAGTCGGGGTGGGCGTCGGCCACATGCCCGAGCCCGTTGAGGTGGGCGGCGACCTCTTCGTTGTCGTAGAAGACGAAGGTGAGGTCGCGGTTGGGCTCGGTGACGGTCCGCGCGATCCGGAGCTGGACCGCGACGCCCGACTTCATGTCGCTGGTACCGCAGCCCCACAGGGTGACGCCGTCCTCGTCGAGGCGGGAGGGGACGTTGTCCGCGATCGGGACCGTGTCGATGTGGCCGGCCAGGATGATCCGCTCGGCGCGGCCCAGGTTCGTCCGCGCGACCACGTTGTTGCCGTACCGGTCGACGGTGAGGTGCGGCAGGGCGCGCAGGGCCTCCTCGACGGCGTCCGCGAGCTCTTTCTCGCTTCCGCTGGGCGAGGCGAAGTCGACCAGCTGGGCGGTGAGGCGGGCGGCGTCCTGGGTGAGGTCAAGCGTGCGATCCATGGCGCCGATCCTAGACGGGAGGCACCCGGCCGCCGTCGCCCGTCCCGGGTCTTCCGCGCGGGCCGGGAGTGGACCGCCGGGGAAACGGGCAGAAGCGGCACACGGCACCGAACCCGTCGAAGCCGTCGCGGCGCGCGGCCGTCGGCGCGGTTCGAATCGCCACTGGGCAGGAGTACGGACTGTCACCCGATAGGGGCACGCGGATCTCGTCCGGCGGGCGTAGCGGACCTGCGCTCGGGCGAGGCTCGGCGCGGGCCACGATCCCCTTGGGACAAGGGGCTTCCGGCGGTTTTCGGGCCCGCGCGGGCGGCGGCGTTTGCCCGTTTTTATCCGCAGCAGATAATGCGACGCATTGCCAACCCTTTACGTTGCCGACCCGCAACCTTCCCGGGGCGTCGGCCTGTTGTCTGGGCGTCCGACCGCCGCACGGCAACGCCGCACGGTGACCGGGCACCAAACGTTCTCTCCCGTCTAAGGAGCATCATGTCCCTCCCCCTGACCCGTCGGATCGCCCAGGCCGCGCTGCTCCTTGCGGCAGGAGCGGCACCCGTGGTCGGTGCGGCCGGCTCCGCGAGCGCTGCCGAACTGCCGGCCACGCCCGACCTCGGTGGTGTGACCGCGCTGGACGGCGCGAACCTGGGCAACACCGTCGACGGAGCGACCCAGAACGCCACCGGCATGGCCGGTGACACCGGGAGCAAGGCCGTGAAGAAGGCCGTTCCGGCGGCCGGCAAGACGGTCGGCAAGGGTGCCAAGACCGCCACCCCGGCGGCGCAGAAGGCCGCGGGCGACCTGGCCGGCAGCACCGGCGACGTGGTCGGCGACACCGCCGGCACCGCCACCAAGGGCGGTCTGCCCACCGACTCCCTGACCAAGGGCGGCCTGCCGACCGAGTCCCTCCCGGTCCAGAGCCTGCCGCTCGGCTGAGTCGCGCGCGACTGATCGACGAAGGGGCGCCCCGGACCTGTGACAGGTCCGGGGCGCCCCTTCGTGGTGCTCGGGAACCGTCAGGCGAGCCGGTCCACGGCCGCCCGGATCCGCTCGTCGGACGCCGTCAGGGCGACCCGGACGAAGGAGGCCCCGGCCTCACCGTAGAAGTCGCCGGGCGCGACCAGGATGCCCAGCTCGGCGAGATGGGCGACGGTGTCCCAGCAGGACTCCCCGCGGGTCGCCCACAGGTACAGGCTCGCCTCGCTGTGCTCGATGCGGAAGCCGTGCTTCAGCAGCGCCTCGCGCAGCAGTTCGCGACGGGCCGCGTAGCGGGCGCGCTGCTCGTGGACGTGCTCCTCGTCGCCGAGCGCCGCGACCACGGCCGCCTGCGTCGGGGCGGAGGTCATCATGCCGCCGTGCTTGCGGATCTGGAGCAGCGGGTCGAGGACCGCCGCGTCACCGGCGAGGAACGCCGCCCGGTACCCGGCCAGGTTCGAGCGCTTGGACAGCGAGTGGACGGTGACCAGGCCCTCGTACGAACCGCCGTTGACCTCCGGGTCCAGGATCGAGACCGGGTCGGCCTCCCAGCCCAGCTCGATGTAGCACTCGTCGGAGAAGACGAGGATGCCGTGCTCGCGGGCCCAGGCGACGATGCGGGTCAGCTCGTCCTTGGAGAGCACCCGGCCCGTCGGGTTCGACGGGGAGTTGAGCCACAGGAGCTTGATCCCCGTGGGGTCGAGCTCGGTCGGGTCGTCGTAGGAGACGTACTCCGCGCGGGCCAGGCGGGCGCCCACCTCGTACGTCGGGTAGGCCAGGCGCGGATAGGCGACCTTGTCGCCGGGGCCGAGGCCCAGCTGCGTCGGGAGCCAGGCGACCAGTTCCTTGGAGCCGACGACCGGCAGCACGTTGTGGTGCGTCAGACCGCGGGCGCCGAGTCGCCGCTCGCACCAGGAGACCAGGGCGTCGCGCAGCTCCGGGGTGCCCCAGACCGTGGGGTAGCCGGGCGAGTCCGCGGCGCCGATCAGCGCCTTCTGGATCAGCTCGGGGACCGGGTCGACGGGGGTGCCGACGGACAGGTCGACGATGCCGCCCGGGTGGGCCGCGGCCGTCTTCTTGTACGGCTCCAGCTTGTCCCAGGGGAAGGTCGGAATGCGGTCGATGGGGGCCGGGACTGCGGACACCTGTCAGCTCACTTCTCTCACGGGTCTCACGGAATGGTGGACAAATGCCACGGTCCCGTACGGCAGTGGAAGCCGTACGGGACCGGGGCAGCGCCTGTGCGTACCGCTGTGCGCAGTTACTGGTTCTGCGGCGGCAGCGCGGCGATGAACGGGTGGTCCTTCTCGATCAGGCCCATCTTCGAGGCACCACCGGGCGAACCGAGCTCGTCGAAGAACTCGACGTTCGCCTTGTAGTAGTCCTTCCACTCCTCCGGAGTGTCGTCCTCGTAGAAGATCGCCTCGACCGGGCAGACCGGCTCACAGGCACCACAGTCGACGCATTCGTCCGGGTGGATGTACAAGGACCGGGAGCCCTCGTAGATGCAGTCGACCGGGCACTCCTCGATGCACGCCTTGTCCTTGACGTCGACACAAGGCTGCGCGATGACGTAGGTCACGCTGTCGTTCCTCCTCGATAGGGCGCTGGCGGGCCTCCGCAGGCTCCGCCGCCTGGCGCGCGGGAGCGCGGCGTCGTCGATGCCCGCACCTAGTATCTCCGTTCCCGGCCATGATCCGAACAGGAGGGGTGGGCATAGCTGTGGAATTCTCTGCCGGCGGACGGCTCGAAGTCCGCATCTCGGGCGATGACGTGGGAAAACGCGTCTCTGTGCGACGGGTGAGCGAGGACGGACCCGCGGGTCGGAAGTTCACCGACACCGTCGGTGTTCTCACATCGTGGAACGACGGTGTGCTGCTCATCACACGAAGGGGCGGCGAACGCGTGGCGATCGAGGATTCCGCACTGGTCGCGGGGAAGGTGGTGCCCGCCGAACCGGCCCGCCGCCGCGGCCCTTCCGCGACCTTCGCCGAGCTGGCGCACGTCGGCGCGCGGGCCTGGCAGCCGCTGGAGAGCGAGCCGCTCGGCGAGTGGCGGCTGCGGGCCGCCGAGGGCTACACCAAACGGGCCAACTCCGTGCTGCCCCTGGGCGACCCGGGCCTTCCGCTCGACGACGCGCTGGCCCACGTCCGTCAGTGGTACGCGGCCCGGGGGCTGCCCGTCTACGCGCAGGCGGCGACCGGCGCCGAGGGGACCCAGGAACTGCTCTGCGCGGAACTGACCGCGCGCGGCTGGACGGACATGTCGCCGACCCAGGTGCGGATCGCCGCGCTCGCGCCGGTCGGGGACCAGCCGGACCCCGGCGCCGAGGTCGTCCTCACGCGGCAGCCGTCGGCCGAATGGCTCGCGCGCTACCAGCGCAAGGGGGCGAGCGAGGTCGCGCTCAAGGTGCTGTGCACCGGCCCGTCGGTGTGGTTCGCGACCGTGCCGGGCGAGGGCGGTGCGCCCGCCGCGATCGGGCGGTGCGTGGTCGACGGACGGTGGGCCGGGTTCGGCGCCGTGGAGGTCGACCCAGCGCAGCGGCGCCGCGGGCTCGCCACGAAGGTCATGACGGCGCTCGCCCGGCAGGCCCTCGACGAGGGTGCCTCGGCGGCCTGGCTCCAGGTGGAGGCGGACAACGAGGGGGCGCGCGCGCTCTACGACCGCATGGGTTTCGCCACGCATCACACCTACCACTACTACCGTGCACCGGAGCACCAGGACGGCATCGGCGGTTCTGTCCACCGCCGCGCCCGCTAATCGATCGGCCTGAAAGGGCACGAGGCACGTATGTCCCCGCACCTGTCCCCCCGTTCCACCGAACTCCGGCGCCGGTTCGCCGAGGAGGCCCGGGCCGAGCGGCCCGATCTCGCGCGGCTGTGCCTGCTCCTCGCCGCGGAGGCGGACGACGGGCTCGACGAGGCCGGGATGGACGCCGTGGAGATCGAGCTGGACGAGCTGGCCGGGCGGCTGCCGTTCCGGCCGGGCGGGCCGCGGGCCTGGGCGACGGCGCTGGCCGAACTGCTCGGGGCGCAGGTCGGGTTCCACGGGGTGCCGGGCGGCTACCAGCGGCTCGAGTCGTCGCTGCTGCACGAGGTCGTACGGCGTCGGCGCGGGCTGCCGATCCTGCTGTCGGTGGTGTGGATGGAGGTCGCCCGGCGGGCCGGGGCCCCGGTGTACGGGGTGGCGCTGCCCGGGCATTTCGTGGTCGGGTTCGGGCCCACGGAGCACCAGGTGCTCGCCGATCCGTTCGACGGGGGGCGGGTGCTGACCGGGCCCGACGCCGAGCTCCTGGTGGCCGGGGCGACGGGGGCGCCGCTGGACGCCTCGATGCTGCGGCCCGCCGATCCGCTGGAGGTCGTGCTGCGGATCCTGAACAACGTACGGGCGTGGGCGGCCACCCGGCCCGAGCGGTCGGACGTGTCGCTCTGGGCCGTGGAGTTGTCGCTGCTGCTGCCCTCGCATCCGGCGCGGCTGCGGTACGAACGGGCCCAGCTGTTGGTGCAGCGGGGTGAGTTCGTGCTGGGCGCCGTCGAGCTGGAGGCCTACGCGGAGGTGGTCGGGGCCGTGGACGGTGCCGCTGCCGAGCTGGTGCTGGGGCAGGCCCGGGCCGCTCGGGCGATGCTGAACTGAGCCTCGCTACAACCAGCCCTTCTCCTCGGCCACCCGGACCGCCTCCGTCTTGTTGCGGACCGCCAGTTTCTGGATGGCCACCGAGAGGTAGTTGCGGACCGTGCCCTGGGAGAGGTTCAGGGAGCGGGCCAGTTCGGCGTTGGTGCGGCCGTCGGCTGCCGCGCGGAGCACCTCGCGTTCCCGGTCCGTGAGCGGATTGGCGCCCTCGGCCAGGGCCGCCGCGGCGAGCGTGGGGTCGATGACGCGTTCGCCGGCGAGGACCCTGCGGACGGCCTCCGCGAGCTGGGCGGCCGGGGCGTCCTTGACCAGGAACGCGTGCGCGCCCGCCTCCATGGCCCCGCGCAGATAGCCGGGGCGGCCGAACGTGGTCAGGACGACCACCTTCACCCCGGGCTGCTCGCGCGTCAGCCGCGCCGCGGCCTCGATGCCCGTACAGCCCGGCATCTCGATGTCGAGCAGTGCCACGTCCACCGCGTGGTCGCGGGCCGCCGCCAGGACCTCGTCGCCGCGGGCCACCTGGGCGACGACGTCGATGTCGGGTTCCAGGCCGAGCAGCGCCGCGAGGGCCTCGCGGACCATCGACTGGTCCTCGGCGAGCAGCACCTTGATCGGGGTGGTCATGCGGCGGATCCTACGGAGCCCGCCGGGACCCGGGCCACCAGGCGGAACCCGCGCCCGGCGGCCGCCCCCGCGTCCAGGGAGCCGCCGACCGCGACCAGGCGTTCGGCGAGGCCCGTCAGCCCGTTCCCGGCAGGGGCGCCCGCAGGGCCCGCGCCGTCGTCCTCCACGGTCAGCTCGACGACCGGGCCGTCCAGGGTCTCGCGACGGGTGACGTCGACGGCGCAGCGGCGGGCGCCGCTGTGCCGTACGACGTTGGTGACGGCCTCGCGCAGCGACCAGGCGAGCGCCGCCTCCCGGGCCTCGGGCAGGACCGGGGCCTCGGCCGGCACCGTCGCCTCGATGCCCGCCGCCGTCAGCGCGACCTGGGCGCCCGCGAGTTCGGCGGTCAGACGGGGCCGCCGGTAGCCGGTGACGGCCTCGCGCACGTCGACCATGGCCTGGCGGCTGACCTTCTCGATGTCGGCGACCTGGTCGGCCGCCTTGTCGGGGTGGTCGGGGAGCATCCGGCCCGCCAGTTCGCTCTTCAGGGTGATCAGGGAGAGCGAGTGCCCGAGGAGGTCGTGCAGATCGCGGGCGAGCCGCAGCCGCTCCTCGTTGGCGGCGAGCTGCGCGACCTGCGCCCGCGCCTCCCGCAACTCCCGCGTGGTCCGCACCAGTTCCCGTACGCCGATCATGGAGAAGCCGCCGAGCAGGGCCGGGACGACGAGCCAGTACTGCGGGTCGGTGTGGCGCAGCAGGCCGACGCCGACCATGACGGCCGTCGCCGCGACGACCGCGATCCGGGAGTGGCGCAGCGGCAGGACCGCGCCGAGGGCCACGGACACGTAGACGAACAGGACCAGCCACTCGGGCCCGAGGGTGAGCGAGAGGACGACGGCGAGGACGGGCAGCACGGTGAGGCAGGCGCGGGCCGCGAACCGGCCGGGCGGGCGGCCCGTCTGCCGCATCACGAGGCCGATGTACGCGACGACGAACACCGCGAGGCCCAGGCAGCCGAGGGTGGTGGCCGCCGCGCCGTGGTTCCCCTGGGCGAGATCGGCGACCGGGCTGCCGAGGAAGGCCAGCCACATGGCGATCCACAGGAGCTTCACGAAGAACTCGCGGCGGCCCTCCGGCGGCTGCCCGACCCTCGGGACCCGGCCGGTCGGGTCGCCCTCCGTCTCGGTGCTCACGCCTTCAACGTGTCCTTCCGGTACAGATACGCCGCGCCGCCCGCGAAGAGCAGGAAGTAGGCGACGATCAGCGCGACGTCCTTGGCGTGCGGGGCGCCGCCCAGCTCGATGGCCTGGCCGAGGGCCGCGTAGGCGTGCGTGGGCAGCCACTTGGCGATGTCCTGGAGCCACTGCGGGAACGTCGTGGTGGGCATCCACAGGCCGCCCAGGATGGACAGGCCGAAGTAGGTGATCATCGTGATCGGGCGGACGGCGTCACCGCTCGCGATGTAGCCGATGGCCACCCCGAGCGCGGCGAAGCAGAGGCTGCCGGCCCAGATCGCGCCGGTCAGCGCGAGCCACTGCCAGGCGTCGAACCGTACGTCCTTGAAGACCGCGGCGACGACGAAGACGATCACGATGGACGGGAGCGAGACGACGGCGGCGCTCGCGGTCTTGGCGAGCACGTAGCCGCGGCCCGGCAGCGTCGTGAGCCTCAACTGCCGTACCCAGCCGCTCTCGCGCTCCTTGGCGATGCGCTCGCTGTTGCCCATCAGGACCGCGGTGAGCGCGCCGAAGGACGCCATGGAGACCATCATGAACGCGGGCAGGTTCAGGCCCGTGCCGTCGACGATGTCCTTGCTGTCGGACTGGCCCGCGATGAGCAGGAACAGCACCGAGGGATAGATGACGGAGAAGAAGAGGAACTTGCGGTTGCGCAGGGCGCGCACGAGTTCCAGTCTGATCAGGCTGTTCATCGCGACTTGGCCTCCTCGGCCTCGGTGATGGCGACGAAGGCCTGCTCCAGGCCCAGCCCGGCGACCTCCAGATTGCGGGGGTAGACGCCGAGCCCGTACAGGGCGTGCACGGTCGCGTCGGCGTCGGTGGACTGGATGCGGACCGTCTGGCCGGAGATGTCCACGGAGGTGAGGAACGGCAGCGCCTCGATGGCGGCCGTGCCGGCCTCGTCGAGGGGGCCCTCCAGGTCGAAGGAGACCTTCCGGGCGCCCGCCTTCGCCTTGATCTCGGCGGCGGTGCCGTCGGCGAGCAGGCGGCCGCGGTGCAGCACGAGGACGCGGTCGGCGATCGCGTCCGCCTCCTCCAGGTAGTGCGTGGCGAACAGCACGGTGCGGCCCTGGTCGGCCTGTTCGCGCATGGTCGCCCAGAACGCCTGGCGGGCGGAGACGTCCATACCGGTCGTCGGTTCGTCGAGGACGATGAGATCGCTGTCGCCCGCGGTGGCGAGGGCGAAGCGGACGCGCTGTTCCTGGCCGCCGGAGAGCTTGTTGACCTTGCGGTCGGCGATCTGGGTGATGCCGGCCCGGCTGAGGACGTCGTCGGTCTTGTACGGCTTCGGGTGCAGGGCCACCGCGAGCTGGACGAGTTCGCGCACGGTCACCTCGTCCATCAGGCCGCCGCTCTGGAGCATGGCGCCGACCCGGCCGCGCACGATCGCGTCGCGCGGGCTGAGGCCGAAGACCCGTACGTCGCCGGTGTCGGCGGGGCGCAGGCCGAGGAGCAGGTCGAGGGTGGTGGACTTGCCGGCGCCGTTCGGCCCGAGCAGGGCGACGGTCTCGCCGGGGTGCAGGGCGAGGCTGAGCCCGTCGACGGCCCGGACGGCGCCGTACGTCTTCGTCACCCCGGTGAAGGTGACCGCTGCGTCTGTGTTCATGACGCCATCGTCGCCGCTGGGCGGCGCGGTACGGCAGTGCCTCGTGTCGCGCGTCCCGCATGACATCTGTCATGCGGGACGGGCGGTGCGTCCGGCTAGCCGGCGTTCGTGGGGATGTCCACGGTGCGCTCGGCCTTGGTCCTGCCCAGCAGCGCCTTGCCCATGGCCTGGGCGACGTCGGTCGGCTGGACCGCCGTCTTCTTGCCGGTGCCGCGGGTGATCAGGACGCCGTCGAAGGTGTTGCCGTAGAGCGTCTTGAGCGCCGCCAGGTTGTACGTCTCGACGAGCTTGCCGTCGACCGCCTTCATGCCGAGCACCTTCGGCAGGGAGATGGCGGGGCCGAAGTCGATCTGCTTGCCGCCCGCCGTGATGGTGACGTTGGCGGACATCGCGGGCTCGGCGAACTGCTTCATCTTCCGGTCGACCTCGGCGTTCGGGACCGTCGGCTGCTGGGTCGAGGTCGCCACCTGGACGGGTGCGTCCTTGCCGGTCTCGACGTGCGCCCGGTAGGCCTCGGCGACGGCGCCGGCCGACTGGTCGACGTCGATGCCCTTGCCCGCCTTGCCGTAGACCGCGACGGCCTTGCCGGGGACGAACTTGATCGTGCCGTCGCCGGAGGCGGCGCTGCCGCCCGCCGCGTCCTGGAGCGCCGCGTGCAGCTTCTCCTCGTCGACGGGCATGACCGGCTGCACGACCCGCTGGTTGCCGAAGAGCGAGCCGATCACCGACACCGGGTTGTAGTCGCTGCCCGCGGCCGCCGAGACGGTGGCCGCGCTGTCCAGCGAGAGGCCGGACTGGTCCGGCTTCAGCTCGACGGTCTTGCCGTCGACCTCCAGCTTCAGGGGGTCGCCGGTGCGCTTGCCGAGCGTGCTCTCCAGCTTGGCGGCCGCCTCGTCGCGGGTGCCGCCGCCGATGTCGACGCCGAGGACGGTGGTGCCCTTGGGGACGTCGGAGTGGTTCATGAGCAGGCCCGCGCCGTAGGCGACACCGGCCACGCCGACGACGCCCGCGCCGAGCAGGACCAGCTTGCTGCGGCCCTTCTTCTTTTTCGCGGGGGCCGGGGTGCTCTGCACCGGGTCCGGCAGCTTCGGCGGGGTGTGCGCCACCGGTCCCGCGCCCGGGCCCTGCGGCGCGAACGGGGAGCCGGGGCCCGCGCCCTGGCCGGGCTGCGGGACGACCGGGATGCCGCTGGTGAGCGTGTCACCGGAGACGTTGCCACCGGAGCCGGGGGGCTCGGGGGCCGGGACCTGCGGCGTCAGGATCGCGGTGTCGTCGCTCATCCGGGGCGGCGTCGGGGCGCCGGCGCCGGGGCCCACCGGCGGGTTCGGTGCGCTCGGCGGCGTCAGCATCGGGCCGTCGCCGGTGACGGGACCACCGGTGGGGCCCGCGGGGCCACGGCCCGGGGTGCCCGGCCGGCCGGGGCCGTCGGGGCCGCCCGGCGCGTTCCCGCCCGGGTTTCCGTTCGGGTTGCCGCTCGCGTTCGGGTTGCCGCTCGCGTTCGCGGAGAAGTACGGCAGGTCACCGCGGTCTCCCGCGCCCGGACCCTTCGGTCCCTGCGGGGCACCGCCGCCGAGCGGTCCGGCCGCGACGGCGCCGGACACGTCGAAGCCGCCGGAGGTACCGGCGGACGTACCGCGCGGGGCGCCCGTGCCGGGGGCCGGAGCGCCCGGGCCGGCCGGACGCTGCGGGGCGGCCGGGGTCGTCTTGCGCGGCGCGAACCAGTCGCTGGTCTTCTCGGGCTCGCCGGACGCATCCGGCTGTGGGGCGTCGGCCGGAGCACCGGCGGACGCGGCGGGGCGGACATCGGCGGCCGGCGCCTGCGGCGTCTGCGGGGCGGCGGGACCGCGGCCCGGCTCGGCCCCCTGGGACCCGGCGGGACCGTCGGACCCTCCAGCCCCTCCGGCCCCTCCATCGACGTCGCTCATCGGCGTACGCATCACGACCGGCGGGATCGGCCGGGAGCCCGGGATGTTGATCCGGATCCGGGTGGTCAGCGTCGTCTCGGTCTTGGGGCCGTCCTGGTCGCCCGGCGGTGTCGGCTCGGCGTCCCCGGACGCCGCGCCCTGCGCGGACGTGCCGTACGGAGGCGTCCCGGACGGGTAGGCGGCTGCGCCGCGCCCCTGGGGCCCGGAGGACGAACTGTCAGTTTCACGACTCAAGGCAGGTTCTCCCGGTTGGCTCCGCCGCCCGTCTCGACCTCGCGCGGGCTGTTCGGCGGCGCGCACCACCATACTGGCCGTGGCGGGAAGTCATCGTGTGACGGATGGTGAATCCCCTGTGGGGCCGATGTCGATATCCGTCAGGTGCCCGGCGGGGGTGCGGCGGTTGTCCGTCAAAGGGGGACGTCACTTCCCAAGTCGGGCGGCGGGCACGGGTGGTTGCCCCGGCAGCCCGATCGTGGCGCAGATCACAGCCACGGCCATCCCCCCGAGAAGGAAGAGGTAGGAGCCGAGTCCCGCGCCGAAAAGGAAGTCGCCCTCGGGCCGGCTCGTGGTCAGCAGCATGACGGCGACGAGCCAGCCCGCCGCCGGTGCCACGGCCCCGGCTCTGCCGCCGGTCAGCCGCGCGCCGCCGTGGAAGACGCCGGCCGCGCCGAGCAGTGCGAGCAGCAACCCGCCCGGGAACCAGCCGCCTTGGGCCAGCGCGCCCGCGACGCCGACCAGGGCGCCGAGCACGAGGAGACCGACGAGCGCGGCGATCCGGCCGATGCGGAGGTCGAGCGGCTGGGCGAGGGCGCTGCCGCCCTGCGCCCGGGTCCTGTCGTTGCTCGTCATGCGTGCGCTCCCTCGGCGGTCTCGAACAGGTCCTTCTCGTGGGCCGATCCGGGCTCGCCCCGCACCAACTCGTAGTACTCGACGTCGAACAGCGGCTGCGCGAGCCCGTTGGAGAGCGCGAACACCGTGTCTCCCTCCGCGACCTCGACCTGGGTGGCGTGGGCGCGCATCGCCGCGGCCTTGCGGCCGAGGTACGGGCGTCCGTCGATCTCGGCGGTGATCCGCCCGTCGTCGACCACGCCCGGTACGTCACCGACGGCGGCGACGGCGCCGAACGGCGCGGGGTCGAGGCGCCGGAACCTCTCTTCGACGACCGTGCGGGGCACCCGGTTCCAGTAGATCTTGGCGATCGTGTGCGGCTCCCCGAGATCGCGCCGGAAGGCGGGCTCGGCGGCGAGGTCGGCGGCGCGCTGGGCGACGCGGTGCGCCTTGATGTGGTCGGGGTGGCCGTAGCCGCCGTCGGGGTCGTACGTGACGAGGACCTGCGGGCGGATCTCGCGGATCACGGCGACCAGGTGCGCGGCGGCCTCGTCGAGGTCGGCGGACCAGAAGGACCCCGCCCGCTCGTTCTGCTCGGCGCCCATCATCCCGGAGTCGTGGAAGCGGCCCGGGCCGCCGAGGAAGCGGTGGTCGGTGACGCCCAGTTCCTTCATCGCGGCGGCCAACTCGCCGATACGGTGCGGTCCGAGAATGTTCTCCCGGTCCGGGGCGAGATGGGCCAGTTCGTCCGGAATGACCTCGCCCTCTTCGCCGAGGGTGCAGGTCACGAGGGTGACGTGCGCGCCGTCGGCGGCGTACTTGGCCATCGTGGCACCGTTGTTGATCGACTCGTCGTCGGGGTGCGCGTGCACGAGGAGCAGACGCCGGGCGGGCAGTTCGGTCATGCCCCCCAGCCTAGAACCCCGCAGTTAGAACTTGATGCCGCCGACCATGTCCGCCACGTTCGTCGTCAGTTCCTTGATCGTGGGCGCGATGGACGAGCTCGCCAGGTAGAAGCCGAGGAGCACACAGACGATCGCGTGCCCGGCTTTGAGCCCGGACTTCTTGATCAGGATGAAGACGATGATCGCGAACAGCACCACGGCCGAGATCGAGAGTGCCACAGCGGTCCTCCTCCAAAGTGATCCGGTCGCCGACGGTCTTCCGAGAGCTGTCTACCCACGGAACGCTACGAATCATAACTATCCGTCGTTACGCATGAGTCGCCGCCAGGGGGCACCGGGAGCACGAGGGGGCGCATGGTCCACTCGCGCCCTACGCTTCGGGGATGACCACCGAGACCGAGACGCTCGTCACAGAGTCGTCGACTCCTCCCTCCTTTCCTCGTCAGCACGCGCGTACGCAGCGCTTCACGCTGGGCGCACCCCGGGCGTTCACGGTGGCACCCGACGGGGAGCGCGTCGTGTTCCTGCGCTCCCCCTCCGGCACCGACCGGGCGAACGCGCTGTGGGTCCTGGACGTGGTGAGCGGCCTGGAGCGGCCGGCCGCTGAGCCGTCCGCGCTGCTCGGCGGGGCGTCGGAGAAGCTGTCCGCCGCGGAGCGGGCCCGGCGCGAGCGCAGCCGCGAGGGTGGCGCGGGCATCGTCGGGTACGCGACGGACGCGGCGGTGGAGCTGGCGGCGTTCGCGCTCTCCGGCCGCCTCTTCGCGGCCGAGCTGCGGGCCGGTACCGCGCGTGAACTGCCCGTGCCGGGACCGGTGATCGACCCGCGCCCCTCTCCCGACGGCCGGCACATCGCCTATGTGGCGAAGGGCGCCCTGCGCGTCGTGGGCGCGGACGGCACCGACGACCGGGCGCTCGCGACGCCGGAGTCGGACACGGTCACGTACGGGCTCGCGGAGTTCATCGCGGCCGAGGAGATGTCCCGCTACCGCGGTCACTGGTGGTCCCCCGACTCGGACCGGCTCCTGGTGGCCCGCGCCGACGACGCGGCCGTGCACCGCTGGTGGATCGCCGACCCGGCGCACCCCGACCGCGAACCGGCGCGGGTCGCCTATCCGTCGGCCGGCACCCCCAACGCCGAGGTGCGGCTCTTCTCGTACGCGCTCGACGGCACCCGCACCGAGATCAACTGGGACCGGTCCGCCTACCCGTACCTGGCCCGCGTCCACTGGTCGGCGGACGGCGCCCCGCTGCTCCTGGTCCAGGCCCGGGACCAGCTGAGCGCGCTGTATCTCGCGGTGGACGTCCAGGACGGCTCGACCCGGATGGTGCACGCCGACGAGGACGACCAGTGGCTGGAGCTGCTGCCGGGCGTGCCGTGCTGGTCGCCGAGCGGACAGTTGGTGCGGATCGCGGACGAGGGCGGCGCCCGGGTCCTGGCGGTGGGCGAACGCCCGCTCACCGGGCCGCAGTTGCACGTCCGCGCCGTCCTCGACGTCGGCGCCGGCGATGTGCTGATCTCGGCGTCGGCGGGCGCGGAGGCCCAGGCGCCGGAGACCGGCGAGGTGCACGTCTACCGGGTCAACGAGCTGGGCGTGGAGCGGGTGACCGGCGAGCCCGGCGTCCACTCGGCTGTCCGTTCGGGCGACGTCACGGTGTTCGTCTCGGCAACCCTCGAATCCCCCGGCGCACGGGTGCGCGTGGAGCGCGACGGCAAGCACGTCGCCGAGATCGCGTCCTTCGCGCAGGCGCCCGTCCTGTCGCCGCGGGTGACCCTGACCGAGGCGGACGGCATTCCGTGCGCCGTCCTGCTCCCCTCCTCGTACACCGAGGGGGACGGGCCGCTGCCGGTGCTCATGGACCCGTACGGCGGTCCGCACGGGCAGCGCGTCCTGGCCGCGCACAACCCGTATCTGACGTCCCAGTGGTTCGCCGACCAGGGCTTCGCCGTGATCGTCGCGGACGGCCGGGGCACCCCGGGGATCTCGCCCGGCCGTGAGAAGGCGGTCCGCGGCGACTTCACGGTGACGCTGGACGACCAGGTCACGGCGGTGCACGCGCTGGCCGACCGGTTCCCGCTGGACCTGTCGAAGGTGGCGATGCGCGGCTGGAGCTACGGCGGCTATCTGTCGGCGCTGGCCGTGCTGCGCCGCCCCGACGTCTTCCACGCGGGCGTCGCCGGGGCGCCGGTGACGGACTGGCGGCTGTACGACACCCACTACACGGAGCGGTACCTCGGCGATCCGGCGACGAGCCCGGACACGTACGCGAAGAGCTCCCTGGTGACGGATGACGGCCTCGCCGAGGCGGCCGACGAGCACCGGCCGATGCTGATCGTGCACGGGCTCGCGGACGACAACGTGGTCGTGGCGCACGCGCTGCGGCTCAGCTCCGCGCTGCTCGCCGCCGGGCGCCCGCACGAGGTGCTGCCGCTGTCGGGCGTCACGCACATGACGCCGCAGGAGCAGGTCGCCGAGAACCTGCTGCTGCTCCAGGTCGACTTCCTGAAGCGGTCGTTGCGGATGGCGTGAGCAACCGGGGCCGGAGCGACATGGCGCGCTCCGACCCCGGTTCACGGCACCCGCACGGCCGTACGTGGAACACCTTGGCCTGTCCGTATATCGGGACCGGGTCCGTCAAGTTGCTTGTGTGTAAAGGCGGGAGAGGCCCCTTCTCCTACGGCACGACCTGCTTCTCCTCCGCGAAGTGGCAGGCCGACGGGTGCCGGGCCGGGGTGTCGACCGCGCTGAACACCTCCGGCACCGCGAGCACCGGCTCCTCCACCGCGCAGCGCTCCTGCGCCTTCCAGCAGCGGGTGCGGAAGCGGCAGCCGGAGGGCGGGTTCGCCGGTGAGGGGACGTCGCCCGCCAGCAGGATGCGCTCCCGGTGCTCGCGCGCCCGCGGGTCGGGAACCGGCACCGCGGAGAGCAGCGCCTGGGTGTAGGGGTGCGTCGGGTGGTCGTAGATCTGCGAGTCCGAGCCGATCTCCACGACGCGGCCCAGGTACATGACGCCGACCCGGTCGGAGATGTGCCGCACGATGGACAGGTCGTGCGCGATGAAGACGTAGGAGAGGTTGAACTCGTTCTGGAGGCGGTCGAGCAGGTTGACCACCTGGGCCTGGACCGACACGTCGAGGGCGGAGACCGGCTCGTCGGCCACGATGATCTCGGGCCGCAGCGCGAGCCCGCGGGCGATGCCGATGCGCTGGCGCTGACCGCCGGAGAACTGGTGCGGGTAGCGGTTGATGTACTCGGGGTTGAGCCCGACCACGTCGAGGAGTTCCTGGACCTTGCGGCGCCGGTCGCCCTTCGGGGCCACCTCGGGATGGATCTCGTACGGCTCCCCGATGATGTCGCCGACCGTCATGCGCGGGTTGAGCGAGGTGTACGGGTCCTGGAACACCATCTGGATGTTGCGGCGGACGGCCTTCAGGGCGCGGCCGGACAGCTTGGTGATGTCCTCGCCCTTGTACTTGATCTGGCCCGCGGTCGGCTTCTCCAGGTTCACCAGCATCTTGGCGACTGTGGACTTGCCGCAGCCGGACTCGCCGACGATGCCGAGCGTCTCGCCGTGGCCGAGGTCGAAGTCGACGCCGTCGACGGCCTTGACCGCGCCGACCTGCTTGCGGAAGACGATGCCCTGGGTGAGCGGGTAGTGCTTGACCAGGCCGCGCACCTCCAGGATCGGTTCGTGCCCGGACTCCGAGCCGTTCGCCGCGTAGGAGGACTCGGCCTGCGACTGGTGCAGCAGGTGCCGGGCGATCTCGCCCTCGCGCTTGAGGTCCTGCTTGCTGACGTGCTCACTGTGCGGCATCGAGCGTCTCCTTCCAGAAGTGGCAGGCGCTGCGACGGGTCTCGGAGACGTCGGCGAGCGGGGGGACGTCGGTGCGGCACACGTCCTGTGCCATCGGGCAGCGCGGGTTGAAGGCGCAGCCGGGCGGGATGTTCATCAGGTTCGGCGGCAGGCCCTTGATCGCGTAGAGCTCCTGGCCCTTCTGGTCCAGGCGCGGGATCGACTCCAGGAGGCCCTTGGTGTACGGGTGTGCGGGCGCCCGGTAGATCTCGTGCACGGGCGCCTGCTCGACGATGCGGCCCGCGTACATGACGGCGATCTTGTCGGCGACGTCCGCGACCACGCCGAGGTCGTGCGTGATGAGGATGAGGCCCATGTGCAGCTCGCGCTGCAACTCGGCGAGCAGGTCCATGACCTGGGCCTGCACGGTGACGTCCAGGGCGGTCGTGGGCTCGTCCGCGATGATCAGGGCGGGTTCGAGGGCGAGCGCCATCGCGATCATGATGCGCTGGCGCATACCGCCGGAGAACTGGTGCGGGTACTGGCCGACGCGTTCCTTGGCGGCCGGGATGCGGACCCGGTCCATCAGTTCGACGGCCTTGGCCTTGGCGTCCTTGCGGGACATGCCCTTGTGGACGACGAACAGCTCGCCGATCTGCTCGCCCACGGAGAGCACGGGGTTGAGGGAGCTGAGCGCGTCCTGGAAGATCATCGCCATCTCGGCGCCGCGGATCTTGCGCCGCTCCTCCTCCTTGAGCTTGAGGAGGTCCTGGCCGCGGAAGAGCACCTCGCCGCCGGTGATCTTCCCGGGCGGGATGTCGAGGATGCCCATGACGGCCTGCGCGGTGACCGACTTGCCCGAGCCGGACTCGCCGAGGACGGCGAGGGTCTCGCCCTCGTCGACCGTGTAGTTGACGCCGTTCACCGCCTTGGCGTTGCCGTCCCGGGTGCGGAACTCGACGTTCAGGTCGCGTACTTCGAGCAACGGCATGGGCGCTACCTCAGCTTCGGGTCGAGGGCGTCGCGCACCGCGTCGCCGAGCATGATGAACGCCAGGACCGTGATCGCGAGGGCGCCGGACGGCCACAGCAGCGCGTGCGGGGCGTTGCGGATGTTCGCGGACGCCGACGAGATGTCGATGCCCCAGCTGACCGCCGGCGGCTTCAGGCCGACGCCGAGGTACGACAGCGTCGCCTCCAGGGCGATGTACGTACCGAGGGCGATGGTCGCGACGACGATGACCGGCGCGACCGCGTTCGGCGTGATGTGCCGCAGCAGCATCCGCGAGTTGGAGGCGCCGAGGGCGCGGGCCGCCTGGACGTAGTCGTTCTGCTTGGCGGTGATGACCGAGCCGCGCGCGATGCGGGAGATCTGCGGCCAGCCCAGCAGCACCATGAAGCCGATGACCGGCCAGACGGTGTTGCTGCTGACGACCGACAGGAGCACCAGGCCGCCGAGGACGACGGGGATGGCGAAGAAGATGTCGGTGATGCGGGACAGGATCGAGTCCCAGAACCCGCCGAAGAACCCGGCGAGGCCGCCGAGGACCGAGCCGAGGAGCGCGACGCCGACCGTGGCGCAGACGCCGACGGTGATGGAGTTGCGGGCGCCGTAGACGGTGCGCGTGTAGACGTCGCAGCCCTGGCCGTCGAAGCCGAAGGGGTGGCCCGGCTCGGAGCCCTGCTGGCGCTTGGCCAGGTCGCAGGAGAGCGGGTTGCCGGAGGCGATCAGCTGCGGCCAGATCGAGATGATCACCAGGAAGAGGATGACCAGGCCCGCGATGATGAAGACCGGGTTGCGGCGCAGGTCCCGCCAGGCGTCGGACCACAGGCTGCGGGGCTTGTCGGCCGGGCCGCCCGCGGGACCGCCCGGCGAACTCTCCACGGTCGCGCCCTCGCTGGTGGCGAGGTCCATCGCGCCGCCCATGCCGGTCGCGGCGATGGCACCGTCGTCGGGTGTGCGCCCGTCGGGTGCGTGCGGTTCAGGCATAGCGGATCCTCGGGTCGAGTACGGCGTACAGGAGGTCGACGATCAGGTTCACCGCGAGGAAGACCAGTACGAGGATCGTCACGAAGCCGACCACGGTCTGGGTGTTCTGGCGCAGGATGCCCTGGTAGAGCTGGTAGCCGACGCCGTGGATGTTGAAGATGCGCTCGGTGACGATGGCGCCGCCCATCAGGGCGCCGACGTCGGCGCCGATGAAGGTGACGACGGGGATCAGCGAGTTGCGCAGCAGGTGCCGGGTGATGACGCGGCGCCTGGGCAGGCCCTTGGCGATGGCGGTGCGCACGTAGTCGGCGCGCTTGTTCTCGGCGATGGAGGTCCGCGTCAGGCGGGTCACGTAGGCGAGGGAGACCGAGGCGAGGACCAGGCCGGGCACGATCAGCTCGCCGAAGGTCGCCTCCGTGGACACCGCCGGTTCGATCCAGCCCCACTTGACGCCGAGCAGCAGCTGGAGCAGCAGACCGGTGACGAACGTCGGGATGGAGATGACGACGAGGGTCAGCAGCAGCACCGTGGTGTCGATCGGGCGGCCGCGCTTGAGGCCGGTGATGACGCCGAGCGTGATGCCGACGACGATCTCGAAGAGGATCGCGACGATGGTCAGGCGGATGGTGACGGGGAACGCGGTCGCCATCAGCTCGGTGACCTTCTGGCCGTTGAACGCCGTGCCGAAGTCACCGGTGAAGACGTTCCCCATGTACGTCAGGTATTGCTGCCACACCGGCTTGTCGAGGCCGAACTCCTTCGACAGCTGCGCCTTGGTGGCGGGGTCGCAGGCCTTGTCGCCGCACAGCCCGGCGATGGGGTCGCCCATCACGTTGACCATGAGGAAGATCAGCAGCGTCGCGCCGATGAAGACCGGGATCATCTGCAGCAGGCGCCGGATCACATAACGTCCCATGAGGACTCCGGTTCCGTTTCCGCGAGGCGGCGGGAGCGGCGGCCGGCGGGCCGCCGCTCCCCTGGCGTCACTTGACCTTGATCTCGTTGTAGACGGGGACGCTGAACGGGTTCAGGGCGACGTTGTCGACCTTGTCCGAGTAGCCGGCGCTGCCGTTCTGGTACCAGAGCGGGATGGCCGCCATGTTGTCGCGGACGACCTCCTGGGCCTGCTGGAAGATCTTCACGGCCTCGGCCTGGTCGGACTCGGCGTTGGCCTTGTCCACGAGGGAGTCGAACTCCTTGTTGGACCAGTGGCCGTCGTTGGACGAGGCGTTGGTGTAGTACAGCGGCTGGAGGAAGTTCTGGATGAGCGGGTAGTCCATCTGCCAGCCGGCGCGGAACGGGCCCGTCATCTTCTTGTCGGTGATCTTGTTGCGGAAGTCGGCGAAGGTGCCGGTGGGGCTGCCGACGCACGCCTTGTCGTTGCCGAGGGCGTTGTTGATCGAGTTGCAGACGGCGTCGACCCACTCCTTGTGGCTGCCGGTGTCGGCGTTGTAGCCGATCTGCACCTGGCCGCCGGGGATGCCGCCACCCTCCTTGATCAGCTTCTTGGCCTCGTCGGGGTTGTAGTCGCAGAACTCACCGCACAGCCCCTCCTTGTACCCGCCGTCCTTGCCGAGGACCGGCGAGGTCCAGTCGGTGGCGGGGGTGCGGGTCTTCTCGAAGATCGAGTCGGTGATCTGCTTGCGGTTGATCGCCATCGACAGGCCCTTGCGGACCTTGTCGCTGTCCGCCTTGTTCCAGTCGGAGTCGTAGAACGGGAAGGCGAGCGTCTGGATGATGCCGGCGGGCGTGTTGATGTACCGCCCGTTCAGGTCGCTCTTGACGTTCGTGAGCTGGGCGGCGGGCACGTCGTCGACGAGGTCGAGGTTGCCGGCCGTCAGGTCGGTGTAGGCCGTGTTGTTGTCGGTGTAGACCTTGAGGTCCACGCCCGCGTTCTCGGCCTTGTCGTCGCCCGGGTACTTGTCCCACTTGCGCAGGGACATCTGCGAGCCCTTTTGGTACGAGTCCACGGTGTACGGGCCGTTGCCGATCGGCTTCTTGATGTACGAGTCGTGGTTGTCGAAGAACACCTTGGGCAGCGGGGCGAACGCCGCGTAGCCGAGGGTGTCGGGCCACGTGGAGAACTTCTGGTTCAGCTTGACCGTGAAGGTGTCGTCACCGGTGACCTTGAGGCCCGAGAGGGTGTCCGCGCTCTGCGAGCCGGACTCCGGGTGGACCTTGTCGTAGCCGTCGATCTGCCCGAAGAAGTAGGCGTTCTTCTGGTTGTTCTTCAGGCTCGCGCCGTAGTTCCAGGCGTCGACGAAGGACTTGGCGGTGACCTTCTCGCCGTTGGAGAATGTCCAGCCCTTCTTCACGGTGATCGTGAAGTTCTGCGAGTCGGACGTGTCGATCTTCTCGGCGAGCATGTCCTTGGCCTCGCCGGTCTTCGGGTCGTACCGCTTCAGACCCCGGAAGATCATGTCCAGGACCTTGCCGCCCTGCACCTCGTTGGTGTTGGCGGGCTCCAGCGGGTTCTGCGGGTCACCCCAGGAGGAGCGCACGATCCCGGAGCCGTCACCGCCGCCACCGCTGTCGCCGCCCCCACCACAGGCCGTCGCCGCGAGGGCTACGGCGACTGCACCAGCCGCCCACTTGGCGTGCGTGGCTCCACGCATGGAGTGCCTCCTCTGTACCGATCACGTGACACGTACGCCCAAATATCAGGGCATACAGGGCATCACGCACTCCCGGTACAGCCACCCGGAGGACACTCCCGCCTCGGCACCCCCTCCCGTCCGACCGCCCGCCACTACCCCGAGAAGCTGGCTACGCTGCGTCCATGGACTACGCGAAGATGCGGGCGATCGCCGAGGAGCTCGCGGAGTATGCCGAGGGCCTCGAAGGCTCGTGGAGCGTCGAGATCGGCTCCGCCGGGCCGATACTGGCCATGATGAGCCCGTCGAAGCGGCATGAGGGGACCGTTCGACGCATCTGCAAGCAGCTCGACGCCCAGTTGCTGACGACGCACCCGGGCTACGGATGCATCCCCGGCCCTGAGATCGAGCACGCCGCCATAGGCCGCATGAGGCGCCCGGACGCCGTCGTGGTCCCCGAGGAGGCCCTCGACGAGGAAGGGCTCGCGGTCGACGCCTCGCAGGTCCTGGCCGTCGTCGAGATCGTCTCGCCGTCCAACCCGGACAACGACTACCGCGACAAGCTCGCCGACTACCCCGCGATGGGCATCGAGCTCTACCTGATCGTCGACCCCCGCATGGGCATGATCGAGGTGCACTCGGACCCGGCGGGCGACCGCTATCGCTCCAAGGAGTCGTACATCTACGGCGACGTGGTGCCGCTGGGCCCCTGGACCGTCGAGACCGCCGACTTCCGGCGCTACGGCAAGCTGGGCGACGGGGACGGACGGTAGGGGTCTCCAGGGCCGCCGTCAGCCCGCGCTGCCGTCCTCCACGGGCGCCGTCAGCTTCGGGTCCTGGCCCGACCGGGTCAGGGCGTCGGCCACGAAACCGGACGCCGTCAGTTCGGCCACCGTCGCGCTCAGGAAGCGGACCGTGGCCGCGTCCCGGGTGCGGGTCGTGCCGACCGCCTGCCGGATGGTCATGAACGCCGGTTCCAGCAGGCGGAGTCCGGGGTGGGCGGTGACGTGGGCGGTCAGGGGCTGGCGGATGCCCGCGGCCACCTCCAGCTGCCCGGCGTGGAAGGCGTCCGTGCCGTCGGTGCCCCGCACCACGGTCGCCTCGCGCAGGGTCCGGGTCAGGAACAGGTCGTAGGCGGAGCCCTGCTTGACCCCGATCCGTACCCCGGGGCGGTCCACGTCGGCGGCGGTGCGCAGCGCGGAGTCGTCCGGGACCGCGTAGACGCCCTCGATGTGGACGTACGGGGCGGTGAAGGCCACCTCCGCCTCGCGGGCCGGTTCGACGGCTAGGAAGCACAGGTCGGCGCGGCCCGTGGCCATCGCCTCGTAGGACTTGCGGGCGGCGTCGAAGCACTGGAACTCCACCGGGAGCCCGAGCCGGGCCGCGATCTCCCGGGCCAGGTCGACGGTGACCCCGGCGGGCGCGTCGGGGGTGCCCTGGGCGAGGACGGGGTTGCCGAGGTTGACGGAGGCACGCAGCACTCCGGTGGGCGCGAGGTCCCGGGCGACGGCGGCGTCGGGCGATACGGGGTTCGTCATGCCCCGAGTCTAGGAACGGCCTGGTGGTGAGCACGTACGGTGTGGACATGACCAGTCACCAGGACGCGCACCGGAAGATCCCCCGCTCCGCGACGACGCTCGTGGAGTCCGATCCGCAGTGGCCGCTGGTGTACGCGACCGAGGCCGAACGCATCGGCACCGCCCTGGTCAGGCTCCCGCACCGGCTGGAGCACATCGGCTCCACCTCGGTGCCCGGCCTCCCCGCGAGGCCGGTCGTCGACATCCTCCTCGCCGTCCCCGACTCGGCGGACGAGAGCGGTTACGTACCGGCGCTGGAGGGCCTCGGCTACGGCCTCGCCGTCCGCGAACCCGACCGGTTCGAGCACCGCGTCCTGCGCCACCCGGGCGGGTCGCCCGGCGTCGACGACATTGAGCTCCACGTGTTCACGGCCGGTTGCCCGGAGATCGGCCGGTTGACCGGCTTCCGGGACCGGCTGCGCACCCATCCCGCGGACCGTGCCCGGTACGCCCGCGCCGAGCGCGAACTGTCCCGGCGGACCTGGGAGCACGTACAGGACTACGCGGACGCGCGGACGGAGGTCGTGGCGGAGATCCTGAGCCGGGCGGGCCAGGACTGAGAGACGACAAGAGCCGGTCCCCGGGCTGAACCCGGGGACCGGCTCTCACGGTCGGGCGCGGCTCACGCCACGCCCACGACGTCCTTCTCCTCGGCGAAGTGGCACGCCGACTCGTGCGCGGCCTCGCTGTTCTCGCCCGCGAACCGCTCCGGGATCGCGAGCAGCGGGACCTCCTCGGCGCACTTGTCCTGCGCCTTCCAGCAGCGGGTGCGGAAGCGGCAGCCCGACGGCGGGTTGGCCGGCGAGGGCACGTCACCGGTGAGGATGATGCGCTCGCGGCCCTCACGGGCGTCCGGGTCCGGCACCGGGACCGCCGACAGCAGCGCCTGCGTGTAGGGGTGCGTCGGGTGGTCGTAGATCTGCGTGTCCGTGCCGATCTCGGCCATCTTGCCGAGGTACATGACCCCGACACGGTCTGAGATGTGCCGGACGATCGACAGGTCGTGCGCGATGAAGATGTAGGAGAGGTTGAACTCGTCCTGCAGCTTCTCCATCAGGTTGATGACCTGGGCCTGGACGGAGACGTCCAGGGCGGAGACCGGCTCATCGCAGATGATGATCTCGGGGTTCAGGGCCAGGCCGCGGGCGATGCCGATGCGCTGGCGCTGACCGCCCGAGAACTGGTGCGGGTAGCGGTTGATGTACTCGGGGTTGAGACCCACCACGTCCAGGAGGTCCTGGACCTTGCGGCGGCGCTCGCCCTTCGGAGCCACCTCGGGATGGATGTCGAAGGTCTCCCCGATGATGTCGCCGACCGTCATGCGCGGGTTGAGCGAGGTGTACGGGTCCTGGAACACCATCTGGATGTTGCGGCGGACGGCCTTCAGCGCGCGGCCGGACAGCTTGGTGATGTCCTGGCCCTTGTAGAAGACCTCGCCCGCGGTGGCCCGCTCCAGGGTCATCAGGAGCTTGGCGACGGTGGACTTGCCACAGCCGGACTCGCCCACGATGCCCAGGGTCTCGCCCTGGTACAGGTCGAAGGAGACACCGTCGACGGCCTTGACCGCGCCGATCTGCCTCTTGAAGAGGATGCCCTGCGTCAGCGGGAAGTGCTTCTTCAGGTTGCGCACCTGGAGAATCGGCTCGCCGCGCTCAACGGTCTTGTCGAGGGCGGCGACCGCCGCGTCCTCGGAGACCGCGTCGACGACCTCGACCTCCGAGACGTTCGGGGTGGCGTCCACAGGCTCGTTCTCGTCGTTCTTCTTGCTCATGTCAGCCATGGATCGTCTCCTCCCAGAAGTGGCAGGCGCTGCGCCGGCCGGGCAGCGCGCCGCCGTCCCGCTCCGTGACCTCGACGAGCGCCGGGACGTCGGTGCGGCAGATGTCCTGCGCCTTGGGGCAACGCGGGTTGAACGCACAACCCGACGGCACCTTCAGGAGGTTGGGCGGCAGGCCCTGGATCGCGTAGAGCTCCTGGCCCTTCTGGTCCAGGCGCGGGATCGAGTCCAGCAGACCGCGGGTGTACGGGTGCGCGGGGCGCTTGTACAGCTCGTGGACCGGGGCCTGCTCCACAATGCGGCCCGCGTACATCACGGCGATCTTGTCGGCGACGTCGGCGACGACGCCCAGGTCGTGCGTGATGAGGATCAGGCCCATGTTGTATTCGCGCTGGAGCTCCGCGAGCAGGTCCATGACCTGGGCCTGGACCGTCACGTCGAGCGCCGTGGTGGGCTCGTCCGCGATGATCAGGTCGGGCTCCAGGGCGAGCGCCATCGCGATCATGATGCGCTGGCGCATACCGCCGGAGAACTGGTGGGGGAAGTCGTTGACCCGCTCCCTGGCGGCGGGGATCTTGACCCGGTCCATCAGCTCGATGGCCTTGGCCTTGGCGTCCTTCTTGCTCATGCCCTGGTGCACCCGGAACATCTCGCCGAGCTGGTAGCCGACGGTGAGCACCGGGTTGAGGGAGGACAGGGCGTCCTGGAAGATCATGGCGATCTTCGCGCCCCGCAGCTGGCGTCGCTCGTCGGCGGACATCTTGAGCATGTCCTGGCCGCGGAAGAGGACCTCGCCCTGAGGGATCTTCGCCGGCGGCATGTCGAGGATGCCCATGATCGCCTGCGCGGTGACGGACTTGCCGGAGCCGGACTCGCCGAGCACCGCCAGGGTCTCACCGGCGCTGACGCTGTAGTTGACGCCGTTGACCGCGCGGACGATGCCGTCGCGGGTGTGGAACTCGACGTGCAGGTCGCGCACTTCGAGCAGGGGACCGCCGTCGGCCCCGCCGGCGCGGGGCGACGGCACGGATGCGGGCTGTTCGATGATGGTCACGTACGCCTCCCTCAGCGCTGCTTCGGGTCGAGGGCGTTGCGGACGGCCTCACCGAGCATGATGAACGCCAGCACCGTGATGCTGAGCATGATCGACGGGTAGAGCATGATGTACTGCGCGACCCGGATCTGGTTCTGGCCGTCGGAGATGTCGTTGCCCCACGAGGCGCCGTCCAGGCCGAGACCGAGGAACGACAGCGTGGCCTCGGCACCGATGTAGACACCGAGCGAGATGGTGGCAATGACGATCACCGGGGCGATCGCGTTGGGCAGCACGTGGCGGAAGAGGATGCGCGAGGTGCCCGCGCCCAGCGCCTTGGCGGCCTGCACGTAGTCCTGCGACTTGATCGTGATCACCGAACCGCGCATGACGCGGGCCGTCTGGGTCCAACCGAGGAAGGTCAGGGCCAGGATGACGGTCGGGATCGAACGCTCGGTGAACGAGTTCAGCATGACCATCGTGCCGAGCAGGAACGGGATGCCGAAGAACATGTCCGTGATGCGAGAGAGCACCGCGTCCAGCCAACCGCCGAAGTAGCCGGCGAGCATGCCGATCAGGCCGCCGAAGAGCGTCACGGCGAGCGTGGTACCACCACCGACCAGGAGCGAGGCGCGTGTGCCGTAGATGGCACGGGCGTACACGCTGCGCCCCTGGGCGTCGTAACCGAGCCAGTCCCCCGCGAATATGTGGCCGTAGTTCGGGTGCTGCAGGTAGTGCGCGGCCAGGTCCTTGTTCTCCGGGTCGGCCCCGGTGAACAGGCCGGGGAAGATCGCGATGACCAGGAGCAGGAGGATCAGCACCGACGAGACGATGAAGATCCAGTTGGAGCGCAGTTCGATCCATGCGTCGCCCCAGAGGCTGCGGACCTTGTCCTGCTTCGGGTCGGGCAGCGGGAGACCGTCGGGTGCGGCGGCCTCGGCGGTTTCTTCCGCCGACGTCTTGGTGAGCTCAGGCATAACGGATCCTCGGGTCCAGAACCGCGTACAGCAGGTCGACGATCAGGCTGGTGACGAGATAGACGAGCACCAGGATGGTGACCAGGCCGACCAGCGTGGTGCCTTCACGGCGGGTGATCGCGTCCGCGATGGTGCCGCCGACACCCTTGATGTTGAAGATGGACTCGGTGACGATCGCACCGCCCATCAGCGCGCCGAGGTCGGTGCCGAGGAAGGTGACGACCGGGATCAGCGAGTTGCGCATCAGGTGGACACCGACGACGCGGCGGCGCGGCAGGCCCTTGGCGATGGCGGTGCGCATGAAGTCGGCGCGCATGTTCTCGGCCACGGACGTTCGGGTCAGCCGTGCAACATAGGCGAGTGAGGCGCTGGCCAGCACGATCGCCGGTGTCAGCATCTGCCCCAGATTGGTGTCGTCGTTCACCGAGGGGGCGCCGCCCATGTTGCTGACCACCGTCTGCAGGATCAGGCCCAGGACGAAGACCGGCACCGAGATGAGCAGGAGGGTCAGGACGAGGATGGCCGTGTCGGCGCCCTTGCCCGCGCGCATGCCGGAGATGACTCCGAGAGCGATACCGAGCGCGGCTTCGATGACGAACGCGAGGCCCGCCAGACGCAGCGTGACCGGGAAGGCGTCACTGAGGATCTCGGTGACCGGTCGGCCACTGGCGATCTGGTTGCCGAAGTCGAAGTGAAGAACGATGCCCTTCATGTACTCCCAGTACTGGACCAGGATCGGCTTGTCCAGACCGTATTCGTGCCGCAGGGACCGCAGCACGGCGGGGCTCGCGCCCTTGTCCCCGAAGAGCCCGCGCACGGGGTCTCCGGGCAGGGCGTAGACCATCAGGAAAATCAGCAGAGTTGTCCCGATGAACACCGGGATCATCTGGAGCAGTCGTCGTGCGACATAGCGCCCCATGGTGCCTCCATGTCAATCGCAGCAGAGGCCCTTTTCGCCGTACGTACTCGGGAACTACCCGTACATACAGTGAAAAGGGCCCCCCGGCCTCAGTGGCCGCCGCCTTCCACCGCCCGAGCCGTGTGCGGGGCTCGGGCGGTGGGGACGGACGCTGTCGTCAGCGGTTACTTCTTGACCTGAACGCCGGTCAGGATCGGGTCACCGTCCTGGGCGTACTTGACGCCGGAGACATTCTCCGAGTAGCCCGCGTTGACCTTGTAGTACCAGAGCGGGATGCTCGGCATGTAGTTCGGCAGCTCCTTCTCGAGCTGCTGGTACAGCTTCTCCGACTCGTCCAGCGTCTTGGCGGCGTCGGCCTTGGTGATCAGCTCGTCGATCTTCTTGTTCGAGAAGCCACCCTGGTTGCCGTCCGACTTGGTGCCGTACAGGTCGCGGATGAAGTTGGAGATGAAGGGGTAGTCGAGCACCCAGCCGGAGCGGTAGAGCGACTTGACTTCCTTGTTGTCGCGCGCGTTCGTGTCGGCCTGGAAGTCGGCCTTCGCGTCGCCCGTGCACTTGACGCCGGTCGCCTTGGTGATGGAGCCGCAGACGGCCTCCACCCACTCCTTGTGGCCACCGTCGGTGTTGTACTGGATCGAGATCTTGTTGCCCGGGACGCCGCCACCCTGCTTGATGAGGGCCTTGGCCTTCGCCGGGTCGTACTTGGTCACGTCGCCCGCGGCGTTGTCCGTGTAGCCGAGCACGCCCTTAGCGACCCAGCCGGTGGCCGGCTCACGGGTGCCCTGAAGGACCGTCTTGGTGATGGTGTCGCGGTCGATCGCCATCGACAGGCCCTGGAGGACCTTGGGGTCGACGTCCTTCCACTGCTTGGTGTAGAAGGCCACGGCGATCGTCTGGATCGCGGAGTAGGACTGGTCGACGGCGCGGTCGCCCAGGTCCTGCTTGTACACGGGGAGGTCACGCGGGGCGACCTGACGCATCACGTCGAGGTTGCCGGACTTGAGGTCCTGGTAGGCCGTCTCAAGCTTGGCGTAATTCTTGAAGGTCACGCCGCCGTTCTTGGCCTTGTTCGGGCCCTTGTAGTCGGCGTTCTTCTTGACCACGATCTGCTTCTTGTGGTCCCAGCTGACGAACTTGTAAGGGCCGTTGCCGACCGGCTTCTCACCGGCGGCCTTCGGGTCCTGGTAGAAGGACGCGGGCAGCGGGTCGAAGACCTCGTAGCCCAGCTTGTAGACGAAGTACGGGATCGGCTTCGAGAGCTCGATGGTGAAGGTGTTGTCGTCGACGACCTTCAGGCCGGACATCGTGTCGGCCTTGGCCTTGCCCTTGGCCGGCGCGACGTCGTCGTAGCCCTTGATGTCCGAGAACCAGAAGCTGTTCGTCTGCTTGTTGGCCGGGTTCGCGGCCCAGTTCCACGCCTTGACGTAGGAGTCGGCGGTGACGGCGGTGCCGTCGTGGAACTTCCAGCCCTGCTTCAGCTTGACCGTGAAGGTCTTGTTGTCCGTCGTGTCGACCGACTGGGCGTTCACCATCGTGATGTTGCCCTTGGAGTCATAGTCGACCAGGCCCGAGAACAGGGACTTGATGACGATGCTGCCGTTGGACTCCATGGTGTTGGCGGGCTGCAGAGGGTTCTGCGGCTCACCGACCTCGACGGAGAACGTGCCGTTCGGGTCGACCGCGGCCTTGCTGTCGCCGCTGTCACTGTCGCTGCCACCGCACGCGGTCGCGGCCAGAGCGATGATCGCCGCGCCCGCCACCCACTTGGCGCTCTTGGCACCACGCATGGGGTTCCTCCTCATGAGTCCACTTGTTCACTGCGAGAGAGGGCACATCCGTGACGGCCGACACCCCTGTCGGCCGATGCATGGTGTGCCTCAGTGTGCTCGTGAGTCGGCGCTCCCCACTGCGCGTGACCCATTGACCCGAGCTCTATGGCGTCAACTATTAGCCATGGAGTGTCGGTCACCAACACCCATTTGGTCTCGGTTCGATCACACCTGTTGCGTACATCTCCCAAAATCCGGACAAACTGATCTGGACTAGAGGGTCACGAAACGGACGCGTTACATATCTATCGGTCAGTGACGTCCGGATAGCGGACGGAGACGTGAGATAAAGAACTTGCGCGGCGGAGCCGGGATGTGGAGCCTGGCCGCCGAGGGGCACGCAGGCAGAGGCCGCGGTCTACGCGCGACACATCGGGAAAGCGTAGCGGGCGGAGGACAAGCCCGTACAGCCGTGCAACCCCCAAGGAGCGGCAAACCGCGTGCGAGCGCGCGAAGGGCCCGGCCCCTTCCGGGTGCCGGGCCCAACTGCGTGTGGATCAGCCGTGCTTGGCGCGCGAGGCGGAGCGGCCGCGCTCCTTCTGGTCCAGGACGACCTTGCGGATGCGGACGGCCTCCGGGGTCACCTCGACGCACTCGTCGTCGCGGCAGAACTCCAGGGACTGCTCCAGGGAGAGCTTGCGCGGCGGGACGATCGCCTCGAACGAGTCGGCCGACGAGGACCGCATGTTCGTGAGCTTCTTCTCCTTGGTGATGTTCACGTCCATGTCGTCGGCGCGCGAGTTCTCGCCGACGATCATGCCCTCGTACACCTCGGTGCCGGGGTCGGTGAACAGCACGCCGCGCTCCTGGAGGTTCGTCATCGCGAACCCGGTGACGGCGCCGGCGCGGTCGGCGACCAGCGAACCGTTGTTACGGGTCGTCAGCGTGCCGAACCACGGCTCGTGGCCCTCGTGGATGGAGTGGGCGATGCCCGTACCGCGGGTGTTCGTCAGGAACTCCGTACGGAAGCCGATGAGGCCGCGGGACGGCACCACGAACTCCATGCGGACCCAGCCGGAGCCGTGGTTCGACATGTTGTCCATACGGCCCTTGCGGACGCCCATGAGCTGCGTGACGGCGCCCATGTGCTCCTCGGGGACGTCGACCGTGAGGCGCTCGACCGGCTCGTGCGTCTTGCCGTCGATCTCCTGGGTGACGACCTGCGGCTTGCCGATGGTCAGCTCGAAGCCCTCGCGGCGCATCTGCTCGACCAGGATGGCGAGCGCGAGCTCACCGCGGCCCTGGACCTCCCAGGCGTCGGGACGCTCGGTGTCGAGGACACGGAGGCTGACGTTACCGATCAGCTCGCGGTCCAGGCGGTCCTTGACCTGACGGGCGGTGACCTTGCGGTCCTTCACGGCGGACTTGGCGGCCGCGCCCTTGCCCGTGCCACCGCGGCCGACGAGCGGCGAGGTGTTGGTGCCGATGGTCATGGAGATGGCCGGCTGGTCGACCGTGATCAGCGGCAGCGCGATCGGGTTCTCCGGGTCGGCCAGGGTCTCGCCGATCATGATGTCCGGGATACCGGCGACGGCGCAGATGTCACCGGGGCCCGCGACCTCGGCGGGCTTGCGGGTGAGCGCCTCGGTCATCAGCAGCTCGGTGATGCGGACGTTGGAGATCGTGCCGTCGCGCTTGATCCAGGCGACCGTCTGGCCCTTGCGCAGCTCGCCCTGCTCGACGCGGAGCAGCGCGATGCGGCCGAGGAAGTTGTCGGCGTCGAGGTTGGTGACGTGGGCCTGGAGCGGCGCGTCCTCCTCGTACGTCGGGGCCGGGACGTGCTCCAGGATCGTGGAGAAGAACGGCTCCAGGTTGGTGGAGTCCGCGGGGACCGTGCCGTTCTCCGGCTTGGTCAGCGACGCGATGCCGTCACGGCCGCAGGCGTAGACGATCGGGAACTCGATCTGCTCCTCGTCCGCGTCCAGGTCGAGGAAGAGGTCGTACGTCTCGTTGACGACCTCGTCGATCCGGGAGTCCGGACGGTCCGTCTTGTTGATGCACAGGATGACGGGCAGACGCTGCTGGAGCGCCTTGCGCAGCACGAAGCGCGTCTGCGGGAGCGGACCCTCGGAGGCGTCCACGAGCAGCACAACGGCGTCGACCATCGACAGACCGCGCTCGACCTCGCCACCGAAGTCGGCGTGGCCCGGGGTGTCGATGATGTTGATCGTGATGACGTCGCCGCCATCCTTCGGGTGGTACTTGACGGCCGTGTTCTTGGCCAGGATCGTGATGCCCTTCTCACGCTCCAGGTCATTCGAGTCCATCATGCGATCGTCGAGGGACTCGGCGGCGTGAGCTGCGAACGAGCCGGCCTGCTTGAGCATGGCGTCGACGATGGTCGTCTTGCCGTGGTCGACGTGGGCGACGATGGCGACGTTTCGGATGTCGTGGCGCGTGGCCATATTGCGGCGTACTCCCGGAATAGTGGACGGCTGCGCGTACATCAGTGATACGCGCGCCCTGCCGGGCTGGACACGCCACGGCCTCACCCCATCGTACGTGGCTCGAAGGGTGGGGGCCGAGCCAGGGCGTGACGGGTGCGGGGAACGACGGGAAAACTGCAGGTCAACGGGTAGAACGCAGCTTGCCCGCCGGGTTGTCCGGCGGGCAAGGGAGTTGAGCTCGATCTGAGCTAGATCTTCTTCGTGGCGGTGTCACCGGGCCGGCAGGAGCGCCGGGCGGCCTCGTGGGCGAGGCCCTTGCCGACGGCCTCGTCGCAGGACAGGACGCCGCCGACGTCGACCGTCCAGTGCCGGGCACGGCCCGTCGTGGTGCGGCCGTCGTCGCAGGTGTAGCGGAAGGTGCCGCTCGCCTCCCTGACGCCGGCGTAGGTCACGAATCTCCCGCCGTCCTCCATGGTTGCCACCGCTCCGCCGGGAGGCGGCGGGGCGTCGTCGACGTCGGTGAACGCCCAGGTGTCGCCGTTCACGTCGGCCAGGGTCGCCGCGTCGGACTCGATCTCGCCGGTCTCCTTGCCCAGGGAGAAGAGCACCTCGGCCGGGGACACGGCGGGCCCCTTCGTCCGGACCGAGGGCAGCGCCTCGGCCACCCGCTTCAGCGGCAGGGTCAGCCTGCCGCCGTCCTTGCCCAGCTCCTGCACCGTCGAGACGCCGGTCAGCTTCTCCGTCCTCTTCTCGACGTCGGTCCAGGTGAACGTGCCGTCGGCGCAGGCGCGCGCCACCGGCACGGCACTCCTTCCGGTACCGGCACCTCGGTCCGGGTCCCGGTCGGTCCCCCCGGTGCACCCTGCGGCTCCCGCCGCCAGCACCACCACGGCGCACAGCGCCGCCCGCATCCTGATCATGCGGGCCAGGATGCGGGCGGCGGATGGATCACGTGGTGGATTTGAGCCGATTCAGAGGTTCAGTCGTCCGACTTCGGCGACGGCGAGGACTTCCCGCCAGGCTTCAGGTAGCCGATGTTCTGGTACTGGGGGTCCTGGAAGCCGAAGGCGCCGGCGTTGGCCACGTCGGTGCGGGCCGCGACCAGCTCGGGGCGCTGGTAGAGCGGGATGGAGCCCGCCGCCGCCCAGATGCGGGCGTCGGCCTGCTTCACCAGGGAGCGCGCCTCGCCCTCGTCCAGCTCGCCGATGGCCTCGTCGAAGAGCTGGTCGATCTGGTCGGTGCCGACCCGGGTGTAGTTCTGCTCGACGGTGAGCGAGCCGTCGGCGGCCGGGACCGGCTTGGCGTAGATGGGACGGGCGTCGGTGGCCGGGTAGGCGGACGCGGGCCAGGAGTAGAGGGCGAGGTCGTACTGGCCGGACGCGATGTGGTCCTTGAAGTAGCTCTCGTCGTCCACCTTCATGATGTCGGTGCGCACGCCGATCTTCTCCAGCATCTGCGTGATCCGGTCGGCGACCGTGCGCAGCTGCTCGGAGCCCGCGCCGGACGGCAGGACGAAGCGCAGCGTGAGCGGCTTGCCGTCCTTGGCGAGCGGGCCCGCGGCGGCGCCGGCCGGGGCGGCCGTGCCCTTGGGCGCGTACGCGCCGGGGGCGCCGCCCTGCTTCACGTACGTCTTGGCGTCCTTGCCGAGCCCCTCGGCCGCGTGGTCGTTCTTGTGCCTCTTCGCGTGCTTGGCGTGCTTGGACGCCTTGGAGTGCTTGCCCTTCTCCTTGTCGGCCTTGCGCAGCTTCACCGCGTCGGCCTGGTGGAGGAGGGCGGTGTGCTGGGCGGCCGTGAAGGGGCCGGGGCCGAACAGCGGGAGCGCGTCGGCGCCGGGCTTCTGGTCGTCCTCGCCGACGATGTACGTACCGTCGTCGGCGTCCTCGGACTCGCTGTCGGAGTTTTCCGACTTCTCGGAGTTCTCGGAGCCGGCCGTCTTCTCCTTCTCGGCCTTGTCCTTCTCCTTCTTCTCCAGCGGGCCGCCCGGCACCCAGCCCGCCTCCGCGAGCAGCGCCCGCGCCTGGGCGGTGTCCTGGTCGCCGAGCGCGCCGCTGTTGTCCGCGTACGCCGCCTGCCCGGCCAGCGCGAGGTGGTTGTCCACGGTGCCGGCCGGCAGGCCGAGCGGCTTGAGGACGGCCTCGGCGAGCTTGGTGCGGTCGATGGCGCGGGCGACGGCGCGGCGGACGCGCTCGTCGGCGAGGGGGCCCTCGGTGCCGTTCAGCGCGAGCTGGGTGTAGGCGGGCTCCAGCGACTTGCGGACGTCGAAGCCGCGCAGGTTCCGCTGCTCCTTCGCGTACTTCTTCACGGCCTTACGGGTCTTGGCGCGGGCCGCGATCTCCTCCTCGGCGGCCTCCTCGTCCTCGCCGTGCACGATCGCCCAGGAGCGCAGCGCCTTGCCGGGGGTGAGGGCGGCGCCGGGGCCGTGGGCGAGCGGGCCCGCCGTGCCCTTGTCGCGGGCGGCGTAGGCGATGCGGTCGGCGCCGCCGGAGTCCAGGTCGGCGAGGTCGAGGTCGCCGGCGGCGAGGGCCGCGGCGCGCTTGGCGCGCGGCACCGCGCTGAGGACGAGCTTGTCCAGCTTGGCGGGGCTGCCCCACCAGCGCGGGTTGCGCTTGAGGGAGACCGTCTTGGCGTCGCGGTCGATCGTGTCGATGGCGAACGGGCCCGCCGTGTTCGTCAGCTTGCGCCGCGCGCTGTCGTTGAAGTGGTCCGGGGTCCCCATGACGTCCTTGGGGTACAGCGGCGAGAACAGGGCGCGCCAGTCCGCGTACGGCTTGGCGAACGTGACCCGCACCTCCAGGTCGTTCGCCCCGCGCTCGACCTTCTCGATGCGGTCGTAGCCGGCGTTGTGGGCCGTCCAGTACGCGCTGTCCTTGCCGGACAGGGCGCGCCACTGGGCGGCGAAGTCGGGGGCGCCGATCTCGCGGCCGTCGCTCCAGACCGCCTGCTGGTTCAGCTTGTACAGCACGACCTGCTTGGGCTCGGTCTCGATGACCTCGGCCTTCTCCAGGTAGTCGGGGTCGGCCTGCGGGCGGCCCTGGCCGTCGAGGCGGAACATCGACGGCAGCACGGCGCCGGTGACCCGGCCGGTGCTGGCGTCGGCGTCCGCCTGGAAGGAGTTCAGGGTCTGCGGCAGGTTGTCGACGGCCCAGCGCAGGGTGCCGCCGTCCTTGATCTGGTCGCGGGCTGCGGGGGCGATGTCCTGCCCGGCGGAGGGCTTGCCCGCCTCGTCGTCCGCGGCGCACCCGGCGAGGGCGGTCACGGCGAGCGCGCCGCTCACGAGGAACGCGGCCGAGCGCAGGGCTGCGCCTGGGCGCCTGGGGGTCTGGTGCATCTCGGAGCTACCTCCGGTACGGGCCGGTTGATCACTTTTGGCGGTATATGCGGTTGATCACATCTATCGGGGCGCGGGCCCAATAGGGGGCGGCGACACGGCGCAGGCCCCTCGGAAACCCTCGGGCGGACCAATGGGGGTGCCGGTGGGGGTGGTGTCGGGCGCGGCTGGGTGGGAACTGCGCGACCGGCCACGACGGTGGCGCACCCGGAAGACGACCCAGAAGCGGCCACCGGCCCGCAGACGGAGAACAACCGGCGAAACCGGCGTGAAAAGGGGGCGCGTACCGGGGCGTGCCCCGGGAATCCGGGCCGGTCCCTTCACAAACCGCAATGTGACGCGCGACACTCGCAGGCGCATGAGCATCTCCGCCGCACCAGCGGAAGCGAGGCACATCATGTCCCTGACCGACGACCTGGCGGCAGCCACCCGCTGCCTGGACGACCTCACGCGCGCCGTCGGCCGCCTGGAACCCCAGCTCGGCGGGGGCCCGGACATCCGCCGCGTACGGGCCGACGCCGACCACCTGCGCGAGAGCCTGGCGCTGCTGCGCGAGGCGGCGACGGCCATGTACGAGTCACCGCGCCGCCCCGACCTCGTACCGATCCCGGACACCCCGTACGACAGCACGCTGTGGACGGACTCGGACGACGAGGGACTCGGCGCACGGGACAGGCACGCCCCCTGACGCATCCCCGGTTACGCCCCTGACCCTTCGAGCGGAGGCTTCGTTGGCCACCGGCACCCAACCCTCCCGTACCGAACCCCCTACCGAGAGCGGCACCGGCGTCCGCGGCCGGACCCGTGCCGCGATCGCCGCGTCCCATCTGCGTACCGACCGCTGGTGGCTCGCCCCGGCGGCGACCGCCGCGGGCCTGCTCGCCTTCATCGTCTACTCGACATGGCGGGCCTTCTCGAACGCGGACTACTACGCGGCCCCGTACGTGTCGCCGTTCTACTCGCCGTGCCTGTCGCAGAACTGCGCGCCGATGCGGCACGGCCCCAACTGGGAGCTGTTCGGCGGCTGGTGGGGCCTGTCCCCCGCCCTGCTCATCCTGATCTTCCCGCTGGGCTTCCGGCTGACCTGCTACTACTACCGCAAGGCCTACTACCGCGGCTTCTGGGCCTCGCCCCCGGCCTGCGCGGTGGCCGAGCCGCACAAGAAGTACACCGGCGAGACGCGCTTCCCGCTGATCCTGCAGAACATCCACCGGTACTTCTTCTACGCGGCCGTACTCGTCGCCTGCATCCTGACGTACGACACCGTGCTGTCCTTCCGCGACGAGAACTACGCCTGGGGCCACATGGGCCTCGGCACCCTGGTCTTCCTGCTCAACATCACCCTGATCTGGGCGTACACGATCTCCTGCCACTCGTGCCGGCACATCGTGGGCGGCCGGCTCAAGCACTTCTCCAAACATCCCGTGCGCTATCGCCTGTGGGGCTGGGTGGGCAGACTGAATGCCCGTCACATGCTGCTCGCCTGGGCGTCGTTGGTGAGTGTCGCGCTCGCCGACTTCTACGTGTATCTGGTCGCGTCCGGCGCCTTCGACGATCCGCGGTTCTTCTAATGGTGGGGGCCTTCTGATGTCAGTTGTCGACCGGCAGCAGTGGGATGTTGTCGTGGTGGGCGCGGGCGGCGCCGGGCTCCGCGCCGCCATCGAGGCACGGGAGCGCGGCGCGCGTACGGCTGTGATCTGCAAGTCCCTGTTCGGCAAGGCCCACACGGTGATGGCGGAGGGCGGCATCGCGGCCGCCATGGGCAATGTGAACTCCGGGGACGACTGGAAGGTGCACTTCCGCGACACGATGCGCGGCGGCAAGTTCCTCAACCAGTGGCGGATGGCGGAGCTGCACGCCCAGGAGGCCCCCGACCGCGTCTGGGAGCTGGAGACCTGGGGCGCCCTGTTCGACCGGACGAAGGACGGCCGGATCTCGCAGCGCAACTTCGGCGGCCACGAGTACCCGCGCCTCGCCCACGTCGGCGACCGTACGGGCCTGGAGCTGATCCGCACCCTCCAGCAGAAGATCGTCCAGCTCCAGCAGGAGGACTTCAAGGAGACCGGGGACTACGAGTCCCGCCTGAAGGTCTTTCAGGAATGCACGGTCACAAGGGTGTTGAAGGACGAGGGAGGACGCGTCTCCGGCACCTTCTGCTACGAGCGGGAGAGCGGGCGCTTCTTCGTCCTGGAGGCCCCGGGCGTGGTCCTGGCCACCGGCGGCATCGGCAAGTCCTTCAAGGTGACGTCGAACTCGTGGGAGTACACGGGCGACGGGCATGCGCTGGCGCTGCTCGCCGGGGCGCCGCTGCTCAACATGGAGTTCGTGCAGTTCCACCCGACGGGCATGGTCTGGCCGCCGTCGGTCAAGGGCATCCTGGTCACGGAGTCGGTGCGCGGCGACGGCGGGGTGCTCAGGAACTCCGACGGCAAGCGGTTCATGTTCGACTACGTCCCGGACGTCTTCAAGGAGAAGTACGCGGAGTCGGAGGCCGAGGGCGACCGCTGGTACGACGACCCCGACCACAACCGGCGCCCGCCCGAGCTGCTGCCCCGCGACGAGGTGGCGCGGGCCATCAACGCGGAGGTGAAGGCGGGCCGCGGCTCCCCGCACGGCGGGGTGTTCCTGGACGTCTCCACGCGGATGCCCGCCGATGTCGTCCGGCGCCGGCTGCCGTCCATGTACCACCAGTTCAAGGAGCTGGCGGACGTCGACATCACCGCCGAGCCGATGGAGGTCGGCCCGACCTGTCACTACGTGATGGGCGGCATCGCCGTCGACTCGGACACGGCGGCGGCGCGCGGCGTGCCCGGACTGTTCGCGGCCGGTGAGGTGGCGGGCGGTATGCACGGCTCGAACCGGCTCGGCGGCAACTCGCTCTCCGACCTGCTGGTCTTCGGCCGGCGGGCCGGGCTGCACGCGGCCGAGTACGCCGCCGGCCTGGCCGGCGGCCGTCCGGCGGTCGACGACATCCAGATCGACACGGCGGCCGCCGAGGCACTGCGCCCGTTCTCCGCGGAGGGCCCGGAGGACGGCGCGGTCCCCGAGAACCCGTACACGCTCCACCAGGTGCTCCAGCAGACGATGAACGACCTGGTCGGCATCATCCGCCGCGAGGGCGAGATGGAGCAGGCGCTGCGCAAACTGGCCGATCTGCGGCTGCGGGCCCGGCGGGCGGGCGTCGAAGGGCACCGGCAGTTCAATCCGGGCTGGCACCTCGCGCTCGACCTGCGCAACATGCTGCTGGTCAGCGAGTGCGTGGCGCGCGCCGCGCTGGAGCGCACGGAGTCGCGCGGCGGCCACACCCGCGAGGACCACGGGGCGATGGACCGGGCCTGGCGCCGGGTGAACCTGCTGTGCCAACTCCGCGATCCCACGGGCGGGTTGGCGGCCACCGATCCGGTGCGCGGCCAGATCAGCCTCGTACGGGAGGAGACCGAGCCCATCCGCCCCGACCTGCTGGCCCTCTTCGAGAAGGAGGAGCTGGTCAAGTACCTGGCCGAAGAGGAGCTTTTCGAGTGAGCGACGCCCACAGCGACGCCTATGACGCGCACTTCAGGGTGTGGCGCGGGGACACCGGCGGCGGGGACCTGGAGGACTTCGAGGTCGAGGTGAACGAGGGTGAGGTCGTCCTCGACATCATCCACCGCCTCCAGGCGACCCAGGCCCCCGACCTCGCCGTCCGCTGGAACTGCAAGGCGGGCAAGTGCGGTTCGTGCTCCGCCGAGATCAACGGCCGCCCGCGCCTGATGTGCATGACCCGCATGTCGGTCTTCGACCGCGCCGACACGATCACGGTGACGCCGCTGCGCGCGTTCCCGGTCGTCCGCGACCTGGTCACCGACGTCGGCTTCAACTACACGAAGGCCCGGGAGGTCCCTGCCTTCGTCCCGCCGCAGGACCTCGGCCCCGGCGAGTACCGGATGATGCAGGAGGACGTGGACCGCCCGCAGGAGTTCCGCAAGTGCATCGAGTGCTTCCTGTGCCAGGACACCTGCCATGTGGTGCGCGACCACGAGGAGAACAAGACGGCGTTCGCGGGCCCGCGCTTCCTGATGCGCGTCGCCGAGCTCGACATGCACCCCCTGGACGCGGCCGCGTCCGCCGGCCTCGACCGCAAGGCCACCGCCCAGGACGAGCACGGGCTCGGCTACTGCAACATCACCAAGTGCTGCACGGAGGTCTGCCCCGAAGGCATCAAGATCACGGACAATGCCCTGATCCCCTTGAAGGAGCGGGCCGTTGACCACAAGTACGACCCGCTGGTGTGGCTGGGGAACAAGATCCGGCGGAGGTCTCCGTAGTGCCCGCAGGCACGGTGGACGTGTCCGGGCTGCCGCTCATCGGCAGCGGCCGCACCGCCGACGTCTACGCGCTCGACGACGGGTGGGTGCTGCGCCGGCACCGCGAGGGGTGGGACACCCTGCGCGAGGCCGCGTTCATGACGTACGTGCACGAGCACGGCTTTCCGGCGCCGCGCGTTCGCCCCTCTCCGGGCCTGATCCCGGGCGACCTGGTCCTGGAGCGCCTCGACGGACCGACGCAGGCCGAGGCGGCGCTGGGCGGTGCGCTCTCACCGGCCGGGGCGGGTCACGAACTCGCCCTGCTGCTGCGGCGGTTGCACGCCGTTGCGCCGCTTCCTTCCGGGCATGTGCTCCATCTCGATCTGCACCCGGAGAACGTCATCCGCACCTCGCGCGGGCCCGTCGTCATCGACTGGGCCAATGCCGAGGAGGGGGCGCCCGCGCTGGACTGGGCGATGTCGGCGCTGATCCTCGCCGAGATCGCCGTGGCCCCGGACCGGCCCGAGGCCGCGCCGGTCCGGGCGGTCCTCACCGCCCTGCTCACCGATCCGCCGCCCGGTCTGACCGGGGCGCTCGACGAGGCCCGCGCCCGGCGCACCGCCAACCCGACCCTCGGCCCGGCGGAGAAGCGACGGCTCGGGGAGGCCGTGGAGCTGGTCCGGGCCGAGTCGACGGGGCGCTGAGCGGGTTCCGGCCGGGGCGCCCTTGCCCGTCTCCCCACTCCCGGCCTAGGGTGAATGCGCTTTCATTTCGCTTTCCGTCACTCCACGCACTCGGGGGTCCACCCAGTGAGCACAGCCCCCACGGTGTACGACGTCGCCGAACGTTCCGGGGTCTCCATCGCCACCGTCTCGCGGGTCTACCGCAACCCCGACTCGGTCCGCGCCCAGACCCGTGAGCGGGTGCTCGCCAGCGCGCGGGAGCTCGGTTACGTACCCAGTGGCAACGCCCGCGGACTCGCCAGCCGCTCCACCGGCGTCCTCGGCCTGTGCTTTCCCGACTACTCCGACCCGGACGCCGAGTCCGAGGCCGAGACGGGCGCCGGGGACGAGGCGGACGACGACGCCGCGATGCTCTACTCCGACCAGATCATCCGCGGGATGGAGCGCGCCGCGCGCCGGCACGGGTACGCGCTGCTGATCGCCGCCTCCCTCAAGGGCGGGCCTGAGAGCCAGCTGGCGAAGGTGGCGGGGCGGGTGGACGGGTTCGCGGTGCTGGCCCGGACCGTGCCGACCGAGGACCTGGACGTCATCTCGCGGCGCCAGCCGGTGGTGATGCTGGCCGGGCCCCGCGAGTCGGACGACCTCGATCACCTGGACCACATCGAGGCCGCCAACACCGACGGCCAGCGCGAACTGACCCGGCACCTCATCGAGGACCACGGCCTGCGCCGCCTCGCCTACATCGGCGCCGAGGAGTCGCCCGATGTCGCCGCCCGGTTCCGGGGGTACGTCGAGGCCTGCCGGGCGGCGGGCGTCCCGGTGTCCGGCGAGCCCGATCTGCGGGTCGCCATGATGACGCAGCCCGAGGGGGCGCGGGCCACCGACGAACTCCTCGACCGGCCGGGACCGCGGCCCGAGGCGCTGCTGTTCGCCAACGACCAGATGGCGGTGGGGGCGCTGCACACCCTGGAGCGGCGGGGCGTGCGGGTGCCGGACGACATCGCTGTCACCGGGTTCGACGGGATCGCGCTGAGCCGGCTGGTGCGGCCGACGCTGACCACGGTGCGGCAGCCGATGCGGCGGATGGGCGAGGAGGCGGTCGAGCTCCTGGTGCGCCGGCTCACCGGGCGGCAGGGGGCCGAGCCGGTGTCGATGATGCTGCCGGTATCGGTGACCCGCCGCGAGAGCTGCGGCTGCCCCACCACTCCGCGGGTCACCCTGTGATCGCCCCGAGCCCCTGACCACCTACGCTCCATCGCCGACTGCCGCCCGGCGGGACTCCTCGCGCGGTTCCCCGCGCCCCTGAGCAGTTCCCCGCCCGCGCGCCGGTGGCCGCTTCCCGCGCAGTTCCCCGCGCCCCTGAGGCAGTTCCCCGACCGTCGGCCGGTGGCCGCTTCCCGCGCCCCCAGGTCGTTCCTCGACCGCACGCCGGTGGCCGCTTCTCGCGCCGTTCCCCGCGCCCCTAGGCAGTTCCCCGGCTGCCGGCCGGTGGCCGCTTCCCGCGCCGTTCCCCGCGCCCCCAGGTCGTTCCCCGACCGCCGGCCGGTGGCCGCTTCCCGCGCCGTTCCCCGCGCC
>NZ_QLLY01000015.1 GCF_003259365.1 Streptomyces sp. PsTaAH-137
GAGTCGACCGGCCGCCCGGAGCTGACCGAGGCCGCGATCGTGGTCTCCGGCGGCCGTGGCGTGAACGGCGCGGAGAACTTCGCGATCATCGAGGCGCTCGCCGACTCCCTCGGCGCGGCCGTGGGCGCCTCGCGCGCCGCGGTGGACGCGGGCTGGTACCCGCACTCCAACCAGGTCGGCCAGACCGGCAAGACCGTCTCGCCGCAGCTGTACATCGCCAACGGCATCTCGGGCGCGATCCAGCACCGGGCCGGTATGCAGACCTCGAAGACGATCGTCGCGGTCAACAAGGACGCCGAGGCGCCGATCTTCGATCTGGTCGACTACGGCATCGTCGGCGACCTGTTCGACGTCGTGCCGCAGCTCACCGAAGAGGTCAAGACCCGCAAGGGCTGAACCTGTTCGGCCGACGACGGCCACCGACGGGGCCGCGTGGTGTTCTGCACCGCGCGGCCCCGTCCGCGTACCGGGACCCGGGAAGATGACCATTGACCTGGACTACGGCGACGGATAACTTCGCTATACGGATTGTTGATTCCGTGAAGTGGAAACATCGAGCGTATGGAGGGTGCACGAATGGGTCAGCAGGAGAAGGTGTCGACGAGCCTCGCGGGCGCGGTCAGCGAGGGCATCAGCGCCTCACTCGCCCCGGTCGACGCGGAGCTCGCGCGCCGGTACCCGGGAGACCCCGGCACCCGTCAGCCGGTCCACACCGTCTACGTCCCCGGTGACGCCTTCGATGCGGGCACCCTGCGCTCCTGGGGCGACCAGGCGCTCGCCCAGCTCGACGAGCACGCCCCGGACGCCGCCTCGTTCGCCGCCGTCCTCGGTCTCTCCGACGAGCTCGCCGAGCCCGTCCACAGCCGCGTACGCGCGAAGCTGGAGCGGGAGCCCATCGAGGACCTGCGCGTGGACTTCGAGGACGGCTACCGGCCCGCCTCCGCCGCCGACGAGGACGAGACGGCCGCGCGGGCCGCGCGCGTCATCGCCGACGCCTACAAGAACGGTACGGCGGCCCCGTACATGGGCATCCGCATGAAGTGCATGGAGGAGGCCGTCCGCGACCGCGGCATCCGCACCCTCGACATCTTCCTCACCGGCCTCATGGAGCACGGCGGCCTGCCCGACGGCCTGGTGCTGACGCTGCCCAAGGTCACGTACCCGGAGCAGGTCACGGCCATGGTCCGGCTCCTCGAAGCATTCGAGAAGCAGCACGGCCTCGACGCAGGACGGCTCGGGTTCGAGATCCAGATCGAGACCAGCCAGTCCATCCTCGCCGCCGACGGCACCGCCGCCGTGGCCCGCATGATCGACGCCGCCGAGGGCCGCGCGACCGGGCTGCACTACGGCACCTTCGACTACAGCGCCTGCCTCGGCGTCTCCGCCGCGTACCAGGCGAGCGACCACCCCGCCGCCGACCACGCGAAGGCCGTCATGCAGGTCGCCGCCGCCGGTACCGGCGTCCGGGTCTCCGACGGCTCCACGAACGTCCTGCCGGTCGGGTCCACCGCGAAGGTCCACGACGCCTGGCGCCTGCACTACGGCCTCACCCGCCGCGCCCTCGCCCGCGCCTACTACCAGGGCTGGGACATGCACCCGGGCCACATCCCGACCCGCTACGCGGCCGTGTTCGCCTTCTACCGCGAGGGCTTCGAGCAGGCCGCCGCGCGCCTCGCCGCCTACGCCAACCAGTCCACCGGCGACATCGCCGACGAGCCCGCCACCGCCAAGGCCCTCGCCGGGTACCTGCTGCGCGGCCTCGACTGCGGCGCTCTCGACAACGGCGAGGTCGCCCGGCGGGCCGGCCTGACCCGGGCCGACCTGGAGGGCTACGCGGCACCGCGCCGCGGCGACCTCACGGTGACGGCCGAGTAGTACGCGCCCACGCCCGCACCCTCACTGCCCTTTCCCGATACCTCCGGGGGAGGGCAGTGGTGCGTGCAGGGTTCAGCGGCGGGCGCCGATCAGGGCGGGCAGTTCGCGCATGTGGTGGAAGACCACGGTGTCCTGGCCCGCGAGCTGTTCGGCCGGGGTGAGTCCACCGGCGTAGCCGAAGGCGCGCATCCCGGCGGAACGCGCGGCCCGGACGCCGTTGCCGCTGTCCTCGACCACCGCGCAGGCCGCAGGGTCGACGCCCATCCGCCGGGCGGCGTGCAGGAAGACGTCGGGGGCGGGCTTGGCGCGCGCGACCTCCGAGGCGCTGAAGATCCGGCCCGCGAAGCGCTCGTACAGGCCGGTGCGGCCCAGGGTGTGGCGCATCTTGTCGTGGGAGCCGCTGGAGGCCACGCAGGTCGGCAGCGTGAGGGCGTCGAGCGCGTCGCCTATCCCCTCGACGGCGACGAGGCGGGCGTCCACTTCCTCGCGGTGGCGTTCCTCGAACCGCTTCGACCACATCGAGGCGGTCTCCTCGCCCAGCCGGTCGGCCACCAGCGCGCGGATGTCGGCGTGCGAGCGCCCGATGAACGTGGCGACGACCTCCTCCGCCGTCAGCGGCCAGCCCAACGCGGCGCCGAGCTCCACCTGTACGCCGACCGCGATGCGCTCGCTGTCGACCAGCACGCCGTCACAGTCGAATATCACCAGTTCGAAGGGTCTGATCATCCCCGCAGCATAGGAGCGGGATCGTCCGCCGGCACCGGCAACGCTCAGACCGCGGGCGGCAGTTCGCCCGAGCCGCGGCGGATCAGGCGCGTCGGCAGCTCGATGCGCTCCGGCAGCAGCGTCGCCCCGTCCAGCTGCCGGAACAGCCGCTCGGCCGCGGTGCGGCCCAACTGCGCGGCGTCCTGCGCCACCACCGTCACGCCCGGCTGGAGCAGATCGCCGAGCTCGATGTCGTCGAAGCCCACCAGGGCCACGGCCCGGTCCAGCTCGGCGAGGACACGGATCACGGTGACGGTCACCCGGTTGTTGCCCGCGAAGATCGCCGTGACCGGGTCGGGACCCTTGAGCATCTCCTCCGCGGCCCGGCGCACGCGCTCGGGATCGGTGACACCCAGGGACATCCAACGGTCCGCCACCGATATCCCGGCGTCCTCCATCGCCGCCCGGTAGCCCCGCAGTCGCTCGGCCGCCGTGTGGATGCGCGGCTGGTCGCCGATGAAGCCGATCCGGCGGTGACCGCCCGCGATCAGATGCGCCACACCGTCACGAGCGCCGCCGAAGCTGTCGGAGAGGACACAGTCCGCGTCGATCCGCCCCGCGGGACGGTCCACGAACACCGTCGCCACCCCGGCCGCGATCTCCGGCTCCAGATACCGGTGGTCGTCCCCGGCCGGGATCACGACCAGACCGTCGACCCGGCGCGCGCACAGGGCGAGCACCAACTCCTGCTCGCGGTCCGGGTCCTCGGCACTCGACCCGTTGATGAGCAGCGCGCCGTGCGCCCGCGCGACCTCCTCCACGGCCCGGCTGAGCGGTCCGTAGAACGGGTCCGCCAGATCCTCCAGGACCAGCCCGATGCTCGCCGTACGACCCTTGCGCAGCACGCGCGCGCTGTCGTTGCGCCGGAAGCCGAGGGCCGCGATGGCCTCCTGCACGCGCCGCTCGGTGTCGGGCGTGACGCCGGCCTCACCATTGACGACACGGGACACCGTCTTGAGGCCCACTCCGGCGCGCGCGGCGACGTCCTTCATGGTCGGGCGATTGCCGTAGCGGTTCTCGGTGCGGCGGGCGGTGCGGTCCACTATGCGCTGTCCTGTCCTGTCGTCGCTGCCGTCGGGGCGGTGGCCCGGAACGGGCGAAGGGCGACCGCTCATCGGGTTCATCATGCTGTACCGGCTGCCGTACGAGCATGTGGCGTCGAGCATAGGGCCTGGACAACGTTGTCAGATGCGGGAGAGACTGTCCACCGCTTTCCTGAGCCTTCCTACAGTGGGCTTCTGTGAACTGCCCCTTCTCCCCTTTCCCGCAGGAGACCAGACTCTGATGCACATGGACCTCGTCGCCGCGCTCGACATCGGCGGCACCAAGATCGCCGGCGCCCTGGTGGACCACCAGGGCCGCATCCTCGCGCGGACCCAGCGACCGACCCCCGCGCAGGAGAACGGCGAGACGGTGATGGGCGCGGTCGAGGCGGTGCTCGCCGAGCTGACGGCGTCCGAGCTGTGGCCGAGGACCGGGGCCGTCGGCATCGGCAGCGCGGGGCCCGTGGACCGCTCGGCGGGCACGGTCAGCCCGGTCAACGTGCCCGGCTGGCGCGAGTTCCCCCTCGTCGAGCGGGTCGCCGCCGCCACCGGCGGGCTGCCCGTCGAGCTGGTCGGCGACGGTGTGGCGATCACGGCGGCGGAACACTGGCAGGGCGCGGCGCGCGGCCACGACAACGCGCTGTGCATGGTCGTGTCCACCGGTGTCGGCGGCGGCCTGATCCTCAACGGCGAACTCCACCCCGGCCCCACCGGCAACGCGGGCCACATCGGCCACATCAGCGTCGACCTTGACGGCGACCCGTGCCCGTGCGGCGCGCGCGGCTGCGTCGAGCGCATCGCCTCGGGCCCCAACATCGCGCGGCGCGCCCTGGCCGACGGCTGGCAGCCTGGGCCGGACGGCGACACGACCGCGGCGGCCGTGGCCGCCGCCGCGAGGGCGGGCGACCCGATCGCGGCGGCCTCCTTCGCGCGCGCCGCGCAGGCCCTCGCGGCCGGGATCGCCGCGACCGCGACGCTCGTCGAGGTGGACATCGCGGTGATCGGCGGAGGCGTGGCGAAGGCGGGCGACGTCCTGTTCGACCCGCTGCGCCGAGCCCTGCGCGACTACGCCACCCTCTCGTTCGTCCAGCGGCTCACCGTCGTCCCCGCCTCGACCGGCACGGACGCCGGGCTCGTGGGGGCCGCCGCGGCGGCGCTGCGGGGCGGGAGCGCGGTCGACGAGGCGCGGCGGCAGGCCGTCTGACCGCAGAGGGGGAGCGGGGCTCTCCGCGCGCCGCTCTACGGGCAGGACTCGCCGAACTTGACGGCCTTGAACGTCACGGGCTGCCCCGTCAGCCTGGTCCCGGCGGCCGGGGTCTGCGAGCACACCTGCCAGTTGGAGTCCAGGAAGACGAAGCGGTCGCTCCCGCCCGCGTCCTTGACGTCGATCGAAGTGGCGGCGTCCAGCGAGGCGCGGGCCGCCTTCACGCTCTTGCCCTTGAAGTCGGGCATCGTGCCGTCGGGCTTGGCCGGAGCCTGTTCGTCCTTCGCCGGGCAGGACTCGTCCGTCTTCACGGCGCCGAGGTCGAGCATCGTCGTCGTGGCCACCGTCGTGCCCGCCGCGACCGACTGGCTGCACACCTTCCAGTTCCGGTCGAACGCCTGCATGCGGCCACGGCCGAGAGCGTCGTGCGAGGTCAGGATGGCGAACCCCGCCGCCTGCGCCTTGTCCTGCGCGGACTGCAGGCCCATGCCGACGAACGTCGGCACGGCCTTTTCCTCACCGGCCGCGGAAGCGCTCGTCGAGGGTGACGCGGGGGCCGAGGCGCTCGGCGAGCGCGTCGGCCCGGAGCTTGCCGTGTCCGAACCGCCGCAGGCGACCAGAGTCGCCGCGGCGGCGGAACATAGCATGACGGTGCTGATGACGCGGGTGCGCACGGATTTCCCCCCGAGTGATGCCGGTACAGGCGGAACACGTTAAGCGGGGGCGTCCCCGAGCGTCATCTCAGGGCCTCCTCCACCGTCGCCGCCGGGCACAGCACCTCGGTGAGCCGGGACATCGCCATGATGCGCAGCGTCAGCCGGTGACGGCACACGACGGTGACCCGCCCGCCCCGTTCCAGCGCTCGGCGATGCGTCCTGACCAGCAGGGTGAGGCCCGAGCAGTCGAAGAACGTGGTCGCGGTGAGGTCGACCGCGACGATCCGGTACGGGCCGGCCGCCACCGCGTCGAGAAGCGGAGCCAGCCGGTGGAGGGCCAGCAGGTCGATGTCCCCGCTGAGTTCGACGACGGCGCAGTCGCCGGTCGTGTGGACCACGGCGGGATGTACGGCGTTGTCGGGATCGGCCGTACCCGCCAGAACGCCACAGCATCCGAGGAGTCCGCAGTGCTCGGAATCTCCGAAGTCGTCGGACAGAAAGTCCTGTTGATTACCTTGCCGCATCGGGCCCCCCGGGCCTGAGCACCTGTCCGATCCCGTGGGGGAGTCGGCCACTCCGGCGCGAACGAAACATCGGTGTGCGAACGAACCACATGGTCGCCGGGGGCTGGGGCGCCTGGTCGGACACCGTATCGGGAGGAGTGAGGTCACGTCGTGCCGTAACGATTCCCGACAGCTCGCATCACTTGATGAGGTGAATTAAATACAAAACGCTTGACACAGAAGGTGTGAGACTGAGGGAAAGTGGGCGACTGGAGGGGTGCTTTGGAGACAGCGCGGGACATGCCGGGGGCGGGGGACGGGGAGGCCGACGAGCGGCCGTTCATCGACACCGCACTCGTACGGAACCTACTCGACCGTCAATTCCCGCAGTGGTCCCGACTGCCGCTCACGCCCGTCGTTCCCGGGGGCTCCGACCACGTCGTCCACCGGCTCGGCGAGGAACTGGCCGTGCGACTGCCCCGGCACTCCGGAGCCATCGGGCAGGCGGAGAAGGAGCGCGACCGGCTGCCCGGCCTCGCGCCGCGCCTGCCGCTCGCCGTGCCCGTCCCCGTGGCGGTGGGACGGCCCGCGCTCGGGTATCCCTGGCCGTGGGCGGTGACCCGGTGGCTGGGCGGCGAGGTCGCGACGGTCGAGGGACTCGGAGACTCCACCGAGGCGGCGCGTGAACTCGCCGCATTCCTGCGGGCGTTGCGGGCGGTGGACCCGCACGCCGCCGGGCCGGCCGAGGCGCGGGAGGCGCTCGCCGACCGGGACACCGCGACCCGGGCCGCCATCGCCCGGGCGGCCCACGCCTTCGACGCCGGGGCGATGACCGCGCTGTGGGACGCGGCCCTCGCCGCCCCGGCCTGGCCCGGGCCGCCCGTGCTGTGCCACGGCGACTTCCACACCGGGAATCTGCTCACCACCGACGGACGGCTCAGCGCGGTCATCGACTTCGGCAGCCTCGGAGCGGGAGACCCCGCCGTCGACCTGATGATCGCCTTCACGCTGCTGTCGCCGCGCTGTGCCGCCGTGTTCCGGTCCGCGCTCGGCGTCGACGACGCGAGCTGGCTGCGCGGGCGCGGCTGGGCCCTGACGACCGGCCTGATCGCATACACGGCGTACGCCGCGGACAGCCCCCGGATCGCCGCCGCCACGACCCGGCAGATCCGGGCGGCGCTGGCGGACGGGCGGCCCTGAGCACGCGCGGGGCCCGCGCCGCAGCGGTGCGCGACGCGCACACCCCGTGTGAATTCCGCGCCGCGACAGCGTGCGCGCACACGGCTGCGCCGACCGTCCGACTGCGCTTGACTGCGAGGGCAGGAAAGACAGCGGAAGGCCGGAAGCGGGGCCGGACGCCGGCCGTCGGGCAGCGGTCGGCGCGACGCCCCCGGTCCTTCCGCGGGCGACTCCGGAGTCTCCCCCCGATGTCCGGAGGCGCACGGGCGACGCGGCTTCGGCCTCCGCCCCTTACGGATGACCCGCCCGCCGTGAGTCGCCGAGACACCCGAGGCGGCGGGCGGGCGCCGTTCGTTCGGCGGACGTTGCCGGGACGGGGGAACCCGTCCGAGGTCCCGCCGATGGCTCCCGTGGGGCCTTCGCGATCGTCGGACCGGCGGACACCGCCACCGGGGCGCGCCCGATATTCGCTGCCGCTGCGGACGATCACAGTGCAGACTCGCCCCATGGAAGACCTGGAGGCGTTCAGAGACGCGGTGGCGCGGTGGGCGGCCGGTGGGCCGGGTGAGCCGGCGCACGAGCTGAGCCGCCGCCTCGGTCTGCGGACGGCGGTGCTGGTCGAGGGGGCCAGCGATCTCGCCGCGGTGGAGACCCTCGCCGCCCGGCGCGGCCGGGACCTGGCCGTCGACGGGGTGTGCGTCGTCGCGATGGGCGGTGCCATGAGCGTCGCCCGCTACGCGGAACTCCTCGGGCCGCCCGGCCTCGGACTGCGTCTGACGGGCCTGTGCGACGAGGGGGAGCGGGACTTCTTCACGCGCGGCCTGGAACGGGCCGGAGCGCCGCCCCGGGACTTCTTCGTGTGCGCCGCCGACCTGGAGGACGAACTGATCCGCGCGCTCGGCACCGGCGCCGTGGAGGACGTCTTCCGGGCCGAGGGCGAACTGCGGTCCTGGCAGATCTTCCTGACCCAGCCCGCCCAGCGCGGCCGCCCCCGCGAGCAGCAGGTCCGGCGCTTCCTCAGCACCAAAAAGGGCCGCAAGATCCGCTACGGCGGACTCCTGGTGGCCGCCCTCGACCCGGCCCGTGTCCCCGCACCGCTCGACGGCCTGCTGACAAGCGTCTGACCAACCGTGCGACCTCCCTCATCAGCGCCGGGTTTCCCCGGCAGGGTGTTGCGGGCAAGCCTCAGGGGGCCGACGGAAGAGGGGGAACCGTGATCGTCTGGGTCAACGGGGCGTCCCGCGCGGGCAAGACCACGGCCGCGCGCGCATTGCTCGACCTGATCCCCAACTGCACGCTCTTCGACCCCGAGGAGATCGACGCCGAGCTGGAGCGGCTGCTGCCGCCCAAGCGGCTCGCCGAGGTCAGCGACCATCAGGACCTGCCGATCTGGCGGCGGCTCGTCGTCGACACGGCGGCGGCCCTCCTCGCCGAACTCGGCGGGGTCCTCGTGGTGCCGATGGGGCTCATGCGCCAGGAGTACCGCGACGAGATCTTCGGTGGGCTCGCCGCCCGGCGGATCCCCGTGTGCCATGTGGTCCTTGCTCCAGGTGAAACGATCCTGCGCAGCCGTGACCCGAGCGGCGAGGCGCCCGCCGACATCGAGCCCTACCGTGCCGCGCTCGCGGGCTGGCTCGCGGCGGACGCCTACCTCGTCGACAACGGCGCGCTGTCCCCGTACGACACCGCCGTGCGCATCGCGGCCGCCGTGCGGACCGGTGAGGCGGCCCCCTGCGACATCGTGCAGACCGCCGAGCCCACCGCCGAGACGGTCGCCGCGGGCGTGCTCCTCTTCGACGACCAGGACCGGGTCCTGCTCGTCGATCCCACCTACAAGCCGGGCTGGGAGTTTCCCGGCGGAGTCGTCGAGCCGGGCGAGGCGCCCGCGCGGGCGGGTATGCGGGAGGTCCTGGAGGAGACCGGCATCCAACTCATCGACGTGCCGAGCCTGTTGGTCATCGACTGGGAGCGGCCGGTGCCTCCGGGCTTCGGCGGTCTGCGGCTGCTCTTCGACGGCGGCCGTCTCGACAGTGACGTGGCGGCTCATGTGCTGCTGCCCGGACCGGAGTTGAGAGGCTGGCGGTTCGTCGACGAGGCCGAGGCGGCCGGACTGCTGCCGCCCGTGCGGTACGAACGGCTGCGCTGGGCCCTCCGCGCCCGCGAGCGCGGCGCGGCGCACTACCTGGAGGCCGGAGTCCCACTCGGCTGAGAGGGTCAGCCGGGCCGGTACATCGCCGCGGCCTCTCTGAGTGCCGTACCCGCACCCTCCGTCAGCGGATCGCCGTGCCCGAAGCAGGCCACCTCGCTCGGCAGCGCGGCGAGCCGGGCGAACGAGGCGACGGCCCGCTTCCGGTCCAGGTTCAGCACGCCCAGGATGATCTGCCCGTCGACCGGGGACGCGGCGATCGCGTCGCCGGTGAACAGCACGCCGTGCCGGGGCAGATGCACCGCGATCGACCCGTCCGTGTGTCCCGGCGAGCCGACGATCCGTGCCCCGTCACCGAAGTCGAGGGTGTCGTCGTCCTCCAACTCCCGCACCACGGACGGCAGATCGGGCTCCGGGAGCGGGGCGGGGAGCTGCGCCAGGGCCTGGGCGTGGAGGGGCCGCTCCCAGTCCTCGTACACCGGCGGCGGCCCCGGCGCCTCACCCCGGACGAACGGCGCGTCCAGCCGGTGCGCGTACACCTCGGCGCCGCTGAGCCGGGCGAACTCGGCGGCGCCGCCCACGTGGTCCTCGTGGAAGTGGGTCAGCACGATGCGCCGCACGTCCTCGGGAGCATGCCCCCACGCACGTACGGCATCGGCGATCGGCAGCCCCGCGCCGGGCGCACCCGCGTCGATCAGGGTGAGCCCGGCGTCGTCCCGCCACAGATAGGCCTGCCCCACGGGGAAGCGCAGCAGCCGCAGCCGCGGGGTGACGTCGAAGGCGTCGATGAGGTCGTAGGTCGTCATGCGGCGACCGTACGAACCCCGGCGGCCGGACCGCGCGCGTCTCGGCCCAGAGCAGATACCCGTTCCGGGCCGGTCAGTTCGCGGCGGCGTACTTCTGGAGGAACAGCGCCTCCGCCACCGAGAGCCGCTCCAACTCCTGCGGCGACACCGACTCGTTGGCCGCGTGGATCTGCGCCTCCGGCTCGCTCAGGCCGATCAGCAGGATCTCCGCCTCCGGGTAGAGCGAGGCGAGCGTGTTGCACAGCGGGATCGAGCCGCCCTGACCGGCGTACTGCATCTCTTGGCCGTCGTACGCCTCCGCCATCGCGTCCGCCAGCGCGGCGTACGCGGGGCTCTCGGTGTTCGCCCGGAACGGCTGGCCCTGGCCGACCTGCTCCACCGACACACGGGCGCCCCACGGCGTGTGCGACTCGATGTGCGCCATCAGCAGCTTCGTCGCCTCGGCGGCGTCCACGCCCGGCGGCACCCGCAGGCTGACCAGCGCGCGGGCGCCGGCCTGCACGGACGGCGTCGCGCCGACGACCGGCGGGCAGTCGATGCCCAGCACGGTCACGGCCGGCCGCGCCCAGATCCGGTCCGCGACCGTGCCGGAGCCGATCAGCTCCACCCCGTCGAGCACCTTGGCGTCGCTGCGGAACGCGTCCTCCTCGTACTGCAGACCGGGCCACGTCTCCGCGGACTCGAGACCGTCGATCGTCGTGGAACCGTCGGCCGCCCGCAGCGAGTCCAGTACGCGGACCAGCGCGGCCAGCGCGTCGGGCGCGGCCCCGCCGAACTGGCCCGAGTGCAGGTTCCCTTCGAGCGTGTCGACCTGGACGCGGACCAGTGTCATCCCGCGCAGCGTCGCCGTCGCCGTCGGCAGGCCCACCCGGAAGTTGCCCGCGTCACCGATGACGATGGTGTCGGCGGTCAGCAGCTCCGGGTGCTGCTCGGCGTAGCGCTCCAGACCGCCGGTGCCCATCTCCTCCGAGCCCTCGGCGATCACCTTGACGCCCACCGGCACCCCGCCGTTCGCCTTCAGCGCGCGGATCGCCAGCAGGTGCAGCAGCACACCGCCCTTGCAGTCGGCGCTGCCACGCCCGTACCAGCGGCCGTCCTCGCGCTCGGTCAGCTCGAAGGGCGGCGTCTCCCACGCCGCCTCGTCCAGCGGCGGCTGCACGTCGTAGTGCGCGTAGAGCAGCACCGTGGGCGCGCCCTCGGGTCCGGGCAGATGGCCGTAGACCGACTGCGTGCCGTCCGGGGTGTCGAGCAGTGCCACGTCCTGGAAGCCCTCGGCGCGCAGGGCGTCCGCGACCCAGTCGGCCGCGCCCTCGCTCTCGCTCTTCGGATACTGCTCGAAGTCCGCCACCGACTTGAAGGCCACCAGCTCGGCCAGCTCCGCCTTGGCGCGGGGCAGCAGGGAGGCGACGGTTCCGGCGATCGGATGCGGCGACATGGGCACGCTCCTCGTAGGTGCGACGTTGTACAGGGGGTATCGAAGATCCTCCCACAGAGGGTCACGGCGCCGCCCGCCGTAGGATGCCTGGGAAACATGCGGCAGGCGGCTGAAAACGGAGCATTGGACCATCGTGAGCAGCGAGAATCCCGAGAACGCGACGGGCAACGACATGGGCGACGAGCGGGACATGAGCGTGTGGGACGTCGTGGTCGTGGGCGCGGGCCCCGCCGGCGCCTCCGCCGCGTACGCGGCCGCGGTCGCCGGACGCCGCGTGCTGCTGTTGGAGAAGGCGGAACTGCCGCGCTACAAGACGTGCGGCGGCGGCATCATCGGCCCGTCCCGCGACTCCCTGCCGCCCGGCTTCGACCTGCCGTTCAAGGACCGGATCAACGCGGTCACGTTCTCGCTGAACGGCAAGTACGCGCGGACGCGCCGCTCGCGCAGCATGCTCTTCGGGCTCATCAACCGCCCGGAGTTCGACGCCCAGCTCGTCGAGCACGCGCAGAAGGCGGGCGCGGAGCTGCGCACCGGTGTCACGGTCACGCGGGTCGAGCAGCACGGTTCCGCCGTGCCCGACCGGCGGACCGTCGCGGTCGTGCTGCAGGACGGCGAGACGGTGTTCGCGCGCGCCGTGGTCGGCGCCGACGGCAGCGCCAGCCGGATAGGAGCGCACGTCGGGGTCAAGATGGACCAGGTCGACCTCGGCCTGGAGGCGGAGATCCCGGTGCCGGAGACCGTCGCCGAGGACTGGCGCGGCCGGGTCCTCATCGACTGGGGCCCGATCCCGGGCAGTTACGGCTGGGTCTTCCCCAAGGGCGACACGCTCACCGTCGGCGTCATCTCGGCGCGCGGCGAAGGCGCCGCCACCAAGAAGTACTTGGAGGACTTCATCGCCCGCCTCGGGCTCGCCGGCTTCGAGCCCGCGATCTCCTCCGGGCACCTGACGCGCTGCCGGGCCGACGACTCCCCGCTGTCGCGCGGGCGGGTCCTGGTCTGCGGCGACGCGGCCGGACTCCTTGAGCCGTGGACCCGCGAGGGCATCTCCTTCGCCCTGCGCTCGGGCCGGCTCGCGGGGGAGTGGGCGGTGCGCGTCGCCGAGTCCCACGACGCGGTGGACGCCCGCCGCCAGGCGCTGAACTACGCGTTCGCCATCAAGGCGGGCCTGGGTGTCGAGATGGCCGTAGGCAAGCGGATGCTGGGCGTGTTCGAGCGCAAGCCGGGCCTGCTGCACGCGGCCCTGACGAGCGTGCGCCCCGCGTGGAACGCGTTCGCGAGGATCACCCGGGGCTCGTCCTCGCTCGGCGAGCTGGTGCGCACGCATCCGATGGCGGGTCGGGCGCTGTCCCGCTTCGAACGCTGACGCTGCCGCCGCCCCCTGCGCCGGGACCGGGTGTGCCGGTCCCGGTCCTGGTGGGCGCGGGCGTCGGTCGGTGTCGGACGTCAGGCGGTGGCGGGCGTCAGTCGGCGACCGTGATCCGGAAGACCGGGTGGTCGGGGGAGGCCGCCGAGATCTCGGCGTCCGACGACTTCGCGGTGACGCCCTTGAAGTACTCGTTGACCTGCCAGCCCCAGCGCTCCAGGTAGGTGCGCAGGACCTCGCGCTTCAGCTCGTCGTCGGCGAGTTCGACGGCCTCGAAGGTGCGGACCTTGCGGCCGACGCGCAGCTCGCCGCCGCCCGCCGCGAGCATGTTCTTCACCCACTGGGAGTGGCCGCGCGCCGACACGAGGTACTGGGCGCCCTCGTACGTGTGCGGGTTCACCGGGATCCGCTGCATCTGGCCGCTCTTGCGGCCGCGCACCGAGAGTTCGGCGGAGCCCGCGAGGCTGAGGCCGCGCCGGGCCAGCCAGCCGATCACCTTGTTGAGGCGGATCGTGGTCGGGCTGCCCTTGAGGTAGTAGGGCTCGGGCTGTGCGCTCATGGTGACCCCCAGGCTGGGTGACGGGAAGCGAGTGCGGGCGGTGCTCCGAAGTGTGAGCACTGCTCTCGCCTGAGAACAGTGTGCACGAGATGGGCGCTCCATAGCAAGAGCAGTGCTCTCGTTTTTGTGCGGCGATCTGGAATGTGTGCACCGCTCCGTCGGCGTGGAAGACTGGACCCATGAGTACGAGCCGCACCACGCAAGGGGCCCGCGCCCGCGCCCGGCAGGAGATCACCGCCGCCATCAAGGACGAGGCGCGCAGACAGCTCGCCGCCGACGGCGCCGTCAAGCTCTCGCTGCGTGCCGTCGCCCGCGAACTCGACATGGTCTCGTCGGCCCTGTACCGCTACTTCCCCAGCCGGGACGAGTTGCTGACCGCGCTCATCATCGACGCCTACGACTCGCTGGGCGAGGCCGCCGAGCGGGCCGACGCCGCCCGGCAGCCGAAGGCGACCGCCGCCGAGCGCTGGGTCACCGTGTGCCGGGCCGTCCGTGAGTGGGCCCTCGCCCGTCCGCACGAGTACACCCTCATCTACGGTTCCCCGGTGCCGGGTTACACCGCCCCGATGGCCACCGTCGAGGCCGCGTCTCGGGTCGGGCTGCTGCTCATCGGCATCGTCCGGGAGGCGTACGAGGGCAAGGGCGTGGCCCTGCCGAAGCTTCCGCCCGCGCTGCGCCCCGAGGCCGAGCGGATCGCCGCCGACATCGCGCCCGACCTGCCGCCCGAGATCATGGCCGCGCTGATCGCCGCGTGGGCGCAGCTGTTCGGGCTCATCGGTTTCGAGCTGTTCGGCCAGTTCAACCGGGTCGTCGAGGACCGGGCCGCCTTCTTCGACCATGCCGCGGCGCAGCTCGCGCACGGTGTGGGGCTCGTGAAGTGACGCCGCTGGAGTCGCGGGCCGACCGCGTACTCCGCGGGGAGTACGGGTGATCACCACGCACGGCTGACGCCCGCGACGGCCCGTGGCCCTTAGCGTGGCCGCATGGACGAGCAGCACGAGCGGGCCGATGGTCCGCTCAGGGCCCGGGGCGGACCACCGTGGCGACGCGGCGGCCCGCCGTCGTGGGCGCCGGGGCCCTCCTGGTGGAACCACCGCGCCGACGGTGGCCGCCTGCCCTGGCGGTCGACGGTCCTCGTCACCGTGATCGTCCTGGCCGGCTCGACCATGGCCGCGCACGGCCGGGCGGGCGACCGTGTCGGCCTCGACGTGTTCGCGTACCTGCTCCTCGTGCTGGCCTCGGTCCAGCTCCTGTGGCGGCAGCGGCACCCGGTCGTGATCGCCTACGGAACGGCGCTGTGCGCCACGGTGTACCTGGCGGCCGGATATCCGTACGGGCCCGTGTTCCTCCCCGTCGCCCTGGGCTGCTTCGCCGCGATCGTCGCGGGGCGCCGGTACGCGGCCTGGGGAGCCGTCGCCCTGCTCTGGGCCGCGCACACGGTGGTCGGGCACTGGCTGTACCGGTATCTGCCGCCGCCCGGGGACGGTCCCGCGGCCTGGGGGCAGGAGGTCGTCGCCGCCGCGTGGGTGCTCGCCGTCGTCGCCGTCGCGGAACTGGTCCGGGTGAAGCGCGAGCAGTGGGCGCAGGCGCGCGTCGAGCGGGAACGGGCGGCGCGGCGGCGGGCCGACGAGGAGCGGCTGCGCATCGCCCGCGAGCTCCACGACGTGCTGGCCCACTCCATCTCCGTCATCAACGTCCAGGCCGGGGTCGGGCTCGCGCTGCTCGACTCCGATCCGGAGCAGGCCCGTACGGCCCTGACCACGATCAAGGCCGCGGGCAAGGAGGCGCTGGGCGAGGTGCGGCAGGTCCTCGACACGCTGCGGGCGCCCGGCGAGGCCCCGCGCGCCCCCGCGCCCGGACTCGACCGGCTGCCCGAACTCGTGGAGCAGGCGGCCGGAGCCGGACTCACCGTCGAGACCGCCACCCGCGGCAAGCGGATGACACCCGCGCCGGGGGCGGACCTCGCCGCCTTCCGGATCGTGCAGGAGGCCCTGACGAACGTCGTACGGCACTCGGAGTCCCGGCGGGCGCACATGCAACTCGATTACGGAAAGGGCGTGTTGACGGTGACCGTCGACGACGACGGGCCCGCGAGCCACGCCGAGGCGGGCGGCAGCGGCAACGGGCTCGCCGGGATGCGCGAGCGCGCCGCCGCCCTCGGTGGCACCATCGAGGCGGGGCCGCGCCCCGACGGCGGCTTCCGGGTCGTCGCCGAACTCCCGCTCGCCCCGCCCGCCCCGCCTTCGGAGGACTCCCGGTGATCCGCGTACTGCTCGCCGACGACCAGTCGCTGGTCCGTGCCGGGTTCCGGGCGCTGCTCGACGCGCAGAGCGACATCGAGGTCGCCGCCGAGGCAGCCGACGGGGAGGAGACCGTCCGCCTGGTGCGCGAGCTGCGCCCCGACGTCGTCCTGATGGACATCCGGATGCCGCTGCTCGACGGGCTCGCGGCGACCCGCCGCATCGGGGAGGACCCGGAACTGGCAGCGGTGAAGGTGGTCGTGCTCACCACTTTCGAGCTCGACGAGTACGTCTTCGAGGCGATCCGCTCCGGTGCCTCCGGCTTCCTCGTCAAGGACACCGAACCGGACGAACTGCTGCGCGCCGTACGGGCCGTGGTGCACGGCGACGCACTGCTGTCGCCGGGCGTGACCCGGCGGCTCGTCGCCGAGTTCGCGGCGCGTTCCAAGGAACCCGCGGGCGCGGTGCCGCTGGCGGGGCTGACCGAGCGGGAGCGGGAGGTGATGGCGCTCGTCGGGATCGGTCTGTCGAACGCGGAGATCGCCCGGCGGCTCGTCGTCAGCCCGCTCACGGCGAAGACCCACGTGAGCCGTGCCATGGTCAAGCTGGGCGCCCGGGACCGGGCCCAACTCGTCGTCCTCGCCTACGAGTCGGGGCTCGTGCGGCCCGGATGGCTCGGCTGATCAGCCGGCTTCCAGTGCCTCGGCCCGGCGCACCAGGGCGGCCGCGATGTCGTCCCAGTCCGGGCCGTGCAGCCACAGGTGGTCGGCGGCGCCGCGCAGCAGCGCGGGCTCGTCCGGCCGTTGGAGCAGTACCAGACGGTGGGCCAGATTCCGGATCCACACCGGGAGATGGCCGTCGACCACCTGCGGGCACAGCTCGTGGAGCATCGTGAGGATCGCCTCCGCGCCGGCGAACGTCAGCTCCTCGACGAAGTAGCGCTCCTGGTGGTCCAGGGCGCAGGCCGGGGTGGGGCGGTACTCGTCGCCGTACAGACAGCGGGCGTGGTCGGTCAGGCTGCTGTGCATGACAGGAGCCTAGGACGGGCGCGGCACGGCAGTCAGGCGGTTATGCGCGGGGGCCGGGTTCGTCCGCGGCCGACCGGCGCCGGTCGAAGCGGGACAGCACCCGTACCACCCGGACGAGAAAGGCCACGGCCGCCACGGTCCCCGCGACCGCGTACACCCCGGTGCGGGCACCGGCCGGCACCATGCCGAGGAAGGCCGGAAGGGCGAGCAGCGCGAACACCGCGCCCGCCGACAGGGCGCCGGTGAACAGCGCGAAGCCGATCTCGACGGTCATCGCGTCCCGCTCGGCCTGCGTGTCCGTGCCGTCCCCATGGTGGCCCCCGTGTGTGTCATGCCGGTCATGGTGGCACAGGCAGGCCCCACGGGCGACGGCGATCGTCCGTCGCCCGTGGGCCGGCTCCCGTGTCAGTCGCGCAGAGCGAGGCGCTGGTCGCCCGCCTCCGCGTCCTTCGCCAGGCCGGTGGCCGGCGCCGATCCGGTGATCACCACGGTCTCCCCGGTACGGCGCGAGCGCAGTCCGGTCAGCGTGACCAGCAGGCCCGACACGGCGATCGCCGTGATCACCACGAGGCCCGGGCGGAAGCTGTCCAGGACGGCCTGCGGCGAGGCCCCCTCTGGGGCGTTCGCGGTGATGACGGCCGTCACCACCGCGAGGAAGATCGCCCCGCCCACCTGTACGGACGTGTTGAGCAGCCCGGAGACCATGCCCTGCTCGTCGTCGTGCACACCGTTCGTGGCCTGGATGTTGAGGGACGGGAAGACCAGGGCGCAGGCCGCGCCGATCAGCAGCATGGTGGGCAGGATGACGGCCGCGTAGACCGGGTCGAGGCTGATGCGCAGGAAGAGCGCGTAGCCGATGACCATGAAGGCGAAGCCGACGGCGATGACCCGCGGTGTGCCGAAACGGTCCACGACCGAGCCGACCTTCGTCGAGGACAGGGCGACGAGCGCGCCCGCCGGCAGGAACGCCAGCGCCATGCTCAGCGCCGACCAGCCCAGCAGCGACTGCAGATACAGCGTGGCCAGGAACTGGAAGCTGACGTAGGAGCCGAAGAACGTCATCGCGCCGAGCTGCGCGCGGACCTGCGACCCGGAGCGCAGCACGCCGAGCCGGATCAGCGGTGACGGCGAGCGCCGTTCGACCCGGACGAAGACGGCGAGGAGGACGGCGACCGCGAGGAACGAGAGCAGGGTGCGGGCCGAACCCCAGCCGGCCTCCGGCGCCTGCACCACCGTGAACACGAGGAGCAGCATCGACAGGGTGCCCAGCGCGGCGCCGGGGATGTCGTAGCCGCGGTGGTTCTCCTCCTTGGCGCTGTGCGGGATCAGCTTCAGGCCGAGCAGCAGCGCGACGACCGCGATCGGCGCGGGCAGCAGCATCGTCAGGCGCCAGCTGGCCTCCGTCAGCAGGCCGGAGAGGACGAGGCCCATGGAGAAGCCGGTGGCGGCGCAGGTGGTGTAGATGGACAGGGCCCGGTTGCGTACGGGGCCCTCGGCGAACGTCGTCGTGATGATGGACAGGCCGGCGGGCGCGGTGAACGCGGCGCTCAGCCCCTTGATGAAGCGGCTCGCGATGAGCAGCGGGCCGGAGTCGACGAGCCCGCCGAGCAGGGAGGCGAGCGCGAAGACGCCGAGGGCGATCAGGAAGACGCGGCGCCGGCCGAGCGGTCGGCCGCGCGGCCGCCGAGCAGCAACAGGCCGCCGTAGCCGAGGATGTAGCCGCTGACGACCCATTGCAGGGTCGCCGTCGACAGGTCCAGCTCCGAGCCGATGGACGGCAGGGCGACGCCGACCATCGAGACGTCGAGCGCGTCCAGGAACATCGCGGCGCAGAGCACGAGCAGCGTGCCCCACAGGCGCGGGGACCAGCGCTCCGACGAGGCCTCGGGGGACGAGGGAGCAGCGGTGAGCGGAGAAGTCATGCGGAGCACAGTACATGCACATGCATTGACTGCACGTGCATTTAATGACGGCGCAACAAAAGGTGCGTTTTCTGCTACCGTGCGGTCATGGCGGCAGGAAAAGCGGAAGCCGGGACATCGGTCGGCCTGGTGGAACAGTGGCGGGACATCCTCTCGCTGCACGCGCGCACGATGTGCGAGCTCGACCGCGAGCTGCACCGGCACGGCCTGGGCGCGAGCGACTTCGAGGTGCTCGACGTGCTCGCGGAGGGCGCGCCGGAGGACGGCGCGTCCGGCTATCGCGTGCAGGAGATCGCCGGCCAGGTGCACCTGAGCCAGAGCGCCCTGTCCCGGCTCATCGGCCGCCTCGAGAAGGACGGCCTCGTGGAGCGCGGCATGTGCAGCGAGGACCGGCGCGGGGTCCGGGTCTGCCTCACGGCCAAGGGGCGGGCCCTGCACACCGAGGTACGGCCGCTGCAGCGGGCCGTGCTGAGCCGGATGCTGGAGACCGGCTCCCCGGAGTGACGGCCCGCCGCCGGCGGATCAGACGCCCGACTGCTCCCGCCAGAACGCGGCGAGGGAGGCGTCCCCGGTGACTTCGGGGAACGGCAGCCGGTTCCACAGCGCCAGGTAGAGCCGCGCGGCCGGACCGGACACCTCGCACTCGGCGGTCCCGGTGGCGCCCCGCTCCGCGGCGGGCGGGTCCTGGGTGATCCGCACCGTCCAGGTGACGTCGGCGTCCACGGCCCGCACCCGCAGCAGGCGTGGCGCCTCCGAGCGCACCCGGCTGCGCTCCCGCGCGTGGAACCCGGTCAGCAGCTCGTCGATGCCGTCGACCGCGAACTCCTCGGTGATCGGGTCGGACGCGTCTGCGGACGGCCGGTCGAGCGCCGACTCGGCGTCGACCCGGTGCACCGTCGTCTCGTGCGCCTGCCGCCGCGCCCAGAACGCCAGCGGCGACGGCGCCGGAAGGAACGCGAAGCACTCCAGATCGAGGGGTGCTTGTGTCAAGGTGTCGACAAGTGTGCTGTGACCCTCGCGGTACCAGGCGAGCAGCCCGTCACCGTCGAGTCCCGGCGGGACGTCCGGCAGTGGGCGGCGTGCCGCGAATCCGTCGGCCAGGAAGCCGGTGGCCCACCGGTGCACCGCTCCCTGATGGCTCAGCAGGTCACGGATCTGCCAGCCCGGGCAGGTGGCGACCTCCGCGCCGACTCCTGCCTTCTCGGCGGCGGCCGCCAGCAACCGGCCTTCTCTGTCCACGACTTGAATGTGTTCGGCGATCTCCATGGGGCGAGTCTGCCCGGTCGCGCGTGCGGCGGCGCGGAATTTTCTTGCGCGGTGCGGTGCGGCTCAGCCGACGGCCACGCGGCGCGTCGCGAATCCGATCGTCGCCGCGACCGCCGCGAGCAGCGCCACGCTCGTCAGGGCGAGCGGCAGCGAGAACCAGTCCGCCATGAACCCGATCGCCGGCGGCCCGAGCAGCATGCCGCCGTAGCCGAGCGTGGACGCGGCGGCGACACCCGTCGGGCCGGCCAGGGCCCCGGCCCGCTCGACCGCGACGGGGAAGAGGTTGGCCAGGCCGAGGCCGGTGACCGCGAAGCCGACGAGAGCGAGCCAGACCGAGGGCGCCAGCGCGCCGAGCAGCATGCCGACGGCGCCGGTCGCACCGCCGAGGACCAGGGTCCGGGTCCGGCCGAGCCGTTCCAGCAGCGTCGTGCCGGTGAGCCGGCCGATGGTCATGGCGAACGCGAAGCACGAGTAACTGGCCGCCGCCACACCCGGATGCGCGTGCAGGTCCTCCTCCATGTGCAGCGCGCTCCAGTCGGCCAGGGCCCCCTCCCCGTACGCCGTGCACAGGGCGATCAGACCGAAGACGACGACGAGCAGCCGGGTGCCCCGGTCCAGCCGGTGCGACGGCGCGGGCTTCCGGGTGTCGGTGCCCGCCGGTATACGTTCCTGAGCGCCGGGGGAGCGGCGGCGCAGCAGCGTCGGTCCGGCCGCGGCCGTGACCACGAGGCCGATCACCATGATCCCCAGCAGATGCCGGGTCGGCGACAGATGCGCGGCGACCAGCCCGCCGAGGCCCGAACCGACCATGCCGCCCAGGCTGAACGCGGCGTGGAAGCTGGGCATCACCGGTCTGTCGAGCGCCGCGACCAGGTCGACCGCGGCGCTGTTCATCGCCACGTTGATGCCGCCGTACGCCGCTCCGAACGCCAGCAGCACGAGACCGAGGGTCGACGGTGAGTGGGTCAGCGGCGGCAGCACGATGGTCAGCGGCAGCAGCACTCCGCAGGCCACCGTCACCTCGTGGTTGCCGAAGCGCCGGCACAGCCGTCCGGTCAGCATCATCGTGATCACGGCACCGGCGGACACCCCGAGCAGGGCCAGGCCCAGTGCGCTCGCCGAGGCCCCGGTCTGCTCCTTGATGGCGGGGATGCGGACCACCCAGCCCGCGAAGATGAAGCCGTCGAGGGCGAAGAAGACCGTGAGGGCGAGGCGCAGACGGGTCAGGGAGGGGAAGCGGGGGCTGTCGGCGCTGACCGTCCCCAGTTTGTTTAGTAGCGGCACAAAGTCAGGTTAGAGGCGGACCCGCCCTCGCGACAAGGGGGGTCGGGGAGGGGGTGGATGCCGGTGCCGGGCATGGCGAAGGCGCGCGGTGCGGAGGTGCACCGCGCGCCCTGGGTGTGCGTCGTGGGTCAGACGGCGACGACCCGGACGCCCGCCTCCTCGAAGCGCTCCAGTGCCGCCCTGTCGGCGGACTCGTCCGTCACGAGGATGTCGACCTGCGCCACGTCGCAGATCCGGGCGAAGGCGCGGTGCCCCAGCTTGCTGGCGTCCGCCGCGACCACGACGCGCTCGGCCCGCTCGCACAGCAGCCGGTTGATCGCGGCCTCCGCCTCGTCGTGCGCGGAGGCGCCGTGCGTGACGTCGAGACCGACGACGCCCAGGACGGCGGTGTCCAGCGTGATCTGGCCGAGGACCCCGTCGGCGAGCGGACCGATCAACTCGTACGACTGCGGGCGCGCGACCCCGCCCGTGAGCACGATCTTGAACTGGGGGCGCACCGCCAGCTCGTTGGCGATGTTCAGCGCGTTCGTGACGATCGTCAGGGCGGGGGTGCCGGAGGCGAGGTCGGGGCGGACCGCGAGCGCCCGCGCCACCTCGGTCGTCGTCGTGCCGCCCGTCAGGCCCACCGCCTCGCCGGGCGTGAGCAGTTCGGCGACCGCCGTGGCGATCCGCTGCTTCTCCGAGGCGTTGCGGGCGGTCTTGTAGCGCAGCGGCAGTTCGTAGCTGACGCCGTGCACGACGGCGCCGCCACGGGTGCGCACCAGCATCTGCTGCTCGGCGAGCTGGTCGAAGTCGCGGCGGATCGTGGCTGCGGACACACCCAGTTCGCCGGCCGCGTCCTCCACGTCGAGGCGGCCGCGCTCGACGAGCAGTTCGAGGAGGGACTTCCAGCGGGCGTCGCGGGACATCCGCGGCCTCCAATCGACGATCGACTCGGTCGCCAAACCCTAGCTGTTGTGTCCACGAATGCTTGATTGTGCTTGAAAGCTGGCTATATCTTGCATGAACACGCAATCGTTGTGGGAGCTCGAAACTTACACAGGGGAGTGGGGCGCGGCATGAGCCATGTCGAGACCGAGTTGAACAGCCAGCCGGAATGCTGGACGCGCGTCGCGGGACTCGCGGAGGGGCACAAGGCGGCGCTGCCGGCCGCCGGGGAGCGGGTCGCGATCGTCGGCTGCGGCACCTCCTGGTTCATGGCGCAGGCGGCCGCCGCGCTGCGCGAGCGGTCCGGTCAGGGGGAGACCGACGCGTTCGCCGCGTCCGAGTTCCCGGCGGGCCGCCGCTACGACCGGGTGATCGCCCTGACCCGCTCCGGCACCACCACCGAGGTCCTCGAACTGCTCGCCGCGCTGCGCGGCACCGTCCGCACCACGGCGATCACCGGCGACCCGGAGACACCGATCCGGACGGCCGCCGACGACCTCGTGGTGCTCGACTTCGCCGACGAGAAGTCCGTGGTGCAGACCCGCTTCGCCACCACGGCCCTCACCCTGCTCCGCGCCCACCTCGGCCTGCACACCGAGCAGGCCGTCGCCGACGCGCGCACCGCACTGGCCGAGCCGCTGCCCGAAGGGCTCGTGGAATGCGGGCAGTTCACCTTCCTGGGGCGAGGCTGGACGGTGGGGCTCGCCAACGAGGCGGCGCTCAAGATGCGCGAGGCGTCCCTGTCCTGGACCGAGGCGTACCCGGCGATGGAGTACCGGCACGGCCCGATCTCCGTCACCACCACCGGCACCGCCACCTGGATGCTCGGCGAGGCGCCCGACGGCCTGGCCGAGCAGGTCGCCGCGACCGGCGCGCTCTGGATCGAGGGCCGCCTCGACCCGCTGGCCGAACTCGTCCGCGCCCAGCGGCTTGCCGTGGCTGTCGCCGCCCGCAGCGCGCTCGACCCCGACCAGCCGCGCCACCTCACCCGCTCCGTGATCCTCGACGCCAACTGACCCTCGTTCTCGCGGACATGAGAGCGGACACGAGAAGGGAGAGGCCGTGCCTCTCGCAGCCACCGGCACCCTCGTCGGTGCGGCGGCGGCCCGGCAGGGGGCCGTCGCCGCGTTCAACGTCATCACGCTCGAACACGTCGAGGCCGTCGTCGCCGGCGCCGAGACGGTCGACGCCCCGGTCATCCTGCAGATCAGCGAGAACGCCGTCCGCTACCGCTACGGCCGCCTCCTGCCGCTGGCCCGCGCCGCGGTCGCCGTCGCCGAGAAGGCCGGCGTGGACGTCGCCCTCCACCTGGACCACGTACAGAGCGACGATCTGCTGCGGCAGGCCGCCGACGCCGGGTTCAGCTCGGTGATGTACGACGCCGCGCATCTGCCCTACGACGAGAACCTCGCCGCGACCCGGGCCGCCGCCGACTGGGGGCACGCCCACGGGCTCTGGGTGGAGGCCGAGTTGGGGGAGGTCGGCGGCAAGGACGGGGCCGCGCCGCTGGACGCGCACGCGCCCGGCGCCCGCACCGACCCCGGGGAGGCCCGCGCCTACGTCTCCGACTCGGGGGTCGACGCGCTGGCCGTCGCGGTCGGTTCCTCGCACGCGATGACGACCCGCACCGCGACCCTCGACCACGATCTGCTCAAGCGGCTCGCCGCGGGGCTCGGCGACCTCGGCGTGCCGCTCGTGCTGCACGGCTCATCGGGCGTGCCCGACGCGGAACTGGCGGCCGCCGTGCGCGGCGGCATCGCCAAGGTCAACGTGGGCACCGCCCTGAACATCGCGATGACCGGCGCCATCCGCGCGTTCCTCGCCGCGCACCCCGACGCCGTCGACTCCCGCAAGTACCTGACCGTGGGCCGGGAGGCGATGGCCCGCACGGTCGGCGCGTTCATCACGGTGCTGCGGGGCTGAGGGGCCGACGGGCGGGCGCCCCGGGCAGAGGTCCTGGTGGCCCCTGCCCGCGGGCGGCCCGGCCCGGCGATACTGCCCGGCATGCCCCTGTCGCTGCATCACATCGTGATCGACGCCCACGACCTGCCCGCCCTCGCCCGCTTCTGGGCGGCCGCGCTGCGCTGGCGGATCCTGTCCGAGCGGGAACGGGAGATCGTGATCGGGCCGGACGAGACCGCTCCCGTCGGCATCTGCTTCATGCCGGTGACCGACCCCAAGAAGGTCAAGAACCGGCTGCACCTGGATCTGACGTCGGCCGCCGACGACCGGGCGGCGGAGATCGAGCGGCTGCTCGCGCTCGGCGCCCGGCACACGGACGTCGGGCAGCGCGGCGACGAGTCCTGGACCGTGCTCGCCGATCCGGAGGGCAATGAGTTCTGCGTGGTCAGGCCGAAGACGACGCTCATCGGCTGACGCGTGCCGTGGGAGATGCCGCTCAGTCGCGCCGGTCCGGCGCCGCCGCCGTCGAGCCGCGGACGACCAGCTCCGGCATGAACACGAACTCGGTGTGCGGCGCGGGCGTTCCGCCGATCTCCTCCAGGACCGCGCGCACCGCCGCCTGGCCCATGGACTGCACCGGCTGACGGATCGTCGTCAGCGGCGGGTCGGTGAACGCGATCAGCGGGGAGTCGTCGAAGCCCACCACGGACACGTCCTCGGGGACCCGGTGGCCGGCCTGGCGGGCGGCGCGGATCGCGCCCAGCGCCATCATGTCGCTGGCGCACACGATGGCCGTGCAACCTTGCGCAAGAAGGGCCGCGGCCGCCGCCTGCCCGCCCTCCATCGTGTAGAGGGAGTGCTGGACCAGCTCCTCGCTCTGCTCCGCCGTGAGGCCCAACTGCTCGGCCATGCCCGACTGGAAGCCCTCGATCTTGCGCTGCACGGGCACGAACCGGCGCGGGCCGACGGCCAGGCCGATCCGGGTGTGGCCGAGCGAGGCGAGATGCTGCACGGAGAGCCGGGTCGCGGCCCGGTCGTCGGTGGACACGAAGGGCGCCTTGATCTGCGCCGAGAAGCCGTTGACGAGCACGAACGGGATGCCCTGGCCGCGCAGTTGGTCGTAGCGCTGGGTGTCGGCCGTGGTGTCGGCGTGCAGCCCGGACACGTAGATGATCCCGGAGACGCTGCGCTCCACGAGCATCTCGGTCAGCTCGTCCTCGGTGGACCCGCCCGGGGTCTGGGTGGCGAGCACCGGGGTGTAGCCCTGGCGGGTCAGCGCCTGGCCGATGACCTGGGCGAGCGCCGGGAAGATGGGGTTGTCCAGCTCCGGCGTGATCAGGCCGACCAGGCCCGCGCTGCGGGTGCGGAGCCGGGGAGGCCGCTCGTAACCGAGCACGTCGAGTGCGGCCATGACGGATTCGCGGGTGCCGGAGGCCACGCCTGGCTTGCCGTTGAGCACGCGGCTGACTGTGGCTTCGCTGACCCCCGCCTGGGCTGCAATGTCGGAAAGCCGCGCGGTCATGGCATTGGACTGTACCGGTTGCCTGCTCGAATGCCCACCGACAGGGAGAAACCGCTGCCCGCAACTTTCTTGGAAGAGGTTGCAAGGAGGTGCGGGGGCGTGAACCGGCCGTGACGGCCGTCCAACAGGGCTCCTTGCGGCGATACTTGCAGACCTTTGACGGGTTTATGTCCAGGTCTGCGGGCGGGCGTCAAGAGATTCTCCGGCAACCTTCAGGACACGGCGATGTAACGATGACCTCATCTTGCAGAAATTTCTCGCAAGGTCTTTCGCCGCGCTTTCCACGCTGTTACGTTCACGTCGCCCGGCGGCCGCAGCGGAGCGTCCGGCAGGTCGGTCAGGGGAAGCGGTCGGGACCGTGTCCCCGCCCACTCACGGGCTTTCACTCTCTAGGAGATCTCATGCGGCGTGGCATAGCGGCCACCGCGGTGGTGGCGTCCCTCGCACTCGCGGCGACGGCCTGCGGCGGTGGCGACGACGACGGCGGCAAGTCCTCGGGGCCGGTCACCATCACGTGGTGGGACACGTCGAACGCCACGAACGAGTCGCCCACGTACAAGGCCCTGATCTCGGACTTCGAGAAGGCCCACAAGGACATCAAGGTCAAGTACGTCAACGTGCCGTTCGACCAGGCGCAGAACAAGTTCGACACCGCCGCCGGTGCCAGCGGCGCCCCGGACGTGCTGCGCGCCGAGGTCGGCTGGACGCCCGCCTTCGCGAAGAAGAGCTACCTGCTGCCGCTGGACGGCACCGAGGCCCTCGCCGACAAGGACAAGTTCAAGCCGAACCTGATCAAGCAGGCCCAGTACGAGGGCAAGACCTACGGCGTTCCGCTGGTCACCGACACCCTCGGCCTCGTCTACAACAAGGCCCTCTTCAAGAAGGCCGGCATCACCGAGGCGCCCACCACCTGGGACCAGCTGAAGAAGGACGCCGCCACCATCAAGGCGAAGACCGGCGTCGACGGCTACTTCGGCTCCGAGAAGGGCTACTACTTCCAGTCCTTCCTGCTGGGTGAGGGCACCGACACCGTCGACGCCTCCGCCAAGAAGATCACCCTGGACTCGGCCGCGGGGCAGAAGGCCGGCAAGACCTGGCTGAGCACCTTCGACGGCAAGGGCCTGCACAAGGCCGACGTCACCGCCGACTCGTACGCCCACCGCCAGGACGCCTTCGTCAACGGCAAGGCCGCCATGACGATCGAGGGTCCGTGGGAGGTCACCAACTTCTACAAGGGCTCCGCGTTCAAGGACAAGGCGAACCTCGGCGTCGCCACCGTCCCGGCCGGCTCCTCCGGCAAGGCGGGCGCCCCGACCGGCGGCCACAACCTGTCGGTGTACGCGGGCTCGGACAAGGCCCACCAGGCTGCGTCCCTGAAGTTCGTCCAGTGGATGACGTCGGCGAAGACGCAGACGCAGATCGCGCTGAAGAACGCCACGCTGCCCACGCGTGACGACGCCTACACCGCCGAGGTCACCGCGGACCCGGGCCTGGCCGGCTACCAGAAGGTGCTGGCCGCCGCGTCGCCGCGCCCCGAGCTGCCCGAGTACAGCTCGCTGTGGGGCCCGCTCGACACCGAGCTGCCGAAGGTCGCCAGCGGCAAGGAGAGCCTGGACAAGATGTTCTCCTCCGTCACCACCCAGTACGGCAAGCTCCTGCCCGACGGCTTCACCAAGTAACCGAGCTCGCCCCTGATCAGGTGCCGCGGTCCCACCCACCTGCCCGCCCCGCGCGTGGGACCGCGGCACCCGCAGTCCGTTTCACCCCGAAGCCGTGTACCAGCCGCAGACCAGAAGGTGTTCCCCATGACTGTCGCCGTCGAGCGCCCGGCCGCCTCCAGCGGAGGTGACCGCGGCCGGCGTCCGGGCCTCATGACCCGGCTCAAGAACGGTTACCAGAAGCACTGGTACGCGTACGCCATGATCGCCCCGGTGGTGATCGTGCTCGCGCTGATCGTGCTCTACCCCCTGGTCCGCGGCTTCTACCTGACGCTCACCGACGCCGACAGCCTCAACTCGGCCCGCACCATCGGCGTCAACCACATCGACGCCACCTACAAGTTCATCGGCCTCGACAACTACGCCGACATCCTGTGGGGACCCACCTCCTACGACCGTTTCTGGTCGCACTTCATCTGGACGATCGTCTGGACGGCGTCCTGCGTCACCCTGCACTACGTGATCGGGCTCGGTCTCGCGCTGCTGCTCAACCAGAAGGACCTGCGCGGCCGCACCGCCTACCGGCTGATGCTGATCCTGCCGTGGGCCGTGCCGACCTTCGTCACCGTCTTCGCCTGGCGGTTCATGCTCGCCGACTCCGGCGTCATCAACACCACGCTCGACGCCATGAGCCTGCCCTCGCCGTCCTGGCTGGAGGACCCGCTCTTCCAGCAGATCGCCGCGATCCTCGTCAACACCTGGTGCGGTGTGCCGTTCATGATGGTCTCGCTGCTCGGCGGACTGCAGTCCATCGACTCCACGCTCTACGAGGCCGCCGAGATGGACGGCGCGAGCGCCTGGCAGCAGTTCCGCAACGTGACCCTGCCCGGACTGCGCTCGGTCAGCTCCACGGTGGTCCTGCTCGGCATCATCTGGACGTTCAACCAGTTCGCCATCATCTTCCTGCTCTTCGGCAACACCGCGCCGGACGCGCAGATCCTCGTCACCTGGGCCTACTACCTCGGCTTCGGCCAGACGCCGCGCGACTACGCCCAGTCCGCCACCTACGGCGTCCTGCTCCTGTCCCTTCTCATCGTCTTCACCTCCGTCTACCGCCGCTGGCTGAACCGCAATGACGTTCAAGCCGCCATCTGACGCCGCAGGAGCAGCCACCGCCATGAGCACCGAGACCCTGACGAAGACCACCGTCCCCGAACCGGCCGCGGCCCTGTCGCGTGTCAACGCGCCCCGGCGCGGCCGGCGCAGCCGCAAGGCGTCGCTGGCCACCCACGCCGTCCTCATCGTGGCGAGCCTCGTCGCGCTGTTCCCGATCGCCTGGCTGGTGTTCCTCTCCCTCGGCCCGGACAAGGACGACTACCTCCACCCGTCGCGGATCCTCGACACGGCGACACTGAGCAACTACTCGTTCGTGCTGGGCCAGACCAACTTCCTGAAGTGGCTGGGCAACACGCTCATCGTGTCCCTCGGCACCACCGTGATCGGCGTCCTGGTCGCCGCCACCAGCGGCTACGCGGTCTCCCGGATGCGCTTCCCGGGCTACCGGAAGTTCATGTGGGTCCTGCTGGTCACGCAGATGTTCCCCGTCGCGGTCCTCATGGTCCCGATGTACGCGATCCTCTCGGACCTCGGCCTCATCGACACCTTCGCCGGTCTGATCATCGTCTACCTGACGACCGCCGTGCCGTACTGCGCCTGGCTGATGAAGGGCTACTTCGACACGATCCCCCTGGAGATCGACGAAGCGGGCCGGGTCGACGGACTCTCCCCGTTCGGTACGTTCTTCCGGCTCATCCTGCCGCTCGCCCGGCCGGGACTCGCCGTCGCCGCGTTCTACACCATGATCACGGCATGGAGCGAGGTCGCCTTCGCCACCACCTTCATGCTCGACGACCAGAAGTACACCCTCGCGGTGGGACTGCAGAGCTTCATCAGCGAGCATGACGCGCAGCGCCAGTACATGGCCGCGACGGCCGTGCTGATCGCCGTGCCGATCTCCGCCGTCTTCTACCTCGTCCAGAAGAACCTGGTCACCGGTCTGACGGCCGGTGGCACCAAGGGCTGAACCGGCCCGTACCACCGACCAGTTGTCCAGCCCCTCACGTCTCAAGGACACCATGAGCCAGCACTCCACGGACCCGTCGTCCGTGTCTCTGCCGTCCGCCATCTCGACCCGCGAGGCCGCCGACTGGTGGCGGGACGCGGTGATCTACCAGGTGTATCCGCGCAGTTTCGCCGACAGTGACGCCGACGGCACGGGTGACCTGGAGGGCATCCGGCGCCGTCTGCCGTACCTGAAGGAGCTGGGAGCGGACGCCGTGTGGCTGTCGCCGTTCTACGCCTCGCCGCAGGCGGACGGTGGTTACGACGTCGCGGACTACCGGGCGGTCGACCCGATGTACGGGACCTTGCTCGATGCCGATGCGGTGATCCGGGACGCGCATGCGCTGGGTCTGCGGATCATCGTGGACCTGGTGCCGAACCATTCCTCGGACCAGCACGAGTGGTTCAAGCGGTCGGTGGCGGAGGGCCCGGGTTCGCCGCTGCGGGAGCGCTACCACTTCCGCCCCGGCAAGGGCGAGAGCGGTGAACTGCCCCCGAACGACTGGGAGTCCATCTTCGGCGGCCCGGCCTGGACCCGGCTGGCGGACGGCGACTGGTACCTGCACCTGTTCGCGCCGGAGCAGCCCGACCTCAACTGGGAGCACCCGGCGGTCGCGGACGAGTTCCGGTCGATCCTCAGGTTCTGGCTCGACATGGGCGTGGACGGCTTCCGGATCGACGTGGCCCACGGCCTCGTCAAGGCCGAGGGTCTCCCGGACCTCGGCGGCGGCGACCAGTTGAAGCTGCTGGGCAACGATGTCATGCCGTTCTTCGACCAGGACGGTGTGCACGCGATCTACCGCTCCTGGCGCACGATCCTGGACGAGTACGACGGCGAGCGGATCTTCGTCGCGGAGGCGTGGACGCCGACCGTCGAACGCACGGCCAACTACGTCCGGCCCGACGAACTCCACCAGGCCTTCAACTTCCAGTACCTGGGCGCCCCGTGGGAAGCGGACGAGCTGCGGAAGATCATCGACACGTCCCTGGACGCGATGCGCCCGGTGGGTGCCCCGGCGACCTGGGTGCTGTCCAACCACGACGTGACTAGGCACGCCACCCGGTACGCCAACCCGCCCGGCCTGGGCACCCAGATCCGCACGGCGGGCGACCGCGAACTCGGCCTGCGCCGAGCCCGCGCCGCCACGCTGCTGATGCTGGCGCTGCCTGGGTCCGCGTACATCTACCAGGGCGAGGAACTCGGCCTGCCGGACGTCACGGACCTGCCCGACGAGGTGCGCCAGGACCCGTCCTTCTTCCGCGCGCAGGGCCAGGACGGCTTCCGCGACGGATGCCGGGTGCCGATCCCGTGGACGCGGACCGGAACCTCGTACGGCTTCGGAGACGGCGGCAGCTGGCTGCCGCAGCCCGACAGCTGGGGCGAGCTGAGCGTGGAGGCGCAGACCGGGCAGAAGGGCTCCACGCTGGAGCTGTACCGGACCGCGCTGACGCTGCGCCGGGCGCAGACCGGGCTCGGCGCCGGCGCCGAGGTGACATGGCGGGAGGACGCGCCCGCCGGGGTGCTGCACTTCGAGCGCCCCGGGTTCGCCTGCACCGTCAACACCACCGGCGCCGCCGTGCGCATCCCCGCGCCCGGCACCGTGCTGCTCGCCTCCGGCCCGGTCACCGTCGACGACGGCACGATCGAGCTGCCCGCGGACTGCACCGTCTGGTGGGCCGCGTGACGATCCCGATGCCGCGGGGCGCCGAGAACGGCGGCGCCCCGCGGCTCCACGACATCGCCGGCCAGGCCCAGGTCAGCGAGGCCACGGTCAGTCGCGTCCTCAACGGCAAACCCGGCGTCGCGGCGGCCACCCGGCAGAAGGTGCTCGCCGCGCTCGACGTGCTCGGCTACGAACGTCCGGTGCGCCTGCGCCGCCGCAGCGCCGGACTCATCGGGCTCGTCATCCCCGAGCTGACCAACCCGATCTTCCCGGCGTTCGCGCAGGTCATCGAGCAGGTCCTGGCCGGTTACGGATACACGCCCGTGCTCTGCACCCAGATGCCGGGCGGCGCCACCGAGGACGAACTCGTGGAGCAGCTGGAGGAGCGCGGTGTCAACGGCATCGTGTTCCTGTCCGGGCTGCACGCCGACACCACGGCGGACGCCGCCCGCTACGTCCGGCTGACCGAGCGCAAGGTGCCGTACGTCCTCATCAACGGCTTCAACGAGCACATCAACGCGCCGTTCGTGTCGCCCGACGACCGCTCGGCGGCCCGGATGGCCGTGCGCCACCTCGTCGACCTCGGGCACGAACACATCGGCCTGGCCATCGGCCCGACCCGGTTCGTGCCCTCGCGGCGCAAGGCCGAAGGATTCGTCGCCGCGCTGCACAGCCTGCTCGGCCTGCCGCGCGAAGAGGCCGAGACGCTGATCCAGCGCACCCTGTTCACCGTCGAGGGCGGCCACGCGGCCGGCGGCGCCCTGCTCGATCTCGGCTGCACCGGCATCGTCTGCGGCAGCGACCCCATGGCGCTCGGCGTCATCAGGGCGGTGCGCGAACGCGGCCTCGACGTGCCGCGCGACATCTCCGTGACCGGGTTCGACGACTCGCCGCTGATTCCCTTCACGGACCCGCCGCTGACCACGGTGCGCCAGCCCGTACAGGCCATGGCGACGGCGGCGGTCGGCGCCCTCCTGGAGGAGATCGGCGGAACGCCCGTACAGCGCACGGAGTTCGTCTTCCAGCCCGAGCTGGTGGTGCGGGGATCGACCGCACAGCGGGCGCGACGCACCGCCTGACCCGCGGGCGCCGGGTGCCGCCGGTCCGGACGCCGGGCGCGTGGGACCCGGCGCGGCCGGGCCCCCGGCGCCGGACCGGAAGCGTGGTTGAACGTAACACCGCTGGAATGTTTGCGTAAGTCCTTGCAAGCATAATCCGCGGTTTTCACCGGTGAGTTGAGAAGGCTCTGTCCAAAGGGTTGACCGTGATGACGGTCCCTCATACGGTCAGCCCGCAATCACTTGCAGCAAGATTCAACGATCCCCCCTCAGCTCGCTCACGGGCATGGCGCGTTGCCCTTCGAATCAGGAGGAACCATGGCCAGAAAGTCCGTGGCTGCCGCACTCGCCGTTCTGGCGGGGGCCGCTGCCGCCGTCACGGCCCCGGCCCCCGCTCAGGCCGCCGCGCCCGGCACGAAGGACGTCACCGCGGTGCTGTTCGAGTGGAACTTCGCCTCCGTGGCGAAGGAGTGCACGAACACGCTGGGCCCGGCCGGATACGGCTACGTCCAGGTCTCACCGCCGCAGGAGCACATCCAGGGCTCCCAGTGGTGGACGTCGTACCAGCCCGTCAGCTACAAGATCGCGGGCCGGCTCGGTGACCGGGCCGCCTTCAAGAGCATGGTCGACACCTGTCACGCGGCCGGTGTGAAGGTCGTCGCCGACTCCGTCATCAACCACATGTCGGCCGGTTCGGGCACCGGCACCGGCGGCTCCTCGTACACCAAGTACAACTACCCGGGCGTCTACTCGTCCGCCGACATGGACAACTGCACGGCGACGATCAGCAACTACCAGGACCGCACCAACGTCCAGGAGTGCGAACTCGTCGGCCTCGCCGACCTCGACACCGGCGAGGAGCACGTCCGTGCCACCATCGCCGGTTACCTGAACGACCTGCTCTCCCTCGGCGTCGACGGCTTCCGCATCGACGCCGCCAAGCACATGGCGGCGGCCGACCTCGCGAACATCAAGTCGCGGCTGACGAACCCGGACGCGTACTGGAAGCAGGAGGCCATCTACGGCGCCGGGGAGGCCGTCTCGCCGAGCGAGTACCTCGGCACCGGCGACGTCCAGGAGTTCCGCTACGCCCGCGACCTCAAGCGCGTCTTCACCGGCGAGAACCTCGCCTCCCTGAAGAACTTCGGCGAGTCCTGGGGCTACATGTCCTCGGGCAAGTCGGCCGTGTTCGTCGACAACCACGACACCGAGCGCGGCGGCGACACCCTCAACTACAAGAACGGCGCCACCTACACCCTCGCCGGCGTCTTCATGCTGGCCTGGCCGTACGGCTCACCCGACGTGCACTCCGGCTACGAGTGGACCGACAAGGACGCGGGCCCGCCCAACTCCGGTGCCGTCAGCGCCTGTTACACCGACGGCTGGAAGTGCCAGCACGCCTGGCGGGAGATCGCGAGCATGGTCGCCTGGCGCAACACCGCCCGCGGCGAGGCCGTCACCGACTGGTGGGACAACGGCGCGAACCAGATCGCCTTCGGCCGCGGCGCCAAGGCGTACGTCGCCATCAACCACGAGTCGTCCTCGCTCACCCGCACCTTCCAGACGTCGCTGCCCGCCGGCGACTACTGCGACGTGCAGAGCGGCAAGGGCGTCACCGTGAACGGCTCCGGCCAGTTCACCGCCACCCTCGCCTCGAACACCGCGCTCGCCCTGCACGTCGGCGCGAAGACCTGCGGCAGCGGCTCCACGACCGACCCCGACCCGGCGACCGGCGCCTCCTTCAGCGTCAACGCCACCACGTCGTGGGGCGAGAACATCTACGTCACCGGCAACAAGGACCAGCTGGGCAACTGGAACACCGGCAACGCCCTGAAGCTGGACCCGGCCGCGTACCCGGTCTGGAAGCTCGACGTCGCCCTGCCCGCCGGTACCTCCTTCGAGTACAAGTACCTCCGCAAGGACGCGAGCGGCAACGTCACCTGGGAGAGCGGCGCCAACCGCACCGCCACCGTCTCCTCCTCCGGCGCCGTCGCCCTTTCCGACACCTGGCGCAGCTGACCCCCACCGCTCGGCCGACCACCCGGCGCCCCGCCTCCCCGCAGGCGCCGGGCGGTCGGCCGCGCCCCCGCACGACCCGGCACAGCCACAAGCACAGTCCAGAAGGGCCCTCAAAGGTGAACCGAAGAAGCGGCGCGCACGGCGCGTCACGGAGGAAGGCGGCAGCGGCCGCGGCCGTCGCCGCACTGCTCGCCACCGCGCTGCACACCGCCACCTCGGCATCGGCGGCGCCCGCCCCGCCGAAACCCCCGTCCGACGCGAAACTGGCCGCCGAGCCCGCCCGCCACGACGCGACGAAGGAGCAGTTCTACTTCGTGCTGCCCGACCGCTTCGCCAACGGCGAGCGCGGCAACGACAAGGGCGGACTGACCGGCAGCCGTACGTCCACCGGGTACGACCCCACCGACAAGGGTTTCTACCAGGGCGGCGACCTCAAGGGCCTGACCAAGAAGCTCGACTACATCAAGGACCTCGGCACCACCGCGATCTGGATGGCGCCGATCTTCAAGAACAAGCCCGTCCAGGGCGAGGGCAAGGACGCCTCGGCCGGCTACCACGGCTACTGGATCACCGACTTCACCCGGGTCGACCCGCACTTCGGCACCAACAAGGACCTCGAGACCCTCATCGCCAAGGCCCACGCCAAGGGCATGAAGGTCTTCTTCGACGTCATCACGAACCACACCGCCGACACCGTCGACTACACGGAGAAGAAGTACAGCTACCGCCCGAAGGGCGCCTTCCCGTACCTCGACACCGAGGGCCGCCCCTTCGACGACAGCCGGGGCATGGCGAAGGTCGACGCCGACGCGTTCCCGTACACGCCGAAGAACACGGGCGAGATGGTCCCGTCCTGGCTCAACGACCCGACGATGTACCACAACCGCGGCGACTCCACCTGGGAAGGGGAGTCCGCCACGTACGGCGACTTCAACGGCCTGGACGACCTGTGGACCGAGCGCCCCGAGGTCGTGAAGGGCATGCGGGACATCTATCAGAAGTGGGTCCACGACTTCGACATCGACGGTTTCCGCATCGACACCGTCAAACACGTCGACCTGGACTTCTGGACCCAGTGGGCGACGGCCCTCGACGCCTACGCGGCGAAGCAGGGGCGCGACGACTTCTTCATGTTCGGCGAGGTCTACTCCGCCGACACCGACGTCACCTCGCCCTACGTGACCCGCGGCCGTCTCGACGCCACCCTCGACTTCCCGTTCCAGGACGCGGCCCGCGCCTACGCCTCCCAGGGCGCGTCCGCCGACAAGCTCGCGAAGGTCTTCGCCGACGACTACAAGTACGCGACCGACAAGGCGAACGCCTACGAGCAGGTCACGTTCCTCGGCAACCACGACATGGGCCGCATCGGCACCTTCCTGAAGTCCGACAACCCGAAGGCGTCCGACGCCGAACTGCTGCAACGCGACAAACTGGCCAACGAGTTGATGTTCCTCTCGCGCGGCAACCCCGTCGTCTACTACGGCGACGAGCAGGGCTTCACCGGCGCCGGCGGAGACAAGGACGCCCGCCAGACGATGTTCGGCTCGAAGGTCGACGACTACCTCGACGACGACGAGATCGGCACCGACCGCACCCACGCCGACGACGCCTACGACACCACGCACCCGCTGTACACGTCGATCGCCGCACTGTCGAAGCTGCGCAGGGCCAACCCGGCGCTGACCGACGGCACGCAGAAGGAGCTGTACACCGAGGACTCGGTGTACGCCTTCTCCCGGACGGGCGACGACGACCGCGAGTACGTCGTCGCGGTCAACAACGCCACCGAGGCGAAGACGGTGTCGCTCCCCGTCGAATCCGCGAAGTTCACTGCCCTGTACGGGAGTTCGGGCAAGGAGACCGCGCGCGACGGCCGGATCACCGTGACGGTGCCGCCGCTGTCCTCCCTGGTGCTGCGCGCCGAGGGCAGGCTCCCGGTGCCGACGGCGAAGCCCACCCTGTCGCTCGCGGCACCGGCCGCCGGTGCCACCGGCACCGTCACGCTCTCCGCCGACCCGGGGAGGACCGCATCGGCCCGCGTGGTGTTCGCCGCGCAGGTCGGCAATGGCACGTGGCGCACCCTCGGCTCCGTCGACCACGCCCCGTACAAGATCACCCAGTACGTGCCGGAGACGGTGTCCGCCGGAACGGCCCTGCGGTACAAGGCCGTTGTGGTGGACCGCGCCGGGCGCACCGCGAGCGCCCTCGCCGGCACGACGGCCGGGCAGGCTCCCGCGGCGGAGAAGCCGAGCGCCGTCGACCGGGACTACGCGGTCGTCCACTACAAGCGCGCGGACGGCGACTACGCGGGCTGGAACCTCAAGTCCGGCGACACGACCGGCGAGTTCGTCGGGCGCGACGCCTACGGCGCCTTCGCCTGGGTGAAGGTTCCCGACGGTGCCGGGTCGCTCTCGTACACGGTCGAGAAGTCCGGCACCGCCGACGGCGACCGGCGGACGATCGACCTGGCGCAGACCGGCGAGGTCTGGGTCGAGCAGGGCAAGGAAGGACAGGAGACCGCGCGGCCCGACGGGGTGTACCCGGCTCCCGACAAGTCCAAGGCGATCATCCACGTGCACCGCGCCGACGGCGACTACGACGGCTGGGGACTGCACACCTGGACCGGCGCGGCCCAGGGGACCGACTGGTCGAAGCCGCTCCAGCCGACCGGCAAGGACGCCTACGGCGTGACCTTCGAGGTGCCTCTCGCCGACGGCGCGACCTCGCTCAGCTACATCTTCCACAAGGGCGACGAGAAGGACATCCCCACCGACCGCTCCCTGGACCTGGCCACGTACGGCCACGAGGTGTGGCTGAACGCCGGCGACAGCGACTACCTGCTGCCGTCGGTGGGATCCGCACCCGATCCGGACCTCACCAAGGCCGAGGCGCAGTGGATCGACGCGAACACCGTGGTCGTCCCCGGCTCCGTCGACGCCAAGGCGGCCGCGTCCAGCCAGCTCGTGTACGCGCGCAACGGCGGCATCACCGTCGAGGACGGTGCGCTCAGCAGCGAGGGCCGCTGGCTCCGCCTGACACCGGCCACCCTGACGGACGCTCAGAAGACCGCGTACCCGCACCTGAAGGAGTACACGGCGTTCACCGTCGACCCGCGCGACCGGGACCGGGTGCGCCAGGCCCTCGACGGGCAGATCGTGTTCACCCAGCGCATCGCGAACGGCGCTCTCGTCGCCGCGACCGGCGTGCAGACCCAGGGCATTCTCGACGACCTGTACGGAGACAAGGCCGAACAGGCATCGCTGGGACCGGTGTTCAAGAGCGGCAAGGTCACCCTGTCCGTATGGGCACCGACCGCGCACGGCGTCACCCTCGAACTCGGCGGCAAGAAGCTCCCCATGCGGCGCGACGACGCCACCGGCGTCTGGTCCGCCACCGGCTCGGCGGCGTCCTGGAAGGGCAAGGAGTACCGGTACGCCGTGACGGTGTGGGCGCCCGGCGCCCAGAAGATCGTCACCAACGAGGTCACCGACCCCTACTCGGTCGCCCTGACCACCGACTCCGAGCGCAGCCTCGTCGTCGACCTCGACGACACGTCCCTCGCCCCCAAGGGCTGGTCGACCCTGACCAAGCCCAAGGCCGTCGCCATGAAGGACGCCCAGATCCAGGAACTCCACATCCGTGACTTCTCCGTCGAGGACAAGACCGCGGCCAAGGACCACCGCGGCACCTATCTGGCCTTCACCGACAAGAACAGCGACGGCTCGAAGCACCTGAGGAAACTGGCGGCATCAGGAACGTCGTACGTGCACCTGCTGCCCGCCTTCGACATCGCCACCGTCCCCGAGAAGAAGTCCGGACAGGCCACGCCCGACTGCGATCTGCCCTCCTACGCGGCCGACAGCGAGCGGCAGCAGGAATGCGTGGGGAAGACCGCCGCCAAGGACGCGTACAACTGGGGATACGACCCCTACCACTACACGGTCCCCGAGGGCTCCTACGCCACCGACCCCGACGGCACCGCCCGCACCGTGCAGTTCCGGCAGATGGTCAAGTCCCTCAACGACGACGGCCTGCGCGTCGTCATGGACGTCGTCTACAACCACACGGCCGGCAGCGGCCAGAGCAAGACCTCCGTCCTCGACAAGATCGTGCCCGGCTACTACCAGCGGCTCCTGGCCGACGGCTCCGTCGCCAACTCCACCTGCTGCTCCAACACGGCACCCGAGAACACGATGATGGGCAAGCTCGTCGTCGACTCCGTCGTCACCTGGGCCAAGGAGTACAAGGTCGACGGCTTCCGCTTCGACCTGATGGGCCACCACCCCAAGGCCAACATCCTGGCCGTCCGCAAGGCCCTCGACGCGCTCACCCCGAAGAAGGACGGCGTCGACGGCAAGAAGATCATCCTCTACGGGGAGGGCTGGAACTTCGGCGAGGTCGCCGACGACGCCCGCTTCGTGCAGGCCACGCAGAAGAACATGGCGGGCACCGGCATCGCCACCTTCAACGACCGCTCCCGCGACGCCCTGCGCGGCGGCTCCCCGTTCGACGAGGACCCCGGCGTCCAGGGCTTCGCCACCGGCCTCTACACCGACCCCAACTCCAGCAAGGCGAACGGCACCACGGCCGAGCAGAAGGCCCGCCTCCTGCACTACCAGGACCTCATCAAGGTCGGCCTGTCCGGGAACCTCGCCGACTACGAGTTCACCGACACCGACGGGAAGAAGGTGAAGGGGTCCGGCGTCGACTACAACGGCGCGGCCGCCGGCTACGCGGACGCTCCCGGCGACGCCCTCTCCTACGCGGACGCCCACGACAACGAATCGCTCTACGACGCCCTCACCTACAAGCTGCCCGCGTCGACGAGCACCGCCGACCGCTCCCGTATGCAGGTCCTCGCCATGGCGACGGCCGCGCTCGCGCAGGGCCCGGCGCTCTCCCAGGCCGGGACCGACCTGCTGCGCTCCAAGTCCCTCGACCGCAACTCGTTCGACAGCGGTGACTGGTTCAACGCGATCCACTGGGACTGCCGGGCCGGGAACGGCTTCGGGCGCGGACTGCCCATGGCGGCCGACAACGAGTCCAAGTGGCCGTACGCGAAACCGCTGTTGACGTCCGTTGCGGTACCCGACTGCGCGGCGATCAACGGGACATCGGCCGCGTACCAGGACCTGCTGAAGATCCGCACGGACGAGTCCGCCTTCCATCTGTCCACCGCGGGACAGGTCCAGAAGGAGCTCTCCTTCCCGCTCTCCGGCAAGGACGAGACCCCCGGCGTCATCACCGCCCGCCTCGGCGACCTCGTGATCGTGTTCAACGCGACCCCGAAGACGCAGCGGCAGACGGTGAGGGACCTCGCGGGGACGGGCTACCGCCTCCACCCGACGCAGGCGGGCGGCTCCGATGCCGTCGTCAAGTCCGCCGCGTACGAGAAGAGTTCGGGCACCTTCGACGTGCCCGCCCGCACGGTCGCGGTGTTCACCCGCTGACCCGCACCCGGTCGTTCCCCGCGTGGCGCGCGCGGGGAACGACCGGACCCGGCCGCAGTGTCGCGGCCCCGACCAAGGAGTTGTCATGCACCTTTCTGAACGGCGGCGTGCGCGCCACAGACACCGCCACGACCCCGCGCGTCTCGTCCTCGCGCTGATCGCCGCGATGGTGGCCACCCTGCTGCCCGGCCTGCCGCTCACGGGCGCCACGGCACATGCCGCCGAGGCGAACACGGCCACCGTGTACTACGCGACGGCCACCGCCAACTGGTCGACGTACAAGCTGCATTGGGCGCCCACCGGCGGCAGCTGGACCACCGTGCCGGGCGTCACCATGGAGGCCGCCTGCACCGGCTGGGTGAAGAAGACCGTCGACCTCGGCAGCGCCACGTCCTGGCAGGCCACCTTCAACGACGGCAACGGCACCTGGGACAACAACGGCGGGAAGAACTACCAGCTCGGCACCGGCCTGATCACCGTCCAGGGCGGCACCGTCGCCCACAGCGACCCGTGCGCGGACACGGCACCTGCCGACGGCACGTCCGCCACCGTCTACTACGACACGACCACCACCAACTGGTCCGTCACCAATCTGCACTGGGCGCCCACGGGCGGCAGCTGGACCACGGTCCCGGGCATTGGCATGGAGGCCGCCTGCACGGGCTGGGTGAAACGGACCGTCGATCTCGGCACCGCCACGTCCTGGCAGGCCACCTTCAACAACGGCAACGGCACCTGGGACAACAACAACGGCGCCAACTACCAACTCGGGGCCGGGCTCAACACCGTCAAGGGCGGGACCGTCACCAAGAGCGCCAAGGACCCGTGCGCGGCCACCGCCCCCGACACCACCGCCCCCTCCGCACCGGGAAAGGTGACCGCGACCGCGTCCGGCACCTCCATCGTGCTCACCTGGGACGCGGCGAGCGACGACACGGGCGTGACCGGCTATCAGATCACCCGCACCGGCGGGACGAAGGGCACCTCCGTCATCTCCGCCACGTCAACCGTGTACTCCGACACGGGACTTGAGGAGAAGACCGCGTACGCCTACACGGTCAAGGCGCTGGACGCGGCGGGCAACACCTCGGCCGCGAGCGCCGAGGCGAAGGCCACCACCGGTGAGAAGGCGGCGCAGACCACCGGCACCCCGCTCGGCGGCGACCCCCGCAAGGACCCGATCTACTTCGTGCTCACCGCCCGCTTCTACGACGGCGACAGTACGAACAACCGTGGCGGCAGCCAGCACGTGAAGACCGGCAACGCGGCGGGCGGCGACCCCATGTTCCGCGGCGACTTCAAGGGACTCGTGCAGAAGCTCGACTACGTCAAGGGTCTCGGCTTCTCGGCGATCTGGATCACCCCGGTCGTCCTCAACCGCTCCGACTACGACTACCACGGCTACCACGGATACGACTTCTACAAGGTCGACCCGCGCCTCGAATCCGCCGGCGCCTCCTACCAGGACCTCATCGACGCCGCCCACGCCAAGGGCATGAAGATCTACCAGGACGTCGTCTACAACCACTCGTCGCGCTGGGGCGCCAAGGGCCTGTTCACCCCGACCGTGTACGGCGTCCGCGACAGCCAGTGGAGCTGGTACTACGACGAGAAGCAGGACGGCTTCGAGTACGACGGTCTCACCGTGGAGCCCGTCTCCGGCAAGTCCTACTACAACGGCGACCTGTGGTCGACGGCCGAACCGTCCGGCAACACGTGTCTCAACTGGGGCAGGGCCACCGGAGCCAAGAGCCCCGAGGGCTACACGATCTACAACTGCCAGTGGCCGAGCCCCACGTCGGGCATGTTCCCGAAGTCGCTCTACCACACCTGCTGGCTCGGCAACTGGGAGGGCGAGGACTCCCGCTCCTGCTGGCTGCACGAGGACCTCGCCGACTTCAACACCGAGAACACCCAGGTGCAGAACTACCTGATCGGCGCCTACGACAAGTACATCGACATGGGCGTCGACGGCTTCCGCGTCGACACCGCCGTCCACATCCCGCGCGTCACCTGGAACCGCCGCTTCCTGCCCGCCATCCAGGAACGCGTGACGCAGCAGTTCGGCGCCCGGAAGGCACAGGACTTCTTCGTCTTCGGCGAGGTCGGAGCCTTCGTCAACGACAAGTGGAACCGCGGCTCGGCGAACCACTCCGCGCAGTTCTTCACCTGGAAGGAGCGCAAGGAGTACTCCGCCGACGACGAGAAGGCGTCCCTCGAACAGTACGACTACGAGGAGCAGCTGGGCACCGGCAACCAGCCGACGTCCACCAACGCCTTCCTCGACGGGAACAGCTACCACGCCCCCGACCACAGCAGGTTCTCCGGCATGAACATCATCGACATGCGCATGCACATGAACTTCGGCGACGCCTCCAACGCCTACAACAACGGCAAGGACTCCGACGACTCCACCAACGACGCCACGTACAACGTCGTCTACGTCGACAGTCACGACTACGGGCCGAACAAGAGCGCCGAACGCTACGCGGGCGGCACCGACGCCTGGGCCGAGAACATGTCGCTGATGTGGACGTTCCGCGGCATCCCGACGCTGTACTACGGCTCGGAGATCGAGTTCCAGAAGGGCAAGAAGATCGACTGCGGCACGACCTGCCCCCTGGCGGACACCGGCCGCGCCTACTACGGCGACAAGATCGAGGGCAGCGTCACCGCCTCCGACTTCGGTACGGTCTCCAGCGCGTCCGGGGCCGTCGCCGCGACCCTCGACCAGCCCCTGGTCAAGCACCTCCAGCGGCTCAACCGGATCCGCCGCGCGGTCCCCGCCATCCAGATGGGCCAGTACTCGACCGCCGACATCTCCGGGAACATGGCGTTCAAGCGCCGCTACACCGACCCGGCGACCGGCGTGGACAGCTTCGCGCTCGTCACCGTCACCGACGGCGCGACGTACAGGAACATCCCGAACGGCACCTACAAGGACGCCGTCACCGGCGACGTGCGCACCGTCACCGACGGCACCCTGACCACGGCGGCCCCCGGCAAGGGCAACCTGCGGGTCTACGTCCTCGACCTGGCCGGCAAGAACGCCGCGCCCGGCAAGGTAGGGGCGGCGGGTCCGTACCTGAAGTAGCCCGACCGGCGCGGGAAGCGGCCCTTCCCGCGCCGGAGCCGCCCGATCCGCCGCCCACGCCTTCTGTGACTGACGTCAACTGCTGTACTAGCGTGGGCGGATGACGCCGGATCAGGGGCCGGACAGGCCGTGGCGGGTGCGGATCGACGACCGGCACGGAACCCCTTGCGGGGCGGGCGTGCTGCTCGACGGACGGTCCGTGCTGACCTGCGCACACGTCGTCCAGCAGGCCGAGGCCCACCCTGCCGCGGGCCCGTCCGCACACCTTCGGGTCCGCAGCGCCGTCGCTGCGCCCGAGTGGCGGCGCACCGCCCGCGTCGTCGAGGACGCCTGGGCCTTCGAGAACGGCACACGGCGCGGCGACGTCGCACTGCTCCGCCTGGACGAGCCGGTGGACCACGCCGGACACACGGAACTGTGGAAGGTACCCATCTCGGGCGGCCGGGTCCGGGTGTACGGCTTCCCCGCCTTCGAGCCGTACGGCATCGGGGTCGACGCCGAACTCGCCGGATCGGGCGGCCGGGCCGGCGAATGGGGACTGCTCAACCGCGTCCACGAAGGGCGGCCGTGGATCCAGCCCGGCTACTCCGGCGCGGGCGTGATGGCCCTCGACGGCGCGTTCGCCGGCCAGGTCATCGGCATCGTCGTCGCCGACTACGTCGACGAGAACGGCAGAGCCGCCTGGATGGTCCCGGTCGACACCATGCAGACGTACCTGGGGCGGCGGATCGCACCGCACGTACGGGGCGTCGGCATCGAGGTGCCCTCGCGCGGCGACCCCGCGGCGGACCTCGACGACCCGCTGCAACTCGCCCTGACCCAGGAGCTGGCCCGGCTCCTCACCAGCGGCTGGGCGGGCGTCGCCCTCGTCGCCACCGGGCGGCGGACCGGCCCCGGCTCCTCCTGGCTGGTCCGCCTCACCCAGACCTCCCGCGCGCCCGGCCCCGACGGCGGCGCGCCCCGGGGCACCGCGCTGCCGTTCGGCGCCGTCGACGCGGCCTACGACGCCCGAGGCAAGACCGCGGGGGAGGTGTGCGCCTATCTCGCCCACCGCTTCGGCTTCGACCCGGACCGTGAACGCGAGCCGGCCCCACTGGTGCACCGGCTGCTGCGTCGCAGACCGCCCGCCTTCGTCATCGTGGACGGCATCGACGGCGCGGAGGACCCCGACCGCCTCCTGCGCGACCTGCTGATCCCGCTCGCCCGCGACGCCCGCACCCGTGGCCTGCGCCTCGTCCTCGGCGTCGAGGGCGACCCGCCCGACGACCTGCCCTACCAGGTGCACCTGGACCCGACCCCGCTGCCGGGCGGCGCCCCGCGCCCGGTCACCGAGGAGCAGGCGCGGGAGGCGGTCGCCCGGCTGGCACGGGCCGAGGCCGAAGCGCTGCGCGTCGAGCGGACGACGGCGCGCCGCTTCCTGGCACCGCCCCGCCTGCCGCACGGCCGGGCACCCCGCCTCGCGGTGCGGCTCGCCGTCGCCCGCGCCACCTTCCCGCACGCCGAGATCGCCGCCATCGCGGCGCGGGCCGCGGCAGCCGTCACGGACGCCGACGCCTACGTGAGGGAGGTGCGCGGGATGGACGCCGCGCACGAGGACCTCACCGTCCGCCTGGAGCTGTACCGCGCACTCGCCGAGGAGCACTTCGGCGCCGCGGACCCCGAACTCGGCGCGCTGTTCACCGCGGCGGACCGCGCCCTGCGGACCGCCCCCGTCGACCTCGCGGCCGCCGGCCGGCGGGTCCCGCGCTACGTCGCGGCCGTCAACCGCCGCATCGCCGAAGGATGAGGCCATGACCCGATGCAACCGCCCCGGATGCGGGCGCGGCACCCTCGACGCGGACGGCTACTGCCCGGCCTGCGGCCGCAAGGCGCTGCCGCCCGCCCGGGCCGCAGGGGCGAGCACCGGCGTCGCCCAGGTGCGGCCCGACCCCTGGTACGGACTCGCGCTCGTCGACGACACCCGGCTCCCCGACGGCCCCGGCGCCGCCCCGGCACGGGAGCCTCGGCCGGAGAGCGGCCCCGTCGCGGAGGAACACCGCTACTGCCACAACCCCGGCTGCGGCCGGCCCGTCGGACGCAGTGTGGACGGCAGCCCCGGACGGATCTTCGGGTTCTGCGCCCGGTGCGGCACCCGCTTCGACTTCACCCACGTCGCGGGCCTCCTCATCGCCGGCCGCTACGAGGTGCGCCGACTGCTCGGCCAGGGCTCGTACGGCGTCGCCTACCTCGCGTACGACCGCAACCTCAAGACCGACGTCGTCCTGAAGGAACTGCGCACCGCACTGGCCGCTTCCGACCGGGAACGCGACGTCCTCGTCGGCCTGCGGCACGACGCCATCGTCCGCATCCTCGGCTACGAGGAGGAGCACGACCGCACCTACCTGGTCCTCGAATACCTGCCGGGCCAGGCACTGCAAGCGGCCCCCGGCGACCGGCTCGCGACGTTCCTCGCCCACGGCCTGCGCCTGCTCCAGGCCCTCGACTACCTGCACGCGCGCGGCCTGCTGCACTGCGACGTCAAACCGCTGAACATCATCCGCTTCGCGGAGACCGCGCCCTCCGGCGCCCTCGACCGGGTCCGGCTCATCGACTTCGGCGCGGTGCGCTCGGTCACCGACACGGCGCCGCTCTCCGAGTACACCGAGCGGTACGCACCGCCCCCGGGCGACGCCGAGTACACCGACGGACCCACCCCCGGCTTCGACCTGTACGGCCTCGGCATGACCCTCGCGGAGACCTCCCACGAGCTGACCAAGGAATCCTCCGCCCCCGGCGTGCAGTCCCTCCGGCTGCTCCTGGACCGGTCCGTGCACAGCGGCGGGCCCCGACAGCGGTTCACGTCGGCACGGCAGTTCGGCGAGCAGCTCAGCGGAGTCGTCCGCCAGGTCGTGGCGGCGCCCGAGACCGGCCGCCGCGTCACCCGCGCCTCCGCGCTGTTCGGCCCGATGCCCGAGGCGCTGCACGGCGGCATCGGCGCGCCCCGGCCCCTCGGCGACTGGGTGCGGGCGACGGTGGAGCGGCCCGCCCCCGACGGCCCGGTGCGGCTGACGCTGCCGCCTCTCTTCCGGGCTCCCGGGCCGTGGGAGGTGGCGGCGGCCCTGCCGATGCCGGTCCACGACCCCGACGACACCGACGTCACCACCACGGTGCAGGGCGAACTGGACGTGTGCCGCAAGCTGTTGCGGGCCGGTGAACCCGCGGACGCGGCGGCGGTCCTCGACCGGGTACCGCTGCCCGCCGACCACTGGCTCACCCACTGGTACCGCGGACTCATCGCCCTGCGCGACGACGAACTGGCCCGGTCCACCTCGCACTTCACCCAGGTGCGCGCCGCGCTCCCCGGCGAACTCGTCCCGCAGCTCGTGCTCGGCCTGTGCGCCGAACGCTCCGGAGACGCCGCCCTCGCCACCACGCACTACAGCACCGTCCTCACCACCAGCCCCGCCCTCGGCGCGGCCGGGTTCGGCCTCGCCAGGATCACCCACCGCGCCGACGGGCCGGCCGCGGCGGCCGGCATCGTCGAAGGACTGGCGCAGGAGTTCCGCTTCGCGCGCGAGGCCCACATCGCGGGCTTCCGGCTCTCGCTGGAGCGGCCGGAAGCGGCGGTGCCCCGGATCCCGGCGGGCCTCGGACTCGTCGAGGCCGAACGGGCCTCCCTGGCCGCCGAGTCGGCGTACGCCGAGTACCTGCGCACCGAGGACCGCCTCGCCCTCTCCGACGCGATCCGCGGCCTCGCCCGGCACTGCCCGAACGAGCGGGACTTCTACGCCCTGGTCGACCTCGCCAACGAGCTGCGCCCCGATCGGAAGTGGCCCTGGTACGCAGGGACCAGACCACGGACCCATGCAAAAGGCAACAATGAGCGGCACTTCCGTTCCGCAACGTGAACGGACGGGCTACGCTCCCTTGGTCCGCACAGGACACACACGACACAGGCGGCCGATGGCCGTGACGAGGGAGTCGTGAGAGACCGATGGGGGACTTACCACGTGCGGCGCTGGACTTCACCATGGAGCTGCACGCACCGGGGGACCTGAGCCGCGACGCCGAGCGCGCCGACGCGCTCATCACCGTGCACGCCCGCGGTCCGGACGCCGCCGAGGCCGGAGCCGGGAGCGCGCCGGCCACCGCCGAAGTACTCATCATGGACCGGTCGTTGTCCATGTCGGGACCGGGCAGGCTCGACGAGGCCAAGCGCGCCGTGTGCGCGGCGATCGACACCCTGCGCGACGGGACCCTGTTCGCCGTCGTCGCGGGCGACCACGAGGCCCGCGTCGTGCACCCGCCCGACTGCCGCCGCCCGCTCCCCGCCGACGAGGCCCGCAGACGCGAGGCCAAGGCCGCCGTACGCGCCGTGCGCGCCCAGGGCGGCACCAGGATCGGCAGCTGGCTGGAGTGCGCCCGCCGCCTCTTCGACGCCGCCGCCGTCGACGGCGTACGGCACGCGGTGCTCTACACCGACGGCAAGGACGAGCACGAGACCCGTGAACAGCTCGACGCCGTCCTCGACTCCTGCACCGACCGGTTCGTCTGCGACGTACGCGGTCTCGGCGGCGACTGGGAGTACCGCGAACTCCACCGCATCGCGCAGGCGTTGCACGGCTCGTCCGCGGCCGTCCTCGACATCACGGACCTCACGGCCGACTTCCAGGCCCTCATGAGCGAGGCCCGGCGCGTCGTCGTCCCCCGCGTCTATCTCGGCCTGCGCTTCAGCGAGCTGTTCACCCTGGACAGGGTGCGCCAGACCGCCCCCGTGGAAGCCGACCTCACCGGTCAGCAGCAGCCGTACGAGGAGGGGTTCCACATTCCGCTCGGTGCCTGGTCGCCCGGGCTGCGCCAGTACCAGCTCACCTTGCGCCTCGACCCCGCCCGGGTACCTCTCGACACGGATCTGCGGGCCGCCTGGATCACTCTGCACGCCGAACGGAGCGGCTCGGCGGGGCGGGTGGCGCTGATGCCGACCGTCCCCTTGGACGTACGGCGACGGTCGGTGCCGGCCGGCCCGGCGACCGGATCCCCCGAACTCACCCGGGTGGAGCGGATCCGCGCCCTGGGCATGGCGATGCGCGCCTGCACCGACGCCTACGCCTCCGGCGACCTCGGCCGCGCCGACCGGGAGTTGAGGACGGCGCTCGACCTGGCCGGCGAACTCGGCCAGACACAGAAGGCGGCGGAGCTGCGGGCCGTCGCGGAGCGGAACGCGGACGGCCGGCTGGTCCTGCGGCGCACGGTGACACGCGCGGAGATGCAGCGCCTGGCCCTCGACTCCACCCGGACCGGTGTCCCGACCGGTGTGCCGCGCGGGGCCCTGTCCGATGCCGACCCCGGAGTTCCGCCGGTCGACTCCGTCACCGCCGGTCCGGCCGACGGCCCCGCACACTGCCCGCACTGCCGGGCGGTCCTGCCGACGCCCGGCGCCAGGTTCTGCGAGGCGTGCGGCCGGAGCGTCGACGGCGGAAGCCGCGCATGACCGCCACGGCCACCGGGACCACGGCGCGTGGTCGGCGCGCCCTGATCGCCGAGACCTGGCGGTCCCTGCGCACCGCGCACCCCGTCCGGATCCTGCGTCTCCTGCGCGCGGGTCTGCTGGCGACCGTGTGCGCGACCGCCGTCGTCTATCTCGTGACAGCCACCCAGGGCGGACAGGAGGTCACCACCGTCCGGCACAGCAAGGCGGCCGGCGACCAGCTCCAGGAGGCGGGCAAGGCGGTCGGTGCGGCGGACCGGGCCCTGGACGAGGCGGTCGGAACCGGCCAGATCCAACTGACCGGACCGGGCGCGGAGTTCGCCAACACCACCGCGCGCATCGGAACCCTGCTCACCGCCGCCACCCAGGGCAACGCGGCAGGGGCGACCGGACGCGCCCAGTTCCAGTTCGTCCAGGGCAAGCTCCTCATCTGCCAGCAGCTGATCAACACGGCGGTGAGCGACTACTCGCACAGCGGCCCGGCCGGCGTCGAGAGCGCCCGCGCCACGCTGACGGCAGCACGCCTGCGCGACCCCGGCACCGGCCGGGAGGTCCCGGGCACCGGCGGTCTGCGCGCCTCCATCGAGGACCTCCAGGACCTCCAGAACGCCGGTCTGGCCCGCCAGCGCGACGCGGGCTGGCTCGATCCCGTCCAGCTCTGGGGCCTCGCCCTCGCTCCGCCGCTCCTGATGCTGATCCTGTGCTGCGCCACCGCACGGATCCTCGCGGTCCACTTCCGCCGCCCGGTCAACGGATATCTGGTCGCCACCCTCGCCGTCACCCTGGCGGTCACCGGCGTCTCGGTGGGACTGACCCTGTGGGACGAGGCGCGCCTCGCCCTCCACCCGGCCGCCGGCCATCCGGTCACCATGACGCTCGTCCTCCTCGCGCTCGTCGGCGCCGGTGTCCTCAACCACCTCGCCCACCGGTCCCGCCTCGCCGAGTACAGGTACCCGCGCCCATGACAACGCCCGGACGGCGCACGGCCGTTGCCCGACTGGTCCAACTCCTCACCGCCCTGGCCCTGTTGGCGGTCCTGACCGCCTGCGCGGGCTCCGGAGACCGGCATGTGACGGTGATGGTGCCCTGGACCGCGCAGGACGAGTTCGGCGCCTTCTACTCCGTCGTCGAGGACTTCGAGCACGACACCGGCATCCAGGTCGACGTCCAGGTCACCCGCGCGCTCACCCAACAGCTCGACGCCGCCGTCGCCGCCGACGCCCCGCCCGACCTCGCCGTCCTGCCGAGCCCCGCCGCGATCGCCCACTACGTGCGCGGCTCGGCGCCCGACCTCGAACCGCTCGACGCGAGGACCGTCGACCCGGGCGCGTACCTGGAGCCGTTCCGGGGTCTGGCCCAGGTCGACGGCGCCACCTACGCCGTCCCGGTCAAGATCGACGTCAAGAGCCTCGTCTGGTACGACACCGAGACCACGGACACGCCCCGCACCCGGTCGACCGACGCGCTGCACACCTTCGTCAGAGAAGGCCGCCTCGACTGGTGTCTCGGCCTCGCCTCCGGCCCGACCTCCGGGTGGCCAGGCGCCGACTGGATCGCCGACATCGTGCTCGCCGACGCGGGCACCCGGGCGTACGCGAGCTGGGCCGCGGGCCGCCTGCCGTGGACCGACTCCGCGATCACCCGCGCCTGGACCCGGTGGCGCGACCTCGTGGGCACGGCCACGCTCAAGAAGGCATCCGAAGCCGGCTTCACCGAGGCGACCCAGGCCATGGCCGCGAGGAAACCGGACTGCCGGCTCGCCCACGGCGCACGCTCCGCCCTCGCGGCCGCACTCCGGAAGGAACCCCGCTTCGACTTCGTCGCGCCCGCCGCCCACGCCCCGCTGGAGGTCTCGGGCGACTTCATCGGCATGTTCACGGACGACAACCCCGCCGCACGCGATTTCGTCCACTACCTGTCCGGCGCGCGGGCCCAGCAGACCTGGGTCGACGCGGCGGGCTCGGCCGCGTTCTCCGCCCGGACCGACGGCATCGTCTACCGCAACGCCGTCCAGCAGCGGATCGCCGCACTGCTGAAACCCGCCTCCGGCCACCCGCTCTGCTTCGGCGCCGCCGACATGATGAGCCCCGACACCGCCGCCGCCTTCTACCGGGCCGTCCTCGACTACGCCGACGAGGGCGGGGACGTATCGAAGCTGATGGACCGCCTGCAACAGGTCCAGACGAGCCTCGGCGCCGAACAGGTGCCCCAGGGAGACATCTGCTCCGGCCCCGGCTGACCGTTCCGAACCCATCCGTTCACCGCCTCCCGAGGAGTCCCGTGTCGTCAGAAGCCGTGCAGTTCGTACTCGCCGACGGAGAGACCACCGTCCTCGTCTCCGCGCCCCGCCAGGGCTCCGGCACCGTCGGAACCGGCGACGGGCTGCGCCGCGCCCAGCGGTCGCTGCGCACCGCCCTCGCCCCGATCACCTCCGCCGCCGCCGAGGTGATCTCCGAGTTCCGCGCCCACGCCGAGCGCCCCGACGAGATCGAGGTCTCCTTCGGCGTGACCCTCGACGCGTCGCTCGGCGCCATCATCAGCACCGCCAAGGCCAGCACCCACCTCGACGTCCGCCTACGCTGGAACGGATCGAGAGACGCCGCCCCCGGAGCGTAGGGGCGCGAGAAAGGCAGGTGGGGACGTAGTGAGCGGTCTGTTCCCGCGGGAGCGGCGCGAGGTCGCCCCGGGCGCCGTCCACCTCCCCGACTGGCTGGACCCGGCACGCCAGCGCGACCTGCTCACCGCCTGCCGTGCCTGGGCCCGGCCGCCCGCCGGCCTGCGCACGGTCCGCACCCCCGGCGGCGGACGGATGAGCGCGCGCCAGGTCGGGCTCGGCTGGCACTGGACGCCGCGCGGCTACACCCGCACCGCCGTCGACGGGGACGGCGCCCCCGTCAAACCCATGCCGAAGGAACTGGCCGAGCTCGGCGCACGGGCCGTCTCCGACGCCTTCGGACGATCGCCCGACGCCGTGTACGACATCGCGCTCATCAACTACTACGACGAGCAGGCCCGGATGGGCATGCACCAGGACCGCGACGAGACGTCCGAGGAGCCGGTCGTCTCGCTCAGCCTCGGCGACACCTGCGTCTTCCGGTTCGGGAACACGCGGACACGGACGAAGCCGTACACGGACGTCGACCTGCACAGCGGCGACCTGTTCGTCTTCGGCGGCCCGGCACGCCTCGCCTTCCACGGCGTGCCCCGCGTCCACCCGGGCACCGCCCCCGCCGGGCTCGGCCTGCGCGGGCGGCTCAACATCACGCTACGCGTCAGCGGCCTGTGACCACACGGAGTGAGGGAACGGCCGTTCACCGGCTACCATTCCAGACCGTGATCAGGGCGAGGAGTTGCTGATGGGCGGCAGGGCGGCCTCCGGAACCGGGAGCCAGACGACGGGCACGGGCACCGCGCGGCCACCGCGTCTGGAGCGGGGCCGCAGCGCCCTCGGTCCCGCGCTCGAACTCGTCCACACCGGACGCGCGCCGACCCGCGCCGTCCTCACCGCCGAACTCGGCGTGACCCGTGCCACGGCGGGCGCGGTCGCCGCCGAACTGGAAGCCCTCGGACTGATCAGGATCGACGCCCGGCCGAGCGCCGCCGCCGGCTCCCAGGGCCGCCCCTCGCACCGCCTCTCGGTCGCCGAGGACGGCCCGGCCGCGCTCGCGGCGCAGGTCCACTCGGACGGCTACCGGGTGGCGCTCGTCGGGCTCGGCGGCCGGGTCGTCGCCACCACACCGGGCTGCGCGATCATCGACCCCGATCCGGCGGACGTCCTGCGTGCCGTGGTGGAGGCCGGAGTTCGGCTCCTGGAGACCAGCGGCCGGGTCTGCGTCGGCGCGGGCCTCGCCGTCCCCTCGGCCGTCGCCGAACCCGACGGCACCGCCCTCAACCCGCTGCACCTGGCCTGGCCCGTCGGCTCGCCGGTCCGCGAGATCTTCGCCGACTGCGTGCGCGAGGCCGGCCTGGACATCCCCGCGTTCGCCGCGAACGACGTCAACCTGGGCGCGCTCGCCGAGCACCGGCACGGCGCGGGACGCGGTGCCCGCGACCTGCTCTGCGTCGCCACCGGACACCGCGGCGTCGGCGGCGCCCTCGTCCTCGACGGGCATCTGCACACCGGCAGTTCGGGACTGGCCCTGGAGGTCGGCCACCTCACCGTCAACCCGGAGGGCCGCCCCTGCCACTGCGGCAGCCGCGGCTGCCTGGACGTCGAGACCGACCCGCTCGCCTTCCTCACCGCGGCGGGCCGCACCCCCGACGCCGACGGCTCGCTGCTGAACCAGGCGCGCGAACTGCTGCTCACGGCGAAGGACGACCCCGCCGTCCGCACCGCCACCGAGGCACTCGTCGACCGGCTCGGCCTGGGACTCGCGGGTCTCGTCAACCTCCTCAACCCGGACCGGATCATCCTCGGCGGCCTGCACCGCGCCCTCCTGGACGCCGCCCCCGAACGCCTGCGCGCCGTCGTGGCCGACCGCAGTCTGTGGGGCCGCAGCGGAGGCGTCCCCATCCTGGCCTGCACGCTCGACCACAACAGCCTGGTGGGAGCCGCCGAGCTGGCCTGGCAGCCGGTGCTCGACGACCCGCTCGGAGCCCTCACCGCGAAGTGACCGGCGCGGCCGGGAAAGACGGCGCCGGCCCCGATCCGCTCAGCGCCACTCCACAGCGAAGGCCGCCGCCGGATTGGTGACGAGCACCTGCTCGACGACGTCCTTGCCCAGGGCCTCGGTGAGCCGCGGACGCACCCGGCGCAGCAGGTACGGCATCCCGGGCCCGCCGCTCACCGACCGCGCCCCGGCGGTCGTCGTGTCGCCGCCGAGCAGCAGCCGGTGTGCGAACCCGGCCTCGGCGAGCGCCGCCATCGCGTCCGGCATCCGCCAGTCCGTCGCGTGGTTGGCCCGCGACGGCCCGTCGAAGGCCAGATAAGCACCCGAACGCGCTGCGTCGCGCTGGACCACGAAGTCGGGGGAGCGGTTCAGATGACCGAGCAGAATCCGGTGCGCCGGCACCTCCAACTCCTCGCAGAGCAGGTCGAGTACGACCAGCGCGCCCGTCCCCAGCTCATGATGGACCGCGATCGGCGCCCCGGTCGCGTGATGCGCCTCGGCCGCGGCGCGCATGGTCCAGCGGGCGTGCGCGTCCAGCGCGTGGAAGCCGCCCGCCACCTTGATCAGCCCGGCCCGCACACCGCTGCCGCCGATGCCCTCGGTCAGCTCGCGCACGAACAGCTCGGCCAGATCGGTCTTCCGCGCGGCGAGCAACTCCGGTGCGTAGTGCGCGGATTGGTGCATCCCCGTCGCGGCGACGATCCGCACACCGGTCGCCTCCGCGAGGGCGGGCAGCTCCGCGGCCCGCCGCCCGAGCCCGTACGGCGTCCACTGCACGACGGTGCCGCCGCCCACGGCCGCGTACGCGGCCAGCTCCTGCCGCGCCAGTCCGACGTCGTCCAACTCCTGCCCGGACAGCAGCGGACTGCGGAAGAACAGGTGGTCATGGGCGTCGACCACGCCCAACTGCCCCGGAGCGATGTCTCCCTGGACACCGCGCACGACCGCCGATGCGGAGTTCACCACTGGTTTCCCTTCGGAAGCCGGTCACGCTCGGGCTGCGAGACGTGCAGAACCTGAAAGATGTCACCGGACGTACCAGGTGCACCGGGCTCCGCGTGCTCCCGGACGGAGAACCTCAGCAGCTCCCAGGTACGGGGATCGATCCCGGCGGCAGCGAACAACACCCCCTCCTCGGCAGCCAGTTCGGCCGTCTCGCGCGTCAGGCCAGCCACCAGAGCGGGCAGCGAGGAAGTCTCCGTGATCGGCTTCCGCTCGCGCACGGCGACCCGGGCCCGCGCGTCCGGCGCGACCCCCTCCGCGTACGCGACTCCGTTCCAGTGCTGCACGACGGGCCGCCCGAAGTCCCGCACGATGCCCTGGAAACCGGCGCCCCACAAGAAGGAGTTCATCCCCGACTCGGTGTTCCAGAGGTAGAACGGCGCGTACTGGTTCACCGGCGAACCCAGCACACCGCGCTCCCGCATCAGATACGTCTTGACGCCGAGCCCGGGGAAGTCGTCGAGCAAGTGCCCCTTGCTCGCGACCCGTTCACGGATGATGTCCATGTCGTAGTCGGCGGGGAGTGTGATCTCGTACTGCATCGCGTGCACGGTCGTACGCCTCTCAGTCCGCGGGGTGGGCATCGGCGTCGTCGACGTGCGTACCCCAGCAGGTCGTCGTCCCGTCCTCGGCGGCCTCGACCGCGGCCAGATGCGTCATGAACGTCCCGGGTCCGGCGCCGTGCCAGTGCCACTCGTCCGGCTCGATCCAGACCGTGTCGCCCGCCCGGATCACCTCCACCGCACCGGCCTTGCGCTGCACCCGGCCCTCGCCCTCCAGGACGTGCAGCACCTGGCCGTGCGGATGGGTGTGCCAGGCGGTGTGCGCGCCGGGCGCGAAGTGGACGTTGAACAGGCGCAGCCGGGACGGAGCGGCGGGCGCCGCGATCTCGTCCAGCCAGACCGTGCCCGTGAAGTTCTCGGCCGGCCCCTGCCGCGAGTCGGGGCGGTTGCGGGTGATGTGCACGGGGAGTCCTCAGGCCGTCGGGGCAGGGGAAGGGGGAGCGGGGGAGGGCTTCAGGAGGGAGAGCAGACCGCGTACGCCCGCGTCGAAGGCGTCCGTCCCGCCGGAGGCACGCGCCAGGACGTATCCGCCCTGCACCGTCGCCACGACGGCCGCCGCGATCTCGCGCGGCACCAGATGCGAGGCGAACTCGCCGCTGTCCACGCCCTCTTGGACGACATCGGCGAGCCGGGCCCTCACGTACGCGATCGTCTCCTCGACCGGGCCGTGCAGCTCGTCGTCGGCGATCACGTCCGGGTCCATCGTCAGCCGCCCGACCGGGCAGCCGCGCAGCACGTCACGCTCGCGCAGCAGGTAGGCCGCGACGCGGTCGTACGCCGGACCGTCCGCGTCGAGCAGCCGGTCGACGGTCGCCCGCATCTCCTCGCCGGTGCGGCGGATCGCGGCGAGCGCCAGGTCCTGCTTGCCGGTGAAGTGGTGGTACATGCTGCCCTGCCCGACGCCCGCACGCTGCAGGATCGCCTTCGGGCTCGTGCCCACGTAACCGCGCTCCCACAGCAGCTCGCGCGTGGTCTCGATCAGCCGTTCCTGAGTGCTCATGAGCGTACCGTACATACTAGTAGTTACAGAGGGCAAGGTCCGGCCGCGGTGGAGCGGCCGTACTCCTGCGGGGGTACGCCTACGACCGCCGGCCGTACGACGACGCGGACCCCCTCCCGGCGGGAGGCTCGAACCATCACGAGAACACCCAAGGGAGACGATTCCGATGCAGACCCTCGCGCAGTTCGGTCCCGGCGGCGGTCCGGGCCCCTGGTTCCTGCTCTTCCCGCTGGTCTGGGCGGCCGTGGCGGTCGCCGTCGTCACGCTGCTGCGCCGCACCGTATGGCGCGGACGCCGCGGTCCGTGGCGCCCCGGACCCGCGGTCGACGAGCGGTCGCCGATCGCCGTGCTGGGCCGCCGGTTCGCGGCCGGAGAGATCGACGAGGACGAGTACTGGCGCCGGCTCTCCGTCCTCAACGAGGAGTTCGGGCGCACCGCCGCCGGCGGCAAGGGCGCGGCGCTCTGACCGCTCGCGACGCGACGACAGTGGGCCCGGCCGCCACGGCCGGGCCCACCCGTCGGCAGGGTGTCAGTGGCGGGGGCCGCCCCGCCCGGACTTGCCCTCGCCGGGCATGCCGCGCTCGCTCTTCGGGTCGTCGTACTCGATCCGCTCCTTGCGCACGGTGTCGGAGACCTCCTTGGTCTCCGTCACCTTCTCCGTCTCCAGACGGACGCGCTCCACCGGCACGGTCTCCTTGCTGACGACGGCACGCTCGGCGTGCAGCGTCACCTCGGTCTCCGCCTCGCCGATCGTGGCGCGCTTCGCGTCGGCCTCGGTGATCGGCTCACGCACCACGCGGACCTCTTCGTGGGACAGCGGAACCGACGTGGTCACGTCCTCGGTCTCGACCACCTTGCGCAGGTGCGCGTGGCCGACCTCCTGGTTCTCGACGCCGACGCGGAGCCGTTCCTCGGAGCGGATGAGCTCCGTCTCCGTCTCCTTCTCCGGGACGTCGGCGGCGCCGCGCATCGCGGGCTCGCGGGCACCGGCGGCGTGCCGTCCTGTGGACTCGCCGGTGGCGTAGCCGGAGGCCGCGCCGGCGGCTCCCGCCGCACCGGCCGTGCCCCGGAGGTCCGGAGCGGCGGCCGGACGCTCGGGACGGTTCCCGCCGGTACCGGCGGTGGGCCTGGTCAGCCCGTAGTGCGCGTACAGCTCCTGCTGCTCGGCCTCGCTCAGGTGCTGGTCGGCGTCGACGCGGGGCGCGTCCTTGACGGCCTCCTTGGTGTACATCACCTGGAGCCGCTCGTCGGTGCGGGACGCTCCGCTGAGCGGAACGAAGGTCTCCTTCATACCGAAGAGGCCGGTCTTGACCGTCGCCCAGCCCGGCTTGCCGGTCCGGTCGTCCAGGTAGACCCGCTCGACGCTGCCGATCTTCTCCCCGGTGCGGTCGTACGCGGTGAGCCCGACAAGGGCATCGGGGTTGTTGATCTCGCCCTGCGTCATGCGTGATCACTCCCTCCGGGACATGGGGGCGGCTGGGCGCCACCGGCTTGACCATGTGCCTTGTCTCCATGGCGCGTGGAATCCGGAGGGCGCGCAACAAGGGGCTTCACTTGCTGTAGCGAAAAGATCCGGGGGGACGCCGTTCGGGCCGTGATTGCGGGCCGGGAGACGCAGGCGGGTGATCCTCCCCGCGTAGGCCGAACGGGTGAACCGGGCTCCTGTGCGCGGGTGACGCCGAAGGGTGCGGAGCGTCGACACGCCCGCCCTCACTCCAGGCGAAAGCACCCGCTCGTCCGCCGGGTCGAGCCCGGCGGACGAGCGGGTGCTGAGTCGACGCGGAGGCCCGGTCGGGCCCGGCGGACGAGGCCGGGCGCCCCAGGAGGGCGCCCGGCAAGTGATCACCGCCCGGTCAGCCTGCGACGGCCGACCGGGCGGGAGCATGCTGGGGCGCTTCGGCGCGGAGCGCGGCCGCTGTCGCGTACACCGGGACCGTGGGCAGCGCCACCGCGGGCGACGGCACGGACAGGGCGAACCACACGACCTTGCCGCCGTCGAGGTGCGGCCTGACCCCCCAGCTCTCGCTCACCGAGGCGACCATCGCGAGCCCCCGCCCGCAGGTCGCGAGCGCCTCCGCGTCACGCACCTCCGGAAGCCGGGGGTCGTGGTCGCGCACCGACAGGGTGAGGCAGTTGCGGAAGAGCTCGATCTCCACGGTGCACAGCTTGTCCGGCTCGGCGTGCCGGTGGACGTTGGTGAGGAGCTCGGTGATCCCGAGCGCCGCCAGGTCGATCAATGGATCCAGATGCCAGTAGCGCAACTGCGCCGATACGATTCTGCGGACCTGGCCGATCCGCGACGGCAGGGCTTGAAGCTCCACCGTGCAATGCCTGCTCGGCTGGCTGATCACGGCTGCGACTCCCCGAATTGAGTCCGGAAGAAGACGAGATCGGATCGAGCGGAGCGACCGCGGTGTGACAGGGTCGCCCGCTGCAGTGTCCGGCGGGCTGGTTCGCAGCGTCATCGCCGGTAAACCCTGAGTAGTGATGTGTGACCAGCGTGACCCAGGGGGTGCGGGCGTGCAACTTCGGCCGGTGACGCTCGTGCTCCGGTGAGCGATGAGGGAGGCGTGCGGGCGGTCGGCGACCCTACGTCGCGCGCCCCGTCGCCTTGCGCACGGCGTCGATGAAGCGGCGGGCCGCGGGCGGTCCGGCGTCCCCGGTGTGACCGCCGCCGAGCCGCAGCAGGTAGCGCCTGCCGTCGACGTCGGCGGTCGCGCGGTCGTCGGAGCCGAACCAGGGCTTGCCCGCGCGGACTTCGCCCAGTGGCGCGCTGTCTATCTCGCTGCCGTAGCTCGTGAGCAGTTCCAGCCTGCCGCCCGTGATCCGGACCTGTCCGGCCCGGGTCAGTGAGCGCAGACGGCGCCCGATCCGCACGCCCGTCGCCGTGAACTCCGGCTCCGTCATGCCGCGTCGCCCCCTCTGAGTGCGTTGGTGCGGTGCAGTCTGCACGCACCGGGCCAGGAGCACCAGTGTGCATGTGGACGCGGCGTGAAGCAGTGGGCGCAAACGGATTTCGCGCCCCCTCCCCACGCCTTCCCGCCCATGGGGCCAGGCGTGCCTTTGAGGCTCCCAAAGATGCGTTTATGCAGGTGAGAAGCGTGTGGAAGGTGTCTATGATCGAGGCGTCCGGTCACGTTCGACCGACCCGGCAGCGGTTTCTTCGACGCCTCTTCGGGGGGTCCCGTCGGAGCGGACGCTCGGAACGAAGCGAAGGAGCCGCGTGGTGAGCACCGTCGATCAAGGCCGCACCGGGGACGGGCGCCCGCCCGCGGAGCCGATGCCGACGCTGGACGTCGACCACACGGATCCCGGCTACCGGAGCTGGCTGAAAGAAGCAGTGCGCAAGGTTCAGGCCGACAGCAACCGCTCGGCCGACACCCACCTGCTCCGCTTCCCGCTTCCCGAGCACTGGGGCATCGACCTCTATCTGAAGGACGAGTCGACCCACCCCACCGGAAGCCTCAAGCACCGCCTCGCGCGCTCGCTCTTCCTCTACGGTCTGTGCAACGGCTGGATCCGCCCGGACCGCCCGGTGATCGAGGCGTCCAGTGGCTCGACCGCGGTGTCGGAGGCGTACTTCGCCAAGCTCGTCGGGGTCCCCTTCATTGCGGTGATGCCGCGTACGACGAGTGCCGAGAAGTGCCGACTGATCGAATTCCACGGCGGGCAGTGCCACTTCGTCGACGACTCCAGGACGATGTACGAGGAGGCGGCCGCCCTCGCGGCGCGTACCGGCGGCCACTACATGGACCAGTTCACCTACGCGGAGCGGGCGACGGACTGGCGCGGCAACAACAACATCGCCGAGTCGATCTACCGGCAGATGGAGCTGGAGCGCTACCCCTGCCCGGCCTGGATCGTCGCCACGGCCGGCACCGGAGGCACCTCGGCGACCCTCGCGCGCTACGTCCACTACATGCAGCACGACACCCGCATCTGCGTCGCCGACCCGGAGAACTCCTGCTTCTTCGAGGGCTGGACGACGAACGACCCGGACGCCACCAGCGACTGCGGCTCCCGCATCGAGGGCATCGGCCGCCCGCGCATGGAGCCGAGCTTCGTGCCCGGCGCGATCGACCGCATGATGAAGGTCCCCGACGCGGCCAGCGTCGCCGCCGTTCGCGCCCTGGAGGTCACCATCGGCCGCAAGGCGGGCGGCTCGACCGGTACGGGCCTGTGGAGCGCCCTGAAGATCGTCGCGGAGATGGTCGCCGAGGGCCGCAGGGGCAGCGTGGTCACCCTGCTGTGCGACCCGGGCGACCGCTACCTGGACAAGTACTACTCGGACCAGTGGCTGGCGGAACAGGGCCTGGACGTGACGCCGTACCTGGAGGCGATCAACAGGCTGCTCACGTCGAGCGCCTCGGAGGCCTGAGTTCCGGTCCCCGACGTCACGCGGCGGCGGTGGCCAGCCGCCGCTCCAGCTTCGCCACCGCGTCCCGGAACGCCCGGCCGAGACCGGAACGCCCCACCTTCACGCCCGCCAGGAACAGCGCGGCCCCGTCGGCGGCGAACGTCCACTGCACCCGCGAACCGCCGGGCACCGGCGTGATCCGCCACTCCTCCAGGAGGGCCCGCACCCCCGGCGCGTTGGCCTCGTCGACCCGGTACGCGTAGACCTCGTCGGGCCGCGCGGCCACGATCGTCTCCAGGAACCGCCCGCCGCCCTTGAGCCGTATCTCCCGCCGCGGCCCGTCCGCCCCGGCCTCGGCCGGCCGCGCCAGGGTCACCGCGGAGAACCACTGCGGCCAGCCCTCGACGTCCTCCGCCAGCGCCCGGTACACGGCGGCGGGCGGCGCGGCCACCTCGCGGGCGAACACCAGTCGCAGGGGAGCGGTCTCGATGAAGTCGAGACCGACCGGGAGAAGATGACGTGCCATGAGCGCTCAGCCCCCAAGCAGGACGACGATACAGGCGCCGGGCCGGCCCAACGGGCAGCAGGATTAGACCAGTTGACCGGGTACGGTCACCATAGCTGGCGGCCCGTCAGATGTCTGCACCACCCGGAGCGGAATCGGGGTCACCGGCCACGACCAGCCGCATGTGCTCGGAGATCTCTGTGCGGGCGTCGACCGGCAGCCCCGCGTCCGTCACCAGCGTGTCCACCTGATCGAGGGCGGCGAACGAACTGAGGCCCACCGTCCCCCACTTGGTGTGGTCGGCGAGCACGACCACCCGCCGCGCGGACTGCACCAGGCGCCTGTTGGTCTCCGCCTCCGCCAGATTCGGCGTCGACAGGCCCGCTTCCGGGCTTATCCCGTGCACCCCGAGGAACAGCACGTCGAAGTGGAGTGCCGCGATCGCCTGGTCGGCCACCGGCCCCACCAGCGAGTCGGACGGCGTGCGCACCCCACCGGTGAGGACCACCGTCGCCGCGCCCTGCCGGGTCCCCGCGGTGCGCTGCGCGACGTGGAACACGTCCGCCACCCGCACCGAGTTGGTCACCACCGTCAGGTCCGGCACGTCGATCAGGCGCTGCGCCAGCGCGTACGTCGTCGTACCCCCGGACAGCGCGATCGCCGTACCGGGCGCGGCCAGCGGCGCCGCCGCCCGCGCGATGTCCTCCTTGGCCGTCAGCTCCAGGCCCGACTTGGCCTCGAAGCCCGGCTCGTGACTGCTCGCCTCGACGACCGGGACCGCGCCGCCGTGCACCTTCTCCAGCACACCCTGGCGGGCCAGCGCGTCCAGGTCCCGCCGGACCGTCATGTCGGAGACGCCGAGCTTCCTCGTCAGCTCGTTGACCCGGACGCCGCCGCGGCGCCGGACCTCGTCGAGGATCAGAGCGCGGCGCTGCTCAGCGAGGAGGTTCTGATTCTCGCTCACGTCCCGTCGGGTCCCTTCGCCTCGTCCCCATCACCACCCGGCCGCTCGGCCCCGGGTGCCGTCATCCTCGCACGCGCCACCGACACCCGTCCCACCGCCCGCACCCGCCACCAGCGCGTACGGCTCGAAAGGAGCGAGGAGATTCCGTGACGAGGGGTGCACGAGGGGGCGCCGAGGCGGAATCCTTGAGTCTGCAAAGAACGGGGGACGCACATGACCACGGCGCCTGAACAGCACACCGGAACCGGCGCGGTCGCCGACGAGACCGCCCTGGAACTCCTCGTCCACGGAGTGGGCGGCACCACACCGCAGGAGATGCTCGACGACCCGCGCACCGTCCGGGTGTCGGGCGATGCGACGGCGGCCGTCTACCGCCGCGCCGAGGACGTCGACGCGGAGACCAGGCCCGACGACTACCGGGGCAGACCCGTGCCCGAGGCGTACGTGTGGTGCAACCTCACCTCCGGCAACGGATCACGGGCGCTCTGGCTCGTTCTGCTGCCCTTCATGGTGGTCAACCTCGCCCACTGGATGCGGCCCAACGCACTCCGCAGGACCGGCACCGTACGCCTCTACGGCCTCCTCGTCCGCCTCGCGGGCCTCACCCTCACCGTGCTGCTCGTCGCCGCCGCCTGCGCGGTCGCGCTCGACCTGACGGCCTGGCAGTGCGCGGGCACACCGGCCTGCGCCGAGCGCAGGACCTGGCTCGGATTCCTCGCCGACGGCTGGTGGAGCCAGCCCGGCCGCCGCCTGGCCCTCGCCGCGCTCGTACCGACCGCGCTGACCGTCTTCCTCTGGTACCTCTCGCACCGCACCTGGAGCGCGTACGAGGCACAGCGCCCGCTGCCCCACCAGCCTGACCCCGAGGGCAGCGACGGCTCCGCGGACAACGCGCTGGCGCGGCCCGGATTCTGGTACGGACGCCGCATGGTCTCCCGGCTGCGCGCCGCGCACACCGCCGCGGGGCTGCTCACCGTGACGGCGGCCGTCGGCACGTCGGCCGCCCGCTACGACCGCCGCGCCGGCGGCCCCGTGCTCCTCGACGTCCTGGGGCACGTCTTCTCCGGCGCCCTGATCGCGGGCCTCGTCGCGGTCCTCGCCGTCGTCGTCCTGCGCGGCCGCACCGAGGACCGGCTCGACCTCCACCTGGACCGCACCCTGGTCCGCGTCCTGCCCTACGGCGCGCTCACCCTGCTCGCCCTGACCCTGGTGTACGCGGGCTGGTCCCGCCCGTACTGGCACTCCTCGGGGCGGCTCCCGGGCGACGCGGCGTTCGGCGGGATCGCGCTCGCCCAGGTGGCCCTCGTCGTGGCTCTCGCCGTGGTGGCCAGGGCGATCTACCGCACGGCCGTCGACCGGCGCACCGCCCTGCGGGGCCTCGGCGGACCCGCCACCGCGATGCTGGCCTGCGGCCTCGGCGGCGTGATGACCGGCGGCGTCGCCCAGCGCGTCGCCGACTGGCTGGACGGCACGAGCGGACTGATCCCGGGCCCGCCCGTCCTGCTCTCCTGGCAGGCGTCCGTCATCCCCCCGCTGCTGGTCGTCGTCGCCGTCATGTGCGCCGTCCTCGCCGTGCGCACGGCCCGCATCAAGAAGGCCGAGACGGTCCGGGTCGAGGCCGACTACCACCTCGACGAGCACGCCGGTGCCTCCGGGGAGCGCCCGGACGCCGCCCGTACATCGGCCATCGCGGGCACGCGCGCGCGTGCCGCCCTCACCGACCGGGCCCCCGTGATCATCGGCGTGGTCTCGGCCGTGTCCCTGCTCCTCGGCGCGCTGGCCGTCGCCGGGGCCTGGTTCACCGGCAAGCTCCCCGGGACCGCCACCGAGGGCACGTTCCCCCTGCTGGAGGGCGCCGCCGACACGGCACAGGCGCTCGGCTCCTGGCTGATCGGCGCCGGCTTCATACTGTTCGTGACCTGGGGCCGCCGCGCCTACAAGGACCCCGCCGCCCGCCGCACCATCGGCATCCTGTGGGACGTGGGCACCTTCTGGCCGCGCGCCGCCCACCCCTTCGCACCCCCGTGCTACGCGGAACGCGCGGTACCCGACCTGACCTGGCGGATGGCCACCTGGACGCGCGCGACCGGCGGCCGGCTCATCCTGTCCGGCCACTCACAGGGCAGCGTCCTCGCGGCAGCCGCCGCCTGGCAACTGCCGCCCTCGGTACGGCGACGCGTCGGACTGCTCACCTACGGCTCGCCCCTGGAGCGGCTGTACGGGCGCTGGTTCCCGGCACAGTTCGGACCGGCGGCCCTGGCGTCCCTGCACCGCCAGGTCGACTGCTGGCGCAATCTGCACCGTGACACGGACCCCATCGGCGGCCCGATCGGCCTGCCCGGCGACTGCGGCCCCACGGTCGACCACCCGGCCCTGCTGGACCCGCTCGCCTACGGCCGCACCGAGCAGCACCCGCTGCCCGCCCCGATTCTCGGCCACGGCGACTACCAGGCCGACCCGGTCTTCGCCGAGGAGCGGGCCCGGCTGCTGGCCCGCCTCAAACACGCGGTGCCCACGCCGCGAACCCAGGGTCAGGGCAGCTCGGGCAGGTCCTCCGGGTAGAGGAGCGTGAGGTCGTCCGTGCTCGGTTCGCCGAGCTGGGCGACCCGCCCCGCGTGCTGCTCCACCATCGACTCGAACGTCTGCCGGGCCGTACGGCCGTTGCCGAACGCCGGGCCCTTCGGGAGCGCCGTGAAGTACTTCAGGAGCGCTTCCGAGGTCCCGGTGCCGAGGCGGTACTCGTGCTCGTCGGTCTGCTGCTCCACGATCCGCAGCAGCTCCTCGGGCACGTAGTCGGAGAAGGTGATGGTCCGTGAGAAGCGGGACGCCACACCGGGGTTGACCGACAGGAACCGCTCCATCTCCGCCGTGTAGCCCGCGACGATCACGACGACCGCGTCCCGCTGGTCCTCCATGAGCTTCACCAGCGTGTCGATCGCCTCACGGCCGAAGTCGCGGCCCGAGTCCTCGGGGGAGAGGGCGTACGCCTCGTCGATGAACAGGACGCCGCCATGGGCCCGCTGGAACGCCTCCTGGGTGCGGATCGCGGTCGAGCCGATGTGCTCGCCGACCAGGTCGACCCGGGACACCTCCACGAGGTGCCCCTTGTCGAGCACACCGAGGGAGGCCAGGATCTCGCCGTACAGCCGGGCCACCGTCGTCTTGCCGGTGCCGGGGGAGCCGGTGAACACCAGGTGACGGCGGACCGAGGCCGCCTTGAGGCCGGCCTCCTGCCGTCTGCGCCCCACCTCGATCATGTCGGTGAGCGCCCGCACCTCGCGCTTGACGCTCTCCAGGCCCACCAGCGTGTCGAGTTCCCCGAGCACGGCCTGCGACGTGCGCGCGGGCGTCTCCTCCTCGGCGGGCGCCTCGGCCCGCTGGTCGGGGACCTGGCTCAGCAGGCCGACGGTCTGGGTCGCGGACTGCGTCTGCACTGCGGGCTGCGGCGCGGCGGACGCACCCGGCCTTATCCCGCCGCTCTCGTCGCTCGTGCACTCCTCGACGAGCGGGCCGTCCTCGGAGAACTCGTAGCCACCGCGCGCACACCGCTCCGTGCGGCACTTCTTGAGGGTCGTGCGGCAGCCGTCGATGACATGGAAGCCGTAGCCCTCGCTGCCCGTCACCCGGCAGCCCTGGAACGTGCCCCGGCCGCCCGCGGAGACGTAGAAACCGGCCTCCGCCGGGGACGTCACCGTGCAGCGCTCGATGGTCGGGTCGGCGCCCTTGGTGACGATGACGCCCGTCTGGATCGCGTCGACCGTGCAGTTCGCCAGCGTGCCGCCGCTGCCGTGGTCGCGGAACCAGGCGCCGGTCGCGGCCTCCCGGATCCGGCAGTCGTCCAGCTGCGCCGTGGCCCCGTCGCTCACCGACACCGCCGTGTTGCGCACCTGCGACAGGTCGCTGTCGACGACGTCCACGCGCGAGCCGCGGTCCAGTACGAAGAGCGCGTCCGGCACGTCGTGCACCCGGCACGCGTCCAGCACGGCGGTCGCGCCGTCGCTGACCCACACCGCGGGGTAGTCGCCGGTGCTGTCGTGGATCTCGCACTGATTGGCGTCCACTCGCGTGCCCGGGTCCCACACCGACAGACCGTTGCGCCCGAACTGGCGGACGGTGGAACGCGTCAGCGTCAGGACGGACCGGGAGCGCAGATCCACCGCGTTCTCCGGGATGTCGTGGATGTGGCAGTCCGCGAGGGTGAGCACCGCGTCCGTGTCGAGCGTGATCCCGTCCGAGGTGGTGCGGTGCACGTCGCAATTGGTCAGATGGGCGGTGGCCCGGCCGGTGATCTGCACGCCCGAGCCCTTGATCTCGTAGATCTCGCAGCCCACGGCCTCCAGGCCGCTGTGCTCGCCCGTCGCCGAGAGCCCGGCCCCGGAGGCGTGGTGCACCCGGCAGCGCTCCAGACGCGGGTGCGCCCCGCCGCGCACCGCCACCCCGGCCTGCCCGGCCGCGACGACCTCGCACTCCTCGAAGACACCGCCCCCGCCGTCCAGGACCGCGATGCCGATCCCGCCGGGATTGTCGACCGTGCAGCGCCGCACGGTGGGGCGGGCCCCGCCGCGGACCTCGATGCCGGACGCGGACCGGGTCACCACCCGTACGTCGACCAGCTCCGGAGCGCCCTCCTCGACGAGGAGCGCGGGCGCCGCCGAGTCCTGGCCCTCCACATGGAGGTCCTGGACCGTCGCCGAGGCCCGGACGGTCAGCGGCACCCCGTCGACCGGCGCGATGCGCACCGATCCGGGGGAGCCCTCGGGACCGCGCAGCGTCACCGCGCGCTGCACGATCAGATTCTCCCGGTACGTGCCCGGGGCGACGGTCAGCACGTCGCCGTCCCCGGCCGCTTCGAGAGCGGCGGCCAACGACGGGTACTCACCTGTGCGGCGCCGCCACCGTGATGTGCCGGTGTGCGTCACCTGGACCGTGCCCTGTGCCATAACGGTGCTGTGCCCCCACCTCGTCGTACGCGGGTCCTGCTCACGCCCTGACGGGCGCTCTTCCTGAGAAAGGTGGGTCCACCGTAGCGCGCGCGGAGCACGGCAGTTGACCGGAGTCGCGACCCTGTCAGCTGCCCGTGCCGGTCCTGCCCCAATCAGGGCCCGCTATGTCCCAGGCGTGGTCCCAGCGCGCGTACCGGCGCCGGACCATCCGCCACACGACGAGCCTGCGCGTGCCCTCGAAGAGACCGCCGACGGCGACGGCCGTGCCGAAACCGGCCAGTACCGCGTGGGTCGTCGCCGTGGCCCGGTCGAGCGGACGGCCGACCACCCGGCCCCGCTCGTCGGTCCACAGCGGGAAGGTGTCCCCGCGGTGCGGGGACTGGAGCGCGGCGATGACGCGGTCACGGTGCGCGGTGCCGTCCGGCGCGATCCAGGTCGCGACGACGCGGCTGTGCGCGTCCCGCGCGGTGGACGTCTCGGGGTCGGAGTCGAGGGGCGGCTGCGCCACTTTCCGTACGACGGTCGCCGTGATCTCGTGACGCCGGCTGTGCTGCTCGTCCACCGAGCGGTACAGCGCGTCACGGGAGAGGGAGCCCGCCACCGCGCCGGCGACGGGCGCGGCGACGACGATGAGGACCAGCGCGATCAGCGCGATCCAGGCCTCGGCAAGATCGGTGCCGCGGCGCAGTGGGTTGTGCCGCCAGCGCCAGATTCCGATGACCGCCCGCACAGCCTGCACCCCCTTCCACGTCCGTCCTCGCCTCGGACGGCAGCGCCTCCGCGCGGGGGAGCGAGGAAAGGGACCTCGCGCCGCCCGACCGGCTCGCCGGTGTCTCCGGCACTGCCATTGTCCCTCAACGAGTCTGTCGCGCCGCCGGGTTCCCCATCCGGGTGACGGTTATTCGACGCTATTCGACGACGGTGAGCGGATCTCCGAGCCGGATCGACCCGGACGACTCCGGAACCAGGTTCGTCCCGAAGCACAACTGGTCGCCGAAGCGCCGGTGCCGGGCGAGGGTGCGCAGCGGTTCCTTGCCACGCTCCGCGGTCTCCTGGTTCGTGGTGGTCACCACGCAGCGGCCGGACTTCTTGGTGATACGGAACGTGACCTCGCCGATCGTGATGCGTGTCCAGTCGTCCTCGGCCCAGGGGGAGGTGCCCGAGACGACCACATTCGGCCGGAAACGGTTCATGGGGAGGGGGCCCTCGTCCGCGTGATCGCCCTGGGCGATGAGGGAGTTGAGGGCATCGAGGGAGGAGAGGGTGGTGAGCAGCAGCGGATAGCCGTCGGCGAAGCTGACCGTCTCGCCGGGCCGGGCGTACGCGGGATCGATCGGGCGGCGGGACGCCGGATCGTCGAGGTGCATGAGCCGGACCTCGGTGTCCAGACAGGCGCTCCACCAGGCGTGCGCCTCGTCCGCCGCGGCCACGGCCTCCACCTTGTCGCGCCACACCTCGATGACGGTCGTCGGGCCCGGCTCGGGCACCTGTACGGTCAGCGGCCGCGTCCCGGGCGCGGACAGCCGGAGGGCGCCGCCGGGCAGCAGGCCGGCGGAGGCCAACGCGAGGCGCGGATGCGGCCGTTGCGTAATGATCTTGCCTGCCGCGTCGACCAGGACCCAGCGACGGTCACCCGCGAGCCCCCACGGTTCCACGACCGCCTCGTGCGGTGCGTGCCCCCGAACCGCCTTCAGCGGGTAGACATGGATCGAACTGAGCACGGGCTGCTGCGACATGGGGCCATCTTGCCAGCAGGCACCGACAACCCCATGTGCGGGCCGTGCGCAGGGGCCGCGGTGACGGCCCCCGGATCAGTAACCGCGGTACTGCTGACGGTTGTACGGGTCCTCGTACGGTGCGGGCGCGGGCCGGGGCGCGGCCGGGCGCATCGCCTCGTAGCCGGTGCCGGGAGCCTGCCGCTGCGGCTGGGGCTGCTGGCCCTGGTAGCCGCGCGGGGCGGCCGTCTGCTGCGGGATGTACGCGGTCGGTGCGGCCTGCATGTGCGCGGGCTGCATCGGCGCCTGCATCGCCGGGGACTGCTGCTGCGGATAGCCGTACTGCGGCGCCGGCGCGGAGGGGCCGGCGGGCAGTGCGGGCAACGCGGCCGGAAGCGCCGGGAGATGGCTTCCGGTGTCGTACGCGGAGGGGACCCGGATCGGGGCGATCTGGGGTGTGCCCCGCTCGGCGACGAGGGAGTCGTAGATCGGGGTGTCCGGGAAGGACGGCGCGGAGTAGTAACCGCCGCCATAGGTGGAGCGGGGGGAGGTCATGGCACATAAGTTAAGCCCACGATGTGGTCGATGGGGTAGCCCGATAAGAGGGTTCTTTTGCGTGTCGGGTGTGACCGTGCGTCCCCAATGCGAGCGAACTCGTCAAAAACGGTCGTTGTGCGGCGTTAGATTCGTGTAAGGGCCGAGATCTCGGCGGGTACATCAGCGAGCCTGTGATGGGGGCCGACATGACGATGGGCAAGGGAACGAATGTCGCCGTGCAAGCCTCGGCGGTCCGGATCGAGCTGGGCTGGCGCGGCGGCCCCGGTGTGCCGGACGCGGACGCCTCGGCGCTGTTGCTCGCCTCCGGACGGGTCCGCTCCGACGCCGACTTCGTGTTCTACAACCAGCCCGCTCACGCGTCCGGCGCGGTACGGCACGAGGGCAAGACGACCACGGGCGGTGCCGTGACGGACACGCTGTCCGTGGATCTCGCGCGTGTGGAGCCGGACATCGAGCGGGTCGTGCTCGCCGCCTCGGCCGACGGCGGCGCGTTCGGCAGCGTTCCCGGTCTGCACATCCGCGTGCTCGACGCGGCCTCCGACGCCGAACTCGCCCGCTTCGACAGCACGGACGCCACGGTCGAGACGGCGTTCGTCCTGGGCGAGCTGTACCGGCGAGAGGGCGCGTGGAAGTTCCGCGCGGTCGGCCAGGGCTACGACAGCGGCCTGGCCGGGCTCGCCACCGACTACGGGATCACGGTCGACGAGCCGCAGACGGCGGCCGCCCCGCCGCCGATGCCCACGGCGCCGCCCGCCGTCACCGCGCCGGTCCGCCTCACCAAGGTGACGCTCACCAAGGCCGCGCCCTCGGTGTCTCTGGCCAAGCAGGGCGGCACATCGGGCGCGATGCGGGTGAACCTCAACTGGGAGGTGCGCAAGCAGTTCAGCGGCTGGGGCAGCAAGCGCGGCCGGGCCGTCGCCCGCCACCGCGACCTCGATCTCGACCTGTGCGCCCTGTACGAACTCACCGACGGCCGCAAGGGCGTCGTCCAGGCCCTGGGCAACGCCTTCGGATCGCTGCACCAGCCCCCGTACATCCACCTCGACGGCGACGACCGCACCGGCGGTGTGGCCAGCGGCGAGAACCTCACGATCAACCTCGACCACAAGAATGCGCTGCGCCGCGTCCTCATCTTCGTGACCATCTACGAAGGCGCGCGCAGCTTCGCCGACCTGCACGCCACGGTCACCCTCGCGCCCCTGGGCGGAGCGCCGATCGACTTCTCCCTGGACGAGTGCACGGTCCCGTCCACGGTGTGCGCGCTCGCCCTCATCACCAACGACGGTCGCGACCTGACCGTGCAGCGCGAGGCCCGCTACCTCGTGCCCGAGCGGGGTGTCAGCCCGCAGCGCACCGTGGACCGCGCCTACGGCTGGGGCATGGACTGGACCCCGGGCCGCAAGTAGCGGGCCGGGTCAGGACGTGGCGTCCGGCCGGGCGTACGTCCGGCCCTTCCACGCCGCGCCCCGCCCCCGGTAGTGCTGCACGGCGGAGTCCACCGTCATCAGGAGGTACAGGAACGCGGTGAACGGCAGCAGGGGAGCCAGCCACAGCGTCTGCCGGTAGTAGCGCAGCATCGGGATGTACGTCGCCGTCATCACCGCCCACGCGAGACCACCGAGAAGCGCCACCGGGCCGCTGCGGGCGACGAGGCCGAGGAACACGGCGGCGGGCGGCACCAGGTAGACCAGCGCGAGCCCGAGCACGGTCCCGAGCAGGACCAGCGGGTTGTGCCGCAACTGCGCGTACGCGCTGCGCGACACCATGCGCCACAGGTCCGTCAGACGCGGGTAGGGGCGCACGCTGTCCACGTGCTCGGCGAGACCGAGCCAGATGTGGCCGCCGGAGCGCTTCACGGCCCGCGCGAGCGACACGTCGTCGATGACGGCCTGGCGGATGGCGTCCGGGATCCGCGCCCGGTCGGCCGCCTCGGCGCTCAGCAGGACGCAGCCGCCCGCCGCCGCGGCCGTGCGCGACTTCCGGTCGGCGATCCGGCGGAACGGGTACAGCTGGGCGAAGAAGTACACGAACGCCGGGACGACCAGCCGCTCCCACCCGCTCGCCACCCGCAGCCTGGCCATCTGCGACACCAGGTCGAAACCGCCCGCGCCGGCCGCCGCCACCAACTCCCGCAGGCTCTCCGGCTCATGGGCGATGTCCGCGTCGGTCAGCAGCAGGTACTCCGGGCCCCGCGCGCGTGCCAGCGTGATCCCGTGCCGGACCGCCCACAGCTTGCCGGTCCAGCCCGCGGGCGGCTCGCCGGGGGAGTCGACCGTCAGCGGGAGCCCGCCGTAGCGGTCGGACAGCGCGCGGGCCAGCGCGCCGGTGCCGTCCGAACTGCCGTCGTCGATCAGGAAGATCTCGGCGTGCCCCGGGTACTCCTGGGCGAGCAGGGAGGGCAGGCTCTCGGGCAGCACCTCCGCCTCGTCACGGGCCGGGACCACCACACAGACGTCCGGCCACCGCACCGGATCCGTGCGCGGCGGCAGCCGCAGATCGGTGCGCCAGAAGAACCCCTGGCACAGCAGCAGCCACAGCCATGCGGCGAGTGCGGCCGCGGTGATCCACACAACGACGTCCATCCGCCGCAGTCTGCCCCACCGGCGCGGTTCTGTCGGACCGATCGTCTATGGTTTCCGGGTGAAGATCGCGCTCATGGACTCGGGAATCGGACTGCTCGCGGCCGCCGCCGCGGTACGGAGCCTGCGGCCCGACGCCGATCTCGTGCTCTCCTCGGATCCGGACGGCATGCCCTGGGGCCCGCGCACCCCGCAGGACGTCACCGAGCGGGCGCTCGCCGTCTGCGAGGCCGCCGCCGCGCACCGCCCCGACGCCCTGATCATCGCCTGCAACACGGCGTCCGTGCACGCCCTGCCCGCGGTCCGGGCCCGCCTGGAGCCGGAGATCCCCGTCATCGGCACCGTCCCCGCGATCAAGCCCGCGGCGTCGGGCGGCGGCCCCGTCGCGATCTGGGCCACGCCCGCCACGACCGGCAGCCCGTACCAGCGCGGCCTGATCCGCGACTTCGCCGCCGGTGTCGAGGTCACCGAAGTGCCCTGCCCGGGCCTCGCCGACGCCGTGCAGTGGGCCGACGAGGACGCCATCGACCGCACCGTCGCGGCCGCCGCCGCGCTCACCCCGCGTGACGTGCGGACTGTCGTCCTCGGCTGCACCCACTACGAACTGGTGGCGGAGCGTATCCGCGCCGCGCTGGAGCAGCCCGGCGCCGAGCCGCTCACCCTCCTCGGCAGCGCGGGGGCGGTCGCCGCGCAGGCGCTGCGCAGGGCGGGCGACACGGCCCGTACGAAGACCGGGCACAGCGGGCTCACCGTCCTCCTCAGCGGCCGCGAGGAAACGCTTCCGCAGGCGGCGCTCACCTACGCCGAGGGCCGGGCGTTGCAGACCGTCAGCCACGCCGGGTGACCGCGGCCACCGTTCCGGAGCAGTGACTCTCCGCGAGGCGGTGCCTCCGCGGCGGAACATGAGTAGTCTCGAGTGCATGAGGAAAGACGCCGCCGACGCAGCTCCCGGGCGACGCACGTCCGACCGGGTGACCGAGATCTGGACCGGCCGCGCGCACAACCGTGTGCAGTGGCTGCTCGCCCTGGGCGGCCTCGCCTGCCTGGCCCTGGGCATCGAGCTCGCCGTGGACAGCTCCTGGGCCACCGGGATCGCCGCCCTGGCGATGTCCGTGGTCGGACTGATCGCCGTCGGCCTGCTGGTGCTCTTCGGCACCCTCGCGTTCCTGCACGTCGCGGTGAAGGTCGACAAGGACCACCTCGAAGTGCGCTGCGGCCACGTCGGCCTGCCGCGCCGCCGGATCCCGCTCGCCCATGTCGTCGACGCCGACTTCGCGCCGCGCGTCACCCCGCGCCAGTGGGGCGGCTGGGGCTACCGCTGGCGTCCCGAGATCGGCACCGCCGTCGTCGTCCGGCGCGGCGAAGGCGTCGTGCTCAGCCTCGGTGACGGCCGGAAGTTCACGGTGACCGTCGACGACGCCGAGAGCGCGGTGCGCCACATCCGCGACCGGCTGAAGCCGGCTCCCGCGCGGCCGGTGGCCTGACGCCCCGCTCGCCCGTCGACCGATCAGCCTCGGCCGCCCCGGACAGGTTCCGGGGCGGCCGCGTCGTCCACCGGCTCGTCGCCGAACGGCACCGCGGTGGCGATGCCCGCGAGCAGCCCCGCGCCCGCCGTCACGGCCGTGAAGCTGAGCGGATTCCCGACCGTCGCCAGCACCGCCACCCCCGTCAGGGCCGCTCCGGCCGTGAGCACCACCGGGGTCGGGCGGGTCGAGCGCCACAGCACGTACAGCAGCCAGCAGTACGCGGCCGCGAGCAGCGCGAGCCCGACGAAGCCCTGTTCCGCCGCGACCTGGAGCACGGCCGAGTGCGGTCGGGCGTCCGGTACCGAGGGCGCCGTGTACAGGGTGGACACCGTGCCGAACTCCTCGAACCGGCCCGGTCCCGCCCCGAGCGCCGGATCGGACGCGGCCAGGTCCAGCGCCCGGTGCCACAGCCGGACACGGTCCTCGGACAGCTCGCTCTCCAGGAACGACGCCGGCCCCGGCGGCAGGGCGCCGCCGGCGAGCGCGACGCCGAGTCCCGCCACCGCGGCCGTGCCGACGCCGAGGCCCAGGAGCGCTCCCGCGCGGTGCCGGAGCCGGGCCGCGGCGAGCGCGCACAGGACGACGCCGCCACTCGCCGCCGCTCCGGCCGCGGATCCGGCCACGGCACCCACCACGACGGTGCCGGCCGACAGCAGATGCAGCGCGACCCGCATGCGCCGGGTCCGTGACGCCCAGGCCGCGCAGGCCAGGGCGCCCGTCGACAGCACCAGCAGCGCGGCCGTCGCCCCGGCGCCGCCCAGCGGGCCCGAGGTGTTCGGGGCGGGCACCGCCTGCGGGGACGCGACGGCCAGGCCCAGACCGGCGGCTCCGACCACGCAGGACGTGGCGACCGGGGCGAGCCCGCCGGCGATCCGCCCGCCCGCGTATCCGGCGGCGACGGCCAGGACGGCGAGCAGTACCCCTTCGGGGCGGCCCGCCCGCGCCGTCGCCGTGATCAGTGACCATGCCGCGCAGCCGCCGAGCACGGCGATGCCCACGACGTCCGACGCCCCGCGCCGTCGCCGCTCCACTCCCGGCCCGGTACTCGTGGACCACCCCGTCGATCCCAACCCCGTCGCCCCCCGACTGAGACGGGCCCCGCACGCGCATGGCCGGATCAGGCACCACGCCGGGGACTCGGGCACACGGTAACGGCTGGTGCGGCGCTTTGGGCCGCAGTTGCGCAGGAACGTTCCTGGCGCGGTTGCGTCAGTGCTGCGGCGCGGGTCGGCCGGCGTCGCGGCTGCGCAGCAGGTTCATCGCGGTGAGCGTGAGGACGGTCTCGTCGTGCTGGTTGAGCACCTCGACGTCGGTGTGCACGATGCCGCGGTCCGGCTTGGAGCGCGAGAGCCGCGCCGCGCGGACCGTCGTACGGATCGACAGCCGGTCCCCGGGACGGACCGGACGGGTCCAGCGCAGCGTGTCGATGCCGGGCGAGGCCAGACTGGCGATCCTGCTGACGTAGTGGTCGGCGTAGAGCCGCATCATCACCGACGCGGTGTGCCAGCCACTGGCGATGAGCCCGTCGAACGGCCCCGCCGCGGCGGCGACGGGGTCGGTGTGGATGCTCTGCGGATCGAACTCCCCGGCGAACCGAAGGATGTCCGCCTCGGTCACCGCGATGCTCCCGTACCGGTAGGTCGCACCGGGGACGTAGTCCTCGAAGTACCGAGCCTCCACGGGGGTGGTGAAGTCGGGGCCGATGGCGGAGGTCACTGGAGTCGTCGTCATCGGCGCACGCTAGCCCATCGGGCGCGCTGTCCGGCGCGCGGTGTTGGCCCCTTCGGCCCATGACGGGGCCGGAGTTCGGGGCCACGGTGGAAGCGAGGCGCAGGTACCGCGGGGCGCCGGGCCTCCCGTGCTCTGGGCCCGTGAGGGAGTGAGCGACTGTGCTGTTCTGGAACGAACACGACGCCGGAGGATGGGCCTGGTTCGCCATGTCGGCGGGGATGCTGCTGTTCTGGCTGCTCGTGGGCGTGATCGCCGTGCTCTCGTTCCGGGCGCTGTCCCGCCCGGAGCGGACCGTGCCGACCCGGGAGGCCGCACCCGGGACGATCCTCGACGAACGGTTCGCGCGCGGTGACATCGACGAGGACGAGTACCGGCGCCGGCGGGCCGTCCTGAGCGGACGGCCCGCCGGCGAGGGCGACCGGCTGCGGAAGCGATGAGGTGGAAGGAGGCCGCTCCTCAGTCGTGGGGCACCAGCAGCACGGGGCACGCCGTGCGGTGGATCAGGGCGTGGGCGACGTGGCCCAGGCGGGCGCCCGCCGCCGTCCGGCGTCCGACGAGCACGAGCCCCGCGGTCTCGGCCGCCATGAGCAGACGGTGGGCCGGATGGCCGTATTCGAGACGCTCCACGACCTGAATCTCGGGGAACTTGTGCCGCCACGGCCGCAGCGTCGCATGCAGCATCTTCAGCCGTTCCGTCTCGGCGCCCGCGGCGTCGCCGGGCGGTGTGGTCCCGGGCGTGCAGCCGTGCAGCACCGGCAGCGTCCAGGCGTGCAGCACCTGGAGATCCAGGCCGCGCACCGCCGCCGCTTCGAAGGCGTGAGTGAGCAGTTCGTCGCCGGGGTGCGCGAGGTCCAGGCCGGCCAGCACGGGACGGTAGGGCGCCGGGACCGGCCCCGTGCGCTCGTCCTCGGGGCGCTGCCCGGCCCTGACGAGGGCGACCGGGCCGGTGGCGCGGGCACAGACGGCGGCGGCCACCGAGCCCACGAGGAAGCCGGTGAAGCCGGACAGGCCGCGGGAGCCGAGCACCAGCATCGTCGACGTGGCGGCGGCGTCGAGCAGCACGGGCACCGCGGCGCCTTCGGTGTGGCCGAACCGGATCTCCAGCGCCGGGTGCGCGTAGGAGAGCTGGCGCGGCAGATCGTGCAGGGCGGCGGCCGCCCGCTCGGCCGGGGCGTCCAGCTCCGGAAGGCCGGACGGCCCGGCCGCGCCGGGACCCGCGTGCAGCAGGCGCAGCGGCAGACTGTGCCGTACGGCTTCGCGGGCGGCCCAGTCGGCGGCGTCCCGGCTCTCGGGGGAGCCGTCGATGCCGGCGGTGATCGGGCGCGCGGACAGGGGTGACATGAGGCGGACCTCCTCGGGGCGCGGGTCAGCCGGTCCAGGACCAGGCTGCGACGTCGGGCAGATCGGTGCCGTGCTCGCGGATCCAGGTGTGGTGCCGGGTCCTGGCGTCGGCCATCCGCTGGCGGACCGCCGCCGCGCGGACGGCGAGTCCGGGCACCCGGTCGATGACGTCCATGACGAGGCGGAAGCGGTCGAGGTCGTTGCGCACGACCATGTCGAACGGCGTGGTCGTGGTGCCCGACTCCTTGTAGCCGCGCACGTGGAGCCGGGCGTGGCCGGAGCGGCGATAGGTGAGCCGGTGGATCAGCCAGGGATATCCGTGGTAGGCGAAGATGACGGGTTTACCGGGGGTGAACAGGGCGTCGTACGCGAAGTCGGCCATCCCGTGCGGGTGTTCGTCGTGCGGCATCAGGCGCGTCATGTCGACGACGTTGACCACACGCACCGTCAGCTCCGGCAGGTACCGGCGCAGCAGCGAGGCCGCGGCGAGGACCTCCTGCGTGGGCACGTCCCCCGCGCAGGCGAGGACGGCGTCCGGCTCCCCGGAACCGTTCTCCGTGCCCGCCCACTCCCAGATCCCGGCGCCGCGCGCGCAGTGGGCGCGGGCCTCGTCCAGCGAGAGCCAGTCGAAGCACGGCTGCTTCCCGGCGACGATCACATTGACGTAGTCACGGCTGTGCAGGACGTGCTCGGCGACGGACAGCAGTGTGTTGGCGTCCGGCGGCAGATACACCCGGACGACATCGGGACTCTTGTTGAGGACGTGGTCGACGAAACCGGGATCCTGGTGCGAGAAGCCGTTGTGGTCCTGACGCCACACGTGTGAGGTGAGCAGATAGTTCAGCGAGGGGACGGGGCGCCGCCACGCCAGCTGCCGTGCCGTCCTGAGCCACTTGATGTGCTGGTTCACCATCGAGTCGACGATGTGCACGAACGCCTCGTAGCAGGAGAACAGCCCGTGCCGTCCGGTGAGCAGATACCCCTCCAGCCAGCCCTGGCACAGGTGTTCCGACAGCACCTCCATCACGCGGCCGTCCCTCGCCAGGTGCTCGTCCGTCGGCCTGGTCCCGGCCTGCCACGCCTTCCCTGTCACGTCGAACAGCGCCTGGAGCCGGTTGGAGGCGGTCTCGTCCGGTCCGACCACACGGAAGTCGCGGCGCCGGGCGGTGTCCCGCATGACCTGTGCGAGCAGATCACCGAGGACACGGGTCGGCTCGTGGAGCGTGGTGCCCGGCTTGTCGACGGGGACGGCGAAGCGTTCGAGCGGGGCGAGGGGCAGGCGCCTGGTCAGCAGGCCGCCGTTGGCATGCGGGTTCGCGCCCATGCGGCGGGTGCCCTCGGGTACGTGTGCGAGGACCGGGGGAGTGGGCCGGCCCTGCGCGTCGAAGAGTTTCTCGGGCCGGTACGAGCGCAGCCACTTCTCCAACTGGGCCAGGTGCTCGGGATTTTCGCGCACGTTCGCGAGCGGCACCTGGTGCGAGCGCCACGTGTCCTCGACGGGTTCGCCGTCCACCGTCCGCGGGCCCGTCCAGCCCTTCGGGGTGCGCAGCACGATCATCGGCCAGCGCGGTCGCGCCGTGTTTCCCGCCGTACGTGCCTCGTGCTGGATCCGCGCGATCCGGTCCAGGCAGTCGTCGAGGGCCCGCGCCAACTCCCGGTGTACGCGCAGGGGTTCGCGCCCCGTGACGTGGACCGGCTCATGACCGAATCCGCGCAGCAGGTCGTCAAGTTCGGACTCGGGCAGCCGGGCCAGCACGGTCGGATTGCCGATCTTGTAGCCGTTGAGGTGGAGGATCGGCAGGACCGCGCCGTCGTGCACCGGGTCGACGAACTTGGTGGAGTGCCAGGACGCGGCGAGCGGACCTGTCTCGGCCTCGCCGTCGCCGACCACGCACGGCACCAGCAGCCCCGGATTGTCGAGGGCCGCGCCGTAGGCATGGGCCAGGGAGTAGCCCAGCTCGCCGCCCTCGTGGATCGAGCCGGGGGTCTCCGGCGCGACATGGCTCGGGACGCCGCCGGGGAAGGAGAACTGCCGGAACAGCCGCCTCATCCCGGCGGCGTCCCGCGTCACGTCCGGGTACACCTCGGTGTAACTGCCGTCCAGCCACGCGTTGGCGAGCACCGCGGGGCCTCCGTGGCCCGGGCCCCAGACGCACAGCGCGTCCAGGCCGCGCGCCCTGACGGCACGGTTCACGTGGGTGTGCACGAGGTTGAGTCCGGGCGAGGTGCCCCAGTGGCCGAGCAGGCGCGGCTTGATGTGTTCGGCCGCCAGCGGCCGGGTGAGCAGCGGGTTGTCGAGCAGATAGATCTGTCCCACCGACAGGTAGTTGGCGGCGCGCCAGTGCGCGTCGAGCGCGGCCAGCCGGCTCTTCGTCGGGTCCTTCGCCATCGGGATCCTCCGCAAAGGGGCTCGGGTACAGGAGCGTGAGGTGTGCGGCGCGGGTGTCCCGCGCGGGCCGGTCAGTCGTGCGGGACGACCGCGACCGGGCACGCGGAGTGGTGCAGCACGGCATGGCCGACCGGACCGAGCTGCAGCCCGAACCCGCTCCTGCGCCGCCGGGCGCCGACGACGAGCAGATCCGACCGGTCGGACGCCGACACCAGGACGTCGCGCGCGGGCCCCTCCTGCTGCACGGCGTGCACCGGCACCGAGGTGTACCGCTCGGCGGGATCGTGCAGCGCGGCCGCCAGCTCGTTCTCCGCGTGCACCACATGCGCCGCGCGGTCGTCGGTCGGGAAGTCGGGCAGCTCGTGGGCGGGGCAGCGCCAGGCGCGCAGCGCGACAAGGCGCGACCTGCGCAGCTCGGCGGTCCGAAACGCGAACTCTGTCGCGGCGGCGGCCCGTTCGGGCTCCCCGATGCCCAGGGCGACCTGACCGTAGCCGCCCCGCACGTTTTCGTCGTGGCCCCGGACCACGACGACCGGGCACTGGGCGTGCGCGGCCACCGGCAGGCTGACCCCGCCGAGCAGCAGCCCGCCGAACGTGCCGTGCCCACGGCTGCCGACCACCAGCACACCCGCGTCGTGCGACGCCTCGATCAGCGCGGTGGCCGGATCGTGCGCCACCACCTCCGCGGTGACGCCGAGCTCGGGGGCGCGCTTGGCGGCCCGTTCGACGGCTTGCGCGGCGATGTACTCCGCGTGCCGCTGTACGGCCCCGCGGTCCGTGCCGAACGACGGCCTGCGGTCCTCGTAGTGCCCCCACCGGGAAGCATGCAGCACCCGCAGTGCGCCGGCGCGCCGAACGGCCTCGTCGACCGCCCAGTCCAGCGCCTGAAGGCTCGGTTCCGAGCCGTCGACCCCGATGATCAGCGGATCTTCCACGGTTCTCGCCTCCTCGCCGGCGGACCCCGGCGGGGGCCGTCGTGCACACGCTGGCACCGGGCGCGCGCCGGGTGGAGGGGCGAACCGGTCCCGCTGGACGGGTCGTTCGGCCCGTGCGCCGAAGCCCCGGCGCGCACGACAGTGGGAGGGAACGAAGGAGCCGGCCGATGGCAGCCAGGGCGGGACGCACACGTATCGCGGTGATCGGAGTGGGCAACATGCTCCGGCGCGACGAGGGCGTCGGCTGGGCGGCCGTCGCCCTCCTGGAGGAGCGGGCGCGGCACAGGCCGCTGCCGCCGGGCACGGCCCTCGCCGTCTGCGACGGGGACCCCGGACGGCTGATCGGACTCTGGGAGGGCGCGGAGCTGGCCGTCGTCCTGGACACCGCGCACACTCACCCCGGCCGACCAGGACGTGTGCACCGCATCGCACTCGACGCCGCACACCTGAACCGCCCGTGCGCGGCGGGCTCGCACGGCCTCGGGCTCGCCGGGGCCGTCGAACTCGCCCGGTTACTCGGCCGGTTGCCGGGCCGCCTCGTCGTGTACGCGGTCGAGGGCGCCGATCACTCGCTCGGTACGCGGATGTCGCCCGAGGTCAGGGCGAGCGTGGCACACCTGGCGGCCGCGGTGGAGGACGAGATCGTGCGGCACCGCGACGCCGCCGCCCACCGGTGATCTGGGAGGTGGCCGAATGGGGTGCGTCGCCGTGTGCGCCGACATCTGCGTACGCCGTGAGGTCTGCCTGGAGTACACCCCCGTAGCCGCTGTGGACACCCCTGTCGTCGTCCACGTCGGGTTCGCCCTCACCACCCTCGACGAGGCCGAGGCACGGCGCACCCTCGACGTGCCGCGCGCCAGGGCCGATACGGCCTCGGGCGAGCTCGGCGAACCCCTGCCGCCCGGGGCCGGACAGCGCCCCCGGGGCCGGTCGGCCCCGCCTCGTTGCCCGGGATACCCCTCACGGACGACGAGCATCCGGCGGACGCTGGATGAGAGCCGCGGTGCACCCCGCCGCTGTGCGACGAGGGCGGCACGGGCAAGGAGGCGGAGGACATGAAGCACAGCAAGGTCGGTTCGGTGATGGTGGGAGACGTCGTACGCGTCGTCGACGGCACCCCGTTCAAGGAGGTCGCGCGGCTGCTGAACCAGCACCGCATCAGCGGCCTGCCGGTCGTCGACGACAACGAGCGGGTCGTCGGAGTGATCTCCGAGACCGACCTGCTGACCCGCGAGGCACAGTCCGCGCGGCCGGACCCGCCCCCGCACCGGCCGCACTGGCCGCGGGCCGCCCGACGCGGCGGGCGTGCCGAGCGGCAGAGGGCACGGGCCCGTACGGCGGGACAGCTGATGTCCGCGCCGCCGGTCACCGTGCACGCCGACGACACGATCGCCGAGGCCGCCCGCACCATGGCCCGCCGCAAGGTGGAGCGGCTGCCCGTCGTCGACGAGGAGGAACGGCTCGTCGGCATCGTCACCCGCCGCGATCTGCTCCAGGTGTTCCTGCGGCCGGACGACGAGATCCGCCGCGAGATCGTCGACGAGGTCCTCGTGCGCGGCCTGTGGCTGACACCGCAGACCGTGTCCGTGCAGGTGCACGAGGGCGTCGTCACCCTCGACGGGCAGCTGGAACGGCGCAGCGAGAAGGACATCGCCGCACGGATGACCGGCCACATCGACGGCGTGATCGGTGTCGTCGACAAGCTGACCTACCGGCTCGACGACTCGCGTCTGCGCCCCGACGAACCGGCGGTGCACGGCGTCGCCGACGACTGGCTGCGCAAGCTGTGACGCCACGATCCGAAGGAGGTCGCGAGACGATGGTGAAACCCGGGGAGCCCCGCGTACTGGTCGCCTACGGGTCGAAGAACGGCTCCACGGCCGAGATCGCCGAGCGGATCGGCGAAGCGCTGAGCAAGGCAGGCTGCGCCACATCGGTGTACCCCGCGCGCGAGGTGTCCGGAGACGTCGCCGCGTACGACGCCGTGGTGCTCGGCGGCGCGCTCTACTCGGGCCACTGGCACCGCGACGCCCGCCGCTTCGTCCGGCGCGCCGGGCCGCGGCTCGGCGCCCGGCCGCTGTGGCTGTTCAGCAGCGGTCCGCTGGACGCGTCGGCCGCCGAGCGCGACATCCCGCCGGTGCGCGGCGTGCGCCGCGTCGCGGGGCGGCTCGACGCGCGCGGGCACATCACCTTCGGCGGGCGCTTGGACGAGCACGCCCACGGCCGGACGGCCCGGACGATCGTCCGCGCGGGCAGGGGCGGCGACTTCCGGGACCTCGGCCAGATCACCGGCTGGGCCGAGCTGATCGCCCGCGATCTCCTCGCCGCCCGAAGCGGTCCCGGAGACACGGAAGGGACGTGACGTCATGCGGTGGGGTTGGCTGCTGCGCAGGAACCCGCTGCTGCGCCGGTCCGATGTGGTCGAGGCCTGGACGGTGCTGTGCGTGACCGCGTCCGTGCTCGTCGGCGCGCCCGTCACCGCCCTCGCCGTCGGCGCGCCGGTCGTCGCGGGGGTGCGGGCCGACTCCCGCGTCCAGCACCGGGAGCGGCACCCGGCGAGCGCCCGGCTGCTGCGGGACGCCCCGCCGGCGGTGACCTGGGCCGGCTCGTCGGGCTCGGTCAGAACGATGCACCAGGTGCCGGTGCGCTGGAGGACGGCCGACGGCACCGTCGTGACCGGTACCGCGCGGGTGCCCGCCGGCACGACCAGCGGCGAGCCCGCCAGGATCTGGCTGGACCGCCGGGGCCGGCTCACCGAGGCGCCGCTGGACACCTCCGACATCTGGCTGCGCGGGGTGTCCGCGGGCGCCGCAGCCGGGAGCGGCGTGGTCACCGTGGCCCTGCTCGCGGGCTGGTCGGTGCGCCGCCACCTGGACCGCGGGCGGCTCGCCGCGTGGGACCGCGCGTGGGCGGCCTGGGTGTGACGGCCCGCCGGACACCGCTCAGCCGGGCGGGCCGAGGCCGTCGGTCTCCGGGGCGGCGGAGAGCAGCAGCTCGCACGATTCGCCCGGCCGCACCGTGACGGCCCGGTCCGGCAGCTCCACGCGGATCGGTTCCTGGTCGGAGACCGGCACGGTGAGCCGCAGCCGCCCGTGCGAGAGCCGCAGCCGCACACCCCAGTGACCCCGGTAGCGGATCGTGAACCCGTAGCCCGGATCGGTGAGTTCGGGCAGCGGCGCGGGATCCAGCCACAGGGCGCCGTCGCCCGTCCGCAGCCCCGTGAGCCCGCGCTGCACCAGGTCGAGCGTGCCCGCCATGGCGCCCAGATGGATGCCCTCTCCGGTGGTCCCGCCCTGCACGTCGGCGATGTCCCCGCTCAGCGCCTCGCGCACGAACGTCCAGGCCTCCGACCGCCGTGCCCGCGCGAGCACCCAGCCGTGCACGAGACCGCTGAGCGTGGAGCCGTGGCTGGTGCGGCGCAGATAGTGGTCCACCGTGCACCGCCAGCCGGCGTCGTCCAGCCGGTAGCCCAACTGGCCCAGCAGGGAGGCGAGTTCGCGCGGTGCGAAGAGGTGGCCGAGCATCAGCACGTCGGCCTGTTTCGAGGCCTGGTAGCGGTTGACGCTGTCGCCCTCGGCCTCCAGGATCCGGTCCAGGCGCCGGATGTCGTCGTACCTCTTGCGGTACGCGTCCCAGTCCAGCTCGGCCAGATCCGCGTACCCCTCGAACTGGTCGATGACGCCGGAGCGGAACGGCACGTACAGCCGGTGTGAGACGTCCCGCCAGACCTCCGCCTCGCCGTCGTCGAAGCCGATCCGCTCGGCGAGTTCGGCCCGCCGCGGCTCCGGCAGCGTGGCCAGGAGATCGAGCGCGCGGGCGAGCACCCAGGCGGCCGTGACATTGGTGTACGCGTTGTCGTCGACGCCGGGCCGGTCCGTGTCCGGGTACGCGTCGTGGTACTCGTCCGGGCCGACGACGCCGCGGATCCGGTAGCGGCGCAGGTCGTCGTCGTACTCCGCGCGGTCCGCCCAGAACCGGGCGATCTGGATCAGCGTCTCGGCGCCCTTGGTGTGCAGGAACTCGGTGTCGCCGGTCGTCTGCGCGTACCGCCAGATGTTGTGCGCGATCGCCGAGCCGACGTGCTGCTGGAGATGGGTGTGGTCGGGCAGCCAGCGCCCCGAGCGCGGGTTCAGGTGCAGCCGCTGGGTCTCCTCGCGGCCGTCGCTGCCGCTCTGCCACGGATACAGGGCGCCCCGGTGGCCGGCGTCGCGGGCGGCCCGGCAGGCGGCGCCGAGACGGCGGTGGCGGTAGGCCAGCAACGCCCGTGACACCTCGGGGAAGTGCAGGTCGAGGTAGGGCAGCACGAAGAGCTCGTCCCAGAAGACGTGGCCGCGGTAGGCCTCGCCGTGCAGTCCGCGCGCCGGGACGCCCACGTCGAGGTCCGCGGTGTGCGGCGAGAGCGTCTGGAGCACGTGGAAGAGGTGCAGCCGCAGGATGCGGCCCGCCTCGCCCGGCACGTCGAGTTCGGCGCGCCGCCACAGCTGGTTCCAGGCCGTCAGATGGGAGGCGAGCAGCTCGTCGAACCCGGGCGCGCGGCCCACCGCGTCGACGGCCGCCCACAGCGGGTCGCTGATCGCGGGGGTCCGGGAGGTGTACAGCGCCACGGTCTTGTCCACGGTGACCGTGCGCCCCGCCGTCACCGGCAGGTGGAGGAGCTGCCCCGCGCAGGCCGTGTGCTGGTGCAGCACCTGAGCGCGCACCGGGTCGGGCGAGGTCGTACGGGCCGCGAGCGCGATCCGCAGATCGGAGGTGCGGGTGCGGCAGCGCAGGGTCATGACGCGCGGACCGGCGCAGCCCGGGTGCACGTCGACGAGGTGGGCGCCGCTCAGATCGCCGTAGCGCGGCACCCCGGCGTTGCGCACCGTGCCGTGGATCGCCGACTCCACATCCAGCTCGCCCGACCAGTTCTCCGGTGTGAACTCCGAGCGCAGGAGCGCCAGTTGCGGCTCCGCCATGTGGACGAGGCGGACCTGCCGCACGGTGACGCGGCGGCCGCGCGCGTCCTCGTACCGGGTGAAGCGTTCGAACACCCCGCGCTCCAGCCGCAGGGTGCCGCGGTGGGCGAGCACCCGGGAGCGGTCCGGGTGCAGCCAGCCGGCCGCGCCGCGGTGGTCGTGGGGGCGCAGCCGCAGGGCGAGCCAGTCGGGCAGGTTGACCATGTCCTCGTTCTCCACGGTGCGACCCGCGATGTGCGAGGTGAGGCGGTCGTAGCAGCCCGCCGCGTACGTGCCCGGGTAGTGGACCTCGTCCGCGGTGCACTCGGGCAGCGCGCCCCGGGTGGCGAAGACGCCGTTGCCGAGTGTGCACAGCGCCTCGCGCAGCCGTTCCCGGGCCGGGTCGTACCCCTCGTAGGACCATGTGGTGGGCCCCGTCGGGATCACCGGACAGCCCCTTGCGTCACCAGTTCTCCGAGATCGGGGACGACCACGTCCGCCCCGGCGGCGACGAGCCGGCCGCGGTGCGTGGGGCCGCCGACACGGTCGACGCCGACGACGACGGCGAAGCCGCCGCGCCGGGCCGCCGTCACCCCGGACACCGCGTCCTCGACGACCGCGGTGGCGCCCGGCGCGGTCCGCAGCCGGCGGGCCGCCTCCAGGAACAGATCGGGGTGCGGCTTGCCGCGCAGGCCGAGTCGGGCCGCCTCCGTGCCGTCCACCACCGCGTCGAACAGGTCCACCACATGGGCGCGGCGCAGGAGTTGCCCGGCGTGCCGGGACGCCGACGCGGCGGCGAGCAGCACGCCCTCGGACAGCAGCGTGTGCAGCAGGTCGACGGTGCCCCGGAAGGCGGGTACCGGCGCGCCCGCGCGCAGCCGCTCACCGTAGGCGCTGTCCTTGGCCTCGGCGATCGCGTCGACCACGGCGGGTTCGGGCCGCACCCCGCGGGAGACGAGGAACGCGGTCGCGCCGTCGCGGCGCGCCCGGCCGTCCACGTACAGCGGGTAGTCGACGAGTACGTCGAACGGCCGCTGGTCGTCCGGCCGTTGCGGCGGGTGCTCGCGCAGGAACGTGTCGAACGCGCCCTTCCAGGCCGCCGCGTGCAGATGCGCCGAATCGGTGATGACACCGTCGGTGTCGAGCACCACCGCCGCTACGCCGTGCAGCGGTGCGGCGATCCCGCTCATGAGCCTGCTCCTTCCGGAGGGGGGAGGGTTGTGGATCCCGGTCAGTCGCCGTGCCGGGGGACGACGGCCACCGGACATCGCGCATGGTGCAGCACCGCGTGGCCCACCCGGCCCAGTTGCAGACTGATGTGACCGTGCCGCCGCCGGGCGCCGACCACCAGCAGATCGGCGGCGGCCGACCGGTCGATCAGGACGCGCCGCGCCGGACCCTCGACCACATCGGTGCGCACCACCACGTCGGGGTGCGCGCGGGAGGGCTCGTGGACCGCCAGGGCGACCATCCGTTCCGCCTGCTGCCGCTGAGGGCGGGCCTGTTCCCCCGCGGCCTTCTCGTACGCGGGTGAGCGCCAGGCGCGTACGGCGTCGAGGACACATCCGCGTGCCGCCGCTTCCTCGAAGGCGAACCGGAGCGCGGAGCCGCCGGAGGCCGTCTCGCCCACGCCGAGCAGGATCCGTTCGTGCCCACCGGCCAGGGCCACCGGATCGCCGCGCACCACGATGACGGGGCAGGCGGCGCGTGCGGCGACCGTCAGGCTGACCGAGCCGAGCAGCAGTTCCCGCACCGGGCCGCGCCCGCACTCCCCGGTGACCAGGGCGCGCGCGTTACGGGCCGCGTGCAGCAGGGCGTTCGGGGCCTCCTCGGGCCGCACCACGGTGGAGATCCGCAGCTCGGGGCGGCGGGCGTGCGCGCGGCCGCACGCCGTGACCAGGAGCCGCTCGGCGCCGTCGCACCCGCCGGGAGCCCCCGGATCGGTTCGCTCGTAGCGGTCCCACAGCGACGCGTGGACCAGCCTCAGCGCGCACGAGTGGCGGCCCGCCTCGTCGGCCGCCCAGTCGACCGCGCGCAGGCTCGACTCCGATCCGTCGACCCCCACGACCAGAGGAAGCTCCACGGCGAACACCACCTCTCGGCACGGCGTCGCGGCCCGCTCCCACTGTGGCACCGCGCGCCGGTGGACGGCCCCTCGCGGGGGACGTTCCGCCCCGGGCGAACGGGGACCGCCGCCATCGGGCCGGACGGCGGGCCGCCGAAGGCGACCGGGCCGCGGCAGGGACCGGTCGGCCCCTGCCGCGGCCCGCTCCGCACGCCCACGGTGGAGGTGAGGGTCCGACGCGGCGGACGAGGGGAGATGACCATGCGGGGCTCGTACGGGCCACCGCGCGCAGTCGTTTCCAGTGGTGGCTCACCCATCAACTCTCCACCTGGCCAGCCCAGTTCGACTCGCCGGGATGTGCCGGCTGCGGCCGCTGCGTCACCTGGTGCCCCGTCGGCATCGGCATCACCGAAGAAGTCACCGCGCTCGCGAAGGAGGCAGGACGATGATCGCGACGACCACCCCGAGGATGGGGCAGGCGCTCCCCGCCGCACACCGGGGCCGCCTGATGAGCGTGGCACGGCAGGTGAACATCCCCGAGGGAGCCCGCCTGTTCGAGGAGGGCGGCCGCGCCGACCGCTTCTGGATCATCCGCTCCGGCACGGTGGCCCTCGACATGCACGTACCCGGCCGCCGTTCCGCCGTGATCGAGAGCCTCGGATTCGGCGAACTCGTCGGCTGGTCCTGGCTGTTCGAGCCGTACCAGTGGCAGCTCGGCGCGGAGACGATGAGCCCGGTGCGGGCCCACGAGTTCGACGCCGCGCTGGTGCGGGACATGTGCGACGCCGACGCAGACCTGGGCCGCCAGGTCGGCCACTGGGTCGGCGAGGTGCTCAGCCACCGGCTGCACGCGGCCCGCGTCCGCCTCCTGGACCTGTACGCCCCGCACGGCAGCGGATTCCCGCGATGACGACGTGCCCGGTGCCGGTCGGCTACCGGGTGTCCGACCGCTGGGACGAGACGCACGACACCGTCACCCTGCGCCTCGAACCGGCCGGACGCCCGCTGGCCCCGTTCGCGCCGGGCCAGTTCGCGATGGTCTGCGCGTTCGGCGTGGGGGAGATCCCGGTGTCGGTCAGCTCGCTGCCGACCGTCGGCCACGGACTCGCCCACACCGTGCGCGAGGCCGGCCCGGTCTCGGCCGCCCTGTGCCGCAAGCGGATCGGCGACACCGTCGGCCTGCGCGGACCGTTCGGCACCGGCTGGGGCCCGGAGCAGGCGTACGGGCGTGATGTGCTCGTGGTCGCCGTGGGGATCGGACTCGCGCCGCTGCGCCCCCTCGTGCGGCACGCGGTGGCCGAGCCGTCCCTCTACGGCCGCGTCAACGTCCTCGTCGGCGCCCGCACCCCCGGCGATCTCATCTCCCGCGTGGAGACGCGGCGTTGGCCCACCGCGTACACCGGCGTCACCGTCGACCACTCGGACCGCTACTGGCGCGGCGAGACCGGCCCCGTCACCCGGCTGCTCGACGGCGCGCACTTCGACTCCGCCCGCACCACCGCCTTCGTGTGCGGACCCGAACCGATGATCCGGGGCACCGCCCGCGACCTCGTCCACCGCGGCGTGCCCGCCGACCGGATCCGGGTCTCCCTGGAGCGCGCCATGCGCTGCGCCACCGGCCACTGCGGGCACTGCCGGCTCGGACCGGTCCTGCTCTGCCGCGACGGACCCGTCATCGGGTTCGACCGCGCCGACCCCCTCCCGTCCACCAGGGAACTGTGACGCCCATGAGCACCCTGTCGCCGGCCGCCTTCACGCCGCCCTCCGGTGACGGCCTCCGCCGACTCGCCCTGCATCTCCCGCTCCACCCACTTCCTCGACCCTCACCGTCGAGCGAGTCCCACCGGCCCCGAGGAGGCTGCCGTGAGCGTCAGCCCGCACATCGTCAGTGACGTCATGACCCACACCGTCGTGGCCGTCGGCCGCGACGCCCTCTTCAAGGACATCGTCGAACTCATGGACCAGTGGAAGGTCGGCGCCGTCCCGGTCCTGGAGGGCGAGAGCCGCGTCGTCGGAGTCGTCTCCGAGGCCGACCTGCTGCCCAAGGAGGAGTTCCGCGACGCCGACCCCGACCGGATCGAGCAACTGCACCGTCTGTCCGACCTGGCCAAGGCGGGCGCGGTCAGCGCCGGCGAGCTGATGAGCAGCCCCGCCGTGTGCGTGCGCCCCGACGCCACCCTCGCCGAGGCCGCCCGCATCATGGCCCACCGGAGGGTGAAGCGACTGTCCGTCGTCGGCGCCGGGGGCAGCCTCGAAGGCATCGTCAGCCGCTCCGACCTGCTGAAAGTGTTCCTTCGTCCCGATGAGGAGATCGCCGAGGAGGTGCGGCACACCGTCGCCGCTTACCTCTTCCCCGACGAACAGATCACTGTCGTCGTGGCCGACGGCGTGGTCACCTTCGGCGGGACCCTGCGCAACCGCAACCTGGTGCCCGTCGCGGCCCGCCTCGCGCGCGCCGTCGAAGGAGTCGTCGACATCCGCATGGACTTCACCGGACCCGCACCGGCCGACTGATGACGTACCGGGCGGAGTACCGCGATCCGGTCCTGGCACGGCCGACTGCTTGCCGAGCTGACGGCCACAGCCACCCGCCGTGGCGGATCACGGAAGTGCGGGGCGGGCGGAGGCACACCCTGGTCCGCCAGGGCATCGACGCCGTCCTGCCCGCCGGGATCCGCATGATTAGCGGTCCCGGATGCCCGGTCTGCGGCACCCCGCTGGAGACGCTCGACCGGGCCAAGGCGATCGCCGCCATGCCCCGTACCGTGTCACCGGCTTCGGCGACATGCGGCGCGTCCCCGGCTCCACCACCGACCTGCTGTCCCTGCGCGCCCGCGGCGCCGACGTGTGCGTCGTCCAGAGTCCGATGGACGCTGTCCGGATCGCGGCGCGGCTGCCCGGACGCCAGGTGGTGTTCCTCGCCGTCGGCTTCGTCGGCGCGGGACGCCTTGTCGACATGCCGACCTGGGAGCTGCTGCCGCGCATCTGCTGAGGCCGCCGTTCCAAGGGGCCGAAGCCCGCCCGGCCAGCGGTACAGGCGTGCGCCGTACACTCCCCGGGTGACCGCCACCGCACCTCCCGTCGCCCCGTCCGACGAGCCCGACGCACGGCCCGCGCGCCGCTCCGGCCTGCGCCGGTTCGTCCCCGTCGTCCTCGCGGCGATCGCCGGACTCCTCCTGTACGTCACCTTCCCGCCGCGCGAACTGCCGTGGCTCGCCCCGGTGGCGTTCGCCCTGTTCGGCATCGCCGTGCACGGACGGCGGCTGCGGGCCGGATTCGGCCTCGGGCTCGTCTTCGGGCTCGCCTACCTGGTGCCGCTGCTGTCCTGGACGGGCGTGGACGTCGGCCCGCTGCCGTGGCTGGCGCTCGCCGCCGCCGAGGCGCTGATCCTCGCCCTGGCGGGCCTGGGCATCGCCTACGTGTCGCGGCTGCCACTGTGGCCGCTCTGGGCGAGCGGTGTGTGGATCGCGGACGAGGCGCTGCGCGCCCGGTTCCCGTTCGGCGGGTTCCCCTGGGGCAAGGTCGCCTTCGGGCAGCCCAGCGGCGTGTTCCTGCCGCTCGCCTCGCTCGGCGGCACCCCGCTGCTCGGCTTCGGCGTGGTGCTCTGCGGCTTCGGTCTGGGCGCGCTCGTCCTGCGCGTGCTCCGCCTCAAGAAGGAGCGCGAGAACAGCGGCAGCCGTCTGCTGCGCGACCGCGGGATCGTCGCCGCTGCCGTCTGCGCCGTCGCCCCGGTGATCGCCGGAGCGGCCGCCATGCCGCTCGTCTCGAACGACGCCGAGGCCGGCACCGCCCGCGTCGCGCTCATCCAGGGCAACGTGCCGCGCATGGGCCTCGACTTCAACGCCCAGCGGCGGGCCGTGCTCGACTACCACGTCCGCGAGACCATGAAGCTCGCCGCCAAGATCAAGGCGGGCACCGTGAAGAAGCCCGACCTCGTGCTGTGGCCGGAGAACTCCTCCGACATCGACCCGTACGTGAACATGGACGCCTACGAAGAGATCCAGAAGGCCGCCAAGGCGGTCGGCGCCCCGATCTCGGTGGGCGCCGTCGTCACCGACAAGAACGGTGACGCGCGGAACCAGCTCATCCTCTGGGACCCCAAGACCGGCCCCGGAGCCACGTACAACAAGCGGCACCTGCAGCCCTTCGGTGAGTACATGCCGTACCGCGGCTTCTTCCGGATCTTCAGCAAGGACGTCGACCGGGCGGGCAACTTCGTCCCCGGTGACAAGGCCGTCGTCTTCGACATGTCGGGCACCGAGGTCGGCAACGTCACCTGCTACGAGGCCGCGTTCGACGACGTGGTCCGCGACCAGGTGAACGAGGGCGCCCAGATCCTTTCCGTGCCGAGCAACAACGCCACGTTCGAGCGCAGCCAGATGACCTACCAGCAGCTCGCCATGGACCGGGTCCGCGCCGTGGAGCACGGCAGGGCCGTGATGGTCCCGGTGACCAGCGGCGTCAGCGCTGTCATCCGCCCCGACGGGTCGATCGCCCAGAAGACCGGCATGTTCGAGGCGGACACGCTGCTCGCCGAGGTCCCCAAGCGGACCAGCAAGACGCTCGCCACGCGCGCGGGTGTCTGGCCCGAGGCGCTGCTGACCGCTCTCGGCGTCGGCGGTCTCGCCTGGGCGGTCGTCCGGTCCCGCAAGGGTCGCGGTGCCACGGCCCGATCGAAGGGCTGACGGGCGAACGGTTAGGGTCGCGCACATGGCTACCCCTGAATACATCCGCGCCATCCGTGCCACGGCGGGCCACCAGCTCCTCTACCTGCCCGGCGTCACCGCCGTCGTCTTCGACGACCAGGGACGGGTGCTGCTCGGCCGCCGTGCCGACACCGGCCGGTGGGCCGTGCCGGCGGGCATCGCCGAGCCGGGAGAGCAGCCCGCGGACGTCGCCACGCGCGAGGTGTTCGAGGAGACCGGGATCGAGTGCGTCGCCGAGCGCGTCGTCCTCGTACAGGCCCTGAAGAGCCCGATCACCTACCCCAACGGCGATCAGTGCCAGTTCATGGACATCACTTTCCTGTGCCGGGCCACCGGCGGTGAGGCCCGCGTCAACGACGACGAGTCGCTTGAAGTCGGCTGGTTCGACCTGGACGCGCTGCCGCCCCTGGACGAGCACGGATCGTTCAGGATCAAGCAGGCCGAGCAGGAGGGGCCCACGTGGTTCGAGGGCGGCGCGGGCGGTACGACCACCGTCTGACGTGGCCGGAACCCATGCCTGAGCAGTGAAGTGTGGGTTCGGGCCACATCGGGGCGTGCCGGGGGACTGCCTAGGGTGCGGACCATGACCCCGCTCTCGCCTGCCATCGCCCCCTCCGCCGTACCCCTCGACCTCGGCGGACGCACCGCACTCGTCACCGGCGCCGCCGGCGGCATCGGCCGGGCCTGCGCCCTGCGCCTCGCCGCCGCGGGCGCCAAGGTGCGCGCGGTGGACCGGGACGCCGCCGGACTCGAACTGCTCGCCGAGGAGGCCCCGGGGATCGAACCCCGTGTCCTGGACCTGACCGACCTCGACGCCGCCGAGGCCGCGGCGGCCGGCACCGACGTCCTCGTCAACAACGCGGGCATCCAACTGGTACGCCCCGTCGAGGAGTTCCCGCCCGACGTGTTCCACACCGTGCTGACCCTCATGGTGGAGGCTCCGTTCCGGCTGATCCGCGGCGCGCTCCCGCACATGTACGGGCAGAACTGGGGCCGCATCGTGAACGTGTCGTCGGTGCACGGACTGCGCGCCTCCGCCTACAAGTCCGCCTACGTCACCGCCAAGCACGGCCTCGAAGGGCTGTCGAAGACGGTCGCGCTGGAGGGCGCCGCGCACGGTGTCACCTCGAACTGCGTGAACCCGAGCTATGTGCGCACCCCGCTCGTCGAACGGCAGATCGCCGACCAGGCCACCGCGCACGACATCCCCGAGGAGCAGGTGCTGACCCAGGTGATGCTGCGGGACAGCGCGCTCAAGCGGCTCATCGAGCCGGAGGAGGTCGCCGAGGCGGTGGCTCATCTGTGCTCGCCGCAGGCGTCGTTCATGACCGGGACGTCGATGATCCTCGACGGCGGCTGGACAGCTCACTGACGCGGTGACTGCGCACTTTTCAGGCTATTCACGGCTTCTGCGGTCACTCTGAGGAGTGGCCGCAGTTCTGTGATCGTTCGAGTTGTCCACAGGGCTGGCGGGGCCGGCCGTACGACGGGTAATCCTGTTGAGCATGTCGCACCCTCAACCACCATCGGCCGCGGCCGCCGACCCGCTGGACGCCGGGGACCCGCAGGCCCCGTTCCTGGAGCTGCTCGCCCGGGGCGCGTCCGCCGACGCCTACGAGCAGCCCGTGCTGCTCGCGCGCGCCGACGGCGCTCCGGCCGCCCGGATCGCGGCCCTGGAGGCCGCCAAGCGGCTCGCGCTCGGGGTGCGCGAGGAGATGGAGGGCAGACGGCGCCGCGAGGCCGAGCTGTCCGCGCTGTTCGAGACCGCGCACGACCTGGCCGGACTGCGCGACCTCGACGCCGTCCTCCAGGCCATCGTGCAGCGCGCCCGCTCCCTGCTGCGCACGGACGTCGCGTACCTGACGCTGAACGACCCGGTCAGGGGCGACACCCGGATGCGCGTCACCGAGGGCTCGGTCGCCGCACGCTTCCAGCAGCTGCGGCTCGGCATGGGCGAGGGGCTCGGCGGCCTCGTCGCCCAGACCGCCCGCCCGTACGTCACGGACAACTACGCGCAGGACGTCCGGTTCCAGCACACCAGCACCATCGACGCCGGCGTCGGGGACGAAGGGCTCCAGGCCATCCTCGGCGTGCCGCTCATGCTCGGCTCCCAGGTGATCGGCGTGCTCTTCGCCTCCGACCGCAGGACCCGGGTCTTCGAGCGTGAGGAGATCGCGCTGCTCGGCTCCTTCGCCGCGCTCGCGGCCGCTGCCATCGACGCGGCCAACCTGCTCACCGAGACCCGTGAGGCGCTGGCCGGCCTGGAGCGGGCCAACGAGATCATCCGCGACCGCAGCGGAGTCATCGAGCGCGCATCCGACGTGCACGACCGGCTCGCCGAGCTGGTGCTGCGCGGTGGTGGCGTGCACGACGTGGCGGCCGCCGTCTCCCAGGTCCTGGACGGCACCGTGGAGTTCACGGACGCCGAGGCGGCCCCCGCGGAGGCTCTGGAGGCGTCCCGCGCCGAAGGGCACGCGGTGCGCCGGGACCAGGACTGGGTCGCGGCCGTCGCCGCCGGCGGCGAGCTGCTCGGCGCCCTGGTGCTGCGCGGCCATCCGGGGCTCGACCCGGTCGACCAGCGCACCCTGGAGCGCGCCGCCATGGTCACCTCACTGCTGCTGCTCGCCCGGCGCTCCGCGTCCGAGGCCGAACAGCGCGTCCGCGGCGAGCTGTTGGACGACCTGCTCGATGCCCGCGACCGGGACCCGCGCCTCCTGCGCGAGCGGGCCTCCCGGCTCGACGCCGACCTGGACGCCACCCACGTGGTGCTCGCGGCCCACCTGGAGACCGTCGCGGACGACGCCGAGGAGGAGGCGGCCGCGCGCCGCCGGCTCGGGGCCGCCGCCGGGCATCTCGCGGCCACCCGGCACGGACTGGCCGCCGCGCGGGACGGCGGCACGGTGCTGCTGCTCCCGCTGGCCGCGGACGACACGGCCTCCGCAGTCGCCTCCCTGGTCGCCAAGCGGCTCTCCGCGGCGATCCACGAGACGGTCACGGTCGGCGCGTCCTCGCCGGTCGACGGGCTGGCCACCCGCACCGAGACGGCCGCCGTCGCCTGTGCCGAGGCGCGGCGCTGCCTCGACGCGCTCCGGGTCCTGGGCCGGGCGGGGGAGGGCGCGGCGGCCGAGGACTTCGGATTCCTGGGACTGCTGCTCGCCGACAGCCGGGACATCCCCGGTTTCGTGACCCGCACCATCGGCGAGGTCGTCACCTACGACGCGCGCAGAGGCACCGATCTGGTCCGCACCCTCGACGCCTACTTCGCGGCCGGATCGAGCCCCGCCCGCACCAAGGACGCCCTGCACGTCCATGTGAACACGGTGGCGCAGCGCCTGGAGCGGATCGGCCATCTGCTCGGCCCTGACTGGCAGGCGCCCGAGCGCTCCCTGGAGATCCAGCTCGCGCTGCGGCTGCACCGGCTGTCGGGCCCGGACATACGCTGACCCCGCACGCCCGGCGGGGCGTACGGGGTCAGCGGGACCGGCTGTCAGACGCGGTGCGGCTCCTCGGCCGACCGGGGCGCCCCGATCCGCTCCGTGCCCTCGGCCCCGTCGACGTCGGCGAGGTCGCGGTGGCGGGTCTCCTTGGCGACGGCGACGGCGATCAGGGTGATGACCGCGGCGGCGATCACGTACAGCGAGATCAGCGTGGACTCACCCGAGCTGTCGAGCAGCGCCGTGGCGATCAGCGGGGCCGGCGCACCGGCCGCGACCGAGGCGAACTGCGCGCCGATGGAGGCGCCGGAGTAGCGCATCCGCGTGGCGAACATCTCGGAGAAGAACGCGGCCTGCGGGGCGTACATGGCGCCGTGCAGGACCAGTCCGACCGTGACCGCGAGGATCAGGTTGCCGAAGCTCGCCGTGTCGACGAGGGAGAAGAACGGGAACATCCACAGGCCGACTCCGGCGGCCCCCAGCAGATACACCGGCCGGCGTCCGATCCGGTCCGACAGGGCGCCCCAGGCCGGGATCGCCGCGAAGTGGACGGCGGACGCGATGAGGACGGCGTTGAGCGCGGTCTGCTTGGAGACGTCGGCCGCCTGGACGGCGTAGACGAGGATGAAGGCGGTGATGACGTAGTAACTGATGTTCTCGGCCATGCGGGCGCCGATGGCGACGAGGACGTCGCGCCAGTGGTGACGCAGCACCGCGACGAGCGGCATCTTCTCCACCGCTTCGGCGTCGGCGGCCTTGCGGGCCTCGGCGCGGGCCAACGCGTCCTTGAACACCGGCGATTCGTCGACGGAGAGACGGACCCACAGCCCGACCATGACCAGCACCCCGGACAGCAGGAACGGGATGCGCCAGCCCCACGAGGTGAACGAGGCGTCGGACATCAGCGCGGTGAGTGCCGACAGCACACCGGTGGCGAGGAGTTGGCCCGCCGGCGCGCCGGTCTGCGGCCAGGACGCCCAGAACCCACGGCGCTCGGCGTCCCCGTGCTCGGACACCAGCAGCACCGCGCCGCCCCACTCGCCGCCGAGCGCGAATCCCTGGACCAGCCGCAGCGCGGTCAACAGCACCGGCGCGGCCGATCCGACCGTGGCATGCGTGGGCAGCAGCCCGATCGCGAAGGTGGCGCCACCCATCATCAACAGGCTGATCACCAGCAGCTTCTTGCGCCCGAGCCGGTCACCGTAGTGCCCGAACACCAGAGCACCCAAGGGCCGGGCGGCGAACCCGACGGCGTACGTGAGGAAGGAGAGCAGAGTACCGACGAGCGGGTCGGAATCCGGGAAGAAGAGCTTGTTGAACACGAGCGCGGCGGCGGAGCCGTAGAGGAAGAAGTCGTACCACTCGATCGTGGTGCCGATGAGGGAAGCGGCGACGATGCGCTTGAGATTGTTGGGGGTTGGCGGAGCGGATGCTGCGGAGGCCATGTGCGCCACTTCCTCGAATGCGGTGGGGACGGGTGGGTGTCGGCACACCGTAGAAACATGCAGGTCAAGCGCACATGTGGTGGGGCAACATAGTTGGGGCTGCGGGTATGCGTGCAGCCGCTATGACAACTCGGAACAGGGCGGCGGGCCGACACGGACAGGACACCGGACCGGTTGGGCCTCGCGGTCCGTACACCCTGGGGAGGACAGCGGGCCGGCACCCCGGTACTACGGCTCCCGCACGATTCACCCCCACAGGCCCAAGGGATCGCGGTGCGGCGTTCCTAGCGTGGAGGCCGGGTCGCGATGCGGCCCTGTCCCGTCATCTCGCACGCCTTCCGGGAGTTCTCCGTGGCCACGTTCCTCTACCGGCTGGGCCGGTTCTCATTCCGGCGGCGAAGGCTCGTCCTGATGTTCTGGATCGCCGTGCTGGCCGTCGTCGGGATCGGCGCCGCGGGGGCCTCCGGGAACACGACGGACAGTTTCAGCATCCCGGGCACGCAGTCCCAGAAGGCCCTCGACCTGCTGAACGAGGAGTTCCCGCAGGCGTCGGCCGACAGTGCCACGGCCCGGGTGGTCTTCGAGGCGTCGGACGGCGGGAAGCTGACGGCGGGCGACGACAAGGCCGAGGTCGAGGCGCTGGTCGCCGACCTCGGCGAGGCCCACCAGGTGAAGACGGTGGCCGACCCGTACCGCAGCGGCACCGTCAGCGAGGACGGCTCGATCGGCTACGCGCAGGTGACGTACGCGGTCGGGGACGCCGACGTCAGCGACCGGGCGCGCACGGATCTGGAGGACATCGCCGCCAAGGGCGAGCAGGCCGGCCTGCACGTCAGCATGGGCGGCTCGGCGGTCGCCGCGCAGGCCGAGCAGAGCTCGACCGAACTGCTCGGCCTGTTGATCGCCGCCGTCGTCCTGGTCATCACCTTCGGCTCCCTGGTCGCGGCCGGCCTGCCGCTCCTCTCCGCGCTGTTCGGCGTCGGCCTCGCGATCCTCTCCATCACCCTCGCGAGCGCGGTCATGGACCTCAGCTCCAGCACCAGCACCCTCGCCCTCATGCTCGGCCTGGCGGTGGCCATCGACTACGCCCTGTTCATCGTCTCCCGCTACCGGGGAGAGCTGACGAACGGTCACGACCCGCAGGAAGCGGCGGGCCGGGCCCTGGGCACGGCGGGCTCCGCGGTGGTGTTCGCCGGACTGACCGTGATCATCGCGCTGGCCGGGCTGAGCGTCATCGGCATCGGGATGCTCACCGACCTCGGGCTCGGCGCCGCGTTCGCCGTGGTCGTCGCCGTGATCATCGCGCTCACCCTGCTGCCCGCGCTGCTCGGCTTCGCCGGTGGCCGCATCGCGCACGGGAAGCTCACGAGCCGCAGGATGCGGTCTGTCCAGCGCGGCGAGCGCGAGCCGATGGGGGTCCGCTGGTCGACGTTCGTCCTGCGCAACCCGGTGAAGGTGCTGGTGACCTCGGTGGCCGGACTGCTGCTGCTCGCCGCCCCGGCCCTGTCGCTCGAACTCGGCATGCCCAGCGACGAGTCGGCCACGCCCGGCAGCACCCAGCGCATCGCGTACGACACCATCAGCGACGGGTTCGGCCCCGGCTACAACGGCCCGCTGTCCGTCGTGCTCGACGCCCGCGGCAGCGACGACCCCAAGGCCGCCGCCCACGACGCGGTCGCCCTGCTCGACAGCCTGCCCGACGTCGCCTCGGTGAGCCCCGCGGCCTTCAACCAGAGCGGTGACGTCGCCCTCATCAGCGCCGTGCCCGGCTCCTCGCCCAGCAGCGAGAAGACCATCGACCTGGTCTCCGACATCCGGGACCGGGGCGCCGCGCTCCAGGACGACACCGGCGCCGAACTGATGGTCACCGGCACCACCGCGCTCAACATCGACATCTCCGACAAGCTGAGCGGCGCCCTCGTCCCGTACCTGTGCGTGGTCGTCGGCCTGGCGCTGATCCTGCTGATGCTGGTGTTCCGCTCGATCCTGGTCCCGCTCAAGGCGGCCGCCGGTTTCCTGCTGAGCGTGCTCGCGACCCTCGGTGTCGTCGTCGCGGTCTTCCAGAAGGGCTGGTTCGCGGACGTCTTCGGAGTCGACCAGACGGGCCCGGTCGTCAGCATCCTGCCCATCTTCATGATCGGCGTCGTGTTCGGGCTCGCCATGGACTACCAGGTCTTCCTGGTGACCCGGATGAGGGAGGAGTACGTCCACGGGGCCGAGCCGCAGGAAGCGGTCGTCGCCGGATTCCGGCACGGCGCCCGGGTCGTCACCGCCGCGGCGGTCATCATGATCGCGGTGTTCTCCGGGTTCATCCTCAGCGACCAGGCGATCATCAAGTCCATGGGGCTCGGTCTCGCCGCCGCCGTCCTCCTCGACGCGTTCGTGGTGCGGATGACCATCGTCCCGGCGGTCATGGCGCTGCTCGGCCGGCGTGCCTGGGCGCTGCCCGGCCGCCTGGACCGGCTGCTGCCGAACGTGGACGTGGAGGGGGAGAAGCTGCGGCACCTGCTGGACGACGCTCCCGAGAACGCGGCACACCCCGAGCGCGTGCCCACCGGAAAGGGCTGAGCGACCGGCCGTACCATCCGAGGCGGGGCGCCCCGCCCCTCCCGTGACCAGCCGTTCCGCCCGCCGGCCTCCGCACGGAGACCGGCGGGCGGACCCCGTCGGAAGAGGACGTACGACGTGACCACACCGACCGCGGCCGAGCCGACCGGCTCCTCGGTCGAACCCGAGGTACTGCTGGGCGGGGCGGAACGGCCCGCGGACGTCCTGGTGATGCGCGGCATCCGACGGATCATCGAGGCCGACCAGCACCATCCATGGGTCAGGGGCTGGGGCGTGCCGCTGCTCTGCGCGCTCTTCGGCATCCCGTCCCTGCAGAACGCGGACACCGGTCCGGGGCCCGGCGTGCCCGTCCTGGTGGCCCTGTCCCTCGCTTTCTGCGTCCCGCTGTTGTGGCGCGGGACGCGGCCCCTCCTGGTCTTCGCCGTCACCACGGCGGTCGCGCTGGTGGCGATCGGCCTGGACGCCAACACCGGTTCCGCGGCGGCGCCGGTGGTGGCCCTGCTGAACGTGGGCCGCGCCGTGCGGCCCGTGTCGCTCGCGGTCTGTGTGGCGATCGCCGCCGCGCAGACCGCCCTGTCCACCGTCGTCCGCGGCGACGTGGACGACATCGGCCTGCAGACCTGGGTGGTCGCGCTCATCCAGGCGGCCCTCGTCGTGGCCGTCGCCGCGGCGGGCCTGGTGGCCCGGGTCGTGAACGCCTACATCAGCGCCCTGCACGAACGCGCCGTGCAACTGGAGGTCGAACGCGACCAGCGGGCCCGGCTCGCCGCCGCCACCGAGCGCGCCCGCATCGCCCGGGAGATGCACGACATCCTGGGCCACACCCTCGCCGTCATCGTCGGCCTCGCAGGCGGCGCCGCCGGACTGACCGAGGCGAAACCCAAACGCGGCGCCGACACCCTGCGGCTCATCGCCGACAGCGGCCGCGGCGCCCTGGCCGAACTGCGCCGCCTGCTCGCCGTCATCGGCGACGACGAACGGATCGCCCAGGAGGGCACTCCGCTGGCGCCCCAGCCCGGCCTCACCGATCTGGACCCCCTGCTCGCACGCGTCCGCGCCGCGGGACTCACGGTCACCCTGCACACCGCGGAGGATCTGCCCGACCTGTCGCCCGGTCTCCAGCTCGCCGTCTACCGCGTCGTCCAGGAAGCGCTGACGAACACCCTCAAACACGCGGCCCCCGACACGACGGTCCGGATCGCGCTCACCGCCGACGGCACCTCCCTGCTGCTCACGGTCGACGACACCGGCCCGACGAGGACCGCGCGCGCCAACGACGACGGCCGCGGTCTGGTCGGGATGCGCGAGCGGGCCGCACTGTACGCGGGGACCGTGACCGCGGGCCCCAACGACCAGGGAGGATGGAGCGTCCGGGCCCGTTTCCTGATCGCGGCCACCTCTGCACCCACGGAGAAGCACTCCTCATGACCACCGTGCTCATCGTCGACGACCAGGCGCTGCAGCGGCTCGGCTTCAGCATGCTCATGGAGCAGCATCCCGATGTGAGCGTGGTCGGCGAGGCCACCCACGGCGCCGAGGCGGTGCGGATGACCGCCGAACTGCGCCCGGACGTCGTCCTGATGGACGTGCGCATGCCCGGCATGGACGGCATCGAGGCGACCCGCCGCATCGTGCGGTCCGGCGGCCGGTCCCGGGTCCTCGTACTGACCACCTTCGACCTCGACGAGTACGCCTACGCGGCTCTGCGCGCCGGCGCCAGCGGCTTCCTGCTCAAGGACGCCCTGCCCGACGAACTGATCTCGGGCGTCCGGGCGGTCGCGGCGGGCGACGCGGTCATCGCCCCGGGACTGACCCGCAAACTCCTCGACGCCTTCGCCGACCGGATCCCGGGCCGCAGCGCCGAACAGGAGGCTCGCCTCGCCGCGCTGACGGACCGCGAGCGCGAGGTGCTCACCGCGATGGCGGGCGGCTGGAGCAACACCGAGATCGCCGACCGTTTCTCCCTCGCCGAGTCCACCGTCAAGTCCCACGTGAGCCGGGTGCTGGCGAAGGTCGGGGCTCGGGACCGCGTCCAGGCGGTGATCTTCGCCTACGACGCGGGACTGGTGAAGCCGTCCTGAGTGCCGCGATGATCGAGCCGGCCGTGGCGGTCGCCGGGAGTCGGGGCTGTGACGGAGCATTTCCCGGATGACCGAAACCGCATGCCCCGACACGGCATCTGGCGCATCTACGCGTTGACCGCGCCGCTCCGTGACGTTTGCATGTCGGTGGTTCCCCGTACGGGGAACCGAGGCGAACGGTGTCTGGGGGAGACATGCGCGGAAGTGCGAAGCGGGTTGCGGTCAGACGGGGGCGGGTCGCCCTGAGCGCGGCGGCGGTGGTCTGCGGGGTCACGGCGGTCCTGCCCGGAGCGGCCTGGGCCGGGCCCGCCGACGCCCACACCATCGGCGTCGAGAGGATCAGCGTCGCCGCCGACGGCACCCAGGCCAACGACGATTCCACCGGGGCGTCGATCACACCGGCCGGCGACCGCGTCGCCTTCTCCTCGTACGCGAACAACCTCACTCCCGGCAACACGGGCAGGAACGACCGGGTGTTCGTCCGTGAGCTGGCGACGGGGCAGAACCAGCAGTTCGGCGGGCCCGCGTCGGGGCCGCCCATGCTCAGCAGCGACGGACAGGTTCTCGCCTATCTGGCACCCAGGTTCGACTCCATGGCCCTCTACCAGAACCATCTGAGCCTGGGATGGTCGTCCGCCTACACCTGCTCGCTCAGCCGCTGCGAGGCGTCCATGGGCGCGAGCGAACGCCATCAGGCGTTCGGTGTCAGCTTCAGATACCCGGAGCAGAACCAGCGCGTCGAGGTGCGCAGACCGGACACCGGCGAGCTGCAGACCATCGACATCATCCACAACACCGCACCGATCCGGCCGTCCATCAGCGGCGACGGAACCCGTCTCGCCTACCAGGACGGCGGTGAGCAGGACATCCTCCTGTGGGACTGGGCCGACAACAACGTCGCCTACCCGATCGAGGGCCCGGACCGGGCGGCCGAGCTCGTCCAGCTCAGTGACGACGGCAGCAAGATCGTCTACCGCTCGGGCCCGGACACGTACGTCCACGACGTCGCCTCCGGCACCGCCCTTCAGGTACCCGGCGTGAAGGGCGTCGCCATCGACCCCACCGGCCGCTACCTCCTGCACACCCCGTCCGGTTCGACCGGGCCGGCACCGCTGACGCTGCGCGACCTCCAGACGGGCACCGACGAGACCGTCACCGACCGCCCCGCCACGGCCGGGATCGACGCGGTCAGCGCCGGCGGGCGCCAGGTGGTCTTCCGGTCCGCAGCCGACGATCTCGTCCCCGACGACACGAACGGCAAAGCGGACATCTTCCTCAGCACCCTCCGCTGACGCCCGAAGCGGCCCGGGCGGACCCGCACCGGGACGATCTGCCTTCTGTCACGTCACCCGGTCGCCGTGACGCGGTCGAGCCACTCGACAAGCAGCAGGCGTTCAGACTCGCTGAGCATCTCCAGGCGGGGCGCGTGGGCGCGGAGGGCGACGGCCGCTGTGAGGGGTCCCTCAGGTGTCCGGGCGGGAGCGTCGGTCAGGATGCGACCGAGGACGGCGTCCATCATCGCCTCGCCCAGAGCGGGGTCCCGCTGCTCCTGCGCGGTTGCCAGCAGCGTCTGAACCGTGCCGACGCCGGCCGCCTGGATGAGGTCCACCGCGTGCGGTTCGGGGACCCGGAGTCGCCCGGCCGCCGCCAGCCGGCGCACACGTGTCTCCAGGATCTGCTTTCCCCTGCGGGCAGCCGGTGAGTCGCGTACCCGATCGGGGTCGCTCAGCAGCCGGAAGATCGCCGGGTTGGCCAGGCCGAACTCGATCTGCTTGTGCCAGCTCGCGCGCAGGTCGTCCAGCGGGTCCACGTCGGTCGCGGTGGCGGCCGCGACACTGGCGGCCTTGTCCGAGACGAACGCGGCCATGACGTGCTCGGCCACCGCCTCCAACAGGCCGTCCTTGTCGCCGAACAGACGGTAGATGGTCGGGGCCTGGACCCCGGCGCGCTCGGCGACGCCGCGGGTGGTCACCGCGCCGGGCCCCTTCTCGCGCAGCAGCGAAGCGGCGGCGTCGACGATCGCCGCCCGCGTGTCCGTCCGGCCGGTCCGGCCCGCATCACTCATGAACCGAAGATAACAGCGACTTGCTATCGCTGATGGCCGGGGTTACGGTGAGTGTGATTCCAGCGATAACGAAGGAGGCGTATCAATGATAATCGTGACCGGTGCGACCGGAGCCCTCAACGGCGCGACCGTCGACCATCTCCTCGAACGGCTGCCCGCGAGCGAGATCGCGATCGTGGCGCGCGACACCGCGAAGGCGGAGCGCTTCGCCCGGCAGGGAATCGAGGTCAGGTACGGCGACTACGCCGACCCGGACTCCCTGCCCAAGGCGTTCGCGGGCGCCGACCAGCTGCTGCTCGTCTCCTCCAACGACCCGACCGCGGACGCGACCGCCCTGCACCGTGCGGCCGTCGACGCCGCTGTCGAGGCCGACGCGAAGCGGATCCTCTACACCAGCCACCAGGCCGCCGCGCCGGACAACCCGTTCGCGCCGGGACGCGACCACTTCGCCACCGAACAGATGCTGGCCGCCTCCGGCACGCCGTGGACATCGCTGCGCAACGGCTTCTACGCCCACAGCCTCCTGTGGCTCGCCGGACCGTGGCGCGAGACGGGCGTCATCGCCGTGCCCGGCGACGGACCGGTGTCCTGGACCTCCCGCGACGACGCCGCCGAGGCGGCCGCCCGGATTCTCGCTTCTCCCGGCGCCCACGACGGCCCGGTCACCCTGACCGCACCCGCGGCCCCGACCTTCGCCGAACTCGCCGACATCGCCTCCGAACTGTCGGGGCGCACCGTCCGCTTCCAGCGGATGGACGAAAGCGACTGGATCGCGGCGCAGACCGCCGCCGGGCAGCCCGAGCACATGGCCCATTTCCTGCTGGGCTTCTACCGGGCCGCGCAGGCCGGCTTCTTCTCCGGTACCGACCCCCTCCTCGGTGACCTTCTCGGCCGCCGACCGGCCACCGCGCGCGATGCCCTGGGGTAACTCCGGGAAGAAGGGAGGGAACGTCAAGTGGCCTTCGAGTTAACGGGAATTCGCGGAATCTCTAACGCCGCGAATATCCAGTCGGTTTCCTTCTTGTTGAGGGCTGATCCGATCCTTTCCGCACGTCGGCGTCCCTATGCTGATCCAGCTTCGCCAGGAAGGCGTTGCGGCTGCCGGCACGCCCAGGGAGGGGCGTGAAGGCAGCTTGGGGGGCGGAGGAATTCCTCCGGCCACCCTTGTGCCCGTGTGAGGAAAGCCGAGGAATTCCCGTGAGACGTACGACTTCCGTTCTGTTGTCCCTGAGCGCCTTGGCGGCGGTCACCGGACTGGCCGTTCCCGCGGCGGTCGCCGCCCCGGTGAGCGAGCGGACCGTCCCCGCAGGCTGGGAGACGGTGGACCCGTCCGACCTGGCACATGTGACGGACGGGGCGGACGCCCGGCGCAGCGCGCGCTCCGCCGAGCCCGAGCGACTGGCCCTGCAGTCGGCCCGCAACAGCCGCTTCGTGGCCACCGAGGCGACCTACCCGGCCCCGAATACCGGTGTGCAGCGCGCCCGTTCCGCCGCGGTCGGCGGTTCCTGGGAGAGCTACTCCTTCGAATGGGACGAGGCGACCGAGACCTACGCGCTGCGCTCCCTCGCGAACAACCGCTACGTGGCCGTGGAGAAGAACTACACCGGCAGTGCGCAGAACATCCTGCGCGCCCGCTCCACGAGCGTGGGCGGCTGGGAGCGGTTCTACCTGTACTACAACGCGGAGCTGGACCGCTACGCGCTCCAGTCCACGCTGAACGGCCGCTTCGTCGCCATGGAGAACAGCTACACCGGTTCCCTCCAGTACGCGCTGCGCGCCCGCTCGACCGAGGTCTCGGGCTCGTGGGAGCAGTTCTCCCTCTACAGCATCGACTCCTGACGTCACCCACCCGGGCCGGCCGCTCGTCAGTCGACCGCACCGGGGGTGATTCTCCCGGTGTAGCCGCCGTCGCTGCTCCAGGCCAGCTCACCTGAGCCGATCCTGCGCAGTTCGACGGTGTCGGGGCAGTAATGGCTCCCCTCCAGGACCATGCCGGGCAACGGCGCCTTCTGATTCCCGGGGTGGAAGACGAGGGTGCCGTCGGCCCGGACGGTCGGGCCGTCGAGGGTCGCGGTGCAGCCCCTGTCGCCCAGGATCTTGAGGTTGCCGCGCAGATCCCGCACGGTGGGTTCTGCCGCGGCGCCGGGTGACAGGGTGACGAGGACGCGGTAGCGGTCAGCCCGGTCCGTGCCGCCGGAGATCTCACCGCTCCACGGCGCGGCCAGGGCGTACACGTCCTCGGGTCCGAGGGCGGCCGTCGCCGAGGGGGCCGGTCCGGACGAGGGCGGCGTCGACCGGACCGTGCCCGGTGACTCCGAGGGCGCCGCGGACGGTACCGAACGCGCCGGGGACGGGGCGCCGGAGCCACTCGGGCCGAAGGTGAAGAGCCCCGCCGTGTGGATCGGACCCTGGCCGGTGAGAGCCGGGACGACCACACGCCCCTTGAGGGCGGCGCACGGGCCGAGATAGCCGGACTCGGCGAAGGCGCGCAGGCGATGCGGTGTCCAGTGTGCGCCGTCGCGGGACACCCAGAGGGCCGGGTGGAACAGCTCGTTGACGAGCACGGAGCCCGTGGCCACGAAGGTGTCACCTACCACGAGGAGGTCGGTCACGACGCCGGACCCCGGCTTCGCGTCGGCGGGCACGGGCAGGGCGGCGACGTCGGACCAGTGACCGCCCCCGTCCGTGGAGCGCAGGAGCACGGACCGTGTCATGTCGTCGCCGCCGCCGTCGAGGGCCCCTTCGCCGTCGGGTGCCGGCGTCGCCCCGGTCTCGGACGTCACCTCCCGGCGTCCGCTCAGCAGCACGGTGTCTGCGTGCACGGCGGCGTCCGCGACCTCGCCGACCAGGTTCCCCGGCAGCGACGGCGTCAGATCGCGCAGGGACGCGCCGTCGTCGGAGACCCGGTACAGCGCCGGACGCGTCGCCCCGTTCGGATCGCAGACCCCGGTGATCACCGCGTCGCCCGTGTCCGGCGCGTCGGCCCGGCCGCGCAGGCCGCAGCCCTCGGGCGCCCGCGCGTCCACCGCCTGCCAGCGGCGGGCGTCACCGGCCAGACGCCACAGCGCCCGCCCGTCCACGGAGGCGTAGAGATGCGCGCCGTCCGTGAAGTAGGAGGGTCGCCCGGTCGCGGTGGGGTCGGGCGGATCGAGCAGCCGCCAGGTCCGTCCGTCGGCCGAGAAGAAGGCGGGCGCGGAGGACACGACGCCGAGGCCGCCCGACGAGTCGATGCCCTTTCCCGCCACGACGAAGCCGCCGTCCCAGGCCATCAGGTCGGTGAACTCGCTGTACCACCCGGCTCCTCGCCCGACCGTGCGCAGATCGCCCTTCTTCCACGTGACGGCGTCGGTGGAGTACCAGGCGTCGAGGTCGTAGCCGTCTCCCGACGGCTCGGGCGCGTCCCCGGCGGCGACCAGGACCCCCTTGCCGGAGGCGATGGCCCGCGGGTTGAACCCGCCGTCCCGTGCGCCGGCCACGGCCTTCGCCTCGGTGTACGACCAGGTGCGGGTCGGCGTGCCTGCGTCGTCCCGGCCGTCCCGCGCCGTGAACCACCACAGCCCGCAGCCGAGAAGGGCGAGCACGAGGACGACGCCGAGCGCCCCCGCGCTGCGCCGGGAGATGCGCACAGCCATCGCTCAACCCCGCTTTCCGCACGCGGACTTGGTACTGGTGTGGGTGTCCACCAGTTCTCGGCCCGTACCGGACTCCTCGGGCTGGACGTCGTACACGGGGACGCCCGCGACGCCGCCCGCCGACCGGAAGGGCCCCAGGTTCTTCGTCTTCCTCTCCCCGCCCACCATGTAGGCGACGGTCAGCGTCCAGGTGTAGGAGGCGGCGCAGGAGCGCACGTCGACCGTCACGTACGCCGGGTCGTCCTTGGTGACGCTCCTGCCCGTGAGCATCGAGTTCCCCGGCACCGCCTGCGCGGCCTCCTTCCCGTCCACGACGTCGCGGAGTTCAGCGCGGTCGAGGTCGAAGCGCAGCACGGAGGATCCGCCGCCGGCTCCGCCGCAGGAGCGGGTCTTCTGCAGGACCCAGTCGTACGCCGTCGCCCTGGTGCGGTCCTTCACGTGCGGCACGACCGAGTTGACGGTGATCTTGCCCTTGCCCTTGGTGCTCAGCGTGAGGTTGAGGACGCCGTGCTCCCAGGAGACGCCGGTCTCGTTCGCCACGACGAGTGCACGTGGATCCTTCTCGAAGTCGTCGAGTTCGACGGAGGTGACCGGTGGACCGCCCTTCCTCATCGCGACGGCGGACACCCTGTCGCAGCCGTCGGCGGCGGGCCACCCGGGCAGGATGTCGAGCGTCTCGGGTGGCGGAGGATCGACCTTGTCCTTCACGAAACTGACGGTGCCCGTCAGGAACAGCGGGACGACCGTCGCCACCAGCACACCGATCACCATGGCCGGGAGGCCCATCCGTTTCCACCAGGACTGAGCCGGTGCCGTCGCGGGCCGTTGTGGTCGCTGCGGCGGTCTTGTCATCCGTGCCATGCCGATCCCCCTGTTCCCCCTGTGAGGTGCTTATGGCCCGGGCAGATGCCAGGGAAACCCTCCGAACCGGGTCAGGCCGGGCCTTCCGTACCCCAGGGCCACGGCGTCTCTAGTTGCACATATATTGCAACTACACAAAGAGTGCAGAAGAGTGGAGTGGGTCGTGGTGGGCGGACCGGTGGTGCTGGGGATCGAGTCGTCGTGCGACGAGACCGGCGCGGGCATCGTGCGGGACGGGAAACTGCTGGCCCACGTCGTGGCGTCGAGCATGGACGAGCACGCGCGGTTCGGCGGGGTGGTGCCCGAGATCGCCTCGCGCGCCCACCTTCAGTCGTTCACGCCGGTCGTGCGCCAGGCCCTGGCCGAAGCCGGGCTGCGGCTCGGGCAGATCGACGCGGTGGCCGTCACCACCGGGCCGGGCCTGTCCGGCGCGTTGCAGGTCGGTCTGGCCGGCGCCAAGTCCCTCGCCTACGCCGCCGGGGTGCCGCTGTACGGGGTGCACCACTTGGCCGGGCACGTCGCCGCCGACACCCTGGAGCACGGTCCGCTGCCCGAGCCCTGTGTGGTCCTGATCGTCTCGGGCGGTCACACCTCACTGCTGCTGGTACGTGACCTGGTGCGCGAGCCGATCCTGCACCTGGGCGACACCCTCGACGACGCGGCCGGCGAGTGCTTCGACAAGGTGGCCCGCATCCTCGGCCTGCCCTACCCGGGCGGGCCCGCCATCGACCGCGCCGCCAAGGCGGGGAACCCGGACGCGGTCACCTTTCCTCGTCCGCTGACCAAGGCCGGCGACGATCCGTACGCGTTCTCCTTCTCCGGGCTGAAGACGGCCGCGGCCCGCTGGGTGGAGCAGCACCGGCTGCGCGGCGCGGAACCCTCGGTCGCCGACGGCGCCGCCGCACTTCAGGAAGCCGTCGCCGACGTCCTCACCCGCAAGGCTCTGCGCGCGTGCCGGGACCACGACGTGCGCACGCTGATCGTGGTCGGCGGTGTGGCCGCGAACTCCCGCGTACGGGCCCTCGCGGAGGAGCGTTGCGCGGCGGCCGGGATCGAGCTGCGCGTGCCGCCGATGACCCTGTGCACGGACAACGGCGCGATGATCGCGGCGGTCGGCGACCTGCTCGTACGCTCCGGAGCCGAGCCCGCGCCCCTCGAAGTGTCCGTCGACCCGTCCGCACCCCTGGAGTACGCCGCCCTCACCCCGCTGCCCGCCCTCGCCGCCGCCTGACGACGAAGAGCGATCCGGCGCGGTGCGCCACGGAAAGCGAAGGACGCGCACGATGCGGGGCGCACCGGTACTCGGCGGATGACGGGGAAACGCCGTCACTCGTGCCACAGTCGGACCGATGAGGCGAACGACAGAGCGGACGCGGCGGATCGGCGGGACGGCGGCAGCCGTCCTGATGCTGCTGACCGGCGCCGTGGCCACCGCCGGCCCGGCCGCGGCGGTGATCGGCGGAGCCCGCAGTGCGTACGGCCCGTGGGCGGTTCGGATGTTCGTCGACGGCAAGCCCGAGTGCACCGCGACGGCGGTCGCCCGCCAGTGGATCATCAGTGCCTCGCACTGCTTCTACGAGCAGGCCGAGCCCGTCGCCGACCGCCGGATCACCTTCCGCGACGGCGCGCTCGACGTGCGCGAGGGCACCGTGGTGCGACCCCTGCCGGGCAAGCGGGTGGGCAGCGCGGACGCCGACATGATGCTCGTCAAGGTGCCGCCGATGAACGTCCGCGTGGCACACCTGTCCACCGCCCCGGCCCGTCCCGGCGCCGTGGTACGGCAGTTGGGCTGGGGCGCCACCTGCACCGACGACGAGAACCGCTGCCAGTCGCCGGTGCTCAGGGAGTCGACCCTGCGCGTGCTTGAGCCCGAGGACCCGCGCTGCGAGGGCTACACCGTGCCCGGCGGCTCGGACTTCTGCATGGGCAAGGTCGTCGGCATCCCGGCGGGCGGCGATTCGGGCGGGCCCGTGATGAGCATCGGGCCGCGCGGCACGGAGACCCTCCTCGGCGTCTTCTTCGGCTCGGACCGCGAGGCGACGGCCGGCGCCGGTGACGTCTCGCGTCAGCTCTCCTGGATCAGGTCCGTGATCCGCGGCTGAACCCCCTCACCCCACGAGCCGCAACCGCTCGTCGCACACTCCCACCCGCACCGTCTGCCCCCAGGTCAGCTCCACCGCGTCGGCCTCCATCCCGTCGCCGAAGGCCACCAGCCGCTCCGACTCCACGGTCAGCGACAGCCGGGCCCGTGACGTCAGTTCGCCCGCGTTCAGCCGGGTTCCCGTGACCGGGGACGGCCACGCCTCGCGGACGAACCACAGCAGGCGGTCGTCCGTCGGGCCGGGCAGCGGGCCGGCCCCGCCGCGCTCCTGCCACACCGACCGGATCCACCCGGTCGCCCCCGTCCCCGTACCGATGAGGACTCCGGAGGAGGCCTGGGCCTCGACGACACCCCTGTCGCCGTCGAGGCCCAGGCGGTAGCGGGCGGTGCGGTGGCCGGACGCACCGACATAGATCTCGTTGAGGGCCACGAGACGCTGGGCGTCGTCGGTGACGGCCTCCACCATGGTCAGTTCGTCGACCCCGCGGCTCTCGTCCAGCGCGGCGGGCAGCAGCCGGGTGACGTCCGCCGACCGGTGACGCACCAGCACCCCCGGATTGCGCCCCGGATCCGCGTCGACGCCGATCACCGGCCGGTCGCCCACGTACTGGGCGACGTTCGCCACCAGCCCGTCCTGACCGACCACGACCACCACGTCCTGCGGCGCGAACAGGAACCGGTCCAGATCCGCGCGCTCCACCTGCGCCCGCCGCCAGCTCAACGGCACGGCGGAGGCCGCCTCGGTCAGCGCGTGCTGCGCCCGGCGGTGCCGCTCGGCGACCTCCGCGATGTCACGGCCCCGGGACGAGAGGAAGAACGCCGCCTGCCCGTGAGTCCCGTGGTGCGCCACCAACTCCTCGTACTCGGTGGTGCGATGGACCAGGACGGCCCGGGGCGCGAGGCTCATGCCGACTGCCCGCCGTCCGTGCCGAAGCGCGCGAGAAGGCCGGTGAGCACGTCGGGGGAGACGGTCACGCTCTCGATCCGCGGCAGGTTCTCGGCGAGCCGGGTGCCGGTGAGCGCGTGCAGCGTCGCGACGTCCGTCTCGTCGTGCACCCGCAGCCAGGCGGCCTGCGCCTGCGCCCGTGCCTCACCGGCCTCGCGCGCGGCCTCCGCCTCCGCGCGGGCGAGACGGACCTTGCGGTCGGCCTCGGCCTGGACGCGTACGGCGTCGGCGGCCGCCTTCTCCTCGGCCTCGCGCCGGGAGTTCGCACCGCGCTGCTCGACCAACTGCTCCTCCCTGCGGGCCAGTTCGATCTGACTGGCCAGCTCGTTCTCCGCGATGGTGCGTTCGCGCTCGACGGCGACCGCGCGCCGTTCGTACGTCGCCTTGTCCGCCTCCTGCTGGATGCGCTCCCGGGCGGGGGTGCGCAGGGCCCGCTCCACCTCGGGCTCGGGGCGCAGCGCCATCACGCGGACGGCGACCACAGCGATGCCCGTGGCGGGCAGCCGCGGCTCCTCGTGCAGCCCCGTCGAGACGGCGTCCCGGACCGCGGGCACCCCGTCGACGAGGGCGGACGCCAGCGTGGTGCGGGCCAGCACGTCGAGCGCGTGCTGCTGGGCGGTCTCCGTGAGGAGGGTCGCCAGCTGCTCCAGCGGAGCGCCGCGCCAGACGCCCGAGTCCGGGTCGACGGAGAAGTCCAGGTGCTCGGCCGCGACGGCGGGATCGCCGATCCGGTAGGTCACCGTGGCCTGCACCGCCACGTCCTGGAAGTCGGCGGTCCTGGCGTGGAACGTCATCGCCAACTCGCGGTCGTCCACCGGGACTTCGGAGATCGCGGCGGACAGCGGACGGAACCAGAAGCTCAGGCCGGTCCCGTCGTGGGCCAGCTGCCCCGAGCGGTGGTGGCGTACGTGGTTGGTGGGTGCGGTGCGCAGGTGGCGCCAGCCGAACCGCTTGGTGATGTCTGCCATGACGAAGCCCTCCCGTTAGAGTCATTGTGACTTTAATTCGGGAGTCGTTTGTCGTCAAGCAGACGAGAAAAGAAAGAGTGCCGGAAGCCCTACAGCGCCACCTCCGTGCGGACGCCCAGCGTCGATTCACGCGCCTGGAGCGCGTGCGGAGCCGTATGGACCTCGAACGGGAGCGGCTCCTCGGCCCCGATCCGGGCGGCGAGACACCGCACGGCGAGGGAGGCGATGGCCGCCTTGTCGGGCACGACGGACGTCAGGGACGGAGTGCAGTACGCGCCCTCCTGCGATCCGTCGACGCCGACCAGGGCGACGTCCTCGGGGACCCCCATCCCGGCCTCGAACGCCGCGCGTTGGGCGCCGATCGCCAGGGTGTCGCTGAAGCAGAAGACCGCGTCCGGGCGGTCGGCGGGCGGTAGCGCGAGCAGGGCGCGCATCGCGGCCAGCCCGTTGGGCCGGTCGAACTCCCCGATCGTGGGCGCCAGTCGGGGATCGAAGGACAACCCGGCTTCGTGCAACGCCGTCTGATACCCCGCCAGGCGCTGACGGCTCGTCGCCGACCCCTTGCGGTCCGCGCCGATCGCGGCGATCCGGGTCCGGCCCAGGCCGGCCAGATGGGCCGTCGCGTCCTGGGCCGCGCCCGCGTTGTCGATCAGGACATGGTCCGCGCCGACGCGCTCGTCCTCGTAACTGCGCTCGCCGAGCAGGACCAGGGGCACCTCGCTGGCCACCGGGGCCAGTTCGGTCGCGGAGACGTGCAGCGGTGACAGGATCACGCCGTCGAGCAGCGACGCGCTCACCCCGGTGGCGAGCCGCAGCTCCTCCGCAGGGTCGCCGAGGGTCTCCTCGATGAGGACGGTCAGGCCGAGCGCCGTCGCCTCGGTGCGTACGTGGTGGGCGAGTTCGGCGAAGTAGGGCGTCGTCAGCTGCGGGACGGCCAGTGCGATCAGGCCGCTGCGTCCCGTGCGCAGCCGCCGGGCCGACGGATTGGGGCGGTATCCCAGGTCGCGGACGGCCCGCAGCACCCGCTCCCGCGTCGCCGGAGCCACCTTCGGCGCCTCACGTACAACGTTGGAAGCCGTCTTGATGGAGACCCCCGCGAGTTCCGCCACGTCCTTGAGTGTCACTGCGCGCACCAACCCGTCCCCTTCCAGGAGTTTTCCAGATTATGCATGCTCAGAAGGGTGTTGTGAGGGTCGGGCGGTGACCTGAAGTTGATTGCGTCCGGAGGGTTGACCCTGCGGAGACATGGCGGTTACAACGTTGGAACGCATTCATGGCAAGCGCTTGCTGTCGCGGTCGCTCGCCTGTGCTTCTCCTCCAGCTCGATCCATCCGCCTGTCCGACGAGAGGGTCCGACATGTCCCCGCAAGGTCCGAAGACTCCGCTGCGCACGGCCGTGGTCGGTGCCGGTGGGATCGCCCGCGGCAGCCACCTGCCCGCGCTGCGCACGCTCGCCGAGGAGGGCGCGACGGAGATCGTGGCCGCGGTCGACGTGAACGAAGCGGCGGTGCGGGCCCTGGCCGAGGAGTTCGCGATTCCCCACGCGTCGACGGACCTCGACGCGATGCTCGCCGAGGTCCGCCCGGACCTCGTGGTGCTCTGCACCCCGCCGGCCGTGCACCGCGAGCAGTCCGTGGCGGCGCTCAAGGCCGGCGCGTGGGTGTGGTGCGAGAAGCCGCCGTGCCCCTCGCTGGCCGACTACGACGCGGTCGAGGCCGTCGAGGGAGGGGGCGGCAGTGCCCCGTACGCCTCGATCGTCTTCCAGCACCGCTTCGGCTCCGGCGCCCGGCACGTGCGGCGGCTGCTGCGCGAAGGCGCCTTCGGACGGCCGCTCGTGGCGCACTGCCAGACCACCTGGTACCGGGACACCGCCTACTACGCGGTTCCCTGGCGCGGCCGGTGGGCCACCGAGGGCGGCGGCCCGGCCATGGGGCACGGCATCCACCAGACGGATCTGCTGCTCGATCTGATGGGGCCCTGGTCCGAGGTGCGCGGCATGGCGGCGCGGCTCGTGCACGACGTGGAGACCGAGGACGTCTCCACCGCCCAGGTCCGCTTCGCCGACGGCGCCGTCGCCACGGTCGTCAACAGTGTGCTCAGCCCGGACGAGGTCAGCCGTATCCGCATCGACTGCGAGCGCGCGACGATCGAACTCACCCACCTGTACGGCTACGGCAACGCCGACTGGCGCATCACCCCCGCCCCCGGTGTCACCGACGAGGAGGCCGCCGCCTGGCGGGACTTCGGCACCGACGAGCCCAGCTCGCACCTGGCCCAGCTGCGCGCCCTGGTGGCCGACATCGCGGCAGGACAGCGCCACCCGACCAGCGGCGAGGGCGGCCGTCGCACGCTGGAGTTCATCACCGCCCTGTACAAGTCCGCGTTCACCGACACCACGGTCCGGGCCGGGGACATCGGCCCCGGCGACCCCTACTACACCGCCCTGCACGGCGGCGCCCCCGGCTGGGCGCCCGGCGAGGACGCCCCGACGCACGACGCCCCCACGGAAGAGGCCCAGGCATGACGCTCGCACTCACCCACGCCCACGGCGACCGCATCACCGTGGCCCACGAGCCCACCGGCACCGAGCTGTTCGCCTACGTGTACCGCCCGGAGGCCGCGTGGGAGGCGCCCAAGCCCTACCTCCACCCGGTCCGCACCCTGTCCGGCGCCCTGGTCACCGACTACCGGCCCAACGACCACCGCTGGCACAAGGGCCTCCAGCTCACCGCCTCCCATCTGTCGGGCCAGAACCTGTGGGGCGGCAACTCCTATGTGCACGGTGAGGGTTACCTCCCGCTGCACGAGAAGATCGGGTCGATGGCGCACGTCGGCTTCGACGAGGTCTCCGCCACCGGCGACCGCGCCGTGATCGCCGAACGCCTCACCTGGCACCCGTACGACGGTGAGCTGTGGGCCGACGAGGAGCGCCGCCTGGAGGTCTCCCACCTCGACGCGGACGCCGGTTCCTGGTCGCTGACCTGGACCTCGGCCATCACCAACCGCCGTACCGAGCCCCTGCGCTTCGGCAGCCCCACCACGCACGGCCGCCCCGCCGCCGGGTACACCGGACTCTTCTGGCGCGGCCCGCGGGCCTTCCGCGACGGCCGGGTGTTCAGCGCCGAGTCGGACGGCGGCGACCTGATGGGCACGCAGGCCCCCTGGCTGGCGTACGTCGGCGAGCACGACGGACGCGACGGCCATGCGACGCTCGTCTTCGAGCACGCGGCGGGCAACGACCACGCGGGGGAGAAGGGGACGCATCCTGCGCACTGGTTCGTGCGCAGCGACCCGTTCGCCGCGGTCGCCCCTTCCTGGGCGTTCCACGAGGAGCTGGTCCTCGCCCCGGGCGACACGCTCACGCGCTCCTACCGGGTGACCGTCGCCGACGGCGCCTGGGACCGCGAGCAGGTCGCCGCTCGGATCGCCGGGAGCGCGTGGTGAGCGCCGGGTACGGCGGCTTCCCCGGGGCGGTTGGCATCTCGCGGCTGCGCGTGTACGACTGGCCCACCGTCGAGGGCCTGCCCGGCGGCGGCACCCCGCACCTCCATCTCGCGTGCAGCGAGGGGTACGTGGTCGTGGGAGGGCGCGGCCGGGTGCAGACCCTGACCCCGTCCGGGTACGAGGAGACACCCCTGGAGCCGGGCACCGTCGCCTGGTTCACCCCCGGCACGATCCACCGCCTCGTCAACGACGGGGAGTTGGAGATCACCGTCGTCATGCAGAACAGCGGACTGCCCGAGGCGGGCGACGCGGTGCTCACCCTTCCGCAGCACCTGCTCACCGACCCCGGCACCTACGCGGACGCGATCCGCATCCCGGGCGACGTCCCCGAGGCCGAACAGGTGGAGATCGCGCGGGCCCGCCGCGACCTGGCGACCCGCCGCTTCCTGGAACTGCGCGCCGCCACCGAGGACGGGGACCTGGCGCCCCTCGAAGCGTTCCAGCAGGCCGCGGCCGCACTGGTCCGCCCCCGGCTCGACGCGTTCGCACAGCGCTGGCGCGAGGGCGCGCAGGCCGCCGCGTCCGCGACCGGGGCCCAACTGGGAGCGCTGCGCGAAGGACGCACCGACCACTTGGCGCACGCCGCCGTCCAGGCCACCGGGCCCACCGCACGCGGCCGGTTCGGCATGTGCGGCCGGCTCGACGTCTACCCCGGCATCTGAAGCACCTCCGCGCGGTGCGGGCCACCGCACGGCCCGCACCCACTCTTCCGCCACCCCGCCACCCACCAGGAGGGCCTCCATGCCCGAGCCCCCGCGCCGCCACCTGCCGCGCCGGGCCGTCCTCGCCACGGCCGCCGTCGCACTCAGCACCGCCCTGACCGGCACGCTCTCCGCCTGCTCCGGCGCGAGCGGCGGGGCGTCCGGCGTCACCCTCACCTTCACCTGGTGGGGCAACGACGACCGGGCCGCCCGCACCGTGAAGGCCGTACGCCTCTTCGAGAAGGAACACCCCGGCGTCACCGTGCGGACGTCCTCCGGCGACTTCGGCGCCTACATGCAGAAGCTCGCCACCCAGGCGGCCGGCGGCGGCATCCCCGACGTCGCGCAGCTCGACTACCGGCAGATCTCCCAGTACGCGGGCGGCGACGCCCTGCTGCCGCTCGACCAGGCGGTCGGGGACCACACGATCCATACGTCCGACATGGACAAGGAACTGGTCCGCACCGGAGTCTTCGACGGCACGCAGTACGCCATGCCGATGGGCCGCGGCATCACCGGATACGCGTACGACTCCAAGCTCTACGCGAAGGCGGGCGTCCCCGCGCCCGAAGCCGACTGGACCTGGCAGGACTTCGCCGACGCCAACCAGAAGATCGCCGCGCTCGGCCTGAAGTCACCGGACGGACGGCACGTCGCCGGGTCCAACGACGGCGGCACCAACGAGGACGTGTTCGAGGACTGGCTGCGCAGCCGGGGCGGCAAGCTCTACGCGAGCCAGACCCGGCTCGGTTTCACCGAGGACGACCTCACCGCGTTCTGGACGTACTTCAACGACCAGCGCAAGCACGGCGCCGTCGCCCAGGCCGAGGACACCGTGCAGGCCGACAGCACCGAGTGGACGCCCATCGGACGCGGCCTCGCCGCCGCCGACTACACCTGGGACGCCACCTTCCCCGGCTACCCGGCGCTCCTCGGCGACCACGTGCGCTTCGCGCCCGTGCCGACCACCGACGGCCGCGCCGGCACCTACTTCAAGCCGTCGATGCTGCTCGGCGTCGGCGCGCACACCGCACACCCGAAGGAGGCGACCCAACTGGTCGACTTCCTCCTCAACGACAAGCGGGCGGGCGACATCCTCGGCTTCACCCGCTCTACCCCGCCCAACCGCACGATCGCCGCCCGCGTGGCCAAGACCCTCAAGGGCCCGGAGCTGGACATCTACCGCTACGGACAGGCGATGGAGAAGTACGGGGTCGACGCGCCGCCCGCCGCTCCGCCCCGGGGCGACGTCGCGATCCAGAACGCCTTCAACCGCAACTACCAACGCGTGATGTACGACCGGGCCTCGCCACGTGAGGCGGCCCGTGAGTTCATCGACGAGGCGAACCGGGAGCTGAGGTCATGACAACGATGTCGACCGAGGTGCCGACACGCACCGACCGGCCCGGGACACCGCGCCCGAAGAGCGCCCGGCGCCGCCGCCGCGAACAGCAGTGGCCCGCCTACGTGTTCCTGTCACCCTGGATGATCGGCGCCGTCGTCCTGACGCTGATCCCGATGGCGGTCTCGCTGTACCTGTCCTTCACGGACTACAACCTCTTCGACCCGCCGCACTGGGTGGGCCTGCGCAACTACACCGAGATGCTCACCGAGGACCCCCGCTACTGGCGCTCGGTCGGCACCACCCTGCTCTACGTCGTGATCGCCGTCCCACTCAAACTGGGCCTCGCGCTCGGCGCCGCGATGCTCCTCAAGAACCTCGGCCGGGGCCGCGCCTTCTACCGCTCCGCCTTCTACGCGCCCTCACTGCTCGGCGCGAGCATGTCCATCGCCCTCGTCTGGCGCGCCCTCTACAACGACGGCGGCACGGTCCCGCACCTGCTCGACTCGATCGGCATCCACACCGGCGGCTGGGTCGGCAATCCCGACCTCGCGATGTACGTCGTCGTCGCCCTGACGGCCTGGCAGTTCGGCGCCCCCATGGTGATCTTCCTGGCGGGGCTCCAGCAGATATCGCCCGACCTGTACGAGGCCGCCGCCCTCGACGGCGCGGGCCGCTGGCGGCAGTTCGTCTCCGTCACCGTGCCGATGCTCTCCCCGGTCGTCTTCTTCAACCTGGTCCTGGAGATGATCCAGTCCTTCCAGGTCTTCACCCCGGCCTTCGTGGTCAGCAACGGCACCGGCCGGCCCGCCGACTCCACGAACTTCTACACGCTGTACCTGTACGAGCGCGGGTTCACCGCCTCCCACATGGGCTACGCGGCGGCGATGGCCTGGCTCCTGCTGATCGCCGTCGGCGTCATCACCCTGATCCTGTTCCGGACCTCCCGGTCCTGGGTCTTCTACGCGGACGAGGAGGGGCGATGAGTGTCATCGCGGCCAAGAACGGCACGGCCAGGAAGCCGCGCGCGGGGCGCTGGCTGCCCCACACCATCGCGCTGGTGGCCCTGCTGGTGCTCCTCTACCCCCTGGCCTGGCTGCTCGCCACGTCCCTGAAACCGGCCGACGAGGTGGTGACCAGCCTCGATCTGTGGCCCAGCCATCTGGAGTGGTCCAACTACACCACCGCCCTGGACGGAGTCTCCGGCGTCAGCGTGACCCGGCTGCTCGGCAACTCGCTCACGATCGCGGTCGGCGCGGTCATCGGCAACGTCCTGTCCTGCTCCCTGGCCGCCTACGCGTTCGCGCGACTGCGGTTCCGGATGCGCGGGCCGATGTTCGGCTTCATGGTCGCGACGCTGATGCTGCCCCACCACGTCGTCCTGATCCCGCAGTACATCATCTTCAACCGGCTCGGCCTGGTGGACACCTACTGGCCGCTGATCCTGCCGAAGTTCCTCGCCACCGAGGCGTTCTTCGTCTTCCTCATCGTGCAGTTCATGCGCGGACTGCCCCGCGAACTGGAGGAGTCGGCGCGCATCGACGGCTGCGGCCCCTTCCGCACCTACTGGGCCATCACCCTGCCGCTGAGCCGCCCGGCGCTGATCACCACCGCCATCTTCACCTTCATCTGGACGTGGAACGACTTCTTCACACAGATGATCTATCTGTTCGCGCCGGAGAAGTTCACCATCACCCTGGCGCTGCGCAGCTTCGTCGACCAGTCGAGCACCTCGGCGTACGGGCCCATGTTCGCCATGTCGGTGATCTCGGTGCTGCCCATCGTGCTCTTCTTCTTCGTCTTCCAGCGCTACCTGGTGCAGGGCATGGCGACCTCCGGACTGAAGGGCTGATCGGCAATGACCAGGACAACCACCGCACCGGCCCGCCGCGGCCGGGAACCCGGGGAGGTCTTCGGCGCCGGGTTCACGATGTTCGCCGACATGCTCCTGATGGGGCTGCTCACCACACTCGTCTGTCTGCCGGTCGTCACCGCTCCGGCCGCGTTCGCCGCCGCATCGGGCACCCTGCGGCGGGCCGCCGAGACGGGCGCCCCGGCCGACCTCGGCGGGTTCGTCCGCCGGCTGCGCGCCCGTACGACCGTGCGCTCGCTCGCCGCCGGACTGCTGCTGCCGCTCGTGGCCGTGGTCGTCCTCGTCGACGCGGCCCTGCTCCGCAGCGACCTGCCCGGGGCCGCGGTCATGGCCCCCGCGCTCGTCCTGCTCACCCTGGGCGGCGCGGTCGTCGCCCTGCGTAGCACGGCCCTGCCGGAGGACAGTCAACTCTCGCTGCGCACCGGCCTGTTGCGCACCCTCGAAGACGCCCGGGGGAGTGCCCTGCTGCTCGCCGCGATCCTCCTCGCGGGACTGCTGATGTGGTCGACGCCGCTGCTGCTCCCGCTCCTGCCCGGACCGCTGGCCTTCGCCGCCACCGTGGTCGACCTGCGGGCTCCCGAGCGGTCCGGGGCGCCCGACTGAACAGCCGCGCCGCCGCACCCTCCTCCGCACGACGACACCGGAGTTCCTCGATGCACCACACCCACCTCGACGCCGCCGGCCACCCCCGCCCGCAGCTCGTCCGCGACCCCGACTGGCACGACCTGAGCGGACCGTGGGGATTCGCCCACGACGACGCCGACCTCGGCCGCCGGGACCGCTGGATGGAGCCCGACGTCACCGCCCCCTTCACCGCCACCGTCACCGTGCCCTACCCGCCCGAGTCCCGGGCGTCCGGCATCCACGACACCGGGCACCACCCGGTCGTCTGGTACCGCCGCACCGTCGACCTCACCCGGCCCGTGGAGGGCCGGCGTCTGCTGCTGCACTTCGGCGCGGTCGACCACCGGGCCGACGTCTGGGTCGACGGCCGCCGGGTCGGTCACCACGAGGGCGGGCACACCGGCTTCACCTGCGACCTCACCGACGCCGTCGACCGGGACGGCCCGCACGTCGTCGTGGTGCGGGCCGAGGACCAGCCCCTCGACCCGACCCAGCCGCGCGGCAAACAGGACTGGCGACGCGACCCGCACGTCATCTGGTACCACCGCACCACCGGCATCTGGCAGCCGGTCTGGCTCGAAGAGGTCCCCGCCGACCACCTCACCCGGATCCAGTGGACCCCGGACGTCGCCCACGCGCGCGTGCACTGCACCGCACGCCTCGACCGCTGGCCGGACGGGCCGCGCACCCTGACCGTACGGCTCGCCCACGGCGAGCGGATCCTCGCAGAGCAGCGGATCCGCACCGACCAGCAGGAGACGGCGTTCGAGATCACCGTGCCCGCCCTGCGCCACGGCCAGGACCTCGACGACCTGCTCTGGACGCCCGAACACCCGCACCTCGTCGACGCCACCGTGACCCTCGCCGACTCCGACGGCGCACCCCTCGATCACGTCACGTCCTACCTCGGACTGCGCGACATCGCCTGGCACGACGGCCTGTTCCTCCTCAACCACAAGCCGTACTTCCTGCGGTTCGCCCTGCAACAGGGCTACTGGCCCGACACCCACCTGGCGGCCCCCGCCGACGCGCTGCGCCGCGACGCCGAACTCGCCAAGGAGATCGGCCTCAACGGCCTGCGCGTCCACCAGAAGATCGAGGACCCGCGCTTCCTGTACTGGGCCGACCGGCTCGGCCTGCTGCTGTGGGAGGAGATGCCGTCCGCGTACGCCTTCGGGGCGGCGACCGTCGAGCGCGTGACCCGCGAGTGGACCGAAGCGGTCACCCGCGACCTCGGCCATCCCTCGATCATGGCCTGGATCCCCGTCAACGAGTCCTGGTCCGTGCCGAACCCCGCCGACGTCCCGGCCCAGCGCCACTTCATGGACGCGCTCTACCACCTCACCAAGGCGCTCGACCCCTCCCGGCCCGCCGTCTCCAACGACGGCTGGGAGATCTCCCGGGCCGACATCTGGGGCGTGCACGACTACACCCAGGACGCGGGCACCCTGCGCCGCCGCTACGGTCACGCGTCCCTGCGCCAGGGCGAGTTGCGCGAACAGTGGCCCGGCGCCAAACGCCTCGTGCTCGACGGCGCCGAGCACGACCGACAGCCCGTCGTTCTGAGCGAGTTCGGCGGAGCCACCTTCGAACCGGCGGCGGGGGAGGAGTGGTTCGGGTACGACACGGTCGCCACCCGGGAGGAGTTCACCGAGCGGCTGACCGGGCTCGTCTCGGCCGCTGTCGACTCCGGTCTCGCCGGGTTCTGCTACACCCAGTTCACGGACACGCTCCAGGAGACGAACGGCCTGCTCACCGCGGAGCGCGAGCCCAAGATCCCCGTCGCCGAACTCCGCGCCGTCCTCACCCGCGCCCGCTCGGCGTCCGACTGAACGCGGCCACAGCCTGGTGACCCGGAATCTCTTCCGTCCCATGCGTTGACGTACGTACACACCGACGCCGACCATGGGGCGGCCCCCTGCTGACAACGTTGTCTTGCGTGAGAGGACCACCCGTGCCGCCCCTGAACACCCCGATCGACCGCAGGCGCCTTCTCCAACTGCTCGGCCTCACGGGCGCGGCCGCCGTCCTGCCGGCCGGCTTCGGCCCGGCGAGCGCGCACGCGGCGACCGGCGCCACGGCCCCGCCGGACGACATCGCCGCCGTCTACCACCGCGTCCTGCTCCAGCACACGCGCTGGTCGGAGACCCAGTGGGACGAGGCCCAGGGCCACTACACGGCCAAGGACTTCGGATTCGCCGTCGTCCTCGGCAACGCCCTGCTGCTCACCCACGGCGACTACGACGCCGACCGCGCCGGTGTCGGCCGCGACGAACTCGCCCGGCGCACCCTGGCCACCCTGCGCCACTTCGCCGCATCGAACCGGCTCACCGGCGGCACGGAATGGGGCCGCACCCTCTTCTTCGACACCACCTTCCAGCTGTACTTCGTCCTCGCCGCCCGGCTCCTCTGGGACGACCTGGACGCCGCGACCCGCGCGAACGTCGACCGCATCACCCGCGAACAGGCCGCGTACACGCAGGCGTTGGGAACCGGCAACGACCCGGCCTCCGGCTCCTGGACGCCCAACGGGCTCGACGGCGGTCACGTCGGCGACACCAAGCTGGAGGAGATGGGCGTGTACGCCCAGTCCCTCGCCCCCGCCCTGGCCTGGGCGCCCGACGATCCCCGCGCGGCCGACTGGTCGGCCACGTACGGTCGTTGGTCGCGCAACGAGACGGGGCTGCCGCCCGCCGACCTCGCCAACCCCGCGCTGGTCGACGGGGTGCCGGTCGCGCGCAACACCGCCCGCAACCTCTACGACACGTTCATCGTGGAGAACCACGGCTCCTTCGGCCCGCACTACCAGGAGGAGCTGTGGCGGACCTCGGGCCGCAACGCCGCCCACTTCCTGACCGCGGGCCGCCCGCTGCCCGAGGTGCTCACGCACCAACCCAGCGGCCCCGCGCTGTGGCGGACCCTGCTCGGCGTCATGAGCGACGCGGGCGAACCGCTGATGCCGATGGTCAACGACCGCGAACACCTCTACGGCCGGGACGTGATCCCTCTGGCGTTCCTGTCCCAGGTCCTCGGCGACCGGGCCGCGGCGCGGGCCGAGCAGGAGCTCGCGGGACGTCTGGAGGCGTACCAGAAGTACCCGCCGGAGTACCGCCTGGCGAAGTTCTCCGGCGAGCCCAAGTACGAGCCCGAGGCGCGCGCCGAGATCGCCATCAGCTATCTGCTGCACGTGTGGGCGGCGGGCGAGAAGCGCAGGGTGACCCCGTTCTCCCGTGCCGAGCTGTTCGCCCATGCCGCCGGAGTGACCGACTTCGGCACCGGACCCGGACTGGTCTCCCACCAGTCGCCCGCGGCGTGGGCGGGCGCCGTCTCCAAGGCGGGCTTCGTGAAGTTCGCCTGGCAACCGGCGCACGACGACTGGCTGTTCAGGATCAGCGGCGCCACCCCCATGTTCCTGCCCGCCACCACCGGCAAGGTCGCCGGACGCACGGTCCACGTGTACGAGAAGGTCCGCGACGGCTTCGACGGCAGCGCGACCCTCCTTCAACTGGACGGCGGGCATGCCGGATTCACCACACTGCCCACCGGCTCCGTCGTCTACGCGAGCAGCGGCACGGCGGCGGGGGAGGGCCACCTGGAACTCCACAACCTCACCCTGCCGGGGATATCGGGACTCGACGGCGACCGCACCTACCGCTTCGAGGAGGGGAACGTCTCCGTCGCCGCGGCGGACGCCTCCCCTGCACCGAGCGCCGACGGCCGCGTCGACCGGCTGACCTTCCCGCGCACCGGCGTCCGCCACCTGAGGATGCTGGGCGTCCGCCCCGACCCGTCCTACGGATACTCCCTCTACGCCTTCGAGGCCCGCGCCGGCGCCGACACCGCGGACGTCGCCCGCGGCGGGACGGCGACGGCCTCCTCCGCCGACTCGGGCAAGGGCGCGAACCTCGCCGTCGACGGCGACGCGGCGACCCGCTGGGCGGTCTCGAAGGCCGAACGGCCGCGCGCCGACAGCTGGTTGGCGGTCGACCTCGGCACGGAAACGGAGATCACCGAGGTCACCCTGCGCTGGGAGGCCGCGGCGGGCCGCGCCTACCGCGTGCAGGGCTCGGCCGACGGCACCGACTGGCAGGACCTGGCCGCCTGGCCCACGCCCGACGCGAGCAGCCGGGGCCGCTGGCTGGACGTGGACGGCCGGGCCGGACTCGTCGTGCGCGGCACGGACCGCCCGCTGTCCGTCTACGGCGACACGGTCGTGCTGGCCGACGGCCCCGCTGCGCCGCTCGTCGTCGAGGGCTTCGCCGAGACCTCCGCGACACGACTGCGGGCGCTCGCCCGCGAGGCCGGGCCGACGGCGGAGCACGAGGCCGTTCGCGCGGCCCTGACCGACGGCCACCTCAGTCTCTTCAACCTCTCGGCCGACCCCGTCACGACACCGGTCACCGTCCCGCAGTCCGGGCGGCGCCTCGCGGTCTTCGAGGGCACGCAGACGGTGACCGGTGACGGCACGGCCTACGAGGCCCGCCTCGACGCGGCCGACGCACGGCTGCTGCCGCCCCGCTTCATCCTCACCCCGGACAGCGGCCGCACCCTGCCGTCGGGGCTGCGCGTCGAGGTGGACAACGGGGCCCGGCTGCGCCTCTCCGGCGCCGACACCCGCGTACGCGTCGAAGGGCAGGGCCACACCACCACCGTCACGGTCCGCGCCCGCAGGGAGACGACCGTCGACCTGCGCGGAGCCGCCGCCTACCCGCACCAGGACCTGGCCCTGGGACGCCAGGTCTTCCCCAACAGCCCGTTGCCCGAGGGGATGTCGGATCCGGCCGCGGCGGTCGACGGCGACACCGGCACGTCGTGGCGGCCCGGCCGCGACGGCCGGCTCGTCGTGGACCTCGGAGCCGTCCGGCGGATCGGCACCGTGGAGGCGCAGTGGACGGGCGGCGGGGCACCGGCCGGCCGCGTGCAGTTCAGCGACGACGGCATCGAGTACCGGGACGCGGGCCGGACCTCCGGACACGGTCCTGTACGGCGGCTGTCCGCCACGGGGGAGGCGCGCTATGTCGCCTTCCAGGTGGAGGGGGCGCCCTCGGAGCGGACCCGGCTGGTCCGGCTCACGGTGAAGTGAGGCCCAGCGGCGTGCGGTGAGGTTCCACCACGCGGCGGGGGTGCCGAGGTTCGGTGCCCCCGCCGCGGCCTGGAGACACAGCCTTCCCGCGGCTTCGCGCCCCCTGACATCCGCAGTGTTTAGGTTAGGCTAACCTTGCCGCGTGCATGGAGCTGAAGAGACCACCAGCGCGGCCCCGCGCCGCCATGGCCACGAACTGTCGGCAACCGACGTCACCGTGGCCTACGAGGGCGTCGACGTCGTCCACGGCGCCGCCATGACCTTGCGGCCCGGCGAAGTGACGGTCCTGGTGGGGCCGAACGGCAGCGGCAAGTCGACGCTGCTGCGCACCCTCGCCCGGCTGCAGCGCCCCAGGGCGGCGACGCTCGTGCTCGACGGCGAGATCGACGGGCTCGCGCTGAGCCCCCGCGACTTCTCCCGCCACGTCGCCCTGCTCACCCAAGGGCGGCCCACGCCCGGCGGGCTGACGGTGCGGGACGTCGTCGAGTTCGGCCGCTACCCGTACCGCGGACGCTGGGGCAAAGCGGACCCCGGCGGCCGGGAGGCCGTCGACCGCGCCCTCGCCCTGACCGGCGCCGCCGAACTCGCCGACCGCGGAGCCGAACACCTCTCCGGAGGGCAGCTGCAGCGCGTCTGGCTCGCCGGCTGCCTCGCCCAGGAGACCGGCGTCCTCCTGCTCGACGAACCCACGACCTACCTCGACCTGCGCTACCAGGTCGAACTCCTCGATCTCGTGCGGGACCTGGCCGACCATCACGGCATCGCCGTCGGCGCCGTCCTGCACGACCTCGACCAGGCCGCCGCCGTCGCCGACCGGATCCTGCTCCTCGACACGGGCCGGATCGTCGCGTCCGGCGCCCCCGAGGACGTCCTCACCGGCGAACGCCTCACCACCACGTACGGCATCCGCATCGAGGTCGACACCGACCCCCTCACCGGCCGGCTGCGCACCCGCGCCATCGGCCGTCACCACGAACGAACCGAAAGGTTGCGCACCACCTCATGAGACGACCCCTGATCGCCGCGGCGACCGCCACCGTCGCGGCCCTCGCCCTCGCCGCCTGCGGCACCACCGAGCCCGCCGCCGACGCCGACGCGAAGCAGAGCGCCGAGCCCATCACCCTGACCGACGCCTCGGGCGCCAAGGTGAAGCTCGACGGTCCCGCCAAGACGGTCGTCGGCACCGAGTGGAACGTCGTCGAGAGCCTCATATCCCTCGGTGTCGACCCGGCCGGCGTCGCCGACGTCAAGGGCTACAAGACGTGGGACAAGGCCGCCCCGCTCACCAACGACGCCAAGGACATCGGCACCCGCGGCGAGCCCAGCATGGACACCGTCGCCGCCATCAAGCCCGACCTGATCGTCGCCACGACCGACCTTCCGGCCGCGGCCGTCAAGCAGCTGCGCAAGATCGCCCCGGTGCTCACCGTCACGTCCGCCGACGCCTCCGACCCGATCGGCCAGATGACGGAGAACCTCGACCTGATCGCCGAGGCCACCGGCACCACCAAGAAGTCCACCCAGCTGAAGAAGGACTTCGAGGCGAAGCTCGCCGAGGGCAAGAAGGCCCTCGCCGACGCCGATCTGGCCGGCGCCGACTTCGCCTTCGCCGACGGCTGGGTCGCCTCCAACCAGGTCTCCGTGCGCCCCTACACCAGCGGTTCGCTGATCGGCGGCGTCAACGAGGAACTCGGTCTGAAGAACGCCTGGACCGTCAAGGGGGACAAGGCCTACGGCCTCGGCTCCACCGACGTCGAAGGACTCACCAAGCTCCCCGCCGACACGCACTTCGCCTACATCGGCAACGAGGACGACAAGAACGCCACCCCGTTCGACGGCGTCCTGAAGAAGGACAAGGTCTGGACGTCGCTGCCGTTCGTCAAGAAGGACAACGTGCACCGGCTGCCCGACGGCGTCTGGATGTTCGGCGGGACCGCGTCGATGAGCCAGTACGTCGACTCCGTCGTCGAGGCGCTGACCAAGTAACGCCATGGCCGTCACCACCACCGCTCCCGCCACCCGTCCCACGACGGCCGCATCCCGTACGGGCGCGGCCGCGGTGACGGCCGCACTCCTCGTCCTCCTCGCCGCCCTCGCGGTCGTCGACATCACCCAGGGCACGGCCGCCGTCGGCGCCCCCGAGGTGTGGAAGGCGCTCACCGGCCGGTCTGGCGACGGCGACGCGTCCGTCGTCGTCGCCTCCCGGCTGCCGAGGATGTGCGCCGGACTGCTCGTCGGCGCCCTCCTCGGCGCGTCCGGCGCCGCCCTCCAGCGCATCAGCCGCAACGCCATCGCCTCACCCGACACCCTGGCCGTCAACGCGGGGTCCTACCTCGCCCTCACCATCGCCGCCGCCACCGGCGTCTCGCTGCCGCTGTTCGCCTCGTCCGGCATCGCCTTCGTCGGCGGCCTCGCGGCGGCGGCCGTCGTCCTCGGCCTGTCGGGCCTCGGCGCCGGCACCGTCCGGCTCATCCTCGCGGGCAGCGCCCTCACCCTCGGCCTGAGCTCCGTCACCCAGGCGCTGATCCTGCTCTTCCCCGAGCGGACCGAGGGCCTGTACGCCTGGAACCAGGGCAGCATCGCGCAGAACGGCTTCGACGGCGTCCTGCAGATGGCGCCCGTGGGGCTCGCCGGTCTGGCCGGACTGCTGCTGCTCGCCCGCCGCGTCGACGCCCTCGCGCTCGGCGACGACGCCGCGCGCGGCGTCGGCGTCCCCGTCCGCAGCACCCGGGTCGGCGCCGTCGTCCTGTCCGCGCTGCTCTCCACGGCCGCCGTCACCCTCGCCGGGCCCGTCGGCTTCATCGGCCTGTGCGCACCCGCCCTGGTGCGCCTGCTCACCCGCAGGTTCCACCCGCTCACCAGGTTCCGCAGCGCCCTGCCGTTCACGGGACTCGTCGGCGCGGCCCTCGTCCTCGGCTCCGACGTGCTGTTGCGCGCCTGCGTCTCCGCGGACACCGCGGTGGCCGTACCCACCGGCGTCGTCACCAGCCTGGTCGGCGCCGTGTTCCTCATCGTCCTCGCGGCGCGGGTACGGGACGCGGGCGGTTCGGCCACGGCCGACCGGCTGCGGCTGCGCAGCCGGACCGTCGTCGTCGCCACCACGGCCGCGCTGGTCGTCGCGCTGATCGGCGTGAGCATCGCCGGCGTACTCCTCGGGGACACCAAGCTCCTCCTCGGCGACGTCGTCAACTGGACCCAGGGCAACGCGGGCCGTGCGGTCTCCTTCGTCCTGGAGACCCGCGTGCCCCGCGTCCTCGCCGCGCTTCTCGCAGGGGCGGCCCTCGCCCTCGCGGGCACCGTCGTCCAGGCCGTGACCCGCAACCCGCTCGCGGAACCGGGCGTGCTGGGCGTGACCAACGGCGCCGCCGTGGGCGCCGTCATCGTGGTCACGTCGATCTCCACGGCCGGGACCTGGGCCGTCGCCGGCGGCGCCTTCGCGGGCGCCGCGCTCAGCGCCGTCATCGTCTTCGGCCTCGCCGCGCGCGGCGGATTCCAGCAGAACCGCCTCGTCCTCGTCGGCTTCGGCGTCGCCACCGGGGCCGCCGCCCTGACGAGCCTGCTCATCATCCTCACCGACCCGTTCAACGCCACCAAGGCGCTGACCTGGCTCTCCGGATCGACGTACGGCCGCACCTACACCGACTCGCTGCCCCTCGCGCTCGTCCTCGTCGTGGGCATCGCCTTCGCCGTGAGCCGCCGCACCGAACTCGACCTCGTGTCCCTCGACGAGGACACCCCGCGCCTGCTCGGCCTCGGACTCGGCCGCGCCCGCCTCGGCTTCCTCGTCCTCGCCGTCCTGCTCAGCGCCACCGCCGTGGCCGCCGCGGGCACCATCGGCTTCGTCGGCCTCGTCGCCCCGCACGCGGCCCGCGCCCTGGTCGGCCGCCGCCACGCCCGCGTCCTCCCGGTCGCCCTCCTCCTCGGCGCCCTCCTCGTCTGCACCGCCGACCTGGTGGGACGCACCGTGATCGCCCCGGCACAGCTGGGCGCCGGCCTGATGACGGCCGTGATCGGCACGCCGTACTTCATGTATCTGCTGGCGCGGGGGAGGGGAGCGAAGTGAAACGGCTCGATCTTGCAGCCGGACCCCTTTCGAACATGACCCGGCCACGAGATATCTTGATGTCGAGCAATATTGCGCAGACTGAGAAAACTGCCGATGACATGGAAGACGTGGAGCGGAGCACCCGGTGACTGACTCGACCATCATTTACACGCACACAGACGAGGCCCCGGCCCTCGCGACGTATTCCTTCCTGCCGGTCATCGAGGCCTACGCGTCCACCGCCGGCGTAGGCGTCGAGACCCGTGACATCTCCCTGGCCGGCCGCATCATCGCCTCGTTCCCCGAGTACCTGAACGAGGACCAGCGGATCGCGGACGCCCTCGCCGAGCTGGGCGAGCTGGCCAAGACGCCGCAGGCCAACATCATCAAGCTGCCGAACATCTCGGCGTCCATCCCGCAGCTCAAGGCCGCCGTCGCCGAGCTCCAGGAGCAGGGCTACGCGCTCCCCGCGTACCCGGACGAGCCGAAGACCGACGAGGAGCGCGAGATCCGCGCCCGCTACGACAAGATCAAGGGTTCCGCCGTGAACCCGGTCCTGCGTGAGGGCAACTCGGACCGCCGCGCCCCCGCCTCGGTGAAGAACTACGCCAAGGCCCACCCGCACCGCATGGGCGCCTGGACCCCCGAGTCCAGGACCAACGTCGCCACCATGGGTGAGAACGACTTCCGCTCGACGGAGAAGTCCACCACCATCGCCGCCGACGGCGCCCTGCGCATCGAGCTGGTCGGGGACAACGGCACCACCACCGTGCTGCGCGAGTCCGTACCGGTCCTCGCCGGCGAGGTCGTCGACGCCTCCGTGCTGCGCGTCGCCGCCCTGCGCGAGTTCCTGACCGCCCAGGTCGCCCGCGCCAAGGAAGAGGGCGTCCTCTTCTCCGCGCACCTCAAGGCCACCATGATGAAGGTCTCCGACCCGATCATCTTCGGCCACGTCGTGCGCGCCTTCTTCCCGGAGACCTTCGCCCGCTTCGGCGGCGACCTGGCCGCCGCGGGTCTCACCCCGAACGACGGTCTGGGCGGCATCTACAAGGGCCTGGAGTCGCTCGCGAACGGCGCCGACATCAAGGCGTCCTTCGAGGCCGAGCTGGCCGCGGGCCCGGAGCTGGCCATGGTCGACTCCGACCGCGGCATCACCAACCTGCACGTGCCGTCGGACGTCATCATCGACGCCTCGATGCCCGCCATGATCCGCACCTCGGGCCACATGTGGGACAAGGACGGCAACGAGGCCGACACCCTCGCCGTCATCCCGGACTCCTCCTACGCCGGCGTGTACCAGGCCGTCATCGAGGACTGCCGCGCCCACGGCGCCTACGACCCGTCGACCATGGGCTCCGTCCCGAACGTCGGCCTCATGGCGCAGAAGGCCGAGGAGTACGGCTCCCACGACAAGACCTTCGAGATCCCGACCACCGGCACAGTCCGCCTGGTCGACACCGACGGCAACGTCGTGCTGGAGCAGACGGTCTCCGAGGGCGACATCTTCCGCGCCTGCCAGACCAAGGACGCCCCGATCAAGGACTGGGTCAAGCTCGCCGTCACGCGCGCCCGCGCCACCGGCGACCCGGCCGTGTTCTGGCTGGACGAGGGCCGCGCCCACGACGCCCAGCTGATCAAGAAGGTCGAGGCGTACCTGCCGGAGTTCGACACCGAGGGCCTGGACATCCGGATCCTCAACCCGGAGGACGCCACCAAGCTGTCGGTGGAGCGCATCCGCGAGGGCCTGAACACCATCTCGGTGACCGGCAACGTGCTGCGTGACTACCTGACCGACCTCTTCCCCATCCTGGAGCTGGGCACCAGCGCCAAGATGCTGTCGGTCGTCCCGCTGATGAACGGCGGCGGCCTCTTCGAGACGGGCGCCGGCGGCTCCGCCCCGAAGCACGTCCAGCAGCTGGTCAAGGAGAACTACCTGCGCTGGGACTCGCTCGGTGAGTTCCTGGCCCTGGCCGTCTCCTTCGAGCACCTCGCCACCACCACGGACAACGCCCGTGCGAAGGTCCTCGGCGAGACCCTCGACCGCGCCACCGGCACCTTCCTCAACGAGGACAAGTCGCCGACCCGTCGCCTCGGCGGCATCGACAACCGCGGCAGCCACTTCTACGTCGCCCTCTACTGGGCCCAGGAGCTGGCCAAGCAGACCGCCGACGCCGAGCTCGCGAAGGCGTTCGCGCCGCTCGCCGAGACGCTGGCCGCGAACGAGCAGAAGATCGTGGACGAGCTGATCGCCGTGCAGGGCTCCCCGGCCGACATCGGCGGCTACTTCCAGCCCGACCCGGCCAAGGCCGACAAGGTCATGCGCCCGTCGCAGACCCTGAACGAGGCGCTCGCCTCGCTCGCCTGATCCACCGCGGGCACCACTGCCCCGTCCGGCTCCGCGCCGGGCGGGGCAGTGCGCTGTTCACGCTGCGCGGAAGCCGCCGCAATTGATGCTGTTCACCCGCCCTGACCTGGGTACGCTGCCCGGATGAGCACTCTGGATGACGCGCGCTCGGGCATGGACCCGGCGATCCGACCGCAGGACGACCTCTTCGGCCATGTCAACGGCCACTGGCTGGCGACCGAGCCGATCCCCGACGACCGCTCCAGCTGGGGCCCCTTCGTGCAGCTCGTGGACGTCGCCGAGCAGCAGGTGAGGGAGATCATCCAGGAGATCGCGGCGGGCGGCTCCACGAGCCTCGACGCGGACGAGGCGCGGAAGATCGCCGACCTGTACGCGTCGTTCATGGACGAGGACGCCGTCGAGGCCCGCGGTCTCGACCCGGTCCGTCCGCTGCTCGCCGAGGTCGCGGCCCTCACCGACGTGCGGCAGCTGGCCGGCTTCATCGGCCGCTTCGAGCGCAAGGGCGGCTCCGGCCTGTTCGGCGCGTACATCGACTCCGACGACCGCGACTCGGACCGCTACCTCTACAACATCCTCCAGGGCGGCCTCGGCCTGCCCGACGAGTCGTACTACCGCGACGAGAAGTTCGCCGAGACCCGCGAGAAGTACGAGGCGTACCTCACCGAGCTGTTCCGGCTCGGCGAGCACGCCGACCCGGCCGCCGCCGCGCGCACCGTCCTCGCCCTGGAGACCCGGCTCGCCGAGGGCCACTGGGAGCGGGCCGAGACGCGGGACGTGCAGAAGACGTACAACCTGACGACGTTCGACGAGCTGACCGCGCTCGCCCCGGCGTTCGACTGGCGTGCCTACGTCGACGCGCTCGGCGGCAGCGACGACACCCTGGCCCAGTCCTGCGTGCGCCAGCCGTCCTACCTCGCGCACCTGTCGACCGTCCTCACCGAGACGCCCGTCGAGCAGTGGCGCGACTGGCTGCTCGCGCGCGTGCTGCGCACCAGCGCCCCCTACCTGTCCTCGGCGTTCGTGAACAACAACTTCGAGTTCTACGGGCGCACCCTGAACGGCACCCCGGAGCTGCGCGCCCGCTGGAAGCGCGCCGTGCAGTTCGTCGAGGGCGCCATGGGCGAGGCCGTCGGCAAGGAGTACGTCGCCCGGCACTTCCCGCCGGCGTCCAAGGCCCTCATGGACGACCTGGTCGCCAACCTCCTGGAGGCCTACCGGCAGTCCATCGGCGCGCTCGACTGGATGACCGACGAGACCAAGGAGCGGGCCTACGAGAAGCTCGCCACCTTCCGGCCCAAGATCGGCTACCCGGACACCTTCCGCGACTACTCCGCGCTGGGCGTCGAGGGCGACCTGGTCGCCAATGCCTACGCGGCCGACGCCTTCGAGCACGACCGGCAGCTGGCGAAGATCGGCGCGCCGGTCGACCGCGACGAGTGGTTCATGCTGCCGCAGACGGTGAACGCGTACTACAACCCGGGCACCAACGAGATCTGCTTCCCGGCGGGCATCCTCCAGAAGCCGTTCTTCTCGCCGGACGCGGACCCCGCCGAGAACTACGGCGGCATCGGCGCCGTCATCGGCCACGAGATCGGCCACGGCTTCGACGACCAGGGCGCGCAGTACGACGGCCAGGGCAACCTCAACGACTGGTGGACCGCCGACGACAAGGCCGCGTTCGAGACCAAGTCCAAGGCGCTCATCAGCCAGTACGACGCCTTCGAGCCGCGCAACCTGCCCGGCGAGCGCGTCAACGGATCGCTCACCGTCGGCGAGAACATCGGCGACCTCGGCGGCCTGACCATCGGGCACACCGCCTACCTGATCTCGCTCGAAGGCGCGGACGTGCCGGTCGACGAGGAAGGGATCAGCGGCTCGCAGCGGCTGTTCCTCAACTGGGCCTACTGCTGGCGCACCAAGCGGCGCAAGGAGCAGGAGCAGCAGTACCTGACCATCGACCCGCACTCGCCGCCGGAGTTCCGCGCCAACATCGTGCGGAACCTCGACGAGTTCCATCAGGCGTTCGAGACCGAGGCCGGGGACGGGCTGTGGCTCGATCCGGCCGATCGCGTGCGGATCTGGTGATCTGAGGGTTGGTGCGGCGGGGTCGGGAGGCCGACGCCTCCCGGTCCCGCCGTCTCGGGGCTCCGCCCCGGACCCCGCTCCTCAAACGCCGGAGGGGCTTGAATTACTTGATCGTCGTGCGCAGGAAGTCCGTCGTTGCTGTCCAGGCCTTCGCCGACGACTCCGCGTCGTAGACCTCCGGGCGGCCGTCGTTGAAGAACGCGTGGTCCGCCGGGTACATCCGGAAGTCCGGCTCGATGCCCGACTGTTCGCGGATCGTGCGGGCCAGGCCGTCCAGAGTGGGGACCGGGACCGTCTCGTCGCGCTCCCCGTAGTGGCCGAGGATCTGTGCCTCAAGGCCCGAGAAGTCGGGGACCTCGCCCTGGATGACGCCGTAGAACGGGACCGCCGCGCTCACCCGCGGGTCCTTCGCGGCCAGGTACAGCACGAAGCCGCCGCCCATGCAGAAGCCGACGGTGCCGACGGTGTCCGAGGTGACCTCGGGCAGGGCGAGCAGATGGTCCACGGCGCCCGACAGGAGTTCGACGCCGCGCTCCACCGGCAGCTCCTGCATCATCCGGAACGCCTCCTGGGAGTCGTGCGCCACGTTCCCGCCGTACAGGTCGGGGGCGAGCGCCACGAAGCCCTCCGCCGCGAGCCGGTCGGTGACGTCCGCGATGTGGTCGGTCAGGCCCCACCACTCCTGGATCACGATGACACCGGGGCCGCTGCCCGTGGGCGGCAGGGCCAGATAGCCGTGGGCGGGGGTGCCGTTGCTGTCGAACGTCACGTTCTGGTGGGCGGGCTTGCCGGTGGAACGGGGGGATTCCGACATGAGGTGACTCCTGTGTGGTCCGGTGATCACTCCCACCCTGCCACCCGGCCGCCCGGGAACGCCAAGGGGCCGCCGTCTCCCTGAGGACGGCGGCCCCTGGCCGGACGGCGGACGGCGTCACATGTGGACGACCGGTGCCGCCGCCGCGTCCTGCCGCACAGCCCCACGCCGGTACAGCAGGAAGGTGATGACCGCGCCGGCGGCGAAGAAGCCCGCCGACCACCAGAACGCGGTCGTGTAGCTCTCGATCGTGGCCTGCGCCTGGGTCAGCTTGTCCGCCGGGTTGCGGCCCGCGAGGTAGCTGGTGGCGGCGCTCGCCGCGAGGGTGCTCAGCAGGGCGGTGCCGATCGAACCGCCCACCTGCTGCATGGTGTTGACCGTCGCGGAGGCGACGCCGGCGTCCTCGGCGCCGATCCCGCTGGTGGCCAGCGACATCGCGGGCGGCATCACGGCGCCCAGGCCCGCGCCGATCACGAGCAGCTGCGGCAGTACGTGGGTGGAGAACCCGGAGTCGAGACCGATCCCGGTCAGCCAGGCCATGCCGAGCGCGGCGACGGCGAACCCGCCGGGAATGATGATCTTCGGGCCGATCCGCGGCACCAGGACCGTGGTGGAGATCTGCGCCATGACCATCAGCGTGGCCATCATCGGCAGGAACGCGACACCGGTCTTGGTGGGGCTGAAGCCCAGGTTCAGCTGCAGGTAGTACGTGAGGAACAGGAACACGCCGAACATGCCCGCACCGGTGATGAGCACGGTGATGAACGAGGCGGCGCGGTCCCGGTCGAGCAGGACGCGCATCGGCAGCAGCGGGTGCGCGGCCCGGGTCTGCCACCAGGTGAACGCCGCGAGGAGAACGCCGCCGGCGAGCAGGAAGCCCCAGGTCAGCGGGGAACCCCAGTCGTGGGTCTCCGCGTTGCTGAACCCGTACACGACCGAGAACAGACCGGCCGAGACGAGCACGGTGCCGGGCAGGTCCAGCTTGGAGCCCGCCGCGTCGCGGTGGTTGCTCAACAGCATCCAGCCGCCCGCGAAGGCGACGACCGCGAAGACGAGGTTCACGTAGAGCGTCCAGCGCCAGTCGAGCGCGTCGGTCAGGACACCGCCGAGCAGCAGGCCGACCGCGCCGCCCGCACCGGCGATCGCGCCGTAGACGCTGAACGCCTTGGCGCGCTCCTTGGCGTCGGTGAACGTCGTGTTCAGCAGTGACAGGGCCGCGGGGGCGAGCAGCGCGCCGAAGACGCCCTGAAGGGCTCGCGCCGTCACCAGCATCCCGAAGCCGGTGGAGGCGCCGCCGAGGACCGAGGCGCCCGCGAAGCCCGCGATGCCGATGAGGAAGGCCGGCTTGCGGCCGAAGAGGTCGGCGATGCGGCCGCCGAGCAGCAGGAGCGAGGCGAAGGCCAGCGCGTACGCCGTGACGATCCACTGCCGGTTGCCGTCGCTGAAGCCCAGGTCCTGCTGGGCCGAGGGGAGCGCGATGTTCACGATGGTCGCGTCGAGCACGACCATCAGCTGGGCGATGCCGATGATGCCGAGGATCCACCAGCGCTTGCGGGACACGTCGTGGGTGTCCGGCGTGCGCCGGGCGGAGGCGTCGGTGGCCTCGACCGCGGAGGTCTGAGACATGAGAGCCACTCCAGGGAAGTGAGGGTCGCGGCCGGATAAGCACCGCGTAAGCTAAGTGAACGAAACGGTTTCGTTCCGGTCCTGGATGATCGTAAGCCTCTCGCTAGCGAAACGGCAACGTTTCGCTGGGTGGGTGACCGAGGTAACACCCCGGAGCGCGCCGATGCCCGGCACTCCGTGGGGGAGTGCCGGGCATCGGCGGGCGCGCTGCGACTGGGTCAGCTGCCGCTCTTCGCCTTCTGCAGGGCGGAGATGCAGGTCGAGATCGCCTGCTGGAGCTCCTCCAGGCGCTGCAGCATGTCGTCCTCGACGATGTCGTCCATCTCCTCACCGTCGACGTCGTCGAAGGTCAGCTCCTCGAACGCCTTCGTCGCCTTCTGCAGGCTGCTGTAGAACTTCGCGCGCCGCTCCTGGACCCGCAGCTCGGGATCCTTCTCGACGGTCTCGGCGACCAGCGTGCGCACGCTGTCGTAGGCCTCCTGGGCCCACTCGCCCGTCTCCTCGTCCTCGTCCAGCTCGTCGATCAGGGAGAGGTGGCGCTCGGCCTCCTCGCGCAGCGAGCGCGGAGCCTCGATCTTCTGCCCCGCGGGCGTCTTGACCTGCCCCTCCTCGACGATCTTCCGTACGTAGTCGAGCTGGCCGCCGGTCTTGCTCTCCTCTGCGACCGCCTTCTTCAGGTCGTCGGTGCGCACGATGTCGCGGGCCATGCCCGTGCGCAGCACCGGGTCCTCGCCGAGCCGGTCCATCAGCGCCTTGCGGGCGGCCTCCGCCGTACCCGGGTCGGCGAGGATCGCGGCGCGCAGCGCGGTCGGGTTCTCCGCGACCTCCAGCGCCTTCGTCGGCCGGATGCCCTCCGCCTCGGCGGCCTCGGTGATCGCCTGGCCGCGCACGGAGGTGCCGCTGGAGCGCGACACGTAGTACGACAGCCAGACGTCGGCCTCGGGCAGCTCGATCTCGGCGCCCGGCGCGAGCGACTCGAACTGCGGCACGATGCCGTCGTCCGCCGCGCGGTCCCACGCCTTGTAGAAGCGCATGACCCGGTCGGCCGAGCAGCCGGCGAGCTCGGCGAACCGGCGCGCCGAGACCTTGGACGTCTCACCGGCCGGCTGCCCGCCGGGACGCACGCTGCGCGCCACCTTCAGCGCGAACGCCCAGCCGCCCGTGCGCGCGTACACGCCGAACTCGTGCGCGTCGCGGGTGATCGCCTCCGGTACCTCGGCGGAGTCGTTCTCGGCCTCTTCCTCCAGTTCTTCCGACTGCTCCGGCGCGGCGGCGGTGTCCGCCGGGGGCTGCCAGAAGTTGCCCGCCTCCTCGTCCGTCGTGCTCCCCTGTGCGTCGACCGCGGGCGCGGACTCGGCGGCCTGCGGCGGTACGGCGTCGTCGCCGGTCGGGGCCGCTGTTTCGGACGCGTCGATGGCTACGGTCACGTAGATGCTCCTGGGTGATCGGGCGCGGGTGGTTGACGGACCACTTTATCGCTCCGATTGGGCTGATTTGCGCGTCAGTTGTCGCGTCGCGCGTCCCGTCCCCCGGGACCGCCGCCGACCCCGTGCCGGGCCCGTCGCTCGAGGCTCCCCCGCCCACGACCGACGGGCCCGGGCCTCTACCGTGTGCCGCGGCGGGAGAGCGGGCGCACGGGAGGCTCTGCGCAGCAGCATCTCAGGACGGGCGCCTGGTGAAGATGGGCCGACCGACCCTGTCGCGGGGCCGAACGGCCCGGATTCCGTGGAGGCGCCCGGTGTCAGCCGGCGCCCTGCCCGCGCAGAGCCGCGCGAGCCCGGGCGATCTCCTCGTACGCCTTGTCGCGGCCCTCCCAGTGCGAGCCGTCCACCGACTTCCCGGGTTCCAGGTCCTTGTAGACCTCGAAGAAGTGGGTGATCTCCAGGCGGTCGAACTCCGGGATGTCCTCGATGTCCTGGATTGAGGTGTGGCGCGGGTCGTGGGCGGGGACGCAGAGGATCTTCTCGTCGGGGCCCTTCTCGTCGCTCATCACGAACATGCCGATCGCCCGGCACTCGACGGCGCAGCCGGGGAACGTGGCCTCGTCGGTCAGCACCAGGGCGTCCAGCGGGTCACCGTCACCGCCGAGCGTGCCCTCGACGTAGCCGTAGTCCGCGGGGTACTGGGTCGAGGTGAACAGCATCCGGTCCAGGCGGATGCGGCCCAGCTCGTGGTCCATCTCGTACTTGTTGCGGGAGCCCTGCGGGATCTCCACGATCACGTCGAACGCCCCGGCGTGTGCCTCACTGCCGCCCAAGGTGGCCTCCTTGCCCCATGGTCGCCCGTTTCGGTGCCCCCGAGTGTGCGCCGAAGGCGACGGGGGCGGAACCCCTCAGGCGCCGGAGTGAAGGGCGAACTCGAGTTCCGGCCGGTCCCAGGCGACGGCCGGGGGGCAGGCCGGAGCGGTGCCGGTGCGGTGGGCCCCCACGCTGCGGTAGAAGCCCTCGGCGGGCGGATGCGACACCACCCGGACGCGGTCGAGCCCGGCGGCGCGGGCCTCGTCCCGCATGTGGGCGACCAGCAGCCGCCCGATGCCGCGGCCCTGCGCCGCGTCGGCGACGAACATCAGGTCCAGCTCGGCCGGGTCGATCAGCAGCGCGTAGAAGCCGAGGATCCGCTCGCCGGCGTCCTCCGCCTCGTCGACCGCGACGAAGACCCGGTGGGTGTCGATGTAGGCGGGGCCCACGCGGTAGCCCTCGACCATCGCCGCGTACCGGCCCTCGTAGGCCCGGGAGCCGCGCACGAGACGGGTGAGCCGCTTGGCGTCCCGCGCGGTGGCCCGGCGGACCGTCACGGACGGCCCTCGTCCCGGGCGCGTAATGCTCGCAGTCATGACACGAGTATTACGTACCGGAGGGGCCGGTCATGCCGTGGGGACCGTCCCGTGGACCTGGCGCAGGAACGCGGCGTTGTCGGGGGTCTTGCGGAGCTTGTCGAGGAGGGCCTCGTAGCCGGAGCGTCCGTCGCGCCCCTGAAGGGCCCGGCGCAGTCCGCTCACGGCCGCCAGCTCGGCGGCGGGCAGCAGCAGTTCCTCCCTGCGGGTGCCGGACGGGGTGATGTCGACGGCCGGGAAGACGCGGGCGTCGGCGAGGGTGCGGTCCAGGCGCAGCTCCATGTTGCCGGTGCTCTTGAGCTCTTCGAAGTAGTAGTCGTCGGCGCGGGAACCGGTGTCCACCAGCGCCGTGGCGAGGATGGTCAGGGAACCCGCCTCCTCGGTGTTGCGGGCCGCTCCGAACAGCCGCTTGGGGCCGAGCAGCGCGGCCGCGTCGACGCCGCCCGACAGGGTGCGGCCGCCCTTGGACGACACCGCGGCGGCGTTGTTGTGGGCGCGGCACAGGCGGGTCAGCGAGTCGAGCAGGATGATCACGTCGACGCCGCGCTCGACGAGGCGCTTGGCGCGCTCCACGGCGAGTTCGGCGAGCGCGATGTGGGTCTTGGCGGGCCGGTCGAAGGTCGAGGCGAGGACCTCGCCGCGCACCGAGCGCCGCATGTCGGTGACCTCCTCGGGGCGCTCGTCGAGGAGCACCACCATCAGGTGGGCCTCGGGGTGGCGGTCGGCGATCGCGGCGGCGAGCTGCTGGAGCAGGACGGTCTTGCCGGTCTTGGGCGGCGCGACGATCAGGCCGCGCTGTCCCTTGCCGACGGGCGCGACCAGGTCGACGACACGGCCGGCGAGGCCGCCCGCGGGGCTGTCGAGGCGCAGCCTGCGGGCCGGGTGGAGCGGGGTGAGATCGGCGAACCGGGGACGGTTGCGCGCCGTCTCGGCGGGGAGCCCCTCGATGGTCTCGACCCGGGCGAGCGTGCGCGGCCTGCCGCACACCCCGGTGACGAAGTCACCGGCGCGCAGGCCGCGTTGGCGGATGAGCTGGGCCGGGACCTGGACGTCGTCCGACGTGGGGATCAGGCCGGGGGAGCGCAGAAATCCGGCCCCGTTCCCGGTGATGTCGAGGACACCGGCCGCGCCGACCGCGGCTTCGGTGGAAGTGGTGGGGGCGCCGGACTGCTCCGGCGCGCGGAGTGTGGTGGTGGTCATGGTCGATCAGGGTCCTTTCGCGGACTGCGGTCACGCGGACAAAGAGAGAGGGGGTGGGATTCCGGCGATACGGGCGACGGGCGGACAGGTCACGCCCGGCCGGCCGGGAGAAATTCCTGGAACAGGGGCGGGACGGAACCCGTCGGAACCTGTTGACCAGGGGTGATGCGCGCCAAGAGCGGTGGCGTCACATGTCGAGCACGATGACGTCGAGCGCTCGGGCGCCGATAAGAGAGATTCGGTACGGATGCCTCGCTGGCCCGATGGGCAGAAGAGGAGGCGTACACATGTACCACTCGCAAGGTACCACGCCACCCCCGGTGCGCGGCAAGCCCGGATTTCCGGGGGCCGCCGACCTATGCTGAGCGGCCATGTTCACCCCTCAGGGCCCGACCCTTCGCGAACTGGCCGTTCAGGCGCTGTCGTCGGTCGAGCGCGGCTACGACCTGCTCGCGCCGAAGTTCGACCACACGCCGTTCCGGACCCCGGACGCCATCCTCGACCCGGTCGCGCGGGCCCTGCGCGGCATGGGTCCCCACCGCACCGGGCTCGACCTCTGCTGCGGCACGGGAGCGGGCCTCGGAGTGCTGCGGGAGGCCGGCGTCGAGCGGGCCGTCGGGGTCGACTTCAGCGCCGGAATGCTGGACGTCGCACGACGGGGAGAGCCCACGGCGTCGTACGTGCGTGGGGACGCGCTCGCCCTGCCGTTCGGGCCCGTTTTCGACCTGTTGGTCAGCTTCGGGGCGTTCGGGCACTTTCTGCCGCGCCAGCAGGCGGAGTTGTTCGCCCAGGTGAGTCAGGTGCTGCGCCCCGGCGGGCAGTTCGTGTTCCCGATGCCCGCACCCGCGCGGCCGGGCTCGCGCGGCTACTGGGCCATGCTCGGCTTCGACGCGGTGATGCGGGTGCGCAACGCGGTGTGGCGGCCGCCGTTCGTCATGTACTACCGGGTGTTCCGGTTCGGCGATGTGTGCCGGGAGTTGGACCGCGCCGGCTTCGATCTGGAGCTGCGGGCCCTGCCCGAGCTGGGGGAGCGGCCGGACGGCAGCCCGCGGTGCGGACTCGTCGTCGCCACGCGCCGGGCCCAGGGGTGACGTTCACGCGACGTAGTGTCAAAAGCTCGTCACTGCACGTGAATTGTGTGCAAAGAATGCAGGGTATGACCGAGTTTTTTCACAACAGACTTTGAAATGGTCACGGGAAGGTCACTAGTGTCAGGGCTTCGACCTTCCACTCGGGCGATCACGCACATCAGGTGCGTGACGGTGGAGGGGCACCGTCCATGGGGTTTTTCCCGGGCGGCCGGAAGAAGGAGCTCGCCTTCGTGGCGTCCCACCGTCGACCCAAGCAGCCGAGCCGCACCCGTGTGACCGTGCTCACCGCGACCGCCGCCGCTGCCGTCGCCCTGACCTCCCAGGCCGCCAACGCGGCCCCGAAGCCCACGAAGAGCGAGGTCAAGGCCAAGGTCGACAAGCTCTACGAAGAGGCCGAGCGGGCCACCAACCAGTACGACGGGGCCAAGGAGAACCAGGAGAAGCTGCAGAAGCAGATCGACCGGCTCCAGGACAAGGTCGCCCGCGAGCAGAGCGAGCTGAACGAACTGCGCACCGGTCTCGGCGCGATGGCCAGTGAGCAGTACCGCTCCGGCGGCATCGACGCCTCGGTCCAGCTCTTCCTCTCCGCCGACCCGGACGACTACCTCGACAAGGCGTCCACCCTCGACTCGCTCTCCGAGCAGCAGCTGGAGTCACTGAAGAAGGTCCAGGCGAAGCAGCGCACGCTCGCCCAGGAGCGCGCCGAGGCCGCCGAGAAACTCAAGGACCTCGCCGACACCCGCACCGAACTCGGCAAGAAGAAGCGGGAGATCCAGGGCAAGCTGAGCGAGGCGCAGAAGCTGCTCAACTCCCTGACCGCCGCCGAGCGCCAGGAGATGGCCGACGCCGAGACCCGCGCCAGCCGCTCCTCCGCGAGCCGCGTCGACCTCGGCAACGAGGTGGCTGCCTCCAAGTTCGGCGCCGCCGCCCTGAACGCCGCGGCCAGCCAACTCGGCAAGCCCTACCTCCGCGGCGGCACAGGACCCAACTCCTACGACTGCTCGGGCCTGACCCAGTGGGCGTACGCGCAGGCCGGCGTCCAGATCTCCCGCGTCACCTACACCCAGGTCAACGAGGGACCCCACATCGGCATGAGCCAGCTCAAGCCCGGTGACCTCGTCTTCTTCAACAACACCGAGCACGTCGGCATCTACGCGGGCAACGGCCAGGTGATCCATGCCCCCTACCCGGGAACCGTCGTCCGCTACGAGTCGATGAGCACGATCGGCAGCTTCCAGTTCGGCGTCCGCGTCGCGGGCTGACGGGGGCGTCCCCCGCCCCGGATCAGCACCCCTCCGGTCCGGCCACCTCGACGACGTGGCCGAGATGCAACGGCGTTCGGTCCGGAGGGGTGGGGGCGAACAGGTCCGGCAGGAGTTCGGCCATGCGATGCGGACGCACGGACTCCTTCGTGACGGCGAGTTCCGGCACGGACCACCAGTGATGACCGTAACGGGCCTCGGCCGGATCGATCTCCATCCGGGCCCGCTCGTCGGCCGTGACACGCACGACGCGGTACTCCTCGTGCTGGTCGAACCCGCGCCCGTCCACATGGAAGACGGTGTGCCGCGTCCAGACGAGGGGGCCGAGCCGGGTGTCGGGCAGCGACAGCCCCGTCTCCTCACGGATCTCGCGCACGGCCGCCGCCGGATGGCTCTCGCCCTCCTCCACGCCCCCGCCCACGGTGAACCACCAACGGGCCCCCGTCCGCCGCGGATCGCGTCCGCACAGCAACAGCAGGCGGTCGCGGTCGTCGAGCAGGAGGACGCGGGAGGTGAGGCGCCGGGTCAGGGTCATGACCACCGAGCGTAGGCGGAGCGGTTGCGGGGCAGGACAGGGCGGGTGGAGCGGAGTCGGACGACGGGAGACGCGGTGCGCAGGATCGGTGTCATCGGGGTGGGCGAGCTGGGGCGGGCCCTCGTGGAGGGGGTGTGCGGTGGGAGGGGCGCGGCGCCGGAGGTGTTCCTGTCGCCGAGGAGCGCCCGTACCGTCGCCGAACTCGCCGAGCGGTACCCGTCCGTGCGCGTCTGCGCCGACAACCAGGAGGTCGTGGACCGCGCCGACCTCGTGATCGTCGCCGTGCGCCGGGCCGACCAGGACGCGGCCCTCGCCGGGCTGCGCGTGGCCGACGACAAGGTCGTGGTCAACGCCATGGCGGGCGTCCGCACCGACGCGCTGCGCCGGCTCCTCGGCACCGGCGCTCCGGTGATCAGGGTGATCCCGTTGCCGACCGTTCGCGAACGCCGGTCCGTGACCGTGACGTACCCCTCGCATCCTGAGGTGGACGCCCTCTTCGAGCATCTCGGCGGTGCTCTTCCCGTCGCGGACGAGGCCGCCTTCGACGTCTTCTCCGCGCTGACGGGGACGCTCACCACCCACCTCGCCTACCTCACCACGCTCACTGCCTGGGCGGCGGAGCACGACGTCCCCGCCGGCGACGCCGAGCGTTATGTGCGCGGACTGTTCCAGGGCCTCGGCCGCGCCCTGGGCGACGACAGCCGGGACCTGCGCAGGCTCGCCGCCGACCACGAGACCCCGAAGGGCAACAACGAACGCATCCGCACCACGTGGTTCGACGACGACAACGCCGACGCCCTGAAGAAGGCACTCGACGGGCTGCTCGCCGATCTCGGCTAGTCGGCGTCACCGCACCCGGGTCGGTGCCGCGGCCTGCGCCGTCCTGCGTGGTGGGCGCGGTGCCGGCGCCGTGTCCTGCGGGAACGTCAGCTGTTGTCCCATCCACTGCAACGCGGGCCCGATCTCCCGCACCCAGGTCGTGAAGTGATGGCTGCCGCGCGGCAGGATGATCCGGGCCGACGTCATCGGCGCCCGGACCGCCTTGAGGAACTGCAGCGTGGGCCCGTAGTCCCGCTCGCCCTGCCGGCTGCTGGCCACCAGGACCGACACGCGCGGCACCGGCAGATGGCGCAGCCGCCAGATCAGATCGTGCCCTTCCCTGCGGCGCGCGGCGAGCGGTCCCGAACCGAACAGGCTGCCCGTCGTCAGATCGTCGCCGACCTTGTAGTCGCCGGACAGCGTGGCGGCCGACGTGTAGACCTTCGGGTTCCGCAGCGCGAGCTGCAGGGCACAGCTTCCGCCCGACGAATAGCCGAGCGCACCCCAGGCGCTCGGGTCGTGCCCCACCCGGTACGCCGCCTTGACCGCCTCGGGCAGGTCCTCGGTGAAGAACGTCTCCGCCTGCGGGCCGCCCGGCACGTCCACGCACTCGGTGTCCCGGGGCGGCGCGATCGTCGGCCGCACCATCACGATCACCGTCGGCTGGAGCCGGTTGGCGCGCTCCAACTGCCCGGCGGTCTGCGGCACATGGAGGAACGAGGCCAGGTTCATGATGCCGCCCGGATAGCCGCTGATCGCCACGATCACCGGGAAGCGCTGCCGGTGGAACTGGCGCTGGAAGTACTGCGGCGGCAGATACACGAACGCCGGATCGATCGCGCGGGTGCGCCGCCCGATGATGCGCACCGACTCCACCCGCCCCACCTTCGCGGGCGGCCCCACGGGCAGCCCCTTCACGCGGTCCAGGCCCTGCGGACCGGCGGGCTGCACCAGCGCGGTGTGCCCGGCGTAGACGCCGCTTCCGGTGCCGAGTTCGGCGATGTGCGCGGGCGCCGTCGACACATGGCCGAGCAGTTCGTCCCAGGTGCCGTAGAACTCGAACTCGCCGTTCACCGCCACCGCGCACGCCACGAGCACGGCGCACTGCGTCACCACGATCGCCCCCAGCCTGCCGAGCACGGGCAGCGGTCCCCGGCTCGCGAGCCGGGGCCACAGCCACACCGTCAGACCCACGCAGCCCAGTGCCATCAGCACCGCCGCGTACAGCAACGCCCGACTCGTCAGCCCCATCCGCACTACTCCTCTCGCCCGGGGCGGCGCCCCGCCGAACCCGCAGCCTCCTCCGGTGAAGAGACCACGCGCGGCAGGCCGGTTGGCCACGGCGCGGCTTCTTACCCTCCTCCTCACCGGCTCTTACTCCACCGGTGTGCGGCGTCCCTACGCTCGGCGGCTGTGAAACCTCGCCCTGCCGCCGTGGCCGGTCACACGTGCCTGTTCATCGGGCTCCTCGACATCGCGACGGCCGTCTTCCCGCACGTCCGCGTCACCCGCATCGAGCGCATCGCGCCCTATGTCCCCGGGCTCGCCGACGACATCGCCCGTGCCGCCGCGCTCGCCTCGGGCCTCCTCCTCGTCCTGCTCGCCCGCGGCCTGCGCCGCCGCAAACGGCGCGCCTGGGAGGCCGCCGTCACCCTGCTCGCGGCGAGCGCCGTCGTCCAGGGACTGCGCCACCACGCGTTCGTCGCCGCCGCCGTCTCCGCGCTGCTGTGCGCCGGACTCGTCGTGTTCCGGGGCGAGTTCCACGCCCGCAGCGACCCGCGCGGCCGCATCCGCGCCCTCAGCAACCTGCTCGTCCTCGGCACCCTCAGCTTCGGCATCGGCCTGCTGATCGTCGGGGTGCGCGCGGGCGACGAGGCCGGCGGCAGCATCTCGTTCGGCGACCGGGTCCAGCAGGTGGCGTACGGGCTCGTCGGAGCCGGTGGGCCGCTGACGTACGCGTCCGAGGGCGTCGGCGACGCCGTGCACCTGTCGCTGCTCGCACTCGGTCTGGTCACCGGCGCCACCACGACGTACCTCGTGCTGCGTCCGGTGCGGCTCGTGCCCGCGGACGGCTCGGCCCGGCTGCGCGCCCTCCTCGACCGTGAGGGCCGGCGCGACTCGCTCGGCTACTTCGCGCTGCGCGGCGACAAGTCCGTCCTGTTCTCACCGACGGGCAAGGCCGCCATCGGCTACCGGGTCGTGTCCGGCGTCGCCCTCGCCGGCGGCGACCCGATCGGCGACCCCGAGGCGTGGCCCGGCGCCATCAAGGAGTTCCTCGGCCACTGCGAGCGGCACGCCTGGACGCCCGCGGTCATGGGGTGCAGCGAACTCGGCGGCCAGGTGTGGATCCGCGAAGGGGGCCTCAGGGCGCTGGAACTGGGCGACGAGGCCATCGTCGACTGCTCCGCGTTCAGCCTCTCCGGACGCGCCATGCGCAACGTACGCCAGATGGTGCACCGCATCGAACGCGCCGGATACTCCTGCCGCACCCGCCGTGTCCGCGACCTCGACGACGCCGAGAAACAGCAGTTGCGCGAGGCCGCCGCGGCCTGGCGGGGGAGCGCCACCGAGCGCGGGTTCTCCATGGCGCTCGGCCGCTTCGGCGACCCGGCCGACGGGGACTGCGTCGTCGTCACCGCCCACCAGAAGGACGCGGCCGGACACGAACAGGTCCGCGCCCTGCTGCACTTCGTGCCCTGGGGCGACGACGGACTCTCCCTCGACCTGATGCGCCGCGACCGCACCGCCGAACCCGGCCTGAACGAACTCCTCATCGTCGCCGCCCTGCGCGACGCGCCCGCCCTCGGCATCAGCCGCGTCTCCCTCAACTTCGCGGTCTTCCGCGCCGCGCTGGCCCGCGGGGAACGGCTCGGCGCGGGACCGGTGCTGAGAGTGTGGCGGTCGCTGCTCGTCTTCGTCTCCCGCTGGTTCCAGATCGAGTCGCTGTACCGGTTCAACGCCAAGTTCCGGCCCGAGTGGCAGCCCCGGTTCGTCGTCTACCCCACCGCCCGGGACCTGCCGCGCATCGGTTGGGCCTGCCTCCAGGCCGAGGCGTTCGTGGTGCTGCCCCGGCCCGCGGAGCGCCTGCGCCAGTGGACGCGGGCCCGGCGCCGGCCGTTCACCCGGCCACCGGGAGCGGGAACCGCACACCGGTCAGCCGCTCTGACACCTCCCACAGGCGGCGGCCGGTAGCGGCGTCCGTGGCGCGCGGCGCGGCTTCGACCCGGGCCGGCGCCCCGCGCAGCTCACCCTTGCCGCCCGGCGCGATGAACTCGCCGCCCCGGACGCCCGGTTCGGTCGCCGCGTAGAGCACGGGCAGCGCGCCGTCGGCCGGTTTCCGGGCGAGTGGCGCGAGCACCCGCCCGTAGAGCAGCCGGGCCGTCGCGACCGGAGTTCCCTTCTGCAGATTCGACGCCACGAACCCGGGATGCGCGAGCACGCTGCGCACGGGACTGTCGGTCAGCGCGAGGAGCCGGTGCAGATGCAGTCCGAAGACGGCGTTCGCGAGTTTCGACTGGTTGTAGTGCCCCATGGGGGAGTACGCGCGCTCCCCGTCCAGATCGTGGAAGTCGATCCGGCCCTGCCGGTGGTTGGGCGAACTCACCGTCACCACCCGGGGGTTGTCGCCCTGGTCGAGCAGCCCGAGCAGGAGCCCGGTGAGCGCGAAGTGCCCCAGATGGTTCGTCGCGAACTGCACCTCGTGGCCCTGCCCGTTGAGCGTGCGCGGCGGTGCCATCACCCCGGCGTTGTTGACGAGGAGGTCCAGCCGCTGCCGCCCGGCCCGCATCCCGTCGGCGAACGCGCGGACGGAGTCGAGGTCGGCCAGGTCCAGGTGGTGCACGTCGAGCCGGGCGCCCGGGAACTCGGCGGTGATCCCGGCGGCGGCACGGCGGCCCCGGTCGACGTCGCGCACCGCGAGCACCACCCGCGCGCCGTGCCGCGCGAGCGCCCGTGCGGTCGCGAGCCCCACCCCGCTGTTCGCCCCCGTGACGACGGCCGTGCGGCCGCTCTGGTCGGGGATCCGGTCGTCTGTCCATCGCTCCCGTGTCATGTGGCACAGATTGACGTTGATGGCACTTGGTGTCAAGAAGTGCTTCCGGTGCCATCGAAGGCACGGCAGGTACGATGCGGGGGTGAGCACCCGAGCTGAGTCGACCCTGGCCGAGCGCAAGCGGCAGCTCGTCGCCGACGAACTGACCGAGGCAGCGCTGCAGTTGCTCGCCATCAGAGGCTTCGACGCTGTCACCGTCGACGAGATCGTGGCGTCCGCCGGGGTCTCGAAGCGGACGTTCTTCCGGTACTTCAGGTCCAAGGAGGACGTCGTCGTCCAGTTCCTGGCGGGGATGGGCGACGACATGCGGACCGCGCTCGCGGCCCGGCCGGCCGACGAAACGCCGGCCGAGGCGCTGTTGCAGACCGTCCGCGTGCCCGTCACCACCTGTGCCGCGGACTCGGAGCGGGCGCTGCGCGTGGTCCGGCTGATCCTGCGCACCCCGGCGCTGCTCGCCAGGTTCCTGGAGCGCCAGGACCGCTGGCGCGACGACCTCGCGGCGGAGCTGGCCCGCAGGACCGGCCGCGACCCCGCCACCGACCTCTACCCGGCGCTGGCCGCGGGCGCCGCCCTCACCGCGTTCCACGTCGTCCTCCAGCGCTGGAGCGCGGGCGACGCGGCGCGGGACCCGGTGGCCCTCCTCGACGAGGCGTTCGCCGTGGTGGCGCCCGCCCTCGATCCCGCGCCCCCGCGGGCGCCGGCACACCGATAGCGGACCCGGGCCCGCGCGCCTAGCGTGGGTACCGAAGCCGCCGGGCCCATCGCCGCCCGGCACCCCCACGGAAGGGTGTCGCGTCATGTCCGTACGTCCCGAGGGCACGCCCATCTGGGCCGACGCCATGTATCCGGACCTGGAGGCGGCGAAGGCCTTCTACAGCGAGCTGTTCGGCTGGACCTACGATCCGGGGGCCGCGGAGTTCGGCAACTACACGCAGGCCAAGAACGCCGACGGCAAGCACGTCGCCGCCCTCGTGCCGCAGATGCCCGGCGCGGAGGGCGTCCCGCCGTCCTGGAACCTCTACCTCGCCGCCCCCGACGTCGCTGCCACCGCAGGGAAGGTCACCGGCGCGGGCGGCACCCTCATGATGGAGCCGATGCCGGTCGCCGACTTCGGCACCATGGTCACCGTCCAGGACCCGGCGGGCGTCATGTTCAGCCTCTGGCAGCCCGGCACGCACGAGGGCTTCGAGGCGGTCAACGGACCCGGCGCGTTCTGCTGGGCCGAGGTCAACACCCGCGACGCCGCCAAGACCGACGCGTTCTTCACCTCCGTCTTCCCCTACGACGCCAAGAAGGTCGCCGACGAGGAGGTCGACTTCCACGTCTGGATGCTCGACGACGCGCCCGCCCTCGGCCGGATGCAGATGGGCGACAACTTCCCCGAGCACGTGCCGTCGTACGTCAACGTGTACTTCGTCGTCGAGGACTGCGACGACGCCGTGGCCACCGTCCAGCGACTCGGCGGCAAGCTGCACTTCGGGCCGATGGACAGCCCGTTCGGCCGGATGGCCTCGGTCGCCGACCCGCAGGGCTGCGCGTTCTCCGTCATCGACGTCACGAAGACCCAGGGCGAGATGCCGCCCATGGAGTGACGGTCAGCCGGACTCCGGCAGCGGGAACCCCAGCTCGGCCGCGGCTTGCCGGGGCGTCGGCTGCGCCCAGCGCTCCACCGCCTCCTGGGTCTGCGTGGACGACAGGGAGCGCAGTTCGGCCCGGTCCAGGTACAGCGTGCCGTTCAGGTGGTCGGTCTCGTGCTGCACGATCCGCGCGGGCCAGCCGCCGACCTCCTCGTCGACGGCGCGCCCGTGCTCGTCCAGGGCGCGCAGCCGCACCCGCTCGTGCCGGGCGACCACCGCCTGGTAGCCCGGCACGCTGAGGCACCCCTCGTAGAACGCCACCCGGCGCCCGCCCGCGTCCTCGTACGACGGATTGACCAGCACCCGGAACGGCAGGGGCACCCGGCCCCGGGCCGCCCGCACCTCCTCGGTCACCGTCGCGGCGTCCTCCAGCACCGCGAGCCGCAGCGCCACCCCGATCTGCGGCGCGGCGAGCCCGACGCCCGGCGCCGCGTGCATGGTGCGGCGCATCACCTCGACCAGCCGGGCGAGGAGGACGTCGGAGAGCTGCCCGTCGACGGGCTCGGCGGGGCGGCGCAGCACCGGGTCGCCGGCGGCGACGATCGGCAGGGTGCCCTCGTCGGCGGTGGCGAGCAGCGCCTCGACCTGGTCATGGAGTGGCATCGTCGGCATCGCGCCAGCATGCCAAGCGCGATCACCGCCCGGCAACGCCGGACCGTGCGACCGGCATGACGGCGCGATGAACACATTGCAGGCTCGTGAACACCCTGCGCGCACGGGAATGAAATGACCCGACCATTGGGTTTGATGGTGCCGGGACACGATTCACCACGCGCGAAGGGGACCGGCATGACGCAGACGTACGAGGAGCACGGGGGCGACGCCCTTCCCGTTCCCGGGACGCACCCGCTGGACAATCCCGCGTACGCCGCGCTGACCGGCCCGCACGCGCACTTCGCCGAGCGGAGCGGCCGGGTGCTGCGCTATCCGTCCGATGTCACGCCGTGGGTGGCCCTGCCCGACGACGTCACGGCCGCGGACTGGGCGGACCTCGCCGCGTTCGCCGACGCCGACGGCGCCGTGCCGGTCCTCGGCACGAGCGCGGAACTGCCCGCGGGCTGGGACGCCGTCTTCGACATTCCCGGAGTGCAGTTCGTCGACGACACCGTGGACGCGGCGCACGACCCGGAGGCGGTGCGGCTGACCGAGGCCGACGTGCCGGAGATGCTGGACCTGGTGGCCCGCACCCAGCCGGGGCCGTTCGAGGTGCGCACCATCGAGCTCGGTACGTATCTGGGGATTCGGCGCGACGGTGTGCTGGCCGCCATGGCGGGGGAGCGGCTGCACCCGCCGGGCTTCACCGAGATCAGCGCGGTCTGCACCGACCCCGCGTTCCGGGGGCAGGGGCTCGGGGGCCGTCTGGTGCGGGCCGTGGCCGCCGGGATCCGGGAGCGCGGCGAGACGCCGTTCCTGCACACCGGTGCGGCCAACACGAACGCGATCCGGCTGTACGAGTCGCTCGGCTTCCGGCTGCGGCGCACCACGCGGTTCCGCACCGCGCGGGTGCCGGCGGGTCTTCAGTCCTCCCGCGCGGCCTCGTTGTAGCGCACCAGGTAGTCGGCGAACCGGGCGAGATCGTCCGCCGGCCAGTCCGTCAGGCGGTCCCCGAAGAGCCGGCGGCGGCTCACCGTCACCTGCCGCAGGATCTCGGCGCCGGCCTCTGTCGGGTGCAGGACCTGGACCCGGTGGTCGTCCGGGGCCACCCGTCGCACCACGAGGCCGGAGCGTTCCAGCGCCGAGACCTGGCGGCTGACCGTCGACTTGTCCAGCGCGTAGTGCGCCGCGAGGTCCGTGGCTCGGCAGCCGCCCCGCTCGTCGAGATGGCTGAGCAGGGTGTACGACACCAGCGACAGCTCGGGGTGGATCCGCGCCGCCGTCGCCCTCGCGCGACGCGAGAAGGACGTCAGCTCCCGCTGAATGACCTCCACGGCCGATTCCCGCTCCACGACGGCTCCTTTCACCCGTTTCGTTGCAGTCTACAACTGGGCTGCGTCGTGCTTCGTCTGCGGCTCCATCTCATCGGGAGGCGGCGCGGAGCGCCTGCCTCAGGGGCGCGGGGAACTGCGCGAGAAGCCCCACCGGGCCGCAGGTGAACGACAAGCCACAGGCGCGGGCCCCCTTGTCACCCGTCACAACCCCACCGCCCCCGCTTTGATCCACGCTCCAGTTCAAACCGGCGCCCCCCGTCGACATCATGGCTGCCGAAGTCGCCGCCCCCACCGCGAGGAGACGCCCGACCATGCAGCCCAGACGCCTGACCGCGGCCGCCCTGGCCACCCTGGTCCTCACCGGCACCGCCGCCCTGGCCCACCCGGCCCTGGCCGCCGGGCCGAACACCCCCACCGCGACGATCACGGAGCGCGCGGCAGCGCAGACCGTGCCGTTCACCCAGGCATCGGCCCGCCTCGCCGCCGACGGCTCGTACACGCTCTCCTGGTCGTCACCGGCGGCGAACGTCCAGGTCACCGCGCACACCAAGCCCGACGCGACCGACCCCGGCACCCCTCTCGGCAGCGCCGCGGGCACCGGCACCCTCACCGTCCCCGCGGGCACCCTCGCGGCCGACCGGCGCTGGTACTTCGAGCTGACCCCCGACACCGGCGGCGCCTACGTCGTCGCCGAACGCTCCCTCGGCATCGCCTCCGCGAAGAACTTCCGCGACGCCGGCGGCTACCGCACGGGCGACGGCCGCTGGGTCAAGTACGGCATCGTCTACCGCAGCAACAAGCTCAGCAGCCTCACCGCCGCCGAGCAGCAGCGCATCGTCGACCAGGGCATCACCCGCGACATCGACCTGCGCAACTACTTCGAGCGCAAGGACGAGCCCGACAAGGTTCCCGCGGGCGTCACCTACCAGGTCGCCGACGTGGTGTCCCTGGCGCACGGGGTGAGCTTCCACGACCCGGCCCTGATGACCCTGGCCCAGGCGATCGCGGCCGGACTGTTCTCCGGCTCCTCCGACCTCGGGCAGTCCATCGGCTACCCGTTCATGGTCAACTTCGTCGGCGCCGACCACGCCTTCAAGGACCTGCTCACCGCGGTGAACAGCAACGCGGGCGCCACCGTCTACCACTGCTCCGCGGGCAAGGACCGCACCGGCTGGGGCACCGCCGTGCTGCTCACCCTGCTCGGCGTCCCGCGCGCCACCGTCGAGGCCGACTTCCTCGCCAGCAACGACTACACGGGCAACCCCGACGCGGTCGAACTCTCCTGGCTGCGCGCCGCGTTCGACGAGGTCGACCACATCTACGGCAGCTTCGACGCGTACCTCCACAAGGGCCTCGGCCTGGACGACGCGACCATCCAGAGCCTGCGGAACCGGCTGCTGACTCCCTGAGGCGTGGCGTACCTCTCTTCTGCAACTTGTTGCATAAACGTGCCGGCGTCGTCTACAACAGTCACGACGTTCGCCGCGCACGGAGGGCCCCATGAGCCGTTACCCCCACCTTCTCGCCCCGCTCGACCTGGGCTTCACCACCCTGCCCAACCGCGTCCTGATGGGCTCGATGCACGTGGGCCTGGAGGAGGCGGAGAACGGCTTCGCGCGGATGGCCGAGTTCTACGCGACCCGCGCCCGGGGCGGTGTCGGCCTGATGGTCACGGGCGGCATCGCCCCGAACGAGGCGGGCCGCCCGTGGGGCGGCGGCGCCAAGCTGACCACCGAGGCGGAGGCCGCCCAGCACCGCGAGGTCACCGACGCGGTGCACGCCGCGGGCGGCAGGATCGCGATGCAGATCCTGCACTTCGGCCGCTACGCCTACCACGAGGACCTGGTCGCGCCGAGCCCGATCCAGGCCCCCATCAGCCCGTTCGTCCCGAACGAGCTGAGTGACGCCGAGGTCGAGCAGACCGTCGAGGACTTCGCGCGCACCGCCGAACTCGCCAAGTCGGCCGGATACGACGGCGTCGAGATCATGGGCTCCGAGGGCTACCTCATCAACGAGTTCATCGTCGCCCACACCAATCGGCGCACCGACCGCTGGGGCGGCAGCTACGAGAACCGCATCCGCTTCCCCGTCGAGATCGTCAAGCGGGTCCGGGAGCGCGTCGGCGACGACTTCATCCTCATCTACCGCCTCTCCATGCTGGACCTGGTCCCCGGCGGCTCGACCCACGACGAGGTCGTGCAGCTCGCCAAGGAGATCGAGGCGGCCGGCGCCACCATCATCAACACCGGCATCGGCTGGCACGAGGCCCGCATCCCGACCATCGCGACGTCCGTGCCGCGCGGCGCGTACACCTGGGTCACCAAGAAGCTCATGGGATCGGTGTCCGTCCCCCTCGTCACGACGAACCGCATCAACACCCCGGAACTGGCCGAGGAGTTGCTCGCCGACGGCGCCGCCGACATGGTCTCGCTGGCCCGCCCGATGCTCGCCGACCCGGACTTCGTGAACAAGGCCGCCGCCGACCGCTCCGACACCATCAACACCTGCATCGGCTGCAACCAGGCCTGCCTCGACCACACCTTCAGCGGCAAGATCACCTCCTGCCTCGTCAACCCGCGCGCCTGTCACGAGACCGAACTCGTGCTCCTCCCCACCCGGACGAAGAAGCGCGTCGCCGTCGTCGGCGCGGGTCCGGCCGGGCTCGCCTGCGCGGTCTCGGCCGCCGAGCGCGGACACGACGTGACCCTGTTCGACGCCGACGCCGAGGTCGGCGGGCAGCTCAACGTCGCCCGCAAGGTCCCCGGCAAGGAGGAGTTCGACGAGACGCTGCGCTACTTCCGTACGCAGCTGGACCTGCACGGCGTCGACGTCCGGCTCGGCACCCGGGTCGCCGCCGACGACCTCGACGGCTACGACGACGTGGTCGTCGCCACCGGAGTCAAGCCGCGCACCCCCGTCATCGAGGGCGTCGACCACCCGAGCGTGGTCGGCTATCTCGACGTGCTGCGCCGGGGAGCGCCCGTCGGCGACCGCGTGGCCGTCATCGGCGCGGGCGGCATCGGCTTCGACGTCGCCGAGTACCTCACCGACGGCGGCGAACAGGCGAGCCAGGACCCGGCCACGTACTTCCGCCTGTGGGGCGTCGACATGGACTACGCCGACCGCGGCGGCCTCACCCGGCCCGAGCGGCCCGCCCCGCCGCGCCAGGTCCACCTCGTCCAGCGCAAGACCTCCAAGGTCGGCGCGGGCCTCGGCAAGACCACCGGCTGGATCCACCGCACCGAGCTGCGCCACCGCGGCGTCACGATGATCGCGGGCGCCACCTACGACCTGATCGACGACGCGGGACTGCACATCACCGTCGACGGCGAACAGTCGCTGATCCCCGTCGACACGGTCGTGCTGTGCGCGGGCCAGGAGCCGCTGCGGTCCCTGTACGACGACCTGGTGGCCGCGGGACGCACCCCGCACCTCATCGGCGGCGCCGACGTCGCCGCCGAACTGGACGCCAAGCGCGCCATCAAGCAGGGCACCGAGGTCGCCGCCGCCCTCTGAACCACTGGCCGAACCCCCTGAACCGGGTGGTCACGTGGCCGGGCCCGCCGGCCGCGTGACCACCCCTCCGTTTGAGAGACCCCCTCTAGGCTTACGCCATGTCACTGCCGCACGCGATCCTCACGGCCCTCCTGGAGAAGCCGTCGTCCGGCCTCGAACTGACCCGCAGGTTCGACCGGTCCATCGGCTACTTCTGGTCGGCCACGCATCAGCAGATCTACCGGGAGCTGGGCAGGCTGGAGCGCGACGGACTGATCCGCGCCCTGCCCGCACAGGCACCGGCGCGCGGACAGAAGAAGGAGTACGAGGTCCTGCCGGACGGGCGGGCCGAGCTGGCGCGCTGGACGGCGGCGCCGCAGGACCCCAAGCCGATGCGTGACCCGCTGCTGCTGCGCCTGCGCTCGGCGGCGGTCGTCGGAACGGCCGGTGTCGACGCCGAACTCCACCGCCATCTCGACCTGCACCGGCGGCAGTTGGCCACCTACCAGGAGATCGACCGGCGGGACTTCCCGCCGGAGAAGAACTCCGAGGCGGACCGGTTGCAGCACGCGGTGCTGCGGGCCGGGATCGACCTCGAGACGTTCTGGGTGCACTGGCTGGAGCGCACGCTGAGCGACCTCGGCGACTGACCTGCACCCAACGAGGAGGGCCGCCGTCCGCACACCGGACGACGGCCCTCCTGTCGTGGGCTCAGGCGCGGCGCCGCCGCAGGTACCAGACACCGCCGGCCACGGCGGCGGCCACCATGGTGCCGCCCGCGGCGTACGTCAGCGTGCCGAAGTCCTCGGACGCCCCGCCGAGACCGCCCCGGACACCGCCCAGCGGACTGGACGTCGCCGAGATCGTCGGACTCGCCGAAACGGTCACCGACTGGGTGCCCGCCGTCGAGTGGTCCGAGCACACGACCACGACCGTGTACGTGCCGGAGGAGACCCCGGTCCAGGTGGTGCTCCCCGACGTGAGCGCCATCTGCCGGCCCTGGGCGAAGTCGGCCTGGCCCGCGGCCAGGAGCGAACCGTTGCCGCCGTTCGTGCAGGCCGTGGTGGTGGCCGTCACCGTGGAGCCCTCGGTGGTGACCGTGATTCCCGAGGCGTGCGCCGCGGGCGCGGCCAGCGCGAGCGGCAGCGCGGCCGCGGCCGCGACGGTGAGCCCGGAGCGAGCGATGGTCGAGGTGATGCGCATGGTCTCTGCCCTCCGGCGGCACAGGAGGCGGTACGTCCCGTGCCCCGCCCGAGTCGGCAAAGCCCGTGCTGCCTGACGCCCAGCCAAAGTCCCTGCCGACGCGGCCGCATGCGGACCGGGGCCGGGCAGGTGACACGTTCCGTCGTCCGGCCCAGCCGCGGCTACTGACGACCGGTCACCGTCCGCTCCGGCGAGAACGCGCCCCAGGTCCCGTCCGGCAACTGCGCCCGTATCTTCACCCGGTGCCGGACATCGGCTGCCTCCCCGCCGTCACCTATGTAGAAGCTGTACTTCGCCGCGCCCTTGGGAGCGCTGTCCCCCCACACGACCGTGGTGGCCTGCTTCCCGTCGAGGTACACCTGGTACGCCGGAACGTCCCCGCCGGTGCGCGGCGCGGTCCAGGTCAGATCGATGTACGCGGCGCCGTCGGAGCGCCGCACGGCCGCCCGGAAGTCGGCGGGCGCGGTGTCGGTCCCCTCGCCCTCGCCCCGTGCGGTCGTCAGCCGCACCGGTTCGCTCGCGGGGGAGGTGTTGTCGGCGGCGTCCCGCGCCCGCACCGAGAAGGTGTACGCGGTGCCCGGCCGCATCCCCGTCAGCAGGGCCTCGGTCTCCGTCCCCGGGACGCTGTGGATCTTCGTCGTGCCCTGGTAGACGTCGTACGACACGACGCCCTTGTCGTCGTCGGCCTTCCGCCACGACAGCGACACCGAGCGAGGCCCGTCCGCCTCGCCGCGCAGTCCGGTCGGCCGTGTCGGCGCGGAGCGGTCCGCGGCGACGGCGGCCGGGGTCGTCACGGTGACCCGCCGGCTCGCCGGGCCCGGCTCTCCGTCCTTGTCGCGGGCCCGCACGGTGAACACGTACCGGGTCCGCGGCTTCAGCCCGGTGACATCGGTCATCTGCTGAGAGGCGGACAGCCGCTTCACCCGCACCTTGTCCCGGTAGACCTCGTAGCCCTCGATGTCGGCGGTGCTCGTCGGCCGGTTCCACATGACGTGCACGGAGGTGGCGCTGCCCGCCTGCGCGGTGACACCGAGCGGCTCCGACAGGGCGGGGCCGCCCGCGTCGTCGCCGGACGACAGCAGCCCACAGCCGGAGAGGACCGTCAACAGCGCTGTGGCGCAGACCGCTTGGGGGAGCAGCGGGCGTGGGGGGACGCGTCGCACGGGATGCCTTCCGCTCGGCGGAACCGAATTGGTACAGACCTGTATGGCATGGGTGACGGGTCCTCATCAAGAGGGGTGCGCGCCCGTCCGGCCCCCGTGCGGTGGACGCGGCCGCGCGGTCACCCCACATTGGACGGGTATGTCCCCCGGTCGTCCCGGCCGGCCCTACGCCGTTGTCCCGCATCCGTCCCCGACCGAAGGCTTGTGCGTGCACCCTCGATCCCTGGCCCTCGCCGCCGTGTGCGGCGCCGCTCTCCTCGCCCCGGCCGCGCTCCCCTCGGCGTCCGCCGAGCCGATCACCCCTCAGGAACCGGACGCCGCCCCGCAGTCCGTCTCCGGGCGGGGCGACGTCAGCGCCTCCGCCCTGCTCGCCGCGGCGCGCGGCTGCAAGCAGATCTCGCACGGCCGCTACCGCAGCGACGACGGAGCCCGCGCGACCGTCCCGGTGTGCGGGCGGCGCGGTGCCGTGTACTGGAAGGCCGACCTCGACATCGACTGCGACGGCCGCCCGGGCCGCCACTGCAACCGCCGCACCGATCCGCTGTTCCAGAACATGACGGCGTACCAGCAGTCCGACGGACTGCACTTGAGCGCGGAGCGGCTTCCCTACGTGGTCGTGCCGGGCGCGAGCCGCATCTGGAAGCCCGCGCGCTCCGGCGTCCGGGGCGGCACGGTCGCCGCGCTCGTCCACCGCGGCAAGGTGCTCTACGCGGTCGTCGGCGACACCGGCCCGAGCGACCTCATCGGCGAGGCCTCCTACGCGGCCGCCCGCGCCCTCGGCATCGATCCCGACCCGGTGCGCGGCGGCACCGCCGACGAGGTCACCTACATCCTCTTCCCCGGCACGACCGCCCGCCCCATCGAGAGCCGCACGGCGGCGGCGACGGCGGGACGGGCGGCGGCCAGGAAGTTCGTGACGGCCGACTGACGCGTCACGGCACGCGGTGGGGCCGTCCCCCTCATTCCTTGCGGTACGTGTACGCCTCGGAGGCTGTGGCCACCACCGCGTCGAGATCGGCACCGGCCGACGCGGAGACGACGGCGGCGACCGCGCCCTCCACGAACGGGGCGTCCACGAGTCGCGTCCCGTCGGGGAGTTCGTCCCCTTCCGCGAGCAGGGACTTCACGGTGAGCACCGCGCTGCCGAGGTCCACCAGGACGGCGACGCCCGCGCCCCGGTCGACCGATGCCGCGGCCGCCGAGATCAGCTCGGAGCTGGTGCCGAGCCCGCCGTCCTCGGTGCCGCCCGCCGCGGCGACCGGCGCGAGGGCGCCGCCCCCGGCGAGTCCGGCCGCGAGCCGGGCCACCGACTCGGCGACCTCCCGACTGTGCGAGACGAGCACGATGCCGACGGCCTTGTCCGGGGCGCTCACGCGGCGCCCCCTCGGGCCGTCTCGGCGAGCGCGCCGATCAGCAGCGCCGAGGACGTGGCACCGGGATCCTGGTGCCCGATGCTGCGCGGCCCCAGATAGCTGGCCCGTCCCTTGCGGGCCTGCAAGGGTGTCGTCGCCTCCGCGCCGTGCTCGGCGGCCGCCCGGGCCGCCGCGAAGTCTCCGCCGTCCAGCGCGTCCACGGCCGGCACCAGCGCGTCGAGCATGGTCTTGTCGCCAGGCGCGGCTCCGCCGAGCGCCGCGACCGCGTCGACCCCGGCCCGCAGCGCCGCCGCGAGATCGGCCTCGCTCACCTCGGCCGCGTCGCCGAGCGCCTTGCCGGTGCGGCGCAGCAGCGTCCCGTACAGCGGACCGGACGCGCCGCCCACCTTGGAGATCAACTGCCGTCCCGCGAGGGTGAGTACGCCGCCCGGTGTGTCCGGCGACTCCTGTTCGATGACCTGCGAGACCGCGGCGAAACCGCGCTGCAGATTGCTGCCGTGGTCGGCGTCACCGATCGCCGAGTCGAGTTCGGTGAGCCGGGTCGCCTCGTGGTCCACGGCCACCGCGGTCGCGAACATCCAGCGCCGGAAGAAGTCGGCGTCGAGCACGTGATCTCCTTGTCTGGTGGATACGTCGATGATCTCGGGCCGTACTGTCACCTGCCCCAGCGCAGCCCCGCCGTGCTGACCGGCGCGTCCCACAGCCGCAGCAGTTCCTCGTCCATCTCGCAGAGCGTGACGGAGGCGCCGGCCATGTCGAGGGACGTGACGTAGTTGCCGACGAGGGTGCGGGCGACCGGCACCCCGCGCTCGCCGAGCACCCGCTGCACCTCGGCGTTGAACCCGTACAGCTCGAGCAGCGGGGTGGCGCCCATGCCGTTGACGAGCGCCAGGACCGGGCTGCTCGGGTTCAGGTCCTCCAGCACGGCGTTCACGGCGAAGTCGGCGATCTCCCGCGACGTCATCATGGGGCGCCGCTCGCGTCCCGGCTCGCCGTGGATGCCGATCCCCAACTCCAGCTCGCCGGAGGGCAGATCGAAAGTGGGCGCACCCTTGGCCGGGGTGCTGCACGCACTGAGCGCGACACCGAAACTCCGCGAGCGCTCATTGACCAGCCGGGCCACGGCCTCCACCCGCTCCAGCGGCTGCCCCTCCTCGGCGGCCGCGCCCGCGATCTTCTCGACGAACAGGGTGGCCCCGGTGCCGCGCCGGCCGGCCGTGTAGAGGCTGTCGGTCACCGCGACATCGTCGTTCACCAGGACCTTGGCGATCTGGATGCCCTCGTCCTCGGCGAGCTCGGCGGCCATGTCGAAGTTGAGCACGTCGCCGGTGTAGTTCTTCACGATGAACAGCACCCCCGCGCCGCTGTCCACGGCGGCCGCCGCCCGCACCATCTGATCCGGCACCGGCGAAGTGAACACCTCACCCGGACAGGCGGCCGACAGCATCCCGGGCCCGACGAACCCGCCGTGCAGCGGCTCGTGCCCCGACCCGCCACCGGACACCAGCGCCACCTGCCCCGCAACCGGCGCGTCCCGCCGCAGGACCACCCGGTTCTCGACATCGACGACCAGGTCGGGATGGGCCGAGGCCATCCCGCGCAGGGCATCGTCGACGACGGTCTCGGCCACATTGATCAACATTTTCACGGGTACCTCCGGGTGACGTTGGCGACTGCTGCTCCGGCCTGCATCGTTCCTGGGCGGAGAGGGTGCGGGCGGTTCTGGATCTTGGCGGTCCCTGGTGGGTTGTGGTGGGGTTTCGCGGTACGGGTGCTGACCTGATGCTGACGTTTGTGACGGTTTGTCAGGTAGCGGTGGGCTGTGGTCGTCGCTCTGAGGCCAGTATCTGCGGATGCCGCGCGGGGAGCACCCGGCTGGGCCCGATCGGCGAGGTGAGCCGGTTCGGTGCGCCGGATGCCGCCTATCGGGTTGTCCCGTTTCACCCGATGTGTGGCGGTGCATGGGGTTATGTATGTCGACTCGTAGTCTCCGGCAGATGATCGTCGTGTTTGAGGACCACAGCGGCTATGTCGCCGTCCACCATGGCTGGGAGCGGTCCGTCGAAGGGGGAACCGCGCTCATGGCAGTGGCCGGCCTCTACGACCTTCTGGCGTCTGCCCGAGACGATGGAACCTCACACCTGCTCGCCACCGCTTCAGGGATGCCGGCCACGGTCGCCGACATCGATCAGGCCCTGGTGGAGATCGGTGAGTACGCCCAGGCCAAGGGGCTTGAACTGTCTCTGCGGGATGAGCCGCAGATGTGCGGTCGCGCCGGCGCGTGAGGGGCACCCCCTCGCTGCGGCGCGGGCCACCCTGCGGACAGCCGGGTCGGACCGCGCCGATCCGCGAGCGGCCTACCTCTCCGGCCTCGGAGAGTGCCGGGCGACCTGCCGGAGTTCCTTCTCCACCTCGTGGTGGTCGAGCCCTTCGGCGGCGGCGTACTCGGTCACGGCCTCCTGCGCGCGTGCCGCGGCGTCGAACCACACGGCCCGCTGCTGCTCGCGCTCTCCATCGTCGAGGTGCTCGATCTTCCGGCCCTCGTCGTCGGCGGCGCGCTGCAATGCGATCAGTTCCTCGGGTAGCTCCACGGGGCGGATCATAAGCAGGCCCCCGGCGAACGGCGCAGGCGGCACGACGAAGCCATGGCCCGGATCACCGGGCGCGGCACCCTGGAACAGGAGAAAGCGCGCAGGGCTTATCAGGAATCTCCTGGTCGCACAGCACCCTTGGGACTGAGGCGTATCCGGTACATCGGCGTCTACCGTCAGGGTAGAACGCGGTTTGTGGGTGAAGACTCGACCGCTGCCGACCAAAGGGGAGATCATGCTTGTCGCCATCGCGCTCATAGTCATCGGACTGCTGGTCATCGCAGCCTTGCTGCTGATCCTGCGCCGCCGCGGCGGCGAGGGTGTGCGCGGACACGCGGAGAGCACCGCCCAGCTGCGCGGCCAGTCGGACGGCTGGTCCGACGGCAACTCCTTCCGTCAGAAGTCGGGACCTCAGTGACCCCCGGGGACTGATACCGCTTCGTCGAAGGCGGTCCGGCGGGACAGGCGCGATCATGGGACTGGATCGACCGGACCGTTGAACAGGACATCCCATGACTTTGCAGGAAGGCCAGCGGGTCAAGCTGGCCGCCGATCTCCGCCTGACCGACCCGATCGAGGTGTCCGGAGCGGTCATCGGCATCCTCTCCCTCGCCGCCGACACGGCAGGGACCGTTGAAGAAGTCGTCGAACACGTCCGCGAGGACGCCGACGTCCGCGAGTACGAGCGACTCAAGTCGCTGCTCGACTCCTACGGTGACGGAATGCCCCCGGAAAGCAGGAGGCAGTTGGAGGAGAAGGTCGGCGCACTGCATCCGGCGTGGGCCGCGTTCCAGGAACAGGGGCCACTGGTCACGGTGCAGGTCCGCTTCGACAACGGACTCATCCTGAGCGCGTCACCGCAGGACCTTTACGTCTCCGTGTGAGCGGTGGCGTGGGCGCGCTCTCGCTACGTCACACGCTGCGCGTCCGGTGACGGCGAGCGAGTCGGGCTCCCGCGTCGCGATCCGGAAGGTCCGGACTGGTACTGCCCGGTCCGGATCACGGGCCATCCCGGTGTCAGCGAACGCGTGAAAGCGATCTTCTGAGTCGACTCGCCCTCGGGGAGAGCGACCTGAGACTGACGCAGGTCTCGACCATCGACACGGCCCCGCGCGGTCATGAGGTAGCGCACAGCCGATCCCGGAGGGGTCTGGGGAGGCAGCCCGTAGGATGCCACGGTGATCGATTTGCTGGATGAGGGGCCGTTCTTCCACGGCACAAAGGCCGATCTGAGGATCGGGGAACAGCTCAGGGCCGGATTCCGCTCCAACTATCGGCCCGAGATCGTGATGAACCACATCTATTTCACCGCGCTGCGCGACGGGGCCGGGCTGGCTGCCGAACTCGCCGCTGGTGACGGAGCGCCGCGTGTGTACGTCGTCGAGCCGACCGGCGAGTTCGAGAACGATCCGAACGTCACGGACAAGAAGTTCCCCGGGAATCCCACCCGCTCCTACCGCAGCAGGGAACCGCTGCGGGTCGTCGGCGAGGTCACCGACTGGGCTCGACAGACGCCCGAAGCGCTCCAGGTGTGGCGCGACCGGCTGGCAGCGATCCGCCGGGACGGCCGGGGAGAGATCATCAACTAGGGGCAGTCGCGTCGGGGACCACACGCGAAGGGTGAGAGCCGGCCCCGGCCCAACGAGCTGCAGAATTCGCTTTCTCCGGTGAAGGCCATGGCGTAACGTCGCGCTCTTCGCCGCTGGGCGGTGGAGTACCGGCAGGAGACTGTCATGTCTGATCCGCAGCAGCGGCTGCAGCGCGCGTTGGACGCGCTGGACGAAGCGTTCGTACCGGCGCGGGACTTCGTCCTCGACGGATGCCTGTACTGCTACGGCGAGGCGGATGTCGCCGCACTGGCCGGGCCGCCGGAGGCGGTGCCCGACGACCTGGTGACGACCCCGCTGAGCGAGGTGCCCTCGCACTGGGACAAGCCGGAGGAGATGCTCCGCCGGATGGTGCCCCGGATCGCGCGGCTTCTGGTGCGAGGCGAGACGTACCTCGACGAAGGGCTGATCGGGACGCGGTTCGTCCAGGCCGACTGGACGGGGTGGCCCCCGGCGGAGACGGCCGCGCTGCGGGAGCTGTGGTCGGCCTGGTGGGCGGCGACGCTCGACCGGTACCCCGCGCCCATGCCGGCGCACGACGTACTGAACATCGTCACGGTCGTCACGGGTGCACTGAGCCCGTGGCTGGACGTGTGGGAGCACGCCCGTACTCCCAGCGCGGACAGGCATCTTGAGGAGCTTGTCGATCTGTGGTGCTTCGAGGACCAGCTGTCCGAGCTGAAGCTGGGCTTCTACGACGAGTACGACGCCACCCCGGAGTTGCTGCCGTGGGTGCTCGGCCACGGACGCACACGGATCGGACCGAGCTTCGTCGCGCAGTTGGACGAGCTGGAGCAGTACTCGTCGTACCTGAATCCGCCGGGGTGACGGAACGAGGGCGGGCACGAATCGCGGAACCCTCACTCGTCCGGGCAGGCCGGATGCCACTCGGCGTCCTCGGCGTACCGGGCGAGTTCGGCGCGTGTGAGGCCCCGGTCGGTGGCCGCGCAGGCCGCGGTCACGGGGGCCTTGGCCGCCGTGACCGTTTCCGTCGCGTTCCGCTCGGCGAAGTTGGAGTAGCCCATCAGCACGCGACCCGGCTGGAGCGCGAGAGCCTCGGGCCACTCGCCGAACCCGGCCTTGCCGACGGACACCGGCTCCATCCCCTTGCGGAGGAACCAGACAGTCAGGTTCTTGTACGAGCGGCTCACCCCGAGCGCGCCCCATGAGCCCTCCGCGACGACGTCCATGTCGTGCACGCCCTTGGGGACCGGCAGGTTGTCGGCGCTCCGTGGTGCCGCGTCGCCGTCCAAGGTCCATCCCTTCGTGCCGGTGCGGAGCGTGTGGCCGTCCTCGCTGAACACGAGGCGGCCCGACCCCGCTCCCTTTTTGATCACGTGCGTTCTGACCGGATCTCCCGTTCCCGACAGGTCCCACACCGCCAGACCGGCCGCTCCGCCGTCCAGGACGAGCGTTCTGCCGTCGGGGGAGAGGACCCCTTCGCGCGGGTCGGGGGCGTCGGCCGAGGCGGACACGGAGGAGACGGAGGCCGCGGGCGAATCCGGAAGTGTGACCGTCGAGGCGATGTCGTACTCCTCGGGTCCCGCGCCGTCTCCGGGGATGTTGCCGGGTGTCGGTGTGCCGGGTGGGGGCGTTTCGTACTCTTCGGGTCCTGCGCCGTCTCCGGGGATGTCGCCCGGCGTCGGCGTTCCGGGCCCGTCGGTCACCGGTCGCGCGGCACCCTTCGAGAGGCGGTGCGCCTTCCCGGCCCGCGTGCCGTCGGCGTTCACGTGCCAGACCAACGCCTCTCCCTTGCCGGGCAGATCGGCGACCACGGTCCTGCCGTCCGGTGTGACCAGAAAGGCGTCGATCCCACCGGTCGCGTACCCGGAACCGTCCGCGCTCGGACCGGAGGCCTCCTGCGCGATGTCGGCGGGCAGTTCGAGCGTCGCATCGAGCTTGCGCGGGTGCTTGCGGTCGCTGACGTCCCACAGCGAGGCGACTCCCTGACGCAGGACCGCGAGCCGGGTGGCGTCCCGGTCGATTCCCAGGGCGTCGGCGGGCTCAGGCAGCGTGGCCAGGACGCGGTACGGGGGTCCGGAGGACGTGTCGAGCAGGACGGTCTCCTGTTCCTGCTGCTGGGTTCCGGACAGGTACTGGGTGGCGGCGAGCACCGATGCTCCGGCGGCGAAGGCGTGGGCCTTGAGCGAGCGTGGCGGATCCGCCACGGTGGCCGTGGAGATGTCGTCGACGGCCCAGAACCGCACGGTGCCGTCGTCCCCGCGCACCGCGAGACGTGACCCGTCGGGGTTGTACGCGAACAGCGGCGCCGACTCCTCGGTGACCGGGGCCGTCGACACCCGTCCGGGCTTCGTCCGCAGGACGGTGCCGGTGCCGAGGAGAATCACGCCGTCCTCGTCGACCGCCGCGCCCACGCTGTGCGGGCCGGGCACCATCCGCATCATTCCGCGCGAGGTCTCCTCGAGCACCGCCTTCCCGCCGGCGCCGCCCGAGTCCAGCCGCCACATCCGCACGAACTTGTTCCCCGCGCCCACGGAGGCCGCCAGAGGATGCGTCGTCGTGCTGTAGAGGATGTCGCCGAAATCCTCGTCGACGCCGAAGTCCAGGTCGCTCGTGGGATTGATGTCCCCTCCGGGCCTCGGGTCGTCCGCACCGGCGGACACCCCCGGATTGAAGGTGTACGCAGTGGGAAGCGCGGCCTTCGCGGCGTCGTGCACCCGGATCGTGGTGCCGTCGGTGACCGCCACCAGCTTGCCCGAGTGATTGACCGTCACGGAGCCGAGTTCGCTGCCCTCCTCGCGCGAGTAGCCCGCGAACCGGCCCGTCCGCCGGGGCGCCGCAGGATCCGTCACGTCGTACACCCTCAGTTCCTGGGACTTCTCCCCGTCGGCGTCCGCCGCGCCAGTGGGACCCAGGACGGCGAGAGTCCGTCCGTCGCCGCTGACGGCCGCGCGCAGCACCTGTCCGCCGGGCAGCGTGCCGAGACGGCGCGGGTGCGCCGGGTCGGCGAAACTCCACAGGTCGGCCCGGTGGCCGGTGGTGCCGATGAGCACGGTCGAGCCGCCGGGCGCGGTCAGGGGAAGCAGGACCGGGACGGGGTCCACGCGGTACGAGTCGGTGTCCGGGCCGTCGTCGCGTGGCGTGGACGCGGTCGCCGTCTTCTTGCGCGTCACCGCGTCCCACACGGTGACGCGGTCCTTCGTCCGGGTGAGGAACGTGCGTCCACCGCGCGTGTAGGCGATCGCCTCCGGCGCACCCCCTGCCCCTGCGGCGGGGATCTCGCCCCGGTAGCGGGTCTCCAGAAGAATGCGCAGCATGGCGTCGCGGGCGGTGCCGCTGGCGTCGATGCGGTGGGCCGTCAGGGCCAGCCGCAGGGCCTTCGCAGGGTCGGAGTCCTGGACCGAGGCGGCTTCGTTGAGCAGGCTGCGCGCCTGTTTCTGCCGCGCCTCGGCTCTGGCGTTCTGCCGCTGCTCGTAGGCGAGGTACGAAGCGAGGACCAGTCCCGTGACGAGCAGGGGACCGAGTACGAGGGCCAGGGTCTTCCAGCCGAACCTGCGGACATGGCGCGCGGCCCGCTGCACGTCGCCTGCGGTTCTGATCTCAGGACCGCCGGGGCGTTCGGCAGCGGCGCCCTGGGCCTCGGCACCGTCGCGCCCTGCGACGACGAGGATCTTGACGCCGTCGGCGGCGCCCACCTTCGCGCGGATGCCGGTCACGGACTCCAGCTGCCCGCCGGGGGTGACGGCCGCGCTGACGGCGTTCGACGGGGTGACGAAGCGGAGTGTGAGACGGCTCGTCAAGGGCCGGGCGAGTTCGTGCAGCAGCACCGCGAAGGCCGCGCCGAGGGAGGGACCGGCGATCCGGTGCCGCGCTCCGTCCCTGACCGCCTGCTCGGAGGAATCCTCGACGGCGGAGAGCGACCACAGTACGGTGCCGGTCAGTCTGCCGCCGGCCGCCTGCCACGCGTTGCCGAGGGCCTCGGTGAACGGCTCGTCCGCCGTGAACAGCGTCATCGTCGCGGGGTCCGGTACGAGACAGTGCGGACCGCCTCGCATGACCGTCAGCGAGAGGCGTCCGGAGAACCCGACGCCGTTGAGTTCGTACAGTGTCCGTACTCTCGCCGGTTTGCGGGTCCTGCCCGGCAGCCGTCCCAGTGCGATCCTGCACAGGGCCAGGGCGACGGCCGTGACCGCGACCGACGCCTCACAGCCCGGGGCACCGTCCGCGGCATCCCCCGTGCTCCTCTCACCACCGGTCCAGCCTGTCGTCCGCGCGAGCCGCGCCAACGCGCGCTCCAACGAGGCGTCGCCCTCGGCGAGTTGCCCCGGTGTCCACGGACCCGCCAGGCCGTGCGGGGACGCGCCCGACGACTCGTACCAGGCAAGGGCCACCGCGAGGCGGCCGGGGTCCGGATCGGGGTCGACCAGCTCCAGGGCGAGCCCGGCCTGGACCCGCACCGCGTGCAGGCCCGCCCACTCTCTTCGGCCGAACACCCTGAGTCCGGACACCTCGTTGAGCCTGCGCACCAGATCCGCGGGGGACTGGTGGCCGGTGAGCCCGCCGAGCCGGTCGTGCAGCTCGCTTTCGCCGGCGTACAGACTGCGCAGCTTGGCCGTGTCGCCGCCCTTCACCAGTCGGCCCAGCCAGGGCAGGAGCACGGAGCGTTCGCCGTACAGCGGTGCGCACACGGCGTCCGAGTCGGCGAGGTCCAGGGTGGGGTCCGGGTCGGTGCGGAGCGCGAGGTCGAGCTTGCCGAGGAACTCCTCCTTCGTCCGGTCCTCGTCCTGCTCCCGCCCCGAGCGCGACAGAATCGCCATGCCTCTCACTCCCCTTCGCCGTCCACCGCGTCCTCCACGGCACGCCGTACCGGATGGCCCGCGGTGAGGTCCGCCACGAGGTCCAGCCAGGCCGTCCGGTCGGAGGAGCGCGCCAGGCACGCCTGCGTGGCCCGGACCACGGCCGGATCGAGCGAGGGCACGTCGGCGCGGCCCAGCGGCGGACCCGACTGGTCGGCCGTGACCACATCCGGCGCTCCCTCCGCCACGGTCAGCACCAGGGCCCCGGCGCGTCCGCGGCTGCCCGCGCGCAGCAGTACGTACGCGTCCGTCGCCTCGGTCGCCCCGGTGATGCGCACCGGGAGCAGCAGCACGTCCCCGTACCCGTCGGACAGCAGGCGGTCGTACGTGTCGTCCCGGGGCGTCGCGGCCGCGACGTACATGCTGTTGTCGGAGGCGAGGGTGAGGGTGAGGGTGAAAGTCTCCCGCGCCACCGTTTCCCGGATGCGCTGCGGCTCGTCGGCGGCGGCGGGCGCGAACCAGGACCGCAGGCTCGCCGGCTCCCCGTACCTCAGCGCCCCCCACACGACCCCGCCGGTCCGGCTCGCTGTGCCCGGGGGGCCGTCGGCGTCCAAGGGCTCGGGTGCGGCTCGGGCGAGCCGGTCGACGGCCAGTTCGGACGTGCTGGACAGGAAGGGGTCCGCCCGGCCGACGGCCCCCAGAAGCTCCGTCAGCCGCTCTCGGGTCCGCTCCGGGATCCGGCCGGTCGCGGCCCCCGCGAGGCGTGTGCACAGAGTGGTCGTCGCCACCCGCCGCACCTCGGTGTCGCCCGCGTGCAGGGCCGCGTCGAGTTGTTCCAGAGCGGCGGTGAACCGGGACCCGGCGGGCGAGAAGTAGTGCCGAAGCCGCACGGTCCCGGCTGCTTCGGTTCCGCCCGGCGCGGGGTGGTCTCCCGCACCCTCTATCGCCGCGCGCACCCGGGCGGCCAGCCGGTCCACCCGCTCCCACGGCAGGATGTGGAAGCACTCCGGCACCGGCCGCCCCTCGGCCGTCATCCGGTCGAGCAGGCTGAACCGCAGCCCGGGGTCGGCGGCCCGCAGCTCTTCGGCCTCCGCCGGTTCCCATCGGTCGGCCGGCCAGCGCCGTTCGAGCGCCGCGACGGTGCGAGCGACCTCGGGACCGGCGGGCAAGGGCTGCCCCAGGTCATCGAGTTCGAACACCGCGCTCCCGGTCGCCGGTTCGCTCAGGGCGAGTGCGTGCCCGTCTCCGTCAAGGGGCAGTGCGACGCGCTGCCATCCGGAGGCGAAGCGCGGCAGGCTCCGGGCGTCGGTGCGCTCGTCGCCTTCGTTGAGGGGGCCCACCGGTGTCCAGCCCCCGCCGGAGGTGGAGACGGCGGCGCGTACCCAGGACGTCAGAGGGCGGTGTACGACGGTCATGCGCGTTTCCCCTCGCCGCTCGTGCTGCCGGGGTCACCGGTGCTTCCGCTCGGCTCCCCGGTCCCGTCGAGGCGGCGGATCAACGTCTGTGTCACCGGACCGAGTGCGACGGCCAGCTCGTGTGCCCGCTTCCGTCCCTCGGCGGGAACGGCCCTGCGCCAGCCCGATCTCAGCAGGCGCCAGTCCTCTTCGGACAGCCGGTCGTGCAGGTCGTCCGGCAGGCGCGCGGCCCACTCCCGAAGTCCGTCGGTGTCCGCGTCCGGGTAGCGCACGGCGAACTTGAGGAAGCGGACGAGCACTCCGGCGGCCCGTTCCGGCGGCCGCTCGGCGTTCCGGGTCGCCAGCACCTTCGGCCGGGAGCGCAGGTGGGCGAGCCCCACACCGGTCGGGTCGACGAGGACGCTGCGTCCGTGGTCGTAGTAGAGGCTGTTGACCGTCAGGTCGCGGGAGGTGACGTCCTCGGCGAGGCCGCCGCCGTAGGCGGAGGACAGGAAATCGGTCACGGCGAGCGCTTTGTACTCCAGAATGCGCCCGTTGCCCCCCTGCGGCGGCCGGGACAGGTGGACGACCAGGCTTGCGGGACTCACGGCCGCCCGGTAGTCGCCCAGGGCCGCGAGCCTGGAGCGCTCCTCGAGGTCCTGGAGCATGCGCAGGGGCGGCAGCGTCCCCGCGAAGTCCAGGTCGTTGGGGCGGGCCGCGGGGCCGATGTCGACGAGGTCGCGGACGGCTCCGCCGATCAGCCAGAACGCGTGGCCCAGGTCCGGGACCCGGGTCATCGTCTGCCGTACGAAGGCCCCTTCGGCACCGGACTCGTCCAGGCAGCCGTCGACGGCCGCGCCGATGCCGGGGGCCACCTCCTCGGCGGCGTGGAAGTCCTCCGGCGCGCACGTCTCGGCCGGGTGCGGCCCGGTGAACTCCAGGTGCACGTCGGCCGGTCCCGGGCCGTCCGGCGGCACGCACGGCGCCTCCCGGTCCCGCTCGCGCAGCAGCACCTCGCGCAGGGTGCCGTGCGGTGCGGCGGTGAGGCCGACGCCGAGGACGGTCTCTCCGTCCGCCAGATCGCCCCGCGCCACCGTCCCGTCGGACGCGCGCCGGTAAGGCGTCCTGAAATCCTGTCGTTCCACGGTCACCGGTACATGCCCCCATCGGCCACGCGCACGTCGCCGCCCTCGTGTCCCGCTCACCGAGCACTGTCGCTCCCTCGTTCGGCTCGTTCATGTCGCCGCGTCGCCGCGGCCCCCTGCCCTTCACGAGGTCTCACCCCCCGGACAGGGACCTCCCCAGACCCAGTCCCACCGCCGAGGCCAGCACCCAGCCGACACCGATCAGCGCATAGCTCAACCACTGTGTGGCGCCCACCGGTTGGAAGGCGGAATCCTGCCCCAGGCTCACCAGCGGCAGCAGGAGGTCCAGTGTGTACGCCACCGCGTGGAAACGTGGCGCTTTCTCCGGTTCCAGTGCCGTCGGCGGCAATGTCCCGAAGACCGCGGTGCCCAGCACGACCAGGACGGCGAGCCAGCCCAGGGCCCGCCAGGGCCGGAACCCGTAGCCAACCGTCACCTGGAGCAGCCCCTCCCACAGCCGCGCCGCCCCGCGCAGGCCCGCACGATGACGCACCTGTGACGCGTAGCGGATCCGACGCGCGTCCAGTGGACGTCCCAACATCAGGTAGTACTGGGCGAGTTGGGCGTACGGCTGAGTGGCAGCCTCCGTCGAGGGGTCGCGGGCCAGCCAGGCCAGGCGCGCTGGAGCGGGCAGCAGAGGGTGCAGCGATGCGTACGTCAGTCCCGCTACGCCGGCCCGGTCCGGCCAGTGGACCGGACCGTCGAGGAGCACCCCGACCGTGCCCTGCGCGAGATCCAGGACGGCCACGCGATCCACGCGCAGATCCAGGGTGTCGCGCACGTGGATTCCGGTGGCGGACACCGAGCCGGACGCCACGTGCAGGCCCTCCAGGCCGACGTCCGAGGCCGACATCCGGTCCAGCCGCAGTGCGACCGAGCCGCCCGGGTGGCCGATCCGGGCCCCGGTCAGGTCGAGGCGCGTACGCAGCTCCGCGCCGGCCAGACGCACCTCGCCGCTCGCGGTGAACGGCGCGGAGCACCACACCGCGCCGCGCACGCTGGCCCCCGAGGCGCCGAAGGCGATCCCGTCGGGACGGTCCAGCCGGGCCCCGGACAGCTGGATGCCTCCTGCCACATCGGCGTTGAACATGCGCAGTCCGCCCTCCACCACGAGGCGCCGGGCCATCAGCCGGTCGCCCAGCACCGCACGGTCCAGGACCACCGCGTCCGCGCCCGGCACCCGTACCCGGGCGTCGGTCATCCGCACCGGCCCGGCGATCCGCGCCCCGCCCAACTGCACGACCCCCGAAGCCCGCAGGTCCGTCAGGTCCAGCACCCCGGTCACCATCAGCCCGGCCCCCGCCAGCGCCACCCCGTCCGCGCCAGGGCCCAGCACGCTCCCGGAGAGCACCACGTCCGTCTCGGCCCGTGCCCGCTCCAGTCGCACCCCGCCCGCGACCACGCAGCCGCGCAGTTCCAGCGGGCCCTGCGTCCGGACCCGGTCCGCGTCCACGGAGGGCACCGTGCAGCCCCGCAGGACCAGGCCCGGCAGGGCGGCGTCCCGGCACACCAGCGGCGCGTCGAACTCGCAGTCCTCGAAGTCGATCCGCAGCACTTCCGGTGCCAGACCGCCCCCGGTCAGGTCGAGACTTCCGGTCACCCGTGCTCCGCGCACCCGCAGCGCCCGGCCGCCCCCGGTCCCTCCAGAGCCCCGCAGGAGGGCGGCGAGCACGGCCGCGCGCACCGTGCGCGCGGCCCCGCCCGCCCCCGTCAGGTCGGCCTCCGCCCCCTCGGCGAAGGCCCGGTCCAGCATGTCCTCCGCCGGATACGAGCCGGGCGAAGTCCGTATCCCCGTTGCGGTGTTCGGGGTGTTCACAGGTGGATAGGCTCCGATCGGGCATGGGCGGGTCCGCATCCGCGGTCTCGTACCGGCAGTGCACCACCGGTCCGTCGCAGTCGTGTCGCACGGAAGGAACGAGCGCACCGCATGGCAGCAACCGAGGACACGGCCGTACGCGCCGTCGCCGCGCTCCTGCGCCGCTTCCTGACCGAGCGGCCCTCCTACCGGGACCGCTGGGAGCACCGCGGGCTGCGCCGTGCGGGCGGCCCGCTCAGCGCCTCGGCGATCGCCCGCGTTCTCGCCCTGCACCTGTGGGAGACAGGGGAACGCCCCGACAGCGAGACGGACTTGGCGCGCCGCCTGAAGGACCGCGTGCACCGGGCGTTGGCGGGCGAGGTGCTGAGCCGGCAGACGCTGGAGTGGTTCATCGGCGCGTTCGAGGTGAACGGCGCCGACGCGAGCGAACTGCGCGCCCTGTGGTCCGGCGCCGTCGCCACTCCGGGCGGCGAGGACGCGGACGGCACGGTGCGGCACACCCTGCGGCTGCCGCAGTACCTGCCGCTACGACAGCGCCACCGCACGGTCGCGGTGTTCGAGCGGCACATCATCGGTCCCGACGGCACACCGCTGCGCCACCGCACCACCCGCGCCGTGATGGCCTGCGAGGACGGCGTCACCGCGTTTCCCTGCCGGCTGCCCGAGGGCGCGGTCGGCGTCACGGTGCTGCGGGGCGCACAGGCCCGCCCCCTGCGCGAGTTCTCCGGCAGCACGCCCGTGGTCGAACTGGCCTTTCCGGCCCCCCTGGTGGCGGGCCAGATCGTCTCCCTGGAGTACGAGGTGGGCTACGCTCCGGGCCGGACACCGGCCACGGAGTACCGGCGTGTCGCCCACGCCCGCGCCGACAACGTCGACCTCGTCGTGGAGTTCGCGCCCTCGCGACGACCGGCCCGCCTGTGGTGGGCGACCTGGGACCACCACCGGGGTGGCGCCCCGCTCACCGAGACCCCCGTGTCCCTCTCGCCGGACGGCTCGGCCCACCACTTCGTCCCGGCCCTGGAGCACGCGGCAGCCGGATTCCGCTGGTCCTGGTGATCCGGCGGCGGATCGCCGGGCGACAACCGAGACAGGAGGCGGTAGACACGCGAGCCCGCCGCTCCATAACATAGAGAACGTTCTGAATGTTGGTGTGGATCCATTCATGGAGAGGCCTGTATGACGAACGCGCTTGGTTTTGCCCGCCTGCGGCTGGTGGCGTTGAACATCGACGGTGTTCTGCTCAACGACACCTTCAGCCCGGTCATCCACCGCTTCATCACCGGTCACGGTGGCGCCTACACGGCGGACGTGGAGCGAACCGTCTTCTCCCAGCCGCAGAAGATCGCGGGGGAGCGGATGGCGGAGGTCCTCGGAGGCGAACTGACCGGCCCGCAAGCCCTCGCCGCGTACTTCCGGGAGCGGGAGGAGTACCTGCGAGAGCACCCGGTCACCGTCCAGCCCGGAGCCGTCGAGCTGCTGACGAGGCTGCGCGCGACGGGGCTGCGAACCGTCTGCTACGGAGGCCTGGACAAGGGCCACTTCGACCGCTTCCTCGGAGAGCACGCCGCCCTGTTCGACGGGCCGGGCTATGTCTGCACCGATGCCATCCGCCCCGGCCTCCGCGAGATCACCGCCGACGTCTTCTCGCTCAAGCACGACCAGGCGCTGTTCGTCGACGACGTCGCGCGGGTGGCGGAGGCCGCGCGCACGCACGGCTTCCCGTTCGTCGGTTTCCCCACGTCGTTCGAGCACAGCTTCCAGGCGCACCTGATGAAGGACGCCGGTGTGCGTCATCTGATCGGGGGCCTCGACGACATCGACGAGGAGCTGTTGCGCACCATCGACGACGAGGCGGCCACCGGCACGCTGTGGGGGAACTGAATGCTGAACGGCAAGGTCGTGATGATCACGGGCGCCTCCAGCGGCATCGGCGCCGCGGCGGCCGAACTGTTCGCCGCCCAGGGAGCGGCCGTCGTGCTGATGGCCCGCCGCAAGGACAGACTCGCCGACCTGGCCGCCCGGATCCGCGCGGACGGCGGCCGGGCGCTGGACGTGACCGGGGACGTCTGCCGTGAGGAGGACGTCGAACGCGCCGTGCGCGAGGCGGTGGAGAACTTCGGCCGGCTCGACGCGGCGTTCAACAACGCCGGCTTCGCCACGGCCGGCGTCCCGCTGCACGAGATCGGCACCGACGTCTACGACCGCACGATGGAGGTGAACGTGCGCGGCGTCTGGAACTGTCTCGTGCAGCAGATCCCGGCGATGCTGGCCGGCGGTGGCGGCGCGGTGGTCAACACCTCGAGCGTCGCGGGCGTGGCCGCCACCGGCGCCTCCGCCGCCTATGTCGCCGCCAAGCACGCGGTGATCGGGATGACCAAGGCCGCCGCGGCCGACTACGGACAACAGGGGATACGGGTCAACGCGCTGATCGTCGGCGCGACCAGGACCGAGATGATGCAGCAGGTCATCACGGAACACCCGAGCCTGGAGCACGACTTCATGGCGGAGTCCGTGCAGCACAGGATGGCGGACCCGGTCGAGATCGCCCGGGCCGCCGCCTGGCTGTGCAGCGATCAGTCCTCCTTCGTCACGGGTGCGGCCGTCCCCGTCGACGGTGGCGCCACGGCCACCGCCTGACCGACAGAGTCCGTTCACGGTGTCGGCCCGGGCAGGAACCCCGCCCGGGCCGACACCGACGCGCGCTCTAGGAGTGGATGGACCGTCCCTCGCGCTCGGCCCGCTCACGCCTGGCCTGCGTGTGCGGGAAGACGTGACGGTTGTCGACGCTCCACTGGATCGACTCGTCACCCCGGGCGGTGCTGCCCGAGAAGCGGGGCGCGACCTGCTCGGCCAACAGCTCGTAACTCCGCTTCGTCTTCTCGAACGACGCCCAGTTCATGGCGTAGACGAGGAACGTGCCGAAGCCGCCCGTCTCCTCCTGCAGACGCTGGACGGCGGCTGCCGCGTCCTCGACGGACCCGACGATCGCCAGTCCCTTCTCGATGCCCGCCTCCAGCTCCTGGGAGCGCTTGACGCCCTCCATGCTCGTGGCGACGTCGAACCCCGCGGCCTTGCCCCAGTAGTCCCAGAGCCAGGTCGAGAAGCCCTCCCGGACGTCGCGGTAGGCCTCCTCGCGGGTCTCGGCGATGTACATCGGAGCCACCACACGCCACGTGGCACGGTCCATCGTGTTGCCGTGCTCCTCGGCCGACTCCTCCGCGTAGCGCCACTGCTGCGCGAGGTCGACGGCCGGCGCGCCGGGCGGGGGAGCGCCCCAGGAGACCAGGCTCAGGCCGAACTGGCCCGCCACCTTGGGGCTGTTGGCCGACCCGATGCTGGAGATCGCCATCTCGATGCCCGGCTTGCTGTAGCGGGGCAGCTGCATCTTGGCGTCCTGCAGCACGAACCAGTCGCTCTTGGCGCTGACCCGCTCCTCGCCGTTGACCAGCTCCTGGACCGCGGGGATCGCCTCGCTCGCCATCCGCTTGAGCTCGTCCTGGTCGACGCCGAACTGGTGGGCGTCGTTGGGCGTGGCGCCCGGCCCCACACCGAGGATGTAGCGGCCGCGCGACAGGTGGTCGAGCATGATCGCCCGGCTCGCGACGTTGTACGGGTGGTGGAAAGGCAGCGGAACGACGCCGTTGGCCAGCTTGATCTGGCGGGTCCGCTCGGCGGCGGCCGCGATGAAGGTCTCCGGCGCGCCGATCGTCGGCCAGGCGAGGGAGTGGTGCTCGCCGAACCAGCACTCGTCGTAGTTCAACTCATCGAGGTGCTCCACCAGTTGCAGATCGCGGCGGATGGTCAGGTGCGGGTCCTGGCCGGGCGCGTGCAACGGTGAGAGGAACGCTCCGATTCCGGTGTGCAAGGTGTCTCCTCGGCTTGGGCGGGGGCGATCAGGGCGGAACGGGGGTGACGCCGTGTCGGGGGAGGGCTCAGGCGTGGCCGGAGACGCCCGGGATGGCGAGGATCTGGTCCAGGCGCTCCTCGACGGTGCCGGTGACGACGTGCACCGGTATGTCGAGCGTCTTGAGGATGTCGAGCATGAGCTCGTCCGACAGGGTGCGGAAGCTCTCGCTGATCGGGTCGACGCCCTGCGGCAGCGGGAACTCGACGGGGCAGTGGACGAACACGTCGTAGCCGGTACGGGCGTGCTCCTTGGCGAGCAGGCCCAGCTGGTCCACGACCTCCTCGAAGAGGAGCGTGCGCGGCTCGCGCACCGCGCCGGCCAGGGTGTCGGTCGGCTCGGGGAAGCGGCCGACGGCCAGACGGACCTTGCTGTACACCCACTCGTGCAGCACGGAGCCGTCCGAGAGGAAGCCCTCGGGGTGCGCGGCCTCCTCCACGGCCCGCTCGGTGAAGCGGCGTACGGCGAGCTGGACCAGCTCCGGCTCGTTCGTCTCCTCCAGCGCCTTGGGCGTGCCGCCGGCCGGGTCGCGCATGGCGCTGCCGTGGGTGCGCGCGAGGCCGAGCTTCTCGGACAGTTCGGTGGTGAGCGTCGTCTTGCCGTTGCCGTACGCGCCGACGAAAGCGATGCGCATGTGTACCTCTCAGGAGTCGTGATCGAAGCCGTGATCGAAGTCGAAGTCGATGAGGGGGTGCGGGCACAGCGCCCGCGGGAACGAACCGTCAGGCGGCGTCGGCCATGCGCTCCAGCTCGTTGCGGGTGTCGAGCTGCGCGTACTCCTCCTCGGCGCGGGCGATGGCCTGCTCGATGGTCATCACCTGCGGGAAGTCGAAGATCTCGACGATCCTCGCCAGCCGCTCCGGGATCGTGCCGCCGACGATGTGCACCGGGATCTCCAGCTCGTCCAGGGTCTCCAGGAGCAGCTGCTCGGCGAGCTGGCGGAAGCGCTCGTTCACCGGGCGGTGACCGTCCTCGACGATCGGGAACTCGATGGACAGGTGGACGAACGCGTCGTAGTTGCTCTTGGTGTGCTGCTTCGCCGGTATCGCTATCTGCTTCATGACCTCGGCGTAGAACCGGACATCGTCCGGCATCTCGACGTTGTCGAGGTCCACGGACTCGTTCGGGTTGATGCCGACCTTGACCCGGACGTTGGCGTACGACCACTCGTGCAGGGCGGAGCCGTCGGAGATGTAGCCGTTCGGCAGGTGGCTCTCGGCGACCGCCCGTCCCTGGATGCGCCGCGTGATCAGCATGATCAGCTCGGCGCCGTTGCACTCCTCGAGCGTCTTCCCCGGGAGGGAGATGGGCAGCAGCTCGCGCATGGTGGGGGCCGAGGTGCGCGGGATCCCGGTCAGGTGGGCGATCGCCATGCTGGTGATCGTCTTGCCGACGGAGTAGGTACCGGAGATGGACAGGTTCACTGATGCTCCCGTTGGAGTCGTGAGGGGCGGAACGAGGAAAGCGGGGCGAGGCGGGGCGGGGAACAGGCCGTCCGTGCGAAGGACGGCGCACCGTGTGTTCGGCCCTCGGGGCCCACGTGAGAAGCATGGCAACGGCCCACGGAGGTGCCCAGACTCCGGATCCAACAGTGTTGGCGGGCCAGCCGTCGCGCACACCATTGCCCGCACCAACAGCGTCCGGAACAAGCGGAGTCGGGCCGCTTGTGCGACGGTCCGCAAAAACGCGAAGCGGCGCCGGCCGCGGTCGTCACGCTGGACGACCGCGGCCGACGCCGCTCCGGGTGCCTCGATTCCTACGGGCGCGGTGTGAACGCCGGATCGCGCTCCGCCAGTCCGTTGAGGACCAGGTCCCACACGTCGGCCAGCGCGTCCACGGACGCCGAACCGGTGCCGGGCAGAGCCGAATCCTCCAGGCCGGAGACGAGATGCCGGGTCAGCGTCGCCACGGTGTCCGAGGTCACTCCGGGCTTGAACTCGCTGTCGCCACGGGCCTGTTCGATCAGCCGGCGCACGCTGGGCAGCCAGCTGTCGCGCCAGTCCTCCGGTCCCGCGATGCGCTCACGGGTCAGGCGCGCGGACGCGCGGACCGTGGCCTCCGTCGCCAGGAGCTCGCCCAGGGTCAGCGTGATCCGCACGATGCGCGGCAGCGCGGGCTCGGTTCCGGCCTCCGGCGCGTCCGGCCCGTGCGGTGCGGCGATGCGCAGGACGGCCTCCCGGGCGAGGGCCGCACCGTCGGCGTGGATCGCGTGGGCCAGGTCCATCTTCGTGGGGAAGTGGAACGTCAGGGCTCCCATGGTCACGCCGGCCGCCTTGCTGATGCGCTGCAGGGACGAGCCGTCGTAGCCGAACCGCGAGATCTCCACGGCGGCTGCCTGGAGCAGACGCTTGCGTGTGCGCTCGGCTCGTTGCTGGCTCGCCATCATCATCTGTCTCCTTCGAGCCACGGGGTTCGGCCGTGAGTCCGCCCGCCCCTCTAAAAACCAATCGATCTCTATGATTATTCAGCCTTGAGGCGACGGTGCAAGCCTCGGCGCGGGTGGTGTCCGGATCTGAACAGAGTGAAAACTCTGCTTTAAGGCGCGGTCTTGAGTCCGTCGTGGCCGTTCAATTGGGGCATAAATACCCAAAGAGTTCACCGCGGGTCACGAAACACGCCAAGCTCCTCCGTGAAGCTTAGGTAAAAACGTAACGATCCCTCTGTTTGGAGTAGAGAAAAAAAAGATCGATCGCTATCTTGGTGGTGAAGCACCGCGCCGTGACCGGGCGGGTGCCAGTTGATTCGCGGAGGAGGACGGCCACGATGACTGCCACGGGATCGTCGGCAACCCGTGTCGCGTTGTTGATGCGCGACGCGGGGCGCCTGGAAGCCGGCAGGGATTCCCGCCGGAGGGGGGTCCAGGACGTCGCACCACCCAGGCCCTCCACCCTGAAGTTCGCCGAGCTTGGCAGCTTTCTCGCCGCGCGACGGGCCGAGGTGACCCCGGAGCAGGTGGGGCTGCCCGGCGGGGGATCGCGCAGGCTGACCGGGCTGCGCCGCGAGGAGGTGGCGATGCTCGCGGGCATCGGCGCCTCCTGGTACGCGTGGATCGAGCAGGGGAGAGCGAAGAACGTCTCCCTGGAGATCCTGGAGGCCATCGCGCACGTGCTGCGCCTCAACGAGGTGGAGTGCCTGCACATGATGCGGCTCGCGGGATACGCCGTTCCGCGCAGGCCGCGCAACCCGGTGGACGACGACCGGCGCCTCGCGATGCGGGTCGTCGACAGCTTCCTGTCCAAGCCGGCCTATTTCATGGACCGTTACTGGGACGTCCTGGCGGCCAACTCCCTCGCGACGCGGCTGCTGGGCTTCGAGGGAGCGAACCACAACTACCTGGAGTCCCTCTTCCTCGACCCGCGCGCCCCCGACCGGTTCGCCGACTGGGAGCGGGTCGCGGACGAGGCGGTGGCGCGGTTCCGCACACAGAGCGGCGAATACCTCGGCGACCCGAGGCTGGCCGCGCTCACCCAGCACCTGCGCGAGGGCAGCGCCGTCTTCGCGGATCTGTGGGAGCGGCACCGCTTCGGTGACGGGACCCAGGTCACGCAGGTGCTGACCCACCCCGGCCTCGGGCAGGTCAGCCTGTCCCACATCTGTCTCGACTTCGCGGCACGCCCCGGACTCCAGCTCATCCTGCTGGATCCGCAGTCCGGCGCGGTGGCGGACCGCCTGGCGCGGTGGGCACAGGACGCTCCGCTGCCGGAGGCCGGGGTCCGTGTGCCGGCCTGACCGGTCCCGGGCCGTCGCCCGCCGCGGCAGTTCCCACCCTTTTCCCAACTGGCCTTATCGCTCAGCACTTTACGCCGAAACCCGAATACCCAGAGAGGTACACAGACCCATGACCGCATCGGGTACCACCCGCCGCCCAGGCCTGATCCTGGCCGCGCTGGCACTGGCCCAGCTGATCATCGCGCTGGACTACAGCATCGTGTTCGTCGCGCTGCCGGACATCGGCGAGGGGGTGGGCTTCTCGGGACAGCAGTTGCAGTGGGTCATCGGTGCCTACGCCGTCGCCTTCGGTGGCTTCCTGCTGCTCGGCGGCCGCCTGGCCGACCTGCTCGGGCGCCGGCGCATGTTCCTGACCGGACTCTCCCTCTATGCGATCGCCTCCGTCGTCGGCGGCCTGGCCGACGGACCCGGCCCGCTCGTGGCCGCCCGCGCCGTGCAGGGCATCGGCGGAGCCCTCCTTGCTCCGGCCACCCTCTCCCTGCTCACGACCACCTTCGCGGAGGGTCGCGAGCGCAACCGGGCCCTGGGCATCTGGGGCGCGACCGGCAGCAGCGGCATGGTCGTCGGCTCCCTGCTGGGCGGCGTGCTGACCCAGGCGTTCGGCTGGGAGGCGGTCTTCTACGTGAACGTGCCGCTGGCCCTCGGAGTCGGTCTGCTCGGTGCGCGTGTGCTGCCCGCCGACGCCACGGCCGAGCGCCGCCAGGGCTTCGACCTGCCCGGCGGCGTCTCCGTGACCCTCGGGGCGCTGCTCCTGGTCTTCGGTCTCGTCCAGGGCCCCGACGCCGGCTGGGCCGCGCCCGTCACGCTGATCAGCTTCGTCGCCGCCGCGGCGCTGATCGTGGCCTTCGTCGTCATCGAGTCGCGCACCGCCGACCCGCTGGTGCCGCTGAAGGTCTTCTCGTACAAGAGCCTGCGGCTCGGCTCGATGATCACTTTCATGTTCATGGCCACCTTCGGAGCCAGCGCCTACTTCCTCACCCTCGCGCTGCAGACGGTCCGCGACTGGAGCGCCCTCGCCACCGGCCTGGCGTTCATCCTGCCGTGCGCCTGCATCCTGGTCGGCTCCGTGGTCGGCGGCAAGCTGTCCACGGCCTTCGGCGTCCGCGGCACGCTCGTCATCGGCCTGGTGATCGGCGCGGTCGGCACGGCGCTGTTCGCCGCCTTCCTGGATTCCGGCTCGACGTACCTCCAGATGGCCCCCGGCATCGTCGTCTTCAGCCTGGCGCAGGGCGTCATCTGGACCGCCATGTTCTCGGCGGCCACCGCCGGGGTCGAGGAGGGGCTCCAGGGCCTCGCCTCCGGTCTCGCCACGAGCGGGCAGCAGGTCGGCGCCGCCGTCGGCCTCGCCGTCCTCGTCGCCGTCTCCAACGCGGTGACCGGATCCGACCCCGCCCCGGCCGAGCTGTCCGACGGCCTCCAGGCCGCCACGTACACCTCCGCCGTGCTCATCCTGCTCACCGTCGGCCTCGCCCTGGCGCTGAGCAAGCAGCCCAAGGCGGCGGCCGCGGACACCTCGCAGGTGGTGGCGAGCAGCCTCCCCGCGGAGCCGACCGTGCCGGTCCAGAACGCCTGATCAACATCTGACGCTCCATCAAGTCCCCGTGCGTGCGGCACACAGCGCCACGCTCGCGCACGCGGACGGCCGAGGCCCGGTGTCGAACCCGTCGACACCGGGCCTCGCGCGTGCACCCGCCCCACCTCCCTCCAGCGAAAGAGACGCGATGACCCACCACGACGCACCGTCCGCCACCGACAGCCACGTCAGGTCGCTCCGGCTCGGCGAGCACACCGTCACCGTCCTCACGGACGGCGGTGTCCAACTGCACCCCCTGCACTGGTTTCCCGACTCCGCACCGGACGACTGGAGCGCCCCGGACGCCTCCCCGCTGGACTCCACCGGACACCTCGCCGCCCCCATCACCGCCCTGCTCGTCGAGCACCGCGACCGGGCCCTGCTCATCGACACCGGGTACGGCGCGCACAGCGTGGCCGCCGAGGACACCGTCGCCACCATCGGAGGCCTGTACGGAGGACGGCTCCCGGCCGAACTCGCCCGCCACGGACGCGAGGGCGCGGACATCGACACGGTCGCCTTCACGCATCTCCACGACGACCACGTCGGATGGGCCTTCGGCGCCGGGCCCGACGCGCCACGCCTCTTCCCCCGGGCCGCGTTCGTGGCATCGGCCGCCGAGTGGAAGGGACAGGAGCAGCGGGCGGGCGAGGCGGCGACGCGAGCCGTGGCCACCGGCGACGAGGTCTTCCCCGGAGTCCGCGCCTGGGCCGCTCCCGGGCACACCGGCGGGCACACCGCCTACGTGATCTCGGGCGGCGGACGCCGGCTGATCGCCTTCGGCGACGTCTTCCACGTCCCGGACCAGTTCGCCCGTCCCGACTGGACCTGCGCGATGGACGCCGACCCGCGGCAGGCGGTGCGGACCCGGCACGCGATGACGGCCGAACTGACCCGGCCCGACACGCTCGCCTTCGCCACCCACTTCGCCGCGGGACCGCTCGGACGGGTCCGGACCCGGCGCGGTGTCCCGTACTGGGACGCCCTGGAGGCGTAGCAGACCGCCCGGCGCTCAGCGTGTTGGTGTGAATGGCAGTTTGCCTGGCGGTGGCGTCGCGGAAGCCGGTGACATTGAAGTCTGGGGAACCGGAAAACCCGCTGCGATGATTCACAGCGTGGACCAGAACTTCTATTCGAAGTTCACAGCGGAATCCGGATCCGCCTTTGTCGGCCGGTGGCCGTGCTTCCACCGATCCGCCGCCGACGAATGACGCGGGAATCCGTCATGTCGTTCTCCCGGCCAGGCCACAGGAGGTACCAGACAGATGAGACGGGTGAAAGTCGCCTTCTTCGACGTGGATCACACCCTGACCACCTCGGGAAGCATGTCCCGGTTACTGGCCTATTACCACGCGGCCCTGGGCCACCCGCGCCGGGAATTCGACGACCGGATGTGCGAACTCAAGGCCATGACGGCCGTCGGATGCCCGCGCGAGGCGGTCAACCGCGCCTATTACGCCGGTCTGGAGGGCCTCGACGCGGAGGTCATGGCCGCGATGGCCGGCGCCTGGTTCGACGCGGAACGCGCCACCGGCGGCTTCTACCACGAGCCCGCCGTCGCCGAACTGCGCCGGCACCGGGAACACGGCGCGCACGTCGTCCTCGTCTCCGGTTCCTTCCCCGCCCCGCTGCGCCTCATCGCCGCCGACCTCGGCGCGGACGAGCTCCTGTGCACGGTGCCGCGCGTCGAACGCGGCCGGTACACGGGGGAGTTGGACGGGCCGCCGATGATCGGGACCGCCAAGGCGGACGCCGCGCTGAAGGTCCTCCTGCAGCGCGGCGTCCCGGCCCGTGACTCGATCGCGTACGGGGACCACGTCTCGGACCTGCCGCTCCTGAGAGCGGCCGGTTCCGGCGTCGTCGTCGGCGGGAACCACCGGCTGCGCACCCTGGCGGGCGCCGAGGGCTGGACCCTGCTGCCCGGCACCCCGCCCGCACCGGACCTCCGCCTCCCGGCCTGGTCCGCCCCGGCCCGGTCCGCCCCCTGGACGGCGCGCGGCCGCACCGCACAGCCCTTTGTCACCTCATCCCGCTATGACATGTCGGAGAGCGCATGACTGCCTGGTTCTTTCAACGACTGGAAACCTTCGGGGACGCCGACGCCATCGTCTTCGAAGGCCGCACGCACAGCTACCGGCACGTACTCGACCTCGCCGCCCGGTGGGGCGAACTCCTCGACACGCACGGCATCCGCTCCGGCGACGTCGTCGCGCTGGAGGGGCCCAGCAGCGTCGAGGCGTGCGCTGGACTGCTCGCCCTGATCGCCCGCGGAGCCGTCGCCGTGCCCCTGGCCCCGCTGCCCGCCGCCAAGCGGACGGAGTTCCTCGACGTCGCCGAGGTCGAGACGGTCGTGACCCTCGGCGGGTCCGCCGCCGAGCACCGCGTCGAGCGCACCGGACGACGTGCCGTGCACCCCCTCTACGAGCGCCTGCGCGCCGCGGCCACCCCCGGTCTGGTGCTGTTCAGTTCGGGCACCACCGGGCGCAGCAAGGCCACCGTCCTCGACCTGGCGAAGATGCTGGGCAAGTACCGCGAGATCCGCAGGGCGCAGCGCACCCTCGGCTTCCTCAGCCTCGACCACATCGGCGGCATCAACACCCTGCTGCACACGCTCAGCCAGGGCGGCGCGCTGGTCACCATCGCCGAGCGCACCCCGGCCACGGTCTGCGCCGCCGTCGCCGCCCACCGCATCCAGGTCCTGCCCACCACGCCGACGTTCCTCAACATGCTGCTGATCTCGGGGGCGTACGCCGACCACGACCTCGACTCCCTGCGGCTCATCACGTACGGCACGGAACCCATGCCGCTCGGCGTCCTGCGCAAGCTTCACGAGGCACTGCCCGACGTACGCCTGAAGCAGACCTACGGCCTGTCCGAACTCGGCATCCTGGCCACCAAGTCGCGCGGTGACGACAGCCTCTGGGTCAAGCTCGGCGGCGCCGGATTCGACTACGACGTCCGCGACGGCATCCTGTGGATCCGCTCCGACATCGCCATGTTGGGCTACCTCAACGCGCCCGCGCCCTTCGACGACCGGGGCTACTTCAACACACAGGACGCCGTCGAGGTCGACGGCGACTACGTCCGCATCCTCGGCCGGAAGTCGGAGATCATCAACGTCGCGGGGGAGAAGGTCTACCCGGGCGAGGTGGAGAACGTCCTGCTGGAGATGGACATCGTCGCCGACGCCACGGTCTCCGGCCGCAGCAGCCACATCACCGGCCAGGTCGTCCAGGCCGTCGTGAAGCTGACCCGCCCGGCCGACCCCAAGGACGTGGCCCGCCAGGTGCGCCGCCACTGCTCCGAGCGGCTCGAGGCCTACAAGGTGCCGCTCCTCGTCGAGGTGTCGCAGGACGACCACCACTCCGAACGCTTCAAGAAGATCAGGGCCGCGGTATGAGCACCCCGACCCCGGCCCGCAGGGCGGCACTCGTCAGCGGCGGCACCAAAGGACTCGGCAGGGTCCTGGTCGAACGGCTGCTCGCCGACGGCTGGTCCGTGTCGACGTTCAGCCGGACGTCCAACGACTTCGTCACCGAGACGACGGACAAGTACCAGGACGCGTTCCACTGGGAGTCCGTCGATCTCGCCGACTCCCAGGGCCTGCGCTCCTTCGCGCGCGACACCGGCAAGCGGTTCGGGCGGCTCGACCTCCTCATCAACAACGCCGGCGTGCTTCACCAGGAACTCTTCCTCACCGCAGCCCCCGGCCGGATGGAGGACCTGATCCGCGTCAACCTCCTCGCCCCGCTGCACCTCTCCCAGGCCTGCGCCCGGCTCATGGTGCGCGGCGGCGGCGGAAGCATCGTCAACATCTCGTCCATCAACGCCGTACGGGGATACCGGGGCGTCGCCGTCTACGCCGCGGCCAAGGCCGGCCTCGAAGGTCTCGGCCGCAGCATGGCACGCGAGCTGGGGCCCCAGGGCGTACGGGTCAACACCCTCACGCCCGGCTTCTTCGACAGCGACATGACCGCGGAGGTCACGTCGGCGAACCGCGAGAAGATCCAGCGGCGCACGCCGCTGGGACGACTGGGGACGGTGGACGAGATCGCCGACGCGGTCCTCTTCCTCGCGACCCCCTCATCACGCTTCATCACCGGACAGACCATGGTCATCGACGGAGGCATCACATGCTGAACGACACCCAAACCACGGACAGCGCCGTGCAGCGGACCGTCCTGCGCGAGATCGACAACGTTCTGCTCAACGACGACGGCGCCATCGAGTACAACCTGGACGACCCGCTGCTGACGGCCGGCCTCAACTCGCTGCTGCTGGCCCAGCTGCTGCTGGAGCTGGAGGCCGAACTCGGCGTCGACCCCTTCTCCGGCGACCGGTCCATCACCGACGTGCGCACCGTCCGCGAGCTCGTCGCCGCCTACGAGGACTCGATACGTACCGCAGGGGCGGGTGTGTGACGTGACCACCAGCATCGATCGGCACCTCCTGCTGCCGTCCATCGACGACTATCTCGGCCCCGGTGAGACGCGGTTCTTCTCCCGCGGCTACCAGCGCGCCGAGTACCGCGTCGGCGACCTCGTCGTCGCTCCGGTCGACGCCCCGGACGCCGGGGTGCGGGGCACCGTCGACGTCTCCTATCCGGCCGACTGGTCCCGCAAGAAGGACGGCACGGACCTGCGGCCGCACCTCAGCACGGTCGACGCCCTCGTCCTGGGCGTCCAGCTCGCCGAGCTCCACCTGACGTACGGGTACGGTCTGGACGCCGCGGCCCGCCGCCGCATGCGCCTGGTCAAGGTCGTGCTGCGGGCGGGCGGCGCTCCCCAGGAGGAGCTGGCGGACATTCCGCTGGCCGCCCGCCTGGTGCGGACCACGGCGATGTCCGACCGGGAGGGCCGCTTCCGGTCCGTGCACAACTGCACCGTCGGCAACCTGCAGGTCCGCTGCGAGATCGAGCACGACATCAGCGTCCGCGCCGTGCGGGAGGCCCGGTTCGACGGCCTGGAGGACGCGCTCGGCCCGGACCGGGACCGGTTCTGGGGCGGCGGCTTCAAGCACCGGCGGCACCACATCCGTGAGGTCGGCATCGATCTGGGGGAGTTCACCGCCCGCGCCGACGTCACGTTCGACCCGGAGACCGAGCCCGCCCCCGACGGCATCGAGGGCGACCGGCGATCCGCCGTCTCCCTCATCGACGCGTTCGTGGTCAATCTCCAGCTGGCCCAGGTGCTCCTGTACGAACTGGACTCGATCAGCCGGTCCGAGAGCAACACGCTGTGGATGATGCAGACCGTTCTCGAGGCCCCGCCCGAGCAGCCGCTCCGCACCGGCCCCGACACCCATGCCGCGCGGGCCACGCTCAGCAGCCGGCGGCTGCTGCCGCTGCGCGGCGGACTGTGGCGCAGCGTCGAGATCACGGGGGAGCTCGCCGGCGTCCAGCTGCGGTGCGGCTTCGCCCACGAACTCCCGCCGAGCGCCGTCGTCGCGGACTGAGACGACGGCCCTCCCCGACACGACCGGTGGCGCGCCCGCCAACCCCCCGGCGCACGGCGCGCCACCGGCCGTCCCCCGACCGACCGTGACCGACAGAGAGACACATGACAGTGGATCAGGCCGTACTCGACTGGTTCTCCCTCAGCCCGTCGGCGGAGACCCGGCCTCAGGAACCCGAACCCCGGCCGACTCAGGCCGCGCCGCCCTCCTCCTGGCCAGTGCACCCCGCCGAGCGGGAGCGACTCCTGGAGGACCTCGTCCGCCAGGAGATCGGCCACGTACTCGACTGCCCGCCGACGGCCGTCGACCGGCACCAGACCCTGACCGATCTGGGCGTCGGCTCGATGATCGGCCTGGAGCTCCAGCGGCGGCTCGCCGCCGCTCTCGCGGTCGAGCCCGAACTGACCTTCATCCTGCGGGCCCCCGACACCGGAACGCTCGCCCGCTACCTCGACCGACTCCTCACTCCATCCAAGGCAGGGACTGAACAGCGTGACATTGCCGATCCCGCCGCAAAGTAGCGCGGACCTGTGGATCCTGCGCCAGCCGCCGCTCGGCAGCTGCACGGGTGAACTGGACCTCACCGAACTCGACGCGGCCGAACAGAGCCGGGCCGGGACGTGCCGGCGCGAGGCGGGCCGGCTGCTCTACAGCAGCGCGCACGTGGCCCTGCGCCGCCTGCTCAGCGCCTACCTGGGCACCGATCCGCGCAGCCTGCGGATGGGCCGGGAGCCCTGCCCGTGCTGCGACGAGCCGCACGGCAGGCCGATCCTCGCGTCGCCCGACACCCCCCTGCACTTCTCCCTCTCCCACAGCAACGGCATGGCCCTCATCGGCATCTCGACCGCCCCGATCGGCGTCGACGTGGAGAAGGTCCCCACGGCCAAGACGGTCAGCGTCTGCACCCCCGCCCTGCACCCGGACGAACAGCGCGAGCTGGCGACCGGACCCGGGGAAGCCGTCGGGTTCGGACAGTTGTGGACGCGCAAGGAGGCCTATCTGAAGGGCCTGGGCACCGGACTCGGCCGCCCCCTGGCCGCCGACTACCTCGGCGCCGATCCGGCGCTGCGGCCCGACGGCTGGGAGGTCGTCGACGTGCCCTGCGGTCCGCAGCACGTCGCGGCCGCCGCGCTGCGCGGCACCGAGGGGGCCCGGGTGCGGGTGCACTGGCTGGCCATGGAGTCCCTGTACAAGGACAACCCGGTGCCGCTCGACCAGCGGCGCTCCCTCCTCGCCGAACTGGTCGCCTGAGATGCCGATCCTCGATCTCAACCCGACCCTGCGCGGCGAGCCCGCCCACACGCTGGTGCTGTTCCACCACGCGGGCGGCTCGTCGCGCGGGTTCGCCCCGCTGCTGCCGCACCTGCCCGCCAACTGGCGCGTCTGGGGCGTCGACCTCCCCGGCCGCCTCCTGGACCGCGGCACGGCACGGTGCCGTACGGCCGTGGAAGCCGTCGACTACCTGCGGTCGACGCTGGGGCCGGCGCTGTCGGGCCCGTTCTCCGTCTTCGGCCACAGCCTCGGGGCGCTGCTCGCCTTCGAAGTGGCGCGGGCGCTGGAGTCGGAGCACCGGGGGCCGTGCTGGCTCGGCGTCTCGGGAAGCCGCGCCCCGCAGCGGTTCGTGAGCCCCGTGAGCCCGGCCAGGCCCCGCGACCTCCTGCGCCAGGTGCACGGCCTGGGCGCACCGGGCGGCGACCACGGCGACCGCCACGCCCTCGCCCGGCTGGTCGCCCGCACCCTGAGCGCCGATCTCGACCTGGTCGCGGACTACGCCTACACGCCCGGTACGCCGCTGCGGACGGCGCTGTCCGTCTTCGGCGGGGAGGACGATCCGCTGGCGCCCGCGACGGCCCTGGGGGAGTGGTCCGCCCTCGCCGACGGCCCGGTGCACTGCCACACCTGGCCCGGCGGCCACTTCTACCTCTACGAGCACGCCGAGGCGGTGTGCGCCCGCCTCGTCGCCGCCTGCCGGTCCCGGACCGCCCCGGGCTGACACCCGCGCACGCGAGACCGCCCCGCGGACAGATGTCCGCGGGGCGGTCCCCTGTGTGCCGCTGTGCGCGGCCCCTACTGACGGGCCCCGGTCTCGGCCGACTTCGCGATGCGGTCCAGCAGACGGTGGTGCTCGACCGCGTGCCGGAAGTCCGGCACCGTACTGCTGCCCGTGTGCAGGTCCTCACGCAGCTGCGCGTAGGCATGGGCCACGACGCCGGCGGGGCCGTCCACGCCGGAGACCTCCTGGTACCGGGCGGGGACGGGCAGCGGCGCCGGCCGCTGGTCCTTGCCGCGTGCGCCGCTGATCTCGAACTGGCCGAACTGGAGATGCCCGGTGCCGCCCGAGATCACCAGGTCGCCGTCCGTGCCGTTGATCTCCCAGTGCAGGTTCGTCGCGCGGCTCGACCCGCCCCGGTAGTGCAGCGAGGCGACCGCGCCGCTCGCCAGCCGGCCGGAGACGGCGATCTGGTCCTCGGCGGTCATCGGGATGCTCTCCCCGGTGTCGGAGACCTGGACCGTGGGGCGCCGCGTGGCCGTCGTCGCGCTCAGCTCCGCGAACGACGACAGGCACATGGTCAGGGCGTCGAGGGTGTGCCCGAACGGGATGGTCATCAGGGTCGCCCCGTTGCTCCGGTCGACGGTGTACGCGCCGCCCGAGCCCACGGCCGGACCCCACCCGCCGCCCGAGCCGAGCAGGGTGGTCGACAGGACCTCGCCGACGTAGCCGTCCGCGATCAGGTCCCGCAGGTAGCGCACCGCCGGTGCCGAGCGCGACTGCAGCCCCACCGCCGTGCGCACCCCGTGCCGCTCCGCCAGCCCGGCCAGCTCCTCGGCCTCGTCGAGCCCCGTGGCGAGCGGCCACTCGCTCAGCACGGCCTTGCCGGCCTCCAGCGCGGGCAGGATCAACTCGCGGTGCCGGGGCACCCGTACGGCGATCACCACCAGGTCGATGTTCTCGTCGCGGGCCAGGTCGCCCGCGTCCGCGTAGGCGGCCGCGACACCGTGCCGCTCGGCCGCCCGTCGCGCGGACTCGGGGGAGGAGGCCGCGAGTCCGCGCAGCTCGTAGCCGTCCACGGCGCGGAGCGCGGGCACATGGCCACGCGAGCCCCACCCTCCGTCGGCGCTCAGGCCGACGATGCCCACGCCGATGGGCTTGCGGGAGCCGGTGCTTGCTGTCATGAAGGGATTCCTCTGGTCGATTCGGCGATGGTGATGCGGAGAAGGAGATTGGGGGAGAGCGGCGGCCGGTCCTGCCCGCCGCCGCGTCAGTCGGCCAGGCGCCCGTACGACCCGCGGTAGAACACCAGCGGGGCGTCCGCTCCGTGGCCGCCGATCCGGTGCACGCGGGCCACGACCACGTCGTGGTCGCCGGCCGGGTACTCGGCCTCGGTCGAGCACTCCAGCCAGGCGGGCGTCCCGTCCAGGACCGGCGCGCCGGTCTGCGTGGTGCTCCAGCTCAGCCCGCGGAACTTGTCACCGCCCGGAGCGGCGAGCTGCGTGCTGATCCCGCGCTGGTTCTTGCCGAGTATGTTCACGCAATAGCGCTGCGCGGTACGGATTTTGGGCCAGCTGCTGCTCGTACGGGCCATGCAGAAAAGCACCAGGGCGGGATCCAGGGAAACCGAGGTGAAGGAATTCACGACCACGCCCGCGGGCGTGTCGTCGATTCCGTGCAGGGCGGTGACGGCGACCACTCCGGTGGTGAACCTGCCCAGGGCGGCACGGAATTCGTCGGGGTCGATCCGGCCGGACGAAGGGGCCGGAAAACCGAGGGGACGCTGAATGTGAGGGGGCGCGACTGGCGAGGTCATGCTGCCATGGTTCGTCGGATCCCGGGCATCGGGGAAGTGCCCCTCGGTGGTATTGGTGAGGGCAACACCGACAACGGGTGCAACTCCCTTTCCCCGTCCGTAAGGTCGCACAGCGGGGCGGATCGTGCGTCCGCCCGGCACGGCCCGGAGACCGACCGGATTCCGGCCGCGCGTTCCGCACCACGGACGAATGGGGTTCATCGTGCACGACAGTGCGCAGGGTCGGACGCCGAACGGGGTCGGGCCGTGAACATAAAGCAGCTCGACGCCTTCCTGGCGGTCGCGCAGTCACGGAGCTTCACCCAGGCCGCGCGCCTGCTGGGTCTCGCGCAGCCGACCGTCACCGCCCGCATCAAGACACTGGAGCAGATCCTCGACGCGCCGCTGCTCGACCGCACCGCCGGCGGCGCCCAGCTCACGCCCGCGGGGCGGCGCCTGCACGACTACGCGTGCCGGATCGTCCGGCTCAGCGAACTGGCGCGCAACTCGGTGGCCGAACCCGCGGACCAGGCACCCCCGCTGGCGATCGGTGCCGCCGAGTGCATCACCACGTACCGCCTCGTCCCGCTGATCGAGTACCTGCATCTGCGGCACGGGGGCCTCGGGGTGTCCCTGCGCGGCCTCGACGACGATCCGGTCTCCCTGGTGCGTGAGGAGCGCGTGGACTGCGCCTTCTTCATCGGCCCCCGCCCCGCCACACCCGACGTGCGCCACCGCGCGCTGCGCCGCGAATCGTTGTGCCTGGTGGCGGCGCCGTCCCATCCGCTGGCCGGGAGGGCCGTCGGGTCGGCAGCGGAGTTCGCCGCGGAGACGCTGGTGTGCGCTCACCGGTGGAGCGGCTACCAGCGCTCCCTGGAGGCCGAGTTGGCCGCGAGCGGCGAACCGGCGGGCGGTGTGCTCGCGCTCGGATCGGTCGACGCGGTCAAGCGCGGCGTCGGCGAGGGCATCGGGATCGCCCTGCTGCCCTCCGTCGCCGTGCGCGACGAGTTGCGCGAGGGGCTGCTGGGAGCGATCCGCTGGCGGCCCCCCTTCGAGGTGTTCTCCCAGTGCGTCTGGCGCCGGGGGCTCGACGACGATCCGTCCTTCGCGACCGTGCTCGACGCGGCCCGTCAGGTGCTGGCCGAGGGCGAGGCCGCCGACGGTGCCGCCATGCTGCGTCCCGCGTGCTGACGCCCGCCGGGCCGGGTGCCCCGTGACCCGGCCGGCGTCGGCGCGCCGGGCGGCTCAGGCGGCGATCGCCGTACCGAGAACGGTGGTGAGCGCCTTGCGGTCCACCTTGCCGTTCGCGTTGAGGGGCAAGGTGTCCAGGACCGTCAGGGAGCCCGGCACCATGTACGAGGGCAGCCGCGCGGCGAGCCGCTCCAGTGCCCCGGCGGTGTCCGTGATCGTGCCGGTGCAGACGGCGCCGAGTTCGATGTCACCGCCGGGTCCCGGCACCGCGAGGACGACGGCCTCGGCGACGCCGGCGAGGTCGAGCAGCGCCGACTCGATCTCCCCGAGCTCGACCCGGTAGCCGCGGATCTTGAGCTGGTGGTCGAGCCTGCCGAGATGCACGAGCGCTCCGTCGAGGTGGCCCACCCGGTCGCCGGTGCGGTACCAGTCCTCGGCCGTGACCGGCGTCGTGCCGTCGTGGATCACCGCCGATCCGTCCACCATGCGCAGGAACCTGCCGACGTTGTCGGACGGATCCAGGTAGCCGGGGAAGCGCTGCGAGCCGCGCACCACCAGTTCGCCGGTCTCGCCGGGCCGGCCGGACTCGTCGAGCACGAGGTGTTCCTGGCCCGGGTAGGGCGTCCCGATGGGCACCGTGCCGTTGGCCGGCCGCGGCCAGTCCTCCGGGGCGGTGGGGAGACGGAACTCCGTCCAGGTGACGGTCATCTCGGTGGGGCCGTAGATGTTCTCCAGGACGGACTGCGGGGCGGCGGCCCGCCACGCCTGCGCGTGATGCAGTGTCAGCGCCTCGCCGCAGAACAGGCTCCAGCGCAGGGTCGGCATGGAGCCGGGCCTGAGCGCGCGCAGCCGCAGGGCGATGGAGGCGACGGAGGGCACGGAGTTCCAGTGCGTGATGCGCGCCCGGTTCACGAACCGCACCGGCGTCAGCAGGTCCTTCTTGTCCGGAACGACGAGCGCGGCGCCCGAGCCCCAGGCGGCGAACATGTCGTACACGGACGGGTCGAAGGTGAGGTCGAAGGTCTGCGAGACGCGGGCGCCGGGCCCCAGCTCGTAGCGCGGAATGACATGGCTCAGATAGGCCGACACGTTCCCGTGGACGATGGGCACGCCCTTGGGGCGGCCGGTCGAGCCCGAGGTGAACAGGATGTAGGCGAGGTCGTCGGGGCCCGCCTCCGATGCGGGGAGGTCCGGGACCGGACCGGAACGCAGGGCATCCACACGGGCGGCGGGCAGGTCCACCGCGGGCGTCCCCAGGTCCGTCCCGTCCTCGGTGATCACGAGGTCGAGCCCGGCGTCGGCGGCGATGGTCGCGTTGCGCGCGGCCGGCCAGGCCGGGTTGAGCGGCACGACGACGGCGCCGAGGCGCTGCACGGCGAGATAGCCCGCGTACGCGGCCGTGCTCCGGGCGGCCAGCAGGCCGACGCGGGCGGGCACACCGCCGTGCGCGGCGACGAGTTCACCCGCCACGCGTGCGGCCAGCCCGTCGAGTTCGGCGTAGGTCAGCACCTCGCCGGCGACCTCGAGCGCGGTCTGCCGGTCTCCGTGCTGGGCAACGGAGTGCGCGAACCAGTCGTACATGGTCCTGATGGCGTTCATGATGTCCGGTCCTCTTCCGTGGCGCGGGAATGGAGAGTCGGAAGAATGCTTTTCCGCGCTTCCCGAAGAGTCAAGAGAAGGCTTGGGCGAGGCCGGGCGCCGATAGATTATCCAAATACTCTATTTGTGGTCGCGTCCCCGGATTCGAAACTATTTCACACCCCCCACCTCGGTTCGAAACTCCTATGTCTCCGGTGAGGACCCCGTGACCCCGAATCCAGAAGTCCGGCCCAGTTCACCGCTCCAGGAAGCCCTCTGGTGGATCCAGCACCGAGGCGGGCGGAAAGACCTGATGAACCTCACCTGGCGGCTGCGCACCGGCCGCCTCGACCCCGAAATCCTCACGGCCGCGTGGCGGCACGTCGTCGACCGGCACGCGGCACTGCGCACCGCGTTCGCGCGCCACGGGGAGAGCGTCGTACGCATCGTGCACCCGGCACCCTTCGACGCGCGGCCCCAGCAGATGATCTGGGACCGGACGCCCGGGGACCGGAGCGCGCAGGCGCTGCTCGACGAGATCGCCGTCCGGCTGCACGCGATCCCCTTCGCCCTCGACGACGCACCCCTGGCCCGGCTCGCGCTGGTGCGCGTCGGACCGGTCGACGAACTCGTGGTCACGGCCCATCACTCGGTGCTCGACGGCTGGGGGATGCAGTTGCTCCTGGACGACCTGCACCGCGGCTATGTCGCGGTCCAGGACGGCGGCGTCGCGGCACTCGCCCGGGAGGCAGCCGTCCCGGCGCCCGCCGAGGAAGGGACGCACGCGCCGCCGACCGCGGCGGAGACCGAGTTCTGGACGGACCGGCTGCGCGGCGCGAGACCCGCGGCCCTGGTGGCCGAAGCCCGCGGCGCCGCGCCCGGTTCCGGTGCGGTGCTGCGCCACACCCTGTCGCCCCGATCGCGCGCCGCCGTCGAGACCATCGGCCGGCGCGTGGGCTGCACGGAGTTCGCCGTGCACCTCGCGGCCGTCCGCACCGTGCTCGCCCGGGGCGGGGCGACGGGACGCACCACCCTCGGCACGGTCGTGGCCAACCGCCCGACCCTCGCCGACCAGCGCAGCGTCGACTACCGGGCCAACACCGTCCTGCTGGCCGACGAGATCGGCGCGCAGGACACCTTCGACGCGGTGGTGACGCGGGCGCGGGACAGCCTGTGGGAGAGCCTGCCGTTCCACCACGTGACCTATCCCGAGGTGTTCGCGCGCCTGGCCGACGAGGACCGGGCCACGCTCGGCACCGTCCCGCCCGTCCTCGTGACCCATCACGGAGGGATCGGCTCGGGGATCACGCTCGGCGACGAGCCCGCCCGCCTGCTGGCCAGCCCGTCGACCAGCGCCCGCTGCCAGATGCTCGTCGGCGTCTTCGACGACGGCGCGGACACGGTGCTCGAGGTCGAGTACGACACCTGCGCCCTCGGCGAGAGAACGGTGCGCGTGTTTCTCGCCGACGTCGAGGCGGTCCTGGCCGCGTCGACGGCCGAGGGGAGCCGCGTGGCGGATCTGCGGGTGGCGACCAGGGCCACGGCCCGGCGGGCCCGGCCGGCGGGCGGGCCGGACGCGGCCGTGAGCGTCGACCCGGCGGAGGGCGTACTGGCCGACTGGCAGCGCGTGTTCGGCCGTACCGTGCGCCCGCACGACGACTTCTTCGCCCTGGGCGGCCATTCGCTCCAGGTACTGGAACTGGTGGCCTGCGTCGAGAAGAACAGCGGAGCCGAACTCGACCTGGAGGCCTGGCTGGAGGAGCCGACGCCCGCACGGATGGAACAACTGCTGAGCACCGCCGCGACGGACACGGCCGCCCCGGACCCGACAGCGCCCGCGCTCGCCCGCCCCGTGGTGCTGCGGGCGGGAGCACCCGGCGGCCGGCACCTGCATCTGGTGCACGGCGCGGGAGTGGGCGTGCTGCCCTACCGCGAACTCGCCGCGGCGCTGCCCGGCGACTGGCGGGTGACGGTCAGCGAGGACGACGGCGTCGCCGAGGCGAGCGTCGAGGACATGGCGGCCCGCTACGCGGCGCAACTCCTCGCCGACGGGCTGCCCGACCTGCTCGGCGGCTGGTCCATGGGCGGTCTGCTGGCCCACGAGATCGCCGCCGGGCTCCGGGCGGACGGCCACCCGTGCCCGCCGCTGCTCCTGCTGGACGCGCCGGTCCCGGGCGCCGTGCCGGAGGCGGGCACCGACGCCTTCGCCCGCGCCGCCCTGCGCGGCGCGGCCCCCGGCCCGCGCGTGCCGGACCGGCTCGGTCTCGGGCCGCGCGACGACCAGGCGCTCGAGACGCTGGCCGTCCTGCTGCGCGTCACCTCCGGCGACGCCGTCACAGACGCCCTGCACGCACGCCACGCCCTGCACCGCCGCCACGTGGCGGCGATGACGGCCCCACGCACGCCCCGGGTCGTCGACGTGCCGGCGCTGGTGGTGGCGGCGGACCTCGACGACGGCGATCTCGACCGCTGGCGGGGCTTCCTCGCCGGCGACACGCGCTGTGTGCGCACGGCGGCCGACCACTACGGGCTGCTGACCCGTCCCGCCGTCGACGAGGTGGCCCGGCTGGCGGTCGACCTGATGAGCGCCTCCGCGACGGCGCGATGACCCGGGGCCGTCGGGTGCCGCACGGGAGCGGTCCCGGTGTTCCGTCAGCCGGACTGTGCGGCTCCGGCGGCCTGCCGGGCCGCGTAGCGCCGGGCCTTCGCGCGGTTGCCGCACACGCGCATCGAGCACCAGCGGCCGCTGCGGTTCTTGGAGGTGTCCCAGAAGACCCAGGCGCAGGCGTGCTCGGAGCAGCGCTTGAGCCGGGCGGCCTCGCCGGTGACGGCCAGTTCGCTCCAGGCGACGGCGAGCGCCGCGAGCGCCTTCCTGGACGCCGTCAGCTCCGGGGCGGGAGCCAGGGTGCCGGGCGTGTCGCCGCCCGCGACGACCACGAGGGGCAGTGCGCGCAGCGCCTCGGTCGCGCCGTCCTGGAGCGCCGGGTCGGGCCGGTCGCCCACGTGCACGCCGAGGGCCTCGCGGAGGCCGGAGCGCAGGCGCAGTCCCAGGGCGTGGTCCACGGCGCCGACCCGCTCGCCGCCGCGCAGCAGCCCCTGGGCGCGCAGCCAGTCGTCGAGCTTGCGGGCCGTGTCGATCTCGTCGGTCGCGTCCTCGACGTCGACCGTGTTGGCGAACGCCTGGATCAGCTGGGCGGACGCCGGTGCGTCACGCATGAGCCACCTCCCGGGTCGGCTTCCAGCCTACACCGGATAACCGGCTATCGGCTTTGCCGGGTAGCCGTGAGGTGGTTTCCGTGCCAGACTCGACATCCCGGATTCACCAGCAAAACCGTTAGACGGTTAGGGGAGACTGATGAGTGACCAGAGCGTCGACACCGCGCGGGCGCCGGTGGGGCTCGCCGAGCCCGTGACGGCACCCGCCGCCCCTGACCACGCCGAGCCCACCGCGCGCCGCGGCACCCGCAACACCGTCGTCCTGCTCGTCTTCACCGCGATCACCAACCTCGCCGACGGCGTCACCAAGATCGCGCTGCCGCTCCTGGCCGCCCGGGCCTCCGCGTCCCCGGCCCAGGTCTCCGCGGTCTCCCTCACCCTCTCCCTGCCCTGGCTGCTGGCCGCCCTCCACGTCGGCGTGCTGGTGGACCGCCTCGACCGGCGCCGCCTGCTCTGGGGTGCGAATGGGCTGCGCCTGACCGCCCTCGGCGCCCTGATGCCGCTCGCGGCGGCCGACGCCGTGACCATCCCGGTGCTCTGCGCCGCCGGCCTCGTCCTGGGCGTCGCCGAGGTCATCGCCCTGACCTCGGCCTCGGCCATGATCCCGGCGCTGACCCCGCCGGAGGGCCGCGAGCGGGCCAACACCTGGATCGCGGGCGCGGAGACGGTCTGCAACGAGTTCGCCGGCCCCTTCGTCGGCGGCCTGCTGCTCGCCGCGGGCACCGGCGTCGCCCTCGGCACGACTTGGCTGTCGTACCTCGCCGCCTCGCTCGTCGTCGTCCTGCTCGTGGGCCGCTTCCGCGCGAGCCGACGGACGGACGGCCGGGCGGACGCCGAGACCGCCGCTCCCGAGACCGTCCGCGTGCAGATCGTGGACGGCCTGAGCTACCTGTGGCGGCACACCCTGCTGCGCACCATGGCGCTCATCCTCACCGTCCTGTGCGCGTGCTGGGGAGCCTGGCTCGCCCTGATGCCGCTGTTCGCCACCTCCGTCATGCACCTGAGCCCGAGCGAGTACGGGACCCTGCTGAGCGCCCTCGGCGTCGGCGGCCTGGCCGGCGCCCTCGCCGTCACCTGGCTCAACCGCTTCTTCGGCCGCCGCTGGGTCATGTTCGCCGACCTCGTCGGCACCTTCGCGATGATGGCCGTCCCCGCCGTGACGACGAACCTCTGGGCGGTGGCCGTCGCCGCCTTCCTCGGCGGCATGGGCGGCACCCTGTGGACGGTGAACGCGCGGACCATGGCGCAGCGGCTCGTGCCCGACGCCATGCTCGGTCGCTTCGGAGCCGTCAGCCGGCTGTTCAGCTGGGGAGCCATGCCGATCGGCGCGGGCCTGATGGGCCTGCTCGCCGAATGGTTCGGACTGCGTCTCGCCTTCGGCTTCTTCGCCGTGACGGTCGCCCTCACCGTCCCGCCGTTCCTGCGCGTGCTCACCCGGTCCGCGCTCGCGGAGGCGTTCGGCGACAAGCCGCGCGCCTGACGGGCGCCGCCAGCACCACCGCACGACCCAGGAGGAGGCCGGTGAACCGGCCTCCTCCTTCCTTTTGATCTATCGAATTCATTGATGACTCCTTTTCGTGGAGGCTTCGCGGGGGTCGGCAATCACGTCTTTCAATAGGTGCGCCAGGCGGCTGTTGACCGTCGGAAGGCCCCTGCTGAACTATTTGTGGTGCGCCACGAAGCGACCTTTCCCCGAGGAGCCTTTGTAATGAACCATGCGGACGAGATGGTCGACGCGGAAATAGGGTCCGTCCTTTCGAGACACATCCGTGCGTCATTCGACGACAATTCCCTGCTGGCCGAGGTGGGACTGCATTCCCTGTCCGTGCTGCGCATCGCCAGTGAGCTGATCACCGACCCGGATCAGGAGATCGACCCCACCGGTCTCGCCTCGGTGCGCACGGTGGGCGAACTCCGCCAGTGGCTGCGCGGACTCCTCACGCCGAAGGAGAGCCTCCGATGACCGTCGCACCGCAGATTCCCACGGCCACCCTCCCGCTCACCGCCGCCCAGAAGGGGCTCCTCGTCGTGCACCGCACGGTGCCGGTGCCTCATCTCTACAACGTCGTGGCCGAACTGGAACTGGACCCCGGCCTCACCCCGGCCGCCCTCGCCCCGGCCCTCATCGACGTCCTCGCGGTGCAGCCGGCCCTGCGCCTCGCGATCCGTGAGGGTGCCGACCCGCACGCCGTGCTCGGCGACGTCCCCTCCGACGCCCCGCTCCACCACGTCACCACCGAGGCGGCGGAGTTCGACCGGCGGCGCACCGAACTCCTCGCGGAACTGGGCGACACCGCTTTCGACCTGACGCGCGCCCCGCTGCTGCGCGCCGTGCTGCTCCGCGCCGCCGACGGCACCCGCTCGACCCTGCTCCTCGTGGTGCACCACCTCGTCTTCGACGGCTTCTCGCTGCGCCGGTTCGTCGGCGACCTGACCGCGTCCGTCCAGGGCACCCTGGACGTCGCGACGGTACGCGCCGGTCGTGAACGCGCCCTGGGGCGCGAGCTGGAGGCCCAGCTCAAGGCGGCGGACGACGACGGGACGGAGCGCGCGGCGAAGGCCCTGGCCGACCGGCTGCGGGCCACCCCCGCCACGGTCCTCAACCCGCGCCCCAACCGCCCCGCGACCACCGACTTCACCGGGACCCGGCGCGAGATCCGGCTCTCGCCCCGGCAGTCCGCGGACCTGGACGGCCTGTGCGCGACGCTCGGCGTCAGCCCGTTCGTCCTCTTCTCCGCCGCCTACGCGGCCGTGCTCGCCCGGCACTCCGCCAACACCACCGTCGTCTTCGGCAGCCCCGTCATGGCGCGCCGCACCCTCGGCTCCTTCGACCTGTGCGGCTTCTTCGTCAACACCCTGCCGCTCATCGTCGACGTGTCCTGGGACACCCCCTTCGACGTCTTCGCCAAGGAGACCGTGCAGGCCGAGGCCGGCCGGGCCCGCGCCGACGCCGCCGTCTCCTTCGACCGCATCGTCCGCCACGTCGACCCGGACCGCTCGACCAACCGCAACCCGGTCTTCTCCTGCATGCTCGCCCTCCAGGACGCGACCGACGCCGAGCCCGGATCCCCGGTGCGCCGCGTACGCGAACACGGCAACGGCACCGCCAAGTTCGACCTCTGGCTCGGGGTGACCCCCGGCCCCGAAGGCTGGTCCCTGGAGCTGGAGAGCGACCGCGAACTGCTGCCCGAACCCCTGGCCGACGCGCTCGCCGCATCCCTGCGCACCGTCCTCGACCGGGCCGTCGAACAGCCCGGCCGGACCGTCGCCGACCTCTTCGAGGACACCTCGGCCGAGGACTCCCACGCCACCGACGGCTTCCGGCGCCGCCTGCCCCAGGCCGACCTGTACGGCGCGGTGCGCGCCGCGGCGGCGGCGCGGCCCGGGCAGGTCGCCGTCCAGGAGGACGGCCGCCGGCTGACCTACGCCGAGCTGGACCGTCTCGCCACGACCGGCGCGGCCGCGCTGGCCGCACGCGGCGTCACCCGCGGCACCGTCGTCGGCCTCACCACGACCACGCTCGTGGACACCGTCGTCACCGTCCTCGCGGTCCTCGCCCGCGGCGCGGTCTTCCTGCCGCTCGACCTCGGCCTGCCCGCCGAGCGGCTGACGTACATGACCGGCAAGGCCGACTGCCGCCTGGTCGTGGGGGACGACCCCGTCGACGGCGTGGACCTGCTCACCCCGGCCGAACTGACCGCGGGGCCGCAGGACATGACATCCGACGAGTCCGCCCCGACCGGCGCCTCCGACGGCGTGTACATCATGTTCACCTCGGGCTCCACCGGCCGCCCGAAGGGCGTGCTGATGAACAGCGGCCCCCTGATGAACCTCACCGAGTGGCAGCTCGACGCCCTGGACATGGACGAGCGCACCCGCTTCCTGCAGTACGCGCCGCTGGGGTTCGACGTCTCCTTCCAGGAGATCCTGCCCACCCTCGTCGCGGGCGGGACGCTGGTCTCCCGCGAGCCGGCCGACCGCCGTGACCTGCCCGCCGTCGTCGAGCGCGTCCGCGCGCACCGGGTCACCCATGTCTACCTCCCGGTCGCCGCGCTGCCCGCCTTCGTCCGGGCCGCGCAGGACTCGGGCGACGCGCTGCCGCACCTGAGCCACGTCTGCGTCTCCGGCGAACAACTCCTGCTCGACGACCGCGTCCGGAGCTTCTTCGCCGACCGCCCGCACCTGAGCCTGGTGAACCTGTACGGCCCGACCGAGACCCACGCCGTCACCACGCACCGGCTCACCGCCGACCACCGCCCCTGGCCCTCCCACGTCCCCATCGGCCGCCCGATCACCGACGTGGCAGCCCATGTGGTGGACACCACGGGCCACCTCGCCCCGCGCGGCGTGCCCGGCGAGCTGTACCTCGCGGGTGCCTGCCCCGCACTGGGCTACGTCAACGACCCCGCCCGCACGGACGAACGGTTCCTGCCCGACCCGTACGCCGAGGACGCCCGGGCCCGTATGTACCGCACCGGTGACCAGGTCCTGCGCGACGAGAGCGGCGCGCTGCTCTTCCTCGGCCGCGACGACGACCAGGTCAAGATCCGCGGCTACCGGGTCGAGCTGGGCGAGCTGGAGAGCGCCGCCGCCTCCCACCCCGATGTGGCCCGCGCCGTCGGAGTCGTGCACGGCGAGGGCCACGAACGCCGCCTCGCCCTGTTCTTCCGGCCCGAGGACGGCCGTTCGCCCGACCCGGACGGCATCCGCACGCACGTTGCGGCCGCCCTGCCCGGCTACATGGTGCCCGCCCGGGTCTTCCCCCTGGACGCGGTGCCCACCACCCGCAACGGCAAGGTGGACCGCGCCGCCCTCGCCGCCCGGGCCCAGCGCGCCCTGGCCGATGAGGCACGGTCCGCGCCCGCCGTGACCACCACCGACGATCCGCTCGTCGCGGCGCTCCAGCAGATGTGGGCGAAGCTGCTCGGCATCGCGGAGGTGCCCGTCGACCGGTCGCTCCTGGAGCACGGCGCCCACTCGTTGACCGTGATGGCCGCCGGCGCCCGCATCGAGGAGGAGTACGGCGTCCAGATCCCGATCCTCGACTTCTTCCGCGACCCGACCGTCCGCGCGCAGGCGGCCTGGATCACCACGCTCCGCGAGGACGCCTGATGCCGGCCACGACCCACGGGACCAAGCTGCTCGTCCCGCTCGCCCAGCGGCCCGGACCGCTCAGCAGCGTCCTGCTCCACCCGGCCGGCGGCGGCCTCGGCCAGTACCTCGGCACCGCCGCCCGACTGGCGCGCCACGGCAGCGTGTTCGGCATCCGCGCCGCCGGACTGCTGCCCGGCGAGGACCCCGACGACGCCGTGACCGACATGACCCGCACCTACCTGGACCTGCTCGACCACGTCCCCGACCGCCCACGCGTCCTGGTCGGCTGGTCCCTGGGCGGCGTCCTCGCCTGGGAACTCGCCGCACGTCTGGCCGAGACGGGCCCCGCCCCCGCCGTGGTGCTGATCGACAGCTTCACCGAGCACACCGCCCCCGACCCCGGAGCCAGGGCCCGCGTACTCGACGCCATCGAGAAGTCCGTCAGCCACCTCGGAGACGGCACCGACGCGGACCGGGCCCGCACCACCGCGCTGGCCCACGTCCGGGCCAGCGCCGCGCACCGCACCCGCTCCCGGCCCGACGGCCCCGTCCTGCTGATGGCCTGCGCGGGCCCCGGCCGTGACCAACAGGTCGCCTCTTGGGGCGAGTTGACCGAACGGCTGACCGTACGGGACCTCGACTGCGGTCACTTCGAGGTCTTCGAGCCGCCGAACCAACCGACGCTCCTGTCCCACCTCGACGCCTTCCTGGACCGGCTCACCGACGCACCGCGGGAGACACCCCGATGACCAGCACCAGCCCCCTCGCCGTCGTCACCGGCGGCACCCGCGGCATCGGCCTGGCGCTCTCCAGGCGCCTGCGCGACCTCGGCCACCGCACCGTCGCCCTCTACCGCTCCGACAAGGACGCGGCGCAGCGGGCCGCCGACGAGCACGGCATCGCCGTGCTCCGCGCCGACCTCGGCGACCGCGCGTCCGTGTGGGCCGCCGCCCGGACCCTCCTCGATGAGCACGGCACACCCGAGGTGCTCGTGAACAACGCGGGCATCAACATCGACCGCCCCTTCCTCGAACTCACCGAGGACGACTGGCAGAACGTGCTCGACACCAACCTGTCCGGCCCCTTCCACCTCACCCAGGCCCTCGCCCCGGCGATGCTCGACGCCGGCACCGGAACCATCGTCAACATCGGCGCGACCACCGGCCTGCGTCCCCGCCTCAACGGCGTCAACTACGCCGCGTCCAAGGCCGGACTGCTCCAGCTCACCAAGTGCCTGGCCCTCGAACTCGCCCCCACCGTGCGGGTCAACTGCCTGATCCCCGGGATGACCGAGACCCAGGAACTCGTCGACCGGTTCCGGCTCGACGACCCCGAGCGCCGCGCCGCGGTGCTCGCCGAGATCCCGCAGCGACGCATCGGCTCCCCCGACGACATCGCCGACGCCCTCGAATACCTCGTGGGCCCGCTCAGCCGCTACGTCACCGGTCAGAAACTGATCGTCGACGGCGGCCAGTTCATGTGGTAGGAGATCATGACCGACGAACTGCTCGTATCCGCCCGCGAAGCCGTCGCCGCCGCGCCACCGGTCGGCGACCTGGCCTACGAAACCTACTGCCGTGAGCTGGCCAAGCGGCTCGCCGCCCACTGGCCGGCCGTCCTGGAGGCGAACGCCGAGGACGTGGCCGTCGCCGAGGAGCGCGGCCTGTCCCCGGTCCTCCTCGACCGGCTCCGTCTGACCACCGCCCACCTCGGCGGCCTCGAACGCCTCACCGAGGCCGTGCTGTCCGAACTCACCGAGGTCACCGCCCCCGGCACCGCCGTCCCGGCCGGACCGTGGGGCACCCGCAGCCGCGTCCCCAAGCCGCTCGGCGTCGCCTTCATGGTGTACGAGGCCCGCCCCACGGTCACCGTGGAAGGCGCCCTGCTGCCCGTCGCCGTCGGCAACGCGGTGATCCTGCGCGGCGGCAAGGAGATCGCCCGCACCAACCAGGCCCTCGCGGCCGTCGCCCGCGACGCCCTGGAGGCCGCCGGCCTGCCGACCGGCCTGGTCAGCGTCATCGACGACCCCCGGCGGACCCAGCTGCGCGCCCTCCTCAAGCGGCCCGACGCCATCGACGTCCTCATCCCGCGCGGCAGCCCGTCCCTCATCGACTACTGCCGCACCGCCTCCTCGATCCCCGTGATCGCCAGCGGCGGCGGCGTCAACCACCTCTACGTCCACCGCAGCGCGGACCTCGACCTCGCCGCCGAGGCCGCACTCGACAGCAAGCTGCCCGAGCCCACCGCCTGCAACACCGCCGAGATGGTCCTGGTCGACGAGGAGGTCGCGGCCGACTTCGTCGCCGCGCTGCTGCGCGCCTCCGAGCGCGGCGACCGGCCGGTGACCGTACGGCTCGCCGCGCACACCCCGCGCCCCGAGTCCGCCGACGCCCCTGCCGGCAGCCGTCCCTGGAGCATCGGCGAACTGCGGGAGCACGACCTCGGCCGCGAGTTCCTCGACGCCACGATCGGCGTGTACCCGGTCGCGGGACCCGACGAGGCGACCCGGCACATCTGGACCCACGGCTCCGGTCACACCGAGGGCGTCGTCGCGACCGACGCCGACGTCACCCGGGAGTTCGCCCGCCGGGTCGACGCCGCCGCGATCGTCGTCAACGGCTCCCTGCGCCTGCACGACGGACCCACCCTCGGCCTCGGCTCCGAGATCTCCATCAGCACCGGCCGCATGCACGTCAGGGGCCCCGTCACGCTCGGGGCGCTCGTGACCCACAGCTGGGTCGTCGACGCGCGCGGCACCCTGCGCAGCTCGTTGTGACACCCCCGCCCCACCCCACAACCCCCCTCTGTTCCCACGGACATCCCCGGAGCATTCAATGATCACAGGACTGGACCGGTCGGCGGTCACCGAATCCGTCAAGCGCGTGGTGCTCGCCGAGTCCCGCCTGCCCCTGCGGCCCGCCGACATCGACGACCACGAGCCGCTCAACGGCGAGATACTCCACGTCAACTCGCTGGGTTTCGTCGGCATGCTGGTGCTGCTGGAGGACGAGCTCGACATCGTCCTGCCCGACGACCTGTTCGTCGGACGCAGCTTCCAGACCGTCCACGACCTGATCGAGGTCGTGCTGCTCGGGGCGGAGGCTGCCTGATGAGCACCACGCACCTGCCCACCACCTGGCGCAGCGTCCTGCCGCACCTCGACGAGCAGCTCCCGCCGGACCGCACACCGCAGACCGCCGGCCGCGACGGCGTCCAGGTCAACCTGCCGATGGAACTGGTCCGCCAGAGCGTCCTGCCGAAGGAGCGCTGGGACATCCCCGCCGAGGTCGTCGAGGCGTACCGCGCCTTCCGGCCCACGCCGCTGTGGCGGGCCGAACGCTTCGAGCGCGCCGTCGGGGCGCGCGTGCCGATCTACGTCAAGTACGAGGGCGGCAACATCTCCGGCAGCCACAAGCTCAACACCGCCCTGGCGCAGGCCTATTACTACGCCAAGGCGGGCGTACGGGAACTCGTCAGCGGCACCGGCGCCGGGCAGTGGGGCACCGCGCTCGCCGCCGCCTGCGCCATGTTCGGCATGAAGTGCACCGTCTTCATGGTCGGCAACAGCCTGCGCCGCAAGCCCTACCGGGGCACGCTCATGCGCACCCTCGGCGCCACCGTGCACGCCAGCCCCAGCCCGCTGACCGAGGTCGCCGCGCAGAGCCGGGAGGGTGTCAACAGCCTCTCCCTCGCCATCGGCGAGGCCGTCGAGTACGCCGCGAGGACCGAGGGCGCCGCGTTCTGCATCGGCAGCGGGGAGACCTACAGCATCCTGCACCAGTCGGTCATCGGCCTCGAGGCCGCCGACCAGCTCGCCGCGCTCGACGCCGAGGTCGACGCCGTCGTCGGCTGCGTCGGGGCCGGCTCCAACTTCGGCGGGATCGCCCTGCCCTTCTTCGCCGAGGCCGCCGCGGCCGGCACCCGCGCACCCCTGCTGCTGGCCGCCGAGTCCAGCACCACGCCCAAGCTGACCCGCGGCACGTACGCCTACGACCGCACCGACGCGACCGGCACCGGCCCGATGGAGGCGATGTACACCATCGGCAGCTCCTATCCGATCCCCGACTCGCACTCCGCGGGGCTGCGCTTCCACGGCGCCGCGAAGGTGCTGTCGGCCATGCGGCACCGGGACCAGATCGCCGCGACGGCCGTCGGCCAGGTCGACGCGCTCGACGCCGGACGCCTCTTCACCCGTAGCGAGATGGTGCTGCCCGCCCCGGAGTCCGGGCACGCCCTCGCCGCCGCCGCCCGGCTGGCCTCGGCGGGCGCCGAGGCCAACAGCGGCCTGCTGCGCTCCGAGCGGGGCGTCGTCGTGTGCGTCAGCGGCCACGGGTACCTGGACCTGGGCGCCTACCAGCAGCTCCTCGACGGCGAGCTGAGCGACGTCGCGCCCGACCCCGAGGAGCTGCGCCGCGCGATGAGCGGCCTTCAGGCGGCCCAGGAGCCCGTCGGAGCCGGAGTGGGCCGTGACTGACCTGCCGATCACCACCGACTGCCGCCTGTTCGACTGCGTCCAGGTCAACCTGGCGATCCTCGCCGACCGCTGGCACGGCCCGCACACCCACCTCGGCCTCGGCGCCGAACTGCGCTTCCGGCCGACACCCGGCCCGGCGGGCCTGCCCACGGTCGAGCGCAGTGTGACGGACCAACTGACGGCATCTGCAACGCTGTTGGGCCTCGATGTCGTCACGCAGGAGCGGACCGCCCCGGGCGCACCGCCGGCGCCCGCCCCCGGCCGCTACGTCGTCGCCGACGCCTACCACCTGCCGTGGGTGCCCTACTTCGGGCAGCGGCACATGGAACACAGCTTCCTGCTGGAGACGGACGACGAAGGCGGTGCCGTCGTCGTCGACGGATACCACAACGAGACGCCCTGGGGCAGCGCCCGCCCGCTCACCCGCCGCCCGACCCCCGCCGAACTCGCCGCCGCCGTACCCGGGGACGCGACCACGGTCACCTTCGCCCCCGCCCGGCGCCCCGTCCCGCCCGCCGCCGTGATCGACCTGGCCGACGACGAGACCGTCGACGCCTACGTGTCCGCGTACGCCGGACACCCCGACCGCGCCGCCGCCTTCGACCGGCTCACCCTGGAGACCTGGCTGCTGGCCCGGTCCCGGAGGCTGCACGCCCGCTTCCTCGATGGCACGACCGGCTCGTCGGCGGCGCGCGAGGCACACGTCGCCGCGTGGGACGCGCTCGCCGAGAGCGTCTACGTCGGATACCGTCGGGTCGCCCGCGGACGACCGGAGCCCACCGGTGTGTTCGACCGGCTGCGTTCCCAACTCGCGGGGGACCGCGAGGTGTTCGCCGCGAGCGCGGCGCCCGCCCCGACGGAGCACGACAGTGGTCCCGCCGAGGTGCCCGGCCCGCTGCTCGACCGGGTGGCCGACACCGTCGCCAGGGTGCTCGGCGTCGACGTCGCCACGGTGCGGTCCGCACCGTCCCTCGCGGATCTGGCCGGGTTCACCTCGTTCCGCGTCGTCGAGATCGTCGAGCGCCTCGAACAGGACCTGTCCGTCGAATGCGCCGCCGACGACCTCGTCCCGGAGAACCTCCACCACCTCGACGGCGTCGGCCGCATCGTCCTCCGCGCCCAGCACGCCGCACCGCAGCCGCCACCCGTCCTCGTCCCGACCCCAGGAGGGAACTGATGTCCGCCCACGCCGATCTGCTGCACGACCTCCTCGACGAGGCCGTCGCCGCCCGGCCGGACGGCCCCGCCGTCAGCAGCGCCGGCCGGACCCTGACCTATCGGGAGCTCGACGACGCCTCGCGCCGTCTCGCGGCATGGCTCGTCGAACTCGGCCTGGAGCGCGGCGACCGGCTCGTCGTGTGCGCGCCCGGCTCCGTCGCCCAGCCCGCCCTGGTGTACGCCGCCTCCCGCGTCGGCGTCACCTTCTCCCTGCTCCACGAACAGGTGCGCGGAGTCCAGCTCGACCACGTACTCGACGACTGCGAACCGGCGCTCCTCGTCACCGACGACGCCGCCGCGCGCCAGGCGGCCCATCGCCGTGACGTGCGTACGCGGAGCACCGCGTCCTTGGCGGACGCGGCCTTCGACGGCCCCGTACCCGAGGCGACACCGCCGGGCCCGCTCGCCGTCGACCCCGTGTGCCTGATCTACACCTCCGGGACGACGTCCCTGCCCAAGGCCGTCGTCAGCACCCACGGCCAACTGACGTTCGCCGCCCGCGCCATCCAGAGCGTCCTCGGTTACCGCCCGGCCGACGTCGTCTACAGCCCGCTCCCGCTCTCCTTCGACTACGGGCTCTATCAGCTGTTCCTGTCCACACTGGCCGGAGCCCACGTCACGCTCGGCGCTCCCGCCGAGGTCGGGCCCGCCCTGGTGAACAACCTGGTCCGGGCCGGCGCGACCGTCCTGGCCGCGGTCCCCTCCGTCGCCGAGGCGCTGGCCCGCCTGCTGCGCCGCGGCCGTGGCGGCAGCACACCGCCGCTGCGGCTGCTGACCAACACCGGAGCGGCCATGCCCGCCGAGACCCTGCGATCCCTGCGCGCGTCCCTGCCCGGCCTGCACGTCCAGCTGATGTTCGGACTGACCGAGTGCAAGCGGGCCACGATCATGCCGCCCGACGGCGACCTGGAGCGCCCCGGATCCAGCGGCCGCGCGCTGCCCGGCACCGAGGTCTTCGTCGTGGACGACGACGGCCGGCGCCTTCCGCCCGGTGACATCGGCGAGATCGTCGTACGAGGACCCAACGTGATGGCGGGCTACTGGCGCCGCCCCGAACTCACCGCCCAGCGCTTCCGCCGCGCCGAGGGCCTCTTCCCCCAGCTCCACACGGGCGACTACGGCTGGGTCGACGAGGACGGCTACCTGTACTTCGACGGCCGCCGCGACGACATCTACAAGGAGAGCGGATTCCGCGTCAGCGCCACCGAGGTCGAGGCGGCCGCCCGCCGCGTGCCCGGCGTCACCGCCGCGGCCGTCCTTCCTCCTCAACACCCCTCGCGCGCCCTGCTGTTCGTCGTCAGCGACCTCGACCCGAGCGAGGTCCTGAGCGGCATGCGCGAGCAGATCGAGGAGTTCAAGATCCCCGGCAACTGCCTGCCCGTCGACACGCTCCCGCTCACCGGGAACGGCAAGGTCGACCGCAAGGCGCTCGCCGCCCTCGCCGAGGAGGCCGCCGGTGTCCGCACCCGCTGAGACCGCCGCCCCGGCGCTCCCGCTGCCCCCGGGCCTGCTGTCCCGCATCCCCACCCCCGCCTACGTCTACGACCTGGCCGAAGTGCGCCGCAACCACAGCGCGCTGCGCGACGCGCTGCCCGCCGGCAGCGGCGTCTACTACTCCCTCAAGGCCAACGCCCACCCCGCCCTCCTGCGCGTCCTGCGCGAACAGGGAGCCGGCCCCGAGGTCTGCTCCAGCGGCGAACTGGACGCCGCACTCGGCGCGGGCTGGCCCGCCGCCGACGTGCTCTACACCGGGCCCGGAAAACGCGACGAGGAGATCGGCCGGGCCCTGCGCGCCGGAGTGCGCCACTTCTCGGTGGACTCCCCGCACGCCATGGAGCAGCTGGACCGCATCGCCGGGAGCCTCGGCGTCCGCGCCCAGTGCCTCCTGCGGATCAACGACGACCAGCCTGTCCCCGGCCAGGGCCTGGCGATGACCGGCGTGGCCTCGCAGTTCGGCGCCGACACCCGCTGGGTGCTGCGCGAACCGAACCGCTTCGCCGGACGGCCGCACGCCGAACTGATCGGCCTGCACCTGTACATGGGCACCAACATGGCCGAACCCGCGGCTCTCCTGGGCCAGTTCGAACGGTCCCTGCGGACCGCGAAGACCCTGCGCGCGGCCCTCGCCGAGTACGGAGCGGACCTGCGCGTGCTGGACCTCGGCGGCGGCTTCGGCGCCCCCTTCGCGAGCGCGGGGGAGCGCATCGACCTCAGCGGGCTGCGCCCCGGCCTCACCGCGCTGCTCGACGAGGAACTGCCCACCCGGCACGAGGACGGCACCCGCATCGTCTTCGAGTCCGGCCGCTACCTGGTCGGAACCGCGGGCGTCCTGCTGACCGCCGTCCTCGACGTGAAGCAGTCGCACGGCAAGGACGTCGTCGTCCTGGAGTCCGGCATCAACCACCTCGGCGGCATGCCGGGCCTGCGCCGCCTCCCGCCGCTCAACCCCCGGCTCGTCCCCGACGCCACGGATGCCGGCGACGCCGCCGGGCCGCGCCCCGACGTCCTCGACGCCCTGGTCAGCGGACCGCTGTGCACGCCCCTCGACACCTGGTCACGGGCGGCGAAGCTGCCCGCGCTGCGCCCCGGCGACGTGCTGGCCGTCCCCAACGTCGGCGCCTACGGCCTCAGCGCGAGCCTCGTCGCCTTCCTCGGCCACCCGCTGCCGGCCGAGGCCGTCGTCGACGGCGACGACCCCGACCGCGCCCCCGACATCACCCGCATCCACCTGACCCGTACCCCTGTCACGGCCGACACCGCCCCCACCCTGGGAGAGAAGTGATGGACCCCCGATTCACCGAAGCGCTCGTCCCCTTCCTCAAGTTCCTCGACGGCAAGGAGATCGAGCCCGACGCGCCCCTGCGCACGTACGGCCTCGACTCCATGCAGGCCATCGAGCTGCTCTTCGCCCTTGAGGACGCGTTCGAGGTGACGCTGCCGGACGACGCCATGAACGACACCACCTTCGCCACCGCCGGCAGCCTGTGGGCGGCCGTGTCCGCGGCGATCGACGCCCAGAACGGCGTCTCGGACGCCTCGCGGGCGGCGGCATGAGCGCGCCCGCCGTCCTCCTCGAACCGCACCGCACGGCGCCGGACGCCCCGAGCATCGAGGACCGCGTCCAGGACGTCGCCACCGTCGCCGCCGAACACCTCGCCCGCCACGAGCGGGACGCCACCTTCCCCACCGAGGCGCTGGACCGGATGCGCGACACCGGTCTGCTCGGCCTGCTCGTGCCCCGCGGGCACGGCGGCCTCGGCGGGACGTCCGCCGACGTGATCCGGGCGGGCACCGCCCTCGGCCGCGTCGACATGTCCGTGGCGATGATCTTCGTCATGCACTGCCAGCAGGTCGCCGCCCTGGTCCGGTACGCCCACCCCGGGCTCCGTGACGAACTGCTCCCCGAGATCGCCGCGGGCCGCGTCTACCTGGCCTCCGTCACCACCGAGGCCGGCAAGGGCGGCCACCTGCTCACTTCCCGGTCGGCGCTCACCGCCCACCAGGACGGCCTCGCCGTCGACCGCTTCGCCCCGATCGTCACCGGCGGAGAGCACGCCGACGGATTCCTCGTCACCATGCAGAGCCCGCACTCCACCTCCTCACAGGACGTCTCCCTCGTCTACGCCCACCGCGACCAGCTGAAGATCGAACGCTCGGGGGACTGGGAGCCGCTGGGCATGCGGTCGAGCCACAGCGTCGCGCTCCGCCTCACCGGAACCGTCCCCGACCACCAGGTGATCGGCGAGCACGGCGCCTTCCGCACGATCGTCACCAACGTGTTCGCCCCCATGGCCCACCTGGGCTGGTCTGCGTGCTGGCTCGGCACCGCGGCGGGCGCCCTGTCCCGCGTCGTCAAGTTGCTGCGCTCCCCGAAGAACCGGGGCCGGGCCGACCTCGACTCGGAACTGCTGCTCACCCGGCTCTCGCGGGCCAGGCAGCGCGTCGACACCGTGCACGCCCTGCTCGAACAGACCCGCAGGACCGTCGAGCAGGCCCCGGACCTCAGTGTCCCGCGCGTCCAACTGCTCCTGAACGGGCTGAAGATCACCGCCGCCGAGCAGTCCTACCGGGCCGTCGACGACCTGGTGGACGCCGTGGGCATGCGCCACGGCTACCTCAAGGACTCGCCCACACGACTGGAGCAGAGCCTGCGCGACCTGCGCTCGGCCGCCCTCAACTACAGCAACGACCGCCTCCACCTCGTGGACGGCAAACTCGCCCTTCTGGACTCCGAGGTGCGCCTTGACTGACGGGACGACGACCACGACCGCACCCACCACGACCCTGACTGCACCGGCCCGTTCCGCACCGCCCCCGACCACCCCGCTCGACCCGGCCGTCGCCCTCGCCGGTCTGCCCGACGCGGCCCCGGCCGCGCTCGTCTGGCAGACCTGCGGTGCGGCGGGACTGATCGAGGGGCTCTACGACGACCGAGGAGGCACCGACCCGCGGCGACTGGCCGCACTCCTCACGGCCGTCGACGCCCGCGGCGACAACGGCGTCACCCTCAGCGTCCTGGTCCAGGCCGCCAGCGCCCTCCCGATCCTGGCCGCGGGCGCACCCGCGAGCGGCCCCGTCCGCGACGCGCTGCACCGCGTCCGGTCCGGCGAACGCCCCCTCGCGCTCGCCGCCACCGACAGCGCCGCGGCCGGCTCCGACCTCGCCGATCTGGGGACGGAGGTGACGATCGGCCCGGACGAGATCGTGCTGAACGGCGGCAAGCGCTGGATCACCACCGCCTGCGCGGCCGGCTGGTTCCTCGTCCTGGCCCGGCACCGCCCCGGCCGCCACTTCACCAGCTTCACCTGGGTCCTCGTACCGGCGGAAACGCCCGGCGTCCAAGTCACTCCCGCCGACACCGACCTGCTCGTCGGAGCCGCCACCGGACACGTCGAGTTCACCGACGTCCGCCTTGCACCGGACCTGCTCGTCGGCCGACCCGGGCGCGCCATGCCCGCGTTCGCCCAGCACATGGGCACCGAACGCCTCGCGGGCGCCCTGTGGGCCCGCGCCCTGACGGCCCGCGTGCTCGCCGACACCAAGGAACGGCTGACCCGGCGCCTCGTGGACGGACAGCCGCTGTGGCACAACAGCTCCGTACGCCAGCGCTTCGCCGGCTGCCTGGTCCAGGTCCGCCAGTTGCACGCCCTGAGCGACACGCTCGCCGAGCGGATCACCCGGCACCAGGACCTCGCCGCCGCGGCCCTGCTCAAGTCCGCCGTCGGCCTGACCGTCGACCCCGTACTGGCCGTGTGCGCCCAACTCCAGGGCGCCGACGGCCTGCTGCGCGACGGAGCCCAGCGGATCCGCGCCGAGGCAGCCGTGTTCGGCATCGGCGGCGGCGTCACCGAACTGCTCCTGGACGCCGTCGCCGATCACGCCGACCCGTGGCTCACGGAGCTGCGGGCATGACGACCCTCATCACCCGCGCAGCCCCGGACGTATGGGTGGCCACCGGACAGCTCGGCCCCTGGCTGCGCGCGGCCGCGGACCCCGACGACCGGGCCGTCGCGGCCGCCCTGCCCCGCCGGCGCACCGCCGAATTCCTCGCAGGGCGCGCCCTGCTGCGCCACCTGCTGCGCCTCACCGTGCCCGAGCGGGCGTCGACGCCGATCCGGGCCGACGCCAAGGGGCGGCCCGTGCTCGACGGCGACCCGGACACCGGCATCAGCGTCTCGCACGACGGCCCGGCGATCGCCGTCGCGGTCGCCCGCGGCCGGCGCGTGGGCGTCGACGTCCAACTGCCCGTCACCGACGTCCCGGACAGTCTGCTGCGCCGCTGCCTGGGACGGCACACCGAGGACGTCATGCCGCTCTGCGAGCGCCGGCGCGGAGTCGAACTGGCCTGGGTCTGGACGGCGCAGGAGGCCTGCGTCAAAGCGGCGGGAACCGGTCTCGCGGGCAGCCCCTGGTCGATCAACATCCCGCCCGGCAGCCGAGCGGGCCGGTGGGACGGATACCGGTGGATCAGCCTGCGCGACCGTTCCCCCACGCCCCTCAGCTGCGCCTTCTCCCTGTCCGACGCCCCATCCGACGCCGACGGCCTGGAGGCCACGTGTTCCTGACCGGCGCCCCGACCACCATGCCCGACCTGAGCTGTTACACGACGAACCTGCTGGCCCACGTGGCCCCCGACATCCCCGATGTCCGGCGCCGGCTGGCCCACGGCGTCCGGCTCGCCGTCCGCGTCGACCTCCCCGCGGGCGAACTGGCCTTCTCCCACCATCCGCGGATCGACAGAACCGACGACGGCAGGCAGCTCGCCCACGCCGGTACGCGCGACTGGCCCACCGCACGCGAGGCGCTGCACCGCGCGCTGCTGCGGGACCGGCGCGTCCTCGCCGTGGCCAACACCCGTCACCTTCCCTGGTCACCGGCGCACGGCCGGGCGGACGCCCCGCACTGGATCCTGCTCAAGGACCGGCGCGACGACCAGTGGCTGGTCGCCGACCACTTCTCCGCACTGACCCCGCACGGCACACAGAGCCCCTACCTCGGCTGGATCGACGACACGGAACTCGCCGCCGCCCTGGCCCCCTTGACCCGCCCGCCGCGCGAGGTCGCCCGGCGCGACGTCCTCGCCCTCGGCACGGAATCCACGGTCCCGCCGGCCGACCACTACCGCTGGCTCGACTGGGCGCCCGCCACCGACGGCGACGGCAGCGCGCCGGGCACCGGCACCTGGCTCCTCGACCTCGACGCGGCCCTGCGCCACACCTCCGAGGTGCTGCGCGCCGACCCGAGCGCCGTCGCCCGGTACGTGGACGACCTGTGGGCCGCCGCCCGCCACCACACCTTCAAGCTCGACTTCGACGTGGCGGACGGCACCACCGACCCCGTACGCGCCGCGGCGGCGTCGGCGGCGTGGGACGAACTGCCCCGGGCGCTGCGGTTCGCCGCCCAGTCCACCGCCCGCGGCCGCCCCCGCCCGGGCGCCATCGAACGATCCGTCGACCAACTCCTCACCGCACTGCGGGCCCTGCCCGCGCCCGACAAGGAATGAGTCTCCCCATGAGCAGGCCGATCGTCCTGATCGCCGAAGAACTGTCCCCGGCCGCCGTGGCCGCCCTGGGCCCGGATGCCGAGATCCGCCGGTGCGACGGCGCCGACCGCGACGCGCTGCTCACGGCCGTCGCGGACGTAGACGCCGTCCTCATCCGCTCCGCCACCCGCGTGGACGCCGAAGTGCTCGCCGCCGCACGCCGGTTGAAGGTCGTCGCACGCGCGGGCGTCGGCCTGGACAACGTCGACGTGCCCGCCGCCACCGCGGCCGGAGTCCTGGTGGTCAACGCGGCGCACGCCAACGTGGTCAGCGCCGCCGAACTCACCTGCGGTCTCCTGATCGCGGTCGCACGCAACATCCCCCAGGCGGGCCGGGCGCTGAAGAACGGCGAGTGGAACCGGTCCAAGTACGTCGGCGGAGAACTCGCGCGCAAGACACTGGGGGTGCTGGGCCTCGGCCGCATCGGCACACTGGTGACCGAGCGGATGAAGGCGTTCGGCATGGACGTGATCGCCCACGACCCGTACGTCGACGCGGCACGGGCCGCCCAACTGGGTGTGCGCATGCTGCCGTTGGACGAGGTCCTGGCGTCCTGCGACTTCCTGACGGTCCACCTGCCCCGCACGCCGCAGACGCTCGGCCTCATCGGTGCGCCGGAACTGGCCCGGGCCAAGCGGGGCATGCGTCTGGTCAACGTCGCGCGCGGCGGCCTCGTCGACGAGGCCGCTCTGTACGACGCCCTGGTGGAGGGGCGGGTCGCGGCGGCCGGCCTGGACGTCTTCGCCCAGGAGCCGTGCACGGACTCGCCGCTCCTCCGTCTCGATCAGGTCGTCTGCACCCCGCACCTGGGCGCCTCCACCCGGGAGGCGCAGGACCGGGCGGGCGTCTCGGTCGCCGAGTCGGTACGCCTCGCCCTGGGCGGCGCCCGGGTGCCGGACGCGGTCAACGAGGTGCTGTGGCACGGCGCCGGACCTCTGGAGGCGAAGATTCCGTCACCGGCGGTGGCCCGCGCCGCATGAGCGGGGGGGGTGGTGGCCGGGTCCGCGGACCCGGCCACCACCCCGTTCCCGGTGCGGCGGGTTACACGCGGGCGGTGGTCACGTCGGCGGTGAACACCACCCGGTCGTTCTGCGACAGCGCGACCCGGACGGTCTGCGCCCCGTCCCGGCCGTCCGTCACGGGCAGCGGCGCGGTGCTGACGAGGCACGGCACGTCGAACTCGGCGTAGCGGATGAAGCGGGTCGTCATGCCGACCACCGTCGCGGCCTGGGAGCACCGCGCAAGCGCCGCCTGCCGGGCCGCCTCCAGCAGCAGCATGCCGGGGGAGTGGTCGACCGGGTGGTCGAAGAGGATCGGGTGGTCGAGGTCGTTCCTCATGAACCAGGTGTACGGAGGATGGTCCGGCGCCGGCGCCAGCACGACGTCCGCGGCGCTGCTGCGGCCCACGAGCTCGGGGGAGACCGGGCGGCCCGGCGCCAGCGCGGCCGCGTGCGCCGTCGCCATGTCGCCGTTCGCCCCGCGCAGCCGCTGGTAGACCGCCGGCGACTGGTTGTTGAACCGGGTGCGGACGGTCGCCGCGGGCAGGCCCTGCCACGACGCGCGTACGTCCATGGTCATGCCGCCGACCCGAGTTCCGCGGCGGATGACGTCGGAGCATCTGACGTCGAGCCGTATCTCCAGGTCGGTGCCCGTTCTCCCGAGGATCGAGGGCTCGACGGCGAACTGCAGGTCCTCCCAGGCCTGCCGGAAGCCGAAGGGCGTGTCGTAGGCGCCGTGGCAGAGCATCGGGATCGACTGCCGCACGCACTCGATGAGCATGAGTGCGTCGCGGCGGTCGTGTGCCGCCTCCGCGTAGAAGCGGTGCAGAGCGGGCCAGCGTGCGCAGATGCCGAAGTGATCGGGGCCGATGTGCTGCCAGTCGGTGAGCAGGACCTCGCTCGCGTCCAGTTTGTGCACCTCGGCCGCGGATACGGGCCGGTCGTCGGTCATCGTGGGCGACGTGTGGGACAGGGTGCTGAGCATGCTGTCTTCCCCCTCGAAAGTGCGGAACGAACAACGGTCAGAGCCGACCCGTGGATCCGGTTGGGTCGCCCCGCAGGCAACAACATAAAGAGTGTTCGGTTTCTTGGGAAGGAAAGATGTAGTAAACCTCGACCGCCATGAGGTAACCGGGCCGGTGCGCCGGTGCGATGTCCACGAAAAGGCCACGTGGTGAGGCTTGATGCCGTGTGCCCGGGCACGTAAAATAGAGAGCGTTACGTTTTTCGGGAAGTGAGAGACATCGTGGCGGAGCCGAAACAAGAGCGTGCGATGCAGACGCGCAAGGCCCTCCTGCGGGCGGCGGCCGAGGCCTTCGACGAGTACGGGTACGCGGGCGCGAGCATCAACCTGATCCTCAAGCGGGCCGGGCTGACCACAGGGGCGCTGTACTTCCACTTCGACTCGAAGGAAGACCTCGCGCACGCGGTCATGAACGCGCAGCCGGAGCTGATCGTCCCCCAGCTGGAGTCGAAGGGGCTCCAGCGCCTGGTCGACATCACCCTGCTGTGGTCCCACATGCTGCAGGTCGATCCGCTCCTGAGAGCCGCGGTGCGCCTGACCGGAGAGCAGGCGTCCATGGGCACCCGCGACGCCACGCCCTACGAGTCCTGGGCGAAGGTCATGGCGGAATGCCTGCGCGACGCGCAGAACGCGAACGAACTACAGGCCGGCGTGGACCCGGACGAGCTGGGCGAGTTCGTCACCGAGGCCTGCACCGGCATGCAGATGTTCTCCGCCGTGGCCAGCGGCCGCGACGACCTGAGCGAACGCGCGATGCGCATGTGGCGCCTGCTGCTGCCGGGCGTGGCCGTCCCCGCGATCGTGGCCCGCACCGAGGTCAGCAACGAGCGGCTGAAGACCCTGATCGGCTGACGCATCTTCCGGGGGCGACGCCGCACGTCGTCGGGATGGGGCGCGGACGCAGCGGATACGTTTCCGGCATGCGCCGACACGATCTGATCATTGTGGGAGCGGGCACCGGCAACGCCCTCGTCGATGAACGCTTCGCCCATCTCGACGTCGCCCTGGTGAGCGACGGACCCTTCGGGGGGACCTGCCTGAACGCGGGCTGCATTCCCAGCAAGATGCTCGCCGCCACCGCCGACACGGTCGACACCGTCCGGGACGCCGCGCGTTTCGACGTCGACGCCCGACTGAACGGTGTGGACTGGCGGGCCGTCCGTGAGCGCGTCTTCGGCCGCCTGGACAAGGCGGCCCGTGAGGGCGAGGCGGGCCGCCGGAAGACCGAGCACATCACGGTGTACCGCGGCGCGGCCCGCTTCACCGGTCCCCGCCGCCTGGCGGTGGAGACCGAGGACGGGACCGAGGAGATCACCGCCGACCGGGTCGTCATCGCCGCGGGCGGCCGGCCCGTCGTCCCTCCGGTGGTCGAGGAGGCCGGGCTGCCCTACGAGACCTCTGACACGATCATGCGGATCGACGAGGTGCCCGAGCGGCTCGTCATCCTCGGCGGCGGCTACATCGCCGCCGAACTGGCCCACGTCTTCCACTCGTTCGGCAGCCGGATCACGATCGTCGAGAAGGCGGACCTGCTGCTGGGACAGCAGCAGGACGAACAGATCTCGCGGACCTTCACGGAGGCCGTGCGCACCCGGTGGGATCTGCGCCTGGGCCGCGAACCGACCGCCGTCCGCGGCGCACCGGGCAAGCTCCTGCTGACCCTGGACGACGGCGCGGAGCTGGAGGCGGACGCTCTGCTGGTCGCGACCGGGCGACGGCCCAACAGCGACCGGCTGGACCTCGGCGGGACAGGGGTGGACGTCGGCGACGACGGCCGGATCACCGTCGACGAGCGGATGCGCACCAGCGCCGAAGGCATCTGGGCGCTGGGTGACATCTCCTCACCGGTACCGCTCAAGCACGTCGCCAACCGTGAGGCCGAGATCGTCGCCCACAACCTTCTCCACCCCGGCGATCAGCGCGCCATGCGCTACGACGCCGTGCCCTCCGCCGTCTTCACCCGCCCCCAGATCGCCCAGGTCGGCCTCACCGAGCAGGAGGCCCGCGACAAGGGCCTCGACCCCGTGGTCGCGGTCCACGACTACGCGGACGTGGCCTACGGCTGGGCCCTGGAGGAGACCCGGGGCTTCTGCAAGGTGCTCGCCGACCGGCGCACCGGACGCCTGCTGGGCGCCCACATCCTCGGCCCGCAGGCGGCCACACTGGTGCAACCCCTCGTCGTCGCCCTCACCACCGGCATGACCGCGCGGGACCTGGCCGAGCAGCCGCTGTGGATCCACCCGGCCCTCACCGAGGTCGTCGAGAACGCCCTGCGGGACCTGGACACGGAAGCCCCCTGAACGGCTGAGGGACAGGCGGGCGGCGTCCCTGCCGGACGCCGCCCGCCCCACCACCATGTGCGGCCCGACGGGGGAGCAGAGCCGCACATCCTCCGAGTGCCCGCCGACCGCGTCGGCATGCAGCGATGAACCAAATCGTCAGCGACCGCTCGCCTCCGGCCGTCCGGCCGACCGAATCCGGCATGCCCCGGACGCGCCGGTCCGGCCTCTCCCGCCCCCGGCGATCGGCCGCGGACCGGCTCGTTAGGGTCACAGGCATGACAACCTCCCTTGCCGGAAGTGCTTTCGACTCGCTCCGCCTCGACTCCGTGCGGGACCAGGAGGCGTTGCGGCGGGCCTACGCGCTTCCCAGCGACGCGGCCAGACGCAAGCAGATGACCGAACTCACCCCGCAGACCCAGCGGTTGATCGGCTGCGCGTCACTGGTCCTGGTCGCCAGCGCGGACGCCGAGGGCAACTGCGACGTCTCCCCGCGCGGCGGCCCCGCCGGATTCGTCTCCGTGCTGGACGAGCGGACGGTGGCGATACCGGACGCGACCGGCAACAAGCGCCTCGACACCCTGCAGAACGTCATCGCCACCGGACGGGCCGGGCTGTTGTTCCTCGTCCCCGGCCGGACCACGACCCTGCGGGTGAACGGCCGGGCTGTCGTCTCCACCCGCCCGGAGCTGCTGTCACGGCTGACCGCCGTGGGCAAGCCGCCGGCCAGCGCGCTGGTGGTGGGCATCGAGGAGGTCTACCCGCACTGCCCCAAGTCGCTGCTGCGCAGCGGCGCCTGGAAGCCGGAGCAGTGGCTGCCGGCGGACGCCCAGCCGACCTCGGCCGAGGTCACCCTCGCCCAGCTGCGGATCCCGGAGATGACGATCGCCGACGTCGAGCGCGTGGAGGCGGAGTCGCTGAAGTACCGCTACGAGTGAGCGGTCTTCCTCGGGGCTCACACGTGTGGTGCGGTGCCGCGCAGTCCGTCGACGACGATGCTCAGCATGCGGTCGGTGCGTTCGTGCCAGTCGGGGCCGTCGTCCACTTTCCACAGGAACGACACGAGCAGAAGGACCTCGTCGGCGTTGGTGCCGGGCCGTAGGGGTGCGGCGGCCTCGCAGGCGCCGAGGAGCTGGTCGAGCGCGGCGGCGACCTGCGGGTAGCTGCGGCTTCCGAGGTCGGCGCGAGTGGCCGCCTCCAGAGCCTGCGACGCCCCCTGCTTGACGCGGCCGTACGCGGCGAGCCGCCCGAACCAGAGACGCAGCGCCCGCAGGGATTCGTGCTCCGCGAGCAGGCGCGGGGCGGCTTGGACGAGTGCGTCGACCTCGGCCCGGTAGACGGTGAGCAGCAGTGCCTCACGACTGGGGAAGTGCCGGTACATGGTTCCCTGGCCCACGCCGGCCGCCTTCGCGATCGACTGGAGCGTGGCGTCGGGGGAGCAGGCGAAGGCCGCGCTCGCGATCTCGACGATGCGGGCACGGTTGCCCTCGGCGTCCGAGCGCTTCGACCGTGGGTGGGGCGGCGCCGTCAGGCCGTTGCGGCGACCGGGGTCGGGCATGCGTCCGCTGCCTTTCGTTCCGCGGGGTGTGTGTGGCTGCCGATGTCAGGGGAGGGCCCGCAGCAGGACGAGCGATCCGTCGTACGTCGGGCGGCCGCGCAGATGCCCGAAGGCCTCGTCCCAGGCGCCCGAGCCCAGGGCGTGGCGCAGGGAGAGGTCGAAGTCCTGGCGCGCGCGGTCGTCGATGAAGCTCCAGGCCGAGCAGGGCTGGCGGGCGGCGGGGTCGAGGAGGAGTTCCGGACGGCCGTAGTACGCCTCGTTGAAACTGTCGGTGCAGTCCAGCGGCACCGGGACCGGCTGGACCGAGACGGTACCGCCGAGCGCGGTGGCCAGCCGGTCGAGGGAAGGGAAGCGGCGCGCTTCGGTCTCCAGGACATCGGGCGCGTACTCGTAGAGCCAGAAGTCGCGTACGCGCGCGGGGTCGCAGGTCAGCACGGTGACGGGACCGCGGGTGACCCGGCGCGTCTCCCGCAGTCCGGCATCGGCGTCCGTCCAGTCCTGAACGCTGAAGAGCGCCATCGAGGCGTCGAACTGCCCGTCGCCGAAGGGGAGGTCCTCGGCGACGGCGTCGATGGCGGTGACGAGCTGCGCGGGCCGCCGGGCGCGCATGGCCAGGGACGGCTCGACCGCGGTGAAGGTGTGCGCCGCGGTCTCGTACGATCCCGTACCCGCTCCGACGTTGAGGACCGTGCGCGCGTCACCGAGGGCCTGGGCGATGACATGGGCGATGCGCGCGTCGGGGCGGCGGGAGGAGGCGCGCGCGGATGTCAGAGGTCCGTGGCCGACACTGCCGCCGTCGAGGGTGGGCATGACCATGGGGGGGACCTCGCCTTCCGGGCCTGGCCGGAGCGACGGCATCCGCGCCCCGAACTACGCTCCTTATCTTGCATCTGCCATGCACAATCTCATAGACGCATGGCGAATGCTTGTCTCATCGACCAAAGAGCGGTGCGTGTGCGGCGCCGGCCTTGGAGGTTGTGTCAGCCGTGGTCGGTCCGCGTCGGCCGCGACGTCTCCTTCGCGTCGCCGCTCAACGAGGCCGGGGTGTGAGCGCGTTCTAGGCGGAGTGCTCGCCGCTCAGGGCGGCACGCCGTCGGGCGTCCTCGTCCGTGTGGGCGTCGTAGGTGAGGAGCTTGGGGAGGGCGGCGGCGAGCAGGCCGACCGAGGCGACGCAGGCCAGGCCGCCGGTCCAGACGGCGGGGCGGACGCCGGACCAGCCGGCCATGGCGCCCGCGCGGACCTGGCCGAGCTGGGGGCCGACGCTGTAGGAGAGGACTTCGATGCCGGCGAGCCGGCCGCGCAGTTCGTCGGGGACGGTCTGGTTCCAGATGGTCGAGCGGCCGAGGCCGCTGAGCATGTCACCGGCGCCCGCGAGACCCAGGCAGATCAGGACCAGCCAGATGTTCGACGTCCACCCGGCGGCCGCGATGGCCAGGCCCCAGCCGCCCGCGCCGAAGACCACCAGCAGGCCGTGGCGACGGGTGCGCGACACCCAGCCGCTCGTCAGGCTGACGACCAGGGAACCGATCGACCCGGCGGCGTACATGAGGCCCAGGGACCAGTCCGCGTTCAACTCGTCCGCGAGGAACGGGAAGATCGTGTTCGGGAAGGCGAAGAACATCGCCGCCATGTCCACCGCGTAGGTACCCAGCAGGACGGGCTTCGACCAGGCGTAGCGCGCCCCCTCGACGATCCCTCGCAGCGACGGCCTGGCGGCGTTCTCGTGCGGAGGCGAGGCGGAGAGCCTGCGGCACATGAGCACCGAAACGACGAAGCAGCCCACCGTGGTGGCGTACGCCGTCGTGCTGCCCGCGTAGGCCACGACCAGGCCCGCGAGCGCGGGACCTGCGATGGCGCCGGCCTGCCACCGGAGGGCGTTCAGGGCGGCGGCCGCGGCGAGTTGGCCGTGCGGGACGATCCGGGCCAGCAGCGAATCCATCGCGGGCCGCTGAAGGCCCGCCAGCGCCGCCACACCCGCCGCCACCACGTACAACGGCCACAACAGCGGCTCCGGCAGCAGTGAGTTGATCAGCAGCACGCCCGCGAGGAGACCCAGCCCCACCTCGGTCAGCACGATGACCCTGGCCCGGTCCACGGCGTCCGCGAGCGCCCCGCCGTACAGCCCGAACACCACCAGGGGCACCAGCTCGACGGCCCCCATGGCGCCCACCGCGAGGGGCGAATCCGTCATGTCCTTGATCTGGAGCGGCAGGGCGATCAGCGCCATGAAGCTGCCGAACGTCGTGATCAGCCCCTGCCCCCAGAGGAGCCGGAAGTCCCTGCTGGAACGCCAGGGGCTGAGATCGGGCAGCACGGCAGCGAGCTTCGGTATCGCGATCAACGGAGCCAGTTCCATACATCTAGGGGCCCTAACAGCTGGGCCGGCTGGGACGCGCCCTTATTAGGCATGCCTAACTTAGCCCGAGTCCGGCGAGGGAGAACGTTCGGTCTTGACAAGCCAGGCCCCCGTCGCCAAGCTAATGAGGCAGAACGTTCGTTCTCTCTAAGGCTCTCGGGCCCTGCTCTCCTCCCCGCATCCACGTATCCACGCGTCATCCAGGCCTCATCCACGCGTTCACGCACCTACCGAAAGGGATCACCGTGAGCACCACTGCTGCTCCGACCGGCCTCACCACCACGGAGACGCCCGCGGCCACAGCGCTGCGGCGCCTGTACTTCGTCCGGTTCGCGTTCGCCATCGTCTGGGCCCTCGTGATGTTCACGATGGCGGACGAGATCAGCCCGGCCGGGGCCGCGCTGCTCGTGCTGTATCCGCTGTTCGACGTGGGGGCGGCCGTCGTCGACGCGCGATCGTCGCGCGCCACCGGGTCGCCGGGACTGCTCTACGTGAACATGGCCGTGAGCCTCGCCGCGGCCGTAGGCGTGGGTGTCGCCTCCGCGTCCGGCATTCCGGCGGTGCTGCGCGTGTGGGGAGCCTGGGCGTTCGTGGCCGGCCTCGTGCAACTGATCGTCGCCGTCTCCCGCCGCGCGATGGGCGGCCAGTGGCCGATGATCCTCAGCGGTGCCATCTCGGCGCTCGCCGGTGCCTCGTTCGTCGCGTCGGCCGGTGCCGACAAGCCCACGCTCACCAGCGCGATCGGCTACGCCGTCCCGGGCGGAATCTTCTTCCTCGTGTCGGCCCTGCGACTGAGGCGCGCCTCCCGCAAGAACTGACTCCACGAGCCCGGCCGTCGGCGGACGTCCCCGCCGACGGCCTCGGTCATGCGCCGCGGACCTGGAGGATTCCTTCGACGCCCTGGAGGAACGTCTCGGAGACCCGCTTCGGGTCGGACAGGCAGCCGGACGCCATCGCCCCGTCGCGGAGCATGACGAGATGGCGGGCCGCCGCCTCGGCGGGTGTGTCGCCGGTCCGGCTCAGCAGGTCCGTGACGGTGTCCTGGAACCACTGACGATGCGCCAGCACGGCCCGGTGGACCGGGTGCTCGGGGTCGGGGTACTCCGCAGCCGCGTTGAGGAAGGCGCAGCCCCGGAAGCCGGGGGACTGGATGCCCGCCGTGATGGTCCGGCAGACGGCGCGGATCTTGTCGGCCGCCGACTCCTCCGCCGCCTGGGCGGTTTCGGCCAGCCCCCGCATCTCCCGGTCCGCCTGGTCGAGGTAGGCCAGGACGAGGTCTTCCTTGCCGGTGAAGTGCCGGTACAGCGTGGCCCGGGTGACCTGCGCCTCCGCGATGATCCGGTCGACGCCGACGGAGTGGATCCCCTCCGCGTAGAAGATCCTGGTCGCCGTGTCGAGCAGCCGCGCCCGCGCTTCCGACGGGCCTCTTCCTCGTGCGCTCTGACTCATGCGTCCAGGGTAGCGAACCGCAAGGGAGAACGGTCTGTCTCACGAGAGAGGGCGGGCCGACCGCGCCACGAAGAACGCTTCGGTCGGCCCGCCCCGCCGTCCAGCCGTACTCTCACTGCCCGTCAGTTGTTGGCGACGTAGGCGAAGAGGCCCGCGGTGACACCGAAGCCGATCGCGCACCATCCGATGCACCGCGCCTTCAGCCTCGTGTAACGCTGCTGGTACTCGCCCCGCAACTCCTCCGCGCGCACCGCGACGCGCTCCAGCGCCGCCTTGTGGAACGCCAGGCGTTCCGTGACGAAGGCCCGCTCGACCTCCTCGCGCTGCGCCGTGGTGAGCCAGTCGAGCTGCCGGGTGATCGCCTCGGCCTGTGCACGGGCTTCGGCCACCTTCGAGTTCCACAGCAGATAGCCCTCCATCTGCCGGATCCCGGTCTCGACATCGTGCTCCGCGCTCATGCGGACGCGGCCTCGTGCGGATTCTGCGCGTGGTCGAGGACGGCGATGCCGGGGTGGTGCAGGTCGAACGCCGGGGATTCCGAACGGATGCGCGGCAGCGTGACGAAGTTGTGCCGCGGCGGCGGGCAGGAAGTCGCCCACTCCAGCGAACGGCCGTAGCCCCACGGGTCGTCGACCTCGATCTTCTTGCCGTACTTTGCGGTCTTCCAGACGTTGTAGAAGAACGGCAGCATCGACAGACCCAGCACGAACGAGGAGATCGTCGAGATCGTGTTCAGCGCGGTGAAGCCGTCGGCCGCGAGGTAGTCCGCGTAACGACGCGGCATCCCCTCGACACCCAGCCAGTGCTGCACCAGGAACGTGCCGTGGAACCCGCAGAACAGCGTCCAGAACGTGATCTTGCCGAGCCGCTCGTCCAGCATCTTCCCGGTGAACTTCGGCCACCAGAAGTGGAAGCCCGAGAACATCGCGAAGACGACCGTGCCGAAGACGACGTAGTGGAAGTGCGCCACCACGAAGTACGAGTCGGAGATGTGGAAGTCCAGCGGCGGCGCCGCCAGGATCACACCGGTCAGACCACCGAAGAGGAACGTGACGAGAAACCCGATCGACCACAGCATCGGGGTCTCGAACGACAACGAGCCCTTCCACATGGTGCCGATCCAGTTGAAGAACTTCACACCCGTCGGTACGGCGATCAGGAAGGTCATGAAGGAGAAGAAGGGGAGGAGTACCCCGCCCGTGACATACATGTGGTGCGCCCACACCGTCACCGAAAGGCCCGCGATGGCGATGGTGGCGCCGACCAGCCCGGAGTAACCGAAGATCGGCTTGCGGCTGAAGACCGGGATGACCTCCGAGACGATGCCGAAGAACGGCAGCGCGATGATGTACACCTCCGGGTGACCGAAGAACCAGAAGAGGTGCTGCCAGAGCAGCGCGCCGCCGTTCGCCGCGTCGAAGACATGCGCCCCGAATTTGCGGTCCGCCTCCAGCGCGAGCAACGCGGCCGCGAGGACGGGGAAGGCGAGCAGGACCAGGACAGCGGTCAGCAGTACGTTCCACGTGAAGATCGGCATCCGGAACATCGTCAGACCGGGCGCGCGCATGCACACGATCGTCGTGATGAAGTTGACCGAGCCGAGGATCGTGCCGAAGCCCTGGAAGGTCAGACCCATGATCCACATATCGGCGCCGATGCCCGTCGAGTGGACGGCGTCCGACAGCGGGCTGTAGGCGAACCAGCCGAAGTCGGCGGCACCCTGCGGGGTGAGGAAGCCGCCGATCGCGATCAGCGAGCCGAACAGGTAGAGCCAGTAGGCGAACATGTTCAGCCGCGGGAACGCGACGTCAGGAGCGCCGATCTGCAGCGGCATGATCCAGTTGGTGAAGCCGATGAACAGCGGTGTGGCGAACATCAGCAGCATGACGGTGCCGTGCATGGTGAACGCCTGGTTGAACTGCTCGTTCGACAGGATCTGCGTGCCGGGACGGGCGAGTTCGGCGCGCATGAACAGCGCCATGACGCCGCCGACGAGGAAAAAGAGGAACGATGTCGTGAGGTACATCGTGCCGATGGTCTTGTGGTCGGTCGTGCTCAGCCACTTCACCACGATCCCACCGGGCCGCCGCGCGTGGGCGGCCTCGGAATCCGATTCTTCGTGGGTGGTCGGGTCGATCTCCGTGGACGGCATTCGGCAGGTCGCTTCCTTCGCGTGGAGCTGTCGGTCAGAACCTGCGTAGTCCGTGCCGGGGATCCGGACGGGGAGACGCACTCGCCGGTTCACCTGATGTGCCCAAAGCGGGAACCTGATCCAGGTACGTGCTGTGCGGGGGAGGCATGTCCCGGCCATCGGCGTCCTCGTATGTGAAGCGACGCGCCCGGCCCGATCGCCCTACGCTCCCGTGCCATGCAGGAAACGCGTCTCGACCTCGCACGTGTCCGCGCGGCCCGCCGGATGATCGACCCGGTCTTCCTCGACACGCCGCTCTACCCCTGCGAAGCGCTGGAAGCCGTCCTCGGCTGCGCGGTGAGCGTCAAGCTCGAAACGGCCAACCCCGTCCGCAGTTTCAAGGGACGCGGCACCGAGGTGGTGGCGACCCTGCTCGCCGACCGGGGCGAGCGGGCCGCCGTGTGCGCGAGCGCCGGCAATCTGGGCCAGGCCCTCGCCTGGTCCGGGCGCGGCCGCGGGCTCGACGTGACCGTCGTGGCCTCCCGCGCCGCGACGCGCGCCAAGCTCGACCGCGTCCGCGCGCTGGGCGCCCGGCTCGAACTGGTGGACGGTGACCACGAGGCCGCCCGGGAGCGCGCGGCGGCCCTCGCGCGGGAGCACGGCATCCGGCTGGTGGAAGACAGCCTGGACATCGAGACCTGCGAGGGCGCGGCGACCATCGGCCTTGAACTGGCGGCGCAGGCGCCGCAGTTCGACACCGTCCTGATCGCCCTCGGCGGTGGAGCACTGGCCACGGGAGTGGGACACGTACTGAAGTCCCTGGCACCCGGGGTCGAGGTGGTCTGCGTCCAGCCGCTGGGCGCACCCGCGCTGACCCTTTCCTGGCGTGAGCGGCGGATCGTCACCACCGGCACGGCCCGCACCATCGCCGACGGCGTCGCCGGCCGGCATCCCATCCCGGCCGTGCTGAACGACCTCCTGCTGACCGCCGACGACGCCGTCCTGGTCCGGGAGGATTCGATCATCGCCGGAATGCGGCTGCTCCTCGATCACGCGGGCCTCGTCGTCGAACCGTCGGCCGCACTCGGCGTCGCGGCGCTCCTGGAGGATCCCGAGCGTTTCGCGGGCCGCCATGTGGTCACGATCGTGTGCGGCAGCAACGTCGACGTGAACGTCTATCGCCGCTGGGTCGGACCGGCTTCCCCGGAGCGGTCATGAACCGGCCCCGCCGTGCACGCACCCGTCGGCGGCGCGAGTACGCCACCGGCGGCACACAGCGGGGCCGGTCCCATGTCTGGCCGTCGCATCACCTTCCGGGGTCGGGGATCATCGGTCGGGCCGGAGCCCTCAGAACGGCGGTTCGGTCCGCTGCGACGGAATCCTCGGCACCGTGCCCCGGGGCCGGGGAAGGTGCTCCGGTCGCCTGCGCGGCGGCGACGGTCTCTTCTCGACCCACCGGGCGGCAAACACACGGGCCCACCAGTTGTCCTGCGGATCGCGGAACGTCATGTCGATCGCCCTCCTGCTGGTCGGAGTCGGACTGGATCTCTGACTGACATCCCGCATTGCCCGTGCAACGGTTTCAACGCATCATTCCCCTCTTAGGGAGTATGTGCGGAAATCCGGCGCTGACGCCGAAGCCGTCCGGGTCCGCGCACCGCCGCCGAAAACCCGGCGACAAGGGGAGGCGCGCCCGCTACGGTCCCCGGCTATGACCTTCACGCATGAACGTCCCCCGTTCCAGGCCGACGAGCGCACCGCACTGATCGGCTGGCTGGACCTTCAGCGGCAGATCCTGCGCTGGAAGTGCGAGGGCCTGAGCGAGGCGGACGCGCACCGCAGTGTCGTCCCGTCGTCCCCGGCCATGACGATGGCCGGGCTCATCAGCCACATGCGATGGGTGGAGCACACCTGGCTGGAGGTGATGTTCCTCGACGGCGACGAGACACCCAACCCCTCCTTCGGCGAGGAGGACGAGGACGCCGACTGGCGCACCGACGGCACCACGCTGAAGCAGTTGCTCGCGGACTACGAGGCCCAGTGCGCCCGGAGCAACGAGATCGTCGCCGCTGCCTCCCTCGACGACATCGGCCGCAACGACCACCGCGCGGCCAAGGCCAACCTCCGCTGGATGCTCATCCACCTCGTCGAGGAGACCGGCCGGCACGCGGGACACGCGGACATCGTGCGCGAACTCCTCGACGGCTCCAAGGGCTACTACTGAGCAGCGCCCGGCCCGGACCGCGGTCGCTCAGTGCCCCGCGGTCAGCTCCCCGCTGAGCCGGTCGTGGAGCCGGGCGCTGGGCGCGTCGAGGCCGATGATCTCGACCTGCTTGCCGCGCTGCGCGTACTTGGTCTCGATCGCGTCGAGCGCCGCCACGGACGAGGCGTCCCAGATGTGCGTCGCGGACAGATCGATCACGACCTTGTCCGGGTCGGTCGCGTACTGGAACCGGGTCACCAGGTCGTTGGAGGACGCGAAGAACAGCTCGCCCGTGACCCGGTAGACGACCTGGCCGCCGTCGGGGTCGACGACCGCGGTGACCTCGGCGAGGTGTGCCACCCGCCGGGCGAACACCACCATCGCCGTGACCGATCCGACGACGACGCCGATGGCGAGGTTGGAGGTGGCGACCACGACCGCGACGGTGATCACCATGACCGTGATCTCGCCCGCGGGCATCCGCCGGAGCGTCCTGGGCGCGATGGAGTGCCAGTCGAACGTCGCGAACGACACCATCACCATCACCGCGACCAGCGCCGCCATCGGGATGTCCGAGACGACCGGCCCGAAGACGATGCACAGCACCATCAGGAACGACCCCGCGAGGAACGTGGACAGCCGGGTCCTGGCTCCCGACACCTTTACGTTGATCATGGTCTGGCCGATCATCGCGCAGCCGCCCATGCCGCCGAAGAGACCGGTGACGATGTTGGCGATGCCCTGGCCGATGGACTCACGGGTCTTGTTCGAGCGGGTGTCGGTGATGTCGTCGACCAGCTTGGCCGTCATCAGCGACTCCATCAGGCCCACGAGCGCCATGGCGAGCGCGTACGGCGCGATCGTCGTCAGGGTGTCCAGGGTGAACGGCACGTCGGGCAGCCCCGGCACCGGGAGCGCGGAGGGCAGCTCGCCCTTGTCGCCCACGGTCGGCACCGCGATCCCGGCCGCCACCGTGACGACGGTCAGGATGACGATGGAGACCAGCGGCGCCGGGACCGCCTTGGTGACCTTCGGGAAGAGCACCATCAGGACCAGGCCCGCGGCGATGAGGGGATAGACCGCCCAGGGCACGTCGGTCATCTCCGGCACCTGGGCCATGAAGATCAGGACGGCGAGGGCGTTGACGAAGCCGACCATCACCGAACGCGGCACGAACCGCATCAGCTTCGCGACGCCGAGCGCGCCGAGGACGACCTGGAAGACACCGGCGAGGATGACGCAGGCGACCAGATGACCGAGGCCGTGCTCGCGGTTGAGGGGTGCGGTGACCAGGGCGACGGCGCCGGTCGCCGCCGAGATCATCGCGCGTCGCCCGCCGACGACCGAGATCGTCACCGCCATGGTGAACGCCGCGAACAGCCCGATCCGGGGATCCACCCCGGCGATGATCGAGAAGGAGATCGCCTCGGGGATCAGGGCGAGCGCGACGACCAGACCGGCGAGCACCTCCGTGCGCCACACCTTGGGGTCGCGGATCCAGTCGGGTCGCAGGCCGCGCAGGCGTGAGACGGGGGAGAGGGCAGGAGCGGACACGGGCGGTACCTGTCGTGATCGGGCACGCCCGGCAGCCTGGAACGTGCGGAAGGAGGCGGGCGGACCCGGCCCCGGATTGACGGTACGGAGCAGTGATCCCGCACCATAGGGGTGCCGGGCGACACCACTGTCCCCAGCACCGCGGGAACTCTACCCTAACGTTACGGTAGAGATCGCAGCCGCCCTCGCGTCCGACGGGGGCACGGGACGAGGAGAGCGGCGCGTGAGCGGCGAGCACATGCAGATCGGCGAGGTCGCCGCACGGACCGAGCTGTCGCTGCGCACCATCCGGCACTACGAGGAGACCGGCCTTGTCATCCCGTCGGCCCGCTCCCAGGGCGGCTTCCGCCTCTACACCGAGGCCGACGTCGCCCGCCTGATGGTCATCCGCCGGATGAAACCGCTCGGCTTCACCCTCGACGAGATGCGCGACCTGCTGGCCGCGACCGACCTCCTCGACGGCGGCGACCGGCTGCCCGACGCCGAACGCGAACAACTCCTCGACCGTGTACGTCACTTCGAGGAGGCCGCGCAGCGCCGGGTCGCCGATCTGCGGACCCAGCTCGCCCGCGCCGAGGAGTTCGCCGCCACCCTGCGCGGGCGGCTCCCGAGCGCGTAGCGCCCCGGCCTCAGGGGGAAGGTGCCAGGACGCACCGGGTCCCGCTGTAGATCGTCGGCATGCACTTGTTGCAGTGGATGCACAGTGAGCGGGTGCCGGGCTCCCGCTCCATCCGGTGGACCAGGTCGGGCTCGCGCAGCAGCGCCCGGGCCATCGCCACGAACGAGAAGCCCTCCGCCAGAGCGCGCTCCGCGGTCTCGCGCCGCGTGATGCCGCCCAGCAGGACCAGCGGAAGAGCCAGCGCCGCCCTGAACTGACGGGCGCTGTCGAGGAGATACGCCTCCTCGTACGGATAGGCGTGCAGGAACCGGCTGCCGACCGCGCGCACCCCGAGCCGCACCACCGGGTTGCGCATCGCGGCCGCGAACTCCCGCAGCGGCGCGTCGCCGCGGAACAGGTACATCGGGTTCAACAGCGAACTGCCCGCGGTGAGTTCGAGGGCGTCGAGGCTGCCGTCGGCCTCCAGCCCGCGGGCCACCTGGATGCTCTCGTCCAGCCACAGACCGCCGGGGACACCGTCGTCCATGTTGAGCTTGGCGAGGACCGCGATCCGGTCGCCGACGGCGTCCCGCACGGCCCGCGCCGTCTCGCGGGCGACCCGGGCGCGGCCCGCGAGGTCCCCGCCGTAGGCGTCGTCGCGGTGGTTGAGCCGCGGGCTGAGGAAGGCGCTCGCGAAGTAGTTGTGCCCCAGATGGATCTCGACCGCGTCGAACCCCGCCTCGACGGCGAGCAGGGCCGCCTCCGCGTGCGCACGCGTGATCCGGGCGATGTCGTCGTGGCTCGCCGCCCTGATCCGGGTCAGGCTCTGCGCCCCGAGGCGCGCGGACGGACCGAGCGCGGGCAGCCCGTTCGAGCGCGGGTCGGCCACCGGGCCCGCGTGCCCGATCTGCGCCGAGACCGCCGCGCCCTCGGCGTGCACGGCGTCCGTGAGGCGGCGCAGACCGGGCAGCAGCTCGGGCCGCATCCAGAGCTGGTGGCGCTCCGTACGCCCCTCGGGAGCGACCGCGCAGTACGCGACCGTGGTCATCGCCACCCCGCCGGCCGCCTGCCGGCGGTGGAAGGCGATCAGCTCGTCGGAGACCTGCGACCCGCGCGTCATCCCCTCGAACGTGGCGGCCTTGAGGAACCGGTTGCGCAGCGTCAGCGGCCCGAGCCGGGCCGGGCCGAACAGGGCGGGCTGTGTCATGACGGTCTCCCGGGCGAAGGGTGCGGGCGGACGGTGCACGAACGGGCCTGACGGGCGCGGTGCGGCCGGGGCCGCGACGGTTCACATGCGCAGCGCCGACGGCTGGGCGTCGGCGCGCATCGCCGCGTCCGTGCCCCCGTCGACGTACAGGATCGAACCGGTGGTGAAGCGGGCCTCCGGACGCAGGAACTGCTCGATCCAGAAGGCGATGTCCGCCGCCTCCCCGAAGACGCCGAGCGGCATCGGCGTCGGGAAGTCGTCCGCGTCCGGGGCCTCGGAGACGCCGGTGGAGCCGGTCATCAGCGGGGTGAGGACGGCGCCCGGCGCGATCGCGTTCAGCAGGATGCCCCGGCGGGCCCACTGCGGGGTGACGGCGGTGCGCCGCACCCAGCGGGCGAGCGCCAGCTTCGAGGTGGCGTACGCGACGATGCTCGGCGCGCTCTCCAGGGTCGCCGCGGGCAGGGCGTTCTGTGCCGCCGCCGCGCGCTTGCGGGCCGCCTCCTCGTCGCCGGCCAGCAGCAGCTCCACCAGCTCGTCGTCGATGACGGGGACGGTGCTCGCCGAGTTCGAGCTGATCACGACGGCGCGGCCCGCGCCGGACCGCTCCAGGGCCGGCCGCAGCGCGTCGAGCAGTGCGACGGGACCGAAGTAGTTGATCGAGACGACGACGGCGGCGCTCCGCACGCTCGGTCCGACACCAGCGACCGCGGCCACACCGTCCAGGGTGCCGCCGCTCAGCGCCAGGATCTCGCGGACCGCGTGCGCACGGCCCTCCGCGCCGCCGAGGTCGGCGACGACGTCGGCGTCCCGCAGGTCGACACCGATCACCCGGTGCCCGGCCGAGCGCAGCCGGGCCGCGGCCGCGGCTCCCATTCCCGAGGCGGACCCAGTGATCACGTACGTGCCCATGACGGACTCCTCTCACCCGGCCGCACCTTTCACGACCGGTTTGTTCCAAGCACTATTCAATCACTGATTGGACAGTGATCGGAAGACGGGCTGACGTGGTGGAATGGTGGGCATGACGCACCCGGACACCCCGACGCGCGAGCGGCTGCTCGACGCGGCGAAGCGACTCTTCCTGGAGAAGGGCGCCGACCAGGTCTCCCTGCGCGCGATCAACGCGGAGGCCGCGCTGAACCCGGGGGCCGTGCACTATCACTTCGGCTCGCGGGAGGGGCTGGTCACGGCCCTCCTGGAGCGCGAGCTGCGGCCGCTGTGGACCGACCGGATGCGGTTCCTCAAGGACGCGGGGGCGGCCGGGCCCGACGTGGCGGAGATGGCCGCCGCCCTGGTCGAGCCGTTCGCCGATCTCGTCGCGACCCGCGACGGCCGGGTGCTGTGCCACCTGCTGGCGCGCTCGGCGCTGCCCACCGGACAACTGCCGAACGCCTCCAGCCTGTTCGTTCCGGCGCCCTTCGAGGTGATGGTCGGTCGGGCGCTGCCGCAGCTGGCCCCGCAGGAGGTCACCGAACGCTGCCGGCTCGCCTTCAGCGTCGTCATGGAGACCTACGGCAGGCCGCTGGCCAAGATGCCCGCGGAAGCCGCCTCCTTCCCGCGCACGGCGACCGTGGTCGCCTTCGTCGCGGCGGGTCTGACGGCGCCGCCGACGGTGCCGCGGGGCCGCGGCTGACCGGGCCGTACGCCCCGAGGGCAGAGTCGTGCCCGCCGGGAGCACGTGGCTCCCGGCGGGTTTTGTGCCTCAGGCCGGTACGTCCCGGGTCGGCCAGGAGAGAGCCGAGTCCAGGTCGGCGGCGACCCGGAGTGCGTCCGCCAGACCGGCGAGCCGGATCACGCGCAGCAGGAACGGATCGGTCAGGACCAGGATGAGGCGCGCCTGCCGTGCGCGCAGCCGCTCCTGGACGCGCAGGAGCATCGACAGACCGCTGCAGTCCAGGAACGTCACGTCGCGCAGATCGGCGACGAGCGTGCCGCCCTGCCCGGGGAACAGGTTCTGCAGTCGGTCCGCCAGATGATGCGCGGCGAGGATGTCGAGTTCGCCCCACAGCGCGACGACCCGTGGGTCCTCGGGATGCGGCGCTCTCATGCCGAATGCGGCGTCGGTGTCGTGGTAGGCGGGCATGGCCTCCTCGCAGTGGTGGGGGCGCGGTGTTGTGGCGGTGCCCCTGGCATACCCCCACCCGAGCGGCGAGACAACCCCCTTTCCGCAGCAGCAAGTTGGGCAACCGTGTTGTCGGTCAAACGGCCCCGCCGGTGATCTCTGGCGCGATCCGGACCGTGCGGTTCCCCCTCGTCCCGTGCGTCCCGCGCGGTCACACCGTGCTCAGCCCGGCAGCGGGCCGCCCCGGGATGCGCGTGGGGTGGATGGTGTCGGAGTGAACCTCCGGCGGGAAACGGACGCGCGCACGCGCACACGTGTGATCTGCGCCTCCCTGGCCCGTCCCGGCACCGCCGGACATATGGCCGGGAAGCGGAGGCGGCGATCACGCTGTTGCGGGGGGCTCCGCGGGGCGGGAGACCGGAGGGCCTTCGTGGCCGTACTGAGCCGCCTGCGTGCGGAACATGGTGGCGTACCGCCCGCCGGCCGCGAGCAGTTCGTCGTGGCTGCCCGACTCCACGACGCGGCCCCGGCTCAGCACATGGATGGTGTCCGCCCAGCGCACCCCGGACATCCGGTGGGTCACCAGCACCACCGCGCGCGTGGGACCCGCCAGGCCCCGCAGCCGGTCGAACGCCTCGATCTCCGCCTCCGGATCGAGCGCGGACGTCGGCTCGTCCACGATCAGGACACCGTCCGCCGCAGCGGTCCTGTCGCGCCAATGGGTGCGCGCCAGGCCGAACTTCTGCCACTCCCCGCCCGACAGCTCGCTCGCCCCGCGGAACATGCGGGCGAGGAGAGTGCCCATCCCGTCCGGCAGCCGCGCGATCACCGACGTCGCGCCCGCGTACCGGGCCGACGGCTCCAGGTCCTCGGCGGACGCGGACCGCCGCGGCCGACCGATGCGGATGTTCATGGCGGCCGTCATCGGCCAGCGCTGGAAGTCCTGGGTGAGCTGGCTGACCCGCTCGAAGACCAGGGCCCGGTCGAGCCCGTCGAGCGGTCTGCCGCCCCAGTGGACCGTACCGGCGTGCGGGACGAGCAGCCCGCTGATGATCTTCATCAGGGTCGACTTGCCGCTGCCGTTCTCCCCGACGACCGCGGTCACCGATCCCATCGGAACCGTCAGCGACACCTCGTCCAGGGCCGGTTCGGCCCGGTCCGGATAGCGGTAGCTGATCTTGTCGAGGACCACCGCGTCGATCCGCTCGGGCGGCGTCTCGCCCCCGGCGGGAATGGTCCGCCGGGCGGCCTCCACGAGGAATCTCTCGTGGTCCTGGACGTACAGCGACTCCTCGTGCAACTGGTTGACGTTCATCACCAGCGTGCCCAGACTCGCCGACCCGGTCCGCACGGCGACGACCGCCGTCCCGGCGATCGCCAGGCTCATGGCGCCCGTCGTGATCAGCCAGAACATCACCCCGTACGTGGCCGCGAGCGCGATTCCCGACAGGGCGGTGGCCAGCAGCTCGGTACCGGCCTTGCCGTTCGCCAGGCGCCGCTGCTCGCTCTCGGCGCTCTCCGCCATGTCCCGGTAGCGCTCCAGGAGCGTGGGACCGACGGCGTGCAGCCGCACCTCCTGGGCGGCGCTGCGCTCGGTCAGCAGGGTGCCGATCAGGCGGCTCGCGCGCAGGTGCTCGACCCAGTTCAGCACCGACACGTACCGCTCCTGCGCCACCCGCATCGCGCCCCAGCCGCGCGGCGCGGCGATCAGCAGGAGCATCGGCAGCAGCGCCCAGTGCAGCACGCTGAGGATGGACGCGGTGGCGACGAGGGAGATGACCCCGTTGAGCGCGGCGACACACGCCGAGATCATGCGGCGCGCGGACGCCGCACCGTAGAAAGCCACGTCGAGCAGGCGCCGGAACGCCGGATCCTCGATGGCCTCCAGCTCCACCGCCTGGGCGGCGTCGAGATACTCGGTGGTCGCCACCCGTTCGACCAGCGGTTCCAGGCGTCCCGCCCCGGACGTCGACCAGGAGGCGAGCAGGGCGTTGACGGTGGCGACGGCGGCGCCGACCAGCAGGGCGGGCAGCGCCTCCCGCACCCGCCCGGCCGCCGAGCCGTCGGAGAGCAGGGTGTGCATCACGGAGTTGAGGACCAGCAGGTTCACCGCGGCGGCGATGCCCTGGCCGATCTCGCTGACACCGACGGCCAGCAGCGCGCCCCGGTCGGCGTGCCAGGCGCGGCGCAGGGTGCCGAGGACCAGCCGGGGCATGGCCCGCAGCGCGGTGAGGAGCGACAGATCGAGGAAGGCGTTCTGGTGCGAGGCCCAGCCCGTGTCGTAGCGCAGCGGCCCGCCGAACAACTCCCGTTCCGCCGTGGAGACCTTGGGCTCCTCGGGGCGTGGGCGGCGCAGCAGCCTGCTGCGCAACCGGTGCGAAGGCGAGGTCAACGGTCCTCCCCGGGCTCGACGGGCGCGGCCGGGAGAGGGCCCTGCGGCGCTGCTGCGGTGCCCAGGGTGAGCAAGGACCGGAGCCCGCACAAGGCGAACTCCGGTCATCATGGGGACGAATCAGACGGAACGGCGGCTCGCTCGGGTCCCGTACAACTCGTCGATCTCCCGCGCGTACCGCTGGATCACCGCCGACCTCCGGATCTTCAGCGACGGGGTCATCAGGCCCTCGCGCGAGCCGAACTCGTGCGGCAGGATCCGGAACGTGCGGATGGACTCGGCCCGCGAGACACGGGAGTTGGCCCGGGACACCGCCCGCCGGACATGCCCGAGCAGTTCCTCGTCCGTCACCAGCGCGGCGGGCTCCTGCGGGTCGCGGCCCTTGAGCGCGAGCCAGCAGGCCACCGACTCCTCGTCGAGGGTGATCAGGGCGGCCACGTACGGGCGGTTGTCGCCGACGACCAGACAGCCCGAGATCAGCGGATGGGCCCGCAGCTCCTCCTCGAGCAGCAGCGGCGAGATGCTCTTGCCGCCACTGGTGATGATGATGTCCTTCTTGCGGCCGGTGATGACGAGATAGCCGTCCGGATCGAGCCGGCCGAGGTCACCGGTGCTGAACCAGCCGTCGCGCAGCACCGCCTCCGTCGCCCGCGGATCGTTGTAGTAGCCCGCGAAGACCACGTCGCCCCGGACCAGGATCTCGTCGTCCTCGGCGATGCGCACGGCGTTGCCGGGCAGCGGCCGCCCGACGGTCCCGTGCCGCACCGCGCCCACCGGCTGCGCGGTCACGGCCGCGGCGGTCTCGGTCAGCCCGTACCCGTCGTAGACGGTGATCCCGCAGCCCGCGAGGAAGAGACCGAGTTCGCGGGCGAGGGGCGAGCCGCCGGAGACGGCGTTGCGCACCCGCCCGCCGAGCACCGCCCGCACCCGGGCGTACACGAGCCGGTCGTAGAGCGCGTGCCGCAGTCTGAGCCGAGGCCCGGGACCGCTGCCCTGCCCCGCCTTCCCGAGCTGCTCGGCCGCCGCGTAGCGCACCGCCGACCTCACCGCCCGCTCGAAGACGGCGCTGCGCCCGTTCTGACGGGCTTTCAGGCGTGCGGCGCGGAAGAGGCGTTCGAAGATGTACGGCACGGCGTACAGGAACGTGGGACGGAACGCGGCGAGGGTCGGCAGCAGCGCCTGCGGCGAAGGGTCCGGCTGGAAGGCCACGTTGACCCCGAACCGCACCGAACTGACCACCACGACAAGGCCGTAGCAGTGCGCCAGCGGCAGGAACGCCACGAGCGACGCCTCCTCGCCGGGCGCGGCCAGCAGACAGCCCCAGCCCGTCGACAGGGTGTCGCACTCCGCGATCATGTTGGCGTGGGTGAGGACACAGCCCTTCGGGCGGCCCGTCGTCCCGGACGTGTAGCAGATCAGCGCCGTGTGCTCGGGCGTCACGGCGGCGCGGAGCCGGTGGACGTACGCCGGATCGACGGCGGCGCCCTCGGCCCGCAGCGTGTCGAGGGCGCCCTGGTCCATCTGCCACAGCCGGGTCAGCGGGTGGTGCGGGCCGTGCGCGGCGGCCACCGTCATGGCGTGGTTCTCGTTCTCGACGAAGCAGCCGATGGCGCCCGTGTCCCGGAGGATGTCGCGCACCTGCTCGGTGGAGGACGTCGGATAGACGGGCACGACCACGGCGCCGATCGACCACAACGCGTAGGCGGCGAGCGTCCATTCGTACCGGGTGCGCGACATGACGGCCACCCGGTCCCCGAAGCCGACGCCCTGCGCAAGGAGTCCTCCGGCGACCGCGAGGACCTCGCCGGCGAACCGGCGCGCGGTGACCGGCTCCCACCGCAGGCCGGGCGCGGTCAGCGAGAACTGGACGCGGTCCGGCGTCCGTCCCGCCGCATCGAACACCGAGTCCGCGAGACCGCCCGCCACGGGCGGCTCCGTCAGCCGGGGCACGTCGAGTTCCTGCATGTTCCTGCTCTCCGCGGACGAGGGACGGGCGGGTCACGGGTGGGGGCCGCAGCCCGGCAACGTACCCCGCCCGGGCGATCTTTGAGCAGCCCCGCGAGGTGACGATCAGGACACGGTACGCCCCGGACCACGGGTTCCATCTGCGCGGACCGGTCGCCCCGGGCGGACCGGGCACCGTAATCTCGAACCTCCAAGGAGCGCTACCACGGAGGCAGTTGAGAACTCATGAGCGACTCCGCGAAGGTCCTCCTGGTGGACGACCGTGAGACCAATCTGCGGGTGCTGGAGGCGGCGCTCGCCCCGCTCGGCGTCCCCGTCGTCTGCGCGGACAACGGCGACGACGCCCTGAAGATCGCGCTGCGCGGCGGCATCGGTGTGATCCTGCTCGACGTGCGGATGCCCGGCATCAGCGGCCTCGAAGTGGCCGACTATCTGCTCCGGCTCGACCAGACCCGGGACATCCCCATCGTGCTCGTGACGGGGATCGGCACCAGCGCCCTCGCCCAGACCGCGATCGATCTGGGCGTCGCCGACCTGCTGGTGAAGCCGGTCGACCCGTGGGTGCTGCGGGTCAAGGTGAGCTATCTGCTGAACGCCGGGCACCGGGGCGCGGACGGCCGTGCCGCCGACGCCCCGGACGCTCGGGTACCTCGGCGCACACCCTAGGACCGAATGCGGCGGGCCCGCAGGCGGCGGCGGACGATCAGCGGCACGCAGGTCAGGACGAGCAGGGCGGCGGCCGCGCCGAGATGGCGGGTCAGGCCGGGAGCCTCCGCGGCCTCCTCCTGGTGCGTCGGCGCGGTCGCGGGGGCGGCCGCGGCCCGCAGCGGACCGGCCTGCTGCTTCGGCGGTTGCGGCGCCGGGGTGGCGAACCCCCAGTCGAGCAGCGTGCGGCTCTCCTCGTACACCTCGTTGAAGTCGCCGTCCTGAGGGTTCATCACGGTCACCAGGATCGTGCGGCCCTTGTGGGTCGCGGCCGAGACCAGCGTGGTGCCTGCCTGCGTGGTGTAGCCGTTCTTGACGCCGATGAGGCCGGGGTAGGGCTCCACGCCGTGCGAGCCGACGAGCAGCCGGTTGGTGTTCTGGATCTCGTACGCGTCCGGGCCCCCGGACGCCGGGAAGCGCGCGAACTTCGTCCCCATGTACCGGCGGAAGTCCGGGTTCTTGAACCCTTCGCGGGCGATCAGGGCCAGATCGTGGGCGCTGGAGTACTGGCCCGGGGTGTCGAACCCGTCGGGGGAGCGGACCTGGGTGTCGCGGGCACCGATCCGGCGGGCGGTGGCCTGCATCTGGGCCAGCGTCCGCGACAGGCCGCCGTTCAGCCGGGCCAGGGTGTGCACGGCGTCGTTGCCGGAGCTGAGGAAGACACCGCGCCACAGGTCGGCGACCGTGTACCGGTGCCCCTCGGCGACCCCGACCTCGCTGCTGCCCTCGGCGACCTCCGCCAGGTCCGCCCACGACGCCCGGTGCACCGCGTCCTGCCGCAGATGCGGCAGGACCGTCACCGCGAACAGCGTCTTGAGCGTGCTGGCCGGCGGCAGCCTGCGGTGCGGCGCCCTGGCCGCCAGGACGGTCCCCGTACGGGCGTCCATGACCTCCCAGGACAGCGCCGAGAGGGAGGGCACGGCGGGCGGCCCGGCGGCGTTCCGCGCGGCGTGCGCGGGACCGGCGGCCGCCCCGGCGACGAGCGCCGCGCACACGCCCGACGTCACGAACGCCTTGCTGACCAGGGCACGAGGTCGGATGAAGATCACCATGCGGGCACCGTAGGTGCGTGACCGGCCGCTCGCGATCCGTTACCGCCATCCGGCCGCCGCCCACTTCGACGATCGGTACGCCCGGGACGTACGTACGCTGGAATGACCCGACGGTGGAGGTGTTCCGCCATGACGGACCGGACACGACTGCTGAACCGACTGCCCCGCGCCTATCGCGAACGGCTGATGCCTCTCGCCCGAGAGGTGTCCTTCCCCCAGGACTCCCGGATCTTCGAGGAAGGGGACCGCGCAGACTGTTTCTGGATCGTCAGGACCGGAACAGTCACGCTCGACGTGCGCGTCTCCGACCGGGCCAGGCTGCCCGTCGACCCGCTCGGGCCGGGTGATCTCCTCGGCTGGTCCTGGCTCTTCCCGCCCTACGAATGGGACTTCGGCGCCGAAGCGGACAGCCCGGTGCGCGCCTATGAATTCGACGGTTCCACCGTGCGCGCCCTGTGCGACATCGAACCGGCGCTGGGTGTGGCCCTGCTGCACGGCGTCGCCGAGGTGATGGCGCACCGCCTGGAGGCGGCCCGGGTCAAGCTCGTCGAGGCGCACCAGGCGCACCACATCAGGGGGTACGTGTAAGGGCGGGCGGCGCACGACGCCGCAGGATCTGCGCGGAGAAGTTTCTCGGGCGGGTGGCCACCGGGCGGACGCCGGGGGTCACCCGCACGTGCACCGTTGCTCACCCGACTCGACGCCCCGGCGGGCGGCGGGCACGGTCGCGCGGTTTGCTCGGTCGCGGACCAGATCCGCACCTGTGGCCGACCGCCGGCCGCGCCCGAGAGGAACCGCATGCGCCGTACCGTGCCCCTGTCGACCGCCACTGCAGCCCTGCTCCTGCTCGGGGCGCCCGTGTGCGCCGCGGCTCCGTCCGACGGGGACGACGGATGGGGCGACACTCCCTCCTGGACCGCCCCGCCCTCGGCCCCCGCTTCGGAGGAGAACCCGGAGGAGATCCCGGAGGAGGTGCCGGAGGAGGTCCCGGAGGCCGGGACGGCGACGGGTCTCGTGCTCGATCCGGCCGACGCGCGCCCCGGCGCGAGCGTGCTGGCCAGTACCACCGCGTGCGGCGACGACTCCACGGCGACCGGCGACGCGGACAGCCTCGGAGCGGGGGAGTTCACGCTGCGTCAGGCCGAGTACGAGAAGGGCGTCAGCGGCAGCTTCGAGGTGCCGTCCGGCGCCCGCCCGGGCACCTATCCGGTCTCCGTGACCTGCGAGAGCGGCACGGTGGCCCGGCAGACCCTCAAGGTGGCGGGGGAAGGCGGCACACAGCTGCACGGAGTGCACGCCGGTGACGGCGGCTCGCTCGGACAGTGGAGCACGGTGCAGATCGCGCTGGGCGGCGCGCTGATCGCCGGTTCGGTGGGCGCGGCGGGCTACTACGCCGTACGGCGCCGCGCCCAGGAGCTGTGAGCACCCGGGCGCGACGCCGTACGGATCCGTCGTACGAGGTTCGGTTCAGCCCTTGCGGGTTGTGACCTCTTCGGTGAGCTGGGGCACGACGTCGAACAGGTCGCCGACGATGCCGTAGTCGACCAGGTCGAAGATCGGGGCCTCGGCGTCCTTGTTGACCGCGACGATCGTCTTCGAGGTCTGCATACCGGCCCGGTGCTGGATCGCGCCCGAGATGCCGTTGGCGATGTACAG
>NZ_QLLY01000016.1 GCF_003259365.1 Streptomyces sp. PsTaAH-137
GACGTTCACGAGCTGATGGGTCTGCTCGCCGACGTACGCGACGGACACGAGCCGGACGCCGAACTCGCCCGGTACCTGCTGGCGAACCTCACCGGTCGGGTGCCGTCAGCCAGCTGACACCTCTGGACGCAGCGCCTAGAGTTCGGGATGGGGCGGGGCGTAGCGCAGAGGTCGACGCGCGCGGTCTCCAGAACCGCGAGGACGCCGGTTCGAATCCGGTCGCCCCGCCCTCCCTCCGCTGCGGTCATCCCCGCAGTCAGGCCGCCTCGTAGTGGTGCGCGCGTCCACCCCGCCATAGCACCCACGCCGGATCGTCAAGCAGCGTTTCGGCATCCTCCAGCCCAGCCCGCCGCAGGAACTCGATTACGTCCGCATCGAAGTGGGCGAGGCCGAGGATCCACCCGCGTGCGGGGACCCGTCGGCCGCCGGTACCGAGCGGCGGGTAGACGACTAACGGTGCACGGCCCATGCTTCCAAGGTGAGTCGCATCCGGGGCGCTCGCATCCGGAACTACCCGCGTGGCGCAGGCGTCGAGTAGGGCATGACGAAGAGCGGCGGCGCGCGGTGAGGGATGCTCTGATGTTCGGTGAAGGACTGCTCGGCATGGCGCTGCTGGCGGTCGTTCCAACCATCGTCGGCGCGGCGATCATCTGTTCCCTTGTTGGACTGACCGTGTGGGCGACAGCTCCGATCCGTAGGCGCAGGCGTTCGGGCGACAGCTAGGCCGTTTATTGTGGATCACTCCGGGGAGCGGGACGATGGCGGCCATGGTCTCTGACGAAACGCCCGTCCATTCCGCGAACCACGCCGTGAACGACCTCATCGCGTGCCCATGCTGCTTCCAGCGAACGTTGGAGGAGCGGGCAAACTTCGAGATCTGTCCAGAGTGCGGCTGGGAGGACGACGGGCAGGATGATGCGGACGCTCACGTTGTCCGGGGTGGTCCCAACGGTCGGCTGAGCTTGGCGCAGGCCCGGTTGGACTACCTGGAAGAAGTCGCCGCGGGAACCGATGAGTCCATGACACGCGGTGGCGACGGGCTGTGGTTGTCAGAAGCACGGCGCCAGGTTCCGGACGTGGCTGATTAGGACAGCGTCCAGTGACCCTGGTTCTCGTTGTCAGATCATGCCGTTGACCGATGTGCAATGGGCGCGGATCGAACCGCTGCTTCCGGACCGGGCACCGAAACGGGGTGGCCGGTGGCGGGATCATCGTCAGGTGATCGACGCGATCGCCTTCAAGTTCCAGACCGGCATCCAGTGGGTCCACCTGCCACAGGAGTACGGCAACTGGCGAGGCGTTTATAACCGGCTACGGATGTGGGCCCTCGACGGGACCTGGGAGCGGGCGTTCACCGCGCTGGTGGCAAAGGCCGATGCCGAGGAGGACCTGAACTGGGTCGTGTCGGTGGACTCCACGATCGTACGAGCTCACCAGCATGCGGCCGGGGCCCGCAAAAAGGGGTCCCGGCCGATGAACCGGCAGATCACGCCATAGGCCGCTCCCGCGGCGGACTGACCACCAAGATTCATCTCGCGGCCGACGACCGCTGCCGGCCCCTCGTTTTCGTCCTCACCGCCGGCCAGGCCGGTGACGCACCCGCCTTCGCGGACGTCATGGCCTGTCTGCGCGTACCCCGACGGCGCGGACGACCGCGCACCCGACCGGACGTAGTCCTGGCCGACAAGGCCTACTCCTCACGCGCCATCCGCGAGCACCTACGCAGGCGCGATATCCGAGCGGTGATCCCCGTCCCAGCGGACCAGGAGGGCCATCGGCTCCGACGAGGCAGCCGGGGCGGCAGACCGCCCGCCTTCGACCGCGAGTCCTACAAACAGCGCAACACCGTCGAACGGTGTATCAACCGACTCAAGCAATGGCGTGGCGTTGCCACACGCTACGAGAAGACCGCAACCATCTACCTCGCCGAACTCCACGGCGCAGGAATCTTCCTCTGGTCGGCCCGGTGATCCAAACGAGACCGCCTAGGCGCTGCAGTCTGAGTGCTCCCATGCCGCGGCTCAGGGGCAGGGTCTCGCTGCTCTGGCGCGGCCCTGATGTCTGCGGCTGGTGTCGCACGACACAGCGGCCGGCGCCGTGTCGCGCGACACCCGAAGACGGCCACTTGATGTCAGCCCAATGCTCGTGGATCAGATGGTCACGACGATTTTCCCGCGTACGTGCCCGTACTCGGAGGCTGCGTGCGCCTTCGCGATCTCCTCCAGCGGATAGAGCTTCTCGATGCGCGGCGTATAGCGGCCTTCTGCGCCGAGGCGTGCAGCCTCGGCCAGGAGCCTGGGGTCGTTGACCGCATTGGCCACCCGGACGCCCAGACGCTGGGCGTTCATGTGGTCCGCGACTGTCACGACGCGGTCCAGACCGCCCGCGATCTCGACAAGGTCGGGCAGGGAGCCGGAGGCGGCGACGTCGAGAACCAGGTCGATCCCCTGCGGGGCCAGCTCGGCGAGGCGCTCGGACAGGCCCGCGCCGTAGGTGACGGGAATCGCTCCGAGGGAGGTGAGGTAGGCGTGGTTGCGTTCGCTGGCCGTCCCGATCACTGTGGCTCCGAGCGCGTGGGCGATCTCGACAGCCGCGCCTCCTACGCCGCCGGCCGCGCCTTCGATCAGTAGCGTGCGGCCTTCCAGGGACCCGAGCGTCTTCAGTCCGCCCAGTGCCGTCACGGATGCCAGGCCCGCGGCGGCGGCTTCGTTGTCGCTCCAGTTCGCGGGTGTGGGAGCCCATGCAGACAGCAGGGCCAGCTCGGCAGAAGCGCCCGTCACTCCGCCGAGGCCGAAGACGCGGTCCCCGATGCTGATCGAGTCGACGCCGGCACCGACCTGGTCCACCACGCCGGCAGCGTCGCGGCCAGGGATCGCGGGCAGATCGACCGGCAGGAAGTCACGCACCGACCCGTCGCGCACCTTCCAGTCGACGGGATTGACGCTGGCCGCCGTGACCCGGACGCGGATTTCTCCTGGACCGGGCGACGGGTCGGGGGCCTGCTCGATGACGAGGGTGTCCGTGCTGCCGTACTCGTGGTAGCGGGCTGCGCGCATGATGACCTGCCTTATCGGTGCGAATGGCTATGAATGCCCTGGAACCCGTTACGCTAAAACCTGACGCTGACGTGAGGTGCAAGTCCGGGCGACGACCGGGAGCAAGGGAGAGCCATGAGGATCGGCGAGGTGGCCCGGAGGTCCGGCGTGAGCGTGCGTGCGCTGCGTTACTACGAGGAGCGCGACCTGCTGCGGGCCGACCGCAGTTCAGGAGGTCAGCGTCAGTACCCGGACTCTGCGGTCGGGCAGGTTGATCTGATTCAGCAGCTGTTCGCTGCCGGGTTGCCGAGCAGGTCGGTACGGGAGGTGCTGCGCTGCGTCAATGCCGGCTCGGTGGCTCCGGGACTTCTGGATCAGTTGGAGAGCGAACGAGCACGGATCAGCGAGCGGATCGCCGGCCTCGTCACCGCGCGCGAGCGGCTCGACCAGGTGATCGCCACCACACGCAATCCTCCGCCCGAATGCCGTCACGAGCAGGCGTCGGGGCCCCGACCGACAACTATGCAGCCGATTGACGACCGAACGCCTCCCATTCCACCGCAGAGCGCCGTGGTCCGCTGATCTATGCACTTAATGGTCGGCTCCTCCCACGTCAGGACCCTTAAGAACGGCTAACACAATGAGGTGCATCGCCCCTGGTGGCCCTGCCTGACAGGGCAGTTGGACGTGGTCCGGGCCGTGGGGAATTCACCGTGGATCGTGCCGGACGACCTCTAGGCGCGGAACCGCCGCTTCTACCGAAGAAGCAGCGGCGGTTCCGCTACCCCGGACTGGCAGATCGCCCGCGCCCTTCGCAGATGCTGTGGCAGCGGTGCTGCCGGGCCGAACCCATGACCTGACGGCCGTCCGCACCCACAGGATCCTCCGAACCTGCGAGCGCAAGGGTGTCCCGGTCCTCGCCGACATGGATCAGTGTTATCTAGGTCGGAAGCTGACCTAGCTCGCGCCTACCGTCGCTGCTGGCAGACAACATCGGCATAAGGACCACGATGCCCGAGCAGACCAGCCCGCCACGTCCCGTGCCGGACAGCAATCGAATGATCCGAAAGAAACGCCCTAGTGCTGTGACCGAGAAGGTTCACCGGGTCTCTGAAGCTGTTTAGGCCTGGACCCGTAGCCTGGCCGGATGCCCGATGACATCCTTGCCGCGTGGCCCCTGGCTCCTGCCTCGGAGGCTGACTGGCTTGCCGACCTCGCCCAGGATGACGGCCTCACCGGCTACGAGGCGCCCGGACGCCCCGATGCCGCCTGGGTACTCGGCGGCATGTATGAGCGCGGGGAAGCCGCCGAGGATTCGCTCAACCACGAGCAGAGCCGGGACGAGCACCCCGGCCCGGGGTGGCAGCGGCTGCGCTGGGCGGAGCTGGCTGCTCGAATCGGTGATCCAGTCGTACCGCAGGGTCTATACCCCTGTTACCACTGCTTTCCCTCCGCGAAAGAGGCAGAAATTCGGCCCGGCTCCATCGAGTGGCCCGCCGAGGGCAGCCTCGACAGACCGACATGGGACCAGCTGATCCGCTTCCTTACGGAGCACAGCCCCCAGGGAACCGACACACCTTGTCTGGCGTACTACAACCCGATCATCGCGCGAGATTTTGAGATCGGGCGGGTTCGCTTCGGGCGCCTGGGCGACGCCCAGAGCCTCTTCGACAACCCGGAGATCTGGTACACCCCCTCCAACCTGTGGGCCGCTGACCACTCCTGGGTCGTCTGCACCGACTACGACCTCTGGGGCACCAAGGTCTGCGGCCCCCACTCGCTCGTCGAAGCGCTGCTCACGGACCCTGAGCTCGAAGCCGTCCGCCTCCCTTGGACCAGCTAGTGCATTGACCGCGAACGTTCCCGGTCACAGCACTAGCGAACATCACAGGGCTGCCCTGCGGCACCCGAGGAGGCGCTCTACTGGTTTCTCTTGCGGCGTTGTCCCACCCAGCTGCCGACGGCGAGAACGAGCACGGTGAACACCGCGAGGCCCACAACTTCGGCGACGATCAGCGGTGAGATCAACGCTCCGACGATGACGACGGCCAAGGTGATCAGGACACCGATGACCACGTGCCCATGGACGTGAATGCGACGCTGCGGCTCCTCCCACGGCCGCTGCTCGTGGAAAGTCATGACGCACCTCCTGAAATAAGGGGTCCTGCCTCCAGAGTCCGCGCGTCGGCCCGGGTTCGCGCGGTGGCTCGCGCACCGTCGACGAGAGCCATGGCGGTACCGCGCACGTCTCTGGCGATCCTGCGGTGCACCATCGCATTACGCCACCGGTTTCCGGTGTCTAAAATGGTGTCATGACGGTGACCTCGATGACACTCCGTGTTCCTGATGAGCTGGCCCCCTCGATCCGGCAGGCCGCTGCCGCGGCAGGGCTGAGCATGAACGCCTACATCGTCCGTGCCGCCCGCCGCGCAGCCACGCTGGATGCCGCTCAGCAGCTCGCGGCGCTCGGCCTGGGCCAAGACCTCGCGGGTGAGGGCGACGCCCTGTGAGTCAGGAGATCAAGCGCGGCGAGGTCTGGACCCTGACCGACGGCCGGGACGTCCTCGTCGTCACCCTCACCGGCCTCGACGAGGCCTACGGCGCGGTCCTGGCGATCGTCCTGCATCCGCCCGGCCGCTACCCCGACACCGCCATGTCGGTCGAGATCACTGCTCCGGTGCACTGCACCGCCGTCGCCGTGAACCTCCAGCAACTGGCGACCGGAACCCGCTTCAAGGGCGCCACCCACCGCGGCACCGTCGAACCGACCGTGATGGCCCGCGTGGACCAGGCGCTGCGCGCCGTCCTCGACCTCTGACCAACCACTGACCTTCTGGGGAGGGACGACAGGTACCGGATGGCAATCATGAGTTCGGGAAGTTCGGGGCGCTGAGCATCAAGGGCCATGAGGCCGTCGCGCGCCAGCTCGATGCGCTCGCCGGATTCATCGCGACGCCCATCACCGCGCGCGGTGGCCTGATGGCTCGCCTGGACTACCTCACGTTTTCCGACCGGGCCCGCCAGGCCGCGAGGGGAGCCGGCCTCACGGTCACCGACCGCACCCTGAGAGCGTGGCTGGACGGCAAGCGCACCCCCACCAGGCAGAACCTGAACCGCATCGACCGCGCCTACAAGGCGGTACGGCGGCAGAACGTCGCCCGGCATCTGTTGCAGCGCCTGAACAAGGCGGGTCGCGGCACCCGGGTCGAGTTCCACCCCCTGAATCAGTCGCAGGTGAACCGGCCGCACGTGCGCGCCATCTCCTTTCGCATGCTGAACGTCCGCAGGTGGGATGCCGTGGTGAACGCGTGGGCTGATGACGATGACGACGCGCTCGACCACGCCTGGTTCGACGACGTCGCCGCTGACCTCGGCTCCGACTACGGCTCCTACGAGTACGTGACGAACATCGGCTTCGCCGCCTGACCTCCGGGGGGTGCCTCTATGTCTTTGGCCAAGCGGGTGGGCGGCGTTGGCCCGGGGGTCGATCATCCGAGCGGGGCATGAGACTGTCTGGTCGTGGCGGAGATGATGAGTGGGTTGGAGTCGGCCTTGGCTGAGGCGTCGTCTCCGTCGTGGCCGCTGCGTGTTCGTGGCGGGCGTGACCTTGCTTCCTTCGCTGATTTTCCCGAGGCTGCGGACGCGTTGGTGGGACTGTTGCTGGACGTCGAGGACACAGCGGTGACCCGGCAGACTGCAGAGGCGCTGGCCCGAGTAGGGACGGTGGCCGCCGTAAGGCTCATTGCTCTCGCGGTTGCCGAGGCCGACGACCAGCAGGCTGACTGGCTGCAGACGGGACTGAATGACGCGCTCGTGAGGTCAGGCGGTGTGCTCGACATCGCAGCGATCTGCGGGCAGCTCGCTCAGGAGCAGGAAGAAGATGTCCGGCGGGGTGCCGCGGAGGTCTCGGTATGGATGGACGGGCCGCAGTGATCGTTCTGTCCGCCCGCCGCGCCTCCAGTTGAGACCCGGCCGGGGTGCCCTCTCGCCAGCGCAGGCGTGTCACTGTGACGGTGGGGTGCCTGGTCGTCCCGGCCTCGACTTCCGCAACCAGGCCCGCGCTCATCGTCGTGTATTCGTCTCCGTCGTCCACCCGCGAGCGCCCGCCGGTCCCGGACGTCGCGGTGTGTCGGGCCACCTCCAGGGCGACCTGCGCGGGCACGGCCCGGGACAGCACGGTGCGTCCGTCAGGCAGCCGGAGCGCGAGCCGCCGCGGCCGCGCAGCAGGGCCGACGTACCCGACCACTGCGGGTCAGTCGTCTCGCTGTGCCGCACCTTCTGAAAGACCCTGACACCGCCCCGGTACGGGCTGGCCGCGCGCTTGGCGACGATGCCCTCGATGCCCTGCGCCTGGAGCTGCTCGAACCACACGAGCGCCACGTCGCGGTCGTCCGTCGCGGGCACCGCCTGAAGCGGCGGCCCGCCGTCGAGCACGTCGAGCAGCGCCGCCCGCCTCTCCAGATACGGCAGGCCGCGAACATCCTGACCGGCCAGCATGAGGCAGTCGAACGCCGCGTAGCTGGCGGGGTGCCGGTGCACCAGGTCGGCCAGTCGCCTGCCGCGCGAGGAAGCGCGGGAGCGGACCGCTCCGAAGTCGATGCGTCCGTCCAACCAGATCACTGCCTCGCCGTCGAGGACTGTATTCGGCGGGAGGTTCATGGCGGCGGTGGCGAGGTCGAGCCACCGCTGGGTGGCGTCCCGCCCGGCCCGGGTCTGGACACGGACGGTGTCGCGCCGCCAGATGACCGCCCTATCGCCGTCGAATTTGGGTTATGCGCTGCTGAGCTGTCCGCAGAGAGTGTCCAGCTCTATGTCGAGCACAGGATGACGGGTGCACTTCACCCGCCGAGAGCCGCTGTGGCCTCGCGAAGCCACGCCCCTCATGCGCGAGTTCAGCCAGCTGTTCGCCTCACTCGAACGACGGTTGGACGACTGGTGTACGCCTGAGGGGCAGCCGCTCCTACTCACCCCTGAGGGCAACCGCGCCAAGAAACCTCTGCGTCGTTGTTGGTGTGACTGGGGGCCTTGGTGATTGAGAGCCTGTGTCGACGCTCGGGAGCGTCGCTGTCAGTCGGAGCGGCCGTCTGGTCGTTGATGTCTGGTACTCATGGCGTGGAAGATCTTCTTCGGTTCGCAGAGGGTCTCGTCGAGCATGCGCACGACGCCGTAGGAGGCGACGTCGCGATCGCCGGGCTTGTCGTAGTTGGCGAAGGAGAACCACAGTGCGGTATCCACGCCTTCTTCTTCGAAGATGTCGAGCAGTTCGTTAAAGTAGCGCACCTGCTCGTCCTCGTCCGGGATCGCTCCTTGTGGTGGCTGCCAGGCCATGCCACCGAGATCGCCCGCGCCTCGGTAGGCGCACGTGCCGTATTCGGTAATGGCGACCGGCTTGCCGTGGGAGAGGGACACGCGCAGGTCGGTGCGGAAGGTGTCGGCGTTCTGCGCGGTTCGATAGGCGTCGATGCCCACCAGGTCGAACGGAGCCCAGTCGACCGGCTCCCACGGGCCGGAGGCGTAGGTGATCCTCCCGCCGAAGTGGGCGCGAACGGTCGTGACGGCTTCGGCGAGGAAGGCGTTGAGGCGTTCGGGGACCGGCCCGAGGGAGGTCCACCATTGCATGTCGGCGGTGGCCATGGCACGGAGGCGGTCGCGGTAGGTGTTGCCAGGAAGGAAGCCGTGGGCGAAGGCGCTGAGTTCGCAGCCGGTGACGAAGACCACCTGCGCGCCGTCCTGCCGCAGGGCTTCGGCGCGCTGTGCGCAGTTGGCGAACAACGTCAGGATTGCCTCGGGGCGAAGGTCGACAGGAAACGGGGAAAACCACACTTCAAGACCGGTGTCCGCGGCATGCCGTGCGGCTGTGCCCAGTCGCTCGGGGTCGCGGCCGGAGATACGCACGGTGTCGCAGTGCAGGTCACCAGCGAGGATCGTCATTTCGCGCCCGACCTGTTCGGGGTCGAAGGTCCTTCGGGTGAGGAAGTGGCCGGGGAAACTGCCGGTGTCGTAGTTGATGCCTCGTGCGCGCACGTCAGTGGCCTTCTGTGTGGTTGATTCCGTGTTCCAGTAGGTCGAAGGCCAGCTCGACGTCCTTCGCTAGAGCACGGCTGGCGTCCTTGGGGGAAGTACCGCCCAGGAGGCTCTGGAAGTATGTCTCTTGGAGGGCGAGCATGGATGCGGCGATCTGGGCCGCCATAAGTGCGGCTGCCGTGGGGCCGTACTCGTCCGCCAGAACCTGTGTCAGTGCCTGGCGTTGCTGGTAGAGCAGACCGTTCGCCGCAGCCTGGAGTGCCGGACTGTCGTGGATCACACGAATGCGAGCGAGCAGCGCGTCCAGGTCCGCTGGCGGTAGCTGTACGTGGGCAAGCGCGCGATGGTGCGCTCGTAGCGCCTCGATGAACGTCTGCCCGGTCGTCCGCCGGGCCACAATCCCGGCCAGGTCGTCACCACTCGCACCGTGGAGGACGAGTGACTCTTTGGCCGGAAAGTATGCGAAGAGCGTCGCCTTGGCTACCTCGGCGGCCTCGGCGATCTCGTTGACCGTCACCACGTCGAAACCGCGCTCACTGAACAATCGCAACGCCACCGCGGCGATCCGCTGCCTGGTCTGTTCCTTCTTGCGTTCTCGAAGCCCTACCACGCAACCATAATAATCAGACTGAGTACAAAAACAAACTGGGTATGGTTTTGGGGTGCCCTGTCTCCGCAGATGATCAGTCGCGAGCGGTTTGACACCCGTACGCATGGTGGCCCCGGAGCAGCGGTGTCGCGAGGATGTTCGGGGTGGCAGATCGGGTGCGCGTCCGCGGGATCGATGACCGCGAGGGGCGGCGTCTGCTGCGGATCGTCCGCAGGGGCACCGGCACGGCGGTGAGCTGGCGGCGAGCCCAGACGACCCTGCTCTCCGCGCAGGGCATACCCGTGGCGCAGGCCTCGGCCTCCGCGACGAGGACGGACCGATCGGCGTGTACTCCTCGCCGTCGTCCGTCGACTTGCGCCTACCGGGCCCGAAGTCAGCGCTGTGCCGGGCCACCTCGGGGCCCGCAGAAGCTGCGACGTCCGGGCGACAGGCGGCTCAGCACTTCGCAGATCAGCGGTCCGCGTCGAGAGCGCGCAAGGCGGACGCAACACAAAGTGGGCCAGGGCCTCTGAGCGGAAGTCGTTTCGCGGTGTATTGGGGATTCGTCAGTCGCGTATCGGCATGATCAATCGCGAGGACAGTTGATGTCGCTCGCTGTTGTTCCTGCCGGCCCTTGGTGCTTGAGCGGCTTCGGGAATGCTTCACGCAAGCGGGCGAGGAGAGCCTGGGCCGCGGGGCCGGAAGGACCTCCGGTCTGCCACGCGAGAGCGATGCGGGCACGCATCTCGGGCCGGACGATCTGGAGGGTGCGAAGCTGCGCGTCGACGGGGGAGCCGTCCTCACTGGCAGGCAGCACGGCAATCCCCAGGCCTCGTGCGGCAAGCTGTGAGAGCACATGTGGGGCTGCTGCATCGAAAGCAACTCGAGGCCGGAATCCGGCCTGCGCGCAGCCCTGTTCGAGCGCCGCCCGGACCCCGCTGCCGCGGGGCAGGCAGATCAACTTGTGATCGCGTAGCTCGGCAAGCTCGATGCTCGGACCGCGGACCCGGTTGAGAAGCGGATCGCCGGGGGCGACAGCAGCAACCAGTGGCACGTCGATCACCATTTGGAAGTCCACTCCCGGAGGGGGTACGTCCTGTGCCGTTCCCAGAACGGCGATATCGAGCTCGCCGGCCAGGAGCGCGGCCTGCATCCGCTCCGTGGTGTCTTCGGTGAGGGCCACTTCCACCGAGGGATGGGAGTCGTGGAAGTCCGCGAGCAGGGCGGCTATGTCGAAGGCGTGTCCGGTGGCACCCGAGACCATCTTGATCGTCACCCGGCCGCGCAGCAGCCCCGTGTACGCGTCGACCGTCTGCGCCACCGACTCCGCTGCGGCCAGTGCGGTACGCGCGTAGGGCAGGACTGCCCGGCCCACCTCTGTCGGCGTGACCGACCGGCCGGAGCGGTCAAGCAGGGGCTGGCCCAGCTCCTTCTCCAGCTGGCGGATCTGGGCGCTGAGTCCGGGCTGCGCCAGATGCAGCCGGGCGGCGGCGCGAGTGAAACCGCCCTCCTCGACGACACAGACGAAGTACCGCAGCTGACGCAGTTCCATAACCAACGATTCTAGATCGCAGCAGAACTATCTATTGGCTTTATCGGTCCGCCGAAAGCAGGCTTGATCACATGGAGGACGCGACAGCCAACAGAGGGAACAGCGGAGATGTCAGAGGAGCCATCGCGGCGGAGCGCCGGGAACTGGCAGACTTGTTCGACACTTTGCGAACCGCTCAATGGAACGCGCCCAGCCTCTGCACCGGCTGGCGCGTCCGTGACGTGGCGGCGCACATGTCGATGGGGTTCCGGCTCTCCTGGCCCACGATGTGCGGTGAGTTGGTCAAGGCGCGCGGCAGCCTTCACCGTATGACCGACCAGGTCGCGCGCAGGGATTCCGCGGCCCATTCCACCACCGAGCTCGCGGCTTTCCTTCGGGACCATGCCCACCATCCTTGGACACCACCGGTCGGCGGGCTGACCGCGGCGCTCGGCCACGACGTAGTGCACGGGCTGGACGTCACCGTGGCCCTCGGCCTCGACCGGAGCGTCCCCGAAGCCCGGCTGCGCATCCTGCTGGACGACATCCGGCCCCGCAGCCTGAAGTTCTTCGGCGCAGAACTCGACGATGTGCGACTGTGCGCCGAGGACCTCGACTGGTCGTACGGTTCCGGCTCGCCGGTGTTCGGCGCCGCTCAGGACCTCCTGCTGCTGGCCTACGGCCGCAGACTTCCCGCGGGACGGCTCCGAGGAGAAGCAAGCAGCCGTTTCGCCCAGACCACCGCGGAGGCATGAACGCGATGCGCACTCGGCTTCTCCTCGGCCTGGCTTTGCTCTCCACCGGTCTGCTCGCCGGCGCCTTCGGCTACGGCGCCGCCAATCTCGTTCCGACCTTCAACTCGGTGCCGATCGACATGAGACTCGACTTTCACACCCAGCTGATGAAGATGAACGGGATCACCATGCAGGGGGCTATGGCTGTATCGGCTCTCAGTGCTCTCGCCCTGGCCGTCCTGACACGCGGGCGGCCCCGACTCCTCGCAGCCACAGCCGGGTTCCTGACTGTCGCCTCCTTTCTGATCACCCGTTTCGGGAACGTCCCGATCAACGGCCAGATCAAGCAGTGGGCCGCCAAGGTGCCGCCGGCCGACCACGCGAGGATCCTGCGCCGTTGGGAGCTGTTCAACGATGTCCGCACCTGCACGGCCCTCGCCGCGTTCGCCATCCTCATCTGCGTTGCCCTGCGGCGGGCGGACTTGCGAGGAGCTGAGCACCGCTGAACACACCCTGGGAAGCTCACAGTGGCTCGTCCCCGGCCAGCCGATGAACCCGGCCAGCCTCCAGGCCCACCTGCGGAAGATCGGCGTCCCGCCAAAGCGCGGCAGGACCTCCGCGATCCGCCAACTCGCCCTCCAGGCCCCAGCTCCCGTCATCACGACTGCACTCGGTTACCACGACAAGACGGCTACCCGGTTGGTCACCGGGGCCGGAGGCAGCTGGATCCGATACGTCCCTGGTGACCACTCACGATGACGCCCAGATCGCACCACCGCGGCATACGCCACTCCTCAACATGCGAGCCCGCCAGTCCCGAGGCCGATTCCCGGTCAATACGGCTGTTCACCCATGCTCGCCCGGCATCCCGGGTGGACCATGGACACCTTCAAACCCTGTCTATAACTTCGGCTCGTACCACCAGCCTTCGCCCTCGGGCAGGCGGGCGACGTTCTCGGCGAGGGCGAGGGCGACGGGATACTCCACGTCTTAGTACTCCAGCCGTAGATCGTGATCTTGCTGGCTGGGGCCGCTGCGGGAACGCGAACGGCCACCGCTGATCATCGGTGTGTGAAGACAGAAGATCATGCGGTGGCCGCAGGTCACAGCGTAGACCCTGCCCGTTGGCAGGAGGCGTTCGAGGTCCTGATGGGCCGGATCGCGGGACGGTTCGGGCGGGTCGAGCCCCGGCGTCGGGTGCGGAAGTTGGTGCTCGGGCTGCTGTCCGACCTGCCGCGCAAGAACTGCTGGACGATCGCGGAGTGGGCCGGGGAGGCGACTCCGGACGGGATGCAGCACCTGCTGGGCCGGGCCAAGTGGGATGCCGATCTGGTGCGCGATGAGGTGTGCGGCTACGTGGTGGAGCATCTGTACGACGACCAGGCGGTGCTGGTGGTCGATGAGACGGGGGACGTGAAGAAGGGCACCGGCACGGTCGGCGTCCAGCGCCAGTACACCGGCACCGCGGGCAGGATCGAGAACTCGCAGGTCGCCGTCTTCCTGGTCTACGCGGGCCGCCGCGGTCACGCGGCGGTGAACCGGGAGTTGTACGTCCCTCGCTCGTGGGCCGACCAGCCCGACCGCTGCCGGGCCGCCGGGCTCGGCGATCAGAGCGCCTTCGCCACCCAGCCGGAGCTGGCTGCCCGCATGATCGGCCGGTTCCTGGACGCCGGGCATCGGGCCCCGTGGGTCGCGGGCGACGAGATCTACGGCGGCAACCCGAAGCTGCGGGCCACGCTGGAGGAACGCAGCTGCGGCTACGTTCTCGCGATCGCACGCAACCACGAAGTCCCCACTCACGCTGGGAAGTTCCGAGCCGACGCCCTGACCAGGAAGCTGCCGAAGCGGGCCTGGCAGAAGCTGTCCGCCGGGGCCGGCGCGAAGGGGCACCGCTTCTACGACTGGGCCATCATCGACCTTGCCCACCTCGGCCCCGGCAGCCACCGGCTGCTGATCCGCCGCAACCGCAGCACGGGCGAACTCGCCTTCTACCGTTGTTACTCGCCCCGCCCGGTGCTGCTGACCGAGCTGGTGAGAGTCGCGGGGTCAAGGTGGCGGGTGGAGGAGTTCTTCCAGTCCGGCAAGGGCCTGGCTGGACTGGACGAGCACCAGGTCCGCCGCTACCCGTCATGGTCCCGATGGGTCACCCTCGCCTGCTCGCCCACGCGTTCCTCGCGGTAGTGCGCGCACGGGAGCATGCCGAGCCCGAGAGCGACGGATTGATCCCGTTGACCTGTAACGAGATCAGGGTTCACGTCCCGTAGCTAAGATCCGTGCCGCCGCTCGCCTCGATGAGCCAGGACAGGGATCCGGTCTCGAACGGCCAGCCCGTGGTGGCGACCTCGACCCATCCACTGCCCGGTTCGCTCACTCCCGCATCCCACCACCACCAACTGCGATCGTCGCCCCGTCCCTCCTCGGTCGGATCGAAGTAATAGAGCCAGTCCGAGAGCATCCATGGCCCCTGACACTCCGCCGCTTTCTGCTCGGAAGTCAGCGCGCACCACCGCCGCTCCCACGCCTCGACGTCGAAGGACGGGTCGGGAACACTCTCCGGATCGCACCGCTGGACGAACCACGCCGGCAACAACTCGGGCCAACGCTCGAACGCAGGCCAGGTGCCTACCCGTTCGATCACGGGCGCCAGAACATCACGCGCACCGCTGATGACTCGTGCCGCGTCATCAGCGGTGAACCGGACCCGCACGAGAAACGCCCGCTCCCGACGATCGCCAACTCCCAGCCCGGCCCGAAGGCGCCGCAGCTCACCCTCCACGATCTCCACAACAACGAAGTGTGCAGCACTACCGAACAGCACCTCAAAAGCGCCCCTGCCGCAGACCATAAGATCACGATCTACCGCTGGAGTACTAGCCCGAATCCACCGACGGCTGAGACGACAGGGCCTCGGCTCGGAACGTGGGGCGCACGAGCCCGATGGGAGGGTCCGCCGGTCGTACCGGCGAACCCTCCCGCCCACCAGGCGGCTTTCAGCTCACAGGGTGTGCTTCCAGTTCCCGCGCGACAGCGTCGTCTCACCGTCCGGGGAGATCTGGGCCGTGGCCCCGTACAACGGCAGTGCCCCCTCACGGTTCAACCGGTCCCGGATCCGCTCCAGCCGGGACCACAGGTGCTGCGGGCCGGCCTCGTGCACGGTCGGTGAGTCGAGGAACCCTGCCGCGCTCGCCCGTGCCCACGATCCGTCAGGGTGCAGCAGCCACACGGTGCGCAGGCCGTCGGCCTCGCCCCTGCGGTACTCGATGCCGGGGCACTGGAGCTCCATCATCGACATGACGTCCCATGCGTCCGGCGGGTACAGCAGCGGGTACCTGCTGGCGACCTGCCTGTCCCCGAGGCCGCTCTCGGCGTCCTTCCAGATGCCGTCCGGGAGCGGGGCGTAGCCGGTCCCGTGCCGGGCCCGCATGAATCCGGCGCGGTTCCACTCGATGCGGCCCCGCGCTCCGCCGTCGGCCGTCTTGTCCGCCGTGAGGATCAGCCCTGTTCCTGCGATCGTCGTCACCAGGCGGCCCTGCGGCGTCAGCGCCTCCAGCCACGAGAGGGGAATCGACGGGACGGACACTGTGGACACGATTCGGTCGAACTCGCCCGGCAGATGGGGGCCGGTGATGTCGCACTACAGCATCCGCGGCTTCATGCCGAGGGTGGCGAGGCGCTCGGCCGCGACGTCGACGAGGCGCGCGTCGATGTCGATGCTCGTGACCTGGGCGCTGCCGAGTCGGGAGCAGGCGAGCGCGGTGCCGTATCCGGTGCCCGTGGTCAGCAGGACCCGGCTGTCGTCGTCGATGGCGGCGTGCCGGTACATGTCCAGGATCAGGCTCGGCAGCGTCGACGACGAGGTCGGCGTTCCCGTGGTGAGGGCGTCGTCGTCGTGCGCATCGTCGGCGTGGTGGTCGTCGATCTGCGTCACCAGCGTGGTGTCCCGGTAGACGTCCGCCGGCTGCGCCTCCGGGCTTGCCGCGTAGGTCCGCAGCCGCCAGCCGTCGCCGTCCTGTTCCCACCACCGGGGTACGAAGACGTGCCGGGGCGTGCGGCTGACGGCGAACCGCCAGGCGGGGTGATGCCGTGCGACCCGGTTGGCCAGCGTCCGTGCTCGTGGCTCCCACAACATGCTGTTGCTCTCCTAATCGTAGGCCGGATCGCAGGCCGGGGTGTTCGCCGGGCTGCAGTCGTTGGAGTCGGCGGGCGGGCACCCGACCGCGGCGCGGGGGATGCTCGCCGCGACGTCTTTCCACGCCTGTCCGTCGAACACCGCGGCGAGACCATCGTCGCGCGCATTGCCCGTGGGCAGGAACCGGCCGAGCACGCACGGCACCACGGTGCCGTCGCCCATGACCGCAGCCCGGGCGTCCGCGCACCGGCCGCACAGGTCCGCCTGGCTCGGCGGGTGGACCTCCGCCCGCCCGACGCTGCGCACGTGGTCCAGGTTCACCCTCGCCACTCCGAGCTCCACCAGCTCCTCGCGTGCCTGCGTGATCCGCTGCCCGTCGAACACGCCGACAACGCCGACCTGCACCCGGATGTTCTTCTCCAGCGCGAGCTGGATGTTCGCCCTCGTTGCCGCGTGCGAGCCCGGCCGGCCGGTCACCCGGTCGTGCTCCTCGGCGACGTCGCTGTAGTACGACGTGCCCAGCGAGACACGCGGGTGAGCGAACCACCGCCAGTGCATGCTCGTGACGCTGTACAGGTTGGTGTACACCTGCACATCCAGGCCGACGTGGAGCGCGTGATGGATCAGCTCCTCGAAGTGGGGGTGGAGCGTCGGCTCGCCGCCGATGAACTGGACCCGCTGCACGCCGAGTTCGGCGGCCTCGCTCATCACCGACTTCCAGTCGGCGGTCGACAGAGACCCGTGGCCCTTCTTCGGGCCGGCCTTCGCGTAACACAGCTTTGGGCAGGTCAGCTGGCACTGTTCGGTGATCTCCAGCTCCAAGAACGCCGGGACCCTCTGGCCGGGCGGTGCCTGCGGGGCGATCGCCATCGTCATCTCCCTTCGACTGCAGCTGTTGATGCTGGACCCGGCGCGGGCATCCGCCCCCGCGGGGGATCGGTGTCAGACGGATTGCCCGCGCCGGGGGTATGGGTTCACCAGGACGTCCCGCTGACCGGCCGCAGGTCGGGCTGCGCGTGCTCGCGCCTCGCGACGGCGCCGGGCGCCACGTACCGCACGCTCACGGCCACGCGGGGAGCGCTTCCCTGGTGGGGCAGACAGCGGTGAACGAGCCGGGTGTCCATCAGGAGCCCGCTGCCCGCGGGCCGTTCGATGGACAAGCCCTGCGCGAGGTCCTGGCGCTGTACTGCGCCGCCGTACGGCGGGTAGTCGGCGCGCTGCGAGCCGGGGATCACGTGCAGGCCCGCCGTCGTGTCCGTGAGCGCGAGCCACAGGGACACCGACCTGCCGGCGTCCAGGACGTGGCGGTCGATGACGCCGTCCAGCTGCCACGGCACCGCGACGTCCGGGCCGAGCAGGTTCCGCACGACGTACAGCAGCCGCGGCGTGCGCACCACGCTCTGCGCCCACTCCTGTCTCACGTGCTGGTCGCGGATCACCGTCGTGCGTGCGACCTCGTGCTCGCGTATCCGCTCGGCCGCGCAGGCGCGCGCCGTCTCCGGGCGGCACCAGCCGTTGAGCAGCCGGTAGCCGCGCGCGCAGAACAGGCCGGCCGTCATCGCGCGCCCGGCAGTTGGGCGCGGACGGTCTTGCCGCCCTCGGCGCGCAGGAACCACGACAGCGTCCCGCCCAGCCCCCGGATCAGGAGCAGACCGCGCCCGCGCTCCTCGTCGTCGGCCACGGGGGCCCGTACGACGCTGAAGCCGGGGAAGGCCGGCAGCGGGTCGGACACGTCGATGAGGAGTGCCCCGTCGCCGAGCAGCGCCAGGCGCAGGACCATCGTTGCGTTCATGAGGCGGCCGTGGTGGAGCGCGTTGGTGACCAGCTCGTTGGCGACGAGCGTCGCCTCCTCGTGGTCACCCGACCAGCGCCACAGATGCAGCCGCCGCCGGACGTGGTCCCGTATCGCGGGCAGACAGCTGTAGATCATCGTGCTCTCCATGGACCACTCCCGAAGTATGGGGGCGGGGGCGGGGGCGGTCGACGACGTGGCCGTCTCGCCCGCTGACTGATGCGCTGCTCTGGTGTGTGGTGAGTCCACGCCCACGGCTCACACCCTTCTGACGGGTTTCCTTGGGCATTTCAGGCTGGCAACTGAGCACCGACGGAGCTACCCACCGACCAACGCCGGAACGGGCCGCTCACGTTGACGTTCCCCGCCGGACCGACGCCGGAATCGCGCCACAATGGTCAACTGACCCACGATTAGGGCAAGTTGGTATGTGAGGGATCTACCGTCGGCACTGCGATGTGACGGTGGTCGGCGAGAGGGGAGGCACACGTGCTGTTCTTCCGGCTGGCGCTGGAACGGCGTGGCATCAAGAGCCACGACGAGTTCATGCCGTCCTTCAGGCAAGCAGCGGCTCGCCTGCACCTGACAGGCGTGGACCCCGCCCCGAGAACCTTCGAGGGCTGGCTCTACGACGGGCGCCGCCCCCAGCGGGCCTACCGCCCCGTGCTCGTCGAAATGCTCGGCTACTCCATCGACGACCTCTGGACGGACGTGCCGGCCGGGACCGATCCCGACATCGTTCCCCTCGTCGGCACCCCGCGCATCGCACACCGCGTCGAGACCGGCGCGGAGCTCAGCGACATGAGGAGGAGCGGCACCATGGCCGTCCGACGCGCACGACAGTTCGTCTTCGACACCGACCGCGACCGGCTGGGCGAGAACACCATCCCCCTGCTGCACGCCGAGGTCGCCAGACTCGTCACCGACTACCCGCGCGTTCCGCTCTCGCAGATCTGGGACGACCTCCTCGACGCCCAGGACCAGGTCATCAGCAATCTGGAGACCGGCCGCCACAAGCCCTCGCAGCTGCGTGACCTGAACGTCGCCGCGGCGATCCTCGGGTTCCTCGTCGCCAAGGGCCTGAACGACGTGGAGGACCGCGATCAGGCCCGCACCATGAGCCTCCTCGCGGTGGCTTTCGCCCGCGACGCCGAGCACCCCGGGCTCGTCGGCCTCATCCACGGCCTGCAGTCCCTCATCGAGTACTGGGCCGACCGGCCCGGCGACGCCCTGTTCTACGCGAAGAAGGGCAGCGCGCTCACCGCCGACCTCCACGGGACCGTCGGCCTGTGGCTCCTGGGCCTCCAGGCCCGCGCGGCCGCCGTCCTCGGCGACGCCGACACCGCCCACGCCACGAACCAGGAAGCCCTGGAGCGCCGCGAGCACGTCGTCCCCGACGACCTCGACGAACTCGGCGGCCTGCTCACCTACTCCCAGGCCAAACAGAACTACTACACCGTCGAGACCGGCGCCCTCCTCGGCCAGGGCACCCCCACCCTGGCCCACCAGGCCGAGACCGCGGTCCGCGCCTTTTCCGACCCATCGGCCCCCGACTGGGCGTTCGGCGACCTCGCGGGCGCCCAGTGCAACCAGGCCCTCATCCTCCTCAACAGCGACGAACTCGACGGCGCCGCCGCGGCGATCCGCCCCGTCCTCGACCTCCCACCAGCGTTCCGCAACAACGGCGTCATCGTCTCCGCACTGCGCGTACGGCAGGCACTCCTGGCCGGACCGGCCCGCACCGCCATCACCTCCCGCGGCCTCACCGAGGAGCTCGCCGCCTACGCACCCCGACGCGCCGCCCTGCCCAGCGGAGCCCGGGGATAAGGTCACAGACATGTACCCGGTCGACCGAGCTGGCCAGCGGCTGCGCCTGCGTGAACTCCACCCCGACGACGTGGACGCGGTGTTCGCCGTCTACGGCAGCGCGGAAGCGACGCAGCACATGTCGTTCGAACCCCGATCGCGCGAGCAGGTCGGCCAGATCATCGACCGGGCCACCCAGTCGGCCACCACCGACCCCCGCACCGAGTACGCGCTCGCCGTCACCACACAGGACGACGGCGACGTGATCGGCTTCGCCCGGCTCGCCCTCGACCCCCACCAACCCCAGGGCGCCACCATCGGATTCGCGCTGCGCCCCGACACGTGGGGAGCCGGGCGCGGCCTCGAAACCGTGCACCTCCTCCTGGACCTGGGCTTCGACGGTCTCGGCCTGCACCGCATCTGGGGTGCCCGCTCGCCCCTCAACACCGCGAGCGCCCGCACCCTCACCGCGGCGGGCCTCATCGAGGAAGGTGTCATCCGCGAGCACGTCCGCAAAAACGGCCAGTGGCGGGACTCCGTCGTCCACGCCATCCTCGACCGCGAGTGGCCCAAGACGCCCCGTACGCGCACCGTGTGACCGTACGGGGCGCAAAGCACACGCCGCCGGGCGGGCCGGCCGTGAACCTCCCGCAGCCGATCACCCGTGCCGGTGGTCGCGGGCGCGGCGGCCGCGGCTGCCGCGCCCGCGAACGGGAAGCTGGCGGGATGCGCCGTCTACTCCTCGTCCTGTCCGTTGTGCTCACTGTGGGGGCCACAGGGTGTGCCACCGTGGACGGGCGGGCTGGTGACGAGCGTTCTCCCGCCGTGCACCGCCAGCTGGTGCCGGACGGCAGCAGCGAACCGGTATCTCCCATCACGACCGACCCTGTCGTCCAGGGCGCGACGAGGCAGGCCCTCGTGGACACGGCCGGAGCCACGCCGCACGCCGTGAAAAAGCGCGCCCGGAACCCAGTACCGGTGCGGTCGACGCCGGTGCCGCACCGGCCGCGCCGCCCGGCCGGTCAGGTCCACCGCCCGGCGCCGGTCATGCGTACGCCCGCCGAGCGGCACACGGACGTCCGGCCGGCCGCTCCGCACCGACGGGCGAGGGCACCCCGTCACCGCCCGGCCGTACCACGGCCCAAGCCGTTCGGCACCTACGCCGACTTGGGTGTGGTGTGCGGCTGGTCGAAGCAGGCCAGTCTGGATCCGGCGCTCACCGCAGCCTGCCGCCGGACGGCGCGCTGACTAGTGCCGTAGCAGGCAACGTTTGCCGTGCATCAGTGTTCAACCGGTGCGTCTCAGCCACGAGCCTTTGAACCTTTACCCAAAGGTTCCCGGTCACGCTAGTGTTCGAATGGTGTCGCCACAGGAGCCCGCGTTACGCCAGAGGTCAGCTGCCGAGCTGAACGCGCTGATCCGAGATCTGATCCTGCGAACAGGCGGAACCCTCAACGCCGAGGAGCAGCGCGAGTACGAGGAGCTGGTCGTGCAGTGGGCGGCGGCCGACCGACGCCAAGCGTGGCAGTGAAGCAGGAACTGCGTCGGGAACGCCAAGGCGAGGGCGGGTGAGTTCCGGCCAGTTGGACTGTTTCGGCCGTAGCGCGAGGAGGTCTTGTTGAATCCTTGTCAGGGAGTGGCAGCAGATGCTGAGGGGTGAACCGGGGATGCAGCATGGCTGAGCACAGCGAACCGCAGCAGGACGCGCTGGTCCCGTACCGCAACTACCTGCATCACGTGATGGGGTGTGCTGCCTGCGCGCATCCGCCGGTCCTGTGTCCGATCGGCAGAGGGCTGAAGTCCTTTTACCGCGAGGCGAGACGAGCGAATGCGGACGGCCTGGAGGGGGATGGGCCGGGCTCCGCCGTTCACGGGGATACGGGATCGGCGGAGCCGGCCGCCGCTGCGAGCAGCGACACTTCTTCTATGCCCCTCCCCGTGGCGCTGCAACACCGCTCTCCCTGCCCGGTAGCGCGCCAGGAGCCGCGGCCGCGATAGCTTCTCGGGGCTGACGTCCGGGCGGCCACTGCCGGATTGCTGTCGGGGGCTCCTGGCCGTAGTGATGAGTCATGACACCTCTGATCGCCGTGCCGTCCCGCATCCTCGCCGAGGTCACCGAGCTGCTGCAGTACGGCCTCACCAAGAACTGCGACCAGTCGGCCGCCGCGCTCGCCAACCTGCAAAAGCAGAGCGCGGGCTACCAGGACCTGGCTGCGGTCCCGCTCTCCGCCGACCTGCTCCAGCAGATGCACAGAACGCTCCTCGTGCTGTGCATCACAGCCGGCTCCGACTTCCCGCCGGGGGAGAAGGTCGTCCGCTTCGCCCGCAACGCCGACCACCTCCTGGACTTCGTCTCCGACTGACCGGCGGCAAGCCCCACCGCCGTCACCGTCTGAAGGTGCGCCTGATGTGCTGCCTTGCCCGACCGAGCCCAGGGGTAGGGTCGCGGGCATGCACCTGGTCCGACCAACCACTGACCTTCTGGGGAGGGGTGACGGATGCCGGACCGCAATCATGAGTTCGGGAAGTTCGGGGCGCAGGGCATCAAGGGGCATGAGGCCGTGGCGCGTCAGCTCGATGCGCTCGCCGGATTCATCGCGACGCCCATCACTGTGCGCCGTGGTCTGATGGCCCGCCTGCACTACCTCACGCGTTCCGACCGGGCCCGCGAGGCCGCGAGGGGAGCCGGCCTCACGGTCACCGACCGGACCCTGAAAGCGTGGCTGGACGGCAAGCGCACCCCCACCAGGCAGAACCTGGACCGTATCGACCGCGCCTACAGGTCGGTACGGCGGCAGAACGTCGCCCGGCATCTGCTGCAGCGCCTGAACAAGGCTGGTCGCGGCACCCGGGTTGAGTTCCACCCCCTCAATCAGTCGCAGGTGAACCGGCCGCACGTGCGCGCCATCTCCTTTCGCACGCTGAACGTCCGCAGGTGGGATGCCGTGGTGAACGCGTGGGCAGATGACGATGACACTGCGCTCGGCCACGCCTGGTTCGACGACATCGCCGCTGACCTCGGATCCGACTACGGCTCCTACGAGTACGTGACGAACATCGGCTTCGCCGCCTGACCCCCGGGGGAGAGGGGGGATCCTGGAGCGCGCGGAAGGACCGGATGCGAGCAGTGCGAGCGAGGGACACACGATGACTGACACGGCGGGGCCTGCGCCCCTGCCCGGCCCCGTCATGGACCCGGCTCTCTCACCAGACGAGCGCGAGCGGCTCCGTGAGCTGGACCAGCCGCAGGCTGCCACCAGCGCCGGCCGGGGCGTCCTCAAAGGTGCAGCGGCCGGAACAGTCGTCTTCGGACTGGGGTGGCTGATCACTCCCACAGACGACCGGGCCACGGACGACGACGCCGGCGGCGGCGAGATGATGCACGCCCTGCACCATCTCCTCACCACCGCCCACACCTACCTCGGGCTGGCCGCTGCCCTCAGCCTGGTCTTCCTCATCGTCGCCCTCACCGCGGTCATCGCGACGTCCCGGAGCAGCACCCGCAGCCACGAGAAGGGCGAACGCCAACTCACCGCACTGCGCCAGCACGTCATCGGGCACACCGATCTGTGCCCGCAGGCACAAGCTCTCCTGGTACGCACGCAGCAGGCCAAGCACGCCATCCTGAGCTCACGCGTGCACCGTCACGGACTCCTCGACCGGCAGCGCAACCTCACAGAGCTTCCCGTTCAGGAGTGGGAGATCGCTACAGACCTGTGCACCTACTCCCGCCTGCTCGACCAGACGCCCGACGCCGCCACCCGCGCCGTGGGGCAGCTCGTGAAGCAGCGCAACGAGGCGCTGGACCGGTCGTTCGAGCACCTCACCAAGCGCGTTGAGGCACTGGAGAACTACGCCCAGCACGCCGCGGAGGCCGATGCCCGCTACCAGGAGGCACAGCAGGTACAGCAGCTCACCGACGGCACCGACGAAGTCCTTGATCTGCTGGCCGGCTCGGCGCGCAGCGATCTCGCTGTCACCGAGCTGGACGCCATGGCCCAGCAGGCGGCCGCCATTACCGCAACGTTCACCACCGTTCTCGACGCGACCAAAGACGCCGCAGTGATCGCCCTGCCCGCCCGCCGCACCTCCAGTTGAGATCCGGCCGGGGTGCCCTTCGTCAGCGCAGGCGTGTCACCGTGACGGTGGCGTGCCTGGTCGTCCCGGCCTCGACTTCCGCGACCAGGCCCGCGCTCATCGTCGTGTATTCGTCTCCGTCGTCCACCCGCGCGCGCCCGCCGGTCCCGGACGTCGCCGTGTGTCGGGCCACTTCGAGCGCGACGTGCGCGGGTACCGCCCGGGACAGCACGGTGCGTCCGTCCGGCAGTCGGAGAGCGAGCCGCCGCGGCCGCGCGGCAGGGCCGACGTACCCGACCACTGCGGCGTCCGTCGTCTTGCTGTGCCGCACCTTCTGAAAGACCCTGACGCCGCCCCGGTACGGGCTGGCCGCGCGCTTGGCGCCGATGAACCGGACTCCCAGAACTGGCCCCATCCCAGATTCCTGAGCTACAACGTCTGCGGCGGAGTCTGCGCGATGTACCAGGGATCGAAGACTGCCTGGCGCGACAACATGATCCACATGATGGATTACTGGGACGCCGATCTCCTGATGACACAGGAGATGTGTTACGGCCAGTGGACCTTGCTGCGCGACGAGTTGGGCGATCGCTCATCGGGCGGCCCCGCGTACGACTCGGTGTGGGGCGCGGCGTTGGCTGAGAACCCGGGCTGCGCGAAATGGGGTGCCGACACCCGATACGGCCTGGCCACCTTCAGCAAGGGCAGAGCGGGCACCATCGATCAGAGCACACGCAGTGTCACCATCCTCCCCAATCCCGCCGGTGGGGAGCAGCGGATCCTGCTGTGCGCGAAGACCACGGTCGCAGGGCGCGGTGTCCGCGCATGCAACACCCACATTGACTACCGGGGTGACAACCCGAGGGCCCAGGTCGCGCAGGTCGCCGCTATCGGCCGCCAGTACGCGGCGCAGGGCGATCCGGTAGTGCTGGCAGGGGACTTCAACATGTTCCCCAAGGACGTGCGCATGGACCCGCTCTACGACCACGGTGGCGGCACGGGGATCTTCCAGGAGGTTGACGAGAACGACAAGTCACATTTCTCGGGCACCGACTGCCCCCAGTCGGCAGACCGGTGTCGTAGCGGCGAAGAGACGGCCGAGCCGGTGTGCTCCCCTCGCGCCGACGGGCGCGGGAAGATCGACTACATCTTCCTGAGCTACTACTGGTTCACCACGGTGCGCGGGGCGACGCTGCGGCTTGCACACCGGGCATGTCCGACCACCATCTGCTGCGGGGGGCTGCGGCATGGGAGCGGTAAAGGACACCGCCAAGAATTCCAGCCTCAAGCCCGAACTGACAGACTGAACCGATGGCCTTCTGAACGAGGAATGCGCCTCGGTGAGTGAGATGCCGGGAGGTATGTCCGGCAGCAGTACGCCGTGCGGTTCGTCGGCGCCGAGGGCGCGGTAGTGGCGTTGCCAGTTGAGCGGCCAGGGGCAGTCCCAGTCCTGGTCGATCTCAGCCAGCTGTTTCGCGCGTTCTGCGGCTCGTGTCAAGTTCTTCCCGAAGCCGCCCTTGCGTCGGAGGTTGGCGAGGTGCTGGCCGATGGCCATCATCAGCCTCGCCCTCGCCCCACATCGCGTCCTGTCGGGGTGCGAGGTGCCCGGTGGCCCTGCGGTAGGACCGTAGGGCGGCGAGCTTGCTCCCCCCATGCCTCTCACCCGACTGCCACACCATCCCAGCCTCCGGGGCATATCCGTGGCGCTGGGAGTTCAGAAACTGATCGACCCACACCCTGATCCGCAGACATACGAGGCAGCCCTCGCCGCCATCCAACTGTGGTCACGAATGGCTACCCGAGCCAGACGATGTTCAGGACCGTCAGGCTGCACAGGGGCCGGTGGATCCACTAGGTGGCAGAGACCTGGCTGACGGCCGCGTAGCGGACGTCCTCACCCTCGGCGTCGGTGTCGGTGTCGGTGTCGAACTAGTGAGTCTCCGCTCGATGGTGAGCTGGCGTCCCAACTGGTCGGCTCTGTTGGCGCCATGACTGCCAGTGTTCTCCCGCGCGCACCCGGGGCAGTGTAGTGAGACGACTACTGCTCATTGAGACTTACCCAGTGGACCTCGTGGGACCGCCGAGCCCGAGCCGTCATCACCGCCGCCAGCAGAGAGTTCCCGCTCGAGGTCACCCTGGCGCGACTCCGGGAGAATTGCACCGCCGTGGGGGAGGCGCTCAACATCCGGTTCGTGCCCGAGCTGGCCCACCGCATGATCGACCAGGGACCGTGGCTCACCGGCGGGGGCTACATCAGCCGCAAACTGCTCGCCGAGGCTGCCGAGCGCATCGATCGGTGCAACGCCCGCCCGGAGGGCGCTGCGATCGGCCGCACAGTGCGCCTGCACCGCGTCCCGACCGCCTGCACCGGGGCAGACTGATGACAGCTGCCGGACGCCGTGCACCTACGCCTCGACCGGCGTCTGGGCGAGAACGGCCCGTCGATGCCGCCGGTACACCGACACGTTGACAAGACACAGCCCCGCGCACAGCATCGCATCCAGGCCCGTCAGCCATGCCGACTTCACGCCCGACGCCTGCACCTGAGCCACGAAGTCGCTCAGTGAGAGCACTGTCAGCATGAGGAAGACCCACCGCATAGTCGCCGTCAGTTTCGCTATGCGCGGCGACAACGGGTAGGAGGAGCGCGGGCGTTGCTCATCAGTCATGCAGACCGCCTTCCCCACGGTGCTTCGGCTACAGCCGTGATGCGGTCAGTCCCTCTGCTCGCCGCCCCCGGGCGGGCCCTCACCAATGGCCCCGAAGACCCGCCAGGGGCTCACCTGCGAACCCAGACTCCGGGTATTCCTGCCGCCGCAGCATAAACAGGCAAGTCGGCCGAACCGCCGCGCGCGGCAAGTCCAGCTGTCCCCGGTGCCACTGCTCGACCCGCTCGTTGCAAGAAGGGGCGCCCGCGTCCGGTCTGTCCGTGCCGTACACCGCGTGATGCCCGCGATGCGCCCACGCATGCCCGTTCGGGGGTGCTGGCGTGCCCGTCGGGCCTCCGCATCGATTCGGCGCTGTGGTATTTCTCGCCCTGCCACGCGCGGGCCATGTCTTGGGGCATCATCGGTAGAAATCGGCGCCATGCGGCGGATTCGACGGAGCTACCCACGGCTCCGTCCAACGGGTGGGAGAGGCGAAGGAGCGAGAAATCCTCGTGGGCTCAGTGCGGTGGACCCCCTCGTCACCCCACCCCCGACCGGTGCGTATTCACAGGAGAGAGGACCCTCAGGTCTGTGAAGAATCGATTCCCCATTCCGGAGACGAGAGTCTCCCGCCTCCCCAGGTCGTTCGGCTTAGGCGGGGGATGGCTGTGAGGCAGCAGGCTGAAGGCCCCACGCTCGGCGCCGGCCACACGTTGGGCACCGAGGAAGTGGCTGTCTACCGATGGCTCGCCCTGCACCGGCGGTTCGATCCGGCCCGGATGGCGGCGGAACTGGAGCTGAGGGAGGCGCAGGTGACCGACGCCGTCGACCGACTCTGCGAACTGGGCCTTCTACAACGAGGCACGGGCGGCGACGGGTCTCTGAGGGCAGTCGACCCGCATCTGGCCGCAGCGGTCGCATCGGCGCCGGTGGAGCGGGCCATCCGGGAGCAGGAAATATCCTTAAGGGCGCTGCGCGACCAGTTCGCGCAGCTCTCCTCGCACTACGAAGAGGGGCTACGCGGCGCCCCGGCCACCCTGGAGACCATTCCCGCCCTGAGCGAGGTTCGCGCCGCCCTCGACCGTGCCGCCGAGATGTGCCGCGAGGAGATGATCACCGTCCAGCCTGGTGGCACGCGCGCCCCCGAGGTACTCAAGGACGCCCTTGCCAGGGATAGTGACATCCTCGGTCGCGGGGTGCGAATACGCACCCTTTACCACCATACGGCGCGCTTCAACAGCCCCAGTCAGGCGTACGTGGCCCTGGCCAGCGCCCTCGGTGCCGAGTACCGCACCGCCCACCAACTCTGCGGCCGAATGATCGTCTTCGACCGCTCCCTGGCCTTCCTGCCCGACCACCGGGGGACGTGGGGGGCCGTCGCCATCCGTGAGCCGTCGGTCGTGCACTTCCTGTGCGAGCTGTTCGAGCAGGCATGGACGGAGGCGCAACCGTTCTCCGACGCCGCCACCGATGGGCTGGAAGCCGTGGCCAAGGACCTGGACCGGACCATCCTGCGGCTGTTGGCCACCGGGCGTAAGGACGAGACGATCGCCCGCCGCCTCGGTATGTCGCTGCGGACCACGCGCAAGCACATCGCGGACATCATGCAGATGCTGGGAGCGGAGAGCCGATTCCAGGCTGGGTTCGCCGTGGCCGCCCGGGGTTTGCTCCGTGACGACGAGCCGGAGGGTGACGACGTCGACACTCGGGAATCGACGTGATCGGGTGTCAGTAGGGGCACAGGTCAGCCTGGGTCGCCCAGCACCAGCTCCATGAGGACGGTCGGGGTGTGCACATCGAGGAGGTCGTAGGCGTGGTTGCGGGGCACGAAAAGTGTTCCGCCTCCCCGCAGGCGTAGATCCACGGCACCCCTGCCCGGCCCGGCCGAGGCGTTGCCGTCGCGCGTGACGCGGCACCGACACGCGCCGTTCAGCACTGTCACGACGTACTCGGCCGCGCCTGACGCCTGCCGCGCGCCGATCGCTGCCGACGGCAGAAACCGGTAGGACGCCCGCACCGGAAGCCCCAGGACGTCGCCGATCGTGGCCGCGAGCAGCTCGGCCTTCGGGCCGATCGTCGCGGACTGAGGGAGCAGCCCTTTCACGCGGGCGGGTCCGGTCCCGGCCGCCCGGAAGCCGGGGTTTCCCACAGCGGCGGGCCAGCCGTCGGGCGGGCAGACGGAACGGGCGAGGCGTTGCAGTTCGGGCAGGGTGTCGGAGTTCTCGGGCCAGAACAGAGCCGGTCCCTTGTCCCCGTTGGTCGCGACGCACAGCGCGATCTCCCGGACGAACGAATCGAGCGGCTCCTCCAGCCGTTGCGGCTCCGGCACAGCTCTCCGATCTCTCGTCTGCCCGCCCCGGCCGGGGCACGTGGGCTTTGTCGAGTCGACTGCCGCTTCGGTCGCTCCCCACCAGAGTTCCCCCCGTCCCGGCACCGTCCGACGGCGGCCTGAAAGGCATTGTGGCGCCCGGAAGTCCGCCTTAGAAGTCCCGAGATCCCGGGACACGGCGCGGGCGCGTCCGGACAGCACAACCGCCCGGCGCGGCCGATGGGCGGCCTCGCCGGACTTGATCATGCGTATGGGGCTTGAGGGCGCCCTGCCTCGACTGAGGCCGCCGAGAGACCGCCCCGTGTGTGTGGGGGCGACGCGTCCCAGGGCCCCTACGACGTGGTTTCCCCCAGGGAACGGGGCGACTCCTCGTGCGTCTCGGAGAGGGCGAGGGCGAGGCGCAGCAGATGGATGCGGTTCCTGGCTCCTGTCTTCTCGCGGATTCTGCGCAGATAGGTGTCGACGGTGTGCGGACTCAGGTTCATCCGGCGCGCGATCGACGCGTGAGTGAGACCCTCGGCCAGGTGCCCGAGTGTCTCGCGTTCACGGTTGCTCAGCGCAACCGGGGCGGAGGAAGCCATCGGTCCGTGGCGGCGGACGGTGTCCTCAGCCCCAGCCGCTGTCGTCACCCGGAGCGGCGGTCAGCCCCGGGGCGATGGACTTCGGGGGTTCCACGCTGCCCCAGCCACTGTCGGCCGGTGAGACGACGGTGCGCGTCTCGCCCGAGGCCACGGGCGGCTCCACGCTGCCCCAGCCGCTGTCGTCCGTGTTCGCCGCGATGACAGCGGAGTGCAGAGGCGTTCCCTCTACGGCGGACGCGGCGCCGAGGGCGAGCAGGGCGGCGGCGATCAGTGTGGCGAGGGGGCGTCTGGCGTTCACGGGGACTCCTGTCGTGAAGTGATGGGAAGGAGGCGGGCGGGGCTTCCGGACCGGAACCCCGCTGACTCAAGGTTCTCCGGTGCGTGACCCCGCCGCCATGGAATCCGGGGCTCACCAACCTGTCCGGCAGCAAAGACGAACGGGCCGCAAAAGGCGCGGAGTTGAACAAAACGGTCCGCTTCTCACCTTGCTCGACCGCTGGATGTCGCCACGGCGGCCGGGCCCGAGCCGGGGCGGCGACGCCGGACCAGCTCCTCCAGGCGGCCGCGGTCCAGCTTGCCGCTGAGAGTCAGGGGCAGCGAGGGCAGCGCCACGAAGCGGGCGGGCACCATGTGTGACGGCAAGAACTCCCTCATCCGCAAGGGGAGTTCTCGCGCGAGCGCGTCGTCCGCAGCGCTCTCGGGGACGAAGCACCCGACGAGCATCGCTTCCCCGCGCGGGCCGGTCACCGCCACGACGGCACCGGAGGCCACGCCGGCGCATGCGAGCAACCTGCTTTCGACCTCGCCCAGTTCCACGCGCATCCCGCGCACCTTCACCTGACGGTCCGCGCGGCCCAGGCAGCGCAGGGCGCCGTCGGCATCCCGCACGGCGAGGTCACCGGTGCGGTACCAGACCCTGCCGTCCGGGTCACGGACGAACGCCCGCGCGGTCAGCTCGGGCCGGTCCAGGTAGCAGTCCGCGATGCCCCCGGACAGCAGGATCTCACCAACCTCCCCGTCCTCCACCACCCCTCCCTCTGACCGTAGTTGGACCTCGACATGGGGAAGCGCCCGGCCGATGGGCGTACCCGGCGCGTCCCACCGGGCCAGCTCACCGGGTGTGAGCTGCTGCCACGTCGCGTAGACCGTGCCCTCGGTCGGACCGTACAGATTGTGGTACGTCGCACCGGGCGAGATGCCGAGGTCCGCCCAGCGGGCCACGACAGCCGGTTCCACCGCCTCGCCGGCGAGCAGCACCCGGCGCAGCTCCGGGAAGGCCGCGCCGGTCCGCTCGGCGGCGTCGAGCAGATAACGGAAGACGGTCGGCACCTGACTCAGGACCGTCGCCCGCTCCTCGATCAGCAGGTCGACGAGGCTGCGTGGGTGCCGCAGCGTCTGGTCGGAGACGGCGATCAGCCGGGCGCCGGTCACCAGCGGGACCCACGCCTCGGCGAGGCTCACGTCGAAGCAGGGGGAGGTGGACTGCGCCCAGACCTCCCCGGCGCCGAACCCGAGGGACGTCACGAACCCGCGGACGAACGCGGCGAGGCTCCGGTGGGAAACCACCACCCCTTTCGGGCGGCCGGTGGAGCCCGACGTGTGCAGCACGTACGCGGTGCCCTCCGGCGTGCGCCGCCCAGAGGTCTCCGCGACCGGCGCGTCACTGAGGACGAAGCCGCCGTCGGGGCCGGGCTCCACGACCGTGTGGACCCCGGCGTCGGCGAGCACGAAGTCCTGGCGCGGGCGGGGATAGGACGGGTCCACCGGTACGTATCCGCAGCCGTGCCGCCAGATGCCGAGTACGGCGGCGTACACCCGCCACCCGCGTGGCATCCGCATCCCCACGAGGTCGCCGTGACTCACGCCCGCTCCGGCCAGCAGTTCGCGTACGGTCTCGGCCGCCGCGCCCAGTTGGCCGTACGTGACTTCGCGGGAGGCGTCGGAGACGGCGATCCTCTCCGGATGGCTGGTGATGCTCTTCTGGACCCACTCATCGACCCGGTCGTCCATGGTGCCGAACCGCCCCTCGCTGTGCGCTGTCGGTGGTGCGCGAAGCACCGTCCGCGGGACGCTAGGCAGCACCTGGGGGCGGGTCAAGGCGTTCCCGGCCGGTTCTGGGCCGGTGGCCGGCGCGCCCGCGGTCGGGCGTTCCGGCCGAGGACCAGGGGTTTTGGGCGGTCGGGTGTGCGGGGCCGCCCGCCGGCGAGGGGGAGCGCGGCGCGCTGTCGGAACCGGGGCGGAACCGGCGGCGCACCCGTACATGACCCGGCGGCGGCCGCGTCGAGGCCCAACACCACGCCGATAGGCGACACTTGCGGCTTTCGTGCGGTTCGCAACCCCCTGGCTTTGCTGTCGTGCAGGTCGGTGAGGTGGCCGGGGCGTGTCCCGCAGGGGGTGTCATGGCGATCGTAGAGGACGAGGACAGCCATCCCGCCCACGGCGAGGACCGCCGCGGACGCAGCAGAAGCCGGAGATGTGAATGGCCCAGCGCGAACTCCCGAAACCGGACCCCGAGATCGCGCGCGGCGCGGTGTTCAAGGTGCTGGGCCCCTTGGAGGTGTGGGAGGGGGGTCGCCGGATCAACCCCGGCGGGGCCAGGCAGCGCCATGTCCTGGCCACGCTCCTGATCTACGCCGACAAGGTGGTCCCCGTGACCCGCCTGATCCGCGCGGTCTGGGACGAGGACGCGCCGAGCACGGCGGGCAACCAAGTCCGCAAGATGATCTGGAACCTGCGGCGCAGGCTGCCCGACACCGTGCGCATCCTGACCGAACCCCCCGGCTACCGCCTTGTCCTGAGTGACGGTCAGCTCGACTCCCGCACCTTCGAGACTCTGCTGGCCCGGGCCGGATCAGCGGCCGCCGAGGAGCGCACCGAGGCCGCGGTGGAGCACCTCTCGGCGGCGCTGAGGCTGTGGCGGGGACGGGCCCTCAGCGGTCTGAGCGGCTCCGTCGTCGCCGCCGGGGGCCGGGACCTCGACGAGCGGCGCCTGGTCGCCACCGAACGGCTGATCGATCTGCGGCTGCTGCGGGGGGAGGCCCGCGCCGTGGTCCCCGACCTGTACTCCCTGGTCGCCGCCCACCCCTTGCACGAGGCGCTGCGGGAGCGGCTCATGCTCGCCCTGTACCGGATGGGCCGGCGCGCCGACGCCTTGCAGGTGATGGCGCAGGGGCGCACGGAGCTGGTCGAACTGGGCATCGAGCCGGGGACCGGCCTCCGGCGGCTCCAAGAGCGCATCCTGAACGACGATCCCGGACTCACCCTGCCCGAACCGGAGCCCGAACCGGAGCCCGAACCGGAGCCCGAACCGGAGCCCGAACCGGAGCACGCACCTGAGCCTGAGCCGGAACCCGCACGGGAACCCGCCCCCGAGCCCTTCGAGACGCCGGAGCGGGAAGGCGGACCCGGGCGCGCGCCCGGCGCGACGTCCCCCGGCAGCGGCGGGGAGCGCGGAAGCCTGCCGTACGACCTGCCCGACTTCACCGGACGCCGGACCGAACTCGACCTCCTCCTCGGTTTGGGCGCCGCCGTCGACGACCGGGCGCCCACCATCGTGACCCTCACGGGCATGCCCGGCGTCGGCAAGACCGCGCTCGCCGTGCACGCCGCGCACCAGCTGACCGCCGCATTCCCCGACGGTTGCCTCCACCTCGGCCTCCAGGGCCTCGCCCCGCACAGCGGACCGCCCACCCTGGCCGAGGCCCTGCGGCACCTGCTGCTGACCCTCGGCACGGCTGCGCCGGACGTTCCCGACGACCTCGACGGGCGGCTCGTGGCGTGGCGGCGAGCCGTCGCCGGACGCCGCATCCTGATGATCCTGGACGGTGTCGCGGACGCCTCGGCCGTCCGGCCTCTGCTGCCCAGCACCGGCGGTTGCCTGGTCCTGGTGACCAGCCGGACCGTCATCGGCACCCTCGACGGGGCCGTGCCCCTCCAGCTCGGCCCGCTGACGGAGGACGAGAGCGTAGACCTCCTCGGCCGTGTGATCGGCGCCGGCCGGGTCGACGGCGACACCGCGTCGGCCCGCGACCTGGCCGCCGCGTGCGGTCGGCTCCCGCTGGCGCTGCGCATCATCGGCACCCGGCTCAACAACCGCCCCGCTCGCACTCTCGCCGACGCCGCCCGGCGGATGCGCCGCCACGATCTGCGGCTGCGCGAACTGGCCTTCGCCGACCGCAGCGTGGCCGCCGGCATCGGGCAGTGCTACCGGCGGCTCAGCCCAGCCCAGCAGCGCATGCTCCTCGCCCTCGGCCACGCGCCGGCCGGGCGGCTCGACGAGCCCACCGCCGCGCGCCTTGCGGGAGTCGGCGAGGCCGAGGCCGAGGACGCGCTCGAAGGACTCGCCGACGCCTGTCTGGTGCAGCTCCTTCCGGAACCCGGCGGCTACACCCTGCCCGAACTGGTCCGCAGCTTCGCCGTCCAAGAGGCCGCCGAGCCCCGCCCGGCATCCGTCCACCTTCCGATCCTGCTCCCCGCCCGCCCTCGCCCGACGGAACCCACCGTGCTCGCGCCCCGGGACCGTGCCCTCATCACCGGGTGAGCCGCCCTTCCGCGACGCCGGCCGGCGCGAGCGGTGACGCCCCGGGCACGCGCCCGGCTCCGCGCGCCCGCGCCACCCGCACGACCGCGCCCTGACGACGTCACCGCCCCGCCTTCGCCGACACCCGCACTATCCCGCCCTCCGGCAGCCCCCTCCTCAGCGGGAGCAGGAACGCGCACGCGCACGTCATCCCCACCGCCCCGACCAGCAGCACCGCCTGCGCGCTCGTCCGGTGGGTCAGCCAGCCGCCCAGCAGGCCGCCCGACGACGCGACGCCCAGGACGAGGGTGCGGATCGAGGCGTTGACCCGGCCGTACAGCTCCGGCGGAGTCAGCGTGGCCCGCACCGCGCGCTGGGTGACGTTGAAGACGATGACGAGGGCGCTCGTGACGAAGTGGGACCCGGCGATCACGGCCGCCGCCCCGGCGCCCGGCACCTGGACCGCCGCCGGGACCGCGAGACCCGCCGCGCCCGCCGCGCCCAGCGAACCCCACAAGGTGGCTCGCGCCCCGAACCGGCGGGCCACCCCGCTCGCCACCAGTGCCCCCGCGCCCGCCCCGGCGCCGGAGGCGGCGAACACCGCCCCGATCCACGACCCGGGCAGGGCGAGGGTGCGGGTGAGGAAGAGCAGCAGGGCGGGCTCGCACACGAACAGGAACAGGTTGAAGACCGTGGTGGCGCCGGTCACCGCGCGCAGCGGAGGGCTGCCGACGACGTACGCCGCCCCGGCCCGCATCTCCCGCCACACGTCCGTCCCCGCCGACCCCGCCGCCCGCGGCGCGCGCGGTCGGTCCTCCCGGGGCAGCCGCCAGGTGAACGCGGCGGAGACCAGATACGCGACCGCGTTGCCCAGCAGCGCCCACGGCCCGGTGAGCAGCTGGACGGCCGCGCCGCCCGCCGAACTGCCCAGGACCGTCGCGCCCGACGCCGACAGCTCGAACCGCGCGTTGGCGCGGACCAGGTCCTCGCGCGCCACCAGCGTCGGCAGCAGCGCGCTGTACCCGACGTCCGACACCGCGCCCTGGGCCCCGATCAGCAGCGCGAGCACCACCAGCAGGGGCAGCGACAGCACCTGGCACACCGCGGCGACGGGAACCGCCAACAGCAGGGCCGCGCGCGCGAGATCGGCGCCCACCAGCAGCGCGCGCCGGGAGTGCCGGTCCACCCACACGCCGGCGAATGGGCTGACCAGCAGGTGCGGCAGGGTGCCCGCCGCCGTCAGCAGCCCCAGCCGCAGCCCGTCCGCGTGCAGCGTCACCGCGGCGACCAGCGGCAGCGCCACCACGGTGACGTTCGCCCCGAACTGGGAGACGCCCTGCGCCGCCCACAGGTCCCGGAAGGCCGGACCCAGCGTCCGACCCCTCATGAGCGGCCCGCCCCCTGGGCGAGAGCGGCGAGATCCGCGAGCACTCGCGGATGGCGCACCAGTCCCTCATGGTCGGTGTCGACCTCCCGCAGATCGAAGCCGTCCGGCACCCGGTCCCGCCAGCGGAGCACGTCCGCGTCCGGCACGTCCCGGCTGCGGTGGAACACGACACCGCCCGCGTAGCGCGGCGGCCGGTACCGGCTCAGGGCCCGCAGGTGGGCCCGGAAGACGGCGGGGTCGGCGTCCGGGGCCTCCCGCCGGTGCCGGTATCGCACCTCGTCGTCCGACGGCGGGCGCCCGCCCGGGTAGGCGCTGTCGAGGACGGCCAGCAGCGCCACCTCCTCGCCCCGAGCCCGCAGCCGCGCCGCCAGTTCGAAGGCGACCACCCCGCCGAAGGACCAGCCGCCCAGCCGGTACGGTCCGTGCGGCCGGACCCGCAGGATCTCCGCCAGATGGAGGCGGGCCACCTCCTCCACGGAGTCCAGCGGGCGCGAGACGCCGAGCGCGTGGACCGGGACCCCCGACACCGCCAGGTCGCGATAGCACAGGACGGTCCCGGCGACCGGGTGCACCATGAACAGCGGATCGGGGCAGCTCGTCCCGCCGTCCAGGAGGGCCGCCTGGCGGGCCGGGGTGGCATGGTTCAGGACCGCGCCGACCGGCAGCCGCTCGCCGAACTCCGCGTGCAGCATCCCGATCAGCCGCAGCGCCGCCAGCGAGTGCCCGCCCACCGTCAGGAAGTCGTCGTGCACCCCGATCGGCGCGCGGCCCAGCGCCCGCTCCCACACGGCGGCGACCCGCGCCTCGGTGAGCGTCCGGGGCGCCGTCCACGCGGTGTCCGCGCCGGGCCGGGGCAGCGCCGCGAGGTCGGTCTTGCCGTGCCGGGTCAGCGGCAGCCGGTCCAGGGGGACGACCACCGACGGGACCTGGTGCGCGGGCAGCAGCGTCCGGGCGAACCGGATCAGCTCGTCGCCGGCGGGCGGCCCGCCGGCCACGCCCGCGTGCCCCGACACATGGGCGACCAGCCGGTCTCCGTCGGCGGTCACCGCGCACTGGCGGACGCCGGGGTGGCGGGCCAGCGCGGCCTCCGTCTCGGCGGGCTCAACCCGGAAACCGCGGATCTTGACCTGGCGATCGGCGCGGCCGGTGAACTCCAGCTCACCACCCGGCAGCCGACGGACCAGGTCCCCGGTGCGGTAGACCCTGCGGGTGGTGCCGTCGGGCAGCGGGATCGTCGGGAAACCGCGGGCGGTCGCGGCGGCGTCGCCGTGGTACCCGAGCGCCAGCGCGACGCCCGAGATGTGCAGCTCGCCCGGGACGCCGACCGGCACCTCCCGGCCGTGCCGGTCCAGTACGTGCAGCTCGACGCCGTCGACGGGCCTCCCGATGGGCACGGAGTCGCCGTCGGCGCCGGGAACACAGCGCCACCAGGCGACCTCCACCGCGGCCTCCGTCGGCCCGTACAGGTTGAACAGCGCCGCGTCCGGCAGCGTGGCCGCGCACCGGTCCTGGAGGGCGAGCGGCAGCGCCTCGCCGGTGCACAGCACACGGGTGAGGCCGGTGCGGGGCGCCTCCGGGTCGTCGAGGAACGCCTCCAGCGCGGACGGCACGAAGACCGCGGTGGTGACCCGCTCGGTGCGCAGCAGCCGCGCCAGTGCGCCCGGTGTACGAGGCGCGTCCGGTCCGGCGACCACCACCGTGCCGCCCGAGGCCAGCGGCCAGAACAGCTCCATGACCGCGACGTCGAAGGTGCAGGCGGCCTGGTGCAGCACCCGTTCGCCGGGAGCCGTCGCGAAGGCGTTCCGCATCCAGCGCAGCAGGTTGCACACCGCGCGGTGCGGTACGACGACGCCCTTGGGCTCACCGGTCGAGCCGGAGGTGTGGATCAGGTAGGCCGCGTCCTCGGCGGCCACTTGCGGCAGCGCCACCGGCTCGCTGCGCCCGGCCTCTACCGTCTCGGACGCCTCCAGCGCCCGTACGTCCGCCTCTGTCAGCGTCAGGTGCGCGCCCGCCCGCGCGACGAGCGCGTCCCGCCGGCCCGGCGGGTCGTCCGGGTCGAGCGGCAGCTGCGCGGCACCGGCCTTGAGCACCGCGAGGAAGGTGACGGCCTGGAGCGCCGAGCGCCGCAGCACCAGGGCGACGAACCGGCCCGGACCGCAGCCCCGGCGCACCAGCGCGGCGGCCAGCCGGTCCGAACGGGCGTCGAGCTGCCGGTAGGTGAGCGTGCGCCCCGCCTCTCGCACGGCGGCCAGGTCCGGGGTGCGCCGGGCCTGCTCGGTGACGAGCCGGTGCAGCAGGGCGGTCGCGGGCGCGGCGGGAGGCACGGCACCGTGGGGGCGGGCGGCGGCACGCTCCGCCGCCGACAGCAGGACGTCCGCGCCGTACGGGGCGTCCGGGCGTGCGGTCATCGCCTCCAGCGCCGCCCGGTAGTACCCGTGGACCAGCTCCACCCGGTCCTCGGTGAACCGGTCCGCGTCCCAGCGCAGCCCCAGGCGCAGCGAGCCGTCGGCGCCGTCCAGCGAGAACTCCGCGCCGAACGGGATGGACGCGTCGGCCACCCCCTCCTCGGCCACGATCCGCGGCCCGGCCTCGGGGAGGGCGCGTTCGACGTGGAAGTGGGTGAAGTTGAAGAACGTCGTGAAGAGGACGGACCGTCCGGTCGCGCGCATGATCTCCGCCAGCGGGAACCGGACGTGCCGCTGCACCTCCACGTCGGCCTCGGCGGTGGCCCGGACGAGCCGCGCCCAGCTGCCGTCGGGCAGTCGCAGGCGCAGCGGCAGCGTGTTCACGAACAGACCCGCCACCCGGTCCCCGTCGGGCTCCGGCACCCGGCCGGGACAGACCGCGCCGCTGACCACGTCGTCGGTCCCCGACAGCAGCGCGACGACGCGCAGATGCGCCGCGAGGAGCACCGTGCGCACCGGCACCCCGAGCGAGCGGGCCAGCCGGGTGGTCCGCTCGGCCAGGTCGTCCGCCAGCGGCCGTTCCAGGTAGCGCATGGTGGTTCCGCCGCCGGCGGAGCGCCGCCCGGGCAGTTCCGTCAGCGTCGCGCCCGCCAGCTTCCGGCGCCAGAACGCGCGCGGCGCCGGGTCCGCGAGCGCCGCCCGCTCCAGGGCCACGTAGGACCGGAACCGCGCGACGGGCGGCGGCCCGACGTCCGTACGGGCGTACCGGGCGAGGAGTTCCACCAGCAGGGAGCGTTCGCTCCAGCCGTCCAGGACGGCGTGGTGCTCGGTGACCAGGAGCCGGGTCAGGTCGTCGGTGAGCCGCTGGAGGTGGTAGCGGACCAGCGGCGCTCGCGCGGGATCGAACGGGGTGGCGCGTTCGGCCGCGAATCGCGCCGCCACCCGCGCCTCCCGGTCGGGCAGACCCCGCAGGTCCTCCACGGTCAGCGGCACCGGCACCCGGGCGTGCACGCGCTGCACCGGCTCGCTGAACCCGGTCAGCGCGAACGAGGTGCGCAGCACCTCATGACGTTCCGTCAGACCCGCGACGGCCTCGTGCCAGCGGCGCGTGTCGAACGGGCCGCGCAGGGTGTAGGCCTTGACGTTGTGGTAGAGCCCCGACCGCTCGCTGTGGAAGAACATGCCCGCCTGGAGCCGGGTCAGCGGGTACGCGTCGGTGACGCCGGGCCCGAAACCGGCCCGGTCCCCGGGCGGCAGCAGCGCGAACGGCTTGTGCGCGTCCGGCCCCGACGGCGGCGCCGGTACGGCCGCCGCCGCCAGCTCCCGCACCGTCTGGTGCCGCAGCAGGTCGGACACGTCGAGGTGCAGTCCCGCCGCGCGGGCCAGGGACACGATCCGGATGCTGCGCAGGGAGTCCCCGCCGAGCGCGAAGTAGTTGTCGACCACGTCCACCGCGGGCTGCTCCAGCACCTCCTGCCAGATCGCCGCGAGCGCCGCTTCCGCCCCTCTCGCCGGCCGCGCGCCGGGGGCCGAGGTCCGGCGGACCGGGTCCGGCAGCGCCGCGCGGTCGACCTTGCCGTTCGCCGTCAGCGGCAGCCGGTCCAGGACCACGAGATGCGCCGGGACCAGGTGCGCGGGCAGCCGCGCCCGCAGCGCGCTCCGCAGGTCGTCGGGGCGCACCCCGGGGTCGGCGGCCGCGTATCCGGCGAGCACGCCGTCGCGGTGCACCACGCACGCCTCCCGGACCCCGTCCAGCGCCGCGAGGGCGGCCCGCACCTCGCCCGGCTCGACCCGGAACCCCCGTATCTTGACCTGGTCGTCGATCCGCCCGTGGTACTCCAGGCCGCCGTCGGGCAGCGTCCGCACCAAGTCGCCGGTGCGGTAGCGGCGGCTGCCGGCCCGCTCCTTGAACCGCTCGGCGGTGGGGCCCGGCAGACCGAGGTAGCCGTCGGCGAGACCGGCGCCCTCCAGCCACAGTTCCCCCACCACGCCCGGCGGCACCGGCCGTTCGTGCCGGTCGAGGACATGGGCGCGCAGGTCCGGCAGAGGGACCCCGACGGGGCTGCCGGGGCGGGTGGTGTCGGCGGGGGTCATCCGGCGGCACGTGGCGTGCACGGTGGCCTCCGTGATGCCGTACATGTTGAGGACCTGCGGGCCGTCCGCACCGTGCCGGGCGAACCAGTCGCCCAGGACGGCGGGGTCCAGCGCCTCCCCGCCGAGGACCACCCGGCGCAGCGCGAGCCCCGGGGGCGCCTGGGCGTCGTGGTGGACGAACTGCGCGAACACCGATGGCGTGAGGCTGAGCACGGTGACCCGCTCGCGCCGCACCAGGGCGTGCAGCAGCGTGGGGGAGCGGGTGGTCTCCGCATCCACGACGACGAGCCGGCCGCCGTGCAGCAGGGCGCCCCACAGCTCCCACACCGAATAGTCGAAGGCGTGGCTGTGGAACAGCGACCAGACGTCGTCGGCGCCGAAGCCGAACCACCGCTCGGTCGCGGAGAACAGCCGCACGACGTTGCGGTGCGGCACCAGGACGCCCTTGGGGGTTCCGGTCGAGCCGGACGTGTGGATGACGTAGGCGAGGTCGTCAGGGGTCACCCCGGTCTCCGGCGCCGTGTCCGGGTGCCGCGCGAGCGTCGGGTCGGCGACGTCGACGCACCGTCCCGCGAACCCGGCGAACACGCCGTCGGTGACGACGACGCCGAGCCGGGCGTCGGCCGCCAACCGCCGCAGCCGCGCCGGGGGATGGGCCGGATCGAGGGGGAGGTAGGCGCCGCCCGCCTTGAGTACGCCCAGCAGCGCGACGACCAAGGCGGACGACCGGGACACGTGCACACCGACCGGGGTGCCCCGGCCCACTCCGTGCTCCCGCAAGCGGTGCGCGAGCCGGTTGGCCCGCCGCTCCAGTTCGCCGTAGGTCAGCGTCCGGTCCGGGGAGACGACGGCGACCGCGTCGGGGCGGCGGGCCGCCCGTTCGGCGAACACCTCGTGGGCACACCGCGTCACCTCCGGCGCGGGCAGAGCGGGCGCCGGCGGTGCGGGCAGCACGTCGACCCGGGACAGCAGCGCGTCGGGGCGCGCGGCGACCTCGCGCAGCAGATGGCCGTAGTGCTCGGCGAACTGCCGTGCCGTTGCCGCGTCCAGGGCGTCCCCGCGGTACTCCAGCGTGCAGCGCGCCCCCTCCCCGTCGTCCAGGACGTCCAGGAGCAGCGGGAACTTCACACCCGTGACCGGCACGTCCGCCTCCTCGACGCGCAGCCCGGGGCGCGGGCTGCCGTCGGGCTCGGCGTGGCGCAGGGTGAACGCGGCCCGCACCAGCGGCGCGCCGTCCGCGCCGCGCCGCGCCCGTACGGCGGTCACGACCTCGTCGAACGGCAGCCGCTGGTGGTCGAGGGCGGTGAACAGCTCGTCGCGCACCACACCGCACAGCGCGCGGAAGGAACGGTCCGGGCGCAGGTCGGCGCGGAGCGCGACCGTGTTGGCCAGCAGGCCCACGGTCCGGTCGAAGCGCGCGTCGGTGCGGCCCGCGACCACCGTGCCCATCACCACGTCGTCGGTTCCCGCGTACCGGCCGAGGAGGAGCAGATACGCGGACAGCAGCACCCCGAAGAGAGTGGTGTCCCCGTCGGCGGCGAGGGCGCGCAGGCGCCGGACCACGTCGGTGGGCAGCGGCAGGACGACGGTGCCGTCCCCGCCGCCGGGGGTCAGCGGCGGCGGCAGGACGAGCGGTGCCGGATCGTCGCCCAACCGGGCCCGCCAGTGGGCGCGTTCGGCCGCGGCGTCCGCACTCGCCAGGAACTCCTCCTGCGCGGCGGTGAACTCCCGGTAGGGCGGCGCGGGCGGCACCTCGTGCGCGAACAGGTCGTCCAGGAGCACGCCCACCGACCAGCCGTCGCTCACGATGTGGTGCATGCACAGCAGCAGCCGCCACCGCTCCGGTCCCAGGCGCAGCAGCCGCACCCGGAACAGGGGGCCGTTCTCCAGGTCGAAGGGCTGGTCGCACTCCACCGCCGTCCACCGGTCCACCGCCTCCTGCGCGAGCGCCTCCCGCGCGGCGCCGGGAGGTTCGTAGTAGCGCCAGTCGACGGTCGCGCGATCGTCGACGACCTGCGTCAGCCGACCCTCCCGCAGCGCGAACCGGGTGCGCAGTGCCTCGTGCCGGTCCACCAACCGCTGCGCCGCGCGGGCGAGTTCGGCGGGCCGCACGGCGCCGTGGAGGGTGCGGGCCACCGGGAGGTGGTGGGCGGCCGGCGTGCCGGAGGCGGCATCGACGTAGTACATCCGTTGCTGGGCGCTGGACGCAGGGAATTCCACGGTGGTCTCCGCTAGTGGTCGGTGTCGGTGCGAACACCGTGGGCGGCCAGGAAGGACACGACGGCGTCGGCGGTGCGGGGGTCGCGCAGCAGGTCCGCGCGGTCGCACCCGACGCGCAGGCCGTCGCCTGGGGTGTTCGCCGACAGGATCCGCAGGGTGGGCCCCACCGAGGCGGGCGGCGGGGCGTGGTGGGCGGCCAGCAGGTGGGCGAGCCAGCGCAGGGCCGCGTCGACCAGCGGCGCGGCGAGGTCCTCGACCTCCTCGGTGGCCGCGCCGTCGACGCCCAGGGCCCCGCCGACGTGCGCCGCGAGCCGTTGCCGCGCGACGGCGAGGAAGACCCCCGGCTCGGCCACGCAGCCGGCCAGGTGCCGTGCCTCCCGGTGGTCCGGGAGGACACCGAGCTGGGCCACGGTGTCGCGGTACGCGGTCAGGACGGTCGCCGCGGTCACCGGTTCGGCGTCGAACAGGACCAGCGGCACCGCCCGGCCCGCCCGCGCGGCGACCACGGCGGCCAGCGGCGCCGACGCGCACGATGCCAGCACCGCGCCGGGCGCGCCCGACGGCAGCGCCGCGCGCAGTCCGTCCAGGTACGGGCCGGGCGGCTCGGGCGGCGGCGGCTCGGGCAGGAGCGGGTGGAGGGCGGGCAGCGGGAGGGCGGACAGCGGGGCCTCGGCGCGCTGCGCGGGATGGTCCACGGCCAGCAGGACGGGGGGAGTGGGAGCGGGAGTCACCAGGGGAACCTCTGCCGGGCGAAGGGATATCCGGGAAGGGCGGCGCGCGGGCCGGGACCGTTGAGCGCGGTGAGGTCGAGGGCGGCGCCGCGCCGGTACAGCGCGGCGAGTCCCGCCGTGCCCCACCGGTACCAGGAGCTGTCCGGCAGCACCCGGTGGCCGAAGTCCCGCAGCACGACGGTCGGCCCGATCTCCACGAAGTCCCGGGCGCCGGTGGCCCCCAGGGCCCTGAGGGCGGGATCGAACAGCACCGGGTAGCGGACCTGCCGGACCAGGCACTCCGGGTCGGGGACGGTGCCGGCCGGGAGCAGTTCGCCGTCCGCCGCGGACGCCCACGGCACCCGCAGCGGGCGCCAGTCGAGCTCCCGGGCGCGGTCCGCGAGCCGGTCGAGCACCGGCTCCATCAGGTGCGAGTGGTACGCGGTCCGCATCGGCAGGACGCGGAACGGCACCCCCCGCGCGTCGAGCCAGGACGCCGCGCGGTCCATCACCGTGTCGGGGCCGGACAGGGTGTGCGCGGTGGGCGCGTTGTGGGCGGCGAGGTCGGCCCCGGTCCCGGCGGCCGCGTCGAGCGCCGTCTCCAGCGGCGCGCTGATCGCCAGCATGCGCCCCGGCCGGGTGGACCGGGTCAACTCCTCGCGGAGCAGTACGAAATGGACCGCGTCGGCCAGCGTCAGGGCACCGGCCGCGCACAGCGCCGCCGGCTCGCCCAGACTGTGGCCGACGACGGACGCGGGCTCCACCCCGGCGCGGGCCCAGCGCCGGGTGTGCGCCACCTGCCGCACGACGTGGGCGACCTGGGGCCGGTCCAGCACCTCGGCGAACGGTTCGACCACGGCACGCACGACCGGGTCGTCCCGCTCCGTGTCCGTGTTCCACGCGCCGGCGCCCTGACCTCGGAACGCGAAGACCGGCGCGGTGAGCGGCCTTTCGTCCGGCCAGGGCCGGGCGAGCGCGGCGTCCAGCGCGTCGGCGAGCTCCGCCGCTGTGCGCCCCGCGACGGCGAGCCGGGCGGCCGACCGGGGCGGGCGCCCGTGCAGCCGACGGGCGACGTCGCCCGGCGCGAGCCCGTTGTGCGCGCGCAGCCAGTCGCGGAGCTGCCCGGCCCGGCGCCGCAGCGACGCCTCGTCGGGCGCGGCGAGCGGCACCAACGCCTCGCGGCTGTCGCCGGGCGTCGGAGTCGCCGCGGGGGGCGCCAGTGGAGCCCGGTCGTCGTCGGGTGCCGTGGGCGGTTCCTCCAGGACGACGTGGGCATTGGTGCCGCCGAAGCCCAGCGCGCTGACACCCGCCCGGCGCGGGCCACTCCCCGACGGCCAGGCGGTGCGCTCGGTGACCGGGAAGAACGGGCTGTCCGCCCAGGCCAGTCGTGGGTCCGGCGCCGTCGCGTTCACCGTGGGCACCAGCTCGCCGTGGCGCAGCATCAGCACCGTCTTGATCAGCCCGGCCATCCCCGCGCAGGTGTCGAGGTGGCCGACCGACGGCTTCACCGAACCGAGCCCGGTCCGCCCCGCTCCTCCTTCCGGCCCGGTCGCGCCGGGTGCGGCCCGGGGTGCCAACGCCTCGGTGAGCGCACGGAATTCGATCGGGTCGCCCACCGCGGTGCCGGTGCCGTGCGCCTCCAGGTAGCCGATGGTGTGCGGCGCGACCCCGGCGCGCTCCAGCGCGTGCCGGACCGCGGCCGCGTGCCCGCGTACCGAAGGAGCGGTGAAACCCGCCTTGGCGCGCCCGTCGTTGGTGACCGCCGACCCGAGGATCACGGCGTGCACGGTGTCCTCGTCGGCGAGCGCCCGGGCCAGCGGCTTCAGCAGCACCACGCCGACCCCGTCACCGCCCACCGTGCCGTCGGCGGCCGCGTCGAAGGCGCGGACGACCCCGCTCGGCGACAGGATGTACTCCGGGTCCGCCGGGCCGTCCGGGACGGGGGTGCGGCGGACGGCCGCGGCGCCCGCGAGCGCGAGGTCCGCGTCCCCCGTCAGCAGCGCCTGGACCGCCAGGTGCACCGCGACGAGCGAGGTGGAGCAGGCGCTCTGCACGGTCACCGCCGGCCCGGTCAGACCGAGGTGCCAGGCGACCCGGGTGGCCAGGAAGTCGCCCTGCCCGCCGATGAGTTCGGCGACGGCTTCGAGCGGTTCCGTGGTGCCGCCGGAGCGCAGGAAGTGCGGCGGCTGCGGACCGTAGAGGTTCATGCCGGTGCCTGCGAAGACCCCGACCCGCGTCCCCTCGCCGGGCTCCGGCACGCCGCCGTCCTCCAGGGCGTGGTAGCAGCTCTCCAGCAGCAGCCGGTGCGCGGGATCGGTCCGCTCCGCCTCCCGCGGGCTCATCCCGAAGAACCCCGCGTCGAAGGCGTCCGCGTCGGCCAGCGGCTCGCCGACCGAGCAGACCCCGGCCCGCAGGTTCCGCCAGAACGCGTCGATGTCCGGGGCGCCGGGGAACCGGGCCGCCATGCCGATGACGGCCACCCGCCGGTCCACCGCCACCGGCGGGTCCGGCCGGGCGGCGGACTCCACGGCCCGGGGCTCCTCACCGTCGAGGTACCGGGCCAGGGCACGGACCGTGTAGTGCTCGGTCAGGGCCGCGACCGGCACCGCCCTGCCGAATTCGCGTTCGAGGCGCAGCCGCAACCGCGCGGCGAGCAGGGAGGTCAGCCCCAGGGCGCGGAACGGGGTCTCGGCGTCGACCGGGCCATCGCCCAGCAGGGCGGCCACGGTCCGGGCGACCCGCTCCCGGGTGCCGGTCACCGGGCACCCGCCCGGCGCCGCGCGAGGGCATGGATCGTCGGCGCCCGGAGGAAGTCCGCCATGGGCACCCGTTCGCCCGTCTCGCCGCGTATCCGCTCCAGCATCCGCACGGCGTGCAGGGAGTTGCCGCCCACCTGGAAGAACGACACGTCCACGGGCAGGCTCTCCACGCCCAGCTCCAGACACCACAGCCGGTGCACCCGCTCCTCGTCGGCGGTGGCCGGCGGGCGGCCCTCGGGCAGCGCCCCGCCGCCCGTCGACCCGCGCAGCGCGGCCCGGTCCAGCTTGCCGTTGGCGCCCACGGGGAGCCGGTCCACGGCGAACCACGCGGCCGGGACGAGGTGGTCGGGCAGCGTCCGCGCCAGGCCCGCCCGCAGGACGGACACCCAGTCCGCCAATTCCCCGCGCAGCACGACATGGGCGACGAGCCGCGGCTGCGGCTCGTGCTCGGCAAGGACCGCCGCCTCCACCACCTCCGGCAGCGCGTTCAGCGCCGCCTCCGCCTCGCCCGGTTCGACCCGGAAGCCGCGGATCTTGACCTGGTCGTCCAGGCGGCCCAGGTGCTCCAGCGCGCCGTCGTGCCGGAAGCGGACCAGGTCGCCGGTGCGGAACCAGCGCCGGGTGCCGTCGTCGTGGAACCGGCGGGCCGTCAGTTCCGGATCGTTCCGGTAGCCGTCGGCCACCTGCGCCCCGCCGATCAGGAGTTCGCCGGGCACGCCCGGCGGCACCGGGCGGCCCCGCCGGTCCTCGACCCGCAGCAGCACTCCGGTGACGGGCCGCCCGATCGGCGGTGCCGCGTCGTCGGCGGGGGTGACGTGGTGCTCGGTGACGATGACCGACGCCTCGGTCGGCCCGTACTGGTTGAACAGCCGGGTGTGCGGCTGCTCCGCCAGGAACCGGGCGATCGGCGGCACCGTGCGCAGGGGCTCACCGGCGCAGAAGACCTCCCGCAGGGACGGCATCGGCCCGGCGCCGCGCACCAGGGCCGCCAGCGGGGTGGCGGGCACGCACAGCCGCTCGACCTCGTGGCGGCGCACGATCTCCCCGACGACGGCCGGGTCGAGGCGGTCGGCCTCGTCCAGCAGGACCAGTTCGGCGCCCGAGCCGAGCGTGCCGAAGATCTCCTGCACGCTCACGTCGAAGCTGGGGGAGGTCCACTGGAGCGTGCGCAGCGGCGGGTGCGCCCGCGCCTGCCAGCGCAGCAGGGCCACCGGCCCCCGGTGCGGCACCGCGACCGCCCGCGCGCCGCCCGTGGTCCCCGAGGTGAAGATCAGGTACGCCGTCGCGTCCGGTTCCACGGCCGCACCGGGCGGGACGGCCGGGAGATCGGGGTCGGCGTGCGGATCGTCCAGGACGAGCACGGCGCCGCTGTCGCGCACCAGCGCGTCGCGTCGTGCGGCGGGCAGCGCCGGGTCCACGGGGACGTACGCGGCCCCGCACTTGAGGACCGCCAGCAGCGCGGTGACCAGGCCGGGACCCCGGGGCAGCAGTACCGCCACGGTGCTGCCGGGGGTGACCCCCTCGCCGGTCAGCCGGTGCGCGAGCCGGTTGGCGGCCGCGTCCAGTGCGCGGTACGTGGTGGTGCCGTGCGCCCCGGAGAGGGCGACCGCGTCGGGCTCGGCGCGCGCCGACCGCTCGAACAGGCCGTGCAGGGTCGTCGGTTCCAGGTCCGCCTCGGCCACGTCGGGGACGGCACCCGCGTCCGCCGCGCCGGTCGCACCGTCCCGCGGGGCGGGGGGAATCGCGGCCGCCGAGCCGTCGTGCAGGGCGAGGAAGTGCTCGTCCGCCGCGGTCGGACCGGCGAGGGCGGAGAGCGGTCCGGCCGAGTCGTCCAGGCCCCGGCGGAGCAACTCCTCGACATGCCCGAGCAGCCGGGTGAGCGTCGCCGCCTCGAACAGGCCCGCGTCGTACTCCACGGTGCAGCCGAGCCCGTCCCGCCGGCCCGTGAAGTAGAGGGTCAGGGCGAACGGCGCCTGGGCACGCGGAACGTGCAGCGGGCGTGCGGCGGGCCCCGCGCCGTCGGCGGCCCCGTCCGGCGCCTCCTCGTACTCCACCAGGATGTCGAACAGCGGGTTCGCGCCGGGCGACCGTTGCGGATTGACCGCGTCGACCACCTCGTCCAGCGGTACGTCCCGGTGTTCGAGCGCGTCCATCACCGCACCGCGCACCCGCCGCACCAGAGCGGCGAACGACGGGTCGCCCGACAGATCCAGTCGCAGCGCCAGCGTCTCCACGTACATGCCGATCCGGTCCTCGGTGCCCGGCGGCCGGTGCGAGACGGCGGTGCCGAGGACGACGTCGTCGGTGTCGCCGAACCGGCCGAGCACGGAGGCGACCGCGCTCAGCAGAGTGGTGAACGCGGTCGCCCCGACCGAGCGGCCGAAGGCGCGCACGCGCCGGGCGAGCGCCGCGTCGAACTCGTGCGCAAGGGTCGCGCCCCGTACCGGCCGGGTGGCGTCGCGCGGCCGGTCGGCGGGCAGTCGCAGCACTGGCGCGTCCCGGAGTAGCCGCGTCCAGAACGCGAGGCCCGCCTCCCGTTCGGGCCGCGGGTCCGGCGCGGGCGGTGCGGGGAGCGGGGGCAGCGCGGCGGCCCCACCGCCCAGGCAGGTGGCGAGGTCGCGCAGGAACACCGCGGTGGACCCGGCGTCGAAGACACTGTGGTGCGCGACCAGGTACAGCACGTGGTGCTCCGGCCCGAGCACGCCCAGGGCCACCCGCCACAGCGGGCCCATGGCCAGGTCGAAGGGCGCCGTGCCGTGCGTGGCGTGCAGCACGGCGACCGCCTCCTGCGGGGTGCGGCCGGTGAGATCGGTGACCGGGAACACCGGGGCGAACGGCGGGGCGATCACCTGCCGCAGCACGCCCTCCTCCTCCCGGAACGACGTGCGCAGCGCGTCGTGGCGTGCCACCACCTGGGTCAGCGCCCCGGCCAGCGCGTCCGGGTCGAGGGGGCCCGTCAGCTCCACCGCCTTCGGCTCGTTGTGGACCGAGCGTCCCGGGTCCATCCGGTCCATCAGCCACATCCGGCGCTGTTGCGGGGAGGCGGGGGCGGTGACGAGGGGCGCGGCGACGGTGGACGCGGTGATGTCGGGGGTGGCCATGACGGGTGTGGTGACGGCGGGCGCCGCCTCCGCGACCGCCGTTCCGGCCGCGAGCCGTCCCGCCTGGTCACCGTCCGCGAAGTCGGGACCGGCGCACTCCGTTTCCACGGAACCCGCGTTCAAGAGCCCCGGCCTCGCGGGCGTCGCGTCCTTGAGCGCCGCCAGATGCGGCAGACCGGCCAGCATGTCCGCGGCCGGCAGGCCGAAGTCCACGAAGGCGCCGATCTCGTCCGCGCCCGCCGCCACCAGCGAGTCGAGCACCGGCCGCACCTCGGCCGGGGTGCCGATCAGCGCCCGGGTCGCGCAGTAGCGCTCGTAGGCCCGCCCGAGCAGGAACGCGACATCGTCCGGCGGGGTGTGCGCCAGGTCCACCTCGACGCCCAGACTGCGTACGGCGGTGTCGAACAGCGACAGCGAGGACCGCAGGTAGGCGGTGAAGGGCGCGTACGCCTCCCGCCGCGCCCGCGCGCTGTCGCCGCGCAGATACGTGTGGACGAGGACGGTGACCCGTCCCGCGCGCGGGTCCAGTCCGCACGCGGCGCGGGTGCGCCGGTACAGCGCGATGTTGCGCGCCAGGTCGTCGACGTCCTGCTGCATCAGGTTGGTCACGACGCCCACGTCCTCCCGCGCCGCCCGCTCCCAGCTCCCGGGGGCCGACAGGACGGCTACCGCGAGCGGCGGCCGGGCCTGCACCGGCGCCGGGTGGAGCGTCACGTCGACCCGCTCGCCGTCGCCCCCGACCGCCGTGTGCGGTGCGCCCGCCCACAGCCGGCGTACGGTGGCGAGGCGCTCGTACATCACCTCGCGCCGGTCGTCGTAGGTCCCGGGAGCGAGGACGAAGTCGCCCGAGTGCCAGCCGGAGGCCACGCAGAGCCCGGCCCGCCCGCCGGAGAGGTTGTCGACCATCGACCATTCCTCGGCCACCCGCACCGGATGGTGCAGCGGCAGCACGACCGACCCGGCGTGCAGGCGCACCGACCGGGTGCGCGCGGCGAGCGCCGCGGCCAGGACCGCCGGGTTGGGGAACAGCCCGCCGAAGGAGTGGAAGTGCCGCTCGGGCACCCACAGCGCGTGGAAGCCGTGCGTGTCGGCGAACTCCGCGGCGGACAGCAGCGCTTCGTAGCGGGCGGGACCGTCGCCGTGCGGGTAGTCGCCGAAGAAGTAGAGGCTGAAGTCGACGGCCGCGCCCGGCATCCGGCCCGCGCCGTCCGGCGGCCCGGGGTCCGGTTCCGGAGCGAGCCGTGCGGTCACCGCCCGCACCGACAGCTCGTCCTCGAACAGCGTCCGCACCGGCAGCCGCACCCCGAACCGGTCGTGCAGCCGGCGCGTCAGGGCGAGCAGCGCCAGGGACTCGCCGCCCAGCGCGACCAGCGGGGCGTCCGGGTCGACGGCGTCCGCCGGAAGCCCGAACACCTCGGCCACCAGGGCCCGTACGGCGGGCAGCGTCGCGTTCACCGGGTGGCTCCTTCCGCGGGCGCCAGACGCCAGAACGCGCCCAGGCCGTCGATGTCCTCGATCTCCTCGGTCACGCCGTTGCGTTCGCGCCAGTCGTGGACGGCGTCCCGGCAGGCCGGGATGTGGTAGTCGTCGACGATGACGAAGCCGCCCGGGGACACCTTCGGGTGCAGCAGGTCCAGGGTCTGCACCGTGGAGGTGTACAGGTCGCTGTCGAGCCGCAGCACCGCGAGCCGTCCCAGCGGCGCGGACGGCAGCGTCTCGTGGAACCAGCCCGGCAGGAACTCGACCTGCTCGTCCAGCAGTCCGTACCGCGCGAAGTTGCCCCGTACGGTGTCCAGGTCGACGGCGATGACATCGTTGTGGATGTGCGCGGCCAGGGCCCGGTCGGCCGGATGGGTGTCCGCGTCCGGCAGCGGCATGCCCTGGAAGGAGTCCGCCACCCACACCCGCCGGTCCGTCACCCCGTGCGCCCGCAGGACCGCCCGCATGAGGATGCAGGCGCCGCCCCGCCAGACGCCCGTCTCGATCAGGTCGCCCGGTACGCCGTCCGCCAACACCCGCTCCACGCAGTCCTGGAGGTTGTCGAGCCGCCGCCGGCCGATCATCGTGTGGGCCTGGCTCGGCCAGTCCACGCCGAGCCTGCGGTTGAGCGGTTCGTAGACGGCCGAGGGCGCCCAGTCGGCGGGGATCGGCGGGTCCTCGTAGATCGTGTTGGACAGCACCTCCTTCATCAGGTCCAGGTACATCTCGCGCGTCGGCGTACTCATGCGTCCCCCACCGGTCGGGTCTCGGTCAGTCGTCGGGCCAGCTCGCGCACGGTCGGCGCGGCCAGGAAGGCGCGGAGGTCGACGCGGGCCGGATGGCGGGCCCGCAGCCGGGCCAGCACGAGCGCCGCCGACAGCGAGGTGCCGCCCAGTGCCAGGAAGGAGTGGTCGCGGCCGATGTCCTCGCGGCCCAGGACCGCCGTCCACACCTCGGCCACGTCGCGTTCGACGCCCTCCGCCGGCGGTTCGTCGGCCGGTCCGGGCGGGGGAGGGGCCGGCAGCCGGGCGCGGTCGACCTTGCCGTGCGCGGTGAGCGGCAGCCGGTCCACGGGTTGGATCCGGGCGGGCAGCAGATGCGCCGGGAGCCGCGCGGCCAGCCGGGCCCGCAGTCCCGTCAGGGTGCCTGCCACGTACGCCGCCAACTGCGTTTCCCCGGCGACCTGTTCGGCCACCACCGCGCACTCGCGCACCCCGGGCAGGGAGCCGAGGACCGACTCCACCTCCGCCGGGTCGGCGAGATGGCCGCGGATCTTGACCTGGTCGTCGGCGCGGCCGACGAACCGCAGCAGGCCGTCCGGGTCGCGTGCGACGAGGTCTCCCGTGCGGTACGCGGGCCGGGCGGAGCCGTGATCGTGGCGGAAGCGGCGCGCCGTCTCCGCCGGGTCGTTGAGGTAGCCGAGTCCGACGCCCGGCCCCGTCAACCACAGTTCGCCGTCGGCCACACGGGCGGTGAAGCCGGCCACGGGGGCGCCGATCGGCGGCAGGTCCGGCCAGTCGGAGGGCGGTCCGGTCAGCGTGTGCGCGACGGCCACGTGCGTTTCCGAGGGGCCGTAGTGGTGGTGCAGCCGGCAGCCGGGCACCTCCGCGAAGAGGCCCCGGATCGCCGGCGTCACCCGCAGCGCCTCGCCCGCCACGGCGACCTCCCGCAGGGTGGTGGGGAACGCGCCCGTGTACGGCACCAGCGCGGCGAGCCGGTCGAGCACGACCGGCGGCACGAACAGCCGCTCCACGCGCCGGAGCCGGAGCAGCTCCGCGAGCCGTACCAGGTCCCGGCGCTCGTCCTCGCCGGGCAGGATCAGCACCCCGCCGCTGCACAGCGCCGTGAACACCTCCTGCACGAACACGTCGAAGCCGAGCGGGGCGAACTGGAGGGTGCGCAGCGGGGCCCGGGAGGTGGCGGCCAGCGTCCACTCGATCAGCGCGTCGACGGTCCGGTGCGGTATCGCGACCGCCTTGGGCCGCCCGGTGGAGCCCGAGGTGAACACCACGTACGCCAGTCCCTCGCGGGCCGGACCGGGCCGTCGGGAACGCAGCCGGAGACCGGGGCCGACCACGAGGCGCGCCCCGCTCTCGCGCAGCACGTGCCGGGTCCGCGCCGGCGGCTGGCCGGGGTCCACGACACAGAACCCGCCGCCCGCCCGCAGCACGGCCAGGACCGCCACGAGCAGCTCCGGGGTGCGTCCCGTGGTGACAGCCGCGGCCTCGCCCGGCTGCAGCCCGGCGGCGGTCATCCGGTCGGCCAGCCGTCCCGAGCGCTCCCACAGCGTGCCGAGGTCCAGCACGCCGTCCGCGGTTTCGACGGCGGGGGCGCCGGGACGGGCCAGCGCCCGCTCCTCGACCAGCTCCAGCACGCGTGAACTCACCTGCGTCTCCTCGGCGTCGGTGGCCCGCTCTCCCGGGAAGGGGGAGCGGGCGAGGGATGAAGGGGTCCCGGCGACAGGTCGGGATTCCGTCCGCACCGGCCCCCTGGCAGCGTTGCGTCCCGTCGGTCCCCGGTGTGCCAGCAGTCCAGCAGAGCGGTGTTCCGCGTTCCGCGCCGAGCGGGTTCCCGGGCGGAGTCCGGGACCGTTCCGCCCGTCCCCGGCCGGGTCGGCGCCGTGCGGCCGTGCATACGGAACGGGTCCGCGCGTGGACGGCCCGGGGTTCCCCCGGGGTGCCGTCCCCGTTCCCGTACGGGGCCGGTCCGGGGCCCGCGGCGGAATCCCGACGGGGGGTCGCAGGGCGGGTCGCACGGTACCGGCCGCCCCTAGCGTGACGGCGTCAAGGCGACGCGGGCCAGCAGGTCCGGGCCAGCAGGGCCCGGGGCGCCCGCGTGGCGCGCAGCAGGCGGCCGAGGACGAGGTGGGACCGGGTGGCGGGCATCGCGGGATGGACCGACGGGCAGCGTGACCTGACGGGCGAGCGGGCCGAGGTCGACAGGATGGCGGCCGGGCTGCGGGCCCGCGCCCCGCACGGCGGCGCGACCTGGACTGCTCGGCGGGCCGCGCTCGTCCAGCGCGGGGATCCCGCCTGGCCCCGGCCGACCGGACCGGCCGTGGTCCGCGACGACGGCCGCACCGTCGCCGTCGCCGTCGCCGACGGCCACCTGCGCAACGCCAGGGACCTGTGGGACGCCTTCGGTGCCGACCGGGGGACCGGACCGCACCCGCCCTCCGTGCCGGAGATCGTCGCCCGCGCCTATCTGCGCTGGGGCACAGCCGCCGCCGAACGCCTCGACGGACTCTGCTCGTTCGCCGTCTGGGACACCCGCACCGGCGACCTCGTCCTCGGCCGCGACCGCTTCGGCGTCCGGCCGCTGAGCTGGACCCGCACCCCGGACGGCGTCGTCTTCGCCTCCGACGTCGCCGTCCTTGCCGCACACTCCTTCATCACCCCCGAGGCCGACCCCGACGCCCTGTGCGCGCTGCTCACCCTCATGCGCGAGGACGGCCGCGGCGCGCTCAGCGGCGTCCACGAGGTGCCCCCGGCCACCGTGCTGCGCATCCGCCCCGACGGCACGGTCGACTCCCGTGCCTACTGGGCGCTGGAGGCCCACGAACACGTCCTCGACGCCGACGCCACGACCAAGGAGGCCGACCGGCTGCTGCGCGCCTCCGTGGCCGCCGACCTCGCTGGCCAGGACACGGCGGTCCTCCTTTCCGGCGGACTGGACTCCAGCGTGCTCACCGGCCTCCTCGCGTCCGAGACCGGCCGCCGGCCCGTCACCGCCACCGTGTCCTTCGCCCGCACCACCTCCCGCATCCCCGACCGCCCGTTCATCGAGGACGTCGTCCGCTTCTGGGACTGCGACCACGAGGACGTCATTGTCGGCATCGACGAGGTCACGGACCCCGCCACCCTCGCCGAGGTACTGGCCGCGAAGGACTACCCCACCCCCTGGGGCGACAAGAACGTCACCCCGTACCTGCTGAACCGCTCCCTGTCCGCGCGGGCGCCCGCCGCCCTGTCCGGCGAGGCGGCCGACACCCTCTTCGGCGGCCTCTACGGCGATCTCGACGGCGTCCCGGCACCGACGACCTTCCCCTGGCTGGAACAGGCCCGGCGGTTCGGCGTCACGCACGGCATCGGCACCGGGCTCTTCCGCCCCGAACTGCTGCGCGCCCTCGACGTCGACGGCTACCTGGAACGGGTCTTCCGCACCGCGCTCGACCGCGTCCCCGTCCTGCCCGGCGACTCACCGGGCCGCCGCGCGGTACGGCAGATCGACCACCTGACCGTGACCCGGCTGCTCGAACAGACGATGCTGCACACCGAGCGCCTCGGCGCCGCCGCAGGCGTTCAACTGCGGTTCCCCTTCGCGGACCACACGCTCTACACCTTCATGTACAACGTTCCGACCGCCATGAAATCCACGGGCGGACGCACCAAGAGCATGCTCCGCGACCTCGCCCGCGACCTGGTGCCGCCCTCCGTCCTGGAGCGCCGCAAGTCGACGTTCCCCGCGCTCTATGACGACCGCTACAAGACCTCGGTCACCGCCCGGCTGCGCGACCTCCTCGACGACTCCTCGGCGCCCGTGCACGCGGTCACCGACCTGCGGGCCGCCGCCCGGGTCGCCGACGACCCCCGACTGCTCGACCGGGGCGGCTGGTTCGGCAGGGCGGACGTCGAGATGCTCCTCCAGCTCGACGCCTGGCTCCGCCGCCACCGGGTGCGGCTGCGGATCTGAACCGCCGCACACCCATCCCGCCCGCACCCCCACCCCCCTCGCGGAACCCGGAACCTGGAGACGACGTCCCATGAACACCACCGCACACAGCGTGCCCCTCTCCGTGGGGCAGGAGGCCATGAAGGTGGCCTGGCAGATCGATCCGCGTCAGTGGACGAACATCATCCCGGTGCCGCTCGCCGTCACCGGCGACCTCGACCTCGACCGGCTGCGCGCCGCGGTCGACGCCCTCGGCACGGCCTTCCCGCACCTGCGCGGCCGGGTCACCGGAGAGCCCGGCCACCACCGCCTCGACTGGGACGGCGCCCCCGCCATCCCGGTCACCGAGGTCACCTCGTCGCTCGCCCGGGACGAGGGCGTGCGCGAGGCGTGGCAGACCCCGTTCGACCTGCTGGCCGGCCCACTGGCCCGGGTCCAGGTCGTCACCGGCCCCGGCTGGCGGGTCCTGCTGCTGACGCTCCACCACATCGTGGCCGACGGCGCCTCCGTACTCCTCCTGCTGGATGCGCTGCGCCAGGCCTACGCCGGTGAGCCGGTGACCGTGCCCGACGACCCCCGCGCCCTGGAGGCCCACGCCCTGCGCTCGGCCCGGCTGGCCGAGGGCGCCGAGGGCGAACGCCTCCGTGCCTACTGGGCCGCCGAACTCGGCACCGGCACCGCCCCGCTGACCCTCCCCGCCGAACCCGCCGACCCGCCCCGCCCCACCCTGCTCAGCGACCTCCTGCCCGACGACCTCGTCGCCGGACTGCGCCACCGCGCCGCCGCCACCCGGGTCTCGTACGTCACCGCGCTGATGGCCGGCTACTACGCCCTGCTCCGCCGCCACACCGGCTCCTCCGACGTACTGTCCTTCCTGCCCTTCCACGGGCGGACCCTCGACGCGACCCGGCAGCAGGTCGGCTACTTCGTCAACCTGCTGCCGGTACGGGCCCGGCTGGGCGCCGCCGACACCTACACCGACGTGATGCGGCAGCTGCGCGGCCGGGTCAAGAACGCCCTCACCCACGGCGACCTCCCGCAACCGGTGATCATGCGCAGCGCCGGGCTCGTGGGCCCGCGCGCCCGCGACCTGACCCACCGCAGTCTCTTCCAGTACTGGCACGCGGGCCTGCGCGACGGCCTCGACGTCATGGACCTGCGGCTGACGACACCCGGCTCGACCGCGACGCTCGGCCTGCTCGACATCGAGAGCACCGCCGGATTCACCCTGGCCGTCATGGTCCGCCAGGACAGCGGCGGCACCCGCGTGCTGTGGAAGGACCCCGCCGGCGCCCTGGGCGAGCCGCTGCTCAAGACGCTCGCCGCCGAATACCACGAGGTGCTCTGGACCATCGCCGACGACCCCGACACCCCCCTCCTCGGCATCGTCGCGACCGCCGGGGCGGCCGGGACCACCACGGCCCCCGGCGCGGCCGCCCCGGACGACGCGGACGGCCCGGCGGGCAGCGGCGGCGACGCCCGCCTCCTCGCCGCCATGACCGAGCTGTGGCAGGACGTCCTGGGCATCGACGACATTCTGCCCGAGGACAGCTTCTTCGAGCTGGGCGGCCACTCGCTGCTCGCCGAGAGCCTCGTCCTGGAGGTGTCCCGCCGGTTCGGCCGCGAGGTCGACCTGGGCGTCCTGTTCAGCCGGCCGCGACTCGCGGAGTTCACCGAACACGCGGTCGGACCGCGCGCATGAGCGGTACCGGCCCCGGCCCGTGGCGCCACCCGGTGCTGCGGGCCGTGCTCGCCGCGGAGTGCGTATCGATGCTCGGCAGCGCGCTGACCGTCGTCGCCGTGCCGTGGCTGATGCTGAGCGCCACTGGGTCGGCCCGCGCCATGGGCCTGGTGATGGCCGCCCAGATGGCCGGGACCACCCTCGTCGGCACGCTCGGCGCGTCCTGGGCCGGCCGAGCGGGGCCCCGGCGCGTGATGCTGCTCGGGGACGCGTGCCGCGGCGCGCTCATCGCCCTCGTCCCCCTGCTCACCGCCACGGGCGGCCTCGCCGTGCCGCTCACCGCCGCCGCGATGTTCCTCTTCGGCGCGTTCATGGCGCCCTACGCCGCCGCCCAGCAGGCCCTGCTCCCGGACGTCGTGGGCGAGGACGAGAAGCTGCTCGCCCGCGCGACCGCCTCTCTCCAGGGCGCCCTGCGGTTCAGCATGATGCTCGGCCCGCCCGTGGCCGGCGTCCTCGTCGGGCTGCTCGGCACCGTCCCGGTGATCCTCCTCGACGCCGCGAGTTTCGTCCTGTCGCTGCTGGTGCTGCGCCGCTTCCTGCCGACCACCGCACCTGCCCCGGCCGCGCCCTCGCGATGCGGGGCCGCCGGGGCACGCGCCCTGCTTGCCCGGCCGCTGGCCGCCACCTGGTCACTGGCCCTCGTCTGCTCCGAGTTCGCCTGGCAGGGCCTGTTCGCGGCCGTCCCGGTCGTCGCGCTGGAGTTCGGCGACCGCGGGCCCTCCGTCGCCGGAGCGCTGTCGGGGGCCTTCGGCGCGGCAGCCCTGACCGGCACCCTGCTCGTCGGACCGCTGCTGCGGCGCACGACCGCGCCGGTCCTCGCGGTCGGCGGACGGGTGCTGCTGGCCCTGTGCTTCGCGGTGCTGCTGCTCCCGCTCGGCCTCACCGCGGTGTTCGGCTGCCTCGTGCTCGCGGGGCTCCTCAACGGTGTGTCGAGTGCGCCGGTCGCCGCCGTGCGTGCGCTGAGCCTCCCGGCCGCCGTCCGTGCCGAGGCCCTCACCGTCGCCACGGCCGTCGCCCTCGCGGGCGGGACCTGCGGTCTGCTCGTCACGGGTACGACGATCCAGTCGGCGGGCACGCACACGGTGTTCCTGATCCTGTCCGCCGCCCAGGCCGCGTCGGCGGTCCTGCACGTGACGGGTCTGCTGCGCGACCGGCCCGCGCCGGGGGACGGCCACGGCGGCGCCGGTGTTCCGGACCGCCGTGGGCCCGTGGCCGAGGCGCCGTCATCGCGCGGTGCGGCTCTCGCGCGCACCGAGGCCCGGCGGGCGCCTGCCGACGGCCCAGACCGCCGCCCCGGCTACCCGCCCCCGCCGGCCCCCGGTTCCTGACGTGTTCCCTTCCAGCGGCGGAACGGGCGCCGGGACCGCACGGGGACCAGCGCGGAGCCCCCACGCGGATCGTGCGTTGGGAACGGCAACCGTTCCGCCGGGTCGCACCACGCGCCCGTACCCCGACCCCGCCGGCCTCTGCGCTCCCCACCGCGTGCCCCGCGTCTGACGCTTCGCGCGGGGGCGTCCCGCGCCCGCGGTCCGGAGCCGAGTGGCGCCTGTACCCCGCACCCCGCACCCCACACCCGCACCCCGCGCCCCCCATTCCGCCGGTCCACTCACCCCCCGCCCCTGGAGTTCCGTTGTCCGTTCACCCCGTTGAAGATTCCCCCGCCGTTCCCGCAGAGCTCTGGCGCGGTGTGCCGCACCGGATGAGCATCGGGTTGCGGCACCAGGCGCGGGACGACGGATCGTTGCCGTCGGAGAATCTGACCTGCTTCCTCTTCGCGTTCCCCGGTCTCGTCGTCGACGTGCCCCGGCTCGAACGCGCGCTCGCGCGGGCCGTCGTCCTCAACCCCGCCCTTGGCCACCGCTACCGCGTCGACCCCGAACACGGCCCCCAGTACCGGGAATCCGGCTGGTGCCCGAAGGCCGGCGTCGTCGAGGCCGCCGGCCCCGGATGGGAGGACGCCCGTCGTACGGCGCGTGGGATCGCGGACGCCGAGATGGGCAGGCCGTTCGACCTCCGGGACGGGCGCCTGCTGCGGGTGACCTGCGTGCGGCCCCCCGACGGCAGCGGCACCGTCCTCGTCGTCACCGTCGACCACACGGTCTGCGACGGCATCTCCTACGCCCGGCTCCTGGCCGACATCTCCGCCGCCTACGGGGACGAGGACCCCGCCGGGGCCCGGGCCCCGCGCCGGGCCTCTCTCGCCCGGGTCGCCGCTGCCGAGCGCCGGGTCCTGGCCGGCGCCGGCCGCGACGAGCTGTGCGACGCGTGGCGCGGCAGGCTGCCCGACGGCATCCCCGAACTGGTCCTCGCCGACCCGCTGCCCTGGACCGAGTGCACCGCCGAGGGCGACCAGGCAGCGACGGTCCTCACCGGCCCGGCGTACCGGCGCCACGTGCGGCGGGCCGCCGAACTGTCCGTGTCCAGCTTCATGCTCGCCACCGCCGGTCTCCTGCACGCGATGCGGCCCAGCGTGCTCGGCGACGGCCTCTCCTTCTTCTCCCCGCTGCCCGGACGCTTCGTCCCCGCCGCCCGGGACGTCCTCGGCAACTTCGTCAGCGTCCTGCCCGTCACCGTCCACGCGCCCCCCGACGCGACGTTGACGGCCACCGCGGAGGCGGTCCGCGAGGGCGTCCTGTGGACTCTGCGCCATCAAGGGGTGCCCTTCGACACGATCCGGGACGCCGTCGGCAACGGCGCCGGAACCAACGGGCGGTTCGCCTACGAACGCCGGTCGGTGTTCATCTCCGGCAACCCCGTGATGCGGCTCGAACTCGACGGCGTACGCGGCGAGATGGGCGTCCCGTCGATCACCGACGCCATGTTCGACCTCAGCCTGTGGATCTCGGACACCGGGGACGCCCTGCGGTGCAGCGCGGTCTTCCGCAAGCAGCTCCTCGACCGCGCCCTGGTGCAGGGCTGGCTCGACTCCCTGCACTGATCCGGGCGCCGTGCCCGCTCCCGTACCGGACGCCTTCCCTCCGCCTTCCGCACGCCGGCCGTCGGCGCGGAACGAACGGCAACGGAACGGGAATCGCCGGGTGCGAGTCTCGACCAGTCGAACAGCCGGCCGCGCCACGACGAACGAGCGGCAGGGCCGGCCGCCATCCCCCACCCCGTCCCCGACAGGCGTGCGCACACCACGGAGGTCCACCGAATGCCGAATGTCGACTCACTCCCGCACCGGCCACTCGCGGACAGCCGGCCGCGCTTCCTGCGCATCCTGGACGACCCGCTGTACTCCTCGCTGGTCGACCTCCAGGACCTGGTGAACTACGAGACCGCCGCGTTCTGGCGCGAGCGGCGGGTCAAGGGGCTGCACCTGCCCGTCACCACCTCCTCCATCTCCTCCCCGATGGGTCTGGGCAGCGACTCCCTGCCGGTCCAGGTGGACCTCTTCGGCGTCCCCACCTACCTCGCCGACTCCATGCAGTTCCTCCTGGAGTACGGCTGCCGCATCGCCGACCGGGGCTGCTACTACCTGATGCCGAGCTTCCGCGGCGAGGAGACCGACACCACCCACCTCAGCCAGTTCTTCCACAGCGAGGCCGAGATCCCCGGCGGTCTCGACGACGTGATCGAGGTCGCCGACGCCTACCTGCGCCACCTCACCGAAGCCGTCCTGCGGGAGCTGGCGGAGCCCGTCGCCCGGATCGCCGGCGGCATCGGGCACCTCACCGACTTCCTGGCCAAACCCACCGCCCGCATCACCTTCGACGACGCCGTCACCGCCCTCGACGACGACCCGCGCCACATCGAGACCCACGACCAGTGGCGCACCATCACCCGCGCGGGAGAGCACCGGCTGATGGAGCTGCACGGCTCCGCCGTCTGGCTCACCCACTTCGACCACCTGTCCGTCCCCTTCTACCAGGCCACCGACGCCACCGGCACCAAGGCCCTCAACGCCGACCTGCTCATCGGACCCGGCGAGGTCATCGGCTGCGGCGAGCGACACACCGACGCCGCGCACGCCCGGTCCGCGCTCGCCGCGCACGCCGTCCCGGCCGAGGACTACGACTGGTACCTGCGGATGAAGCAGGACAAGCCCCTGCACACCAGCGGCTTCGGCATGGGCGTCGAGCGGTTCTTCATGTGGGTCCTCGACCACCACGACGTGCGCGACCTGCAACTCCTGGAGCGCGCCAACGGCCTCCCCGCCACCCCCTGACCGACCACCGTCCCCCGTCCACCGCACATCCCTCGTCCCGTACCAGGAGCACCCATGAACCTCGGCGACCTGACCGCCCAGCAGATCCGCTCGATGAACTACAACGAGCTGATCTCCGTCGTCCGCGAGACCAACCGCCCGCCCGGCGGCGTGAAGACCGTCTCCCACCTCGCCACCGCCGCCCACCTCGACAAGGACAGCCACGTCCTGGAGATCGGCACCAGCACCGGCATCACGGCCATCGAACTGGCCCGCCTGGTGGGCTGCCGGATCACCGCCATCGACATCAACGAGCGCAGTATCGCCGAGGCCCGCCGCCGCGCCGAAAGCCTCGGCGTGGACCACCTCATCACCTTCGAGGTCAACGACGCCACCGCGACCGGCTACCCGGACGACACCTTCGACCTGGTCTTCTGCGGCAACGTCACCTCCCTCATCCCGGACCGCGCGCGGGCCCTCGCCGAGTACTCCCGGGTCGTCAAGCCGGGCGGCTTCATCGCCGCCATCCCGATGTACTACGTCAAACAGCCCTCCGAGCAGCTGCTCGCCGACGTCAGCGCCGCCATCCAGGTCCCGGTGGAGCCGCTGGAGGAGTCGTACTGGCTGGACTTCTTCCTCGGTGACGGGCGGATCCCCTTCACGCGCGAGCAGTACACCTTCGACTGGATCTCCGACGAGGTCGTCGACGCGTTCGTCCGGGACATCCTCGCCCGCCCCCACCTCGACGAACTCAGCGCCGACGCGCGCGAGGTCCTCACCGAGCAGTACGCCGTCCACATGCGGCTCTTCCGCGACAACCTCGCGCAGATGGGCTACACGGAGCTGCTGGTGCGCTGCGAGACCGACGAGCTCGGCGAGCCGGAGCTGTTCGACTCCAGCCCGGTCCTGCCGAGGTCCTGACGCCGGCCGGCACCGGGGCCGCGCCGGCCCCGGTGCCGGGCCCCACGCCCCGCCCGAAAGGCAGCCGTCCGTGAAGCTCCCCCCTCTCGCCCACGTGGCGCCCCGGCGCCTCCCGGAAGCGGTGGCCCGGCTCGCCGAGGCCCCGCCGGGCCAGGCCCTGCCCCTGGCGGGCGGCCAGAGCCTCATCCCGCAACTGGCGGCCCGGTCCCGCACGGCCCGCCTCCTGGTCGACCTGCGCGACATCGGCGAGCTGACCGGGGTGAGCGAGCGCGCGGGCCTGCTGCGGATCGGCGCGATGACCCGGCAGCACACCCTCGCCACCGACCCCCTCGTCCGTGCCGCGAGCCCCCTCCTCGCCGAGGCCGCGGCCACGACCGGACACGCCTCCGTCCGGCACCGGGGAACCCTCGGCGGCACCCTCGCCCACGCGGCGGGCCAGGCCCAGCTCGTCGTCGCCGCCTACGCCCTGCACGCCCAACTCCTCGTCACCGGGCCCGATGGCACCCGTACCGGCGACCTGCGTTCCTGGTTCGGCGGCCCGCACGCGCCCGGCGTCGCCCCCGACGAAATCCTCACCGCCGTCCACGTGCCGCCGCACCGGTCCGGCCGCGGCTGCGCGCTCGCCCAGTACGCCCATCCCGTCGGCGGCCGCCCGGCCGCCACCGTCGCCGCCATCGTCGACACCGCTCCGGACGGCACCCTCCTGCGGGCCGAACTCACCGTCGGCACCCGGGTGTCACCGCCCGCCGCCCTCGACGTCACCCACCGGTGGGCCGAGGCGGGGGAGGCCGCCGCGTGGACCGTGCGCGCCGCACCGACCGAGCCCCTGGACCGGCAGGAACCACCGGCCACTCACATCAGGCACGTCGTCCGCGTCCTCGCGGACCGCGCCCTGACCGAGGCACTGACCCGGGCCCGCCACCGCGCCCCCGGCACGCCGCCCCCGCCGCCCGAGGAGACCCCATGACCACCCCGGCCCACGCGTCCCACGGGTGCGGGACCCTCGCCGACCACCTCCGCGACTGCGAGGGCCGCACCTCCGTCCGGCTCGGCTGCGAAGAAGGCGTCTGCGGCTCCTGCACGGTCCTCCTCGACGGCCGTACCGCACGCGCCTGCACCGTCCTCGCCGCGCAGGCCCAGGGCCTTCCGGTGCGCACCGCCGAGGACACCGGGGACGCGCTCATGCGCCACCTGCGCCAGGTGCTCTGGGCGGAACACGCCTTCCAGTGCGGCTTCTGCGCCAGCGGCTTCCTCCTGGAGATCCACGCCCTGCTCACCGAGAACCCCGACCCCACCGAGGCCGAGGTCCGGCACCACCTCGCAGGCAACCTCTGCCGGTGCACCGGCTACGAGAGCATCGTCCGCGCGGTCCTGACCGCGGCCCGCACCCGCCCGCGCGAGCACGACCCGGCCGGGCCGCCCGACCCCGCCGGCGTCACCGACCCGACCGTCGGCACCCGGGCGCTGCGCGCCGAGGACCGGACCGTCCTCGACGGGCGGGCACGCTACATCGCCGACCTCGTCGTGCCGGGGACCCTGCACGCCCGCTTCGTCAGGGGCGACCGGCCGCACGCCCGCATCACCGGCATCGACGCGTCGGCCGCCCGCGCCGCCCCCGGCGTCGTCGCCGTCCTCACCGCCGCCGACCTGCGCGACAGCCTGAACCCCATCGGCATCGCCTGCCCCCTGGAGGGCTACACCGCGCCCGCGTTCACACCGCTCGCCGAGGACCGCGTCCGCTTCGAGGGCGACCCGGTGGCCCTCGTCGTCGCCACCGGCCAGGCCGCGGCCGAGGACGCCGCCGCGCTCGTCGCCGTCGGCTACGAGGACCTGCCGCCCGTACTGGACGCGCGGGCCGGCGACGACGGCACGCAACCTCCGCTCTTCCCCGACCTCCCCGGCAACGTGCTGTACACCGAGCACCGCGGCCACGGCGACGTGAGCGGCGCCTTCGCCCGCGCCGCGCGCGTCGTGCGCCACCGGCTCCGGCAGGACCGGGTGCAGAACGCGCCCCTCGAACCCCGCGGCGGACTCGCCTCGTGGGACTCCGCCGAGGGGCGTCTCACGTACGACGTGGCGTCGCAGTCGCCGACCTCCCACCGTCAGTACCTCGCCGACGTCCTCGGGCTCGGCCTCGACGCCGTCCGCGTCCGGGTCCCCGCCAACATGGGCGGCTCCTTCGGCATCAAGGGCGGTGTGTTCCGCGAGGACATCGCCGTGTGCTGGGCGAGCCGGCACCTGGCACGGCCCGTGCGCTGGATCGAGGACCGCCGCGAGCACCTGATCGCCGCCGGACAGGCGCGCGGCGAAGAGGTCGACATCGAGGCGGCGCTCGGCCCCGACGGCGAACTGCTGGCCCTGCGCGCCGACCTCGTCGTCGACCAGGGCGCCTACCCCGTCCCGCCGATCGCCAGCGCCGTCTTCGTCGCACTCGTCGGCTGCCTGATCCCCAACGCCTACCACGTGCCCGCCTACGAGTTCACCGGCCGCCTGGCGCTCACCAACCGCACCCCGTACGTCGCGTACCGCGGTCCCTGGGAGATGGCGACCTTCGCCGCCGAACGCACCATGGACCTCCTCGCCCGCGAACTCGGCGAGGAGCCCGCCGACTACCGGCTGCGCCACCTCGCCCCGGTCGGCGGCCCCGACCCGCGCACGGCGACCGGCGCCCGCCTCACCGACGTACCCGCCCTCGGATCGACCCTGCGCCGGGCCCGCGCCGAGGCCGACGTCGGCGAGTTCCGCGCCCGGCAGGCACGCGACCGCGCGGCCGGCCGGCTCACCGGCCTCGGCATCGCGACACTGCTGGAGCCCGCCCCCGGACCCTGGAGCCTGCACGAGGCGATGGGCGCCCACATGGGCCCCGAACCCGTCCGCGTGCTGTTCACCCCGGAAGGCCGCCCGCAGATCAGGACCGGCCAGATCCCGCACGGCCAGGGCCACGTCACCACCCTCGCCCAGATCGCCGCGTCCACCCTCGGCCTGCCCCTGCACACGGTGGAGGTCGTGCACGGCGACACCGACACCGTGCCGTACAGCCTCGCCGGAACCGGCGCGAGCCGGGCCGCCGCCCTCGCCGGCGGGGGAGTGCTGCGCGCCTCCCGCACCCTGCGCGCCCGGCTCCTCGCGGACACCGCGCGGCGCACCGGACGGCCCGCCGCCCGGCTCGACATCGCGGCCGGGGAAGTGGTGGACACCCGCGACGGCCGCGCCCTCGGCACGGTCACCGCACTCGCCGCGGCCTGCGTCGCCACCTCGGGGGAACCCTCGCCGCTCGACGTGAGCGAGGTCTTCGACAGCGAGGAAACCGGATGGGCGGAGGCCACCCACTGCTGCTGGGTGGAGATCGACCCCGACCTGGGCACGGTGGCCGTCGAGCGCTACCTGATCGTCGCCGACAGCGGACGCATCATCAACCCGGCCGTCGCCGACGGGCAGTTGCGCGGCGGCGCCGTGCAGGGCATCGGCACGGTCCTCCAGGAAAGGTCCGGCTACGGTCCCGACGGCGCCCAGCTCGCCCGCGATCTGACGGAGTACCTGCTGCCCACCACCCGCACCGCCCCCGCCATCGAGGTCGTCCACCTGGAGTCGCCGCGCGCGGGCGACGTGCCCTACCGCGGCCTCGGCGAGGGCGGCGCGGTGCTCGCGCCCGCCGCCGTGGTCGGCGCCGTCGAGGACGCCCTCGCCCACCGCGGCGTCCGGCTCACCGAGCGCCACCTGCCGCCCTGGCGCGTCCTCGGCCTGCTGGCCGCCGACCGGACCCCTACGCCCGTACCGGAGTACCGATGAGACTGAGCAGGATTCCGCATGCCGAACTGCTGGGTGCCCCCCTGCCCGACCCGCACACCACCGACACCGACTTGGCACAGCACCTGGGTCTCACCCGGTTCACCGACGCGGGCTTCCCCTGGTTCACCCCCGTCGGCCAGCGCCTGGTCACCCACATCCGGCAGGTCGTCCGCCGGGAGATGGAACGCGCCGGGTACGCGGAGCTGCGCGGACCCGCCGTGCACCGCGTCGAGACCCTCGCGCCGGCCGGCTGGCTGGAGCGGTTCGGCGGCGAACTGATCAATTTCGGCCCGCCGTTCGAGCAGTACACGCTCGCCGCCACCAGCGAGGAACCGCTGCTGAGCTACCTCGGCCCCGGCGGTCTCGTCTCGCACCGCCAACTGCCCATGCGGCTCTTCGAGTTCCGGGAGATCTTCCGCTTCCGCGACCGGGCCGAGGGGATCTACAACTCCCGCCAGTTCCAGTGCTGCCTGTTCGCCAGCCTCGACACCGACCACGACGCCTACCTGCGCAGCGCCGAGCACGCCCAGCGCACCGTCCGCGCGGTCCTCGACCGGCTGGGACTGCGCGCCGAACTCGTCCGCGACGAGGCGACGGGCGGCTTCGAGTTCATCTTCCCCTACGCCCGCGGCGATCGGCCCCGCAGCCGCACCATCCCCTACCACCGCGACGCCACCCGCCCCACGACGGCCACCGACGACATCCCGCAGGGCGGTGTCGCCATGGGATACGGGTACACCCACACCCCCGCCTTCGACGTCCGCTTCCGCGACGCGGACAACCAGGTGCGCGTGCCCGTGATGGGCACCTACGGCATCGGCGTCCAGCGATGCGTGGTGGCCCTGCTGGAGCAGCACCGCGTCCCCGGCGGCATCGCCCTGCCCGCCTCCGTCCGGCCGTTCGACGTCGTGGTGACCCCCCAGGGGCGCGGCCCCGGCCAGGCGCGGGCGGCCGAGCGGATCTACGACACCCTCGTCGACGCCGGTGCCGGCGCCGTCCTCGACGACCGGCACGGCGCCTCCATGGGCTGCCGGATGCGCTTCGCCGACGCGATGGGCGTGCCCTGGCGCGTCGTCGTCGGCCGCGACGAGGCCCAGAGCGGCACCGTCCGGCTGCGCGGGGCGCGCGGCGCGGACGAACCCGAACGCACCCTGACCGCGGACGGCCTCCTCGACCACCTGGCCCGGCGCGGCCACGAGGAGTGGACCGGCGCCGCCGCCCTCCACGACGAAGAATTCGGAGCGATCGCATGACCCGCACGGCGTCCGCCGACAGCACCCCGCGAACCCGCCCGGAGCCCTGGACGGCCCGCTGGCCCGCCCCCCTCGCGCCCGGCGCCACCCTCGGTGTCTGGGCCCCCAGCTCCCCGGCCCCGGTCGTCTTCCCGCGCCGGTTCGCCCGCGGCGTCACCGCGCTGCGCCGCCGCGGCTACACCGTCGTCACCGGCGAGTCCTGCCGCTCCGCGCACGGCGCGGCCACCCTGCCGCCCGCCGACCTCGCGGCGGAACTGCACACGCTCCTGGAGGAGACCGACGGCGTGATCGCGGCCGTCGGCGGCTGGACGCTCACCCCCGTCCTGCCGCACCTCGACTTCGAGCGGATCGGCCGCGCCGGCCGGCCCCTGGTCGGCTACAGCGACCTGACCTCCCTCGTCAACCTCGTGCCCCGCCGGTCCGGCCTCGTCGCCTTCCACGGGCCCATGGTCGTCTCCGAGTGGGGCGAGGCGGACGGCCCGTGGCAGGCCACCGAGCGGGAGTTCGACGCGGTGCTGGGCGCCGACCCGCACCCCGGCGGGCGGACCGTGGTGACGAGCGGCGACTGGTCGGACGAGAACCTGTTCTGGGACCGGGAGGACGACCGCCGCCGCCGGGGCAACAGCGGCGAACAGCCGGCGCGCGTACTGCGCCCCGGTGAGGCCACCGGCCCGCTGTGGGGCGGCTCTCTCCTCGTCCTCGGCCTGCTGCTGGGCACCCCGCTGTGGCCCGAACCCGCCCCGGGATCGCTCCTCTTCCTGGAGGCGGACGGCATGGCCCCGGACGAACTGTGGGCCCGTCTGGAGCAGTTCCGCCTCGCCGGGGTCCTTGACCGGGCGGCCGGCGTGGTCCTGGGCAGGATCAGCGGACCGCGGCCGACCGCGTCCGGGTACGCCGGGTACGACGAAATCCTGCTCCGCTGCCTCCCGGCCGGGCTGCCCGTCGCCGCGGGCTTCCCGCTCGGCCACGCCGACCCCATGGCCACCCTCCCCGTCGGCGCCCCGGCCACGCTGCACTGCCCCGACCCGGCCGGCACCCCCACACTCCGCCTGCTGCCCCCGAACCGCTCCTAGGGCGTGTCTTCACCCTCCCCTCTGCCCCGCGACGCCTGGCACGCTCCCCCACCCTCGAACCGGCTTCGCACGGCTCGGGCGGGAGGTACTCCCTTCGCCGCACCGGGCACAAGGCCGAGTACGTCGAGTACGAGGCCGTGCACCCGGCGCGCCGAGACCTCGCTCACCCGTCCACAACCTCCCCGGACAGAACACCCAGGCAGCCGTTCCCCGTCCGCCGACGACCGAGCACCCGGGCACGCCACGACGACCGTGGCGTGCCCGGGTGTTCCGCGAGGGAGCCGCACGCCGCTCACCGGGGCCCGGAATCCACCGCCGCCTCCTTCTGCGCGTCCGCGAACTCGCGCATCCCGCGCAGCGGCGAGCACACCACCCACGCGGCGGCCAGGCAACTGCCGCACGCCGCCGTCCACAAGGTGGCGCGCACACCCACGGACGAGCCGAGGACGCCCCCGGCCAGGGCGCCCAGCGTCATCGCGCCGAAGCCGAGGAAACGCACCGTGGCGTTCACCCGGGCCAGCATCGCCTCCGGGCAGATCGCCTGGCGGTAGCTGACCTGGGCGACGTTGTAGACGACGACGCCGTACCCCATGACGAACAGACCGGCCAGCGCCGGCGCGAGCAGCGGGCCGCGCCCCGCGAGCGGAACCAGCAGCAGCGCGGGAAAGGTCACCGACGGCACCAGCCACACCGCCCGCGCCTGACCGACCCGGCGGACCACCCGGTACGCCGACAGCGCGCCCAGCACACCGCCGAGCCCCAGCACGGCCAGCACCGCCCCGACGAGGGAACCGCCGAGACCGAGCACCTGGGTCAGGAAGAGGACCTGGACGGCGCTGAGCACACCGGCGAAGAAGTTCGCCGTCGCGGTGCACCCGGTGATGGCCAGCAGCGTCCGGCTGCGTCCGAGGAACCGCAGTCCTGCGCCGATCTCCGCGAACAGCGCCCGCTCCGGTCCCGCCGCGCGCCCCGCCGGGTCCGGCTCCCGCACGCGCCGCAGCAGCGCGGCGGCGCCCAGATGACCCAGCGCCGTCGCCAGCACCGGAGCGGCGGGCCCCACGAGCTGGGCCAGCGCGCCGCCCACGCCGGGCCCGGCGATCTGGGCGAGGGACTGACTCGACTGGAGCCGCGCGTTGCCCCGCACCAGCTCCTCGCGGTCCACCAGGAGCGGCAGATGGGACTGGTATGCGACGTCGAACAGGACAGCGAGGACCCCGCACAGCAGTGCCACCACGATCAGCTGGGTGACCGTCAGCAGTCCGCCCCACCAGGCCGCGGGAACCGTGCACAGCAACAGCGCCCGCCCGGTGGAGGCGCGCCGCATCATCAGCCGCTGCCGGGCCCGGGCCACCCACACCCCAGCCGGCAGGCCGATCAGCAGGTAACCCGTGGTCTCCGCCGCGCTGAGCAGCCCCATCTCCAGCGGGGTCGCCGCCAGCGCGGTCGCCGCGAGCAGCGGAAGCAGCGTGTTGCCGATGTACGTACCGAACTGGCTGACCGACTCCGCCGCCCAGAACAGGTGGAAGGCGTGCCGGTCGCGGCGGGCGCCCGGCGGGGCCGCGGGCACGGTGGCCGGGCCGCCGCTCACCCCCGGGCCCCGGGCGCGCCGCTCTTGTCGGCCATGACGTCGCCGAGCACCGAGACGGCCCGGTCGACATCGGCCGCCGTGACCCCGCGGTGGGTGACCGCGCGGACACGTCCCCGGCCCAGCTCCGCGAGACGCACCCCGCGCACGCGCGCCGCCTCGATCAGGGACTCCGTGGTGTGCGGGGTGTGCTCGGGGTCCACGGTGAAGAACACCATGTTGGTGCGCGGCGGTTCGGGGTCGAGCAGCAGCCCGGGCACGGTCGCGAGGCCGTCGGCCAGCCGGCGGGCGTGCGCGTGGTCGTCGACGAGGCGGTCGGTCATCTCGGTCAGGGCGAGGATGCCGCACGCGGCGATGAGACCGGCCTGCCGCATGCCCCCGCCGAGCATCTTGCGGTAGCGGCGGGCGGTGGCGATGGACCGCTCGTCGCCGACGAGCACCGAGCCGACCGGCGCGGACAGTCCCTTCGACAGACAGAACTGGACGGTGTCCGCGGGCGCGGCGAGATCGGCTGCCGGCACCCCGAGGGCGAGCGCCGCGTTGAAGACGCGCGCGCCGTCCAGGTGCAGGGCGACCCCGTGCTCGTGGGCGAGGGCGCCGGCCGCCGTCAGGTAGCCGGGGTCGAGGGGGATTCCCCCGAGACGGTTGTGCGGGGTCTCCAGGCAGAGCACGGCGGGCAGCGCGAACTGGGGGTCGTCGCGGTCCACGTCGAACGCCTCGGCGATCGCGGCGAGCGGGAGGGTGCCGTCCGGGTCGGCCGTGAGCGGTTCGTAGACGATGCCGCCGAACACCGAGGCGCCGCCCGCCTCGTAGACGTAGAGATCGGTCTCGGAGCCGACGACGGCCTTGCCGCCGCGCGGGCTGTGGGTCAGCAGCGCGGCGAGGTTGGCCATGGTGCCGCTGGGCATCAGGCAGCCGGCCTGCTTGCCGAGCGCCTTGGCGGAGAGTTCCTCCAGTTCGGCGACGGTCGGGTCCTCGCCGTAGACGTCGTCGCCCAGCGGCGCGGCCGCCGCGGCCTCCAGCATCCGAGGGGTGGGCAGGGTGAAGGTGTCGCTGCGGAGTTCCACGACATGGCTCACGGGGTGTTTCCTCACGGTTGGCGGATCAGGTCGGACACGGCGGTGTCGAGTGCGCGTGCGGCACGGGACCAGCGGTTCCTTCGGGTCTCGGCGGCGACGGCGAGCCGGTCGAGCCGGTCGGTGGCGTCGTCGAGGGCGGCGCTCACGGACGCGGGGGCGGGGCCGCCGCCCGCGCGGGCGGCGGCGGCCACCGACGCCGGGTCGAGGGCGTCGAGCAGGTCCCGGGACCGCTCGCCGAGGTGTTCGGCGGCCACGGCCTCGAAGGGGCGGCCGGTGGCCAGCGCCGTACCGCTGATCGCGCCCACCGTGTGGTGTGCGGTGCGGAACGGTACGCCCGCCACGACCAGCCGCTCGGCGAGCGCCGTCGCCGCGGTGTGCCCGTCCGTGGCGCGCCCCAGCATGACGTCCGGGTCGGGTTCGGCGCCCTCGGCCATCAGGCGCAGCAGGACCACGGCGTCGGTGGTCGCCTCCAGGGCGGGCCACACGTGGTCGACCGCCTCGGTGCCGACGGCGATGGCGTTGGTGAAGCGGGCCGTCGACATGGCCGCGGTCGCCGCGGTCAGCGACCCCAGCGCGTGGGCCGCCTTGCCCTGGATGTTCTCCAGCAGGAACGCGTTGCGCTTCTGCGGCATCATCGAGCTGCTGCCGACCAGGTCGTCGGGGAGGACGAGCAGCGGGTTCTCGGCACTGGTCCACGACTGGAAGTCGTGGGCGACGCGCGTCAGCAGCACCCCGAGCACGGAGCACGCGGCCAGCAGGCGCAGCACCAGGTCCCGGGACGCCACCGCGTGCAGCGAGTTGGCGAGCGGCGCGGTGAACCCCAGCAGCTCGGTGGTGCGCGCCGGGTCGACGGGCAGTGTGGTCCCGCCGGTGGCGCCCGCGCCGAGCGGATTCTCGCCGAGCTCCCGGCCCGCCTCGACCAGGTGCTCCAGATCGCGTACGAGGGCGGCGGCGACCCCGGCGAGATAGTGGCCGTAGGTGCTCGGCACGGCCGGCTGGTGGTGGGTGTACGCGGGCATGACGGTGTCGTGCCAGCGGCGGCCGCGTTCCGTCAGGACCCGGCCGAGCGTGTCGGTCTCGGTGAGCAGACGGTCGTAGGGGTGGCGCAGCCGGAGCCGCAGGACGGTGGCGTTGAGGTCGTTGCGGGAACGGCCGCTGTGCAGGACGCCGCCCGTCTCCTCGCCCAGCACGTCCACGAGGTACCCCTCGTACGCGAGGTAGCGGCCGCGCGGTGCGGGCAGGCGCCGCAGCGGCGCGAAGTCCGCGGCGCGCAGCTCCTCGATGCCGGCCAGCAGCCGGGCGGCGGTCTCCCGCCGGACGACGCCCTGGTCGGCGAGCATCACCACGTGGGCGCGGTCCACCTCGCTGGTGGGCCGCAGTTCGGCGGCGACCGGGTCCGGCGGGAGCCGTAGGTGCCGGTCGAAGAGGATGTCCGCCGCCGCCGGGGTCACGGCGGAGGTCAGACGTCCGGTGGCGGAGACGGTCATATGGTGCTCCTCGGGACGGATCCGGTGCGCAGGCCGGCGCGGAGCAGGTCCAGCGCCTGTGCCGCGGCCCGCGCGGCCGTCGGGCCGTCGGGAGCGGTGGCGACGGCGTGGCCGACCCGGTCGCGGTGGTCGTGGTGCGGGACGAGCGGCACGCCCCGGCGGCCGGTCAACACGCGTGCGGTGACGTACGGGGACGCCGGGTCGGTGCTCGGCTCGGCGGGCGGGTCCGCCAGCACCGAGGGCTCCTCGACGACGAGGAACCGCAGCGAGGAGTGCAGCGCGTGGCGGTGCTCCAGGTCGGGCCGGTCACCGAGGGCGGCGCCGACCTGCGCGTCCACCAGGTCGATCCCGTGGGCGGCGCGCACCAGTTCGGGGATCATGCCGCCCGCGAGACGCGGGTTGACCTCGATCACCACCGGGCCCCGGCCGGCCAGCCGCAGTTCGACGTGGGCCGCGCCGTGCCCCAGGCCGAGTGCGTCGACCGCGGCCACGGCCGTCCGGGCGAGGAGCCGCGCGGTCCCGGCGGGCACGGCGGCGGGCACGTCGTGCCCGGTCTCCACGAAGTACGGGGCGGCGCCCAGGTGTTTGCCCACGACGGCCACCGGGGTGCGGCCGAACACCTCGACGGAGAACTCCGGCCCGTCCACGTACTCCTCGACGAGCAGGCCCGGCTCGGTCGGGATGCCCCGCTCGTTGTGGGTGCGGGCCAGCAGGAGAGCGGCGTGCGCCGCGGCCTCCTCGGCGTCGGCGCACAGCCGCACGCCCGTACTGCCCGAGCCGTCGGCCGGCTTGAGGATCACCGGCGGGCCGAACCGTTGTACGGCCCGCGCGGCCGCGTCCGCGTCGGTCGCCAGGACGTGGCCGGCCACCGGCACACCGGCCGCGGCCAGCGTGTCGTGCTGGTGTCCCTTGTGGCGGCAGCGGACCGCGGCGGCGGGGTCGGGACCCGGCAGGCCGAGGGCGTGCGCGACCTCGGCGGCCACCGGCACGAAGTAGTCGGAGCTGGTCGTCACCCCGGCCGGCGGACCGGCGCCGAGCGCGTCGACGGCCGCCAGCACCGGCCCGGCGGCCGAGGTGTCGGCCTCGACCACCGTGATGCCGTCGGCGCGCGCGTAGGCGTAGCGGCCCGGGTCGTCGGCCAGCAGCACCGGCCGTACCCCTCGCTCCCGGGCGCGCTGCGCGAACAGCGGTCCGGTGCCGGAGGTGTTGGACTCCACGAGGAGCAGGTACGGCTCGCTCATCGCTCCTCCCGGCCGGCGGAGGCGGCGGCTTCCCGCAGCGCCTCGTCCAGCGAGCGGCGCCGCCAGGCCATGCGGGCCCAGCCGCCGACGGCGTCCCGGGGGTCGACGACCGTGCGCGGCACGGCGTCCCGCGGCCCGCTCAGCAGGCCGCGCTCCGCCAGCCACTCGTCCTGGTAGACCGTCTCCTGGTAGCGGTGCCCCTCGTCCGGCAGGAACGCGACCACCTGCGCGTCGGGGTGGCGCTCGGCGTACCAGCGGGCGACGAGGAACGACGCGCCGCTGGTCGGGCCCATGTACAGCGCGTGCCGGGCGTGCAGTTCGCGGGTGGCCGCGAAGACCTCGGCGGCCCCCGCCCAGTGCACCTCGTCGTAGGCGTCGTGAGTGACGTTGGGCGGTACGAGGCTGTTGCCGAGCCCGCGCACCGCCCGCGGCCCGTCCTCCTGGCCGAAGATGGTGCTGGGCGAGGTGTCCACCCCGATCAGGCGCATGCCCGGCTGGAGCAGCCGCAGGAAGGCGGCGGTGCCGCCGGTCGAGCCGCCGGAGCCGACCGGACCGACCAGGCAGTCCACCGCCCCCACGGTCTCCGCGATCTGCTCGGCGACGGAGGCGTACGCGTGGGGGTTGTCGGGGTTGTGGTACTGGCCGGGCACGTAGTGGTCGGGGTAGACCGACCGCAGCTCTTCGAGACGGTCCAGGCGGGCCCGCTGGAAGCCGCCGTCGGGGCTCGGCTCGGTGCAGATCTCGACCCGGGCGCCCAGCGCGTGGAGCCGGCGGCGCAGCGCCGGGTCGATGGCCGGGTCGCCGACGATGACCAGCGGATAGCCCCGCAGCCGGCAGACCATGGCCAGCCCCAGCGCGAAGGTGCCGGACGAGGTCTCCAGGACGGTGGTGCCGGGGGTGAGGTCGCCGCGCTGCTCGGCGCGGTCGATCATGAAGCGGGCGGGGAGCAGTTTCATCAGGGTGAACGCGGCCACGCACAGGTTGGGGCCGACGCGTATGAGCCGCGGCAGGACGGTGGCGTCGACGACCGAGGCGCTGGCCGTGGGCAGGGTGAGGGCTCGCATGCTCTCCGTTCCGGTGATGTCGCGGGGCGGGGCGGGGGCCGCCGCGCGGGTGCGCGGCGGGCCCGGCGGGGGAGTCGGGGTGGTCCGGGTGGTGGTGGCGCACGGCGCGGACCGGGTGTGGTTCACGGCGTGGTGAAGGCCCAGGTGTCGTCGATGCCGAGGTCGGCCAGGCGCTTGCGGGCGTGGTCGGTGCGGGAGCCGAGGTCCGGCGCGCCGGGGTCGAAGAGCAGCCCGGCCACGTCCCCGCTGTGCGCGACCTGGAGCCCGGCCGCGCCCACCGCCCGCGCGATCTCCAGCAGCTTTGGGAAGTGCGGCACCGGCAGATGGCGCTGGTTGATCCGGGCGCTGGCGGTCGCCACCCGGCCGAGCAGGGCGACGTCGCCGGTGCGCACCGCGCGGCGCAGGGACCCGAGGAGCGGCCGGAACGCCTGGATCTCCCACACCGAGTAGCGGGCGGGTGGCAGGACGAGGGTGTCGGTGCCCAGACCGTGCGCGCTGGTGCCGAACCCGACCACCGCCAGCGGCATCAGCGGGCCGCCCATGTCCTCGACGACCTCGCCCTCCCGGTGCGCGAACAGCACGGTCCGGTGGGCGTACATCAGGGCGTCGGACGCGGTCTCGGCGGCGACGGCGAGCGCGGCGTACCGCGCCGGGCTCGGCCGCCGCCCCGCGGCCTCGTGGACGGCGCCGATGGTGGCGACGACGTCCGCGGTGGACGAGCCGAAACCGCGGCTGGGCGGGATGTTGCTGGTCAGCGTCAGGGTTCCGCCGGCGGGCACGCCGCCGAGGGAGCGCAGCGTCAGCTCGGCGGCCCGCCGGGCCTTGGTGCGCCAGGGGTCGGCCAGGGTGACACCGGCGGAGTCGGCGGGTTCGAAGACGGCATGGGACTCGTAGAGGGGGCAGGGCAGCGTGACCAGGGCGCGGCGCAGGCGTCCGCCGTGCTCGAAGACGCCCTGGAGGATCTCTCCATGGTGGCCGCCGCTGCGGTGGGCTCCCCGGCCGAGGACCGCTGTCCCGGCCGGGCCTGTGGACATCTCGTGCAGCATGGCTTCCCTCGGGGTTGGGTGGTGCGCCGGAGCGGTCACGCGCGGCCCGCCGCCGTCGCGGGGAGCGCGGAGACCGCCACGAAGCGGGCGGGGATCTGGTAGTCGGGCAGCGACTCGGAGAGGAAGTCGACGAGTTCGTCGCCGTCCGGGACGCTGCGGCCGGAGGGCGGCACGAGGTAGGCGTGGAGCTCTCCGTCGGCGTCGACGACCGCCGCCTCGGCGATCGCGTCGTGCGCGGTGAGCCGGGCGCGGGTCTCCCAGGGCGCCACCCGGAACCCCGACACGGTCGGCCAGCCGCCGGTGCGGCCGAGGATCTCGAAGCCGTCGGCGGTGTGCCGGGCCCGGTGGCCGGTGGGCACGAGGTCCGCCGAACCGCCCTGGGCGAGGTGCAGTTCGCCCAGGACGCCTCGGGGCAGCGGTTCGCCGTTGCCGTCGAGGACGGCGGCGGTGACACCGGGCGCGGGGTGGCCGACCGGCACGACGGTCACCGACGGCGCCGGGGCCGTACCGTGCGGCCGGTAGAGCGCCAGCGGCAGGCCCGGGGCGGCGAAACCACAGGCCAGGCGGATACCCGGCGGCTCGCGCAGCGCGCTCGGGTCCAGGTCCGCGCCGACGGCGAGGACCGCCGCGGTGCTCCCCGCGAGGGCCGCACGGTGGTGCGCGAGCAGCGCGTTGACCGCGATGTCCGGCAACAGCAGCACGGCGTACGGTTCCTGACGTGCCGTCAGTAGGGCAGCCAGCTCCGCGGCCGAGTGCGGCGGCGCCGGTGGGACGACGAGGGTGCCGCCGCGGGCCAGTGTCGTCCACACCTGGAGCAGGAACAGCGAGCTGTCCGGCTCGGCGGTCAGCGGCACCGGTCCGGCCGGGAACTCCAGCGCGTCGAGCGCGGCGACCGAGCCGCCGAGCGCGGCCCGGGTGACCTCCGCGCCGTCTGCCAGGGCCAGTACGGCGTCGGCCTCGCCGTCCCCACCGTTCCCGCTGCCTTCGCGGGCCTCGCCGGGCGTGGCGGCCGGTGCCGCGCCGCCGTCGGTGAGCAGGATCTCCGTCGGCCGGGGCGCGTCCCCGGCGGTGAGGACCCGCGCCGGGGCGCCGGTCCGGGCGGCGGCCAGGAGCCCGGCCACGAGCGGCGCGCCGGCCGGCAGCCGCAGGGCGACGGGCCGCCCGGGTCCGGCCCCGGCGCGGGCCAGCTCCGCCGCCGAATCCCCGGCGAGCGCGGCCAGTTCGGCCCGGGTGAAGGTGGCGGTGGCGGTGCTCAGGGCCGGTGCGTCCGGGGCCGCGGCGAGCCGCCGCTCCACCAGGTCGAGGACGTCGGCCGCGGCCGGGGCGGCCGACGCGGTGCTCGCCGGGGCGGCGCCCGTCAGGGGGAACCGGGCCACGGGCAGGTCCGGCGCGTCCAGCGCGGCGCGCAGCAGATCCCGGTAGGCGCGCACCATGCTCTCCATGGTGTCGGCGTCGAACAGGTCGGTGGCGTACTCCCAGATGATCGTCAGCGCGTCGTCCTCGCTGCTGGGCCGCTTGCCGACCCGCTGCTCGGCCCGCGGGATGGCGACGATGTTCAGGTCGGCCTTGGCGGAGCCGTTGTGCTCCATGCGCACCTCGCCGCGCAGCCCCGCGAAGTCGAGGTCCGGCACCGCGGAGTCGTGGAAGCTGAACATCGCCGAGAACAGCGGGTTGCGGGACAGGTCGCGGGCCGGCGCCACTGCCTTGACCAGCCGCTGCAACGGCACGTCCTGCCAGGCGTACCCCTCGACGGCGGTGGAGTGGACCTGGGCCAGCAGCTGACGGAACGTCGGGTCGCCGTCGAGGCGCACCCGCAGCGGCACGGTGTTGACCATCATGCCGATCAGCCGCTCCGCCTCGGCGAGCCGCCGGTTGGCCACACCCACCCCCAGCACGAAGTCCCGCTGGTCGGCGTAGCGTGCCATCAGGGCCGCGAAGGCGGTGAGCATCGTCGAATAGAGGGTGACGCCGAGCGCCCGGGCTCCCTCGCGCAGCCGCCGGTACTCGTCGGGGTCGAGGGTCACCCGCACGACATCGCCCCGGAAGGTGAACTCGGGCGGGCGGGGCCGGTCGGTGGGCAGTTCGAGCGCCGGGGGAGCGCCGTCCAGGGCCTTGGCCCAGTGGGCGAGATAGCGGTCCATCACGGGACCCTCCAGCCACGACCGCTGCCACGCCGCGAGGTCGGCGAACTGGAAGCGGGGCTCCGGGGGAGCCTCGGCTCCCTCCGCGAACACCTCGTAGAGACGCGTGAGTTCGTCCACGAACACCGCGAACGACCAGCCGTCGTGCACCAGGTGGTGCTCCATGTGGATCAGCCGGTGGACGTCCGGCGCGTCCCGGGCCACCACCCAGCGGGCCAGCGGCGGCTTCTCCAGGTCGAACGGCTCGGCCTGCTCGCGTGCCGACAGCTCCTGCCACGCCCGCTCCCGGTCCGCGTCCGAGAGCGCGGACAGGTCCACCAGCGGCACCTCGATGTCGATGGCGTCCATCTCCACCGGGCACTGCACCGGTCGGCCGTCGACCTCGCGGAACGCGGTCCGCAAGATCTCGTGGCGGCGGACCAGCTCCGTCAGCGCGGCCTTGAGCGCGGTCATGTCCAGCGGTCCGCGCAGACTGAGCGTGGCCTGCATCCGGTACGCCTCGTTGCGCGGCGAGAGCCGCTCCAGGAACCACACCCGCTCCTGCGGGAAGGACAGCGGGATCGGCAGGGAGCGGTCCGCGTGCCGCATCGGCGGCGGTGCGGGCACCGAGGCGTCCTCGTCGAGCGGGACGCCCGCGTCCACGAGCGCCCCGATCGCGCGCGGTGTCGCCAGCCGGAACAGCCGCGAGAGCGGGATGTCCGCGCCGAGGTCCGCGCGGATCCGCGCGGCGAGCCGCCCCACCAGCAGCGAATGGCCGCCGAGTTGGAAGAAGTCGTCGGTGGCGCCCACCGGGGTGCCGCCGAGCAGCTCCGCCATCAGCGCCGAGACGGCCGCCTCGGTCGGGGTGGCCGGCTCCTCGCCGGGGCTGGTCCGCGACGGGTACGGCGCCGGCAGGGCCTGCCGGTCCACCTTGCCGCTCGGCGTGAGCGGCAGCGCGGGCAGCGCCACCACGGTCGAGGGGACCATGTGGGCCGGGAGGCTGCGCGCGCACCACGCCCGCAGCTCGTCGGAGGGCACGGCGTCGCCGTCCGGCGCGGCCACATAGCCGACGAGGGAGGAGTCCCGGGCGACGACGACGGCATCCGAGACGGACGGATGCGCGCGCAGCACCTCCGCGATCTCCCCCGGCTCCACCCGGAACCCGCGGATCTTGACCTGATGGTCGGCGCGACCGGCGTAGACGTAGCGCCCGTCGGACAGCCCGCGGGCCAGGTCGCCGGTGCGGTACGCCCGGCCGCCCGCGACGGGGACGAAACGCTCCGCGGTCAGCGCGGGGCGGCCGAGGTAGCCGCGCGTCACCCCGGCGCCCGAGACGACCAGTTCGCCGACCTCGCCAGGCGCCACCGGCAGCCCGTCCGCGTCCAGCAGGTCGATCCGCACCCCCGGCAGCGGGCGGCCGATGTCGGGCGTCGCGGACCCGGTGACCTCCCCGGTGGTGGCGACGATGGAGATCTCCGTCGGACCGTACGCGTTGAACACCCGGCGGCCCGGCCCGAAGCGGGCCACGACCTCGGCGGGCAGCGCCTCCCCGCCGCACACCAGCGTGCGCAGCCACGGCAGTTCGGCCTCCGGGAGCGCCGCCGCGACCGACGGCGGCAGCAGCGTGAACGTCACCCGCAGGCGGTCCATCAGTTCCACCAGGCCGGGCCCCGGCAGGACGGTCTCGGCATCGGCCAGGACCAGCGTCGCGCCGCTCGTCAGGGCCACCCCGGTCTCCAGCACGGAGGCGTCGAAGCTGGCGGGCGCGAACTGCAGGACGCGGTCGCCGGGGCCCACCTCCCACGCGGCGCGCATCCCGGCGAGGGTGGCGGCGACACTGCCGTGCTCGACCAGGACGCCCTTGGGCCGGCCGGTGGAGCCGGAGGTGTAGATGACGTACGCGAGGTCGTCCGGGCCCGCGCCGTCCAGGGCGCAGTCCGGGACCGGCCCGCCGTCCGAGTCCGGGTCGAGGACGGCCACGTGGGCCGGCAGCCGGGGCGCCGACGCCGCGTCCGCGATCACCAGGGACACCCCCGAGTCGCGCGCCATGTAGTCGAGCCGGTCCTGCGGGTAGGCCGGGTCGAGCGGCACCCAGGCGGCGCCAGCCCGCGCGACGGCGAGCAGCGCGGTGGGCAGCGCCGGGCCCCGGCCGACGCACACCCCGACCAGGGTCCCGGGGCCGGCGCCTGCCGCCGCCAGCCGGTGGGCCAGCGCCGCCGAGCGGTGCGCGAGTTCGTCGTAGGACAGGGTGCCCTCCTGCCACAGCAGGGCGGGGGCGTCGGGGGAGCGCCGGGCGTGCTCAAGGAACGCCTCGTACAACAGAGCGGTCTTCATCGCGTCGTACCTCGTTCGTCGTCCGCGGGTCGGGTGGCCGGGGCGGAGGCGTCCTCGAGGTGCCGGTGCGCCTCGTCCTCCGACATCGCCTCGATCTCGGCCAGGATCAGGTCGTGGATGTACTCGGCCGTGCCGGCGACGGTCGGCCGTTCGAAGATCACGCTCAGCGGGAGCGGGACGTCGAACACCTGCCGCATCCGGTTGACGGCCCGGGTGGCGATCAGCGAGTGGCCGCCGAAGGAGAAGAAGTCGTCGAACGCGCCGATGCGGGGCACCGACAGCACGTCGGCCCAGATACCGGCGATGAGTTCCTCGGTGTCGTCGCGGGGTGCGACGTGCTCCCCGCTCTCGTGGTCGGCGGGATCGGGTTCGGGCAGCAGTGCGGGGCTGAGCTTGCCGCTGGCGGAGCGCGGCAGGGCGGGCAGCACGGTGAGCGTCGTCGGCAGCGCGTAGCCGGGCAGCCGGGCCGCCAAGTGCTCGCGCAGCTCGCCGACCGGGACGCCGGGCCCGTCCAGGACGGCGTACGCGGCGAGCCGCAGGTCGCCCGAGTCCGCGCGGCGCGTCACCACGGCGGCGTCCGTCACCGCGGCGTGCTCGCGCAGCGCGGCCTCCACCTCGCCCAGCTCGACCCGCACCCCGCGCACCTTGACCTGGCGGTCCATCCGCTCCAGGTAGGCGAAGGTGCCGTCCGGGGCCATCCGGCCCCGGTCGCCGGTCCGGTACAGGCGCTCACCGGGCCGGTATGGGTGGGGGACGAAGGCACCGGCGGTCTTGGCCGGGTCGCCCAGGTAACCGCGGGCCAGGCCCGTCCCCGCGATGCACAGTTCGCCGGGGACCCCGGGCGGCAGCGGGGCGAGCCGGTGGTCGAGGACCATCACCTCGTTGTTGTCCATCGGCCGCCCGAGACTGACCGCGCCGGTGCCCCGGGTGTCCCGGTCCGTGCAGACGTGGAAGGTGGAGTCGATGGACACCTCGGTGGCGCCCCAGGTGTTGTCCAGGGTGACCGTGTCGCCGAACGCGGCGCGGAACCGCGCCACGAGGGCCGGCCGCAGGGCCTCCCCGCTGGACAGCACGCTGCGCAGGGTCGCGCGCAGCGCGGCCGTGTCGGCGGGCGTCAGCTCCTCCAGGAAGAGGTCGAGGACGCTCGGCACGAACTGCACGTGGACGGCGCGGTGCCGGACGACGGCGTCGACCAGGGCGCGCGGGTCGCGGTGCAGGCCGGGCGCGAGCAGCGCCACCGTACCGCCGGTGATCAGCGGCCAGAGGATCTCCACCGCCGCGTCGTCGAACGGCAGGGTCGTCTTGTGCAGGACCGTCTCGCCGGGCCGCAGCCCGTGCCGCCGCTGCATCCAGGCCATGCGGTTGACCCAGCCGCGGTGCGTGCAGGCCACCCCCTTGGGTCGGCCGGTCGAGCCGGAGGTGTAGTACACCGCGCACAGGTGGTCCGGACGGACCGGCACGGCCGGCGGCTCGGCCCGCTCCAGCGGGTCCACCGCCAGCGGCACCACGCCCGCCGCCGTGACCGTCGCCGCGTGCTCGGCGTCCCCGGACGTCAGGCAGACCGGGGCGCCGGCGTCCTGGAGCAGGGTGGCGACCCGGGCGGGGGGTGTCGCGGGCTCGATGGGCAGGTAGGCGCCGCCCGCCTTGAGGATGCCCAGCAGGCCGGTGACCATCGCCGGGGAGCGGTCGATCAGCAGGCCCACCGGGACGTCGGGTGCCACGCCGTGCCCGGCCAGCCGGCGGGCGACGGCGTTGGCCGCCGCCTCCAGCTCGGCGTAGCTCGTCGGGGAGCCGTCGGCGTCGACGAGGGCGACCGCGTCGGGCAGGGCGGCAGCCTGCCGTGAGACCAGACCGTGCAGGGTGTCCGCGGGCACCTCCACCGCCGGCCGGGTGACCAGGGCGCGCAGCGCGTCCCGTTCCGGCGCGGACAGCAGCGGAATGTCGTCGAGGAGGGTGTCGGGTGCGTCGGCGACGTGCCGCAGCAGCCGCTCCAGCCAGTTCCCCAGCCGCTCCACCGTGGCGTCGTCGTACAGGTCGACGTCCCAGTTGACACCGCACCACAGTCCGGCGTCCCCCTGCTCGAAGCTCACGCACAGGTCGTACTTCGCCCCGTGGTACGGCATCGGCAGCTCGGTCACGGTCAGCCCCGGCAGCCGCGGCGTACGGCGGCGCCCGGTACGGAAGTTGACCAGGATCTGGAACAACGGCGTGCGGGACGGGTCCCGTTCGGGCGCCACCTCCTCCACCAGCCGGTCGAACGGCACCTCGGCGTGCTCGAACGCGTCGAGCGACACGTCCCGGAACTCCTCGACGAACCTGCGGAACGTCAGGCCGGGACCCGGCCGGCCGCGCAGCGGCAGCATGTTGATGAGCAGCCCCATCAGCCGCTCGGTCGCCGGGTCGTCGCGCCGCGCGTACGTGGTGCCGGTGGTGACGTCCTGCCGCCCGGTGGAGCGGTACAGCACGGCCTGCACGGCGGCGGTCAGCAGCATCGCGGGCGTGGCCCCCGCCGAACGGGCCAGGGCGGTGAGCGGCCCGGCCACCTTCGGTGGCAGCACGAACGCGGTACGGGTCGCCCCGCGCCCCGCACGGACGGGAGGCCGGGGCCGGTCCACGGGCAGTTCGAAGGCGGTGAAGTCGGCCAGCGTCCGGCGCCAGTGGTCCATTCCCTCGGCCGCCGCCTCCTGTGCGGCGTCGTCCAGGCGCGCGGCCACCGCCCGGTAGGACTCCGCCGGTACGGGCACGGGGGAGGGCGCGCCCTCGGTGAACGCGGTGTAGTCCGCCGCCAGTTCGTCGAAGAGGAGGGCGCACGACCAGTCGTCCGCGGCGACGTGGTGCACGGTGAGGACGAGGGTGTGCTCCCGCTCCCCGTGCCGCACCAGCAGGGCACGCAGGGGCAGTCCGGTGGCCAGGTCCATCGGCGTCGCCGCCTCGGCGGCGAGCGCGGCCTCCAGCGCGCCGGCGTTCGCGACCGCGCTCTCCCGCAGCCGCAGCAGCTCCGGCGGACGGACCACGCCCACCGGACCCGCCTCCCGGGCCACCACCCCGGTGCGCAGCACCTCGTGCCGGGTCACCAGGGCGAGCAGCGCGCGGCGCAGCGCGTCCCGGTCGAGGGGGCCCGCGAAGTGCAGCCGCAGCGGGATCAGGTAGTCGGAGGAGGAACTGCTCAACTGGTCGACGAACCAGGTCCGTTCCTGGTCGCGGCTGAGGGGAACCTCGACCTCGGTACGGCCGGGGATGACAGACATCGGTGATCAGATCCTCTCGGGCTGGGCCGCCGGACGGGCGGGGGAGGGGCGGACGTCCAGCACGGCGAGGCTGCCGCGCCCCCAGACCGGCTCGGGCAGCCGCCGCCGGTCCTCCTTCCCGTTGGCGTCCAGGGGCAGGGCGTCCAGCGCCACGTACTCGGCGGGCAGCATGTGGCGCGGCAGCCGCGCGGCGAGATGGCGGTGCACGTCCGCTGCGGGCAGCGGCCCCGCCGCCCGGGGGACGACGTAGGCGACGACCCGGCGGTCGCCGGGCGGCGCGGTGCGGGCGGTGACCAGACAGGTGCGCACCCCGGGCGCCTCGCAGAGCGCCGCCTCGATCTCGCCGGGCTCGATGCGGAAGCCGCGGATCTTCACCTGGTGGTCGGCCCGCCCCATGAACTCGACAGTGCCGTCCGGGCGCAGCTGGGCCAGGTCACCGCTGCGGTAGCACCGCCCGCCGGTCTCCGGGTCGGTGACGTAGCGCTCCGCGGTCAGTCCCGGACGGTCGTGGTAGCCGCGGGAGACGGTGTCCCCAGCGATCCACAGCTCCCCGGTCTCACCCGGCGGCAGAGGCCGGCCGTGCCCGTCCCTGACGTACGTGCGCACCCCCGGGATCGCGGTGCCCAGCGGCAGCGGCGACTCGACCTGGTCGGGGCCGGTCAGCAACCGGCGGCAGACCGCGACCGTGGTCTCGGTCGGCCCGTAGATATGCGCCACGGTCAGCCCGGGGTGGGCGGCGAGCACCCGCCGCACCCGGGGCGGGGACACCACGTCGCCGCCGGTGATGACGGTCCGCAGCGGGGCCAGCGCCTCCGGCAGGTCGTCGGCGACCCGGTGGAACAGCCCCGACGACAGCCACAGGTCGGTGATCCCCTCGCGGGCCAGCACCTCGCCCAACTCGGCGGGCGCCAGCAGCGGGTCGGGCGGAAAGACCAGGCAGGCCCCCCGCAGCAGCACCCCCCAGATCTCCAGAACCGAGGCGTCGAACGAGAAGGAACTGCTCTGGAGCATCGTCCGGCCGGGCCCGAGCGCCACGAAGTCCTGGCGCAGCGCGAACGCGGTGACGTTGCGCTGCTCCACCAGCACCGCCTTGGGCAGCCCGGTGGAGCCCGAGGTGTACATGGCGTACGCGAGATCGGTGTCCGCGGTCCCCTGGGACGGCACCTCGGCGACCGGGCCGCCGGTGTGCCCCGCCCCCTCGGCGTCCGGACCGCCGCTGTCCGCCGCGCCCGGGTCCAGGACCACGCAGTCCGCGAGCGCCGCGGGCAGCGGCTCGCCGTCACCGGCGCCGACCAGGACCCGGACGCCGCTGTCGCGCCGCATGTGCGCCAGCCGCTCCTCCGGGTAGCCCAGGTCCATCGGCACGTAGGCGCAGCCCGCGCGGAGCACCGCGAGCGCGGCCGTCACGAACCCGGGGGAGGGGGTGGCCGCTACCCCGACCAGCTCCCGGGGCCGTACGCCCAGCCGCAGCAGCCGCCCGGCCAACCGGGTCGCGGCCCGGTCCAGTTCGCCATAGGTCAGCCGGGTGCCGGGCGCACGCAGCGCCACGGCATCGGGGGTCCGCGCCGCCCAGCGGCGGAACGCGGCGTCGATCGTCACCATCGTGCGTCCTCCAGTCCGACTCCGAGGTCGTGGAGCAGTTCGCGCAGGAAGTCCTCACCGGCGTCGGAGTTCGCGGTGACGACCAGTCCCAGACCCCGGTCGGGGTCCGCCCAGGTCAGGGCCCGGAAGCCGGGAACGCCGCCGGTGTGCCCGAACCACCTGCGCCCGCCGTACGCCTTGCCGGCCGTGCCGAGACCGCCCGGGGTGCCGGGGTGGGTGCGCAGCAGCTCGGCCGCGCTGTCCGCGTTGAGGACCACCGCGTCACCGCCGTGCGCCGCCCGCTGCACCTCCAGGGCGACCCGGGCGAGGTCCCGGGGCGTGGACCACAGCCCGCCCGCGGCCGACTCCGGGTACAGGTGCCAGCCCTCCGGGTACGGCACGCCCTTCGCGTCGTGGTTGCGGGCGAGGGTGGTGCCGGGCAGGGCCGGCACGCGCGGCGCGAAGTCGCTGTCCCGCATGCCCAGCGGGTCGAGCACCAGCTCCCGCATCAGCGGCGCGAACTCCCGCCCCGTGACGTCCTGGAGCACCTGCTGCACCACCGTGTAGTTGCTGGAGGAGTACAGGTAGGGCGAGCCGGGCGGGCCCACGGGCCGGACCGGCGGGGTGAGCGCCGGGGGAGCGCCGGCGAGGATCTGCGCCGCCGTCGGCATCGGCAGCCCCGCGCGGTAGCCGTCGTAGGACTGCGCGCCCAGTCCCGCGGTGTGGGTCAGCAGATGGCGCAGGGTGACCCCGTCGCCGGGCAGCCGCCAGCCGGTCAGCAGCCGGTTGACGTCCGTGTCGAGGTCGAGCCGCCCCTCCTGGACCAGCGCCAGCACCCCGAGAGCGGTGACGTGCTTGCTGATCGAGCCGACCTGGAAGACGGTCCGCTCGTCGACCCGGGCCGGATCGTCCGCGGCGAGGGTGCCGAAGCCCCAGGCGCCGCGCAGTTCGCCGTCGGCGATCACCGCGATCCCCACCCCCGGCACCCGGTGCCGCAGCATGGGCAGCCGTGGCGCGGGCGAACCGGCGAACAGCCGCCGCACGAAGGGCTCGGCGGGCTCGCGCACCGCCTCCGGCGGGATGTCCCCCAGCCCGGCGAGGTGGCGCAGGTGCCGGTCGGCCAGGTTCTGGACCGTGGCGTGGTCGAAGGCGTCCCGTGCGTACCGCCACTCCAGGTGCAGCGCGCCGTCCAGGACGGCGGCCTCGACCTCCACCGGGTGCGAGCGGCGCTGCGTGGGATCCACGGGCGTGCCGAGCGTGCGCGCGAGGGGCCGCAGCGGGGCGTCCCCGGGCACGGCCGTACCCCCGCTGCCGTGGTAGTTGAACGACAGCTGCGCCGGTGCGGCCGCCCGTTCGTCACCGCGCAGGGACCGTACGAGACCGTGGCCGATGCCGCGGCCCGCCGGGGTGCGGGTGTGTTCGGCGACCAGGTCGACCCAGGCGTCCGGGTCGTCCGTGCCGGGCCGGGTGAGCAGCAGCGGCTGCACACTGGTGAACCATCCGACGGTCCGGGTCAGGTCGACGTCGTCGAACAGCGGCTCGCGGCCGTGCCGTTCCACGTCGATCGCCACGGTGTCGCCGCCGGTGGCCTCGGCCAGGGTGCGGGCCAGCGCCGCCAGCATCAGGTGTTCCGGCTCGGCGCCGCGCCGCGCGGCGGCCTGCCGCAGCAGTGCCGCCGTCGGCCCGGCCGGCAGGACCGCCTTCGCCACCCCGACCCGGCCCTCGGTCCCGGCGCCGCCCGGCCGGTCGGCCGGCAGAGCCGCGGGGACGGGACGGGGCAGCGTCCAGTACGCGGCCTCGGCGGCGAACTCGGCGCTGTGCGCGTACGCGTGGAGCCGCTGCGCCCAGTGCCGTACGGAGGTGGTCTTCGCGGGCAGGCGGCCCCCGCCGCACAAGGCGGTGAGATCCTCCACGAGGATGTGCCAGGACACGGTGTCGACGGCGACGTGGTGCACGACCAGCAGCAGTTCGCCGGTGTGCCGGAACAGCACGGCGCGCAGCAGCGGTCCGTCGGCCAGGTGGAGGCCGGCGTGCGCCGCCTCCACCGCGGCCTCGGCCTCCTCCGGGGTGTCCACGACCGTGAGCGGGTCGCCGTCGTCGTCCGCCGGGGCCAGGTACTGCCGAACCCCCTCGCCGTCGTCGTCCCAGCGCAGCCGCAGGGCGTCGTGATGGTGCGTCAGGTCCCGCAGTGCCGTGCGCAGGGTGTCGGCGCCGACCGCGGGGTCCACCGCCAGGAGGCGGCTCTGGTTGAAGCGGTCGCGGGGGCCGAGCGCCGCGTACTGGTGCTGGATCGGACCCAGCGGCACCTCACCGGTGACCGGGCCCTGCTCGGCGTGGACGGCCGTGGCGCCGCCCGCTGCCGCCGCCGCGTCGCAGGCCGCGGCGAGCGCGGCGACCGTCGGATGCTCGAAGACCATCCGGGGCGTAAGGGACAGTCCCGCCTCCCGCGCCTTGGCGACGGTGTGGATCAGCAGGATCGAATCCCCGCCCAGCGCGCGGAAGTTGTCGTGCACGCCGACCCGGGGCAGCCCCAGGACCCGGCACCACACCTCCGCGAGGATCTCCTCGGTCGGGGTGCCGGGGGCGACCTGCGACTCCGCCGCGACCTCCCGCAGGGCCGGGTCGGGGTCGGGCAGCGCGGCCCGCTCCACCTTGCCGTTGGCGTTCAGCGGTACGGAGTCCACGGTGACGAGGAACCGCGGCACCATGACGTCGGGCAGCTCGGCGCGGAGCGCGGCCAGGGTCCGGTCCGGATCACCTGAGCCGGTCGTGTACCCCACGAGCGCCCGGGCCCCGGCGACCGTCCGTACGTCGGCGACCGCGTCCCGGACCCCGGGGGCACGGCGCAGCGCGTCCTCGACCTCGCCCAGTTCGACCCGTACCCCGCCCAGCTTGACCTGGTGGTCGACGCGTCCCGCGAACTCCAGGACGCCGTCCGCCCGCCGGCGCCCCAGGTCACCGGTGCGGTACAGCCGGGCGCCGGGCGGGCCGAAGGGATCGGGCACGAACCGCTCGGCCGTCAGGGCCGGCCGCCCGTGGTAGCCGCGGGCGAGCCCGGGGCCGCCGATGAACAGCTCCCCGGTGGCCCCGGTCGGCAGCGGATTCATCGCCCCGTCGAGCACGTGCACGGTGTTGTTGTCCAGCGGCAGCCCCAGGGCGACCGCGCCGGTGTCGGCGACCGCGTCCTCGGCGGTGCACACCCGGCAGGTCGAGTCGATGGACACCTCGGTCGCGCCCCACGTGTTGTCGAGGCTGACCCGCTCCCCGAAGCAGTCGCGGAACCGGCGCACCAGCGCGGGGCGCAACGCCTCACCGCTGGTGAGGACGGAACGCAGCCCGGACATCGATCGGACCCGCTCGGGGGTGAGGATGTCCAGGAACACCTCCAGCACGCTGGGCACGAACTGCACGTGCACCACCGCGTGCGCCGCGACCGCTTCGATCATCGCGTGCGCGTCGCGGTGCGCGCCCGGCGGCAGCAGGACGACCTCGCCCCCGTTGATCAGCGGCCAGAGGATCTCCACCGCCGCGTCGTCGAAACTCAGCGTCGTCTTGTGCAGCACGCCCTCGCCGGGCCGCAGCCCGTGCCTGCGCTGCATCCACGCCATCCGGTTGACCCAGCCCGCGTGGTGCGACGCCACCGCCTTCGGCGCGCCGGTGGAACCCGAGGTGTAGTACAGCGAGCACAGGTCGGCGGGGAGCGCGTCCGCCCGTGCCGCCGGACCGGTCGCCTCCGGGAACGCGTCGGGGTCGTCCAGTGCGAGGACGCGCACGCCCGCCGCTTCCGGCAGCGCGGTCCGCAGCCGGGACTGGGTGAGGACTGTCCGCGCGCCGGAGTCGGCCAGCATGTACGCCTGGCGGCGCGCGGGATGGTCGGGATCGACGGGGACGAACGCCGCTCCCGCCCGCAGGATGCCCAGCAGCCCCACGACGTGCTCGAAGGAGCGCTCGGTGCACAGCGCCACCAGGTCGCCGGGCCGGACGCCCTCGCGGTGCAGCCGCCCGGCCACCCGCTCGGCGCGCGCGTCGAGTTCGGCGTAGGTCCAGGAGTGGTCGCCGAGCCGGACCGCGACGGCGTCCGGGGTGGCGGCGCACCGGTCCCCGACGAGGGAGTGCAGGGTGCGGTCGGCAGGGAAGGCGACCGTGGTGTCGTTCCAGCCGCGGACCACCAGCTCCCGTTCCTCGGCCGACAGCATGGGCACCTCGCCGGCCGAGGCGTGGTCCTCGGCCAGGCCCTCCAGCAGCCGCACCACCTGGGCGAGCAGCCGGTCGGCGGTCGCCCGGTCGTAGTGGGACTTTTCGCAGCTGAGGGCGAGCGTCAGACGGTCGCCGCCGGTGGCTTCGAGGACCAGCGGGTAGCCGGTGTCGCGGGCCTCGCCCTCGGCGACCGGCACGACGCCCTCGGGGAGCCCGTCGGCGCCGGTGTCGGTGTAGACGAGCAGGCTGTCGAACAGCCGCCGCCCGGGCGCCACCCGACTCGCCCGCCGCACGGTGGGCAGCGCGACATGGGCGCGTCCGGCCACCTCGGTGACCCGCTGCTGGACGTCGCGCAGCAGGCCGGTGAGCGGGGCGCCGGGATCGATCTCGACCCGCAGCGGCAGCGTGTTCATCAGCAGCCCGACCATGCGCTCGATGCCCTCGACGTCGCCGAAGCGGCCCGAGACGGTCGTACCGAAGACGACGTCCCGCTCGCCGCTGGTGCGGCTCAGGAGCAGCGACCACGCGGTGTGCACCAGGGTGCCCACGGTGACGCGGTGGCGGCGGCCCGCCCGCACCAGCGCGTCGTGCAGGGCGGCCGGCAGGGTCTGCCGGGAGAGCCACACGCCGTCTCCGGCACCGGTCCGGCGTGTGCCGGGCAGCGCGGTCGGCCGGGTGAAGCCCGCCAGGCGGGAGCGCCAGTGCTCCTCCTCGCGCCGGACCTCGTCGGGTGTGCCGAGCGCGGCGAGCGTCCGCAGGAACTCCCGGTAGGGCGGCGGGTCGGCGAGGACGGGCAGGACGCCGGTCGCCCGCCGCTCCCGGTACAGGGCGAACGCCTCGCGCAGCAGCGCGTGCAGGCTCCAGCCGTCGAACACCACGTGATGGGTGGTCCACACGAAGCGGACCCGGTCCGCGGCGGTCCGGATCAGCAGGAACCGGGCGGGCGGCGCCGCCGAGAGGTCGAAGACGGTCTCCTCCTCCTTCGCGACGAGCGCCGCGATCCGCGCAGCGCGCGGCCCGTCGGCCAGTCCTGTCACGTCGGCGTGCCGGAAGCGCGGTGGCGCCGCGCGCCGGACGACCTGCACGGGGTGCGGCAGATGCGCCCAGTGGAACGTGGACCGCAGGATCGCGTGGCGCTCGACCAGACGCGCCCACGCCTCCTCGAAGGCCGCCGCGTCGAAGTCGCCCTCGACATCGACCGCGAAGGCCCGCACGTAGTCGCCGGTCTCCGCCAGCGTGTCCAGGAACAGGCCGGTCTGGAGCGGCGAAAGCGGCAGGACGTCCTCGACCGTGTCGCGGCCCAGGGTGTCCAGCAGCCCGTCCAGGACGTCGTCGTCGAGCTCGGTGAACCCCGCGGGACCGCTCGGGGCGGGCGCCGGCTCCCGTGCCGCGGCGCCGAGGCGGGCGAGCGCCGCCACCGTGGGGTGCGCGAAGATCTGCCGGGTGGCGACGGCGAGACCCGCCTCCCGGGCGAGCGCCGAGACGGTCACCGCCTTCAGCGAGTTGCCGCCCAGCGCGAAGAAGTCGTCCTCCACGCCGATGTCGGCGGTGCCCAGGACCCGCGCCCAGATGCCCACCAGGGCCCGTTCGGCCGGGGTGCGCGGCGCGGTCCGGGCGGCCGGGTCGGCGGCGGGCGCCTCCGGGACGGACAGCGCCGTGCGGTCCACCTTGCCCGCCGGGTTCAGGGGCATCCGCTCCAGCACGACGAGCCGGTCCGGCACCATCGCCCGGGACACCTCGCCGCGCAGGAAGGCCCGTACGGCGGCCGGGTCCGGTGCGTCGCCGACGACATGTCCGACCAGGAAGGCCTCGCCCGCCGCGTCCCGGTGGACGGTGACGGCGGCGAGCCGCACCTGCGGATGGCGGGTCAGCGCCTCCTCGATCTCGCCGAGTTCGATGCGGTGGCCGCGGACCTTGACCTGGTGGTCGTCGCGGCCGAGGAAACGGATCCGCCCGTCGGCGCCGCGCGCGGCCAGGTCGCCGGTGCGGTACAGCCGGTCCCCGGGCCCGCCGAACGGGTCCGGCAGGAACTGCCGCGCCGTCAGCGCGGGCCGCCCCAGATAGCCGCGCGCCACCCCGGCGCCGCCGAGGTACAGCTCCCCGGGCACACCGGCCGGCACCGGCCGCAGGGCCTCGTCCAGGACATGAGCGGTGGTGTTCGGCAGCGGCAGCCCGATGGTCACCTCCGCCGGCTCCGGACCGATCTCGTCCCAGGTCGACCAGACGGTCGCCTCGGTCGGGCCGTAGACGTTGACGAGGCGCGGCAGCGCGGCCCGCAGTTCGCCCGCGAGGGCCGGGGGCAGCGCCTCCCCGCCCGCGAGCCCGACGGCGACCCCGTCCGCGGCGCCGAAGCCCGCGGCCAGCAGCAGCCGCCACCCGGACGGTGTGGCCTGTACGTGGGTGACCCGGTGGGCGCGGATCAGGTCGCGCTGGGCCGCGGCGTCCCAGCGACCCTCCTCCGGCACGACCACGATCCGGCCGCCGGTGGTCAGCGGCACGAACATCTCCACCGTGGAGATGTCGAAGGACAGCGCGGTCAGCCCCAGCCACGTCCGCGGCCCGTCGACCCGCAGGACGTGCGTCATGGCGGCGGTCAGATGGGCCAGCGACCCGTGGGTGACCTCCACGCCCTTGGGGCGGCCGGTGGAGCCGGAGGTGTACAGCACGTACGCCACGTCGTGCGGCGCGCACGGCGCCACCGAGGGCGCCCCGGCCGTCTCCGGGAGTTCCGCGGGCCGGTCACCGACGCGCACCACGTCCACACCGGGCGGCACGCACGCCGGGACCGGCTCGGCGGACGCGAGCAGCACACGGGCCCCCGAGTCCTCCAGCACGTAGGCGGTACGCGCGTTCGGGTACTCCGGGTCCAGCGGCACATAGGCGCCCCCGACCCGCCACACCGCGAGCACCGCGGCGATCATGACCGCCGAGCGGTCCAGGCGCAGCGCCACCCGGTCCCCGGGCCGCACCCCCGCCGCGCGCAGCCGCAGCGCCAGCCCGGCCGCCTCGGCGTCGAGTCGGGTGTACGTCCACTCCTCGCCGCCGTACACCACGGCCGGAGCGTGCGGGGTGCGGGACCGCTGGGCCTCGATCATCGCGGGCACGGTCGTGGCGGCCGGAAAGACCCGCGCGGTGTCGTTCCAGCGCCGTACGACGGTCTCCCGCTCGGCGTCCGGGAGGATGTCGAGGTCCCCGACCCGCGCGTCCGGCCGCTCCAGGAACGCGCCGAGGAGCCGGCCGAACGAGGCGAGCAGCCGCTGCGCGTCACCGGCCTCGACCCGCGAGTCGTCGTGGAGGAGCTGGAGGACGGCGTCCGTGGCGGAGAACCGGATGTTCAGCATCAGCGGATATCCGCTGCTCTGGTGGACCGGGCCCATGCGCACGGCCAGGCCGCCGAGGTCCGCCCGCTCGGCCACCGCCAGGTTCTGCAGCACCAGGATGCTGTCGAACAGCCGTCGGTCGCCCGCCACCTCCGACCAGTCGTGGATGTCGACCAGCGACGTGTGCTCGACGTCCCGCAGCCCCGCGAACTGCCCGGCGAGCCGGTCCAGCCACGCGTCGAGCCGGGCCCCGTCCTCCCAGCGCACCCGCACCGGCAGGGTGTTGGAGAGCAGCCCGACGATCTGCTCGACCCGCGGCAGATCCACCGAGCGGCCCGACACGGTCAGCCCGAACACCACGTCACGGCTGCGGCTCCAGCGGCCCAGCAGCAGTGCCCAGGCGGCCTGGAACACCGTGCCGACCGTGCATCCCCGCTCCCGGGCGAGCCGGGCGAGGCCGCCTGCCACGGCCGGGTCCAGGGCCAGTTCGACGCTACGGGCCGCCCCGGCGGGCGCGCCCTGCGGTACCTGCCGCACCACCGGCAGGGAGGTGGGCTCGGTGAAACCGGCGAACGCGTCCCGCCAGTACCGCTCGGCCGCCCGCGGATCCTGCCCCGCCAGCCACTCCACGTAGGCCCGGTGCGAGACCGGCGCGGCCAGCGCGGGCGCGGAACGGGACGGGCCGCGCCGCGCCGTGAGCGTGGCGAAGACCTCGTTCAGCAGCGGGCCCACGCTCCAGCCGTCGGCGAGGATGTGATGGCTGTGCCAGATCAGCAGATGCCGTCCGGGGGCGGTGCGCACGAGGTGGAAGCGGTGCGGCGGGACCCGGAACAGGTCGAATCCGGCCGCCCGTTCCGCGGCGAGCAGTTCCTCCACGCGGCCGGGAAGGTCGTCGGCCGGGGTGTCCGTCCAGTCCAGGACGGTGAAATCGGGCCGCGCGGTGCGGTGCACGACCTGGAGCGGCCGCTCCAGACCGTCCCAGCGGAACGAGCAGCGCAGCCCGTCGTGCCGGTCCAGTACGTGCCGCCAGGCCGCGATCAGCCCCTCCTGGTCCAGGTCGCCGTCGATCTCCCAGCGGTACTGGTTGAAGTAGGAGGCGGCGCCGTCGTCGTGGAGGCTGTGGAAGAGCATGCCCGTCTGCAACGGCGTGCACGGATAGATGTCCTGGACGTCGGCGACCTCCTCGGCGGACAGCCCGGCCAGGACCCGGTCCAGGCCCTCCCGGTCGAGACCGGCGAGCGGGAAGTCCGCGGGGTCCGCGCCGCCGCGCGCCGGGCCCTCGCCCGACGGCTCGGCCACGGCGGCCAGTTCGGCCAGCGTCTGGTGCGCGAAGACCTGGCGCGCGGTGAACGCGTACCCCGCCTCGCGGGCCCGGGACACCAGGAAGACGGCGGTGACGGAGTCGCCGCCCAGCGTGAAGAAGTTGTCCTGCGCGGCGACCTCGGCCACGCCCAGCAGTTCGCTCCACACGCCGGCGAGCACCTTCTCGGCGCCCTCGGCGGGCGGGGTGCGCTCGGCGGAAGCGGCGCCGCGCGGCTCGGGCAGCCGGCGGCGGTCCACCTTGCCGTTCGCGGTCAGGGGCAGGTTCTCCATCCGGACGAACACCGCCGGGACCATCGCCGCGGGCAGCGCCGCCACCAGGTGGCGGCGCAGCGCCTCCTCCGGGGCGTCGCCGACGACGTACGCCACGAGCCGGGCGCCCTCGCGCGGGCGGTCCACCACGACCACGGCGTGCGCCACCGCCGGGTGGGCCGCCAGCCGGGCCTCGATCTCGCCGAGTTCGATGCGGTGGCCGCGGATCTTCACCTGGTGGTCGTTGCGGCCGAGGAAGCGGATCCGGCCGTCCGGCCGCCGGGCGGCGAGATCACCGGTGCGGTACAGCCGCGCTCCCGGCGCCCCGAACGGGTCGGGCACGAACGTCGTCGCCGTCAGCTCCGGCCGCCCGTGGTAACCGCGGCCGACCCCGGGACCCCCGATGTACAACTCGCCCGGCACCCCGACCGGCACCGGTCGCAGCGCCGCGTCCAGCACATGGACGGCGACCCGGTCCAGACCCGTGCCGACGGTGATGTCCCCGGCCGGGTCCGTGACGTCGTCGTACGTCGCCCACACCGTGCACTCGGTCGGCCCGTAGCAGTTCACCACCCGCGCGGACACCTGCCGCAGTTCCGCTGCGAGCGCGGGCGGCAGCGTCTCGCCGCCGGTCAGGGCCAGCGCCAGGCGGGGCAACCGCGCCCCGGCGGCGAGCAGTACCCGCCAGCCCGACGGCGTCGCCTGTACGTGGGTGACGCCGTGCTCCCGCGCCGTGGCGACGGCGGCGGCACCGTCCTGCGCGGCACCCTCCGGGGCGAGCACCACCCGGCCGCCGGTGACCAGCGGCAGGAACATCTCCACCAGCGAGATGTCGAACCCGATGCCGGTGAGACCCAGCCACACGTCGGCAGGGCCCGCGTCGAGCCGCTGGGCGGTGCCGCCGAGGAAGTTGACCAGGCCCCGGTGCTCGATCGCCACCGCCTTGGGGCGGCCGGTGGAGCCCGAGGTGAACATCAGATAGGCGAGGTCACCGGCGCCCGGCGCGGACCACGCGGCCTCGGCGCTCCCGCCGTCCCCGCGATCTTCGCCGTCTCCGATCCCGATGTGCAGCACCGGTATCCCGGTGAACGGCGCGTCCCGCCCCGGCTCGGCCACGACCAGCGCCACCCCCGCGTCCTCGGCCATCGCCCGCAGCCGCTCCCGGGGATGGTCCAGCGGCAGCGGGAGGTACGCGCAGGATGCCTTCCACACCCCGAGCAGCGTCGCCACCAGCCGTTCCGACCGGGGGAGATGGATGCCGACCAGCGCGCCGGGCCCCGGCACCGCCGCCCGGATCCGCGCGGCGGCACGGTCCGACAGCTCGTCCAGCTCCCGGTACGTGAGCCGGGCACCCTCCGCCACGACGGCGGGGGCATCCGGCATGGCGGCGACCGCGGCGGCGAACAGGTCGAGGACGGTGCCGTCCGGGACCGACGTCCCCGACCCCAGAGCGGCGTCCACGACGCGGGCGCTGTCGGCGGCCGACAGCAGCCCGACCCCGCCCACAGTGGTGCCCGGGTCGGCGACCGCACGGGTCACCACCTCGACCAGCGCGTCCAGCATCCGCTCGACCGTCTCCGGCTCGAACAGCGTGCTCTCGCCCACCAGATCGAGCCGGACGCCCTCCTCCAGATTCGCCCCGATCAGCGACAGGTCCACCTTCGCGGATGCGGTGCTGACGGGCTCCCGCTCGACGCGCACGCCGGGCAGCACCCACACGTGCTCCCGCGCCTCGATGCACTGGTACATGACCTGGGAGAGGGGGTTGCGGGAGGCGTCCCGCGGCTGACCGGAGTCCGCCACCAGCTGCTCGAAGGTGACGTCCTGGTGCTCCAGCGCGCCGAGCACGACGGTGTTCAACCGCCGCACCAGCGCCCCGAACGCGGGATCGTCGCTGACGTCGACGGGCAGCGGCAGCGTGTTGGCGAACATGCCGATCAGCGGTTCCGTCTCGGCGGCCACCCGCCCCGAGACGGGGGTGAGCACCGAGAACCGGTCCTGGCCGCCGCTCCAGCGGTGCAGGTACCCCGCGAACAGCGCGAGCAGGGCCGTGTACAGGGTCACGTGATGCCGGCGCGCGAAGTCCCGCAGCGCCGCGCTCAGTTCGGGCGACAGCAGCCGCCGGGCCTGGTGCCCCCAGAAGGACGGCGCGGGCGGACGCACATGGTCGGCCGGCAGCTCCAGGACGGGGGGCACACCGTCGAGCGCCGAGCGCCAGTAGGCGAGTTGACGGTCCAGCAGCTCGCCGCCCAGCCGCCGCGACTGCCAGTCCGCGTAGTCGGCGTACGACACGGCCAGCGGCGGCAGCTCCGCCGCCAGGTCGTCCGCCCCCCGGGCCGCCGCCGCGTACAGGGCACCGAACTCGCGGGCCAGGACGCCGCACGACCACTCGTCGGCGACGCAGTGGTGCAGGTTCAGCACCAGGACGTGGGTGGAGTCGTCGCAGACGGCCAGCACGGCCCGGAACACGGGACCGCGCTCCAGGTCGAACGGCCGCTTGATCTCCTCCTCCGCGACCCGGACCGCCGCCGCCGGCCGCGCCACCGGCGGCAGGTGCGACAGATCCACGGTGCGCAGCGGGGCGGGCCCGGCGGCCGTCGGCTCCTGCCGGGGCGGGCTGTCGTCCCGGAACACCATGCGCAGCGTCTCGTGCCGCGCCACCAGCGCGTCCAGGGCACGGCGCACCGCGTCCCGGTCCAGCGGACCGGTCAGCCGCAGCACCCGGTGGACGCTGAACGTGGAGTTGTCGGACAGCAGCCGGTCCGCGACCCACAGGTTGTGCTGGACGGGCGCTAGCGCGGCGCTCCCGGTACCACCACGACGCGGCACCGCGGGCGCGGCGTTCGCGGCCGGCGTCGCGGACCGTGCCCCACCGAGCAACCGCCGCCTCAGCAACTCGCCCTTTTCCGCGCTCAGTTCCTTATTCATCGCCGCCACCGGCTCCACCGCTCCGGCCGCCTCTCCGCTGTGCGTCGCCATGGTGGTCCGGTCACCGCGCCTGGCGAAGACTGAGCGGACGCATGTCGGTCCAGACCTGCTCGACGTGGCTGAGGCAGTCCTCCTTACTGCCCGAGGTGCCCTCGTCGAACCAGCCCTCGGGCAGCTCGCGCCCCTCCGGCCAAATGGAGTACTGCTCCTCGCCGTTCACCACCACGCGATATGTCTGCGCCACCATGTCTTCACCTCTCGGAAATTCGCTGCCTACAGCCACTACGGACGTGCGATCGGGCGAAACGTGGACCGTCAGGCGGCCGCCAGCCGGCGTACGGCCACGAGCGCGAGCGCGTCGGCGCTCTGCGCCCGAAACAGGTCCCGGACCGTGATCCGGACCCCCAGCCGGGATCCGAGCAGAGTCACCGCACGCTGGGCCGTCAGCGAGTCGCCGCCCATGTCGAGAAAGCCTGCGTCGCTGTCGGGCAACTCCGCTGCGCCGAGGACCTCCTGGAAGACCTCGGCAATCTGCGCGGCGATGGCGCGGGTGTTTTGTGCACCGTTCTGGACCGTCATCATGTGTTCCCTTCGAAGCCGATGCCCCGGGGACTTCTCAGCGCCCTCGGCACGCCCTCACTCTCGCCCTGCGGCCCCACGACCTCCAGTCCCGTCCCCGCTCATGAACCTGCACGGCACGAAAGTGAGCGGGTGACATAGGGACGGGGTGACCCGGCTCCGCGCTATCGGCGCGCTTCCTTGGGCGTCCGCGAGCCAAGGCGGACCCACCCGTGAACCGAAGGGGCCTGAAATGCAGCGATCTCATTCAAGATGCGTTGAAGAACGGTTCCTGTGCTGTGTCTTGAGAGGCTGCGCTGACCATTGACGGCCAGTAGGTGACGGTGCTGACCGCTGGAGGACATCTGACCGCTCCGGTGCTGTGTCGTTGCGGCTGTTCGGGGCACCAGGTAGTTTCGGGGGTTTGGTTCGTAGCGTTGGTTGAGCCGACGGTAGCCCGTGAGCCAGGACATGGTGCGCTCGATGACCCACCTTCGGCGGCCGAGTCGTTCGCTGGACTCGATGCCCTTGCGTGCGATGCGGACGCCAATGAGCTTGCCGCGAAGCCATTTATGCAGGTGAGGAACGTCGTACGCGTTGTCGGAGTGAAGACGCTGAGGCTTGAAGTACCGGCCCTGATGGCAGCGGAGCCCCTTTTTCAGGGTGGGGGTCCTGGCGCGGCGCCACGGTGCCACACGGCGTGCTGGGGCCGCCTGCGGCGCCGGACCGCTCCGCGGCCCGGTAAGGGCCGCCTCCTCCGGCGTCCCTGAGCCCCACCGCACCGCGCGGCCTCGCGTGCCTTACCAGGACCCCCACCCTGAAGGCGCCACCGGCATGCCCGCGACGCTCTGCACTCACGCACGCCCCGACCACAACCAGCCCGTCGAGACTTGCCGCTGCCTGGCAGACCTCAAGCCTGGCGACTCCGTCGCCGTCCTCCCCGGATTCTTCATGGCCGTCTACGACGCCCGGCCCGCCGACGACCCCACAGTCATGGACATCGTTTACAACCACATGGACGCCGACGACCCCGCCCCCACCACCCAGCTCCCCGCGCGCGCCCTCGCGCCCGTCATCCCCGCCCACGGCCCCACCACCGAGGAGAAGCAGCACCAGGACCAGGCGCCCGCCAACAGAAAGCCGCTTAACCTCCCCGACTGTGCCTACTCCTGGACCTACACCGTCGAGCCCTGTTACGACCGCCCGGCGTTCGTGATCACGGGGTTCGACAAGGCCGAGCGTCTGGCGTGCCTGAAGCACGCCGGGGCCGTCCTGGCCGAGATCACCGGCCCCGACCAGGCCGCCAGCGTCATCGAGTACGAGGGCGAGTGACCCTGAACGTCATCACCTGCGCGCCCTGCGACAGCGCCGCAACCTACCGCGTCCGCGCCGATGGCTGGTTCGACTGCCCAGCAGGCCACGAACTCGCCCCCGCAGACGTCGACTTCGACGGCATGACCACGTGGGCCGTCGACGACTCCGGCACCCTCGGCACCGTCGTCTGCCCCTCACAGTCCCTCCACGCGATCGCCGACGCCCTCACCGACCTCGATGAGTCCGACTACACCGCCGACCCGGCGCACGCGGCACGCGCCGCCCTCGACACGGCCTACAGCGCATGCGTGAACTCCATCGCCGCATACCGCTGCGGCATCGCCTGACAGGAGCCCATACTGGGCCCGGGCTTGGAGCCGTCGGCGGCTCGTCTCTCCTGCGGACCCTGGAGAGCGCCCACAGGAGCCGCCTGCCAACCCCCGCAACGGCAGGCGGCTCCGCCGCGCCGCGGCGCCAGCCCGGACAGGCACCAGCAAACCTTCAGACGGCTGTGGAATGCTTACCCACCGACGTCAGATGAAGGATCACGGGGACCCTCATGAGCGCATTAGCAAAGCGGGACAGGACGAATAGCGCGCCTACCTCGATCACGTAGTCACCTGCTTGAAATGCGACCGCCAACTAGGCGGTTTCGTTTGGATCAAGGTGGGGGTGAACGATGACGGCGGTTCCGGGGTGGCACCCTGGAGCGATGCGACCTGGAACCGACGTCACCGAGAACGGCCTGCGGCATCTGCTCAATGAGTGGGACCCGATCGGCGTCGCTGACGAGGTGCAAGACGAGTACGACTGCATGCTCGTTCCTCTCCTGCAGCGGCTCCGGCGTGGCGCCGACCAAGCGGAGATCGGCGAGTTCCTGCGGCATGAGCTGGTAGATCACTTCGGTCTCACCCCTCTTCCGTCAGAGCCGGAAGCGATGGCTGCCAAAGTGACCTCCTGGTGGACAGTAGCCGTCGAGACCGATGGCACCGGCTACGCGTAGTCGCTCCCTCCGGATCGTCTGCTCGTTGTCCGGGTGTGTCGTTGACTGACGCGCAGTGGGCGCGGATCGAGCCGTTACTGCCGGACCGGACACCGAAGCGGGGCGGCCGATGGCGGGACCACCGAGAGGTGATCGACGCCATCGCCTGGAAGTTTCAGACCGGGGCACAGTGGGCGCAGCTGCCGGAGAAGTACGGCAACTGGCGGGGCGTCTACAACCGGCTGCGGATGTGGTCCGCCGACGGCATGTTTTCGCCGAGCAGTTTTGGCCCCACCCCGCCGAGTTGTTTTGGCCCCACTCTTGGGCCATGTGAGTGAACGGCCGTGGAGGGGCACGGGAGGAACGGGAAGTTCTGGCCCCACCCTCGATCGGGTGAGGTTTCCTGGCGTCCCGGGGGCGGGGCGAAGTGTGCGTCTGTCAGAGCTGGTTGGGGGCGGTAGCGTGTGAATCACGACGCCCGCTCTGAGTGGTTCCCTGACAGGACCGCAAAGGGCGGGCGCCGTGCTTGGCGCCCGCCGGTGGGCGAGGTCTCGCAGGGATTCCCAGCCGAAGGACTGGCTGATGGTCAGTTCGTCCCAGCGTCCCGGGACGAGGGTTCGTCGCTTCGCTCCGAGGCGGGACGGTAGCGGCCCATGCTTCCCATGATCAGAGCGGCTCCCAGAGGGCCCATGCCATAGAGCAGCGGGAAATCCTTGCCGAATCTAGTGATGAGGAAGGCCAGCGCTGCGAGGGCGAGGATCAGGAAGGGACGCCTGATGACGTGACGACCAACGATGGCCAGTCGGCGCCGTACTCCCTGCGCTTCGGTGAGGCGTATCCAGCCTGACGATGACATGACCTCAGCGTAGTCCGCCCGGCAGACGTCAGACAGATTGTGCGTTCTCGAGAGGCCCGGAGGGACAAGGGAACGGCCTCCTTGCCCCGGCCGATGCGTTCTCAGGCTGCTGCTGCCTTGCGTTTCGCGGTGGTGCTGGCGAGGCGGAAGGACTGAGTGCCGGTCTCGATGATGTGGGCCTCGAAGGTGAGGCGGTCGACGATGGCCTGGCAGAGCCGCTTGTCGGTGAAGGTCTGGTCCCACTCGGTGAACGGCCGGTTCGACGCGACGGCGATCGCACGTCGTTCCTCGCGCTCGGTGAAGATCTGGAACAGCAACTCGGCGCCGTGCCGGTCGAGTTTGACGTAGCCGAGCTCGTCCAGGCAGAGCAGATCGACCCGCCCGTACTTCTTGATCGTGCGGCGGCGGCTGCGGCGATGAGGTGCATGAGGTCCGTTCTGAAGATCCCGACTGGTCATGATCTGCGTAGTGGGACCCGGCTCTCCAAGTCGCCCTCGCACGAGGTGGGTTCACCCGCGCGGGCGGAAAGACGGCTCGTGATGAGGTCTGGTCCGGCCGCCGGTTGACTCTTTTCTGCCGCGGCCATCACAGCCGCCGAACATGCATCGAGACCGGGAGGTCGCCGATTCGTTCTCCCTGGGAGAGCGGAAGGTGCTGATGACGGCGAGGCGCGGTAGGGCACTTGTGCTCGCAGGTCCGTACTTGCCCTGTGACCGAGCACCGTAGTTGGCGGATCGCCTTCGCATCACGCACAGCTCACAGGTATGCGGACGAAGCTAGTTGGCGGATCTTGAGAGCGATAGTTGGCGGATCACGCCGAGGCGAGAATAAATCTGGGCTCATCTCCGGTGAGCGAATCTGTCGAGGGCCTTGAGTACGTGGGCGCGGGTCGTGTCGCTGCCCAGGTGGCCCGCGTTGTCGACGACGGTCAGCTCGGCATCGGGCCAGGCGCGGGCGAGTTCCCATGCGGTATCGAGTGGGCCGGCCAGGTCGAGCCTGCCGTGGACCAGCACGCCCGGGATGCCGGCCAGGCGGTGCGCATCGCGCAGGAGTGCGCCTTCCTCCAGCCACGCTCCGTGGGCGAAGTAGTGTGAGCAGATGCGGACCAGGGCCAGTTGCGCGACCGGCGGGCGGTCACCGTACGGGTTGGAGGCGCCGTTTGTTTCACCGGACAGGACCGCGTCCTCCCATGCGCACCAGTCGACTGTGGCCTTCTCCCGTACCGCGGGGTCCGGATGCTCCATCAGGTGTGCGTAGGCCGCGACGACGTCACCGTCTCGTGGTGTGCTGCCGGCTCCTTCGAGGAAGCGTTCCCGCTGCTCGGGGAAGAACCGCCCCGCACCTCGGTAGAGCCAGTCGATCTCGGAGCGCCGGGTGGTCGTGACGGCGGCGATGACGATCTCCGACACCCGCTCCGGGTACGTCTCGGCATAGGCCAGGATCAGCGTGGAGCCCCACGAGCCCCCGTAGAGCAGCCAGCGGTCGATACCCAGGTGATCGCGGAGCCGCTCCATGTCGGCGATCAGGTGCTGGGTGGTGTTGTGGCGCATGTCGGTCGTGGGTTTGCTTGCGTGGGGGGTGCTACGGCCGCAGCCGCGCTGGTCGAACAGGACGACGCGGTAGCGGTCCGGGTCGAAGTACTGGCGTGCCCCGGTCCCGCATCCGGACCCCGGCCCGCCGTGGACGACGACTGCCGGCTTGCCGTCCGGGTTGCCGCAGGCCTCCCAATACACAAGGTTGCCGTCGCCGACGTCGAGCATCCCCTTCTCGTACGGTTCGACCGGCGGGTACAGCTCGCCCATCTTCCAGATCTCCTGACAACCAAATGCAACATGAACAAGGCTTGTAGTAGACAACATGGATGAGGCGACGCCGTCGGCGACTCTGACACCTGCCAGATCGGCGGGCTGGGTTCGCGGTTGGTCACTAGACGGTTCCCGGGCGGTAATCACGTGTGTGACTGATGGTGGCGATCACCTGTCTGGCGTATTGCTCTAGGGCCGTGCAGAGCCAGGAGGCGGGGATGGGCGGTTCCGCCTCGCCGGGCGCGGACGTTTTCGTCTCGGAGATGTCCGGCCGGTTCCATCTGGACCGGACCAGGGGACAGGAGCACGCCCTGTTCGGCGCGGTGGAGGACGCCCCCGCGAGGGGTCGCACAATGCAACCGGGGCCAGGCGGGTGGCCAGGGCGAGGTGCCGTGGGTGTCAGGCGGCGGGTGTCCAGTCGCTGGTGTGTGTGGTGTCGGCTGCGCGGTCGCGGTTCAGGTGGTGTTTTTCGAGGGCGCGGGTTGTTGCCCAGAGCAGTGCGGTGAGGGGCAAGGCGGCCCAGGTGAGGTAGAGGACGGTGCGGTGGGTGTGGATTGCGCTGAGGGTGTATCCGGCGGTGCAGAGCATGGCGAGAGCGAGGTGCCAGCACAGCAGGCGTCCGAGGTGGCGGGCGAGGGCGGTGGCGGTGTGCGTGTTCACCGGGGACTCCTGGCTGTGGTGCCGGCCTTGCGCCGGCAGAAGGGGTGCGACTGGGCAGGAGTGGGGGAGGGACTGCGGGTGCTGCGCGTGGGGTCTGATCACTGTGCCCGCTGGCAGACCGGTGATACCTGCCCATTGCAGCCTTTCACGTGACTATCCCAATTCGGGACGAAGTGTGCCCTGAAAGGTATGGACCTAGACGAATGAGGCGTCTCTCGGCGTCACTGCATGGCGCAAAATCGTCTCTCCGCTGAACCGGCGGGACCGAAGGCGGTCCACGCAGTCGATTTCGCGTCAGCATCTTGGCGGCCATGTGCGAAAAAATCGCCGACCACCGACTCGTATTGTCCACTTCCTGGAGCTTTGGTGTCTCTTGGGGTGTGTGATGGGAGGGGCTGATTCCGGGCCGTGTGGCATATGCATTGACGGGAACCGCGCCGGGACTTGTGTGGTTTCTGTGTCAGGTTGTGTGCTCCTCATGACCGCTGGGGTCGGCGAGGCTCGTGTGTGGGGGGAAGCCTTGATACAACGCACCACAGGTGCGCGCCTTTCGCGCGCCCGCAACCGTTCCAGACTCGCTGCGCTCGCTGTTCTCGCGTCGGGTGCCATCACGGTGGCGCTGCTGCCCGCGACGGGCGCGGCAGCAGCCGACGATCCTGCGTCGGACTGGGGCAAGGACGCACCGTCGTTCTCCATGCCGGAGGTGAAGGTCGGAGCCAACGAGCCGGCTGCGTCGAGGGCCGAGCGCACCCCGTCCGCCGACGTCGCCGAGTGGCGTGCCGGGCAGAAGAAGCGAGCTCAGGGCGGGGACGCGCAGGCGGCGCGTTCGGCGGCGGCCGCGACGACGGCGTATGTGCCCGAGGGGCAGGGCAAGGTGCCCTGGCACCGGTTCAGCGACTTCGCGATCACTGACGCGCTGTCGGCGCACATCGACTATTCGACCGGCAACCTGATGCTGACCGCGACGGACTTCTCGATCGCGGGCGTCGGGCAGAACCTCACCCTGGCGCGCACCTACAACTCCCTTGATGCGCCCTGGGGGAAGGTTTCCCAGCGCTGGTGGCAGCAGTACGAGCGCTACCTGCAGGTACTCGATGACGAGGTCGTCCTCTACGACGCCTCCGGCGACAGTGTCCGGTTCGCCAAGAACAGTGACGGCACGTTCAAGACGCCCTCGGGCTATTCGAAGGACCTGAAGAAGAACGCGGACGGCACCTACACGGTCACCGACTGGAAGTCCGGGTCGAAGGACACCTACGACACCAACGGCTGCCTGACCAAGGTCACCGACCGCAACAAGGGCACCATCACGGTCACTCAGCACGACGAGGGCGGCGAGCAGAAGGGCTTCAAACTCACCGAGACCCGCTCGGGCCGGTGGATCGACCTGCTCAAGACGGATGCCTCGCAGTGGCAGGCCAAGGACAACTCCGGCCGCACCGCCGTCTTCGACCTGGACGCCGCCGGCAACCTGGCCCGCACCACGGACGCCGAGGGCAAGACCACCACCTTCGGCTACGACTCCTCCCGCCGCCTCACCAAGATCACAACAGCGGAAGGCCGCGTCACGGTCTTCACCTACGACGACGCCAACCGGGTCACCTCCATGCTCCGCGAGACAGGCGTCAGCGGCTCCCATGACGGTCCGACGTGGACCTACAGCTACGACACCGCCTCGCCGAACTCGGCGGGCACGACGACGGTCACCGACCCGGAGATCCACGCGACGAAGTACAAGCACAACGCCGAGGGTGAGGTCAGCGACGTCACCGACGCGCTCGGCCGCAGCCGGTCGACGAAGTTCGATGCGAACCACAACATCGACACCTCCACCGACGCCATGGGCACCGGGACCGGCGGCACCGGCGGCAACGTCATGGACTACGGGTTCAACACCCGCAACAACCTGGAGACCATCAAGTCCCCGACGGGCGGCCAGTCCGTGTCCAACTGGCAGACCATCGCCGGCGGCGACGTCCCCAAGGACACCACCAACGCCGACGGCGAGAAGACCACCTACGGCTACGACACGGCCGGCAACACCAAGTCGGTTGCGCAGACCGGCACCGGCGGCGGCAACGTCTCCTACACCTACAACCCCTCCACGCCCACCTGCGACGGCTTCGAGGGCCAGCGCTGCACCCAGAAGACGACGATGTCGTCGTCGAAGACCGTCACCACCTCGTTCACCTACGACGACAAGGGCAACCTGAAGACGGTGAAGGCGCCCGCCCCGCTGGGCGAGACGAACTACACCTACGACAGCCTGGGCCGCACCGAGACCCTGACCGACGGCCGAGGCATCAAGAAGGTCTTCGCCTACGACAACCTCGACCGCATCAAGACCGTCTCCACCACCAACGACACGGTCCGCTACTACTACGACGGCGACGGCAACCTGCGCCAGCGCGACGACTCCACCGGCACCGTCAAGTACCAGTTCGACCCGCTGCAGCGCGAGACGATCCGCACCCTGCAGGACGGCTCCCAGACCCTCCTCGCGTACACGCCGGCCGGCAACGTCGACTACTACCAGGACCCGGCCGGGAAGATCGACTACACCTGGAACGAGGTCAACACCCTCACCAGCCTGAAGGACCCCCAGGGCCGCACCACGACGTTCGAATACAACCGCAACGACAAGCGGACCGTCACCAAGTACCCCGGCGGCACCGTCCAGACCTTCGGCCTGGACAACTCCATGCGCCCCAAGTCCGTCAAGACCACCAGCCCCAAGGGCACCCTGGCCGACCTCGCCTACACCTACGGCTACGGCACGAACGCCGGCACCGACGGCGACAAGATCCGCACCAAGACCGACAACGTCGCAGGCACGAAGACGACCTACACCTACGACGGCGCGGGCCGCTTCTCCTACGCGGCGGAGAACAAGGGCTCCACGCTGAACGAGGCCTGGCAGTACTGCTACGACCTCGCCGGCAACCTCACCAGCCAGGGCATCACCCCCGGCTGCCCCCGCGGCACCACCTACACGGTCAACGACGCCCAGCAGATCACCGCGAAGAACGGCTCCACCACAAACTGGTCCTACGACAAGGCAGGCAACGAGACCGCCGCCGCCTCCACCCCGGAAGGCACCCGCACGGGGGAGAAGTGGTCGGATCACAGCCAGCTCACCTCACTGACCGTGGGCGGCAAGACCTACACGGGCCAGTACGGCTCCACCGACCAGAGCGAACGCATCCGCCTCGGCGACACGTACTTCCACAACGGGCCCATCGGCCTGTCCGCGACGTCAACTTCCGGTGTCGACACGGGCTTCAACCGCGAGCCCGGGGGCACAGTCAACTCCATGACCCGCAGCGGGAAGGCGTACTACTACCTCACCGACGCCATCGGCTCCGTCATCGGCATGGCCGACCAGTCCGGCACGAAGGTCAACACGTACTCCTACAGCCCCCGCGGCGTCACCCGCAGCGCCAGCAGCGAGCAGATCCCCCAGCCCTACGGCTTCGCCGGCGGCTACCAGGACACCACCGGCCTGATCCACTACCAAGCCCGCTACTACGACCCCAACATCGGCCGCTTCACCCAGCCCGACCCCTCCGGCCAGGAACAGAACCCCTACCTCTACGCCGCAGGCGACCCCGTCAATAAGATCGACCCGAGTGGGCTTGCGCTGGTGGATGCGCTGGGTCCGGTTGGTGATCTTGTTCAAGCAGGAGTCCATCTGGCAGAAGGTGACACCAAGGCCTTGTGGGGTGACGTAGCGGGCGCAGTAGTGGGCGGCGGTATAGCAGCGGCGTGCGGAAGCATGGTGCTGGCCGCGCCTCTAACGCTTGGCGCCTCGGTGGGATTTGCCCTCGGCTGCTATGGGGCAAGCTGGGCGGGTAGTCAGATTGCCGCGATGCCCTTCAGCTGACCAGCCACCGGGAAGCTTCGAATATGCCCCGGAACTCGGAAAGGAACACGCAGAGTGCGCCAAGTGGGAGTGTCCATGCAACGACAAGCTCTGTCCAAGAGGCTGCTGACGGCGACTTATGTCTTCGGCGTACTCGGAATCACGCTGTCAATTGTCCTGCTGGTCCTGGGGATGATCGCTGGAGGCCTGACACTCCTCGCGTTGACGCTTCTTTTCCTGGCATGGGGAGGGGTCGCGGCGCGAATGAACAAAAGGAACCAGATGTAGTGCCCTGACGCGAGGGCCAACGGGTGGGGGAGCGAGCACATGCTCCCCCACCCACCGCCAACAGTCCGCGGCTGCTTTCCCGTCGACATCATGCGGGAAGAGCTGCAGTCTTGGGCCAGGGGCCAGATCGGGGCGTGCACGCGGTCGTCTTCCTGATCCTGCTCGCCTTGTGGACCGGAGCGACCTAGTAGTGCTTCGTTAGGTTCTGGTTCGGGTGAGTGGTTGGCCGCAGGTGTGCAGGTGCCGGTCTAGCACCGCAGCATGTCCTGGAGGGTGTCGAGGACTTGGTAGAGGGTCAGGCTGGACTCGGGGCTTTTGGGTTCAGGCGCCGGAGGGTGAGGAAGGCCTGGGCGGCGGTGACGAGGGTGACGTGGTGGTGCCAGCCGCGCCAGGTGCGGCCCTCGAAGTGGTCCAGGCCCAGGCCGTGTTTGAGTTCGCGGTAGTCGTGCTCGATGCGCCAGCGCATCTTGGCCCACCGCACCAGATCGGCGATACTCGGGCTTCATCGCCTGGGCCACGCCCTCGGGGTGTCCTGGGAACGGTCAACGGAACGCACCTGGGGAGATGAGGCCGTGACCATGGTCTAAGGGCTGTCCCGCAACTGATCTTTGACATGATGGTCGTTGGTCAGGATTCGGCCGTGGCGGCTACTGGTGGGCTCCACCACGGGACGCGGCGGGTGGCGGGCGGAACCACTTGGGAGACGTGAGGCAGGGCCCGCCTGCTACGGTGCGCCGATGTCAGCGATCAAGAAATTCCAAGTCACCTTTGACTGCGCAGAACCTGAGCGTCTCGCTCGTTTCTGGTGCGAGGTGTTGGGGTACGTCGTACCGCCGCCGCCGGGAGAGTTTGCCACTTGGGACGATTTCAAGCGTTCGCAGCCATCTGAGCAACGGGATTCGTGGTTCGCCTGCATAGATCCCTCAGGTGTGGGTCCGCGGCTGTTCTTCCAGCGCGTTCCCGAGAGTAAAGCAGTCAAGAACCGTGTGCACCTCGATGTGCGGGTCGGCACCGGTCTCGTGGGTAAGGAGCGTCTCGCCGCACTCGAGGCCGAATGCGCGCGGCTGGTCCCTCTCGGTGCGGTCCATGTGCAAACGCTGTATGACGGCAATGATGCGTGCATCCCGATGCTAGATATCGAGGGCAACGAGTTCTGTATCGACTGAGCATTCTCCGAGCCGGGGAGGTGGGAAGGCTCTGCTGCGGCACCAACCGCATCACCGACGTGGTGCAGGCCGTCCTCGTCCTTCACCACTCATCAGCGTGAGGTTGGAAAAGGCTCAATGGTTCAGCAGGGCCGGTAGATGTGGTCGGGATCGGCGAGGGCCGCCTCGGCAAACTCCGCGAAGTCCATGTTGGCGATCGACAGATTTCCGTGCACGTCGTGGACGCCGGCTGGGATGGTTCGGAACTCTCGGGGCGGAGGGGAGTCGATGAGCTCCTGGTAGTACATCGGGTCGAGGTCTTCCTCTTCGTCCTCCGTGATGTCGAGAGCGAGCAGCGCGCGCTGGGCAGACTGCATCGTGATCCGGTCGGCGAGGAACACAACGCTCAGGTTCTCGTCCCGCCTCACCGCGTTGAGGACCTCATCGGGCATGCGATCGGCCCAGGCAGGATCGTCGACAAGGTGAACAGAGGGGTCAAACTCGCCGTCGTCTCCCCACGGCTGAGTCAGGTCCCCGACCACCGCCTGCCACGCAGCCTCGTCCCCATAGTCGGTCCGGATGATCAGGGCATCGAATTCGTCACGCACAGCAATCTCAGGCAGCTCTTTCACGCGACCCATCCCCTCAGTGCCCGGCATGGGTCTGACTGTCTCACGAACCGCCGACAGCACCTTTGCGCGCCGCCTTGACCTTCCTCGTTGACGCCACTGGCCCTACGTCCCTTCCTACTGAGTGGTGGTTCGTGTCTGCTCCCATCGGTCAGGTCCCGCGCCAGTTGGACGGTTTCCCGCGTGATCTCCAACCGCGAGAGATCCTTCCGAGCTTCCTCCAGACGGATGGCCAACTCGGCTGCCTCGGCCTGGAGTTCCTCCACGCGCCGCCGAGCTGTGGCCTCCTCGCGGGCCTGAAGCTCTTCCGGCAAAGACACCATGGCGCCCACCTCCATCTCGCCACGGTAGAAGTCCAGCGCCACCACCACACACCAATCAGCGTTTACCCAGCTGGCCCGGCCCGGGAGCAACCACACCCAATCGATCGTTCGAAGGGGAAGAGCAGGACAATCGGCAGGTCCAAGCAGTGATTCCATGAGGCCGGAGCAGAGTGCTGAGCCGATGACCACAACACCGCCCACGATGCAGATGGTCTCCTTCGCGGCCTGGCGGGACGCTGCCCCGCATACGGGCCACCACGCCGCTCGGCACTACGTCACCCTGGCCGAGCTCCTGATCCGCCTGGGAAGTTACGGCCTCACGCTCACCTGGCGAGCCCGCAGCTTCGACGATCACCCACACCCCAGCTTCGCCGAGCTGGTCAGAGTTTCAGGCAACGACAGAATCCCCACCCTCGAGCTGTTGGCCATGGACGCACCTCACCTGCAGGCCGTCGACGGAGACTTCGAAGGCTATGCCGGCAGCGATCTCGTGGTGACCCTGCGGGAGTTCGATAGTTCAAGCTGGGATGTCCGCACGGCAGACGAGTGGGTGCTCAACGAGATCCGACGACACTATCCGGACGCCAAGCCCATGACCTCGGACGAATGGGATGCCACGAACTGATCCCCGAGGACGGAACCGTCACTCCAAAAAATCCGCACCCATTTCGGTTGGCGTGATCTTGCGGCAGTCTGGGGTGATGGCTGCTTGTGACTGAGCGAGATAGTTGGCCCTTGAGCACGCTAGTTGGCCTCTGTGCGCGATCTATGGCTCACGAGTAGTGAGCCGAAGCAAGAGAGCTGTCACGTAGGCAGGCTTCTTGTCACCGGAGGGGCCTACTGCTGATGGGTGGCCGGTCGCGCGTGGGTGTGTGTGCTCCATCGCTCCAGTTCGTCCAAGTGGCTGCCGACTGCTGTTGCCCGGGCGACCTCTCCGGCTTCCTTCGGTGTCGGCTCACCCTGGCGGGCGATCAACTTCAGCGGCCAGGCCGGGGTGCCCGACTGTTCGCCGTCGAAGGGATGCCAGTTCCAGGCAGCCGCATCGAACCGCCAGGCGCGCCCGTCCCGGTCGGCAACCTCATCACCCAGTTCGAGGAAGGCGTACGGACGGAAGACCAGCTCGATGTATATGGGTTCGCCACCGGCCGGATCGATGGTGCAGCCCTGGTCCCCGAGGGAAGGGTCGTGGGTCTCACCCTGCTGCAGGACCTCAAGGTAGGACGCGGGCCGGGGCAGCATGCCGGTGACCAGGGGCGGATCGAAGCGGTGGACTGCCTGGACGTGCACCACGGTCGCTGGGATTCCCACCAGGCAGGTATCGCCCGGCTTCAGTGCGGTCTCCGCCGGTTCCGTTCGGAAGATCTCCCACTCGCGGGCCGCAGGCGTTGGAAGCGCCCTCTGCCCGTTCCACCTGAAGTTCTCGGCCTGTGAGTCCACTTCCAGCCACGGCCACCGCACGGACACGTAGTAACGGGTACCCCCGGTGACGGCGGTCCCAGTGAACTGGCACTCCAGCAACAGCACGTCACCGGGCCTGTAGTCGTGGCTCATGAACGCATTGTGCATGCCGTCACTGACAGTGGTCGATCGCCTTGGCCAGACGCTCGGCGTGGTCTTCGAGCAGTGGCTTGAGGGCTCCGTAGTAGGGCTGGTGGTCAGTTGTACGGAGCCAGTGGAAGACGTTGTGTCGCTCCCGATCCAGACGACACGTAGTGCGGGGTCGGAAGCGATGTGTGGCGGGCAGGACGCGAAGTGTTCACGCCGGAAGCGTGCCAGAACAAAGCAGTTGAGGAGGGTGAATCGGCCCGGCACACTCGTCCGATGAGCCACGGCACACCATCGGGCAGCTGGGATGAACCCTGGTACCGCGTCCACACTGAGCATTTCGAGGCCGCGTTCCTGCCGGACGCCGACGAGGACCCTGATGCGGTGAACGACGTTGACGTCGAGGTGCGCCTGCGGGACGGATCTCGGTGGAGCGCAACCATTTGCACGGTTGGTCACGTTGAGACGCTGATGGAGCGGTGGGCGGCGAGTGGGGAAGCTCTGGGAGGACGCTACTTCTGGGCCTCGGACGGGCTCATCGTCCGCGATGCCGGCATCGGCAGCATGACCCAGGTCCTCACCGGCCTGATCGAGAACGGCGAGTTCGCGCAGATCCTTCAACGCCTCGAGGACTGACGTCCAGCCAGACTGACTCATCCTGAAACGATTAGTTAGGCGTCCTTGGGCACGTCGTGGCGTCCTGCGGGGCCGTATTCATCTTCCAGCCGGGCCAGCAGATGGCCCAGCAGCACATTGAGATCGCTGAGCCCGTCACGTGACAGTGCCTCTGCGAACAGCACATGTTCGCGCGCGGTGCGCTCTTTGGTAGCAGCCCGCCAGCGATTCTGGCCATGCGTGGTGAGCTGGACAGGCTTGCTGCGCCCGTCCGCAGCTGCCACCGACTCCACCAGCCCCGCCTGCACCAGGCGGGCCAGGCGCACGCTCATCGTGCCGGATGTGATTCCCAGCTGCTGTGCCAGAGCGGTGGGGGAGGCCTGGAAGGGCGGTCCGGAACGCTGAAGTGCTGATAGCGCGGCCCAGTCCCCGGCCGTGAGCGCATTGTCGACCGCGACCTTGGACAGCAGCCGGTCGAACAATCGGGTCAGGCGGCCGATGCGCTGACGGGCAGCCTCGGTGAGCGGATCCACCTCAGGCATATCGGCCACCCAATGCTCGAGCTCGGCCTGCACCGAGTCCTGCGGGAACGGCTGCTCGTCACCGGACACCTTTGACACTCCCTTGAGTCTCAAGATAATTTACCTTGGCACTCAAGATAACCACATCAGGAGGGCTCGTGACAGACACCTCCATCACCACGAAGACAGGCCGCCTGCCATGGGCGGGCCTGTTCGCCCTCGCGGTTGCCGGCTTCGTCACGGTCCTCACGCAGACCATCCCGGCCCGGCTCCTGCCCCAGATCAGCAGCGGCCTCGATGTACCCCAGGCCACAGGACAGCTCGTGATCGTCTACGCAGCCGGACCGATGCTCGCAGCGATCCCCCTGACCGCCCTCGCCCAGCGCTGGCCCCGGCGACCGGCCGCTGATGTAACCACTGCCAGCTACGAGAAAGGGAGAGCCTCGTGACCTCGCCCCCCACTGCACACGAGACCACCGCCGACAAGGTGTGGTTCATCACCGGCACCAGCACCGGACTCGGCCGCGCCCTGGCCCAAGGGGTAATCGCCGACGGCAACCGCCTCGTCGCCACCGCCCGCGACCCACGCACCCTCGACGATCTCGTCGCTCTCGCTCCAGACCGCGTGCGTGCCCTGCCCCTCGACGTCACCGACCCGGCAGCGGTCCGGCACGCCGTCCAGGACGCCCTCAAGAACTTCGGCCGCATCGACGTACTGGTCAACAACGCCGGCTACGCGCTGCGCGGCGCACTGGAAGAACTCTCCGAAGAAGAACTGCGCCGCCAGTTCGACACCAACGTCTTCGGTGCCCTCGACGTGACGCGTGCGGTCCTGCCCACACTCCGCAGCCAACGCTCGGGCTGCATCGTCCAGATGTCCTCGGTCGGCGGTGTCATGGCCACTCTCGGCGGCACCGCCTACGCCGGCACCAAGTTCGCCCTCGAGGGACTCTCCGAAGGCCTCGCCACGGAGGTTGCCCACCTCAACATCCACGTCATGATCGTCGAGCCCGGCCCCTTCCGAACCGACTTCACCGGCCGCTCCGTTCACTACGCCGACCCGATCGATGACTACCGCGAGGTCCTGGACCCGGCCAAGAAGCAGTTCCTGGCCATGCACGGCACCCAGCCCGGCGACCCCGCCCGGGCAGCCCGCGCCATCATCACCGCCACCGCCATGGAACACCCGCCCCTGCGGCTGCCCCTCGGCGCCAACGCCATCGATCGCATCCGCGAACGCCTGCACCAGCGCCTCAGGGACGTTGACGCCATCGAATCGCTTGGCCGCCCCACCGACTTCGACTAGACCGCACCCTGGGCATCAATAGCCGCCAAGACGGCGCCCCACTGACGCAACCCCCGTAGCCGGGAGGGGGCGCCCTACTTCCAGAACGGGAGCCGGCCGTCCGTCGCAATGATGGTTTGCACGGAGACGGCGGGCGCGCAGGCGGGTGACGGCGCCCCGGCACCGCACGGTCGCTCCAAGGCCCCAAGCCGCGGTGTCGTGTACGGCTGATCGCAGCAGGCCGGGGTGGATCCGGCGCTCACCGCGGCCGTCCGCCATCACTTAGGTTCCGCCGTGCGTCTCCATCGGTACCAACGCCGACGGCGACGGCGCGACCATCATCACTGCGGACACCGCTTCCATCGCCGGCCTCCTCGTCAGCACCGATCAAGCAGCACGCAAGCACCTCACCCTCGCCCAGCGCGTGAACCTGATCTCCGACCCGGGGATCAGGCCCGGCTGCTGATGCGCAGGGCGCAAACCGCACCGAACTTAAAGCCGCAGCACGGAGCGTGCACCTGTGGACGCTTGCAGGCACTTGAGGGCGTGGCTGAGGCCCCGCCGACACGGCCGCCTACGGCAGGGGCAGCCGCCGGGCCGGGGCCGGGAGCAGCAGGGGAGTGCAAGACCACGACAGGCCGTACGTCCCGGGCGGGCAGACAGGCGGATAGGTCTGTTTCTGCAGTCAGGCGTGGAGCAGGTCTGGGCAGTAGCCAGCGCCGGTTGCCGGCTGGTGGGGTGCTTCGGTGTTGTGGGGGGTGGGCCGGGCGGCGCGTTTGGCTGCTGTGCGCAGGGCGAGTTGTGAGGTGCCGGGTTGACGGCGTGGGAGTTGTGCCCGGGTGGTGTGCTGGGGGTGCGGTGCTTCGGGTTGCGGGGGAGTGGCGGCGTTGTGGTGGAGGGCGCGGATCTTTGCGGTGAAGGTGCGGTCGGGCAGGGGGAGTTCGAGGTCGTCGTCGACGAAGGACACGGCGCGGGTGATGGAGTCGATGATGTCCTGCTGGAGCGGGGGCGGGGGCGGGGTGCGCAGGGATTGGTGGAGTTTAAGTTGGCGCAGTACGCGGAGGGTGGTGGGCACGCTGGTGTCTTCGCCGTCGGGCGGGGCCTGGTTCGGGGAGGGGCTGGTGGGGGCGGTTTGGGTCTGCCACCAGGCGGCCGGGTCTGTTTCTTCCAGGGACAGGTGGTGCAGGTGGAGGCAGTAGGCCGCGGTGTGGTCTCCGGCTCCGGCGGCGAACTGCCACCAGAAGCGGGCACCGTCGTGAGCGCCGCCGAGGTGGAGGTAGCAGCCCAGGGTGCGGGCGCTTTCGGGTTCGGGCAGGAGGGTGTCGTCCAAGAATTCGGTGAGGTGGTCGGTGCCGGCCAGTGAGATCGCGGTGTGGCACAGGGTGGTCAGGTCGCTGCGGGCCCGGTCCGCGGCGGCGCGGCGTGTGCGGCGCTGAAACGCTCCGTCCCCGGAGGAGGGTCGGGGTGGGTTGGGGGCGGGTGTGTCGTTGCCGGCCGGGAGGGGGGAGGGAAGGTAGTGGTAGGCGAAGTCGTCGTCGCGCAGGCGTGCGCGCGAGAGGACCTCGTCAATCGGTGAGGTCATCACAGGGTCCTTCCTCATGGCTGGGCAGGCGGGAAGCGGTCGGACAGGGTGCGGCGGGCGTGCCGCACGCACGAGCGGACATCGGGCAGGGACAGCCCCATCACGTCATGGACGCTTTCCTCGGGCAGGCCGAGGATGAACCGGAGCACCATGACGTCGAGCTGCTTGGGCGGGAGCCGGCGGATCCCGTCGTACAGGCGCAGGGTCTCCCGCAACTGGCGCACACGGTCGGTGTGGGCGGCCTGCTGGCGCAGGGCCTGGCTGGCGTAGGCGGTCTCGTCCAGAGCGGGATGGCCCTCGCGCTGCGGAGCACGTTCCAGGACGGTGTCCCGCAGCATCCGCCAGGCGAACTGCGCCGTGCTGTTGCTGGCCAGCGCCTCGTCCCAGACGATGCGCAGCAGGGTGAAGACGTCCTCGACCGCACGCCGGGCCTGCGCCGGGCGTCGCAGGAACGTCGCCGCGTAGGCGTGATAGTGGCCCTGCCGGGACTCCCTAAAGGCGGTGAACTCCACCGGCGGCACACCGGTCTGCGCCTGGACGCAGCCGCTGATCCAGCCCGGACGCTTGCGGGCCTCCTGCGCGGCACGGATCCACAGGTTGCGCAGGCTCAGGATGGCGCTGTTCGGCCAGCCCAGAGCGGTGAGCAGGGTGTGTATGGGCTCCCAGCGGGGATACCGGCCCGCCGCCCGCAGCAGCTCACTGATCTTCGAGCGCGACCAGTTGGTGTCACGCTCCAGGTCGAGCAGGGTCTTGCCGCTGGCCTCGAAGGCGTCGCGGACCTGCTGCAGCCAGGCGCGGTGGGTGGGTCCGGCCGACGAAGCGATCGGTCCGAGCCGGCGTCCGGGTCTGGAGCCGCTCCCGGACGTCGAGGTGGGGGGAGGGGTCACCGCTCGGGCTCGTGCTCGGCCTGTCCGGACTGGGACGGCCGGGAGCTGCTGTGGCCGCAGGCCGCCAGGATCTGCTGCACACACAAACCGACGGAAGAGATCACCGCGATCACAGCCGCGGTCGTCTGCCCGAGCGCGGTCAACGCGACACACAGGCCTGCCAGCGCTGTCAGCGCGGCGACGGCCACCACACTCCTACTGATCATGAACACCTTGATCCTTACCTGACGCAACATCAAAGTAGTTTGAAAATGCACGAGTTGATGCACCTGGGGCGTGGGGCAGCCCCGGGTCTGGTGCTCGCATCAGAATGGATACAGTCATCGCCGCGCACTCGGGAAATCACCGATCGGGGAACAACCCGCTCGGCTTCCAGACCGAGATCGGCCACCAGCTCGGCAGCAGCTCTGTGCAGCGGGCCGACCTGCTGGCGCGGGCGCCCGAGGCCGGCGTGCCTGTGCTCCTGGTGGAAGTCGACCGCCGCACCGAGGACGCGCACGACCTGATAGCCAAGCTGCGCCGGTACTGGGAGTGGGGCCGGCTACTACCGAAGGACGCGGCCAAGCGCACCGTCGATCTGGTGCGCTCGCAGACGGACGCGATCGAGCGCATTGACCACGACAAACGGCTATGGCGCAGGGTCTACCCGCCGACCGGCCGCGAGGGCCTGGTGCCCCTCGCGTTCGTTTTCGCGGACACCACCGCCGCGAAGATCGCCAACACGGTCGCCGTGCTGACAGAGGCCGGCCGCCGCTCCTGGGCGCCGCGCCGCTACGACTCCCTTTACGCGAAGGCGGTCACCGCGCTCGACTACCGCCAGGCCGTGCCCGTCGTCACCACCCTGGAGCAGCTGACGGAGCACGGCGCCGGGGCGGCGGTGTGGCGGCGACTGGGACGGGACGGTGCGCAGACGCTGACGGCCGAGCTCGACAACCCCGAGGGCCACGCCCTCTACCGCGCCCAGGAGGCCCGCGCCGAAGCGGAGGACAAGCGGCGCCGTGCCGCGGAGCGGGAGGCGCAGCGCCCGGTGTGCTCGCGGTGCGGACGGAAGTTCAGCGACGAACGCTGGGAGGAGATCACCGTGCACCGCACCGCCGTACGGGCCGGGGACAAGTCGGTGGGCGGTGCCTGCCGGGCCGACGACATTGCCCGCCAGGAGGCCGACGCCGAAGCCGACCGCCTCGCGGCCGCCGCGCCGGAGCCCGAGGACGAGCCGGACGGGGCCGTAGCTGCTTCCGCCGGCGGACCTGACCCGGGCGGGTCCAAGGGAAGCCTGGGCGAGCCGCCGCGTGGGAGCGGGATGTTCTCTTTCGTCACCTGGTGTCGGGCGTGAGGGTCTCCGGTCGGTCGAGGGTGTCGATGGCGCGGGTGATGAGTGCGCGGGCGTCGGCGCCGTAGACGGCCATGCTGCGTAGTTCGGCGAACACCTTCACGTACTGGTCGATCTCGGACTGCTGCTTGATTCGCACGCGTGCCGTCACGAGCTCGACGGACACGAGCCGGTCGTCGTATACGTGGAATGTTTCACGCGGCCATTGCCGGCGCTCTGCCGTGGCGGAGGGAATGATGCCGAGCGCTACGCCGGGCAGGGCGCCTGCGGAGAGCAGGTGGCCGAGCTGGGCGGCCATCGCGGCGGGATCACCCAGCTGATAGTAGAGGGCTGCTTCCTCGATGACGAAGAGGAAGCGGCGGCCCTGCTCGTACAGAATCCGGGACCGGTCGACGCGGGCGTGGGCGGCGCTCGGGCTGTCGTCGACCTCAAGGCCCTGGGTACGTGCGGAGATGTGCAGGACTCCTGCGGCGTAGCCCATGGTCTGGAGCAGGCCCGGGACGAGCGTCGATGAGTAGACGCGGAACAGGCGGGACTCGGTGAACAGGCGTCCGGTGACCTGCTGCAGTTCCTTCAGCCCGTTACGGACGTGCTGGCGCCATTCGGTGTACATGGCTTCGGCGTTGACGGACTGGGTGATCAGTCCGTCCGCCTGGTCGGTGGCGGTGGATGCCTCGCACCACCGGCGTATGTCTCTGGCGGAGGGAGCGGTGAGCGCGTTCTCGATGCGGCTGGTCTTGGCCCCGCTCCAGCCGCACCGGGAACTGTGTTCGGCAACCGTCAGTCCCGCTGTCTTGCGCAGGTTGCGCAGGCGTGAGGCGACGGCCTCGCGCGCGGCTTGCGCGGACGAGGACGGAGACTGTGGCATGCCGTGTTCCTGTTCCTGTTTGTGCTCGGTGGGTCAGCGGATCTCGTACTGCTCGTGCGGGATACCGCGCTCCCACACGGCTTCGAACGCTTCGCCGCACAGCTTCGCAGCTGCCGGATCGGTGCTGACCTCCCCGCCCGCCGAGGCGCCTTCCCCGGTGAAGTGATTCCAGCGGATCAGATGTCCGTCGATCAACCAGAAGTCATTGCCCGGCAGCGCGAGGCCAGACGCTTGGCGGCGCGGCAGCCACCGGATGAGCTCGCCCGCGGCCACGTTGGTGAAGGTGCCTGAGTGCTCGTAGCGGATGTACTCGCTGACGGGCTCTGACACGATGCGCGCCCTGCGGACAACCACCCCGCGTCCGACGGTCTCCTCGATGAGGTCGAGCCACGGCCGCCACCACGACGCACGGTCTGCCGGATCGTGCCTGAACCCTTCCCGCCAGCGCGCGAAGGGACCGGTCTCGCTGTCGACGGCGTAGACGTCCCGCATCTCCAGATGGACGGCGGACTCGACGGCGCTGCCGAGCAGTTCAGGGAACGTCGGGACGCTGCTCGAGGACACTGCATGCCTCCTTCAGCATTGCTGCCATGCGGGCCGGTACACGGACGACCTGCTCGTGTTCGGGGATGCCGACCGCGTGGCCCGGCACCTGGAAGCCGGCGCACTCGGCGTTGAGGCCAGGGGAGGGCTTCCACCCCTGGATGACGATCTCGTTCCGTTGCTCGTCGACCCAGACGGTCGGGCTCTCGCCGTCTCCCGTGTCAGGGTCGATCCCGATGAACCGTAGCGACATGTCGAACTCCCAGCGTTGTGGTTGCAGTTCGTTGCATCAACGTCAGCCCCACGAGGGACGAGGTCAAGACAGAGAACTCGCCATCGACCACGTGAGTGGTGCCATCTGTAACGTTCTGCAACACGCTGGAGAACGAGAAATGCGTGGCTCTACGGTCGCTCTCGCGAGGCAACAACCTCCGCCCGGACGGGGCGGGATGAGCCCTTGTGGAGGCGCGCATGCCCACGATCGAGAACCCGCCGCCGGCACCGGCCGAGAGAATGTCGATCCCGGACCTGTTGCAAGCGGCGCTCGGCGCCGTCCGCGACAGGCCCGACGACGCACTACGGGCGCGTATCGACCTCGAGCTACGGGTCGAGGTCCGGCGGCTGCTGCCGCTGGTGCAGGCGCAGATGGACGCGACCACCCCGCGCACCCGGGCCTGGCACGCACGGGACAAGGCCATAGACACCGCGCGTCAGGAGCTGGCCCGGCCGATCGGTCCGAGCCCGCTGGCCGCGGGGATCGCCCTGGCCGATCTGGGACGCAGCATGCGCACGCTCGATGAGTTCGCCGGGGGTGAGTCGTGACCGATCAGCCGCGGCCGTTGCGGATGCCGCACGTCTGCTTCGACCTGAAGCCGAACGACACCCTGCACTGCACCCGGCCACTCGAGCACGATGGGGACCATCGCAACGTGTACGCCGGCGACACGAGCCCAGATGGTCTTCGGTACGGCGTTGAGTGGCCACGCCGCTCCAGCAGGCCGCAGGCCAGCTGACTCCCGTTCGCCTGCCGAACGAAATGTGTGCGCGAGAACATAAAGCCACAGGCTAAAAGGGACACATTCGAACGTTGAAGGGCAAACCGGTTCCTGTCCTCCGGCCGACTGTGGTTGCTTCGCCCCGGGCAGTGAAGGGAGGAGCGAAGGAGGACGGCACCGTGACGATGATCGAGGATCACGCCGACTATCTGAAGGCTTTCGGCGACGCCGCGGCGGCGCACATCGCGAGCTTGGTCGGCCAGCACGGCGAGCTGACGTCCTGTGCCTTCGCGGAGGATGCCCAGAGCATCTGGGTACGGGCCGCCCTCTCACTGAGCGGCATCACCGCGGAGCGCCGTGGCACGCTGGTCTACACCCGCCGGAACCTGATCGTGCGACGAGCCGGCGGCCCGGTCGACGACGTGCTGTCCGGAGCTGGCCTGTTCGCCAGCGCGGTGATTGAGGACCTCGACAACAGCTGGCGCGCCTAGAAACGCATCGGCCTGTCACCGGCCGCGGCGCGCCGGGCAGCGCGTGAGCTGACCGGCGGCGAATTCTGGACCGCGTGGGGTGCAGTTCACAGCCGAGGGATTTTGTCCCCGCGCCAGGCGTACCGACCCTTGACCCTAAACCAGCTGAGCCCACCGATCCCAACAGGCTTCAGGAGGGATGGCGATCCGGCTGCGTCCTGCACGAGGCGTACAGAGCGGCGCGCCCCAAGCCCTGAAGCAGCCCAGCTCCACCGAGTCCCACGCGAAAACGAGCAAGAGTGAATTGTTGTGGATCGGTTGGTTGTTTCATCGAAGGGTGGCGGTTGGTCACTCTCGCTCGGGGCGGAGCACTACCTCGCTGCCGATGGGGGTGAATCCGCAGGCGAGAAAGGCGCGCAGGGAGCGGGCGTTTCCTGGTGAGACGGCGGCGAAGACCGGTTCGCCTTCGGGGACCAGCGAGAGGGCGTCGGTGAGCAGGGACCGTCCGTGGCCGTGGTTGTCGTTGTGGGAGTGGTGAAGTTCGATGCTCAACTCCCTTCGTCCTGCGAGGCCGTCGGCCAGGGTGATGAGGCCGCGTTCGTCACCGTGGACCGTGACGTTGCTCCGCAGTTCTCGGGCGTGGCGTACGCGTGGGTGTCCGTCTGCGTCGGCGAGTGGCTGCAGGCGCGGTGAGCCGCCGGTGCCGCGGGCGGTGAGCGTGGCGTCGGTGACTCCGATCCAACCCCTGCTGCCGGCGAGGTGACGCAAGAAGTCCGGGGAGAGTGACGCGCCGAAGCCGTCCGGCTTCTGATCGTGGACGGCCCGGTCTGTCAGGGCGGTGGCGACGACGGCGTGGCCGGTGAAGGCGACCGAGCACTCGAGCCCTGCGGGCAGGGGCGGCAGGACGGTCACCCGGCCGTCGACCGGTGGGAACCGGCCGTTGGCCGCGTCGAGGAAGAACGTCAGGAGCGGGTGCGGTTCACCCATGATCGGTCATCCGTCCATCGAGGAGAGATCGGCAGGGAGCGCGTCCGGCAGATTCTATGAACCGGTCGTGGTGGATCACGCCGCGTTGGCCTCGGAGCGTTCGGCGAGGTGGCCGTTTTCGAAGTCGGTGTGCCTGAAGCGCGGAAGAGGGTGCCCGCCGGTCGCGGCGGGCACCCTCTTTCTGCGCTGTGCTCGGTGTCAGCTGCGCACGATGTTCTCGGCCTGGGGGCCCTTCTGGCCCTGGGTGATGTCGAAGGTGACCTTGTCGCCCTCGGTGAGTTCGCGGTAGCCGTTGCCGGAGATGTTGGAGTAGTGGGCGAAGACGTCGGCGCCGCCGCCGTCCTGCTCGATGAAGCCGAAGCCCTTTTCGCTGTTGAACCACTTCACGGTGCCGCTGGCCATACTGCAGTCCTTCACATCACCCGAGGTCCTCAGCAGAGGCCCGGAATCCACACGCACCCCGTTCGGGGTGCTTCGGATCCCATCCTGCCCCACGAGCGACGCGGACAGCCGTCGATCAGGAGGGGCAGGCGGTCCACAGATGGGGCGGTCCACCTTCCGACGGGGAAGTTGGGGCTGTTCAGTAGCGGACCCACAGGACGTAGACGTCGGGGCGGGACGGGCCGAACGGCTCGCAGAAGTAGAGCGCACCCCAGATGTTGCGGCCGGCCTGGCCTGCGGCGTTGCAGTCGGCGAGTGAGGCGTGGTGACTTCGGGCGTAGAAGCCGGGCGGTGCGGCCTCCGCGGTGGCCGCGCCGCCGAGGGCGAGTGCGGATGCAGCAACGGCGGTGGCGACGGCAGCGGCGATACGACGGTACATGGCAGGCCCTCCTGAAGGCGCCGGGCGTCCGGCGCGGAGCATGTCGTGAGGTGGCGTACGAGGTCGTGCTGGCCTGGTGCGTTGACATCGGCTGCGCAGCCGGGATGAACCTAGCGGGCGCTCCACCGGTTGCACAACAGGTCTAGGCCAATACGTCGGTTCGGCTCTCCGCTTTGTCCGAGCTGCCATCGCAGTCAGGTCCACGAGAAGGCTGTGGCCCCTGGCCAGGTTGAGTGCGGCGGCCGGATAGTGAAGCGATGCCCGTTGTACACACGAAGTGTTGAAGCCACCCGTCCCATCAACCGGTCACGGCTGTTAGCTGCGACGTGGATCTCTCAATCCAGGTCGCGCTCCGCGCTGTCCCGCCCCGCTGTTCTGCTGTCCTCCGTGGGCCCAACGTCCCAGGCCGAAGGCAGCCTCAGGAATCCGCTGGGATCTCTGTCAGGCCGGCATTGTGACGTTGGAACAGGGCTCATCGGATTCGGTTCCCGGGACTTGGCAGCGTTGTTCGGCCGGACGTCTGGGACGAGTTGTGAGCGTGGGTCATGTACACGAGCGGCAGGTCGACGCGGGATGATGCTGCGATGCTGAGTGCGATTGACGCGGTGGACTGGGAGGCCGTACCTGGTCATCCCGACTGGTACGACCCGGCTCGCGCCGCACAGGGGCTGCGCATGTTGGCAGGCGCGTCGAACCTCGTGCAGGCGGCGCAGGCCGGGTCGCTGCTTGGCGGTGGTGGAATCGTCCATGGCCATAGTGCTGCGGTGTTTCCGGCGGCTGTGGCCGCGGCCCCTCTGCTTCTCGACATCGTCCAGCAAGGTCACCCGGCCGCGCGGGAAACTGCCTTGGGGCTGGTCGATGAGGCCTTGTCGTCGTATCCCCATGCCCACTACACGCGGGTGACGACGTCTTATGGCACAGGGATTCCGATTTGCTGTGCCGTCGCCCACCATGTGCGGGCCCGGAGGGAACTGTTGGCTTCACTGGGCAAACGCGGCAGGGCTCTGCTGGACGATGCGGCCGAGCACTGGCGTTTCGAGATCCGGGAGTGCGTCGCCGACGGCAGGGACACGGCGGCCTTCGGGATCCTGGAGAGCTGCTTCCCGGACGGCGTGCAGGCGGTGGAACGGAATGTGGACGGTGAACTCGTCGTGCTGGATGAGGTAGCCCTTGAGTACCCGCCCACGGACGGCGTTCTGGATGCGTGCCTGCGGGTAAGGGGACGGCCTCCACGCGACGTGCCGTCGGGAGCGGTTCTCTACTCGGCGGAATGTGGCGAGCGCGTGCACTGAGCGGGCTTCTCCCGGTGTGCGATTACGGTTCAGGCCCCGTCGAAGGTGGCGGCGGTGCCGGGCTGCAGTGAGCGGGTCAGCCGGTCGAGTGCTTCGGATGTCAGCTGGCGCGCGTGGGGTGGAGCGTCGGGTTCGATGGTGGTGCGCAGTGCGGTGATGGTGTGGTCGGTGCGGGTGAGGTCGGCGCGGGCGATGAGCCGGTCGTTGTGGAGGAGGGGGCATACGTAGTAGCCGTGGGGGCGTTGCGCGGCGGGTTTGTAGGTGTCGAGTGTGTGGGTGAAGCCGAACAGGCGCTGGGTGCGGGGCCGGTTGAAGATGAGGTTGTCGAAGGGGCCGAGGAACCTGCTCGTGGCGTCGGGCGGGTTGTCGGCGTCTTCGAGGGCGTCGGGGTGGATCCAGGTGGGGGCTTTCCAGCCGGGGACAGCCGCGTGCAGGAGCGGGGTCCGGGCCAGGTGCGCGGTTGCGGTCCGCACGGGGATGCGGAGGTAGTCGGCGAGGTCGCTGGTGGTGGCGATGCCGAGGGCGCGTCCGGCGTGGGTCAGCAGGGCGGTGAGGCATTCCTCGTCGCTGAGCGCGTCCCCGGCCTGCACCGGGTGTTGTTCGGGCAGGTCGTAGAGGCGTTCCCAGCGGTGGTTGCGGGCTGTGCAGATGAGGTCGCCGGCCCAGAGCATGAACTCGGTGGCTCGTTTGACCGGGCCCCAGGACCAGCCGGTGCTGGCCGCGGCCGCCGGTGGACGCAGATCGCGTGAGGCTAGCGGTCCGTGCTCGCGGATCAGGTTCAGGATGCGGTCGCGTTCTGCGGGCGGCGGGTACTCGGGGCGCCGTCGGGAGGCGCGGCGGCGGAACGCCCACAGCGGCCAGTCGGCGAGCGGGACCAGGGCGTGGGCGTGCGCCGGGTACTCGAAGGCGGCCGGCTGCGCCTGCAGGGCCGCGTCGATCTCGGTGGCGGTGAGGTCGGGCAGGCGGGCGGCGAGGGTGAGTTGGTGGGCGCGGGCCAGCACGTTGGTGGAGTCGATCTGGATCAGGCGCAGCCGCTTCAGGACGGTGGCCGGTGTCGCTGCGGGCGGGCTGGGGTGCAGTCCGCTGGCGGCGATGGCGATCCGGCGGGCCTGCACGGGCGACACCGGCGCCCGCTCGCCGTTCATGTGCGGGCCGCCGTGGTGCTGCCGGACGGAGGCGAAGCCGGCGCGGTCTGTGGAGTCTTCGCTGGTGCGGGGTTCTTCGGGGTGGGCAGGAGCACGGCGGCCAGTATGCCGCCGGCGGCGCATGCGGCGAGGAGGGTGAGCGCGGACGTGAAGTGGGCGCGGGCGGCCATCGCGCCGATGATCGCGGCGACGATCCCGTTGGCGACGTCCGTGCTGGCCGGGATCCAGCTGTTGGCCTCGGTGCGCACGTCGTCGGTGGCGTGCGCGTCGACGAGGAGGAAGGCGGTGATGAACAGCGGGGTGACGAACAGGCCGGACGCGGCCAGCAGCACGGCGAGCAGCCACGGCGTGTGGGCCAGCGGCAGCAGGCAGGCGGGCGCGGCGAATCCGGCGGTCAGCAACCGGTACAGCCGCCACAGGGGGATGCGGCCGGTGGGGAGGGCGGCGTAGAGGAGTCCGCCGACGACGCCGCCGGCCGAGAGGGAGGCGAGCAGCGGTCCGATCAGGGCCGGGGTGTGCTGGTGCTGGAGGTAGGCGGGCACGTAGATGCCGGTCCCGCCGAAGAGGCAGCCCATGACGAGCATCGGGATCAGGATCATCAGCAGGGTGGGCTGGGCGAGCGGGCCGAGCCAGCGGTACGCGCGCTGGCCGGTGCCGGTGCGTGGAGGCCCGGCCGGTGGCGCGGTGGGGATGAGTTCCCAGGTGCGGGCGGCCACCAGATAGCAGGTGATGACGGTCAGGAAGGCGGCGACGGCTGCTTCGTAGGCGGGGATCGGTCCGAGGAGGGCGAGCAGGGCTCCCGCGGTCAGGGGTGCGACGACGAATCCGGCTTCCTCCAGGATGCTGTCGGCGGTGTGCACGGTCTTCAGGTGGGTGGGGTCGGGGATCAGGCGGCGCCAGGAGGAGCGCAGTGCGGCGTTCAGCGGCGGGCTGGACAGGGCGGCGCCCAGGACGAGGGCGAGGGTGGACGGCCACGGCCAGTGGGCGTGGACGCTGAATGCCGAGGCAGTGGTCAGGGCCATGGCGGTGCTGCCCATGAGGACGAGGGCGTGGCGGTGGCCAGCTCGGTCCAGCAGGCGGGCGCGCAGCGGGGCGAGGACGGCCAGGATCAGGGTGGTGCTGCCGCCGACGAGGGCGGCGCGGCCGTAGCCGTAGGTGTCGGCGAGCGCCAGGAGCAGGGTGACGGGCAGGACGGCGGCGGTGGTGCGGGCGGCGAACGCCAGGGCCAGCAGCGGGCCGACGGGCGCCCGCACGACCAACGTCAACCGGCGTGTGGGGGAGGAGTTTTCGGCGCGCGCGGTCATTCGGCCTCCTGTCCCGGCCTCGACTCCGGGTGCGGATCGTCGGCTGCGGTCGTGGCGGTGGCGCGCAGGGTGTCGGCGTGCAGTAGGACGAGGCGGGCCACCGGCTGCCCGCGGGTGACGGTGAGGGGGCGCCGCGGAGCGACGGCGATACTCATCCCGCCGCGCGTGCGCATGGCGTTGACGCTCTTCGCCGAGATGACCCCGAGCGGGATGTCGAGGCCGTCGACGTCCAGCGGCATCACCATCAGGAAGGTGTGCTCGGGGAGGTGCGCGCTCCAGCCCAGCCGCCATTCGACGGTGCCCTGGCCGTTGGGCACGAACATGCCCTCCCAGCCGGCCGGGGTGCGGTAGTCGCCCAGGTGCAGCCACTCGGCCTGCTTGGTCGCGATCCAGTCCGGGCCGCGCTGCCACAGCCCTTCGCGGCCCAGCAGCCGGCCGGTGCGCGGCGCGTCCTCGGCGGAGGCGAGGGCGACGCCGAGGTCGTTGAGCGGGCTCATCGGCACGGTGACAGGCGAGCGCACCTGCCAGCCCAGTTCCTGTCCCAGCACCCACGGCGGACAGTCGGCGGGCAGCCGGGGGATGCGCAGATAACGGAAGTTCTCGGCGTAGGCGTCGCGTTCGGCGCGCGCCGCCGCCCGCTCGACGCGGTGCTTGTCCGGCACCAGCGCCCAGGGCTGGAGGGCAGTGAACTGAACCGCAGGAGCCATGCGTTCTGCTTTCTGGCAAAGAGCGGGCGGCCGCCGGACAGGCTCGGCGGCCGCAACCGGATCGGAGAACACCAACAGGATCGAGCGACCGCGGGGCCCGGAGCTCCTGCAGGGCCCCGGGCCCCGCGGTCGAAGACAGGGGCCGGGACAGAGGTGATGTCGGCGCGGGCTGTCCCGCCCCCTGGCACGGATCAGGCGGGGCTGTCGGCGCGGTCCAGGCGCCGCTCGCGTTCCTCGGGCGTGAGCGTGTCGAGGTCGAACATGGTCACCGAGCACGGCCCGTACCCGACCACGACCTCCTCGTAGGTGAACGCGCCTTCCTCACGGTCCAGCGGCGCCGAGTTCAGGTCGACCATGGTCAGGGAGTTCGGGCCGAAGTGCGGGTGGCCCTCCATCGTCAGGTTGGCGCGGGAGAAGTTGGTGACATAGACGGTCTGGTCGCTGTCGACGACGAGGCCGCGCGGGCCCGAGCCGACCGGGATCGTGCGCGCGACCTGCAGGGTGTTCACGTCGACGACGATGATGCTGGACAGGTTCTCCACCGTCACCAGCGCGAACCGCCCGTCGTCGGTGAAGGCCACCGCCCGCCCGCCGCTGGAACCGACGGAAACGTGACTGCACACCTCGCTCGCCACGTCGATGACGGTCAGGTAGTCGGCCTGGGTGTTGGCGACGAACACCTTTCGTCCGTCGGGGTGGACAGCCAGGCTGTAGGGGTGGGCCTCGCGGTCGACGACGATCTGGGATACCTCGGCGACCTGTTCGGGCGCGCCGGCGATGAGCGGGCTGATGTCGAGCTTGCTGATGTAGCCCTCGCCCCACACGCACACGTACGCCAGCCGGCCGTCGGCGCTGATGCCCATATGCCGCGGATCGCGCCCCGTCTCGATCTGACGGACCTCGACGTTGAGCTCGAGGTCGACCACGGAGACGGTGTTGGAGCCCGAGTTCGACACCAGCAGGTAGCGCTCGCCGGGCACGATGGCCATGCCGCGCGGCCCGTGACCGACCTCGATGCGCCGCACTTCGCGCAGCGAGACCGCGTCGATCTCGGAGAGCGTGTTCTGGCTGGTGTTGCAGACGAAACCGCGACCGCCGCGGGTGAACTTCACACCGCCGCGCGGCGCGTTGCCCACCGGGATCTGCGCGACCCGCCGGTGCTCGCCGGGACCGGTCTTCGACACGACGGAGACCACGCCGTCGTCGGTGTCGGTCGAGAAGAACTGCACATTACGCATGATGGCTTCTTTCTCTTGGCGTCAGCCCGCCGGCCGGATGCCGGACAGGCCACTCTGGGGAATCAGGCAAGAACGTAGGAGAGGTTCCAGGCGATGGAGATCCGCACCGATTCGTCTTGGAACTCGGGAACCGAATGCCGAAGCCAGCCAGGGAAAAGCAACAGCTCGCCCGGCGTGCAGGAAAGCCGCATCCGATGGCTGTCGCCGGCCAGGGAAATCCCTGAGTCGAAATAGTCGACACCCGGGCGTGGATCAAGGAACTCGATGTCGCAAGCCCCGGGCGCTGCCAGGTAATACACAGCCGACCAGGCGGTGTTGGGGTGGAAGTGCGCCTCGTGCCGGTCACCGGCCCGGTAGAGCGATGCCCAGCTGCGGCTCGCCGCCACCCGCACCTGCCGGCCCGCCGCACCGTGCTCCTCCCCCTCGAGCGCGGAGGAGCGGGCGAACGCTTCGGTCAGCGACAGGCCGGTCAGGGATTCGACGAAGCGCCCGGCGGCCGAGCACACCCATCGAGTCAGCCGCACCGCAGGCGGCCCGCCCCACTGCGTGAACTCGCCCGCTGTCTCGCTCTTGTAGCCGAAGTCCTTCGCCTGCGCCCCCGAACGCGCCAGAACCGTTTGCGTCAGATCACCGGACACGTCGGCGGCATCAGGAAACGTCATACGGGCAACGGGCGTGGAGAACATCTGCGAGATCCTGGCCCTCGAAGCGGTCTGTCCTGTTTCCCCCGCCGATTCCTGAACCGTCACGAACAACCCCCAAAAGAAGGCACGCTGATTCGCTCCGAAAAGACAATGGCCCGAGTCGGGCGCGAAAACAGTCTGTGTCGTACATGCGTAACCTGGCAAGCTATTCGAGCACGCTCAAAACCGGCGCACGCCCGCCTACCGAACCACCGAATACGCGCCCACGGTTAACGGGAAAGAGGCCCCGCTTGGGGGCCCCAAAAGCCACTGAACGCGGCAGAGTTCACGCCGGCAACACGAGCCACCGTTCGCCGCTACCGGGCGACCGGCCGATGTCCTAGTCCGGTGCGCCGCCGAGGAGAACGGCGCCGCGCTTCACCAGCGAGTGGTGCACGCTCCCACCGCTACGGCGGGTCGCAATGAGCCCGGAGCACCGCAGGACCGCCGTGTGGTGGGAGATCGTGGCCGCGGACACCCCAACCCCCTCCGCCAGAGCCGAGGTGGTGCAACCCGGATGATCGGCCACTATCAGCAACACCGCAGCTCTCGTCGGCCCCAACAGAGCAGGCAGACCACGCCTTTCGGCGCTCCCGCCGAAAGGGCGCCGTCCCGATGCGCCGCAATCACACATGACACTCCTCGGACCGCAGCCGCCACCCGCAGCGGCGCGATTCAGGTCTCGTCGAAGTCCGAATCCGCCAGAACGGCGACACTGCACGGTGCGCGGCCGGCGGCGATGCTCTCGAACTGCGGACGGCCGTCCTCGGTGGACAGATCCACTCCGTCGAGATGGACGACCGCAACCCGGCCCGACCACGGCAGCGCGCAGTACACCGTCTGATCCGCAGGATCGATCGTGATATCCCTCGGCCGTGCGCCCAAGGTGATCGTGCGGCTCACCGTGCACTCCAGCAAGTCGACCACAGCGATCAGTCCCGGCCGCTCCACGGCGACGAGGAGAAACCCCTCACCGACGCTGACCGCGCCGACTGCGCCGCCCGCGGACACGGCAGCCGCCGCGGGAAGCGCGACGCTGGCAAGCATCAGGCCCGACGTGAGATCGAGTAGCGGCAGCCGGGGGCCTCGACGGGTCAGCACCACGGCCGTCCCTCCACCCGTCGGCACCACCAGGCAGGGCTGCACGTGCCGGCCCAGCATGCTGCGCCAGACCAACTCCACTGCCCCTGAGCCATTCTCATGGAGAGCAGTCAGATCCAGGCGGCAGACCGTCCCTGCACCCTGTTCACTCACGTAGGCACTCAAGCCGTCCTCGGCGGTGACGACGTGGCGGGGCTCGCGGCCGACCGCGATGCGCTGTGTCTCGCGCGCAGTGCGGGTGTCGATGACGGAGACCGCGTCGGAGCCGGCGTTGCAGACGAGCACGTACGCAGTACCAGGGACCGCGGCCAGGCTGCAGGGCGCCCACCCCACCACGATCTCGCCGATCCGGCGGCCCAGCCGCAGATCGACGATGCCCACCCTGTTGGACAGCCGGGCCGCGACCAGAGCACGGCCGGGCTCTGTCGGCAGGACGGAAGTGCTGCCGTTGCCGCAGTCGATCTGACCCGCAAAGCCGTACGAGGACGGCCCTGTCTTGCCCAGCAGGATCAGACGGCCGCCCGCTGGATCCACGGCACACAGGACGACTCCCACCCGCACCCTCCCGCACCTTCCGCAGGCCGCCACACGGCCGCCCGCGTCCTCAGGTCTTCCCGGACGAACTACCGCCACGAATATGCCGCTAGACGAAGGAAGAGTGAACTGTCCACAAGTAGGCGCTAACTGACTGATCGCGGCATCTTGAAGGGAATCAGCACCTCCGGTATAGCCTGCACAGGCCTACACCGCCGACCCGCAGGAGAACCCGCTCGTGCCGGACCCCGCCACGTCCCCAACCCCGCCACCGGCAGGAGCCCTCCACCACGTCGAGATCTGGGTCCCCGACCTCACCCGGGCCATCACGCAATGGGGCTGGCTCCTGGAAAGCCTCGGCTACACCCTCCACCAGAACTGGGAGAACGGACGCAGCTGGCGCCACAGCCACACCTACCTCGTCTTCGAGCAGTCACCCGCACTCACCGCACACCGCCACGACCGCTGCGCACCCGGCCTCAACCACCTCGCCTTCCACGTGCCGAACGCCGACGAGGTCGATGCCCTCACCAAGAAGGCCCTGGAGCACGGCTGGACGCTCCTCTTTCCCGACCGCCACCCCCACGCGGGCGGCCCGCAACAGCACGCCGCATACCTGGAGAACAGCGACGGCTTCGAGATCGAGCTGGTCGCATACTGAAGAACCTTCGGCTCGGCGGCGGCCCTGACGGGAGTCCGCGCTGACGTAACTCATGCAGGGCGAGGAACAGGAGCCGCCAGCGTGGGCACACACTCCCGTGGACGGTGCATCTGTGGATGCGATCGTCCTCACCCACCTCACTCACCCCAAGCCATATGAATACCCCAGTCCTGGCAGCGCCCTCACCAGAAGGCTCAGTCGTGGGGGGAAGAGACCAGACCACACGGACCTACCAGGACCGTAGATCTGTGAGCAGCGCGGGGTGACGTAGTGCCCTGCGCGCCATCGCCTCACGGGTGCGGTCGGCGCTTCGTTCGTGATGTCACTTGGGTCCGGCATCTGCGTTGTCGCCGGGCCCACTCCTGTATTTGCGTCAACTCCCCGACTGGCGGGACGTGTCGCCCCTCTCGGCCGGTCGTTGCAGTGTTCGGAAACGGCGAGGTGCACTGCCGGTCACCGGCCGGTCCCAGTCCTCGAACCCTGGGACCGGCCGATCACGCAGGATTGAGCTAATCCCTCACCAGGGGCAAGAGGCTCGCCGCAGACTCACCGTGCCACCACGCACGGATCTGGGAACCGCTCGACACCGCGCGGCTGCGTCTGCCACTGGTCGCACAGTTTGGCCAGAATCGTCTGAGGGGCGGGCGGCGACACCCCGTCGGTCTGGCCCTGGTGGCAGCCCCCGGACTGTACGGGTGCCTGCCGGGGGGAGGAGAGGGAGGACGGTCGGGTGGGCGAGGGCCCTGGGCTTTGCTGGGATGGGCGAAACGAAAGGGGAAGCATCATGCCCACACCTCGTCTGTCACGCCGAACGGTCCTGACCATCGGTACGGCCTCGGCTCTGATGGGTCTGTCCGGCGGGACGGTGACAGCGTTTGCGAATCCTCCACAGGGCCCGGCCACCCCCGAGTCCGCATTACCGGGGAGTGATCTACAGCGACAGGTGGACGCGATTACGGCGACCGGCGTCGCGGGGGCAGCCGCGGAGGTGATGTCGCCGAGCGGCGTGCGCCGGGCGTTTGCCAGGACTCCGGCCGAGGGCCGGTTCCGGATCGGGAGCCTCACCAAGACCTTCACGGCGACGGTCGCCCTCCAGCTCGAAGGTCTGAAGCTGGACGCACCCGTACGTCATTGGCTGCCGGAGGTGACGCGCGACATCACCGTACGCGACCTGCTGCAGCACACCAGCGGTCTGCTCGACCCCGAGATCCCGGCACTGACCAGTGCGGAGGGCTACCGGGCGCAGCGGTTGCGGAGCTACAGGCCCAAAGAGCTTGCACGCGCAGCGTTTCGGTTGGGTACGGCGCCGGGGAGATGGTCGTATGCCAACACCAATTACCTGCTCACGGCGATGCTCATCGAGCGCATCACCGGCCGGAGTTGGGCTGCGGAGATCACCGAACGGATCATCCGACCGCTGGGCCTCGATGCCACCAGCGCCCCCGGCACATCACCGTTCATTGCGGGCCCGCACGCGCGGGGCTGGGCATCGTTCGGCAGCGATACGCCGCTCGACGTCACACTCCTCAATCCCAGCATGGCTGTCGGCTCCGGTGCCCTCATCAGCAGCGTTCATGACCTCGGCCGCTTCTACGCCGCCCTGCTCGGCGGCGAACTGCTCCCACCGGCTCGGCTGGCCGAAATGACCACCACCGTTTTGGCACCCGGACTCGGTATCGAGGGCGCCCGGTACGGACTCGGCATCGCCGAACTGCCGCTTCCTGGAGGTGGCAGTTTCTACTCCCACTTCGGCGAACTGCTCGGCTACCAGGCCTGGGCCGGCGTCACGACGGACGGCTCGCGAACGGCAGTCGTGTACGTCACCGGGGACGGCACTGAAGCAACGATGGGCGCGATGGCTGCACTGATCGAAGGCGGCATCGGGGGCTCACGCTGACATCAGAAACCCCCACGCGTTGCCCGTGCACGACGTGACCGGAGCGGGACTGGGCCGTAACCGCAGCGTCGTCGGCGGACGAAGCCGGGAAGCCGATTGCGTACGGGTGGTGAGTGCCGGGTGCGGCGATTACGAGACGGTCCCAAGAGGGTGTTGCACAACGCCCGAACGATCTCCAGATCCGGCCTGCGAGCACCGGCAGGTGCGGTGGAAAACGGTGCACAAGCGGGCAGTTGATCATGTCCGTGGGGGCTGAATCGGAGCGTGATCGGCGTTGTGCAACCCCCTTTACTCATCGGCTGGATCCGCAACGGGAAAGACCCCGAGTCGTCGGGGGCAAGTCGCATGACCATACCAAAGGGAGAAATTTTGGTGATCGGACACGAGGGCGAGCGTGGCCGGTTCAGCCGCCCCGACTCCAAGTCTATTGACCTTCCTCACGTAACTCGTCCAGTTTCTGGTCGAGTTGGTCGACGAGTTCGGCCAGCTCCGGTTCGGGCATCCCGGTCAGCTCCGGGTTGCGCAGACACCCGGTGCAGGGCTGTGAGGGCAGGCTGTCAGCTGATCGCGGGGTCTTGGTTGTGGTGGTGTCTCGCGGTGAGGGGGGGAGGGTGTAGTTCCAGTCACCGTGGAAGCGGTGCCGGTGCATGGGCAGGGCGTCGATGTCGCTGTCGGTGACCTTGACGCCGGTGTCGTAGGTCCCCGGGTCGAGTTCGGCGTGGACTGTGAGCCCGGTGCGGGTAGTGGTCGCCGCGATGCTCTTCACGATGACGTCATGACTGGTCAGAGGACGGCCTCGCCAGTTCATGGAGATGTGGGAGAACAGCCGGTGCTCGATTTTGTTCCACTTCGAGGTGCCCGGCGGCATGTGGCAGACCGTGATGCTCAGGCCCGTCTCGGCGGCCAGGGCGGCGAGTTCGGCCTTCCAGGCGCGGGTGCGATAGCCGTTGGACCCACCTGCGTCCGCGGTGATCAGTAGCCGGTTGGCCGCCGGATAGTCGTGCCGGCCTCGGCCCTGCCACCAGCGGCGGATGGAGGCGACAGCGAAGGCAGCAGTGTCGTGATCGGTGCCGACGCTGACCCAGCCGGTGTTCGCAGCGATGTCGTAGATCCCGTACGGGATCGCCTTCCCCGGCCCCTGGCGGTCCAGGAAGTCGTGCGTCTTGACCAGTGACGGCTCACTCTGGGGCCGCCACTGACGGCCGGCGTTCTTGTAGTCGCCGACGAGTTCCTTCTTCTTCGTGTCCACGCTGATCACCGGCTGGCCTGCATTCATGTGTTCCCGGGCTCGCTCGCTGATGTAGCGGAACTGGCCGTCGCGGTCCGGATGCTGTCTGCCCTCGAGCGTCTTGGCGCCAGCCTGAAGGCTGAAGCCCTCCTCCCGCAGCAGGTCTCCGACGGTGTCCGCGCTCACCTTGTGTCCCTGTCGGGTGAGCTCGGCGGCCAGGCTTCTGGTCGACTTCACCGTCCACCGCAACGGCGACATCGGATCACCCCGCTCGTCCGGTTCCACAAGCTCCAGTAGCGCGGATCGCAGCTCCGGATCAAGATCCACGGCCCGTTTACGGCCACCACCGGGCCTGCGGACCCGTCCCAACGGAGCCTCACTGGCCCCCGACTCGGCGACCCCTTTGCGGACCGTCGTCTCGCTGACCTGGGCTGCCCTCGCGACCGCCCGGATGCCGCCGTGCCCCAAGGCCCGCGCCTCCGCACCCATCAGCAAACGGCGCTGCCGCTCGTCCAGGTGCGGGAACAACACCCCGAACTTGGTGTGGAGTTGACCTCGAGTCTCGTCAGATATGCCCATGCCAGGTAAACGAGCCCACCGAGATCAAAGCAACACGTTGATTCTCTGCGAGCCCTTAGGCACGCTTTCGGTGTGGCGCTCGGTTTTGAGTGCGTTACTGATGGACAGTGCGCGGCCGGCGAGCTCAGTGTGCTTGCGTCGAACCGGCGCGGATGTCCTGTCGAAGGGATGGTCACTCTCTGGTGAACAGGTTGCTGGCAGAGTCGACTTCGCCGCTCTCGTTGACGTCGCGTGGCGGGCCTTCACCGAGCTGTCAGGGAGCGGTAGATGCAATCTTGTTGACCTGTCGTTAGTGACTGCCTTACGGTCTCCTCGTGACTTCTGAGGCGTTGTTCGTGATGATTCATGTCGGGCAGAAGGTCGGACACCAGCGGAACCTGGAGCACGGGATGGTGACGCGGTCCTGGGGGTTTCCGAGGAAGCCGGACTGGTACGGGCGGCGGGAGCCGGACTTCGCGGTGCTGGTGACCGGAGCAGCGCCGCGGGTGCAGCCGGGGGAGTGGGCAGCGGAGTCTGCGCGGATGGTGCTGTGCAAGGTGCAGGTCGGATTGTACGAGGCAACGGCGCCGCACTGGCCGGACGAGACGGCCGAGGAGCGGGTCATCTACCCCTACCGGCTGGGACTGGAGCCGCTGGCGGTGCTCGACGATGTGCCGCTGGGCCCGGACGGTCCGCTGAGCGTGGAGGCTTCGCAGGCGGCGCGCCGGTCGGGGACCCAGCAGGGAGTGGGATACCTGGTGGCGATGGACCCGCAGCCGTTGTTCGACGCGGCCGGCATCGAGACCGACTGGGCCGCCGGCCATGATGTCGCGCTTGCCGCGACGCCGGGGGTCACACTTGAGCAGTTGGAGGGCCCCAACAGCCCCCGGCGCGGACGGCGGGGCGCGGGCCGGCAGATGGACCCGGAAAAGCGCAAGGCGGTCGAGCTGTACGCAGAGGAGAAGGCCGTCACCCACTATCAGGATGCCGAGCGGGGCTGGACGGCGTACAAGGTCGGCAAGCCCTACGACCTGCGTCTGGAGCGGGAAGGGGTGGAGCGGCGTGTGGAGGTCAAGGGCACTACCGGCGCCCCCACCAGCGTGGAGCTGACGGTGAACGAGGTGTTCCACGCCCGCGATCCCCGCCACAGGGTCGACCTTTTCATCGTCAGCGACATCAAGCTCACCAGGACGGACGGCGCATACCACTGCAGCGGCGGCGACGTCTTGCTGCTCGAGGACTGGCAGCCGGCCGAGGAAGACCTGCGCCCCACCCGCTACCAGTACCTGGTCCCGCAGCCCCCTGCCGCACCCCAGCCGTAGCCGCGGCCCGGGCCGCCCCATCTGGCCCCTCCACCCAGGCGGCGGCTCTACGAACATTCACGCGCGGCATCCGCGGGCGCGCACGGACCCCTTGCCCTGAGACGCCGATCAGGGGCCAGCCGTTTGCGGGCCGGGTCCGCGTGCCCGGGCGGAGCCGCCAGGCCACCGCTGGGCCGCACCCACCCCGCGCGGGGCCACCCGCGCTCCCTCATGAGACGCATCCGACCGAGGAGCCACGATGCCGTTACTGCGCATGTCCGGGCACGAGTTCGTCAACCGCTGCCAACAGGGCACGGTGGCCGATGACCTGATCGACAGTCACCGGCGGGCGCGACTGGGCCGGCTGAAGGAAGGCGAGATACGGTCCTGGCGCAACAGCCTGCCCGCCCTGGCCCGCGTGCTGGACGACGCCGGACTGCAGCATGTTGAGGTATTGATCGAGTACCAGCTCGCCCTGTCCAGCCTGCGCGCCGACGTGGTACTGGCCGGCTGGCACCCGCACACGTCCCAGCCGTCCTACGTCATCGTCGAACTCAAGCAGTGGACCCACGCCCGGGCCCTGCCCGACACCGAGGACCTCTGCCTGCCAGGGGCCGGTAACAACAACCGTGCCTTCTTGCACCCGGTCGCCCAAGTACGGCGCTACTGCCAGTACCTGCAGGAGTTCACCACTGTGCTGGACGCGGAACCCGACGCAGTGGCCGGAGTGGCCTACCTCCACAACGCCGACGTCAACGGCGTGGCCGACCTGCTCGCCCTTGAACCCGACCGGTACGGGCGCCTGTTCACGCGCAGCACCCGCGATCAGCTGGTCACCTATCTGCAGTCGCGCCTCTCACCCGCTCACGGCACCGCGGCTGCCGACGACCTCATCCACAGTCCTCTGGCACCCAGCCGTCCCCTGCTGCGCGCGACCGCGGAGGAGATCCTGCACGCCGACCGGTTCGTCCTGCTCGACCAACAACAGGTCGCCGTATCCTTGGTCCGCCGCGCGGTGAAGAAGGCCCGAGAAGCGGATGGCAAAGAAGTCCTCATCGTCACCGGCGGCCCCGGCTCCGGCAAAAGCGTCATCGCCCTGCACCTGATGCGCCATCTCGCTCACGACCGCCACACCGTGGTCCACGCCACCGGATCCAAGTCCTTCACCCGCACCCTCCACCATGCCGTCGGCACCGACAACCCCCGCGTGCGAAAGCTCTTCGGCTACTTCATGAACTTCGCCGATTCCCCCAAGAACGGACTGGACGCGCTGATTTGCGACGAGGCCCACCGCATCCGCGCCCACTCCGTGCGCCACCGGGGAGTACGCCAGATCGACGAACTCCTCGACGCCGCCCGCGTCCCTGTCTTTCTCCTGGACGATCACCAAGTCGTACGCCCCGGCGAGATGGGCAGCCGCGAAGCGATCGACCAGGCCGCAGCTGGCCGAGGCCTGCGCCCACGCCACATCGACCTCAACGGCCAGTTCCGCAACGGCGGCAGCCGCGCCTACGAACAGTGGGTCCTGCGCCTGCTCCAGCTCACCGATGAGCCCGCCACCGAGTGGGCCGACGAGCGGGCCTTCCACGTCCGCGTGGTTGACTCTCCCCAGCAGATGGAAGACCTCCTGCGAGCCAAGGAGACGCAGCACCTCACGGCGCGTATAACGGCCGGCTTCTGCTGGCAATGGAGCGACCCGCACCGCGGCCATCTGGTCGACGACATCACGATCGGCTCCTGGCGCAAGCCGTGGAATCTGCGTGGCGAGTCCCGCCTCGACGGCGTCCCCCCGTCCTGGCTGTGGGCCACCGACCCCGACGGTTTCGGCCAAGTCGGCTGCATCTACACCGCCCAGGGCTTCGAGTACGACTGGAACGGCGTCATCCTCGGAGACGACCTTGTCTGGCGTCAGGACCGCTGGCTCCCCAACCCACGGGCCAACAGGGATCCCGCGCTCGGTGGCACCGACCCTGCCACCTTCCTCCGCCTCGTCCGCAACACCTACAAAGTCCTCCTCACCCGTGGCATGTCCGGGACCATCCTGTACTCCACCGACCCCGAAACTCAGGCGCGCCTGCGCCAACTGGTCCCCGCATCGACTGCTGCGGAGCCCGACACGCTTGCTCCGGCCCAGCGGCCCACCTGAACCACAGCACCAGGCCCCGGCGCGTGCCGATCGCCGTTAGACAGTTCCTGACTGTTCCGGCGATAGCCTGGCGGCCGCGGAGGGCGGGGCGGTTGCTGATGATGGGGTGAAGTGTCTGCCACCTCGCCGATGCTGCACGCGAGGTGGCCGACTGGAGCCTCGCATAGGCAGGAGCGGTCTGCGACGGCGTTGTTGGAGAAATTGCAGGCCAGGGCGTCCGAAACGTCGACGCAGGTGGACAAGCTGCCGAGCAGGAGTCAGAGCTTGCCCGCTCAGGGCCCGACAAGACGGTCCTGCCGCTCTGATGGAGGAAGAGGAGCCGCCTGGCGGCCGTCCATGCTCCGGGTCCCGTTCCGGGGCTGCAGCCTCAAGCAATGGAAGGGGGAGGGTCGATAATGCCGGACATGGCAGATCGCAGTCCGGTTCTCCGGATCATCACCCAAGTGGCGCGGGAGTCCCTGAAGCCGCTCGGCCTGGCCCAGCGCGGGCGGTCGCGGCTGTGGATGGATGATCACGGGTGGTGGCTCGGGGTCGTGGAGTTCACTCCGTCGCGGATTGCCGGCAGTGGTCTGTACGTCGGTGCGATGTGGCTTTGGCACGACGTGGACCACCTGGCCTTTCACGTGGACGCAGTCAGGGTGGGCTCCGAGCTGTTTCGCAGCGAGGACCAGTTCACGCCTCTGGCACTTGAGCTCGGTCGGGAGGCGGCAGCGAACGTAACCGTGCTGAGGGAGAAGTTCCCAGATCTGTCGGAGGTCGTCCGCTACCTGATGTCCAGGCCGGTGCGGCGCGGATCTTTCTGGGACAACTTCGACCCGGGGATCGCAGCCGCCCTGGCTGGGGACACGGTCACGGCCCGCGATCACTTCGAACGAGTCCTTCGAGAGGACGCGCTGGCCACGTGGATGGTCGAAGCCCAGGTGAAGGCTCGTGAGCTTCACGCGGTCGCGGCAGATCGCGATGCTGTGACCGCATGGGTCACGCGGGCTGTCGACTCATGCCGGAGCAAGCTGGGCCTGGGTCCCCTGCCGTCCGCGATCAGCTGAGCGGACCTGCTTGATGAGCGACAGAGCTGCGCGGTACGGGCTAGCAAGATCAGGGTCATAAGCAGTAGGCACACCACGGAAGTTGGACCAAACCCGAATTCGTGAACAAAGCCAGAGAGAGGGATGACCACCTCATGATGCGAGGCGCGTTCGATGGCTGCCCTTTGACCGCGCTCTTCCCTCTTTTGACGCCTGGGGACGTGGACTCCTTGAATCAGGCGGCCCGCACGGTTGTGAAAGATCGCTCCCAGGCGCAAAGGGTGCTGCTGATTCCTCGGCTGACCGCGGGGTGACATCGGGTGGATGGTTTGCCGATCAACGGCCACGCCCACCGACAGGGTCACGTATTGGAGCGCGCCACCGTCACAGTGAACCCAGGCATCGCCTTCGGCTACGGCGTCACCCGCCCGCTTCCGCGCTTTGCCCTCACTGCGGCGGACGCCACGCGGGCCGATACGCCCCGGCGGACCTCAGTGATGAAGCAAGGCGCTGCCCCCGGTTGGCGGCGGGACGGCATGGCGAGCACATGGCGTCAATCTTGGAGCTGGGTTCACCTATCTGGGTGACTGGCTCGTGCCTCTGTCGGGTTCCACCTGTGATGAGGCGTCAACTGTGTATCTGTGGACGATGGTTGCCTCTACTATCGGTGTAGTAGGCGATGAGAGCAGGGGGGTCTCATGGCGCCGTACACGACGCACAACTATGTGGTCCAGGGCGGCCCATTAGCCGGCCCGATGTCGTTGCCGGAGGGCACGCGGGAGAACGCGTCGGTCCTGGCGGCGGCTTTGACCGATCCGGATGTGGTGGGTCTGGCGCCGGAGATGTGCCACGTCGTGTCCCCGGAGTCTGACGACGATTTCCTCAACCGTTTCTCGCGGGAGGTACCGGCGGGGGACGGCCTGATCGTCTACTGGACGGGCGGCCGCTGCCGCGCCAGTCTCTCGGGCAAGCCCCAGCTGGCCCTGCCGCTGCAGGAGGACGGCCGCGACGTGTGGCTGGACGTGCAGGATCTGGTCGAGGCGATGAAAGCGGCCGACAGCCCCGACCGGCTCCTGGTCCTGGACACTTGCCTGACAGTCGATGCGACGGTGTCGGACCGGCAGTGGATCAGGGATATCGGCCGGCTGAGCAAGCAGGGCGTCGCGCTGCTGACGTCGGTCGGCAGTTCACCGTACGCATTCGCCGCCAACAACACGACACCGTCGGTATTCACTCAGCATCTGATCAGGCTGCTCGGCGAGGTCGCTGAACAGCCCGAGCCGCTCGATCTGAGAGCGGTGGCCAAGTGGCTCCAGCGGACCTCACGCAACGAGGGCTACCGGCCGCCTATCCTGCGCAACTCGGGCAGTTTCAGCCGCCCCATCATCCCCGGGCGTGATACCCGCGACACCTCAGCACGCGGACGGCTGCTGCCCGCGTTACGGGCCATGTCGTCCGGGGCGCTGGAATCCTGCGCCCGCTACGCGCTCGCGATCGCCGGCGCTCCGATGGGCGGCTCCCTGTTCGCCCCGGCAGCCGACGCGGAGACTCTCAGTCGGGCCTTGATCCAGACGCGATGCGGATTCACCCATGACACCACGTCTGTGCTGGCCCAGCCGCCGACCCGGCAGCGCCTGTTCGACGCGGTGCGCGAGGTGTCGGGCCGGGCCGAGAACATGGCGCTGATCTACCTGGTCGGCCACGGCACCGTGCGCCAGGCGGGCCGGGACATCGACCTCGACCTGCACCTGCAGGACAACGAGACCGTGCGCGCCAGTGAACTGGTGACCTGGCTGCGCAGCAGCAGCGCCCAGAGCGCGGTCTTGATGCTCGACGTGTGCGGGGTACGCCCGGTTCAGCGGGTGATGCCGATGACAGGGCAGGTCCTTGCCGAAGGCAGGGCGGGCATCAGCCGCCTCCTGGTGGAGTGGACCAACATCTCCTCCCAGCCCCTCGAGGCCCCCGTCGCCCGCAGGCGGCGGCGCCTTCCCCCGGTGAGCGCCAGCCAGTTCATGCCCACGGAGCTGCCCGGCTCCGCTGAGCAGGAGGTGCGCTGGACGTTCGACTTCGCCGACGCGCGCATCACCCTGATCGACGAGGCCGGGCCGCTGGAGGGCTGGGCCCACCGGCTGCTCAGCAGGTCGACGGCAGTGGACCCGCTCGTGCACGCCGACGAACTGCTATCCATCGCCGCCGAGTCCGCCGCCGGCCAGCCCGTACCACCCTTGAACTGGCAGCCGGACGACGAACCTGCCACCACTTCCCCTGCACCCGCCTCTGCAGAGCCCGTCCCCTCACCGGGCCTCCACGGCGGGCAGCCGCCGGCTGGACTCCACCGCCGCCACCGGCCGCGCCTGCGGGTTCCTACCGGCGCCCTGCCGATGCGGGTGGGCCAGCGCCTGGATCTCACCTTCGACTACCAGCCGCAGGACCCCTCCCGCGTGCCGCAGCCCGGCGATGCCACCGACGACCAGCCCCTTGATCTCACTCTGTCCATCGCCGCCGGCACCGCCGAGGTGACACCGTCGGTCATCTACACCCACTTAGTCGACGACCGGGGCAGTCCGCCGGAGCAGTTCCGGATCACCCCCAGCTCGCCCGCCCCCGTGACCCTACGCATTGACGTCCTGCGTCGCGCAGACGGTGCCGTCATCCAGAGCATCGAGCGTGTTCTTGCCGTCGCAGGCAGAGACGGCAGCACCACCTGACCATGGACCAGCTTGTAGACCTCGACGTCACCATTTCCTTCGACGGCTTCGACGAGTTACAGACCATCCCGCGCACAACCCCGCGCGCCCTGCAGGACCGCACAATCCACCTCTGCTTCGACAAGGTGCACGACGGCTTCCAGGTGCGCGCCTACGGCCCTGCCCTGCCCTACGACGGCAACGCACCCCTCAGCGGCCACCTCACTGTGGACACCGAGCAGATATCCCAGTCTGTCGAGGACATCCACGAAGCGTGGCTGAAGGCCACCGTCCTGTGCCGTTTCGAGGGCCGCTACCCCTTCGAAGGATTCCCGGCCCAGAGTCTCGGCGAGCGCAACGCCCGCGACCTGCTGGATGAGGCCTGCGAGACACTCGCCCGCGCCGGACAGAATCTCTACGGCGACATCTTCAAAAGCGGAGACGACGACCTGGACCACCTCGAGGCAGAGCTGGCACGCGCCCTGCGCAGCGGACCGCAGACCATCACGGTCACCTCACCCGACCTGTTCATCCCCTGGGGCCTGCTTTACCTCCACCCCGACCCCGACCAGGGCCTCCACGCCGGCGACCCGGCCACCTGGGACGGCTTCTTCGGCTACACCCACCTCGTCGAACACAACCTGGGCCGGGTCCCCCATTACAGCCCGTTCATCGAACATGACGGAGCCCGCCCCATAGCCGGCCTCTTCCTCGACACCCGCCTGGAGAAGAAGAACGACCCCGACTGCCCGCTGTGTCCCGTCCGCAACGTCTTCGGCACCCACTCCACCGCCACCGAGTGGACCACCAAAGCCGAGACCGCCCAGCGCCTGACCTCACCCAACTGCACCGACCACGTCGTCTTCTTCGGCGCGCACGCCACCGCCAACCGCACCGACAACCACGGCCAGAAGTCCGCCCGCATCACCCTCAGCGACAAAAAGCCCATCATCGCGGCCGACATCAAGGACTGGGCCCGCCACCGCGACCAACCTCTGCCCAATCCGCTGTGTTTCATGATGGCCTGCGAAGGCGGCCGCGCCGGACAGTACGACCAACAGGGCCTCGCCCGCCCTCTGTTCAAACTCGGCGTGGGATGCCTCGTCGGCCCCCAGATCGAAGTACCAGAAACCGTCGCGAGCACCCTGGCCACCCGGTTCTTCGAAGAGTTCTTCAAAGGCGAACGCGCCGCCTGCATCCTGCGCGACCTCACCCGCGACTTCATCAGCCAGCACGCGACGCCCCTCGCCCTGGCCTTCACCCTCATCAGAGGCATCGACACCTGCCTCATCCACAGCCCGGAAGGCGAGCAGCCGTGACACGACCCCTCCTGCCCGTCACCACCCTCGACCTCGACAAGAACGGGCACCTGCTCCACACCGACGGCCGCACCGCCATCGCCGACACCGACATCGCCCAGCACCTCGAAGACCACTTGCGGCTGCGCGAAGACACCACCGACATCTTCGTCTTCGTCCACGGCTGGCGCACCAAACCCGCCGCCGCCCTCACTGCAGCCCGCAACCTCTTCACCCATGTCGAAACCCTCGCCGCCACCCAGCCCGAGGCCTACCGACGCATCCCCGACTTCCGCCCGCACTACATCGCCGTGCGCTGGCCCTCCCGCGACAACAGACTCCTGCCCACCGACTACGAACCCGTCAAACAACGCACCCAGACCATGTCCGACCGCGGCCACGTCCCCCGCGTCCTGGGCGCCATCCTCGGCTACCTCAACACCCACCGCGAAACCCCCGAACCAGGCCCCGAAACCCTGGTCACCGGCTACGGGCAGTACTTGCACTGCGCCGGCCACTCCTTCGGCAGCCGCGTCCTGCTCCACGGCATCCTCGAAGCCAGCAAACGCCTCGCCGACGGCGGACCCGACACCCTCGCAAACGAATGGGACGATCCCGCTTACCCCTGGACCCTGGACAGCCTCACCCTCTTCCAGCCGGCACTCCCCGCCGACGCCTTCACCACCACCCCCTACACCAACATCCTCAACCCCAACCTGCTCAACGCCCCCGTGGCCATGACGTACTCACCTGCCGACACTGCCCTGGGCAACCTCCACGAGAAGAAGGAGGACCAGGTCGCCATCGGCCACCTGGGCGCCACCGCCCCCCAGGACCACCTCGCCCAGATCACCCTCCAGGACGTCACCACCCCCTACGCCTTCCCCCGCGGCAAACGCCTCATCAACGTCGACGCCAGCAACCTCTACAACGCCAACAAACCCTTCGTCGGCGCCCACTCCGACTACTTCCACCCCGAATCCGCGCACCTGATGCTCTCCCTCGCCAACAGCGCCCGCTGAAACCTCGCTGTCGGGGAACGTTCGCAGGCCCGGGCGCCCACTTTCTGGCCACACGGCGACCGGGAGCCCAGCGACTGGTATCCCTTTGGGCTCCCCACTACGGTGCGCCCATGACGACCCTGATCATCGGTGGGAGCGGGTTCCTGGGCAGCGAACTTGTCCGGCAGGCTACCGAGACAGGCCACAACACCGCGGCCACGTGCACGACTGCGTTCGAAGGCCGCTCCCAGACAGCCGTCTGGCATCAGCTCGACCTGCGGCAGCCGGAAGACCTTGAGCGGGTTCTGGACGCCGTAGACCCGGACCTGGTGGTGAACGTGGCCAGCAGCAAGGCATCTTGGACGGTGACGGCCCAAGCACCCATCCGGATCGCGCTGGCTGCGGCCCAGCGCGGCTTCCGTCTCGTCCACGTGTCCTCCGACGCCATCTTCTCCGGCGCGCGCGTGCACTACTGCGAGTCAGACCAGCCCGACCCGGCCTCTCCCTACGGCGCGATGAAGGCGGCCGCCGAGACCGGCGTGCTGGCCGTCGCTCCGGAGGCGGTCGTCGCCCGGACCTCTTTGATCATCGGCCGTGGTCAGTCCATCCACGAGCGGGTCGTCCACGAGATGGCCGCCGGAACACGCGAGGGGGCACTGTTCACCGACGACATCCGCTGCCCCGTCTTCGTCGAAGACCTGGCCGCCGCCCTGCTGGAACTCGCCGCGGGAGAAACGACCGGCATCCGGCACCTGGCCGGAACTGACGCCATCAGCCGCCACGAGCTGGGCACCCTCATCGCCGGCCGCGACGGACTTGACGCCTCACGGCTGCGTCCGGCGCTGCGTCCACACACCCCCCTGTCCGGTGCGCTCGACGTACGACTGGACAGCCGGGCCACCCAGCAAATGCTGCACACGAAGCTGCGCGGCGCACGAGAGTTCTGCACCGCCACGGTCTCGGGCGCGGTGACCGACTGCTCCTGAGCGAAGCGGCCGGGCCCGCGGATCCGGGCCCGGCCTTCGAGGGCAGGGGCGGCAGGATTCGAACCTGCGGCGTGCGGGTTTGGAGTCCGCTGCTCTGGCCGGTCTGAGCTACGCCCCTTAGCTGCAGGGAGCCTGGCACGACCGAGCTCGTGCGAGCCACCGAATATCGGCGGCGCCGGGGCGGTGAGGGTGAAGGCCACTGGTCAGTGAGCTGGGGGCGGGCGGGAAGGCCGAGCGCGAGGAGCCCCTGGGCATCGGCGGCCGGGCAGTAAAGGGCGACCGCGTCGTCGGGCACTCGCCCCGGCTCAGCGCGCGGGCAAGGAAGCAGGAGTGCCCGGTGGCAGCGGGATCTCGTCCAGCCGCAGCCACTGTTCCTGGCCGCTCTCATCCGGCAGGTGGAACCGTACGTCCTGCGCCTCGTCCGACTCGTATGGGGCGCCTCCGACCGCCTGCAGCAGGGCACGCAGCCTCTGGTGAGGTGCCTGCATCGCCCGCTCGCGCACTCCCTCGGCGCGCAGAGCAGCCAGCGTGAGGGAGGCTGTGTTCACCCCGGTACGCCGATGGCCATCGGCGTGGGCGATCGCCTCGGGGTGTTCCACGATGGAGGCCAGGGCCTCAGGGCCGGCGACGGTGTACGTGAGCACCAAGTCGCCGCGCTGCATCACTATCTGCGCCCCCGGCTGCACCAGCGAGCCGCCCTCCTGGGTCGACATGGTCACCTTGCCGACCATCGGGCCCATGCCGAGTTTCCGGACCTCACTGAACTGCTCGATCGTCGGGTCCACGAACCGCTCGGAGTCGGGGAGCACCAGGGCGCAGTGTCCGTTCCACTCGGTTCCCGACCAGGTCGGGGTGAGCGAGCCGTAGAGGGTGCCGGTACCGTTCTCCTTCCGGATGGCGACGGTGACGGGCAGCAGCTCGGCCCGCACTCCCAGCTGGCCGTACGCATTCCGCAGCGTCAGGCATGCGTCGACGCAGATGTTCGCCGGTGCGCGACCGTCCGAGAGAGCCGCCCACAAGAAGGGCAGCACCAGCTCCACGATCTGGTCAGGCTTTGCGTGCTCCAGCATCCGCGCCATGAGGTCCAGGCTTCCCGGTAATGCCGGGGCCGGCGGTCTCTGCTTCGGTAAATAGGGTCGGGCGACCCGCTTTTGCGGTGTTCGGTGCTTCCTACCCCGCTGCTGCTTCGACATGGGCAGAGCCTAGGGAACTCAACCGGCCTTTCGACAGACCGCGTTCGCCTGTGGAAACCAACCCAAGGATCGAGGACCGCGCTCGACTACGCCACCGTCGGACAAGCAGTCCGCCCAACAGCCACAACAGGTGCTGCTGGTCGACCTGAACGCCGTCGCCCGTCTGCCGCTGCCTCGCTCACGTGCACCCTTTCGAGGGGGAACGGCCGTTAGGGCGCTGTGAAAGTTGCGCGGGCGTGCGCGGACGCGGTTTCCTGTCTGCACCTGGCAGGTGGCAGCCAGCTCCGGACGCCGATAACCGACCCTTTGGTGTCGACGGACAACACCACCACTTCACGCCTTGATCGATGTGAGTACTGTCCACGTGAGCCGTTTCCTTGTGAACTTCACGCACCTTCTGCCGGGTCGGGGCAGCGAGAAGGGAGAGCGTGATGCTCATCGAGGAGTACGTCGTCGACATCCGGCGCCAGATGACCAGGGAGAGCCTGAGGACGGCGCGGATCCACCTGGCCGGCCTTCCGGACTGGTCCGCCCTGGTACCGGCCGCCAAGAACGCGGACCAGGAGCGGCTCGAGTCACTTCTGCTGCACGTGTTCGGCCTGGCGCTGGGACGCCACCCGCTGGGCGTCAGCGAGATCGTCCCTCAGGCCGATCGACTGCTGCTGCGCATGGAGAGGACTGAGCTAGTGGTCTTGCTGTTGTCCCTGCTGCCTTACCGGGACCGGCGGCGGTCCCGGCACGGGGTCCTCGACCTGCGGGCTGTCGCCATCCGCCGAGGCATCGAGCTGACTTTGGGCCGGTTCAGTGCTGGCCGCGCGGTGATCGAGGGTCCCGCAGGCTGCGACCCTGCAGGCGTGCTGGACGCGCACCGGGTCGCGATCGAGGAGCGCGGCTACGAGCCGCTGTGGGATGAAGTCACCCCGCGTGATCCGGTGCCGAATCTCCTGCGCCGCCCCACGCGGGCACGCAAACGGACGACGCCCGCGGACCCGCACACCGTGCGACCGGGCCTGGCCAGTGCGCTGTTGCGCCGTCTGCATCTGTGGCCGTCGCTGACCGCCGGCAGTACGGTCACGTTCACCAGTCGGCCGGACGGCGGTGGGCTGGCCTGGGAGGTGCAGCGTCGCGTGCCGCCACACCTGCCGCTGCACGAGGACTCCGTCGCCACCGCCCTGTCCGAATCCGTGGCAGGCCCGGGACTGAGCAGCGACGAGACGGGCCACCACTGCGACCAACAGCAGTGCATCCAGACCTTCGCGGACGGCCGGCTCACCGTCCGCACCACTCACGGTGAACAGCACGGTCCCGCCCGGCGGCCCGGTCGCGACCGGGCGCACATCTGGTCAACGTTCCTGAGCGAAGCGCAACCGTCAGCACAAGCCACCGGACAGGCTCGCCCAGGACACGTTCTGCAACTGATCGACCCCTGGGGTGACGCCCCGGGAGAGGCTGCGGAGCATCTTGCAGCCGCGTGGGCCCAACAAGGTCTGCGCACGCTGGTCTTGAATGCGTGTAGCGATCACACACGGCGCGGCGAGACCGCTTCCTGGCAGCGTGCCCGTCTGACGGGCGGATCGGGTGCCATGTTCACAGGGGTCGCCGACTACGTCTACGGCGACCTCAAGGCCGACCTTGAGCGCGCTCGATCCGAGTTCGACGAGATCATTCTGTTGAAGCAGCCATGGACCACCACGTCGTTTCTGGGCCTGTCCTCTCGGGCTGACGACCACGTCGTCGTCGCCAGCGGGGGCTTCGAGAGGAACTCGAAGAGGACCACGGTGCACGCCGGGCAGCTACGACGACGCACCACCCCCTTCACCCCCAACGAATCCGCAGTGGCGTGGCTGAACAGCAGCCTCATCAGGGTCCCGTACGCCGAGTTGCCCCTGACCGGGCTCGTTCTGTGGTGCACACCCGAGGTCCGCGAACTGGACACCTTTGAGACTGAGGTGGTCCAGGAGCTGGCCCGTCACGGGATGCCTGTGCTGGGCCGTCTGCCGAAGGCGCCTCGTCTTGGGTCTTGCCGGACCGTGCTGGACCGCCTCCCCGGCCAGCAGGAGGGGTTCGTTCTGCAGCAAGCCGCCCAGATCCGTACGAGCTTTGGCACTGCGCACGGGAAGGAGACACTGTTCGAAACCGCACTGCGCGAGTACGCCCGAGGGTGAAGCGGAGTCGAGGCGGAGGGTGCAGGCATGGTCTGCACCCCTGTTCTGACCGGCCTGCCTGGAAGACTCGGTCTCGAGGCCGTGAGCCTCGCGTGCGGCCTTGAACCACCACAGGCCGTCCGCGACACACAGAGTGTCCACCACGTTGACGAGGCCTCCTTCCGCACCCTGAACGTGCGCAACTGGGACCGGATGGTCGCCGCCTGGGCGGCCGCTGACGACGACGTTGTGGACACCGTCTGATTCGACGACATCACCGCCGACCTCGGCTCCTACGAATACGTCATGAACATGGGCTTCGCCGCCTGAGACACGGCGTACGCCGCAGCCCACTGGCGGACCAGGCGCTCCGGGCGTCCCGGGCGGCCGGGCCACCCTCCGATCTCCCGGTCGGTGCCCGCGCTCCATGACGCGGGGACATCGACGTGGGGCGTCACCAACGTCATGGCCAGCAACAACTAGGGCTGAGGCCGCTGCCACAGCAGAGACACTGTCGGTGTCGCATCGTAGGGTTCGCGCATGGCTCGTTCCTGGACGCGACTGCATGGACATCTCGGTGTGCCGCCCGGCCCGCTCACCTTCGACATGGTCAAGATGGCAGCCGAGACCCGCCTGGCCGAGTCCGACGACTTGGACTGGAAGGAACACCTGCCCAAGCCGCCGTATGACGGACGGTGGAACGAGTTGGCCAAGGACGTCGCGGCGATGGCCAACACCCGCGGCGGACTGCTCATCTTTGGCGTCACCGACGAGGACACGAAGCCGGTGGGTATCGACCCCGCCCAGGCCAACGTCGCGCAGTACGCTCAATGGCTGCGCAACCACGTCCAGCCCTACCTGGCCGACGTCTACTTCGCCATCCTCACCTCACCCGACGCCACCACCAGCTTCCTGGTCATCGACATCCCGGCCAGCCCGATGGCCCCCCACCATGTGTACGGCACCGCTGCCAAGGACAAGGACCAGCAGGCCGCCGTAGTCCCTTACCGCGACCGTGACCACACCGCCTGGATGGCCGAGTACCAGATCGAACGCGCCTACCGGGACCGCTTCACCCGCGCCGACGACGCTCAGCACGCGATCGACCAGCTTTACACCCACACCCGCGACGACGTCCTGGCCGAACAGGAAGAACCCTCGGCATGGTTCATCGCCGTAACCCGGCCCCAACGCCCCCTGCCCCACACCACACCACCTCTGACCCGCGAAGCGGCCAGCATGCTGTGCGGCAACGCCAGAGCCATCTCCGAGCGCTTAACCCGCGACCGCTACACCATCAGCCCCCTGCACACGCTGGAATCCGTCTTGAGCACGCCCCGCCCGGGGCTGCGCCGCTGGGTCTTTTCCACGCTCTCTCCGCGTATGGGCCGGGAGATCCACAGCGAACTGCACCACGACGGCAGCACCGTCCTCGCCGCCAACCTCACCTGGAGAGCATGGCCCCGCCAGCCGGCGGGAGTGCGAACGGACGGTCTCCCGGTCGACACCGACATCACGGCGGCCGCCTGCCGCGACGCCCTCGCCCAGGCCCGCGAACTTGCCCGCCATCTCGGCCAGGACAGCTCCTGCCACGTCCAGGCGGCCATCACCACATTCGAGTCACAGCCCCTAATCCCCATCGTCACCCACGGTGGTGGTGACTTCCGCGACATCGCCGACCGCGCACGCCATCCGCGCCGCATCCAGACCGTGACCACCCAGGTCAACCCCGCCGACGACGATGAACAACTGCGCGCCGGCGCACAGGAACTCCTCACCGACCTGTCGAACCAGTTCGGCATCAACAGCCACCTGTAGCCGCGACGCCCCCCGAAGCAGCCACCGCCCGCCTGCCGCACACCGCAGCACAGCGCGCGGCGCCGCGCATCTTTTCCCGGGCGGGGGCCTGGGACGGTGACATGCTGCCGCACGGCGCGTTGGGGCCGCCTCCTCCTACCGGACCGATCCGCGGCCCGGTAGGAGAAGCAGCCTCTGACTGCCGAAGTTCAGTTCGTCGATCTAATCGGCCTTCCCTGGTCGGTGCAGATTCAGTCTGCTGGCCAGGGTTCGCGCCACGTGCGCATGTGCAGGTGGATCACGTCGGTGATTCTGCCGATTGCTTCCTTGGCCTTCGGATGGCTGTCCCACCTGTTCCAGTGACGCTGCAGCGCATAGGCAACGAGGTCAGCAAGCTGCACCCCTGGGCTCGCGTGAGAGCTCACGAAGTGCATGGAATCGATGACGGACTTGAGCTTGGTCCCCGAAACCTGACCTCCGCCCCAGTCCTGCAGATCAGCGACCATTTTGATCGCTCGCAGCTGATGCTCCTTCTGCTCGTCAGCGATCAGGATCTTGTTGCCTCTGTACCCACTGTCGATCTTCTCCAGAAGGAACTGCAGGGCCAAGAGGTAGGCGTTTTCGTCTGCATCCCCGCCGTACCGCGAGTGCAGTCGCTCCTTGTGGATGCTGGAGCAAGACACGCCGACGTCGAGATCATCGAGTACCGCGATCGCGTCCTCGTAGACGGCGATCAGCTCAGTGGGATCCAAGGAACTCCAGGGGCCGCTGCCGTTCCAGATCTCGTTTCCGTGGAGCTCGAATTCGGCCGGTACTTCCCCCAGGTGCTTCCTTGCCACCTCGCGGAACTTTTCCGCGAGGGGCTGCACTTGGTCTTCGTGCACGAGCACGGCGGCCAGCGTCAGCAGCTTCTGCTTGTGGGCGCCCTTCCCAACGGAGCCCGTCTCGTCGATGTAAACCAGGTGTGCCATGCGCCGAGTAAAGCGGACCGCGGCTCGTGACGGAAGGGAAATGATCAACGCAGAGCGGAGGCGTGGCCCGATGAGTGGCAGCCCTGCCCTCCGAGTCCGGGCGGCCTCCAAGCTCACCCTGGCTCACCGTGCGGCGTGGACAGAAGCACAAGAGGAGAGGCGCATCATTGAGCCCTGGACGACTGATCATTGTCCTTTTACGCTTCGTGCTTGGGGAGTTACGAGGCGGGGGCATATGGACGATCCGATTGAGGTTGAAGCGCCGGATGATTCCGGTTCCACGACCTTGCGCCGGTACGAGTACCAGGTCCATGTCGCGGCGCAGGGCGTTCTGGAGATGCTCGCGGCGGACGGCAGCGTGGAGCACGTCACCTGCGAGCACATCGAGGACATCGTGATTGCCCGCAAGGGCGATATTCGGTGCGCTCCGGGTGATCTGCTGTGGGACTTTCAGCAGGTCAAGACACGCGATGCGGTGGAGCCGTGGACATTGACCGACGTGCTCGCCAAGGGCGCGTTGAAGAGTCTGTGGCGCACCTACCAGAGCCTTCAGGCAGTGCACCTGACCTATCAGCTGACCGTGGCGGTAGAAGGACCGCTCGATCTCGCCGACGAGCCCCTGGCCGCGCTCGCCCGAGGAGCCGGCCACGACAACGCCACGTGCCTCTCGCGCGTCACCACCCACTTGAAAAAGCCCGAGCAGGACCAGGTGCGTGACTTCCTCAGTCGCGTTCGGGTACGCCGGCTGCCACGGCGAGAGGACATCGAGGCCCGCAATCTGCGTGTCATGAGTGGCCTGGGTGGGCCCACCGCGACAGTTGGGCTCATCGAAGCGCTCTACACAGAGATCCTGCGCCTCACACGGAACGCCACACAGGGCCGGCTGGGACCGCAGTGGCAACGATTGCTGGCCCTGGACGTGCAGGCGACGCTGCTGATGGACAAGCGGATCACGCAGGCAACGGTGAGCGACGTCCGCCAACGACTGCTTCGACCCGATCACATTCTCCTGGGCGAGGTCGCCGACCTGCTCGTGGCGGAAGAGACCCAACTGGTGCGCAAGCTGCGCCGCGGCGGCGCCTCCAGTGAAGTGATCGAGGATGCCCAGATGATGCGCGCCCACGCCGACTACCACCGTCTGACGGAGGTGGCCCGGGGGGCCTGGCCCGAGGACGCGGTCGAAACCGACCTCGATCAGCGGCTGGTTTTCCTGGCCAGGCGGATGAAGCGCGCGCAGAACGAAAACCCTCGCCCGGCGGACGCCATCTTCGACTCTCTGCAGGAGTCGTTGCAGACCAGACCCGAGGAAGTGGACCGGCACCCGCTCTTCGCACGCGACGGCGTGCTCCTGATGGGCCGGGCCTGCGCCGTGTCCGACCAGTGCAAGTTCGACTGGGGGAGAGCCCGTGACGCCTCCTGATGTGATCGTGCGGGAGTTACCCCTTCCCGCTACCGGCGGCGGACCGCCGTCACCGGACGCGCAGGCCAGACTGCTGACCCTGATCGACGTCTTCTCCGCCACCCGTACGGCCAAGGGCATCGAAGGCCGTATGAAGCTTGCGAAGCTCGATTTCCTCCTGCGCTATCCGGACCGGTTCAAGGTCCTGATGCAGCGCCGGCGCCCCAACGTCGAGGTCGGCGATGATCCGTGGCTGACCGGCGTCATCGAACAGAAGATGATCCGATACCGCTACGGCCCGTGGGATCCCGCCTACTACGCACTCCTGGGAGCCCTCACCGGCAAGGGCCTCGTCACCCCGCGGCACGAGGACGCCATCGCCACCTACCGCAGCACAGAGAAGGGACACGAGGTAGCACTGGCCCTGGCCGACAGCCAGAGCTGGAAACCCGTGCGTGACCGTGCCGTCCTGCTGCGCCGGCACTTCGATGTCACCGGCACCACGCTCAAGAACATGATCTACGAAGAGTTCCCCGACATCGTCGAGGCGGACTGGGGGACCCCGTTGTGAGACTGCGCATCGAAGAGTTGCAGCTCCTGGGCACCACACGCACCGTTCGCTTCGCACCAGGGATGAACGCGATCGTCGGCGCGATGAGCGGAGGCAAGACCGCCACCGTCAACTGCCTGCGCGCGCTGCTGGGAGCGGACGTCAAGGTGATCCCGGAGCTGCGGGGCAGAACCATTGCAGGCCTAGTCGTCGTCGGCGACCGCCGGTTCCGTATCGTCCGCCACCTCGTCACCACCGCTACCGCCAAGGTGGACATCGCCGAAGTCGGCGGCCAGCAGGAGGTATGGCGACTGCCCGCCAGCGAGCTCCAGGAAGGCTACGACCAGACCTTCCGCGACTGGTGGCTGGACATGCTGAACCTGCGCGCCGTGCGCGTCCCCCGCGCCCCCACAGACGACGCCAGCCCTCTGGTGCCCGTCACCATCAGCGACTACCTCATGTACTGCATCCTGCGGCAGAAAGAGATCGACAGTTCGGTCTTCGGCACCCCCGACAACAACTACAAGAACATCAAGCGCAAGTACGTCTTCGAGATCCTCTACGGCCTCTACGAGCCCGAAGCCGCTGGGCTGCGCGAGCGCCTGCGCGAGGTCAGCACCGAACTGCGGAGCCTGACCGCGGACGCGGCCACCCTCGAGCGCATCCTGGAGACCTCGAACTACTCCTCCCGCGCCCAACTTGAAGTCCAACGGGACCAGACTGAAGCAGAGCTCGCCAGCGCCCGACGGCAAGACGTCCACCTGGCCGAGCGCACAACGGCCCCCACCACCGTCGTGTTGCGGGAGCAGATCTCCGAGGTGGAAGCCGACCTGGGTCAGATGAGCGATGCGGAGGCTGCGGAGCGGGCAACCATCGGACGATTGCAGGAATTGCGCGGGCAGCTTGTTGCTCAAAGCAGACGCCTTACCCGAGCCCTGGTCGCAGAACGCCTGCTCAACGACTTCGAGTTCCACACCTGCCCACGCTGCGGCTCAGACGTCCCAGAGCGCGGGGACGAAGACACCTGCCGCCTGTGCCTGCAGACCCCACCCGACACCCCGGCCCCCGCAGCACTCGCCGCTGAACAGGACCGCGTCATCGACCAGGTCGCCGAGACCGACCAGCTGGTAGAGCGCAGCACACGCCGCCTCGACACCCTCCAGGCACGGCGCGCCGCGCTCCAGCAGCTGCGCTCAGACCTGGGCAGCCAACTTGAACGGGCCGCGGCGATCTACCTCACGGACGAGACCGACCGCGTGCGCGAACTCGCAGCCCGCCAGGGCCGCCTCGAGGAACATCTCGCCCGACTGCGCGACGCCCTGGACCTGCACGACCGGTTGCGCGGCCAGGGAGAGAGGGTGGCGCAACTCCAGCAGGAACAGGACGAACTCAACGAACGCATCGCTGCCGCACGCCACAGCAATCCGTCCGTCCACGAACGACTCTCCAACCTCGACCAAGCACTCGAAGCCTCGCTGCGAGAATTCGACGCACCCCGATTCGACAACCGTCCCGGATCGCGGATCAGCCGCGAGACATATCTGCCGGTCGTCGACGGCCGCTCTTTCGCGGACCTCGAATCACAGGGCGTCGAGGTCCTCGTCAACGTGGCCCACGTACTGGCCCACCAACGGGTAGCGATGGCGGACGAAAGTATCCCCCTGCCCAACCTGCTGATCATCGACGGCATCAGCAGCAACGTCGGCCACGAAGGTCACGACCTCCGCCGCCTGCGCAACATGTATGCAGCCCTGCTCGGCGCAGCCACAGACAACATCGACCAACTGCAGATCATCGTCACCGACAACGACTCCCCGCCCATCAGCGGCATCCACCGGGCGCTCGACCTCTCAGACAGCGACCGGCTCGTCCCCATGCCAGATGCCGACGAAGAGAGCACCGAGCCCTGATCTCAGAGCGATCAACACTGTGCCGTTGCACGTGCTGCGGTGTTCGAGGATGCGGCGGGGTTCCAGAGTCGGCGAGGGCGGCCGCGAGCGGGATTACAAGGGCGGCGTAACGGATGAGTGCGTGGGAGCGTTGCTGGGGTGGCGCCGCCTTTTCGCACTGCGACGGTGCCCGGCTGAGAGCCGTCGCGCAGCCCACACGCCGGCGGACAGGTAGGCCCGAGCCCTGGTGTGGCATCGCAGTGACCGTAAGGGCCTTGAGGGCCCGGTTACGGCCGTTCGTGGGCAGCGGCTCGAGGGGACACCCATGTCCAGTTACTCACGCAAACAGCCCGTACGCCGGTCGGTTGAGCCACGCGTCGCCGTGCACCACCCGAATCTGCAGTCCGTGCGGGACGGGATCCCGCCGGCCCCCGACGCCTGTGCTGCTGCCCCTTCAGGCGCGGTGCTGCCCGCACAGGTTCCGGCGGAGCTCCTGGCTGTGGTGGAGGAGTTCGCGCGGCACATGAACCGGCATCTGGCCGAGGCCGTCCGGGTCGGAGGCCAGTACGCCAACTGCCGGGGCGAGTGGCAGCGCCTGGTCCTGTACGCGCTCACCGACTCCCTCGCCTACAACAGCCTCGTCGTCGGTACCATCGCCGCCTACCTGCAGCAGCACGAGATCGACGACGACCTGCTGCGACGTCACCTGCAAAGCCCCTCCCCGGACCGGTACGTCACCCAAGAAGCCCTCGACCTGCTCGCCGGCCTCCTCGGGTCCCTTCCGGCCAACGCTCCTGAGCGCGAAGCCGTAGAACCGACGTGGACAAGCATCGGACGCCAGATCGCTCAACGAGCGGCTCCTTAGTCGTCTGCCGGATGTCCGGGCCCGCTGCTGACCGGCAGCGGGCCCGGGCGAGGGACCGCCTATTCGAGGGAGCGCAGGGTGAGGACGGCTCCGTTGTGGTGGATGTCCCAGCCGGTGCGGGTGCGTTGGCGATGTGTATCGCTCAGGCCGACGGTGGGGTGGGAGAGCGCGATGGCCAGGTCATCGGGGAAGGGGTAGCCCGTCCATGCCAGTTCCCAGCGGTCGCCCGCCCCGTCGAGCCGACGCAGAGCTTGGGTGACCGAGCGCTGCTGGGGACGGTCGAGCGGATCGCCCCACCAGCCGCCGATCGCCCATTCGCCCCGCGGATCCCTCAAGGCCATGCGGACGGGAAGGGCGGCCAGGAGCTCGGAAGCGGCCGACGTCATGGCAGGCACGGCGCCCAGTTGATCGGCTTCAACGTCGGTGAGGGCTGCGGTGGTCGGGCGGATCCACTGCGGATCCACCCACTGTGCCGGGCGGCGTCTGCCCCGCCCGCTCCCCTCGACGACGGTGAGGACGGCTTGGGTGGGCAGATGCCGCAAGCGCCAGATCCGGCCGTCGGTGGCCTCCAGTCGCAACCCGGGAATCCGGAACGGCCACTCGTCACCGCCAGGCACCAGCCAGCGCACCGCGCCCTCGGCCCAGTTCGTCCAGATCCTCAACTCACCGTCTGTAGGGGAGGGGAGCAGGGTGTACGAGGTCAGCCCGTAGGCGCACCACCGACCGCGCACGGTGTCCAGATCGGAATTGAACCAGCCCAGCGCCAGCAGCGCCCGCAGGTGCCGCTGCTGCGGCGTACAACGGTCCATCCCCAGACCGACACCATGGCCGCGAACCGCGCTACCCGCGACGGACTGCCCTTCCTGCGTATACGTACGGCGCAGAGCAGCTGCGCGCCGACGAACCGAATGTGGCATGGCGTGACCCTTCCAGGGCCGCCCCGGGCCGACCCAGCCACGCGCCAGCGTCACCAGCTGAACAGCACGAAGAGAGTTGCGCAGTGGGCGCCCCACACCCTCTGGCGACTCCGGACCCGGGGAGGCAACCGGCCCGCTCGAAACCGGAGCTGCGCGCGCCGGTTACGGGCAGCGTAGGGCATTGTCGTCAATCGCGGCGTACCTCACATCCCGTGTCGGTGCGCGCTACGGGCAGCACGCACCTTCCTCGCCAGCAACCTCCTGCAATCGCTGCTCACGAGGTGTCGGCGTCGCGGTCTGCTGAGACCGTGGCGGCTGGCCACAGGCGTTGGGCGAGACCAGTGGCGGCCTCCTCCATGGAGCCGTGCGGCGCGTGGACCAAGTTGTTGCCGTCAACTACCGGGGGATCGAGCACGGTGAGCGGGTGGGGGCTGTGGTCGGTGCCGTGGATCATGATCCCGCGCCCTGGGAACCTGCCCATCACCTGCGCCCCCATCAGTGCCAGGTGATCTTCGACCTCGCGAGCGAATGCGTCGTCTGCGGGGTGTTCGGGGTGTGGCGCCAGGCCGGGCAGCAGGAGCAATCCGGTGGGTGCTTGATCGAGTGCGCTGCCGTTGCCCAGGTGGTCCAGACGCCACTGCAAGGCGGACTCCCGCGGGGACAAGGTCATCTGGGCCGAACGCGTGGGGGCGTACGGGGCGGGCGGCAACGTGATGCTGCGCGGATAGGGGGCTGCTTCCAGGACCAGCAGCCGGAGGTCGACGCCCGCGCCGAGCTGGGCGATTTTGGTCTGCCAGGCGGTGTCCTCGACCAGCAGAACGCGGTCGAAGTCGCGACGCGCTTGTGCGAGGACATCGGAGAGCTGGGGATCGGAGGTGTCGGTGCGCAAGTGCCACAGGCTCCCCGGGGGCGGCGCCAAGCGCAGCCGGCTCCACCGGGCCGCCGTGGTGGGGATCCTTTCGGTGGGCCACTCGCCGCGCCTCCGGCGCCGCGTGAGAGCCCAGTCGAACATCGGGTCCTGCTTGCCGATCACGATGAGGCCGGTGGCGAAGCCCTGGGCCGCCCACACGGCAGCAATCTGTGTGGCCGTCCCGGGCAGATCGATGCTCGGCGACTCGGGCGTTGAGGCTTTGATGAGTCCGACGATGCTCCCTGCCTGATCCGTGCGCCTGCTCGGTGCCTGGCGCAGCGGCCGGCTGCGCCCTCGAGCGTCACCGAGGGCGGTCAGCGGCCGGGCGGCATGCGAAGCACCGTCTTCCGTGGGGGCATCCGTGTGGCTGGTGATGGTGAGCGTCCCGCCGGAGCGGGCCCGCATGTGCGGCGGGGCCAGGGTGATGACGCATCGCGTGGGCCCGCAATCGTGGTGGACGACGCCGAGCTGGCCGCCGACGACGTCGTCGGTCCATGCATCCAGCAGCCTCTGGTCGTGCGGTTGCCCGTCGACGGGGCGGTCCACTCTCCAGTCGACGCCGTAGTCGACACGTTCGCGGCTCACCGCTACGTGGGTGTAGCCGGCCAAGCTGTCCCACAGCCGGGGGCGGCGCACGATCAGGCTGGCCAGGCCGGTGGCAGGGGCAAGTTGTCGCAGTACGTCGCGCTCGAGCGGTTCGCGCCGCGTGAGCAAGCGCTCCGCTACGGCCGGATCCCAGTGGGGAGTGCCGCCGTCTTGCATGACTTGCGCGGTGTGCGCGGCGAGAACGGCGTGCAGGTCCTCGTCGTGCGCTCCCGCGATCCTCACATGCGCGCTGCCCGGACGCTCGTGGGGGTATCGCTTGCGGCGGGTGCGCAGTTCGAAGCACAGGTACTGACCGTCCGGCCGCACGGTCAGCTGCCGGACCCCTCGCCAGGGGCCCCTCCGGCTGCGGTGCGGCAGCAGGTCCAGCAGAACGCGTACAGCGTGCACGGACTCCAGACGCAGGACCAACGCGTCGGTGGCGGGGATGGCTTCATGAATGCCGAGCGGGCGGACCGAGTCCGACAACCGGCCGAGGCCGTCCAAGAGGACAGCCTCGAGTTGGGCCTGGTCTTGTGAGGCGGCCGGAATCAGGCAGGCATACCGGTCGAGATCTTCGAGGCGCAGGCGTGCCCCGCGCAAAGTCTCGCCCGTGAACTGAACTCGGCTTGCGACGAGTTGACGGCGATCGTGCATGGCGTTCTCCCTGCCTCCGACCTAGGCAATGAAGACGCGGATGCGTGCAAGGAACCACAACAGGTGAACAGCCGACTTACAGCGCACGTAGGTTGTCTGCCAATGCCCACGGTCGGATAAGGGCACCCAGAACTGGCCGCGTACGAGGCCAGGCACAGCGGAGCCTACCGGACCCGAAGGGGAACACGGCAGACACGTTGCACGATTCACCCGCGTAGAGGAGGGCTCCCGGCGGGTCGCACCAGAACCTAACGAAGAACTACTAGTTCGGTGGGTGCAAGATCGCGGTTCGTGCTGCGAGTGCCAGGCCGCTCTGTACGCCAGTGGATAGGCCGAGTCGGTTCCAGTGGAAGATGATCTGGTAGGCGAGAGTGCGGCGCAGTCCGCGTTCCAGGGTGCCTGTTGCGACTCCGGCCTTGAGGGAGTCGCCGGCGAGCCGGAAGGAGGCCGCCCATTCCGCGATGGGCTGCAACGGCGCGTCGGGCCCGAAGAGGGGGCCGTCGTCGCTGAGGTCTGCCAGGAGCAGTGGGCGGATGGCTTCGGCCATCGCGTGCATCTGCTGGTCGCGGCCTTTGATGTTGCGGTGCTCTTCGTTGATGACGCGGTCCCATACGTCTCCTTGTTCGCCGAGTTCCAGGCCGGCGGCCCGCATCATGACGGTGCACAGCAGTACGGAGATTTCGCGGCGGCCGAGGGGGAGTTGCGGCGCCCCTTGCAGGTTGAGGATGTGCTGGCTGTCGGAGGCGAACAGCAGGTGGGCGTTGAGCATGCCGGTGGGGCCGCCGAAGGCTGCGATTTCGGGCTCGTAGTGTCCGCGTAGCCAGGAGCGAAGGTGTCCGGCCTGGACCAGGTTGTCGAGGTGGGCGTCGAGCTGGTCGCTCACGTGGTTCTGGTGTTCGGTGTGCACCCGCATCCGCCAGTAGGGGTGTTTGCGGATGAACCACCACATGGACGCGGAGCCATCGGCTTCCAGGGGTCGCAGCAAGGGCACGAGGTGCTCGTAGGCGATCTGGTCGGCGTCGTGCCAGTTGGGGAACTCGACGTAGACCTGCACCCAGTGGGGCTGGTGCTGGTGGCGGAAGAGGGCATCGGTTCCGGCTGCGACGAACGCGTCGACGGCATCGGTGAGGCTGGAGGGTGTGATGCCGGCGCGGAGCGCTGTCGCGTCGATCGGCTGGCCGGCGAGCACGTCCAGGACGGCTTTGCTTACCTCGCCGGTGATGCGGGGGTAGGCAGTGGGGGTCAGTTGATGAGCAGGCATGAGTCCCATCCGGTGATTGGCGCTGTGGTGGCGGTGAGGGTGGTGAGGGCGAGCGCGCATCCGGCGTCGCCCTCCAGGAAGCCGGGGCCCTGCTCCGTGTCGGGTGTGGCCGTGGTCAGGAGGCGGTCGCCCAGCGAGGGCAGGAGTGTGCGCAGGTGCGGGGCGTCCTGGGCTGCGCGGAACGCGGTTTGGTAGATGCCCGCCCATCCGTGGCACAGGCTCGCGTCGACGACCGTGCTGAGCTGGCTCGGGTCGCTCAGGCAGTGGCGGAGGGCGTCCTCGTACGCGGCTTTCAGGGCTGTGTCGTTCAGTGCGATCCCCGCGAGTTGTCCGGCTCGGGCGATGCCGGTGGTGCCGTAGCACCAGCTGGGGCGTCCCGGGCCGGGGTGATGAGGTCGGCCGGCCGCGAGGTCGCCGCGGGTGATGTGCTCGGGCCACCACGGGCCCGCGCCGGAGTCCTGACGCCAGGCGTCAAGGTGGCCGCAGATCGTGCGGATGGCCTCGCCCTGTCCGGTGACGTCGTGGCCTCGGCGCAACGACTGGGCCAGGAGAAGCAGCGGGCCGGTGATGCCGTGCGCCGCGCCGAGGTTGCCATGGCCCCCGGGCAGTGAATGCCCTCGCTGCGGGTCGTGGTCCACCCACCAGCCCGGCACACGCACGTCCGTGCCGACAGGCTGTGTCAGCGCGACGAGGTAGTCCAGTACTCGTTCCATGGCGTTGCTCTCGGGGGCTGTGCGCAGCAGGTAGGCGCCGATCCCGGTGAGTCCGTGGAAGGTGTCGTACTCGCCGAAGGAGGCGGCTCGTTTCTCCTTGATCCGTACGGTGGCCGTGTCCACGCGGCGGTGGGCCAGGGCGAGTACTTCACCGTGCAATGCCTGAGCGGCATCCTCGTAGAGGAGGGCGCGTTTTGGCGGGGCGGTGTGCAGGACGAAGGCGACCGCGGGCGCTCCGAGGTAGAGCCCGGTGGTGTCGGAGGCACTGATGTCGCCTGCTGCGGCCTGGCTGATCCATCGGTGCGCCGGGACCCATCGGGCCAAGCCGCGGGCCGCGTACTCGGAGTGGAAGAGTGCGATCCCGGCGGCGCCCGATGCGAGGGACTGTCCCGCCCATGGGGAGTTGGGATCATTGTCCCCGGGTTGTGCCAGGTGGGCCGCGAAGTCGTCGAGACGGCGGGCGGCGGCGTTCATCGGGCCGCCTTGCGGGGCAGGTGGCGCAGGGCGACGGTGCGGGCGAGGTGGAGTACGGCTGTCTCCTTCGTCGTGTCGACGCCGAGCGCGCGCACGTGGTGCTGGTGCAGCAGGGTTCGCAGGAGCGAGCTGGGGGAGCGCGCCTCTGCGAGCAGGGCCTGGCGGTAGACGGCCACCGCCTTGGCGCGCGCTTCCCCGGCTTCGATGAGGGCGTCGGTGCCGGGAAGGTGGTGCCGGTCGTAGAGCTGGATGGCCTGGCGGCGCAGCTCGCGGTCGGGGCGACCCTTGGCGGGAGCGTGTTCGAGAAGCCAGGCCAGGCCTGCCTTCGTGGCGCCGAGCAGGCCGGTGGAGAGGTCGATCAGGCTGACCGCGGTGAGCACCGTGAGGTCGATGCCGTGCCGGTCGGCGTAGCGGATCTGCTCGATGGCCAGCCGGGAGTCGGCGCTGAAGACCGCGCGCACGGCCTCGGCAGCGGCCGGTGAGGCGCCGTAGCGGCCGGGCTGGGGCTGGTACGACTCGAAAGTCAGGCGGGAGAGGAGCCCGGCGTCGTGCAGGTCGCGGGCCCACCGGTTCACTTCGAGCGATATCAGGCTCCAGTCGTCGGTGGGGGTGGACAGGGACAGGTCGAGGTACTGGCCGGTGTCGGGTCGGGACAGGTCGCGGTACCGGGTGAACCAGCTTTCCCGCCCGTCGTCGCCGAGCGGGTCGAGCAGCGCAGGGAGCCAGTCGGTGAGGATTTCGTCGAAGCGGTGGGGGTGGCCGTGGAGGTGGGCGCGCACCATGTTGCCTGTGCCGGGCAGTTGGATCGGTGGCGGCGGCGCGGTGCGGGCGGGCGGGCGCGGATCCTTGGCCGGTGCGGGTGTTGTGCGGTGGAAGGCCAGGGCGATGTGGTGGGCGCGGCCGATCCAGCCGTATGCGTCGGCGTCCGGAGTCTCCCGCAGTTCGACTTCCCCGAGCCGGTTGAGTGCGGCGCGCAGCAGGCAGCGGTGGGCGGTCTGGTCCAGGCGCAGGGTGAGGCGCTGGTCGTACTCGCTCATCGATACCCGGTCGGGGACATGCAGGCTGTGGCGCCACAGGGTGAACTGCTCGTCCCACTGCTCTTGCGTGGCGCTTGGGCCGGGCAGGTCGCTGGTGGCGAGGAGCCAGCGGGCGGCGCTGAGGATGGTGCGGCCGTAGCGCACCCGCGGCAAATAGGGGAGCCGGGACGCGGCCCCGAAGTCGAACTCGCCGTAGGCGGCGCGTCGCCCGCCGCTGATCTCGGCCAGGAGCCGGGCCAGGGGCGGGGTCTGGATGCCGGCCTCCAGCGCGTGCGGTATCCGGGCGTCGATGGGGCGGCCGGTGGAGCGCTGCACGAGGAACAGGTGTGTCGCGCTCGCGGTGACCGCGAGGTCGTCCAGCGGGATCGTGGGGCCGCTGTCGGGCGGGTGCTCGCCGAGAGGTATCACGTAGGTCAGGAGCCGCCCGGTGCGGGCGACGTTCTCGTTGCGGCGGCGACGGGGGCCGAAGGACAGTTGCGCCGTGATGGCGCGCGGCCGCGTCCGCAGCGACTGGCTGATCTGCCGTCGCATGGCGGCAGGCAGCACGTGGGCCGAGCGGCCGAGCATGCTCGTGCCGGGACGGGGAACACCGACGACTTCGAGGCGGAAGTCGCCGTCGGCCAGGGCGCGCGTGGAGGGTGCGTGGATCTCGACGGCGAGCTCGCTGCGGTCGCTGTAGGTCTTGTCGTCTCCCGCGGCCTGTGCCAGTTCGGTGACTGCGGCGTCGTCCAGGATGAGCTCGGTGCGGCCGTCACTCGCGGCGCGCTGAACCATGCGCAGCAGCAGCCGGTCCCGGTCGGTGACGGGCGTCGGTGGTTTGCGGCGCTCTGATCCGATGTACTGCGCGGGCCAGCCAAGTCCGCTGTCCTTGACCAGGTCGAGGACGGGCACCATGGCGCCGGGCCCGTAGCGCTCGCGGAATCTCCAGTGCCAGTCCCGCCACTGATCGTGCCCGTGGGGCAGCGGGCTGACCTGGTGCAGTACGGCCACGGCCCGTTCTGCCTCTGCGATGACGGCACCGGGTATCTGCACGTCGCAGTCCAGGGCGGTGTCAACGACGAGGGGCATCGGGGCGATGGCGGACTGCTGGTGCATGCGCCGGGTCAGCGTGCGCAGGTCCGTCGCGGCAGCGGTGTCCGAGTGCCCGACGAGTGCGGCGTGCAGGTCTCCCAGCTCCTCGCCCAGGGGGTGCTCGATCCGGTCGAGTTCACCGCACACGTGCTTCAGCGGGTCGAGGACGGTCATCGGCGGGCGCAGGCTGGTGATGAGCAGGTTGTGCGCGACGAGCTCGCGAAGAACACCATCGATCTTCCCGCCCGCCCCGGACGGGAACAGCCCGGTCAGGTGGTCGCGCAGGGCCCGGTAGGTGATCGGCGTCGCGGCCGCACTCAGGGCGGCCTCCACTGGCCGGGTCCTGCGCAGAGACATCTCGTCGGGCGCCATCAGCAGGTCGTGGCCATCGGCCGGCACACCGGGCGCGGCGATCCGCTTCCCGCGTGTGTGCGCGCCGTTGTTGGCGACCAGGGACAGCTCGGCCAGTACGGCAGGGTCATCTTCCAGCGCGCGGACGATGTCGCTGATCCATTCGCCGTCGGCGCGCAGGGAGACCGGGTGCGCGTCGCCGAAGCGCACGGTCGGCCTCGCTCCGGCCGTGACGGTGGCCACCCCGGAGAACAGGGCGAACGGGGTCGGGCGGTGGCGCCACCGCAGGAGATAGGAGGTGACGGACAGAGCGGCCCGGCGGATCTGCCGCGGCTGGGTCTGCGTGCCGGCCACGATGGACTCCACGGCCTGGGTGAGGACGGGGCTCGCGGCGAAGAACGCGTTGCGGACATCTGGGCGGGCGAAGAGCTGAGCGAGCCACATGCGGGTGGTGGCCGGGCTGTTCAGATCGGACGTCTCAAGACGGTCGGCGGGGTTGGGGGCGGTGGTGGCGCGGAGCACTGCGGCTCTGGTCCACCGGTAGGTGACGTCTCCCATGGCTTCTTCCGGTTGCTCGCAGGGGCACCAACGGGCGCGGGGGCGCCGAGACATTTCGGCGCCCCCGCTGGCGGTGACGGCTCAGCAGCCGGTCACTCGGGGTCGCGGACCAGGGAGCTGCACGAGCTGGCTCCGCCCGAGCAGGTCTGGCCGCAGCCGTCGTTGGTGGAGCACATCAGCCGGCCCAGCGGATGGGCGGCCAGAACGACCTTCACGCTAAGGGGCGCGAAGTCGTCGTCCTCGTCGACCGGAGTGGCGGTCGTCTGGTCGAGCACGGCAGCGGCGCTCATGTGAATCACTCTCCTCAAGGTGTGGAGTGGTGCATGACGGCCTGGCGTCGCGGAGTCTTAGACCGCGGGCCAGGAGAGCGAGATCCGGCTGTGCACCTTGTCGATGACCCGGTCTCCGACGATCTGGTCATCGGGGGTGCTGGCCGGATAGGCCCGGATGACCGGCACCGGGCCGCCGCGGCGGTGGGCGGCCCAGTCACGCAGGCTCTCGGTGAGGTTGTCGGCGAGCTGCTGTGCGTGGCGTCCCAGGGCGTGGACGCCGTACTCGACGTCCGTGTCCCCGGATGGGCGGTGCACGAGGTAGGCGAAGGAGTCGTCCGAGACGGCGGCGAGCGAGAACCCGAGTTTGGTGGGAGCGACGATGCCGCTGTCCTTCTCCGCATCGACGCTCATGATGCAGAAGCCGGGCACCGTGATCGCGAGGTGCATCTGGAGCGTGGCCAGCGGCTCGCGGCGGCCGATCGTCACACCCGTCCAGGTCTCGATCCGTGGTGTGGTGACGGCGTCGTCGAGCTGGCTCGGCTTGATCGGCACGCCGTCGTCAAAGCGCAGGCCGATCTCTTCGGTGCCCGCCACGAGCAGGAGTTGCTCGTGGTGCTCGGTGGCGCCCTGCATGGGGACGAACCCGCAGACCTTTGCCGACTCGGACTCTAGGTGATCGCCGTCCAGGACGAAGGCCACGGAGCGGGTCAGGCCGCGCGTGCGCAGCGGCACTACCAGGCGGCCCTGCGGGTTGAGCTGGTGCGTCCAGGCCGGCGGGATGTCCCAGGCGCCGACGGTCACGAGGATGACGTCCGCGACGCCCAGACCGGGGACGGGCTCGGCGGCGTCGGCAGTCACCACGCGGACCCGGTCGTAGCCGTTCTCCAACAGGAGGCGTTCTGCCCGCTCGGTGACCTCGGGGTCGATGTCGACCGTGGTCACCGAGCCCTCCGGGCCCACGAGTTCGGCGAGATAGGCGGCGTTCAGGCCGCCCGAGCCGATCTCCAGCACGTTCATCCCCGGCTTGATCTTCGCCTGCTCCAGCATGAAGCCCTGTACCTGCGGGGCGGACACGCTGCTGGTCTGCACGCCGTGCGCGGACGTCTTGGTGATCACGGCGCTCCACGGGTCGTAGACCTCTGCCAGCGCAAGTCCCGGCGGGGTGAAGCGGTCCCGCGGCACCTTCCGCATCACCGCCTCGACCTCGGGGGAGGTGATGTCACCCTGGTTCCGCAGCTCGTCGATCATTTCGTTGCGCAGGCGGGTGGCCTCGTCGGCGTTGGTTGTCATGTCTGTCATGGGGAAACTTGTCCTTCGTCAGTCGGTCTAGCGAATGGAGCGGCGGCGCACCCGGTACCGGGCGCAGTGCGTATTCGCGACGCCACACCGGCCAGGCGGCTGCGGAGTTCAGCGAAGGTCTCCATGGGCGTCCTTTCTCGTCGATGGCGGCGTGTGGGGGAGACGGGGGAGGGGACACCTCCCCCACACGCCTCATCCGGCTGGGCCCTTGTCACAGGGCCGTCCCCGGGCACTGCACCGCCCCACTGACAGCGGGCGGGTGGAAAGGCCGGCCGCGACCTCCCCACAAAGACGCGGCCGGGGCGCAGACCGGCAAAGCTGCGCCGACTCCCCCGCCCAGACCCTTGAACCGCCGGGGGAGCCCCAGTTCAGGGCGAGTCCGGCTTCAGCACCAACACCATGACGGCGACACCGCCGACGAGCGTCGGAAGGAGGATGAGCTGTACCGGACCAAAGCCGAGCGCGGCCAGATACTGCAACGGATGGCGCACCACCCAACGCAGCCGCGGCAACCGCAGACACTGACGGCCGCGAGCCCGCCGGTGACGCACTGCCGCGCTCACCGACCCACACCCGTGAGCCTGGCGGTGACCTCCACCGAGTTCCACGGACTCGACACCCACGCCCCGGTACGCTCCTGCCAGTCAGTGATCTCGGCACGCTCCTCCGCGCCGTGCCTGAGCATCGAGTAGCTGGGCGCCACCACACCCTTCGCCTCACCACAAGCCGCCAGGGCCAGGGCCCTGGCGCGCTCAGGGCGCTCGTCGGCCGGCGACGCGAACTCCGAGATGTCGACGAACGTCTCGACCGGCACCCACCCATGCCTGGGCACGAAGTCCTCGACCCCGCGCAGAACCGAATCCCGGAACTCGCGGTTGGCGAGGCAGGCGTAGACGGCCACGGGCGTGCCCGGCGGCGCCTCGGCCGCAGGGGCCTCCACCACGGATGCGGTGCTCACAGAGCCCTCCGCCAGCTCACGGGCTGATCGTCGTCGATGGGCAGGCAGCACCAAGCCGTGGCGCCGTGGTTGCTGTAGCCCCACTCGCCGCCCATCTCCTTGACGAACATCGAGACCAGGAGCAGCCCTCGGCCGGACTCGGCCATCGGAGCGGGGTCTTGGGGTTGAGGATCCGAGGCCTCGGTTTCGTCACTGATCTCGAAGCGGATCCAGCCGGGCCGGGGAGACCAACTCAGGTAGCTCACCGAGTGTCCCTTGCCGTGCAGGACAGCGTTCGTGAGGAGCTCAGAGAGAACGATGAGCACGTCCTCGACGCGTTCCTCCGGCATACGGCACATATGACGGAGCCACGCGGCTCCGATCCTGCGCAGACGCGGCACCACATGTGCTTCACGCGCACCGGCCGCAGCAATCTTCGACGGTTCGGCGGGCGGCAGAGAAGCAGGCGTGGTGCTGACCTGCTGGGGCCCGTTCCGCCGCTGCTGCCCGACGGCTGCCAGGTTGCCGACGCTCATGGTGGTCGGGCCAGTTAAGGAGTTCATGTGGGGTGCTCCTGCTCATTGTGGGCTGGCACAACAAGCGAACCGCTCGGGCACCGATGGGGGTACCGGTGCAAGGGGCTCAGGGTGAACAAGGTGAACAAAGATCATCTGATGAAGGTCTCCTCGAACGGCTGACGTTCTGCCAACTCCGGCAACTGAGAGTGAAGTTGAGCGGTAGCGTGATGGAGGGCCGGCCTGCGGCCATGCCAGGTTGAATAAAATGACCAAAGATCGTTTTCCACTGCGGGGGCGCACGATGGCGCGCGAGAGAAACGAGCGGCTTCAGGAGCTACTGGTGGAAGCGCGCTGGTCACGAGCGCAGACCGCTGCCGCGTATAACCGAGTCGCCGGGGAGACTTTGGCCGGGGAGTCGGTAGAGAACTCAAGAATTGGACGCACTCACGTCACCGCATGGGTCGAGGGCTCGAAACCGACGGGTGTGGCACCAGCTATGTTGTGCGAGGCGCTGTCCCGCCGCTTGAAGCGTGCCATCACGCCGCAAGAGGCCGGGTTCGCAGTTCCCACCTCGCCAGCGCAGGAGGCGCTGGACTGGCGCGTTGATCCGTTGATCGCGCTTAGCGAACTGGGGAGTGGAGTGGACGCGAACCGGCGCCGTCTTCTGGCGGGTGGGGTGTACTCCGCCGCAGCCCTTGCGTTGCCTGACTCGGCATGGTGGGAAGCCATGTCGAAGCCACCCACGAGTGCCACGCCGGCATCCGGGCAACGGGTGGGCAGCGGCGACGTGTGTACCGTCCGGGAGCTCACCGTGGCGTTCTCCGCAATGGACCAGCGCCGCGGCGGTGGTCACGGACGGCGAGCGCTGGACGAGTACCTGACGTGGGAAGCTGCGCCATTCCTCAAAGGACGCTTCACCGACGACCGGGTTCGGCGAAACATGTTCGGCGCGGTCGCGGAGCTCACCTACGTGTCCGGCTGGATGGCGTTCGACAACAGTGAGCACGATGTGGCGCTCCGACGCTTCAACGCCGCGGTCAAACTTGCGGCTAGAGCAGGTGACCAGCCGCTGAGCGCGCACATCCTGCGAGCGATGGCTCACCAGGCGTTGGACCTCGGGTTCCGGAAGGAGGCGCTGGAAATCGCCCAAGCATCGGTGCACGGCAAGCGCTATTCCGCGGCCACGCCGCGCGAGCGGGCTCTACTCGGCGTCGTGCACGCGCGGGCCCTGGCGGCGAACAAGCAGAACCAGGGGGCGGCACGTGCGTTGCTGCGAGCCGAGGACGATCTCAGGCAGGCTCATGACGGCGTTCCGGAACCGGATCGAACCTTCTTCTTCGGCGAGGCCTCCCTCGCCCATGAGACAGCTTGCACTCTGCGGGACTTGGGGGATCCGAACCGCGCCATCACACAGTTCCGCCGCTCCGTACGTACACGGGGAGCTGCATTCCGGCGCACGCACGCGGTGACTCTCGGATATATGGGTGCGACTCAGATCGGCCAAGGGCGAGTGGAAGAGGCCTGCGCAACGTGGACGAGGGTCTTGGACGCCATGGAGGGGGGCATGTACTCCGGCCGGGCACGCCAGGCGGTCGAGAACATGCGTACGTTGCTCACTCCATACCACCGACGCGGCATTCCGGCGGTCGGCGTTCTCGACGGCCGAGCAGCCTCGTATCTGTCCGAAGTAGATTGATCAGCAACGGTGTTGGCTGCGGAGCTGAAGGGCGAGGACATGACGCTGGGGATCGAGTCGATCGGGATGGTCATTGAGGGCCGTGCGGAGATCGCCGACGACTACTGGGGCGGCATTGAGTCGGTAATCCAGCTTGACGAAAAGTTCCCCATCGACGCTGTTCAGGGCCTTGAGGAGTTCTCACACCTAGTCGTGCTGTGGCACTTCGATCAGGCCTCGCCGGACGATGTCGAGTATCACGCCCGCAGCCCACGCGGGAACATTGCATGGCCAGCCACTGGCACCTTCGCCCACCGCAACCACCGCAGGCCTAACCAGCTCGCGCAGTCGTTCCCACGGCTGCTCCAGGTCGACGGCCTCCGGCTTCGGGTCGCCGATCTGGACGCGGTGATCGGGACGAAGGTCTATGACCTCTCCCCGTACTTCACCGAAATGGGTCCTCGCGGGCCAGTTCGTGAGCCGAGCTGGCCGGGAGAGATGCTGGCTGACTACTGGACCGAGAAGTAGCCTGTGACCCGTCTCGCGGGAGCGTCTACCGAGTCTGCGGGTACCTGCCTACCGGCACCTTGACCGCCGGTCTTGGCTGCCCGGTGCCCTCGGGCCGGTCGCGCTCCACGAGCGGCACACCGGCCCTGCCAGCTCGGGCTCGTGCTCGCGCGCGCCGGTGCGCCGCCTTTCATCCGCTTGCTGCGCTTGTTGAACAGGCGCGCACTTGCTTGCTCAGCTGGAAGCCGTCTGTTAGGCCCGAGAGAGGGAGGCGGGGTGCAGCGTGCTCAGTCCATCAACGGAACACACTGCACATTCTGCGAACCCTATGAGACCTGTAGCTTTCGCCTACGAGAAAAAGGCGCGGGCAGCGTGCAGTGGGCGCTGTACGCATCGTGAGAAATCGCTGGGCGCCTGAGGGATGGCGGTCCCGGAAACGTGGTTCGGGTCGGTTGGCTGCGCATTACGACGGGCCCAGCACTGCGCGGCCGCCCCGGCCGCTGTGCGACTCGGGGGAGAAGTCCATGTACGCGGTGCGCATCGATGGCAGCTTGACGCTGATCCAGGTTGAGCTGGTCGACGACGTCGTTCCTGCACCGGCGGAGATCCGGGCCGTTGTCGGCGGAGCGGTGAATGCCAGAGTATTTCACCTACGGGCGCTTGCTTGCGCATCCCAGTCCTTCCGCTCTCGCCGCGGAACGGCAGGATGGACGAATGGACGGATGGCGATGAGCGTGACGGAACTGCTGGCTCTCATGTGCAGGCTCGACGATCCCGAACGGCTGAAGCAACCGCCCCCCTATGACCGCGCCGCCACCAATCTCGCGTTCGCAGGGCCGGTCCGCCGGGTCGAAGCGGATTTCGGAACTCCGTGCGATTACGAGCGGGACACCCAGGACTCCAGTGAGTACGGGCGCGTCCAGGTGCCCGCCGACGCGACGATCTGCGGGACGCGGATTGTGGTCTGAGTGAGCAAGTCCGGTTCCCTCGCCGAGGTCTGCGCTGACAATCACTGCCAGGCCGCCTCCGCTGGGGCGGCCACCCGTGACCTGCTTGCCTGCGCCGCCCGTGAGCTTGCTGCCGCCTGACCGAACGGATCAGGAGGCGTCCAGGAGTTCGTCGACGAGTGCCATCGTGGCGCGGTCGATCTGTCCGGGCGGCAGGCTGCTGGTCATCTCCCGCCAGGTGGCGATGGCCGCGCGTAGCCCGGTGTGGTTTCCGGCGGCTGCTTCGGCGCGCATGAGGTCTCGGTGCAGCCACTCGCAGTAGGAGTCGACCGTCAGGCCTGTCCTGCAGGCGGTGCGGGCGCTGGGCAGGTCTTGGTGCGGGCCGTCCTGGGTGCGGTAGCTGGCCACGGTGTGGGCGACGTTGGTGATGTCGGCCTGCATGCGGGTGCGCACGCCGGTCATCCATTTCGCGGGATGGCCGTTCAGCGGCACCCCGTCGACCAGGGCCAGAGCCCGCTCGAGATACGGCAGGCCGTCCGCGCCGCGGCTGAGACCGAGTTCGGACAGGCGTTGGAAGTCGTGCCAGTCGCACTGCACTTTGTCCGATACCGCGTAGGGGGAGGTCTTGCCGGTGCGCTGGGGAACGTACGGGGTGCCGTCGGGGTCCGATCCCAGAGCGGTGCGCAGATCCCGCAGCCGGGCGCTGAGGGTGCGAGGCGACCAGGGTTCGTCGTCGCCCAGGTCCTCGCACAGCCGGTCGGCGCTGCTGCCGGGCTTGAGGAGCAGGTGTGCGGTGAGTTCGACCAGCCGCGGGCCTGCCGGTCCCTTGAGCAGGTTGTCCATCGCCAAATTGCCCAGGACGCGCAGGCGGGGTGCCTCATGGTGCTGTCCGGCCTCGGTGACAGCCCGGTCCTCATCGGTCTCCGGGATGGGGGCGACGCGCTCGGGCGCGGTCAGAGCGTGTACGACCGGGATACGGAACCGCGGGCCGATCGCCGGACTCGCTTTCGTCTGTTCCTCTGCGGGCGGGACAGGCCGCAAGTCGGTCTGGCCCGGGTCGCTCGATGCGAGCAGTGCCTGGAACACCAGCGGCTGTCCGGCTGTCACGGCAGTCGGCTCCGGCTGGCCTTCGCCGTCAGGCGACGGGGCAGCGCTCTGGGTGTCGCCATGCTCGGTGTCGGCGAGGGAGGGGGCAGCGGGCACAGGACGGACGGGCGGGCCGGGAACGGCGACCGGCTCGGGCGGCACGTGCTCCCACACACCCTGCGGATCGTCGGGCGGCTGCTCAGCCTGTGCGCAGGCGCGGGCCAGTTCGGTGATGGAGACGGCGTCCAGGCGCTGGAGCGTGATGTCGTCGCCGACCGCGTCGATGCGTTGCGGGCCGTCGGTGGAGGCGTCCAGCATTTCGGCGTCGGGGAAGACACTGGCTGCCTCGGCGGGCAGGACCAGGGCGCAGGGCGTCAGGCCTTCGGCGCGGCTGAGGGACTCGGCGAGCTGCCACAGGATGTCGTCCTCGGCCTCGGCCGCACACAGCACGATGTAGGGGAAGCCGCGGGCCTCTGGATCCTGGTGGGCTTCCAGGACGCGATGGGCGAACTCACCGGCCGCGAGGCGGGGGTCGGCCAGGTACTGCACGCCCATGGTGCGCAGGTCGGAGGCCAGGGAGCCCATGCCGCACGTGTACACCTCGACGAAATCGGCGCAGGGGCCGATGGCCAGCTCGGTGGCCATCGCCGCCATCACTTCGGCCCTCTCCTGGCGGCTGCCGTCGACCAGGAGGACCTGCCAGGCAGTGAGATCGGCCAGCAGCAACTCCCCGCTCGGGGTGGCGCCCAGGGTCACCATGGCCGCATAGGGCGGTTCGTCGGTCTTGGTCTCGGCCGGTGCGGGCAGGTCCACGGTGTGGGGAAGCACCCACCAGCCGGCCCGGGTACCGGTGAATGGAGCCTGCGCCTCGGCGGTTACGTCGTCGGGAAGAACGTGCACACTGTCCGCGGTGATCCGAGCAGCCCGAAGTGCCGGCGGGGCCTCGCCGTCGGGTAGTTGGGTCAGGAGTCGCAGTGCCGTCTGCAGGCGCTCGACTCCGTGTGCACCGTCGTGTGCCGCCGTCTCCAGCACATCCTCGACCGGCACCGGCTCGGTGGCCGGGGCCTGTTGGCCGGGGCGGCGGGTGCGCCACTGCCAGAGCCGACGTGCCAGCAACGCCGTGGTGATCACCCCGGCCAGCAGCGCGAAAGCCTGCAGTCCGGTGCGCGTCCTGATGGGGGAGCCGTGCGCGTTCTCCTGCTGCTGCCCGGACTGGGGCGCTGTCGTGGCGGGTGCGGCGGGTTCTGCGGCAGCGGAGTTACGCGGTTGCTCGGCTGCCGGGGAGGTCGGTGTGGCGCTCGCAGAGGGTCGTTCGGCGGGCGTGGAGCTGCGGTGGCCCGGAGCTGAGGGCGTCGCCGGTACCGTCGGTGGATTCGAGGGCCGCCCATGGGTGCCCGCACCCGCAGGGTCGCCCTGCTCTCCTTCCGCGTCCGGGCTCTGCGGTGCAGCTGTGTCCGACGGCCGCTCGGTCTCCTGGGCTGGGGGAGAGGCCTCCTCGTTCGCCTCGTCCGGCGCAGCATCCTGCTGGTCTTTGTCGCGCTCCTGCTCGGGGCTCCGGTCGTGTCGCTCTTCGTGCTCATTGGAGGTGTGCGGGGCCGACTGGAGCTCGGCGGGGATGGTGACCCGTTGCTCGGGGACGATCAGGTCGGGGTCGGTGATGCGGGGCAACCCGTCGGGCTGAGCGCCGCGGCTCGCCTCGTACACGGCACGCCAGTTGGCGGCGTCCCCGGTCTCGTCCTGCGCGATGCCGGTGATGGTGTCGCCCGGCTTGACGACGTGCGCCTGATCCTGGGCGGTCTCGCCCTGCGGCTGCAGGCCTTCGCCGTTGTGGCCGTCGGCACCCGCGGGGCTCGCCACCGTGTCGAGGCGGGGAACGTCGGCGGGCAGCTGCAGCACCCACCCGGGATAGATCGGCGCGTCCGCGTGGAAGGTCCGCCCGTCGACCATCGTGCGGCCCTCGTTAGCGTCGACGAGGTGCGTGAACGCGTCGCCGTGCCCGTATAGCCGCTCTGCGATCGACCACAGGCTCTCGGCAGGGCGGGTGTCGCGCACCGTGTACGTGTCATGGTGCCCGTTCTGTGGCGCCTGCTCGCTGTGCGACTGAGTGCTCTGCTGCACCGCGACGGCGGAGCCCGGTTCGGTTTCGGCACTGGCCGATGCCACGGTGCGGGGCGCGGCCTGGGCGGGGGAGGCGGCCAGGGCGGTGCCGGTCGGCAGCAGCACCAGCAGCGAGCCGACCAGCACGGCCGCCGCCCGCTGGCTGATCTGAAGTCCCGGTAGTTGTGGGGCGCGTACTCCGCGGAGCTGGGCGGGGATCTCCAGCAGCACCGACAGCACGAAGCTGCCGAGAGCGAGCCAGCCGATCACGCAGACGGCCAGCAGTGCGAGCGCGCCGGTGTCCTGACGGTCGAACAGGTGCCGGGCCGCGTCCAGGCCGCCGGAGGCGATCGCGGCGGTGGCGTGCCACAGCAGCCATGGCAGCGCGCCCAGCGTCACGGCGAACGCGCACAGCGCGCCGAGGGCCTTCACCAGGGCGGCGCTGGTCCGGCGCGGACGGGTGCGGGCAGCGGGTGCGGGGGAGCGGTTCATCGGGTTTCGCCGTCCTCGGGCCGGGTGGTGCCGTACAGCAGGGTGGCGGTGCTGGAGACACGGTGGTGGTAGGTGTGCGGCCAGAACTTCCCGCGGTAGGAGCTGGTGACCGTCACGGTGATCCGGCGGCCGCCGTCGCTGACTTGTACCGATCCGCTGGCGTGCGCACGCGACAGGTAGGTGCGGGCGGCCGCGGTGGCGGCCGCTGGGTCGACGCGCACTCCCTTGGCGGGGATCAGGCTGTCGAGATCGACGGCTTGCTGGGCGGCGCGGGCGGCTTCCACGGCCAGGGCGTCGGCGTGTTCGCGGGCCCGCAGCGCGCCGAAGGCGTCGACGGTGAGGAGACCGGCCAGCAGGATCAGCGGGCCGGTGATGACCGCGACGAAGATGCTGATGCCGCCCCGGTCGTCGAAAGCCGCGCGCCGCCGGCGCGCCCATGCCCAAATTTGCGGCGAGTTCATCCACGACCTCGGTAGGCGTCGACAACGGAGGTGAAGCTGCTGGTCACGGTGCGCACGCCGGGCCCGCCGCCGATCAGGACCAGATCGCCGACGGGAACGCGGCAGGTGACGGTCACCGTGACTGCGGAGACCTGACCGACCGGCACGGCCAGCCCGGAGGTGTCGGCCTGCACGCCCACGTGCGAACAGGCCTGCTGCTCACCGGAGAGCGCCTGACGGGCGGCCCGCTCTGCCGCTGCCCGTCCCTTGCCCGGAGTGCGCTCAAGGGACGCCGCGCGCGCCGCCGCCTGGGCAGCCGCGTCGGTCTTCTGACCGGCCAGCTGCAGACGGGCCGCGGCGATGAACAGCAGCACCAGCACGATCAGCACCGGCACCGTGAGAGCGGCCTCGACGGCGGCGTTGCCCCGATCGTTGCGCAGCACCGCCCACCGGCCTGCCCGGCGACGGGTCATCGCGGGCCTCCGGTCGTCCAGTGCTCGATGGGCCCGGTCACGGTCGCCGCGACGCTCAGGTGGAAGCCGGGCAGCATCGTCAAAGCCTGCCCGCTGACGTGGACGCGCATGGTGTCCTGGCTGCTGCCCGCGGTGCTCACGCTCGTGTTCGTGAGCATGTTGCCCCCCAGATCATCGAGCGCCTGGCGGGCGCGGGCGGAGCCGTCGGCGGGGGAGGCCTCATACAGCCGACCGGCCGCCACCCCTGAACGGGCGGCGGTGTAGGCGAGGTTGCGGGCATAGGCCCACAGCACGCCCTGGATCAGGATGAACGTGATGACGAGGACCACGGGGAACGCGATCGCGTACTGGATGGGGGACGACCCCCGGTCGTCCCACGTTCTGCGCACGGCTCAGCCGCCGAGATCCACGTTGTCGACCTTGCTGCTGGCCCGCATCCCGAGGGCGACGAGAGCGGCCACGATCGTCACGGCGATGCCGATGCCGGCCACCCACAGGATGACGGTGACGACAGGGTTGTCACCGCGGTCGCCGCGCTCGTCGATCTCGGTACGCGCCTCCTCGAGGCGGCGACTGACCGCGGCGGGAATCTGCGCGAGCTTCGCGCTCGTCTTCAAAAGCAGGTCGGACATGGGGCGTTCCTTTCGGGCAACAGAGGGATCAGGAGGTCTGGTTGAAGGCGTTGAGGACGGCGGGAAACGCCATGGCCGCCATGACCAGGACACACAGCACGGCCTGAGGGGCCTGCATCTTCTCGGTGTCCGCGTTGGCGGAGGCGGCTTCGGCGTTGAGCTGTTCGGTGCGCAGGCTGGCCGCGCGGTGGCGGACCGTGTCGTAGACGGAGGCGCCTTCCTGGGTGGACATCTGCACGAAGTCGGCGACGTCGGCCAGGACCGGCACGTCCAGCCGCTCACCGAGTCCCTTGAGTGCCGCCCACTGCTGGCCGCGCTCTATCCGCGAGCGCATCAGCGTCTCCTGGATCCGGACGAACACCCAGCCCTTGCCGACGAACGCGGCCTGCTCCAGCGCCGACTCGATCGCGATTCCGGCGGCCAGCCGCAGCGCGACCAGCTCGAGATAGACGGCGATGCCGTGGGCGGCCTCGGCGCGCGCCTTGGCAGCGTCACGGCGGATCATCAGATCCGGCACGAACCAGCACAGCGCGGCGAGCAGCACCCCGATGATGCCCGGCACGTACAGGGCGATGTTGAGGCCCAGCAGCGTCCAGGAACCGATGAACAGGCTCGGCGCGAGCAGCCCGAACAGGGCCAGCACCACCTTGTTCAGCACGTGCTCTTCGGCCGCCTTGCCCAGCAGATCCAGATCGCGGCGGGGCAGAGTGACGGGCACCTTGCGCACCAGCCACGCACCGAGCTGGGCCTGGGCGGAGGTGGGCCGGGGGGCGGCCTGCAATTGGGCGGTGGGTGCCTGGTGCAGGCGCGCCATCGCAGGGCCGAGTTTGGGCGCCGATGGCAGCAGCTCGGCCACCAGCAGAGCCAGCCCGGCGCCGCCGATCGCTCCCGACACGATCACTGCAGTCAGTGAGTTCACCGCAGGACTCCCATCGCGTCGACCTCTTGCGGGCGCTCCGGCGTCTTCACGGGACTGCGCGGATCGGGGACCAGCACCCTGGGGGTGTGACCGCGGGTGGCCAGGCGGCGCACCCACACCAGCGTGGCGACGAAGAACCCGACCAGGACCGCCAGCACCAGCTGGCCCATGAGCGTGGCGTAGACGCCGGTGTACTGCGGCACCGTGAAGCCCAGGGCGACGATCCCCAGCGTGATCAGCGTCAGCGTCCGCACAGTGGTCCGGGTCTTCTGCCGGTCGGCCTCGATGCCCTGGCGCATCTTGACCTCCTCACGCACCGAGGCCGCCAGGTCCTCCATGGCCTGCGCCAGACCCGGACCCGGGTCCTGCGAAGCCAGAATCAGCGCCGAGCACACCTTGTCTCCCGTCACGTCGTCGAAGCCGCGCGCGAAGTCCGCCAGCGCCTCATGGGTGGGCCACTGCGCCTGAATCTTGTCCGCGAGCTCGCCCACCTCCTCGGCCAGCGCCGCCGGCGCATGCTTACGGGAAGCGATCAGCGACTTCTCCAGCGCGTTTCCCAGCCGCACCATCTCCGACAGGCGTTGCGCCCATTCGCCCAGCGCATCGCGGCGGGCGATCTGCGCCTTCGTCATAGCCGGACCGGACAGCAGCCATGGACCACCCGCGACCGCTCCGCCGACGATCAGACCGGCCATCAGCACGCCCGTGACCAGCCACACCAGCACGAACGCCACCGCGGCCGCGCCGAGCAGGATCCGGCGCTGGGCGGCGAACTGCCGCGCCAGCACGCCGCGCTCGCCCTGCCAGGGCAGCGGTGACTTGGGACGGCTGGTGCCGACGATCCCGGCGACGGCCAGGACCAGGCCGAGGCCGAGGAGTGTTCCGTTGGCCATCCACCACAGGGAAGTGATCACGTCGTCCCTCCCGTGCCGAGATAGGCCATGGCCTGCGCGGACAGTAGATCGGCGGTCATTCCGGCTTTCTCCAGGCGGCGCCGCTTTCGGGCGCTGAGCGCGCCCTTGGGCACGGCCGGTCCGTCGATGTCGTCTGCCGGACCGAAGACTTCGTTGTAGGTGGGCCGCCCGTCGTGCCCGATACCCGTGATCTCCCAGATGTGGGAGAGGTAGCGGCGCGGGGCCGGACCGCTGTCGTCGACCGACAAAAACGCGATCAGGTGCAGGCCGTTGGCGATCTGCCGGTAGGCGATCTCCGGAGTGAAGTTGGCCTGCGCCAGCAGATACAGCTCCGCGATCCGGTCGAACACCGCGGCCGGCTCCGAGGCGTGGATGGTGCACATGTTGCCCGGCCGGTCCGACGTCATCGCCTGCATCATCGCGGTGATCTCCGACCCGCGGACCTCACCGACGATGGTCCGCGTCAGCGACATGCGCTTGGCCTTGACCATCAAGTCCATCAGCGTGATCTCACCGGCGGCCGCCTGGTTCGGGCCGATCCGCTCCCCGTTGGAGAAACGGGCCTCCATCGGCACCACATGCTCGTGGTAGCCGGGATCGGCCAGCCCCTCGAACGTCGTCTCGAGCGTTCCGAACCGCTCGGTGGGCTTGATCTCGCGCAGCAGCACCCGCAGCAGCGTGGTCTTCCCCGACGACTGCTCCCCGGCGACCATGATATTCAGCCGGGCCCGCACCGCCGCGGTCAGCAGGTCCGCGGCCTGAGTGCTGAGGGTGCCCAGATCGATGAGTTCACGCATACCGATGGTGCGGTAGCGGTGGCGGCGGATCGTCACGTGCGTGGACCCGCCGGTGATCTCCGGGCCCAGGGCCTGCAGGCGGGAGCCGTCGGGAAGCCGCAGCTCGACGTCGGGGGAGTGGGTGGAAAACGTGCGCCCGTTCTGCCCGGAAGCACGGATCAAGTCCCGCACCAGTTCCTGCAGTTCGTCCTCCGAGTCAGCGACCTGCGCCACCCGGACCGGCTCGCGCTGCCCGGCGTACTTCAGAAAGACTCGCTGCGAGCCCTCCAGCCAGATGTCCTCGACCTGCTCGTCATCGAGGTAGCGCTGCAGGCGCCCGGCCCGAAAGCACATGTCGAACGCGAGCGCGGCCAGCTCCTGCTCCAGGCTCTGGCTGACCGCCCCACCGGTCGACCAGCCCTGCGCATCGGCCCAGATCGCCACCCGCTCATTGATCAGCTGACGGCCCCGCTGCTCCTTGGCCTGCACCGACGCCCAGGCGCGCTGCTTGCCCTCCTCGCTGAGCGTGTTCAGCACGACGCGCTTGATCTCCTGAGCGGCGCGGTAGTCCACCGGCTGAGCAACCACTGCAGAGGGCAGCGACGCGACAGCATGTGCCTGCTGGCCGATGTAGGGACCGGTCACCGAGGGCGTCATCGGGTCGTGGGCAACGCGGCGCGGGGGCGGGCCGTTGTAGACGGGTTCAGCGCGCACGGCGCACCTCTTCCAGCCGCTGCTGCACCGGCGAATACAGCACCTTGCGGCGGGTGGCCACGTGCTGACGGATCGGGGTGATGGCGCCCGCGGCCGCCTTCATCAGCGGCGTCTTCGCGAACTTCCCTTCCGGAGCGCCGTCGGACAACACTGCGGCCTCAGCCGGGCGGTAGGGCAGCACGGCCACCACGGGCGTCTCCAGCTGCTGCTCCACCTCACGCCGCCCGTAGGGGCCCTCGTCGATCAGCAGCAGTCCCAGGGCGGGCGCGGGACGGTTCTGGTCGCCCTCCAGCGCCTGGCGGAGCATGGGCAGACGGCCGGTGGCCGCGCTGACACTGCGCACGGTGCCCCGCACCACCAGCAACACCAGGTCCGCACGCTGTGCCAGGACCCGTGAGGGGCCGTAGGCGCCGTTACGGCCGAGATCGATGATGACCTCGTGGGCGTTGCGCGGCATCCGGTCGATGGCCACCAGGAGCTCGGCCAGTTGCGGCCACTCGGGCGCCAGCGCGGCCGCCTCGGACATGGCGGTCAGGCCGGGCAGCAGCATCTGGCGGCGCTCGCCCGGCGAGCTGTCGTCCGACAGGCGCACCAGCTGTTTCCAGAACGCATCCTGAAGACTCTGATCGCCGCGCAGGGACACGGCCAGATGCCGCAGCCCCACATCCACCTGGAGACGGCCCTCCAGAGCGCCGGCCAGGATCGCGCCGCCGTCGGGATCGCACTCGGCGAGCAGCACCCACCGGTCGCCGTCCACGGGCCAGTTGCGGTGCAGGGCGAGCGCTGAGGTGGTGGCTCCGGGGGCGCCGGGCAGACCGACCATGGCGATGACCGCCATCAGTTGCCCGCCCCGTTCACGGCCAGCGCGACGTCACCGGCGGCGGCCTGGGCGGCGAGCATCGGGCCCTGCTTGGAGTCCACCGCGACGTCGACGACGCGCTCGCCCGTCGACTCCCGTGCCGCGCCGACCCGGACGACGCGGGCCTGCACGGATCCCGGACCGGTCTTGGCATCGTCGGCGGCGGGGTCGTCGCTGGTGAACACGACCTGCACCCGGTCGCCGGGCCGCAGGCTGCTGTCGGGCAACTGGCCTGGCTTCAGCGCGATACCGACCAGCTGCTCGTTGCCCTTCACGAGTGTCTTGTTGGTGACCTCTTTGGGGTGCAGCAGCGATCCGGCCTGCAGGGTGGAGATGGCCCGCATCCCCACGACCTGGTCACGCTGCTGGATCCCGACGACTTGCATCGACGGGTCGACCGCCACGGAGGCCTCGCGCAGGTCGGAGTCCTTGATGACGCTGCCGGCCGGAATCTCGTGCGCGATCTCGATGATGGGCTGACGCTGGCCGTTCTCGGTCCAGTACCACCAGTTGCCCGCCGCGCACGCGGCGATGCAGGCCACCGCGACGGCGAGCATGCCCGGCCTGCGCCTGCGGGCCTGCCACTTCGCCTGAACCGGCGCGGCCGCAGGCGCGGTCGGCATCTGCACGGGGGAGGCCTGCGGCGGCACATCCGTCCTGCTCACGTTCTACCTCTCATCGTTCCAAGTTCCTCGACACGGTTCAGCTGCCGACCGACTGCAGCTCGCCCACCGTGAACGACACATCTGTCTGCCGGGTGGTGGGGATCTGCCCGGCCTCGCCCGTGGTGGCCTGCCAGGTCACGTCCCAGTACGCGGTCGCCGTCAGCCGGTACTTCGCACCCGCCTTGCGGGTGGAGGGCTGCTGGTAGATATGGCCGCAGTCCGGCGATTCGACGCCGTGACGGGTGTTCTTGAACGGCGTGCCCGGCCCGGTGCAGGTCACCTTCTCGCCGTCGCCCATGTCCCACACGATCTTGGAGACCTCGGCCTTGGCGGTGACCGTCACACCGCCCGCGGACGCCGACGCCGAGTTCGGCCCGAACGTCGACGCGGACGGCGTCACCCACATCCACACCGGAACCCCGACGGTGTACCTCGCACCCGCGCGGGGGCTGGCGACCTGCGGGCCGAGCAGCTCCATCTTGTCGACGGCCTGCGCAGCCACGACGGCAGGATCCACGGCAGGGGCGCCGGCATCCACGCCGACCGGCCCGGTCAGTGCCGAGTTGGGCCCGTCGGGACAAACCTGCTGGTAGACGATCTTTCCCTCGCCTTTCCACAGCGCGCTGCCGGGCGGCGGCTGCGGAACCATCTTCTTCATGGTGCACTTCGGCCCCTTGCCACCGCCCTTGTTGCTGCCAGCAGCCTGCGAGGTTCCCTTGTGGCCGGAAGATCCGCTGGTGCGGTTGTTACCGCTGGCGTTGCAGGTGACGAAGCGCGTCTGTTTGCTGCACCCGACATTCATGGGCACGTCGGCGACGGAGGCCTGTGCCGGGGAAAGCACGGCCGGGCCGAGGAGACCGGTCAGCAGGAGGTAGCGGACGGATCTACGACGATGATTTTCCACGTTCCCCCCCACCGCTCGGCCTGGACCTTCGTCACGTACTTCAGGACCTGGTTCTTCGGCATCTCGGCCGGCTTGCCGGTCTTCTTGTCCAGGTACTTCCAGCCGGTGGTGTCCATGCAGTCGGTCAGGCTGGCCCAGGGCACCTTCTTGTTCGGCTTCAGCCCCGTCACGGTGACGTCGTGGGTGGGCGCGCCCTTCGTCACCAGGCCTTCCTTCTGGAAGGTGTCCATCGTGACCTCGGTATCGGCCAGGGCAGCACCGGCGGCGTAGCGGCGCAGTTGGGTGCCTTCGATGCTGGCCTTGGAGTAGGCCTTGGCCTGCTCCTCCCACATGCGTGCGTACGTGTCGAGCACGACCTTCTTCAATGCCGCGTCGGGGTCCGTCTCGGTGGGGCTGGGGGCGGTGCTGGTCGCGGTCTTGCTCGGTTCGGCTGGGTCGAGCGTGGCCTCTGGGCCCTTGCTGTCGCCCCCGGAGCAGGACGTGAGGGCGAGCGCTGCGAGGGCGGTGGCCACTGCACCGAAAGAGCGTCCGCTTTTTCGCTTGTGAACCCCGGCATATGCGGCAGGACGTGCTGCTCGGGTCATGATGTCTCCCCGTAAGGCCTGGGCGGCCCGGCGGTCTCCATTCGCACAGCGGGTGCGTGCGGAGCGGGGCCAGCCCCTGCGAGCTGCGCTGATACGTTGCGTAACGGTTGACACCCTAAGCGTCAACACCCGCATAGGTACAAGCCTTTCTGATCGATAAGCCGCCTCCGTGACAGATTTGCTGCGTGCGTTGACGTAACTCGGCTGCAATGTCGACTTGTTGCTGTCGGCAAGATCCGAAAGTGACCTTTATGTACGGTCGTTCGTGACTCGTCGCCGTTGCTGGCTGTGTTCGTGCGCGGGCTGGGGGTACAGGCACGGAATGCCGTTACTTCACGAGTGGTCTCTTGTGCTGGCCCAGGACCCGCGACCGGACGGGTCGGCCTGGTTCAACTGGACGTTTACGATTCTGGTGATTTTCGTCGTGATGCCTTGGATCATCTACCAGCTGTACAAAGACGGTCACTTCAGGCGCCGTCGCTGATGTAGCCGCTCCCCGACGAGCTGTCCGCGTCGCTCACGTGACTTCATTCCAGTTCCCGGTACTCGATCCGGGGCTCGTGCTCCCGGCCGCCGCGGCGCCGCTGGGGCGAGGGTCCTTCGTCAGCGAGACGGCTGCGCAGTGCTCCTTCACGCGGGTGAGCTGACCGGCGGCGCGCTCGGCCTGCCGGGCCAGCGGGGCACTGCCCGCAGCACCATGGGCGGCGTCCACCAGCTTGCTGACCTGCTTGGCCCCGCGGGCGAGGGACTTGAGGTCGTCATCGAGGTGGATGCCTTGGACCTTCACGGGGCCGATGCGCTGGCCGCCCACGGTGAACAGCGCGTAGTGCTGGAAGCGCGGCAGCGCCATGACCTGATCGGCGCCGGGCCGCTCGCCCCACTCCTGTGTCATGTCGGAGACGACCTTGCGGGAACCGGTCGTCGTGGCCAGCGTGGATGCGTTCTGCAGGAGCGCGTCACGCACGGACTGCGGCAGCCGGGACAGGGACTGGGACATGCCGTGCACGCGGACACCGAACTTGCGCAGATCCTCGAACATCGCGGCGGTCGACTCGGGAGCGTTGCCCGCGATGGTGATCAGCTCGTCCAGGTAGGCGCGGAACGGTGCCCGGCCCTCCGGCGGGGTGTCGCGGCGCGAGCGGCCGGCGCGCAGCAGCTCGTGCGCGATCAGTGAGGACACGAGCCGGTCGACGGGGCTGTTCCCGGCCGTGCACACCCACACGATGCGGCGCGTGTCCATCGCGGTGCGCAGGTCGAACCGGCTGACGGGCTGGCCGAGGAAGGCGAAGTAGGTGGGGTTGTCGGCCAGGCGGGTCAGGGGGTTGAGGATGATGCCGAACGCGTCCGGGCTCAGGGTGGGGAACACGGTGCGCCACCAGGCCACGGCGTCGTCGCTGATGCGGCCGCGCACCGCGGCGAGGACGCTGTCGCGGAAAGCGGTGTCGGTCAGGAGCGGCCGGATGTGGAACACGGTGGCCTGGGCGCGCGGTGCGCCCTCGTGGCAGATGCGGTCGTTGAGGGCGCACAGGGCCTGGACGCATGAGGTGAGGATGGTCAGGCCGCGCGGGGTGCTGGTGTCGTCCCACTTCATTCCGGCGGCCAGGCCGTCGACGACGGCGGAGACGACGTCGCTTCGGGACCGGCCGGTGCTCATGTCGAGCAGATTCCACGCCCCCACCGGTTGGGTGTCGGTGCCGGGGTTGAGGTCGATCACCTGGATGCGGTCGATGATGCCGGGGTGGGCGAGATAGCGGGTGGCGCGGTTCCAGGAATCGCGGTGCGGGTCGACATAGAGCAGGCCGCCGCCCGCGTGCGCGACCATGATGGCCTGGGCGAGTGCGCGTTCGGTCTTCCCGCCGCCGGCCTTGCCCAGCCCGATCTCGAACAGCGTCTCGGCCTCGTTGGTGGCGATGAGGCGGCGGGTGCCGTCGGCCTCCATCACCGCTCCCTGCAGAAGCAGTTGGCTCGCGTCGTCTGCGGTGAAGGTGGGCAGCTGAGCGGCCAGCAGCGGCAGACGGCAGTGCTTGGTGGGTGGCTTGAGCAGGCCGGCCAGCTCGCTGAGGGTGGCCACATTCGAGCGCGCGGGGCGCAGCTGTCCGCTGTCCCACCGCTGCTGCCAGCCCTTGACCAGCGGCCACTGATCGCATCCCCACGTCCACCCGAGGATCCGCAGCCCGCGCGGCGACCACCGCACCTCCTTGCCGAACACCTTGAAGCTCGCGCAGACCTGCGCCCTCAGTGCGCGGGCCCGCTCCTCACTGTTGGAGGCGCAGCGGATCAGGATCTGCACGCGCGCCATGTCGGTGTCCCGCGCCAGTCTGCCCAGCGCCTTGTCCCGGTCGAACCGTCCGGCGGGCACGACCATCGGCGCACGCTCCTGATGGTGGGCGCCGCTCACCAGCGAGCGCACTGAGCTGTGTGCCAGGGCAGCACTGCGGGAGGCGGCGAACGTCTCACGCTGCTCGATGGCCTTCTTGCGCTGCACGATCTTCAGCTGCTGCATGCGCAGGGTCCAGCGAGAGACGCTCTGCAGGTCGATGGAGACCTCGACCAGGTCGCCCAGCCCGGCCTTGAGTGCGGAGACGGCATCCACGAGGGGCTGCAGCGGGTCCGGATCCAGCGGCACCTTGCGCATCCAGGTCGCCGGGTTGCCGTGCAGCAGCAGCTCGCCGCGCATCACGAACTCCCGCGCGTCGTCGCCCGCGCCCCTGCGGTCCGCAGGAGTGATGGACACGTCCTGACCGAACGGGCTGGTCTGCAGGTACTTGGCAGCTCCGGGCGGTCCTTCGAGCTGGTAGGCCAGGGGATGGTGTTCGTCGGAGCGCAGGCGGATACGCACACTGCGGCTGCGCTTGGGCGCCCACCACGGCATCGCGTTTCCGGCATGGAGCACGCTGACGCCTTGACGCCAGATGCGTTCCTCGTCCGGGTCGAAGTAGCCGGCCGGCGTCACGGTCAGCGCGCAGCGCTCCGCTGACGCCTTCGCGGCCAGCTTGCGCAGGATTGCCTCCCACACGGTCCAGCCCAGCAGCACCAGGGGAACGGCGACGTACCAGTGCACGGCCAGCCACCACATGGCGTGCAGGAACGAGAAAGCGACGTCGGCGAGATCGGGCAGGGCGATCGTGGTCAGGTGGTGGCCGGGGGCTGCGGCAGCCATGCGGTGTCTCCTTGCGCGTGGTGGAAGGTGATGTCGGTGATCCGGCCGTCGGTGTAGGTGCCGCCGCGGTCGGCGGCGGCCCACACCAGGTGCACGACCGCCTGGCCGGGCGACGGCCCCTGGCGGGCGATGACTGCCTGGATCCGGATGCGGGTGAAGGCTGGGGCGACGGCGGCCGCCGTCGGCTGGGCGTCCTCAAACGCGGTGGGGTAGGCGCTGCGGCCCTGGCCTGTCAGGTCGGCCAGAAGCACCTTGCGTCCCTCACTCACGAGCAGACGCTCCTGCGCGGGCGGCAGATCGGCAGGCCAAGAACTCTCCAGCAGCTGCTGGATGGCCTTGTCACCGGATCGTCCTTCGCCTCGCGGCGGCAGCTCCCCTGTCCCGGGCCGCGGCGCCGTCACCGACGCCGGGGGCGGGGCGGGGGAGCTCGCCGGAGACCGTGTCGGGCGCCGAGCGGTGAGTCGAGCCGGTGCCGAGGTCGCTTGGGCCTTCGGGAGCGTCTGCCTGTTCGGCACCACGTGGCCGGAGGGGGGTGCATCCGCGCTCGGGTGCGGCGGGTCCATCAGGGAGGACACCAGTGGCCAGGCGACCACAGCGCAGACCACGCTGAGAACGAGCAAGAGCCAGGGAAACCGAGGGCGTTGTCCGGTAGGCCTGACGTAGGAGGTGGTCACAGCAGTCGAGCCCCTCCCGCGTAGCCGGGCATGGCGTCCACGGGGTCCTGGCGCACGTTCGTGCCTGGCCGGGGAGCGTTGATCATTTGTCCGCCGCCGAGGTAGATGCCGACGTGGTAGATCGTGGAGTCGCGGCCGCCCGCGTAGCCGAAGAACACCAAGTCCCCGGGCTGCAGGGCACTTTGGCCGGACGATGCGGGGATCCGCTTGCCGCGTCCGGCCTGGGCGGCCGCCGTGCGCGGCAGCCGGATCCCGACGCGGGCGAAGGCGAAGGTGGTCAGCCCCGAGCAGTCGAAGCCGGTGATCGGGGCGCCGGACTTGCCGCTGGGGGAGCAGCAGACGCCGGGGCTCTTGCCATTCGCGTTGCCGCCGCCCCAGGAGTAGGGGACACCGCGCTGGGCGAGCGCCGACTCAAGCACGATGCGCGCCTTGCCGGTGACGTTCTTCAGGCTGACGTTGCTGTCGGCCGCGGCACTGTACTGGCTGATCCAGCCGGTGACGTTGGCGACGTACTCGCTGCTGTGGTTGTACTGGAAGATTGCGGCGCGCAGCTGGTCGGTGCGGGCGAGGTTGCGGCCGCGCCCGCACAGGTAGGCGGCGGCGCCGAGCGCGGCGTCGTCGGCGTTGTGCGGGTCGCGGACGCCGTCCGCGTTGCCGTCCTGGCCGTTCGACTCCCAGGTGGCGGGCGTGAACTGGAACGGGCCCACCGCTCGTTCACCGAACGGCGTGCCGTCCCACTTACCGCTGTCGGTGTCGTTGAACACCGACGTGTTGCCTCCGGCGCCGGAGCCGTTGAGCAGCAGCCCGTAGATCCGGGGCCGGATGTCGCCGTTTCCTGCGATGTCACGTTCGGCGGCGTGGTTGGACTCGACTTTCGCGATGCCGGCCAGGATCGGCCAGCGCATGCCCCGGCACTTGGGGACGACGTCGCCGATGTGCTGTACGGCGTTGTTGTAGGCCTGCAGCATGCGCGGGGGGATGTCCGCGCTGGTGCCCGCCCCGGCCAGGCCGGTATCGGCTTCTGCCTGCTGGGTCAGCAGCGTCAGCCGGGCGGCCGCGCCGGACAGCGGCGCCATGCAGCACGCCGTCATGGCCAGCAGCGCGCCGGTGACCAGGGCCCACTTGAGCCAGCGTCTGGCGGGCCCCACACGGTGCACGGTCATGCCGGGCCCCCCTCGCCGTCGGTGCTGCCGCTGTCCGGACGGGCAGGCGGGTTGACGTTGTTGCTGTCCTCAATGCGGCGGAACATCGCCTCGGCCTGCCGACGGGACGCCTCCGTGGATCCCAAGCCAGTCCGGGACCGGGGCCGGGGTGCTCGCACCCGTCCAGTGCTCGGCTTGGGAGCGGGCGGCGTAGCACGCTCACTCGACGCCGGCGGGGCGGGCCGCCGGGGGCCGGGAGCAGCCGGCCCGGACGGTGCGGTCATATCGGCCCACGTGGGGGCGGCCACGCCACCACGGCCCGGCCGGACAGACGCGGTTCGCGCCGCGGTGCCCCCGGGAGCCGGGGCCGGAGCCGGAGCTGGTGCAGTCGTTGTACGCCGTACCGGGGTGGGTGGGGTGAGGCGGCGGCCGGTGGCCTGGGGCCCTTCGGCGGGCTGCTGCAGCATGTTGGCCCACGCCTGGCCGTCGCGGCGCACCGTGTTGCCCCACACCCGCAACTGCTGCCGGGCGTCCGTCGTGGCCTGCGAGGCATCGGCCTTGGTGGTGCGTGCGGTCGCGGGCAGACCCAGCGTCGCCCCGTACAGCATCCGGCCGCCCTGGTGGGCGATGCGGTAGCCGCGCAGCCGCACCAGCCGGTTGTGGGCGCGCGTGGACAACAGGGTGCGGTCGGTGTTCTGGTCGAGCAGCACCTCCCCGGTCTCGGCGTTGACGATGCGGCCGTTCTCGTCGCGGTAGCGGTCCTGGGGGCCGTCGGCCGCCGAGCGTGCGCTGCGGAGCCGGGCCTCATTGCCCGCCGCTACCGTGTCGCCTTCGTCTCCGTCCGCGGTGGGTTTGCGCAGGGTCGCCAGCTTGTCCTCGCCGGGGTTCTTGCCGACGAGACCGGCCCATGCGGCACCGGCGGCGATCCGGGTTCCGGCGACGGCCAGACCGATCGGGGCCAGACCTCGCGAGGCCTCGGCGTTCGCGTCGGCCAGCAGCCGCCGCGAGTCACCGGGCATGCCCGTGCCGTCGGCCAGCCCGGCCAAGGATCCGCGCAGCAGTGCGCTCGTGCCGTAGCTCAGGCCTGTGGCGCCGCGTCCGCGCAGCGGGGAACCGGTGAGCACGCCTCCTTGCGCGCCGCTGCCGATGGACATCGCCAGGGCGGCGCCGAGCTGGGAGTCGCCTGCCATGTGGCTGCCGCCGACCTTGGCGTAGCGCATGCGCAGGGTGAGCCGCTGACTGAACGACACGACCATGGCGAGGAGGCGGCGGTGGAAGGCGAGACCGACCAGCGCCAGGACGTCGATGAGCAGCAGCCGTTCGGCCATGAGATCGGGACCGTCGGTCAAGACGACATCGATCGTGATGCCCACGGCCGGGATGAACGCGGAAACGCCCATGATGACGCCCATCGCGATGCCGAACAGCGCTAGCCACTTCCACACCACCGTGCGGCTCGGGCCGGGCAGCATCCCCCACACGAACGTCACACCGCCCGCCGCAGCCGCCCCCGCACACACCGCGGACGTGCCCAGCAGCACCACCGCGGCGGAGAGCAGCAGTGCGCAGATCAGCAGCGCGGCGATGAACACCATCACGACGGAGGCCACTCGCCACCAGGACGGCTGCTCCGCGTAGTCGGCGCACTCTTTGCCGACCGGTCCGGCCGCCTTCAGGTCTTTCAGGAACGCGGCGAACTGCTGGTCGTCCTTGGACAGGATGGGCGCGACCTCATCGAGGAGCTTCCCGCCCGGGGTGAGGTCTTCGAGGGTGTCGAGGACCTTCTTGCCCGATGGCAGGGTGCCCGGGCCCGTTTCACGCTCGCAGTAGGCCTTGCCGGGGCCGGCGATCCCGTCGCACGGGTCGTCTTCCTTCTCGCCGTCCTTGTCCGCCTGCTTCTTGTAGCCGCCGGACACCCATTTGAGGTGCACCTGGTAGGCCTTGCGGTCCGCGGCCTTGCCCGGGTCGAGGATGCGCCCGTACTCCAGCAGCATGAACGGCTTGACGACGGTGGCGTTGGTGACCGCGTCCTGGATCGGCTTTGCGATCTTCTGGCCGGTCGGTGTCTGCGCGTCCTGGATGCCGTAGCACTTCTGAAGTGCCGGGCCCGACATCCCGGCACACGGGTCGTCGGAGCCGATCTTGCCGCCCCAAGAGTGGGCGTCGACGGTCTTCTGGGCGACTTCGGCGGCGGCAGACTGCGCCTGCAGGATCGGGCCGTCCTTGCCGAGCAGGAACGTCGGGGTGACGAACACGGAGGCGGCGAATGCGCCGATCACGAGCGTGAGGCCGATCTCTCCGAAGCCCTTGGCGTGCTTGCCGCGTACGACCATGACCAGGCCGAACACGAACGCCCACGCAAGCAACAGGCCTTTGAGGCCGAGGGAGTCGACGACGACGTCCTCGTAGACCTCGGACAGCCGCTGGGCGGGGCGGGCCAGCAGCTTGAGCAGCGGGAAGCGGTAGGCGACCTCAACAGCCCAGCACGCGAGACCCACCAGGACCCGGACCACGGTGAACAGCCCGCTCATGATCATGGAGGTGACCTGAGAGGTGAAGTCGAGCACGCTGCCGCCCTGCGAGCCGAGTTCGTAGCCCTTGAGGGAGACGCCTTCGGAGGTGTCCAGCTCCAGTGGGGAGAGCAGCCCCCCGCCCGTCGTGCCGTCGGCGGCCTGGGCCACCGAGGTGTTCACCGTGAGGAACACGGTCACCAGCAGGGCGGTGAAGGCGGCGGCGCGCAGCGTGCCGCGGTCCGGGCGCCTCATCACAGCCCCCTGGTACGGCGGGTGACGAGGACCAGGGTGACGATGCCGACGGCGAGCACGCCGAACGGCCACGCATGGGCGAACGACAGCAGATCGCCAGGGACAGCGTCCGGGGCCGGGGCGCCGAGGCAGTAGCCGTGGGCCGGTCCCACCACCGCGTCGCACGCGTCGGATCCGTGAACGGAGCTGTGGGCGCTTGTCTCCTGGGCGGCGGCGAAGGCACTTCCGGTCTTCGGCCACCACATCGCCGGCAGGCCCGGCAGGGCGCCGACGAAGCTGATTGCAGTGATCAGCAGCGCGACCACGGACGCCACGAGCGCGAAGCCGGCGGCGCGGCGGCGGCGCTCCCACATGCGGATCGTCATGAGGAGACCTCCTGGGTGTCGGCTGCAGCGGTGGCCGGAGCGTTGGGCGTGGGCCGCTGCTTGTCGCCGGGCGTGGTGCGGATGTGGTCGTCGATCCGGGGGACGGCGGGGATGCGGACCTTGATGCGGCCGGTGTTGTTGCGGGGGCCGGTCAGGAACATCTCGCCGGCTCGCTCGGGCACCCCGACGGGGGAGAGGTCGGTGACGGTGCGCACGAGGGCGTCGTCGCTACTGTCCAGGCCGATGAAGTCCAGGCCGCGTCGGACCGATGCGCGGTCGGTGGTGCGGGAGAGCGCCTTGTAGGCGAACAGGTTGCGGTCGGGGCCGAGTTCCTTGGCGTCGTGGGCGCCCGCGGCGAGACCAGCGTTGTGCTTGCGGCCGTCGTGCAGGATCTCGTGGACCAGCGCGGTGCCCTCGGCGGAACTGGTCAGCCAGTACAGCTCGTCGGTGACCACGGCGCAGAACCGTTCGGGGTCGGAGAAAGCGGCCTGGCGGGCCATCGCGGCGATCAGATACAGCACCGCCCGTCCGATCAGGGCCTCCAACGGCTGATGGGCGAGGATCTCGGGCTTCTCGAACGCTTCCTTCGGCGGCAGGGTCAGCCCGGTCGTGGTGATGACGATGAGGTCGGCGGTGGCGTCGCCGTCCAGGCAGGCGACGGGCAGCGTGGGGTCGAACACCATCGCGGCCAGCGGGTTGGTCGTGACCAGCCGCAGCATCCCCGCTGTCGACGTCGCCGCGTCCGCACGCTCGCCCTCCCCGGATGCGGCGATCCGGCCCAGGCAGTCGATGACCTTCGCCATCGACGGCTCCGGCCCCCCGGCCGCCTGCTCGACCGCGTGGTAGAGCACCTCGCCCTGCAGGCTCATCGCCCCGATCCCGAGCTGCAGGGTGAGGTAGTTGAGCGCGTACTGGCGGCCCTCGGGCCCGGGGAAGACGCGCAGCGGGTCGATGGACAGCTCGGCGCGGGCCGCGTCGATGATCTGGCAGCGTCCCTTGGCGGAGCCGCGGGCGAAGCGCGCCCACTCCCGGCCCGGGGTGCGGTCGATACAGATCGCGCGGCCGCCCCGGTCGATCGTCGCGGACTCGACCAGCTTCTCCAGCACGCTCTTGCCGCCGCCGAGATCCCCGACCACAGCCAGGGAGGCGGAGGCATCGTGCTTCGGCGCATCGGACACGTTGATCATCACCGGGCGAGTGGTGCCGCAGTCCAGGTCCTGGCCGAGCAGCATCCCGGCCGGGTCGCCGGCCTCGCAGCGGGTGAACGCCCCGCAGGTGGCCCAGTCCTCGGCGAGCTGGTGCTGGGTGAACTCACCCACGCTGAGCGGCTGGACACTGCCGGGCAGGCCGAGCCAGAACAGGTCCTGCTGACGTCCCACCGGGCGCACCAGCCGGTAATTCGCCCCCGACAAAAGTTTCTCCAGCGCCCGGGCCCGTGCGTCGCACAGCTCCGCAGTCGGCGCCCACACCGTCAGGACGGTTACCGACTGCACCTCGATCTCCGAAGAGTTGTGGGCCAAGCGGCCGTCCATCTCCTTGAGATCGCGGGCTGCCTCGGGCAGATCGGAGGGCAGACCGGTGGGGCGGGCGTCGTACTGATCGACCTGGTCGACCAGCTCGTTGCGCTTGCGCTGGATCTTGCGCCGAGCCTCCTCCGCCTCGACCAGAGAGAGGCTGACGGTGAAGTCGACGGGGAAGTCGAGCGCCTCCAGCTGCGCGAACAGATCCGCGGCCTGCACCGACACGGCGGGCGGCGCCTCGGCCAGCGCCAACTGCGCCTGGTAGCCGGTCCCGTCCTCGGTTTCGACCTGCAGCCAGCGCCGCTGCAGCGGAGAGACACTCTCCTTCCACCACTGCCGGGCGGTCAGCTTCCCGCCACGACCTCGGCTACTGCCGCGGCCGCCGCGCAGGCTGCGCAGCGCCTGCTGCCAACCACCCTGCTCCCCGGGCTGGTCGGTGGCGGGGTAGGGGCGGCCGCCCTCCTCAAGACGTACCTGACCGAGATCGGCATAGCTGGGGCAGACCAGCCGCCCATCGCGGACCCGTCCCGCGTACAGGGTGCTGCGGGACGCGTCGGTCAGGAGCGGTTCACGGATTCCGCGGTGGAGCGCGTGCTGGACCAGCCACACGATCTCCGCCGGTGTCGCGCGGCGGAAGGGGAGCGCACCGGCGATCTGCGCCTCGACCTGCCGCGCCGACTCCTGAGTGCGCGCCAGATCGGTCTCGCTGACCGGGGCGGGCGTCAGCCCCAGGGAGTCGGACAGCTCACCGAACGCACCCGCGCCCAGCCCGGATCCCATCAGGCCCCGGCGGCCCGTGGACTCCTGCGACAGCGGGACGGCCAGCCACAAGGTGCGCCGGTGCATCTCCGCGCCGTCCAGTACGTCAAGGGCGGCCTCGACGTGCTCCAGCCACGGCCGTGCCGCGGCCTGCAGTTCGCCGGACTCCTCGTGCAGACCATCCAGCATCCGCCACGCGACCTCGGAGGGGTCGACCTGCGCGCACAGCCCGAACAGGCGCGGCTGGCCGGACAGCGAGCGCACCAGCTGCGTGATGCGCTGCAGCTGCTCCTCGCGTACCGCGGCGGCCTGGTAGGCGCCGGTGACGGCATCGGTGCTGTGTCCCACCTGTCCCGGCTCGGGGTGCAGGCGGTAGATCGCCCATGTGTGGCCCTCGGTGGACCACAGCAGGTGACCGGCGATGTGCCGGATCGGAATGCGCATCAGCTCTGCTCCTTGGCGGCGAGAAGGGCGGCCTGGACGGGGGAGAGGGACCGACGGACGGTCGCGGGAGCGATCGCTGGTGCGGCGGCGGTCCGCTTGGTGACCGGTCGCTCCGCGGAGGGCCGGGGTTGGCGTTCGGTGCGACTTGCTCGGTGCGGCGCGGCTGCGGCTGGCACCGGCACCTTTCCGGCGGGCGGCGTGAGGTCCTGCAGCGTGAAGACTCCGGTGAGCGGCTGCGGGCGCCGGTCGCGGGCGGCCCGGCCTCCCGTACGGCCTCCGGCGGGCTGCATGGCCCGGGCCACGACGCCGAGCGCCGAGCCGACCGGCGTGCGGCCGGCAACCTTGTGGCGGCGGCACACGAAGATCACGGCCAGCCACGCCACCACCGGCACCGGGCCGGTGAACGACCACCAGACAGAAGCGGACTTGACCAGCAGCAGTCCGCCGAGCGACATGACGGCGATCTGCACCGCGTTGAACGGCCCGAACGGGATCTTCCAGTCGGCGAACTTGCCGATCACCCACGGCAGACGGCGTGCGCTCGTGTAGTAGCGGGTCGCCCGTGCCGGTCCGGCGGCCGCGCTCATGCCGCGCCTCCGCCCAGGCCGGGCACGCGCACCCCGGGCGCCAGCTCATTCGCCGGGTAGGGCACGTGCTGCTGGGCGGCGCCGTGGGCGGGGTTCTTGACCTCGTCCTCGACCTTGTCGGCCAGGTCCTCACGCGCGTTGTAGATGCCCAGCGCCAGCACCATCAGCAGCATCGCGCCGACACCGGCCTTCAGGCTGAAGCGGGTGACCAGCACGTACAGGACGATGACGACCAGGGCGACCTTGAGACCGTTGTTGGCCCACCCCTTGAACATGCCGATCCACCCGTTGCCGAGGTCATCGAGCGCGCCCGCCAGGACCACATGGTTCAGCGTGTTCACTTCGCCGCACCCCCGCCCGACGTCAGCGCGGTGATCTCCCAGCGCCCGCCCCGCGCGGTGAGGGTGAGCTCGTAGGACAGCGGCCACACCCCGGCGTTGGTGAGGGTCCGTGTTCCGGCCTGGACGTGCACACGGACCCTGTCCGCGGGGACGGACTCCGCGGCCGCCGCCTCCTCGCGCGCGCTCACCACATCGACATCCACCTCCTCGGCCACGGCCGGGCTGACGGCCGACAGCGCGGTCCTGGGGGAGAGGTAGCGGTCGACGTCGCCGCTACCGGTGAGGTACGCGGTCAGGAAGTCGCCGACCGTGTCCGCCAGCGGGCCGTCCGGCACATCCACCCGGTACGCGGACGGGGCTGCCTTCGCGGCACCGGGCGCGGCCACCAGCGCCGGAGCGCCGGCCACCGTGACCGCGTCGCCCGACGCCGACGACGTCACGGGGACGGCGAAGTAGCGGACGCCGTCGGCGTACTGCGCGGCGACGGTGACCGACCACCGGCCACCGGTGCGCGGCACGCTGCGCACGGCGCTGACCGTCCGCGGTGCTTTGGCGGATTCGGCCGGCTCGGGCAGCGCCACGTCCGGTCCCATCCGCAGGGCACGCACGGCGTCGTGGCTGTCGGGGTGGTCGGCGTCGGCGCGCAGCCACGCGTCGACGAACTCGGCGGCATAACCGGACGGGTCCGCCAGCGGTGCAGCTGCCGCAGTGCGGGCGGGCGCGGGGGCGGCCTGAGCGACCACCGTGGTGGCGGGCTGGGTGAGGGCGAGAGCGAGCGCAGCGGGCCCGGCCATCAGGCAGGCCCACACTCCGGCGCGACCGAGCCGGACGGTGCGGCGGGTGCGAGCGAGCTCGACACCGGCAGCCGTCGGCGGCGCCTTCTCCGTGGTTGATGGCATCAGATCTCCTGAGGGGAGGAACGAGTTGATGCCATGACCAAACCCACCGGGGTGCACCACTGGGCGCACCAGTTGTGGGGGTGAAGGTCTCGGGTGGATCACGATCAAAGTGGTGCGCAAACCGGTGCGCACAGTGGTGCGCGTTCCGCTGACATCTGCGTCTGCACACCGGCGGAGCGTCACACCGATCAGTCACCGACGGCCCCTGAACTCGGCGCCGTCGGCCGGGCCTCGGCGCTGCATAGGGTGAGTCGCATGCGAGGAGTCCGTGGAGTGAACAACCTGTCGTTCGGCGCCCTGTATATCGAGGCATGGTCTCGCGCTCGGGGCGGCGGTGACGACGTGCTGCTCGGGCCAGCCACCGGTTTCCTCATGGGCATTCCCGGTGACTACTGGCTGATCACCGCCCGCCACGTCGTCACCGGCAAGCGCTCGGACAACAGTGCCTCCTTGCGCACCGATGGTCTCCACCCCGACTACCTGCGCGTCCGGTTCGCCAGCGAAGGTGACAACAAGTTCGAGGCGCTCGAGGTGGTCTACGAGCTCTACGACGACGACTTGGGCCTCGACGCGCGCTGGCGCGGCCACCAGGATTCCCGTGTCGACATCGCCGCACTGCGCATCGGCGCGGTGCCGCACGGCGCGGTCGACGCCTTCCTGCCGAACATGTGGCCCACGCTGCGCAATCTCGTCCGAGCGGAGCACTCGACGGCCCTGGACGGCGACGCCCAAGCGGACGCCGACCTACCGCTGCGTATCACCGACCGCCTGTACGTCCTGGGCTTCCCGTTCGGTAACACCGGCAGCTGGCCGTTCGCGGTGTGGACCGCGGCGCCCGTTGCCAGCGAACCCCTCGCCGGCTGGGACGGTCTGCCCGGGTTCCTGCTCGACTCCCGCACCCGCGAGGGGCAGTCCGGCTCGCCGGTCGTCCTGCACATCAAGCCCAACGAATCCGTGGTCATCGGCGACGACGTCTACGTGCACGACTCCTCCGTGACCGCCTTGGTCGGCGTGTACTGCGGACGCATCGACCCGCGCGCTGACCTGGGCATGGTGTGGACCGCCCAGGCGTTGTTCACCGTGGTGCCCGAGATCGCACCGCCTGGCTGGCCGACGGAGACGTCGCCTTGAGCAAGTTCGGGCTCTGGCCCCTGGAGCAGCAGGCCGTTGCGCCGATGAGGGAGCGGGCAGGATTCCGTGCGACGCCCCGCTACGTCCCACCAGGAGATGAGAGGGAGTTGCCTTGCTCTGTTTCCGTCTCAGCCGGGCTCGCCTCGTGATAGACCCGCTTCGTTGGGACGGAAGCGACGGCCCCTGCGAGGTCATATGCCGCAACGAAGGCCCCGGTTACGAGTCCGCCAGGTCGCGGCGCGCCCACCGCTCCCGCCGCCTAGAAGCGGCGCAGCAGTGCAGACTGCGGATTCGCCCCCTGCGCAGGCCGGATCACCTGACGACCCGAGGTCTCCCGAGCGTCCGGGCGAGCCGCTCGGTGCGCTGGCCCGGTTTCGTCGCTGGTACCGGCGCGCGGACTGGACCCGCCACACGGCTGTTCTCGCTGCTGTTGTGGCCGCCGCGAGTCTCGCCATCACCGCGTGGGGAACCTACAAGGCCGCGCTGGTCGCGGACGACCAGCTCACGCAGTCCAAGGAGGCCAGCATCAAGGAGACGCGGGCTGCGGCCTCTCTGGTGAACTGGTGGCGGGACGGCGACGACAACGCGACCATCGCCAACCGCTGGCTGGATCCGATCTGGGTGAGCATGTACTTCCACCAAGGCAAGCAGCCGACGACGAAACGTGGCCCTGACACCTACGTCTTCATCGGTGTCTTGCCACCCTGCACGGCGGTCCAGGTGCCGTACGACCGCCTCGTCGCTGAGGCTTCCCGTCGCACTTCCGGCACCGCTCGTGGCGCCTGGCATCCCGAAGGAATCCAGTACTTCCTGTCGGACGGAACCTGGTGGGTGCGCAACGGCAACAGCCTGCTGCTGGAGCCCGCTCAGGCAGTGCCCACCGGGCTGGCCAACCCGCGGCAACGGGGCGGGTTGATCACCGGTCCGCGGGCGTCGTCCACTGCACTGCAGGAATGCACGAGCTGACCCTACGTCGTCGGCCGCAGAACCGCTCGCGCATGGTGGACCTCTTTGGCCGCACCACGCAGTGAGCGGCGCGAAGGCTCGCGCACCCGCTGTCCAGCCGGCAGGGCGGGCGTTCACACGTTCCTTAGAGGCCGGGCGCCTGCCCGGGCGGAACTGCGAGGCGTTCGACCATCTCCTCCACCTCGCCGCAGATGGCACGCAGTTCCAGCCGCGCCAGGACGTCGGGCTGGGCCAGGGGCCCGGTGCCTTCGACGGTGAGCCGGCCGGTGGAGCGGTCGACGTTTACCCGCGCGGTCGCGCTGTCGCCGGAATAGCCCGGCAGCTTCACCGTCAGGACCGCTCGGGTCACGTGCGGCGCTGGCGCGCCCCAGTTGTCCTCCGTCACCTCCAGGTGCCTCTCCTCGGCTGCCTGCTCGTCGTCGTAGCAGTCACTGACGAGCCGGCTGCGGGCAGTGCGCGCGGCCGCCGCCGCCCGCAGAGCGCACGCCTCCGCAGTGTGGAGAGCCTCGACGATCAGCTCGCTGTCGTGCGCCTTGCCGGTCTTGTCGAGCGCCCACAGAGCGTCCACCAGCGATTTCAGCGCCGTGAGCTCGCCAGGGTGATCCACGTCCGTCGGGTGCGTCCTGCCGTGAAGACCGAGGACCGTCAGGTCCTGGAAGGCCGCGAGATGCACCTCCGCCGCTTCGGACCACCACCGAGGCCGTGCGCGCGCCGCGGGATCAGGACTCATGGATGCCTCCGCTCGCCGAACCGTTTTGGACACCAACGCGCGGACCGGGGGAGAGGGTGCGCTCTGCCTCACCGAACAAGGGGCGGGTCAGCGTTTGACGCGGCTGCGGATCGCGAGGAGCCCGAGCCCCAGGAAGACCGGTTCGACGATTCGCGAGGTCATCTCCGTGTAGGTTCCGGCGGTCGTCAGGGACTGCCCGGAGGAGCGGAAGACGACCGAGTTGATGACCACCCGGAGCGATTTGTCGAAGCGGTCGCCCGTCAGCCGCTTGCGCAGGGGTCCGGACGGGTTCACAGGGTCCGGCGCCGTCTGGGTCAGGGTGACGTGACGGCCGTGCACCACGCCGCGACTGACCGGGTCGACGTCGTGCCGGGGCAGTCCCCACGCCATCATCACCAGCACGGTTACGACCATCGCGGCCAGGAGCCAGGCGAACGCGCGTGCCGCGCGCATGCCGTAGCCGGACACCGCCCAGTACGCGGTGAGCAGCACGCTCTCGCCGAGCGGAATGTCGACCGCCTGCCGGCGCATCTCCATCTCGCCGTAGTAGAAGTCGGCGGCACCGGGTTCGTGCTTTCCGTCCTCCAGGGCCTTGCGCAACTGCCGGTAGATCGGTGCGATCGATGTGGGGAAGTGGGCGTCGACGTCGTCGGAGGCCTCGATCCATCCGCCGCCGTAGTACTGCGCCCGCCAGTGGTGCTCCTCGATCAGCGTGCGCCGGCGGGTGTAGCGCACCGGGATGAGGCCGCGCCAGTGGACTCCGTACGGCGCCTCGGCCAGAGAGAAGTGCCCGTCGATGCTGAGCTGGTCCAGGTGCACGGTGCCGGCGAACCGGCAAAACCGCAGATCGATGTAGGAGAGCTGCAGGTGCGCGGCATCCACCCCTTGCAGGGACAAGATGTGCACCCAGCGGTCGGCGAGCGGGTCCAAGGCGAGCTCGCCGTCCGGGGCAACATCGAAGGGACGGTGCCACTGGCCGCTCACGCTCACCGGGAACTCCAGGACGGCGTCGGTCAGGTCGACTGCGGCGTAGCGCAGGCGCAGAGCCGCGGTCGAGGCGAACCGGGTGCGACGGCAGCTCACCCGGCGGGCGGCCGCTTCGATGGTGACGGCCTCGGCGAAGGTGGTCCCGGACAGGTCCAGGGTGGAGTTCGTCATCAGCGGTCCCAGACGGGATACGCGGGGGAGGGTCAGCTGGCGTAGCGCGATGTTCCCGGCCACGCGCGTGCCGTCGAGTGCCAGGTCCCCGGCGAGGCTGGCCTCGTCGAGGAGAAGATCCACGCCGACCTGGATGTTGCTCAGCTTCAGGTCACCGCGGACGTCTGTGTCCGCGAGGCCGAGGGTGCCGCCGACGCAGGCGTGCTCGAGTACGAGAGCACTGTGGAAGGTGGAGTGCTCCATGCCGAGGTCACCGGTGATCGTCGCGTGGGAGAAGTCCGCACGCCCTTGAAGAACGGTGCTCGTGAAGTCGGCAGAGCGGGAGGCCAGGTGGCCGAACAGGGCATATCTGCCGAAGACCGCGCCGTCGAACAGTGCCTCCTCCCGGATCTGGGCGTGCACGAAGACGGTGTGCCCGTTGAAGCGGGCTCCTCGGAAGACAGCTCTTCTGCAGCGGATCTTCGAGAACGTCGCCGTGACGTCGAAGTCCGTGTCGGCGAACGCGGCGTCCTCGGTGAAGGCAGCGAGGGTGAAATCCGCGTGCGCGAAGCGAGCCCGGCCCGTGCGCGAGTCGGTCACGGCTTCCCGCAGCTCGTTGAGGAGTTGAGGTGAGAAGTCGGTGGCCTGATGCTCGACGTTCGCGCCAGGTGACAGTCCGTCGAAGTAGGACCGCCGGTCGACGGCGGACAGGTGGACCAGACAGTGCTGGTGCGGTTCCACGCTGCGGCCGAGGCACTCCCGGGCTGGGCCGATGTCCTGTCCGCAGGTCGGCCAGGAGGGTGCGGTGGCGGGTTCTGGATGCGGGTCGGTCACGACTCTCGTGACGCGTCGTGGGCCGCACCGGTTGCGCGTACCGCCGGCTGGTGATCACGGAGTGCCTGGGCGCGTCACCGCTACCACCACTTCCGCTCGTTCGGGCGGCTTCTCGGTGCCTCTGCCTCAACTCTGCACTCGCCGAGGCCGATCAGTCACCACCCACTCCGGTCGAGCCACCGGCCGCGCCGGACCAAGCTACCGAACCCAGAGGTGGATCTGGTTTCAGGGGCGAGTGAACTCAGCGCCCATCATCCAAACAGAGGTGATGAAGAAGGGGGCGGCCTCGTGGCGGCCCCGCTGTGTCGAGTGCGGTCCGGGCGGTAGTAGAGCACCTCCTGACTAACCGTGAGAACTGCCGGGCGCCGAGCACAGGCGTGTGCCACGACCAACGACGCTGCGCACGGCAGCGCGTGCCCACCTGAGAGGTGCGCAGTGACCGTCCGGGCGGGTACTGCGTACCCCGCACCAGAAGGTTGCGTACCGCCCCAGGATGGTGCGACTGACAACTGCGCAGCACTCATCCTTGGGGGTGCGCACCACCGCGCTGCGCACCCCCGAGGACGAGACGGAGGCACCGGTGCGGCTTTTCAAAACGCGCACCAGTGCCTGGGACGACGACCGGAAAACCCGCACCAGTGCACGACACAACTAGTCGCGCACCAGCCACCAACAGAGGCTGTGCGCACGCCTGTGACCTGCACTGGTGCGCCTTTCAACGCGCACTGCGCAGCTGCATCAAAAGGCGCACCAGTGACCCGGCCGGCAACATTCACCCGGTCTGCGCGCAGCGCTGGGAGGCCGAGCCTCGGCCGGTGATCGCATCGGCCGGTAGCGCCCTCCCGCGCCGTGAGTGCGCAGTACTCGCCGGTGCGCAGTTGCCCCGGCGCGACACCCGCACCGGTGCGCACCTCACACTGCGCACCCTCTGGTCCGCCCACTGCGCAGCGTTCGCGACTTGGATGATCTGGGAAGTGCGCAGTGGCTGGGTGCGCAGGACCTGACCTTCTCTGCACCAAGCCCGAGGCGTGCGCTGTCGCATGAGGCTGCTAGGCCGCTTCTTTCGGATCAGCGGCCTCGACCCATCGGCATCGCACGACAGCTCACGCACAATGACCGCCATGAGTCATGTCATCGAGGCGATCAAGGACAACCCCGAAGTCTTCGCAGCAGCGGTGGCATTCATCGGGATCGGTGGCGGGATACTCGGCAACTTCATCGGTGCGCGGATTCAATTGCGAGGTGGCCGTGCTCAAGCCGACGCCGCTCGGGATGCCGCGCGTATCACGGCGGAAGCACAACGGCTCGCGGCTCTGCGTGACGACCGCAGGCGCGAGATAGCCCAGTTCATACAGAAGACGCGGGAGACGGTGTCTCACGCGGAAGCGCTGTACCAACGTGACCACGAAGGGGGTCAACAGGCGGCTGTGAGGATCACTTACCTGGAGCTGTCACAGAAGCAGGCCGAACTTGAACTGATCGCCCCGGTAGGTCTGGTGGAGCTCGCTCGACGAGTCGTCGAGATAGTGGAGAGCTGCATGGACCTTGCGGACGACCGCTCGCTGGCAGAGCGAGGCCGCCGCAGGTTGGAGGATGTACCCGCGATGTCGCCGCATCACGCCTGCGCACAGCGAGCGCTACGCGCGCTGCACGAGGCACGTGCAGCCAACCTCGCCCGAGACGAGAACGAATACGCCGCATCCAGATCGAGGGCCCGTGCGGCGCTGGAGGAGCTACCCCACCTCACTGATGTCGAGAGGTTCCTCCTGCTCGACGACACGTACCGGTTCCCGCTCCGCGAACGGCGACGGGACCAGGAAGACAGCCTCGACGTCGCTCTTGGCGAACTCGTGACGGCGGCCCGCCGACTGCTCAAGTCCGAGGACTTTGACTAGGGCCTGTCCGACGGGTCGGTGATCCGCGGCCGTCGAGGGCTCGATAGATTCGCATCCCATGGAACTTTGGGGAGCACGTCTCTATGGGAACCCTTGTCGCGACTGCGGATTCGACTGGTCGTTGACCCCGCGCGAAGCCATCGGGCAGGTCAAGGATGTGCCTGCCCGGTATGCAGCCCTTGTGACGGGGCGCCGGGGCGATGAACGGCTTCCGGAGCTGGCCTGGAACGTCGCGGCCTACACCAGCCACGTCACCGACAACCTGCGTACCTGGGCCGAGCGACTGGCCGGGGCGAGGCTCGCTGGCGTGCGGCACGTCCCCGGTTACGACCAAGACCTTCTGGCACAGGCCCGCTACTACAACGACGTCCCCCTGGCGGGGGCTTTGTGGTCGCTTCAGAGGGCGGCCGATGCCTGGACGGAGTCGGTGTCAGCCGCACTGGAGGCAGACGTAGTGCTTGAGCACGCCGATCGCGGCGTACAGCGGGCCGAGGATGTGGCGCGCAACAACGCCCACGACGCGGCCCATCATGCCTGGGACATTGAGCGGATCTTGGCGTGCGCCGGTCAGCCAACCAGAAGCTGAGCCGCGTAAGTTGTTCTTCAAAGGCGAATCCAGAGCCGGATGGCGGCCACGGTGACGGTGCCGTGGAAGACGTAGGAACGCTTGTCGTACCTCGTGGCGAGGGCCCGAAACCCCTTGAGCGCATTCATGGTTCGCTCCGCCTCGTTCCTGCGTCGGTAGATCTCTTTGTCGAAACCGGCGGGCCGACCGCTCGCGCTGCCGCGGCGTAGGCGGTTCGCCTGCTGATTGGCCGGCTCCGGATGGTGCGCTTCATCTGACGCCGCCGCAAGTAGCGGCGGTTGCGACGGGAACTGTAAGCCCTGTCGCCACACAGGTGATCCGGCCGGGTGCGCGGACGTCCACCGCCCGGCCGGGGCACTCGAACACGCTCCAGCACCGGGATTAGCTGCGGTGTATCGCCCCACTGCCCCGGCGTGATGACGAACGCGAGCGGGCGGCACCCACCATCGCTGGCCACATGGATCTTGCAGGTGAACCCGCCGTGTGATCGGCCCAGGCCCTCATCGATTCGATGGTGAACTGGCCGACTACGCCGATGCGGCTTCCTCGGCACACGCCTTCGGGCTCCGGCCGCGTGCTGGTGAGCCCTGCAACAGGTGGAGTCGACACTGACCATGCTCCAGTCGATCCGGCCCTCGGCGTCAGCATCGGCCTGGACGAGCCGAAGGATCCGATCCCAGGTGCCATCGGCGGACCAACGTCGATGCCGGTCATGCACTGTTTTCCACCTCCCGAACCGTGGCGGCAGATCGCGCCAAGGGATGCCGGTCCGCAGCCTGAACAAGATCCCGTTGATCACTCTGCGGTGGCAATTCCAGCGACCACCCCGGCCCACATTGGTGGGCAGGTGGGGTACAAGCCGAGCCCACTCCCCATCTGAAAGATCGCCCCTCCCCATGTTGTCCGGAACGATGCTGCAGGCGCGAGGTCGCCGACCCGTCGGACAGGCCCTAGCCATTTTCAATCTCCGCCTCGGTCGCCTGCCCCCCAGCCGACATCCACCGCCCACAGCACCGGGAACCAACGCAGCAGGTCGTCCTCGTAGCAGCGGCCCGTCAGCGCGCTCGTATCGCCGAGTGCCAGATCCCGCAGGTACCGGCTCACCGGCTCGATCTCCCGACCGGCCGCATCGACCACGAACCACGGGAGCGAAAGTCTCGACCCCTTCACCACCTCACCGACCGACGGCAACCGATCGCAGCCATCCATCAGATCCCGATGCACGGAGGACATTCCCTGAAACGAGGACATGCCGCGATCCTCGGCACCCACCAGCCGTAACACCAGCGGATCACCGGCTTGGTGCAGTCAACAGACCGAGTGGGACAGCGACCGGAGCGACCAACACCACGCCTTCCTGCTACTCGGCGCAACTGGGGCGGGACCGGTATGCCGCCCTCCCGGTAGGGGCGAACCCCGGTCGAGCCGGAGTAATTGTCAAAACCTGTGGACGGGGAGGACCGGCCGCTGGGGGGCTGTGATTACGGAAGTCAGGGGCTTGTCACCCCAGCGCGAGCCAGGTGATGTCCAGCCGGGCGATCCGGGAGGACTCCTCCGGCTCCAGCGGCTCACGTCCGGTGATCTTGCGAAGAAATCGGGCGTGACTCCACCCCAGTTCGGTCCTCGCGCCTACATCAGGTCCGACGAGAAACTCCAGCAGTAGATCTGCCGCCGGCGGCGTCAGCGATGCCTCGATCCCGAATGCATCGGCCAAGTCGATCCCGTGCACGGCGACTTCGAAGACCCGTGTCAGCATAAAGTCGGCCAGCAGCATCGCGTCGCCGTGCCGCGTCCGCACCACCCGGCGCTCCGGCTCCTTGCGGCACAGCTCCTGTGCCGTCTGCCAGGTCCGGGTGAAGTCGGCGACGAGGCCGGCTCCCGAGCCGTGACGGGCGGCGCGGTCTCGTCCCAGCTCGATCCGGGCCGCGTTGGTCGCGGTGCTGAAGCGGCGGTCCGGCCTGTAGTAATCGGCCGCGGAGACCTCCGGGATCTCGGGTGCCGGGCCGTCGATCATGCCGGGCACCCAGTCCAGGACGACGCAGACATGTCCCAGCAGTTCCCGGGCGGACCACGGTGCACACCGTGTCGGGCGGTCCCATGCGGCTTCGGGCAGCCGTGCAAGTTCCCGGCCGAGCGCCTCGGCCTCGGTCTCGAACGCGTCCAGCACCCGGGCGAGGTCCATGATCGTGAGGTTACCAGCGGGCCCGCGCCGGCCGGTGGTCAGGCTGCGGCCGCAGGTTCCGGGCGTTCGACCAGGATGCCGCTCTCGAAGCGGGCACCGGCGCGGACCAGGGCGACCAAGCGGGCACCGGTGATCGCCCGCCAGCGGGTCTGGGCGGACTCGACGAGCTTGAACACCATCGCGAGGGCCGCGGCCGGGCTTCCGGCGCCGCCGGTGACCTTGGTGCGGAGCTTGACGGTGGAGAACGTGGACTCGATGGGATTGGTGGTCCGCAGGTGAATCCAGTGCTCGGCCGGGAAGCCGTAGAACGCGAGCAGCTTCTCGTGATCCTCGGTGATCTTCGCGACCGCCTTGGGCCACTTGGCGCCGTAGGTCCTGGCGAACGCCTCGATCGCCTTCTCGGCGTGCGCGCGGTCCTCCGCGTTGCAGATCTCCTGCATCGCCCTGGTCGCGCCCGGCTGCGCGGACTTCGGCAGGCAGTTCGTGACATTGCGGGCCTTGTGGACCCAGCACCGCTGGTGGCGGGCGGCCGGGAACACCTCCCGCAGCGCTTTCCACACGCCCATCGCGCCGTCGCCGATCACCAGTTCGGGGTCGCGCATGCCGCGTCGGCGGCAGTCGCGCAGCAGGTCGGCCCAGGACTCGGTCGACTCCCGCAGTCCCTCGGCGAGCGCGATCAGCTCCTTGCGGCCATCCGCACGGACACCCATGAGGACCAGGACGCAGGAGTGGGCCTGGCCGAGCCTGACCTTGGGATGGACGCCGTCGGCCCACACGTACACATAGTCGGACCCCGACAGGTCGCGAGCCTGGAAGGCAGCGTGGTCGTCGGTCCACTGCTTGGTGAGCCGGTTCACGGCCGGCCCGGACAGCCCAGCCGCCGAGCCGAGGAACTGCTCCAGCGCGGGCACGAAGTCCCCGCCCGACAGGCCGTGCAGGTAGAGCAGCGGCAGCACCTCGGTGACCTTCGGGGACTTGCGGCACCACGGGGCCAGGATCTTGGAGGAGAACCGCATGCGATCCCCGGTGCGCTCGTCGACACGCTTGTCGTTCACGCGCGGCGCGCTGACCTCAACCGCTCCGGCAGCTGTGGTGACCTGCCGTACACGGTGGCGGCCGTTGCGGACCACCAGCCGGCGCCCCTGCTCGTCCCGCTCGCCGGCGAGCTCGGCTATGTACTGGTCGACTTCCGCTTCCAGGGCAGCTGCAAGCATCCGGCGGGCGCCCTCGCGAACGATGTCGTCCAGCAGGGATCCGGTTTCGGTGGTGCCGTCTTCGGTGACAAGGCTGAGCACGGGCGTGCCTTCCCAACCCGCGCAGCAACGCGGGCCTACTCGGTGACCGTCACGGGATCGGTCGGGAAGGTACGCCCTTGGCATCCCAACCCGAGGCCGATCCACAGGTCTTGAGCATTGCTCGTCGAGCCGCGCGGGAGCAGCTACGGTTTCGCCCCATCGCAGAACACACCCCGAGTGGAGGATTCCCCCATGCGCGACCGACCTGAGATCGTCTGTCTCTGCGGCTCTACTCGGTTCGTGGACGACATGCGCGCGCTGAGCTTTGGTCTGGCTCTCACCGGAGTCATCGTCCTCACGCCAGCCGAGACGGACGAGGAACTCACCGCTGACCAGAAGACAACGCTGGGCGCTCTCCATCTGCGCAAGATCGACTTGGCTGACCGGGTGCTGGTCGTCAATCCCGGCGGGTACATCGGCAAGTCCACGAGACGTGAGATCGACTACGCCCGCACTGCCGGGAAGCCGGTGTCATTCACCGATCCGTAGACCGATGGCTGCGTTCGCGGGAACGGGCTCTGTCCCTCCTGAGGAAACGGGTCAGCCTGGCATCGTGCAGGCAGCACAGGATCAGACAGTGTCTTTGGCGCTGACCCGGGTGAGCAGCTTGTCGCGCAAAGAGGGCCACTCGTCAACGAGCACGCTGTAGTACAGCGAATCACGGCGTGTGCCGTCCCGGCGCAGCATGTGACTGCGTAGCGTCCCTTCGTAGACAAGTCCCAGCCGTGTCAGGGCCTGCTGGGACCGCACGTTGAGGTTGTCGGTGCGCAAGGCAATGCGGGAAAGGCCCAGGTCGTCGAAGGCGTAGGCGAAGAGCAGCAGCTTCGACTCGGAGTTGTAGGGGCCGCCCCAACAAGATCGATCGAACCAAGTTGCACCTATCTCGGCGCGGCCCTCGGCCAAATCAAGCTCATACAGACTGGTTGAGCCGACGACCGTGTCGTCGCTCAGACGCTGGACCGCGAAGCACCGCCGAGCTCGGTCCGTCAGCATCTGACTGATCATGGCCCGCGTCTCTTCCACGGAGTCCGGTCGGGGTCGGGGCATCCACTGCCACACCTCGGGATCTGACGCGGAGGGAAAGAGCGCTTCGGCATGGTCGTCGGACAGCGGAATAAGACGGACGGTGCGGCCTAGGAGGGAGTCATTGCGCATCGCTGCACCGTAGCTTTGGGCTCACCGCCTCATGGTCAAAATGAAGATCGCATTACCGTCGGCATGCGGTGCGACCGCACCACGCGAAGTCGACCAGAGGTCTCGCGAACGAAGCCAGATCGTCTCGGTGTGTGCGAGCCGCGGGCAGCGGCTGTCGGCGGCACAGTTCTCCGCGAAGCCGGCGAGCGCAGGGTGCTGTCGCTGTCACGACAGGAGTGCGGAGCCGCACCACTTTGCGCACCATGTGCCGGCGGATGGAACGTGACGGGAACGTGATCTTCGGGCCGTGAATTGGTGCGCCTTTCGGTGCGGCCTGGCGGGTCAACTCCGACATGCACCCAAGATCCGCAGCGGCAGCCCCGCCTGCGGGTCCGGACGGACGGAGTGAGCAGTGAGCGGAGCACGGCACGCATCCGGAGGACTGATCGCGCGCGGCCCGATGGCGATCGATGTGCTCGGCGCGCACTACACGACCGTGTTCAACTACGCGGCCCGCGACCGGCGCATGTCGCGGCGGGCCCGTGGCCTCCTGGTCGAGCTGCTCAGCCACCGCGACGGATACGGGGTCTCCCTGAAGATGCTGCTGAGCGCGGGTCCGGAAGGGCGCGATGCGCTGCGCACGGCGCTGCGAGAGCTGGAGAGGTACGGCTACCTGCTGCGTGAACGCGCACGCGATGCCAGCGGCCAGCTCGCCGAGACCCGCTACTTCGTCACCGACATGCCGGACGGGGTGAACCTGCCCGGTGTGCCCGTCCAGCAGCACGCGGAAGCCCCCGAAGACAGGGTGGGACGTTCTCGCAGGTCAGAACCTGAGTCGGAAAATCCGTCCCTGGACGGCGACTCGCAAACGCCCAGGTCAGAACCTAAGTCGGATTTGCCTACGCTGGCTGAGCCTACGTTGGCTAATCCACCCCTTAAGAAGAACAAGCTCAAGAAGACCAGTCAGCAGAACACCAATCCCCTCCCTCCCTCCGCGCCCGATGCTGGCACCAGCACGGAGGGGACGGACGCAACCGCGGCTGCTCGGGGCGAAAGGGCACTGCTGTCGATCGCCCGTCACCACCCCGAACTGCATGCCGCGTTGGCCACCGGCAGCACGCTCGCCGACCAGGCTCCCATCGTCGGTCGTCTCCTGGACGGCGGTGTCCCGCGTGAGCACATCCGCGAAGCCCTCGTGGGCCGCCCGTATCCGCCGCCGCACGAGCTCACCCACTCCCTGTCCGCGCTCGTCGCCGCCAGGCTCCGGCAGCTCACGCTCTTCGCGGCCGCAGCCGAACACGCCCGCAATTCCTGGCAGGCCCCGCCTGCACCTGCGGCGGCCGCGGGTGCGGCTCCGGGACTGGCGGCGATCGACGTCGTGGTACGCAAGCACGAGTGCGACGGGCGCGACGGAATGTGCGGCCTGCCCGTCGACGCCCCGGACGAACTGTGCCCGGCATGCACCCGACTCGCCCTCAACGCGCGGTGATCCACAATGGGCCGGTACGGACAACAGAGGCGGGAGGGGCCCGTGCTGGCAATCACCGTGGCGGCCGCCACTTGGGGAGCGGTGTCCGGCTGGTGCACGCTGGCTGCCCTTCACCGCCTGGCGGTGCCCGCCGGCACTGAGTGGCGGACCACCTGCCCCGAGGGGCATCAGCTGCCTGCGGGCGCGCGCGGCTGGGTGGCGGCGTACTGCACAGCAGGCGCACACCAGTACCCCGCCGGAGCTCGCGCCGTCGCGACCCCGGCTGCGGTCATGCTCGGCAGCGTCGCGATGGCGATTGCCACGGGCCCGCGACCCGAACTCCTCGTATGGCTGCTGCTGATACCGATCGGAGTGCTGCTGGCGCTGGTGGACTACCGCGTGCACCGGCTGCCCGACGTCCTGACCCTGCCGCTGGCCGGATCCGCCCTGGTTTTGCTCGGCCTCGCGAGCCTGCTGCCCGGCGCGGCCGGATCCTGGACGGGCTCGCTGCTCGGCGCCTCGGCGCTCGGGGTCTTGTTCCTGATCATGTTCCTGGCCAGCCCCCGCGCCATGGGCTTCGGAGACGTCAAGCTCGCCCTCGCGCTCGGGGCTGTGCTGGGCTGGCACGGCTGGCGGGTGCTCCTGCTCGGGGTGCTCGCCGGCTACCTCATCGCCGCCGCCCAGGGCGTGCTGCTCATCGCGCGTCGCAAGGGGACCGTTCGTACCGCGATTCCCTTCGGGCCGCCCCTGTTGATGGGCGCCTTGATCGGCGTCGCGGCGAGCGGCCTTCTGGGGTGACAGACGACGACGGCTGATGCCGGTCAACTCTAAAGTGACCTCACTGACCTGCGGTTGAGATCGATGGTCCCCCAAGCGAGAGTAAAATCTTGCTAGCAGCGCGACCATGCATCCAACGGACTTATCCGGACGGTCAATTCATGTCTTCCGCAGCTGCTGCACTGTTGTCAGCGCTACCTTCTGTTGCCATCCCGCGGGTCGTGATGCGCGATGACACGTTGTCGCACCCTGAACCTACTGGCCGCCAGCGTTGCCGAACACTGTCCCGCTCAGGGGCGGACTCTAACTGTGCGTCACGTGCTGTCCCTCGACGCTGGAACGCGAACCCTCATTTCCGCGCCGACAGGCCCTCGGTGTGTGGTGCAGGTCACTATTGACCATTGGATTAGACCACCACATCATCCTCACAGTTTCTCTGGTTTCTTACCAAGTTCTTGAAGATGGGGTGGGGGCGTGTCCGCACGCAGACGGTTGGGCCGGCGCCAAACGGTGTGGAGAGGTGCCATGACGGTGGCCCTATTGGGCGGCATGGTGCCTGTCATTGGCGCGGGTGCGGCATGGGCCACTCCCAGCGGCGACACGGCTGGGGGTTCTTCTGCTGCAAAGAGCGCGGAGACGCAGTCGACGGCGAGTGTTCTCGCAGCACAGAGCGGCGAACGCGTCGCGGTGGAGAGCGCGACGACGGAGTCCTCGCAGACGTTCGCCAACCCTGATGGCACGTTCACCCAGGAGATGAACGCGGCCCCCGTGCGTGCGCGCAACGGCGATGGTGCATGGGCACCTCTTGACACAACTCTGGCGCGCGGCGGCGACGGCACGGTCCGGGCCAAGAACACCACGGCCGACGTCGAGTTCTCCGGAGGAGGCAGCGGTGCGGGCCTGGTAACGCTGAACGACGGTGGCCGGGAGTTGAAGCTCGGCTGGCCAACGGCTCTGCCCGAGCCCGTTCTGGACGGCTCCACCGCCACCTATCCGTCCGTTCTCCCGGACGTGGACCTGAAGCTGACGGCGTTGAGCACCGGCTACACCTCGGTGCTGGTGGTCAAGACGGCCGAGGCGGCGCAGAACCCGGCACTGGAATCGATCCGGCTGACCGTCGCTGGCAAGGGCCTGGACGTGGCCGCGACCGCAGACGGTGGCTTCGTTGCACGGGATGGAGACGGTTCGCCGGTCTTCGAGAGCCCGGCGGGCCGTATGTGGGACTCGGCCGGCGACACTCCTACCCCCGCTGCCAAGAAGGCAGCGCGCACGGCCTCCTTCGCGGACGCGGCCGATGAGCCGTCGGACGAGACGCCGGTTCCCGCAGCCAAGGGCGAGCCGGCTCCTGCCGAGGGACCGAGCACCGGTGACGCCGCGGCCGAAGTCCCGCTCAAGGTCACGGACACCACGCTTCAGATACAACCCGACCTGGACCTGCTGCACGGCAAAAACACCGTCTTCCCCTTGTACATCGATCCGCCGACCAAGGGCATCGCCTTGGGCGACTGGACGGCTCTGTCCTCGGACGGTGACAAGTTCTGGGAGTTCGACGGCGACAAGGGCGTCGGGCGGTGTTCGAACTACGCCGGCTATCTCTGCTCGAACAGCCCGTACACCCAGCGCCTGTACTTCGAGTACCCGCTCTCGTCGATCCACGGCAAGAAGGTCCTGGACGCCACGATGGAGGTGTACCAAGAGTGGACGTTCACCTGTGATCCGCAGTGGTACGACCTGAGCCGGGTGGACAAGGGCATCTCCTCCTCCACCACATGGTCCTCGCGTCCCACAGCGGTGGACCTGATGGGAGACCGCAAGGTCGCCTACGGCCGGGGCGGCCTGTGCAGCCCCTCCCAGCCGGCGGACTGGGTGCGTTTCAGCGACAACGTGGACGAGGAAACCAACGAGAACCTGACCACGACCCTCGCCTCGTACGCGGCGAACAAGACCTCGCAGATCACCTTCTCGCTGACCGCGCACGACGAGTCGAACGCCGCAGCGTGGGCCCGCTTCCGCGACGACGCCAAGCTGTCGGTCACCTACGTTTCCTACCCCGACAAGCCGACCTCGTACGGCATCCAGGACGGCACCACGGGCCGGGCCTGTAATGCCTCCACGCTCCCGTACACGACCAGCGCAACCAAACCGAAGTCCCTCGCCACAGTGCAGTCCGTCGACGGCTCCAACGCCCAACTGCGTGCCGCATTCGAGGTGTGGAAGGCCGACGGATCGAGCCGTGCGTGGTCCGGGTACTCACCCGACGGCACCTGGGTCGCCGACAACGCGCCCCGCACCGGGACTTCCACGGCGCTCACTCCGCAGACGGACTACCGGATGCGTGTCAAGACGCAGGCGTACTACAAGACCGACCGCGGAGCTACCGGAGTCCTGGACTCGGCCTGGTCGTCGTGGTGCTACTTCCGTGTCGACACCGACTCACCGCCCAAGCCCGTGGTGACGAGCGCGGACGGCGTCTACAAGCCGTCCGAAACCGACCCGGCGGCCGGCGGTGTGGGAACGCCCGGCAAGTTCACCTTCACGCCCGGCGACACCAACCCGACCACGGCCGGCATCCAGTCGGACGTCACCAGCTTCAAGTGGAAGCTCAACAGCGGAGCGGTCTCCAGCCCGATCACCGTCGCCAAGGGCACCGCCACCACGCAGACCATCACCCCCAACCAGGCCGGTGAGAACACCATCCAGGTCTGGGGCTACGACGCGGCGCAGCACAGTTCGCTCACGGCCACCTACAGCTTCCTGGTCAAGGGCGCCGAACAGCCGTCGGGGATCTGGCACCTCGACAACACGCTCACCGACTCCACCCCTGCCACGCAGCACCCCCTGACCTCCTCCAGCGCGACCTGGGACACACTGGCCCGCAGCGGCGTCGGGGCGGCGAAGCTGAACGGCACAACCTCCTACCTGTCCACGTCCGGCGCGGTGCTCGACACCACCAAGTCGTTCACCGTGTCGGCCTGGGCCCGGCTGACGAAGAAGGACGTCAACTACACCGTCCTGTCTCAGGCGGGTACGAACGCATCTGGATTCCAGCTTTACTACTCCACCAGTTACAACGCCTGGGTCTTCAACCGTCATCAGAGCGACGTGACGGATCCGGTCATCATCCGCTCTCTGAGCGCCAGGCCGCCTGTGCTGAACGTCTGGACCCACCTGGCCGGCGTGTACGACGCCGCGTCCCAGACCGTGCAGCTCTACGTCAACGGCGTTCCCCAGGGCAGCCCGGTCGCCTTCACCACCCCGTGGAAAGCCTCTGGGGGTCTGCAGGTCGGACGGCTCTGGTACACCGGCGCAGGCAAGGAGAACTTCTCCGGAACCATCGACGAGGTGAAGGTCTGGTCCCGCGCCCTGGCCGACACCGAAGTCGCACACGATGCCTGGCTGGAGGACGAGGACATCAGCGACGGCACCGCAGGAGACCCCGTACCCGCTCTCGTGTCCAAGTGGGATGCCACGGACACGACCAACGCGACCGGCACCACGGTCAAGGACACCAGCGGATTCGCCCGCAACCTGACCCTCAACGGCGCGGCACTCACCACCATCAGTCACGGTGACCCGGACATCGGCGAAGAAGTCACCACCAGCCAGACCATGACCCTCAACGGCACCAGCGCCTACGCCACCGCCGCCGGCCCGGTCATCGACGACACCGGCTCATTCACCGCCACCGCCTGGGTGACCCTGGACCCGGCGAAGCTCGCCGACACCAGCAAGTCGTACGCGGTCCAGGTCATGGGACAGTCCGGTACCAGCCAGTCCGCATGGGGCGTCTGGTACGAACAGCCCGCGGGAAGCACCCAGGGACGCTGGACGTACGGCCGCCCCGACAAGGACGGCTCGGGCGCCACCTGGACCACCAGCATCGCCACCGCGGCGACCACAGCACAGCTGGGCGTTCCCACGATGCTCACAATCGTCTACGACGCGCAGGCGGCGGCCGACCCCGACGACACCTCCAAGCTCGGCGCACTGAAGCTCTACGTCGACAACGCCCTGATGGGTGACGAGGACGGAGTCCCCTACACCGCTCCCTGGCAGGGCAGCGGGGCCTTCGAGGTAGGCCGAGCGAAGATCAACGGCGCCGCAGCGCGCTACTTCCCCGGATCCCTCGACAGCGTCCGAGTGTGGGCCGGAGCTACCTCCACCGACACCGTCGCCAACCGCTTCAACACCGAACAGCAGCAGTAACTCCTCCTGCCGTGCGGGGGCGTCCACAACTCGCCTCCGCACGGGCTCTGGCTGGTCCCTGCGCGCGCCCCTTCTTCACCAACCCGGCGCGCGGCATCCGATGCCGCGCGCTTCCCACCCATTTCCAGAACCAGGACACCTTTATGTCTAGAGCACCCGTTCCCAGAGTTGCGCCAAGGGCGGTCCTTCGCCGTTGGCTCACTCGCGGAGCACTTGTCGCCACCCTCGCCCTCCTCCCACAAGTCGCGATCCCTTCGGGCTACGACTCCACTGCGCAGGCACAGACGGCGACAGCACGCAAGAAGCTGGAAGACCCGGCCGCCGCGAAGATCGACAAGGTGGGCCGGTTCGGCGCGGGAACGTCCAAATCGCCGAAGGACAAGGCCGCTCCGGCCGCACGAAAGACCCGTGAGCGCCTGAAGAAGGCCACGTGGCCCAATCCGGGAAAGACCACCGCCGAGGTGGCGACAACCGGCGAGTCCAAGACCACCGTCGGCGGGCTCGCGGTGAAGCTCGCCCAGCAGCCAGCCGAGGTGTCCCGCTCCGCGAAGAGCAAGGCGCCCAAGATCAGGGCCAAAGCCACCGGCACCGCCGACAAGCTCACGCTCGATCTGCGCTCCCAAGCGACCGCGAAGAAGGCAGGAGTCAACGGCGTCCTGCTCACGGTCGCTCCGACCGACAAGAGCAAGCACACCACGGACACCGACGGGCTACGCGTCTCCCTGGACTACTCCTCGTTCAGTGACGCCTACGGCGGCAACTTCGGTCCCCGGCTCCGCCTCGTCACACTGCCTGCATGTTCGCTGACCACACCGGACAAGAAGACCTGCCGGACGCAGACCCCGGTGAAGGACTCGGACAACGACAACAAAAACCAGACATTGACCGGGGCGCTTTCCGCGCGCACCCTCTCCACCGGCACAGCGGTCGTCCTCGCCGCCGCGGCCGACAGCTCAGGTGGAGGCGGCGACTACGGCGCCACCTCACTGTCGCCGAGCGCAACCTGGGAAGCCGGAGACAGCACCGGCGACTTCAACTGGAACTACCCTCTGCGCGTTCCCCCCGCCACAGCGGGTCCCGCACCGAAGCTGTCAATCTCGTACAACTCCGGCTCCGTGGACGGCCGCACAGCCGGCGAGAACAACCAGACCTCAGTCGTCGGTGAGGGCTTCTCCATGACGGAGTCCTACATCGAGCGCAAATACGCCTCCTGCAAGGACGACGGACAGAGCACCAAGGGCGACCTGTGCTGGAAGTACGCCAACGCCACCCTCGTGCTCAACGGCAAAGCCGTCGAGCTCGTCAACGCCTGTGACGACAAGACGGCCTGCGACACCGCCGCAAAGTCAGAAGCGTCCGGCGGCAACTGGAAACTGAAGAACGAGGACGGCACCCGCGTCGAGCACCTCACCGGTGCCACTGGCAACGGCGACAACAACGCCGAGTACTGGAAGGTCACGGACGCCTCCGGCGTCCAATACTTCTTCGGCAAGAACAAGCTGCCCGGCTGGAGCGACAAGGGCACAACCGACACCGCTGACGACGACCCCGTCACCAACTCCGTGTGGACCGTCCCCGTCGCCGGCAACGACTCGGGCGAACCCTGCTACAAGTCCACCGGCTTCGCGGACACCCTGTGCACCCAGGCATGGCGCTGGAACCTCGACTACGTCGTCGACCCGCACAACAACGCCTCCACCTACTGGTACAGCAAGGAGTCGAACTACTACTCCAAGAACGCCGACACCAGCGTCAACGGCACCGCCTACACCCGCGGCGGCTACCTCAACCACATCGACTACGGCCTGCGCAGCGACCTGATCTACACCAAGCCAGCCGCCCAGCAGGTGTCCTTCGCCTACGCTGAACGCTGCATCACCTCCGGCGGCTGCACCAGTCTGACCAAGGACAGCAAGGCCAACTGGCCCGACGTGCCCTTCGACATGATCTGCGCCTCCGGAACAAAGTGCACCACCCAGATCGGCCCGGCCTTCTTCACCCGCAAACGCCTCACCGACGTCACCACCTCGGTATGGACCGGCACAGGCAGCACCCGCCGCAATGTCGACACCTGGCACCTTGACCAGAGCTTCCCCGACACCGGTGACGCCTCCTCGCCGAGCCTGTGGCTGAAGTCCATCCAGAACACCGGCAAGGCGAACACGAGCACGGCAGCCATGCCGCCCGTCACCTTCGGCGGCATGCAGATGTCCAACCACGTCGAAGGCAGCGGCCCCGACACCCTGCGCTACATCAAGTGGCGCCTACGCACGATCAAATCGGAAACCGGCTCGACCCTCACCGTCAACTACTCGGACCCCGACTGCATTTGGAATTCCAGCATGCCCTCGGCGGTCGACAAGAACACCCGTCGCTGCTTCCCCACCAAGTGGTCCCAGTCTGGAGCCGCGCCGGTCACAGACTGGTTCCACAAGTACGTCGTCACCTCCGTCCTCCAGGACGACCCCTACGGGCACAACGACGCCCTGGAGACGTACTACACGTACGACAACGCCGGGTGGGGTTACGCCGACGACGATGGGCTGACCAAGCCCGCCAACCGCACCTGGTCCCAGTGGCGCGGCTATGCCAAGGTCACCCAGACTGCGGGCAACTCCGAGGGCACGCGCAGCAAGAAAACAACGCTCTACATGCGCGGCCTCGACGGGGAGAAGGAACTCGACGGCACCCCACGCGTGGAGAAGGTCACCGACTCCACCGGCACCGCCATCGACGACTCTCGCCAGTACGCCGGTTTCGTCCGCGAGACCATCGCGTACAACGGTGCCGAAGAGGTCAGCGGCACGATCAACACCCCCTGGTCCCACAAGACCGGAAGCCACACCTACAGCTGGGGCACCACCGACTCCTGGATCGTCCAGCCGGGCGAGGTCTCCAACCGGACCAAGACGTCCACCGGCACACGCGCGGACAGACAGAAGAGCACCTACGACACCTCCTACGGGCTCCCCACGGTTGTGGAGGACAGCGGTGACGCCGGCAAGACGGGCGACGAGACCTGCACGCGCACCTCATACGCCCGTAGCGCCTCGTCCTCGATCGTGAACGCGGTCTCCCGGGTGGAGACCTACGCGGTCGGCTGCGACGCAACCCCGAAGGTCCCCGACGACACCATCTCCGACATCACAACGGCTTACGACAACCAGCCGGTCGGAACCGCACCCACCAAGGGCGACATCACCGCCTCCTCCCGTGTCGCCAGCTACGGAGCGGACAGCAAGCCCGTCTACCAGCAGGTCTCCGGTGCCTCGTACGACGATCTGGGCCGCGTGGAGACTGAGACCGACGCGCTCAGCCGGACGACGAAGACCTCCTACGTCCCCGACGACAGCAGCTACGGCCCCCTGACCTCTCGGACCAGCACCGACCCCAAGCTCTACACCTCAACGACCACAGTTGACCCGGCCTGGGGCTCCGCCACGAAGGTCACCGACGCGAACGGCAACGTCACCGAGGAGTCGTTCGACGCACTCGGCCGTCTGCTGTCTGTCTGGAAGCCCGACCGCTCCCACTCCCTCGACGACGCAGCCAGCATCGTCTACGCCTACAGCATCAACAACGACAAGGAGACCTGGGTCCGTACCGACGCCCTCAAGGCCGACGGCAAGACCTACAACAGCTCCTACGAAATTTTCGACAGCCTGCTGCGCTCCCGGCAGAAACAGGTCCCGGCAGCGGGCGGCGGCCGTGTGATCTCCGAAACTCTCTACGACAGCCGCGGCTTGGCCTACCTCACCAACAATCAGGTCCACGACAGTACGGCGCCCTCAGGAAACCTGGCCAACACCTATCCCGGATCCGTCCCGTCCGCCACCGAGACGGTCTTCGACGCCGCGGGCCGCGCCACGGATTCGATCTTCCGGGTCTACGGACAGGAGAAGTGGCGCACCAAGACGGACGACCAGGGAGACCGGACCACCGTCACTGCTGCTGCCGGAGGATCCGGAACCCTCACGATCACCGACGCCCGCGGCCGCGTTACCGAACGCCGCGAATACGCGAGCCCGTCGCCGACCGGGAACGACTACACCCGCACCCTGTACGAGTACACACCCGGCGGACAGGTCAAGAAGTTGACCGGTCCGGACGGATCGGTCTGGACGTACGGTTATGACCTTCGTGGCCGCCAGATCCACTCCACCGACCCTGACAAGGGCAGCATCGACGCCACATACGACGATGTCGACCAGCGGCTGACGGCTACCACCGCACTCAATGGCGCCTCCCGCACGTTGATCACCGCCTATGACGAACTTGGCCGGAAGTCCGGGACCTGGGACGGAGTCAAGGACGACGCGCACCAGCTGACCAAATTCACCTACGACACCTTGGCCAAGGGACAGCCGACCGCGGCGGTCCGCTACGTCGGCGGAACCAACGGCAAGATCTACTCCCAGGTCGTCACCGGCTACGACGCCCTCGGCCGCGCCAAGGGCACCAAGACCGTCATTGCCGCCACCGACCCCCTGGTCACCGCTGGCGCCCCGCAGACATACACCACTTCCACTACCTACAACATTGACGGCACTGTCCAGTCCACCTCCATGCCCGCATTGGCAGGACTGGCGGCCGAGACCGTCCACGACACCTACAACGACCTCGGCCTGCTCACCGGCGCGGACGGCGCGACCGACTACGTCCAGAACATTGGCTACTCGCCCTACGGAGAGGTCGAGGAGACCCGCCTGGGCACCTCCACCGGTGCCAAGCAGTTCCAGGTCCTCAACCAGTACGAGGACGGCACTCGCCGCCTGACCAACACACATACCGTCGACCAGACCAACACCGGACGCACCAGCGATGTCGACTACGTCTACGACGCCACCGGCAACGTCAAGTCGGTCACGGACAAGGCCAACGGCAACGACACACAGTGCTTTGCCTACGACGGCTACCGCCGCCTGACCGAAGCCTGGACCCCTTCGTCCAACGACTGCGCCACCACTCGATCGGCGAGCGCCCTCGGCGGCCCGGCCCCGTACTGGACCAGTTGGACCTACAAGCCGGGCGGGTTGCGCGACACGCAGACCGAGCACAAGTCCTCCGGCGACACCAAGACGGCCTACGGCTACCCGCCGGTCAGTTCTTCCGGCGCTGGGCAGCCCCACACGATGACCTCGGTCACGGTCAACGGCGGCACGGCCAAGTCCTACTCCTACGACGATCAGGGAAACACCACCAAGCGCTACGGCCCCACTGGCTCAGCGCAGAATCTCACCTGGGACATCGAGGGGAAACTCACCCAACTAACCGAGGGCGGCAAGACCACCGACTACCTGAACGACGCCAACGGTGATCTCCTGATCCGCCGCGGCCCCGTCGAGTCTGTCCTCTACCTTGCGGGCCAAGAACTCCACTACGACAAAAACACCAAGAAGTTCACGGCCCAGCGCTACTACTTGGCCGGCGACGCCACGGCATTGCGCACCGAGCAGGGCCTGTACTGGATGGTCGACGACCGTCACGGCACCGCCTCCATGACGGTGGACGCCACCACTCAGGCCATCACCCGCCGCTACACCAAGCCCTTTGGCGAATCGCGCGGCACTGCGCCGTCTGTTTGGCCAGACGACAAGGGTTTCCTTGGCAAAACTGCTGACGACGAAACCGGCCTCACTCACGTGGGCGCCCGCGAGTACGACCCAGCCACGGGACGCTTCCTCTCGGTCGACCCGGTCCTCGCCCCGGACGACCATGAATCCCTCAACGGGTACGCCTACGCCAACAACACACCCGTCACCATGTCGGACCCGAGCGGACTGCGTCCGATCACCGACTGCGAGCGGGGCTGCACCGACAAGAAGGGCAACACCTACCACGACTGGATGACACCAGGACGCAACGGCTGGGTCTACCACTCCACCAAGACGTACACCATCAACTACACCTATAAGGCCAAGGGCGGAGGTACCGGCTCTGGCGTCATGACCGTCACGACACGCACGGACGGCGGACACCAGGCCACGCAGATCACCTTCAAGAAGGGGCCCAAGCCCAAACCTGACAAGGACGACGGCGAGTGCAACGCCTGTTGGGCCATGGGCACGAACCCGCACTACGACGCCAACGCCAATGACATACCTGACCACGGGAAGCTGGCGACTTGGCAGAAAGTCCTCGTTGGCGCAGCTGCGGCTGTTGCTGCTGTCGTAGCAGTTGCGCCCGTTGCCTCTCTCGCAGTTACCGGCTGCCTCGCCACAGCGCCTGCCTGCGCGGAAGGCATCGCCGAGGTCATGACCGGCGGAGCCTCGGGCGGATCTGCGATAAGCCATATGCCAGGCGGGGGGGCAATTCGGCGCGGTGCAAATTCCACAATCATCGGATCGGATGAAGCAACCATGACTGTTTCGCGGCTCGCAAAGAACGTGGGGCCGCACGATGTGATTGTTCACGGATCAGAAGATGGCTTCATCGTTGTGGATGGCGCCAAAACTAATCCAGGTCAGATAGTGGAGGCCGTGCGGAGCAATCCTGAATATGACGGCGGTGCAGTCAGGTTGCTAGTGTGCCACTCGGGGTGTTCTGGTGTTGCGCAAGACGTGGCAAACGGCCTTGGTGTACCAGTGACAGCTCCGACAACTAGGGTCGGAGTTATGCGGCTCGGTGGGCCGGATCAGACGCCGCACCTTGATCCTGGTGGGTACTGGCGAACGTTCCTGCCAATGCCGGAGGAGTCTCGATAGGAGTCGATGATGCTGACGCTTCGCTTTTCTCGCTCGAATAGTCTGGAGGGTGGTGATTCTTACGTAAATCTGGAGTCGCTTGCGCGCTATCTGGACTCTTGCCCGTTGGCGGTTGCGTTCACCGAGTCAGGTGACTGTGTTCTGGGGTGCGGGATGGTTCTGGTCGGAAATTCTTCGATCAGGACCGATGGTCAATGGGCGTGGCGTGCAGATCTGGCGCACTACGTCTCTGTTCATCGCGTGCCACTTGATGAACGTTTCCTCCTTCGAGGAGAGGAAAGAGGTTGGGTGCCAATTTCTCTGGAAGAACTTCCGGGCGAAACCTCAAATCAGATAGAGGAGGTGCTGTCGTCCGGGGTTCTCAACAGCCCTTGCGAATGATCAAGGAATTGGGCTGTTGATGCTGCAGATCAAGGCCGGTTTTTAGAACTCGGTGACTAGCTGGTTGGTCGCCCGGCGTAATCGCGGGCGGCCAACCGGATAGTGAGCGCTGTGCGGTTGGTGCTGCGGACGGTCGCTCACTCAGCCGCGGTCGGGGCGGTGGTGTGTCTTTCCGGCGACGCGGCCCAGGACCAGTTCCGGAGCCCGATGGGAGGACTGCTGACAGAGCGGTTCGTCCCAGAGTTCACGGTCGTCTCACTCGACAGCCGCGTGCTGCTGAACACCACAGACTGGGGAAACGGCACCGTGAGCACGATTGCCATCCGACCGTGAGGTCGGGCCGCGGCCTCATCGAGTCGACCAGATGAAGATGCCAGCCACGAGGAGCCCGGCCCTGAAGACAGTGGCGGTCTTCTAATAACGGGTGGCCAGGCCACGCCAGTTCTTCAGGCGGTTGATGCAACGCTCGACGGTGTTGCGCTGTTTGTAGGCATCGCGGTCGAAGGCGGGTGGCCGTCCCCCGTTTCGGCCCTTGCGTTTGAGGTGGGCGATCTGGTCGGCGGGTTGTGGGATCACTCCCCGGATGCCGCGTCTACGCAGGTGTTGGCGGATTGCGCGGGACGAATAGGCTCGGTCGGCCAAGACCGCGACGGGTCGGATGCGTGGTCGGCCAACCAGCCTTGGGACACGCAGGGCAGCCATGACGTGCTCGAAGGCGGGCGCGTCGTTTGCCTGGCCAGGCGTGAGATGGAAGCACAACGGGCGGCAGCGGCTCTCCGCGGCCAGGTGGATCTTCGTCGTCAGCCCGCCACGTGAGCGTCCGATCGCGTGGTGGTCTGGTTCCTTGGCCGGAGCCCCTTTTTGCGGGCCCCGGCCGCGTTCTGGTGCGCGCGCACGATCGTGGAGTCGATCGCTACGACCCAGTCGAGGTCGCCTTCGGCGTCGGCCTGGGCGAGCAGAGCGGTGAAGACCCGCTCCCACGTGCCGTCGATCGCCCAGTTCCGCAGCCGGGTGTACACGCCCTTCCAAGAGCCATACTCAGCAGGCAGATGCACCCACTGCGAGCCGGTCTGGAACTTCCATGCGATCGCGTCGATGACCTGGCGGTGATCCCGCCACCGGCCGCCCCGCCTCGGCGTCCGATCGGGTAACAACGGCTCTATTCGCACCCACTGCGCGTCAGTCAACGGCACGACCGGACCAACGATCCGATGATCCGTAAGAAACGGCCTAGTTCGGCACCGCTATGACGCTTGGTTCAAGGGGCCCGGTTGCCCACGCGTCGTTTTCCCTGACTCAATCCCCCTAGCCTCGGCACGTCCGCTGTCGCGCACACATGTTGTTGCAGTGAGCTCTTTCCAACCTCACGCTGACGCGTGGTGAAGGACAAGGACGGCCTTCACGATGTTGGTGATGCGGTTGGTGCTGCAGCGGAGTTTCCGCAGGAGGCGCCAGCCCTTGAGGGTGGCCATGGCCCGTTCACCGACACAGCGGATCTTGGTGTGGGTGGTGTTGTGGCGGCGCTTCCACTGCTTGAGGTGGCGCCCTCGAAACTGGACACGGACGGGCCTGCCGGCTCCTTGGTATGCATTGTCCGCCCAGCACTTGAGGCCCGCTGCGGCGAGCGCGTCGATGATCCCGTGCTGCCGGGCGGCGGTCAGGTCGTGGGTCGAGCCGGGCAGAGCCGGTGAGGCCCAGAGCAGACGGCCGAACGGATCAGTGAGGACCTGGACGTTCATGGCGTGGCGTTTGTGTTTCCCGGAGTAGTAGGGGGTGTCGGCGGCGATGCGGTCGATAGGCAGCAGGGTTCCGTCGAGGATGACGAACGCCTTCGTCCGGATGGTCCTCATCGCCTCGGCCAGGGTCGGGGCGAGGGCGGCCAAGACCTCGATGGCTTCACGTATGTAGCGGTAGACGGTGGCGAGCCCGATGCCGAACCCGGCCGCAAGCCGGGCGTAGGTGTCGCCGCACCGCAGGTGGGCCAGGGCGAGCAGGGCCTGACGTGCCACGGGAAGCCGTCGCCACCGCGTCCCGATGTCCCGACGCCTGGCCGTCAGCTGTCCGGCCAGGAACCGCAGGGTGCGGGTGGACAAGTCGATCGAGGACGGGTAGACAAGCACGTGAAGCTCCTGGCGGACGCGGGTGATCTTGGTCGAGAACCCGTCTACCAGGAGCTTCGTCGTTGTGCGGAACTGTCCAACTCGCGATCAACACCGCCAGCTTGGAAGAGGCTCAGTCCGTTCGGGGCGGTGACGGTGGGTCCTTTGGATCAGCCTTGCGGACCACATGGCGCTGGACTGTTCGACGCAGTTTCACCATGTCCTCGTGCTATCTGACATCTTATGGCTCATGAGTGAACTTGTTGAACGGGTTGACGACCGTGATGAGGTTCTGGCTGTCGTGAGCAGGAGTGACGCGATTCGGGAGGGATGGTTGCACCGCGTTGCCACGATCGTGTGCCGTGACCCCGAAGGGCGCACGCTTGTGCATCGCCGTACTGAGGGCACATCGCGATTTCCGGGCCACTTCAATTGGATGCTTGGCGGTGCAGTGGAGGTTGCCGAGACCTATGAACAGGCCGCTGCGAGGGAGTTGGAGGAGGAGATAGGGGTCCGGACCTGTCCAAGGTTCGTGTTCAAGTTCCGGTGCACCGGCGCCATCAGCTCGTACTGGCTTGGGCTGCACGAAGTCGTTGTGGACGAACCGATCAAGCCGGATCCCGAAGAGATTGCCTGGTACGACTGGCTGACGGAACACGAGCTCAACGAGTTGGTTCGGCATGATGCGTTCGTCCCCGACGCCCGCGAGGCATTCGAACGCTACCTCGCTGTCCGCCCCCGAACCCAGTCACGAGTGGGTTCGGGGCAGACTCCGACGGACCGGCCACGAGAGGACGCTCGAGGACATGGCGGCCAGTGTGGGGGCGGTCACGATCGAGAGCGTTGGTGACGCCAAAGGAAGGCTGCGCCAATCATCACTGCCAAGGTGGTGTTGGCGGCGCTCCAGAACATGAGCTTGGAGTTCGCCCCGTTGACCGTGCGCAAGTCCCCGTCGGCATGGCGACAGAAGGAGTCGGGCGGGAAGTACTGCGAGACAGGAGTGCCACTCGTGCCGTAGCAGGGCGAGGTCTCAGGAAACAGGAACGGCTGAGCGCGCTGTGAAAGAGCCCACCCAGCCAACACGGTCAGCCAACCAGCCAGCAAGAAGACGGTCAGCATCCAACTGGGCACCCTCGCGCGCCGTCCCAGCAGCCACACCGTGGCGGTTGGTATGCCGAAGATGGCAGTCGCGGCGAACAGCAAGATCAGAGACATGATCCCGTCACGATACTGATCAAATATCCGATGGACAGGGCCTGTGCGCTGGTACAGCGGGAATACCAAGAAAGGTCGGCCCTCGTGGGCTGGCCGCTGCGTCGCCACCAAGCCAGGGACGACGTGGGCATAGAACTGTGGTGTCCCCCGAGAGTCTCCCTTCTCGAACCGGCGGACCAGCCCGCCCGAGCGCAGCCGTACGCCAGCTACAAGGGAGAGGACGCAGGCGATCTCATCGTCGAGGGTGAGATTTACTGCTCGCCTCAAAATGGAAGGAGTTGCGTCCGTGTACGGCACCGAGCTCCAACAGATCCCGGCCTGCAGCCACACAGAACACGTTGGCCGCCCACGCAGCCGGTGCGGAGGGACGCCCCGAGCCCCTCTCGGCGTGAGCAGCCTCAGCCGGTCCGCAGAAGCCGGGAGGACTTCAGACGCTCTCGCGCCCGAATATGCAGGTGGCCATCGCGGGGGAAGGAGGGCGGTGCCGCGGGCAGGAGGGTGTCGAAGACGTAGCGGCTCTTCTGTGCAACCCGGCACGATGCCAGGTTGTCCACCTGGTGCAGGAGGTCGAGACGCTCCAGCCCGTCGGCTTCGAAGGCGTCGAAGGCCCAGTTGGTGAGTGCCTCCAGAGCGCGGGCGGCCACTCCCCGCCCGCGGGCGTGCGCCGCGGTCCAGTAGCCCACTTCGGCTGCCGGTTCTTCGGAGGTGACCTTCTTGAGGACCACGTTGCCCACCAACTGCGCGCGAACTGAACCGGGTTGTGTCTCAAGGACAGCGAAGCCGAACCGGTCCCCCGCTGCCCAGCCCTGCTGCTGAGCCTGCACCCAGCGTGTCCCGTCGGAATCGTTGTCCACGCCAGAGCTCGCCCACCGGCGCAGTGCCCGATCCCGGCTCACCTCGACCAATGCGGCGACGTCTTCCATGCGCCAGGGGCGAAGAACGAGAGCGGGAGAGACCGGCGACGCGGCCACCTGAAGTACGACCGGGGCACTCATCAGCCGATGATGTGTGGCGGCGTTTTCACCCGACGCCGGCCGCATCCGCCCCATGACGCCTTGTGACCGCCCCGTCATCGCCGTGTCCGGGCGCGCAGAGCCTGGACGGACCAGTCGAACACCGGAGCCAGGCTTTCCGGGGCCGGCCAGCCGTTGACCACTGCGAGCAGCTGGAGGTACCGCCGCCAGCGCGGTTCGTTCACTCTCTCCAGCCGAGTTGCCAGCCGGCGACGAAGCTCGACGTCGTCGGGGCGGCCGAGGAGGTGCGCGTAGTGCGCCGTGAACTGCGCGACGATCGGATCAGCCTGGGGCGAGGCCGGGTCGATGCCGGCGGTCACGGCCGGGCCGGCCTGGTCACGGACGGCTGCGGTGATGTCGCGGCGCGGGACCGTCACGCCGCTTCGGGCCTGCTCGGCCGCCTGGTCCTCGGCCATCCGCCGCACGACGGCGCGGAAACCCGGGTCCAGGGACATTTCGGCCAGCTCCACCCACGCCTGGACCTGCTCTGTCTTCGGGTTACGGGGCAACTCGGGGGTCATCGAGCGCATGACCCCCGCAAAGGTGGGGGCGGCGTCAAGACCGCCGAAGACGGCGTCGAGGAAATCGCCGGTCAGACGGCTGCGTTCGTCCTTGGAAAGCCGGGCCAGCTGGTGCATGCGTTCCGTCTCCTCCGGTGTGGACCCGCGCTCGGCCACCGCCGTCAGCACCGCGCGCCGCAGGCGCAGGACGCGGATCTGCACCGTCAGTGCTTCGGCATGAGCTGCGGCGACCTCCGGAAGCGAGAGCTCACGGTCCACGACCTTTCGGATCGTGGGAAGGTCCAGTCCCAGCTCGCGCAGGGTGCGCACGAGGTCCAGGCGTGCGACGGCGTCGATGCTGTAGAGGCGGTAGCCAGCCGGGCTGCGGTCGGTCGGCGCCACGATTCCGCGATCGGAGTAGAACCGAATGGTCTTGACCGTGAAACCGGTCCGTCGAGCAAGTTCACCGATCGAGTAGAGCGTGTCGCCGTTCATGTCCCCACCTTCGTGTCTCCCCCCACGGGAGACTCAAGTCCCTTCGCCTGCCGGCAGGCAACCACTCCTCATCCACACGTCGTGACAATTCCTATTGCCGGACCAGGGCGGACGACTCGCCGTCGGTACGCTGCCCGGGCCGGAACAGGACGTCTGGTCGGTCAGTTGCGCGAGTCGAGCTCCTTGCGGCCGTAAAGGGCCGCGGGCTTTCCCGTGAGCAAGGCCCAGTAGCGGTCCCCGAAGGACCAGTGCCACCACTCCGTGGGGTAGTTCACCAGCCCTGCGGCCGTGAGCACGGTGCCCAGCAGCTTCCGGTTGGCGCGGGCTTCCTCGCTGATGTCCGGGGCGTGGGTGTAGCAGGCGCCGGCACTCTCCTCGGGGTCCGCGTTCATGCGCGTGCCGAGGTCCAGTTCGCGTCCGTCGGCGTCGGCGAGAGTGTCGGCCGCCGGGGCGGACGTCCACGAGGCGTTCGCCGGACTCGATCAGGGGCACGGCGGCGACCTTCGGATCCGACATCAGGACGATCGCGTTCATGGGGCCGCCCTTCATCCGGCCGGGACGGCCGGCGCGCGCACGCCGAACCACTGCTCGGCGCCGTACTCCTCGAACCGTTCGACCTCGGTGAAGCCCAGTCTCGCCGCGAGGCGCATCGCCCGGCGGTTGGTGCTCTGAGTGGAGAGCACCACGGGTTCGCCGGGCCGTGCGCCGGTGAACCAGTTGAGTGCCGCCGCGCACGCCTCGAAGGCGTACCCGTGTCCCCACGCCTCGGGCAGGAACAGGTAACCGAGTTCGGTCTCTCCGGCTTCGGGGCGGACGTGTCCCCGGCGTTCGGCGCCGCGGGGGTCGAGCGTGATCATGCCGATCATCGTTCCGTCGAGTTCGACCACGAAACAACCGGGGCGTCGGCCGGGCACTTCGGGCATCGCGCGTTCAAGTCTGTCGCGAGTCCGGGCGCCGCCGATGTAGGTGCCCACCTCGGGCGAGGCGAACAGTTCGACGAAGGCCGTACGGTCGCGGGCCTCGGACGCGCGGAGCACGAGCCGTTCGGTCGGTATCGGAGTCGTCGGCCAGGTGAAGGTTCCAGGTTCGATCATGGCGGGGAACCTATCGCACGCCCCACGAGGAGGATCGGCGGAGAAGCCTGGCGCCTCCTGCGGAAACTCCGCTGCAGCACCAACCGCATCACCGCGATCGTCCAGGCCGTTCTCGTCCTTCACCACGCGTCAGCGTGAGGTTGGAAAAGGCTCAGTGGCTTCGCGGCCGGTGAAAATCGCAGTGCTGGCGCCCCGTGGGTGGCAAGGGCGAATCACTGAGGGGCGAGCTGCTGCCGGGCTGTGGTGACGGCGGTCTGCCAGGTGCGGGCGGGTTCGTCGTGCTCGGTGGCGAGTTCGCTGGCGAGTCCGCGGTGATAGCCGCTCTCCTGCAGGCGGGCGAGCGCGGTGGCGACGCGTCGGTCCCGCGCGGAGGCGAGTTCCTCGGGGCTGAGCGCGGTGGTGCCCTGCCGGGCTTGGCGGACGGCGCGCTGCCAGGCGGCTTCGGATCCGCCGTGGAGTTGGGCGAGTTCGGCGGCGACGCCGTGGCGGTAGCCGCCGGTGGACTGCAGGTGCTCGGTGGCGGTGGCGATGCGCTGGGCTACTTCGGGGGTGACGGTGCCTGCGGGTACGCCGCCGGGTCCGCCGCTGATCCGGCCGCTGACTCCGGTGTTGTCGCCGGTTCGGCGGCGGTCGAAGTCCTGGAGATCGCCGCGGCGGAACGCGGGGATGGGGCGGCCGGAAGGGCCCTCGACGGTGCCGCACGGCTCGGGAAAGTAGCCGGGGTTGTCCTTGAGGTACTTCCGGATCGCGGAGGCGCTGGCGTAGTTCAGTGCGTGTGCGGCCTCGTTGATGGACAGCACGTCGTCGGGGTCGCCCTGGTGCAGCTCGGGGCGGGCCGTCTTCACCCGGTCCTGCTTGGACTGCTTGAGCCAGGCGTGGAAGCGGTCGAACTGCTCCAGGTCGTAGTAGTCGGTCCGGTCGACGGTGGCGGCCTTGTCCGGGTGACGGAACTCCTCGGGCTGCTCGAGACGCTTGGCGAACCAGTTCTTCGCGGTGGGCATGCTGGCGCCGCTGCGCTCGGCGATGCCGGCGCGGCTGATGAGCGTTCGGCCGTCGACGACGAGGGTGAGCGGGCGCTGCGGGCTCATGGTCGTGTCTCCCGTTCGGGTCGTGGCCGTATCGGCCGCGGGCGTCGGTATGCTGGTCGGACTCCTTCCTTGGTGGGTTGGAGTCCAGATGGCCGGTGGGGCGTTCGGCCGGGTTTGCCGACCCGGGTCGACACCGTGAGGTGTTCCCCAGCCGGCCATCGCTTGTTGACCGACCAGCAAAGCCGCTTAATCCTTACGGGCTAACTATGCGCTTTGTTGTGTCTGGTGTCAACGCAGCACGGAGGAACCGGCCGCGGCTGATGCGCGCAGCCGGCCGCGGGCCTGCTCCGCCCGCAGCTCCTGCCACTTGCCGCGCGCCTGCCTGCGAACGTCCCGCGCCCAGGCGGCTACCTGGTCGGACAGGGCGGTCAGCGCGTCGACGGCCGGGTCGGTGCTGGTGCGCCTGCGGTCACGCAGGCGGGCCCGCTCGGCCTCGGCCTCGGTGACGGTGTGGGCGAGCAGCCCGTTCAGCCCGGTGACGCGCTCGGTGCGCATCCATCGGCAGGCGCCGGTGCCCTCCTGCTCCATGACGACCAGGGAGACGCCGAGGTGCAGGCCGGTCCCGGCGGTGATCGACAGATCGAGGAGGCAGGTGACGCGGGGGTCGTGCCACGGGGTGTGCGGGTAGAGCGCGCAGGGTGAGGGGATCGGGGCTGTGGCGCGCTGGCGCAGGGCGGCGCTGAGTCCGTCGAGGGTGGGCGGCTGCATCTGCATGAACCGGCCGTGCAGGTAGCCGGTGATGACCGGCAGCTGCCAGGCGGGCGTACCGAAGGGGGAACTCGGCATCGACAGTGCGGTTTGCTCGGTGCGGCGGTCGGGGTGGGTTACGGAGGCCTGGATGACGCACAGCGGGCCGTCGGTGGGGTTCAGCACGAAAGACTCCTGGTGGGTTGAGTGGCAGGGGGGGGCGGTCCGCAGTTGCCGCTGCGGACCGCCTGGTCAGGTGGCGTGAATTGCGTGGCTGCCGCCGCTGCGACGCTGGCTGTCGGCGATGGTGCGCGCCGGTGGCGTCACCACATCCGTCCGGCGGTCTCGTGCCACTCGGGTTCCTCGCCGTCCTCGAAGGGCTCGATCACGCCTTTGGTGCCGACGTCGCCGTCCTGGTAGCGCAGTGCGCCGTCGAACTCGTGGTCCGGGCCCAGCCAGGCGGACAGGGCCATGAGGCGGTGGTTGATCGTGAAGGAGTAGGCCTCAGGGTCGCGGACGCGCAGGTGCTTGATGGCCGCCGGGCGGCCTTCGCTGTCGGTGCCGCTGGCCGGGTCGGGCACGAGCACCCAGGCCTCGCGCGTGAGCAGTGCCGTCAGCTCGGTCTCCCCGATGCCGTGCGGGGCGACGTGGAAGTCTCCGCCGTCGATCAGCTCCCACAACTGCGCCAGCGGGACGGGCGGGTACAGCTCGATGGTTCCTTCGACGCTGAAGTCGACTGCCATGGGTGGTCTCCTCATGTGCTGGTGGGTCGGAGCCGGACGCGGTTGCCGCCGCGTCCGGCGTGGTCGGGTCGGTTGGTCAGGGACGGTCGCGCAGTTCGGTGAGGGGCAGCGGGCGCACGGTGCCGCCGCGGCGGTCGCGCAGGATCGCGACGTCGCCCAGCAGCGCGCGCAGCTTGAACTCCTCGATCGCGGCCCGGTCGAAGCGGTCGGGCAGGACATCGCGCAGGAGCTTCCACTGGCGCTGTCCCGCGCGCACGCAGGTGCCGCCGCAGTTGTTGTGGCTGAAGCCGAGGTCATACAGGCGGGGCGGGCGCACCCCGGTGGCGCGTACCTCGTCGAGCAGCTGCTGCTTGGTGCGGTCGGGCCCGGCGGTGAGCGGGAACTCGACCGGCCAGGGTGCCCAGTTGCGCACGATCGCCGGTGTGCGGGCCCGGTCCCGTGCGGTGGGCTCGATGCCGACGTAGACGATCGCGCGGTCCGCCGGGGCGTGGCGCTCCATCCATGCGCGGCAGGGCAGTTGCTTGAGCACGGTGGTGCAGGGGGCCAGCCGGTCGTTGCCGAGGAAACGGCGGTCGTGGAAGACCTCCCAGGGGGTGCGGCCGTCGCGGACGATGGTCAGCGGAACGTTGAGCAGGGCGGCGGTGTCGTCGCTGAACCGCCACAGGTCCTCGTCCTCGATGCCGGTGTCTGCGATGAGCAGGGTCATGCGGTCGGTGCCGTGGGTGCGGGCGACGTGCAGAGCGGTGAGGAACGAGCCGACGCCGCCGCTGAACTGGACGACGTGGCGTGGCTGCGGTGCGGTGTTGCGGCGTGACGGTGTGGTCGGCATGTGCGCGTCCTTCGACAGCAGGGGCGGGGCGGGCGCGGGCCATCGCCCCGGGCGCCGCGCGGTGCGGGGCGCCCGGGGCGATGGGGGGTGTCAGGCGAGGCAGGGGAGCAGGCGTCCGCCGAGCCAGCGGGCGGCGTTCACACTGACGGCGTTGCCGGTCTGCAGGATCATCTCGGTCACGTTGCCGTGCAGGATGTAGCCGTCCGGGAGGCGCTGGGCACGCATGAGCTCGCGCGGGGTGAACATGCGCAGCGTGCAGTCGTCGACGCTGGCGGCCGGTGTGACCAGGGAGTGGTGGGGCTTGGTCGCAAGGGTGGTCATCGGCTCGCCGGTGGTGCGGGGCAGGCCCTTGCGCCCGATGGGGACGACCAGGGCGTGATGGCGTCCCTGCGCGTTGAGGGTGGGCACCGGACCGTTGACGGAGACGGCGGTGCCGTTGTTGCGCAGCATGGCGACGTGCGGGGCGGGGCCGAACATCTGCAGGCCCTGGGCGACGCGGGCGCGAGTGGTGGCGGCGTAGGGCGTGAAGACCTTGCGGTTGGGGCGGCCGTCACCAATGCGGGTTCCCGGTACGTCCCATTCGATGATGTCGGACACCGGGCGGGTGTGCGGAACGAGGATCTCGCCGCAACCGGTGTTCGGGCAGCGGTAGTCGTACTGCTCACCCCACTTGCCGACGCGTCGGCGGCGGGGGTTGCGCCAGACCTGCACGGCGCGGACCGGACCGCACTCGGGGCAGGTCGCGGCGGGGCGCACCGCAAGATCGGGCAGCGCAATGCCCTCGCGGGTGAACACGACATACAGGCGGTCGCGCAGCTGCGGGGCGAGAAGGTTGTCCTCGTCGAGACCGCCCAGGTGCGCGGACGACGCGCACACGATCTGGTGGTTGTAGCCGAGGATCCTCATTCCGCTCAGCCACCAGTCGAACAGCTCCCAGTCGGTGGCGAACTCGATGACGTTCTCGCACAGCACGGCGTCGTAGCGGTGAATGTCGGTAGCGGCGAGGATGTCGAGCGCGGTTGCCCGGGTCCGCTCGAACGTCTCGGGGGCGGCGTCTCCCTCAAGCTCCAGCGCGAGCTGGCCACGGGTGCGCTTGCGGCCTCCGCACGGTGCGATCTCGGTGCAGATCGGCGACCCCCACAGGATGCGGGTGCGCGGCAGGCGGCGCTTGTCGTAGTTGTTCAGGTCGGCGCAGATGTGCTCGGCCATCGGGTGGTTGGCCACATGGGTGCGGATGGAGACGGGGTCGTGGTTGGCGGCCAGGCGCAGGATGTACCCGGCCTCCACCAGGCCGGTTGCGCTGCCGCCGGCACCGCAGAACATGTCGGTGAAATCGAGGTCGTGCAGGGGGCGCCGCGGGATCAGGAGCATGGTCGGGATGTCCTTCATAGCTGGTGGGCTGGACGCGCCCGTCCGGTTGCCGCCGGAGAGGCGCGGTGGTCCGGTGCCCGGGAAGGGCTCGGCACCAGGGGCGTAGGCACGGACTGCCGGGCTGGGCGGGCGCGGCTCGGTATGCCGCGCCCGCCTGCTGGGGTTACGGCTGTTCCTGCTCCGGGCTGCTCGGCGTCCCGCCCTGGTTGCTGTCGTTCTGGGCGGGGTCGGTGACGGTGACACCGTCGCGGGTGCGGGAAAGGACCCGGTCGTACGTGCGCTTGGGGTCGTCCATGCCTCCGCCTCCGCCGTCCAGCGTGAGGGTCTTGAGGTTGGCGCGCTTGACCCGGTAGACGCTGGTGAGGGCCATGTCCCGGCGGAAGTCGCGGACCTTGACGATGTCGCCGGGCTCGAAGTCGGCGCGGCACCAGTCGCGGCCGCGCGCCCGCTCGGTCGCGGCGAGATCGGCCACAGCCTGCGCCTGGTTGGCCTTCTGCCCGGCGCGCTCGGCGTCCTGGCGGGCCTCGATGGCGCGGCGGGTGGCGTTGTCGGCCCGGGTGCGGTCGCGAAGGGCGGAGCGGTAGGAGTGGTGGCCGACCAGGAGGGGCTGTCCGCCGGCGAACCGGCCGTACAGGCCCGACGCGTGCTCGCCCTGCCTGTCGGCGCTCTGCGCCAGGTGGTCTGCCTGAGCCTTCAGGTGGTCGGCGCGGCGCTGCTCGGGGCTGTCTGCAGTGTCGTTCACGGAGGTGCACTCCTTGCTTTGCTGGTGGGTTGGGCTCGGAGACGGTTGCCGCCGTATCCGATAGGGATAACTTTACGCTCTGCAGGGGTGGGTGGCAAGCTCTGTGACCGGCGAGGCGGAAGCGTTCACAAGACGACGCGGGGGCGGCGGTCGCTGCCCGGCGGTGTGTGGCGCAGCAGTTGCCGAGGAAGGGGCGCGACGTGAGTACGGCTACTCAGGCTTCACAGCGTCCCGGACCGCAGACTCCCCGCATGAGGTGGACGCAGACGGAGCTGCTCGTGGACTCAGGTGCGGCCATTGCCGCAACTGCCGCTGTCGCGAGTCTGTGGACGCTCACCGTGGTGCTATTGAGCCGGGTATTCACCCGAGCACTTGGCGAAGCTCTTCAGGCGCAGCAGGTGCCGTCCGGAAAGTCGGGTGAGGTGGCTCTCCTCTGCGTACTGTCGTTGGCCTCGCTGGCCGGACCGGTGCTGCTGATATGGCTGGCCTGGACGCACCAGTTGTGGCTCACTGCAGCTGCGCAACTGGCCCTGCCGCCGTGCACGCTCGCTTGGCTTCGTTTCACCCGAAGGAACTGACAGAGCGGGCAGAGACGATCGCTCGCGTTTCAGCGGCAACCGGTCCGGGTTCCGACCCGAGGACATCCGCGGTGGCATCCGCGCTGTGCCGGCGAGTTGCATCTCAGGGGCAGGCCGCGTACGGGTGCTCAGCGCGCTCCCGGGCGGGCGTCCCGGTCGGTGCACGGTGTCGGGCGGGGTGCTGACACCGTGCACCGGCGCTCCGGGCTAGAGGTTGTCCCGTATGGGATGAGAGTTGTCCGGTGAGGGCCATGTTGTGCAGGCGTGCGATGCCCGGGATGGCTTCGTGAACGCCTCTGCCCTTGAGGTGGCAGTCCCGCAGATGACATCACCTCACCCATGACCAGCCCCGGGACAGGCAGAGTCACAATGAAAGGACCCACAGGCTCGCTGCGAGGGATATAACTCCGCCCCCAGTGAGCACCGCCACGAGCAAGGGCGTCCGCTTCGCAGTGGAGCTGCTCCGTGTGCCATGCCATTGGGCGAAGCCACAAACGAGAAGAAGGAACGCGAGGGCCAAGAGCCCAGTTCCTACGAAGAAGTGCCCAAGCCGTCCCATATTTCTCCTGCCACCTCACCAACCGTCTGGCGGATGCAAGTGACCCTACTCAGAGCTGTCTCGTACGGGGGCTGAGTTACTCAGAGGGGGCCAGGTTGTGGAGGCGTGCGACGCCGAGGATGGCCTGGTGAACGCCGCTGCCCTTGAGCCGACAGTCCCGCAGGATCTTCCAGTTCTTGAGGCGGGACAGGGCGTGCTCGACGCGGGCGCGGGCCTTGCGGTGGACCTTGTTCTCGGCTTCTTGCTGCGGGCTCAGGGCTTTCTGACCGCGTCGTCGGCGGTGAGGAATGAGCAGGCCGGTGCCTTGGTAGCCGCCATCGGCGATTACCGGAACGCCGCGGCAGGCGATGTCGACACCCGACTCGGTGAAGGCCCGGCAGTCGTTGCGGCTGCCGGGCAGTGGCTCTCCGACCGCCACGACCAGGCGGCTGTTGGCGTCGATGACGACCTGCAGGTTCGTCGAGTACCGGTAGTTCTTGCTGGAGGCGGCGATGCTGCGGTCGCGGGTGGGGACCAGGGTGCCGTCGACGATGTAGACGGTGTCCTCGCGTTTGCGGCGGGCCGGCGAGATCGCCAGCAGAGGCGCGAGGTGGTCCAGGATCCGGTCCGCAGCCGACTTCGAAGTCCCGAACAGCGGCGCTACCTGCCGCAACGTGAGGTTCGTCCGCCAGTAGACGGCCACGAGCAAGACCCGGTCCTCCAGCGGCAATCGCCACGGCCGGCCCCGGTGCACATCGCCGCCACGACGTCGCACCAGCGCGACCAGCCGATTGAACTGTGCCGGACTCAGCCCGGTGAACGGCTCGATCCACTTCGGGTCATCCGCTGACATCACCCCACCCATGACCGGTCAACGCCTCAGCAGCCTCAACAGTTACGGGACAACCTTTAGCGAAACTTCTCGCGAGCGAAGGAGGAGGCCAAGGTCAGCGGTCTACGAAATCCTCGGCACGACGAAGCACTGCGACATCGCGTCCCAGTGCCACAACCATGCTCCCTTCACGTGCAAATGCCACAGCCCGGCATAGGGGAGTAATCATGGTTTGCACGGCTTCCAATGATCTTAAGTTCCAAACACGCACCGTGTGGTCATTGCTGCTGGTGACGGCTAGGGGAGTGCCGTCCAGGCTTGTGCATGCCACCGCGGTAACC
>NZ_QLLY01000017.1 GCF_003259365.1 Streptomyces sp. PsTaAH-137
ACCGACGGCCTCCCCCCACGACGCCCCCCGAAGCCGCGCAGCGACCAGGCCCCCGGTGAACGCATCCCCGGCCCCCGTCGAATCCCGCACCACCACCCCCGCGGCACCCCTCACCCGCTGCCGCACCACCCCACCCCGCGCCACCAACGCCCCCGCGGCCCCCGCCTTCACGACCACCACCGAGAACCGCCCGCTCAACTTCGCCCCGGCGTCCCCGGCATCATCCACACCACTGAGCAGCACCGCCTCGTCCCGACTGGGCACCAGCACATCGACCCCCTCGGCCAGCGCCAGAAACCGCTCGGCCCCCAACTCCCGCAGAAACCCGGCCGACGCCGGATCCACACTCACCGGCACTCCACGCGCGCGTGCGTCGCGCATCGCGACGGACACCAACGCCCGCCCCGTGCCGGAGAAGAACAGATACCCGGACAGGTGCAGCCACCCCACGCCGTCCAGAAGCGCGGCCGACCAGTCCTCGGGCCCCACCCGCAAAGACGCCCCACTGTCCGTCAGAAACGTTCGCTCGCCCCCGTCGGCCTCGTCCACGAGGCTCACGACGGCCCCGGTCGGCGCCTCGGCGTCCACCACGAGCAGCGGCCGCACCCCGGCCCGCACGAGCGCCTCCTCGTGCCACCGCACGGAGTCCGCCCCGACCCGCCCGAGCAACGCCACATCGGAACAGCCCGCGTACGCCGCCCAGCAGGCCACATTGGCGCCCGCGCCACCCGGCACCGTACGGATCCGGGCCGCCGTGTCCGTCCCCCGGGCGAGCGGTCCGCGATGCCGGGCGACGACATCCGTGACGACGTCGCCGACGACGAGCAGCGCCCCACCGGCCCGCGTCACATCCGCGCCCGGGCCGCCGCGATCCGCGAGGCCAGCCGGACGTTCCCGCGCACGGCCGCCAAGTTCGCCTCCAGGGACGCCCCGTCGGTGTGCCGCACCAGATAGTCCAGCAGGAAGGGCGTCACCCCCTGCCCGCTGACGCCCTCCTCGGCGCAGGCCCGCAGCCCGCTCTCCAGCACGCGCGCGTGGAGCGCCGGATCCAACTGGGACTCCTCCGGTACGGGGTTGGCGACGATCAGCGCGGACTCCTGCGCCGCCAGGTCGTCCTGCGCCCGCATGACCCGGGCCACCTCCTCCGGAGTGCGGAGCGTCCAGTCGACCGGCTCCCCGGAGTCGGCGAGGTAGAAGCCGGGGAAGCGCTCGGTGCCGTATCCGGCCACCGCCACCCCCAGCGTCTCCAGCCGCTGCAACGTGGCCGGCACATCGAGGATCGACTTGACGCCCGCACAGACCACGGTGATCCGCGTCCGGGCGAGCAGCCCCAGGTCGGCCGACTCGTCCTGGGTCTGCGTCCAGCCCCGGTGCACCCCACCGAGGCCGCCCGTCGCGAAGACCCGTATCCCGGCACGCGCCGCGAGCAGCGCCGTCGCGGAGACGGTCGTCGCGCCGCTGGCGCCCGTCGCCATGGCGAGCGGAAGATCCCGCTGGCTCAGCTTGCGGATGCCGTCCTCGTTGGCGATCCGTTCCACCTGCGCCTTGTCCAGGCCGACATGAGGACGCCCGTCCAGGACGGCGATGGTCGCGGGCACCGCCCCCGCGTCCCGTACGACGTCCTCCAGTTCGAGGGCCACCCGCAGATTCCGGGGCCGCGGCAGCCCATGAGCAATGATCGTCGATTCCAGCGCCACCACCGGGCGCCCCGCTCCGACCGCGTCACGTATCTCGTCCGACACCACCAGCATGTGCGTGCCTCCTCGGCCCCTCTGATCTGTCCCTGACATCCCTGGCGGACGCGCGTCACTCTCAAACACGCGATCCGTGGGCGAGGCGTACACGGAGAAACCACGAGGGGCACGGGAAGGGGGCTCCACGCGCGCGTGGAGCCCCCTTCCCCCGACTGTGCCGTACTCCTAGACGGGCCGCGCGCCGCTCAGCGCGCCGTGCGGATCGAGGACGTACTTCCTGCTCGCCCCCTGGTCGAACTCCGCGTAGCCGCGCGGCGCGTCCTCAAGGCCGATCACCGTCGCGTTGACGGCCTTCGCGATGTGCACGCGCTCGTGCAGAATCGCCATCATCAGCCCCCGGTGGTACTTCATGACGGGGCACTGCCCGGTCGTCAGCCGATGGCTCTTCGCCCAGCCGAGACCCAGCCGGACCTTCAGCGTTCCGGTGCGCGCGTCCTGGTCGACACCGCCCGGGTCGTCGGTCACGTACAGACCGGGGATGCCGAGCGCGCCGCCGGCCGTCGTGAGGCCCATCAGGGAGTTCAGGACCGTCGCCGGCGCCTCGGGGGCGTCCGGGCCGTGCGCGCGGGCCTCGAATCCGACCGCGTCCACGGCCGCGTCGACCTCCGGTACACCCAGGATCTGCGCGACCTGGTTCTCGGCCGTGCCCTGCGTCAGGTCGACCGTCTCGCAGCCGAAACTCCGCGCCTGGGCCAGCCGTTCGGGGTTCAGATCGCCGACGATCACCACGGCGGCACCCAGCAGGTACGCCGACGCGGCCGCCGCGAGACCGACGGGCCCGGCCCCGGCGACGTACACGGTCGAGCCGACCTTCGTCCCCGCCGTGACCGCGCCGTGGAATCCGGTCGGGAAGATGTCCGACAGCATCGTCAGATCGAGGAGCTTCTCGCGCGCCTGGTCGGCGTCGGGGAAGCGCAGCGCGTTGAAGTCCGCGTACGGGACCATCACGTACTCGGCCTGACCGCCGACCCAGCCGCCCATGTCGACATAGCCATAAGCCGCCCCGGGACGTGCGGGATTGACGTTCAGGCAGATGCCCGTCTTGCGCTCCTTGCAGTTGCGGCAGCGGCCGCACGCGATGTTGAACGGCACCGAGACGATGTCCCCGACGCCCAGGAACTCCACGTCGGGGCCCTTCTCGACGATCTCGCCCGTGATCTCGTGGCCCAGAACCAGGCCCTCGGGCGCCGTGGTGCGGCCGCGCACCATGTGCTGGTCGCTGCCGCAGATGTTGGTGGCCAGCACCTTCAGGATCACGCCGTGCCGGCAGACCCGGCCGACGTTGGCGGGCGCCACCCCCGGGCCGTCCTTCAGTTCGAGCGTCGGGTGGTCGATGGTCCTGACCTCGACCGCGCCCGGTTTGAGATATGCGACTGCCCTGTTTCCGCTCATGCCTGATCGCCGTCCCTTCGGCTTCGTCGCTCGTCGTCGGCGGATGCTCCGGCTGTGCGCACGGTGGAGTCTGCTACCGAAACAGCGCGCTGAGGAGACGTGCGGCGCGATGCCGTTGAAACCGGCGCCGCCGAAGGGGCGGCGATCAGGCGGGCGCGGCCGCGGGGGCGTTGCTCAGCGGCGCGCCCGGCCGCGGTCGAGCAGGCCCACCCCGAGCGCGGCCAGGCCGATCTGGATCAGCCACTCGATCCAGTCCACTCCCTTGGTGTCGGCGACGTCGAAGCCCGCGGCGATCGCCGACCCGAGCAGGGCCGCCACGATGCCGACGGCGATCGTCGCCAGGATCCCGATCCGTTGGCGTCCGGGCAGGACCAGCCGCCCGAGCACGCCGATGATGATGCCGATCACTATCGCGCTGAGAATCCCGGAGATCTCCATGTCGCTATGAGCTCCCTCGTATCGGCTGTGTCGCCAAGTCGCTTTTCGCGTCTGTCAGTCATGTGCCCCTTGACGAGCCGTCCAGTCGGCGGGCCCGGCACGCTACGAGGCGTCCAGTGAGGCGAGGGGCGCGTGCCGACTAGGGTGACCAGCCATGACCGCGAACGACCAGACCACAGCCGCTACGGCCGCCTCCGCTCCCTCTTTCGCCGTGCGCGTCCCGGATGTGGAGCTCGAACCGGAGCCGCTCGACCCCGCACAGATCGTCTCCGGCACCCCCGAGGTCACCGGCAAGGTGCTGTGGGAGTCGGCCGACGGCACCCAGCTGAGGGGCATCTGGCAGATCACGCCCGGCGTGGTCACCGACACGGAGGCGAACGAACTGTTCGTCGTCGTCAGCGGCCGCGCCACCGTCGAGGTGGAGGGCGGCGACACCCTGGAGGTCGGCCCGGGCAGCGCGGCGGTACTGCGCGAGGGCGATCGCACGACGTGGACCGTGCACGAGACGCTGCGCAAGGCGTACCACATCACGCTGGGCTGAACGTTTCCGCTGAAGGTTCCGAAGGTCAGCCCTGTTGGGTGATGCGGCGGGTGAACAGCGCGAGCGCGGCGAGCGGCAGCAGCAGGCAGGCCGCCGCCAGGTTCAGCCACGCGTAGCTGGCCGTCGCCACGACCAGGCCCGCGGTCGCGCCGCCGACACCCGCCGCCAGGCTCGTCGTCAGATCGGACAATCCCTGTGCGGCGGCCCGCGCGGCCTGCGGCACGGAGTCGGTGAGCAGCGCGGACCCCGCGACGAGCCCCGCCGACCAGCCGAGCCCGAGCGTGAACAGCCCCGCCGCGCTCTGCGCACGGCTGCCGTCCGCGGTCCCGGCGAGCAGGGCCGCGCACGCGAGCAGGCCGACACCGAGCCCGATCACGCTGAGCCGTCCGAACCGGTCGGCCAGCCGCCCCATGACCGGGGAGAACGCGTACATCCCCGTGATGTGCCCACTGATCACGAGTCCGATCAGTTGGATTCCCGCGCCGTGGTGCTGGAGATCCACCGGTGTCATCGACATGACCGACACCATCGCGGTGTGCGACACGGCGACCGTCACCAGCGCGAGCCGGGCCCGCGGCGAGGCCGCGACCGCCGAGAACCCCGCCCGGACGGAGCGGGCCTCGGGTCTTCGCTCCTCGGCGGGGGCCGCCGCGCGTGCGGTCAGCAGGGGATCGGGCCGCAGCATGATCTGCACCAGGGCCGCGGACACGAGGAAGACCCCGGCCGCCCATACGAACGGCCCTGCTTCCTCCGGTATCCCGAAACCGCTGACGCTGCGGCCCGCGGGCGCCGCGATGTTCGGCCCGAGCACGGCGCCGATGGTGGTGGCCCACACGACCGTCGAGATCGCGCGGGCCCGCCGGTCCGGCGCGGCCAGATCGGCGGCCGCGTACCGGGCCTGCAGATTCGCGGACGACGCCGCGCCGAACCCGGCGAGCCCGACCAGCAGCAGCGGGAAGCTCCCGGCCACGGCGGCGGCCACGGTCGTCGCCGCGCCCGCCACGCCGATCAGATAGGCAAGCACGAGCCCGGCCCGCCGCCCCCGCGCGTTCATCAACGAGGCCAGCGGCACGGAGAGCACAGCGGTTCCGGCGACGCTCGCGGTGGACGCGAGCCCGGACAGCGCCTCGTCCCCGCTCACCCGCTTAGCGAGCACTGCGGCCAGCGCGATCCCTGTAGCGGTCCCCAGACCGCCGAGTATCTGCGAGGCGACGAGCACCCGCTGCGTCCGCCGCTGCAAGGCCACGACGTCCGACTCGATACCCACGGTCGGCCCGGCATCCACCGCCGGCCCGGCGCCCGCAGCCCGTCCCGCGTTCGCGGACGCGCCCTTCAGGCGAAAGAGCCACCCACCACTCGCACGCACCACAACAACCCCCACCCCGCCAACGCCCAGCCGCAGCCCAGAGACCCTCTCAGAACAGAGGTTCGGGCAACACCCCTTCCAGGGCGAGCAGTTTCCGCTTCGTCTCCAGACCGCCCCCGAACCCACCGATGCCCCCGTCGCGCTCCACGACCCGGTGGCACGGCACCACGACCGGCAGCGGATTCGCCCCCATCGCCGCCCCCACGGCCTGAGCGGCGGCCGGCTGCCCGACCCGCCGGGCCAGATCCCCGTACCCCACCACCGCGCCGTACGACACCCCGGACGCCAGCTCGCGCAGCACCTCCCGGTTGAACCCGGCGATCAGCGACCAGTCGAGCGGCACGTCGAAGTCGCGTCGCCGTCCGGCGAAATACTCCGCCAACTGCCGTATCGCCTCGGCGAGCAGCGGAGAGTCGGGCGCCTCGACCGGCTCGGTCCCGAAGCGGGAGCCGATCCGGTCGAGCGCCCTGTCCCGTACCGCGTCGGTGGCGTGGAAGACCACGTTCACCAGACCGTCCCTCGTCGCGGCCAGCAGCAGCGGCCCGATGTCACTGCCCACGACGGCCCACACGACCCGCTGCGGCGCGGCCGCGGCGTCCCGGTCGTTCTGCTCGTTCTGCCCGGTGGCGTCCATGGCGACCACGGTACGGCGGGCCACTGACAACGCCGGGCGGGACTCAGTCGTCCAGCGCCTCACGCACCACGTCGGGGTTGTTCGTGATGATCCCGTCGACCCCGTACCCGGCCACACGCTGCGCGGCCGCCGCGTCGTTGACGGTCCACGTGTAGACCTGGAGGGGCTTGCCGTGCGGCCCCTTGAACGCGTGCGCCGCGGTGACGTAGTCCGTGCCGATGGTCGTGTTCGACGGGTTGATCTGATCGGCGAACTTCGCGTACGCGGGCAGCTCCGCCACGGCGGGGGTGCCCAGGAAACCGGTCGTGATGTCGGGCCGCCGCTCGTGCACGGTCCGGACGCTGGCGGCGTCGAAGCTCTGGATGACCAGCCGCTGCTTGACGTGTCCGCGGTTCAGCCAGCCGTCCCGGCCCAGCTGTCGCAGGATCTGGCCCTCGATGCCCGGGTACAGATCGGGCGACTTGATCTCCAGGAGGAGCTTCTGGTGGTTGCGCTCCACCCGCCGCAGGTACTCGTGCAGCGTCGGGATCCGCGCACCCGTGAACTCGGCGCCCTTCCAGCTGCCCGCGTCCAGCTTGGCGATCTCGGCGGCGGTGAAGTCCCGTACGTTCCACGGAGCGCGGTCGGGGAAGATCTGCTCGACGTCGGTGGTGCGCGACAGCGTCGTGTCGTGCAGGACCACCAGGGCGCCGTCCTTGGTGCGCTGGACATCGTTCTCGACCCAGTCGAAGCCGAGCTTGTTGGCCTTGTCGACGGCTTCGAGCGTATTTTCGGGGGCGTAGGCGGAGGCACCTCGGTGGGCCACGATGACGGGATCGTGGTGCTGGGCGGACTCGGGTGCGGCCTGAGCCGCCGCGGGCAGGACCAGAACCCCGATGACGGCCGTACCGGTCATGCAGGCCAGGGCGACTGCTGTACGTGCGGACACGTCTCCTCCTCGTGCGTCGTGGATCACGGACGGCACGAGCGTGACAGCCCGGAGCCAACAGAACACAGGCGAAGGATGGTCAGAGGTTGAACGGAGTTACCCAACTGCGACGACCCCCGTGTCGGATGCCAGGATTCTTTGCCGGAAAATCGTTCGGACGTTCCCGCGTGAGCTTTAATCTCAGGCTCAACCGCGGTCACTAAAGTGGCCGCCCCGGGGCACCAGCAAGGCACCTCACGGCACAACAGGGCGGAAGGGCTGCGACACATGCAGGGCACGGTCGACGGCTTCAGTTATGGACTCGTCACACCGGTGGTGGCGTATCTCATGGCTTGCCTGGGAGGCGCACTGGGCTTGCGCTGCACGACCAGATCGCTTCTGGTGGCCAACACCTGGCGGGCCGGCTGGCTCGCGCTCGGCTCGGCCGCCATCGGTTCAGGCATCTGGACGATGCACTTCATCGCGATGATGGGCTTCTCCGTCGAGAGAGTGCCGATCCACTACGACATGGCCACGACGTTCGCGAGCCTCGGCGTCGCCATCGTCATGGTCGGCGTCGGCGTCTTCATTGTCGGCTACAGGGGAGCGACCGGCCCCGCCCTGTTCACCGGGGGCACCATCACCGGCCTGGGCGTCGCCACCATGCACTACCTCGGAATGGCCGGAATGCGCCTTCACGGGACGATTCAGTACAACATCGTCACCGTGGTGGCTTCCGTGGTGATCGCCATGGTGGCCGCCACCCTCGCCCTGTGGGCCGCCGTACAGGTCCGCGGCATTCTCTGGAGCCTCGGCGCGAGCCTCGTCATGGGACTCGCCGTGTCCGGCATGCACTACATGGCGATGACAGGCGTCAGCGTCCATGTGCAGGGCTCGGTCACCGGCAACCCCGGAGGCGACACGGCCGCCGGCATCATCGCGCCCATGATGATCGGCCCGCTCTGCTTCCTCCTCCTGGCCGGCGTGGTCGTCATGTTCGATCCGCTGATGGTCATGGGCCGCCCCGACTGGCGCGACGCACAGGAGGCGGCCGACAACCGCAGCGACGCCGCGGCCGTCCACGCCACGCACCGCAGCCGGCCGATCCAGGGCCGCCGCGTCCGTCGCTCCCTCGGCCGGCCGGAGCCGCGCCGCGCCCCGCAGGACTGGTGACGCCCGCGTCCGAAGGCTGATCCGGCCCGGTTGTCAGTGGCGGGTCGTACGGTTGATTCCATGCGGCCCGTATCCAAGATCGAACGCACGGTGGCACCTTTCGAGGTCGTCAGTCCGTACCAGCCCAGCGGTGACCAGCCCGCGGCCATCGCCGAGCTGGAGAAGCGCGTCACAGCAGGCGAGAAGGACGTGGTCCTGCTCGGCGCGACCGGCACCGGCAAGTCCGCCACCACGGCGTGGATGATCGAGAAGCTCCAGCGCCCCACCCTGGTGATGGCGCCGAACAAGACGCTGGCCGCCCAGCTGGCGAACGAATTCCGCGAGCTGCTGCCGAACAACGCGGTGGAGTACTTCGTCTCGTACTACGACTACTACCAGCCCGAGGCGTACGTCCCGCAGTCGGACACGTACATCGAGAAGGACTCCTCGATCAACGAGGAGGTGGAGCGCCTGCGCCACTCGGCGACGAACTCGCTGCTGACCCGCCGCGACGTCGTCGTGGTCGCCTCCGTCTCCTGCATCTACGGCCTCGGCACGCCGCAGGAGTACGTGGACCGCATGGTCCAACTGAAGGTCGGCGACGAGATCGAACGCGACGACCTGCTGCGCCGCTTCGTCGACATCCAGTACACGCGCAACGACCTGGCGTTCACACGCGGCACTTTCCGGGTGCGCGGCGACACCATCGAGATCTTCCCCGTCTACGAGGAGCTCGCGGTCCGCATCGAGATGTTCGGCGACGAGATCGAATCGCTCTCCACCCTCCACCCGCTCACCGGAGAGGTCATCAGCGACGACGACTCGCTGTACATCTTCCCGGCGACGCACTACGTGGCGGGCCCCGAGCGCCTGGAGCGCGCGGCGAACGACATCGAGAAGGAGCTGGGCGAGCGCCTCACCGAGCTGGAGAAGCAGGGCAAGATGCTGGAGGCCCAGCGTCTTCGCATGCGGACCACGTACGACCTCGAGATGCTCCGCCAGATCGGCTCCTGCTCCGGCGTGGAGAACTACTCGATGCACTTCGACGGCCGCGAGCCCGGCTCCCCGCCGAACACGCTGCTCGACTACTTCCCGGACGACTTCCTGCTCGTCATCGACGAGTCGCACGTCACCGTGCCGCAGATCGGAGCCATGTACGAGGGCGACGCCTCCCGCAAGCGCACGCTGGTGGACCACGGCTTCCGCCTGCCGTCGGCGCTCGACAACCGCCCGCTGAAGTGGGAGGAGTTCCAGGAGCGCATCGGCCAGACCGTCTACCTGTCGGCGACGCCCGGAAACTACGAGCTCGCCCGCTCGGACGGCTTCGTCGAGCAGATCATCCGCCCCACCGGCCTCATCGACCCCGAGGTCGTCGTCAAGCCCACCGAGGGGCAGATCGACGACCTGGTGCACGAGATCCGCACCCGCACCGAGAAGGACGAGCGCGTCCTCGTCACCACGCTCACCAAGAAGATGGCCGAGGACCTCACGGACTACTTCCTGGAGCTGGGCATCCAGGTGCGCTACCTGCACAGCGACGTGGACACCCTGCGCCGCGTCGAGCTGCTGCGCGAGCTGCGGGCGGGCGAGTACGACGTCCTGGTCGGCATCAACCTGCTGCGTGAGGGCCTCGACCTGCCCGAGGTGTCCCTGGTGGCGATCCTCGACGCCGACAAGGAGGGCTTCCTGCGCTCCGGGACGTCCCTGATCCAGACCATCGGCCGCGCCGCGCGAAACGTGTCGGGCCAGGTCCACATGTACGCCGACAAGGTCACCCCGGCGATGGAGAAGGCCATCGACGAGACCAATCGCCGCCGCGAGAAGCAGATCGCGTACAACGAGGCGAACGGCATCGACCCGCAGCCCCTGCGCAAGAAGATCAACGACATCGTGGCGTCCATCGCGCGCGAGGACGTCGACACGGAGGCGCTGCTCGGCACGGGTTACCGCAAGGGCGGCAAGGACGGAAAGGGTGCCAAGGCCCCCGTCCCCTCCCTCGGCACGGCGGACACGGGCAAGAAGAAGCGCGGCAAGGCGGAGCCGGCCGTGCCCACCGACCGTCCCGCGGCCGAGCTCTCCGAGCAGATCGAGGAGCTGACCGAGCGGATGCGCGCCGCGGCGGCCGATCTCCAGTTCGAGATCGCGGCGCGTCTGCGCGACGAGGTCTCGGAGATGAAGAAAGAGCTGCGCCAGATGAGGGAGGCGGGCCTGGCCTGACCTGCCGCGACGGGCGGAGTGATGTGGCTGTGTTGCAAGACCGCCACAATATTCCGCCCGCGGTGGCGGTGCTGTCAGTGTCGCCCTCTAGGGTTTGACCAACCGCGCATGCGCCGCGGCAACAGGGGACGGTACGAGAGGGGACAGCGCGTGGGCATCAGCTTGGACAAGGGGCAGGGGATCAGCCTCGAGAAGCAGGGCGGAGGCACCCTCACCGCCGTACGGATGGGCCTCGGCTGGCAGGCGGCTCCGCGGCGGGGCCTGTTCGGCACCCGGACCCGCGAGATCGACCTCGACGCCTCCGCGGTCCTCTTCGCCGACAAGCAGCCGGTGGACGTGGTCTTCTTCCGCCACCTCGTCAGCGACGACGGCTCGGTGCGGCACACCGGTGACAACCTGGTGGGCGGTGCGGGACAGGGCGGTGACGACGAGTCGATCCTCGTCGATCTGGCGCGCGTCCCGGTCCACATCGACCAGATCGTCTTCACGGTCAACTCGTTCACGGGCCAGACCTTCCAGGAAGTGCAGAACGCGTTCTGCCGCCTGGTCGACGAGACGAACGGCCAGGAGCTGGCCCGCTTCACGCTCGACGGCGGCGGCCAGTACACGGCGCAGATCATGGCCAAGGTCCACCGGGACGGAGCGGGCTGGCGGATGACGGCCCTGGGCACGCCGGCCAACGGCCGCACGTTCCAGGACCTGATGCCCTCCATCCTGCCCGGCCTCTAGCGGGCCGACGATGGCGGCCGAACTGGTGAGGGGCCAGAACCACCCCCTCACCCAGACCCGTCTCGAGATCCGGGTGTCGGCCGGCCACCCGGTCGTCGCGGGAGCCACGCTCGCCGACGACCGGGGCACCGTGCACGGCATCGGGCGCGTCGCCCACCCCGGCGCGCCCGCACTGCCGGGCCTCGAAGTACCGCGGCAGGCGGCGGCCGACCACCGCCTCGCCGTCGACCTCGACGCGATGCCGCAGGACGTGCACCGCGTCACCGTGCTGCTCGCCCTGCCCGTCGGCACGGGCGGACCGACCTGCTTCGGAGCGGTGGCGGCCCCGTTCGTCGCGGTCACCGGCCTCGACGGCGCCGAGCAGGCCAGCTACACCGTCACCGACCTCGACTCCGAGTCGGCCGTCGTCGCCCTGGAGCTGTACCGCCGACAGGATGCCTGGAAGGTGCGCGCCATCGGTCAGGGCTACGCCGATGGCCTCGCCGCGCTCCTCGCCGACCAGGGGCTGTCGGACGCGCGGGCGCTGGCGGGCACCATCCACGACGCCGTCGCCCAGGGCCTGGCCCGCGCGGTGGCACCCCCGCCGCGCGCGGCGGACGAGAGCCAGGTCCGCGCGGCGGCCACCGCGGGCCGCGCCTCCGGCGCCCTGCCGCCCACTCCCGCGGCCCCGGCCGGCGGCGGCCCGAGCGGCCCCATCGACTACAGCCACCCGCGCCGTCAGGCCCCGCCGCCCCCACCCTCCGTACAGCCTGCCGAGCCGGGCCGGCCGGCCGCGCCGGTCGCGGGTGACGCCAGCGGCTGGACCATGGAGGAGCGGCTCTACAACCAGGTGTGGGGGATGTTCGAGGACCTGGCCCGCACCACCGCCGCCTATCGCAGCGCCGTCGACTTCGCCGACTCCCGGATGGAGCAGGAACTCGACCGCATCCTCTCGGGCCTCTCCGACCCGCGCAGCCGCATCGGCAGCCAGGGCGACGCCGCCCGCGAGGCCGCGCGGGCCAAGCACGGCGCCCTCGTCGACCGCGCCCGCGAGGCCCTCGACCGGGACCTGGCCCAGCTCGTCGCCGAGTCCGAGGTCGTCGAGCCCGCGCTCCCCGCGCCCTACGCCGGCTGGGACAACCCGTGCTGGCACGCCTACCGCAGCCCCATGGAGAACCCCATGGCCGTGCGCCTGGGCGAGCTGAGACTGCCGGAGAGCGACGGAGCGGGCCTGTGCATCCCGATGCTCGTGCGGCTGCCCCTGGAGCGCGGGCTGTGGATCGACGCGGGCGCTTCCACGGGTGACGCGCTCACCGACGCCGACACGCTGCGGGCCCGCGCCGCGCACACCGCCGTCGTCCATGTCGCCCGGCTGCTCGCGGTCCACCCGGCGGGCGAGTTCAGCGTGCACGTCATCGACCCGGCGGGTACGGCGGCGGGAGCCCTGGCCCCCCTGGTCGACGCCGGGGTGCTCGCGGGTCCGCCCGCCAGGGGAGCCGCCGGCATCGCCGAGACGCTGACCCGGCTCACCGAGCGGGTCGACCTCGTTCAGATGGCGATCCGCGCGGGTGTCGCCGACTCCCTGCCGCCCGACCTAGACACGGCCGAGCAACTGCTCGTGGTGCACGACTTCCCGCACGGTTTCGACGACCGCGCCATCACCCGGCTGCGCTATCTCGCGGACGAAGGACCGCAGGTGGGCGTCCATCTGATGCTGGTCGCCGACCGCGCGGACGCCACCGAGTACGGCCCGCTCCTCGACCCCCTGTGGCGCGCCCTGCTGCGTCTGACACCGGTGCCCGACGACCACCTCGCCGACCCCTGGGTGGGGCACACCTGGACGTATGAGCCGCCGACGGTTCCGAACGGCAGCGCGGTGCTGCGTCAAGTCCTCGCGGAGGTGGCGAAAGCCCGGCGCGACAGGGGGCTCTGACCTGCGCATTTGGTGATCTCTTTACTAATGCCTTTACCTCTCATGGGTCTTTCAAGTACTCTTCTTGACGCGGAGGGGAGTACTCCCATACGCGACGTGCCCGTCAATACGGACGACCCGGCCCCATGGCCGTCGATCCCGGGGCGTCGGCCCGAAGCCCCGGACCGGGGCTCGGGTGGAAGAGACCTCCGGCAGCGACGACGCTGATCAGTAGCCGTACGACGCCGGAGGCGCAGTGGACGTATCGATGACCCTGTGGGTGCTGACCATTCTTGGTTTGTGCGCCCTGATCGCGGTCGACTTCTTCATCGGGCGCAAGCCCCATGACGTGTCGATCAAGGAAGCCGGCATCTGGACCGTGGTCTGGATCGCTCTGGCGGTGCTCTTCGGCATCGGCGTGACGGTCTGGGGCAGTGGCCAGGCCGGTGGCGAGTTCTTCGCCGGCTTCATCACCGAGAAGTCGCTCAGTGTCGACAATCTCTTCGTCTTCATCCTGATCATGGCGAAGTTCTCGGTGCCGACCCACCTGCAGCAGCGCGTGCTGCTCTTCGGTGTGCTCATCGCCCTCGTCCTGCGGGCGATCTTCATCGCGGCGGGCGCCGCGATCATCTCGAGCTTCTCGTGGGTCTTCTACCTCTTCGGTGCCTTCCTCATCTACACCGCCTGGAAGCTCATCAAGGAGGCCCTGGCGGACGAGGAGGAAGAGGACTTCGAGGAGAACCGTCTCCTGAAGTCGGTGGAGAAGAGGTTCGGCGTCGCGGACCGATACCACGGCACGAAGCTGTTCATCCAGCAGCACGGCAAGAAGGTCATGACGCCGCTCCTGGTCGTCATGCTCGCCATCGGTATGACCGACGTGCTGTTCGCGATGGACTCGATCCCGGCGATCTTCGGCCTGACCCAGGACCCGTACATCGTCTTCACGGCGAACGCCTTCGCCCTGATGGGTCTGCGCCAGCTGTACTTCCTCATCGGTGGCCTGCTCAAGAAGCTGGTCCACCTCAGCTACGGCCTGTCGGTGATCCTCGGCTTCATCGGCGTGAAGCTGATCCTGCACGCCCTGCACGAGTCCGGCGTGCACGTACCGGAGATCTCCATCCCGGTCTCGCTCGCCGTCATCTGTGGCGTCCTGATCATCACGACGATCACCAGCCTCATCGCCTCGAAGAAGCAGGCCGAGCGCGACGCGGCCGAAGAGGCTCAGAAGGACAGCATCGAGGCCTGACACCAGCAGGCGTAGGGATTACCAGCACCGGGAGGGGTGCGCGGCCGATTGCCGCAGACCCCTCCCGGTGCTTGCTTGTGCCCTGAGCGTGTCCCGCTCCCGGGGCACGACGGCACGAGGGGGAGGCCCCATGAGCCAGAAGTTCGTCCAGATCATCGACTTTGAGTCGCAGCGGATGGACGAGATACGGGAACTGCTCGACCGGTTCGAGCGGCAGATGCAGGGCACACCCGGCGGCCCCACGCACCGCGTCCTGCTCCAGGACCGGGAGAAGACGGGACGCTACCTCGCGATCGTCGAGTTCGAGTCCTACGACGACGCCATGCGCAGCAACGAACGCCCCGAGGTCGGCAAGCTCAACGAACAGCTCTCGGCCCTGTGCACCCGGCCGCCGGCCTTCACCAACTGCGATCTGAAGGACGCGCGCGAACTGAAGTGAGCCGGACCGGAACCGCCGCGCGGTGCTGATCCAGGTCGCGCCCCCACACCGCCCCGGGCAGCATCAAAGGCATGATCACCAGACTTCGGGCACTGGCCACACGGTGGACCGTTCTCGTCCCGGTGCTGGCGATCGTGCTGCTCGGGTGCACCTGGGGGCGCGAACTGCCGGGTGTCCTGGTCGCCCTCGTCTCCCTGGTCCTCGCGGGCTCCGTGCTCGCGGCCGTCCATCACGCGGAGGTCGTCGCCCATCGCGTCGGTGAACCCTTCGGCTCGCTCGTGCTCGCCGTCGCCGTCACCATCATCGAGGTGGCGCTCATCGTCACCCTGATGGCCGACGGCGGGCCCAAGAGCTCGACCCTCGCCCGGGACACGGTCTTCGCCGCCGTCATGATCACCTGCAACGGCATCGTCGGTGTCAGCCTCCTCGCGGCCTCCCTCCGTCATCGAGTGGCGATCTTCCAGTCGGAGGGAACCGGCGGTGCCCTCGCCACCGTCGCCACCCTGGCCACGCTCTGCCTGGTCCTGCCGACGTTCACGACGAGCAAGATCGGACCCGAGTTCTCCACGTCGCAGCTGGTCTTCTCGGCCGTCTCCGCGGTCGTCCTGTACGGGCTGTTCGTGGCGACGCAGACCGTGCGCCACCGCGACTACTTCCTGCCGATCTCCCGGCAGGGCGTGGTCATCGACGCCGACGACCACGCCGAAGCACCGACCAACCGCACCGCGCTGTTCAGTCTCGGTCTCCTCGGTCTCGCCCTCATCGGCGTCGTCGGGCTCGCCAAGGGCGTCTCCAAGACGATCGAGCACGGCGTGGAGGCGGCGGGCATGCCGCAGGCCGTGGTCGGCGTGATCATCGCGCTCCTCGTGCTGCTGCCGGAGACCATCGCGGCGCTGCGCGCCGCCCGGCGCGACCGCGTGCAGACCAGCCTCAACCTCGCGCTCGGCTCGGCGATGGCCAGCATCGGGCTGACCGTGCCGGCCGTCGCCATCGCCTCGTTCTGGCTGTCGGGACCGCTGGTGCTCGGTCTGGGTGCCACCCACATGGTCCTGCTCGCGCTGACCCTCGTGGTCAGCACCCTGACCGTGGTGCCCGGACGGGCGACTCCGCTCCAGGGCGGCGTGCATCTGGTGATCCTCGCCGCGTACGTGGAACTCGCCGTCACGCCGTGACAGCGTCCTGCGCCACCGCGGCGGGCGCCGTCTCCGGCAGCAGGACGAAACACCCCAGGCTCAGCGCCGCGACACCCGACAGATACAACCCCACACCCCATGGAACCCCCGCTCCCTCACCGGCCAGCGCCGTCGCCACGATCGGCGTCAGCGCCCCGCCCAGCACGCCGCCCAGGTTGTAGCCGACGGCGGCACCCGTACAACGGACCCGCGGCTCGTACAGTTCCGGCAGATACGCGGCGATCACGGCGAACATCGCGATGAACGCGAGCAGGGCCACCAGGAATCCCAGGAACATCAGCAACGGTTCCCCGGTGGACAGCAGCGCCACCATCGGCACCATCCACACCACGGCCACGGCGCACCCCGCGAGACAGACCGGCCGTCGCCCGAACCGGTCCCCGAGCAGGGCCGCCACCGGTGTCAGCGCACCCTTGACGACGACGGCCGCCATGATGCAGGCCAGCATCACACTGCGGCTCACGCCCAGCCGTTCAACTCCATAGGCGAGCGACCAGGTCGTCACCGAGTAGAAGATCGCGTACCCGACGGCGAGCGCGCCGGCGGTGAGCAGCACCAGCCGCCCGTGCCCGCGGACCACCTCGGCGAGCGGCAGCCGCGCCGGTTCCTCCATGGAGAGGAAGGCGGGACTCTCCACCAAAGAAGAGCGCAGCCACAGTCCGACCAGGGCCAGGACCCCTGCGGCCCAGAAGGGCACACGCCAGCCCCAGTCCGCGAACTGCGCGTCGGTGAGCGCCGCCGACAGGGCGAGCATGATGCCGTTGGCCAGCAGGAAGCCCGCCGATGGGCCGATCTGCGGAAGGCTCGCCCACAGGCCGCGCCGCCCGGCGGGCGCGTGCTCGGCCGTGAGCAGGACCGCTCCGCCCCACTCGCCGCCCAGACCGAGCCCTTGCAGAAAGCGCAGCACGAGCAGCAGCAGGGGAGCGGCCACCCCGATCGACGCGTACGTGGGCACGAATCCGACCGCAACGGTCGTCGCCCCGGTCAGCAGCAGCGAGCCCACCATCACAGGACGCCGGCCACGACGGTCCCCGATGTGCCCGAACAGGACCGACCCGAGCGGTCTCGCCACGAAGCCCACTCCGAATGTCGCGAAGGCCGCGAGAGTTCCCGCGAGCGGCGAGAACGTCGGAAAGAAGAGCGGGCCGAGGACGAGTGCCGCCGCGGTGCCGTAGACGAAGAAGTCGAAGAACTCGATGGCCGTACCGACCAGGGCGGCCGCCGCGAGACGTGGCAGTGACGGACCGTGAGAAGTGCGCATGACGCGGCAACTACCCGTGATCGAGGCTGGTTACGGGGCGTACGAGAGCGCGGCCGGAGGCGCACGAGTGCGCTCGACGATCCCGTACGCGATCCGTGTCGGCCGACGTCGGCCGTGCCGAGAGCCCGTGATAGACCCTCAGGGAGCAACCGCCCGACGTACGGAGGTCCCAGTGCCGCACACCCTCGCCAGCGCCCCGATCATGGTTCTCAACGGTCCCAACCTGAACCTGCTCGGCAAGCGCCAGCCCGAGATCTACGGCCTCGACACGCTCGCCGACATCGAGGCGCTCTGCGTGAAGGCGGCCGCGTCCCATGGCGCCACGGTGGACTTCCGGCAGTCCAACCACGAGGGCGAGCTGGTCGACTGGATCCACGAGGCCCGGGAGAACCACGTGGGCATCGTCATCAACCCGGCCGCCTACTCGCACACGTCGGTGGCGATCCTGGACGCGCTCAACACCTGCGACGGCATGCCGGTGATCGAGGTCCACATCTCCAACATCCACCAGCGCGAGGAGTTCCGGCACCACTCCTACGTGTCGCACCGCGCCGACGGAGTGATCGCCGGATGCGGTGTGCAGGGGTACGTGTTCGGAGTGGAACGAGTGGCCGCGCTGGCAGCCCCCGCCACGGCGCGCGCGTAGACGGCTACAGGCGCCCCGCCTCCACGATCCGCCGCAGGAACCGGCGGGTGCGTTCCTGCCGCGGATCCCCGAAGACGGCTTCGGGGGAACCGTGTTCGAGCACGACACCGCCCTCCAGGAAGCACACCTGGTCGGCGACCTCGCGCGCGAAGCTCATCTCGTGCGTGGCCAGCACCATGGTCATGCCCTCGCCCTTCAAGCCGCGTACGACGTCGAGGACTTCTCCCACCAGCTCCGGGTCGAGGGCCGCGGTGATCTCGTCGAGCAGCAGCAGGCGAGGCCGGACGGCGAGGGCCCGGACGATCGCCGCACGCTGCTGCTGGCCGCCGCTGAGCCGGTCCGGGTACTCGTCGGCCTTCGCGCCGAGCCCGAGGCGCTCCAGCAGACCCCTGGCCTGCTCCTCGGCCGCCTTCCGCGCGACACCGTGCACCCGGCGCGGTGCCAGCGTGATGTTATCCAGGACGGTCAGGTGCGGGAACAGGTTGTACGCCTGGAACACGATCCCGATCCGGCGCCGCACGGCGTCCGCGTCCGTGCGCGGATCGGTGATCTCCGCACCGTCCAGCCAGATCGCCCCGTCGTCGATCTCCTCCAGGAGGTTGGCGCAGCGCAGCAGTGTCGACTTTCCCGAGCCGGAGGCGCCGATCAGGGCCGTCACGGTGTGCGGGGCGACGTCGAGGTCCACGTCGCGCAGCACCACGCTCCCGCCGAACGTCTTGCGCACCGACCGCATCCGCAGCACGGGCTCGGTCATACGAGGCCTCCTTGGGCCCGGCGGCGGTCCATACGGGCCGTCACCCAGTCGGTGAAGCGGGTCATGGGGATGGTGAGCGCGACGAACACCAGACCCGCGACCACGTAAGGCGTGTAGTTGAAATCCTTGCCGGCGATGATCTGCGCCGCGTACACGGCGTCCACCGCACCGCCGATGGAGACGAGCCCGGTGTCCTTCTGCAGCGACACCAGGTCGTTCAGCAAAGGAGGCACGACACGGCGCACCGCCTGGGGCAGCACCACGTAGCGCAGCGTCTGACGGTTGCTGAGCCCCAGGGAGCGCGCGGCGGCCCGCTGCGAGGAGTGCACCGACTCGATGCCGGCGCGGAAGACCTCGGCGACGTACGCCGAGTACGTCAGCACGAGCGCGGCCCCTCCCAGGACCACGGGATCCGTGGTGACTCCCTGGAGCCGCAGGGCGGGCACACCAAAGATGATCAGCAACAGGCAGATGATGAGCGGCAGTCCGCGGAAGAAGTCCGTGTACGCCGTCGCCAGCGCCCGCACCGGAAAGAACACAGGTCCCCGCAGGGTGCGCGCCAGGGCCAGCAGCATCCCGAGGACGAGCACGCACGCCCCGCACACCACCAGGAGGCGTACGTTCAGCCACAGGCCTTCCAGGACGTCGGGCAGCGCCACGCGCGCGTAGTGCGCGCTGAAGAAGGTTTCCTTCGTGCGGTCCCAGCCGGGGGAGCCGGTGACGACGAGGAACAGGACGGCACCGGTGACCAGGGTGCTGAGCGCGGCGATGGCGGTCGCGCGCCGTGCACGGGCGCGCCGGTGGCGCTCGCGGGCCCTGCGCCGCTCGGAGGGGACGTACGTGTCCTCCACGGGGGCGGGCTGTTTCGGGACGGTCACTTCAGCACCGGAGCATCGACGGCCTCGGACAGCCACTTCTTCTCCAGCGAGGCGAGCGTGCCGTCCTTGCGGAGCGAGTCCACGGCGCCGGTCACGCAGGAGGTGAGCTTGCTTTCCTTGTCGAGTACGAGGCCGAACTGCTCCGGTGTGCCACCGGTGTTGTCGAACTGGCCCACCACCTCGGCGTCGGTGACCTCGGCGCCCGTGATGTAGAAGGCGGTCGGCAGGTCGACGACGATCGCGTCCACCTGGCCGTTCTTCAGCGCGGACTTGGCGAAGTCGTTCTTCTGGTAGACGGCGGGCTTCTGGTCCGGCTTCACCAGGTCGTTGATGAAGTCCAGGCTGGTGGTGCCGACCTGGGCGCCGAGTTTCACGCCCTTGAGGTCGGCCACGGTCTTCGCCTTGGCCGCTTTGGAGGACTTGAGGGCGACGACTGCCTGTCGCACGTCGTAGTAGCCGGACGAGAACGCCACGGCCTTCTTGCGCGCCTCACTGATCGACACCTGGTTGATGTCGAAGTCGAACTTCTTGGCACCCGGTGCGAAGGAGCTGTTGAACGGCACGGTCCGCCAGGCCACTTGAGACTTCTCGTAGCCGAGCTGTTTCGCCACGGCGTAGGCGACGGCCGATTCGAAGCCCTTGCCGTTGGCCGGGTCGTCGTCCTGGAACCACGGGGCGTAGGCGGGCTTGTCGGTGCCCACGGTGAGCTTCCCGGAGGCGACCGTGGCGAGCTTGCCGGGAGCGCAGGAGGAGGCGGTCGCGGGCTTGTCCCCGGCCTTGTTCTCAGGTTCGGGGGCGCAGGCCGCCGTCGCGGCGAGGACCACGGTCGAGCAGAGGGCAAGACGCACGGTGCGATTGTCGAGAGGCATGGCGGGAGACTGGCAGCGCTCAGGCCCGTCTGTCGAGGTCAGACGGGCAACTGTCCGCATGGTGGGAACGGTGTTGCAGGTTCGTGAACACCCGTCCCGTACGGGCCTCTTGGGTCACCAGCCCCGGGCGCGCCACTCCTGCAGATGCGGCCGCTCGGCCCCCAGCGTCGTGTCGTTCCCGTGCCCCGGGTAGACCCAGGTCTCGTCGGGGAGCCGCGCGAAGATCTTCGTCTCCACGTCGTCGATGAGGCTGGTGAAGGCCTGCGGGTCCTTCCAGGTGTTGCCCACGCCGCCCGGGAAGAGGCAGTCACCGGTGAAGACGTGCGGGTGGCCGTGCGGGTCGTCGTAGACCAGGGCGATGGAGCCGGGCGTGTGGCCCACCAGGTGGCGGGCCGTGAGCGAGATCTGGCCGAACTCGATCGTGTCCCCGTCGGCCACGGCCACGTCCGTCGCCACCGGGATGCCCTCGGCGTCGTCGCGCCCGGCGAACGTGCGCGCACCGGTCGCCGCGACGACCTCGGAGAGGGCCTGCCAGTGGTCCCCGTGCTGGTGCGTGGTGACGACGGCCGCGATGCCGTCGTCACCGATGAGGCGCAGCAGCGTCTTCGGCTCGTTCGCCGCGTCGATGAGGAGCTGCTGGTCGGTCGCGCGGCAGCGCAGCAGATAGGCGTTGTTGTCCATCGGCCCGACCGCGACCTTGGAGATCATCAGGCTCTGCAGCTCGTGCACGTCCGCCGGGCCGCCGACCTTCACCGTTCCGCTGTACGTCATGGGTTCAGCCTATAGCGGGGGCAGTGTCGGCAGGGTGCCCCGGTCGACGGCGAGGGCGGAGCCCGGGCGACGGCCGCAGAGCCAGCCCAGGAGGTCGGCGGGGCGGCCCGTTACGGACAGGGGGGCACCAGGAGCGCCGCCGCCCGTTGTCCAGTTGCCGGTGCCGAATCCGGCGCCCCGGCTCCACATGCGCCCCGTCTCCGTGACCAGGGCCACGGACGGCACCTCGCTGTGCCCGGCGAAACGCTCGGCCAGGAAGTCGATCTCGCGGTAGGTGAACTCCTCCGGGAGGTCCTCCAGCTCGTAGCCGATCCCGAGGTCCACGTGGTGCAGCTCGACCTCGACGAGACGACGGAAGGGGATGCGGGAGGCTGTGTCGGTGACCCCGTTGCGGAGCTCGACCGTCCGCCCCCAGTCGCCTTCCTCTGCTCCGGCACGCGCGAACAGCTCCGCGCTCTCGCGCACGTCGTCGAGCTGTTCGCGCAGCCCGCGCGGCGCGTCGCGCGCGATGTCGGCGTCGCGTGCCTCGGCGCTCACGTACATGGGGCGGCCGGCGAGAACGTTGACCAGCGCCTCCGCGTTCCGGGCGAGGTGGGCCAGCACATGGCCACGACTCCAGCCCGGAAGCCGTGACGGCTCGGTCACGTCGGCGTTGTCCAGGGTGCCGACCACGGCGAGCAGCCTGTCGGTCGCTTCGCGTACAGACTCCAGGTCGCGCACGTGATCAATCATGGCGCCGACGATAGCTGCGCCACACGTTCGGGTGAAGGTGGCCGACGTCGCGCCTAAATCGAATACACGTGCTATATGGTCGAGTGCGACATCGGGCATGGTTGAAGGTCCGGTTTTGTTAGCAAGCAGGGAAACCAACCGGCGTTGTCAGTGGCTCCCTCTACTCTTCGAAGACAGCCCTCTCGTGACTTTCCCGGGGCTCTCTCGGGGCGTCCTCGAGAGAGCCAGACCTCGGGGGGCGGGGGCTATCGCCCCTGTCGCTTCTCTCTAGAAAGGTGCGGACCGGCGTGGCCGACCGTCTCATCGTCCGTGGCGCGCGCGAGCACAATCTCCGGAATGTCTCGCTCGACCTCCCGCGCGACTCCCTCATCGTCTTCACCGGTCTGTCCGGCTCCGGCAAGTCCTCGCTCGCGTTCGACACGATCTTCGCCGAGGGCCAGCGCCGGTACGTCGAGTCGCTGTCCTCGTACGCCCGTCAGTTCCTCGGCCAGATGGACAAGCCGGACGTCGACTTCATCGAGGGCCTGTCACCGGCCGTCTCGATCGACCAGAAGTCGACGTCGCGCAACCCGCGCTCCACGGTCGGCACCATCACCGAGGTCTACGACTATCTGCGACTCCTCTTCGCGCGCATCGGCAAGCCGCACTGCCCCGAGTGCGGCCGCCCCATCGCGCGCCAGTCGCCGCAGGCCATCGTCGACAAGGTCCTGGAGCTGCCCGAGGGCAGCCGCTTCCAGGTGCTGTCGCCGCTGGTGCGCGAGCGCAAGGGTGAGTTCATCGATCTCTTCAGCGACCTGCAGACCAAGGGCTACTCCCGCGCGCGCGTGGACGGCCAGACGATCCAGCTCTCCGAGCCGCCGACCCTGAAGAAGCAGGAGAAGCACACCATCGAGGTGGTCGTCGACCGCCTCACGGTGAAGGACTCCGCCAAGCGCCGCCTGACCGACTCCGTGGAGACCGCGCTCGGCCTGTCCGGCGGCATGGTCGTGCTCGACTTCGTCGACCTCCCGGAGGACGACCCCGAGCGCGAGCGCATGTACTCGGAGCACCTGTACTGCCCGCACGACGACCTGTCCTTCGAGGAGCTGGAGCCGCGCTCCTTCTCCTTCAACTCGCCCTTCGGCGCCTGCCCCGACTGCTCGGGCATCGGTACGCGCATGGAGGTCGACCCGGAGCTGATCGTTCCCGACGAGGACAAGTCGCTCGACGAGGGCGCCATCCACCCGTGGTCGCACGGCCACACCAAGGACTACTTCGGCCGCCTCATCGGCGCTCTCGCCGACGCCCTCGGCTTCCGCACGGACATCCCGTTCGCCGGACTGCCGCAGCGCGCGAAGAAGGCGCTGATCTACGGCCACAAGACCCAGATCGAGGTCCGCTACCGCAACCGGTACGGGCGCGAGCGCGTCTACACGACGCCGTTCGAGGGCGCCGTGCCGTTCGTCAAGCGCCGCCACAGCGAGGCCGAGTCGGACGCGAGCCGCGAGCGCTTCGAGGGCTACATGCGGGAGGTGCCCTGCCCCACCTGTGAGGGCACGCGCCTGAAGCCGATCGTGCTGGCCGTCACGGTCATGGACAAGTCGATCGCCGAGGTCTCGGCGATGTCCATCAGCGACTGCGCCGACTTCCTGGCCAAGCTCACGCTGAACGCGCGCGACAAGAAGATCGCCGAGCGCGTGCTGAAGGAGGTCAACGAGCGACTGCGGTTCCTCGTGGACGTGGGCCTCGATTACCTGTCGCTGAACCGGGCGGCCGGCACCCTCTCGGGCGGCGAGGCCCAGCGCATCCGCCTCGCCACGCAGATCGGCTCCGGTCTCGTCGGTGTCCTGTACGTCCTGGACGAGCCGTCCATCGGTCTCCACCAGCGCGACAACCACCGCCTGATCGAGACGCTGGTCCGCCTGCGCGACATGGGCAACACGCTCATCGTGGTCGAGCACGACGAGGACACCATCAAGGTCGCCGACTGGATCGTCGACATCGGCCCCGGTGCGGGTGAGCACGGCGGCAAGGTCGTGCACAGCGGCCCGTTGAAGGAGCTGGTGAAGAACGCCGAGTCGATGACCGGCCAGTATCTGTCGGGCAAGAGGGCCATCCCCATCCCGGACGTCCGGCGCCCGGTGGATCCGGCCCGCCGCCTGACGGTGCACGGAGCCAAGGAGAACAACCTGCGGGACATCGACGTGTCTTTCCCGCTGGGTGTGCTCACGGCCGTCACCGGTGTCTCCGGCTCGGGCAAGTCGACGCTGGTCAACGACATCCTGTACACGCACCTGGCGCGCGAGCTGAACGGCGCCCGCACGGTCCCCGGCCGGCACACGCGCGTGGACGGCGACGACCTCGTCGACAAGGTCGTGCACGTGGACCAGTCGCCGATCGGCCGTACGCCGCGGTCGAACCCGGCGACGTACACCGGTGTCTTCGACCACGTCCGCAGGCTGTTCGCCGAGACGACCGAGGCGAAGGTCCGCGGTTATCTGCCCGGGCGTTTCTCCTTCAACGTCAAGGGCGGCCGCTGCGAGAACTGCTCGGGCGACGGCACGATCAAGATCGAGATGAACTTCCTGCCGGACGTGTACGTCCCGTGCGAGGTCTGCCACGGTGCGCGGTACAACCGGGAGACCCTGGACGTCCACTACAAGGGCAAGTCCATCGCCGAGGTCTTGGACATGCCGATCGAGGAGGCGCTGAGCTTCTTCGAGGCCGTTCCCGGCATCGCCCGTCACCTCAAGACGCTGAACGACGTGGGTCTCGGCTACGTCCGGCTCGGCCAGTCCGCGCCGACCCTGTCCGGTGGCGAGGCGCAGCGCGTGAAGCTGGCCAGCGAGCTGCAGAAGCGTTCCACGGGCCGCACGGTCTACGTGCTCGACGAGCCGACCACGGGTCTGCACTTCGAGGACATCAGCAAGCTGATCACCGTGCTGTCCGGCCTCGTCGACAAGGGCAACTCGGTCATCGTCATCGAGCACAACCTCGATGTCATCAAGACCGCGGACTGGGTCGTCGACATGGGCCCTGAGGGGGGCAACGGCGGCGGCATCGTCGTCGCCGAGGGCACCCCGGAGGAGGTCGCGGCGGAGCCTGCCAGCCACACCGGCAAGTTCCTGCGCGACATCCTCGGCGCCGACCGGGTCAGCGATGCCCCGGCGCCCGCCACGCGCGCCCGCAAGACCGCTGCGAAGAAGACGGTGGCGGCGGGCAAGGCCCCGGCGAAGAAGGCGGCGACGGCCAAGGCGACCACGACCAAGGCGGCGGCCAAGTCGTCCGCGACGAAGGCCACGTCGACGGCCAAGAAGACGACGCCGGCGAAGTCCACGGCCAAGAAGACCGTGGCGAAGAAGGCGGCCGGTCGGGCCCGCAAGGCCTGACACAGAGGAGCCGTTGGTTACTCTCCGTGAAATATTTGGTGCCCCGTGGGAACTTCCCACGGGGCACCGTCCGTTCAACAGTCAGCCGGCCTGGTCCCGCGGTTCACTGCCGCCGTGAACCGCAGGATCAGTCGAACCTTGACAACAGCACAGAGCAGAGCTGTCGGTCCGATACCGTCGCGGGGAGGGGTTCCGGCAGGCCCCTACACCTCCCCGACCTCGGATCCGTAGGGCGGTTCCGCTCCCGCGCGGGAGCAGGTGATCGCCGCCGCGCGGGCCGCGAACCGGAGCAGGCGTGTCCAGCCGTCACCGTCCAGGCCGTCGACGGCGGCGGGGGAGAGGGCATCCTGCTGCGAAAGGCCGTGCAGCAGCGCCGCGTTGACCGTGTCACCGGCGCCGATGGTGTCGACGACCTCGACCCGCTCACCCGGGACGGCGTACTCGCCGCCGTTCCGTGTGAAGACGGTCAGACCGTCTCCGCCCCGCGTGAGCACCACGGCGGCGGGCCCGCTGGAGAGCCATTCCTGCGGTGTACCGCCGAGCCACTGCGCGTCCTCCTCGGAGAGCTTGAGGAGCGTGGTCGAGGGCAGCCAGTTCTTGAAGCGGGCCCGGTAGGCGTCCGCGTCGGGGATCAGCCCGGGCCGGATGTTCGGGTCGAGCGCGGTGAACAGACCCTGGGCGGAGGCCGCCCGCATCAGGTCCTCGTAGGCGCTCGCGCCCGGCTCCAGGACCAGCGAGCAGGTGCCGAACGACACCGCGCGCGTACCCGCCGGAAGCAGGTCAGGCACCGAGAAGAGGCGATCGGCGGTGCCCTCCGCATAGAAGGAGTAGCCGGCCGAACCGTCCGGCCCGATGGACGTGACCGCCAGCGTCGTCGGCTCGTCCCCGCGCTGCACGGGCGAGGTGTCCACCCCTGCGGAGCGCAGACCGTTCAGCAGGGCCTCGCCGAAGCCGTCCCGGGACAGGCGGGAACAGAAGGCGACGGGAGAGCCGAGGCGGCCGAGCGCCACCGCCGTGTTGTACGGGCCGCCGCCCAGCCGCGGTGCGAGCGGGGGCAGCCCGGGAGCCCGTCGGTCCGCGCCGCCGTCGTCGGGGCTCGACCCCAGCGGGACGAGATCGATCAGGGCCTCTCCGGCGACGACGATCACAACGGGGTCCTTTCAGACGGCGGACGGAGTGGTGCGGGGCGAGCGGGCAGCCGTGTGTCCGGTCGTCCCGAGGGGCGACCGAACGACGGCATGATCACGGTCGGCGCCGCGCACACCGTGGCCGACCCCTGAGCGACACAGCCTCCTGTGAAGCGGGCCGCCCGACGGCAGGCTAGAGCGTCGGCGACCTGCGAGGCACCACCTGCCCCCGACCCGGGCACGCACACCGCCGAAGCGGGCACACGGAGGGCGGGACCGGGCGTTCCTCTCACCGCTCCCAAGCCGCTCGCGCACCGCTCCGCAGGGGCCCCGCCAGGGTGCCTGCCACCCCGCCGGTATCGTCTGATCTGTCACCCCTGGTCAGCCTCAAGGCCGGTCGGTTCCCGGCCCGGCGCCGGGCTGCCTCCGCCCAGCGACACCCGTGGAGCCTCGATGCCCGGCACAACCCCTTCCCGCATCTCTCGCCGCACCGCGCTGCGCGGCGTCGCCATTGCGGGGACGGCAGGGATCGGCCTGACCGCGTGCTCCACCGGGGGCGACTCGGGTGCGGCCGCCGCACCCACCGCGCCCGTCGACCTGGGCAAGGCCGACGAGGTACCCGAAGGCGGCGCGAAGCTCTACAAGGACGAGCACGTCGTGGTCAGCCGTGCCGAGAGCGGCGACTACAAGGCGTTCAGCACGATCTGCACCCACGCCGGATGCCCCATCGGGATGCTGAAGGGCACCGAGCTGACCTGCAACTGCCACGGCAGCAAGTTCGACGCCACCACCGGGAAGGTGCTGCAGTCCCCGGCGACGGAGCCGCTGGAGGAGCTTTCGGTGAAGGTCGAGGGCGGCAAGATCGTCGCGAGCCCCAAGCAGTAGACCCCGCCGAGAACGTCCTGATCCCGCCTCCACCGCCCAGCCGCCCCACCGCTTCCGGCCGCCCACCGTGCCCGGCCCCGGGGCGACCTGGATCAGGTCGACCCGGCCCGGGCCCGCCATCACCCTCCACCCCTACTCCCAATCCCAGCCGATCCCCAGCAGCCCCACCCGTACGCCCTGCTCCACCATGTGCACCGACCGGTGCCGATCGCTGACCGTCAGTTCCTGGCGGTCGACGCGTGGGGCGGCCGTAGACCGTTGGGCGAAGCGGTGGCAGCCCACCGGCAGCGTGTCGTCGGCGAACCGCACCTGGAGCGCGTACTGCCCGCCGGCGCGGCTGAACCCGCGAACGTACTGGCTCGACGTGCCCGCGGTGCCGTCCTGGAATCCGTAGCGGAACACATGGGTGTCCCCGGCCCGCAGCCGCGTGTCGAAGAGCAGTTCCGTCACCAGCACGCCGGTTTTGGTGTCCCAGCACATCCGTCCGGTACGACAGTTCTCCACGGCCTCCACCGCCACGTCCCTGGGGGAGCAGCCCGGGTCTCCGTGATGGACGGCCACATAGCGGTCCACCCCGTCGCGATGGGCCCGCACGATGTGCTGCGAGTCTCTGCCGAGCAGCTCCCTGCGGGACCCGATCCGGACCCGTTCGAAGTGCCCGACGGTGTGCAGGCCCCCGTCCAGGGGTGACCCCAGCTCCGTCAGCAGCCGGTGGAGCACTCCGGAGGCCGTGGTCGGCGGGCGGTACGGGCGCGTCGTGGGCCGCTGCTCCGCGACAGGCTTCTCGCCCCGCCCGAGGAGCCGGATCAGCGACTCGTCGGGCAGCTGAAGGATCTCCTCCAGAGCACGCACGGCCCGCATCGACTCGTCGCGCTGCGGTCTTCGCGCCCCCTGCTGCCAGTAACTCAAGCTGGTCACACCGACCTTGATGCCCTGGCGCGACAGATGATGCTGCACCCGGTGCAGTGGCAGTCTCCGGGCGGCTATCGCGGCCCGCAGGGCGACATGGAACGGGCCGGTGCGCAGAGCCGCCTCCAGTGCCGGTGGCCGTTTGGTTTCCGTGTGCTGTTCGCCCAGTCGCATCGGGGTCTCCGCTTCTCCGCACACTGCCTGCGGAATGTGAACATCCACATCGCTGTATCGGGGCGTTCGCGCCGGTCGGAGTGAGGGCGGTCGGTCGACGTACAGGGGTTCCTCACATCCGTACGACGTCGTTCAGCGCCCGAAGTCACCCGGCATTGAAGCGTGTTGATCTGCCACCGACAAGGGCCGATCCGCGCCAGTGTGTCCGGACATGGCAGGGCGGCCACGACGAGCACATCGTCCGCCGCGCCGACCCGGCAGAAGACGCCGGTGCCGGGCGGGGAGCGGCACGGCTGTGGCCGCTCGGCCCGCCCGCCGGACGGGCTGACCTGGCGGGCTGCGCGGCCGGTCCGGCGCCGGACCGGCCCGAACTGTCACACCCCGGAAGTAGGGTGTCTGACATGGCCGACCCCTCCAGCTACCGCCCCAAGCCGGGACAGATTCCCGACTCCCCAGGGGTGTACAGGTTCCGCGACGAACACCGCCGGGTGATCTACGTCGGAAAGGCGAAGAGTCTGCGTCAGCGCCTGGCGAACTACTTCCAGGACCTGGCGAACCTGCACCCGCGCACCCGCACCATGGTCACCACGGCCGCGTCCGTGGAGTGGACGGTGGTGTCCACGGAGGTCGAGGCGCTGCAGCTGGAGTACTCCTGGATCAAGGAGTACGACCCCCGGTTCAACGTCAAGTACCGCGACGACAAGAGTTATCCGTACCTCGCGGTGACCATGAACGAGGAATTTCCCCGGGTTCAGGTCATGCGTGGCCAGAAGAAGAAGGGCGTGCGCTATTTCGGGCCGTACACGCACGCCTGGGCGATCCGTGACACCGTCGATCTTCTGCTGCGCGTCTTCCCGGTGCGCACCTGCTCCGCCGGAGTGTTCAAGAACGCGGCGAGGACCGGCCGCCCCTGCCTGCTCGGATACATCGGCAAATGCTCGGCGCCCTGCGTGGACCGCGTCACCCCGGACGAGCACCGCGAACTGGCCGACGAGTTCTGCGACTTCATGGCCGGCCGTACAGGGACGTACATCCGGCGCCTGGAGAAGGAGATGCAGGCGGCGGCGGAGGAGATGGAGTACGAGCGGGCCGGCCGCCTGCGCGACGACATCGAGGCCCTGAAGAAGGCCATGGAGAAGAGCGCGGTCGTACTCGCCGACGCCACCGACGCCGACCTCATCGCCCTCGCGGAGGACGAGCTGGAAGCGGCGGTCCAGATCTTCCACGTGCGCGGCGGACGCGTCCGCGGCCAGCGCGGCTGGGTCACCGACAAGGTCGAGGCCGTCACCAGCGGTGACTTGGTCGAGCACGCGCTCCAGCAGCTCTACGGGGAGGAGAGCGGCGACGCCGTCCCCAAGGAGGTCCTCGTCCCCGCCCTGCCCGAGCCCGTCGAGCCGATCCAGGCCTGGCTGACCGAGCGCCGCGGCTCGATCGTCTCGCTGCGCATCCCGCAGCGCGGCGACAAGAAGGCCCTCATGGAGACGGTGCACAGGAACGCGCAGCAGGCACTGGTCCTGCACAAGACCAGGCGCGCCTCCGACCTGACCACACGCTCCCGCGCCCTGGAGGAGATCGCCGAAGCCCTCGACCTGGGCAGCGCCCCGCTGCGCATCGAGTGCTACGACATCTCCCACCTCCAGGGCGACGACGTCGTCGCCTCCATGGTGGTCTTCGAGGACGGCCTCGCACGCAAGAGCGAGTACCGGCGCTTCCAGATCAAGGGTTTCGAGGGGCAGGACGACGTCCGCTCCATGCACGAGGTGATCACGCGTCGCTTCAAGCGCTATCTCGCCGCCCAGGAGAAGTCGGCCGACTGGTCCGACGCCGAGCTGGACGACGAGACCGAGCAGGAGATGCGCCTCACCGAGGACGACGGGCGGCCCAAGAAGTTCGCCTATCCGCCCCAGCTCGTCGTGGTGGACGGCGGCCAGCCGCAGGTCGCGGCGGCCAAGCGGGCCCTGGACGAGCTGGGCATCGACGACATCGCCGTGTGCGGCCTCGCCAAGCGCCTCGAAGAGGTCTGGGTGCCCGACGAGGACGACCCGGTGGTGCTGCCACGGACCAGCGAGGGGCTCTATCTTCTGCAGCGGGTCCGCGACGAGGCCCACCGTTTCGCGATCACCTACCAGCGCACCAAGCGGGCCAAGCGCTTCAGGGCCGGACCGCTGGACGACGTACCGGGACTCGGTGACGCCCGTAAACAGGCCCTCATCAAGCACTTCGGTTCGGTGAAGCGGCTGAGGTCCGCCACAATCGACCAGATCTGTGAGGTTCCCGGCATAGGCCGCAAGACGGCTGAGACGATCGTGATCGCCTTCGCGCAGGCGGCACCGGCGGCACCGGCCGTGAACACCGCCACCGGAGAGATCATGGAAGACGACGACGTCACGCCCGACCACGACGACGTCACGGACCACGCCACGGACCGCGCGACGGACGCGCGGACCACCGAGGAGCCCGTCGGCGCCTCGGAAGAACGACGGGGGCAGGAGCCATGACCGAGCAGGACCACGAGAGCAGCGACATCGGCGACACCAGCGGTACGGCGCACAGCCCCGCGCCACCGCAGGGGGCGGCCGAGCAGCAATCCGAGCATGGAGCAGCAGTGAGTACCGGCACAGGCACCACCCACGACGCCCCCGGCGTCCCCGACTCCGCCATCCCCGAGCTGGTGATCATCTCGGGCATGTCGGGCGCGGGCCGCTCCACCGCGGCCAAGTGTCTGGAGGACCTCGGCTGGTTCGTCGTCGACAACCTGCCGCCCGCGCTGATCCCCACCATGGTGGAGCTCGGCGCCCGCTCGCAGGGCAACGTGGCACGGATCGCGGTCGTCGTCGACGTCCGCGGCCGTCGCTTCTTCGACAACCTCCGGGAATCCCTCGCGGACCTGGAGAACAAGCACGTCACGCGCCGCATCGTCTTCCTGGAGTCCTCCGACGAGGCCTTGGTGCGCCGCTTCGAGTCGGTGCGCCGCCCGCATCCCCTGCAGGGCGACGGCCGCATCGTCGACGGCATCGACGCCGAGCGCGAGCTCCTGCGCGAGCTGCGCGGCGACGCCGACCTCGTCATCGACACCTCCAGCCTGAACGTGCACGAGCTGCGCGCCAAGATGGACGCCCAGTTCGCGGGCGAGGAGGAGCCCGAGCTGCGGGCCACCGTCATGTCGTTCGGCTTCAAGTACGGGCTGCCCGTCGACGCCGACCTCGTCGTCGACATGCGCTTCCTGCCGAACCCGCACTGGGTCCCCGAGCTGCGCCCCTTCACAGGGCTCAACGAGGAGGTCTCGAACTACGTCTTTTCGCAGCCCGGCGCCAAGGAGTTCCTCGACCGCTACACCGAGCTGCTCCAGCTGATCGCGGCCGGCTACCGCCGCGAGGGCAAGCGGTACGTGACCATCGCCGTCGGCTGCACCGGCGGCAAGCACCGCTCCGTCGCCACCTCGGAGAAGCTCGCCGCCCGCCTCGCCGCGCAGGGCGTGGAGACCGTGGTCGTCCACCGGGACATGGGCCGCGAATGACGGGACGTACGCTGCGGCTCACCAGCAGGATCCGCCGCAGAAGCTCACCGGCGGCGCCCGGCAAGGGCGCGACGCCCAAGGTCGTCGCGCTCGGCGGCGGCATGGGCCTCTCGGCCTCGCTCGCGGCGCTGCGTCGCATCACGGGCGACCTCACGGCCGTCGTCACGGTCGCCGACGACGGCGGCTCCAGCGGGCGCCTGCGGGACGAGCTGGGCGTGCTGCCGCCCGGCGACCTGCGCAAGGCCCTCGCGGCCCTGTGCGGCGACGACGACTGGGGCCAGACCTGGGCCCGCGTCATCCAGCACCGCTTCCAGTCCCCGGGCGAGATGAACGGCCACGCGGTCGGCAATCTCCTGATCGTCGCCCTGTGGGAGCAGCTCGGCGATCACGTCCAGGCACTGGACCTGGTCGGCAAGCTGCTGGGCGCACACGGCCGCGTCCTGCCCATGTCCGCGGTGCCGCTGGAGCTGCAGGCCGAGGTCAGGGGAGACGATCCGGCACGCCCGGACGACATCCGGACCATCCGCGGCCAGGCGAACGTCGCGCTCACCCTGGGCGAGGTCCAGTCCGTGCACGTGGTGCCGCACGACCCGCCGGCCGTCCCCGAGGTGGTCGCCGCCGTCCTCGACGCGGACTGGGTGGTGCTCGGCCCGGGCTCCTGGTTCTCCTCCGTGATCCCGCATCTCCTGGTGCCCGAACTGCTCGACGCGCTCGTCGAGACGAAGGCCCGCAAGGTCCTCTCGCTCAACCTCGCACCGCAACCCGGAGAAACCGATGGGTTCTCACCGCAGCGTCATTTGGAGGTTTTGGGACGACACGCCCCTAAACTCGCCCTGGACGTGGTGCTGGCCGACGAGGCCGCCGTGCCCGACCGCGATGAACTCATCGATGCCGCCAAGGAGCGATTCGGTGCCGCGGTCGAGCTGGCGCCGGTAGCCAGGCCCGACGGGACTCCAAGACACGACCCGGAGCTGTTGGCCGCCGCGTACGACCGTATTTTTCGGATGCATGGAAGGATCGGCCCATGGCGATGACGGCAGCGGTGAAGGATGAGATCTCCCGGCTTCCCGTCACCCGGACCTGCTGCAGAAAGGCCGAGGTCTCGGCGATCCTGCGGTTCGCGGGCGGCCTTCACCTGGTGAGCGGCCGCATCGTGATCGAGGCGGAGCTGGACACCGCGATGGCCGCCCGGCGGCTCAAGCGGGACATTCTGGAGATCTTCGGGCACAGCTCGGAGCTGATCGTGATGGCGCCGGGCGGGCTGCGCCGCGGCTCGCGTTTTGTCGTACGGGTCGTCGCGGGCGGTGACCAGCTGGCGCGTCAGACGGGGCTCGTGGACGGCCGCGGCCGCCCGATCCGCGGCCTGCCCCCGCAGGTGGTCTCGGGGGCCACCTGCGACGCGGAGGCGGCCTGGCGGGGCGCGTTCCTGGCGCACGGCTCGCTCACCGAGCCGGGGCGCTCCAGCTCCCTCGAGGTGACCTGCCCGGGCCCGGAGGCCGCGCTCGCGCTGGTCGGCGCGGCCCGCCGCCTCTCGATCGCCGCCAAGGCCCGCGAGGTGCGCGGCGTGGACCGTGTCGTCGTCCGCGACGGCGACGCGATCGGCGCGCTGCTCACCCGGATGGGTGCCCATGAGTCGGTGCTCGCGTGGGAGGAGCGGCGGATGCGCCGCGAGGTCCGCGCCACCGCCAACCGCCTGGCGAACTTCGACGACGCGAACCTGCGCCGCTCGGCCCGCGCGGCGGTCGCCGCCGGCGCCCGCGTGCAGCGCGCCCTGGAGATCCTGGCCGACGAGGTGCCCGAGCACCTGGCGGCCGCCGGCCGGCTGCGCATGGAGCACAAGCAGGCCTCCCTGGAGGAGCTGGGCGCGCTCGCCGACCCGCCGCTGACCAAGGACGCCGTCGCCGGCCGGATCCGCCGCCTGCTGGCCATGGCGGACAAGCGGGCGCAGGACCTCGGCATCCCGGGCACGGAGTCGAACCTGACGGAGGAGCTGGCCGACGAAATGGCGGAAGGGCTGGCCGACAGCCTCGCGGACAACATGGCGGGCTGATCCCGCCCGCAGGTGAACGAGCCGGTGGCGGCACCCCTGGAGGGTGCCGCCACCGGCTTTTTTCCTACCCCCTGCCACCACGGCCCACTGGCGGTTATCGCGCCTCAATAGGCACGTAAGGCGGCTATGCGCGGAGGCCATCCGGTCCAGGAGGCCATCCCCGCTTCAAACCCCGCGTCGGCTGTTCCCGTGCGCGTTTATCCGGTGATCGGAGCGGCCCGCCGAAATCCGGAAAGTGAACTTCCGGTGTACCCACTCGCTCCACCGTCGCCGCTGCCCGCCCTCGGCCGTCGGCCCACGGGAGGGCGGCGCCACCCGGACGGCCCAGCGCGCCGCGCCCTCGATCTCATTGCGCTCATCAGAAAGGACCTGCGCTCAATTAGCGACTGATGAGCCGGATCGACGCGGAAATACCCACGAAATAAGCCGTGGCCACAAGGTTACTGATGAGTACAAGCCGATGTGCGCTGCGTACGGACGCTCGATGTCACCCAAAGCCTTTATGGGAGGTAGGGTCGGAGGCGGTCGGGGACATCCCAATAAATCTCGCCGGCGTCGAAACCCGGCGTACCAACGAGGAGATCGGTTCGTGACGATCCGCGTAGGCATCAACGGCTTTGGCCGCATCGGTCGTAACTACTTCCGCGCGCTGCTGGACCAGGGTGCGGACATCGAGATCGTGGCTGTCAACGACCTGGGTGACACCGCGACCACCGCACACCTCCTGAAGTACGACACCATCCTGGGTCGCCTCAAGGCCGAGGTGTCGCACACCGAGGACACCATCACGGTCGACGGCCACACCATCAAGGTGCTGTCCGAGCGCAACCCCGCCGACATCCCGTGGGGCGACCTGGGCGTCGACATCGTCATCGAGTCGACCGGCATCTTCACCAAGAAGGCCGACGCCGAGAAGCACATCGCCGGTGGCGCGAAGAAGGTCCTCATCTCGGCTCCGGCCAAGGACGAGGACATCACCATCGTGATGGGCGTCAACCAGGACAAGTACGACGCGGCCAACCACCACGTCATCTCGAACGCGTCCTGCACCACCAACTGTGTGGCGCCGATGGCCAAGGTTCTCGACGAGAACTTCGGCATCGTCAAGGGCCTGATGACGACGGTCCACGCGTACACGAACGACCAGCGCATCCTGGACTTCCCGCACTCGGACCTGCGTCGCGCCCGCGCCGCCGCCGAGAACATCATCCCGACCACCACCGGTGCCGCGAAGGCCACCGCCCTGGTGCTCCCGCAGCTGAAGGGCAAGCTGGACGGCATCGCCATGCGCGTCCCGGTTCCCACCGGCTCGGCCACCGACCTGGTCGTGGAGCTGCAGCGCGAGGTCACCAAGGACGAGGTCAACGCCGCGTTCAAGAAGGCCGCCGACGACGGCGACCTCAAGGGCATCCTGTTCTACACCGAGGACCCGATCGTGTCCTCGGACATCGTGAGCGACCCGGCGTCCTGCACCTTCGACTCCTCCCTGACGATGGTCCAGGAGGGCAAGACGGTGAAGATCCTCGGTTGGTACGACAACGAGTGGGGCTACTCCAACCGCCTCGTCGACCTCACGGTCTTCGTCGGCAGCCAGCTCTGAACCTCTAAGGTTCTGGAGCAGCAAGGCACTCAGATGTGAGCGAAGGGTCCGGACCCGCGCGACGCCGCGCGACAGTCCGGGCCCTTCGCACGTCAGCCTCTCAGCCTCGTACGACCAGTCCTCTCAAGGAGCCCACTCATGAAGACCATTGAGGAACTTCTCGCCGAAGGGGTCGACGGCAAGCGGGTGTTCGTCCGCGCCGACCTCAATGTGCCGCTGGCCGACGGCCTCATCACCGACGACGGCCGCATCCGCGCCGTCCTGCCGACCGTCGAGGCCCTGGCCGGAGCGGGCGCCAAGGTCATCGTCGCCTCCCACCTGGGCCGCCCCAAGGGCGCCCCGGACCCCCAGTTCTCCCTGCTGCCCGCCGCCGAGCGCCTCGCCGAGCTGCTCGGCAAGCCGGTCGCCTTCGCGCAGGACACCGTCGGCCCCGCCGCCCACGACGCGGTGAACGGCCTGGAGCCCGGCCAGGTCGCCGTCATCGAGAACCTGCGGTTCAACGCGGGGGAGACGAGCAAGGACGACACCGAGCGCGGCGAGTTCGCCGATCAGCTCGCAGCCCTCGCTGACCTCTACGTGGGCGACGGATTCGGCGCGGTGCACCGCAAGCACGCCTCGGTGTACGACCTGCCGAAGCGGCTCCCGCACTACGCCGGGTTCCTCATCGCCACCGAGGTCGGCGTCCTGAAGAAGCTCACCGACGACGTCAAGCGCCCCTACGTGGTCGCGCTCGGCGGCGCCAAGGTCTCCGACAAGCTGGCCGTCATCGACGAGCTGCTCGGCAAGGCCGACCGTCTCCTCATCGGCGGCGGCATGGCGTACACGTTCCTCAAGGCCAAGGGCTACGAGGTCGGCATCTCGCTCCTCCAGGAGGACCAGCTTCCCGCGGTCACCGAGTACATGGAGCGCGCCGAGAAGAGCGGCGTCGAGCTCGTACTGCCGGTGGACGTCCTGGTGTCGACGGAGTTCCCCGACCTCAAGACCAAGGCCCCGGCCAACCCCTCCACCGTCGCCGCGGACGCCATCCCGGCCGACCAGGAGGGCCTCGACATCGGCCCGGAGACCCGCAAGCTGTACGCGTCGAAGCTCGCCGACGCGCAGACCGTGTTCTGGAACGGCCCGATGGGCGTCTTCGAGCACCCCGACTACGCCGAGGGCACCAAGGAGCTCGCCCAGGCACTCATCGACTCCCCGGGCTTCACCGTGGTGGGCGGCGGAGACTCCGCCGCCGCGGTCCGTACCCTGGGCTTCGACGAGAAGGCATTCGGCCACATCTCGACCGGCGGCGGCGCCTCCCTCGAATACCTCGAGGGCAAGACGCTGCCCGGTCTCGCCGCACTGGAGGACTGACCCTTTATGAGCACCCGCACGCCGATCATGGCGGGCAACTGGAAGATGAACCTCAACCACCTCGAGGCCATCGCCCACGTCCAGAAGCTCGCCTTCGCTCTCGCGGACAAGGACTACGAAGCCGTCGAGGTCGCCGTCCTGCCGCCCTTCACCGACCTGCGCTCCGTGCAGACGCTGGTGGACGGCGACAAGCTCAAGATCAAGTACGGCGCCCAGGACCTCTCGGCGCACGACTCCGGTGCCTACACCGGCGAGATCTCGGGCCCGATGCTCGCCAAGCTCAAGTGCACGTACGTCGCGATCGGCCACTCCGAGCGCCGGCAGTACCACAACGAGACCGACGAGATCGTCAACGCCAAGGTGAAGGCCGCCTACAAGCACGGCATCACGCCGATCCTGTGCGTCGGTGAGGAGCTGGACGTCCGCGAGGCGGGCAACCACGTCTCCCACACGCTCGCCCAGGTCGAGGGCGGCCTCAAGGACCTCCCGGCCGAGCAGGCCGAGACGATCGTCATCGCCTACGAGCCCGTGTGGGCCATCGGCACCGGCAAGGTGTGCGGCGCCGACGACGCGCAGGAGGTCTGCAAGGCCATCCGCGGCAAGCTCGCCGAGCTGTACTCCGAGGACGTCGCCGAGAAGATCCGCATCCAGTACGGCGGCTCGGTCAAGTCGGGCAACGTCAAGGAGATCATGGCCCAGGCCGACATCGACGGCGCCCTGGTCGGCGGTGCCGCGCTGGACGCCGACGAGTTCGTCAAGATCGTCCGCTTCGGCGAGCAGTAGGCCGAAAAGGATCGCCGACCTGTCAGCCTGCCGGTGAGTATGCGCTGACGGCGATACGTCGTACTCTTGCGGGGCCGAGCGGCACGCTGCTCGGCCCTGGTCGTCCGTTAAAGTCCCAGATTCGTCCGAGTTCAGTCCGAGGAAGTTGGTCCAGCCGTGGTTATGGGGTTCTCGATCGCCCTGATCGTCTTCAGCCTGCTGCTGATGCTCCTGGTGCTCATGCACAAGGGAAAGGGCGGCGGCCTCTCCGACATGTTCGGTGGCGGCATGCAGTCCTCCGTCGGTGGCTCCTCGGTCGCCGAGCGCAACCTGGACCGGATCACCGTCGTGATCGGTCTGCTCTGGTTCGCGTGCATCGTCGTGCTCGGCATTCTCATGAAGATCAACAACTGACCTTCGCAGCGACTCGTCGCAACTGCACACAGGTCAGGTATTTTCACGTAACGCCCCATGTGAGGTACGCGCTCAACTGCGCGGCCTATCATGGGGCTTGCGTCTAGGTGGAGGGGATGTAACTCCAATCACTGGACGCGCGTTGGGCCTTACGTAGACTGTGGCGCTCCGCGGCGAAGCGAGACGCCGACACGCTTCGCGGCACCATCACGCAGGGAGTTACGACCGTGGCAAGTGGCAACGCGATCCGAGGAAGTCGGGTCGGGGCGGGGCCGATGGGCGAGGCCGAGCGTGGCGAGTCCGCGCCGCGCCTGGCCATCTCCTTCTGGTGTTCGAACGGACACCAGACGCAGCCGAGCTTCGCCTCCGACGCGCAGGTGCCGGAGACCTGGGACTGTCCGCGCTGCGGATTCCCGGCGGGGCAGGACCGGGACAATCCGCCGGACCCGCCGCGCACCGAGCCGTACAAGACGCACCTCGCGTACGTACGGGAGCGTCGCAGTGACGCCGACGGCGAGGCCATCCTCGCCGAGGCGCTCGCGAAACTGCGGGGCGAGATCTGATCAGCCGGCCGGGCCGGGCACCAGGGACGGTGCCCGGCCCGCCTTCGTACGCGGGTCGACGGGCGCCCGGGATTTCGTTGCGCCGAAAGGCCCGATTCACCCTGATCAATTAGGTTGGGTGGCAAGAGTGGGGCATCGCCCGTACGCGCGTACGAGAGAAGGCTGAAGGTCGAGATGAACGCGTCCGACAAGCAGGCAGCGCTGAACCGGACCCCCGAGTGGCAGGCGCTCGCCAAGCACCGGGAACAACTGGGCGACGTACAGCTCCGTGAGGTGTTCGCGGCCGATCCCGCGCGCGGCTCCGGCTATGTGCTTCAGGTCGGCGATCTCCACGTCGACTACTCCAAGCACCTGGTCACCGACGAGACGCTGCGACTGTTGCGCGAGCTGGCCGCGGCGACCGGTGTCTTCGGGCTGCGGGACGCCATGTTCCGCGGCGAGAAGATCAACACGACCGAGGACCGGGCCGTGCTGCACACCGCGCTGCGGGCCCCGCGCGACGCCGTGGTGGAGGTCGACGGGGAGAACGTCGTGCCCGCCGTGCACGCCGTCCTCGACAAGATGAGCGCGTTCGCCGACAGGGTGCGCTCCGGCGAGTGGACCGGCCACACCGGCAAGCGCATCAGGAACATCGTCAACATCGGTATCGGCGGCTCCGACCTCGGACCCGCGATGGCGTACGAGGTACTGCGCTCCTTCACCGACCGGGACCTCACGGTCCGCTTCGTGTCCAACGTGGACGGGGCCGATCTCCACGAGGCCGTACGGGACTTGGACGCGGCGGAGACGCTGTTCATCATCGCGTCGAAGACGTTCACGACGATCGAGACGATCACCAACGCGACCTCCGCCCGCAATTGGCTGCTCACCGAGCTGAAGGCCGATCAGGACGCCGTCGCCAAGCACTTCGTGGCCCTGTCGACCAACGCGGAGAAGGTCGCCGACTTCGGCATCGACACGGCCAACATGTTCGAGTTCTGGGACTGGGTCGGCGGACGGTACTCGTACGACTCCGCGATCGGGCTCTCACTGATGATCGCGATCGGCCCCGACGCGTTCCGCGAGATGCTCGACGGGTTCCACCTCGTCGACGAGCACTTCCGCACCGCGCCCGCCGAGTCCAACGTTCCGCTGCTGATGGGCCTGTTGGGCATCTGGTACGGCAACTTCCACGACGCCCAGTCGCACGCCGTTCTGCCCTACAGTCACTACCTGTCGAAATTCACCGCCTACCTGCAGCAGCTCGACATGGAGTCGAACGGCAAGTACGTGCAGCGCGACGGCGACGAGGTGGCCTGGCAGACCGGCCCGGTGGTGTGGGGCACGCCCGGCACGAACGGGCAGCACGCGTACTACCAGTTGATCCACCAGGGCACGAAGCTGATCCCGGCGGACTTCATCGGATTCGCCGAGCCGGTCGCTGATCTGCTGCCCGGGCTCGTCGCGCAGCACGATCTGCTGATGGCCAACTTCTTCGCGCAGACGCAGGCGCTGGCCTTCGGCAAGACGCCCGACGAGGTGCGCGCCGAGGGCGTGGCCGAGGACCTGGTGCCGCACAAGACGTTCAAGGGCAACCACCCGACCACGACGATCCTGGCGAAGAAGCTCACTCCTTCGGTGCTCGGTCAGCTCGTCGCCCTCTACGAGCACAAGGTGTTCGTCCAGGGCGCCGTGTGGAACATCGACTCCTTCGACCAGTGGGGCGTCGAACTCGGCAAGGTGCTCGCCAAGCGCGTGGAGCCCGCCCTGACGGAGGGCGCGGACGTGCCGGGGCTCGACGCGTCGACCAAGGCGCTCGTGGCCAAGTACCGGGAGCTGCGGGGCCGTTAATCGGATGCGCGGGGGCCGGTGGCGGGCGAGACTGCGGGTTTCGTCCGTCACCCCGCCGGGAGGCCCCCGTGGACCAGTTGTTCTCAGCGCTCGCCGATCCCGAGCGCCTCAGGCTGTACGCGCGCATCGTGCTCGACGACCTGCCACCGCGCGAGGCCGACTCCCCGGTCGCCCGCAAGCATCTGGGCAAGCTGATCGCGGCCGGGCTCGTCGAGCGTGACGCCGACGGGTCGCTGCGCGCCGGGACCGAGGTCTTCCGGCGGGCCAAGGCGCCCGAGCCGGCCTCGGGGGTGCCGCGCAATCTCACCGGCTTCTTCGCCGGCGGCCGGCTGACGGCGATCCCGGTCCGCCCCGCCGTCCGCCACCAGCTCCTCGTCCATCTCACGGACACCCTCTTCGACGCGGACCGCTCCTACAGCGAGCGCGAGGTCAACGCGGCGCTGCGCACCGTCCACGACGACACCGCCGCCCTGCGCCGCTACTGCGTCATCGACGGCCTGCTCGTCCGCGAGAAGGACGGATCCGACTACCAGGTGGCGGGGCGCTAGCGCGAGCAGCGGCGGCAACGCCTGACGTTCGGCGTTATCTTTTACAGATAAAACACATGCTAATCTTTTGGTATGAGCAACGCCGCGTCCGCCACCAGACAGCCCCCCGTCCGCAAGCTCCCGCTGACCGGCGTACTCCGTATCAACCGGCCGTCCGACATCTGGTTCAAGCCCGCGACCAGCGTCGCCGTGGCCGCCGCCCTCGTCCTCGTACCGCTGCTCATAGCGGGCCGCAGCGAGCTGGCGATGTACGCCATGGCCGGAGCGTTCTGCGCGCTCTACGGGCATCAGCTGCCCTACAGCGCGCGCGTCCGGGCCACCGTCTGGGTCGTCATCGGCATGACCGCGGGCATGGCCGTCGCCCTGATCTGCGCCTCCCTCGTCGACAGCGTCGTCGCGCTGATCGCGATCGCCGCGGTGATCGCCGGCGTGCAGAAGGCCGTCTGCGACGCCACCCGCATCGGCCCGCCCGGTCACGTGATCCTCGTCTTCGTCGTGTCGGGCACCCTGTTCGCCCCGCAGGAGCTGCACGAGGTCCCCTTCCACGTCCTGCTGACCTTCGGCGCGGGCATCGTCGGCGCGCTCGTCGCGCTGGCCCCGGCCCTGATCCGGCGCGAGGGCCCCGAGCGCCGCGCCACCGCACGGGCCCTGGAGGCCTCAGCGGCCTATCTGGCCACCGACGACACCACCCGGCGCCTCCGGGCCCGGCATGCCGCCGCAGCGGCCGTACAGGGCGCCTGGCAGTCCCTGCTGGCCGCCGGTGAGCGCACCCCGGCCCGGCGCACCCTGGAACACCTCGTGCTGCACGCCGAAGCCGCCCTCGTCGGCACGCCCCGCGCGGGCGACGGCGACCAGCTGCTCGGCTGGGCCCACCAGGTACGCGGCCGCGGCGCCCTGCCCGAGGTGGCACTGCCCCCGGGCGGCGGCGACGAACTGCTCGGCATCGACGCCGAGCGCGAAGGGCGCCGCGCGCAGGGCCGCAAGCGTCTCGTCGCGCTTCTTTTGCGGCCCGGATCGGCGCTGCTGCCCATCGCCGCACGCTGCGCCGTCGGCTGCGCGGCCGCCGGATACGTGGGCCTGGCCCTCGGTGTCGGCCACCCGTACTGGGCGATCGTCTCGGCCAGCGCGATCTACCAGGCGAACGTCACCCTCACCTGGCACCGCGTGCTCCAGCGCCTGCTCGGCAACGTCCTGGGCGTCCTGGTCTTCATCGCGCTCGTCCCGCTGGCCCGCACCAGCGTCGTCGTCCTGGCCGTCCTGTGCGTCGTGCTCAGTTTCTGCAACGAGATGCTGATCAGCCGCAACTACTGGCTCGGCTCCGTCTCGGTCACGCCGATGGCGCTGCTGATCACCGAGTTCGCCCATGTCAGGCCGGTCACGGAGCTCGTCACCGACCGTGTCCTCGACACCCTCGCCGGGGTCGTGGTCGGCCTGGCCGCGGCCATTCTCATCACCAACCGGCGCATCGGCGGCCGGATGGAGCAGGCCCTCGCCGCCACCGAGCGGGCCACCGTCGGCGCCGACAGCACCCTGGCCGTCTCCGGCGGATCCGCCGCCGATCTCGCCGTCGCCCGCCGTCGCCTCACCGCCAGCCTGGTGGAGCTGAGGGACGCCGCCGACACCGCCGCAGGCGAATGGTGGCAGCGCGCCCTGCCCGAGGAGCAGCTGATGCGCACCGAGCAGCAGGCCCACCGCACGCTCGCCGCGACCGTCCGAAAGCAGGGCCTCGTACGCGACGAACCGCTCGTCGGCGCGGGGGAGCAGCGGGCATGACCGACGACGTCATGGCAGCCGTGGTCCGGCAGTGGCGCGGCGTCCACCCGGACCTGGACACGGGCCCCATGGAGCTGATCGGCCGGATCAACCGCTGCGCCGCCCTCCTCCAGCAGGCGGAGAGCACATCGCTGCGCGAGGCGGGGCTGTCCCGCGCCGAGTTCGACCTGCTGGGCGCGCTGCGCAGGACCGGCGGCGATCTCACCCCCGGTGAACTGGCCCGGGAGACATTCTCCTCCGGAGCCGCGGTCACCAAGCGGCTGCGCGGGCTCACCGAACGCGGCCTGGTCGAGCGGCACACCGACGACCGGGACCGCCGGGTGGCCCATGTGCGCCTGACGGAGACCGGCCGGGACGTCCTCGACGCCGTGCTGCCCGAGCAACTGGCCTTCGAACGCACGCTGCTCGCGGGCCTCACCCCGGACCGGAGCGCCGAACTCGCAGGACGGCTGGGCGAACTGCTGTCCCAGCTGGAGGGGCGCTGGGAGACGCGCGGCTTCTGAGGGCTCTGTCCAGGACTGTTCGGGACCGGTCCGGAACCGCCCGGAACGCGTCGGGCCCCGTACCGGCACATGGGTTCACATGCGTCCGTACGGGGCCCGAGTGCGTCGGAGCGGTCAGGACACCGCCGGCGGATACAGCTCCGGGGGAAGCTGCGAGGCCGCGGCCGCGTCGAGCAGCCACAGCGTGCGCGAGCGGCCGTAGGCGCCCGCCGCCGGGGCCTGGACCTCTCCCGCGCCGGACAGCGCGATGGCGGCCGCCTCGGCCTTGTCCTCGCCCGCCGCGAGCAGCCACACCTCACGCGCCGCCCGGATCGCCGGAAGCGTGAGCGACACGCGCGTGGGAGGCGGCTTCGGGGCGCCGTGCACACCGACCACCGTGCGCTCCGTCTCACGGACCGCCGGAAGCTCGGGGAAGAGCGACGCGACGTGCGTGTCCGGGCCGACGCCGAGCATGAGGACGTCGAAGGTGGGGACGTCCCCGTGGTCCTCGGGCCCGGCCGCCGCGGCCAGCTCGGCCGCGTACGCCTCGGCGGCCGTGTCCGCGTCGTCCCCGTGGGGCCCGTCCGACGCGGGCATGGCGTGCACGCGCGCGGGGTCGAGCGGAACGGCGTCGAGCAGCGCCTCCTTGGCCTGTGTGTAGTTGCGCTCGGGGTCGCCGTCCGGCAGGAACCGCTCGTCGCCCCACCACAGGTCGAGGCGGCCCCAGTCGATCGCGTCCCTGGCCGGGGACGAACTCAGCGCGGCCAGCAGGCCGTTGCCGTTGCGGCCGCCCGTCAGGACGACGGAGGCGGTGCCGCAGGTGGCCTGGGCGTCGACGATCTTGGTGATCAGCCGGGCCGCGGCCGCCTGCGCCATCAGCTCCTTGTCGCGATGGACGACCAGTTGGGGTGCTGCACTCACTTGCTTGCCGCTTTCTTGGCCGGAGCCTTTTTGGCAGGGGCCTTCTTGGCTGCTGTTTTCTTGGCCGCCGCCTTCTTGGCGGGCGCCTTCTTCGCGGCGGCCTTCTTGACGGGCGCGGGGCGCGACTCCGCCTCGGCCTTCTCCTCCGCCGGCTTCTCGGCCGGCGTGTGGTCCATGGGGACCGTGCTCTGGTCCGCCGGTTCGCCCAGCCGGTCGACGCCGAAGCGCAGGGCCGCCGCGTAGGTGTCGTCCGGGTCCAGCCGGCGCAGCTCCTCCGCGATCAGCTCGGACGTCTCACGCCGCTTGAGCGCGACCGCGCGGTCCGGCTGCCCCTGGATGGAGAGCGTGGCCAGCGTGCCGTCGGCCCGGTCCAGGACGATCGGACCGTGCGTGGAGTCGAGGCGCACGCCGGTCAGGCCGGGGCCCGCCGAGAGCGTGCGCTTGACGGGGACGTCGAGCCGGTCCGCGAGCCACATGGCCAGCAGTTCGCAGCTCGGGTTGAACTCCTCGCCCTCGACCTCCACCGACGTGACGTCGGTCGTGACCTGGTCCAGGGCCGCCGCGAGCATGGAGCGCCACGGCGTGATCCGGGTCCAGGACAGGTCGGTGTCGCCGGGGGAGTAGGACGCCGCGCGGGCCTCCAGCTCGTGGACCGGCTGCTCGGCCGCGTACGTGTCCGTGACGCGCCGCTGGGCCAGGGCGCCCAGCGGGTCGTTCGCGGGGTCCAGAGGGGCGTCCACGGGCCACCAGACGACTGTCGGGGCGTCGGGGAGGAGCAGCGGCAGGACGACCGACTGGGCGTGGTTCACGACCTCGCCGTACAGCCGGAGCATCACGGTCTCGCCGGTGCCCGCCTCCGCGCCGACCCGCACCTCGGCGTCGAGCCGCGACTTCGTGCGGTCGCGCGGGGAGCGGGAGACGCGCTTGATGACCACGAGGGTGCGCGAAGGGTGCTCGCGCGAGGCCTCGTTGGCCGCCTTCAGCGCGTCGTAGGCGTTCTCCTCGTCGGTGACGATGACGAGGGTGAGCACCATGCCGACGGCCGGGGTGCCGATGGCACGACGGCCCTGCACCAGGGCTTTGTTGATCTTGCTGGACGTGGTGTCCGTCAGGTCGATCTTCATGGGCGCCGCCAGCTCCGTCCGTCTCGTGCGAGCATGTCGTCCGCCTCGGCGGGCCCCCACGTGCCGGACGGGTACTGCGCGGGCTTGCCGTGCGTGTCCCAGTACTGCTCGATCGGGTCGAGGATGTTCCAGGACAGCTCGACCTCCTCCGTGCGCGGGAAGAGGTTCGAGTCGCCCAGGAGGACGTCCAGGATCAGCCGCTCGTACGCCTCCGGGCTCGACTCGGTGAACGACTCGCCGTAGGCGAAGTCCATCGAGACGTCCCGGATCTCCATCGACGTGCCCGGCACCTTGGAGCCGAAGCGGACCGTGATGCCCTCATCCGGCTGGACGCGGATCACGATCGCGTTCTGGCCCAGCTCCTCCGTCGCCGTGTGGTCGAAGGGGGAGTGCGGGGCGCGCTGGAAGACGACGGCGATCTCGGTGACGCGCCGGCCGAGCCGCTTGCCGGTCCGCAGGTAGAAGGGCACGCCCGCCCAGCGGCGGTTGTCGATCTCCAGCTTCACGGCCGCGTAGGTGTCGGTCTTCGACTGTGGGTCGATGCCGTCTTCCTGGAGGTAGCCGACGGCCTTCTCGCCGCCCTGCCACCCGGCGGCGTACTGGCCGCGCACCGTGTCCTTGCCGAGGTCCTTCGGCAGCCTGATCGCGCCGAGCACCTTGGCCTTCTCCGCGACGAGCGCGTTCGCCTCGAAGGAGGCGGGCTCCTCCATGGCGGTCAGCGCCATCAGCTGGAGCAGGTGGTTCTGGATGACGTCACGGGCGGCGCCGATGCCGTCGTAGTACCCAGCGCGACCACCGATGCCGATGTCCTCGGCCATGGTGATCTGCACGTGGTCCACGTACGACCGGTTCCAGATCGGCTCGAACATCTGGTTGGCGAAGCGCAGCGCCAGGATGTTCTGGACGGTCTCCTTGCCGAGGTAGTGGTCGATCCGGAACACCTGGTCCGGGTCGAACACCTCGTGCACGATCGCGTTCAGGTCCTGCGCGGAGGCGAGGTCGTGGCCGAAGGGCTTCTCGATGACGGCTCTGCGCCACGAGCCCTCGGGCGCGTCCGCGAGCCCGTGCTCCTTGAGCTGCTTGACGACCAGCGGGAAGAACTTGGGGGGTACGGAGAGGTAGAACGCGAAGTTCCCGCCCGTGCCCTGCGACTTGTCGAGGTCGTTGATCGTCGCCTTGAGGTTCTCGAAGGCGTCGTCGTCGTCGAAGTTGCCCTGGACGAAGCGCATGCCCTGAATGAGCTGCTGCCAGACCTCTTCGCGGAAGGGGGTGCGGGAGTGCTCCTTGACCGCGTCGTGCACGACTTGGGCGAAGTCCTCGTCCTCCCAGTCGCGGCGGGCGAACCCGATCAGCGAGAAGCCCGGGGGAAGCAGGCCCCGGTTGGCGAGGTCGTAAACGGCAGGCATCAGCTTTTTACGTGACAAATCACCCGTAACGCCGAAGATCACCAGACCCGACGGACCCGCGATGCGCGGGAGCCGTCGGTCTGCGGCGTCACGGAGCGGATTGCGGTTCGCTCCGTGTGCGGTCAAGGGATCAGCCCTCCGAAGGGGCGAGGCGCTTGAGCTCCGCCTCGGTCGACTTGAGCAGGTCGTTCCAGGCCGCCTCGAACTTCTCGACGCCCTCGTCCTCGAGGAGCTGGACCACCTCGTCGTACGAGATGCCGAGCTTCTCGACGGCCTCGATCTCCTGGCGGGACGCGGCGTACGTGCCCGCGATGGTGTTGCCGGTGATCTGCCCGTGGTCGGCCGCGGCCTCCAGGGTGGCCTCCGGCATGGTGTTCACCGTGCCCGGGGCGACCAGGTCGTCGACGTACAGGGTGTCCTTGTACGCCTTGTCCTTCACACCGGTCGAGGCCCACAGCGGACGCTGCTTGTTGGCCTGCGCCTTGTCCAGGGCGGCCCAGCGGTCACCGCTGAAGACCTCCTCGAACGCCTCGTACGCCAGACGCGCGTTGGCCAGACCGGCCTTGCCGCGAGCGGCCTTCGCCTCGTCGGTGCCCAGGGCGTCGATCCGCTTGTCGATCTCGGTGTCCACGCGGGACACGAAGAAGGACGCCACCGAGTGGATCTTGGACAGGTCCAGGCCCGCGGCCTTCGCCTTCTCCAGACCGGCCAGGTAGGCGTCCATGACCTCGCGGTAGCGCTCGAGCGAGAAGATCAGCGTGACGTTGACGCTGATGCCCTTGCCGATGACCTCGGTGATGGCCGGCAGACCGGCCTTCGTCGCCGGGATCTTGATGAGCGTGTTCGGCCGGTCCACCAGCCACGCGAGCTGCTTGGCCTCGGCGACCGTCGCCTTGGTGTTGTGCGCGAGGCGCGGGTCGACCTCGATGGAGACCCGGCCGTCCTGGCCGCCGGTCGCGTCGAAGACCGGGCGCAGGATGTCGGCGGCGTCGCGGACGTCCGCCGTCGTGATCATGCGGATCGCTTCCTCGACGGTCACCTTGCGGGCCGCGAGGTCGGCCAGCTGCTGGTCGTAACCGTCGCCCTCCGAGATCGCCTTCTGGAAGATCGACGGATTGGTGGTGACGCCCACGACGTGCTGCTGGTCGATCAGTTCGGCGAGATTGCCGGACGTGATCCGCTTGCGCGACAGGTCGTCCAGCCAGATCGCGACGCCCTCCTCGGAGAGGCGCTTCAGTGCGTCTGTCATGGAAATTGCATCTCCTATGTCGTCGTGTACGGGCGTCAGCGCTGAGCCGCGGCGAGGGATTCCCGCGCCTTGGCCACCACGTTCTCGGCGGTGAAACCGAACTCCTTGAAGAGGACCTTGCCGTCGGCGGAGGCACCGTAGTGCTCCAGCGAGACGATGCGGCCCGCGTCACCGACGTACTTGTGCCACGTCAGACCGATACCGGCCTCGACCGAGACCCGGGCCTTGACCGCGGACGGCAGGACGCTCTCCCGGTACCCCTGGTCCTGCTCCTCGAACCACTCGACGCACGGCATCGACACCACGCGCGTGGCGACACCCTCGGCCTCCAGCGTCTCGCGGGCCTCGACGGCCAGCTGCACCTCGGAACCGGTGGCGATCAGGATCAGGTCGGGCGTCGCCTTGGACGCCTCGACGAGCACGTAGCCGCCCTTGACGGTGTCCTCGTTCGGCTCGTACGTCGGCACGCCCTGACGGGTCAGCGACAGGCCGTGCGGGGCGCTCTTGCCGTAGTCCTTCTTGCCGCGCTTGAGGATCTCGCGCCAGGCGATCGCCGTCTCGTTGGCGTCCGCGGGGCGGACCACGTGCAGCCCGGGGATGGCGCGCAGCGAGGCCAGGTGCTCGACCGGCTGGTGCGTCGGGCCGTCCTCACCGAGGCCGATGGAGTCGTGCGTCCACACGTACGTGACGGGCAGGTGCATCAGGGCCGACAGCCGGACGGCGTTGCGCATGTAGTCGGAGAACGTCAGGAACGTTCCCCCGTAGATGCGGGTGTGGCCGTGCAGCGCGATGCCGTTCATCTCCGCGGCCATGGAGTGCTCGCGGATGCCGAAGTGGATCGTGCGGCCGTACGGGTCCGCCTCCGGCAGCGGGTTGCCCGCCGGGAGGAAGGACGACGTCTTGTCGATCGTCGTGTTGTTCGAGCCGGCGAGGTCGGCGGAGCCGCCCCACAGCTCGGGCACGATCGGGCCGAGCGCCTGGAGGACCTTGCCGGACGCGGCGCGCGTGGCGACGGCCTTGCCCGTCTCGAAGACCGGGATGCTCTGCTCCCAGCCGGCCGGCAGCTCGCCCGCGTTGATGCGGTCGAACTCGGCGGCGCGCTCCGCGTTGGCGGTGCGCCACTCCTGGAACGACTTCTCCCACTCGGCCTTGGCCTGGGCGCCGCGGTCGAGGGCCTTGCGCGTGTGACCGATGACCTCGTCGGAGACGAAGAAGTTCTTCTCCGGGTCGAAGCCCAGGACGCGCTTGGTGGCGGCCACCTCGTCGTCGCCGAGCGCCGAGCCGTGGGCTGCCTCGGTGTTCTGCGCGTTCGGGGCGGGCCAGGCGATGATCGAGCGCATGGCGATGAAGGACGGCTTGTCCGTGACCTTCTTGGCCGCCTCGATGGCGTTGTAGATCGCCTCGTGGTCCAGGTCGCCGTCCGGCTTCGGGGCGACGCGCTGCACGTGCCAGCCGTACGCCTCGTAGCGCTTGCAGGTGTCCTCGGAGACGGCCGTCTCGGTGTCGCCCTCGATCGAGATGTGGTTGTCGTCCCACAGCAGGATCAGGTTGCCGAGCTTCTGGTGCCCGGCCATCGACGACGCCTCGGAGGAGATGCCCTCCTGAAGGCAGCCGTCACCGGCGATGGCGTAGATGAAGTGGTCGAACGGGGAGGTGCCGGCGGCGGCCTCCGGGTCGAACAGGCCGCGCTCGTAGCGGGAGGCCATCGCCATGCCCACCGCGTTGGCGACACCCTGGCCGAGCGGGCCCGTGGTGGTCTCCACGCCCGTGGTGTGGCCGTACTCCGGGTGCCCGGGGGTCTTGGAGCCCCAGGTGCGGAACGCCTTCAGGTCGTCCAGCTCCAGGCCGAAACCGGCCAGGTAGAGCTGGATGTAGAGGGTCAGGGACGAGTGGCCCGCGGACAGCACGAAACGGTCGCGCCCGACCCAGTCGGCGTCCGCCGGGTCGTGTCGCATCACCTTCTGGAAGAGGGTGTACGCGACCGGGGCCAGGCTCATCGCCGTACCGGGATGGCCGTTACCGACCTTCTGTACGGCATCGGCGGCCAGGACCCGGGCGGTGTCCACCGCCCGCTGGTCCACATCGGTCCACTCGAGGTCTGTGGTGGTCGGCTTGGTACTCACCCTGAGTCAGGGCTCCTCTCCACATGGCTAATGCCGGTGATGTCGGTCTCACCGGCCGTTGTCGAGCCTACCCTTGCTGGAACGTGCGTTTTTTCGACTCGTTCCAGACTGCCGGGCCTCCGTCGAATCCGCCTCCTGACAGGGATCGGGGCCGTTCCTCACGTGAATACGGACCCGCTCATCCGGGGGCTCATCCGGGGGCGTGAAGGCTCATCTGGAGTGCCCCTGCGGACCGGGGCGAAACGGACGGTGTGCGGCACGCGCGCGTGTGCGTTGCGTCCTTCGCGGCATGCTGCCCAACACGACCCCACCCCCACGAAGGGCGAGGTATAGGCAACGTCTACAGTGGCGTGGTACGCGCGAGCCTTTACCGGGACTTCACATCAAGTGGTCTTCTTCGGCGGCTCGCTGGAGTCTCTGTCAGGGGTGTGCGTGACGGCCGTCGAATCCCGTCCAGCGGGAGCGCTGACGAGCAGCAGCAACCGGAGCCAGCGGCCGTTCGGGGCCCGAGTCAAGGCGTTCGTGGCGCTGACCAAGCCGCGGATCATCGAGCTGCTGCTCATCACCACGGTTCCGGTGATGTTCCTCGCCGAGCAGGGTGTGCCGAACCTGAAGCTGGTGCTCGTCACCTGCCTCGGCGGCTACCTGTCGGCGGGCGGTGCCAACGCGCTGAACATGTGGTACGACCGCGACATCGACGCTCTCATGGAGCGCACGTCGCAGCGGCCGCTGGTCACCGGAATGGTGAGCCCGAACGAGTGCCTTGTCTTCGGCATCTCTCTCGCGGTGATCTCCACACTGCTGTTCGGTTTCGCCGTGAACTGGCTGTCGGCCTGGCTGTCGCTCGGCGCCCTGCTCTTCTATGTGGTCGTCTACACGATGATCCTGAAGCGGCGGACGTCGCAGAACATCGTGTGGGGCGGCATCGCCGGCTGCCTGCCCGTGCTCATCGGCTGGTCCTCGGTGACCAACTCGATGTCGTGGGCGCCGGTCATCCTCTTCCTGGTGATGTTCTTCTGGACGCCGCCGCACTACTGGCCGCTGTCCATGAAGGTGAAGGACGACTACGCGCGCGTGGGCGTACCGATGCTCCCGGTCATCGCCTCCAACAAGGTGGTCGCGAAGCAGATCGTCATCTACAGCTGGGTGATGGTGGCGGTCTCGCTGCTGCTCACGCCGCTCGGCTACACCGGCTGGTTCTACACCGTGGTCGCACTGCTCGCGGGCGGCTTCTGGCTGTGGGAGGCGCACGGTCTGCAGAACCGCGCCAAGGCCGAGGTCACGGGCGGCAAGCTCAAGGAGATGCGCCTGTTCCACTGGTCCATCACCTACGTGTCGCTGCTCTTCGTGGCGGTGGCCGTGGACCCGTTCCTGCGCTGATCAGTCTCCGACACTCGTCCGATGGGTGGGGTGCGTGGCCCAGGCCACGCACCCCACCCATCGCTTGTTTCCCTACTCGTCGGTAGCATCCTGTCCATGGCAGAGACTCAAGAGGTTGAGGCACCCGGTCGGGCGGCGAAGGACGAGCGTCGGGCGGCCAAGCTGGCCCGGCAGATCGGCGTGTTCGCCAAGGCCCACGGCGGCGCCGAGGGGCAGCTCGCGTACATCGGCGAGCGCGGGACCCGCATCGTTCTCGTCGGCGAGGACGGCGGCTGGGGCGACCTGGTCGCGCGGACGTACGAGATCGCCCAGAAGGCCGTCGAGAAGTCCGGGATCACCCTCCACGAGGACTTCGACGGCGACTTCGCGGCCAAGGTCGAGACCGGCCCGTACGAGTGGAAGCGCATGGCGGGCATTCAGCTCGGCGGCTGACCCGGGCTTTTGGGCGGCCATGGGTGCAGGTGTGCGACGCAAGGTTGAGCAACACCAGGTGCCCTGTCACCCGTTAGGACTGTAGGAGCACGGTCCATATACGGGGAGCCCCGGATGATCGAAACGCCGTCCCTCGTGGACCAGTACTGCCACGGGGTGCTGCGTACGGAGCTGGGCCTCGGCACGTTCGAGGCCCACCTCGGCCGGGGCGTGGGGCCGCCCGCGCCCGGCACCACCTTCTTCGACACCCAGACCGGTTTCGCGGTACGCCGCTGGTGCCCGCCCCTGCTCGGTCTGGAACCCCACTGCCCGCCCGCCCGCTATCTGGCCAGGCGCCGCGAGCTCGGCGTCCTGGAAGCGGGGCGGCGGCTGCTGCGCGGCAGCGGCATCACGACGTACCTCATGGACACGGGGCTGCCCGACGATCTGACGGGCCCGCCCGAGATGGCGTCGGCCGCGGAGGCCGAGGCCCACGAGATCGTCCGCCTCGAACTACTGGCCGAACAGGTCGCGGACACCTCCGGAACCGTCGAGTCCTTCCTCGCGAACCTCGCCGAATCGGTGCATGCCGCGGCCGTCGGCGCCGTCGCGTTCACCTCGGTCGCCGGGGTGCGGCACGGCCTCGCGCTCGCGCCGCAGCCGCCGGGACCGGGCGAGGTGCGCGGAGCGGCCGGGCGCTGGCTGGCGGATCGCACGGTGGGCGGCCCGGTGACCGATCCCGTGCTGCTGCGCCATCTGCTGTGGATCGCGGTCGCCTCCGGCCGGCCCCTCCAGCTCCATGCCGGGCTCGGCGAACCCGGACTGCGCATCGACCGCACGGACCCGGTGCTGCTCGCCGACTTCGCCCGGGCCACCGCGGGCCTCGGCACCGATCTCGTGCTGCTCCACGGCTACCCGTACCACCGGCACGCCGCCCATCTGGCGGGGATCTTCCCGCATGTGTACGCGGACCTCGGACCGGCCCTCGCGCGTACCGGAGCCCGGGCCGGGGCGGTGCTGGCGGAGATCCTGGAACTCGCCCCGTTCGGCAAGCTCCTCTTCTCCACCGGTGCAAGCGGTCTGCCCGAACTGCACGTGGTCGGCGCCCGGCTGTTCCGCGAGGCGCTGGGGCGGGTGCTCGGCGAGTGGGTGGCCGACGGGGCGTGGTCGCTCCACGACGCTCAGCGGGTCGCCGGGATGATCGCGTCGGGGACCGCGCAACGGGTGTACGGGCTCGGGGTCACGGACGCAGACGGCTGACCGACTCCGGAGTGAGGTGCCGGGCCAGCACGGCCAGCGCGTCGCCGACCTCGCGCAGCCGGTCCGGGTCGTCGGTGCCGAGCGCGGTGGCCAGCGCCTCGTTGATCCCGGCGGCGCGCACCTCGGCGACCCGCCCCGAGGCCTCGGTGGCCTGCCGGATCAGCTGACGCCTGCCGTCGTCTGGGTCGGGCGCGGTCACGACGGACCCGGTTTCCCTGAGCCGGGCGACGGCACCGGAGACCTGGCTCTGGGGCAGGCCGGTGCGGGAGGCGATGGCGCCGACGGACGTGCTGTCGTGGGCGTAGACGTCGCTGAGCACCACCAGGATCGCCCGGCTGCCACCGCGGAACGGGCCCGCGCCGAGAGCCGGCTCGGGCAGCGCCTCCTCGCCGATCTTCATCAGCGTGCGGCCGAGCAGGAACAGTTCGACGGGGCTGAGGGAGGCGCTCATGCCCGGAGGTTACACCGAGACTGCATCGATCCAGATGAATCCATCTCGATGAATCTGTCCTGATGAATCTATCTTGATGCATCGAAATAGATGGACTATGGTGAGGGTGTGCGGCGGCGAGGGGGCCGACCGGCAGATGTCACCTGGGGGATCCGATGTTTCTCACCGTCGAGGGCGCCACGCTGTACTACGAGGTCCGGGGGAGTGGTCCGCTGCTGCTCATCGCGCAGAGCGGAGAGGGGGACGCAGGCCGCAGTGTCGATCTGGTCGGCCGGCTCACCGACCGCTACACCGTGGTGACGTACGACCGCAGGGGCCTGTCCCGCAGCGAACGCGCGGCACCGGACAGAAGCGTGCGCCTGACCCAGCACGCCGACGACGTGCACAAGCTGCTGGCCGAGCTGACCGACCGGCCCGCGCTGATGCTGGGCTGCAGCATGGGTGCCTCCATCGGGCTGCATCTGGCGCTGCGCCATCCGGAGCAGCTGGCCACCCTCGTCGCGCACGAGCCCGTGTCACCGGCCCTGCTCCCCGCCGACCGCCGCCCCGCACACGTGCGGGAACTGCTCGCCCTGCAGCAGCTCTACCGCGAGCGGGGCCTGTCGGCGGCCTTCCCGGAGATGGCGCGCGTGCTCGGTATCGACCCGGCGCACCAGGAGACCGAGCCGCACCTCACGCCGATGCCGCTCACCCCGCAGCGCGAGGCGAACTTCGGGTTCTTCATCGAGAAGGAGTTCACCGCGGTCGTCCAGGCGGAGCTGGATGCCGACCTGCTCGCCCGCTCCGCGGTGCGGATCGTGCCGGCGGTCGGCCGGGCCACGGCTCCCGAGGTCTTCGACCGGCGGTGCGCCCTGGAGCTCGCCCGGATACGGGGAGTCGAGGCGCGGGAGTTCCCCGGCGGGCACAACGGGAACACCACGCACCCGCGCGCCTACGCGGCCCGCCTCATGGAGGTCCTCGATGGAGGGTGAGACGTTCCCTCCGGAGGCCGCGAGGTGCTCGACGGAGGCCGGGCGGACGGCGTCAGACCGCCGACAGCTCCGAGCCCGCCTGGGCCGGTACGCCCGCCGTTGTCTCCGGGCGCTCGCGCAGCGACAGGACCACCCGCAGCACCCCGATCCAGACCAGTGCCGAGCCCAGCATGTGCAGGGCGACCAGCACCTCGGGGAGGTCGGTGAAGTACTGGACGTAGCCGATGACGCCCTGGGCCAGGAGGATCAGGAACAGATCACGGGTGCGGTTCAGGGGCCCCTTGGGGGCGTCGACGGCCTTGAGGACGAACCACAGGGCGAAGGTCAGCGTCACCACGATCCAGGCCAGCACCGCGTGCAGTTTGCTGACCGTCTCCCAGTCCAGCGGCATCCGCGGGACATCGCTGGAGTCGCCGGCGTGCGGCCCCGCACCGGTCACCACCGTGCCGACGAGGATGAGCAGGGCGGCCGCCGCGACCAGGAACCAGACCAACTGCTTGATGGCCTGCCCGACCAGCGGGCGGGGCTCCGCGTCGCCCTCGCGGGTGCGCTGCCACATCAGCACGGCCACCGTGAGCAGCGCGGTGGTCAGCACGAAGTGGGCCGCGACCGTGTACGGGTTCAGGCCGACCAGGACGACGATGCCGCCCAGCACCGCGTTGCCCATGACGACCCAGAACTGCGTCCAGCCGAGCCGGGTCAGCGACCGGCGCCACGGCTTCTGCGAGCGGGCGGCGATGATCGCCCAGCCGACCGCGGCACACAGCACATAGGTGAGCATGCGGTTGCCGAACTCGATGGCTCCGTGGAAGCCCATCTCGCTCGTCGCGGTCAGCGACTGGTCGGTGCACTTGGGCCAGGTCGGGCAGCCGAGGCCCGACCCGGTCAGGCGCACCGCGCCGCCGGTGACGACGATGACCACCGTCATGACGACGGCGGAGAGGGCCGCGCGCTGGACGGTCCGCGGGGTGGGGGTCCAGCGTTCGGCGATGAAGGCGAGCGGGTTGCGCACCGCCTGTACGGCGTCGGCGCGGGTCAGGTTTGGCACGGGCCCATCGTAGGGGGCCGCTTGTGCGCGGCTTCACGAGGGGGACGTAACTGCGGAATCTGTGACGGGAGTTACGTCACGCCGACGGCATGTCGGGTGACACGGAGCGATACCGGTCACCCGCCGGATCACTCCCAGCGGAAGAACCGGCCCGCCGCGCCGAGCCCCACGACCGCCCAGACGGCGAGGATGCCGAGGTCGCCCCAGGGCATCGACGCCCCGTGCTGGAGCACGTCCCGCAGACCGTCGGAGAGCGCCGAGATGGGCAGGAGACCGAGCACGGACTGCGCCGCGTCGGGGAACTTGTCGAGCGGCACGATGACCCCGCCGCCGACGAGCAGCAGCAGGAAGACGAGGTTGGCGGCGGCGAGCGTGGCCTCCGCCTTGAGTGTGCCGGCCATCAGCAGACCGAGCCCGGAGAAGGCCGCCGTGCCGAGGACGAGCAGAGCCGCGACGGCGAGCGGGTTCCCGTGCGGCGACCAGCCGAGAGCGAGGGCGATCACGGTCAGCAGGATCACCTGCAGCACTTCCGTGACGAGCACGGAGAGCGTCTTGGCGGCCATCAGCCCCCAGCGCGGCAGCGGAGAGGCGCCCAGTCGCTTGAGCACGCCGTACCGGCGCTCGAAGCCCGTCGCGATGGCCTGCCCGGTGAAGGCCGTGGACATCACGGCCAGGGCCAGGATGCCCGGGGCGAGGAAGTCGACCGCCTTGCCGGAGCCCGTGTCCACGATGTCGACCGAGGAGAACAGGACGAGCAGGAGGGTGGGGATGACGACCGTCAGCAGGAGTTGCTCGCCGTTGCGCAGCAGCATCTTGGTCTCGAGCACGGCCTGCGCGGCGATCATGCGGGGGAGCGGCGCGGCTCCTGGGTTCGGTGCGTACGTACCGGCGCTCATCCGCGCAGCTCCTTGCCGGTCAGTTCCAGGAATACGTCTTCGAGGGTGTGCCGCTCGACGGAGATCTTGTCCGGCATCACGCCGTGCTGGGCGCACCAGGAGGTGACCGTCGCCAGGAGCTGCGGGTCGACCGTGCCGCTGACGCGGTAGGAGCCGGGGGTCAGCTCGGCGGCCGCGGAGTCGGGGGGCAGGGCCTTGAGCAGGGAGCCGACGTCGAGGGCCGGACGGCCGCTGAAGCGGAGCGTGTTCTCGGCGCCGCCCCGGCACAGCTGTTCCGGGGAATCGTGCGCGATGACCTTCCCGGCGTCGACGATCGCGACGTCGTCGGAGAGCTGCTCCGCCTCGTCCATGTAGTGCGTGGTCAGGATCACCGAGACGCCGTCGGCGCGCAGATCCCGGACCAGGTCCCAGGTGGCGCGGCGCGCCTGCGGGTCGAGTCCTGCGGTCGGTTCGTCGAGGAAGACCAGTTCGGGCCGGCCGACCACGGCCATCGCGAGCGCCAGGCGCTGCTGCTGGCCGCCGGAGAGCCGGCGGTAGGTGGTGCGTCCGCAACTGCCGAGGCCCAGTCGCTCGATGAGGGCGTTCACATCGAGCGGGTGGGCGTGCAGCTTCGCGATGTGGCGGAGCATCTCGTCGGCGCGGGCGCCCGAGTAGACGCCGCCGGACTGGAGCATCACGCCGATCCGCGGGCGCAGCTTCGCCGCGTCCCGCACCGGGTCGAGGCCGAGGACGCGGACGGTGCCGGAATCCGGCCTCCGATAGCCCTCGCAGGCCTCGATGGTGGTGGTCTTGCCCGCGCCGTTGGGGCCGAGGACCGCGGTGACGAGGCCTGCGGTGACCGCGAGGTCGAGGCCGTCGACGGCGGTCTTGCCGCCGTACCGCTTGACGAGGCCGACGGCCTCCACGACGGGGTCGTTACTCATGCGGGCGAGTCTACGGAGCCGGTCGGAACGGCCGACCGGTGGGGAGAGGGGTGCCGAATGGACGACAGTGAGGGCTGCTGCTCGGGGAGCGCGGCGGTGCGGTCACCCGGCCTGCGGACGGTGCGCGGGCAGCCACTTCTGGGCGTATGCCACCGCGTCGGCCAGGGAGAAGAGGCGGGTGTCGGCCGCGCCGACCCGGCCCCGGACGACCGGGCTGTCGTGTTCGAAGGCGGCGCCGAGTTCGTCGAAGCGGTCGGCGGTGATGGCCACCTCGGTGACCGGGTGCCAGCCCGCGGGGCCCGGGCGGCCGGCGTCCTCCAGCTGGAACGGGATGCGGTACTCGGCGAGGTGGAAGCTCGTGCAGGCGTCGTAACCGGCACCGAGGAGGAGCACGCGGGCGCCGAGTTCCTCCAGACGGGCGAGCGGGCTGCGTTCGCCGAGCCGGCAGTCGGGGGCGTGGCCGTCGACGATGCGGGCCGCGCGTGGGCCCAGGGCCGCGAAAGAGGTGTGGGGGTGCGCGCTGCGCAGGGCGCCGGGCCAGGTGCGCAGGGTCTCGGGGAGCACGCCGACGCCCCGGCTGGGGGAGGTCGCCGGGTCGTAGCCGGGCATCGTGGCGCGGACCGTCTCCCACCACTCGCGCGGGATCGGCGGGTTGCCCCAGCCCTCGGGATCGGTCAGGTCGCCGGTCTGGGTGGGCACCGCGAGGGTGCCGTCCGGGCCGACGGCGTCGAGGAGGGCGTGGACGACGGCGACCGGGCCGCCGTTGACCCATCCGAGGCTGCTGAGGGAGGTGTGCACCAAGAGGGTTTCGCCGGATTCGACCCCGAGCGCGCGCAGATCCGTGGCGAGGGAGGCGCGGGTGACGAGCGGACCGGTCGGTTGAGGTGCGGGCATGGACGGCAGTGTCCGCGAGCGGCTTCTGGGGCGCCAGGGGATTTCTGGGCAGGGGCGCCGTATTTTGATCGATCAAAGATCGTTTCCGCAGGTCACCCCACGTGGCTACTTAGGTCTACCTAAGTGATGCACCGCACCGCGCGGCGATCACCTCGTCGCTTGTCAGGCTCTGAGGAATTACGCAACAATGGCGTTGTGAAAAACGTCGGCGAGGCTCAGGAGGCCCCCATCGGGGCCCCGCAGGAGTTCGCGACCGGTGAGCGTTCGGAGCGATCGACACGCAACCGGGTCGCGCGCTCCATCCTGGACCACGGCCCGTCCACCGTCGCCGATCTGGCCGGACGCCTCGGTCTGACCCAGGCCGCCGTCCGCCGCCACCTCGACGCCCTGGTCGCCGACGACGTTGTGCAGCCCAGGGAGCAGCGTGTCTACGGGGCCCGCACCCGTGGCCGCCCCGCCAAGGTGTTCGCGCTGACCGACTGCGGCCGGGACGCCTTCGACCAGTCCTACGACAAGCTCGCCGCGGAAGCGCTCCGCTGGATCCGGGAGACCGCGGGCGGCGGAGCGGCGGGGGACGACGCGGTCGTCGCCTTCGCGCGGGCCCGGATCGCCGCGCAGGCGGTGGCGTACCGCGCGGCCATGGAGGCCGCGCCCGCCGAGGAGCGGACAGCGGCACTGGCCAAGGCCTTGAGCGCGGACGGGTACGCTGCTACGGCGCGCAGCGCGCCCCTCCCGCAACAGGGTGAGCAGCTCTGCCAGCACCACTGCCCGGTCGCCCATGTGGCGGAGCAGTTCCCGCAGCTCTGCGAGGCGGAGACGGAGATCTTCTCCCAGCTGCTCGGCACGCATGTACAGCGACTGGCGACCATCGCCCACGGCGACGGGGTCTGCACGACGTTCATCCCCAAGAACATTCCGAAGACCACACCCGAGAACCACCACAACGCATCTGCAAGCACGGCCGGGAGGAACCCCGCATGACTCTCCCCATCGAGGAGACTGCCCACCCTGAGCTCGAGGGCCTGGGCAAGTACGAATACGGCTGGGCGGACTCCGACGCGGCCGGCGCCTCTGCCAAGCGCGGTATCAACGAAGACGTCGTCAAGGACATCTCCGCCAAGAAGTCCGAGCCGGAGTGGATGACCAATCTCCGTCTCAAGGGCCTGAAGCTCTTCGGCAAGAAGCCCATGCCGAACTGGGGCTCGGACCTGTCCGGCATCGACTTCGACAACATCAAGTACTTCGTGCGCTCCACGGAGAAGCAGGCGGAGTCCTGGGAGGACCTGCCCGAGGACATCAAGAACACGTACGACAAGCTCGGCATCCCGGAGGCGGAGAAGCAGCGCCTCGTCGCCGGTGTCGCGGCCCAGTACGAGTCCGAGGTCGTCTACCACCAGATCCGCGAGGACCTGGAGGAGCAGGGCGTCATCTTCCTCGACACCGACACCGCCCTCAAGGAGCACCCGGAGCTCTTCAAGGAGTACTTCGGCACCGTCATCCCGGCCGGCGACAACAAGTTCGCCGCGCTGAACACCGCCGTGTGGTCGGGTGGCTCCTTCATCTACGTGCCGAAGGGCGTGCACGTAGAGATCCCGCTCCAGGCCTACTTCCGTATCAACACGGAGAACATGGGCCAGTTCGAGCGGACGCTGATCATCGTCGACGAGGACGCCTACGTCCACTACGTCGAGGGCTGCACCGCGCCGATCTACAAGAGCGACTCGCTGCACTCCGCGGTCGTCGAGATCATCGTGAAGAAGGGCGCCCGCTGCCGTTACACGACCATCCAGAACTGGTCGAACAACGTCTACAACCTGGTCACCAAGCGCGCCGTGGCGTACGAGGGCGCGACCATGGAGTGGATCGACGGCAACATCGGCTCCAAGGTCACCATGAAGTACCCGGCCGTCTACCTGATGGGCGAGCACGCCAAGGGCGAGACGCTGTCCATCGCCTTCGCGGGCGAGGGCCAGCACCAGGACGCCGGCTCCAAGATGGTCCACATGGCGCCGAACACGTCGTCCAACATCGTCTCCAAGTCGGTGGCGCGCGGCGGCGGTCGTACGTCGTACCGCGGCCTCGTCGAGATCGGTGAGGGCGCCGCCGGATCCAAGTCGAACGTGCTGTGCGACGCGCTGCTCGTCGACACCATCTCCCGCTCCGACACGTACCCGTACGTCGACGTCCGCGAGGACGACGTGTCCATGGGCCACGAGGCGACCGTCTCCAAGGTCTCCGAGGACCAGCTCTTCTACCTGATGAGCCGCGGTCTCTCCGAGTTCGAGGCCATGGCGATGATCGTGCGCGGCTTCGTCGAGCCGATCGCCAAGGAGCTCCCCATGGAGTACGCGCTCGAGCTCAACCGGCTGATCGAGCTGCAGATGGAGGGCTCGGTGGGCTAGTCCCCACCGACCGCCGTCTGACGTCAAGCCCCTCACGTACGCAATGAAAGCGAGCACTACGACAGCCATGGCTGAGGCTCAGAACATCCCTGCGGGGTCGACCACCGCAGGCGCCGTCGCGGTCGCCGCCGAGTCGACCGTCGCCACGCGCATGAGCGCGCCCCCGTCCTTCGACGTGCAGGACTTCCCCGTCCCGCACGGCCGTGAGGAGGAGTGGCGGTTCACGCCGCTGGAGCGCCTGCGCGGGCTGCACGACGGCACCGCCGTCGCCACCGGCACCGGCGTCAGGATCGACGTGGAGGCGCCGGCCGGTGTCACCGTCGAGACCGTCGGCCGGGACGACGCCCGCATCGGCAAGGCCGGCAAGCCCGTCGACCGCGTCGCCGCCCAGGCGTACTCGGTCTTCGAGAAGGCCTCCGTTGTGACCGTGCCCAAGGAGACGGTCCTCACCGAGCCGATCCGCATCGCGGTGCACGGCGAGGGCGGTATCGCCTACGGCCACCAGGTCATCGAGCTGGGTGCCTTCGCCGAGGCCGTCGTCGTCATCGACCACACCGGTGACGCGGTGCTCGCCGCCAACGTCGACTACCTGCTCGGCGACGGCGCGAAGCTGACCGTCGTCTCCGTGCAGGACTGGGACGACAAGGCCGTCCACGTGGCGCAGCACAACGCGCTCGTCGGCCGCGACGCCTCCTTCAAGTCGGTCGTCGTGACCTTCGGCGGTGACGTCGTCCGCCTGCACCCGCGCGTCCAGTACGCGGCCACCGGCGGCGAGGCCGAGCTGTTCGGCCTCTACTTCACCGACGCCGGCCAGCACCAGGAGCACCGCCTCCTGGTCGACCACAACACCCCGCACTGCAAGTCGAACGTCGTCTACAAGGGCGCGCTCCAGGGCGACGACGCGCACGCCGTGTGGATCGGTGACGTCCTCATCGAGGCCGCCGCCGAGGGCACGGACACCTACGAGATGAACCGGAACCTGGTTCTGACCGACGGCGCCCGCGTCGACTCCGTGCCCAACCTGGAGATCGAGACCGGCGAGATCGTCGGCGCCGGTCACGCCTCCGCGACCGGCCGCTTCGACGACGAGCAGCTCTTCTACCTGATGGCCCGCGGCATCCCCGCGGACGAGGCCCGCCGCCTCGTCGTGCGCGGCTTCTTCGCCGAGCTGGTCCAGCAGATCGGCGTCGCCGACATCGAGGCGCGCCTCCTCGAGAAGATCGAGGCCGAGCTGGAGGCCACCGTCTGATGGCCTTCGTACGCGCCTGCGACCTGAGCGAGCTGGAGGAGGACACCCCGAAGCGGGTGGAACTCGACGGCACGCCGGTCTCGGTCGTCCGCACCGAGGGCGAGGTGTTCGCGATCAACGACATCTGCTCGCACGCGAACGTCTCGCTCTCCGAGGGCGAGGTGGAGGACTGCCAGATCGAGTGCTGGCTGCACGGCTCCGCGTTCGACCTCCGCACCGGCAAGCCGTCCGGCCTTCCCGCGACGCGCCCCGTCCCCGTTTACCCCGTACAGATCGAAGGGGGCAGCGTCCTCGTTGACGTACGCGCCTCCCTCACCCAGGAGTCCTGAGGCACCCATGGCAACGCTTGAAATCAAGGACCTGCACGTCACCGTCGAGGCGGACAACGCCACGAAGGAGATCCTCAAGGGCGTCGACCTGACCGTGAAGCAGGGCGAGACGCACGCCATCATGGGCCCGAACGGCTCCGGCAAGTCGACTCTCGCCTACTCGCTGGCGGGTCACCCCAAGTACACGATCACCTCCGGCACCGTCACGCTCGACGGCGAGGACGTCCTGGAGATGTCCGTCGACGAGCGCGCCCGCGCCGGCCTCTTCCTCGCCATGCAGTACCCGGTCGAGGTCCCCGGCGTCTCCGTCTCCAACTTCCTGCGCACCTCGGCCACGGCCGTGCGCGGCGAGGCCCCCAAGCTGCGCACCTGGGTGAAGGAGGTCAAGGAGGCCATGGAGAAGCTCTCCATGGACCCGTCCTTCGCCGAGCGCAACGTGAACGAGGGCTTCTCCGGCGGTGAGAAGAAGCGCCACGAGATCCTCCAGCTGGAGCTCCTCAAGCCGAAGATCGCGATCCTCGACGAGACCGACTCCGGCCTGGACGTCGACGCGCTGCGCATCGTCTCCGAGGGCATCAACCGCGTCCGTGAGAACGGCGAGGTCGGCACCCTCCTGGTGACCCACTACACGCGCATCCTGCGCTACATCAAGCCCGACTTCGTGCACGTGTTCGCGAACGGCCGCATCGTCGAGTCCGGCGGCGCCGAGCTCGCCGACCAGCTCGAGGCCGAGGGCTACGACAAGTACGTGAAGGGTGGCGTATCCGCGTGACACAGCTGCCGGGCCTCCTCGACACCGAGGCGATCCGCAAGGACTTCCCGATCCTCGACCGGGTGCTCCACGACGGCAAGAAGCTCGTGTACCTGGACAACGCGGCGACCTCGCAGACGCCGCGCCAGGTGCTCGACGTCCTGAACGAGTACTACGAGCAGCACAACGCCAACGTCCACCGTGGCGTGCACGTGCTGGCCGAGGAGGCCACGGCGCTGTACGAGGGCGCGCGCGACAAGGTCGCGTCGTTCATCAACGCGCCGAGCCGCGACGAGGTCATCTTCACGAAGAACGCCTCGGAGTCGCTCAACCTCGTCGCCAACATGCTCGGCTGGGCCGACGAGCCGTACAAGGTCGACCACGAGACCGAGATCGTCATCACGGAGATGGAGCACCACTCCAACATCGTTCCGTGGCAGCTGCTCTCGCAGCGCACCGGCGCGAAGCTGAAGTGGTTCGGCCTCACCGACGACGGCCGCCTCGATCTGAGCAACATCAACGAGGTCATCACCGAGCAGACGAAGATCGTCTCCTTCGTCCTCGTGTCGAACATCCTGGGCACCCACAACCCGGTCGAGGCCATCGTGCGCCGCGCCCAGGAGGTCGGCGCCCTGGTCCTGATCGACGCCTCGCAGGCCGCCCCGCACATGCCGCTCGACGTGCAGGCGCTGCAGGCCGACTTCGTGGCCTTCACCGGCCACAAGATGTGCGGCCCGACCGGCATCGGCGTGCTCTGGGGCCGTCAGGAGCTCCTGGAGGATCTGCCGCCGTTCCTCGGTGGCGGCGAGATGATCGAGACCGTCTCGATGAACTCCTCCACCTACGCTCCCGCGCCGCACAAGTTCGAGGCGGGTACGCCGCCGATCTCGCAGGCCATCGGCCTCGGGGCGGCGATCGACTACCTGAACGCGATCGGCATGGAGAACGTCCTGCGGCACGAGCAGGCGCTCACCGAGTACGCCGTGAAGAAGCTCCAGGACGTCCCGGACCTCAAGATCATCGGCCCGGCCACGGCCGAGGACCGGGGCGCCGCGATCTCCTTCACGCTCGGCGACATCCACCCGCACGACGTGGGCCAGGTCCTCGACGAGCAGGGCATCGCGGTCCGCGTCGGCCACCACTGCGCGCGCCCCGTCTGCCTGCGGTACGGAATTCCTGCGACCACGCGAGCGTCGTTCTATCTGTACTCCACGCCCGGCGAGATCGATGCGCTGGTCGACGGCCTGGAGCACGTACGGAACTTCTTCGGGTAGAGGGCTGGGACTGTGAAGCTGGATTCCATGTACCAGGAAGTCATCCTGGACCACTACAAGCACCCCCACGGGCGTGGCCTGCGCGACGGCGACGCCGAGGTGCACCACGTCAACCCGACGTGCGGTGACGAGATCACGCTGCGTGTGAAGTACGACGGCGAGACCATCGAGGACGTCTCGTACGAGGGCCAGGGCTGCTCCATCAGCCAGGCCTCGGCCTCCGTGCTGAACGACCTGCTCGTCGGCAAGGAGCTCACGGACGCGCGGAAGATCCAGGAGACGTTCCTGGAGCTGATGCAGTCCAAGGGGCAGATCGAGCCGGACGACTCGATGGAGGAGATCCTGGAGGACGCGATCGCGTTCGCCGGAGTCTCCAAGTACCCGGCCCGAGTCAAGTGCGCGCTGCTCAGCTGGATGGCGTGGAAGGACGCGACGGCCAAGGCTCTCGCGGAGGAGGCGAAGACCGCATGACCGAGAACGCTGTTGAGATGAAGCCGGCCTCCGAGGAGGAGGTCCGCGAGGCGCTGTACGACGTCGTCGACCCCGAGCTGGGCATCGACGTCGTCAACCTGGGCCTGATCTACGGCATCCACATCGACGACGCGAACATCGCGACGATCGACATGACGCTGACGTCGGCCGCGTGCCCGCTGACCGACGTCATCGAGGACCAGGCCAAGTCCGCCACCGACGGCATCGTCAACGAGCTGCGGATCAACTGGGTCTGGATGCCGCCGTGGGGCCCGGACAAGATCACGGACGACGGCCGCGAGCAGCTGCGCGCGCTGGGCTTCAACGTCTGAGACCCCGTGTGAGGCACTGTGTGCGTCACGAGCCCCGGCCCCTGCGGCCGGGGCTCTTTGCCGTTGCCGTCCCAGCTGTTCCGACGCCGTACTGATGATCGACACCGGGGGTTGGGGTACGCAGCGGAGCCTTCCCGTCGGCATCACGTCGATGAAGGGACCACAGTGCCGCACACCTCTCGGATCGCGCGCCGCGCGGCCGTCGCCGCCGCGGGCGGACTGCTCACCGTCGCCGTCACCGGCCTCCCGGCCCACGCGGCCGGCACGCCGACGATCAAGCTGTCGACCGCCTACCTCTCCGGCGCCGTCGGCGCGAGCGGCGACCCGGCCGTCACCGTGACCGTCGCCCAGAGCGGCACCGACGCCTCCGCCCTCACCGTGACCGCGTCGGCCAGCAGCAAGACGTCCGTCGCGCAGACCGGCGACGTCACCGTCAGCGGCACCGGCGCGACCCGCACCGTGTCCGTCGCGGCCCGCGCCCAGGGCTACACCGACCTGACGCTGAAGGTGACCGGCACCGGCGGCGCCACGGCCACCACCAAGCTGCACTACGCGGCCTCCAAGGCCGTGCAGAACCCGGCCGACACTCGCTACCTGACCGGCTCGTCCGACGCCTCCGCCGCGGTCGACGCGGGCGGCGGCTACGTCATCGTCGCCGACGACGAGTCCAATGTGCTGCGGCTGTACAACGGCGCGGTCTCCGGCGCTCCCGTCAAGACCTGGGACATGTCGTCCAAGGTCGGCGCGAGCAAGGAGATGGACATCGAGGGCGCCACCCGCGTCGGCAACCTCATCTACTGGACCGGCTCGCTCGGCAACAACAAGGACGGCGAGTACAAGGCCGACCGCAACACCGTCTTCACCACGACGGTCAGCGGCTCCGGCGCCACCACCGAGCTGGCCTACGCCCACTCCTACAAGAAGCTGCGCGACCAGCTCGTCGACTGGGACGAGGACAACGACGACCGCTACGGCTTCAAGGACGCCACCGCCGACGGCCAGGCGCCCAAGCAGATCGACGGGTTCAACGTCGAGGGACTGGAGTTCGCGCCCGGCTCGACGACCACCGCGTACGTCGGTTTCCGCGCCCCGCTCGTTCCGCCGGCGAACGGCGGCAAGGCGCTCATCGTGCCCGTCACCAACATGGACAAGGTCGTCGCGAGCGGCTCGACCCCGGCCTTCGGTACGCCCATCGAGCTGGACCTGGGCGGCCTGTCGATCCGCGACATCCGCAAGAACGCCGCGAACCAGTACCTGATCGTCGCGGGCAGCTGGGCCGCCGACGACAACTCCGACCCGTACGCGCTCTACCGGTGGGACGGCGTCGCCGGTCACGCGCCGACGAAGGTCCGCGACCTGCCCACCACCGACCCGGGCGGCTGGGAGGCCGTCGTCTCGGTGCCCGACCTGACGGCCTCCGGCCAGAGCGTCCAGCTGATCACCGACAACGGCGACGCCGACCTGTACGGCGACGGCACCGAGGCCAAGGACCTCGACCACGACGAGTGGAAGAAGGCCCGGACCGTCCGGTTCACGGTCTCCTAGGGCTGGTCGACAACAGAGAACAGAGCACGGAGAACGGGTTCGTACAGGATTCTCAGGCGGCTTCAAGGGTGCGCTCAGCGTCGCGCGTGACGGTGGGCGGGTGAGCGTCTGTGATCCTGTGCGACCCCTGTTCGTCGTGGGCTGCCCCCGTTCGGGCACGACCCTGCTGCAACTGATGCTGCACGCGCATCCGCGGATCGCGCTGCCGCCGGAAACCCGTTTCGTGCTGCCCGCCTATCAGCGGCGGCTCGCCTTCGGGGACCTGGCGCAGCGCACCAACCGGGCCGCCCTCGCCCGCTGGATCACCGGGCGCGACGAGACCCGTTACTTCGAACTGGGCCTCGACGAGGAGCGGGTCATCCGGCAGATCACGGACGGGCCGCCCACGCTCGGCTCGGCGCTCGGGATCGCGCTGCGGGCCTACGCCGAGCAGCACGGCAAGGTGCGCTGGGGCGACAAGCGGCCCGCCTACGCGCTGCATGTGCCGGAGATCCTGCGGCTCTTCCCCGACGCGCAGTTCGTCCACGTCGTCCGCGACGGGCGGGACTGCGCCGGGTCGCTGCTGCGGATGCCGTGGTGGCACAGCGGCTTCCACGAGGCCGTCGCCACCTGGGCGCAGGTGATGGACGGCGCCGACAAGTGGCGGGCCGGACTCGGTAGCGAACGCTGGTACGAGGTGCGGTTCGAGGACCTCGTCGCCGACCCGGAGACGCAACTGCGCGGCATCTGCGGCTTCCTGGGCGAGGAGTACGCGCCCGAGATGAGCGAGCCGTACCGGCTGGCGGGCACGGCGGTGCCGGCCCGCAAGACCTGGCACGCGCACACCCGGGGCGAGCTGGACGTGACCCGGGCCGGCACCTGGCGGACCCGCCTGACGCCCGACCAGATCCGGCTCTGCGACACCGTCCTCGGCGACCGGCTCATCGCCCACGGCTACCCCCTGGCGGGCGGCGCGCGCCCCGCCCCGGCCGAACTCGCCCGGTACCGCAAGGTCGCCGGACTGCGCCGCGCCGCGTACGCGAAGCGCCGGATCGTGGACCGGGCGGTGCGGATGCGCGAGCCCAACGAGATCGGCTTCCGGGCCGCCGCCTGAACCATCCCGTTCCTGGGTGCGGCTCTTCTGTGTACGGGCGTACGCAACGATATGTACCCTTGTACACATGGGATACGTTCTGCTGGCGGGCGCCATCGCCGCCGAGGTGGCCGCCACCACGGCCATGAAGTACAGCGAGGGGTTCAGCAGGCTCTGGCCCTCGCTGATCACTGTCTCCGGATACGTGATCGCGTTCGCGCTGCTCGCCCAGACCCTGAAGACCGTGCAGGTCGGCACCGCGTACGCGATCTGGGCGGGCGCGGGCACCGCCGTCATCGCCGCGATCGGCATGATCTTCCTCGGTGAGGGGCTGAGCCTGGCCAAGGCCGCGGGCATCGTGCTCGTCATCGGCGGCGTCGTGCTGCTCAATCTCGGCGGGGCGCACTGATGGCGGCGCGGCGCTACGACCCCGAGCGGCGCCAGCGGATCATCGACGCCGCGATCCGGGTCGTCGGGGCCAAGGGGATCGCCGGTCTGAGCCATCGCACCGTCGCCGCCGAGGCCGATGTGCCGCTGGGCTCGACCACGTACCACTTCACGACCCTCGACGAGCTGATGGTGGCCGCGCTGCGGCAGGCCAACGAGGGCTTCGCCAAGGTCGTCGCCGCGCGCGGCGCCTTCCAGGACCCGAAGCTCGACCTCGCCGCCGAACTCGCCGGGCTGCTCGGCGAATGGCTCGCCGGGGAGCGCGTCGGCGTCGAGCTGGAGTACGAGCTGTATCTCGCGGCCCTGCGCCGCCCCGCACTGCGGCCCGTCGCCGCCGAATGGTGCACGGAACTGGCCGACGTCCTGGCCGAGCGCACCGACCCCGTCACCGCGCGGGCCCTCGTCGCACTGCTCGACGGCATCTCGCTCCAAGTCCTGCTCACGGACGGCGCGTACGACGCCGAGTACGCCCGCGAGATGCTGTCCCGGCTGATCCCCTGAGAATTTCCTGTGCGGCGTGAACTCTGCCGGGGCCTGCGGGGAACGACGGCTGACACGCCGAGCGGGTCCGGGGGACACGGGGGTGTTCCCGGGGCCGCTCGGGTTCCCACGCGCAGACGGAGGATTCGTGAGCGGACCACCGGGGGCCCGGCACCGACACCGGGCCCGGCGACGACGGCCTGATCATCGCCAGATCCCTGGAGCAGCCGGAGCTGTTCGCCCTGCTCTACGACCGGTACGCGCCCGACATCCACCGGTACGCGGCCCGGCGGCTCGGCGAGCAAGCGGCCGACGACATCACCGCCGACACCTTCCTCACCGCGTTCCGGGTGCGCGCCCGCTACGACACGACGCGGGCCGCCGCCCGGCCGTGGCTGTACGGGATCGCCGCGCACCTCATCGGCAAGCAGCGGCGCAAGGAGGTGCGCGGGCTGCGCGCGCTGGCCAGGACCGGGCACGACCCGGTCGCGGCCGGCTGGGTCGACGACACCGCGGACCGCGTCGCCGACCGGGCCCCGCTCGCCGACGCGCTCGCCGCGCTGTCCGCCGCCGACCGGCATGTGCTGCTGCTCGTGGCCTGGGCCGATCTGACGTACCAGGACGTCGCCGAGGCGCTCGGGATACCCGTCGGGACCGTGCGGTCCCGGCTGAACCGGGCACGCAGGAAGGTACGGGCCGCGCTGGGCGCGGACCCGGCGTTCGTGAGTGACATGGCGGAGGTGGCCCGGCCGTGAACGTGGACGAGATGAAGGACGTACGGGACTTCCGGGCCGGGGCGCCGACGCCCGACCGGGGACGCCTCGCCGAGGGGCGCGCCCGGCTCACCGCGGCCGCCGGGGGCGGCCGGGTACGCAGGCTCCGGGCCGACTGGCGGTTCGCCGCGGTCGGGGCGGCCGCTGCGCTGACCGCCGTCGCCGTGCTGGCCGCCAACATCGGCGGGAACGGCGACCGGACCGCGCCCGCGGACACCCGGACGGTACGGGGCTCGGTCGGCGAGGTGATGAACCGGGCGGCGGACACCATCGAGAAGGCGGACCCGCCCGCCACCCCGCACGCCGGACAGTGGATCTACACGAAGACTCTCTCCCGTGATCCGGGAGGCTGGCCCAAGAGCAAGGCCGACCCCACACCCGAGGCGAAGGCCCAGGAGTCCTGGACGCTGTACGCGGACCCGCGCTTCGAGAACGGCAAAGAGGGCGACGACCGCTCGCCGCGCGAACGGCTCCAGTTCCTGAACACGCTGCCGGACGACCCGGACGCCGTGCTCAAGAAGATCCGTGCCTACTACCCCTCGGGCAAGGGGAACCCCGAGTCCGAGGGCGAGCACGACATGCGCGCGATGAGCGTCGTACTGGAGACCCGGCCCATGCCGCCGAAGGCCCTCGCCAAGCTGTACCGGGCGCTGGCCGCGGTACCCGGCGCCGAGGTCACCCCGCGTCTCGTGCACGACGCCGCCGGCCGGGACGCCATCGCGGTCGGGCACGACGAGAAGGGGCAGAAGGTCCGCCGCGAGATCCTGATCGACCCGCGCACCTACCAGTACCTAGGGGACCGATGGCTGATCGTCAAGGACTACAAGGAGTCCTTCGCCTTCGGGGGCGACGACACCCCCGACCGGCCGTGGAAGGCCGGCGACATCATGTTCCAGACGGCGCTCCTGGACACGGCCGTCGTGGACCACAAGGGGGACCGCCCCTGACCGCCCTGACCTGCCGCGACCGACGCGCCCTGTGACGACGGGGGCGGCGCCGCCCGGCACCTGAGACGCCGCCCCCGCTGGTTCGCCCGAACAGGGGCCCGACGATTAGGTTGGGCCCCATGACCGACACGACCCTTGCTTCCCGCTCCACCGGCGCCGTCGCCGCCGGCCTCGCCACCGTCACCGCCGACGGCACCGTTCTCGACACCTGGTTCCCCGCGCCGTCCCTGACGGACGAGCCCGGCCCGGCCGGTTCCGAGAAGCTCACCGCCGAGAAGGCCGTCGAGCTGCTCGGCGAGGGTGCCGCGAAGGCGATCGGCCCCGACGCCCGCCGCGGTGTCGAGGTCGTGGCCGTCCGCACGGTCATCGCCTCCCTCGACGACAAGCCGCTGGACGCGCACGACGTGTACCTGCGTCTGCACCTGCTCAGCCACCGCCTGGTCAAGCCGCACGGCGTGAACCTGGACGGCCAGTTCGGCTTCCTCGCCAACGTCGCCTGGACCTCGCTCGGCCCGGTCGCCGTCGACGACGTCGAGAAGGTCCGCCTGAACGCGCGTGCCGAGGGTCTGCACCTCCAGGTCACCTCGATCGACAAGTTCCCGCGCATGACCGACTACGTCGCCCCCAAGGGCGTGCGCATCGCCGACGCCGACCGCGTCCGCCTCGGCGCGCACCTCGCCGAGGGCACCACGGTCATGCACGAGGGCTTCGTGAACTTCAACGCGGGCACGCTCGGCACGTCGATGGTCGAGGGCCGCATCTCCGCGGGCGTCGTCGTCGGCGACGGCTCGGACATCGGCGGCGGCGCCTCCACCATGGGCACCCTCTCGGGCGGCGGCAACGTCCGCATCGTCATCGGCGAGCGCTGCCTCGTCGGCGCCGAGGCGGGCGTCGGCATCGCGCTCGGCGACGAGTGCGTGGTCGAGGCCGGTCTCTACGTCACCGCGGGCACCCGCGTCACGATGCCCGACGGCGAGATCGTCAAGGCCCGCGACCTCTCCGGCGCCTCGAACATCCTCTTCCGCCGCAACTCGGTCACGGGCACGGTCGAGGCCCGGCCGAACAACGCGGTGTGGGGCGGGCTGAACGAGGTTCTGCACAGCCACAACTGATCTTCCCAGCTCCCACGGGCGGCCCGCACCGGATTCTCGGTGCGGGCCGCCCGTGGCGTGTACGCGGAAAGATTTTCGGCGGGGCGGCATAGCGGGGGGCGTTCACAGGCGTCACCAAGGTCAGGAGCACCACGTCGGTGGTGGGGGAGAAGGAAGGTGACGATGGATGCCGTGCACGATTCGGGCGCGGAGAGTTTCCGGGAGTTCGTGGCGAGCCGGTCGTCCGCGCTGCTGAAGACCGCCGTGCTGCTCAGCGGCGGCGACCGGCACGCGGGCGAGGATCTGTTGCAGAACGCGCTGATCAAGGTCGCGGGCAAGTGGAGCCGCGTCGAGGATCCCGAGGCGTATGTGCGGCAGGTCCTGTACCGGCAGCAGATCGGGCGCTGGCGGCTGAAGTGGCCTCGGCGCGAGGTGAGTTACGGGGAGGTGCCGGACAGCGCCGGCACTGAGGGGGGTGCGTCCTCCGCCGAGTTGCGTGTCGTCGTACGTGAGGCCCTCGGGCGGCTCACCGCCCGCCAGCGCACCGTTCTCGTCCTGCGCTACTTCGAGGATCTGCCCGAGGCGGACGTGGCCCGGCTTCTCGGCTGTTCCGTCGGTACGGTCCGCTCCACCACCCACCGGTCCCTGGCCAGGCTGCGCGCCCTCGTGCCGGAGCTGGGTCCCGGGATTCCCGGACCGCCGCCGTCCCGTGACTACGCGCCTGTGGAGGTGCGCCCGTGAACGTCGAAGAGGTACTGAAGGACACTCTGCGCGAGCAGGCCGCCGGCACCGGTCCCGCCTCGCCGGACCTGGCCGACCAAGTACTCGTGGCCCGGCGGCGCCGCAGGGGACGTACCGCGGTGACGGCGGTGCTCGCGGTGACCGTCGTGGTGGCCGCGGCCGTGCTGGTGCCGAGGGCGCTGGAGGACCAGGACCGAGCCACGGGCGTGCTCGGCACCGAGGACGTCATCGCGCACCCTGACCAGTCGCCGCCGCGCGACGCGATCGCGGCGGGGCGCTCGGCGCTGGCCGCTTTCCAGACGTACAAGAAGGTGAAGCTGGACGGCGGCGACTCGGAACTGACCCGCACGTACGGGGTGCTCGATCCGACCACGAAGACCTACCGCAAGACCACCCGGTGGTCCTGGCTGACCGTCGCTCCCGGCCTGCGCACCGCCGCGGTGCTGGAGCGGAAGCTCCCGTCCGACCGTGTCGGCATCCTCGACCTCGCCACCGACAAGGTCACGCGATGGATCCCCGTCGACCACAAGGTGGCCTCGGTCGGGTTCTCGCCCGACGGCGACAAGCTCGTCGCGACGACGTACGAGAAGGATCCGGACCACTGGACGATGGAGCACACGACGTCCGACAGTGGGGCGGCGAAGCCTGGACCGCCCACCTCGACCCGGACCGGTTTCTATGTGCTCGACGCCGACAAGGGCGGAGGGAAATGGCACGCGGCGCCCGCCGACGAGTCGAACTTCAACGCCCGGCAGGACTTCGTCTTCAGCCAGGCCGGGAACCTTGTTTTCAGTGACTCCATGGGCAATGGCTCGTACTACGACCTGGAGGGCAGGGCGGCGGCGGTCCCTGACAACGCCCGGCACTTCCGCCCGAACATCCAGCAGGGCATCTCCCCGAACGGCAAGCTGGTGATCCGGGACGGCGGCAAGGTACTCGACGCCAGTAGCGGCGCAGGCGTCGACGAACTGGACGTCCAGACACCGCTCGCCTGGGCCGACGACGACCGGGTCATCACCTGGGGCTGCGCCCCCAAGAAGTGCGACGGCAAGGGCGAGTTCCGCAACCAGTTGCTGCTCGTCACGCTCCACAGCCACAAGACGGTCCCGCTCAGCGATTTCCGCAAGGCGTCGGCGGACTATCCCGGCCGCTGGTACCCCCAGTTCACGACGCGCTGACCAGCGCGTCGTAAACCCGGAGCAGCCCGTCGGTCACCTCGTGGCCGGCGGGCCGCAGGGGTGTCCGGACCGGGCCGCAGCCCGGCAGGCCGAGTGCGGCCAGGAGGGCCTTCACGGTGACGGTGCCGGGCAGCCCTGCGTTCATGGCCGCCTGCGTCAGCGGCACCGTCAGCCGCTGACGGCGGGCGGCCTCGGCGGTGTCCCCGGCGTCGTACGCGTCGACGATCGCGCGGAAGGCGCCGGGGACGGCGTTGGCGACCGTCGAGACGTAACCGGCGCCGCCCAGCGCGTACAGCGCGAGCACGTACTCGTCGCAGCCCGTGTAGTACGCCAGGTCGCTGGCGGCCATGACCCTCTGTGTGCCGAGCAGGTCGTACGCGCAGTCCTTCACGGCGACGATCCTCGGGTGCGCGGCGAGCCGGATCATGGTGTCCGGCTCGATGCGGGTGCCGGTGCGGCCGGGGATGTCGTACAGCATCACGGGTACGTCCACGGCGTCGGCCAGCTCGCGGAAGTGGGCCTCCACGGCGTCCTGCGGCGGCCTGCTGTAGTACGGGGTGACCGCCAACAGGCCGTCCGTGCCTGCCCGTTGGGCCTCGTGGGCCAGGGCGATCGTGTGCCGGGTGTCGGACGTGCCGACGCCCGCCAGGACCGTGGCCCGGCCGTCGACCGCCTCGCGTACCGCGCGCACCAGGTCTCGCTTCTCGGCGTCCGTCGTGGTGGGGGACTCACCGGTGGTGCCGGACAGGACCAGCCCCTCGCAGCCCTCGGTCACGAGCCGGTCGGCCAGCCGCTGCGCGGCGGTCAGGTCCAGGGCGCCGTCGTCGGTGAAGGGGGTGACCATGGCGCACAGGGCGCGGCCGAACGGGCTGCGGGGGCGCTGCGGGGCGGTGGTGTCCATGGGTGCAGTTTCGGCCGTCTGACCGTGAAGCTCCACTTAAATCTGCTACGAGGTGACGTGGAGCGTTGCTTAAGTGGGAGGAGAGTGACGCGGTTTTTTGTGTTGACTTGGCCGGTTCTTGCCACGTTTTGGCTTAAAGGGGTTCTTCAGTGGAGTCGGCCGGAATCCGATGAACTGCACAGAAGCTGTTCCTCAGTCAGTTCATGTGGTTCGCAAAGGGGTTCTGGTGCGAGACGTGGTCCTTGCCCTGACCATGCCGGCGCTGATGTGCGCGAGTGGGATCTACGCGGCCGGTGCCGCCTGGTGGCGGCGCAGGCGGCCGGCGCCACCGCCGTACTCGCAGGCCGGGCTGCGGCTCGCCGGCGAGCGGGCGGTCGAGGTGGCCGAGGCGATCGTGGCCGACGAGTTCGCACTGTGCGCCGGTGACATAGGGTTCCCGGATGATCGAAGTGCCGGGGGCGTTCGCGCGCGGGACCGTCGCCCGTGAAGGAGCGGCCGGCGCGGCCTGGATCACCGAACTGCCGCATATCGTGGATGAGTTGCTGGAGCGGTGGCAGTGCGTGGCCGACAGCCGCGTGCTGCACGGCGGGGTCGGCGTCATCGTGCCCGTGCGGCGACGGGACGGGAGCCCCGCGGCCCTGAAGGTGTCGTTCCCGCACCCCGGCAACGTCCATGAACCCGACGCCCTGGAGCTGTGGGACGGGCGCGGGGCCGTCCGGCTCCGCGAGCGCGCCGACGACCGCTTCGCGATGCTCCTGGAACGGGTGGCCGGGACGACCCTCGCCGAGTGCGGCGACCCCGACACGATGATGACCGTCGCGGGCCGCCTCAGCCGTTGCCTCGCCGTGCCCGCGCCACCCGGACTGCCCCGGCTGCGGGATCATGCCGACGAGTGGGATGATCAACTGCACGCCGACGCAGCCGAGTTCGCGCATCCGCTGCCGTCGCGGGTGCTGGCCGTCGCGGCCGAGACCGTGCGCGATCTCGCGCGGCACCAGCCCGATCTGCTCGTCCACGGCGACCTGCACGCCAGGAACATCCTGCGCGCCGCGCGCGAACCCTGGCTCGCCGTCGACCCGAAAGGGTGCGCGGGCGACCCCGCCTACGACGCCGGTACGGTCATCAAGGCACACCTGCTCTTCCTTCTGGCGGAGGACGACCTCGGCAGAGCCGTCCGGCGCAGCCTGGACATCTTCACCGATGCCGCCGGACTCGACCGCGACCGCGTCCGGCGCTGGTGCCAACTCCGCGCAGTCCAGACCGTGTTCTGGGCGCTGCGGCACGGCCCCGGCCGCGAGCGCGCCGGGCTCGACCGGGACGGCGTCGTGGCGCTCGCCGGGTCCCTGGCCGAGCTGCTCGCCGAGGAGATCTGAGGCCCTGCTGCCAAATCGCCCCGTATGCGCCACCATGAAGGCGTAGCTCGCAGGCCGTTCAGGGGAGGCAGCATGAGGCTGGGCAAGGCACTCGCCACCGGGATCGCCGAGGAAGCGCCGCAGGAGGCCCCCGAGGTCGCCGCGGACGATGAAGTCACCGTGGATCAGCAGACGTTGACGGGCGCGGCCGGTGCGCCGGAGCCCCTCGAGGTCCCGGCCGTCCGATGAGACTCCGGCTCCCCGAGGAGAGCCCGAGGGAGCCGCCCACCGGATTCAAGATCGCCCACCCCGTGCTCCACACGGACGGTGGGCGCGCCGGTTTCCTGGGCGTCTCGCTCGGCGCTGCCGCGCCCTACGGAGTGCTCGACCTGGCGCGGTGCGTGTACGGGAGGCGGCACCGCGTCCCTCACCGGCGCTGCGACTGCGGCTTCCACTGCGTGCACGAACGCGCGGTCGCCGAGGGCCTGTTGGTGCTCGCCGAGCACCGCAAGACGGTCCTGCTCGACGTCTCCGTCCTCGGCCGCTACATCCGCTTCGAGCGCGGCTTCCGCTATGCCCGGCAGCGGGTGCGCACCATGACCGTAGGGCCGTGTCCGTGCGGCGCCGCGGCGTCGGTGCTCGCCGACGCCGGGTGGGGGCGTGACGGAGCGCGGGCCCTCGAAGCGGCGTGCGGCGGCTGTGTGGGCGGCCGGGCGCGCTGGACCCTCGCGACGTTCGCCGAGCGCGCGGGCCAGGGACTCACGGTGATCGCCGCGCCCGGTACCCAGACCGCCGCAGATCTCCCCGGTATGCCGGAGCTGGTCGCCGAGGCGGCCCTGCTGCAGGCCCGGCTCGACTGGTTCCAGGGTCAGCTGGGCCGGCTCGGCGAGGCGCGGGGCGGACCCGACACGCGGCCGTGAGCCGCAGAAGGGGGCAGGCCCCGAACAGATTCCCCGCCTGGACAAAAAAAGTTTTCGGTGGGACGGTGGAGTCATGTTCGACGTCACCGTCATCGAGGATCCGGCCGCCGCCGCGGTCTCGCTCGACCCCGTACGGGCCCGGCTGCTCGCCGAGCTCGCCGAGGGGCCCGCGTCCGCGGCGATGCTGGCCCCCAAGGTCGGCCTGCCGCGGCAGAAGGTGAACTATCACCTGAAGACGCTGGAGAAGCACGGCCTGGTCGAGCTGGCCGGCGAGCGGCGCAAGGGCAATGTGACCGAGCGGCTGATGCGGGCCAGTGCGGCCAGCTACGTGATCTCGCCCGGGGCGCTCGGCGCGGTGCAGCCCGACCCCGACCGGGACCGCGACCGGCTCTCCGCGCACTGGCTCATCGCGCTCGCCGCCCGTCTCGTACGGGACATGGGCGCCCTGCTCACCGGCGCCGCGAAGGCCCGCAAGCGGCTGGCGACGTTCGCGCTCGACGGCGAGGTGCGGTTCGCGTCCGCCGCCGACCGGGCGGCGTTCGTCACGGAGCTGACGCAGGGCGTCGAGGGGCTGATCCGCAAGTACCACGCGGCGGACGCCGCCGACGGGCGCGACCACCGCCTGGTGATCGCCCTGCACCCGAAGGTCCGTGACGAGGAACCCCGACTACCCACCACCGAGCAGGAACTGACGGAGTGACAGGCCATGAGTGACGACAAGCGGCACGCCGAGAACGCCGAGAACGCCGAGAACGCCGAGAAGAACGGGAAAGAGTTCGAGATCCCCCGCGAGTTCGAGGTGGGTGCCTCGCCCGAGCAGGTCTGGGACGCCGTCACCCGGCACACCGGCGGCTGGCAGTGGCCGATGGAGTTCGAGCCCAAGGAGGGCGGCGCGGGCCCCTTCCACTCCGTACTGACCGTGTGGGACCCGCCGCACCGGCTCACCGTCCGCTCCGACGACCCGGACGCGCTGCCCCCGTTCCAGACGAGCAACCAGCTCGACTACACGATCGAGGCCAGGGACGGCGGCGCCCGCTCCTGGGTCCGCTACGTCCACAGCGGCATCTTCGTCGACAACTGGGACGAGTACTACGACGGCGCCGACAAGCACACCGACTTCTATCTGCACACCCTGCGCCAGTACGTCACGCACTTCCCGGGCCGCACGGCCGCCTTCAGCACCCTCGACGCGCCCGCGGCCTCGGCGACCAAGGACGCCCTCGCCGCCGTGGGCCGCGCGCTGAACCTGCCCGAGAACGCCGCGGCCGGTGCGCGGGTCCGGGTCCAGGGCCCGGACGGCGCGACCCTGGACACCGTTCTCGACTACCGCAACGACTGGTTCATCGGCCTGCGCACCGACACCGCCCTCTACCGCGTCTTCGGCCGCGGCCGCTGGGGCGCCCCGGTCGGCATCACCGTCCACGACTTCGCGCCGGACGCCGACGCCGACCGGAACACCACCGTCTGGAGCGCCTGGCTCACCGCTCTCTTCCGCTGAGCCGAGCCTGGCGCGGGGATCACGGCCGCAGGCGCAGCACCTGCGGGTCGTGGTCGCTGATCTGGTCGTGGAACTCGCTGTTGATGTGCACGCTGTCGTAACGGAACGAGCCCTTGGACCGGATCGACGGGCTGACCAGGATCTGGTCGAGGACCTGGCTGTTGCCCTGGTAGTCGTACGTGTAACGCTCGCTCTTCGGCAGCGACTTGATCGCCGACCAGAGCGCGCCGCCGTCCTCCAGGAGCTTCGCCGTGCCGGAGAACTCGAAGTCGTTGATGTCGCCGAGCGTGATCACGTCGGCGTTCTTCTGGACCTTGAGGATGTCCTTCACGAAGGAGTTCACGACCGTCGCCTGCGCGTGGCGCTGCGTCTCGGAGCTGCGCGTCGGCGGCTGGTACTGCGAGGTCAGGCCCTGGTCGCCGCCCTTCGACGCGAAGTGGTTGGCGATGACGAAGACCGTCTTGCCGCGGAAGGTGAACTCGCCGGCCAGCGGCTTGCGGCTGTTCGTCCAGGCCGCGTTCGCCGGGTCGACACGGCCCGGCGACGCGGTGAGCGCCGCCTTGTTCTTGCCGGCGCTCGTCACGCCGACCGCCGTCGTCGCGTCGCCGCCCGCCCGGTCGGTGAAGGAGACCCGCTCCGGGTTGAAGAGGAACACCTGGCGGATGTTGCCGCCCGGCTCGCCGCCGTCCGCGTTGTTCACCGGGTCGATGGAGCGCCACTCGTAGCGCGGGCCGCCCGCCGCGACGATCGCGTCGGTCAGCTTCGCCATCGTCCGGTCGGCCGCGACGGTGCCGTCGTTCGTCGCGCCGTTGTTGTCCTGGATCTCCTCCAGCGACACGATGTCGGGCGAGCGCAGGTTGTCGACGATGGCCGCCGCGTGCTCCTCGAACGTGGCGTCGCCCGGGTCGAGGTTCTCGACGTTGTACGTGGCCACGGCCAGCTCGTTCGACTTCTGCGCCCGGGTCGTCTCACGGGTCAGGCCCGACTGCTTCAGGCTGCCCAACTCCCGTGCGACGAGCGTGTATCCGCCGTACGAGTTGTAGTCGAGCGGGCCCTCGGTGGTGCCCTTCAGCACGTCACCGACATCGGCCACGGGGAAGTCGGCGGTCGCGCCGAGCGACTGGACCTGGAGGCGGCCCGTGTTCTGCGACTCGTAACTGCCGTAACGGGTGCCGCCGCGCTTCGTCGCGTTCTCGTGCGGCTTCACCGTGACCCACAGCTCGGTGTACGGGTCCGACGCGGTCACCACCCGCGAGGAGCCGATCCGGACGTTCTGGCCCTCCAGGGACTCGTAGTAGTCCAGGGCGTACTTCCTCGGCTGGAGCGTCAGACCGTTGACCGAGCCGTTCGCCGCGCTGTCGCCCGCCGGGGTGTAGGCGTCCGGGACCGACTTCGCGCTGATCGTCGTCACCGGGATCGCGTTGCCGGACGAGACGACCGTCACCGTCGGCTTCGATATCTCCGTGAGCGACTGGTTGCCGGACGAGGCGCCGCCCGGCACGTACTCGGTCACCGTGCCGGAGACGGTCACCGCGTCACCGGCCTTCACGGTCGGCGCGGAGCTGGTGAAGACGAAGACGCCCTCACTGGTGGCGGGGTCGGCGTCCGGGTTCGGGTCCTGGAACCAGAAGCCCTTCGACGAGCCGTACGTGCGGACACCGGTCACCACACCGGGCACGTCCGCGACCGCCTGGCCGACGAGCGGGGAGACGCGGGTGCTGCCCTGGACGTCGTGGATGGCGGCCGTGGCGGCGTGCGCGGGGGCCGTCACCACGACGGCGTAGGTCGCGCAGCTCGCGGTGGCGACGGCGAGCGCGGCGAGGCGCGAACGGGTACGCGCCAAGTGGGCGGGCGAAGCGGACGATACGGATCTGCTCGACAAGGAATGCCTCCGGGGGCGTGCGTGTGGCGAGCGCCGGGACGAGGGTGGAGCGTGCGCGGGTTCTGTCTCTGCTGCTGTCTCCGGCTGTCTTCAGCCGTTCTCAGCTGTCTTCGTCTACGCGCGTCAATCTCTTTCCTGGGCAGGGGAGTTGTCAAGGTTTTCCGGGTGTCCCACAGGCGAGCGAAACCTGACGGGTACATGAACTGGGCGGCAAAGGGTCAAATCCGTCTACGCTGAGCGGTCGCAACGCATGACACTTGTACGGCCCGAGGAGAACCAGCCGATGTCAGACAGCTCCCCCCTGCCGCCGGTGCGGCTGCCCGCCGAAGCGGAGCTGGCGCGGGACGCCCTCGCCAGCCCCCTGCTGTCGCGCGCGGTGCGGCTCGCGCGCTGGGCCGGACCCGGCACCCGGGTCGGCGCGGGCGGCGAACTCGTCGAGGAGCAGTTGCCCGCCGCCGCTGCCGAGCTGGGACTCTCCGGCGTCGGCACCGACGACGGCGAGGCCGCCGCGTACGCGAGCGAGGCCTGGCGGATCGCCGTCGACACCGGGCTCGTGGAGATCGTCGACGAGGAGGAGGGCACCGTCACCGTCGGCGAGGAGCTGGGCGTTCTCACCTCCGGCGGCCCCGCCGACATCCTCGGGCTTTGGCTCGGCGCGCTCGACAGCGTGCTCGCCGACGCCTCCGTGCCGGACCTGGACGATCTGGTCGGCGCCATGGAGGAGGGCGGCGAGATCGACTTCTCGCAGCTCGACTGGGACCCCGAGGCCGAGTCCGAGTTCCTCGAAGGCGTCCTCGCCAATCTGTACCTGCTGACCGTCGCCGAGGGCGGCGCGGGAGACGGGCCCGTGCCGCTGCCCGCCCTCGCCGCCTCGATGATCGTCCCCGACGACATGGGGGAGCCCACCGACGACGTCCTGGAGCAGGTGTCGGACGCGATGATGCGGCTCGACGACCAGTTCCGGCTGCTCGACCCCGTCGGGCTCGTGGAGTTCCAGCCGGTCGACGAGGCGCTGATGGCCGACATCGACGAGGCGGCCGAGTCCGTCGCCGAGCCGGTCGACGACTCCGACGTCTCGCGGTACGGGATGGTGCGGCTCACTCCGCTCGGTCTGTACGGGATCCGGGCGCGGATGCTGGAGGCCGGGGTCGACGCGCCGGCCGTCGGTGGCCTCGTCGACAAGGGGGCCGACGTGCTCCTCGACAGCACGTCCGCGTTCCCGCAGGCGGCCGCGCAGGCCGAGATCGAGCAGTGGCTCGCTCGGCGTGAACCGCTGGGCGCGGCGCGGGAGTTGCTGGCCGCGGCGCGCGGGGCCGACGACGGGGCGCCGTTGCGGCGGCTCCGTTGTCAGCAGGCGCTGTCTCTTGTCGGGGCCGAGGCCGAGCCCGCGCTCCGGGAGGTTCTCGACGATCCCGAGCTCGGGGGGCTCGCCCGGGTCTGGCTCGCCGAGCACGGGTTCGGTGATGTGCCCGCGCCCTCGGAGGACCTGGTCTTCTGGCTCACCGTCGACACCATCGCGGCGCAGCTCTCCCTCGAGGGGAACTCGGACGAGTTGCAGGCGCTGGTGGAGGGGCTTGCCGCGCAGCACAGCGGGTTCTTCGCTGCGGCGTGGCGGGTGGATCATCCCGCCACGCCGGATGTGCTGGAGGCCATGGGGCGGCTGCATCCCGACAAGCGGGTGGCCAAGGAGGCCCGCAAGGCTGCCTTCAAGGCGCGGTCTGCTGCGCAGTAGGGATTGTTTTCCGGGTGCGGCCCGGTGGCCGCTTCTCGCGCAGTTCCCCGCGCCCCTAAAACCAGTTCCCACGCGCGCCTCTCGTCGTGGCTGGTCGCGCAGTTCCCCGCGCCCCTGAGATGCGCACTTCGTGCGGCATCTCATCAGCCGCAGATGGGGAAGGCGCGCGAAGCGCAGCCTTCAGGGGCGCGGGGAACTGCGCGAGAAGCCCCACCGGGCCGCGGGTGACGGACTGCCCAGGGGCGCGGGGAACTGCGCGCCCAGCCACCCACCGGGTCGCAGTCGGCAGGCCGGGGCGGGAGTGCCGGGGTGTCCGTCAGCAGAGGTAGCGCGTTGTGTGTTTGAAGGATGATGTCGCGCCGTCGAAGCCGTACGTGCCCCGGTACGCCGGCGGGTTCTGGTACTCCCCGACGATCGTGACCGTGTTCGCGCACGAGCCCTGCCCGGCCCGCTTGGCGTCGAGCCGGATCGTGTCGCCGATGAAGCCGCCCGTGATGTCCCACGGCGCCCCGCAGATGCCGGCCGTGATCTGGCCCCCGGTCACCACGTAGGGATGCGTGTTCGGGTTGATCCTCGCGGTGATGGCGAAGGTCACCTGGCCGTTGTTCAGCTCCAGTTTGCAGTCGACGGACACCGCCTCGGCGGACACCTCGGCCTGCGCGGCGAACGCCTCGTCGCGGGTCTTGACCTCGGCGCCCTGCGGGTTGTGGAAGCGGTGCTCGGCGCGTGCGGTGCTCTTCTGCTTGCGTGCCTGAGTGGTCATGACGTCACCCCCTATGCCAGCTGCTCGGCGATCTCGACCCGCAGCAGCGCGCGGACGTTCTCGACGTGGTTGGCGACCGTGACCTGCGAGGAACCGGCGAACAGCAGGCCCACCGCGACGTTGTCGAGGGAGGTCACCAGGGAGCCGGAGTCGCCGCCGGCCGACATGTTCGTGGTGAGGATCTGGTCCTTGAAGCGGGCGGTGCCCGCGGTGCCGTAGTTGACGTCGATGGTCGAGTCGACCGCGATGATCCGGCCGAAGGAGATGTTCGTCGTGCGGCCGGTCTTCTTCACGAGGTCGCCGACCGCGACGTTCGCCTTGCGCCGCCAGGCCCGCGGCGCGCCGCTGAAGTACTGCTCGCGCGTGGCGTCCTGGAACGGGACCTCGCCGAGCGCGCAGTCGACCACGTTGTTGTGCTGGTCGAGCGGTGTCTGCGGGGCGAACTGGATGGTGATGAACCGGGACAGCGTGGCGATCCGGTCCGCGGGGTTGGTGCCGCCGTCGAACGTGCCGGGCTGCAGGATGACGCTGCCCAACTGCGCCCGGTTGGAGTCGGCGAGCACATGGTTGTTGGACAGGACATAGAACTTGGCGGGGGTGCCGAGGCCGGGCCCCGGCGGGTCCACGGTGGCGCCCGGCAGGAAGTCGTAGACCACGCTGCCCAGCGTGCCCGCGGTGATGGCCACGTTGCCGACCGAGAAGCCGGCCGGGCACGGGCGCATCCGGCGGACCAGGACCTGCGGCTCGAAGGTCGCGAGGCCGCCCAGCTCTTCGAGCACCGGCTGGCTCAGGCCGCCGAGCTGCTGGACCACGCCGCCGTCGGGACCGTAGCCGATCTCCTGCTGGCGGGCCCCGCCGCCCGGCCTGCTCTGCCGCCGCTGGGCGGAGATCTGGCCGACGGCCACGATGTCGGTGGGGGTGCCGTCATCCATCTGACGCGGGACCACATCCCGCTCGGGCAGCATGGACTCGGACACCTTCTGGGTCACGAAGACCAGGACGGCCGGTTCGCCGGTGGGCCGGCCGTCGACCCATTTCACGCCGTGGCCGTAGCCGACCACGTTCGCCAGCGGCTGCTCGCGCCGCAGGAAGTCGCTCTGTGCCTGGCTGCGGGAGCTGTCGCTCAGCTGACCGCCGGCCGGTCCTCGCATCAATTCGGGCTGGTTCACGCCAGACCACCTCTTTCCCGGAGTTCACATGCATGCGGGTCCTCGGAGCCGGTCAGCGCCCTTCGGGCGGCTCGCCGGGCGTCTCGTCCCGGGCCCGGACGTCGCCGATCGCGAGCACGCGCACCGGTACGCCGTCCAGCTCCTGAGGAACCACGTCGTCCGCGGGGAGCCGGTCACGGGGCACTTTGCGGGTGACGAAGACGACGATGACGTCCGCCCCCGAGCGCTCGTCCCTCCCGATCCCGACTCCTGTGACATTGGCCAGCTTCATCAGCCGGCTCTCATGGAGGCCGCGTGCCCGACGTGCGTCCACTCGGCTCGCCACCCCCTCGACGGGTGATGCGGTGATGCAGGTAGGGACTGTTTATTGCCGCACGGAAAGGTGGTCAAGGCGTTCTGCGTGAAATCTTGGGTTTGCGGGTGAGGTGGGCCTGTTGACCTTCTTTACGAAGATTCTTCCGATGTCTGCCGGAAAGCGCTGTCGGCTTCGTCAGATCCGCAGATACGAGGCGCCGTTGAGGTCCAGGACGGTTCCCGAGGCCCACTGCGCCCCGGGCGACGCCAGCCAGAGCACGGCCCCGGCGATCTCCTCCGCCGAGGCGACCCGGCCGAACGGGCTCTGCGCCCGCACCTCGTCGGTCAGCCGGTGCGCCACCCGCTCCGTCTCGATGAACCCGGGCGCCACGGACGCCACCCCGATCCCGTACGGCGCGAGCGCGACCGCGAGGGACTGCCCGAGCGCGTGCACGGCGGCCTTCGTCGCCCCGTACGCCGGGTGGTCCGGCTCGCCCTTGAAGGCGCCGCGCGAGCCGACGTTGACGATCCGGCCGCCCGTGCCCTGCTCGATCATGCGGCGGGCCGCCAGATGACTCAGGTTCGCGGTGCCGAGCAGGTTCACCGAGACATGCCGCTGCCACAGCTCCGACCACTCCTCGTACGAGGTGGTGGCGGGCGGGTGCGGCAGGTTCACGGCCGCGTTGTTCACCAGGACGTCGATGCCCCCGAGCCCGTCAGCGGCCCGTTCGGCGATCGACGCGGCGCCCGCCGGGTCGGACAGATCGCCCCCGACGAGCACGTGCCCGGTGCCGGTCAGCGAGTCGAGGGTGGCGCGGGCCTCGGCCTCCCGGGAGCCGTAGTGCACCGCCACCCGGTCGCCGCCCGCCGCGAACGCCTGGGCCAGCGCCCGTCCCAGGCCGCGCGAGGCGCCGCTCACGAGCACGCGCCGTCCGGCTTCCGGCAGGTTCACTGAAGTCATGAAAGGGGGCCCCTCGGCTTAGGACGGTGTTCAACCGCCGTTTATACGCGAGCGAGAACGTGTGCCCGAAACAGGCCCGCCCCCCGCTACACCATCACAACGGGAGACAGCCACATGTCGCTCACTCGCAGGGACTTCGCCAGACGCTCCGCGGCCACCGGTGCCGGAGTCGCCCTGGCCGGCTCCGTCGGCGCCCTCGCGACCGCGCCGAACGCGCTCGCCGCCACGGACCACGGTCATGACCACGACCACGACCACGGGCACGACCACCACCACGACCACGGCGTCGGTTACGGACCGCTGATCCCCGACCCGGCCGGCCTCCTCGCGCTGCCCGCCCACTTCTCGTACAAGGTCATCACCTACAGCGGCAAGACCAAGCTGGAGTCCGGCGAGTTCACCCCGTCCAACCACGACGGCACCGCCACCTTCGAGGGCCCGCGCGGCACCACGCTCCTCGTCAACAACCACGAGCTGGCCGGCGCCCGCGCCGACTGGCCGCACCCGGTGCCGCTCACCGAGGGCCTCGTCTACGACCCGGGGGCGGCCGGCGGCTGCACCGTCGTCGAGGTCCGCCGCGGCGGCGAGGTCGCCGAATGGGTCGGCATCGCGGGCACCGCCACCAACTGCGCGGGCGGCTCCACCCCCTGGGACACCTGGCTGACCTGCGAGGAGACCGAGGACAAGGCCGGTTCCAAGGGCTTCACCAAGGACCACGGCTACGTCTTCGAGGTCGACCCCGCCGACCGCCGCGCCAACCGCTCGCCCAAGCCGGTCAAGGCGCTGGGCCGGTACGCCCACGAGGCCGTCGTCATCGACCCCAAGAACGGCCAGGCGCTGCTCACCGAGGACGCCGCGAGCCCCAACGGCCTGCTCTACCGCTGGGTGCCGCCGCACGGCTTCAAGCACGGGCGCGGTCGCTTGCGCACCCTCGCCGACGACGCGGGCGTCCTCCAGGCGTTCAAGTGCTTCGACTCCGGCGGCCGGTTCGTCGACGACCTCTCCCGCGCCACGAAGATCGGCACGGTCTACGGCGTCGACTGGGTCGAGGTCCCCGACCGCGACGCCAAGACCGTCTCCACGCGCAAGCAGTTCAAGGACGGCGAGGTCACCCGCGCCCGCAAGCTGGAGGGCATGTGGTGGGGTGACGGCGGCGCGTACATCGTCTCCTCCTTCGCCCGCACGGAGAGCCCCGTCCAGCACGACGGCCAGGTCTGGTTCTACGACCCCAAGCGCCGCACCCTGACCCTGAAGGTGCTGCTGGGCGTCAACCCCGACCCGTCGGTGGACGGTGCCTTCGACGGCCCGGACAACATCACCGTCTCGCCCTACGGCGGTCTGGTCATCGCCGAGGACGGCGAGGGCGTCCAGCACCTGTTCGGCGCGACCGAGAAGGGCCGTACGTACCCGATCGCGCGCAACGAGCTGAACATCGGCACCGAGGAGGACCCGGAGTACAGCGAGTTCACCGGCGTCACCTTCTCGCCCGACGGACGCACGCTGTTCGCCAACATCCAGACGCCCGGCATCATGCTGGCGATCACCGGCCCCTGGAAGCGGCAGCGCTAGAGCCTGTCCGGCGGATCAGGCCGCGTCCGGGTGGCCCGTACGTCTCTTTGCCGGTGAGCGGGGCCTGGTGCGTGCAGCTGCAAGGCGGAGGAGGGCGTCAACGCGGAGCGTTGGCAACCGACGACAACGCCGCAGATGTGCGTGCCAGGCCCCGCGCCTGCGACAGGATCCGCCGGACAGGCTCTAGCCGCCTAGCGCAGCGGGTCCACCGGCGGCGCCTCGCGCTCCGCGGCGATCCGGTGGACCCGCCTGCGCACCGCGTACCAGCCGATCGCCAGGGCGGCCGCGATCGGGATCAGGGTGAGGACCGTGTCCCGGCCCGCGCCGTCCGTGTCGAACCACATCATCACGACGACCGCCAGCAGGAAGGCGACCGTCGACAGCTCGATCCACGGCGAGGCCCACAGCCGGAACGCCGGCCGGTGCACCAGGCCCTGCTTCGCGCGCCGCACGAACAGCAGATGACAGATCATGATCATCGACCAGGTGGAGATCACGCCCAGCGACGAGATGTTGGTGACGATCTCGAACGCCTTGTCGGGCAGCCACGCGTTCAGCGCGACACCGAGCAGGGCCACCACCGCCACGAGCAGGATTCCGCCGTACGGGACATGGCTGCGGCTCATCCTGGCCGTGAACGACGGCGCCGAGCCCGCCATCGACATCGAGCGCAGGATGCGGCCGGTCGTGTAGAGCCCGGAGTTGAGCGAGGAGAGCGCGGCGGTGAGCACCACCAGGTTCATGATGCCGCCCGCCGAGGGCACCCCGATCTTCGACAGCACCGTCACGAACGGGCTCTCGTTCGCGGAGTACGACGTCCACGGCAGCATAAGCGTCAGCATCACGACCGAGCCGACGTAGAAGACCGCCACCCGCCACATGATCGAGTTCACCGCCCGCGGCACGACGGTCGCGGGATCCTCGGTCTCGCCCGCCGTCACACCGACCATCTCCACGGCCGCGTACGCGAAGATCACGGTCTGGGTGATGAGCACGACCGGCCAGATGCCGAGCGGGAACATGCCGCCGTTGTCGGCGATCAGGGAGATGCCCGCCGGGTGGCCGTCGACCGGCTCGCGCGAGACGAGGAAATAGATCCCGATCAGCAGGAAGACGATCAGCGCCGCGACCTTGACGATCGCGAACCAGAACTCCATCTCGCCGAACGCCTTCACGGAGATGAGATTGACCGTGAGCACGATGGCCAGGGCGATCGCCGCGAGCACCCACTGCGGCACCGAGGTGAACAGCGACCAGTAATGCACGTACACCGCGGCCGCCGTGATGTCCGCCATGCCGGCCGTCGACCACTGCAGCACGTACATCCAGCCCGCCGCGAACGCGCCCTGCTCACCCAGGAATTCCCGCGCGTAACTCACGAACGAGCCCGACGACGGCCGGTGCACCACGAGTTCGCCCAGCGCCCGCACGACGAAGAAGGCGAACACCCCGCACACGAGATAGGCGAGGGCGAGCGCGGGCCCGGCCTTGGCGAGATTGCCGCCCGCGCCGTAGAGCAGCCCGGTGCCGATCGCGCCGCCGATCGCGATCATGCTGATGTGACGGGGCTTGAGCGTCTTGCTGTAGCCGAGGTCACCGGCGTCGGCGACGCCTTCGGCGGTGGTCGGGTCGTCGAGCCGCGATTCTGGATTCCTGTCCTGGTGCACGCACGGAACTCTCGCAAAATAAATGCCTGGCACGGCTGATGCGCGCCGCCGTACAGTCGTTCTCGTCCAGGTGCGACAGGCAGGACCTACTTCCACTCATAATGGGGAGGCCGCGGGTTCGATTCCCGCCGCCGGCATTTTCCGTGCCGGTGTAGCTCAGTGGCAGAGCACCATCCGTCGGTTCCGCCGGCCTTGATCTCTGGACGCATGCAATTCCTCGTGAGGCGCAGCACATGGTGTGTGCCCGGTGCGCAGACAACGGGTACTTCCGGATCTGGCGGTTGCGGGTTCGAATCCCGTCGGTGACCTCGGGTCGCCGTAGCTCAATCGGGTAGAGCACCTGACTGTTCCGTCGTCGATTCCTGACCTCGGGCACGCTCCATGCGCTGCGCCTCACGTGTGCGCGACCGGAAGTATTCGCGCGTTCGGAAGTATTCACGCGATCGGAAGAATTCAGGGGGGAGAATTCACATGGCCCGTTACAACCGCAAGGGCGCCAAGGCGGCGCTGCGTTCCGTCGTCCTGACCACCGGCCGAACGGTGCGCACGCACCAGGGCGGCATCGGATTCGAGCGGGACGCCCGGTCGGAGCTCTTCCTCCTGGCGGTCGCCAACTTCGTCTCCCAGCGCACCTTCTACGAGGACGGCGCGGACCGCGACGACCGGTTCGCCGCCCTCGTGCGCGGGCTCGCCGTGAGCGACCCGGAGTGGACCGCGGGCCTGCTCGGCTGGCTGCGCGCCGAGGGGAACCTGCGCACCGCGTCCCTCGTGGGTGCCGCCGAGTACGTGAAGGCACGCCTCGACGCGGGCGCGAGCGACGGACCCTCGAACCGGGCGGTCGTCGCCTCCGTGCTGCGCCGCCCCGACGAGCCCGGCGAACTGCTCGGCTACTGGACGCAGACGTACGGGCGGGCCGTCCCCAAGCCGGTCAAGCGGGGCGTCGCCGACGCGGTGCGCCACCTGTACCACGGCAAGGCGCTCCTGAAGTACGACACCGCGTCCAAGGGCTACCGCTTCGGCGACGTCCTCAACCTGGTGCACGCGGCGCCCGACCCGGACCGGCCGGGGCAGGGCGAGCTGTTCCGGTACGCCCTCGACCGGCGCCACCACCCCGACACGGCCGTGCCCCCGGCGGGCAGCGACGTCCTGCTCGCCCACCGTGAGCTGATGGCCCTGCCGGTCGCCGAGCGGCGCGCCGTGCTGCTCGCGCCCGACGGTGCCGAACGGCTCGCGGCGGCGGGCATGACGTGGGAGGCGCTGGCCGGCTGGCTCCAGGGCCCCATGGACAAGGCGGCCTGGGAGGCCGTCATCCCGTCCATGGGCTCCATGGCCCTCATCCGCAACCTCCGCAATTTCGACGAGGCGGGTGTCTCGGACGAGGTCGCGGCCCGGGTCGCCGCGAAGATCTCCGACCCGGCCGAGGTGGCGCGCTCGCGGCAGTTCCCGTTCCGCTACCTCGCCGCGTACCAGCACGCCCCGTCGCTGCGCTGGGCGTACCCGCTGGAGACCGCGCTCGGCCACTCGCTGGCCAACGTGCCGTCCCTGGGCGGCCGTTCGCTGATCCTGGTGGACCGCTCCGGCTCCATGTGGGGCCCGCTGTCCGACCGGTCGCGGCTCAACCGCGCGGACGCGGCCGCCGTGTTCGGCGCGGCGCTCGCGCTGCGGGCGGAGCGGGCCGACCTGGTGCAGTTCGGCACGGGCAGCACGGACGTGATGTACCGCAAGGGCGAGTCCGTCCTGAAGGTCCTGGAGCGCTTCGGGAACCTGGGCGGGACGAACACCGCCGAGGCGGTACGGCGCCACTACCGCGGCCACGACCGGGTACTGATCGTCACCGACGAGCAGGCGCGCTACAGCCGGCACGGCGACCCGACCGGGCAGGTCCCGGCGAGGGTACCCGTCTACACCTGGAACCTGGCCGGGTACCGGGCGGGCCACGCGCCCTCCGGTTCGGCGCACCGGCACACGTTCGGCGGACTCTCCGACGCGGCGTTCCGGATGGTGTCGCTGCTCGAATCCGGGCGGGACGCGGCCTGGCCCTGGGCCTGAGCCCGGGGCTCAGGCCCGCCCGGGTAAGAGAACCGTAGAAAAGTCTTCGGTAAGGGAACGGTAAAGCGGAGCTGGTCGTTACCCCAGGCATGACCGCTATGACCCCCGGCTCGAACATCCCGCTCACAGCGCAGCGCGTGGCGGTGGACGTCACCGCTCCCGTGCGGCTCGACGTCTCGGGCCTGCTGCTCACCGCCGACGGCAAGGTGCGCTCGGACGACGACTTCATCTTCTACAACCAGCCCGCCGGGCCCGGTGTGACGTACGCGTCGGGCGGGGGCACGTCCCCCGACTCGATCACCGTGGACACCACGGCCGTGCCGCCCGGCATCGAGAAGATCGTCGTCACCGCGAGCCCGGACGCCGACGGACAGACGTTCCAGGGCATCGAGCCCACGGCCACGATCCGGGACGCGGCCGACGGCTCGGTCCTTGCCACGTTCACCCCGCCGCAGCTCGGCGCGGAGACGGCGCTGGTGGTCATGGAGGTGTACCTGCGGAACGGCGCGTGGAAGGCCCGCGCGGTGGGCCAGGGATATGCGAACGGGCTGGCGGGCATCGCCACCGACTTCGGCGTCTCCGTCGAGGAGCCGGAAGCCGCGCCCGCCCCGGCCCCGGCCGCTCCGGTGACGGCGCCGCCCCCGCCGACCACGCCGCCGGTCGACCCGCGCATCGCGCCGCCCCCGCCGCAGGCCGCGGCTCCCGCCGCTCCCGCCGCCCCGCAGGCCCCCGCGCCGGGCGCCGGGAAGGTCAACCTGGACAAGGGCCGGGTCTCCCTCCAGAAGAACCAGACGGTGTCCCTGGTCAAGGCGGGCAAGCCGCTGCTGAGCCAGGTCAAGATGGGCCTCGGCTGGGAGCCCGCCTACGGCGGCAAGGACATCGACCTGGACGCGTCGGTCATCGCGTACGGGCCGCAGCGCAATCACATCGACAGCTGCTACTTCGGCAAGCTCTCGATCGTGAACGGCGCGATCAAGCACTCCGGCGACAACCTCACGGGCGAGGGCGGCGGCGACGACGAGGTGATCGTCGTCGACCTGGGCCGGCTCCCGCAGGACGTCACGGGCCTGGTCTTCACGGTGAACTCGTTCTCGGGCCAGAAGTTCACCGAGGTCGCCAAGGCGTACTGCCGACTGCTCGACGCGGCGACGGGCGAGGAGCTGGTCCGCTTCGACCTCACGAACGCCGAGGCGCAGACCGGCGTCATGATGGCCAAGCTCATCAAGCAGTTCAGCGGGGAGTGGGAGATGACCGCGATGGGCGACTTCGTGAAGTCGCGGACCGTGCGCGGCATGGTGAAGCCGGCGGCGCAGGCGCTCTGACCGAGCCCTGACCGACCCCTGACCGAGCGCCGGCCACCGTGCGCCCGATCGGCTGAGGCCGCCCGCTCCTCGCGGGCGGCCCGGCGTACCGTGGGCCCGGTCAGGACAGACAGCGAGGAGGCCCGCTCGTGGCGCACGTGGAGTCGGTGGAGTCGGTGACCGCGGGACTGGCGCGGATCCGGGAGGATCTCGCCGCGTTCTACCAGGACCTGCACCAGCACCCGGAGCTGTCCCTCCAGGAGACCCGGACGGCCGCGCTGCTCGCAGGGCGGCTGCGGGACGCCGGGTTCGACGAGGTCGCCGAGGGCGTCGGCACCACCGGAGTCGTGGGCGTCCTGCGCAACGGCGAGGGGCCCGTGGTCATGCTCCGCGCCGACTTCGACGGGCTCCCCGTCGAGGAGAAGACCGGCCTGCCGTACGCCAGCACGGCCCGCGCCGTGGACCACGAGGGCCGCGAGGTCCCGGTGATGCACGCCTGCGGCCACGACATGCACGCCGCCTGTCTCGTCGGCGCCGCCACCCTGTTCGCGCAGGCCCGCGACGCCTGGTCGGGGACGCTGCTCGTCGTCTTCCAGCCCGCGGAGGAACTCGCCGTCGGCGCCCAGGGGATGATCGACGACGGCCTCTTCGAGCGGTTCCCCGCCCCGGAGATCGTCCTCGGCCAGCATGTCGGACCGCTGCCCGCGGGCTTCATCGGCTACGGCACGGGACCCGTCATGGCCTCGGCCGACTCCCTCCACGTCACCCTGCACGGCCGTGGCGGCCACGGATCACGTCCGGAGGCGACCGTCGACCCGGTCCTGATGGCCGCGCACGTCGTCACCCGGCTCCAGGGCATCGTCGCCCGCGAGGTCTCCCCGGCCGAGCCCGCCGTCGTCACCGTCGGCCGCCTCCAGGCGGGCACGAAGGACAACATCATTCCCGACCGCGCCGAGCTCGGGATCAACATCCGCACCTACACACCGCAGGCCCGCGATCAGGTGCGCGCCGCCGTCGAGCGGATCGTGCGCGCCGAGTCGGCGGCGGGCGGCGCCGTGGCCGAGCCCGACCTGGTCTGGTCCGGCGCCGCGCCCGCCCTGGTCAGCGACCCCGACGCCACCAGGGCCACGATGGCCGCCTTCGCCGGGCACTTCGGCGAGCAGCGCATCCAGACCCTTCCGCTGGTCACCGCCAGCGAGGACGTCGGTGTGTTCGGCGAGGCTCTGAAGGTGCCCACCGTCTTCTGGTTCTGGGGCGGTCTCGACCCGGAGCCGACGATCACCGCGTTCCTGGAGGGCCGCGCGGACCAGCTCCCCAGCAACCACTCGCCGTTCTTCGCCCCGCAGATCGAGCCGACGCTCAGCACGGGCGTGGAGGCGCTGGTGCTCGCCGCCCACACCTGGCTGAGCCGCTCCTGAACCGCCCGGTGGCTACGGCACCACGACGATCTTGCGTCCCACGCCGGACGCGAACTGGTCGAGGGCCTGCGGGTAGCTGTCCAGCGGGAGCCGGTCGCTGATGAAGACGTCCGGGTCGAGGACCCCGCCCGCGAACAGTTCGGCCGCGCGCTCGTAGCTGTGCAGGACCGCCATCGAACCGGTGATGGTGATCTCCTGGTTGTAGATGCGGTACGGGTCGATGGTCACCCGGGTCGCGTAGTCGGCGACGCCGAACTGGAGGAACGTACCGGCCTTCGAGACCCGGCCGAGGCCGTCCTGGATCGCCGCCGCGTTGCCGGTCGCGTCGATGACGACGTCCCAGCCCTCTGGCCGGTCCAGCTCGTCCGGGCCCGCCGCCGACGCGGAGACGCCGAGCCGCTGGGCCGTGGCGAGCCGGTCGGGGTTGAGGTCGACGACATCGACGCTGGCCGCGCCGGTCCGCTTGGCGAGCTCCAGCATCATCAGGCCCATGGTCCCGGAGCCGTAGATCAGCACGTGCGCGCCGAGCCGGGAGTTCAGCACGTCGTAGCCGCGCACCGCGCAGGACAGCGGCTCGATGAGGGCCGCGTCCTGGGTGCGTACGTGGTCGGGGAGCTTGACGCAGTTGGCGACGGGGGCCAGCGCGTACTGGGCGGCGCCGCCCGCCGTGGTCACGCCGATCGCGGCCCACCGCTCGCACAGGTTGCCGCGGCCGGCCCGGCAGAAGCGGCACTCGTGACAGTGCAGGGAGGGGTCGACGGCGACCCGGTCGCCGACGCGTACCTCCGTGACGTCGCGGCCCACCTCGGCGACCGTGCCGGCGAACTCGTGGCCCGGCACCACCGGCAGCGTGGGCGCGAACTCGCCCTGGAGGATGTGCAGATCGGTGCCGCACAGCCCGCAGGCCGCGACCTCGACGACCACGTCCCGGGGCCCCGGTGTGGGGTCGGGCACCTCGCCGACGGTGACCTTGCCGACGGACTCGACGATCGCTGCCTTCATTTCACTGCTCCCAACGACAGGCCCTGGACCAGCTTGTCCTGGGCGGCGAACCCCGCGGCGAGCACCGGCAGGGAGATCACGAGCGACGCGGCGCACACCTTGGCCAGGAACAGGCCCTGGCTGGTGATGAAGCCGGTCAGGAAGACGGGCGCGGTCTGGGCGACGACGCCGGTGAGCACCCGTGCGAAGAGAAGTTCGTTCCAGCTGAAGATGAAGCAGATCAGGGCCGTCGCCGCGATGCCGGGCAGCGCGATGGGGGCCACGACCCGGGTGAGGACGGTGGGCAGCCGGGCGCCGTCGATCTGCGCCGCCTCGATCACCGCGACCGGCACCTCGGCGAGGAACGACTGCATCATCCACACCGCGATCGGCAGGTTCATCGATGTGTAGAGGATGACCAGCAGCCAGATGTTGTCGAGGAAGTCGGTGTTCTTCGCGAAGAGGTAGATCGGCAGCAGGCCCGCCACCACCGGCAGCATCTTCGTGGACAGGAAGAAGAACAGGACGTCCGTCCACTTCTTCACCGGCCGGATGGAGAGGGCGTACGCGGCCGGGAGCGCGAGGAGCAGCACGAACAGGGTCGAACCGAGCGACGCCACCAGCGAGTTGATCAGCGCCGGCCAGGGGCTCGCGCCGCCGCCCGCGCCGAAGAAGTCGCGGTAGCCGTCGAGGGTGAGCGCGGCGGCGAAGGACGGCGGGTTGGTCGCCGCGTTCTCCTCCGAGTGGAAGGAGGTCAGGACCATCCAGGCGATCGGCAGGAAGAAGACGATGCCGAGCAGCCAGGCCGCAAGGCCGAGTCCCTTGCCTTTGAGGACCGTTGCGACGTTCATCCGCGGCCCACCTCCTCGCGGAACAGCGACGACACGACGCGCAGCGCGAACGTCGCGATGATGATCGAACCGATGACGACGAGGACGCCCGCCGCGGAGGCCAGACCGTTCTCGTGGGCCTGGTAGAAGGTCTGGTAGACGGTGTAGGGCAGGTTCGCGGTGCCCAGGCCGCCGGAGGTGAGGGAGAACACCGCGTCGAAGTTCTGCACGATGTAGATCGAGCCGAGCAGGGCGCCGAGTTCGAGGTAGCGGCGCAGGTGGGGGAGGGTGAGGTGGCGGAAGATCTGCCACGGGCCCGCGCCGTCCATCCGGGCCGCCTCGATCTGCTCGGCGGAGCGTGACTGGAGCCCCGCGAGCAGGATCAGCATCATGAACGGGGTCCACTGCCAGATCAGTGACATCTCCACGGCGAGCAGCGGGGTGTTCGAGATCCAGTCCGGCTGGGGCCCGCCGACGTAGTGCAGCAGGCCGTTGAGCAGCCCGTACTCGGGGTTGTAGAGGACGTGCTTCCACAGCAGCGCGGCCGCCACGGGCACGACGAGGAACGGCGCGATCAGCAGCGTACGGACGATCCCGCGGCCTCTGAACTTCCGGTCCAGGAGCAGGGCGAGGGCCAAGCCCGCGACTAGGCTCACCACGACCACGGTCACCGTCAGCAGGATCGTCGTGAGGACCGACTTGCGCAGGTCGGGGTCGGTGAGGACCTCGGAGTAGTTGCCGAAACCGGCGAAGGAGCGGGCGTCGGGGTAGAGGGCGTTCCAGTCGAAGAACGAGATCACCAGCGTGGCCACGAACGGCAGCTGGGTGACGACGATCATGAAGACCAGGGCGGGGAGCAGCGGGGCGCGGGTGGCCCAGGCGCGCAGCCGCCCGGGAGGGCGCCGGTTCGCGGCGGTCTGCGGTGCGGCCACGGGGGCCGAGGTCACGGTCGTCATCGGCCCTCGTACTCCTTCGCGATCTCGGCGGCGAGTTTCTGGGACTTGTCCAGGGCCCACTCGACGGACTGGCGTCCGGCGATCGCCGCGCTGATTTCCTGGGAGACCTTGGTGCCGAGATCGGTGAACTCGGGGATGCCGACGAACTGGATGCCGGGCGCGGGCCGCGGCTGGACGCCCGGGTCGCGCGGCCTCGCGCCCTCGATGGCGGCGCGGGTCTGGTCCTGGAAGGCGGCCGCCTCCTCGCGGTACTGCGGGATGTCGTACGTGGAGGCGCGCTTGCCCGCGGGCACGTTGGCCCAGCCGAACTTCTCGCCGACGAGCTTCTCGTACTCCTTGCCGGACGCCCAGGAGATGAACTTCCAGGCCTTGTCGGGGTTGTGGGACGCCTTCTGCAGGCCCCACGCCCAGGTGTACAGCCAGCCGCTGGACTTCGTCTTCACGGTGGGCGCGGCGACGTACCCGATCTTGCCCTTGACCGGCGACTTCGCCGACTCCAGGGAGCCCGCGGCGGACGTGGCGTCGTACCACATCGCGGTCTTGCCCTGGGTGAGGTTGTTGAGGCACTCGGCGAACCCGGACTGGGCCGCGCCCGACTCGCCGTGCTTGCGCACCAGGTCGACGTAGAACTGGGTCGCATCCTTGAAGCCCTTGTCGTCGAGGCGCGCCGTCCAGTCCTGGTCGAACCAGGTGCCGCCGAAGGTGTTCACCACCGTCGTCAGCGGCGCCATCAGCTCGCCCCAGCCGGGCAGTCCGCGCAGGCAGATGCCCTTCATGCCGGACTCGGCGCCGTCGGCCTTCGCCGCGAGGTCCGCGACCTGGTTCCAGGTCGGGTGCGCGGGCATCTTCAGGCCCTTCTTGGCGAAGACGTCCTTGCGGTACATCAGGAAGGACGACTCGCCGTAGAAGGGTTCGCCGTAGAGCTTGCCGTCGTCGCCGGTGAGCGACTGGCGCATGGGCGCGAGGATGTCCTGCTGGTCGAAGCCGGCGTCCTTCTTCACGTACGGGCCCAGTTCGTGCAGCCAGCCGTTGCGGGCGTAGATGGGGATCTCGTAGTTGGAGAGCGTCGCCACGTCGTACTGGCCCGCCTGGTTGGCGAAGTCCTGGCTGATCTTGTCGCGGACGTCGTTCTCCGGCAGGACCGTGAAGTTGACCTTGATCCCGGTCTCGTGGGTGAAGTGTTTCGCGGTCAGTTTCTGCAGCTCGGTCATCTGCGGGTTGTTCACCATCAGGACGTTGATGGAGTCGCCGCCCCCGAGTCCGCCCGCTCCGGCCCAGCAGCCGGACAGCAGAGGGGTGAGCAGCGTCCCTGCGGCGGCCGTCGCGAGCAGGGCGCCCGGCGGCCTCCGTCGGCTCTGGGTTCGCATGGATGCTCCTGGACTTCTGTCGCGTATATGGATGAATCGCTTGGCCAATGGGTGTGCGGTGCCGACTCCCGCGCACTGCAGGGGAGTTGACGGTGCGTCCGGGGGTCAGGCGCGGATGACCTGCGGGCCCATCAGCGAGTAGCGGTGTGCTTCGGACACGGGCAGCTGGGTGCTCGTCACGATCGTCTCCAGGGCGCCCACGGGCGCGAACCGGCAGAAGCTGACCGCGCCGAACTTGGTGTGCACGCCCACGAAGACCGTGCGCCGTGCCGCCCGGATCGCCTGCGCCTTGACCTCGCTGACCGCCGGGTCGGGGGTGGTCAGGCCGTGGTCGCGGCTGATGCCGTTGGCGCCGATGTAGGCGAGGTCGATGACGAAGCCGGCGAGCATCTTCGTCGTCCAGTGGTCCACGGTGGCCAGCGTGCCCGCGCGGACCCGCCCGCCGAGCAGCAGGACCGTGGTGTTCGGCGCCTCGGCCAGCGCGCCCGCCGTGGCCAGGGACGCCGTGACGACGGTGAGCGGCCGGTCGCGCGGCAGCGCCTCCGCGATGAGCTGCGGGGTGAACCCCTCGTCGACGAAGACCGTCTCCGCGTCACCGAGCAGATCGGCGGCGGCCGTGGCGATCCGCCGCTTCTCGGGGACGTGCATGGTGGTGCGGAACGCGAGGGTCGTCTCGAACCCGGCGCTCTCCACCGGGTACGCCCCGCCGTGCGTGCGCCGGACCAGACCGTGGTCCTCCAGGGCGCGCAGATCGCGGCGGACCGTCTCCTTGGCGACGCCCAGTTCGGCGGCGAGCTCCGTGACGTCGACGCTGCCGGTGCGGCGCGCCGCGCGTACGATCTCCCGCTGCCGTTCCTCGGCGCTCATGTCGCCCCTCCGTGCCCTGGTGCCGTCGTGCCCGTTCGGGCCCGGTGGGGCCCGCTCCGGAATTTTTACCGGCGCTACGAGGTGGTGACCAGGTCTGTCGGAGAAGTGATGCGGCCCGCTTCTGTCCGTTTCGGGGCACGGCTGCCCGGCTCGGACCAGGGCCGGAGCCGGGGATCATGTGGGTTCGGGCGGGGTGGCTGCCCGTTTCGGGGGATGCGGTGGCCCGCTTGGTGCCCGAGTGGGGTGCGGGCCGCGTGTTGCTCAGTACGGCCAGATCGGCGGGTCGTTGATGAAACGCCCGCCCATGTACCGGTGTGCCGGATTGTCGTCGCTGAGCGGGCCGAACTCGGCGAGGAGCTTCTCCGCGTACGCCTCGGAGTCGTCCTGCGGCTCGTAGCCGAGCGCGCGGGCGCTGGAGAGGTCCCACCAGACGCGGGTGTTGGCGGAGGAGCCGTAGACGACGGTGTGGCCGACGGCCGGCGCGGACAGCGCGGCGTGGAAGAGCCGGGCGCCGTCGGCGGGGCTCATCCAGACCGACATCATGCGGACGTCGGTCGGCTCCACGAAGCAGGCGCCGATCCGGACCGACACCGTCTCGATGCCGTACTGGTCCCAGTAGAACTGCGCCAGGTCCTCGCCGAACGACTTGGACAGGCCGTAGAAGGTGTCGGGGCGGCGCCGCGTCGCGACCTGGATCACGGGGGCGCCGTCCTCGGTGCGCGGACGCGGGGTGTAGCCGATCGCGTGGTTGGAGGAGGCGAAGACGACGCGGGGGGCCGTGCCGTCGGCGCGGGCCTCGCTCTCCGCGCGGACCGCCTCGAAGAGCCGCTGGGTGCCCTTGATGTTCGACTCGACGATCTTGTCGAAGGTCGACTCCAGGGAGATGCCCGCCAGGTGCAGGACGCCGTCGACGCCGCGCACCGCCTCGCGCAGCGCCTCCGTGTCGTTCAGGTCCGCGACGATCGCGTCCGGCGCGTCCGGGACGGGGCGGACGTCCAGCAGGCGCAGGGTGTACCCGTGCTGCGGCAGCAACTCACGCATCAGGGTGCCGAGTCCGCCGGCGGCGCCGGTGAGCAGAAGGGTGCGGGGCGCGGAGGGGACTGACATGTGCGTGATCTCCATGTCCATGCGTGAGCGGCATTCACATTCGTGGACACGCTAAGGAGGTGGTCGCTCGCCGTCAAGACTCCGCCGAGTTCGGGCGCTTGACCGTCTGCTTTGGGGCGGCTTACGGTGAGTGCGTTCAGAAATATAGACGCGGATCAGAAACATGCACATCTGTGCGTGCAACGCTCAGGGAGAGCCCGTGACGTCAGCCGCCCTCGCCGTTCGACTCGCCGTCCCGAGTGGCCCGCTCTTCTTCCCGGTCACCCCGTACGGGCCGGACGGCGCCGTGGACCTCGACACCTACCGCACCCATGTGCGGCGCGGCGTCGAGGCCGGGGCCGCCGCCGTCTTCGCCTGCTGCGGCACCGGGGAGTTCCACGCGCTCACGCCCGAGGAGTTCGAGGCGTGCGTGGCCGCGGCGGTCGAGGCGACGGACGGCCGGGTGCCGGTGGTCGCGGGCGCCGGATACGGCACCGCGCTCGCCGTCCACTACGCGCGCGCGGCCGAACGGGCGGGCGCGGACGGCCTGTTGGCGATGCCGCCGTATCTCGTCGTCGCCGGGCAGGAGGGCCTGCTGCGGCACTACACCGAACTGGCCGAGGCGACCTCGCTCGACCTCGTCGTGTACCAGCGCGACAACGCCGTGTTCACCCCGGAGACCGTTGTCGCGCTCGCCCGCCACCCGAAGGTGATCGGGCTCAAGGACGGGCTCGGCGACCTCGATCTGATGCAGCGGACCGTGAGCGCGGTCCGCGCCTCCGGGGTGCGCGACGACTTCCTCTACTTCAACGGGCTGCCCACCGCCGAACTCACCATGCCCGCCTATCGGGGCCTCGGCATCACCCTCTACTCCTCCGCCGTGTTCTGCTTCGCCCCCGAGATCGCGCAGGCCTTCCACAAGGCGGTCAACGGCGGCGACGACACCACGGTGAACGCGCTGCTCGACGGCTTCTACCGGCCGCTCGTCGAACTCCGCAACCAGGGGCGGGGCTACGCGGTCGCGCTGGTGAAGGCCGGGGTACGGTTGCGCGGGCTCGACGTCGGCGAGGTCCGCCCGCCGCTGCACGAGCCGACCGAGGAACACATCAAGCGGCTCGCCGAACTCATCGAGGCGGCGGGCGAGTTGCTGGACGCCGCGGATCTCCCGGGTGCCGCGGATCTTCCGGATGCCGCAGATCTTCCGGATGCCGCGAGTGAGGAGCAGGGCGCGTGAGGACCTCCGCCTTCGTCTATCCCTGGGACGTCATCGGCGACCCGGACGCCGCCCGCCGCATCGCGGACCTCGGCGTCCAGCAGGTCACCCTCGCCGCCGCCTACCACTCCACCCGGGCCCTCACCCCCCGCCACCCCCGGCACCGCGTCGTCACCGCCGAACACGCCGCCGTCCTCTACCCGGTCGACGAACAGCGCTGGACCGACGCCGAGTTGAGGCCGTACGCGGCCGGGAACTGGGCCCCCGGCGACGCCTACGGAGAGGCCGCCGCCGCGCTCGCCGACGCCGGACTCGACGTGCATACCTGGGTCGTCCTCGCCCACAACTCCCGCCTGGGGGCCGAGCGTCCGGACACCTCGGTCGTCAACGCGTACGGCGACCGCTACCCCTGGGCCCCCTGCATCGCACAGCCCGCCACCCGCGCCTTTCTCGTCGCCCTCGCCGCCGAGGCCGCCACCCGGCCCGGAGCGCGCGGCACCGAACTCGAATCGCTCGGCTGGTACGGCCTCGCGCATCTGCACGCCCACGACAAGATCGGCGGCGTCGGCCTCGGGGAGGCCGCGCAGTACCTGATGTCGCTCTGCTTCTGCCCGGACTGCCGGGCCGGGTACGCCCGGCACGGCCTCGACGCGGAGGAGCTGAGCCGCTCGGTGCGGGCCGCCCTGGAACCCGTATGGCGGGGCGAGCCGGCCGACGACGGCTGGGCGGGCGTGGAGAAGCTGCTCGGCGCCGAGCAGGCCGCCGCCACCCGCGCGTATCGCGACATCACCGCCCGCACCCTCCAGGAAGCCGCCGTCGCGGCGGTACGGGAAGCGGCCCCGGCCGGTTTTCAGGTGCTGCTGCACGCCGACCCCGTCTCCTACCACTGCGGTGCCAACGCGGGCGTCGACCCCGCGCACATCCTGGCCGTCGCCGACGGGGTGGTGGTGCCCTGCACGGGCGGCGCCGGGCTGCTGGCCCCCTTCGCGGCCGAGGGCAGGGGAGTGCTCGCCGCGAACCTCACCGTCGTACGGGGCATGGGCGGCAGTCCCGGCACCCTCGCCGCCGACGTGCGGGCCGCGCGCGAGCTGGGCGCGGACGAGCTGCGGCTGTACCACGCGGGGCTGGCCCCGGACGCGGACCTGGACCTCGTCAGGGCGGCCCTCGCGGAGCTCTGACGCCTCGGGGCCGGGACCGATGAGTTCCGGGCCGCGGCGGAGTCTGTACCGGTGACCAGCGAACACATGCCTCACCGGAAGGGTCACCATTCGCCATGAGTGACACGACAGTGGACCTCGGCCCGCAGGCCCGGATCGTCGCCGGGCTCGCCCACGGGGTCCGGGACGACCAGCTCGACCTGCCGACGCCCTGTCCCGACTACGCCGTACGCCATCTCGTCGGGCACATCGTCGGCCTCGCGGCCGGGCTGCGCGCCACGGCCCGCAAGGAGCGCGCGGACGACAACACGGCACAGCCCGGCAGCACCCTTCCCGAGCTGTCGCCGGACTGGCGCGCCGCCCTGCCCAAGGCGCTCGACGAACTGGTGGAGGCCTGGCGGGACCCCGCCGCCTGGGACGGCATGACCCACGCGGGCGGCCTCGACCTGCCCGGCGCCGTCGCCGGGCTCGTCACCGCCGACGAACTTGTCGTGCACGGCTGGGACCTGGCTCGCGCCACCGGCCAGGAGTACACCCCGGACGAGGCGGCCCTCGGCGCCGCCCACGCCCTGCTCGCCCCGGCCGCGGACGACAGCGGGCGCGGGGGCCTGTTCGGCCCGGTCGTCGCGGTCTCCGAGCACGCGTCGCTGACCGACCGGGTCATCGGCCTGAGCGGCCGGGACCCGGACTGGCGGCAGCCGTAGGGCCCGCCCGCTAGCTCCTGTCCGGCCCCTGCCCCGTCCCTGTCCCGCCCGTGTTCCGTCCGGGCGGGACTTCTTTTGTCGGAAGCGTTGACGAAACATCTCCGTGCTTCTAGCTTCAACGCGTCGTACTTCGTACGTCATATATGAGACGCGATACCTGATACGCCGTACGCCGAGCGCGATCGAGCACGTCGTACACCGGATATCCACCGAGAGGCGCGCATGACCTCTGTGCCCACCCCGATCCCCTCCCGCACCCAGTTCGTCCAGGAGGAGATCAAGCGCCGTATCCTGACCGGGCAGTTGAGACCCGGACAGGCCCTGGTCGAGACCGACCTGGCCGCGCAGTTCGGGGTCTCCAAGACGCCGGTGCGCGAGGCGCTCAAGACGCTGGCCGGGACCGGGCTCGTCGTGATGAACCAGTACAAGGGCGTCACGGTGCGCATGGTGGACGCGGACATGGCCCGCGAGGTCTACGACGTGCGCCTCCTCCTCGAACCCGAGGCCCTGCGCCGCACGGTGCGGCGCAAGGCGTCCCTCGACGCCGCCCGCGACGCCCTGCGTGCCGCCGACACCGCGGCCGACACCGCCCAACGGTCGCTGGCCAACCGGGAGTTCCACCGCGCCCTCTACGCCCCCTGCGGCAACCCGCTGCTCGGCAAGATGCTCGACGAGGTGCGCGACCAGGCCGCGCTGGTCTCCGCGGTGGCCTGGGCCGCCGACCCGTCCTGGGAGCGGGAGGCAGCCGAGCACCGGGAGATCCTCGAACTCGCCCTGGCCGGCGACGCGCAGGGCGCCTCCCGCGCGCTGCGCGACCACATCGCGTCGTTCGTGCAGCGGGCCTTCCCCGAGGCCCAGGAATCCGAGGCCCAGGGAGCCGATGCCCGGGAAGAAGAGAGTGAGCAGCGATCATGAGCGCGCCGAAGGCTTCGTATCAGACGCAGCGGGCCGCGCTCGCCGACGTCGTGGCGATCCCGGTGACACCGTTCGCCGCGGACGGCTCCGTCGACGAAGCGGCCCTGCGGACCCTGCTGCGGCGGCTGCTCGACGGCGGCGTGCGCATCCTCACGCCGAACGGCAACACCGGTGAGTTCTACGCCCTGACCGCCGCCGAGCGCCGCCTCGTCGCCGAGGCCGCTCTCGACGAGGCGGGCGACTCGGCGACCGTCCTGGCCGGCGTCGGCCACGACGTGCCGACCGCGATCGACGCCGCCCGGCACGCCCGGGAGCACGGCGCGAGCATGGTGATGGTGCACCAGCCGGTGCACCCGTATGTCTCCGAGGGTGGCTGGGTCGACTACCACCGGGCCGTCGCCGACGCGGTGCCCGATATCGGCGTCGTCCCGTACATCAAGACCGCCACCCTGCCGGGCGCCCGGCTCGCCGAACTCGGCGCGGCCTGCCCGAACGTGATCGGCGTGAAGTACGCCGTCCCGGACGCCGCGCGCTTCGCCGCCTTCGCGCGCGACGCGGGCCTGGACCGTTTCGTGTGGGTGGCCGGGCTCGCCGAGCCGTACGCCCCCTCCTACTTCTCGGCCGGCGCCACCGGCTTCACCTCCGGCCTGGTGAACGTCGCCCCGAGCGTCTCCCTGTCCATGATCGAAGCGCTTCGATCCGGCGAGTACCAGGCGGCGATGAAGGTCTGGGAACAGATCCGCCGCTTCGAGGAGCTGCGCGCCGCCGACGCCTCCGCCAACAACGTCTCCGTCGTCAAGGAGGCCCTCGCCTCGCTCGGCCTGTGCCGCCGCGACGTCCGGCCGCCCAGCCGGGTGCTGCCCGAGGCGGAGCGCGCCGAGATCGCGGAGATCGCCGCGGGGTGGTCGATATGACCGGCCGTCGGCGGCTCGCCCCCGAGGAGCTGCGCTCCCACCAGTGGTACGGCACCGAAGGCGCCCTGCGCACCTGGTCGCACAACGCCCGGATGCGCCAACTCGGTTACGAGGCCGAGGAGTACCGGGGCCGCCCGGTCGTCGCCGTCCTCAACACCTGGTCCGACATCAACCCCTGCCACGTCCATCTGCGCGAGCGCGCCGAGGCCGTCAAGCGGGGCGTGTGGCAGGCGGGCGGCTTCCCCCTGGAGTTCCCCGTCTCCACGCTCTCGGAGACGTACCAGAAGCCGACCCCGATGCTCTACCGCAACCTCCTCGCCATGGAGACGGAGGAACTGCTCCGCTCCTATCCGATCGACGCGGCGGTGCTGCTCGGCGGCTGCGACAAGTCGACCCCCGCGCTCCTCATGGGCGCCACCTCCGCCGACGTCCCCGCCCTCTTCGTGCCCGCCGGGCCGATGCTGCCGGGCCACTGGCGCGGCGAGACGCTCGGCTCCGGCACCGACATGTGGAAGTACTGGGACGAGCACCGCGCGGGCAACCTCACCGACTGCGAACTCCGCGAACTCCAGGGCGGCTTGGCGCGCTCGCCCGGTCACTGCATGACCATGGGAACCGCCTCCACCATGACCGCCGCCGCCGAGGTCCTCGGCATGACCCTGCCCGGCGCGTCCTCCGTCCCCGCCGTCGACTCCGCGCACGAGAGGATGGCCGCCGCCTCCGGGCGCCGCGCCGTCGAGCTGGCCTGGACCGCGCTCAAGCCGTCCGAGATCCTCACCCGCGCGGCCTTCGACGACGCCGTCACCACCGTGCTCGGCCTCGGCGGCTCCACCAACGCCGTCATCCACCTCATCGCGATGGCCGGCCGCGCCGGGGTGGCGCTCACCCTCGACGACTTCGACCGCATCGCCCGCACCGTGCCAGTCCTCGCCAACGTGCGGCCCGGCGGCCGGACGTACCTCATGGAGGACTTCCACTTCGCCGGCGGCCTGCCCGCCTTCCTCTCCCGGATCACCGACCTGCTGCACCTCGAACGGACCACGGTGAACGGCACGTTGGGAAGCCAGCTCGACGGCGCCGTCGTCCACCACGACGACGTCATCCGCACCCGGGACAACCCGGTCGCCGCCGAGGGCGGCGTCGCCGTCCTGCGCGGCAACCTCTGTCCCGACGGCGCCGTCATCAAGCACATCGCCGCCGAGCCGCACCTGCTCAAGCACACCGGCCCCGCCGTCGTCTTCGACGACTACAAGACCATGCAACGCACCATCAACGAACCGGAGTTGAACATCACCGCGGACAGCGTCCTGGTGCTGCGGAACTCCGGCCCCAAGGGCGGCCCCGGCATGCCCGAGTACGGCATGCTGCCGATCCCCGACCACCTGCTCAAGCAGGGTGTGCGCGACATGGTGCGGATCTCCGACGCCCGGATGAGCGGCACCAGTTACGGGGCGTGCGTGCTGCACGTGGCCCCCGAGTCGTACGTCGGAGGTCCGCTCGCACTCGTCCGCACCGGCGACAGCATCACGCTCGACGTGGCCGCGCGCCAACTTCAACTCAACGTGCACGAAGAAGAGTTGGAGAGGCGCCGCGCCGAGTGGGTGGAGCCGCCCGAGCGGTACGAGCGCGGCTACGGCGCGCTCTACAACGAGCAGATCACGCAGGCCGACACCGGCTGCGACTTCGCCTTCCTGGCCAGGCCGGGCAAGGTGCCGGACCCGTACGCGGGCTGAGCCGACCGCCGCGCGCCCGGGCCCCGACGCCCGTACATGATCGACATCTCGAACAGCGTTCGCGAAGCGCTTCACCAGGAACGGAGTCCCGTCATGGCCCAAGCCGCAGCCGTGGCCCAAGCCCCGCCGGCCGGACCGCCACCGCCCCGGCCCCGCCGCCGCACGTCCGCGACCCCGCGCAGGCTGCCGTATCTGCTGATCGCGCCCGCCGGTCTGCTGATGCTGGGCTTCATCGCGTACCCCGTCATCAGCGTCTTCTACTACAGCCTTCAGCACTACAACCCCACCAAGCCGTGGCGGAACGGCTTCGCGGGCCTCGACAACTTCGTCACCGCGTTCACCAGCGACCCCGACTTCTGGAGCACGCTCGGCTTCAGCCTCCAGTGGGTCGTGGTCCAGGTCGTCCTGCAACTCCTGCTCGGACTCGGGCTCGCGCTCGTCGTGAACCAGACGTTCATCGGCCGCGGCCTCGCCCGCGCCCTGGTCTTCTCGCCGTGGGCCGTCTCCGGCGTCCTCACCTCGTCCATCTGGATGCTGCTCTACAACTCCCAGACGGGCATCACCCGTTACCTCGCCGACGTGGGCCTCGGCTCGTACGGGACGTCGTGGCTGTCCGACACCGCGACCGTCTTCCCGGCCGTCGTCACCGCCGAACTCTGGCGCGGCGTACCGTTCTTCGCGATCCTCATCCTCGCCGACCTCCAGTCCGTCCCGAAGGACCTGTACGAGGCCGCCGAGGTCGACGGCGCGAGCCGGCTGCGGCAGTTCCTCCACATCACGCTGCCGCACCTGAAGGACGCCATCATCCTGTCCACGCTGCTGCGCGCGGTGTGGGAGTTCAACAACGTCGACCTGCTCTACACCCTCACCGGCGGCGGGCCCGCGGGGGAGACGACGACGCTGCCGCTGCGGATCGCGTCCATCGCCGTCGACAGCCACGACTTCGGCTACGCGTCCGCGCTGACCTCCATCGCCTTCGTGATCCTGCTGTTCTGCTCGATGATCTATCTCCGCCTGAGCAAGTTCGGGGGCGACGAGAAGTGACCGCCACCACCACCGCCCCCGTGCGCCCGGCCCCCGGCCGGCCCCGCCAGGAGACGAGACCGCCGAAGAAGAGCGCGTCCTGGGACGACGTGCCGCGCTGGCAGATCTACGTGCCGTTCGGCGTCTACCTCCTCTTCACGCTGATCCCGTTCTACTGGATGCTGCTCTTCGCGTTCCGCCCCACCGGCTCGACCTCGCTCGCGCCGTGGCCGCTCACCTTCGAGCACTTCGACAAGGTCTGGAACGAGCGGGCGTTCGCCACCTTCTTCCAGAACAGCCTGCTCGTCGGCGTCGCCTCGATGGTCATGACGACCGTCGTCGCCCTGGCCGGCGGCTACGCCCTCGCCCGCTTCAACTTCTGCGTCAAGCGGGCCTTCATGCTGGCCCTGCTCTGCTCGCAGTTCATCCCGGGCGCGCTGATGCTCGTACCGCTCTTCGAGATCTTCGCCAACCTGAAGATGATCAACTCGCTGGGCAGCGTCATCATCGCCGAGACCGTCTTCCAGCTCCCGCTGACGATGATCCTGATCAGCGGCTTCATCCGGAACGTGCCGCCGTCCCTGGAGGAGGCCGCCTGGGTCGACGGCTGCGGACGCTTCCGCGCCTTCTGCGCTGTCGTCCTGCCGCTGCTGCGGCCCGGACTCGTCGCCGTGGGCTCCTTCGCCTTCGTGCACAGCTGGAACCACTTCCTGTTCGCCCTGATGTTCCTCTCGGACCAGAGCAAGCAGACGATCCCGGTCGGCCTCGCCACGCTCATGGGCGCCGACTCCGTCGACCTGGGCGCGCTCGCCGCAGGCGGTGTGGTGGCCGCGCTGCCCGTCGTGCTCGTCTTCGCCTTCATCCAGAAGTGGCTCGTCACGGGCTTCAGCGCCGGGGCGGTGAAGGGATGACCGCGAACCCGACCCCCGTACCCGTCGTTCTCGCGGGTGCCCGCGGACACGGCCGCTGGCACCTGGACAACATCCGGCGGCTGGCCGAAGCAGGCCTCGTCACCCTCACCGGAGTCTGCGAACTGCACCCGCTCCCGGACTCCGAGCTGGCCGGGTTCGGAGGCGTCGCCCAATCGCCGGACCTCGGCGACCTCCTGGACCGCACCGGCGCCCGCGCGGCGGTGATCTGCACCCCGATCCCGACCCACACCGACCTCGCCCTCACCGCCGCCGCGCGGGGCGTGCACCTGCTCCTGGAGAAGCCGCCCGCGCCGTCGTACGCCGCGTACGAGCGGATGGCCGCCGGGGTCGCCGCGGCCGGTGTCGCCTGCCAGATCGGCTTCCAGTCGCTCGGCTCGCACGCGATGTCTCATATACGAGATCTCGTACGGGACGGGGTCATCGGCGAACCCCTCGGCATCGGCGCCGCCGGAGCCTGGGCCCGCGACGAGGCCTACTTCCGGCGCGCCCCCTGGGCCGGACGGCGCAGGCTCCCCGACGCCACCGGCCGCCAGGTCGACGTGGTCGACGGCGTGCTCACCAACCCCCTCGCCCACGCCGTCGCCACCGGCCTCGCCCTCGACGGCGCGACCGGCGCCGACGACCTGACCGACATCCGCACCGAGCTGTTCCGCGCCAACGCCATCGAGGCCGACGACACCTCGTACGTCTCGATCACCACCCGCACCGGCTCGCGCGTCACCGTCGCCGCGACCCTGTGCGCCGAGCGGCCCGACGAGCCGTACGTCGTCGTGCACGGCAGCCACGGCCGGATCACCTTCTGGTACAAGCAGGACCGCGCCCTCGTGCAGCGCGCGGGGCACGGCCCGCAGGAGACCACGTACGCCCGGACGGATCTCCTGGAGAACCTGGTCGCCCACCTCTCCGATCCCACCGGGGCCACCGAACTCCTCGTCACCCCGGCCGCGACCGGCGCCTTCATGCGGGTCGTCGAGGCGATCCGGCGCGCGCCCGAGCCGCGGCCGCTGCCCGCCTCGGCCTGGCACACGGTGCCCGGCGGCGGGGGCGACGGCACCCTCCGCCGGGTCGTGCCCGGCATCGACGGACTCGTCGCCGCCAGCGCCGACACGCTCACCGGTTACGCCGGACTCGGCGCCGACTGGGCCCGCCGGGAACAGGAGGCCGCCCGATGAACCGCCTCGCCGTCGCCCCCCTCACCCTGCACTGCGCGGGCCGCCCGGTCGCCCGCTACGAGGTCCGCGCCGACCTCGACCGACGCAGCGCACCGCGCCCGTTCCTGCACCCGGTGACCACCCTCGCCGGCGTTCCCGTCACCGAGTACGCGCCCGCCGATCACCCGCACCACCTCGGGGCCGGCGTCGCCGTGCCGGACGTCGAAGGACACAACTTCTGGGGCGGCCGGACCTATGTACGCGACCAGGGGCCGACCGAGCTGGACAACCACGGCGAGCAGCGGCACCGCGAGTTCAAGCTGCGCGACCCGGACGGCTGCGTCGAGGACCTGGACTGGATCGCGGACGCGCGGGTGCTGCTGCGTGAGCGCCGCACCGTCGCCGTGACCCGGCTCGCCGACGACGCCTGGGCGCTCGACCTCACCTTCGCGCTCACCAACCCGGGCCGCGAGCCGGTCACCGTCGGCAGCCCCGCCACCAACGGCCGCCCCGGCGCCGCCTACGGAGGCTTCTTCTGGCGGGCGCCCAAGGAGTCCGCCGCCCCCTCGGTGCGCACCGCGGACGCCGAGGGCGAGGACGCCGTGCACGGCCGCCCGGCCGACTGGCTCGCCCTGAGCGGCGACGGCTGGACGCTGGTCTTCGCCGGGGCCACCGCCGGGACCCGGCGCGACCCGTGGTTCGTGCGCACCGCCGAGTACCCCGGCGTCGGCTCCTCGCTCGCCGCCCGGGCCCGCCTGCCGATCGCCCCCGGCGACACCGCCGTACGCCGGATCGTCACGGTCGTCGCCGACGGCCGCCTCGACCGCGAGCGGACCGCCGCCCTGGTCAGAAAGGCGGTGTCCGCATGAGCGCAGGACCGCGCTTCGGCGACCTGGGCGACGGCACGTACCGCAACCCGGTCCTCGCCGCCGACTGGTCCGACCCCGACGTGTGCCGCGTCGGCGACGACTTCTACCTCACCGCGTCCAGCTTCGGCCGGGCCCCCGGCCTGCCCCTGCTGCACTCCCGCGACCTCGTCAACTGGACCCTGATCGGCCACGCCCTCGACCGCCTCGAACCCACCGAGGCGTTCACGGCGCCGCGCCACGACTGCGGGGTGTGGGCGCCCTCGATCCGGTACCACGACGAGCGCTTCTGGATCTTCTGGGGCGATCCCGACCACGGCGTGTTCCAGATCAACGCGCCGTCCATCAGGGGTCCTTGGAGCCGACCGCATCTGCTGAAGGCGGGCAAGGGCCTGATCGACGCGTGCCCGCTGTGGGACGAGGAGAGCGGCGAGGCGTTCCTCGTGCACGCTTACGCGAAGTCGCGGGCCGGCATCAAGAACCGGATCACCGGCCACCGGATGAGCGCCGACGCCACCGAACTCCTCGACGAGGGAACCCTGTTGATCGACGGGGACCGGATCCCCGGCTGGTTCACGATCGAGGGACCCAAGCTGTACCGGCGCGACGGCTGGTACTGGATCCTCGCCCCGGCCGGGAGCGTGGAGACGGGCTGGCAGGGCGCCTTCCGCTCCCGCTCGTTCTCCGGCCCGTACGAGGAGCGCGTGATCCTCGAACAGGGCGCCACCGACGTCAACGGCCCGCACCAGGGCGGCTGGGTGGACACGCCCACGGGCGAGGACTGGTTCCTGCACTTCCAGCAGCGCGGCGCGTACGGGCGTGTGGTGCATCTCCAGCCGATGCGCTGGGACGCGCACGGCTGGCCGGTGCCCGGCGCCGAGCACGCGCCCGGCGTCCCCGTGCGCGTCCACCCCAAACCGGACCTGCCCGCGCAGCCCGTCACGGCGCCCGCGGCCGACGACGACTTCCCCGGCGGCCGGTTCGGCCGGCAGTGGCAGTGGACCGCCAACCCCCGCGACGGCCTCGCGACGGCGCACGGCGGCGACGGACTCCGATTGACCTGCGTGCGCTCCGCCGACGGGCTGCGCGACCTGCGCCGTGTCCCGCACGTCCTCACCCAGCGCCTGCCCCTGGCGCCCTCCCGCATCGAGGTCGACCTCCGCCTCGACGCGACAACCCCCGGTGCCCGCGCGGGACTTGTCGTCCTCGGCGACGCCTACTCCTGGACCGGCCTGGAGCGCGCCGCCGACGGCACCGTCCACGTCGCGCACCGGTTCGCCGAGGGCCCGGCCGCCGACACCGAACGCGCCGCCGCCCACCCGCGCCCGGCACCTGACGGCACGGCGCGCCTGCGCGTCGACATCTCCGACGGGGCGCGCTGCCGCTTCTCCGTCGACACCGGCGACGGATTCCGGCCCTCGGGCCAGATGTTCGCCGCACAGCCGTGGCGCTGGGTCGGAGCACTGCTCGGCCTGTTCGCCGCGGCCCCGGACGGGGCGGTCCCCGGCGGTACGGGACCCGCCGGGACCGCCCTCTTCACCCGCTTCCGCAGCACCGAACACACCCCACCGACCCACCTCCGACCCCCAGAACCCCACCGATCCAGCGATCCAGCAGAAGAGAGCCGATCATGAACTTCCGCATGCGCAGACACGCGCTCCGCACCGGCACCGCCGTGGGTCTGTCCACCCTGCTCGCCCTGACCGCCACCGCCTGCGGCGACGACGGCTCCGGCACCGGCGGCGACAAGGGCGACGAGGGCTCCGGCAAGGGCACGATCACCTTCTGGGACAACAACACGGCCGTGCGCCGCGACGTCTGGATGGAGATCATCAAGGACTTCGAGAAGAAGAACCCCGACATCAAGGTCAAGTACGTCGGCGTCCCCGCCGAGAACGTGCAGTCCAAGTACGACACCGCCATCCAGGGCGGCGGCCTGCCCGACGTCGGCGGGGTGGGCACCGCGATGCTCGCCACGCTCACCGCGCAGAACGCCCTCGAACCGGTCGCCGACCGGCTGGCCACCAGCTCCCTCAACGACAAGCTGAACGCCAAGTTCGTCGACTCGGTGAGGGCGGCCGGGGGCAGCAGCGAGCTGTACACGATCCCGACGTCCGCGAACAACGGCGTCCTGTACTACCGCACCGACCTGTTCGACAAGGCGGGCCTGGACGCGCCGACGACCTGGTCCACGTTCTTCGACGCGGCGGGCAAGCTCACCAACTCCTCGAAGAACCAGTTCGGTTACACCATCCGCGGCGGCGAGGGCTCCATCGCCCAGGCCCTCGACGTGATGTACGGGCAGAGCGGCATCACCTCGTTCTGGGACGGCGACAACGAGAAGACGACCGTCAACGATCCCGAGAACGTCGCCGCGCTGGAGAAGTACGCCGCCCTCTACAAGAAGGCCACCCCGTCGGCCGACGTCAACAACGACTTCACCAAGATGGTCAGCCAGTGGGACAGCGGCACCATCGGCATGCTCAACCACAACCTCGGCTCCTACGCGGGCCATGTGAAGGCGCTGGGCGCCGACACGTTCAAGGGCCTGCCGAACCCGACCGGCGACGACGGCACCCGCGTCCAGGTCTCCAACCCGGTCGACGGGCTCGGCCTGTTCAAGGCGAGCAAGAACAAGACGGCCGCCTGGAAGTTCATCGAGTTCGCCGCCTCGCACAGCGAGAACAGCAAGTGGAACGAGTCGGCGGGCCAGATCCCGGCCAACACCGACGCCGCCAAGGACGCCTGGGTGCAGAAGGCCGAGCCCACCAAGCTGGCCGCCGAGGCCCTGGAGTCCGGCTCCACCAAGATCGTGCAACTGCCGTACTACCTGCCCGACTGGAACACCATCTCCAAGGCCGACAACGAGGCCAACTTCCAGAAGGTCCTCCTCGGCAAGCAGTCCGCCAAGGACTTCCTCGACACCATGGCCGACCAGCTGAACAAGGCCCAGGACGACTGGAAGCAGCAGGCCAACTAGGAGTTGGCCCGCCCACGGGCCGGCGGCGAAGACGCCGTGTCGCCGGCCCGGCCACCACGACCCGCACGCACGTCACGAAAGGACGCGCACCGTCGTGCCGACCACCCGAAGAGCCACCCTGGCCGCGCTCGCGGCCCTGCCGCTCGCGGCGGCCGCGGCGAGCCCCGCCGCCGCCCGCCCCCGTCCGGCGTACCGCCGCACCCTGTTCATCGCCGGGGACTCCACCGCCGCCCAGAAGTATGCCGACGCCGCACCCGAGACGGGCTGGGGCACGGCCCTGCCGTTCTTCCTCGGCGACCGGGTCCGGGTCGCCAACCACGCGGTCAACGGCCGCAGTTCGAAGAGTTTCCTCGACGAGGGCCGCCTCGACACCGTCCTCACGGCGATCCACCCCGGTGACTTCCTCCTCGTCCAGTTCGCCCACAACGACGAGAAGAGCGCCGACCCCACCCGCTCCACCGAGCCCTGGTCGACGTACCAGAAGTATCTGCGGCGCTACCTCGACGGAGCCCGCGCCCGGGGCGCCCGGCCGGTACTGGCCACCCCCGTCGAACGCAGGAAGTTCGACGCCGACGGCGACGCGCTGCCCACGCACGGCGACTACCCGGCGGCGATGCGCGCCCTCGCCGAGGAGGAGGGCGTGGCGCTGCTCGACATCCAGGCCCTGTCGCTCGCCCTGTGGCAGCGGCTCGGCGCCGAGGAGACGAAGGTCTACTTCAACTGGACCGCCACGGAAGCGGACAACACCCACAGCAATCCGCCCGGCGCCATCGCCGTGGCCCGCCTCGTCGCCCGTGAACTGCTGCGCGCGCGGGTGCTGCCCGCCCGCGACGTGCGGCGCACCGGCGACGAGATCGACGAGCTCTCCGACGTATGGCAGTCGCGTCTGACCTGGCTGCCCGGCACCACACCCGCCTGATACCGGCAAGGAGCGCACAGTGCACACACAGAGATGTCATGGACGTGTCATATCTGGGCTGGTCGGCTGCACGGCCCTGGTCCTCGTCGTCACCGGCACCGCGGGCACCGCCCAGGCGCACGGCCGGGACACCGCCCGCCAGACCCTCGCCGCCGGCGACGGCTGGGGCTCGGCGACCACCGGCACCAACGGGGGCGCCGCCGCCGACCCGGCGCACGTCTACACCGTCACCACCTGGGCCGAGCTGAAGGCCGCCTTCGCCGACGGCGGCACCGCGCCGAAGATCGTCAAGGTGCGCGGCACGCTCGACGCCGACGGCTCCACCTGCGACGACTTCGCCGCCGACGGCTACGACTTCGACCAGTACCTCGCCGACTACGACCCGGCCGTCTGGGGCTATGAGAACGAGGTCAGCGGCGCGCAGGAGGACCTGCGAGCCGCCTCCGCCACCGCCCAGGCCAAGGCCATCAAGGCCACCGTGCCCGCCAACACCACGCTGATCGGCGTCGGCAAGAACGCCGGGATCGTCGGCGGCAGCCTCCAGATCACCGGCGTAGACAACGTCATCGTGCGCGGCCTGACCCTGGAGTCGCCGCTCGACTGCTTCCCGCAGTGGGACCCGACCGACGGTGACACCGGCAACTGGAACTCCGAGTACGACGCCGCCGTCGTCTACGGCTCCACCCATGTCTGGCTGGACCACAACACCTTCACCGACGGCGACCACCCCGACTCCACGCTGCCCACCTACTACGGCCGCCTCTACCAGCAGCACGACGGCGAACTCGACATCGTCAGGGGCGCCGACCACGTCACCGCGTCCTGGAACGTCTTCGCCGACCACGACAAGACCCTGATGATCGGCAACAGCGACAGCGCCGCCGCCACCGACGAGGGCAGGCTCCGCGTCACCCTGCACCACAACCTCTTCAAGAACCTCGTCGAGCGGGCCCCGCGCGTCCGCTTCGGCCAGGTCGACGTCTACAACAACTCCTACGTCGCGAACGCCGACTACGGCTACTCGTTCGGCATCGGCTTCAAGTCGCAGCTGTACGCGGAGAAGAACTCCTTCACGCTCCCCGCCGGGGTCGGCGCCGACACGATCCTCCACCGGTGGAACGACTATCCCCTCACCGAGAAGGGCAACGTCGTCAACGGCGTCGCGACCGACATCATCGCGGCCTACAACGCGGCGAACGCGGCTGCTCCGCTGCGGTCGGGTGCCGGGTGGGTCCCTGCACTCCGGCTCCATGTGGACCCGGCGAAAACGGTGACCAGGACCGTCCTCCGGTCCGCCGGAGCCGCCCACCTTTACTGAGCGGGGCCCTGGGCCGTCCTTCGTCCGCGCCACCGTCGTGGCTGGTCGCGCAGTTCCCCGCGCCCCTGAGATGCGCACTGCGTGCGCCATCTCATCATCGACAGAGGCGCGGCGAAGCCGCAGCCTCAAGGGGAAGGCGCGCGAAGCGCAGCCTTCAGGGGCGCGGGGAACTGCGCGAGAAGCGGCCACCGGGCTGCGGTCGGAGAACTGCCCAGGGGCGCGGGGAACTGCGCGACCAGCCACGACGAAAGCCGCACCCGACCAGCGAGGAGCATCCGCATGCCCCTGAACCGCCGCACCTTCATCGCCGCCGGGATCGGCCTGGCCGCGATTCCGACCCCCGCCGCCGGAGGCACCCGCACCCACACCCCCTTCGGCCCCTACGGTTCCCCCACCCACCGCAGAGACCCCGACACCATCTACGTAGACCCTCAAGGCCACGGCGACGTCACCACACTCCGGGCGGCAACAGCAACCACCGCCCGCACCGTCGTCATCGCCCCCGGCGTCTACCGGGAAACAGTCACGGCGACCGCCGCCCGGACGACCTGGATCGGCGCGAGCGGCAACCCCCGAGACACCGTCGTCGTGTACGACAACGCGGCCGGCACCCAGAAGCCCGACGGCTCGGGCACGTACGGCACCACGGGCTCGGCCACCGTCACCCTGCGCGGCGAGGACTTCAGCGCGCAGGACATCACCTTCGCCAACGACTGGCTGCGCGCCGACCACCCCGGCATCACCGGCACCCAGGCCGTCGCCCTGAAGGTGACGGGGGACCGGTCGGCGTTCTTCGGCTGCCGCTTCCTCGGCCACCAGGACACCCTCTACGCCGACTCACCCGCGCTGACGGCCTTCGCCCGGCAGTACTTCCACGACTGCTACGTCGAGGGGGACGTCGACTTCGTCTTCGGGCGGGGGACGGCGGTGTACGACCGCTGCCACTTCCGTACCCTCGACCGCACCGACCTGGGCGCCGCCCCCTACGGATTCGTCTTCGCCCCCTCCACGGCGGCCGCCAACCCGCGCGGCTGCCTCGTCACGCGGTCCCGGATCACGAGCACCGCCCCGGACGCGTCCTACAAGCTGGCCCGCCCCTGGGTGCCCAGCTCCGACACCACGGCGGTGCCGTCCCTCGTGGTCCGGAACAGCCGCCTCGGCGCGGGCCTCGACGCCGTCGCGCCCTACGCCAACATGTCGGACAGCCACCCGTGGCAGCGGCAGCGATTCGCCGAGTACCGCAACACCGGCCCCGGCGCGACCGTCACGGTCCCCGAGAACCGCCCTCAACTCACCCACACCGAGGCCGAGTCGGCGACCCCCGCCGCCTACCTCGGCGACTGGGCCCCACGACGCGCGCGGCCACACGACGGCAGGGCCCCGAGAGCGGTGCCGGCCAGGAGACCGACCCCGTGATTGTTGCGCGGCAGGCACGGCATCCGCCGTCACCGGCCCAGTTGCCAGAGCGCGTAGGTGACCAGCAGCAACAGGACCCCGGCCAGCGCCATGACCGCGCCGAGGAAGCGGAGATGGCCGACGCTGCCGAAGATCGTCGTCGGGGCGGTGTCGAGGCGGCCTGAGCCCGCCCACACGTCCGCGCTCTTCGCACGGGCCCGCGCCGACCGGCGGGTGCTGATGCCCTTTATGTCGAACGCCCAGGCCACCCCGCACCAGATCGCGACCACTCCACCGATCAGGAACGCACCGAGCAGCACGGGCGACTCGCCGCCCGACGACGTGGCCAGCGTGGCAGGGACGGACAAGGCGGAGTCTCCGGGAAGGACGGGGCGTGCGCGGCGCGCACGGCTGCGATCGACCCTAGGGCCTCGGGTTCAACAGCAAGTCAAGGCGGTCTTTGCCCAGGGCAATGACTGGGTACCGATCGCGCTCGTCGGCGCAGGCGGGCGGCCGGGTATCGATCGGGTAAAAGTGGCTGTCCGCTACATGTGATGCGCGTAGACAGAGGGCGACCTGGCGCGCTTCCCGCGCGCCTCGGGCCAGATTCCGGAGATGTGACATGCGGAGATCCATCACCCTCACGGGCCTCGCCGCGACCTGTGCGCTCGCGGGCGGCGTCCTGTACGGCACCGGTGCGGCCAGTGCCGACCACCCGAGCGGAAGCACGACGGCCGAGCCGCACAACATCGGCCTCCTCGTGAACGAGATCAAGAGCTACTACGGCGCCACCCAGGACGCCGACGGCGTGTGGCAGGCGTCGTCGGACAGCGCGTACGCCGACGACATGGCGCGCATCACCGCCAAGGCCGAGCGGTCCATTGACCGGGCGGCCAAGGCGGCCAAGGGGCACGGCAAGCACGCGAAGAAGCCCGCCGTCGTCTTCGACATCGACGACACGCTGCTGCTCAGCCTCGACTACGAGATCAAGACCAACTACACCTACAAGAGTGCCAGTTGGGCCGACTATGTGGCCAAGGCCGACCGGCCCGCCGTGCCCGGGACCCCGGAGCTGGTGAAGTACGCCACCCGCAAGGGCGTCACGGTCTTCTACAACTCCGGGCTCAAGGAGTCGCAGCGCGCCGGGGCCGTGGCGAACCTGAAGAAGGTCGGCATCGACGTCGGTCTCGACGCCGACCACATCTTCCTCAAGGACACGGCCAACCCGCCCGCGTACCTGAGCGACTGTGCCACCGCGGCCGCCTGGAACTGCACCACCGTGCAGTACAAGTCGGGCACGCGGCGGCACATCGAGTCCCTCGGCTACGACATCGTCGGGAACTTCGGCGACCAGTACTCCGACCTCCAGGGCGGCCACGCCGACAAGACGTTCAAGTTCCCCAACCCCACCTACTACGTGGAGTAGCGGAGAGGCCGGGCCGCAGGGTCAGTCGTACGTCAGGTCCGACGCCGTGTAGCGGCAGTACGTACCGTCGGGGCCGCTGCCGATCTCGGTCGGCTCGGCCCCGGTGCTGTTGCCCTGGTAGCGGACGCACGGCTTGATCTTCTTGCTGCTGTCGCCGTGGACGCGGACGTTGCGCAGGGCCGCGGTGTCGCCGTAGTTGGAGTTGATCCCGACGATCGACTTGCCCGGCGCGGTCACGTCGACGTCGTTGATGATGATGTTCCGGTTCTTGTACTGCGTCGAGCAGTTGCCGCAGGAGCGGACCAGCTTGCCGAAGTCGGAGACCTGGAACTTGGTGACGACGAGCTTCCCGGCGCCGTTGAACTGGAACACCTTGTCGGACGCCGACTTCGCGCCGCCGCCGTACACCGTGTACACGGACGACGTGGACTTGCCCTTGAAGGTGGCCGCGTCCTCGCCGACGTCCTCCCACCACACGTTCTGGAGGGTGCAACTGCCCGCGCAGTGCACGCCGTCGGCGGCGGGGGAGCCGATGATGACGTTCTTCAGGGTCGCGCCGTCGGCCAGGTCGAAGATCGGGTCCTGGCCCTCGTCCTGGCCGTCGCCGCCGAGGTCGCCGGAACCGTAATAGCGCTTGTAGCCGCCGTCGAGCGTGCCGGACACGGCGATGCTGCTGCTCACGGCCTGCTCGCCCTTGGCGCTCGGCCAGGCGGTCGCGGCGCCCGCGGACCCGATGAAGGCCGTCGTGGCGAGGGCGCCGCCGGTCAGGGCGAGCGCGGCGAGGCCACCGATCGTCGTGCGCTTCCTGCTGAGGCGGCGACGGTGGCGTGGGGGAGTCTGGGGCTTTCGTGTCATGGCCTGTAGTGGTCGCCCCGCATCGAAAGGTTGCCCGTGTTCTAGGCGAAGTCGCCGCCCACCGAGGCCCGTTCACCGTCGGCCGTCCGCGCCGACACCGTGTACGTGTCCTTCGAGGCGTCCCGGCCGCCCGCGCCGTGGTTGTACTGCCCGGCGAAGACGAACTCCCCGGTGGGCACGGTCCGCCCGGCCTTCAACTGCCAGCGGTACACCAGGAATCCGTCGTGCTCGGCGACGGACACCGTGAAGTCCTCGGCGGGCAGCGAGCGCCAGTTGCCGGTGTCCGCGACGCCGCCGGTCAGGGCGACCCGCAACTCGACGGTGAGCGAGGCGAGTTCGTCCTCGGTCTTGAAGGTGACATCGCTCTGGCTCCAGTACTCGCTCGACCCCGGGTCGACGGAGCCGTCCGACCACAGCGGGCCGTCCGAGGCGGTCCCCGGACCGGGCGCGGCGGGCGGCTTCGTGCCGTCGGCACTGCCCGACGGCTTCCCGGGCGGCGACGAGGACGGGTGCCGCTGCGGCGCGGACGCCGGAGGGCTGCCGGAGGGCGAGGCGGCGGGCGTGCGCTCGCGTGCGGTGGCGTCGGGGGACGCCGTGGCGGGCGACGGCGAGACGGCGACCGTCTGCCGCGGCTCGTCGTCCGGCCGCAGCGCCGCGCCGACCGCGAACCCGCCCACGGCGAGCGCCCCCGCGACACCCGCCGTCACCCCGGCGATCCGCACCCAGCCGACGGCGGGCCCGCGCCCCCGCGAGGGGACGTCGGCAGCGGGCGGCCCGGCCATGCCGCGTTCGATCCTGGCCAGCATCCGCTCCCGGTCGGGCCGGTGCGCGCCGGTGGCCGCGCGCAGCCGACGGCGCAGCTCGTCGCTCATCGCCGGCCCCCTTCCGTGGCATCGAGCGCGGGCGTTCCGACCGCGGGGACGCGCCGGGGCGCGATGCCGTGCACCCCGCCCTGCCCGAGCCGCCGCTCCAACTCGGCCATGCCCTTGGACGTCTGGCTCTTCACCGTACCCACCGAGATCCCGAGAGCGAGCGCGGTGTCCTTCTCGGACAGGTCGAACGCGTGCCGCAGCACCACGCACGCCCGCTTGCGGAACGGCAGTTCGCGCAGCGCGTCCTGCACATCGACGACGGCCGGGACATCGGGTCCCTCGGTCCGGTCCTGCCGCCCCGACCAGAACAGCGCCACCCGCCGCCGCTCACGGACCGCGCTGCGGATCCGGGTGCGCGCGAGATTGGCGACGACTCCACGTGCGTACGCCACCGGATGCTCGGCCGCGCGCACCCGGTCCCAGCGGTGCCAGAGCGCCAGCAGCGCATCGGCGGCGAGATCGTCGGCTGCGTCCGCCTCGCCGGTCAACAGATGGGCGAGACGGGCGAGTTCCGCGTGATGCCGTTCGAAGAAGGCGTGGAACTCGGCGGAGGCGGGACCGTCCTCGAAGTCCACGACGGTACTCACGCTGGATCCTCCCTCACAGTGCGGCCCGGCGGGATGCGAGAGCGTACCAGCGTGACGTACGGGGATTCGAAAGTCGTCCGTGATACCGGACATACGGCAGAACGGAAGGGCGGGTTTCGGCCTAGATTGGGGTCCTGACCAGGCAGGGCAGGACCAGGTACGGCACGGAGGGCACGAGCGCGTGGGCGACGGGACGGCGACGACGGCGTACTGGGACGAACTCGCCCGGCACCTGCGCGGCCGCGGCCTGCCGCCCGGCCATGTCACGGGGACGGTCACCGAACTCGCCGAGCGGCTCGGCGGCACGGACCCGGCGGCGGTGTTCGGCCCGGCCGAGGAGCTTGCCGGTCGGCTGGCCCCCGAGCGGGCCGCGCCCGACGAGCACGTGGAGATCTGGCGCTGGACCGCCGACACCTACGCCGACGCGGCGCTCCTGGACCGCTTCGGCACCGAGGGCTGGGAGCTGCGGGAGATCGACGCCCTCGGCCGCTTCATCTGCCACCGCGACCCCGAGCACCCCGGCCGCTGGGAGTACCGCAGAGAACCGGCCGCTCCCGGTGGTGAGGTCCCGGAGGGCTGGGAACCCTGCGGCACCTGGGTCGTCTACCACTGGTACAAGCGCCCCCTGCCCCCGGAAACGGCGACCGGGGCCGGAGATACGTCATCTCCGACCCCGGTGCGCCGCCGGTGGTGGCGCCGCTAGTTCTTCAGCGCCGCGCTCATCATCGCCTTCGCGATCGGCGCCGCCAGGCCGTTGCCGCTGACCTCGGAGCGGGCCGCGTTCGACTGCTCCACGACCACCGCGACGGCGACGGACTTCCCCGTCGAGTCGTCCTTCGCGTACGACGTGAACCAGGCGTACGGCGTCTGGCTGTTGTTCTCACCGTGCTGCGCCGTACCCGTCTTGCCGCCCACGGTCGCCCCGGAGATCTGGGCGTTGGTGCCCGTGCCCTCGTTGACGACCGTCTCCATCGCCGACCGCAGCTGCTTCGCGGTGGAGGCGCTGACGACCCGCTCGGTGTCGGAGTCCGCGTACGACTTGACCGCGTCCCCGTCCGCGTCCGTCACCTGGGAGACCATGTGCGGCGACGCCTGGAGCCCGCCGTTGGAGAGCGTGGCCGAGACCATCGCCATCTGGAGCGGGGTGGCGGTGACGTCGAACTGGCCGATTCCGGTCAGCGCCGTCTGCGCGTCGTCCATGCCGGACGGGTAGACGCTCTCGGCGGCCCGCACCGGCACATCCTGCTTGGCGTCGTCGAAGCCGAACTTCTCGGCCATCGCCTTGAGCTTCTTCTGCCCGAGGTCGGCGGCGATCTTGCCGAACACGTTGTTGCAGGAGTACTGGAGCGCGGTCCTGAGCGTCGCGTTCTCGCACGGGGCCGACGCGTTCTCGTTCTTCAGGTAGGTGCTGGTGCCGGGCAGCAGAAACGGGTTGGGGGAGTCGGTCTTCTCGTCGACCGACGAGTACAGCCCGTTCTCCAGCGCGGCCGAGGCGACCACCAGCTTGAACGTCGAGCCGGGCGGCAGCGCCTGCTTCAGCGCCCGGTTCAGCGTCGGCGCGTCCTTGTCGGCCGCCAGCTTCTTCCACGCCGAGGCGTCCGACGAGCCCGAACCGCTGATCGTCGACGGGTCGAACGACGGCGTCGACACCATGCCGAGGATCTTCCCGGTCTCCGGGTCGATGGCGACGGCGGCGCCCTTCTTGTCACCGAGCGCCTTGTACGCGGCCTTCTGCACACCCGAGTCGATCGTCGTGATCACGTCACCGGGTTTGGTGCTCTTCCCCGTGAGCATGTCCACGGGGTTCTTGATCCGGTTGTCGGTGCCGTCGAGCACGCCCTGGTAGAGGGACTCCAGCTGGGTGGAGCCGTACACCTGTGACGTGTAGCCCGTCACCGCCGAGTACAGCGAGCCGTCCGTATAGCTCCGCTTGTACGCGAGGTCGCTGTCGTCGCCGGTCTTCGTGGAACCGGTCACCGCCTTTCCGCCCACGATGATGTCGCCCAGCGGATGCGCGTACTGCTGCATCACGGTCCGCCGGTTGTTCTTGTCGTCCGCGAGGGCCCGGCCGTCGTAGAACTGCACCCACGTCACCCTGACCAGCAGGGCGAGCACGAGCAGCAGACAGAAGACCGAGGCACGTCTGATCGTCTTGTTCATCCCGCACAGAAGACGAGCGGAGCGAAGGATTTCGTTCCGATAGCGACATGTTTCACAGGTTTTCTCAGGAAGCTCTCACCGAGCGGCCCGGCGCTGACCGCTCAGAGGCGGCGCGTGGCCAGGGTCAGCCGGTCCCGGGCGTCGAACAGCGCGTCCTTGACCATCTGCTCGTGCGCGGGGGTGAGCCGGGCCACCGGCACCGAGCAGGAGATCGCGTCCCGGGCCGGGGTCCGGTAGGGGATGGCGACGCCGAAGCAGCGCAGCCCCAGCGTGTTCTCCTCGCGGTCCACCGCGAAGCCCTGCTCGCGCACCGCGTGCAGCTCCTCGATGAGCTTCTCGCGGTCGGTGATCGTGTGCTCGGTCAGCGCGGGCAGCGTCTCGGGGAGCAGCTTGCGGACCTGCTCGTCGGTGTGGGTGGCCAGCAGCGCCTTGCCGAGCGACGTGGAGTGCGCGGGCAGCCTGCGGCCCACGCGCGTGAAGGGGCGCAGATAGTGCTGCGACTGCCGGGTGGCCAGGTACACCACGTTCGTGCCGTCGAGGCGCGCCAGGTGAATGGTCTCGGTGGTGTCGTCGGAGAGCCGGTCGAGGGTCGGCCGGGCGGCGGCGACGACCTCGTCACCGTCGATGTACGACGTGCCGACGAGCAGCGCCCGCACCCCGATCCCGTACCGTGTGCCGGTCGCGTCGGTCTCCACCCAGCCCAGCTCGACGAGGGTCCGCAGCAGCATGTACAGGCTGGACTTGGGATAACCGACGGCCTCCTGGACCGCGGCCAGGGAGTGCATCCCGGGACGGCCCGCGAAGTACTCCAGCAATTCGACGGTCCGGACCGCCGACTTGACCTGCGCGCCACCCGCCGCGGCCCCCGTCTCGCCTGCCGACATCGCCCTTGACCCCTTCGTTCGACGAGAAATAGTCTCCGTAGTGTTCATCAACAGAGACAGCGTTCAGTATATCGAACGACCCTCGGGGCTCGTCCGCCGAGCCGCGAGAAAAGCTGGAGGAATCAGCCGTGGGAGACGTGGCAGACGCAGCAGCACCAGTCTGGAGTGTGGACCCCCGAACCGGGAAGCAGCGGGAGCAGGTCGCCGTCGAAGCCACGGCCCAGGAGGTGGACCAGGCGGTCCGCGCCGCCGACGCCGCCCGTCCGGCCCTCGCCGACCGCGCCACCCGCGCCGCGTTCCTGCGCACCGCGGCCGACCTGCTCGACGGCGCCAAGGACCACCTGGTCGAGGCCGCCGACGCGGAGACCGCCCTCGGTCCGGTCCGGCTCACCGGTGAACTCGCCCGCACCTGCTTCCAGCTGCGGGCCTTCGCGGACATCGTCGACGAGGGCGCCTTCCTCGGCGTCGTCATCGACCACCCCGACGACACGGCGACCCCGCCCATCCCCGACCTGCGCCGCTACAAGATCCCGCTGGGCGTCGTCGCGGTGTACTCCGCCTCGAACTTCCCCTTCGCCTTCTCCGTGCCCGGCGGCGACACGGCCAGCGCCCTCGCGGCCGGCTGCCCGGTCGTCGTGAAGGCCCATCCCGACCACCCGGCCACCTCCGAACTGGTCGCCTCCGTGATCCGCCGGGCCGCCGCGCGGCACGGCATCCCCGAGGGCGTCCTCGGCCTGGTCCACGGCTTCGAGGCCGGTGTCGAGCTGGTCGGGCACCCGCTGGTCGCGGCGGCCGGATTCACCGGTTCCGTCCGCGGCGGCCGGGCGCTCTTCGACGCCGCCGCCGCGCGGCCGACCCCGATCCCGTTCCACGGCGAGCTGGGCTCGCTCAACCCCGTCGTCGTCACCGAGGCCGCCGCCGCCGAGCGCGCCGAGGCGATCGGCGCCGGGCTCGCGGGCTCCATGACGCTCGGTGTCGGCCAGTTCTGCGTCAAGCCCGGTCTGGTCCTGGCCCCCGCCGGCGAGGCGGGCGACACCCTGGTCAAGGCGCTCACCGCGGCCGTCAGCGACACCGGCTCCGGCGTCCTTCTCGACCACCGCATGCGGGACAACTTCATCGCGGGCGTCGCCGAGCGCGCCGGGCTGCCCGACGTGTCCGCCCCGGTCACGCCCGGCGCGGGCGGCGACCACACGGTCTCGCCCGGCTTCCTCACGGTCCCGGCCGCGCGCCTCGCCGTCGAGGGCGGCCCGCACGACCTGCTCCTGGAGGAGTGCTTCGGCCCGGTCACCGTCGTCGCCCGCTACGAGTCGGCCGACGAGATCACCGCCGTCGTCTCCCGCCTGCCCGGCAACCTCACCGCCACCGTCCAGCTGTCCTCGGCCGAGGCCGCGGGGGAGGGCCGGGGCGCCGAACTGCTCGGCGAGCTGACGCCCGTCGCGGGCCGCGTCCTCGTCAACGGCTGGCCGACCGGTGTCGCCGTCGCCCCTGCCCAGCACCACGGCGGCCCGTACCCGGCGACCACCTCGACCTCCACCTCCGTCGGCGGCACGGCGATCGAGCGCTGGCTGCGCCCGGTCACGTACCAGACCACGCCGGAGGCCCTGCTCCCGCCCGAGCTGCGCGACGACAACCCGCTGGGGCTGCCGCGGCGCTTCAACGGCCGCCTGGAAAACTGAGCGCCATGGAACTGCACCTCCCCGAACTGCCCTTTCCGCTGACCGCCTACGGCCCCGACGGGCACTGGGCCTACGCCGACGGTGTCCTCACCGGGCGGGCCGGCGCCCGCCAGGACCGCTTCGTGCCGCCGGCCGGCGACGCGCTCGACCCCGCCTCCGACGCGCCCCGGCTGCTGGGGGCGCCGAGCGGCGACTTCCGGTTCAGCGCGCGGGTCACCGTCGGGTTCGCGGGCGACTTCGACGCCGGTGTGCTCTACGTGCACGTGGGCGACCGGGAATGGGCCAAGCTCTGCTACGAGCGCTCACCGGCCGAGCCGACGATCTGTACGGTCGTCACGCGCGGGCGCTCCGACGACGCCAACTCCTTTGTCGTGCCGGGGAATTCGGTGTGGCTGCGGGTCAGTCGGACCGGTTCCGCGTTCGCGTTCCACGCCTCGGTCGACGGGGAGACCTGGACCTTCGTCCGGGTCTTCGCGCTCGGTGACGACACGTCGGCGGCGCCGTTGATCGGGTTCCTCGCGCAGTCGCCGACCGGCGAGGGGTGTGACGTCTCCTGGGACCGGATCGAGTTCCAGCCGGGCTTTCCGGCCAACCTCCGCGACGGTTCCTGAGCGATCGTTCCCCGCGCCCCTCGTCGCCGCCCCGCCGTCTTGGGCAGTCTGCCGCCTGGGGCGGCACCCCGGCGCGGGGTGAGCGCTTCAGGGGGCGGTCGCCTCGGCGCCGTTCGCGGGTGCGGCCCCGGTGGGGCTTCTCGCGCAGTTCCCCGCGCCCCTTACGGGGCTGAAAGCAGCCCGAGAGCGTGCCCCGGCCCAGGTCAGGAACCGAGGCCGGGCCCAGCCCGTCTATGCGGGCATGATCCGTACCGCCGTGCCCGCCGACGCCCCCGCCATCACCGCCCTGCACCAGCGCGCCCGAGCCACCTACTACCCCGACGGCTTCCCGGACGGCGACAGCCCCGAGCTGTGGCAGGAGCGGTGGACGCAGGCCATCGAACGGCCCCGCGCCCACGTCCTGGTCTGCGTCCGCGACGGCGCACCGGTCGGCATCGCCTCCTTCCGCCGCCCCGACGAGGCCCCGCACGGCACCACGGTCAAGCTCTTCCAGCTGCACACCGACCCCGCCCACTGGCGCCGCGGCATCGGCACGGAGCTGCACGCGGCCTGCGTCGAGCAGTGGCGGGCGGACGGGATGACCGAGGCCGTCCTGGACGTGCACCGCGACAACGAGCGGGCCCAGGCCTTCTACGCCGCCCACGGCTGGCACGGCGGCCGCACCGGCTCCGGACACCACCGTGAGCTGCGCCTCGACCTGCCCCGGGAATGACCGGAGGCGGCATCCGGTTGTACTCGTACGGCGCAGGGCACCCCCTGCCCGTCAGGACGTGAACACGTAACCAGCTGGAGCGAGAGACCCTCATGCGCGTCGAGATCTGGACCGACATCAACTGCCCCTTCTGCTACATCGGCAAGTCCCGGTTCGAGCAGGCCCTCGATGCCTTCCCGCACAAGGGCGAGGTCGAGGTCGTCCACCGCTCCTTCGAGCTGGACCCGACGGTCAAGAAGGGCGAGACCGGTCTCGTCGTCCCCCACATCGCGCAGAAGTACGGCATCAGCGAGGCCCAGGCCGCGGCGAACGAGCAGGGGCTCGGCCAGCAGGCCGCCACGCTCGGCCTGCCCTACCTCACCGAGGGCCGCGACTACGGCAACAGCTTCGACCTGCACCGCCTGCTCCACCTGGCCAAGGACAAGGGCGTGCAGGACGCCCTGATCGACGCGCTGTACCAGGGCAACTTCGTCGACAAGGAGTCCGTCTTCGCCGACGAGGAGCACGTCGTGCGGCTCGCCGTCGGAGCGGGCCTGGCCGAGGCCGACGTCCGCGCCGTCCTCGCCGACCCGGACGCGTACGCCGACGCGGTGCGCGCCGACGAGCGCGAGGCGGCCGAGCTGGGCGCGACCGGCGTGCCGTTCTTCGTCCTCGACCGCAAGTACGGCGTCTCCGGCGCCCAGCCCGCCGAGGTCTTCACCCAGGCGCTGACCCAGGCATGGGGCGCCCGCTCCCCGCTGACCGTCCTCGACACGGCCGACGGCGCCGACACCTGCGGCCCCGACGGATGCGCGGTCCCGCAGGCCTGACCAGCACTGATAAGGATCGCTTAGAGGTACTGCTCAAACATCCGCAATGGACGGGTAGTTGGCGGCGGGGCACAGTGGGGACATGGAGACCTCCGGTGCGCCCCGACAGCTCGACACGGACCTGGTCCGCGCCGAGTACACCCCTGCCACCAGCTACCTGAACACGGCAAGCTCCGGCCTGCTGCCCGCCCGCGCGGTGCGGGCGATGCACGAGGCGATCACCGCGATGGCCGAGGGCCGCCCCCTCGACTCCCTCTTCGTCGACGTGGAGGAGGCCCGCGCCGCCTTCGCCCGGATCGCCGGGGTCCCGGTGTCCCGGGTGGCCACGGGCGCGTCCGTCGCCGTCTACACCGGCCTGATCGCCGCCTCGCTGCCCGAGGGCGCCGAAGTCCTCGTCCCCGAGGGCGAGTTCAGCTCCACCATCAACCCCTTCCACGTACGGCAGGACCTCAAGGTGCGCACCGTGCCGCTCGCGGCGCTCGCCGAGTCGGTGCGGCCCGGGACGGTGCTGGTCGCGGTCAGCGCCGCCCAGTCGGCGGACGGCCGCGTCGCGGACCTCGCCGAACTGCGCGCGGTCACCCGCGCGCACGGCGCCCGCCTCTACGTCGACGCGTCCCAGGCGGCCGGCTGGTTCCCCCTCACCGAGCACGCCGACGCGGCGGACTACGTCTCCTCCGTCGCCTTCAAGTGGCTGACCTGCCCGCGCGGCGCCGCCTTCTTCATCGGCCCGCGCGACGTCGCCGAACTGACCCCGGTCTTCGGCGGCTGGGTCGCGGGGGAGAAGCCCTGGGACAGCTGCTATGGACCGGTCACCGAACTCGCCCGCTCCGCCCGCCGCTTCGACGAGACCCCCGGCCTCATCACGTACACGGGAGCCCGCCGCTCGCTGGAACTGATCGAGGAGCTGGGCCCGGAGGCGATCCTCGCCCACGACCTGCTTCTCGCCGACCGCTTCCGCGCGGGCCTCGCCGACCTGGGCCACGAGCCGGTACCGGCCCCGGGATCGCCCATCGTCTCCGTCCCCGGCCTCGGCGTACGGCAGCCGGAGTTGCACGAGGCCGGTGTCGAACTCTCGAACAGGGCAGGCAACTTGAGGGCGTCCTTCCACCTGTACAACACGGTCGAGGACGTCGACCGGCTGCTCGCCGAGCTGTCGCACTGAACCCTGGCGTCCGCGCCCGCCGGACGCTAGGAAGGCACCAGGGCCTGTCTGGAGGCGGTGGTGCCGGTGGCTCGTACGGACCCGACCGATCCCGCGGACCGCGGCGGCGGGCGCACGGCCGACGCGGAACTGCACCGACGCCTGGTCTACGGCGACGAGGCGGCCCTCTCCGAGCTGTACCGGGCCTACGGCGGGCTCGTGCGGCAGGTCGCCGTGCGGGTCACCCGGACGGCCGGCGCCGCCGACGACGTGGCGCAGGAGGTCTTCGCCCAGCTGTGGGCCCGCCCGTACGCCTTCGACGCACGCCGCGGCACGGGCGGCGACCCGGAAGCGGCCCGCGCCGTCCTCGACCGGGCGGCCCGGCTCGCCTGGCTGTGACCGGCCGCGTACCCCGGGAACCGGTCAGGAGCAGTCCCCGGTCCCGGCCTCCGTGCAGAGATTGCCCTCCACCAGGGCGAGCAGCCGTACGAACTCCGTCTGCTCCGCGTCGGAGAGCCCGGCCAGGCTCTGCTCCTCCAGGCCGCACCACGCCTCGGCCACGTCCTTGCGGAGCCCGCAGCTCGTCTCCGTCGCCTCCACGCGCACCGCGCGCCGGTCGTCCGGATCGGGGGAGCGGCGCACGTGCCCGGCCTGTTCGAGGCGCTGGAGCATCTTGGTGACCGTCGACGGGTCGAGCTCGACCGCCTTGATCAGCTCCGACTGCCGTACGGGTCCCTTGTCCCACAGGTGCATCATCACGAACTCCTGCCCCGGGTAGAGCCCGAGCCCGCGCAGCCGCCGGCCCGCCGCGGCACGGTGCAGCCGGGCCACCCGCGCCAGGGCGAGGCTCACCGGACCGCCGAGGGCGACGGCCGGGACGGGGGCGGTACAGACGGGCTCGCCGTCCTTCGGTGTGGGCTCCATGGCTGCTCCTGCGGCTGATTCCGGCCTCGTACGTCTCGCTGTCGAATATTACCTTGGTCGGCCAAGTAATGAGCTACAGTGACATCAGCGCAATTGATTGGCCGACCACATATTTCTGTGGCGGACCCGTACCGATGTTGATCGGAGCAGTCATGACCACCGCTTTCGACCCGTTCGACCTTCCCGGCACCCGGCTCGCCAACCGCATCGTGATGGCCCCGATGACCCGCAGCAGGGCCGGAACCGGCGGTACCGCCACCGAGCTGACGGCCGAGTACTACGCGCAGCGCGCCTCCGCGGGCCTGATCATCACCGAGGGCATCCAGCCCTCCGCGGTGGGCCAGGGTTATGCCTGGACCCCCGGCCTGCACAGTGCCGAGCAGATAGCGTCCTGGCGCAAGGTCACCGACGCCGTGCACGCGGCGGGCGGCACGGTCTTCGCCCAGATCATGCACGCGGGCCGGATCAGCCACCCGTCGTTGCAGCCGGAGGGCGGCCTGCCGGTGGCGCCGTCCGCGGTCGCCCCCGAGGGCAAGGCCTTCACGAACGACGGTTTCCAGGACTTCGTCGCGCCGCGGGAGCTGACCGGCGACGAGGTCCGCGCCACGATCGCCGACTACGCCACGGCCGCGAGGAACGCGATCGAGGCCGGGTTCGACGGCATCGAACTGCACGGTGCCAACGGCTACTTGATCCACCAGTTCCTCACCCCGGGCTCCAACGAGCGCACCGACGAGTGGGGCGGCAGCGTCGAGAACCGGATCCGGTTCGCCGTCGAGACGGTCAAGGCCGTCGCCGAGGCCATCGGCCCCGAGCGCACCGCGCTGCGCGTCTCGCCGCTGAACCCGTACAACTCGATGCCGGGCACCGACACCGCCGAGACCTACCAGGCGCTGGTCGCCGAGATCGAGCCGCTCGGCCTCGCCTACCTGCACGTCCTGGAGGCCACCGCGGACGCCCGCGAGGTCACCACCGACCTGCGCAAGCGGTTCACCGGCCCGTTCTTCCTCAACGCATTCACCGCGACCCCGACCGACCACACCGCCCTCGGCCTGATCGAGGACGGCCTCGCCGACGTCCTCACCTTCGGCGCCCTGTTCCTCGCCAACCCGGACCTGCCGGCCCGGCTGCGCACCGAGGGCCCCTACAACACCCCGGACGGATCCTCCTTCTTCGGCGGCGACGCGCAGGGATACACGGACTACCCCGCCCTGTGACACACCGGTGGGGCGGGACCGTGACCGGTCCCGCCCCACTCATGCGCGTACGGCATTCATCCGCGTACGGCACTCATCCGCGTACGGGGATCACCGCACCGGGGTGAAGTCCCGTGCGCCGATGTAGTCCGGCCGCCGCACGGGCGCCGCGAACGGCTCCACCGCGGTGTTCTCCACGCTGTTGAACACGATGAAGACATTGCTGCGCGGGTACGGGGTGATGTTGTCCCCCGAGCCGTGCATCGCGTTGCAGTCGAACCAGGTGGCCGAGCCCGCCCTGCCGGTGAACAGCTTGATGCCGTGCGCGTCGGCGAACTTGGTCAGCGACTCGTCCGACGGGATGCCCGCGTCCTGCATCTGCAGCGACTTCTTGTAGTTGTCCTCCGGCGTCTCGCCCGCGCAGCCGAGGAACGTCTTGTGCGAGCCGGGCATGATCATGAGCCCGCCGTTGGTGTCGTAGTTCTCCGTCAGCGCGATGGAGACGGACACCGTCCGCATGTTGGCCAGACCGTCCTCGGCGTGCCAGGTCTCGAAGTCCGAGTGCCAGTAGAAGCCACTCGCCCCGAAGCCCGGCTTGACGTTGATCCGCGACTGGTGGACGTAGACGTCCGAGCCGAGGATCTGCCGGGCCCGGTCCACGACGCGCTCGTCGCGGACCAGGTTCGCGAACACCTCGCTGATCTTGTGGATCTCGAAGACCGAGCGGATCTCCTGCGACTTCTTCTCGACGATGGAGCGCTCGTCGGCGCGCATCGCCGGGTCCGAGACGAGGCGGTTCAGCTCGGCCTGGTAGACGCCGATCTCGTCCGGGCCGATCAGTTCGTCGATCGCGAGGAAGCCGTCCCGCTCGAAGGATGCGAGGTCCGACTCGCGGATCGGACCGCGCGTCCCCGGAGCGGACCAGACGACCGGGTCGACACGGGGCGTCGCCACTTCGGAGGCGCCACGGGTCGGATACAGGTCAGTGGTCATCTGGCTCAGCCCTCCTCGGTCAGCAGCGGGTAGACGCCGTTCTCGTCGTGGTCCTCCCGTCCGGTCACCGGCGGGTTGAACACGCACACACAGCGGAAGTCCGTCTTGGGCCGCAGCGTGTGGCGCTCGTGGCCGTTCAGGAGATACATCGTGCCCGGCTCGATCCAGTGCTTCTCGCCGGTCTCCCGGTTCTCGAGCTCGGCCTCGCCCTCGACGCACAGCACGGCCTCGATGTGGTTGGCGTACCACATGTCGGTCTCCGTGCCGGCGTAGAGGATCGTCTCGTGCAAGGAGAAGCCGACCTTCTCCTTGGCCAGGACGATGCGCTTGCTCTCCCAGGTACCGGTCGCCGACTTAATGTGCCGGTCGGTGTTCTCGATCTCCTTGAACGAACGGACAATCACGGTGAGTTGCTGCCTCTCTAGTGTTACTGAATAGGTGTCAGGCCGTCTCGCGCACAGCCCTGGTGAGCGTGCGCAGGCCCTCCTCCAGCTCCTCGGGCGTGATCGTCAGCGCCGGAAGCAGCTTGACGACCTCGCTCTCGGGGCCGGACGTCTCGATGAGCAGGCCGAGCTCGAAGGCGCGCTTGGCGACCTTGCCCGCCCGCTCCTTGTCGCGGAACTCCAGGCCCCACACCAGGCCGCGGCCGCGGTACTCGACGGTGTCCTCGGGGAACTCGTCGCGCAGCGCGTGCAGCGCCTGGTCGATCTGCTCGCCGCGGGCCAGCGTCTGCTTCTCCATCGCGGCGCCGTCGGCCCAGTACGTCTCCAGAGCGGCGGCGGCCGTCACGAACGCGGGGTTGTTGCCGCGGAACGTGCCGTTGTGCTCGCCCGGCTCCCAGACGTCGAGCTCCGGCTTGAACAGGCACAGGGACATAGGGAGTCCGTACCCGCTGATGGACTTCGAAACAGTCACGATGTCCGGTGTGATGCCCGCCTCCTCGAAGGAGAAGAAGGCACCGGTGCGGCCGCAGCCCATCTGGATGTCGTCGACGATCAGCAGCATGTCCCAGCGCTTGCAGACGTCGGCCAGCTTGCGCAGCCACTCGGCGCGGGCCACGTTGATGCCGCCCTCGCCCTGGACCGTCTCGACGATCACGGCGGCGGGCGTGTTCAGGCCCGAGCCGGAGTCCTCCAGGAGCCGCTCGAACCAGATGAAGTCCGGCGTCTGTCCGTCGAGGTAGTTGTCGAACGGCATCGGGGTGCCGTGCACCAGCGGGATGCCGGCGCCGGCCCGCTTGAAGGCGTTGCCGGTCACGGCGAGCGCGCCGAGCGACATGCCGTGGAAGGCGTTCGTGAACGACACGATCGACTCGCGGCCCTTGACCTTGCGGGCCAGCTTCAGCGCGGACTCGACGGCGTTGGTGCCCGTCGGGCCCGGGAACATGACCTTGTAGGGCAGGTCGCGCGGGCGCAGGATGACGTTCTGGAACGTCTCCAGGAAGTTGCGCTTCGCGGACGTCGACATGTCGAGGCCGTGCGTGACGCCGTCCCGCTCGATGTAGTCGATCAGGGCACGTTTCAACACGGGGTTGTTGTGCCCGTAGTTGAGCGATCCGGCGCCCGCGAAGAAGTCCAGGTACTCGTGGCCGTCCTCGTCGTACATGCGGCTGCCCCGGGCCCGGTCGAAGACGGTGGGCCAACCGCGGCAGTAACTGCGCACCTCCGACTCAAGGGTCTCGAAGACGCTCAGGTCCGGCTGGGTGATGGTCACAGAAACAGCTCCTCTGGGGAAGCGAGTGAGGGGGGTTCGCGGTGGGTGGGGATCGGGGTCAGGCGGGAGTGCTGCCGGGGCCGATGGGCCCGATGCGGTACAGCTCCTCGGGCAGGTGCCCGTCGTCCGGGAACAGGCCGGCGTCGAACAGGACCTCACGGGCCACACCGGCGCCGTGCCGGCGCGCGTAGGACAGGAACAGCGCCTGGGACGCCGTGTTGTCCGGGGTGATCGTGGTCTCGACGGTGCTGACCGGCCGCCCGGCGCCCAGGACCTTGGCCGTCAGCCCGTCCAGCAGTTCGCCGGCCAGACCGTGCCCGCGGTGGGCCTCGTCCACGGCGACCTGCCACACCACGAGGGTGCGCGGGCGCTCCGGACGGATGTAGCCGGTGACGAACCCGGCGACCTCGCCCCGCTCGTCGCGGGCCACCACGGAGGTGGCGGCGAAATCACGGCACCAGAGCAGATAGCTGTACGAGGAGTTGAGATCGAGCACCTTCGAGTCACGTGCGATACGCCAGATCGCAGCGCCGTCGGCGACGCCTGGATGGTCGAGCTGGAATTGCGCTTGTGCGGCGGTCATGCGAATTGAATTTACCGGCCTATTTTTTGGATTGCATCCGGGCAAGGGGTTACATGCGCGCTCGATGTGTGTTACCGCGCGCGGGTGGGTGCGCGCATGAACCGGCCGCGCAATATGGCGATTTGCGGCGATGATAAGGGGCAAAACGCTGCCGATGTGGAGTGCGTCACAACGTTGTAACCGGTCCGGCACCCGCCTGAATTACGTCGCTCGGCGTTGTCGAAACCTTAGTGTTTACGCCCGGGAAAACCGGGCAGAAGTCATACGGGAAGCTGCTCCCGTAATTACGTGAAGAATATGTTGAAGAAGAATAAAGAAAAGCGCCGCCCTCATGAAATCCCATGAAGGCGGCGCTGCTTCTGCGTGCGGGGAATTACTGCCAGGCGGCCGCGACCGCCTTGCGCGCACCCTCCAGGTCCACCGAGGCGCCGGCCTCCGCGAGCGCCCCGCCGAGCGCGGCCAGCGAGGACTGCACGACACCGCGCGTGGCCTGCGGGCCGTAGTGGTTGACGCGGATCATCTCCTGCGCGAGCGCGCCGCCGCCCGCGACCAGCGGCAGCACCGGGTCCACGGCGAGCGCCTTCGCGACCAGCTCGCGGGCGTCGACGCCGGCGGGCGCCCGCAGCGTCGTGGCGACCGGCGCGGCGTCCCGCGCCTCGTGGACGTACGGCTCAAGTCCGCCGCCCAGGGCCAGCGTCCCGGCGCGGGTCGCGGCCGCCGCGCTCGCGTGCCGCGCCATCAGCGCGTCGAGCCCCTCGCTCTCGATCCGCTCGACACACGCCTCCAGCGCGAGCATCTCCAGCTGCGCGGGCGCGTGCAGCAGCGCCTTGCGGCCGCCGTCGATCCACCGCTGCTTCCAGTCGAGCAGCGACAGATAGGAGTGGCGCGGCGCCTGCTCGTTGGCGGTCATCCGCTCCCAGGCGCGGGCGCTCACCGACACCGCCGAGACACCGGCCGGGCCGCCCATCGCCTTCTGCGCGCCGATCACGCACAGGTCCACGCCCCACGCGTCGGGCAGCACCGGCTCGGCGGCGACCGAGGCGACGGCGTCCAGGTAGAACAGCGCGCCGTGCTCCCGTACCACCTCGCCGATCTCCGCGACGGGGTTGGTGTTGCCGGTCGCCGCCTCCGCGTGCACCAGCGACACGAAGTCGATCTCGGGGTGCTCGGCGAGCGCCGCCCGCACCTGCTCCGCGGTGACGGCCGTGTGGAAGGGGACCGCCAGATCGTGCACGGCCGCCCCGCAGTCGCGCAGCCAGTCACCGAAGGTCTGCCCGTACGGGCCGGTGATCACGTTCAGGGCGACGGTCCCGGGCGCCGCCGTCCCGCGGATCGCGCCCTCCAGCGGCAGCAGCGCCTCGCCCTGCATGATCACTACATCCTGGGACGTGTCCATCAGCCGGGCCACACGGTCCTCGATGGAGGCGAAATGCTCGGCGCTCAACGGGGCCAGGTCGAGAAACGGATGCGTCACGGTGGTGCTCTCTTCGCTCACGGGTTCGGACAGGATGCCGATGACGAGCGTACCCACCGCGCCTCTAGGCTTCGTTCCATGACCGATGGCGGGGTGCTGCATGTGAAGGGCCGGGTCCTGGCCGGGCCCGACGACGTACGCGACGAGCTGTGGGTGGTCGGGGGCCGCGTCACCTACGACCGCCCGGCCGCGGCCGGGCTCGACGTGACCACGGTCGACGGCTGGGCGCTGCCCGGCCTGGTCGACGCGCACTGCCACGTCGGCCTCGACGCCCACGGCCCGGTCCCCGCCGAGACCGCCGAGAAGCAGGCCCTGACCGACCGCGACGCGGGCACCCTCCTGCTGCGCGACGCGGGCTCGCCCTCCGACACCCGCTGGATCGACGACCGCGAGGACCTGCCGCGCATCATCAGGGCCGGCCGGCACATCGCCCGCACCCGCCGCTACATCCGCAACTACGCGCACGAGATCGAGCCCGAGGACCTCGTCGCGTACGTCGCCCGGGAGGCCCGGCGCGGTGACGGCTGGGTCAAGCTGGTCGGCGACTGGATCGACCGCGGCACCGGGGACCTGAGCGCGTGCTGGCCCCGCGACGCCGTCGGGGCGGCCATCGCCGAGGCGCACCGGCTCGGGGCCCGGGTGACCGCCCACTGCTTCGCCGAGGACTCGCTCCGCGATCTGGTGGAGGCGGGCATCGACTGCATCGAGCACGCCACCGGCCTCACCGACGAACTGATCCCGCTCTTCGCCGAGCGCGGGGTCGCCATCGTCCCGACCCTGGTCAACATCGCCACGTTCCCGGATCTCGCGGCGGGCGGCGAGGGCAAGTTCCCGCGCTGGTCCGCGCACATGCGGCGGCTGTACGAGCGCCGCTACGACACGGTGCGGTCCGCGTACGACGCCGGGATCCCGGTGTTCGTCGGCACCGACGCCGGGGGGTCGCTGGCCCACGGTCTGGTGGCCGGCGAGGTCGCCGAACTGGTCCGCGCCGGTGTCCCCGCGCTCGACGCGCTGTCGGCCACGGCGTGGGGTGCCCGTGCCTGGCTCGGCCGGCCCGGCCTGGAGGAAGGGGCCCCGGCCGACCTGGTGGTGTACGGGGCCGACCCCCGGGCGGACGTGGGCGTTCTGGCTTCGCCGCGCCGGGTGGTGCTCCGCGGCCGCGTGGTGGGCTGACCTCTCCTCGCGCCTGCGTCCCGGCGGGACTTCTCGCGCAGTTCCCCGCGCCCCTTCAAGGGTTGTCGGTCAGGCGCGCCACCGTCGTGGCTGGTCGCGCAGTTCCCCGCGCCCCTGAAGGCATGCGCTGCGCGCAACCTTCCCCTGGGGCTGCGCTCCGCGCGCCTCTTGATGGGGGCAGGGGTGGCGCGCGTCTTTGATGAGATGGCGCACGAAGTGCGCATCTCAGGGGCGCGGGGAACTGCGCGACCAGCCCCCACCGGCCCCCACCCGAGCGACAACCCGTCCCCCCGGCGCCGTGGTTGACACGCAGCGTGACCTGCGGGGCAATGTGCTCGTTGCACACACATTTGGCGCGCCCGCGCGGCCCACCGGCGGACCCCCGGCGCGCGGGTGACAAGAGGGACGCCAGGGAACAACAGCGCCATCAGATTCGAAGACCTGCGCGGAAACCCCCCTTTGGAGTGAACTCACGCCTGGTTGCTGCCTGTTCACTCTCAGTGCGTAAAGATTCCCTCGTCGGCGACGGTGACCGGCGCGGTGCCGTGGGATGTCCCCGTGACACGGCCCGCCCCGCCCGCCGCCGACGCCCTGTCCCGTTTCCGCAGTCACCCCTGGGGGTCTTTCCAGCATGTCCAGCACCAGCAACACCGTCTCCCGTCGCACCCGCCGCCTCGCCGTGACGGCGACCGCCGCCGTCCTCGCCGTCGGACCCGCGATGCTCGCGACCGCGGGCCCGGCGGCGGCCACCGGCGACCACGGCGGCAAGGCCGGCGCGGTGGTCCTGCGCACGGGCCTGGACGTCTCGCTCCTGAACAAGACGGTGAACGTGCCGCTGAGGCTCGCGCTCAACGAGGTGCAGGCCCCCGCGAGCGCCGAGAAGACCGCGCTGACCGCCCGCCTGGACGGCGTCGACGGCGGCCAGCCGTTCAGCGTGCTGCGCGCCGACGTGGCCAAGGCCAGGGCCACCGTGGACGACAAGAAGGCGGAGGGCTTCACGCAGCTCGTCCATGCCAAGGTCCACGTCCCCGGCCTGCCCCTGCTCTCCCTCATCGAGGTCGACCAGGTCACGTCCAAGGCGCTGTGCGAGGCGGGCAAGAAGCCGGTCGCGGAATCGAACCTGCTGGGCTCGGTCACCGTGCTCGGCAAGAAGGTCACCCTGACGACGGGCGGCACGACCCGCGTCGATGTCCCGCAGGTCGGCGAGGTCTCCCTCGCCCTGTCCGAGACCTCCACCACGTCGACCACGGCGGCCGCGTCGGCCCTGCACCTCAAGGTCTCGGTGAACCCCCTGAAGCTGAACGTGGCCGAGGTCAACGGCGAGGTCACCCTCGCCGGCGCCACCTGCACCGCGCCCAAGGCGGCCCCGGCGGAGGACCCGAAGCCCCAGGGCGGCACGCCGGAGAAGCCGGTCGAGGCGGCACCGGTCGAGAACAAGGCGGAGCCCAAGACGGAGACCAAGGCCGACCTGGCGGAGACCGGCGGCAACTCGAACACGCCGTACATCGCGGGCGGCGCGATCGTGCTGCTCGTCGCGGGCGGCGGCGCGGTCGCGATGGCCCGCAAGGGACGCCGTTCGCGCGCGTAGCACCTGTCACAGCGGTACCGAATGTCCGGTTCCGCAGATACGTTCGATTGCCATGAGTGACTCGAGTGTCTACGAGGCGGTGGGCGGCGCCCCCGCGGTGGCGGCCGTGGTCGACCTCTTCTATGCCAAGGTCCTGGCGGACGACGACCTGTCGCCGCACTTCCGCACCACCGACCTCCCGACACTGAAGGCCCATCAGCGGGCCTTCATCGCCACGGCGCTGGGCGGCCCCGAGACGTACCGGGGCCGCCCGCTCGACGAGGCGCACGCCCGGCTCGGCCTGACCGGGGCGGACTTCGACCGCGTGGTCACCCACCTCGCCGGCTCCCTGACGGAGGCGGGCGTGGAACAGCCGCTCATCGCCGAGATCGCGGCCCGCCTGACCCCGCTCAAGCAGCAGATCGTGCAGGACGAGTAGCGCGCCGCCGGTCCTTACGCCAGTACCTCGCGCAGTGCCGCGACGAACGCCGCGCTGGTCCGCCGGTCCCGCACGGCCACCCGCAGCCAGTCCCGCCCGAGCCCCGGGAACGTGTCGCCGCGCCGCACCGCGAAGCCGGCCGCCCGCAGCCGCTCCCGCACCCCGGCCGCGTCCGGTACCCGCACGAGCAGGAAGGGCGCCTGCGCGGGACCGGCCACGCGCACCCCGAAGGCCGCCAACTCCCCGAGCAGGTCGATCAGATGGGCCCGGTCGTCCGCGATGTCCCGCGCCGCGGCCTCCGCCTCGGCGACCCCGCGCGCCGACACGCACGCCTCGGCCGCGACCAGCGCGGGCGACGACACCGGCCACAGCGGCTGCGCCCGCTCCAGCGCCGCCACGACGTCCGGCGCGGCCAGCACATACCCGATGCGCAGCCCCGCGAGCCCCCATGTCTTCGTCAGGCTCCGCAGCACCACGAGACCCGGCACGTCCGTCCGCCCGGCAAGGGACTCCCGCTCGCCCGGCACCGCGTCCATGAACGCCTCGTCCACGACGAGCACCCGGCCGGGCCGCGCGAGCCGCGCCACCGTGTCGGCGGGATGCAGCACCGAGGTCGGATTGGTCGGATTGCCGAGCACGACGAGATCCGCGTCGCCCGGCACCCGGGCGGGATCGAGCCGGAACCCGTCCTCCTCCGGCAGCAGCACCCGGCGCACCGCGTGCCCGGCGTCCCGCAGCGCCGCCTCCGGCTCCGTGAACTGCGGATGGACCACCACCGGCCGCCGCACCCCGAGCGCCCGCGCGAGCAGCACGAACGCCTCCGCCGCGCCCGACGTCAGCAGCACCCGCTCCGCCGGGACCCCGTGCCGCGCCGCCACCGCCGCCCGTGCCGCCCGGCCGTCCGGATAGGCCGCGAGCCCCTCCAGCGCGCCGCCGATGTGCTCCCGCAGCCACAACGGTGGCGTGCCCGTACGGACGTTCACCGCGAGATCCGTCAACTTCTCGCCCTCGTCGCGGACTTCGGCGTCCCCGTGATGGCGCAGATCGGGCCCGTCGCCCTCGCCGTCCGCGCCCGGCACCTCCGGCGCCTCGCACCGCACCACCGTCACCTCCGGATGCGCGGCGCTCCACCCGTCGGCCTGCGCCCGGCAGCGCCCCGCCACCGACGCCTCGTAGGGCAGCAGGACGACGCGCCGCGCCCCGAGCGCCGTACACCGGTCGAGCCCCGCGGGCACATCGGGTGCGGCGCCCGACACGAACGCCGTCTCCACGCCCGCGTAACCGCTTCCCTCCCACAACAGCCGCGCGGTGGCGGCGAGTTCGGCGTTCACGGCCGGATCGGGCGAACCGTGCCCGACGAGCAGCACGGTCACGTCGGCCCGGTCGTGCGGGGTGCGGACGCCGGTGCCGGGGCCGGCGGATTCGTCGAGCCGCCGCATCAGCGCGGCGAGCAGGGCCGGGGGAGGGGTGAGCACGGGACGGACTCCTAGCGGGTACGGACAGGACGGGCGTGCGAAGGGGGAAGGCGGGGGAGATCCGGACCCTACCCGGCGCGTGCCAGCGCGAACGTCACCCTCCCGCGCCCCCCGCCGGTGCCGCGCGCCGTCCTCTTGGGAACCAGCAGCTCACCCCCGGCGGCGAGCGCGGCCGCCTCCGCGACGGACGGTGTTCCCACGGCGCTCCGTGCCCCTTCCGAGGGGTGCGGGACCGGTACGGCGGCCAAACGCGCCGCCGGATACGTCACGAGCTCCACCCCGAGCAGCGCGGCGGCCCGCACGATCCCCGGCTCCCGCCCCTTCGCCTCGACCGTGGCGAGTGCGATCAGCGCGCCGGGGGCGGCCCCGGCCTCGGCCAGCACCTCCCCGACCAGGGCCAGCACCTCGTCGGCGGTGACTCCGGCCCGGGCCCCGACCCCGCCGACGAGCCGGTCCGGGCCACAGGTCATGATGTGCGTCTCGGGGGTCGGATGAGTTAGCAAGGGCTTATGGCGGTGTTCGTGGCGCTCGGCGCCTTTCTGATGACCCTCATCGGCGGCTGGACCGCGCAGAGGGTCACCGACCGGCGCCATCTGGTGCTGGGGCTCGCGGGCGGTCTCATGCTCGGCGTGGTCGGTCTCGACCTGCTGCCGGAGGCCCTGGAAGCGGCGGGCGGGCCGGTCTTCGGCGTGCCCGCGGCGCTGCTGCTGTTCGTCGCGGGGTTCCTCGGCGCACACGTCCTGGAACACCTCCTCGCCCAGCGGAAGGCCGCCCACGGCGCCGCCGAGAGCGAGAACGGCCGGGTGCCCGAGGTGGGCCTGACGGCCGCGTCCGCGATGGTCGGGCACAGCCTGATGGACGGCATGGCGATCGGCGCCGCGATCCAGGTGGGCGGCGGGATGGGCCTCGCTGTGGCGCTCGCGGTCATCGCCCACGACTTCGCCGACGGCTTCAACACGTACACGCTCACCCGGCTGTACGGGAACGCCCGCCGCAAGGCGCTGATGATGCTGTTCGCCGACGCGGCGGCCCCCGTGGTGGGCGCCGCGTCCACGCTCCTGTTCACCATTCCGGAGCAATTGCTCGGCGGCTATCTGGGCTTCTTCGGCGGTGTCCTGCTGTACCTGGCCGCCGCCGAGATCCTGCCCGAGGCCCACCACGACCACCCGGCCCGCTCGACCCTGGCCGCCACCGTGGCGGGCGCGGCCTTCATCTGGCTCGTGGTGGGCATCGCGGGCTGAGCCGCCGCTCACCGCAGACACCGCTCCACCAGCCGGTGGGCGATGTCCGGCAGCGCCGCCCAGTGCGTGTGCAGATAGCTGGCGTGCACGCCCTGCTGCACGAACCCCTCGACGCGCGGAGCGGGCAGCCGCATGCCCCACGCGGGCGCCGGGCCCGCGCCCGGTTCGAGGACGGTGCGGTGGAACTCGTGGCCGCGCATCCGGGTCCCCGCCGGGGCCAGCACGCTGTCGCCGATCGCGACCGCGTCCCGGTAGCCGAGCGTGAGCCTGCCGGACATCCGGGCGTCGGCCTCCAGGACCCCGCACATCGCCCTGCCGTCGAGGGAGCGGGCCAGGTACAGCAGGCCCGCGCACTCCGCGACAACCGGGGCGCCGGTGCCGGCCAGCGCGGCCACCTCCTTGCGGAGCTGTTCGTTGGCCGACAGGTCCGGGGCGTACACCTCGGGGAAGCCGCCGCCGATGACCAGCGCCGCGGTGCCCTCCGGGAGGCGTTCGTCGTTCAGGGGGTCGAAGGTGGCGACCTCCGCGCCGGCCGCCTCCAGGAGTTCCGTGTGTTCCGCGTAGGAGAAGGTGAAGGCTGCGCCTCCTGCCACAGCCACGACCGGTTTCGTGGGCGTGTGCGGGTGCGTCGTGGCTGGTCGCGCAGTTCCCCGCGCCCCTGGGTCAGCTGCCTGCCAGGCCTCCTCGAACAGTGGCGGGGCGGTGCGGGCCAGGGCCAGCAAGCCCTCCAGGTCGCAGCCCTCCCTGACCATCGCCGCCGACGCCCGTACCGAGTCGAGGGCCTCCGTGCTGCGCTCCGCCACCGGGACCAGGCCCAGGTGGCGGGACGGGGTGGCGACCTGCGGGGTGCGGTGGAGGGCGCCGTAGACCGGGACGCCCACCTCGTCCAGCGCCTCGCGCAGCAACTGCTCGTGGCGCTCGGAGCCGACCTTGTTGAGGATGACGCCCGCGAGGCGCACCTCCGGGTCGAACGACGCGAAGCCGTGCACCAGCGCCGCCACCGACCGCGACTGCGACGACGCGTCCACCACGAGCACGACCGGCGCCTTGAGCAGCTTCGCGACATGCGCCGTCGACGCCAGCTCACCCGCGCCCGAGACACCGTCGAACAGTCCCATCACGCCTTCGACGACGGCGAGTTCACAGCCCGCGGCGCCGTGCGCGAACAGCGGCGCGACCAGTTCGGGGCCGCACATGTACGCGTCCAGGTTGCGGCCCGGACGGCCCGTCGCGAGGGCGTGGTAGCCCGGGTCGATGTAGTCGGGGCCCACCTTGTGCGGGGACACCGCGAGGCCGCGCTCGGCGAACGCGGCCATCAGGCCCGTCGCCACCGTCGTCTTGCCGGACCCGGAGGCCGGCGCGGCGACGACGAGCCGGGGGACGTTTCTCACCACTCGATGCCTCGCTGGCCCTTCTGACCCGCGTCCATCGGGTGCTTCACCTTCGACATGTCGGTCACGAGATCCGCGAACTCGACCAGCTTCTCCGGGGCGTTGCGGCCCGTGATCACCACGTGTTGGGTGCCGGGCCGGTCGCGCAGCACCCGCACGACCTCGTCCACGTCGATCCAGCCCCAGTGCAGCGGGTAGGCGAACTCGTCGAGCACGTACAGCTTGTACGTCTCGGCGGCCAGGTCCCGCTTGACCTGCTCCCAGCCCTCGCGGGCCTTCTCCTCGTTGTCGGAGTTGTCGCCGTGAAGGTCCCGCTGGACCCAGGACCAGCCCTCGCCCATCTTGTGCCAGTCGACGGTGCCGCCCTCGCCGGAGGCGCCGAGCACCTTCAGCGCGTTCTCCTCGCCGACCTTCCACTTCGCCGACTTGACGAACTGGAACACCCCGATCGGCCAGCCCTGGTTCCAGGCGCGCAGCGCGAGCCCGAAGGCGGCCGTCGACTTGCCCTTGCCGATGCCCGTGTGCACGAACACCAGCGGACGGTTGCGACGCTGACGGGTCGTCAGCCCGTCGTCCGGTACGACACTCGGCTGTCCCTGCGGCATCAGGCGGCCCTCCTGCTGGTGGTGTGGTTTCCCTGTACGTCCTTGACGAGCCCGGCGATCGAGTCCGCGCGCAGCTCGTCCAGCGTCACGGCCTGTCCGCCGAGCCGGGCGGCCAGCTCCCCGGCGAGCCCGAGCCGCACCATGCCGCTCTCGCAGTCCACGACCACGGCGGCGGTGCCCTCGGCGGCGTGCAGCCCGGCCGCCCGTCCGGCCAGTTGGACCGGCTCGGGCCCGCCGGTGGCCCGCCCGTCGGTCACGACGACGAGCAGCGGCCGCCGCGCCGGGTCCCGCAGTCGCTCCACGCGCAGCACCTCGTGCGCCTTGAGCAGCCCGGCGGCCAGCGGTGTGCGCCCGCCCGTCGGCAGCGATTCGAGGCGGGCCGCGGCGGCGTCCACGCTGGACGTCGGCGGCAGCGCCACTTCGGCGCCCGTCCCGCGGAAGGTCACGAGCCCCACCTTGTCCCGCCGCTGATAGGCGTCGAGGAGCAGCGAGAGCACCGCGCCCTTCACGGCGCCCATCCGCTTGCGGGCCGCCATCGAACCGGAGGCGTCGACCACGAACAGCACGAGGTTGCCCTCGCGGCCCTCCCGGGTCGCCTGCCGCAGATCGTCCCGGCGCACGACGAGCCCCGGACCGCTGCGGCCCCGCGCCCGCTGATGCGGTGCGGCCGCCTGCACGGTGGCCGCCAGATGCAGCTTGGTCAGATTCCCCCGGGGGCGTACGGAGCCCGTGGTGCGGCCGTGCTCGGTGCGCGCCCGGGATCGCCGCCCGGCCGCGCCCTCGCCCAGCCCCGGCACGCTCAGCATCTTCGTACGGAACGGCTCACCGGCCGACACGGCCCGCTGCTCCCGGGGCGCCCCGGCGCCCGGCGCGGGCGGCGCCTCGGCGGGGGCCTCCTCGGCCGCGCCGCCGTCGTCCGCCGGATCGCCCTGCGGCGGAACCCCGCCACCGCCACCGCCGCCACCGTCGTTGTCGGGCCCGTTCGGCTCCGGGTCCGGGTCCGGCTCGTCGTCCGGCCGGTCCGGGCCGAACTCGTCCAGCGTCTCGTCGAGCTTGTCCTCGTCGAGCCCCGGCGCGTCGAACGGGTTGCGCCGCCTGCGGTGCGGCAGCGCGAGCAGCGCGGCCTGCCGCACGTCCTCGGACAGCACCTCGGTGCGCCCGGCCCACGCGGCGAGCGCGGTTGCGGTCCGCGCCATCACGATGTCCGCGCGCATGCCGTCCACCTCGAACGCGGCACAGGTCGCCGCGATCTGCGTCAACGCGTCGTCCCCGAGCCGCACTTCGGGCAGCAGGGCGCGGGCCGCGACGATCCGCGCCCGCACCTCGGCCTCCTCGCCGGCCCACTGCGCGGCGAAGGCGTCGGGGGCGTCGTCGTAGGCGAGCCGCCGCTTCACGACCTCGACGCGCTGCGCCGGCTCCCGGGACGCGGCGACCTCCACGGTCAGCCCGAACCGGTCGAGCAACTGCGGCCGCAGTTCGCCCTCTTCGGGGTTCATGGTCCCCACGAGGAGGAAGCGCGCCGCGTGCCGTACGGAGACGCCCTCGCGCTCCACGTACGAGGCGCCCATGGCGGCGGCGTCGAGCAGCAGGTCCACGAGGTGGTCGTGCAGCAGATTTACCTCGTCGACGTACAGGATCCCGCGGTGCGCGTCGGCGAGCAGCCCCGGCTCGAAGGCCTTCACGCCCTCGGCGAGCGCCCGCTCGATGTCGAGCGCGCCGACGAGCCGGTCCTCGGAGGCGCCGACCGGCAACTCGACCATCCTGGCGGCCCGTTCGCCCCCGCCACCGTCCTCGTGCGGCCCGTCCGGGCACTCCGGGTCGGGACGCGCGGGATCACAGGAGAACCGGCACCCGGTGACGACCTCGACCCCCGGCATCAGGGCGGAAAGGGCCCGCACGGCAGTGGACTTGGCGGTCCCCTTCTCTCCCCGCACGAGCACACCCCCGACGGCGGGCGACACGGCGTTGAGCAGAAGAGCAAGCCGCAGGTCATCCTGCCCGACGACGGCGGTGAACGGATAAGGGGTGGCCATCAGCGTTGATCCTCCGTTGACTTGAGGCGCCCCGTCAGGGGCGCGGGACAGTGTCGATGTGCGGCTTCGCCGCGGGGCGCGAGAAGCCCCCGTGAGCCCCACCCGGCTCTCACGACGGCGCTCCAGGGGGCACGAACGGCAGCCCGATCGGCGCGCCCCCCTCGATCAGCCGCCACAACGCATCCGTATCGGCAGCCCGCTCGATCAGATCCCCGAGCCGATCGAGCTGTTCCTCCCGCAGCGCCGCGAACGACGTGTCCGGCGCCGGAACGAACCGCCGCCCGCTCGCCGCCGCGACCTCCCGCAAGAACGCCCGCCGGAAATCGTCCGACTCCAGCGACCCGTGCCAGTGCGTCCCCCACACGGCCCCCACCCGGCACCCGTCCAGGAAGGCGTCCCCGCCCAGGACTTCGGCGACCCCGTGATGGATCTCGTACCCCTCGACGGACGAGCCGAGGGCCTCGCCCACCGGCCGGGCGAGGGTCTTCTCGGCGGCGAACCGCACCCGTACGGGCAGCAGCCCGAGCCCGTCGACGACCCCGGCCCGCGACTCGACCTCGTCCTCGATGCGTTCGCCGAGCACCTGGAAGCCGCCGCAGATGCCCAGCACCGGCCGCCCTTCCGCGGCCCGCCGGGCCAGCGCGTCCGCGAGCCCGCGCTCGCGCAGCCACTCCAGCGCCTTCACGGTCCCGCGCGTGCCCGGCACCACCACCAGATCGGCGTCGACGAGCTCCTCGGCCCGGTCCACGAACCGCACGACGACACCCGGCTCGGCGGCCAGCGCGTCCACGTCGGTGAAGTTCGACATCAGCGGCACCGCGCACACGGCGACCCGCAGCACGTCCTCGCCCACCGGCGGCGCGACCACGGACTCCCGCACGGTGCCCCGCAGGGAGACCCGCAGCCCGTCCTCCTCGTCGATACCGAGGCCGTGCTGATACGGCAGAACGCCGTAAGTGTCGCGCCCGGTCAGGGACTTGAGCATGTCGAGGCCCGGCTGGAGCAGGCTCACGTCACCGCGGAACTTGTTGACCAGATACCCGGCGAGCAGTTCCTGGTCCTCCGGCGCGAGCAGCGCCGTCGTCCCGAAGAACGAGGCGAAGACCCCGCCCCGGTCGATGTCCCCGACCACGAGCACCGGCAGCCGCGCGGCCCGCGCGACGCCCATGTTCACGATGTCGGTGCGCCGCAGATTGATCTCGGCGGGCGAGCCCGCGCCTTCACAGATCACAGCGTCATGACTGCCCCGCAGTTCCTCCAGGCACCCCACCACGGTGTCCAGCAGCGCCTCCTGCCGCGACCCGTGATAGCCCCGCGCGCTCATCTCGCCAACCGGCCTGCCCATCAGCACGACCTGGCTGCTGCGGTCGCTGCCGGGCTTGAGCAGCACCGGATTCATCAGCGCGGTCGGCTCGACCCGGGCGGCCTGCGCCTGCATCGCCTGCGCACGCCCGATCTCGGCGCCCTCGCGCGTGACGAACGAATTGAGGGACATGTTCTGCCCCTTGAACGGCGCGACCTTCACGCCCTGCCGCACCAGCCACCTGCAGATCCCGGCGGTGACGACACTCTTGCCCGCGTCCGAGGTGGTCCCCGCCACCAGCAGCCCGCCCCGGTTCATCGACGACCCCACAGCAACCGCCCGCCCACACAGACTCCCAGCGCCAGCACACTCACCCGCCGCGACAACCGCGCGGCCCGTTCCACATCGGCCACCCGGACCGCACGCCCCGCCCCGTTCAGCACCGGCCGGTGCTCGACCCGGCCCGCGTACGACAGGGTGCCGCCGAGCCGCACCCCGAGCGCCCCCGCGAAGGAGGCCTCGACGACCCCGGCGTTGGGACTCGGGTGCTGTCCGGCGTCCGTCCGCCACGCGGCCAGCGCGGCGCGGGGCCGGCCGCCGGCGAGGACGGCGAGGGCGCCGGTGAGCCGGGCCCCCGGCCAGCCCGCGACATCGTCGAGGCGCGCGGACGCCCAGCCGAACCGGCGGTACTTCACGGACTTGTGCCCGACCATCGCGTCGAGCGTGTTCACGGCGCGGAAGGCGAGCAGCCCCGGCACCCCGCCGACGGCGCCCCACACCAGCGCGCCCACCACGGCGTCGGAGGTGTTCTCGGCGACCGACTCGACGACGCCCCGGGCGATCCCGTCCGCGTCCAGGCTCTGCGGGTCGCGCCCGCACAATCGCGGCAGCAGTTCCCGCGCCAGCTCCACGTCCCCGGCCTCCAGCGCGGAGCCGACCGCCCGCGCCTCCCGGCCCAGCGAGGTCCCGCCGACCACGGCCCAGGTCGCGGCGGCGGTCAGCGCGGCGGCGGCGGCGGGGGAGCGGCGTACGGCACGGGAGGCGGCGGCGCCCAGGGCGGCGGCGCCACCGGCGCACACCAGCGTGTGCAGCGCGCCCCAGCCGCGGTGGTCCCGCCACAGCACCCGCTCGACAGTGCTCGCGGCCCGCCCGAACCCGGCGACGGGGTGCCCACGGCGCGGGTCACCGACGAGCAGATCGCTCAACAGTCCTGCGGCGGCCCCGTACGCGAACACGCGCCCGGGCCGCATGACGCCGCGCGGGGCGAACATGGCGGTAGTTGTCCTCACTCAGGGTGTCCACGCCCTGGTTCGACGAGACCGGCAGCGGGAGTTCCTGGCTCGCCCCCGGACGACCGGGGACTCACAGTGGCGGGACCGCGCCGGATTCGCACCGGCTTCCTCACCTGCTGCCGTATATGGCGTTGGAAGTGCACCACGCTCCGCGAAGGTGCGTCAACTTGCTGTTGACCTGGGGCGGGAGAGTGTGGGCAGGTCCACATCCCCGTACGGCCACGGACATGCGGCGGGCCCGGACCGATGAGGTCCGGGCCCGCCGAAAGGGCTGTCGCGGATCACGCCACGATCAGAAAGATCCCGTACGCCACGGCCGCCGCACACGCCGCGAAGCACGCGTACGCGCCCGAGACGGCGAGCGTCGCCGAGTCGCCCCGCTCCGCCGCCGACTCCTTCTTGGAGAGCCCGACGATGCCGAGGGTGAACAGGCCCACCAGGGCCACGGTGACCACGAGGCTGACTCCGAACACGGAACCGAGGGCCGCCCAGTCGATCTTCATAGCTGGTCCTGCTTCCTTACAGCGTGGCGCCGGCGGGGCGCGCGGGGTCGGCCGGCGCGGGGGCCGGGATGGTCGCCTTCATGTCTTCCGACTCCCCGGTGACCAGGGTGCCGACGGGCGGCGGGGTGACGGCGGCGATGGCCGTGGTCACGACACCGGCGGGCTCGGCGGCCGGCTCGGCGCCGGTGCCGATCTCGTCGTCGGTGACGTTCGTGTGGTCGATGGAGTCGCGGCGCGAGAGCTTCCAGATGATGCCCGAGCCGATCACGAGCAGCGCGGCGGTGAGGCCGATGCCCCAGGCGCCCTGCTTGGTGAGGAACTCGGCACCCGCGCCGACCAGACCGGCGGCCGGCAGGGTCAGGCCCCACGCGACGAACATCCGGGTCGCGGTCGACCAGCGGACGACACCGCCCTTGCGGCCGAGGCCGGAGCCCATGACGGCGCCGGAGCAGACCTGGGTGGTGGAGAGCGAGAAGCCGATGTGCGAGGAGGCGAGGATCGCCGTCGCGGCGGACGTCTGCGCGGCGAAACCCTGCTGCGGGGCGAGGTCGGTGAGGCCCTTGCCCATGGTGCGGATGATCCGCCAGCCGCCCAGGTACGTGCCGAGCGCGATGGCCGTACCGGCCGAGATGATGACCCACAGCGGCGGGTCGGCGTCGGGCGCGATGACCCCGCCGGTGATCAGGGCGAGGGTGATGATGCCCATCGTCTTCTGCGCGTCGTTCGTGCCGTGCGCGAGGGAGACGAGCCCGGCCGAGGCGATCTGGCCGGCGCGGTAGCCCTTCGAGGTGGCCCGCGCGTCGGTCTTGGCGCTGATCCGGTAGGTCAGGCGCGTGGCGAGCATCGCGGCGAGGCCGGCGACGATCGGCGCGGCGACCGCGGGGATGAGGATCTTGGTGACGACGGTGCCGCCGTTGACCGAGGACCAGCCCATCGACATGACCGCGGCGCCGATGAGGCCGCCGAACAGGGCGTGCGAGGAGCTGGACGGCAGACCGAGCAGCCAGGTCAGCAGATTCCAGAGGATGGCGCCGACGAGCGCCGCGAAGATGACCTCTGTTCTGAGGCCGTCCTCATTGATGATGCCGCCGGAGATGGTCTTGGCGACCTCGACCGAGAGGAACGCTCCGACGAGGTTCAGCACGGCGGACATGGCCACCGCCGTCTTGGGCTTCAGGGCGCCGGTCGAGATGGTCGTCGCCATCGCGTTGGCGGTGTCGTGGAAACCGTTGGTGAAATCAAAAACCAGTGCGGTAACGATCACGATCGCAAGGAGCAGCGTGATGTGTTCCATTTACCCAGGCTTCGGTTGGACGTCAGTGGCGGATCGAACGTAAGCACGTCGGGTGAACGGAAGATGAACTGGGCGGGGCATCGCGGTGACCCGATCCGGAGCGGGGGCGATCCGCTTGGCCCGTGGAGGTGGCACCGACTCCGGATCGGCCCGGGAGGAGACCCCTCGGAGCCCCGGAATACCGGGTTCCGAGGGACCTTGGTCCCTGGTCCGGCTAGCCCCGGGCGAACCTCCTCAGCTGAGCCATCGACCCGTTGAAGAGATTCTGGTCACCCGGCAGCCCGCCGCTGTTGTCGTACTGCCAGAACGTCCAGAACGACCACCCCCTGGGCAGCGACCCCGAGCTCTCGTCGTAGCGCGCGAGCCACAGGGCGTGGTTGGCGGCGAAGGCACCGCTGTTGCCGGTGCAGGTCTTCCACCAGTGGAAGTTCGTGTAGATCACCGGCCGCCGGCCGGTGAGCCGCACGACCTCGACGCTGAACGACGTGATCCACGAGACCAGTTTGCGCTTGCTCATGCCGTAGCACTTGTGCTTGCTGTACGGGTTGTACTCGATGTCGAGCGCGGGCGGCAGCGTCCAGCCGTCCCCCAGCCAGTCCCCGCCGTTGCGTACGAAGTACGCGGCCTGGGCCCGGCCCGAGGACTCGTCGGGCACCGCGAAGTGATAGGCGCCCCGGATGATGCCGACGTTGCGGGCGCCGTCGTACTGCTTCCAGAAGTACGGGTTCTTGTAGGTCGTGGACTCGGTCGCCTTCACATAGGTGAACGTGGCCCCCTTCCTCTTCGCCTTCGACCAGTCGACGTTCTTCTGGTGCGACGAGACGTCGTGCCCCTTCGGCCTCGCCGCTGCCTGGACGGGCAGCTCCGTCAGGACCGTCGCTCCCATGGTCAGTGCGGTGACGGTCACCGTCGCGAGCAGGCACGCACGACGACGGGACGGTTTGCTGTCACGAGCCATAATTCCCCCCGAATGGCGACGTGCAAATCCCCCAGAGATTATCGGAAGATCCGGACCTGCCCGTCGAACCCCAGCCAAAAGCCCTCAGTGGGCAGATACGTGCCCATAACGGAGCTACCGGACTCCTCTCCTCCGCACCCGTCCCGCTCGCCCTCCGCGGCTGGCAGGATGCCCGCCATGACGGACACCGGGGACACGAGGAACGCGACGGATCACGGCCGGGCCTGGGCGGAACTGGTGGCGACGGCCCGCAGAACGGTCGCCGACGGACTCGTCGTCGGCACCTCCGGCAATGTCTCCGTACGCGTCCGCGACGGCGGCAGCGGCGAGGACCTGATCCTCGTCACCCCGAGCGGGGTCCCGTACGACCGGCTGGGCCCGGACGACCTCGTCGCCGTCGGCCTCGACGGCACCCGCCGCGCCGGAACCCTCACCCCGACCAGCGAACTGCCCCTGCACCTCGCGCTCCACCGGAACACCCGCGCGCGGGCCGTCGTGCACACCCACGCGGTGCACGCCACCGCCGTCTCCACGCTCGTCCCGGAACTCCCGCCCGTCCACTACATGGCCGCAGCCCTCGGCGGCACCGTCCGGGTCGCCCCCTACGCGACGTACGGCACCGAGGAGTTGGCCGAGAACATGCTCGCCGCTCTGACCGGGCGCACCGCGTGTCTCCTGCAGAACCACGGCACCGTCACCTACGGGGACTCCCTCGCCCAGGCCTACGACCGCACCGCCCAGCTGGAATGGATGTGCCGCCTCTGGCTCACGGCCCACTCCGTCCCCGGACTGCGTCCCTCCCTGCTGAGCGAGGAACAGATGGCGGAGGCGGCCAGGAAGCTCGACGGGTACGGGCAGCAGCCCTAGCCCAGCCCGGGAGCCCCGGTGCGAGGAATCCGTACGCTCATTCCGTCCCGCCCGGCACACGCGTCACTCGCATCCTCCGTCCCGCTGGCCCGGGCGCGCCAGGGCCCCGACACTGGACGAGTGCGCACCGCCAAAGCGACGGCCGCTGCCGTCACCGCCGTCATCGGGGCCTCGGCCGCCGCCATCGCCGCCGGCCGCCTGGCCAGCGACGCCGCGCTCAAGGCGCCCGCAGGACGCCCCCTGCCCACCGAGCCCCGGCTCACCGTCCACGCCCTCGCCGCGGGACACATCACCCTCAGCCGGGACCTCGCCTCCCAGTACCCCGGCACCTACGGACTCGCGGGCGACGGCTTCCACGCCGTCGTCGGGCCCGTCGTCGCCTCGGCCCCGCACCCCGCGGACACCGTCGTACGCCGCCTGGAGCGGGTCACCCACGGCACCCTCGAACCCGGCGCGCGGGCCTGGCTCACGCCCCAGGTGCACATCGGCGACCCCAAGTCCGCGCTCGGCCTCGACCACGCCGACATCGACATCCCGGGCGAACTCGGCCCGCTGCCCGCCTGGTTCGTGCCCGGCGCCCGCGACACCTGGATCATCACGGCGCACGGCCTCGGCACCACCCGCGAGCACCCCATGAACCTCATGGCGTTCCTGCACCGGCAGCAGTTCCCCGTCCTGGACCTCGCCTACCGCGGCGACCTCGGCGCGCCCCGCTCCCCGGACGGCCTGAACCACCTCGGCGAGTCCGAGTGGCGCGACCTCGACGCGGCCCTGCGCTACGCCGTGCGCTACGGCGCCCGCCGCGTCGTCGTCCTCGGCTTCTCCACCGGCGCCGCGATGGCCCTGCACGCCGCCGCCCACTCCGCGCTGCGCGACCGGATCGCCGGACTGGTCCTGGACAGCCCGGTGCTGTCCTGGGAGACCACCCTGCGCGCCCTCGCCGCCGCCCGCCGCATCCCCGGCGCGCTGCTGCCGCTCGCGGTGCGCGCCGCCCAGGGACGCACCGGCCTGACCGGCGACCGGCTCGCGGACGCCGCCGACCCGCGCCTGCTCAAGGTCCCCACCCTCGTACTGCACGGCCCCGACGACGAGGTCGCCCCCTGGGGCCTCTCCCGCCAACTGGCCGCCCGCCGCCCGGACCTGATCTCCCTGCACACGGTCGACGAGGCCCCGCACAACGCCATGTGGAACGCGGACCCGACGACGTACGAGGAGACCCTGCGGCGCTTCCTGACACCGCTGATGTGAATGCGGCGCGGGGCCCCGACGGCGGGCCCCGCACCCCGGGGCGGGCGCCGAACACAGGGCCGCGTTTGGGAATTCGCGGGGTCACCCTGGAGACTGCTCCAGTGACGTCCCGTACCCCGCGCGACTCCAGGCTCCGACTAGTCCGCCCCCGCCGCCAGCCGCTGGCCCCCGCTGCCCCGCGCCGAGTGGCCCGTCCCGCCCCGCGCCCCCCGGAGGGCACCCCGCCCCCCGCCGAACTCGCCCGCGCCGCGCGCGAGGGCCTGGCCGCCGCCGTCCGCGTGGCGCGCTGGGCGGACGCCACGCTCAGCCCCGGCAACCACACCGCCGCCGGGGACGGCAAGGGCACCCTCTCCGACGCCACCGCGCGCCGCGCCGCCGACGACCTCGGCCTGAGCGTCGAGCGGGTCCGCGCCGACTGGGACACCGCACGCCTGGCCGGCCTCGTCGAGGTGCACGGCGACAGCGCCCGCCCCGGCTGGCGGCTGCGCGCCTGGGACCGCGACGACACCGCCGTGCTGCGCGGCTGGGTCGCCCTGTTCGACGCCTGGTCGCTGGTCCATCCGGCGCCGGACGCCCTGGAGCCCGCCGCGGTCGCCGAAGTCGTCGAGGCCGTCCCGCAGTTGCTGTCCTTCCTCCAGCTCATGGCGGGCCCCGTCGCGGCGGCCCAGCTCCTGGACCTCCTCGACCAGCGGGTCGTCGAACTGCGCACCGAGCGCTGCGAGATCCCCTTCGGGCCGCAGCCGGAGCCGACCCCGCCCGAGGACACCCCGCTGCGCCCGCTGCTCGACTGGTCCCTGCACGGCCTCGCCTCCGTCGGCGCGCTCACCTACGCCGACGGACAGGCCACCCTCACCCCGCTCGGCAGCTGGGCGGTCTGGGTCAAGCTGGAGCAGATCTGCGTCGCCGCCCAGTCCCCGGCCGGGAACATCGAGGTCAGCGCCGAGGACATGCTGCGCGGCTGCGCCCGCCTGCGGCCCAACGCGGCCCGCGCCGAGTACCGGGCCTGGCTCGCCGCCCGCGACGTCGGCACCGCCGTCATCGACCTGATCGAGGCCGCCCGCGGCGAGGACGCCCTGCTGCGCGGCCTCGCCTTCGAGGCGCTGCGCGTCGTCGGCGGCCCCGCCGAGCCCGAGGTGCGGCGCGCCGCGGACGAGCCGGGTCTGCGCCCCTACGCGCTGCTCTGGCTCGCCGAGGCGGAGGGCGCCGACCCCGAGGACGTGCACACGGTCCTCACCCGCGAGGAGGCCACCTGGCTGTGGGTCGACACCGCGGCGGCCGTCGCCGACCACGGTGAGGCGCCGCTGCTCGTGCGTCACCTGGAGTCCGCCGTGCAGCCGACCGTGCCCGCGCTGATCGCGGAGGTCCGCGCCGTCGGCCACCCCCGCACCGTGCAGGTGCTCGTCGCCCTCGCCGCCGCCCACCCCGACCCGGCCCTCGCGAAGGCGGTCCGCCGCGCGGCCTTCCAGGTCCACACCGGCGGGGCCTGACGGCTCACGCCCGCTGGGCTAGCCGAAGGTGTTGCAGCGGCCCATGTCGCCGGTCCTGTAGCCCTGGTAGAACCACTGCTGGCGCTGCTGGGCCGAGCCGTGCGTCCACGACTCGGGCGTCACCCGGCCCTGGAAACGCTCCTGGATCCGGTCGTCGCCCACCGCGGCGGCCGCGTCCAGACCGTCCTGGATGTCGGCGTCGGTCAGGCTGGTGATCAGCGGGCGCCCGGTCGACTCGTCGGGCGTCCGCGTCGCGCCGTGGGCCCACACGCCCGCGTAGCAGTCGGCCTGGAGCTCCACCTTCACGGCGTTGCTGTTCTGCCCCGTGCGGCCGTCCTGCGAGCGCGACAGCGTGCCCATCAGGTTCTGCACGTGGTGCCCGTACTCGTGCGCCACGACGTACGCCTGCGCGAACGGTCCGCCGCTGGAGCCGAACTTGGTGCGCAGCTCGTCGAAGAAGCCGAGGTCGAGATAGACCTTGCGGTCGCCGGGGCAGTAGAAGGGCCCCACGGCCGACGTCGCCGCCCCGCACGCGGTGCTCACCCGGTTGGTGAAGAACACCGTGGAGGCGCCGCTGTAACGGGCGTTGCGGCGCGCGAACTCCTGCCGCCAGAAGTCCTGCACGCTGTTGACCACCGCGACGATCCGGCAGTCGTCCTTGCTGTTGGCGTCCGATCCCGTACGGCACTGCTGCTGGACCTGCGCCGCGCTCGACACGGACGTCGCGGGCGTGCCGGAGCCGTCCGAGGAGAGGCCGAACTGGTCGGTGCCGAAGAACAGGCCGAGCACCAGCGCCAGCAGACCGGCGAGACCGCCGCCGATCGTCGCCCGCCCGCCGGGCACCCGGCTGCCCCGCTGGTCCTGGACCTCGGACGTGTCCAGGTTGGCGTCGTCGTCGAACTGCATGCTCGTACCGCCCTCTCGCCGGAACCCACCCTGATCATCCTGTTACGTGCCGCGGGGCCCGGCCCTGATCCGGCGGCCGAACGGGGGACGCGCGCGCCCGCGCACGCCGTGTCGCCGTCGCCCGGCGACCCGCTCACCCGGCTCCACGGCTACGCTCCGCACCTGATTCGTGGCCTTTCGTGAGAAATCTCGTGGTTCGTGGTTCGTGGTGAGGAATGAGGGGGCGTGCGATGGCGGTGCTGCCGCTCGACGCGACAGCAGGGCAGAGCCCCGCACGGCCTGCGGCGCGTCCCGTACGTCCGCCGAGGCGCCGGCCGCGCGCCGCGTCCCTCCTGCCGCCGCTCGCCGTCCTGCTCGCGCTGCTGCTGATCGGCGCGGCCCAGGGCGCGCGCCCGCACCCGTTCGGCGACCACCTCGCGCGCGTGGCGGGCGGTTCCGGCGCGTCCGCGCCCGCCCTGCGCATGAGCGGCGGCGCGGTCGAGGCGTACGACGCGGAGGGGACCCGCTGGCGGCACGCGCGTGAGGGGCGGCGGGCGCTCGCCGTGCTGCCCGCCGCCGGGCATGCCTTCGCGCTGTGGAGCGACGGCCTGGTCACCGACACCGAGCGCCGCACCGCGGCCGCCGTGCGCTGGCACCGCGCGGTCCCGGACGCCGCACCCTGGCTGCGCACCCCGGGGGCGCACGGCGGCGCCGGGGTCCTCCAGCCGCTCGACCCGGCGGCCCGGATGCTCGCCGTCGTCACCCCGCACCGCATCGCCGCCTACCGCACCGCCGACGGCGACCTGCGCTGGGTGCTGCCCGCGCGCGCGGGCTGCGCGTTCGCCCCGGCGAGCACCGCGCGGCGGGGGGCCGCACTGCTGATCGCACAGCCCTGCGCGGGAGACGACACCGCCTGGACCGAGCAGATCGTCGCCGTCGACGACCTCGGCGGGATCGCCCCGGACCGGACGCCCCTGGGCAACGAGCTGCCGGAGCCCGGTCCGGGACGCGTGGGAAAAGCCCTTGCATCCCACCGGTAAGCTGGGCTGTATGACGTTTCTTCTCTGGGTGCATTAGCGGCGCAGACCGGCCCCCGACCCGTCAATCAGCCGTTCACTGCCCTGGAGACCCACCCGTGATCACCGCATCCGGTATCGAACTGCGCGCAGGCGCCCGCATCCTCATCGAGAACGCCAACTTCCGTGTCGCCAAGGGCGACCGCATCGGCCTCGTCGGGCGCAACGGCGCGGGCAAGACCACCCTCACCAAGTGCCTGGCCGGTGAGGGCATCCCGGCCGGCGGCACCATCTCCCGCTCCGGCGAGGTCGGCTATCTGCCGCAGGACCCGCGCACCGGCGACCTCGACGTGCTCGCCCGCGACCGCATCCTGTCGGCCCGCGGCCTCGACACCCTGATGCGCAAGATGCGCGAGAACGAGCAGCGCATCGCCAACGGCACGGGCGCCACCCAGGCCAAGGCCCTCAAGCAGTACGAGCGCCAGGAGACGGAGTTCCTCACCAAGGGCGGGTACGCCGCCGAGGCCGAGGCCGCCACCATCGCCGCCGCGCTCAACCTCCCGGACCGGGTGCTCGGCCAGCCCCTGCACACCCTCTCCGGCGGTCAGCGACGCCGTATCGAGCTGGCCCGCATCCTCTTCTCGGACGCGGACACCCTCCTCCTCGACGAGCCCACGAACCACCTGGACGCGGACTCGATCGTCTGGCTGCGCGACTACCTGAAGAGCTACAGCGGCGGCTTCATCGTGATCTCCCACGACGTCGACCTGGTCGAGACGGTCGTCAACAAGGTCTTCTACCTGGACGCGAACCGCTCCCAGATCGACGTCTACAACATGGGCTGGAAGCTCTACCAGCAGCAGCGCGAGGCCGACGAGAAGCGCCGCAAGCGCGAGCGGCAGAACGCCGAGAAGAAGGCCGCGTCGCTGAACGCGCAGGCGGACAAGATGCGCGCCAAGGCCACCAAGACCGTCGCCGCGCAGAACATGGCCAAGCGCGCCGACAAGCTCCTCGCCGGCCTCGAGGCGGTCCGCCAGTCCGACAAGGTCGCCAAGCTGCGCTTCCCCGAGCCCGCGCCCTGCGGCAAGACGCCGCTGATGGCCGAGGGCCTGTCGAAGTCGTACGGCTCGCTCGAGATCTTCACCGACGTCGACCTGGCCATCGACAAGGGCTCCCGCGTCGTCATCCTCGGGCTGAACGGTGCGGGCAAGACCACCCTGCTCCGCCTCCTCGCGGGCACCGAGAAGCCCGACACCGGCGAGGTCGTCGAGGGCCACGGCCTCAAGCTCGGCTACTACGCCCAGGAGCACGAGACCCTCGACCCCGAGCGCTCCGTCCTGGAGAACATGCGCTCGTCCGCGCCCGACCTGGACCTCGTGGAGGTCCGCAAGGTGCTCGGCTCGTTCCTGTTCTCCGGCGACGACGTCGACAAGCCCGCGGGCGTGCTCTCCGGCGGCGAGAAGACCCGGCTCGCCCTCGCGACCCTGGTGGTCTCGGCGGCCAACGTGCTGCTCCTCGACGAGCCCACGAACAACCTCGACCCCGCCAGCCGCGAGGAGATCCTCGGCGCGCTGCGCACCTACAAGGGCGCCGTCGTCCTCGTCACGCACGACGAGGGAGCCGTCGAGGCGCTGCAGCCGGAGCGGATCATCCTGCTCCCGGACGGCGTCGAGGACCTGTGGGGCCAGACCTACGCGGATCTCGTCGCGCTCGCCTGACCGGCGCCCGGCCGCCCGGGAGCCGTCAGCACAGCGTGATCGAAGAGATGATCCACTCGGTATGGATCATTCGGCCGAGCCGTGATCCTTCATATGGGTGAGATCGCCTCGTACCGAGGTGTGTCCTACACGGATTTCGCCCGCTCATCGGGGCTGAAGCCCTTGGGGCGCCTGGGCAGTCGCTGACCTGCCGGTTTTTTCGAGGGGGTGGTTCCGGGGGGTGCGAAAAGCCTCCGGAATCACGAATTCCACTCGTGTGGATCCCCTTCGGGACGGGAATTCCCGGTCCACGGACCTTGCCGAATGGGTGGCCAGGACGGCCATGAGGGGTGATCATGGGAAATCCAGAGCGCACTTCCCATGAGGAGGCACGGGTGGCCGAGACTCTGAAGAAGGGCAGCCGGGTGACCGGCGCCGCGCGCGACAAGCTCGCGGCAGACCTGAAGAAGAAGTACGACTCCGGTGCGAGCATCCGGGCACTGGCCGAGGAAACCGGCCGCTCGTATGGCTTCGTCCACCGGATGCTCAGCGAGTCCGGGGTCACGCTGCGCGGTCGCGGCGGGGCCACGCGAGGCAAGAAGGCCGCGGCAAGCTGACGCGGCCGGCCCGTCCGCTCCCGGGCGGTGCGGGCCGCACAGGATCTCTCGGTACCACCCGGTCGGTTCCCCGATCGGCCGGGTGGTTACTGTGCAGTCACTTAGGTCGTCCACGTCGTCCGTGGACACGACTGCGCAGACTCGGAGGCCCAGATGGCTACGCTCGCACCCCTGCTCGACAAGGACGGGGTCCGGCTCACCGTCGACGATGCCGTCGCCACGGTGACCCTGACCAACCCGGACAAGCGCAACGCTCAGTCTCCCGCTCTGTGGCGGGCGTTGACGGAAGCCGGGCGGTCACTGCCGGGCTCCGTGCGGGTCGTCGTGGTGCGCGGTGAGGGCAAGTCCTTCTCCGCGGGTCTCGACCGTCAGGCGTTCACGCCCGAGGGTTTCGACGGCGAGCCGTCCTTCATCGACCTGGCACGCGGCGGCGACGATCTTCTGGACACGACGATCGCCGAGTACCAGGACGCTTTCACCTGGCTGCGGCGCAGCGACATCCTGTCCGTCGCCGCGGTCCAGGGCCATGCGATCGGCGCGGGCTTCCAGCTCGCCCTCTCCTGTGACCTGCGCGTCGTCGCCGACGACGTGCAGTTCTCCATGCGCGAGACCAGCCTCGGGCTCGTACCGGACCTGACCGGCACGCACCCCCTCGTCTCGCTCGTCGGATACGCGCGCGCCCTGGAGATCTGCGTGACCGGGCGCTACGTGCACGCCGACGAGGCCGTGGCCAGTGGCCTGGCCAATGTCGCCGTGCCCGCGGACGCCCTGGACGCGGCCACGTCCGACCTGACCGGCGCGCTCCTCGCCGCGCCGCGCGACGCCGTGATCGAGACCAAGGCGCTGCTTCAGGGCGCCTCCCGCCGGACCCTCGACGAGCAGCGCGTCGCCGAGCGGGCCGCGCAGGGACGCCGGCTGCGGGACCTGGCCGGCCTCGGCGACTGACCCGTTCTCAGGGGGTCACTTCGGTGACCAGCACCGCGACGCTCGGGCCGTCGGTGAGCGCCGTGGACACGGCCTCGCGGACGGCCCGCGCCACGTCCAGGGCCCGGTGCGACGAGGACACCGCCAGCTCCACCCGGACGTGCCGGTGCGCCAGCGCGGCCGGGGCGGAGGTCTCCTCGATGTGCACCGCCCGGCCCAGACCGCCCAGCGCGCCCGTCAGCCGCACCACCCCGGCGACCCCTTGCGCCGCCCGCGCCACGCGGCCCTCGTCACCGTCCGCGGCGGACTCCTCGGCCGGGGCGGGAGCGGACTCCGGCTTTTCCTCCCGCTCCGGTTCGGCGTCGAGCAGCGCCGTCACCTGGAGATCCACCTCGGCCACCACCAGGCCGAGCCCGTCCCGCGCCGCCTGTTCGAGCGCCTCCCGCAACCGCGCCGCCGCTCGCGGCAACGGCTCGTCGGCCGTCGCCGCGCACTCCGCCCCGATCCGCAGCGGCCCCGGCGGCAGCGCGCTCGGCGGGGCCGGCACCACGGACGTGTACGAGCCGTCCGGATCGGCCGGAGCGAGTCGCAGCGACCCCAGCCGCACCCCGCTCACCGCGGCCGCGGACCGGCGCAGGGCCCCCGCCGCCGCGACCTCCGTGATCCACGCGCCGTCACCCGGTCCGCCCAGTGGCAGCAGCCTGCCGAATCCGAGCTGTTGCCGCACTGCCTGTGCCCATCGGTCTGCCATCATCCACCCAGGCTGCCTCATCCCGGGCGCGGGCTCGGGTAACCGCACTTAGTGTGGGCAAAAGAAGACAGGATCCCGCAGGGAGACCGCATCTCACAAGAGGGGACACCCCCGATGAGCGACACCTCACAGAAGCCGGGCGAGACGCCCGCCTCCGCGCCCACGAGCCGGGCCAACGTGACCAAGAAGGGCGGCGGCGACCCCGCGGGCCGCGGCCGCACCTCCATCGCCGACGGCGTCGTCGAGAAGATCGCCGGACTCGCCGCACGCGACGTCCTCGGCGTGCACGCGATGGGCAGCGGCCTCTCGCGCACCTTCGGCGCCGTCCGTGACCGCGTGCCCGGCGGATCCACCAAGTCCGTCTCCCGCGGGGTCAAGGCCGAGGTCGGCGAGGTGCAGACCGCGCTCGACCTGGAGATCGTCGTCGAGTACGGCGTGTCGATCGCGGACACCGCGCGCGCCGTACGGGAGAACGTGATCGCGGCCGTCGAGCGCATGACGGGTCTCGAAGTCGTCGAGGTGAACATCGCCGTCAGCGATGTGAAGCTGCCGGACGAGGAAGACGAAGAGCCGGAGTCACGGCTCCAGTGACCGTACTGCGTAGCGGGCTTGGCAGAAGGCCCCGGAGAAGGAGCGCACGATGAATCTGGCCGTGGTCGGCATGATCGCCGGCATGGCCCTCGGATTCGCCGGATACTTCGGCGGCTTCGGGGCCTTCCTGCTGGTGGCGGCGCTCGGCGCCATCGGTTTCGTCGCGGGCCGGTTCCTCGAAGGGGACCTGGAACCCGGCGAGTTCTTCCGCGCCCGCGGCGACCGGCGGCGGTGACCGGTGGCGGCACAGGTCGCGCCTGCCGAGCGCGGCGCGACCCGGATCGCCGACCGGGTCGTCGCGAAGATCGCCGCGCACGCGGCACGTGAGGCGCTGGACACGATTCCCGAGGACGGTGCGCCCCCGCACGCCACGGTCAGCGTGCACCAGGACACCGCGCGCGTGCGCATCAGCCTGGAACTCGGTTTCCCGGCGGACATCGGCGCCCAGTGCGGTGCCGTGCGTCGTCAAGTGACCGAGCGGGTAAGGACGTTGGCAGGCATGGAGGTGCCGGAGGTGGCCGTCCTCGTGGAGCGGCTGCACTCGGCGGACACCGACCGGGGGAGGATCCGATGAGCGAGCCCACCCAGCGGATGCCGGTGGTCGAGCGCGGCCCGACCGGCGCCGACGGCCTTGACCAGTCGGCGTCCGCGGCCGCCTACGAGCCGCGTCCCACCCTGGAGGGCGAGGAGAAGTCCGCCAGGTTCTGGTCGGGCCGGCGGATCCCGGCCGGGCTCGCGGCCCTGGTGCTGCTCGGCGGTGCCGGCGTGCTGCTGTACGACATCGCCGCCGTGCGGGCCGGGCGCGACGCCATGCAGTGGCGCCGCACCCTCGCCGACGACCTCGCCACCCGTCCCCTCGACGACACCGCCGTACTGATCGGCGCCGGAGTCGCCGCCGCGCTCGGCCTCTGGCTGATCGTCCTCGCGGTGACACCCGGACTGCGCGCGGTCCTTCCGATGCGCAGGACCCACACCGACATCCGCGCGGGCCTGCACCGGGACGCCGCCGCCATGGTGCTGCGCGACCGGGCCATGGAAGTGGCGGGCGTGCAGTCCGTACGGGTCCGGATGAAGCGGTCCAAGGTGGATGTGCGGGCGGTCTCGCACTTCCGCGAACTCGACGACGTACGGGCCGACCTGGACAGCGCGCTGGGCGACGGCATCACCGGGCTCGGCCTCGGATCGGCGCCCCGCCTCTCGGTGCGCGTGGCCCGGCCCGGACGGAAGGGATGACGGCGGTGCTCAGAACCGTGAACCGGATCCTGCTCGGTCTCCTCGGCCTGCTCCTGGTCGTCGGCGGCGGCTCGGTGCTCGCCGTGGGGCTCGGGGTGAAGCCGCCGTCCTGGTGGATCCACGACGGCAAGGACGACGTTCTGCTGAGCGTCGCCGACCGGCAGCGCTGGCGCGCCGACGGCTGGTGGTGGCCGGTGGTGATCGCCGCGCTCGGCGTCGTCGTGCTGCTCGCGCTGTGGTGGCTGGTCGCCCAGTTCCGCCGGCGCCGGCTCAGCGAGGTGCTGGTCGACACGGGTGACGGCGAGGGCGCGCTGCTGCGCGGCCGGGCCCTGGAGAGCGTCCTGGTGAGCGGCGCCGAGGCGCAGGACGGCGTGGAGCGGGCCGGCGCCATGCTGACCGGCCGCCGCTCGACCCCGCAGGCGAAGGTGTCCCTCACCCTCGCCCCGCACGCCTCCCCGGGCGCCACCCTGGACCACCTCGGCGAGCAGGCCCTGACCCAGGCGAGAGAATCGGCGGGCCTGGCGTCCCTCCCGGCCGAGGTCAGGCTGAAGGCGGTCAAGCACCGCGCGGAACGGGTGAGCTGAGAGAACCGCCCTTCAAGCCCGTCCGGCGTTTTCCTTTCAAGCCCGGTGCGGCACCCTCCAGCCCGTCCGGCGATTGAGGACGAGCCCGAAGGGCGACAGACGGGGCGCAGCCCCGTGCCCCCCGGGACCGCACCCCTAGAATCCGTGCCGGTACCCACCGTCGACCGGCAGCATGACCCCGGTCAGATACGAAGCGGCCGGCGACAGGAAGAACGCCGCGGCCCGCCCGAACTCCTCAGGCGTCCCGTACCGCCGCAGCGGAATCCGCGACTCGTTGGCGGTCCGCGTGGCCTGCGGGTCCGCCGAGTACCCGTCGAGCTCGCGCACGCGATCGGTGTCGATCCGTGCGGGCAGCAGCCCCACGACCCGGATACCGCGCGGCCCCAGCTCGTCCGCGAGCGACTTGGCGAACCCGGCGAGCCCGGGCCGCAGCCCGTTGGAGATGGTCAGCCCCGGGATCGGCTCGTGCACGGACCCGGAGAGCACGAACCCGATGACGCCGCCGTCATCGAGCTCGGCCGCCGCCGTCCTGGCGATCCGCACGGCGCCCATGAACACCGAGGAGAACGCCGATTCCCACTGCTCGTCCGTGTTGTCCGCGACGAAGCCGGGCGCGGGCCCGCCCACGCTGACGAGAATCCCGTCGAACCGCCCGAACTGCTCGCGGGCGGCACCGATCACCCGTTCGGCGACGGCCGGATCGGCGTTGTCGGCGGCGACCCCGTACGCGTTCGGGCCCAGCTCGGTCGCGGCGGCCTTGACCTTCTGCTCGTCGCGCCCGGTGATGACCACCTTCGCGCCGTCGCCGACGAGCTGGCGCGCGGCGGCGTTGCCGAGGCCGCGGGTGGCGCCGGTGACTACGTAGACACGGTCCTTCAGTCCAAGATCCATGGCTCTATCCTGCCTCTCGGTCCGGCTCGGGCGCGAACAGGGTCAGCGCGGTGTTCACGAGTCCGATGTGGCTGAACGCCTGCGGGAAGTTCCCCAGCTGGTGCCCGGCCACGGGGTCGTACTCCTCGGCGAGCAGCCCCACGTCGTTGCGCAGCGACAGCAGCCGCTCGAACATCTCCCGTGCCTCGTCCTTCCGGCCGATCATGTGCAGCGCGTCGGCCAGCCAGAACGAGCAGACGAGGAAGGTGCCCTCGCCGCCCGGCAGTCCGTCGACCTCCGTCCCGGTCGTGCTGTACCGGCGCAGCAGGCCCTCGTGCGACAGCTCCCGCTGTACCGCGTCGACCGTACCGACGATGCGCGGATCGTCCGCGGGCAGGAATCCCGCGCGGGGCAGGAGCAGCAGGGCCGCGTCGAGTTCCCGGGATCCGTAGGACTGCGTGAACGTGTTCCGCTCGGCGTCGTAGCCGCGCTCGCACACGTCGCGGTGGATGGTGTCGCGCAGTTTGCGCAGCCGGTCGAGATCGCCCGGCAGCCGCGGGTCCTCCTCCATCGACCGCACGGTGCGGTCCACCGCGACCCAGGCCATCATCTTCGAGTGGACGAAGTGGCGGCGCCGCCCGCGCACCTCCCACAGCCCCTCGTCGGGCTCGGACCACGCCTCGTGGAGGAAGTCGAGCAGGGCCAGCTGCAGCCGCCAGGCGTGCGGTCCCGCCTCCAGACCGGAACGGCGGGCCAGTGCCAGGGAGTCGACCACCTCGCCGTAGACGTCGAGCTGCAACTGCCGTACGGCCTCGTTCCCGGTCCGTACGGGACGGGAGGCGCGGAAGCCGTCCAGCCAGTCCAGCTCCTGCTCGGGCAGCCGCCGTTCGCCCGCGAGCCCGTACATGATCTGCAGGTCGGCGGGGTTGCCCGCGGCGGCCCGCAGCAGCCAGTCGCGCCAGGCCCTGGCCTCTTCCAGATAGCCCGCGGACACGAGCGCGCCGAGCGTGAGGGTGGAGTCCCGCAGCCAGCAGTAGCGGTAGTCCCAGTTGCGTACGCCGCCGATCTCCTCCGGCAGCGAGGTGGTGGGCGCGGCCACGATGCCGCCGGTCGGTGCGTAGGTGAGCGCCTTGAGCGTCAGCAGGGAGCGCAGTACGGCGTCCCGGTGGGGTCCGTCGTAGGTGCAGCGGTCGGCCCAGGCCCGCCAGTCCTCCAGGCTGTGCTCCAGGGACTCGTACGGGTCGACCAGGGCCGGGCGTTCCTCGTGCGACGGGTGCCAGGTCAGCACGAAGGCGACCCGCTCGCCCTCCTCCACCGTGAACTCCGCGTGCGTGGCGAAGTCCTTGCCCCAGCTGTGCACCTCCGGCTCGTTGCGCAGCCACGCCGAGTCGGGTCCCGCGACGGCCACCCGGTGTCCGTCGACCCGGCGCATCCACGGCACGACGGAGCCGTAGTCGAAGCGCAGCCGCAGCTCGCTGCGGACGGTGACCCGGCCGCTGATCCCCTCGACGATGCGGACGAGATCGGGGGCCTGGTCGCGCTGCGGCATGAAGTCGGTGACCCGGACGCTGCCGTCGTCGGTGTCCCACTCGGTGTCGAGCACGAGCGAGCCGGACCGGTAGGAGCGGCGGGCGCAGTCCCCGTCGGTGTCCTTCGGGGCGATCCGCCAGTGCCCGTTCTCCTCGTCGCCGAGCAGCGCGGAGAAACAGGCGGGGGAGTCGAAGCGCGGCAGACACAGCCAGTCGACGGAACCGCCCCGGGAGATCAGGGCGGCGGTCTGTTCGTCGCCGACGAGCGCGTAGTCCTCGATGGGTCGATGCATACGGTTGCGGTTGCCCCGTCAAGGGCCCGGGGAACTGCGCGGGCGGTCACACACAACCAGTACGCACGAGGGACATCAACCACCCGGCCGAGCGCGGGCCCGCCGCAGACCGTCCTAGACGGCGGCCGGGGTCACCTCGTCCACGGGCTCGTCCTCCTCCTTGCGCCGCCGGTCGCGCAGTTCGCGGCGGAGCAGGACCACCCAGCCGACGGGCACCGCGGCGGCGAACAGCCACCACTGGTAGGCGTACGCGAGGTTCAGCGCGGCGTCCTCCTTGCCGGGCTGGCCGAGCTGCTCCGGGACGTCGCCCTTGGGCGTGGGGGAGGTCTGTGCGACGTACCCGCCGAGCACCTCGGCGTCGCCGCCGATGCGCTTCGCCTCCTGCTTGCTGTTGATCAGCATGACCTGCCGGTCGGGCAGGCCCCGCAGGTTCTTGATGCCGCTGGCCGCGGTCGTCTCGTCGGGCATCAGACGGCCCTGGAGAGTGGTCTCGCCGGACGGCGGCGCCGGGATCTTCGGGAAGGAGGTCTGGCTGCCGCTGTCGGGGACCCAGCCCCGGTTGACCAGCAGGATCTTGCCGTCCTTCAGGACGAACGGGGTGAGGACGTGATAGCCGACCTCGTCGTTGGAGTTGACGCGGCGGCGCACGACGATCTCGTCCTCGGTGTCGAAGCGGCCGGTGGCCGTGACGGTGCGGTAGCGCTCCTTGCTGGTGACGGTGTGCCCGACGGACGCCAGGTCCTCGACGGCGACCGGCTTCGCCTTCAGCGCGTCGGTGACCAGCTGATTGCGGGCGGCGCGCTCGTCGTGGCGGTGCATCTGCCAGATGCCCAGCCGGATCATCGTGGGGATGAGGACGAGGGCGACCAGCGTGAGGATCACCCACTGCCGAGTCAACAGGAAGCGGTACACCCCATGACGGTACCGCCCGGCCATGGGGTGTTTTCAGGGGGGTGCGCCCGGCTTGGGCGGCCGGGCGCCGTAAGGGCTCGTACGGGAGTCGTGGGGACTCAGACCTTGTCGACGATGCCCACCCGCCCCTCGGAGCGGGCGCAGTGCGCCCCGCAGTACCAGTGGCCCTCCACCTCGACGCCCTGCCCGATGATCCGCGAGCGGCAGTGCTCGCAGATGGGCGCCATGCGGTGGATGGCGCAGGAGAAGCAGTCGAAGACGTGCACCGCGCCCTGCGCGTGCACCTCGAAGGACATGCCGTAGTCGTTTCCGCAGACCTCGCAACGTGCCATGCGCCACAGGGTGCGGGCGCGGGCCCCGGCGGACGGGCGGGCGCGGGGCGAGTCGCCCCACAAATCACCCGTCTGTCGGCAATGTCTCCCTATTTACGGACGGTACTTCTTGTCTGTGTCTTCTGCTTGTCCGTGTCTACTGCTTGTCCGCGTCGGCGACGTCCTGGAGGAGCTGGCCGAACGCCGCCTCGTCCACGACCGGCGTCCCGAACTGCTTCGCCTTCACGGCCTTCGACGTGTACGAGTCCGGGTCGTTGGTCACCAGCAGGCTGGTCAGCCGCGACAGGCTCGTCGCCACGTGCAGGCCCGCCTCGACCGCCCGGTCCTCGAGCAGCTCCCGGTCGACCGAGGTGTCTCCGGAGAACGCGACCCGCATGCCCTGCTTGAGCGGACTGCCCGGTTCGTACCGTCCCGGGTTCGGGTACGGGCACGCCGGACGCTTGCGCGAGGGACGCCAGCCGGCCGACGCGCCGCCACCGCCACCGCGGTACGAGGACTGCTGCTGGCGCGGCACGGACTGCTCGGCCCACTCGGTGAGCGGGCGGCACTCAAGCAGCGGCAGCCGCATGTTGCGCCCGGCGGCCACCGTCAGGCTCGGGCGGAACGCCTCGGCGAGCACCCGCGCGTCGTCCAGCGCGTGGTGCGCGTGCTCCTGGACGACACCGAAGTGCGCGGCCAGCGACTCCAGCTTGTGGTTGGGCAGCGGCAGGCCGAGCTCCTTGGACAGCGCGATGGTGCACAGCCGCTGCCGCACCGGGGCCGTGCGCTGCGCCCGCGCGTACTCGCGGGAGATCATCGACCAGTCGAACACCGCGTTGTGCGCGACCAGGACGCGGCCGTCCAGGCGCGCGGCGAACTCCTCGGCGATCTCCGGGAAGAGCGGCGCCCCGGACAGCACGTCGGTCGTGAGGCCGTGGATCCAGACCGGGCCCGGGTCCCGCTCCGGATTGACCAGCGTGTACCAGTGGTCCTCGACCTCGCCGCGGGCGTCCAGGCGGTAGACGGCGGCCGAGATTATCCGGTCGTCCCTGGAGAGGCCGGTGGTCTCCACGTCGACGACCGCGTATCCCTGCGGATACGCGGCCGGCCAGGGGGCTGCGGACGCTGCGGTCGGGCGGTCTTCGAGCATGGTCCCTGAGGATACGGGCCCTCACTGACAGTCCCGTCGCCGCCGTCCCCCTCGCGCGCCCCCAGGGATTCGGCCGGATCCGGCTCCGGCTCAAGTGGCCGGACAGAGCAGCGACTTGACCAGGGCGCGGACCGACGTCTCGAAGAGCCGCTCCGAGTCCACCGGTGCGGCGAGCGCGCGGGCGAGCGCCCGGTCGTCTTCCGCGGCGACCGCCTTCGCCCCGGCCCACAGCTCCTCCTCGCCGGGCCGCTGCACCGGCGCGCGCTCCCGGTTGCGCTCCACCAGGACGTGCCCGACGACCTGGAAGAGCACCGCCCGCACGGCCTCGGCGGCGGCCGCCCCGCGCAGCCCGGCCGCGTGCGCCTCGTGCACGAGGGCCCGCTGCACCGGCAGGAACATGTGCTCGGTGAGGCCGCGCTCGTGCACCATCGCCACCAGGTGCGGATGAGCGCGCAGCTGCCGGCGCAGGGTGCGGGCGATCGACACCACGCGCTCCTGCGGGCCGCTCCCGCGCGGCCGGATCGTGCCGAGGTCGGCGACGGTCCGCTGGACCAGGGCGTCGAGCAGCGACTCGCGATTGCCGACGTGCCAGTAGATCGACGTGACGGCCGTGCCGAGCTCGGCGGCCAGCTTGCGCATGGACAGCGCCTCGGGGCCGTGCTGCTTGACCAGGTCGCCCGCGACGGACAGGACCTCGTCCCGGGTGAGCGGCGCGCGTGCCATCCCTGCCCCCTCGACTCCCGTCGACGCACACGTCTTTCGGTGCACATGTCTTTACCCTTCATCGCCGCCGGTGTAACTGTGTTACAGGCGCCGAGCGCACGACCCCCGACACGTCACGGACGAAGGGCGGTACGACATGGCACGCGTACGGTACGGAGCGCGCACCGAGGCGGAGATCGCCGCCGCGCGCACCGCGAGCAGCAAGCTCCCCGACATCTGGTCCACCGGCGTGGTCGCCGTCTGGGAGTCCGATCCGGACGCGGTGGCCGCGGTGCTTCCGCCGCCGCTCAAGCCCGCCGAGCGGCCCCTGGTGCGGGCCAACATCAGCAAGGTCGACCTGCCGGGCTATCCGCTCGGCGCGGGCTCGGTCGCCGTCGCCGCCGAGCACGGGGGCGTACAGGGCTGGTATCCGCTCGTCATGCCGATGACGCACGAGCGGGCCCTCATCGGGGGCCGCGAGGTCTTCGGCGAACCCAAGAAGCTCGGCGAGGTCACCGTGGAGCGCGACGGCCTGGTGGTGCGGGCCGCGCTCGCCCGGCACGGCATCGCGTTCGTGGAGGTGCGCGGCGCGGTCAGCGGCACCCTGCCGGTCCCCGAGCCGTCGCAGAAGACGGACTTCTACTTCAAGTTCCTGCCCGCGGTGGACGGTTCGGGCTTCGACGCGGACCCGGTGCTCGTGCACTGCCTGCGCAACGAGAAGGTCAGGAAGCTGGAGCGGATCACCGGCGACGTCGTCCTGCGCGAGTCCATGTACGACCCCGTCGCCGACCTCCCCGTCCGCGCCCTGGTCGAGATCACCATCGGCGAGAAGACCACCGACCAGCGGGGCAAGGTCGTCGAGCGGGTCAGCGCCCAGGCCCTGCTCCCGTACATCCACCAGCGCTACGACGACCCCCAGCAGATCCTCGACGGCCCGCCCGAGGGGAGCGTCTGACATGGAGCTGCGGGAGGGACAGGTCGCCGTCGTCACGGGCGCGGCGAGCGGCATCGGGCTCGCGATGGCCCGGCGGTTCGCGGCGGACGGCCTGAAGGTGGTCCTCGCCGACGTCGAGAAGGGCGCCCTGGAAGCGGCGGCCGACACGCTCCGCGAGGACGGCGCGGTCGTGCACGCGCGCGTGGTCGACGTCGGGGAGCGCGAGCAGGTCGTGGCGCTCGCCGAGGACACGTACGCCACGTTCGGCGCCTGCCATGTGCTGTGCAACAACGCGGGCGTCGGCTCGGGCGCCGAGGGCCGCATGTGGGAGCACGAACCCAACGACTGGAAGTGGGCGTTCAACGTCAATGTGTGGGGTGTCTTCCACGGCATCCAGGCGTTCCTGCCCCGCATGATCGCGGGCGGCGAGCCGGGACACGTGGTCAACACCTCGTCCGGCGACGGCGGCATCGCCCCGCTGCCGACGGCCTCCGTCTACGCGGTCACGAAGGCCGCCGTCGTGACGCTCACCGAGTCCCTGTACGCGCATCTGAAGGCGGAGCACGCGCGCGTGGGCGCGTCGGTGCTCTTCCCCGGCCCCCACATGCTGCGCACCGGGCTGTGGGAATCGCACCGCAACCGGCCCGACCGGTTCGCCAAGGAGCGCCCGCGCAGGACGCCGTACCGAAGCCTCGACCAGTGGGAGGCGGCCATGAAGGCGGCGGGCAAGGAGGTCGCGTTCACGCCCGTCGAGGAGGTGGCCGACCTCGTCGCGGAGGGCATCGCGGCGGGCCGCTTCTGGCTGCTGCCCGAGAGCGAGCACAGCGACCGGCAGATCCGGGCCCGCTCGCAGTCGATGCTGGACCGGGCGAACCCGGCGTATCTGGAGAGCTTCATTCTCGACTGATCCTCCGAGGAGGGACGCACGATGAGCCACCAGGACGACCCCTACCTGATCATCTCCTCCGACTGCCACGCCGGGCTGCCCACCGAGGAGTACCGGCCCTATCTGGACACCCGGTTCCACCGCGCCTTCGACGACTTCCTCGGCGAGCGCGACGCCCGCCGCGCGGAGGCGACCCGGCTCGGCATCCGCAACGACGCGTTCGCGGCGAAGTGGTTCGCCGACAACGAGGAGGGGCTGCGCGGCGGTTGGGACGCCGCGCAGCGTCTCAAAGAGCTCGACGGCGACGGGGTGGCCGCCGAGGTCGTCTTCCCCGACGCGGACGCCGTGGACAGCCAGACGGCGGCCCCCTTCGGTGTCGGGCTCGGCCTCTCCGGCGACCAGGACCCCGAACTCGGCATGGCGGGCGCCCAGGCGCACAACCGCTGGCTCGCCGAGTTCGTGGGCCAGAATCCCGAACGGCACTGCGGTGTCGCCCTGTTGCCCATCACGGCCGATCCGGACAAGGTCGTCGCCGAGGTGCACCGGGCGAAGGAGTCGGGGCTCGGCGCCCTGATGATCCCGTCCATGTGGGTCGACAAGGACCCGTACCACGCGAGGCGCTACGACCCCGTGTGGGCGGCGGCGGCCGAGTGCCGGATGCCGGTCGTGACGCACTCGGGGGCCGCGCCGCGCCACGAGTACGGCGACCACCTCGGCATCTACGTGAGCGAGGTGACCTGGTGGCCGGCCCGCCCGCTCTGGTTCCTGCTGTGGTCCGGCGTCTTCGAGCGGCACCCGGGCCTGAAGTTCGGCATCGCCGAGTCGGGCTGCTGGTGGCTGCCCAATCTGCTGTGGTTCATGGACCGCCTCTACCTGGGCGCCCACGGCGGCAAGAAACTCTCGCCGTTCGCCGAACTGAAGCGCCCGCCGCACGAGTACCTCGACCGGCAGGTCTTCATCTGCGCCACCAACACCAAGCGCCGCGAACTCGCCCAGCGCTACGAGATCGGCGTCGACAACATCCTGTGGGGCAGCGACTTCCCGCACCCCGAGGGCACCTGGCCCGACACGCGCGCGTGGCTGAAGAAGACCTTCCACGACATCCCGGTCGCCGAGACCCGACGCATGCTCGGCCTGGCCGCCGCCGAGGTGTTCGGCTTCGACACCGAGAAGCTGGCACCGCTCGCCCGCCGCATCGGCCCGACCCCCGCCGACCTCGGGCAGGACACCGACCAGGCGGCCGTCGAGGCGTCCTGGGCCCGCTCGCGCGACGTGGGCCGCCACTGGCTGACCGACCACGACTTCCCGACCCTGGGGGTGAACCCGTGACCGGACCCACCGACCGCTACACGGTGATCTCGGCGGACTGCCACGCGGGCGCCGACCTCCTCGACTACCGGCCCTACCTGGAGTCCCGGCACCACGACGCGTTCGACGCGTGGGCCGCCACCTACGTCAACCCCTACGCGGACCTGCTCGCCGACACCGCCGACCGCAACTGGAACTCCGAGCGCCGCATCGAGGAGCTGGAGCGGGACGGCATCGTCGCCGAGGTCGTCTTCCCGAACACCATCCCGCCGTTCTTCCCGTCCGCCTCGCTCATGGCCCCCGCGCCCACGCGCGAGGAGTTCGAGCAGCGCTGGGCAGGACTGCGCGCCCACAACCGCTGGCTCGCGGACTTCTGCGCCGCCGCCCCCGGCCGCCGCGCGGGCGTCTTCCAGATCCTCCTCAACGACGTGGAGGAGGCCGTCAAGGAGATCCGCTGGGCGGCCGGAGCGGGCCTCAAGGGCGGCCTGCTGCTGCCCGGCACCCCGCCGGGCTCCGGCCTCCCCGAGCTGTACTCGTCGGCGTACGACCCGATCTGGCGGACCTGCGCCGAACTCGGCGTCCCGGTCAACCACCACGCGGGCTCGGCCTCCCCGCCGCTCGGCGACGAACCCGCCGCCCGCGCCGTGTTCATGGTCGAGACGACCTGGTTCTCGCACCGCGCCCTGTGGCACCTCGTCTTCGGCGGCGCCTTCCGCAAACACCCCGACCTGAGGCTCGTCCTCACCGAGCAGGGCTCCGGCTGGATCCCCGGCGTCCTCGACATGCTGGACTACTACCACGCGCGCCTCGTGCGGGCCGCGACGAAGGCGAACACCGCCGAGTCCAAGTTCGGCGCGGGCCTTGCCGATTCGATGGGCAAGGGCCCCTCCACCGTGTGGCGGGAGAACTGCTTCGTGGGCGCGAGTTTCATGCGCCCCCACGAGGTCCCGCTGCGCGACCGCATCGGCCTCGACAAGATCATGTGGGGCAGCGACTACCCGCACGACGAGGGCACCTACCCGTACACACGCGAAGGGCTGCGGATCGCCTACGCGGGACTGCCGCGCGACGAGATCGCCGCCATGGTCGGCGGCAACACCGCCCGCGTCTACGGCTTCGACCTCGGCCTCCTAGACCCGATCGCGGCGCGCGTGGGCCCCACCGTCGCCGAGATCGACGAACCGCTCAAGGAGCCCCCGGCCGACGCCACGAGCCCGGTCTTCGCGCCCGGAGCGTCGGTCCGGGTGTGGTGACGGCACGGGGTGTCATGCTCACCCCGTGACGGAACAAGAGGCAACGACAGGCCATGACGAGGCCCACGGCGGCGCGCTCGGCTCGCGGCTCAACTGGCTGCGCGCCGCCGTCCTCGGCGCCAACGACGGCGTGGTCTCCACGGCGGGACTCGTCGTCGGCGTCGCCGGCGCCACCGACGACCGCTCCGCCCTGCTCACGGCCGGACTCGCCGGGCTGCTCGCCGGATCGATGTCCATGGCGGCCGGCGAGTACGTCTCCGTCTCCACCCAGCGCGACTCCGAGAAAGCCGCGCTGGACATGGAGAAGCGCGAGCTGAAGGAACAGCCGGAGGCCGAACTCCAGGAGCTGACCGACCTGTTGGCGGAGCGCGGCCTCAGCCGAGAGGTGGCCCGCGAGGCCGCCGAACAGCTCACCGAGCGGGACGCGCTGCGCGCTCACGCGAGCGTGGAGCTGGGCATCGACCCCGACGACCTCACCAACCCCTGGCACGCGGCCTGGGCCAGCTTCCTCGCGTTCACCGTGGGCGCCCTGCTCCCGCTGCTCGCCATCGTCCTCCCGCCCTCCGCCTGGCGCCTGCCCGTCACGGTCCTGTCGGTCCTCGCGGCCCTCGCCCTCACCGGCTACAGCAGCGCCCGCACGGGCAACGCGGCGGTCGGACGGGCCATCGTGCGCAACGTGGGCGGGGGCGCGCTGGCCATGGCGGTGACCTATGCGGCGGGGTCGTTGTTGGGAGCCACCGGGGTCTGACGCCCTACCCCCGGTAATACTTGTCGGTAACAACCTCTAGCCGAGGCCAGGTCACCGCCCGTACGGTGCACGCATGTCGACGCCCAACCTGCCCGATGTCGTGCTGTGGTCGATCCCCGCCTTCGTGCTGCTCACGATCGTGGAGATCGTGAGCGTACGGCTCCATCCGGACGAGGACGGGGCCGCGGCCGGATACGACACCAAGGACGCGACCACCAGCGTCACCATGGGGCTCGGCAGCCTCGTCTTCGACTTCCTGTGGAAGATCCCGATCGTCGCGATCTACACAGCGGTGTACGAACTGACGCCGCTGCGCGTGCCCGTCCTCTGGTGGACGATCCCGCTGATGCTGCTCGCCCAGGACTTCTTCTACTACTGGTCGCACCGGGGCCACCACGTCATCCGCATCCTGTGGGCGTGCCACGTCGTGCACCACTCCAGCCGCAAGTTCAACCTCACGACGGCGCTGCGCCAGCCGTGGACCAGCGTCACCTCGTGGCCGTTCTACCTGCCGCTCATCGCCTGCGGTGTGCACCCGGCGGCGCTCGCGTTCTGCTCGTCGGTCAACCTCGTCTACCAGTTCTGGATCCACACCGAACGCATCGACAAGATGTGGCGCCCCTTCGAGTTCCTCTTCAACACGCCCTCCCACCACCGCGTGCACCACGCCTCCCAGGGCGGCTACCTGGACCGCAACTTCGGCGGCATCCTCATCGTCTGGGACCGCCTCTTCGGCTCGTGGGTGGCGGAGGTCGAGCGGCCCGTCTTCGGGCTCACCAAGAACATCAGCACGCACAACCCGCTGCGCGTGGCCACCCACGAGTACGCCGCCATCGCCCGGGACCTGAAGGCGGCCACCGGCTGGCGCGAGCGGGCCGGACGCGTGTTCGGCGGCCCGGGCTGGCAGCCCGCGCCACCGGCCCAGCCGGAGCCCGCCGCCGCCCCGCAGCCCGTCGAGGGCGCCGCGTGACCCTGCCCGTGGCCCTGCGCACCGGTTTCCTCGCGGTGTGCGCCGCCGATCTCGTCGCGCTCCTCGCCGGGGCGCACACCGTCCACGTCGTCCTCAAGCCGCTGCTCATACCTGCCCTGCTCGCGTACGTCGTCGCGCGCGGCGGACCCCGGCTGCTGTGGGGCGCGCTGCTGTTCGGGTGGGGCGGCGACGTCCTGCTGCTGTTCGACGCGGACGCCGCGTTCCTCGCCGGGATGGGCTGCTTCGCCGCGGGACACGTCTGCTATCTGCTGCTCTTCAAGCAGCACGGAACGGCACGCGCGCGCAGTGGGCTGCTCGCGGCCGGATACGGCGTCGTCCTGGCCGTCACCGTCGTCGCGCTCTGGCCCGACCTGCCGGCCGGCCTGCGCGGACCCGTCGCCGGATACAGCCTGCTGCTGACCGCGATGGCCTACGGCGCCTCGCGGCTCGGCGTGACGGCGGGCGTCGGCGGCGCCCTGTTCCTGCTGTCCGACTCGCTCATCGCCATGGGCCTCGCCGACTGGCCGGCCCTGCCGCGCCCCGACTTCTGGATCATGCTCACCTACGTGGCCGCCCAGTTCCTGCTGGCCCAGGGAGTCCTCGATGCGCGGCCCGCGCCCCGTGCGGCGTACCGTGAAGAGAGCGCCGTGACCCGGCGCACCCCTCACTGACCTGCACAAAGGAACACCCCCCTATGCGCGCCACCACCATCCACGCCCCGTACGACATGCGTGTGGAGGACGTCCCCGAGCCCGTCGTCGTGCTGCCCACGGACGCCGTCGTACGCGTCCTGCGCGCCTGCATCTGCGGCAGCGACCTGTGGGCCTACCGCGGCGAGGCCGCCCGGCAGCCGGGACAGCGCATCGGGCACGAGTTCCTCGGCATCGTCGAGGAGACCGGCGGCGAGGTGGCGGGCGTCCGGCGCGGTGACCTGGTGGTCGCGCCCTTCATGTGGTCCGACGGCGTGTGCGACTACTGCCGCGAGGGCCTGACCACCTCGTGCGAGCACGGCGGCTTCTGGGGCTCGGTCGGCTACGACGGCGGACAGGGCGAGGCCGTCCGCGTCCCGTACGCCGACGGCACCCTCGTCCGGCTGCCGTCGGACGCCGCCTCCGACGACCACCTGCTCTCCGCCCTCCTGACCCTCTCCGACGTCATGGGCACCGGCCACCACGCGGCCCTCGGCGCGGGCGTCCGCAAGGGCGCCACGGTCGCCGTCGTCGGCGACGGCGCGGTCGGCCTGTGCGGTGTCCTCGCGGCCAAGCGGCTCGGCGCCGAGCGGATCATCGCGCTCGGGCGCCACGAGGTCCGTACCGACATCGCCCGCACCTTCGGCGCCACCGACGTCGTCGCCGAGCGCGGCGACGCGGCCGTCGCGGCCGTCCGCGAGCTCACCGGCGGCCAGGGCGCGCACGCCGTGATCGAGGCCGTCGGCACCGAGCAGTCCATGCGGACCGCGGTGAACATCACCCGCGACGGCGGCGCCATCGGCTTCGTCGGCGTCCCGCACGGCAGCGGCACCGGCCTCGACCTGAGCGACATGTTCAACCGGAACATCGCGCTGCGCGGCGGGGTCGCCCCCGTCCGCAGCTACATCCCCGACCTGCTGCCCGACGTCCTGGACGGCACGATCGACCCCTCGCCCGTCTTCGACATGACCGTCGACATCGAGGGCGTGCCGGGCGGCTACAAGGCGATGGACGAGCGCACCGCCCTGAAGGTGCTCGTCACCAACTGACGCCCGGGGATCAGCTCCAGCGGATCGGCAGCGGCAGCGCCGTCAGGACCGCCGACACCACGACCACGATCCCCAGCACCACGACCTCCGCGCGCGCGGGAACGTACGCCCGCGTACGGTCCCGCGCGCGGGACAGCCGCAGCCGCGCCACCAGGGCCAGCACGGCGACGACCACCACGAGCGGCACCTTCGCGAGCAGCGTGCGCCCGTACGCCGTCGAGGTCAACTGGTCGAGCACCGTGCTCGACGGCATCCGGCGCAGCGTGCTGCACACGCCGGTCGCGGTGATCGCGGCGAGCAGCACCGCCGCCACGCGCGCGTAGAGGCCCAGAAGCGCCGCGCCCGCCTCGGGAGCGAGCGTCCGCCACGCGTGCGTGGTGCGCAGAACGTACAGCAGGCCGCCCACCCACAGCGCCGCAGCCGTGACGTGGACCAGGGTCAGCCCCGAGCCGACGAGCGCGGAGTCCTCGGCCGGCGGATGGGCGCGCAGCGCCTCCGCGACCGCCACCGCGGCCAGCGGCAGCAGCGCCGTACCGGGCCGCCGGGTCCGCGCGCACAGGGCCGCCACCAGGAAGGCATTCACCTCGACGAGGGCCAGGGTGCCGTCCCGCGTCCCGTACAGGCCGCCGATGTCGAGCGCCGCGAGACTGTCGGGGACCAGATTCCCGGAGGCCACCACGGAGGCGAGCCCCAGGGCCGCCACGAACCCCGCCCACGGCGCGTACGCCGACCAGCGGCGCGGCGACGGCGCGGCGGGCGCCACCCGGCGGGCGAGGAGACCGGCGAAGATCTCCCCGGCCTGGACGCACAGCGCGGCGAACAGCACGGTCCGCAGCAGCGCGATCCCTCCGGTGCCGGGCGCGGCGGCCTCACCCGTGCCGTCGAGGGCGGCCCGTGGCCCGAACATCGGGATCAGGGCCGCCGCGGCGACGAGCACGACGACGGCGACGGCGCGCCCGGCACCGGAGGGTCTGCGGACGGGCGCGTCCGCCGGAGCGGACAGTTCGGTGGTCGGCGGCATGGAACTCACCCAGCGATCTTGACCAGCGGTTCGGCGCGCGGGCAAGTCCAGGTGCGGCCGGTGGACACGGTCACCCATGGCCAGGAAGACGCACCGGAGGCGGCCCCGGTTCGCCGCGGCCGCCGGTGCGTCACGGTGCCGGCCACTCCGGCGCGTCCGCGCCCAGGGACCCGGGTGGCCGCCGCCAGTCGGTGGGACCGCCGTCGAACGACACCGGGGGCAGCGCGTACCGCAGCCGGCCCAGCGGGCTGTCCGTCTCCGCGAGCCGGGCGGCCGGGTCCGGCGCCCCGCCGGTCTCGGCGGGCTCCGGCCGCACCCCGTGCACCAGCCAGTGCGCCGTCTGCGCGAGCGCGAGCCGGACCACCCGCGAACCGCCCTCCGCCGCCTGCTCGGTGAGCGAGCGCAGTACGGCCGCCGCCAGCAGATAGCCCGTGCCGTGGTCGAGCGCCTGCGCGGGCAGCGCCCCGGGACTGCCCTCTTCACCCGTGTCGCCCTCGATCGCCGCGATCCCCGTGGCGACCTGGACGAGGCTGTCGAAGCCGCGCCGGCCGCCCCACGGCCCGTACGCGCCCCACGCCGACAGTGAGGCGACCACCAGGCCGGGGTGCCGCTCCGCCAGGGCTTCGGGAGCGAGCCCGAACCGGTCGAGCGCGCCCGGCCGGTACCCCGTGACCACCACGTCCGCGCCGGTCAGCAGCTCCTCGAAGACGCGTCGGTCCGCCCCCGCGCCCAGGTCGAGCCGTGTCGAGCGCTTGCCGAAGCCGGTGTCGGCGTGCGCGTCCGGGTCCTCCGGCAACTGCGGCGCGTCCACCCGCAGCACGTCCGCGCCGAGCAGCGCCAGGGTGCGGGTGGCGACCGGGCCCGCGATGACCCGGGTGAGATCGAGGACCCGGAGCGGGCGGCGCAGGTCGCGCGGTGGCGCGGCGTCGAGCCGTTCCCGCGTCAGCAGCGGGCGGGCGGCCACCTCGGCGCCCTGCGGATGCGCGGCCCACTGGTCCGGGGTGCGCAGCGCGACGGCCAGACCGCCGGCCGCGTACACGGTCTCCTCGACCTCGTACGCCGACCGCTCGGCGAGCAGCGCCGCCACCTCCGCGACGTCGGCGTCCGCACCGGCCCCGAGCGCCGCGCGCAGCCGGGCCCGGTGGTGCGGATAGTTCGCGTGGGTGCGCAGCCGGCCGTCCCGGGTGCGCCAGAAGCGCGACAGCGGGGCGAAGTTGACCGGGGCGCGCCCGTCGACGAGCAGGTGCCGCTCACTGGTGAAGGCCGTCGCCACCGCGCCGTCGTCGACCTGTACGGCGCCCACGGCGCGCCCCGCGCGCGTGGCGGCCAGTTCGGCGGCCGCGAGGGAGCACACGCCGACGCAGGCGGCGGCCAGTTCACGCACCGGGAGACGGGCGGGCAGCGCGCCCGCGCGCGTGAGGTGCGCGATACGGGACAGCAGGGCGGGGTCGCCGCCGAGCGCGTCCCAGGCGGCGGCGGTGGCCGGGGAGGGGCCGGTCGCGTGGGTCATACGGGCAGTGTGCCGCAGCGGTGGGGGCGGGACCCGACCGGGCCCCGCCCCCACCCTTCCGGCCTTCTGAGTGGCGTTACTTGGTCACGGCGTCCAGCGCGTCCGCCGCACCGGCACCGTAGAAACTGTTCTTGTTCTTGCCGCCCACGCACACCGCGTCGACCGTGCCGTCACCGTCGATGTCGTACGGATCGGTGCACGCCGTCGCGTCGGCCTCCTTGTACAGCAGCGCCTTCACCTGCGCCGCCGAGGCCTTCGGGTGCGTCGACTTGATGAGCGCGGCGACACCCGCGACATGCGGCGACGCCATCGACGTACCGGCCATGTACTGCCACTTGCCGCCCGGCACCGTGGACAGGATCAGTCCGCTGGTTGCCGGGGGAGCGGGCGTCTGGTACGCCGTGCTGTCGCCGCCGGGGGCGGCGATGTCGATGACGCCCTTGCCGTAGTTCGAGAACGAGGACTTGAGGCCCTTGGCGCCGGTCGCCGCGACGGTGACCACGCCGGGCAGCTGCGACGGGATGTCGAAGCAGTCCTTGGTCCTGATCACCCGGTGCGTCGGCGTCGAGTCGTCCGGCGAGGAGTCGTCGACGATCTCGTCCTGGGCGAGATCGGTGGCCGCGTTGCCGGCCGCCGCGACGTTCACCGCGCCCTTGCGCTCGGCGTACTGCGAGGCGCGGGTGACGGCCGTGACGAGCGCCTTCTGGTCGGCGTCCGTCACGCAGTTGAACAGCCAGGGATCGGTGTAGTAGCTGGAGTTGGTGACGTCCACCCCGTGGTCGGCCGCCCACACGAAGCCGCAGACGACGGCCTCCGTGTAGTACATGCCGGTGGCGGGCTCGGCCACCTTCAGGCTCGCGACCTTCACGCCCGGTGCGACCCCGGTGACGCCGACGCCGTTCTTGGCGGCGGCGATCTCACCGGCCACGTGCGTGCCGTGCCCGGACTCGCCCTCGACCGGGCGCCACGCGTTGTCCTTCTGCACGGGCACCCCGCCCAGGCAGTTGGCCGACGCCTTCCTGTCGAAGTTGGGGGCCAGGTCCGGGTGGGTGTCGTCGATGCCGGAGTCGAGCACGCCGACCGTCACCTCGGGGCTGCCGAGGGACACCTTGTGGGCCTGGTCCGCCTTCATCGCGGGCAGGTCCCACTGCAACGGCTCCAGCGGGTCCTGGTCCGCCGTGGCCGAGGCGGCCGCCTTCTTCGCCTCCGCCGCGGTCAGCGTCTGCCGGGTGGCGAGGTCGTCGCTGGACTGCGCGGCCAGCGGCGCGGTGCGCGTGGCCCCGGCCGACTGGACCCCGCGCGCGGTGCGGATCGTCCGCGCGAAGTCCGGGTTCTTGGAGTGGGCGACGATGACGCCGATCTTGTCGTACGCGATGACGACGGTGCCGCCGGCCTTGCCGATGGCCTTCTTCACCGCGGGATCGCCCTTGCCCGGGCGGACGTTGACGACATAGCTGAGGTCGGGTCCGTCGGTGGCGACGGGCGCGCTCGCGTGGGTGCTGCCCTCCGTGTCGGCCGCCGACGCGGTCGCGTTCGGCAGGAAGGCCAGCGCGGTGACCGCCGCGATGCCGAGCGGCAGGGCCAGCGGGCGGCGGGCGCCGCGCGGACGCGGACGGGAGTGGGGCGGCGTCATGAAGTCTCCGTTCGGTCGGTGGTCGAGCCGAGTACGTACGTCATGGGTGCGGCGACCAGGGCCCGCGAGCGGCTACTTGACCGCATCGAGCGCGTCGACGATGCCGTGGCCGTAGAAGCTGTTGTTCCGCACACTGCCGGTGCAGGTCGCCTTGTACGTGCCGGTGCCGTCGGGGTCGTACGAGGCCGGGCAGGCCTGCGGGTCCGCCTGCGCCTTGAGCAGCGCCTGCACCTGCGCCGGACTCGCCCACGGGTGGCGGGACTTGATCAGCGCGGCGACGGCGGCCGCGTGCGGGGAGGCCATCGAGGTGCCCTGGAGATAGCCGTACGCGCCGCCCGGCAGCGTCGACAGGATCCGGCCGTTGGCGTCCGGGGTGGCGGGGATCTGGAGCTTGTCGCCGCCCGGCGCCGCGATGTCGATGACGCCCTTGCCGTAGCTGGAGTAGTACGACTTGGCCTTGTTCACACCGGTCGCGCTGACCGTGACGACACCCGGCAGCTGGGTCGGGATGTCGAAGCACTTGTGCGGGTCGATCGTGCGGGTGACCGGCGTCGAGTCGTCGGGGCTCGAGTCGTCGACGATCGCGTCCGAGTCGAGGTCGTCCGACGAGTTGCCCGCCGAGGCCAGGTTCAGGGTGCCCTTGTGGGTGGCGTAGAGCTGGGCCCGGTTCACCGCGTCGACGATGGCCCGCTGGTCGGGGTCGTCGAGGCAGTTGTACAGCCACGGGTCCACGTAGTAGCTGCTGTTGGTGACCTCGACGCCGTGGTCGGCGGCGAAGACGAAGGCGCAGACGACGCTCTCCGGGTAGAACAGCTCGGTCTGCGGATCGGCCACCCGGATGCCCGCGACCTTCACGCCGGGCGCGACGCCCGCGACGCCGACTCCGTTGCGGGCGGCCGCTATCTCACCGGCGACATGCGTGCCGTGGTAGTGGTCCGGGGTCGCAGGCCGCCAGGCACCGTACGAGGTGTCCGCCTTGCCGCCGACGCAACTGGCCGACTGGGAGGCGGAGAAGTTCGCCGTGAGATCGGGGTGGGTGTCGTCGACGCCGGTGTCGATCACTCCGACCGTGACGTTTCTGCTGCCCGGGTTGATCTTCGCCGCCTTGTCGGCGCCGATCGCCCTGAGGTCCCACTGGTTGGCCTCCAGCGGCTCCTCGCCCGAAGCCGCCTTCGCGGAGGCGGACTTGACCTCGGCAGCCGTCAGCTTCTGGACCCGGCCCTCGTCGGTGGTGCCGGCCGCGGTGAGCGGCGTGGTGCGGGTGGCGCCCGCCGAGGCGACGCCCTTCGTGGCGCGGAGCAGCTTGCCGAAGTCCGGGTTGGCGGAGTGGACGACGAAGACGCCGATCCTGGCGTACGTCTCCACGACGGAACCACCGGCCGCGGATATCGCCTTGCGTACGGAAGCGATCGTGCGCGCGTCCGTGCTCCGTGTGTTGACGACGTACGCGAGCGAGCTGTCGGAGGCCGAACCGGCGTTCACCACGGGGGAGTCGGCCGGCGCGGCGACCGCGGACGGCAGGAAGCCGAAGGACGCCGTGAGCGCGATGCCGATCGGCAGTGCGAGGGCCGTACGTCGTCTGGCACGAAGATGAGCCATGGGATCTCCACATCATCCGTCGTTCAAGGGCGAATGGGGGCATATCTGGGGGCATATGCGGAAAGCCCGAACACAAGTGGTGCCCGGGCAGGTACATGACGCGTGGTGCGGAGCGAACGTATCGCTGGTCGCCGCAGGTCATCAACGAGTTCCGAAAGAAATCAAGGGAGTTGAACCGCTCCGTACGCGCCGCCGTGCCGTTGTGCAGGGGGCAAGGAGCACGATCCACCCCCCTGTCGGATCACGTCGGCTCGCTCTACCATCGCGACCCGGCCCACGTGATCCACGTCACCATGAGGTCCGAGAACACGTATGCCCGCACAGCAAGAGTCGCCCGCGACTCCCGCAACTCCCCCTGATCAGTTCCCGAAAGCACCCGCACCACGAGGAGACTCCGTGGCCACCGACGCACCACCACCGCAGAAGGGCAGTCCGGACGAGCCCCGCGCGCTGCCCTCCACCGAGGAGTTCACCGAGGTGCAGCAGAGCGCGGAGTTCGGCGAACTGCGCCACGCGCACCGCTCGTTCGCCTTCCCGCTCACCATCGCGTTCATCGCCTGGTATCTCGTGTACGTCCTGCTGTCCAACTACGCGGGCGACTTCATGGGCACCAAGGTCGTCGGCAACATCAACGTCGCCCTCGTCCTCGGCCTCGCCCAGTTCCTCACCACGTTCCTCATCGCCTGGTGGTACTCGCGGCACGCCGCGACGAAGCTCGACCCCAAGGCCGACGCCATCAAGTCCCGTATGGAGGGCGGCGCATGAGCCCCGTCACGTCTCAGTTCACGCTGGCCGCCGCCGCCGACGCGAGCGAGCACCGTCCGCTGATCATCACCCTGTTCTCGGTCTTCGTCGTGGCCACCCTCGTCATCACCGTATGGGCGGGCCGCCAGACCAAGAGCGCCTCCGACTTCTACGCGGGCGGACGGCAGTTCACCGCCTTCCAGAACGGCCTCGCGGTCTCCGGCGACTACATGTCCGCCGCGTCCTTCCTCGGCATCGCGGGCGCCATCGCCCTCTTCGGCTACGACGGCTTCCTCTACTCCATCGGCTTCCTGGTCGCATGGCTCGTCGCCCTGCTCCTGGTCGCCGAACCGCTGCGCAACTCCGGCCGCTACACGATGGGCGACGTGCTCGCCTACCGGATGCGCCAGCGCCCGGTCCGTACCGCCGCCGGCACCTCCACCATCGTCGTCTCCATCTTCTATCTGCTCGCGCAGATGGCGGGCGCGGGCGTCCTGGTCTCGCTGCTGCTCGGCATCACCACCGACGCGGGCAAGGTCGGCATCGTCGCGCTCGTCGGCGTCCTGATGATCGTGTACGTCACCATCGGCGGCATGAAGGGCACCACCTGGGTGCAGATGGTCAAGGCCGTGCTGCTCATCGCCGGCGCCATCCTGCTCACCTTCCTGGTCCTGCTGAAGTTCAACTTCAACATCTCGGACCTGCTGGGCACCGCCGCCGAGAACAGCGGCAAGGGCTCGCCCTTCCTGGAGCCGGGCCTGAAGTACGGCGCCACGGCCACCTCGAAGATCGACTTCCTGTCGCTCGGCATCGCGCTCGTCCTCGGCACCGCCGGACTGCCGCACATCCTGATCCGCTTCTACACGGTGCCGACCGCCAAGGCCGCCCGTAAGTCGGTCAACTGGGCCATCGGCATCATCGGCGTCTTCTACCTGATGACCCTCGCGCTCGGCTTCGGCGCCGCCGCGCTCATCAAGCCGGACGAGATCATCGCCTCGAACAAGGCGGGCAACACCGCGGCTCCGCTGCTCGCCCTCCATCTGGGCGGCGTCGACTCCAGCTGGGGCGCGATCCTGCTGGCGTCCATCTCGGCCGTCGCCTTCGCCACGATCCTCGCGGTCGTCGCGGGCCTGACCCTGGCCTCGTCGTCGTCCTTCGCGCACGACATCTACGCCAACGTCATCAAGAAGGGCCAGGCGACCGAGAAGCAGGAGATGCGGGCCGCCCGCTGGGCCACGGTCTTCATCGGCATCGTCTCGATCGCCCTCGGCGCGCTCTCCCGCGACCTGAACGTGGCGGGCCTGGTCGCCCTGGCCTTCGCCGTGGCCGCCTCCGCGAACCTGCCGACGATCCTCTACAGCCTCTTCTGGAAGCGCTTCAACACCAACGGCGCGCTGTGGTCGATCTACGGCGGCCTGTTCACCGCCGTCTTCCTGGTGCTCTTCTCGCCGGTCGTCTCCGGCAAGGAGACGTCGATGTTCAAGGGGGCCGACTTCGACTGGTTCCCGCTGGAGAACCCGGGCCTCATCTCGATCCCCGTCGGTTTCCTGCTCGGCATCATCGGCACCTACCTGGCCAAGGACAAGGCCGACGCGGGCAAGTACGCGGAGCTGGAGGTGCGCTCCCTCACGGGTACCGGCGCCCACTGATCCGGCGGTTCCTCCCGTGCCCCCGTCGCAGCGAGCTGGTAGCTCTCTACGACGGGGGCACGGCACGCTCGTGGGATCACCGGAGGGTCCGTGTCGGACCCGTCACGTAGGCTCGGAGACTGTCAGGCCTTACACGCACGACAAGAGGGAGGGGGCCCACGTGCTCATCGACACCTACGGCCGGGTGGCCACCGACCTGCGGGTCTCGCTGACCGACCGCTGCAATCTCCGGTGCACCTACTGCATGCCCGAAGAGGGGCTGCAGTGGCTGGGCAAGTCGGATCTGCTGACCGACGACGAGATCGTCCGTCTCATCCGGATCGCCGTCACGCATCTGGGCATCACCGAGGTCCGCTTCACCGGCGGCGAGCCCCTGCTGCGGCCCGGTCTGGTCGGCATCGTCGAGCGGGTCGCCGCCCTGGAGCCCCGCCCCCAGATGTCCCTGACGACGAACGGCATCGGGCTGAAGCGCACCGCCGCCGCCCTGAAGCAGGCGGGCCTGGACCGGGTGAACGTGTCGCTGGACACGCTGCGCCCCGACGTCTTCAAGACGCTGACCCGCCGCGACCGCCACAAGGACGTCATCGAGGGACTCGCCGCCGCGCACGAGGCGGGCCTGACCCCGGTGAAGATCAATTCGGTCCTGATGCCGGGGCTGAACGAGGAGGAGGCGCCCGACCTCCTCGCCTGGGCCGTCGAGCACGACTACGAGCTGCGGTTCATCGAGCAGATGCCGCTGGACGCCCAGCACGGCTGGAAGCGCGAGGGCATGGTCACCGCCGGTGACATCCTGGCCTCCCTGCGCACCCGCTTCGAGCTGACAGCCGAGGAGTCGGGGGAGCGCGGCTCCGCCCCGGCCGAGCGCTGGACCGTCGACGGCGGGCCGCACCGCGTCGGGGTCATCGCCTCGGTGACCCGCCCCTTCTGCGCGGCCTGCGACCGCACCCGCCTCACCGCCGACGGCCAGGTCCGCACCTGCCTGTTCGCCCGGGAGGAGACGGATCTGCGCGCGGCCCTGCGCTCCGAGGCGCCGGACGAGGACATCGCCCGCATCTGGAAGCTCGCGATGTGGGGCAAGAAGGCAGGCTCGGGCCTCGACGACCCGACGTTCCTGCAGCCCGACCGCCCGATGTCGGCGATCGGCGGCTGACCGGCCGAGTACCGACTGCTGACCGGTGGGTCAGTCCTGCCGCTCGGCGGACTCCCACTCGGCCAGTGTCACGACGTCCTTGAGGAACCCGCGCACGCCGAGGAACTGGGAGAGGTGCTCGCGGTGCTCGTCGCACGCGAGCCAGGTCTTGCGGCGCTCCGGCGTGTGCAGCTTCGGGTTGTTCCACGCCAGCACCCACACCGCGTCGGCACGGCAGCCCTTGGCCGAGCACTGCGGGGTCGTGGGGGAGGGCGGGGTCGGCCCGGACAGGTTCGCGAGATTCACGCCTCAACCTTAAAGGGCCCGGAAAACCCGCAGGAAAGCCCGTCGGGCAGGCCGTCGAAAAGCTCCGGGAAAAGGCGACGCCGAGCAGCCACGGGGGGAGCTGCCCGGCGTCGGTCCGTCGCTCCGACGGGGGATGCGGAGCGCGTACGCAGTATGTCACGCGCGACCCCGTACCCGGCACCGGAACCACATGATTGATCTGAGCTTTTCTTGAGCTTTGTCGACCAGTCGTACCGCGCCCCCGAGAGGGCCGCGGACAGTGCCGAGGGCTATGCCCGGTCTTCCGGGACGGATTCCGCCGGACCCGCCGCGGGCGTCGGCGCGATCATCGGCCGCGAGGGCGCCGGTACGAAGGTCGACGGCAGGTTCGGCGCGTTCTCCCGGCCGGCGTTGGCGATCACCACGGCCACGTAGGGAAGGAAGGCGCCGAGCACCAGGGTCACGATGGCGACGGGCCGCTCGATGTCCCACAGCACCGCCGTGGCGATCACCGCGAGCGTGCGGATCCCCATCGAGATGACGTACCGGCGCTGCCGCCCGCGCACGTCCTCCGCGAGCCCCTGCCGGGCTCCGGTGATCCGGAAAACCTGTGCTCCGCCGCTGTCACTGCGCTTCCGCATCACATTCCACCACCCGCCGGCTTCGCCGGACGCTCCCCGGTCCGGACCGCAACCACGTTACGCCGGGGCTGCGTCCGCTACGAGACCGGGGCAGCCCTGACCTGGGCGCGGCCACTGCGCCGTACCACGTATGGGGTGCCCCGACATGCGCCGTACGGAGTACGGCCGGAGACTGATCGCACGTGAGTGGCGCAGGCCGCGCACTCCGCGCCGCTTGAGGAGGCGATGTCATGAGTTGGTTGTGGGCGATCATCGTGGGTCTGGTTCTGGGCCTGATCGCGAAGGCGATTCTGCCGGGCAAGCAGCAGATCCCGCTGTGGCTGACGACGGTCTTCGGCATCATCGGCAGCGTTCTCGGCAACTGGGCGGCCACGGGCCTCGGCGTCAACGACACCAAGGGCATCGACTGGATCCGCCATCTGCTCCAGCTGATCGGCGCCGTCGTCGTCGTCGCGGTGGGCGACATGGCGTGGACGGCACTGCGGGGCAACAAACGACGGGCCTAGCGCCGGTCGCGCGCCGAACGACCGAGGGCGCTGCCCCTTCCGCCCGGCGGAAGCGACAGCGCCCTCGGCGCTGCTCCGTACTGCTGGGACGCTAGGCGCCCTTGACCTCGACGGCCGCGAGGTTCTTCTTGCCGCGGCGCAGGACCAGCCAGCGCCCGTGCAGCAGATCCGCCGTGGCCGGTACGTGGTCCTCGGCGGCGACCTTGACGTTGTTCACGTAGGCGCCGCCCTCCTTCACGGTCCGCCGCGCGGCCGACTTGCTGGCCACGAGGCCGACCTCGGCGAACAGGTCGACGACCGGACCGAGCTCGGTGACCTCGGCCTTCGGCAGCTCCGACAGGGCGGCGGCGAGCGTCGCCTCGTCCAGATCCGCCAGATTGCCGTCGCCCTGACCGAACAGCGCCTTCGACGCGGAGATCACGGCTGCCGTCTGGTCGGCGCCGTGCACCAGGGTCGTCAGCTCCTCGGCCAGCGCGCGCTGGGCCGCGCGGGCCTGCGGGCGCTCCTCGGTCTGCGCCTCCAGCGCCTCCAGCTCCTCGCGGGACTTGAAGGACAGGATCCGCATGTACGTCGAGACGTCACGGTCGTCCACGTTCAGCCAGAACTGGTAGAACGCGTACGGCGTGGTCATGTCCGCGTCCAGCCAGACGGCGCCGCCCTCGGTCTTGCCGAACTTGGTGCCGTCGGCCTTCACCATCAGCGGCGTCGCGATGCAGTGCGCCGTCGCCTCCGGCTCCAGGCGGTGGATCAGGTCGAGACCGGCCGTGAGGTTGCCCCACTGGTCGGAGCCGCCCTGCTGGAGCGTGCAGCCGTAGCGCCGGTACAGCTCCAGGAAGTCCATGCCCTGGAGCAGCTGGTAGCTGAACTCCGTGTAGCTGATGCCCTCCTGCGACTCCAGGCGCCGGGCCACGGAGTCCTTGGTCAGCATCTTGTTGACCCGGAAGTGCTTGCCGATGTCGCGCAGGAACTCGATCGCGGACATCCCGGCGGTCCAGTCCAGGTTGTTCACCATGACCGCCGCGTTCTCGCCCTCGAAGTCGAGGAAGGGCTCGATCTGCGAGCGCAGCCGGGTCACCCAGTTCGCGATGGTCTCCGGGTCGTTCAGCGTGCGCTCCGCCGTCGGGCGCGGGTCGCCGATCTGGCCCGTGGCGCCGCCGACCAGCGCCAGCGGGCGCAGGCCCGCCTGCTGGAGGCGGCGCATGGTGAGCACCTGCACCAGGTGTCCGACGTGCAGGGAGGCCGCGGTCGGGTCGAAGCCGCAATAGAACGTGATCGGACCGTCCGCGAGCGCCTTGCGCAGTGCGTCCTCGTCAGTGGACTGGGCCCACAGCCCACGCCACTTCAGCTCGTCGACGATGTCCGTCACGGTTCCGGGTCTCCTTGAACAGTTCTGATGGGTGCCCGACCAGTCTATGGGCGATCGGAAAGCGCTCAGACGCCCTGGCTGACCGAGCTCATGTTGAAGTCCGGCACCCGCAGGGCCGGCATCGCAGCCCTAGTGAACCAGTCGCCCCACTCGCGCGGCAGCGTCTTTTCCGTGCGCCCGGCCTCGGTGGCCCGCCGCAGCAGGTCGACCGGCGACTCGTTGAACCGGAAGTTGTTCACCTCGCCCACGACCTCGCCGTTCTCCACCAGGTACACGCCGTCGCGGGTCAGCCCGGTCAGCAGCAGCGTCGCCGGGTCGACCTCGCGGATGTACCACAGGCAGGTCAGCAGCAGCCCGCGCTCCGTGGCGGCGACCATCTCCTCCAGCGATCTGCCCGAGCCGCCGTCCAGGATCAGGTTGTCCCCGGCGGGCGCGACGGGCAGCCCGGTCAGCGCGGCGCTGTGCCGGGTCGTCGTCAGGTGCTTCAGCTCGCCGCCGGAGATCCAGTCCGTGGCGGTGACCGGCAGCCCGTTGTCGAAGACGGACGCGTCGTCCCCCGAGGTGTGGGCGAGGACGAACGGCGCGCACTCCAGGCCCGGCGCGTGCGGATCGCTGCGCAGCGTCAGCGGCAGCTCGCTGAGCCGGTCGCCGACGCGGGTGCCGCCGCCGGGCCTGCTGAACACGGTCCTGCCCTCGGCGGCGTCCCGCGCCCCCGCCGACCACAGCAGATAGATCAGCAGATCGGCGACGGCGGTGGGCGGCAGCAGCGTCTCGTAGCGGCCCGCGGGCAGCTCGATCCTGCGCTCGGCCCAGCCGAGCCGGGTGGCCAGCTCGGCGTCCATCGCGGCCGGGTCGACGTCCTTGAAGTCCCGCGTGGAGCGCCCCGCCCAGGCGGAGCGCCGGCGGTCCGGCGACTTGGCGTTCAGCTCCAGCGTCCCGTTCGGCTGGTCGTGGCGCAGCCGCAGCCCCGTCGACGTACCGAGGTAGCTGGAGGTCAGCTCGTGGTTGGCGAAGCCGTACAGCTCGCGCCCGCCCGCCCGGGCCCGCGCGAACGCCTCGCCCAGCGCGGGCGCGAACTCCTCGAACACGGCCGACGAGGTCTCGGCCGGGGCCTCCGTGAACCCGGAGGACCGCGGTACGCCGTCGACCAGCGGCTGCGCGTCCTCGGCGGGCCCGGCCTTGGCGGCGGCCTCCTCGGCGGCGCGGACCAGCGGTTCGAGGTCGGCGGCGGTCACGGCGGACCGGGACACGACACCCGTCGCCGTGCCCTCCTTGCCGTCGACGGTCGCGACGACGGTGAGGGTGCGGCCGCGCGTCACGCCGTTCGTGGTCAGCGCGTTGCCCGCCCAGCGGAGATTGGCGGTCGAGGTCTCGTCGGCGATGACGACGCAACTGTCGGCCCGCGACAGCTCCAGGGCACGCTCGACGGTCTCGTGGGGCTTGCTGCTACGAGGGCTCATCGACCCGCCTCCTGCGTCGTATTGAGAATGTTGACGCCCTTGAACAGTGCGCTGGGACAGCCGTGCGAGACGGCGGCGACCTGGCCGGGCTGGGCCTTGCCGCAGTTGAAGGCACCGCCGAGGACATAGGTCTGCGGGCCGCCGACCGCCGCCATGGAGCCCCAGAAGTCGGTCGTCGTCGCCTGGTAGGCGAAGTCCCGCACCTGCCCGGCGAGCCGCCCGCCGCGGATCGCGTACGCCCGCTGCGCGGTGAACTGGAAGTTGTACCGCTGCATGTCGATCGACCAGGACCGGTCGCCGACCAGGTACAGCCCGTTGTCCACCCCGGAGATCAGGTCCTCGGTCGACAGGCCGCCGGGATCGGGCTGCAACGACACGTTCGCCATCCGCTGTACGGGCACGTGCCCGGGGGAGTCGGCGTACGCGCACCCGTTGGACCGGTCGAACCCGGTGAGCCGCGCGATCCTGCGGTCGAGCTGGTACCCGACGAGCGTCCCGTCCTTCACCAGGTCCCAGGACTGCCCGGCCACGCCCTCGTCGTCGTAGCCGATGGTGGCGAGCCCGTGCTCGGCGGTCCTGTCGCCCGTCACGTTCATGATCTCGGAGCCGTACTTGAGCTTCCCGAGCTGGTCGAACGTGGCGAAGGAGGTGCCCGCGTACGCCGCCTCGTAGCCGAGCGCGCGGTCCAGCTCGGTGGCGTGCCCGATGGACTCGTGGATGGTCAGCCAGAGATTGGACGGGTCCACGACCAGGTCGTAACTGCCCGCTCTGACACTCGGCGCCCGCATCTTCTCGGCGAGCAGCTCCGGGATCTCGGCCAGCTCCCGCTCCCAGTCCCAGCCCGTCCCCGTCAGGTACTCCCAGCCCCGGCCGACCGGCGGCGCCACGGTGCGCATCGAGTCGAACTCGCCGCTGGAGTCGTCCACGGCGACCGCGGTGAGCTGGGGGTGCAGCCGGACCCGCTGCTGGGTCGTCACGGTCCCGGCCGTGTCGGCGTAGAACTTGTTCTCGTGGACGGCGAGCAGCGAGGCGTCGACATGGCTGACCCCGTCGGCCGCGAGCAGCCGCGCGCTCCAGTCGGCGAGCAGTCCGGCCCGCTCCTCCTCGGGCACCGAGAAGGGATCGACCTCGTACGAGGAGATCCAGGTCCTGTCGTCGTGGACCGGCTCGGCGGCCAGTTCGACGCGCTCGTCGGAGCCCGCCGCCTTCAGCACCGTCGCGCTCAGCTTGGCCATCTGCACGGCCTGCGAGGCGACCTTCGCCGCGGCGTCCATCGTCAGGTCGACCCCGGAGGCGAAGCCCCATGTGCCGCCGTGCACCACCCGCACCGCGTACCCGAGGTCGGTGGTGTCGGAGGACCCGGCCGGCCGGGCGTCCCTCAGGCGGACCGCGGCGCCGCGCACCCGCTCGAAGCGGAAGTCCGCGTGCTCGGCGCCCAAAGCACGGGCGCGGGCGAGCGCCGCGTCGGCCAGGGCCCGCAGCGGCAGCGCCGTGAAGGCTTCATCGATCGTATGGGGCACAGGGCCTCCCTGCTCATCGCGGTTGTCGCGTTTCCTCGCCACAGGCGGGCTCTGATCATGTCGCGGGACAGGGGTGCGCGGCCAGACCTTTCTGTAGGGACCCGACAGTGAGTCGAGTACGCCACTGTCGGTGGTCGATTCTCCGTACCAAGGGTCGTACCGATAGGTTTCGAAGACCACCACCGCTATCGAAAGGGTGATCCGTTGAGCCGCTCGGTTCTCGTCACCGGAGGAAACCGGGGCATCGGCCTCGCCATCGCCCGTGCCTTCGTCGAGGCAGGCGACAAGGTCGCGTTCACCTACCGCTCGGGCGAGCCACCCAAGGAGCTCATCGACGCCGGGGCGCTCGCCGTCAAGTGCGACATCACCGACACCGAGCAGGTGGAGCAGGCCTACAAGGAGATCGAGGAGAAGCACGGCAACGTCGAGGTGCTCGTCGCCAACGCCGGCGTCACCAAGGACCAGCTCCTCATGCGCATGTCCGAGGAGGACTTCACGTCCGTCCTCGACACCAACCTCACCGGCACCTTCCGGGTCGTGAAGCGTGCCAACCGCGGCATGCTGCGCGCCAAGAAGGGCCGCGTCGTGCTGATCTCCTCCGTCGTCGGCCTGCTCGGCTCCGCGGGGCAGGCGAACTACGCCGCCTCGAAGGCGGGTCTGGTCGGTTTCGCGCGTTCCCTCGCCCGTGAGCTGGGGTCGCGCAACATCACCTTCAACGTCGTCGCCCCGGGTTTTGTCGACACCGACATGACCCAGGCCCTGACCGACGAGCAGCGCGCCGGCATCGTGTCGCAGGTGCCGCTCGGCCGGTACGCGAAGGTCGAGGAGATCGCCGGAGTGGTGAAGTTCCTGACCTCCGACGACGCCTCGTACATCACTGGAGCCGTCATCCCGGTTGACGGCGGATTGGGCATGGGTCACTGAGAACGATGACTAGTACTGGCGGAATCCTCGAGGGCAAGCGGATCCTCATCACCGGTGTGCTGATGGAGTCCTCCATCGCCTTCCACGCCGCGAAGCTGGCGCAGGAGCAGGGCGCGGAGATCATCCTCACCGCCTGGCCGCGGCCGACGCTGACCGAGCGCATCGCCAAGAAGCTGCCCCAGCCCGACAAGGTCAAGGTGCTGGAGCTCGATGTCTCGAACGACGAGCACCTCGCCCGCCTGGAGGGCCAGGTCCGTGAGCACCTCGGCGACCGTCTCGACGGCGTCGTGCACTCCATCGGCTTCGCGCCGCAGGACGCGCTCGGCGGCAACTTCCTGAACACGCCGTTCGAGTCCGTGGCCACCGCCATGCACGTCTCCGCCTTCTCCCTGAAGTCGCTGACGATGGCGCTGCTGCCGCTGATGACGGAGGGCGGCAGCGTCGTCGGCCTCACCTTCGACGCCCAGTTCGCCTGGCCGCAGTACGACTGGATGGGCCCGGCCAAGGCCGCCCTGGAGGCCACCAGCCGCTACATGGCGCGCGACCTCGGCAAGCACGACATCCGCAGCAACCTGGTGTCGGCCGGCCCGCTCGGCTCGATGGCCGCCAAGTCCATCCCGGGCTTCAGCGACCTCGCCGCCGTCTGGGACTCGCGCTCCCCGCTGGAGTGGAAGCTGGACGACCCGGAGCCGGCCGGCAAGGCCATCGTGGCCCTGCTGTCGGACTGGTTCCCGAAGACCACGGGCGAGATCGTCCACGTGGACGGCGGCCTGCACGCCATCGGCGCCTGATCGAGCACGTAGCCCGTTCGGCCCACCGGCCGGGCACACACGAGGGACCTCACCGCACCCTGGGTGCGAGGAGGTCCCTTTGTGCGCCTGCCCCGACGCATAGCCCCAGCCCTCGCCGTCGTACTCCTGATCGCCGTACTCCCGTACGACGCCGCGTCCGACGAACAGCCCGCCAAGCCCGAACGTGAACTCTTCGGTGCCCAGTGCCGTATCGAGACCGACGGCTCACGCGTGAGCGCCGACTGCCACAACCCGTACCCCGGTGTCGACGCCGTCGCCCTGCACATCGAGTGCGCCCCGTGGTGGGACATCGACACCGACTCGGCGCCGCGGGAGGTGGGCCCCGCCGAGACGGTGCGGCTCGACGGGCGGTGCTGGAAGAAGGTGCGGGACGTGTGGGTCAGCCACCGGAGGGCAGGGCGGTGAACCGCCCCGGGCGGCACAGGAACGGATAGCCCGCCGCCTCCGTGGCCGCGGCCTCCGCGTCGCCGTCCCGGATCGCGTCGACGAGCCCCGCGTGGTCCATGTGGTTCTCCGCGGTGAGCCGCTCGCCCACGTCCTCGCGCAGCCAGTCCCGCAGCACCTCGCCGAGGTCCGCGTACATCGCCGTCATCACGTCGTTGTGGGACGCCGCCACCACGGCCATGTGGAACGTCGCGTCCGCCGTCACGAACGCCTCCGTGTCGCCCGACTCCCACGCCTCCTCACGGCGTACGAGCAGCGCGTCCAGCTGCTTCAGATCGCGCTCCGTGCGCCGCACGGCGGCCAGCTTCGCCGCGCTGGACTCCAGCGTGGAGCGCAGCTCCGCGATGTGCCGCGGATCGGCCTCGGCGAACCGGCGCTGCATCACCCCGGCCAGCTCGCTCGTCGCCACGACGTACGTGCCCGAGCCCTGCCGGATGTCCAGCAGCCCGTTGTGCGCGAGGGCGCGCACCGCCTCCCGCACCGTGTTCCGCGCCACACCCAGCTGCTCCACCAGCTCCGGCTCCGTCGGGATCCGGGAGCCCACCGGCCACTCGCCCGAGGAGATCTGGGCGCGCAGGGCGGAGATGACCTGCTCGGAGAGGGCCGAGCGCCTGGGGGAGGTCAGCGGCATGGCGTTCCTTCGTGCGGACGGACTGTGAACAGTAGCGAACCGGCGGCACAACCGACGGAACCGATTGGACAGTCAATCATCCCATGATTCTAAGATGGGTCTCATGGCTAGTGAGGACACCCCGACGATGGCGCCGCCGAGCACCGACTCCCCGATCTCCCGCGACCTGCGTGAACAGGACGATCTCCAAGGGAAGGACGTTCTTCAACAGAAGGACGACGGTGCGGCTCCGCGCGCGTGGGCGATACGCCTCGTCACCGTCGGCATCGTCCTCGCCGCCCTGAACCTGCGGCCGGCCATCACCAGCCTCGGCGCCCTCCTCGAAGAGGTCCGCGACGGGCTCGGCATGAGCGGCAGCCTCGCCGGACTGCTCACCTCCGTACCGCCGCTCTGCTTCGCCGTCTTCGGCGTCATGGCACCGCGGTTCGCCAAGCGGTTCGGAGCGGGCGCCGTCGTCTGCTTCGGCATGGCCGCGATCACCGCGGGCCTGATCATCCGCCCCTACACCGGCAACACCGTCGGGTTCCTGGTCGCCAGCGCCCTCGCCCTCATGGGCATCGCGGTCAGCAACGTCCTGATGCCCGTCATCGTCAAGCGCTGGTTCCCCGACCGCGTCGGCTCCATGACCGGCCTCTACTCGATGGCACTCGCCGCCGGCACCTCGCTCGCCGCCGCCGCGACCGTGCCCATGACCGACGGTCTCGGCGGCAGCTGGCAGACCGGGCTCGCCGTGTGGGCCGCGCTCGGCGCCGTCGCCCTGCTGGCCTGGATCCCGCTGGTGCGCGACCGAGGCCCCGCCGAGCCGGCCGCACCGACCCGGGCCGGCCACGCCGCGGAGGACGGCCTGCGCATCACCCGCAGCCGCACCGCCTGGGCGCTCGCCGTCTTCTTCGGGCTCCAGGCCACGGCCGCGTACATCACGATGGGTTGGATGGCGCAGATCTTCCGCGACGCCGGGGTCTCCGCGTCCACCGCGGGCATCCTGCTCGCCGTCACGATGGTGATGGGCGTGCCGCTCGGCTTCGTCATCCCGCGCGTCGCCGCCCGGCTGCCCAGCCAGGGCCCGATGGTGATCGCCCTCGGCGTGTGCGGCCTCGCCGGATACGCCGGGCTCTACCTCGCCCCCGCCTCCGGCGCGTGGGCCTGGGCGATCCTGCTCGGCATCTCCAACTGCGCCTTCCCGCTGGCCCTCACCATGGTCGGCATGCGCGCCCGCACCGGCGCCGGCGTCGCCAAGCTCTCCGCGTTCGCCCAGTCCACCGGGTACCTCATCTCGATCCCGGGACCGCTCCTCGTCGGCGTCCTCTACCAGCACAGCGGCGGCTGGGGCGTGCCGATCGCGCTCATGGCCGCGCTGATGGTGCCGCAGATCGTCATCGGCGTCTTCGCGGGCCGCAACCGGACGGTCGAGGACGAACTGGCCCCCGCGTCCTGACGTTCGGGGACGGGTGCGACACTTGCCGCATGTCGCCTGTGCTCGAACCCAATCCGCAGAACGGCCAGAAGAAGCTCCTCGGAGTCCTCGGCCTGATGCTGCTCGTCACCGTCGTCGTCGCCGTCATCGCCACCCTCGCCTCACCGTGACCGGGTGACCCGCCGGCCGGGGGAGGGTGGGGTTAACTCCACCATCCCCTAGGGGGCCAGGGTCAGGGTCAACTGGGTGGATCACCGGATGGGCCCGGGGCCCCGCGATCCGTACCGTCGAAGTGTCGCTGGGAGACGGCGGCACAGCAGACGACGAAGACGTACGCGACCGGGCCGGTCGTCCGTGCGCACGGCGTCACGGATCCCGGAGGCGTTCATGTCGGCCCCCTCGCACACCCGGTCCCACCCGGCAGCTTCGGGCGGCGTCGACATCCGGCTGCCCTGGTGGGCGGTCGTCCTGCCGGCCATCGCCTTCGTGACGCTGCTCCTGCTGATCCTCAACCCGGCCGACGGCCGGGCCGCGACCGGCGACCCGTCCGTCGCCCACCTCCTGGCCCGCGCCAAGGACCTGCTGCTGCCGTAGGCCGCGGACACCGCCGAGCCCGTGTCCAGGCCCGTTCACCCCTGCCGGGCGAGCCCGTCAACTCCCTGCGCCCCGTGCCCGGTTTCGTGCGAAGCTGGGACCCATGAGCGTCGCAGAACCCCGCAGGATTGTCCTTTTCCGGCATGCCAAGGCGGACTGGCCGCAGGTCTCCGACCACGAGCGGCCGCTGGCCGAGCGCGGTCGCAGGGACGCCCCCGTCGCCGGCCGCAGGCTGGCCGACTCGGGAGTCACCTTCGACCTGGCCCTCTGCTCGACCGCCGCCCGCACCCGCGAGACCTGGAAGCTCGCCGTCGCCGAGCTGCCCGACCGCCCGAAGACCGTGTACGAGGAGCGGATCTACGAGGCGTCGCCGGGCGAGCTGATCGCCGTGCTCAACGAGACGCCGGACGAGGTGAACGACATCGTGCTGATCGGCCACAACCCCGGTGTGCAGGCCCTCACCGAGATCCTCACCGCGGACGCCGAGGGCGACGCGCGTGAGCGGCTCGACCAGCGCGGCTTCCCGACCGCCGCCTTCTCCGTGCTCACCTTCTCCGGCCCCTGGAAGGGCCTGGAACCCGGTACGGCCACGCTCGTCGACTACTGGGCGCCGAGCGAGTAGATCCCCGTACGTCCACGGACACGAGGAACACGGAAAGGGGGCCCGGCGTCGCGCCGGGCCCCCTTCGTGCCGCGTACGAGTGCTACGCGCCCTGCGCGTCCGCCGCCTCGACCTCTTCGCGCGAGATGCCCAGCAGATAGAGGACCGTGTCGAGGAACGGCACGTTCACCGCGGTGTGCGCCGCCTCGCGCACCACCGGCTTGGCGTTGAAGGCGACGCCGAGCCCCGCCGCGTTCAGCATGTCCAGATCGTTGGCGCCGTCGCCGATCGCCACGGTCTGCGCGAGCGGCACCCCGGCCGCCTCGGCGAACCGGCGCAGCAGCCGGGCCTTGCCCGCCCGGTCCACGATCTCGCCGGTGACCCGGCCGGTCAGCTTCCCGTCGACGATCTCCAGCGTGTTGGCGTGCGCGAAATCGAGGCCGAGCCGCTCCTGCAGATCATCAGTGACCTGCGTGAACCCGCCCGACACCACGCCCACTTGGTAGCCGAGACGCTTCAGCGTACGGATCAGGGTGCGGGCGCCGGGCGTGAGCCGCACCTCGCTCCTGACCTTGTCGACGACCGACGCGTCGAGCCCTTCGAGCAGCGCCACGCGCGCGTGCAGCGACTGTTCGAAGTCCAGCTCGCCGCGCATCGCCGCCGCCGTCACCTCGGCGACCTTGTCCTCGCAGCCCGCGTGCGCCGCGAACAGCTCGATGACCTCGTCCTGGATCAGCGTCGAGTCGACGTCCATCACGACGAGCCGCTGCGCGCGCCGGTGCAGCCCGGCCGCGACGACGGCCACGTCCACGCCCTGCTTCGCCGCCTCTATGGCGAGCGCCGTGCGCAGCTCCTCCGTCTCCGTGCCGGAGACGGCGAACTCCACGGCCGTGACCGGGTACTTGGCGAGCCGGAAGATACGGTCGATGTTGCCGCCGGTGTCGGTGATCGACGCGGCGATCGCGGCTGTCGACTCCGCGGTGAGCGGGTGCCCGAGCACGGTGACCAGGGAGCGGCCGGAGCCGCGCGGCCGGTTGTCACCGATGCCGGAGATGATCTCCGCCTGCATCTTCATGGACTCCGCCCAGCTGTGGACGGTGGCCCGCAGGTCGCCTGCGAGGCCGGCCGGCGGTTCGGTCACCAGGGCGCACAGCACGATGCGCCCCCGGGTGACGACCTGCTCGATGTCGACGACGTCCACGGAGTAGGCGGCGAGGGTGTCGAAGAGCCCGGCGGTGATGCCGGGCCGGTCCTTGCCGAAGATCTTGACGAGAAGAGTCGGGACGTCGGCCGGCACGGTCGGGGTGTCGGTCGGGGCATCAGCGAGGTGCTGGGGCTGCGAGGCGCTCATGATGCCCTTACGGTATCGGGCCTCTGTACGGGGGCGCGGGGGTGGTCCGAGTGCCGGACAGGTCTTGCGCTGCGGCTGCCCTCCGGGTGGGCGCGGTGCGGGCGTCTCCGAGGCGGTCCGGGTGTGTGCCGGACGCCTCCTGCGCCGCGCCCCCGTCGCTCAGCCGCCGGACGGGTCCGGCGGCGGCCGGCGGCGGTCCCTGGCCGGGCCCGGTGGCGGCGGTGGCGGGGGAGGGGACGGCCAGTCGGAGCCCTGGCCGCGCGGGCGCGGCTCGGGTGCCACCGGGCTCGCCACGGTCGGGGCGGCGTCCACCCCGTTCCCGGCGCGCCGGTCGTAGGGGTTCTTCAGGTACGGGTTCGTGTCGGGGTTCGCCGGGCGGTACGGCCTGCTCGGCGAGTACGGGCCCGTCGGCTCGCCCGGCCGCTCCGGCGCCGTCGGCCGGGCCAGGGGCGCCACCCGGCTGCCCGCGGCACGGGCCGCACACGCGAGCAGCGCCCCGAGCGCCCCCGCCCCCGCGCCCCAGGCCGCCCCGAGCAGCAGCGCCATGCCGAGCCGGCCGTGCAGATCGAGGCCCGCGCCGAACGCGTCGAAGCCCAGTACCGACAGAGCGGCGTTCGCCGAGATGTCCGTCAGCCAGACCAGGAGCGGCAGCGCGAGCGCCGTGACGACCCCGAGCCGCAGCGCGCAGCGCCCGGCGAAGCCCCAGGGAGCCCGGACCACCGGCGAGCGCACCGCCGTCAGCACCCCGGCGAACAGCATCATCAGCGCCATGGCGACGGCCAGCAGCCAGACCCTGCTGTCGAGTTCGGCGAGCCGGCCCGGCGTGACGGGCCGGTCCGCCGACACCCGCAGCAGATCGTCCAGCGGGTGTGGCAGCACCTTGGTCAGCGCGCCGGTCGCGTGGCCGTCCCACGGCACGAACAGGCCGAGGGGGACGGCGATCCACACCCCGTTCGGCGCCCCCAGCAGCGCGGCGCCCGCGATCCGCTCGGGGTGGTCGTCGCCGGTCATCGCGTACGCCGCCGCGGCCAGCCCCGCGAGAACCGCCACGAGGAGCACGGTCACCAGCGCCGACACGGCGGGCCGCACCACCCGGTGGACCGCGCCCAGAGCGGGCGGCAACGGCGTGCGGCGGGACGCGAGCAGCGCGATCAGGAGCACCCCGAGCACGAAGGCGGCACCGCCGAGCAGCGTCGCCCCGGTCTGCACCGTGAAGCCGATCTTCGCCTCGGCCTTCACCAGATCGCCGAGCCGGTCCGGCAGCGCGTCCCCGAGGCCGCCGGGAAGCTTGTCCGCGATACCGCCCGGCAGACCCCCCGCGCCCGGAATGTCGTTCAGCCCCAGCTTCGAACCGTCAATCGTGATGATGTCGTGACCCGCCCAGGCGAGCCCGCCCAGCATCGCCACGAACAGCAGCACCACCGCACCCACGCGCGCGAGCAGTTCGCCCGCCGAGATCTCAACTCCCGCCGCCCGCAGGGACCGCAGGAAGAACCAACTCAGCAACAGCGCCCCCACCAGACCCACGCCCAGCGGCGCGACATCGATCGAGGTGTGGGCCTGCGCACTGTCCAGACCGAACGCCGAGACGTCCCCGGAGGGCGTCACCCGCCCGCCGACACCGAGCGCCACGACCGCCGCCGTCATGGGCCCCAGCGAGCCCGCCGCGTCCGCGTCCAGCAGATGCAGCCCGAGCGCCGCGACCCCCGCCATCCCGATGAACGCCCAGCTCACCGCGGCGACGGCGGACAGCAGCACATCGCCCCACCGCACGGCGGGCGCGGTGCCGCTTCGTGTCCCCTGCCGGCCGGTCTCCATCAGGACCCCCCGATCCTTACGGCATCGCCCTGTGGGCACCCACCACTCTCCGGGTGTCGGCCGCACCCCGTCAACGGGGCGGTCACCGGCGCTCCTCGGGAGGCGCGGAAGGGACTTCACCACCCTTCGTGCCAGGCCCAACTTTCGGCCGCGGGGGCGTTCCTGAAATAGTTCCTCAGGATGTTCGACATCCCTAGACTTCCCATGTCGGGGGAAAACTCGGGGGACAACTCAGTGGGGCGTGGAGTGCCTGAACTCGTACTGGAACTGAATGGCAGGACCTGGACGCTCGATCCGTCCCGGTCGTACACCCTCGGGCGCGATCCGGGGGGTGACATCGTGCTGGACGACGCACGGGTGTCCTGGCGGCACGCCACGATCAGCTGGGGCGGCCGCAGTTGGGTCATCGAAGACCACGGCTCGACCAACGGCACGTTCGTGCAGGCGCAGCGGATCCATCAGATGGAGATCGGGCCCGGCTCGTCGGTGCACCTGGGCAACTCCACGGACGGGCCGTGCCTGAACGTGCAGGGCAGCGCCCGGGCCGCCGCCGTCTCGGCACAGGGCGGACAGACGGCGCAGGCAGGGCAGGCGAAACAAGCCGCCCAGGCCGCACCGCACCAGGCGCAGCAGCAGGCCGCGGGCCTCGCCCAGCAGCCACCGCCCCAGCAGTACCAGCAGCCTGCCTGGCAACAGCAGACGCCGCAGCAGGCACCTCCGCAGCAACAGTCGCAGCAGCAGTCACCGCCGCAGCATCAGCAGTGGCCGCAGCCGCCGGCGCAGCGGATGCCGCAGCAGCAGGGACCCGGCGGAGTCGCGGGGGCGCCGCCGGTCTACGGCGACCGCAGCCCCACCACCTTCCACCAGCTGTCCCTCGGCCGCGTCATGCGCATCGGCCGCGCGCTGGAGAACGAGCTGGTCGTCTCCGACCTCCAGGTCTCGCGCCACCACGCCGAGTTCCACGCGATGCCCGACGGCCGCTTCGAGATCCACGACCTCGGCTCGCACAACGGTACGTACGTCAACGGCCAGCCGATCCCCAAGAGCGGCACCGCCCTGCTCGGCCCGAACGACATCGTCGGCGTCGGCCACTCCACGTTCCGCCTGGTCGGCGACCGCCTCGAGGAGTTCGTCGACACCGGTGACGTCTCCTTCTCGGCGCGCCACCTGACCGTCACCGTCGACGGCGGCAAGCAGATCCTCAAGGACGTCTCCTTCGGCGTCCCCGAGAAGTCCCTGATAGCCGTCATCGGCCCGTCGGGCTCCGGCAAGTCGACGCTCCTGAAGGCGCTCACCGGCTACCGACCCGCGGACCAGGGCGACGTCCTCTACGACAACCGCAACCTGTACAAGCAGTTCGCCGAGTTGCGGCAGCGCATCGGTCTGGTCCCGCAGGACGACATCCTGCACAAGGAGCTGACCGTCAAGAAGGCGCTCAAGTACGCCGCCAAGCTGCGCTTCCCCGCGGACACCAGCGAGCAGGAGCGCCAGCAGCGCATCGACGAGGTGCTGCGCGAGCTGAAGCTGGACATCCACAAGGAGAAGAAGGTCACCTCCCTCTCCGGCGGCCAGCGCAAGCGCGTCTCGGTGGCCCTGGAGCTGCTCACCAAGCCGTCGCTGATCTTCCTGGACGAGCCCACGTCGGGCCTCGACCCGGGCATGGACCGCGATGTCATGCAGTTGCTGCGCGGACTGTCCGACGACGGCCGTACGGTCCTGGTCGTCACCCACTCGGTGGCCGAACTGGCGCTGTGCGACAAGCTCCTCGTGATGGCGCCGGGCGGCGCCGTCGCGTACTTCGGCCCGCCGGAGGAAGCCCTCAACTTCTTCGGCTACGACACCTGGGCCGATGTCTTCTCCGCCTTCGAGAACTACCGCGACTACGACTGGGCGGGCCGCTGGAAGGGCTCGCAGCACTACCAGATGTACGCCGCCGACATCGACGCCGTCGCCCCGCAGTCCGTACAGATGCCGCCGCCCGCCGCCGTCAGGCCGCCCAAGCCGCAGCCCTGGGGCGCCCAGCTGTTCACGCTGATCCGCCGCTATGTGTCGGTCATCGCGTCCGACAAGGGCTTCATGGGCCTGATGGTGATCCTGCCCGCGGTCCTCGGCATCGTCTCCGTGGTCATCCCGGCCGACTTCGGCCTGGGCCCGCCCAAGCCGCCGAAGAAGTTCAACAGCGACGCGGGCACCATCATGCTCATCGTCGCGGTCGGCATGTGCTTCTCGGCCGCGGCCAACTCGGTCCGTGAACTGATCAAGGAACGCGTCATCTACGAACGGGAACGGGCGACCGGCCTGTCCCGCTCCGCGTACCTGATGTCCAAGGTGATCGTCCTCGGCGTCATCACGGCCATCCAGGGCGTCATCATCTGCGCCATCGCCTTCACGCCGCGCGAGCTGCCCAAGGAGGGGCTGCTGATGCCGCCGGCGATCGAGCTGACCGTCTCGATCATCGCCCTCGGCTTCACCTCGATGATGTTCGGCCTGGTCATCTCCTCGCTGGTGAAGACCTCCGAGAAGACGATGCCGCTGCTCGTGATGTTCGCCATCGTGCAGGTCGTCTTCACCGGCGTGCTGTTCCAGATCTACGGTTCCATCGGCCTGGAGCAGTTCGCCTGGCTGATGCCGTCCCGCTGGGCGGTCGGCGCCGCCGGAGCCACGCTCGACCTCTCGCACGTCATGCCGCCCTGGGACGAGAAGAACCCGAACAACCTCGACCCGCTGTGGGAGCACTCGGTCACCCAGTGGGGCATCGACCTCACGGTCCTGATCGTGCTCGGCGTCATCTGCGGCTTCGCGGTCGCGCGCCTGCTGCGCCGCCACGAGCCCGAGGTCATGCGCAAGTAACCGGGCGGCGGAAACGACAGAGAAGGGCGGCACCCTCGTGGGGGTGCCGCCCTTCTCTGCCGTGGGGGTCAGCGTGTTCCGGACCCGGAGGTCCCGGCAACGGGTCTCAGTACGCGCTGTTCACGTTGTCGATCGAGCCGTACTTGTCGGCCGCGTAGTTCGCGGCGGCCGTGATGTTGGCGACCGGGTCGTAGATGTTCGACGACGTGCCGGACACGTGGTACGCGGAGAACGTCGGCTGGATGACCTGGAGCAGGCCGATCGACGGCGTGCCGTTCTGCGCGTTGATGTCGTAGCCGTTCACGGCGTTCGGGTTGCCCGTCGACTCCCGCATGATGTTGCGGTACAGACCGTCGTAGCTGCCCGGAATGCCCTTGGACTTCATGATGTCGAGGGACTGACGGATCCAGCCGTCGAGGTTGTTGGCGTACGTCGGAGCGGCCGCCTGCGTCACCGTGGCGGTGCGCTGCGTGGACCGGCTCGCGGCCGCCTTCGCCTCGCGCTCCTTCTTCGCCTTCGCCTCGGCGTCGGCCTTGGCCTTGGCCTGCGCGGCGGCGTCGGCCTTCGCCTTGTCCTCGGCGGCCTTCTTCGCGGCGGCCTTGGCCTGCGCGTCGGCGGTGGCCTGCTGGTGGGCGACACCGGCCTGCACGGCCTTGATCTGCTGGGCACCGGCGTTCGAGGTGAAGGCGACCGGGGCGGCGGCGACGGTCTCGTCCTTCGCGGAGGCCTGCGTGTCGTGGCCCGGAACCAGCGTGGCCGCGAGGGCGGCGGCGCCGAGAGCGGCGACACCCGCGACCGAGAGCTTGTGGGTGCGGGTCAGCGGACTATGACCGAAGGTGCGGTGCCTGGACATGGAGACGGGGACCTCTCGAAGAACGGAAGCCGCCCACCGGTCCGGGATACGGATGCCGTGTTTGGGACACGAACGCCGCGGGTACAACCCCGCGGCGCTGAGCGACGGTGGCCATTCTTAGCGGCCGCAAAAAACCGTGGCAAAGGTGTGACGTACGAAGCCGGGTAGTGGACCAGGGCGCGAAAAACGGGGGCCGGGAGGCCGCTCCCGACCCCCAGCCCCCGCCCCGCCTCGGGACTTAAGTCCTTCCTCGTTCCACTAAAGACCTTCGTACGTGACCTGTGCCCTATGTGCGGGGTCACATCCGGAGCGTTGCCGACTCACGCAAAGTTGCTGCTGCAATGCGCACGGTCAGGCTTCTCCTCCGGAAGGATGAGGTGCACGTCCCCGAACTCGTGCCACAGGTAGAGCCCCCGCAGCGCCTCCTCGTACGTACGGCTCACGGCTTCCCGCCCCGCGATCGCCTCCAGCATCAGCAGATGGGACGCCTCCGGCTCGTGCAGCCCGGTGAGCAGCCCGTCCACCACCCGCACCCCGCGCTCCGGCGTCACCACCAGCTCCGTCCAGCCGCGCGCCGCCCGCACCACTCCGTCGTCACCGGCGGCCGACTCGACGGCGCGCACCGCGGTGGTCCCCACCGCGACGACCCGGCCGCCCCCGGCCCGCGCGGCGTTGATCAGCCGGGCCGACGCCTCGGGCACCTCGAACCGCTCCCCATAAGGAGGCTCGTGCGACTCCGCCGACGCGACCCCCGTATGCAGCGTGATCGGCGCGAACTGCACTCCCCGGCTCACCAGCTCCGCCACGACCCGATCCGTGAACGGCCGCGCCGCACTCGGCATCTCGGCGCTGCCCGCCCCGTCGTCCGATCCATGGCCGTGCAGCGCGAACACCGTCTGGTACGCCGACAGCGGCTGGTCCCGCTGTGTGTAGGAGTAGCGGATCGGCCGCCCGTGCGCCCGCAGCAGAGCCGGCACGTCCCCGCTCGCCCGGACCCACCACAGCCGCTCCCCGTCCGCCGACAGAGGCTCCTCGTACACCAGGCGCACGCCGTCGGGGAGCGCCACGACCGAGCCCCGCGGCCCACCCGCGCGCGGGCGCGTGGTGCCCCGCCCGTCCGGCTCCCGCAGCTCGACCGCCCAGCGCCCGCCGTCGCCCCGCGTCGAGAAGTGCACGACCACGCGCGCGTGCCCGAGCGTTCCGTCCACGGCGGCCGCCAGCGTGGGGGAGGTGTTGACGACGAGCAGATCCCCGGCCCGCAGCACGTCCGACAGCTCCGTGAACCGGTGATGGGCCACCGCGGTCCCGCGCGACACCAGCATCCGCACCGACGATCTGTCCAGGCCCGGCCCCCGCTGCTCGGCAGGGACCCGCGCGAGCAGTTCTTCCGGGACCCGCAGCGCGAGAGTCATCGCACCTCCAGCAGAGCGGGCGCCGCGTACCGGCCACTGGCGGGCCGCTCGTCGAGCAGCCGCACGAAGGCGGGCACCACGTCCTCGGGCCGCGGCACCTCACTGAGATCCTCGTCCGGCTCGGCCGCCGCCAGCATCTCCGTACGCATCCCACCCGGATCGACCGCCCAGACCCGCAGCTCCGGCTCCTCCACGGCGAGGACCGCCGACACCTGGTCGAGGGCCGCCTTCGTCGCCCCGTAGCCGCCCCAGGTGCGGTACGCCTCCGTGGCCGCGTCCGACGTCAGGTTCACCACCGCACCGGCCGGCGCGCGCCGCAGCAGCGGCAGCGCCTCCTGGACCAGCGCCAGCGGCGCCACCACATTCACCTCCAGGGCCCGCCGGAACGCGTCGGCCGGCAGCTCCTCCAGCGTCACCAGCGGCTCCACCCCCAGCACCCCCGCGTTGTTCACCAGCAGATCGAGCCCGCCCAGCTCCCGCGCCGCGGCGACCAGCGCCGCCCGGTGCCCGCCGTCCGTCACATCGCCCGGCACGACCCGCACCTTCCCGCCGTGCCCGGCGAGCCGCGCCGCGGCCTCCTCCAACGGGGCCGCGTTCCGCGCGTCCAGGACGAGATCCCAGCCCCGCCCGGCCAGCCCGGCCGCCAGCGCCCGGCCGAACCCCCGCGACGCCCCCGTGATGATCGCTACCGCCATGACAACCGTCCCCTTGCTCCGGTGTTCCCGCGTCCTGAGCTCGACGCCTTCCGACGCCTTCAACCTAGGAACGGGCGGGGACCAGGCACCTCCGGCGCGGGTCGCGACGCCGCAGGGCCCTTCGCCCTACGCCCGGAGCCCTAGGCGGAGCCCGCCACCGGTCCGATACGGACTGTCACACCTCACCGGTACGGTGAGGTCATGAGTCACGGTCCACGGACTGGCCTGGCCGCGGTGAGCGCCGCGCTTCTGGCCATGAGCAGGCACCTCGAGGTGCGCGACGTCCTCAAGACGATCGTCGCCTCGGCGCGCGAACTGCTCGACGCCGAGTACGCGGCGCTCGGCGTGCCCGACGACCACGGCGGCTTCGCCCAGTTCGTCGTCGACGGCGTCAGCGACGCGCAGTGGAAGGCCATCGGCCCCCTGCCGCGCCAGCACGGCATCCTCGCCGCGATGCTGCGCGAGGCCCGCACCGAGCGCCTCGCCGACGTCCGCGAGGACCCCCGCTTCGAGGGCTGGCCCGCGGCCCACCCCGACATGTCCGACTTCCTCGGCCTGCCCGTCAAGGACGGCGACGAGACGATCGGCGCCCTGTTCCTCGCGAACAAGAAATGCCCCAAGCCCCAGGGCGGCTGCGGCTTCACGCAGGAGGACGAGGAACTGCTCGGCATCCTCGCCCAGCACGCCGCGATCGCCCTCACGAACGCCCGCCTGTACGAGCGCAGCCGCGAGCTCACCATCGCCGAGGAGCGCTCCCGCCTCGCCCACGAACTGCACGACGCGGTCAGCCAGAAGCTCTTCTCGCTCCGCCTCACCGCGCAGGCCGCGGCCAAGCTCGTGGACCGCGACCCGGACCGCGCCAAGGAAGAGCTTCAGCACGTCGTGGAGCTGGCGGCGGAGGCGACCGACGAACTGCGCGCGGCCGTCGTGGAGCTGCGCCCCGCCGCTCTCGACGAGGACGGCTTGGTGGCCACGCTCCGCACCCAGATCCAGGTCCTCGACCGGGCCCACGGCGCCCACGTCACCTTTGAGACCGGCGGCATCCGCGCCCTGCCCGCCGCCCAGGAGGAGGCGCTGCTGCGCGTCGCCCAGGAGGCGCTGCACAACGCCCTGCGCCACTCGGGAGCGGAAAAGGTGGAGGTCACGCTCCACAAGCGCGGCGCGGGCGCGGTGCTCCGCGTCACCGACGACGGCTCGGGCTTCGACCCGCGGACGGTCCGCAGCGCGGGCCGCCATCTCGGCCTGGTCTCCATGCGGGACAGGGCGAGCGGAGCCGGCGGCCGGCTCGCAGTGGAATCGGAGCCCGGCAAGGGCACCACGATCGAGATGGAGGTCCCCGGTGGCTGACGCGATCAAGGTCCTGCTGGTCGACGACCACCAGGTCGTCCGGCGCGGCCTGCGCACGTTCCTGGAGATCCAGGACGACATCGAGGTCGTCGGCGAGGCGGCCGACGGCACGGAAGGAGTCGCCCGCGCCGAGGAGCTGCGGCCCGACGTCGTACTCATGGACGTCAAGATGCCGGGCATGGACGGCGTGGAGGCCCTCCGCAAGCTGCGCGAACTGGCCAACCCGGCCAAGGTCTTGATCGTCACCAGCTTCACCGAGCAGCGCACGGTCGTCCCCGCCCTGCGCGCCGGAGCCGCCGGTTACGTGTACAAGGACGTGGACCCCGACGCCCTGGCCGGCGCCATCCGCTCCGTCCACGCGGGCCACATCCTGCTCCAGCCCGAGGTGGCGGGCGCCCTGCTCTCCCAGGAGGAGACCGGCACCGGACAGGGCCGAGGCGGTTCCCTCACCGAGCGGGAGCGCGAGGTGCTCGGCCTGATCGCCGACGGCCGTTCGAACCGGGAGATCGCCCGCGCCCTGGTCCTCTCCGAGAAGACCGTCAAGACCCACGTGTCGAACATCCTGATGAAGCTCGACCTCGCGGACCGCACCCAGGCCGCCCTCTGGGCCGTACGACACGGCGTGGCGGGCTGACGGCGCGCGCACCGGCGCACGAGCGGGGCCTCCTACCGACCGCCCGGCGAATGGTTCCCTTCCGGTATGAGATTCATACCGTCGTGTGGATGTCATTCGAATGGCGCATCCTCGCGCGCCCCCGGCGCGTTCTCAGGGCGTGCTGCGGCGGCTGGCCGCGGTGATCGCAATGAGGAGCTAGAAGTGAAGAACCTGAAGAAGGCCGCGGCTGTCACCCTCGTCGCCGGCGGGCTCGTCGCCGCCGGTTCCGGCCTCGCCTCGGCCACGGACGGTGCGCACGCCTGCGGCAAGGCCGAGAAGTCCCCGGGCGTCGTCTCGGGCAATGTGATCCAGGCCCCGATCGACATCCCGGTCAACGTCGTGGGCAACACCGTGTCCGTCATCGGCGTCCTGAACCCGGTCTTCGGCAACCACGGCGTCAACCACTGACACGGCGTCCCGCGCCATTCGGCACCGATGCGCTGATCCCACAGTCTGCTTATTGACCAGATCGGGCGCATCGCGGTCCCGCCCCGTGTCATCCGTGCGGCCCACGCGTTTCGCAGCGTGCGCCTCCGCGGTTCGGGGGCGGACCGTACATCTGGAGGAATTTTTCTCATGAGCATCGCCAAGAAGGCTGTTCTGGCCGTCGCCGTCGCCGGTATCGCTTCGGGCGCGTCCGCCGGAGCTGCTTTCGCCGACGCGAACGCCGAGGGCGCGGCCACCATGTCCCCGGGCATCGCCTCCGGCAACCACGCCGAGGTCCCGGTCCACGTCCCGGTGAACGTCTCCGGCCTTTCGGCCAACGTCATCGGCGTCCTGAACCCCGCCTTCGGCAACGTCGCGTCGAACGTCTGACGCTCGCGCCCAGCAGGCACGGTGAGGCCCCCGCGGACATGGTCCGCGGGGGCCTCACCCGCTTCCGGAGCCGCCGGTGCCCTCAGCCCCGCTCCCGCTCCTCCACGAACGCGTTGTACGCGGCCACCTGGGCCCGCCGGGCCGTTCGCTCGACCGGCCGCAGCGCCACCGCCCGCGCCCCCATCTCGGAGGCGCTCACGGCCCCGCCGTGCCCGCTCCCGTACGCCACCGAGACCAGCAGCCCGACCCGCTGCGCCAGCTCCAGCACGCGCACGGCCCGCGGCGGATACCCGGGAGCCAGCACCTCCCGCCCCCGCTCGGCCCGCGCCCGGTACGCGTCCACCGCGGCATCGGCCACCGGACCCGACCCGGCCACGTCGAGCCGCGTGAGCACCTCGGTCGCCTCCCGAAGGGCCTCCGCCAGCTCCCGCTCGGCCTCGCCCAGGGACGGCACATCGGCCGGCGGCGCCTCCCGCACGGGCAGGCAGTGCCACATCACCTCGACATGCACATCACCGTCGGGCCCGGCCTCGTACACCTCCGGTACGAGCCCCAGCGCGGCCCCTTGGCAGACGACGGCCTCCTCGGCCTCCAGCGCCCGCGCGTTGAACTCGGGCGGCCCGCTCAGTCCCAGCGGATGCCCCGGAGCGGGCAGCGCGACCCGCAGCCCGGTCGCCCCAAGCGCCCGCAGCCGTCCCAGGGCGAGCGTCAGCCCGACGGGACCGGCCTCCCCGGGAATCCCCTCCACCCGGTGCACGGCGTCCTCGCCCACAATGGCGAGCGCCGCGTCATCAGGTGCGACAAATCCGCCCAACAGGGCATTTCCCCAGGACGCCAGGCGCCCAGACCGTGGTTCCGACAACATGCGCACCACCTTAGAAGCCCCACAAGGCCCTCCGTGACGCCAAAACCGAAGCCGCGGGAAAGGACCGGCGCACCAGTGGCGTAGGTTTATCTGGGGGCTGCGTCCAGTGGTGAACAAGCCGAACCGTCCGCGGACGCACGAGACAGCCGAGACTGCAATGGGAGACAACGCGCTCATGAGCGATGTACTGGAGCTGGAGGACGTATCCGTGGTCCGCGAGGGCCGGGCTCTGGTGGACCAGGTCTCCTGGTCGGTGAAGGAGGGGGAGCGCTGGGTCATCCTCGGGCCGAACGGCGCGGGCAAGACCACCCTCCTGAACATCGCCTCGAGCTACCTCTTCCCGAGCAGCGGCTCCGCCACGATCCTCGGCGAGACCCTCGGCAAGCCCGGCACCGACGTCTTCGAGCTGCGCCCGCGCATCGGCGTCGCCGGCAACGGTCTCGCCGAGAAGCTCCCCAAGCGCCAGACGGTCCTGCAGACCGTCCTGACGGCCGCGTACGGCATGACCGCCGGCTGGCAGGAGGAGTACGAGGCCATCGACGAGCAGCGCGCCCGCGCGTTCCTCGACCGCCTCGGCATGAGCGACTACCTGGACCGCAGGTTCGGCACCCTCTCCGAGGGCGAGCGCAAGCGCACCCTGATCGCCCGCGCCCTGATGACCGACCCCGAGCTGCTGCTTCTGGACGAGCCCGCCGCGGGCCTCGACCTCGGCGGCCGCGAGGACCTGGTCCGCCGTCTCGGCCGTCTCGCGCGCGACCCGATCGCTCCCTCGATGATCATGGTCACGCACCACGTCGAGGAGATCGCCCCCGGCTTCACCCACGTCCTGATGATCCGCCAGGGCCAGGTCCTCGCCGCGGGCCCGCTGGAGCTGGAGCTCACCTCCCGCAATCTCTCCAAGTGCTTCGGCCTCCCGCTGGTCGTCGAGCAGAAGAACGACCGCTGGACCGCCACCGGCCTTCCCCTCGGCTGACCGCGCCGTTCCGCCGTGCGGGCCGGACGCACCCTGTCCGCACGGCCATCAGCGGATCTACCATGACCATGTGGCAGACATCGACGCATGGGTGTGGTGGCTGATCGCAGCGGCCGCACTCGGAATCCCGCTCGTTCTCACCGCCATGCCCGAATTCGGCATGCTGTCCGTGGGCGCCGTGGCCGGCGCCGTGACGGCGGGCCTGGGCGGCGGTGTCGTTCTCCAGGTCGTGGTCTTCGCCGTCGTCTCGTGCGCGCTCATCGCCGTCGTACGTCCCGTCGCCGCACGTCACCGCGCCCAGCAGCCCGAACTCGCCAGCGGCGTGGACGCCCTGAAGGGCAAACAGGCCGTCGTCCTCGAACGGGTCGACGGCGGCGGCGGACGGATCAAGCTCGGCGGTGAGATCTGGTCGGCCCGCGCGCTCGACAGCGACGCCGAGTTCGAACCCGGCCGCCAGGTCGACGTCGTCGACATCGAAGGGGCCACGGCGATCGTCATGTGAACGTCTCAGCGCACCGCGATGTGGCCGGAACCAGCCACGACACCAGGGCTGTTCTGACAGACTCGACGAGCAAGATCCCATGATCTTCCGGCGGGACGCCGCCGGACGAAGTCGGCACGAAGGGCACAGGAGACGCGATGTCAGCGATCATCATCGTCCTGATCATTCTGGTGGTGTTGGTCTTCATCGCCCTGATCAAGACCATCCAAGTCATTCCGCAGGCCAGCGCGGCCATCGTGGAGCGCTTCGGCCGCTACACCCGCACGCTGAACGCGGGGCTGAACATCGTCGTCCCCTTCATCGACTCCATCCGCAACCGCATCGACCTGCGCGAGCAGGTCGTGCCGTTCCCGCCCCAGCCGGTGATCACCCAGGACAACCTGGTGGTCAACATCGACACGGTCATCTACTACCAGGTGACGGACGCCCGCGCCGCGACCTACGAGGTGGCCAGCTACATCCAGGCCATCGAGCAGCTCACGGTCACCACGCTCCGCAACATCATCGGTGGCATGGACCTGGAGCGGACCCTCACCTCCCGCGAGGAGATCAACGCGGCCCTGCGCGGCGTCCTCGACGAGGCGACCGGCAAGTGGGGCATCCGCGTCAACCGCGTCGAGCTGAAGGCGATCGAGCCGCCGACCTCCATCCAGGACTCGATGGAGAAGCAGATGCGCGCCGACCGTGACAAGCGCGCCGCGATCCTCACCGCCGAAGGCATCCGCCAGTCCCAGATCCTCACGGCCGAGGGCGAGAAGCAGTCCGCCATCCTCCGCGCGGAGGGCGAGGCGAAGGCCGCGGCCCTGCGCGCCGAGGGTGAGGCGCAGGCCATCCGTACGGTCTTCGAGTCCATCCACGCCGGTGACCCGGACCAGAAGCTGCTCTCGTACCAGTACCTCCAGATGCTCCCGAAGATCGCCGAGGGCGACGCCAACAAGCTCTGGATCGTCCCCAGCGAGATCGGCGACGCCCTGAAGGGCCTCTCGGGCGCGATCGGCAACTTCGGCCCCATGGCGGGCGCCCCGACCCCGTCCATGAGCAAGGAACGCCGCGAACAACCCCCGATCGACTAGGGGCGCGGGGGACTGCGCGAGCACCCCAGGCGGCGGACGCAAAGACAAAAGACGGGCCCATCGACCCCAAGGCCGATGGACCCGCCCCCGCACGGAGTGCCTACGCGGCGGCCCCCCTGCTCAACCAGTCCGGCAGCACCTCAGCACCCGACCCGAGCGACAGCAGCATCGCGTCGGCGGGCGTCGGCTCGAAAGGCTCCCGCAGCAGCGGCATTCCGGCCTGCTCCGGCGTCCGGTCCGCCTTCCGGTGATTGTCCTCGGCGCAGGAAGCGACGGTATTGAGCCACGAGTCCGCGCCACCCCGCGAGCGCGGCACGACGTGGTCCACGGTCGTCGCCCGCTTTCCGCAGTACGCGCACCGGTGCTGGTCCCGCACGAGCACGCCCCGCCTCGACCACGGCGCGCGTCTTCGGAACGGCACCCGTACGTATCTGCACAACCTGATCACCCGCGGTACGGGCATCTCGATCGCGGCACCGCGCATGCGCAGCTCGGGATGGGCCTGCTCGACGACGGCCTTGTCCGTCAGTACCAGCACCACCGCTCGATTGAGCGTCACCGTCGAGAGCGGCTCGAAGCTCGCGTTCAGCACCAGTGTGTCCCGCATCCTGCCCACCTCCCGTGCGCACCGGATCACCCCTCGGCGTCCGTGCGTCAACTCTGGCCGTGCACGCCGAGATGGACAACGCAATAAAAACTGCCCGCCTCTGATCAATTCCAAGACCAGAGGCGGGCAAACGTTCCGTGAACGCTGACTCTCGCTAACTCTCCGCGGGAGCCGCGTACTCGGCGATCACCTGGGCACGCGCGAGCGTGTGGAACCGCAGATTGAATCCCACGAAAGCGGGCGAACCGTCGGAGTCGGGCCCCAGCTTCTCCTGGTCCACGGCGTACACCGTGAACACGTACCGGTGGGCGGGGTCCCCGGCCGGCGGCGCGGCACCGCCGAAGTCCTTGCTCCCGTAGTCGTTGCGCACCTGCACGGCGCCCTCGGGAAGCCCTTCGAACTTTTCGGTGCCCGCACCCGTCGGCAGCTCGGTCACCGAGACCGGGATGTCGAAGACGGTCCAGTGCCAGAACCCGCTGCCGGTCGGCGCGTCCGGGTCGAAGCAGGACACGGCGAAGCTCTTGGTCCCGGCGGGGAAACCCTCCCACCGCAGGTGCGGCGAGGTGTTCCCGGCCGCGTAGACCTGAGCGTCGTCGAGTACCCCACCCGCCTCGAAGTCCTCGCTCACCACGCTGAAGGACGGCACCTGCGGATGAAAGTCGTGAGGCAGCGGAGCACGCCCGGGCTGCTCGGTCACAACGACACCTCCTTGTTGGACAAGTCTGCAGAGACAGACAAACCCTAGAACCAGTTCCGCTTGCTGCCGACCTCGGACAGCCACTGGTGGAGGTACGCCGACCAGTCGGTGCCCTGGAAGTCGTGGTGCCCGACGACGAACGACCGGAAGGTGTCGCTGCCCTCGCTGAACAGCCCCGGCTTCTTGTCCATCTCCAGGACGACGTCCATCTCGCGGTCGTCGGCGACGAAGCTCAGCTCGACCTGGTTCAGCCCCCGGTACTGCTGCGGCGGGTAGAACTCGATCTCCTGGTAGAAGGGCAGCTTCTGCCGGGTGCCGCGGATGTGGCCACGCTCCATGTCGGCGCTCTTGAAGCGGAACCCGAGGCTGATGAAGGCGTCCAGGATGGCCTGCTGCGACGGCAGCGGGTGCACGCTGATCGGGTCCAGGTCACCCGAGTCGACGGCCCGCGCGATCGCCAGCTCGGTGGTCACCCCGATGTTCATGCCGCGCAGCTGCTGTCCGTCGATGGTGGTGACCGGCGTCTCCCACGGGATCTCCAGACCGAACGGCACGGCGTGCACCGCGTTGGCCTGAAGGGTGAAGGCGCCGCCGAGCCGCGTCTTGGTGAACTCGATGTTCTGCTTGGTCTCCTGGTCCGCACCCTCGACCTCGACCCGCGCCTGCAGCCCGACGGAGAGCCCCTCGATCTCCTGCTCGACGGAACCGCCCTGGATCCGCACCTCACCCTGAACGACACCGCCGGGTACGACATTGGGCTCGATGAGCTCGGTCTCCACAGACGCCCCGCCCGCACCAAGACTCGCCAACAGCCGCTTGAACCCCATGACCCGATTCCCTCCGTACGCGAACGAGCGCGCTAGACGACGACAACACTGCTTGTTACTGCTGACTACAAACGCGGTACAACCGTGCCCGGTTCCGCGTCCGAGTGCCCGCCCCGACCGCTCCAGTACCCTCGGGCGGCATGATCGCGGCCCCTGACCGTACGCCCCTGCCCCGTGACTTCTTCGATCGCCCTGTCCTGGACGTCGCTCCCGACCTTCTCGGACGCACCTTGGTACGCCGTACCCCCGACGGTCCGATCGAACTCCGTCTCACAGAGGTCGAGGCGTACGACGGCGCGAACGATCCGGGCTCGCACGCCTACAGAGGCCGCACGGCCCGCAACAGCGTGATGTTCGGTCAGCCCGGACACGTCTACGTCTACTTCACGTACGGCATGTGGCACTGCATGAACCTCGTCTGCGGGGAGGAAGGCAGAGCGAGCGCCGTGCTGCTCCGCGCCGGTGAGATCACCGAGGGCGCCGAGCTGACCCGCGAGCGCCGGCTCTCGGCCCGCAACGACAAGGAGCTGGCTAAAGGCCCGGCCCGGCTGGCCACGGCCCTGGGCGTGGACCGCTCCCTGAACGGTACCGACGCCTGCGCGGGCCCCGACTCACCCCTGACCGTGCTCCACGGCACCCCCACACCCGCCGACCAAGTACTCAACGGCCCGCGCACCGGAGTCTCCGGCCCCGGCGGCGTCCACCCGTGGCGCTTCTGGATCCCCAACGACCCGACGGTGAGCCCTTATCGGCCGCATACCCCGCGCCGACGAACTTGACGCGCCCTTGCGGGATCCGTAATGTAGCCCGAGCCGCTTGACCCGGGTGGGGCGTTCAGCCACTACCTGAGAGCGGCCAAACCACTACTACGATTTCCCTCGACGGGGTCTTTTCGGCGTGCCTGCATGTCGAAATTCAAGCCCTCGGATCTCGATTATGAGTCACCGAGGAAATCCGCTAACGTAGTGACCACGCCGAAAGGCAAAGGCCCTCCAACGGCCACCGGAAACAAAATCCGAAACCGGAAACGGAACGGAAAAAGGATCTGGTAAGGTTGGAAACACGAAATACCGAAGGGAAGCGCCCGGAGGAAAGCCCGAGAGGGTGAGTACAAAGGAAGCGTCCGTTCCTTGAGAACTCAACAGCGTGCCAAAAATCAACGCCAGATATGTTGATACCCCGTCTCCGGCCATCAGGCTGGGACGAGGTTCCTTTGAAAAAGTCCTGCCGGTCACTGACTGGCAGGCGCACAGCGAGGACGCTGTGAACCGGAAGATTATTCCTCTTCTGGTTCCGCTCTCGTGGTGT
>NZ_QLLY01000018.1 GCF_003259365.1 Streptomyces sp. PsTaAH-137
CGGGACACCTGGCGGCAGTGGTCGTACGCGTGGCAGGCCACCAAGGGCGGCCACACCCTGACCGTCCGGGCCACCGACCGCACGGGTGAGACGCAGACGGAGAAGCGTACCGCCACCATTCCCGACGGCGCCTCCGGCTGGCATTCAGTTGTTGTCACCGTCGACTGAATCCGGGCACAAGCGGACGCACACGCCCTCCGGCGTCCGCGGGGGCGGCGGCTGTGCCTTACTGGGGGCATCGTCCCCATCGAGCCGCTGCCCCGTGGTAGCCGGAAGGCCGCACATGACGGAAGCCCTCCACATCGGAGAGAGCCCAGCACGCAAGCCCGACCTCGCGAAACTCGTGGTCGCGGTCGGGCAGGGCGACCATCAAGCGTTCGCCGCGCTGTACGACGCGGTCGCCGGGCCCGTGTTCGGGACCGTGCACAAGGTCCTGCGCGATCACGCGCAGTCCGAGGAGGTCGCCCAGGAGGTCTTCGTCGAGGTCTGGCGCACCGCGGCCGCCTACCGCCCCGAGCGCGGCACGGTCATCACCTGGCTCCTCACCCTGGCCCACCGGCGCACCGTCGACCGGATCCGTTCCGTCGAGTCCGCGGCCGCCCGTGACCACAAGGCGGCGCTCCTCGCGCGGACACCGGAGTTCGACGAGGTGAGCGAGCAGGTGGAGGCCCGCTTCGAACGGGAGCAACTGCGGCGCTGCCTGCGGTCGCTCAGCGAGCTGCAGCGCCAGTCCGTGACGCTGGCGTACTACCAGGGCCTCACCTACAAAGAGGTCGCCGACACACTGTCCACGCCGTTGGGCACGATCAAGACGCGGCTGCGGGACGGGCTCATCCGGCTTCGCGACTGCTTGGGGGTGACCGCATGACCGACACGTCCGACCTGCACACGCTCACCGGTGCCTACGCGCTGGACGCGCTGGACGACGACGAACGCCGGGCGTTCGAAGAGCACCTGTCCCGGTGCGCGTCCTGCGAACAGGAGGTACGCGAACTGTCCGCCACCGCGGGACGGCTGGGACTGGCAGCCTCCCTGCCGCCGCCACCGCACCTGAAAGCCCAGGTCATGGCGCGGATCACGGACGTACGACAGGAACCACCGGCCACGCCCGTGACCGGAGAACACCGGCAGGCCCCGCGCAAGCACGCGCTGCGCTGGGCGCTCGCCGCCTGCCTCGCCGGCATGGTCGCGCTCGGCGGCACCACGCTGTGGCAGCACCAGCGGGCCGACGAGGCCCGCCAGGAAGCGCGGGCCGCACAGGACCAGGCCGACCGGATCGCCGCGGTGCTCGCCGCGCCGGACGCCAAGGTGACCTCGGCGGCCGTCAAGGGCGGGGCCCACGGCTCGGTCGTCGTCTCGCGCGCCAGTGACAAGGCCGTCTTCATCGCGTCCGGCATGGCCGAGCCGCCGAAGGGCAAGGTGTACCAGCTGTGGTTCGCCGACGGTGATCACATGCGCGCGGCCGGTCTGATGAACCCCTCCAGCGCCGACCAGAGCGTCCTGATGGCCGGGGCTGTCGGCGACGCCTCCGGCATGGGCGTGACCCTCGAACCGGCCGGGGGCTCGAAGCAGCCCACCACGCAGCCGGTGGCGTTGATGAACTTGCCGGCCTGAACCGTCCGTACCGGCAGCAGTCAGGGGTGTACCGCATGCGCGGTACACCCCTGACGCGTTCCGGCGCGGCCGGTCAGCTCTTGGGCATCAGGACAGTGTCGATGATGTGGACGGTGGCGTTGGAGGTCTGCACGTCGCCGCAGACGATGTTCGCGGTGTCGTTGACCTTGTACTTCTCGCCCGAGCCCGACGTGGTCAGCTTGCTGCCCTCCAGCGTCTTGAAGCTGCCGTCGGCCAGCTTGTCCTGGGTGACCTTCTCGCCCACCACGTGGTAGGTCAGGATCTTGGTGAGCTGGGCCTTGTCGTTGAGGACCTTGTCCAGGTCGGCCTTCGGGATCTTCGCGAACGCCTCGTTGGTCGGCGCGAACACGGTGACGTTCTTCGCGTTGTTCAGCGTGTCCACCAGGCCGGCCTTCTTGACGGCGGTCACCAGGGTGGACAGGTCGGGGTTGTGGGAGGCGGCGGTGGCGACGGGGTCCTTGGCCATGCCGTCGAAGGAACCGGCGCCGTCCTTCGGCACCGACGAACACGCCGGACCGAACGGTCCGCTCATGTCGTCGGCCGAGGCCGCCGGGGCCAGCGTCGCCAGTGAGAGCGGCAGTGCCAGTGCCGCGGAACCGACCAGAATCCGGATGCTTGTGCGGTGAGCGGTCATGATCAACCCTCCAGTACGGCGGGCGAGCGGGCCCGCCGGGCCCCCGAGCGGCCCAGGGCCGGTGAGGGCGCGGGCTACCGGGGGTCGGCGCGTCCATCGCGCCCTCACACCAGTAATTCGTCACCACCTTCGGGGCGGATTGCCCTGGTGTGGGAATTTTTTCCGGTTCGGGCAATCCGGCGCGGCCGTCGGCAGCGGATTAGCGGTGCAGAGAGCAGAGAGCAGAGAGCAGAGAGCAGAGAGCAGGGGGGCGAGGAGGTCCTTCTCATGGCAGTCCTGCACGCGCCCCGCGCGCATTCCCCCGTGACGCTCGACGATCACCTGCCCGTCGACCACCGCCTGGGCCGGGTCTACCGGTTCAGCGCGGGCCTGGCAGGACTCTTCCTGCTCGCCTTCGGCGTCCTCGGGCTCATCGACCGCATCGGCTTCTTCGACACCGGCGCCAACACCACCCTGGGCCTGAACACGAACGGCGCGCTGAGCGTGCTGTCTCTCGTCGTCGGCGGTGTGCTGCTGGCCGCGGCGGTCCGCGGCGGCAACACCGCCTCCACCGTGAACATGGTCCTCGGAATCGCCTTCCTGCTGGTCGGGTTCGCGAGCCTGTTCGCCCTGGACAGCCGCTACAACGTCCTCAACTTCCGCATGCAGAACGTTCTCTTCAGCTTCGCCGTCGGGTTGCTGCTGATGACCGGAGGCATGTACGGGCGGGTCAGCGGAGGGCTGCCGCACGACAACCCCTACTGGCGGTCCCGGCACCCGCGGTGACCGCGGGACCGGTGCGTCGGGTGGCCCGTCGCACGCCGCGGTCGTACGCGGATCACTCGTTCGAGGAAGGACCAATCCGCGGCGCCGGGCGCACCGGATTCCCGGTGATGGAGGCGGATGGCCTTCACAGACCTGATCACTGAGGGATTGTCATGCAGACTCGAGTCCGTCGTATCGCCGTCGTCGTCGCCACCGCCGCCATGCTGCCGCTGGCCCTGACGGCCTGTTCCGACAGCGACTCCAAGGACAAGGCCTCGGGCAGTGCCTCGTCGGCCGCGTCGAAGGGGTCGGACATGGCCAGCCCGTCCGACGACATGAACAGCACGGACGAGCCCTTCGGCTCCGCCTGTTCCTCCGTGCCCAAGGACGGTGCCGGTTCCTTCGACGGCATGGCCAAGGACCCCGTCGCCACCGCCGCCTCCAACAACCCGGCCCTGTCCACCCTGGTGACCGCCGTCAAGAAGGCCGGCCTGGTGGACACGCTGAACAACGCGAAGAACATCACGGTCTTCGCGCCGACCAACGACGCCTTCTCCAAGATTCCGAAGGCCGACCTGGACAAGGTCCTCAACGACAAGGCCCAGCTCACCAAGATCCTGACCTACCACGTCGTGGGCCAGAAGCTGGCGCCCAAGGACCTGGAGAAGGGCTCCTTCGAGACCCTGGAGAAGTCGAAGCTCACCACCGCGGGATCGGGTGAGTCCTACAAGGTGAACGACACCGCCAACGTGGTCTGCGGCAACGTGAAGACCGCCAACGCCAACGTCTACATCATCGACACGGTGCTCATGCCGAAGAGCTGAACGAGCCTTCGGGCGCCGCCACGGCACGGACCTGAAGCGCATTCCCCCTTCGTCTTCTGGATGAGCACGGGGTTGAGCTGGGCGTCTTTCGTTGCGCTGGTTGTGCTGCCCATCCGTCCCGTACGCGGGAGTGTGACGGAGGCAGGTGGCCTCCGTCGGACGGCCGAGAGCGGGAGTACCCGACCGTCTGACGGAGGACCGGCGGCTGGAGCCGCCGCGGGCGGCGCCGCGGCTCCAGCAGGTCGGGGGCCGTCTCCCGTGACACGGCCGGCAGACGCTGATGCGCGTAGAGACCCAAGACCTCCGCACATCTGAAAAAGCGATTGCCCTTAACGGAAACATCTGTTCGACAGAATTTCGCGTTCCCTTCAGGATGACGTCAGCGGTAGCACCGTCGACGCCACACGGGCTGCCCCCACCGCCTGAAGGGAGGCTCACATGCCCAGTGAAGAGACCGAAGTGGTCGTCGTCGGAGCAGGCCAGGCCGGCATCGCGATGAGCGAGCACCTCGGAGCGCTCGGCATACCGCACATCGTCCTGGAGCGGAACCGCATCGCCGAACGGTGGCGCTCGGAGCGGTGGGACTCGCTGGTCGCGAACGGACCCGCCTGGCACGACCGGTTCCCGGGAATGGAGTTCCCCGACGTCGCCCCCGACGGCTTCGCGTCGAAGGAGCAGGTCGCCGACTACTTCGCCGCGTACGCCGAGAAGATCGACGCCCCGGTCCGCTGCGGCGTCGAGGTGACCTCGGTGCGCCGGCACACCGGCCGCTCCGGCTTCCGGGTCGAGACGTCCCAGGGCGCCGTCGACGCTCGCTTCGTCGTCGCCGCGACCGGACCGTTCCAGCGCCCGGTGATCCCGCCCGTCGTCCCGGACGGCGCGGTCCCCGTACAGATCCACTCCAGCGGCTACCGCAACCCCCAACAGCTGCCCGAAGGCGCGGTGATGGTGGTCGGCGCGGGCTCCTCGGGCGTCCAGATCGCCGACGAGCTGCGCCGGTCCGGGCGCCGCGTCCTGCTCTCGGTCGGGCCGCACGACCGCCCGCCGCGCCAGTACCGCGGACGGGACTTCTGCTGGTGGCTCGGCGTGCTCGGACTCTGGGACGCGCAGACGCCGCCGCAGGGCGCCGCACACGTCACCATCGCGGTCAGCGGCGCCCGCGGCGGCCACACCGTGGACTTCCGGGCCCTGGCCGCCACCGGCGTCGAACTCGTCGGCATGACCGCGTCGTACGACGACGGAGTGCTGCGCTTCGCACCGGACCTCGCCACGAACATCGCGCTCGGCGACGAGAAGTACCTCGGCCTGCTGCGCGCTGCCGACGCCTACGTCGAACGCAACGGACTCGACCTGCCCGAGGAGCCGCAGGCGCATGTCCTCGGGCCCGACCCGGAGTGCGTGACCGACCCGCGTCTCGCGCTCGACCTGGCCGACGCCGGTGTCACCTCGATCGTCTGGGCGACGGGCTTCGCCGCCGACTACGGCTGGCTCGACGTCGACGCGTTCGACGAGAACGGCCGCCCGGACCAGAGCCGCGGGGTGTCCGCCGAGCCCGGCGTCTACTTCCTGGGCCTGCCCTGGCTGTCCCGTCGCGGATCGAGCTTCATCTGGGGCGTCTGGCACGACGCCCGGTACGTCGCCGACCACATCGCGATCCGGCGCGGATACCTCGCGTACGACACCGCCGACCGGCCCGTCGCCGCGGCGGCAACCCCGAACAGCTGAGGAGCAGCGCATGACGTCCCCCAAGCCCCCGATCGTCGCCGGTGGACACACCCGCGTCCGCCCGTTCAACACCCGCGACACCTATCCCGAGCAGAGCCTCGACAACGACCTCTGCCAGGCCGTCGTCGCGGGCGACACCGTGTACGTCCGGGGCCAGATCGGCCAGAACCTCGACACCAGCGAGTCCGTCGGCATCGGTGACGCCGAGGCACAGGCCGAACAGGCCATGGCGAACATCAAGATGCTCCTCGAAGAGTCCGGCAGCCGCATCGAGCACCTGGTCAAGCTGACGATCTATCTGATCGACCCGCGCTACCGCGAGGCCGTGTACCGCACCGTGGGCCGCTGGACCAAGGGCGTCCACCCCATCTCCACCGGCCTGGTCGTGTCGGCCCTCGCCCGCCCGGAGTGGCTGTGCGAGATCGACGCCGTCGCCGTGATCCCGAAGGAGGACCGGGCATGACGTTCTCCCTGGTGGTCCGCGACGGCGAACGGTTCGGCATCGCTGTCAGCTCGTCCAGTCCGGCCGTGGCCGCACGCGTCGCCCATCTGCGCCCCGGCGTCGGCGCGGCGACCTCGCAGAACATCACCGACCCCACGCTCGGCACCGACCTGCTCGACGCGCTCGCCGAACACGGCGACGCGGAGCGCGCCCTGGCCGACGTCACCGGCGCCACCCGCAACGAAAAGACCATCGCCTACCGGCAGTTGGCCGTGCTCGGCCGCTCCGGCCCCGGGTTCGCCTTCAGCGGCCCGCACACCCTCGGCACCCACGCCACCGCGACCGCCGACGGAGCGGTCGCGGCCGGGAACATGCTGTCCGGCACACACCTCCCCGGCGTCCTCCTCGACGCGTACGCGTCCGCCACGGGGGAGTTGGAGGAACGGCTGCTCGCCGCCATGAAGGCCGCCATCGCGGCGGGCGGCGAGGAAGGGCCGGTGCACTCCGCCGGGATGGCCGTCGTCGCCGACGTGGGCTGGCGCGTCACCGACCTGCGGGTGGACTGGGCCGACGACCCGGTCGACCGGCTCGGCGAACTCCTCGACGTATGGCTGCCGCAGCGGGACGACTACGTCCGGCGCGGCCTCGACCCCGCCACGTCACCGTCCTACGGCGTACCGGGAGACCTGTGAAGAGCGCGCTCAAGGAAGCCGCCAGGCACGAGGTCGACCGGCACACCGAGGAACTGATCGGACTCTCCGAGCGGCTGCACGCGGACCCGGAGACCGCCTGGGAGGAGCACCGGGCCGCGGCCACCGTCCCGGAGCTGCTCGACCGCGCCGGATTCGACGTGACCTCCGCCTACTTGGGCCTGGACACCGCCTTCCACGCCACGTTCGGCGGCGGCCCCGTGCGCATCGCGCTGTGCGCCGAGTACGACGCGCTGCCCGGCCTCGGGCACGCGTGCGGGCACAACCTCATCGCGGCGAGCTCCGTCGGCGCCGCCCTCGGCCTGGCCGCCGTCGCCGACGACGCCGGGCTCACCGTCGAGGTCTACGGAACCCCCGCCGAGGAGGGCGGCGGCGGCAAGATCGAGATGCTCGACCGCGGCGCCTTCACCGGCGTGGACCTCGCGATGATGGCGCACCCGGCACCGGTCGACGTCGCCGAGGCCCGCCCCTTCGCCGTCAGCCACTCCAAGATCTCGTACACCGGGAAGTCCGCGCACGCCGCCGCCTACCCGGAGGCCGGGATCAACGCGGCCGACGCCTTCACCGTCGCCCAGGTGGCCATCGGCCTGCTGCGTCAGCAACTGCCGTCATCGGCACGCGTGCACGGGGTGGTGACGCACGCCGGGGACGCGCCCAACGCCATCCCGGAGCGGTCGAGCGGACGCTGGTACGTCCGCGCCGAGACCCTCGCGGAACTCGCCGCACTCGAACCGCGCGTCATGCGCGCCTTCGAGGCGGGCGCGCTGGCCACCGGCTGCGACCTGGAGATTGAACCGGAGAGCAAGCCGTACGCGGAGTTCCGCACCGACGGGACGGCGCTCGGCCACTACCGCGCCAACGCCCTCGCCCTGGGACGGGAGTTCGCGCCACCCGGCCAGGCCGCACGGATGAACCGCGCCTCCACCGACATGGGCAACGTCTCCCAACGGGTGCCCGCCATCCACCCGTACATCGGCATCGGCTCCCTGCCCGCCACCAACCACCAGCACGAGTTCGCCGCGCACTGCGTCGGCGGCACGGCGGAACGCGCCCTGCTCGACGCCGCCGTGGCACTGGCCTGGACCGGCATCGACCGCGGCGCACCCGCGCTCTGAGGACCGACGGCACCCGCACCGCCCCGGTACCTCACCCCATCCCCCAAGGAGGCGCGTATGCCCACCCGCCACAGCAGTGCCCCGACGGAAACCGCGGCCGAGCCGGCCACCGACGTGGTCACCCTGCGCAGGAGCGTCGCCGCCGGAGCCGTCGGCGTGTTCGTGCACTGGTTCGACTGGGCCGCGTACGCCTATCTCGCCGGAACCGTCGCGACCGTCTTCTTCCCGTCCGACGACAGGACCACCGGACTGCTCGCCGTGTTCGGCGTGTTCGCCGTCTCGTTCGGCATCCGGCCGATCGGAGCCCTGGTGTTCGGGCCGCTCGGCGACCGCATCGGCCGCAAGCGCACCCTCTCCCTGGTCATCTTCATGATGTCCGGCGCGACGCTGACCATCGGCCTGCTCCCCGGGTACGACTCGATCGGCATCGCCGCCCCGATCCTCCTGGTGGCCCTGCGGCTGATCCAGGGCTTCGCCGCGGGCGGCGAGTTCGGCAGCGCGGCCAGCTTCCTCGCCGAGAGCGCGCCGCGCCGCCGCCGCGGGTTCGGCGTGAGCTGGCTGGAGGTCGGCTCCCTGCTCGGCTTCCTCGCCGGCTCGTTCGTCTTCCTGCTGCTGTCCTCCGGCCTCGACGACGCCCAGCTCACCGCCTGGGGCTGGCGCATCCCTTTCCTCGTCGCCGCGCCGCTCGGCATCATCGGCTTCATCATCCGCAACAAGATCGAGGACACCCCCGAGTACCGGGCCCTGGAGGCGAACGACGCCGTTCCGAGCAGTCCTGCCCGGGAGCTGTTCCGCTCCCACAAGCGCGAACTGCTCCAGGCGGCGGGCCTGATGACGGCCATGCACGTCCCCTTCTACGCCGTCCTCACCTACCTCGTCACCTACGAGACCGACCACCTGGGACACTCGGCCGACAACGCGGCCCTGCTGTCCACCGTCATCTCCCTGCTCGGACTGGTGCTGGTGCCGCTGTTCGGCGGCCTCTCCGACCGGGTGGGGCGCAAACCGGTGTTCGTCGGGGCGACGGTGGCCCTGCTGGTCCTGTCCACCCCGGCGTTCCTGCTGATGCGCACCGGGCTCGTCGGAACGTGGATCGCCGGTCTGCTGCTCGGCGCGATCCTCGCGGCCATCCTCGGCACGTACGCGGTGTGGTCGGCGGAGGTCTTCCCCACCCGCACCCGGCAGAGCGGGCTCTCCGTCGCCTACAACGTCACCGCCGCGCTGTTCGCCGGCACCGTGCCCTACCTGATGACCGTGCTCATCTCCGCGACGGGCAGCACCCTCGTGCCCGGCCCATACCTGATGGTCTTTGCCGTCGGCGGCCTGGTCGCCGCCCTGTCCCTGAAGGAGACCGCAGGGTCCGCCCTGCTGCGCCCCGAGGACGTCGCGGAGCCGGCCGGTGCCGCCGAGCCGGTCGCCGAGCGCGTGTAGGCGGCGCATAGGGTCGGGCGGACACGGTCCACCGCGCACAAGGGTCTCGCATGACGTCACCGCTGGGTTTCACCCTCGTTCAGCTGCGCTACTTCCTGGTCGCCGCCGAGCGCGGGTCGATGACGGAGGCGTCGGCGGAGCTGCACATCGCGCAGTCCGCCGTGTCCGCCGCGGTCTACAACCTGGAGCGGGAGCTCCAGGTGCAGCTGTTCATCCGGCGCCGGGGCCGCGGGCTGACCCTGACGCCCGCGGGGGAGCGGCTCCAGCAGCAGGCCAGGGAGCTGCTGGCCCGGGCCCGCGAGGTCGAGCGCGAGGCCCGGGGAGATGGCGAGACGCTCACCGGCCCCGTCACCGTCGGCTGCTTCGTGACCCTGGCCCCCTACTACCTGCCCCTGCTCTTCAGCGAGTGCACCCGGCGCCACCCGGGCATCCAGATCGACGTGGTGGAGGCGGAGACGGACCAGCTCGTCCAGGCGCTGGCGGCGGGCCGCATCGACTTCGCCCTCACCTACGGCCTCGGCCTGTCGTCGGAGCCCGACCTGCGCACCGAGACGATCGCCGAGGCCCCCGCCTACGTCATCGTCCCCGCCGGGCACCCGCTAGCCGGGCAGGGCAGCGTGGAGCTGGCCGAACTGTCCGCCGAACCGCTCGTCCTGCTGGACCTGCCGCACAGCCGCGACTACTTCCACTCCCTGGTCGCCGCCACCGGCACCGCACCCGACGTCCGCTACCGCACCCAAAGCTATGAGACCGTGCGCTCCCTGGTCGCCCGGGGCCTCGGCTACTCCGTGCTCAACCAGCGGCCGTCGACCAGCCAGACCTACGGCGGCGGCGAGGTCGCCGAACTCGCCCTCCGCGACGGCGGCCCGCCGCTCGAAGTGAAGATCGCCGCGGTCGGCGGTGTGGCCCAGACCCCGCGCGCCCGCGCGGTGATGGACGTACTGCGCGACATCGCGCCGCGGCCCGCCGCCTGAGCTTCTACAGCGCGGCGCAGCCCGTCACGGCCCGCGCGTGGGCGAGGACCAGCTCGCGGGCCCTGTCGCCGCGCAGCGCAGCGTTGTGGCTGACGATGTGCAGGCCGTAGCCGTCCTCCATAGCCACGAGGCCGTGCGCCAGATCGTGCGCGGACGCGGCGAGGGAGAACGCGCCGGTCGCGGCACCGACCTCCAGAGCGGTGGTGTAGAGCGCCACCTCCCGGGCGAAGAGCGAGGTCATCAGCTCGGCATGGCCGGGGCTGCGGCCGGCACGCCGGTGCAGCTCGTAGAGCAGCCCGTGCACGGCGTCCTCCGTGGTGCTGGGCAGCCCGCTCGCGATGAGCGCCCGCATCCGCGCCACGGAGTCCTCCGCCGCCGCTTCGTCGTACGCCCGCTGCCGGGAGGACAGAAAGCTCTCCACCGCGCCCCGGTGCACTTCGAGAACGAGGTCGTCGAGCTCCGGGTAGTAGTACAGCACCGAGCCCTGGGACACCCCTGCGGCGTCCGCGATGTCCTTGATGCGCAGCCCTTCGAGGCCGCGCCGTGCGATGGCCTGCCCGGCGGCGGAGACGAGGGCCTCTCTGCGTGCCGTCTGGTTGCGTGGTCTGCCGACTTTGCCCATGGCGGTTAATTCTCTGTTACCCGGACCAACTTCTGCAAGAAGTTCGGGTCATTGGCATTGACGGCGGCTGAACGGATTGTTTGAATCTCGACTCAAAGAAGTCGCCCGGCCCGCTGGGGCGGAGCCGACTCGCCGTCACGCCGCCCACCCCGGCGGACGCCGGAACTCCTCCTACTCGGCCCTGGCCCCACGAGATCCGGCCGGGCGCCGGTTCGCCCGGATCCCCTACGCATTGCGAAGGCCACCGCATGACGACGTACTCGCACTGGCGGCAGCGCGCCACCGAACTCGAGCCCCGCACCCGGCTGTTCATCGACGGTGCGTGGGCCGACCCCTCCGAAGGCCGGTGGCTGGCCACCGTGAATCCCGCGACCGGCAAGACCACCGCCGAGGTCGCGGTCGGCACGGTCGCCGACGTCGACCGCGCCGTGCGCGCGGCCCGCACCTCCTTCGAGGACGGCCGCTGGTCGCGCACGGCCCCCGCCGAGCGCAAGCGCGTCCTGCTGAAGCTGGCCGGCCTCATCGAGGCGCACGCCGAGGAGCTCGCTCTCTGCGACACCCTCGACATGGGCAAGCCGATCGCGGAGTCGTACGGCACCGACGTGCCCGGCGCCGCCGGATGCTTCGCCTGGTACGCCGAAGCCCTCGACAAGCTCTACGACGAGGTGGCACCGGCGCCGCCCGGCGAGCTCGCCCTGATCCGCCGCGCCCCGCTGGGTGTCGTCGGCGCGGTGGTTCCGTGGAACTTCCCTCTCGACATAGCGAGTTGGAAGCTGGCGCCCGCTCTGGCGGCGGGCAACAGCGTCGTCCTCAAGCCCGCCGAGCAGTCACCGCTCTCGGCGCTGCTGCTGGCCGAACTCGCCGCGCAGGCAGGCCTTCCCGACGGCGTGCTGAACGTCGTCCCCGGCCCCGGCGAGATCACCGGCCGCGCCCTCGGCCTCCACCCGGACGTCGACACACTGGTGTTCACCGGGTCGACCGATGTCGCCAAGCGGTTCCTCGCCTACGCGGCCGAGTCGAACATGAAGCAGGTGTGGCCCGAGGCCGGCGGAAAGAGCCCGAACCTGGTCTTCGCCGACGCGGACCTGGAGGCCGCCGCGGAGCGCGCCGCCTGGGGCTTCGCCTACAACGCCGGGCAGGTGTGCTCCGCCAACACCCGTCTCCTCGTCGAGGCGTCCGTCGCCGAGGAGTTCACGGCCCGGGTCGCCGAGCACGCCCGTAGCTGGACACCGGGCGACCCGCTGGACCCCGCCACCCGGCTCGGCCCGCTCGTCGACGAGCACCAGGTGACACGTGTGCTGGACGCGGTGCGGTCCTCGGGCGGCACCCTCGTGTGCGGCGGCACCCGCCCCGACCTCGACGGCGCCTACCTGGACCCCACGGTCGTCACCGGCCTCGGCCCCGACGCCCCGCTCGTCCGCGACGAACTGTTCGGCCCCGTCCTGACGGTGCTGCCCTTCCGCGACGAGGCGGAAGCGGTCCGCCTCGCGAACGACTCCGCCTACGGGCTGGCCGCGTCCGTGTGGACGCGCGACCTCGGCCGCGCCCACCGCGTCGCCGGCGCCCTGCGCGCCGGCACGGTCTCCGTCAACACCGTCGACGCGCTCAGCCCGTTTACCCCCTTCGGCGGCTTCAAGCAGTCCGGCCACGGCCGCGACCTCTCCCTGCACTCCTTCGACAAGTACACGGGCCTGAAGACCACCTGGATCGCCTACGGCTGACCCGGCCCCACCCGCCCGTCACACCCTCGCCACCCACCACCCAGGAGCCGTCCCCATGACCCTCGACACCGCGGACCTCGCCCGCCTCGACCGGGCGCACATCATCCACCCCTACCTGCCCGGCAGCGCCACCGAGCGCGTCGTGATGACCGACGGGGCGGGCTGCCGCCTCACCGACTCCGAGGGCCGGAGCTACCTCGACGCCACCGGCGGCCTGTGGCTCGCCCAAGTGGGCCACGGGCGGACCGAGTTGGCCGACGTCGCCCACGAGCAGATGAAGAAGCTCGAGTACTTCACCAGTTTCTGGGAGTTCTCCAACGACCGGGCCATCGCCCTGGCCGCCCGCCTCGCCTCGATCGCCCCGGACCCGCTGAACCACGTGTACTTCACCTCCGGCGGCTCGGAGGGCAACGAGGCGGCCATCAAGATGGCCCGCTACTACCACCACCGCCGCGGCGACACGGACCGCACCTGGATCCTGGCGCGCGACAAGGCCTACCACGGCATCGGCTACGGCGGCGGCTCGGCCACCGGCTTCCCGCTCTACCACGAGGGCTTCGCCCCGATGATGCCGCACGTCTCGCACCTCACCCCGCCGTGGCCCTACCGCACCGACCTCTACGGCGGTCAGGACCCCACCGACTTCCTCGTCCGGGAGCTGGAGGAGCGCATCGCGGAGATCGGCCCGCAGAACATCGCGGCGATGATCGGCGAGCCCATCATGGGCGTCGGCGGCATGCTCGTCCCGCCCGCCGACTACTGGCCCCGGGTCCGCGAGGTCCTCGACCGGCACGGCATCCTGCTGATCTTCGACGAGGTCGTCACCGCGTACGGCCGCGTGGGGGAGTGGTTCGCCGCCCAGTACTTCGACGTCACCCCCGACATCATCGTCACCGCCAAGGGCATCACCTCCGGCTACGTGCCGCTCGGCGCCCTGCTCGTCGGGGACCACGTCGCCGAGGTCCTGCTGCGCGACCACGGCTTCCCGATGGGCTACACGTACAACGGCCACCCGGTCGCCACCGCGGTCGCCCTGGCCAACCTCGACATCATCGAGAAGGAGGGCCTGCTCGCCCGCGCCACCGGCCTCGGCGCCACCCTCCACGCCGAACTCCACTCCCAGCTGGGCGACTTGCCCGTCGTCGGCGAGGTCCGCTCGGTCGGCATGATGCTCGCCGTCGAACTCGTCGCGGACCGCGCCACCCGCACGCCGCTGCCGCTGAACCCCGACCGGATGCCGCACGACGTCATCCGCCGCGAGACCGGCGTCATCGTCCGCGACTCCGCCCACAGCCTCGTCCTGTCCCCGCCGCTGATCATGACCGAGGCCGAGGCCAAGGACGTGGCCGCCGCCTTGCGCGGAGTGCTGGAACGCACCGCGCCCACGGGCGAGATCCGCGCGGCCTGACATGCCCGGGGAGGCCCGGTGACCGCCGGGCCTCCCCAGGCAGCCGCAACACCCCGACACGGAACCCCACGCCGTAGCCGCGCCCGCACGCGCCCCTCCGCAGTCCCCTCTCCCCGTCTAAGGAACTGCCCGTGTCCCCCGAACTCACGTCCACCGCATCGCGTGCTCCCGAAGCGCCGACCTCCCTGCACCGAAGCCTCCGGCGCTTCGACATCACCGCCATGGCCATCGCCGCGGTCATCTCCTTCGACACCGTCGGCCAGATCGCCACCGGCGGAGGAGAGGCGGCCACCTGGACAGCGGCCCTCGCCCTCTTCTTCCTCGTCCCCTACGCCCTGCTGTTCGCCGAGACCGGAGCCGCGTTCCCGCAGGAGGGCGGCCCGTACGTATGGGTCAAGCTCGCCCTCGGCCGGCCCGCCGCCGCGCTGATCACCCTCTTCTACTGGGTGACCAACCCCATCTGGCTCGGCGGCTCCCTGGTCTTCCTCGCCGCCGAGACCTGGGACGGCTTCGTCTTCCACCTCGGCTCGGGCACCTTCGGCGACTACGCCTTCAAGCTGCTGTTCGTCTGGGCCGCCATCCTCACCGCCGTGGTGTCCCTGAGCCGCGGCAAGTGGATCACGACCGCGGGCGCGGTCGTGAAGGTGCTGGCACTGACCCTGTTCACCCTCACGGCCACGCTCTACGGCATCGAGCACGGCTTCCAGGGCCTGACCGAATCCCGCTTCACCCCGACCGGGGCCGGCTTCCTGGCCCTCGTCCCCATCCTCCTCTTCGCCTACGTCGGCTTCGAGGCACCCAACGCCGCCGGCGAGGAGATGCACAACCCGCAGCGCGACGTCCCCGCGGCCCTCGGCCGGTCGGCCACCGTCGCTGCCTGCTGCTACCTCCTGCCCGTGCTCGCCCTCCTCGCCGTCGTCCCCGCCCAGCAGGTCACCGGCATCGGCGGCTTCATGGAAGGAGCCCGCCACGTCTACGGCGTCTACGGCCCGGCCGCGGGACCGCTGCTCACCGTCACCGCGGTCATGTTCGTCTTCGCCCTCCTCACCCAGGGCAGCGCCTGGATGATCGTCAGCGACCGGATGCAGGCCATGGCCGCCGCCGACGGAGGCTTCTTCGCCCGCTCGCTCGGCGCCTTCCACCCCCGTCTCGGCACGCCCGTGCGCACCAACCTGCTCTCCGGCGCGGTCGCCACGGTCTTCATGCTCACCGCCATGCAACTCGCCGACGGCGACGCCGGTGCCGTCTTCGCCGTGGTGCTCACGGTCGCCGTCACCACGCTGCTGCTCTCCTACCTGGTGATCGTGCCCGCACTCGTCGTCCTCCGGCTGCGCCGCCCCGACGTCCCCCGCCCGTACCGCGTCCCCTTCGGCAACCGCGGCTTCCTCGCCTGCGCCGCCCTGGTGTACGCCTGGATCCTGCTCGGCTCCTGGGCGGCGCTCTTCCCCGGCGTACTCGAAGGACTCTTCGGCATCGACTACGACTTCGGGGACGCCTGGGGCGTCTCCCGCCTGTCCTTCGAGGCCTTCACCCTCGGCACCGTCGCCCTGCTGCTCCTCGTGGGCGCGCTGGGCATGGCGGCGGCGCGGCGCGACGACCACCGGCTGGGGGCCGTCCGCGCCGACACCTGAGCCGGGAGGATCGGGCTAGGGCGCCCACGGGCCGAGCATGTCCTTCATCGCGTCGGTCATCGCGCTCTGCAGCAGCGGGCCGTAGGTGATCCGGCCGACGCCGAGGCGGCGGAAGCGGTCCAGATCGTGCCTGACGGGGTGGGCCGTGGAGTTCACCGGAACACCGACGGCGCCGATCACCGCGGTGAGCAGCTCGTCGTCGTCCTGGATCCGTACCGGGTAGACGCTGTCGGCACCGGCCTCTTCCATCGCCCGCAGGCGCTCGATCGCCTCGTCGAGCACATCCGCGGCCTTGTCCGCGTGAAGGAAGAGGTCGGTGCGCCCGTTGACCCAGACCGGGATGCCCAGGTCGTCGGCCGCCGCGCGCAGGCCCGCGATGTAGCCCGCGTGCTCCGCCGTGTCACGGACCCGCCCGCCGTCGGAGTGGACGGTGTCCTCGACGTTCAGGCCGACACCGCCGACCGCGACGAGTCCCTCGATGAGGGCGCCGGGCTCCTGCCCGTACCCGGACTCCAGGTCCACGGAGACGGGGATGTCGACCGCCGCGACGATCGAGCGGGCGGCGGCGAGCACCTCCTCGAAGGTCTGTCCCTCGTGGTCGTCGGCGCCGCGGGAATCGGCGAGGGGATGGCTGCCGATGGTCAGCGCGGGAAACCCGGCGGCGGCCGCCGTCCGCGCGGACCAGACGTCCCAGACGGTCGGCAGCACCAAGGGCCGGTGATCGGCGTGCAGTTGCCGGAGGCGCCGAGCGCGCTCCACAGTGGTTCGAGAGTCCATGGGCGGGACGCTACCCGTGAGGCGGCGGCGCCGACGTACCGACGTACCGATCTGCGGTCTGCGGCGGCGACCTTGACTTCGAGTCATCTCCAACTCGTAGGCTCCGCCGGACAGACACCCGGCGCCACTACCGCAGGAGCTCTCCTTTGCGTTACCGCACGCTCGGCAGAACCGGCATCGAAGTCAGCGTCCACTGCCTCGGCACGATGATGTTCGGCGCCATCGGCAACCCGGATCACGACGACAGCACCCGGGTCATCCACGCCGCCCTGGACGCCGGCATCAACTTCGTCGACACCGCCGACATGTACTCCGCGGGCGAGAGCGAGGAGATCGTCGGCAAGGCACTGCGGGGCCGTCGCGACGACGTGGTGCTCGCCACGAAGGTGCACTTCCCGATGGGCGAGGGCCGCAACCGCGGCGGCAACTCCCGCCGCTGGATCGTCAAGGAGGTCGAGGACAGTCTGCGCCGGTTGCAGACCGACTGGATCGACCTCTACCAGATCCACCGCCCCGACGAGAACACCGACGTCGAAGAGACCCTCTCCGCGCTGAGCGACCTGGTCCACCAGGGGAAGATCCGCGCCTTCGGCTGTTCCACCTTCCCCGCCGAGGATCTGGTCGAAGCCCATCACGTCGCCGAACACCGCGGTCTGCTGCGCTTCCGCACCGAACAGCCGCCGTACTCGATCCTGGCCCGCGGCATCGAGCGCTCCCTGCTGCCGGTCTGCGAGCGCTACGGGATGGGCGTGCTGACCTGGAGCCCTCTGGCGGCGGGGTTCCTCACCGGCAAGTACCGCAAGGCGCAGAGTGTCGACATGGACAACGGCCGTGCCGCCCTGCAACCGTTCCGCTTCGACCCCGAACTGCCCGAGAACGCCGCCAAGTACGAGGCCGTGGAACAGCTCGCCGAGCTCGCCTCCGACCTCGGCCGTACGCTGCCGGAGCTGGCCGTCGCCTTCGCCGCGACGCACCCCGCCGTCACCTCGGTGATCATCGGCCCGCGCACCCAGGCGCAGCTCGAAGGGCTGCTGAAGGGCGCCCACCTCACACTCGACGACGCCACACTGGACCGTATCGACGAGATCGTGCCGCCGGGCACGGACCTCTACCGCGCGGACGCCGCCTGGACGCCGCGCTCACTCGCCGACCCGGCGCGCCGCCGCCGTCCGCTCGCGGAACGATCGGCGAGCTGAGCCCCGCCGTCCCGTACGGGCCAGGGCGCGCCGGGCCGTATCCGCCCGGCCCCCGATCTACTTGTTCACGGCGGACATGCCCCGCTCGTCGTAACGCTGCCCGGCCGCCTCGGGGACTTCGGCGTCGATGCGGGCGAGGTCGTCCGCGGTGAGCTCGACGTCCAGCGCGCCGACGTTCTGTTCGAGGTAGGTCCGGCGCTTGGTGCCGGGGATCGGGACGAGGTCGTCACCCTGCGCCAGCACCCACGCGATGGCGAGCTGGGCCGGGGTGACCTCCTTCTCGGCGGCGATCTCCTTGACCTTGGCGGCGAGCTTGAGGTTCGCGGTGAGGTTGTCGCCGGTGAAACGCGGACCGGAGCGCCGGAAGTCGTCCTTGTCGAGTTCCTCGGGGGAGGAGAACCGGCCGGCGAGGAAGCCGCGGCCCAGCGGGGAGTAGGGCACGAACCCGATCCCCAGCTCACGGCACGTGGGCAGGATCTCGGCCTCGGGGTCGCGGCTCCACAGGGAGTACTCGGTCTGCACCGCCGTGACGGGATGCACGGCGTGGGCGCGGCGGATCGTCTCCGCGCTCGCCTCACTCAGCCCGATGTGGCGCACCTTCCCCTCCGCGACCAGTTCGGCCAGCGCTCCGACGGTCTCCTCGATCGGGACGTTCGGGTCGACGCGGTGCTGGTAGTAGAGGTCCACGTAATCGGTGCCGAGCCGAGTCAGGGAGCCCTCGATCGAGCTGCGGACGTGCGCGGCCGAACCGTCCTGGCGCCCGACCGTGCTCGGGTCGCCGGGAACGGCGTCGTCCATGCGGAGATTGAACTTGGTGGCGATCACGTACGCGTCGCGGTGCCCCTTCACCGCGCGGCCGACGAGTGACTCGTTGGTGAGCGGTCCGTAGATCTGGGCGGTGTCGAGGAAGTTCACCTCCAGCTCCAGGGCGCGCTGGATGGTCCTGATGCCCTCGGCCTCGTCGGCGCTGCCGTAGAAGGCGGACATCCCCATGCAGCCCAGACCGAGGGAGGAAACGTCCAGATCCCGAAGTGTGCGTGTGTGCTGCTTCATTCCGTACGGGCCTTTCCGTGTTCGTCGGTGCAAAGGTCTCCGGCTCGAACCCTAGATGGCGGAGGCTTCTCGCACTCCAAAGTAGGAGCCTTCCCCTCCGCTCGCCGCTCGGGCGCCGGCGGCCGCCTCGTATACCCCGGTCTCGCCCGATGACATGCGCGGGAGCTTCGTTGTGGCGAGACTCGCACCTTGCGGCTGATCATTGCTTGAGCGAACGAAGTCGTCCTAGCGTGGCCCGTGGTCCGTCGCGGCACGCTCTGTGCCGAACGGGCATCCGTGACGTTTGACGTCCCACCGCGATACAGCGAAACAGGTGTACACCCAGTGTCCAGCACAGTCGATAAGACAACGTTGTCAGCCGGGCGCGGAACCCGCGGCAAGGCGATCGGTATCGCCGTCGCGGCCGCCGTCGGAGGATTCCTCTTCGGCTTCGACTCCTCCGTGATCAACGGCGCGGTCGAGTCCCTGACCGACCAGTTCACACTGGGCTCCTTCATGTCCGGCTTCGTGGTCTCCATCGCGCTGCTCGGCTGCGCGGCGGGCGCCTGGTTCGCCGGCCGGCTCGCCGACCGCTTCGGGCGGCGGGCCGTCATGGTGGTCGGCGCGGTCCTCTTCGTCCTCAGCTCGGTCGGCACGGCGACCGCGTTCAACGTCCCGTCGCTGCTGGTCTGGCGCGTCGTCGGCGGTCTCGGCATCGGCGTGGCGTCGGTGATCGCACCCGCGTACATCTCCGAGATCGCCCCGGCCAAGGGGCGCGGCGCGCTGGGATCGCTGCAACAGCTCGCGATCACCATCGGCCAGCTCGTGGTGCTCAGCTCCAACGCGGTGCTGTCGCACTGGGCCGGCGGACCGTCCCGCGATCTGTGGTGGGGCATCGAGGCGTGGCGCTGGATGTTCCTCGTCGGTGTCGTGCCCGCCGTGATCTACGGGGTGCTCGCGCTGCTGATCCCCGAGTCGCCGCGGTACCTCGTCTCCCGGGGCCGCCTCGACCAGGCGGCGGAGGTCCTGGGCCGGGTCAGTGGCGAGACCGATCCGCGGGCCAAGGTCGCGGAGATCCAGCAGACGATCTCCGCCGAGCACCGTCCGTCGTTCGCCGACATCCGCGGCAACCGTTTCGGGCTGCACCCGCTGGTGTGGGTGGGCATCATCATGGCCGCGCTCCAGCAGCTCATCGGCATCAACGCGATCTTCTACTACTCCACGACGCTGTGGCACTCCGTGGGCTTCAGCACCGGCGACTCGTTCATCACGTCCGTCATCACGGCGGGCATCAACGTGGTCATGACGGTCGTCGCGATGCTCTTCGTCGACCGGGTCGGCCGGCGGCGGCTGCTGACGATCGGTTCGATCGGCATGTTCGTCGGTCTGCTGATGGCCGCGGTCGCGTTCTCCCAGCAGCACGGCACCGGCGCGAACGTCTCGCTTCCGGGTTCGTGGGGCCCGGTGGCCCTCGTGGGCGCGAACGTCTTCGTCGTCTTCTTCGCCCTCTCCTGGGGCCCGATCCTGTGGATCATGCTCGCCGAGATGTTCCCGAACCGGATGCGCGGCTATGCGCTCGCCATCGGTACGGCGTCCAACTGGATCTTCAACTTCATCGTGACGTTCTCCTTCGAGCCGATGACGAAGCACGTCGGCCTGTCCTGGCTGTACGGGGCGTTCGCCTTCTTCGCGGTCGTGGCCCTCGTCTTCACCCGGACCAAGGTGCCCGAGACCACGGGCCAGGAGCTGGAGGCGATGACCGGAGAGGTCCACCAGCGGCAGGCCCACGCCTGACAAGCGCCTGTCGGCCGAAGAAGCGGCTGCTGCCCGGACACTCCGGGCAGCAGCCGCTTCTCCGCGCTTGCGGGGTGCTCAGCTCCGGTGGCGGCGCTGCTTGCGGGAGAGGGCGAACAGGCCCGCGCCGAGGGCGGCCAGTCCGGCCACGAGGGCGTACATCACGGGGGTGCCGCTGTCGGCGAGATGGCCGTGGCCGCCGTGTCCCGGGTGGCCGGCGGGCGGCACGCTCCGGGACGGCTCGACCGTCGGCGCGGGCGACGGCCCGGAGGTCGGGGAGCCCGTGGGCGTGGGGGACCCGGTCGGCGACGGGCTGCCGCTCGGACTGCCGCTCGGGCTGGGCGAGGCCGTCGGCGACGGACTGTCGGTCGGGGACGGTGCGTCGGTCGGGCTCGGTGAGTCGGTCGGTGACGGGGAGTCCGTCGGGCCGGGGGAATCGGTGGGAGACGGGGAATCGGTGGGGGAGGGGGAATCGGTCGGGCTGGGGGAGTCCGTCGGTGACGGGGTGACGACCGGGACATCGGTGGTGCAGGCGGGGTCGGCGGCTCGCCGCGCCGTGGAGGACGTCGTGTCGGCGCAGCCGCCCCCGTCGGCGTCGGTGGTCACCACGTTGCGCAGCGTCCCGTCCCCGTTCGCCGGGTCGTGCACGGTGACGCTGTAGACGATGGTGGCCGTCTCGCCCGGATCGAGGTCGCCGGTCCAGTCGAGGTGGTCATCGGTGCGCGTCACGGTTCCCGTGGAGGCCATGGCGTCGTCGTTGTAGTCCGCGTCGTCCAGGACGCCGCTCAGATCGTCGGTGAGGTGTGCGGGCGTGTAGGGGCTGTTCCCGGTGTTCACGGCCTTCACCGTGTAGGTCACCTTGTCGCCGGGCCCGGCCTTCGACGGGGAGGCGGTCTTGGACAGGGTCAGCCGAGGGTTCGGGGTGAACACCGGGACCGTGACGCTGGACGGGTTCGAGGGGACCTCCGAGCCGCCGGGGCTGAGGCCCTGGGCGGCGGCCGTGTTCACGATGGTCCCGCGCTCGGCGTCGTCCTCGGTGACCACGTAGCCGCCGGTGCACTCCATGGAGGCCTCCGGGCCGCCGGCCGGGCCGAGTGTGGTGCGCGGGCAGGTGATGTCCGTGACGAGCGGATCGGTCACCGTGACCGAAGTCAGTTCCTCGGGCGAGGTGTTGGTGACCAGGAACTGATAGGAGACGGTGTCGCCCACGTGGTACGGCGTGTGTGCCGGAGGCGGGGTGGAGGCCACCGACTTGACCAGGTTCAGGCTGTCGAGGCTGTCCACGGACCGGGCCGTCAGTCCGCGCAGCAGATGCGTGTCCGTGAGGCCGCCGGTCGATCCCGAGAAGCCGAACTTGTAGGTTCTGGGGGCCTCGGTGGGCATCCGCCGGGTCAGTACCGTCTGGAACCCCTTGCCGTCCTTGAAGTCGATCTCGACGGTCACCAGCGGCCGGAGTTCGGGGCTGACCGTCACCCGCGCGGTGCGCAGGGCCTGTTCGGGATCGTCGGTGGAGGCACGCAGCGGTCCGGGCAGATTCGACGTGTAGCCGCCGGGCCTGGAGCTGTCCGCCACGAGGGTGCCGGCGAGGTAGCAGTAGCCGTCGAGGCCCTGCCCGGGACCGCGCAGCACCACACTGTCGGGCACGATGTTGAAACCGTCGACGGGCGAGGTCCGCGGCTGCGTGCAGCCCATGCCCCGGTTCTCGGCGTCGTTGGCGTAGTTGCCGTAGGCGTCCAGGCCCACGCCGAGGTAGCCGCCGTCGACCCCGGGAGTCAGGTTGCGCTGGGCGTAGCCGAGGGAGCCGCCGTCCGCTCCTGCCGAAGTGAGGTCCACGGAGCCGTCGACCAGGAAGAAGCCGATGCCGTCCGCGCCGTTCCCGCCGTACTGGAACTGGTCGAACGTGACCTGGAGCCCGCCGTTGCCCGGCAGCGGCCGGTTGTAGAGCAGGCCGCCGCGCCGGTAGTTGCCCTCGTCGGTCAGTTGCAGCCAGCCCGGCGTGCGGCCGGACACCGGTACGGGCTGCGTCTGCTGGTCCGGGTCCGAGCAGGGCCCGGTCGCCGACTGATCGGCCGGCGGCTCCTGCGATGCGCCCGTCAGGCACACGGTGTTCAGCGGAACGAACCCCGGATCCATCACCGAGGTGCCGGTGAACGTCTCCTGCAGCAGATCGGAGCCACCCTCCGACGGGGCGGCGGCCGGCGAGGAGGCCGCGGGCAGGACGGCCGCCACGGCGACCAACAGACATCCGGCGGCCGCGGCGCTCAGAGAGGTCCGCCGCCTGACCGGACGCTCGTGAAGTGTTCCTCTGGTCATTTTCGGACGGTATGAAAGTTCTCCTCGCATCCGCGGCCGCGTGGAGGGGAGCCGCGCACGTTCACCGGGCTGCCGCAGCCCGGCGACTCGTCCGGCCCAATGACGTCACGCGACCCGTCGGCGGCTGGCCCTTCCTCTTCACGGTCAGGTGGTGGGGCCGTTCGGCCGGGTGGGGTCCGTTCCCGGGGTTCCCGGCGGTGTGGGCGCGGTGATCCCGCTCCCCGAGCCGCTGCTGTAGTGGGTGCCGAGTTCACGCTGGTAATCGGCGTTGCCGAGGTGCTTGTCCCGGTCGAACTCCGGGGCCGCCTTGATCTCTTCCTTGCTGCGTGCGACGCGGATCGTCCTGGCCTCGGCGTCGACGGCGGTGATCGTGCCCGCGGGCAGCAGTACCTCCTTGCCGAAGATCCACGTGCCGGTGTCGACGACGATGTACTGGCTGCCGACCTCGTGCGAGTGCTTGTCGACCTTGCCGATGCCGCCGTCGGACGCCTCGACCTTGTAGCCGGTCAGATCGGCGCCCGGGGTGTGGCCGGCCGTCGAGGAGTAGTTCCAGATGTTCTCGCTCATGGCGAATCCTCCGGTACCTGTGTGGTGAGGGGATTGATCATGTTATGCGGCATACGCACCTATCTGTGTCCACCCTCCGACTGACCCTGCGGCCCGTGCTTAAACCGGACGCGCCGAAGCGCGCCGGAACACGAGGGCCGCGGAACCCGTACGTGTCAGGACCGCCTGCCGGGGAACCGGGTCCGAACAGCACATCCGGCGCAGCATCGAGCAGGGCAGGCGGGCGATCCATGACCATCACGACGGCTCACGACCGGGCGAACACCCTGGCGGAAGAGGCGGAGACGAGGCTCGTGGAGCGCGCGTACGCCGATCCCGCCTCGGTGCGCCCCAAGAATGCCCGTGAGATAGGCCCGCACTTCTTCCGCCGGCTCGCCGAGCTGGAGGAAGGGACGCGCGAGTACAGCTATGTGCGCAATGTGCTGATCGAGATGAACCTCTCGCTCGTGCAGTACGCCGCCTCGCGCTTCCGGCACCGCGGCCAGGAGGAGATGGAGGACATCGTCCAGGTCGGCACGATCGGCCTGATCAAGGCGATCGACCGGTTCGAGCTGTCACGCGAGGTCGAGTTCACCTCCTTCGCCGTGCCCTACATCACCGGGGAGATCAAGCGTTTCTTCCGCGACACCTCCTGGGCCGTGCACGTGCCGCGCCGACTCCAGGAAGCCCGCATCGAGCTGTCCAAGGCGACCGAGGAACTCCGCACCCGCTTGGGCCGCACACCCACGACGGCGGAACTGGCCGAACTGATGCAGCTCGCCCCGGCCGAGGTGGCCGAGGCGCAGAAGGCGTCCAACGGCTACAACAGCGTGTCCCTCGACGCTGCCGTCAACGGCGCAGACGACGAGTCCGACACGGTCCTGGCCAGCTTCATCGGCGTCGACGAGGACCGGTTCGAACTCGTCGAGAACTTCCACTCGCTCGCGCCGCTGGTGGCGGATCTGGGCGAGCGGGACCGTCGGCTGATCCATCTGCGCTTCGTCGAGGAGCGCACGCAGCAGGACATCGCCGACGAGCTGGGCTGCTCGCAGATGCACGTTTCCCGCCTGATCACCAAGGTGGTCGGCAAGCTGCGGACGGGTCTCATGGCAGGCGAGTAGCCACCGCACGTCCCTTCCCCGGACGGCCTCGGAGTCTGTCCCGCCGTCGGCGGTGGTCCGTCTCCACGAGGTGGGACCGCTGCCGGGAGGGCGCGCGGGCGTCGAACGGCGAAACCCGGTCGACGTAGGCCGGCGCGCTCCCCGATCATGCGGTCATGCCCCTGACAGAGACACTCGCGCGCGTCGACGCGGACCTGGCCGCCGGCCGGGTCCCCGTCGCACGCCAGCGCCTGCGCGGTCTCCTCTCGTCCTTCCCGCACGACCTGACGCTCCGCCGTCGTCTCGCCGAGGTCTACCGGCTCTACGGTGATGCCGCCGAGGCCGGGCGCTGGATGTACCTCGAAGAGGACCGGAACGCCGACGAGACCGCTGCCTTCGAAACGCGGTACGCGACTCCCGCGCGGCGGATGAGGGCCCTCGCGTGGCAGGGCTCCGAGTCACAGGCCGTCACCGCCTTCGCGGAGGAGCAGCTGGCCGCGGTGCGGACCGCCTGCGCCGAGGAGTTGGGGCACCCCGTCGACTGGGACGACCGTGCCTCCTACCCGTCGGCGGACGAGGTCCCCTCCGGGCCGTGGACGGTCGGCGGTGTGCTGGCGGGCGGCGGCTGCCTGGTGGCGGTTCTCGTCTTCCTCGCGATCTTCGTGAACGGGCTTGTGGCACTCTTCGACTGATCCGGGCCGCCCGGGCCGGTGAGCAGCGCCGCCGCCGTCGAAGCACCTTCCTCAGTACCGTGCTTGATCACGAGACGCCGGGGTACGGGGTGGTGGTCCGGTGCGGACACTGTCGGCGGAAGGTGGGTCACGTGGTGCGGGCAGAGGTGGGCGACGGCCGGACATCGGGGATCGTCGAGCCGGTGTCGGCCCTGTTCGAGGGCAGCGCGGAGATCGCTGAGGCTCGCCATCTGGCCCGAGGGTTCCTGGCCGACGTCCAGACGACGCTCGGGGTTCCTGTCTCGGAACGGGTGACGACCGTGGTGCAGCTCGTCGTCAGCGAGCTGGTGACCAATGCCCATCGGCACGCGTCGGGTCCGTGTCTGTTGACGTTGGAGGTCAACGCGGGGGCCGTGGAGGTGACCGTCTGGGACGGCGAAGCGGCGCCGCCGGTGGCCCAGGCCGCGGATCCGCAGCGGTTGGGTCAGCACGGGCTGGAGATCGTGATGGCCGTATGCCGCAGTTTTGAGGTGCACCGAGAGCCGGTGGGCAAAAGGATCAAGGGAACCGTCGTGCTCGCGGACGACCCCGGGGGCCATGCCTCCGGCCGGTTGCTCTGACGCCTCCGGCCGCCACGAAGCCGGTCCTCGGGGGAGTTCGCTTCGCTGCGGGCCGAGGGTGGTGCCGGCTCCGGTTCCGACACCACCCTTCGGTGGACGCGCTGCCGGCGTCAGCTGTAGGAGACGCCGTCGAGGACAGCGATGATGATCTTTCCTTCTTCGTGATGCCTGACCGTCACGCTGCGACTCAGACTGTGGACCATCAGCCAGCCGAATCCGCCGGGGACGCTCGGGTCGTAGGGGATCGTCCGGGGTGGAACGCTGCTGCGGTCCCCGATCTCGACCACGAACTCGCCGTCCTGTTCCCGCGTGCAGAAGTGGTTGACGCCGCCCCCGTGGTTCAGGGCGTTGCCCACCAGTTCGCTGACCACGAGGAGTGCGTCCTCCAGCAGGCGTCGAGCCCGGTCCGGGGGAAGGGACTCGCAGAGCGGGATGAGGGCAGCCCGTGTGTGCGCACGTGCTTCGGAACTGGTCATGCGCTCCATGAACGGCATCTCTGGAGCGCTCATGAGAACAACCTCCTCCTCGATCGGTGGCACTGCCGTCTTTGCTTTTTCCCGGACGATCGCCCTGCATACGTCAGATACGTCACGCTCCGCATCAGCGGGCGCGAACGGCCCCGCCTCCCCTGAGGGAGGCGGGGCCGTTCGCGAGGGGCACAGGCGGGGCTGCGCGGTCGTCAGAACATGCCGTTGGTGTTGGCCGCGTTCTCCGGCACGTCCTGGATGACGTCCCAGTGCTCGACGACCTTGCCGTTCTCCAGCCGGAAGAAGTCGGCCAGGGCGCGACCCGGCTTGCCGGGCTCCAGGACGAGGTGGGAGTGCGTGACGACCATGTCGCCTTCTGCCAGGACCCGCTTGATCTCCAGCCGCAGCTGCGGGTACTCGCCGCGCAGCCAGTCCACGAATCCGGTGAAGGCCTCCGGGCCGTCGGCGGCGTCCGGGTTGTGCTGGATGTAGCGGTCGCCGAAGTGGTCCGCGACGGCCTTCCGGGGGTTGCCGCCGAAGGCGGTCCGGTAGTAGTCGACGACGATCTGCTTGTTGCGCTCGAGCTGCGACATGAGTCATTCCGTTCGGGGTGGGTGGTTCCCGGAAACGAGGACTCTGGAGCAGGTCGTAGTACCGGGAACCAGGATCTCTCAACTGGTGCCCTCGCGTCATCGAAGAGGCGGCCCGGGCGGCACGCCGACGCTGGTACTACTTTCTCTTGCCGTCCCGAGGACGGGACGTACGTCAGGATCTGCCGCCATCCGGCGGTGATCTCCTGTCGCCCGTCCAACGTAGCCCGGGGACTCGCCCTCCGCGCACCGCGAAAGACACCACCCGACAGGACGAAAGTCCTCTGCTCCAGCACGGCGGACGCCGGGCCCTGGAACGATCGGCCGGTTTCCACGAGGGAGCTCCGGTCCCGCACCATGGAGCGATGATCTTCAAGAGCAAGAACGAACTGCACGTCCTCGTCCTGCGGGACGCCGACCACATCGCCGACGCCGTCGCTGCCGCGCTTCGTGTCGCCTCGGACGCCGAACGGCCCGGCCTGGAGCGGGCCGCCGGTCTGATCGCGCAGCAGGCGGCCGCGAGTGAGGCGGAGTTGCGCGGGCGGTGGGTGCGGGCGCGGTTGTCGGCCGCGGGGTACGAGGGGCGTGCGGACGCGGTGGAGGCGATCAAGATCCTGCGCCGGGCCGAGCCCTCGTTGAGCCTGTACGCCGCGGTGCAGTTGGCGAAGGACGCGGTGGAACAAGACTGAGCGTGCAGGGGTGGGTCAGTGGGGCGGAACGTTTCGATGTGCGTATCGTTACGCATTCGAACAGTTGGTCTGGGGCAACAGTGTTCACGGTGACCAACACGAACAACGGAGAGGACTCATGGATCTGCCCCGAGACGAGCAGGAGGCCTTCGCGCTCTCATCATCCGCGGTCGGAGACCTGTGGGTGATCGCGGTGGCCGGCGAGCTGGACTTCACCACCCTGGATCCGCTCGAGCGAGCCCGCGCCGAGGCTCTGCGCACCCATTCCGGCCCCATCGCCTTCGATCTGAGCGGGGTCGGATTCTGCGACTCGTCGCTGCTCAACCTTCTCCTGGTCACGCGCCGGCAGCGAAGGGTGCTGCTCATCGGCGTGACGCGGCAGACGCAGCGGCTGCTCGACGTCACCGGCACCGCGTCCGTCTTCGAGCAGTACGCGACGGTGCCGGATGCCGTCGCAGGAAGGGCCCCGCTCATCGCCCTCGACTAGAGCCCATCGCGGGAGGCACGGCGTGGTGCCGTCACCGACGCGGCCTCAGGGCGCCAGCGGCTCGGTGGTGCGCGAAGCACTGTCGTACGTACGTGCCCTCGTCCACAGCCCGGCCTTCGGCGGATCCGGTAGAACCTGGAAGCCCACGGATCCAGGCGTCGACCAGGCCGCCGCCCGGCGGCTGCGTCCGAGGGTCACGTGGGGGCACCAGTCCTCCGGTCGCCGCTCATGACTCCCCACGCACCAGGGACCGAGCACGTCCTCGGCCAGCCCCCGGAGTCGTACGCGCAGCTCCACCAGCGCCGGATCGGCGGCGACCAGCCAGGCCAGCGTGCCGGTCCTCCCCGAGAACACATGGGGCCCCGAGATCCGCAGCGGCAACGGCAGCGCCGCCGACAGGGCGTCGCCCAGCGCGAGCCGCAGCCCCGACGGCAGCGCGGGCAGCGTGAAGAGGGTGAGATGAGGGCGGTTCGTCGGGTGCGGGTGGCCCGCCTGACTCGGGGCCCCGGCCGCGGCCAGCGCCGCCCATGCCTCGCGCACCACCTCGTCCGTCGCGTCATCGGGCAGCAGCTCGACCGTGTGCATGGGCTCAGCGTAGGGGCCGTCCCGTCGCACGCCAGGGCGATCTCCCTCTGCCACTTGGGGAGGCATCCACCCGCGCCGATCGCGGCGGCGCAGGGCATGATGCGTGCATGTACGACGAATGGCTGTCGGCCCGATCGCGCGAGGCCGAGGCGTCCGTGCCGGCGCAGTTCGACCTGTCGCAGTGCGTGCGCGAGGAGATCCACCTCTTGGGCGGTGTGCAGTCCTACGGGACGGTCGTCGCCGCCCGACCGCAGGACGGCGTCGTCGAGGTCGCCGCGGAGAACCTGCACGCGTTCTTCGGCATCGACGCCGAGGACCTGGTCGGGGAGCACGTCACGGGAGTGCTCGACGGCGCGGTCTGGGAGGAGGTCCTGGAGGCGACGGAGAAGGACGACTCCACGGTCGTCCTCCACGTCCCGGCCGGACCCACCGGGCCCGGAGCCGGGTTCGATCTGTCCGTGCACCGCCGCGAGGGCCTCGTGGTCATCGAGGTCGAGCCGCGCGCCGGGTCGACGACCGGCAGCCGCTCCTCGATGGGCTTCTACGACGGGGTGCGCCGCGCCCTGCGCAGGCTGCGCGGCGCCGCCACCGTGCAGGAATGCTGCGAGGCCGCCGTCCGCGAGGTCCGGGAACTCACCGGATTCGACCGGGTGGTCGCCTACCGCTTCGACGAGAGGAACGGCCCGGGCGAGGTGCTGGCGGAGAGCGTGCAGGACGGCTGGGAGCCCTGGCTGGGCCTGTGGTTCCCGGCCACGGACATCCCGCCGCAGGCGCGCCGCCTCTACGAGGAGAACTGGATCCGTGTCATCGCCGACGTCGACGACACCACCGCACGGCTGTATCCGCCGGTGCGGCAGAGCACGGGCCGGCCGCTCGACCTGTCCGGCGCCGCGCTGCGCACCGTCTCCGAGTTCCACCTCGAATACCTGCGGAACATCGGCGTGCGCTCGTCGATGTCCGTCTCCCTCCTGCGCGAAGGCGGGCTGTGGGGACTGATCGCCTGTCACGGTGGTTCGCCCGCACACCTGACCCCTGAGGTCCGCTCAGCCTGTGAACTCTTCGGTGTCGCCTTCTCCATGCAGCTCGCCGCCATCGAGGAACGCGAACGAGTGGACGCGCTCACCTCGTCCGCCGAACGCGCCGCCGCCGTGGTCCGGCAGTTCACCTCCGACATCGAGTCGTCGCTCATCGACCATGCCGACGCCGTGCGACGTCTGGTGCGCGGCGACGGACTCCTCCTGGTGCGCGAGGACCGGGTCACCGTCGTCGGGCAGGACGTGCCCGAGGAGCTGCCCGCCATCCTGCGCCGGCACGCGGCCCGGTCGAGGCCGGGCCGGCCGTGGACGAGCGACCGGCTGCCCGAGGTCCTGGCCACCGACGGAGTCCCGCCCACCGGGATTCCCCTGCCCGCGGGAGTGCTGGTCCTGCCGCTTGGTCAGGGCGGAGACTTCCTGGCCTGGCTCCGGACCGAGCGTCCCGAGCCCCGTCAATGGGCCGCGGATCCCGCGCGGCCGGTGCTCGTGGGGCCGCGCGGCGAGCGGCTCACCCCGCGCGGCTCGGGCGCGGTGTTCCGTTCCGTGATCCGCGGGCGCAGCCTCCCCTGGACGGCCGACGACCAGTCCGCCGCGCAGGAGATGTGGCGGCTGCTCACCGGGCTCGTGCTGCGGCACGCCGACGAACTGGCCGCGCTCAACTCCGAGTTGCGCATGACGAACGACGACCTCGATTCGTTCGCGCACGTCGCCGCGCACGATCTCAAGGAACCGCTCCGCGGGATCTCCAACGCGGCGACCTTCACCCTGGAGGACGCGGCGGACCGGCTCGATCCGGTCAGCGTGAGCCGCCTGGGCACCGTGCGCCGCCTGGCCACCCGCATGGACGACCTGCTCAACTCGCTGCTGCTGTACGCCCGTACCGGACGTGCCGGCCTCACGCGCCGCGCCGTGTCCCTCGACGACGTACTGGACGCCGCAGTCGAGATCGCTGGACCGCGCCTGGCGGAGGAGCACGTCCGTCTGCTGCGCCCCGAGCGGCTGCCGACGGTCCTGGCGGACCCCGACCGGCTGTATGAAGTGTTCCTGAACCTCTTGGTCAACGCCGCCAAGTACGCCGCCGACCGGGACGACCGCACGGTGGAGGTCGGCGTCGAGAACGCGGTGGCTCCGGGCGAGGCGGCGGCCGTACCGGCGGTGGTGGTCCGGGACAACGGGATGGGCATCCCGGTGGAACGCCAGACCGACGTCTTCGATCTCTTCCGTCGTCTCCACGGTCCGCAGGAACACGGGGGAGGCACCGGCGTGGGCCTCGCCGTGGTCCGACGGATCGTGGAGCGACACGGCGGTCGCGTCTGGCTGCACAGCGAGCCCGGCGAGGGAACGGCCTTCTTCTTCACCCTGGGAGAGGATCCCGCACCCGGGGAGGCGGGCTGGATCGGTCAGCCGGAGGGCCGCAGCCAGTAGTCGACCGCTCCGGTCAGCACCGTGCGGAACAGATCGAAGTTGAGCGGCTTGTAGACGTAGCTGTCGGCGCCGGCGGCATGGCAGGCGTCCTCCTCCGCCGGGGCCGTCGAGGTCGTGAACACCACGATCCGGACCGCGCTCAGGCCGGGGTGCGCGCGGACCGCTGTCAGGACGTCGTGCCCGCTCATGCCCGGCATGTTCAGATCCAGCAGCACGATGCCGGGCGGGGTCTCGGCGGCCAGGAGCCGGTCGGCCACTCCCTCGCCGCGGTCCACGAACTCCAGGCGCAGCATCGGGTGGCTGCGGGACAGGGCGCGCTGGATGGCCTCCGCGTCCTCCTGGGAGTCCTCCACGACCAGGATCGTGCCCATGTCGAGCCGCCTGACAGCGGGCCCGCCGTCGTTGTCCGTCTTCATGCCTTCACCTTCGCGATCAGCACCGCAGTGTCGTCGTCACCGAGTTGCCGGAACGCCGCCGAGGCGGCGATGAGATCGTTTGCCGCGGAACCCGCTGTCGCCGCGAACTTGCTGACGGCCTCGGGAAGTTGAATCTCGAACTGCGTGCCGTCGGCGGACCGCGCCTCGATGAGCCCGTCCGTGAAGAGTACGAGGGCGTCCGAGTCCGCCAGACGCAGGCTCACCGGCGTGTACCGGGCCTCCGGCACCACGCCCAGAAGCAGTCCCCGCGACTCGATCTCCTGCACCCGGCCGTCCGCGCGGCGCCACAGCGGCCAGGGATGCCCGGCGTTGGCGACCTCGGCCGACCACCCCTCGTCCGTGCGTTCCAGCGCGATCACGAGAGCGGTGACGAACTGGGAGGTCCGGTCGCGCAGGAGCGCCTGGTTGAGACGGCTGAGCGCGAGCCCGGGGCCGGCGCCGTCCTCCAGTACCGTGCGCAGGGTGTGCCGGGCCAGCCCGGTGAGAGCGGCGGCCTCCGCCCCCCTGCCGCAGACATCGCCGATGAGCAGGCAGACCCGGTCCCCGGACACGACCACGTCGTAGAAGTCGCCTCCCACGTCGAGCGTGTGGTCGGCGACCGCGTACGCCGCACTCAGTTCCAGGCCTTCCACCCGGGGCAGCCGCGGCGGCAGCAAAGACTGCTGCAGCGCCTCCACGTGCCGGCGCCGCTGCTCGTACAGCGTGGTGGTGTCGATGGCCAGGGCGGCTCGCCGCGCCACGTCGTCGACCATGCGTACATGGTCGTCCTCGACGTCCTCGCGGCCGTACAGAAAGGTGAGTGTGCCCAGCGCGCGCCCGCGAGCCTGCAACGGGCTCACGCTCATGGCGCCTGTCCCGCGCAGACCGGCGGGCAAGGGTTCCTCGAAGGCGTCCTGGACGATCTCGGCACCGGGCAGCAGGACCGTCTCGTGAGGTGAGGCGTGGCGTTGCACGAAGTCGGTGAGCCACGAGCTGCCGTCCGGCGACAGCTTGAGCCAGTGCTGGACCGTGGCGGCCACATGGGCGACGGCCACCGGCTCGAGATTGCCGCTCGGTGACACGAGATGGACCACGCAGCCGTCGGCGACGGCCGGCACGGCCAGGCGAGCCACCCGGCGCAGGGTCTCCTCCGCGTCCAGGCTCGCGTCCATCTGGAGCGATGCCTCCGCCAGGAACGCGTCACGCGCGCGCCGTCGTTCCTGCATCCGCTCCATGAGGAGGTGGCGGTTGCTGGCGATGAGGACGTCCGCCACCTGAGTGAGCTGCGCGCAGACCGTGCGCACGTCGTCCTCGGTCGCGGACTCCGCGAGCCCCAGCCACAGCCCCGCACTGTCGTCGGGCCCGAGCGGGAACACGCACTCCATCACCTGTCCGGCCCCGGCATCGCGAGCCAGCCGGAAGCCCTCGCCGGCTGTCGCAGGACCCGCTACCGGAGGCTGCCCGTCGGCGAGAACGCGGGGCCACTCGCCGGGATCCGGCCAGTCGGGATCGCCGGGACGCCGGGTGATCGGCTTCTCGTCACCCGGCCGGAACGAGCGCACGTAGGAGCCGCCTCGTGAGGTCCACCGACAGCCGACCACCACGACGGCGGCGGGTTGTCCGGCCAGTGACGCGTAGACCGAATCCGCGATCATGGTGACGTCCGTGACGCGCATGGCCTGCAACCACATGTGGTGCAGCGACTGCCACCACTCGGGCTGCTGCGGCAGGTCGGGCTGCGAGGGAATCGTCACGTCACCATCATCCTATGTGGCCGAGAAGCGCCTCCGGGCCGGGTGTCAGGTCGGCTGGTCACCCGGACTCCTCCCTCTACCCGGCGACGCTCCCGTCAGACGGCCCACGGTGCTGCCGGTGCGGTGGACGGCACCCGGTCCGTCTCGCCCCCCGGGGCGTTTCTCACGGCTGAGGAACGAGGTCGACGACGACCTTGCCGCGGACGTGCCGGGCCGCCTGGAGCTCGACGGCCGCGCGAATGTCCTCGACGGGGAAGGCCGCCGCGATGGGCACCCGCAGACGGCCGGCCGCGACGAGGCGCGCGATGTTCTCGAGCGCTTCGGGTCCGGCGTTGGCACCGTTGGCGGCGTGGACCCCGTCGACCTGACCCGCGATGGTGCAGATGCGACCGTCCGGCACGCCCAGCACGCGCGCGACCTGCACGGTGTCCGTCCCGTGCAGGTCCAGAGCCGCGGTGACGGCGCCGACCCCGAGGGCGCGGACCCTGTCGGCCAGGCCCTCGCCGTAGGCGACCGGTTCGGCGCCGAGGCTGCGCAGATACTCCGCCGACGACGGCGAGCCGGTCCCGATGACGCGCGCGCCCGCCATCCGCGCCAGCTGGACCGCGAACACGCCGACTCCACCACCCGCGCCGCCGACCAGCACCGTGTCGTCCGGACCGAGGCCGAGGACGTCGAGAGCCGCGGCCGCGGTGCTGCCCGCGATCGACAGGGTGGCGGCGGTGCGGTCGTCGACACCGTCCGGGGTGTGATGAGCGATGCCGCTCGCGATGTTCCCGTCCGCGTCGAGGACGACATGGTCGGCGACGGCCCGGGACAGGGCCGCCCCGAACACGCGGTCGCCGACGGCGTAACCGCTCGCGCCCGCCCCGACCTGGTCGACGACTCCGGCGTAGTCGGTCCCGAACCCGGCCGGCAGGCTCAGGCCGAACCGTGCGGCGGTCTCGGCGTCCGCGGTCATGAACCAGTCCATCGGGTTCAACCCGGCCGCCGTCACGCGTACGCGGATCTGCCCGTCGCCCGCCCGCGGCTCGGGCACGTCCTGGAGAGCCAGTGCCTCCGGGCCGCCCCATGACTCGAGCCGGACCGCCCTGCTCACGCCGTTCCGCATGGCGCTGTCGTACTGCTGCATGTCTTCCTCGCCTCTCCCGGTCTCCCGGTTCGTGGATCCACCGAAACGGACTATGCTCCGCTTATGGCATCCACGATAACCGGAGCGTGATCCGTTTGGTCGACCGAGAGTCGCGGGCACCGCGGGCCGACGCCGCCCGCAACCGCGAACAGCTGCTCCAGGTCGCGACGCGCGTCCTCGCGGCACCCGGCGCGGAGACGTCGATGCGGGCCATCGCTCGCGAGGCCGGTGTCGGCATCGGGACGCTCTATCGCCACTTCCCGACCCGCGAAGCGCTGGTGGAGGCCGTGTACCGCGACCAAGTCGGCCGTCTGACCAACGGTGCCCATGACTTGCTCGCCGACTGCGCCCCGGCCGTCGCGATGCGGCGCTGGATGGACCTGTTCGGCGACTGGATCGCGACGAAGAACGGCATGCTCGACACCCTGCTGACGATGATCGAGTCGGACACCGTCAGCCACGCCCGGACCAGGGACGAGCTCCTGAACGCCATCTCGACGATCCTCACCGCGGGCCACACCGTGGGGGACCTCCGGCCCGACGTCACAGCCGAGGAGATCGCGGCCGCCCTGATCGGGATCTTCACCGTCGCGCACCAGCCCGGCCACACGGTCACGGCGGACCGGCTCCTCGACATCCTTCTCGACGGACTGCGTCTTCAGCGACGCGAGCAGGGCCTCGCGTGATCACGCGCGTCGCGACGACAGGCGGAGGCGTCATCGGGTGATCGGTGTGCTGCCAGTAGCGGCAAGGGACAGCTCCCACAGTCGTGCGGCCGCGTCGGGGTCGACGGCGTGGGCGCGGACGCCGCCGCCGTCCATCGGGGAGTCGGGTGCGGCGATGCCGGCGATGTCGCAGTCCTCCAGGTAGAGACCACCGCGGTCGGCGAGCAGGGGAGAGGTGGCGGCCCACAAGCCGGTGGCGGCGCCTTGAGAGGCGGTCTTGAAGTCGTCGGCGATCACGTTGCCGCGTTCATCCACCCACCCGCGGTCGATCTGCTCCTGGAGCGCCATCTCCCGTTGCAGCCCAGTGATGATTTTGCCTGGGTGGAGCGAGAAGGCCCTGACGCCGTCCCCTTGCCCGAGGACGTCGAGGTGTACGGCGAAGAGCGCGTTGGCCGTCTTGGCCTGGCCGTAGGCGAGCCACTTGTCGTAGCCGGTGCGGAAGTGCGGGTCGTCCCAGCGGATGCCGCTCAGGGTGTGGCCGGCGGAGCTGTTGACCACGACCCGTGCACCATCGGCGGCGGCCAGGAGCGGGTAGAGCGCGCAGGCGAGGGCGAAGTGGCCGAAGTGGTTGGCGGCGAGCTGGCTCTCCCAGCCGGGTCCGACGTGCCGTTCGGGGGTGGCCATGACTCCGGCGACGGCCATGAGCAGATCGAGGCTGGGCAGGGAGTGGCGGATGTGTGCGGCAGCGGCACGCATGCTGTCGAGATCGGTCAAGTCCATGGGGACGACTTCGCAGTTCTCCACGTCCACGAGTGCGGCACGCGCGACGTCGGGCCTGCGTGCCGGGACGATGACGCGGGCTCCGGCGGACGTGAGGGCGCGGGTGGTCTCCAGGCCGAGCCCGGAGTAGCCCCCGGTCACCACGGCGTTCGTGCCGGACAGGTCGAGGCCGGCGGTGATGTCCCGGGCGGTGCTGATCGCGGAGAAGGGGGAGCCGAGCGGCTGCTGATCCATGCTGGTCATGCCGTCGAAGCTACGATCTAGAGCGAGGTCTAGATCAAGTCCTATGCTGTGCCGCATGGCAACCACCGGGACTCCCGCAGAGCCGCTGAGCATCGGGGACGTGGCCGAGCGGACCGGACTCAGCGTCCATGCCCTGCGCTTCTACGAGCGCGAGGGCCTGCTCGTCGGCCCGGTCCGGCGCACATCCGGAGGCCGGCGGCGTTACACCTCGCTCGACGTCGACTGGCTGCTGATCTGCGTCAAGTTGAGGGAATCCGGCATGCCGCTGGCCGACCTCAGGCAGTTCGCCGAGCTGGTGCGGCACGGTCCCGGCAACGAGGCGGAACGCCTGCACCTCCTCGAAGCCCACCGGCAGCGCGTCGACGCCCAGATCCAGGCGCTGGAGGAGTGCCGGTCCGTCATCACCTGGAAGGTCGGCGTCTACGCCGACCACCTCGCCCGCGGCAAGACCGACGGACTCTGGGACGCCACGACCTGACAACGCACCGGCGGCGTCAGGAGGAACAAGGGGGCACGGCTTCCAAGTGAGCCTCGATGCGCGCGATGGTCCGCGCGTTGTCCTCGAACAGGTGAGCCTGCATGCCCGCCGCCCGGGCGGCCTCGACATTGGGGGCGGCATCGTCGATGAACAGACAGTTCGCGGGCCGCACGTCCAGGGCGGCGCATGCGGCCTCGAAGGCGCGCGGATCTGGCTTCTCGATGCCGAGTTCGTGGGAGTAGACGATCTGCTCCACCAATGCGTCGAAGTGATACAGGGCGGTCTCCCGCTCCCGGGCGCCGACGAAACTGTTGCTCAGGATGCCCAGCCTGCAGCGTCCCCGCAGTCCTCGCACGTAGTCGATGAGGTCCTCGTTCGGCGTCCCCAGGTACTCCGCCCAGAGGTCGGCCATGAAGGCTTCACTCTGGGAGGCGTCGAGCCCCAAACGGGCGGCCACCTGCTCGTGGACCTCGCGCTCGCTGATGCTTCCGACGCTTCCGGCTCGCCATACGTCGCGCATCCGGTCGTGGACAGTGCCCAGTGGCAGCTTCAGCCGCTCTTCCCACCGTTCCACCCACCCGGTGTCCGGCGTGATCTCCAGTACGCCACCGATGTCGAGAATGACGCAGGCCGCGGTCATCCGACCCCCCTCTTCGTTGCTGATCAGCGAGCACGGACAGCCCGCTCATGCGATCGACAGGGACACTGTCGGCTCGCCCCCTGGGGAAAGGTCAAGTGATCTTCGAAGCTTGTGACAGCCCTGTCGCAACTCGCCGACCCACCCCGCCTGTCGACGGTCGTCGAACGCGCGTACAGCGTGTTCGTGTCCTTTCCCTATTCGAGGGGAGTCCGGCAAAACCAGCCCCAGTGGCCGCCGTGGCGGGCTAGCGTCGCGCCATCGCCAGGGCTGGGGAGGTCACGGGTGGGGCGGTCAGGCGGGCACATCGCGCTGTTGCAGCGCGTCGCGGACATGCAAGGCGGACAAGACGGTTGGGTGAGCACCGGCCAGGGGGTGGACGCGCGTACCGCGGGTCCTGCGGTCCGGCTCGGACTGCTGAGCGAGGCCTCTGCCGAAGAGCTGGCGGAGTTGGCGGCGAGGGCGGGTCGGCCCGCGTTGTGGGCGGTGCGGCTCACCGCGGACGGCTGGGACGTGCTGCAGTACGCCCACAGGCGTTCTTCGCCGCCGGCCGTCGCGCCGCCCGAGCCCGGCTTGCAGAAAGTGGCCCTGCACCGCTCCGAACTCGATGTCCTGAAGCGGTTCATCGCGCTGGGGGAGAGCCTGCGGTGCGTCCCCGAGGAGGGGCTCGACGCGGCGGTCGAGGCGGCGCGGTTCGATCCGCCGTCGAACAGGTGGATCGTGTACGTGGACGGGCCGCAGATGAAGTCCATGGCCCGCGCCTATTTCCTCGAACGGCACAGCGGGTCGGCGGCCCCGGCGAACAGGTTCGCCCGCATCTACGGGGTGAGCTGACCGCCGAAGCCGCGCGGCTCCAGCGCGCGTGGGGACGCGAGCCTGCGCGCCGGACAACGCCGGCGCGTCGGGTTACCTGCGGGCGGGGCCGGCAGCAGCCGCGAACGGTACGTGGGCCGTCGTAGGAGCGCTCCTGTCGAACGGATGCTGCCAAGCGCCCTCCGCGGCCAGCAGGGGCAGCACTCCTTCGCCGAACCAGTAGGCCTCCTCCAGGTGTGGATAGCCGGAGAGGACGAACTCCTCGATGCCCAGAGCGGCGTACTCCTTGATCCGCTCGGCGACCTCCGCGTGGCTGCCGACGAGGGCGGTGCCCGCGCCGCCGCGCACCAGCCCGATCCCTGCCCAGAGATTGGGGTGGATCTCCAGGCCGCGCCGGTCACCACCGTGGTGCAGGGCGAGCATCCGCCGCTGTCCCTCGGATTCGCTGCGGGCGAGTCCCGCCTGGACCGCCGCCACGGTCTGCTCGTCGAAGCCGGCCAGCAGCCGGTTCGCCTCGGCCCACGCCTGCTCGGCCGTGTCGCGCGTGATGACGTGCAGCCGGATGCCGAACCGCACCGTACGCCCGTGCAGCGCGGCGAGCTCCCGGATCCGGGTGATCTTCTCGGCGACCTGCGCCGGGGGCTCGCCCCAGGTGAGGTACACGTCGACGTGCCGGGCCGCGATCTCGCCCGCGATCGGTGAGGAACCGCCGAAGTAGATCTCGGGGACCGGATCCGGCGTCCGCGCCAGTTTCGCGCCCTCGACGCTGAGATGCTCGCCGCTGAGGTCCACCGTCTTGTCCTCCCACAGGCCCCGGACGATCTCCAGGAACTCTCCGGTGCGGCGGTAGCGGGCGTCCTTGTCGAGGAAGTCGCCGTAGGCGCGCTGCTCGTGGCTCTCGCCTCCCGTGACCACGTTGAGCAGGAGCCGGCCGCCCGTCTGCCGCTGGAAAGTGGAGGCCATCTGCGCGGCGAGCGTGGGGGAGACGAAGCCGGGACGGAACGCGACCAGGAACTTCAGCCGTTCGGTGTGCTGGGCGACCATCGCCGTGGTCAGCCACGCGTCCTCGCACCAGGCACCGGTGGGGGTGAGCGCGCCCACGAAGCCCAGGTCCTCCGCGGCGCGGGCGATCTGGCTGAGGTAGGCGACCGTCGGTGGCCGGTCCCGGCCGCTGGCGGTCGCCGGCGTGCCGTGACCGCCGCCGACGACATGGCGGCTGTCGCCGTTCGTGGGAAGGAACCAGTGGAAGGTGAGGGACACGTGGTGTCTCCGTTCAGGAAGATCCGGCGTCTGACCGGTCGGCGGCACAGCCCGTCAGAGCAGGCCGTGCCGCGGCGGCCGGATGTCGTTGAGTACGTAGCGCCCGATGTGCTGGACCTTCCAGCGGACCGGGTCGTGCAGGGTGTGGGTACGGGCGTCGCGCCAGTGCCGGTGCAGATTCAGGGAGTTGAGCGCCGAGCGGGTCCCGGACACCTCGAAGAGGGCGCCGGCCACCTCGACCGCGGTGCGGGCGGCCACCACCTTGGCGGCGGCAACGGCGATCGACGCCTCGGCCGCCGAATCGTCGGTGAGGTCGGCGCGGGCGGCGTCCACGGCCCGCGCGGCGTCACCCAGCAGCGCCTCCGACGCCCGTACCTGGACGGCCAGTTCACCGAACTGCTGGACCAGCAGAGGGTCCTCGGCCGCCGTGTCGACGCCGCTCTCGAACCAGGGGCGGCTCTTGGTCCGCACAAAGAGGACGGCCTCCGCGAGGGCGCCCGCGGCGATACCGGTGTCGATCGCCGCGTGCAACAACTGGGCCACTGCGCCGTGGAGTTGCGGTCCTCGGAAGGTGAGATGGTGCGGCAGGACTCGGTCGGCCGGTACCCGTACGCCCTCCAGGCGGACGGTGCCGCTGGCGGTCGTCCGCTGGCCCAGGCCGTCCCAGTCGTCGACGACGTTGAGGCCCGGCGCGTCATGCGGCACGTAGGCCACGTGCAAGGCGTCGTCGTCCGCGCGGGCCAGGACCGGGATCCAGTGGGCGAACAGGGCGCCGGTGGAGTAGTGCTTGACCCCGGTCAGGTCGTACGAGCCGTCGGGCCGCGGTTCCAGGCGGGTGCGGATGTCCTGGACGTGCTTGGTGCCCGCCTCCGACTGGGCGTTGCCGAAGCGCGCCCCTGACAACAGCTCGGTGAAGAAGAACTTCCTCTGCTCCTCGCTTCCCTGACGTCGTATCACGTTGACGTACGCGAAGTGGCTCTGCGGGATCTGGGCCAGGCTGGCGTCCGCGGTGGCCAGCAGCCGGAAGATCTCGCTGAGGGTCCGGGCCGAGACGTCGGCTCCGCCGTGTGCGGCGGGCACGGTGACGGCGAGCAGACCGGACGCGGACAGGCGGTCCAACTCCGCGCGCGGCAAGCGGCGTTCGACGTCCCGCGTGGAGGCGCCCGCACGGAACTCCTCGGCGAGCGACGCGGCGACCGCGAGAGCCTCCGCGTCGTCGGCGATGACGTGGGCGGCCATGGATCAGCCCGCCACGGCCAGCAGCGGCGTACGGCCGAGGGCCGCCGAGAACTGGTCGAGCACCTGCGTCAGGGCCTCGCTCGCGGCCGGTGCCACGGTCAGTGAACCGTCCTCGTGGGCGGTGAGGTCCTTGTCGAGCGTGAACCAGCCCTGGACGATGTGGCCGGCGCCCATCGAACTGAGCACCGGGCGCAGGGCGTAGTCGATGGCCAGTACGTGGGCCGTGGTGCCGCCGGTGGCCAGCGGGAGCACCGTCTTGCCGGTGAGCGCGTACTGAGGGAGCAGGTCGAGGAGTGCCTTGAGGACGCCGGAGAAGGAGGCCTTGTAGACGGGGGTTCCGATGACGACGCCGTCGGCGCGCGCGAAGAGTTCGGTGGCCTCGACGATCGCGGGATGCCGGAAGTCGGCGCCGAGCAGCGCGTCGGCGGGAAGGCTGCGGACGTCGAGCGGGATCACCTCGTGGCCCTGGGCTGTGAGACGCGCATCGAGGTGACGCAGCAGCTTCCCCGTGCGGGAGGAGGCGGAGGGGCTGCCGGAGACGGACAGGACGGTGGCCATGAGTGCCCTTTCGGATGGCCGGGGCGCCTCCCGCGCGGGCAGGCGCCCCGGGAGCGCGGTCAGGAGTACCAGGTGGGTTCGGGCAGTTCGCCGCTCAGGACCCAGCGGCCGACCTCGCGGCGCTTGTACGAGACCGGGTCGTGCAGGGTGTGGGTGCGCACGTTCCGCCAGAACCGGTCCAGGCCCTCGGCGGCGGCGGTGGAGCGGGCACCGGTGACCTCGAAGATGCGGCTGGAGATCTCCAGGGCGACGTCGGTGGCCCGAGCTTTGACCGCCGCCACCCGCACCTCGAAGTCGCCGCGCGTCCGCTCGGTGACCGCGTCGGGGTCGTCGTGCAGCGCTTGGCCCTCCGCGGCGACGGCGTCGGCCAAGGCCTCGACCGCCCACAGCTTCGCGGTGAGATCGCCGTAGACGTCGATGACGTACGGCTCGTCGACCGCCCGCTCATGGCCGCCGTGCAGCCAGGGCCGCGTCTTCTCGCGTGTGTACGTGGCGGCCGTCTGCAGCGCGCCGGCCGCGATGCCGAGGTAGAAGCTGACGAAGACCAGCTGGATGGTGGGGACGTTGAGGGTGTTGTAGACCCGTGGCCGGAACGTCTTGTCGACGTAACCGGCCGCGGAGGACCACGGGGCGCGGACCCGGTCGAGGCTGACGCCGCCGCTCTCGGTGAGCCGCTGGCCGATGTTGTCCCAGTCGTCGTGGAAGGTCAGCCCGGCGCTGTCCGAGGGCACGATCGCGAAGACGTGCTGCTCGGTGCCTTCGAGGACGCCCTCGAGGACGGTGACGTCCGAGATCCTGCTGCCGGTGGAGAAGGTCTTGCGGCCGGTGAAGACCAGGTCGTCGCCGTCCTCGGTCACGACGACGTCCGCGTCGCGCGGATTGACGGCCCCGCCGAAGAACCAGCGGTTCCTGGCGGCCTCGGCCTCCACGTGCTCCCATTGTTCGCGGGTGCCCACCAGGCGTGCGGCCCAGTTCCACAGGTAGTGGTAGCCGAGGAGCTGGCCGATGGAACCGTCGGCCTTGGAGACCTCGCGGACCACCCGGTACGCGGTCGTCCAGTCCTGGCCCGCGCCACCGTGCTCGGTGGGGCCGAGCAGAGTGACCAGCCCCGAGTCCTTCAGGAGCCGGACCTCGGCGTACGGGGTGGCGGCCGCGCGATCGCGGGCGGCGGCGTCGGTGGCGAGAACGGTGGCGACCTCGGCGGCGCGGGCGATCCACTCCTCGGCGGACCGCGGGGCGGGGCGGGCCTGCCAGTCGACGGACGGGACGGTGCTCATGGTGAAGGACCTCTTTCGCGGTGGGGTGCGCTGCGGAAGGTGGGGGGGGACGGTCAGACGGAGACGGGCGCGGACTCGTCCTCGCTGTCCGGGAGTTGGGACTCCAGCTCGCGCACCAGGGGCAGGACCCGACGGCCGAAGTACTCGACTTCCTCGTGGTAGTGCAGGAAGCCGAGGAGGAACAGATCGACGCCGAGCTTCTTGTAGGCGACGATCCGCTCGGCGATCTGCTCGGGGGTGCCGATGAGTCCGGTACGGAATCCGTCGTTGTACTGGACCAGGTCCTCGAAGGAGGAGTCCTGCCACATGCCCTTGCCGTCGGCGGCCGACCGGCCGGCCTGCTTGACCGCGTCGCCGAAGCCCTCGACGGCCTCGGTGTCGGCCTGGGCGACGATCTCGCGCAGGGTCTCGCGGGCCTCGGCCTCCGTGTCACGGGCGATGAGAAAACCGTTGAGGCCGAACTTCGGCGCCCTGCGGCCCGCTTCGGCGGCGGCCTTGCGGACGTCGTCGATCTGCTCGGTGACCCCGGCGAAGTCCTTGCCGTTGGAGAAGTACCAGTCGGAGACCCGCCCGGCCATGGCGCGGGCGGCCGTGGAGTTGCCGCCCTGGAAGATCTCCGGATGCGGACGCTCCGGCGTGTTCAGCGGCTTGGGCTTGAGGGAGAAGTCGCGCAGCCGGTAGAAGTCACCGGCGAGTTCGGTGTGGTCCTCGGTCCAGATCTGCCGGAGCGCGCGGATGAACTCCTCGGAGCGGCGGTACCGCTCGTCGTGCTCCAGCCAGGGCTCGCCCAGGGCGGTGAACTCGCCCTTGAACCAGCCGCTGACGACGTTGACCGCGAACCGGCCCTTGGAGAGATGGTCCGCGGTGGCGCCGAGTTTGGCGAGGACACCGGGGTGCCACAGGCCGGGATGCACGGCGGCGATGACCTTCAGCCGTTCGGTGGCCAGCAGCAGGGCGAGGCTGAAACTGGTCGACTCGTGCTGGAACTCGGCGCCGTAACTGGCCATGTAGCGGACCTGGCTGAGGGCGTAGTCGAACCCGTTGTTCTCGGCGAGGACGGCGAGTTCGCGGTTGTAGTCGTATCCCCAGTCGGTGCGCTGCTCGATTTTGCTGGTGACCAGGCCGCCACTGACATTGGGAACCCAATAGGCGAATTGGAGAGGGGCAGGCATACGGAACTCCTGTCGCGGAACGCTCGGAATTTCACACACGCCGAATTCGGCAGGCCGGCACGGAAGCCGGATTCAGGCGGTGTGCGGACAGCGCGGCACCCCGTGCGTGACGGTGACGGGTGCGGGCGCCGGGAAAGCGCGGCGGATCAGAGAATCAGGCCGCGGAGCCGTACGTGCGACAGGAGGCGCTGGAGACGCGAGCGAGGTCGACGTGGCGTCGCCGCGTGAGATCCAGTCGCTTCTTCATGGACTCGATGCTGGCAGCGGTCCACGAGAACCGTCAAGGAGAACCCGACCGGTTTCGTATCGTGGACCATTGAATTTCACGAGCCTGTGACAGGGAAACCCTTGCACGGCCCAGAAATCACCCCACATTCTGCTGGGATGCGGACCGAACAACTGGAATACATCGCGGCGGTCACCCGGCTCGGTTCGCTGCGCCGGGCGGCCGACGAACTGCGTCTGTCGCAGCCCGCGTTGAGCGAGACCGTCCGGAACCTGGAACGGGAACTGGGCGTCGACCTCCTGGAGCGCAAGCGGTCCGGATCGACGATGAGCGCGCAGGGCCGGGAACTGCTACCGCACATCATGAACGTCCTGGAGGCGCTGGACCGGCTCCGGGCCGCCGCCGGTGAGCAGCACCGGATCAGCCGCATGGTCCGGGTCGGCACGGTGAACGCGGCGACCGTACCGCTGCTCGTACCGGTGGTGCGGGACTTCCGCGCCACGCATCCCGTCACCCAGGTCGAGGTGGTCGGGGCGCAGCAGACCGAGATCCAACGCGCCCTGTCCGAAGGCGGCTTCGACCTCGGTCTCGTCAACCACCTGGACGGCGACGACGTGTCCGCCGGCCTGGAGACCGCCCGGCTTCTGCGCGGCCGGCCGGTCGTCTGCGTACACCCCGGCAGCCCGCTTGCCTCCCGCCCGGCGATCACGGCGGACGAGCTGCTCCGTGAACCTCTGGTCGCGATGCGCTCCGGTTATGTCATGCACCGTTTCGTGCACCGGCTCCTGGCGGGCCGTACCCCGGCCTTCGCGTACTCCACCGACGGCGCCGAGATGGGCAAGCTGATGGTCGCCGAGGGGCTCGGTGCCACGGTCCTGCCGGATTTCAGCGTGATCGGTGATCCCCTGGAGCGCCTCGGCCGGATCACCTACCGGCCGATCGCGGACGACTCCACACGCGTGCTGCTGATGCTCCAGCGCCGCAAGGGCGACTCGGTGCCGCAGGCGGCGCAGGATCTGTACCAGGGCTTCGTGGACCGGGCCAGGGAACTGAGCGCGGCCTCGGATACCGCCGCTTCCACCACGGGAGCATGACGTCCGGGGAGCTGAGGCACTGCCGCCGGCGGGGCCCGGCCGACGCCACATGGCGCAGGGCAGGCCGTCAGGCGTTGCTCCACCCGGAGGTGCTGGAGTACGAGTCGAGCAGGTCCACCACGAAGACGAGGGTCGAGCCCGCCGGGATCAGGGGGGACGGCGACTGATTGCCGTAGCCGAGACGCGGAGGAACGATGATCTCGCGTCGGCCGCCGACCTTCATCCCCTTCACTCCCCGGTCCCAGCCCTTGATGACCCGGCCACCGCCCAGGGCGAACTTGAACGGCTCCCCCCGGTCCCAGGAGGCATCGAACTCCTTCCCGGACGCGAAGGTCACCCCGACGTAGTGAACCCTGACCACCATGCCCGACCTCACCTCGGCCCCGTCCCCGACGACGAGATCCCGGATGGTCAATTCGCCCGGCGGGTCGCCCTCCGGAACGTCGACCACGGGCTTCGTCAGTCCACTCATCGCACCCTCATCACTCTCCACCGACTGCCCTCCGCACGGGCAGGCCGGACCCATGGCACCCCATGCGGCAGATGGACACGCTACCGGGGGTGCCGGATCCGCTCGGAGGTCACTCGCCACCGCCATCCGAGACGTCGACACCGCGCACCTCGAAAAGGCGCTGCTCCGCTCCGGCTACAGATCTGCCATCCAGTGATGCCCCGGGTGTACGAGGTCGAGCAGCTCTGCCAGGGTCTCGCGCTGAGCCATGGACATGTGCGGGACGGTCGCGTCGAAGTCTGACTGATCTTTTCGGCGGGTGGACTTGGCCTTGAACAGCAGGACCAGTTCGGGCGTCAGATAAGGGATGCCGTCTTTGGTGTGGTGGATGATCTCGCTGTAGGGAAGCCGGATCCTCCTGTCACGTCGGCAGATCCAGGTGTCGCCGTCGTGCGGCTCGCGGAACACGTCGAGCAGGTAGTCGCCGGTGGCTGGATCGCGGAGCCACGTCTGATGTACGGCGGCCAGCACCTCCGGTGCGGCGTCTTCCCAGATCCTGCCACTGCCTGCCCCGTCGAAGACGTAGCCGGGGAAGCGCTGGCGGACCTCGGGAAAGCTCGCGGCCGGAACCGCGATCTCGATGTCCCCGTGCGCGCGTGTCCGCCTGCCGCGGAAAAGGTCCAGCGCCCAGCCCGCGGCCACGCACCAGGGTGTGCCGATCCCGGCCAGCCGCTGCGCAACCTCACTCGGGGTCCAGCAAGAAGACCACCGGGCGTGGAGGGCTTCGATGTCACCGGGTGCCAGCTCGAAGCCGCCACTGGGCAGTTGCTCGCTCACCGCAGGAAGCTATCGGTCTGGGTTCCGGGGACGTGGGGCGTGGGGGACCACAGCGGGCGAATGCCGATGCCCCTGACCTGCACGCGCCGATAACGTTCCGGCAGCTTGCGTTGAGCGCCGTCAGGCCGGCTGGGCCTGGGGTGAGGGCGGGGTGGACGGGCGTGTGCGGGTCCGTAGCCGCAGCGTCAGGGCGCCCGCGCAGCCGGCGAGAGTGCCGAAGACGATCGCCGCCGACACTCCGGCCCCCACGGACGTGTAGTAGAGCAACGGCCCGCCGGTGCTGGCCTGGTAGGAGAGGAGCGAGCTCCACAGTCCGTTCAGCACCACGCCCAGAGTCGTGGCGGCGACGGCGCCGAGGGTGTACGCGGGAAAGGTGACATGGTCGAGCAGTGCGGGCAGGAGGCGCAGACCCCACCAGACGAGGGCGAGCAGCACCACGTCGCCGAGCCGGTACAGCACCCATCGTCCGAGGCCGGAGCCCGTCGGCATGGTCCAGGCGCCGAGCTGGATCCACTGCCGCAGCAGATCACTCGGCTCGGACAGCCGCCCGGCGCCCGTGAATCCGGTCTGGACGTGTCCCGCCACCCGGTCGTTGGAGAGCACGACGAGGGAGAAGGCGACCACGGCGGTGCCCAGGGTGGCGGCGAGCCGGGCGATGGCCGCGTCCGGGGCGTCGGTCGAGGCGTCCGGCCTCGGCGACGCCGTCGCCCCACGCTTCAGCAGGGCCGTGAGCCCGACCGCGGCCGCGGCGGCGACCAGGGCCGCGCCCACCGGCACTTCGCGGCCCTGGGCCATCTCGCTCGCGAGCCTGGGCAGCAGCCGGAACGAGGCGGAGCCGCCGGACGCGACCATCCAGGGCGCCGACACCGTCACGGCGAGCACCGCCGCGACGATGCCCCAGCCCCACAGCGCCGCCACGGCGACCGCCGCGCGCCCGGCGCCGTTGCCCGAAAGCCGCCGCAGCAGCGGCACCGCACCGCACGCGAAGAACAGGACGAGCGCGACGTACCGCACCCGCACGGCGGTCTCCCGCAGAGCCGCGTAGTCCGCACCCCGGCCGGGCGCGCCGGCGGGATCGGTGAACTGGCCCGACGCCACCGAGTCGGTCGACCACGGAGTCGTCCACGCTCTCAGCCGAGCCACTTCGTCGGGCCCGAAGAACCGCGCGGCGCCCGGCAGACCGAGGGCGTGGGCACTTGCTCCCGCCCACCACAACAGCCCCGCCAGCAACAGCGCTCCGAAGATCGCCGGCACAAGCGCACGCCGATACGTCATCATCCGTCCCCCCAGTCCCCCGTCCGCCCGCACGCGCGGGCGCTCATCCGCGCGGACGGCGGATGCATGACAACGAGGTCAGATGTACCAGACACGAAAGGTCTGGTCCATGTGCGAAGGGCCGACGGGTCGTCAGGATGCCCGCCGCCTCACACGCTGCGGGGGTCCTGCCGGTGGCGCGGGCGCTCGGGCCGACGGCGCTGGGCAATTCGGCGGAGGCGGAGCAGGGAACGGCCGGTCACCAAGATGTGTGGAGCCTTCAGCGTGCGGACAGACCGTTCAGCGCACTCGCCCCCGGGGCTTGAGCGGAACAGCCGGCAGCCCAGGCGCATCCAACCGTCCCCCGTCGTACCCCTTCACCTCCCCGAACCGCGACCCGCTCATCCAGTCCTCCCGCGCCTGCGTGATCTCGTCCTGGTTGCGGCCGATGAAGTTCCACCACATCACCAACTCCTCCTCGAACGGCTCCCCGCCCAGCAGCATCAGGCCCGCGTCCGACGCGGCCCGGACCGGGAGTTCGGTGCGGCCGCAGCCGAGGTAGAGCATCGAGCCGGGGAGGAGGGGGACGCCGTCGACGTGGGTCTCGCCCGACATCGACAGGACGGCGTACTCGAAGTCCGGCTCCAGGGGGACGCGGACGTCGGCGCCGTCGGAGAGGGACAGGTCCGCTCCGACGAGCGGGGTGTACGTCGTGCCGGGGGAGACCGAACCGTCGAGGGAGCCCAGGACGACCGTCGCGGTGAGGCCGGGGGCCGTCGCCGTCGGGAGGGACGCGTGGTGCTCGAAGTGCGGGTCCGTGTGGCGGTGGGAGTCGGGGAGGGCGACCCACAGCTGGGCGCCGTGCAGGAAGCGGGCGTGGGAGGCCGGTGACTCCTCCGAGTGGGAGATCGCGCGGCCCGACGTCATCAGGCCCAGCTCGCGGGGGCGGATCGTCTGGAGGCTGCCGGTCGAGTCGCGGTGCAACACCTCGCCCTCGTGCAGCCACGAGACGGTCTGCAGCCCCATGTGCGGATGCGGCGGGACCTGCATGCCGGGCTCGTCGGCGATGTCGTCCGGGCCGTAGTGGTCGACGAACGCCCAGGCCCCGACCATCCGGCGGCCCAGGTTCGGCAGCAGTCGGCGTACCTCGGTGGACTCGCCCAGCTTCACGTGCCGTGGGCTGAGGAGTTCGCGGACCGGTTCCGCGACGACGAAGCCGCGGCCGCCGCACACCGAGGGAACCGCCTCGCGATCAAGATTGCTCATGCCCGACAACCTAGCCCCGCTCCCGTGCCGCGTCAGTCGGGCGGCCGGAAACCGCCCCACCGGACGCCGCATGGCCCGTACGGGCCATCCCAGCGCGCCGAGTCCGGCCCGGGCCACTGGAATGGTCGAGTGCCCTTCGTGATCGCAGTGCCGGCGGCGACCGCGGTGTCCGATGCCCCGCCGGACGACTGTCTCGCCCGCAACGAATGGATCTGCGGGGAGTACGTCAGCACGCGCCGCCACATCCTTGTCGACGCCGTGCTCCAGCATCTGCAGATCACCGCCGTGGCCGTGGCGATCGCGCTGGTCATCGCCGTTCCGCTGGCCGTCGTCGCCCGGCGCTGGGGCTGGGCCGCCGGGCCCGTGCTCGCCCTGACGACCGTGCTGTACACGATTCCGTCGCTGGCCATGTTCTCGCTGCTGCTGCCCGCCTACGGGCTGTCCGCGACCCTCGTCGTCGCCGGGCTCGTGCTGTACTCCCTGACGCTGCTCGTCCGGAACATCCTCGCCGGACTCCGAGCCGTCCCCGAGGAGACCCGGCAGGCCGCCCGGGGCATGGGATACGGCCCCGTCCGGATGCTGCTCACCGTCGAACTGCCGCTCGCGCTGCCCGCCGCCCTGGCCGGTCTGCGCATCGCCACCGTGTCGGCCGTGTCCCTGGTGACCGTCGGCGCCATCGTCGGCTACGGCGGGCTCGGGAACCTCATCTACTCCGGGATGAACACGTACTTCAAGGCGCAGGTGCTGACCGCGTCCGTGCTGTGCGTCGTCATCGCCGTCGTCGCCGATCTGCTGCTGCTCTGGATCGGACGGCTGCTCACCCCCTGGACGAGGGCGGGATCCGCGTGAAGACCCTCACCGACGCCTGGAACTGGCTCGCCGACCCGTCCCACTGGTCGGGCGACGACGGCATCTGGCACCGGCTACAGCAACATCTGCTGCTCACCCTGGTGTGTCTGGTCGTGAGCTGTCTCATCGCGCTGCCCGTCGCGCTCGTCCTCGGGCACCTCGGGAAGGGCGGGGCGCTCGCCGTCAACATCTCCAACGTGGGGCGGGCCGTGCCCACGTTTGCCGTCCTCGTCCTGCTCCTACTCACTCCGCTCGGCCGGTACGGAGAGGGCCCGACCGTCGTCGCCCTGGTCCTGTTCGCCGTACCGCCGCTGCTCACCAACGCGTACGTGGGCATGCGCGGCGTGGACCGCGGCGTCGTACGGGCCGCCCGGGGCATGGGCATGACCGGGCCGCAGATGCTGTGGAAGGTGGAGGTGCCCCTCGCCCTCCCGATGATCATGAACGGGGTGCGGATCGCCGCCGTGCAGCTCGTCGCCACCGCGACCATCGCCGCCCTCGCGGGCGGCGGCGGGCTCGGGCGGATCATCACCGCCGGGTTCAACCTCGCCAGCACCCCGCAGGTGGTGGCGGGCGCGGTGCTCGTCGCCGGGTTCGCGCTGATCGTCGAGGGGCTGTTCGAGGTCGCCGAACGGCTCGCTCCGGCCTGGACGCGGGGGAGGGTCGGATGAGGCGGCCGCGGTGGTGCGTCGCGCTGGTGGTGGGGGTGGCGCTGCTCGCCGGGTGCGGCGGCGGGCCCTCCCTGGAGAGCCAGGGGGAGGTGACCGCGCCGCCGGGGGACAGCAGCCATCTCGTGATCGGGTCGGCCGGGTTCACCGAGAGCGACCTGCTGGCCAACATGTACTCCCTGCTGCTGAAGAACGCCGGGTACGGGACGGAGATCCTGTCCGTCGCCAACCGAGAGCTCTACGAACCCGCTCTCGAATCGGGGCAGATCGACGTCGTCCCGGAGTACGCCGCGACCTTCGCCGACTGGCTCAACGCCAAGACCAACGGCGCCGACGCGAAGCCCGTCGGCTCGCCCGACCTCGACGCCACGATGAAAGCCCTGCGCACCCTCGCCGCGCCCCGCGGCCTCATGGTCCTCGACCCGGGCCGGGCCGTCGACCAGAACGCCTTCGCCGTCACCGCCGCGTACGCGAAGGAGCACGACCTCAAGACGCTCAGCGACCTGGGCGCCTCCGGACTCAAGGTGCGGCTCGCCGCCGGTGACGAGTGCGTGCAACGCCCGTACTGCGAACCGGGGCTGAAGAGCGTCTACGGCATCGACATCACCGGCATCGACCCCAAGGGCGTCGGCACCACCCAGTCCAAGCAGGCCGTGCAGAACGGACAGGACCAGATGGTGCTGACCACCAGCACCGACGCCACGCTCACCGACTTCGGGCTCGTCCTCCTCAAGGACGACAGGCACCTCCAGAACGCCGACTACATCGTTCCCGTCGTCAACCGGTCCCGGGCGGGCAGCGACAAGGTCGCCAAGGCGCTCGGCGCCCTCAACTCCGTGCTCACGACGGACGACCTGGCCTCCCTCAACCAGCAGGTCGACAGCTGGCGGCGACTGCCCGAAGACGTCGCGCGCACCTATCTGGAAGACAAGAGACTGTTGAAGTAAACCGGTATCAGGCGGGTGTGCGGTGGCCGGATCGGGGCATGCGGAACGGCCACCCGCCCCTCCTCGAGCACCGGAAAACGGGGGACACCGATGAACCGAGTCGTTGTCGTCGGCGCGGGCGTGCTCGGCGCCTGCGTCACGTACCACCTCGCCCGCGCGGGCGCCCACGTCGTCCTCGTGGAGGGGGCGCCGGGGCCCGCGGCCGGAACCTCCGGCGCGACCTTCGCCGCCGACGTCACCCACCTCAAGACCCCGTACGCGTACTACCGGCTGAACCGGCAGGGATCCGAAGGGCACCTGCGGCTCGCCGAGGAGATCGGCGGCCCCCGCTGGCGGCATCCGCTGCCGCTCGTGCAGTGGGCGGACGACGAGGACGGGCAGCGGGCCCTGCGCGAGAGGACGGGACGGGCCCGGGAGTGGGGCCACGACTGCCGGCTCGCGCCCGCCTCCGCGCTGCGCGATCTAGCCCCCGCCGTCGACCCGGCCGCCTGTCCCGCCGACGAGATCGTCGTGCACAGCGGATGCGCCTGGTTCGACGCGCCCCGGTTCGTGCGCGCGCTCCTCGCCGCCGCCCGCCGCGGAACCGTCGAGACGCACTACGGGGCGCCGGTGGCCGGCCTGTTGCGCGACGGGGAGCGGGTCACGGGCGTTCGGGCGGGCGCGCGCACCTGGCACGCCGACACCGTCGTCAACTGCGCGGGCCCCGGCGCCGACCGTGTCGCCGCCCTCGCCGGGGCGCGGCTGCCCCTGCGACAGGTTCCGGGCCTGATCGCGACGAGCGGGCCGCTGTCCGGGCAGCCGCTCACCGCGATCCTCTCCGTGCCGGGTCTCGACCTGCGGCCCACCGCCGACGGCGGGGTGCTCGCGCTGTCCTGGGAAGTCGACGCGCGGCTGCGAGGGGCCGCTGACGGCCTCCCGCAGGAACTGCACCGGCGCGCCCGCGACATCGTCCCCGGGGTCGCGGGCGCGCGGATCGCCGACGCCCGGATCGGGATCAGACCCGTACCCCTGGACGGGCTGCCCCTGGTGGGAGAGGCGCCCGGGGCGCCCGGCCTGTACCACCTGGTGTCGCACAGCGGCGTCACCCTGGCCCCGGTCCTCGGCCGGCTCGCCGCCCGGGAGATCACCGGCACAGGACCCGTGCCCGAACTGGCCGGCTACCGGCCCGACCGGACGATCGCCAACACCGTGCACGACGAGAACCTGATCTCCATGAACCGGCGCGGCGCCCGCCCGGCAGCCCGCCACGGAAGCAAGCGTCAAGCTGAGGTCTAGGGTGAGAGTTACCCGGGGTCGGCCGTGGTCGGCCGGGGTCAGTCGTGGCCAGTCCTGGCCAGTCGGGGTCAGTCGTGGTCAGTCCGAAAGGATCACGCGTCCGCGACCGAGTCGAACGTCACCTCGTCCCGCCCGATCCCCTGCGCGTCGGCGTCGACCGACCGGCGCAGCGCCTCGTGCAGCTTCGCCGGGGTCAGCACCCCGAGGAAACGGGAGCCGTCGAGCACCGCGACCCAGCCCGCGTCGTGCTGGAGCATCACGCCGAACGCCTGCTTGAGCGGGGCGCCCACCGGAACCCAGGCGTTCATCCGGTGCGCGAGATCGGTGACCCGGCCGTCCTGCCCGGCCAGCGCCGCCTCGTCGAGCCCGACCCAGCCGTGCAGATCTCCCTGGGCGTCCAGGACGACCGCCCAGCGCGCGCCCGACTCCCGCATCCGGGCGGCCGCCCGGTCCGCGGACTCGTCGAGCCGGGCCACCGCCGGCTGCTCCAGGTCGTCCGGCTCGATCCGGGTCACCGACAGCCGCTTCAGACCGCGGTCCGCGCCGACGAACTCGGCCACGTACGGCGTCGCAGGGGTGCCCAGGACCGCGCCCGGGGTGTCGAACTGCTCGATGCGCCCCTGCCCGTACACCGCGATCCGGTCGCCGAGCCGGACCGCCTCCTCGATGTCGTGCGTGACGAGAAGGACCGTCTTGCGCACCGCGGCCTGCATCCGCAGGAACTCGTCCTGCAACTGTTCGCGCACGACCGGGTCGACCGCGCCGAACGGTTCGTCCATGAGGAGGACCGGCGGATCGGCCGCGAGCGCGCGGGCGACGCCCACCCGTTGCCGCTGACCGCCGGAGAGCTGCTCCGGGTAGCGGTCGCCGTACGTCGACGGGTCGAGGCCCACCAGGTCGAGCAGCTCGGCGGCGCGCGCCCGCGCCTTGGCCTTCTTCCAGCCGATCAGGGCGGGGACGGTCGCCGTGTTGTCGAGGATCGTGCGGTGCGGGAAGAGGCCGACCTGCTGGATGACGTAGCCGATGCGGCGGCGCAGCTTCACCGGGTCGACCGTCGCGATGTCCTCGCCGTCGACGTAGATGCGGCCCGACGTCGGCTCGATGAGCCGGTTGACCATCATCATCGTCGTGGTCTTGCCGCAGCCGGACGGCCCGACGAGCGTGACCAGTTCGCCCTCGGCGACCTCGAAGGAGAGGCCGTCCACCGCCGTCGTGCCGTCCGCGTACCGCTTGGTGACCTGATCGAACCGGATCATGGAGTCACGCTAACCGCGCCGCTCAGTCCCCGCTCACCAGGATCACCTCCAGGGTGCGCGGCCCGTGCACCCCCTCGACCCGGTCCAGCTCGATGTCGCTGGTCGCGGACGGTCCCGAGATCCAGGTCAGGGGACGCGTCGGGTCGAGCCGTTCGAGGGCCTGCGGGACGGCGGACACGACCTGGTCGGGGACCCGGACAACCACGATGTGGTGGTCCGGGACGAGGGTGATCCGGCGTCGGCCCTGGTCGGGGGAGGCGTCGAGGACGATCGTGCCGGTCTCGGCGATCGCGACGGCGCAGCTTGTCACGACACTGTCGACCGCGTCGAGTTCGGCAGGGGTGTCCGACTCCTGGTCGGGGACCCGGACCGCGTCGACGGCCGCCACCCAGCGGTCGGGGAGCCCGGACGGCACGACGACGTGCTGTGACCCGTGCCGGGTGAGCAGCGCCGCCAGCGTCTCCGCCAGTTCCCCTCCCATGCACCGGTGCACGATCGCCCGATAGTCCGCCAGGTTCTCCGCGAGCAGATCGACCGTCTGCTCGACGGTCCGCTCACCGTGCTCGCGCAGATAGCCGCGGTCGACGTCGGTGTCGTACGCGGTCGGTGGCGCGACGGGTCCGCCGAGCGCCCGCCTGACCCGGCCCAGGATCACGTCCCTGCTGCTGCTCACTTGCCCGCGTCCTTTCCGCCGTCGGTCCGCTGCCACCAGTCGCGGAAGGGCTCCGCGGGGATCTCGGGGAGATCCCGGGTCGCCGTCCACGCCCGTCCCGGGCCCGGGAGCGTGCGGGGATGGAAGCGGCGGGTGCGCGAAGCCAGGCGCTGGCCGGTGGCGAGGGCCGCCGGATGGGTGAAGGCCCAGCGGGCGGCACGCATCGCGGCGCGCTCCGCCGCGTGCCCCTTGGCGGGCTTGAGGGTGACCTTGGCACCGCGCCGGGTCACCTCGCCGCCCTGCACGACCCGCTCGCGCAGATGGACGAGGACCTCCGGGATGTCGATGGCGACGGGGCAGACCTCGTAGCAGGCGCCGCAGAGCGAGGACGCGTACGGCAGCGAGGCGTCGATGTCGCTCCCCGTGCCGCGCAGCTGCGGGCTGAGGATCGCGCCGATGGGGCCGGGGTAGACCGAGCCGTAGGCGTGCCCGCCCGCCCGCTCGTAGACCGGGCAGACGTTGAGGCAGGCGGAACAGCGGATGCAGCGCAGCGCCTGGCGGCCCACCTCGTCGGCCAGGGTGTCGGTGCGGCCGTTGTCGATCAGGACCAGGTGGAAGGTCTGCGGGCCGTCGCCGTCCGTGGTGCCCGTCCACATGGACGTGTACGGGTTCATCCGCTCGGCCGTCGAGGAGCGCGGCAGCGTCTGGAGGAAGACCTCCAGGTCGCGCCAGGTGGGCACGGTCTTCTCGATGCCGACGACCGAGATCAGCGTCTCGGGCAGGGTCAGGCACATCCGGCCGTTGCCCTCGGACTCGACCACGACCAGGGTGCCCGTCTCGGCGACCATGAAGTTGGCGCCCGAGATGCCGACCTTGGCGCGCAGGAACTTCTCCCGCAGGTGCAGCCGGGCGGCCTCGGCGAGTTCGGCCGGGGTGTCGGTGAGCCCGTCCGGCGCCGGGCGGCCCCAGCGGCCCATCTCCTTGTCGAAGATGTCCCGGATCTCGCCGCGGTTGCGGTGGATGGCCGGGACCAGGATGTGCGAGGGGCGGTCGTCGCCGAGCTGCACGATCAGTTCGGCGAGATCGGTCTCGTAGGCGTGGATGCCCTCGGCCTCCAGGTGTTCGTTGAGACCGATCTCCTGGGTGGCCATCGACTTGACCTTGACGACCTCCGACTCTCCGGTCTCGCGCACGAGACGCGTGACGATGCGGTTGGCCTCGTCGGCGTCGGCGGCCCAGTGGACGGTGCCGCCCGCCGCCGTGACCGACTCCTCCAACTGGACCAGATAGTGCTCCAGATGGCGCAGCGTGTGGTCCTTGATCTGCTTGCCGGCCTCGCGCAGCAGCGCCCAGTCGTCGAGTTCGGCGACCGCCCGGGCCCGCTTGTCGCGGATGGTGTGGGTGGCGTGCCGCAGATTGGCGCGCAGGGTGGTGTTCCGGACGGCGTCGTGCGCGGCCTTCGGAAAGGCGGGCATGCCGAGATATGTGCCGCTCATGACAGGGGGTCCTCCTCGGTGCTCGCCAGGATCTCCGCGATGTGCACCGGCCGCATGCCGACCTTCAGACGCGACATCGTGCCGCCGATGTGCATGAGGCACGAGTTGTCGGCCGCGCAGAGCGTGTCGGCGCCGGTGGACTCCGCGTTGCGGACCTTGTCGGTGCCCATCGCCGCCGACACGTCGGAGTTCTTCACGGCGAAGGTGCCGCCGAAGCCGCAGCACTCCTCCGCCCCCGGCAGCTCCGCCAGCTCAAGTCCCCTGACTGCCTTGAGGAGTTGGGTGGGCCGGTCGCCGAGGCCGAGCGAGCGCAGGCCGTGGCAGGTCGGGTGGTACGTCACCTTGTGCGGGTAGAAGGCGCCGACATCGGTGACACCCAGCACGTCCACCAGGAACTCGGTCAGCTCGTACGTCTTGGGGATCACCGGCGCCAGCACCGCCGCGAGCCGCTCGCCGCGGCCCTCCGCACGGGCCCGTTCTCCCATGCGCGGGTACAGCTCGCGCACCATCGCCGCGCACGAACCGGATGGCGTGATGATTGCGTCGTAATCACCGGAGGCGATCCCCGGCCCGAAGACATCGGAGTAGTGCCGGGCCAGCGGCTCGGCCTCGCGGCGGTACCCGGTGTTGTAGTGCGGCTGTCCGCAGCAGGTCTGGGCGGCCGGGAAGTCCACCTCCACGCCCAGTCTGGTCAGCAGTTTCACCACGGCACGGCCCGTGTCCGGGTACAGCGTGTCGTTGACGCAGGTCAGGAAGAGCGCGACACGCATCGTGGCCCCTTCGGTCGTCGGTGCGGCTCGGTCATCGGATGGGTACAGCGGATGCGTGCAGCGTACGTGCTCGCCGGTTGCGGGTCACGAGGTGGTGACCCGGACGTGTGCGGCCGTCCACGCCGCCCGGTCGCCGCGCGGCTCGTAGCGGGTCAACGGCTGCGTGGCGGCGAGGAGTTGCCGCATCGCCGGCAGATCGCCCACGACACCGTCAGCGCGCGCCTGCACGAGGACGTTGCCCAGCGCGGCCGCCTCTGCGGGGCCCGCCACGACCGGCAGGCCGCAGGCGTCGGCGGTGAGCTGGCACAGCAGCGCGTTGCGGGCGCCGCCGCCGACGATGTGCACCACGTCGACCTCGCGGTCCGCGAGCCGCGCCGCGTCCATGACGGCCCGCCGGTGGGCGAGGGCCAGCGAGTCCAGGATGCAGCGGGTGGTCTCGGCGCGGGTGCGCGGCTCGGGCTGGCCGCTCGCACGACAGGCGGCGGCGATCCGGCCGGGCATCCCACCGGGCGCAAGAAAGTCGCTGTGCCCCGCGTCCACGACCGAGCGCAGCGGCTCGGCCCGGGCGGCCGCATCCAGAAGAGCCGTGACATCCGGTTCCTGCCAGTCGCGTTGGCACTCCTGGAGCAGCCACAGGCCCATGATGTTGCGCAGATAGCGGACCGTGCCGTCGATGCCCAGCTCATTGGTGAAGTTCGCCGCGCGGCTCTCCTCGGAGCGAACGGGCACGGTCAGTTCGAGGCCCGCGAGGGACCAGGTCCCCGTGCAGATGTAGGCGAAGTGCGGGGTGGTGGCCGGCACCGCCGCCACCGCCGACGCCGTGTCGTGCGAGGCGACCGCCGTCACCGGGACGGGACCGGTCAGGCCGGTCTCCGCCAGAACGTGCGGCAGGAGTTCGCCGGCCGGATCCCCCGGACGGCGCAGGGGCGGGAAGAGGCCGAGGTCGATGCCCGCGCGGGCCGCCACTCCGTGCGCCCAGTCCCCGGTGCCCGGGTCGATGAGCTGGGTGGTGGAGGCGTTGGTCAGCTCCGTGCCCGCCTGACCGGTGAGCCAGTACGTGAGGAGGTCCGGGATCAGCAACAGCTGTTCGGCGGCTCGGAGTTGGAAGGTGTCGCGGGCCGCCGCGAGCTGGTACAGGGTGTTGAACGGGGCGTACTGGATGCCCGTGGCCGCGTACAGCTCGGACGGCGGGATCGCCGCCCAGACTCGCTCCGCGATGTGCTCCGTGCGGGTGTCGCGGTAGTGGAACGGATTGCCGAGAAGCCGCCCGTCGGCGTCGAGCAGGCCGTGGTCGACGGCCCAGCTGTCGATGCCGAGGGAGCGCACCGGGCCCGCCGCGCGCAGCCCGTCGAGGACACCCGCGTACAGGGCGAGGATGTCCCACTGGAGGGCGTTCCCGGTGCGGACCGGGCGGTTCGGGAAACGGTGGGACTCCGTCAGGGTGAGGGTGTCGGGGGTGACCCGGGCGGTCATGACGCGGCCGCTCGACGCGCCCAGGTCGACTGCGGCGTAGGGGAGTTGGGGCATGTGTGGGCTCCGGGAGGTACTGGGGCGTGGTGCCGGGGTGGGTGGGGAGGCCGGTGCGGGGCGATGGCACCCCGGCCTCCCCGGTTCCGTCCCGCCCCCGAACCGCAGGAGGTCAGCGCAGGAAGGCCGCCGCGACCCCCGCGTCCACCGGTACGTGCAGGCCCGTGGTGTGCGTGAGGTCTCCGCCGGTGAGGGCGAACACGGCGTTCGCGACGTGTTCGGGCAGGACCTCGCGCTTGAGCAGGGTGCGCTGGGCGTAGAACTCGCCGAGCTTCTCCTCCTCGATCCCGTACGTCGCCGCGCGCTGCGCGCCCCAGCCGCCCGCGAAGATGCCCGAGCCGCGCACCACCCCGTCGGGGTTGACGCCGTTGACCCGGATGCCGTCTGCTCCCAACTCGGCTGCGAGCAGACGCACTTGGTGTGCCTGGTCGGCCTTGGTGGCGGAGTAGGCGATGTTGTTCGGGCCCGCGAAGACCGCGTTCTTGGAGGCGATGTAGACGATGTCGCCGCCCATGCCCTGCGCCTTCATCACACGTGCCGCCTCGCGCGAGACGAGGAAGGAGCCGCGGGCCATGATGTCGTGCTGGAGGTCCCAGTCCTTTACCGTGGTCTCCAGGAGCGGCTTGGAGATGGAGATGCCGGCGTTGTTGACGACCAGGTCGACACCGCCGAAGGCGAGGGCCGCCGCCTTGAACGCCTCGGCGATCTGCTCCTCCGACGTGACGTCCACCGTCACCGCGATCGCCCTGTCCGTGCCGCCCAGTTCCCCGGCGACCGCGGCCGCACCCTCGGCGTTCAGATCGGCCACCACGACACAGGCGCCCTCGGCCGACAGCCGATGGGCGATGGCGCGGCCGATGCCGCTGCCCGCGCCCGTCACCAGCGCCACGCGCGTCGCGAGCGGCTTGGGCTTCGGCATCCGCTGGAGCTTGGCCTCCTCCAGGGACCAGTACTCGATGCGGAACTTCTCCGACTCCTCGATCGGCGCGTACGCCGAGACCGCCTCGGCCCCGCGCATCACGTTGACGGCGTTGAGGTAGAACTCGCCCGCCACGCGCGCCGTCTGCTTGTCCTTGCCGAAGGAGAACATGCCGACACCGGGCACCAGCACGATCGCCGGGTCCGCGCCGCGCATCGCGGGGGAGTCCGGCGAGGCGTGCCGCTCGTAGTACGCCGCGTACTCCTCGCGGTACTCGGCGTGCAGCTCCTTCAACCGCTCGGCCACGGCGTCGGGTTCGGCCGTGGGCGGCAGATCGAGGACCAGCGGGCGGACCTTCGTGCGCAGGAAGTGGTCGGGGCAGGAGGTGCCGAGCGCGGCCAGCCGCGGGTGCTCGGCGCGGGCGAGGAAGTCGAGGACGGCGTCGGAGTCGTCGAAGTGGCCGACCTGGGGGCGGTCCGTGGAAGCGAGCCCGCGGATCAGCGGGGCGAGCGCGGCGGCCCGCTCGCGCCGACCGGCCGGGTCGAGCGGCGCGTACCCGTCGACGACCGGGCCGAACGGCTCGGCCTTGCCGTGCTCGGCGAGGAACGTCTCGGCGGTACGGATGATGAACAGCGAGTTCGCCTCGCACTCCGCGGCGGTCTCGCCCCATGCGGTGATGCCGTGGCCGCCGAGGACGCAGCCGACGGCCTGCGGGTTCGCGGTCTTGATGGCGGCGATGTCCAGGCCGAGCTGGAAGCCGGGGCGCCGCCACGGCACCCACACCACCTTGTCACCGAAGACCTGCGCGGTCAGCTTCTCGCCGTCGGCCGCGCAGGCCAGCGCGATCCCGGAGTCGGGGTGCAGATGGTCCACGTGGGCGGCCTCCACCAGACCGTGCATGGCCGTGTCGATGGAGGGCGCCGCGCCGCCCTTGCCGTGCAGGCAGTAGTCGAACGCGGCGACCATCTCGTCCTCGCGCTCCACGCCCGGGTACACCTCGGTCAGCGCGCGCAGCCGGTCGATGCGGAGCGCGGCGAGCCCGGACTCGGTGAGCGTGCCCAGGTCGCCGCCCGAGCCCTTCACCCACATCAGCTCGACGTCGCCGCCGGTCACCGGATCGGGGGCGAGCGCCTTCGCGGAGGTGTTGCCGCCGGCGTAGTTGGTGTTGCGCGGGTCGGCGCCGAGCCGGTTCGAGCGCTCCAGCAGGGCGGCGACTTCAGGATGCACAGCCATGAAAGGTCCTAGAGAAGAGGGGAGTCGGGTGCCATCGGTGACGGGGCGGGGCCGGTCGGAGCTCAGGCTCCCCAACCCGCCTGCTCGCCGCCCACCCGCTCGGCCACGATCCGCTCCTGCCAGCCGCAGGCCGCGTACCCGGCGACCGGGTCCGGGTGCAGGCCCCGCTCCTCGCGCCACTCGGCGAGCAGCGGCCGCACATCGGTGTTGTAGGCGTCCATCAGCACGGCGTTCGCGGCCAGCACGTCGCCGGCGGCCTGCGCCGCGCCCAGTGCCTCGCGGTCGACGAGCAGGGCCTTCGCCGTCGCCTCCTGCACGTTCATCACCGAGCGGATGACCGCGGGAATCTTCGCCTCGATGTTGTGGCACTGGTCGAGCATGAACGCCACGTTCGTCGCCGGGTCGAAGCCGCCGTTGCGGGCGACCTCGTACAGAATCCGGAAGAGCTGGAACGGGTCGGCCGAGCCCACCATCAGGTCGTCGTCCGCGTAGAAGCGGGAGTTGAAGTCGAAGCCGCCGAGCTTCTTCTCGCGCAGCAGCAGCGCGACGATGAACTCGATGTTGGTGCCGGGCGCGTGGTGGCCGGTGTCCACGACCACCTGCGCCTTGTCGCCGAGCTTCACGCACTGCAGGTAGGAGGTGCCCCAGTCCGGCACGTCCGTCGTGTAGAAGGCCGGCTCGAAGAACTTGTACTCCAGGAGCAGCCGCTGGTCGTCGCCGAGCCGCTCGTAGACCGCCGCGAGTGATTCGGCGAGGCGGTCCTGGCGGGCCACGATGTCGTCCTGGCCGGGGTAGTTGGTGCCGTCGGCGAACCACAGCTTCAGGTCCTGCGACCCCGTCGCGTCCATGATGTCGACGCAGGCCAGCAGGTGCTCGACCGCCTTGCGGCGCACCTTCGGATCGGGGTGGCAGACACTGCCCAGCTTGTAGTCGTCGTCCTGGAACGTGTTGGAGTTGACCGCCCCCAGTTCCAGGCCGCGCTCGTTCGCGTACGCCCCGAGCGCCGCGTAGTCGTCGACCGTGTCCCACGGGATGTGCAGCGCGACCTTCGGGGCGATGCCGGTGAACTCGTGCACCTTCGCCGCGTCGTCCAGCTTCTCCCGGGGCGTGCGCGGCACGCCGGCCTGGGCGAACACCTTGAACCGTGTGCCGGAGTTGCCATAGCCCCAGGACGGTGTCTCGATCCGCTGGTTGGCGAGTGCGGCCTTCACGGCAGCGATGTCAGGCATGTCCACCTCTGAGTGCGCGGGTAGCCGCATGCCCCCGGACGGAGCGGGCATGGGCGAGGAGCGGGAAAGCGTGAGCGATGATGCGTGAATCGATTCACTTCGGAGGGGAAGTTAACCCCGGGGGTGGCGCCCGTCAAGAGGTCGCGCATGAGGTCAACTGCGTTACGCAATCGTGTCGCACGTCGTGCGATCCCTCCGGCTCGGACCCCTTGACCTCCTCGACGAGGCAGGGCTAGCTTCCGGGCAACTTCACTGAAACATTTCACGCCGGAGGGCCGTGACGTCCGTCCGACGCCCTCGGCCACCGCTCGTGCGGACGGCACGGCACCGGCCCGCCCCTCTCGCAGACCCACGGAGACATGTCATGACGCATCCCGAACCGGAGACGACTCCGGTCCTCGCGCTGGAGGAGGTGAGCAAGTCCTTCGGCGCCGTGCGGGCTCTGCGCGGCGTCAGCCTGCGCCTGTACCCCGGCGAGGCGCACGCCCTGGCAGGGGAGAACGGCGCGGGCAAGTCGACGCTGATCAAGACCCTGGCCGGGGTGCACCGGCCGGACACCGGGAGGGTGCTGCTCGACGGCGCGCCGGTGGAGTTCCACGGCCCCGCCGACGCCCGGGACGCCGGCGTCGCCGTCATCTACCAGGAGCCGACGCTCTTCCCCGACCTGTCGATCGCCGAGAACATCTTCATGGGCCGTCAGCCGCGCCGCTCCCTCGGCCGCGTCGACCACCGCGCGGTCAACGACGCGACGGCCGCGCTCTTCAAGCGGCTCGGCGTCGAACTCGACCCGGACCAGCCGGCCCGCGGCCTGTCCATCGCCGACCAGCAGCTCGTCGAGATCGCCAAGGCGCTCTCCTTCGACGCCCGGGTCCTGATCATGGACGAGCCGACCGCCGCCCTCACCGGCAGCGAGGTCGCCCGCCTCTTCGGCGTCGTACGAACCCTGCGCGAGCAGGGCGCCGCCGTGCTGTTCATCTCGCACCGCCTGGAGGAGATCTTCGAGCTGTGCCAGCGGGTCACCACCCTGCGCGACGGCGCCTGGGTGAGCAGCGAGCCGCTCGACGGGCTCACCGAGGACGACCTCGTGCGCCGCATGGTCGGCCGCGATCTCGACGAGCTCTACCCCAAGCAGGACACCGAACTCGGCGACGTGGCGCTGAGCGTGCGCCGGCTGACCCGCGAGGGCGTCTTCACCGACGTCTCCTTCGAGGTCCGCCGCGGCGAGATCGTCGGCCTCGCCGGACTCGTCGGCGCCGGACGCAGCGAGGTCGCCCGCGCCGTCTTCGGCGTCGACCGCTTCGACGGCGGCGAGGTCGAAGTCCTCGGCAAGCGCCTCAAGCCCGGCGCCCCGAGCCTCGCCATGCACGCGGGCCTCGCCCTCGTCCCCGAGGACCGGCGCGCCCAGGGCCTGGTGATGGACCTGTCCATCGAACGGAACATCGGGCTGACCGGCTTCGCCGACACCAGCCGGGCCGGCCTGATGAACCGCAGGGCCGAGCGCAGCCGCTCGCTCGACTGGGCGGTGAAGCTCCAGGTGAAGTACGCGCGTCTCGCCGATGTCGTCGGCACCCTGTCCGGCGGCAACCAGCAGAAGGTCGTGCTCGCCAAGTGGCTGGCCACCGGACCGCAGGTGCTCATCGTGGACGAGCCGACCCGCGGCATCGACGTCGGCACCAAGGCCGAGGTGCACCGTCTCCTTTCCTCGCTCGCCGCCGAAGGGGTCGCCGTGCTGATGATCTCCTCGGATCTGCCGGAGGTGCTCGGCATGGCCGACCGCGTGCTCGTCATGCACGATGGGCGGCTCGCCGCCGAACTCTCGCGGGCCGAGGCCACCGAGGAGTCCGTCATGGCCGCCGCGACAGGGAGGGCCGCGTGATGTTCGCCGTAACGCCCCCGAGCCACATCGAGGTGGCTGGATCATGACCGTGACCGCCCCACCCGTACGCGAGGACGCCGTGCCCGAGACCACCGCCGGGCGGCGGTTCATCGACAAGGTGTTCAAGGCCCGCGAGCTGGCCGTGGCCGGAGTGCTCGTGGTGATGCTGCTCGCCACCGAGGTCTCCAACACCGAGTTCCTGTCCGAACAGGGCGTCAAGGACCTGCTCCTGAACGCCACCATCCTCGTCCTCGTCGCCACCGGCCAGGCCGTCGTCGTCCTCACCCGCAACGTCGACCTGTCCGTCGGCTCGGTCCTCGGCATCTCCGCCTTCGCCGCCGGCGACTACCTCCAGGGCGGCGGCAGCTCCCTGATCGCCGTGGTCTACGCCGTCGTCATCGGCGCCCTGTTCGGCGTCCTGAACGGCGCGCTCGTCAGCCTCGGCAAGGTGCCCGCCCTCGTCGTCACCCTCGGCACGCTCTACGTCGTCCGGGGCATCGACTCCATCTGGGTCGGCTCCGAACAGATCGTCGCCGCCGACCTGCCCGACGGCTTCGTCGACTTCGGCCACGACGGCCTGTGGGTCGTGCCCTACCTGGCGCTGCTCGCCCTCGCCGTGCTGCTCTGCGTCGGGTACTACCTGCGCAGCTTCCGCAGCGGCCGGGAGATGTACGCGCTCGGCTCCAGCCCCGAGGCCGCGACCCTCGCCGGCATCCCGGTCCGCAAGCGCATCATGACCGCCTACGTCCTGTGCGGCGCGCTCGCCGGACTCGCCGGCGCGCTCTACCTGGCCCGCTTCGGCAACGTCGACTCCGGCACCGGCAATGGCTACGAACTGACCGTCGTCAGCGCCGTCGTGGTCGGCGGCGTCGCCTTCACCGGCGGCTCCGGCACCGTCTATGGCGCGGCCCTCGGCGCCCTGCTGCTGACCTCGATCAACAGCGTGCTGCCCGCCATCGGCGTCAGCTCCGTCTGGGTCACCGCCATCAACGGCGTCCTGCTGCTGCTCGCCATCGCCGTCGACCGGATCCTGGCCCTGCGCGTCGCCGCCGTGCTCCGCAAGCAGGCCGCGCAGATGAGGAGCGCCCGCCATGCCTGACTCCCCCAAGGCCGATTCCCTGAAGAGCGCCGTGCGCTGGGACACCGCCGTCGGCGCCCTGCTGATCGTGCTGCTGCTCTGCTCGTTCTCGTTCGTCGACAACTTCGGCAACGCGCTCAACGTGTCGTTCCTGATCGGCAACACCCTGCCGATCGCCCTGATCGCGCTGCCCATGACGATGCTCGTCATCTCGGGCGAGGTCGACCTGTCGGTCGGCTCCACGGCCGGTCTCTCCGGCGCCGTCATGGGCGCCCTGTGGAACAACGGCATGGCCATCGAGACGATCATCCCGCTCTGTCTGCTGCTCGGTGTCGTCTGCGGCCTGGTCAACGGCCTGCTCGTGACCCGCCTCGGGCTGCCGTCCCTCGCCGTCACCATCGGCACCATGGCCGCCTACCGGGGCATCGCGCAGATCGTCCTCGGCTCGGACTCCGTCACCGACTTCCCCGCGCAGTACCTGGACTTCGGCGCGGGCCGGTTCGGCGACACGTTCATCCCGTACGCGGCCCTGCCGTTCGTGATCCTGCTCGCCATCGCCGTGGTCGTGCTGCACGCCACCCGCCTGGGCCGCTCGCTCTTCGCGGTCGGCGCCAACGAGGAGGCCGCGCGGTTCGCCGGCGTCCGCGTCAAGCGGCTCAAGCTGTCCATGTTCGTGACGACCGGCCTGCTGTCCGCCCTCACCGGCGTCTTCTGGGCCCTGCACTACGCCAGCGCCCGCTACGACAACGCCACCGGTCTCGAACTGTCCGTCATCGCCGCGGTCCTCCTCGGCGGCATCGACTTCGACGGCGGCAAGGGCACCCTCGGCGGCGCGATCGCCGGTGTGTTCCTGCTCGGCTCGCTGCAGAACGTGATGAGCCTGCTCAACGTCTCCTCGCAGTCCCAGATCGTCGTCACCGGCGTCCTCCTCGTCATCTCCGTGCTCGCCCCGCGCGTCGGCCGCCAGGTCGCCCAGTCCAGGGCCCGCAGGAAGACCGCCGCCGCGCCACCACCGGCGCCCGCCGCCGGCTGACGCGCGGCCCTCCTACTTCACACACCGTCCCGTCCTCACCACCGCTAAGGAACCCTCATGTCCGTCACCGCCCGAACCCGCCGCCTCACCGCGGCGCTCGCCGTCACCACCGCCCTCGTCGTCGGCGCCACCGCGTGCGGCGGCACCACGAAGGACGACGCGAACGCCGCCGACAAGTCGGCGGCGAAGTCCGCCGCGGGCAAGGCCGACCCGAACGCGGCCACCAAGAAGGGCCTCACGGTCGCCTTCCTGCCCAAGCAGGTCAACAACCCGTACTTCACCACCTCCGACAACGGCGGCAAGAAGGCGCTCCAGGAGCTCGGCTCGACGTACAAGGAGGTCGGCACCAGCAGCGGCACCGACACCTCCGGTCAGGTCTCCTACGTCAACACCCTCACCCAGCAGCAGGTCGACGGCATCGCCGTCTCCGCGCAGGACCCGGGCGCCCTGTGCACCGCCCTGAAGCAGGCCATGAAGAACGGCGTCAGCGTCGTCACCTACGACTCCGACACCAAGGCCGACTGCCGCAACGTGTTCGTCTCGCAGGCCTCCGCCGAGGACCTGGGCCGCACCCAGGTCCAGCAGATCGCGAAGCAGATCGGCAACAAGGGCGAGATCGCGATCCTCTCGGCGGCCCAGACGGCCACCAACCAGAACACGTGGATCGACTACATGAAGGACGAGCTGAAGAAGCCCGAGTACAAGGACATCAAGCTCGTCAAGACCGCCTACGGCGACGACGACGCCCAGAAGTCGTTCCAGCAGACGCAGGGCCTGCTCCAGGAGCACCCGAAGCTGAAGGGGATCATCTCCCCGACCACCGTCGGCATCAAGGCCGCCGCCCAGTACCTGGCCGGCTCCAAGTACAAGGGCAAGGTCAAGCTGACCGGCCTCGGCACGCCCAACGACATGCGGGCCTACGTGAAGAACGGCACCGTCGACGCCTTCGAGCTGTGGGACCCGGCCAAGCTGGGCGCCCTCGCCGCGCACACCGCCGTCGCGTTGCAGTCCGGCCAGATCAGCGGCAAGGAGGGCGAGACGTACAAGGCCGGTGACATGGGCGAGTTCACCATCGGCAAGGACGGCGTCGTCAGCCTCGGCAAGCCGACCGTCTTCGACGAGAAGAACATCGACCAGTTCAAGTTCTGAGGAGTGCCGATGCAGCGCGTCTGCTTCCTGCTCAAGGTCAGGGCCGACCGCGTCGACGAGTACCGCCTGCGCCACGAGGACGTGTGGCGGGAGATGCGGGAGGCGCTGACGGCGACCGGCTGGCACAACTACTCGCTCTTCCTGCGCGAGGACGGACTGCTCGTCGGCTACCTGGAGACGGAGGACTTCGACGCGGCGCGTGCCGCCATGGACGCCACCGAGGTCAACGCCCGCTGGCAGGCCGAAATGGGCTCCTTCTTCGAGGAGCTGGACGGGGAGGCGCCGGACGCCGCGATGCGGCCGCTCACCGAGGTCTTCCACCTTGCCTGAGCGGCCGGGTGGCCGGTCCACGGCCGGCATCAAGGACGTGGCGCGCGTCGCGGGAGTCTCCGTGGGCACCGTCTCCAACGTCCTCAACCAGCCGCACCGGGTCTCCGAGGACACCCGCCGGCATGTCCAGCAGGTCATCGCCCGCCTCGGCTACGTCCGCAGCGAGTACGCCCGCCAGCTGCGCGCGGGCCGCAGCCGCATGATGGGCCTGCTCGTGCTCGACATGGGCAACCCGTTCTTCGTCGACGTCGCGCGGGGCGCCGAGCGCGCCGCGCGCGACGCCGGGCTCGGCGTCATGGTCTGCAACAGCGGCCAGGACCCGGCCGAGGAGCGCGAGTACCTCTCCCTCTTCGCCGAGCAGCGGGTGCGGGGCGCGCTGATCACCCCGGCCGACCCCAGCGGCAGCACCCTGCGCGACTTCCGGCGGCACGGCATTCCGTACGTGGTCGTGGACCGGGTCGCCGGCGACGAGGAGGGCTGCTCCGTCGCCGTCGACGACGTGTCGGGCGGAGCCCTCGCGCTGCGCCACCTCGTCGCGGGGGGCCACCGCTCCCTCGCGTTCGTCAGCGGGCCGCCGCACCTGCGCCAGGTGCAGGATCGCAGGGCGGGCGCCCACAAGGCGCTCGCCGAGGCGGGGCTGCCGGACACCCTGCTGCGCGAACTGCCCACCGAGCGGCTCGACGTGGCGGCCGGCCGTGACGCGGGCGCCCGCCTCCTCGGCCTCTCCCCGCGCCCGACCGCCGTGTTCTGCGCGAACGACCTCCTCGCGCTGGGCGTGCTCCAGGCGCTGTACGCGGCCGGGGTGCGGGTTCCCGAGGACGTGTCCATCGTCGGCTACGACGACATCGAGTTCGCGGCGGCGGCCACCGTCCCGCTCACCTCGGTCCGCCGCCCCGCGCTCACCCTGGGCACGATCGCCGCCGAACTCCTGCTCCAGGAGACGGGGGAGCGGGCCGCCGTGCATCGGCATCAACATGTGCTGCTGCGGCCGGAGTTGGTGGTGCGGCGGTCGAGCGCTCGTCGTCCGGGTGCGGATTGAGTGTGGCTGGTCGTCAGCCGACCGCGTGCATGTAGAGGGGGTGCGGGACGATCGTCCCGCACCCCCTCCATGCTCAGCGCACCGTGCTCGTCAGCCGGTACCTTCCGGCGGGCAGCGCGAACGTCGCGATGCCGTCCGCGAAGCCGCCCGCCCGCACCCCGGCCACCTTCGCCAGCGGCGTCCGCCCCTCTCGCACGGCGTCGGCCGACACCGCGGGCAGCTTCAGCGTCGCCGTGGTGTTGCCGGGGACGACCGCGTCATAGGTCAGCGTCCCGTCCTTGGCCAGCGACCACGCACTGGTGATCTCGCCGTACGGCGAGAGGAACCGGCCCTCCGCCCGCGTGATCGTGCCGGTCGGGTCCAGGTGCGGCTGGAGCCGGAACCGGCGGAAGCCGGGATGGTCGGGATCCCCGGCGATGCCCGCCATGGACGTGTACATCCACTCCATGATCGCGCCGTACGAGTAGTGGTTGAAGGAGTTCATCTCGACCGGCCCGAAACCGTCCTCCTCGGAGTACGAGTTCCAGCGCTCCCAGATCGTCGTGGCGCCGTTCTTCACGGAGTACAGCCACGACGGCATCGCGTCCTGGTGCAGAAGCTCGTACGCGAGGTCGGCGCGGCCCTCGTCGGTGAGGACGGGCGCGATGACGTTCGAGCCGAGGAAGCCGACGGAGAGGGTGTTCTCCGCGTAGTCCACGCGGGCGCTGTCCGGGTGGGCCTTCTTGTACGCGGCGTCGTTGCCGATGTTGTCCGCCAACAGGGCGACCAGGGAGCGGCGTTGGGCCTCGGTGTCGTAGAAGCCGAGCTTCAGGACCCACAGCAGCGCGGACTGGCTGTCGTCCTCCGGGTCACCGCCCATGGGCGGCTTGCCGCCGATGCTCGACTTCACGGTGATGGTGTCGCCGTCGACCTGGACGTACTTCGCGAGGAACGCCTTGCGGATCTTGCCGAGCAGGTCGTCGTACGCCTTGGCCTCGCTGTCGCGGCCGGTGGCCCGGCCCATCTGCGCCATCAGGCGCACGCTGTAGGCGTAGTAGACGTCGCTCATCAGCTGCGTACCGGTGTTCTGGAACGCCAGCCAGTCGGCGAAGATCGCGCCCTGGCCCGCGTAGGTGTCGCCGCCCTTCTGCTTGATCCAGTCGATGTAGTGGGCCATCGCGTCCCAGCTGCGGTCGATGATCGTGGCGTCGCCGCTCATCTGCCACACCGTCCACGGCACCACGACCCCGCAGTCCGCCCAACCGCTGCACGGCGAGGCCGCGTTGTACCGGTTGCCGGGGGCCACCGCCGTGAACTGGGCGCCGTCCACACCGTAGATCTTCTGCGACTCGATGAGGATCGACTCGAAGTGGCTGAGGAACGGCACCGCGTCGCGGGTGTTGTACAGGCCGGTGTGCGAGAAGACCTGGGTGTCACCGGTCCAGCCGAGCCGCTCGTCGCGCTGCGGGCAGTCGGTCGGCACCCACAAATAGTTGCCGCGCTGGCCCCAACGCACGTTGCTGATCAGCTGGTTGATGTCGTCGTCGTCCGTGCTGAGGCTGCCCGTGTCGTGCAGTGACGAGGTGCCGACCCTGCCGACGAGTCCGGAGAACGTGACCTCGGTGTCGGCCGTCGTCACCTCCACGGACACGTACCGGAAGCCGTAGAAGGCGAGCGAGTCCTCGTGGGTCTCCCCGCCGTCCGCGCCATTGAGGACGTAGGTGCTGGTGGACTTCGCGGAGCGCAGGTTGGCGCGGTAGAGCGAGCCGGCCGGACCGTCCGCGCCCGCGCTGTCGTCGTTGAGCATCTCGCCCGTCTTGACGACGAGTTGGGCGCCCGCCGGGCCCTTCACGGAGTAGCGGGGAACACCCACGAGGTTCTGTCCGAGGTCGAACACGGCCGTGTCGCCCGTGCGCAGCGTGACCGGTCCTGGTTCCTTGGCCGTCGAGCGGTCCGGGTCGGGGACGATCTCGCCCTTGCCGTTGGCGCTGGACGACTCGCCGGTCACCTTGTCGTAGACGGTGACGGATCGTGGCGTGCGGTCCCACGCGTCCATCAGACGGGCGGTCTCGCCGGGGTAGGCGACGAGTTTCGCGTCGGGGAACTTCGCCCCGTAGCCGACCTGTTCGACGCCCGACCAGGCCCCGGTGTCGAAGCCACCGTCCGCCCAGCCGTCGAGTTCCCGGCGGGCGTCGTAGGTCTGGCCGTCGTAGATGTCGTCGGCGCGGTAGGGGCCGTTGTCGGTCGCCTTCCAGGCGCCGCCCTCCTCGGTGACGAGCGACTGCGTGGATCCGTCGGTGTAGCGGATGAGCAGCTTGGCCTTGAGAGCGAGCGCGTTGCCGTCCTTGGAGTAGTACGTACTGCCCTCGGATATCCGGGCGTTGTACCAGCCGTTGCCGAGCACCGCGCCCAGCGTCACTCTCCCGCCGCCGCCCGCGACCAGACCCGTCACGTCGTACGTCATGTAGTTCACGGTCATGTCGTAGTTGGTCCAGCCGGGTGTGAGGAGCTCGGTGGCGCGGCCGCCGTCCTGCGGCACGGTGACGCGCTCGCCGTTGACGTACGCCTCGTAGACACCCAGCGCCGACACGTAGAGCCGGGCGTCGCGGACCTTCTTGCGCGCGGTGAGCGGGGCCTCGGCGCGCAGCAGGGGCGCGCCCGCCGAGTTCGGGGCCTTGCCCTTCATGCCGATCCACTGCGCGCCGTCCCACTGGGTGACGCCGTCGGTGCTCAGCAGGCCCGTCTCGAACCAGGAGGCGGCCGAGGTGCCGACCGGGCGGCCCTTGCCGTCCCAGGCGGTCACCGCCCAGAAGTACCGGGTGGACGGCTTCAGTTGAGGGCCGTCGTAGGCGACGGCGACCGAGTCGGCGGACGTCACGCGGCCGCTGTCCCAGACGTCACCGCGCCCGGCGGCCAGCCCGGCCGCGGAGGACGACACCTGGATGCGGTACGCGCCCTGCGCGAGACCGCGCCGGTGCGAGCCGAGCCGCCAGCCGAAGCGCGGCCGGGCGGCGTCCGTGCCGAGCGGGTCGACGCGGTGCTCGACGGTCAGCCCGGTCACGGCGCCGTCGTCGGCCGGGGCGGCGGGCGCCGCCTGTGCGGGGGACGCGGTCGCGAAGGTGCCCGCCGCGGCCACGACGGGCACGGCGCCCGCGGTCGCGGCCAGCACGGTCCTGCGTCGGATGTCGCTGCTCATCTGTGAGGTTTCCCTTCGACGGTGAAGGTGCTCGGGGATGGTGGGGGGAGCGCCGATTGAACGTTTTCAAACGATTCAATGCGGGGTGGAGGAACCTACGGGTCCCTGTGGCCCCTGACAAGAGGTGTGCAGCAAAGACAGCGGGGGCATGATCTCGACGAAACGATTCAAGCGGCCGGAACCGGAGTGCTGACATCCGTCCGGCGGGCCGAACGCGGGCGGGCGCGCCCCACGTAGACTCCCTCTGCCGCACCCGTTCACCTGGAGGATCACACCCGATGGCACAGTCCGTGGGGATCAAGGACGTCGCCCGTGTCGCCGGGGTGTCCGTGGGCACCGTCTCGAATGTGATCAACCGGCCGGAGACCGTCGCCGAGGAGACCCGCGCCCGCGTCCTGTCGGCCATCGACCGGCTCGGCTACGTCCGCAGCGAGTCGGCCCGCCAACTGCGCGCCGGACGCAGCCGGATCATGGGACTGCTCGTCCTGGACATGGGCAACCCGTTCTTCGTCGACGTGGCGCGCGGCGCCGAGCGGGCCGCGCGCCGGGCGGGACTCGGCGTCATGGTGTGCAACAGCGCACAGAGCCCCACGGAGGAGGCCGAGTACCTCTCCCTCTTCGCCGAGCAGCGGGTGCGCGGCGTGCTGCTCACCCCGGCCGAGGCGACCGGCCGCACCGTCGAGCAGTTCCGGCGGCACGACATCCCCTTCGTACTCGTCGACCGGGTCGCCGAGGGCGCCACCGAGTGCTCCGTCTCCGTCGACGACGTCAACGGCGGCGCGCTCGCCGTCCGCCACCTCGTCGGCGCCGGCCACCGGCGGATCGCCTACGTGAGCGGCCCGCCCGCCCTGAACCAGGTCAAGGACCGGCGCCAGGGCGCGCTGCGCGCCCTCGACGAGGCCGGACTGCCCGCCACCGCCCTGCACGAACTGCCCACCGAACGCCTCGACGTCGCCGCCGGACGCGACGCGGGCGCCCGGCTCCTCGGCCTCGCCGACCGCCCCACCGCCGTCTTCTGCGCCAACGACCTCCTCGCCCTCGGCCTCCTGCAGTCCCTGTACGCGGCCGGAGTGCGGGTTCCCGAGGACATCGCGATCGTCGGCTACGACGACATCGAGTTCGCGGCCGCCGCCGCGGTGCCGCTCACCTCGGTGCGGCAGCCGGCCGTCACCATGGGCGCCCTCGCTGCCGAACTGCTGCTTGAGGAGATCGAGGCCGCCGACCGGCCGGACGGCGGACACGAGCACCGGCGCGTCGTGCTTAAGCCGGAACTCGTCGTCCGCGGCTCCAGCCTGGGCCCGCGCTGAACCCGTACGACGCCGTGTGCTGAACTGGTCGGCAGATCCGGAATGTCCGCACTCCGGACACCCCGTACCGCCCTGCGCACAGGAGCCGAATTGAGCGCCGCCCGCTACCGCCAGCCCGGAGTCGTCCTCACCGACCGCCGCTTCACCGTCCCGCTGGACCACGACAGCCCCGACGGCGAGCGCATCGAGCTGTACGCGCGCGAGGCCGTCGCCGCCGGACGCGAGGACGACACCCTGCCCTGGCTCGTCTACCTCCAGGGCGGCCCCGGCTTCGGCGCCAACCGGTTCTCCGGCACGCAGGCCTGGCTGGGCCGTGCCCTCCAGGACTACCGGGTGCTCCTGCTCGACCAGCGCGGCACCGGCGCCTCCACCCCCGCGAACCGCCAGACGCTCCCGCTGCGCGGCGACGGCGAGCGGCAGGCCGCCTATCTGACGCACTTCCGCGCCGACTCGATCGTCCGCGACTGCGAGGCCATCCGCCCCGAGGTGACCGGCGGCTCCCCGTGGACCGTCCTCGGCCAGAGCTTCGGCGGCTTCTGCGCCACGCACTACCTGTCCGCCGCGCCCGAGGGCCTGGACGCCGCGCTCATCACCGGCGGGCTGCCCACCCTGGACGGCCACGCCGACGACGTCTACCGCGCCGCCTACCCGCGCATCGAGCGCAAGGTCCGCGCGCACTACGCCCGCTACCCGATGGACGTGGAGCGGGCCCGGGAGATCGGCGCGCACATCGCCGAGCGGCAGCCGGTGCTGCCCGGCGGCTACACGCTCACCCTGGAAGCCTTCCAGTCCCTCGGCATCTGGCTCGGCGGCGCCGACGGCAGCGACCGCCTGCACTACCTCCTGGAGGACGCGTTCGTCCGCACCCCGGCCGGCCGCGAACTGTCCGACTCCTTCCAGGAGCAGGTCGCCGGCGCCCTGTCGTACGCCGCCCATCCGCTGTACGCCCTGCTCCACGAGGCCATCTACGCACAGGGCGGGCGGCCCACCGACTGGGCCGCCGAGCGGGTCCGCGCCGAGTTCCCGCAGTTCGACGGCGAGCGGGCGCTCGCCTCGGGCGGGCCGCTGTACTTCACCGGCGAGTCCGTCCACCCCTGGCAGTTCGACTGCGACCCGGCGCTGCGGCCGCTCCGCGAGGTCGCCGAGGCGCTCGCCGCGCGGACCGAGTGGGCGCCGCTGTACGACCCGGCGCGGCTCGCCGCCAATGAGGTGCCGGTGGCTGCCGCCGTGTACCACGACGACATGTACGTGGACACGGACCATGCCCTGGCGACGGCCCGTTCCGTACGGGGATTGCGGCCGTGGGTGACAAATGAGTTCGAGCACGACGGCCTGCGCGCGGGCGCTCCGCGGGTTCTTGACCGGTTGCTGGGGATGGTGCGCGGGGAGCTCTGACCCGTCTGCCGGGTGCCGCTCTCGTCGTGGCTGGCCGCGCAGTTCCCCGCGCCCTGGAAGCGAGCTTCGCTCGCTCAGGGGCGCGGGGAACTGCGCGAGAAGCGGCCACCGGCCCGCAGCCGCCGGACGACGAGACTCACCCACCCCCTTCAGCGGTCCTGAACCGGCACACGAGCGGAGGCGACTATCGTGGCGGGATGGCACCCGAGTTGATCCGAATCGTCTCCCGCTCATCGCCCATGGCCCTCGCCCAGGTGGAGCGCGTCCGCGCCGAACTCGCCGCGCTCCACCCCGACATCCGCACCGAGGTCGTCCCCGTCACGACCAGCGGCGACAAGTGGATGGGCGACCTGGCGCAGCTCGGCGGGAAGGGCGCCTTCACCAAGGAGGTCGACCAGGCGCTGCTCGACGGACGCGCGGACCTCGCCGTGCACTGCCTGAAGGACATCCCGGCGGACCGGCCGCTGCCGGAGGGCTGCACGTTCGGCGCGTACCTGAAGCGCGACGACGTCAGGGACGCGCTGATCGACCCGGGCGGCCGCAGGCTCGACGACCTCCCGGAGGGCACGCGGGTCGGCACCTCGTCGGTCCGCCGCGTCGCCCAACTCGCCGCCACCCACCCGCATCTGGAGTGCGTCCCGATGCGCGGCAACGCCAACCGGCGCCTTGAGAAGATGGCCGCGGGGGACGCGGACGTGCTGCTCCTCGCGCTGTCCGGGCTCGAGCGGATCGGGCGCCTGGACGTGGTCACCGACGTCCTCGCGCCCGAGGCGATGTGCCCGCCGATCGGCGCCGGGATCCTCGCCCTGCAGTGCCGCGCCGACGACGAGAGCACGCTGGACGCGGTCAGCGGTCTCGGGCACCACGACACCTGGCGGGAGGCGAGCGCCGAGCGGATGTTCCTGCACGTGCTCCAGGGACACTGCAACTCGCCCGTGGCCGGATACGCGCGCTCCGAGCGCAACGGCGATCTGTCCCTGCGGGCCTGCGTGTTCACCCTCGACGGCAAGCGGGTGCTCAACGCCCAGGAGTGGGCGGGACCGCTGGACCCCACGACGCTCGGCATGTCGGTCGCCGTCGCGCTTCTGCGCCAGGGTGCCCGCGAACTCATCGACGGGATTCCGCACTAGGAACTCCGGCGGCGGGCCGCGCGGCCGACGGGAGTCTCCGCGCGGCCAGGACCGCCAGGCACACGAGCCCGGCGAGCACCGTCAGCGCGGTACCCATCGACGCCACGAAGTCCCCGCCCGTCGCAAGGAGTGTCGTCGCCGTCGCCACCCCGAGCGTCGGTCCGACGTTCATCGCGGTCTGTTGCAGACCGCCCGCCACCCCGGCGTCCGCCAGCCGGGCCCGGCGCACCAACACCTCGGTGGCGGTCACCATGACCGTGCCGAACCCGGCGCCCATCGCGAACGCGCACCCCGCGACGGCCCACGCGCCCGCCCCGGTGTCCAGGCGGCCGAACCCGAAGACACCGGCCGCCAGCAGCAGCAACCCGCAGGACGTCGTGGACCGCGCCCCGTAGCGGCGCAGCAGCACCGCGCTGAGCGGCGCCGCGAGCACCATGCACAGCGCGACGGGCAGCATCCGCAGCGCCGTGCCCAGCGCGTCGAGCCCGAGCACGTCCTGAAGGAAGTACGTCGCCGTGAACAGCGTGCCGAACAGCGCCGCCGACGCGGACAGCAGCACAACGAGCGCCGAGGCCACCACCGGGGAGGCGAGCAGCGCGGGGGAGAGGAGCGGGTCCGCAGCGCGCCGCTCGTGGCGGACGAAAGCCGCCGTGGCCGCGCAGAATCCGGCCAGAGCCCCCACGGTCACCGTCGACAGGCCCGCGCCGGGCAGGGTGACGAGCACCGTCACCAGACAGGCGAGGGCCGCGCCCAGGAGGAGTGTGCCGCCCGCGTCGAGGCCGGTCCCGCGCCGCTCGACGCGCTCGTCCCCGTCCCGTACGCCCAGCACGAGCAGGGCGATCGCCACGGCCGGCAGCACGCCCAGGAAGAACACCGAGCGCCAGCCCAGATGCGCCGTGAGCACCCCGCCGACCAGCGGGCCCGCGGCTGCCGCGACGCCGATGGCGCTGGTGCGCAGGGCGATCGGCATGGCCAGTTCGTCCGGCGGGTAGGCGGCGCGCAGCATGCCGAGCGTCGCCGGCTGCAACAGCGCCCCGCACGCACCCTGGACAACGCGCAGTGCGATCACCGCGCCGATGCCGGGCGCGCACCCGATGCCCGCCGAGGCCGCCGCGAAGCCCAGCATCCCGTACCCGAAGAGGCGGCGGTGCCCGTACCGGTCGCCGAGCCGGCCCGCGAGGACGAGCAGGCTCGCCACCGCGATCAGGTAGCCCGTGCTCGTCCACTGCACCTGAGTGAGAGAGGCGCCCAGGTCGCGCTGGAGCGCGGGCTGGGCGATCGTCAGCACGGTGCCGTCGAGGGCCACGAGGACCGCGCCGACGACACTGCCCGCGAGCGTGACGCGGCGGGGGAGGAGGCCGGTCACCGGGGCGCCGGGCCCAGATGCGCGTCGAGCACCGAGGCCAGCAGCGGCGCCATGTCGTCGACTCCCGCCGCCAGTTGGAGGCTGCCCCAGCCCCACAGCTGGGCCACACCGTGCAGGTTCGCCCACAACGCGCCCGCCACCACGGAGGGTTCGGCCTCCGGACGCACCCGCGCCACCAGCTCCGTCAGCATCCCGAACAGCGGCAGGCTCGTCTCGCGCAGGCCCAGTTCGTTCGACTCCAGCAGATCATGACGGAACATCAGCTCGTACATGCCGCGATGCTTCGCCGCGAAGGCGAGATAGGCACCCGCCAGGACGGCGAGCCGGGCGCGCGGCTCCGGTCCGGCCCCCTCCAATGCGCGTACCGCCTTCGCACCGAGGTCCGCGAAGCCCCGGCGGGCGATCGCCGAGAGCAGCTCCAGATGCGTGGGGAAGTAGCGGCGGGGCGCTCCGTGCGAGACCCCCGCCCTCCGGGCGATCTCCCGCAACGACAGGGCCCCCACGCCCTCCGCGTCCACCAGTGCCACCCCGGTGTCGATGAGCCGGTCCCGTAGACCGCCGCCCGCTTCCGTACTGCCTTCGCCTGTCCGCATAGACACTGTCTACCCGGTGCATGTAGACACTGTCTACCCCCTTGTGGGTGCACGACTCTTCAAGGTGCGAGGCCGGGCCGCTACGCTGCGCGCCGCCAGGGGCGCCGACGACCGGCTGGGGGCCGCATGATCGACACGACCGACACCTCGATCCCCGACGATGACGAGCGGCGCCTGCGGCTGGACGTCGAGAAGGACGGCATCGGCGTGCTCACGCTGTGCCGCCCGGCCAAACTGAACGCCTGGAGCTGGGAATCGACCCGCCAACTCGGTGTGCTGGCCGACCGGATCCGGTTCGACGACCGCATCCGGGTGGTCCTGCTCCGCGCCGAGGGACGCGCCTTCTGCGCGGGCATCGACGTCACCGCGCCCGGTGGCGGGATCGAGGGCGAGAGCGGATCGGCCCGCAGCCACGCGTACTACGAAGGCATCCGCTGGGCGCACGAGAGGTTCGCCGCGTTCGCGCGACTGCCGCAGCCCGTCGTCGCGGCCGTCCGGGGCTACTGCCTCGGTTTCGGATTCGAACTCGCGCTCATGGCGGACGTCCGGATCGCCGCCGAGGATGCCGTGTTCGCTCTGCCGGAGGCGCGGTTGGGGGTGGCGGTCGACGCGGGTGGCGATCTGCGCATCGCGCGCGAGGCCGGAGCGGGCTGGGCCAAGTTCCTCGCGCTGACCGGGCGGCGCGTCGACGCGGACACGGCGTGGCGGCTGGGGCTGCTCCAACAGGTCGTAGCCGGTGACGAGTTGGAGCAGACGGCCCGCGACGTGGCGCGGGAGATCGCGGCGAACGCACCCCTGGCCGTGCGGTCCGTCAAGCGGGACATCGACGCCTACGCCGACGCGGGGCTCGACGCCGCCCTCGACCGGGTCGCGATGAACGCGGCGCTCACGCTCACCTCCGACGACGCGACGGAAGGGTTCACGGCGCAGGCGCGGCGCAGGCCCCCGGAGTTCCGGGGAGCGTGAACCGCCCCGGGATCAGTGCTCCTCGGACGCCGCCGGTCCCGGGCCGGCGGCGCCGTGCGGGTCCTCCGGTGTATCAGGGGGCTGAGGGGCATCAGGGGCGTCAGGGCTGTCGCCCAGGTCGAACACGCTCTGCCGGAGGTCCTGGATCGCGTCGTCCAGCTCGGCCACACAGTGCAGCAGCCGGGTGCGCGCGGGCCCCTCGCCGATCATCGCCGCGGTGCCGTGCAGCTCCAGACCGGTGTCGAAGACCTTCCGCACCACACCCTCACGGAGCCCGGAGGCGATCCGCTCCCGCTCGCGGGCCAGGGAGAGCTCGCGCACCTCCGCCTGCAGTGCCGTGTTGGCCACGAGCGAGCTCTTGATCCGGTCCCGCAAGCCGTGGGTGGCGACCGCGATCAGCCCGCCGAGCGCGGTCCAGAGCACGATCCGCCGCGCGATGACGACATCCGGCGACGCCTGGGCCACCGACGACACCGCCTGGACGACCACGACCGCCGCGACCACGCACGCCGACTCCCAGCGGTGATGGAACAGCACCGTCCAGATCAGCGGCACCAGCAGGACGAGCCCGATCCCGGACGCCGCACCCGACGCCAGGATCAGCGCCAGGACGGAAACGGTGTACAGCAGGGGCATCAGCACCGGGGACCAGCCCGGCAGCCGCTCCCAGGGCAACAGGAAACCCCCGGCACACAACACCAGGAGCACGGCGCTGCAGAGGTACGCGGGCCAGGACTCCAGGTCGCCGTGCGGCACCAGCGCCCCGGCCGTCGCGATGACGGACACCAGGGCGAACGGCGCGGCGCGCGGGAGCAGATCGGGCTGCCGGAACTGCCGTCCTACGCGAGGGCCGTCGGTGTCGGCCAGTGCGCGCCAGTGCGTGGCCGGAGTCTTCATCGGAGCCCCCCATCGGCCGGAGCGGTCCACGGTCCCGCCGAGGGATTGCGTGACCCTACGCATGGTAGCGACACGGGTCGGCGGCAGACAGGTAATCCGGTGACGGCCGGAGGCGGCCTCCTGGCGGACCCGGTTCAGGGGGCGAACGGGCCCCGCCCCAACTGTTCGCGCACCGTCGTCACCGGCGCGTTCACCAGATCGCGCCGCTGCCAGTTCGCCCCGTCCACGACCAGCGTGTGCCCGCTGATGAACCGGGCGTAGGGGGAGGCGAGGAAGGTGGCCGCCCAGCCCAGTTCACGCGGCGCGCCCACCCGCAGCGCGGGCTGCCGGGCGCCGGGGTCGTCGGCCCGGTCCAGGTTGGCGCGGATCGCCGGCGTCATGTCCTCGTGCGGCATGAGCCCCGGCACCAGACCGTTGACCTGGATGCCGTACGGGCCCCACTCCACGGCCAGAGTCTCCACGAGATTCTTCACGCCCGCCTTCGCCGCCGCGCTGTGTGCGAAGCCGGGCCCACCGGTCCACGCGTACGACGCGCCCACCGCGAGCACCGATCCCGCGGTGCCCGCCGCCAGATGCCGACGGCCGAACTCGCGGGTCATGAAGAAGGTGCCGTTGAGCGTGATGTCGACGACCGAACGCCAGCCGTTGGGGCTCAACTCCTCCGCCGGAACGGGAAAGTTGGCCGCCGCGTTGTTGACCAGAACGTCCGGGAGGCGGCCGTGCGCCGCCCACGCCGCGTCGAAGACTTCCGCGATGCGGCCCGCGTCCCGGATGTCACACGTCGCCGCCGTGACCTTGCCCGCACCCTCGACCGCCGCCAACTCCTCGCGGGCCGGGGCCAGATGCTCCCCCTTGCGGCTCGCGATCAGCACGTCCGCGCCGAGCCGGGCGAACTCCGCGGCGATCGCCCGGCCGAGCCCGGTCCCGCCCCCGGTCACCAGGACCAGCCGGCCGTCGTACGTGCCCGGGGGCAGCGCCGACACACCGAGCGGAGGAGGAGCGGGCAGACCGGGCACGGCAGGCGTCGTCATGCGGGCATGGATACCCGCTGCGCCGTCAACTTGCCATCGTCGCGACGGACTTGGTGCGCGCCTCCGCCACCGCCCGCTCGCCCTCCGGTGAGAAGGCTCCGGCCCGCCGCATCTCGGCGCCCCGCGCGGCGTCGGTCATCACCAGCTGCGCGTTGATGAAGGCGCCCGCCCGGTACCCGGCGCTCGCCGCGTTCACGACCTGCTCGGCCGGGCCCGCCGCGTTCCCCACGGCCCACACGCCCGGCACGCTCGTCAGCCCCGTCGGGTCCACGTCGACGAACGGCCCGGCGGGGGTCTCCTTCGTCACGGCACCCAGCGCGGACAGCAGATCGTCACGCGGCACCGTACGGGTCGGCACGACGAACACCTCCCGCGGGAACTCCCGGCCGCCCGCGAGCCGCACCCCGGTCAGCTTGTCGTCCGTCACCACGAGCCGGTCGACCGCGCCCACGGCCACGCCCACCCCGGCGGCGGCCAGCAGTTGCCAGTCGTCGTCCGGCAGGCCGTCGGCGTCCGTGCCGTCGAGGAAGAGCGTCACGTCGTCGGAGAGCTGGCTGAACAGCAACGCCTGGTGGATGCCGGTCGCCGGGCGGTACAGCACGCCGATCGCCCGGTCCCTGACCTCCCAGCCGTGGCAGAACGGGCAGTGCAGGACGTCCTTGCCCCAGCGCTCCGCGACACCGGGCACCTCCGGCAGCTCGTCCACCAGTCCCGTCGCGATCACCAGGCGGCGCGCGTGCACCCGGCCACCGGACGCGAGCGTCACCTCGAACTCGCCGTCCCCGTCCGGCTCGGCCGCCGTCACCCGGTCCGGCACCAGCTCCACGCCGTATCCGGCGACCTCCCGGCGCACCTCGGCCAGGAACTCGGCCGGCGGCATCCCGTCGCGCGACGGGTAGCCCTGCATGTGCGCGGCCGGCGCGTTGCGCGGCTCGCCCGCGTCGACGACCAGGACCGAGCGGCGCGAACGCCCCAGGATCAGCGCCGCCGACAGGCCCGCCGTGGCGCCGCCGACCACCACGACCTCGTACATGTCCTTCTTGGTGCTGCTCGTGCCGTTCATGGCTTCACCTCGTCCGTACCGGCTCTCCCCGTCGCTCTCGAAGGTGCAAGATTCCTCGCCGGATTGACAAACGGCTTTGCCGAAACTGCAATGGATTCATGAACGCACACGATGACGAACCCGCCGCCGGGCCGGAGGCGAGCACGGACGACGTGCTGTCCGGCGTCGGGCCGCGCCTGCGCGCCCTGCGCAAGGAGCGCGGCGCCACCCTCTCCGGCCTCTCCGAGACCACGGGCATCTCCGTCAGCACGCTCTCCCGCCTGGAGTCCGGGCTGCGCAAGCCGAGCCTGGAGCTGCTGCTGCCCATCGCCCGCGCCCACCAGGTCCCGCTGGACGAGCTGGTCGGCGCGCCGCCGGTCGGCGATCCCCGGGTCCGCGGCGCGAAGCCCGTCGTGCGGCACGGCCGGACGATGATCCCGCTGACCCGCCAGCCCGGCGGCCTCCAGGCCTACAAGATCATCGAGCCGAACCGGGTGGCGGAACCCGACCCGCAGACCCACGAGGGCTACGAGTGGATCTACATGCTCTCCGGGAAACTGCGGATCGTCCTCGGCGAGCACGACGTGGTGCTCGGCCCCGGCGAGGCCGCCGAGTTCGACACCCGCGTGCCGCACTGGTTCGGGTCGACGGGGGAGGGGCCCGCCGAGTTCCTGAGCCTCTTCGGGCCGCAGGGCGAGCGCATGCACGTACGGGCGCGGCCCGCGCGGTCCAAGGGGGAGTGAGCCGGGCCGGGGCATTCACAGACCGGCAAGCGACCGCTTAGTATGCAGCCGAACCCGGTTTGACGAAGCAGTCCCGTGGAGGCCCCGCATGCAGGCATGGCAAGTGCACGAGAACGGCGAGCCGAGCGAGGTGATGCGCCTGGAGGAGGTGGCGCGTCCCGAGCCCGGCGAGGGGCAGGTCCTGCTCAAGGTGCGCGCCGCCAACATCAACTTCCCGGACGCGCTGCTCTGCCGCGGCCAGTACCAGGTCAGGCCGCCGCTGCCGTTCACCCCCGGCGTGGAGATCTGCGGCGAGACCGAGGACGGCCGCCGTGTCATCGCCAACCCGGCGCTGCCGTTCGGCGGGTTCGCCGAGTACGCCGTCGCCGACGCCCGCGCGCTGCTGCCCGCCCCGGACGCCCTCGACGACGCCGAGACCGCCGCGCTGCACATCGGGTACCAGACCGGCTGGTTCGGCCTGCACCAGCGCGCCCGCCTCCAGGAGGGCGAGACGCTGCTCGTGCACGCCGCCGCGGGCGGGGTCGGCAGCGCCGCCGTCCAGCTCGGCAAGGCCGCGGGAGCCCGGGTCATCGGCGTCGTCGGCGGCCCGGACAAGGCCAAGGTCGCCCAGGAGCTGGGCTGCGACGTCGTCATCGACCGCCGCTCCGACGACGTCATCGCCGCCGTCAAGGAGGCGACCGGCGGACGCGGCGCCGACGTGATCTACGACCCCGTGGGCGGCGACGCCTACCAGCAGTCGGCGAAGACCGTCGCCTTCGAGGGCCGCATCGTCGTGGTCGGCTTCGCCTCGGGCAGCATCCCGAGCCCCGCCCTCAACCACGCCCTGGTGAAGAACTACTCGATCATGGGCCTGCACTGGGGCCTGTACGCGCAGAAGAACCCCAAGCTCATCCCGCACTGCCACGAGAAGCTCACCGAGCTCGCCGCGCGCGGCGCCATCAAGCCCCTCGTCAGCGACCGCGTCGACCTCGCCGACGCCCCGGCCGCCGTCCAGCGCGTCGCGGACGGCGTCACCACCGGCCGCGTCGTCGTGGTGCCCGGCCTGAACGCCCGTACGGAAGGAGCCGCCGCATGAGCGTCGACGCAGCTCGACTGCAGTCCCTGACCCAGGAGTTCCTGGCCGCGCACCCGGTCGCGACCACCCCGCGCGAGGAGTTCCTCAGCGCCCGCTTCGACGCCGGACTCGCCTGGGTGCACTACCCGAAGGGCCTCGGCGGTCTCGACGCGCCGCGCGCCCTGCAAGCCGTCGTGGACGCCGAGCTGGAGACGGCGGGCGCCCCCGACAACGACCCCCGGCGCAACGGCATCGGCCTCGGCATGGCCGCGCCCACCATCCTGCGCTACGGCACCGACGAGCAGAAGCAGCGCTTCCTCAAGCCGCTGTGGACCGGCGCCGAGGTGTGGTGCCAGCTGTTCAGCGAGCCCGGCGCCGGATCCGACCTCGCCGCGCTCGGCACCCGCGCCGTGCGCGAGGGCGACGACTGGATCGTCAACGGACAGAAGGTGTGGACGTCCGGCGCGCACAACGCCCGGTTCGCCATCCTCATCGCCCGCACCGACCCGGACGTGCCCAAGCACCGCGGCATCACCTACTTCGTGTGCGACATGACCGACCCCGGCGTCGAGGTGCGGCCACTGCGCCAGATCACCGGCGAGGCCGAGTTCAACGAGGTTTTCCTCACCGACGTCAAGATCCCCGACGCCCACCGGCTCGGCGAGATCGGCGACGGCTGGAAGGTCGCCCAGACCACCCTCAACAACGAGCGCGTCGCCATCGGCGGCATGCGCATCCCGCGCGAGGGCGGCCTCGTCGGCATCGTCGCCGACACCTGGCGCGAGCGCCCCGAACTGCGCACCCACGACCTGCACCAGCGCCTGATGACCCTGTGGGTCGAGGCCGAGGTCGCCCGCCTCACCGGCGAACGCCTGCGCCAGCAGCTCGTCGCCGGACACCCCGGCCCCGAGGGCGCCGGCATGAAGCTCGGCTTCGCCCGCCTCAACCAGCAGATCAGCGGTCTGGAGCTGGAACTCCTCGGCGAGGAGGGGCTGTTGTACGACGACTGGACGATGCGCCGCCCGGAGATCGTCGACTTCGCGGGCCGCGACGCCGGCTACCGCTATCTGCGCGCCAAGGGCAACAGCATCGAGGGCGGGACGAGCGAGGTCCTGCTGAACATCGTCGCCGAGCGCGTGCTGGGCCTGCCGCCCGAGCCGCGCACCGACAAGGACGTCGCCTGGAAGGACCTCTCCCGATGAGCACACAGCCCGACCTCCTCTACTCCGAGGACGAGGAAGCGCTCCGCTCGGCGGTCCGCGACCTGCTCACCGACCACTGCTCCGCCCCGGCCGTGCTCGCCCGCATCGAGAGCGACGAGCCGCACGACCGCGCCCTGTGGAAGAACCTCGCCGACAGCATGGGCCTGGCCGGGCTGCTCGTTCCCGAGGAGCGCGGTGGGCAGGGCGCCACGCACCGCGAGGCCGCCGTCGTCCTGGAGGAGCTGGGCCGCGCCGTCGCCCCCGTGCCGTACCTGACGAGCGCCGTCATCGCCACCGAGGCGCTGCTCGCCTGCGTCGGCGCCGAGGCCGAGGCACTGCTCTCCGCGCTCGCCTCGGGCCGCACCGTCGGCGCGCTCACCGTGCCGCTGTCCGCCGCGTCGGGCCGGGAGTTCACGGACGTGAGCGCCTCGGACGGCACCCTGACCGGGCGGGTCACCGGCGTCGCGGACGCGGCCTTCGCCGACGTGTTCCTCGTGCCCACGTCCGCCGGCCTGTTCGCCGTGGACGCCTCGGCCGACGGGGTCACGGTCGCACCGCAGACCTCCTTCGACCCGACGCGACCGCTGGCGACCGTCACCTTCGAGGGCGCCGCAGGACGGCTCCTCGCCGACACCGCCGCCCCCGCCGTGCACCGCGCCCTGCGCGCCGGTGCCGGACTGCTCGCATCGGAGCAACTCGGCGTCGCCGACTGGCTCTTGACGGAGACGGTGCGCTACACACGCGAGCGCCACCAGTTCAACCGGCCCGTCGGCTCCTTCCAGGCGCTCAAGCACCGGCTCGCACAGCTGTGGCTGGAAGTCGTCAACGCCCGCGCCACGGCCCGCAACGCTGCCGACGCGCTCGCCACCGGCAGCGACGACACCGACGTGGCCGTCGCCGTCGCCCAGGCGTACACGGCGCCCGTCGCCGTGCACGTGGCCGAGGAGGCGCTGCAACTGCACGGCGGCATCGGCATGACCTGGGAGCACCCGATCCACCTCTACCTCAAGCGCGCCAAGTCCGACGCGCTCGCGCTCGGCACGGCGGGCCGCCACCGGGAGGAACTGGCCGAACTGGTCGATCTCCGGGCACCCTGAGCGACGGGCCCCGCACAAACCGATGGACAGTGACGGCATGCCCGTGATCTCTTCACGGGCATGCCATCACTGATCCGCCACCTCACCATCGACTGCGCCGACCCCTACACCCTCGCCGGCTTCTGGGCCGAGGCGCTGGTCGGGGCCATCACCGACGAGGATCATCCCGGCGATCCCGAGGCGCTGGTGGAGAGCGCGTCCGTGGGCGTCCTGTTCATCCGCGTCCCCGAGGGCAAGGCCGCGAAGAACCGCCTCCACATCGACCTCCAGCCGCAGGACCGCACCCGCGACGAGGAGGTCGACCGCCTCCTCGCCCTGGGCGCCACCCTCCAGGGCGACCACCGCCGCCCCGACGGCACGGGCTGGGTGACCCTCCACGACCCGGAGGGCAACGAGTTCTGTGTCGAGCGCAGCGCGGGGGAGCGAAAGCCCTAGGGACTGCCCGGCCGGATGAACCACAGGCGGCCGTCCGGCCAACTCCCCTTCCATGTCTGCCCATCAGTGCCGTGCGCCCCGCATACTCACCCGTGTCCCACCGGCCCACCACGGGAGGCACACATGGCACTGACCACCCGCCGCAGAGCCCTCGGCGCGTTCGCCGCCGCACTGGCCACCGGTGTCGCCGCACCACAACTCGCCCACGCCGACGGGCGGCGGCGCGGGCCGCGTCCGCTGCTCCGGGCGCACGCCCACAACGACTACGACCACCCGCGCCCGCTGTTCGACGCCCTCGACCACCGCTTCAACAGCGTCGAGGCCGACATCTACCTCGTCGACGGAGACCTCCTCGTCGCCCACGACCCCGTCGACCTCGACCCGGCGCGCACCCTCGAATCCCTCTACCTGGCCCCGCTCGCCGCCCGGGTCCGCGCCGGCCACGGCTCGGTGTACCGGGGGTGGCGGCTGCCGCTGCAGCTCCTCATCGACATCAAGACCGAGGGCGACGCGACCTACCGCGAACTCGACCGCCAACTGCGCCGTCACCGAGGTCTGTTCACGACGTACGGGCACGGCAAGGTGCACGCCGGGCCCGTCACCGCCGTCGTCTCCGGTGACCGCGCCGCGGAGCCGGTCATCGCGGCCGAGCGCACCCGCAGCGCCTTCTACGACGGCCGCCTCACCGACCTCGGCACCGCGGATCCCGCCTCCTTCATCCCGCTCATCAGCGACAACTGGACGAACAACTTCACCTGGCTGGGCGCGGGACCGATGCCCGCCGCCGAACGCGACAGGCTGCGCGGCATCGTCTCCGCCGCGCACGCCCACGGGCAGCGCGTCCGCTTCTGGGCCACACCCGACATCGCCGGACCCGAACGGGACAACGTGTGGGCCGAGTTGATCGCCGCCGGTGTCGACCATCTGAACACCGACGACCTCGCGGGGCTCGAAGCGTTCCTCGACGCCCACGACCGATGACCCGCTCGCGGTGACTCCTCCGCGGTGACCCGCAGTTAGCACTCTTTCGGGGGACAGGTCGTGCCCCGCCGCGCGCCCTCCGCTGCGTCACACTTGCGGCCGAAAGCCACGGTGTTGACGTGGCGGAGGAGGTTCGGCGATGTCTCTGTCCATTTCCCTCGTGGTGCTGCTCCTGGTCGTCGCGGTGATCATTCTGCGCAACGGTGCCATGAAGCTCTCCCATGCCGTGGTCTGCGTGCTGCTCGGCTTCCTGCTCGCCGGCACCAACGCCGCCCCCACCATCCACCACGGCATCAACGCCACCGCGGGCCTGGTCAGCAGCCTGAAACCGTGACCGGCACCCGGTGATCGTTGCGGCTTCGTGAACAACTCCCTTACTTGCATGGACACTTCAAGCGGCGGCGCCTAGCTTCGCGGCATGCCGCTTCGCAGACAGCTCGCCCGCACCCTCGCCGTCACGCTGACCGTGGCCGGGCTCGGCCTCGTCGGCCCGGCCGGCGCCGGGGCCGACGAGATCCCCAAGGCCCCGGGCCACCGCCTCGTCCCGCAGTACGAAGGCGCACCGGCCCAGCCGCAGGCCGTGCCCGGTCCGGCCCCCGACCAGCACCCCTACCTCGCGGCGAACGGCCGCAGCGGCATGCACGCGGACGGCTGGGGCAGCGGCACCTATCCCTGGAGCGGCCCGAACGGCAACGCCCCGCAGGTCACCAGCGAGCAGATGGCCGCACTCGGCGGCGAGTGCGCCACCGTCACCTTCGACAAGGAGGGCCGCATCGTCACCGTGTGCGGCACCTTCACCGGCTTCCTGGTCAAGCTCCTCGACCCGCACAGCCTCGCGACCCTCGCCGAGTACAAGCTCCCGCAGCGCCCCTCGACCGTCGAGGCCCTCACCACCCTCGACTTCTCCAAGATCTTCAAGGACACCTCGGGCGGCGCCTACTCCTATCTCGACGACCAGGACCGCCTCGTCCTCGCCGACTCCCGCCAGCACATCCTGCGGATCGCGCACATCCGTACGGCCGACGGCGGTTGGGAGTTCAAGGTCACCGACGACTGGGACCTGACCGGCGTCGTCCCGCACGACTGCGCCTCCTGGACGAACCTCTATCCGAGCGGCGAGTGCGATCCCGTCACCTCCGTGATGCCGGACTGGCAGGGCCGCGTGTGGTGGGTGACCCGGCAGGGCCGGGTCGGCACCGTCGACCCCGCCACGGGCACCATCAGGTCGATCCGCCTGGAGGGGGAGGAGATCCAGAACTCCTTCTCCGTGGCGAAGGACGGCGTCTCGATCGTCACCGACCACGCCCTGTACAGCTTCGGCACCACCGCCGACGGCACCCCGAAGGCCGTGTGGCGCCAGACGTACGACCGCGGCACCGGCACCAAGCCCGGCTCCGTGAACCAGGGTTCGGGCACCACACCCGATCTGTTCGGTATCCAGGACGACTACGTCGCCATCACCGACAACGCCGACGACCGGATGAACGTCCTCGTCTACCGGCGCGGCGCCGACGTCCCCGCCGACGAGCGTCTTGTCTGCAAGGTGCCGGTATTCGGCGCCGGCGCGTCCACGACCGACAACTCCCTCATCTCGTACGGGAACAGCCTCGTCGTCGAGAACAACTACGGCTACGAGAACATCACCTCGCTCACCTTCGGGCGCAGCATCGTCGGCGGCGTGACCCGGATCGACGTACGCGACGACGGCAGCGGCTGCGACACGGTGTGGGAGAGCGGGGTGCGCTCCCCGTCCACCGTGCCGAAGCTCTCCACCGCCAACGGGCTGCTGTACCTCTACACCAAGGAGCCCAACTCCCTCGGCGTGGACGCCTGGTACCTCACCGCCGTCGACTTCCGCACCGGCGCCACCCGCTGGAAGCGGCTCGTCGGAACCGGCGTCGCCTACGACAACAACTGGGCGCCCGTGACGCTCGGCCCCGACGGCACCGCGTACGTGGGGGTGTTCAACGGGCTGGTGGCCGTACGCGACAGCTGACAGATCGCGGGATCAGCGGGAGAACACGCCGATCCCGTTGGCGACGGCCCGCTCGGGGGCGTCCGTGGGGTGGTTGAGGACCGCGACCGACGCCGCCCCCGGTTCCCGCGCGACGAGCGTCGACGAACCGCCTCCGTCGAGACTGAAGGCGTCGTCCGTCCCCAACCCGGCCATGGTGGCGGCCACTTCGGCCATCGTCAGGCCCGTGCGGTAGGCGGGCGCGCCGTCCAGGGCGAGCAGGACGAGGGTACGGCCGTGGTCGGCGATGCCCGCGGCCGTGCGCACCGCCGCGGTGTTCGCGTCGAGGCCGGGCAGCGGCGCCCCGTCCCGCAGCACCGGGTAGCCGCCGACGGCGAAGCGCAGCGGGACCCGGGAGCCGGCCGCGACCAGCCGGTGGCGCACCGACACCGGATCGCCCGCAGACAGCTTGCGCAGCCACTGCGCGCCCGCCTCCCGCCCGACCAGCACCGTGGTCCCGGCGGCGATCGCGCCGCTGCCCGGGGTGTCGGCCGCCGCCACGACCCGCCCGCGGCGCACCGTCACCTCGTACGTGTCCGTACTGCACGGCGCGGCCCGCTGGGTGTCCGTGCCGCAGGTGGCCCGCACCCGGGACACACTGCCCCAGTCCTCGGTGAACGCGCCGACCGAACCGACCGGCAGCGCGTACTGGTTCAGCCCGCCCAGCGCGACCGAGTCGTCGCGGCTGCGGACCGTGCCGTCCAGGGCGAGGCTGTCGAGGCGGGCCCGGCGGTCCACGCCGACCCCCAGCACGTCCCGCGTGGAGGTGCCCGGCGGCAGGGCGGGCCCGAACCGCTGGCCGTCCGGCACCGCGCCCTTCAGGGTGTGCCCGCCGGCGATCGCGGGACCGACCGCGGCGCCGGTCGCCTCGACGCCGGGGTGCTGGGTCTCGGTGATGTTGAAGAAGTCGCCGTTGACACCGCCCACGGCGCCGCGCGCGTCCGCCATCGCGGAGACGGTCATCCGCGCCCCCACCGCGCCCGGATGCAGGAGATCGACGCCCACCCGCGGATCGCGCAGGTCGACGGTCAGGACATGGGCGTGCGCGGTGCCCTTGGCGGCCGGTATGTCGAACTCGGAGTAGGTGACACCGGACGCCACCCGAACGGGCCCGGACGCGGCACCGGCCGGAGCGGCGCCCGCCAGGGCCGCTCCGGCCAGCACTCCCGCTACCACGAAAGCCGAGAGGAATCTTCTGCGTCCGATGCCGGATGGTCTGTCAACTCGTCTCTGCATGCGGGGAGTTCAGCAGACGAGAGGGGCACCGTCGATGGCTAGGCGTCGACCAGCCGGGAACGGATCAGGAAACGTACGCCCTCCGGCGCCTCCAGCGAGAAGCCGCTGCCGCGCCCCTCGACGACGTCGACGATGAGGCGCGTGTGACTCCACACGTCGTACTGGCTCTTCGACATCCAGAACGACACCGGCTCCGCCACCCCCTCGACCGTCAGCTCCTGGAGCAGCACGTCCGAGCCTCCGGTACGGAACTCGCCCGCCGGATAGCACATCGGGGCACTGCCGTCGCAGCAGCCGCCGGACTGGTGGAACATCAGCGGGCCGTGGGCCGCGCGCAGCCGCCGCAGCAGTTCGGCGGCCGCGGACGTCAGCTCCACGCGGGGTACGTCGGTCATGGGAGCGAGTATCCGCGGCGTGACGTTGCGACGACGTTGCACGCGTGGGCGCCGCGCCCGCATAGGCTCCCCGCATGGAACAGAGGGAGATCATCCTGCGGGCCATCGGTGTGCTGACCGAGACGCAGGAGATGGTACGCAGGCTCAGCGACGGAGAGGAACTGGACACGGATCAGTCCCAGTTGGGGCGCCTGGTGTCGGAGGTGTTCCCGACGGTGGAGATCCCGGCCGGGGCCACCGCGGAACAGGCGGCGGAGCTGACCATCGCCGCGCTCATGCCGGCCAGTGTGTCGCTCGTCGAGGCGTTCGCGTTCCTCTTCACCCAGCTCGCCAAGGTCCACGACGAGGGACGTGGCGACGTCAACTCCACCGAACTGCTCAGGGAGATCGCGCTCCGGATGTCCGACCCGGGGGAGACCGGGTCGGACTGAGCCGGAGCCGAACCGTCCGGACGCCCTACTTGTTCGGATCGCGGAACCGGCCGAAGGCCTTCGTCAGCGCGTTGAGCGGAGAGCCGTCCGGCCTCGTGCCGGGCGGCGTCAACGGCAGGCTCGCCGACACGCCCTCGCCCTTGCGCGCCTCGTTCAGCGCGGACTGCGCCGCCTCGGCCGCCTCCTTGTAGGCGTCGCGGGACTTGGTCATCGCCTCCAGCGCCTCGGCGTAGCGGCCGACCATGTCCTGCGCGTGGAGCAGCTCCTCGTCCGGCGTCAGCAGGTGCCAGCCCTTGCGCAGCCGGGCGAGGGCCTGCTCCGCGTCCTCGGGCAGCGGCCTCGGCAGCGTCGCGAACTCGATGATCCTGGCGATGAGTTCGGACGGTTCGCTGCCGTTCAGGAAGACGTTCGACACCGCGGCCCGCTCCGGGTCGTAGCCCGGCAGCGGCGGCTGCGTCGGCAGTACGACGGCGCCGCCGCGCGGCATCCGCACGCTCAGCTCCCGCTTCAGCGCGGCGTCCGCGATCTGCGACTGCTCGGGCGAGGCCCGGTGCTCTATCACCCGGTGCCGCAGACTCGGCGGCAGGAACGGCGTGATCGGCCGCTGACCGCTCGCGTCCGGCGTCATCGCCTCGTGCACCACGACGTGTGTGTACCAGCTGCGCCGCGTCCAGTCCCGGACCTGGTGCCGCAGTTCGTCCGGGTCCTTGGGCAGATGGTTCGTGGCCCGCAGGCGCAGCCCCGAGACCGTGTCGTGGTCCCAGCCGACCTGGTCGCTGTCCGGCCAGAACATCGTCGCGGGGGACGGCCAGCCCAGGTCCCAGGTGCGCTCGGCCTCGGCGGCGAGCACCCAGACGATGCCGTCGCCCTCCTTGCGGCGCTCCATGTCGTACGTCGTCAGCTGTGCGCGCACCGTGACACCGTCGGCGACCCGCCACCGGGCCTCGAACTGGCGGCGGGCGAGGGGGCCGGGGTCGGCGTCCTCGTCGCGCGGGTGCAGCACGGAGGAACGCGCCGCCTCGACCGGATCGAGATCGATGAAGTCGTCGAGCACCCCGGCCGCCTTGAGGGCGATCAGGTTGCGCCGGACGTCCTGCTCGGGCTCGTGCCCGAGATGCCGCCCACGGGACAGCCACACGGTGTCGGGGGCGGGAGTGAAGGAAGATTTCTTCTTGGTGGTCATGAAGTCGTTCTGTGGGCGGTCGGGGCGCAGCCAGTATGGTCCGTGGACCTGTCGACGCGCTCGGTCGGGGTGGGCCGGTGTCGGGATTGTCGCGCGTGGGCGCTGAATCCGTCGGACGGTGAATGCCGGGTGTGTCGTGTTCCGCCGTACGCCGCAGCGCACCCGCGCGCCGGGCGGTGTCTGTGCCGGTGCCCACGCCCCCGTGGGGAGCATGGCGCCGTCCGCCGTCGTCGGTTCCCGCGCATGTCGCGATCCGCCTTCCCTCGGTCGTTCCCGTCCGCCGCGCCCGTCCGCGCCACCGTCCGCCGTTCCTGATCCCGTAGGCTCGGCGGATGGCCAGGTACTTCGACGTCCACCCCGCGAACCCGCAGGCACGCATCATCGGAGCCGTCGCCGACGGCATCCGTGACAGTGCACTCGTCGCCTACCCCACGGACTCCTGTTATGCACTCGGCTGCCGCCTCGGCAACCGGGAAGGTGTCGACCGGATCCGCTCGATCCGGCAGCTCGACGACAAGCATCACTTCACGCTCGTGTGCCAGGACTTCGCGCAACTGGGCAGATTCGTGATGATCGACAACGACGTGTTCCGTGCGATCAAGGCGGCCACACCGGGCAGCTACACCTTCATCCTGCCCGCGACCCGCGAGGTGCCGCGCCAGCTCCAGCACCCCAAGAAGAAGACGGTGGGCGTCCGCATCCCCGACCACGTCGTCACGCAGGCGCTCCTGGCCGAGCTCGGCGAGCCGCTGCTGTCCAGCACCCTGCTGCTGCCGGGCGAGGACGAGCCGCTCACCCAGGGCTGGGAGATCAAGGAGCGGCTCGACCACGTCGTGGACGCGGTCCTCGACTCCGGCGACTGCGGTACCGAACCCACCACCGTGATCGACTTCTCGGGCGGCGGGGCCGAGGTCGTCCGGCGCGGAGCGGGCGACCCCGAACGCTTCGAGTGAGCGCCGGCGGACCCGCCCGTCAGCGCGTCGGGAACGGGCGGTCCGGCGCCGTCGGCGTGTCGAGCGCGAGCCGCAGATGCAGCACGGCCGCGAGCCGGTGCTCGGCGTCGTCCAGATCGAGGCCGGTCAGGGCGACGGCGCGGCGGATGCGGTAGCGCAGCGTGTTCGGGTGGACGTTCAGCTCCTTGGCGACCGAGGCCACGTCACCGAACGCGTCGAGGTAGCGCAGCAGCGAGCGGGCCGTGTCCCCGCCGTGGGAGCGGTCGTGTTCGACGAGCGCGGCGATCGCGGGCCAGCGCACCTGGGGCGCGTCGCGCAGCAGATCGATCGTGTCGCGCACGAGGAGCGCGGGCGTCAGCCGGGTGTGCGTGGTGACCGGCTCGTCCGGCGTACAGGACATCAGCTGCAGGCCGCGGAAGCCGCGCATCTTCACCGTGGGCACGTCGCTGAGCCGGGTCGCCCGGCCCGCGACGACCGCCTGCACCCCGCTGCCGGTGAGACGCCGCAGGGTCACGACCAGATCGGCCGCCCAGCGCTCCAGGGGAGCCTCGTCCGCGGGCGCCCCGGCCGGGCACGGCAGGATCGCGTAGATCTGGCCGCAGGCCTGGGCGACGAGCGCGTGCTCCCGGTGCGCCGCGGCGTGCACCGAGACGACGCCGGCCGCCTCGGCGCGCTGCGCGTCGGTGCCGCCCGGACCCAGCCGCAGATCGACCGCGACGACATCGGCCGACGCCACCGGGTCCACCCCCAGGTGCGCGGCGAGCGCACCCGCGTCGAACCGTCCGGTGAGCAGCCCGTGACTCAGCTCCTCGCGCGAGCCGAGGCGGGCCCGCGCGTCCCCCCGGAAGTAGTGGTCGACCAGCTGGAACGAGGCGAGCCGGGCCGCGCCGCGCAGCACCTCGGCCGCGTTCGCCGCCAGCGGGCCCGCACCTTCCTGCACCCAGATCGTGCCGAGCGGACGACGGCCCGCGTTCATCCCGATCACCAGCCGGGCCCGCGCGCCCAGCTGGGGCTGCGCGGCGACCGCGATCACCTCGTCGCTCTCCCGGACCCGCCGGTACACGCCCTGCTCGCGCAGCAGTTCCAGATAGGGCGCCGGGCAGTCACGGCCGAGCACCGAGCGGCGGCGCAGCTCGTCGGCCTCCTCGCCGGGGCCCGCGTAGGCGACGACGCGGTGCGCGCCGTCCTCGACGCTGACCACGCCCCGGGTCAGGGTCGCCACGGTCTGGGCGAGCGAGAACAGGTCCCGGCCGCCCGAGGGGCCGTTCCGGCCGCCGTACGCGAGCACCGCCCGCAGCTCCGACTCGGCCCGGTCCCACCGCAGCCCGGCGGGAACCCCGAGCACGGAGACGCCGGCCAGCTCCGCCGCTTCCTTCGTGGCCTGCGGCAGCAGTCCGTCGCCGACCTTGAAGGCCACGGCGGCGACGCCCGCCACGGCCGCCGCGCCCAGAAAGGTGGCGGCCTCGTCGGCGCGTACGCCCACCGCGAGGACCAAGGCTCCGGCGACGTCGTCGAGGGGCTCGTCGGGGCCCGCCACCACGATGTCGGTGACCTGCGTGTCGGCCCGCCCCGACCAGGCCGCGCCCGGGCCGAGGGCGTCGGCGAGCTGGCGTACGGACGGCAGGGCGGCGGCGAGAGCGTCGGGCATCGGCACAGAGTAGTGAGCGTTCCTAGGAATCGCGCGCGAGGGTCCCGAGAAACCTGATGTGGGGCCGCCCGCCCGGCTCCGGGACGCTCACCCGGGCGCGGACCCCGTACACGTCCGCGATCAGCTCCTCCGTGAGCACCTTCTCCGGCGCGCCCGCCGCGACGACCCGGCCCCGGCGCACCACGACGACCTGCGCGCAGTACGCGGCGGCCAGATTGAGGTCGTGCAGCGCGACGACACTGGTCAGGCCGAGGCCCGTGATCAGGTCGAGCAGTTCCAGCTGGTGCTGGATGTCCAGGTGGTTGGTGGGCTCGTCGAGCAGCAGCTCGCGCGGCTCCTGGGCCAGCGCGCGGGCGATCTGCACCCGCTGCCGCTCACCGCCCGACAGGGTGTGCCACAGCCGGTGCGTCTTGTCGGCCAGGCCGCTGCGCTCCAGCGCGGAGCGGACCGCGCTCTCGTCGGCCGCGGACGCCGGCGCCCACGCGCGGCGGTGCGGGATCCGGCCGAGCCGCACCACGTCGGCCACCGTCAGCTCGACCTGGGTGTCGGACTGCTGCTCCACCACGGCGACCCGTCGCGCGACCGTGCGGCGCGGCACGTCCGCGAGCGGCGCGCCGTCGAGGGTGACGACACCGGAGTCCGGGGCGAGCACCCCGGCGAGCACGCGCAGCAGGGTCGACTTGCCCGAGCCGTTCGGGCCGAGCAGTCCCGTCACGGTGCCGGGGCGTGGCGCCAGCTCCACCCCGTCGAGGATCAGCGCGCCGCCGGCCGACCAGGACACGCGCTCCGCGCGCAGCCCGGCCGTCACCGGACGGCCCTGCGCCGGTACAGCACCAGCACGAACGCGGGCACACCGATCAAGGACGTCACCACTCCCACCGGAACCTCCTGCGGCGCCAGGACCGTGCGCGCCGCCGTGTCCACCCAGACCAGGAACACCGCGCCCGCGAGCGCCGTCACCGGCAGCAGCCGGGCGTGCCCCGGGCCGACCAGGGCGCGCGCCGCGTGCGGCAGCACCAGGCCGACGAAGCCGATCGCGCCCGCCGCGCTGACCAGGACCGCCGTCAGCAGGGCCGTCACACACAGCAGGATCAGCCGGGTGCGGGCCACCCGGACGCCCAGCGCGGCCGCAGCTTCCGGGCCGAAGGCGAACGCGTCGAGCGTGCGCCCGTACCCGAGACACACGACGAGTGCGACCACGAGTACCGCGAAGCACAGCCACACCTCGGTCCAGCCGACGCCGCCGAGCGAGCCGAGGAGCCAGAACAGCACGCCGCGCGTGGTCTCCGCGTCGGCGGCCGTCAGCACCACGACCGAGGTCAGCGCGGAGAACAGCTGCATCGCCGCCACCCCGCTGAGCACCACGCGGTCCGTTGTGCCGCCCAGGGTGTGGCTGAGCAGCAGCACCAGCGCGAACGAGACGACCGCGCCGATGAACGCCCCGCCCGACACCGACAGCGCGCCGCCGCCCACCCCGAGGACCACGACGAGCACGGCGCCCGTCGACGCGCCCGAGGACACCCCGAGCACGAACGGATCGGCGAGCGGATTGCGCAGCAGCGCCTGCAGCACCGTGCCGCACACGGCGAGCCCGGCCCCGCACACGACGGCGAGCAGCGCCCGCGGCAGCCGCAGGTTCCAGACGATGCCGTCGCGGATCGGCGACAGGTCCGAGCCGCCCCAGCCGAGCCGTGCGCCCACCGCCGACCACACGTCGCCGACGCCGATCCGCGCGGGCCCGAAGGTGATCGCCACGGCGACGGACGCGCACAGCGCGAACACGCCCGCCGCCCAGTACAGACCGGACCGCAGCGTCGCCGCACTCACCGGGCGAGCCCGAACTCGCCGAGCGCGGCGGCCACCTTCTCCACCCCGTCCACGGTGCGGATCGTCGGATTCATGTCCTGTCCGCTCAGCCGCACGTACCGCTTCTCGCGCACCGCCGTCATGTTCTTCGTGACCGGGTCGGACTCCAGGAACCTGATCTTCTGCGCCGCCGACTCGGCCGACTGCGAGCGGCGCGTCAGGTCACCGATGACGAGGACGTCCGGATCGCGGTCCGCGACCGTCTCCCAGCCGATCTGCGGCCACTCCTCATGAGTGTCGTCGAAGACGTTGCGCAGCCCCAGCTCCTCGGTGATGACACCCGGGGCGCCGCAACAGCCCGCCATGTAGGGCGAGTCGGAGTTCGCGAACCAGTACAGCGCGCTGACGTCCGAGGCGTCGGCCGCCGAAGTGGCCTTGTCCACGCGGGCCTTGAGCGTGCCGATGAGCTTCTCGCCGCGCTTCTCCACGTCGAAGATCCGCGCCAGGTCGCGTATCTCGCCGTAGACCGTGTCGAGGGTGAGCGCCCTGGTCCGCTCGCCGTCGCCGTCGCCGCTGTTGTCCTTGCCCGCGCAGTCGCTCGGGGAGAGGTAGGTGGGGACGCCGAGTTCGGCGAACTTGCCGCGCGAGGCCACTCCGCCCTTGCTGAGGGTGTACGTGAACGAGGCGGCGGCGAAGTCGGGTTCGGTGGACAGGACCTTCTCGAAGGAGGGGTAGCGGTCGGCGAGCCTGGGCACCTTCGCGTTCGCCTTCTCAAGTCCCTTGAGCACGGGGTCCGTCCAGGTGCCGGTGCCCACCATCCGGTCGGCGAGACCGAGCGACAGCATGATCTCCGCCGAGCCCTGGTCGAGGGCGACGGCACGCCGCGGGGCGCGGTCGACACGCACCTTCGTACCGCAGTTGTCGATCGTGACCCCGCGCGCCGACTTCTCCTCGGCGCCGGTCGAACTCCCGCATCCGGCGAGAAGGAGAGCACCGGCCAACAGCGGTGCGGCACGGCGGACATGACGGGTGAAGCGGGCGGGCGGCACGGGGGAATCCTCTGCGTCCAGGGCTCATACGCGGAGCCGGTCTACGGTCCACCCCCGGCCGCGGAACGCCCCGGAGGCCGCCAGTAGGTCTTCGGACTCGGGGTCGTCCGCGCGAAGCGCCTTCCCAGACCGTGTCACCGGCCCAGTGGCTGTGGCTCCGCCCGTCACCCTCACCGCTGCGCGTCAGTTCCGGATTTCCACCGGATTCCCTGACCCGTGCACGGACGAACCGTGCAAAGGTACGACTGGCCCGGCGAAAGTATCACGGGCCTGGTGGGAGGCCTGCTCCAGGGTTTTCGGGAGCGCGTCCCGGAGGCCATGGCCCAGCCCCTCTGAATCGGGTCAGGCGCCGAGGAACGCGCGGACCTCCGCCGCGAACTCCTCCGGCGCGTCCCGGTGGACCAGATGCCCGACCGGAAGGGTCACCAGCCGACCGCCCGGAATCCGCCGCGCCAGCTCCGCGACACCGTCCTGCGGCACGTGGCTGAGCGGCCCGCCCGCGATCACCAGCGTCTCGGCGGTGATCGCGCCGAGCCGTTCGAGCCACTGCGCGGGCGGGGTGTCGAGCTGCCGCCGGACCTGCACCACCATCTCCCAGTCGAAGGCCAGGTCTCCGTCCGGGCGGACCAGCGGCGGAGGGGTCCGCGGGCGGGGGAGCGGCACGTCCTCCAGGACCAGCCGCGTCACCCGCTCCGGCTCGGCCGCCGCCAGCAGATGGGCGACCACGCCACCCATGGAGTGCGCGACGATCCGCACCCGGTCGAGCCCCAGGGCGTCCAGGAACGCCCGCACGTCGTCCCGCATCAGCTCCAGGGAGTACCGGCCCGGCCGATCGCTGTGCCCGTGCCCGCGCAGATCGAGGGCGTACACCCGGTGATCGCGCGCGAACGCCGGCGCCACCGCCGCCCAGTCGGCGGCGCCCTCGCCCAGACCGTGCAGCAGCAGGAGCGGTACGGCGTCCGGCGGTCCCGACACCTCGTAGGACAGCAGGATCCCCGCCACTCGCACCGTGCGCCGCTCCGGCATTTCCCCGGTACCTCCGTCCCTCTCCGGCCAACTTGCCGACCGTGAAGATCAGTTGATTCCGAGAGGCTATGCCATGGAGGAGTGTCCGGAAGTGCCGTGACGCACGTCACCGAAAAGGGCTGCCGATCCTGGAATGCGTGGCCGGACGCGACGGCTGCACTGCACGTCACGTGCGGTGCAGGGGTGCCGATTTTGCCCCTGAGCGTCCGTGAATATCCTTGAACGTTCTGGAAAAAACCCGCCCGTCACACCCCGCCTGTCCTCGAAAGGTTCTTCCGCACCATGCCGCTGGCCCTGTTGGCCCTGGCCGTTGTCGCGTTCGGCATCGGCACGACCGAGTTCGCCACGATGGGGCTGCTGCCCCAGATAGCCGACGGCGTCCATGTCTCCGTGCCCCACGCGGGCAACCTCGTCTCGGCGTACGCCCTCGGTGTCGTCGTCGGCGCCCCGCTGCTCACCGGCATCGGCGCGCGCATCCCGCACAAGCGGCTGCTGCTGCTCCTGACCGGGCTCTTCGTCCTCGGCAACGCCGCGTCCGCGGTCGCCCCCTCCTTCGGCTCGCTCTTCGCCGCCCGCTTCGTGGCGGGCCTGCCGCACGGCGCGCTGTTCGGTGTCGGTGCCGTCGTCGCCTCCCGGCTCGTCGCCCCGGACCGGGCGGCCCGCGCCGTGTCGAAGATGTTCCTCGGGCTCACCGTCGCGAACATCGTCGGCGTGCCCGCCGGTACCGCGCTCGGCCAGCAGCTCGGCTGGCGCGCCGCCTACTGGGCCGTCGCCGTCATCGGGCTCGTCGCCCTCGCCGCGCTCGCGGTCTTCGTCCCGCACCAGCCGCGCGGCGAGCAGTCCGGGATCCGGCACGAGCTGCGCGCCATGGGCAACAAGCAGGTCGCGCTCGGCCTCGCCACGGCCGTGGTGGGCTTCGGCGGTTTCTTCGCCGTCTACAGCTACCTCGTCCCGATGCTGACGCACCTCACCGGCATCTCGGACTCCTCCACCACCCTCGTCCTCGCCCTCTACGGCGTCGGTATGACGGCCGGTACCCTCCTCGCCGGGCCGCTCACCGACCGCGCGCTGCGCCCGACCCTGTACGGCGGGCTCGCGCTCCTCGCCGCCGCGCTGGTGACGTTCTACTTCACCGTCCACAGCACGATGGCCGCGCTGGTCACGATCACCTTCATCGGGGCGATGGGCTCGCTCATCACCACGCCGGTCCAGATGCTGCTCATGGCCAAGGCGAAGAACGCCCCCACCATGGCCGCCGCCTCCAACCACTCCGCGTTCAACCTGGCCAACGCGGGGGGCGCCTGGATCGGCGGTCTCGTCATCTCGGCGGGCTGGGGCTGGGCCGCGCCCAACCTCGCCGGAGCGGTGCTCGCCGTGGCCGGTCTGGGTCTCGCGCTCGTGGCCGGTCTGACCGACCGGGGCGGCCGGAGCACCGAGGTGGCCGCGGCCTCGCCCGGCGAGAGCGCGGAGCAGCGCCCCGCACCGGCCGAGTCGAGCTGACCGCGGTCCCTCGCCGCGCTCAGGGGTGCAGGGTGGGCCGGTAGCTCAGCTCCTGGATGTCTCCGTCGAGGGTCCGGCTCTCGATCAGCTCCAGGTCGAAGTCCTCCGCTCCCGCGAAGATCGGGCCGAGTCCGGTGCGGCCGGTGATCACGGGGAAGACCGTCACCTGCACCCGGTCGACCAGTCCCGCGGCCATCAGCGCCCGGTTCATGGCCAGACTGCCGTGCGAGCGCAGCGGCACCGCGGACTCCTCCTTGAGCCGGGCGACGACATCGACGGCGTCTCCCTTCTCCAGGGTGGCGTCCGGCCAGTCGAGGGGGCCTTCCAGCGTCGACGACACCACCGTCGCGGGCAGGCCCCTCATGCGCGCGACCCAGGGGTCCCGCACGTCGGAGTCCTCGGTGCTCGCGGCCAGCATCTGCGCGAACAGCTTGTACGTGGTCGCGCCGAAGACCATCCGCTGGTCGGTGGCGTACAGATCGAGGCGGTGGGCGAGGAGCTCGGGCCCCTGCTTGCCCCAGTACCCGGTCCAGTCACCGCCGGCGGCGCCGAAGCCGTCGAGGCTGGAGAAGACGTCGAAGGTGTACGTGGTGGTCATGGCGCTCTCCTTGTCCGCGGGCGGTCACTGCTGAACGGCCCGTCGATGGGGAAGACCGTCCCGGGCGGCCGGACTCATCGCTCGAAGGCGGCTCGGTCCAGGATCTCCGCCGCGCCCCGGCGGCGCAGATCCGACAGGCCGCGCCTCGCTCCCCGGATCTGCTCCGGGGAATCCCCGGCCGAGCGCCTCCGCCGTCGCTCGTCGCGCCCGTTGGTGGGTGCGCCGACGATTCTTCCGGGCGCCGTGGCCTCTACGCTGGAGGTGCGTCGTCAGTACGGTCAGGGCGGGTGGATCACATGGGATGGTCGGTATCGGTGCCGGGCATCGAGGTGTCGGTTGCCGTGCAGTCCGAGCGGACGGTCGTGCACGTCGCCGGACGCCTCGACCAGGATGCCGTGGTCGCGCTGCGGCAGCAGCTGTCGGACCACGACCGCTGCCTGGTCCTCGACTTCAGCGGGGTCTCCTTCCTCGGGCTCGCCGGAGTGGCCCTCGTCGAGGCCGTGGCCGAACAAGTGCGGGCGGCGGGCGGTGAGTTGGAGGTCTGGGGAGTGGACGATCCTCGCCTGTGGCAGTTGCAGGAGACCGGCCGGCTGCGCGCCCTGCGCCGTCGCGCGGGCAGCGGCGTGGGAACCGCCGACCGCGCCCAGAGCCGCAATCGGCTGGTGATGCGGGAGGCGCTGGCGGCGGCCCTGCGGGTGACCGGGGCCCCGATGGGCAACGCCCAATTCCTCGACCCCGCCTCGCTGTCCCTGCGCATCACGACACAACGGGGCTTCCACCAGCCGTTCCTGGACTTCTTCCGCCGCGTCGAGACCACGGCGCACGGCAGCTCCTGCGGCGCGGCCGCCGAGCGGCGCAGCGCCGTCTTCGTCGAGGACGTCCGCCGGTCCGGACTGTTTGTGGGCACCCCGGCGGCGGAGGAGCTGGAGGACGCCGGGGTACGGGCCGTCGCCTCGCTGCCCGTGCTGTCGGCGGCGGGCGATCTGGCGGGCATGTTCTCCACCCACTTCGCCCGGCCCACCGTCTGGACGGCCGATGTGCGGCGCGAGCTGGCGTACGTGGCCGAGTCGGCGGGCCGGCTGATCCGCTGACCGGCCGGGTGCCTCGACCGTCGGGAAGATCGTCCGTTCGGCAAAGAGATTGCATGGTCTAGTCCAAAGACTTCTCTGGTCCAGTCCAATCCGTTGACGTGCTCCCCTCATCGTCAAGAAGCTGTCCGCACTCGACCCCCATCGAGCGCCTCGATCCCCCCGTGCAGGAGGAACAGAGTGAGACGACTTCGCGCATGTCTGGGCGCTGCCACCGCCGTCACCACCGTCGCGCTGGCCGCGAGCGCCCTGGTGGCGACCAACGCCGAGGGCGCGTCCGCGGCCCTCGGCAACCGCTGGTACGCCGCCGCCCCCTATCTGATGCCGCTCGACAACGACCCGCCGGACGCGGGCGCCATCATGGACGCGAGCGGGCTCAAGGCCTTCCAGCTCGCGTTCATCCTGGCCCCCAGCGGAGGCGGCTGCTCGCCGACCTGGGACGGCACCGCGCCGGTCTCCTCCGACACGGCGGTCAAGGCGAAGATCGACGCGATCCGCGCCAAGGGCGGTGACGTGTCGGTGTCCATCGGCGGCTATAACGGCACGAAGCTCGGCCAGGCCTGCTCCGACGCGGCGTCCACCGCGGCCGCGTACCAGCAGGTCATCACCAAGTACTCGCTGAAGGCCATCGACTTCGACCTGGAGGAGCCGGAGTACGAGAACACGGCGGCCGTCAGGAACGAGATCGGCGCCGCGAAGATCCTTCAGCAGAACAACCCCGGTCTCTACGTCTCCGTGACCACGGCGGGCACGGCGGACGGCACCGGCTGGTTCGGCAAGCAAATGCTGCTCGAGGCGAAGTCGCAGGGCTTCACGCCGAACAACTTCTCCATCATGCCGTTCGACGGCGGGTTCAACGGAGCGGCCTCGCAGACCGCCGCGCTGACCAACTTCAACGCGATCCTGCAGTCCACGTTCGGCTGGGACCAGGCCACCGCCTACGCCCACGAGGGCTTCTCCGGCATGAACGGCCGCAGCGACACGGGGGAGATGTTCACCCAGGCCGACTTCCAGACGGTCCTCGACTACGCGACGAGCCACGGCATGGACCGCTTCACCTTCTGGTCCCTCAACCGCGACCGCCAGTGCACCCCGGCCGACAACGGCGGGCGCACCTCCGGCACCTGCTCCAGCGTCGCGCAGAACTCCTGGGACTTCGCGAAGTACTCGGTGAAGTTCGCGGGGGCCACTCCGCCCACCACGACGCCGCCCACGTCCGGCGGCACCACGACCCCGCCGGCCACCGGCTGCAAGACGGCGTGGAGCGCGTCGTCCGTGTACACCGCGGGCAACGAGGTGAGCTACAACAGCCACAACTGGAAGGCCAAGTGGTGGACGCAGAACGAGAAGCCGACCGCCGGCGACGGCAACCCGTGGCAGGACGAAGGAGCCTGCTGACCCGGTTCGACGACGGGATCTGACACCTGGCGGCGTCCCACGGGGGGACGCCGCCGGGCCCGTCTCAGCTCGCCGTCGTGCCGTACGCGGTCAGCTCCGCCAGGAACGCCTCGCGCACCGCGGGCGCCGCCCACGAGATGTCGATGGCGTTGCGCTGCAACCGGAGCAGGTCCGCGTCGGTGAGGGCGGCGGGCTCGCGCAGGGCCGCCAGGTTCTCGGCGACGTAGCCGGGGAAGTAGGCCGGGTCGTCGGAGTTGACCGTGACCTTCACACCCTGGTCGAGCAGCGCGCGGATCTCGGCGGCCTTCATGCCGTCCGTGACATGGGCGTTGGAGATCGGGCACACGGTCAGACCGAGCCCGCGCTCGCGGATCGCCGCGATCAGGGCCGGGTCCTCGAGGGCGTTGACGCCGTGGTCGATCCGGTCGACGCCGATCTCCTCGATGACCTGCCGGATGTGCTCGGTGGAGTTCTTCTGGTCGACGTCGCAGTGCATCGTCAGCCGGAAGCCCTCGGCGCGGGCACGGGCGAACACCTCGCGGAACTTCACCGGCGGGTTGCCCGCCTCGTCCGAGTCCAGACCCACCCCGACGATCCACTCCTTGTACGGGAGCGCCTGGACCAGCGTGGCCATCGCGAACTCGGCCTGGAAGTCACGCAGGAAGCACATCACCAGGCGGCCCTTGAAGCCGGTGGCCCGCTCGGCGTCGTCCAGGGCCCGCGTCAGACCGCGGATCACGGTGTCGAAGGCGACGCCGCGCGCGGTGTGCGCCTGCGGGTCGAAGAAGATCTCCGCGTAGCGCACGTTCTGCGCGTGCGCCTTGGCCGCGTAGGCCGCCGCGAGGTCGTAGAAGTCCTGCTCGGTACGGAGCACGGTCATGCCCTCGTAGTACACGGCGAGGAAGCCGGGCAGGTCGTCGAAGTCGTACGCGGCGCGCAGCGCGGCCTCGTCGGCGTACGGCAGCTCGATGCCGTTGCGGGCGGCCAGCGCGAACTTCAGCTCCGGCTCCAGGGTGCCCTCGATGTGCAGGTGCAGCTCGGCCTTGGGCAGGCCGGTGACAAAGGCGTCGACGGTCATGAGGTGTGAACTCCTAGGTGAGCTGCGTCAGTTGGCGGCGGCGGGCTTCAGGATGTCGACGACGTCCTGGGTGTGATAGTTCACGACGCCGAGGTCGGTGACGGCGTACTCGGGGATCGCGGTGATCTCCAGGAAGATCAAGTAGCCGAAGGCGGAGGGCAGTTCGCAGCCGAGCGCACGGGCGGCGGCCTCCAGGCGGTCCTCGGCCTCGGCCATCTCCTCGGGCACGAGGTCGGCGACGATGCCCGCGACCGGCAGCGGCAGGAACTCCTTGATCTCGCCGCCGTCCACGACGATCTGGCCGCCCCCGGCTGCCGAGAGGTGGTTGACGGCGAGCGCCATGTCCGCGCGGTCGGCGCCGACGCAGATGATGTTGTTGTCGTCGGGCGCGGCGGAGGAGGCGATGGCGCCGGAGCGCAGCCCGAAGCCGTTGATCATCGCGGTGACCGTGGCGCCGTCGTTCTTGCCGTACCGCTCGGACACCGTGACGTACAGGGCGTCCTGCGCGAGGTCGGCGCGGACGGTGCCGTCCTCGACGGGCAGCGTCATGGGCACGCCCTTGCGGACGAACGGCACCGTGCGGTCCATCTCGACGACCAGCACGTCGGCGGAGGAGCCGTCGGCGGCCACGCCGATCCCGTCGGCGGTCACCGGGGCGACCCGGAAGGCGGGGGAGAGGGCGGCGGTGCGCTCGGGCGGCTGCGGGGCCTCGACCGTACGACCGCCTTCGGCGACCAGCTCACCGCGCGAGAACACCCGCTCGACCTGGAAGGACTCGGGGGAGTCCACGATGAGGACGTCCGCGTAGCGGCCCGGCGTGATCGAGCCGACGAGGTGGTCGATGCGGTACATCTCGGCGCAGTTCAGCGTCGCCATCTGGATCGCCTCGACCGGCTTCACACCCGCCTTGATCGCCATCCGGACGAGCTTGTCGAGGTGGCCCTCGCGCAGGATGTCGGCGACGTGCATGTCGTCGGTGCACAGGCCGACGCGGCGCGACTGCGCGCCGAACTCGGTGATGGTGCGCACGTTCTCGTTCATGAAGTGCGCCACCGACGACTCGCGGATCAGCAGCGACATGCCGGCGCGCAGCTTCTCCAACGCCTCCTCGGCGGTGTAGCTCTCGTGGTCGAGGCGGACACCGGCGGCGGACAGCGCGTTGATGGTGGTCTGCGCGGCCATGGGGGCGCAGCCGAAGATCGGCAGCCGGTTGCGGTGCGCGAGTTCGAGGGCCTGGAGTACCTTCGGGTCGCGGTTGAGGACGAACTCGGCGACGGTCTCCCACACGCCGAAGCAGTCCGCCCCGCCCTGCGCCTCGGCGTGGTCCTCGGGCCCGAAGCGGAAGCCGACCGTCGTCTCCGGCAGGGTGTACGGCGTCTTGAACGGCGCACCCCAGAAGATCTTCATCGGCGACGCGTCGGCCTCGCGCAGCGCCTCGCGCACCCCCTCGGGACCGGCGACCACGAGGAACTGGTCGAGTCCGGAGACGACCGACGTCGTACCGAAGCGGACGGCGGCGTCGGCGAACATCGTCACCGACAGCTTCGAGCACTCCAGGTGCAGATGGCCGTCGATCAGACCCGGGGTGAGGTACTTGCCGGTCGCGTCGACGAACTCGGTGTCCGGGCCCTCGTACGCGCTGACGTCGCCCGTGGCGGCGACGCGGTCGCCGGTGATGGCGACATCGGCCGGGTAGATCTCGCCGGTGCAGACGTTGACGAGCTGCCCGCCCTTGATGATCCGGTCGGCCTTCACGACGCCCTCGGAGGCGTCGATCAGGGTGCGGAGGCTGGGGTGGTTCATGGGGTTCGCTCCAGAGCGCGTACGGAGAAAAGAGGGGGAGGGAAGTCTCAGGCGGAGACGGTGAGTTCGGCCTCGGCGCGGACCGTGCGGCGGGCGAGCAGCCAGTAGACGACGCCCGCGACCAGGGCGCCGGCGAAGACCGAGAGGTCCAGGCCGCCGGCCGCGTCGGACAGCGGGCCGACGAACACCGTCGAGTCGACCCAGAGGACGGCCGCGACGAAGCCGAGCAGCACCGCGACCAGGCCGGCCGGGCGGACGCCGCCCTTGTGCCAGTAGACGCCGTCGCGGCCGGTCTCGCGGGGGAAGAACGAGGGCACGTCGTACCGGCCGCGGCGCAGCCACCAGTCGGTCAGGTACACGGCCGCCCACGGGCCGAGCCACAGCACGATCAGGCTGAGGAAGTTCGAGAGCAGCGTGTAGAAGTCGGCGGAGAAGACCGCCCACAGGGTGATCGCCGTGCAGAGCGTGAGGTCGATGAAGACGACCATCCAGCGCTTGATCGGGATGCCGACGGCCAGCAGGTTCAGGCCCGAGGAGTACATGTCGGTGGTGTTCACCGCGAGCAGCGAGACGATCGCGAGCAGCAGGTACGGGGTGATGAACCAGCCGGGCAGGACCTCCGGCAGGCCCGAGATCGGGTCGGTCGCCTTGGTGGTGGCGGTGGCGACGGCGGCACCGAGGATCTGCAGCAGGATGTTGGGCACCATGCCGCCGAGCGCGGCGCACGCGAAGACCTTGCGCGGGGCGGAGTCCTCGGGCAGATAGCGCGAGTAGTCGCTGCCCATGTCGGCCCAGGACAGACCGCCCGACGCGGTGACCATCGCGAGCACCAGCGAGATCGTCACCAGGGACGGCGCGGCGCCGTGCGCGGAGAAGTCCGCCTTGGGCGCGACGAGGAACGCCATCACGGCGAACATCGCGGCGAAGATCCAGGCGAAGTACTTCTGCACCTTCATGATCAGGTGGTAGCCCGACAGCGGCAGCAGCATCTGCAGCCCCGCCGCGACGGCGATGACCAGGAGCTTCACGGGCGTGCCCGTGGTGATCCCGGCCTGGTCGAGCAGTGCGAGCCCGGCGAGGACGATCAGCACCATGCCGCCGGCCTCGAAGCCGACCAGCATCACCCAGCTCAGCAGGGCGGGCAGCCGTCCGCCGCGCGGGCCGAACGCGGCGCGCGAGACGGAGTGTGTGGAGGTGCCGGTGCGCGGGCCCTGGAGGCTCGTCAGGCCGGTCACGGTGAAGCCGAGCACGTTGCCGACGACGATCAGCGCGACCGCGTACCAGAACGACAGGCCGAACGAGACGACGAGCGCGCCGTACACGACGGTGAAGACGGTGGTGTTGGTGCCGGCCCACAGGCCGAAAAGGCGGCCGGGGCCACCCTGGCGTTCCGCTGCGGGAACGGCGTCGATGCCGCGCTGCTCGACCGTGAAGACGGACGTCGGCGCGGCAGGAGTGGTGGATCCGGGCGGAGCGGTGGCGGTGGCCTCGGCCATGAGCGGCAGGAGTCCTTTGCGGACCGGCGCCCCGGCCTGGAGGGACGGGACGCGATGTACGGGGAGGGGTCGCACGGCGATGTGCGGGAGGTGCGACGGGCGCCCGGACAACTCTCCGGTGCACCGGCCGGTGCCGTTGCCCAAACGTTTTGGCAACGCTCCGGAACGTACTGCCTAAACGTTTTGGCAGTCAACCTGTAAGCTCGCCGCCATGTCAGACGTCACACAGCCGAAGCGCGGCGGTACGCCCCGGGGGGCCTCGGCGAGGAGCGGCGGTCTGCGGGAAGTGGCCCGCCGGGCGGGCGTCTCGGTCACCACCGCCTCGCACGCGCTGAACGGCGTGGGCCGGGTCGGCGCCGAGACGCGCGAGCGGGTGCTGGCCGTCGCCGCCGAGATCGGCTACCGCGCCAACCCCAACGCCCGGGGGCTGCGCGGCGCCCGCACCGGACTGCTCGGACTGACCCACCGCACCGCCGTCGAGGGCGGCATCACCGACATCGAGTACTTCGTCAAGATCGTGAACGCCGCGACCTGGACGGCGATGGCGCACGACTACTCCCTCGTGCTGGTCCCGCCGTCCCTGGACGGCCGCCCCTTCGACACCCTCCCGCTCGACGGCACGATCGTCATCGACCCGCTCACCGACGACCCGCTGCTGACCCGCCTCTCCGGCATGGGCGTCCCCGTCGTGACGACCGGCCGCGACCTGTCCCGCAAGGACGCCTTCCCCTGGGTCGACAACGAGCTGTCCACCTGCGCCGTCGCCGCTCTCGACCACCTCGCCGCCACCGGCGCACGCCGCATCGGCCTGCTCACCGGCTCGACCGGCCAGTCCTACGACGAGGACGCGGCCCGGGCCTACCGCGACTGGTGCGCGCGCACCGGCCACCCCGTCCTGATGGACCGCGCCGAGCCCGGCACCGACTCCACGGAGGCCGCGCACCGCCTGCTGGCCCGCCCGGACCGGCCCGACGCCCTCTACGTGGTGATGGAGAAGTTCGGCTTCGCCACCCTCGCGGTCTGCCGTGAACTCGGGCTGAGCGTGCCCGATGACGTGCAGATCGTCGTCGGGGCCGACGGCGAGTTCGCCCGCAGTGCCCGGCCCGCGCTCACCGCGCTCGACCTGGCCCCCGAGGAGATCGGCAAGCAGGCCGCGGAACTGCTCATCGCTCTCGTCCAGGACCCGCCGCCGGCGGACTCGGCGCCGGGCCACCGGTTGGTGCAGGCCACGCTGCTGCCCCGCGACTCGACGCGGACCGCCGGCTGACAGGCGGGCCGGGCGGCGTGCGCGGGCGACGCGGGGCCGGGTCGCACCGGAGCCCCGGGGCGGCGGTAGGCTCGGGGACGGCCGACGTCACTTGCCGACAGGAGGGTGCTGGGATGCCCCAGAGTCTGCCCTTCCGCTCCCCTGAGCAGGTGGCACAGGTGGCGTGCGGTGTCTCCGAGCTGCTGGAAGTGCTGTGGGGGCGCGGCCAGGCGGCCGCCCTGGCCGGACCGCTGCCGCCCTCTCAGTTCCGCGCGCTGACCATCATCGAGGGCCAGAAGCGGGTCAATCAGCGCACCCTGGGCGACGCTCTCGGATCCCGGCCGTCGTCGGTGAGCAGGCTCTGCGACCGGCTGGAAGCGGCCGGTCTGGTGGAGCGGGTGGCCAGCCCCACCAGTCGCCGGGAGGTCGATCTCCGGCTCAGCCGGCGCGGGGCGGCCGTGCTCGACGAGTTCCGTGCCTCGCGCGCCCGGGAGCTGGAGGCGGTCCTGCGCTCGATGGCACCGGCCGAGCTGACCACCCTGGTCGAAGGGCTGGAGCAGTTCCAGGAGGCCGCCGTCGCGCACATCGGTCTGCACGGCACCGCGTCCGGCCCCGAAGAGGCGTCCGAAGCCACCGCCTGACGTGCGCCGGAGCGGTCCCCGCCGAGCGCCGGAAAACCCGCTTCGACCTGGACGAACGGACGGTACCGGGATGCCCCGCCGCCGGGATAGAATCCCGAAATAGGTGCTGCATGGCATCATTTGCGATCTTTTGATCGTCCCGCGGGATGTGGCGGTGCCGGCCGCCCGTTCCCGTTTCTTCTCGGTGGCCGGCCCGCCCCATCGGAGAAGTGCGTGACCAAGTTCCTCGCCGCTGAGCGCGCCATCCGCGCCGCCGCGCCGTTCGATCTGCTGGACACCGTGCGCCGGGCACTGGTCGAGCAGTACGGAGCCCTCTCGGTCGACCTGCTGATGGCCGACTACAGCCTGACGCTCCTGCAGCCGGTGACGGAACTGCCGCACACCGCCGAGCCCGTACCCGTCCACGCCAGCCCCGCCGGCCGGGCCTTCGCCAGCCAGGATCCGCACACCCGGTCCGTGGCCGGCGAGGGATCCGTGGATCTCTTCCTGCCGGTCACCGTGCGCGGCGACCGGCTCGGCATCCTCGCCGTGCGCGTGCCGGAGGAGAGATGCACGCCCCAGGAGATCAACGAGCTGACCGACCTCGCGGAGATCCTGGGGCACGAGATCGTCGTCGCCGACCGCGACACCGACGTCTATCTGCAGGCCCGCAGGGCGAGCCGCCTCACTTTGGCCGCCGAGATGCAGTGGCAACTGCTGCCCGGCCGCTCCTACACACGGACCGAGTACGCGATCGGCGCCCAGCTGGAGCCCGCGTACGCCATCCACGGCGACAACTTCGACTGGGCCGCGACCGGCGACACCCTCACCCTGACCGTCACCAACGGCATGGGGGAGGGGATCGAGGCCTCGCTCCTGACCAACCTCGCCGTCAACGCCCTGCGCAACGCCCGGCGGGCCGGCATCGGCATCGCCGACCAGGCCGCCCTCGCCGACCAGGCGCTCTACGCACAACACCGCGGTGAGCGGTACGTCTCGACGCTGCTGCTCTCGTTCGACCTGGCCACGGAGCGGGTGCAGACGGTCGACGCGGGATCGCCCCAGCTGTGGCGCCAGCGCGACCGGACGGTGGATCAGGTCCCGTTCGAGGCGCAACTGCCCCTCGGGATGTTCGAGGAGACCGACTACGTCGTCCAGGAATTCGAGGTGCGGCGCGGGGACCGCCTCCTCTTCGTCAGCGACGGTGTCTACTCGGCGCTCTCCCAGTCCGGCGAGGCCTACGGGGAGCGCAGGCTGGCCCGCGCCATACAGGCCGCGAGTCTGCTGCCGGCGTCCGCCGTACCGCGGGCGATCCTCCAGGAGCTCGCGGTGCACGTGAACGCCGACGCGGAGGACGACGCCCTCGTGGTGTGTCTCGACTGGTTCGGGCGGGAAACCGGTTCGGTCTGAGTCGCAAATTGTCCGATCTCCTGCGAACCCCGTCCTCGATGGAGGCGTTGGTTGCCGGTGGGACCCTCACCGTGCAACTGTTGCCGGATGGAAAGCATGAGACGGAGCACTGATCCCGGACCGGAGCAAGTCACCTGAGACAGGCGTCGATTGCTCTCCACAGATGTGCGGTGAAGGGTGGTGTGGGCTCGTCGAACCTGGGCCCTGCGTGATGGTTTCCCCCACGGAACCAATGAACCCCCGAGGCGCTGCCACGACCACGGTCCGGCGCGCCGCCCACCCGACCGTCACAGTGGACGGGTCGGGCCGAGTGCTCTCCTGCGACGATCCGGCGGGCGGCCTCCTCAAGGACGTACGGGTCGGCGCCCTCCTCGCGGACACGGCCCCCGGCTGGCTGTCCCGCGCCCACAGCGACCTTCTGACCCGCGACGACGAGACCCAGCCGCAGGTGGCCCGGGGCCGGATCGGCGAGGGAACGGTCGAGGCCTTTCCGAGCAGGCGCGCGGACGGCGCCGTGTCCTGGTGGCTCGTCGACGACAGCGATCTGCGCTCCGCCCGCGACCAGTTGGAGAGCGAGCGCGCCCGCTCACGCCTCCTCCAGGAGGTGTCCAGCGAACTGCTGGCATCGCTGAACGTGGACCGCTGCATGGCGGCGACCGCGTCCCTCGCGGCCGCGCACCTCGCCGACGCGGCGGTCATCGTGGGCGTCGGCAACGGCCGGACCCATCCGGTGACCCGGGCGTACGGCGATCGCGTGACCCAGGACCACCTCGTCCTCGATCCCGGGGAGCTGCCCGGCCTGACCGAGGCGCTTCTGGGCTTTCCCCCGGTGCCCTCCCGCTGGATCGATCCCGCCGGGACACCGGCCTGGGCGATCCCCGAGGGCTTCGCGCGACGGGCCCGCGAGATCGGCTCGGTGGTCGTCGTCCCGCTGCCCGGACACGGCTTCCCGGCCGGCGCCGTGATCCTGCTGCGCCACGGCGCGGAGGCTGCCTTCAGCGAAGCGGAGGAGTCCTTCGCGCGGCTCTTCGCCGCCCGCGCCGGAGCCGCCCTGTCGGCCGCCCGGATATACGCACAGCAGACCCGCATCACCGACGTCCTGATGCGGGAGCTGCTGCCGCCGACCCTGCGCCGGACCCAGGGCATCGACTTCTCGGGCCGCTACCGCCCCTCCGCGGCGGGCGAGCGGATCGGCGGCGACTTCTACGACGTCCACCCCTCGGAGGATCCGGACGGCGAGACGTTCGCGGTCCTCGGCGACGTGTGCGGCAAGGGGCTCGAAGCGGCCGTGCTCACCGGCAAGATCCGCAACACCGTCGAGGCGCTGCTGCCCTTCGCCTCGGACCACGCCCGCATGCTGTCCTTGCTCAACAGCGCCCTGCTCTCCTCCCACCACACCCGCTTCGCCACGATGGTGCTCGCCTCCGCGGTGCGCGAGCGGGACCGCGTCCGGCTGCGCGTCACGAGCGCCGGGCACCCCCCGCCCCTCGTCGTGCGCGCCGACGGCAGGGTCGAGGAAGCCAGCACGCGCGGCACGCTGGTCGGCGTGCTGTCCGAGATGTCGGTGACCGGCGCGACCGTGGTCCTGCACCCCGGCGAGACCTGCCTGCTGTACTCCGACGGCATCACCGAGGCACACGGCGGGCCGCTCGGGGACGGTCTGTTCGGCGAGGAACGGCTGCGTGCCGTGCTCGCCGAATGCGCCGGGATGCCCGCGGAGGCGGTCACCGAACGCGTGCAGATGGTCGCCTCGCAGTGGGTCGGTGACGGCCCGCACGACGACATGGCGCTGCTGGCCATCACGGCCCCGCGTGCCACTCATCTCACCGCTGTGGACGGACACACCCGGGGAAGGTTCACGTCATGACATCGCAGAGAGTCGCCGGACAGCCCGTATGACCAGCAACACCGCCCTGAGCGTGACCGTCGACGAGCCGTGCGACGGCGTTCTGACCCTGAGGGTCGCCGGGGAACTCGACTACGACACCGACGGCACGTTCGCCGGGCTCACGGGCGCCGCGCTCGACGAGCACCGGGGCGTCGACACCGTCCTGCTGGACTGCGCCGAGCTCCGCTGCGTCGACTCCATGGGGCTTTCCGCGCTCCTCACCCTGCACCGCCGGCTCGACCGGGACGGCCTGACCCTCCGGATCACCGGACGTTCGCCGCGCCTCGACCGGCTGCTGACGGTCACCGGCACCTTCGAACACCTCGTGGGCGAGGCCGAACCCGGTGAGGACGAGCGGGAGCAGGCCGTCGCCGATGCCGAGGACGCGCCCCGGGGGCCGGCCGGCTGATCTCCGGCTCAGCCGTGCAGGCGGTGCGGGTCGGCGCCGCTGTCCGTCAGGTCGGCGTTCAGCAGCAACATGCGCGCCAGCTCACGGGCCTCGGCGCTGGTGAGCGACGCCCACACCCCCGGCTCGCCGCCCCGGTCCGCGCCCACGTCCAGAGTGACCCGCCCGATGGGCCGGCCCGCGGGCGCCAGCCGGATGCGCCGCACGGCGATCCTGCGCCCGCACGTCGTCACGACACACGTGTCCTCGTGACCGTCCTCGCCGTCCAGCGGTCCGACGGGTCCTGACCTCGCCATCACTCTCACACTCCTCCGCCCCCGATGGGGCCCTGCCGCCTGTGGTGTCCGCGCACTGCATACCTGGCCAGGTATCAGGAACAGCGCCGCGGGCGGCCGCATTGTTCCGCCGGAGTGTGTGAGATGTGGCCGTCAGTGTGCGTGCGGTTCTTCCCGGTGGACCGGGCCGTGGGAATCCGCGCAGTGGGCGTCCGCCCCGGCCGCGTCGGCCCGTGCGACCTGGAGGACGGGCTCCGGGGCGTGATCGACCTGAAGGGTGGTGTGCGTGATGCCGTAGTCGTCGCGCAGCAGTTCGCCCAGCGTGCGGCGCACCGCGTGGCAGTCGCCGCCGGGCTCGACCAGCACATGGGCGGACAGGGCCGCCTGACCCGAGGTGATCTGCCAGACGTGCAGATCGTGCACCTCGACGACCTGCTTCTGCGCGACCAGCCGGTCGCCGAGGGCGTCGGGGTCCAGGCCCGCCGGAGCGGCTTCCAGGAAGATGCGCCCGGAGTCCCGCAGCAGCCCGTAGCCCGCCTTCACCATCAGGACGACGACCACGAGGGTGGCGATGGCGTCGGCGCGGGCGAACCCCGTGAGGACGACGATCAGGGCGGCCACGGCGGTGCCGATGAACGCGAACAGGTCGTTGAGGATGTGCTGGTAGGCGCCCTCCACATTGAGCGAGGAGCGGTTCGCCCGGGACAGGCACCAGGTCGCGGCGACGTTCACGACGATGCCGGCGAGCGCGGTCGCGAGCATCAGCCCGCCCGCGACCTCGGGCGGCGCGACCAGACGGCGCACGGCCTCGTACGCGAGCCAGACCCCGAGGAGGAGCAGCGTCAGACCGTTGGCCTGGGCGGACAGGATCTCCGCGCGCTTGAGCCCGTAGGTGAAGCGGCCCTTCGCCGGACGGGCCGCCAGCCGCATCGCGACCAGCGCGAGCACGATGGACGCCGCGTCGGTGAGCATGTGCGCCGCGTCCGAGATCAGCGCGAGGGAGCGGGCGACGACGCCGACGACGACCTCGACGGCCATAAAACCCGTGATCAGCGTCAGCGCCAGGGCGAGCCAGCGGCGGTCGGCGTCCGCCGAGACACCGTGGCCGTGACCGGCGTGCCCGTGGCCGCCGTGGTCGTGCTCGCTCCCGGGGCCGTCGGTGTGCCCCGCAGCCGGCCCGTGGTCGTGCCCGCTCATGTGCGCGTCCTCCCCCGTCGACGGATGCCTTGAGGGCAGTCAAACGCATGCCGCGCGCCTCGGCAAAGGCTGCACCGGTGACCGTTGTCATGTCGGATATGAAGTCGCTGACCTGCGCCTCTTCCGGAGCCTGTGCAGGATGAGTGTGATGTTCCTCGCGAGTTCTCCACCGTTTTGACCTGCATGGAACCGCTGGGCAGGGGGCAGGCGGGGTTGCCTGAAGGTGTTTGTCTTCCTGACCGGAGGCGGCGCGCGACGGGAGACCGGACCGCGGCCCCCGGAGGGAAGCCGGAGGAAGGAAATCCGTCAGTGAGCGCGGAGACGACGCAGGCGGCAAGTGAGGCCGAGCCCGAGTGGGATCCGGAGGCGGTGCGCCGCCACCGGGGACTGTTCCGGGTGATCGAGCGACGGCGCAGCCCCAAGCTGCGGCGCAGCGACATCACGGTGACCGAGGAGCCGGCGGTCAAGCGCGCGGTGAAGGCCGCGATGCTCGGCAACGCCATGGAGTGGTTCGACTTCGGCATCTACTCCTACATGGCCGTCACCCTCGGCAAGGTGTTCTTCCCGTCGGGCAACCCGACGGCCCAGACCCTCGCCTCGTTCGGCGCGTTCGCCGCGGCCTTCCTGCTGCGGCCGATCGGCGGATTCGTCTTCGGGCCGCTCGGTGACCGGATCGGCCGCAAGAAGGTCCTGTCCCTCACCATGATCATGATGGCGCTCGGCACCTTCGGCATCGGCCTGGTGCCCAGTTACGCCGCCATCGGCATCTGGGCGCCGGTCCTGCTGCTCCTCTTCCGCGTGATCCAGGGCTTCTCGACCGGCGGTGAGTACGGCGGCGCGGCCACCTTCATCGCCGAGTACGCGCCCGACAAGCGCCGGGGCTTCTTCGGCAGCTACCTGGAGTTCGGCACGCTCGCCGGATACGTCGGCGCGGCCGGTCTCGTCACCATCCTGACCACGGCCCTGGACGACGGCGCCATGCTCTCCTGGGGCTGGCGCGTGCCGTTCCTCGTCGCCGGTCCGCTCGGCCTGATCGGCATGTACATGCGGCTCAAGCTGGAGGACACCCCGGCCTTCCAGGAGCTGGAGCGCGAGCAGGAGCGCGGCGCCGACCGCCCGAAGTTCCGGTTCGGCCCGTTCTTCCGCGACCACTGGCGCGCCCTGCTGCTGTGCATGGTGCTCGTCGCCGCCTACGACATCGCCGACTACGGCCTGCTGTCGTACATGCCGACCTACCTGACCGACGAGCTGAAGTACGGCTCCACCGCCGGACTCGTCGCCCTCGTCATCGTCATGGTCGTGCTGATGTGCCTCGTCCACCCGCTCGGCGCCCTCTCCGACCGGGTCGGCCGCAAGCCCGTCCTGCTGACCGGCATGCTCGGCTTCGTCGTCCTGACCGTGCCCGCGTTCCTGCTGCTGCGCAGCGGCGGCCACGTCGCGATCTACGCCGGTCTGCTGCTTCTGGGCCTGTGCCTGCTGACGTTCCTCGCGACGATGTCCGCCGTGCTGCCGGCGCTCTTCCCGACCGAGGTGCGCTACTCGGCGCTCGCGATCTCGTTCAACGTCGCAGGGTCCCTCTTCGGCGGTACGACGCCGCTGGTGATGGAGGGGCTGACGAGCGCCACCGGCAACAGCCTCATGCCGGCGTTCTACATGATGTTCGCGGCCGTCGTCGGCGCCGTCGCCGTGCTGTTCATGAAGGAGACGGCGCGGCAGCCGCTCGCCGGGTCCCCGCCGTCGGTCTCCACCGCCGAGGAGGCGTCGGCGCTGGTCACCGCGCAGTACCCGCGCGGTCCGCTCTCGCATCTTCCGGCCGATCTGCCCGACGACGGCCCGGCCGAGCCGGAGACCCCCGGTGACCGGGAACCGGCTGTCGCCTGATCCTGATCGCACCCGCGCCCCCGCAGACGGACTCGTCTGCGGGGGCGCGGGTGCGACCGGCACGTCAGCCGACCAGAAGGACGAGCTTCCCGCGCACCCGGCCGCTCTCACCGGCCCGGTGCGCCTCCGCGATCTCGGCGAGCGGGAAGGTGCTGACGACGGGCGGCGCGAATCGCCCGGCCTCGATCAGCGGACCGATCTCGGCGAGCGCGTGCACGGCACGGCCGTCGTCCCCGCGGCTGAACCGCACCCCGTACTCCCGCGCCCCGGCGACATCGGCGACGGTGAGCACGTGCCCGGCGCCGCCGGCGAGCCCGACGAGGTCCGGCAGCACCCCGCTGCCCGCGACATCGAGCGCCAGGTCGACCCCGTCGGGCGCCAGCTCCCGCACCCTGCCGACGAGCCCGTCCCCGTAGGCCACCGGCTCGGCGCCCAGCGTGCGCAGGAAGGCATGGTTCGCGGGACCGGCGGTGCCGATCACCCGCGCCCCGCGCGCCACCGCGAACTGCACGGCCGCGCTGCCGACACTGCCGGACGCGCCGTTCACGAGCACGGTGCTGCCGCGCGCGACACCGAGCTGGTCGAGCGCCCGCATCGCCGTCTCGATCGAACTGGGCAGCGCGGCGGCAGCGGCGAAGCCGAGCGACGGCGGGATCGGCGCACGGACCGCGAGGACCGCCAGCTCCGCCTGGGCCGCACCGTCGGGGCAGAAGCCGAAGACACGGTCGCCGACGGCCGCGTCCGTGACGCCCTCGCCCACCTCGTCGACGACACCCGCCGCCTCGTACCCCAGAGTCTGCGGCAGCTCCTGGTCCATCAGCCCGCGCCGCTTCTTCCAGTCACTGGCGTTGACTCCGGCGGCGCGCACCGCGATCCGCACCTCGCCGGGACCGGGATGCGGATCGGGAAGCTCGACGAGGCCGAGGACGTCGGGATCTCCGAACGAGCTGAAGCGGGCGGCCTTCATCGACGACTCCGATCTCGGTTCCTGCGACGACTGCGACGAACGTACGTGACGGACCGGCTGCGCGCCTTCCGGCCCGCGTCGACTCCGGTGCCGGCCCGGACATGACTCGAATCCGGCCGGAAGGGGCCGAGGTAGCACGGTCGGCGGCCGACGCCGTCCGCCCGCCGTCGCCGAGGGCCGGATCGCGCCCCCGGCACAGGCGGCCGAGGCGCCCGGCGAGCGTCGTCGACGGCTCCGCCGACCCGGCACGCATCGCGGTGACCCGGGGCTTCGTGGAGAGGCCCGGCGGCTGATCGAATCCGGACGACTTTCTCCAAGAAGGGCTTGAATCAAGGGGGTTGGGCCGCGGCCGCCGAACCCCCCGATACGCCACGTCAGCACAGGTCACACGGTGTGCACGGCCTCTACGGCCACCAGTGGGCGAACATCGGCCAGTTGAGCCGACTTCAAATATCAAGCACAAATTCCACACATCCCCCTCTTCAGGGGGGTCCCCATGGTCTAGATTGACCGTGCTTCACATGCTGGGACACGGGGCGACAAATACTGATCTCTTGGTCAGGAGTTGTGGCTGATCAACAGGCGTCCCTCTGGTCCCGGCCGTGAGGTGATCGACGAGTGGAGTCCAAGAGGGGCCCTGGGTGAGGGGAGCACCCGAGGTGTCGACGGGTTCTCGCAGGCTGTCGCGCGTTGCGCGGTTCAGGCCTGCCGGTTTCCGTCGTGACGGACTCGAACAGCGCTGAGCGGCCGCGAGGCCGGGCACGGGAGGCGGGGGCCTTCCGGCGGGAGAACGGCGCGGTGCGGGAGGCGGGGGCCTCCTGGGGGAACTGAGTCACCGACCAAGCACCACCACTGGGGACCGGGGGGTTTCTGTGCGGCAGGGGGGATTAGTCGGCCCTTTTTCGTCGGCGCGCGGGCGTCTGACGGACGAGGCGATCAGCCAGCCGGCGAACGACTGGGAGCAGCGGTACCGCCGCTCCGTCATCACGAGCGACATGGTGGCCACCGCCCTGGTGGTCGCGGGCATAGGCAACTTCTTCGGAGCGCGCGACGCGGCCAACTGGCATGAGAAATGGGGGATCCTGGCCTTCGGCACCGAGCTGCTGGTGCTGGCCGCCCTCACGGTGAGCCGTGCCTGGGCTCCCGCCGTGCTCGGCCAGGGCGCCGAGGAGTTCCGGCGTCTGGGGCGCTCGCTGTTCACCGCGACCGTCGTGCTCGCGCTCGGCGGCATAGCGCTCACCTCGCGCAACATCAAACTCTGGATCTTCGTGGCGATACCCGCGATCGGGATCGTCACCATGACCGAGCGGTATCTGCTCCGCCTCTGGCTGCACAAGCAGCGCAAGGAGGGGCAGTGCCTCAGACCCGTGCTCGCCGCCGGAAGCCCGGCCACGGTGCACGACCTGATCACCCGGACCCGTAAGTTCCCGCACCTCGGCTGGCGGATCGAGGCCGTGTGCACGACGGACGGACTCGGGCCCGACGGCGACCACCTGGACGGGGTGCCGGTCGTCGGCCGGCTCGCCGACCTCGCCAGCCACGTGCAGCGCGACGGCTACCGCGTCGTCGCCGTCACCCCGGACCCGCACTGGACCCCGGAGCGGCTGCAGCGGCTGGCCTGGAACCTGGAGGGCAGCGACGCCGAGATGGTCGTCGCCCCCGTGCTGATGGAGGTGGCCGGACCGCGCCTGCACGTCGACGCGGTGCTCGGGATCCCGCTGCTGCGGGTCAGCATGCCGACCTTCACCGGGGCCCGCAGAGCCATCAAGGCCGTCGTCGACCGGCTGGGCGCGGCACTGCTGCTCGTGCTGCTCGCCCCGCTGATGACGGTCGTCGGGATCCTCGTGCTCGGGGACAGCCGAGGCGGCGCGTTCTACCGCCAGCGCCGGGTCGGCAAGAACGGCCAGGAGTTCACCATTCTCAAGTTCCGCACCATGGTCACGGGAGCCCACGCCGCACGCGCCGAACTGGCCGACCGCGACGAGGGCGCGGGACTGCTGTTCAAGATGCGCCGGGATCCCCGGGTGACCCGGGTCGGCAGCGTGCTGCGCCGGTACTCGCTCGACGAGCTCCCGCAGTTGTTCAACGTACTCACGGGGTCGATGTCGCTCGTCGGACCGCGGCCTCCGCTGCCCGAGGAGTCCGCCGCGTACGGCCCGGACATAAGGCGCCGACTGCTGGTCAAGCCGGGACTGACCGGACTGTGGCAGATCAGCGGGCGCAGCGACCTGCCGTGGGAAGAGGCCGTCCGCCTTGACCTGCGGTACGTGGAGGACTGGTCACTCGCCCTGGACACGGTGATCTTGTGGAAGACGCTGCGGGCCGTGATCCATGGGCAGGGGGCGTACTGATGCGTGGGGACCGCCGGACCGGCGGCGCGCGGACCGCAGGCCACAAGGGCCTGCCTGGGGGGAGCAACAAGTCATGAGAGTCAGCGTTTTCGGGCTCGGCTACGTGGGCTGCGTGTCGGCCGCGTGCCTGGCCAGCATGGGACACGAGGTCATCGGGGTCGACGTCAACCAGGTGAAGGTCGACCTGGTCAACGACGGCAAGGCCCCGGTGGTCGAGGAGCGGATCGGTGAACTCATCGCCGACGTCGTGCGGACCGGAGCCCTGCGCGCCACCCGCGACGTCCGTGAGGCGATCGCCGACAGCGAGGTGTCGCTGATCTGCGTCGGCACACCGTCGGAGCCCAACGGCAGTCTGTGCACCACCTATCTGGAGCGGGTCACCGAGGAGATCGGCGCGGCACTGGCCGAGCGCGGCGGACGGCACACCGTCGTCTTCCGCAGCACCATGCTCCCCGGCACCTGCCTCAACCTCCTCGTGCCGATCCTGGAGAAGGCCGTCGGCGGCACCGCCGGGGTGGAGCTCGGCGTCGCGGTCAACCCGGAGTTCCTCCGCGAGGGCACCAGCGTGCGGGACTTCTTCGACCCGCCCAAGACCGTCATCGGCGAACTCGACCAGGCCAGCGGCGACGCGGTCCTCGCCCTGTACGAGAGCCTGCCCGGCGAGGTGTTCCGGGTACCGATCCCGACGGCCGAGGCGATCAAGTACGCCGACAACTCCTTCCACGGCCTCAAGATCGGCTTCGCCAACGAACTGGGCGCCGTCTGCCAGGCGCTCGGGGTGGACTCGCACCAGGTCATCGACGTGTTCCTCGCCGACCGCAAGCTGAACATCAGCCCCGCCTATCTGCGGCCCGGCTTCGCCTTCGGCGGCTCCTGCCTGCCCAAGGACCTGCGCAGCCTCGTGTACGCGGCCCAGCGCGCCGACGTCTCGGTGCCGATCCTGTCGCACGTCCTGTCGTCCAACGCCGACCATCTGCAGCGCGCGGTCGACCTCGTCGAACGCACCGGCAAGCGGCGGGTGGGCCTGTTCGGCCTGTCCTTCAAGCCCGGCACCGACGACCTGCGCGAGAGCCCGCTCGTCGAACTGGCGGAGCGGCTCTTCGGCAAGGGCTACGACCTGCGGATCTACGACGCGAACGTCAGCATGTCCCGGCTCCTCGGCGCCAACCGCGAGTACATCGAGAACCGGCTGCCGCACCTCGCCCAGTTGCTCGCCGACTCCGTCGACGAGGTGCTCGACCACGCGGAGGTGTGCCTCGTCGGCACCAAGGACGAGGCCGTGCTCGCGGCCCTGCCCCACGGTGAGGGACCCGACATCATCGACCTCGTCCGCCTCCCCGACGCCGACGCGCGCCGGACCGAACCGGGATACACGGGCCTTGTCTGGTAACACGAGCGGCGACGGCCGGCAGGGCCGGCGCGCGCTGATTCTGGTGGAGAACCTGTCCGTGCCGTTCGACCGGCGTGTGTGGCAGGAGTGCCTGACCCTGCGCGACGCGGGCTGGACCGTGGACGTCATCTGCCCTCGCGGCGAGAAGCGGGACACCGAGCCGGAGGCGGTGATCGACGGGGTGCGGATCCACCGCTACCCGCTGCGCGCCGCCACCGGCGGACCCGCCGGCTACCTGCGCGAGTACGGATCGGCGCTGTGGCACACGGCCCGGCTGGTCCGCAAGGTCGGCCCGGTCCACGTGGTCCACGCCTGCAACCCGCCCGACCTGCTGTTCCTGGCGGCGCGGTGGCTGAAGCGGCGCGGCGCGCGGTTCGTCTTCGACCAGCACGACCTGGTGCCCGAGCTGTACCTGTCCCGGTTCGGCCGCGGCAAGGACCTGCTCTACCGCGCCGTGTGCGCGCTGGAACGGAGCACCTACCGGGCCGCCGACATCGTGCTCGCCACGAACGAGAGCTACCGGGACGTCGCCGTGCACCGCGGCGGAAAGCGGCCGGAGGACGTCTTCGTGGTGCGCAGCGCGCCCGCCGTCGAGCGGTTCCAACCGGTACCGGCCGAGCCGGAGTTGAAGAACGGCAAGCCCCATCTGCTGTGCTACCTGGGCGTGATGGGCCCCCAGGACGGCGTCGACTACGCGCTGCGGGCCCTCGCCAAGCTGCGCGACGAGTTCGGGCGGACCGACTGGCACGCGGTGTTCGTCGGCTCCGGCGACGCCTTCGACGCGATGGTGGAGCTGTCCCGGTCGCTGGGCCTCGACGACCAGGTCCGGTTCACCGGGCGCATCCCCGACGCCGACCTCGTGCGCTACCTGTCCACGGCGGACGTGTGCCTCTCGCCGGACCCGCACAACCCCCTCAACGACGTGTCGACCATGAACAAGGTCCTGGAGTACATGGCGATGGGCCGGCCGCTCGTCTCGTTCGAGCTGCGGGAGGCACGCGTCTCCGCGGGCGACGCCGCCGTCTACGCGCCGGCCAATGACGAGGCCGAGTTCGCCAAGCTCATCACCCTGCTCATGGACGACCCGGAGAAGCGGGCCGAGATGGGCCGGATCGGCCAGGAGCGGATCAGCGGGCCGCTCTCCTGGAGCAACTCGCAGGCCTCCCTGCTCGCCGCCTACGCAGCAGCGTGCACGACGTCACGGACAAGGAAGAGGCTGCGTCGTTGAACGAAGACACGATCCGTCTGGTCGTCATCGGACGGATGCTCCGACGGCGGTGGCGGCTGCTCGCCGCCCTCGCCGTGGTGGGCGCGCTCGTCGGCTACGGCGCCTCTCTGGTGTTCCCGCCGCGCTACACGACCACCGCCTCGGTCCTGCTGCCCGGGCAGTGGGAGGAGCGGGAACTGCTCACCCAGGTGGACATCGCGACCAGTTCCACGGTCCTCGACCTCGTGGCCGACAAGCTGCGCTGGACGGACGGCAGCGGCACCGACCTCCAGGACCAGGTCGTCGCCAAGGCGGCGGACGGAAACATCATCAAGATCTCCGGCACCGCCGACACACCCCAGCACGCCCAGCAGCTCTCCGACCGGACGGCGCAGCAGTTCGTCGGCTTCGCCAAGCAGATCGCGGGCGGCAGCGCCGACAACGAGTCGGCCAACGAGCGCGCCGCGCTGCGCAAGCAGGTGGAGGCGGCCAACCGCCGCATCAGCGCACTGGCCGAGGCCGCCGACCCCGGGCAGACCGTGGAGGGCGTCGAGGCCCGCACCTCGCTGGAGAAGCTGCGCACCTCGCTGGAAGAGGCCATGACGAAGCTGGACCAGGCCGACCCCGCGAGCAACACGGCCGGCATGGTCGTCATGGGCCCGGCGGCCCGGCCCACCGGCGAGGCGGCCCCGACCCGGGTCCAGCTCATCGGCGCGGGCGCGCTGCTGTTCTTCCTGCTCGCGGTGATCGGCCACCTCGCCGCGGTCCGGATGAACCGGCGCCCGCGCACCGAGCGGGAGATCGCCGCCGCGCTCGGCGCGGACCTCATCGGCACCGTCGACGTGCCCGACGACGGGCACGCGCCCCGGGCGGAGGGCGGCGGCGCCCTGGCCCGGATCACCCGGTTCCTCGGCGCCGACAGCCGGTGGGACACTCCGGCCCCGCAGAGATCGGGCGACGAGGCCGGCAGACGCATCCGCTACCGGCGCGTGTGCGCCCGCCTGCGCGGCCGGTCGGCGGCGCCCCAGCAGCTCCTGGCGGTCGTACCGGAAGGCGACCGCGTCGCCCACCGGGCGGCAGGGCAACTCGTCGCGGAGGCCGCGGGCGAGGCGTCCACCGGCCGGCCGCTGCTGCGTCTGGTGCCGGTCTCCGTGGACCGGCCGATGGTGCCGGACCGCGCGACCGAGTCCGGAGCCCTGGTCGTGGTCAGCGCGGGCAACTGGACCACCGCCGAACTCTCCGGCATCGCCCGGGCGTGCGCGGACGGCGGGCACGAGGTCGTCGGCCTCGTCGTCGCCGACCCGGTCCTGGCCCGGCCGGAGTCCCCGGCCGACCCCTCTCCGCACCACGCCGCTCCGGCGCCGGCGGTCCACAGCCACGCCCCGGGAGGCTCAGCGTGACGACGAGTACGACTGCGGAGTCGTCGGCTGCCACTCCGCTCATCGACCTTCAGGGACTGGTGGTGGCGGTGCGCAGGCGCCGTCGCCTCTGGTCGGCCATGGCCCTGCTCGGGCTGCTGGCCGGCGCGGCGGTGGCGATCGCGCTGCCGCCGCCGCCGAGCGCGGTGACCAAGATCCTGGTCGCCCACGCCGACGACCAGCCGAACGACACCGGAACCCTGATCCGCACCGACGTGCAGGTCCTGGGGACCACCCGCATCGCCGAAGCGGCCCTGCGCTCGCTCGACTCCTCCGAGAAGCCGGAGGACTTGATGAAGGACTACTCGGCCACGGGCCTGACCAACAACCTGCTCCAGATCGACGTGACCGGCGACACCAAGGCGCAGGCGGTCGACCGCGCCAAGGCGCTGGCCGACGCGTTCGTCGACGACCACGTGCGGCGGATGCGGGCCACCGCGAAGGCCGAGTCGGACGCCCTGCTCGAACAGCGCGACCGGATGCGCACCGAACTCGCCCAGGTCAACAAGGAGATCGGCAACCGTTCGCCGGACACCGACCCGCAGGCGTCGGCGAGCCTGGAGACCCTCTTCGCCCGCCGGGCCGAACTGAACTCGCGGATCGCCGACTTCGACGAGCGGGCCGCCGACGCGCGTACCGGCACGCCCAAGGTCGTCGCGGGCACCCAGATCGTGGACGCCCCGCGCGCGGTGCGGTACTCGATGCCGAAGGCCGCCGCCACCGACGCCGTCATCGGCTTCGTCCTCGGACTCGTCCTCGGGCTCGCCGTGGCCGCGGTCGGCGTGGTGGTAAAGGACCGCCCGGTGCTGCGCCGGGACATCGCCCACCACCTGGGCGCCTCCGTCATCACCGATCTGCCCCGCCGCTCCGCCCTGCCGTGGCGGCGGCGCCGGGCCCGGGTCGCCCGCGAACGGCTCACCACGAGCCTCGCCCGCACCGTGCGCGGCTCCGCGGAAGCGGTGTCGCTGCTGGAACTGGGCGCGGCCCGCACCACGAGCGTGCTCGCCCTTGACCTCGGCCGGCAGCTCGCGGCCGAAGGACCCGTGGCCCTCATCGACGGGCTACCCGGCTCGCAGCTCTCCGGCCACCGGTCCAGGCCCGGCGACCCGGCCGTGATCAGCGGTGAGCGGGCCGCGGTCGAACCGCAGCAGGAACTCCGGCTCGGTGTCGGCTCGGTGGCGCCCGGCACGGCCTGGACCGATCTTCAGTACCTCGGCACCCAGACCGTGCTCGTCGTCCGGGCCGGACACGGCAGTGCCGCCTGGCTGCACACCGTGGCACGCCAGCTCGCGGACCAGCGGATACCCGTGATCGGGGTGGTGCTGACCGACCCCGATCCCAAGGACCGCACCGACGGCACGCTCTGGGACGGGCTGCACACCGCGCTGCGCGGACGCAGCGAACGACAGGCACGGCCGGGCGGCACCGCGCGACGCGCGGAGCGCCAGCCGATCTGGGCCGCACACGGCGCGGACAACGACCAGGAGGCGCGGTAACCGATGTGTGGCATCGCAGGCACGTACCGCTGGCCGGACGGGAAGATCGTCACCGACCGGCTCACGGACATCCTCGCCCACCGCGGCCCCGACGGGGCCGGCCGGTACGGCCACCCCGTCGCCGACGGCGAGGTGCAGCTCGGACACCGGCGGCTCTCCATCATCGACCTGTCCGAGACCGGCGCCCAGCCGATGGTCTCGGACGGTCTCGCCCTGACCTACAACGGCGAGCTGTACAACGCGCCGGAGCTGCGCGCCGAACTGGAGTCCAAGGGCGTCCGCTTCCGCGGCACCTCCGACACCGAGGTGGTCCTGGAGGCCTGGCGGCGCTGGGGTACCGACTGCCTGCCCCGGCTGCGCGGCATGTTCGCGTTCGGCATCTTCGACGAGCGCACCGGTGAACTGGTCCTCGCCCGCGACCAGTTGGGCATCAAGCCGCTGTTCCTGCTGCGCCGCGGCACGGGCCTGGTCTTCGCCTCCGAGCTGAAGGCGCTCGCCGCCGCGACCGGCGGCAAGCTGGAGGTGGACCACGCGGCGCTGGTCGCCTCGCTGCTCTACTACTGGGTGCCGGACTCCCGCTGCGCGTTCCGCGAGGCGGAGAAGCTGCCGCCGGGCAGCTGGCTGCGCGTGCGCCCCGACGGTCAGGTCGAGCGCGGCACGTACTGGAGCCTGAAGGAGGTCGCCGCGGAGGGCCAGGACCGCGCCCGCAGCGGCGAACTGCCCGACCTCGCGGCCATCGTCGAGGAGTCCACCCGGCGCCATCTGCTCGCCGACGTGCCCGTGGCGACCTTCCTCTCCGGCGGCCTCGACTCCAGCTACCTCACCGCGCTCGCCGCCCGCCACCAGCCCGGCATCTCCGCCTACACGATCGGATTCCGCGCCGAGGACGCCAAGTTCGAGGCGATGCCGGACGACCTGCGCTACGCCCGGCAGGTCGCCGAGCGGTACGGCGTCGACCTGCACGAGATCGAGATCGCGCCCGACGTGCTCGACCTGCTGCCCAAGATGACGTACCACCTGGACGAGCCGATCGGCGACCCCGCCGCGATCAACACCTTCCTGATCTGCACGGCCGCCCGGGAGGCCGGGGTCAAGGTGATGCTGTCGGGGATGGGCGCCGACGAACTCTTCGCCGGATACCGCAAGCACCTGGCCAACACGATCGCGCTGCGCTACCAGCGCGTGCCCCGGCCGCTGCGGCGCGGGGTGTCCGCCGCGGTCGGCCGCCTCCCGGTCGCCACCTCGCGGCGCGGACTGCGCTCGGTGCGCTTCGCGAAGCGGTTCCTGTCCTTCGCCGAACTGCCGGAGGAGACCGCGTTCCGCCGCAGCTACACCATGTACGACCGGCCCGAGCTGCTCTCCCTGATCGACCCCGATCTGGCCGGGACGGTCGACGACGTCCTGACCGAACACGCGGACACCTACGCGGACAACACCCTCGACGACTTCGTCAACCGCATGTGCCTGACCGACGCCCGGATGTTCCTGCCGGGCCTCAACCTCGCGTACACCGACCGCTCCAGCATGGCCGCGTCGACCGAGGTACGGGTGCCCTACGTGGACGTCGAGGTGGTGAAGGCCGCGTTCGCCTTCCCCGGTGACGCCAAGATCGCCGGGAAGCAGGGCAAGGCCGTCCTCAAGGAGGCCGCCACCTCGATCCTGCCCCGCGAGATCGTCTACCGGCCCAAGGGCCTGTTCAGCGCCCCGCTGCGGGCCTGGATGAGCCGGGACCTGGCACCGCTGGTGCGCGAGGTGGTCAACGACGGAGAGCTGGTCCGCTCCGGCTTCCTGCGCCGCGACGCGCTGCGCCGCCTCGTCGCGGAGGACGCCGCGGGACAGCAGGACTACTCCAAGCATCTGTGGCACGTACTGACTCTCGAGCACTGGTACCGCGACGCGACCTCCGGGTCCGGCCAGAGCGCTCGACCGATGGCTTAGGAAACAGAGGAGTTCGGGTGAAGCAGGTCGTACAGAACTACAAGAGCGGCGAGCTGGCGGTGCTCGACGTGCCGGTACCGGGGTGCAAGCCGGGTGGGGTGCTGGTCCGCAGCGCCTACTCGCTGATCTCCACCGGGACCGAGATGATGAAGGTCTCCGAGGCCGGCATGTCGATGCTGGGCAAGGCCCGTTCCCGCCCCGACCAGGTGGCCAAGCTCATGCAGAGCGTGGCCACCAACGGGGTGCCCGCCACCTATCGCAAGGTGATGGGCAAGCTGGACTCCTACACGCCGCTCGGCTACTCGCTGTGCGGGATCGTCGAGCAGGTCGGCGCCGGGATCGACGACGTCAAGGTCGGCGACCTCGTGGCCTGCGCGGGCAACGAGCACGCGCTGCACGCCGAGCTGAACTGGGTGCCGAAGAACCTCTACAGCCCGGTGCCCGAGGGCCTCGCGCCCCGGCACGCGGCCTTCGGCACCGTCGGCTCCATCGCGCTCCAGGGCGTCCGCCAGGGCGAGCCGCAGCTCGGCGAGGTGGCCCTGGTCATCGGCCTCGGCCTGATCGGCCAGCTGGTGGCGCAGCTCCTCACCGCCGCGGGCGTCCGCGTCGTCGGGGTCGACCCCGACCCGGCCCGCTGCGAACTCGCCGAGAGCCTCGGCGCCGCGGCCACCGGCGACCCCGCCTCTGCCGCCGTGGAGGCAGCCGTCGCCGACCTCACCGGCGGACACGGCGTCGACCAGGTGTATCTGGCCGCCGGCGGGTCCAGCAACCAGCCCGTCGAGCTGGCCGCCCGGCTCTGCCGCGACCGCGGCCGCGTCGTCGACATCGGCAAGTGCCGCCTCGACCTGCCCTGGAACGCGTACTACGAGAAGGAACTCGACGTCCGCTTCTCGCGCAGCTACGGCCCCGGGCGCTACGACCCGGAGTACGAGCTGGAGGGCCGCGACTACCCGATCGGCTACGTCCGCTGGACCGAGCGCCGCAACCTGGCCTGCTTCCTCGACCTCGCCGCCCGCGGCCGCGTCGACGTGGACCCGCTCGTCTCGCACATCGCCGACTTCGACGACGCGGTGGACACCTACCAGCGCCTGAAGGACGGCGAACTGAAGGCCGTGGCTGTCCTGTTCCGCTACGCCGACCAGGAGCCGGAGGCCGAGAAGGAGACACCGGCACCCACGGTGGCCGTGCCCACGGTGACCGCGCGGCCGAGCACCGCCCGCGCCGTGTCGTCCCCGGTCCGGATCGCGTTCGTCGGCGCGGGCAACTACGCGACGTCGATGCTGCTGCCCCACCTCGCGCGGCGCGACGGCGTCGAGCTGTCCACCGTCGTCACCACGACCGCGCTGTCGGGGGCCAACGCCCAGCGCAAGTTCGGCTTCGCCGAGGCGACCACCGATCTCGACGCCGTCCTCGGCGACACGTCGATCGACGCGGTGTTCGTCGTCACCCGGCACAGCTCGCACGCCGAACTCACCCGGCAGGCCCTCCTCGCCGGCAAGAGCGTCTTCGTCGAGAAGCCCCTGGCGCTCACCGAGGACGAACTGGCCGGAGTGCTCGCGGCCGTCGAGGAGTCCGGCAACGACCGGCTCCAGGTCGGCTTCAACCGCCGCTTCGCCCCGCTGCTGCGCGAGGCCAAGGGCCGGTTCGGCGTCCGCACGGGACCGGCGAACCTGCGCTACCTCGTCAACGCCGGCCGGCTCCAGGGCGGCAGCTGGTACCTCCAGCAGGGCACCGAGGGCTCCCGGTTCGCCGGTGAGGGCGGTCACTTCATCGACACCGCGAGCTGGCTCCTCGACGCCGACCCCGTCTCGGTCTACGCGACGGGTTCCGGCGGCAACGAGGACCTCCAGGTGGTCCTGCGCTACGCGGACGACTCCACCGCCACCATCAGCTACGTCACCACCGGCGCCCCCGGCTACCCCAAAGAGACGCTGGACCTGGTCGCCGACGGCAAGGTGCTGCGCCTCGACGACTTCGTCCGCGCCTCGGTCTACGGCCGCAAGCGCTGGGTCAGTTCGCGGCTGCCCAAGGCCCGGGACAAGGGCCAGAACGCCGAACTCGCCGCGTTCGTCCGGGCCGTGCGCACCGGCGGCCCGATGCCGGTGCCGCTGCAGTCGCTGGTCGCCACCACCGCGGCCACCCTCGCCGTGCAGACCGGCCTGGCCGGTGGCGCCCCGGTGACGCTGGCGGGTCCGCGATGACCATGAGCGCGGGCTGGTACCTGCGGCGCCTGTCCCGGATGGGGCCGCAGGAGGTCGCGGGCCGGGCGGGCGACGCGCTGCGCCGCCGCCGGTGGAGATCGGCGCGCCCCGAGGGGCCGGGCACGACCGGCGCCCGGTTCACGGCGGTGCTGCCCGCCGGGACGATCGCCGCGATCCCGCCGGACGCCGCCAAGCGGCTCGTCGCCGACGCGGACCGGCTGATGGACGGACACGGCGAGTTCTTCGGTGTGGTCCGCGACGACCTGGCCGACCCGGACTGGTGGCGCGACCCGAAGACCGGCCGGCGCGCCCCGTGGGGCTACGCCTTCGACGTGCCGTACCGCGACGAGGACGCGGTCGGCGACATCAAGCAGATCTGGGAGCCGTCCCGGCACCAGTACCTCACCCGGCTCGCCGCCGCCTACGCGATCACCGGTGAGGAGCGGTACGCCGAGCGCGTCGCCGACCACCTGCGCTCCTGGTGGCGGGCCAACCCGCCGCTGCGCGGCGTGCACTGGATCAGCGGCATCGAGCTGGGCATCCGGCTGCTCTCCTGGGTCTGGGTCCGGCGGCTGCTCGACGGCTGGGCGGGCGTCACCGAGCTGTTCGAGGACAACCCGGTCGCGGTGAACCAGATCTGGCACCACCAGCGCTGGCTCGCCGCCTTCCCCAGCCGGGGCTCGTCGGCGAACAACCACGTCATCGCCGAGACCGCGGGCCAGTACGCCGCGGCCTGCGCGTTCGACTGGTTCCCCGAATCGGCACGCTGGCGGACCGGCGCGCTGCGCTCCCTCGACCGGAACCTGCGCGCCAACACCTTCCACTCGGGCCTCAACCGCGAGCTGGCCTCCGAGTACCACGGACTCGTTCTCGAACTCGGTCTGGCCGCCCTCGCCGAGGCGGACGCCGCGGGCAGACCCGTCCCCGCCACGCTGCGGATCGTCCTGCTCCGGATGACCGACGCGCTCGCCGCCGTCGTGGACAACCGGCTCAGGCCGCCGCGCCAGGGCGACGCCGACGACGGTCACGGCCTGGTCGTGGACGGCGCGGGCACCGACCGCTGGGGCTCACTGCTCGCCACCGGCGACGCCGTGTTCGGCCGCCTCGACTGGTGGCCCGAGGTGACCGGCACCGACGTGCGCACCCCGCTCCTCGCCGCGCTCCTCAAGCCCGTGACACCGGCCGTGACCCGCCCGAGGACCCGGCCGGCCCATTTCGCCGACGCCGGGATGACCGTCCTGCGCGGCCCGGAGAAGATCTGGTGCCGCTGCGACGGCGGCCCGCACGGCTTCCTGTCCATCGCCGCCCACGCGCACGCCGACGCGCTGTCCGTGGAGGTCCGGCACGACGGGGTCGACGTGCTCGCCGACCCCGGGACGTTCTGCTACCACGGGCAGCCCGAGTGGCGGCAGTACTTCCGCTCCACCCTCGGCCACAACACGCTCGAACTGGACGGCGCGGACCAGTCCGTCTCCGGCGGCCCGTTCCTGTGGACCCGGCACGCCGGCACCCGCGTCCTCGCCGTGGAGACGTCCGGGGACGTGGCCCGCTGGAGCGCCGAGCACGACGGCTACCAGCCGACCGTGCACCGCCGCCGGGTGGAGCTGACCGCCGAGAGCGAGGAACTGCGCCTGGTCGACGAGGTGCGCGGGCCGCGCGGGGACGTCCGTCTCGCGTTCCACCTCGGCCCGACGGTCGCCGCCGACCTGTTGGGCGACCGCGCCGTCCTCACCTGGATCCACGAGGGCGAGGGCCGCTCCGCGGTGCTCGACCTGCCCGGGCAGCTGACCTGGCAGGCGCACCGCGGCGAGAGCGACCCGCCGCTCGGCTGGTACTCCCCGGGATTCGGCCGCAAGGAACCCACCACCACGCTGGTCGGAACCGGCAGCGCCGAGGGCGCCGCCGACTTCACGACCGTGCTCAGGTTCCGCGGGTAGGGGGGCACATGGGCTACGAGAGACGGCACTGGGCGCTGGCGGTGGCACCGCTGGCGCTGGCCCTGCTGGCGACGGCCGGCTGCGACAGCACGTCGACGTCGGACACCGGGGCGAAGCCGAGGAGCACCCCGTCGGCGTCCGCCGCACCGGCGAAGAAGACGCCGGTGGCCCGGGTGTGCGCCGAGGCTCCGGCCGGACCGGAGAAGGCACCGGCCGGCGCGGTCACGATCGACCCCAAGAAGGTCGGCGACCTGGCCGCGAAGACCAAGAGCAGCCCCGCGCACACCACGTTCTGGCTGCGCCCGGGCACGCACCGCCTCGACCCGGACCGCTACGCCCAGGTCATCCCGAAGAAGGGGGACCGCTACATCGGGGCGCCCGGCGCGGTGTTCGACGGCGGCAGGAAGAACCAGTACGCGTTCGCCGGCACCGCCGACGACGTCACCATCAGCCACCTCACCGTGCAGCGGTTCGTGGCCCCGCCGGACGAGGGCGTGGTCAACCACGACTCGGCCGACGGCTGGGTGATCGAGCACAGCAGGATCCAGCACAACGACGGCGCCGCGCTGATGGCCGGCGCCCGCCAGCAGGTCCGCGCCAACTGCCTGCGCGACAACGGCCAGTACGGCATGAACGCGTACAAGGCATCGGGCCGTGTCACCGGCCTGGTCGTCGAGGGCAACGAGATCGTCGGGAACAACACCGGCGACTGGGAGCGCAAGCGCAAGGGCTGCGGCTGCACCGGCGGCATCAAGTTCTGGGCCGTCGACGGCGCCGACGTGCGCGGCAACTGGGTGCACGACAACCGCGGCACCGGCCTGTGGGCGGACACCAACAACAACGACTTCCGCATCGAGGACAACGTCCTGGAGAAGAACGACGGCGCCGCGCTGATCTACGAGACCAGCTACAACGCGGTCATCCGGAACAACGTCGTCCGGCGCAACAACTGGGTCGAGGGCCGCGAGGCGGCGGAGAGCGGCGACACCTTCCCGTTCGCCACGGTCTATCTCTCCGAGTCCGGCGGCGAACCACGGATCAAGGCCCGTACCGACAAGATCGACATCTACGGGAACCTGCTGGAGGACAACTGGTCCGGGATCACCCTCTGGGAGAACGCCGACCGGTTCTGCAACAGCCCCGCCAACACCTCGTCCGGCGACTGCACCCTGCTGGTGAAGAAGACCAAGCGCTGCGCCGAGCCCGCCATCGGAAAAGCACCGCTCTACGCCGACTGCCGGTGGAAGACCCAGCGGGTGGACATCCACGACAACCGCTTCGTGCTCGACAAGTCCGTCGTCAAGTGCACGGCGAAGTGCGACCGGATGGCGGTCCTCGCCAACTACGGCACCTATCCCGACTGGTCGCCGTACCACGGCGAGAAGGTCGCCGAGGCGATCACGCACAAGCAGGACAACCGCTGGCACGACAACGTCTACCGCGGACCGTGGAAGTTCGTCGTCCAGGACCAGAGCAAGGTGATCGACTTCGCGCAGTGGAAGAGCCACAGCTTCCGGCAGGACAAGGGCAGCATCATCGAGTCGCGGGCGGGTGGTTGAGATGACGGCACTCCAGGCCCCCGCGCTCGACAGCGAGCCGCGCCCGGCGGGCACCCCGAGGCTCGCCGGTGTCGCCTGGGGGCTGCTGATCCTCAACACGCTCGGCTCGGCCGGCGCGAAGACGATCGTCCCGCTGCCCCGCTCGCTCATCCAGATGGCCACCATGGGCTCGCTGGTCGCCGCTTTCGTCCTCGCGCTCGCGGTCAACCTCCGGCTGCGGTTCCGGCCCAGCGCCTACGTCCTGCTGCTCACCCTGCTGCTGGTCCCGAGCGTGCTCTCCAGCGTGCACCTGGAGGCCGGCTTCGGCGCCCTGTTCCGCTGCACCCGGCTCGCCCTCTTCGTCGCCACGCTCTGGCTGCTCACCCGCTGGTGGGACGGCAGCCTGACCTTCGTCCGGCACCACATCCGGGTCTACTTCGCCGTGCTCGGGACGGTGGCCGCGGGCCTGGTGATCTCGCCCGGCGCGGCGCTGCCCGAGATCTACGGCGGACGACTGGTCGGCGCGCTGTGGCCGCTCACCCCGCCGCAGATCGGCCAGTACGCGGCCGTCATCATCGGGCTCACCGTGCTGCTGCTCCTGGGCCGGCGGACCGACCGCAGGAGCGCGGCGATCGTCATCGTGCCGTCGCTCGTCCTGCTGATGCTGACCCACACCCGGACGGCCACGCTCGGTCTGCTCATCGGGCTCGTCCTGGCGATCGGCTCGCTCCTGCTGACCAGTGCCGCCGCCCGCCGGTTCTTCACCTGGACCGTGGTGATCGCCACGGTCGTCGCCGTGGTCTTCGCGGGCGCGCTCCAGTCGTGGTTCCTGCGCGGGCAGAGCCAGGAGAACTTCTCCAACCTCACCGGCCGCGCCAAGGTCTGGGATGCCCTGCTCGCCGCGCCGAGGTCGGTCTCGCAGGAACTGTTCGGCGCGGGCCTCGGCGACAAGTCGTTCGGCGGACTGCCCATCGACAACAGCTGGCTGGCCGTCTACAACGAACAGGGCCTGATCGGCGTCACCATCGTCGCGGTGCTCATCCTGGTCCTGGCCGGGGTGGCGCTGCTGCGGCCGCCGTCGCTGCAGCGGGCCTGCGCGATCTTCCTGATCAGCTACTGCGCGATCGCCTCGTACACCGAGGCCGGACTCGGAGACGCCTCGCCGTATCTCCTCCATCTCGCCCTGGCAGCCGCGCTGTTGGCCACACCCACCGCGCAGCCGCAGCCCCTGCCGCCGCCGGTGATCCCGGCGCAGCCGCGGTCGAAGGACCGCCCGTACATCCCGCGCTGGGCCCGTCGTTCGGGGGAGGTGACCTGAGCATGCACGTTCTCGTGGTGCACAACCGCTATGCCTCGGCGCAGCCGAGCGGAGAGAACAAGGTCGTCGACCAGGAGGTGGAGCTGCTGCGGTCGGCCGGCCACCGGGTCGAGCTGTTCGAGCGGCGCAGCGACGACATCGCCGCCAAGTCCCTGCCGGGCAAGGCCGCGCTGCCGTTCCTCGTGCCGTGGAACCCGGCGGTCCGCGCGGAACTGACCCGGCGGCTGCGCGTCGACCCGCCGGACGTCGTCCACGTCCACAACGTCTTCCCGCTGCTGTCGCCCGCGGTCCTCGCCGCCTGCGCCGACGCGGGTGTGCCCGCGGTCGCCACGCTGCACAACTACACGCAGGTCTGCCCGCCCGGCACGCTCCAGCGGGACGGCGCCGCCTGCACCGAGTGCGTGGGCGGCTCTCCGCTGCCCGCCGTCCGGCACGGCTGCTACCGCAACTCCCGGCTCGCCACCGTCCCGCTCGCGGTCAGCCTGTCGGTCAACCGGCGCCGCTGGCAGTCGGGGGTGGAGCGCTTCCTGTGCATCTCCGCCGCCCAGCGCGACATCCTGGCCGCCGCGGGAATGCCGGCCGAGCGCCTTTCGGTGAAGCACAACTTCGTCCCGGACCCGGGCAGTTGCCGGACGGGGGAGGGGGAGCACGTGCTCTTCCTCGGGCGGCTCGCCGAGGCCAAGGGCCTGCGGCTGCTCATGGCCGCATGGGACGAACTCGCGGCCGACGGCAAGCCGGGCGTGCCGCTCGTGATCGCCGGCACCGGGCCGCTGGAGCGCGAGGTGACCGACTGGGCGGCGGGCCGGGACGACGTGCGCTACGCCGGTCTGCTGGACACGGCGGAGTGCCGCAAGGCCATCGCGAGCGCGGTCGCCGTGGTGGCGCCCTCGACGTGGCTGGAGGCGTTCGGCCTGGTGGCCGTCGAGGCGATGGCGGCCGGGGTGCCGGTCGTCGCCGCGGGCCACGGCGCGTTCGTCGAACTCGTCGAGGACGGCGTCACCGGGCTGCTGCACCGGCCGAACGACGCCGCATCGCTCGCTTCCCGCCTGGAGCGGATCGCGGCCGACCCGGTCCGCAACCAGGAGATGGGCCGGGCGGCCCGGAGCCGGTACGAGCGGGGCTTCAGCCCGGCCGTCGGCCTGGAGCGCCTGATGGAGGAGTACCGCACCGCGATCGCGGGGCGGTCAGCACTGACTCGTGGCGGGGACACCCGCGCGAGCAGGGGGGATGGGGAAAGTACATGACACGATGCCGACTCTGCGGCTCGGAAGCCATGGCGAGCGTCGTCGACCTTGGGGCGACACCGCCGTGCGAGAGCTTCCTCGCCGCTGACCGACTGGACCAGCCGGAGCCGGCGTTCCCGCTCCATCTGCGGGTCTGCACCGACTGCTGGCTGGCGCAGATCCCACCGCTCATCACACCCGAGGAGACGTTCAAGGAGTACGCGTACTTCTCCTCGTTCTCCACCTCCTGGGTGGAGCACGCGCGCACCTTCGTCGCCGACGCCGTGGAGCGGGCGGGGCTCGGCGCCGACGCCTTCGTGGTCGAGGTGGCGAGCAACGACGGCTACCTGCTCAAGCATGTCGTGGACCGCGACATCCGCTGCCTGGGCATCGAGCCGTCGGTCAACGTCGGCGCGGCGGCCCGGGACGCGGGCGTGCCCACGCTCACCGAGTTCCTGAGCCCGGAGACCGGCGCGAAGGTGCGCGCCGAACACGGCCCCGCGAACCTGGTCGTGGCCAACAACGTGTACGCGCACATCCCCGACGTCATCGGGTTCACCCAGGGCCTGCGCGCGCTCGTCGCCGACGACGGCTGGGTCTCCATCGAGGTGCAGCACCTGCTCACCCTGATCGAGGAGAACCAGTACGACACGATCTACCACGAGCACTTCCAGTACTACACGGTCGCCTCCGCGATCCGGGCCCTCGCCAGCGGCGGACTGACCCTCGTCGACGTCGAGCTGCTGCCCACCCACGGCGGCTCCATCCGGCTGTGGGCCCGCCCCGCCGAGACGGCCGGCGAGCCCTCGCAGGCGGTGACCGACGTCCTGGCCCGCGAGAAGGCCGCCGGACTCCAGGAACTCTCCGGCTACACCGAGTTCTCCGCCCGGGTCGCCAAGGTCCGCCGCGACCTGCTGCGGTTCCTCATCGAGGCGGCCGACCGCGGCGAGACCGTCGTCGGCTACGGCGCCCCCGGCAAGGGCAACACCCTGCTCAACCACTGCGGCATCCGCCCCGACCTGCTCGCGTACACGGTCGACCGCAACCCCTACAAGCACGGCCGGTACACCCCGGGCACCCGCATCCCGATCCTCGCGCCCGAGCAGATCGCCGCCGACAAGCCGGACTACGTCCTCGTCCTGCCCTGGAACCTGCGGGCCGAACTGGTCGAGCAGCTCGCCTTCGTCCACGAGTGGGGCGGCCGTCTCGTCTTCCCCATCCCGGAACTGAGCATCGTCGAGGCCGCGTCCTCGCAGGAGGTCACAGCATGAAGGTCGTTCTCTTCTGCGGCGGTTACGGCATGCGGATGCGCAGCGGCGCCGCCGACGACGTACCCAAGCCGATGGCGATGGTCGGACCCCGGCCGCTGATCTGGCACGTCATGCGCTACTACGCCCACTTCGGGCACACCGAGTTCATCCTGTGCCTCGGCTACGGCGCCCACCACATCAAGGACTTCTTCCTCAACTACGAGGAGACGACGTCCAACGACTTCGTGCTCCGCGGCGGCCGCACCGAGCTGCTGTCCACCGACATCTCGGACTGGACGATCACCTTCGCCCAGACCGGCATCGAGTCCCCGATCGGCGAGCGGCTGCGCCGGGTCCGCCACCACCTCGACGGCGACGAGATGTTCCTCGCCAACTACGCCGACGTGCTCACCGACGCCCCGCTGCCGGAGATGATCGACCGGTTCGCCGAGCGCGACGCGGGCGCGTCGATGATGGTCGTCCCGCCGCAGTCCTCCTTCCACTGCGTGGAGCTGGCCGAGGACGGCCTGGTCGGCGGCATCACCGCGGTGAGCGACATGCCGCTGTGGGAGAACGGCGGCTACTTCGTGCTCCGCCAGGAGGTCTTCGACCACATACCGGAGAACGGCGACCTCGTCGCCGACGGCTGCGGACAGCTCGCCAAGCAGGGACGCCTCGTGGCGCACCGGCACCGCGGCTTCTGGAAGCCGACCGACACGGTCAAGGAGCGCGCCGCCCTCGACGCCTCCTACGCGCGGGGCGACCGCCCGTGGGCCGTGTGGGAGCACGACACCGCGGGGGTACGCGCGTGATCGGGCTCGGAGCCGGCCGGCTCGACCGGATCGTCGCCGTCGGCGCCCACTGCGACGACATCGCCATCGGCGCCGGCGGCACCCTGCTGGCCCTGTGCCGCGCGCACCCGGGCCTGCGGGTCGACGCGCTGGTGCTCTCCGGCGGCGGCACCGACCGCGAGCAGGAGGAACGGGCCGCGCTCGCCGCCTTCTGCCCGGGCGCCGACCTCCGGCTGACCGTCGACAAGATGCCCGACGGCCGGTTCCCGGCGCACTGGTCGGACGCCAAGGCCGCGGTCGAGGAACTGCGCGAGCGGTCCGAGCCCGACCTGGTCCTCGCCCCGCGCACCGACGACGCGCACCAGGACCACCGCGGCCTGGCGCGGCTGATGACCACGGCCTTCCGCGACCACCTCGTGCTCGGCTACGAGATCGTCAAGTGGGACGGCGACCTCGGCCGGCCGAACACGTACCAGCCGCTGTCACCGGAGACCGCCGAACAGAAGGTCGCGCTGCTGCAGGAGCACTACCCCTCGCAGCGGCACCGGCCCTGGTACGACCGCGAGGCCTTCCTCGGCCTCGCCCGCATTCGCGGTATCGAATGCCACGCGCGCTACGCCGAGGCGTTCACCGTCACCAAACTCACGCTCGACCTGGGGGACTGAACCTTGCGCGTACTGCTGACCGGACACCAGGGCTACCTGGGCTCCGTCATGGCCCCGGTCCTCACCGCCGCCGGACACGATGTCGTCGGCCTCGACGCCGGACTGTTCGCCGACTGCGTCCTCGGCCCCGTGCCCGCCGACCCGCAGGGGCACCGGGTGGACCTCCGCGACGTCACCGCCGAACACGTGGCGGGCGTCGACGCCGTCATCCACCTGGCCGCGCTGTCCAACGACCCGCTCGGCTCCCTGGCACCCGAACTCACCTACGACATCAACCACCACGCGTCCGTACGGCTGGCCCGGCTCGCCCGCGAGGCCGGGGTCGGACGCTTCCTGTACGCGTCGACCTGCTCCGTCTACGGCGCCGCCGGCGGCGCCGGACTGGTCGCCGAGGATGCCCCGCTGCGCCCGGTGACGCCGTACGCCGAGTCCAAGGTGCGGGTGGAGGACGACCTGCACGCGCTGGCCGACGACGACTTCACCCCGGTGTACATGCGCAACGCCACCGCGTTCGGCTACTCGCCCCGGCTGCGCGCCGACATCGTCCTCAACAACCTGGTCGGGCACGCGCTGCTGACCGGCGAGGTCCTCGTCCTCTCCGACGGCTCGCCCTGGCGCCCGCTGGTGCACGCCGCCGACATCGCGTGGGCCTTCACTGCCGCGCTGTCCGCACCGCGCGAGGCGGTGCACGACCGGGCGTTCAACATCGGCAGCGAGGTCAACAACGTCACCGTCGCCGAGATCGCCGAGCAGGTCGCCGACGCGGTCCCCGGCGCGAAGGTGCGGATCACCGGGGAGCACGGCGCCGACCCGCGCTCGTACCGTGTGGACTTCTCCCGCTTCCGCGAGGCGATCCCCGGGTTCGACTGCGAGTGGACGGTGCTGCAGGGCGCCCTCGAACTCGCCGAGAACTACCGCAGGCACCAGCTGACCCTGGAGGACTTCGACCAGCGCTTCACCCGTCTCGCCGTGCTCCGCGCGGCGTCCGAGGCCGGCACCGTCGACGACACCCTGCGGTGGCGCCGATGACCTCGCCCGGCGAGGAGATGCATGCTCTGGTGGAGCGGATGTACCCGCTCTGCCGGAGCATCACCGGCGACGGCGTGCGCGCCACCCTGGACATCGTCGGAGAGTACGTCCCGCTCCAGGTGCACGAGGTGCCGACCGGGACGCAGGTGCTCGACTGGACGGTGCCGCAGGAGTGGAACATCCGGGACGCGTACATCGCCGACAGCACCGGCAGGAGGGTCGTCGACTTCGCCGCGTCCAGCCTGCACGTGCTCGGCTACAGCGTCCCCGTCGCGAGGACCATGCCGCTCGCCGAACTCCGCGCACACCTGCACACCCTGCCCGACCGGCCGAGCTGGGTGCCCTACCGCACCAGCTACTACAAGCCGGAATGGGGTTTCTGCCTGGCCCAGGAGACGCTGGACGCGCTGCCCGACGGCGACTACGAGGTGCGGATCGACTCCACGCTCGCGGACGGGCACCTCACCTACGCCGAGCACGTGGTCCCCGGCCAGGTGCCCGCCGAGGTCATCGTCTCCTGCCACGTCTGCCACCCGTCGCTGGCCAACGACAACCTGGCCGGCATCGCCGTGGCGACGTTCCTGGCCCGCGAACTGGCCGAGCGGAACCCGTATTACACCTACCGGTTCATCTACGCGCCCGGCACCATCGGAGCCATCACCTGGCTCGCCCGCAACGCCGAGCGGATCGGGAGGGTCGAACACGGGCTCGTGCTGGCCTGTGCGGGGGACAGGGGGCAGCTCACGTACAAGCAGAGCCGACGCGGCGACGCCGAGATCGACCGCGTGCTGCGGCACGTGCTGCGCACCTCCGAACGCCCGCACGAGGTAAGGGAGTTCACGCCGTACGGGTACGACGAGCGGCAGTACTGCTCGCCCGGGTTCGACCTCGGCGTGGGCTCGCTCACCCGCACCCCGTACGCCGGCTACCCGGAGTACCACACCTCCGCCGACAACCCGGACTTCGTCTCCCCGGAGGCGATGACGGACACCCTCGCCGTGTGCCGCGAGGCGTTCGCCGTCCTCGACCGCAACCGCAGCTACGTCAACCTCAGCCCGTACGGCGAACCGCAGTTGGGCCGACGCGGTCTCTACGACGCGCTCGGCGGCCGCAGCGACACCAAGCAGGCGCAGATGGCCATGCTCTGGGTGCTCAACCTGTCCGACGGCGAACACAGCCTCCTGGACATCGCCGAGCGCTCCGGGCTGCCCTTCGACACCGTCGCCGACGCGGCCGACGCCCTGCACGGCGCCGGGCTGGTCAAGCCATGACGCCGATGACCACCGAGGGGGAGAACGCGAAGACCACACCGGAACCGGCGGGCTCGGCGAAGCGGGCCCTGCTCGGACGGCTGTCCTGGGGCCTCGCCGACCAGGCGGCCTCCAGCATCTCCAACTTCGTGGTGGGCATCTACGTGGCGCGCTCGCTCGGCGTGACCGCGTTCGGCGTGTTCAGCCTCGCCTGGGTCACCTACGGCGTGGTGCTCAACATCTCGCGCGGCCTCGCCACCGACCCGCTCGTCGTCCGCTTCAGCGGCGTGTCCGGCACGTCCTGGCGCGGGGCGGTGGCCCGCTCCACGGGCACCGCCCTCGTCGTCGGCTCCGCCATCGGCGTGGCCTGCCTGGCCGTGGGGCTCGGCCTCGGCGGCCGGGTCGGGCCCGCGTTCGCCTGCCTCGGCGTCATGCTCCCCGGGCTGCTCCTCCAGGACGCCTGGCGGTACTCGTTCTTCGCCGCCGGAGTCGGCCGCAAGGCGTTCCTCAACGACGTCGTCTGGGGCGTGGCCCTCGTCCCGGCGATGGTCGTGGCGGCCCGCGTCGACACCGTGGCCGCCTTCGTCCTCGCCTGGGGCGCGTCCGCCACCGTGGCCGGCGTCTACGGCTACGTCCAGTCCGGCATCCTGCCCCGGGTCACCCGGGCCCGCGGCTGGCTGCGCGACCAGCGCGACCTCGGCTACCGCTACCTCGTCGAGAACACCTGCCTCAGCGGCGCCAGCCAGGTGCGGGCCTACGGCCTCGGCGCGATCGTCGGCGTCAGCGCGGTCGGCGCGGTACGCGGAGCGGAACTCCTGATGGGGCCGTTCCTCGCCGTCCTGATGGGCCTCTCGCTCGTCACCGTCCCCGAGGCGGCCCGGGTGCTGCGGCAGGCCCCGCAGCGCCTCTACCGGTTCTGCCTCCTCCTCGGCGGCGGGCAGGCCGCCGGAGCCCTGCTGTGGGGCACGGCGCTGCTGCTGATGCCGGACCGGGCCGGCGAACTCGTCCTCGGCGACGTCTGGACCTCCGCGTCCCGGCTCGTCGTGCCGATCACCCTCGGCGTGGCGGGCGCCGGACTCGGCACCGGCGCGGCGGCCGGGCTGCGGGCGCTCGGGGCCGCCCGACTGAGCCTGCGCTCCCAGCTGTTCGCCTCCGCCTGCTACGTCGGCGGCGGCCTCGGCGGCGCCGTCGCCGGCGGCACGGTCGGCTCGGCCTGGGGCGTCGCCGTCGCGACACTGATCGGCTCGGCCGTGTGGTGGCTGTCCCTGCGGACGGGCCTGCGCCATCACCACCCCATTCCCGAAGTGAGGACCACATGACCCCCCACCCCAGGCTGAGCGTCGGCCTGCCCGTCTACAACGGCGAGGAGTACCTGGCCGAGTCCCTCGACGCCCTGCTCGGCCAGACCTACGAGGACTTCGAGCTGATCATCTCGGACAACGCCTCCACCGACGGCACCGAGGGCATCTGCCGCCTCTACGCGGCCAAGGACTCCCGCATCCGCTACCAGCGGCTGCCCCGCAACGTCGGCGCCACCCCGAACCACAACCGGCTGCTCGACGAGGCACGCGGCGAACTGTTCAAGTGGGCCTCGCACGACGACCTGTACGGCCGCGACCTGCTGCGCCTGTGCGTCGAGGCGCTCGACGAACGGCCCGACGTGATCCTCGCCCACACCGACCAGGCGGTCATCGACGGCGACGGCAAAGTGACCGTCCCCTACGAGTACACGCTCGCCACCGGCTCCCCGCACGCGCCGGAGCGCTTCCGCAGCCTGCTCTTCGAGCCCGGCGGCGACGACTTCTACGGCGTCATCCGCACCGACGTGCTGCGCCGCGTGAAGGCCATGGACAGCTACCACCACGCCGACCGCACCTACGTCGCCGAGATCACCCTGCACGGCCGCTTCCACCAGGTGCCCGAACTGCTCTACTTCCGCCGCGACCACCCGGGCCGCGCCGAGCGGGCCAACCCCTCCAAGCGCTCCCGGTGCGTCAACCTCGACCCGCGCCGGGCCGGGCCGCTGCACCCGACGCCCCGGCTGCTCGCCGAATACATCTGGGGCTTCGCCTCGTCGGTCCGCCGCGCCCCGCTGTCCCCGGCCGACCGCCGCGCCTGCTACCGCCACCTCGCCGCCTGGATGACCAGCCGCGCACGGCCCGGCGCGGGCGAACGCGTCGAGGACCGTGCGCCCGTCGACCCGGCCCACCTCACGGTCTCCGTCGACGACCTCGTCGCCGGGCGCGAGCGGAGGCGGCCATGACCACCGCGCCCCACCGGCCCCCGCGCGTCGGGGTGTTCGGGCTGCTCGGCTCCGGCAACCTCGGCAACGACGGATCGCTCGAAGCCGTCCTCGGCTACCTCCGCACCGACCACCCGGACGCCGAGGTGGACGCCCTGTGCGGCGGACCCGAGGCCGTCACGGCCCGCTTCGGCATCCCCGCGACCCGGCTGCACTGGAACCGCGCGGAGTACCGGACCGCCTCCCGCGCGGGCGCCGCCGCCACGAAGGGACTCGGCAAACTCGTCGACGTCTTCCGCACCGCCGCCTGGGTGCGCCGCCACGACGTGGTCATCGTCCCGGGCATGGGCGTCCTGGAGGCCACCCTCCCGCTGCGGCCGTGGGGATTCCCGTACTCGCTGTTCCTGCTCTGCGCGAGCGGCCGGCTGGTGCGCACCCCGGTCGCGCTGGTCGGGGTCGGCGCGGGCGAGATCCGCAGCCGCCCCACCCGCGCCCTGGTGCGCTGGTCCGCGCGGTGCGCCGCCTACCGCTCCTACCGGGACACCCCGTCCCGCGACGCGATGCGGGCCATGGGCGTGGACACCGCCCGCGACGAGGTCTACCCCGACCTCGCGTTCTCCCTGCCCGCGCCCGCGGCGAGCACGCCCACCGGCTCGCCCGGCACGGTCTGTCTCGGCGTCATGGACTTCCACGGCGGCAACGACGACCGGGCACGGGCCGACGAGATCCACCGGCGCTACCTCGACGGCACCATCCGCTTCGTCCGCACCCTGACCGACGAGGGACGGCCCGTCCGTCTCCTCACCGGCGACCGGTGCGACACCGCGGTGGTCGACGCGATCCTCGCCGCCGTCGACTCGCCCCTGGTGACCGCCGCCGAACCGGCCTCGCTGGCCGACCTGATGGACGAGATGGCGGCCGCCGACACCGTCGTCGCGGTCCGCTACCACAACCTCATCTGCGCCCTGAAGACCGGAACGCCCGCCCTCGCCCTCTGCTACGCGACGAAGAGCGAGGCGCTCATGGAGCGGATGGGCCTCGGCGCCTACTGCCACCCGGCGCGCGAGGTCGACGCCGACCGGCTGCTCGAACAGTTCCGCGCACTGGAGAAGAACGCCGCCGAACTGCGCCGGACGCTCGTCGAGTCCAATCGCACCGTCGCGCGGCAACTCGCCGACCAGTTCACCGCGTTGACCACCACCCTCTTCCCGGCGCGCACCCGCGCCAAGGCCCTGCGGGAGACAGCATGAAGGCGATCGAAGTCCCCGAGATAGCCGGGGCGTTCCTCCTCGAACCGACCCCGCACGCCGACGAGCGCGGCTTCTTCTGCCGCACCTTCGACGCCGAGGTGATCCGCTCGGTGGGCCTCGACCCGAACGCCTTCGTGCAGGACAGCGTGTCCCGCACGGCGCGGGGCGTGGTCCGCGGCCTGCACCTGCGCTCCGGCGCGGGCGAGGCCAAGCTGGTGCGCTGCTCGCACGGGCAGATCTTCGACGTCGTCGTGGACCTGCGCCCCGACTCGCCGACCTACCGCAACCGGGCCTTCTTCGAACTGTCCGGCGACACCCAGAAGACCCTGTACATCCCGGCGGGGTGCGCGCACGGCTTCCAGTCGCTCACCGAGACCGCCGACACGTCGTACCGGATCGACCGCCCGCACGATCCGTCCGAGGACGTGACGATCGCCTTCGACGACCCGGAGTTCGCCATTCCCTGGCCGCTGCCGGTCACATCGATGTCCCCGCGCGACCGGGAGGCACCCCGCCTCGCCGAGGTCCTGAAACTCCGGAGAGGATGACGACGGCTTGCACCAGAACAACATCTCGCTGCCCCGATCCCAGGCGGCGAACGAACGACTGCACGCGCTGATCCCCGGCGGCGCCCACACGTACGCCAAGGGCGACGACCAGTACCCCGAGGACCTGGCACCGGTCATCAGCCACGGTCGGGGCGCGCAGGTGTGGGACGTCGACGGCAACCGCTACGTCGAGTACGGCTCCGGCCTGCGGTCGGTCAGCCTCGGCCACGCCCATCCGAAGGTCACCGAGGCGGCACGGCGCGAACTGGACCGCGGGAGCAACTTCGTCCGGCCGTCCATCCTGGAGGTTGAGGCCGCCGAGTGCTTCCTCGCCACCGTGCCGACCGCCGAGATGGTGAAGTTCGCGAAGAACGGCTCCGACGTGACCACCGCCGCGGTGCGCCTGGCCCGCGCCGCCACCGGGCGCCCGCGGGTGGCCATCTGCGCCGACCAGCCGTTCTTCTCCGTCGACGACTGGTTCATCGGCACCACACCGATGTCAGCCGGCATTCCCGACGCGATCAACGAACTGACCGTGATGTTCCCCTACGGGGATCTGGCCGCCACCGAAGAGCTGCTGACCCGGTACGAGGACGAGATCGCCTGTCTCATCCTCGAACCCGCGGGCCACACCGAGCCTCCGGCCGGCTATCTCGCGGGGCTGCGCGAACTGGCCGACCGGCACGGCTGCGTCCTGGTCTTCGACGAGATGATCACCGGTCTGCGCTGGTCCGAGGCGGGCGCCCAGGGCCTCTACGGTGTCGTCCCCGACCTCTCCACGTTCGGCAAGGCGCTGGGCAACGGGTTCGCGGTCTCCGCGCTGGCCGGACGCCGCGAACTGATGGAACGCGGCGGCCTGCGCAACCCGCACGACCGGGTGTTCCTGCTGTCCACCACCCACGGAGCGGAGACACACTCCCTGGCGGCCGCGATGGCCGTCCTCACCACCTACAGGGAAGAGGGCATCACGGCCCGGCTGCACCAACTCGGCGAGCGGCTGACCGCCGGAGTCCGCGAGGCCGCGGCGCGGGCGGGCGTCGGCGACCATGTCGTCGTCCGCGGCCGGGCCAGCAACCTCGTCTTCGCCACCCTCGACGAGAAGCTGCGGCCGTCGCAGGAGTACCGCACGCTCTTCCTGCGCCACCTCCTCGCGGGCGGGGTGCTCGCACCGTCGTTCGTGGTGAGCAGCGCGCTCACCGACGCCGACATCGATCAGACGGTCGACGCGGTCGCCGGGGCGTGCGAGGTGTACCGCAAGGCGCTGGACGCGGGGGACCCCGCGCCCTGGCTCGGCGGGCGGCCGGTCAAGCCCGTCTTCCGCCGCCTGGCGTGACGGGACGTCAGCGACGCACCGGGAGGCCGGCCCCGGACATCCGGCCGGCCGTCCGGTCCACCAGCCATCCGGTCGCCGGAACCACGGCGAGCGCGGTGCACCAGCCGCCGAGGACGTCCGTCGGATAGTGCGCGCCCAGGGCGACCTGGGCCCACCCCATCGCGGCGCCGCCCACCAGCGCGACACCCAGCACGAGCACGAGCCCCGCCGTCCTGCCGAGCCGGAGCAGACCGGCCACGAGCAGCGCCAGCGCGACCGCGAGCGCGGTGGCGAAGGCGGTGTGCCCGCTCGGGTACGACAGATTCCCGGGGCCGTGAATGGTCCGCCCCACCACCTGCTTGAGCAGGGTCGTCGTCCCCACGGACACGACGGTGCCCGCGGCGAGGAGCGCCGCCGAGCGTGGCCGGCGCAGCAGCAGACAGCCCGCCATCAGGGCCGCGACCAGCGCCACCGAGCCCACGGGCTCCCCGAAGAAGTCGAGGGCCAGGGCGACGCGCCGCCACGGCTGCCCGACACTGTCGTCCGTCGGATCGACGAACCACCGGTCCACGGTGCCGGGTTGGGTGTGGCCCGCGTACAGGACGGCGACGACGGCGACCACCAGGGCGGCGAGCACGGCGACGCGGCCGAGCCACGCGCGCGACGGCCGGTGGAGCGCCGAGGGGGCGGGGCGGCCCGGTCCGGGCCCGCTGATTCCCGTACCGCGGGGATGCCCGTCGTGTCCGCCGTCCAGGTCCGCTTCTGCCAGGCGATCCAACGCGAGCTCCCTGTCGTCTCCGGCCGACCGTCCAGCGACCATCATCACCCCTCGGACGCCGTTCATGTGCCGGAAAGCGGGCGATTCGTCAGGTGATGCGCATCGGCCGTGCATCAACCTGTTGCCACACTGTGCAAGAGTTACGAGTCGGTGCGAGTCTGCGGCGAACAGACATCCACAAGCGCTTGCTGGCGACATGATGTCTGCCCTGCGTGCGTGGGGGCGCGGGTGAACTTTGGGGGATGGACCGGTGACAGGAATACAGGCGACCGCCGCGGGCGATCCGGAACACATCGGTCCTTATCGAGTGGTGGGCCGGCTCGGCGCGGGCGGCATGGGACGCGTGTACCTGGCGCGGTCCAAGGGCGGCCGCGCCGTGGCGGTGAAGGTGGTCCGTCCCGAACTGGCGGAGGACGGGGAGTTCCGGGCGCGCTTCGCGCGCGAGGTCGCCTCGGCCCGCCGGGTGAACGGGGTGTTCACGGCCGGAGTGGTGGACGCCGACACCGAGGCGAACCCGCCCTGGCTGGCCACCGCCTATGTGCCCGGACTCTCGCTCGACACCGCGGTCGCCCGGCACGGGGCGTGGGGAGTCACGCAGGTGACCACGCTGGCGGCGGGCCTCGCGGAGGCGCTGGAGGCCATCCACGGCGCGGGACTCGTGCACCGCGACCTGAAGCCGTCGAACGTGCTGCTGGCGGCCGACGGGCCGCGGGTCATCGACTTCGGCATCTCGATGGCGACGGAGTCGAGCGCGATCACCCGCACCGGCGTGGTGATCGGGACGCCCGGCTTCATGTCGCCCGAGCAGCTGACGGGGGAGCGGGTCGGACCGGCCAGCGACGTCTTCGCGCTGGGTGCGGTCCTCGCGTTCACGGCGTCCGGCTCGGGCCCCTTCGGCACGGGCTCGGCGCAGGGACTCATGTACCGGGTCGTGCACGGCGAGCCCGGCCTCGACGCGGTCCCGTTGTCGCTGCGGCCGCTCCTCGCGCGGTGCCTGGCCAAGGACCCGCTGGCCCGGCCGCAGGTCGGGCAGCTGCTGGCGGAGCTGACCGACGTGGCGGGCGCCGCCCGGACGACCCTGCTGTTCACCGGCGCGGACTGGCTCCCGCCGGCCGTCGCCGAGGGACTCCGGGAGGCGTCCGGCAACGCGATGGGCAAGAGCGGCGGCGACACGCCGGTTCCGCCCGGCACACCGCCGCCGTACGGGCCGTCGACCCTCACGGCACCGGGCGCGCCGACGCCGCCGGTGCCCGCGACGCCACCTCCCGCCTACACGCCCACGGCGTTCGGCGGGACCCCGCCGGGGAGCTTCGGGCCGCCGATGGTGACCCGCCCCGCGCCGCTGCCCGGTCCGCCCGGCGGGCCGTCGTCGGGCCGCCGTGCCGGGATCATCGCCGGCGTCGTCGCCGGGGCGCTCGCCCTCGGCCTCGTCGCCTGGAAGGCGGACGCCCTCCTCGGTGGTTCGTCGGACGACGACGCCGGTCCGAGCCCGTCACCGACCTACTCGTCCTCGTACTCGTACTCCTCCGACGCACCGACGCCCTCGTACTCCGGCTCCGTCGCGTCGGACAGCCCGTACTCCAGTCCGTCCTACTCCGGCACGGCGGAGGGGATCTCGGGCCGGTGGGACGGCAACTACATCTGCAATCAGGGCGTCACGGGCCTGTCCCTCGCCATCCAGCAGCACAGTGACGGCACCGCCGACGCGGTGTTCTCGTTCTACCCGGCCCCGTCCAACCCCGGGGTGCCCCGCGGATCGTTCGCGATGAAGGGGACGTTCACCGGACGTGTGCTGACCCTGCGGGCCAGCCGCTGGATCAACCGGCCGTCCAATTTCGACGCGGTGAATCTGTCGGCGGTCTACGACACGTCGACCCCGGATCACCTCGACGGTCTGATCCTCGGAGGGAACTGTTCTACCTTCTCGACCGAGCGATCCTGACATCCGGGCGGGCAGGGCCGCATAGAATCTGCGGCCATGTCCAAGCCTGACGCACTGCTCGTCGATCTCGCCGCCACGGTCGAGGCCGAGCAGACTCATCGCATGTCCTTGACCGTGGTCGTCGGCGGCGCCGTCATCACGGGGCTGCTGGCCCCGGAGGCCGTCTGGCGGGAGCGCGTGTCCGAGGTGTTGACGGACTCCACGGAACTCGGCCCGTTCGCGCGGGTGTTCCCGGTGCCCGAGAAGAAGCCCGCCGTGGACCCCACGCACCTGCACTTCCACCTCGCCCGCATCCTGCAAGGGAGCATGGGCATTCCGGAGACGGGCGGCATGTACCGCGTCGCCATCGACGACGTGACCGCCTGGACGGTGGGGGACTTCGCCTACTCCGAGCACTGACCGACGCGACGAAACGGATGAGGGGCTCCGCCGGTGGGTACCGGCGGAGCCCCTCATCCGTTGGGGCGGTCGTCAGGCGGTGACGATGTTCTCCGCCGTCGGGCCCTTCTGGCCCTGCGCGATGTCGAAGTTCACCTTCTGGCCCTCGATCAGCTCACGGAAGCCCTGCGCGGAGATGTTCGAGTAGTGGGCGAAGACGTCCGGGCCGCCCCCGTCCTGCTCGATGAAGCCGAAGCCCTTTTCGGAGTTGAACCACTTCACGGTGCCGGTAGCCATGTCTTGTCTCCTTCGGAGCAGTGATCGGAACGCACACCGTGCGCGCCCCGAGTCGCCGCGATGATTGCCCACCCGGAGAAGAACGCCGGAAAACAAAAGTTTCGGGAACCACAACTGCAACTTCGATCGACCCTAGCAGTCTGTGCGGAAATGTGGGTCTATTTCCTTTCTGTCGGGATGGAGCCGGGGCCGCCGCCGCTCCGGTTGCCGCCCGGAACGGGGTGGGTGAGTTTGGTCGAAGAGTGGGGACACGGGGTACGCGGAGGCGTCACCCCGCCCCGACCGCCCCTTCCAGAGGAGGACACATGACGAACCCCGGACAGGACCCGAACCAGGACGAAGGTCCCGCGGACGGCGGTGCGGCGGGCACGCCGGGCGTGCACGACGGCGGTGCCGACGGCGGTGCGGAGGGTCCCGCGGACGGCGGCGCGTCCGGTACGCCGGGTGTGCACGACGGCGGTGCCGACGGTGGCGCCGAGGGCCCCGCGGACGGCGGTGCGGCGGGCACGCCGGGTGTGCACGATGGCGGTGCCGACGGCGGTGCGGAGGGTCCCGCGGACGGCGGCGCGTCCGGTACGCCGGGTGTGCACGACGGGGGCGCCGACGGTGCGGCCGACGAGGACGGCAGTGGCGCTTGAGCATCACTGACCTCACGTCCGAGGACGCCGACGCCCAGCGGGGCGTCGGCGTCCTGGACACCCGCCTCACCCGCCTGAGCCGGGCCGACTTCGCCCGCGACCACTGGGCGCGCAAGCCCCTGCTCACCCGCGCGGCCGACGACTTCACGGACCTGTTCTCCGCCGACGCCGTCGACGAACTGGTCTCCCGGCGCGGCCTGCGGACGCCGTTCCTCCGCGTCGCCAAGGACGGAGCCACCCTCCCCGACGCCTCGTTCACCGCACCGGCGGGCGTCGGCGCCACGATCGGCGACCAGCTCGACGACACGGCCCTGTGGCGCGCCTTCGCCGACGGCGCGACGCTCGTCCTCCAGGCCCTCCAGCGCACCTGGGAGCCGGTGGCCGACCTCGTCGCCCGGCTCGGCACGGAACTCGGCCATCCGGTGCAGGCCAACGCCTACGTCACCCCGCCGCAGAACCGCGGGTTCGACGACCACTACGACGTGCACGACGTCTTCGTGCTGCAGATCGCGGGCACCAAACGCTGGATCGTCCACGAGCCGGTCCATCCCGACCCGCTGCGGGACCAGCCCTGGACGGACCGCCGCGCCGCCGTCGAGGAGGCCGCGAAGGGCGAGGCGTACCTCGACACCGTCCTCGCGCCGGGTGACGTGCTGTATCTGCCCAGGGGGTGGCTGCACGCCGCGCAGGCGCAGGGCGCCGTCTCCATCCATCTGACGCTCGGCGTCCACAACTGGACGCGCCACGCGCTCGCCGAGCAGCTGACCCGGGCCGCGCTGGACCTGCTGCGGGACGATCCCGAGATGCGCGGATCCCTGCCCCTCGGCATCGAAGGACCCGCCGAAGACCTCGCCCTGGTCCGCGAACGCCTCCTCGCCGCCCTCGCCGAGGCGGACCCCGCACCCCTCTTCCACCGGACCCGGCGCGGCCAGGCCCGCCCGGCACCGCTCGGACCGCTGGCCCAGCTCCGGGCCCTCGACGACCTCACCCCCGACGCTCCGGTACGGCTCCGCGCAGCCCTGGAGGCACGCCTGGAGGGCCACCGCCTGCACACCCGGGTCGGCTGGCTCGACCTCCCCGGCGAGGACCTCCCGGCCGTGCACCGCCTGCTGACCGGCGACGACGTCCACACCGCCCACGACCTGGGCGGGGCACTCGTCGAGCGACTCCTGCGCGCGGGCGTCCTGGTGCCCGCCGGACGATGACGGGGCAGCGGTGACCGCGGCGTCCAGGTTCTTCTGCTCCGACGCGGCCCGCTCCCGCGCCGACCCCCTGGCGGGCACGGCGCCGTACGGAACGACGTGGATCCTCGTCGAGTACCGGGGCGGCTGGCCGCCGAACGGCTTCGACGGCCTGCCGCTTCAGCCCGACACCAAGCGCCTGGTGTTCGCCGCCGCCCAGGCGCTGCGGGCCCGCATCCTGCTGATCCGGCGCCACGGCCGCCGCCCCGCCGACGGCCCCCCGCGCTGGGCGGTCCTGCGCTACGAGGACGACGGCGCCCACCGGCAGACCTGGGGCACCTGGAGCCGCGACGAGGACCTCCTGGGCATCGTCGCCGCGCTCGCCGCCCCCGGCGACCCGGGAGGACCGCCCGTCGTCCTCGTCTGCGCCCATGGCCTGCACGACGCCTGCTGCGCCGTCCGCGGACGGCCCGTGGGACGCGCGCTGAGCGAGCGCTGGCCCGACCTGGTGTGGGAGTGCACGCACATCGGCGGCGACCGATTCGCCGCCAACGTCGTGGTCGCGCCCGACGGCGTCTACTACGGCAACCTCGACGCCGCGTCCTGCGTCCGGGTCGTCGAGGAACATCTGGCCGGCCGTGTCCACGCCGACCACCTGCGGGGATACACGAACCTCTTCCCGCCCCAGCAGACGGCGGTGGCCGCCGTCCTCGGACGCTTCGGCCCGGCCGGCCGGCATCACTACGTGATCGGGGAGACGGTGCGCGACAGCGATCGCTGGCTCGTCCGGGTCACGGGCCGCGCGCCCCGTTCGCCGGTGCACGACGTCGACGTACGGTCCTACCGGACCCCGCCGCGACAGCTCACCTGCCGGGGCCGGTCCATGAGTTCCACCGTCGTCTACGAGGCCACGATCCGTCCGTGAGGTTTGTGCGGCCGGGGGAGCGGTCAGGTGGACGCGGAAAGACATCGGGCGCCCACCGGAGGCTGACATGTTCGAGGCGGAGAACATCCGTGACTGGCTGGACCACGACGTGGTCGACGAGGAGGGGCGCAAGATCGGCTCACTGGAGTCGGTCTACGTGGACACGGCCACCGACCAGCCGTCCTTCGCCGCGGTGACGGTGGGCCTGCCGACCCGGAAGCGGATCACCTTCGTGCCGCTGTACAAGGCCGTCGTGGCGCCCTCCCACGTGAAGGTGGCCTGGTCCCGGCAGCAGGTGAAGGACGCGCCGTCCATCGACACCGACGGGGAACTCCTGGCCGAACAGGAACAAGAGGTGTTCGCCCACTACGGCCTGGACTACGGAACGGGCGGCACCCGCCGCCTGGCGCGGCGCTGACCGCGGCGGTCCGTGGGAGATTGGGAGCCGGACCGCGGGGCAGGGAGGACGCATGGACTGGCAGGACTTCGCCGTGCGGCTGGCGTCGACGGCCCGGGAGCTGTTGGCGCAGGACTCCGTGGACGGCACGCTCGACAAGGTGACCCACTCCGCGGTGGACCTGATCGACGGGTGCACCGCGGCGGGCGTCCTCCTGCTGCGCCGTGGCACGGCCAAGACCCTCGCGCCCACGGAGCAGCTCGTCAACGACAGCGACGCGCTGCAGGCCGAGCTGGGCGAGGGCCCGTGCTACGACGCGGCACGCACCGGCCACCCGGTGTTCCGCATCAAGGACCTCACCGAGGAGCGGGTCCGCTGGCCCGCCTACGCGCCGCGCGCGAAATCCCTCGGCATCGGCAGCATGATGGGGTTCCTGCTCTACACCGAGGACGAGGACCTGGGCGCCCTCAACCTCTACTCCAGGGAGCCCGGCGCGTTCACCGAGGTCAGCGAGACGGCCGGCTGGACCCTCGCCGCACACGCCGCCGTGGCGTTCTCCAGCGCCAGGGAACACGCGCAGCTGGAGCAGGCCGTCGCCAGCCGGCACACCATCGGCGAAGCCATGGGCATCCTCATGGCCGGCCACCAGCTCTCCGAGCGGGAAGCCTTCGACACCCTGCGCCGCGCCTCGCAGGAGAAGAACATCAAGCTCCGCGAGATCGCCGCCCTCGTCTGCGAGCGGGGCGGACTGCGCGAGGACTGACCGGCGCGCTCCCGGGGAGGGGGTCGGTTCTCCTGGCTACAGCCTGAACCAGGAGAACCTCGGCACGGCAGACCCCCCGGGAGGGTTTTCATGCTGCGCGCGCCGTCCTGCTGGAGTAACCCGGCACGCGGCTTCCACACCTCACGAGAGCCTCCGGATCATGCATGACCGCCCACCATCGTGGGCAGGGGCCAGAGGCGTCCGTTTTCGCCGTGTCGGACCCCTTTTGCTGTGAGCCCACCCATATGAGCCACGGCACATGCGAACGACGGTAGTAGCCGCCCCGCACCGGAAAGCACCCGGCGCGCCCGCGCCTGCCCCCTCTCTCCTGCGTACCCGGGTAGTAGGTCACACCTTTGCCTCCACGCACCACGCGCCGCTAACCCTGATTGATGTCCCTGGGTGGCGCGCATCGGCCCGCCCTGATCCCCGTAGCACTCTGGAGAGTCAGTCAGCATGGCCATCACCTCGACGCTGCCCCGCATCGGCCGCCTCGCCCGCATCCGCCGGTTCTCCGGGGCCGGCGCCGCCACGGTGGGCGCCGCCGCCATGGCGCTGACGCTGGTCCCCGGGTCCGCCCAGGCCGCCGAGCCCGCCGCCGCGAAGGCCGCTCCCGCCGTGAAGACCGCCGCTCCCGCGAAGGCCGCTCCTGCGAAGGCCGCGAAGGCCGCCGCTCCGGCCAAGGCCGCCACGCCCGCCAAGACCTACACGGACAACCTCGACGGCTGGATCCGCGAGTCGCTCGACATCATGAAGGCCAAGGGCATACCCGGCACGTACGAGGGCCTGCACCGCAACATCATGCGCGAGTCCTCCGGCAACCCGAACGCCGTGAACGGCTGGGACGTCAACGCGCAGAACGGCATCCCGTCCAAGGGCCTGCTCCAGGTGATCCAGCCCACCTTCGACGCCTACCACGTGTCCGGCACCGAGAACAGCCTGACCGACCCGGTCGCCAACATCACCGCGGCCGCGAACTACGCCGCCGACAAGTACGGCTCGATCGACAACGTCGACTCCGCGTACTGAGCCGCCCGGCACCGCGTCACAGGCCACCGGTCACCGAAGAAGGGCAGGACATGCCGCACGAGAGCGGGTACGAGCACCAGGCGCACCCGACCGACCGGCCCACGGTGCCCGCCTACGGGCCCGCGCGGGTCCGCCGCTCCCGGCACAGGAAGCGCAGGAGCGCTCTGCGCTGGATCGCCTGGGGCGCCCTGGGCACGGCCCTGGTCGGCGGCGGAGGCGTCGCCTACGCCTGGCAGCACCTCAACGGCAACATCAAGGGCACCGACGTCAACGCCGCCCTCGGCGACGACCGGCCGAGCGAGCAGCGCGGCGGTGCCATGAACATCCTTCTGCTGGGCTCCGACTCCCGGGCTGGGACCCACGGCCAGTACGGCAGCGGCGTCCTCGGCGCCCGCGCCGACACGGCGATGGTCCTGCACGTCGACAAGACCCACAAGAAGGCCTCGGTCGTCAGCATCCCCCGCGACACCCTGGTCGAGCGCCCCGCCTGCGACAAGAAGGGCGGCGGCACCGTCCCGGCGGCGCACGAGGCCATGTTCAACTCGTCCTACTCGCTCGGCGGCCCCGCCTGCACGGTGAAGACGGTCGAGAAGATGTCGGACCTCCGCATGGACCACTACCTCGAAGTCGACTTCAAGGGGTTCCAGAAGCTCATCGACGAGCTCGGCGGCGTGGACATCACCACCAGCAGCGCCATCCGCGACCACAACAGCGGCCTCTCCCTCGACGCCGGGAAGCACCGGCTCAAGGGCAAGGACGCCCTCGCCCTCGTACGGACCCGGCACGGCGTCGGCGACGGCAGCGACCTGGGCCGCATCCAGCTCCAGCAGGCGTTCATCAAGGCCCTGATCCACCGCGCCGACACCGTCGACCCGCTCGGCAGCCCCGCCAAGTCCTACGCCCTCGCGGACACCGCGACCAAGAGCATCAGCGCGGACTCCGAACTGGCCTCCGCCGACAAGCTGCTCGGCCTCGGCAAGGAGCTGAAGGGCATCAGCCCCGACCGCACCGGCATGGTCACCATGCCGGTCACCTACGACCCGCAGGACGCGGGCCGGGTCCTGCCCCTCGACAAGGCGTCGCACCGCGTGTGGACGGCCCTGCGCCACGACCGCCCCGTCCCGAAGTCGGCGACCCACGACTCGGTGGGCGACCGGACCGACTCGCCGGTCGTCTCCGGAACGTAGAACTGCCTCCCGTGGCCCCTCATGGGGGTAGGGGCCACGGGAGGCAGCGGGCTCAGTCCCGCGCCGCCAGGGCGGGCGGGGCCGCGTTCACGCCCCAACTCGTCGGCGTACCGGACAGGTTGATCCTGATCGTCCCCGAGCGCAGCAGATCCTTGTGGGACAGCCAGCTCTGGCGCAGCGTGCCCTGGCGCGTGTGCACGGAGGACACGTACTGGAGCTTCGACGCGCTCGCGCCTGGAGCCTCCACGGCGATCGTCCGGCCGTGCTCGGGACGGATCTCCACCTTCTCGAACATGGGCGCCGAGACGATGTAGTTCGCCGACCCCGGCTGCGCCTCGAAGACACCCGCCATCGCGAAGACGAGCAGCGACGAGGTGGCACCGAGATCGTCGTTGCCGGGCATGCCGTACGCGTCGTCCGTGAACAGCGTGCGCAGCGCTCGCAGGACGGCCGAGGTCTTCCACGGCGCGCCGGTCCACGCGTACATCCATGGGGCGTGGAAGTCCGGCTCGTTGTTCGGGTTGAACGCGAAGTTGTTGTGGTAGTCGTACGCGCCCGTCACCCACGAGTCCGAAGCGGCCTTCGCCGGATCGGTGAGCACGGTCGGCAGGTCGAAGAACGTGTCGAGCCGCTGCTCGGCAGCCGACCGACCGCCCATCAGACCGAAGAGGGTCTGCGGGTCCTGCTGGGCGAGCCACTGGTACTGCCAGGCCGTGCCCTCGTGGAACGCGCCGGACTGGGTGGGGTCGGGGTCGCCCGCGACGCTGCCGTCGGCGTTCTTGGTGACGGGGAACCCGGTGAAGCCCTTCGACGTGACACCGGAGTCCCAGAGGTGGGTGAAGTTGTCGCAGCGCGAGGCGAGCGTCGCCGCCTTGTCCCGGTGACCGAGGCCGCGCGCCATCGTCGACAGCGAGCAGTCGGCGAGCGCGTACTCGAGCGTGGCCGAGCCCGCCTGCCGGCTGTCGCCGAACGTGTAGCCCGGCAGGTTCTGGTAGCCGACCCAGCCGTTCTTCACGTAGGTCGGGTTGCCGTCGCGGCCGCGGAAGACCGACTGGTCGGCGGGGACCTCGTTGGCGTTCTTCCAGAGCGCGTCGAACAGGCCACGCGAGGTGCGGTCGTCGAGCAGGCCGCGGTTGTAGAGGTCGACGATCCACGGGGTGACGGGGTCGCCGCTCATCACGTTGGTCTCACCGCCCCCGAGCCCCCAGCGCGGCAGCCACCCGGCGTCCTCGTAGATCCGCAGCACCGACTTGGCCATGTCGGCGGCCTTGTCCGGGTGCAGCAGTGCTACCAGCTGGTTCTGCGAGCGGTACGTGTCCCAGAGCGAGAACATCTGGTAGTACGTGGAGTCCGAGCGGTGCACCTTGTCGTCGAAGCCCCGGTAGCGGCGGTCGACGTCGGAGCCGATCGACGGGTGCAGCAGCGAGTGGTAGAGCGCGGTGTAGTACGTGCGCTGGTCGGCGCGGCTGCCACCGGCCACCCGCATCCGGTTCAACTCGGTCTTCCAGTCGTCGTGCGCGGCGGCTTGGGCCGCGCCGAACGACTTGGGCTGCTCGGCCTTACGGTTCAGGCGCGCACCGTCGACCGAGGTGTACGACAGGCCCACCGACGAGCCGACCTGACGTCCGCCGGCCCGGTCGAACGTCAGCCAGGCACCGGCCCGCTTCGTGCCGCGCGTCGCCTCGCGCTGCCCCGCGGTCAGGGTGCCGTCGGTCCAGGTGCCGAACGAGGAGAACGTGCGGTCGAACTTGGCGCTGAAGAAGACGCGGTAGCGCTCCTTGCCGGTCTCACCGCAGAAGTTGCCGCCCTGGACCCAGCCCTCCACGGTGTCGTTCCCGACCACTTTGATGTCGCCCGCGTAGGTGCTGCCGTTGCTCTCCCCGGCCTCGATGAGCACGCTCTCGGGGCCGGACCCGGCGGGATAGGTGTAGCGATGCTGGCCGGTCCGCCGGGTCGCGGACAGCTCGGCCTCGATGCCGTTGTCGAACGTCACGCCGTAGTAGCCGGGCGCGCGTGTCTCGTTGTCGTGGCTGAACTTCGCGGCGTACTGCGCCGGATCCGAGGAGGTGACCGCGCCGGTCGTCGGCATGAACCGGATGTTGCCCATCGTCTGACAGCCGACACCCGACAGGTGCGTGTGGCTGAAGCCGAGGATGGTGTTCTGCGCGTAGTCGTACGAGGCGTATTTGTTGAGCTGCGTGTCGGGGCTCAACTGCACCATGCCGAACGGAGCCGCGGCGCCCGGGAACGTCGTGCCGTCACCGTTGTTGCCCACCGAGGTGTCGACCAGGGTGGTCGGATCACCCGCGAACACCGGCCCCTTCGCCGCGGCGTTCGCGACGCCGGCGGAGGCCGCCATGGTGGTGACGACCAGCAAGGCGGTGAAGACGCGTCTCAGCGCTCTCATCGTGATCCTCTCGTGCGACAACGTTGTCAACTCGTGCCCGCTGATCCTTTCGTTCCGGATGGGGATCCGTCAATGAGCGTTCACGAAGCGGTCGTTGGCTCCGGTCCGGACCGTCGGCCCGGGGATCGCAGCACGAGCAGGGTGATCTCGCTCGGGGCGAAGACGCGGAAGGGCGGGCCCCAGAAGCCGGTGCCGCGGCTGGTGTAGAGGAGCGTGCGGTCGCCGTGCCGGCTGAGCCCGGCCAGCGCGGGCTGGTCGATGCGGACCAGGTGGTGGAAGGGCCAGATCTGGCCGCCGTGGGTGTGCCCGGAGAGCTGGAGGTCGATGCCCGCGGCTGCCGCCCGGTCGATGAACTTGGGCTGGTGGGCGAGGAGCAGGACGGGATGACCGGGGTCGGCGCCGTCCAGCGCCCCGGCGAGATGGGCGCGGTGACCGGCCAGACCGGAGGATTCGGCGGTGACATCGTCGACGCCCGCGACCACGAGGGTGTCGCCGCCGCTTTCGAGCAGCAGATGGCGGTTGCGCAGCGGCTCCCAGCCCAGTTCGTCCATCAGGTCGACCCAGCCCTGAGCCTCGCTGTAGTACTCGTGGTTGCCGGTGACGTACACCCGGGCCCTGGTGGCCTGGACGGTGCCGAGCGGTGCGGCCTGCGCGCGGCGGCGTTCGGCCGTGCCGTCCGCGATGTCACCGGTGTGGCAGACCAGATCGGCCTCCAGGGTGTTGACCGTCTCGCAGACCCGCGCCGACCAGCGGGCCCGGTCGAGCGGCCCGTAGTGGGTGTCGGTGATGAGCGCGACGCGGGTGCCGTCCAATCCGGCGCCCAGGCGCGGGAGTTCCACGTCCAGGCGGCGCACCCGTGGCACGCGGCGGGCCTCGACGTACCCCCAGACCAGCAGCACGGCGGCCACGCCGAGGACCGCCCAGGTGACGATCCGCGCCCGGTCCTGCCCGTCCCCGACGCCGGCCACGACCAGGGCGAGCCGCAGCAGGACGCCGAGCAGCACGGACCAGGTGAACAGCACCCAGCTGGAGCCCAGGAGGGAGTCCCCGACGATGGCCGCCCCGTCCTGCTGCCGCCGTCCGTGGCCGCGCATCATCGCGAGCGGCATCGTGATCAGACCGACGGCGAACACGACGGTCCCGGCAAGCGTCACCGGGAACGGCCAGTGCTGACCGCCGTACAGCAGCACCCAGCAGGGCACCGCCCACAGCAGGACGGGCGCGATCAGGGGGATGTAGCGCATCAGCCGGCGGAGCCCGCCAGCCTCGGGCGGCTCCGCCGCACCGTCGGTGGGTCGGGTCTCGCTGGTGTCGGTCACGTGTCCCCTCCTCGAGCAACCGGGCTGCCGTCGCGCGCACTGTATCCGGTCGCCGGAGGGGGGTCGGAACGGCAGGGTCAGCCGTACATCGCGACGCGGTACAGATCCTCCAGCGCGGCATCGATGGGATGGGGCTGCGGCCTCCCCGAGGAGTCCAGGGTGTTCCACCGTTGCAGGTTCACCGCGACGGCCATCTGCCGGCGGCCGTCCGCGCGGGTCATGGCCAGGGTGCCCGCGCCCCAGGCCGTGCCGCCGTGGCCCCAGAAGGTGTCCCGGCCCGGGGCGGTCATCGGGTGCAGGCCGAGGCCGTAGTCGATGATCCGTCCCTCCTGGGAGACCACCGGGGCGGTGCGCCGCATCTGGGCCAGTGCGTCGGGGCTGACGATCTCGCCGGCCAGCAGCAGGGCGAAGAAGCGGTTGAGGTCCGCCACGGTCGATGTCAGGGCCGCCGCCGGTCCCACCCAGGACATGTCGAAGACGCTGTAGTCCCGTGGCGGGTCGATCATCCCGAACCACGACTCGTAGATCCGGGAGTGCGGCTCTTCGATGTGCGGGCCGGTGGGCAGGCGGGTGTCGCGGAGCCCCGCGCGCTCGATGACGTTCCGGGTGATGCACTGCTCGGCCGTCGCCCCGGTCACCGCCTCCAGGAGTTCGCCGAGGAGCAGGTAGTTGGTGTTGGAGTAGAGGCCGGGAGTACCGCCCGGTGCGGCGAACGGGGGCGCGTCGACGCCCATCCTGATCAGCTCGGCGGGGTGGAACCGGGTGAACCGGTGGTCGTCGAGGCTCTGCGGTCCGGTGTTCGCGAGGTCGGGGAACGCCTTGAGGGACGGATAGGCGTACGGGAGGTACTCGGCGAGCCCGCTGGTGTGGTTGAGCAGCATGCGGACCGTGATCGCGTCGCCGCGCGGTCCGGGCACCGACGTCGGCAGATAGGCGCTGATCGGGGCGTCGAGAGCGATCTCGCCGCTGTCGACCAGGTGCAGCACCGCGGCGGCGGTGAAGGGCTTGGTGACGCTGCCGACGCGGTGCCGCATGTCGGCGGTGACCGGGCGGCCGGTGTCGACATCGGCGACACCGGCCGCGCCGCGCCAGATCTGTTCGCCCGCGCGCACCTCGGCGAACAGGCCCGGAATTCCGGCGTGATGGACGTGCTCCAGGGCGGCGTTCAGCTTTTCGGGATCCAGCTCGTTGCTCACAGCGGGCGTCCTCTCGTCGTCCGGGGAGAGCCCCCGGGACGCTGATGCACTCAGTATGCACGCGGTGCGTGCAACAGCAAGTGCATGAATTATGCTGGGAGTTGGCGAGAGGAGCGACATGGCAGGTCGCAGGCGGTGGACGAGCGAGGAGATCCTGGACGCGGCGGCGGACCTGCTGCGCACGAGCGACGCGGAGTCGTTCAGCGTGCGCAAGCTGGCCGCGGCCCTCGGGACCGACTCGTCCAGCCTCTACCGGCATTTCCGCAGCAAGACGGAGCTGCTGCGCGCGGTCGCGGACCGGATCCTGGTCGCGGCGATGGACGGTTACCGGCCTCGGGGCGGCGACTGGAGGGAGCGCATCACCGCTCTCGCGCTGCGGTTGCGGGAGGCCTTCGAGGGGCAGCCGCAGCTCGCCGCGGTGTGGGGCCGCCATGCGTCGGGCGGCAACGGTTCGCGGCTGGTCATGGAAGAAGTGCTGCAGGCCCTGCGGGAGTCGGGGCTGCCCGACGAGGAGATTCCTGCGCGATATCACCGTCTCGCCGTGCTCATCGTCTCGTTGATCGCCTCCGAGGCCGCGGTCCGCACGCTGACGTCCGAGGAGTACGAGCAGGGCATGGAGCTGTTCCGCGTCGCCGTGTTCGGCGCCGACCCCGAGCGCTTCCCCGCGCTGGCCCACTTCGCCCGGGACGTTCCCCCGCTCGGAGCGGACCGCCCGGCGGCGTTCGAGGAGATCCTGGCCGCCCACCTCGACCACATCGAGGCCGCCATCGAGTAGGGACGGCCTCCCGGTCGCGCCCGGAAACCGTTTGGCGTCCGGCCACGACCGCTGCTAGCTTTCGGGAGGCCGTGCGACAGAACGAGGAGGTGGTACCCGTGACCGTATTCACTTGGGTGCTCTCCTCCGGAGCCACGGTCGGGCGATAGGTCGTCCGGGAGCGCCGCTTTCCGAGCACTCCCGAAAGGCACGACCATGCACTTCACTTCTGAACGCTCCCTCGGGGGCGCCGTCGTCGAGCGCGCGTTCACCCTCGGCGACGTCCCCGGCATCCTGTGGACGCCCGCCGCCGCATCCGCCCCCACGCCCGTGATCCTGCTCGGCCACCCCGGCGGCCTGGACAAGATGTACCCGCGCCTGGCCGCCCGGGCCCGGCACTCCGCGGCGCAGGGCTTCGCCGCGGCCACGATCGAACTCCCCGGAAGCGGTGACCGGCCCCGGTCGGCCGTCGCCGAGGAGGCCCGCGCCGACCTGCGCCGGGCCCTGGCGGCCGGTGAGCCGGTCACCGACGACATCGTGGACCGGCTCGTCCTTCCCCTGGTCGACCGGGCGGTCCCGGAATGGCGGACCCTGGTGGACGCCCTCCTGGCGCTGCCCGAGATCGACGGCCCGGTCGGCTACTCGGGCGGCGTGATCTCCATCGGGACGCGGCTGGCGGTGGCCGAGCCGCGCATCGCGGCCGCCGTCCTCTTCGCCGGCAGCTTCGTCCCTCGTGCTGTGTACGAGGAGGCCCGCGACGTCACCATTCCGCTCCATGTCCTCCTGCAGTGGGACGACAAGGGGAACGACCGGCAGGCGGCCCTGGATCTGTTCGACGCCTTCGGATCGAAGGAGAAGACCCTGAACGCCAACATGGGCGGACACACCGGTGTCCCGCAGCACGCGGGTGACGCGGCGGCCGCCTTCTTCGACCGTCATCTGAAGCCGGGCGGCGCTTCTTGGCGCGGTCCGGTCGAGTAGTCAGGTGCGGGGGGGGCGGGGTGTGAGCCCCGCCCCCCGGTCAGGAGGCCGGGTCGGCCGGTGTCGTGAGGGTGCGCAGCAGCAGGGGCGTGAAGTTCTCCGTCAGGCGGCTGTTGCCGTGGATGACCTGGTGGGCGGTGACCCCTTCGAACAGGGCGATGAGCAGGCGGGCGAGTTCGTCCGCCGGGAGCGAGGGCTCGGCCCCCGCCCCGTCGAGGGCCGAGGCGAGGACGTCCGTCAGCCCCTGGGCGAGACGGTCCTCGTGGGCGGCCAGTTGCTCGGCGACGGCGGGGGTGCGGGCCGCGTGCAGGGTGAACTCCATGGAGACGAGGAACCATTGGCGCTCCTCGGCGGTACGCCCCGCGATGCGTTCACCGAGCCGCGCGATCGGATCCTGGTCCGGAGCCGCTTCCGCGCCCGAGGCCTCCAGGCCGGCCAGCAGCCGGTCGGTGTGTTCGTCGTACAGGGCGAGGAACAGCTCTTCCTTGTCCCGGTAGTTGGAGTAGAAGGCGCCTCGGGTGAGCCCCGCCCGTTCGACGATGTCGCTGATGGTCGTGGCGTGGAACCCCTTCTCCCGGAAAAGGGACCAGGCGCTCTCCGAGAGGGCGGCACGGGTCAGAGGCCGGCGTTTGGTCGGTGACTTCGGCACGTCGGGGCTCTTTCGGGGAGACTTCGCAGGCGGGGCGCGGTGCGTGGCCAGCCTAAGGGACCGCCGGACACGCCCCGGAACCCGCCACGATCAGCTCGCGGGGTCGTAGTCGTCGTAGAAGCCGCGGCCGCTCTTCACGCCGAGGTGCCCGGCGTCCACATAGCCGCGCAGCAGCTCACGGGGGCCGGTCGGCAGGTGCGGGTTCTCGGCGGCGTAGTGGTTCTCGATGTCCAGGACGACGTCCAGGCCGACCCGGTCCATGGTGCGGAACGGTCCGGCGACCCCACCCATGTTGATCATCCACATCGCGTCGACGTCCTGCGGGGTCGAGACGCCCTCGGCGACCACGCACAGCGCCTCGCGCTTGATGGCCGCCCAGACCCGGTTGAAGATGAAGCCGGTGCTCTCGCGGCGCGCCTCGAAGGGGAAGACGCCGTAGTGCGGCAGCTCGCGCAGGAGCAGGTCGAGCACGGCCCGGTCGGTGCGGCCGCTCGACATCAGGTCGACGGCGCTCTGCGCGGGCGGCATGTAGAAGTGCATGTTGAGCACGCGCTCGGGGTGCGTGACGTGGTCGATGAAAGCGCTCGTGGGGTACGACGACGAGTTGCTCGCCAGGATCGCGTCGGCGTCCGCCGCCCGGTCCAGGTCGGCGAAGATCTGCTTCTTCAGGTCCAGGCGCTCGGGGATCGCCTCCACGACCAGCCAGGCGCCGGCCAGCGCCTCGGCCAGATCGGTCGTCGAGGTCACGGTGCCGGGCGTGCCGCCCTCGATGCCCGCGGCGACCTCGGCCACGTGCTGCTCGACGTACGCGCACGCCGCCTGCCCGGCCTCGCGGACCGGGTCGTACACGCGGACCGAACCGCCGCGGGTGGCGAACATCAGGGCGATGCGGCGCCCGAGGGTGCCGGCGCCGATGACGGTGACCGGCCGGGACATCGGATCGGTGGGGAGGGTGAACGGCATGACGATCTTCTTCCAGGTTCTTCCAGTGGTGCGGGGCGGTGCCGCGGGGCCCGTGGGCCCGGATTTGCGGAGAACCACCTATCGGATACATGGTGTATCCGATACAGACTGTATCGCAGGTTTCGTGCGTGACGTCGACCTACGGATGCCGACGCACCCCTGGCGATACAGGCAGCACGACAAGCAGCACAGGAGACCCCCATGCGCGCCGAAGAGGTCCGCCGTCACGTCACCACCCCGCTGACCACGCCCGTCTATCCGCCCCGCGCCACCCGTTTCACGGACCGCGAGTACCTCAACGTCCTGTACCGGACCGACCCGGAAGCGCTGCGCGCCGTCGTCCCCGAACCGCTCGAGATCGACGAACCCCTGGTGCGGTTCGAGATCATGAAGATGGGGGACGTCGAGGGCTACGGCCCGTACCTGGAGTGCGGCCAGGTCGTCCCCGTGCGCCTCGGCGACGAGCGCGGGGAGTATCTGCACGCCATGCACCTGGACAACTTCGGCGCCACCGCGGCCGGCCGGGAGCTGAGCGCGTACCCGAAGACGATCGGGTCCCCGGCCCTGTTCGCCGACCACGGCGCTCTCGTCGGCACCCTGGACTACGGCACCCAGCGGGTGGCCACCGCCACGATGCCGTACAAGTGGGAACCCCTGGACAGGGAGCTGGCCCGGGAGCAGATCACGGTCCCGACCTACGCCGTGAAGATCGTCCCGAGCCTCGACTGGCGGCTCGACTCCTGCCGCCTCGTCCGTACCCGCATCACCGACGTCACGGTCAAGGCCGCCTACCAGGGGCCGGCCCGCCTCCAGCTGTCCGCCCACGTCATGGCGCCGCTCGCGGACCTGCCGGTCCTGGAGGTCGTCTCCGCCAGCCACATCGTCACGGACCTGACCCTGGCCCCGATGGAACCGGTGCACGACTACCTCGCGGCCTAGACGATCTCCCGCGGCGGGCGACAATACTGACGATCACCCGCCGACCGGACCTGAAGGGGCGCGCATGGCCATGGCACAGGACGAGGCCCGGCTGCGCCGCCATCTGGCGTCCGCCCTGCTGGACGACATCGACGGCATCACCGGGCGGCTGGTGTCCGACATCTGCGCGCACAGCGCGCTCTACGCCTCCGGCCGCCCGGTGCCCCTCGCCGACCTGCGCGCGATCTGCCGCGACAATCTCGTCCTCGTCATCCAGGACTTCGGCCGGCTGCCCGCCGGAGCCGCCGACTTCACGGCCGCGGCGACGGAGACCGGACGGCGGCGGGCCGGACAGGGCATGCCGCTGGACAACGTGCTGATGGCGTACCGGCGCGGGGGCCGCGTCCTGTGGCAGGCCATGACGGAACCGCTCAGGGGCCGCCCGGCGAGCGAACAGGACCTCGCACTGGAGGTCGCCGGAGCACTGTGGGAGACCATCGACCGGTTCTCGACCGTGATGTCGGACGCCTACCGCCTCGCCCAACTCGAACTGCAGCACCGCCGGGAGTCCCGCCGCGGCGCCTTCTTCGAAGCGCTCCTGGAAGGGCGGGGCGGCGACCCCGCCGTGGCCGCCGCGGCATCCACCGCTCTGGGCATCCCGGTCAACGACTGCTACGTGGTCGTGGTGATCGACCAGAACCCCGCCGACCCCGCCGCCCCCGAACCCGTACTGCAGGAGGCGGACCTGTGGTCGTTCTGGCGCACGCGCGCCGCACGCAGTACGGGCCTTGTGCGCCTGGCGTCGTTCGATTCGGCGAAGCCGGCGGCCGTGCTGCGCGACGCGCGCCTGGGGGCTGTCGGCATGTCGCCTCCGTTCCGGAGCATCGCCGACGCGGACACCGCGCTGCGCCTGGCGGAGCGCGCGCTCAGCACGGTGTTCCCGCACAGCGGCGAGGTGGCGGAACTCGACGAGCGGCTGGTCGAGGCGATGCTCACCCACGACGCCGAGATCGCCGACCGGATCCTCGCCCGCTATCTGGGAGGCGTCCCGGAGTGCGGAGCGGACGGCGTCCTGCTGATGGAGACACTCGCCACGTGGCTGGCCACGGGCTGCTCGGCCCCGCGCACCGCCGAGCGCCTGTACTGCCACCGCAACACGATCCTGAACCGGCTGGAGCGGATCTCCGAGATCACGGGCTGGTCCATCGAGTCGGGTGAGGCGCGCCTGGGCTGGGCACTGGCCCTGCGGGCGGCACGCGTCCCGCGCTGACGCCCCGGCGTCTCGTCGGGCGATGTGAGTCCGCACAGGAACGGCTCGCCACGGTTGGGCGACTGCCACTGGCCGGTGACGGAGCGGGTCACCCAGGATGTGCGGAATCTGATCACATCCACGGGAGGCCTGTGATGGGAGAGACGTTCCGGCGCGCGCTGATGGTCGCCGCGACGACGGGCATGGCGCTGACGTTCCTGACGGACGGAGCGGTCGCCGCCGCGGGACACGACGAGCGGGGCACCTACATCAACGCCGCGGGCAAGGTGGAGTACCAGGTGCACCTGCCGCCCGGGTACCGGCCCGGGAAGTGGTGGCGCTGCACGGCTGCGGCATGACCGGCTTCGCCGAGAACTCGATGAAGGACATGACCCGGTTCGACCGGCTGGCCGACGCCAAGGGGTTCATCGTCGTCTATCCGTCACAGGATCCCTGGCGCAACCTGCTCCGCTGCTGGAACGCGATCGAGCCCGCGCACCAGCACCGGGGAAGCGGCGAACCCTCCTTGATCGCGGGGCTCACGCGCGAGGTGCTGACGAACTATCACGCCGATGGCGCAAGGGTGCACGTCGCCGGAGCCTCGTCCGGCGCCGGGCTCGCGGTCGTCATGGCGGCGGCCTATCCGGACGTCTACGCCTCCGCGGCCTCCCTGGCCGGCGGGGAGTACGCCTTCGACAAGGTCAAGCCCGACCCGGACGCGGTCAGCCCGGTGGAGACGGCGAAGCTCGCCCACGCCGAGATGGGACCGCGCGCCCGGCAGGTTCCCCTGCTCATCGAACAGGGCAGCGCGGACACGACGGTGCCGCCGTGGATGGCCGACCGGCTGGCCTCGCAGTGGGCCGCCGTGGACGATCTCGCTCCGGACGGCCGGCTCGACGGAGACGTGGACGACATGCCCGACGCCACCCGGCGCGTGGACGCTCCGGGGGAGCGCCCCTACACCCGCACCAGCTACACGGCGCGCGGCGGCGGACAGCCGCTGATCGAGAAGTACGACGTGGAAGGTCTGGCCCACAAGTGGCCGGGCGGCGGCACCGGTTCGTACGCGGATCCGCTGGGCCCGGACATGACCTCCCTCATGTGGGACTTCTTCGCGGATCGGCACCTGTGAGGGACTGCCGCGGCGCCGGGAAGGCGGCCAGGCTCGCCTCCAGATCGTCCAGCGCCCTGCGCGCCGTGGCGATCCGGGCGCGTACCTCCTCCTCGGAAGCCGTCGCCGCGGCAGGCTCGTCGGACCGGGGCTCCTCGGGCCCGGACTCCTCCATCGCGCGGGCCTCGTCCAGCGACGTGATGACGACACCGATGAGGACGTTGACCAGGACGAAGGAGGCGATGAGGACGTAGGAGGCGTAGTAGACGATGCTCCAGCGCGAGATCTCCAGGCCCCCGTGCACCGCGTCGCCGAGACCGTCCAGGGTCATCAGCAGGAACAGGGTGAGGATCGCGCGGCCGATCGACCCGAAGTGCTCGGGATTGTCGTCGGCGAAGAAGACCCAGCCCACCATCGCGTAGACGTACAGCAGCAGCCCGCCCACCAGCAGGAAGCTGACGGTGCCGGGCAGGCTGCGGCCCACCGCGACCAGCACGATGCGCAGTTGGGGCAGGAACCGGGCCGCGCGCAGCACGCGGGACAGTCGCAGCAGGCGCAGCACGGTGGCGTTCTCGCGGACGAACGGCAGGAACGCGCACAGCACCACGGCGAGGTCGAACACGTTCCATCCGTCGCGCCAGAACGCGCGCGGCCGGTCGAGATGCGCGCCGATCCGCAGCACGATCTCGGCGGTGAAGACGGCCAGGAAGACGTGCTCGACCACCTTCAGCTCGTCGTCGAACCGGTCGGTGATCCCGCTGTAGGTCTCGACGCCGAGGACGGCCGCGTTGGTGAGGATCACCACGAAGACGGTGACGGCGAACCAGCGGGCCTCCGTCACGACGCGACAGCGGGCGGCCACCGCGGCGCGCCGGGAGGCCCCGGATAAGCGGATCGGAGGGTGGTGCGGATCGTGGATCGGGTTGCTGCTCACAGGAATTGGATCTTACGCGGCCCGCGGGTGGGTGAGACGCGCCAAGAGGTCGTCCAGAGCGACGAGACCGGTGAGCCGGCCGGTGTCGTCGCAGACGACCGCCAACGAGGCGCGACGGGCGCGGAGTTCCTCGATGGCGTGGCCGACGGTGTCGGTCTCCAGCAACTCGGGCACGGGGCGGGCCAGTTCGCGGGCGGTCGTCGTGCGTCCGCGGGCCCGCGCGATGAGCGCGTCGCGGGCGTGGACGGAGCCGGTGACCAGGGATCCGTCACGGACCAGGAGGCGGCTGCGGTCGGTGGCGGCGGCCGTCGCGAGGACGGTGTCGATGTCCGCGTCGGCCGGTACGGAGGTGATCCGCGCGGCCGGAACCTGGAGTTCGCCGACGGGGGAGAGCGGTTCGACGAGGGAGCTGGTGATGAGCTCCGAGTCGTCCTTGCTGATCAGGCCGAGCCGCTCCGACTCGGCGACGAGATCGGTGAGTTGCTCGCGGTTGTGGACCTCGGCGAGCTCGTCGCGCGGGGTGACACGGCACAGGCGTACCAGCGCGTTGCTGATGCGGTTGAGGATCCGGATCAGCGGGCGGACCGTCTTGACCAGCGCGCGGAACGGCGGCGCGAGGAGCATCGCCGACCGCTCGGGGTGCGCGATGGCCCAGGACTTGGGGGCCATCTCGCCGACGACCATGTGCAGGAAGACCACCACGATCATGGCGAGGGCGAAGGAGACGCCGTAGCTGAGTCCGCTGGGCAGACCCCAGCCGTGCAACAGCGGATCGATCGCGTGGGAGATGGCGGGCTTGGAGATCGATCCGAGGCCCAGGGTGCAGATGGTGATGCCGAGCTGGGCACCGGCCAGCATCAGCGACAGCTCGCGCATTCCGGCGAGCGCGGCCTTGGCGCCGCGCTGTCCGGTCGCGGCCGCCTTCTCCATCCGGTGGCGTTTCGCGGCGACCAGGGCGAACTCGGCGGCCACGAAGAAGCCGCTGCCGATCAGGAGCAGGACGGTGATGAAGAGAGCCAGGGGGAAGCTCATGAGCGCGCCTCCTCGGCGGACGGGCCGATACCGGCGGGTACCCGGGTCAGATGGATCTCGTCCGGGACGTGGCGGTCGAGGCCGGTCACGTCGATGACCACGCTGTCGCCGTCGGCGAGGTCGAGGGTGAGGCGGTCGCCGATGGCCGGGAAGCGGCCGAGCCGGTCCACGATCAGGCCCGCCACGGTGTCGTAGTCCTCGTCCTCGGGCAGTTCGATGCCGGTGGCCTCGGCGACCTCGTCGATGCGGCGGCCGGCGTCGACCGTCCAGCCCGCGCCGTCCGGATCGGGGACGGCGAGCCGCGGCTCCCGGTCGCTCTCGTCGGCGATGTCCCCGACCAGCTCCTCGGCGATGTCCTCGTAGGTGACGATGCCCGCGACACCACCGTGCTCGTCGAGCACGACCGCGAACTCGTCGTCGGCCTCGCGCATCCGGTCCACCGCGTCGGGCAGCCGGAGCGTGTCGGGCAGAAGGAGAGGGCGCCGCGCGAGTGCGGCGGCCGTACGGGTCGCGTACGCGGACTGCGGCAGGGCCATCAGCTCCCGGACCCCCAGGACGCCGGTGACGTCGTCGGGGTGGTCGCCCATCACGGGGTACGTGGAGTGGCCGTGCTCGGCGATCAGCTCGATCGTGTCGGTGGCCGTGGCGTCCTTGCGGACGAACACGGCGTCGGCGCGCGGCACCATCACCGCGTGCAGCGTCCGCTCGTTGAACTCCAGCGCGTGGTCGAGCAGCGAGGCGGCCTCGCGCGGCAGTTCGCCCTGCTGGTGGGACTCGCCGATGAGATGGCTCAGCTCCTCCAGGGTCGCGCCGTGATGCAGTTCCTCGACCGGCTCGATGCCGACCCTGCGCAGCAGCCCGTTCGCGGCGCCGTCGAAGAGCCGGACCACCGGGCCGACCACCTTGAGGTACGCGACCGTGGAGCCCGCGAGGGCCTTGGCCAGGCGCTCCGGGACGGCCAGCGCCAGGTTCTTGGGGGCCAGCTCGCCCAGCACCATCTGGACCACGGTGGCCAGGACGAACGCCAGGATCACCGCGATCGTCGTGACGGCCGCGTCCGGAAGCCCGATCCCGGACAGCACCGGTCGCAGCAGGGTCGAGACCGACGGTTCGGCCAGGAAGCCGACGATCAGGCCGGTGACCGTGATGCCGAGCTGCGCGCCCGACAGCATGAACGACAGCCGCTCCAGGACCGTCAGCGCCTTGGCGGCCTTCTTGTCGCCCGCCTCCGCCGCACGGGCGAGGGCGAGCCGGTCGGCGGCGACGTACGCGAACTCCTGGGCGACGAAGTAGCCGGTGCCCGCCGTCAGCACGAGGACCGCGAGCAGGCCGAGCACGGCGCTCAGCACGCGCGCCACCCGCCCTGTGCCGTGCTCACGCTCGTCCGGTACCGAGCGTGGCGGGAGGGGCGGGGACGGGTCCCCGCAGAGTCCGTCGATCTGGCGGACAACGTGCAGCTCCTTCGCGCTTTACTTTCTCTTTGCCTTCATGTCGATAACGGCCGACACGACCCCGGTGTTCCCGATCACTGTCCGACGGTGCCGAGCCGGGCGCCAGTCGGCTGCGGGGCCGAGCGGGGCAGCGCGCACTCGCCAGGACGCTCCGACGGTGTCGGCGTTTAATGAACGTAAGCGTTCATCGGAGTCCGATGAACGTGCAGGGGAGCATCTCTCCCGGGAGCAGCACATGCCCGCCACCCAAGACACGCCAGAGCGGGGACCGAGCCGGCGGCTCGGCAGGCTGAGGGCCCTGGGCGAATGGTGTGCACGGCACTCCGTGATCGTCATCGTCGCCTGGCTGATCGTCCTGGCGGCGCTCCAGGTGCTCGACCGGACGTTCGGCGGCACGTACTCGGACGACTTCTCCCTCCCGGGCGTGCAGTCCTCGAAGGGTGTGGACGTGCTCCAGAAGCACGACCCCGCGGCCGGCGGATACAGCAGCCAGATTGTGCTGCGCGACACGGGGCAGCCGCTGTCGACGGTGAGTTCGCAGATGGGCCAGACGGTCGGCGACCTGCAGAAACTGCCGCACGTACTGTCGGCCCAGAACCCGCTCCCGACGAGCTCGCAACCCGCCCCCACCCCGTCCGGGCAGCCGAACGTCGGGCCCCTGTCGACCGACGGGAAGACCGCCTACATCACGGTCCGCTTCGATGTGCAGCCCTCCACGCTCGGCGACGGCTACCTCTCCGGCGTGGACAGTGCGGTGCAGCCGCTGCGGGCCGCCGGGGTCGACGTCGAGTACGGCGGCCCGCTCGGCGAACTGGCGCGGCCGCCGGCCGACGACCGGACCAGCGAGGCCATCGGCTTCGCGGTGGCGATCGTCGTCCTCCTCGTCGGGTTCGGCAGCGTGCTGGCCGCCGGGCTCCCGCTGGTCACCGCGCTGCTCGGGGTCATCGGGGGACTGGCCTGTCTGGGCCTGCTGGCCGCGGCCTTCACCTTCGCGACCGTGTCCCCGACGCTGGCCACCATGATCGGCCTCGGTGTCGGCATCGACTACGCGCTGTTCCTCATCACCCGGCACCGGCAGAACCTCATCGACGGCACCGACCCCGTGCACGCGGCGGGCCACGCCACCGCGACCAGCGGACGGGCCGTCCTCATCTCCGGCTGCACGGTCATCATCGCCCTGGCCGGACTCTCCGTCTCCGGGGTCTCCTTCATCAGCAAACTCGGTCTCGCGGCGGCCGTGACCGTCGTCTCCGCGGTCGCCGGTGCGCTCACCCTCGTCCCGGCGCTGCTCGGCCTCATCGGTAGGCGCGTCGACCGCTACCGTGTGGGCAGAACGGTGGCGGAGACCGACGCCTCGTCCGAAGCGTCGGCACACGGCACCTGGCACCGCTACGCGCAGCGCGTCGAGCGACGGCCCCTGTGGTTCCTGACGGGCGGACTGGTCACGGTGATCGTGCTGGCGATCCCGCTGCTGTCCATCCAGCTCGGCCACATCGGCGACGGCGCCGACCCGACGTCGTTCACGGACCGGCGGGCGTACGACATCATGGCGGACTCCTTCGGCCCCGGGTCCAACGGCCCGCTGACCGTGGTCATCGACCAGTCCTCCGTGCCGTCCGGCCAGCGTTCGGCGCTGGTCGCCCAGGCGCAGAAGTCGGTCGGCGGCGTCGCGGGCGCGGCCGCGGTGACGCCGCTGACCCCCACGAAGGACGGAGACGTGCTCGTCGGCACCGTCTTCTCCAGGGAGTCCCCGCAGAGCGGGGCCACCACCGACCTCACGAACCGGCTGGTCGACGACACCCTGCCGCAGGCGGTGTCGGGCACCACCGCCCAGGGCTACGTCACCGGAACCACCGCGGCCCAGGTCGACTTCCGCGACATCGTGGCGCAGCGGCTGCCCTTCATCATCGCCGTGGTCGTCGCCCTCGCCTTCCTCATCATCCTGGCCGTGTTCCGCGGGCTGCTCGTCGCGCTGAAGGCGGCGGTGCTCAACGTGCTGTCCATCGCCGCGTCGTACGGCGTCGTCGTCGCCGTCTTCCAGTGGGGCTGGGGCGGCCCCGCGCTCGGGGTCTCGGGCAAGGTCCCCATCGAGAGCTATGTGCCGATGATGATGTTCGCGATCATCTTCGGGCTCAGCATGGACTACGAGATCTTCCTGCTGTCGCGGGTCCATGAAGTCTGGCTGCGCACCGGCGACGCGCGGGCCAGTGTCGCCCACGCGCTGGAGATCACCGCACGGGTGATCACCTGCGCCGCCCTGATCATGGTGAGCGTCTTCGCCGCGTTCGTCGTCAGCGACAACATCGTGGTCAAGATGCTCGGACTCGGCCTGGCGGTCAGCGTGTTGATCGACGCGACCGTCGTCAGGCTGCTCCTCGTACCGGCTGTGATGACGCTGCTCGGCGCCCACGCGTGGTGGACGCCGAGCTGGCTCGACCGGATCCTGCCGCACATCGACACGGAAGGGGATCCCGCGTCCCCGCCTGCCGATCAGCGGGGCGGAGAAGGGTCCTAGGCGGCCCGGGGCGCGCTGGAGTCGGGCAGGTGCTGTTCCCATCCCATGTGCGGGAACAGTTCACCGGCCAGCCGGAGCAGGTGCAGCGGCTGCGACGGCAGATTGGTGACGCTGACGTGCAGCCGCGGGGAGGAGACGCCGAGCAGGTGCAGCCCGGCGATGTCCATGAACGGGACGGCGTGCAGGTCCCACACCAGCTCGGTCACGTCGGAGGGGAGTTGGTCGACCCTGGCGCGCAGCTGGTCCAGGTCGGCGAAGCCGATGTCGCCGTGCGGGGTGAGTGTGGCGCTGGCGCTGTGACGTTCGACGGTTACGTTCATGGGGCGCCCCCCTTCTGGGGGTTGCTGAGCCCAAAGACGATGCGGTCCCCGGTGTGCGGGGCCCTACGGCTAAGGCGGGTCCGAATGCCCGTGATGGGGGCAACGTCCGGGACCCAAAGAGCCGGCACATGGCCGGACCGACTCGGTCTCTTGTCCGTCCACCGTCCCACAGGTACCCCCGGTCGGGCCAGGACGATGCTCTTGTCCGGCCCCAGTGGGGTCGGTCGGGCAGGCGAATGCCCAGGTGTACCCGACACCTTCCGGTGGGTGCGGTCGCCGATACCCGCGGACCGACTTAGCGTTTGGGGCATGAGTGAACAATCGGGTGAGAAGCCGCTGGAGCAGGACGTTCTCGACGAGCTCGGCGACGACGGGCTCCAGCAGCTCGCGGAGGTGCTCGGCACGGATGCGGCGGGCGCCCAAGGAGTCGTCGGGAACACGGTGGCGGCTCTCTCCGGTGGGCTGCGCGAGCGTTCCGAGGAAGGGCCCGAGGGTGCCCGCGAGGTGCGGCAGGCCATCGATGAAGCGGCTCAGCAGCCGCTTCAGGGCGTCGCTGCGTTCGGCGGTCTGGGCGGGCTGGCTTCCGGCGGGCTGCTGGCCGGACTCCTGTCGCGGATGAGCCGCCCCGCGGCCAACGTGATCGCGAAGAAGACGGGCTTGCCCGCGGCGAACGTGGCCCGCGGGATCGAGCTGGTCATCCCCGTGATCCTGGCCGTGCTGAGCAAGCGGGCCACGCGCAAGAAGTAGCCCTTGTCCGCCCTGGAGCCCGAAGCCCCGACTCTAGGCCGAGATCTGATCCAGCAGGCCGTAGACAGCCGCGTAGGCCACCGGGGACGCGAGGACCATCACGCCGAGGCTCAGGCCGCGCTCGCGCCACGTCCGGGCCAGCGCCGGCGGGAGCGCGCAGGCGATCGCGGCGCAGGCGATGGCCTGGTCCGCGTATCCGAGCGTCAGCCAGGAGTGCAGACACTCGCTCCCGAAGAGACCGCCGAACGCGCCCAGGGCCCCCACGCGCCGCCAGAGCCGATCGCTCCGCCGCCACCAGGCGCCGGCCGTACCGAAGAGCGGCCCGGAGACGCAGGCCATCGCCAGCCAGACGAGCGGGAAGACGAGACTTCCCATCCCGTCACGGCCCAGTTCCGCGTAGCCGTAGTAGCCGACGACGAGCCCGATCTCGGCCAGCGCGCCGGCCGCGGCGATGCGCCGGACACCGCTGACGCGCGGAGCGAGAACCGCGCCGGTGACGAAGGCCAGCACCGACCACACCCCACCGGAGTTGGCCAACTGGCTCCAGGGCCAGGGCAGCCAGCCCTGCAGCAGGTTCGTCAGAACGCCGAAGGTCAGACCCGTGGCGGCGCACAGGAGCGGGGTGACGGCCGCGCGGTTGCGATGAGCGGGGCGTTCGAGAGCGAGCGTCGGCGGCGGCGAGGTCGTGGAGGGCTGGGAGGTCATGAAGGTGACTATACATTCCATGTATACGCACAGTTTATAGGTGGCGGGAATCCGATTCTCCCGTCCTCGTACACCCTGGAGGCACCTGTGGATCACCCGGTATCCGAACCCGTCGGCGCACAGGCGTACTTGGCCGTCTGCGGTCACACACACCTGTTCCGCGGCGCGCGATGCCGCATCCGGGGGCTGGCCGACCCCGGAGCCTTCGTGACGGCGCCCCGGCCGGTCGACCTGGTCCTGCGCTTCGCCGACGACGTGGTCGCGGACGCCGGGCTGCGCGTGGACGGACCGGCGGGGGCCGTCCTCGTCGTGGCGGGATACACCACGGCCGCCGGTACCTCGCTCGACGGGCGGTCCTGGTCGGTCCGCGAGCTTCGGTGCGAGGGCGACGAGGTCGAACTGATCGTCGCGGGCCCGGCCGCGAGCGGCCGGGAACCTACGGCGCGATGGACGGACGCGTGAGGACCAGCAAGGAGTGCGGGGCCAGCCGGACGATCTCCTCGGCCTTGTGCTCCGTCTCGTCGGGTACGCCGTCGGGCTCCGCGGTGTCGACGCGGGTGGTCCACGCCATGCCGTAGGCCGGGTCCGGGACGGTGAACTCCACCGGGTCCCAGCAGAAGTTGAACAGCAGCAGGAACGAGTCGTCGACCACGCGGTTGCCCTCGCTGTCACGGGCGACGATCGCGTCGCCGTTGAGGTACACCGTCAACGCGTGCGCATCCGCGTTCTCCCAGTCCCTCTCGGTCATCGCCCGCGCGTCGGGGCGCAGCCAGGCCACGTCCGGCAGGGCCTGCTCGCTGTCCGTGGGGGCCTGTCCGCGGAAGAACCGGCGCCGCCGCAGTACGGGATGGGCGGCGCGCAGTGCGACGATGCGGCGGGTGAACTCCAGCAGGGATGAGCGGTCGTCGTCGAGGTCCCAGTCCACCCAGGTCAGCTCGTTGTCCTGGCAGTAGGCGTTGTTGTTGCCGCGCTGCGTCCGGCCGAGTTCGTCCCCATGGCTGAGCATGGGGATGCCCTGCGACAAAAGGAGGGTGGTCAGGAGGTTGCGTTGCTGGCGGGCCCGCAGCGCGAGGACGCCCGGGTCGTCGGTGGGGCCCTCCGCCCCGCAGTTCCACGACCGGTTGTCGCTCTCGCCGTCGTTGTTGTCCTCGCCGTTGTCCGCGTTGTGCTTCTCGTTGAAGGACACGAGATCGCGTAGGGTGAAGCCGTCGTGCGCCGTGAGGAAGTTGACGCTGGCCCGGGGGCGGCGCCGGTCGTGCTGGTAGAGGTCGGCCGATCCGGTCAGCCGCGCGGCGAACTCGCCGAGGGTGCCCTCGCGGGCCCGCCACACGTCGCGGACGCTGTCGCGGTACTTGCCGTTCCACTCGGACCACTGGGGTGGGAAGTTGCCCACCTGGTAGCCGCCGTCGCCGAGGTCCCAGGGTTCGGCGATGAGCTTCACGCGGCCGACGACGGGGTCCTGCTGGATGAGGTCGAAGAACGCCGACAGCCGGTCCACCTCGTGGAACTGACGCGCCAGGGTGGCCGCCAGGTCGAAGCGGAACCCGTCCACATGGCATTCGGTGACCCAGTACCGCAGCGAGTCCATGAGGAGTTGCAGGACGTTGGGGTGCCGCATGAGCAGGCTGTTGCCGGTGCCCGTGGTGTCGTAGTAGCGGCTGAAGTCGTCGTCGGCGAGCCGGTAGTAGGACGCGTTGTCGATCCCGCGGAACGACAGGGTGGGGCCGTTCTCGTTCCCCTCCGCGGTGTGGTTGTAGACCACGTCCAGAATCACTTCCAGGCCCGCGCCGTGCAGGGCGCGGACCATGTTCTTGAACTCGTCGACCTGCTCGCCGAGGGTGCCGTGCGCCGCGTAGGCGTGATGCGGCGCGAAGAAGCCGATCGTGTTGTACCCCCAGTAGTTGGACAGCCCGCGGTCGCGCAGGAAGCCGTCCTGGACGTACTGGTGCACGGGCAGCAGCTCGACCGCGGTCACCTTCAGGGAGGTCAGATGGTCGAGCACGGCCGGCTCGGCCAGACCCGCGTAGGTGCCCCGCAGCTCGTCCGGAACCTGCGGATGACGCATCGTCAGGCCGCGCACATGCGTCTCGTAGATGACGGAGTCGGAGAAGGCGTGCCCCGGAGGTGTGTCGCCGGCCCAGTCGAAGGCGGGGTCGACGACGACGGAGCACAGGCCGCGCCCGCCCGCCTCCTGCCCGCCCGACCGGTCGTGCACGGCCTTGGCGTACGGGTCGAGCAGGAACGCCTCGGGGTCGCAGCGGTGGCCGGAGGCCGGCTCCCACGGGCCGTGCACCCGGTACCCGTACTGCTGGGGAGGTCCGACACCGGGCAGGTAGCCGTGCCACACGGAGCCGTCGACCTCGGGCAGGGTCACCGTGTGCTCGGTGCCGTCGGGATCGAGGAGGACCAGGTCCACCTGGCTCGCCACATCACTGAACAGCGCGAAGTTGGTGCCGTCGCCGTCGTGGGTCGCCCCGAGGGGGTAGGGGCGACCCACACGTACGTGTGACTGATCCCCGGGTGCGGTGTCTCCTCGGGTCATGAGGCCGCGCCCGCACGGGCCGGCACACCGTCCGCACCGGGGCGGGACAGCACGGCGCGGGGCACGCCCAGCGCCTCGCTCGCCGTGGGCGCGGGCCGCTTCGCAACGAGCACCTCGTGGTCGTCGATCCGGCTGCGCAGCGCGAACCAGACCAGGTGCTGGGCCCGCCTGGTGCAGCTGCCCCAGCCGTCGCTCATCTCGGCGATCTGCGAGCAGCGCAGCGGGAGTTCGTGCGCCGCGGCGCCCACCGGGGTCTCGTACGACACGGCGTTGATCAGCTGCTGCCCGTTCCACCACGCCTCGATCTCGATACGGGCGTCAGGGCTGCCCTGGACCGCGAGCTCCATCAGCAGACCGAGACCTCGGGTCGTCGAAGGGGTCAGCCGCTCCAGTCCCCAGTAGCGCAGGTGCGCGGCCATGATGCGCTGGACCTGGCCCACGCGTTCGGGGGCCGGTCGCACGGTGACGTGGTAGTAGCGGGGCGTTGCCTGGTGCATGGTTCTTCGCTCCTCACCGGCGCTCGCGTTCCGCCGTGTTCGGCGGAGCGGCACGCACGCACAGCGCGCACGGAAGGTGAACACCGGTCGCTCGAGAGTCACTGCTCAGCCTGGATCTCTTACTCCATTCGTGCAACCGGAGCGTGATGCGGGGGCCACGCTCGGTTCAACAGGCCGGATGCGGGATCGCGCCGCACTATGGGTGAGGGAGCGCCGGACGGTGACGTCGCGTTCTCTCTCTGTGAACGGGTCACGGGCCCTCCGGGCCCGACGACGCGGAGATCCGGAGGTCGATGGGCGATGGAGTCATCGTGTGCCACCGGCGAGGTCGACCGGTGCTTGACGAGGTATCGCTTGTGGGAGCGCCGCTTCCTGGCGTCCCCGGCCGATGCCGGGACGTCGGACCGCTTCGCGCGGGCCGTCGCGGCCCTGTGCCGGGCGACGGGTGAGCGGTGCGGCAGGGAGGCCGCCGCGGCGGCGGACCGGTCGAGGCGGCACGGGCACGGACCGGGAGGTGACCCGCGATGACGGCGCACACCCACACCCCCGTTCCGGTCCCGCTGACCGTCGAGGACGTGCGCCCCGCCGTGGACGGCGGACGGCGCCCGGCGAAATCCGTCGTGGGCGAGTCCTTCCCCGTCACCGCCCTGGTTTTCGTCGAGGGCAGCGGCGTCCTCGGCGCGGAAGTGGTGCTGCGCGATCCGGACGGAGCCGAGACGCTGCTCCGGCCGATGGCGGAGGTCGCGGCGGGCACGGACCGGTGGCGCGCCGACGTCGGTGCGGACCGGCCGGGACGGTGGAGCTACCGCGTGCGCGCATGGCTCGATCCCGTGGCCACGTGGATGCGTGACGCCGTGGTCAAGGTGGGCGCCGGCGTGGACTGCGAGAGCACACTCGAACAAGGCGCGGAGCTCCTGGAGCGGGCGCTGGCGTTGCGGCCGGACCCTGCGGCGGGGGAGGCGCTGCGGTCGGCGATCGCGGCACTGGGCGACGGAGCCCGCACCCCTCAGGACCGGCTGGCCGCCGCGATGACTCCCGCCGTGCGCGCCGCGTTGCGGAGCGCGCCCGTCAAGGAACGTCTGACGGAGAGCCGTTCCCACTCGCTGCTCGTGGAGCGGGAGCGGGCGCTGTACGGCTCCTGGTACGAGTTCTTCCCGCGCTCGGAGGGCGCGGTCGTCGAACCCGGGAAACCGTCCGTGAGCGGCACCTTCGCCACGGCGGCGGAGCGCCTGCCGGCGATCGCGGAGATGGGCTTCGACGTCGTATACCTGCCGCCGATCCACCCCATCGGCACCACGGCCCGCAAAGGCCCGGACAACTCGCTGTCCCCGGGACCGCACGATGTCGGCGTGCCCTGGGCGATCGGCGCCCCCGAGGGCGGGCACGACGCCATCCACCCCGACCTCGGCACCCTCGACGACTTCGACGCGTTCGTCGCGCGCGCCCGGGAGCTGGACATGGAGATCGCCCTCGACTTCGCGCTCCAGTGCTCCCCCGACCACCCCTGGGTGCACAAGCACCCGGAGTGGTTCCACCACCGCCCCGACGGCACGATCGCGTACGCGGAGAACCCGCCGAAGAAGTACGAGGACATCTATCCGATCGCCTTCGACGCCGATCTGCCGGGGCTCGTCGCGGAGACGACCCGTGTGCTGCGGCACTGGATGGCGCACGGAGTCCGCATCTTCCGCGTCGACAACCCGCACACCAAGCCGGTCGCGTTCTGGGAAGCGGTCATCGCGGACATCAACCGCGGCGACCCCGATGTCATCTTCCTGGCGGAGGCGTTCACCCGCCCGGCGATGATGAGGGCCCTGGCCCAGAGCGGTTTCCAGCAGTCGTACACGTACTTCTCCTGGCGCAACACCAAGAGCGAACTCACCGAGTATGTCCAGGAGCTGGCGGGTGAGTCGGCGGCCTCCATGCGGCCGAACTTCTTCGCCAACACGCCGGACATCCTGCCCGAGTTCCTTCAGCACGGCGGCCGTCCCGCCTTCGAACTGCGCGCTGTCCTGGCGGCGACCCTCGCCCCGTCCTGGGGTGTCTACAGCGGATACGAGCTGTGCGAGAACACTCCGCTGCGCCCCGGCAGCGAGGAGTATCTGCACTCCGAGAAGTACGAACTACGGCCGCGGGACTGGGAGTCTGCGGCGCGCGAGGGACGGACGATCGCTCCGCTCCTGACCGCGCTCAACGACATCCGGCGGCGCAGCCCCGCGTTGCGGCAACTGCGGGACGTGCACTTCCACCACGCGGACAAGGACGCGGTCCTCGTGTACTCGAAACGCAGTGGCTCGAACACGGTTCTGGTCGTCGTGAACCTCGACCCGCACCACACCCAGGAGGCCACACTCCACCTCGACTGCGAGGCGCTGGGCCTCGCGCCGGACGCCACCTTTCGCGTACGCGACGAGCTGTCCGGTCAGACCTACTCCTGGAGCGCCACCGCATACGTGTGTCTGACGCCGGGCGTCACGCCCGCGCACATTCTGACGATCGGTTGAGTCAGGAACCTTCGGTTGAGTCAGGAAAAGTGCTCTTCCGGACCGGCATGAACACCCCGAGCGTGAACAACCCGAGGGAGCACCCTCATGGATGCGAACGACCTCATGCTGCCCGCCCACCCGCACGCCGCGGGCCGGGACCCGGACTGGTTCAAGCGTGCCGTCTTCTACGAGGTCCTGGTCCGCTCCTTCTACGACAGCAACGGTGACGGTGTCGGCGACCTCAAGGGCATCACGGCGAAACTGGACTACCTCCAGTGGCTCGGCGTCGACTGTCTCTGGCTGCCGCCGTTCTTCAAATCCCCGCTGCGCGACGGCGGCTACGACGTGGCCAACTACATCGCCGCACTACCGGAGTTCGGTGATCTGGCGGACTTCGTGGAGTTCGTGGATGCCGCGCATCAGCGCGGGATGCGCGTGATCATCGACTTCGTGATGAACCACACGAGTGATCAGCACGAGTGGTTCCAGCAGTCGCGTTCGGATCCCGACGGCCCCTACGGCGACTACTACGTCTGGGCGGACGACGACAAGCAGTACCAGGACGCGCGGATCATCTTCGTGGACACGGAGGCGTCGAACTGGACGTTTGATCCGGTGCGCAAGCAGTACTTCTGGCACCGGTTCTTCTCCCACCAGCCGGACCTGAACTATGAGAACCCGGCCGTGCAGGAGGA
>NZ_QLLY01000019.1 GCF_003259365.1 Streptomyces sp. PsTaAH-137
CACTGGTCCGAGGCATCCCGCCCATCCGCTCCCGTCGCGGCCCCCGACGCCGCCGACCCGGCAAACTGCACGGCGACAAGGGCTACGACTACTCCCACCTGCGGCGCTGGCTGGCCTCTCGGGGGATTCGCCATCGCCTTGCCCGAAGGGGCATTGAGTCATCCAAACGGCTCGGCCGACACCGCTGGGTCGTAGAACGCACCATGTCCTGGCTGTCCGGCTGCCGACGTCTCCACCGCCGCTACGAGCGCAAACCAGAACACTTCCTCGCCTTCACAGCCATCGCTGCGACCCTCATATGCCACCGCAGACTCGCCAAGTGAAATGACGTCTAAGCCCGGAGAACTGGCAGTGGTGTTAAACCAGCAAGCTGTCTAGCTGCGCAAACGACTGGACTGAACAGCTAGCCCTGGCTCCCGGGCCGTCCCTGGGCCGTCTGAGTCTCGCGGATGGACGACGCCCGCGCTCGTTGTCGGCGGACACTTTTGGGCGAGACGAGACGCCAGGACCAAAGATGTTGCTTCAGATTCGGCACCAGATTTTTTTGGTGGCACCACTTTGAAAAGTGTCACTGCGCGAAACTTTGGAACTTCGATGTGACACGAGATTTGCGAACCACCTCCGAAAGTTCGGAGGTGCCGCTAGGGTGGTACCACCAACGCATCGGGGATTAAGTTGCCTCCTGTGTACTGGCTCCGAAATGAGAGTGGGCCCCCACCGTCCCATAGCGTTAGGGACCCACTCTGTGGACTACCGGCCGTGTAGAAGCCCGGTCAGGGACGTGGTGACGGCGGCGGCTACCACCGTCACGAAAACATCCCAGGCCAAACGCTTCGCACGGCCGTAGTTCTTGTTGGCACGTGCGAGCGTGAGCCGTCTCCTGACCCGCTCAGTAACCCTCGACATCAGTACCGCAGTGCGGCGCGATGGCGCGGTCATGTCGTTCTCCTTCCGCGCAACGAGCCTGTGCCGACCACCCCGATTGGCTGCCGGTGCGGGCATGGCTCAATCACCCGCAGGACGGAAGGAGTTCCGCAGATCAGTGTCCGCACTGAGTAAATCGGATCAGCACGGGCCGCGTGGGCGGAATCTGCGAATCCGGGCAACTCCAATGACCAGAGAGATCTGCTCGACTGCTTCTGTCACGAGGAGCACCTCGAATTGGGCTAGGTGTTACTGCTCGAACGGAGAACGCTGTCGACGGCCTTTCGGGTTCGCTCCTGGCTTGACGGCATGAGATGCGCGTACACCCGCAGTGTCAGCGCTGGATCTGTGTGCCCCAAGTACTGGCTGACAGCCTTGATGCTCTCCCCTGCATCCAGCAGCACCGAGGCGTAGAAGTGCCTCAGGGCGTGCATCCCGTGCTCCCGGGCCGACTCGTACTTGCCGTCGGGACCGGCGTCCGGGATGAGGCCAGCGAGCGCCAGAGCGGGCTTCCAGTCCTGGACGTTGAAGTTGCTACGCCACACGATCCCGTTCGCGGCGTTCGTGAACAGGAGACGGGCCGTCGCCTTCGGGCCGTCCGGCTTGCGCCACGGCAGCGTGATCTCAACCGGCTTGAAGGCGTCCAGGTGGATGCGCAGCGCCTCAGCGACGTACGACGGCAGCGGGACGTCTCGCTCCTTGCCGCACTTCGGCGGGGCGAAGACGGCTTTGCCTCGGATGAGCTTCACCTGTCGGACCACGCGCAGGGTGCCGGCATCGAAGTCGATCGCGTCCTCGGCGAGACCGACGATCTCGCCCTGTCGGAGGCCGCACCCGGCGCCCGTATCCACCATGGTCCGGTAGCGGTGGGGGAGCGCCGCACGGACCGCCTGTACCTGTGTGGGCAGCCACGGAACGACGCGGCGGCGCTCGGCAGTCGGCGGGCGCACGGACTTCGCAGAGCACGGGTTCCGGGACAGGAGGCCGTCGTCCACGGCCGCGCTCAGTACGGCACGTACGTCGCCGTAGATGTTGCGCGCGTAGGCGCCGCCTACTGCCGGGTTGGCCTCCAGGGCACTCGTGAGCTGGCGGATGTGCTCGGGGCGGAACGAGTCCAGCGGGCGCGTGCCGATCACGGGAAAGGCGTGCAGCCGGAGCCGCTGCTCCGTGACGATCTGGCTCGACACGTCAGCAGTGTGAGCCGTGAGCCACTTCTCGGCGTACCTCTTGAAGGTGATCCGGGCGGCGCGAGGGTCGATGTAGTTGCCGCGCGACATGTCGGACGCGATGTCGGTCAGCCACTGCTCCGCGAGCCGCTTCTGCCGGTCGGGGAAGCTCTTGGACTTCTCGGGTCCGTCCGGGCCGACGTAGCGGGCGCGATAGCGGAGGCCGACGCCGTAGCGGTCGCTCTTGACCTTGACGGGCTTGCCGTCCGGACCGGGCTCGACCTTGAACCAACGGTCTTGGATGTGTCCGGCCATCAGGCGGCAGCCCCTTCCATGAGGGAGCCGACCCAGGCGCGTACGTCGGAGGGGTCGTAGCGAAGGTGCCGGCCGACTCGGAAGCCTCGGGGGCCCGTGCGCTTGCGGCGCCACTGGTAGACGGTCTCGACCGAGACGCCCAGGAGTTCGGCGCCGTCGACAGGGGTCATGTAGCGGTCGGGCAAGACGTGCTGCATCGTCACCACTCCTTCTCGTCTGTCAGGTCTGCCAGTGCCTCGCGTGCTGTCTCGCGGTTCCGTTGGATGTCGCGGCGGATGTTGGCGGCGAACCAGGACTCACCCGGGGTGTGGCCATGTCCGGCGTAGGCCCAGTGGGCGAGGGTGAGCGTGGTCTCCTCGGGGACCTCGTCAGGGTCGGGTAGCCCGAGGGCGGCGCGGTGTTGGGCGGCGCGGTAGTCGGCGCGGACCTGGCGGAGGGCGCCGAGGGTGGTGGAGAAGCGGCGGGACTTGGTGGAGAAGTGGCCGCGGAAGCCGAGCATGTGGGCCCAGTCGCGGAGCTTGCGGTCCGGGTAGTCGGCGTGAAGGTCGAGGCAGGCCTCGATGAGACGCCGGGGATGGTCGGGCACGTCGAGAAGGACCAGGGCCTCCTTGTTGCCGATGCGGCGGTCCACGGTGCCGGTCGTCTCGGCTGCCTTCGTGGCGTACTTCGCGACGTAGGAGGCGACGGCCTGTTCGGTGATCTCGGAGCCGTCGCCGAAGGCCTTGATGGGCTGGACGTCGAGCCGGTCGCCCCAGCAGAAGACGCGGGCGGGGTGGTCGCCGGAAGCGTCCAGGTCGACGCGGACGCGAGCAGCGGCGGCGCGGATCGCGTCGGTGAGCAGCTGCAGCGTGGCCCAGTGCGGGGGCGGAGAGTCGGGACCGTCCGGGCCGTCGAAGCGGATCACGGCGTGGAAGTGGATGGCGCCGCGCTTCTGGTACTCGGCGACCTTCCCGAAGGACAGGCGGGACTGTTCCTTGGCGGCCTTCGGAGCCAGTCCGGCACGGGCTGCGATCTCGCGGCGCAGGTAGATCGTGAAGTAGCGCCACAGGTCGGAGGCGTGGTTGTTCCAGAGCACCGAGCCCGCGTAGTCGTAGGTGTCCGGGGCGAGGGGCGTGCCCAACTCGGCGGCATCTTCCGGGTGCCGGACTCCGCACCGGCACGGGCGAGTGCCGGGCCGGTTGTGGACGGGGCCGAAGCTGGGGGCGGTGAGGGTGGCGAAGACGCGGGGGTGGTCGCGCAGGGTGCGGGGGGTGCCTTTGTCGGGGTCGCCGATGAGTCCGGCGCGGATCAGGTGGTAGGTGTCGCCGGCGTAGGTCCAGGCGCAGGCGGGGCAGCGGGTGGCGCGGCGGTTGCCGCAGGCGACGCGGAGTCGTCCGCCGGGCTCGGTGTCGGTCGAGTAGCTGTAGAGGACCTGACCGGTGGTGCGGTCGCGGGTGACGGTGGCGCCCTGGAGGTGGATGGGGTCGGAGCAGCCGCCGGTGCGCTTGATCTGGTCTTGGATGCGGTCGAAGCCCGGGGACCCGGCGACCCTCAGCACGTCGGCGAGGGTGGCCGGGTCCAGGCCCGCCATGGTGGCGGTGTCGGTCATCGGTCAGTCACCGGCCCGCGCGGGCGAGGACGGCGCGGGTGGTGTGGCCGTGGCCGTTGCAGGTGCGGCAGGTGGCGGTGAGGGTCTGGCGGGAGCCGTCGCGGTTGCGCAGGCCGGTGGTAATGGCGACGGCGGGGAAGCCGTCGCAGTCGGAGCAGATGCGTGCGCGGGCAGGGGTGGGCTGGGCCATGATGGAACTTCCTTCCGGATCGTTTGGTTCGGGCAGGAGGCACGGCTCCGGAGCGGACGAAACTTGGCGGTAGAGGCCGCTCCGGGGCCGGTCAGCGGTGGTTCTTGATCTCGCTCTTCATGAGCGAGCGGACGACGAGCGCGACGATCGCGAGCGAACTCGCGGTGATCGCGACCGCGAGGAGCATCGAGACCAGCACGGCGCCGACCACGAGCACGGCCGCAGTGCCGCCGCCGACCACCAGGAGCAGCGAGCCCGGGGTGAGCTGCACGGTGGGCCGGTTGGAGGCGACCGGCGCGGGGGCCGGGTGCTGGCAGGCACAGGCCGGGGCGTGCTGGTGACCGTCCACGGGGTTAGTGCTGAGCGGGATGATCTGGCCGGTGGGCTGGTCGTTGACCGGGATCTTCGGGGTGAACACGGGCGGTACTCCCTTCCGGGGTGGGTCAGTTGATGAGGGAGTCGACGGCGGGGCTGAGGAAGCTGTCGGCGATGAGGTAGCCGCCGAGCAGGAGCAGGATCACGAGCCAGATCGGCGGGCGGGTGAGCTTGATGCCGAGCCAGCCGACGGCGATCAGGGCGAGCCAGAGCGGGACGTCCATGGCGGTCTCCTAGGCGGTGCAGCGGTGGGTGCGGGCGGCGAGTTCGGCGGCGGAGCGGTTGTCGTACTCCGTGGAGAAGTCGCAGCGGGGCGCGGTGCAGGCGGCGGTGTGGCGTTCGCGGCCGCGCCCGTCGTAGAAGGTCGCGACCTGGACGGGGCCGATCTTCTGCACGTTGCGGAACCGGCGGTAAGCGGTCATGACGGGCCTTCCTCTCAGGAGAGTTGGAGGTGAGCGGCGATCGAGTCGACGACTGGTGCGGGGAGCCCGAGCTGGGCGCGCAGGTTGGCGACGGGCAGCGCTGTTCCGGTGGTCGCGCGGTGGTGGTCGGCGAGCTTTCGGGCGTGGTCCAGGAGTGCCGGCGGAACGTTCGCCGGAAGTGGCGCGGGCTCCGGGGCCGGTTCGGCGGCCGGTAGTTCCTGGGCGGCCGGTTCGGGGAGTTCGGGGGTGCTGTCGGTGCGGTGCAGGTCGACGGCGGACACCTCTTCGGTCGGCTCCGGCGCGGCAGGCACCGGGGCCGGGGTGGTCTCCGGGCTGTGGACCAGGAGGGTGCCGCCGAGGAAGGCGAGCGCGGGCCATCCGGCGACGAGGACGCGGAGCCAGGCCGGGACGGCGGTGAGGTCGAGGAGTCCGGCGGTGGCGATGTTCGCGCCGAGCGAGGCGAAGAGGGCGATCACGAACCAGGCCCAGGCGGCGCGGTCGCGGCGGCTTGTGCGCAGTCGGCGCCAGGCCGCGACGAGGAGCAGGTCGACGCTGATCGGGTAGGCCCAGGCCTTCCAGCCGGACTGTCCGGCGGCGTCGGCCAGGTCGTGCAGGTGGGAGAAGGACAGGGCTCCGGCGATCACGGCTTGGATGAGTACGGCGTCCAGGCGGATCGAGCGGTTCACCGTCATCACCTCCTAGCAGGGGTGGGGCCGAGCGGGGCGGGGGGAGCGGGGCTCCGGCCGCCCGGCTTCGGCGGATTCCGGCATGGGTGGGGTAGGGACCTGGCGCGAGGCGGTCACGCCGACCGGAGAGCGGGGAGCGTCAGGGGAACGCGGGTGCCGTCGTCGGCATGGGCGGGATCGAGGGGCCCGGGGCCGAAACGGCCGGCCGGAAGGGCGCCAGGGCCGGAAGATCCGGGATCAGGTGGGCGAACTCGCGGCAGGCCGCCACGGTTTCGTCGACCGGGGTGTACGGGGTGCGAATGCGGCCCCAGCCGCCGGAGGCGTCGGCGGCTACGGCTTGCCCGGGGCGGTCGGCGGGGATCGTGCAGGCTGCCGGGACGGACTCCGGGGCCACGTCGTTCAGCCCCATCTCGGCGGTCTGCTTGTCGTTGACGCGGTGCACCACGCGTCCGGTGAGCTGGGCGCGGAGCATGGTGGCGCCCTTGCCCAGTTCGGAGCCGAAGCGCTGCCCGCAGATCTCCAGGTAGATGCCGACCGCGCGGGAGAGCTGGGCCAGGCGGATCAGTCCGGTGACGATGCGCTCGCGGCGCTCCTCGTCCTTCTTGGAGGAGATCAGGAAGAGTTCCGCGATCTCGTCGACCAGGACTACGATGGGCGCCGGGCGCAGGTCTTCGGGCAGCTCCCACAGGTCCGAGACGCCGTGCTTGGCCAACAGATCGAAGCGGTCCTCCATCTCCGCCACCAGCACATCGACCAGCGAGGCGGCATCGTCGGGGTTGGTCGCGAGCGCGGACAGCCGCGGGGCGTAGCGGTACTGCTCGACCCCGCGCTTGCAGTCCATCCCCACCAGGGCGACCGGCAGTTGAGCGAGGCCCTTGATCAGGTTGCGCTGGTACATGGACTTGCCGGACTGGTTCGCGCCGAGGGCCAGCGCGTGCGGGATCTCGCGGTAGTCCCGCACGTACGCCGTACCGTCGTCCCGGAGGGCGACCGGCACCACCAGATCGCGCGGTGCCGTCTTCTTCGGCATCTGCACCCGGCGCAGCAGGTCATGACCGGTCATCCGTAGTTCGACGTAGCCGGGCTTCTTGGCGATCACGTGGACCGAGTGGACGCCCCATGCGTGCCGCAGCCGCTCGGAGGCCGCAGCGAGGTCGGCGGGCTCCAGACCGGCGGGCAGTCGGAGCGTGACCCGCAGGCCGGTCGACGTGCCCCGCACCCGGCGGATCTTCGGAGCCACCGGCCGGACCTCGTGGCGAGCGACCCGGCGCGACATGAACGCTCGCAGTCCCGACGGCTGCACCGTCAGCCCGCACACATCCATCGTGTTCCGGTACGAGAGAGCGAACCGGCCCCAGGTCATCGGCAGACCCACTGCCGCCCAGTAGACGCGCGGAGCCTTGTGCTTGGCGTAGGTGACGCCACCGGCGCCCGCTATGGCGCCCGACGCCTCGAACCACACGGCCAGGTCAGCCACGGCTCAGACCCCCGACGTGATCGCGATCGCGCGGAACGAGATGCCGTGCCGCTTCTCGCCGTTGAAGGTGTTCTCCCAGTCGCGAGCCTTGAGCCCGGTCACCCGGACCGGCGTGCCCGGCGCGAGACCCTCGGGGATGCCCGTCTCCGGCACGGTCACCTGGTAGAGGTTGCCCTCTCCCTCGTCCGAGACCAGCAGGCCCACCGTGGAGAGCGCGACGCTCGGGTTGTCGCGGTCCATGGCCCGCTCGCCGGTCTTCTTGTTGATCAGCTTCGGCTCGGGCGCGGTCGCCACGAACACGACGGCGCTCTGAAGGTCGATCTTGAAGGACGGCAAGTAGTACTCCCTGAGTCGAGTCTTGAGGCAGCCCAAAGAAGGCTTTCGACGTCCGCTGTCCTAGGACTGCGAGCGGCTGAGTGAGACTTTGACATGCAGTCCTGGGACTGTGTTTGACTGGTCCCTATCGAGAGGAGTCGTCATGGCGCCGAAGTGGCGAGAGCTGGCAGACAAGCTGGCTGATGAGATCAGGAGGGGTGAATACGCTCCTGGCCAGCAGCTTCCGCAAATCAGGGAGCTGGTCGCGGAGGGAGCGGGCTCGAAGTCCACTGTCCACCAGGCCTACAAGGCGCTTGAGGTCGAAGGACTGGTCACCTCATCGCGAGGGCACGGCACGGTCGTGCGGCAGCAGGTACCACTCAAGCGGCTTGGTATCGCCCGCTACGACAAGGCCAAGTGGCGCGACAGCGACGAGGTCGCGTTCATCGCGGACCGCGTAGCCTCCGGGCGCAGCTACCGCCGCAACGAGCAGACGCAGACGGTCAACCTGGTTGAGGCTCCTCCCGCTGTAGCGGACGCGCACGGCTTGCCCGAAGGCGCCCAGGTGTATGCGCGGGCGAGGCTCGTGAAGGAAGGCGACCAGCCGACCCACACCTTGACCAGCTACTACAGGCCTGAGCATGTCGAGGGCACGCGCATCGTGGATCCGACTCCGGGACCGGCCGGCCGAGGCGGTGGCTTCCGAGTCCTGTACGACGCGGGGTACGAGATCGATCACATGAGGGAGTCGATTTTCGCCCGCGCTGCAACGTCAGACGAGGTGAAGTTGTTGCAGCTCCCGGCGGGCGAGCCCGTGGTTGAGCTCCATCGGACGACCTACACGGCTTCTGGCACAGTGGTCGAGTTCGCCATCGGTGTACACGCGGCTTCGCGCTTTGCCTGGGAGTACGACTTCAAAGTCCCGGACTCGGCGAAGGGTGAGAAGGGGCAGGAATGATCTCGACGCAGGCATGGGCCGACGCACGACGCCTGTGGGACTACCACCAGATGGGCCACACCCTGCGGCCCTGCTCGGTCGCAATCGGCTTGGGCAGTCACGATTTGGGTGTGGCCGACACGGCAGTGGACCTGTACGAGCGCGGCATGGCCCCATTGCTTGTGTTCACGGGAGCCACCAGCCCGACGACACGGGATCGCATGCCGCGAGGCGAAGCGGTCCACTACCGCGAGCGCGCCCTGGAACGCGGCGTCCCCAGCTCAGCAGTTCTCGTCGAGCCTCACGCTCGCAACACGGGGGAGAACATCCGCCTCTCCAGGGCTGTACTCGAAGAAGCCGGAGTGCGTGTGTCCTCCGTCCTCTTGATCAGCAAGCCGTACGAGGAGCGACGCGCATACGCCACGGCGCGCAAGCTGTGGCCCGAAGTCGAGATCCTTAGCGCGTCCACCCCGATGACGTTCGACGAATACGTCGATTCGATTGGGGACGCCCGGCTCGTCATCGACATGCTTGTGGGTGCGCTGCAACGCCTGTTGATCTACCCAGACCAGGGATTCATGATCAGCCAGTCCGTCCCGGACGACGTGCTTGAGGCCTACGAACGCCTGTGCCACGCGGGCTTCACGAGCCGACTCCTTGCCAGCGAGCGCCCCTAACTGGCTGCCCCCGGACGAATCCATGGCTGCGATGTGCGAGACCTACAGCGTCCGCATCGCAGATGCCCTGGCCGACGCGTTGGCGCTTCACATCCGAACCCGGGTCACCGCACACTCACCGGTCCGTAGGCAACTGGTCCAACTGCCCCGGGCCTGAGAGCTGTTACAAGTTTCTCTACCTCATCAAGCACCCGGCTGCGCTCCGCTCCGCCGGGCGGGCTCCCGGCTCCGCTCGGGGCGCCGCTCCTGCCTTCGGCCCGCTCCGCCCCGGCTGCGCCGACGCCCGCCCACAGTGGATAGGCCCGGAGGACATGAGACGAGCCCCCGGGCATGCTCGCGGCTCATGGTCACAGACGATGCCTCCGGCGGGGGATCGGCCGGCACCGGGTGGGAGGGGGCGCCGTTCCCGGCTGCGGGTACATCGTGGTGAGCGTGGTGGGCTCCCATCCCGTCCACCGTCGACCCAGGCGGAGCCGAGCAGACGTGGCCCATGGCGTCCAGGTCGTTCGTACAGTGGCGCGCTCCACCTGGACGCCATGAACCACGCCCGCTCCACAGACGTGTGGGTCGACGGCGGACGGGATGGGAGCTGGGATGGTGTGGGGGATTGGGGGAGTCTTACGTCTCCAGCTGCGTATTCACCAATGCCCTACGCACCACTGCCGGATAATCCTGCAAGTCTTGAAAGTGCGTAACCGAGTTCCTGCCGAAGGCTTGATGGATGTTTGATCCGACCCTCGCGATCAGTGCAACTCTGGAGCCGAGTGCTTGCGCCAAGCCGAGCTCGTAGTAGCAGCTTGGCCGTTCGAGAGAGAGGTCGGCGATAACCAGCGTCGCCTGCCTCATCTCAGAAACAACTGTTGAGAGGTCGAATTCTTCGCCAGCCTCAGGGAGACCTCGGTCCAGCGGGAAATGAACCGATAGGTCGAATTCTGCTGCGACCCTACCCAGGCTGGCCCGTTTCTCTTGATAGTCGGCATCGGTTGAGACGGGCATAATTGAGTAGATGTAGCGATTCATCACTTACTCTTCTTTTTGGACTGCTCCGAGTTGCTAAATGGTGACGGATGGTCAGTTACGTTGTCCCAGCTCAGCACGGAGAAGACTACTACAGAGGAGAAGATCAGGGCGAAGATGGCGCCGAAGGCGCGAGGGATGAAGCGCTCTGCGCTCGAAGATCGCAAGCCGCGCACGAACCTGCTTGTTGACGGCGCCTGCAACGCCTGCACCCTTGAAAGCTCCTGCCACTCTTTGTCGAAGCAATTAAAAGATTTCGCTGGCGACGGTCCACTGGCACCCTCAAATGTCACTAGCGGTGCCATATTGTTTAGAACTTCAAACTTCGCCGTGTTGAGGGCCTTGAAGTCGTCGATCTGCCTGAGCCAGAAAAAGCACATTATGCAGGCGATTGCGCTCAGGACCAAGATCCCGGCAATTCCTGCCAGTAGGAAAGCGTCATGTGAGGATGCCCATCCGAGGATCACGCCAATGGCCAAAAGGCTCGCTGTTAATACTGAGTAATTCCAGCGATTCATTGCCAATCGTCTCTCGGTGACTCTCTCCGTCGTCTCGTAATAGAGGCGGTACTCCTCAAAAGAGATAGGGGGCTGGCCTGGTTGAGGAGCCATGTGACCTCATCTAGGAGCGGAGTGTTTGGCGCGGGGGTGAAACGCTAGCAACGCTGAGGGGAGGCGGTGCAGGAGTCGCAATAGATCGTTACCTTCGTGATCTACGTGCTCAGAGACGGTGCAAGCCGCGGGTCGACGATGCTGCGTTGGGAACCACCGATTGAGTCGCCTAGAGCGCCGCTCACAACCTGGCCGGGCGCGAAGCTAGCTGGTCAGGCCTTCGGGAAGCCCGCACCCTCGGGCCGTCCCTGGGCCGTCCGGGGCCGCTCGACAGTGACCAGCGGCGACCGACAGTGACAGGTGTCCAGGGCGACGACCCCAGGTCACCCCCATCCATCTGCGACACTGGTACAGCCATGCCTAAGCCCGGAGAACTCACTTTCGTCGCCCCCCGCGGAGCCAAGAAGCCGCCGCGGCACCTTGCTGATATGACGCCTGCGGAGCGGAAGGAGGCTGTCGCCGCTGTCGGCGAGAAGCCGTTCCGTGCCAAGCAGCTTTCCACGCACTACTTCGCGCGGTACGCGCACGACCCCGAGCAGTGGACCGACATCCCTGCCGCGTCGCGCGAGAAGCTGCGTGAGGCGCTGCTGCCCGAGCTGATGACCGTCGTGCGGCATCTGTCGACCGACCAGGACACCACGCGCAAGACGCTGTGGCGGCTGTTCGACGGGACGCTCGTCGAGTCGGTCCTCATGCGGTATCCGGACCGGGTGACGATGTGCATCTCGTCGCAGGCCGGATGCGGGATGAACTGCCCGTTCTGCGCCACCGGGCAGGCCGGGCTCGACCGGAACCTGTCGACCGGTGAGATCGTCCACCAGATCGTGGACGGGATGCGCGCGCTGCGGGACGGGGAGATCCCCGGTGGGCCAGCGCGGCTGTCCAACATCGTGTTCATGGGGATGGGGGAGCCGCTCGCCAACTACAAGCGGGTCGTCCAGTCCATTCGGGCGCTCACCGATCCCGAGCCGGACGGGCTCGGGCTGAGCCAGCGCGGGATCACCGTGTCCACCGTGGGGCTCGTGCCCGCGATCCACCGGTTCGCCGACGAGGGCTTCAAGTGCCGTCTCGCCATCTCGCTGCACGCCCCCGACGACGAGCTGCGCGACACCCTCGTACCGGTCAACACCCGGTGGAAGGTGCGCGAGGTCCTCGACGCCGGATGGGAGTACGCGGCCAAGTCCGGGCGCCGGCTCTCCATCGAGTACGCGCTCATCCGGGACATCAACGACCAGGCGTGGCGCGGTGACCGGCTCGGGCGGCTGCTCCGGGGCAAGCCGGTGCACGTGAACCTCATTCCGCTGAACCCGACGCCCGGGTCGAAGTGGACCGCGTCGCGGCCCGAGGACGAGAAGGCGTTCGTCGAGGCGATCGCCGCTCACGGTGTACCCGTGACCGTTCGGGACACCCGCGGTCAAGAGATCGACGGGGCGTGTGGTCAGCTCGCCGCGACCGAGCGGTAGCCTGGCACACGTACCTCGTAGACACATCTTCATATTCCGACAGGGGAGCGCCACAGCGCTGAGAGTGCGGCAGCCAGACACATGGTGGGCCGCAGACCCTCTGAACCTTGCCCAGGTCATTCTGGGTAGGAAGTTCGGACACCACTCAAGCTGTTGCGCCCTGCCCTGGGTCCGTGAAGGTCCCGGGGCAGGGCCGCGTCTCTTCCTGGACATCCCCAGGAGGAACATTCACGTGAGCAAGAAGACCAGCACGGTTGTCGCCGTGGCGGTGGGGCTCGGGCTCGTCACGCTGTCCGCGTGCGGGTCGTCCTCGGACGCCGCGGGCTCCGGCGGCGACTCCAAGACCGTCACGCTCGTCAGCCACGACTCGTGGGCCGTCTCCAAGAGCGTCCTCGCCGACTTCGAGAAGTCGTCCGGGTACCGGGTCAAGGTCCTCAAGGACGGCGACGCCGGAGAGGCCGTCAACAAGGCCATCCTGTCCAAGGGCAACCCGCAGGGCGACGTCTTCTTCGGCGTCGACAACACCCTGCTCTCCCGCGCCCTCGACAACGGCGTCTTCGCCTCCTACAAGGCGAAGGGGCTGAGCGAGGTGAAGGGGGAGTACCAGCTCGACGGGCGGAAGAACCGGGTCACTCCCATCGACACCGGAAGCATCTGCGTCAACTACGACAAGAAGTACTTCGCGCAGCACCACCTGACCCCGCCGGCCTCCTTCGACGACCTGACCAAGGCCGCGTACAAGAACCTGCTCGTCACCGAGAACGCGTCCACCTCCTCGCCCGGGCTCGGCTTCCTGCTCGGTACGGCCGCCGAGTACGGCGACGACGGCTGGCAGGCGTACTGGAAGAAGCTCAAGGTCAACGGCGTGAAGGTCGTCGACGGCTGGGAGCAGGCCTACAACGAGGAGTTCAGCGGCAGCGCCGGAGGCAGGAAGGCGGGCGGTGAGCGGCCGCTCGTCGTGTCGTACGCGTCGTCGCCGCCGGCCGAGGCCATCTACGCCGACCCGCAGCCCAAGACCTCGCCGGTCGGCGTCGCCAAGGGGACCTGCTTCCGGCAGATCGAGTTCGCCGGGCTGCTCGACGGCGCGAAGAACGGGAAGGGCGGGCAGGCGCTCATCGACTTCCTGATCTCCAAGGAGTTCCAGCAGGACATGCCGCTCAACATGTTCGTCGACCCGGTGACGAAGAACGCCACCGCGCCCGCCGAGTACACCAAGTACGCGGTGCCGGTCGACGACCCCGAGACGATGGCGCCGCGTACGATCGCCGACCACCGTGACGACTGGGTCAAGTCGTGGACCTCGCTCGTACTGAAGTAGCAGGCGGCCGGAAGGCGTCCCACGGGAACGCGGCGCGGCTGGGGCTCATGGCCCTGCCCGTCGTGTTCTTCGGGGTCTTCTTCGCCTATCCCGTCGTCGCGATCGTCGAGCGCGGGCTGCACGTCGGCGGCGGCTGGCAGTTCGGGCGGATCACCGAGGTGCTCGGGCAGTCCGACATCCGGCACGTGCTGTGGTTCACCGTGTGGCAGGCGCTCGCGTCGACCGCGCTCACCCTGCTGGTCGCGCTGCCCGGCGCCTATGTCTTCGCGCGCCTCGACTTCCCCGGCAAGCAGGTGCTGCGGGCCGTCGTGACCGTGCCGTTCGTGCTGCCGACCGTCGTCGTCGGCACCGCCTTCCTCGCCCTCCTCGGGCGGGGCGGGCTGCTCGACGAGCTGTGGGGCGTGCGGCTGGACACCACGGTGTGGGCGATCCTGCTCGCGCACGTCTTCTTCAATTACGCGGTCGTCGTACGGACCGTGGGCGGGCTGTGGGCGCAGCTCGATCCGCGGCAGGAGGAGGCCGCGCGGATGCTCGGCGCCTCGCGCCTCGCCGCCTGGCGGAAGGTGACGCTGCCCGCGCTCGGGCCTGCCGTGGCGGCCGCCGCGCTGATGGTGTTCCTGTTCACCTTCACCTCGTTCGGCGTCGTGCAGATCCTCGGCGGGCCCGGGTTCTCGACGCTGGAGGTCGAGATCTACCGGCAGACCGCGCAGATCTTCGACCTGCCGACCGCCGCCGTGCTCACCCTCGTGCAGTTCGCCGCCGTCGGGCTGATCCTCGCCGTGCACGCCTGGACCGTGCGGCGGCGGGAGAGCGCCCTGCGGCTCGTCGACGCCACGCAGACGGCAGGGCGGCCGCGCGGCGCCGGGCAGTGGGCCCTGCTGGGCGGGGTCCTCGCGAGCGTCGTCGTGCTGGTCCTGCTGCCGCTGGGCGTGCTGGTCCTGCGCTCGTTCGACACGGCGGACGGGTTCGGGTTCGGCTACTACCGGGCGCTGCTCTCGTCCGACGGCGGCACCTTCCTCGTACCGCCGATCGACGCCATCGGGAACTCGCTGGAGTACGCGCTCGCCGCCACCGCCATCGCGCTGCTGATCGGCGGCCTCGCCGCGGCGGCGCTGACCCGGCGGGCCGGGCGGCTGGTGCGCGGGTTCGACGCGCTGCTGATGCTGCCGCTGGGCGTGTCCGCGGTGACCGTCGGGTTCGGGTTCCTCATCACCCTCGACAAGCCGCCGCTCGACCTGCGGGCCTCCTGGATCCTGGTGCCGCTCGCGCAGGCGCTCGTGGGCGTGCCCTTCGTCGTACGGACCATGCTGCCGGTGCTGCGCGCCGTCGACGGACGCCTGCGGGAGGCCGCAGCCGTCCTCGGCGCCTCGCCGCTGCGGGCCTGGCGGGAGGTCGATCTGCCGATGGTGCGGCGGGCGCTGCTCGTCGCCGCCGGGTTCGCCTTCGCCGTCTCGCTCGGCGAGTTCGGGGCGACCGTGTTCATCGCGCGGCCCGACAACCCGACGCTGCCCGTCGCCGTGGCCCGCCTCCTCGGGCGGGCCGGTGACCTCAACTACGGGCAGGCGATGGCCCTCTCGACGATCCTGATGCTCGTCTGCGCCGTCTGCCTGCTGCTGCTCGAACGCATCCGGCCTGCGAAGGCCACGACCGGGGAGTTCTGATGACACCCTCGCCGCCGCTGCTTCAACTGAGCGATGTCACCGTACGGTTCGGTGGGCGCCCGGTGCTCGACACGGTCGGCCTCGATGTCGCCGAGCACGAGATCGTGTGCGTGCTCGGGCCCAGCGGCAGCGGCAAGTCGACGCTGCTGCGGGCCGTCGCGGGGCTCCAGGACCTCGACTCGGGGCAGGTGTCGCTCGGCGGGCGCGACCAGCGTGGCGTGCCCGCGCACAAGCGGGGCGTGGGCCTGATGTTCCAGGACCACCAGCTGTTCCCGCAGCGCGACGTCGGCGGCAACGTCGCCTTCGGGCTGCGCATGCACGGTGCCTCGAAGGCGGAACAGGCCGATCGTGTACGGGAATTGCTCGCCCTCGTCGGACTGTCCGGCGCCGAGCGGCGCGCCGTCGCCGCGCTCTCCGGCGGTGAGCAGCAGCGCGTCGCCCTGGCCAGAGCCCTCGCGTCGCGGCCCCGGCTGCTGATGCTGGACGAGCCGCTCGGGCAGCTCGACCGCTCGCTGCGGGAGCGGCTCGTGGTCGAACTCCGGGAGCTGTTCGGCGAGCTGGGGACCACCGTGCTCGCCGTCACCCACGACCAGGGCGAGGCGTTCGCGCTGGCCGACCGGGTCGTGGTGATGCGGGACGGGCGGATCGCCCAGTCCGGCACGCCCCTCGACGTGTGGCAGCGGCCCGCCGACGAGTTCGTGGCGCGCTTCCTCGGCTTCGACAACGTCGTCGCGGCGACGGTCTCCGGCGAGGTCGCCGACACGCCCTGGGGCAAGGTGCCGGTGCCCGCCGGGACGGCACAGGGGGCGGGTCACATCCTCGTACGGCCGGCCGGAGTGCGTCCGGTCTCCGCCGACGAGGCACAGCTGACGTGCACCGTCGCCGCCCGCACCTTCCGGGGTACGCACGTCGCGCTGCACCTGCAACCGGCCGACGCGCCCCGTCTCGAGGCGGCGTGCGCGCTGCGGGACGCGCCCGAGGTGGGCGACGAGGTGGGCGTCGCCTTCGACGCCGGGGAGATCGTGGCGCTGGCCGGCTAGAACGCACGTAGGCCCGGACACGCAAAAGCGGCCGTACCAGGCACCGGTGCTGCTGGTGCCCCGTACGGCCGCCGAAGCGGATCAGGCCTTCGCGCCGCCACGCTTGCGGAGCGCGAACACCACGCCGCCGCCCGCGACGACCAGCGCCGCCGCGATGCCCGCGAACAGGCCGGTGTTGGAGCTGGCTCCGGTCTCCGCCAGGTTCGAGTCACCGGCCCGGGAGGCCGAGTTGGCGGGGGCCGGGGCGGCCTCGGAGGTGGACGCCGAAGCGCTCGGCGTGGCCGACTCGGCCGGGGTGCTCGGCGCCGAGGACGACGGCGTCGCGCTCGGGGTCGGCTTCTCGGTCGGCTTCTCCGTGGCGCACGCGGTGGCGGGCGTGGTGACGCCGCCCTTGATGTCCTCGTCGACGTTGTACTTGTCCGTCTTGACGTGGATGCGGTACGTCGCGTTCGGCGCCCAGTTCTCTTCGAACGTGACGGTGGCGCCCTCACGGGTGCCCTTCACGACCTGCGAACCGATCTCCTTCTCCGAGCCGTTCGACTGGAGGAAGACGGTGACGGTCGCCGGGGTGCCCGAGCTGTCCTTGTCGGTGACGGTGATGACGCCCTTGTCGCCGGTGCAGCTCGCCGCAGCGGTGAACTCGGAGATGTTGCACGCGGAAGCGGTGCCCGCGGCACCGACGGCCAGCACGGTCGCGGCGCACGCGACACCGGCGATACGTCCGGCGCGGCCGGATATACGGGAGGAAAGGGAGGGGGGTACGGACACTGTTGTCCTTCACGGGATCTTGTGGAGATGAGGGGATACTGTGGGACAGCACACGGCTTCTGCCACGGGACCCCCACGGTCACCTCACGTTTACAAGTGCACGTGACGCAACGTCAATGCACAAACAGGGCACAGCAGTCAGTCTTGACCTTTGCTTGACCCGGCGATCCGTTTCAATGCCTCCCCGGCTTCCTCGACGGTGTCGACGAGTGCGATCCGTGACTCCATGGAGCGGCCCCGCGCGAGCGCCTGGAGCAGCGGCCATGCGGGCAGCTTCTCCGTCCAGTGCGCGCGGTCGACGAGGACCATCGGCGTGGGCTCGCCCCGCGACTCGTAGTAGTTCGGCGTCGCGTTGTCGAAGATCTCCTGGACGGTGCCAGCGGCGCCCGGCAGGAAGATCACGCCGGCGTTGGAGCGGGCGAGCAGTCCGTCCTCGCGGGTGGCGTTCGCGAAGTACTTGGCGAGGTGCGAGGCGAACGGGTTGGGCGGCTCGTGGCCGTAGAACCAGGTGGGGATGCCGACCGAGGAGCCGCCGTCCGGCCAGCGGGTGCGCACCTCGAAGGCGGCCCTGGCCCACTCGGTGACCGACGGGGTGAACGACGGTGATTTCGCTACGAGTTGGAGCGCGTCGGCGAGCATCGCGTCGTCGAACGGGGCCGCGTAGGCGCCCAGGTTCGCCGCCTCCATCGCGCCCGGACCGCCACCGGTCGCCACGGTGAGCCCGGCGCGGGCGAGCGTCCGGCCCAGCCGGGCGGCGCCCTCGTACGCGTCCGTGCCGCGCGCCATCGCGTGACCGCCCATGACGCCCACCACCCGGGCCCCGGTGAGGAGTTCGTCGAGCGCGTCGGAGACCGAGTCGTCGTGCACGGCGCGCAGCATCGAGGCGAACACGTCGCCGTCGGCCTTGGTGCGCTGGAACCAGGCGTAGGCGCGGGCGTCCGGAGTCGCCTCGTACCCGCCGTCCGTGTCCAGGCCCTCGAAGAGCTCTCCGGGTGCGTAGACATGACCGCGGTACGGGTCGAAGGGGAGACCGGGGACGGGCGGGAAGACGAGGGCGCCGCGCGCTCTGACGCGCGCGGCGGCCTCCGCTTCCATCGGGCAGCCGAGGAATATGGCGCCCTGGACGTCCGCGTCGAGCAGGACGGCCGTACGGGCCGTCAGGTCGACGGCCTGGACGCGGTGTCCGGTGAGGCCACCGGCGTCCCCGACGACCCGGTCGAACTCGGCGAGCGTCTCGATCTCGCGGTCGGACGTGATGCTGTGCGGGGCGGGTTCCGTGGGTGTCGGCATCCGCCCAGCTTAAGCACCGCCGTCCACCCGGAAGTTGATCCGGAGTCGATCAGCCCTCGACGAACGACGGGTCCATCCACGTGATCTCGAAGGTGTGGCCGTCGATGTCGTCGAAGGCGCGGCCGTACATGAACCCGTGGTCCTGCTTCTCGCCGGTCTCGGTGCCGCCCGCGGCGATCGCCTTCTCCACCAGCTCGTCGACCTTCTCGCGGCTCTCGGCGCTCAGGCACAGCAGCACCTCGCTGCTGGTGGTCGAGTCGATGATGGTCTTGTGGGTGAAGCCCGCGTACTTCTCCTTGGTCATCACCATGAGGACGATGGTGTCGCTGACGACCACGGCGGAGGCCGTCTCGTCGGTGAACTGCTGGTTGATGGTGAAGCCCAGCTCCGTGAAGAACTTCTTGGCGGCGTCCAGGTCGTTCACGGCGAGATTCACGAAGATCATCTGCTGGTACATGGGGTGTCCGTCGCCTTCGGTGAGTTGGTTCGTGCCCTGTGCTGAGTAAGACGGACCACGGCGGCAAAATTCATCGCGGGAGCAGCGGAATCGCCGAAAGTTCCGCCACGGCCCAGGTCAGGGGAACGAACAGGGCGAACAGCGCGCCCGCCCGCAGTGCCACGGCACCGCGCAGCATCGTCGCGGGGGCGCCGAGCCGCAGCAGCGCCGAGTGCGTGTCCTTCCGGGCCTGGCGGGCCTCGACGGACGCCGTGGCCAGGGTGGCGACGGCGCAGCCGACGACCAGCACCGAGCCGAGCGTGGACAGCGGGCCGAGATCGGGGCCCCTGCCCGCGTACAGGGCGACCGCCGCGTACGTGCCGGAGGCGACGGCGCACAGGACGCCGATCGGTGCCCCGATGCGCCGCGCCTCCTCCTGGAGCACGCGCCCGGCCAGCAGCCGCACCGCGCCGGGCCGCACCGCCTGGAGGGCGCGCCCGCAGTGGTACGTGAGGGCGGGCCCGGCGAGGGCGAGGCCGAGCGCGGTCAGCGCCCAGCCGGCCAGCACCCCCGAGGAGGAGCCGCCGAGGCCGCCCGGCATCGGGAAGCCGCGGTCGCCCCGCGCGTGCGAGGCGTACGTCTCCACGGCGAGCCCGGCGGCGAGCAGCGCGATGCCCCAGGGCAGCCCGGTGGGCGCGGGGGAGGGCTCGCGCTGCTCCTCCTCGGCCTCACCGGCCTTCCTGGGCCGCGGGCGCAGCACCACGGCCGAGGCCGCCGACGCCGCCACCGGCACGAAGGTGAGCAGGGTCAGCGCGGCGGCCAGCGGCAGCGGCTTGCTCGCGGCGAGCAGGTCGCGGGCCGCGCCGTCGAACGGCAGCCCCGACAGATCGCCCCGCAGGTGCAGGAAGAACAGCAGCGCCAGCATCGAGCCCAGCGTGCAGGCGATCGCGGTGGAGATCGCCGAGAGCAGCGTGAGGCGGGCCGGGCCGAGGCCGACCGCCGACAGGCCCGAGCGCGGCTTCGTACCGGGGTCGGAGCGGGCCACGGCGACCGCGAAGTACACGGTGGCCGCCAGCGGGATCGCGCACCAGGCGAGCCGGAGCAGGGAGCCGCCGGAGGCGTCGGGGTGACCCATCGCGTAGCCCAGCGTGCACAGCAGCAGGAAACCGGTGCCGCCCGACGCGGCGGCCACCAGGAGTCTGCGCAGCTGGACCAGGGGATGGGCGCCGCGGGCTAGACGGAGACTGAGCACGCGGCCCGGCCCCCCGTCTCCTCGATGTTCTTGGGGTCCTTCGGGTCCTTGGGGTCCTTCGGGCCTGCCGGCAGGTCCACGGTGGTGACCCGGCGCCCGTCGAGCAGCGACACCGTGCGGTCGGCGAGCGCGCTGACCTCGTTGTCGTGCGTGGCCAGGACGACGGTGATGGCGTGCGAGCGGGCCGCCGCCGTCAGCGTGCGCAGGACGTGCGCGCGGTCCGCGCGGTGCAGGGTCGCCGTCGGCTCGTCGGCGAAGACCACGTCGGGGCCGTGCACGAGGGCGCGGGCGATGGCGACGCGCTGGCGCTCGGCCATGGTCAGGGTGTGCGGGCGCTTGCGGGCGAGCTGGCCGACGTCGAGCCGGTCCAGCCACTCGTGGGCGGCCGTCTTGGCGGGCCGGCGTCCCACGCCGCGCAGCATCAGCGGCAGCGCGGTGTTCTCCCAGACGTTCAGCTCGGGGACGAGGACCGGCTCCGGGTCGATCCAGCCGAACCGGTCCCGCCGCAGCCGTTCCCGCACGAGCGGGCCCATGGTGTGCACGGGGGCGCTGTTGAACCACACCTCCCCGCCCCGGTCGGGCAGCAGCTGGCCCGACAGGCACTGCAGGAGCGTCGTCTTCCCGGCACCGCGCGGGCCGGTGACGGCGAGGATCTCGCCTTCGCGGACACCGAGGGAGACCCCGGTGAGCGCGGGCGAGCCGCTGTGGGAGAAGTGCAGGGCGCGGGCCCAGAGCACATCGTTGTCCGGCGGGGCCACCATGGCGTACACCTCGGTTCAGATCAGTTGCCTTCCCCCGTACGAGGGAACGAAGGCGAGGCCGATCGGTCACGAGCACGCTAGGTATCTCATCGGGCCGCAGGGGAAAAGGACGCGGCCCGGCCGCTCCCATCTCACTCGGATGGGGCAGCCGGGCCGTTGCGCCGTTGCTCGGAGGGAGATCAGATCTTCGTCCAGGCCTCCGTGAGGACCTGGCGGATGATCCCCTCGATCTCGTCGAACGTGGACTGGTCCGAGATCAGCGGCGGCGAGAGCTGGATGACCGGGTCACCACGGTCGTCGGCGCGGCAGTACAGGCCGTACTCGAAGAGCTTCTTCGACACGTAGCCGTAGAGGATCCGCTCCGACTCCTCGTCGGTGAAGGACTCCTTGGTGGCCTTGTCCTTCACGAGCTCGATGCCGTAGAAGAAGCCGTTGCCGCGGACGTCGCCGACGATCGGCAGGTCGTTGAGCTTCTGGAGCGTGTTGAGGAAGTTCGCCTCGTTGTCCAGCACGTGCTGGTTGAGGCCCTCGCGCTCGAAGATGTCGAGGTTGGCGAGACCGACGGCCGCGGAGACCGGGTGGCCGCCGAACGTGTAGCCGTGCAGGAACGTGTTGTCGCCCTTGTAGAACGGCTCGGCGATCCGGTCGGAGACGATGGCCGCACCGATCGGGGAGTAGCCGGACGTCATGCCCTTGGCGCAGGTGATGATGTCGGGCACGTAGCCGAACTTGTCACAGGCGAACATCGTGCCGAGGCGGCCGAAGGCGCAGATGACCTCGTCCGAGACGAGCAGCACGTCGTACTGGTCGCAGATCTCGCGCACGCGCTGGAAGTAGCCGGGCGGCGGCGGGAAGCAGCCACCGGCGTTCTGCACCGGCTCCAGGAAGACGGCCGCGACCGTCTCCGGGCCCTCGAACAGGATTTCCTGCTCGATCTGGTCGGCGGCCCAGCGGCCGAAGGCCTCCGGGTCGTCGCCGTGGATCGGGGCGCGGTAGATGTTCGTGTTCGGCACCTTGTGCGCGCCCGGGACGAGCGGCTCGAAGGGGGCCTTGAGGGCCGGCAGACCGGTGATGGACAGGGCGCCCTGCGGGGTGCCGTGGTAGGCGACCGCGCGCGAGATGACCTTGTACTTCGTGTGGTTGCCGGTGAGCTTGTGGTACTGCTTCGCCAGCTTCCACGCGGTCTCGACGGCCTCGCCGCCACCGGTGGTGAAGAAGACCTTGTTGAGGTCGCCCGGAGCGTAGTGGGCCAGGCGCTCGGCCAGCTCCACGGCCTTGGGGTGGGCGTACGACCAGATCGGGAAGAAGGCCAGCTCGGCGGCCTGCTTGGCGGCCACCTCGGCGAGCTCCTGGCGGCCGTGGCCGGCCTGGACCACGAACAGGCCCGCGAGGCCGTCGAGGTACTTCTTGCCCTTGTCGTCGTAGATGTAGGTGCCCTCGCCACGCACGATGGTGGGAACGGGCGCGTTCTCGTACGACGACATGCGGGTGAAGTGCATCCACAGGTGGTCGTACGCGCTCTGGCTGAGGTCCTTGGTGCTCACGCTTATCGGGTTCCCCACATATAGGTCTGCTTCTTGAGCTTGAGGTAGACGAAGCTCTCGGTGGAGCGCACGCCGGGCAGGGCCCGGATGCGTTTGTTGATGACGTCCAGAAGGTGGTCGTCGTCCTCGCAGACGACCTCCACCATCAGGTCGAACGAGCCCGCGGTCATCACGACGTACTCGCACTCCGGCATGGCCGTCAGCGCATCCGCCACGGGATCCAGGTCGCCCTCGACGTTGATCCCGACCATCGCCTGCCGCCGGAATCCCACGGTGAGCGGGTCGGTGACGGCGACGATCTGCATCACGCCCTGGTCGAGCAGCTTCTGCACGCGCTGGCGCACGGCCGCCTCGGACAGGCCCACGGCCTTGCCGATGGCGGCGTACGGACGCCTGCCGTCCTCCTGGAGCTGTTCGATGATCGCGAGGGAGACGGAGTCCAGCGACGGGGCGCCGCTGCCGTTCCTCGAACTGGATCCCTTGGGGTCTGCGCTGCGACTGGCCACGACTTCACTGTGCATGAGGACTCGTCGTTTTCGCAACCCTGGATCGATGAAATTCGTTGTTTACGTCTTCAATACTCACGGATTTCGTAGGTCCGGGGTGGCGGGGGGTGTCGAAAACGTCGGTGAACGGATTAGGGTGGGTGTCTCAAGCCTTGGACAGCTACTCAGGAGGGCCGGCAGTGAGCACCAGTGAGCTGCGTCGTCTGCGGAACTACATCGACGGTGAGTTCCGGGACGCCGCCGACGGACGGACCACCGAGGTGGTCAACCCCGCGACGGGCGAGGCGTACGCGACCGCGCCGCTGTCCGGGCAGGCCGACATCGACGCCGCCATGGCCGCCGCCGATGCCGCCTTCCCGGCCTGGCGCGACCTGACCCCCGGCGAGCGCCAGCGTTACCTCCTCAAGATCGCCGACGCGTTCGAGGAGCGGGCCGAGGAGCTCATCGCGGCCGAGGTCGAGAACACGGGCAAGCCGATCGGACTCACGCGGTCCGAAGAGATCCCGCCCATGGTCGACCAGATCCGCTTCTTCGCGGGCGCCGCGCGCATGCTGGAGGGCCGCTCCGCGGGCGAGTACATGGAGGGGCTGACCTCCATCATCCGCCGCGAGCCGATCGGCGTCTGCGCCCAGGTCGCGCCGTGGAACTACCCGATGATGATGGCCGTGTGGAAGTTCGCCCCGGCCCTCGCCGCGGGCAACACGGTCGTGCTGAAGCCGTCGGACACCACCCCGGCCTCGACCGTCCTGTTCGCTGAGATCATCGGCTCCATCGTCCCCAAGGGCGTCTTCAACGTCGTGTGCGGCGACCGCGACACGGGCCGCCTCATGGTCGAGCACCCGACCCCGGCCATGGCGTCCATCACCGGCTCCGTGCGGGCCGGCATGGCCGTCGCCGAGTCCGCCTCCAAGGACCTCAAGCGGGTCCACCTGGAGCTGGGCGGCAAGGCCCCCGTCGTCGTCTTCGAGGACGCCGACATCGCCAAGGCCGCCGAGGGCATCGCCGAGGCCGGGTACTTCAACGCCGGGCAGGACTGCACCGCCGCCACCCGCGTCCTGGTCCACGCGTCGGTCCACGACGAGTTCGTCACCGCGCTCGCCAAGATCGCCGCCGAGACCAAGACCGGTCAGCCGGACGACGAGGACGTGCTCTACGGCCCGCTGAACAACCCGAACCAGCTCAAGCAGGTCTCCGGGTTCATCGAGCGCCTCCCGGCCCACGCCAAGGTCGAGGCCGGCGGCCACCGGGTCGGCGACAAGGGCTACTTCTACGCCGCGACCGTCGTCTCGGGCCTCAAGCAGGACGACGAGATCATCCAGAACGAGGTCTTCGGCCCGGTCATCACCGTCCAGTCCTTCACGGACGAGGAGCAGGCCGTCTCGTACGCCAACGGCGTGGACTACGCGCTGGCGTCCTCGGTGTGGACCAAGGACCACGGCCGCGCCATGCGGATGTCCAAGGTCCTCGACTTCGGCTGCGTGTGGATCAACACCCACATCCCGCTGGTCGCCGAGATGCCGCACGGCGGCTTCAAGAAGTCCGGCTACGGCAAGGACCTCTCCGGCTACGGCTTCGAGGACTACACCCGCATCAAGCACGTCATGACGTCGCTGGACGCGTGAACCTCACCTACGAGGAAGTCGGCGCGACCCTGACGGACGGTCACCTTCCGTCGGGGTACGCCCACATGGACCGCCGCGTCCGTCTCGGCTCGGGCAGTGAATGCTTCGAGCGGGCGGGCGCGGCGGTTCTTTCGTGGGCGGCGCACCGGGGCGCCGGCTTCACCGTGACGCCGGACGGACCGGCTCAGGAGGGCGTCGATGTCGTCGTCTCGGCGCCGCTCCTGCGGATTCCCTGCCGGGTGGTGCGGGTCGTGCGCTCGGCGGACCGGATCGGGTTCGCGTACGGGACGCTGCGCGGGCATCCGGAGTGCGGCGAGGAGGCGTTCGTCGTCGAGCTCGACGCCGACGGTTCGGTGTGGTTCCGGGTACGGGCGTTCTCGCGGCCCGGGCGGTGGTTCGTGCGGGTCGGGGGACCGGTGGCCCGCGGGGTGCAGTTGTGGGTGACCCGGCGGTATCTGCGGGCTGTCGTGCGGGCTTGCGCCGACGCGCCGTAGGGGGTTCTGTCCAGGGTCGGGTGCGGCTTTCGTCGTGGCTGGTCGCGCAGTTCCCCGCGCCCCTGAGCGTGCGCTTCGCGCCGCTCATCGACAGGGTGTCGGGCGTGGTCCGGTCCGCTCGACGCACCGTCCATTGTCCCCTGGGGTGCCGTGGCGGCATTCTTCGGTCGTGCGAGCCAACATGAGCAGCCCCCGAGTCACCCGTCGATCCCTGCTGCGCGCCCTCGGCGGCGGTGCCACGGCCGCGGCGGTCGCCGGCCTCGCCACCGGGTGCGGGGTGCCCGCCGCCTATGTGGCGCCGGGCGATCGCGGTGCCCACGATCTGTCCGCCGCCGACAAGCGGCTCACCTGGGCGAACTGGCCGCTGTACATCGACGTGGACGACGACGACACCTCGAAGCGGCCGACCCTGGACGCGTTCGAGAAGCAGAGCGGCATCCAGGTCAAGTACACCGAGGAGATCAACGACAACGACGAGTTCTTCGGCAAGATCAGCCCGTCGCTGATGAACCACCAGAAGACTGGCCGGGACCTCATCGTCATCTCCGACTGGATGTGCGCCCGCTTCGTCCGCCTCGGCTGGGTCCAGGAGATGGACCGGGCCCGCCAGCCGCACGTCACCAAGTACCTCGACCCGCTGCTGCGCTCCCCGGCCTTCGACCCCGGCCGCAAGTACACCGTGCCGTGGCAGTCCGGGATCACCGGCATCGCGTACAACAAGCGCCGGCTCGGCCGCGAGATCAAGCACGTCTCGGATCTCTGGGCCGACGACCTGGCCGGCCGGGTCACCCTGCTGTCCGGCCTCGACGAGTCCTTCGCGCTGCTCATGCAGGGCAACGGCGTCGACATCACCCGGTGGAGGGCCGCCGACTTCGACAAGATCTGCGACCAGGTCGAGAAGCTCGTGAAGACCAAGCACATCCGCCGCTTCACCGGCAACGACTACATCAAGGACCTCTCCAGCGGCGACGTCCTCGCCTGCCAGGCCTACAGCGGCGACATCATCCAGCTCCAGGCCGACGACCCGGACATCGAGTTCGTCGTGCCCGAGGAGGGCGCGGAGCTGTGGGCCGAGTCGCTGATGATCCCCAACCTCGCCGACCACAAGGCCAACGCCGAGCGGCTGATCGACTACTACTACCAGCCCGAGGTCGCCGCCGAACTGGCCGCGTGGGTCAACTACGTCTGCCCGGTCCCGGCCGCCCGCGACATCCTCGCCGACGCCGAGGACAAGGAGACGGCGGCGCTCGCCGAGGACCCGCTGATCTTCCCGGACGACGCGATGCGCTCCCGGCTCGCCATCGCCCGCGACATCACGTCCGAGGAGCGCACCGAGTTCGCGAAGCGGTGGAACGCGATCGCGGGGCTGTAGCGCGGCGCGTTCCTCAGGCCGGTTCCGGCTGCGGCTCCGTCTGTTCCGTCGCCTGGGGCTCGCGCCGGCGCGGCAGCGTCGGCTTCGGGTCCCAGGACTGGGTGGTGCGGACGTAGTACACGATCACCGAGACCATCGCGAGCAGCAGCACCGGGCCGAACAGCCACGGGTGGGCGGCCAGTTCGCGCGGCAGGTAGCGGTACGCGGTCAGCAGCGCGGCGAAGACCACGGTGCCGTACGAGACCAGGCTGACCGCCGACAGGTCCCAGCCGCGGGCGAACGCGCGCATCGCCGCCTCGATCGTCAGCGCGAACACCACACCGGCGACGAGGTCCACTCCGTAGTGGTAGCCGAAGCCGAGCGTCGCGCTGAGCGTGGCCACCAGCCAGAACGCGCCCGCGTACCGCATCCAGCGGGCGCCCTTGCGGGTGTGGATGAACAGCGAGGTGGCCCACGCCGTGTGCAGGCTGGGCATGCAGTTGCGCGGGGTGATCTCGTCGAACATCACCGGGTGCGGGGTGCCGATCGCCGGCAGCACGTCGGGCCACACGTGGGAGACGGCCCAGGATCCGCCCTCGGCGCCGTACGCGTAGACCGGGCCGACGACCGGGAAGATCATGTAGATCGCGGGGCCGATGAGGCCGATGACCAGGAACGTACGCACGAGGTGGTGGGCCGGGAAACGGCGGTCCGTCGCCACGTTGCGCAACTGGTAGAGGCCCACGAGGGCGGCGGCGAGCGGGAGTTGGCCGTAGACCACGTTGAGGAGATGGCTGCCGAACGGGCCGATCGCCTCCAGGGCGCGGCCCGCCACCCAGGACGGGTTGCCGAGCGCGTGGTCGGCGAGGGCCACGTACGGGTCCAGGACCTGCGGATGTTCCTTCGCCGTGATGAGCAGCCAGGTGTCACCCGTCTTGTGGCCGAAGACCAGGAGCATCCCGAGGCCACAGCCCTTGAGCAGCAGGGCCCGGTCCTTGCCCGTGCGGCGGGCGACCGCGAGGACCGCGAGGCCGAGGATCACCCACAGCGCGCCGTTGCCGAAGTTCAGGTCCGCGCCGACCACCAGGCGCACGAGGAAGAAGACGACGTCGATGCCGACCGCCGCGGCCGCCGCGAACATCCGCTGCCGCCAGGTGAGCACCACCATCGCCAGCGCCAGACCGGCGTAGAGCAGCGGGCCCGAGTGCGGGGCGAAGACCAGCTCCTGCGCCTCTACGGTCAGCGGACCCGGCTGCCCGTAACGGCGGGCCGCGACCTCCAGCGCGATGAGGAACCCGGCGGTCGCCACTCCGGCCGCGGCCCACAGGACGAAGCGCGGGCGGCGCCACAGCGGGCCGGGGTGGTCGGACGGGGCTATTCGAGAGGGTGTGGTCGTCAATGGTCCGGCTCATCGGGTGCGGGCGGCGGGCATGAGTTCTTGGTGAAGAACAAGTGACGCGGGTGGTCGTGACAGCTGGAACATGCTAGCTCCACAGGGTTCGCCCTGACAGGGGCAGTTCGGAACCGGACCGGGCAGCTCAGCGCGGTGTGCGCCGGGTCACACGGTGCGCGCCGGGGTGATCGGCACCGGGCAATAGGCTGAGATCGCGTTCGCTCGCACACAGGAATGGCGTAGATCACAGGAACTCCGCTGGGGCGGCGGAGAGGTGATCGGTGTGAGGGACTCAGAGAACGAACTGCGCAGACGCGTACGGGCCGGGGAACGCGACGCGTTCGCCGAGCTGTACGAGCAGTGCGCCCGGCCCGTCTACCAGCACGCCCTGCGGCTGACCGGCGACTGGTCGACGGCCGAAGACATCATGTCGGAGACGTTCCTGACCGCCTGGCGGGGACGGGAACGGCTGCACACCGAGGGAGGCTCCCTGCGCCCCTGGCTGCTGGGGATCGCCACGCACAAGGCGGAGAACGCCCGCCGCGGCCGGCGCCGCCGCATCGCCTTCCTGGCCCGCCGGCGCGAGCCCGAGGTGGTCGCGGACTTCGCCCCCGAGATCGCCGCACGCCTCGACGACGCCCGCCGTCTCGACGCCGTCCAGGACTCCCTCGACCGGCTGCGGCGCCCCGAGCGCGAGGTGCTGACCCTGTGCGTCTGGTCGGGCCTCGACTACCAGCAGACCGCCGAGGCGCTCGGCATCCCCGTCGGCACCGTGCGCTCGCGGCTGTCGCGGGCCCGCGCGAAACTCGCCCGGTTCGCCGACGAGGCACAGCGCGCGGAGAAGCCGCGGAAAGGACCGGAACTCCGCGCCGCCCGCGGAGAGATGACGGGTGAAGCCGCACTCGCGGCCCTGCCCGTGAGGGAGGAGACGGCATGAACGACAAGCACGTGGACCACAGGCGCGGCGACGCCGCGTCGGCCGACCACGACATCGCCGCCATCGCCCGGCTGCTGCCGGCCCCGGCGGCCCACGACCTCTCGCGCGAGCAGCACCTCCGGCACAAGGAACGACTGATGCAGCGCATCGACCAGGACCAGGTCACCGCCCGCCCCCGCCCCGCCCGCCGCCTGCTGCGCCCCGCCCTGCTGGTGCCGGTGTCGGCGCTCGCCCTCGGCGCCGTCCTCACCGCGGGCATCGTCGTCGCGGGCGGGGACGACGCGCCCGCCACCACGGCGAGCACGCGCCAGGCCGCCCCGTCCGCGACCGTGCTCCTGGACCGGATCTCGCTCGCCGCGAGCAAGGGCGACTCCCTCCAGGTACGCGACGACCAGTTCGTCTACCTCCGGTCGAAGTCCACCGGCGCCGACCTGACCAGCGGCAAGGCGGTCGTCGGCCCGCTCCGGGAGACCGAGTCGTGGATCGCGCAGAAGCCGGGCCCGCTCCACACGCTCGGCATGACGAAGACCGACGGCGAGACGTCCGCCATCAACGCCGAACTGGGCGACACCGACGGCACGCCCGCCGGTCTCGGTCGCCCCACCTACAACTGGCTGGCGTCGCTGCCCACCGACCCGGACAAGCTGCTCACGTATCTGTACGCCAAGACGCCCGAGTTCGAGGGCGTGGAGCGTGACCAGGCGGTCTTCGACCAGATCGGCTCCCTCGTCGGCACGGTCATGCCGCCCGACACGGCCGCCGCGCTCTACCGGGCGGCGGCCAGGATCCCCGGCGTCAGCAAGGCCCCCGGCGCCCACGACGCCATCGGCCGGACCGGCGTCGGCATCTCCCGCGACGACAAGACCTTCGGCACCCGTACCGAATGGGTCTTCGACCGGAAGGACCTGAACTTCCTCGGCTCGCGCAGCTACCTGGTCAAGGACACCAAGTACGGCAAGGCCGGAACGCTCATGTCCAGCGACGCCGTGATCGCGCAGGCCGTGGTCGACAAGGCGGGCCGGTCGCCGGAGAGGGCGCGGCAGAGCTGACGCGGCCCGGATCGCCGGGAGGACGCACCCTACGTCGCCCCGGCGATCCGCGTGGGCGTTTGGACAGCACGGATCTCGTCTGGCAACGTCGCCCGTCCGACCCGATGACACCGGAAGGCGGTGCGGAAGATGACCGAGGTGAGCACGCGCAGCGTCCGGGACGCCGCTGTCGCCACGCGCCTGCGCAGGACGACCACGCTCGACGTGCCGGAGGACTTCGAGACCTGGTCCGTCGAGGACCTGGCGGACTGGCTCCACGACACGGAGGACGATCCGCAGGTGTCCGACGAGGACTTCTACCAGGCACGCAAGGCCGTGCAGATGCTGGGCGTCGAGGACGTCTGACGGGTGGTCACGCCCGGCGGGCGAGACGTCAGCCGGAACCGCGCAGCCCGGTCAGGACCTCGATGCGGTTCGTCGTGATGGAGTCGACGCCGATGTCCAGGAGCTTGCGCATCGACCTCGTCGTGTCCGGGGTCCAGACCGAGATCAGCCGGCCGTCGCGGTGGATGCGGGCCGCCAGGTCGCGGTTGATCAGGGAGAAGCGGTAGTTGAGCCAGTGCGGGCGGACCGCGGCGAGCAGGCCCGGACGGGGCGGGGCCAGCGTCGTCCAGGTCAGGGCGATCTCGGCGGCCGGGTCGGCGGCCCGGACCTTGAGCATCGTCTCGGCGCCCGCGCAGTAGTAGACGCGGTCCGCGGCGCCGGCGTCGCGGATGGTGCCCACGATCGTGCGCACCGCCCTCGCCGAGGCGCCCGGCAGGTCGATCATCAGCCGGGCGCCGGTGTCCGCCGTCGCGGCCAGCGCCTCCGTCAGGGTGGGCACCCCGCCCGCCGTCACCTCGCGCACCTCCGCGGCGGAGAGCGCGGACAGCGGGCGGTCGTGGTCCCAGAGCCGCTTCAGCGTCGCGTCGTGGAGGAGGACGGGTACGCCGTCGCGGGTCAGGCGTACGTCGATCTCCACGGCGTCCGCGCCCCGGTCCAGCGCGGAGCGCAGGGACGGGAGGGTGTTCTCGCGGACGCGGTAGGGGTCGCCTCGGTGGGCCACGGCAGTCACGGTGCGCATGGGCCCATTCTGGCGTCCCGGACGGTCCTCCTACGCGCCCGTGAGCCAGCCGCGCGTGTACGCGTCGATCTCGTCGGCGATCCGGGCCTTGCCCGCCGGGTCGAGGAAGGAGGCGCGCACCGCGTTCTTCGCGAGGTCGGCGACGCCCCGCTCGTCGAGGCCGAGGAGGCGGGCGGCGACCTCGTACTCGTGGTTGAGGTCCGTGGCGAACATCGGCGGGTCGTCCGAGTTGACGGTGACGGTGACGCCCGCGTCGACGAACTGCTTCAGCGGGTGCTCGTCGAGGGTGCGCACGGCGCGCGTCGCGATGTTCGAGGTCGGGCAGACCTCCAGCGGGATGCCGTGCTCGGCGAGGTGCGCGAGCAGCTTCGGGTCCCGCGCGGCGGACGTGCCGTGGCCGATGCGCTCGGCGCGCAGGTCGGTCAGCGCGTCCCAGACCGACTCCGGGCCCGTCGTCTCGCCGGAGTGCGGGACCGAGTGCAGTCCCGCCGCGATCGCCCGGTCGAAGTACGGCTTGAACTGCGGGCGCGGGACGCCGATCTCGGGCCCGCCGAGACCGAAGGAGACCAGGCCCTCCGGACGCAGCCGGTCGTCCGTGGCGAGGCGCGCCGTCTCCTCGGCCGATTCCAGACCGGCCTCGCCGGGGATGTCGAAGCACCAGCGCAGGACCGTGCCGAACTCCGCCTCGGCCGCCTTGCGGGCGTCCTCGATCGCGTCCATGAACGCGCGGGCGTCGATGCCGCGCCGGGTCGACGAGAACGGGGTGATGGTCAGCTCCGCGTACCGCACGTTCTGCCGGGCCATGTCGCGGGCCACCTCGAACGTGAGCAGCCGGACGTCCTCGGGCGTGCGGATCAGGTCGACGACCGACAGATAGACCTGGATGAAGTGGGCGAAGTCCTTGAAGGTGAAGAACTCCGTGAGCCGCTCGATGTCCGTCGGGACCTTCGAGTCGGGGTGCCGGGCGGCCAGCTCCGACACGATCCTGGGGGAGGCCGACCCCACGTGGTGGACGTGGAGTTCTGCCTTCGGCAGTCCGGCGACGAAGGACTGCAGGTTCTTGCTCTCGGAGCTCACGGATTCCTCCCCAGGAACTTGGGTGATCGGCTGATCGGGGTCCTGGGCATCGTATGCGGACGCCCCGGCGGCGACGGCCGGGCGGGGGCCTGCCGCGGGCCCCGGGCGCCCCACGCCCTAGCATGGCGGGCGTAGGAGCAGCAGCTGACGAGGGGGCCCGCACATGAACGGCGGCAGCACACCGCAGGACCGCGACCCGTGGGCCCCGCCGCAGGACGTGTCCCTCTCCAAGCCCGGTGACGGGACGGCGGACACCTCGCCGGACCTGCACGACCGGCAGACCGTGACGGCGATGCCGCTCACCCCGGGACCGCAGGCACCGCCCGCACCGCAGGCGCCCCCCGTGCCGCCCGCCGCGAGCCCGTACGCACCCCCGCCCGCACCGCAGCAGCACAGCCCGGTGCCGCCGCCCCCGGTCGCGCCCGAAGGCCCCGGCCGGCAGCAGTACGCCCACCCCGGTGCGCAGTACGGCTACCCCGGCCCCCAGTACGGCTACCCGGCGCCGCAGCCCCCCGCTCCTTACGGCGGCGCGCAGCAGTACGGGTACTGGCCGGGCGCGATGCCCGCGCAGCCCAGCAACGGGCTCGGGGTCGCCGCGATGGTCCTCGGGATCATCTCGGACGTGCTGTTCCTGATGTGGCCCGTCGCCATCATCTGCGGGCTCCTCGGCATCGTCTTCGGGATCCTGGGCCGCGGCAAGGCGAGGCGCGGCGAGGCCACCAACCCGGGCCAGGCGCTCACCGGCATCATCTGCGGCTCGGTCGGAGCGGCTCTGGCCGTCGGCTTCATCGTGCTGATCGTCGCGACCTTCTAGGCGGCCGGGGGCTCAGCCCCGCAGCCGCTCCCGCGCCGCCATCAGCGCGAAGCCCAGCAGATTCGGCCCCCGCCATCTCGCCGGGTCGAGGGCCCCTGGGTCGTCCGCCGCGAGCCCGATGCCCCACACCCGGTCCACGGGGCTGGCCTCGACCAGGACCCGCTCCCCGGTGCCCAGCAGGAACGCCCGCAGCGCCGGGTCCGAGGCGAACTTGTGCACGCTGCCCTCGGTGACGATGCCGAACCGCTCGTGCCGCCATACCGCGTCGTCGAACCCGCGCACCAGGCGCCCCGCCTTCTTGGCCTGCGACGGATGGCCGGCCTCCAGCGCCATCCGCTCCGCGTCGGCGTCACCGAACAGCCGGGCCTTCGCCGCCATCATCCAGTGCTCGGCCGTCGCGTACTCCACCCCGGCCACCGTGAACGGCGACGGCCACCACTGACTGAGACAGCTCGGTCCCAGCTCGCCGTCCGCCCGCGCGGCGTGTCCCCAGAAGGGGAGGTACTTCACACGGGCCCCCGCCCCCAGGGCCGCCACCAGCGATTCCCTGCTGTCGATCTCCATACACGGGAGTTTGGCACGCACCACTGACACTCCGTCCTGGGTTTTCCAGGCTGACTCGACACCTGGTCGACAGATTCCGTCGCGTAACCAAAAGGCAACAACGGAATCACTTGTTGGAGTAGTAGGGCTCTGTCAGGATCGTCACTCAAATCGAGCTGGAGCCACGCCGGTGCCCGCGGGACGGGACGACCGGCGGTGGAGAGCGAGAGCGAGCACTCATGCACAACCCCACCTCGGCCAACCCCCTCTCGGCCACGTCCGTCACCGCCTCCGTGCAAGAACGGTTCGCCGACGGCGCCAACCACATCGCGGGCCGCCTGATCAAGGGCACTTCCGGCCACACCCACGCGGTCGTCGACCCGGCCACCGGCGCGGAGGTCTACACGTACGAGCTGGCGGGCCCGGACGACGTGGACGCCGCCGTCGCCGCCGCCCGCGCGGCCTTCCCCGGCTGGTCGGGACTGACCCCGGGCGAGCGGTCCGACGCGATGCACAAGTTCGCGGCCGTGCTCGACGAGTGGGCCGAGGAGTTCGCCCGGTTCGAGTCGTTGCAGTGCGGCAAGCCGATCAAGCTGAGCCGCGAGTTCGACGTGCCGGGCACCGTCGACAACACCGCCTTCTTCGCGGGCGCCGCCCGCCACCTCCAGGGGCAGTCCGCGGGCGAGTACAGCGGCGACCACACCTCGTACGTACGGCGTGAGCCGATCGGTGTCGTCGGCTCCATCGCGCCCTGGAACTACCCGCTCCAGATGGCCGCGTGGAAGGTCCTCCCCGCCATCGCCGCGGGCAACACCATCGTGCTGAAGCCCGCCGAGCTGACGCCCTTCACCTCGCTGCTGTTCGCCGAGGCCGCCGTCGCCGCCGGGCTGCCGGAGGGTGTCGTCAACGTCGTCACCGGCGCGGGCCGGGACGCGGGCGAGCACCTGGTCGGCCACCCCGACGTCGCCATGACCTCCTTCACCGGCTCGACCGGCGTCGGCAAGCGCGTCGCCGAGATCGCCACCGCGACCGTCAAGCGGCTCCACCTGGAGCTGGGCGGCAAGGCCCCGTTCCTCGTCTTCGACGACGCCGACCTCGACGCGGCCGCCCACGGCGCCGTCGCCGGAGCGCTCATCAACACCGGGCAGGACTGCACCGCCGCCACGCGCGCGTACGTGCAGCGCCCGCTCTACGACGCGTTCGTCGAGAAGACCGCCGCCCTCATGGAGACCGTCCGGCTCGGCGACCCCTTCGCCGAGGACACCGACCTCGGGCCGCTCATCTCGCACACCCACCGCGACCGCGTCGCCGGGTTCGTCGAGCGGGCACGCGCCTACGCGCGCGTGGTGACCGGCGGCGAGGCACCGGACCACCCCGGCGCCTACTACAAGCCGACCCTGATCGCCGACGCCCCGCAGGACAGCGAGATCGTCCAGTCGGAGATCTTCGGCCCGGTCCTGGTCGTGCTGCCCTTCGACAGCGACGACGAGGGCATCGCGCTGGCCAACGACACCCCGTACGGGCTCGCCGCCTCCGCCTGGTCGACCAACGTCTTCCGGGCCAACCGCGCCACCCGCGAGATCAAGGCCGGCTGCGTCTGGGTCAACGACCACATCCCGATCCTCAGCGAGATGCCCCACGGCGGCTACAAGGCATCCGGCTTCGGCAAGGACATGTCCGCCTACTCCTTCGAGGAGTACACGCAGGTCAAGCACGTCATGTTCGACAACACCGCGGTGGTCCGCAAGGACTGGCACCGCACCGTCTTCGGGGACCGATAGCCACCTGGCCGCCTGACTCACGGCCGACTCCACCTTCCCGCAAGGGACTCCCGAAAGGGCAATCACGCGCATGGAGCAGTACGAGCCCGACCGCCCGTCCCCGGCCCAACTGGCCGCGATGAGGCGCAGTTTCCACCACGGCAGGGCCGCGATGTCGCGTCGCTCCCTGCTGCGTGCCTCGGCGGGCGGCGCGTTCGCCGTCGGCGGGCTCGGCGCGCTCAGCGCCTGCGGCATCCCCGCAGCCGGCAAGTCCTCGGGCGGCGTCTCGTCCGAGGACCACTCGGCCAAGGAGAAGACGGTCAACTTCTCCAACTGGACCGAGTACATCGACCTCAGTGACGACAAGAAGCACCACCCCAGCCTGGACGCGTTCGCCAAGCGCACCGGCATCAAGGTCAAGTACACCGAGGACATCAACGACAACGTCGAGTTCTTCGGGAAGATCAAGCCGCAGCTCGCGGCGGGCCAGGACACCGGACGCGACATCATCGTCCTCACCGACTGGCTCGCCGCCCGCCTGATCCGCTACGGCTGGGTGCAGAAGCTCGACGCGGCGAACCTGCCGCACGCCTTCACCAACCTGGCGGGCCAGTTCCGCGACCCCGACTGGGACCCCGGGCGCGCCTACTCCTACCCCTGGCAGGGCATCGCCACCGTCATCGCGTACAACGTGAAGGCCACCGGCGGCAAGGAGATCACCTCCGTCTCGCAGCTCCTCGACGACCCCAAGCTCAAGGGCAAGGTCGGGCTGCTCTCCGAGATGCGCGACACCCTCGGCATGACGCTCCTGGACATGGACAAGGACCCGCGCGCCTTCAAGACGGACGACTTCGACGCGGCGATCGCCCGCCTCCAGAAGGCCGTCGACAACAAGCAGGTCCGCCGCTTCACCGGCAACGACTACATCGCCGACCTCAACCAGGGCGACCTCGCGGCCTGTCTCGCCTGGGCCGGAGACGTCGTCCAGCTCCAGGCCGACAACCCCGACGTGCGGTTCGCGATACCCGACGCCGGCTACATCACGTCGACCGACAACATGCTGATCCCCAACAAGGCGCGTCACAAGACGAACGCCGAGAAGCTCATGGACTACTTCTACGAGCCCGCGGTCGGCGCCGAACTCGCCAACGCGATCAACTACGTCACCCCGCTGGAGAGCACCGTCGTCAAGGCGGAGCTGGCCAAGCTGGACAAGGACGCGGCCGCCGACCCGCTGATCGTCCCCGACAAGGCCATGTCGGCCAAGGCGCACGGCTTCCGGTCGCTCAGCGCCAAGGAAGAGACGTCGTACGAGCAGAAGTTCGCCCAGCTCACCGGCGGCTGAACCGGTGCCCGCTGCCCACCCCCTTCCTCCGGACTCCTTGGACTCACCATGACGACGCATCCTCAGAGCGACCACGGCGGCGACGTACGTCTCACCGGCATCAGCAAGACGTACGACAACGGCTTCACGGCCGTCCGGCCACTCGACCTCACCGTCCCGCAGGGCTCCTTCTTCGCGCTCCTCGGCGCCTCCGGCTGCGGCAAGACCACCACGCTGCGCATGATCGCCGGCCTGGAGGAGCCGACCACCGGCACCGTGATGCTCGGCGACCAGGACGTCACCGGCCTGCCGCCCTACAAGCGGCCCGTGAACACCGTCTTCCAGTCGTACGCGCTCTTCCCGCACCTCGACATCTTCGAGAACGTCGCCTTCGGCCTGCGCCGGCGCGGCATCAAGTCGGTGAAGAAGCAGGTCGAGGACATGCTCGACCTGGTGCAGCTCGGCGAGCACAAGCGCAAGAAGCCGCACCAGCTCTCCGGCGGCCAGCAGCAGCGCGTCGCCGTCGCCCGCGCCCTCATCAACCACCCCAAGGTGCTGCTGCTCGACGAGCCGCTCGGCGCCCTCGACCTCAAGCTGCGCCGCCAGATGCAGCTGGAGCTCAAGCGCATCCAGACCGAGGTCGGCATCACCTTCATCCACGTCACGCACGACCAGGAGGAGGCCATGACCATGGCCGACACCGTCGCCGTGATGAACCAGGGCCGCGTCGAACAGCTCGGCGCCCCCACCGACCTGTACGAGAACCCGGGCTCCACGTTCGTCGCCAACTTCCTCGGCACCTCGAACTTCATCGAGGCCGAGATCGCGGGCCGGGCCGGCGACGACCTCACCCTGCGGGCCGGCGAAGGCAAGCTCGTGCTGCCCAGCGCCCGATGTTCCGCCGCGTCCACCGCCACCGGCGAGAAGGTCCTGCTCGGGGTACGCCCCGAGAAGATCTCCCTCACCCACGCCGACGACGCCTCCGAGATCCCCGACGGCCGCAACCGCATCACCGGCCGGATCGCGGACTCGTCGTTCATCGGCGTCTCCACGCAGTACGTCGTCGACAGCCCGCTCTGCGACGCGTTCGAGGTCTACGCCCAGAACATCGAGCGGGACGCCCGGCTCGCACCCGGCGCCGAGGTCGTCCTGCACTGGAACCCCGCGCACACGTTCGGCCTCGACGCCGACCAGGACGCGGCGGCGGGCGTGGAGAAGGTCTCGGAGGACGCGAACGCATGAGCACGACTCTCACCGAGGCGCCCGAGACGCCGTCCGAGGCGCCGGCTCCCCGCAAGCAGAAGCGGCGCGGCCGTCTCGTCCCGTACTGGCTGCTGCTGCCCGGCATGCTCTGGCTGATCGTCTTCTTCGCGCTGCCGATGATCTACCAGGCCTCCACCTCCGTACAGCAGGGGTCCCTGGAGGACGGCTACACCGTCACCTGGCACTTCGCCACGTACTGGGACGCGCTGTCCGAGTACTGGCCGCAGTTCCTGCGGTCCGTGCTGTACGCGGGCCTCGCCACCATCCTCTGCCTGCTGCTCGGCTACCCGCTGGCCTACCTGATCGCCTTCCGCGCGGGCCGCTGGCGCAACGTGATCATGGTGCTGGTGATCGCGCCGTTCTTCACCAGCTTCCTGATCCGCACGCTCGCCTGGAAGACGATCCTCGCGGACAACGGCGTCGTCGTGAGCACCCTCAACTCGCTGCACCTGCTCGACGTCACCAGCTGGCTCGGCATGACCGACGGCGACCGGGTCCTCGCGACCCCGCTCGCGGTGGTCTGCGGACTCACCTACAACTTCCTGCCGTTCATGGTCCTGCCGCTCTACACCTCGCTGGAGCGGATCGACGGCCGGCTGCACGAGGCGGCGGGCGACCTGTACGCCTCGCCGATCACCACGTTCCGCAAGGTGACCTTCCCGCTGTCGATGCCGGGCGTCGTCTCCGGCACGCTGCTCACCTTCATCCCGGCGACCGGTGACTACGTCAACGCGGACCTGCTCGGCTCCACCGACACCCGCATGGTCGGCAACGTCATCCAGACCCAGTTCCTGCGCATCCTCGACTATCCGACGGCGGCGGCGCTCTCCTTCATCCTCATGGCGGCCATTCTCTTCATGGTCACCTTCTACATTCGCCGTTCCGGAACGGAGGACCTGGTCTGATGCCCTTCGTACGCTGGATACGCCGTAATCTCGTGGTGCTCGCGGGCCTTGTCACGCTCGCCTATCTCCTCCTGCCGAACCTCGTCGTCACGGTCTTCTCCTTCAACAAGCCGAAGGGCCGCTTCAATTACGAGTGGCAGGAATTCTCGGTCGACGCCTGGAAGAATCCCTGCGGCGTCGCCGACATGTGCGGCTCGCTCTCGCTGAGCCTCCAGATCGCCTTCTGGGCCACGCTCGGCGCGACCGCGCTCGGCACGATGATCGCCTTCGCCCTGGTCCGCTACCGCTTCCGGGCGCGCGGCGCGGTGAACTCGCTGATCTTCCTGCCGATGGCGATGCCCGAGGTCGTGATGGCCGCCTCGCTGCTCACGCTCTTCCTCAACATGGGCGCTCAGCTGGGCTTCTGGACGATCCTCATCGCCCACATCATGTTCTGCCTCAGCTTCGTGGTGACGGCCGTCAAGGCCCGTGTGATGTCGATGGACCCGCGCCTCGAACAGGCCGCGCAGGACCTCTACGCCGGTCCCGTGCAGACGTTCCTGCGCGTGACGCTGCCCATCGCCGCACCCGGGATCGCGGCGGGCGCCCTGCTCGCCTTCGCGCTCTCCTTCGACGATTTCATCATCACGAATTTCAACGCGGGCTCGACCGTCACCTTCCCCATGTTCGTATGGGGATCGGCGCAGCGCGGTACGCCCGTTCAGATCAATGTCATCGGTACGGCCATGTTCCTGATCGCCGTACTGTGTGTGCTTGCCGGAATGATGGTCGGCAGGCGAAAGAACAAGAGTTCCTGAACCACAGGGTCTCCGTAATTTCTGAGGGAGTTGGAATCATGGCCGCTGGTGCCATGAATCGCTGGACCCAATCACTGGCCGACGCCAAGCCGGTCGCGTACTGGCTCGACGACCCGGGCCGCCCCGAGGCCCGCCCCGCCCTCACCGGCGACGAGCACTGCGACCTGCTGGTCGTGGGCGGCGGCTACAGCGGGCTGTGGACGGCGCTGCTCGCCAAGGAGCGCGACCCCGGCCGGGACGTGGTCCTCGTCGAGGGCCGCGAGATCGGCTGGGCCGCCTCCGGGCGCAACGGCGGCTTCTGCGCCGCCTCCCTCACGCACGGCACGGCCAACGGGCTGACCCGCTGGCCCAAGGAGATCAAGAAGCTGGAGGAGCTGGGCGCCGCCAACCTCGACGCCATCGAGGCGGCCGTCGCCCGCTACTCCATCGACTGCGACTTCGAGCGCACCGGCGAACTGGACGTGGCCACCCAGCCGCACCAGGCCGCCGAACTCCGCGCGTTCCACGAGGAGCTGGGCGAGGCCGGTCTCGTCGACGGCCTGGAACTCCTCGACGCCGAGCAGACCCGCGAGCAGGTGAACTCGCCGACCTTCCAGGGCGCCCTGTACGACCGCGACGGCGTCGCCATGCTCCACCCGGCGAAGCTGGCCTGGGGCCTCAAGCAGGCCTGCCTCGACCTCGGCGTGCGCGTCTACGAGAACACCCCGGCCACGCAGCTCGCGTCGAACGGCTCGGGCGTCGCCGTCCGCACCCCGTACGGCCGGGTCTTCGCACAGCACGCGGCGCTCGGTACGAACGTCTTCCCGTCGCTGGTCAAGCGCGTGCGCCCGTACACCGTCCCGGTCTACGACTACGCGCTGATGACCGAGCCGCTGACGGACGCCCAGCTGGCGGAGATCGGCTGGAAGAACCGCCAGGGACTCGGCGACTCGGCCAACCAGTTCCACTACTTCCGCCTCTCCGCCGACAACCGGATCCTGTGGGGCGGCTACGACGCCATCTACCCGTACGGGGGCCGGGTCCGCGCCGAGCACGACCACCGCCCGGAGACGTACGCGAAGCTGGCCGGCCACTTCTTCACCTGCTTCCCGCAGCTGGAGGGCCTGCGCTTCACGCACGCGTGGGGCGGCGCGATCGACACCTGCTCGCGCTTCTCGGCGTTCTTCGGCACCGCGCACGCGGGCAAGGTGGCCTACGCGGCCGGGTACACCGGGCTCGGCGTCGGCGCGACGCGCTTCGGCGCGGACGTGATGCTCGACCTGCTGTCGGGGGAGCGCACGGAGCGCACCGAGCTGGAGATGGTCCGCTCCAAGCCGCTGCCGTTCCCGCCCGAGCCGTTCGCGTACACCGGCATCGCGCTCACCAAGTGGTCCCTGGCCCGCGCCGACGACAACGGCGGCCGCCGCAACGTGTGGCTGAAGGCGATGGACGCGGTGGGGCTCGGCTTCGACAGCTGAGCCCGGGGCGCTCACTCCTCGGTGGGCGTCCCCTGATGGAAGTACAGCCGCCACCCGGCCTCCGGGTGGCGGCGCCATACGGAGCTGCGCTGCACCCGGCGCCCGTGGTCCGCCGAGTGGTACGTCAGGTGCACGACACCGGGGGCGAGCAGCGTGCCCGCCATCTCCGTGACGACCACGGGATCCTCGGCGGTGATGCCTCCGGAGCCCGTCGCCTCCAGGACGGTCTCCCGGCCCCAGCGCCGCCCGGACGCCCCGAACTCGACGAACTCCGGGTCGAGGAGCGCGGTCACGAGCGCGTCGGAGGCGCGCACCTCCGGGTCGAGCAGCCTCAGTTCGCCGTCGATCGCGGCCTGCACCTGCTCCCGTGCCTCTCTGGCGGCTTCCATGCCGGAAGCGTAGTGAACCGGCGTACGCCCTGATGAGACGTGTGATCCGGTTCACTCCAGGAAAGATGCCGAACCCGCGTAATGCGCGGGGCGCCGGCCGCTCTCGCTCGTGACCATCGAAGTCGAAGCGAGAGGGAGGTCCCGCCATGACCGGCTCAGGCGTGGCTAAGTCGGCGGTCGAGTGGCTGGTGTCGGTGGCGCCGGATCCGGACGCGTGCCGCTGGGAGTGGGAGCGCAATCCGCTCGGGGTGGCGCTGCTGCCCGCCGGCAAGGAGTGGGACGTGCTGATCCTGCCCGGGGAGCTGGGCTATCCGACGCTCGACGTCCTGACCCGCGTCATCGACCGCCCCGGCCCGGTCCTCGCGGACTTCGGCGAGGCCCGGATGGGCTTCTTCGTCCCCGCGGGCACGGTCGCGCGCTGGCTCGGGACGGGGGTGCGGGGCGCGGGTCACGGCACCTGGATCGTGGTCCCCTACCCGGGCCGCGCCACCGGCGGCGTGCGCTGGCTGGTGCCGCCGGACGGCCAGGGCACACTCACCGATCCGGCGCTCCTCGAACTCGCGATGCACGAGGCGGCGGCCCAACTGGCGCGGGAATCGGGGGAGTAGGCGAGGGGTTCGGCGGGACTCAAGTTGATCTCGGGGTTCGCGAACCCTTGACAACTCAATTGGTCTGGACCAAGTTGGGCGCACTCCGCTCCACCGTGCCCCTTCCCCCGCCACGCCCGGAGGCAGTCATGGCCCGTACCGGACCACCCCGCAGATTCCTGACCGCCGTGACGGCGGCGGCGCTCGCCGCCGCCGGCCTCACCGCGCTGACCGCGCCCGCCCACGCCGCCGACACCGAACTCGCCCGCAACGGCGGCTTCGAGTCCGGCCTCGACGGCTGGACGTGCTCGGCCGGCACCGGAAAGACCGTCAGCTCGCCCACGCACAGCGGCACGTCGGCCCTCCAGGGGACGCCGACCGCGGGCGACAACGCGCAGTGCACGCAGACCGTGACGGTGAAGCCGGGCTCCACGTACTCGCTCTCCGGGTACGTCCGCGGCAGCTACGTCTACCTGGGCGCGACCGGCACCGGCACCACGGACGTCTCGACGTGGACCCAGTCGGCCGCCGACTGGCAGAAGCTGTCGACGACCTTCACGACCGGCCCGTCCACCACCAAGGTCACGCTCTTCACGCACGGCTGGTACGGCACCCCCGCCTACACCGCCGACGACATCAGCCTGATCGGCCCCGGCGGCGAGGCCCCCGTCCTCCCGGCCGCTCCCACCGGCGTCAAGACGGGCACCGTGACGGCCACCTCGGTCGCCCTGTCCTGGCCCGCCGTCTCCGGCGCGACGAGCTACGCCGTCTACGTCAACGGCGCCAAGTCCCGCACCGTGACCGGCACGTCGACGACCCTCACCGGCCTGACGCCCGCCACGGCCTACAGCCTCCAGGTCACCGCGCTCAACGACGCGGGCGAGTCCTCGAAGTCGACCGCCGTCACGGCGACCACGGCGCAGAGCTCGGGCGGCGGCAACCAGGGCTCCGGCGACCTCCCCGCCCACGCCCTCGTCGGCTACCTCCACGCGAGCTTCGCCAACGGCGCCGGCTACACCCGCCTCGCCGACGTCCCCGACAGCTGGGACGTCATCGACCTCTCCTTCGGCGAGCCGACCTCGGTGACCTCCGGAGACATCCGCTTCAACCGCTGCCCGGTCACCGAGTGCCCGAACGTCGAGTCGGACGCCGACTTCAAGGCGGCCATCAAGGCCAAGCAGGCGGCCGGCAAGAAGGTGCTGATCTCGATCGGCGGCCAGAACGGCCAGGTCCAGCTCACCACCACGGCGGCCCGCGACACCTTCGTCTCGTCGGTCTCGAAGATCATCGACACCTGGGGCCTCGACGGCCTGGACATCGACTTCGAGGGCCACTCGCTGTCCCTGAACACGGGCGACACGGACTTCAAGAACCCGACCACGCCCGTCGTCGTCAACCTGATCTCGGCGCTGAAGACCCTGAAGGCCAAGTACGGCGACAAGTTCGTCCTCACCATGGCCCCGGAGACCTTCTTCGTCCAGAACGGCTACCAGTTCTACGGCAGCGGCAAGTGGGGCGGCCAGGACCCGCGCTGCGGCGCCTACCTCCCGGTCATCTACGCCATGCGCGACGACCTGAGCCTGCTGCACGTCCAGGACTACAACTCGGGCCCGATCATGGGCCTCGACAACCAGTACCACTCCATGGGCGGCGCCGACTTCCACATCGCCATGACCGACATGCTCCTGACGGGCTTCCCGGTCGCGGGCGACGCCAACAACGTCTTCCCGCCGCTCCGCCCCGACCAGGTCGCCATCGGCATGCCGGCCTCCACCAACGCGGGCAACGGCTACGTCTCCCCGGCCGAGCAGAACAAGGCCCTGAACTGCCTCACCAAGAAGACCGACTGCGGCTCGTACACGACCCACGGCACGTGGCCGACGCTGCGCGGTCTGATGACGTGGTCGGTGAACTGGGACCGGTTCAACAACTGGGAGTTCCAGAAGAACTTCGACGCGTACTTCGGCAGCTAGTCGCGCCGGGTCACCTCGGCGAGCAGCTCCGACAGGAACTCCGCCCGCCGCGGTGACTCCAGTGCGCCCAGGGCCGCTGGCAGGTCCAGCGGCACCGGGCGCACGCGCGCCGACACGGTCCCGTCCCAGCGCCGTACGGCCACGGCCGCGCGGTTCCCCGACGCCCCGCCCGGGTGCAGCAGCACGCAGGCGGGCGGGGCGTCGCCGGGGTCGCGGGCCAGGGCGTGCGCGTACAGGAACGCCTGGTACAGGTCGGAGGTCGAGACCTTCCGGGTGTCGTACAGCTTGTACTTGACGTCCACCGGGCGCACGAAGGGGAGTGCGTCCGGGCCGCCGCGGATCAGGATGTCGGGGCGTACCTCGCTGTAGGGGCGGGCGGACTGCTCGTTCCACAGGACGTGGGTGTGCCGGGACTGGCCCTCGACCGCGAGACCCGTGCCCTCCGCGGCCTCGGCCAGCAAACGGGTCGTGAACAGCTCGAACAGCTCGTTCATGTCGATCAGAAAGGCCCGTGCGGCCAGCGGCCCGGAGCCGAAGAGGTCGTCGAGGCCGCCGCCGGTCAGCAGCAGCGCCGACCAGAAGTGGGCGGTGCGGTAGTGCTCGTTGTGCCGGTGATGGTTCAGCCGTCCCAGGTCCTCGCGCACGTCGGCCGGGCGGGTCGGCGCGTACTGGGCGAAGCGGGCCGCCACCCGGCGGGCGCGCGCCCGGACGGCGAGCGACGAGGTGGTGCGGGCCGCGAGATCGGTCGCGGCCGCGCACACCCGGTTGTCCACGATGTCGGTGTCGAAGTCGTCGTAGCGACAGGCCAGTCGGTCCAGCCGCCCGTAGTGGTGCAGCAGCTGACGGTCCGGCAGGAGCCGCCCGCGGACGGCGGGCAGCGGCGCCTCGCGGCGCACGTAGTCACGGCGCACGCCTCGCGCGAGCAGCCGCTCGGCATGCGCGGTGACCATCAGGGCCACCAGATCCCGCAGATGCGGTGCCCCGTGGGTGAAGGTCCGCCGCGCGGCCAGGGCGTCGGGGGCTGCGCCGACCGCGATGTGCAGCATTCGCAGCACGTCCAGGCCGGTGCCCAGGTACTTGGGCTCGACCCGGATCTCGCAGCCGTCCAGGGAGACGACGCCGACGTACTGTCCCGCGCTCACCTCGATCCGGCCGCCCGCCAGTTCGCGCACCCGCAGGCGGCGCGCGAACCGCTCGTCGGCGACGGCCCGCCGGTCCGCGGCGCTGAGCCGGACCCCGTCGAACTCCGCGCTCCCGTACTCGCGCAGGACAAGGACGCGCACCGGCCTACTCCGCCTGGTCCTTGACCTGGAACTCCTTGTACAGGGCGGCGATCAGCGTCTCGTCCTCCACCTCGCGCAGCGTGTGGCTGTCGCGGTCCACCAGCTCTTCGCCGAGGAAGGACGCGAGGAGCGTGTAGTCGTCGTACGCGTACTCCTGGAGCAGCGGCAGCACCTCGCCCCGCACGATCGCGGCGAGTTCGGCCGCCGAGTCCACCGGAGCGCCGCCCGGCAGGAAGTAGGCGTGGCCGATCTGCTTCTCGCGGTCGAGGCGGGTGCGGATGCGCTCGTTGAGGGCGTCCAGCATCTCGGCGAGGTGCAGCTGATCGACGTAACAGCCCTCCAGCGGAGTGGAGTCGGGGAGGAGTTCGAGGAACGCGAAGCGGCGGCGGACGGCCGCGTCGAGCATCCGGATGGAGCGGTCGGCGGTGTTCATCGTGCCGATGAGCCGCACGTTCGGCGGAACGGCGAACGGCTTGCCGCTCAGGGGCAGCGTGACCGTGCGGCCGCGCTTGTCCCGCTCGATCAGGGTGATCAACTCACCCAGGATCTTGGGGAGATCGCCCCGGTTGAGCTCGTCGACGACCATCAGGTACGGGCGTGCGGGGTCCGCGGCCGCGGTCGTGCAGACACGCTTGAAGACTCCGTCGACCAGGTCGAGTGCGAGCCCGGTGCCCCCGGCGCCCGGCACCGGCCGGAACCCCTCGATGAAGTCCTCGTAGCCGTAGCTGGGATGGAAGGTGACCACGGTCAGCAGGCCCGCTTCCAATAGCGTGCCGAGCGCGGCCTCGTAGCCGGGGGAGCCGGGCTCCGCGTACGGGTCGAGGCCGGGCAGTCCGCTGACCTCGCCGAGTCCGCGCACCGCGTAGTTCAGTGCTGTGTACGTCTTTCCGGTGCCCGGCGGACCGAACAGCACGACCTGGCCGCGCCGGTCGAGGCCCTCGGTGATGCGTTGCAGCAGCGGGTCCAGCGGCGGGGCGGGAACCTCGTCCTGCCGCACGGCCGCTGCCGGTGTCTCCGCCCGCCGCAAGTCCTTGATCCGCCTCCAGGTCGCGGCCGGCACGTCCTTCACCGTCACCGTCGCCCAGGCGCCCTCGGGCTGGGCCAGCCGGCCCGCACAACTGTCGTCCCACTCCACGGAGACCGTGTGCCGGTGGTCGGCGCGGTCGGGGCGCCAGGTGTAGCCCTCGTCGGTGACCCGGCCCACGGCAAGGACCTGACTGGCCCCCGTGTTGGCGACCACGAGATCACCGGGGCGCAGGCTCAGCAGCTTCCAGAGCTCGTTCGCCTTTGCGGAGACCTTCGACTGGAAGTTGTTGTACTCGGAGCCGAACGCCTCGCGGAACGCAGCCGTGTACTCGTCCCTGTCGGCGAACTCGCGCAGGTCACCGACCGCGTCCCAGCCCACCGCGATGTACCCGCCCGCGCGGCACTGCTCCCACACCTCACCATCCCGGCCCGCGGCGATCTTGACGATCTGCCGGGTCCGGTTCGGATCCGCCCACCAGTACAGGAACCGCACCACGAGCCGCGGCGGCCAGCCCGCGAACCGCTCGTCGGCGTCGATCACCTGCTTGAGCCTCGCCTGCAGCGCGAACCGTTCGAGACGCGGCGCGGGCTGTCCGGTCAGCCGGTGCAGGAAGTGGCGTACGAGGTCGCCCGTGTAGACCGGAAGCGTGGACTCGGGCGCGTACACCGAGAGGGTCTTGGCGATCAGGGAGGGTCCCGAGCGGACCGCGTCGATCGAGTCGATGTCCGACAGGCGTCCGTCGCGGGCCGCCGCCACGGCCTCGACGATCCCGGACCGCACCGCCTGCCAGGCCGTCTCGACGTCGGGATAGCGCGGGTCGTGCCACCAACTGCCGTCCTTGCGGCGGAAGACGAGGTGCTTCATCGCCGAGCCGCCCGCGATGCTGCCGAGCGCGTTGCTGCCGAACTCGACGAGGTAGCAGTACGGCTTGGTGGTGGCGCTGTCGCCCTGTCCGAGCGCGTAGCGCGCCAGAGGAAGAGCGGGCCACTCGGCGAGCGGGAACGCCTCCCGGATCCCGGCCGCCTCTGCCTCCGCCTCCGTCAGGACCTTCTCGTGGGCGTCGCGGTCGAACGCGGCGAGCGCGTCGGCGAGCGGCCACGGACGCAGCCCCTCGGCCTGTGCGGCGGTGACCGATTCGAGGACGCAGCCGCATACTCCGGTGACCGGGCGCCCCTGGCCGTTGAGCAGCCCCTTCTCCCGGGCGAACGCGGCGCGTCCCACGCTGTCCTCGGTCGGCGCCGAATCGATCAGGCGCCGCCAGATCAGCCGCTCCGGGTCGGCGGCCCGGGGCAGGGTGTGCGCGTCGGTCAGATGGCGGCACCGCGGATCGTGGTGGATCAACTGCCCGTGCAGCGGCAGGATCACCTCGCCCGGCGACGGGGTGAGGGCGTACTCCCGGCCCTCGAAGGCCACGACCGTACGCTCCTCGGTCAAGCCTGACCGCTCCTGCCCGCCCGTCATGTGCTCCCCGCCTCCGTCAACCGTCCCCGTCCGGCTGTCGACCGTATCGCGCCAGGAGCCGGGCGAGCCCGGTGATCAGCAGAACGGCCAGACACCAGCTGCCGATCACATCGACCGGCCAGTGATATCCCTGCCGGACGAGTCCGATGCCGACGCCCAGGTTCAACACCGCGCACCCGTAGACCAGTTCGCGCCTGCGGAGCAGCAGCGCGCACAAGCCGTACGCCACCGCCGCCGTCGCCGCGTGGCCCGACGGGTAGAAGCCCGTCGCCGGGGCCATCGGCGGTGGGCCGGGGCGGGCCAGCAGGTGTTGGAGGGGAGTCACCAGGGCCGGGACCAGGGCCATGGTCAGGAGGGAGATCGCCGCCGGGCGCCAGTCGTGGGTGCGCCAGGTGGTGTACGCGAGGACGGCGGCCAGGACCGGGAGGGCGACCTGGAGATTGCCGAGGTCGGCGAAGAACTCCGCCGGGCCGGACGGGATGGCGCTGGTGCGGATCGTCGTGCCGAGGTGTTCGTCGGGGGAGAGGAGCGGGCCGGTCGTCGCCACCTGCCAGGTGAGGACCGCGAAGAGGACTGCCGCGAAGGCGGCCAGAAAAGTGGCCGGGCGCCCCGGAGCAGGGGGGGTAGCTCCGAGACGCCCGATCTGATCGGCGTGCCGCACGCCCCGGGGGGTTTGGGGCGGGCGACCGTCCGATCGGTGAGGAGTTCCGGAGCCGGAGGCTCCGGGTGTGTGCGCGAGGGCACGACCAGGGCGGGGCTGGGGAGGCTCCGACCCGGATTCGCCCGCAGTTCCCTGCGGGCGGGGTGTTTCTCTCATCTGCGGAAACCGTACGTCAGGGAATGGGGGCCACAACAGCCGGTTCGACAAGCTGCCATGGGGCCCCCACACCTTCTTCACATGCTCCGACCGCCGCTCCGCTCAGAGCGCGGCAAGAGCGTTCTCGATGATGTCGAGGCCCTCGTTGAGCAGATCCTGGCCGATGACCAGCGGCGGCAGGAAGCGCAACACGTTGCCGTAGGTGCCGCAGGTGAGGACGAGCAGGCCCTCGGCGTGGCAGGCCTTGGCGATCGCCGCGGTGGACGCCGCGTCCGGCTCCTTGGTCGCCGGGTCCTTGACCAGCTCGATCGCGATCATCGCGCCGCGGCCGCGCACGTCGCCGATGACGGAGAACTTCTCCTGCATCGCCGTCAGGCGGGCCTTCATCGTGGACTCGATCTCCTTCGCCTTCGCGTTGAGGTCGAGCTCCTTCATCGTCTCGATGGCGCCGAGCGCACCGGCGCAGGCCACCGGGTTGCCGCCGTAGGTGCCGCCGAGGCCGCCCGCGTGCGCGGCGTCCATGATCTCGGCCCTGCCGGTCACGGCGGCGAGCGGCAGGCCGCCCGCGATGCCCTTGGCGGTCGTGATCAGGTCGGGGACGATGCCCTCGTCCTCGCACGCGAACCACTGGCCGGTACGGCAGAAGCCGGACTGGATCTCGTCCGCGACGAAGACGATGCCGTTGTCGGCGGCGAACTGGCGGATCGCGGGCAGGAAGCCCTTGGCCGGCTCGATGAAGCCGCCCTCGCCGAGCACCGGCTCGATGATGATCGCGGCGACGTTCTCCGCGCCGATCTGCTTGGTGATCTGGTCGATCGCCTGGGCGGAGGCCTCGGCGCCCGCGTTCTCCTCGCCGGTCAGCCAGCGGTAGCCGTAGGCCACCGGTACTCGGTAGACCTCGGGGGCGAACGGGCCGAAGCCGTGCTTGTACGGCATGTTCTTGCTGGTCAGCGCCATCGTCAGGTTCGTACGGCCGTGGTAGCCGTGGTCGAAGACGACGACCGCCTGGCGCTTGGTGTAGGCACGGGCGATCTTGACGGCGTTCTCGACGGCCTCGGCGCCGGAGTTGAACAGCGCCGACTTCTTGGCGTGGTCGCCCGGCGTCAGCTCCGCGAGGGCCTCGGCGACCTCCACGTAACCCTCGTACGGCGTGACCATGAAGCAGGTGTGGGTGAAGTCCTGCAGCTGGGCGGAGGCGCGGCGGACCACGGCCTCGGCGGAGGCGCCGACCGAGGTCACGGCGATGCCGGAACCGAAGTCGATCAGACGGTTGCCGTCGACGTCCTCGATGATGCCGCGGTCCACCCGGGCGGTGAAGACCGGCAGCGTGGAGCCCACGCCCGCGGCGACGGCGGCCAGGCGGCGCTGCTGCAGCTCCTGCGACTTCGGGCCGGGGATGGCGGTGACGACGCGGCGCTCCTGCGGGATGTCGCTCATGCGGGGCTCCTTGTGGTGAAGAGGGCGTGTCACCGGGCTCAGGTCCGGTTTCGCCGGGATGTACGGGGGCTTTCCTCGCAGGTTAGGGGCGAAGGAAGGGGGTGGTCATGCTCCATCGGGGTGGGTTCGGGCGGCCGGGTTGTCCGAGTTGGACACTTGGGTACGCCACTCCGTACAGACCGCCGGGGCGCGTAAGCGGTGAACTCCCCAGGCGCGGGCATTACATTAAGGCCGATTCGACTACGCACGGACACGTACGGACCGGCAGGTCAGGGGGCAGCGGCCATGGAGACCGAGGGCACAGAGGGCAAGCACGGCACGAGGAACGGGCAGCGATCCCCCGCGGTGCCGCGTCCCACGCAGCCGCCGCGCCCCACCGTCCCGCCGATGCCCCGGCGCGCGCCCGGATCCAACGGGCCTGCGGTCGCCGAGTGGCTCGCGGCACGCCGGCCACGTACCGAGCCGGGTGTGTGGCGTTACGGGTTCGCGCCACGCCCGCCGCAACGGGACGACGCAGCTCTGCGGCGCAAGTTGCTGACGCTGATGGCGGGCTCGTTCCTGGTGGGCATCTTCCTTTGGGAACTCTGGCTCCAGGGGAGGCTCCCCTATCAGTGGGTGCCTCTCTCGGTGTTCACCCCGGGTGACTGGTGGTACGCGAACACCACCTGGCCGAAGCCGGGCGTGACCGCCGCACGGGATGCGAGAGTGGTGTACGACGGTGTGGGCTTCGCCGCGTTGGTCTACCTCATCGGCCGCTTTGGCGCGTGGGCCGAAGGTATCCGGTTCTTCGTGACGAGTCGTCCGCAACCCGGTCGTGCCGTCGTCGCCGCGGTGGCCGCTGTTGGCGCCCTGGTCTTCGTGTGGCCCGACGCACTCGGCCTCGACTGGCGTCCGCTGCCCGTCGCCGGGCCGGTCATGTCGCTGATCGCGCTGATCCCGGGCGGCGACGCCCTGTTCCGCGTCCCCGTCCTCGCCTATCTGCTCTACGGCCTGATCACCGTCGCGGTGCTCTACCCCTTCGCGCGGATCGGCGGTTGGCTGGAGCTCCCGTCGGTGCGTCGCTTTCGCAGGCCCCCGCCGAAGCCCGCCGCCGCGCCGGGGGCGCCTACGGACTGGGCCGAGCTGCGCGCCGCCGGGCAGGACAAGGCAGCCGACGTGCTCGCTCTGGAGGTGGCCAGCGGCCGGATGAACGACGTCGACTGCGTCCGCGTCGCCCGTGCCTGGCGAGAGGCCTCGGGCCGGCCCGATGGCCCGGCCGAGTTCACCGACACCGTGGCCCGTCAGGGCGCCGCTGCCTGGACCCACCCGTCCAAGCAGCGCGATCTGCCCGCCCGCGCCGCCACCCACGACCTGCTCGTCGGCCAAGTGCGGATCGGCCGCTACGCACGCGACGAACGCAACCCGTATCCCCTGCAAGGCGCCGGAGCCGCCCTCGACCCCAGCATCCTCGGGACCTCGCTGCTTGCCGTCGGCCCGTCCGGTGCGGGCAAGACCGCCGGGGTAGTCCGGCCGGTCGTGGAGTCCCTCGCGTTGCAGGCGCTCACCGGCCGGTCCGCCGTCGTCGCCGTCTGCGCCGCGGGCACCCCGCTCGGCCCGGACGACGCGTTCGACGTCGTGGTTCGCCCAGGCGATCCCGACTCCGCCTATGACCTGGACCTATATGCGGACGCCGTCGACCCCGACGAGGCCGCCACATTCCTCGCGGAGGGCCTCGTCGGTGACCTGGAGACCGTCGACACCCGGCGTGCCGCGACCGCCCTCGCCCGGCTCCTCGGCCCGTACCGCACGGCGCACGGTCACTTCCCGTCCGTGCCGGTGCTGCGCGAACTTTTGGAGGGCGAGACCGGCGCCCTCGCGGATCTGCGGGCCCGCCTCTCGCCCGACGCGGACGCTGCGATGTGCCGGGAACTCGACGCCCGACAGCGGCAGCTCGGCACGGCGAGCGACCCCGGACCGCTGCTCGCCGACCGGCTTGCCCTCCTCGACCGGCCGGTGTTCGCCGGATTCTTCGACACGAGCGGCGCAGGGCGCCCCTTCTCGGTGCGGGCGGTCACCCGGCATCCACTCCGGGTCCGCATCGACCTTCCGGAACAGGGCCACGAGGAGGCGTCGCGGCTGCTGGCCCGGTTGCTGCTGGCCCAGTTCACCGCCGTAGTGCGTGGCCGGTCCGACCGTGCCCCTTTCGCCTGCCTGGTCCTGGACGACGCGGCGCGCACGGTGACCGCCGAGACCCTCCGCGCCATCCAGCGGCTTCGCTCCTCGAGAGCCGGGGTCGTGCTCGGCCTGCGGACGGTCGGCGAGGTTCCCGAGCCGTTGCAGGGCCCGCTGTACGCGGCGGTCGGCTGCCGGATGGCGTTCTCCGGAGTCACCACTTGGGACGGCCGACGGTTCGCCGAGGCATGGGGCACTGAATGGGTGGAGCGCGAGGAGGTCGCGCAGCACGCGGTCTACGCCAACCAGCCGCTGACCCGCGCCCTGCACAGCCTGCGCAGAATGGTCACCGGCAAAGCCGTCACCACCGACGCGGTCACCGTCCGCCAGGTCGAGCGCGAACGCTGGTCCGCCTCCGACCTCGCGCACGCCGTTCCGCCCGGCCACGCCGTGCTCTCCCTCACCACCGTGCGCGGTGAGCACGCGCCGCCGCTCCTGGTCGATCTGCGGGGCTGAAAGCGGCTCGTCGGGCGGGCCTGCGGCCCCGGGGAACGAGGGGCAGAGCCCCGGCAGTACGTACGGTGAGGCAGAATCGGCACCGGGCGTTCATACGGAGAGTCCAAAAGCTTCACAACTCCGGACGGCCGCCCGCCTGACCGTCCACTTGCCCTCCCCCCACAGCTCACCTGAAGGCCCCCATGCCGCCCACGCTCGCCTCGCTCGTCCACCACTCGGCGCTCAAACTCACCGTGCGCGCGGGCGAGGCGCACCTGGACACCCCCGTTCGCTGGGCACACGTGAGCGAGCTGGCCGATCCGGTGCCCTACATGGAGGGCGGGGAGCTGCTGCTCATCACCGCCCTCAAGCTGGACGCCGACGACCCGGAGGCCATGCGGCGCTACGTGAAACGGCTCGTCGGCGCGGGCGTCGTCGGACTCGGATTCGCGGTCGGCGTCAACTACGACGCCGTGCCCGACGCGCTGGTACGGGCCGCGCAGGACGAGGGCCTGCCACTCCTCGAAGTACCACCCCGTACGCCCTTCATCGCCATCAGCAAGGCCGTGTCGGCCGCCATCGCCGCCGACCAGTACCGGGCCGTCACCTCCGGCTTCGCCGCCCAGCGCGAACTGACCAAGCAGGCGCTCGGCGAGGGCCCCGAGGGGCTGCTCTCCGTGCTCGCCGCCCAGGTCGACGGCTGGGCCGCGCTGTACGACGCCTCGGGCGCCGTCGTCGCCACCGCCCCGGAGTGGGCCGGGCGGCGGGCGGCCCGGCTCACCTCCGACGTCGAACGGCTCCGGGAACGCCCGGCACCGGCCAGCGCGGTCGTCGCGGGCGGCTCCGACAACGGCACCGACCGCGTCGAACTGCACTCCATCGGCACCGGGCGCAGGCCGCGCGCGGCGCTCGCCGTCGGCACGGCGGCCGCGCTCGGCACCGCCGAGCGGTACGCGCTGCATTCCGCCATCGCCCTGCTGACCCTCACCACGGAACGCTCTCGGGCCCTGTACGCGGCCGAACAGCGGATCGGCGCGGCCGTGCTGCGCATGCTCCTCGCCGGTGAGCCCGACCACGCCAGGGCCGTCGCCGGTGATCTGTACGGGGCGCTGCTCGACGCCCCGTTCCGCATGGTGCTCGCGGAGGCCGTGGCGCCGCCGCCGACCGGGGTCGCGCCGAGCGGGGGCCGGCCGGCCGGTACCGCGCTGCTGCTCGCCGAGGCGGTCACCGGGGCGGGCGGTCCGTCCGGCGACCCCGTCCCGGTCCTCATCGACATCGTCGAGTCCGCCGCCGCGCGCTCCGGCGAGGCCGTGCTCGTCGTACCGGACGGGGAGCGCGTGGTGCTGCTCGTGGTCGACGGGGGAGCGGCCGCCGAGGCCTGCGGGCACTACGCGGAGGCGCTGGAGGTGACCCGGTCCGCGGCGGCCGGCTCCGTGGGCGGGCCCGACGAGGAACTGGTCATCGGCTTCTCGGCACCGGCCGGGCCGATCGCGGCGGCCACCGCGTTCAAGCAGGCCGAGCAGGCGCTGTCCGTCGCGCGGCGGCGCGGGCGGGTGCTGGTCGAGCACGAGGACGTCGTCGCCGGGTCGGTGCTGCCGCTGCTCGGGGACGACGCGGTGCGGGCGTTCGCGGACGGGTTGCTGCGGGCGCTGCGCGATCATGACGCGACCGGTCGGGGTGACCTGGTCGCCTCGCTGCGGGCCTGGCTGTCGCGGCACGGCCAGTGGGACGCCGCTGCCGCCGATCTCGGGGTGCACCGCCATACGCTGCGCTACCGCATGCGCCGGGTCGAGGAAATCCTGGGCCGCTCCCTGGACGACCCGGACGTCCGCATGGAGCTGTGGCTGGCCTTGAAGGCGACCGGGGCCTGACCCGTCGTCCGTCACGCGCGCCACCGTCGTGGCTGGTCGCGCAGTTCCCCGCGCCCTTGAGACGGGCTCCGCTCGTCCAGGGGAGGCGGCGGCCACCGGCCCGCACCCGACGAACCGTCCAACAAAGCGCCCCGAACACTCCAGCCCGGCCAATCAAAAGCACCGCACCCCCCACCTAACGTGGACCCGCACAAGCCCACGAACACGGAGAGGCCGGTAGAAGACACATGACCGCCACCCACGCCTTCTGGCTCGCCGGCCGCCAGGCCACCGGGGACGAGACCTTCGACGTCCACAACTCCTACGACGGCCGCCTGGTCGGCACCGTCGCCGTGCCCACCGAGGCCCAGATCGAAGAGGCCGTCGCGGCGGCCCACGCCGTGGTCGACGAGTTCGCGGCGACCCCGGCGCACGTCCGCGCCAAGGCCCTGAACCACGTGGCCGACCGCCTCACCGAGCGCACCGAGGAGATCGCCCAGCTGATCTCCGCCGAGAACGGCAAGCCGATCAAGTGGGCCCGCGGCGAGGTCGGCCGCGCGGTCTCCGTGTTCCGGTTCGCCGCCGAGGAGGCCCGCCGCTGGAACAGCGGTGACGCCCAGCGCCTCGACACCGACGCCGGCGGCCAGGGCCGCCTCGCCCTGACCCGCCGTATCCCGAAGGGCGTCGTCCTCGGCATCGCGCCGTTCAACTTCCCGCTGAACCTGAGCGCCCACAAGGTCGCCCCGGCCATCGCGGTCGGCGCCCCGATCATCCTGAAGCCGGCGCCCGCGACCCCGATCTCCTCCCTGGTCCTGGGCGAACTGCTCGCGGAGACGGACCTCCCGGCCGGTTCCTGGTCGGTCCTCACCGTCCCGAACGACAAGATGCCGGCCCTGGTCCAGGACGAGCGCCTCCCGGTGATCTCCTTCACCGGCTCGGGCCCGGTCGGCTACGCGATCATGGACAGCGTTCCGCGCAAGCACTGCACCCTGGAGCTCGGCGGCAACGGCGCGGCGGTCGTCCTCGCCGACTACGCCTCCGACAAGGACCTCGACTGGGCCGCGACCCGCATCGCGACCTTCTCGAACTACCAGGGCGGCCAGTCCTGCATCTCGGTGCAGCGCGTCATCGCCGACGCCGCCGTCTACGACCGGCTGCTCCCGAAGATCGTCGCCGCCGTCGAGGCGCAGGTCACCGGCGACCCGGCCGACGACGCCACCGACGTGGGCCCGCTGGTCAGCGAGGACGCCGCCAAGCGCGTCGAGACGTGGGTGGCCGAGGCCGTCGACGCCGGCGCGACCCTCCTCGCGGGCGGCAAGCGGGACGGCGCCACCTACGCGCCGACCGTCCTGGCCGACGTACCGGGCGACGTCACGATCTCCTGCGAGGAGGTCTTCGGACCGGTCCTCACCGTGAAGAAGGTCGACGGCGAGGCCGAGGCGTTCGCCGCCGTCAACGACTCCAAGTACGGCCTCCAGGCGGGTGTGTTCACGCACGACCTCCAGACCGCCTTCCGCGCCCACCGCGCGCTCGAGGTCGGCGGCGTCGTCGTCGGCGACGTCCCCTCCTACCGCGCCGATCAGATGCCGTACGGCGGCGCCAAGCAGTCCGGCGTCGGCCGCGAGGGCGTCCGCTACGCGATGGACGACTACACCTACGAGCGCGTCCTGGTCCTGACCGGCCTCGCTCTGTAAGCCGAATCCACCGGCCGCGACGGCGGTCCGGGCCCACTGTGCGGGGGCCCGGACCGCCGTCGTCGTACGCGCTCCCACCCCGTTGTCAGTGCCGCCCCCTACATTCCCCCCATGGCTGCTTTCACCGACCTCAACTTCAAGCTCGTCGTCGTCGAGAGGCTCATGTACGACGACGGGACGCTCACGCCCGTGTTCGGGATATCCGATCTGCTGAAGGAGCGCGGGCTCGGGGACGATCCATGGGCGTACGCCTACGACCACGATCTGGCGTTCAAGGTCGTGCCGGAGGCGCGGGAGTACTTCGAGGCGCTGGAGATCAGTGACGAACTCCTCGCCACCGTCGAGGAGTTGGTGATGGACGGCGGGCTGCGGGTGTACCAGGAGTGCGCGCCGGTGTGGGACGGGGAGGACGACCTGTTCGACATCCAGGTGCTCGACGATCTCGCGCTGCTGCCGAACCTGCGGCGCGTCATCGGCTCGGAGTTCCTCGGGCCCGAGCTGCGGGCCGGCCTCGCCGCGCGCGGCATCGTCGCGGACTAGGGCGGCGGCGAGCCATTCGGCGCCCGAGGGCTGGTCGACATGCCGGTTTTCGGGTACATACGATCGGGTAGCACCGGCCGGTAACGGGACCGGGCCGGTGGACCCGACGCGGCGAGGTGAACCTCATGTCCGCAACACCCCAGCATCAGGCGAAGGTCTCCGAACGGGAGGCCCGGCAGGTCGCCGAGGCCGCACGCGAACAGGACTGGCGCAAGCCCAGTTTCGCGAAGGAGCTGTTCCTCGGCCGGTTCCGGATCGACCTCATCCACCCCCACCCGATGCCCGCCGACGAGGACGCGCAGCGCGGCGAGGAGTTCCTGGCCAAGCTGCGCGACTTCTGCGAGACGGAGATCGACGCGGCCCGCATCGAGCGCGAGGCCAAGATCCCCGACGAGACGGTCAACGGGCTCAAGGAGCTCGGCGCGCTCGGCATGAAGATCGACACGAAGTACGGCGGGCTCGGCCTCACCCAGGTGTACTACAACAAGTCGCTCGCCCTCGTCGGCTCGGCGTCCCCGGCCATCGGCGCCCTGCTCTCCGCGCACCAGTCCATCGGCGTACCGCAGCCGCTGAAGCTGTTCGGGACGCAGGAGCAGAAGGACACGTTCCTGCCGCGCTGCGCCCGTACCGACATCAGCGCGTTCCTGCTCACCGAGCCGGACGTCGGCTCCGACCCGGCCCGGCTGGCCACCACCGCCGTCCCCGACGGCGACTCGTACGTCCTCGACGGCGTGAAGCTGTGGACGACGAACGGCGTCGTCGCCGATCTGCTCGTCGTCATGGCGCGCGTCCCGAAGTCCGAGGGGCACAGGGGCGGCATCACCGCGTTCGTGGTCGAGGCCGCGTCCGACGGCATCACGGTCGAGAACCGCAACGCCTTCATGGGCCTGCGCGGCCTGGAGAACGGCGTCACGCGCTTCGACCAGGTCCGGGTACCGGCGGCGAACCGGATCGGTCCCGAGGGCGCCGGACTGAAGATCGCGCTCACCACCCTCAACACCGGACGGCTCTCGCTGCCCGCGATGTGCGTCGGCGCCGGCAAGTGGTGCCTGAAGATCGCCCGCGAGTGGTCGGCGGCGCGCGAGCAGTGGGGCAAGCCGGTCGCGTTCCACGAGGCGGTCGGCGCGAAGATCAGCTTCATCGCGGCGACCACGTTCGCGCTGGAGGCCGTCGTCGACCTCTCCTCGCAGATGGCCGACGAGGACCGCAACGACATCCGCATCGAGGCCGCCCTCGCCAAGCTCTACGGCTCCGAGATGGGCTGCCTGATGGCGGACGAGCTGGTGCAGATCCGCGGCGGACGCGGCTTCGAGACCGCCGAGTCGCTCGCCGCCCGCGGCGAACGCGCGGTCCCCGCCGAGCAGATCCTGCGCGACCTGCGCATCAACCGGATCTTCGAGGGCTCCACCGAGATCATGCATCTGCTGATCGCCCGCGAGGCGGTCGACGCCCACCTCTCCGTCGCCGGCGACCTCATCGACCCCGAGAAGTCCCTGTCCGACAAGGCGCGGGCGGGCGCGAAGGCGGGCGGCTTCTACGCCCGCTGGCTGCCCAAGCTGGTCGCGGGCCCCGGCCAGCTCCCGCGCTCGTACAGCGAGTTCCACCCGGCGGGCCACCGCGACCTGTCCGGCCATCTGCGCTACGTGGAGCGCTCGGCCCGCAAGCTGGCCCGCTCCACCTTCTACGCCATGTCCCGCTGGCAGGGCCGCATGGAGACCAAGCAGGGCTTCCTCGGCCGCATCGTCGACATCGGCGCCGAACTGTTCGCGATGAGCGCGGCCTGCGTACGCGCCGAACTCCTGCGCACCACCGAGGAGTACGGCCGCGAGGCGTACCAGCTCGCCGACGTCTTCTGCCGCCAGGCCCGCATCCGCGTCGACGAACTCTTCGACCGGCTGTGGACCAACACGGACGAGCCGGACCGCAAGGTCGTCAAGGGCGTCCTCGGCGGTACCTACACCTGGCTGGAGCAGGGCGTCGTCGACCCGAGCGGCGACGGACCGTGGATCGCGGACGCGTCCCCCGGTTCCAGCAAGCGGGAGAACGTGCACCGGCCCATCCGCTGATGCCGGCCCGGGCGTCCCGGCGACCGCCGCACGCGGACTTGCCGGGACGCCCTGTCGGCCACACGGCCCGCGCGCGCAAGAATGGGGCAATGACCGACAGCCCCGACAGCTCCGTCAGCCCGTCCCCGCTCGCGGACCCGCGCCTCGTTTTCGACCCGGCCCCCACCGACGCCCCGCGGGACATCGCCGTCCTGGGCTCGACGGGCTCGATCGGCACCCAGGCCATCGACCTGGTCCTGCGCAACCCCGACCGCTTCCGCGTCACCGCCCTGAGCGCCGCGGGCGGCAGGGTCGAACTCCTCGCCGAACAGGCCCGCCGCCTGGGCGTGCGCACGGTCGCCGTGGCCCGCGAGGACGCCGTGCCGGCGCTGCGCGAGGCGCTGGCCGCCCAGTACGGCGCGGGCGAGCCGCTGCCGGAGATCCTGGCCGGGCCCGACGCCGCCACCGAGATCGCGGGCCGCGGCGACTGCCACACCGTGCTCAACGGCATCACGGGTTCCATCGGCCTGGCCCCGACGCTCGCCGCGCTGGCGGCGGGCCGCACCCTCGCCCTGGCCAACAAGGAGTCGCTGATCGTCGGCGGCCCGCTGGTCAAGAACATCGCGAAGCCCGGCCAGATCATCCCGGTCGACTCGGAGCACGCGGCGCTCTTCCAGGCGCTCGCGGCGGGCACCCGCGCCGATGTGCGCAAGCTGGTCGTGACGGCGTCGGGCGGCCCGTTCCGCGGCCGGACCCGGGCCGACCTGGAGCGGGTCACCGTCGAGGACGCCCTCGCGCACCCCACCTGGGCGATGGGCCCGGTCATCACCATCAACTCCTCGACCCTGGTCAACAAGGGCCTGGAGGTCATCGAGGCGCACCTGCTCTACGACATTCCCTTCGACCGCATCGAAGTCGTCGTCCACCCGCAGTCGTACGTGCACTCCATGGTCGAGTTCACCGACGGCTCCACCCTCGCCCAGGCCACCCCGCCCGACATGCGTGGTCCGATCGCCGTCGGCATCGGCTGGCCCGAACGGATTCCCGACGCGGCTCCCGCCTTCGACTGGACGAAGGCCTCCACCTGGGAGTTCTTCCCGCTCGACACCGACGCGTTTCCGTCGGTGGGGCTCGCCCGGCACGTGGGAGAGCTCGCGGGGACGGCCCCGGCGGTGTTCAATGCCGCAAATGAGGAGTGCGTGGACGCGTTCCTGAAGGGCGCGCTGCCGTTCAACGGGATCATGGACACGGTGACGAAGGTCGTGGAGGAACACGGCACACCGGAAACGGGAACTTCGCTCACCGTCGCGGACGTCCTCGAAGCGGAGACCTGGGCACGCGCCCGGGCCCGTGAACTGACGCTGACGGACAAGACGGCCGCGGAGGCTCGTGCATGACGACCTTGATGATGATCCTCGGCATAGTCGTCTTCGTGGTGGGCCTGCTCGTCTCCATCGCGTGGCACGAGCTGGGCCACCTGTCGACGGCGAAGCTCTTCGGCATCCGCGTGCCGCAATACATGGTCGGCTTCGGCCCCACCCTCTTCTCGCGGAAGAAGGGCGACACCGAGTACGGCATCAAGGCGATCCCGCTCGGCGGCTACATCCGCATGATCGGCATGTTCCCGCCCGGTGAGGACGGCAAGATCGAGGCCCGCTCCACCTCGCCCTTCCGCTCGATGGTGGAGGACGCGCGGGCCGCGGCCTTCGAGGAACTCCAGCCCGGCGACGAGACGCGGCTCTTCTACACGCGCAAGCCGTGGAAGCGCGTCATCGTGATGTTCGCGGGCCCGTTCATGAACCTGATCCTCGCGGTCGGCCTCTTCTTCACGGTCCTGATGGGCTTCGGGATCACGCAGCAGACGAACACCGTCGCGTCCGTCTCGGACTGCGTGATCCAGGCCAGCGCCAAGCGCGACACCTGCAAGGCGTCCGACCCGCAGTCCCCGGCGAAGGCGGCGGGCCTCCAGGCCAAGGACAAGATCGTCTCGTTCAACGGGATCACGACGGACAAGTGGAACACCCTGTCCGACGAGATCCGCGAGAGCGCGGGCAAGACCGTCCCGATCGTCGTCGAGCGCGACGGACAGCAGAAGACCCTGACCGCGAAGATCGCCACGAACCAGGTGGCGAAGAAGGACTCCAGCGGCCAGATCACCGACGGCTACGTGAAGGCCGGCTTCCTCGGCTTCACCGCCGCCACCGGCGTCGTCCACCAGAGCTTCGGCGACTCGGTGTCCTGGATGACCGACCGGGTCGGCGACGCCGTCGACTCCATCGTCGCGCTGCCCGCGAAGATCCCCGCGCTCTGGGACGCCGCGTTCGGCGACGGCCCGCGCGAGGCGGACTCCCCGATGGGCGTGGTCGGCGCGGCCCGCGTCGGCGGCGACATCGCCGGGCTCGACATCCCCGCCACCCAGAAGGTGGCGATGTCGCTGATGCTGGTCGCCGGCTTCAACCTCTCGCTGTTCCTCTTCAACATGCTCCCGCTGCTGCCGCTGGACGGCGGACACATCGCGGGCGCGCTCTGGGAGGCGCTGCGGCGCAACTTCGCGCGGGTGTTCCGGCGTCCCGACCCGGGCCCCTTCGATGTCGCGAAACTCATGCCGGTGGCCTACGTCGTCGCGGGAATCTTCGTCTGTTTCACGATCCTGGTGCTGATCGCCGACGTCGTTAACCCGGTGAAAATCTCCTGATCGCGTGAGGTTCAGGGCGGCCGGGCACCCTGGGTGCCCGGCCACCCACCTTTGAGTGGTGCAGCGGGGCGCGATGTGCTCCACCGTGCGCCGGTGACGTAATCTCGGAAACCTCTGGACTCGATCCTCGATCCACACCTTGGGGTTGCACAGCAGATGACTGCGATTTCTCTCGGCATGCCGGACGTACCGACCAAGCTCGCCGAGCGGCGCAAGAGCCGGCAGATCCAGGTCGGCACGGTGGCCGTGGGCGGCGACGCCCCGGTGTCGGTGCAGTCGATGACGACCACGCGGACGTCCGACATCGGCGCCACGCTCCAGCAGATCGCCGAGCTCACCGCGTCCGGCTGCCAGATCGTGCGGGTGGCCTGCCCCACGCAGGACGACGCCGACGCGCTGCCGATCATCGCGAAGAAGTCGCAGATCCCGGTGATCGCCGACATCCACTTCCAGCCCAAGTACGTCTTCGCGGCCATCGAGGCCGGCTGCGCCGCGGTCCGCGTCAACCCGGGCAACATCAAGCAGTTCGACGACAAGGTCAAGGAGATCGCCAAGGCGGCGAAGGACCACGGCACCCCGATCCGCATCGGGGTGAACGCGGGCTCGCTCGACCGGCGCCTGCTCCAGAAGTACGGCAAGGCGACCCCCGAGGCGCTCGTCGAGTCGGCCCTGTGGGAGGCGTCGCTCTTCGAGGAGCACGACTTCCGCGAGATCAAGATCTCGGTCAAGCACAACGACCCGGTCGTCATGGTCAACGCCTACCGGCTGCTCGCCGAGAAGTGCGACTACCCGCTGCACCTCGGCGTCACCGAGGCCGGGCCCGCCTTCCAGGGCACCATCAAGTCGGCCGTCGCCTTCGGCGCGCTGCTCTCCGAGGGCATCGGCGACACGATCCGCGTCTCCCTCTCGGCCCCGCCGGTCGAGGAGATCAAGGTCGGCAACCAGATCCTGGAGTCGCTGAACCTCAAGCCCCGCCGCCTGGAGATCGTCTCCTGCCCGTCCTGCGGGCGCGCCCAGGTCGACGTCTACAAGCTCGCCGAGGAGGTCACCGCCGGGCTCGACGGCATGGAGGTGCCGCTCCGCGTCGCCGTCATGGGCTGCGTCGTCAACGGCCCGGGTGAGGCCCGCGAGGCCGACCTCGGCGTCGCCTCCGGCAACGGCAAGGGGCAGATCTTCGTCAAGGGCGAGGTCATCAAGACCGTTCCCGAGTCGAAGATCGTGGAGACGCTCATCGAGGAGGCGCTGAAGATCGCCGAGCAGATGGAGAAGGACGGCGTGGCCTCCGGCGAACCGTCGGTCGCGGTCGCCGGCTGATCACTCATCACCGTCTGCCGCGCTCTCCCGTCGGGAGGGCGCGGCTTTCGTCGTGGCCGGTCGCGCAGTTCCCCGCGCCCCTGAAGCGAGCGAAGCTCGCCCTTCAGGGGCGCGGGGAACTGCGCGAGAAGAGGCCACCGGCCGGTGGCCGCCGACGCACGAGCACCCGGCAGACGCCCTGGCGGAAGGCAGCCGAAGGCAGCCCCAGTACACCCGCTGCCACCGCCAGGTACAGTGCGGAGATCAGCCCTCCCCGCCAAAAAGGCCCCGCACGTGTTGACTCAGACCACCACCCGGGTCCTCGAACCGAGTGACCTCGACGCAGCGCTCGCCGTCCTCGACCGCGAGCCGGTCGTGAACGCCTTCGTCACGGCCCGCGTCCGCATCGCGGGCCTCGACCCCTGGCGACTCGGCGGCGAGATGTGGGGGTGGTACGAGGACGGCATGCTCCGCTCCCTGTGCTACGCGGGCGCCAACCTCGTCCCCATCTGCGCCACCGAGCGAGCCGTCAGAGGCTTCGCCGACCGCGCCCGCAGAGCCGGCCGCCGCTGCTCCTCCATCGTCGGCCCGGCGGAGCCCACGGCCCGCCTGTGGCAGCTCCTCGAACCGTCCTGGGGCCCGGCCCGCGAGGTCCGCGCGCACCAGCCCCTGATGGTCACCGACCGGCTGCCGGCCCACGTCGAGCCCGACCCCTACGTCCGTCGCATCCGCAAGGACGAGATGGAAACGATCATGCCGGCGTGCGTGGCGATGTTCACCGAGGAGGTCGGCGTCTCCCCGCTGGCCGGTGACGGCGGCCTGCTCTACCAGGCGCGCGTCGCCGAACTGGTCGGCTCGGGCCGCTCCTTCGCCCGCCTCGACGAGCACGGCAAGGTGATCTTCAAGGCGGAGATCGGCGCCGCGACCCCGGAGGCCTGCCAGATCCAGGGCGTCTGGGTGGCCCCCGAGCACCGCGGCAAGGGCCTCGCCGCCCCCGGCATGGCGGCCGTGGTCCGCTACGCGCTCGCGGACGTCGCCCCGATCGTCAGCCTCTACGTCAACGACTTCAACACCCCGGCCCGCGCCGCCTACCGCAGGGTCGGCTTCGAAGAGGTCGGCGCCTTCATGAGCGTCCTGTTCTAGAACCCCGTCGGCGACCCCGTGTGGTGCCCGTCTCATCTCTTAGGCGGCATTTGACATTAGTGAGTCTTATGAACAATAAAGGGAGGGCTTTGGTTTAAAGTTCACTGACTGTAGGTGCCACACGATGTCTGATTCCGGTTCCGGCATAGCCGCCTGGCAGGAATGGCGTGCCGACCGGCACCGCTCCGTCACCGCCCCCACCGGCAACCTCGCCCTCGTCGAGACCCGCTGGCTGCCCGCCGGCGAGCCCCCCGACCTCGACGCCGCCCGCGAGGGACAGCCGGAGACCGTGACGGTCACCGCCCTCGAACGCACCGACATGGTCACCGGCGCACCCGAGCACGGCCTGCGCTTCTGGGACGCGCAGTCCCCGGCGATCCGGGCCTTCGACCGCGTCGACGCCTTCCCGTACGACCCCGCCTGGGTCCTCGACGCCACGTACACGCCCGTCGAGGGCGCCCGCCAGGTCGCCTTCGAGCACCTCCGGGACAACGGCGGCACCCGCGACAAGGTCGTCCCCGGCGACATCGCCCTGACCGTCGACGGCACCGCGTACACGCTGTCCGCCTTCGACGACGACGGCACCCTGCTCCTCGTCTTCGGCGACCCGACCAACGGCGACTCGACGTACGGCGCCGGCCGCTTCCTCTTCGTCGAGCACACCGGCGAGGGCCGCGTGCGCCTCGACTTCAACCGGGCCTTCGTACCCCCATGCGGCTTCTCCGATCAGTACAACTGTCCGATGCCGCCGCGCCAGAACCGCTTCCACCTGCCTGTCGAGGCGGGCGAGAAGCTCCCGGTCCTGCGCGGCGGCGGCGCCGACAGCGCTCACTGATCACCCTCCCCGCACCACTCCTCGTAAGGCCCCCTCATGAACCTCCCCAAGAAGCCCCTGTCCGCGGGCGTGCTCACCGTCGCCCTCGCCGTCACGCTCGCGGCCTGCGGCGGTGGCAGCGGATCCTCGAACTCCGGCTCCGCGAACGGCAGTTACGACAAGAACGCCACGGTCGACATCGGCTCCCTCTACGAGCCGCAGAATCTCGACAACACCGCGGGCGGCGGCCAGGGCGTCACCGAGGCCCTCAACGGCAACGTCTACGAGGGCCTGTTCCGGCTCACCGACGACGGCAAGGTCGACAAGCTCCTCGCCGACGACTACAAGGTCAGCGGCGACGGACTCACGTACACCTTCACCCTGCGCGACGGCGTCACGTTCCACAGCGGCAAGGCGCTCACCAGCAAGGACGTCAAGTACAGCCTGGAGAAGGTGCTCGCGAAGGACTCGCAGTCCGCGCGCAAGTCCAACCTCGAGGTCATCAAGGACGTCGCCACCCCCGACGCGAAGACCGTCAAGGTCACGCTGTCGAAGAAGTCGATCTCCTTCGTCTACAACCTCTCCTACGTCTGGATCATCAACTCCGACGCGAAGAACCTGAAGACGACCGAGGACGGCACCGGGCCCTACAAGCTCAACAAGTGGACCCGCGGCTCCGCCCTCAGCCTCGACCGGTTCGCCGGCTACTGGGGCTCCGCCGCCAAGAACAAGCAGGTCGCCTTCCACTACTACAAGGACGCGACCGCCCTCAACAACGCGCTCCTGACGAACGCCGTCGACGTCGTCACCAGCGAGCAGTCGCCGGACGCCCTCGACCAGTTCAAGTCCAACCAGAACTACAAGGTCAACGACGGCGACTCCACCACCAAGCTGCTCCTCGCCTTCAACGACAAGGCCAAGCCCTTCACCGACGTCAAGGTCCGGCAGGCCGTCTCCGCCGCCATCGACGACAAGAAGCTCCTGGAGTCGGTCTGGGGCGGCTACGGCAAGGAGATCGGGTCGATGGTGCCGCCCACCGACCCCTGGTACGAGGACCTGACCGACGTCAACGCGTACGACGTCACCAAGGCCAAGAAGCTGCTGAAGGAGGCGGGTTACGCCAAGGGGTTCAGCTTCACGCTCGACACCCCGAACTACGACCCGCACCCCACCGCCGCGACCTTCATCAAGTCCCAGCTCGCCAAGGTCGGCATCACCGTCAAGATCAACACGATCACGCCCGACGAGTGGTACACGAAGGTCTACAAGAACCACGACTTCTCGGCCACGCTCCAGGAGCACGTCAACGACCGCGACCTCGTCTGGTACGGCAACCCCGACTTCTACTGGGGCTACGACAACAAGCAGGTCACCAAGTGGGTCGAGCAGGCCGAGGCGGCCTCCAGCACCCAGGCGCAGACCGACCTGCTGAAGAAGGTCAACCGCAAGACCGCCGAGGACGCGGCCAGCGACTGGCTCTACCTGTATCCGCAGATCGTCGTCGCGAACACGAAGCTGTCGGGCTACCCGCTCAACGGCCTCAACTCGCAGTTCTTCGCGTACGACATCAAGAAGAGCAGCTGACCCTCCCATGGTCAGGTACCTCCTGCGGAGGCTGGTGTTCCTGCTGGTTTCCCTCGTCCTCGCGAGCATCGTGCTGTTCGTGCTGCTCCGCATGCTGCCGGGCGACCCGGCGAACGCGCTCACCTCGGTGGGCGCCTCGCCGGAGCAGATCGCCGCGGCCCGGCACGCGATCGGCTCCGACAAGCCGCTGCCCGAGCAGTTCACGCACTGGATCGGCCAGTTGGCGAGCGGTGACCTCGGGACGTCCTTCGTGTCGTCCCTGCCGGTCGGCCCCGAGGTCTCGCAGCGCCTGAACGTGACGCTGCCGCTGACCCTGTCCGCCTTCGTGCTCGCGGTCCTCGTCGCCGTGCCCGCCGGGTTCGTGGCCGCGTACAAGAAGCACACCTGGTACGGGGCGCTGCTCAGCGGTGTCTCCCAACTGGGCATCGCCGTACCGGTGTTCTGGCTCGGCATGATCCTCATCGCGGTCTTCGCGCTCAACGCCGGCTGGCTGCCCTCGGGCGGCTTCCCGCAGGACGGCTGGGACGCACCGGCCGACGCGATCCGCTCCCTCGTCCTGCCGGTGCTGACGGTGGCCCTGGTGATGTCGGCGTCCCTGATCCGCTACGTGCGGTCGGCCACGCTCGACGTCCTGGACAGCGAGTACCTGCGCACGGCGCGGGCGCTGGGATCGTCGTTCGGCCGGGCCATGTGGCGGCACGGGCTGCGCAACGCGTCCGTGCCGGTGATCTCCGTCCTCGGCATCGAACTCGCCTCCACCCTGCTCGGAGCCGTCGTCGTCGAGTCCGTGTACGCGCTGCCCGGACTCGGCTCGATGCTCGCCACCGGGATCGCCCAGCACGACTACCCGGTCATCCAGGGCGTGCTGTTCGTCTCGACGTTCGGCGTCCTCGTCATCGGGTTCGTCGCCGACCTCGTCCAGCGGCTCGTGGACCCGCGGCTGCGCGGACGGCTCTCCGGAGGCGCCCGATGAAGCGACGCCGTACCTCACTGACCTTGTGGACCGGCGGAGTCCTCGCGGGCATCGTCGTGCTCCTCGCGCTCGTCTCCCTGTTCTGGCTGCCCTACGACAGCGACGACACCTCCGGCGGCCGGCTCGCAGGACCGGGCGACGGACACCTCCTCGGCACCGACAAGCTGGGGCGCGACCTGTTCACCCAGCTCATGACGGGCTCCCGGATCGCCCTGGAGGCCGGTCTCGGATCGGTCGCCGTGGCCGCGCTGCTCGGCGTGACCCTGGGCGTCCTCGCCGCCTTCGCGCAGGGCTGGTTCGACGACACGCTCTCCGCGCTCCTCGACATCCTCATCGCGTTCCCGACGCTGCTGCTCGCCATGCTGATCGTCGCCGCCCGCTCGGCGACCCTCGGCTCCGCGATCCTCGCGATCGGGCTCGCCCAGAGCGCGGTCGTCGCCCGGCTGACCCGCATCCTCGTCAAGCGGGTGCTCGCGCAGGACTACATCACGGCGTCCCGCACCTCGGGCACCTCCTGGCCGCGGATCGTCGGCGGCCATGTCCTGCCCAACATCTGGCCCACACTCGGCGTGAACCTGGCGCTCCAGTTCGGACTCGCCGTCCTCGCCGAGGCCGGGCTCTCGTACCTGGGCCTGGGCGCGCCCCCGCCCAACGCCTCATGGGGCCGCATGCTCCAGGAGGCCCAGGCCACCTTCACGACGGCACCCGCCGGAGCGCTGGCCCCCGGCATCCTGCTCGTCCTGCTGGTGATCGGCGTCAACCTCATCGCGGACGGACTGCGCGACGTCCTCGACCCGACGGCCCGGAAGGGAAGGGCGGCGGCATGAGCGAACCCCTGCTCTCGGTGCGCGACCTGACCGTCCGCACCGGCGACCGCGTCCTCGTCTCGGGGCTCGACCTCGACGTCGCGCGCGGCGAACGGCTCGGCCTGATCGGCGAGTCCGGCTCCGGCAAGTCCCTGACCACCCTGGCCGTCCTCGGCCTGCTGCCCGCCGGCATGACCGTGACCGGCAGCGTCGAACTCGACGGCACCCAGATCGTCGGGGCCCCCGAGAAGACCCTCGTCGGGATCCGCGGCCGGAGCGCGGCCGTCGTCTTCCAGGAGCCGCTGACCGCCCTGGACCCGCTCATGCGCGTGGGCCGGCAGATCGCCGAACCCCTGCGCAGGCGGCGGCAGTTGAAGGGCGCGGCGCTCAAGGCCGCCGTACTGGAACTGCTCGAACAGGTCCGGCTGCCCGACCCCGGGCGCATCGCCCGCGCCTTCCCGCACGAGATCTCCGGAGGCCAGCGCCAGCGCGTCGCCCTCGCCACGGCCCTCGCCTGCGACCCGGCGCTGCTCATCGCCGACGAACCGACGACGGCGCTCGACGTCACCGTCCAGGCCGAGATGCTGGCCCTCATCGAGGAACTCGTGCGCGCCCGCGGCATGGCCGTGCTGTTCGTCAGCCACGACCTGGCCGTCGTCTCGGCGGTCACCGACCGGGTCCTCGTCATGAAGGACGGGCGCGCCGTCGAGACCGGCGCCGTCACCGACGTCGTACGGGCCCCGCGCGAGGCGTACACCAAGGCGCTGGTGGACAGCGCACGGCAGCTGGAAGCGGCGCTCGACCTGGAAGGCACACGATGACGGCCCCTGTCCTGGAACTGGACTCCGTGTCCTACGCGTACCGGGGGAGCGCGGCGCCCGTCGTCACCGACGTGTCGGTGGCCGTCGAGCCCGGGCAGAGCCTGGCGCTGGTCGGCGAGTCCGGCGCCGGCAAGACGACCCTGCTGCGCATGCTGCTCGGCCTGGCCGCGCCCACGTCGGGCACCGTGCGCTTCGACGGCGACGCGCTGCGCCTGCGCGACCGTACCCGGATGAAGGCGTTCCGGCGCAGCGTGCAGTGCGTCTTCCAGGACCCGTACGCCTCGCTCGACCCGCGCCAGCGGGTCCGCCGCATCGTCGGCGAGCCCCTGCGCTCGCTGGGCGTCGCGTCCGGGGAGGCGGCCGAGCGGCGGGTCGCGCAGGCCCTGGAGCGGGTCGGGCTGCCGGCCGACGCCGCCGAGCGCTACCCGCACGAGTTCTCCGGCGGGCAGCGGCAGCGGATCGCCATCGCGCGCGCCACCGTCTGCGACCCACGGGTGCTGCTCGCCGACGAACCGGTGTCCGCGCTCGACGTCACCACCCGGGTCAAGGTCGTCGACCTGCTCGCGGAGCTGAAGGAGACCGCCGGTCTGACGGTGGTGATGGTCTCCCACGACCTGTCCGTCGTGGCCGCCCTGTGCGAACGCACCGCCGTACTGGAGCGCGGGCGGGTCGTCGAGGCGGGCGCCACCTCCGAGGTGCTCGGGGCGCCCGTCCACGCGTACACGCGGCGCCTGCTGTCGAGTGTGCCGAGGCTGCCGGCGCGGCCCTGACCCCGCCGGGCCCCGGCCGCGTCGAGCCCGCAGAACCCGTACAGAAGGGTGCCCGCCCCGGGGTACCCTCCCGGCATGCCGTACCGGAACCGGATGGACGACAACGCCGTCACCATCGGCCCCCTCGACCTGCGCAGCCGCGTCGACGAGGCCCTTGCCGTTCAGGCCCACGCCTTCGGCCTCAGCGACGACGAGATCGCGGTGCGCCGCCAGATCGTCCTGCGGCACATCACGTACCCGGGCGCCCGCGCCCTCGGCGCCACCACCGAGACCGGCCGCCTCGTCGGCTTCGTCTACGGCATGCCGAACGACCGCACCCACTGGTGGTCCACGGTCGTCGAGCCGTACCTGCGCTCCCGGGGCACCGACCACTGGCTCGACGACTCCTTCGTCATCACGGAGCTGCACGTCCACCCCGGCCACCAGAACCGCGGCATCGGCCGCACCCTGATCACGACGATCACCGACACCGCGTACCAGCCCCGCTCGATCCTCTCCGCGATCGACCATGAGAGCCCCGCACGCGGCCTGTACCGCTCCCTCGGCTACACGGACCTCGCCCAGCAGGTGCTGTTCCCCAGCGCCCCGAAGCCGTACGCCGTCATGGGCGCCCCGCTCCCGCTGCTGCGTCACCGCCCCTGACCGACAACCGATTTCCGGCCGCCGGGGCCGCACGGCTAACCTCCTGGGACCACCCTTTTCCAGCAGGAGTCAAGAATCATGGCCAAGGCCCAGGTCCAGCGCATGTCCCGGTTGATGGTGAAGACCCTGCGCGACGACCCGGCGGACGCCGAGGTGCTGAGCCACAAGCTCCTCGTGCGCGCCGGGTACGTGCGTCGCACCGCCGCCGGAATCTGGTCCTGGCTGCCGCTCGGCAAGAAGGTCCTCGCCAACGTCGAGCGCGTGGTCCGCGAGGAGATGGACGCCATCGGCGCCCAGGAGGTCACCCTCCCCGCCCTGCTGCCCAAGGAGCCCTACGAGGCGACCGGCCGCTGGACCGAGTACGGCGCCGAGCTGTTCCGCCTGAACGACCGCAAGGGCGGCGACTACCTCCTCGGCCCGACCCACGAGGAGATCTTCACCCTCCTGGTCAAGGACCAGTGCACGTCCTACAAGGACCTGCCCGTGATCCTCTACCAGATCCAGTCGAAGTACCGCGACGAGGCCCGCCCCCGCGCCGGCATCCTGCGCGGCCGCGAGTTCCTGATGAAGGACTCGTACTCCTTCGACCTGGAGGACGAGGGCCTCGCCCACTCCTACGCGCTGCACCGCGCCGCGTACCAGAAGATCTTCCAGCGCCTCGGCCTCGACCACCGCATCTGCGCCGCCACCGCGGGCGCCATGGGCGGCTCGAAGTCCGAGGAGTTCCTGGCCCCGGCCGCGGCCGGCGAGGACACCTTCGCCGACTGCCCGAACTGCGACTACGCGGCCAACACCGAGGCCGTCTCCTTCGCGCTCAAGCCGGTCGACGCCACCGGCGCCGCGGCCCTCGAAGAGATCCCCACGCCCGACACCCCCACCATCGAGACGCTCGCCGCGCACCTGAACGTCCAGGCGTCCGAGACCCTGAAGAACCTCCTCGTGAAGGTCGACGGCGAGATCGTCGCCGTCGGCGTCCCCGGCGACCGCGAGGTCGACCTGGACAAGGTCGAGGCGCACTTCGCCCCGGCCGCCGTCGAGCTGGTCACCGCCGAGGACTTCGAGGGCCGCGACGACCTGGTCCGCGGCTACGTCGGCCCGCAGGGCCTGGAGAAGGTCCAGTACATCGCCGACCCGCGCGTCGCCCCCGGCACCGCCTGGATCACCGGCGCCAACAAGACCGGCGTGCACGCGAAGAACGTCGTCGCGGGCCGTGACTTCGAGGTCGACGAGTACGTCGACGTCGTCGTGGTCCAGGAGGGCGACCCCTGCCCCGCCTGCGGTACGGGCCTGAAGCTGGACCGCGCCATCGAGATCGGCCACATCTTCCAGCTCGGCCGCAAGTACGCCGACGCCTTCCAGCTCGACGTGCTCGGCCAGAACGGCAAGCCGGTCCGCGTGACCATGGGCTCGTACGGCATCGGCGTCTCCCGCGCCGTCGCCGCCCTCGCCGAGCAGCACGCCGACGACAAGGGCCTCGTCTGGCCCGAGGAGATCGCCCCCGCCGACGTGCACGTGGTCGCCGCCGGAAAGGCGCTCCAGACCGAGCTGGCCCTGGAGGTCTCGGACCTGCTCGCCGAGGCCGGCGTCCGCGTCCTGGTCGACGACCGCCCGGGCATCTCGCCCGGCGTGAAGTTCACCGACTCCGAGCTGATCGGCGTCCCGAAGATCCTGGTCGCGGGCCGCCGCAGCGGTGACCGCGTCCTGGAGCTGAAGGACCGCCGCACCGGCGAGCGCGAGGAACTCACGGTCGAGGAGGCCGTGGCCCGCCTCACCGGCACCGTGTAGGGCCCGTCTGCCAGGCGCGGCTCTCGTCGTGGCTGGTCGCGCAGTTCCCCGCGCCCCTGAAGCGAGCTTCGCTCGCCCAGGGGCGCGGGTCTTCCTCCACTATCGTGACGCCATGCCCGAACTCCAGCGCCTGACCCCGGACCACGCGGCAGCGGTCCTCGTCTTCGAGCGCGAGAACCGTGAGTTCTTCGCCGCGAGCGTTCCCGACCGCGGCGACGCGTACTTCGACCACTTCGCGGAGCGCCACGCGGACCTGCTCGCCGAACAGGCCACGGGCACCGTCCACATGCACGTCCTGGTGGGCGACGACGGCGAGATCCTCGGCCGCTTCAACCTCTACGACCCGGCCGACGGCAGCGCCGAACTCGGCTTCCGGGTCGCCGAGAAGGCGACCGGGCGGGGCCTGGCCACCGCCGCGGTCCACCGCCTCTTCGAGGTGGCCGTCACCGACTACGGCCTGGACCGGCTCACCGCCGCCGCGGCCCGGACCAACCACGCCTCCCGCACGGTCCTCACCCGCACCGGCTTCCGCCCGGTCGGCGAGCGCCTCCTGAAGACGGGCGGCCCCGGCATCACGTACGTACGCGACCTGACCGCCTGAACTCTCAGAGCCAGCCCGCGAATTCGAGCAGGTTCTCGGCGTCCCGCTCGCGCCCCACGCGCAGCGCCCGCACCCCGGACTCCACCGCCCGGAACAGCGTCCAGCCGCGCAGCCGCTCCTGCTCCACGTCCAGCGACTCGGCGAGCTTCTTCACCCGGCGCCGGGTGATCGCCGGCCCCGACGGCGAGCCGATCAGGTCCTCCACCCGGTCGCGCACCAGCCGCGCCAGATCGAAGGCGCACTCGCCGACCACCGGGTCGGGGCCGACCGCCAGCCACGGCGTGCGCTCCCCGGACAGCACCTTGGACTGCCGGAACGTGCCGTGCAGCAGCCGCAGTTCGGGCGGCGCGGCCATCAGCTCGTCCCGCGCCTCCAGCGCCGCGTCCACCAGCGGCGCCACCTCGGGGAAGGCGTCCACGCTCGCGCGCATCGCCGTCGCCTGCCGGCCCGTGCGCTCGGGCACCGTCTCGCAGTTGCGCCCGGCCGGCGGGTCCACCCACAGCCGCCGCAGCGTGCCCGCCGCCTCCAGGAGCGCCTTCGCCTCCGGCAGCGTCCGCACCGAGACCTCCGGGTGCAGCCGCTCAAGCAGCAGCGCGCCGTCGTTCACCCCGGCATCGAGCAGCCGCACCGCGCCGAACCCGTTCCAGTGCGTCAGGGCCGCCCGCTCCGCCTCCGGCCGGAACCGCTCCGGCGCCAGCTTCAGGATCGCGGGCGCGCCGTCCCGGTCACGCACCTGGGCGACCAGACTGCTGCGCCCGCCGGGCACGTGCACCCGCTCCACGGTCACCGCGCGGCGGGCCGCCGCCTCGTCGAGCAGCGCGCCCAGATCGGCGAGCCACGCGGACGCCCCGTCGTCGCGCACCTCGCCGAGCGCGTTCACCAGCCGCTGCGGCGGTTCGAAAGCCATACGCGCGTGATTCCCTTCCGAAGACTCCTCAGGTGCCGGGCGTCGCCGTGGAACCGGAGGCGGACGCCGAAGGCGCCGCGGCCCGTTCGGTGAGCCCAGGGAAGGCTACGCTGCTGCCGCGCCAGCGCACCGCACGGACCGCCGCCTCCCGCAGTGCGTCGGCCGCCGCCCGCCGCCGCTCGCCGCTCGCGGCCCGGACGAGATCCGAGTAGACCCCGGCGACCTTGTCCTCGATGTCGGCCGCGAGCCGGGCCGCCGCGGCCGAGTCCGGCACCGGGAAGGGCAGCGCGTACGCGCCCGCCGACTCCTCGGGGGTGCCGCCCAGCTCGCCCACCGTGCGGCGCAGCTCGTCGCGCCGGGCGCGATGGGCGTCGTACGCGGACTTGGCCTCGTCGCCGCGGCCCGACCGGATCCGGCCGCCCACCACGCCGTACCCGTACACGGCCGCGTGCTCGGCACGCAGCGCCGCCTGCACGGCGGCCAGCAGATCCTGATCGGTCATCGCGACCCTCACCCCTCACCCAGCAGATACGCGTGCCCGGCACCGGCCGCCGCCACCGACGCGAGCAGCCGCGCCAGCTCCGCCGGGGTGTCCGGTTCGGCCAGGGCCTTCATCCGGCGGTCGGTCAGCTCCCGCTCGGCCGCCGCCAGCGCCCTCAGCACGTCCTTCTCGGCGACCGGCGGCGTCGAGGCGCTGCTCGCCGCGCTCGGCCGGGCGGCCCCGCCGAACGCCTTCACGTGCCGGGCGACCTCGTCCCGCAGCGGGTTCAGCCGGGCGGCCAGCGACGGCTGCGCCGCGAGCGCCCGGTCGTACTGGCCGAGCAGGTCGGCGCTCTCCCGGGCCGCCTTCGCCCGCAGCCGCTTCTCCCGGGAGACGGCGGGCGCCCCCTCGGCGCCACCGCCGTCACCGCCGCCGTCCGAGCACCCGGTGAGCAGCGCGGCGCCGGCCAGCGAGACCAGCAGACTCCTACGAGTGGTGAGCGGCACGGCGGACGTCCTTGGGGCAGGAGCGGGCGGGAAACGGGGAGTGACCGGTGATCACCGTACAGTCGGCCCCCGTCCGGTGGACGGCAACACCCCCCTGGACCGGATACCCTTTGACCTGACGCGCAGGGAATGTCAGCAACCACAACAGCACACGCGGCCGAGGAGTCACCCGGATGAGCACGACCCAGAACGAGAGGCTGCGGGAACTACTGGAACCGCTTGTCGGCTCGCAGGGACTCGACCTGGAAGAGGTCGAGGTGGCCTCGGTCGGACGCAAGCGTGTGCTGCGTGTCGTCGTCGACTCGGACGAGGGCGCCGACCTGGACGCGATCGCCGATGTGAGCCGCGCGCTCTCGGCGAAGCTCGACGAGACGGACGCCATGGGCGACGGCGAGTACGAGCTGGAGGTCGGGACGCCGGGCGCCGAGCGCCCGCTGACCGAGCACCGCCACTACGTCCGCGCCACGGACCGCCTCGTGAAGTTCACGCTGAACGACGGCGCCGAGCTGGTCGCACGCATTCTCACGGTCGACGACGAAGGTCTCGACCTGGAAGTACCGGGTGTGAAGGGCCGCAAGCCCACCTCCCGACGGCTCGACCTCGCCGATATCGCCAAGGCGCGCGTGCAGGTCGAGTTCAACCGCAAGAACAAGAACGACGTAGACGACGTAAACGACGTAACTGAAGAGGAGGCGTAGCCGTGGACATCGACATGAGTGCCCTGCGGGGTCTGGTCCGGGAGAAGGAGATCTCCTTCGATCTGCTGGTCGAGGCGATCGAGTCGGCCCTCCTCATCGCCTACCACCGCACCGACGGCAGCTTCCGCCGGGCGCGCGTGAAGCTGGACCGCGAGAGCGGCCACGTGACGGTGTGGGCGACGGAGGACCCGGCGGACCTCGAAGAGGGCCAGGAGGCCAAGGAGTTCGACGACACTCCCTCCGACTTCGGCCGGATCGCCGCCACCACCGCCAAGCAGGTCATCCTGCAGCGGCTGCGCGACGCCGAGGACGACGCGACGCTCGGCGAGTACGCCGGCCGCGAGGGCGACATCGTCATGGGCCAGGTCCAGCAGGGCCGCGACCCGAAGAACGTGCTGGTCGACATCGGCAAGCTGGAAGCGATCCTGCCGGTGCAGGAGCAGGTGCCGGGCGAGGAGTACCCGCACGGGCTGCGGCTGCGCTCCTACGTCGTCCGCGTCGCCAAGGGTGTGCGCGGTCCGTCGGTGACGCTGTCGCGCACGCACCCGAACCTCGTGAAGAAGCTCTTCGCGCTGGAGGTCCCGGAGATCGCCGACGGCTCGGTGGAGATCACCGCCATCGCCCGCGAGGCCGGCCACCGCTCGAAGATCGCCGTGCGCTCGACGCGGAGCGGACTCAACGCCAAGGGCGCGTGCATCGGTCCCATGGGCGGGCGCGTGCGCAACGTGATGGGCGAGCTGAACGGCGAGAAGATCGACATCGTCGACTGGTCGGACGACCCGGCGGAGATGGTGGCCAACGCCCTGTCCCCGGCGCGCGTCTCGAAGGTCGAGATCGTCGACATGGGCGCCCGCTCGGCCCGGGTCACGGTGCCGGACTACCAGCTGTCGCTGGCCATCGGCAAGGAGGGGCAGAACGCCCGCCTGGCCGCCCGGCTGACCGGCTGGCGGATCGACATCCGTCCGGACACCGAGCAGCCCGGATCCGACGCCGGGGAATAATTCCGGGCGCTGCGCGCTTGGATCACGACAGAATGTGACGTAGACGGCCGTTCGATTCTTCCCCCAAAGGGGTGAGGTCGCTGCGGGGAGGTAGACTTAACCGTGTCTGGCCGGACGCAAGCCCGCGCCTGCCCTGAGCGAACCTGCGTGGGATGCCGGGAGCGAGCGGCCAAGAGCGATCTGCTGCGGATCGTGATCGTCGAGGGTGAATGTGTCCCCGATGATCGCGGTACGCTGCCCGGCCGGGGTGCCTATGTGCATCCCGCCGACATCTGTCTCGACCAGGCGGTCCGCCGCCGGGCGTTCCAGCGGGCGTTCAAGTCCCCTGGTCCGTTCGACACAGCGGCCCTTCGCCGCCGCGTCGAGCAGGCAACACCGTAAGAAGCGCCGTACGGAACCCCCGTGCGGCCCTGGTACCCCGCGAGTTGGAAGTAGGTCGAGATTGCGATGAGCACTCGATGAGCACGCGATGAGTACGCCCATGAAGTAGCGACGGTCCGGCGTAACCCGGACCTAAAAGGAGCGAAGTGGCTAAGGTCCGGGTATACGAACTCGCCAAGGAGTTCGGCGTGGAGAGCAAGGTCGTCATGGCCAAGCTCCAAGAACTCGGTGAATTCGTACGTTCGGCGTCCTCGACGATCGAGGCGCCGGTTGTACGCAAGTTGACTGATGCCCTGAATCAGGGCAATGGCGGCAAGCCCGCCGCGAAGAAGGCCGCGCCCGCCAAGCCGGCGGCGCCGCGTCCCACCCCTTCCCCCGCGCAGGCCTCCAAGCCTGCCGCTCCGCGTCCGGGCCCGGCTGCGCCGAAGCCCGCCGCCGCGGAGAAGCCCGCTGCCGCGACCCCCGCCCCCGCGGCGCCGGGCCCGCGGCCGACCCCGGGTCCGAAGCCGGCTCCCAAGCCCGCTTCCCCGGCCCCGGCAGCGCCCGAGTTCACGGCGCCGCCCGCCGCCCCGGCCGCTTCGTCGGCCCCGGCGCCGGCCGGCCCGCGTCCCGGTGCCCAGGGTGCCCGTCCCGGCGCCCCGAAGCCCGGTGGCCGTCCGGCCCCCGGCCAGGAGCGCACCGACCGCGGTGACCGCGGCCAGGGCCAGCGCGGTGACCGTCAGGGTGCTCCGCGCCCCGGCGGCCAGGGCGCGCGTCCCGGTGGTGCCCGTCCCGCGGGTCCCCGTCCGGGCAACAACCCCTTCACCTCTGGTGGCTCCACCGGCATGGCGCGCCCGCAGGCGCCCCGTCCGGGCGGCGCCCCGCGTCCCGGCGGCCAGGGTGCCCCGGGCGGCCCCCGCCCGCAGGGTGGCGGCCAGGGTGGTCCCCGTCCCCAGGGTCAGGGCGGCGCCCGTCCGACCCCGGGCGGCATGCCCCGTCCGCAGGGCGGCGCAGGCGCTCCCGGCCAGGGCGGTCCCCGTCCCGGCGGCGGCAACCGTCCGAACCCGGGCATGATGCCGCAGCGTCCCGCTGCCGGCCCGCGTCCCGGTGGTGGCCCCGGCGGTGGCCGTGGTCCCGGTGGCGGCGGTCGTCCCGGCGGTGGCGGCGGCGGTCGTCCCGGCTTCGCCGGTCGTCCCGGTGGCGGCGGCGGTGGCGGTTTCGCCGGTCGTCCCGGTGGTCCCGGTGGCGGTGGCGGCGGTTTCGCCGGTCGTCCCGGTGGCGGCGGTGGCCGTCCCGGCTTCGGCGGTCGTCCCGGTGGTCCGGGTGGCCGTGGTGGCACGCAGGGTGCGTTCGGCCGTCCCGGCGGGCCCGCCCGTCGTGGCCGCAAGTCGAAGCGGCAGAGGCGCCAGGAGTACGAGGCCATGCAGGCCCCGTCGGTCGGCGGCGTCATGCTGCCTCGCGGCAACGGCGCCACCGTGCGCCTGTCGCGCGGTGCGTCCCTCACCGACTTCGCCGAGAAGATCAACGCCAACCCGGCGTCGCTCGTCGGCGTGATGATGAACCTCGGCGAGATGGTCACTGCCACGCAGTCCGTCTCCGACGAGACGCTGAAGCTCCTCGCGGACGAGATGAACTTCGTCCTCGAGATCGTCAGCCCCGAGGAGGAGGACCGCGAGCTGCTCGAGTCCTTCGACATCGAGTTCGGCGAGGACGAGGGTGGCGAGGAACTCCTCGTCGCGCGTCCGCCGGTCGTGACCGTCATGGGTCACGTCGACCACGGTAAGACCCGACTGCTCGACACCATCCGCAAGACGAACGTCATCGCGGGTGAGGCCGGCGGCATCACGCAGCACATCGGTGCGTACCAGGTCACGACCGAGGTCAACGACGAAGACCGCAAGATCACCTTCATCGACACCCCGGGTCACGAGGCGTTCACCGCCATGCGTGCCCGTGGTGCGAAGTCGACCGACATCGCGATCCTCGTCGTCGCGGCCAACGACGGCGTCATGCCGCAGACGGTCGAGGCGCTGAACCACGCCAAGGCCGCCGAGGTCCCGATCGTCGTCGCGGTCAACAAGATCGACGTCGAGGGTGCCGACCCGACCAAGGTGCGCGGTCAGCTGACCGAGTACGGCCTGGTGGCCGAGGAGTACGGCGGCGACACCATGTTCGTCGACATCTCCGCCAAGCAGGGTCTGAACATCGACTCCCTGCTCGAGGCCGTGGTCCTGACCGCGGACGCCTCGCTCGACCTGCGGGCCAACCCGGAGCAGGACGCGCAGGGTATTGCGATCGAGTCGCACCTCGACAAGGGCCGCGGTGCCGTCTCGACGGTCCTGGTCCAGCGCGGCACGCTGCGCATCGGCGACACGATGGTGGTCGGCGACGCGTACGGCCGTGTCCGGGCGATGCTCGACGACAGTGGGAACAACGTCGAGGAAGCGGGTCCCTCGACCCCCGTCCTCGTGCTCGGTCTCACCAACGTCCCGGGTGCCGGCGACAACTTCCTGGTGGTCGACGAGGACCGTACGGCCCGTCAGATCGCCGAGAAGCGTGCCGCTCGCGAGCGCAACGCCAACTTCGCGCGCCGCGGCGTCCGGTTCTCCCTGGAGAACCTGGACGAGGCCCTCAAGGCCGGTCTGGTGCAGGAGCTCAACCTCATCATCAAGGGCGACGCGTCCGGTTCGGTGGAGGCTCTCGAGTCCTCGCTGCTCCAGCTCGACGTCGGTGAAGAGGTCGACATCCGTGTCCTGCACCGCGGTGTGGGTGCGGTCACCGAGTCCGACATCAACCTGGCGACCGGCTCCGACGCCATCGTCATCGGCTTCAACGTCCGGGCAGCCGGCCGTGCGCAGCAGATGGCGGAGCGCGAGGGTGTCGACGTCCGGTACTACTCGGTGATCTACCAGGCCATCGAGGAGATCGAGGCGGCCCTCAAGGGCATGCTCAAGCCGGAGTACGAGGAGGTCGAGCTCGGCACGGCGGAGATCCGCGAGGTCTTCAAGTCGTCCAAGCTGGGCAACATCGCCGGTGTGCTCGTCCGGTCCGGAGAGGTCAAGCGCAACACCAAGGCGCGCCTGCTGCGCGATGGCAAGGTCATCGCGGAGAACCTCAACATCTCCGGTCTGCGTCGCTTCAAGGACGACGTCACCGAGATCCGCGAAGGGTTCGAGGGCGGTATCAACCTCGGCAACTTCAACGACATCAAGGTCGACGACGTCATCGCGACGTACGAGATGCGCGAGAAGCCGCGCGTCTGACCTGAGCGTCACGTTTCGGGGCCGATCGGCGGGACTTATTTCCGTCGATCGGCCCCGGCCGTTGCGTGTACGGTTCCCGTATCGGTGTCCGGAACCGGCGCCTTTACGACCCCGAACCGGCGGGACATCCGGACCTATATGTACGTGGGGACTCTGTCCTTCGACCTGCTCCTCGGCGACGTCCACTCGCTGAAGGAAAAACGCTCCCTCGTCCGTCCGATCGTGGCCGAACTCCAGCGCAAGTACGGAGTGAGCGCGGCGGAGACGGGGAACCAGGACCTTCACCGCAGGGCCGAGATCGGCCTCGCGGTGGTCTCCGGGGACACGGGACATCTCACCGATGTACTGGACCGCTGCGAACGGCTCGTCGCCGGGCGGCCGGAGGTGGAACTGCTCTCGGTTCGACGCAGGCTCCACAGCGACGAAGACTGAAGCCTGAAGCAACAAGAAGTAAGCACTTAAAAGGAGACGGACCAGTGGCCGACAACGCGCGCGCCAAGAGGCTGGCGGACCTCATCCGAGAGGTGGTGGCCCAGAAGCTGCAGCGCGGGATCAAGGACCCGCGGCTCGGCACCCACGTCACCATCACGGACACCCGCGTCACCGGTGACCTGCGGGAGGCGACCGTCTTCTACACGGTGTACGGGGACGACGAGCAGCGGGCCGAGGTGGCCGCCGGTCTGGAGAGCGCCAAGGGCATCCTGCGCTCCGCGGTCGGTGCGGCGGCCGGCGTGAAGTTCACGCCGACCCTGACCTTCGTCGCGGACGCCCTGCCGGACAACGCCAAGACGATCGAGGACCTCCTCGACCGGGCGCGGTCCTCGGACGCCCAGGTGCGGGAGGCGTCCGCGGGCGCCTCGTTCGCCGGGGAGGCCGACCCGTACAAGAAGCCCGAGGACGCCGCCGACGACACCGACGCCGCCGACAAGGACGGCGACGCCTGAGCATGTCCGACCGCACCCCTCCGCCCGACGGCCTGGTCATCGTCGACAAGCCGTCGGGCTTCACCTCGCACGACGTGGTGGCCAAGATGCGCGGGATCGCCAAGACCCGCCGCGTCGGCCACGCGGGCACCCTCGACCCCATGGCGACGGGTGTCCTGGTGCTCGGCGTCGAGCGCGCCACCAAGCTCCTCGGCCATCTCGCGCTGACCGAGAAGGAGTACCTGGGCACCATCCGGCTCGGGCAGAACACCCTCACCGACGACGCGGAGGGCGAGATCACCTCGTCCACGGACGCCTCCGGGGTCCGGCGCGACGCGGTCGACGCGGGCATCGCCAAGCTGACCGGCGACATCATGCAGGTGCCGTCCAAGGTCAGCGCCATCAAGATCAACGGCGTACGTTCGTACAAGCGGGCGCGGGACGGCGAGGACTTCGAGATCCCGGCCCGGCCGGTGAAGATCTCCTCCTTCGCCGTGTACGACGTCCGGGACGCGGTCGCCGAGGACGGCACCCCGGTGCTCGACCTGGTCGTCTCCGTGGTCTGCTCGTCCGGTACGTACATCAGGGCTCTGGCCCGGGACCTGGGCGCCGACCTCGGCGTCGGCGGGCATCTGACCGCGCTGCGCCGCACCCGTGTCGGCCCGTACAAGCTGGACCGGGCCAAGACGCTCGACCAGTTGCAGGAGTCCTTCTCCGTGATGCCGGTGGCCGAGGCCGCCGCTGCCGCCTTCCCGCGCTGGGACGTCGACGCGCGGCGCGCCGGGCTGCTGCTGAACGGTGTGCGGCTCGACGTGCCCGGGGAGTACGCGGGGGCCGGGCCGGTCGGGGTCTTCGACCAGGACGGCCGGTTCGTGGCGCTCATCGAGGAGTCGAAGGGCAAGGCGAAGAGTCTCGCCGTCTTCGGCTGAGCCCGTGTCTGCGTGATGTCCCGCCGGTTTTTTTCGGTGGAGCGGCGGTTGCCAGGTCTGCTTGGTGGCCGCCGCTCCACGTTCCCCCTCTCCAAGGTGTATCCGCCCGGCCCGCCGACTTCACCCCTTCGAGCAGGCGCTCGGAGTGAAGCGGGGGAGCGGAAGGGGGCGCGTTCGGGCCGAGTTCTGTTCCGCTGATCACCGCGCGCCTACCGTCGGTCGGGACGGGGTGGGGCGGGAGGTTGCGGGCATGGTGGATCCGCCGCTGGTACGGATCTGTGATCTGGCCGGGCGGCCGCGCGGGGCCGGGTTCGCGGCGGACGACCGAGGCACCGTCGTCACCAGTCATGAGGCGGTGGACGGGCTCGGCCGGGTGGTGCTGCACGCGCCGGACGGCTCGGGCACGTGTGTCGTGGGGCCCGAGTCGGTCGTGGAACTGCCGGAGGCCGATCTCGCGCTCGTACGGACCGAGGGGCTCGGGGTGGCGCCGGTGCCGGTGGCGGCGTCCGGGACGCCGGCGGCGGGGGCGTACGTCAGGATCCCTGCGAGCGGCTGGCGCGAGGCCCGGGTACTCGGGCACGCGGAGGTGACCTACGCGGCGAGCGGCCGCCGCCATGTCCTCGACGGCGCCCTTGAACTGGCGGTCGGCACGGCGGGCGCCGACGCGCTGCTGCGGGGCGGGGGCGCCGCCGGCGGGCCCGTCGTCGATGCCCGGACCGGGGCGGTCGTCGCCGTGCTCGGGACGGCGCTCGACGCCGGGCACTCGGTGGCCGGGTGCGCCGTGCCGCTGCGCGCCGCGGCCGCCGCCGATCCGTACGGCCCGCTCGCCGACCTGCTCGCGCGCAACGAGGCGACGGTGCCCGCCTATGGCCCCGACCTCAATCTGGCGGGCGTGCTCCAGGTGGCCGCCGTCTCCGTGGGCAGCGACGGGCCGGGCTCGGGCGCCGGCCCCGAGCCGGTCGAACGGCCTGATGTGGCACGGGAGTTGACGGAGTTCGGGCGCGGGGAAGCCTCCGTCGTCGCCCTCGTGGGGGAGCCGGGGAGCGGACGGACCACGGAGCTGGCCGCCTTCGCCGCGCGGCGGACCGACGCGCCCACGCTGTGGCTGCGCGGCGCCGATCTGCGCGGGGACGACGCGTCGGTCGCGGACGCGGTGGAGCGCGCCCTGGAGCGGGCCGGGCGGATCGTGGCCGCGTCCCGGGAGGACGGCGCCCCGGGTGGCCTTTCGCCGGAGCGGGTCGCCACGGCGGCCCGGGCCGCGGGGCGGCCCCTCGTGCTGCTGCTCGACGGGCCCGAGGAGATGCCGCCCGTGCTCGCCCATCGGCTCGCCGCCTGGTCGCGCGGGACCGAGCGGTGGCTCAGCCGGTGCGGGGTGCGGCTCGTGGTGGCGTGCCGCGGGGAGTACTGGGAGCAGGCGGGGACGCTGTTCTCCGCCGAGGCGCTGTACGGGTGCGTGCGGCTGGGGGATCTGACGGGGGAGGGGGCGCGGCTCGCCCGGGAGCGGTTCGGGATTCCCGCGGGCGCGCTGGCGGACCGTGACGCCGGGCATCCGCTCGCGCTGCGGCTGCTCGGGGAGGTGCGGGCCGCCGTGCCGGCGGGCGGGCCGGACGGCTGCCCCGACCGCGACGAGGTCTTCGCGGCCCATCTGGACCTGATGTGCCTGCGGGTGGCGGTGCGGCTCGCGGCGCCCGCCGGAGTGCGGGGGAGCGGGGTGCGGCGGCTGGCGGCGCGGGTGTCGGGGCGGCTGCACGAAGCGGCGCGGCGCAGTCTGGGGCCGGGGCAGGGGGGCCTGGACCGGGAGACGTTCGAGGAGCTGTTCCCGTGGGGCGTGCTGCACGGCGTCTCGGGGTGGGCGTCCGCCGTGCTGGCGGAGGGGCTGCTGGTGCCCGCAGGGGCCGGTTACCGGTTCGCCCACGAGGAGGTCGCCGACTGGATCCAGGGCATGCATCTGGATCTGGACGCGGCCCTCGCGGCGCTGGTGTTCCGGCGGCGGGGCGGCGACGGGGGTGTGCCGGTGCCGAGGCATCGGGCGGGGCCGGTGGTGCGGGCGCTGTTGCTGGTGGGGCGGGAGCGGGGTTCGGGTGAACTGGACCTTCGGCTTGAGGAGTTGGCCGGTCGGGTTGCCTCGGGTGAGTGTGCCGAGGCGTCCTGGTGGGCGGCGCATCTGTTGCGTGGGGTGCTGTTGCGGGTTCCCGATGCGGGCGTCCATCTTTCTGTGCTGGAGGAGTTGGCGGAGCGTGGGGTGTTCGGGCCGGGGTTCTGGCGGGCGCTGCCCGTCGCCGACGAGGTGCGGTTCGAGCTGGTGCGGCGGCTTGTCGTGCGTGATCCGGAGCCCGGGGCGGGGGAGCGGCATCTGGACGCCGTCGCCGAGCAGCTCGTCGCCGAACCGGCACGGGTGCAGCGGAAGTTGATCCGTTGGTTCGATGACGAGCGGGTGCTGCCGGCCATGCCGGATGCCACCGTCGGGACCGCCGCGCAGGCTCTGCTGCACACGCATCGGCATCGGGACGTCGACGATCTCATCGAGGCTCTGGTGGATTGCGGGCATGCGCGTGCCGTTGAACTGCTCGGCACGCTTGCCGATGAGGAGCCGTCGGCCGTGTGCCGGGCCGTTGAGCGGTGGGCGCGCGATGAGCGGGGCGATCGTCGTGGGGCGGCGGTTTCCTTTGGGCTGCGGGTCGCGGGGCGGGTGACTCTTGAGGTGGACCTGGGGCTGTTGCGGCGTGCTGCGCTTGCGCTGCTGGCTCGGCCTGGGGACGGTGCGTTGCACGGCGGGGCGCTTGCGTTGCTTTTGCGGGAGCCGGGGTGCTGCGGTGGCTCTTCGGGCGCGGCCCGCTGGGGCTTCTCGCGCAGTTCCCCGCGCCCCTGATCGGGTTGTCGGCCGGGTGCGCCACCGTCGTGGCCGGTCGCGCAGTTCCCCGCGCCCCTGAAAGCGAGCTTCGCTCGCTCCTGGGTCGGTTCTTCGTCCGCGGGCCGGTGGCCGCTTCTCGCGCAGTTCCCCGCGCCCCTGAAGGCGTGCGCTGCGCGCAGCCTTCCCCTGAGGCTGCGCTCCGCGCGCCTCCGGGGGGAGTGGTGGCGCGCCTCTCCGATGAGGGCGGCGGTGGTGCGCTTCTCTGATGAGATGGCGCACGAAGTGCGCATCTCAGGGGCGCGGGGAACTGCGCGACCAGCCACGACGGTGGTGCACCCGATGGATGGGGGATGCGGGAGTCAGGGCTGGAGGTTGCGGTGGTGGCCCACCGGGGACGTCAGGAGGTAGAGCGCGGGGACGAGGGACGCCGCGCAGATCGTCCAGAGGGCCGCGTGCGTGCCCGCGTACGTGGCCAGCACCCCGGCGCACAGCGCGCCCAGCGGCAACGCGCCCCACGACACGAAGCGGACCGTCGCCATCACCCGGGACAGCAGCTCGGGCGGTGACTGGGTCTGGCGGTAGGTGCGGGTGGTGATGGAGCCGATGACGCTGCCGAAGGCGAACCCGGCGTTGCCGAGGGCGAACCAGTAGGCATCCCCGGCGGACGTGGTGAGAGGGGCCAGGAGCAGCAGCGCGCCACCCGCGAGGTCGGCCACGATGATCCCGCGTGCGGTGCCGAGGCGCCGGGTGACCCGGACCGCGACGGTGGCCCCGACGAGCGCGCCGACCCCGTCCATGGCGAGGACGAGCCCCAGCTGTACGGAGTTCAGGCCGGCCTCGCGGACCAGGTAGAGCGGGGTGAGGGCGACCAGGGCCGCGTTCAGGAAGTTGGCGGCGGTCGCCCAGACGGTGCAGGGCAGCATGACCGGGTGCCGGGTCACGTACCGCCAGCCCTCGCGCATCAGCCGCAGCGCGCTCTGCCCCGTGGCCGGGGCGGGACGGCGTTCGGGCAGGGTGCGCAGCAGTACGGCCGAGGCGAGATAGCTGGCCGCGTCCACGACCAGCGCGCCGACCGGCCCGGTCGCGCTCACCAGGACCCCGCCGAGCGACGGCCCGCCGGTCTCGGTGACGGCGTGCGTCCCGGACACCACGCTGTTGCGGGCGGCGAGCTGCCGGGCCGGTACGACGGCCGGCAGGAACGTCGAGTTGCCGATGTCGAAGAGGACCGTGGCCGCGCCCGTGACCAGCGCGGCGAGCAGCAGATGCGGGTACGTCAGCGCGCCGAGCCACCACGCGAGCGGCAGCGAGCCGAGCGCGGCGAACCGGACGAGGTCGAGCCCGACCTGGAGCCGGCGCAGCGGCACCCGTTGCGCGACGACCCCGGCCGGGAGGCTGAGCAGCAGCCAGGAGATCTGCCCGGCGGCGGCGAGCAGCGCGGACTCGAAGGCGGTGGCGTCCAGCACGGTCAGGGCGATCAGCGGCAGGGCGAGCGCGGTCACGGCGGTGCCCGCGTTGCTGATCGTGGCGGCCGTCCAGTACCGCCAGAAGACGCCCGGGGGCGCGCTGTCCTCCCGTACGGACGTGTCGTTCTTGTCGGGCTCCGCCGCTGTTCGCGATACGGCCACAGGTGGTCTCCCCCACTGGGTTCCTTTTCGGAACTCACTCGTTCCAAGTGAGTTCCTATCGGGAACTGACCCGATGGCGCAAGATGGTTCTCCAGAAGAAGGCGGTGCGGGAGGAAGGCGGGGCAGTCATGGTCAGGTCGGTGCCGGAGCGGGACGCGGCCTGTGCGATCGCGCAGGCCGCGGCCGTGGTCGGCGACTGGTGGAGCCTGCTCCTGATCCGCGAGACGGCCCGCGGCCACCACCGCTTCGACGCGCTCCAGGAAGAGCTGGGCATCTCCCGCAAGGTGCTCACCGAGCGCCTCGGGCACCTGGTGGACGCCGAGATCCTGGAGAAGGTGCCGTACCAGAGCAACCCCGTGCGCCACGAGTACCGGCTCACCCCGAGCGGCCGCGGGCTGCTGCCCGTCCTGCTGTCCATGCAGGACTGGGCGGACCGCTGGGTCTTCGGCGACGGCTCGCTCAGCGGCACCGCCGACGAGGAGAGCGAGCAGGCGCGGCGGACGGCGGGCCTCGGCGGCGAGCGCCTGCCGCGCCTCGAACTGCCGCGCCACCGGGACGGCGCGCCCCTCGACCCGGTCGCCGACGCCCCGGCCACCGTCCTGTTCTGCTACCCGGCGACCGGCCGCCCGAGCCCGCTGCCGGAGGGCTGGGGCGACATCCCCGGCACCGTCGGCTGCACGCTGGAGAACCGGCTGTTCCGGGACGCGTACGACGACTTCCGGGCGGCGGGCGCCGAGGTGCGCGGCGTCAGCACCCAGCGCCCGGACGAACAGCGCGTGTTCGCCGTCGAGGAGGGCATCCCCTTCGACCTGCTCTCGGACGTCGACCTGCGCCTGGCCGCCGCCCTGCGGCTGCCCGTGTTCCGCGCCGGTCAGGCGCTGCGCCTGAAGCGGGCCGTCCTCGTCGTGGACCGGGACCGGACGGTGCGGCACGTGCGCTTCCCCGTGACGGACATCCCGGAGGCGGTGGCCGAGGCGCTGGCCGTGGTGCGCGCACTGACCGGGTGACCTGCACCGGGTGGGCCGGGGAGAGGCGCGGACCCTCGGCATGGCACTCTTAGACCTGCGTATTCGGTAATCAGTGATGGGTTGCGGAGATACGCGGACACAGAGATGAACCGTCGTACACAGGTTTGCGAGGAGCAATCACCGTGCAGCGCTGGCGTGGCTTGGAGGACATCCCCCAGGACTGGGGGCGCAGCGTCGTCACCATCGGCTCCTACGACGGCGTGCACCGCGGACACCAGCTGATCGTCGGCCGCGCCGTGGAGCGCGCCCGTGAGCTGGGCGTCCCCGCGGTCGTCGTCACCTTCGACCCGCACCCCAGCGAGGTCGTGCGGCCCGGCTCGCACCCGCCGCTGCTCGCGCCCCACCACCGGCGCGCCGAACTGATGGCCGCCCTCGGCGTCGACGCGGTGCTGATCCTGCCGTTCACCACCGAGTTCTCGAAGCTGTCCCCGGCCGACTTCGTGGCCAAGGTGCTCGTCGACAAGCTGCACGCGCGCCTGGTCGTGGAGGGCCCCAACTTCCGGTTCGGGCACAAGGCGGCGGGCAATGTGGAGTTCCTCGCCGAGCAGGGCGCCACGTACGACTTCGAGGTCGAGGTCATCGACCTGAAGGTCAGCGGGAACGCCGGGGGCGGCGCCCCCTTCTCCTCCACGCTGACCCGCACCCTCGTCGCCGAGGGCGATGTGGAGGGCGCCGCCGAGATCCTCGGACGGCCGCACCGCGTCGAGGGCGTCGTCGTGCGCGGCGCGCAGCGCGGCCGTGAGCTGGGCTTCCCGACCGCCAACGTCGAGACGCTGCCGCACACCGCGATCCCCGCCGACGGCGTCTACGCGGGCTGGCTGCACGTGAACGGCGAGGCGATGCCCGCCGCGATCTCCGTCGGCACGAACCCGCAGTTCGACGGCACCGAGCGGACCGTCGAGGCCTACGCCATCGACCGGGTCGGGCTCGACCTGTACGGGCTGCACGTCGCCGTGGACTTCCTCGCCTTCGTGCGCGGGATGTCGAAGTTCGACTCGCTGGAGCAGCTGGTCGAGGCCATCGCGAACGACGTGAAGCGGTCCCGGGAACTCATCGAGGCGTGCGAGGCGTGACCCCCGGCCGGGAGTGACGCAGGTCACTTCCGGCCCTGTCACATCTCCGTGAGCGGCTCCGTCATAGGTGTGTCAGCACGTACGACGCACTGAGGAGCCCACCATGGAACCCCGCCTCAACCTCTTCGCCAACCCGGCCCTCGGCAAGGCGCTCAAGCACATCGTCGCCGCGGCCAAGGCCGTCGAGAACGCCGGAGTGCCCGCCGCCACGCACCAGCTCATGCTGATCCGGGCCAGCCAGATCAACGGCTGCGCCGGCTGCCTCGACATGCACACCAAGGACGCCGCCGCGGCCGGTGAGACCTCGGTCCGGATCAACCTCGTCGCGGGCTGGCGCGAGGCCAAGGTCTTCACCGAGGCCGAGAAGGCCGCCCTCGCCCTGACCGAGGCCGGCACCCGGATCGCCGACGGCACGGGCGTCTCGGACGAGGTGTGGGCCGCCGCGGCCAAGCACTACGACGAGAGCCAGCTCGGCGCGCTCGTCGCGACGATCGCCATCATCAACAGCTTCAACAGGATCAACGTGATGACCCAGCAGCCCGCCGGCGACTACGAGCCCGGCATGTACAGCTGAGACATCCGCCGACGGGCCCGGCTCCACCGAACCGGGCCCGACCGTGGTTACTCCGCCGCCACCTTGGCCGCCGCCCAGTGGCACGCCACCTGCGACGCGCCGCCGCCGGACAGCACCGGCAGATCCTCGGTGCGGCACTTGTCCGCGACACCGGCCCGCTCGGCCTCGCCGCCCGCCAGGATCTGGCAGCGCGCGTGGAAGCGGCAGCCGCCCGGGATCCGCGACGGATCCGGCGCCTCGCCCGTCAGCACCACCGGCTCGCCCGGCGCCTCCGGAAGCACCGACAACAGCGCCTGGGTGTACGGGTGCTGAGGTGACGTCAGCACATCCTCGACGCGGCCCGTCTCGACGATCCGGCCGAGATACATCACCGCGACCCGGTCCGCGATGTTCCAGGCAAGACCCAGGTCGTGCGTGACGACCAGCGCCGAAAGCCCCAGCTCCTCACGGAGCTTGAGGATCAGGGCGAGGATCTCGCCGCGCACCGACGCGTCCAGCGACGCCACCGGCTCGTCCGCGACGATGAGTTCGGGCTCCAGGACCAGCGCGCCCGCGATCACCACACGCTGACGCTGACCGCCCGACAGCTCGTGCGGATAGCGCAGGAAGAACCGCTCCGGCGGACGCAGACCCGCCCGCGACAGGGCGTCGGTCACCGCCGCGCGCTCGTCGCCCGCGTGCCCGTGGATGCGCAGCCCCTCGGCCACGGCCTCGTACACCGTGTGCCGCGGGTTGAGCGAGCCGCTGGGGTCCTGGAGGACAAGCTGGACCCGCTTGCGGTACGCCTTCAGCGCGCGCGACGCGTAGTCCAGCGGCCTGCCCGCGAACGTGACCTGCCCCGCCGTCGGCTTCTCCAGGCCGAGGAGGGTGCGCGCCAGGCTCGTCTTGCCGCAGCCGGACTCGCCGACCAGGGCGACGATCTCGCCCGGCGCGATGTCCAGGTCGACGCCGTCCACGGCCCGCGCCGCGGGGGCGCCGCGCCGGCCGGGGAACGTCACCCGGAGCTGCTCGGCACTCAACAGAGACTCGGTCATACGGTCTTGCTCCCTGCTTCGACGCCCTGTGCGGACGAGTCGCCCGATCCCACGTGCACGCATGCCGCGCGCCGCCCCGGGCCCGCCTCCCGCAGCACCTGGTCCTCGCTCGCGCACCCGTCGAGCGCGACCGGGCAGCGCGGGTGGAACGTGCAGCCGGACGGCAGCGCCGCCGGGTCCGGCGGATCGCCGGGCAGCCCGCGCGGGGCGAACCGCGACGCCGGGTCGCCGATCGTCGGGAACGCCGCCGACAGCGCCCTGCCGTAGGGGTGCACCGCGTTCTCGTAGACCTCGCCGGCCGGACCCTCCTCGACGACGCGGCCCGCGTACATCACGGCGAGCCGGTCGCAGGTGTCGGAGAGGACCGCCAGGTCGTGGCTGATCATGACGAGGCCGAGGTCCTGCTCCGCCACCAACTGCTCGATCAGGCGCAGGATCTGGGCCTGGATCATCACGTCGAGCGCGGTCGTCGGCTCGTCCGCGATGATCAGTTCCGGGTCGCAGGCGAGCGCCATCGCGATCATCACGCGCTGGCGCTGACCGCCGGACAGCTCGTGCGGATACGCCGCCGCGCGCGCCGCGGGCAGTCCCACGTGCTCCAGGAGTTCGGCGACCTTCTTCCTCGCCTCGTCCGGCGTCGTCCTCCGGTGCAGCAGGATGGGCTCGGCGATCTGGTCGCCGATGCGGTGCACGGCGTTCAGGGAGTGCATCGCGCCCTGAAAGACGATCGACGCGCCGGCCCAGCGGACCGCGCGCAGCCGGCCCCACTTCATGGCGAGGACGTCCTCGCCGTTCAGCAGGATCTCGCCGGTGACCTTCGCGCTCGCGGGCAGCAGCCGCAGCAGGGCCAGCGCCAGCGTCGACTTGCCGCAGCCGGACTCACCGGCGATGCCCAGCTTCTGGCCCGCCTCCAGGGAGAGGTTCACCCCGCGGACGGCCTGGCTCCCGCCCGCGTACGTCACGTGGAGGTCGCGTACTTCGAGCAGCGTCATGAGCGCACCCCCAGCTTCGGGTTGAGGACGGATTCGACCGCGCGGCCGCACAGGGTGAAGGAGAGCGCCACGATGGCGATGGCGATGCCGGGCGGTGCCAGGTACCACCAGTCGCCCGCGCTGACCGCGCCCGCCTCGCGGGCGTCCTGGAGCATGCCGCCCCAGGAGGTGATCGTCGGATCGGACAGGCCGAGGAAGGCGAGCGTCGCCTCGGTCAGGATCGCCGAGGAGATGATCATCGTGGTCTGGGCGAGGACCAGCGGCATCACGTTCGGCAGCACGTGCCGCAGCATGATGTGACCGTGGCCGCCGCCCAGCGCGCGGGCCCGCTCGATGTACGGGCGCGACTCGACCGCGAGGGTCTGGGCGCGCACCAGGCGGGCCGTGGTCGGCCAGGTCGTCACGCCGATCGCGATGATGACGGTCCACATGGACCGGTCCATCACCGTCGCCAGCGCGATCGCGAGGACCAGCGTCGGCATCACCAGGAACCAGTCGGTGACCCGCATCAGGACCGTGGAGTACCAGCCGTGGAAGTGCCCGGCGACGATCCCGACGACCGTGCCGATCGCCACGCACAGGAACGCGGCGAGCAGCCCCACGGTGAGCGACACGCGCGCCCCGTACACGAGCAGCGCGAGCACGCTGCGCCCGAACTGGTCGGTGCCGAGCGGGAACTCACCGCTCGGCCCGGCCAGCGGAGCGCCGTCGGCATCGGTCACGGACTGCGAGTCCGCGCCGACCAGGAGCGGCGCGAAGATCGCGATGAGCGCGATCAGGATGAGCAGGCCCAGGCCCCACAGCCCGCTCCGGTGAGAGCGGTACGAGGTCCAGAAGCGGGCCAGCGACTGGCGCTTGCGGGCGCGGGCCAGCGCGCGCGGATCGGCGGCTGGGCCGGTGGAGGCGGTCTGCGTGGTCATCGGCCCACCCTCGGGTCGAGCAGCGGATAGAGAATGTCGGCGAGGGTGTTCGCCAGGATCACGGCGGTCGCGAAGACGAAGAACAGGCCCTGCACGAGCGGCAGATCGGGCACGGACAGGGCCGAGTAGAAGAGCCCGCCGAGGCCCGGCCAGGAGAACACCGTCTCGACCAGGATCTGTCCGGCGACCACATGCCCGAGGTTCACGAACATCAGCGTGAACGTGGGCAGCATGGCGTTCGGCACCGCGTGCCTGCGGCGCACCGCGTCGTCCCGGAGTCCCTTGGCGCGCGCGGTCGTCAGATAGTCGCTGCCCATCTCGTCGAGCAGCGAGGAGCGCATGACGAGCAGCGTCTGCGCGTAACCGACCGCGACCAGCGTGATCACCGGCAGGACGAGGTGATGGGCGACGTCGATGATGTACGCGAAGCCGGTCTCGCCGCCCGATTCGAGGCCGCCGGTGGGGAACATGCCGGGGATCGGGCCGATGCCGACGGCGAAGACGATGATGAGGAGCAGGCCCAGCCAGAACGACGGGACCGAGTACAGGGTCAGGGCGAACGCGGTGTTGAAGCGGTCGCTGCGCGATCCGTTGCGCCACGCCGTGCGGGTGCCCAGCCAGATGCCGAGCGCCGAGTAAAGGACGTACGCCGTGCCGGTCAGCAGCAGCGTCGCCGGCAGCGCGTCCATGATCTTGTCGATGACGGGTGTGTGGTACTGGAACGAGATCCCGAAGTCGCCGGTCAGCGCGTCCCCGACGTAGCTCGTGAACTGCTTCCACATCGGCTGGTCGAGGCCGTACTGGTGGCGCAGGTTGGCGAGTTGCTCGGTGGAGACCTTGCGGCCGCCGGTCATCTGCTTGACCGGGTCGCTCGGGATGAGGCGGAAGAGGAAGAAGCTGGTGACGAGGACGGCGAAGAGGGAGACCACGGCCCCCGCGATCTTCGCCCCCGCGTACTTCAGGTATTCCGTGGTGGTGCGGGCCCGGGGGCCGCGGGCGGCCGACAGCGGCCCGGCCGGGGTGGCCGGGTCGTCGTCGGGACCGTCCGCGGGCTGCACGAGCGCCGGAGTGCTGTCAGCTGTCATGGTTCACGTGTTCTCTGCTGGTCATGCGAACTCTCGTTGCTCGTGCGGGTGTTGAGGTCCGAACCTGCGCCGGTTACTCGCGCTCGTCGGCCGTCGTGCGGCGGCGCCTGGTGAAGAGGATCCCGCCGCCGATGACCACCAGGGCGGCGACCACGATGCCGATCACCACTCCGGTCGTGCTGGACGAGTCCGAACTCCCGCTGTCGGAGGAGGACACCGGCTCGGCCGACCACCAGCTCCAGTAGCCGTCCTGGCCGTAGATGTTGCCCGCGGCGGTCGGCATGGTCTCGATGGACTTGATCTGGTCGGTGCGGTAGGCCTCGACGGCGTTCGGATACGCCATGACGTTCATGTACCCCGAGTCGTACAGCCACGACTCCATCTGCTTGACGTAGTCCGCGCGCTTGGCCGGGTCGTACTCGGCGAGCTGCTTGCCGTACAGGTCGTCGAACTTCTTGTCGCAGATGAAGTTGTCGGTCGCCGCGCTCTCCTTCGCCTTCGCGGGCAGGGCCGCGCAGGTGTGGATGCCGAGCACGAAGTCCGGGTCGGGGTTGACCGACCAGCCGTCGAACGCGAGGTCGTACTCACCGGCGTACCAGGGGACGGAGACGTCGTCGAGGCAGTCGACCTTCAGGCCGATGCCGATCTTGCCCCACCACTCCTTGAGGTACTTGCCGACCGCCTTGTCGTTCGGGTCGGTGGCGTGGCACAGGATGCGCAGGTTCAGCGCCTTGCCGTCCTTGCCGACGCGCTTGCCGTCCTTCAGCTTGTAGCCGGCCTCGTCGAGGAGCTTGCCCGCCGCGTCGGGGTCGTAGGCCAGCTTCTGGCTGTCCTCGGGCGTCCAGAAGTAGTCCTTGAAGCGCGGCGGGATGTACCCCTCGCCCTGCACGGCGTGGCCCCGGAAGACCTTGTCGACGATGGTCTTGGTGTCGACCGAGCGGAACAGCGCCTGGCGGACCTTCTGGTCGAGCAGCGCCTTGTTGCCGTCGCCGAACTTCTTGCCGTCCTTGGTGCGGGCGCCGGGGTTGGTGGCGATCGCGTAGAAGCGGCGGCCGGGACCCTCGTTGACCTTGATGTTCTTCTCGCCCTTGAGCGAGGCGGCCTGGGCCGGGGTCAGGGCGGGCGAACCGGCGACGAAGGAGACCTCGCCCTTGCGCAGGGCGGCGACCGCGGCGTCCTGGTCCTTGTACGTCTTGAAGACGATCTCGTCGAACTGCGTCTTCTTCGACTTGCGCCAGAAGTCGGGGTTCCGCTTCAGCTTCACGTACTGGTCGGTCTTGTAGTCCGTGAGGATGAACGGCCCGTTGCCCACGATCGGGAACTTCTGGTCGTTGTTGAACTTCGAGTAGTCCTTGACGTCCTTCCACACGTGCTCGGGCACGATCGGGACGTCGAGCGAGGTCATCGTCGCCTGCGGCTTCTTCAGCTTGATGACGAGCTCGGTGTCGCTGGGCGCGGTGACCTTCTCGAAGTTGCCGACGAACGAACCATTGGCGGTGGCCGCCGCGTCGTCCGTCATCATCTTGTTGAACGTGAAGGCCGCGTCGTGCGCGGTGGCCTTCTCACCGTCCGACCACTTGGAGTCGGAGCGGATGGTGTACGTCCAGGTGAGCTTGTCGGACGACGGCTCCCACTTGGTCGCGAAACCCGGGACTACGTGGTTGTCCTTCGGGTCGTAGTTGGTGGGGTAGTCGTACATCAGGCGCAGGATGCTGGTGCTGACCAGCCGGGTCGCCAGGAACGGGCTCAGCGAGTCGACGCTCTGCGCGAGCGCGACGGTGAGGACCTTCTTGCCGCCGTCGTCGGCCGCCTTCGCCTCGTGGGGCGCGGGGTTGAGCGGCGTGGCGAGGGCCGCGGTCAGGCTGAAGGCCGCGGCGCCGGCCGCGAGGAGAACCCGCATGCCGCGGTGGTTCGTTCTGTCGTGCTGATCGTGCGTATCTCGCTGAGCTTTCGTGGCCATGGGGCGGACACCTCGCGTCGTGAATCTCACAGCAGGCTGAATGAAGTGAGTGTCTATCAGCGGCTCTTGACGTGCGTCAACGGCAGGTGAACCCCATGTGGCCTGCGGAAATAACGAGTTGACCTGCATTTCACGCACATTGGTCAAGACCTCTGATGCTTTGCAGGCCAGCGGGTGGCGACGTAGCGGACGTATGTGCGTGATGTACGTGAAAGGCCCGCACCGGTAACGGTGCGGGCCTTTCACCGAGTTGGCGAAATCGTTGCTACTGGTGGGGCGGGGGTGGCTGCGGGGACCACTGGACGGGGGGTGCGGGGGGCTGGCCCTGCTGGGGGTGGGGCTGAGGATGCGGCTGTTGGGGCTGCGGATGGGGTTGGGCCTGTGGTGGCTGCTGGGCCCAGGGGTTGGCCTGCTGCTGGCCCCGCGCGAAGCCCTCGGCGACCAGCGCCGAGAGTTCGAAGTACGCCTCCCGCACCTTGGGCCGCATCATGTCGAGGTCGACCTCGGCGCCGGCCGCCAGGTGCTCGTCGAACGGGATCACGACGACACCGCGGCAGCGCGTCTCGAAGTGGCCGACGATGTCCTCCACCTTGATCATCTTGCCGGTCTCGCGCACTCCGGAGATGACGGTGAGGGAGCGCGCCACCAGTTCCGAATAGCCGTGCGCCGACAGCCAGTCGAGGGTGGTGCTGGCGCTTGAGGCGCCGTCGACCGACGGGGTCGAGATGATGATCAACTGGTCGGCGAGGTCGAGCACTCCGCGCATCGCGGAGTAGAGCAGGCCGGTGCCGGAGTCGGTCAGGATGATCGGGTACTGCTTGCCGAGCACGTCGATGGCGCGGCGGTAGTCCTCGTCCTGGAACGTCGTCGAGACGGCCGGGTCCACGTCGTTGGCGATGATCTCCAGGCCGGAGGGCGCCTGCGAGGTGAACTGCCGGATGTCCATGTACGAGTGGAGATTCGGGATCGCCTGCACCAGGTCGCGGATGGTCGCCCCGGTCTCCCGGCGCACACGGCGGCCGAGCGTGCCGGCGTCCGGGTTGGCGTCGATCGCGAGGATCTTGTCCTGCCGCTCGGCCGCGAGGGTCGAGCCCAGCGCCGTGGTCGTCGTCGTCTTGCCGACGCCGCCCTTGAGGCTGATCACGGCGATCCGGTAGCAGGACATGACCGGCGTACGGATCAGCTGGAGCTTGCGCTGCCGCTCGGCCTCCTCCTTCTTCGCCCCGATCTTGAAACGGCTGCCGGACGCGCTGGGCGCCTTGCTCTTGGCCTTCTGCCGCTTGTTGTTGAGCAGCCGGTCGGCCGACAGCTCGACGGCGGCCGTGTAGCCGAGCGGGGCACCGCCGACGCTCGTGGGCTGCCGCTGATCGTGCTGCACCGGCTGCGGCCAGGCGGCGCCGGTGCGGGGGTCTACGGCGGGGTGGGGCGGTTGTGTGCCGGGTGCGCCCGGTGTGCTTTGTACGGGCGGGCCGGGGTTGGCGTGCGGCGGGGTCGGCGGCGGGCCGGTCTGTGGGGGGAAGGGCTGGTTCGGAGCGGGTTGCGGGGGAGGGAAGCCGTAGCCCGGCTGGGGATGGGGGTGCGGCTGGGCCGGGGGCTGGGGGAAGCCGTAGCTCGGTTGGGGCTGACCGGGTTGGGGGAAGCCGTAGCCGCTCTGCGGGGTAGGGGGGGTGGGGTCGGGCTGGGCCGGGGGCTGCGGCGGGCCGTAACCGGCTTGCGGGGCAGGGGGGTTGGGGTCGGGCTGGGCCGGGGGCTGCGGCGGGCCGTAACCGGCCTGTGGTGCGGGGGAGTCGGGCGCGGGCTGAGCGGGCGGGGGCGGGCCGTATCCGCCCTGCGCCGCGGCAGGGGGTGGCGTCGGCTGAGGGTGTTCCGGCTGGGCCGGGGGTTGCGGCTGAGGTTGGCCGGGCTGTGGGAAGCCGTAACCGGTCTGCGGGGCAGGGGTGTTGGGGTCGGGCTGGGTCGGGGGCTGCGGCGGGCCGTATCCGCCCTGCGCCGCGGCAGGGGGTGGCGTCGGCTGAGGCTGTTCCGGCTGGGCTGGGGCTGGCGGGAAGCCGGAGCCGTCCTGGGGCTGCGAGGCCGCCGCCGGGGGCTGCACGGGCCAGGCGGCCGGGGCGGGTGTGGGGTCGGTCCACTGCGGCGCCGGATTCGGCGCGGCCGGCTGGAACGTGGGCGGCAGCGGCGGAACCGCGCTGTCCGGCGCGGGCGGGGGAGTCCAGCCCGTGGGCGCGCTCGGTGCGGCCTCGGGCACCGGGGCGGGAGTGGGAGCGGAATCGTCGGTGGCAGCAGCACCGCTGGCGGCCGCCGCGGTGCCGCCGCTGCGGTCGAACTCCACGTGCACCCGGTGGGCGTCCACCCAGGAAAGCTCGGCCTGCGGGGCGGACGGCTCCGCGGTCGCCGGTTCCGGGGGCGCCGCAGACTCTTCAGGCTCCCGCTTCAACGGCCCGGAGAACCGCATGGTCGCACCGCTCTCCAGATCCCCGTCCCCGGCATCCGGCGTGGGCGTGGGCTCCGGCGCGGGTGGCGGCGGAGGCGGCGGCGGGGCAACGGTGGACGGAGCCGCGGGCGGTGCCGACGAAGGCGGTGCGGGCGGTGCGGGGGCCTCCGGCGCGTTCTGCGTGTACCAGGGCGGTGGCGCGTAGTCGATGGTGAACTCGCCGGTCCGCTCGACACTGGACTGCGCGTCGGACTGATCGTCGACGGGTGAGTCCGAGCCCCCGTGGAGACCGTCCCGATCGCTGTTCACAATGCCTCCTGGTGTGGTCGAGCACCCGCGTCCCGTGCTGGGGTGACCGGTTTGCGTGGTCTGGTCATCACTTCCGGGGACCGTCCCCCCGGCCCCTGGCGTACGCCTCACCCGCACACGGGTGTACGTGACACGTCCAGACCCAGCCTAATCACGAAAACCAGCAGCACGGCAGGCCCGCCCACTCCTCTCCGCTGTCCGCTGCGTCACGTGGCCTCGCAACGACGCGGCTGGAAGCGGTTCTTGGTGCGGGTGCTTCCCGAGGACACCTCTGTGGTCGCTGGGACGCCGTCGACCGAAATCTCCGGACCGTGCGATCTATGCCTGCGGCGGCGCGGCGACTTCCCCCGGCGCCTGGGCGCCCCCGACGGCAGTGAGAAATGGCGTGGCGCTGTACGTCATCGCCCATGTGCGAGTCTCCAGCCGTCGCCGACGAGAGTCTCCACGGCATGCCTCACGGCGGGGTACTCAGAACCTCCGGGACACCAGGGCGTCCAGTACGCCGAGACCTTCAGCTCGAGTTCCCCCCTACTCCTGAGAGATCCGGCATTCAAGGGGAGCCTCCATCATGGCCGGCGAGCTGGGCCCGGCGGCCCACTTCCCGTCGTCGAGCTGCCCGAGGGCAACGATTCGAGGGGAAGTGGCACCTCGGGCGACGCGCGAGGGCCGTGGCTCCCGCCGTATCGGCGGGAGCCACGGCCCTCGATGGGCTTTCCCTGCGGGAGCTGCCTACGCGTCGAGCCCGCCGTTGTGCGGCGCCGGCTCCAGGTCGAACTCACCGTCGCGCGCACCCAGCACGAACGCAGTCCACTCCGCCTCGGTGTACCGCAGCACGGTCTCGGGCTCCAGCGACGAACGCATCGCCACCGCGCCGTCCGGCAGATACGCGATCTCGACGCGCTCCTCGTGCTGCTCGGTACCGGGCGCGCTGTGCCACTCGACGCCGGAGATGTCGAGCGCGTAGAGCTCGTTCTTCTCGCGCTCCTTGCGGGCCTTCATCTCCTCCGGCGTCTCTTTCGGCGCCTCGCCATTCGTCCCCACGCCGCATCAGCCCTTTCCGTTGCCTTGCGGTAAACGCGGTCAGCTTAACGGGAGTTCACCGACCGTGACGGTCAGTAGCCCTGATGCCCGCCCTGCTGCTGGCCGCCGTACGGGCCCGCGGGCGGCTGTTGGGGGTAGGGCTGCTGCTGGCCGTACGGCTGCTGTTGGTACGGCTGGTTCTGGTAGGGCTGCTGCGGGGCTCCGGGCCCGCCCCAGCCGCCGGGGCCTCCGGGGCCGCCCGGTCCTCCGCCGTTGTTGTTCTTCTTGCGGGTGGCGAGGACGACGATCAGGACGATGACGATGAGGACACCGGCGCCGATGCCGACGTAGAGCATGGTGTTGGAGCTGTCGTCGTCGCTGCTGTCGGAGGCCGTTGCGCCGGAACCGGAGGGTGAGGACTCCGCGCCGCTCTTGTCCTGCTCCGTCTTGGGGAGTGAGGACAGGTCCCAGGGGCCGTTCTCGCTGCCCTTGGGGATGTTCTCGGTGAGGGCCTTGAGCGGGCTCAGGTCGCCGTAGCCGTGGCGGTCGTCCGGGAGGCTTGCCTTGTCTACGCCCTTGGCGATGTAGGTCGACTTGATGACACGGTTGGCCAACTGGCCGGGGGTGTCGTCCGGGAACTTCTGCTTGAGGAGGGCGAAAGCGCCAGAGGCGATGGCTGCGGACATCGACGTGCCGTCAGTGGTGAGGTAGTCGCCCTTGACGGTGTTGCCGCCGGCGTCCAGGTAATCGCCGTTCGCGGTGCTGACCGTGATGCTCTTGGCCGGAGCCGTGAGCATCAGCGTCTTGGAGGTGTTCTCGTCCTCCCAAGGGGTGCCGTTCTGGAGTGAACCGCCGACCTGAACGACGCCGGGAAGGGAACCGAGACCGCTGTTGCGCGCGATTCCGTCGTTTCCGGAAGCCTGAACCACAACGACGTTGTGGGCGACCGCGTAAGCGATCGCCTCCTTGTCTGATTCTCCGGAGTAGTCCTGCGAGATAGAGATGTTGATGACGTCAGCGCCTTGATCGACGGCGTAGTGAATCGCCTCGCTCCAGTCGCAGGCAGTCTTCTTCTTCTCGTCGACCGCGCCGCCCTCGGTGGCATAGATGTCCACAGGGAGGATCTTGGCGTCAGGGGCCAGTCCCAGCATCCCCTGGCTGTTGCCGGATCCGTGACCGTGCCCCGCGATCAACGAGGACATGCCTGTTCCGTGATCGTCGAGGGTCTCGCGATTGGCGGGGCGTCCGTCCTGGCAGCGTTTGCCGGGCAGCACATTGCCAGAAAGATCGGGGTGCGTGCCGTCCACGCCGTCGTCGAGCACGGCGACGGTGACGCCTTTACCTGTGGCGACCTTGTGGACGGCGTCGATATCGAACGCCTTGTTCTGCCACTGGCCATTTCTGGTCGCGTCCGCCGATGCGGCCGGTGCGGTGCCGAGCACCAAGGCTCCCACCATCGCCGCGCCGCCCATCGCGCGGAGCGTCGTTTGCGCGAAGCGCATGCTCTGACACCTTTCTGGATTCCATGCTGCTGTCGGACGTGAGGCCCGCGACCAAATGGTCACGGGCCTCACGAAGGCTAGCCGGTCACTCGATGACGGGAGGGTTGACCTTGCGCTCCTTGGGCGTCCAGGTCTGTTCGTCCTCGTACAGGTAGTCGGGACGACGGCTGCTGTTTCCGCCCTCGCCACGTTGCTTCCCTGCACCGCGTCCGCCGGCCGCTCCGCCGGGTCCCATGCCGTTACGGCCGTTCTGGCCCTTGGCGCCGGTGCCGGCTCCCGCGCTGCCGCCGCGGTTGCGCAGACCCGTACCACCCGGGGTGAACGCCCCGCCGGTCTTGCCCTTGGGAGCGCCTACGACGCCTCCCTTGGCCCGAGCCGAGGCGCCCGTCCGGCCCGCTCCGCCGAGGCCGCCCTTACCGGCGCCTGCGCCTCCTGCGCCGCCGCCCATGCCGCCCATGCCGCGTCCGGCACCCGTGCGACCGGCCGCACCGGCCGATCGTCCCGCACCGGCTCCGCCCGCGGACCGACCGAGCCCGGCCGCACCTCCGGCCATGCCACCCGCCAGACCTCCGGCCATGCCACCGGCACCGAGGCCCGCTCCCGCACCGCCGCCGATGCCACCACCGGCTCCACCGCCGATGCCACCACCTGCTCCGAGACCGGCACCCGCGCCGCCGCCAAGGCCTGCGCCGCCTCCCGGGCCCAGGCCAGTCCCAGCACTGTCGAGGCCCGTGTTGATCTGAGAGGCTCCGCCGCCGAAGGGGTTCGAACCTGATGCGGGCATCGTCGAGACACCGGAGACACCGGAGACACCAGAGTCTGGCGTCGGCATGGTCGAGATGTCCGGCGACTTGATGCCGCCCAGCCCGGAGCCGCCGATACCGTTCCCCAGCGAACCCGAGCCGATGCCGCTACCACCCGGAATGCTCGGGTTGACGCCCCCTGAGCTCGGTACGTTCCCGATGCCCGTGGTGTCAGGGACCTTGACGTTGGGTGGCGTGTAGGAGCCGTCCTTGCCCGCAGTCTCGAGCTTCTGCGCATTCGCCTTGTACACCGACCCCAACTGCTCCATGTACGTGGCTGCCCTGAGACCTGCCTCCTTGTCGGCGCCCATCTTGTCGCCCCACTTTTGGATGACCGTCTCTGTCGGCATCCCGCTGGCGATGTCCCCTTCCATGCCGCCGGACTGGCGCGCAGCCGACACGGCCTTGTACGTCACATAGTCGGCGTAGAGCGCTCCGAACGGACCCGCGCCTGCGGCAGCGACCATGGTGGTGATGTCTGTGGCGCTCATGTTGCTGAACGTATCGGAGACGCTGTCCCAGGCCCGGTCCCACCAGCTGACATCGAGGTCGTCGACCGCGGTCTTGAATCTGTCGAGGTTGTCCGCGGAGTTCTTCATGGCATCCGAGGCGAACTGCGCGTAATTGCCGCCGGCGGCCATCTCCTGGCTGATTTTGGCAGCCTCTTCCTGGAACTTTGCGGCAGAGGCGCCCTTCCAGCTCTCCAGGACCTTGGCCACTGCGTTGTCGAACTGCTTCTTCAGACCGCTGGCGCCGTCCGCACCGACCAGATCGTCATGAACCTCGACCCACTTTTGCGCAACGTCGCGAACCAGCCCCGGCTTGACGTCCGCGACCATGCCTTTGAGAGCGTCGAGGTCATGGGTGTTGAACGGAGTGTCCCACTCTTTCCCGGATGTTCCGCCCGATGCCAGATTCCCTGTCATCTCTTCGCTCCCCCTCAGGCGTTCCGGTCCGCGACATCCGTGTCGGACATCGTGTTCTCAGCCTCGGCGTCCTGGTACACGCCCCGTGCCTTGTCCGTCTTACGGCCGAACTTATCGACGAGCTTCTCGATCTTGTCGATCATGTCTTCTTCGATGCGCTGCTTCATCTTCCCGTGCGCTTCGTACAGGTCTTGAGCCTCCGAGAACCCGTTCCCCAGCGCACCGGACGGCACGTACGTGCCGTACTTCGCTTTGTCCTTCGGCGCCGCCATGTCCTTCAGGACCTGATTGAGCTCCTTGACCACCTGGTCCAGCGCGTCGAGATCGACCTCGTACCCGTCAGCCATCTCCGGCTGTCCTCCCCGTTTACGTCAACGACCCACACCTGGCGCCCACTTACGCCTACTGCATGTGCATGCCTTGACGTACAGGGTGCCCTGCTTTACTAGCCCCTTACAAGTTTCCTCACAAACCGCTCACAGCACGTCGACCCCGCGCTTGCGCAGCCAGTCTCGGCGGGCCATGGCGCCCGCCGAGATCACTCCGAGCAGCAGCGCGCCCCCGATCACCAGGTACGTGCCGTACCGGGCGTTGCGCTCCGCCGGGGTCTCGCCGAGGGTCAGCTTCGCGGGGATGATCTTCTCGTCCTCGCCCCTGCTCGTCACCGCTGCCGCCTGCAGGTCCTCGTCGGTGATCTGCCGGGTCGGCTCGGTCTCGTCCTTGATCGCCGTGACGGGGTCGATGACGCCCCAACCGATGTTGTCGTCGTGCTTCGGGTGCGAGCGGGTCGCCGTCGCCTCCAGGTGCCAGATGACCTGCTTCGCCGACCACTTGGGGTGCTTCTGCCTGAGCAGGGCGGCCACCCCGGCCGCGTACGGGGCCGAGAACGACGTTCCCTGGTCGACGCACTGGCCGCTGACCGGCACGGTCGAGACCATGTCGACGCCGGGGGCGGCGATGTCCACCTGGTCGTTCGGGGTGGAGAAGGTGGCGCGCTCGTTGTTGCGGTCGGAGGCGGCGACCGACAGGACGTTGGAGTTGGGCAGGGCCGCCGGGTAGGTGTTGGACTTCTTGCCGGACGCGCCGTTGTTGCCCGCCGAGGCCACGATGAGGATGTCCGCCTGCTCGGCGCTGTTCACCGCGGCCTGCAGGGTGGCGAGTTCCGACGGGTTCGCCGTGGTGCCCTGGGAGATGTTGATGACGTCGACCTTCGCCTTGACGGCCGCGTTGATGGCGCTGACCATCGTCCCCAGGTTGCCGCCCTCCTCCTGCGTGCTGGTCTGCAGGGGGAGGATCTTGGCGTGCGGGGCCAGGCCGTGGAACCCGGTGCCGCCGATCGGCTGGGCCACGATGATCCCGGCCACCTTCGTGCCGTGGCCGACGCCGTCGTTCGTGGCCTTGTTGCCCTTGCCGGCGAACGACTGCCCGCCGAGGACCTTGCCCCTCAGCTGCGGGTTGCTCTCGGCGACGCCGGTGTCGATGACGGCGACGACCTGACCGTCACCCTTGAGTTTCTTGTCTTCCCACAGCTGCTTGGTGATGACCCGTTGCAGCGACCACGGGGTGCCCTTGATGACGGAGCCGCCGAACTGGCAGTCGGTACTGGCGAGTTGAGGATCGGTGCCGTCGGCGGCGGCGGGAGTCGCGGTCAGCCCGGCGAGTGCGGCGGTGGCCGCCAGCGCCGCGGCCGCGCGCCGCGCAGAGGCGAAGGAGGCCATGGATGCCATGAATGCCACGGTGTCTGCTCCCCTAGGAGTTCTGCGTCTGCTTGGCGGCATCGGTCGTCAGGTCCGGGCCGGACGGCAGGAGCTTGGACCACTGGGCGGGCACGTACACCTTCTGCGCCTTCTCGTAGCCGAGACGGACCTGCGCCTGGTTGACCTCTTGCTGGTCGTTGCCCGACTTGACGTCGGAGTCGTTGCCTACGGGGATGTGGTAGCGCAGGCCGGTGTCGGTCACCAGGTAGTTGAAGCCGGATTTCGACTTGCCCTCCGCGTCCTGGTAGAGCAGGCCGCTGCCCGGGCTGACGTACGAGGACGCGCTCGCCGCGATCGACTTGATGGGCAGGGACGGGCCGGCCCAGGTGGTCATGGCGCCGGACTCGTCGCCGTGGTAGACGGAGCACGAGGTGTCGTTCGACCCGGCGTTGGCCGCGGTGACGGCCTCCTTGGGCCACTCGGAGGCGCCCGCGAGGGTGCCCTTGTTCTTCGTGAAGTCGATCTCGCGGATCGTCCTCGCCTGCCGGTTGGTCAACGTCTCCTGGAGCAGGGCCGTCTGGAAGTCCGTCACGGCGATGACGCGGTCCTTCTCGACCAGGTAGTGCTGGCCGTTGTTCGTCCGAAGGAGCGTGCCGGTCTTCCGGAACTCGGACGGTACGCCCGCGGTGGAGGAGCCGCCGTCGCCCGGCACGTACGGCATCGAGATCGGCTGCGAACTCTTCTTCAGGGTGCTGAGCCAGGCGTCCGTGACGGTGGTCGGCTCGGCGTCGCTGCCGAAGAACGTACGTACGAGTGCGTCGAGGTCGTTCGGGGTCTTCCCCGTGAGCTCGTAGAGCCGGCCGGAGCTGCTCACCATGTACTGCGTGCCGTTCTTGTCCTGGACGTACAGGGCCTTGTCGGCGGCGAGCTTGCCCGAGCCCTGCTCCGTGACCTTCTTCGCGTCCTTCTGGTCGAGCACGAAGACGGTCTGCTGCACCGAGGACTTGTCGCTGCTGCCGCTGCTCGTCTGCTGGCACAGCGCCCACACCTTGGGCGTGCCCGCGTCCTTCTCGTTCGGCAGCCGGTCGGGTGCGTACGGAATTCCGACCATCGAACCCTGGGCGATATTCGAGTCGTCGAGGAATTTCTCCTTGACGGTCTTCACGGAACCCTCACCGCTGTTTTTCGGGTCCAGCAGAAGTCGCGCCGAGGCGAGGTTGAGCACCGGGTGCAGAACAGGAATTTCCTTGCCGCTCTTGTCCTTTTTGCCTGACTTCAGAACGACATACCGAGTGGCCGACGGGTCCGTCACGATGATCCCGGCCTCCGGGGTGTCCCACCCCTTCGGCGCCACGGGGCTCAGCATGCCGCAGGCCCCGAACCCGGCCAGGATCACGACGCTCATCACGATGCCGGAGATCGCGTGCTTCAGCGGCTTGGGTGCCGACTCCACGGAGCCGTTGGGAAGCGGCTTCAGGAAAGAGGCAACTGTCCGCTTCCGTGAGAAGTTGTAGGCATTCAGCTCATCACGACGTGACGCCATCGTTACGTAATCTCCCCGTTCTTGCCGGACCGTACTGGTAACTAGCTGGGTCCACTTCTCGACCACCCCCGGCGCACGCGCCGCATGGGCCTCTACTATGCCGTGTGACGATCGACCCGTGGCGTACGGGTATGAATTTTCGACGCGCCAGTGAAACTCAGGGCCCGGAGGCCTGTCGACCCGGCGCCACCGCCGGACCGGGCGGGTCACCACAGCAGCGAGCGAAGGAGCAGGGCGGGGGATGTCCAGCGCCAGCAGGACCCGACAGCGCGGTAATCAGGGGCGGTCGGCCCCGGCCGGGCGCCGTGGGACGGGAAGGCCCCAGCAGGGCCGCCCGCCCGCCCGGCGCGGCGGCCGCACCACACCACCGGCGCAGCCCGAGGCGGCCGCACCCGTGCCGACGGGGCCGGTGCGCCCGAAACTGCCGCGCACGGCGGGCAGCTTCGGGCCGGTCAGCGCCCACCATCTGCTGATCATCCAGATCGCCCTCGCGCTCGTCGTGGCGGCCGCGGCGATCAGCCCCATCCTGATGGTGCCCGCGGCCGTCGTCGGCGGGCTGCTCGTCTTCTTCAACCTCGGCCGCCGCAGGCGCCACCCGCTGCCCGAATGGATGGCGATCGGCCGCGCCCTCAAGCGCCGCCGCCGCACCTTCACCGGACCGCCGCCCACGGACGTCGACAGCTCCTTCGCGCCGCTGCTCGAGGCGGACCCGGCGCTGCGCACCCACGAGTACGAGTCCCGCGACCGTCGCCTGATCGGGTTCGTCGGCGACGGCACGTTCCTCACCACCCTCGTCCAGGTCGACTCCGCGCCCGGCCCGCTGCGGCCCACCAGCGACGCGCGGCCGCTGCCGGTCGAGATCCTCGCCGACTCCCTGGACGTCGAGGACATCCACCTCGAATCGGTGCAGCTGGTCCAGTACACCCAGCCCGCCCCGGCCCCGCACCTTCCCCCGCAGGCCCTCGCCGCCCAGGCGTACGCGGCCGTGCAGGCGCAGGCGGGCGCCCCCGCGGTACGGATGACCTGGGTCGCGCTCAAGCTCGACCCCGAGCTCTGCCCCGAGGCCGTCGAGGCCCGCGGCGGCGGCGTGCGCGGTGCCCAGCGCGCGCTGCTGCGCGCCTCGGACCAGCTGATCAGCCGGCTCAACGGCCTCGGCTTCCGCGCCGAGGCCCTCGACGAGACCGGCATCATCTCCGCGCTCTCCACAGCCGCCTGCGTCAACCCGCGCGCCAACCTCAACGCCCAGTCGCGCGGCGGCAGTTCGGGTCCGCGCACCGAGGAGACCGTGCGGGCCTGGCGCTGCGACGACCGCTGGCACGCCTCGTACTGGGTCGGCACGTGGCCGCAGCTCGGTCACGGCGCGACCCCGCTCGGCGCGCTCACCGGCGGGCTGTCCACCACCCGCACCATGGCCACCACCGTCTCCCTCGCCGTCTCGGGCGCCGGCCGCGACGACGTCGCGCTCAGCGGGCACGTCCGGCTGTCGGCGCGCAGCGAGAACGAGCTGGACCAGGCCAAGCGCGAGCTCGAACGCTCCTCCACCGCGCTCAAGGCCGGCCTCGTCCGCCTCGACCGGGAGCAGCTGCCCGGCCTCCTCGCCACCCTTCCCCTCGGAGGCACGCACTGATGAGCACCCCCGAAAACCGCGATCCCCGGGACCCGGGCGGCCAGTTGACCCCCGAGGAGTACGCCGAGCAGCAGCGCCGCGCCGCGGAGGCCGCCGAGCGGCGCCGCCAGTGGGAGGCCCAGCAGGCCGCTGCCGCCGCCCAGCAGCAGGGCGGTTACGGGTACCCCCAGCAGCAGCAACCACAGCAGCCGCAACAGCAACAGCCCACGCCCGAGCAGCAGGGCGCCTACGGCTACCCGCAGCAGCAGCTCACACCCGAGCAGCAGGCGGCCCAACAGCAAGCGGCCCAGCAGCAGGCAGCCGAGCAGCAACGCCGGGCCGCGGAGGCCGAAGCGCGCCGCCAGCAGTGGGAGGCCCAGCAGGCGGCGGAGCAGCAGGCCGCCGCCCAGCAGGCAGCTCAGCAGCAGGCCGCGGCCGAACAGCAGGCCGCGCAGCAGCGGGCCGCCGCCGAACAAGCGGCAGCCCAGCAGGCCGCCCAGCAAGCGGCGCAGCAGCAGGCGGCAGCCCAGCAACAGGCCGCCGCCGCCCAACACGCCGAAGAACAGCGCCAGTTGCGGGCCCGATACCAGGAGGAGCAGCGCCGGGCCGAGGAGGCCGAGGCGCGCCGCCGCCAGTGGGAGGACCAGCAGCGGCAGCAGCAGGCGGCGGCCCAACAGCAGTACGCGCAGCCGCCCCAGCCCCAGCAACCCCAGCAGCCACAACAGGTCCCGCCCCAGGCCGCCTTCCCCGGAGGCATGCAGCAGCAGGCCGCGCCGGAGCCCGTCACCTCCACCACGATGACGTACGCGCCGGCGCCCGAGATCGGCTCCGGCCGGCCCACACACCGGGCGCTGCCCGACGAACCCGACGCGAACGACGACGACTTCGCGGAGTTCGAGGAGGAGTTCAGCCACGCGGGTTACGGCCTGCGCGGCCCGCGCCGCCGCCGGCACGTCCTGCCGAAGAAGTCGCTCGGCTCGCTCGGCGTCAACGTCGGCGACGACGGTGTCGTCATCGGCGTCGACCCGCAGGGCATGCCGGCCGTCCTCGACGTGCTGCGGCCCAAGCCCCTCGAAGTGGTCGTCGTCGGCTCGATGTGGACCGCGCAGATCATCGCGCTGCGCACCGCGGCCGTCGGCGCCCGGATCGCCGTCGAGTCCGTACGCCCCCAGGCGTGGGCCCCGATGGCCCAGGCCGCGGGCGGCGGCCTCCAGTGCGTCGCGGTGTACGAGCCGAACCAGCTCGCCGCGCAGGGCGCGTCCGTCGCCAGCCCCGTCCTCGTCGTACGCGACCTGGGCGCGCAGCCCGGACGGTCGCAACTCGCCCCGATGCCCTGGCAGTCGACGCTCACCGTGGTCCCGTTCCTCGGTCCGCGCGCGCCGCGGCTGCTCACGCGGGCCGACGTGATCGGCCTGCAGAGCGTCTCCCCCCAGGAGGCCGAGGTCATCGGGCGCATCCTGCGGCTGCCCGAGCAGCTCACCCAGACGCTGCCGACGCTCAGCGACGCGACGATGCTGTGGATCGCGGGCGGCAAGCACCAGTACGTGATGGTGCAGCCGACGGACCCGGAGACCGGTCTGCTCGGCGGCCCGCGCCGCATGGACTGACACCTGAACGCCGCACCCGGCCCCGCCGAGGGGGCGGTACGAGAGTCGTGCGTACCGCCTTTACGGCGGGTGCCCCGGAGCGTTTAGGCTGTCTTGACGAACGGCAATGACGCATGTGGTGCGGGACCGCTTCAGCGGTCCGGGGGACGACCGGGGAGCCGTGCCAGGCCGAGTCGTTCAGATGCACAGCCAAGACCAGGAGGCGTAGTGACCAGTGACCGGGACCAGCGGAACCCGGACCTCGGCGACGGATCGATCGAGACGGAACTGACTGGCGAGTTCCACCTCGACTTCGACGCGCCGTCCTGGTACACGAATGCGGGTGAATCGGGCGCCCCGGCGACGCCCGCGCCCCCTTCCTCCGACGCGCCCGCCACCCCTCCGGCCGGGACGCCCGCACCCCCTCCGCCCGCCCAGGGCGCGGCTCCGGCCGCGCCCGGCTTCCCGAGCTTCGGAAACCCGGGGGCCACCCCGGGTCCCGGTACGGAACCGGCCGCAGGCACGAGTGCGGGTATGGGTACGGGTACTGGGGACGCCGCGACGCCCGCACCCGCCGCGCCCCCGGCCCCGCCCGCTCCCGCCGAGTCGAGCCGCCGGTCCGGCACCGTCGACCCCACGGGTGACCTGTGGGGCGACGACGACGATGACGACGAGTCGGCCCCCGCGGCGAGCGAGGAGTCCGGCACCGACACGGGTGCGCAGGCCGCCCCGGCACCGCAGGCCGCTCCGCCGGCCCCGGCGCCCGCTCCCGAGGCACCCGCTCCGGCGCCGGCCGCACCGCCTGCCGCGCAGCCGGTCGCCCCCGCGCCGGCCGCACCGCAGCCCCAGCAGCAGATCCCCGGCCAGCCCACGCCTCCGGTGCCGGGCGCGCCGCTGCCGCCCGCGGACCCGCAACAGGCGTACGGCTACCCGCAGCAGCCCGCCCCGCAGGCCGCGCCGGGTGCCCCGCTCCCGCCCGCGGCGCCGCAACAGGCGTACGGCTACCCGCAGCAGCAGCAGCAGCCCGTGCCGGGCCAGCCCACGCCGCCGCCCGCGGCCGGCGGTTACGGCTACCCGCAGCCTCAGCCGCAGGCCCAGCCCCCGCAGGCGGCGGGCGGTTACGGCTACCCCCAGCCTCAGCCCCAGCAGCAGGTTCCGGGCCAGCCGGCCCCGGGTCACCCGCAGCCCCAGCCCGCCCCGGGGCAGCCGATGCCGCCGCAGCAGCCGGGCCCGTACGGTCAGCAGCCCGCGCCGCAGCAGCAGCCGCCCGCCGGTTACGGCTACCCGCAGCAGCCCGGCCAGCCCCAGCCCCCGCAGCAGCCCCAACCGCAGCCGGGCCAGGCCCCGTTCGCCGCCTACGGGCAGCAGCAGCCGTACCAGCAGCCTCCGCAGCAGGCCGCTCCGCAGGCCGCCGCTCCGGCGCCCGCCCCGACCCCGTACCCGCAGCCCGCCGCGCCCCAGCCCTCCGCGCCCGACCCGCGCGCGGGCTGGGACCCGGGCGCGGGCCAGCAGCGTTCGGCGCCGGGCGCGCCGCTCGGGTACAACGCGCAGGTCGAGCTGAGCTCCGACCGCCTCCTGCGCCAGCAGCCGAAGCGGAAGAACAACAACAAGGGCCCCAGCAAGTTCAAGCTGGGCGCCAAGGCCGCCGAGGCCGAGCGGCAGCGCAAGCTGGAACTGATCCGCACGCCCGTCATGTCCTGCTACCGCATCGCCGTGATCAGCCTCAAGGGCGGCGTCGGCAAGACGACCACGACGATGTCGATCGGCGCCTCGCTCGCCTCCGAGCGGCAGGACAAGATCCTCGCGATCGACGCCAACCCGGACGCCGGCACGCTCGGCCGCCGTGTGCGCCGTGAGACCGGGGCGACCATCCGCGACCTGGTGCAGAACATCCCGCACCTGCACTCGTACATGGACATCCGCCGCTTCACCTCGCAGGCGCCCTCCGGCCTGGAGATCATCGCCAACGACGTGGACCCGGCCGTCTCGACGTCCTTCAACGACGCGGACTACCGCGCCGCGCTCGACGTCCTCGGCAAGCAGTACCCGATCATCCTGACCGACTCCGGTACGGGTCTCCTCTACTCCGCGATGCGCGGAGTCCTGGACCTGGCCGACCAGTTGGTCATCATCTCGACGCCGTCGGTGGACGGCGCCTCCAGCGCCAGCACCACCCTGGACTGGCTGTCGGCGCACGGTTACGCGGACCTCGTCCAGCGTTCCCTCACCGTCATCTCGGGGGTCCGCGAGACCGGCAAGATGATCAAGGTGGACGACATCGTCAGCCACTTCGAGACGCGCTGCCGCGGTGTGGTCGTCGTCCCGTTTGACGAGCACCTGGCGGCCGGTGCCGAGGTAGACCTCGACATGATGCGGCCGAAGACCCGGGAGGCGTACTTCGAGATCGCGGCACTGATCGCCGAGGACTTCGCCCAGCGCAGCCAGCAGCAGATGCAGGCGGGCGGCATGTACGGCGCCCAGCCCGGCATGCCCCCCGCGGGCTACCCGCCACAGCAGGGCTACGCCCCGCAGCCCCCGGCCCCCCAGCCGGGCTACGGCTACCCGCAGCAGCAGCCCCCGGCCCCGCAGCAGCAGCCGCAGCAGCCTCCGCAGCAGGGCGGCGGCGGCCTCCCGTCGGGCTGGACGCAGCAGCAGCCGCCGCAGTAGGAGCGGCAGTACGAGCATGACGAGAGGGGCCCCGTCCGCACCGCGGACGGGGCCCCTCACTCATGGCTCGCTCAGCGCTGGAAGGTCGACCGCAGATGCTGGTCGAGCCAGGCCGTCCACCCCGCGACGTCGATGGTGGCGTACGGGAAGGGGTACGGCCCGTACGAGCCGGTGACCAGGTCGAGCGAGTCGTGGCGCGCGAAGAAGATGGACTCCAGCTGACCGCCCGGCCGCCGGTACTCCGGCGGGAACCACATCTCGATCTCCTGCCAGAAGTCGACCTGCGAGTTCTGACCGCCCTTGGGCGTCCCCTTCTTGACCTCGGCCTCGTCGAACCGGAACCCGAGGTTCGAGTACGCCTGCAACAGCGCGTCCTGCGCGGGCAGGGCATGGACCTGGATCTCGTCGAAGTCACCGGGGTCGACGGAGTTCTCGATGGACAACTCGGTACGAACAGCCACCCGCGCCCCCTTGAGCGGCCGCCCGCCGAGCACATGCGTCAAGGGCGTCTCCCACGGCACCTCCATGGTGACCTGCCCGTTGACCGAGTCCCCGGCACGCAGCGCGACGTTCTCCCCGAGCACCAGAGACTTGAGCACACCGGGGTTGCCCCACAGCACCTCCGTCTCCTCCAAGTCCTCGAAACGCGCGACGAGTTGGATCCGGATCTGCCGCAGATCGATATCGACGGACCCGCCCCGCAGCTCGACATTGCAGTGCAACTGGTCACCCGGCCGCACGGCGGTCGTGTTCAGGGTGGTCTCGACGTCGGGCGCACCGACGCCGAGCGAGCTGAGGAACTTGCGGAATGCCATGAGATCTCCCCGATTTAATGCTCCCCGTACGGGAGCGGTGTCATTGGAAGGGCAATGTGGCCAGCCCGAAGACGGCCATGCCGATGCGGAACAGGACGGCGAGAACGAGTCCGAGGCCACCGATGACGAACACCCATTCCCACGTGGCTCTCAGTGACTTGGGCAACAGCTGGTCCGCCTCCGACGCGGAAGGGCCGATACCCTTTTTCGGGAAGGACCCGGTGAGGGCGCACTTCGACCCGTACGCGAAGAAAAGCATGAAGAAGAAGCCGCCGCACAGGTAATTGACCGCTGATTCCGCGCTGGTGATCGCCAGCGTCCCGTCGGCGGAGCGGTTTACCGCGAGCTTTTCGGCCTTCTCCGTGGTGACCTTCTCCGCGGCGTCGCTCTCGACATTGGCACCCCCGAAGCTCAAGTGGATCTGTGCTGACTTGTCCACGACGGAGCCGTCGGACGAGCGGAACGCACCGTGGCAGGTCACCGATACCGGAGCGCGTTCGGTGCTGCGCTTCGACGAGCCGTACGTCACCTTGCACTGACTGATGGAGAGGTCTCCGTGCGAGCCGACGTACCCGCTGGACAGTACGGAAGTGGTGAAGGTCCAGTACATTCCGCCGAGAGTCAGCAGCACCACCACGATGCCGAAGATCCGCCCGATCAGCGCCGGAGGCGGAACCGGCGAGATCTCATCGGTGGGGCTTTTGTCCGTGGGCGGTTGAGGTGGGGAGGAGGGCGTCTTCACCGGATCTCCAGATGGCGTCGGCAGGACGGCTGTTCATGGCTCGAGTGGGAAAGCGTTCGACGCGGAGCTGAAGAAACTTGAGAAGGCCTGGTGCGGCGCCCGGAGCGGCACTCACATCAGCAGGCTCGCGAAGCCCGCGAACATCAGCAGGATTCGGAAGACGATGGCGAGCACCAGCCCGATGCCGCCGATCACCCACAGCCAACTCTCGGTGTCGCTGGCCCACTTGGGCACCATCGCGGTGCCCTCGCTGTGCGTGGGGCCGATCCCCTGCTTGGGGAAGTGGCCGGCGCCGATGCAGGTGAAGCTGTAGCCGAGGAAGATCACCGCGAGGAATCCCAGGCACAGGCAGTTGGCGATCGACAGCCAGCTCGTGACGTAGAGATCGCCGTCGGAGGAGCGGTTGACGCTCACCTCGTAACCCGGCTTGTAGCCCCGGTCGTAGTCCTGCTTGCGGATCTCGCTGATGGTGTCGCCGTCACCGCCGCCCTGGTTGCCGTCCAGGACGAGCCGCGCGGACCGGTCCACGACGTCGCCGCCGGAGGAACGGAACGTCCCCTCGCACACGAGCTCCCGCACCCGCTTGCTCGGGTGCGAGCCGCTGGAACGCGAACTGCCCGACTCGTACGTCGTGTCACACGTGCTGATGGTCAGCTCACCCCGCGTCCCCACGAGACCCGAGGACATCGCGGCGGTGGAGAAGCCATACCAGATGACCGCGAGCGCGGCGACGGCGACCGCCACCCCGAACCAGCGGCCGATCGGCGACGGCGGTACGGGCTTGGTGGCGGACTCCTCCCCGGGGGGCTGCTGGGCCGCGGAAGCCGACGAAGGAGGAGGGACGGGCGAGGCAGGAGAGGTCATGTCGAAGATTCCGTGAGAGGCCCGGTGGTGGGGGGGAAATGCCAGCTCATCGGCACTGTAATGGGCACTCGTGGCGGACTTACGTCCGGGCCGTGAAGAGTGAGTGCCTGCTGCGCCGCCTGAGGATGTGGTCGACTACAGTACGACATTCGGCTCCGCGGAGCCGGTATCGGCAGGAGAACAGCGGGGGGAACAGGCCATGGCGGGCGTTGGGTACGAGATCGACGCGGACGTTCTGAAGTCCCAGGGACGTGCTTTCGCTCGTCTCGGTGAGGATTTCGGTTCCGCGGCGAAGAAATCGGGCGACGCGATCGAGGGGCTCGAAGAGGGATTCGGCGACGACGACGCCGGAGTCGCCACCACGATTCTCGACTTCTACAAGCCGATCAGCGCCGGAATCCGTGACTCGCTGGAGCACCTCACCGAGGCCCTGAAGGGGGTCGGCGAGAAGCTGGACTCCATGGCCGAGCAGTACGACACCACCGAGCAGGACCATTACCAGGCGCTGATGCAGGCGTCCCAGAACCGCGGGGCCTGACCCCTCCCGATCGCTGAGGAGCAGGCACGTGGCCTGGGACGAGATCACCGTACTGCCGCCGGAACTCGACTGGATTCTCGACCTTCTCGGGTTCGACTGGCCGAACCTCAACGAAGTCAAGATGATCGAGGCCGCCAACGAGTGGCTTCGGCTCGGTCAGGCCGCGGCCGACGCGCAGACGCAGGGCAACGCGGCGGCCCAGCCGATCACCGCCTTCTCCGGCGAGGCCGTCGAGAAGTTCACCGACGAGTGGGGCAAGTTCGCGGGCGGCGCCCTGGGCGTCGGCTACCTCGACGTGATCAGTGTGGCCTCGGGCGCGCTGGCCGGGGCCCTCACGGCCTGCGCGGCCATCGTGGCCGAGATGAAGCTGGCCATCATCATCCAACTCATCGACCTGGCCATCGAGTTCGCGGCTGCCCAGGCGAGCGCTGTCTTCACCCTCGGTGCGTCCGAGGCGGCCTTCGCCGCCCGGGTCGTGATGGTCAGGCAGCTCGTGGGGCGCCTGCTCAAGGAGGCCGCGCAGAAGGTCTGGCAGGCCATCCAGGAGGCCCTCAAGGAGCGGGTCGTCAAGGAGGCGAAGACCATCCTCGAGGACCTGGCCAAGGACACCCTGAAGTCCGTCGCGAGCGAGGCGGCCACCCAGAGCATCAAGGTGAGCCTCGGCGCGGGGGGCGGCCTCCAGGAGTCCCTGCTGGGATTCGGCGCCGCCGCCGTCAACCCGGCGATGGGGAAGGTGGCCGGCGAGATCTCGGTGAACGACGACGGCAACGGCTACGACTTCGAGGCCAAGGCCGGCGGAAAGGTCGTGCAGGGCCTCGCGGCCGCCGACGCGGGCGACCCGGGCGGGCTGCGGACCGCCGTGCAGGGCGCGGGCGAGCTCTTCAACAACGCCACGGAGAAGCCGCACGCGGAGTCGGGGACGTCGACGCCCTCCACGCCGTCCGAGCCCACGGCCGCACCGTCCACGCCGACGTCCGACACCCCGTCCACACCGACATCCGCGCCGGCGTCCGCACCGGAACCGGCCGCCGTCTCCGCGGGAGCGTCGGAGGCCGATCAGGTCCGCGCCACGTTCGGCTGACGCACCAACGAACCACGTACGCATCCACAAGGGGGAGTCCCACACCATGAGCAACGGACCCGGAAACCGCGACCGCCTCGACGCGCTCGGTGAGCGCGACTATCCCATCGAGGACAAGAACCTCACCGAAGAGCAGAACGAGCACCTCACCGCGTCCCTCCGCAAGGTCCGCGACATGCCCAACGCTCCGAAGCCGCTTCAGGACCTGGCCCGCCAACTCCTCTCCGGCCGCATGGAGTTGAAGGACGTACTCGACAGCCCGGCCGGGCACCGTGCGCTCGGTGAAGGGCTCGCGCCGCTGCGGGAGCAGTGGAAGAACATGTCGCCGCAGGAGCGGCAGAAGGTGCGCGAGTACGACCCGGACGAGGACCCGAGGGGCGGCGGCGCGACCCGCGACAGCCGGATCCGGTAGAGCTGACAGAGCTGGTGCTGATGGAGCTGGTGGAGAGCAGAGGGGGAACGTGACGGACTCCGCGGCCTGGGAGCGGCACCGAGCCCGCCGCAATCACGTGAACCGGCGGCTGCGGGGCTGGCTCGTCGGGGGAGCCATCGCCGCCGTGGGCTGCAAGCTGGCGTTCTCCGGCATCGGCTATTTCGACGGCCACCTCACGGTCACGGCCCGCCCGGGCTACGTCGCCGTGGAGTCCTGCCGGAGTACGGGCGACGGCTTCACCTGCACGGGAACCTTCAAGGACGACAAGACCGGCGAGAAGACCGAGGGCGCCGTCCTGCACCGCGGCACCACCGCGGTGCGGGGAGCCTGGCTTCCCGCCTTCCGGACGGACGACGACACGTACACGGGCTCGTCCACCGGTGAACTCACCGCCGGAAAGCTCGCCCGCGCCCTCGCCTGGCTCGGCGGCGCGGCCCTGCTCTTCGCCGTGGGCGGCTTCTTCCTGCTGACCGGATACATGCCCCGCGGACGGTGGAACGAGCCGAGGTACCGTTTCGGCCGCATCACCTTCGGCGAGGCCTGGCAACTCCTGAGCGAGCGCCGCCCCGCCCTCCCGGTGCTCGGCGTGCTCCTCGCCCTCTGCCCGGTGCTGATCGGCGCGGGATTCGTGGTGGCGGCTTCCTAGCCCCGACACCACCTGCCTGTTCGGGCCCGCAGCCACTTCCGGTCGGCTGCGGGCCCACGCGCGTACCCCAACGCCTTACAGCACGTACCCCAGAAGCAGTGACACCAGCGCGCCCACGGCGCCGATCGCCCCGACCGCGATGACGACCGGCCGCGTCGCCCCGCGTGCGGACGCGCGCCAGGCATCGTTGTACGACACCTGGCAGCGCCTGCCCGGGAAGTAGCCGGTGGCCGCGCAGAAGATGCCGAGCGCGGCAGCGATGAGCAGGGCGAACGAGCCGGCGAAGTCGAACCCGGCGTGCTTGGCGTCGGATACGACGTAGTCGAAGTCCCGCGACGTCGACACGGCCTCACCGGCCTGCGTCACCGAGACCGACTCGTCGGCGTCGTAGCGCAGCTTGGTGTCCAGGACCGCGTTGATGTCCTTCGTCCTGCCGTCGTCCGACGTGAACACCCCGAAGCAGTCATAACTGCGCCGGGTCCGATAGTGCCCGTGCGAGCGGTAGTGCTCGTACTTCGCGGTGCACTTCTCGACCTTCAGCTCCCCGTGGACGCCGCGCACCCCGGCGGCGTACAGGCCCTCCCACGCGAAGTAGCCGCTGAAGAGCAGCGCGACGACGATGATGCCCGCGCCGATCAGCCGGCCCAGAACGGGGACCTTGGGGCCGGCGGGAGCCTGCGGCGGAGGCGGCTGCTGCGGGAACTGCTGCTGCGGCCCGGGCGGCGGCCCTTGGGGCGGTGAACCCCAGGGCTGCGGCGGCTGTTGGTAAGGGGGCGGCGGTGGATACGAGCCCGGGGGCGGCGGCGTGTTCTGCGGGTAAGGGGGCTGTCCCTGCGGCGCTTGCTGGTACGGGTTCGGGTACGGCGACGGCTGCTGCGGTGGCTGCGGCTGCTGGTAGGGGTTCGGCTGATAGTTGGTCATAGCGGGCCTCGGGCTGTTCGGGGACGCGGGCGGCGGGCCGCAGCACGTTAGCTCAGGGACATGGCGTGTGTGTGAGCACGTGGTGAGGATTGCGCGGGCTGTGAATCACTGGTACGGGACAGCACTAGAGTGACTGGGTCTCCAACGCGACACAGTATTCAGGGGGAATACATGGCAGGCGCAGGTTTCGAGGTCGATCCGGCCGTGCTCAAGGACCAGGGGGGCGTCTTCACCGACCTGGGCGCCGACTTCAAGTCCGCGACCGAGCAGCTCAAAACGTCACTCGAAGCGGCCGAGTCCGACTGGGGCGAGGACGTCATCGGCACCTTCGCCGACATCTACGAACCGGTGCGGGACGGCATGCTCGACTCGATGGAGCACCTCGCCTCCGAGCTCGACAAGATCGGCAACAACCTCGCGGTCATGGGCGCGCAGTACGAGCTGACCGAGGACGACCAGGCCCAGAGCATCGTGGCCTACGGGGCTCAGCGGCCCGGCATCACGTACTGACGCGCGTACGCACGCACCTGTTGCACCCATTCACGGGGTGTTCGCACCTGTTCACGGGCGACGGCCTGCCGCTGTCATCTTTCGCGGTCACCGTCGCCGTTCATTCACGCAGGCGTACGCGCACACGGAGGCGTACGCACACCGGGGGAGTAATTCACCATGGCCTTGATGCTGCCGTCCGAGGTCGAGTGGGTCCTGGACCTGCTCGGCTACAGCTGGCCGGACGCCAACGAGGACAAGATCCACGAAGCGGCCCAGGCGTGGCGGGAGTTCGCGCAGGCGGTCCGCCAGGCGCAGGGCACCGGGACCGGCGCGGCGCAGACCGTGTTCGGCGCCAACTCCGGTGAGGCGGTGGAGAGTTTCGGCGAGGCGTGGCAGAAGTTCTCGGGCGCCGGCGGCGGGTATCTGGAGGACGCCGCGCAGGCCGCCGAGATCCTCGCGTTCGCTCTCGACGCGGTCGCCCTGGTGGTCGTCGGCAGCAAGATCGCGGTGATCGCGCAGCTCATCGCCCTCGCCATCGAGATCGCCGCGGCGCAGGCCGCCGCGCCGTTCACGCTCGGTCTGTCGGAGATCGGCGCGGCGGGTGCCACGCAGGCGACCCGGCTCATCGTGCGGCGGCTGCTCGACGAGCTGAAGCAGCTGGTGATCAAGACGATCAAGGACGCCGTCGAACAGGCCTCGGTGAAGGCGATCAAGGAGACGATCGTCGAGGTCCTGAAGGAGGCCGCGGTCGAGGCGGGCAAGTCGGCGGGCCAGAGCATCGTCGAGCAGGGCGTCAAGACGCACTTCGGCGCCCAGCAGAGCATCGACTTCGGCGCGGCGGCGGGAGCGGGCTACGACTCCTTCAAGGAGACGGCCGTCAGCGGCATCAAAGACGGTCTTCAGGAGAAGGCCGACGGCATCACGGGCCTCGCCGATCCGCAGACGTACATCGACGCGGGAACGGACCGGGCGACGGAAGTGGCGGGCAACCACGCCCAGTCCGGCCTGGACCGGCTGCGCGGGGGAACGGGCGGAACGGGCGGAACGGGCGGAACGGGCGCGGACGCCTCCGGAGAAGCTTCGGAAACGCCGTCGTCGAGTACGTCGAGTACGTCGAGTACGCCGAGTACGTCGGCAAGTGCATCGACAAGTGCATCGGCGGGCTCGTCAACGGGCTCGACGGCGGAGGACGAACGCGCCCGGTCGACCTTCGGCTGATCGCTGATGTGCTCGTGACAATGTGAGGGTCGTGTCACAGTGCAGCCGATCACCGGGAACAGTCTTGGTGCCCGTGTCAACTGTGACTAAAGTACAGTTGCGGCACTCCCGAGAAGTGCCACCCGCGCCGGGTTCCGCGAGGAATCCGTGGGCCGCGGGGACCAATGTCGAATCTCATGGGGGCAAGTGGCCATGGCTGGTCAGTTTAATGTCACGCACGAGGAGATGGTCGCGTTCAGCGGCCGTATCTCCCAGGTGAACGAGTCCGTCCAGGGTGAGATCCAGCGTCTGCAGACGGTGGTCGATTCGATCACCTCCGGCTGGAAGGGCCAGGCAGCCACCGCGTACAACAACCTGCAGAACCAGGTGAACGAGGACGCGACCGCGCTGAACCGGGTCCTCAACGAGATCAAGGAAGCGATCGACGCGACGGCCGCCAACTACCAGTCGTCCGAAGAGGAGCAGGCCGCGTCCATCGGCCACATCTCCTCGGGTGCCGAGGCCTCGCCGTTCGGCTAGGCCGAACCGCACCGCTCGTCCTTCAGTGAGCTCGTAGAGCTTTCTCACCGTCCGTCCACAATCCCCCGGGGGAGAGATCATGTCCGGTCAGGTTCTGGTCAATTTCCAGACCATTTCCCAGGCGTCCCAGGACGTCAAGTCCACCGCGAGCAACGTGCGTCAGCAGCTCGACGACCTCGAGGCCGGCGTCAAGCGCATCGCCGCGAGCTGGGAGGGTTCCGCTCAGGAGGGCTACCAGGCCAAGCAGAACGAGTGGGACCAGCGCGCCGCGTCCCTGCACCAGACGCTGGAGTCCATCGCCCGCGCGCTGGACACGGCCGCGCAGAACTACCAGCAGACCGAGCAGCGGAACACCAACGTCTGGTCGTGACGCGTCCCGCGTGAGGACGCGGATGCCGCTCAGGCAGCCACGTATCCACGCGACAGGGGCGGCAGGTGCACATGCACCTGCCGCCCCTGCGGCATTCCGTAGCGAGGCTCAGAGTTCAGGGCTCAGGGCTCAGGGCGTCAGCGGCCCTCCAGCCAGGCGAGGCCCAGAGCCAACGGCACCGTGGCGAGAGCCAGGGCGCTCGCCAGCGCCGTCATGCCGGGCCGGACCTCCCGATGGCCGGCAAAGCCCAAATACGCGGCGACCGGCGGCAGGAGGAACCCGATCAGCAAACCGAAGCGCCAGCCCTCCTCCGCGATGAAGAAGGCACACAGCGCCCAGCAGACCGGCACCGCCGCCAGGCACATCATCCGTCCCTTGGACAGGAAACGGTCGAGGGTCTCACCGTCACCGAGGAAACTCATGTCCTACACCGCCTGGTTGTCGTAGGAGCCGCTGCCCACCTCGGGGAAACCGTCCGCCGCGGAGAAGCCGTTGACCGCCGTCGAGAGAGTGAGCGCGATCGCGCTCAGGGCCGTAGCGAAGGTGTCGAACGCCTTGGACGCCTCCGCCCACATCCCCATGATCCGTATGGCCTGCGCCGCGGCCAGCGCGAACATCGCGACCGAGGCCGCCTGACCGCCGACGGGAATGGCGTTCACGGCCGCCGCCGCTGCCATGTTGACCATCCAGATGACCAGCAGATCGCAGAACATCACGAGGAACGACTTCAGGAACTCCGCGAACTGGAAAGCCAATTGAGCCGCCTGTGAATAGCAGCTCTGGAGCGACTCGAAGGTCGCCTTGATCTCGTCGAGCTTCTTCGCGAATTCGTCGAAGTAGACGGTGGCGGTGTCCGCCGCATTGCCGTCCCAGGAGAGAGCGACATTGCGGTTGCCCTTGCGGACATTCGCGGCCAGTGCGTCGCAGCAGGAGGCGAGACTGCCCCAGGCGTCGGAGCAGTCGTTGTAACCGTTCCAGTCGCCGAAGACCCAGTTGGTCACGATGCCGAAGGGGTCGAAGCCGAACAGCAGCTTGGACGCCTCCACGGCCATCGCGGAGGGGCTGCCGAAGTCGAGGGCGGTCCCGAGTGTCTTCTGGACCGGGCTCATCCTGTACTCGTCGACGTGCCCGGACCCGTACTCGACGAGCGGGTTGCCGCTGTCGCCACCCGGCTTCTTCAGCGCGCCGGCCGCGTCATCCGCGTCGGAGAAGTCCTGCGGGTCGCCGCCCGAGCCGAGGGACGGCGCCTTGGAACCCTGGGCACCGGCGTCGAAACTCGCCGCCGCCTGCTGGTCCGTCTCCCTGTAGTACACGGCGGAGCGCGCCAGTTCGCCCGCCGAGGAGTCCAGAACGCTCTTTATCTTCTCCAGGGCCTTCTTGGCCTCGCTCACATAGCGGTCGTGGTCGCCCGCGACGAGGTCCCAGGCGTGACCGCCCAGGGTCTCGTCGATCGTCGCGTACTTCCCCACGTACGACACCGCTTCCGCGCCGCCCTCCGCGGCACGCCCCACCAGCTTGCCGAAGCCGTCGATGACGCCCGCGTCCACCCGAAAGCCCATGGGTCCCCCTGCCTTGTGTGTCCGAAGTACCTGAGATGAGGCGCGGTCAGTACAGGGACCAGCCGCTGCCGTCGTGGCGCGACTTGCCGGTCGACGGGCGCTCCGCCTGCTGCGTGGGCCGCATCGCCGACGAGCTGTCCGTCTGCCGCTGCTCATCGGCGAGACGGCGCTCACCGTCTGCCGCGAGCTCCTCGCGTTCGGCGTCGGACAGGGCGGCCCACTTCTCGGCGACCGGCGCGGACTGCTCGACGGCCTGGTCGGCGTAGGCGGACACGTCGGCCGCCTCCCGAAGCCCCATCCGGCCGGAGAGAACCTCCTGCGCCATCTCCTTGAGCGTGCTTCCGCCCAGCCCCGAGGCCAGGTGTTCGAGAGACTGACGCAGGATCCTGGCCTGGGCGGGGTCCTGCCCGGTCATCTCCAGAAACTCGGAGTCGTCCACCGGCTTGTCCATGGGATGCGGCACTGGGCACCTCGGTAGCTCGGTCGACGGGCAGGAAAGAACCGCAACTTAGCAATACCTACGTAAATTCCTCAACAGTCTGCTCTTGAGCCGCAGTCGTGGGCTCCACCCGGGCGCGCCCGGCTCAGACGGCGTCCCCCAACGAAGCCAGCGCCGCACCCAGGCACATGGCCGCGAGCGCCCACCGCGTGCGTCCCGCCCGGGCCAACGGCACGCCGCAGCCGGCGACGACACCGCCGGTGAGGTAGAGCGCGGTCCATGCCCCGGCCTCGCCGTCCTGGCCCAGCCGGACGGCGGTGAGGACCAGGGCGACGAGCGCGACGGCTGCGGCGATCGTGACGTGTGCCCGGCGCGCCCGCCCGGCGTCGCGCCGCCGGTCCGCCGCGACCCGCTGCCGTCCCTGGCTCCGAAACCGTGCTGTCAACTCTTCGTCGGATTCCGTCCCACGCGTCATGCCGTGGAACGTAGCGCCGCGGACTCCGCCTGGTGGAGGTGACGACAGGTTCCCTACAATCCCCGCCCATGTCGACTTCGCCCGGGCAGGCACCGGCGCCCACCGCCACAGTGGTACGGACAGGTCAGCGCAACGCGGTCAGGATGGTGCCGCTCGGCATCGTGCTGACGGCGGTCGGGCTGCTCGCCCTGTTCGCCGGGGTGGTGATCATCGCCGGCCTCGGCGACGGCGAGCCCCGGCTGAAGGGGATCGGCGGCATCGTGGTCGGCCTGCTCGTCCTCTTCATCGGCGTCACGAGCCTCATGTCGTCCTGGGCGTCGCGCCGTTCGACGGTGAGCATCGACCGCACGGGCCTGTGGGTCAGCGACGGCAAGGCGCGCAACGTCATCCCCTGGCACACCCTCGCCGGCGTCGGACTGCACTGGAGCACGTTCGGCCGCGGCGCGAAGGTCTACTCGATCGAGCTGTGCCCGTCAGGCCCCATCGACCGCGACGATCCCGTCCTGTGGCCCTTGGTCCGCGACGAGGAGCCCCTGCGGCCGAACCTGCCGCGCCTGCGCTACCGCCTCCCCGTCCCGCCGAGCTCGCGGGACGCGGTCGTCACGGCGATCCGGGCGCAGGTGCCCCACCTGTGGCTCGGCGAGGCGGAACGCGAGCCGGGGCACATCGGCGCACCGGACCGGAAGGGGCATCGGGCGCGGGTGCGGGGCACGGTCTGACACGGCCCACCGGGCCAAGCCCGGCCCGGTCCTCTCCGGGCCGGGCCGGGTGCGGCGTCGTGTGCCTTCGAGTCGGGTCAGGGACTCTCGACCGCGACCACCGGAGCGCCGGTGCTGTCCTTGGCGACAAGTTGACCGGCGAGCGGCGCAAGGACCACGACGAGAGCGACCCAGACCCGCCAACCGCCGTTCACCGGAACGAGCAACGCTCCCACGGCGGCCGCGGCGACCAGCAGCCCGACCAGGAGCCCCACCGACACCGTGCGCGGCCAGAAGGCGCCGAGTTCGAGCAGCCCGGTCCGGCGGCCGGTATCGATCGGAACCGGTCCGCGCGGGGCTGCGGCGATGCGGGCCGCGACCGCGCCGGGTACGCGGCCGGGCAGCTGCCAGCCGTCGTCGGCGACGAACTCCGCGGCGGACTTGGCCTTGCCGCCGCCCCGGGGATCCCACAACAGCCAGCCCGTGGTGCCGGTGACCAGGGGAGCCGCCGCCGACAGCTTTGCCGAGATCACAAGTGGGACCTCGGCACCCGCCCCCGTACCGTCTTCCTCCGTCGCGAGCATCAGGCACGCGTAACGGCCGGCGCTCTTCCCGCTCTTCCCGCTCTTGCCACCGTTCTGCGCGGCGACGGCAGCCGCGGCCTCCTCGACGTGCTCCGCCTGCCCCGTCACGGTCGCCCGCAGCGCGACCCAGTCACCGCCCACACGCCGCTCACGGCGGGGCCGCGACGCCACACCGGTCCCCACGGCCACGGCCAGCAGGACGGCGACGGCCCAGGCGACCGCGACGAAGGGGATGTTCCGGTACGGCAGCGCACGCCCGTCGAGCCGCGCCTCGACGGCCTCGACGGAGATGTCACCGACCGCGCCGAGTCGGGGCCGCTCCGGTGCATAGGCGACGACGTACTCCTCTCCCACCTCTCGGATCCCCTTGCCGTTGTCCGCCCGGAACGTCGCGGGAACGGCTCCGCCACCGTCCGCCGCCGGCAGCTCGACGGTGTACCGGGCCGTCGTCGAACTCCGCGAACTGCTCCCGGCGGCATCCACGTCATCCACCGCGACGATCGGCAGTTCCTCCACCACGTATCCGGCGTCCACGAGAGCGCCAGCCGTCGCGGAACTCTCGGGCTGAGCAAAACCGAGACAGACCGCGAGCACTCCGGCGGTCACCACGGCGACCGAGAGCGCTGTCACGCGGATCCAGCACCAACGCGCCCCCAGCACGACAGCGGGGACCGCCGGAACGCCTTTCCGCTTTGTACCGTGCGCGCGTACCGACACCAGCGCCGCCGCGTACGCCTCCACGCGTGACATCCGCCCGCCGGAACGCGTCTGCCCTCCAACCATCAGGACGCAGGCGAGAAGAGCAACGAGGCCCGCCCCCACCGACACCGTCCGGACCGTCCCTGTCCCGAGGAACAGCCAGCCGCCCGTCATGACGACGAGGGCAGCAACCCCCGCTACGCAGACCCATCGCCCGAGCAGAACCGATCCGGGCCTCTCGAGCGCCGCCCCGTCCGCCTGCATGCCGACCGCCACGCCCTCAACTCCATCCGCTGGATACGGCTTTACCTTTCCTTCACGCTAGTGGTGGACGGACACCGCTGGAGCGTGGCTACGCACACAACACAGGACTGCGGCTGCGCCCCCTCACCCCTTCGGGGCCCCAGGCAGCACAGAGCGCCACTCGAACCACGTACTCCCCAGAAAGCACGTACGTACGTTCGTTTGCTGCCCTACAGTCTGTGATCGCAGTGCAGCTGTAGAAGGTCGTACGGAGCGGGGGGCTTCGCGTGATGTCCAAGGTGCTTGATCTGCGCAGCAGTTCGATAGATCCGGAGAGTTCGGGAAGCCCGAGTAGAACCGGCGGAGTCCGTCGTGGCCTCTGACTTCGCACGGCTGCTGAAGCAGGACTTCTCGGACACGGAGGCGTCCGCAGAGGCGTGGCGCAAGCTGTCCACCACGTCCGATTCGTTGACGAGCCGTCACAGAACGAGCGTGACAGGCCCGTTGCACCATTCCTGGAAAGGTGACGACGCCGACAGCGCGCTCTACTTCCTGGAGGACGTCGAGTCGCGGCTCGGCGTGGTCGAGACCGAAGCGATGGCCGTCGCGCGGGTAGTCGACACCACGCGGGTCTGGATGGAGAGCGCCCAGACCGCGCTGCGCAACGCCGTACGCCGCGCCGAGCAGGACCACTTCGAGGTAGACGGCGACGGCTGGGTCACCGACCCGACCACCGCCGGCCTCCCGCACCAGGACCCCGACGCCCAGCAGGTCATCGCCGACCGCAACGGCCTGCTCGGCGAGTACCGTGCCCGCATCGACGAAGCCCTGGCCGACGCACGCAAGGCCAGCGACGACGGGGCGAAGGCACTCGGCCGGCTGAACGGCGACATCCTCACCGACCCGCTCAGTCACGACGCGGCGGCAGAGTCCGCCGACGACGCCCGGCGCGCGATGAAGGACATCGGTGTCCAGGACCCGCAGATCCCCAAGGACGACCCCAAGGCGGCCGCCGAGTGGTGGAAGGCGCTCAGCCCCGAGGAACGCCAGGAGTACACCACCCTCTATCCGAAACAGATCGGTTCGACGGACGGCTTGCCGACTGACGTACGCGACGACGCGAACCGCACCGCGCTCGCCCAGGAACTCAACGCCCTCCAGGAGGGCAACTACGACGAGAACTTCCCCGGTGAGAGCGACGAGACCGTCAACCAGCGCCTGAAGAACGCCGAGTTGCTGAACGACCGGCTCGACGCGGGCGACAGCGCCCCCAAGGGCAAGGAGCTGTACCTCATCGGGTACGACTCCAAGGACGACGGGCGGGCCGTCATCGCGATGGGCAACCCGGACACGGCCGATCACACCGGGATTCTGGTGCCGGGGACGAACACCGACATGGAAGGGGTTCCGGGGCAGCTCAGTCGCATCGACAGGCTGCAGAGCGCCGCGGAGAGGGAGGCCGACGGCAAGAGCGTGGCCATGGTCACCTGGCTCGGCTACGACGCGCCCGAGGCCTCCATGACCGACTTCGACAGCGTAGGCGGGACGGGACGGGCCGAGGAGGCCGCGCCCGATCTGCGCCAGTTCGTCGCGGGCACGCACGCCTCTCACGACGGGTCACCGAGCCACACCACTGTCCTGGGACACAGCTACGGCTCCACCGTGGTCGGTGCGGCGGCGGCCGGAGGCAGTGGTCTCGGCGCCGACGACGTGGTGGTCGTGGGGAGCCCCGGGATGACCGTGGACGAAGCCTCGGATCTCCAGATGGACCCGGAGCACGTCTGGGCCGGCGGAGCCAAGGACGATCCCATCATCAACAACTTCGCCGGAGCCTCGCTCGGTGACGACCCCTTGTACTACACGTTCGGCGGGAACAACTTCGAAGTCGACACCAGCGGACACAGCGGCTACTGGGATCAAGGCAGTCACTCGCTCCGCAATCAGGGGGCAATCATCGCGGGCAAACCACCCACTGAAGCACCGAAGGAAGTCAATGACGACCCGGAGCCGGGATCATTCATCGGTTAAGACCCGTCTTGTCCGCAGGGCGTTCGTCCTGTACGCCGTACTGCTGATGACCGGAGGATGCATGTCCCAGGACGACGACCGGAACGCACCGCTGCCGCGCATGGAGCGGGAGGCGGCTCTGAAGTGGGCCAGAGGTTATACCGCACACCTGGCAGACGTGGCCGGCGTCGAGACCATCGCATCGACCGCCAAGACGCACTTCGAGGACTGCATCGGGGCGAACGGCGAGGTGGCCGAGGACGGCCGGTACAGCCTCTTCTACTACATCAACTCACCCGCTCCATCGACGGATCACACCCGCATAGTGCGAACCTTGCGGACCGAACTCACCAAGCGTGGATACGAGATCACCTCGTACCGGGAGTTCAAGAGCGCCTACGAGTCGTCCGCACTGAGTGCCCGGAGCAAGAAGGACGACTATGTGGTGGAGGCGGACACCGTAGGCGACGGAAAGGACAAGCCCCAGCGCTTCTCCTTCGCCGTGCGTACCCCGTGCATGCTCCCGCCCGGCGCCAAGCAGCAGCAGTTCTGAGACGTGGAGGCGCCGAGGGGGGAGCCGATGAGAAACCGGAGCGAGATCCGGGATCAGGCTCCGCCGATGCTGGGGGCGCGGCTGGTACGCGCGGCCGTAGCTCTGTGCGCGGTGGCGCTGACGACCGGAGGATGCGCCTCGGAGGACGACGACCCCAATGCCCCGCTGCCGCGTAGGCGAAGGACGACGCGGTGAAACGGGCCAAGAGCCACATCGCGCACCTGGCCGAGGTCGCCGGGGTGGACGTGTCGCTACAACCTGCTCTGCTACGTCTACTCACCGGCCCCTGTCACGGACCGCACCCGCATCGTGCGCACGCTGGGCAAGGAACTGAAGAACCGGTACTCGCCGGGAGCCGAGACGGTCGGATCCGGCAAGAAGAAGCCGCAACGCTGCTCCTTCTCGGTGAGCGCCCCTTGCATGCTGCCGCCGGGCGCAGAGCGACAAAAATTCTGACTTCCGACTCGAGGACCGGGCAGAGGAGCCGCGAATGTCCAACGAAACGCACGTAGACCCCGCCGAACTCCGCGCCTCCGCCAAGGCCGCCGACGCGATAGCCGACGACCTGAAGGGCCCGGCGGACCAAGCGGTCAAGGAGGCTGACACGGCGGGAGGGTCCCTCTCCGGCTGGTCGTTCGGCTCCGCCCTGCAGGAAGTCTCCTCCAGCTGGAAACCCGCTCTGCACGGCCTTGAGGCCCGCGCCCGGGCCGGTGCCACCAACCTCCGCTCGTCGGCCGACGGCCACGAATGGAACGACGAACGCACCGGCAAGGACTTCGAGAACCTGGGCGCTGACGGGGCAGTTACGCAGGCCACACCCGGCGAGATACCGGCCGTACTGCGCAGGCCGAGCGACCAGAGCGACAACTCCGCAACGCACGCATTCGGATCCCCGCCCGAGGGCGGGGCCGCCCTCGATCCGCGCACGCCGTACGGCACCAACATGCCGACATACGACGACGGTTCGGTGAGCACGCGGCCCAAGACGGGGGAGAACCCCTTCGGCTGAGCCCCTGAACACCGTTCGTGAAGCGCCCGGTTGCGGTGGGGCATGGCTCACAGCTCTGCGCCGCAGCGATCACAACTTCTTGGCTCGCTTCAACAGTGCTGCCTGCCTGGCCTGTTCGGTGCGCTCTGGCCCGGCTGCCTCGCGGTCCGGCCCGGTCTTCTGCCACTCCTTGGGCTGGGCGAAGATGAGCATTCCGGAATGCGGGAGCATCACGACGCCGCCGAAGGCATCGTCCCCGGCGAACCAGGCCCAGTCTTCGCCGCCCGCGGGCCAGCGGTTGTGGAGGAGCGGATCCATGCCGGCCATGATGGGTGACGCGCCGGAGCCGACATCGCCCAGGCGGAGGGAACGCTTTCCGCTGCCGCTGAGGTTGAGCGGGACAAAGGGCCGGACGACAGGCTGGAACGCGCGCACGGCGCGAGCGCACTTCCAGGTCCAGTACATCCCGGTACTCGTCCATGCCAAGCCCATGACGGCCGCGACGATGGACAGCGGCATGAGCGGGAAGAGGTACGTGGTCCCCAGTACGGCGGCGGCCGCGAGACCGGCTGCGGCAACGGCCGCCTGGGCGGCGAACCAGCACAGAATCGCCGTGTAGTGGGCCTTGACCGCAGCATGCGGATCGGGCCTGTGCACATCCGAGGCGCCACGTCCCGAAGCCTTCGGATATGTGGCGAGAGAAAGCGCGATGTAGCCGCCGGCCATGACGAAGACGCCCAGGAGCCCCAGAAAGAAGACGCTGTCATTCTTGAGGAGGAGCGCAAGGGCGTATCCGAAGACGATGGCGACCAGGGCTTTGCCGATCCCGCTCCTGCGACTGGTGGTGGCTGAGGTGAGGGACTGTCCTGTCACTGTGGGTTCTCTCTTGTGGGCCTGGTTCGGCTCGGTTCAGCCGAAGACGTTCCGGACATCGTCGGGTTCCGGTTCCAGGCCGGGCGGGGGAGCAGCGGTGTCCGCTAGAGGGTCGGTGAAGGTCACTGTGCGCGCCACTCCCACGAGCACGTTGCGATAGTCATCCGCCTGTTCGATCTCAGGCGTCACCAACTGTACGAAGAAGACAGCGGATGAGTGGAGGTCGGGGATGACGACGGTGCCTTGCCATACGTGCATCTCAAGGAAACCCTGAGTCGCAGGATCCTGCCTGGGCGAGGCGGTGCGCCGCTCTCGCTCGGTAACGAAGCCCAGCCCACAGGGGAGTTCAATGGGACGTACCCCCTCGTTGGGCGTGGCGCCGGCGATCGGAGAGATCAACCGGGTGAGTGCGGCCTTCGCGCCGGGACTCGGGGCGGACATCCGCGATACGACAAGCGTCGACATCGCAGGGACCTCGCCGCCCTCTCCAGGGTGCAGCCCGAGGGCGCACCCCATGATCTGATGGCCCCGCATGGACAGGACAGAGGCGGCGTACAGCCGCAGCGCCGAGTCCGCGCGAGCGCGTTCCTCTCCCGGAGGCAGGGAACGGATCTGTTCAGCCTTCTCGGCGAGTGCGCTCAGGGAGGGCGCCAGGTCGATCTGGTAGAAGCCGTGCGGAACCCCCCACCACAGGGCTGGTGCAGAGACGTCGTCTTGCCGCATGTGTGGTTCCCTCACAGGCGAATCCCCTGAAGCAACTCGCCAGTGTCCTGGACAATCTCCGTGACGGTACCGGGTGCGCCCGGCAGCGCAGCGCCGATCTTGGAGTACTCGTTCGCCTCGTGCCCGACTCCGTCATCAGGGAGCAGGCCGAAACTCTCGGCGGAGGAGACAGCGTTGACCGCGGCGTTGGCTCCGTTGAGTGCGTAGTCCTTCATCCCGGCGGACGTGGCCGCATCGAGTGCCTTGGACTCGAAGGCTGGAGCGACGCCCTTGACGAACTGATCCGCCTTCGCACCTACGGACAGTGCCCCACCACCCTCGCGGGCAATCGCCGCGGAAAGACCGACTTCACTGCCCGCCCGCGCGAGCGCTCCGACTCCGGGCACCATCCCAAGAGAGTCACCAGCGACGCCTGCCCACGCCTTGACCCCCTCGCCCCACCCGTACTTCCCGCTCAGCGAAGCCCTGAAGTCCTCGCTGGAGAGATTGTTGGCCATGGACAGAGCGCTGGCTCCCACGGCGATGGCGAGAAACACCGGCGCGGCCGGTGTGGGCAGCAGAGCCAGGAGCCCGGCGATCGCTCCGATCGTGCCCGCATGCTCCATGATCCCCTCGCCGACCGACTTCAGCACATCACCGATCGCGGAGACCGTCTTGCTCAGCCAGCCCGGCTCCTTCGGAGCGAGTTTGTCGTCGGCCTCATCCAGCCGCCGTGCGACGGCCTCGGCCTTCGCCTCGTGCTCGGCCTCCAGCTCCTTCGCCTTGGCGATCACGTCCTGATACGCCTGATTGGCCCGGTCGAGGTCGGTGGAAGCGTCGTTGAGGGCGGACTCGGCAGTGCGCAGCCTCGCGGTAGCCGCGTCGGCCTCCTCCTGACTGGGGTAGGTCTGGCCGCCGAGACCAAGGTCCGGGTTCTGCTTGGCCCGCTCGTAGCCCTTCTGCGCGGAATCGGCGGCGGACTTCCTCTCGCCGGCCTCCTCGTTGTACTTCTTCGCCAGATCCTGGTGGGAGGTGAGGTCGGCGTTCCAGGAGGCGAGGGCGGCAGCCGCCTTCCCCAGGGAACGTGCCGCGTTCTTGACGTACGTGGGAATGTCGCCGTCGAGCGCATCGCGGAAGGCGTCTGCGGCGTCGCCTTCCCAGTAACTGCTCTCGCCCAGGAGTTGCTCGATCTGCTGGTGGGTCGAGTCCAGCGTCGTCGAAGCAGCCTTGACCTTCCGTTGCAGTTCGGTGACTTCAGAGGGCATGCCCGGGGTGGGGTTCCAGCCGAGATGGGTATAGGGGTTGGCCGCCACGGATCACTTTCCTCCCGAGGTGGACGCTTGAAACTTGTTCAGGGCGTCCGCCAGATTCTTCTCCAGCTCCTCATAGCTGAGCTTGTTGTCCTTGACCCCTTCGGCGATGCCGCCGATCTGTTCACTGAGCTGCTCTGTCCCGTACCGCCACCGGTCCTGGAAGGTGTCGCAGGCTGCGTCGAGACGGGCCGTTCCGACCTGGTCCCCCCGAACGTGGGAAAGCGCCACGCGCGCCGCGTCCAGTTCGTCGACGCTGGACTCCAGCGATGCGACGAACTTTCCGAGCGCGTCGGTATCGGTCTTGTAGTGGCCGCCCATGAAGCAAGCTCCCCGTCGAGATCAGCACCTGAGGCCGAAGGGTATCGACAGTCGGGTTGAGGTCTCTTATCGCCCACGGAACTGAGCGGCGGCAGGACCATCGGGCCTCCCTGCGCTGAAGCGGTGCATATGCCGGGGCAAGGCTGGGTGACCGGCAGGTATGAGGATGGCGGGGCATGGCGGGACCAAATGGCGAGGCCGTGCGTGACGACCGGAGACAGGTCGGCGGATGCTTCGATGGCGCGCGCGGATAGGGCGAGTTGGCTATCTGGACGAGGAGGGGCGCTGCGCGGGTTGTCGCATTGAGGTGGTCGGCGTCGAGGTGCGTGGGCAGGCCGCAGCGGCTACCTCACCTGAACCGGTGTATCTGCCATCTCTGTCGTGGAGTTGTGACAGGGAGCACCGGGCGGGGTGTGGGCGTTGTTCGATAAGCTAAGGACAGACTTGTGACAGGGGACCGGACTTACTACCCCACAAGGTGATGAACGGGACCAGCGGGACCAGCGGGATGAACGGGGAGGGCCAAGGGCATGGCCGGTGACGGGTACAAGGTCGATCTGAGCGCGCTTGACAACGTCATCAAGAAGGTGAACGGGATCATCGCGGACCTCGGGAAGACGAGCGAGGACACCAGGAGCAAGACGTACCTTCCGAAGACTGCGTTGGGCGCCGGCTTCGGCGAGGCTACGAAGCTGACCGCCGCGCACGATGACATGAAGGGCTCGCTCGAGGACGTCGTCCGGCACTTGGAGTCGGTGATGGACGACTTCGGTGCGAAGACGAAGCGAGCGCACGGGGCGTATCAGGACGCGGAAGCGGACACGGCCGGCGCGCTCCATGGGGCGAGCACGGGCTCGTCCTCGTCCACTGTGCCGACGTCCAATCCTGGATCGATGGCATGACGTACTGGGCGAGTAGCGGACGCGAAGGGGAGACGGGGCAGCGATGAGTGGTGACTACACGTACGAGGCGGATGCGTCCCGGGCTCCGCTCTCCCATACCGGGGACTTCAAGGGTGATCAAACCGTTGACTCCGTCAACGACGCTGTGCATGCGGTGACGAGCATGTTCGGCGGGGGGGAAAACCACTCCAGCGACTTCAAGAACCACAGCATGAACGAGATGCAGGACATGCTGCGGAACGCCAACCCGGGCGATGTGCGCAGTGCGGCGCGTGGCTGGGAGAGCGTTCATAAGCAACTCGTCGACGCGGCGGCTGCTTACGAGCACGCCGTATCCGAAGTTCTCCAGCACTGGGAGGGCGGATCGGCCGACCAGTTCCAAGCCCGGTCGAAGGTCGTCGCGAAGAAGATCCACGACACGTCCACTTTCGCGACCTATGTCTCGCAGTCGATGGACAATGCCGCCACCAAGCTTGAGGAGATCAAGCCGGTGGTCATGGCGATGGAGAAGCCGAGCGACGTCAGCAGCGCCAAGGACAAGGTGGGCGACTTCCTCTCGGGCGGACGCGACGAGGATGGGCTCGCCAAAGACATCGCCAACACCAATGTGTCTGCGCAGGAGATCGTCGACGGTCGCGGAGGCGATATGTCGGCGGGGCGCGAGGCGCAGATGAAGATGGCTGTGCAGATGGAGGCGCTGGGGGCTGTTTACAACACCCAGACCAAGACGATGGGGTCTTGGAAGAAGGCTGGGAGCGTTACCGATGGGGAGGATTACCCCGGCGAGCCTGGTGGCGTAGCTCCTGTCCCGATTGTCGCTGGTTCTGTAACCAACCCTTCCGCTAGCAGGGCCTCTGGCAATCTCAGCCGTTCTTCTACGGGCTCGGGCTCATCGATCAAGGGCGCTAAGTCGCCGAACGTGAGCACCAGCGGTGTCAGTGGAGGCATCGGCTCGCAGAAGCCCACGGCTGGTTCGCAGATCGGTTCTGGCAACCTCAGCTTTGGCGGCGGTACGGGCGCTGGCTCTGGTGTTGGTGCGGGCGCCGGTATCGGCGCAGGCGGTGGCATCAGCGGAGGTATCGCGGGAGCCGGTGCGGGCGGGAGTGGTGTCGGCGGTGCGGGCATCGGCGGCGGGATCGGTGCTGGTGCTGGCCTCGGCGCGGGTGCTGGTGGCCGTGGTGCAGGCGCAGGTGCTGCGGGACGTGGCGGGATGGGCGCTGGCGGCGCTGGTTCCGGGGCGGCCGGTAAGGCAGCAGCAGGTGCCAAGGGTAGCTCGCTCGCCCGGACGAAGGGCGGTGCGATCGGCAAGTCCGTAGTGAAGCCCGGTTCCGGACAGCAGGGTGGCTCGGCCCTCCGTCAGAAGCCGAAGACTGCGACGGGTGGCACCGGAAAGGACGCTGGGCGTAACGGCCTTGGCGGGCGTGGTGCTCAGACGAACGGCAAGGACAAGAAGCGCCGCGACAGCTCGCGTCCGGACTATCTGGTCGAAGACGAGCAAACTTGGGCAAGCGACCGTACGGTGAACCCCAAGGTCGTGGAGTAGCCAGGCCTCCTGGTTAAGTGTGCGGTGACGACGAGACAGGGCCCGCAGCCTTCGGGCTGTGGGCCCTGCCCTGTGAGGGATGAGGTGTAAAGGCATGAGCTTCACGCGAGTGCTGCGGGCGGTCGGTGCCGCCGGGGCGGCGGGAGCGCTGCTTTTTGCGGCCGCACCGACCGCGTCGGCAGATCAGGTCAGAAACGACCAGTGGGCGTTGTCGGCGTTCTCGGCCGACAAGGTCTGGAACGAGGCAACTGGCAAGGGTGTCATCGTTGCGGTCATCGACTCTGGCTTCAAGACCGACCACCCAGACCTCACTGGCCAGTTTCTAAAGGGCAAGGATTTCATCGATGGTGGTTCGTCGATCGAGCCTTACATGGCAGGAGACAAGCCCGAGCATGGAACTGCGATGGCATCGATCATCGCTGGGCATGGCCATGGGGCGGGCAATGCCGCTGGAGTGAAGGGACTAGCGCCGGACGTCAAACTCATGCCCATCCGTGATGAGGGTGGGAACGACGACGGCTTCGCCTCGTCCATCCGGTTTGCGGTTGATCAGGGTGCATCAATCATCAACATCTCGCAGATCCATCGGGATTCGAGTTTGCCCGATGGGATTCCAGCGGAACGCGAGGCAGTTGCTTACGCGCTCGACCATGGCGTTGCAGTCGTGGCAGGCACTGGTAATGACGGTGATGGGCCGCCCAATGCGAATGAAACCTATCCGGCGGCGTATCCCGGAGTGATTTCCGCAGGTGCGATTGACGGTAAGGGCGAGATCTGGAAGAACTCCAACTATGGGCCAACTCTCATCACGGCCCCAGGTGTCGACATCGTGACAGCCGGGCTCGACGCCGATGGCTACGACGGTGGTAGTGGCACCTCTGACGCCACCGCCTACACGTCCGCCGCTTTGGCGCTCCTAAAGCAGAAGTACCCCGACCTGACTCCTGGCCAACTGGCCAACCGCCTTGTAAAGACCGCCGGCCTTCCCGCCTCCGCGAAGGGCACGTCGCTCCCCGACGAGCACTACGGCTACGGCTTCATCAAGCCGTACTCCGCCCTCACCCAGAACATCCCGGCTGGTCCCAAGGACGGCCCGCTGAAGATCGACGAGTTGAACTCCTCCATCGCCAAGGCCAAGGGCAACAGCGAGTCGGCTCCGTCCAGCTCTTCTCCGTCCGGAGTCGCCGACGATCCCTCTGCCTCCTCGGATTCCGGCGGCATGAGCACGGGCCTCATCATCGGCATCGCCGCCGGCGTCCTCGTCATCCTCGTGATCGTCGTCGTAGTGATCGCGCGCAGCAAGAAGAACAACGGCAGTGGCCCGCCCCCGCCTCCGAGCGGCGGTTGGGGTGGTGGCGGCAACCAGCCGTACCCGCCGCAGCAGCAGTACCCGGGTTCGTATCCGCAGCAGGCGCCCCCCGCGCAGGGTGGCTCGTACCCGCAGGCTCCTTCGCAACCGCCCTACGGTCAGCAGTAGTTGATGTCTTTCCAGTCGTCCGTCTGAGCACCGGGTCGGCGACAAACGAACGAAGCGGGGCCCGCAGCCTTCCGACTGCGGGCCCCGCTCCATGTACTTCAGTAAGCAACCATGGACGGCGGCGGAGCGCCGACCCCCTGTTGCTGTTGTCGCTCCCACTCGCGGCGCTTGCGTCGGCCACTGCGGAACAGCAGGAAGCCGCCCACGCACACAAGCAGCCCGACCGCGAAGAAGGCGACGGAAACGAGGGTGAGTTCGGAGTCCATGCCGTACGGGGCGCGTGCGGATGTTCCGTCGTCGCCGGGGCCGAAGTGCTTCCCCGCGCCCGTCGAACCCACCGCCATGGTCTTGGCCGGGCTCATCTTGGCGGCCGCGGCGAGAGCGGCCTGCGCGTTGACCATGCCATAGCCCGTTTGCGGGTTGTACCCCCGCTGGCGCGTGGACGCCGTGCTCTCCAGTGCCTGCGTGATCTGGTACGGGGCGAGCTTCGGGTGCTTCGCACGGATCAGGGCGACCACGCCGGCCGTCAGAGCGGTGGCGGGGGACGTGCCGTCGATCAGCTCGGTGTCCTGCGTGCCGATCTTGGCCGCGGTGACATCCGCACCGGGGGCCGATACATCGACGTAGTTGTGGACAGTCGAGAACGACACCCGCTGCCCCTTGGAATCGGCCGCGGCGACGGTGACGACACCGGGGTCGCCGGAGGGGAAGGCGACCGTGTTCTCGTCCATGTTCTGGGTGTCACCGTCGTTGCCCGCGCCGTTGACAACAGGGATTCCCTTGGCCAGCGCGTATTGGACCGCCGCGTCCAGCTCGCTGTCGAACGACGCCGAAATGCCCTCCATGCCCAGGGAGATGGAGATGACGTCGGCGCCGTGCTCGGCGGCGTAGCGGATTCCGGTGGTGAGGGTGTCCTCGCTTCCGGCGTTGTCGTCGCTCAGCACCCTGATGCCCAGCACCTTCGCCTGCGGGGCCACGCTCAGAACGTTGGATGCCATCGCGGTGCCGTGCTCCCCGTAGGAAGCCGATGTCTTGTCCCCGCTGACGATGTTCGGACCTTCGGTGGCGCGGCCGTGGAGCGCCGGGTGATCCGTTTGGATCCCCGTGTCCAGCACGGCCACCGTGATGCCGGCTCCCTGGCTGACCTTCTGGGCCTGAGGTACTGACATGGCGCCCATTTCCCACCCGGGCGACGCGGCCTGGGCGGGTTCCTGGAGCATTCCGAACGCGATCACGGTGCTCAACGGGACCATCGCGGCTCGCAGGCACGCGTGCAGGCGGGGGCGGCTGGACCGGCCGGTTCGGCTGAATCGGGTGGATCGGCTGGATCGGTTACGCATCCTTGGGTTCACCCCACCTGATGACCTCGCCGATGTGTGCGGCGCTGATGGTGGCCACGGCATCGGCCAACCGTCCGTACTGCTGCGTTTCGTGCTTCTGTGTGAATGCCCACGGCTCGGGCAGGTGGCCCCAGTCGCGCTGTGTGTCGACTGATCCCATCGACAGGGCCATGACGTAAGGGGTTGGCGTCGTCCCTGCCACTACGCCTGAGACGGAGCCGACCAGTGCGGAGCGCTTCGACCACTCCGATGCCGGTGTCTTGGCCACTGGGTAGGGCGTGACGTCGGGACTGGCCGGCTCATCGGAGTTAGGGTCGGGGTACTGGTCGCTGAGCTGCTGCGAGGCGGCGGTATTGCGCAGCACGATGAGCGAGACCGTGGCCACCGACTCGCCGCCGTTGTCGACGTACGTAGCGCGCAGCACCGTCTTGCAGCCACCGTCGGTGGCTTGTTGGAGCAGCTTGCCACTCAGTGCCTCGTCGCACTTCGCAGGCTGGGCGATACCCTGGCGCACCCAGCCCGGGTTCTCGTACCGGGAATGCACGTCCGACACCTTGTCGGGGAAGAGCACGTCGCTCTTCAGGTTGTGCCAGGCCACGTCGGCGTAGGGATCGTTGAACTTCGTGATCCGGGCGTCCTTCACGTTGGCCGCGAACAGGCCGGCGCCGATGAGGACCGGCAGGACTCCGACGACGAGGGTGATGATCCCCCAGACGCGGCGCGCTTTGCCCGGAGGCTTCATGCCGTGACCGGACATCTGACCCGCCCTCTGGCCGGGCATCTGGCCCGGCGTCTGAGGGGCGTAGTACGGCGCTCCAGGGCTGGGCGGTGCGCCCGGCGCCGTGGTGTGGCCGACTGGCGGCGCGCCCCACGCGGGCGGCGGCGGAGTGGGCGGAACAGGGGGCACCGGAGGAGCCCCTGACTGATACGGATTGGCGTATCTCGGGTCCTGTGACGGGGTGTTCATCTGCGTCTCTGATTCGTCGGCGTCGTTGATGGCTTCTTGCTCGCTCGGTGAGGAGACTCGGTCGGACACTCAGGCCTTGGGCGCACCATGCCTCGCATCATTGGAACGAACATACTCAGTCGGATGGAGGCTGTTGCAGTCGGCATACATGTGCAGCCGGACGTCGATTCGGGCCGCCACAAAAGCAACACCTCACCTCCTCTCGATCGCCTCAAGTGACTCTGCTGCAGTTGGCGGCGCGAGGGAGCAAGGGCATTGGATAGGCTGCCGGGCCAGGGATCTCCGGATGGCGATCCGCACGAAATCCGTATCGAGCGAGGCCAGTTGAGTAGGGGGAGCCCGGGGCCGTCCCGTTTGTCGGCGTGGTGGCCGCCCTGCGGACAGCGATGGCGCAGAGCCCGGACCTTCTGGCCTCCACGCTCGTTGGGACCATCGACGAAGAGACCGCGGTCAGTGCGGAGACCGGTGGCGTGCCGAGGGAGTTTCTGGACTTCTGCCGTGTGCTGGACGGCGTGAGCTGCAATCCGTCCCTGGAGCTTTTCGGCCTGGAGGACGCCATGGGGCTCCAGTTCTATTGCGGACCGGTGGTCGACTCGCTGCCGGGACTGTCTCCGGAGAAGCTGTTCTGTATCGGGACGATCGACCAGGCGGCCATCTTCCTCGATCGGGCGGGTGGCGGTGTCCTCGGCGTTCCCGAGGCAGGGGCCGACTGGATCGATGCGGAGCGATTCGAGCAGTTGGGCTCCAGTGTGGAGGCGTTCTTCCTGGAGCGGCTGGCTGTCCCGGCGGAATATGTGCGGCTCGCAGCGATCGACGACGAGTTTATGGAGTACGACGACTGGTTGAAGCTGCTACGGAGGGCCGGACTCGGGGGCTGATCGATGGGTGTCGTCCCTCTCAACCGCCCCACGTTCGCGTGGAGTTCCCGGCGCATCGGCGTCCCAGCGCACCGGAGCATCGCGCCATCCGCCCCGTGTCCTCAGGGGTGCGCGGCACCGTTACACGTTCGCCGCCGCGACCGCGCGCGGCACCAACGCGCTGCCGGTGCACGTGTGCAGGGCGAATCAGCACCATCATGCTCGACGACGGAACGGCGTACGTAGATGCAAACGGCAGGTCGAAGCTGGCCAAGATTTTCGAGACGTACGTGTACGACCCCCAGAGCCGCCTGAGATCCTTCCGCCGGCGCAGCGGGGAAGAGGCGATCACCGACGGATTCGGCCTGCTCACCGAATCAGATGAGATCAATGCCGCCTCCATCGGCTCCTCTCATGGCATGGCCGACTCGGTGGACCTCGTCAACCCCGACGCGCTCGAAGCCGCGGCCAAGGCATGGCGGAGGATGCACGACGGCGTGCAGAGGATGTTCAGCGGCCTCGATCGGGAGGTTTCCCGCGCCGTCGGTGAGACGTGGCGGGGCGAGGCGGCCGACGCCTTCCACGCCCACTGGAGGGAGCTCCACAAAGTCGTCGAGCACGTTCTCCCCGACTTCGAGAACGCGGCCGAGGGGCTCGACGAAGCCGCTGACAACATCCGCAAGGTCAAGGCGGAGATCCACGAGATCTACCTGGAGATCGGCATCGCGATCGCCGCGGCAAAGAAGCTGGGCGAAAGCCTGAGAGATCAGGTGAAAGAAGGCTGGCTGGCCGGAGTGATCGTTGCCGAGACCGGGAGGGACACCCGGGCCGGCAAGCCGCATGCCGGCAGCCGCGCGGGTAACGACATCAGGAGTGTCCTCGGATGAGTTCAGAGCCTGCCGCTCCACTCGGCAACGTAAATCGCCTTACTGCGGCCTTGAGTTGGATGGCGTCGGCTGCCACTCTGCTCGGCTTTCTCGGCTGGCTCTTCCTCGATGAGACGAGTCATCGACGTACCCTCGTCGCTTCCTGCCTCGGTCTCGTCCTGGTCTGCCTCGGCTGTGTCGTCCTCGTCGGAACCATCGGGCGCGAACGAAGGAGGGGCACCGGGTGTGCCGCCAACTACGACGTCGTACGGCCGCGGTCCGCCGTACCGGTGGCGACGCCGAGTGCCCTGCCCGCCCGACTGCCCGTGGGGCGATCGGTCAGGGTACGAGGACTCGTCGGCGCCGCCGCGTTCCTCGCCGCGCTCACCGGAATCCTCGCGATCTCGGCCGGTGACGACACCGACGCGACCGCGGCTGCCGCGATCAGGGCGGCGGGGGCCGAGCGCGTCGCGGTCCGTGTCGTCGGGGTCACGGACGTGGAGCGGTTCGCGGGACGGGGCGACACCGACTTCGAAGCGCGGGTGACTGTCCAACTGCCCGCACCCGAAGGCGGGTCGCGGCCGGTCAGCCTCGATGCCCGTACGCACGATCTGCCGCGTGAGGGAGGGCGGCTCGCGGTGATCTACGCACCGGGGCATCTCGATCTGGGCGCCGTCCACGGAGACGTCGACACCCTGGACAGGCTGCTGGCGGGAACCGCGCTCACACCGGCGGAGCGCTGGGCCTTCCTGGGAAGCTGGGGCGGCGTTGCCCTGCTCGTCGTAGGAGTCAACGTCGGAGGCGGGGCGCTGGGCGGCGTGTCCCGGCTCGACGGCGGGCACCGGGCGGCTCGTGGCACTGTCAGGGGAATCACGGCAGCAGAGCACGGTGACGGCGGCACCGTGCTCAGGGTGCGTACCGCGCACGCGGACGTGCACTTCTGGGCCGCGCAGGAGATCCCAGCGATCGCCCAGTCCGTGGCCGACCAACAGGTGTGGGTCTGCTGGCGAGCCGAGGAGGGCAGGAAGCGGCTGCCCGCCGTCCTGATCGGGGACGAGGGGTGGTGTCTGCCCGGCGAGGTGTACGGGGCTCAGCTCGGCGGCGCCGAGCGGGACACGTACGTCGTGGGCGAGCCGGGTGCTCCTGTCGAGCCAGAGCGTCGCGTCGGTCTCTGGCTGCCGGTCGTCTCCTGGCCGCTGCGTCTGCCGTGCGGCGGCGTGCTGCTCGTCCTGCCGTCGTTGGCAGCCACGGCCGGGATGCTGACCGACGTCTCCGGGCGCGGGCGTTGGGGGCTGGCGACTGCGGCTGTGGTGGGACTGCTCGGGGCCTGTGTCGCCTATCTGCGGAGTGAGAGCGGTCGAGAAGGGAGGGCGGGCCGGGAGTGGGGCTCGCGCCAGGGACGGGGCTGGAGCTGAGGCCGGAGGGTGCACTGAGATGTAGGACCGCGCATCGTCGGCCACGCCTTCTTCCCTCCATCCCCCCTCCCCATCCATGCCTGCGTAGTCCCGGTCCTCGGGCGGCGCCGGAGGGCCTGCCGTCGCCGCCGTGCGCTGATCTCCTTACATTGCACCGGCGTTGGCGTGACGGACCGACCGGCGGACCAGCGATCAGGTGACGAGTGGACGACGGGGGCACCAGTGCCGAAGGCCGATACCGACTGGATGCGGCGGCGGGCCGATGACATCGACGCGGTGGCGCGGCAGGTGAAGAAGCAGCTCGGTGTCGCGGACGAGGCGGAGACCGCGCTCAGGAGCGGCGCCGCGGGCTGGTCATTCCTGGGCGGTCTCGGGCAGTTGGAGGATCGGTGGGAGGACCTCAACAAGGTGCTGCGCGACGAACTCGAAGAGGCCGCCGAGAACATCCGGTTCAACGCGAGCGAGTACGACGGGAACGAGAACGTGCTCACCGAGCTGTGGCACGACCTGGGAGCACGAGGATGAGGTTCGGCGCGATTCTCGAACTCGAACTGCACACGCTGCAGGCGGCCGCCGACGACTGGGCGGGTGTCGGCCGAGGGCTGGACGCGGCGGCGGGGGACTTCGCCGCCGATGTCGCGGCCCCGGTCGGCGGCAAGGAGCACTGGGCGGGCGAGGACGCCGACCGGGCCGCCGCCACCTGTGACGGCATCCGGTTCGACATCGAGGCGGTCGCGACGGAGGCGAAGGCCCTCGGGCGGTACCTGTCCGACGTGGTCTCCGGTAGCGGCGACGACCTCGGCAACGGCAGCCTCACCGATATCCAGCGCGATGCCCGCGACCTCCTGGCCGAGATCGCCGACGAGGGCATGACTCTCGATGAGGAGAACGGCACCGTGCGCTGGGCCGCGGTCACCGGACCGGCCCCGTCGCCCGAAGTCCGCGGGCGGCTGGAGGAGACAGAGCGGAAGGCGGACGCGTTCGGTAAGCGTGTGCAGGCCCTGTGTGCGAGGGCCGACTCTCTCGACGCGGCGCTGGCCGCGGTACTGCCGGTCATCTTCGGCACCAAGGACACGTTCCGCACCGAGAACCGTCAAGTGACCGACGGGCGGGCCGGGTTGGAGGACCGGTGGACCGAGGCGCAGATGGCCGTGGTGTCGAAGCTGCTGCGCCACAAGTTCGGCTACGACGACGCCGCCGACCTCCTCGACCACTTCCTTGCGGGCGGCGCGGAACCGTACGGCATCGACGCCGACGAGCTGCTCGCCGACTGCCCGCCGTTCCAGAAGGACGTTCAGACGTCGCTCGCGCAGGTCGCGTCCGGCGACCGGCCGGGGAGGGGTCCTTCAGCACCGAGTGGACCGCGAGCGAGTCCGGTTACGAGTCCGAGGCCCAGCGCAACTGGTACTACGGGCTCTACCACTTCCAGTACCGGCTCGTCGGCACGAAGGAGGGCGGCGAGATCTCGTACCACGTGGAAGTCCGCAAGCGCTACGACTGGGGCACTCCGAGCGAGCACCGCGGCGACCTGGAGAAGAGTCTCGCCGGGTACGAGGTGGTGGACATCGAGCAGGCGGACGTGGCGGAGCTCAACCGGGTCGGTCTGGCACGGGACTTCGACGTGCACGGGGCCACGGCGGAGCGGTCCGGTTCCTACTAGAGCCCGAGTTGTGTGGGGTTCCGGGTGATGCGCCTTCGGCGGTTGACCCGTTGTTCGAGTGGCTGGGTAAACTCGTGGCAAATCCGCGTCAGTTGAGTTCTACGAGGTCGTCGCGGGGACACGGGGCTACGGGGATACGGGGGATGCCGTCGTGGCGATGATGCTGCCTGACGAGTTGGCCTGGCTGTTGGAGATGCTGGGTTTCGACTGGCCGACCGCCAATGAGGATCATCTGACGCAGTGTGCTGCGACGTGGCGGGAGTTCGGGGCGCAGGTCGGTGATATTCAGGCGTCGGCGGTGCAGTCGGCGGGGAATGTCACGGCGGACAATTACGGCGATTCGATCGACGCGTTCGTGGAGAAGTGGCAGGACTTCTCGGGTGGTTCGGGGTATCTGGACGATGCCCGGCAGGCCGCGGAGATGATCGCGTTCGTTTTCGACACGGCGGCTGTGCTGGTGATCGCGATGAAGATCGCGGTGATCATTCAGTTGACGGTGCTGGCGATCCAGATCGCGATCGCGGCGGCGACGGCTGTGGTGACGTTCGGGTTGTCGGGGGCGGCGTCGGCGGCGTTGTCGCAGGTGACGCGGGTTGCGGTGCGCAAGATTCTGAAGGAGACGGCGCAGGCGATCCTGGAGGCGGTTCTTGAGGCGGTGAAGGAGCCGTTCATCTCCGCGTTGGAGGAGATGAGCAAGGACCTCATCGCGCAGACGGTGAATCAGAACTTCGGAGCGCAGGACGGCTACAACCTGGGTCGGACCGCTAATGCGGGTGCGACGGCGGTGAAGGACGGGTTCGACAATTTCGGTGCGACGTTGGGGGAGTCGCTGCGGGACGGGGCCGGTGGCCGGGCGGGGCATCACGCGCGGGGCGGGCTGGATCATGCTGCGGGCAATGGTGGGCATGGTGGGTCCGATTCCGGGTCGAGTTCGAGTGGTGACGGCAGCTCGGGGTCCGGGTCCGGATCTGGATCTGGTTCGGATTCGGGGTCGGGTGCGGGCTCTGGGTCTGGATCGGGCGCTGACGGTGGTTCGGGGTCGGGCTCCGGTTCCGGGGCGGGGTCCGGAAGTGGCTCGGGCAGCAGTGGTGGCTCCGGCGGGTCCGGGAGTTCGTCGGCCGGCTCGGGTGCGGGGTCTGGCTCTGGCTCTGGCTCGCACTCCAGTTCCGGTTCGGGCTCCGGGGCCGGTGACGGCGGTGGTGGGTCCGGTCACACCGGTTCCTCGTCCGCGGCGTCGTCCCCGTCCGCAGGGTCCTCCGGTGCCGGGAGCGACGGCGGTCAGGTGCGGACCACTGCGGCTGCCTCCGGCGACACGGGCGGTGCCTCCTCGGGTACGACGTCCGTAGGTGCGAGCGCGAGTGCGGATCCCGGCGGTGGAACCTCGTCGGCGGACAGCAACAGGCCGTTGACGCCGTTCGACGCGGGATATCACGAGCAGCAGCCGGCCGCGCACACCTCCGCGCAGACCGAAACCGGCGGAGCGGACGGGGCATCGGGTGCGCAGCACCATTCCGGGCCAGAGACGCGCGCCGCGGCCGAGACATCGACTGCCTCACCTACCCCGACCCCGACCCCGTCGCCGGCGCCGTCGGGCGAGAGCGCGCAGAGCATCAACACGTCCTCGGAGAGTGCCCCGGCGGCCCAGGACACGAACGGGCCGCAGTCCCCGGGCTCCGCGCACACACCCTCCCAGGGCAGCCCGCACGATCCGTCGGCCGGGCAGGATCCGCGTACACAGGTCCAGCAGCCCGCCGCGGCCCAGGCGGGCACACCCACGTCCACCGACCCGTCGACGTCCCCGTCCAACACGTCCCCGACCAGCACCTCGCCGTCGAACACGACGCCCGGCACCACACCCGGGTCCACACCCGGGTCCACGCCCGGCACCACTCCGAGTTCGACGCCGAGCGGTGGTCCGAGTACGGGTACCACTCCGCATACGGGTACGGGTTCCAGCCCGGGTTCCCCGTCGCGCTCATCGGCACCGACGTTCCAGGCGCAGAGCGTGACGACGACAGAGGCACCGGCGTCCTCGACTTCCTCTCGCCCTGGGCCCACGCTTGCCTCCACCACGACCAGTGACCCCGGCCCGGCGACCAACATCCCCAACCAGGCACCCCAGACGGGCCCGGCTCCGGCCACGAACGCCCAGCCCACCGCCCCCGCCCAGCAACCGGCGCGCCCGGCGACGTCGACGCCCCAGCCCCGTACCGACACCCCTCAACGCGCCAACCCCACCCAGACCCCTGCCCAGCCCACCCGGCAGACGCCGACCCAGACCCCGACGCGCCCGTCCACCCAGACCCCCACGCCCAACAACCCGAACCCGAACCCGAACCCGGCCCCGACGCCCGCGCAGCAGACCCCCGCCGGAGTCCCGAACCGGACCACCCCGGCGAACCCCACCAACACGGTCCCGCCCGGCGTCTACGCCGACCCCACCCCGCACCCCAACGGCAAGCCGAACACTCAGCAGCCCAGTCCCACCCCCGACCACGGGGCACCGGCCACTCCGCCACCGGACTCGGCGCCTCCGACGCCCCCGCCGCTGTCGCAGGGCCAGAGCCTTCAGCAGATTCGCGACAGCCTGAACCACGCCCCGTTCGGCCTGCTGCCCCCCGACCCCGCGCACCAGCAGGCGCTGGCGGACGCGGTCCCGCGCAACCCGGACGGCACGCCGCAGCGTCATCCGGACCCGCACGGGAACTGGGCCCAGCTCCAGAACGACGGTGGTCTGCAACAGCCCGGCCGCTCCAACAACTGCCTGGACAACGCGCGCGCGGGCCTGTCGACGTGGTTCGGTGACCCACAGGTGTCGGCTCCGCGTACTCCGGACACGAACGCGGACGGCACCCTGGACCGGATGTCGCCCGAGCGCGACTCCTACAACAACCTGGACGCCTGGGCGGGCCGCCCGCAGATCTGGGCCGGCGCCGACCACCCCAACCCGTACGCCCGCATAGCCGATCACCTCCAGCAGGCCGGTCCGGGCTCGGCGGCTGTGGTCGGTGTGCAGTGGCCCGGCGGTGGCGGACACGCGTTCAACGTCTACAACCACAACGGCAACATCGTCTGGGTCGATCACCAGACCGGCGAGGTCTCCGACAGCCCCATCCACACCGGCGCGGCCGGAGTCCGTTACGTTCCCTTCGACTCCAACGGCCAGACCATGGACGCCCCATGGGAGAAGAAGGCCGACACGGACAACCAGCAGTCCCAGCAGAATGCGCAGACCGACCAGAACACGCAGGCCGACCAGAACTCGCAGAACTCGCAGGCCGATCAGAACACGCAGTCTGACCAGTCACCGCAGTCGGACGAGTCTGCGCAGAATCCGCAGTCGAACCAGTCGAACCAGTCGAACCAGTCGAACCAGTCGAACCAGTCGAACCAGTCGAACCAGTCGAACCAGCCCACGCAATCGCCGCAGTTGACTCAGCCTGATCAGTCGCCGCAGTCGAACCAGCCGATGCAGGCCGATCCGCCGAACCAGTCACCACAGTCGGACCCGTCGACACAGCCGGGCCAGTCGCATCAGCCCGACCAGTCGACCCAGTCGACCCAGTCGACCCAGCCCGACCCCTCGACACAGCCTGGCCAGCCGACGCAGTCCAACCCGTCACCACAGCCCGACCAGCCGACGCAGCCCACCCCCACAACCCCCGACCCCACCCCCCAAAACACCACCCCCACCACCCCCACCACCCTGGGCTACGGAGCAACCCCCGAGCCGGATGCCGGCAATGGGCCGACGCCGCACCCCGACGACTCGCAGCCCAGGGTCCGCCGGGACCACGCGGGGGACAGGCTGCTCGGGCTCAGCCCCCAGGAGGCGCAGCAGATCAACGATCAGCGGCGCCAGCGGTACGACGCCCAGCGCGCGAAACTCCAAGAGCGCGTCCAGAAGGCGGAACTGACCGAGCAGCGGGCCAAGGAGCGGGCCGAGAAGGCCGAGAAAAAGGGCAACACCGCGCAGGCCACCAAGGCGAGAGCGACGGAGCTGAAGCACCGCAACATCGCGGAGGCGTTGCGCGGCCGCATCCAGGGGCTGGACCCCAACACGTTGCGCAACGACGAGGTCGCCGGTCTGCCGCCGGACGCGGCGCAGGACCGGCTCCGGGACTCGCACGCCGTGTACCAGATCGAACACGGCACGGTGGACCAGCAGTTGCGGGACTGGGCCAACCCCCAGCACCCGGCCGCCCAGCACGGGATCAGCCCCCTCGCTCAGGTCCTGCGCACGGCCACCGGGCAGAACCAGCACGCCGACGCGGCCCCCCACAAGCCGAAGACCTTCACCAAGGCGGGCCTGGAGCGAGCCCTTCCGGGGTTCGCCGACCTCAACCGTGGTGAACAGATGCATGTGATCACCACCCTGGCGAGGCTCAGTCAGGGCGTTCACCACGAGTACGGGGTGCGCAACCAGCCCGGACAGAGCGGAAACACGGCGGTCGGCGGACACAAGGCACGAAACGAGCGCGTGCCGAAGAACGTCACAGACAATGTCGCCGCGCAGGGACTCACGGGAGTGGGCCACACACCCGACTTCGGCGGCGTCAACTACGCGGTCATCGAGGTGGAGCGCAACGGCGTGGTGGAGTACGTCGTCGACTCGTCGGTCCCCAAGGGCCCCGACATCAGCGACAAGCCGAAACACTCCGAGGACCACCTCCTCGACTGGATGGACGAGAAGAACGCGGAACAGACCGCCGCCGGACAACCCGGCTATCGGATCAGCGGCCTCTACACGGAACGCGAGCCCTGTGGCGAGGACCGCGGTGGCCGGTCGAGTTCCAACTGTTCCGACCAGCTGAGCAACCGACTCGACGACGACGTGCCCGTGTACTACAGCACCGCTTATCGCGCTCATCCGGAACGCGCGGCCGCGCGGGAGGCGTACCGGCAGGCCAACCGCGACCAGTACAAGCTGTCGCAGGGCCTCCAGCCGGGCGATGCCATGACAGACGCGCAGCGCCGGGAGTTCGACCGCATGGTGATGGCGGCGGTACCCGACGCACGCCAGGAGACCGAGCTTGAGGCGGACTTCGACCGTCACATCAAGAGCAAGACCTCCCAGCTGTGGAATGACCTCGCCGGTCAGTTGAGGTAGGGGCCCGTTGAGGTGATGAGATGATCCGGTACCGAGCGGACGCAAGGCGGAGGACCCACAGGCATGTACGAGAGTGTCACCGCGGAGACGGCGGCGGAGCGGATCGTCGCATGGCACGGTGAGGGCGAGGCCCACCTGGTCGAGCTGATGGGATCGGCCGGTTCGGGACAGGCCTCGATCCTCGCGCGGGTAAGGGAAGCGGTGCCGGACGCGGTATCGATCGACGCCACCGGCCTCGCCCCGCGCGCACTCGCCGACCGGGTCCGCGACGCCCTGCGGGGCAGGCCGGACACCGGCGCGCCCGGCCTGGTCCTCGTCGCGTCCGGCCAGCGCATCGCCTCCACGGCGCCCCCCGGATCCATCGGACCCATGGGAACCCCCGGATACCCGGACGCCGCGCTGAATCTCCTGAACTGGGAGATCGTCCGGGAACTCGGCGCCCTTGTGGTCGTCGAGGTCGACTGGCACGACACATGGTTCGCCGGCCGGCGGCGTCTGGAGGTCCGGCCGCCCGATCGCAGCCCCTCGTCGCCGGAGGCCTCGCCGGAGTGGGCCCTCCAGGCACTGGCCCTCGCCCCCCGCGGTCTGGTTCCGCTGGCGGTGTGGCGACACCTGTCGCAGTCGCTGAACGGCGGCGACCTGGACCTGCCCCTGGACGCCTCGGACATCTCCGCGGTCGGCGACTCGTACCGCATCGACGACTGGGACCGCGCCCGGGAACTGGCCGTCGCCGTCGACCCGGGCACGGCCCGCCGGGTGCACGACGAGGTGGCGCACTGGCTGCGCGGCCACGCGGGCGAGGCGAGCGATCTCGGCGGCTATGCGGAGCGGGCCCTTGCCGTGCACGCCGCCAAGGGCGGTCGCTACGGCGACTACTTCCAGGAGCTCAAACAGGACCCCGCCCTCCTGTCCCTCCTGTCACCGCACAGCCTGATCGAGTCCGAACGGCTGGTCGCCGCCCACCTGCCCTGCGTACGGCGAGATCCCGCGTACCGGGACCGGTACGCGCGCTGGTCGGCGGCGTCGCTGCCCGCCTGGGCCGAGGCGCTGGAGTGGGCGGGCCTGGAGACGTACGAGCGCGACGAATGGATGTCCTGGCTCGTGCTGGCGGCGCGGGCCCAGGGCGACGAGGAGACGGCGGCCGCGGTGGCCGCGGCCGTGCCGGAGCGGACGTGGACGGTGCGCTGGGCGCGCTGGCGTCCGCCGGGCGTCATCGACCCGAGGAGCGTGTTCCCGGGGCCGGTCACCGGGCTCGACCTCGCCCCCGACGGATGGGACCCGAAGGGCAGGCCGGCGGTCGTCGCCCGCGACGACACTCCCTCCGCGCCGCGATTCTGGGTGTTCGACGCCGCTACGGGCGAGGTGCTCGCCGGACCGTGGACGGACGGCGTCCCCGCGTTCGGCCAGAGCGAGCCGGCATGGCAGAACGGCGGCGGGCGGCTGCGGGCCTGGGCCGCGTTCGACCCGTTCCCGCCGGGGCCGCGGCTGGTGCAGGACCAGTTGCGGGTCGGTGACCTCGTGGTGGTGGCGTCGGCAGGCGGGATCTTCGCCGTCGAGGCCACCGAGCCTGGACGGTTTGCCGACGGATTCCCAGGACCGCGGACGGCCGACGCCGAGGACGACTGGGACGACGACGAAGACGACGATCTCGAAGACCTCGAGGATCTCCACCTCGACGACCTCGACGAGGACGACGACAATTTCCTCGGCCGAGCCATGCCGTCCCCGCGCAAGGCTCAGTCGATGGAGGTCGTGCCCTGCCACGTCGCGCCCGGGCAGGCGGGCTTCGCCGCGTCACCCGAGGCCGTTTTCGGTGCGGCGTCTCTCGTCCGCCTGCCCGCGTCACTGCTGCCGGCGGATCTGAGCGATCCTGCGACCCGCCACACTTTGACCGCGCCCGGGCTGCCGTCCCTGTCGGCGGCCGAAATCACCCTGGCCATCGATCCGGACTCGCCCCTGCCCCGGATCGGGGACCTGCCGCTGTACGGACTCGGCGACTGGAACGGCGGCCCGATCGCCGTGCACGGCTCCACCGGCAGGGTCTACCGGTTGCCCCGGGACGGCGACTGGACCGAGGCCGATCTGCCCGACGCCACGCCGCCCGACCCGGACCGGTACGGCGACTGGACCGCGGGGGAGTGGAACGTCGATCACGACGCCCCCCATCTGATGGCCGAGAGCCTTGACACCTTCGTCCGTCTCGTCACCACCTGGACGGTCCTCAGGGGACATTTCCCGATGGCGTACACACAGAGTGAGCTCCTCGCCCTGCGCGGCGAACTCGAGGACCACCTGAGGGGCGTCAGCCTCCATGCCGCGTACAGCTGGTGGACCGAGGGTCTGCAAGAGGTCCTGTGACGCAAGAAGCCCTGTCCTGACCGGCCGCAACTGCCAAGAACGAGGTTCCCCCGCACGGCTGACCAGATCCCCACCCTCTCCGAGCGGCACGCGCGCCTGCGCGACGATCTGTGCGCCATCGCCTCGGACCACCCGGGGACGAATCCTGTCGACACGCTCGGCGACCCGGCCGGCGACGCGCGGGCGGCACTCGGTCGCCTCGACACCACTGAGGGCCGTCGCGAGAGGACGGGTTTCCCGAGTTGCCCGGCACGGAGGCCGCGGCCGAACTCGGCGTGTATCTGTTGAGCGAGGCGGGCCGGGCCGCGTACGCCGAGGAATACGAGCCGGACGAGGCACCGGCCGTGTACGACTGCGAGATGTTCCTCAGTGACGTGCTCGCCGACGCCTCGTACCAGCTGCCCTGAACGCGACCGCGTTCGGCGCGGGGGCGCGGGTCCGTTAGGGTCGCGGGCATGACACGTGCGGGTGGAGACGGCACCGGCCTCCAGTGGGAGGGCGACTTCTCGCGGCAGTGGGAGGCCGAGCTGCCGCCCGAGGAGCGCGCGCTCGCCGAGGAGCGGGCGCGGGTCGCCGAGGTGCTGCGGCGCGAGCGGCTGCGCGCCGTCGTGTGCGCTGCCGTCTTCCTCGCGGCGGCGCTCGCGGCACTCGTCGGACAGGCCGTCGGGGGCGTCGGCGCGATGGCTCTGACCACCAACGCTCTCGGTGTGCTGGGCGGATGCGGCGCGCTGTGGCTCGCCGTGCGTGGTGGGGCCGGGGCAGGCCGGACCGGGCTGTGGCTGATGGTCGGTTCGGCTCTGGTCGTCGCGGTGGGCCAGGCGGTCTGACCCCCCGACGGATATCCGTGGCTAGGCCATCTTGGTCATGTGGGACACGGTGCCACCGTTGCCCGCGGCGAAGTCGATGTCGTTCCGCTGCTGACGGATGAGTTCCTCGTTGAAGGACTCGTTCTCGTCGTGGTTCTTCGCCATGCCACTGAGCGCGCCGCCGATGTTCGTCAGCTCCTGCGCCAGGTGGTTCATCGACTCGAACATGCCGGTCTGCAGGCCCTCGTAGGCGATGCCGAACTTCTCACCGATCTCGTCGTCGCCCCACGGCGGCATGTCCGCCTTGTCGGCGAAGCTCGTCAGACCCTGCACGAAACCGTCGACCTGGCCCGGCTGCGCGGCGGCCGGGCCGCCGCTGGTGGGCGCGCAGGCGTTGACGGACGCCAGACCGTTCTGCAGCGCCGCGGCCGCGGCGGCGAAACGGCTGCCCAGGTCCTGGAAGTTGGTGCCTTCCCGAGCCAGGGACTGCGTATCGGTACGTATTCCTTCGCGCGGCATGGTGTTCCTCTCGGGTGGGAGGGCTGGTCGGGAGGGGATCAGAACCGGATCAGAACAAGCCGTGCCACAACTGCTCCACGATCACCGACCACCAGTTGACCGGATCGTCGAAGCACGTGGCGTCGAGGGCGAAGAGACGGTCCTGGAGATCGGCGACCGCCGTGCCCGCCTCGTACGGGTCCATACCCGGCATGAGGTCGCGGGTCGTGGAGAGCGCGGCGAGAGAGTGGGCGAAGGCGGCGACCGAGGCGTTCACATAACGGCCGCTTCCCGTGGACGGGTTGGCGGCCCACACGGAGCCCGCCTCCTGCTGCACCGTGATCACGTACCGCCCGTCCGTGCCGATCCGGGTGTGCATGGAGAGGACGTCGATGGCGGCGGGGCTGAGCTCGGCGTCCAGTTCGAGCAGGTGCGTGGCGGCGTCGGTGAACAGCCCGCCGGCCGGCGGGCTGTCCGGCCGGTCGGCGGTGAAGAAGAAACGGATGTCGGCCGGAAGCCCGGTGCCGACGAGCGTGTCGACGGCCGCGTCGGGGAGCAGGGCTGCGGCGACGAGCGCACTGTCGTAGCGCAGGACCGGAAGCCCGTCGGGAAGGCGCTCCGGGAGGGGAGCGGGAGGCGTCGACGCCGCGTCGGGCAGCGGCGGACGGTGCGGGCGCGGCGGCGGCGCCTGGCCTGCGAGCAGCGCCGTCGACTCCACCTGCGCGATGAGCGCCGCGACCCCCGCGGCCCGCTCGGCCGGGTCCGCGCCGTACACGGTGCCGTACGAGAGGGCGGCGGTCGGGAAGCCGGAGGTCAGCGCGTTGAAGGTATAGCCACCGGGGAGGGAGGAGGGGCTGAGGTCCGTGTGGACCGCCAGCACATTCCCCGCGGGGACGCCCAGGCGGTTCAGGTCCGTCCACCCCTGGTACTCGACGTGGGGCAGGCCGGGACCCGAGACCCGGGTCAGATACGTCTCCTCCCCGGTGCGGGGATCGACGTACGTGAACACGGCTGTGTTCCCCGGGCCGGTCGCGGGACGTCCGTCCGCTGCCGTGGCCTGCGTCGGAGCCTGGCCGTCGGGCCGGGTCTCGTCATGGTCGGAGGTGGTCACGCCTGGGTCTCCATCGGCTGAGGGTGCGGCACGGGCGGGGGAGGTGTCGAGGCTAGCCGACCGTCCGGGACGGCGAACTCCGGGCGGCTCCGCAGAGCCTGCGCGTACTCAGGCAGACCGTCCTCGTCGAAGGCGTCCGCGAGAAGAGCCGCGCGCAGCGGGGGGCCGGCCTGCGACCGCGTGAGAAGCGGTGCCGTGCGCAGATACGTGCGGGCCGAAGCCGGCAGCTGCCCTGCCGTCAGCTGGTCCGCGGCGACCTCCTCGACGGCCGCGCGCAGCGCGACCGGGTCGGCGTAGGCCATCAGCGACGGGTCGGTGAGCAGCCGCGGCAATTGGCCCGCCCCCAGGGCATGGCCCACGATGGCGTCCCGCACATAGGGCTCGGCCCGCGACCAGTCCTGGTCGGGCACCCGGCCGAGCAGCTCCGTGGCGAGGCTCAGGTGCGCGGCCGCCGGGTCGGGCAGCTCGGCGCGGATCGCCTCGGCGAGGGCAGGATGGGCCAGAGCGATCAGAGTCCCGGATTCCGCGCTGGTATCGGCCTCCGAGGTGCTCTCTGTCCCGACGGGCCGTATGAAAGGCCCGGCGAGCAGCATCCCGTCGGAGATCTCGACCGTCATGTCGCGTCCGGCGAGCGCGGAAGCGAGCGGGACCCACAGGTGGAGGGGCAGCCCGTCGCCCTCGGCGAGCGCCAGGGGGGCCAGCACCGCCCGGAGCACGGCCGGGTCGACGCCGAGCCGTCGCGCGTGCAGATCGAGGACGCCGATGAGGGTGGAGGGTACGTGGTGCTGCGGAGAAGGTGTCGGCTCGGGCGCCAACAGCCATCCCTGTGCGGCCAGTTGAACGATCAGGCGGCTTCCGCCCGCGCCGCCGGCGGTGGCCCGTGCCGCAAGGGCGCCGGCAAGGGCGTCCCGTACCTCGACATGGGTCGTGAACGGCAGCTCGGGCGCCCCGAACGCCGGGTCGAGAGCCGCCTGGGTCTGGAGCAGGAGTCCGTCCGGATCGGCGTACTCGGGTGTGTCCAGATCGATGACCCGGACCGTTCCGGCCGGTAGCGCCGAGCCGATCAGCGCGGCGGTCTCCCGGGAGACGTCGGCCAGCAGCCGTACGGAACCGAGCGCACCGAGCGGCACCAGGAGCTCCCGCGCCATACGCTGCGGCCCGTGCCCTGCCCGGACCGGACCGGCCTGGTCGACATCGGCGACGACGACGGCGCGCTCGGTGTCGCCCGCGCCCAGCTCCTCGTACACCTGGGTGTCCCGCACCGCGTCGATGTCGTAGTGATCGGCGAGCAGCCACAGCACCTGCGCGGGCGTGCGACCCGCGGCGCTGGGCACGGCGGGCGCGGGAAGCGGGGGAGGGACGGTCGCCGGGTCGAGACGCGTGAGATCGATGCGGTCCCGGTAATCGGGGGCGCAGAGCATCAGGAAGCCGGTCAGCAGCCGCGAACGGCCGGACCCCGGCGAGCCGGTGACCAGCGTCACACGGGGCGCACCCGGAGCGCCGGCCCGCCATGCGGCCAGATCACGCAGCGCGGCGGCGCGGCCACCGATGAACGGATGCGGCTCGACATTCCGCTCGCCACTCGGCCGATCCCCATCGCCCTCGGGACCTCGCCCGCCGCCGGACGGCGGCATCGGGCTGCTTGGCTGACTCATGACGCCTGATCTCCCCCGGTTCATCGCCTGCGTGACCGCACCGCACCTGCGTGCTGACCACTGCCGGTCAAGTCTAGTGCCGACTGCCGGCAGTGGGGTTGGAGCGTTCGATGCTTGAGGCGATGTTCGATTGCTGAGTAAAGCCGGCGCGAACTCACGCCAGTTGACGCGCGCCGGGGACGCTGGGATACGGGGATGCCGTCGTGGCGATGGTGCTGCCTGACGAGTTGGCCTGACTGCTCTGCGAGTTCACCCTGCCGCGCTGGCCACCCGTATCGAGGTCGGACTCGGCAGCACCAACAGCTGTCCGTCAGCTCGCTGTGCACGATGCGTATTATGCGCATCCGTTCGATCAGCGCAGGGAGCCTCGTGCGTATTGACTGTTCAGGCCTCACCGCCGACGAAGTCCTGTCAGCGGTCGCGGAACGAGTGGCTGATACCCCGCAGGCGGTCGAGTTGGTGAACGTCTCGGACGCCGGCCCGCTGATCACCTCGGCCGAGCCCGAACGCATCGCCGCGTCCGTCCCGCACGCGGTGGAGCGGGAGTACGGGCTGCGGGTGAGGCTCGTCGAGGCACCGGAAACGACCGGCGCGCCTGTCCCGGCCCTGCCGGTTGTTCCGGGACTTGCACCCCGCACGGTGGCGCAACTGGCGGCCTGCGCCGGGGCCCTGGAGCTCAACAGCGCCCCCGTCTCCGTCTGGCAGCACGTCGCGCGGGCGGTGCTCAGGAGCGAGGTCTCTGTGGCGACGCTGCGAGCGCTGGGGGAATCCTGGTCGGGCGTCGTGGTGGTCGAGGACAGCGAAGACTCTGCGGAGGAAGCTGTACTGCGCTTCGCGGACAGGGCACTGCACCGCGCGGTGCGCGCCGCCTTCCCGCTGTCCGCGGCGGATCGACAGGCCGTCGCGCACGCCCTGTCGGAATTCCACGTACGCCATGCCGGAACGACGTACACCACCCGTGCACTGCCCACCCACGCCGCTTTGGCCGGGAACCTGGAAGCGGTGCTGAACGCCCCCGCGCTCCTGGCGACCGTCCACTGGTACGGGCTGTGGTCCGCGCTCGCCACCGCGTACCCGCACGGAGTTCCGGCCGGCGGCACAGCGGCCGATGTGCACTACCTGCATGCCCAGGGAGTGCGGCCGGGTTCCCAGGGCGAGTGGGTGGCGTCGCTCCACCACGCGGTCCTGTCGCGCGGCGACACCGAACGTGCCGATGCCTTGGCAGAGGCGGCGGGTTCGCTGCCGTGGCGCACTGTCTGGTCCCATTGGCGGCTGCCCGGCGGAACTCTCGTTCCGTACCCCGCCACGGTGGGAGTGGAGCTGCTCAGGGCCGACGAGGAGGGCGGCCGTCGACTGGCTGCCGAGTGGCGGGAGATCGCCCCCGCGCCGGGCGTCGCCGACGGTACGCACTGCGTCTACGAGCGCCGCCGCTGGGACGCACGGACCGGACTGCCGGTCGACGGTCCCGTACGTGTCACCAGCGACTGGCCGAAGCCGAGCGCGGGCCACCCGTTCCCTGAGGTCACCTACGCCCTGAACCATCGCGGCAGGTGGCGGAAGCCGTCCGGCGGAGCCGCCGCCGATGTCCCCAGGATGCCGGAGGCGGTACGCGAAGCGGTCCGGGTGGGCCGCGACGACACGGGCGCCGACCTCTGGGCCTTCGCCGGGTACGGAGGTCACTTCGGCGTGCTCGTCGACCCGAAGGCCGTGGCGGAACTCCCACGGGAGGCCTGGCGGGATCTGTTCCTGCCCGGGCCGCTGACGACGACCGCCGCCTGGCCGTTCCCCGCGGACATCCCCCGTACGGACGACGAGGTCACCCGGGACCGCCTGGAACGCGCCGACGCCTTCCGTCCCGGAGCCTGCCGCGTGCTGGAACCGGCCGCTCTGCCGGACCGGGTGACGCACGCGCCGGCCCGCCGCTTCCTGAGCGAGACCGGCTGGCCCTGTACGCGCGTCATCGGCGGCCTGTACACCCGAGACCTCAGGCAACACCCCCTGACGTCCGTCCCCGACCGCCCCGGGCTCTTCGAAGGACTCGGACAGCTCGCCTCCTGGACGCTCTACCTGAACGGTGAGAGCGGCGCGGTCCACATCGACGAGGAGGGCGAGGACGGCGCATTCCTCCCCATAGCGTCGAGCATGCCCCGGCTCCTCGCGCTGGCCCTCCTCGGCCACCTCGTCCTCAGCACACCGCTGACCAGCACGGAAGCGGAGATGGAGGCCCTGTCCGAGGCCGTACCCTCCTGGTTCGCGGCCGCCGACCCCGACGGGCCGCGGTCGCCCGTGTGGGAGGGCGTGTTCGACGATCTCGGGTACGCGGCCGAGGACTACGCGACGCTCCTCGACGAACTCGACGCTTCTTGACCGGTGAGTGCTTCGTCCGGCCGCCTGGAGCAAGCGTGCGACGAGGTGCTCAGTGCCGTCGAGAACGCAATGTGACGATGCTCTGGTGCAGGCGTAGAGGCAGGCATGGAGATGGGGGGCGTCGTGTACGAGGCAGTCACGGAGGACGCGGCAGTCGACCGCATCGTTGGCCGGCATCGCGAAGGGGCGTGGCACGTCGTCGAGTTGATGGGATCGGTCGCGTCCGCGCGTACGGAGGTCCTGCGCAGAGTGCGCGACCGGCTGCCCGGGGCGGTGTGGGTGGACGCCGCGGGACTGGACGGCGACGCGCTGGTCGGTCGCATCCGTGAGGAGCTGGGCAGGGCGGGGGCCGGGGAACACTCCCGGCCGGTCATCGTCGCTCAGGGGCAGCGCATCGTCGGCGAGCGGGTCCGGGGGTATCCGCAGGAGGTCATCGACCGGCTGGAGCGGGAGATCGCCGAGGGGCTCGGTGTGCTGGTCGTCGTCGAGGTGGACTGGCACGAGGAGCGAATCGCTTCCCGGTCCCGGCTGGAGCTGGAAGTCGCCGCGCGTGGTCCGGATCCTGCCCGCTCCGCCGCTCGGTCGCGGGAGTGGGCGTTGCAGGCGCTTGCTCTTGAGGAGGGGGGCGGGGCGCCACTGGAGGTATGGCGGCAGTTGTCCCGGGCCCTCAACCACGACGAACTCGAACTGCCGGTGGAGGACGAGGAGATCGAGGCCGACCGCCGGGCGAGTGGAACGTCGACCACGAGCACCCGCACCTCATGGCGGAGAACCTGACGACGTTCATCCGCCTGGTCACCGCGTGGGCGGCGGTCCGCCTGCATCTGCCGATGGCGTACACGCGGACCGAACTGATCGCTCTGCGGGACGAGATCGACAACGTCGTCGGAGGCATCAGCCCCCACGCCGGATCCAGTTGGTGGACCGAGAACCTTCAGGAGGTCATCTGAGCGACCGCGTCCCTCGGCGACTCCGTATGCACCCTCAGGGAGATGTTGTCGAGCGGCCGCGGTGGCCGACCGGCGCCCAGGACGTGTCCGACGACGCCGTCACGCGCGTACAGGGCAGCCGGGGGCGGATCGCCCCGGCTTTCGCGTGCGCGTCGATCTCGACGGACGCGGCACGCGGCGGCTCACGCGCGCAGCGCGCTACGCCTGCCCGACCTGCCGCCGATAAAGAGAGATCGCCGAGTCCGGCGGAAAGTTCGGCACATACATCGTCGACCCGTCCGCCTTGGAGATGACCAGGTGGCTGCCGCCGTAGGAGGGCGGCTCGGTCGGCGGGAACGTCGCGTAGATCAGGAAGCCCAGGTCGAACTCCTGGACGTTGAGCGTGGCCGGGGTGCCGTCCGCGCACAGGGGCTGGAACGTCGTCCGCGCGATCGCCAGCGCTTCGTCGGTGGTGCGGGGTGCGGTGGTCAACTTCCTTCTCCTTCAGGCTGGTTGTGCGTACGGCGCCGGAGGCGAGAGCCTACGGCGCCGTACGGGGAGACGAACTGGACGGGCGTCAGTTGTGCATCGGCAGCCAGGCCGTCTGCACCAGCTGCGCGCCGCCCTTGCGGGTGATGAACATGCCACGGCCCTGCGGCAGCCGCTGCGGCTTGAGCGGGCCGAAGATCTGGCCCTCCGCCGGGTCGCCGGACAGCACGAGACCGGTCGCGCCGAGCTCCTTCATGCGCTGCATGACCGGCTCGAAGGACTGCCGCGCCGCACCCGACGACGACCGCGCCACGATGATGCGCAGGCCGAGGTCCCGGGCGAACGGCAGGTACTCCAGGAGCGACTGGAGCGGGTTGCCCGAGCTGGTGGCCACCAGGTCGTAGTCGTCGACGATGATGAACGCGTCGGGCAGGTCGTACCAGGAGCGGTTGCGCAGCTGCTCCGGCGTGACGTCCGGACCCGGCATACGACGGCCCATGGAGCCCGCCAGGCTGGTGACGACCTCCTGGAGCTGCGGGCCCGAGGCGCAGTACTTGTACAGGTGCGAGTCGGGCATCTCGCCCAGGTGCGCGCGCCGGTAGTCACCGACGACGAGCAGCGCCTTGTCGGTCGCGTACCGCTCCGAGATCTGCTTGGCGATCATGCGCAGGAACGCCGACTTGCCGGACTCGGACTCGCCGTAGACCACCATCAGCGGGTCGTTCTCGAAGTCGATGAACGCCGGCGACAGCGTCGTCTCGTCGACACCGATCGCGACACCCCGCTCGGGGAAGTCGCTGCCCTTCGGGATCTCGCTGATGTGCAGCTTCGTCGGCAGCATCCGCACCGGCGGAGCCGCCGGCCCCTGCCAGTGCTCGGCGATCGCCGTCACCATGTGCTCGATGCCCTGGCCGAGCGTCGTCGCGTCGGACGAGGCGTCGATACGGGGGAGACCGGCGAGCGAGCTGAGCTTGTCCGGGGTCAGACCGCGGCCGGGCATGCCCAGCGGCACGGCCTCCATCTTCTTGCGGTCGAACTCCGACTCCATCGGGTCACCGAGCTTCAGCTCCACCCGGTTCAGGAGCTGGTCGCGCAGCGCGGGCCGGACCTCGCTGTACCGGGCGGCGCCGATGAACAGGTGGATGCCGAAGCCGAGACCGCGGGCGGCCAGGTCCAGGATGACCGGGTCCAGCTGCTCGTAGTCGGTCTTGAAGGCGGCCCAGCCGTCGATGATCAGGAAGACGTCGCCCCACCGCTGGTCCGGGTACTGCCCCGCGGCGCGCCGCGCCCGGTACGTGCCGATGGAGTCGATGTTGTTCGCGCGGAAGAACTCCTCGCGCTCGTTGAGGATTCCGCGGACCTCGGCGACCGTACGGCGGATCTTCTCCGCGTCGAGCCGGGAGGCGGCGCCGCCGACGTGGGGCAGGCCCTCCATCGAGAGCATGCCGCCACCGCCGAAGTCCAGGCAGTAGAACTGCACTTCGGCCGCGGTGTGGGTGAGCGCGAACGCCGTCATGACGGTACGGATCAGCGTCGACTTGCCGGACTGCGGACCACCGACCACGAGGGCGTGACCGGCCGAGCCGGAGAAGTCCAGGTACTGGATGTCGCGCCGCTGCTCGAACGGCTTGTCCACCAGCGCCATCGGCACGATCAGCTTGCTCTGCGCCGAGTACTCGGCGGCGTGCAGACCGCGCTCCGCCGTCGTCGACAGCGGCGGCAACAGGGCGTCCACCGAGGGCGACTCCTCCAGCGGCGGCAGCCACACCTGGTGCGGCGGCGGCCCCTGTCCGACGAGCCGGGCCACGATGACGTCGAGGACGGTGTCCGCGAGCGCGTCGTCCACCTGGTCCGGCACCTCTTCGGGCTCCGGCTCGTGGATGATCTGCTGCGCGACCGGAGCCGCGGTGAAGAGCACCGGCTGCCGGTGGGTGCGCGACCCGCCGGGCCCCGAGCCGCCGGCCCGGTAGACGCCACCGACGTACGCGGCCTTGAACTGGATCATCGTCTCGGTGTCGTACTTGAGGATGCCCGAGCCCGGAACGTTCGGCAGGTGGTACGCGTCCGGGACGCCGATCGCCGTACGGGACTCGGCGGCGGAGAAGGTGCGCAGACCGATGCGGTACGACAGGAAGGTGTCCAGGCCGCGCAGCTTGCCCTCTTCGAGGCGCTGCGACGCGAGCAGCATGTGCACACCCATGGACCGGCCGATGCGGCCGATCTGGATGAACATCTCGATGAAGTCGGGCCGCGCGGTGAGGAGTTCCGAGAACTCGTCGAGCACCATGACGAGCGAGGGCAGCGGGTCGAGCGGGGCGCCGGCCGCGCGTGCCTTCTCGTAGTCGGTGATGTTGGCGTAGTTGCCCGCCGAGCGGAGCAGTTCCTGGCGGCGCTGGAGCTCACCGGTGATCGAGTCGCGCATGCGGTCGATGAGGGTGAGGTCGTCGGCCAGGTTGGTGATCACGGCGGCGACGTGCGGCAGTTCGGACATGCCGGCGAAGGTCGCGCCGCCCTTGAAGTCGGCGAGGATGAAGTTCAGCGTCTCCGAGGAGTGCGTCACCGTCAGCGCGAGCACCAGGGTGCGCAGCACCTCGGACTTGCCGGAACCGGTCGCGCCGACACACAGGCCGTGCGGGCCCATGCCCTCCTGCGAGGCCTCCTTGATGTCGAGCATCACCGGCTGGCCGTCGCGGTCCACGCCCAGCGGAACGCGCAGCCGCTCGTGCAGGGTGCGCGGGCGCCAGGTGCGCGAGACGTCGACCGAACCGGCGTCGCCGATGCCCATGAGCTCGGTGAAGTCCAGGTTGGCGAGGAGCGGTTCGTCGCCGTCCGCCGAACCGGCGCGCAGCGGCGCGAGCTGCCGCGCGAGCGCCTCGGCCTCGGTGGCCGACAGGGTGTCGCAGACACCGGAGTACTGGGTGCCGCCCTGCGACTCCAGCAGCAGACTGCCCGGGTGGACCTGCACGGACAGCGAGCCGCGCAGCTCGTCCACGTCGCCCGGGACGACCTCGATGATGGTCACGCCCTGAAGGCCCTCGGCGCCCGCGATCAGCGACTCGTCGGGGATGTCGCCGCCGTCCATGACGACGACGAGGTGCGGGGCGTCGGCGACCGGCGGCCCGTTCGGGTTGAAGCGGCCGCGGCCTTCGAGGTCGTCGGCGAGCATGTCCTCGACCTCGCCGAGGTCGTCCACGATCATGCGGCGCGAGCCCGCGCCGTCCACGGTGGAGTCCTGGACGTGCGGCAGCCACTTCGCCCACTCCCACTCGGCCATGGCGCCCGGCGAGGCCACCACCGCGAGCCGCAGGTCCTCGGGGGAGTGCAGGGTGCACAGCTGGGCGATCAGGGCCCGGGCCGCACCGTAGGTGGTGTCCGGATCACCGGAGATGCTGACGTGGTAGAAGGACCGCAGCGACACGGCCAGCGGCAGCGCGTCCAGGGTGCCGTGCGTGTCGAGGAACGACTTCATCGCGTGCGCGGTGAGCGGCTCCAGCTCGTCGAGCGGCGCGGTCTCCGGCGCCATCAGCGGCGTGGACAGCTGCTGCGGGCCGAGCCCGAGCCGTACCTGCGTGAAGTCCCCGTCGCTCGCCCGCCGTTCCCACACCCGCCGCCCCTCGGCGACCAGGGCCCACAGCTGCTCCGGGTTCGGGTGCAGGAAGAACTGTCCGTCGCGCTGCTTGCGCGCCGTGGTCCGCACCTCGCGCCGGACCTGCGCCAGGTACTTCAGGTAGTCCTGCCGCTCCTGGGCCATCTCGGCGCCGCCGCCCTGACGCGCCTTGATCAGCTGGGCCAGCGCCATGGCGAGGGTGGAGACGATCATGACGCCACCCATGATCTTCATGATCGACTGCCCCGACGTGAAGAAGAACGCCGAGGACGTGCCCATGCCCAGCATGGGCAACAGGCTCATCATCAGGTTCTGGTCTTCGGGCCGGGCCAGCTCGGGCGGCGGTTCGAGCTGCACCTCGTTCGTCGGTACGTCGGGTGGCAATACCCGAGGCGGGCGCTTGACGATGACCACGCTCACCGAGGCACCAGTCCTTATTCATCGGCATTCGTCGGCAATTTCGGTTCCGATGCGCACAGATGTCGCGCGCATCGGTATATGTCGGACCGCCCCCGTTACCGGCGGTACCCCCAGACCGGAGAGCGAGAGCTCCGGCGTGCCGAATGATCCTACTGACTCCGGTCAACTGACGGGGCCCATGGGGTGAGATGAGACCTGAGCGGTACGCTGTCGCCTCGCGCGTGACGTCTTCCGAACGCCGCACGGGCGCCATATGAACGTCGTCTGCACCAAATAACCGCGACGCCACACTATTTCTCCACTTCTCTACAGCGACGCCACACCACATTTCTTTACAAGGGGGAACCGCGAGGTGAGCACCACCGCTCTTGCCGGGGGCGGGACCGGCTTCTGCCGCGTCACCGTCGCCGCACCGGACGCACGTATCGATGTCGCCCTGCCCGAGGACACGGCCCTGGCCGACATCTATCCCGAGATCCTCCAGCTCTCGGGACAGACCCAGGCCGAGGGCGACCCCACCGGCTACCACCTGGTCCGCCGGGACGGCACCGTCCTGGACGCCGGCCGCTCGCTGGCCGACCAGCGGGTGCTCGACGGCGACGTGCTGCTGCTGCGCCCGTTCGCGGAGTCGCTGCCCTCCGCCGTGTTCGACGACGTCTCCGACGCCGTCGCCTCCGCGGTCCGCCGCGACCGGCGCCGCTGGAGCGACGAGCTGATGAGCGTCGTCGGCCTCGCCGCCGGTGTGCTGCTCCTGACGATGATGGCGTTCGCCCTGTGGTTCTCGAACCCGACGGACCGCGACATGCACGGCCTGCCCGGGATCATCTCCGGCGTCGTCGGCGTCCTCCTCGTCGCCCTGTCCGTGGTCCGCGCCCGGGTCTACGACGACCGCGCCGCGTCCACCGCGCTCGGCCTCGCCGCCCTCCCGCACCTGCTCCTCGCCGGGTCCGGCCTCTTCGCCGCCGACGGCGCCGAGGGCCCCGGCCGGCTCCAGCTCCTGTCCGGCTGCGTCGTGGTGCTCGCCGCCTCCGCACTCCTCGTGGTGCTGCTCCCGCACGGCGACGCCGTGTTCGTCGCCGCCGCCCTGTGCTCGGCCGTCGGCGCCCTCGCCACCTTCGGCGCCCTGGTCACCGAGGCCCAGCCGCGCGAGGTGGCCGCCGTCACCGCGGTCGTCGCGATCATCGCCGTGGCCTGGCTGCCCGGCCTGTCGGCCCGCTCCGCCCGGCTCCCCATCGGCTACCGCTCGCCCGACCAGATCGCCCAGGGCCGCGACTACGGCCGTGACGAGGAGGAGCACGTCGACTTCGGCCGTATCGGCGCCCAGGTCCGCCGCGGCCACGAACTGCTGCTCGGCCTCGTCATCGGCTGCGCCACCGTCGCCGTCGCCACGGCCGGCGTCGTGCTCGGCTTCTCCGACCAGGTCTGGGCCCAGCTGCTCGCCCTCGCCTGCGGCATCGCCGTGATGCTCCGCGCCCGCCTGTTCGACTACACCGCCCAGGTCGCCGCCCTGGTCGTGGGCGGCCTGCTCATCCTCGGCCTGCTGATCCTCGGCATGTCCCTGCACGTCCCGCAGTCCCTGCTGATCAGCCTGGTGCGGGGCGACAGCGGCCCGCTCAACATCCACACCCTCTGGTTCACCGCCGCGATCGGCGGCGGGGCGGCGCTGCTCGTGGCGGTCGGCCTGACCGTGCCGCGCAAGGGCGTCTCCCCGTTCTGGGGCCGGCTGCTCGACCTCTTCGACGGCTTCGTGCTGCTGACGCTCGTACCGCTGTGCCTGGCGGTGCTCGGGCTGTACACGCAGGTGCGCAGCATGGTCAGCTGACCCGCGCACCGACCCGTACTCCGGCGGCCGTGGTCAGGGCAGCAGTCGCGTGACTGCTATCCTGACTCACGGCCGTTCGTGTACGCGCCCCCGGCAGCAGCTGGGGACAGCGCCCAGCGCGCCCCGCCTCCCGAGTTACGGAAGCTCCCCTGAGATTCAGACCAGGGGCACTCGGCGGCGCTCAAGAATCTACGAGGAGTAAGCGTGGCTCTCGACAACGCTACGAAGAAGCAGATCATCGACGAGTTCGGTCAGAAGGAGGGCGACACCGGCTCTCCCGAGGTCCAGGTCGCCATGCTCTCCCGCCGCATCTCGGACCTGACCGAGCACCTCAAGACCCACAAGCACGACCACCACTCCCGTCGTGGTCTGCTGATCCTGGTCGGCCAGCGTCGCCGCCTGCTGCAGTACCTGGCCAAGAAGGACATCCAGCGCTTCCGTGCCCTGGTCGAGCGCCTCGGCATCCGCCGCGGTGCGGCCGGCGCCCGCTAAGACGCTGTGAGAGGGAGCGGTTCCCGTCTGAGGGGGCCGCTCCCTTTGCTGTACGTGCGTACTGTCGCCCTCGCTTTGTAGTCTGGTGACGTACCACCCTGAAGAAGAACGAGGAGAGGCGCGGTCGAGCCGCCGCCGGTCCTCGGTAGTGGCCCCCGGAGACGCAAGAGGATCCCCGGGTGCTTCGATCGAAGACCGGCCCGCACCCACGGCGCGCTTCTCCACCCCGTCCCCCTGCCACACGGGCAGGGAGGGACAAAAGACGTAACAGACGAAAGTAACGGAGAAAACGCTAGTGGAGAACGAGACCCACTACGCCGAGGCCGTCATCGACAACGGCTCCTTCGGCACCCGCACCATCCGCTTCGAGACGGGCCGCCTGGCCCGCCAGGCCGCCGGCTCCGCCGTCGCCTACCTCGACGACGACACCATGGTGCTCTCGGCCACCTCGGCCTCGAAGAACCCCAAGGACAACCTCGACTTCTTCCCCCTCACGGTGGACGTCGAGGAGCGGCAGTACGCCGCCGGCAAGATCCCCGGCAGCTTCTTCCGCCGCGAGGGCCGCCCCTCCGAGGACGCCATCCTCACGTGCCGCCTGATCGACCGCCCGCTGCGCCCGTCCTTCAAGAAGGGCCTGCGCAACGAGATCCAGGTCGTCGCCACGATCATGGCGCTCAACCCCGACCACCTGTACGACGTCGTGGCGATCAACGCCGCGTCCGCGTCGACGCAGCTGGCCGGTCTGCCCTTCTCCGGCCCGGTCGGCGGCGTCCGCGTCGCGCTGATCAACGGCCAGTGGGTCGCGTTCCCGACGCACACCGAGCTCGAGGACGCCGTCTTCGACATGGTCGTCGCCGGTCGCGTCCTGGAGGACGGCGACGTCGCGATCATGATGGTCGAGGCCGAGGCCACCGACAAGACCATCAAGCTGGTCGAGGGCGGCGCCGAGGCGCCGACCGAGGAGGTCGTCGCCGCCGGTCTGGACGCCGCGAAGCCCTTCATCAAGGTGCTGTGCAAGGCCCAGTCGGACCTCGCGGCGAAGGCCGCCAAGCCGACCGCCGAGTTCCCGATCTTCCTGGACTACCAGGACGACGTGCTCGAGGCCCTGACCGCCGCGGTCAAGACCGAGCTGTCCGCCGCCCTCACCATCCCGGGCAAGCAGGACCGCGAGGCCGAGCTGGACCGCGTCAAGGGTCTGGCCGCCGAGAAGCTCCTCCCGGAGTTCGAGGGCCGCGAGAAGGAGATCTCCGCCGCGTACCGCTCGCTGACCAAGTCCCTGGTCCGTGAGCGCGTCATCAAGGAGAAGAAGCGCATCGACGGCCGCGGTGTCACCGACATCCGCACCCTGGCCGCCGAGGTCGAGGCCATCCCGCGCGTGCACGGCTCCGCCCTGTTCGAGCGCGGCGAGACCCAGATCCTGGGCGTCACCACGCTGAACATGCTGCGCATGGAGCAGCAGCTGGACACCCTCTCCCCGGTGACCCGCAAGCGCTACATGCACAACTACAACTTCCCGCCGTACTCCGTCGGTGAGACGGGCCGCGTCGGCTCCCCGAAGCGCCGCGAGATCGGCCACGGCGCGCTCGCCGAGCGCGCGATCGTGCCGGTCCTGCCGACGCGCGAGGAGTTCCCCTACGCGATCCGCCAGGTCTCCGAGGCGCTGGGCTCCAACGGCTCGACGTCGATGGGCTCGGTCTGCGCCTCGACCATGTCGCTGCTGAACGCCGGTGTGCCGCTGAAGGCCCCCGTCGCCGGTATCGCCATGGGCCTGATCTCGCAGGAGATCAAGGGCGAGACGCACTACGTCGCCCTCACCGACATCCTCGGTGCCGAGGACGCCTTCGGTGACATGGACTTCAAGGTCGCCGGTACCAAGGACTTCGTCACGGCCCTCCAGCTGGACACGAAGCTCGACGGCATCCCGGCCTCCGTCCTGGCCGCCGCCCTCAAGCAGGCCCGCGACGCCCGCCTCCACATCCTCGACGTGATGATGGAAGCGATCGACGTCCCGGACGAGATGTCCCCGAACGCCCCGCGGATCATCACCGTCAAGATCCCCGTGGACAAGATCGGTGAGGTCATCGGCCCGAAGGGCAAGATGATCAACCAGATCCAGGAGGACACCGGCGCCGACATCACGATCGAGGACGACGGCACCATCTACATCGGTGCCGCCCAGGGCTCGCAGGCCGAGGCCGCCCGCGCCACGATCAACGGCATCGCCAACCCGACCATGCCGGAGGTCGGCGAGCGCTACCTGGGCACCGTCGTGAAGACGACGACCTTCGGCGCGTTCGTCTCGCTCATGCCGGGCAAGGACGGTCTGCTGCACATCTCGCAGATCCGCAAGCTCGCCGGCGGCAAGCGCGTGGAGAACGTCGAGGACGTCGTCGGCGTGGGCCAGAAGGTCCAGGTCGAGATCGCCGAGATCGACTCCCGCGGCAAGCTCTCCCTCGTCCCCGTGATCGAGGGCGAGGACGACGACAAGAAGGACGACGCCGACAAGTGACGTCCCGTAGCACCACGACGACGGCCCGCACCTCCTCGGAGGGGCGGGCCGTCGCCCGTACCCAAACCCTGATCAAGGGCGAGAACGGCATCGGCACCGTCCGCAGGACCACCCTCCCGGGCGGCCTGCGCATCGTCACCGAGACCCTGCCCTCCGTCCGCTCGGCGACCTTCGGCATCTGGGCCCACGTCGGCTCGCGCGACGAGACCCCGACGCTGAACGGCGCGACGCACTACCTGGAGCACCTGCTCTTCAAGGGCACCTCCCGCAGAAGCGCGCTCGACATCTCGGCGGCCGTCGACGCGGTCGGCGGCGAGATGAACGCGTTCACGGCGAAGGAGTACACGTGCTACTACGCGCGCGTGCTCGACACCGACCTGCCGCTCGCCATCGACGTCGTCTGCGACATGCTGACCGGCTCCCTCATCGAGGAGGAGGACGTCGACGCGGAGCGCGGCGTGATCCTCGAAGAGATCGCCATGACCGAGGACGACGCGGGTGACGTCGTGCACGACCTGTTCGCGCACACCATGCTCGGCGACACGCCCCTCGGCCGCCCGGTCCTCGGCACGCCCGACACGATCAACGCGCTGAGCCGCGGCCAGATCGCCCGCTTCTACCGCAAGCACTACGACCCGACCCACCTGGTCGTGGCCGCGGCCGGCAACGTCGACCACAACAAGGTCGTACGCCAGGTCCGCGCCGCTTTCGAGAAGGCGGGCGCCCTCACCGGCACGGCCGCGCCGATCGGCCCGCGCGCCGGCCGCAAGACCCTGCGCACGGCCGGCCGGATGGAGCTCCTCGGCCGCAAGACCGAGCAGGCCCACGTCATCCTCGGCATGCCGGGCCTGGCCCGCACCGACGACCGCCGCTGGGCCATGGGCGTCCTCAACACCGCGCTCGGCGGCGGCATGTCCTCGCGCCTCTTCCAGGAGGTCCGCGAGAAGCGGGGCCTGGCCTACAGCGTGTACTCGTACACCTCGTCGTTCGCCGACTGCGGCCTGTTCGGCGTGTACGCGGGCTGCCGCCCGAGCCAGGTGCACGACGTGCTGAAGATCTGCCGCGACGAGCTGGACCAGGTTGCGCAGCACGGCCTCACCGACGACGAGCTCACCCGCGCCGTCGGCCAGCTGAAGGGCTCCACGGTCCTCGGCCTGGAGGACACCGGCGCGCTGATGAACCGGATCGGCAAGAGCGAGCTGTGCTGGGGCGAGCACATGTCGGTCGACGACATGCTGGCCCGCATCTCCGAGGTGACCCCCGACGAGGTGCGCGAGGTGGCCCGCGAGATCCTGGGACAGCGCCCGTCGCTGTCGGTGATAGGCCCGCTCAAGGACAAGCAGGCGGCCCGCCTCCACGAAGCCGTCGCGTAAGCCCTTACCTCTCGTACTCCCGTATCGAAGGAACTGGAAGATCATGAGCAAGCTGCGCGTGGCGGTCCTCGGAGCCAAGGGCCGCATCGGCTCCGAGGCGGTGCGTGCCGTCGAGGCCGCCGAGGACATGGAGCTGGTCGCGGCCCTCGGCCGCGGCGACAAGCTGGACACGCTCGTCGAGTCCGGCGCCCAGGTCGTGGTCGAGCTGACCACGCCCGACTCGGTGATGGAGAACCTGGAGTTCGCCGTCGGCCACGGCATGCACGCCGTCGTCGGCACGACGGGCTGGACCGAGGACCGTCTCGCGCAGCTGGACTCGTGGCTCGCCGCCTCCCCGGAGACCGGCGTCCTGATCGCCCCGAACTTCTCCATCGGCGCGGTCCTGACGATGAAGTTCGCCGAGGTGGCGGCCCCGTACTTCGAGTCGGTCGAGGTCATCGAGCTGCACCACCCGAAGAAGGTCGACGCTCCCTCGGGCACCGCGTCCCGCACGGCCCAGCTGATCGCCGCCGCTCGCGCGAAGGCGGGCAGCGCGCCCGCGCCCGACGCGACGCAGACGGCGCTCGACGGCGCCCGTGGCGCGGACGTCGACGGCGTCCCGGTCCACTCGGTCCGTCTGCGCGGCCTCCTGGCCCACCAGGAGGTCCTCCTGGGCGCCGAGGGCGAGACCCTCACGATCCGCCACGACTCGCTGCACCACAGCAGCTTCATGCCGGGCATCCTCCTGGGCGCCCGCAAGGTCGTCTCCACCCCGGGCCTCACCTTCGGCCTGGAACACTTCCTCGACCTGAACGGCTGACCTGCGGCAATGCGCGCGAAAATCACGTACGCCATCACGGCGGCGGTCCTGGTCGTCTACTTCGTGCTGGCCGGCGACCGCGGCATCATGCTGATCCAGCAGGGCACGCTCCTCACGATCACCTTCGGTGTCGCGGTGCTGATCCTGCCGGTGATCGGCATCTGGTTCCTGTGGGCGAACACCCAGTTCGTCCGCAAGGCCAACCGGCTCGCCGAACTCCTGGAGGCGGAGGGCGGCCTGCCCGTCGACGAACTCCGCCGGGACGGCTACGGCCGCATCGACCGCGACTCGGCCGACGAGGTCTTCGCCCGGCGCAAGGCCGAGACGGAGGATGCGCCGGGGGACTGGCGCTGCTGGTTCCGCCTCGCGGTCGCCTACCGCGACGCCCGCGACACCCCTCGCGCCCGCAAAGCCATGCAGCGCGCGATCGCCCTCCACGAGGGCCGCACGCTCAGCGCCTGAGACATGAGGAAGGGGCCCCGCCGAGATCTCGGCGGGGCCCCTTCCTCATACGTCCATCAGCTCTGCGGCCGGTACTCCTCGGCCCACACCTCGATGCTGTCGGCGGCCCGGTCGAACGCGGTGGAGCGTCCGAGGAAGTCGGCGCCGTGACTGGTGAGCAGCGTCGTCTGCTCCCCCTGACGGTCCCGGCGTACGAGGACCAGGGCCTGCCCCTGGACCGTGCGGGGCAGACCGAGCCAGCGCACCGGCTGCTGCACCGTGCGGGCGGTCACGACCCGGTCCCAGGGCGCCGTGCGCGTCTGGAAGAACCCGACGTGACGCAGGCCGCGCGCGCTCACCCAGGTGCCCATCCGCAGCAGTCGCAGCGCGGCGGCGATGATCAGCACCGCCAGCACCCCGCACACGGACGCGGCGGTGACGTCACCGGCCACCGCGATGATCACGGCTGCGAAGAGCACGTACGACGCGAGCAGCAGAAGAAGCGCCGCCGCGCCGACCCGGTACGGACCCGGGCGGTACGGGCGACGCCACTGGTCCCGGTCGTCGAAGGGCAGCGCGACGTCCGCGGCCTCGTCGAAAGCACGGTCGGCCGTCAGGAAGGGCAGGGGCACGACGGGTCCTCACTCGATCCACGCTGGTCTGGGGCTGTGCCCGGTGAGGTTATCCAGGCCGGGCGGACCCTTCCACCTCAGGGGGTCCGGACGAGTCATCGGCGACCCGGCGCCCGGCTCACTTCCCCTCGGAGGCCTCGGACTGCTGGACGTGCTGCGTGGACTGGTCGGCGGACAGGGCCGGCATCCCGAACAACAGGGACCCGGTCAGACCGGCGACGACGGTCAGGCCGACCAGCCAACGACCGGCGAGCTGACCGACGGAGAGCCGCTCGCGCGCGGGCGGCGTGACGTTACTGCGGAACTTGTCGGCTTCGGCGATGAAGGCGAAGGGAACGGGCTCGCGCCGACGGAACATGGGTGCTGCTTCTCCTCAAGAGGTTCGAACTAAGTGTGTTCATCTACACAGACGCACGCCTGCCCCAAAAGGTGCCGTCAATCGCCAAATTCCCAGAAGTTTTTTCCGGTTCGGTGCGGAACGTGGCGAGACCGGGCGAATGCCGCGTTGTCAGCGGCGGCCCGTAGAGTGGGCGCCGCCCGACCGTAGTGATGGGAAGGACCCCCCGAGCCGTGACCGAAACCCCTGCTGAAGACCTCAAGCCGACGTTCCGTGGCGATGTCACCGTGGAGCTGGTGAAGCACACCGCCAGCGACTCGGACGTGCTGTTCGCGGCCCGCGTCTCCACCGTAGGCGAGCAGTCTTTGGACGAGCTGTCCAAGGACCCTGCCCGCTCCAAGGGGCTCATCAACTACCTGATGCGCGACCGGCACGGCAGCCCGTTCGAGCACAACTCGATGACGTTCCTCATCAGCGCGCCGATCTTCGTCTTCCGCGAGTTCATGCGGCACCGCGTGGGCTGGTCGTACAACGAGGAATCGGGCCGGTACAGGGAGCTCCAGCCGGTCTTCTACGTCCCCGACGCGGACCGCAAGCTGGTCCAGGAGGGCCGCCCGGGCAAGTACGAGTTCGTCGAGGGCACCCAGGCGCAGCAGGAGCTGACCGCCCGCTGCATGGAGGACTCCTACCGCCAGGCGTACGAGGCGTACCAGGAGATGCTGGCCGCGGGTGTGGCCCGTGAGGTGGCCCGCGCGGTGCTCCCGGTCGGCCTGTTCTCGTCCATGTACGCGACGTGCAACGCTCGCTCGCTGATGCACTTCCTCGGCCTGCGCACCCAGCACGAGCTGGCCAGGGTCCCGTCCTTCCCGCAGCGGGAGATCGAGATGGTCGGCGAGAAGATGGAGGCGGAGTGGGCGGAGCTCATGCCGCTCACCTACGCGGCGTTCAACGCCAACGGACGCGTGGCGCCGTAGCGCGCTGAGCACACATGTACGGATGAGCCGACCGAAGTGTCCGTATTGCGGCATTTCATAAAGTTCATCTAGCCTGATCAAACGGACCCGGCACTGCCTGAACCCCCGAGCAGGCAGTGCCGGGCTCCTCCTTTGTTGTGACTTGTCGCATCCCCCGAGGGGGGACCCGGTACTGAGCAGCGAGTAGCGTGTTACCCATGGCTCCGACCTCGACTCCGCAGACCCCCTTCGGGAGGGTCCTCACCGCCATGGTCACGCCCTTCGCGGCGGACGGCGCACTCGACCTCGACGGCGCGCAGCGGCTCGCCGCCCACCTGGTGGACGCAGGCAACGACGGCCTGATCGTCAACGGCACCACCGGCGAGTCCCCGACCACCAGCGATGCGGAGAAATCGAATCTCGTCCGAGCCGTCGTCGAAGCGGTCGGCGACCGCGCCCATGTCGTCGCCGGGGTCGGCACGAACGACACCCGCCACAGCATCGAGCTCGCCCGCCAGGCCCAGCAGGTTGGCGCCCACGGCCTCCTCACGGTCACGCCGTACTACAACAAGCCCCCGCAGGAGGGTCTGCTCCGCCACTTCACGGCGATCGCGGACGCGACCGAGCTCCCCGTGATGCTGTACGACATCCCGGGCCGCAGCGGCGTGCCGATCAACACGGAGACGATCGTCCGTCTGGCCGAGCACCCGCGCATCGTCGCGAACAAGGACGCCAAGGGCGACCTCGGCCGCGCCTCCTGGACCATCGCCCGCTCGGGCCTGCCCTGGTACTCCGGTGACGACATGCTCAACCTGCCGCTGCTGTCGGTCGGCGCGGTCGGCTTCGTCTCCGTCGTAGGCCATGTGGTGGCCCCCGAACTGCGGGCCATGCTCGACGCCTACGTATCGGGTGACGTGCACAAGGCGACGGAGATCCACCAGAAGCTGCTCCCGGTCTTCACCGGCATGTTCCGCACGCAGGGCGTCATCACGACGAAGGCCGCGCTGGCCCTCCAGGGACTGCCCGCCGGCCCCCTGCGGCTGCCCCTCGTGGAACTCACTCCTGATGAAACGGCGCAGCTCAAGATCGATCTTGCTGCCGGTGGGGTACAGCTTTAACCACAGACTTGGCAAAGCTCCACAACTGAATCAACAGAACAAGCAGGACAAACAGCTACATATCAGGCAACACCACAACAGCTACTGCACGAACGTCACGCGCGCCACGTGCCTCCAGGTACGTGGCGTGCGTGGTGAGGAGAGTCTTTTGAGTCATCCGCATCCTGAACTCGGCGCCCCGCCGAAGCTCCCGAAGGGCGGCCTGCGCGTCACCCCGCTCGGCGGCCTCGGTGAGATCGGGCGCAACATGACCGTCTTCGAATTCGACGGCCGTCTGTTGATCGTCGACTGCGGAGTGCTCTTCCCCGAGGAGGAGCAGCCCGGAATCGACCTGATCCTGCCGGACTTCTCGTCCATCAGGGACCGCCTCGACGACATCGAGGGCATCGTCCTCACGCATGGCCACGAGGACCACATCGGCGGCGTCCCGTACCTCCTGCGCGAGAAGCCGGACATCCCGCTGATCGGCTCGAAGCTGACCCTCGCGCTGATCGAGGCGAAGCTCCAGGAGCACCGCATCCGGCCGTACACGCTCGAGGTGGCCGAGGGCGACCGCGAGCGCCTGGGCCCCTTCGACTGCGAGTTCGTCGCGGTCAACCACTCCATCCCGGACGCGCTGGCGGTCGCCATCCGCACCCCGGCCGGCATGGTGGTCCACACCGGCGACTTCAAGATGGACCAGCTCCCGCTGGACCGTCGCCTCACGGACCTGCCGACGTTCGCGCGACTCGGCGAAGAGGGCATGGACCTTCTTCTCTCCGACTCGACGAACGCCGAGGTCCCGGGCTTCGTCCCGCCGGAGCGCGACATCTCGAACGTGATCCGGGGCGTCTTCGCCGGCGCCCAGAAGCGGATCATCGTCGCCTCGTTCGCCAGCCACGTCCACCGCATCCAGCAGATCCTGGACGCGGCCCACGAGTACGGCCGCAGGGTCGCCTTCGTCGGCCGCTCGATGGTCCGCAACATGGGCATCGCGCGCGACCTCGGCTACCTCAAGGTCCCGGCCGGACTGGTGGTGGACGTCAAGACGCTCGACGACCTCCCGGACAGCGAGGTCGTCCTGGTCTGCACGGGCTCCCAGGGCGAGCCGATGGCAGCCCTCTCCCGGATGGCCAACCGCGACCACCAGATCCGCATCGTCTCCGGCGACACGGTGATCCTGGCGTCGTCGCTGATCCCCGGCAACGAGAACGCGGTCTACCGCGTGATCAACGGCCTGACCCGATGGGGCGCGAACGTCGTCCACAAGGGCAACGCCAAGGTCCACGTCTCGGGCCACGCTTCGGCGGGCGAGCTGCTGTACTTCTACAACATCTGCAAGCCCAAGAACCTGATGCCGGTCCACGGTGAATGGCGCCACCTGCGCGCCAACGCCGAACTGGGCGCCCTCACCGGCGTCCCGCACGACCGCATCGTGATCGCCGAGGACGGCGTGGTCGTCGACCTGGTCGACGGCAAGGCCAAGATCGTGGGCAAGGTCCAGGCGGGCTACGTCTACGTGGACGGTCTCTCCGTCGGCGACGTGGGCGAGCCGGCCCTGAAGGACCGCAAGATCCTCGGGGACGAGGGCATCATCTCGGTCTTCGTGGTGGTGGACTCCAGCACCGGCAAGATCACCAGTGGCCCGAACATCCAGGCCCGCGGCTCCGGCATCGAGGACTCGGCGTTCAACGCCGTCGTCCCCAGGATCCAGGAAGTCCTGGAGAAGTCGGCCCAGGACGGCGTCGTCGAACCCCACCAGCTGCAGCAGCTCATCCGCCGCACGCTGGGCAAGTGGGTCTCGGACACCTACCGCAGGCGCCCGATGATCCTCCCGGTTGTCGTCGAGGTCTGAAGCACGTAAGGAGCGGGGCCCCTCGATTTGCATCGAGGCGCCCCGCTCCAGTACGTTTACGGCTCCGCCTGAGGGGAACCCGACGCACTTATGTGCTCGGACCACGTCCCTCAGAGGGGCGGAAATTCCGACTCAGAACCTCTGATAAAGTCGGATCAGCCGAAAGGCAAAGGCCCTCCAACGGCCACCGGAAACAAAATCCGAAACCGGAAACGGAACGGAAAAAGGATCTGGTAAGGTTGGAAACACGAAATACCGAAGGGAAGCGCCCGGAGGAAAGCCCGAGAGGGTGAGTACAAAGGAAGCGTCCGTTCCTTGAGAACTCAACAGCGTGCCAAAAATCAACGCCAGATATGTTGATACCCCGTCTCCGGCCATCAGGCTGGGACGAGGTTCCTTTGAAAAAGTCCTGCCGGTCACTGACTGGCAGGCGCACAGCGAGGACGCTGTGAACCGGGAGATTATTCCTCTTCTGGTTCCGCTCT
>NZ_QLLY01000020.1 GCF_003259365.1 Streptomyces sp. PsTaAH-137
ACGGCCGGGTTCTCATAGTTCAGGTCCGGCTGGTGGGAGAAGAACCGGTGCCAGAAGTACTGCTTGCGCACCGGATCGAAGGTCCAGTTCGACGCCTCCGTGTCCACGAAGATGATCCGCGCGTCCTGGTACTGCTTGTCGTCGTCCGCCCAGACGTAGTAGTCGCCGTAGGGGCCGTCGGGATCCGAACGCGACTGCTGGAACCACTCGTGCTGATCACTCGTGTGGTTCATCACGAAGTCGATGATCACGCGCATACCGCGCTGATGCGCGGCATCCACGAACTCCACGAAGTCCGCCAGATCACCGAACTCGGGAAGCACCGAGGTGTAGTCCGAGACGTCGTAACCGCCGTCGCGGAGGGGGGACTTGAAGAAGGGAGGGAGCCAGAGGCAGTCCACTCCCAGCCACTGGAGGTAGTCCAGTTTCGCCGTGATGCCCTTGAGGTCGCCGACACCGTCACCGTTGCTGTCCTGGAAGGAGCGGACCAGGACCTCGTAGAAGACGGCACGCTTGAACCAATCCGGGTCCCGGTCCTTCTGGGGAGTGTCCTCGAAGGTGTCGGGTACGGGCTCATTCATGATCATGGGTGGGTGACCCTCCGAATTTCTCTTCCAGAGAATTCATCGCGGCGTGGACGGTCGCAGGACGCTGAGGATGTGCGCGGGCGAACGGCCCGGCTCGAGGCGCACGTAATTCGTCCTGCCCCAGTGGTAGCTGTCGCCGGTGAGCTCGTCACGCACCGCCAGGGACTCGTGCCAGCCGAGCCCCAGGTGTGGCATGTCCAACGAGACCGTCGCCTCCTGGGTGTGGTGCGGGTCGAGGTTCACGACGACCAGAACCGTGTTCGAGCCACTGCGTTTCGAGTACACGAGAACCGCGTCCTTGTCGGCGTGGTGGAAGTGCACGTCCCGCAGTTGCCGTAGCGCCGGGCTGCGCCGCCGGATGTCGTTGAGCGCGGTCAGGAGCGGAGCGATCGTTCGTCCCTCGCGCGCCGCTGACTCCCAGTCCCGCGGCCGTAGTTCGTACTTCTCGGAGTGCAGATACTCCTCGCTGCCGGGGCGCAGCGGAGTGTTTTCGCACAGCTCGTATCCGCTGTAGACACCCCAGGCAGGGGAGAGCGTCGCGGCGAGCACGGCGCGCAGTTCGAAGGCGGGACGGCCGCCGTGCTGGAGAAACTCATGCAGGATGTCCGGTGTGTTGGTGAAGAAGTTCGGCCGCATGCAGGCCGCTTTCTCGCCCGCCAACTCCTCGATGTACTCCGTCAGTTCCTGCTTCGAATTCCGCCAGGTGAAGTAGGTGTACGACTGCTGGAAGCCGATCTCGGCGAGCGTGCGCATCATCGCCGGGCGGGTGAACGCCTCCGCCAGAAAGATGACATCGGGGTCGCCGCGGTTGATGTCCGCGATGACCGCTTCCCAGAACGCGACCGGCTTGGTGTGCGGGTTGTCGACGCGGAAGATGCGGACTCCGTGCGCCATCCAGTGCCGCAGCACACGGGTCGTCTCCGCGATCAGGCCGGGCAGATCGGCGTCGAACGCGATCGGGTAGATGTCCTGGTACTTCTTCGGCGGGTTCTCCGCGTACGCGATCGTGCCGTCGGGCCGGTGGTGGAACCACTCCGGGTACTTCTCCACCCAGGGATGGTCGGGGGAGCACTGGAGCGCGAAGTCGAGCGCCACCTCCAGGTCCAGCTCCCGCGCCCGCGCGACGAACGCGTCGAAGTCGTCCAGGGTGCCGAGGTCCGGGTGGATCGCGTCGTGCCCGCCCTCGGGGGAGCCGATCGCCCAGGGCACGCCGACATCGTGCGGTCCCGGGGACAGCGAGTTGTCCGGGCCCTTGCGGAACGTGGTGCCGATCGGGTGGATCGGCGGCAGATATACGACGTCGAAGCCCATCTCCGCGATCGCCGGCAGGCGCTCCGCCGCCGTGGCGAAGGTGCCGCTCACGGACGGTTTCCCGGGTTCGACGACCGCGCCCTCCGAGCGCGGGAAGAACTCGTACCAGGAGCCGTACAGCGCCCGCTCCCGCTCCACGAGCAGCGGCAACTCCTCGCTGAGGGTGACCAGTTCGCGCAGGGGGTGGCGGGCCAGGACCTCGTCCACGTCCGGGGTGAGGGCGGCGGCCAGGCGGGTCGCGGCCGGGCGGGTGGTGTCGCGCAGCGCGGCGACGGCCTCCAGCACGGGTGCGCGGCGCGACTCCGGGACACCGGCGGCGGCCCGCTCGTGCAGCAACGCACCCTCCTCCAGTACGAGTTCGGTGTCGATGCCCGCCGGGACCTTGATCCGGGCCGTGTGCCGCCAGGTCGTCACGGGGTCGCCCCACGCCTCGACGCGGAAGGTCCAGGAACCCATCGCGTCGGCGGTGACCTCGGCGCCCCAGCGGTCGGTGCCCGGGGCCAGCTCGTGCATCGGCGCCCAGTCGCCCTCCTGCCCGTCCGGGCCGGTCAGCACGACATTGGCGGCTACCGCGTCGTGCCCCTCCCGGAACACGGTGGCCGTCACCCGAAAGGTTTCTCCCACCACGGACTTGGCGGGCCGGACGCCTCCGGCGATCAGCGGGCCGACGTCCCGGATGGGGATGCGGCCTGTCGTGACCTGGACGGGGAGCGGGGCCGGGGCCGTCGACGCGGGCGGCTGTTCGGGGTGGGGGTCCACCAGCGCCGCCAGTACCGCCAGGGCCGGCTGCTCGGGGGAGGAAGGAACGGGCGTGGGGGCCGCTGCCGGGCTGGGGCTCTGCGCGATGGCCTTCTCGGCGGTGGCCTTCTTGGTGGTGGCTTTCTTGGCTGTGGTCTTCTTGGCCACAGCTTTCTTCCCGACGGCCTTCTTTGTGACGGCCTTCTTTGTGACGGCCTTCGTTGCGACGGCCTGCTTCGCGGCAGCCGTCCTTGCGGTCGCTGATTCGGCGGTCGTCGTCTCCGCCGTGGTCTTGCTCGCGGTGGTCGTCTTGGCGACGGCCTTCTCCGCGGCAGATGTCCTGGCGACGGCCTTCTTCGAGACGGCCTTCTCGGCGGCGACCGTCCTCGTGGTGACCTTTTTCGCGACGGCCTTCTTCGCGGCCGTCGCCTTCTTCGCGAGGGCCTTCGTCGCCGCGGTCTTCTTCTGTGGGGGCTTCTTCTCGGGTGCCTTGGTGCGCCCGAGTGCCTTCTTCGCGGGCGTCTTCGGTGCCTTCCGCGCGGGCTGCTCCTGGGGCGCCTGTCGCGGTTCGGACGGTGGCTGATCCGGTATCTGCTGGTCGGGTGTTCGCCGGGCCAGGTCCTGCTGTTCAGGCGTCGGCTGGTCGGGGTTCGGCTGGGGGGACGAGCCCTTTGGGGGCATGACCGCTCCTGTCCGCGGAGGATTCGGGGGTTGCGGAGGCGCACTTCGAGTCAGAGGGCCGTGCGGGGTACCGGGTGAGCCTTCCACGGCCGATGGGCGGGCAATCCGGTGCTTTGTTAACTACTCGCGCGTAAGGGCACACACAACACCGGTCCCGCCGTGGGCGACGGGACCGGTTCATGAACTCACCTTCCGCCTAAGGGGTCTTGACCTGCAACAGCTTGTTCGGTGAGCCGGGTCCGGCGCCGGTCACCCGGCCCGACACGGCCCGCCCGACGAGCGCCTTGCCGACCTCCGCGGGGGTCGCCCACGCATGATCGGCGAGATACAGCGCGGCGGCACCCGCGGCGTGCGGAGACGCCATGGACGTACCGGAGTAGGTGGCTTTCCCTGTGTCGCTCGCGAACGACGCGGACGTGATGTCGACGCCGGGCGCGAACAGGTCTACTCGAGTACCCCAGTTCGAGAAACTCGCACGCGCGTCTTTCCGATCCGTCGCACCGACCGTGATCGCCTCCTTGACCCGGGCGGGGGAGTACAGGCTCGCCGGCAGGCCGTCGTTGCCCGCCGCGACCGTGTACGTGACGCCCGAGGCGATGGAGTTGCGGACCGCCTCGTCGAGCTGGGCGTTGGCGTAGCCACCCAGACTCATGTTGGCGACGGCCGGCTTCCTCGCATGCTTGGTCACCCAGTCGATACCGGCGATGACCTGGGTCGTCGTCCCGGATCCAGCGTCGTCGAGAACGCGCACGGCGACCACGTTAGCCTTCTTCGCGACCCCGTACTCGGTGCCCGCGATGGTTCCGGCCACATGGGTTCCGTGCCCGTTCTCGTCCTGGGCGACCGCGTCGTTCTCGACGAAGTCCCAGCCGGACTTCGCCCGTCCGCCGAAGTCTTCGTGCGTCGTGCGGATGCCGGTGTCGATCTCGTACACGGTCACGCCCTTGCCCGCCGATTTCGGCCAGGTGTAGGACTTGTCGAGCGGCAGATCACTCTGGTCGACGCGGTCCAGGCCCCACGAGGGCGGGTTCTTCTGGGGGCGGTCGTAGGTGACCGCGGTGTCCTGGACGACGGACGCCACCTCCGGATCGGCCGCCAGCCGCCTCGCCCGTGACGCGTCGGCCCGCACCGCGTACCCGTTGAGCGCGGTGCTGTAGGTGTGGCGTATTTCCACCCCGTATTTCGCAGCAAGTCCCTTGCCTGCCACGGACGGAGCGCTCATTCCCCCCTTCAGCGTCACGATGTAGCTGTCCGCCACGGCGCCGGGTTCCCCGGCGCCCTGGATCCGTCCCTGCGCGGGGGCGGCCTGGGCGGGCAGGGTGATGGCCGAGAGCGCCGCGACTGCCGCGAGCACGGTGAGTCCACCGGTCCCGCGCAGCCTTCGCTTCCGCGTCCCTGGCACGGTCACTGCCATGTGCGAGTTCCCCTCCTCAACTCGACGTGCAATCACGCCAGTTGGCAGCCTCTCGTGTGGTGTGAAGCGCCACAAGGTTGTACGAGGGGGCGGAATCGGCCATATCGCCCGTGGCGGGAACGTACGGGGCAGGACGGTTGCGGCGAGAACCGGTCGACCGGTGCCGCGCGGACCGTCTGCGGCAGGATGGCGGCATGTCCATCATTCACCGCACCACCCTCACGCCCACCAAGCTCGAACTGCTCGCCGACTGGCTGCCGAAGCAGCCCTGGTACCGGGGCGCGGGCACCCCTGAGCTCGCCAAGGCCGGCGGCTTCCGGCTCGACGACCCGGCCGGGGAGGTCGGCATCGAGTTCATGGCGGCGACCGACACCTCGGGGCCGGAACCGGTGACCTACCACGTGCCGATGACCTACCGCGGGGCTCCGCTGCCGGACGCCGACGGCGCGCTGATCGGAACCCTCGTGCACGGGGTGCTGGGCGAGCGCTGGGCGTACGACGGCGCGCGGGACCCGCTGCTCGTCGCGGAGCTGACCGCGCTGATCGAGGGTGACGTGCCCGCGCACGCGCAGAGCGTCGACGGCGCCCTCGACCCGACCGTGCACGCCGTCCCCGGCGACGGCCGGCCCGAGATCGTGCGCGTACTGGAGCCCGGCGCCACCACCCCGAGCGGGGTCACCGCCGAATGGGAGACGCCGGACGGCGACCGGGTGCGCGGCGTCTTCGTCGTCGTACGCGCCGACTGACCGCCACCCCCGCCGACGCACCGCCCGGACGGGATGCCGGACACCGCCGGGGCCGCGGTCTCCGCCATCGTGCCCACGCCCGCGACGGCTCGTTGAGGGTGATGTGACGTCACGCCGAGCGGGGGAGAAGCAGGGATGAGTGCACGGATGCCAGTACGGACGGACATGACCGCACGCGACGCCGGACGCCCGGGGCGGTTCGGGGGCGGACGGCGACGGCGGGCCTCTCTCGGCGCGGCCGCGCTCCTGTCGGCGGCCGGCGTGCTGGCCTCCGGCGCCGCCCCGGCGCAGGCCTACAGCCCCAACCCCAAGGTCACCGCCGTCTACCGGGACACGAGCACGTGCCCGTGCAGTGGCGGTGCGCTGACCGATCCCTACGACAGCACGTCGTTCGCGCGCGATCCGGGTGGTTATGCCGTCAAGCTCTCGCTGAAGAAGGGGAGTTCGTTCGTCGGCAAGGTCGAATTCCACCCGAACGACGAGAAGCTCTGGGTGTACGACACCAAGAACGACAACGACACCATCTACGTGCACATCACGTACACCTCGGGCCGCACCACCCACGATCTCGGCACCTACACGGCCCCCGCCACCGCCGCCGTCGCCGACCACATGACCAAGGACTTCGACATCCCCGAGGGCGCCGGAGTCGACATCTCGGTCTACGACGACGCACGCCTGACCGACTACATCGGCGGGGCCCGCGGCACCGGCGGGGCCGTGGCTTAGGGGACGGCGGAATCCGGGCGCCCCGCCGTGCGCCGTGGCTAGCGGGCGGGGATGCGCACTACCTTCGGAGGCTCGGGCCGCACAGTGCTGTGCCGGCCCGGCCCGCTGTGTCCCTGCGTACTTACCGAGGTGATCACGTGAAGGCCATCCGTCGATTCACCGTACGTCCGGTCCTGCCCGAACCCCTCGCCCCGCTCCATGAGCTGGCCCGCAACCTGCGCTGGTCCTGGCATCCGGGAACCCGCGATCTGTTCTCCCTCGTCGATCCGGCGCGCTGGGCCGCGTCCGACGGCGACCCGATGCGGCTGCTGGGTGACGTGCCGCCCTCCCGGCTCGCCGCACTCGCCACCGACGAAGCCTTCCTGGCGCGGCTGAGCGAGGTCGCCGACGATCTGCGCGGCTATCTCCACGACGACCGCTGGTACCAGAGCCGGAGCGGCGGCCCCGAGCGGCTGCCGTCCTGCATCGCCTACTTCTCACCCGAGTTCGGCGTCACCGCCGCGCTGCCGCAGTACTCGGGCGGTCTCGGCATCCTCGCCGGTGACCATCTCAAGGCCGCGAGCGACCTCGGGGTCCCGCTCGTCGGCGTAGGACTCCTCTACCGGCACGGCTACTTCCGGCAGTCACTGTCCCGGGACGGCTGGCAGCAGGAGACGTATCCGGTCGCCGACCCCAACGAACTGCCGCTGTCCCTGCTGTGCGAGCCCGACGGCACCCCCGCGCACATCAGCCTGGCCCTGCCCGGCGGACGCAGTCTCCTCGCGCGGATCTGGCAGGCCCAGGTCGGGCGCGTACCGCTGCTCCTGCTCGACTCCGACGTCGAGCAGAACGACGCCCACGAACGCGAGGTGACCGACCGGCTCTACGGCGGCGGCAGCGAGCACCGGCTCCTCCAGGAGATGCTGCTCGGCATCGGCGGGGTGCGCGCGGTGCGCACGTACTGCCGGCTCACCGGGCACGCGCCGCCCGAGGTCTTCCACACCAACGAGGGCCACGCGGGCTTCCTCGGCATGGAGCGCATCGCCGAACTCGCCACGCAGGGGCTCGACTTCGACGCGGCGACCGAGGCGGTGCGGGCCGGAACCGTCTTCACCACGCACACCCCGGTCCCGGCCGGCATCGACCGCTTCGACCGCGAACTCGTCGCCCGGCACTTCGGCGACGGGGCCGAACTCCCCGCGCTCGACGTGGAACGCATCCTCGGCCTCGGCATGGAGACCTACCCGGGCGGCGACCCGAACGTCTTCAACATGGCCGTGATGGGCCTGCGGCTCGCCCAGCGCGCGAACGGCGTCTCGACGCTGCACGGCCACGTCAGCCGCGAGATGTTCTCGGGCCTCTGGCCGGGCTTCGACCCGGAGGAGGTCCCCATCACCTCGGTGACGAACGGGGTGCACGCCCCGACCTGGGTCGCCCCCGAGGTCTTCCGGCTCGGCGCCCGGCAGATCGGCGAGCGGCGCACCGAGGACGCCCTGTCCGTCGGCGGCTCCGACCGCTGGGACGCCGTCGGCGACATCGCGGACCGCGACATCTGGGAGCTGCGCAGGTCGCTGAGGGGCCAGCTGGTGGACGAGGTGCGCACCCGGCTCGCCGCGTCCTGGCGGCAGCGCGGCGCCGGTTCGGCCGAACTCGGCTGGATCGACGGCGTCCTCGACCCGGACGTCCTCACCATCGGGTTCGCGCGCCGCGTCCCCTCGTACAAGCGGCTCACCCTGATGCTGCGCGACCCGGACCGGCTGATGCGGCTGCTCCTCGACGAGGAGCGCCCGGTCCAGATCGTCGTCGCGGGCAAGGCGCACCCGGCCGACGACGGCGGCAAGCGCCTGGTCCAGGAGCTGGTCCGGTTCACCGACGACCCGCGCGTGCGGCACCGCATCGTGTTCCTGCCCGACTACGGCATGGCGATGGCGCAGAAGCTCTACCCCGGCTGCGACATCTGGCTCAACAACCCGCTGCGTCCCCTGGAGGCGTGCGGCACGTCCGGCATGAAGGCGGCGCTCAACGGCTGCCTCAACCTCTCGGTCCTGGACGGCTGGTGGGACGAGTGGTTCGAGCCGGACTTCGGCTGGGCGATCCCCACCGCCGACGGCACCGCCACCGACGAGCACCGCCGCGACGAACTGGAGGCGAACGCCCTCTACGAACTCCTGGAGAGCCGCGTCGCCCCCCGCTTCTACGAGCGCGGCCCCGAGGATCTGCCCGACCGCTGGATCGAGATGGTCCGCCAGACCCTCACCCACCTCGGCCCCAAGGTGCTGGCGGGCCGCATGGTCCGCGAGTACGTCGAGAAGCTGTACGCCCCCGCCGCCCGCGCCGACCGGGCGCTCACCCCGGACGCGGCCCGGGAGCTGGCCGCCTGGAAGTCCCGGATCCGCGCCGCCTGGCCGCACGTCGCCGTCGACCATGTGGAGGCGTCGGCGGCCTCGGCCGAACTGGGCGCCACTCTCGCGCTCCACGTCCGCGTCGCCCTCGGCGATCTCGGCCCCGACGACGTCGAGGTACAGGTCGTCGCGGGCCGCGTCGACGCCGAGGACAGCATCGCGGAGGCGGCGACCGCCCCGCTGAAGCCGGTCTCGGGCCCGGACGACGACGGCCGCTGGTCCTACGAGGGCCCCCTCTCCCTCGACCGCACCGGCCCCTACGGCTACACGGTCCGCATCCTCCCGGCCCACCCCCTCCTCGCCTCCCCGGCGGAGACGGGCCTGGTGACGGTGCCGCCGGAGGCGCTGGGGGAGGGGGCGGGGGTGCTGATGCGCTGAGGGCACGAGTGAGGGGCGGCACCCTTGAGGTGCCGCCCCTGCAACTACGCCAGTAACAGGCTTACTTGACGTTCACGCCCGCCCAGGCCGCGTCCACGGCCTTGTACTCGGCCGAGTCCGCGCCGTACAGATCCTTCGCGGCGTTCAGCGTGCCGGTGCGGGCCGCCGCGTAGTTGGTGCTCGACGTGAAGTACGTCGTCAGCGCCTTGAACCAGATCTGCTCGGCCTTGTCGCGGCCGATGCCGGTGACCGTCGAGCCGTCGGAGGTCGGGGAGTCGTAGTCGACGCCGTTGATCGTTTTCTTGCCGCTGCCCTCGCTGAGCAGGTAGAAGAAGTGGTTGGCGATGCCCGAGGAGTAGTGGACGTCGACGTTGCCGGCGCCGGTCTTCCAGGCGTCGAGGGAGGCGCCGTCCTTGCTGGGCTTGTCCATGTAGCGCAGCGGGGAGCCGTCGCCGTTGATGTCGATCTTCTCGCCGATGAGGTAGTCGCCGACGTCCTCGCTGTTGTTCGCGTAGAACTCCACCGAGGTGCCGAAGATGTCGGACGTCGCCTCGTTCAGGCCGCCGGACTCGCCGGAGTAGATCAGGCCCGCGGTCGCCGCGGTGACGCCGTGGCTCATCTCGTGCGCGGCCACGTCGAGGGCGGTCAGCGGGTTCTTGTTGCCCTCGCCGTCGCCGTACGTCATGCAGAAGCAGCTGTCGTCCCAGAACGCGTTGACGTACGCGTTGCCGTAGTGGACGCGGGAGTAGGCGCCCTTGCCGTCGCCGTTGATGCCGCTGCGGCCGAAGACCTCCTTGTAGAAGTCCCAGGTCTCCTGCGCGCCGTAGGCGGCGTCGACTCCGGCGGTCGCGGGGTCGTTGACCGTGCCGTCGCCCCACTTGTCGTCGGCGTCGGTGAACAGCGTGCCCTTGCCGGACGAGCCGTTCTTCAGGTCGTACGTGGAGTGGCCGCCGCGGGTGCCGTCGGTCAGGGAGTACGACGAACCCGACTGGGTGGTGCCGATCTCGACGCTGCCGCTGTACTCGGACTCGCCGGTGCCGGTCTTGATCTCGTCGAACTGGGTGATCTTCTTGCCGGACGCGGCGTCCGTGACCACGTGCAGCCGGCTCGGCGTGCCGTCCTTCTTGGTGGACTTCACGACCTTCTCGTACGCGAGTCTCGGCGTGCCGGTCGCCGCCCAGACGATCTTGCGGGCGCCGGACGGGGCCGCCGTGAGGGAGGCACCGGTGGTCGAGACCGCGATCGACTTCGACGTGGCCTTCGTTACGCCCTCGCGCTTGCCGGACTTCGACTCGTGGACGACCAGGTCGCCGCCGAGGACCGGGAGGCCGTCGTAGGTGCGCTCGTAGCGGGTGTGCGTGGTGCCGTCGCGGTCCTTGACCACGTCGCGGACGGCCAGCTTCTCCTTGGAGCCGAGCTTCAGCTCCTTCGCCGTCTCGGCGGTCTGCGCGCTCGCGTCCTTGATCAGGTCCGCCCGGGCGTTCGCGCTGAGAGCCAGTGGGGTGGCTCCGGGCACGGACTGGGCCGCGGCGCCGGTGGCGGTGAACGTCCCGGCGATCAGGGCGCCGGCGGCGACGGCCGTGGCGATGGACAGAGTGGTGCGACGGGATATGTGCGAGGTCACGAAGAAAGCTCCTCAAGTGAAGTGGGGGGATGAGCTTTGCCGTGCGGGTGGTGCGGGGATGACTCTGACAGTTGAGTACTGCACGTGTCATGTACGCGATCGCAGGTTGGCCGGAATTCGTCCGTTGAGCGATAACTGACGTACGGATTGCGAACACCGTGTGACAGCGGACAACGTGAACGGGCGCGCCGCACCGGGGAGTTGAACCACCGGTGCGACGCGCCCAGCTGGTGCGGAGGTGCTTACGGGAACGTCAGCTTGAAGCTGTTGATGTAGCCCGTGTCCTGCGCTCCGAGGTCCTGGACCTTCAGCTTCCAGACGCCGTTCGCGGTCTCCGTGGAGGCGTTGACCGTGTACGTGGCCTGAATGTTGGGGGTCGGGTCGTAGACCGACGAGTGCAGCCGGTACGTTTTCCCGCTCGGGCCGACCAGGTCGACCTGGAGGTCACCGCTCCAGGTGTGCACGATGTCGACGCCCACCGAGAGGTTGGTCGGCGCCTTGCCCGTGATGCCGGAGACGGTCACGGACGAGGTGACCGCGGCGCCCGGGTAGTCCGGGACGTTCACGTCGGTGTCGTTGGTGAACGTCTTGCCGCCCGGGTTGCCGCCGCCACCGGAGCGCGCGCCCACGTTGATCGCGGCGAACGCGTCCTGCACCGCCTTGTACTCGGTCGACGTCGTCCCGTACAGCTCACCGGCCGCCGCCAGCGCGCCGGTGCGCGCACCCGCGTAGTTGGTGGTCGAGGTGAACTTGGTGGTCAGCGCCTTGAACCAGATCAGCGCGGCCTTGTCGCGGCCGATGCCGGTGACGGCCAGGCCGTCGGAGGTCGGCGAGTTGTAGGTGACCCCGTTGATCGTCTTCGTTCCGCTGCCCTCGCTGAGCAGGTAGAAGAAGTGGTTGGCCGGGCCGGACGAGTAGTGCACGTCGACCGAGCCGATGCCCGAGTACCAGGAGTCCTTGGACGCGCCGTCCTTGCTCGGCTTGTCCATGTAGCGCAGCGGGGTGCCGTCGCCGTTGATGTTGATCTTCTCGCCGACGAGGTAGTCGCCCAGGTCGGAGGAGTTGCCGGCGTAGAACTCGACGGCCGCCGCGAAGATGTCGGAGGTCGCCTCGTTCAGGCCGCCGGACTCACCGCTGTAGTTGAGCCCCGCGGTGTTGGAGGTGACGCCGTGCGTCATCTCGTGCGCGGCCACGTCGATCGACGTCAGCGGGTGGGTGTTGCTGGTGCCGTCGCCGTACGTCATGCAGAAGCAGCTGTCGTCCCAGAACGCGTTGACGTACGCGTTGCCGTAGTGGACCCGGCTGTACGCGCCGACGCCGTCGCCGCGGATGCCCGTCCTGCCCTGGACGTTCTTGTAGTAGTCCCAGGTCAGCGCGGCGCCGTAGTGCGCGTCGGCGGCGGCCGTCTCGGTGTTGGACGCGGCGCCGTTGCCCCACACGTCGTCGCTGCCCGAGTAGAGGGTGCCGGTGCCGGACGTGCCGCGGTTCAGGTTGTACGTCTTGTGGCCGCCGCGGGCGCTGTCGTTCAGCGTGTACGTCGAGCCCGACTGCGACGTGCCGAGGGTGACGGTGCCGCTGTACTGGGTGTTGCCCGTGCCCGTCTCGATCGCCTGCCACTCGTGCAGCTTCTTGCCGGTGGTGGCGTCGGTGATCACGTGGAGGGCGTTCGGGGTGCCGTCCTCCTGGAGCCCGCCGACCACGGTCTCGTACGCGAGGGTGGGCTGCCCCTTCTTCGCTCCCTGGCCGAGCCAGACCACCTTGCGCGGCGCCTTGTCGGCCTCGGTCTTCTTCGAACCGTCGGCCTTCGCGAGGGTGAGGGCCTGCGCCTCGGCGGTGGACGCCTTCACGTCCGCCGTCGTGTCCACGCCCTTGAGCTGCGCCTTCGACGCCTTCGTCACGCTCTGCTCGGCACCGGACTTGGCGGTGTCGACGATGAGGTCACCGCCGAGGACCGGCAGTCCCGCGTAGGTGCGCTCGTAACGGGTGTGCGTCGTGCCGTCCTTGTCCTGGAGCACGTCGCGCACGACGAGCTTCTCGGAGCTGCCGAGGCCCAGGTCCTTCGCGGTGTCGGCCTTGCCGGCGTTCGCCTCGCGCAGCAGCTCGGCCCGCTTGGCGGGGGAGAGCTTCACGGGCAGCGCGCCCGGGTCGGCGCCGCGGGCGACGTTCGCCGTGATGCCGGCGGCGGCCGAGGCGGTGCTCTGGGTCGCGTCGGCGGAGGCCGGTCCGGACTGGACGGCGACGGCGAGCAGCGCGGCGACGGCGCCGGCGGCGGCTGCCGCGGTGGCGCGGCGTCTGTGGGAGGTGGAAGAGCTTCTCAACGCTGAACTCCTTCTGCGTGGCCGCGGATTGCGCGGCCAGTGGGGTTCGGGCGGCGGGTGGCCGTCCGGGCAGAACGCAGTGCAGGCGGTGCGGGTGGAGCGCATGGAGCAGGTGAAGCGGCCGGAACGCCCGGATGCTGTGAAGCAGTTGTGCGGCGGCCGATGGGAAGAGTGGCAGCAGCAAGCGCCGACTGTCAGGAGCGCATCAAGAGGTTGGCCGGATTTGGTTCGGTGGGCGGATGAGGCCGTCCGTTATACGGAGTGCGGGACCGGGGTGAAGAGTGGGTGAATTTGCGGTCCGTACCGGTCCGCGGGCCCGCCGTCCCGCCTGCCCGGGGCCGTCACCGCCGAGGCCCACGGGGGCGGCCGCCGTCCCGTGCGGGGCGGCGGCCGGCCGAAGGTGTCGTTCCGCTTCGCGTTCGCGGCGAGCACATCGCCGGTTCCCGGCTACGGGGCCGTCCGGCGGCCGGATTCACGCCGTGGCTGTTTTTCGTCCCGGAGGCGAGCGGCGATGATCGTTCAGCCCACCAGCGACTCCCGCCAGGCCCGGTGCAGACCGGCGAAGACGCCGCTGCCGCCGATGAGTTCGGCCGGCGATCCGTCCTCCACGATCCGGCCGTGCTCCATGACGAGGACCCGGTCGGCGATCTCCACGGTGGACAGCCGGTGCGCGATGACCACGGCGGTCCGGCCGCGCAGCACGGTCCGCATCGCGCGCTGCACCGCCCGCTCCCCGGGGATGTCCAGGGAGCTCGTCGCCTCGTCGAGGATCAGCACCGCCGGGTCCGCGAGCAGCGCCCGCGCGAACGCCACCAACTGGCGCTGCCCCGCCGAGATCCGCCCGCCGCGCTTGCGCACATCCGTGTCGTACCCGTCGGGCAGGGCGGTGATGAAGTCGTGCGCGCCGATCGCCTTCGCGGCCCGCTCGATCTCCTCGCGGCTCGCCTCGGGCCGCCCGATCGCGATGTTCTCGGCGACGGTCCCGGAGAACAGGAACGCCTCCTGCGTCACCATCACCACGCCCCGCCGCAGCTCGGCGGTGGACAGCTCGCGCAGGTCGACGCCGTCGAGCAGGACCCGCCCGTGCGACGGGTCGTAGAACCGCGAAAGCAGCTTCGCCAGCGTCGACTTGCCCGCGCCCGTCGATCCGACGACGGCCACCGTCTGCCCGGCGGGCAGCGTCAGACCGAAGCGCGGCAGCACCTCGCCGCCGGTCCGGTAACCGAACGACACGTCGTCGAAGACGACCTCGCGGCCCGGCTGCCCGTCCGCAGCGGCGGGCAGTTCGCGCGGCGCCTCCGGCTCCGGCACGGACGGCGTCTGCGCGAGGAGCCCCGCGATCTTCTTCAGCGACGCGGCGGCGCTCTCGTACGAGTTGAGGAACATCGCGAGCCGGTCGATGGGGTCGTACAGGCGCCGGATGAACAGCACCGCGGCGGCCAGGACCCCCAGGTCGAGCGTGCCGCCGGCCACCCGGTACGCGCCCCACAGCACCATGCCCGCCACCGCCGTGTTCGCGATGAGCCGGGACCCGACGACGTACCGCGCCATCTCGAGCAGCGCCGTGCCGTTGGCCCGCTCGTGGCGGTGGTTCAGCTCGGCGAAGTGCGCGTCGTTCGCGGCCTCGCGGCGGAACGCCCGCACCGGCCGGATGCCGTTCATCGTCTCCACGAACTTCACGATGACCGTCGCGATCGCCGACGACCGCTCCCCGTACGCCTTCGCGGCCCGCCGCCGGTACGCGCGGATCAGCACGTACAGCGGCACGAACGAGGCCGCGGCCACCGCCCCTGTGCCCAGGTCGAGCCAGAGCAGGCTGACCGTGATGTAGACGGACGCCAGGATGACGTTGACCAGTTCCTGGAGGCCCTCGCTCAGCAGCTCCCGCAGCGACTCCACGTCCGTCGTCGCCCGCGAGATGACCCGCCCCGACGTGTACCGGTCGTGGAAGTCGACACTGAGCGCCTGCGCGTGCCGGAAGATCCGGCCGCGCAGCTCCACCAGCACGTTCTGACTGACGCGGGCCGACAGCTGGATGTACGCGTACTGGAACGCCGCCGACGCGCACGCCGTCAGCAGGAAGGCGGCGCCGACCGCGATCAGCGGGCCGTAGGAGTGGTCGCGGAACGCCGGCACCGCGCTGTCGATCGCGTACGCCACGATCAGCGGCCCGGACTGCACCGCGCCCTGCTGGAGCAGCAGCGCGAGCACCGTCAGCCAGGCCGTACGCCGATGGGGCGCGAGCAGCGAGCGCAGCAGCGTGCCCGTCGCGCCCTTCGGCGTCGGCAGGTCGTCCTGGTCGTACGGGTCCCCGGCGGAGCCCGGCCGCACGTCCTCGTCGGGGGCGCCGTCCTGCGGGGCCGCCGGTCCCGTGGTCACCTGTGCCGTCGTCATGCGTGTGCCGCCTTCCCCGCCTCGGCGGCATCGTGATCGTCGTCGTGGCCGTCGTCGTCCTCCGACATCAGATGCCGGTACTCGGCGCTGGTCCGCAGCAGCTCCTGATGCGTGCCGACCGCCGTGATCCGCCCCTGCGACAGCAGCGCCACCCGGTCCGCGAGCAGCACCGTGGACGGCCGGTGCGCGACCACCAGGGCCGTGCTGTCCGCGAGGACGCGCCGCAGCGCCGCCTCCACCGCGGCCTCCGTGTGCACGTCCAGCGCGGACAACGGGTCGTCCAGGACCAGGAACCGGGGCCCGCCCACGACGGTGCGGGCCAGCGCCAGCCGCTGCCGCTGCCCGCCGGACAGGCTCAGGCCCTGCTCGCCGACCTCCGTGTCCGGCCCCTCGGGCAGCCGCCGCACGAAGTCGGCCTGGGCGACACCGAGCGCCCGCTCCACGTCCTCGTCCGTCGCGTCCGGGGCGCCCATCAGCACGTTCGCCGCGACGGTCGCCGAGAACAGCGTCGGCTCCTCGAACGCCACCGACACCAGCGTGCGCAGCTCCTCGCGCGGCATCGCGGTCACGTCCCGCCCGTCCAGCGTGATCCGCCCGGCCGTGACGTCGTACAGGCGCGGCACCAGCGCGGTCAGCGTGGTCTTGCCGCTGCCGGTCGCGCCGACCAGCGCCAGCGTCTCGCCGGAGCGGATGTGCAGATCGATCCGGGCCAGCGTCGGCACCGAGCCGGGGGCCGCGTCCGGGTAGCGGAACTCGACGCCCTCGAACCGCAGTCCGCTCCCGCCGCCGCCCTCCGCGTCCACCCGCGTGCGCTGCTCGTGGACGCGCGGATCCTCCTCCTTCTCGTCCATCACCTCGAAGTAGCGCCGGGTCGCGGTCGCCGCCTCCTGGCTCATCGCGAGCAGGAACCCGATGGACTCGATGGGCCAGCGCAGCGCGAGCGCCGTCGACAGGAACGCCACCAGCGTCCCCGCCGACAGATCGCCGTCCGCGACCCGCACCGTGCCCAGCACCAGGGCGGTGCCGAGCGCCAGCTCCGGCAGCAGGGTGATGACGACGAGGATCCCGGCGAGCAGCCGCGCCTTGGTCAGCTCGGTGCCGCGCACGGTCTGCGACAGCTCCCGGAACGCCCGCGCGTGGCTGCGGTGCCGCCCGAACCCCTTGATGATCCGGATGCCGAGCACCGACTCCTCGACGACCGTGGTCAGATCGCCGACCTGGTCCTGCGCCCGCCGCGACGCCTCCGCGTACCCATGCTCGAACCGGTAACAGACCGCCATCAGCGGCACCGCGGGCGCGAGCAGCACGAGCCCGAGCGCCCAGTCCTGCACCACGAGGACGGCGAGCCCCGCCACGATGGTGACCGTGTTGACGATCAGGAACGTCAGCGGGAAGGCGAGGAACATCCGCACGACCATGAGGTCGGTCGTGGCCCGTGACAGCAGCTGCCCCGAGGCCCACTTGTCGTGGAACGCCACCGGCATCCGCTGCAGATGCCGGTACAGATCGGCCCGCATCCCCGCCTCGACCCCGGCGAGCGGCCGCGCCACCAGCCAGCGCCGCAGCCCGAACAACAGCGCCTCCACGATCCCGAGCGCGAGCAGCACCCCGGCGCCGAGCCACACGCCGGACGGGTCCCGGTCCGTCACGGGACCGTCGACGATCCACTTCAGCACGAGCGGGAACACGAGCCCGAGACACGACGCGACCACGGCGATCACGGCGGCCCCCGCCCAGCGCGCCCGCACGGGGCGCACGTACGGCCACAGCCGCGCGAGGGTGCGCACGGCCGACTGCCGTACGGGCGGGGCCTGGTGGGGCGCACCGTCACTCCGGTCAGGATCCGTGGTCGTTGCATCTGTAGTCGTCATCAGGGGTGAGACTACGGTTCGGCACTGACAACGCCCACCGGGTTTCGGGCTGGATCCGGACGCGCCGCGACGTGAGAAGATCGCGCGTCGATCCGAGCGGGATCCGAGGAGGATCCGTTCGCCTGATCGCCGTTCGCCGTCGTCCGGCATCTCCGGACGACAACTCTCGTCACGTGTAAGGAGCCTCGATTGAGAAGAGGACTTGGCTTCGGGCTGCTGTCCGGAGCCATAGGGGTGGGGCTCGTCGCGACGACGGCCATGACCGCCGAAGCCACCACCTATGAGGGCGGCGTCTCGTTCTCCAACGTCGTGTTCAACGACGGGAACCCGATCGTCGTCGGCACGACGAACAGGGTGAGCGTCCCGTTGACGTTCACCGTGAAGAGCACCTCGGCGCTCGACGAGTGGGAGGTGTTCGCCTACCGGGGCACGCTCGGCAAGAGCGACTACGGGCTGGCTCTCAGCGAGATCGAGTACAGCTGCTCGAAGTCGACGAGCGGCGGCGTGACGACCCGCGCCTGCGAGCGGGAGATCAGCATCGACCCGCGCCACATGCCCAGCGGCAACGGCGGCTCGCTCGTCAACAGTGACGCCACCGCGTGGAAGACGGCCGGCAGGGGATACAAGACCAGCGGCAGCGCCGACACCGACGGCCTCTCCGGCACCGTCACCCTCCAGCGGTACTCCCGGCTGACCGCCAACGCGTCGCCGGAACCCGCCGTCAAGGGCAAGAAGATCACCGTCACCGGTGTCGTGCAGCGCGCCGACTGGTCCGCCCACAAGTACGTGAACTACGGCGACCGCAAGGTCTACCTCCAGTTCAAGCCCGCCGGTTCGGACACGTACACGTCGGTGAAGTACGCCTACGCGAGCAGCACCGGGAAGCTCTCCACCACCGTCACCGCCGACAAGAGCGGCACCTGGCGCTGGAAGTACTACGGGAACTCCACCACCGGAGCGAGCACCTCCACCGGTGACTCCGTCACGGTCGGCTAGCGACCGTCGGCACCCCCGAGTCGTAGCGGCCCATCAACCGATCGGTTGATGGGCCTTCGAGCGCGATGGGCGATGTCCGGACCCCGCCCCTGACGCGAGCCTTGAGGCATGACGACAGGGACCAGTACAGACACCGGACCGCTCATCGAGGTGAGCGGTCTGCGGAAGGCGTATGCGGGGCGGGCCGTCGTCGACGGGGTGTCGTTCTCCGTCGCCGAGGGCGAGATCTTCGGGATCCTCGGACCCAACGGGGCCGGCAAGACCACCACCGTCGAGTGCGTGGAAGGACTGCGGACACCCGATGAGGGGCGGATCCGGGTCGCCGGGCTGGACCCCGTACGCGATCACGCCGCCCTCACCGGCATCCTCGGCGCCCAGCTCCAGGAGAGCGAGATCCAGCCCAAGCTGACCGTGAAGGAAGCGCTGGAGCTGTACTCGGCGATCTACCCCGACCCCCTCGACTGGCGGCCGCTCGCCGAGCGGCTGCGGCTCACCGAGAAGCTGGACACCCGGTTCGCCAAGCTCAGTGGTGGCCAGAAGCAGCGGCTCTTCATCGCCCTCGCGCTCGTCGGCAACCCGCGCGTCGTCGTCCTCGACGAGCTGACCACCGGCCTCGACCCGCGCGCCCGCCGCGACACCTGGGAGCTGATCGAGGAGGTGCGGGACAGCGGCGTCACCGTCCTGCTCGTCACCCACTTCATGGAAGAGGCGCAGCGGCTCTGCGACCGCATCGCGGTCATCGACAAGGGGCGGGTGGCAGCCCTCGACACCCCGGCCGGGCTGATCCGGCAGGCCGCCGGCGCCACCGTCATCTCCTTCACCCCGTCGGCGCCGCTCGACGAGGACGCGCTCGCCGCGCTGCCCGGCCTCGCCTCCCGCGACCACCGCGACGGCCGGATCACCCTCACCGGCGGCGACGAGACCGTCAACGCGGTCATCACGCTGCTCGCCCGGCACCACATCACCGCCCACCAGCTGCGGGTCTCCGACGCCACGTTGGACGACGCGTTCCTCGACCTGACGGGAGTCGGCCAGTCATGAGCACCGCCGTCGTCACCAACGCCCCGAACAAAGCCCCGAACAAAGCCCCGAACAAGGCTGTCCTGAAGGCCGAGTTCTCCCTCTTCCGCCGCGAGGCCGGCAGCCTGATCGGCATCCTGCTGTTCCCGATCGCCCTGCTGGTGATCCTCGGCTCGATCCCGTCGTTCCGCGAGGTCGACTCCGGGCTCGGCGGCATCCGCCTGGTCGACGCGTACGTGCCCGTCACCGTGCTGCTCGCCATGATTGCCGGCGGCATCCAGTCGATGCCGCCGATCATCACCGGGTACCGAGAGCGCGGCGTGCTGCGCCGCATGTCGACGACACCGGTACGCCCGTCCGCGCTGCTCAGCGCCCAGATGGCCATCCACGGAGCGGCGATCCTGCTGGGCGCCGCGCTCTGCCTGGCCGTCGGCCGCGTCGCCTTCGACGTGGCCCTGCCCCGGCAGCTCCCCGGCTACCTGCTCGCCCTCGTCCTCTCCGTGATCGTCGCCCTCGCCCTGGGCGCGCTGATCGCCTCCCGGGCCCGTACGACGAAGATCTCCAATGCGATCGGCACCGTCGTCTTCTTCCCGGCGATGTTCTGCGCGGGCGTGTGGGTGCCGGTCCAGGCGATGCCGGACGCGCTCGCGCACATCGTCGAGCTGACGCCGTTCGGCGCCGCCGCCCAGGCCCTGAACCAGGCCATGGCCGGGGACTGGCCCGCCTGGTCCCACCTGCTGGTGCTGGCCGTGTGGGCCGTCGGCCTGTCCGGCGCCGCCGCCCGCTGGTTCCGCTGGGAGTGAGCATGACCGAGGGCGCGGACCTGCACACTGGCGGCATGCCCCAAGGATCCGTACGCGACCGCACGGCCGCCGCCGAGCTCGCCGACGCCGTCGCCACCGCCGAGAGCCCCTGGCGCGTCGTGCACCGCTACGGCGCGTACGTGCTGCTCGCCGTAGCGGTCCTCCTGCTGGCCGCCACCTCCGACGTGATCGGCATGTCCCGCACCGACTGGGACGTCGCGGGAGGCCTGTCCGCCCTGGCGCTCGTGCTCCAGCTGGCCTGGACGGCGGCGGAGCCGGAGCCGATGCGGGTGTCGGCCGTGAGCGCGGCCTTCTACTGGACGCGGTGGGCGATCGCGTTCGTCGTCACTCTGATCAACCCGTTCTTCGCGTTCTTCGCCGCGGTCGGCTACTACGACGCCGACCGGCTGCTGCCGCGCTGGCAGCAGCGGCCCGCGATCCTCGCCTCGGTCGTCATCGTGGCGGGCTCCCAGTCCGGCGGTCTCTGGCCCGACAGCCCGCTCGCCTGGGCGGTTTTCGGCGCGCTGGTCGTCGCCAACATGGCCTTCGTCGTCATCACCGGGCACCTTCAGGAGAAGGAACAGGAGCGCGCCCGCGTCCAGGTCCGCACGATCCGCGAACTGGCGGAGACCAACGCGGCCCTCCAGGCGGCCCTCGACGAGAACGCCCATCTGCACTCCCAGCTCCTCGTCCAGGCCCGCGAGGCGGGCGTCGCCGACGAGCGCCGCCGCCTCGCCGCGGAGATCCACGACACCATCGCGCAGGGCCTGACCGGCATCATCGCCCAGATCCAGGTCGTCAAGAACGCCCCCACCCTGGAGATCGCCCGCGAGCACCTGGACCGGGCCGACGCCCTCGCCCGGCACAGCCTCGGCGAGGCCCGACGCTCCGTGCACAACCTCTCGCCCGCCGCGCTCGCCGACGCCGGCCTGCCCGAGGCCCTGAAGAAGACGGTCGCCGACTGGGGCGGACGCACCGGCGTGCGCGCCGAGTTCACCGTCACCGGCACCGCCCAGCCGCTCCACGACGAGATCGAGGCGACGCTGCTCCGGATCACCGAGGAGGCCCTGTCCAACGCCGCCCGGCACGCCCACGCCACCCGCCTCGGCGTCACCCTCTCCTTCATGGCGGGCGAGGTCACCCTCGACGTGCGCGACGACGGCCGCGGCTTCGACCCGCTGGCCCTGCCCGCGAGAACCGGCAGCGGGGGCTTCGGCCTCGACGGGATGCGGGCCCGCGCCGAACGGCTCACGGGCGACGTGACGATCGAGTCCGAGCCGGGCAGCGGCACGGCGATCTCCGCTCGCGTACCTTTGGTGCCCCATGACCAGTGACAGCAGCGCCATCACCCTCCTGATCGTCGACGACCACCCGGTCGTCCGCGACGGCGTCCGCGGCATGTTCGAGTCCGCCCCCGGCTTCACGGTCCTGGGCGAGGCGGCGAACGGGGTGGAGGCGGTCACCCGCGTCGCCGAACTCGACCCGGACGTCGTCCTGATGGACCTGCGGATGCCGGGCGGCGGCGGTGTCGACGCCATCAGGGAGCTGGCCCGGCGCGGCGCCCGCGCCCGCGTCCTGGTCCTGACGACGTACGACACGGACTCCGACACCCTGCCCGCGATCGAGGCGGGCGCCACCGGCTACCTGCTGAAGGACGCCCCGCGCGAGGAGCTCTTCGCAGCGGTCCGCGCGGCCGCCGAGGGCCGCACGGTGCTCTCCCCGGCGGTCGCCTCCCGCCTGGTCACCGCGGTCCGCACGCCCGCCGCCCCCGCCGACGAGACCCTCTCGGCCCGCGAGCGCGAGGTCCTGGTCCTGGTCGCCCGGGGCACCTCCAACAAGGAGATCGCGCGCGAGCTGTTCATCAGCGAGGCCACCGTCAAGACCCATCTCACCCACATCTACGGCAAGTTGGGCGTCAAGGACCGCGCGGCGGCGGTCGCGGTGGCGTACGACCGCAAGATCCTCGGCTGAGCCCCGCCCGTCCGCGCCGGCCTCAGGCGATCTCTTCCGGCGTCACCGTCACCCACCCCTGATCGGCCGTGACCGCCAGCCCCAGCTCCCGTTGGCGCCGCGCCCCGTCCGCCTTCAGCCGCTCCAGCTCCGCCGCCGAGCCGTTCGCGCGGTCGACCCACAGCCGTACGCCCCCGCGCTCGACGTCCACCGACCGCAGCAGCATCGGCCCGTCGCTCGCGGGCGTGTCCCCGGCGGCGAGCACCGGGCCGCGCCAGGCGTCGATGTGCGTACGGATGGCGGCCGGTTTCCCCTCGCACCAGGTCAGCGGCGCCAGCAGCGTGGACGTCAACTCCCAGTCTGACAGCGCCTGTTCGTCGTACGTACCGGCCGCGATCTCCTTGCGGGAACTCGTCACGTCCCCGGTCGACGGGTCCCTGAGCAGCGCACTCGCCCCGATGACGTTCCCCGGCGGCAGGCCGTAGCCGTGGCGCGGATCGGTGAGCAGCATCCGTACGAGATCCTCGGAGGCGGCGCTCACCACATACACCTCGATGCCGTGCGCCCGCAGCACCCGGTACAGCTCCTGCATGCCCCGCGACACCCGCGGCGGCCCGCCCCCGCCGGGCAGCGCGCCCTCGAACGCCAGCAGCGCGTCGACATGGCCCCTGAGCTCCCGCAGGGTGAACCCGGCGAAGACCTGCGCGGCCCACGGGTAGGCGATCAGGTCGTCGAGGGCGCACAGCCGCGCGTAGTACTCGGTCAGCGTCTCCCGGCGGCCCGCCGTGTCCCGGAACGGGACCACCGCGAGCGCGGGGTCGACGGTGTCCCGCGTCAGCACGCCCCGCAGCTCCAGGAAGGGCAGCAGCGACTCCTCCAGATCACCGCGGTACGTGGTGTTGTCCGCGTCGAACACCGCGTAGGCGCCGCTGTGTTCATGGGCGGCGACGACCTCGGCCAGCTCCCCGGCCTGCGGGCGCGGCCAGTGCGACAGCCCGGCGGCGATCTCGTCGACGGTGGTACGGGTACGGGTGCGGGTGCTGGGGTCGATGCGGGTCACGCCGGGACATCGTAGGGCGCCGCGTCCCGGCGGCTCTTACCGGCCTTCTCCGGACACAGCCGGATTCGCCGTTGTCACCCCGCGCCCGGCGACGACACGCTGACCGGCGTGGTCATGTCCTCCGCCACCGGGCGTCCCGACGACGTCCCGGCCCCGCGGCAGCGGCCCGCGCGCGTGCTGCGCGCCCTCGCCGTGTTCGCCGCCGTCCGGCTCACGGGTGCCGTGCTCGTCGTCGTCCTCGACCACTGGGCGGGCCGCCCACCGGCCCAGGCGCTGACGCACACCTGGGACTCCAAGTGGTACCTGAGCATCGCCCGGCACGGCTACGACCATCACTGGCGGGAGTCCGCGGCCGGCCTCCTCCAGACCGACCGGGCGTTCTTCCCGCTGTACCCGGCGCTGATCAGAGCCGTCTCCACGGTGCTGCCGCTGTCGACCGGGCAGGCGGCGCTGCTGATCGCGTGGAGTGCGGCGCTCGTGGCGGCCTGGGGCGTGTACGCGGTCGTCCACCGGGTCCACGGGGTCGCCGTCGCCACCGTCACCGTCGCGCTGTGGGCGATGCTGCCGCACTCGGTCGTCCTCACCCTCGCCTACACCGAGCCGCTGTTCTGCGCGCTCTCCGCCTGGTCGCTGCACGCGCTGCTCACCCGTCGCTGGCTGCTCGCGGGCGCGCTGTCCGCGTTCGCGGGCCTGACCCGGCCGAGCGGGTTCGCGGTCGCCGCGGCCGTCCTGGCGGTGGCCGTCCACGAGGCCGTACGCCACCGGGGGCGGATCCCCGTGACCCTGTGGGCGGGGGCGCTCCTCGCGCCCGCGGGCTGGGCCGGATACGTGCTGTGGGTCGGCGCGCGCACCGGCGACCTGCTGCACGGCTACTTCACCGTGCAGGCCGCCTGGAACTCGCGGATCGACTTCGGCGTCCGGACCCTGCGCTTCCTGCGCGGCCTGTTCCTGGACGGCGGCAAGGCCGGCTATCCGCTGGCGCTGGTGATCGTCGCGGCGGCGCTGCTGCTCTTCGCCCTGCTGTGCCTGGACCGGCCACCGCTCGCGCTCCTGGTGTACACGGGCGCGCTCGTGGCCCTGGTGGTCCTCGGCTCCGGCCCGTTCGGCTCCAAGCCGCGCTTCCTGCTGCCCGCGTTCCCGCTGCTGATCCCGATGGCGCGGGCCATGGTGCGGGGCTGGTGGGCGCGGCGGGCCCAGGTGATCGCGGTGGCGACGGCGCTGGGCGCGGTGTCCCTCTGGTACGGGGCGTACCTGGTGGTCCTCGCCCGGCAGCCGCTCTGAATCCGGCCCGGACCTACGCCCGCACCCGCAGCAGCAGCACCGTCCGCGCCCCCACCGTCACCGTGCCGCCCGCCGGGTGCCGTACGCCGGGCGGTGCCTCCTGGGACTCCTCGCCGGTGTCGACGACGACCTCGTACTCCCGGGCCCACGGCTCGCCGGGCAGCACGAAGCTCTCCGCGCGGTCGCCCGCGTGCAGCACCGCGAGGAAGCTGTCGTCCTCGACCGGTTCGCCGCGCGCGTCCCGGCCCGGGATGTCCCGCCCGGAGAGGTACATGCCGAGCGTCGCCGCCGGCGCGTACCAGTCCCGCTCCGTCATCTCCGTACCCCGGGAGGTGAACCACGCCAGGTCCCGCAGCCCGTCCGCCGAGTGCGCACGCCCCGAGAAGAACGCCCGGCGGCGCAGCACCGGATGCGCGTGGCGCAGCGCGATCAGCCGGGCGGCCAGGTCGAACAGTGCGCGCCAGCCCGGGTCGTCCAGGAGGCTCCAGTCGACCCAGCCGATCTCGTTGTCCTGGCAGTAGGCGTTGTTGTTGCCGCGCTGGGTGCGCCCGAACTCGTCGCCCGCGACCAGCATCGGCACGCCCGTCGACAGCAGCAGCGTCGTCAGCAGGTTCCGCAGCTGCTGCCTGCGCAGGGCCGCCACCGACGGCTCGGCAGGCTCGCCCTCGGCGCCGCAGTTCCACGACCGGTTGTCGTTCGACCCGTCCCGGTTGCCCTCGCCGTTCGCCTCGTTGTGCTTGCGCTCGTAACTCACCAGGTCGCGCAGGGTGAACCCGTCGTGCGCGGTGATGAAGTTGACCGACGCGTACGGCCTGCGCCCGCCCCACGCGTACAGGTCGCTCGACCCCGACAGGCGGTAGCCCAGATCCCGTACGTCGGGCAGCGCGCCGCGCCAGAAGTCCCGTACGGCATTGCGGTAACGGTCGTTCCACTCCGTCCACAGCGGCGGGAAGGCGCCCACCTGATAGCCGCCCGAGCCCACGTCCCACGGCTCGGCTATCAGCTTCACCCGGCGCAGCACGGGGTCCTGCGCGATGACGGCGAGGAACGGGGAGAGCATGTCGACGTCGTGCATCGAGCGCGCCAGCGCCGCCGCCAGGTCGAAGCGGAAGCCGTCGACACCCATCTCCGTCACCCAGTACCGCAGCGAGTCGGTGATCAGGCGCAGCACGTGCGGCTGGACGACGTGCAGGGTGTTGCCGCAGCCCGTGTAGTCGGCGTAGCGCCGGGCGTCGCCCTGGAGACGGTAGTAGCCGCGGTTGTCGATGCCCTTGAGAGACAGCATCGGGCCCAGCTCTCCGGCCTCCGCCGTGTGGTTGTAGACGACGTCGAGGATGACCTCGATCCCGGCGTCGTGCAGCGCCCGCACCATCCGCTTGAACTCGCCGACCTGCTGCCCGGCCGTGCCGGAGGCCGCGTACGCCGCGTGCGGGGCGAAGTAGCCGATCGAGTTGTAGCCCCAGTAGTTCTTCAGGCCCCGGCGCAGCAGATGGTCCTCGTGCGCGAACTGGTGCACCGGCAGCAGCTCCACCGCCGTCACCCCTAGCTTCACCAGGTGCTCGATCGCCGCCGGATGCGCGAGACCGGCGTACGTGCCCCGCAACTCCTCAGGAATCCCCGGGTGTTGCCGGGTGAAGCCGCGCACGTGCAGTTCGTAGATGACCGAGTCCGCCCACGGGGTCTTCGGGCGCCGGTCGTCCGCCCACTCGTCGTCCGGCGCGTCGTCGTGCACCACGACACCCTTGGGGACGTACGGCGCCGAGTCCCGGTCGTCGCGCACGGTGTCCGCCACATGCTGCTCCGGCCAGTCCCGTACGTGCCCGTAGACCTCGGGCGGCAGCCCGAACTCGCCGTCCACCGCGCGCGCGTACGGATCGAGGAGCAGCTTCGCCGGGTTCCACCGGGCGCCCGTCCACGGGTCCCAGCGGCCGTGCACCCGGAAGCCGTAGCGCTGCCCCGGGCGCACCCCGGGCACGAACCCGTGCCAGATCTCGTGCGTCAACTCGGCCAGCGGCGAACGGCTTTCGCGGCCCTCCTCGTCGAACAGGCACAGCTCCACGCGCTCGGCGCCGCCCGCCCACAACGCGAAGTTGGTGCCCGCGACGCCGTCGGGGCCGACCCGGAAGCGGGCCCCGAGCGGCATCGGCGCCCCCGGCCACACCGGACCCACCGGCGGCGTGAACTCCCGCTCTCTGCCCCGCCCGATCAGCGCGGACGGCACCGGCCGTCCCTGACCCGCCGTACCGTTCGGCACGGCCGTCCCCGTGCCGGACTGCACGGCCTCCTGCTCGGGTGCGCTCGACACCTGTCAGCCTCCCGCGGCTCCACGACTGGCGGGCCGGAGCGGGGCGCGCGCGGCGTCCCGGCCGCGCTCCCCTCAAGCCCTCCCCAGTGTTCTGCCCAGAGCTTGCCTCGCACTCACGTTTCCCCAGCGGGGTGCCCGTCGTTGGCCTGGCGTGAAAACTGCTGTGAGGCGCGCGCGGCGCGCAGGGGCGACACTGGGCGCCGTACTGACAGGGGCAGGACTGGTCGGCGCTCTCGCCGGCTGCGACTCGCACGAGGTGCTCGGCAAGCCGCGCGCGCCCGAGGACATGATCCGGGTGACACCGGACGACGCGAGCAAGAACGTGAAGGGCGACGGCACACTCCGGGTAGAGGTCCCGGAGGGCAGGCTGCAGTCCGTCAAGGTCGTCCGGATCCAGGACGCGCAGGAGGAGGCCGTGCCCGGCCGGCTGGACGAGGACGGCACCCGGTGGCGGCCCACCGGGCGGGACGCCGAAGGGCTCGCGCTCGCCGCGCAGTACACGGTCGACGCGGTCGCGGTCGACGACCACGGGCGGCGGATGGCACGCCACACCACCTTCACCACCTTCGTCCCCGACGAGCGCTTCATCGGCTACGTCACGCCGGAGAACCGGGCCACGGTCGGCACCGGCATGATCGTGAAGCTGGCGTTCAACCGGGAGATCGAGAACCGGGCCGCCGTCGAGCGCGCCGTCCGCATCACCGCCGAGCCCGCCGTGCCGATCGCCCCGCACTGGTTCGGCAAGGAGCGGCTCGACTTCCGCCCGCAGAAGTACTGGAAGCCCGGCACCAAGGTCACCGTCGACCTCAACCTGCGTGACGTGGAGGGCGCCTCGGGCGTCTACGGCCTCCAGCACAAGACGTTCACCTTCACCATCGGGCGCAGCCAGGTGTCCACCGTCGACGCGGCCGCGCACACCATGCGGGTCGTCCGTGACGGCGAGCTGCTCGACACCCTGCCGATCACGGCGGGGGCGCCCAGCTCGACCACGTACAACGGGAAGATGGTGGTGACCGAGATGCACGAGGTCACCCGGATGAACAGCCGCACCGTCGGGTTCGGCGGCGAGTACGACATCCCGGACGTGCCGCACGCGATCCGGCTCACCGACTCCGGCACCTTCCTGCACGGCAACTACTGGTCGGGCGGCGCCTTCGGCTCCGCCAACGTCAGCCACGGCTGCGTCGGCCTGCGCGACGTCAAGGGCGGCAGCTCCCTCACCCCCGCCGGATGGTTCTTCGACCACACCCTCGTCGGGGACGTCGTCGAGGTGCGCAACAGCGCTGACAAGAAAGTGGCTGCTGACAACGGGCTCGGGGGCTGGAACATGGACTGGAGGACGTGGAAGGCCGGGGGCGCCGCGCATTCCTAGCCACTGACGCGAAGGGCCGGTGCCCCGGAAAGCGACGGACCACGATCCGAAAGGGGGGTGGGGCACCGGCGGTTGGGACTAAACGGTGACATAGTTCGGGGCTCCGTTTTCCCAGGTCGTGTGGTTATCTTTCGCAGTGCGCGCGCGGACGCGCAGGGGTGCAGGCCCTGGACCCGGGCCTGGCGAGGGGAGAGACATCTTGAACGGGCGACGGCCGATATCGGCGGCTCTGCTGGGCGCGGCACTGCTGCTGGTCACCGCGTGCGGTGGCGGGGGCGGTTCGGACACGGGGAACGACGGCAAGGGAAAATCCGACAAGGCGGGTGAGGACACCAAGGCGTCGGCCGCCGTGGTGACCGTGGCACCCAAGGACGGCGCGAAGAGCGTGGCGACCAGCGGGGCGCTCAAAGTCACGGCCGACAAGGGCAAGTTGACCGCGGTCGAGGTCGCGGACAGCAAGGGCAACAAGGTCGACGGCAAGATCGCGGAGACGGGCACGTCCTGGGCCCCCGACCACCATCTGGCCGCGTCCACCACGTACAAGGTGCACGCGGTGGCCAAGGACGAGGACGGCCGCGAGTCGGCCAAGGACACCAGCTTCACCACGCTCACGCCGAAGAACACCTTCATCGGTACGTTCACTCCGGAGGACGGCTCGAAGGTCGGCGTCGGCATGCCGTTCTCGATCCGCTTCACGCGGGGCATCACGCACCCCGAGGACGTCGAGAAGGGCATCTCGATCACGACCGAACCCGCGGTCGACGTCGAGGGCCACTGGTTCGGCAACGACCGCCTGGACTTCCGTCCCGAGGAGTACTGGGCGGCGGGCACCGAGGTCACCGTGAAGCTCAACCTCGACGGGGTCGAGGGCCGCGACGGTGTCTACGGCAAGCAGGTCCGCACGGTGAAGTTCACCATCGGGCGCAGCCAGGTCTCCACGGTCGACGTGAAGACGAAGAAGATGACCGTCAAGCGCGACGGCAAGACCATCAAGACGATTCCGGTGACCACCGGCAAGCCCGGTTACGACACCTGGAACGGCCAGATGGTCATCAGCCAGCGCCTCACGGTGACCCGCATGAACGGCGAGACGGTCGGCTACGGCGGCGAGTACGACATCAAGGACGTCCCGCACGCCCAGCGCCTGACCGACTCCGGCACCTTCATCCACGGCAACTACTGGGGCGGCGACGCCTTCGGCAACTACAACGCCAGCCATGGGTGCATCGGGCTGCGCGACGTGCGGGGCGGGTACGACGGCAAGATCGCGGCCGCCTGGTTCTTCAACCAGTCGCTCACCGGTGATGTGGTGATCGTGAAGCACTCGAAGGACAAGACGGTCGCCCCGGGCAATGGCCTGAACGGCTGGAACATGTCCTGGGCCGACTGGAAGAAGTAACCGGGTCCCCGCGCCCCGCAAGGGGCGCGGGGAACTGCGCGACCGGCCGTCGCGGCGGGACGGCCGCGTGACGAAGCGCACCACCCCCCACGCGGTGAACGCCCGCTAACCTGCGGAGCATGACCGCAACCCTCGAAATCGCCGACGGCGTGGGCACCATCACCCTGGCCCGTCCCCCGATGAACGCCCTGGACGTCGCCACCCAGGACCGCATCAAGGAACTCGCGGAAGAAGCCACGGCCCGGGACGACATCCGGGCCGTCGTCGTGCGCGGCAGCGAGAAGGTGTTCGCGGCCGGCGCCGACATCAAGGAGATGCAGGCCATGGACCACGCGGCCATGGTCGTACGGTCCCGCGCCCTCCAGGACTCGTTCACCGCGGTGGCCCGCATCCCCAAGCCCGTGGTCGCCGCGATCACCGGCTACGCCCTGGGCGGCGGCTGCGAGCTGGCCCTGTGCGCCGACTACCGGATCGCCGGTGAGAACGCCAAGCTCGGCCAGCCCGAGATCCTGCTCGGCCTGATCCCGGGCGCGGGCGGCACGCAGCGGCTGGCCCGCCTGATCGGCCCGTCGAAGGCCAAGGACCTGATCTTCACGGGCCGCCACGTGCGGGCCGACGAGGCGCTGCGGATCGGCCTGGTCGACCAGGTCGTCCCGGCGGACGAGGTGTTCACCGCCGCCCACGCCTGGGCCGCGAAGCTGGCCCAGGGCCCGGCGATCGCGCTGCGCGCCGCGAAGGAGTCCGTCGACGCGGGTCTGGAGACGGACCTGGAGACCGGCCTCGCCATCGAACGGAACTGGTTCGCGGGCCTGTTCGCCACCGCCGACCGGGAGACCGGAATGCGCAGCTTCGTGGAGGAAGGTCCGGGCAAGGCGAAGTTCGCCTGACGGCCCTCGCGGACGGTGCGTCAATTCCCTTGCGGGCAAGCAGAGTTGATCACGTCCCCCGTTGGAGCGCATTATCCCTGCCTTAAGGGAACCTTAAGCGATCTGGGCCGGTGACGATCATCGACTGCCCGCGCGCGGTGAATCATTGCAGGTCAGACGGGCTGTAACAACCCTCTATCTGTCACTGGCATATGCCAGAAGAGCCCCCCGGAATGAGGCGTTCCGGGGGGCTTATTCAGCCGGAACGGTCCCACGGGCCCCGCTGGGCAGCCATCATGGTGGGCATGGCGGGGCTTGAGGGTGTCGAACAGCCGCGGAGGCACGGCGGTGCGACCGCGGCGCGCTGGTCTCCCGCGGTGGAGGACGAGCACGCGCTGCGGGCGCTGGAGTTGTTCGGTAATCCGACCGAGGCGGAGGTGCCGCTGCCGTCGCGCCCGGAATCGGCGGCGACCGCGCGGCGGCTCGCCCAGGTCGTCATCCTCCGGCACTGGGGCCTCTCCCCGAAGATGACCGAGGACGCGGTCCTGCTCGTCTCCGAACTCGTCGGCAACGCGGTGCGGCACACCGGAGCCCGCGTCTTCGGCCTGCGGATGCTGCGCCGTCGCGGCTGGATCAGGATCGAGGTCCGCGATCCGTCCCGCGGCCTGCCCTGCCTCATGCCGGTCCATGAACTCGACGTCTCCGGGCGCGGCCTCTTCCTCGTCGACAAGATCTCCGACCGCTGGGGCGTGGATCTGCTGCCGCGCGGCAAGACGACCTGGTTCGAGATGCGCGTCGCCGACCGCTGACCCCTGCCCCGCCCGTCCTGGAGACGCACGAAAGCCCCCGTTCTCGCCGTTGTGCGGCGCCGCGGGGGCTTTCGTGTGGTGCGCCGCGGACATGGGGGTGAGTTCCGCGGCGGCTGTGGACGACCGGCCCGGGTCAATGGAGGTCGTAGCACCGATCATGGCAGACGGGACCAGGAACGGCCAAATGAATCATTGGTGACAAGGGTCATCGGCCTCGCAAATAAAGGAAATGTGCAGACGGTGTTCAGCAATCATTAAGGCCCTCGGGTCGGTAGAAGGCTTTCGCCCCGGATCGCCCTTAAATAAGGCGGGTGACTCAGGCAGAACCGATCCGACGCCGCTCCGCCCTGCGCGCGGGAGCCGGACTCACCGCCGCTCTCGCCGCCGGCTGCGCCCCCGCCGAGCAGACCGACACCGCCACCAGCGCGCCGGCCCCGAAAGCCCACCGCACCGCCCCCGCCACCCGCGCCGCACCCGGCCCCCGCCGCTTCCCCGGGCAGCCGGCCCAGATCGCCCACGGCCCGCGCTCCACCGACCAGGTCGCCCTCACCTTCCACGGGCAGGGCGACCCGGACGTCGCCCACGCGCTCCTGAAACAGGCGGAACGGGCCCGCGCCCGCATCACCGTCCTCGCCGTCGGCACCTGGCTCGACAAGCACCCCGACCTGGCCCGGCGGATCATCGACGGCGGCCACGACCTCGGCAACCACACCATGCGCCACATCGGCATCAGCGAGCTGCCCGAGGACGAGGCCCGCGCCGAGATCACCGACTGCGCCGACCGCATCCGCCGCCTCACCGGCTCCATCGGCACCTGGTTCCGGCCCTCCCGCAACCGCACCGCCACCCCGCTCGTCGCCCGCCTCGCCCGCGGCGCCGGCTACCCGCACGTCCTCTCGTACGACGTCGACTCGCTCGACTACACCTCGCCGGGGCAGGAGGCCGTCGTCCAGAACGTCGTCTCGGCCGTGCGGCCCGGCTCGATCGTCAGCCTCCACTTCGGCTACGCGGACACGGTCAAGGCCCTGCCGACCCTCCTCGACCACCTCGACCGTCGCGGCCTGTCCGCGGTGACCTGTACGGAGCTGCTCTCGTGAACCTCACCCGCCGTACCGGCCTCCTGCTGACCGCCGCCGTCCTCGCCGCACTGACCGGCTGCGGCACCGAGACCGGCAGCACCGGGCGCACCACCCAGGGCGCGATCAAGGCCGTGAAGCCGGCCGTACCGAAGCGCCAGGCGGTGTACGGGCTGCCCGGGATGCCGCCCGTCCTCGACACCGAGGACGTCTACGCCGCCGACCGCCCGAACAAGCTCTCCCCGGTGGTCAAGGACTTCCCCTCCCGGATCTACGTCCCCAACACCGAGTCCGACACCGTCAGCGTCATCGACCCCAAGACGTTCAAGGTGACCGAGACGATCCGGGTCGGCCGCCAGCCCCAGCACGTCGTCCCCTCCTGGGACCTCAAGACGCTCTGGGTCAACAACGACAAGGGCAACACCCTCACCCCCATCGACCCGCGCACCGGCAAGGCGGGCGCCCCGGTCGACGTCCACGACCCGTACAACCTCTACTTCACCCCCGACGGCAAGCACGCCGTCGTCATGGCCTCGCTCGACCGCGAACTGGTCTTCCGCGACCCGCACACCATGAAGATCCAGCACACCGAGCCGGTCTCCTGCTACGGCGTCAACCACGCCGACTTCTCCCTCGACGGCCGCTACTTCATCGTCAGCTGCGAGTTCAGTGGCGAACTGCTGAAGGTCGACACCGCGAAGATGAAGGTGGTCGCCCAGCAGAAGCTCCCGTTCCACGGGGCGATGCCGCAGGACGTCAAGGTCTCCCCGGACGGCAAGCGGTTCTACATCGCCGACATGATGGCCAACGGCATGTGGGTGCTCGACGGCGACACCTTCGCCACCCCGAAGCTGCTGCCCACCGGCAAGGGCACCCACGGCCTCTACGTCAGCCGCGACTCCCGGGAGATGTACGTCTCCAACCGCGGCGAGGGCACGATCTCCGTCTTCGACTTCCCCGCGAACCGCCTCACGAAGAAATGGAAGCTCCCCCAGGGCGGCAGCCCCGACATGGGCGGCGTCTCGGCGGACGGCAACACCCTCTGGCTCTCCGGCCGCTACGACTCCGAGGTCTACGCGATCGACACCCGCACCGGCGTCGAACTGGCCCGCATCCCGGTCGGCAACGGCCCCCACGGCCTCGCGGTGTACCCGCAGCCGGGCCGCTATTCGCTCGGTCACACGGGGATCTTCCGCTGACCGTGCCGGACGCTTGAGTCTCCACCCGCTGGAGGGCTCAGACTCCTTGGCATGACCGACGAACGACCCCGGTTGCTCACGATCGGAGAGCTGGCCCGCCGCGCCGGACTCACGGTGCGCACCATCCGCTACTGGTCCGACGAGGGCGTCCTGCACCCCGTCACCCGCAGCGACGGCGGCTACCGGCTCTACGACGCCGAGTCGGTGGCCCGCCTGGAACTGATTCGCACCCTGCGCGAGCTGGGCCTCGGCCTGGACGACGTACGCAAGGTGCTGGCCGGGGAGCGGGACATCGCCTCGGTGGCCGCCGCCCACGTGGTGGCCCTCGACGCGCAGATCCGGGTGCTGCGGCTGAACCGCGCGGTGCTGTCGACGGTCGCCCAGCGGAATTCGAGCGCCGAGGAGATGGCCCTGATGAACAGACTGGCACGGCAGTCCACCGCCGAACGCAAGCGCATCATGGACGAGTTCGCCGAGGAGATGCTGCACGGCCTGGACACCGTCGACCCGGCGGTGCAGGAACGGATGCGCGGCATGAGCGCCGGGCTGCCCGACGACCCGACCCCCGAACAGGCCGACGCCTGGATGGAGCTGGCCGAACTCCTCCAGGACCCCGGATTCAAGGCACGGATGCGCCGGGCCGCCGAGTACAACGCCGCCGACCGCGGCCCCGACGACCAGGCCGGCCGCTCGATGTGGTTCCTCAAGAAACTGGTCACCCTCGCCGGGGACGCCGTCCGCGCGGGCACCGACCCGGCCTCGCCCGAGGCCGACGGCGTGCTGTGCGACCTGCTCGGCCCGGACGCCGACCGCGCCGCGGTCCTGGACCGGCTGCTCGCCACCATGGACGACAAGGTCGCCCGCTACCGCGAACTGCTGTCCGTGCTGAAGGGCTCGACCGCACAGCCCGCGCACCGTCCGGAGTTCGCCTGGGTACTGGCTGCACTCCGGGCCCACCCGGCCGGTTAATCTGACCTCCGTCAATACGGCAACACGAGCAGTACGTAAACGAGGGGTGGTCCCGGTGGCGAGCATCGAGGAAGCACGCAAGGCGTTCGACCGGTTCGACGCGGACGGCGACGGCTTCATCACGGCGGCCGAGTACAAGAGCGCCATGGCGCAGATGGGCGACTTCAACGTCACCGAGTCGGTGGCCGAGGTCCTCATCGCCCGGCAGGACACCGACGGCGACAAGGTGCTGTCCTTCGACGAGTTCTGGGCCAACCTGAACAAGGCCTGAGCACCGGGATACCCACCGCGCCCGCCGGGCCGGGACCACACGGATCCCGGTCCGGCGGACGCGTGTGCTCAACCCTCCGTCGCGGCGGCCCGGTTCACCGCCGACAGCACCGCCCCGACGGACGCGGCCAGCACCGAGGTGTGCCGCGCCGCGCCCCATGCGCGCGCCCGTCCCACCCGGCAGCGCGCGTAGGCGACGGCCTCGCCGCCCGAGCCGGCGCCGAGGGCGTGCTGGGCGAAGGACTCGATGTCGGCGTCCACCCCCGCGGCGCGCAGCGCGTCGCCGAAGGCGGCCAGCGGACCGTTGCCCTTGCCCTCCAGCTCCCGGCGCTCGCCGTCGACCTCCACGGTGCAGGCGAAGTGATGCACCTCCGCGCCGTCCCGCCGGGCGGCCCAGTCGACCAGGCGCACCGGCCCGCCGGCGTCCAGATAGCCGTCCCGGAACAGCGCGTACAGCTCGTCCGGGCCCGCCTCGCGCCCGCTCGCGTCGGTCGCCTCCTGGACCGCCCGCGCATACTCGGGCCGCATCTCCCGCGGCAGGTCGATGCCGTGGTGCTCCCTCAGCAGATACGCCATTCCGCCCTTCCCCGACTGGGAGTTGATCCGGATGACGGCCTCGTACGAGCGCCCGAGATCGGCCGGGTCCACCGGCAGGTACGGCACCTCCCACGGCCCGTCCGGGTCCGCGGCACGGTGTGCGAAGCCCTTGCTGATCGCGTCCTGGTGGGTGCCGGAGAACGCCGTGTGGACGAGGTCGCCCGCGTACGGGTGGCGGGGGTGCACGGGCAGCTGGTTGCAGTGCTCGACCGTCTCGCGCACCGCGTCGATGCCGGAGAGGTCCAGCTTCGGATCGACGCCCTGCGTGTACAGGTTCAGGGCCAGGGTCACCAGATCGACGTTGCCGGTGCGCTCGCCGTTGCCGAACAGACAGCCCTCCACCCGCTGCGCGCCCGCGAGCAGGGCCAGTTCGGCGCAGGCGACCCCGGTGCCGCGGTCGTTGTGCGGGTGCACGGAGAGGATCACGGAGTCGCGCCGGGCCAGGTTCCGGTGCATGTACTCGATCTGGTCCGCGTAGACGTCCGGGGTCGCGGTCTCGACCGTCGTCGGCAGATTGTGCGTGACCGGCCGGTCCGGGCTCGCGTCCCACAGCTCGGTCAGCCCGTCGCAGAGCTCCAGGGCGAAGTCCGGCTCGGTCAGGTTGAAGGTCTCCGGCGCGAACTGGAACCGGATGTGCGCGTCCCCGCGGGCGTGCGCGAGCCGGGCCATGCGGGTGCCCGCCTCCCGGACCAGGGCCAGGATCTCCGCGCGGGTCCGGCCCAGCACCACGTCCCGCCAGACCGGCGACGTCGCGACGTACAGATGGACGACCGCGCGCGGCAGCCCCTCGATGCTCGCGAAGGTGCGCTCGATCAGGTCCGGCTTCGCCGGGGTGAAGACGACCGGGGTCACGTCGTCCGGGACGGCGCCGCTCGTGACGAGCTGCCGTACGAAGTCGAAGTCCGTCCGGCTGGCGGACGGGTAGCCGACCTCGATCTCCTTGAAGCCGGTCCGCACCAGCAGTTCGAAGAAGCGCCGCTTGCGCGCGGCGTCCATCGGCTCGGCCAGCGCCTGGTTGCCGTCGCGCAGATCGACCGGCACCCAGAGCGGGGCCTCGGTGATCCGCCGCCCCGGCCAGCCCCGCTCCCGTACCGGCGGGGCGGCGACGCGTTCGTGATGGGGGCGGTAGCGGTGGAACGGCATGGGGGAGGGGGTCTGTGGATTCCAGCGGTACATCGGACGCGTCCTTCGCGGTCGACGGATGACGACCGGCAGCACGGCACCCCGCGGCGGGGTGCCGGTCGCGTCAGGCCCCGCCGCGGCTGCCGAGAAGAAGGAGTCCGCGCATCATGAACACGGTCGGTAGACTAGCCACACCTCAGCTCCTCAGACAAGTACTCCTCAGACAAGTTGGTGACACCGGTGTCGGTGGGTCCGCTCCGCCCCAGCCCCCTCGTCGAACAGGCCGCCGAGCGCCTGCGCGCCCAGATCGCCGACGGCACCTGGCCCGTCGGCGCCCGGCTGCCCGGCGAGACCACCCTCGCCAAGGACCTCGGCGTCGGCCGCTCCACGGTCCGCGAGGCGCTGCGCGCGCTCGCCGGGGCCGGGATGGTGCGGCCCCGGCAGGGCGCCGGTGTCTTCGTGACGGCGACGCGGCCCGTGGAGGACTTCCCGGCCCGGCTGCGCAGGGCGGCCGTCGCCGACGTCTACGAGGTCCGCACGCTCCTGGAGGTCCAGGCGGCCCGGCTCGCGGCCGGGCGGCGCACCGACGACGACATCGCCGCGATGCGGGCGGCCCTCGCCGCGCGGCGGGCGGCCGCCGACGGTCCCGGCGACGCCTTCGTCGACGCCGACATCGCGCTGCACGCCACCGTCGTCGCCGCCGCCCACAACCCCGTACTGACCGACCTGTTCGCGGAGTTCGCACCGGCCCTGCGGCAGGGCCTCATCGACCTGCTCGACCTCGTCGACGTACCCCGCGCCGAGCGCGACCACGGCGACGCGGCGCACGCGGACCTGGTGGACGCGGTCGTGGCGGGCGACGCCGAGACCGCGGGCCGGGTGGCGCAGGCCGAGCTTGCGGCCGTTCAGGGGAAGCTCGGGTCCTGAGGAATAGCCCGTCCGTTCCCCGGGTTCGCATTCGATGCACATGCATGAATCTCCGAAGGGACGAGACATGAAGATCGGCATCATCGGCGCGGGCAACATCGGCGGCAACCTCACCCGGCGCCTCACCGCCGTCGGCCACGACGTCCACGTGGCGAACTCGCGCGGCCCGCACACCCTCACCGAGCTCGCCGAGGAGACCGGCGCGACCCCCGCCACCATCGAGGACGCGGTCCGCGGCGCCCAGGTCGTCGTGGTCACGATCCCGCTGAAGGCGGTCCCGAACCTGCCCGAGGGGCTGCTCGGCTCGGCGGCGCCCGACGTCACCGTCATCGACACCGGCAACTACTACCCGCAGCAGCGCGACGGGAAGATCGACGGGATCGAGGACGAGGGACTGACCGAGAGCCGCTGGACGGAGCGCCAGCTCGGCCACGAGGTCGTGAAGGTCTTCAACGGCACGTACGCGGCCGACATCGTCGACAAGGCCCGCCCCGCCGGCGCCCCCGACCGCGTCGCCCTGCCGATCGCCGGAGACGACGCGGCGGCGAAGCAGGCCGTCACGGCCCTCCTCGACGAGATCGGCTTCGACGCCGTCGACGCGGGCGGCCAGGACGAGTCGTGGCGCCAGCAGCCCGGCACCCCGGTCTACGGCCTCGCCTCCGACGCCGAGGCCGTCCGCAAGGCGCTGGCCGCGGCGTCCCCGGAGCGCACGGCGGAGTGGCGCGCCTGACGGACGCGCATACCTGCCGTCAGGGCGTGGCCCAGTCGCGCAGCGTGCTCTCGCTCGTGAATCTGGCCACGTTCTTGTCGTGCGGGGTCGACGTGTACTGGTGGATCGTCCACTTCGCCTGGATGCGGGGCTTGCCCGCCGTGACGTAGTCGGCGATCCACAGACCGTCGCCCGCGTACGACGTGGTGTCGTGATTCAGCCAGTAATCGCGGTTGCAGTACAGCAGGACCTTGTTGTTCGGGCGCAGGCGCTTCACCTCGCGGATGAAGTGGTCCTTGTCGGCGTTGCTCGCCCGGGTGCCGTCGCCGGTCGTCTCCCAGTCGACCGCGAGCAGGTCGCCGGCCTTCTCGGGGGCCTTGCTCACGAAGTAGGCGGCCTGGGCGGCGATGTTCCCCGGCCACAGGAAGTGGTAGAAGCCCACGACGCACTCGCCGTCTCTGGCCAGTTTCGTCTGGTGGGTCAGGCGCGGATTGACGTAACTGCGCCCCTCCGTGGCCTTGATGAAGACGAACGACTGGCCGTCCGTGTCGAACGTGGACTGGTAGGAGCTGACGTCGATGCCGTGGAGCATGTGGGGCCTCCTGGTCGGTGGGGACGACGAGGTTGAACTGTCATGGTCCCCGCATGCTCCCGGATCCGAACCTGCCTGCGGGCGGCTTTACGGGGAAGGCGCCGGTTGTGCGGGCGCGCGTGTGGGTGCCCGCAATCTTGGAACACGCTTTACGTGTCCACATGCAACTGAGCCCACCCGGACAGGGGTCTGACAGAAGGCCGGGCCCCGGATTCGGAGGGCGCGGACCGAGGAGAGTGGGGCAGGACGTGGGACGGCGCAAGGGCGGCGGAATAGGTATCGCACTCGTGACGGTCGCGGTGCTCGTGGGGACGAGCGCCTGCGGCTCGGGCGGCGGCAGCGATCAGGCGGACGGGAAGAACGGCAAGCCGGGGAAGCCGAGCGCGAGCGCGTCCCCGTCCCCGACGAAGCCCAAGGGCCCGCCGATGCTGCTGGAGACGATCATGCCGCAGAGCGGCACCACGGTCGGCGTGGCCATGCCCGTCTCGGTGGTGTTCACCAACCCCGTCGCCGAGAAGGCCCGTGCTTCGGTGGAGAAGCACATGAAGGTCAGCGCCTCGCAGCCGGTGGAGGGCGCCTGGCACTGGTTCGGCGACAAGCGCGCCGACTGGCGGCCGAAGGACTACTGGCCCTCGGGGACCAAGGTGAAGGTCGTCGCCGACATGGAGGGCGTCAGCAACGGCAACGGGCGGTACGGCACGCACAGCTACACCCACACCTTCAAGGTCGGCGACGACGTCCGCGCGGACGTGTCGGTCAGCGGCCACACCATGAAGGTCACGAAGAACGGGTCGACGCTGCGCACCCTGTCCATCAACGCGGGCAGCGCCGAGTACCCGACCTGGAACGGCACGATGGCCGTGATCGACAAGCAGGAGAAGGTCCACATGACCTCCTGCAGCGTCGGCATCAGCTGCGACAAGGGCAGCGCCAACTACTACGACCTCACCCTGCCCTGGGACGTGCACCTCACCCAGTCCGGTACGTACGTGCACTACTCGACCGGCGACCCCAACCCGGGCAGCGGCAGCGCCCGCGGCTCGCACGGCTGTGTGCATCTGTCGATGTCGGACGCCAAGTGGTTCTACGGCCAGGTCAAGCAGGGCGACCCGGTGACGATCACCGGCTCGCCGCGCGCCAAGGCCCCGGCCGACAACGGCTACGCGGCGTTCAACCTGAGCTGGGACCAGTGGCTTCAGGGCAGCGGGACCGGAGAGGGGACGACGGCCACGCTGTGACCGCCGCCCCGCCCCTCAGCACTCGATGATGTTGACGGCGAGGCCGCCCCTCGCCGTCTCCTTGTACTTCACCGACATGTCCGCACCGGTGTCCCGCATGGTCTTGATGACCTTGTCCAGGGACACCTTGTGCGAGCCGTCGCCGCGCATCGCCATCTTGGCCGCGGTGACCGCCTTCACGGCCGCCATGCCGTTGCGCTCGATGCACGGGATCTGGACCAGGCCGCCGACCGGGTCGCAGGTCAGGCCGAGGTTGTGCTCCATGCCGATCTCCGCCGCGTTCTCCACCTGCTCCGGGGAGCCGCCGAGCACCTCGGCGAGCGCGCCGGCCGCCATCGAGCAGGCCGAGCCGACCTCGCCCTGGCAGCCGACCTCGGCGCCGGAGATCGAGGCGTTCTCCTTGAAGAGCATGCCGATGGCACCGGCCGAGAGGAGGAAGCGGACCACGCCCTCCTCGTCGGCACCGGGCACGAAGTTGACGTAGTAGTGCAGGACCGCCGGGATGATGCCCGCCGCGCCGTTGGTCGGGGCGGTCACCACACGGCCGCCCGCCGCGTTCTCCTCGTTGACCGCCATCGCGTACAGGGTGATCCACTCCATGGCGTGGGCCAGCGGATCGCCCTCGGCGCGCAGCTTGCGGGCCGAACTCGCGGCGCGGCGGCGGACCTTGAGGCCGCCCGGCAGGATGCCCTCGCGGGCCATGCCGCGGGAGGTGCACGCCTGCATGACCCGCCAGATCTCCAGCAGGCCCGCGCGGATCTCGTCCTCGGTGCGCCAGGCCTTCTCGTTCTCCAGCATCAGCGCCGGGATGGACAGGCCGGTCTCGTGGGTGAGGCGGAGCAGCTCGTCGCCGGTGCGGAAGGGGTGCTTCAGGACCGTGTCGTCGGGGACGATCGGGTTGTCGCCGGCCACGGCGTCCTCATCGACGACGAAGCCGCCGCCGACCGAGTAGTACGTCTTGGTGAGCAGCTCCGCGCCGTCGGCGTCGTGGGCCCACAGGGTCATGCCGTTCGCGTGGTACGGCAGGGCCTTGCGGCGGTGCAGGATCAGGTCCTCGTCGAAGTCGAAGCCGATCTCGTGCACGCCGAGGACGCTGATCCGGCCGGACGTCCTGATCGCCTCGACGCGCTGGTCGGCGTGCTCGACGTCGACGGTGCGCGGGGAGTCGCCCTCCAGGCCGAGCAGCACCGCCTTCGGGGTGCCGTGGCCGTGTCCGGTGGCGCCGAGGGAGCCGTACAGCTCGGCGCGTATCGAGGCGGTGTGGGCCAGCAGGCCCTCGTTCTTGAGGCGGCGCGCGAACATGCGGGCCGCGCGCATCGGGCCGACCGTGTGGGAGCTGGACGGGCCGATGCCGATCGAGAACAGGTCGAAGACCGAGATGGCCACGGTGGAACTCCAATGGTGGTGGTAGACGCCGTTGTCTGCCGGGTGGGGCATGAGAGGGGGACGTGCCACGGGGCACCCTGCTCACTGTCCAGTGTGCGGGGTGCCCCGAGAATTCGTACGACGCAAAGCGTACGGAATGACTACAGGCCGGGGTACAGCGGGTGCTTCTCCGCGAGCGCGGTCACCCGGGCCTTCAGCGCCTCGGCGTCGTAGGACGGCTTGAGGGTCTCGGCGATGACGTCGGCGACCTCACGGAAGTCGTCGGCGCCGAAGCCGCGGGTGGCCAGCGCGGGGGTGCCGATGCGCAGGCCGGAGGTGACCATCGGCGGGCGCGGGTCGTTCGGGACCGCGTTGCGGTTGACCGTGATGCCGACCTCGTGGAGCCGATCCTCGGCCTGCTGGCCGTCGAGCTCCGAGTCGCGCAGGTCGACGAGGACCAGGTGGACGTCGGTGCCGCCGGAGGCCACGTTCACGCCGTGGGCGCGGGCGTCCTCCGAGGTCAGGCGCTCGGCGAGGATCTGGGCGCCCTCGATCGTGCGCTGCTGGCGCTCCTTGAAGCCCTCGCTCGCGGCGACCTTGAAGGAGACGGCCTTGGCCGCGATCACGTGCTCCAGGGGGCCGCCCTGGAAGCCCGGGAAGACCGCGGAGTTCAGCTTCTTCGCGAACTCCTTGGAGCGGGCGAGGATGATGCCGCCGCGCGGGCCGCCGAGCGTCTTGTGCGTCGTGGAGGTGACGACGTCGGCGTACGGCACGGGGTTCGGGTGCAGGCCCGCGGCCACCAGGCCCGCGAAGTGCGCCATGTCGACCCACAGGTACGCCTCGACCTCGTCGGCGATGCGACGGAACTCGGCGAAGTCCAGCTGGCGGGGGTAGGCCGACCAGCCCGCGATGATGACCTTCGGGCGGTGCTCCTTGGCGAGGCGCTCGACCTCGGCCATGTCGACCAGGCCGGCCTCGTCCACGTGGTACGCGACCACATCGAACTGCTTGCCGGAGAAGTTCAGGCGCATGCCGTGGGTGAGGTGGCCGCCGTGCGCCAGGTCCAGGCCGAGGATCGTGTCGCCGGGCTTGGCGATGGCGAACAGGGCGGCCTGGTTCGCGGAGGCGCCCGAGTGCGGCTGCACGTTGGCGTACTCGGCGCCGAACAGCTCCTTCACCCGGTCGATGGCGATCTGCTCGGTGACGTCGACGTGCTCGCAGCCGCCGTAGTAGCGGCGGCCGGGGTAGCCCTCGGCGTACTTGTTGGTGAGGACCGACCCTTGCGCCTCCATGACGGCGACCGGGGCGAAGTTCTCCGACGCGATCATCTCGAGCGTCGACTGCTGGCGGCGCAGCTCGGCGTCGACGGCCTCGGCCACGTCCGGGTCGAGCTCGTGCAGGGATTCGTTCAGTACGGACTTCTGCTCAGTCATGAGGGGGGTCAGCTCCCGGAGAACTCGGTGTACTCGTCGGCGGTGAGCAGGTCGGCCGGCTCCTCGGCGAGGCGGACCTTGAACAGCCAGCCGCCCTCGAACGGGGCCGAGTTCACGAGCGCCGGGTCGTCCACGACGTCCTGGTTGATCTCGGTGACCTCGCCCGTCACCGGGGAGTACAGGTCGGACACGGACTTGGTCGACTCCAGCTCGCCGCAGGTCTCGCCCGCGGTGGCGGTGTCGCCGACCTCGGGGAGCTGGACGAAGACGATGTCACCGAGCGCGTTGGCCGCGTGCTCCGTGATGCCGACGGTGGCGACGCCGTCCTCGGTGGCCGACAGCCACTCGTGTTCCTTGCTGTAGCGCAGCTGCTGGGGGTTGCTCATGAGGCGAATTCTCCTGTACGGGGGAGGGTGCTGATGACGGCGGGGCTGGTCAGGGTCACTTCTGGCGCTTGTAGAACGGCAGAGCCACGACCTCGTACGGCTCGTGCGTACCACGGATGTCGACGCCGACACCCGCCGTGCCCGGCGCGGCGTGCGAGGGGTCCACGTACGCGATGGCGATCGGCTTGCCGAGCGTCGGGGACGGGGCGCCGGAGGTGATCTCGCCGATCACCCGGCCGTCGGCGACGACGGACATCCCGGCGCGCGGGACGCGGCGGCCCTCGGCGATCAGGCCGACCAGCTTGCGGGGCGGGGCGGTCTCGGCGCGCTCGGCGGCTTCCTTCAGCGCGTCGTGGCCGACGAAGTCGTCGCCGTGGGACGTCTTCTCGAACTTCACGACGCGGCCGAGCCCGGCGTCGAACGGGGTCAGCTCCGTGGTCAGCTCGTGCCCGTACAGCGGCATGCCCGCCTCCAGGCGCAGCGTGTCCCGGCAGGACAGGCCGCAGGGGACCAGGCCGTACGCGGCGCCGGCCTCGGTCAGCGCCTGCCACAGCTTCTCGGCGTCGGCCGGGGCGACGAACAGCTCGAAGCCGTCCTCGCCGGTGTAGCCGGTGCGGGCGATGAGCGCCTCGACGCCCGCGACGGTGCCGGGCAGACCCGCGTAGTACTTCAGGCCGTCCAGGTCGGCGTCCGTGACGGACTTCACGATGGCGGGGGAGTTCGGGCCCTGCACGGCGATCAGCGCGTACGCGTCCCGGTCGTCGCGGACCTCGGCGTCGAAGCCCTCGGCGCGCTCGGTGAGGGCGTCGAGGACGATCTGCGCGTTGCCCGCGTTGGCGACGACCATGTACTCGCTCTCGCCGAGCCGGTAGACGATCAGGTCGTCGAGGATGCCGCCGTCCGCGCGGCAGATCATCGTGTAGCGGGCGCGGCCGACGCCGACCGAGCCGATGTTGCCGACGAGCGCGTGGTTGAGCAGGTCCACGGCCTGGGCGCCGGTGACGGTGATCTCGCCCATGTGGGACAGGTCGAAGAGACCGGCCTTCGTACGGACGGCGGTGTGCTCGTCACGCTCGCTGCCGTAGCGCAGCGGCATGTCCCAGCCGGCGAAATCGGTCATCGTGGCGCCGAGCGCGCGGTGCAGGGCATCGAGCGCGGTCAGGCGGGAAGGCGTAGGGCTCATTGCGAGTGCTCCAGGGCATGACGGCGAGGGCGAAGTGTCCTCCCCATCTGTCATCGGAACCTGAGAGGTTCGCCCCGAGGGGCTTGCACCTTGGGTGGGGCCGCCGTACGAGACGGTCGGCCCGCTTTTCAGATGTGCCTCGCCCGCGCGGTTCGGGGCCTGAGAGATTCAAGGGAGGGACTTGCTCCTTCGGCGCCCAGGACAGCGTGTGCCTGGAACTCTCCCGCGCGGATTCAAGCGGCCTGTATGCAGTTGGCGCGCACATCATTGCATGTCCGGGGAACGGGGAAACAGACCGGAGGGCATTACCTACTCTTTACACTTGGCGGGCAGGAAGTGGCGTGACCGGAACGGGGAGGACGATCACGGTGCACAAGGAGTTGGCGGGGGCGTACGCGACCACGGCGCCGGCGGTGGCGGGGGTGCGGATTCCTCGGCAGCGCTCGGTGCGGGACCTGCGGGGGCGGGGCGGCCGCACCCCGCGCCGGATCGGCTTCGCGGCCGGTGACCTGGTCGTGCTGTCGGGGCTGCCGGGCAGCGGGAAGTCCACGCTGATGCGGCGCGTGGTCACCGTGGTGCGGATCGACTCCCAGGACACCCGGGAGCGCTGGGCGGCCCGGATGCCGCGCTGGCTGCCGTACGTGCTCTACCGGCCGCTGGTCCGCGTCGCGCACTACGCGGGCCTGCGCCGCGCGATGCGCTCCGGCGCCAGCCTCGTCGTGCACGACTGCGGGACGCAGGCCTGGGTGCGGCGCTGGGTGACGCGGTCGGCCGGGCGGCGCGGCGCCGCCGTCCATCTGATCCTGCTCGACGTGCCGCCGGACCTGGCGCTCGACGGCCAGCGCGACCGGGGCCGGGGCGTCTCGCGCTATGCCTTCGCCCGGCACCGCAGGGCGGTCACCGCCCTCGTCACGTCGACCGAGTCGGGAGACCTCCCGGCCGGCATCGAGTCGGCGGTGCTCCTCGACCGCGCGGCGTCCGACGCACTCGGCGGAATCACGTTCCTGGAGCGCTGAGACCGCGGGGGAGTCCCCCCGGCGGTACCGCCGAACGGGTTATCGTCGGCCGGACCGCATGTCAGGGCCGGAGCAGAGGTTGAAGGCAGCTATGGAGACGCCGGGCATCCCGGAGCAGCAGGGGCACGAGCACTACGCGCAGGGCGAGGGCGCGGCGCACGCCCACCCGCAGCCGCAGCACACCTGGCCGGCGAACGAGCTGGAGGAGGTCCTCTCCGCGGCGCTCGGCCGGCCCGAGGGCGGCGGCCGCATCGTCGAGGTGCTGGGCCGCAGCCACCTGTGGATCCCGCTGCCCAAGGGCGGCGGCCCGGCCAGCCGCGACCTCGATCTGCCCACGCTGGAGATGGAGGGCCAGGCGTATGTGCCCGTCTTCAGCTCCGAGCACGAGTTCATGCGGGTCACCGGCGGCCGGATGGACTGCACGGTGGCCCCGGCGGCGGAGTTCGCCCGCGGCCTGCCGCCGCAGGTCGGCCTCGCGGTGAACCCGGACGGCACCATCGGGATCCCGCTCCCGCCGCCGGCCGTCGCCGAGCTGGCGCGCGGCGGCCGCACCCCGCTGGACGGTCCCGCGACCGGCGGCCGGGTCGTGCTCTCCGAGCCGGACTGGCAGGACGACCCGGTCGACTTCCTGACCGCGGTGCGCGAGGAGTTCGACGCGTCCGGCACCGTCCGCACGGCGCGCCGCTGCCTGGCGGTCGTCGAGGACGGCGCCCCGTCGCTGTTCATCGGTGTGGAGCTCACCGAGTGGGAGGGCCCGGCGCGGGACGTCCCGCTGGACGCGCTCGGCCGTGCGCTGGGCCGGACGCCGGTCGCCTGGCCGGTCAATCTCGTCTTTCTCGACGTCACTCAGGACCCGGTCGCGGACTGGCTTCGGACCCGTGTTCGTCCGTTCTATGCGCGAGAGGTGTGACACCGTCCGTCAAGTCGGTGTCAGTAACGCCGCTTAAGCTGGTTTCATGACCTGACCGGGCGGTGTCACACCGCCCGGCGCGGGGCGATCGGGCGATCCGCAGACGGGCAGAAGTACACGAAGGGGCGGTTACGGGTGAGTGCGTCGGGCACGGCCGCGGCCGGACAGGTCGAGCAGATGCTGCGCCAGGTGACTCCCGGGCGCTACGACGCGTACGAGGCGCTGCTCCAGGCACTCGCCGATCCCGCGGCGGGCCAGGTGTGGATGCTGCTCTGGCACGGCCAGGCGGGCTCCCCGGACGCCCAGTACGGGAACATGGAGGTCGACGGCTTCGGCTACGCGCCCTGTGTCACCTCCGCCCAAGAGCTCTCCGCCTCCGGCTGGTCGCGCGCGTACGAGGTGGTCGGCGGCGTCGACGCGGCCCGCACCCTCTACCCCGACCACTACGGCCTCTGGCTCAATCCGCACGCGCCGGGCGGCGGCGTCGGCATCCCCTGGCTCGACCTGCGCCGGATCGCGGGCGGCCTCGACCGGCAGCCCGCCGGTCCGCTGCGGCTGTCCGAGCCGACGATCGACCTCCCGCAGTTCTACGCGGTCCTCGCGCAGAACGCGCACCGGACGACCGCCGTGCGGGCGCTGCGCCGCGCCTGGGTGCAGCCCGCGCTCGGCGCCCCCTACCTCGCCATCGGCCTCGATGTGTACGACACGTCGCCCGCGTCGGTGGACTCGGTGCGCGCGATGATGCAGCAGTCCGTCACGGCGGTGCCGGACGGTCTGCCGGTGTCCACGGTCGCGATGTCCGACGAGTACGACCCGGTGGCGATGTGGCTGCGGGCGAACGCCCGGCCGTTCTACGACCGCGAGGCGCACGTCGCCCCTGCGGGGCAGGCCGGTGGCGGGTACGGGTATCCGCCGCCTTACGGCGCCTCGTACTGACCCTTTTGTCATCAAACGCCGGACGGGCTGGGAGCACCCAGCCCGTCCGGCGTTTGAGGGCGAGCCGTTCAGGCGATCCGCCTGAACCTCAATTCATCCTCAACTCCGCGTGTGCGGCGGTCATTTCGGGAAGAGACGGGTTGCGGGAGAGAAGCGCCCTCGTGGGGCCAATGTCCGACTCGCCGCCTCTTCCGCCCCAACTGCCCACTGTTCGCACGCCGTTGACCGCCGTCCGGATAACGGAACCCCCCAGACAGCATCACGTTTAGGCATCCTTTCCCCGTCAAGTCTGGCAACAGATCGCACACAGGTTGAAGACTCCCGCTCCAAGGGGTTCGACCTCGTGTACGACCCCTCTGAGTACGACGGACTGAATCACGCCGCCACCAGCGGCAAGTGCGGGCCGGTCACCGCCGGTTGAGAGGGGTCCCTGCCACGATGACGGCACCATTGCACGACACGACCGCGGAGGCGGAGCCGGTCGCGTCGGTCGACACTGCCGCGAGCCAGTCAGGCGGCAAGGTCGAAGGACGGTCGCTGAAGCAGATCGCCTGGAACCGCCTCAAGCAGGACAAGGTCGCCCTGGCCGGTGGCATCGTTGTCGTCCTTCTGATCCTGGTCGCGGTCTTCGCCCCGCTCATCGTCGGTCTGCTGGGCCACCCGCCCAACGACTTCCACCAGGACAAGCTCGATCCGCTGACGAACCTGCCCACCGGTTCGCTGGGCGGCGTCAGCAGCGACTACCTGTTCGGCGTCGAGCCCAACAAGGGCCGCGACGTCTTCAGCCGGGTCGTCTACGGCGCCCGGATCTCGCTGCTCGTCGCGTTCCTCGCGGCGATCGTCGCCGTCGTGCTCGGCACGGTCTTCGGCGTCGTCGCGGGCTTCTTCGGCGGCTGGGTCGACTCGATCATCAGCCGGGTCATGGACGTGCTGCTCGCCTTCCCGCAGCTGCTCTTCATCATCTCGCTGGTCTCCGTGCTCCCCGACGACATGCTCGGGCTGACCGGAACGGGCGTCCGCGTCGCCATCCTCGTCCTGGTCATCGGCTTCTTCGGCTGGCCCTACGTGGGCCGGATCGTCCGGGGCCAGACGCTGTCGCTGCGTGAGCGCGAGTACGTGGAGGCGGCCCGCTCGCTGGGCGGCGGCAGCCGGCACATCCTGCTGCGCGAACTGCTGCCCAACCTGGTGGCGCCGATCGTCGTCTACATGACGCTGATGATCCCCACCAACATCCTCACCGAGGCCGCCCTCAGCTTCCTCGGCGCGGGTGTGCGCCCGCCGACCGCCTCCTGGGGCGGCATGCTCCGCGACGCGCTCGCGACGTACGAGCACGACCCGATGTTCATGGTCTTCCCCGGTGTCACGATCTTCGTCACCGTCCTCGCGTTCAACCTCTTCGGGGACGGGCTGCGCGACGCGCTCGACCCCAAGGGCACCCGCTAGGCACCAACAGCCCTCTTTCCACAGGCCCCTGTCGCATCGTCAGGCGGCGCACCCGACTGGTTCATCGGCGACTCGCCCGGACCGCGATCTCGGAGGATACGAGAAAATGCCCACAGGTATTCCCAAGCGACGGCTCGCTGCGTGCGCGGCCCTCGTCGTCGGGGCGCTGGCGGCCACTACGGCGTGCGGTGGCGGTGACGGCGACAGCAAGGACGGAGCCAAGGCTCCCGGTTTCAACGCCGCGCTGAACAAGGTCGTCAACGCGTCCACCAAGAAGGGCGGGACGCTGAAGTTCGTCGGCAAGCAGGACTTCGACTCCCTGGACCCGCAGCGCACGTACTACGGCATGACCTGGGACTTCATGCGGTACTACACCCGCACCCTGGTCACCTACGACACCAAGCCGGGCAACGGCTCCAACAAGCTGGTCGGCGACCTGGCCACCGCGCCCGCCACCGTCTCGGACGACGGCAAGACCTACACGTACAAGCTGCGTGACGGTCTGACCTGGGAGGACGGCTCGAAGCTGACCTCCAAGGACGTCAAGTACGGCATCGAGCGCATCTGGGCCACCGACGTCATCACCGGCGGTCCCGGCTACCTGCGCTCCACGCTCGACCCCAAGGGCGAGTACAAGGGCCCGTACAAGGACAAGTCGAAGGACAAGCTGGGCCTGAAGGCGATCGAGACGCCGGACGACCAGACGATCGTCTTCCACCTGCCCAAGGCCAACGGTGACTTCGAGCAGATGCTCGCCATGCCGACCGGCGCCCCGGTGCCGCAGGCGAAGGACACCAAGGAGAAGTACACCCAGAAGCCGGTGTCCTCGGGCCCGTACAAGGTCCAGAGCTACAACACCGGCAAGAGCCTGACGCTGGTGCGCAACACGGCCTGGAAGAAGTCGTCCGACCCGATCCGCCCGGCCCTGCCGGACAAGATCACGGTCACCATCTCCGCCAACCTGGAGGAGAACGACAAGCGCCTGATGGCCGGCGACTACGACGTCGACGTCAACGGCACCGGCATGACCCAGGCCGGCCGTGTCTCGGCCGTCGAGAAGTACCGGGGCAACGTCGACAACGTCCAGACCTCCTTCGTGCGCTACGTGGCCCTGGTCACCGCCACCAAGCCGCTGGACAACGTCGAGTGCCGCAAGGCCGTCTTCTACGGCACCGACTTCGCGAGCATCCAGCAGTCCCGCGGCGGCAAGGTGGCCGGTGGCGAGATCGCCAACTCCACCTTCCCGAAGTCCATCCCGGGCTACAGCGACTACGACCCGTACGGGATCGTCGCCCGCAAGGGCAAGCCGGACGTGGCCAAGGCCAAGGACGCGCTGAAGCAGTGCGGCAAGCCGAACGGCTTCTCCACCAAGATCTCCGCCCGCAGCAACAACCCGGGTGAGGTCGACGCGGCCGAGGCGCTCCAGGCGTCGCTCTCGAAGATCGGCATCAAGCTGACGATCGACTCGATCGACGGTGCCCAGGCCTCCTCGATCACCGGTTCGCCGAAGGTCGTCAAGTCCCGTGGCTACGGCATGACGATGAGCGGCTGGGGCCCCGACTTCAACTCCGGCCAGGGTTACGCGCAGCCGCTGTTCGACAGCCGCTTCATCTTCCCGACCGGCAACTACAACGAGTCGCAGATCAAGGACAAGAAGGTCGACAAGCTCTTCGACGACGCGATCGGCACCACCGACCTGAACAAGGCCAAGCAGATCTACACCGACCTGGACCACGAGATCCTGGACCAGGCCTACTGGATGCCGTTCATCTACGAGAAGAACATCTCGTGGCGCAGCAGCCGCCTGACCAACGTGTACTCGTCCGCCGCCTACAGCGGTCGCTACGACTACGTGATGCTCGGCGTCGGCAACAAGTAGTCGTAGTCCTTCCGGTCGTTGAGCTGATCCCGCTCATGCCGTCGAAACCCGCCAGTCCGAAGGGCAGGTGATGGCCTCGGCGGCGGGGACCCCGAACGGGTCCCCGCCGCCGGGCCGCGCACAGTGCTTGCTTATCTCATCCGGCGCCTGTTCGCCGTCCTCATCATGGTGCTGATCGTGTTGTTCGCGACCTTCACCATCTTCTTCATGCTGCCCAAATGGGCGGGCCAGGACGTCGCCGTCCTCTTCGCCGGCAAGGCCACCAGCCCCGAGGCGCTGGACGGCATCCGCATCAAGCTGGGCCTCAACGACCCGCTGCTCGTGCAGTTCTGGGACTTCGTGCGGGGCATCCCGCTCGGCCGTGACTACACCAACGGCGGCGACATCACCCACTGCCCCGCCCCCTGCTTCGGGTACTCCTTCCGCACCGAGGCACCCGTGTGGGACACCCTCAAGGCGGACGCGCCCATCACCGGCGCCCTGGCGCTCGGCGCCTGCGTCCTGTGGCTGCTCGGCGGCGTCGCCACCGGCGTCACCTCCGCCCTCAAGCGCGGCACCTTCTGGGACCGCGCCGCGATGACCACCGCCCTCGGCGGCGTCTCGCTCCCCGTCTTCTTCACCGGCATGGTCGCGATGGGCATCTTCGTCCACACCCTGGGCTGGGTGCACATCGCCGACTCGCTGTCCACGGACGACTCGATCGGTACGTGGCTGCAGACGCTGATCCTGCCGTGGATCGTGCTCGCCTTCCTCAACGCCGCGATGTACGCGAGACTCACCCGCGCCACCATGCTGGAGATTCTCGGCGAGGACTACATCCGCACCGCGCGCGCCAAGGGACTCGGCGAGTCCGCCGTCATCACCCGGCACGCGCTGCGCTCGGCGATGACCCCGATCCTCACCGTCTTCGGACTCGACCTCGGTGTGCTGCTCGGCGGCGCCGTGCTCACCGAGTCCACGTTCAACCTGCCGGGTCTCGGTCTCGAAGCGGTCCAGGCCATCAGCAACAAGGACCTGCCCGTGATCCTCGGCGTGACGCTGTTCGCGGCCCTCGCGATCGCCGTCGCCAACCTCGTCGTGGACCTTCTGTACGCCGTCATCGACCCGCGAGTGAGGCTGGGATGACCGACCTGCACAAGACCGGAGCGGCGGTCGGCGAACCCGTCACCGCCTCCGGCGCCCCCAGCGCCTTCCTGGAGGTCCGCGACCTCAAGGTGCACTTCCCGACCGACGACGGCCTGGTCAAGTCCGTCGACGGGCTCTCCTTCACCCTGGAGAAGGGGCGCACCCTCGGCATCGTCGGCGAGTCCGGATCAGGCAAGTCCGTCACCTCGCTCGGCATCATGGGCCTGCACACCGCGGGCCAGTACGGCCGGCGCAAGGCGCAGATCAGCGGCGAGATCTGGCTGGAGGGCACCGAACTGCTCTCCGGCGACCAGGACGCCGTCCGCCGGCTGCGCGGCCGCGACATGGCGATGATCTTCCAGGACCCGCTCTCCGCGCTGCACCCGTACTACACGATCGGCAAGCAGATCGTGGAGGCGTACCGGGTCCACCACGACGTCGACAAGAAGACCGCGCGCAAGCGGGCGATCGAGATGCTCGACCGGGTCGGCATCCCGCAGCCCGACAAGCGGGTCGACGCCTACCCGCACGAGTTCTCCGGCGGTATGCGCCAGCGCGCGATGATCGCGATGGCGCTGGTGAACAACCCCGAGCTGCTGATCGCCGACGAGCCGACCACGGCCCTCGACGTGACCGTGCAGGCGCAGATCCTGGACCTGATCCGCGATCTGCAGAAGGAGTTCGGCTCCGCGGTCATCATGATCACGCACGACCTCGGCGTCGTCGCGGAGATGGCCGACGAACTGCTCGTGATGTACGGCGGCCGGTGCGTCGAGCGCGGCAGCGCCACCCAGGTCTTCACCGAACCCCAGCACCCCTACACCTGGGGCCTGCTGGGCTCGATGCCCCGCATCGACCGGGAGCAGACCGAACGGCTCACGCCGGTCAAGGGCTCCCCGCCCAGCCTGATCAACCTGCCGTCCGGCTGCGCCTTCAACCCGCGCTGCCCGTACGCGGACGTCCCCAAGGACAACATCACCCGTACCGAGCGCCCCGAACTGCGCGAGGTCGGCTCCGGTCACTTCTCCGCCTGCCACATGTCGGGCGAGGAGCGGGAGCGGATCTGGACCGAAGAGATTGCGCCGAAGCTGTGACGGACGCCAAAGGACCCGAGACCGAGATGACGATCCCCCAGCAGGCGGCCGACTCTCCCCAGACTCCGCAGACCTCTGCCGACCCGGCGCCGGGCGAGCCGCTGCTCAAGGTCGAGAACCTGGTCAAGCACTTCCCGATCAAGAAGGGCCTGCTCAAGCGGCAGGTCGCCGCCGTGCAGGCGGTCGACGGGCTGACCTTCGACGTCCGCGCGGGGGAGACCCTGGGCGTCGTCGGCGAGTCCGGCTGCGGCAAGTCGACGATGGGCCGGCTCATCACGCGGCTGCTCGAACCGACCGCGGGCCGCGTCGAGTTCGAGGGCCAGGACATCACGCACCTGGGCACCGGCGGCATGCGTCCGCTGCGCCGCGACGTGCAGATGATCTTCCAGGACCCGTACTCCTCGCTGAACCCGCGCCACAACATCGGCACGATCGTCGGCGCCCCGTTCAAGCTCCAGGGCGTCAAGCCCGAGGGCGGCGTGAAGAAGGCGGTCCAGGACCTCCTGGAGCGGGTCGGGCTCAACCCCGAGCACTACAACCGCTACCCGCACGAGTTCTCCGGCGGCCAGCGCCAGCGCATCGGCATCGCCCGCGCGCTCGCCCTGCGGCCGAAGCTGGTCGTGGCGGACGAGCCGGTCTCGGCGCTCGACGTGTCGATCCAGGCCCAGGTCGTGAACCTCCTGGAGGACCTCCAGGACGAGTTCGGCCTGACCTACGTGATCATCGCGCACGACCTCTCGGTCATCCGGCACGTCTCGGACCGGATCGCGGTGATGTACCTCGGCAAGATCGTGGAGCTGGCGGACCGCGACGACCTCTACTCCACGCCGATGCACCCGTACACCAAGGCGCTGCTGTCCGCGGTGCCGGTGCCGGACCCCAAGCGGCGCGGCGTCAAGAGCGAGCGGATCCTGCTGCGCGGCGACGTCCCGTCGCCGATCGACCCGCCGAAGGGCTGCCGCTTCCACACCCGCTGCTGGAAGGCGACGGAGCTGTGCGCGACGAAGGAGCCGCCGCTGCTTCAGCTCGCGTCCGGCCACCAGGTCGCCTGCCACCACCCGGAGAACGCCCCCGACCAGGCCCCCGAGGACACCAAGCTCCTCTCGGCCGCCAAGGAGGCGATCGACGTGGTGACGGTCCCGGCACCGGCGGATGCGGTGGAGGCCGAGGAGCCGGAGGCTCCGGCGGACAAGTAGTAGACGGTTCGGTCGTGGCCGGCCTCGGCTCTCGTCGTGGCCGGTCGCGCAGTTCCCCGCGCCCCTGACTCGGCGTATATGGCCCAGAAAGGGCATGTACACGCCCACCCTTGAGCGGCAGAGTTCCCGTGTCCGGCACACAGGATCACGCTCGAAGGGACGCCCACATGCTCTCCCGTTCGGCAAAACTGGCCGCGCTCACCGTCGCGGCGGCCTCCTTCACTCTGATCGCCGCAGCCCCCGCCCCCACCCCCGGCTCCACCGGCATCGGCGACCCGTACTTCCCGGAGCTCGGCAACGGCGGCTTCGACGCCCGCCACTACGACCTGGACGTCGCCTACAACCCCGACACCGACCGCCTCGACGGCCGGACGACCCTCACCGCGCGGGCCACCCAGAACCTCTCGTCCTTCGACCTCGACCTGCAAAAACTCACGGTCACCCGGATAGAAGTGAACGGCAGACGCGCCGACTTCACCCGCGCCGGCGACGAGATCACCATCACCCCGCGCACCCCGCTCCGCAGGGGCGCCACCTTCACCGCCACGGTCACCTACAACGGCGTCCCCGAACCCCTCAGCGGCCCCATCGTCTTCGGCTCCGACTACGGCTGGATGAAGACCGCCGACGGCGTCTTCGTCGCCTGCGAGCCGAACGCCGCCTCCACCTGGTTCCCCTCCAGCGACCACCCCTCCGACAAGGCGACGTACGACATCCGCATCAAGGCCCCCAAGGGCCTTACCGGAGTCTCGAACGGGCGGCTCGTCAGCACGTACGACACCGACAAGGGCACGCGGACCGTCCACCACTGGCGCGAGTCGAAGCCGATGGCGACCTACCTCGCGACCGCCAGCATCGGGAAGTTCGACGTGAAGACCGGCCGCACCCCCGGCGGCACCCCCCTCTACGTGGCCATCGACCCGGTCCTCGCCAACAGCAACAGCGTCGACGTGTACGGGGTCACCGCCGAGGCCACCGACTACTGGTCGCAGGTCTTCGGCCCGTACCCCTTCGAGGAGACCGGCGCCGTCGTCGACGACATGCCCGAGGCCGGTTTCTCCCTGGAGACCCAGTCCAAGCCCAGCTACTCCGCCGTCCGCAACGAGTCGACGATCGTCCACGAGCTGGCCCACCAGTGGTTCGGCGACTCCGTCTCCGTCGAGCAGTGGAGGGACATCTGGCTCAACGAGGGCTTCGCCACGTACGCCCAGTGGCTGTGGACCGAGCACAAGGGCGGCGCCTCCGCCCACGACTCCTTCCTCGCGGGCTACAACTCCCGCCCGGCGACCTCCTCCTTCTGGCAGACGAAGGTCGGCGACCCGCAGCGCGACACCATGTTCGCCTCCGCCGTGTACCAGCGCGGCGCGATGACCCTCCAGATGCTGCGCGAGCGCATCGGCGACAAGGCGTTCTTCAAACTGCTCCCGCTGTGGACCCGACTCCACCGGTACGAGAACGCCCGGACGTCCGACTTCATCGCCCTCGCCGAACGGGTCTCGGGGCAGCAATTGGACGACCTGTTCGACACCTGGCTGTTCACGACGGGCAAGCCGACGCTCTAGGCGCGAACCCGACAGGTAAAAATATCGGGTGATCCAGGAACTGTTCACCCCCTCCGTCCAGCACTGGCTCGACCTCGTCGGCATCTTCGTGTTCGCCATCTCCGGCGCGCTGATGGCCGTACGCAAGAACTGGGACGTCTTCGGCATCGGCGCCCTGGCCGAGGTCACCGCGCTGGGCGGAGGGCTGTTCCGCGATCTGGTCATCGGGGCCGTGCCGCCGGCCGCCTTCACCGACCTCGGCTACTTCATCACCCCGCTGTTCGCCGCCGCCCTCGTCTTCTTCCTGCACCCCGAGGTCGAACGCACCCAGGTCGCGGTGAACATCTTCGACGCGGCCGGCCTCGGCCTGTTCTGCGTCACCGGCACGACCAAGGCGTACGACTACGGGCTCGGCCTCACCTCGTCGGCCGTGCTCGGCCTGGCCACGGCGGTCGGCGGCGGTGTGCTGCGCGACATGGTCGCCAACGAGGTGCCGTCGCTCGTGCGCTGGGACCGCGACCTGTACGCCGTCCCCGCGATCGTCGGCGCCGTCATCGTGGTGCTCTGCATCCGCTTCGACGCGCTCAACGGGTTCACCAGCGGCGTCGCCGTGCTGACCGCCTTCATCCTGCGGCTGCTGGCGATGCGCTACCACTGGCGGGCGCCGCGCGCGTGGAACCGCAGGTCCACGGCGGTGGAGGTGCCGGAGGAGACACCGTGAGGCTGTCGTGAGGACCGTCTCTAAAGCTACCGCTTAGTAATGAGCTGTCGTACGCTTCCTGCATGGCAGACGCAGCATCCACGCAGGCACCCACCGGCCCGGCCGCGATCGGCGACAGCGAGTTCGACCGCGACACCGCCGTCACCCGGCGCGATCCCGCCGTCCCCGGGGTCTACGACATCGAGCTGTCCGCCGGCTGGACGATCATCAACGCCGTCAACGGCGGCTATCTGCTCGCCGTGCTGGGCCGCGCGCTCGCCGACACCCTGCCGCACGCCGACCCGTTCACGATCTCGGCGCACTACCTGACCGCTTCCGTGGCGGGCCCCGCCGTGATCCGCACGGACGTGGTCCGCACCGGCCGCACCCTCTCCACCGGCCAGGCGTCCCTGTTCCAGTACGCGGAGGACGGCACCGAGGTCGAGCGGATCCGCGTCCTCGCCTCGTACGGCGACCTGGACGCGCTCCCCGACGACGTCCGCACCAGCGCCAAGCCGCCCGCCATGCCGCCGGTCGAGCAGTGCTTCGGCGCCGCCGACGCGCCCTCGGACGGTCCGCGCATCCCGGGCAGCTCGGCCATCACCGACCGCCTCGACGTGAAGCTGGACCCGGCGACCCTGGGCTGGGCCCTCGGTGCCCCCTCGGGCAAGGGCGAGATGCGGGCCTGGTTCGGCCTGGCCGACGGCCGGGACGCGGACCCGCTCTCCCTGCTCCTCACCGTGGACGCACTGCCGCCGACCGCGTTCGAGATGGGCCTCAAGGGCTGGGTCCCGACCGTCGAACTGACCGCCCACATCCGCTGCCGCCCGGCCCCCGGCCCCCTCCGCGTCTCGATCACGACCCGCAACCTCGCGGGCGGCTTCCTGGAGGAGGACGCCGAGGTCTGGGACACCCAGGACCGCCTGGTCGCCCAGTCCCGCCAGCTGGCCCGCGTACGCCTGGGATAGCCGCGACTCAGGGGCGCGGGGAACCGCGCAACGGTCCCAGGAACTCCAGCAGCGCACCCGTGAGCTCGGCCGGAGCGTCCTCCTGGACGAGGTGCCCTGCCCCCTCGATGATCCGCAGCCCGGCACCGGGAATCATCGCGGCCAGCTCCCGCCCGCGGTCGACCGGAATCCAGGTGTCCTCGGCGCCCCAGCACACCAGAACGGGCAGCTCCAACTCCCCGTAACGGCCCTGGATGTCGTCGGTGAACCGCTGGTCGTTCTGCTCGATCTGCCGGTAGAAGGCGTCCCGTCCGGCCTCGGTCAGCCAGGGCGCGACCAGCCGCGCGTGGATGTCGGGCCGCAGCCCGGGGTGACTGCACGAGCTGATGTAGCGGTGCACGAGCGCCTCGTGCAGCTCGCCGGGCAACTGCCGGAAGACGTCGCCGTGTTCGGCGAGCAGCCGGTACGTGGGCGAGCCCCAGGGGGCCAGCGCCACGGGATCCACGAGCGCGAGCCGGGAGTAGGCGGCCCCGTGCAACAGGTGCGCGCGCAGGGCGACGGCGCCGCCGAAGTCATGGGCGACGACGGCGGGCGCCGGGCCCCCGGGGCCCAGGCCCCAGTGCTCCAGCAGCTCGGTGAGGACACGGGCCTGGACGTCGAGGCCGACACGCTGCCCGGAGCGCATCTCCGAGGCGCCGTAGCCGGGCAGGTCCCAGACGTACACGCGGAATCGGGCGGCGAGGGCCCGCGCGGGGGCGCGCCACACGTAGGACGAGAACGGGGTGCCGTGGACGAGGACGACGGGCGGGGCGTCCGGGGCGCCGAGCACGCTCCAGCGGACCTCTCCGGACGAGCCGATGAAGCCGTGGTCGAGTGTCCAGTCGGCTGCTGTCATGACCGTAAGGCTAGTTGCTCATGACGCGTCCAGCCAGTGCCTGCGCCCCAGGCTCACCAGCCTCAACTGCCGCTCCGCGAGCGCCGCCGCGCGGGGAGAGTCGGCCGGGGGAGTGGTGAGGAAGGCGGCGGCCGCCATCATCATGTGGTCCACGTACAGGCCGGCCAGCATCAGCAGATCGTCCTCGCTCCACCCCGCCGACTCGGGATCCCGGCGCAGGCCCGCCCGCACCTCCTCGGCGAACTGCCCGAACTGGGCGGCGATCGCCTCCCGTACCCGCTGCACCCCGCCGTGCCGCTCGCGCGCGATGAACCGCACATGGGCCGGGTGCGCGCGCACGTGCGCGGCGATCAACTCCACGGTCCGCGCGATGCGTTCGTCGCTGTCCCAGGTCGCCGTCAGCAGCTCCGAGACGACCACGTGCAGACTGCCGACCGCCTCCTCCACCAGCGCGGTCCCGAGATCGGCGATCGAGTCGAAGTGCCGGTAGAACGCGGTCGGCGCCATGCCCACGGCCCGGGTCACCTCGCGCAGCCCCAGGCTGCTGAGGCTCTGCTCCTCCAGCAGCTCCAGCGCCGCGTCGAGCAGCGCCTGCCGGGTCTTCTGTTTCTGCGCCTGACGGCTGCCGAGGGTGTGACTCATGTCATCCAGTTAACAACTGTTCTCCGTAATTGGACACCCGGGTGCGCGGTTAGACTCAATAGTCAGTGAACAGTTGTAACCCAACTCTGAGAGGTTTCCCGTGCTGTTCCTCGTAGTGGCCCTGCTGCTCCTGGGCTTCGCCCTCGGCACCGTCGCCCACGCACCGCTGTCCTTCACGCTCGTGGCCGCCGCCGTCATCGGCGTCTGGCTGGCCGTCTTCGCCGTGCGCGAGCGCGGTCGCCGCCACCAGCACTGAGTACGCAACCAGTCCATTCAGGGGGTACCACCATGCAGCTCACCGCACAGGCGCCGACCAAGGCCGCCCGGCCCGCCGGACGCCGTGACACCGACGGCATGGCCGTCGCCTCGTTCGTCCTCGGCCTCGTCGGCCTGCTCGTCATGAACGTCTTCCTCGGCCCCGTCGCGATCGTCCTCGCGGGCCTCGCGCTGTGGCGCGGCACCGAGCGGCGCGGCCGGGCCCTGCTCGGTCTCGGCCTCGGTGTCGCCGACCTCGTCGTGCTCGGCGCCCTCGTCGCCGCCGACGGCACGTTCTCCTGGAGCATCACGGGCTGACGCCCCTGGTGGGCCGCGCGTGGGAACGGGACCCCATGCGGCGGCCGAAGGGCTCCGGCGGGCTCGTAGAATCGTGCCCACCATGGCTTACCTCGACCACGCCGCGACCACCCCGATGCTTCCGGAGGCGGTCGAGGCGCTGACCGCCCAGCTCGCCGTCACCGGCAACGCCTCGTCCCTGCACGCCGCCGGACGCCGCGCCCGCCGCACGGTCGAGGAGTCCCGCGAGACCCTCGCCGAGTCGCTCGGCGCCCGCCCCAGCGAGGTCGTCTTCACCTCGGGCGGCACCGAGGCCGACAACCTCGCCGTCAAGGGCCTGTACTGGGCCCGCCGCGCCGCCGACCCGGCCCGCACCCGCGTCCTGTCCAGCCCCGTCGAGCACCACGCCGTCCTCGACGCCGTGCACTGGCTCGCCGAGCACGAGGGTGCCACCGTCGAGTACCTCCCCGTCGACGCGCACGGCCGCGTCCACGCCGAGGCGCTCCGGGACGCGATCGGGCGCAACCCGGCCGATGTCGCCCTGGCCACCGTCATGTGGGCCAACAATGAGATCGGCACCATCCAGCCGGTGCGCGAACTCGCCGACGTGGCACAGGAGTTCGACATCCCGCTGCACGCCGACGCGGTCCAGGCCTACGGCCAGATCCCGGTCGACTTCGCGGCCTCCGGCCTCGCGGCGATGACCGTGTCCGGCCACAAGATCGGCGGCCCGTACGGCATCGGCGCGCTGCTGCTCGGCCGCGAGTACACGCCCGTACCCGTCCTGCACGGCGGCGGCCAGGAGCGGCACGTCCGCTCCGGCACCCTCGACGTCCCCGCCATCGCCTCCTTCGCGACGGCGGGCCGGCTGGCCCACGAGCACCGTGACCGGTTCGCCCGCGAGATCGGCGCGCTGCGGGACGACCTGGTCACCGCGGTGCGCACCGCGGTCCCCGAGGCGATCCTCGGCGGCGACCCGGCCCCCGGCGGCCGCCTCCCCGCCAACGCCCACTTCACCTTCCCCGGCTGCGAGGGCGACTCCCTGCTCCTCCTCCTGGACGCGCAGGGCATCGAGTGCTCCACCGGCTCGGCCTGCACCGCGGGCATCGCCCAGCCCAGCCACGTCCTCCTCGCCACCGGCACCGACCCCGACCTGGCCCGCGGCACGCTGCGCTTCTCCCTCGGCCACACCTCGACGAGCGCCGACGTCGAGGCGGTCGCGAAGGCGATCGGCCCGGCGGCGGAACGCGCCCGCACGGCCGGCCTGAGCTGACCCGTCAGGCCTTCGCCGACCCGGGACGCCTGTCCGTCCGGGTCGGCCTGTTCGCCTTGTAGGCCGCCCGTACGAGCTTCATGTACCGGTCCCAGTCCCAGTGCGGCCCGGGATCGGTGTGGTCGGTGCCCGGTACCTCCACGTGCCCGATGATGTGCTTGCGGTCCACCGGTATCCCGTACCGTCTGCAGATCCCCGCGGTCAGCTTCGCCGAGGCCGCGTACATCGCGTCGGTGAAGTCCTCCGGCCGGTCCACGAAGCCTTCGTGCTCGATGCCGATGCTGCGCTGGTTGTAGTCCCTGTTCCCCGCGTGGAACGCGACGTCCAGCTCCCGGATCATCTGCGCGATGTGCCCGTCCTTGCGCACGACGTAGTGCGCGGACGCCCCGTGCCACGGGTCCTTGAACACCTGCAGCGTGCCGCTGTAACTGCCCTGCGTGACATGGATGACGACCATGTCGATCGGGTAGTCCGCGGGGCGGTCCGCCCGCCGCCAGTTCGCCGCGGCCGCCGCCACCCACTCCGCGCCCTTGAAGTCCACCTCGCCCGCCGTGCGCGGCTTGTCCACGCCGGGCATCTGCCACCACATCCGGGCGAGATCACCGCGCGCCAGCACACCGACACCCACGGCCGACACCAGCCCGCCGACGATCAAGGTCCGCCGGCTGACGCCCCGGTCACGGTCCTTGCCACCCGACCCCTGCTTCCCCACGCGGCGCCCCCGTCCCACCTTTCGCGTACATGTTCCATAACGGATATCGGAGCGATTCGGTTCCAGGCTCCCCGTACTCTGTTAGTGCTATGACTTCCCAGACCTCGCACGCAGCGCAGCGCCCCGCCCAGGACCGCCCCCTCCGCGTTCTCGCCGCCATGTCCGGCGGCGTCGACTCCGCCGTCGCGGCTGCCCGCGCCGCGGAAGCCGGCCACGACGTGACAGGCGTCCACCTCGCCCTGTCGGCGAACCCGCAGTCGTTCCGCACCGGCGCCCGTGGCTGTTGCACCATCGAGGACTCCCGCGACGCGCGCCGCGCGGCGGACGTCATCGGCATCCCGTTCTACGTCTGGGACCTCGCCGACCGCTTCCGCGAGGACGTCGTCGAGGACTTCGTCGCCGAGTACGAGGCCGGGCGCACCCCGAACCCGTGCCTGCGCTGCAACGAGAAGATCAAGTTCGCCGCGCTGCTCGACAAGGCGCTGGCCCTCGGCTTCGACGCGGTCTGCACGGGCCACTACGCGCAGGTGATCGTCAACGAGAACGGCGACCGCGAGCTGCACCGCGCGGCCGACATGGCCAAGGACCAGAGCTATGTCCTCGGCGTCCTGGACGACCGCCAGCTCGCCCACGCGATGTTCCCGCTCGGCGACACCGAGACGACGAAGGACGAGATCCGCGCGGAGGCCGAGCGCCGCGGCCTCGCCGTCGCCAAGAAGCCCGACTCCCACGACATCTGCTTCATCGCCGACGGCGACACCCAGGGCTTCCTGGCCTCCCGCCTCGGCAAGGCGGAGGGCGACATCGTTGACGAGTCGGGCACCAAGCTGGGCACCCACGAGGGCGCGTACGGCTACACCATCGGCCAGCGCAAGGGCCTGCGCATCGGCACCCCGGCCCCCGACGGCAAGCCCCGCTACGTCCTGGACATCTCCCCGGTGAACAACACGGTGACGGTGGGCCCGGTGGCCGCCCTCGACGTGTCCGCCCTGACCGCGATCAAGCCCCGCTGGTGCGGCGCGGCCCCCACGGGCCCCGGCACGTACACGGCCCAGCTCCGCGCCCACGGCGGCGAGACCGAGGTGACGGCGGAGCTGGTCGACGACGAGCTGCGGGTGTCCTTCGACGCCCCGGTGCGCGGCGTCGCGCCCGGCCAGGCGATCGTGCTCTACGCGGGCACGCGCGTGGTCGGCTCGGCGACGATCGCGACGACCGACCGGGCGACGGCGGTCGCCTAGCCGCTGACCCGGCCCGCCAGATAGTGGTGGAGCACCCCCGCGAGGTCGGTGCTCCACTGCGTCGCCACGGAGCGGCGGCGGGCCCGGACCCGGCACTCGTAGACCGGGCCGTCCGTCATCACCGCGGTCACGTACAGGCCGTCCGGCACGGGCTGGAACCGCACCGTGCGCACATACGCCCACGGGAGGTCGATCCCGTGCGGCCCCTGCTCGAAGTGGACGCCGTCGGAGTCGACCACCAGTCCGTTGTGGTCGTCGGCGGCGATGAACTCGGGGCCCGGAGCGGGGCCCACCGCCGGGGGCACGGACGGCGGCGGGGGAAAGACCGGCGGATGCGCGGGCGGCGGCCCGAAGCCGCCCTGGGGAACGTTCTGCTGCCCGTCGCCGTACGTCATGACGGTCTCACCCTTCGCCGCGCGCGGTGTCTCTGCGTGTCCCCGTATTCGACCACGCCCCACGCGGTGGCAGTCCCTAGTCGGCGTCGACCTGGGTCTCGTAGAAGCACAAGTGGCCCTTGATCGCCGCCACCCCGGGCTTCGGCTCCTCGTACGCCCACACCAGGTCCTGGGCGCCGGGCAGCGACCAGTAGGAGGCGTGGCCCTTGAAGGGGCAGTACGTCGTGGTGTCCGACGGCGTCAGCAGCTCGGTCCGCACATCCTCCGGAGGGATGTAGTGCCGCTCCGGACAGCCGGTCTCCTTCAGCAGCAGCGCCCTCGTGCTGTCGGCCAGCACCTCCCCGTCCCGGACGACGCGCACGCGCCGTGCATCCTGCTCGATCGTGATCGTATGTCCATCAGCCATGACTGTGTCAGCGCTCACACGGGCCGGGTTCTTCCCGGTGCGGCCGCCCGATCGCGGGCCCGTACCGTGAACACCATGAACATCTGCGTCTTCCTCTCCGCCGCCGACCTCGACGACCGCTACACCGCGCCCGCCCGTGAATTCGCCGAGCTCCTCGGCAGGGGCGGGCACACCCTCGTGTGGGGCGGCAGCGAGAGCGGGCTGATGAAGGTCGTCGCCGACGGGGTGCACGAGAGCGGCGGGGGACTGGTCGGGGTCTCCGTGGAGTTCCTCGCCGCCAAGGCGCGGGCAGTGACCGCGCCCGACGAGATGGTCGTCGCTGCCGACCTCGCCGAGCGCAAGCGGCTGCTCCTGGAGAAGTCCGACGCCGTCGTGGTCATGGTGGGCGGCACCGGGACGCTCGACGAGGCCACCGAGATCCTGGAGCTGAAGAAGCACGGGAAGACCGACAAGCCCATCGTGCTGCTCAACTCGGCGGGGTTCTACGACGGCCTCAAGGAGCAGTTCCGGCGCATGGAGGACGAGGGATTCCTGCCGATCCCCCTCACCGACCTGGTGTTCTTCGCCGAGGAGCCGGTCGGCGCCCTCGCCTACCTCGAAGAGTCGTACGGGCAGCGGTAGTGCGAGCATGGCGCCCATGACCAGCACAGCCACACATGTGATCACCGGCGCCGGATCCGGCATCGGCGCCGCCGTCGCCCGGCGCCTCCACGCGCGCGGGGACCAGCTCGTCCTCCACGCGCGCGACGCGGGCCGCGCCAAGGAACTCGCCGCCGAGTTCCCCGGCGCCCGCACCCTCGTCGGCGACCTGGCCGACCCGGACAAGCTGTCGTGGGCCTTCTCCCACCAGTCGCTGCCCGACCGGGTCGACTCGCTGCTGCACATCGCCGGCGTCGTCGACCTGGGCCCGGTGGGTGAGCTGACCCCGAAGACCTGGCGCCACCAGCTCAACGTCAACCTCATCGCCCCGGCCGAGCTGACCCGCCACTTCCTGCCCCAACTCCGGCTCGCCCAGGGGCACGTGGTGTTCGTCAACTCCGGCGCGGGCCTCAACGCGAGCGCCGACTGGTCCGCGTACGCCGCCTCCAAGCACGGCCTGAAGGCCCTCGCCGACTCGCTGCGCCAGGAGGAGCACGGCAACGGCGTACGGGTCACGTCCGTCTACCCCGGCCGCACCGCCAGCCCCATGCAGGCCAAGGTGCACCAGCAGGAGGGCAAGGAGTACGACGCGGCCCGCTGGATCGACCCCGAGTCGATGGCCACCACCATCGTCATGGCCCTCGACCTCCCGCGCGACGCCGAGGTGAACGACCTGACGGTCCGCCCGGGACGCTGACGGCCGGGGCTCGCCAGGGCCCCGACAGGGGCGCGGGGAACTGCGCGACCAGCCACGCACGACCGTCACTCCGCCACCGGCAGCACCCGCCGGTCACGACCCGGCACCGAGGGGCGCAGCCTCGAGCCGTACACCCCGCTCCTCGCCGGCAGGCGTTACGTACCCTGCTTGCGTGAGCGAAAAGAGCGACTTCAAGTGGGGGCCCGCGACCGGCGTCGGGTCGATGCCCGGCGGTGACGCCCGGGAGGCCGCCAAGACCGTCACCGGCAGCTTCGAGGACTTCCCGTTCCTCGCCGAGCTGCCCGCGCGCGGGCCGGGCGCCGACATGATCGGCAGGACCGCGGGACTGCTCGTCGACCTGTACGCGCGCGTGGAGCCCAGCGGCTGGCGGATCGGCGACCGGCCCGGCCGCGACACCAAGCGCGCCAGGTCGTGGCTGGGCGAAGACCTCGACGCGCTGGAGGAGTTCACCCAGGGCTACGAGGGACCGCTCAAGGTGCAGGCCGTCGGGCCGTGGACCCTCGCCGCCGCGCTGGAGCTGCGCAACGGCGAGGCCGCGCTCTCCGACCCGGGCGCCTGCCGCGACCTCGCGGGCTCGCTCGCCGAGGGCCTGCGCGCCCACCTCGCCGACCTGCGCCGCCGCGTCCCCGGCGCCCACCTCGTGCTCCAGCTCGACGAGCCCTCCCTCATCGCCGTCCTGCGCGGACAGATCAGGACCGCGAGCGAGTACCGCACCCACCGCGCCGTCGACCGGCAGCTCGTGGAGAGCACCCTGCGCGACGTCCTCGGCGTCCACACCGACGGACCCGCCGTCGTCCACTCCTGCGCCCCCGACGTCCCGTTCGCGCTGCTGCGCCGGGCCGGCGCCGACGCGATCTCCTTCGACTTCTCGCTGCTCACCGAGCGTGACGACGAGGCGATCGGCGAGGCCGTCGAGGGAGGCACCCGGCTCTTCGCCGGTGTCGTGCCGGGCGTGGACACCGCATTGTCGGACCCTGCCGGTAGCGTCATGGGTGTCAGGACGCTGTGGCGCAGGCTGGGGCTGAATCCGGGGTCGCTCGCGGACTCGGTCGTGGTCACGCCGTCGTGCGGACTCGCGGGCGCGTCGCCCGCGTACGCCCGCGCGGCGCTCGCCCACTGCGCCCGGGCGGCGAGATCACTCGCGGACAACCCTGAGTGACCGGGGACGAAGGCAAACGGGAGGACGAGAAGGTGGCGGAGACCGAGAGTTCCGTGCCCGCGTCGGCGCGGGACGAGCACGCCCGGCTGGCCGAGCAGATCGAAGAGCACCGCTTCCGGTACTACGTGAAGGACGCGCCGGTCGTCTCCGACGCCGAGTTCGACAAGCTGCTGCGCTCCCTCGAAGCCCTTGAGGAGCAGTACACCGAGCTGCGCACCCCCGACTCGCCGACCCAGAAGGTGTCCGGTCACTACGAGACGGAGTTCACGGCCGTCGAGCACCGCGAGCGCATGCTCTCGCTCGACAACGCCTTCGACGACCTGGAGTTGGCGGCCTGGGCCGAGCGCGTCCACAAGGACGTCGGCGCGCCCGGCTATCACTTCCTGTGCGAGCTGAAGATCGACGGCCTCGCGGTCAACCTGACGTACGAGCACGGACGCCTGACCCGCGCGGCCACCCGCGGCGACGGCCGCGTCGGCGAGGACATCACGCCCAACGTCCGCACGATCGCCGAGATCCCCGACCGCCTCCGGGGCGAGCGCATCCCGGACCTCGTCGAGATCCGCGGCGAGGTCTTCTTCCCGATGGAGAAGTTCGAGGAGCTGAACGCCCGGCTGGTCGAGGCCGGCGACAAGCCCTTCGCCAACCCGCGCAACGCGGCGGCGGGTTCGCTCCGCCAGAAGGACCCCCGGGTCACCGCGACCCGCCCGCTGCACATGGTCGTGCACGGCATCGGCGCCCGCGAGGGCTTCGACATCGACCGCCTGTCGCAGGCGTACGACCTGCTGCGCGAGTGGGGCCTGCCCACCGCGAAGCACAACAGGGTGGTCGACGACCTCGACGGCGTACGGGAGTTCATCGCGTACTTCGGGGAGAACCGCCACTCCGTGGAGCACGAGATCGACGGCGCCGTCATCAAGCTCGACGAGATCCCGCTCCAGGGCCGGCTCGGCTCCACCGCGCGCGCCCCGCGCTGGGCCATCGCCTGGAAGTTCCCGCCCGAAGAGGTCAACACCAAGCTGGTCAACATCCGGGTCGGCGTGGGCCGCACCGGCCGCGTCACCCCGTACGCGCAGGTCGAGCCGGTGACGGTGGCGGGCTCCGAGGTCGAGTTCGCGACGCTGCACAACCAGGAGATCGTCAAGAAGAAGGGCGTGCTCATCGGGGACACCGTCGTCATCCGCAAGGCCGGTGACGTCATCCCCGAGATCCTCGGCCCCGTCGTCGACCTGCGCGACGGCAGCGAGTACGAGTTCGTGATGCCCGCCGAATGCCCCGAGTGCGGTACGCCGCTGCGGGCCATGAAGGAGGGCGACATCGACCTGCGGTGTCCCAACGCCCGCACGTGCCCGGCCCAGTTGCGGGAGCGGCTGTTCTATCTGGGCGGCCGCCAGTGCCTGGACATCGAGAACTTCGGGGCGGTCGCCGCCGCCGCGCTCACCGCTCCGCTGGAGCCCGCCGAGCCGCCGCTGACCGACGAGGGCGATCTGTTCGACCTCACCATCGAGCAGCTGCTGCCCATCAAGGCCTATGTCCTCGACCCCGACAGCGGCCTGCCCAAGCGGGACCCGAAGACCGGCGAGGACAAGGTCGTCACGGTCTTCGCCAACCAGAAGGGCGAGCCCCGGAAGAACGCGGTGTCGATGCTGGAGAACATCGCCGCCGCCAAGGACCGCCCGCTCGCCCGGATCATCAACGGCCTCTCGATCCGGCACGTGGGCCCCGTCGCCGCCGAGGCGCTGGCCCGCGAGTTCCGGTCGATCGACCGCATCGATCAGGCCACCGAGGAGGAGCTGGCCGCCACCGACGGGGTCGGCGGGATCATCGCGGCCTCCGTGAAGCAGTGGTTCGCCGAGGACTGGCATCGGGAGATCCTGCGGAAATGGCGTGCGGCCGGTGTGCGCACGGAGGAGGAAGGGAGCGGTGAGGACGAGGGGCCGCGCCCGCTCGAAGGCCTCACCGTCGTCGTCACCGGCACCCTCCAGAACTTCACCCGGGACGGCGCGAAGGACGCCCTGCAGAGCAGAGGCGCCAAGGTGACAGGTTCCGTTTCCAAGAAGACGTCCTTTGTCGTTGTCGGGGACAACCCGGGATCCAAATACGACAAGGCCATGCAGGTGAAGGTTCCGGTTCTGGACGAGGACGGCTTCGCCGTGCTGCTCGAACAAGGACCCGACGCCGCTGCCGAACTGGCGCTTCCCGCCGAACAACCGACTGAGGAGTAGCGGTTGAAGGCCACCCGTTCAGCGCATATCAGATGCATACGGGTGGCCGGGTCGCATTCGGGTATCCACGGCCGGGCGCGTCCGTCTGGTGCCCGTGGAAGCCTTCTGCGGCCTACTGTTGAGGGTGTGCGCCTGCCGTGTCCTGCTGCGGATGGGGCAACCTCCGCTCCGCAGAAGCCAGGGGAGCGGGCTGCGGACATGGGCACCGCCGGCTGTGAGAGGGACGGGAATGGAACCGACCGAGAGCGCCGCCCCGGACTCACGACTGCGTCCGCGCCGGCGGCTGCGGCGCGGCACGGCCCGACGCCCCGACGAGGGCGGCGGGGACAGCGACAGCGGTCACGGGGAGAGCGAACGCGGTGGTGTGGTGAACTGGCGCAATTGGTGGCGTGAGAGCGGGCTGGGTCTCGCCCGGCTCGGCGCGGACCGGACCCGGGGCGGCCGGGCGGCCTTCGACCTCCAGGGCCCGGCGGGCGTGGAGCCGCAGGGCGCCGGCGCCCGGGCCGAGGGCACGACCGTCTTTCCCGTCGAGCGGCACCCCGCCGCCCTGACCTCGGGCGGCCATGTGGGCGTGGCCACCCCCGCCCAGAACCACCACGGCGGACCGGCCGACAGCGCCCGGGCGACGGCGCTCCCGCTGCTGCCCGGCGCGGTCGTCGCGCTCGCCGCCGTGGTGCTCGCCGCCGGGTTCTACCGGGCGTTCACCGGGAGCCACGCGCTCTTCCCGGCCGGCGTCGTCGGCTGGTCCCTCGCGGTCCTGACCGGCATCATCGTCGGCCATCTCGTCGCCCTCGGCCGTGACCGCTGGTGGGGCGGCACCGGCTCCGGCGGCGCCCTCACCCTCGCCGTCCTGCTGCTGTACGGCTGGGTGCCCGCCGGGATGGTCAGCCTCACCGTCGTCGTGCTCGTCGGCGTCGCCCGCAGACACCGCTGGCGCCAGGGCGTGCTGCACGGCGCGATCGACATCCTCGGCATCGGGGCGGGCGCCCTCGTGCTGGCCGCGTTCGGCCGCGTACCGTCCGTCGAGACCCCCTGGAAGCCGGAGACCTGGGACTTCTTCACGGCCCCCGAGATCGCCCTGGTCGCGGCCTCGTACCTGCTGGTCACCCGGCTCCTGCTCTACTACGTGCACGCGCCGCGCAGCTCCGGCCTGCCCAAGGTCGACCGCACCGCGCTCGTCCGGCAGGGCCTGGTCGGCGTCGCGCTGCTCGGCCTCGCGCCGCTGGTCTGCGTCGTCGCCATCGCGCTGCCCGTGCTGCTGCCGCTGTTCTCGATCCCGCTGATCGCGCTCGACTCCACGCTCTGGATCGCCCGCGCCCGCGCCGAGGAGCAGCTGCGCGACCCGCTCACCGGACTGCCCAACCGGCAGTGGCTGCTCGAACGCACCTGGACCGCGCTCGACGACGCCGAGCGGATCGGCGCCCGCAGCGCGCTCATGCTGATCGACCTCGACCGGTTCCGCTCGGTGAACGACACCCTCGGGCACCTCGCCGGCGACCGGCTCCTGCTGCAGATCGCGGACCGGCTGAGAGCCGCACTGCCGCGCGGGGCGGAGGCCGCGCGGCTCGGCGGGGACGAGTTCGCCGTGCTGCTGCCGGTCGCCGACTCGACGACGTCCGCGTCCCGGGTGGCCCGTGCGCTGGTCGCCGCCCTCGGCTCGCCGCTCGACCTCGACGGACTCACGCTGGTCCTCGAAGCGAGCGCGGGCCTCGCCGTCTTCCCGGACCACGCCCTCGACGCCGAAGGGCTGCTGCGCCGGGCCGACGTCGCGATGTACCAGGCCAAGCGGGACCGTACGGGCGTCGAGGTCTACGAGTCGAAGCGGGACTCCAACACCCCGGACCGGCTCGGCCTGTTGGGCGATCTGCGGCGCGCGCTCGACGCGGGCGACGTGGAGCTGCACTACCAGCCGAAGGTCCGTTTCGACGGGCAGGTGGCCGGGCTCGAGGCGCTGGTGCGGTGGGTGCATCCCGAGCGCGGGAAGGTTCCGCCTGACGAGTTCATCGCCATCGCCGAGTCCTCCGGCCTCATGCCGCACCTGACCGAGTACGTCCTCGAGACGGCGCTGGCCCAGGTCGCGCGCTGGCGCGCCCAGGGGCTGTACGTGCCCGTCGCGGTGAACGTGTCGCCGCGCGACGTGCACACCCCCGGGTTCGCGGGCGCCGTCGCCGCGCGGCTGGCCCGGCACGGGGTTCCCGCCGGATCGCTTCAGCTGGAGATAACGGAACATGTGCTTCTGGAGGACCCGCAGCGGGCCGCCGACACCCTGGCCGGGCTGACCGGTCACGGGGTGAAGATGTCGCTCGACGACTTCGGTACCGGGTACTCGTCGCTGGTGCATCTGCGGCGGTTGCCGGTCAGCGAGCTGAAGATCGACCGGTCGTTCGTGGCGCGGCTCGCGGTGGACACCGAGGACGCCGAGATCGTGCGGTGCACCGTGGACCTGGCGCACTCGCTCGGGCTGCTCGTCGTCGCCGAGGGCGTGGAGGACGACGAGACGTGGGAGCGGCTGCGGGATCTGGGGTGTGACGCGGTGCAGGGGTGGCTCGTCGCCGCCGCGATGCCGCCCGACGAGACCACTGCGTGGCTCCGGGCCCGGGGTGACCGCGGCTGGCAGCGGGCCGCCACCGTGGCCCTGCCCGGCGCCGACGAGGCCTGATCCGTCGTCGATCGGGTGCGGCTCTCGTCGTGGCTGGTCGCGCAGTTCCCCGCGCCCCTGAAGGGCGAGCGAAGCTCGCTTCAGGGGCGCGGGGAACTGCGCGAGAAGCCCCACCGGGCCGCAGCCGGAGAGGTACAGAGACCGTGCGGGCATAACCGTTTACCGGGCACAGGTCGGGGACCCATAGGATTGAGGCCAAACCACACACACTCACCCCAGAGGATCGCTGCATGCCTGGCATCACGCGCGAGGAGGTCGCCCACCTCGCCCGGCTGGCGCGTCTGGAGCTGAAGCCCGAAGAGCTCGACCACTTCGCAGGCCAGCTCGACGACATCATCGGCGCGGTCGCCCGCGTCAGCGAGGTCGCCGACCAAGACGTACCGCCGACCTCCCACCCGCTGCCGCTGACGAACGTCATGCGCGCGGACGAGGTCCGTCCGTCGCTCACCCCCGAGCAGGCGCTCTCCGGCGCCCCGGCCCAGGAGCAGCAGCGTTTCAAGGTGCCGCAGATCCTGGGGGAGGACTAATCACCATGACGGACATCATCAAGCTCACCGCCGCCGAGATCGCCGCGAAGATCGCTTCCGGTGAGCTCACGGCCGTCGAGGTCACCGAGGCCCACCTGGCCCGGATCGAGGCCGTCGACGAGAAGGTCAACGCGTTCCTGCACGTCGACCGCGAGGGCGCGCTGAAGCAGGCCGCCGCCGTCGACGCCAAGCGCGCCGCGGGCGAGAAGCTGGGCCCGCTGGCCGGCGTCCCGCTCGCGCTGAAGGACATCTTCACCACCGAGGGCATCCCGACCACGGTCGGCTCCAAGATCCTCGAGGGCTGGATCCCGCCGTACGACGCCACGCTGGTCAAGAAGCTGAAGGCCGCCGACGTCGTGGTCCTCGGCAAGACCAACATGGACGAGTTCGCCATGGGGTCCAGCACCGAGAACAGCGCGTACGGCCCGACGGGCAACCCGTGGGACCTCACCCGCATCCCCGGCGGCTCCGGCGGCGGCTCCTCGGCCGCGCTCGCCGCGTACCAGGCCCCGCTGGCCATCGGCACGGACACCGGCGGTTCCATCCGCCAGCCCGCCGCCGTCACCGGCACCGTCGGCGTGAAGCCCACGTACGGCGGCGTCTCCCGCTTCGGCATGGTCGCGTTCTCGTCCTCCCTGGACCAGGGCGGGCCCTGTGCCCGTACGGTCCTGGACGCGGCGCTGCTGCACGAGGCGATCGCCGGGCACGACCCGCTCGACTCCACGTCCATCGACGCCCCGGTCCCGCCGGTCGTCGAGGCCGCGCGCAACGGCTCGGTGCAGGGCATGCGCGTCGGCATCGTCAAGCAGTTCCGCGGCGAGGGCTACCAGGCAGGCGTCCTCCAGCGCTTCGACGAGTCCGTCGAGCTGCTGAAGTCGCTCGGCGCCGAGATCGTCGAGCTGGACTGCCCGTCCTTCGACCTGGCGCTGTCCGCGTACTACCTGATCGCCCCGTCGGAGTGCTCCTCGAACCTCGCCCGGTTCGACGCCATGCGCTACGGCCTTCGGGTCGGCGACGACGGCACGCACTCCGCCGAGGAGGTCACCGCGCTGACCCGCGAGGCCGGCTTCGGCGACGAGGTCAAGCGCCGCATCATCCTGGGCACGTACGCACTCAGCTCCGGCTACTACGACGCGTACTACGGCAGTGCCCAGAAGGTCCGTACCCTCATCACCCGCGAGTTCGAGGCCGCCTTCGAGAGCGTGGACGTGATCGTCTCCCCGACGACGCCGACCACCGCGTTCCCGATCGGCGAGCGTGCCGACGACCCGATGGCGATGTACCTCGCGGACCTGTGCACGATCCCGACCAACCTGGCCGGCAACTCCGCCATGTCCCTGCCCTGCGGCCTCGCGCCGGAGGACGGGCTGCCGGTCGGTCTGCAGATCATCGCCCCCGCCATGAAGGACGACCGGCTGTACAAGGTCGGCGCCGCCGTCGAGGCCGCCTTCGTGGAAAAGTGGGGGCACCCGCTGCTCGAGGAGGCACCGTCGCTATGAGTCCCATGACTGCCAAGGCCAAGGGTTTCAAGAAGTCCAAGCCCGGCGCGTACCTGTCGATCGCCACGACCGCCTTCGGCGCGGTCGGCGTGGTCAAGCAGGCCCGGATGGCCCGGAAGGACAACGACACGCTCCGTCTGGTCGACGCCGCGGTCTCCGCCGTCGCCATCGCCACCGGCCTGGCTCTGCTCTTCCGGGAGCTGAAGAAGCTCGGCGACGACGACGTCCTGCTGGGCTGAGAGGGAAAGTTTCACCGTGACTGCCACGACTGACCTGGTGTCGTACGAGGATGCCCTCGCGGCGTACGACCCCGTCATGGGCCTTGAGGTCCATGTCGAACTCGGCACGAAGACGAAGATGTTCTGCGGCTGCTCCACCGAGCTGAAGCAGGACGCCAACAGTCAGACCTGCCCCACCTGTCTCGGCCTGCCCGGCGCGCTGCCGGTCGTGAACGAGATCGGCGTCGAGTCGGCCATCAAGATCGGCCTCGCGCTGCACTGCGAGATCGCCGAATGGTGCCGGTTCGCCCGGAAGAACTACTTCTATCCGGACATGCCGAAGAACTTCCAGACCTCCCAGTACGACGAGCCGATCGCCTTCAACGGCTACCTCGACGTGCAGCTGGAGGACGGCGAGGTCTTCCGCGTGGAGATCGAGCGCGCCCACATGGAGGAGGACACCGGCAAGTCGACGCACGTCGGCGGTGCCACCGGCCGCATCCAGGGCGCCTCGCACTCGCTGCTCGACTACAACCGCGCCGGCATCCCGCTCATCGAGATCGTCACCAAGCCCATCGAGGGCGCGGGCGAGCGGGCCCCCGAGGTCGCCAAGGCGTACGTCGCCGAGCTGCGCGAGGTCATCAAGGCGCTCGACGTCTCCGAGGCCCGCATGGACAAGGGCCAGATGCGCTGCGACGTGAACCTGTCGCTGCGTCCGAACGGCACCGAGAAGTTCGGCACGCGCTCCGAGACGAAGAACGTGAACTCGCTGCGTTCCGTCGAGCGCGCCGCCCGCTTCGAGATCCAGCGCCACGCCGCGGTGCTGAACTCGGGCGGCACGATCGTGCAGGAGACCCGTCACTTCCACGAGGAGGACGGCTCCACCACCTCGGGCCGCATCAAGGACAACGCCGAGGACTACCGGTACTTCCCGGAGCCCGACCTGGTCCCCGTCGCCCCGTCCCGCGAGTGGGTCGAGGCGCTGCGGTCCGAGCTGCCCGAGCTGCCGCTCGCGCAGCGCAACCGGCTGATCGAGGAGTGGGCGATCTCCGCCCACGACATGCAGTCCATCCGCAACGCCGGCGCCATCGGCCCGATCGTCGCGACGATCAACGCCGGTGCCGACTCGGCCTCCGCCCGCAAGTGGTGGATGGGCGAGCTGGCGCGCAACGCCAACGAGCAGGGCGTCGAGCTCGGCGAACTGCCCATCACGCCCGAGTACGTGGCCCGCGTGTCCGAGCTGGTCGCCAAGGGCGACCTCAACGACAAGCTGGCCCGTCAGGTCATCGACGGGGTCCTCAAGGGCGAGGGCACCCCGGACGAGGTCGTCGAGAAGCGCGGCCTGAAGGTCGTCTCCGACGAGGGCGCGCTGAACACCGCCGTGGACGAAGCGATCGCGGGCAACGCCGGCATCGTCGCCAAGATCCAGTCCGGCAAGGTCGCCGCCGCCGGAGCCCTCGTGGGCGCCGTCATGAAGGCGACCCGGGGTCAGGCCGACGCGGCCCGCGTCAAGGAACTGATCCTGGAGAAGCTGGGCGTCAGCGAAGGCTGAGTTCACTTTTTTGCGGAGGGGCTGGATATATCCAGCCCCTCCGGCGTTTGAGGAGCGGGGTCCGGGGCGGAGCCCCGTGGAACGGAGCAGCACTCTGAGCACGACGTCGGCCGAGATCCTGGCCATCATTCTCCTGCTGGCCACGCTCGCCTTCGCGGTCATGCGTCCCCGCAACTGGCCCGAGGCCGTCGTCGCCGTGCCCGCGGCGGCCCTCGCGATCGCCGCCGGCACGGTCACTCCGGAGCACGCCTGGTCCGAGACCAAGGACCTGCTCCCCGTCGTCGGCTTCCTCGCCGCGATCCTTCTCCTCGCACAGCTCTGCGCCGACGAGGGCCTGTTCAAGGCCGCCGGTGACGCCGTGGCCCGCGCCTGCCAGGGCAGCCCGACCCGGATGCTCGGCGGGGTCTTCGCGGTCGCCGCCGCCATCACCGCCGTACTGAGCCTGGACGCCACCGTCGTCCTGCTCACCCCGGTCGTCTTCGCCACCGCCGCCCGGATCGGCGCCCGTCCGCGCCCGCACGTCTACGCGAGCGCCCATCTGGCCAACTCCGCGTCGCTCCTGCTGCCGGTCTCCAACCTCACCAACCTGCTGGCCCTCACCGCGAGCGGCCTCACCTTCACCCGCTTCGCCGGGCTCATGGCGCTGCCCTGGCTGGTCGCCATCGGCATCGAGTACCTCGTCTTCCGCCGGTACTTCGCCGACGACCTGGCCGCTCCGGCGCACGCCCCGGACGAGGCGGAGCCGGCCGGCGTCCCCGTGTTCACGCTGACCGTGCTCGCGCTGACCCTCGCCGGGTTCGCCGTCACCTCCTTCGCCGGGATCGAGCCGGTGTGGGCCGCCCTCGCCGGTGCCGTCGTGCTCGGCGTGCGTGCTCTCGCCCGCCGGGACTCCACCCCGGGCGAGCTGCTGAAGTCGGCGAACCTGCCGTTCTGCGTCTTCGTCCTCGCCCTCGGCGTCATCGTCAAGGCGGTCGTCGACAACGGGCTCGGTGACGTCATCGGCCACGTCCTGCCCGGCGGCTCCTCGCTGCCCGCGCTGCTCGCCGTCACCGCGATCGCGGCGCTCCTCGCGAACCTGATCAACAACCTGCCCGCGACCCTCGCCCTGCTCCCGGCCGTCGCGCCCGCGGGCCCGGGCCCGGTCCTCGCCGCGCTCATCGGCGTCAACGTCGGCCCCAACCTCACGTACGTCGGCTCGCTCGCCACCCTGCTGTGGCGGCGCATCGTGCACGCCCACGGCACCGAGCCCGAACTGGGCGACTTCACCCGGCTCGGGCTGCTCACCGTCCCCGCGACCCTCCTGCTGTCCACCACGGCGCTGTGGGCGGGGCTCCAACTCCTCGGCTGAGAAGGAGCTGTGAGGCCGCGGGACACCCTTGTGAGTAAGGACACGAAAGCGACAAACGATCACGTTTGCCTGTAAGAGTGACTGGCCACTGCTCACGTGTTCTTTGCGGGCTCGTCCCTTTTGCGCGGCTGCTCCCTGGCAAAGATCCATGAACCACCTGGGAGCACGCCTGTGGCTACTCTCGCCCGCTGGTGCGTCCGGCACCGGCTCGTCGTCCTCCTGCTGTGGCTCCTCGCGCTCGGCGGCACCAGTGTGGCCGCCGCGGTCGCCGGGTCCGCGTACTCCAACGACTACGAGGCGCCGGGCACCGAATCCGGCCGTGCCACCCAGCTCCTCGACGCGAACTTCTCCGGGCTCGGCGGCGACAGCGACACCGTGGTCTGGCACATCGAGAACTCCACGGTCCGGGCCGCCGACGTCGAGAAGACGATGAGCAACACCCTCGACGAGATCGCCGGGCTGCCCGGCGTCGCCTCCGTCGTCTCGCCGTACGACAGCCGGGGCGCCGACCTGATCAGCGCCGACGGGCACACCGCGTACGCGACCGTCACCTTCGACGAGCAGGCCGACAACATCCCGGTCGCCCAGGCGCGGGCCGTCGTCGACGCCGCGAAGGACGCCGAGACCCACGGGCCCGACGGACTGGAGGTGGAGCTCGGCGGCAGCGCCGTCGCCCTCACCGAGTCGACCTCGGCGCACCTGTCCGAGGTGATCGGCGTCGTGGTCGCCGCCGTCGTCCTCTTCCTCGCCTTCGGCTCCCTCGCCGCCGCCGCGCTGCCCATCGCGACCGCCCTGGTCAGCGTGGGCACCGCGTACGCCGGGATCGTGCTCCTCGGGCACGCCATGACCGTGGCCGACTTCGCCCCGATGCTCGGCATGCTGGTCGGGCTCGGCGTCGGGATCGACTACGCGCTGTTCATCGTGACCCGGCACAGAAAGGGCCTCAAGCGCGGGCTGCCGGTGGCCGTCGCCGCCGAACGGGCCGTGGCCACCACCGGACGCGCCGTCGTCTTCGCGGGCGCGACCGTCTGCGTCGCCCTGCTCGGCATGCTCCTGCTGAACCTGAGCTTCCTCAACGGCGTCGCCATCGCCGCCTCCGTCACCGTGCTGCTCACCGTCGCCGCCTCGGTGACCCTGCTGCCCGCGCTGCTCTCGTTCATCGGGACGCGCGCCCTGTCCCGGCGCGAGCGGCGCCGCCTCACCGAGCACGGGCCCGAGCCGGAGCTGCCGACGGGGCTCGCCGCGCGCTGGGCCGCGTTCGTCGAGCGCCACCCCAAGCTGCTCGGCGGGATCGCGCTCGCCGTGATCACGGTCCTCGCGCTGCCCACCCTCTCCCTCCACCTCGGCACCTCCGACCAGGGGAACAACCCGAAGTCCGCGACGACCCGGCAGGCCTACGACCTGCTGGCCGACGGGTTCGGGCCCGGGGTCAACGGCCCGCTCACCCTCGTCACCGAGGTCGACGGCGCCCGGGACAAGGCCGCAATCCAGGCGCTGGCCGGCGAGCTGCGGACCACCGACAACGTCGCGGCCGTCTCCCCGATCACGTACAACGGCGACGACTCGGCCGCGTACCTCACCGTCGTGCCCGCCTCCGCCCCCCAGTCACAGGCGACCAGCGACCTCGTCGACGACCTGCGCACGGACGTCGTGCCGCAGTCCGGGCTCGACGTCCAGATCGGTGGAGTCACCGCCAGCTACGACGACTTCGCCGAGGTCATCGTCGGCAAGCTGCCGCTGTTCGTCGGCGCCGTGGTCGGCCTCGGCTGCGTCCTGCTGCTGCTCGCCTTCCGGTCCATCGGTATCCCGCTGAAGGCGGCGGCCATGAACATCGCCGCCGTCTGCTCCGCCTTCGGCGTCGTCGTCGCGATCTTCCAGTGGGGCTGGGGGAGCGAGCTGCTCGGGCTCGGCGCGGCCGGGCCCATCGAGCCCTTCCTGCCCGTGATCATGGTGTCGGTCCTCTTCGGGCTCTCCATGGACTACCAGGTCTTCCTGGTCAGCCGGATGTACGAGGAATGGCTGGAGACCGGCGACAACCGGCGGGCCGTCCGGGTCGGCCTCGCCGAGACCAGCCGCGTGATCAACTCGGCCGCGGTGATCATGATCTCGGTCTTCCTGGCCTTCGTGCTCAGCGGCGACCGGGTCATCGCGATGTTCGGCATCGCGCTCGCGGTGGCCGTCGCCGTGGACGCCTTCATCCTGCGCACGCTGCTCGTGCCCGCCCTGATGCACCTGCTGGGCGGTGCGAACTGGTGGCTGCCCCGGTGGCTCGGCAGGATCCTGCCCCGCATCAGCATCGAGCCGCCGGAGTGCCGCGCGGCCCATGAGAAGGTGACCCTGCCCGGACAGCGACAGGTGAAGGAGCCCGATGTACGCGATCCCGCTCGGTGACGAGGGCGCCGAACTGCGGCCCCTGGAGACCTGGCACGCCGAGGAGTTCCTGGCGAACCTGGACCGCGGGCGCGAGTTCATCGGGCAGTACATCCCGTTCGGCTCGCGGGCCACGGACGTGGACTCGGCGCGGAGCACCCTCCAGCGCTACACCGACATGCGGGCCGCGGACACGGGCTCGTACCACGGCATCTGGCTGGACGGGCGGCTGGTCGGCGGGGTGCTCACGCTCAACTTCGACGCCGCGGCGGGCAATGCCGAGGTGGGCTGCTGGCTGGAGCCTGCGGCGACCGGGCGCGGCCTGATCACGCGGGCGATGCGCGTGCTGCTCGACTGGGTCGTCGAGGAGCGCGGCATCCACCGGGTGGAATGGGTGGCCGCGTCCGGGAATGTCGCGAGCCTGAAGGTGGCCGAGCGGCTCGGTTTCCGCAAGGACGGCGTGCGGCGCGAGGCACATGAATGGCGCGGAAAGCGCCATGACCTGGAGATCTGGTCGCTCCTCGCCCCGGAGTGGCGCAGCGCACGCGACGCGCACAAGGATCGTTAAGACACTTCTCAGACAGCGTCCGTACGGTGCGCAGCATGACTACGAAGACTGACGCGCAGCGCGACGCAGAGATCCGGGAGGAGGACGCCCTCTCCCAGGAGACCGCCACCGAGCCGGAGGCCGTGGAGACCACCGCTCCCGAGGCCGGGGCCACAGAGGACGACGATGCCGCCGCGGAGGCGGCCGCCGAGGCCGAACTCGCCCAGCTGGCCAAGGACAACGCCGAGGCGGACCGTCCCTCCGGGGTCGGCCAGGGCGCGGCCGCCATCGTCTCCGTCGCCCTCGGCGTCGTCGCGATGAGCGGCAGCTGGCTCGGCACCGTCGCCTCGGCCCGTGAGTCCCTCATCGGGCAGCTCAACACCTCGCAGTCCGCCAGCGTCGCCACCCAGGTCTCCGAGGTCTACGGCGACTCCTGGCACGCCGCCGCCCTGGTCGGCGGTGTCTTCTCCCTGATCGCGCTGATCGTCGGCGCGTTCGTGCTGGTCCGGCCCGCTTTCGGGGTGCCCGGCCGGCCGCAGGCGATCTGGATCAAGTCCGTGGCGTGGGCCGGTGTCTCGCTCGGCGTCCTGGGGCTGCTGCTCGCCGTCGCCAAGTACTCCGACCTCCTGCTCGGGCTGCCCAAGACCAGCTGAGCCACGATCCGAGGTCCTGAGGTACTGAGGTCCTAAGGTCCTTACGAGGGTCCTAAGGATCCCGGGGAGCCGCCTAAGGCACCCCGGGGCCCGCCGGATGCGGCACTCTCCCGATGTGCTGCACCCCCCTGGGAAACGAGAGTTGAGGCATCGCGGAAGACACCGCGAGAGCAACGGCGATCGTCACCAGGGAGACGAGATGTTCGAGTACGAGATGCACCAGGTCCGCTCCGCCGAACTCATCCGGCAGGCCGACGAGCACCGCCGGGCGCGGGCCGCCCTCGCGGACCGCAAGACCCGCAAGGCGGAGCGGAGTTCCACCACCAAGGACGCCGAGGGGCCGGTGAGTACCGGCGGTCCGCGTCGCTCGCGCTTCGCCCGTACGGCGTGAACACGGTGTCCCGGCCCGGAGCCAGAGGGGGCCGGACGGAAGGGGAGGACGGCACGGCTGCCGTCCTCCCCTTCTCCACGCTCCCGGCAGAAAACAGTGCCGGGCTGTCAGACGCGTGTGCGATGCTCAGCGACGTGGAGACCAGGTCCGTCAGCCCGGTGTTCGTCGGCCGCGCCGACGAACTCGGCATATTGAACACCGCCCTCGGCCGCGCCGCCGCAGGCGAGCCGCAGGCCCTGCTGCTCGGCGGGGAGGCCGGTGTCGGCAAGACCCGGCTCGTCGAGGAGTTCGCCGCGAACGCCTGCGCGCGCGGCGCCGTCGTCGTCACCGGCGGCTGCGTCGAGATCGGCGCCGACGGCCTGCCGTTCGCCCCCTTCTCCACCGCCCTGCGCGCCCTGCGCCGCGCCCTGCCCGACGAGCTGGACCGGGCCGCCGCCGGACGCGAGGACGAACTCGCGCGCATCCTGCCGGAACTGGGCGACGGCCTGGCCCGGGGCCGCGACGGCCGCGGCGACGAGAGCGCCACCGCCCTGCTCTTCGAACTGACCGCCCGCCTCCTCGAACAGGTCGCCGCCGAGCGCACCGTCGTGGTCGTCCTGGAGGACCTGCACTGGGCGGACGCCTCCACCCGCCATCTGCTGGCGTACCTCTTCCGCACCCTGCGCAGCGGCCGCCTCGCCGTCGTCGCCACCTACCGCGCCGACGACGTGCACCGCCGCCACCCGCTGCGCCCCCTGCTCGCCGAGCTCGACCGGCTGCGCACCGTCACCCGCATCGAGCTGGGCCGCCTCACCCGCGACGAGGTGTCCCGCCAGGTCGCCGGGATCATCGCCGCCGAACCCGAGCGCTCGGTCGTCGACGACATCTTCCGCCGCTCCGACGGCAACGCCTTCTTCGTCGAGGAACTGGCCGTCTCCGCCGCCGAGGGCTGCGCCACCGGCCTCACCGACTCCCTGCGCGACGTCCTGCTCGTCCGCGTCGAATCACTCTCCGAGTCCGCCCAGCGCATCGCCCGGATCTGCGCCGAGGGCGGCTCCACCGTCGAGTACCCGCTGCTCGAAGCCGTCGCCGGGCTCGGCGCCGACGAACTCATCGAGGCGCTGCGCGCCGCCGTCGGCGCCAACATCCTGCTCGCCACCACCGAGGGCGACGGCTACCGCTTCCGCCACTCCCTGGTCCGCGAGGCGGTCAGCGACGACCTGCTGCCCGGCGAGCGCTCCCGCATCAACCGCCGCTACGCCGAAGCCCTGGAGGCCGACCCGACGCTGGTCCCCGCCGACTCCCGCGTCATGCGCCGGGCCAGCTACTGGTACCACGCCCACGACGCGGCCAAGGCGCTGCCCGCCGTCCTCGACGCCTCCGTGGAGGCCCGCCACCGGCACGCCTACTCCGAGCAACTGCGGCTCCTGGAGCGGGCGATGGAGCTGTGGGACAGGACACCGGAGGAGATCCGCGCCGCGCTCCACATGGGCGACTACTCCTCGGCCTACCGCTCCTGCGGCTGCGACCCCGCCGAGACCCGGCTCGACTTCCTCGACCTCATGGCCGAGGCGGCCGACGCGGGCCGGCTGTGCGGCGAGCGGGAGCGCGCCCTGAAGATCGGCAAGCGCGCGATCCGCATCCTGGAGGACGCCGAGGCCGACGGCGCGGGCGACCCGCTGCTCGCCGCCTGGTTCTGGCTCCAGCGCTCGCGGATCATCTCCCACATCGCGCGCGGCAACGGCTGGGACGAGATCGCCAAGGCGCAGGAGCTGGTCCGCGGCCTGCCTCCGTCCGCCGTGCACGCCGAGGTCCTCGCGCACGCCGCCGCCTGGGGCATGCTGCACCGCCCGGGCGCCGAGACCCTGGCCGCCGCCGAGCGTGCCGTGGAGTACGCCCGCATGGTCGGCGACCAGGAGGTCGAGCTGCACGCCCGGCTGGTGCGCGGCGGCCTCCTGGTGGACGCGGGCTCCGTCGAGCAGGGCTTCACCGAGCTGTACGAGGTGCGCGAGCGCTCCATGGAGCTGGGCCTGATGGCCCGGACCAACAACGTGAACGTCAACCTGCCCTCCGCCCTGGAGAGCGCGGGCCGCTCCGCCGAGTCCGTGCGCATCTGCGAGGAGGGCATCGCCTTCTACCACCGCCACGGCCTCACCGACACCAAGGGCTGGATCGTCTCCAACAAGTCCGAGTCCCTGGTCTCCCTGGGCCGCTGGGACGATGCCGTCGACGCGGCCGAGTGGGCCCGCGGCTTCTGCCTGAGCGACAAGCCGCGCGCCACGTCCCTGACCCAGCTGGCCGCCGTCGCCGTCGGGCGCGGCGCCTTCCAGGAGGCGGACCGGCAGCTCGCCGCCGCACGGCGCTACATCGGCACCCACGATCCCCAGCCGCAGTACGACCTGCCGATCGCCCATCGCGCCATCGAGCTCGCCGCCGCCCAGGGCCGCCTGCTCGACGCCCGTACCGAACTGGCCAGGATCGTCGACGCCGGGCTGCCGCCCGGCAGCCACCGCTATCTGTGGCCGATGCTGCGCACCGCCGCCGAGGCCGAGGCCGACGCCCGGGGGCTGCCGGCCGCCGACGCCGGACGCGCCGAGGCCGTCGCCCGGATCAGGGCCGCCGCCAAGCGGCAGGCCACGCCCGTCCCGGTCTGGCTCGCCCACGACCAGTGGGTCCGTACCGAGCTGCTGCGCGCCGAGGGCCGCGACACCCCCGACGACTGGTCCGCCACCGTCACCGTGCTCGAACCCCTCGACCGCCCCTACGACCTCGCCCGCGCCCGGCACCGGCTCGCCGAGTCCCTGCTGGCCCGCGCCGAGGACGACGACCGCGACCGCGCCACCGAACTGCTCCGCCTCGCCGCCGCCGTCGCGAGCCACCTCGGTGCCCGACCGCTCGCCGAGTCCGTCGCGCTGCTCGCCCAGCGCGCCCGGATCGGTCTCACCCGTGACGCGCCGCGCCGGGACGTCCCCGCCGACCCCGCCGAGGAGCTGGGCCTGACCAGCCGCGAGCGCGACGTGCTGCGCCTGGTCACCGCGGGCCGCAGCAACCGCCAGATCGCCGAGGAACTGTTCATCTCGCCGAAGACCGCCAGCGTCCACGTCTCCAACATCCTGGCCAAGCTGGGCGTGGCGGGCCGCGGCGAGGCCGCCGCGCTCGCCCACCGCCTGCGGCTCTTCCCGGCCGTCCGGAGCTGAGTCGTACGCTGGACGGCGGAGCCCGGCCGGACGAGCCAGGGGAGGCACACCGTGTTCAACATGTTCGAGGAGCTGTTCTCGCCCGGACGCAAGCACACGAACGACGAGCGCAAGCGCCTGGAGCTGACCCGCGTCGATCTCGACGACGGCGACCCGGGCCGCGGCCCGATAGACCTCACCTCGGGCAAGGTCGTCGTGCGTCGGCCTCGTCCGGAGCCCGATGACGAGACCGCCGACGACGAGGTCAGCTGACCTCCAGCTCCAGGATCCGGTCGTCGCCCTTGCCGGGCGTGCCCCGGCTGTCGGTCTCGCTCGTCACCAGCCACAGCTTGTCGCCGCCGGCCGCGACCACCGTGCGCAGCCGCCCGTACTTCCCCTTGAGGAACGCCTGCGGATCGTGCGCCGCCTTCGTGCCGTCCAGGGGAACCCGCCACAGCCGCTCGCCCCGCAGGCCCGCCATCCAGATCGACCCCTTCGCGTACGCGATGCCGCTGGGCGACGCCTCCGAGGTGTGCCACTGGGCGATCGGGTCGTGGTACTGGGAGTCGTCGCTCTTGCCCTCGGCGTCCGGCCAGCCGTAGTCGTCACCGGCCACGATGTTGTTCAGCTCGTCCCAGGTGTCCTGGCCGAACTCCGAGGCCCACAGCCGCTTGTCCGTGTCCCAGGCGAGGCCCTGCACATTGCGGTGCCCGTACGAGTAGACGGGGGAGTCGCCGAAGGGATTGCCGGGCGCGGGCTCTCCGTCCGGGGTGAGCCGCAGGATCTTGCCGCCCGTGGACTTCCGGTCCTGCGCCAGCTCGGTGTGGTACGTCTCGCCGGTGCCGACGTACAGCAGATCGTCGGGGCCGAACGCGATCCGGCCGCCGTTGTGGTTGGTGCCCTTGGGGATGCCCTTGAACACCGTGTCCGGCGCGCCCAGCTGCTCGCCCGCGGGCTTCTTGTCGTCGTAGATCATGCGTGCGACGCGGTTGTCCGACGCGGTCGTGAAGTACGCGTAGACCATGTGGTCCGACGCGTAGTCGGGGGAGAGGGCGAGGCCGAGGAGGCCGCCCTCACCGGCCGGGGCCACCCCGGGCACCGAGCCCAGCTCCGTCTTCTTCCCGGTGTCCGTGTCCACCCGGGTGATCGTCCCCTCGTCGCGGGACGAGACGAGCAGTCCGCCCTCGGGCAGCGGGGCGAGCCCCCACGGCGACTTCAAGTTCTCGGTGACCGTGCGCACCACCCGGACCGAGCCCTTCGCCGCGGGCACGGTGCCCGAGGATCCGGAGGCACTGGGCGTGTCCGCGCCGGACCGGCCGGACGGCGTTCTCTTCTCGCCCGCGCCTCCGTCGTCCCCGGACGAGCAGCCCGCGGTGAGCAGCAGCGCGGCGCAGGCGGCCAGGGCGAGTGCGGGCCGGACAGCTGTACGTGGCACGGTCGGGTCCCTTCGACACAGGAAGCGCGGGATGTGCGCGGTTCTCCTGTTCATACTCCGCTCGCCCCGCCCGGGTTCCCGATCTCCGCGCAGACAATCCGTAGGGGTCAGTCCCAGGAGCCCCGCGCCGGGGGCAGCCCCGCGATCTCCGCCAGATCGGCGTCCGTCAGCGTCAGGTGCGCCGCCGCCGCGTTCTCGGCCGCCCAGCGCTCGTGCTTCGTGCCCGGTACGGGGATCACGGTGCGGCCGCGCGACAGCACCCAGGCCAGCGCCACCTGCGCCGGTGTCACGTCCGCGCCGTGCCGCGCCGCGATCCGGCGCAGCCCCGCCACGACGGGCTGGTTCGCGGCCATCATCTCGGCGGTGAAGCGCGGGTGCCGGGCCCGTACGTCGTCGGGCTCGAAGCCCTCGCCCGGGGTGAGCGTCCCGCTCAGGAAGCCGTTGCCCAGCGGCATCGCCGCCAGGAAGCCCACACCGCGCGCCGAGCACCACGGCAGCAGCGCCGCGAGCGCCTCCGGCGACCACACGGACAGCTCGGCCATCACCGCGCTCACCGGGAAGACCTGCTGGATCCGCTCCAGCTGCCGAATCGTTCCGGCATGCAGCCCGTCCCTCCCGCCGCGGCGGGAGGCCCGGGCCCCCACCGCGCACAGCCCGAGCGCGCGCACCTTCCCGGCGCGCACCAGCTCCGCCATCGCACCCCAGGTCTCCTCGACGGGTACCTCGGGGTCGGCGCGATGCAGCTGATACAGGTCGATGCGGTCCGTCTGGAGGCGGCGCAGCGACGCGTCGCAGGCCCGCCGCACATACCCCGGGCGGCCGTTGGCGACGATGTGCTGCTCGCCGACGAGCAGCCCCACCTTGGTCGACACGAACGCGTCCGCGCGCCGCTCCTTCAGGACCCGGCCGAGCAGCAGCTCATTGGTGAACGGCCCGTACATGTCCGCCGTGTCGAGCAGCGAGCACCCCCGGTCCAACGCCGTGTGCACCGCCCGCAGGGACTCCTCCCCGCGCCGCCGCGAGCCGGTGTACGCCCAGTTCATCGGCATGCAGCCGAGTCCGACCGCCCCCACCTCGAGCGCCGCGGCGCCGATCGCCCGGCGCGCACCTGCTGGCTCCACGTGCCCGTGACCCTCCCTCGCTGAGGCCCCCAACCTAACCTCTGCGCCCGAGACGCTCTGACATAGCCTCCTGACCATGACTGGTGATGTATGGCTCCCCTTCCCCGCCGACGAGGTCCCCGGGCTCCCCGAAGGGCTCAACTACCGCTTCTGGGACGGTGACTCCGAGTTCCCGGCGGACCCGGCGGAGTGCGCCTTCTACGTCGTTCCCTACGCGAAGGGCGCCGAGGTCTCCGTACGCCCGCTGCCGCGGATGAGCGCCGTCCACACGGTCCAGACCCTCACGGCGGGCGTGGACCACGTACAGGGCGGGCTCAAGTACCTGCGCCCCGGTGTGCAGTTGTGCAACGCGCGCGGTGTGCACGACGCCAGCACCGCCGAACTCGCGCTCACCCTCACCCTCGCCTCCCTGCGCGGCATCCCCGACTTCGTGCGCGGCCAGGAGCGCGGCGAGTGGCTCTCCGGATTCCGCCCGGCGCTCGCCGACAAGACCGTGCTGATCCTCGGATACGGCGCCATCGGCAGCGCCGTCGAGGACCGGCTCGTCCCCTTCGAGGTCGCGCGGGTCGTGCGCGTCGCACGCTCCGCCCGCACCACGGAGCGCGGCCCGGTGCACGCGCTGACCGACCTGCCCGGCCTGCTGCCCGAGGCCGACGTTGTCATCGTCGTCACCCCGCTCACCGAGGACACCCGCGGCCTCGTGGGCGCGGACTTCCTGGCCCGGCTCAAGGACGGCGCGCTCCTGGTGAACGTCGGGCGCGGTCCCGTCGTCGACACCAAGGCGCTGCTCGCGGAGGTCGAGAACGGCCGGATCCTCGCCGCCCTGGACGTCACCGACCCCGAACCGCTGCCCCGGGACCATCCGTTGTGGCAGGCTCCGGGAGTGCTCATCTCGCCGCACGTCGGCGGACCCACGTCCGCCTTCCTGCCCCGCGCCAAGAGACTGCTCGCCGCCCAGCTGACCCGGTTCGCGGAGGGAAAGCCCCTCGACAACCTCGTGCTCACCGTCGGCTGACAGCCGTCACCGGCGTCCCCGCGGCCCCACGGATCCCTTCCGTGCGACCGCCCGCCCCCGGGTGCTGACGCTCCGCGCCCGCCCGGATGCACCCCGTGCCGCCATCGCCGCTGGTCGTCACGGAGAGTAGAGGAACTATGTCCCTGAGTGACGAGACTGGTGTATCGTCCCGACTGGGGCAGCGCCGCTCGGCACCATGCGGCGCCGGGGACTTGTGACGGACTGCGAGGGGGGCGACGGGCGATGCACGGCCTATGGGCACACAATCCGACGCGGCGGGACCGACGGCTGGTCCGCCGGTCCTCACGTTCGCCCGTGCACGGGCGAAGTACCGGCTGCCGCAGGGGACACACGTACCGGAGCGGACCGCGCGGCGGCCGCAGAAAGCATCCGCAGACCGGGCAGGGCAAGACAGACGTGGGGGCAGCCCGGCGGACCGGGGCGGGCCGGTGACCGCCAAGGCGGCGTCGGCCGCGGCGCTCGGCACTCCGCTGCGCACCGGGGGGCCGATGCCCGCCCGGTCACCCGAGCACCGGATGGGCGCGGGCTCGCAGCTGCTGCTCGTCCTGGTCTGCGCGGGATACGCCGTCGGCTCCGCGCTCGGCTGGGGCTCCGACCGGATCGCCCTGTTCATGGGCGACTTCGGGCTGAGCGTCGCCGCCGGCACCGCGGCCGTGTCGAACTTCCTGTACGCCCGCAGCCGGCGCAGCCGTTTTCGATCCGCCTGGCTGCTGTTCGCCTTCTCCTCCCTGATGGCCTCGCTCGGCAACGGGGTGTGGGGCTGGTACGAGTTCGTCCTCCACGAGCCCGTGCCGAGCCCCAGCCTCGCCGACCTGTTCTTCCTCTGCTTCGCGCCGCCCGCCATCATCGGTCTGCTGGTTCTCGCCAAGCGGCCCATGACGAAGGCCGGCTGGATCTGCCTCGGGCTCGACGCGTGGCTGATCGCCGGCTCCCTGATCACGCTCTCCTGGAGCCTCGCCCTCGCGCACACCGCCGAGTTCGAGGGCCAGAGCGTCAGCAGGACGGCCCTCTCGCTCGCCTATCCGCTGCTCGACATCGCGCTCGTCAGCATGGTCCTCGCCCTGCACTTCCGGCGCTCGCCCGGCAACCGCACGGCGGTGAACACGGCGATCGGCGCGCTCGCCCTCACCGTGATGTGCGACGCCCTGTTCACCTCGCCGCTGCTGCACGCCACATACCGCTCGGGGGAGATCCTCGACGCGGGCTGGTTCGCCGGCTCGCTGCTGATGGCGTACGCGCCCTGGGTGGGCGGCGCGGGCAGGACGGCCCGCGAGGAGCACCCCGCGAGCGCGGGACGGCGCTACCAGGTGAGTCACACCCGGCCCATCTCGGGCTCGCTGGCGGCGCTCACGCCGTATCTGGCCGCCGCCGTCTGCACCCTGGGCATCCTCTACAACGTGCTGAACGGGCACAGCGTCGACCGGATCGTGCTCTTCACCGCCTGCACCGTCGTCCTGGCCCTCGTGGTGCGCCAGGGCATCATGCTGCTGGACAACATCACGCTCACGCAGGAACTGGCCCAGAAGGAGAACCACTTCCGCTCCCTGGTGCAGGGCTCCAGCGACGTCATCATGATCGCCGCGCCGAACGGGGTACTGAGATACGTCAGCCCGGCCGCCGCCGGCGTCTACGGCCGGGACGCGGAAGAGCTCGTCGGTTCCGAGCTGGCCTCGATCATCCACCCCGAGGACCTGGGGCGGGTGGTGCACGAGGTGCGCCGGTTCCTCGCCGCGAGCCAGGTCGAGGAGCCCACCACCCGGATCGAGTGCCGCTTCCGCTCCGGCACCGGCTCCTGGCTGAACGTGGAGTCCACGATCAACCGCCACCACGGCGGCCTCATCCTCAACAGCCGGGACGTGACCGAAAGGGTCCGCCTCCAGGCGCAGTTGCAGCACAACGCCGAGCACGACCCGCTCACCGACCTGCCCAACCGCGCCCTGTTCACCAAGCGGGTCAGCCAGGCCCTCACCGGGCGGCGGGCCACGGACCGCGGCACCGCCGTGCTCTTCATCGACCTCGACGGCTTCAAACAGGTCAACGACACGATCGGCCACCAGGCGGGCGACGAGCTGCTCGTGCAGGCGGCAAGAAGGCTGGCCGACTCCGTACGTGCCTCAGACACCGCGGCTCGCCTCGGCGGTGACGAGTTCGCGGCACTGATCGTCGGCGACGGAAGCCGCGACCACACCGCCAGGGAGCAGCACATCTACGAACTGGCCGACCGGCTGAGAATCAGGCTCTCCCAGCCCTACTCGATCGACGGGCACGACGATGTGCGCGTCGCCGCCTCCATCGGCGTCTCGTTCGCCGAGCCCGAGATCACCGCGGGTGAACTCCTGCGCAACGCCGACCTGGCCATGTACCGCGCCAAGGCGGCCGGCAAGGGGCGGGTGGAGCTGTACGCGCCGCAGATGCAGGCCGACGTCGTGCGCAAGGCCGAGCTGGCGACCAGGCTGCGCACGGCGCTGCACGACGGCGAGTTCGCGCTGCTGCACCAGCCGGTCGTGTCGCTCGACGACGGCCGGATCACGGCGGTCGCCGCGCAGGCCCGCTGGCGCTCCGCGCAGGGCATCCTGTTCACCCCGGCCGAGTTCCTGCGGGTGGCCGACGACGGCGACCGCACCGCCGAACTGGGGCGCTGGATGCTGGAGGAGGCCGTCGAGCAGGCCGCCGAGCGCGGGCACACCGGCCACGCCGTCCCGGTGGCCGTGCGGATCACCGCGCGTCGACTGCTCGACCGCTCCATGCCGCTCGGCTCCATCGAGGCGCTGCTGACCCGGCACGGGCTGCCCTCCGGCGCGCTCATCATCGAGCTCGCCGACAGCGACCCCAGGGTGCCGCTCGACGAGCTGGAGCGGCGCCTCACCGCGCTGCGCAGGCTCGGTGTCCGGATCGCGCTGGACGGATTCGGCAGCGGCTATGCGGCCATCACGGCGCTGCGCCGACTCCCCGTCGACGTACTGAAACTGGACAGGTCGCTCGTCGAGGGCGTCGTCGAGTCGGCCCGGCTCCACAAGATCACCAGCGGGCTGCTCCGGATCGCCGGCGACCTCGGGCTCACCTCCGTGGCCGACGGCGTCGACCTGCCCGAACAGGTCGTGGCGCTGCGGTCGATGGGGTGCACGCACGGGCAGGGCATGGCGTTCTCCGGGCCGCTCGACGAGTACCGGCTGCGCCGTGCGCTGGTCTCGGGGGAGTACCCGGTTCCGCTGGGGCCGATCGAGCCGGTCTTCGTGGGCGGACCGCCTCCGCGCTCACATAATGAGACTCCCGTCCCACCCACTTGACAGTGAATGGGCGCCGGGGGGAGGGTCAGTGCCATGCGCACCCGAATTCTCGTACTTGGAAAGCGCGTCGGCTGAAGCTGGGACCACCGGTTCGGACATCGGAATCCCAGCGACCGCACCCGGCGCGCTCCCCTCGCTTGCCTCACGGCACGAGGGGTTTTTTGTTGCACCGGGACAGGACGCACGTGCCAGACAGACCGCAACACCCTGCACAAACCTCGCAAAAACCCTCAGCATCGAGAAGAGAATGCCGATGACCGAGCAGGCCACCGGGGCCCACCATCCGCAGCCGCGGCCCCGTTCCGGAGGACAGCAGTCCGCCCCCGTCGAGCACGTCACGGGTGCGAAGTCCCTCATCCGCTCGCTTGAGGAGGTCGGGGTCGACACCGTATTCGGCATCCCCGGCGGCACGATCCTTCCCGCGTACGACCCGATGATGGACTCCGCCCGGGTCCGTCACGTGCTCGTCCGCCACGAGCAGGGCGCGGGCCACGCGGCCACCGGATACGCGCAGGCCACCGGCAAGGTCGGGGTGTGCATGGCCACGTCGGGGCCGGGTGCCACCAACCTGGTGACGCCGATCGCGGACGCGATGATGGACTCCGTCCCGCTGGTCGCGATCACCGGCCAGGTCGTCTCCAAGGCGATCGGCACGGACGCCTTCCAGGAGGCGGACATCGTCGGCATCACCATGCCGATCACCAAGCACAGCTTCCTGGTCACCAAGGCCGAGGAGATCCCGCAGGCGATCGCCCAGGCCTTCCACATCGCCTCCACCGGCCGCCCGGGCCCCGTCCTCGTGGACATCCCCAAGGACATCCTCCAGGCGCAGACGACGTTCACCTGGCCGCCGCAGCAGGACCTGCCCGGCTACCGCCCGGTGACGAAGCCGCACGCCAAGCAGATCCGCGAGGCCGCGAAGCTCATCACCAGTGCGAAGCGGCCCGTCCTGTACGTCGGTGGCGGCGTCCTCAAGGCGCAGGCCACCGCCGAGCTGAAGGTCCTCGCCGAGCTCACCGGAGCGCCCGTCACCACCACCCTGATGGCGCTCGGTTCGTTCCCCGACAGCCACCCGCTGCACGTGGGAATGCCGGGCATGCACGGTGCGGTCACCGCCGTCACCGCGCTGCAGAAGGCCGACCTGATCGTCGCCCTCGGCGCCCGCTTCGACGACCGCGTCACCGGCAATCTGGACAGCTTCGCGCCGTTCGCCAAGATCGTCCACGCGGACATCGACCCCGCGGAGATCGGCAAGAACCGCGCCGCCGACGTGCCGATCGTGGGCGACGCCCGCGAGGTCATCGCCGACCTGATCCAGGCCGTGCAGAAGGAGCACAGCGAGGGGCACACCGGCGACTACAGCGCCTGGTGGAAGGACCTCAACCGCTGGCGCGAGACCTACCCGCTCGGCTACGACCAGCCCGCGGACGGCTCGCTCTCCCCGCAGCAGGTCATCGAGCGGATCGGGCAGCTCGCCCCCGCGGACACGATCTTCGCGGCGGGCGTCGGCCAGCACCAGATGTGGGCCGCGCACTACATCCAGTACGAGAAGCCGGCGACCTGGCTGAACTCCGGCGGCGCCGGGACCATGGGCTACTCGGTCCCCGCCGCGATGGGCGCCAAGGCCGGTGCCCCGGGCCAGACCGTCTGGGCCATCGACGGCGACGGCTGCTTCCAGATGACCAATCAGGAACTGACCACCTGCGCCCTGAACAACATCCCGATCAAGGTCGCCATCATCAACAACGGCGCCCTGGGCATGGTCCGGCAGTGGCAGACGCTGTTCTACAACCAGCGCTACTCCAACACCGTGCTGCACGCGGGCCCGGACGGCGAGACCCCGCCCAACAAGGGCACCCGCATCCCGGACTTCGTCAAGCTGTCCGAGGCGATGGGCTGCTACGCCATCCGCTGTGAGCGCCCCGAGGACCTCGACAAGTGCATCGAGGAGGCGAACTCGATCAACGACCGCCCGGTCGTCGTCGACTTCATCGTCCACGAGGACGCCATGGTGTGGCCGATGGTCGCCGCCGGCACCTCCAACGACGAGATCATGGCCGCCCGGGACGTCCGCCCCGACTTCGGCGACAGCGAAGAAGACTGAGAGCGCAGGAGAAGGAACTCACCATGTCCACCAAGCACACGCTCTCCGTCCTCGTCGAGAACAAGCCCGGTGTCCTCGCCCGGATCACCGCCCTCTTCTCGCGCCGCGGCTTCAACATCGACTCGCTCGCCGTCGGCGTCACCGAGCACCCCGACATCTCCCGCATCACCATCGTGGTGAATGTCGCGGACCTGCCGCTCGAACAGGTCACCAAGCAGCTCAACAAGCTGGTCAACGTCCTGAAGATCGTCGAGCTGGAGCCCGGCGCGGCCGTCCAGCGCGAGCTGGTGCTCGCCAAGGTCCGCGCCGACAACGAGACGCGCTCGCAGATCGTCGAGATCGTCCAGCTCTTCCGCGCCAAGACGGTGGACGTCTCCCCGGAGGCCGTCACCATCGAGGCCACCGGCTCCGCCGACAAGCTGGAGGCGATGCTCAAGATGCTGGAGCCGTTCGGCATCAAGGAGCTCGTCCAGTCCGGCACCATCGCGATCGGCCGCGGCTCGCGCTCCATCACCGACCGGAGCCTGCGCGCCCTCGACCGCACCGCGTAACCCCGCACGCCCTCTCGTATACCGAGACCCCGAAACTTCACTTCCGCACCCCGCCGTACGGTGGGACGCAACACCGCACACCAAGGAGAACCCCAGTGGCCGAGCTGTTCTACGACGACGACGCCGATCTGTCCATCATCCAGAACCGCAAGGTCGCGGTGATCGGATACGGCTCCCAGGGCCACGCCCACGCGCTCTCCCTGCGCGACTCGGGTGTCGACGTGCGCATCGGTCTGCACGAGGGCTCCAAGTCCAAGGCGAAGGCCGAGGAGCAGGGCCTGCGCGTCGTCACCCCGGCGGAGGCCGCCGCCGAGGCCGACGTCATCATGATCCTCGTCCCGGACCCGATCCAGGCCCAGGTCTACGAGGAGTCCATCAAGGACAACCTGAAGGACGGCGACGCGCTGTTCTTCGGCCACGGCCTCAACATCCGCTTCGACTTCATCAAGCCGCCGGCGGGCGTCGACGTCTGCATGGTCGCGCCCAAGGGCCCGGGCCACCTGGTGCGCCGCCAGTACGAGGAGGGCCGCGGCGTTCCGTGCATCGTGGCCGTCGAGCAGGACGCCACCGGCAAGGGCTTCGAGCTGGCGCTGTCGTACGCCAAGGGCATCGGCGGCACCCGCGCCGGCGTCATCAAGACGACCTTCACCGAGGAGACCGAGACCGACCTCTTCGGCGAGCAGGCCGTCCTCTGCGGTGGCACGGCCGCGCTGGTGAAGGCGGGCTTCGAGACGCTGACCGAGGCCGGCTACCAGCCGGAGATCGCGTACTTCGAGTGCCTGCACGAGCTGAAGCTCATCGTCGACCTCATGTACGAGGGCGGCCTGGAGAAGATGCGCTGGTCGATCTCCGAGACCGCCGAGTGGGGCGACTACGTCACCGGCCCGCGGATCATCACGGACGCCACCAAGGCCGAGATGAAGAAGGTCCTCGCCGAGATCCAGGACGGCACCTTCGCCCGCGAGTGGATGGCCGAGTACCACGGCGGCCTGAAGAAGTACAACGAGTACAAGGAGCAGGACGCCAGCAGCCTGCTGGAGACCACCGGCAAGGAGCTGCGCAAGCTCATGAGCTGGGTGGACAACGAGGAGGCGTAAGCCTTCGGGACGGGGCCGCGGCGCACGCCGCGGCCCCGTTCTCCATGGGGTCTCCATGGCGCGGCCACACGATCGTGGCCGGGTTGTCCAACCCGTCCAGCCACGGACGGGTGATCCTTCCAGGGAGGCGCAAGACCATCTCCCTGACGCCACTACACTGCTGAACTATTCGCGTCGGGCCCACAGCGTCGTGCGTCTTCCACGCGGCCATGCACCCACCCCTCCACCGCTTGCGGCCGTCGGGACGGCCGTCCGCATTGGGACTTGTGAGGACTCACGTGAGCACTGCTGCCAACGGCAAACCCGTCGTACTCATCGCTGAAGAGCTGTCGCCCGCGACTGTCGACGCCCTGGGCCCGGACTTCGAGATCCGGCACTGCAACGGAGCGGACCGCGCGGAACTCCTCCCCGCCATCGCCGACGTCGACGCGATCCTGATCCGCTCGGCCACCAAGGTCGACGCCGAGGCGATCGCCGCCGCGAACAAGCTGAAGGTCGTCGCACGAGCCGGCGTCGGCCTGGACAACGTGGACGTGTCCGCCGCCACCAAGGCCGGCGTGATGGTCGTCAACGCCCCGACGTCGAACATCGTGACCGCCGCCGAGCTGGCCTGCGGCCTCCTCATCGCCACCGCGCGCAACATCCCGCAGGGCTCGCAGGCCCTCAAGGCCGGCGAGTGGAAGCGCAGCAAGTACACCGGCGTCGAGCTCGCCGAGAAGACCCTCGGTGTCGTCGGCCTCGGCCGCATCGGCGCCCTCGTCGCGCAGCGCATGTCCGCGTTCGGCATGAAGGTCGTCGCGTACGACCCGTACGTGCAGCCCGCGCGCGCCGCGCAGATGGGCGTGAAGGTCCTCTCGCTGGACGAACTCCTTGAGGTCTCCGACTTCATCACCGTGCACCTGCCGAAGACCCCCGAGACCCTCGGTCTCATCGGCGACGAGGCGCTGCACAAGGTCAAGCCGAGCGTCCGCATCGTGAACGCCGCGCGCGGCGGGATCGTCGACGAGGAGGCGCTGTACTCGGCGCTCAAGGAGGGCCGCGTCGCCGGCGCCGGCCTCGACGTGTACGCGAAGGAGCCCTGCACGGACTCCCCGCTGTTCCAGTTCGACCAGGTCGTCTGCACCCCGCACCTCGGCGCCTCCACGGACGAGGCGCAGGAGAAGGCGGGCGTCGCGGTCGCCAAGTCGGTGCGGCTCGCGCTCTCCGGCGAGCTCGTCCCCGACGCGGTCAACGTCCAGGGCGGCGTCATCGCCGAGGACGTCAAGCCGGGTCTGCCGCTCGCCGAGCGCCTCGGCCGGATCTTCACCGCGCTCGCCGGTGAGGTCGCGGTCCGCCTCGACGTCGAGGTGTACGGCGAGATCACCCAGCACGACGTGAAGGTGCTCGAACTCTCCGCGCTCAAGGGCGTCTTCGAGGACGTCGTCGACGAGACGGTGTCGTACGTGAACGCCCCGCTGTTCGCGCAGGAGCGCGGTGTCGAGGTGCGCCTGACGACCTCGTCCGAGTCGCCCGACCACCGCAACGTCGTCACGGTGCGCGGCACCCTCAGCGACGGCCAGGAGGTCTCGGTCTCCGGCACGCTGGCCGGCCCCAAGCACCTCCAGAAGATCGTCGCCGTCGGCGAGTACGACGTGGACCTGGCGCTCGCCGACCACATGGTCGTGCTGCGCTACGAGGACCGTCCCGGCGTCGTCGGCACCGTGGGCCGTGTCCTCGGTGAGGGCGGCATCAACATCGCGGGCATGCAGGTCTCCCGTGCGGACGTCGGTGGCGAGGCCCTCGCGGTCCTCACCGTCGACGACACCGTCCCGCAGTCCGTGCTGACGGAGCTGGCCTCGGAGATCGGCGCCACCTCGGCGCGCTCGGTCAACCTGGTCTGAGAACAGCGGAATTGAGGGCCGGGTCACCCGCGGGTGACCCGGCCCTCAGCCGTTCCCGCCGGTCTCCGCCGGCTCGATCAGGCCCTCGCGATAGGCGATGCCGACCGCCTCGGTGCGGCTCGCGGCGCCCAGCTTGGCGAGGATGTTGGAGACGTGGACGCTCGCCGTCTTGCCGCTGATGAACAGCTCCTCGCCGATCTGCCGGTTGGTGAGCCCGCGGCCGAGCAGCCGCAGCACGTCGCTCTCCCGCGCGGTCAGGGCGGCGATGCGGTCGTCGGCGGCCGGGGCGGGGGAGAGGCGGCCCCGGCGGACCAGGGCCTCCAGGTCCTCGCGCAGCGGTTCGGCGCCGAGAGCCACGGCCGTCTCAAGGGCCGCGTGGGCCTGCTCGGCGGCCTCCTCGCGGCGGTCGGCGATGAGCAGCGCCTCGGCCAGCCTCCTTCGGCAGCGCGCCAGTTCGTACGGGTCGCCGTAGCCGAACGCCGTCACGGCGCGCTCCCAGGCCGGTGCGTCGGGGCCGGTGGCGGCGCGGGTCCGCTCGGCCTCGGCGCGGGCCAGCCAGGCCAGGCCCTCGGGCCCCTGCGGGGTGCCGTCGTCGCCCCGGGCCGCCGTGGTCCTGGCCATCCCGGCCAGTTCGTCGGCGATCCGCGTCCAGTGCTCGGCGCCCGCCGTGTCGCCGGACAGGCGGGCCGCCTCCGCCGCGTCCGCGACCGGCGACAGGGCCAGCGCGGAGAGCCGCACCAGGACGTCGGGCAGCTCGGTGGTGGAGGCCTCCGTGAGCGCGTCGATCGCGGCCCGCACCTGCCGCACGGAGTCGTCGGCGGCACCGCGCAGGGCCGCCGCGTCGGTCAGCACGATGCTCGCGACGAGCGTCGCCATCCAGTCCGCGGGGCCGCTCAGCAAGGTGCGGGCGCCTGCGACGGCGGTGTCCAGGTCGCCGCGCGCCAGGGCGACGTACAGCGCGGGCGCGGTGGTGAACCCGCCCGCGGTCGGGAGCAGTTCGCTGTCGGTGGCGGCCGCCCGCGCGCACTCGTCCCAGCGGCCCAGCGTGTAGAGCAGTAGGGACTGGAGGTAGCGCAGCTCCAGGGCGTACGGGGAGGAGAGCAGCCCGGCGCGGCGGGCGCGGTCGATGCCGTCGCCGAGCCAGGCCAGACAGGCGTCGAGCTCCCCGGACTCGTAGCAGCCGAGGGCGAGGCTGTAGAGGGCCCGCATCTCGACCGGCAGGTTCCCGGCGGCGCGGGCCAGGTCGCGGGCCCGCGTCAGCCGCTCCCGGCCTGGCTCGGTGCGCCGGTTGTCGGGTGACAGGCCGACCAGCGAGACCATCAGGTCGGCCTGGGCGTCGGTCAGCCGCAGTTCCTCGGCGATGTCGAGCGCCTGCCGGGCGACCTGCTCGGCGTCCTTGTCGCGGCCCACGTTCCGGGCGGCCAGGACGTGGGTCGCGGCCGCCCACACCCACGTACGGGACGGGGGCTCGGCCGGGATCAGGGCCAGCGCCTCGCTGCTGTACGTGAACGCGGCTTCCAGGTGGTCGATGCGTATGAGGTTGCCCGCGAGGGTGTAGCGGACCCGGGCGGCGAGTTCGGAGTCGGTGTCCGGGCCGGCCTGGGCGAGCGCGTGGCGGGTGAGCTGGACCGCGCGATGCGGGTCGCCCGCGTGGGCGGCGGCCGCCGAGGCGCGCAGGGTGAGGGCGACCGGGTCGGTGTCCGCGGGGCGGGCGGGGGCGTCCACCGCGGACCACAGGTCGAGGGCGCTCTCCAGGTGGCGCAGTTCCTCGGCGGGCGCGCCGACGCGCTGGGCGTGCTCGGCGGCTTCGAGGGAGGCCGTCAGCGCGTCGGCCAGGTCGTGGCTCTCGCGCGAGTGGTGGGCGCGCTCGGCCGCGCTCTGCGGCGGATGGCCCGGGCGGCCGAGCAGTTCGGCGAACAGGCCGTGCAGCCGCACCCGTTCGCCGGGCAGCAGGTCCGCGTAGACGGCCTCGCGGGTGAGGGCGTGGCGGAAGGAGTACGTGCCGTCGTCGTCCGGCAGCAGCAGCTGGTGCCCGACGGCCTCGCGCAGCGCCGACTCCAGCTCCTCCTGCGGCAGCCGGACGGCGTCGCGCAGCAGGTCGTGGCCGACCCGGCGTCCCGCGACGGCCGCCGTGCGCAGCACCTGCTGGGTGGTCTCCGACAGTTGCTCGATGCGGATGAGCAGGACGTCGCCGAGGCCGCCGAGGCCCTCGTCGCCGGGGAGCGCGGCCAGCAACTCCTCGGCGTAGAAGGCGTTTCCCTCGGCGCGGTCGACGATGCGGCGGACCGTGCTGTCGGGGACGGGGGTGCTGCCCAGCGCGCGCACGAGCCGGGCCACGTCGGCGTCGGCCAGTGGGCGCAGCTCCAGGCGGTCGACCGAGGGGAGTCTGATCAGTTCGGCGAGGAGCGGGCGCAGGGGGTGGCGGCGGTGCAGGTCGTCCGTGCGGTACGAGGCGAAGAGCGGGAGGCGCAGGACGCCCCGGCTGAGCAGGAAGCGGAGCAGGTCGCGGGAGGACTGGTCGGCCCAGTGCAGGTCTTCGAGGATCAGCAGGAGCGGGGCCAGGTCGGCCAGGTCGGCGAGGAGGCTCGCGACGCCCTCGAAGAGCTGGAGGCGGGAGCCGGGGTCCGGCGCCGCGGTTCCGGCCGAGCCGATCAGGCGGTCCACCGCGGGGTGCGCCGCGAAGGCCGGGGCGAGGCGGTCGTCGGTCGCCGCCGCGCCGAGGATCTCCGTGAACGGGAGGTAGGGCAGGCCCACGTCGCCGAGGTCCACGCAGTGGCCGGTCAGGACGGTGGTGCCGGTGCCGGCGGCGTGGGCTGCCGCCTCTGTCAGGACGCGGGTCTTGCCCACGCCCGCGTCTCCGGCGAGCAGGACGGCGCGGGGGTCGCCTGCGGCGGCTCGCTCCAGGACGCCGGTGAGCCGGGCGAGTTCGCCCTCCCGGCCGATGAACGGCGTACCGAATGTCTGTGCCACCCGCCCATCCTGGCACGCCCGCCTCCGTCGTGGCTGGTCGCGCCCGGGTTGTTCGTCGGGTGCGGGCCGGTGGGGGGCTGGTCGCGCAGTTCCCCGCGCCCCTGGGTAGTTGGTCACGCGCGGGCCGGTGGCCGCTTCTCGCGCAGTTCCCCGCGCCCCTGAGATGCGCACTTCGTGCGGCATCTCATCAGGGGAGGCTGCGCGGAGCGCATGCCTCAGGGGCGCGGGTTGCGTAGGGTGCGGGTTGCCAGGAGGGCTGCGATCAGGAGTACCGCGATTCCGGCGGACGCCGCCACGTGCATTCCATCGGTGAAGGCCTCCCGTGCAGCGGTGAGCAGCCCCGGTGACCGGTCGGCCAGGGCCAGCGCGCCGCCCAGCGTCTCGCGAGCCCCGGCCGGAGCCCCCACCAGATCGTGCCGGTACACCGCGGTGCCGATCGAGCCGAGCACCGCCATACCGAGCGCCCCGCCGAACTCCTGCCCCGTCTCCAGCAGGGACGACGCCGCACCCGCCTTCTCGACCGGAGCCGCGCCGAGCGCCAGATCGGTCAGCTGGGAGCCGACGATGACCGCGCCGCAGGCCAGGACGCCGGCCCCGGCCAGCACGGTCCACAGCGAGTCGGTGCCGGTGAGCGCCAGCAGGCCGTACCCGCAGGCACTGGTCAGGAACCCGATCGCCACGACCGTGGAGCGCTGCACACCGCGCTGGACGAGGACGGTGGCGACGGGCGCCGCGCAGCCGATGAGGACGCTGGGCAGCAGCGCCCACAGGGCGGCCTCCAGCGCGCTCATGCCGAGGACCGACTGGAGGTACTGCGTGGTGAAGTACGCCGAGCCCAGCATCGCGAACGCCGAGATCAGATTGAGCAGCACGGCCGGACCGAACCCGCGGTGCCGGAACAGCGCGGGGGAGATCAGCGGTGACGCGGTCCTGCGCTGGCGCCGGACGAAGAGGAGCGAGAAGACCAGGCCGACGGCGATCGAGACGACGTAGGACGGCTCGAACCCCTCGGAAGGGATCTCCTTGATCCCGTAGACGAGGGGAAGCACCGCGGCCATCGACAGCGGCACGCTCAGCAGGTCGAAGCGGCCGGGGTTCGGGTTCTTGAACTCGGGGAGCAGCAGCGGCGCGAGGATCAGCAGGAGCACCATCGCGGGCAGGTTCACCAGGAACACCGAGCCCCACCAGAAGTGCTCGACGAGGATGCCGCTCATCACCGAGCCGAGCGCGATGCCGCCGGTCATGACGCCGGACCAGATGCCGATGGCCTTCGCCCGCTGCCCGGCGTCGCGGAACATGGTGCGCACCAGCGCCATCGTGGACGGCATGAGCGTGGCGCCGCCGATGCCGAGCACGGCGCGGGCCGCGATGAGCATCTCCGCGCTGTTCGCGTACGCCGCGCAGACGGAGGCCGCGCCGAAGGCCACCGCGCCGGTCAGCAGCAGCTTGCGGCGCCCGATGCGGTCGCCGAGCGAGCCCATCGTCATCAGCAGTCCGGCGAGCACGAACGCGTAGATGTCGAAGATCCACAGCTGCTGGGTGCCGGTCGGCGCCAGGTCTGCGCTGATCTGGGGGATCGCGAAGTAGAGCACCGAGACGTCCATGGAGACCAGGAGCAGCGGCAGCATCAGGACGACCAGGGCGGTCCATTCCTTGCGCCCCGCAAGGGAGTTGGGGGCTGTGGTGGTGCTCGTCGGGTTCGTCATGAGCAGGACTGTACGGACGTATTAAACGCTTGTCTAGTACGGGTGTATAGAACGATCGTGTAAGACGTGGGTATAGGACGGCCGTATGGACACGGGGTACGGTGCCTCGCATGGGACACCGTGAGGATCTGCTCGAAGGCGCCAAGCGCTGCCTGCTGGAGAAGGGGTTCGCGCGGACGACCGCGCGCGACGTCGTCAAGGAGTCGGGGACGAACCTGGCGTCCATCGGCTACCACTACGGATCGAAGGACGCGCTGCTCGCCCAGGCCTACGTGGCACTGGCCGAGGCGGCCGCGGAGGAGTGGGGCGGGCCGGGCGAACTGCCGGGCGCGCCGGGCTCGCTGGAGCGGATCAGGGCCGTCGTCGGGGGCGTCACCGACAGCTTCGGCAAGCCCGGCTCCATCTGGCACCTGAGCATGGAGCTGATCACGATGGGCGACAAGATGCCGGACCTGCGCGCGCAGATGGTCGCGGCCCAGCGGGAGGCGGGGCGCGGCTTCATCGGCATGGTCATGGGGGAGGAGCCGCCGGCCGACGACCCGAGCGTGGACACCCTCGGCAAGTTCTTCTCGGTGCTCGTCATCGGCCTCTTCGCCCAGTACACCTTCGACCCGGAGTTCTCGCCGAGCGCGGACGAACTCACGGAGGGGCTGCGGCAGTTGATGGAAGCGGCCCGCTAGCGGACACCACCTAGAGCCGCGCCGCCTTCAGGCCCATGTGCAGCAGCAGCCGGTCCTCGCCCTCGTCCAGGTCGAGCCCGGTGAGCTGCTCGACGCGGGACAGGCGGTAGTAGAGGGTCTGGCGGTGGATGCCGAGGGCCGCCGCCGTACGCCCCGCCTGGCCCGCGCAGTCGAGGAACACCTCGGCGGTGTGCGCCAGTTGGCGGTGGGCGGGGGAGAGCAGCGCGGTCAGCGTCGGGTCGTGCGCCGAGTCGGCGGGCAGCGCCGTCAGCAGCCGGTACGGGCCGATCGCCGACCACTGGGCGTCGGGGCCGAGCCGGGGATTGGCCAGCGCGGTGCGGGCGGCGGCCCGCGCCTCGTGCCAGGATGTGGCCAGCTCCGCCAGATCGGTGCGCGGAGCGCCGATGCCGGCCGCGACCGGGCCCGCGCCCGCGCCCGCGCGGGAGCGCAGCTTCTCCGCCGCCGTGAGCGCCGGGGTCAGCACCTCCGACGAGCGCAGCCGCACCAGCAGCGCCAGGCACTGGCCCGTCGTACCCCAGGGGACGGTGCACAGCGCGTCCGCCGCCGGAAGGGTACGGACCGACGGCGCGTCGTCCGGGTCGGCCGAGGGCCAGGGCGCCACGCACACCACCGCGTGCAGCCCGTCGGCCCGCGTGCCCAGCGCCGTCCGCAGCGCGGCCACCGCCATGTCCCGCTGCCAGCCGCGCTCGGCGGTCAGCACCGAGTGGAACTCGCGGGTCAGGTCGGCGCCCGCCTGTGCCTCGTCCGCGAGCAGTGCGCCGATCCGGCCCGCGACCTCCATCGCCGCGTCCAGCTGTTCCTGGGCGGGCCCCGGCTCGTCGTCCAGGAGCCATACGTAGCCGAGCACGAATCCGCGGTGGCGCACGGGCAGGCAGATGCGGCCGCGGTAGACGCCCGCCTCGGGGGTCGCCGGGATGCGCACCGGCTCCGTGGCGCGGGCGATGCCGAAGCCCTCGAACCAGGCGCGGACCGCCGGCGTCGAGCTGCGCGTGAGGATCGAGCGGGTGCGGACCGGGTCGAGGGCCGCCTCGTCGTACTCGTCGGCGCTCACCTGCTGGCCGAACGCGATCAGCCGGAAATCGCGGTTCTCCAGCGTCGCGGGGGCGCCGAGCAGCGCCGAGATCTCGTCGACCAGTTCCTGGTAATCGCCCTTCACCCCACCATTCTCACGCACCTCAGGCGTTCCTTCATACAGATGTCTGAGGTGGCGGCCACAGATGCGTGACAGCTGTCAATGGCACAGGATCGGAGGGATCCTTAGATTTCACGGTGGTTCCACGTGCCGTTCCCGCTATGGCAGCTATCAGAGCTTTATGGGGGTTCGGTTCCATCCGTACTCATGCTCCATGGAGGTGCCCCGTGCTGGCTCCCCTGATCCTCGCCGCGTCGCGCAGCGACAAGATGCGCGCCTTCGTGTCGGCGGCGCCGGGCACCAAGCAGGTCGTCGACCGCTTCATCGCGGGCGAGAGCGTCGACGACGTGATCCCGGTCGTGTCGGACGCTGCCGCGAAGGGCCTGGAGGTCACGCTCGACGTCGTCGGTGAGGACATCACCACCGTCGAGCAGTCGCACGCCGCGCGCGACGCCTACCTGGAGCTGATCGAGCACCTCAAGGACCTCGGCCTCGGCCCGCAGGCCGAGATGTCCGTGAAGCTCTCCATGTTCGGCCAGGCGCTGGAGAACGGCCACGAGCTGGCCCTTGCCAATGTCCGTCCGGTCGTCGAGGCCGCCGCCGCCATCGGCACCACCGTCACGCTCGACGCCGAGGACCACACCACCCTCGACTCGATGTTCGCCATCCACGAGGAGCTGCGGAAGGACTTCCCGCAGACCGGCTGCGTCATCCAGTCCTACCTCTTCCGCACCGAGGACGACGCCCGCCGCCTGGCCGCCGCCGGCAGCCGCGTGCGCATCGTGAAGGGCGCCTACAAGGAGCCCGCCGAGGTCGCGTACCAGGACAAGGCCGAGATCGACAAGGCGTACGTCCGGATCATGCGCATCCTCATGGAGGGCGACGGGTACCCGATGATCGGCTCGCACGACCCGCGCCTGATCTCCATCGCCCAGGAGCTGGGCCGCCAGGCCGGGCGCAAGCTGGACGAGTACGAGTTCCAGATGCTCTACGGCATCCGCAGCGAGGAGCACCTGCGGCTCGCCGCCGAGGGCCACCGGATGCGTGTCTACACCGCGTACGGCACCGACTGGTACGGCTACTTCATGCGCCGCCTCGCGGAGAAGCCCGCCAACCTGCTGTTCTTCGGCCGCTCGATCCTCACCAAGGGCTGAGCCCCACCGCTTCCGTAAGACAGACCGACTCCCCCGACCCCCCGAAGGAGATACGGACCCATGACGCTGGACGCCGTGACCCAGGTCCCCGCCCCGGTCAACGAGCCGGTGCACGGCTACGCCCCCGGTTCCCCGGAGCGCGCCCGCCTGGAGGCCAAGCTCAAGGAGCTGGCCGAGAACCCGATCGAGCTGCACTGCACCATCGGCGGCGAGAAGCGGATGGGTGGCGGCGAGCGCTTCGACGTCGTGCAGCCGCACAACCACAAGGCCGTCATCGGCACCTACGCCAACGCCACCACCCAGGACGCCCAGGACGCGATCGACGCCGCCCTGGCCGCCGCCCCGGCCTGGCGCGCGATGGCCTTCGACGACCGCGCCGCGATCATCCTGCGCGCCGCCGAGCTGCTCTCCACCACGTGGCGCGAGACGCTGGCCGCCTCGACCATGCTCGGCCAGTCGAAGACCGCCCAGCAGGCCGAGATCGACACCCCGTGCGAGCTCGTCGACTTCTGGCGCTTCAACGTCCACTACGCCCGTCAGATCCTCGCCGAGCAGCCCCCGGCGAACTCCACCGGCGTGTGGAACCGCATGGACCACCGCCCGCTGGAGGGCTTCGTCTACGCGATCACGCCGTTCAACTTCACGGCCATCGCGGGCAACCTGCCCACCGCCCCCGCCCTCATGGGCAACGTGGTGGTCTGGAAGCCGTCCCCGACGCAGACCCACGCCGCCGTGCTGCTCCTCAAGCTCCTTGAGGAGGCCGGCCTGCCCAAGGGCGTCATCAACCTGGTGACCGGCGACGGCATCGCCGTCTCCGAGGTGGCCCTCAACCACCGTGACCTCGCGGGCATCCACTTCACCGGTTCGACCAAGACCTTCCAGCACCTGTGGAAGACGGTCGGCACCAACATCGAGAAGTACCGCACCTACCCGCGTCTCGTCGGCGAGACCGGCGGCAAGGACTTCGTCGTCGCCCACCCGAGCGCCGACCGCGCCGTCCTCAAGACGGCCCTGACCCGCGGCTCCTTCGAGTACCAGGGCCAGAAGTGCTCCGCGTCCTCGCGCGCCTACATCCCGGCCTCCATCTGGAACGACGGGTTCAAGGAGGAGTTCGCGGCCGAGGTCGACGGCATCACCATGGGTGACGTCACCGACCTGTCGCACTTCATCGGCGCCCTGATCGACGACCGCTCGTTCGCCAAGAACAAGGCCGCGATCGACCGCGCCAAGGCCGACGACTCCTGCACCATCGTCGCCGGTGGCACCTACGACGACTCCGTCGGCTACTTCGTGCGCCCGACCGTCATCGAGTGCACCGACCCGGCCAACGAGGTCTTCACGACCGAGTACTTCGGCCCGATCCTCGCGATCCACGTGTACGAGGACGACCAGTACGACGCCGTTCTGGAGCAGATGGAGTCGGTCTCCGACTACGCGCTCACCGGCTCCGTCATCGCCAACGACCGTGCCGCCGCCGCGTACACGATGGAGAAGCTGCGCTACGCCGCCGGCAACTTCTACATCAACGACAAGTCGACCGGTGCCGTCGTCGGGCAGCAGCCGTTCGGTGGCGGTCGCGCCTCCGGTACGAACGACAAGGCCGGCGCCCCGCAGAACCTGATGCGCTGGACGCTGACCCGCGCCATCAAGGAGACGCTGGTCCCGCCGACCGACTACACGTACCCGCACATGGGCTGACACCGGCTCCGCGATACCCCCGCCCTCTGACCTGCCCCCCCCCCGCGGTCAGAGGGCGGTGTTTTTTTGTCGTTCGTCCGCGACCAGCCACGACGAGAGGCGCACTCGGCCATTACTCGACCAGCGTCAGGACGACCTTGCCCTGGGTGCGGCCGGTGCCGTTGAGTTCGTGGGCCTTGCCCGCGCCCTCCAGCGGCAACCGGGCCGAGACATGCGACCGGATCCGGCCGGCGGCCATCAGCGCGGCCACCTTCCCCAGCGTCACCCCCGACGGCCGCACCGACACGGGCACGAACGAAACCCCCCGCGCCTGCGCGTCCTGCGCCGTCACCCCGGGATCGGCCAGCACCACGGAGGCCAGCAGCCCCCCGGGCCGCAGGGTGGCCAGAGTCCGGGGCCCGTAGGCGCCGCCGACGAGATCGAGGGCCACGTCCACCTCGCGGACCGTCCGGGCGAAGTCCGTCGTCGTGTAGTCGAGGGGCTCGTCCACCCCGAGCCCGCGCAGGAACGCGTGCTTGTCGGCGCGGGCGGTCCCGATCACGTACGCGCCCTCGGCCTTGGCGATCTGTACGGCGATGTGCCCGACCCCGCCCGCCGCCGCGTGCACGAGCACCCGCCGCCCCGGCGCCATGTGACCGGTGTCGACCAGGGCCTGCCACGCGGTGAGCGCGGCGGCCGGCACCGCGGCGGCGTGCACATGGTCGACCGTCGCCGGTTTCGGGGCGAGGTGGTCGGCCCGGGCGACGACACAGTCCGCGTAGGCCCCGCCGGGGATCATGCCGAACACCTCGTCGCCGGGCCGTAAGCCGGTCACGTCGGGGCCGCACACCTCCACCACCCCGGACAGATCCCGCCCGAGCGTGAACGGCGGATCGCCGAAGAGCGGAGCCTCACCGGTGCGGGCCAGCCGGTCCACCGGGTTCACCCCCGCCGCGTGCACCCGGACCAGTACCTCTCCCGCGCCCGGCACGGGCCGTTCCACCTCGACCAACTCCAGTACGTCGGGTCCGCCGAGCCGCCGCTGAGTGATCACACGCATGGTGGGACTCCTCCCCAGGGGTCCGGCCGGGCCACCGTGGCCCGGCCGGTTCTGGGGTCCATCGTGGAGGGCGCCCGCGCCCCGCGCCATGGGCCCTGGCCGAAGGCGGCCCGGTGTGGAGTCCGTCTCAGATAGTAGGAAGTCCGAGTAATTGTGGAGACAGAAGCAGAGACCTGCCCTAGCTTTGTAGGAGCCGAACGACTCGCCCGATCCGGCGAATGGCGGCCGTGAGCCGAGCACATGGCAGGCAACCCCTGCAGCTCTGGTTCCCCGCCCCTTCCGGCGCCTCGAAATCCCCGTGGGTCAGCGCTCCCCGCGCGCCCTCATGCGATCTCAAGGAGTCGATCTCCATGGCCACTGCGACGCCCGCCCGCCGCCGAGTCCGCCACGTCTCTCCCACCTCCGAAGCCGACCGCAGGGCGGCCAGGAGTGCCGCCGCCGCCCTCCAGCGCTCCTTCGACCGCAGGGACAACGGCGGGGAGACCGGTCACTGAGACCGGTCGGGCCTCCGTCAGGCCCCCCGCTTCACCTCGAAGTGATCGACGCGCGTGCCGTCATGGGCCAGCGCCGACACCTTCAGGCGCGGGTGCGCGCCGGACTCCGCCTCGACCCTGAGCAGCGAGAATCCGCGGTAGCGCACCCGTGACCAGTCCACGGTCTCGTTCTTGACCTGCCCCGACTTCGTCGCCCAGACGAAGCTGTCGACGGGCTTGTGCGCCCGCTCGTGCCCCTCGTAGGTCTCCTTGCTGCCGGGCCGGAACCCGTACAGGTCACGGCCGCCGCCGCCCGCGGTGACGTACACGATGCCGTCGCGCACGGGGTCGGCCGTGCCGCCGATCGGGACGGCCCGGCCGACAGCCCCGCCGCGCAGCGCGTCGGTGCGCTCGTAGACGTGGTTGTGCCCGTTGATCACCAGGTCCACCCGGTGGTCGTCGAACAGCGGCAGCCACTCCTTGCGCACGCCGCCGTCGGAGGCGTGCGCCGAGGTCGAGTACGCGCAGTGGTGGAAGAACACGACGACGAAGTCGATGCCGTCCGCGGCCCGCAGCTTCTTCAGCGTGCGCTCCAGCCAGGCCGTCTGGCGTCCGCCGCTGTGGCCCAGGTTCGCCGTGATCTCGTAACTGACGTCGTTGGCGTCCAGCGCCACGACGCCCACATTGCCGTACGTGAACGTGTACGCGCCCGGCGTCGACCTGGCGTCGAAGCCGCTGTCCGGCAGGGACCAGCGGGCGAGTTGGCCGCCGTAGCCCTCGGGGGAGTACCAGGCCTCCATGTCGTGGTTGCCGGTCGTCACCATCCAGGGGACGGTGCGGGCCACTTGCTCGTTCTGCTTCAGGAACAGGTCCCAGAACCCGGGGTCGTAGCCGTCCGTCTTCTTGCCGTGCCCGGTGCCGTCCGCGTAGCAGAGGTCGCCGGCGTGCAGATGGAAGGCGGGTTCCTGCTTCAGCATCAGATGGTCGCTGGACGCCGCCGTGTCGCCGACGCCCTGGTCGCCGAAGGCGGTGAAGGTGAACGAGGAGGGCGGCGCCGCCGGGGCCGTGCGGAAGTGCGCGATCGCCGAGCGGTGCGCGGGGGCGGCCGGGTCGTGGCCGTCGTGCCCGACGCCGTAGTAGTACGTCGTGCCCGGGGTCAGCCGGTCCAGCGCCGCGTGCACATAGAACTGGTCGAGGGCGAGCCGGACCCCGCTCACGCCCGGGGTGTGCAGGTCGCGCACCTCCGCCGCGATCTTCCGGCCCAGGTCGTCGGGGCGCAGCCCGATGCGGACGTACGGCGCGCGGACCGCGGCCGGTACCTGCCAGGAGATCCGCATCTGGGTGCGCGGGTCCGCGCCGAAGGCGAGATGGCGGCCGAAGGGCGACAGCGCCGAGCCCGCAGTCGCGGACGCCGAGGGCGACGGCGATGCCGATGTGTTCGCCGTCCCCGTACCGTCGCCCGCGCAGCCCGTGAGCAGCCCGCCCGCGACCGCGCCCGCCGTCACCAGCGCCCGGCGCCTGCCGAACTTCGTGCGCAGATACTCGTACTGCTCCGGCATGCTCATCCGCCGCGCGAGCCGCGGCGGGATGCCGACGTCGGGGGTGTCCATGCGGGTCAACTTCCCAGCAGGCCCCAACTACCGCCACACCAAGGGGTGAACACTCGGCGACCGCACGACGGCATGTCCGAATGATGGACAGCGCGTGTCATCCCATGGGACAGCGAGTACCGTGGCGGCCATGTCGGCAAGCTCTCGCATCCTGAATCTCGCAGTGATCCCCGGTGACGGTATCGGCCAGGAGGTCGTGGCCCAGGGTCTCAAGGTCCTCTCCGCCGTCCTTCCGCAGGATGTGAAGCTGGAGACCGAGGAGTACGACTTCGGCGCCAAGCGCTACCACGCGACCGGTGAGACCCTCACCGACGCCGACCTCGACTCGCTCAAGAAGCACGACGCCATCCTGCTCGGCGCCATCGGCGACCCGTCGGTGCCGTCCGGCGTCCTGGAGCGGGGCTTCCTGCTCAAGCTCCGCTTCGCCTTCGACCACCACGTGAACCTGCGTCCGTCGAAGCTGCTGCCCGGCGTCTCCACCCCGCTCGCCGGCCAGCCCGAGATCGACTTCGTCGTCGTCCGCGAGGGCACCGAAGGCCCGTACACCGGCAACGGCGGAGTGATCCGCAAGGGCACCGAGCACGAGGTCGCCACCGAGGTCTCCGTCAACACCGCGTTCGGTGTGGAGCGAGTGGTGCGCGACGCGTTCGCCCGCGCCCAGGCCCGTCCGCGCAAGAAGCTCACGCTGGTCCACAAGAACAACGTGCTGACCTTCGCCGGGCACCTGTGGACGAACATCTTCAACAAGGTGGCCCAGGAGTTCCCCGAGGTCACCACCGACTACATCCACGTCGATGCCGCGACCATCTACCTGGTCACCGACCCGGCCCGGTTCGACGTGATCGTCACCGACAACCTGTTCGGCGACATCATCACCGACCTCGCCGCGGCCGTCTCCGGCGGCATCGGCGTCGCGGCCTCCGGGAACATCAACCCGGGCCGCGAGTTCCCGTCGATGTTCGAGCCCGTCCACGGCTCGGCGCCGGACATCGCCGGCCAGGGCAAGGCCGACCCGACCGCCACGGTCCTCTCGGTCGCCCTCCTCCTGCGTCACCTCGGCTACGAGTCGCAGGCCGAGCGCATCGAGACCGCCGTCTCCGCCGACCTCGGCGAGCGCGGCGATGCCGTCCGCTCGACCGACGAGATCGGTGACGCTCTCGTCGCCCGAGTAGTAGCCGGCTGACCCGGCGCGCATTCCAGTAGAGAAGCCGCCGGGTCGCACCACGCACCCGGCGGCTTCTCCTGTGCGGCCCCAGGTGCCACCATCGACCCCGGGCCGCATCACCTTCCGCACTCGTCCGGCAGGCACGTTTCGAGCACACCCCTCCGCGCGCGATAATCGAACGCGGGGCCGCGACGCACGCGAAAGCTCGGACGTCCTAGTACAAGGAGTGCAGACGTGAGCGCGGTCCGTCACAACCAACGGTGAAGGACACGCAACCATGACGACGCCCACGATCGAGCTCAAGCCCTCTTCGACCCCGCTGTCCGCCGCGGAGCGCGAGGCGATCCTGGAGAGCCCCGGATTCGGCCGCCACTTCACCGACCACATGGTGACGATCCGGTGGACCGAGGGCCGCGGCTGGCACGACGGACAGCTCGTGCCGTACGGCCCGCTCTCCCTCGACCCGGCGACGAACGTCCTGCACTACGCGCAGGAGATCTTCGAGGGCCTCAAGGCCTACCGCCAGCCCGACGGCTCCGTCGCCACCTTCCGCCCCGACATGAACGCCAAGCGCTTCCAGCACTCCGCCTGGCGCCTGGGCATGCCCGAGCTGCCCGTCGAGACCTTCGTCGAGGCCTGTGACCTGCTCGTCCAGCAGGACAAGGACTGGGTCCCGGCGCACGGCGGCGAGGAGTCCCTCTACCTGCGCCCGTTCATGATCGCGACCGAGGTCGGCCTCGGGGTGAAGCCGGCGTCCGAGTACCTCTTCATCGTCATCGCCTCGCCGGCCGGCGCGTACTTCTCCGGCGGCGTGAAGCCCGTCTCCATCTGGCTCTCCGAGGACCGCGTGCGCGCCGTCCCCGGCGGCGTCGGCGACGCCAAGACCGGCGGCAACTACGCCGCGTCCCTGCTCGCCCAGGCCGAGGCCGCCGCCAAGGGCTGCGACCAGGTCGCCTACCTCGACGCCGTCGAGCACAAGTGGGTCGAGGAACTGGGCGGCATGAACCTGTACTTCGTGTACGGCGACCGGATCGTCACGCCGACCCTCACCGGCTCCCTCCTCGCGGGCGTCACCCGCGACTCGCTCCTCCAGGTCGCCCGCGACCTCGGCTACTCGGCGCACGAGGACCGCGTCTCCATCGAGCAGTGGCAGGCCGACGCCGCGTCCGGCGAGCTGACCGAGGTCTTCGCCTGCGGCACCGCGGCCGTCATCACGCCCGTCGGCACCGTCAAGCGCGCCAGCGGCGAGTGGCAGCAGTCCGGCGGCGAGGCCGGCGAGGTCACCATGAAGCTGCGCGACGCGCTCCTGGACATCCAGCGCGGCAAGAAGCAGGACGAGCACGGCTGGATGCACCGGCTGGGCTGAGCACCCGACGGCGAAGGGCCCCGCACCGCGCACCGCGGTACGGGGCCCTTCGCCGTTCTCACGCCCCCTCGGGCCCGACCCCCGCGAACAGGTCGAGCAGCCGCGCCTGAGCGTCGGGGCCGAACATCATCGTGAGGTTCGCCGCCGACTCGGCCGCCATCTCGGCGCTGCGCGGGAAGAGTTCCTTCTCGTACGCGGCCAGCGCGGCCTCCGTGTCGTCCGGGTGCCCGGCGATCGCGCGGGCCAGCTCGGCGCCGTCGAACATGGCGAGGTTCGCGCCCTCGCCCGCGAACGGCGACATCAGGTGCGCGGCGTCGCCGAGCAGCGTGACGCCGGGCACCCGCTCCCAGGTGAGACCGGAGGGCAGAGCGTGGATCGGGCGCGGCACCAGAGCGCCGTCGGCCTCCGCGATCAGGGCGCGCAGCCGGTCGTCCCAGCCCTCGAACCGCGCGAGCACCGCGGTGCGCGCGGCCTCGGTGTCCGTGAAGTCGATCGAGCCGAGCCAGTCCTCGGGTGCCTTCACCGCGACGTAGGTGTGCACGCGGCCGTCGCTCTCGCGGTGGGTGAGCAGCGCCCGCTCGTCGCCGAGGGCGAAGGCGCTGCCGCCGCCGTTGAACGCGGCGATCTCCGCGTGCCGCGCGTTGCCCGGCAGGATGTCGGCCTCCACGAAGGAGATGCCGGTGTACGCGGGCCCGGCCCCGGTCAGCAGCGGGCGGATCCGGGACCAGGCGCCGTCGGCGCCGATCAGCAGGTCCGTGGTGAAGCGGCGGCCGTCGGCGAGGGTGACCAGGTGGCGGCCCGGGACGTCGGCGGGCTCGGCGCCGGTGACCTTCGCGCCCCACCGGATGGTGCCGTCGGGCAGGGAGGCCAGCAGGAGGCGGCGCAGGTCGGCGCGGTTGACCTCGGGGCGGCCGCCGTCGCCGGTGTCCGGCTCGTGGCTGACCAGGGTGCCGTCCGGGGCGATGACCCGGGTCTCCTCGCCGCCGGACAGCACGATCGCCCGGAAGTCGTCGTACAGGCCGGCCGCGCGCAGCGCCTCCTGCGCGGTCTCCTCGTGCAGGTCGAGCATGCCGCCCTGGGTGCGGGCGTCGGCCGAGGCGTCCAGGTCGAGAACCGTGCAGGCGATGCCGTTCACGTGCAGGACGCGGGCGAGCACGAGGCCGCCGAGTCCCGCGCCGACGACGGCGACCGGGAGGTGCGGGGTGTGCGGGGTCTGCGGGGTGGGGGTCGTGGCGTTCATGGTGGCCTCCCTGGGTGCCGCGAGGGGTGTTCGGTGCTGGTGCGGTGCTTCCCCTCCACGGTAACGAACATGTTCGTAACGAACAAGTTCGTTGATGGGTGTGCGGACCCGGAGAATCGGGTTCACGCAGGTCAGAGGGGTGGTTCGGGGGCCGCTTCGATGCCCGCGATCAGCGCGGCGATGCCCCAGTCCAGCCGCCCCGGGGCGCCCGCGACGAGCACCCCGGCCAGCCGGACGATCTCCGGATGCCGGGCGGGCGACGCCTCGGCGATCGCGGTGAACGTGGCGTCCATCGCGTCCGTGCCGTCGTCACCCGCGTGCTCGGCGGCCGTCGCCGTCGCGTACTGAAGGAGCAGATCCACGCCCCAGGCCGCGCGGGCGTCCGGCACCCCGCCCTCGCGCAGCAGGACGAGCACGGCCTCCACCAGGTCCAGATAGTGCTCGCCCGAGGGGTGCACGGTCAGCGCGGAGCGGGCCAGCGACGGATGGCGGAACAGCATGTCGCGGTACGAGACGAGCAGCCGGGTCAGCCGCGCGCGCCAGTCGCCGTCCGTGTCCCGGGCCGGGCCGAGATCCACCTCGGCGAGCAGCGCGTCGAGCACGGCGGCGTGCAGCTCGTCGGTGTTGCGGACGTAGACGTACAGCGAGGCGGGGCCGGTGTCGAGCTCGGCGGCCAGGCGCCGCATCGTCACCTTGCCGAGCCCCTCGGCGCGCAGGACGCGTACGGCGGCGGCGACGATGCCGCTCCGGCTCAGGGCGGGCTTGGCGGGCCGCTCGCGGCGGCTGCGCGGGGTGCTGGTCCGGTCGGTCCCGGTCCGGTCGCTGCTGGTCACGGGGCCACGGTAGCCGCCCTGCCGGAGGCCCCGCCGTTTAGACCGCTGCTCAATCGCGTAATAGCCCAGCTCGTCGCAGGTGTCTTCCCCTCCACCCGGACAGCATTTAGAGTGGCATTCAAATCTTGAGGAGGTACGACGGCGTGCGACTCACCCCCACCGAGCGCGACCGGCTGCTGCTGTTCGGCGCCGCGGAGCTGGCCCGCTCCCGCAAGGCCCGCGGGCTGCGGCTCAATGTGCCCGAGGCGACCGCGCTGATCGCGGACACCGTCTGCGAGGCGGCCCGCGACGGGAAGCGGCTCGCCGAGGCGATCGAGGCGGCGCGGTCCGTGCTCGGTCCCGACGACGTGCTGCCGGGCGTCGCCGACGTCGTCACCGAGGTGCACGTCGAGGCCGTCTTCGACGACGGCTCGCGGCTCGCGGTCGTGAGCGGCCCGATCGCGGGGGAAGGGCTCGGCGAGGCGGCCCCGGGCGCCCTGCTGCCCGGCCCCGACCACGCCGACCCGGAGCCCGAGCTGACGCTGACCGTCACCAACACGGCGTCCGTCCCGGTCTCGGTGACGTCCCACTTCCACTTCTTCGAGGCGAACCCGCGCCTGGACTTCCGCCGGGAGCGCGCCTACGGGATGCGGCTCGCGGTGCCCGCGGGCTCGTCCGTGCGGTTCGGGCCCGGCGAGTCCGCCGACGTGCCCCTCGTACCGATCGGCGGCCAGCGGATCGCCATCGGCTTCGCCGGTCTCGTGGACGGGCCGCTCGACGCGCCCGGCGCCCGCGAGGAGGCGCTGCGCCGCGCCGCCGCGTGCGGATATCTGGGAGTACCGACTGAGGAGGTCGACCGATGAGCCGCCCCGGAGGCCACCCCGCCGAAGCCCGCCGCCTGACCCCGTACGAGTACGCGGCCACGCACGGCCCGCGCGCCGGTGACCGGATCCGCCTCGGCGACTCCGGGCTCACCGTCAAGGTCGAGTCGGACTCGCAGGCGTACGGCGACGAGTTCCTGGCCGGGTTCGGCAAGACCGCCCGCGACGGACTGCACCTGAAGGCCGCCGCGGTCCGCGAGACGTGTGACGTCGTCATCTCGAACGTCGTCGTGATCGACGCCGCGCTCGGCATCCGCAAGGTGTCGATCGGCATCCGCGAGGGCCGCATCCACGCCATCGGCCGGGCCGGCAACCCGGACACCCTCGACGGCGTGGACGTCGTCGTCGGCACCGGCACGTCGATCGTGTCGGGGGAGGGGCTCATCGCCACCGCCGGCGCCGTCGACACCCACGTCCACCTGCTCTCCCCGCGGATCATGGAGGCATCCCTCGCCTCCGGCGTGACCACGATCATCGGGCAGGAGTTCGGCCCGGTCTGGGGCGTCGGCGTCAACTCGCCGTGGGCGCTCAAGCACGCCTTCTCCGCCTTCGACGCCTGGCCCGTCAACATCGGCTTCCTGGGCCGCGGCTCGTCCTCGCACGACGCGCCGCTGGTCGAGGCCCTCGCCGAGGGCGGCGCCTGCGGGTTCAAGGTGCACGAGGACATGGGCGCGCACACCCGCGCGCTGGACACCGCGCTGCGCGTCGCCGAGGAGCACGACGTCCAGGTCGCGCTGCACAGCGACGGCCTGAACGAATGCCTGTCGGTCGAGGACACCCTGAGGGTGCTGGAGGGCCGGACCATCCACGCCTTCCACATCGAGGGCTGCGGCGGCGGTCACGTACCGAACGTGCTGAAGATGGCGGGCGTCCCGAACGTCATCGGTTCCTCCACCAACCCCACCCTGCCCTTCGGCCGGGACGCCGTCGCCGAGCACTACGGCATGATCGTCTCCGTCCACGACCTCAAGCCCGACCTGCCCGGCGACGCCGCCATGGCCCGCGACCGGATCCGCGCCGGGACGATGGGCGCCGAGGACGTGCTGCACGACCTGGGCGCCATCGGCATCACCTCGTCCGACGCGCAGGGCATGGGCCGCGCCGGGGAGACCGTCCGCCGCACGTTCGCGATGGCCGGGAAGATGAAGGGCGAGCTGGGCGACCCGGGCGTCGGCCACGACAACGACCGCGTCCTGCGCTACATGGCGAAGCTGACCATCAACCCCGCCATCGCGCACGGCCTCGCGCACGAGATCGGTTCCATCGAGCCCGGCAAGATGGCCGACATCGTGCTGTGGCGCCCGGAGTTCTTCGGCGCGAAGCCGCAGCTGGTCCTGAAGTCCGGCTTCCCCGCGTACGGCGTCGTCGGCGACCCGAACGCGGCCACCGACACCTGCGAACCCCTCGTCCTGGGACCGCAGTTCGGCGCGCACGGCGCCACCGCCGCCGAGTTGTCGGTGGCCTTCGTGGCGCAGGCCGCCGTCGACGACGGGCACGACACGATGCCCACCCGCAGGCGCCGGGTCGCCGTGCGCGGCACCCGCGGCATCGGCCCGGCCGACCTGCGGTTCAACTCCCGCACCGGCGCGGTCGACGTGGACCAGCGCACCGGCCTCGTCACCCTCGACGGAGAACCGCTGCGCTCCGAGCCGGCCGACTCCGTCTCCCTCAACCGTCTCTACTTCCTCTGAGGTTCCTGTCATGACCTACGTGATGCCGCCCGAGTGGGCCCCGCACGAGCGCACCTGGATGGCGTGGCCGAGCCCCAACCCGACCTTCGCCGACGACACCGAGCTGGCCGAGGCCCGTACCGCGTGGGCGGCCGTCGCCAACGCCGTGCGCGCCTACGAGCCGGTGACCATGGTCGTCGGACCGGGACAGCACGACTCCGCCCGTGCACTCCTCGACCCGGCCGTCGAGCTGGTCGAGCGTGACCTGGACGACGCGTGGATGCGCGACATCGGTCCTACGTTCGTGAAGCACGCGGAGTCCGGTGAACTGGCCGCCGTGGACTGGACGTTCAACGGCTGGGGCGCCCAGGACTGGGCCCGCTGGGAGCACGACTCCAAGGTCGCCCGGCATGTCGCCGACCTCACCGGCGTCCCCGTCCACTCCTCGGTCCTGGTCAACGAGGGCGGCGGCATCCACGTCGACGGTGAGGGCACCGTGCTCCTCACCGAGACCGTCCAGCTCGACCCGGACCGCAACAACGGCTGGACCAGGGAGCGCGTCGAGGCCGAGATCCACGCCAGGATCGGCACGACCAAGGCGATCTGGCTGCCGCGCGGACTCACCGGCGACTACGGCCAGTTCGGCACGCGCGGCCACGTCGACATCGTCGCCGCCTTCGCCGCCCCGGGCGTCGTCCTCGTCCACTCCCAGCAGGACCCGGCCCACCCGGACTTCGAGGTGAGCCGCGAGATCATCGGCGTACTGTCCGGACAGACGGACGCGCAGGGCCGCCCGCTGCGGATCGTCGAGGTCCCGGCCCCCACCGTCCTCACCGACCCCGACGACGGCTCCTGGGTCGACTACTCGTACATCAACCACTACCTCTGCAACGACGGCGTGGTCCTGTGCGGCTTCGACGACCCGAACGACGAGAAGGCCGCCGCGATCTTCCGCGAGCTGTTCCCGTCCCGCGCCGTCACCCTCGTCGACGCCCGGACGGTTTTCGCGGCCGGCGGCGGCATCCACTGCATCACCCAGCAGCAGCCCGCGACATGACACGCCGTCACACACCGGCACCGCCCCGCGAGGACGTGCTCGCCGCGACCATGGTGATGATCGCCGAACACGGCCTGGAGAAGCTCACCATGGCCGCGCTCGGCCGTGAGGTCGGCATGAGCAGCGGGCATCTCGCGTACCACTTCGGGTCCAAGGACGAGCTGCTGCTGCGCACCCTGGAGTGGAGCGAGGGACGGCTCGGCGCGGAGCGGCGGGAGCTGCTGGTGGGTGACGGCAGCGCCCGGGAGCGCGTCGACGACTACGTCGACCTGTACGTGCCCGGCGGTTACCGCGACCCGCACTGGTCGCTGTGGCTTGAGGTGTGGAACCGCTCGAAGCGCGCCGCCGCCGACACCGCCGCCCGCGCCCGGCAGGCCGCCATCGAGGGCGCCTGGCACCGCGACCTGGTGGCGCTGCTCGCCGAGGGGATCTCCCGGGGCGAGTTCCGGGCCGTGGACCCGGACCGGTTCGCGGCCCGGCTGCGGGCGCTGCTCGACGGGTTCTCGATCCAGGTCGTGGTCGGGCTTCGCGGCGCCGAACGCGCCGAAGTCCTCGCCCACGTACGGGAGTTCCTGGACGACGGGCTCGCGGTTCCGGGGTGAATCAGCGGCTCGGGGTGAAGCGGACCGGGATGCCCGGTGCCGCCTGCGCCGCCGCGGCCAGGGCCTCCGGCGCGACCACGGCGATCACCGGGTAGCCGCCGGTCGTCGGATGGTCGTGCAGGAACACCACCGGGCGGCCGTCCGGCGGCACCTGCACCGCGCCCAGCACCATGCCCTCGCTGGGCAGTTCGCCCTCCGACACCCGCTCCAGAGAGGGGCCCTCGGTGCGCAGGCCGATGCGGTTGCTGTGCGCCGACACGGTGAACGCGGCCGTCAGGAACGTGCGCAGACCGTCCTGCGTGAACCAGTCCGCGCGCGGACCGAGCCGCACCGGCAGCACCAGCTCCGCGGGCGGCGCGGGCCAGGGTGCCGCCGCGGGCAGCACCGGGACCGGGTGCGCCCGGCCCACCGGGAGCACCGCGCCCTCGGTGAGCGGGTCCGGGCCGAGGCCCGACAGCAGGTCGGTCGCGCGGCTGCCGAGCACCGGGTCGACCTCGATGCCGCCGGACACGGCGAGGTAGGAGCGCAGGCCGGTGGTGGCCGGGCCCGCGTCGAGGACGGCCCCGGCGGGGACCCGCACCGGGGCGCCCCACGGCACCGGGCGGCCGTCGACGGTGACCGGGCAGGGGGCGCCGCCGACCACGATCGTGACCGGGCGGTCGGGGCGCAGGGCGCAGCCGGTCAGGGTCGTCTCCAGGACGGCGCTGCCCTCCGGGTTTCCGGCCAGCCTGTTGGCCAGGTCCATCGCGGGGGCGTCCAGGGCGCCGCTGCGGGGGACTCCCAGGTGGGCATGGCCTTGGCGGCCGGCGTCCTGGATGGTGGTGAGGGCGCCGGGACGGGTGACGGTCAGCTTGGTGGTCATGAAGTTCCCCGCGCCCCCGGCAAACCAAGCCCCTCCGGCGATTGAGGAGCGGGGTCCGGGGCGGAGCCCCGTGACAGGAGCTGATATCTGACCCGCACACCGGGGGACAGCAGCGCAGCCCGCTCCCGCGCCGGGTCCCACAGGACGGACGGATCCGGCATGGTGCCGATGATCTGCCAGCCCCCAGGAGTCGCCCTCGGATAGACCGCCGAGTACGGCCCGGCGAGGGCCACCGAACCGGCCGGCACCCGCGTACGCGGCGTCGCGCGGCGCGGCACGTGCAACTCCTCGGGCAGGCCGGTGAGATAGCCGAAGCCCGGGGCGAAACCGCAGAACGCGACGCGGTACGTGTACGAGGAGTGCAGCGCGCCCACCTCGTCCTCGGCGACCCCCCACAGCGCGGCCACGTCGGCCAGGTCCGGTCCGTCGTAGACCACGGGGACCGTGACGACGTCGCCGTCCGCCGGAGGCGCCAACGGCACGTCCCAGTCGGCAAGTCGGCGGGCCAGCGAGGCGGGCTCCGGCACGCCGTCGAGCAGGACCGTGCGCGCGCCGGGCACGATCTCGGCGACCGGCGGCAGCGTGCCGGCCGCGCGGCGCCGCAGCAGTTCGGCGTGCAGGGCGCCGGTGCGCTCGGCGTCCGGCAGCTCCACGAGCAGGGCCCGCCGCCCGACGGACCGCACCACCAGGCCGCCGCTCACGCGAACGCACCCACCGTGACCCCGGCGTCCTCCAGAGCCGTCCGCACCCTGGCCGCGATCCGGGCCGCTCCCGGGGTGTCGCCGTGCACGCACAGCGAACGGGCGGCGACCGCGACCCGGCTGCCGTCCGTCGCCTCGACTCCGCCGTCCACGGCGAACCCGACCGAGCGGCGCACCACGGCGTCCGCGTCCTCGACCACGGCGCCGGGCTCGCGGCGCGGGACGAGGGTGGCCTCGGGGGTGTAGGCGCGGTCGGCGAAAGCCTCGCGGACGGGAGTGAGCCCGGCCTCCTCGGCGGCGGCCAGCAGCCGCGACCCGGGCAGGCCGAGGACGGGCAGCCCGCCGCCGGCCAGCAGCACGCCGTCGACCACCGCGCGGGCCTGCTCGGCGTCGCGCACCGTGCGGTTGTAGAGCGCGCCGTGCGGCTTCACGTACGAGACCGTGGACCCGGCCGCCTCCGCGAAGACCCGCAACGCACCGATCTGGTAGGCCACTTCGGCCGCCAGCTCGTCCGCCGGCACGTCCATCGCGCGGCGCCCGAACCCGGCGAGGTCGCGGTACGACACCTGAGCGCCGATCCGCACCCCGCGCTCGGCGGCGAGCGCGCAGACCCGCCGCATCACGCTGGGATCGCCCGCATGGAAGCCGCAGGCGACGTTGGCACTCGTGACGACGGAGAGCAGAGCCTCGTCGTCGGTGAGGGTCCAGCGGCCGAAGCCTTCGCCGAGGTCTGCGTTGAGGTCGATCACGCCTGGGATTTCGTCCTGGATCACCTGCTCAACGTAAGCGATTGTTGAACGATTCGACAAGAGCCCGAAATGGGCGAACCGTCGCCACGGCGGTGTCCGGTTATCGGATACCCCTTGTTCGATCGTTCAACGATCGCCTAGGGTCCGGGCGTCCCCCGGAATCGAGCAGTCCGGTTCCGAGTGCTGCCCTGTCCCGTCTTCTCCCTCCCCGTGAAGGCCGCCGCATGATCGTTCTCCTCGGCGTGCTCGTGGTGATCCTCGGATTCGTCACGCGCCGCAATCCCGTCCTCGTGGTCGGTGTCGCCGGCATAGCCACCGGGCTGCTCGGCCGGATGGATCCGCAGGCGATCCTCGCCGCGTTCGGCACGGCGTTCGCCGACAGCCGGTCCGTCACCGTGTTCGCCGTCGTGCTCCCCGTGATCGGCCTCCTGGAGCGGTACGGGCTGCGCGAGCAGGCCCGCACCCTCATCGGCAAGCTGGGCGCGCTCAGCGCGGGCCGGTTCCTCACCGTGTACCTGCTGGTCCGCCAGATCACCGCGGCCTTCGGCCTCAACAACCTCGGCGGCCCGGCGCAGACCGTGCGCCCGCTGGTGGCGCCCATGGCCGAGGCCGCCGCCGAACGCACCGTCGCCGCGAGACTGCCCGACCGGCTGCGCGAGAAGGTCCGCTCCTACGCCGCCTCCGCCGACAACGTCGGCCTCTTCTTCGGCGAGGACTGCTTCATCGCGATCGGCTCGATCCTGCTCATCACCGGCTTCGTGAACTCCACGTACCACCAGAACCTCGAACCCACCCAACTCGCCCTGTGGGCCATCCCGTCGGCGGTCTGCGCCTTCCTCATCCACGGCGCCCGGCTGCTCCTGCTCGACCGGAGGCTGGAGCGCGAGATGGCCGTCGCGGCCGCCGAGAACGACTACCCGCTGCCCGCGACGTCCGAGGAGGGCGCCAAGTGATCAGGGTCGAGTGGCTGTACTGGCTCGTCGGTCTCGTCTTCGTCGTCATGGCCGTACAGATGGCGCGTGACCGCACCAATCCCAAGCGCTGGACGTCCGCCGCCTTCTGGGGACTGCTCGGCCTGACCTTCCCCTACGGCACCGGGGTCACCGGCACCGAGGGCTTCACGCTCCCCGCCGAGCCGCTCGGCGTCGCCGTCCTCGCGCTGATCGTGCTCGCCGGGTTCGACTTCATCGGCAAGGGCGTGCCCGTCACGACGACGGGGGAGGAGCGGGAGGCGTCCGCCGCGCGACTCGGCAACAAGTTGTTCGTCCCCGCGCTCACCATCCCGCTCGTCGCGATCGTCTGCGCCTCCGTCCTCGACGGCTCCGGGCTGTTCGAGACCGGCAAGGCCACGCTCATCGGGCTCGGCGTCGGCTGTGTCGCCGCGCTGATCGTCGGCCTGCTCGTCACCGGCGAGCGCAGCCTCTCCGTGCCGCTTCAGTCCGGGCGCGCGATGCTGGAGTCCATGGGCGCGGCGCTGCTGCTGCCGCAGCTGCTGTCCGTCCTCGGCTCGATCTTCGCGATCGCCGGGGTCGGCACCCAGGTCGGCGAGCTCGTGAACGACGTGCTGCCCGACGGCTCCAAGTACGCCGCCGTACTCGCCTACTGCCTCGGCATGTTCCTGTTCACCGTGATCATGGGCAACGCGTTCGCCGCGTTCCCCGTCATGACCGCCGCCATCGGCTGGCCGGTGCTCATCCAGCAGATGCACGGCAACGAGGTCGCGGTCCTCGCCATCGGCATGCTCGCCGGGTTCAGCGGCACCCTGTGCACGCCCATGGCGGCCAACTTCAACATCGTTCCCGCGTCGCTGCTCGAACTGAAGGACCAGTACGGGCCGATCAAGGCGCAACTGCCGACGGCGCTCGCGCTGCTCGGCTGCAACATCGTGCTCATGGCGGTCTTCGCCGTCTGATGCCGCCGATCGAGGGAGACACCGTGCCCACCCGCGTTCTGCTCACCGGATTCGAACCCTTCGGCGGGGCATCCGTGAACCCGTCCTGGCAGGCGGCCGCGCTCGTCGCCGCCGCGCCGCCCGAGGGCATCGCCGTCACGGCGGTCCAGCTCCCGTGCGTCTTCGGGGCGTCGCTCACCGCCTTGCGGGCCGCCGTCGAGGAGGTGCGGCCCGATCTCGTGGTCTGCCTCGGGCAGGCGGGCGGGCGGCACGGGGTCACCGTGGAGCGCGTCGCGATCAATGTCGACGACGCGCGCATCCCCGACAACGCCGGGGCGCAGCCGATCGACACCGCCGTGGTGCCGGGCGGTCCGGCGGCCTACTTCTCCTCCCTGCCGGTGAAGGCGTGCGTCGCCGCGATGCGGGGGGCCGGGGTTCCGGCGGCTGTCTCCAACACCGCCGGCACCTTTGTCTGCAACCACGTCGCGTACGGCTTGGCACATCTCCTGGCCACCGAACTCCCCGGCGTCCGGGGCGGGTTCGTGCATGTCCCGTGGGCACCGGAACAGGTGCTGGACGGTGCGGCGCCGGCGCTTTCGGGGGAGATCGTGGCGCGGGGGGTCGCTGCGCTGCTGGCTGCCGCCGCGGTCACCGGTGAAGACCTGCGGGTCAGCGAGGGCGCGACGCACTAGGAGGGCGCGTAGTCGTCTGCGGCTCCGGTGGGGGCTGGTCGCGCAGTTCCCCGCGCCCCTGAAGGCATGCGCTGCGCGCAGCCTTCCCCTGAGGCTGCGCTCCGCGCGCCTCCTGATGGGGCGGCGGTGGCGCTTCTCTCCCGATGGGTGCCGGTGCACCTCTCTGATGAGATGGCGCACGAAGTGCGCATCTCAGGGGCGCGGGGAACTGCGCGACCAGCCCCCCACCCGCCCCCGCTGTGAACACAAAGAACGTAAGTACTCGGGATCGTTGCCGGGTGCACTCTTGTCAGGGTGTGGAGGGGTCGCCCAGGGTGGCCCGTCATGGGACGAGAGCAATGGAAGAAGATCCTGGTCGGGTCGGCCGGGAACATGGTCGAGTGGTTCGACTGGTTCGTGTACGCGAGCTTCGCGACGTACTTCGCCGGGGCCTTCTTCCCCGACGGCAATCCGACCGCCCAGCTGATGAACACGGCCGGCATCTTCGCCGTCGGCTTCTTCATGCGCCCCGTCGGCGGCTGGCTGCTCGGCCGGGTCGGCGACCGCAAAGGACGTAAGGCGGCCCTGACCCTCACGGTCACCCTCATGTCGGCGTCGGCCGTGCTCATCGCCATCGCGCCGACCTACGCCGTCGCGGGCTACGGCGGCGCGGTCGTACTGCTCGTCGCGCGCCTGCTCCAGGGCCTGTCCGTCGGCGGCGAGTACGCGGCCAGCGCCACGTACCTCACCGAGGCCTCCGACCCCAGGCGCCGCGGCTTCGCCTCCAGCTTCCAGTACGTGTCGATGACGGCAGGCCAGATCGTCGGCCTCGGCCTCCTGATCGTCCTCCAGCGCACGATGAGCGACGACGCGCTGCACGGCTGGGGCTGGCGCATCCCGTTCATCGTCGGCGCCCTCGGTGCGGCGATCATCTTCTACCTGCGGCGCAACATGCTGGAGACCGAGGTCTACGAGGAGTCGGCCGACGCAGACGCGACGGTGGGCGGCGACGACAAGGGCACGATGAAGGCCCTGTGGGCGCACAGGCGCGAGGCGTTCCTCGTCATCGCGCTCACCATGGGCGGCACCGTGGCGTACTACACGTACACCACCTACCTCACCAAGTACCTGTCGAACTCGGCCGGCCTGAGCAAGGAGACCGCCACCCTCGTCTCCTTCTGCGCGCTCGTCGTCTTCGCCTGCATCCAGCCGCTCGCGGGCGCGCTCTCCGACCGCATCGGACGCCGCCCCCTCCTGATCACCTTCGCCGTCGGCTCCACCTTCCTGACGGTCCCGATCATGACGCTGCTGAAGCACGCCGGTTCCTTCTGGCCGGCCCTCGGGCTCGCCCTGCTCGCGCTGGTCGTCGTCACCGGCTACACGTCGATCAACGCGTGCGTGAAGGCCGAGCTGTTCCCGACCGGCATCCGCGCCCTCGGCGTCGCCCTCCCGTACGCCCTCGCCAACGCCCTGTTCGGCGGCACCGCCGAGTACGTCGCCCTGTGGTTCAAGAACGGCGGCATCGAATCGGGCTTCTACTGGTACGTCGCCGGCTGCGCGGCCGTGTCCCTGATCGTCTATCTGACGATGCGCGAGACCCGCGACATCGACCTGAGCCGGGTCCAGCGCACCGAGGCCGCCCAGGAACAGCCCGCCTGACCGCATCGTGAGACCACAGTCCGGGACCGGCCCGGGCTGTGGCAGACTCTGGCCGTGCTCTCGTTCGCCATGATTATTGGCAGCAGGCGCGCCGGTCCGCAGTGACCGCCTCGTACGACCCGGTACGGGCGGACACCGTCGTCCTCGACCCGCGCGCAGACCTCTCGCACCCGCGAGGGGTTTTTCTGTTTCTCGGCCCACCCGAAGCCGGGGAGAGAGCGCGGGGGATCATAGATGGACGGTGGAGCCGGTCATTCCGGTACGACGACCGAGATTCCCAACAGGAGCCAGACAGCCATGAGCAGCAGCCCGAGCGAACACACCGGCGGTACCACCGGCGAACTCGACGATTCCTTTCACGTCTTCGACACCACGCTGCGCGACGGCGCACAGCGCGAGGGCATCAACCTCACCGTCGCGGACAAGCTGACCATCGCCCGGCACCTGGACGACTTCGGCGTGGGCTTCATCGAGGGCGGCTGGCCCGGTGCCAACCCCCGCGACACCGAGTTCTTCGCCCGCGCGCAGGACGAGATCGACTTCAAGCACGCCCAGCTGGTCGCCTTCGGCGCGACCCGCAGGGCCGGCGCGAAGGCCAGTGAGGACCCGCAGGTCAAGGCGCTGCTCGACTCGGGCGCCCCGGTGATCACGCTGGTCGCCAAGTCCCACGACCGGCACGTCGAACTGGCGCTGCGCACCACCCTCGACGAGAACCTGGAGATGGTCCGCGACACCGTCTCCCACCTGGTCGCCCAGGGCCGCCGCGTCTTCGTCGACTGCGAGCACTTCTTCGACGGCTACCGCGCCAACCCCGCGTACGCCAAGGCCGTCGTCCGCGCCGCGCACGAGGCCGGCGCCTCGGTCGTCGTGCTCTGCGACACCAACGGCGGGATGCTCCCCGCCCAGGTCCAGGCGATCACGCACACCGTCCTCGACGACACCGGCGCCCGGCTCGGCATCCACGCCCAGGACGACACCGGCTGCGCCGTCGCCAACACCCTCGCCGCCGTCGACGCCGGCGCCACCCACGTCCAGTGCACGGCCAACGGCTACGGCGAGCGGGTCGGCAACTCCAACCTGTTCCCGGTCGTCGCCGCCCTGGAGCTGAAGTACGGCAAGAAGGTGCTGCCCGAGGGCGCGCTGACCGAGATGACCCGCATCTCGCACGCCATCGCCGAGGTCGTGAACCTCACCCCGTCCACGCACCAGCCCTACGTCGGCGTCTCCGCGTTCGCCCACAAGGCGGGCCTGCACGCCTCCGCCATCAAGGTCGACCCCGACCTGTACCAGCACATCGACCCCGAGCTGGTCGGCAACCGCATCCGCATGCTGGTCTCCGACATGGCGGGCCGCGCCTCCATCGAGCTCAAGGGCAAGGAGCTCGGCGTCGACCTCGGCGGCGACCGCGAGCTCGTCGGCCGGGTCGTGGAGCGGGTCAAGGAGCGCGAGCTCCAGGGCTACACGTACGAGGCCGCCGACGCCTCCTTCGAGCTGCTGCTCCGCGAGGAGGCCGAGGGCCGGGCGCGGCGCTACTTCCGCGTCGAGTCCTGGCGGGCCATCGTCGAGGACCGCCCCGACGGCACCCACGCCAACGAGGCCACCGTGAAGCTCTGGGCCAAGGGCGAGCGCATCGTCGCCACGGCCGAGGGCAACGGCCCGGTCAACGCCCTGGACCGCGCCCTGCGCGTCGGCCTGGAGCGGATCTACCCGCAGCTCGCCAAGCTGGAACTGGTCGACTACAAGGTCCGCATCCTGGAGGGCAAGCACGGCACGTCCTCCACGACCCGCGTCCTGATCTCCACGACCGACGGCTCCGACCAGTGGTCCACGGTCGGAGTCGCCGAGAACGTCATCGCGGCGTCTTGGGGGGCTCTGGAGGACGCGGTCACGTACGGTCTGCTGCGCGCTGGGGTCGAGCCGGTCGAGTAGGTCCGGTTGCCAGGAGCGAGGTCACGGGGCTCCGCCCCGGACCCCGCTCCTCAATCGCCGGAGGGGCTTCAATTACTGGAGCGTCCACTTCTGATTGCCGGCCCCCGTGCACGCCCAGAGCTGCATGGTGACCCCGTCGGCCGACGAATTCCCGGTCGCGTCAAGGCACTTGTCGGCCGGTGCGTTCACCAGGTCGCCCGACGATTCGAGCCGCCACTGCTGCGCGCCCGAGCCGTTGCAGTCGTAGAGCTGGACCTTCGCGCCGTTCGCCGTCGAACCCCCGGACACGTCGAGGCACTTGCCCAGCGCGCGCACGGTGCCGTCCGCCTTGAGCGTCCACGTCTGGTTCTGCGAACCGGAGTAGCAGGTCCAGAGCTGCGCGGCCGTGCCGTTGGCCGTGGAGCCGTCCTTCACGTCGAGGCACTTGTCGCCCAGGCCGTGCAGCGCGCCGGTGCGGTCGGCGGCGCCGGACTGCGTGCCGCTCCAGGTGAACGTCGCCGACGTCTTGCCCGGCAGCGAGTAAGTGACGTGCTGGCCGCCCCAGTTGACGGTCACGTCCTTCGCTGTGGAGGCGTCGTTGTAGGCGATCAGCGCCTTCGAGCCGTCGGTGTTGCGCCAGGCGACGTTCGGCACCGTGGACGACGCGGTCGAGGCGATCCGGGACGCCCCCGGCCGGACGAACTTCGTCAGGTGGCCCATCGTGTAGTACTCGATGTTGTAGTCGACCTTGCCGCTGTTCGCGTCGCCGTTGTGGACGGTGATCAGCCCGTCGCACGTACCGCAGCCGCCGTTGTGCGGGCCGCGGTTCTGGTCCACGGCCAGCGACCACTTCGTCACCGACTTCGCCCAGTTACGGGTGTAGTCGATGATGTTCATCATGTCCTCGCGCTGCTGGTTCGCGATCCAGGTGCCGCCGGAGTGCTCGGTCTGGAAGGCGTCCAGGGACGGGTACTTGTTGTGGATCTCGGTCTGCTTGGCGACGTCGCCGCCGTAGCCGTGCCAGGCGATGCCGCCGAAGTTCGGGTGGCTGCGCACCGCCGCGTCGTCCACGGTCGGGGCGGCGTAGGAGTCGTAGGTGTCCCAGTTCCAGTCGTGCGCGAGCACCTTGGTCTTCACGCCCGCGCCCGCCAGCTTCGGCAGCAGCTCGCTCTTGGTGAAGTAGGCGAGCCCGGAGCCGTTCCAGCTCATCGACGGATAGCCCGAGCAGCAGGTCGGCTCGTTCTGCACGGTGACGTAGTCGATCGGCACCCCGGCCGCCTGGTAGCCCTGGATGTACTTCACGAAGTACGAGGCGTACGTGCCGTAGTTCTCGGCCTTCAGCCAGCCGCCGTTGAGCTGCCCGCTGTCCTTCATCCAGGCCGGGGCGGTCCACGGCGAGGCCATCACGGTCGCGGCCGGGTTGAGCTGCTTGGCCTGCTTGGTCAGCGGCAGCACGTCGGCCTGGTCGTGGGCGAGGGAGAACTTCGCAAGGGACGGGTCCGTCTGCCCGGCGGGCACGTCGTCGTACGTGTAGCCGAAGCGGGCCAGGTCCGAGCCGCCCATGGGGTTGCGGATGAAGGAGAGCCCGATGCCGTCGGTCGGCGAGAACAGCTTCTTCATCGTCGCGTCCCGGGTGGCCTGGGACAGGGCGCCGCTGCTGTTCATCAGCCAGGCCGCGGTGTCGGTGAAGGACGCGCCGCCGCCGGTGAACGTCTGGTAGCGGGTGTTCTCGTCGACGGTGATCGTGGTGCCGGCCGAGCCGGTGCCCGACTGGAACGCCGTCGGGGTCTGCTGCGCCAGGCCGCGCGTGACGTGCCGGCCGCCGCTGTCGTCGGTGGTGGTCAGCCAGACGGCGACCGGTTCGCCGGCGGCCTGCGCCGTGCCGGCGGAGACTCCGAGGAGTCCGGCGGCGGTGAGGATCCCGGCCAGTAGTACCCGGGCCGACCGGCCCGCTCGTGCCGATCTCGGTGATCGCGTGGGGGTGTGCACGATGCCTCCTGTGTCCCGTGAAGCTCAACAGTCCACTTTCATGGCTTAGTTCAAGACGTGAGTTAAAGGGCGTTCCATGGGCGCGTCAAGACTTCACGTCACGAATGCTTCGACCCGTCATTCACACCCCGACTGAGTTAGCGTCGGAGTATGAGGCCCACTCTTGCGGTCCTCGCCGCGGCCCTCCTCGCGTTCGGTGCCCCGCTGGCCCTGGCGCCCGGCGCCGCCGCCGCGACGGACGTCTCCACGGTCGCGGACGCTCTGGAGAAGAACCCCGTCTACGTCGATCCCGCTGTCCGCACCACGCTGACCTCGGACGATGTCGACTCCCTCACGAAGACGATCAAGGACGCGGACAAGCCGGTAATGGTGGCCGTGCTGCCCGCGGACTTCCCCACGAAGGACCTGTTCACCGATCTGCGGACCAAGACGGGGATCGTCGGCGTCTACGGCGTCCGGCTCGGGACCGCCTTCGACGCGCGCGCCGACAGCGCCGTGATGTCCACCGCGGCCGTTCACAACCTGACCACGAGCGTCCGGGGCGAACCGGCCGCACAGCAGCTCGACGACTTCGTCGACGCCGCCGTACGCACCGCCAAGGGCTCGGCGCCCTCCTCCTGGGGCGCGGGCGGCGACTCCGGCGGGGCGCCCGTCGGCGCGCTCGTCGGACTCGGCGCCGTCGTGGTCGTCGGCGGCGCGGGCGCCTATGCCCTCGTCCGCCGCAACCGGCGCAGGCGCGAGGCGGAGCAGCGGGCCGCCCTGGACAAGCTCCGGGTCGTCGTCGACGAGGACATCACGGCGTTCGGCGAGGAACTGGACCGGCTCGACTTCCACCCGGCCGAGGCGGGCGCCGACGACTCGATGCGGGCGGACTACGAGCGGGCGCTCGACGCCTACGAGAAGGCCAAGCAGTACATGGCGGCCGCGCAGCGCCCCGAGGACGTGCGCGGGGTGACCGAGGCCATCGAGGACGGCCGCTTCTCGCTCGCCCTGCTCGCCGCCCGCCGCGAGGGCCGCCCGCTGCCCGAGCGCCGCGCCCCCTGCTTCTTCGACCCGCGGCACGGCCCCTCCGTCGAGGACGCCGAGTGGACGCCGCCCGGCGGCGCGCCGCGCGAGGTGCCGGTGTGCGCGGCGGACGCGGCCCGGCTGCGCGACGGCGAAGACCCGCTGGTGCGCACGGTGGACACCGGTGCGGGGGAGCGACGCCCGTACTACGACGCGGGCCCGGCCTACGGCCCGTGGGCCGGTGGCTACTTCGGCGGCGGCATCCTGCCGGGCCTGCTGTTCGGCACGGTCCTCGGCTCGATGATGGCGAGCCCCGCGTACGCGGCGGACTACGGCTCCGGATACGGCGACTTCGGCGGCGGCTACGAGGGCGGCGACATCTCCGGGGCCGACTTCGACACCTCCGACTTCGGTGACTTCGGCGGGGGCGGCGACTTCGGCGGCGGCGGGGGCGGCGGGGACTTCGGCGGCGGCTTCTGAGAGAGGCGCTCAACTCGGCCCCCTTGCGGTTCAGTTGACCGCCCGGCGCTACGGTGACGGTCATGAGCGGTGAGATACGGGACGGGTGGGCGAGGCAGGCGGCCATCGAGGCGCGGCAGGTCGACGACGCCTGGGAGCGCATAGAGACCTGGCTGCACCGCAACGCCCCGGCGACCGCGGCCCTGCTCCGCCCCGGTGCCACGGACGACGAACTCGCGGCCTTCGAACGGGAACTGGGAGTGCGCATACCCGCCGGTCTGAAGGCGCTGTGGCGGCGGTGCCCGGGGATGACGGCGGTCGACGGGGTGGGGGCGGACTTCCTGCTGGGACGCTGGGCCCCGATGACGTTCGACGCTGTGCTGGAGACCTACCGCATGCAGATGGGCATGCGGGTCACCATGGACGAGTACGTGTCCTGGCGGCCCTCCTGGATCCCGTTCGCCTCCTTCGGCGCGCACGACACCCTCTACGGGCTGTGCCTGGACGCCGAAACAGGAAAGATCTGGAAGTGGACGGAGATTGCGGAGCGCACCCTCGTCCACCCGTCGCTCTCCGTGTACCTGGAGGACATGGCGGACGCCCTCGACCTGCCGGACCTCACACCCGGAGCGCCGCCCCGGGTGCGCGAGGGCGCCCTCGTGTGGGCCTGACGAGCCGGAGACAGGCCCTAATTGCGACTCAGGGTGCGGGTCACCCCGGCCACCACCGCCGTGGTCAGGACCCAGCCGATCACCACGAGCGCGTACGCGAGCGACTGGGGCCCGACGGTGGCCCAGTGCCAGGCGTCGCGCTGGCCGAAGCCGCCGATCGGGACGAGCAGGTCGAGGGTGTAGACGAGGGCGTGGAACGGCGGCCCCTCGCCCGGCTTGTTCGGCACCGGATGGTGGGTGCGGAAGACGAACCAGCCCGCGGCCGTGAGCAGCGCCAGCCAGAGCCCGGCGAGCCAGGGCCGGTAGCCGTAGCCGACCGTCGCGTCGAGGAGGTACCCCCACAGCCGGCCCGCCGGACCGAGCGTCGCGCGGCGCCGGCGCTGCCGGTGCAGCAGCACCCGGCGTGCCTCGTCGTCATGGCCCAACCGGCGGTAATTGAGGCCCAGTTGCTCGTACGGCTGCGGGCAGTAGCCGTCGTCGCGGCGCAGCCAGGCCAGCCGGTTCGTCACGTCGTCGCGGCGGCGGGGCGCGGTGGACTCCAGCCAGTCGTACGTCAGCCCGTCCAGGCCGAGCGACGGGGGCCAGGTCCCCGGGGCGTCCTGGATCCGGGTGAAGTGGGCGTTGCGGAGGTTCACCGTGCCGCGCGGGGCGGTCGCGAAGCGCAGGTCGAGCGCCTCGGCGCGGGCCCCCACGCACATCAACGAGGAGCCGGTGCCGGTGAGTTCGGCTCCGTTGAGGGTCAGCAGGTCGTCTATCTGGGCGCCGCGCAGCCGTATCCGGCCGTCGGTGCTGAAGCCGTGCGACAGCCGTACCGTGGAGGCGGTCAGATTGTCCCCGTTGAACGCGACCGCGCCCGGCTCCCCGGCCGTGATCCGCGCCCCGCGCATCCACAGCCCGCCCGGCAACTGCGCCCCCGGGAAGGCGACACGCCCCTCGGCCTCGAACCCGCCGTCGCAGAACACCCCGCCCTCCATCACCAGACCACCCGCGTCCAGCGCCACGGCCCCCGGATGGATCAGCCGCGCGCCGTCGAGCCGCAGCCCGCCCCCGATGTGCGCGTGCACCAGATTCAGGCCGCCCTCGACCGTCGTACCGCGCAGGTCGACGCGCCCGCCGAAATGGGCCGTCGGCGCCCGCAGTCCGGGCACCCGGCAGTGGGTGAGGGAGAGCGCGAGGGTGGACGCCGCCTCCAGGCTGACGGGCCCGTCGAACTCGCACGCGTCGAACCGCACGATGGCCCTGATCTCGGTGCCGTCGAGGGTCAACGGGCCCGTGATACGCGCCCGTTCGATCCGGACGGTCCCCGTCGCCTCCAGCAGTCTGTCCCGCAGGACGTCCGGATCAAGCCGCATGGCTGCCCGCGCTGTCGTGGTGGTGCCGCGCCGCGATGGTCATGAACCCCATCCTTCCAGCGGCTCCGGCGGCCGACGGCCCCGTACGGCGGAATCGTCCGCGCCCGGAGAATCGGATGGCCCGGGTCCGGCCCGCCACGATAGGAAGCTCCCATGCTGAAGGGCGACAAGATCGGGCTCAGGGCCCGGCACGAGGACGACATCCCGGTCCTGGAGGCCGGGCTCCACGCCGACGTGGCCACCACGGCGCGGGCCGACACCCACCCGTGGCGCCCGGTCACGCCCGGCTCACCCGAGAGCCGGTTCAGGGTGGACGACGCGAACCCGCACCACCTCGTGTTCTCCGTGGTGGAGCTGGACGGCGGCGCCCTCGTCGGCGGCGCGAACCTGTGGGGCATCGACCTCCACCACCGCTCCGCGCACCTCGGCCTCGGCCTCCTCCCGGCCGCCCGCGGCAAGGGCCACGCCACCGACGTGGTCGCGGCGCTGTGCCACTACGCGTTCGTCGTCCGCGGCCTGAACCGGCTGCAGATCGAAACCCTGTCGGACAACACGCCGATGCTCCGCGCGGCCGAACGCAACGGCTTCGTCCGCGAGGGCGTGCTGCGTTCGTCGGCGTGGGTCATGGGCGCCTTTCAGGACGACGTGGTGCTGGGGCTGCTCGCGGGGGAGTGGGAAGAGCGGCGGGAGGACGGCCGGTAGCCTTCGGCACCTGCGCCCCCGCCCCGAACATCCACCGCGACAGCGCCACCCGCACCCGCCGCGCGGCCCGCACCCGGCCGCGTACCCCGTGCTCGTCCGTGTCCGCCAGAGGCTCCAGCGCGGTCGGCTGCTCGTGCTGCGTCAGGCGGTGCAACTCGCCGGGTGACAGCGGCTCGTGGAGCTCCACGTACTCCCCGTGCGGCAGCCGCTTGATCCGGCCCGTCTCCCGGCCGTGCAGCACCTTGTCCCGGTCGCGTCGCTGCAACCCGAGACAGATCCGCCGGGTCACGACGAACGCGAGGACCGGGCCCGCGAACAGCGCCACCCGCGCGGTCCAGGTGATCGCGTTCACCGAGAGACGGAAGTGCGTGGCCCACAGGTCGTTGCCGCCGGCCGCCATCGCGACGAGGAAACCGGTCAGCCAGGCCACTCCGAGCGCGGTCCGCACCGGACGGTTGCGCGGCCGGTCGAGCAGATGGTGCTCGCGCCGGTCGCCCGTGATCCACGCCTCCACGAACGGATACACCCCGATGAGCACCAGCCACAGCGGGAACGCGAGGAACGGGACGAGGACGCCCAGCGCGAGGGTGTGCCCGCCGAGCACGATCTCCCAGCCCGGCATCACCCGTACGAGCCCTTCGGCGAACCCCAGGTACCAGTCGGGCTGCGCGCCCGTGGACACCTGGTCGGGGCGGTAAGGGCCGTACACCCAGACCGGGTTGACGGTCGCGACGGCGGCGACGGCCGCCACCACGCCGAAGACCAGGAAGAAGAAGCCGCCCGCCTTGGCCACGTAGACCGGGAAGAAGGGCTGGCCCACCACATTGCGCTCGGTCTTTCCCGGGCCGGGGAACTGGGTGTGCTTGTGGTAGAAGACCAGGATCAGATGGGTGACGACGAGCGCCGCCATGATGCCCGGCAGCAGCAGGACGTGGATCGAGTAGAAGCGGGCCACGATGTCGTGGCCAGGGAACTCACCGCCGAAGAGGAAGAACGACAGGTACGTCCCGACGATCGGGACGGCCAGGGTCATGCCCTCGATGAGCCGCATCCCGGCGCCGGAGAGCAGATCGTCGGGCAGCGAGTACCCCAGCAGCCCCTCGAACAGCGCGAGGAACAGCAGCAGCCAGCCGAACAGCCAGTTCAGCTCGCGCGGCTTGCGGAACGACCCCGTGAAGAAGTGCCGCATCATGTGCACGAACATCGCCGCTACGAAGATCAGCGCGGCCCAGTGGTGGATCTGCCGGATCAGCAGCCCGCCGCGCACGTCGAAGCTGATGTCGAGCGTCGAGGAGTACGCCTCCGACATCCGTACGCCGCTCAGGGGCAGGTAACTGCCGTGGTACTCCACCTCGTTCATCGACGGATGGAAGAACAGGGTCAGATAGACGCCGGTCAGAATCAGGATGACGAAGGTGTAGAGGCAGATCTCGCCCAGCAGGAACGACCAGTGGTCGGGGAAGACCTTGCGCAGATACCTGCGGCCGAGACCGTGGATCCCGAGCCTGCCGTCGGCCCAGTCCGCGACGCGCTCGCCCGCCGTCGCGTCCCTCGTGCCCCTGCGTCCGCTCATCGTGAACCTCCCATGGGTGCTCACGAGAACGACGGAACGGCCGCCCCGTTCGTGACATCGGGCCGCTCCCTGTGACGTGTCCCACAGGAAGCCGCCCGACGGCACGAACGAGGCGGCCGCCTCGGCTCAGCGCGTCCTACGGGTGGTTCAGGCGCTCTTGATGGCCGAGATGTCGAAGTTCAGCTTGATCTTGTCGGAGACGAGGACGCCACCGGTCTCCAGCGCGGCGTTCCAGGTCAGGCCCCACTCCGAGCGCAGGATCTCGGCCTTGCCCTCGAAGCCGACGCGCTCGTTGCCGAACGGGTCCTTCGCCGAGCCGTTGAACTCCAGGTCGATGGTGAGCGGCTTCGTGGTGCCGAGGAGCGTCAGGTCACCGGTGATGCGGTAGTCGTCGCCGCCCAGCGACTCGGCGGACGTCGAGCGGAACGTCATCGTCGGGAACTCGTCGATCTTGAAGAAGTCGGCGCTCTTCAGGTGGCCGTCACGGTCGGCGCTGCCGGTGTCGATGCTGGCCATCTGGACGTCGAAGCTCGCGGTCGACTTGGCCGGGTCCGAGCCGTCGAGGTGCAGCTCGCCGGTGAAGTCGGTGAAGCTGCCCTTCACGTTCGTCACCATCGCGTGCCGGGCGACGAAACCGAGCGTGGTGTGCGCGGGGTCGACCGTGTAGTCGCCCGTGACGGCGCTCAGGTCCGGGCCGGCCGGCGCGGCGGCGGCAGCGGTGGTGGCGGTCGCGGTGGTCTCGTTCTTGCGGCCGAAGATGCCCATGACGTGCTCCTTGGGGACGGGCGGCACGGGGTGCCGACGTGATGTTGAAGGTTGAACTATCAACTGGGGACGACTGTAGCGCGACGATGTTCAACTTTCAACATCAAGCGCTGTGTGTCGCTCCGGTGACGCACGGGTGGGTGACCGATAGGAAAGTCCCGTTGACTCCATGTAGACATAAACGCCTCTATTGTGCGAGAAGGGCTGGTTTGTCGCGTGCTGCGGACGGGCGAGGTAACGGAACTCCGGGGCGGCCTTGAGGGCAGGCCCGTCGCCGCCGGGCGGTGGAGCGGCGGGAAGCCGCCGGGTGTGCTGCGCGCCCTCGCCGTCTTCGCGGCGGTCCGCGCCACCGGCGTCCTGCTGATCGTCCTCACCGACCTGTACGGCGGGCACCCGGTCACCCGGACGCTCGCCCACGCCTGGGACGCCGTCTGGTACCTGCACATCGCCGAGCACGGCTACGGCACCCGCGAGTACCTGTCCTCGTTCGGGACCGTGCAGACCGACTACGCGTTCTTCCCGCTCTTCCCCCTGCTGACCCGGGCGGCCGACGCCGTCCTGCCGGGCGGAGCGGGACCGGCCGCGCTGCTCGTCGCCTGGGGCGCCGCCGTGGCCGCGGCCTGGGGTGTCTACGCCGTCGGCCACCGCCTGTACGGCACGGTGACGGCCACCTTCCTCGTCGTCCTGTGGGCGCTGCTGCCCCAGGCGGTCGTCCTCACCCTCGCCTACAGCGAGTCGCTGTTCGCCGCGCTCGCCGCCTGGGCGTTGTACGCGCTGCTCGCCCGGAACTGGCTCCTCGCCGGCGCCCTGGCCGCCCTCGCCGGCCTGACCCGGCCCACCGGGCTCGCCGTCGCCGCCGCCGTCGTGGTCACCGCCGGGTGGGAACTCGTCCGGCGTCGCGGGCGTGGCCGAGGTCCCTGGCTCGCGGTGCTGCTCGCCCCCGCGGGATGGCTCGGCTACGTGCTGTGGGTCGGGGCGCGCACCGGGGACCTGCTGCACGGTTACTTCACCGTGCAGGACGCCTGGAAGTCGGGGCTCGACTTCGGCGTGAGTTCGCTGCGCTTCCTGCGGGTGCTGTTCCTGTACGGCGGCAAGGTCGTCTATCCGGTGTCCGTGCTGCTCGTCGCCGCTGCCGTGGTCCTCTTCTGCCTGCTCTGTCTGGAGCGTTCGCCGCGAACGGCTCTGCCGCTGCTGGTGTTCAGCGGGGCCCTGGTCCTGATGGTGCTGCTCCTGGGCGGCCCCTTCGCCTCCAAGCCCCGCTTCGTACTCCCCGCCTTTCCGCTGCTCATCCCGGTGGCCCGCACCATGGCACGGGGCTGGACGCGGCGCCGGTCCCGGGTCCTGGTGGTGACGGGGGCACTGGCCTGCGGGGCGCTGCCGTACGGGGTGTGGGTGGCGGCGCTGGTGAAAACCCCGCTGTGACCTCCGGCCGGACCGGGCTTTCGCGCAGTTCCCCGCGCCCCTTGTCGGGTCGTCTTCCGTGCGCGCCACCGTCGTGGCTGATCGCGCAGTTCCCCGCGCCCCTGAGATGCGCACTTCGTGCGGCATCTCATCAAGAGAGGCGCGCGACTGGTTGCCTCGTGGGGAGGCGCGCGCAGCGCAGCCTCAGGGGCGCGGGGAACTGCGCGAGAAGCGGCCACCGGCCCGCAGGTGGCGACGAGAGCCCGTGGGGCAGACGGGGAACTTTCAGGGGCGCGGGGAACTGCGCGACCGGCCACGACGAGAGCCGCACCCGACCACGGATCAGCGGGCCGCGAGGCGTTCCATCAGGGCCGCGCCCCGCGACAGCAACTCCCGCTCGTCCGGGCTGAGCTCGGCCTCGATCGCCTGCGCGAGCCACCCGGCCCGACGCCCCCGCTCGGCGTCCAGCGCGGAGCGCCCCGCCTCGGTCAGCTCCACCAGAGACTTGCGCCCGTCGGTGGGATGCGCGCGCCGCGTGACGAGCCCCTGCTCGGTCAGCAGCCCCACAGCGCGGGCCATCGACTGCGGCCGCACCCGCTGATCGGCCGCGAGATCGCTGGTGGTCATGGCGCCGTCGCGGTCCAGCACGCCGAGCACGGCGACCTGGCCGTGCGGAATCAGGTCCTCGTGCTTCACACGCCGGGTGAGCCGGCCCATCGCGGTACGCAGATCGGCGGCGACGGCGGCGGATTCCGGGGCAGGCATGGCCGTACCTTACCCGGCGATATCCAGCGAAACTGAGCAGCTCAACTGTACAGCTCACCTGTGCAGTACAACTGAACAGCGGAACTGAACAGCAAAGCTGTATAGTTTCGCCCTGTCGCGGCACGCGCCACCGTCGTCGCAGCAGGGCCGCGGCACGCAGCAACGGGAAGGACCTCCCATGCCCGAGATCGTCTCCGTCACCGCCCTCGCCGTCCTCGACAGCCGCGGCAACCCCACCGTCGAGGCCGACGTCACCCTGGCCGACGGCTCGCAGGGCCGCGCGACCGTTCCGTCCGGCGCCTCCACCGGCGCCCGCGAAGCCGTCGAACTGCGCGACGACGACCCCCACCGCTGGCACGGCAAGGGCGTCGACCGTGCTGTGTCCCACGTGGAGGGAGAGATCGCCCGGGCCGTCGTCGGCCGCGACGCCGACGACCAGGCGGGCCTGGACGCGGCTCTGATCGCCCTCGACGGCACCCCCGCCAAGTCCCGGCTCGGCGCCAACGCCCTGCTGGGCGTCTCCCTCGCCGCCGCCAAGGCCGCCGCGGCCGCGCACGGGCTGCCGCTCTACCGCCACCTCGGCGGCGACGGCGCCCACCTGCTCCCGATGCCGATGATGAACATCGTCAACGGCGGCGCCCACGCCGACAATCCGCTGGACTTCCAGGAGTTCATGATCGCGCCGATCGGCGCCCCGACCTTCGCCGAGGCCGTCCGCATGGGCTCCGAGGTCTTCCACACCCTGCGCCGCGACCTGCTCGCCGCCGGCCACTCCACGGGCGTCGGCGACGAGGGCGGCTTCGCGCCCGCGCTGCGCACCGCCGAGGAGGCGCTCGACTTCGTCATGGCGGCGATCGAGCGCACCGGGTACCGGCCCGGCACGGACCTCGGCCTGATCATGGACCCGGCGTCGTCGGAGTTCCACCGCGACGGCGTCTACGCCTACCGGGGCGAGGGCGTCGACCGCACCACGGCCCAGCAGATCGACTACCTGGAGAAGCTGATCGACGCCTACCCGATCCTGTCCGTCGAGGACCCGATGGCGGAGGGCGACCTCGACGGCTGGCGCGAGCTGACGGCCCGGGTGGGCGACCGCTGCCAGCTCACCGGCGACGACGTGTTCTGCACCAACCCGGAGCTGCTGCGGGAGGGCATCCGCACGGGGGTCGGCAACGCGGTGCTGGTCAAGGTCAACCAGATCGGTACGTTGACGGAGGCGCTGGAGACGGTGGACATCGCCCACCGGGCGGGCTGGAAGGCCGTGATGTCGCACCGCTCCGGCGAGACCGAGGACACGACCATCGCCGATCTGGCCGTGGCGACCGGCTGCGGCCAGATCAAGACGGGCTCCCTGTCCCGCTCCGACCGCACGGCCAAGTACAACCGCCTGATCCGCATCGAACGGGAACTGTCCGACGCCGCCAGGTACCAAGCCCCGTAAGGGGCGCGGGGAACTGCGCGAGAAGCCCCACCGGGCCGCGGGTGTGCCTCTGCCGGGCTTGGACTAAAGGCAACGGACAGTTGGACTCTCAACTCCATTAGCGAGGCCACCCGTTGACCCGGAGGGCACCCCGCGGATACCCAGAACGGCATGCCCCCAAGATCCCGAGCCCCCTACGCCCTGGCCCTCGCGGCCGTACTCGGAGCCACCCTCACCCCGGCGGCGAGCGCCACCGCGACGGAGCCGGACGGCACGGTCCTCACCAGCGCCCGGCTCAAGGTGACCGTCGCCGACGACTTCCCCCGCGTCCTGTCCTACGAGAACCGGACCGACGGCGCCCGCCTCCTCGGCAGCACCCGGCCCGTCACCGAGGTCACCCTCAACGGCAAGCCGTACGCCGCCCGGGTCAAGGCCGCGCCGAAGATCACCGGGTCCACGGCCGCGTACACGCTCACCTTCCCGGACCTGCCCGGCGTGGAGATCGACGCCACCCTCGGGGTCTCCGGCCGGACCACGACCTTCCGGATCACGGCGGTCCGCGACACGGACGCCTTCCGTGTCGGGACCATCGACATCCCGGGGCAGGACCTCGTCTCGGTCGGCAGCGCGGACGGCGGCGCCGAGACGGCCTTCACCAAGCTGGACCCGGACTCCACCCGCACCGCCGACGTCTTCGGCAAGGTCACCGACGGCACCCCGGCCGAGACGTCGGCGACCGGCGCCTCCTACGCGATCGTCAACACCGGCCGACTGGCCGCGGCCGTCGAGTCCAACTCCACGTACGACAAGCCGAGCGGCGCGACCGGTGGCGACGACGCCCGGTTCTGGCACCAGGCCCGCAAGGAGGCCGACGGCTCCATCCGGGTCGGCGTCTGGTCGGGGCAGTGGACCTACCGCGGCGCCGGTTCCCCGACCCACGCCACCGGCGACGACCTGCCCTGGGCCAAGGTCGTCGTCACCCCCGACGCCAACGCCGACGGCGCCGTCGACTGGCAGGACGGCGCCGTCGCCTTCCGCTCCATCGGCATCGAGGCCCAGGGCAGTGAGGACACCGCGGACCGGGTCGTCACCCACATCCCGTTCAACTTCGCGAGCCAGGCCCAGCACCCCTTCCTGCGCACTCTCGACGACGTCAAGCGGATCTCGCTCGCCACCGACGACCTGGGCCAGTTCGCGCTGCTCAAGGGGTACGCGTCCGAGGGCCACGACTCCGCCCACCCCGACTACGGCGGCAACACCAACCAGCGCGCGGGCGGCCTGAAGGACCTCAACACGCTGCTCAAGGCGGGCAAGAAGTACGGCGCCGAGTTCGGCGTCCACGTCAACGCGACCGAGGCGTACCCGGTCGCCAAGCACTTCAAGGACGACCTGATCGACCCGAAGTCACCGGGCTGGAACTGGCTCGACCAGAGCTACTACATCGACCAGCGCCGCGACATCGAGAGCGGCGACCTCGCCGCCCGCTTCAAGCAGTTGCGCGACGAGACCGACAAGAACCTCACCACGGTCTACGTCGACGTGTACTACACCCACGGCTGGATCGCCGAGCAGACCGCGAAGGCGATCAACGGACAGGGCTGGAACCTGGCCACCGAGTGGGCCGACAAGTTCGAGCGGCAGTCCCTGTGGTCGCACTGGGCCAACGACCTCGACTACGGCGGCGCCACCAACAAGGGCCTCAACTCGAAGATCATCCGGTTCATCCGCAACAGCGAGAAGGACGTCTGGAACAACGACCCGGTCCTCGGCCAGAGCGCCCTCGTCGACTTCGAGGGCTGGACCGGCGAGAACGACTGGAACGACTTCTACGCCAACGTCTGGCAGCGCGACCTGCCCGCCAAGTACCTCCAGCACCAGCAGATCACCCGCTGGGACGGCGACGACATCACCTTCACCGGCGGCCTGCGCGGCACCGTCGAGGACGGCCGGCGCACCTTCTACGACCACGGCCGCAAGGTCCTGGACGGCGACCGCTATCTGCTCCCATGGTCCGCGAAGGACGGCGAGAACAAGCTCTACCACTACAACAAGCAGGGCGGCAGCAGCAGTTGGGCCGTCGCTCCGGGCTCATACACCGTCTACAAGCTCACCGACAACGGCCGGGTGAGGACCGGCACCCTCCGCACCGGCGCCGACGGGAAGCTCACCCTCAAGGCCGAGGCCGGTCAGCCCTACGTCCTCTACCGTGCCGGTGACACACCGCGCGCCGCCGACCCCGCCTGGGGCGAGGGCACGTCCCTGAAGGACCCCGGCTTCAACGACGTTCGCCTCGGCGGCTGGGACAAGACCGGCTCCGTCGCGCGTGACACCGACGGCAACGGCCGCAACAGCGCGGCCCTCACCGGCAAGGGCGCCGCCTCGGTCGCCCAGCGCGTCACGGGCCTCGCCCCCGGCAAGCGCTACACCGCCTCCGCCTGGGTCGAGGTCGAGCCCGGCGCCTCCCGGCACACGACCCTGAGCGCGGGCGGCACCTCCGCCGCGATCGACCGGTCCACCCTCCCCGACACGATGGCCGCCAGCGACTGGCACGGCACCAACATGCAGCGGATGAAGGTCAACTTCACGGCGGACCCCAAGGGTTCGGCCACCCTGCGCCTCGCGACGGCCGCCGACGACGGCGCCGCGAAGGTCCGCGGCGACGACGTACGCCTCGTGCGCAACGCCCCGGCCACCGCACCCGGCACCGTCGTGCACGAGGACTTCGAGGACGTCGACCAGGGCTGGGGCCCGTTCGACAAGGGCGACGCGGGCGGCGTCACCGACCCGCGCACCCACATCGCGCAGAAGAACGCCCCGTACACCCAGGCCGGCTGGAACGGGAAGCTCGTCGACGACGTCATCGGCGGCGGCGAGTCCCTGAAGTCGCACGAGGAGAACGACGGGGTCGTCTACCGCACCTCGCCCGCGACCGTGCCCATGAAGGACGGGCACGCCTACAAGGTCGACTTCGCCTACCAGTCCAGCCACGCCGGCGCCTACCGGTGGATCAGCGGCTACGACCGGGGCGAGGACGCCGTCGAGACCGTCGCCACGCCGATCGGACAGCAGCGGACCACCGGCCGCTTCACCACCACGGTCACCGCGGGCTGCGGCGACACCTGGACCGGCCTGCGCAAGCTGCCCGGAGCGCCGGACGGCGCCGACTTCGTGCTCGACGACTTCCAGGTGACCGACCTCGGCCCGGCGAAGGAACCGGCCGCGTGCGGCACGCTCGCCCTCAAGGCGGGGGAGACCCTCGAACCGGGTAAGCCCAACAAGGTCGAGGCCACCTTCACCAACTACGAGAAGGACCAGGTCGAGGACGCGTCCGTCGCCCTCGACCTGCCGCAGGGATGGAAGGCCGAGCCCACCGGCCCGGTCACGCTCGACCCGGTCGCCCCCGGCGCCCGCGCCACCGCGACCTGGCAGGTCACCCCGCCGGTCGACGCCGCGTACCAGCCGCACGAGCTGACCGCGAAGGCGACGTACACGGTCGCCGGTGCCACGCGCACCCTCGCCGCGAGCACCACCGCCCGCACCCTCCCGCCCCCGCCCACCACGGACACGTACGCCAGTGACCTGGACTGGACCTCCGCGGAGAACGGCTGGGGCCCGGTCGAGAAGGACCAGTCCGTCGGCGAACAGGGCCAGGGCGACGGCACCCCGCTCAAGATCGGCGGCACCGCGTACGCCAAGGGCCTCGGCACCCACGCCCCCGCGAAGGTCCGCTACTACCTCGGCGGGCAGTGCACCTCGTTCACGGCGGAGGTCGGCGTCGACGACGTCCAGGCCACCCGCGGAAGTGTGCGATTCTCGGTGGCGGCCGACGGCACGGAGAAGGCGGCCTCACCCGTCCTCAGGGCCACCGACCCGGCCTGGTCCCTGTCGGCCGACGTCAGCGGAGCCCAGTACGTGGACCTGATCGTCGGGGACGGCGGCGACGGCAACGGCAACGACCACGCCGACTGGGGAGCTGACCGCTTCCATTGCGGCGGGTGAAAAGCTGAGTGAACAGTTGGGTGACGTGACGGGCGTCTCATCGGGTCCCTTTGTATGACCTCCACAACCCGATGGGGTCCTGAGCAGTGACTTTGGCTGCATGTCGGAACCGTTCTGTTCGGGGCTACCAGGAAAACGGGCCGGAGACTGTACAGAGTCGACGGCCCTTTTCCTTGGTCGGCTTCGTAAGGTCGCTACATGACCGTTTTGGACGACACCGCCTCGAACCCCGGGAACGGGCCCACCGACGCCCGCGGGCGCACGGCCGAGCTGCACGCGATCCGCGCACAGTCCCTGGCCGGTCCCAGCGACAAGGCGACCGAGGCCCAGCACGCGAAGGGCAAGCTGACCGCGCGCGAGCGCATCGAGCTGCTCCTCGACGAGGGGTCGTTCAACGAGGTCGAGCAGCTGCGCCGGCACCGCGCGGTCGGCTTCGGCCTGGAGGCCAAGAAGCCCTACACCGACGGTGTCATCACCGGGTGGGGCACGGTCGAGGGCCGCACGGTCTTCGTCTACGCGCACGACTTCCGGATCTTCGGCGGCGCCCTGGGCGAGGCCCACGCCACGAAGATCCACAAGATCATGGACATGGCGATCGCGGCCGGTGCCCCGCTGGTCTCGCTGAACGACGGCGCGGGCGCCCGTATCCAGGAGGGCGTCTCGGCACTCGCCGGCTACGGCGGCATCTTCCAGCGCAACACCAAGGCGTCCGGGGTCATCCCGCAGATCAGCGTGATGCTCGGCCCGTGCGCGGGCGGCGCGGCCTACAGCCCCGCCCTCACCGACTTCGTGTTCATGGTCCGCGAGACCTCGCAGATGTTCATCACCGGACCGGACGTCGTCAAGGCCGTCACCGGCGAGAACATCACGCAGAACGGGCTCGGCGGCGCCGACGTCCACGCCGAGACCTCCGGTGTCTGCCACTTCGCCTACGACGACGAAGAGACCTGCATCGCCGAGGTCCGCTACCTGATCTCGCTGCTCCCGCAGAACAACCGGGAGAACCCGCCGACCGTCGACTCCGACGACCCGGCCGACCGCCGCTCCGACGTCCTGCTCGACCTGGTCCCCGCGGACGGCAACCGCCCCTACGACATGACCAAGGTCATCGAGGAGCTCGTCGACGACGGCGACTACCTGGAGGTCCACGAGCGCTGGGCGCGCAACATCATCTGCGCCCTGGCCCGGCTCGACGGCCAGGTCGTCGGCATCGTCGCCAACCAGCCGCAGTCCCTCGCCGGCGTCCTGGACATCGAGGCATCCGAAAAAGCTGCCCGATTCGTGCAGATGTGCGACGCCTTCAACATCCCGATCGTGACCCTCCTCGACGTCCCGGGCTTCCTTCCCGGTGTCGACCAGGAGCACGGCGGGATCATCCGCCACGGCGCGAAGCTGCTGTACGCGTACTGCAACGCCACCGTGCCGCGGATCTCGCTGATTCTCCGCAAGGCGTACGGAGGTGCCTACATCGTCATGGACTCCCAGTCCATCGGCGCCGACCTCACCTACGCCTGGCCCACCAACGAGATCGCGGTCATGGGCGCCGAGGGCGCGGCCAACGTGATCTTCCGCCGCCAGATCGCCGAGGCCGAGGACTCCGAGGCCATGCGCCAGAAGATGGTCAAGGAGTACAAGGCCGAACTGATGCACCCGTACTACGCGGCCGAGCGCGGCCTGGTCGACGACGTCATCGACCCCGCCGAGACCCGCGAGGTGCTCATCAAGTCCCTGGCCATGCTGCGCACGAAACACGCCGACCT
>NZ_QLLY01000021.1 GCF_003259365.1 Streptomyces sp. PsTaAH-137
CTCAGGGGCGCGGGGAACTGCGCGACCAGCCACGACGGTGGCGCGGGTGAAAGACGGCTCAGGGGCGCGGGGAACTGCGCGACCAGCCACGACGGTGGCGCGCGTGAAAGACGGCCCGGGGGCGCGGGAAACTGCGCGAGAAGCGGTCACCGACCCGCACCCTCCTACCTGCGCACCCCCACCTCCGCCACCACCGGCCGATGATCCGACGCCGCCGGTTCGGCCGGGACCGTGGCTGAGCGGATGTCGATTCCCGTGCCCACCGCCACGTAGTCGATCCGCTTCACCGGGACGTCGGCCGGGAACGTGACCCCGTTCGCCGGGCCCGCGTCGCGCAACTCGGTCCACAGCGGAGCGAGTTCCGGCGCGTCAGGCGTCGCGTTGAAGTCGCCGAGGAGCACCTGCCGCGCCCCGGGCACCGCGGAGCGCTCGGCCGACATGATGCGGCGGGTGTCCGCGACCTGGGCCACCCGTACCGACGGATCCGCGCGGTAGTCCAGGTGCGTCACGAAGACCTGCACCGGCACCCCGCGCACCTTCAGTGTCACCTCGCCGAACCCGGGCGCGGGCGCCGGCACCGGGTTCGGGTCCTGCGTCGACAGGCGGGTGATCTCGTGGTTGACGGCCGAACGGATCGGATACCGGGACAGCACGGCGACCCCGAACTCGCGCCGCGGCTCCCCCGCGGTCACCGGATCCAGGCTGTAGATCGGCGCGAACGACACCCGCATCCCGAGCCGCTCCGCGAGCTCCCGCGCCACGTCCAGGTCCTGGCTGCGCGCGCCCCAGTGCACATCGACCTCCTGGAGGCCGATCACATCGGCGTGCAGGGCGCGCAGCGCGGCCGCCTGCCGGTCGAGGTCGAAAACGTTGTCGGCGCCCGAGCCCGCGTGGATGTTGTAGGTGGCGATGCGCAGCGGGACCGGGGGTGGCCCGTGCTGTCCGGCGGCCACGGCGGGAGCCGTCCCCAGCAGGGTCAACACAGCAACGGACAGGGCAAGTTGAGAAGCGGAGCGAGATCGTCTCGGCATGGCCGCACCGTATGCCGAAAACTCGCTTGTACGCCGTAAGAGTTGTCCTTTACGGTGTACAGCACTGCCCATCGCCACCCGACAGGAGCCCGCATGACGGCGACGACCGCCGAGACCTCCGAGCCCTCCGGAACCGCCGCAGGCCACCCGCAGCGCTGGATCATCCTCGGCGTCATCTGCCTCGCCCAGCTGACCGTGCTGCTCGACAACACCGTCCTGAACGTCGCGATCCCCTCCCTGACCAGGGAGCTGCACGCGTCGACGTCCGACATCCAGTGGGTGATCAGCGCCTACTCGCTCGTCCAGTCCGGGCTGCTGCTCACCGCGGGCTCCACCGCCGACCGCTACGGCCGCAAGAAGATGCTCGCGGCCGGTCTCGTACTGTTCGGCGTCGGTTCGCTGGTCGCCGGACTCGCCGACTCCACCGGCCAGTTGATCGCCGCGCGCGCCGGGATGGGCGTCGGCGGAGCACTGCTCATGACCACGACCCTGGCCGTGGTCGTGCAGATCTTCGACGACACCGAGCGGGTCAAGGCGATCGGTCTGTGGGCGACCGTCAACTCGCTCGGCTTCGCCGTCGGACCGCTGCTCGGCGGCGTGATGCTGGACCACTTCTGGTGGGGCGCGATCTTCCTCATCAACATCCCGGTCGCGGTCATCGGGCTCGTCGCCGTCCTGACGCTCGTACCGGAGTCGAAGAACCCGCAGGGCGACCGGCCCGACCTGCTCGGCGCGCTGCTCTCCACGGTCGGTATGACCGGCGTCGTCTACGCGATCATCAGCGGGCCCGGCGAGGGCTGGACGTCCGGCACCACGCTGGTCTCGGCCGCGGTCGGCGTCGTCTTCCTGGCCGCGTTCGTCGGCTGGGAGCTGCGCATCCCGTACCCGATGCTGGACATGCACTTCTTCCGCAACCAGAAGTTCACGGGCGCGGTCGCCGGGGCGATCCTCGTCGCGTTCGGCATGGGCGGCTCGCTGTTCCTGCTCACCCAGCACCTCCAGTTCGTGCTCGGCTACGGGCCGTTGGAGGCCGGCCTGCGCACCGCGCCGCTCGCGCTGACCATCGTCGCCCTGAACCTCACCGGCGTCGGTGCGAAGTTTCTCGCCAAGGTCGGCACCCCGGTCACCATCGCGGCTGGCATGTCCTGCCTGGCGGCGGGGCTCGCGGCGATCGCCGTGCTCGGCGGCGACTCGTACGGCGGGATGCTCGTCGGCCTGGTCGTCATGGGCGTCGGCATCGCCTTCGCCATGCCCGCCATGGCCAACGCCATCATGAGCGCCATCCCGCCGGCGAAGGCGGGCGTCGGCGCGGGTGTGAACGGCACCCTCGCCGAGTTCGGCAACGGGCTCGGCGTCGCCGTCCTCGGCGCGGTGCTCAACGCCCGGTTCGCGGCGCTGATCGCCGTGTCCGCCGCCTCGCTCCCGGCGGCGCTGGCGGCCGCCGACTCCGCGCAGGAGAGGGCCCGGATCGCGGACGCCTTCTCCTCGGGGCTCGAAACCAGCCAGGTGGTCGGCGCCGTCGCCGTACTCGTCGGCGGACTCCTCGCCGCGGCGTTGCTGCGGCGCGCCGAGCGGGCAGAGTCAGCAGGGGCGACGGCGGCTTCGGGCGCTTTCCCCACCGGCCCTGAACAGCCCTAGCATCAAGGCAGGCGGACGGGCGGATTCCGAGGGTAGGAGCCCAGAGGGGTCCGCCCCCGCCCGGTACGTCAACTCCTGGGAAGGTGCGCCATGGCGAAGGCAGCGCGGATGAGCGTCTGGCTCGAAGAGAGCAGGCCCGGACGCGGTCGGCGCAGCGAGCAGCCCAGCGGCCTGGACCGGGAGCGCATCACGAGCGCCACCGTGAAGCTGCTCGACGCCGAGGGGCTCGCCAAGTTCTCCATGCGGCGCCTCGCGGGCGAGCTGGGCGTCACCGCGATGTCCGTGTACTGGTACGTCGACACCAAGGACGACCTGCTCGAACTCGCCCTGGACCGGGCGTTCGGCGAGCCGAAGGTCAGCGGCATGGGCGTCGAGGACCCCGACGACGCCGACTGGAGCGAGCAGGTGCGCCGGCTCGCCACCGAGTACCGGGCGCTGCTCGTGCGCCACCCCTGGATCTCGCCGCTGGTCGGCAACTACCTCAACATCGGCCCGAACTCCCTGGAGTTCTCCGCCGTCGTCCAGCGCGTCTTCGCCCGCACCGGGCTGCCGATGAGCGCGCAGCGCGGCGCGATCGCCAGCGTCATGCAGTTCGTGTACGGCTACGGGACCGTCGAGGGCCACTTCCGGCAGCGGTGCGCCGATGTCGGCATGACGCAGGACGAGTACTTCCGGCGGACGATGACCACCTTCACCGCACCGGCCGACAAGCCCGAGATGCTGCGGCACGCCGAGGAGACGATGGCGCAGGTGGAAGCCGGGGGCACGGTCGAGCAGGTCCGTGACCTCGACTTCCACGTCGCGCTCGATCTCCAGATCGCCGGGATCGCGGCGCTGGTGGCGCGGGAGGGGGCTCGCTAGCCGAGCCGCGCCGGGAAGCCGCCGGTCGCCACCGGGCCCCACTTCTCGGGGGTGATCCGGATGATCGACTTGCCCTGCTTCACCATCGCCTCGCGGTACTCGTCCCAGTCCGGGTGCTCCCCCGAGATGTTCCGGAAGTACTCCACGAGGGGTTCGACCGAGTCGGGGGTGTCGAGGACCTCGGCGGCGCCGTCGATCTGCACCCACGGCCCGTTCCAGTCGTCGCTCAGCACGACCACGCTGACGCGGGGATCGCGCTTGGCGTTACGGGTCTTGGCGCGCTCGGGATAGGTGGAGACGACGATCCGCCCGGCGTCGTCCACCCCGCAGGTCAAAGGAGAGGCCTGCGGGGTGCCGTCGGCGCGGGCGGTGATGAGGAGGGCGCGGTGGCGGGGTCGTACGAAGTCGAGCAACTCGTCCAGGGAAACACGGGTGTTGGTCGCGATGTTCGGAGCCATGCCACCCAGCCTAATGACTGCGCCTGTCACCGGCCGGTGCTACATGCTGGGCAGCGCGTCGCCCTGGACCGCCTGGATGTCGAGCTCGACCTTGAGCGTCGCGCCGATCGCCGCGATACCGGCCTGCACGACCTGGTTGTAGTTCATGGCGAAGTCCTCGCGCTTGAGCTCGGCCGTCGCCTTGAACGCGGCGCGGGTGCCGCCCCACGGGTCGGCGCCGGTGCCGAGGTAGCTGAGGTCGAGGTCGACCTCGCGCACCACGCCGTGCAGGTTCAGCTCGCCGTGCACGGTCCAGCGGTCGGTGCCGGCCGGGGTCAGGCCCGTCGAGCGGTAGGTGATCTCGGGGTGCGACTCGACGTCCAGGAAGTCGGGGGACTTCAGATGGCCGTCGCGCATCCCGTTGCCGGTGTCGATCGACGCCGACCGGATGACCGCCTCGACGCGGGACTTCTCCACGTCCTGCGCGATGTCGATCCGCGCCCGGAAGTCCGTGAACCGGCCGTGCACGGAGGTGATGCCCAGGTGCTGGGCGGTCGCGGCGACCGCGGAGTGCGCCGGGTCAACCGTCCACGGTCCGGGCGGCGGCAGCTCGGCCCCGCCCTGCCGGGCCAGCACGACGGTGCCGACCTCGGCCCGGCCGGTCGCCGTGACCAGCGCCGTGGAGGCCGCGGGGCCGTACCCGACGGCGGTCACGATCACGGTGTACGGGCCGGGGGTGAGGGTCGTCGCGTCGTGCACGGCGCCCTCGTCGTCCGCCTCGGCACGCAGTACCTGCGCGCCCGTCATGTCGGTCACCGTGACGACGGCGTGCGGCAGAGCCCACCCGTCCCGCGTCCGGATCCGCGCGCTGAGTCCCATCGTCCACATCTCCTAGCTGAAGTTCTCACACACGTAAGGGAGTTGAGTGCGCCCTGTACGTGAAACGGCCCCGGCCCGCAGCGTCTCGGCCGTCCCCTGCCGTTAACGACGCCACCGGGTCCGGGGCCCTTTTCCCACATCCGGACGGACGGTGCGGCTCACGTCTCCGCTCGAAACGCGGGCCGCACCGGTGTGTTCGTCCGGAGTCCGTTACTCGCCGGGGTGGGCGAGCTCGATGTCGTGACCGTCGACACCACTGCCGTTCACGGTCAGGTGGGTGGCCACCGGCGGGTAGCCGGTCGCGATGACCGTGTACTCGCCGCCGTCCAGGTCGGTGAAGGCGTACGCGCCGTCCTCACCGGTGGTCGAGGTCGCGACCACGTTGCCCGCGGCGTCGACGAGCGTGACCCGCGCGTCGTTCAGCGAGCGGCCCGCGGCCCGGATCGTGCCCTGGACCTGGGAGCCGGAGTTCAGCTCGATCTCGACGCGGGTGACACCCGTGCCGCCGACCTCGACGGGCAGGGCGAGCGGCCGGTGTCCGGCCGCGTTCACCGCGACGGTCACCGCGCCCGGGACCAGCTCGGCGAAGGTGAACTCGCCGTCCTGGCCGGAGAGTCCGGTGGCCAGCACGTCACCGCGGACGTCGGTCACGATGACCATGGCGCCGATGACCGCCGCCTTGGTCTCCGCGGCCCTGACCACACCGCTCAGGCCGCTGGTGCCGCTGAGCAGGATGTCGTACGCGGTTCCGGTCCCGGTGCCGTCCTCGCCGACGAGCACCGTGGAGGCCTGCGGCTGGTAGCCGTCGGCCGAGGCGATCAGGACGTAGGAACCGGCGCCGGGGGCGTCGATCGTGTACGAGCCGTCGGCCTGGGCGACCGCGCGGCCCAGCTGCCGTCCCCCGAGGGAGATCAGCGTGACCGCGGCCCGCGGGACCGGGGCGGACTCGGCGCCGCGGACGAAGCCGTGCACCGGGGTGCCGCCCGTGCCGGGCTGCGCCGGGACGCTGCCGGCCGGGGCCGACGCGACGGCCGCCAGACGCTGGGTCTGGGTGTCGGCGGCGGGCTCACCCGCACCGACCAGGCTCGGCACCTTCTCCGGCTCGGTGACCGGGTTCGCGGTGAGGCCCGCGGTGGCGCCGGACGCGGCCGCCTCGGTCTCCTTGGCCTGGTCCAGGCCGCCGGACGTACGCAGCGGAACCTCCTTGATGAACAGCATGGCGATCAGGGCGATCAGCGCGATCGGCGCGGCGATCAGGAAGACGTCGGCGATGCCGTGCCCGTAGGAGCTCTCCATGATCGTGCGCAGCGGCGCGGGCAGCTTGTCCAGGTCGGGGATGGCGCCGCCACCCGTACCGCCGTGGCCGAGGGCGGCGCCCTTCGGGCCGAGGTCGGCGAGGCCGTCCTTGACGTAGTGCGTGATGCGGGTGGACATGATCGAACCGAGCGCCGAGACACCCATCGCACCACCGAGGGAGCGGAAGAAGGTGACCGTGGAGCTGGCCGAGCCGATGTCCTGCGGGGCGACCTGGTTCTGGGTGCAGAGCACGAGGTTCTGCATCGTCATGCCGACGCCGAGACCCATCAGGGCCATGAAGATGGCGACGTGCCAGTACGGGGTGTCGTAGCGGATCGTGCCGAGCAGGCCGAGGCCCGCCGTGATGAGGACGCCGCCGGAGACCAGCCACGCCTTCCACTTGCCGGTCTTGGTGATGACCTGGCCCGCGACGGTCGACGAGATGAACAGGCCGCCGATCATCGGGATCGTCATGACACCGGACATCGTCGGCGACTTGCCGCGCGCCAGCTGGAAGTACTGCGAGAAGAACACGGTGCCCGCGAACATCGCGACACCCACGAAGAGCGAGGCGATCGAGGCGAGCGTGATGGTGCGGTTGCGGAAGAGCCGCAGCGGGATGATCGGCTCGGCGGCCTTGCTCTCCACGAGGATGAAGATCAGGGCGAGCACGACCGCGCCGCCGACCATCGCGCCGGTCTGCCACGACAGCCAGTCGTACTTGTCGTCGGCGAAGGTGACCCACAGGAGCAGGGTGCAGACCGCGGCGGTGATGAAGAAGGCACCGGCCCAGTCGACCTTGACGTTCTCGCGCTTGACGACGGGGAGCTTCAGCGTCTTCTGGAGCACGATGAGCGCGATGACCGCGAACGGCACACCGACGTAGAAGCACCAGCGCCAGCCGAGCCACGAGGTGTCGGTGATGACACCGCCGAGCAGCGGGCCGCCGACGGTGGCGACGGCGAAGGTCGCACCGAGGTAGCCGGAGTAGCGGCCCCGCTCGCGCGGGGAGATCATCGCGGCCATCACGATCTGCGCGAGGGCGGACAGACCGCCGACGCCGATGCCCTGGACGACACGGCAGGTGATCAGCATGCCGGGGTTCTGCGAGAGACCCGCGACGACCGAACCGCCCACGTAGATGATCAGGGCTATCTGGACGAGCGCCTTCTTGCTGAAGATGTCGGCGAGCTTGCCCCACAGGGGGGTGGTCGCGGTCATCGCGAGCAGCGACGCGGTGACGACCCAGGTGTAGGCGGACTGGCCGCCGCCGAGGTCGCCCACGATCTCGGGCAGAGCGTTGGTGACGATCGTCGACGACAGAATGGCGACGAACATGCCGAGCAGCAGCCCGGACAGCGCCTCCATGATCTGACGGTGCGTCATGGTGGCGCCGGCGTCGGGGGCATTGCCTCCGTGCTTGGCGGCATGGCTGCCCCGCACACCGGACGGTGTGGATGTTGCCATGGGATTCCTTTTCTTACGTCTTACGCGGGTGTACGGGTGGTCTGTGTCGAAGGCTGCGCCGCCACGGGGAGCGGTGTCCGGGACGCCGTCGTCCGGCAGTCCCCGAAGCTGTCGCGCAGTCGCGTCATCAGGGCGATGAGCTGGTTGACCTCGTCGTCGGACCAGTCGCTCAGCCGCTCGGCGAGCAGCTCGGTGGTCCGGGCGTCGAGGTTGTTCATCTGTTCGTGCCCCTCGGCGGTGAGGGTGAGGATCCGCGAGCGCTTGTCGGCGGGGTCGGGGCGGCGCTCGATCCAGCCGCGGTCCGCGGTGTGCGCGACGTGCCTGCTGGCCACGGACATGTCGACGGCCATCAGCTCGGCCATCCTGCTCATCCGCATGTCGCCGTAGCGCTTGAGGAGAGCGAGGACGGCAGCCGAACCTGCCGGACAGTCGTGGGGCAGGATGCGCGCCATGTCCCTCTTGACGGCGCCGAAGGCACTGAGCTGTCGGGCCAGTTCGTCGTAATGACGCTGTGCGGCCACAGCACCTCCTGACCAAAACCTTATTTGTTGCTTAGAGCAACCATAGAAGCAGTTGGTTGCCGCAGGCAAACTAAAAAGGGCGTTCGACCCTAAAAACTAGGCAAACCTCCGGGCCTAATGGTGTAAAGCCGCAGCTCAAAGGGGCTGTGGCTGACCTGTGGCGCCTGTGGCGCCGATTCGCTAGGGTCCTGCCCCATGGCACACAACCCCCAGGGCCCGGGCCCCGAAGGCAACATCGACCCCGCGGGCAGCACCCAGATGTTCCGCGCTTTCGTGGACGACGGCGGCACGCCGACGCCGCGCGCGCAGGCGGCACCGGTGAAGTCCGGTCCCGGCGCGGGACTGATCGTCGGCATCGTGGTCGCGATCGTCGTGGTGGCGGCGGTGGCCTGGCTGGCGCTCAAGTAGCGGCCGACCGCGCCCTCACTTCCACTTCACCGAGACGTCCCGCGTCTCGACATGCATTCCCAGCGGTACGCGCCAGGAGTCGACGCAGACCGTCCACGTCTTCTCCTTCTGCTCCCCGGGCCCGATGGGCACGGGGAGTTTTTCTGTCGACTCGACGGTCGCCCAGTCGACGCCGAGCGCCCCGATGATGTGGGTCTCGAAGGTGACGGTGCCCGAACGCACCTCCGTGCCGCCGGAGTTGCGCATCTTCAGGGTCACGTCCTGGCACCAGCGGTCGTCGGCGTCCTTCAGTACGGGGTCGTCGACTTTCAGGGCGGCGGGGGCGGGGGATGCGGGGGTGCCGCTGCCGGCGGGGGTCCCGGAGCCCGAGCCCGAGCCGGAACCCGAGCCCGATCCCGAGCCGGACGGGGTGCCGGGGGTGCCGCCGCCCTTGTTGCCGCTCTGCGTGCCACTGCCACTGCCACTGGCACTGCTGTTGCCGCCGCCGCCGCCGTCGCTCGCGGAGCCGGAGGAGCCTGTTCCGTTGCTGGACGACGACCCGGCGCCGGGGGAGTCCCCGGCGGACGATCCGCCACCGCTCCCCTTGCCGTCGCCGCTCTCGTCGTCCCCGCCGCCCTGCCGCCCGCTCCCGGAGGACGCCGGGGAGCCGGTGGAGCCGGGGTCCAGCGGCACGAGCCGCACCTCGCCGGTGGGCGCGACGCTGTCACCCGGGGCGGCCGAACCGCCGGCGGCGCCCACGGCCACGTATTTGGAGGGTCCGCCGTCCCCGCCGAAGGCGACGGTGGCGGCTCCGCCGAGCCCGACCACGGCGGCCGACGCGACCCCGACGGCGACGCCCTTACGTCCTCGTACCCACGTCCGCAGCATCGCGCCAGTGTGTCTGACGGTCCGTCAATTAGGAACCCTCAGGGAGTTCTGGTCCGGGAACGGCGTCGGGGCGGCGACCCTGCCGGGTCGCCGCCCCGTGACATCCGTCCGCGACGGTCAGTCCGCGATCAGGCCCTCGCGCAGCTGTGCCAGCGTCCGCGTGAGCAGCCGGGACACGTGCATCTGCGAGATCCCGACCTCCTCGCCGATCTGCGACTGCGTCATGTTCGCGAAGAAGCGGAGCATGATGATCCGGCGCTCGCGGGGCGGCAGCTTGGCGAGCAGCGGCTTGAGCGACTCCCGGTACTCCACACCCTCCAGGGCGGTGTCCTCGTACCCGAGCCGGTCCGCGAGGGAGCCCTCGCCGCCGTCGTCCTCGGGGGCCGGTGAGTCCAGCGAGGACGCGGTGTAGGCGTTGCCCACCGCGAGCCCGTCGACGACGTCGTCCTCCGAGACCCCGAGCACCGCCGCGAGTTCGGGCACGGTCGGCGACCGGTCCAGCTTCTGCGCCAGCTCGTCGCTGGCCTTGGTGAGGGCGAGCCGCAGCTCCTGGAGGCGGCGCGGCACCCGCACCGACCAGGACGTGTCGCGGAAGAACCGCTTGATCTCCCCGACCACCGTCGGCATCGCGAAGGTCGGGAACTCCACCCCGCGCTCGCAGTCGAACCGGTCGATCGCCTTGATCAGGCCGATGGTGCCGACCTGGACGATGTCCTCCATCGGCTCGTTGCGGCTGCGGAAGCGGGCCGCCGCGTACCGCACCAGCGGCAGGTTCAGCTCGATGAGGGTGTCACGGACATAGGCCCGCTCCGGGCTGTTCTCGTCGAGCGAGGCGAGCCGCAGGAAGAGGGAGCGGGACAGGGTGCGGGTGTCGATGGCCCCCGTCGACGCCGGGGCGGCCGGCTCGACGACCGGCGCGACCGGCTCACCGGAGGCCTCCGGAGCCGGGGTCGTGGCCGAGGCCTGGGCCGGAACAGGAACAGGCGTGTCGGGCGAGAGCGTGAGCACCTTCGAGCTGCCCTGGTCTGCGGACATGCCACCCCCTTGAGGTCGCGGACGGTCGCGGCGGACGCTCCCGTCAGGTAGGAACGCAGCCTCCACCTGAATACCGGACGCGGGGCTGCGCCAAACGCGGTTCCAGCAGAATGTCACATGTCGGCAACACGCTGTAGTGACATGTCGACATGGATGGGGCGAATCAGCGCTGATAGCAGGGGGTGTGGCCGAAGAGAGCGCCGTTTCCGCCGGGAAATCCCCGCAGGACCGGTCTACCCGATTCAGCTACGCCTCGATCCTGTTTGCGGATCTGAGTCTGGCGAAGCTGCGGGCGAGGAGCCTTGACACATGCATCTGTGAGACGCCCAGTTCGGCGCTGATCTGCGACTGCGTGAGGTTGTTGTAGTAGCGCAGGAGCAGGATCCGCTGCTCGCGTTCGGGCAGTTGTACGAGCAGATGCCGTACGAGATCGCGGTGTTCGACGCCGTCCAGCTCGGGGTCCTCGTAGCCGAGCCGGTCGAGCAGACCCGGCATCCCGTCGCCCTCCTGCGCGGCCTCCAGGGAGGTCGCGTGGTACGAGCGCCCGGCCTCGATGCAGGCGAGCACCTCGTCCTCGCCGATGCGCAGCCGCTCGGCGATCTCGGCGGTGGTCGGGGAGCGGCCGAAGGCGGTGGTCAGGTCCTCGCTCGCGGCGTTCACCTGCACCCACAGCTCGTGCAGGCGGCGCGGGACGTGCACGGTCCGTACGTTGTCGCGGAAGTACCGCTTGATCTCCCCGACCACGGTCGGCATCGCGAACGTCGGGAACTGCACGCCGCGGTCCGGGTCGAACCGGTCGATGGCGTTGATCAGCCCGATCGTGCCGACCTGGACGACGTCCTCCATCGGCTCGTTGCGGCTGCGGAAGCGGGCCGCCGCGTAGCGCACCAGCGGCAGGTTCGCCTCGATCAGGGCGCCGCGCACCCGCGAGTGCTCCGGGCTGCCCGGCAGCAGGTGCTTGAGCTGGCCGAAGAGGACCTGGGTGAGCGCCCGGGTGTCGGCCCCGCGCGACTTCGCGGTCGACGCCTGGGGCGCCGGTGTCTCTGGCGCCTGTTGTGCTGGTGGCACCTGTTGCGCTTGCGGTGCCTGTGGCGCTTGCGGTGCTTCTTGAGGCGCAGTACTGGCCGGCACGGTCAACCCCACCTCTGTTTCGTCAACTCTTCGATCAAAAGCGGTCATAGCATCACAAGACATGTGCACTGTGTGCAAGCACCCCATAACGCCGTGTTGATGGGCCAGTTAGGGGTTCGCGGGTGTCCCGGGACAGCGAAAAGCCCCTCACCGTTCAGGTGAGGGGCCGCTCGATCGTGTGACGCGGGGAGCGTCAGAACTCGTAGTCCGCGATCACCCACGTGGCGAACTCGCGCCACTGTGCGACGCCGGCCTGGTGCGCGGGGTGCTCCAGGTACCGCTTGAGGGCGTCGGTGTCCTCGACCGCCGAGTTGATCGCGAAGTCGTACGCGATGGGGCGGTCGGTGATGTTCCAGTCGCACTCCCAGAACGTCAGCTCGGGGATCTGCCCGCCCAGCGCGCGGAAGGCCTCGACGCCCTCGACCACGCGGGGCTCGTCGCGGGCGACGCCGTCGTTGAGCTTGAACAGGACCAGATGGCGGATCACGGGCGAGGCTCCTTAGCCGGACTCACTTGCCGCCGTTGGCCACCCAGGTCATGAAGTCCCCGATGGACTGTGCGGCGGACGATATGCCCTCGAACCCTATCTGGACGTAGTCCGCGGCCTTGGCGGGGTCGGTGATGATCAGATACAGCACGAACACGATCACCACGAAGAGCCCTATTTTCTTCGGATCCATCGCGTCCGGCCTCCCCTTGCCCCGTGCCCCGGTGTCCTGCGTCGCCAGTGTGTGCCCTGGTGCCGGGCGCGAGTCTAACGTGACGATCTCTCAGCCGGCCTCGGTGATCTCTCCCCGACCTTAGGGACCAACGACCCCTCGTTCCAGGCCCTTTGCCGTGCCCCGGTGGTGTTCGCGTGCCGGAGGATAGGTGATGAGCCCGGAGGATCTGGCAGGAATCCGACGGGCAGGGACCGGACCCCGACTGCGGGGTTCACGCCGCGTCTTCCCCCCTGAAGCGGCGTGGACTGACGGGAGTCCGTCCTCATCGGGGGAAGCGGTTCGCCCCCCGAAATCGCTTCCCCCGCCCCGAGCGGGACGAGATCCCCGGTGCCCCTGGTCAGGCGCCGGGGATCTTTGTGTGCGCCGACGCGACAAGGGGGCGCGGCTGTACGGGCATGCAGAACGCCCCTCTTCCTCGGTGACCCGTGGAAGAGGGGCGTTGTCAGCGGTAGCGGTGGGATTTGAACCCACGGTGACGGGTTACGCCACACTCGCTTTCGAGGCGAGCTCCTTCGGCCGCTCGGACACGCTACCGAGAGGAACTCTAGCCCATAGGGGGCCGTGGTTTGAAATCCTTATCCCTGAAGAAGCGGGTGAGGGGTTCGGCGCACTCCTCGGCGAGCACGTCGGCGATGACTTCGGGGCGGTGGTTGAGCCGTCGGTCGCGGAGCACGTCCCACAGGGAGCCGGCCGCCCCGGCCTTGTCGTCACGGGCTCCGTAGACGACGCGGTCGAGGCGGGACTGGACGGCGGTGCCCGCGCACATGGTGCACGGCTCCAGGGTGACGACGAGCGTGCAGCCGGTCAGCCGCCACTCTCCCAGCCGCTGTGCGGCCCGGCGGATCGCCAGGACCTCGGCGTGGGCGGTGGGGTCACCGGTCAGCTCGCGTTCGTTGTGCGCGGTGGCGAGGACCGTCGTGCCGTCCGGCGCGAGCAGGACGGCACCGACGGGGACGTCGCCGCCCGCCGCGGCGAGCCCGGCCTCGGCCAGGGCCTGCCGCATGGCGGGCCGCCACGGGTCGCGTACGGGATCGGGGGTGTCGGGGACGTCGGTGGTGTCGGGGGGCTGGGGCGTCACGGCCAGGAATCTAACCCCGGCCGCCGGGCCCCGGGGTCAGCGGACCGTTTCGAGGACCTCCGCGGCGCCCAGTGCGTCGGCGATCTCGCTCAGGGCGTCGGCCCCGTCGAGCGCGAGCAGTTCCTTCTCGGAGACGCCCAGGTCGGCGAGGATGTCCCGGTCGCCGAGCGGTCCCGCGGGCACCGCATCGGAGTCCCGGCCACCGCCGTCGTCCGTGGCGTCGTCGTCGCTGTCGTCGTCGGCGGCCTGGTCCGGCTCGCCGTCCTCGGTGCCGTCCAGGTCGAGGGCATCGAGCTCGTCGGCGTCCGGATCCTTGCCGAGCAGTTCGTCGGTGAGGAGGATCTCGCCGTAACTGCTGCGAGCGGCGGCCGCGGCGTCCGAGACGTAGATGCGAGGGTCGTCCTCGCCGTCCACGCGGACGACGCCGAACCACGCGTCCTCCTGTTCGATGAAGACGAGGACCGTGTCGTCCCCCGCGTCGGCCTCGGCGGCCGCTTCGCGGGCCAGGTCGGACAGGTCCGACAGGGTCTCCACGTCGTCGAGCTCTGTGTCGCTCGCTTCCCACCCGTCTTCGGTGCGCGCGAGCAGTGCGGCGAAGTACACCGTGACTCTCCCACTGGTCTCAGTGCCGGTCGGGGGTCCCCCCGGCGGAGTCTGATGGACGGGAGTGCAGTTCAAGCCCCGCCCACTCGGAATCGTGGCAGAAAGAACGCCGTCAGGAGAGGTCTTCCGCGCGCTGTGTTGGCGTCGCGTCCTCGACAGGCCACGCACACCCGTGTCCCGTGTGAGCCGCGTCACCCCGTGGGTACCGCTGAGCCGCCCGGAGCCGGTCCCCGGCGCCGGGCGCGCCGCGGCGTCACCAGCGGAACGTGCGCATCCGCATCTGCTGGCGCATCCGTGCGGCCCGGGCGCGGCGCGGCTGGACCCGGGCCCGCAGTTCGCGTGCCTCGGTCAGTTCCCGCAGGAACACCGCGCGGCGGCGCCTTCGTTCGGCGTCCGTCTCGGGCTCGGGACGCTCCGCCGCCGCTATGTCGTCGGCTGCGTCACCGGCGGAGGCCGACCGCGCTCGGCGCTTGCTGTCCGGCATGAGCCACATCACCACCCCACTCGACGGGTCCTGTCCATTGTCCCCGACCCTCCGGTTTCCCTCCCGGCGCGCTGTTGATGCCCCTGTGCGGCGCCTGTGGCCGGAAGGTGCGCGGGGGAGCCATGGGTCCGGGGCCCGGTTACTGTTGAGGACATGCGGATCCACGTCGTCGACCACCCGTTGGTGGCGCACAAACTCACCACGCTGCGCGACAAGCGCACCGACTCCCCGACCTTCCGGCGCCTGGCCGACGAGCTGGTCACCCTGCTCGCCTACGAGGCGACCCGGGACGTGCGCACCGAGCAGGTCGACATCGACACCCCCGTGTCGCGTACGACGGGCGTGAAGCTGTCGTACCCGCGCCCGCTGGTGGTGCCGATCCTGCGCGCCGGTCTGGGCATGCTCGACGGCATGGTGCGGCTGCTGCCGACCGCCGAGGTGGGCTTCCTCGGCATGGTGCGCAACGAGGAGACGCTCCAGGCGTCCACGTACGCCACGCGCATGCCGGACGACCTCTCCGGCCGCCAGGTCTACGTGCTCGACCCGATGCTCGCCACGGGCGGCACGCTCGTCGCGGCGATCCAGGAGCTCATCAAGCGCGGCGCCGACGATGTCACCGCCGTGGTGCTGCTGGCCGCGCCCGAGGGCGTCGAGATCATGGAGCGGGAGCTGGCCGGGACGCCGGTCACCGTGGTGACCGCGTCGGTCGACGAGCGGCTGAACGAGAGCGGCTACATCGTGCCGGGCCTCGGCGACGCCGGCGACCGGATGTACGGAGCCGCCGAGTAGCCGGCCCCGCCACGGGCCACGACGAAAGCCGCGGTCGCGTCCGCTCACTTCATGAGCGGACGCGACCGCGGCTTTGTTCGTGGCTGGTCGCGCCCTTTACGGGGCGCAGCTCGGGGAGGCCGAAGGGGCCGGGTGGGTCAGCGCGGCCAGCGCCTTGTCGGCGTCGGCCTTCTTGGACAGGCCCTTGAACTGCTTGCCGATGATCAGGTCGACCTCGGTCGGCTTGGCGCGGGTGTCCGACTTCAGCTCGGCGCCCGCCAGCTGGGTGCCGAGGACGGGCAGCGCCGCGTCGGAGGCCGACTTGGCGCCGAGCAGTATCCCGACGCCCGTGACCTTCTTGTCGTACGTCTCTGTCGCGTTTCCTACGTCCCCGATGGCGAAGCCGCGCTTCTTCAGCTCGTCGGCGGTGTCCTTGGCCAGGCCGCCGCGGGTCGTGGCGTTGAGGACATTGACCTTGATCTTCGCGGGGTCGGGCAGCTTCGCCGCGGCCTTGGCGGGGGACGGGCTCGCGCTCGGATGCTTCGGGCAGCCCGCGGCGCCGGAGGCGGCCGTCCTGGTCCTGCCACCGCCGGTGAAGACATCGACGAGCTGGAACGATCCCCAGCCGATCAGGCCGATCGCCGCGACGGACGCGACGACGGCGAGCACGATCCTGCTGCGCGAGCGGCCGCGCCGCATACGGGGGTACTTGTCCCCCGTGATGCGGTACTTGCCGCCCATGCCGGGGGGAGTGAGCATGCTCATGGGCGCAGCGTAGTGCCGCCCGGCGGCGATGCCTATTAAATGATCAGTGGTGGCCGCTCAGTCCAACCCGAAAGGGCCAATACGGACTTGAGGGACTCTCGGCCGCGGGGGCCGTCAGCCGAGTTCGAGGACGCGGGCGTGGAGCACCTGGCGCTGCTGGAGCGCGGCGCGGACGGCGCGGTGCAGCCCGTCCTCCAGGTACAGATCGCCCTGCCACTTCACGACGTGCGCGAAGAGATCGCCGTAGAACGTCGAGTCCTCGGCGAGCAGCGTTTCCAGGTCGAGCTGACCCTTCGTCGTCACGAGCTGATCGAGGCGGACCGGGCGCGGCGCGACGTCCGCCCACTGCCGGGTGCTTTCCCGGCCGTGGTCGGGGTACGGCCGGCCGTTTCCGATGCGCTTGAAGATCACACGGAAAGCCTACCGGGCCGGGCTCTCCGGGCGCAGCCATGGAGACGGAGTGCGACCCTGTGAAATACCGCCCTGAACTGGGGCGAAACAGGACCACTCAAACCCGGGACAGGGGCCTGAAATGAGTGACAGCGAGCCGATGGCGGGCGGACAGGCGAGTGGAACGGACCCGTCCGGGGGAGAACGCGGCGCTTCCTTGACGGAGGAGAAGCAGGAGGCGCAGGAGACGCAGGGGGCGCATCCCGAGACCGTCACCGGCGCCCCGGCGCTGCCCGCCGAGGCGCTGGAGATCGCCGCCGGGTACGCGTTCACCGGCCCTGCCCTCGATCTCGGCGCGCTGCTGTGGGACGGGCAGTGCCACCCGGACGCCCAGGTCCGCATCCCGCTGCCGATGCTGAACCGGCACGGCCTCGTCGCGGGCGCCACCGGCACCGGCAAGACCAAGACCCTCCAGCTCATCGCGGAGCAGCTGGCCGCGCAGGGCGTGCCCGTCTTCCTCGCCGACATCAAGGGCGACGTCTCCGGCATCTCGGCGCCCGGCGAGGACGGCGAGAAGGTGCGCGAGCGGGCCGGGCAGGTGGGTCAGGAGTGGCGGGCCACCGGGTTCCCCTGCGAGTTCTACGCGCTCGGCGGCATCGGCACCGGCATCCCGCTGCGCGCGACCGTCACCAGCTTCGGCCCGGTCCTGCTCTCGAAGGTGCTCCAGCTCAACCAGACGCAGGAGCAGTCGCTCGGCCTGATCTTCCACTACGCGGACCAGAAGGGCCTGGAGCTCTACGACCTGAAGGACCTGCGGGCCGTCGTCACCTTCCTGACCTCCGACGAGGGCAAGCCCGAGCTGAAGACGATCGGCGGTCTGTCGAGCGTCACCGCCGGGGTGATCCTGCGGGCCCTGACCGCGTTCGAGGCGCAGGGCATGGGGGACTTCTTCGGGGAGCCGGAGTTCGACACCAGCGAGCTGCTGCGGACCGCTTCCGACGGGCGGGGCCTGGTCTCCGTACTGGAGCTGCCCGCCGTGCAGGACAAGCCGCAGCTGTTCTCCACGTTCCTGATGTGGCTGCTCGCCGATCTGTTCCAGCGGCTGCCCGAGGTCGGTGACGTGGAGCAGCCGAAGCTGGTGTTCTTCTTCGACGAGGCGCATCTGCTGTTCAACGGGGCGTCCAAGGCGTTCCTGGAGGCCATCACGCAGACCGTGCGGCTGATCCGGTCCAAGGGCGTCGGCATCTTCTTCGTGACGCAGACCCCGAAGGACGTGCCCGCCGACGTCCTCGGGCAGCTCGGCAACCGCGTCCAGCACGCGCTGCGCGCCTTCACGCCGGAGGACCAGAAGGCGCTGAAGGCGACCGTGAAGACGTTCCCGAACTCGCCGTACGACCTGGAGGAGACGCTGACCTCGCTCGGTACCGGTGAGGCCGTGATCACCGTACTGAGCGAGAAGGGGGCGCCGACGCCGGTCGCGGCGACGCGGCTGCGGGCGCCGGAGTCGTTGATGGGGCCCGTGGAGGCCGGGGCGCTGGACGCGGCCGTGAAGGGGTCGCTGCTGTACTCGCGGTACGCGGATGCCGTGGACCGGGAATCGGCGTTCGAGAAGCTGACCGCGCGGGAGGCCGAGACGGCGGCCCGCAAGCAGGCGGAGGCCGATGCCAAAGCTGCCGCCCGGACCAGGAAGCCGTCCCAGGACGCGTCCGTCGTGGACCAGGTCGTGGGCAGCGGGATCTTCAAGTCGCTGGCCCGCTCGATGGGCACCCAGCTGGGCCGGGAGATCTCCCGCTCAATCTTCGGCACCCGCCGCCGCTAGCCCTCCGCCCGCAGCCCGGCCGCGCCTCTGTCGTTGATGAGATGGCGCACGAAGTGCGCATCTCAGGGGCGCGGGGAACTGCGCGACCAGCCACGACGGTGGCGCGCGTGGGTACGACCTAGGGGCGCGGGGAACTGCGCGATCAGCCACGACGGTGGCGCGCGTGGAGTACGACCTAGGGGCGCGGGGAACTGCGCGAGCAGCCACGACGGTGGCGCGCGTGAGGTACGACCTAGGGGCGCGGGGAACTGCGCGATCAGCCACGACGGTGGCGCGCCCGGCCGACAACCCGATCAGGGGCGCGGGGAACTGCGCGAGAAGCGGCCACCGGCGCGCGCTCGGAGAACGACCCAGGGGCGCCGGGCGGCCTGCGTGGCCGCCCGGCACCGTTCAGCTGCCGGCCCGCTTCCGGGGAGGCCGGGCCGAACCCTCGCGGGGCGTCGTGGGTTCGGGGGACTGGTGGGCGCGGGCGTCGCGCGCGGCCTCGGCGCGGAGCAGAGCGCGCAGCAGCGCGTACGGATCCTTGGGCATGGTGAAGCGTCCTTTCGGTGCTGACAGTGAGGAAGGGCCCGGAGATGCCGGGACTGTCAGCAGCGCAGGACGACGGTGCGCAGGGCGCGGTGGGAGAGGCGCGCGGGGTCCGCGGCGGGAGCCGTCGGAAGGAGCGGGACCACCCGGGGGACCGGCCGGGGCACCGGACCCGCGGGAAGCCGCGTCGGATGCCCGGTGGGAAGCCGGAGCGCCGCCTCGGGCGCGTCATGGTGCTCCCCGCCCTCGCAGGAGACCGCGGCGACCGGCACCGCGGCCTCGACCGGCGCCGCGGCGAACGGCGCCAGCAGCAGCGCGAGCACCAGCAGAAGCGTGCCCGCCCACGTCCGGGCACGGGCACGGGGGCCCGGCACGGAGGGGAACGGCGCGACACTCATGGGTCGACTTGTCCCCCGGACGCGCCCGTGACGCAATCACCGGGCGCCCTTTTCCCCTCTCATGGGCTACGCGGAAGTCACGTCGCTGACGCCTTCGCGGCCTTCGCCGCCGCCTTCATCTCCTGCTTGTGCGCGCGCACCTTCGACAGGGACTCGGGCCCGGTGATGTCGGCGACCGAGCGGAACGACTCGGCCTCGCCGTAGGCACCGGCCGCCTCGCGCCACCCCGTGGGCCGCACGCCGAGCTGCTTGCCGAGCAGGGCGAGGAAGATCTGGGCCTTCTGCTTGCCGAAGCCGGGCAGCTCGACGAGGCGGGCGAGCAGCTCCTTGCCGGTGCCGACGCCGGTCCAGACGGCCGCGGCGTCACCGTCGTAGTGCTCGACGAGGTACTGGCACAGCTGCTGGATCCGCTTGGCCATCGAGCCGGGGTAGCGGTGCACGGCCGGCTTCTCGGAGAGCAGCGCGGCGAACGCCTCGGGGTCCCGGGCGGCGATCTCGTGGGCGTCGAGGTCGTCGGCGCCGAGCCGGTCGGCGATCGTGCGGGGCCCCGCGAAGGCCCACTCCATGGGCACCTGCTGGTCGAGGAGCATGCCCACCAGCGCGGCGAGCGGGCTGCGGCCGAGCAGTTCGTCGGCGGCGGGGTCCTGGGCGAGGTGGAGGGTGACGTCCATACGTCGATGATGGCCCACCTGAACGGAACCGACATGTGGGGATTAGGTTAGGCTCACCTAATAAATGTGCAAGTCGAGTGGGGGAACGGTGAACTTCGAGGTTTTCCGGGACGCGTGGGGGATTCCGCACCTGCGGGCGGGCGACGCGTCGGCGCTCGCGTACGGGCAGGGATACGTGACCGCCGCCGACCGCGGCTGGCAGATCGAGGTCGAGCGGCACCGGATGCTCGGCACCTCCGCCGGACCGCTCGGCGCGGGCGAGGCCGGCTGGGACGCCTTCGCGCGGCGGGCCCGGCTCGCGGACACCGCCCGGCGCTGCCACGACGCCCTCGACCCGGACACCCGCGCCTGGGTGGCCGCGTACGTCGAAGGGATCAACCAGGGCCTGCGCGAGCGGGGCGGCCAGGCCCCGGAGTTCGCCCGGACCGGCACGGTGCCGGGCCGCTGGGAGCCGTGGACGCCGCTCGGGGTGTGGCTCTCGACGCACGTACTGTTCGCCGGATTCCCCGGAAAGCTCTGGCGCGACGAGGTCGTACGGCGGCTCGGCGCGGACGCGGTGGAGCTGTTCGCGACCGACGGCCCCGGCACGCTCGGCAGCAACGGCTGGCTCGTCGACGCGGCCCGCACCGCGGACGGCGGCGCGCTGATCGCGGGCGACCCGCACCGGTACATCGAGGACCCGGGCGTCTACCAGCAGATCCGGCTCGCCTGCCCGGAGTTCGACGTGGTGGGCCTCGCCGTGCCGGGCGTCCCCGGTATCGGGCACTTCGGGCATGCGGGCGGTGTCGCCTGGGCCATCACCAACGCCATGGCCGACTACCAGGACCTGTACCGCGAGCGACTGCGGCGCACCGGCGACGGCGGTGTCGAGGCGCTGGGCCCCGACGGCTGGCGGCCCGCCCACGCCCACGTGGAAGAGGGCGTCGAGGTCGTCGAGACCGAGCGCGGTGTCGTCGTGATCGGCGGCCCGGACGAGGGCGAGGGCGTCAGCCTGCGCCAGCCCGCCCGCGTCTTCGGGAACCTCGGGTTCGCCACGCTGCCCGCCCTGCTGCGCGCCCGTACCGTCGCCGACGTGGACCGCGCCTTCGACGGCTGGGCCGAGCCGGTCAACGTCGTGATGGCCGCCGACACCGAGGGCGGCACGCTGCACCGCGTCGCGGGCACCGTGCCCCTGCGCGACCCGGAGAACCGGGTGCGGGTGGTGCCCGCGTGGGAGGAGCGGTACGCGTGGCGCGGCGTCCACGACCCGCTGCCCCGCGCCGAGGTCGACGGTGTCGCCGTGATGGCCAACGAGCGGTCGCTGGCCGCGCCGCTCGGCACCGAGTTCGCCCCGCCGCACCGCGCCCGCCGCATCGCCGAGCTGCTCGCCGACCGCCCGGTCTGGGCCGCCGGGGACATGGCCGTCGTGCACACCGACACCGAACTCGCCTCCGCCCGGCCCCTCCTCGGCCTCGTCGAGCGCCTCGACGACCTCTCCCCGGCCGCCGCCCGGCTGCGCGCGTCGCTCCTGAACTGGGACCGGCGCATGGCGGCGGGCAGCGTGCGCGCCGCCGCGTACGCGCGGGTGCGCTCCGCCGTCGTACGCCGGATCGCCGCCCACCCCTCCCTCGCGGACCTGACCGGCCTGGCCCCCGCCTACCCCGAGGTCTTCCGCCCCTGGCTCGGACTCGTGCCGCGCGTCGCCTACGGCCTGGAGAACCTGCTGACGGCCGCTCGACTCCCGTACGAGGACCGGCTCACCGCCGTCCGGGAGGCGGTCGAGGAGGTCGCGGGCGTGCCGGAGACGACCTGGGGCGAGCTGCACCGGCTCGCCGCCTGGCAGGCGCTGCCCGACCCCGGCGCCGAGCGGCCCGCCCTCGACGGCGACCACGACTGCGTCCTGTCCACGTCGAGCGTGCCCGGCCTCACCGACCTCGCCGCGCGCGGGCCCGCCGCCCGCTATGTGTGGGACCTCGCGCGGCGCGACAACAGCCGCTGGATCGTGCCGCACGGCGCGTCCGGCATCCCCGGCACACCCCACCACCGCGACCAGCTGCCGCTGTGGCTGCGCGGCGAACTCGCCCCGGTCGTCACCGACTTCGACCGGCTCACCCCCACCGAGGAGATCCCAGTGACCGACGTGTACGAGCGCGCCGTCGACGGCTTCGGCACCTTCCGGCTCGCGCCCGTCGACCCGTCCGGCGCCGACATCGACATCCTGCACGCCTGGGTGAGCGAGGAGCGCGCCACGTTCTGGGGGATGACCGGCCTGGCCCGCGACGACGTCCGCGACATCTACGCGCACATGGCCACGCTCGACACCCACCACGCGTTCCTGGTCCGCCTCGACGGGGTGCCGGTCGCGCTCTTCCAGACGTACGAGCCGGAGGCCGACCGGGTCAGCGAGTGCTATGAGGTGCAGGACGGGGACGTCGGCGCGCACCTGCTCGTCGGGCCGCCCGCCGGGGAGGCCGGCGCCCGCCACGGGTTCACCGGGGCGCTGGTCGACGTCCTCGTCTCGTACGCGCTCGACGGCCTCGGCAAGAAGCGGATCGTCGTCGAACCGGACGCCCGCAACGCCAAGGCGATCGCGCTGTTCGCCCGCTCCGGTTTCGAGCTCGTCGGCGAGATCGTGCTGCCGGAGGTGGACCTGCCCGAGGTGTACCTGCCGGAGAAGCGCGCGCAACTGGCGCTCCGTACGCGATAGTTCACGAGCGCACGATCAGCAGCACCGACGCCGAGACGCCGACCGTGACGATGACGGCCCGCAGCGCGGCCGGCGGCAGCCTGCGGCCCACGCGGGCGCCGAGCAGACCGCCCGCCGTGGAGCCCGCCGCGATCAGCCCCGCCACCGCCCAGTCGACGTCGGCGACCGCGATGAACACGACGGCGGCGATCCCGTTGACCAGGGACGCCAGCACGTTCTTCGCGGCGTTCAGGCGTTGCAGGTCGTCCCGGAGCACCGCCCCGAACATGCCCATGAGCAGAACGCCCTGGGCCGCCCCGAAGTAGCCGCCGTAGACGCCCGTACCGAGCACGCCGAGCCACATCGGCACCCCGCCGTCGGTACGGGCGGCCTCCTTCCGGTCCTGCCGCGCCTTCATCCAGCGGTTGAGCCGCGGCTGGACCAGCACGAGGACGCACGCGGTGAGGATCAGCACCGGCACGATCGCGCGGAACGCGGCGTCGGGCAGCCGCAGCAGGAGCAGCGCCCCGACGAGCCCGCCGAGCAGCGAGGCGGCACCGAACCGGATCAACCGCGCCCGCTGACCGCGCAGTTCACGCCGGTAGCCGTAGGCGCCGCTGAGCACCCCGGGCACGAGCCCCACATTGTTGGAGACGTTCGCGAGCACCGGCGGGTAACCGAAGGCGAGCAGGGTCGGGAACGTGATCAGGGTGCCGGAGCCGACCACCGCGTTCATGCCGCCCGCCGCGACCCCGGCGGCGCCGATCGCCACCGCTTCCACCACGTCCACCGTTTGCAGCTCCTCGCAGGTCAACGGGTCGGCACCCGCCCGGAGTTCGCGACCTCCGTGACGGGTTGCCGCCCTGGGCCGTCCCGCCGACGATCGTGCGCCGCCCGCCCGATGCAAGTCAATCCTCGGGTTTTCTTGCAGATGCCCAAGCTGTAGCTTTGATCGCCGTGACCCTCGACGACCTCCGCGTCTTCGTCGCCGTCTGCCGCGCGGGCAGTCTCAGCGCCGTCGCGCGCGATCTGTCCTGTACGCAGTCGGCCGTGAGCCAGCACGTGAAGCGGCTGGAGAAGGAGACCGGGATCGGCCTGCTCGAACGGCACGCCCGCGGGGTCGTGCCCACTCCGGCGGGCCGGATCCTGCGCGCCGCCGCGGCCGACGGGATCGGCGCCCTCGACGACGCGCTGCGCCGCCTGGACGACCTGGCGCGCGGGGCGAGCGGCTCGGTGCGGGTGACCACGGGTGCCACCTCGGTGCGGCACTTCATGGCCGAGGCGATCGTCGCCTACCGGCGCGGGCACCCGCAGATCAGCCTGGAGTTCCAGACGGTCAGCTCCAGCCGCAGCTGCTTCGAGGCGCTGGCCGCGCACGACCTGGACCTCGCCTGGATCACCATGGGACCGGCCGAGCGCGGCATCGAGCTGCGGCCGGTGGTCGAGCTGCCCTGGGTCCTCGCGGTGCAGGACCAGGACCCGCTGGCCGCGATGACCTCGGCCGGACCGGCCGAACTGGCCGACTCGGCGCAACTGATCCTGCCGCCCGAGCACTCCACGTCCCGCTCCCACCTCAACGACCGGTTCGCCGAACTGGGCATCGCGGACGCGGCCTCCGCGGGCACCGGCATCGCCGACTGGGACACCGCCGCCCACCTGGCGCAGCTCGGCCTCGGCCACGCCGTCGTCCCCGACCTGCCGGGCCTGCGCGGACCGGGCCACCCCGGGCTCGTCCTCGTCCCCGTCCCCTGTCTGCCCCCGCTCCAGGTCGGCTGGGCGGTGCGCCGCTGGGCCGCGCTCTCCCCGCCCGCGCGTGCCTTCGCGGACCTGGTGGAGGGCAGCTGCCCCGGCACCGCGGTCCGCCCGAACGGCTGACGCGCCCTCGCGCCCGGCGGTGCGCCCGGCGACCCTGAACCCATGACGACCACACACCACCTCGCCGCCCTCGCCGACGACCACCTGGCCGCCGCCCGCTCGGCCCCGCACGGCCGCAGCGCGGAACTGATCCTGCACGAGGACCAGTTGCGGCAGAGCGTCATCGCCCTGGTGGAGGGCAGCGCCCTGGAGGAACACAACGCCCCGCCCGCGGCCGCCCTCCAGATCCTCACCGGCCGCGTCCGCCTCACCGCCGTCTCGGGCGACGTGGAACTGGGAGCCGGCGACCTGCGCCCGATTCCGCAGGAGCGGCACGGGCTGGTGGCCCTGACCGACGCGGTGGTGCTGCTGACGGCGGTGACGGCCTGAGTCCCTGACCGAAGGCAGCCGGTTCCGGGAGAGCGCGGCTAGTCCGGGCAGGTCTCACGCAGTCCGTACGCCACCGGCTGCCACATCCCCTGGTCCACGCGCCCACTGAGGCGATCCGCCTCCGCACCGGCCAGGATCAGCTGTTCGGTGTCGAGACGAACGGCCGCGATGAACACCTCGCCCACATGACGGCAGAGAACGGAGCAGTCGTCGAACTCCCCGAGCGGTACGCCCGCGACGGCGGCGAGGTCCTGAAGCGTCCAGCCGATCGGCCCCGCCATGGCCTTGAGCTGCTGCAACCTGAGAGGGCGGCCATGCAGCATGCAGAGGACCGTGGATGTGGACAGTCCGGTGAACGGCATGGTCAGTGCGGTGAGGCCACGGTTTCGCATGAGGCCATCGAGCGTCCGCGAGAACCGAGCCGTGGACGCCCCTGTCTCTTCCACTCGTTCCGGACCCGCAAGAGCAGAGACATGGTCCGTCTCGGGCAACGCGAGCACGAAGTCCCTGAGCGAGGCCAGGGCAGCGTGGTCGCAATGCGTTACGCGATAGCCGAAGCCCCTCATGGCCTCGCTGGACCGGCGCGGTGGCAGCAGACGGGTGGGAACCTCGTGCCCCGCGACCACGAGCACATCGGCTGTGAGCATGCCGAGATCGGCGGCGAGCACGCACAGGTCGGCCGGGGCAGAGTCGCGGCCGTCGACCGCCAGCCCCCTCAGAACATCAGCGCGCTCAGCCATCCCGCCCTCCCCGAGCGGCACCGTAGCGCGCGTGACCACGGGTCGCGATACTCGCTCGACCCGGTGCGCCGGGCGCCGCAGGATGGGGCGTATGAGCCTGCCGACCACCGTCACGCACCGGATGGAGTTCCTGCACCACCCCCACCCCGGCTTCCCGCACCTCACGGCCTGGGGCATCCGGATCGACGGCACCGACCTCCGCGTCCTGGTCGCGGAGGCGACGCGCGCGCTCTGGGGCCAGGAGCTCGACGAGGACGACGACACCCCGCAGGAGCGCGAGGAGTTCCTGCTGGGGCAGCACGCCCCGCTGTACCTGGACGGAGACACCGACGGCGCCCGGGCCCGAGCACACTTCCTGGGCGACGCCCCACCGGAACTCCGCCACAGCGCCACGGGTGCCCTGTGCCTCATGGACTGCCCGTGCGGGGTCCCCGCGTGCCGGCCCCTGCTCGCCGAGATCCGCACCACCGCGACGGAGGTCGTCTGGTCCGGCTTCCGCCGGCCCGAGCGACCGGAGTGGGGCGAACTCCCCCTGGGCCCCTACGTCTTCCCGCGCCCGGCCTACGACGAGAGCCTGGCCGCACCGACATTGCTCGACTGCGATCCCTTGGCCCCGCTGCTGGGTGAGGTGTAGCCCGGGACGTCCGAAAGCTCGGTCCGGAGACGCGCGCACACCTCTTCGACCGCCGCCGCGCTCGGCACCCGGTTGGCTTGCGACATCGCCAGTTGCAGGACCGGCCCGTACGCGTCGTGCTCGGTCATGTCGTCCCGGCACGCGGGCTGCACCACGAAGTGCAGGTGGCCGGGGACCGCGTCAGCGTGGGACCACAGGCAGACGTAGACCTGTTCCGGGTTCATCGTGGCGTGCACCGCCGCGCTCGTTCGCTGCAACAGGGGCCCGAGCTCCGCGGATTCATCGGCGGTCAGGCCCGCTGCATGAACGACGTGCCTGACCGGCATGACCGCGAGCGTGCCGAGGCCCAGCGGCCCCTTCGAATGCTGCACGACCCACTGTGCCGTCCTCAGAAGCGTTCCACCTGGGACCGGCTCCACGCCCTCAATGAACCTGCACGCCGCGCACTCCGCGTCTGTCATCGCTCGCCCCTCCCCACGGCGGCCGGAACCGGGAGCGCCGCTGCCCGAGCCGCTTCGGGGCGCGGGCTTACGAGACCCTCCCCCGCATGGCGCACGTCACACCCTCGCGACCGCCCCGACCGAGCCGGACAACGACGAAGGCCCGGACCGAGTGATCGGTCCGGGCCTTCTGCCGGCGGAGGATACGAGATTCGAACTCGTGAGGGGTTGCCCCCAACACGCTTTCCAAGCGTGCGCCCTAGGCCTCTAGGCGAATCCTCCGCGGCAAACAATACAAGACGTTGAGGAGTGCTCGCGAACTCGTTCCCACCCGGCCGGAGCATGTACTCTTGGCGCAGCCCCTCACGTGGCGCTATCTGACTGAACTCCCCCAGGGCCGGAAGGCAGCAAGGGTAGGTCGGCTCTGGCGGGTGCGTGGGGGGCGCTTGCGTTCCCCGGGTCGTGGGGCGGGGCCGGTTGTCGGTGGGCGCCTATAACCTCGTATGCGTGTCGTCTCTCGCGCTGTACCGCCGTTATCGCCCGGAGTCGTTCGCCGAGGTCATCGGGCAGGAGCATGTCACCGACCCGTTGCAGCAGGCGCTGCGGAACAACCGGGTCAATCACGCGTACCTGTTCTCAGGTCCGCGTGGCTGTGGCAAGACGACCAGCGCGCGCATCCTGGCCCGCTGTCTGAACTGCGAGCAGGGCCCGACCCCGACGCCGTGCGGGGAGTGCCAGAGCTGCCAGGACCTCGCGAGGAACGGGCCGGGCTCGATCGACGTCATCGAGATCGACGCCGCGTCGCACGGTGGTGTGGACGACGCCCGTGACCTGCGCGAGAAGGCGTTCTTCGGACCGGCGAGCAGCCGCTACAAGATCTACATCATCGACGAGGCCCACATGGTCACCTCGGCGGGGTTCAACGCCCTGCTGAAGGTCGTCGAGGAGCCGCCGGAGCACCTCAAGTTCATCTTCGCGACGACGGAGCCCGAGAAGGTCATCGGGACGATCCGGTCGCGCACGCACCACTACCCGTTCCGGCTCGTCCCGCCGGGCACCCTGCGCGAGTACCTCGGCGAGGTGTGCGGCAAGGAGGACATCCCCGTCGCGGACGGTGTGCTTCCGCTCGTCGTGCGGGCCGGTGCGGGCTCCGTGCGTGACTCCATGTCCGTCATGGACCAGCTCCTCGCCGGCGCCGGCGAGGAAGGTGTGACGTACGCCATGGCGACCGGCCTGCTCGGCTACACGGAGGCGTCGCTGCTCGACTCCGTCGTCGAGGCCTTCGCCACCGGCGACGGCGCGGCCGCCTTCGAGGTCGTGGACCGGATCATCGAGGGGGGCAACGACCCGCGCCGGTTCGTCTCCGACCTCCTTGAGCGGCTGCGCGACCTGGTGATCCTTGCCGCGGTGCCGGACGCCGCAGAGAAGGGTCTGATCGACGCCCCGGCCGATGTCGTGGAGCGGATGCAGGCGCAGGCGAGCACGTTCGGCGCCGCCGAGCTGAGCCGCGCCGCCGACCTGGTCAACGAGGGCCTGACCGAGATGCGCGGGGCCAACGCGCCGCGCCTCCAGCTCGAGCTGATCTGCGCCCGCGTCCTGCTGCCCGCCGCGTACGACGACGAGCGCTCCGTCATGGCACGCCTCGACCGCATCGAGCGCGGCGGCGTCTTCACCCCGGGCGGGCAGGGGCCCGGTCCGGCGATGGCGTACGTTCCCGGTCCCGATGCCCACGCCGTGGCTCCCGCGGCGCCGGTCCCGCCCGGCGGTGGCCCGGCGGCGGCCCGGGCGGCGGCGCGCGGTGAGGCTCCGGCCCCGACGGCTCCGGCTCCGGCACCTGCCCCGGTCCAGGCCCCCGTACAGGCGCAGGCTCCGGCACCGGCGGCGCCCCCCGCTCCGGCTCCCGTTCCCGAGGCCGCCCAGGCCCCGGGCGCCTGGCCCACCGCGGCGCCCGCCGGAGGAGGCCGCAGGCCCGGTGGCTGGCCCACCGCGGCGGCCGCCGGCACCGGCCAGCAGCCCGCGCCCGCCCCGTCGGCGGAGCCTGCCGCCCCGGCCCCCGCGCCCATGGCGGCCGCCCCGGCCGGCGGCCCGGACCCGCGCACTCTCTGGCCGAACATCCTGGAGGCGGTCAAGAACAAGCGCCGCTTCACCTGGATGCTGATCAGCCAGAACGCCCAGGTGACGGGCTTCGACGGCACCACGCTCCAGCTCGGGTTCGTGAACGCGGGCGCGCGTGACCGTTTCGCGAGCAGCGGCGGCGAAGAGGTCCTGAAGGCGGCCCTGTCCGAGCAGTTCCACGTCCAGTGGAAGATCGACGCGGTCGTCGACGCCTCGGGCGGCGGCGCTCCCGCACCCATGGGCGGTGGCGGCTACGGCGGCGGTGCCGCGGGTGGCGGCTACACGCCTGCCCCGCCGACCCCGCAGCCCGCCGCGCCCCAGCCCGCCGCCGCACCGTCCCCCACCCCGCCCCCGGCTCCGGCCCCGTCGGCCCCTGCCCCGACGCCGCCCCCGGCACCGGTCCGCCGACCGGTCTCGGTGGAGGACGACACCCCGGAGGACGACGACCCGGACCTCGACGAGAACGCCCTCTCGGGCCACGACCTGATCGTCCGCGAACTGGGCGCGACGGTGCTGGACGAATTCACCAACGAGTAGCCGCCCCCAGAAGCCGCGCAAGCGGCTCTCGGGGGCACGGGAAACGGCGCGAGAAGTCCCCCGGGCGGTCGGCCGACGAACGACCCAGGGGCGCGGGGAACGGCGCGAGCAACCACCCACCGGCGGTCGGCCGACGAACGACCCAGGGCCGCGGGGAACTGCGCGAGAAGCCCCACCACCCGCCGCCCGACGAACAACCCGGCAACCCCCACCACCCGCAGCCGACGCCCCACCCCCTGGAGAAACCCACAAACCCCGCCCCACCTCACCGTGGGACGCCCCTACAAGATGCCCGCCGCACGCCGGATAGGCTGACGGCGTGAAGGTCCTCGTCATCGGCAGCGGCGCCCGCGAACACGCCCTGTGCCGCTCAATGTCCCTCGACCCCGACGTCTCCGCCCTGCACTGCGCCCCCGGCAACGCAGGCATCGCCGAGGTCGCCGAGCTGCACGCGGTCGACGCCCTCGACGGTGCGGCGGTCGCCGCCCTCGCCAAGAACCTGGAGGCCGACCTCGTCGTCGTAGGCCCCGAAGCCCCCCTGGTGGCAGGCGTCGCGGACGCCGTGCGGGCCGCCGGCATCCCGGTCTTCGGACCGTCCGGCGAGGCCGCCCAGCTGGAAGGCTCCAAGGCGTTCGCCAAGGACGTCATGGCCGGCGCGGGCGTACCCACGGCCCGCTCGTACGTCTGCACGACCCCGGCCGAGATCGACGAGGCGCTGGACGCGTTCGGCGCCCCGTACGTCGTGAAGGACGACGGCCTCGCGGCCGGCAAGGGCGTCGTGGTGACCGACGACGTCGACGCGGCGCGCGCCCACGCGAACGCCTGCGAGCGCGTCGTCATCGAGGAGTTCCTCGACGGCCCCGAGGTCTCGCTCTTCGCGATCACCGACGGCGAGACGGTCGTCCCGCTCCAGCCCGCCCAGGACTTCAAGCGGGCCCTGGACGGCGACGCGGGCCCGAACACCGGCGGCATGGGCGCGTACTCGCCGCTGCCGTGGGCCGACCCGAAGCTGGTGCAGGAGGTGCTCGACACCGTCCTCCAGCCGACCGTGGACGAGATGAAGCGGCGCGGCACGCCCTTCTCCGGCCTGCTCTACGCCGGTCTGGCGATCACGAGCCGGGGCATCCGCGTCATCGAGTTCAACGCGCGCTTCGGCGACCCGGAGACCCAGGTCGTCCTGGCCCGTCTGACGACCCCGCTGACCGGCGTCCTGCTCGCGGCGGCGAACGGCACCCTCGCCGACCTGGAGCCGCTGCGCTGGAGCGACGACGCTGCCGTCACCGTCGTCATCGCCTCGCACAACTACCCCGGCACCCCGCGCACCGGCGACCCGATCACCGGGCTCGACGAGGTGGCCGCGCAGGATGCCCCGTCCGCGTACGTCCTGCACGCCGGGACCAAGCGCGACGGCGAGAACGGGCCGGTCCTGAGCGCGGGCGGCCGTGTGCTCTCCGTCACAGCGACGGGCGGCGATCTCACGCAGGCCCGCGAGCGCGCGTACGCCGCCGTGTCCCGCATCGGCCTCGACGGCTCCCAGCACCGCACGGACATCGCCGCGAAGGCGGCGGCCGAGAGCTGACCGCGACCACGCGAAGATCGTGCCGCCGGGCGGGAGTCACCTTCTCCCGCCCGGCGCCTTCATGTCAGCCACCTTTGCCCAAAGCCATTCCATCGGGTGACCGCTCGCCCATCCGGCTGACGATGCGCCGGAGCCCAACTAGGGTGCGGCGCACGGAGTTCCGGCACCCGTGCGGCCCGGAGAGAACCAGACGGACCACCGGCATTGCGATGTCAGTGACGGGTGCCACAGTGGGGGAGTGAGCAACGCCACCAGTGTTCTGCCGCGGGCCTCGGCCCCCGGCCGGACAAAAGGCAGAGGCAGCAGGGGGTGACATCGGTCGTGTCCGGTATGGGTGCGGAGGTGGGTGTGCGCGCGGCGCGCTCCCGGGCTCTCGCCGTGCTGCGCATCCGCGGCAGGGCGACGGCGCTCGCCCTGCTGCCCGCGGCCGCCTCCGTGGTGCTGCTCGCGGGCGGCGCCACCGGGCATCTGACGGGCGGGAGTTGGGACGTCGCCCGGATCGTGGTCTCCGCGGTCGCGGTGGTCGTGCTGCTCGCCGCGGCCTGCGTCGCGCTCGTTGTCGCGCGGGCCCGCCCGGCGGTCAGCCCGACCGTGCCGATCGCCGAGGACACCGCCCCCGATCTGTACCGCCTGGTGCGCGACCTGGCCGACCGGCTCGACGTCCCGGCGCCGTCGGCGATAGCGCTCACCCCGGACTGCGACAGCTGGCTGGAGGACCGCACGCACCCCGCGCACGGCCCGCCCCGCGGCCGCCGCGAGACACCCGCGGACCCGGCGCAGGGGACCGCTCCCGCCGCCCCTGTCCTGGTGATCGGCTCCCCGTTCCTGTGGTGGATGCGCGTGGGCGAGCTGCGCGCCGTCCTCGCCCCGGTCGTCGCCGGTACGGGGCCGAGCGCCCACCCCGACATAGCCGCCGCCCGGCGCTTCGTGCGCGGCCTGGACGCCGCCGTGGCGGTCGCCGCCGCACCGGACCGCGGGCCGCTCGCCCGGAGCGTGCTGAGCGGCGTCGGCTGGGTCGCCCGGCAGATGCTGAGCGGCTGCCGGATCCACGCCGCCGAGATGGAGCGCGGGGTCGCCGCGGCCGCCGCCGAGCGTGCACAGGCTGTGGACTACGGCCTGCGGATCGTCGCCCAGGAGCAGGTCGGACTCGCGTACGCGGGCTGGGACCGGCTCCTCACCCGGGTCGCGCTGCCCGCCTGGCGGATGGGCCGCTGGCCTTCCCGGCTGGACGCGGGCGTCGTCGCCGCGCTGACGGAGCTCTCCCGCCGCGACCGCCTGGCCGCGCAGAACGGGACCTTCGCGTCCCGGCTCGGCGAGCGCCCCGCCTGCGATCTGCTGGAGGAGCCCGGCACCGTCGACGAAGCGGCCTCGCTGCTCGCCGCCCGCCTCTTCCACGGCGGGCCCGCCGAATCCGGCCCGGACTGGGCGCCGGTGGACTGGCAGGAGTACCCGGACGAGGTCGTGGACCGCAAGTGGCGCACGGACGCGGCCCGTCTGCACCGGGTCCTCGACACCCTCGGCGTGGACAGCCGGACCGCCCCCGCCGCAGCCCCCGAGGGCCCGACCCTGGCCCGCATCCTCGACCACCTCGCGACGCCCGCGGACCCGAGCGCGATTTCTGCCTGCACGGACACCGACCCCGAGCCCCTGACCACCGGCCAGGACCTCGAACACGGTCGCAGCGCAGGCCAGGGCCCCGGCCCGACCCCCGGCCCCGACCAGTACCTCGACGAGGATCCCGACCAGGACGCAGACCAGGACGCAGACCAGGACCCCGACCGGGACCTCGGTCTCCCCCGGGACCTCGATCTCGACCTGGACCCGGACCTCGACGCCACCCCCCGCCCCGAGGTGGAGTCCCTCTCGGCGGGCCTCACCGCCGAGCTGGCCCGCGAGGAGCAGGAGCGCCCGGCCCCGCCGGTCGCCGCGGCCGGACAGGGCCCGGACGGCGCGCTGTGGGACGAGGGCGCCCTGCCGCTCTTCCCGCTCCAGCCCCCGCGCACCGGCCGCGAGCTGCTGGCCGACCACGTCACCGCGATGGTCTGCTGCGCCGCCGTGGACACCGCCGGCGCGACCCCCGGCCTGGACTGGCTGGACGGCCCGTCGCTGCTCGTCGGCGGCGAGCGGGCGGCCGATCTCGCGCCCCGCGTGCTGAGCCTGGTGGAGGACGGCGACCCCGAGCCGCTGAAGGGCTGGCTGACCCGCCTCGGTATCCGGCCGGAGAAGCCCGTACGTCTGGTATGACCGGATGCGTGCCGAAGCGCGCCCCGGAGGGAATCGTTCCTGTCCCGTCAATTCACGACGAACGGTGACGGACCGCGTGCGTAATGTGATGTGCTGGGACCGGTCGCGGACACAACAGGCGGACGTGCCGTACGGCCCTGGAGAAGGACGCGACGAGCGGGCGTGCCAGAGCGGCGCGCCGGGCGGACCCGACATCCGCGCTCGGCTCGGGGGAGCGAGGGAGGGGAACACATATGGCGCTGGGTCCGGACAGGGCGGAGCACCCCGAGGAGCAGGCCGGACGGGACGCCGCACCGCCCCCGCGCCCCCGCACCCGCCGCTGGGAGTCCGGCGCGATGGCGCACGCCGTCAGCGACCCCTTCGGCCAGGGCCCGCTGCCCTGGCTGCGCGGCAGTGAGCACTACTTCGACGACACGGGCCAGGTCGTCCCCTGGTACGTCGATCTGGGCCACGCGGCGCAGCCCGGCTCCACGAACACCGCGGCCATCCCCAGCCCCCGTACCGGCGGCCCCCGTACCGCGGACGACGTGCACCGCCAGATCAAGGGCTTCACCTCCACCGGCGCGGCCGCGCCCGGCGAGGCGATCGACTTCCACATCACGGTCGACCCGCCCCAGCAGTTCAGCGTGGACATCTACCGGATCGGGCACTACGGCGGCGACGGCGCCGCCAAGATCACCACGAGCCCCCGGCTCTCCGGCATCGTCCAGCCCGCGCCGCTGTCGGTGGACCGCACGGTCTCCTGCCACCACTGGTGGCAGTCCTGGCGGCTGCAGATCCCGTCGTTCTGGAACGTCGGGGCGTACGTGGCGGTCCTGACCACCGTCGACGGCCACCGCTCGCACGTCCCGTTCACGGTGCGGGACACCCGCCCCGCGGATCTGCTCCTGCTGCTGCCGGACATCACCTGGCAGGCGTACAACCTGTACCCGGAGGACGGCCACACCGGCGCCAGCCTCTACCACGCGTGGGACGAGGAGGGCCGGCTGCTCGGCGAGAGCGAGGCCGCGATCACGGTCTCCTTCGACCGCCCGTACGCGGGCGCGGGTCTGCCGCTGCACGTCGGCCACGCCTACGACTTCATCCGCTGGGCGGAGCGCTACGGCTACGACCTGGCGTACGCGGACGCCCGCGACCTGCACGCGGGCCGGGTCGACCCGACGCGCTACCGCGGCCTGGTCTTCCCCGGCCACGACGAGTACTGGTCGGCGAACATGCGGCGTACGACCGAGCTGGCCCGCGAGCACGGCACGTCCCTGGTCTTCCTGTCGGCCAACACCATGTACTGGCAGGTGGAGTTGGGCCCGTCCGCCTCCGGTGTCCCGGACCGCCTGCTGACCTGCCGCAAGCGCCGCGGCCCCGGCAAGCCGACGCTGTGGCGGGAGATCGATCGGCCCGAGCAGCAGCTCATGGGCATCCAGTACGCGGGCCGGGTCCCCGAGCCGCACCCGCTGGTCGTGCGGAACGCGGACCACTGGCTGTGGGAGGCGACGGGCGCGCACGAGGGCGACGAGATCGACGGCCTGGTGGCCGGTGAGGCGGATCGGTACTTCCCGCGCACCGCCCTGCCCGACCACGAGGACCGCATCCTGCTCGCGCACTCCCCCTACCGGGACGGCGACAAGGTCCGCCGCCACCAGGAGACCTCGCTGTACCGGGCACCGTCCGGCGCGCTGGTCTTCGCGTCCGGGACGTTCGCCTGGTCCCCGGCGCTCGACCGCCCCGGGCACGTCGACCCCCGTATCCAGCGGGCGACGGCCAACCTTCTGGACCGCATCTGCAAACGGGACTGAGAACCGACCCCCGACCGGGACCCCTGGCCAGGGCCCACCCCCTCGTACGGGAGAATCAGAGGTACTCGTACAGAACCACGGGGAGGAACCGTGTCCGGATTCGTCGAAAAGCCCGAGCCGCTTCAGGTGCCGGGCCTGGTGCATCTCCACACCGGCAAGGTGCGGGACCTGTACCGCAACGAGGCGGGCGACCTCGTGATGGTCGCCACCGACCGCATCTCCGCCTACGACTGGGTGCTGCCCAGCCCCATCCCGGACAAGGGCAAGGTGCTCACCCAGCTCTCCCTGTGGTGGTTCGACCAGCTCAAGGACCTGATCCCGAACCACGTCCTGTCCACCGAGCTGCCCGAGGGCGCCCCCGCCGACTGGGCGGGCCGCACCCTGATCTGCAAGAGCCTGGACATGGTCCCGGTCGAGGCGGTCGCCCGCGGCTACCTCACCGGCTCGGGCCTGGTCGAGTACAACGCGTCGCGCACGGTCTGCGGCCTCGCCCTCCCCAAGGGCCTGGAGGACGGCTCGGAGCTGCCCGCGCCGATCTTCACGCCCGCCACCAAGGCCGAGGTCGGCGAGCACGACGAGAACGTGAGTTACGAGGAAGTGGCCCGCCAGGTCGGCGCGGAGACCGCCACCCAGCTGCGCCAGGCGACCCTCGCCGTGTACAGCCGGGCCCGGGACATCGCGCGCGAGCGCGGGATCATCCTGGCGGACACCAAGTTCGAGTTCGGCTTCGACAAGGACGGCACGCTGATCCTCGCCGACGAGGTGCTCACCCCGGACTCGTCCCGCTTCTGGCCGGCCGACCAGTGGCAGCCGGGCCGCGCCCAGCCCAGCTACGACAAGCAGTTCGTCCGGGACTGGCTGACGTCGGACGCGTCCGGCTGGGACCGTAAGAGCGAGACCCCACCGCCGGCCCTGCCCGACGAGGTCGTCACCGCGACGCGCGCCAAGTACATCGAGGCGTATCAGTTGCTGACCGGGACGCCCTGGAGCCTGTAGCCCGGCAACGCAAGAACCCCGGTCCGAGAGGACCGGGGTTCTTGCGATTCTGGAGCGAACGACCGGGTTCGAACCGGCGACCTCAACCTTGGCAAGGTTGCGCTCTACCAACTGAGCTACGTTCGCAAAGCGCCGCTTTCGCGGTGCTCCGTGCGCCGAAGCGCGACGCCAACTATACCCAACCCCGCTCGCGCGCGAGACGCACGGCCGCGTGCCGGTTCTCCACCCCGAGCTTCGAGACGGCCGACGACAGATAGTTGCGGACCGTGCCCTGGGACAGGGCGGCCCGCTCGGCGATCTCCGCGACCGGGGCCCCGTCCGCCGCGAACTCCAGCACCTCGGCCTCCCGCGCGGTCAGCGGGGAGTCGCCGGAGGCGATCGCGTCGGCGGCCAACTCCGGGTCCACATAGCGGTTTCCGGCGTGCACGGTCCGGATGATCTCGGCGAGCCGCTGGGCGCTCACCGTCTTCGGCACGAAGCCGCGCACCCCGGCCGCGAGCGCCCGCTTGAGGTGCCCGGGGCGGCCGTGACTGGTGACGATCATGGTCCGGCAGTCGGGCAGCTCGGCCCTGATCGATGTGGCCACCCTCACACCGTCCGCGCCCGGCATCTCCAGATCGAGCACGGCGACGTCCGGCCGGTGCGCCCGTGCCATGGCCAGCGCCTCGGGGCCGGTGGCGGCCTCGGCGACCACCACCAGGTCGTCCTCCAGCGCGAGGAGGGCGGCCAGCGCGCCCCGGATCAGGTGCTCGTCGTCGGCGAGCAGGACCCGTACGGTCATCGGGCCTCCTCCCGCTCCTGGCGCGCCGGGGCGTTCCCGACCCCGGGCAGCGGGACGCGCGCCCGCACCCGGAAGACCCCCTTGCGGGCCCTCCCCGCCGTCAACTCCCCGTCCAGGACGGCCAGTCGCTCCCGCAGCCCGGCGAGCCCGGAGCCCGAACCGGTCTCCGTGCCGTCGCCCGCCCCGTCGTTCTCCACGGTCAGCACCACGTCCTCCGCTCCGCTCTCGATGTCCAGCCGGCAGGTGTTCGCGTCTCCGTGCCGCAGCACATTGGTCGTCGCCTCCCGCACCACCCAGCCGAGCGCCGCCTGCACCTCGTCGGGCAGCCCGGCCGCCGACCCGGTCACCGTGCAGGTGATCCCGGCGGCGTCCAGCACTCCCTGCGCACCGGCCAGTTCGACCGTGAGGTCGGCCTCGCGATATCCCCGTACGACATCGCGCACCTCCTTCTGCGACTCCCGCGCGATGCGCTGCACCTCGACCATCTGCGCGACGGCCGCCTCGGTCCGGCCGCGCCGGGCGAGCTGGACCGCGAGCTCGCTCTTGAGGGCGACGACCGAGAGATTGCGGCCCATGACGTCGTGCAGATCGCGGCCGAAGCGCAGCCGCTCCTCGGCGACGGCGAGCAGCGCCTTGGTCTCGCGGGCCCGCTCGGACTCCCACATGACGGAGAGGTTCCAGGCGCTGCATCGGTAGGAGCCGAGTGCCAGCGCGGCACCCAGGCTGAGGACCGCGGCCTCGGCGATCAGGCTCGTCGAGACGTTCCCGAGGGCGGCGCTGACCGCGAGGACGACCGCGATGACCACGGCCGACTCCCGGATGAACCGGCGGACCGGCACCATCAGCGAGTACGCCCCGCCGAAGGGCATCGGCGCGAACAGCAGCGGCATCGCGATCAGCCCGCTCCGGTTGCTGTCGGTGGCCACGATGGCGGCGATCAGCGCGAACGCGACGACGGTGAGGGCCCCGGCGGTGAGCGTCAGGCTCCGCGGCACCGTCCCGCGCCCGAGGTACTGGTCGAGGGCGAGCCCGGTGTGCCGGCCGGCGACGAGGCACTGAGCGATGTTCACCACGACGAGCGCGATCCCGAGGCCGAAAGCGGTGGGATCGCCGCGCAGACTCCCGGCGAGGCCGCTGCCCGACCAGGCGAGCAGGAACAACCAGTTCACCGCGGCCAGTGTGAAGCGGCTCTGCCATTCCACCCGCTCGACCTTGCTGCGGTCCCGCCACCGAACCCGCGCCACCGAAGATCCTCCCGCCGTCAGCGCCGCGGTTCCCACCGGAACCGCTTCTGGACAGCAAACACGGCGATCGCGATCCAGGCCACCGCCACGGCGATCGCCTTCAGGGACTCCCCGCCGGACAGGGTGCCGCTCCAGCCGCCCCGCACCAGCGTGAGCGCCGACGTCAGCGGCAGGAACTCGCACACGGCCGCGATCCGGTCGGGCAGCATCTCCAGGGGAACGGTCGCGCCGGAGCCGATCATCGACACCAGCAGCATCGGCATCGCGGCGACCTGCGCGCTCTCCACGCTGCGGCTGAACACCGTGGTGAACGCGGCGAGCGTGACGCACAGCGGGATGCCCAACAGGACGCCGAGCAGCACCAGGTGGGGCGCGCTCGGGGCCCCCGCGTCGAGCGCCACGGCGCACACGGCAGCCACCGTGGCGCACTGGACGAGCCCGATCACCACGGACGGCACCGCGGCCCCGGCGAGGATCTCCAGGTCGCGCAGTTCGCCGGTGCGCAGCCGCTTGAGGACGAGTTCCTCGCGCCGCGAGGCGTAGACGCTCACCAGCGCGCTGTACACGGCGAAGAGCAGGGAGAACGCGATCGCCGAGGAGATCAGGACGGTGCCGAGGTTCAGCCCGGCGTCCTTCAGGTCCCCCTCGTCCATCGACCGGGAGAGGCTCAGCGGCAGCACGAGCGGTACGAACACCGCCGTGAACAGCACGCCCTTGCTGCGTCCGATGAGGGTGAACTCGGCCCGCGCGAGCGAGGCGAGCCGCCCCGCGGAGGTCGTCGTCGCCACGGTGCTCATGCCGCCATCTCCTTCTGCCGTGCCTCGCCGCTGCTGTCTTCCGTGCCGTCCTTCGCGGTCCGCGCGATCCGCAGGAACGCCTCTTCGAGGGAGGCGCCGCGGACGTCGAGCCGCCGCAGCTCGATCCCCGCGTCCCGGGCCCAGAGCAGCAGCCCGGTCGCGGCGCGCTGGAGTTCGCCGGTGCGCAGCCGGATGATCCGGCCCTCGGTCTCGTGCCCGCTGATCCCGAGCGGGGCGAGCGGCGGCAGGTCGCCGGGCAGATAGCCCTCGGGCAGTTCGAAGGAGATGTGCGAGGGCTGGGCGGCGACGACCTCGTCGACGCTCCCCTCGGCGGCGATCCGCCCCTCGTGCAGGATCGCGAGCCGGTCGGCGAGGTCCTCGGCCTCTTCGAGGTAGTGCGTGGTCAGCAGCACGGTGGTGCCCTCGGCGCGCAGCCCGCGCACCAGTTCCCACGTATCCCGGCGCCCCTCGGCGTCGAGGCCGGTGGTGGGTTCGTCGAGGAACAGCACCTCGGGGCGGCCGAGCAGGGCGAGGGCCAGGTCGAGCCGCCGCTTCTCACCGCCGGACAGCTGCTTGACCCGGACCGCGCCGCGCCGCCCGCCGAGCCCGACCATCTCCAGGGCCTCCCCGACGGGCCGCGCCCCACTGGTGCACCCGGCCCACATGCGGACCGTCTCGGTGACGCTCAGCTCGGAGGGGAAGCCGCCCTCCTGGAGCATCACGCCGATCCGCGGCCGCACCAGGTCGCGTTCGGTGTGCGGGTCGTGGCCGAGGATCCGTACCTGTCCGCCGGCCGGGGCGGCGAGCCCTTCGAGGAGCTCGACGGTGGAGGTCTTGCCCGCGCCGTTGGTGCCGAGGAGGGCGAAGAGTTCGCCGCGGCCCACGGAGAAGCTCACTCCGCGCACCGCCTCGAAGGACCCCCGCTTGTCCCCGTACACGCGGCGCAGATCAGTGACGTCGATCACGCGCTCGTTGTTGGTCATGCTTCAAGCCTTCCGCCGGCCGGGGCCGGGCGGCAGTGCGCGCTGTCATCGGCGTCCATGACAAATGTCAGACGCCGGCGGACGGCCGGTGCAGGAAACGCCGAAGGCCCGGATCCCTGGGGGATCCGGGCCTTCGGAACTGGAGCGAACGACGAGGTTCGAACTCGCGACCTCAACCTTGGCAAGGTTGCGCTCTACCAACTGAGCTACGTTCGCATTGCCTCCGACCAGCTTTCACCGATCGGCGCGAGCACCAGCCTACCGCACCCCGGAGGGCGGTCGGTACGCGATGCGGAGCGGGTGACAGGAATTGCACACTGCGCCTTCCCCCTGGAAGGGGGATGTTCTACTACTGAACTACACCCGCATGTACTCCTTGGGGTTCCGGCCCTGCGGCCTTGCCCCTCGGCGTGCTCCAGACTCTAGCCGACCGCCGGGGGTGCAGCGCAAGTCGGTTGCCGCCGGGGGCATCTGACGGGGTGGCCGGACGGGCCGGCCCGGCCCCGCGCGCGGCCTCAGTTGGCCTTCGCGAACTCCTCGTAGATCCGCTTGGGGATCCGGCCGCGCGGCGGCACGTCCAGCTGGTTCGAGCGGGCCCAGGCGCGCACGGCGGCCGGGTCCGGGTTCACGGCCGTGTGCTTGAACACCTTCGCCGCCCTGTCCGTCCTGTCGGCCTTGGCGGCCTTGCCGTTCCGCTTGCGGCCGGCCTGGAGGTACGGGGCCAGCGCCTTGCGGAGCTGTTTCGCATTGGCGGGATTCAGGTCGATCTCGTACGACTTGCCGTCGAGACCGAAGGCGACCGTTTCCGCCGCTTCTGAGCCGTCGATGTCGTCAAAGAGAGTGACCACGACACGCTGCGCCACGAATATCGGTCCCTTCGTCCGGCACCCCGCTTTGACGTGCGGTGATGTCGACTGTTCCGGTCTGTTTCCGGTTTCTGCCCATTCCTTTTTACCTTGTCCGGCATTGCGGAGGGAAGACCATTTAAAAACCTCCGCGTGTCTGTGGTTGCAGATATGCCGGTGTCTTTCGTTGTCTTTCCCTTAATTTTCCGTGCGGATCTCATGTCGTTGCCGTAACGTGATGCGGCTCTCGTAGATTCCTACTGTCTACGCGAGTAGAAGATTTGGGCGGGTACTCTGAACGGACCTGCTCAGCACCACACACCGGGAGTGCCAGTGGCACGCGTCGTAGTCGACGTCATGCTCAAGCCGGAGATCCTCGACCCCCAGGGCCAGGCGGTGCAGCGTGCACTGCCGCGCCTCGGTTTCGACGGCATCTCCGACGTCCGCCAGGGAAAGCGTTTCGAGCTCGAAGTGGACGGGCCGGTGGACGACGCCGCGCTCGCCCGTATCCACGAGCTGGCGGAAACCTTCCTCGCCAACACCGTGATCGAGAACTTCACCGTCAAGGTCGAGGAGCTTGTCGCGGGAGCCGAAAAGTGACCGCTCGTATTGGCGTCGTCACCTTTCCCGGCTCGCTCGACGACAGGGACACCCAGCGCGCGATCCGCCTCGCGGGCGCGGAGCCGGTCGCTCTCTGGCACAAGGACAAGGACCTGAAGCAGGTCGACGCGGTGGTCCTGCCGGGCGGTTTCAGTTACGGCGATTACCTGCGCGCGGGCGCCATTTCGCGGTTCTCGCCGGTCATGGAGACGCTGATCGACCAGGCGAAGGCGGGCCTGCCCGTTCTCGGTATCTGCAACGGGTTCCAGGTCCTCACCGAGGCCCACCTGCTCCCCGGCGCGATGCTGGGCAACGACCACCTGCACTTCATCTGCCGCGACCAGAAGCTGCGGGTGGAGAACGCGGGTACCGCGTGGACGTCCGACTACGAGGCGGGCCAGGAGATCCATATCCCGCTGAAGAACATGGACGGCCGTTACGTCGCCGACGAGCGCACGCTCGACGAGCTGGAGGCGGAGGGCCGCGTCGTCTTCCGGTACCTGGACGTCAATCCGAACGGCTCGCTCCGCGACATCGCCGGCATCACGAACGCGGCGGGCAACGTCGTGGGTCTGATGCCGCACCCGGAGCACGCCGTGGAACCGCTGATCGGGTCCGGCCGCACCGACGGCCTCCCCTTCTTCACCTCGATCCTCAAGAAGCTGGTCGCCGCCTCATGAGCCTCGACACCGTAGAGAACGCGAGCAAGACCCCCGACGTCGAGCTCCCCTGGGCCGAACTCGGCCTGAAGAAGGACGAGTACGAGCGCGTCGTGGAGATCCTCGGCCGCCGCCCGACCGGCGCCGAGCTCGCCATGTACTCGGTCATGTGGTCCGAGCACTGCTCGTACAAGTCGTCCAAGGTGCACCTGCGCCAGTTCGGCGAGAAGGCCCCGCAGTCCGACGCGATGCTGGTCGGCATCGGGGAGAACGCCGGTGTCGTGGACGTCGGCCAGGGCTACGCGGTCACCTTCAAGGTCGAGTCGCACAACCACCCGTCGTACGTCGAGCCCTACCAGGGCGCGGCCACCGGCGTCGGCGGCATCGTGCGCGACATCATCGCGATGGGCGCCCGCCCGGTCGCGGTCGTGGACCCGCTGCGCTTCGGCGCGGCCGACCACCCCGACACCAAGCGCGTGCTCCCGGGCGTCGTCGCCGGCATCGGCGGCTACGGCAACTGCCTGGGCCTGCCGAACATCGGCGGCGAGGTCGTCTTCGACTCCTGCTACCAGGGCAACCCGCTGGTCAACGCCGGTGCGATCGGCGTCATGCGGCACGAGGACATCCACCTCGCGAAGGCGTCCGGCGCGGGCAACAAGGTCATCATGTACGGCGCCCGCACGGGCGGCGACGGCATCGGCGGCGCCTCCATCCTGGCCTCCGAGACCTTCGACGACGCCAAGCCGTCGAAGCGTCCCGCCGTGCAGGTCGGTGACCCCTTCCAGGAGAAGCTGCTCATCGAGTGCACCCTGGAGGCGTTCGCCGAGAAGCTCGTCGTCGGCATCCAGGACCTCGGCGCGGCCGGCATCTCCTGCGCGACCTCCGAGCTGGCGTCGAACGGCTCGGGCGGTATGCGCGTCGAGCTGGACGACGTACCGCTGCGCGACTCGACACTCTCCCCCGAGGAGATCCTGATGTCGGAGTCGCAGGAGCGCATGTGCGCCGTGGTCGAGCCCTCGAAGGTCGACCGCTTCCTGGAGATCTGCGAGAAGTGGGACGTCATCGCCACCGTCATCGGCGAGGTGACCGACGGCGACCGGCTGGAGATCTTCTGGCACGGCGAGAAGATCGTCGACGTCGACCCGCGCACGGTCGCGCACGACGGCCCGGTCTACGAGCGCCCGTACGCCCGCCCCGAGTGGCAGGACGCGCTCCAGGCGGACGACGCGAACAAGCTGCCTCGGCCCGCTTCGGCCGACGAGCTGAAGGCGCAGGTTCTCGCGCTGGTCTCGTCGCCGAACCAGGCGTCGAAGAAGTGGATCACCCAGCAGTACGACCACTTCGTGCAGGGCAACACCGTCCTCGCGCAGCCCGAGGACTCGGGCATGATCCGCATCGACGAGGAGTCCGGCCTCGGCGTCGCCATCGCGACGGACGGCAACGGCCGGTTCGCGAAGCTCGACCCGTACACGGGCGCGCAGCTCGCGCTCGCGGAGGCGTACCGCAACGTCGCCACGACCGGCGCCAAGCCGCTCGCGGTCTCGGACTGCCTGAACTTCGGTTCGCCCGAGGACCCGGCCGTCATGTGGCAGTTCGCCGAGGCCATCCGCGGTCTCGCCGACGGCTGCCTCCAGCTCGGCACCCCGGTCACCGGCGGCAACGTGTCGCTGTACAACCAGACGGGCGAGGCGGCGATCCACCCGACGCCGGTCGTCGCGGTCCTGGGCGTCATCGACGACGTGGCCCGGCGCACCCCGGTCGCCTTCCAGGAAGAGGGCCAGCTCCTCTACCTGCTCGGTGACACCCGTGAGGAGTTCGGCGGTTCGGCCTGGTCGCAGGTGGTCCACGACCACCTCGGCGGGCTGCCCCCGAAGGTCGACCTGGAGCGCGAGCGCCTGCTCGGCGAGATCCTGATCTCCGCCTCGCGCGACGGCATGATCGACGCCGCGCACGACCTGTCCGACGGCGGTCTGATCCAGGCCGTGATCGAGTCGGCGCTGCTCGGCGGGAAGGGCGCGCGCCTGGTCGTCCCGGACGGCCTGGACGCGTTCACGTTCCTCTTCTCGGAGTCGGCGGGCCGCGCGGTCGTGTCGATCCCGCGCAGCGAGGAGCTCCGCTTCAACGACATGTGCGGCGCCCGCGGCCTGCCCGTCACCCGCATCGGTGTCGTGGACGGTTCCGGCGACGCCGCCGCGGTGGACGTCCAGGGCGAGTTCGCCCTGTCGCTCGCCGAACTCCGCGTGGCCCACGAGGAAACGCTGCCGGGCATCTTCGCCTGACGGCCGTACGTACGTGAAGGCCCCGCCCGGGATGCTCCGGGCGGGGCCTTTCGCTGTCCGGAGCGCTGTCGGTCTACGCGGCCCGGGCCAGGGCCGGCGCGTCGGCGCCGCGCCGCGCGGGAAGCCGGGTCGCCAGGAGGGTGGCGAGCAGCATCAGGGCCGCCCCGCACCAGAACACGGTGTCCGTGGCGTGCACGAAGTCCGTTACCGCGGAGGCGCGTTGGACGGGATCGAGGGTGGGGATCGCGTTCACGTCGCCGGTGAACAGGCGGAACAGGACGGTGCCGAAGAGGGCCGCGCCCAGGGCGTTGCCGAGGGTCTGGAAGAAGCGGATGCTCGTCGTCGCCACTCCGAGCAGCGGGCGCGGCGCCGCGTCCTGCACCAGTTGGATGAGTTGCCCGATCAGCTGGCCGAACCCGGCGCCCGCCAGCAGGAGTTCGGCGCGGATCAGCCACAGTGAGGTGTCGGGGCGCAGGGTCGTCGCGAGGAGCACGAAGACCGCCGTCATGGTCAGCGTGCCGGAGAGGGTGAAGGTCCGGGCCGAGGCGCGCAGCCGGCCCACCAGCAGTCCGACGGCCGTCATGCCGACCGCCATCGGCAGCAGGAACAGCCCGGCGGACGAGCTGCTGAGGCCGCGCACCACCTGGAGATAGACGAGGACGTAGTAGATCGCGCACATCATCGCGGCGCCGGTGATGCCCTGGACGGCGAATCCCCAGCGCAGTTCGGGGATGCGGAACAGGGAGAGGGGGAGGACGGGTTCGGCGGCGCGGGTCTGCCGCCACAGGAAGAGGGCGAGCGCCGCCACCGCCGCGCAGAGCAGGCCGACGGTCTCCGGGGACGACCAGGCGTACTTCTTGCCGCCCCAGTCCGTGGCCAGCAGCAGCGCCGTGGAGAAGGCGGCGGCCAGGCCCGCGCCCGCCCAGTCGAGCGGGCGCCGCACCGGCTCGTCGGGCAGCTTCAGGACGACCGCGCCGACGGCGAGGACGGCGAGGCCGAGCGGCAGGTTCACGTAGAAGATCCAGCGCCAGCTCGCGTGGTCGGTGAGGAAGCCGCCCAGCCAGGGGCCGAGCGCCATGCCGCCGCCCGCGACGATGCCGCCGATCCCGCCGGACCGCCCGCCGCCTCCGTCCCCGTCCTCGGCGTCCGGGTCCTTGAGGTGGGCGACGACGACCATGGTGATGCTCATCAGGCCGCCGCCGCCCAGGCCCTGCACGGCGCGGGCCGCGATCAGCCAGTCCATCGACTGCGCGGCCCCGCACAGCGCGGAACCGAGCAGGAACGTGGCGACGGCCCCCAGGAAGACGCGCTGGGCGCCGAGGGTGTCGCAGAGCTTGCCGTACAGCGGCAGCATCGCGGCCGACGCGAGGGCGAACGCGCTGATCAGCCAGGGGAACCGGTCGATCCCGTGCACCGGGTCCAGGTCGCGGACGATCGGCACCGTGGCCGCCGAGACGATCTGCAGATCGAGGACGGCGAGCACGATCGTGACCAGGCAGACCAGGACACCGATCCTGCGCCGGGCCGCGCTCATGGGGGCCGTGCTCACTTGAGTCGTGCTCACAGGAGAAGGCATGCGGCACACCCTGCCCGAGAAAATGTACTCGGTCAATATTTCATCCGGGCTTAAATTTCATCTTGGTACAGTGCGGGCATGGCTGACGACGGTGACGGGCACGGCGGACTCGGACTGCGCGAGCGCAAGAAGCGGCAGACGGCGATCAAGGTGTGGCGCACGGCCGCCGACCTGTTCCTGGAGCACGGCTACGACGAGGTCTCCGTCGCGCAGATCGCCGAGGCCGCGGACGTCTCCAAGATGACGGTCTTCAACTACTTCAAGACCAAGGAAGACCTCCTCATGGGCCCCATGGAGGAGCACGTCGAGGACCTGGCGCGGGCCATCGGCGAGCGCTCGCCCGGCAGTTCGGCGGTCGACGCCGCCCGCGCGATGGTGCTGCGCAAGATCGCCGACCGGGACCCGTCGGTCGGCCTGAGCGAACAGGGCAACGAGCTGGCGCTGATCCAGCTGATCCACCGCACTCCGGCGCTCGCCCGCCGCGCCCTCCTCTGGGCGGTGCGGGGCGAGCGGGCCGCCGCCGAGGCGCTCACCGCGGAGACCGGCGACAGCCTGCTCTCCGCCGTCGCCGCGGCCCAGCTGTCCGGTGTGGTCAGCGCGTTGATCAGCGACAACCACCGGCGGATCCTCGCGGGCGAGTCCCCGGGAGAGGTCGCGGCGGACGCCGCCGAGCGTGCCGAGCGCGCCTTCGCGCTGGTCGACAACGGCCTGAGCGGCTTCGCGGTGCGGGCGTAGGGTCACGGGCATGGCCCCGCCCAGGACACCCAAGAAGCGTGCGCGTTCCTACGATGCCGAGAAGCTCAGGACCGCGGTCCTGGCCCAGTTCGCCGCCGTGCGCGAGGCCGTCGAAGCGCTGACGCCCGAGCAGCTCGCGGCGCCCACCCGGCTCGGCGACTGGACGGTGCGGGAGCTCGCCGCGCACGTGACCATGGCCGTCGGCATGCTGCCGCGCGGCCTCGCCGAGCCCGCCCCGGCCCGGGCCGATCTGGCGCTGCTCGACTATCCGTCCCTGACCGCGCCCGCCGCCCCCGCCATCGCCACCGGCGTCCGGGAGCTGGCGGACAGCGCGCCGCTGAGCGAGCTGTACGCGCGGGTCGCCGCCGGGCTCGACACGTATCTGCCGCCGGGCGTCGACGGCGCCCGGCCCGTGGCGCACCGGGTCGGCACGATGACCCTGACCGACGTCCTCGTCACCCGCGCCGTCGAACTCGCCGTCCACACCGACGACCTGAACGACGCGCTGCCCGCGCTCGGACTCCCCGTCGAGCGGCAGTTGCTGGCCGCGGCGACGAGGTTCCTCGCCGACGCGCTCGCCGCGAAGGCGCCCGGCGGCTCCACCGAGGTCCGGATCCCGCCGTTCGCGGTCGTCCAGTGCGTCGAGGGCCCCCGGCACACCCGCGGCACCCCGCCGAACGTGGTGGAGACCGATCCGCTCACCTGGATCCGCCTGGCCACGGGACGTACGGCGTGGAAGACCGCGCTCGACGACGCGCTCGTCAGCGCCAGTGGCGAGCGGGCGGATCTGGCGGCCCTGCTGCCGATCATGGCCTGATCCGGCGGCCGGACGGAACCGATCGGCGGGCCGGTCCCGTCGAATCGGCATGTTCACGCAACGCAAGCCCCGCGCCCCCCGCCTCCTGCTCCTCGCGGCCCTGCCCGTGGCCGGCCTCGCCATGGTCACGGCCTGCGGGGACGAGAAGGCCCCCGGCTCGGTGAAGGTCGGCGGCGCCCCGGTCACCGGTGTCCACTGGACCGTGCGGAGCATGACGGTGGACGGGACGACGACCGAGGCGCCGCGCGGCACGTACCTGGAGTTCGTCTCGGACCAGCGGGTCCGCGGCAACTACGGCTGCAACCGCTTCGACGCCCGGGCCACCGTCACCGACGCCAGTGTCGCCCTGGGCAGGTCCGCCACCACGAAGATGTACTGCGAGGACAAGAAGCAGCGCGCCTTCGAGAAGAAGCTCGCCCACGCCCTCGCCGCCGAGAACACGGTGAAGACGGCCGGCGACGACAGCCGGCTGACCCTGACCGGCCCGGACGGCGCCACGATCTCCCTGGTCAAGCAGCGCGACGCCGCGCTCGTCGGCACCAAGTGGACCGTCACGGGTCTCGGCGCGGACGACAACACCGAGTCGCTGCCGAAGTCCGCCGAGGGCCGGGCCCGCCTCGTCTTCGCCGAGAACGGCACGGTCAGCGCCCGCCTCGGCTGCAACAGCGGCGACGCCAAGGCCACCGTCGAGGACGGCCACATCACCTTCGGCCCGCTGACCTCCACCAAGATGGGGTGCGTCGGCGAGGCGTCCGACGTGGAGCAGACGATGCGGACCGTCCTCAAGGGCAGGACGAGTTACGACATCCAGGGCGACACCCTGGTCGTGAAGGCGGCCGACGGCACCGCGATCACCCTGACCGCCGGCGCCTGACACCGGCGGCCGGCGGGGCCTCAGGACGGGTACGGCAGCAGCGTCCTGTCCGTCTTCTCCCACACCGCCTTCAGCTCGGCCAGCAGCGCGGGCTCGTCGGCGGCCCGGTCGGCCTGCTCGCGCCGGTCGGCGGAGAGGTCGAACAGCTGGTCCGTGCCGCTCTTGCCCCGGTAGTACTTCCAGTCGCCCCGGCGCACGGCCCGCTCCCCGCGCACCCGCCAGAACAGATCGCGCTCCTTCAGCTCCGCGCCGCGCAGCAGATACCCGGCGAGGCTGGTGCCGTCGAGCGGGTGGGCCGGGTCGGGGCGGGCGCCGCCGATCTCCAGCAGGGTCGCCGTCCAGTCCGGGGTGAAGACCGGCTCGTGGCTGACCTGCCCGCCGTCGATCCTGGCGGGCCAGCGCAGAATCGTCGGCACGCGGATGCCGCCCTCCTGGAGGGACGACTTGTTGCCGGAGAGCGGCCAGTTGTACGAGAAGCGCTCACCGCCGTTGTCGGAGGCGAAGAAGACGAGGGTGTCCTTCTCCCGGCCCGACTCCCGCAGGGCGGTGAGCACCTTGCCGATCGACCGGTCCAGGTCCTCGACCATCTCCGTGTACTTCTCCACGGACCCGCCGTCGGTGTGGAAGAGCGCCCGACCGTCCCCCGCCTTGATCCTCCGTACGACCTCGGCGCTCTCCTCCTCGTCCCCGTCGGCGATCCACGGCCAGTGCGGGGTGGTGAAGTTCAGGTTGAGCAGCCACGGCTGGTCCCCGTGGTCCCGGCGCACGTACTCGCTCGCCCGTTCGGTCAGGATTCGCGTGTAGTACCGCAGGTCCTTGTACTCGGCGTCGCCCTCCTTCACCTCGCCCTCGAACAGGTCGTACTCGCCGCCGAGCCCCAGCTTCGAGTAGTACTCCAGGGCCCCGCCGAAGTTGCCGAAGAACTCGTCCCAGCCCGACTTGGTCGGCGAGTAGTCCGGCAGGTAGCCGCAGTGCCACTTGCCGATCAGCGCGGTCGCGTACCCGGCGCCGCGCAGCAGCGAGGCGAGCGTGGGGTGGTTCGGGTCGAGCCCGACGGACCGGTCGGCTATCGGCTCGGCCAGCCCGCCCTTCGTACGCCCCGGATAGCGGCCCGTGTAGAGGCTGAAGCGGGTCGGCGAGCAGGTCGCCGACCCGCTGTAGGCATCGGTGAAGCGGACCCCCTGCCGGGCCAGCCGGTCCAGGTTCGGCGTCTTGATGTGGGGCGCACCGTACGAGGACAGATCGGCCCATCCCAGGTCGTCACCCAGGATGAACAGGATGTTGGGCCGCCTGGACGGGCGATGAGCGGCGGCCCGGAACGGCGTCTCACGAGGCGCGGCGGCGGCCGTGGTCCCGAGAGCGGCGACAGCGGCCCCACCCAGGGCAGCACGACGGGACAAGGCATGCGGAGGCATAGGAAGAACTCCGGGGAAGTGGCGCCCCGCCAGGGGCGCGAGGAACTGCGCGAGCAATCGGACACAACCGAAAACCCGCGAAAAGGGGAACGAGGCAGACGAAACCGCCTCGAAAGGGACCTCAACCGCCGATCACGGCCGAGGGAGGATCAGGCGACGAGCGGAGCTCAGACGCAGCGACAGATCGCGCTCGCGACACGGACCAGGTCGACGTGGCGGCGCTCCACAAGGGTGACCGTGCGGTCACTGAGGGGCTGCATGATCCAGCACCTTGCCGAGAGTGACGTGCCACTGTCAACGGGGCGTCCGCACTCCGGACCGGCACCCCGGGTACGGCAGCGACATGGGTCACATTCGGCCCCGCGCCCCGCCGATCGCCGTACGCGGAACGTTTGTCCTGGTCAGAAGGGCGGCCTTGGATCTTTGTCCAGCGCCGGACGGCCCGGCCGCAGCCGCCGCCGACCGGCCCGCCGACGGCGTGGCGCGGCCCGTCAACCCCCGGACCCCATGTCCCCAATTCGGACCAGTGGTCGATCACGTCTACACTCGGTCGCGTGCCACGTGGTGACGGTCGACTCAATCACGATCTGCTCCCCGGCGAGAAAGGCCCCCAGGACGCGTGTGGCGTCTTCGGTGTCTGGGCTCCGGGCGAAGAGGTCGCAAAGCTCACGTACTTCGGGCTCTACGCCCTCCAGCATCGGGGTCAGGAATCCGCGGGAATCGCGGTCAGCAATGGCTCCCAGATCCTCGTCTTCAAGGACATGGGGCTCGTTTCCCAGGTCTTCGACGAGACTTCCCTAGGTTCACTCCAAGGTCATATCGCGGTCGGTCACGCCCGCTACTCGACCACCGGAGCCTCCGTGTGGGAGAACGCCCAGCCGACGTTCCGCGCCACCGCGCACGGTTCGATCGCGCTCGGCCACAACGGCAACCTGGTCAACACGGCGCAGCTCGCCGAGATGGTCGCCGACCTCCCCAAGGAGAACGGCCGCGCCACACAGGTGGCGGCCACCAACGACACCGACCTGGTCACGGCGCTGCTCGCCGGACAGGTCGACGACGACGGCAAGCCCCTGACGATCGAGGAGGCGGCCGGCAAGGTGCTGCCCCAGGTCCAGGGCGCCTTCTCCCTCGTCTTCATGGACGAGCACACGCTGTACGCCGCCCGCGACCCGCAGGGCATCCGCCCGCTGGTCCTCGGCCGGCTGGAGCGCGGCTGGGTGGTCGCCTCCGAGTCCGCGGCGCTCGACATCTGCGGCGCCGCGTACGTCCGCGAGATCGAGCCGGGCGAGTTCGTCGCCATCGACGAGAACGGCCTGCGAACATCCCGCTTCGCCGAAGCAAAGCCCAAGGGCTGTGTCTTCGAGTACGTGTATCTGGCCCGCCCGGACACCGACATCGCGGGCCGGAACGTCTATCTCTCGCGTGTGGAGATGGGCCGCAAGCTGGCGAAGGAAGCTCCGGTCGAGGCCGATCTGGTCATAGCGACTCCGGAATCCGGCACTCCGGCCGCGATCGGCTACGCGGAGGCCTCCGGCATCCCGTTCGGTGCCGGTCTGGTGAAGAACGCCTATGTGGGCCGTACCTTCATCCAGCCCTCCCAGACGATCCGCCAGCTCGGTATCCGGCTGAAGCTGAACCCGCTCAAGGAAGTCATCAAGGGCAAGCGGCTGGTCGTCGTCGACGACTCGATCGTGCGCGGCAACACCCAGCGCGCCCTGGTCCGGATGCTCCGCGAGGCCGGCGCGGCGGAGGTCCACATCCGGATCTCGTCCCCGCCCGTTAAGTGGCCCTGCTTCTTCGGCATCGACTTCGCGACCCGCGCCGAGCTGATCGCCAACGGCATGTCGGTCGAGGAGATCGGCACCTCGCTCGGGGCGGACTCCCTCTCCTACATCTCCATCGACGGCATGATCGAGGCCACGACCATCGACAAGCCGAACCTCTGCCGCGCCTGCTTCGACGGCGAGTACCCGATGGATCTCCCCGACCCGGAACTGCTCGGCAAGCAGCTCCTGGAGACGGAACTGGCCGCGGGACCCGCCGCCACGGCCGCGGCCGACGCGATCCGTCGCCCGTAGCCCCGTATTCACCAACCCGAAAGATCCCAGGCAATGTCTGCTGTTTCCGATCAGTCGACTCCGTCGACGGGCAACTCCGGTGCCTCCTACGCGTCCGCGGGCGTCGACATCGAAGCCGGCGACCGTGCCGTAGAGCTGATGAAGGAGTGGGTGAAGAAGACGCGGCGCCCCGAGGTCCTCGGCGGCCTCGGCGGTTTCGCCGGCCTCTTCGACGCCTCCGCCTTGAAGAAGTACGAGCGCCCGCTCCTGGCCTCCGCCACCGACGGTGTCGGTACGAAGGTCGACATCGCGCGCCAGATGGGTGTCTACGACACGATCGGCCACGACCTCGTCGCGATGGTCATGGACGACATCGTCGTCTGCGGTGCCGAGCCGCTCTTCATGACGGACTACATCTGCGTCGGCAAGGTGCATCCCGAGCGTGTCGCCGCCATCGTGAAGGGCATCGCCGAGGGCTGCGTGCTCGCCGGCTGCGCCCTGGTCGGCGGCGAGACGGCCGAGCACCCGGGCCTGCTCGGTCCCGACGACTTCGACGTCGCGGGCGCCGGTACGGGCGTCGTGGAGCACGACAACCTGCTGGGTCCGGACCGCATCCGCACGGGTGACGCCGTGATCGCCATGGCGTCCTCCGGTCTTCACTCGAACGGGTACTCGCTGGTCCGCCACGTCCTCTTCGACCGCGCGGGCCTGTCGCTCGACCGGCACGTGGACGAGCTGGGCCGCACGCTCGGCGAGGAGCTCCTGGAGCCGACGAAGATCTACTCCCTGGACTGCCTGGCGCTCACGAACACCACCCAGGTCCACGCCTACAGCCACATCACGGGCGGCGGCCTCGCGGCCAACCTGGCCCGGGTGATCCCGGACGGCCTGCACGCCACGGTCGACCGCGCCACCTGGACCCCGGACCCGATCTTCGACCTCGTGGGGAGCGCGGGTCGGGTCGAGCGCCTGGAGCTGGAGAAGACGCTGAACATGGGCGTCGGCATGATGGCGATCGTCCCGCAGGAGTCGGTGGACGTCGCCCTCGCGACCCTCGCCGACCGCGGCGTCGACTCCTGGGTGGCCGGCGAGATCACCGAGCGCGGCGACCACGCCACCGGCGCCGAGCTCACGGGCGACTACGCCGCGTAGGGCGCGCGAAGCAGCACAAAACCCGGTCCGGTGTGGATACCACCCCGGACCGGGTGAGTGCAGCAATGATCAGAAGCGGGTTACGCGCTGAAAATGCCCGATGTGTTCAATGTGCTCGATGCAGTACGAGGTCAAGCGCCGCGGCGCTGCGACGAAGGGCCCGACTCGTCGGAGTCGTCTTCCTCGTCGTCGTCGTACATATCCGCATAGCGGGCGTACGGGTCGTCTTCCTCGTCGTCGTCCTCGAAAGGCTCACCGTTCGGCGGCTGATTCGATACTGGATTCGACGTCGATGCGCCCAGCTCATTGGCCAGACGCGACAGGTCAGTCCCGCCGCTGCTGTACTTCAGCTGGCGGGCGACCTTCGTCTGCTTGGCCTTTGCCCGGCCGCGCCCCATGGCTCGACCCCCTCGGTGATGGGGCTTCACGGCCCCAGAGTCTTGACACGCGTTCATGATCTGGAACGGGCTCTCCGCGGAGAGACCGGTCCGTAGGGCTTCCACGGTACCTGAGCCCACGCCCATACGGTACGTCGCCCGCAGGACGCGCCTGTGCACAGGACCAGCAAGGAGCCCTGTCCTCGCTGGTCAGCTGCGATTTTAACCTCTTCTTGGCGGGCGACCCGCCGATCGGCGTGACTCTTCTTACCCACAGAGCCCGATCACCGGCGGATCACAGCCGCCCGCGCGCCTCCGCCATCCGCTGTTCGGCGATCCGGTCGGCCGCGGCGGCCGGCGGAATCCCGTCATCCTTTGCGCGAGCGAAGATTCCGAGCGTGGTGTCGAAGATCTTCGCGGCCTTCGCCCTGCAGCGGTCGAAGTCGAAGCCGTGCAGCTCGTCGGCGACCTGGATGACGCCGCCCGCGTTGACCACGTAGTCCGGCGCGTAGAGGATCCCGCGGTCGGCGAGGTCCTTCTCGACGCCCGGGTGCGCGAGCTGGTTGTTGGCCGCGCCGCACACCACCTTCGCCGTCAGGACGGGCACGGTGTCGTCGTTCAGGGCGCCGCCGAGCGCGCACGGCGCGTAGATGTCGAGTCCGGGCTCCCGGATCAGCGCGTCCGTGTCGGCCGCGACCCGCACCTCGGGGTGCTGGTCGGTGATCCGCCGCACCGACTCGGGGCGCACATCGGTGACCACGACCTCGGCGCCGTCGGCGAGCAGGTGCTCGACCAGGTGGTGCCCGACCTTGCCCACGCCCGCGATGCCGACCGTGCGCCCGCGCAGTGTCGGATCGCCCCACAGGTGCTGGGCGCTGGCCCGCATCCCCTGGAAGACGCCGAAGGCGGTGAGCACGGAGGAGTCGCCGGCCCCGCCGTTCTGCGGGGAGCGGCCCGTCGTCCAGCGGCACTCGCGCGCGACGACGTCCATGTCGGCCACGTAGGTGCCCACGTCGCACGCGGTCACGTACCGCCCGCCGAGCGAGGCGACGAAGCGGCCGTAGGCGAGCAGCAGTTCCTCGCTCTTCACGACGTCCGGGTCGCCGATGATCACGGCCTTGCCGCCGCCGTGGTCGAGCCCGGCCATGGCGTTCTTGTACGACATGCCGCGGGCGAGGTTGAGCGCGTCGGCGACGGCCTCCGCCTCGGAGGCGTAGGGGTAGAAGCGCGTGCCGCCGAGGGCCGGGCCCAGGGCGGTGGAGTGGATGGCGATGACGGCCTTGAGGCCGCTGGCCCGGTCCTGGCAGAGAACGACCTGCTCATGGCCCCCTTGATCCGAGTGGAAGAGGGTGTGCAGTACGTCAGCGGGCGCGCCGGTCACATCGGTCACTGTGGTGACTCCCAAGTACATAGCGGCGGTTGAGCGGATACCCGTACGGGTGGCGGGCGTCCGTGGTGGTGCGTGGGCAAGAGACTAGAACCTGCGTGGGCCCGCCACGGGCGCAGTGCCGAGGATCACTCTCTCGCGTCGAGGGCCCCTCGACGTACCGTCGAATCCCGCCGCGTCGCGACTCGGGCCCGAGTGGGACGATATGCAGTGCTTTCAGGGTTTCCAGCCTTCGGACGAGGGGAGGGAGCAGCCGTGCCCAAGGTGTCCTCGGTGACCGTCCCGTACGCGGCGTATCTGCGCGTCTATGAGCCGCTCGCGGCCTTCCCGCACCCGGAGCGCGACCACTGGGAGCGCTACGCCCGCCGTGACCGCCGGCCGTCCTACCAGGACGAACTCCGGCGCTCGCTGGCCGACTTGGTGCCCACGCCGCCGGTCGCGGTACCGGTGCACGAGAGCGACGACGCGTTCGTGATCGAGGTCGAGGGCGTGCTCTGCGTGTGCCCGTGGCGGACCCGGCTGCGCGGCTGGCAGGCGCTCGGCGAGCTGCCGGAGTCGCTGCCGACCCCGGTCCTGGACGCGGTGCTGCCGCCCATGGTGCGCCGGCAGGCGGCGGCCGACTACGAACGCTGGCTGGAGCGCAACCCCGACGCCCGGCCCTGGATCCGGACGTCGATCTGGCAGGTGCCGCTGAACTGGTTCGTGCTCGTCGCGGACGAGGAGCGGGAGTACGAGCCGAAGGGCGGCGCGGGCGTCGAGGGCGGGGAAGGCTGCCCGGCGGACCCGTACCTGCGTTACCGGACCCCGATGGTGCAGGCCAGGCGGCGGGTGGCGCGCGGGCTGCGGGCGCTGCGGGACGCGATCGACGAGGGGCCGCTCATCGACGGCCTGGTAGATGTGGGGCGCTGGCTGGAGGAGTTCCACCCGCGCTCGTACGTCGAACTGGACTACGGCGGACTGGTGCACGCGCTGCCGGCCGGGCTGCTCGACGAGGACCACTCGGCGGCGGACGTGGCCGAGGGCATCGCGGCGCTGCGTTCCGGTGACGGCGACGGGGCGGGCGAGGCGTACCTGCGGCTCGTGGAGCGCTGGCGCGCGGTGCGGGACCGGCAGTACGCCAACTGACGGTCTGGGCGCTGGTCTTAGGACCTACGTCCCGATCCGGGCGTATGGCCCAAGCGTGACGGACCGCACTTACGGGGCCCTTGCGTCCATCACCCCTCCTCGTGCCAAAATAGGACAAGGAGTCCGGGGAGGGCTCCATCCGTCCATCTAAGTCCAACCATGGACGGATTACTCAGCATTGCACTGTCTGTGGGGGGTCTGATGACTCCTGATCGCTCTGTGACTGATCGTCACTGTGGCGTGACTGTCCGCTATGGCATGGTCCATCGGCTTCCGTCGCTGATGAACACCTGGGAGGGCAATTCCATCGGTTTGGCCGACGCGGCTGGACGGATGGTGTAGTTGTAGTGCCGAGGACAAGCCGTTCGTCCTATAACCGACTCGACCCGTGTCCGCCATATCGGGCAACGCGGGTCAAGGTGCAGAATTTAAAGGAAAGAACCGAGAAGGTTCGGTTCTCCCGAGGAGGCCGCTCATGACCGCTCGCACCCCTGATGCCGAGCCGCTGCTGACCCCCGCCGAGGTCGCCACGATGTTCCGCGTCGACCCGAAGACGGTCACGCGCTGGGCGAAGGCTGGCAAGCTCACGTCGATCCGCACGCTCGGCGGACACCGCCGCTACCGCGAGGCCGAGGTCCGCGCACTGCTGGCGGGCATCCCCCAGCAGCGCAGCGAGGCCTGAGGCACCGCATAACGCTGCAACACCGGGCGTTTCGGGCCCCCCAACCCGTACCGCGCCCACCCCTAGCTCCACTTGACGCAGATCTGCCCCAACAGAGCGCGTCGTCGATCGCGCTGGACTCCGCCGGGTCCAGCGCGATCTTTTTTGTGCGCGTGGGCCGCTCTGTGGCGGGGATCTGTGCGTGCTCTTGTCGTACCTTGATCGGTCCCTTGCGGACGCCTGTGAAGGTGGTGCAATTGCACATATTAAATTGAGGAGTTGTAGGAGGGGTGTAAGAAACGGTGTTTCCAAAACTAGTTCGGTGACACCCGTCACACGCCCCGCAGCTTGTTGCAGATGACACAAGTGCGCTAGAGGAGCCGCCGGCGCTTCTGTGCCCCTCCCCGCCCTCTCCCTGCCCACTCCGACTCTCTTCAGGCTCCCACCAGTTGAGGGGCTCGTGGGTCGCCTTTGGTCACGCCTTCGGGGGACTTTCGTCCCCGCCGCCCTCCGGGGCGCTCTCGCGGCCCTCCAGGGCCTCTGTGGCGGCACTCATGGCCGGATCGGGTGCATCCGTCGCAGCGTCCGCCGACGGGTCCATGGCGAGCCGCAGGAGGCGGTGGCAGACCGGACAGTGGCGGGTGAGGTGGCGATGACCGGACGCGGCGGAGAGATGGGCGCGCAGCAGCGCCCGCGTCTCGTGTCTGCCTGCTGCCATGGGCCACCTCCTGGCCTCGGCCGGGTCGTGGTTTCCGGAGTACCGGCGGGCCGATGCGGCGTCAAGAGTGCGGCGGGCAACGCAAGAAGCCCCGCACCATCGGTGCGGGGCTTCTTCACTGCGGTCCTGACGGGATTTGAACCCGCGGCCTCCACCTTGACAGGGTGGCGAGCACTCCAAACTGCTCCACAGGACCAGGATGTGCGGCGCTTCGTTTTCTTCCCTGCGCTGCGAGTAGGACTCTACAGCAGTGCAGGCCCACCGGTCGAACTCACCCGGTGTGCCTGCTCCGTCACGGCACTTGGGCGTCGATCGCCTTCACGATCCGCTTGTCGGAGACCGGGTACGCGGTGCCCAGGGCGTGCGCGAAATAGCTGACCCGCAGCTCCTCGATCATCCAGCGGATGTCCAGGACCTCGCGCGGCACCGGCCGCCCCTGCGGCATCTGCTCCAGCAGCCACGCGTACTCGTCCTGCATCTCGTGGACCTTCTCCATGCGGGAGGTGTCCCGCTGCGCGCCCGTCGGCATCTGCTGGAGCCGCCGGTCGGCCGCGACCAGATAGCGCATCAGGTCGCCGAGCCGGCGCGTCCCGGTCGCCGTGACGAAGCCGGGCTTCACCAGGGCGTCCAGCTGGGCGCGCACGTCCTGGAGGTTGGGCAGCAGCGTCGGGCTCCGCATCGACTTCAGCCGGCGCTCGCAGGCCTGCCAGGCGGCCAGCACCTGACGCACCTGGTCGACGGTGTGCACGGTCGTGTCGACGATCTCCGCGCGCACCTTCTCGTAGAGCTTGCGGTACGACTCCTCGTCCCAGGCCGGGCCGCCGAAGTCCGCGATGAGCTTGTCCGCGGCGGCCGACGCGCAGTCCTCGAAGAGGGCCTGGACCGAGCCGTGCGGGTTCGCCGACAGGGCCAGCTTCGCCGCGTTGTTCAGCTTGTCCGAGGCGAACTTCGCCGGGTTCACCGGGATGCTCCGCAGGATCAGCCGGCGGGTGCCCTTCCCCATGGCCTGCGCCTGCTCGGCCTCGCTGTCGAAGAGCCGTACGGACACGGTGTCCCCGTCGTCGACCAGCGCCGGGTACGCCTTCACCGGCTGGCCCGCCCGGCGGGTCTCGAAGACCTTCGACAGGGTGCCGATCGTCCAGTCCGTCAGGCCCTTCTGCTCGACCGACGGGCCGCCCGCGCGCTCGGCGGTGGCGGCCGCGGCCTTGGAGATGGCCTGCCGGGCCTTCGGGCGCAGCTGGAGCTTCAGCGCCTCCAGGTCCTTGTCCTCGGCGAGATTGCGGCGCCGCTCGTCGACGATCCGGAAGGTGATCTTCAGGTGGTCGGGTACGCGCGTGAGGTCGAAGTCACCGGCCTGCACCGGCACCCCCACCATCCGCTGCAACTCGCGCGCGAGCGTGGCCGGCAGCGGTTCCTGGAGCGGTACGGCGCGCTCCAGGAACGCCTTCGCGTAGTTCGGCGCGGGCACGTAGTTGCGGCGGATCGGCTTGGGCAGGGAGCGGATCAGCTCCACGACCACGTCCTCGCGCAGGCCCGGGATCTGCCAGTCGAAGCCCTCGTCCGTGACCTGGTTGAGCACCTGGAGCGGGATGTGGACGGTGACACCGTCGGCGTCCGCGCCCGGCTCGAACTGGTACGTCACCCGGAACTTGAGCGCGCCCTGCCGCCAGGAGTCCGGGTAGTCCGCCTTGGTGACCGCCTCCGCGGACTCGCGGATGAGCATGGAGCGCTCGAAGTCGAGGAGTTCGGGCTCCTCCTTCTGCTTGTGCTTCCACCAGGAGTCGAAGTGCGCGCCGGAGACGACGTGCTCGGGGACCCGCTGGTCGTAGAAGTCGAAGAGCGTGTCGTCGTCGACCACGATGTCCCGGCGCCGGGCCCGGTGCTCCAGCTCCTCGACCTCGGTGAGGAGCCTGCGGTTGTCGGCGTAGAACTTGTGGTGCGTACGCCAGTCGCCCTCGACCAGCGCGTTGCGGATGAACAGTTCGCGCGAGACCTCGGGGTCGATCCGGCCGTAGTTGATCTTCCGCTGGGCGACGAGCGGGACGCCGTACAGCGTCACCTTCTCGTACGCCATCACGGCGGCCTGGTCCTTCTCCCAGTGCGGCTCGCTGTACGTGCGCTTGAGCAGGTGCTCGGCGAGCGGCTCGACCCACTCGGGCTCGATCCGCGCGTTCACCCGGGCCCAGAGCCGGGACGTCTCGACCAGCTCGGCCGACATCACGAACCGCGGCGGCTTCTTGAACAGCGCCGAGCCGGGGAAGATCGCGAACTTCGCGTTGCGGGCGCCGATGTACTCGTTGCGCCCGCGGTCGCGGCCCGCCTGCTTCGGGTCCTTGGCCTGCGACTCCTTGGACTCCTTCACGTCCTTCATGCCGATGTGCGAGAGCAGGCCGGCGAGGAGGGAGACGTGAATGGAGTCGCCGGGGGCGTCGTCCTCGTTGAGGTGGATACCCATCTGCTTCGCGACCGTGCGCAGCTGCGTGTAGATGTCCTGCCACTCGCGGATGCGCAGGAAGTTCAGGAACTCGCGTTTGCACATGCGGCGGAACGCCGAGGAGCCCAGCTCCTTCTGCTGCTCGCGCACGTAACGCCACATGTTCAGGAACGCCAGGAAGTCGCTGGTCTCGTCCTTGAAGCGGGCGTGCTGCTGGTCGGCCTGCGCCTGCTTGTCGGAGGGGCGCTCGCGCGGGTCCTGGATGGACAGCGCGGCCGCGATCACCATGACCTCGCGCGCACAGCCGTTCTTGTCGGCCTCCAGGACCATCCGGGCCAGGCGCGGGTCGACGGGCAGCTGGGAGAGCTTGCGGCCCTGCTGCGTGAGGCGCTTGCGGTGGTCCTTCTCGGACGGGTCGAGCGCGCCCAGCTCCTGGAGGAGCTGCACGCCGTCGCGGATGTTGCGGTGGTCCGGCGGGTCGATGAAGGGGAACTTCTCGATGTCGCCGAGGCCGGCCGCGGTCATCTGGAGGATGACGGAGGCGAGGTTGGTGCGCAGGATCTCGGCGTCCGTGAACTCCGGGCGCCCGAGGAAGTCGTCCTCGCTGTACAGCCGGACGCAGATGCCGTCGCTCGTACGGCCGCAGCGGCCCTTGCGCTGGTTGGCACTGGCCTGGCTGACCGGCTCGATGGGCAGCCGCTGCACCTTCGTACGGTGGCTGTAGCGCGAGATGCGGGCGGTGCCCGGGTCGATGACGTACTTGATGCCCGGGACGGTCAGGGACGTCTCGGCGACGTTGGTCGCCAGAACGATCCTCCGGCCCGTGTGCTGCTGGAAGACCCGGTGCTGCTCGGCGTGCGAGAGCCGCGCGTACAAGGGGAGCACCTCAGTGAATCGGTACTTCTTCTTCTCCAGGGCGTCCGCGGTGTCGCGGATCTCGCGCTCGCCGGAGAGGAAGACGAGGATGTCGCCGTCGCCCTCGGCCATCAGCTCCTCGCACGCGTCCGTGATCGCGGTGATCTGGTCGCGGTCGGAGTCGTCCGAATCCTCTTCGAGCAGCGGCCGGTAGCGGACCTCGACCGGATACGTCCGGCCGCTGACCTCGACGATCGGGGCGTCGCCGAAGTGCCGCGAGAAGCGCTCGGGGTCGATGGTCGCCGAGGTGATGACGACCTTCAGGTCCGGCCGCTTGGGCAGCAGCTGCGCCAGATAGCCCAGCAGGAAGTCGATGTTGAGGGACCGCTCGTGGGCCTCGTCGATGATGATCGTGTCGTAGGCGCGCAGCTCGCGGTCCGTCTGGATCTCGGCGAGCAGGATGCCGTCGGTCATCAGCTTGACGAACGTACCGTCCTGGTCGACCTGGTCCGTGAACCGGACCTTCCAGCCGACCGCCTCGCCCAGCGGCGTGTGCAGCTCGTCGGCGACGCGCTCGGCGACCGTGCGGGCCGCGATCCGGCGGGGCTGGGTGTGCCCGATCATGCCGCGCACGCCCCGGCCGAGCTCCAGGCAGATCTTGGGGATCTGCGTGGTCTTGCCGGAGCCGGTCTCACCGGCCACGATCACGACCTGGTGGTCGCGGATCGCGGCGGCGATCTCGTCCTTCTTCTGGCTGACCGGAAGCTGCTCGGGGTACGTGACGTCGAGGGCCTCGCGGCGCTCGCGGCGTACGGCCGTGCGGGCCCCGGCCTTCTCGGCCTCGGCGCCGAGCTCCGCCAGGACGGCGGCGCGGGCCTCGGGCTTGCGGATCTTGCGGGCGCCCTCGAGCCTGCGCCCGAGCCGGTGCGCGTCGCGGAGGGACAGCTCGGACAGCCGCCGCGCGAGGGCGGCGAACTGATCGGCGGCGGGAGCAGGCTGCGTAGACATACGTGCTCCAGGATCTCACCTCGGGGAAATCCGTGGCGAACGGTTTTGGCTGGGTCCGCGCCGCGTACCGCTCTCGGGATGTATGCGGCTTATGACTGAATTAGCGTGCAGGTATGTCGCCCCAGCCCGACGAGGAACAACCGCGCCCCCACCCGCCGCACGCCGAGGACCCCGCCCAGCCCGAGCACCCGGTGCACGGCGCACACGGCCGGCCGCCGACCCGCGCCGAGCGCTGGGCGGGCTTCAAGAAGTCGCCGTTCCTGCCCGCGCTGGTCCTGACGTTCATCCTGGCCGCGGCGGCCGCCCTGTTCGCCGCCTCCTACACGTACTCCATGGCGAACCCGACCCCGCACCACATCCCGACCGGCGTCACCGGCGAGCGGGACGCGGCGCGGCGCAGCGCGTTCGTCGGGGCGATGGAGAAGGCGCTGGACGCCCAGCTCGACCTGAAGCACTACGACACCCGGGAAGCGGCCCGGAACGCCATCGACGAGCAGCGGATCTACGCGGTCCTGGACGTGCGGGACGACGGCTCCCGGGTCGATCTGGAGGTGTCCGGCGCGTCCGGGGTCTCGGTCGCCCAGGTCTTCACCGAGTCGGCGCCGCAGGTCAGCAAGGCGACCGGGGTCCCGGTCACGGTGAAGGACCTGAACCCGTTGCAGAGCGGCGATCCGCGCGGCCTGGCGATCTTCTACATCTCGCTCGCGGCGGTGATCATCGGCTTCGTCGGGGCGATCCAGCTGAGCGTGCACGCGCGCGGCCTGAACCCGTCGGAGCGGATCGTGGCCACGATCGCGTACGCGCTGCTCGGCGGGTTCGCGGTGGCGGCGGTCGTCGACTGGGGGCTCGGCGCGCTCGATCTGCCGTTCGTGGAGTCGTGGCTGATCCTCTCGCTGACGATGTTCACGTGCGGGATGGTCTTCACGATGTTCAACACGTTCTTCCACCGCTGGGCGATGATCCCGACCTGGGGCCTGCTGGTGCTGGTCGGCAACCCGGCGTCGGGCGGTGCGGTGGCACCGCCGCTGCTGCCGACGGCCCTCGGCCGGCTCGGCCAGTGGCTGCCGCCGGGCGCGTCCGTGAACGCGCAGCACACCGCGGTCTACTTCCAGGGCCACCAGCACGCGTTCCCGTTCCTGGTGCTCGCCGGGTGGGCGGTGCTCTCGTCCGGTCTCTTCTGGTTCTGGCGGCACCGGCACCCGGGCGGCCGGGGAACCCAGCCGCTGCACGCGGCGGCGGTGTGAACACCTGACGGAGGAACGCCGAAGGCCCCGTCCGGAGACGGGGCCTTCGAGGAAGTGGCTGGGGCCGGGATCGAACCGGCGACCTATCGCTTTTCAGGCGATCGCTCGTACCAACTGAGCTACCCAGCCACGCAGTTCAGAAGAACTGCAGCGGTCCTGACGGGATTTGAACCCGCGGCCTCCACCTTGACAGGGTGGCGAGCACTCCAAACTGCTCCACAGGACCAAGCTGTTGCGTGCAACAGTGTCGCACACGGTTTTACGTGCCCCCAACGGGATTCGAACCCGTGCTACCGCCTTGAAAGGGCGGCGTCCTAGGCCGCTAGACGATGAGGGCTATCGGCCCGCCTGCGCGCTTCGCAGCGCGTCGGGGACGTGAGAAGCATATGGGATGCGGGGAGCTATCGCCAAAACGGTTTACGGGGACCCGCTCGGAGCGCTCGGCGAGGGGGTGGCACCGGGCTGGTTCTCCTTGGGGAGATGGCGGCTGACCTCGGCCTTCGTCAGGCCGAGGCCGCCCAGGCGGATCTCGTCCCAGGCCTGGAGGCGCTTGCTGTCGCGGTCCAGATAGAGCACCGACGCCTCGACCGGATCGGGGTGGCCGTTCTTGTTGTCGACGGCCCGCAGTCCGCTGCCGCCGGTCGAGCCCTCGATCCGCAGCCGGGTGCCGAGCGGGAGGACCTGCATCTCCTGGTGGTGGACGTGCCCGGCCAGGACCAGCGGGACCGTGCCGTCGACCTCCTTCGCGGCGGCCGGCTCGTGCGCGAGGGCGACGTCGACCGGGGTGCCCGCCGCCTCCTGGTCGCGGAGGGCCGAGGCGAGCCGCAGGCCCGCCATCCGTTCGGCCGGATCGCCCTGGGCCACGGTCGAGCGGTCCGGCGTGTACTGCGGGTCGCCGGTGCCGGCGAAGCGCAGGCCCGCGACTGTGACCGCCTTGCCGTCGTCGAGGACGTGGACGTTCTTGAACCGCTTCTTGTCCGAGAGGTACGCCTGTGTGTCCTTCTCGGAGTCGTGATTGCCACGGATCCAGACGTAGGGCGCGCCCAGGCCCTTGATCGGGTCGAGGAAGGCGTTCTCCGAGGCCGAGCCGTGGTCCATCGTGTCGCCGGTGTCGACGATCACCGAGATCCGGTACTGCCGGACGAGCGAGGCGATGATCTTCCACGACGCCGGGTTGAGATGGATGTCCGAGACGTGCAGGACCCGGATCGTCGAGGGGTCCGGCTGGTACGTGGGCAGCGTGGACGTCACGTCGTAGAGCTGGGTGACATTGGTGACGAGCCGCGCCAACTCCTTCTGGTAGACGTCGAATTCGGTGACGATCGAGCGTGCGTTGCCGACGACGGAGGGCGCGGAGGAGAGCAGTCCGGAGAACTTCGGCTCCAGGACCGACTTCGGGTTCCAGGTCGCGTACGCGGTCGCGCCCGATGCCGCGAGGAGGGCGAGGGCGAGGCCGCCGGCGGCCAGGGCGCGGCGCGGGCGGCGGTAGACCGCGAGGCCGAGCGCCGTCGCGCCGGAGACCACGGCCACGCAGGAGCGGATCGCCAGATCGGCGGTGCCGTGCTCCACGTCGCGGGCCACCTCGTCCTGGAGGCCCGAGAAGCGCTCGGGGTGGTCCACCAGTTCCTGGGCGCGGGCCGGGTCGAGCTGGTCCACGTCCACGTCGAGGCGGATGGGGGCGGTGTGGGAGTCGAGTTCCAGGGCGCCCAGCGGGGACACGTTGATCTTGGTGCCGCCGGTGAGGGAGGGGCGCAGGGTCATCTTGGTGTCCATGGGGCCCACCGGGGCCCGCACGCTGCCGACGATCAGCAGGCCGAGCCAGGCGCCCAGCAGGACCACCGCGACGAGGCCGAGGGCGCGCGCGAAGGGGTGGGGCTGGTGGACCAGTTCCTGGGCGATGCGGGGGTGGCGGGTGCGGCGCGGCCGTGCCGGTGCCCCCGGGCCGCCGCTGGTGCCGCGTGCGCCGCGGACCTGTCGGAGCGACCGGATCCGGCGGAGGGCTGCTGCGGGCGAGCGGACCATTGCTCCCGTATGCCCAAGTGGGCGGGTCGATATGCGGGTTGTACCGGACAATGGAGCTGTGCTGGAGATGACGCGCGAGGAGTTCGAGGAACTGGTGGCCGAGGCGCTCGACCGGATTCCGCCCGAGTTGACGCGGCTGATGGACAACGTCGCGGTGTTCGTGGAGGACGAGCCGCCCGCGGACGATCCCGAACTGCTCGGGCTCTACGAGGGCACGCCCCTCACCGACCGGGGCGAGTGGTACGCGGGCGTGCTCCCGGACCGGATCACGGTCTACCGGGGGCCGACGCTGCGCATGTGCGCGTCGCGGGAGGACGTGGTCGCGGAGACGGAGATCACTGTGGTGCACGAGATCGCGCACCACTTCGGGATCGACGACGCGCGTCTGCATGCCCTGGGATACGGCTGACGGCCGTCCGCCGGTCCTTCTTTGTGCGGGGTTTGTGCGGTGCCGGTGACGGCCGTGTCCCGTCCGTGTGCCGCTGCGTGTCCTCCCGAGGGGCGTGCCAGTTGGGGACGGTGACCTCGTCTCCTGCCGGATTCCCGGAGGTGCCCGCCCGTGCGCCCGCTGTCCGTCTCCCGTGATGCCCGCGACCCTCGCGATCCCCGTGCCTTCTTCCGGTCGGTCGGCCGGCTCGCCGTGACCACGGTGGCCGTCGCCGCGGCCGCCGGGTGCATGAGCGTCGCCGACGACGGCCGTCCCGCGGCGCCGTCGCCGTCCGCCTCGCCGCGCAGCGCGGGCACCGCGCCGGACGGCGGAACGGTGGTCTCCGACGGCGCGGGCGGGGTGGGGACCCAGGCCGGCGACCCCGAACCGTCGTCCGGGGAGACGTCCTCCGCCGCCTCCCCGAAGCCCTCCGAGACCGGATCGCGGGCGGCGGCCGCGTCGCCGAGCCGGGGGACCGCGACGTCCGCGCGCGCCACCGCGTCGGCCAGGCCCTCGGTGCCGCGCGACACGCCGTCCTCGCCGGAGCCCACCTCGGAGCCGCCGACGCCGTCGCCGACCCCGTCGCCCACGACCGCCGAGCCGTCCTCGTCCGCCCATGAGCAGTCCGGGCCCGCGGCGGACGGGGTGCCGGCGCCGCAGGCGGGGGACCCGGCTTAGGCGCGGGCGGCAGGGGGCTGTGACCCGAGTCTCAGGGATGCGGTTTGCCTTGGGGGGTGGGGGGTGCGTATGGTGGTAGATCGTTTGATCCCATTTGCCCGGCGCCGTCAAGAGAGCGCCGCGTGGCGCGTACTCTCCCTTGCCGTGGCTGGACCGCATTGAGGCGGTCGACTTGCGAAAGCGCAATTACACGGAGTTGACGGGCGCGTGCCGAGACTCCGGAAGGTTTCGCATTTCGCATGTCCATTTCCACTGAAAACACCGTGCCCGAGCAGGCCCAGACCGAGCAGCCCGCAGAGGTTGCCGAGATCGTAGAGGCTGTCGAGATCACGGACGCCGTCGAGACCGACGAGACGCCTGAGGCCGTCGAGAACGACGAGACCGAAGAGAACACCGAGCCCACCATCACCTTCGCGGACCTCGGTCTGCCCGAGGGCGTCGTGCGCAAGCTCGCGCAGAACGGTGTCACCACCCCCTTCCCGATCCAGGCCGCGACCATCCCGGACGCCCTGGCCGGCAAGGACATCCTCGGCCGTGGCCGCACCGGCTCCGGCAAGACCCTCTCCTTCGGCCTGCCGACGCTGTCGCGTCTGGCCGGTGGCCGCAGCGAGAAGCACAAGCCGCGCGCCGTCATCCTCACCCCGACCCGTGAGCTCGCGATGCAGGTCGCGGACGCGCTCCAGCCGTACGGCGACCAGGTCGGCCTGAAGATGAAGGTCGTCTGCGGCGGTACCTCGATGGGCAACCAGATCTACGCGCTGGAGCGCGGCGTCGACATCCTCGTCGCCACCCCGGGCCGTCTGCGCGACCTCATCAACCGCGGCGCCGCCGACCTCAGCAACGTCGAGGTCGCCGTCCTGGACGAGGCCGACCAGATGTCCGACCTGGGCTTCCTGCCCGAGGTCACCGAGCTGCTCGACCAGGTTCCGGCCGGCGGCCAGCGGATGCTCTTCTCCGCCACCATGGAGAACGAGATCAAGACGCTCGTCACCCGCTACCTGAACGACCCGGTCAGCCACGAGGTCGACGCCGCCCAGGGCGCCGTCACGACCATGTCGCACCACATCCTGATCGTGAAGCCGAAGGACAAGGCGCCGGTCACCGCGGCCATCGCCGCCCGCAAGGGCCGCACGATCATCTTCGTCCGCACCCAGCTGGGCGCCGACCGCATCGCCGAGCAGCTGCGCGACGCCGGGGTGAAGGCCGACGCGCTGCACGGCGGCATGACGCAGGGCGCGCGTACCCGCACCCTCGCCGACTTCAAGGACGGTTACGTCAACGCGCTGGTCGCGACCGACGTCGCCGCCCGCGGTATCCACGTCGACGGCATCGACCTGGTCCTGAACGTGGACCCGGCCGGTGACCACAAGGACTACCTGCACCGCGCGGGCCGCACGGCGCGTGCCGGCCGCACGGGTACGGTCGTCTCCCTCTCCCTGCCGCACCAGCGCCGCCAGATCTTCCGCCTCATGGAGGACGCGGGCGTCGACGCCGGGCGTCACATCATCCAGGGCGGCGCCGCGTTCGACCCGGAGGTCGCCGAGATCACTGGCGCCCGTTCGATGACCGAGGTCCAGGCCGAGTCCGCGGGCAACGCCGCGCAGCAGGCCGAGCGCGAGGTCTCCTCCCTCACCAAGCAGCTGGAGCGTGCCACCCGGCGCGCCGCCGAGCTGCGTGAGGAGGCCGACCGCCTCACCGCCCGCGCCGCCCGTGACCGTGGCGAGGACGAGGAGGGTGTGGCCGCCGCCGTGGCCGCCGCGACCGAGGCCGCCGCCGAGGCCGTCGCCGCCGCCGAGGTGCCGCGCCAGGAGGAGCGCCCCGAGCGTTCGGAGCGTTCGTCGTACGAGCCGCGTCAGCGCCGTGACGAGCGGGGCAACTACGAGCGCCGTGACCGTCGCGACGACCGCCGTGACAACGACCGTGGCGACCGTGGCGGCTTCCGCCGGGACAACGACCGCCGTGACGACCGTGGTGGCCGTTCCTTCGAGCGTCGTGACAACGACCGTGGCGGTTTCCGCCGCGACGACCGTCCCTCGGGTGACCGTGGCGGCTTCCGCCGCGACAACGACCGTCGCGACGACCGCCGTGACGACCGTGGTGGCCGTTCCTTCGAGCGTCGTGACGACCGCGGTGGCTTCCGTCGCGACGACCGTCGCGACAACGACCGCGGTGGCTTCCGCCGGGACAACGACCGCCGCGACGACCGTGGTGGCCGTTCCTTCGAGCGTCGTGACGACCGTGGCGGCTTCCGCCGCGACGACCGCCCCTCCGGCGGTCACCGGGGCAGCGACCGCCCGTTCAACCGCGACCGCCGCGACGACCGCCCCTCCAGCGGCCACCGCCCCTACGGCCGCCGCGACGACCGCGCCGGCTCCGGCTCGTCGTTCGGCCGCCGCGACGACAAGCCGCGCTGGAAGCGCAACGGCTGATCCCCTCGCATGAGGTGAGGCCCGGGAGACGTGATCACGTCTCCCGGGCCTCCTTGCTGTTCGCCTGCTGTTAGGCTCAACCGGCCCTATGTAGAGGGCATTTACTTTACGAGGGGCCCCACACCCTCCGTTCTTGTTCCGGGAGGGGTCCCTTCGTGCGCAGACGTGCTGCCCGCAGATCCGTTGTCGCGGCCGGTGCCGCCCTGGTCGTCGCGACAGGGCTGAGCCCGCTGGCGGGTCAGGCGGCCGCGGACACCCCGGCCGCCGCCGTCCTCGCGCCGTACGGTGCGTCGGTCGACGGCGAGCGGGTGTTCGTCGCGGGCCGGACCGGCTTCCTGCACGCGGCCACCACGGAGGTCGGCCACTACCTGTGGACGGACTACTCGACCGGTGAGTCGACGCCGTTCACCCTGCCCGCAGGCGCGGGAGGCATCATCAACACACACGGCGACACCGTCGCGTACGCGACCGGCACCGCGGGGGAGATCGGGCTCGCCGATCCCGTCGCCGGTACGTCGCGCACCCTGCGGCTGCCCGCGGGACTCACCCTGGCGACCGTCCTCGGCGAGACGCTCGTGGCCTACGGGGACGGGCAGTGCCACCTCCTGCGCGCCGACGCGGACGGGGTGCTGAGCGACCGGACCGTGACCGGCCTGCCGGAGGGCGCTCGTTGCACGACGGGCGGCGTGGGCCTGATCCCCTCCTTCACCAGTGACGGCGCCTCGGCCGTCGTGCGGTACACGAGCGCCACCGAGGCCCGCTTCGGCCTGGTGGACCTCGACAGCGCCCGGTTCACCGCGCTGCCCACACCCGCGAACGTCATCCCGCAGCGGCTGCGGATCTCGCCGCAGGCCATCGCCTGGTACGACGCGGAGGCCAAGGCGATCCAGGTGGTGCCGCGGGTCGGCGCGGGGCAGCGGTGGAGCGTTCCCGCGTCGTCGAACGCCGTGCAGTTCGAGCTCGCGGGCTCCCGCCTGCTCTGGAAGAACGCGACCAACGGGCCCGTCACCGCCGTCTCCCCCGACGGCACCGCGACCCGGGTGCTCGACCTCGCCGAGAGCGGCGGCGCCCAGGTCGTACCCGGACCCGACGGCACCGTGCTGCTGTTCGGCCGAAAGACCACGGGCGGCGACTACGCCGTGCACCGGTTCACCGAGGCGGCCGACGGCACGCTGACCGACGACGCGGTCCTCACCGCCCCCTGGCATCCGACCCGTACCGGCTCGCTCGCCCTGGCGCAGGGCCGCCTGGCCACCGTCGACACGTACCTCGGCGGCAACCCCGTGCTCCATGAGCGGAAGCTGGCGCTCACCGGGTCGCCCCAGCCGGTCACCAAGGAGAACCTGGGACCGCTCGGGCAGTGCGGCGCGGCCGGCTGCCCGGTGCCGTACCCGACCGGCGACGGGCGGGTCCTGTACCAGGCGACCGACAGCACCTACCGCCTGATCGACCAGGCGAGGCCGGCGCCCGGCACCACCGTCCAGCTGGACGAGAAGGGGACCGTGCAGGGCGTCTCGGGCCGCTACGTCGTCTACCGCACCGCCACCGCCACCGAGATCCGCGACCTGGACACCGGCAAGGTCGTGCGCAGCGGCGCCGCCTCCGCCGCCGGTCTGTGGGGCGGGACCCTGTGGCGCCCGGCCGGTGCGGGCAAGGTGTCCGCCACCGACGTCGCGTCCGGAACGGTGACCCGCACCCTCTCGATCGGCGCCTCCTGCGGGCTCGGCTCAGTCCAGGCGTCCGCCCGCTACGTGTACTGGGAGTGCTCCACGCCCGCGGACGGCGCGGGCGTCGTGACCCTGGCCGACGGCACGGCACGCCGTCTGACGGCCACCGGCCACGGGTTGCTCGGCGACGGTTCCGTGTCCTACGTCGGGGCGGACCGCACGGTGCGCGTCACCGACGTCACCGCGGCCACGCCGACGACCCGCACGCTCGGCACCGCGCGCGGCGGCGACGCGGGCCGGGACTGGACGGCCGACCCCACCGGCGACCGGGTGGCCTTCGTCGACGACGACGAGAACGTGCATGTCGTCCCCACCGGGATCACGGCGTCGCCCCTCGCCCAGACCGACGCGGCGGTCCCGGCGAGCGCCCGCGTCATGCTGGAGGGGTCCTTTTGGAAGCCCCGCTGGTGGATCTCCAAGCCCGTCGCGTCCTGGACGCTGACGCTGAAGAACAAGGTCACGGGCAAGGCGGTGACCACGCTCCGCGGCGGCGAGGCCCGTGACGCGATCAAGGCGGACTGGGACGGCTCGGTCGGTTCCGGCCTGCCCGGAGCGGCCGACGCCTCGTACACCTGGACCCTCACGGCACAGCCCGCGGACGGCCAGGGCGCGGCGCTCACGAAGTCCGGCACCGTGGCGATCTCGGGCGCCCGCCCGGCACACCACGACATGACGGGGCGCGACGGGTTCGGCGATCTGCTGACCATGAACTCCTCGGGCGCCTTCACGTACCAGCACGGCACCGGCCAGGGCACCTTCTCCGGGAAGACCTCGGCGAGCGGCTGGCCCACGGGCACGACCGCGGTGCCGTTCGGCGACCTGACCTGGGACGACGACAACGAGACGCTGGTCCGCACGACCGGCGGTGAACTGCGCAGTTACCGCACCGGAGGTGGCGCGCTGAAGACGACCACCTCGTACATCAAGCTCGGCACGGGCTGGAACGCGTACAACGTCCTCACCTCGCCCGGCGACCTCACCGGCGACGGGCGGCCCGACCTGCTCGCCCGCAAGTCCTCCACCGGCGACATCTACGTCTTCGCGGGCAAGAGCGACGGGACGCTGGCGGCCGGCAAGAAGATTCGCTCCGCCTGGACCACGTACACGCACATCGTCGGTGTCGGCGACCTCAACGGTGACGGGATCGGGGACGTCCTCGCCCGGCGCACCGACGGCACGCTGTTCCGCTACGACGGTGCGGGGGACGGGACGCTGAAGGACCGGGTCACCGTGTTCACCGACTGGGGGTCGACGTACAAGACGATCGTCGGCGTCGGTGACATCACCGGGGACGGGAAGAACGACCTCGTCGTGCGGGACACGTCCGGGAACCTGTACCGCAACGACGGCAAGGGGAACGGCTCGTTCACGTCGCGGACGAAGATCGCGAGCGGCTGGAGCACGTACAAGGGCGTTTTCTAGCCGGGCAGTTGGGCCTTGATCGGCCGCATGTCGCGCCCCCGACGAGGGAATCGCTGGGGGCATGACAAGTGATGCAGGCGACGCCGCTGACGTGAAACCGCCCTCGACACCGCCCTCGACACCGCCCCCGACACAGCCCCCGGCACCGCCCGGCTCCGACGAGGAGCGGCTCGCTCAGCTCGGGTACACGCAGGTCCTGGCCCGCCGGATGTCCGCGTTCTCGAACTACGCGGTCTCCTTCACGATCATCTCGGTGCTCTCCGGCTGCCTGACGATGTACCTGTTCGGCATGAACACCGGCGGCCCGGTGCTGATCACCTGGGGCTGGGTCGGGGTCGGGCTGATGACCCTCGTCGTCGGGCTCGCGATGGCCGAGATCTGCTCGGCGTACCCGACCTCGGCGGGGCTCTATTTCTGGGCGCACCGGCTGGCGCCGGAGAAGAGCGCCGCCGCGTGGGCCTGGTTCACCGGCTGGTTCAACGTGCTCGGGCAGGTCGCCGTGACCGCCGGCATCGACTTCGGCGCGGCGTCCTTCCTGGGCGCGTACCTCAATCTCCAGTTCGACTTCGAGGTGACGCCGGGCCGCACGATCCTGCTGTTCGCCGCGATCCTGGTCCTGCACGGCCTGCTCAACACCTTCGGCGTCCGCATCGTCGCCTTCCTGAACTCCGTCAGCGTGTGGTGGCACGTGATCGGGGTCGCGGTGATCGTGGGCGCCCTGGCCTTCGTGCCGGACCACCACCAGTCGGCGTCGTTCGTCTTCGGCGAGTTCGTGAACAACACGGGGTGGGGCAGTGGCGCGTACGTCGTGCTGATCGGCCTGCTCATGGCCCAGTACACCTTCACCGGCTACGACGCCTCCGCCCATATGACCGAGGAGACGCACGACGCGTCGACGGCGGGCCCGAAGGGCATCGTCCAGTCGATCTGGACATCCTGGATCGCCGGATTCGTCCTGCTTCTCGGCTTCACCTTCGCGATCCAGTCGTACAACGGCTCCCTCGACTCGGCGACGGGCGCGCCCCCGGCCCAGATCCTGCTCGACGCGCTCGGCGCGACCGCGGGCAAGCTGCTGCTGCTCGTCGTCATCGGGGCGCAGCTGTTCTGCGGGATGGCGTCCGTCACCGCCAACTCCCGCATGATCTACGCCTTCTCGCGCGACGGCGCCCTCCCGTTCTCCCGCGTCTGGCACACGGTCAGCCCGCGCACCCGGACCCCGGTCGCGGCGGTCTGGCTGGCGGCGGCGGGCGCGCTCGTCCTCGGCCTGCCGTACCTGATCAACGTCACCGCGTACACGGCCGTGACCTCGATCGCCGTCATCGGCCTCTACATCGCGTACGTCATCCCGACGCTGCTGCGGCTGCGCAAGGGCGAGGCGTTCGAACGCGGCCCGTGGCACCTGGGCCGCTGGTCCGGTGCGGTCGGTGTGGTGGCGGTGACCTGGGTGGCCGTGATCACCGTCCTCTTCATGCTCCCGCAGGTCTCCCCGGTGACCTGGGAGACCTTCAACTACGCACCGGTCGCGGTGCTCGTCGTGCTCGGTTTCGCGGGCGTGTGGTGGCTGGCCTCGGCCCGCCACTGGTTCCTCCGCCGCTCCTGACCCGCCCCGGAACACCGATACCCGATCGGTGTTCCGGGCCCGGCGGGCTATGCTCGGGGGTGCGTCGGCCCGCGGCCGGCGCGTGGACCCTTAGCTCAATTGGCAGAGCAGTGGACTTTTAATCCATTGGTTGTGGGTTCGAGTCCCACAGGGTCTACGGCTCGGCCCCTGGTCAGGAGGTATCCGACCAGGGGCCGCCGTCGTTCCCGGGACCCTCACGCACCCCGGCGCAGATACGCCGTCGGCTGCCGGGACGAGCGGGTTCGCCTACGCGCTCCGGACCATCTCGGCGTCCGGGCGGCGACCGCCCCCGGCCTCTTCGGCACTCGGGCCGGCCAAGCGCAGGGACATGCGCTGGGCCACCGCCAGCCCCCGCATGCCCACTGCCGTGGCCCGCACCTCCTTCGCCAGCTCGCGCTGCCTGATGGCCCGCTCACGCATCAGCCGTGCCGACTCCTGCATCTCACGGGCCCGCCGCTTCAGCCACAGGATCTCCTCGCCGAGGGACATGGAATCCATGCACTCTCTCCTCCCGCGGTCCGTTCGGCCGTGACCGCCGAACGACGACAGGGTGTGCTCCGGGGGGACCGATTCAGGAACCCCTGGCCGAGATTGTCCGTGTCGGTCACAGGTTCGGCAGCACGGTGGGCGAAGGGGTGATCGCGCAGCTCAGCGCCGACATCATCCGCGCAGCGAAGTCCGGGGCCCGGTTTCGATCGCACCGAGACCGGGACGGCCGTCCGGTCCGCTGAGTACCGTTGGCCGGTGGAAGCGAAACCCGTCGGCCGGGACGCGAGCAAGTCCCCACAGGAAGCGGAACAGCGCCGCGACCGGGCGACCTGAGTCACGGGCACGAGGACGGACATGGAGACACTCCGGTTCGACAGCGAGGACCTCGCCCTCACCGAGGACTTCCTCAGCAGGGCGTACACGAAGATGCACATCGGCGGCGCCGCCGAGCACACCAGGGCGCAGGTCTCACGGGACAGCACAGGGGCCATGAGCATCGACCGGCTCGCCTTCGACTACGACATGAGCCACGACGCCGGACGGCCGATCGGCCAGATCTGCCTGGGCAACGTGCACTCCGGCAGCATCGTCCGGCAGCACGCCGGGGGAACCGAGGGCCTCTTCGGCCCCGGGGACGTGTTCCTGTACGCCCCGCACGACCGGGGCTACAAGGGCGTCATCCAGAGCGCCGGCTACGACCTCATCCTGCTCGACCCCGCCCTGCTCGACCAGGTGGCCGCCCCGCGGCCCGGCCGCTGGCCCGTCCGGCTCACCGGTGACCGGCCCGTCTCCCCGGCCGCAGCCCGGCATCTGCGCCGGACCATCGCCCACCTGCGCGACCACGTGCTGGCCGAACCGGCCGTGCGGGACGCGCCGTTGATAGCCTCCACCGCCTCCCAGCTCCTGGCCGCGAGCGTGCTGAACGCCTTTCCCAGCAACGCGCTCCTGGATCCCACCGGCGCGGACCGCCGCGACGCCCACCCGGAGACCCTGCGCCGCGCCCTCGCCTACATCGACGACCACGCGGACCGTGACATCAGCATCACGGACATCGCGGCCGTCGCCCGGGTCTCCCCCCGCGCGTTGCAGTACGCCTTCCGGCTCCACCTGGACACCACGCCGCTCGGCCATCTGCGCCGGGTCCGGCTCGCCCACGCCCACCAGGATCTGCTGGCCGCCGACATCGGGAGCGGCGCCACCGTCACCCGGATCGCGGCCCGTTGGGGCTTCCTGCACCCCGGCCGCTTCGCCGCCGCCTACCGCCGCGCCTACGGCCGCCCCCCGATGCAGACGCTCTACCAGACCCCGCCCTGACCGGCACCCACCCGGCCCGATCTCAGTCCGCGACCCCCGTCGGCAGTTCGAGGCGCAACGCGAACCCCCCGTCCGGCGTCGGCCCCGACGTCACGCTGCCGCCCAGGAGTTCGGCCCGCTGACCCAGCCCGACGAGGCCGTGGTGGGCGCCGGGCAGACGCAGGGCCGGGCGGGTGGGCGTGGTGTTCGTGACGGTGACGCGGAGCCGGGGCCCGTGGCGCTGGATGCGGACGGTGGCGGTGGCGCCGGGCGCGTGTTTGCGTACGTTGGTGAGGGCTTCCTGGACCGTGCGGTAGACGGCGCGCTGGAGTCTCGGGGGGAGTTCGCCGGGCAGGTTGGTGACCAGCTCCGTCTCGATACCGCTGGCCCCGATCAGCTGGTGGAGGTCGGCGAGGGAGGGCTGCGGGGTGAGTTCGGTGGGGCGGCTGCCGGAGGCGCGGAGCACGCCGATCATGTGCCGCAGCTCGTCCAGGGTCTGCACGCTGAGCCGCCGGATCGTGGCACCGGCGGCCCGGGCGTCGGCGTCCCGGCTGCCCACCTGGAGCGCCCCGGCCTGCACCGCGATCAGGCTGACCTGGTGCGAGACGACGTCGTGCATCTCCCGGGCGAGCTGCGCGCGCTCCTTCGCCAGCACCGCCTGGGAGGTGAGCAGTTGCTGGTGCTCGCGGGCCTCGGTGATCTCGGCGAGGCGCAGCGACAGCTCGCGGTGGGCCTGCACGAGCTGGCCGAGGAAGACCGGGGCGGCGGCCGTGGCGAGGGTGTACGTGATGTTGACCAGGGCGTGGGTTCTGCCCAGTTCACCGGTCTCCAGGCTCGACCACGGCCAGGGCATGAAGTCGCAGACCGTGAACGCGAGGGCGCAGCACACCAGCAGGCTGCGGTGCCGGGCGAGCGAGGAGAGCGTGTAGAGCGCGGCCAGGGTGGCGAAGACCGCGTCGGTGAGCAGGGCGGTGGGCAGGGTCAGCACGAAGGCGACCAGCGGCCGGTGCCGGCGCAGGGTGAGCGCGGCCACCGCGAGCAGCGCGGCGGCGACGCGGCCCCGGTCCTCGCTGTCGACGTTGACCCAGACGTCGGCCAGGGCGACGACCACGAGCGCGGCGTCGGAGGGTTTCACCGCTCGCCCCGGCCCCGGTCGCGCCAGAGCACCCCGGCCCGCTCGGCGAGCAGCGCCGCCTGCACCCGGCTGCCGACCTCCAGCTTCTCAAGGAGGGCGCTGACGTGCCCTTTGACCGTGCCGACGCTCAGGTGCAGCCGGGTGCCGATGTCGGCGTTCGCGAGCCCCTCGGCCATCAGGACCAGGACCTCGCGCTCGCGCCCGGTCAGCCGCCCGACGAGCAGGGAGGCGGCCGGCTCGCGTCCGCCCTGGTCCAGGAAGCCGTTGACCACGGTGCGCGTCACCCGCGAGGACAGCACGGTGCCGCCGTCGGCCAGCGTGCGGATGAGATACGGGAGTTGTTCCGGATCCGTGTCCTTGAGGAGGAACCCGGCGGCGCCCGAGCGCAGCGCGGCATCGACGTACTCGTCCGCGTCGAACGTGGTCAGCATGGCCACGACGGGGGGACTGTCGAGGCGGAGCAGTTCGTCGAGGACGGTCAGCCCGTCCACGTCGGGCATCCGGATGTCCAGGAGCACGACGTCCGGCTCCCACTCTCTCGCCGCGGGCAGGGCCTGACCGCCGGACACGGCCGCCACCACCTCGACGCCCTCGGTCGCGTCGAGGATGTGCGTGAAGCCCGTACGGACCAGTGCCTCGTCGTCGACCAACAGAACCCGGATCATGCGCGCTCCACTCGCCATGGGCCGTCACCCGATGCGTACCACGCGCGCGGGCGGCCGTCTGCGGGGTCCGTGGGTACGCGGGCCGGTGGACGGCCACGATCCGGCCGGTCGGCGGGGTCGGCTCCGGCCGGTCGGCGGGTGGGACGCGACGGGTCGGCGAGCGAACCCTGGGAGCCATGACAGACGAAGGCTCTCCGGTCCCGCCGCATGCGGCGCTGCGCGAGGCGGCGGCGGTCCCCTCTCCTCTCTCCTCCGCCGCCGCCTCTCCCCGGTTCCCGACCCGGACCCCGGCAGGTCGCCTGATCGGCGTCGATCTGGCCCGTGGCCTCGCGGTGTTCGGCATGTACGCCGTCCACGTCGGACCCGACCCCTCGGTGGGCGGGCCCCTGGGCTTCCTGATGGAGGCGGCGCGCGGCCGCGCGGCCACGCTGTTCGGCGTACTCGCCGGGTTCTCGCTGATCATCATCATGGGCAGGCGCCGCCCGCGCAGGGGCCGGGCCGGCCGGCGGGCGGCGGCGCGGATCGTGATCCGCTCCGTGCTGCTCATCGCCCTCGGCTACGCCCTGACGGCACTGGACACCACCATCGAGGTGATCCTCAGTTTCTACGGACTGCTCTTCCTGCTGCTCCTGCCGCTGTACCGGTTGCGGGCGAGGACACTCGGGCTGCTCGCGGCCGCCGGAGCACTGCTCATGCCGCAGATCCTCTACGCGATCCGGGTGGCCCTCGACGAGGGATCGTGGGGAGACGCGCTCATCTCCTGGGACCCGCTGGCCCGGATCACGGACACGGACGGCTTCGTGGAGCTGCTGTTCACCGGCGAGTACCCGGTCCTCACCTGGGCGCCGTTCCTGCTCGCGGGCATGGCGGTGGCCCGCCTCGATCTGTCCCGCCCGCGGATCCGCTCCCGGCTCGCCCTGACCGGCGCGGGCCTCGCCGTCCTCGGCTACGGGGGTTCCTGGCTCGCCCTGCGCCTCGTCCCCGGCGCCTCGGGCCTCATCGCCTCGGCCACGGACGGCGGTTCGGCCTCCTCGGCCTGGTGGTCCGACGCGGTCGGCGATCCCTACGGCGCGGCGAGCACCCCGCTCAGCTGGCTCCTCGTGGCCGCGCCGCACAGCCAGACCACGTTCTGGATCGTCGGCAACACCGGTGTCGCGCTCGTGGTCCTGGCCGGCTGTCTCTTCGTCGTCGACCGGATGCCGCGCCTCACCCGGGCCGCCGCGCCCGTCGCCGCGGTCGGCACGATGGCGCTGACCGTCTATGCCCTGCACATCGTCGCGCTCTGGCTGCTGACCGACGTCTGGTACGTGCCCGCGGCCGACAGCGACTCGATGGCGGCGCTGCCGATGCTGCTGGCGTTCATCGCGGGCGCGATGCTGCTCGCCGTGCTGTGGACCGCCCGCTTCCGCCGCGGCCCCCTGGAACTCCTGCTGCACACCGCGTCGCTCCCCGCGCGCCGCCTGCGATAGGCGTGCCGTGTGCGAAAGGCGTGCCCGGGCCGAAGGGCCCGGGCACACCCGTGGGTGGTGCTTAGCCGTTCACGCAGGCGTTGCCGAACGCCGGGTTCAGCAGGCCGATCACGTTGGCCGAGTTGCCGCAGACGTTGACCGGAACGTCGATCGGGACCTGGACGACGTTCCCGGACAGCACGCCGGGGCTGTTCGCGGCGAACCCGGCGGCGGTGGCCCCGTCGGGACCGTCCTGCGCGGAGGCGACGGCAGCGGAACCCAGAACCGCGGTCCCGGCCAGGACCGTGGCGGCTGCGAATGCGCGAAGACGCATCGTTTCTCCCTAAAAGGTGAGGGGAATATGACGCGTCAATCACACCGCCGCGGGGCCCGCGGAACGGCGAATTGGGCCGACGGCGGGCGTGTCCCGCCGACGGTCAGTGCCCCCGGTGCGGTGCCTGATCCACCCGCACCCAGCCGCGCGAGGGCCGGGCGGGCCGGGCCTGCGGAGGCACGGGCACCGTCCTTCCGTGGGCCTGCCACAGCCGCACCACGGTTTCGTAGATCGGAGTGTCCGACGGAGGATTCGACATGCTTGTCGGATCGTTTCTCTGCATCTCCATGGCCTGCTCAACGAAGTGCGGCGGCCGGAAGAACGGACCGTTACCCCGGTGCAATGAAAATGACCGGAATCGGCACCGGTCCGTGCGTCAGTCCTTCTGGAGGAAGCGGGCGAGGCGCGGGCCGATCTTCCGCTTCAGCGACCGCAGCGGCCCCGCGCCGCTGACCGCCCGGTCCAGCCGGTAGTAGAGCCGGGGCGGCACGTACGGCAGCAGCGGCGAGTGGCGCTGCCCGAGCAGGGCGAACATCTCGTCCGGCGGCAGCCCGACATAGCGCGGCAGGTTCTCGTACCAGGCGGCGCTGTGCCGGGCCGCGCTCTGCAACGGCAGCAGCGCGTGCCGCCGGGTCCGCTCGTAGGCGCCGAGGGCGGCGGCGAGCGGGGCGTCGCCGCGCAGGGCGTCCGCCAGCGCCATCGCGTCCTGCATCGCCAGGGTGGTGCCCGCGCCGATGGAGTAGTGCGTGGTGTGGGCGGCGTCGCCCAGCAGGACCAGATTGCCGCGCGACCAGGTCCGGTTGGTGACCGTGCCGAACCGCTGCCACTGCGCGGGCCCGTCCACATCGGTCCGGCCGATCAGGGGGTGCCCGCGCAGCGGCTCGGCGAAGAGGTCCCCGAGCAGCTTCAGGGCGACGTCCCGCTCCAGCGCGTCGAGGCCGAGGCCGCTCCAGGTGGCGGGCGAGCACTCGACGATGAAGGTGCTGTGCTCGCCGTCGAAGCCGTAGGCGTAGGCCCAGATCCAGCCGTGGTCGCTCTCCACGAAGGCGAAGGTGAAGGACCGGAACACCTGGGTCGTGCCGAGCCAGACGAACCGGTTGTGCCCCGGCACGGTCCGGGTGCCGAAGTGCTCCGCGTGCGCGTCGCGCAGCGCGCTGCGGGCGCCGTCCCCGGCCACGACCAGATCGCCGTCGAGGTCCGGGTCGCCGGGCGCGACCGTCCGGTCGTAGGTCACCTCGACGCCCAGCGCGGACGCCCGGTCGCCCAGGATCTCCAGGAGCCGGCGGCGGCCGATCGCGAAGCCGGTGTCGCCGTGGTGGACCGTGGTCCGCCCGCCGATGTGCGCCACGCCGTCGGTCCACCGCACCGAGTGCCGCTCGATGGCGCGCGCGGACTCCGCGTCGTGCGCCGTGAGGGTGCCGAGCATGTCCGGCCAGTAGGTGACACCCCAGCCGTACGTGGCCCCTTCGGGGTTCCGTTCGTGGACGGCGACGTGCCGCCGCCGGTCCTGGAGTTTCAAAAGGATGGACAGGTACAGCGACGCGGGCCCTCCGCCGGCGCAGACCACCTTCATGCGTCCTCCTCCGCGAGTGATGAGCGGGACACCCGGGAAACGACGGCGCGCGCCTCTGGTTCCTGATCGGGGCGCGCCCCGTTCGGTCCTCCCCGCCTGCGCGCGGGTCCGGCGGCGAGCACTGTGGGAGGGGGCGACGAAAGGCGTACGCAAGGATGTTCCTCACTCGGTGCGCGGTCCCGCTCGTGGCGGCGGCCCTCGCCTGGCTCCCCGTGACGGCGGGCTCCGCGACGGCGGACACCCACGACCCGACCGCGCTGCTGACGGCGGCTCAGTGCCGGGCGCGCGGCGGCGTCCCCGCGTTCCGCGTCTTCGGCGGCGGCGATGCCTACCGGTGCGTCAAGCGGGTCGCGGGAGCCGGTCCTTCGGCCGGCGGCACGGACACCGGGTTCGCCTACGTCCGCCGCCCGCGCTTCGACCTGGACTATCTGGCGCCCGCCGAGTGCCGGGCGGGCGGCGGTGTCCCGCACTGGGCTGCCGACGGCGATGTGCGGATGTGCCGGGGCGGCGCGTACGACGGGAGGACCGTGGCGCCCGCCGTTTGAGGGACACCGGCCGCCGGATGCCTGCCCTTTTCAGGAGGTATCCCCGCAAAAGCCGTTACTGCCGAGGGGGCGCGGCCGTTGAACAGGCCGACGGCTGCGACCACGCGGCCGCACTGCCAAGCAAAAGGAGAACGTGATGTCTCGCATCGCGAAGGCAGCCGCTGTCGCCCTCGGCACGGGTGCCGTGGTGATGAGCGGCGCCGGCCTGGCCATGGCCGACGCGGGCGCCCAGGGCGCTGCCACCAACTCGCCGGGCGTCCTGTCGGGCAACCTGCTCCAGGTCCCCGTCCACGTTCCGGTCAACGCCTGCGGCAACACCGTGGACGTCATCGGTCTGCTGAACCCGGCGTTCGGCAACACCTGCGTGAACAGCGACGGTGGCGACATGGGCTACGGCGGCTGACACTCAGCAGCGTACGCGCACCGACGAGGGCCCCCGGCACCATGTGCCGGGGGCCCTCGTGCGTCCCGCGCTCGTCACACGTACCGGTACAGGCTCTTGTGTTCGAGCATGTCCCGGACCGGGGTGTTCCAGGGCTCCATGGAGTCGCCCGCGATCAGGATCTTCTTGCGCTGCGCGTCGCCGAGGCCGGGGCGCTCGGCGGGCAGGTACGGCGCCGCGTCGGGGTGCCGCTCGCGCCACCGCGACCAGCACAGGTCGACGAAGGCGTGGTGCAGCCAGAACACCGGGTCGTTGACCGAACCGGCGCCCAGCATGTGGCCGCTCACCCAGCGGTGCACCCGGTTGTGGTTGTACCAGGTGCGGTCCCCGAGCCGGCTGGGCCAGCCCTCGAACGCGTTGCGGAATCCGCTGGTCGCCATGGAGTTCCACGGAGAGGCGTCGTACGCGCTCTCCCGCATCGCCGACGCCAGCTCGTCCTTGCCCGGCAGCTCGACCGGGGCCTGCGGCCGCCCGAAGTCCCGCATCAGGAAGTCGCCGTCGGTCACGGCCACCGTGACGGTCCAGTGGCCGCGCGCCCGCGCGAACGGTCCCGTCGTCACCCGCCGGTCGCCGTCGCGGCCGTTGCCGCCGAGGAAGTCCTCGGCCCACAGCGAGGCGGCCGGCGTCCGGTCCGCCGTCCAGTCCCAGTACGGGACCGTGACGCCCGGGTCGACCTTCTGCAGGGCCCGCTCGAACTCCAGCAGGAACTTGCGGTGCCAGGGGAAGAACGACGGGGTCATGTGCGCGACCCGCAGACCGCCGTCACCGTCTCCTTGGTAGAACTCGATGTGCGTCCGCACGAAGTCGTCGTAGCGGCCGCTCTTCTTGACCGCGAGGACGGCGTCCACGAAGCGCCGCTTCTGCGCCTTGGTGAGCGTGTTCTGGTTCTGCCGGGTGTGCACCATCGGCTTTCACACCTCCCCGGTGTGGTCGCGGAGCGCCTGGCCGCCGAGCTCGGCCACGGCCCCCCTCGCCGCGGCGAGGGGAGTGGCGTACGAGTCGTAGTGGTCGACCATGCTCAGGTACGAGCCGTCGGCCCGCCGCATGAGGTGCAGGGGACGGCCGTCCACCATGACCTGCCACGCACCGCCCGCCCCGGCGGCCCGGCTCCCCGTGATCCGCCGTCCGCGGTACATCTCGTCGAACGTCTCGCCCGCCTCGGTCCGTGGGCCGGACCGCTGCGGCCGGGGACGCATCCGCAGGACGGCGGCGGTGGCGGAGAGGGCGCCCAGAAGGACCAGGCCCGCGCTGCGCCGGGTCAGTAACGCTCTCGCGCCCGGTGCCCGGCCCGTGGTCAGGGGAAGTCGGGAATTCACGGCCATGTCCTCCTGGAGGTCTGGGGGCCGGGGGACCGGCCCCTCGGGGATCAGCCCAGCGCCAGGTCCGCCCCCGGCCGGGCCTGTACGTCGGGGGTGCCGACCGCGGCCTGCGGGGCCGACACCTGGGGCAGCCCGAACCGCTCGGAGCGGGGGCCGCTCAGCGGCGGGTTCACGGAGGCTCCCGGCGTCAGGGTGTGCACGGGGGAGCCCTCGGCGCTCAGCCCGATCTGCTCGGCGGGCTCGCCGGGCAGCAGCCGAGGCACCGGCACCCCGGCCTGGGTGGCGGGCAGTTCGCTGCTCACCGGCAGCCGCGGCAGGGCGTTCTGCGGCAGGACGTGGTCCTGCGAGTACCGGGGTCCCTCGGGAGCCCCGGGGATCGGGACGGGAGCCTCGGTGCTCAGCTCCGGTACGTCCATGTGCAGCGCGTTCTCCACGCCGGCGAGGGGAATCTCGATGGGCACGTTCGCCGACGCGACGGCGGGGGTGGCCCCGGCCGCGGCGGCGAGGCAGCCGGCCAGCACGGCGATCGTTCCTCGTACCTTGATGCTCATTTCGGATGCTGTCTCTTTCCGTTCGGGATTGATGACGCATCAGGGCTAACGAACCTTCTTGCGTATCAGTGCAGAATTCCCCCGGCGGGAGCAATCGGCGGATAGTGCACCTCCCGAACCGTCGATCTGCAGGACAATCGATCTGTCGGCGAGGCGGAAAAGATCGGGGGCGCCCAAGATGAAAATTCTGCTGATCGATGAATGCGCCTGGGGCATCAGGGCGTTGGAGGCGGCCCTCGTCCCGCTGGCCGTCCCGACCGCCGGCGCGTCCTCGAACGACGCGGCGCTGAAGGCGCTGATACGGGGTGGCGTGGGCCTGGTCGTCCTGGCGCTCGGGCGCCCCGGGGCGGACCGGCTGGAGGTCGTCCGGTACATGCGGCGGCTCGGCCCGATGCGCTGCATCCCCGTCATCACCGTGTCCGAGCGCCGGTACCTGCCCGGATTCGTGACCGAGGCGGCCGAGCTGGAGGTCGCGGACGTGCTGACGACGCCGCTGGACCCGCAGGCGCTGCGGTTCAAGGCCCGCTATCTGCTCACGGTTCATGGCCGCTGCGGAACCGATCACCCGTCATGTTCCTGACTCTGTCGCGGGATCAGCCGGATCAGCTCGTCCAGAAGTCCCACCAGCGGGTCAGGATCATCATCCCGACGACGCCGATGTGCAGTGCGGGTGCCACCCAGGAGAAGTCGGCGAAGAAGCCGCGCGCGGCGGGCGGCGCGGGCAGGGCGCCGGTGGACACGGTGTGCGCGGTGACGCGCCAGAACAGCAGGATCGTGGCCACCCAGGCCAGACAGCACCACAGGCACAGCGAGTTGATGCGGTAGAGCGACTGGAACTGCAGCCACGTCACGAAGCCGACGCCGAAGGCGGACCCGGCGTGCAGGCCCAGCCAGTACCAGCGCGGGAAGCGCGCGCGGGCCAGCAGACCGGCCCCGGTGCAGACCACCATCGCGTAGGCGGCGAGCCCGAGCATCGGGTTGGGGAACCCGAACACGGCCGCCTGCGCGCTCTTCATGATGTTCCCGCAGGAGACCACCGGGTTCAGGCTGCATCCCGGGGTGAAGTCCGGGTCCTCGAGCAGCTTGAACTTGTCGAGGGTGATGACCCACGAGGCGAGCAGCCCGGCGGCCCCGGTGAGGACCAGCAGAACGCCGAGAGCGGTGTCCCGTGGACCCGGCGGCGCCGCTGTCGCGTCCGGTCCCGTCCGCGCGTGTGGAACGGTGGTTGCCTTCTGGTGGGTGGTGCTCACGCGACCCTCCTGGTGGCTGCGAACAGGGCTGATTGCGCAGCGTTACTAAATGTGAAGCTCGGCGCGACAAGTTCGGACCTCCGTGGCCGCCCTGATCGCTGCCGCCGCCCTCGTGCCCCTCGCGGGTGCCGCCCAGGCCGCCGCGCCGCAGGCGCCGGCCCGGTCGGTGGCCGCCGCCCACCCGTGCGACGACGGGTGGGGCTGCCACCACGACCACTGGCACCGCCACGGTCTAGACCTCGGTCTCGGCCTGGGTCTGGGCCTCGGCTGACCGAGCCTCAGGGAAGCAGTGCGCCGCGGTGCGGCGGGGCGGGCCGATGATTCGGCCAGCCACCGCCGCACCGCGGACGCGTGTGTGCGGTGCTATCCGCGGATCTTGCGGATGGGCAGGATGCAGTGGGCGGCCGCCGTCAGGGTCTCCTCGGCGCCCGCGAACTTCTCCAGCTCGCCCTCGGCGACCGGCTGTCCGGGAGGAGCGGTGGGCCAGGGGCGGGTGGTGAAGATGAAGTACGCGCTGCCCCGCGCGTCGGCCGCCTCCAGCCACTCGGGGGGCACCTGGCACTGGGCGTTCAGCAGCGGCATCGTGACGACGGCCTGGCCCGCCTCGACGAGCAGCGAGACCGGGAAGCTGGGATGCCGGGAACCGTCGTGGACGGTGGTGCCCACGGTCAGCCCGTTGTTGGTCAGGAGCGCCCGGACGGCCGCCTCCGAGCCCTCGGGGCCGGCGGGGGAATCACCCATGGAGTAGGCGAGGAGGAAAGGCATGTCCTCTTCCTCATCGACGTGTTCCCCACTCCAGGCGATGACAGCGAGTGTTCCCAGATCCGCTGCCCGAAACGTGGTGTCAATACTCGACGTTGAAGTCACCGAGGAAGCCTAGCGAGACGGAGACCGTCGATTGCGGCGCTGTCACTCCATTGGCGGAACGCGGTGCACTCGAATTGATGTCGGAGAACGCCGAAGGCTGGTCCGGGAACAGGTGCGTTCCGAACCAGCCTTCGATACGTGGCTCAACGTGCGGGGAAAGCCGCGACGTCGTGTCAGTCGTTGACGGCGGTGTTGCCGAAGGCCGGGTTGAGGCCGGCGATGCCGTTGACCGTGTTGCCGGAGACGTTGACCGGAACGTGGACCGGAACCTGGCCCAGGTTGCCCGAGGCGACGCCCGGCGAACCCACCGCGGCACCCTCGGCGCTCGCGCCGCCGTCGGCGAAGGCGGCACCGGAAGCGGCACCCGCCGCGAGGCCGGCGGTGGCAAGGACAAGGGCGGCCTTCTTGGCAGTGTTCATTTCGCGAACCTTCCTACGGGGGTTTTCCGGGATCGTAGGGGCGCGCTCCGCGCGAATTGCCGCAAAGACACACCCGCGTAAACCCTTCGTCGCCCGTTCGGATCAACGAAACAGGGCGGTCAGCCGCCGAGCGGAAGACCACCGAGCAGGTCGCCGGGGGCCGCGGCGCCGCCCGGGTTCAGCTGGTCGGCGGCGCCCGTCACGGTGTCCACCGCGCCGCCGGCCTTCGGGTCGAGCAGGTTACTGCTGACCGGCTGGACGTCGAGGGTCGGCTGGCTGGCGATGGTGTCCAGGGCGCCGTTCAGGCTCGTCGGGGCGAGGTCCGCGGCAAAGGCGGGGGCGGCGGCACCGGCCAGGGCGAGGGAACCGGCGACAACGGCAGCGGCCTTCAGAGACTTCATTGTTTATCCTTTCCTCGACGACTTTTAAGTCATCGGCATGGAATATTCACCGCGGGGCATTCTTAATGCGCGGTGTTCGGCTTCTGCTTACTCAACGACCGTCTTCGCCGACGGAAACTCCGGGGTGTGCGGGTTCCTTGATCCCCACTCGAAAGAACGGTTCCTCGGCGTAAATATGAATTACCGTGCGCACATCGAAAACCCGCCCGGGGCAGGTCGTGCGACCTGCCCCGGGCGGGCTGTGTGAGGCGCTGCTACACGGAGGGGAGAGCCGGCGCCTGCGGGAGGGACGGGGTCGCGGGCAGCGACGGCGTGGAGGGCAGCGCCGGGGTGTTCGCGGCCGGGACCTCCGGCAGCGCGGGCAGGCCCGGCAGGTTCGGGGCCGGGAGCGCGCCGCTGAGCAGCGTGGCGGCGAGGAAGTTGACCAGGCCGGTCACGACGACGGGCGCCTGGGTGGCGATGGCGGTGACATCGCCGGCCGTCGCGGACTTCACCAGCGCGTCGACCGCGGACTGCAGCGCGGCCAGGGCGTCGGCCTTGACGTCGAGCGGCGCCTTCGCGTCGTCGGGGACCGCCTTGCCGGGCGTGGCCGGGACGGCGGGAGCCGCGGGGGCCGCCGCCTTCGCGGTGTCGATGGCGGACTTGATCGCGTCGGCGTGCTTCTGGGCCTCGTCCGCGGGCAGCTTGCCGTCCTTCGTCTTGAGGACGGCGTCGAGCAGGCCGGTGACCGGGGTCAGGACGCCACCGGTGTCCTGGAGGGTCTTGACCTGGCTCAGCAGGGCGGCGGCGTCGGGAGCGACGGAGGTGGACACAACCGTGCGGCTGGCGCGCTCGTCGGACGAGTCCGCGGCGAACACGGGTGCCGCCGCACCGATCAGGAGGGACGCGCAGAGAGCGGAGGTCGCGATGCGCCGTACGGGCAGAGCAGGCATTTCTTTCCCTTTCGAGGGCGTGTTGGTGCTTGAGATCACCGTGAAATGCCGCACGACGGTCCGCAACCGAGTGACCGCTCTCCGTGATCGGAATGCCCTGCGTCTGTGCCGTTCTGCCTGGTGAGGCCGGTGTGGCCGGCTTCCGGCCGCTGCGTCCGAATGGGGCAGGAAACGAAGCAGCCGCCCCTGGAAGAGGGGCGGCTGAGGAAGAGTCAGGCTCCGCGGGTCAGCTGTTGACGCAGCTGTTGCCGAAGGCCGGGTTCAGCAGACCGATGACGTTCACGGTGTTGCCGCAGACGTTGACCGGCACGTGCACGGGCACCTGCACGACGTTGCCCGACACCACGCCGGGGGAGTGGGTGGCGGCACCCTGCGCGCCGCTGTCGGCGGCGGCGATGCCGGCGGTGCCGGCCACGGCGGCGGCGGCCATGGCGGAGAAGACGACTGCCTTCGCGGTACGCGACATGAACATGCTCCTTGGGTCGATCCATACGGCCGGGACAGGCGCCCGGCTCGTGTGCAACGGACGACGCGCCAGAGAGTTTCGGCTCCGAAAGAGTGAATACCGATTGGTTCGTTGAAGTGGCTCGCGGAGTGTCGACACCGGGGTACCGGGAATTTCACAACTCCGACACACATCGTGTATGAAGTGAAACTCGCTTTCCCGCCGCTGTCGTTGGCCACCCCCTGAGCAAGGGGTCTGGCCTTCGTGCCGCGGTTGGATAAGTGTGACTTTCTGATTTCCCGGGTGTAGTAGAGCGTCTTCCTCATTCCTGAAAGGGACGCCGGCCATGCGTAATTCGAAAGGTTGTTTTGTGCGTCGCCTGATGGTGGGACTCCTGTCGCTGGCGGCAGTGCCCCCGCTGTGCCAGACGGCGTCGGCGACTCCCTCGGCACCACCGAAGCCCGCGGCGGAGAAGCCCGCCCTCCCGTTCACCAGCCGCTACGACGCGGTGCAGCACGGCGGTTTCGTGCGCGCGGCGAACTCCGCCATCACCTGCCGGGGCGCGGCGTCGGACAAGAACGTGGGCTGCCCCGAGGCGCGGGCGGGCGCGACGGCCGCCAACGGCGACTTCGACATGTTCTACACGGACGTCGACCGCGACCCGAACACCTACAACTCGACCCGCGCGGAGGTCCGCGTCCCCGAGGGGGCGCGCGTCACCTACGCGCGCCTGTACTGGGGCGGCAACCTCCGGGTCGGGGAGCAGAAGCCCCCGCGCGACAACGGACGCGTCCTGATCGCGGAGCCCGGCGGCGAGTACAAGCAGGTGCTCGCCGACACCGTGGTCGGCCACCGGGTCGCGAACGGCGCGGACGCCTACCAGGCCTCGGCGGACGTCACCGATCTGGTGCGCTCCAGCGGGTCCGGGCTCTACACCGTGGCGCAGCTGAACGTCGCCATGGGGCAGACCGCCGCCGGGGCCTGGGGCGGGTGGACGCTCGTGGCCGCGTACGAGAAGCCGTCCGAGCCGCTGCGTCATCTGTTCCTGCGGGACGGTTTCGACACCTTCACCAAGGCGCGCTCCGCCGAGAAGGTGCACGTCAAGACCGCGTTCCCCGAGGGGGCGCGCGGCTACGCGGGCCTGGTGGCCTACAACGGCGACCGCGGCGGGACCGGCGACTCCCTGACCGTCTCGGCCGGCCGGGGCCGCCCGGTGACGCTGTCCGACCGGGCCAACCCGGCGGACGACGTCCTCAACTCGACCATCAGCCAGCCGGGGACCCAGCCCGAGCGGGTCCCGGCCCACGACAACACCCTCGGCTACGACTCCGACGTGCTCCCGCTCGACCGGGCCCTGGCCCGCGGCGGCGACGCGCTGGACTTCCGGCTGGCGTCGACCGGGGACCCGGCCTGGGCCGGGGTGCTCTTCGGCGCCGTCGACGCCCGGTCCTAGGCCGGGTTCGAACCGTTTCTCCGAGCGGCCTGGAGACGTTGTGGACACGAGCCGACCGCTCTCTCAGTTCTGCCGGAAGAGGCGATGCATGTGACGTCCGCACCCTTGCCGCCGCACGTTCTGCACGTGACCCAGCCGGTCGACGGCGGAGTGGCGCGTGTGGTGGCCGACCTGGTGCGCACGCAGCGCGCCGCGGGGATGCAGGTGTCGGTGGCCTGCCCCGCCTCGGGCGAGCTTCCCGGCATGCTCGCGGCCCTCGGCTGCGAGGTCCTGGAGTGGGAGGCCTCGCGTGCGCCGGGCAGGGCCGTGCCGGGCGAGTGCCGCCGGCTGGCCCGGATCGTGCGGCACGCTCGGCCGCAGCTCGTCCACGCGCACAGCGCCAAGGCGGGCCTGGCCGCCCGGCTCGTCGTACGCGGCCGGATCCCCACCGTCTTCCAGCCGCACGCCTGGTCGTTCGAGGCGGTCGGCGGGCTCGGCGCCCGCCTGGCGCTGGCCTGGGAGCGGCGCGGGGCGCGGTGGGCGTCCCGGCTGATCTGCGTCAGCCGGGCCGAGCAGGAGACCGGAACCGGCCACGGGATCGAGGCGCCGTGGCGGCTCGTCCCGAACGGCGTCGACCTGGAGCGGTTCCGCCCCGAGGGCCCCGCCGCGGACACCGGCGACGGTGAAGGACCGCTCGTCGTGTGCGTGGGGCGGCTGTGCCGGCAGAAGGGGCAGGACGTCCTCGTCGAGGCGTGGCCGGACGTGCTCGCCCGGGTGCCGGGTGCGCGGCTCGTGCTGGTCGGCGACGGCCCCGACCTGGACCGGCTCCGGGCCGCGGCACCGCCGTCGGTGCGCTTCGCGGGGTCCGTCGACGACGCCGCCCCCTGGTACCGGGCGGCGGACCTGGTCGTCCTGCCCTCGCGGTGGGAGGGCATAGCGCTCGCCCCGCTGGAGGCCATGGCCTGCGGCAGACCCGTGCTCGTCACGGACGTCGACGGAGCCCGCGAGAGCCTGCCGCCACCCCTGGCCGAGCGGTGCCTGGCCCCGCCGGACGATCCCGCGGCCCTCGCCCGCGCCCTGTCCGGGCTGCTGAGCGACGCCGACGCGCTGCGCGCGCTGGGCCGGGAGGCCCAGGGCCATGTGCACGCGCACCACGACGTACGGCGGACGGCCAAAGCCGTCACGGACGTCTATCGCGAACTTCTGGGTCTGGAGACCATCGAGTGCAGAGAGCCGGTCGCGACGTGACCCAGGAACGAACCGTGGCCTCCTCCGCGGGCCAGCGGCTTGCCGTGGACGACACCGGCCGGCTCGGCACCGTCGTCGCGCAGCGCACCGCCGCAGGCAACCGCGTCACCTTCATCGGCGGCCCCGCCCGGGGCCACTCCTCGCGCGCCTTCCTGTGCGCCACGGACAGCACGGCCGCGCTGCTCGGCACCCTCGTCCTGACGCCCGTACAGCGCCATCCGCTGCTGGTGGCCGGGTTCGTCGTGCTCGTCCTCGCCCTGTACCGCAACGCCGGTCTCTACCGCCGTTTCGACGAGCGGTACATGCTCGACGACCTGCCCACCGTGGCCGGGCGGCTCGCGGTCGCGTGGTGTGCGCTGATGGCGCTGGCGGCGACGCTGCCGCCGCTGGAGCGGGTCTCCCCGCACGCGGTGCTCACCGGCTTCGCCGCGCAGGGCGTCCTCACCTTCCTGGGGCGCTCCCTCGTCTACTGGCGGCGGCGCGTGACCCTCGTCCGGCGGCCCTGCACGACGCTCCTGGTGGGGCCGGAGCAGACCGCCGCGCGGGTCGCGGCCGCGCTCCAGCGCAGCCCGCGCAGCGGCGTCAACCTCGTCGGCGTCGTCAGCGGCGACGGCGCGGCCGAGCAGCGCGCGGACGACCAGACGCCCCCGCTCCCGGTGCTCACGACCGTGGGCGACATGCGGCGCGCGGTGATCCAGAACGGCGTCCGGCGCGCGATCGTCCTCGGCAGCGCGGGCGCCCCCGAACATCTGCCCTGGCTGCGGTCCTTGAGCGAACTGCGGTGCGAGATCTGGGAGTTGGACCCCGAGCCGTCACCGTACGTCGCGCAGCACCGGGAGCCGCGACGGCAGCTGGCGGGCTTCCCCGTCCGGCCGCTCGTCGCCCCGCCGTTCCCGCGGCACCCCGGCAAGCGCGCCCTCGACCTGGCGATCTCCTCGGTGCTGCTGGTCCTCGCCGGCCCGGTGCTGCTGACCTGCGCCGTCTGGCTGCGGCTGAGCGAGGGGCCCGGTGTGGTGTTCCGGCAGGAGCGCATCGGCAAGGACGGCCGGCCGTTCACCCTGCTGAAGTTCCGCACCCACCGCCCGGCCGACCCGCTGGAGTCCGCGACCCGGTGGAGCGTCGCCAACGAGCACCGGATGCCGTGGTTCTGCCGCTTCCTGCGGCGCACCTCGATGGACGAGCTGCTCCAGCTGTGGAACGTCTTCCGCGGCGACATGAGCCTGGTCGGCCCGCGGCCCGAACGCCCTTACTTCGTCGTGCAGTTCAGCGAGACTCACCCCGGTTACAGCGAGCGGCACCGGATGCCGACCGGCATCACCGGGCTCGCCCAGATCAACGGGCTGCGCGGGGACACCTCCATCGAGGACCGCTGCCGGTTCGACAACGCGTACATCGACAACTGGTCGCTGTGGCGGGACATCAGCATCCTCCTGCGCACGGCGTCCGAGTTCTTCCGCCCGACGGGAAGCTGACCTGTGACCGTCCTCCCTGCCGTCACCGGCCCGCGCGCGGAGACGCCCCTGTGGGCGGCGCTGCGCCGCCACGGTCCTGTGCTCCCGGTCCTGCTGCTGATCGCGATGCTCGGCCTGCCGCTCGGCGCCGGCGCGGAGACGGAGGGCAGCGGCGGCACCGGCACCCTCGCCGACGCCGTCTCCGGGCTCGTCGTGATCTTCTGCGCCGTCCGCGCCGTGCGGTACCGGCAGCGTCCGCTGACCCGGACCGCGCTCGTCGTGCTCGGGCTGCCCGTCGTCGCCGTCGCGGTCGCCGCGCTCGGCGCCGACTCGGTGTCCAACTCCCTGGTGGGGATGGCGCGTTACTACCAGATCCTGGTGCTGGTCCCGGCCGCCGTGCTGATCCTCGTACGCGACCGGGACGACTTCAGGCTCGTCGCATGGGGCCTGGTGGCGCTGGGGCTGTGGCAGGGCGCGCTCGGCGTCTACCAGTACCTGACCGGGACGGGCGCCAGCTACGCGGGCGAGGACATCCGGGCCGTCGGCACCTTCGGCGCCACGGACGTGATGGGCATGTCCACGGTCGTGGCGTACGGGCTCGTGTGCGCGGTCGCCCTGGCGCTCGGCGGCGCGAGCCCCCGGGTGCGGCTCACCGCGCTGGCCTGCGCGGCCGGGCTCGTGGTGCCGCTCGCGCTCTCCTTCAGCCGCGGCGCCTGGATCGCGACGGCCGTGGTCTGCGTGGCGCAGATCGTCTGCGCCGGACTGCGCCGGGCCGTCCGCCTGCTGGCGATCGGGGCCGCGGCGGCCGTCGTCCTCGTCGGCGGTCTCGGCGTGGGCACCTCGATGCTCCAGGAGCGGCTGAGCAGCATCACGCAGGTCACCGCGGCCCCGGACCAGTCCGTGACGGACCGGTACACGATGTGGGCCGCGGCGATCGACATGTGGGAGGAGCACCCGGCCACCGGCGTGGGGCTCAAGAACTTCCCCGCCTACCGCGACAGCCACGCCTCCGTCGCGCTGTCCGCGGGCAGCGACGTGGCCGGCGCCGGCGCGTCCTTCCGCCGTCAGCCGCTGCTCTCGCCGCACAACATGTACCTGCTCGTCCTCAGCGAGCAGGGGCTGCTGAGCCTGTGCGCCATCGTCGGGGCGTGGGCCGCGATGCTGGTGTGCGGGGCGCGACGGCTGGTCACGGCGCACCGGGGGAAGGGCGGGCTCGACTGCGCGCTCATCGCCTGCGGGCTGCTGGTCTGGCAGCTGATCGACTTCGTGTACGCGGACATCGGCGGGCCCTCCACGGTGCTCACCTCCGTCGTGTTCGGCCTGGCCGCCTGGTGGGCGCTGGCGCCCGCCGCCGACCGTGAGGCGGCCACCCGGCGATGAAACCGACCCTCCCCGCGGGCGACGACGAGACCGTCCGCCCGCCCGCGGTCCCGGCCCAGCAGACGGCCCCCGCGCCGCCCGACCCCGGCCGTGACAGCCACGGCACCTCCAGCACCTTCCTGGCCAGGGCCGCGCTCCTGACGGCCGTGCTCTCCGCCGCCGGTTCGCTGCTCGGCCTCGTCCGCGACCAGACGCTGGCCCATCTCTTCGGAGCGGGCAGCGAGACGGACGCCTTCCTCGTGGCGTGGACCGTGCCCGAGGTGGCCGCGACCCTCCTCATCGAGGACGGCCTGGCCTTCATGCTCGTGCCCGCCTTCAGCGCGGCGATCGCCCTGCGCGGCAGCCGCCAGGGAGGCGGGCAGGACCCGGTGCGGGCCCTGGTGGCCGCCTCCCTGCCCCGGCTGACCCTGGCCTTCGTCGCCTCGGGGCTCGCCCTGATCGCCGGGGCACCCCAGCTGGTGGAGCTGCTCGCGCCGGGCCTGCCCGATCCGCAGCTCGCCGTCGACTGCACGCGGCTGACCGCGACCTGCGTGCTGACCTTCGGGCTCACCGGGTACTGCAGCGCCGCGCTGCGCGCCCACAGCAGCTATCTCGCGCCGGCCGCGATCTACGTCGCGTACAACACCGGCATCATCGCCACCCTGCTGCTGCTCGCCGACCGCTGGGGCGTGCGCGCCGCGGCGGCCGGGGTCGCGGTGGGCGGCTGCCTGATGGTGCTGGTGCAGGCGCCGGTGCTGCGCCGCCGACTGGCCCGGACCGACCCCGGGCTCCAGGCGTCCCAGGGCGCGGGCGGCGACGGCGGCCCGGCGCAGAAGCAGTCGCTGAACATGATGCTGATCTCCACCGTGCTGCTGTTCGCGCTGTGCCGTCAGTCGCAGGTGTTCATCGAGCGCTTCCTCGCCTCGTCCCTGCCGTCGGGCGCGATCTCGCACCTCAACTACGCGCAGAAGGTCGCGCAGTTGCCGATGGTGCTGTCCCTGATGCTGTGCACGGTCACCTTCCCCGTGGTGGCGAAGGCACTGGCACGCGGCGACATCGAGCGGGCCCGCGACCGCGTCGAGCGCGATGTCGCGCTCGCCGCCTGCATCGTGCTGTCCGGCGCGGCCGTGGTGTTCGCCTGCGCCCCGCAGATCATCCAACTGCTCTTCCAGCGCGGCGCGTTCACCGCCGCGGACACCGCCGCCACCGCGTCCATCATGCGCGTCTACTCGCTGGGCCTCCTCGGCCACTGCCTGGTCGGCGCGCTCGTCCGCTCCTACTTCTCCGCGGGCCGCCCCACCTGGTACCCGGTGGCCTCGATGGCGCTCGGGATGACGCTGACCGCCGGTGTGGGCACGCTCACCGTCGGCACCTACGGAGTCGCGGGGATCGCCGCCGCCAACGCCCTCGGCATCACCTTCACCGCCGTGCTGCTGCTGACGGCGATGGACCGGCGCAGCGTCCCCGTCCGGCTGCCCGTGGTGCTCCTCGAACTCGGCAAGACGCTGCTCGCGGCCGTGGCCGCCACGGCCGCGGGGCTGGTGTGCGCGGCCCGGGTCGGGCAGCCGCTGGGATCCCTCGCCGTCGGGTGTCTGGCCGTCGGGACCGTCTTCGGCCTCCTCCTGTGGGCCCTGAACGTCCAGGCGTTCGTACCCGCCGTCCGCTTCGCGACCAGAAAGCTCCGTCATGACCGTTGAAACAGCGCTCAAGGACACCCCGGGACTCAGATCGAGAGAACTGCTGCCGGGACGCTCTCCCTGGGTGGCGATGTACCACTCCGTGGACGACTGCTCCGACGACCCGTACAACGTCACCGTCACCCCCGACCGGCTCCAGCAGCAGCTGCGCTGGCTGCGCTCGCGCGGGCTGCGCGGCGTCAGCGTCGCCGAACTCCTGCGGGCCCGCGCCCGCGGCGCCGGGCGCGGCCTGGTCGGCCTCACCTTCGACGACGGCTACGGCGACTTCGTCGAGAACGCGCTGCCGCTGCTGCGCCACTACGAGTGCACCGCCACGGTCTTCGTCCTCGCGGGCCGCCTCGGCGGCGAGAACGCCTGGGACACCGAGGGCCCGCGCAAGCCGCTGCTGACCCCGCAGGGCATCCGGAAGGCCGCCGCGGCCGGCATGGAGATCGGCTCCCACGGCCTGATGCACGTCGACCTCACCCACGCCGACGAGGACCAGCGCCGGGCCGAGGTCCAGCGCAGCAAGGCCCAGATCGAGGAGATCACCGGCGCCGAGGTGCTCGGCTTCTGCTACCCGTACGGGTATGTGGACTCCGCGACGGTGGAGGCGGTCCGCCGGGCCGGCTACCGCTACGGCTGCGCCATCTCCCCGGGCCCGCTGACCAGCGTGCACGCCATGCCGCGCGTCTACGTGGGGCAGCGGGACACCCCGTGGCGGCTCGAACTCAAGCGCCGGGCCCACCGGGTGCTGCGGCGCCCCTGGCAGGTCGGGGAGTGCGCGCGGTGAAGGTGCTGCACGTCATCACCGGCCTGGGCGCGGGCGGCGCCGAACAGCAGCTGCGGCTGCTGCTGCGCCATGTGCCGGGCACCCACGACGTCGTGACGCTGACCAACCCGGGCCAGGTCGCCGACGCGCTGCGCCGCGACGGTGTGCGCGTCACCCACCTCGGCATGGCCGGCAACCGCGACGGCCGGGCCCTGCCCCGCCTGGTGCGGCTGATCCGCGAGGGCCGCTACGACCTCGTCCACACCCACCTCTACCGGGCCTGTCTGTACGGCCGGATCGCGGCCCGGCTCGCCGGGGTCCGGGCGGTCGTCGCCACCGAGCACTCGCTCGGCGACCATCAGATCGAGGGCCGCCCGCTGACCCGGTCGGTGCGCGCCCTGTACCGGACGGGCGAACGGCTCGGCCGCACGACCATCGCCGTGTCCCCCGCGGTGGCCGACCGGCTCGGCGCGTGGGGCGTGGCCCGGGACCGGGTGGCGGTCGTCCCCAACGGTGTGGACGTGGACCGGTTCGCCTACGACCCCGCCGCGCGCGCCGGGGCCCGCGAGGCCCTGGGCCTGCCGTCCGACGCGTTCGTCGTCGGCGGGGTCGGACGCCTCGTCGAGGGCAAACGGTTCGGCGTCCTCGTCGAGGCGCTGCGCGAACTCCCCGACGACGTCCACCTGCTGCTGGTCGGCACCGGCCCGCAGGAGGAGGCCCTGCGGGAGGCCGCACGCCGCGCCGGGGTCTGCGGCCGCGTCGTCCTCGCCGGGGAACGCCCGCACACCGCGGACCGCGCCGACGGCACGCTCGACCTGCCCGCGCTGCTGTCCGCGGCGGACCTGCTCGCCTCGCCCTCCTACGACGAGGCGTTCGGCCTGGCCGTGGTGGAGGCGCAGGCCAGCGGGCTGCCGGTGCTCTACGCGACCTGCCCCGCACTCGACGACCTGCCGCCGGGCACCGAGGCCCGCGCCGTCCGTGTCCCGGGTGACACCGCCTCGTTCGTCCGTGAGATCCGAAGAGTCCGCGAGGAGCCGCACGGCGCCAGGCAGCCCTCGCGGGCCGCTCTCCACTACAGCATCGCCCGTAGCGCCGCACTGCACCACGACGTGTACGTGACGGCCGCGGGCGCCCCGACCTCAGGAGTGAGTACGTGATGACCGAAGCCGCCCAGGACAGGAGCGCCGCGCGCGCCCCGCTCGCCCGCGCCGCCGCCAAGGGCCGGAAGCTGCCCCGCTGGTGGCCGCTGCCCGTGGGCCTCGTGATCGGCGCGCTGGCCGGCGGGGTGTACGGCGCGGTCAGCACCCCGCAGTACACGGCGACCAGCTATGTCATCGCCGTACCGACCGGCGAGTCCGACTCGATGTCCGCGCTCGGCTTCGCCCAGGCGTACAGCCGGGTCGCCACCCAGGTCGCGGTGCTCAGCGACGCCCAGGTCGCGGCGGGCGTGCCGATCAGCACGCTCCAGGCGAACGTGCGGGCGGAGACCTCGCCGGACGCGCCGATGGTCGCGATCTCGGCGTCCTCGGCCAAGCCCGCGCAGGCGATGGAGATGGCCAACGCGGTCGCCCGCGCGCTCACCGCCAACGCCAGCCACACCAAGGACGACACCCACGTGGAGCTGCTGCGCTTCACCCGGGCCGTGAAGCCGACCGACCCGTCGTCGCCGTCCGCCGCGCTGACCACCCTGGTCGGCGCCAGCGCGGGCGGACTGCTCGGCGGGCTCGCGCTGCTGGCCAGGCCGCGCCGGACCGCGGGCCAGGCGGCCGCGACGGCCACGGTGCCGGCCCCCGCCGAGCCGGAGCGCGAGCCCGAGCCCGCGGCCGCCGCCTCGGTGCGGGGCGCCTGATGCCGAGCGGCGCGGCGGCGCCCGTCGTCTCGGTGTGCGCGGACGCGGCCGGGTTCGGGGCGCTGCGCGAGGAGTGGAACCGGCTGCACCGGTCCTGCGCGACCGCGACCCCGTTCCAGGCCCACGCCTGGCTCCACTCGTGGTGGCTGTCCTACGGCAGCGCGGGCCGGCTGCGCGTGGTCCTCGTACGGCAGGACGGGCGGCTCGTGGCGGCCGCGCCCCTCATGAAGCGGCTGCGCCCGTTCCCGACGCTGACCCCGCTCGGCACCGACATCTCCGACTTCAGCGACGTCCTGGTCGACGCGGACCCGCCCGGCGGGGCCGACGCCGTGCTCGACGCGCTCGGCGCCGGACTGTGGCGGCTCGCGCGCACCGCCGTCATCGACTTCCGCGAGGTGCGGCCCGGCTCCACGGTCGAGGCCCTGCACGACCGGTGGCGCGGGCCGCGGCGCCGGCTCGACGACTCGGCGTGCCTGGAACTGCCCGCACTGCCCATGGACGACCTGGTGCAGCGGCTGCCCCGGCCGCGCGCGCAGCGGGCCCGCGCCAAGATGCGCAAGCTGGACGCGACCGGGATCGAGCGCCGGGTGGTGCCCCCGGCCGAGGTCGGCGCGTCGGTGCGCCGCCTGCTGGAGCTGCACCAACTGCAGTGGCAGGAGCGGAAGGTGACGACGGAGCACGTCAAGCCCCGGTTCGCCGAACATCTGAGCCGGTCCGCGACGCTCATGGCCGAGACCGGGGACGCCGTCGTCACGGAGTTCACCCTGGACGGCACCGTCGTCGCCGCCGACCTGACCTTCGTCTCGCCGCGGCTCGCGGGCGGCTATCTCTACGGCGCCCACCCCGAGCTGCGGGAACGCAAGATCGACGTCGCCACGATGCTGCTGCGCAGCTGCGCCCAGCACCTCCAGGACGGCTCCCGGGCCGGAGTGCTGAGCCTGCTGCGCGGCACCGAGCCCTACAAGCTGCACTGGCGGCCCGAGCGGCTGGTCAACCAGCGGCTGCTGCTCGCCCGCGCCGCTTCCGCCCCGCAACTGGCGGCGCTGCTCGCCGACGTACGCGCCCGGTCGCTGGCCAGAGCCGCGCGGCGGGCATGGAAGGAGCGCGGTGACGAACGGCCCTCGACGTAGAGGACCGGCCGCCACCGCGCTCACCGGGCCGGGCGGTTCAGGACCGGGGCTTCCACCAGTCGAACCGCAGGCACAGCTTGCCGCCGAGCCAGTGCTCGATCCAGTCGCCGAGGTTCACCGGCGAACACTCCGGAGGCGCGGTCGGCTCGGTCGGGCCGGTGGGCTCGGTCGGGACCGTGGGTTCGGTCGGCTGGTCGGTCGGCCTGTCGCGGCCGGTCAGCGCCGTCCGGTAGACCTCCGACGCCTTCGGGTTCTTGTCGCACTGCCACACCCCGTGCGGGCAGTAGTCCGTCAGGGTGTTGTAGAGCGGCTTGTGCTCGTCCATCCAGTCGAGCATCCGCTTCATGTACTCGGCGTTGTCGCCGTTGCGGAACAGCCCCCACTCCGGGTACGAGATCGGCTTCTTGTGCTCCGCCGCGAAGTCGACCTGGGCCTGGAGCCCGTACGGCTCGGAGACCTGCTCGTCGAAGGACTTGTTCTCCGGCTGGTCGTACGAGTCCATGCCGACGATGTCGACGACGTCGTCACCGGGGTAGCAGTCGGTCCACGGCACGGCGTCCCGGCCCCGGCTCGGGGTGAAGTCGAAGCGGAACTTCTGTCCCGGCACCGACCGCATCACCGTGACGATCCGTTTCCAGTACTTCTTCCAGGACTCGGGGTCGGGACCGCACCGGTGGGTGTACGTGGTGCCGTTCATCTCCCAGCCGAGCACCACCACGGTGTCCGGCACGTCCAGGTCGACCAGGTTCTCGGCCAGGGCGCGGTAGTGCCGGTCGAAGTCGCCCTGCGCGCCCTGCTGGAGCAGCTTGCGCACCTCGGCGTCGGGGACGCCCTCCTCGTTGCGCTCCAGCATCGGCACGTTGAGGACGAAGAGCCGGTCGTCGCGCTCCTTGCGCCACTCGGCCCAGCTGTCGAGGAACGAGTCGGCGCCCTCGATGTTGCTCCACCTGTCTCCGGGCAGATAGGTGTGACCGACCCGCAGATCGGCTCCGCCGAGCCACTGCGAGAGCTGTGCCATCCGGGTCACGCCCCGGGGCCCGTAGTCCAGGTAGGCGCCGAACGCGGGGTACTTGGGCGCGTTCGCGCCGGGCTCCTGGGTCGGCGACCCGGACGGGGACGGGGACTCTGTCGGTGTGCCGGACGGGGTGCCGGACGGCGTGGCGGACGGCACCGGGTCCTGGCTGCCTGACACGCTCGGTTCCGGCGCGGGCGGATCGCTCGCCGCGACCGGGTCCGCGGCCGCGGGGCTCGGGTCGGCGGCGCCGTCCGGCCACCACGGGACGGGACCTGATCCGGTGGTCGGGGTCGGATCGGGGCGCGGACTGGCGTCCGCGGGCTCCGTGGTCACGGATCCCGAGGCGACCACCAGCGAGACCAGCACTCCGGCGGTGATCAGCGGCAGTCGTCTGTTCTTCGTCCAACGGCGTTCTGCGGCCATGCCTTGCTCCTCGTGCGCGACGCTCCATTTCTGACAATCAGTCATATATATGCCCAATGCGCCAATCGGGGACCGGCCGATGGCCGATCCTCGTCACCCTCGCGGGCTAGTTCCTGGAACTCCTGGAAGGAATCGACACGTGCTCGACCCCTGTGTGCCGGTGCTGCTGCTGAGGATCGATCCCAACCCCTTCCACCACGGCACCCTGGGGGCGGTGCGGTCCCTGGGCCGCTGCGGGGTGGAGGTCCATGTGGCGGCCGAGGCGGACCGCAGCCCGGTCGCCCGCTCGCGCTTCGTCCGCCAGATGCATCCGCCGCCGCCACCGGGGGCCCCGCTCGACGAGATCGCCGCGGTACTGCGCAGGATCGCGGCCCGGATCGCCCGTCCGGCCGTGCTGATCCCGATGGACGACGCCGGTGCCGTCGCGGTGAGCCGACTGGGCGAGGCGCTGTCCGGGACCTTCCTCCTGCCGGACCAGCCGGGGCACCTGGCCGAGCGCGTCGCGGACAAGGCGCTGCTGCCCGAGCTCTGCCGCGCCGCCGGCATCGCCCACCCGGCCACGGTCGAGCCGCGCGACGAGCGGGAGGCGGCCGCGGCGGTCGGCGACCTCGGTGCCCCGGTCGTGGCCAAGTGGAGCCGCCCGTGGCTGCTGCCCCCGGACGCGGGCCTGCGCAGCACCTGCCTGATCAGCACCCCGCAGGAGGCCAGGAGCCTGTACCGCAGGGGCGTGGGAACCGGCAGCGCCCTGCTGCTCCAGAAGCACCTGGCACCCGGCGGCGGCGACTGGTTCTGCCACGGGTACGCCGACGGGAGCGGCCGGCTGCACGGCGGCGGAGCGGGGACCAAGCACCGGTCATGGCCGCGCGGCGCGGGCCTGACCGCCGTGGGCCGCTGGACCCCGGTCCCCGAACTCCAGGCCGTGGTCGAGCGCCTGGTCGGGGAGTTGGCCTACCGGGGCATCTTCGACATCGACTTCCGCGTCGACCCGGAGACGGGCCGGTACTGCCTGCTGGACTTCAACCCCCGTCCGGGAGCGCAGTTCCGGCTGTTCGCGGACGCGGGCGGCCTGGACGTCGTACGGGCCCAGTACCTCGACCTGACGCACCAGCGGCTGCCCGCGGGACGCGCCCTGCCGGGCCGCACCTTCGTCGTCGAGAACTACGCCCCGCTCTCCGCGCTCGGGGCCCTGGTCTCCGCCGCCCTGCCCGGCCGGCGCACCTCCCCGCTGCGTGAACCGGCCTGGCACGCCCCGGACGACCCGGCCCCCGCACGGCACATGGCCGCCGAGTGGTCCCGGCACGCGGCGCGCCGCCTGCTGCGCAGGTCCGGGCCACCGCCCGGCGCCGCCCCCGGCCACCGCACCGAACCACCTGTCACCACCCGCACCACTCCGGACGAACGAAAGGCGAGCTGCTGATGTACGACCTGCTGATCGTGGGGGCGGGCCCGTACGGCTTGTCCATCGCCGCGCACGCCGGGGCCAGGGGACTGCGCACCGCGGTCTTCGGAAAGCCGATGGAGTCGTGGCGGCACGCCATGCCGCGCGGCATGTTCCTCAAGTCGGAGCCCTGGGCCTCCAACCTCTCCGCGCCCGGCGCGGCCTTCCCCCTGGACCAGTACTGCGCGGGCATCGGCACGACCGCGCGGCACGGGCACCCCATCCCCGTGGAGACCTTCGCGGAGTACGGGCTGTGGTTCGCGCGGCAGGCGGTGACGCACCTGGACGAGCGGATGATCACGCGCATCGACGCGGCCCCCGAGGGCTTCACCCTGGAGACCGAGGACGGACAGCTCCTGCGCGCCCGGGCGGTCGCCCTGGCCACCGGGGTGCTGCCGTACATGAATCTCCCGGAAGCCCTGCGCGGACTGACGGAGGATCACGTCACGCACAGCAGCCGCCACAGCGACCTGGACCGGTTCGCCGGGGCCGACGTCACCGTGGTCGGCGGCGGCCAGGCGGCCCTGGAGACCGCGGCGCTGCTCGCCGAGCAGTCGACCCGCGTACGGCTCGTCGCCCGCGCCCCGCGACTGGCCTGGAACGACGTCCCGCCGCCCTGGGAGCGCCCCTGGTGGAAGTCCCTGCGCGCCCCGCACAGCGGCCTCGGCTGCGGCTGGCGCAACTGGTTCTACGCGCAGCGGCCGGGCGCCTTCCGCCGACTGCCGGAGCGGACCCGGGCCGGCATCTCGCAGACGGCGCTCGGCCCCGCGGGGGCCTGGTGGATCAGGGACCGGGTGGCGGCGGCGGACCTCGACATCCGGCTCGGGCGGACGATCGTGGAGACCCGGCTCGCGGCGGGGCGGCTGCGGGTGCGCACGGCGGGGCCGGGGGCGGACGGGGAGGAGTTCACGACCGATCACGTCATCGCGGCCACCGGCTTCGAGGCGAGCTGCGCCCGGATGACGGTGCTCGCCCCACGGCTGCGGAACCTGCTCGCGCCGGATCCCGAGGGCCCGCCGCGGGTGGGCCGGGGCTTCGCGTCCGCCTACCCCGGGCTCTTCCTCGCCGGTCTGGTCACGGCGGCCGACTTCGGTCCCGCGATGCGGTTCGTCCACGGGGCGACCTACACGGCGCCGGCGCTGGTCGACGGGGTCGAGCGGCACCTCGGACGGCAGCCGGTGCGGGGCGGTGCGGCGGTTCCCGGCGGCAGGAGGCACGCGCAGGAGACGGTCGCGGCGGGGGTGGCCGACCGCGGCTGAGCGGGGCCGGTGGCTCGTTGGGGTGACGTTGTGTGCGAAAGGGTGAACCGGTTCTGCACAGGGGAACCGGCGGTGGTCCACTGGTCGCCGTCATGAGAACCGCCGCGTCGCTGCCTTCCTCCCAGCCGTCGGCGTCACGCCGTGGGGAGGCAGCCTGTGTCCGCGGCTTCCTCTGTGGGTCGGGAAGAGCTTTTGCGTAGTTCTTCCCGACCTGGCACGCGGCACTTCCGGCCCTCAGCGCCTCGTGGTGCTCGCCCTGCGGTACAGGATGCCGCCCCCGACGAGCAGCCCGGCGCTGGCGGCCGCGGCGGCCAGCAGGTTCGGGTCGGCTCCCGTGTCGGCGAGCCGCTCGCGCGCCTGCGGCACCCGCACCTCGGGCGCCGCCACCGGCGCCAGGACCTCCCGGCTCTGCCCCTGATGCTCCACGGCGACCTGCGGTGCCTGCGGAACGGACCGGTCGGCCGGGGGCTGCGCGGGGGTGCCGGGGCCGGCCGGTGCGGCGGGCGCGGCGGGGGTGCTCGGCGGAGTGTGCGGCGCGGGCGGCAGCTGCTCCTCGGGGGGTGCGGGAGTGGCCGACGCGTCACCGGAGCCCGCGCACGAGTTGCCCGTCGTCGGGTTGAGCGCGCCGACCACGTCCGCGGTGTTCCCGCAGAGGTTCAGGCCGATGTCCACGGGGGCCTGCACCGTGTTCCCCGACAACAGCCCCGGGGAGTTCGCGGTGGTCGCGGACGGGGCCGAGTCGCCGTACCCGTGGGCGTCCTGCGGGTGGATGTCGGCCGCGGAGGCGGCCGCGCCCGCGTCGGTCTCGTCACCGGTCAGGGCCGCGGCGCTGGAGCCGGGCATGGAGAGCATGCCCGTCGCTGCCGCGGCGGCCATGACACCGATCTTCAGTGCCTGCCTCAATGCGTTTCCCTTCCTGCTGAAGTGCCGTGAAAGTGCGGCCGGCCCTGGATCCCGAGGGTGTCCAGGGCCGGCCGGTGGCTGAGAGCCGGGGTATTTCAGACGTTGGCGCAGCTGTTGCCGAACGCCGGGTTCAGCAGCGCGATGACGTTGACGCTGTTGCCGCAGACGTTGACCGGCACGTGGACCGGGACCTGCACGACGTTGCCGGACAGGACGCCCGGGGAGCCCACGGCCGCACCCTCGGCGCCGGCGTCGGCGAACGCGGGGGCGGCCATGCCGAGGGCCATGACGACACCGGCGACGATCGTGGCGCTCTTCTTCAGGGACATGTGTCTCTCCTTATTTCCGAGAAATATGAATGAGGAGCCAGTTCGAAAGGGGATCACTTTCTCGCCCGGCCTCTCGGGAAGGAAAACGAGACAACCGCCTGCGAGGAAACTGTGTGCCCGCTTAATTGATGAAAGGTTGCGGCCATTCGGGCACAAAAAAGCTCGGGCCGTCCGCGCTCCGAGGAAGCGGGCGGCCCGAGCTCCGGGTGCGGCGGCCGATCAGCCGTTCGCGACGCCGTTGCCCGACAGGACCGGGATGTCGCTGAGGATGTGCGACAGCGGCTCGTCGCCCTTGGCCTGCGTCGAGTTCTCCGTGCACTGCTGGTTCTGCGGGGCCGACAGGACCGGGATGTCCTGGACGGCGACCGGCACGACGCCGACCAGCGAACCGACGTTGCCCTTGACGGGCAGGCCGACGCACGGCTTGTTCAGCGACCCCTGGACCAGGCCGAGCTGCGGGCTCATGTCGCCCTCGGTCATGGAGTTGCCGAAGGCCTGCTTCGCGCCGTTGCCGCTGAGCGAGGTGGTGCCGCCGTCGTCGCCGATGGCGAGCGCGGGGGCGGCCGCGGCCGCGGAGACGCCGACGACGGAAACGGCGACTGCTGCGGCAGCCATAGCCTTCTTGAGCATTGATGTGTTCCTTTTCTGACAGGCACCGGTTTGCTGCGAAGGGAACAACTCCGAGCCGAGTGAATGGTTCTCCAGGTTCACTCGTTTGCCCGGAGGATGCCCGGGGCTACCGGTTCCGGAGACGGGTCGGATAGTCATTTCTTCTGCCTCCGGCGGTGGCCCCCGTCCGGGTGAACGTGGACAACCGATCCGGAGATACGGAGTTGTTCACGGTGCTCCCAAAACGCAAATGAAGGGGAACCTCTCATGATGAAGAAGGCTATGGCTGCCGCAGCGGTCGCCGCTTCGGTCGTCGGTGTCTCGGCTGCCGTGGCTGCGCCCGCGATGGCGATCGGCAACGACGGTGGCACCACGTCGCTCAGCGGCAACGGTGCCGAGCAGGCGTACGGCAACTCCGCCACGTACGGCAGCATGAGCCCGCAGATGGCGCTCATCCAGGGCTCGCTGAACAAGCCCTGCATCGGCCTGCCGGCCAAGGTCAACGCCGGTTCGCTCGTCGGTGTCGTGCCGGTGTCGCTGCAGGACATCCCCGTCCTGTCGGCCCCGCAGAACCAGCAGTGCACGGAGAACTCGACCCAGGCCAAGGGCGACGAGCCGCTGTCGCACGTCCTGGACGACATCCCGGTTCTTTCCGGCAACGGTGCCGGCAACAACTGACGTACCGTGCATTTCCGTTGGGCCGCCGATTCTCGGCGGCCCAACGCCTTTTCCGGCCCGTGAGGCGAACGAGTTGTTTTCGCCCGGGCGTGCGCGGCTGCTCGAAGGAAGAAAAGAAGATGTGCCTACGATCCTCGCGCATCGACCCCTTCGCAGTGGAGTGTCACGATGAGGAAAAGGTTTCTTCAGGGCGGCCGCAGGAGAATCGCGTTCGGCGCTGTCGCGCTGGGATTCCTGGCCTTTTCCGGGATGGCGGCCGGACAGGTGGCGGGTGCCCTGCCCGCGCGGGTGGACGCCTTCAGCGGACTGCAGAATCGTCCCGCCGGAGGGAGCGGCACCAATATCCTCCTGATGGGAACGGACAGCCGCGACACCATCACCCGTGCGGAGAAAGAGAAATTCCACGCCGGTGGCGTCGCCTGCAATTGCAGTGACTCGATGATGCTGGTCCATCTGTCGCAGAAGCACGACCGGCTCAGCGTGATCAGCCTGCCGCGGGACTCGTACACGGAGATCCCCGCGTACGAGGAGCCCGACGGCACGCAGCGCGAGGCCCACCCGGCGAAGATCAACGCCGCGTACGCGGAAGGCGGCGCGCCGCTCGCCGTGGCGACGGTCGAATCCATGACCGGACTGCGGATCGACCACTTCCTGCAGATCGACTTCCGCCGGTTCATCGACGGCGTCGACGCGGTGAACGGCGTGACGGTGTGCACCGAGCGCCGGCTCTCGGACTCGGCCACGAAGCTGAACCTCGCCCCCGGGCGGCACCACCTCGCCGGCGGACCGTCCCTGCAGTACGTGCGCTCGCGCCATGTGGACACCAGCGCCGACCTGGGACGCGTACAGCGCCAGCAGCGGTTCCTGGTCAACGCCCTGCGGAGCGCCGGGCTGAAGAAGACCCTCGCCGACCCGGCGAAGGCGGCGGGGCTGGCCCGGACGCTGCTCGGCTCGGCCTCGGTCGACCAGGGCTTCACCGCGGCCGATCTCGTCTCCCTGGCCCGCGAGCTGCACCGGATGCCGCTCAAGAACATGGAGTTCGGGACGGTGCCCATCGCCGGGTTCAACGACCTGATCCCGAACGTGGGCTCCACCCTGCGCTGGGACGAGGAGCGCGCCGACCGGCTCTTCACGGCGCTCCGCGAGGACCGCCAGGTGACGTCCCCCGCCTCGAAGACCGAGCTGCCCGACCCGCCGCGCCTCCAGGACCAGCCCGTCGTGCGCGGCGACAAGTACGCCTGCGCGTGAGCCGGTGACGCGGGAAGCGCTGGGCCGAACGGGTCGCGCTCCGCAACCGTCCGAACCCTCGTCAGTTGATCAAGTGTGGCTCCGCAATCGGAGTTCGTTCAGTGAAGGGAATACACATGAAGCAGAAGCTGTGGGCAACCGCGACGCTCGCGGTGTCCGTCGCCGGTCTGTCGGCCGTGGCCGCCCCCCAGGCGCTGGCCATCGGTGACGACGGCGGCACGACGTCCATCAGCGGCAACGGCGCGGAGCAGGCGTACGGCAACTCCGCGACCCACGGCGACATGAGCCCGCAGCTCGGCCTCGTCCAGGGCTCGCTGAACAAGCCCTGCATCGGCCTGCCGGCCAAGGCCAACGTCGGCTCGCTCGTCGGCGTCGTGCCGGTCGCGGTCCAGGACATCCCGATCCTGTCGGCCCCGCAGAACCAGCAGTGCACCGAGAACTCCACCCAGGCCAAGGGCGACGAGCCGCTGTCGCACATCCTGGACGACATCCCGGTCCTGTCCGGCAACGGTGCCGCGAACCACTGAAGTACCTGAGGGGGCGGTCGCCGACACGCGGCTGCCCCCTTTTTTTGGCCCCCGGGCACGACAACGGCGGCGGATCGACTGCGATCCGCCGCCGTCGTCGTGCCGCCCGGGTCCTACTCGACCGAGGGCACCAGGCCCGTCACCGGCGCCGCGAGGTCGGTGAGCTGGTGCAGCTCGTTCAGCCGGTTCAGGCCGCCGAGCTGGGCCGTGGTGCTGGGCACCGCCGCGCGCTGCTCCTCCGGGATCGCCATCGTCGACACCGAGTCGAGCGTCTGGGTCGGCGAGATGGCCTCGCCGTCCCCGGCCAGCGGAAGCGGAAGCGGAGCGGCGCTCGCCGCGGGCACCGCGATCGCGGTGGCACCGACGGCGAGCAGGACAGCGGTCATGGCGCGTCGAGTTGAGGTCATGCCTCTACAACGCAGCGGCCGTCCGGGCGGATACGGGGGCCGGAGGGTGCCCACTCGTCAGGTCTAAGCGCCGGGCGGCCTGTTCGGTTCCGTCGGCGGGGTGCCGTACGGGTGTAGGGGCCACGTACGCTCCGCGGCATGGCGGGTGAGGTGGGTCTTGCGCTGGTCGTGGCGGTCGCGGGATGTGTGCAGTGGCTGACCGGGATGGGGTTCGCGCTGGTCGCCGCGCCCGCCCTGGTGCTGCTGCTCGGGCCCGCCGACGGGGTGCTGCTCGCCATCTGCGCCGGGGGAGTGGTGAGTTGTGCCGGGCTCGTGGGCGGGTGGCGGCGGGTGCGGCCGCGGGACATGGTGCCGTTCGTCGCGGCGGCCGTGTGCACGGTGCCGGTCGGTACGTGGACGGCGGCGCGGCTGTCCGAACCGGTCCTGATGACGGTGTTCGGCGCACTCGTGTGCGGGGCCGTGGCGCTGGTCGCGCGGGGTGCGCGGCTGCCGGGGTTCGGCGGGCCAGGGGGCGCGGTCGTCGCCGGAGGCGCGGGCGGGTTCATGAACGCGGCGGCCGGGGTGGGCGGGCCGCCGTTCTCCCTGTACGCCGTGAACGCGGGCTGGCCCATGCGGGAGTTCGTGCCGAACGCGCAGTTCTACGGGGTGGTGGTCAATGTCGTGTCGGTCGCCTCGGGGGGCCTGCCGGGTCTGGACGCGCGCGAGTGGGGCGTGGCCGGCGGGGCCCTGTTCGTGGGGGCGCTGGTGGGGCGGGGGCTTGCCGGGCGGGTGCCGGAGCGGGGGATGCGGTGGCTCGTTCTGGGGCTGGCGCTGGCGGGCGGGGTCGTCGCCCTGGGCAAGGGGGTGTGGGGGTTGTAGCGGCCCCCGATGATCTCCATCGGCTCAACAGAAACTGCGGGTGACGGACGCAGGGGTCAGGCTGCCAGTGACCGAATCTGAGCCGGAGGTAGGGCATGGCAGCGGCGAGACGCCTTCTTGTGGGGAGCCTGCTCCCCCTGGTGATGATCGCGGCCGCCGGCTGCGGCTCGGACGCGAAGGAGGACAGCGGCGCGCAGGCCGTGGCCGCGCCGCCGCGGGCCGCGGGCGGGGCCTTCACCCACCCCGGCGTGCTCGTCGGCAAGGACCAGCTGACGGCCACCCGTGAGCACGTGGCCCGTAAAGAAGAGCCGTGGCTGTCGGCGTACCAGGAGATGAGCCGCAGCAAGTACGCCGCGCTCGACTACAGGCCCAAGGCGTACGAGACCGTGGAGTGCCCGCCCGACACCCGCCCCGGGCAGGGCTGCGTCGAGGAGCGCGAGGACGCCATCGCCGCGTACACCCAGGCCCTCCTGTGGAACATCACCCATGACAAGGCCCACGCCGAGAAGGCCGTGGAGATCATGGACGCCTGGTCGGACAAGGTGAAGCGGCACACCGAGGGCAACGCGGGCCTCCAGACCGCCTGGGCCGGCAGCTCCTGGGCCAAGGCCGCCGAGCTGACGCAGTACACGTACGACGGCTGGGCGGACGGGCAGGAGCTGAAGTTCCAGCGGATGCTGCGCGAGGTGTACCTGCCCGTGGTGCAGCCGGGGTCCGCCGACTTCAACGGCAACTGGGACCTGGTCATGGCCGACGCCACCATGAACATGGCCGTCTACCTCAACGACCACAGCGCCTTCGACAAGGCCGTGCACCACTTCCGCGCGCGCGTGCCCGCCTACTTCTACCTCTCCTCCGACGGCCCGCTGCCGGTCAAGCCCGAGGGCAGCGGCATCGACACCCCGGCGAAGCTGCACACGTACTGGTTCGGGCAGACCACCTTCAAGGACGGCCTCGCCCAGGAGACCTGCCGCAACTTCAAGCACGCCTCCTACTCGCTGGCCGCCACCTCGCACATCGCCGAGACCGCCTGGCACCAGGGCGTCGACCTGTACGGCGAGGTGAGGGACCGGCTCAAGGCGGCCCTGGAGTTCCACTCCAAGTACCAGCTCGGCGCCGCCGCCCCGTCCTGGCTCTGCGGCGGCAAGGTGCAGCGGGACATGGGGCCGGACACCGAGGTCGGCCTCAGCCATCTGCGCGGCCGCCTGAAGATGGACCTCCCGCAGACCGAGAAGCTGACCCGCAAGGAGCGGCCCGAGGGCACCGACGACCTCTTCGTGGCCTGGGAGACCCTGACCCACGCCACCGCCGCCTGACGGATTCGCGTTCTCCCACTCCGATGACGTAGAGTCGGGTTCACCGACGCGGGGTGGAGCAGCTCGGTAGCTCGCTGGGCTCATAACCCAGAGGTCGCAGGTTCAAATCCTGTCCCCGCTACTGAAGGCCGAGGCCGGAATCTCATCGAGATTCCGGCCTCTGTCGTTGCGCGCGCCCGCCACCCGTACGGACCACACCAGGTCGCCGCCGTCACGCTCCCCGGGAACCCTTGACGAGACGCCGGAAACCGGGCGCGGACGTGTCAGGAGACGAGCGGTGGGGAAGCGCGGAGGACGGCACAGATCGGTCGCGGACAGCAGCGGCACCCAGTGGTTCCTGCGCGTGCTGCCGGTTCTGCTGATCCTGGGGGGCGCCTTCTACGAGTACGTCACCCCCTCCGGCTTCTCTGGGGCCCCGCTGTTCAGCGCGGCTCCGCTGGTCGCCGCCCCGTTCTTCCCGCTGCGCAGCACGATCCTGGCCGGGGTCGGATCGGTCGTCGCCATCCTGGTCGTGCATTTCCGGTACACGCACCGGGTCGGCACCGACATCGTCACCGAGATGGCCACCGTGGCCACCGTCTGCGTGCTCGCCTGCTTCATCAACCAGATCGTGCGGCGCAGCAACGAACAGCTGGACTCCGCCCGGCAGATCGCCCAGGCCGCCCAGTTCGCCGTACTGCCCGAACCGGCCGACCGGATCGCCGGCCTGGCCATCGCCGCGCGCTACGAGGCCGCGCAGGCCGGTGCCTTCATCGGCGGTGACCTGTACGCCGTCCAGGACACCCCGCACGGCGTGCGCATCGTCGTCGGGGACGTGCGGGGCAAGGGCATGGGCGCGGTCTCCGCCGTCGCCGTGGTCATCGGCGCGTTCCGGGAGGCCGCCGAGCAGGAGGGCAGCCTGGAGGCGGTCGCGCTGCGCCTGGAGCGGGCGCTGGCCCGCGAGGGCACCCGGCGCGACGGCATCGACGACTTCGAGGGCTTCACCACCGCCGTGCTCGCCGAGATCCCGCACGGCGAGCACCGCGTCCGCATCGTCAACCGCGGCCACCCCGAGCCGATCCTGCTGCTCGGCGACGGCACCGTCCGGATGATCCCCGTCGTCGACGGCGTGGGGGCGCTGCCGCTCGGCATGGGCGAACTCGGCTCCTGGCCGGACCGGGTCGCCGAGGCCGAGTTCCCGGCCGGGGCCACGCTGCTGCTCTACACCGACGGGCTCTCCGAGGCGCGCGACGCGGCGGGCGTCTTCTACGACCCGGCGGCCCGGCTGGCCGGGCGGATCTTCCCCGGGCCCGAGGAACTGCTCCTGTCCCTGGCCGCGGAGGTGCGTGCGCACACCGGGGGCGGCGCGACGGACGACATGGCGCTGCTCGCGGTGCGGCGGCCGTGACTCTCCGCAGATGCCGCGGATAACAATTGACGAACCGTCAGATAGGTGGCCGGTTCACACCGCCGGTCAAGTCGACCCGTTCCGGCCGGTCTTGACCCGTTAAATCCTGGCCAAAGACGTGAACGATCAGTAGGAACAGCTTGGAATTACTGTCGGCTGTCTATTAACGTTCGATAACGCAGCGCGGTCGTCCCAGCCGTCACCAGCGACGGCTCCGCGCGCACGCGCTTAATCCCGCAAGGGAGCCGGGGAACCACCAACTTGGGGTGAATCGGGCATCTTTGGGTGCTCGTAGGAGACCTTCCTGCTCCGAACCCGTCAGCTAACCCGGTAGGCGAGAAGGAAGGAAAGGAGAGCGCCCCCGTGGCGTCGAACCGGCCTGCCCCCGAGTTCTCCTCACTGAAGGATCCGTCGACCGACGCGTTCGGCCCCCAGCCCGAGAGCTGGGAGGAGTGGAACCCCACCGAGGAGTCCGTCCGCCCGGTCCGCGGCAAGCACCGCGTGGCCCGGCAGCGCGGAGGTCTCGCGCGCAGCTCCACCGTGCTGGGCGTCGGCGTGATCGCGGCCGTCGGCGCGGGCGGCATCGCCACCGCGCAGGGCGGCAAGCCCGCCGTCCACATCTCCATGCCCGACCTCTCGGCCGTCAAGGACTCGCTGCCCGAGGCCAGGTCGCTGCCCGGCGTCGGCGCGCTCATATCCGACGGCTCCGACAGCTCCGACTCCGCCACCGCGGCCCCGCTCACCACGGTCGGCAGCGGCACGTCGGACGCGGGCGAGGCGCTGCGCACCCGGATCCTGGCCCAGGCCGAGACCCAGCAGGACGCCGCCGACGCCTCGGCCAAGCAGGCCGCCGAGGAAGCCGCCGCCAAGAAGGCCGCCGACGAGGCCGTCGCCAAGAAGGAGGCGGCCGACAAGAAGGCCGCCGCCGACAAGAAGAAGGCGGAGGAGGAGGCCAAGAAGAAGGCCGAGGCCGAGCGCCTCGCCAAGCTGGCCAAGAGCTACAAGCTCCCCGTCGCCTCCTACACGATCACCGGCACCTTCGGGCAGCCCGGCGCCATGTGGTCCTCCGGCTATCACACGGGCCTGGACTTCGCCGCTTCCACGGGTACCCCGATCTACGCGATCCACTCCGGCACCGTCACGGAGGCCGGCTGGGCGGGCGCGTACGGCTACCGCACGATCATCACCCTCGACGACGGCACCGAGCTGTGGTTCTGCCACCAGTCGTCGATCAACGTCAGCGCCGGCCAGAAGGTCAGCACCGGCGATGTCATCGGCCGCGTGGGCGCCACCGGCAATGTCACCGGACCCCACCTCCACCTGGAGGTCCACCCCGGCGGGGACGCCACCGGCATCGACCCGGCGGCCTGGCTGCGCGACCGCGGCCTGACCCCCTGAGCGGCCGGTTCGTCCGCATCCTGTGAACTCCGGCGGTCCTGGCGGCAACCCCCCGACGCCAGGGCCGCCGGTTTTGCCTGCCCTTGAAGCGCGTACCGCCCGGATCATGGAATGACGCGCTCCGGAGAGACGTTGAAACAGAGCATGAGTTCTTCTGTTCTGCGCCCCCTCGGCTCCTCCGGCCTCGATGTCTTCCCGCTCTGCCTCGGTGGCAACGTCTTCGGCTTCACCGCCGACGAGGCCGCCAGCTTCGAGGTGCTCGACGCCTATGTCGCGGGCGGCGGCAACTTCATCGACACCGCCGACTCCTACTCGGCCTGGGCACCGGGCAACAAGGGCGGCGAGTCCGAGACCCTGATCGGCCGGTGGGCCAAGGCCCGCGGCCGGCGCGACGACGTCGTCATCGCCACCAAGGTCGGCCGCCACCCCGAGTTCCCGGGCCTGCGCGGCGACAACATCAAGGCCGCCGCCGACGCCTCGCTGCGCCGCCTCGACACCGACTACATCGACCTCTACTACACGCACTTCGACGACGACGAGACGATCCCGGTCGAGGAGATCATCGGCGCCCTCGACGAGCTGGTGAAGGCCGGCAAGGTGCGGCACATCGCCGTCTCCAACATCTCGCCGGAGCGCTTGCAGGAGTCCCTGGACTTCTCCGACCGCGAGGGACTGGCCCGCTACGTGGCGATCCAGCCGCACTACAACCTCGTGTCGCGCGACACCTACGAGGGCGCACGCCAGGACATCGCCTCGCGCGCGGGCCTCGGCGCCGCCCCGTACTGGTCGCTGGCCTCCGGCTTCCTGACCGGCAAGTACCGGCCGGGCGTGAGCGTCGACAGCGTCCGCGCCGACAAGGCCGGCGGGTACCTGGAGACCGAGCGCGGGCAGAGGGTCCTCACCGCGCTCGACGAGGTCGCGCAGGCGCACGGCGCCGAGGTCGCCACCGTCGCCCTCGCCTGGCTCGCCTCCCGGCCCACCGTCACGGCGCCGATCGCCTCCGCGCGCACCGCCGCGCAGCTGCCCGCGCTGATGGCCGTCGCCGAGCTGGAGCTGACCGAGGCCGAGCTGGCCCGGCTGACCGAGGCGTCCGCCTGAGCCTCTAGTACTGGTACGGGTTGTACGCGGGGCCGCCGGTCGGCATCGGCGGTACCGCGTACACCGGCGGGCGCCAGACCGGGACCGGGGCCGCCGCCCGTGAGCCGTACGCGAGAGCGGGCCGTGCGGTGGCACGCCGCTCCCACAGCGCCTCCAGCAGTTCCCGTTCCCGTACGACGAAGTCGGCGCCGGCCCGGCCCCTGCGCCCCCGGCGCCGCAGCAGGGCCAGCGACGTCGCGTACGCCTCGTACGCGGCCACGGACTCCGCGGCCTGCCTGCCGCCGTAGTGCGCGGCGAACTCCCGGGCCAGGCGCCGCGCCTTCAGCGAGCCGAGCGCGAACGGTTCGGGCACGGTGACCCAGCCCGCCGCCACATACGCGGGCAGCTCCTCGCGCACGGTGCGCAGTTCGCGCTGGCGCACGTACACCGCGAGCCAGGTGATGAGGCCGAACACGGGCACCATGAAGGCCGCGTAGACGGCGAAGAAGCCGTACTCGCCGAGCGACGACGAGCCGTTCCAGAAGGCGTGCATGCCCATCGCGGCGAGCAGACCCGCGAGCGGCAGCAGGAAGCGGCGGATCCGGCCGCGGTCGCGCGCGGTGACCGCCGCGATGCCGAAGCCGATGCCGGTGAGCACGGTGAAGAGCGGGTGCGCGAACGGGGACATCACGACGCGCACGAAGAAGGTGGCGGCGGTGACCGAGCTGAGGCCGGGACCGGTGCCCGCCAACTGGTCGGTCCCGAAGGCGTTCCCGAGGTACAGGATGTTCTCGGTGAACGCGAAGCCGGTCGCGGTGATCCCGGCGATCACGATGCCGTCGACGACGGAGTCGAAGTCCCGTCTGCGGAAGAGGAAGACCAGCAGCACGGCCGCGGCCTTCGCGGACTCCTCGACGATCGGGGCGATGACGGTGGCGCCGAGGGTGTCGGCGCCGGTCGGGTCGGCGGTGGCGGTCTCTATCCAGCGCGTCGCGAAGCTGTTCGCGACGATGGCTATCAGCGCCGCGGCGCAGGCGCCCCACGCGAACGCGAAGACCATGTTCCGCCAGGGGCCCGGCCGTACGCGGTCCAGCCAGCGGAACGCGGCGGTCAGCAGCGGGACGGGGACGACGGCGAGGCCGAGCCCGACGAGGAACCCCTGGGTGCCGGTCTGCTCCCGGACGAGCGCCGCGATGACCACTCCGGACACCGCGAGCAGCGTGGCCAGTGCCGTGGCCCGGACGCCTCTCCGCTCCCACCAGCGCGGGTGCCGGACCGCGCCGCCCGGGGCTGTGCCGAGGGCGTGGTCCTGGTGGGGCGGGCAGCCGGGATACGGATCCACAGGTTGACCCTAACGAGGGATGTCCGTCCGCGCGACGGGGTCCTGAGACAGGCTGTCACTTCCGCCGGAACAGCAGGTCGTGCACCACGTGGCTCTTGTCGAGGCCCTTGCCCTCGAACCGGGTCAGCGGGCGGAAGTCGGGACGCGGGGCGTAGCCGCCGTCCGCCGCCGTGTTCTCGAAGTCGGGGTGGGCGCTGAGCACGTCGAGCATCTGCTCGGCGTAGTCCTCCCAGTCCGTCGCGCAGTGCAGGATCGCGCCGGGCTTCATCGGGCCCGCGACGAGGGAGAGGAACTCGGGCTGGATCAGCCGCCGTTTGACGTGGCGCTTCTTCGGCCAGGGGTCGGGGAAGTAGACGCGCACCCCGTCGAGGCTCGCGGCGGGGAGCATCGAGCGCAGCAGGATGATCGCGTCGCCGTTGGCCACCCGGACGTTCGAGAGGCCGTTCTTGTCCGCCAGGTTGAGCAGATTGCCCTGGCCGGGGGTGTGCACGTCCACGGCGAGGATGCCAGTGGCCGGGTCCTGGGCCGCCATCCGCGCGGTGGCCTCGCCCATGCCGAAGCCGATCTCCAGGACGATCCGCTCGACCCCGCCGGCGCCCTCCTGCTTGAAGAGCGCTGGCAGGTCGAGCACCCGCTGTCCGTCGACATCCAGGCCCCACTGGGGCCACAGCCGCTGCAGCGCGTCGCCCTGCGCGGTGGTGACCCGGCCGCGGCGCGGCTGGAAGCTGCGGATGCGGTGCTCGTGGTGCGAGCCGGCCGGATCGGGCTTCGGGCCGTCGGGGAACCGGGGCTCGTTCGGGCGCGCGGGCGGCTCGGACGTGGGGTGCTCAAAAGACTCAGACACAGTGGGGAGATTTTACGCGGCCTGCTCCGGCGGCGCGGATCGCCGCCGCTCCCGGGGCAGGCCGGTCACGCCGCGGCGAGCGCGTCCAGGGCCCGCCGGGCCACCTCTCTGCCGATGGGGAGCGAGGCGGTGGCGGCGGGCGACGGAGCGTTCAGCACATGGACCGTGCGGGCGCCCTCGCGGATCAGGAAGTCGTCGACGAGCGTGCCGTCGCGCAGGACCGCTTGGGCACGCACCCCGGCCGGGGCGGGCGTGAGGTCCTCCGCCCGGACCGCCGGGACGAGCCGGCGTACGGCGGCGGCGAACGCGGACCGGGACGCCGAGCGCCGCAGCTCCCCGGCCCCGTACTTCCAGTGGCGCCGGGCGATGTGCCACGACCCGGGCCAGGCCAGCGTCTCCGCGAGCTCTCCGGGGCGGACGACGCCCCAGCCGTAGCCCTCGCGGGCCAGCGCGGGCACGGCGTTCGGCCCGACGTGGACGCCGCCGTCGATGCCCCGGGTCAGGTGCACGCCGAGGAACGGGAACGCCGGGTCCGGCACGGGATAGACGAGGCCGTGCACCAGCTCGGGCCGGGCCAGCTCGAAGTACTCGCCCCGGAACGGCACGATCCGCATCTGCGGGTCGTCCCCGGCGAGGCGGGCGACCCGGTCGCACTGGAGCCCCGCGCAGTTCACCAGGACGCGGCCGCGCACGACGTCCCCGGTGCCGGTGAGCACCGCGACGCCGCGGTCGGGGCGCCGGTCGATCCGCCGCACCTCCGCGCCGTAGCGGATGTCGGCGCCGGAGGCCTCGGCGAGCCGCTCGGCGACCGCGCGGTAGTCGGCGATGCCGGTGGTGCCGACGTGGATGGCGGCGAGGCCGCGCACCTCGGGCTCGTACTCCTGTATCTGGGCGGGGCCCAGCTCGCGCACCGGAATCCCGTTCTCCCTGCCGCGCTGGACCAGGGCGTGCAGGCGGGGGAGCTCGGCGCGGCCGGTGGCGACGATCAGCTTTCCGGTGACCTCGTGCGCGATCCCGTACTCGGCGCAGAACTTGACCATCTCGGCGGCGCCGCGCACCGCGTACTCGGCCTTGAGCGAGCCGGGGCGGTAGTAGATCCCGCTGTGGATCACCCCGCTGTTGCGCCCCGTCTGGTGGCGGGCCGGGCCCAGCTCCTTCTCCAGGACGACGACCCGTGTCCCGGGCGCGATCCGGGACACGGCATAGGCAGTGGAAAGGCCGACGATCCCGCCGCCGACCACCACCACGTCCCCGTCATACGCGACCGTCCCCACCAGGCCTCACCTCCACTACGGGCATCTTGCCCGACGCCACTGACAACGCGGCCCGAGGCCCGCTCCCGGCTCCGGCCGGCCGCTACGCGGGTGCGACCAGCAAGGGGCGTGCCCGCTCACGCAGTTCGGCAACCCTGGGCTCGTCCCCGTAGGGCTCCAGGCGGTGCAGCAGATCCCGTACGTACTCGGTGGTGCGGGCCGAGGAGATCCGTCCGGCCACCTCCAGCGCGCGGGTGCCCTGCTCGCAGGCCGCGTCGAGATTCCCGGACTCCAGCTCCGCGACGGCCGACACCACGAGCCGCAGCCCGTGCGAGCGTACGAACTCCTCCGTCGGACGCGAGAGCGCCTGCTCCGTGAATCTGCGTACCTGCCGGGGCGCCTTCAGGTCGCGGTAGCACTCGGCGGCGTCCGCGGCGAACCGGTCGTACGAGTAGAAGCCCAGCCACGAGGGATCGCTGTCGCCCTCGCGGGCCCGCTCCAGCCAGCCCTCGGCGGCCCGCAGCGCGGCGCCGGCCGCCTGCGCGTCCCCGGCGCGCGCGTGCGCGCGTGCCTCGACGAGCCGGAAGAAGCTCATGGTCCGCGCGGTGGAGAGTCCGCGATTGCGCTCCAGGGCGGCCTGCGCCAGGTCCACGCCCTCGTCCCCGAACCCCCGGTAGGTGGCCTGGAGCGACATGGAGGCGAGGACATAGCCACCGAGCGGCACGTCGGCGGCGGCCCGCGCGAGCCGCAGCGCCTGGATGTAGTACCGCTGGGCCGCCTCCTGCTGCCCGGTGTCGAACGCCATCCAGCCGGCGAGCCGGGTCAGCTCGGCCGCCGCCCCGAACAGCGAGCGCCCCACCTCGTCCGAGTACGAGCCGAGCAGCAGCGGCGCCGCCTCGACCCGCAGACACTCCGGGACCATCGACGAACGCCAGTCGCCGCCGCCGTACTTGGAGTCCCAGCGACGCGCGTCCTCCGCGGCCTCACGCAATTTCTGTACGTCGCTGTGGCCGACCTTCTGGACCTTCGAGCCCTCCTCGACGCTCTCCGCCCCGGCGGCCACGTGCGGCTCACGCGCGACCGACGAGTCGGCCGGTGTTATCAGCCACCGGGAGGCGGGGGTCGCGTAAGCGCTCACTGCGAACGATCCGGCCAGCGACTGCCAGATCCCACCGCTGCCGGCCCGCCGCCCGGCGAGGTCGAGGCGGTACAGCTCGGTCGCCGACTTCACCGCCGCGCGCACGTCGCGCGGGAAGGCCAGGCCCACTTCGGGCGCGGGGTCGGCGTCGGCGAGGCCGATCTCGTGCAGGGGCACGGGACGGCCCAGTTTCTGCCCGATGGCGGCCGCGATCAGGTGCGGGGCCGCGCCCTGCGGCACCATGCCCTTCGACACCCAGCGCGCCACCGACGTCTTGTCGTAGCGAAGCGTCAGACCGCGCTGGCTCCCGAGGTCGTTCACGCGCCGCGCGAGTCCTGCGTTGCTGATCCCCGCGAGGGCGAGAACGGCGCCTAATTTCTCGTTCGGCCCGCGTTGCTCCCTGGACATGCGCCACCCCTCGACACAGACGGCTGCCGCGTCAGGCGTCACCCAGACTGATACTGACCACTTCGGTGTGGCATAACCGCGCGGCATTCGTACACCCAGCGTAGTTCGCCGAATCCCAAGCGTTAAGGGCCGCTGTTCCGGATGGCGGGATTGTTGTCCGTGCTCACGGACGGCGCAGGCCACGCCGTGTGACCGTGTGCTCCGTGCGTGGTGCCGTGCGCCTGTGCGTGCGCTCTTACTCGGACACCCGCGCGGGGCTTCCATGGAACCTGCGTGGGTCGGCCCGCTGTACTGGATCCAGCGGGCTGGGGGACACCGCCGCCTACATCCCCGCGGGCGGCGGACCGGTCCGGGAGGCGGTGTGCGCCTCCCGGACTGTGCGTTGCACTCTGAGTTGCGCGCTGTGGCCGAAGCGGGGTGTCCACCTCCGGCCATCCCGGGCCGATTTGGCCGAAAGTTGCCCCTGCCGTCCTGTGCGGACCGGGTGGTGCCACGGTTCAACCACGGCTCAAACAGGGCGCATTGGGGGGAGCGTACGCCATCTCCCGCTCACTACTTGCCCCTTAACTTGGCCCCTCCTGGGCGCCTCCTTCGTGGCAGCATGGGGACCTCTTGGTTGTCCACAGCTTGTGGAGGCGGCGATGCGGTGGTTGGTGGGGTGGAGCAGCACCGCCCCTGGAGCCGTTGCCTTCGACTCCGCGGGAGCCACGGGCACGGACGGCGAAACGGTCCACCCGGTGGGCTCGCAACTCCTGTGGGGCGACCCGGATCCGCTGTGGGCGGTCGGTGACTGGCGCCCCGACGAGGTGCGCATCGTGCAGGCCGACGAGCGGACGAGGATCGCGGTGCTCGGCGTGTGCGGCGCCACCGACCAACAACTGAAGGTGGGCCTCTTCGCCGCGCGGGGCGGCGCCCTGCGCCACCTGACGGCCTGGCCCGGCAGCTACACCGCGGTGGTCCAGGTCGGCCGCCGCGTCATGGTCGCCGGCGACCTCGCCGGCGCCCGCCCGGTCTTCTACACGCCCTGGGCGGGCGGCACCGCCTACGCCACCGCCGCGCTCCCGCTCGCCGACCTCATCGAGGCCCACCTGGACGTGGGGCACCTGGCCGCGCTGCTCGCCGCCCCCGACGTCCCGGAGGCGCTGCACGACTCGACGCCGTACCAGGGCGTGCGCCGCATCCCGCCGGGGCACGCGCTGATCCTGCGCGCGGGCGCACGCGAGATCGCCGGGTACGAGCCCGTGGCGTCCCTCGCGGTGGCCGCGGCGCCCGCCGACCCCGACAGCGCCGTGGACGCCGTCAGGGAAGCCCTGGTCGACGCCGTACGGGCCCGGCTCGCCGCGCCCCGGCACATCCCCGGCACCGACCGGGACCCCGGACCCGTGCCCGGCATGGGGCCCGCCGAGCGCCGCGCCGCCCGCGGCATGCCGGTGCCCGGCATCGGCGCCGACCTCTCCGGCGGCCCGGCGTCCGGCACCCTCGCGCTGCTCGCGGCGGGCCTGCCCGGGATGCCCGGCACCGTCCTCGGCCACGGCACGGGCGCGGGCGAGCGCCTCCTCGCGGTCACCTTCAACGACCTGTCGACCACGACGATCCACCGCGAGGCCGAACTCGAACGGGCGGGAGCGATCGCGTCCAACCCCCGCCTGCACCACGTGGTGGTGACCGGCGGCGAGGAGACACTGCCGTACGCGGACCTGGAGGGCCCGCTCACCGACGAGCCCAGCGGCATCCTCGTCTCCGCCTCCCGGCACCGCGCGCGCCTCGCCTCCGGCAGCGCCGACCACTTCACCGGCTACGGGGCACGCCAGGTCCTGGACGCCCACCCGGCCCGGCTCGCCGACCTCCTGATGGACCGCAGGCGCCGCCACATGGTGCGTCCCGTGGCCGCGCTCACCAAGGCCGAGGGCGGCTCGCTGCGCGTTCCGGCACGCGTCTACGGAGCGGCCAGAAAACTCGCCCGCACGCCCTACAAGACCGGCCTCGACCACCTGTCCGACCGTCTGCTGCAACGCAGCTTCGACGAACCGGGCGGCGCCGTCGGTGCCTCGCTCGCCGCGCTCGCGTGGGCCAGACCCGGGCCCGCCGCCCGCTGGCTGACCGGCGAGGCACTCGCCGAAGTATCGGTTCGCCTGCAAGAGGGCAGGGTCCGGCCCGGGATGAGCCCGGGGCAGCGGCCCGGCGCGTTCCGGGCCCGCGCCGCCCTCGCCCGGCACGCGGCCGACCTGCGCATCCTGGAGCAGGCCGCGGAGGTCCGCTCCCAGCGCCTGCACGCGCCCTTCCTCGACAACGAGGTGGTCCGCGCCTGCCAGGCCCTCCCCGAAGCCCTGCGCGTCCAGCCCGGAGCCCGCGCGGTGATCCTGCGCACCGTGCTCGAAGGCGCGGGCGTCCACGAACTGCCGGCCGGCTGGGGCGCCCCCTCGCACGCCACGGCGGCGGCCGCCGCCCGCACCGGCCTGCGCGTCTCCGCCGACCACCTCATCGCCCTCTTCGACACCCCGCTGCTGGCCCAGACCGGCCTGATCGAGGCCCGCACGGTCCGCACGGCGCTGCGCGCGGCGGCCGACGGCGAACCCCTCCCCCTGGACGGCCTCGCCGACCTGGTCGGCCTGGAACTCTGGCTCCGCCGCCTGATGTCCCGCCGGGGCACGTGCTGGACCGGCACCCCGGCACGCGCGCGTGCGGTCCCGACGGGCAGCGTGGTCCCGGAACGAGCCCTTGGGGCGGGCCCACGCTGATCCGCCCCCGACTTGGGTAATCTGCCTCCCCGCGCCGCCCCCGCCTTGGGCAATCTGCCGCCATGGGCGGCAGGGTGGGCAAGGCGGCCCCCAGCGCGGGGCGAGCGCTCATAGGGCCCCAGCCGACGGCCCCGCCCACCAGCCGCGACCCCGCCCACCCGGCGACGGCCCCCCGAGCCACGCCGACCCCCACAAACCCCGAGCCCCCATCCCCCCACCGCAGCGACAATGACCCGGTGCGGTACACAATCCTGGGAACCACGAAGGCCTACGACACCGACGGCACCCCCGTCCCCGTAGGCGGCCCGCGCCTCCGCGCCCTCCTCACCTCCCTGGCCCTGCACACCCCGCGCCCGGCCCCCGTCGACACCCTCATCGACGACGTCTGGGAGGACACCCCGCCCGCCGACGCCCCGGCCGCCCTCCAGGCCCTGGTGGGCCGCCTGCGCCGCGCCCTCGGCAAGGACGCCGTCACCTCGGAACCGGGCGGCTACCGCCTCACCGCGACCCGCGACGACATCGACCTGTACGTCTTCGAACGCCTGGCCAGAGAAGGCACCGCGGCGCTCGCCGCCCACGACCCCGCGACCGCCGCCCGCACCCTGCGCGAGGCCCTCGCCCTGTGGCACGGCCCGGCCCTGGCCGACCTGCCCGGCCACACCGCGGCCACCCGCCCCGAGGCCCAGCGCCTGGAGACCACCCGCGCGCGCGTGCAGGCCGACCTGGACCTGGGCCGCGCCCCCGACCTCGTACCGGAACTGCGGGAACTCACCGCGGCGCAGCCCTACGACGAGCCGCTGCACGCGCTGCTCGTCCGGGCCCTGCGCGCGACGGGCCGGCGGGCGGACGCGCTGGCCGCGTACGAGACGGCCCGCCGCACCCTGGCGGACGGCCTGGGCGCCGACCCGGGCCCCGAACTGGTCGCACTGCACACCGAATTGCTGACGGAACCGGCCCCGCCCGCCACACCCGAACCACCGGCCCCACGCCCCCCGGACCGCACCGGCAACCTCCGCCCCCGGCTGAATTCCTTCGTCGGGCGGGAACCCGAACTCGACGCGATCCGTTCCGAATTGCGAGGAGCACGCCTGGTCACGCTCACGGGCCCGGGCGGCTCCGGCAAGACCCGCCTGGCCGAGGAGGCAGCCGCCCCCGAGCCCCGGGCCTGGCTGGTCGAGCTGGCGCCGCTCGACGACCCGAAGGCGGTGCCGGGCGCGGTCGTCAGCGCGCTGGGCCTGCGGGAGACGGTCCTGATGACGGCCGAGCGGGCCGTCCTGCACGACGATCCGACCCGGCTCCTCATCGAGCACTGCGCCCACCGCAGCGAGCTCTTGATCCTTGACAACTGCGAGCATGTGATCGACGCGGCGGCGGAGCTCGCCGAGACCCTCCTGACGCACTGCCCGGGGCTCACGATCCTCGCCACCAGCCGGGAACCCCTGGGCGTGCCGGGGGAGTCGGTGCGCCCGGTCGAGCCGCTGCCCCCGCACCCCGCCCACCGCCTGTTCGCCGAGCGGGCCGCAGCGGTCCGCCCCGGTTTCGACCCCGCGCGGGACGCCGAGGCCGTCGCCGAGATCTGCCGCCGCCTGGACGGCCTCCCGCTCGCCATCGAGCTGGCCGCGGCCCGGCTGCGGATGCTCACCCCGCGCCAGATCGCCGACCGCCTCGACGACCGGTTCCGCCTGCTGACCAGCGGCAGCCGCACCGTTCTGCCCCGCCAGCAGACCCTGCGCGCCGTCGTCGACTGGTCCTGGGACCTGCTCGACGACGGCGAGCGCGCCGCCCTCGCCGAGCTGTCGGTCTTCGCGGGCGGCTGGACCCTGGAGGCCGCCGAGGCCGTCTGCTCCGCGCCCGGCGGCGCCGACACCGTCGGCTCCCTCGTGGACAAGTCCCTGCTGATCGCGACCCCGAGCGGCCAGGGGCTGCCCGGGATGCGCTACCGCATGCTGGAGACCATCCACGAGTACGCCATCGAGCGCGCCGCCGAGACCCCCGAGCTGCGCCTCGCCGCCGAGCGCCGGCATCTGGCGTACATACGCGCGCTCGTCGAAGAGGCCGATCCCAAGATCCGCTCCGGCGAGCAGCTTCCGTGGATCCAGCGCCTGGAGACGGAGCTGGACAACATCCGGGCGGCCCTGACCCGGGTGACGACCGCGCCCGGCCTCGTCGACGAGGAGGCCGCGATCGCCCTGGCGCTGCACATCGGCTGGTTCTGGTGGCTGCGCAACTACCGCTCCGAGGGCGGCGGCTGGGTCCAGGCCATCCGCCGCATGCTGCCCGACGACACCGAGCCGGACGACCCCGGGAGCCCGCTCCACTGGCCGCGGATGAAGCTGCGCCTGCTGGCCCTCTTCCTCGTCACCGAGTCCACCCCGCAGGAAGTCATCAAGAGCGAGGCCGACCGGGCGTACATGGTGCGGGTGCGGACCGCCTTCGAGCCGCCGAGCCGCGAGGGCGCCTCGTTCCCGGGGATCATCTGGCCGTTCACCCTGTTCGTCCTCGACGGGGTGAGCGATGTGCGCGAGGCACTGGACCGCGCCGTCGAGAACTGCCGCCGTTTCGGCGGGGACTGGGAGATCGGCGTCACGCTGATGTTCCGTACCCACACGGTGGTGGACATGGCGGGCCGCATGGAGGGCGTCGACGAGGACATCGTCGAGCTGCGGGAGATCAGCCGCCGGGTGGGCGACCGCTGGATGCGCGCCCAGGTGTGCAGCGCGGCGGCCGAGGTCGCCATGAGCCGCGGCCGCTACCCGGAGGCGCAGGTCGAGCTGGAGGAGGGGATCCGGCTCGCCCACGAGGTGGGGGCGTACGCGGAGACGCCGTTCCTGCTGGCGCGGATCGCCGAGATCGCCTACCGCGAGGGCGACCGGGAAGCGGCCCGCAAGGCGCTCGACACGGCGAGCGAGGAGGCGGACCGGTACGGGATCGCGGACACCGCGGCCTTCATCGGGGTGCTGCACGCCCATCTCGCCCTGGCAGAGGGGAAGGTGGACCGTGCGCGCGAGCTGTGCGACACGTCCCGCGCGGTCGCCGAGGGCGGCACCCCGCCCCCGCAGTTCAACGCGTCGCTCGGTCTGATCGACTCCCGCATCACGGCGGCCGAGTCGGGGCCCGTGCCCGGCCTCGCGCTCCTCACCGACACCCTGCGCGACGCGATCGCGGCACGCTGCGCGGAGACCGTCGTCGCGGGTTTGGTCGACGTCGGCGCCGAACTCCACGCGCGCCGCGACGACGTGGCCCGCGCGGTCCGGCTGTTCGCGGCGTCGGACGTCCTGCGCGACGGCCGGCCCCGCCCGCTCCCCGAGCGCGACGAGTGCGCGGCCGTGGAGACCCGCGCGCGGGCCGAACTTGGCGCCACCCGGTACGAGGCCGAGCGCGCGGCGGGCACGGCGCTCACCCCGGAGCAGCTCGTGGCCGAACTGGCGGGCCCCACGGCCGACTAGGGCGTGTGCCCGCGCGCCCGGTCAGCCGCAGCTGAACCGCGACTCCGCCCAGTCGGCGACCGCCACCCCGCCGCCCGGCCCCTCCGGCTCCACCACGAGCCGGATCGTCTTGTGCCCGCTCAGGTTCACATGCACCGGCACCGCCGGATCGTGCCCGCGGACGACCTTCGACCGCCAGGCGCGCGCCCCGTCGACGTAGACGGAGAACCGGACGGCGCCCAGCCCCAGCGTCATGTCGTCGACACCGACCACGGCGTCGTACGCGGAGCAGGTGCGGTTCAGATCGACGGTGACCGAGGACCGGGAGTGCACCGAGACGCCGTGCGCGTACCTCGTGCCGTCGATCGACATGCCGTAGCGCTGCCAGACCCAGCTGCTCTCGGCGAGCCGGATCTCCGGCTTGCTGCCGTCGCCCGTGACGCCGTAGTCGAGCGTGCTCAGCTGGTAGACGGCGGGGGCGGGCGGGGGAGTCGGCGTCGGCGTCGGCTTGGGCGTGGGCCTGGGCTTGGGCGGGGTGGGCTTCGGGGTCGGCTTCGGCGTGTGCCTGGCCGGCGTGGGCTTAGGAGCCGGCTTCGCCGACGGCTTGGGCTTGGGCGTCGGAGTGGGCGTCGGCGTCGGGGTGGGCTTCGGCTCGGGCGGGGTGGGCTTCGGCGTCGGCTTCTGCGGCGTCGGCGTGATCGGCTGCGAGACCGGCGGCTTCTCCTTCCGCGCCTCCGGCTCCTGCTTGGGCTCGGCGCCGGTGAGCGCGATGGCCAGCGCGGCGGCGGTCGCGGCCGCCACCACCCCGGCGGCGATCCCGGCCTTCGCGGGCGCGCCGAGCCCCTCCGACGCGGCGGCACCGGCCGCGCCGCCCCCCGATGTGCTCCCGCTCGCGGCGGCGGCCGCACCGGCGCCCGCCGCACTCGCGGCGCCACCGCCGATGAAGGCGGCCGCCTTCGCGTACCCGGCGGCGCCGAACCAGCCGATGACCGCGACCGGCACGACCCCCGGGATGCCGCTGGCGACTTCCTTGATCTGACCGGCCGCGAGCCGGCACTTGGCGCACTCCTCCAGGTGCTTGCGCAGGCCCCGCTCGGCCCGCGTGCGCAGGCTGCCGCGCGCGTACGCGCCGAGCCGGTCCGCGTACCGGGAGCACTCCTCGGACTCGGTGAGCGTGGCCGAGACATGCGCCTGGAGGTAGGCCTCCTTCAGGCCCTCGCGGGCGCGCTTGGCCAGCACCCGCGTGCCGTTGGCGTCGAGGCCGAACAGGGTGGCGACATCGCTGGGCGACTCGTCCTCGACCTCGGTGTGCCACAGCACGGCCTGCCAGCGCTCGGGCAGCGAGCGGAAGGCCTGCATGGCCATCGACTGCTCGGCCTCCTGCATGGCCCGTACGTCCGCGCCGAGTTCGAGCGTGTCGTCGTCGCGGACCTCGGTCGAGCGGGCGGCCTGGTCGGCGAAGAGGGCGAAGTCGTCGACGAGTTGCTCGCGCTTGGCCGACTTCGTCCAGGACGCGGCGACCCGCCGCACGGTGGTCAGCAGATAGGCGCGCACCGCGTGCTCGGGCCCGCTGCCGCCGCGCACGGCCTGGAGCATGCGGGCGAAGACCTCGGCCGTCAGGTCGTCCGCGGTGTGGCCGTCGCGGCAGCAGGTGCGGGCGTAGCGGCGGACGGCGGCGGAGTGCCGGCGGTACAGCTCCTCGTACGCGCCGTCGTCCCCCGCGCGCATCCGCTCGATCAGATCGGCGTCGGACGGCGCCCGGTCCCCGTCGGCGGCGGCCGAGACCTCGCGCTGGGCCGGTACGGACACGTCGGCGTCGGGCACGGGAGCCGCGGCGGGTCTGCCGGAGCTCCGGTCGGGGCCGCCCTGGCTCGGTACCTGCTGCGCGGTGAGGTCCTCCGCGCCCGTCCCCCCACCGTCGGGCCGCTGCTCGCCCTGCCCGTCAACGCTCATCGCGGAAGCCCCCGCCTGCCCACTCACGGCCGATCACCGGGAAAGCGTGCCACACGGGGAGTGCGCGGCGACGGCCTCTGCACGGCAACCACTCATCCGTGGAGATTTCCCGCACGCGAGCACCAGCCGTCACCCGGCCGGGAACGACACAACCGACCGATCGCACACACGAGTTGACCGCGAGCGACCCTTTTCGATCGCCCGCGGTCAAGGCCGTCGTCCAAGCCGTCGCCCAGGCCGTCGCCCAAGCCGCCGTCCGGGCAGTCCCGCGCTGGTGGTCAGGGACCCGCTACGCGGGCCGCGACCGCAGCCCTTCGAGCAGGATGTCGAGCAGCCGGGCCGAGGCCGCCGCCTGCTGCGCGGCGTCCGGCAGCGACGGCGCCGCCGTCGCGATGACGAGCAGCACGTCCGACACGGTCACATCGGCCCGCAGCTCACCGGCCTCCCGGGCCCGGTCCACAAGCCGCCCCACGACCTCGAGCAGCGCGGCTGCCCCCGAGTCGTCGGGCCCCAGCGCGAGCGCGGCCTCGTCGGCCGACATCGCCCGCTGCTCCACGAGCCGCAGGTCGGGACCGCTGCGCTGCTCGGGAACCCGCGCCTCGCCCCGTACGGCGTCCCGCGCAGGCTCGTCGGCCACGCCCACCCGCAGCACCTGCGGCGGAAGCAGCCGGCCCGCGCCGGAGGCGACCGAGGTCCGCAGGAAGCGCGAGAGCGCCGACCACGGCTCGTCCTCCTGCCCGAGCGCCGTGCGTGCCTGGTCGGTCAGCCGGGAGGTCTCCTCCTCGGCTATCCGTCGCACCAGTACGTCCTTGCTGGGAAAGCGCCGGTAGACCGTGCCCACGCCGACGCGGGCGCGCCGCGCCACGTCCTCCATGGGTGCCCCGTACCCCAGCTCGCCGAAGACCTCGCGGGCCGCGCGCAGCACATGCTCCAGATTGCGCTGGGCATCCACCCGCAGCGGTGTGGAGCGCGAACTGTCGCCCGCCGCCCGTCCGTTGGCCCCACCCGAGACGCCCGACGGCGCGACGGCTGACGCAGAGGTCCAATGAGTGTCCTGAATGTGCATATGTGTTCCCCCGGTAATGACGTCTCCCCCCGGAGACACTCCCCGCCATTGTCCGCCGGAGCGTGAGGAACAGACAGTGATTTCCGGGCCCGACCCAGCGGGCCCGTCAGTGCGTCCCCCGACACCCCGACAGCACACGAACATAGTTGAGCCGGAGTCAATTCAGAAGGGGCAGGTTCCGCACGGAGCGCCCCCCGAACGGAGTACGCGCCGATTCCGCCCCGATTGCACCCCTCGCACCCACCCCTGTGGCCCGCGCTGACCTGCGGTTCTGCCCGGAACACCGGGGGCGCGCCGCCCCGTTGGGGGCGCGTTCCGCCGCTCTCTTCCGGCCACACAATTTGCCGGGGCTGTGGACAAAATCAAGGGTCCGATGCGTCATGGGACGGTGACGATGCCAAGGACGCCATCACCGGAACCCACCCGAATCCTGGTCGTCGGCGGCGGTTATGTCGGGATGTACACCGCGCTGCGCCTCCAGAAAAGGCTCAAACACGATCTCCGCGGCGGCGCCGTGGAGATCGTCGTCGTCACCCCCGACCCGTACATGACGTACCAGCCCTTCCTGCCGGAGGCCGCGGCCGGATCCATCTCGCCGCGCCATGTGGTCGTCCCGCTGCGCCGGGTCCTCGGCCACTGCCGGGTGATCGTCGGCGAGGTCGTCTCCGTCGACCACGCCAAGCGCACCGCGATGTACACCACCCTCGCCAGCGACGAGGAGGGCACGGGACCGGCCCCGCTCCGCTACGACGAACTGGTCCTGGCCCCCGGCTCGATCTCCCGCACCCTGCCCGTCCCCGGCCTCGCCGACCACGGCATCGGCTTCAAGACGGTCGAGGAGGCCGTCGGGCTGCGCAACCACGTCATCGAGCAGCTCGACATCGCCTCCTCCACCCGCGACCCGGCGATCCGCGACGCCGCCCTGACCTTCGTCTTCGTGGGCGGCGGCTACGCGGGCGTGGAGGCGCTCGGCGAGCTGGAGGACATGGCCAGGTACGCCGCGAAGCACTACCACAACGTCAAACCCGAGGACCTGAAATGGATCCTGGTCGAAGCCAGCGACCGGATCCTGCCCGAGGTCGGCCCGGAGATGGGGCAGTACACGATCCGCGAACTGCGCGGCCGGAACATCGACGTACGCCTGGAGACCCGCCTGGAATCCTGCGAGAACCGCGTCGCGGTCCTCTCCGACGGCTCCCGCCTCCCCACCCGTACGGTCGTGTGGACCGCCGGGGTGAAACCGAGCCCCCTGCTGGCCGCCACCGACCTGCCGCTGACCGACCGCGGCCGGCTCCGGTGCACCCCCGCCCTCGCCGTCGACGGCGCGCCGCACGCCTGGGGAGCCGGCGACGCCGCGGCGGTCCCCGACGTCACCGCGCCGGGCAAGGAGTGCGCGCCCAACGCCCAGCACGCCGTCCGCCAGGCCAAGGCGCTCGCCGACAACATCACGGCCTCCCTGCGCGGTGAACCGCTGACCGACTACCGGCACGCGTACGCCGGTTCGGTCGCCTCACTCGGTCTGCACAAAGGTGTCGCACACGTCTACGGACGCAAGGTGAAGGGCTACCCTGCCTGGTTCATGCACCGCGTTTATCACCTCAGCAGGGTGCCCACCGCCAACCGGAAGGCCCGCGTCCTGACCGAATGGTCCCTGACCGGCCTGTTCAAGCGGGAGATCGTCTCGCTCGGCTCGCTGGAACGGCCACGCGCCGAGTTCGAACTGGCTGCCGGTGACCTCCCCCCTGAGGATCCTGCCGCCCCTCCCTCCGGAGGCCCCCAAGGGTCTCCCTGACATCGGCTGCCCCCTCAGTCGACATCCTGCTGACCGGAGCGCGGAACTCCCGCACGCACACCGGGCGTCCGACGTTTGTCAGTACGGTCGGCCAGACTGGTCCACGACCATGGGCGGGCCCTGTGCCCTCCCTCGACCCCACGAGGCTTTTCCCAAGTGAACTTCACGCGCTGGAGCGCCCGACTTCCCGGAACGCAGCGCCGCGCCGCAGCGCGGGCCGACCACGGCGTACCCCAGCGAGGCGACGGCGCGGTGCCGCCCGCCCGCGTCGAGCACCTGCCCGACGACGGACCGGCCCCCGCGGAGGACCCCGAAGGCGCGGGCGGCGCGGGGGTGGACGGGCTGCCGGTCCGTGCCGTCCTCGACCGCATCCCGGGCCTCGTCGCCCTGGTGCACGGGCCCGAGCACCGCGTCGCGTATGTCAACGACGCCTATGTCGCCGCCTTCGGCGACCGCCCGCCGGGCGAACCGGCCCGCGACGCCCTGCCCGAGCTCGATGAGCTGAGCCTGCTCCCGCTCCTCGACCAGGTGCTGCGCAGCGCCAAGCCCCGTACGGTCAAGTCCCGCAAGACGTCCGGCGGCCGTTCGTACACGGTGACCTGCACCCCGCTGGAGACGGCCGAGGGACCCGGCGTCCTGGTCTTCGCCGCCGACGTCACCGACCACGCGGAGGCGGCCGAGCGCCTGCGCACCAGCGAGCGCCGCCAGCGCGAGACCGCGGTCACCCTCCAGCGCTCCCTGCTGCCCCAGGAGCTGGAGGAGCCCGACGACCTGCGCATCGCCGCCACCTACCAGCCCGGCGGCACCGAGGCCGCGGTCGGCGGCGACTGGTACGACGTCATCACCCTCGGCGGCGGCCGCACCGCGCTCGTCATCGGCGACGTCATGGGCCGGGGCGTCCGCGCGGCCGCGGTGATGGGCCAGCTGCGCACGGCGGTCCGTGCGTACGCGCGTCTGGACCTGCCGCCGCACGAGGTACTGCAACTGCTGGACGGGCTGGCTACGGAGATCGACCCGCAGCAGATCGCCACCTGCGTCTACGCCGTCCACGACCCGAACGAGGGCCGGCTCGTCTACGCCTCGGCGGGCCATCTCCCCATCCTCGTACGGGACGAGAACGGCACGATCCACCGCGGCGACGAGCCGACGGGCCCGCCGCTCGGCACCGGCGGCTGGCTGCACGCGTCGGGCTCGGTGCCGCTCGGCCCCGGCTCGACCGCGGTCCTCTACACCGACGGCCTGGTCGAACGCAGGGACGAGGACATCGACGAGGGCGTGGCCGCGCTGGAGAACGCGCTGGCCGGCGCGACGGGCACCCCGCAGGTGATCTGCGACCGGCTGATCCGCGCCGCGGGCGTGACCGCCGACCACGACGACGACGTCGCGGTCCTGGTCCTCCAGCACCCGGCCCGCAAGGGCTCCGACGGCGAACTGTTCCGCAACGCCGCGCTCGAACTCCTCGGCGGCATCGAGGCCGCCCCGCGCGCGCGTGCCTTCGCCTCCGGCGTCCTGAGCAGCTGGCGCTTCACGCCCGAACTGCACGACCTGGGCGTCCTGGCGGCCAGCGAACTCGTGGCGAACTCGCTCCAGCACGGCATCCCGCCCATGCGCCTGCGGCTGCGCCGCACCGACCGCCGCCTGATCGTCGAGGTCACCGACGGCGACGACCACCTCCCGCGCCGCCGCCGCGCGGAACCGGCGGACGAGACGGGCCGCGGCATCGCCATCGTCGCCACCATCGCCTCGAACTGGGGCTCGCGCCGCACCCCGGGCGGCGGCAAGGCGGTGTGGTGCGAATTCGTGCTGCCGGACAGACCGTAGCCCCGGACGGACGCCTTGCCGCGAGGACCCTGGGCAAGGCGGTCCCGGGCTGCTATCAGCTCCCTATGACAGACGCAGCAGATGCCGCACCCGTCTCCGTACCCGTCTCAGGTTTTCGCCCCACCGGCAGCGCCCCCGAGCGCTACGAGCAGTACGTCGCCCCGCTGATGGCCCCCTTCGTCACCGCACTCGTGGACGCCGCCGGACTGTGCCCCGGCGACACCGTGCTCGACCTGGCCTGCGGTACAGGGTTCACGGCCCGGCTCGCGGCGGCCCGGGTCGGCCCGGCCGGCCGGGTGCACGGCACCGACGTCAGCCCCGGGATGCTGCGGGTGGCGGTGGCGCACCGGCCGCACCTGTACCCCGACATCGAGTTCGCCGAGGCGCCGGCCGACCGGCTGCCGCACGCGGACGGCACGTTCGACGCGGTCCTGTGCCAGCAGGGCGCCCAGTTCTTCCCGGACCTGACGGCCGTGTGCGCGGAAGCGGCCCGGGTGACCGCGCCGGGCGGCCGTTTCGCCGCCACGACCTGGAGCCACCTGGACCGCTCCCCGTACTTCCTCGCCCAGCGGGAGACCCTCGCCGACCACGCGGGCGAACAGGCGGCGGCCGATTTCACCCGCGCCTTCGCCGTCACCGGCGACGTCCTCACGACCGCCCTGCGCCGGACGGGCTTCCGCGAGGTGGAGTCCCGCCCGACCACGCTCGACGTGACGCTCCCGCCCCTCGTCGACTACGTGCCGGGCCACTTCTCGGCGCTCCCGTGGAGCGCGCTGGCCGAGCCGGACGCCCTGCGCACGGCGGGCCATGTCTTCGCCGCGCGCTTCGCGGACCTGGCGGCCCCGGACGGCTCGGTGACGCTGCCCTTCACGGCGACGCTGACGACAGCGGTCCGCTGACGCGCCCGCCCCGCTCAGGCGTCGGCCGCCGCCGGTTCCGGCTTGTTGACCATGACCACACGGGTCCCGGCGAGCGACGGCTGGTCCTGCAGCGGGGTGAGCCGCTTGCCCAGCCGCAGGGCGAGCACGGTGATGCCCAGCGAGAACAGCAGGAACGTCACGATGTACGGGCCGTGCAGCGCGGCGCCCATGGGCCCGCCGACGGCCGGCCCGACCGCGAGCGCGAGCTGCTTCACCAGCGCGAAGGCCGAGTTGTACGAGCCGACGCTGCCCGCGGGGGCGAGGTCGGCGACCAGCGGCGCCACGGTCGGCGACAGCATCGCCTCACCGAGCCCGAAGAGCGCGTACGTGGAGACGAACGCGGCGGTGGCCATGGCCTGGCTCGCGTGCCCGAGCCCCGCGTAGCCCGCGGCGATCCACGCGACGGCCCAGATGAGCCCGACACCGGCGATCACGCGCGAGCGCTTGCGCCGCTCGACGAACTTCAGCACGGCGAACTGCGCGACGACGATCATCGCGGTGTTGGCGGCGAGCGCGATCCCGAGCGTGGACGCCGAGATCCCGGCGGCCTCGACGCCGTACGCGCTGAGCCCCGACTCGAACTGCCCGTAGCAGGCGAAGAACAGCACGAACCCGAGTCCGCACAGCTGCACCATGGCCCGGTTGCCGAGCAGCGCCCGCAGTCCGCCCTTGGAGTCGCCCTTGGGCGCGGCCTCACCGAGAGCGGCGGCCTGCGGCATCCGCACGGTGAGCACGATGGCGGCGAGGACGAGGAACATCACGGCCTCGATGGCGAACAGCCGCAGGAAGCTCTCCGGCCGGCTCTCGTCGACGATCTGGCCGCCGATGAGCCCGCCGATGCCGAGCCCGAGGTTCTGCAGGAAGAACTGCATGGCGAAGGACCGCGTCCGCGTCTCCGGCGTCGAGCACCACACGATCATGGTGGCGAGCGCCGGCTGCAGCACCGCGGTACCGGCGCCGAGGACGGCGGCGGCCGCGATGGCCGCGGCCTCCGTGCTCGCGAGCCCGAGCCCGAGCGCCCCGACGGCCGCGACTCCGGACGCCACGAGCAGTACGGGCATGGGCCCACGTCGGTCGATGGCACGGCCGGTGAAGGGCAGGACGACCAGGGCCGCCATCGCGAACGCGGCCAGCACGATCCCCGCCGCACCGGCACCCAGATCCCGCACTTCCGCCACGTAGACGTAGAGGAACGGAACCGTGAAGCCCACGCCGAACGAACTCAGCGCGCTACCCACCTGCACACGCCGCATCGCGGCGCCCATCGCCCTGGTCACTTTCACCTGCCCTTTCACACAACGAAGAAGCCCCCAGGGAGACCGGCCAGCGCTCAACCCTGAAGACTTCGAAGCTAAAGTTAGAAGCTAAACAATACATCTCGAAGGACTTCAACGCCAACCGCCGCCGTGCCATACTTCGCCGCATGGCAGCCGAGCCGACCATCGAAGAACAGATCGCCGCGTACCAGCGGGAGTTCCAGGACCTCGACCCCCAGGTCGAGCAGATCGTCTCGGCGCTGGGCAGACTCAACCGCCGGATGAACGTCGCCTACGGCAGGCAGACCTCCGAGATCGGCATCAGCAACACCGAGTGGGAGGTCCTCAAGGCCCTCGTCCTCTCGGGCGCCCCCTACCGTCTGGGCCCCGGCGACCTGGCGAAGCGGCTCGGCCTCACTCCGGCCGCGATGACCCACCGCATCGACCGCATGGTCCAGGAGGGCCTGGTCACCCGGGACCGGGACGAGAACAACCGGGTCCGCGTCATCGTGGAGCTGACGGCGGAAGGCCGCGAGAAGTGGCTCGCCGCGATGCGCCTGGCCACCGTCTTCGAGGAGGACCTCCTCCAGGACCTCTCCCCGAAGGAGCGCACCGCCCTGGGCGAGGTCCTGACCCGCCTCCTGCGCCGTGTGGAGCACGCCCAGCCGGACGCCGGCGGCCGCCTCAACGACCTTGACTGAGGTGACCCGGGCGGGGGTTGACACGGGTCCGCCGGATCCGTAGAGTTCTTCGGGTTGCCGCGGAGCCGTAACGGTTCTCCGACAGCACCTCCAGCCGCTGAAGCGGCACACAAACACCAGCACGATCTCCCCAAGGGATTGCTTTCGGCGTGTCCGAATTCAATTCGAAATTGGGTTGCGGACGTCCCGATCACCTCGATTAGGAACTGCCGTCGGGATCCGCTAATGTTTGGGACGTCGGAACGGCCCAACAAGCCGCGAAGACAAGCCCGCTGACTGGGAATCAGGCCCGAAAGGATCTGATAGAGTCGGACTCGCCGGAAAGCCGAAAGGCCGGAAAGCGAAGCAAGACCCCGAGGAAATCGGCCGGTGAAACGGTCTGATAGAGTCGGAAACAAGAAATACCGAAGGGAAGCGCCCGGAGGAAAGCCCGAGAGGGTGAGTACAAAGGAAGCGTCCGTTCCTTGAGAACTCAACAGCGTGCCAAAAATCAACGCCAGATATGTTGATACCCCGTCTCCGGCCATCAGGCTGGGACGAGGTTCCTTTGAAAAAGTCCTGCCGGTCACTGACTGGCAGGCGCACAGCGAGGACGCT
>NZ_QLLY01000022.1 GCF_003259365.1 Streptomyces sp. PsTaAH-137
TTCGACGCCATGAAGTTGACGTTGTCGGTGAGGTCCTTCCAGACGCCGGAGACGCCTCGGACCTGGGCGCGGCCGCCCAACTGGCCCTCGGTGCCGACCTCGCGGGCCACGCGCGTGACCTCGTCGGCGAACGCGGAGAGCTGGTCGACCATCGTGTTCACGGTCAGCTTCAGTTCGAGCAGCTCGCCCGTCGCCTCGATGGTGACCGTACGGGTCAGGTCGCCGCGGGCCACTGCCGTCGTCACCAGCGCGATGTCCCGCACCTGCGCCGTCAGCCGCGACGCCATCGTGTTCACGGCCTCGGTCACGTCGCGCCAACTGCCCGACAGGCCCTGGGCCTTGGCCCGGCCGCCGAGCCGGCCCTCGGTGCCGACCTCGCGCGCCACCCGCGTGACCTCACCGGTGAACAGGGAGAGCTGGTCCACCATCTTGTTGACCGCGCGGCCCAGGCTGCGCAGGTCACCGCGTAACTGCCGGGTGCCGTCGTGCAGGTCGACGCGCTGCGTCAGATCGCCGCCCGCCACCGCGTCCAGCACCCGGGTGGCATTGGCCGCCGGGGCCACCAGCGCCCCGATGACGGTGTTCACGTCGTGGACGCGGGTCGCCCACGCGCCGTACCCGGGGCTCGCCTCCATGCGCTCGTCGAGCCGCCCGTGCCGGACTATCTCCCGGCGCACGCGGGTCAGCTCGGTGCTGAAGTGGACGCTGCGGTCGACCAGTTGGTTGAACACCGCCCCCAGCTCGCCGACCAGTCCGTCCCCGGGCTCCAGGACGTGGACGAAATTCCCGTCCCGGGCGGCGGTGATGGCGGCCAGAAGTGGACGCAGGTCGGAGGCGCGGAGCGTGTCGCTCTCGAGCCCGCTGGAGTCCACACGCATAGCACTGTTCTCACTCATAGCGGCCCACTTCGGTGACTCGGCGCTTATGGCCATGGTCAGTCTGTCACTCTGTTCCTGTCGCCTGAGGCGTAAATGCCCGAACTGCTCAGGAGCCGAACCGTGGGGCCCATTCCACTTCAGCGGGAGACCACCATCAGTGGCCCCGACCTGGCGAACGTCGGGTCGGACGCAGGACCGGTCGTGGTGCGGACGTCGCTGCCCGGGAACCCGATGGCCCCCGCGGCCGCCCGCCGTTTCGTCCGCGCCGCCTTCGCCGACTGGACCGAACTCGCCCTGCCCGTGGCCGCCACCCTCAGTGACCGGCTGATCGACGACGCGGTCGTCGTCCTGAGCGAACTCGTCACGAACGCCGTCGTGCACGCGGGCACCAGCGTCGAGCTGTTGTGCCGCATGGAACCGGCCACACCGGACGGCACCCCGGCGGGCTTCGTCATCGAGGTCACCGACCACCACCCGTCGCGCTCCGTGCGCACCGACCGCCCGGCGCGCTCGCCCGAGACCTCCGAGTACGGCCGCGGCGTCCAGCTCGTCGCCGGGCTCGCCGAGGCGTGGGGGATCACCTACCGCGCGGGCACCAAGACCGTGTGGGCCCGCCTGCCCACCGATGGCGCCGGAACCACCGCACCCGAACAGCAGGCGGCGGGAGAGCAGGGTGCGGCGCCCCAGGGCGGCCAGGAGGCGTCCGCGCGCGCCCTCCAGCGCGGGCTGCGCGCCGCCGAGATCCTCGCGCCCGTGCCCCGCCGCGACCCGCAGGACCGCGACTGGATCAACCGCGGCGCGCTCTCCTTCCTCGCCGAGGCCTCCGACCTGCTCGCCGGACAGCTCGACGAGGACATGGTCGCCGCGCTCGTCGGACAGCTCCTCGTGCCGCGGCTCGCCGACTGGTGCGCGATCTGGCTCTACGACGAGGAGGGGCGCGGCCTGCCGGGCATCGCCGACCACGACGCGCGCGGCGGCGACCCCCTGCACGCGCCCCGGCTCGCCCGCGTCTGGCACGCCCACGAGAACCGCATCGAGGATCTGCGCCGGGTCCTGGAGAAGGAACCGCCCCGGCTGCCCGACTCCGTCCGCACCGCCGCCGTGCCCGTGCCCTGCCCCTTCGAGACCACCCCCGGCGACGCGGGCGCCGCGCTCGCCTACCGCCTCTCGGCGGGCGGCCGCACCCTCGGCATCCTGCTCATCGGCCGGAGCGGACTGCACGCCTTCCCCGACGAGGTCACCGGCCTCGTCGAGGACTTCAGCCGCCGGGTCGCGCTCGCCGTCAGCGCGGCCCGCCGCTTCACCCGGCAGGCCACCATCAGCCGGATCCTCCAGCGCGGCCTGCTGCCCACCTCCATCGCCGAGATCCCCGGCCTCAAGAGCGCCCTCGTCTACGAACCGAAGGAGCAGGGCGGCCCCGGCGGCGACTTCTACGACGTCTTCCCCGCCGGGGACGGACGCTGGTGCTTCACGCTCGGCGACGTCCAGGGCAAGGGGCCCGAGGCGGCCGTCGTGATCGGGCTCGCCCGGCCCTGGCTGCGGCTCCTCGCCCGCGAGGGGTACTCGGTCCACCAGGTCCTCGACCGGCTCAACCGGCTGCTGCTCGACGACGCCACCGAGGCCGCCGACGCCGCCGCCCGCGCGCTCGCCGCCGTCGGCGGACAGGGGGTGCCGCCGGAGGGCTCCACCTCCCGCTTCCTCTCCCTGCTCTACGGCGAACTGACACCCACCGCGGACGGCATGAGCTGCACCATCGCCTCCGCCGGGCATCCGCTGCCGCTCCTGATGCGGCCCGGCGGCGAGGTCGTCCCCGCCGCCGGGCCGCAGGTGCTGCTCGGCGTCGTCGACGACCCCGACTACACCAGCGAGACCTTCGAGCTGTCCGCCGGCGACACCCTCCTCTGCGTCACGGACGGGGTGACCGAGCGGCGCCGCGGGGCCCTCCAGTTCGACGACGGGGACGGGCTCGCGCAGGCCCTCGCCGGGTGCGCGGGCCTGTCGGCGCCCTTGCTCGCCGAGCGCATCCGGCGCCTCGTGCACGCCTTCGCCGACGCCCCGCCGGACGACGACCTGGCTCTGCTGGTGCTGCAGGCCGAGTAGCGCCCGGCGGCACCGGGGCCGCGGCCGGTGCGGGACAATGGACGTCATGCCTTCCGCACTTCCCGACGGCGAGCCCGTCCCCGCCGACGGTTCGCTGCCCGCCTCCGCCCTGGCCGGCGCGGCCTCGCGGCCGCTCGGTTTCTATCTGCACGTCCCGTACTGCGCCACCCGCTGCGGCTACTGCGACTTCAACACGTACACCGCGACCGAGCTGCGCGGCACCGGCGGTGTCCTCGCCTCCCGGGACAACTACGCGGACCTGGTCGTGGAGGAGGTCCGGCTCGCCCGGAAGGTCCTCGGCGACGACCCGCGGCCCGTGCGGACCGTGTTCGTCGGGGGCGGTACGCCGACGCTGCTCGCCGCCTCCGACCTCGTACGGATGCTGGGCGCGATCCGCGACGAGTTCGGGCTCGCCGACGACGCCGAGGTGACCACCGAGGCCAACCCCGAGTCGGTCGACCCGGCCTACCTCGCCGAGCTGCGGGCCGGCGGGTTCAACCGGATCTCGTTCGGGATGCAGAGCGCGCGGCAGCACGTCCTGAAGGTCCTCGACCGCACGCACACCCCCGGGCGGCCCGAGGCGTGTGTCGCGGAGGCGCGGGCCGCCGGGTTCGAGCACGTCAACCTCGACCTGATCTACGGCACCCCGGGCGAGACCGACGACGACTGGCGGGCCTCGCTGGACGCGGCCATCGGGGCCGGGCCCGACCACGTCTCCGCGTACGCGCTGATCGTCGAGGAGGGCACCCAGCTCGCCCGGCGGATCCGGCGCGGCGAGGTGCCGATGACCGACGACGACGTGCACGCGGACCGGTACCTGATCGCCGACGAGGCTTTCGCGGCCGCCGGGTTCCAGTGGTACGAGGTGTCGAACTGGGCCACCACCGAGGCGGGGCGGTGCCTGCACAACGAGCTGTACTGGCGTGGGGCCGACTGGTGGGGCGCCGGGCCCGGCGCGCACTCGCACGTGGGCGGGGTGCGGTGGTGGAACGTCAAGCATCCCGGCGCGTATGCCGCTGCGCTGGCCTCCGGGTCCTCTCCGGGGGCCGGGCGGGAGGTGCTGAGCGACGAGGACCGGCGGGTCGAGCGGATTCTGCTGGAGCTGCGGCTGCTCGACGGGTGCCCGGTGTCGTTGCTGAAGCCCGCCGGGCTTGCCGCCGCGCGGAAGGCTGTCGCCGACGGGTTGTTGGAGAGCGGGCCGTTCGACGAGGGGCGGGCTGTTCTGACGCTGCGGGGGCGGTTGCTGGCCGATGCCGTGGTCAGGGACCTGGTCGATTGAGGCGCCCACTCGCCGTAGGGGCTTCTGCGCGTGTGCGAGTGCGCGTGCGTCGTGGTTGCTCGCGCAGTTCCCCGCGCCCCTGCGGGGCGCTTCTTACCCCGTGACGAAGTCGATGAGTTCTTCGACTCGGCCCAGGAGTTCCGGTTCCAGGTCCTTGTAGGTGTGGACGCGGGACAGGATGTGCTGCCAGGCCTCGCCCGTGTTGGCCACGCGCCAGCCCAGGGCTCGGCAGACGCCCGTTTTCCAGTCCTGGCCGTGGGGGACCCGCGGCCAGGCGTCGATGCCCACCGAGGACGGCTTCACCGCCTCCCAGATGTCGATGTACGGGTGGCCCACCACCAGGGCGTGCTCGCTCGTCACCGACCGGGCGATCTTCCACTCCTTGGTGCCGGGGACCAGGTGGTCGACCAGGACGCCGAGGCGCGCGTCGGGGCCGGGGGCGAAGTCGGCGACGATCGCCGGGAGGTCGTCCACGCCCTCCAGGAACTCCACCGCCACGCCCTCGATGCGCAGGTCGTCGCCCCACACCCGCTCGATGAGCTCGGCGTCGTGCTTGCCCTCGACGTAGATCCGGCCGGCCCGCGCCACCCGGGCACGGGCGCCCGGAACCGCCATCGAGCCGGACGCCGTACGGACCGGACGTGCGGGCCCCGAGGCCGCCGACGGGCGGACCAGCGTGACGACCTTGCCCTCCAGCAGGAACCCGCGCGGCTCCATCGGGAAGACCCGCTGCTTGCCGAAGCGGTCCTCCAGGGTCACCGTCGGCCCCTGCGCCGTCTTCTCGACGCGGACCACCGCCCCGCAGAAGCCCGTACCGACCTCCTCGACGACCAGATCGGGCTCGGCGGGGACCTCCGGAACCGGCTTGTTCCGCTTCCAGGGAGGGGTCAGGTCAGGTGAGTACTGGCGCATTCGGCCGACGATATGAGGAAGGCGCCGGTCTCCGTCACGACACGCCGGAACGGGCCACCAGTGTGGCGCGTTGCGCGCGAACGAACGCCGCATTCACCACCGAACCGTGCCCGGGGACGTACCGCGCGTCCTCGCCGCCGAGCGCGAGCAGCCGGTCGAGCGCCGCCGGCCAGTGCCCCGGCGCCGCGTCCGGGCCCGCCTGCGGTTCGCCGGACTCCTCGACCAGGTCGCCGCAGAAGACGGTCACCGGGTTTCCCGGCACCAGGACCACCAGGTCGTGGGCGGTGTGGGCGGGGCCGAGGTTCGCGAGCAGCACCTGGAGGCCGTCGCCCAGATCCAGCGTCCACTCACCGCTGACCCGGTGCCGCGGGACGACCAGGACGTCGGTCGCCTCGGCGGCCTCGTCCGCGGGCAGCCCGTGCCGCACGGCGTCCTCGTACAGGGCGTCGCGGCCCCGCCCGAGGACGGTCTCGACGCCCACCGCCCCGTAGGTCCCGGCGCCCGCGAAGACGGCCGTGCCGAGCACGTGGTCGAAGTGCGGGTGGGTGAGCACGATGTGCGTCACCCGCGCGTGTGGTCCGAGCAGCCGCCGGACGTCCGCGCGCAGCCGGGCCCCTTCACGCAGTGAGGATCCCGTGTCGATCAGCAGGGCGGCGCCGGACCCGACGACGAGGCCGGTCGTGGCGTCCCAGCCCGGCAGCCGGATCCGCCCCACATGGGGCGCCAGCTCCTCCCAGCCCGCGGCCTTCCAGTCGATGACCGTCCTGACTGCCCGGGCTGCGCTGATTTCGTCATGGCCTTCCATACGTCGACGCTAGCGGCCTTGCCGGGCCCGTACCCGTCGGCCGTACACTGAGCCGGGGACTCCTGGCACTCACCCGTAGCGAGTGCCAGACAGGAAAGATCGCCGAAGATCACTCAGGGCGAAGCTGGAGGTGTGCGCCGATGCTCAGTGAACGCAGGCTCGAAGTGCTGCGCGCCATCGTCCAGGACTACGTGGGCACCGAGGAGCCGGTCGGCTCCAAGGCGCTCACCGAGCGGCACCGGCTCGGCGTCTCCCCGGCGACCGTGCGCAACGACATGGCCGCCCTGGAGGACGAGGGGTACATCGCCCAGCCGCACACCAGTGCCGGGCGCATCCCCACCGACAAGGGGTACCGCCTCTTCGTCGACAAGCTGACCAGCGTGAAGCCGATGACCGCGCCGGAGCGGCGGGCCGTCCAGAACTTTCTGGAGGGCGCCGTCGACCTGGACGACGTCGTCGGGCGTACCGTGCGGCTGCTCGCGCAGCTGACGCGGCAGGTGGCGATCGTCCAGTACCCGTCCCTGACCCGGTCCACGGTGCGCCATGTCGAGCTGCTGTCGCTGGCGCCCGCGCGTCTGATGCTCGTACTGATCACGGACACCGGGCGGGTCGAGCAGCGGATGATCGACTGCCCGGCGCCCTTCGGCGAGACGGCCCTCGCGGACCTGCGGGCCCGGCTCAACAGCCGGGTCGCGAGCCGCCGTTTCGCGGATGTGCCGCAGTTGGTGCAGGATCTGCCGGAGGCCTTCGAAGCGGAGGACCGCGGTACGGTCGCGACGGTGCTCTCCACTCTGCTGGAGACGCTCGTCGAGGAGTCCGAGGAGCGGCTGATGATCGGCGGCACCGCGAATCTCACCCGCTTCGGACATGACTTTCCCCTCACCATCCGGCCCGTGCTGGAGGCCCTTGAGGAGCAGGTCGTGCTCCTCAAGTTGCTTGGTGAGGTGGGCGATTCGGGCATGGCCGTACGCATCGGTCACGAGAACGCCCATGAGGGACTCAACTCCACGTCCGTGGTGTCGGTGGGCTACGGTTCGGGCGGCGAGGCAGTCGCCAAGCTCGGCGTGGTCGGACCGACCCGCATGGATTACCCGGGAACGATGGGAGCAGTACGCGCAGTGGCACGTTACGTCGGACAGATCCTGGCGGAGTCGTAAGTGGCCACGGACTACTACGCCGTACTCGGCGTGCGCCGCGACGCTTCCCAGGACGAGATCAAGAAGGCTTTTCGGAGGCTCGCCCGCGAGCTGCACCCGGACGTGAATCCGGATCCGAAGACCCAGGAGCGGTTCAAGGAGATCAACGCCGCCTACGAGGTGCTCTCCGACCCGCAGAAGAAGCAGGTCTACGACCTCGGGGGCGACCCCCTGTCGCAGTCCGGCGGAGGCGGTGCCGGAGGCTTCGGCGCCGGCGGGTTCGGGAACTTCTCGGACATCATGGACGCGTTCTTCGGTACGGCGTCGCAGCGTGGGCCCCGGTCCCGCACGCGCCGTGGCCAGGACGCCATGATCCGGCTGGAGGTCGAGCTGGACGAGGCCGCCTTCGGCACCACCAAGGACATCCAGGTCGACACCGCTGTGGTGTGCACGACCTGCAGCGGTGAGGGCGCCGCGCCGGGGACCTCCGCGCAGACCTGTGACATGTGCCGCGGCCGCGGTGAGGTCTCGCAGGTGACGCGGTCCTTCCTCGGCCAGGTCATGACCTCGCGGCCGTGCCCGCAGTGCCAGGGCTTCGGCACCGTCGTGCCGACCCCGTGCCCGGAGTGCGCCGGTGACGGCCGGATCCGGTCGCGGCGGACGCTGACGGTGAAGATCCCGGCCGGTGTGGACAACGGCACGCGGATCCAGCTCGCCGGTGAGGGCGAGGTCGGGCCCGGTGGCGGTCCCGCCGGTGACCTCTACGTCGAGATCCACGAGCTGCCGCACCCGGTGTTCCAGCGGCGCGGCGACGACCTGCACTGCACGGTCACCATTCCGATGACCGCCGCGGCGCTCGGTACGAAGGTGCCGCTGGAGACGCTCGACGGGCTGGAGGAGATCGACATCCGGCCCGGTACGCAGTCGGGGCAGTCCGTGCCGCTGCACGGGCGCGGTGTCACGCATCTGCGCGGGGGCGGGCGCGGTGACCTCATCGTGCACGTCGAGGTCATGACGCCGCAGAAGCTCGATCCCGAGCAGGAGCGGTTGCTGCGCGAGCTGGCCACGTTGCGGGGTGAGGAGCGCGTGAACGGGCAGTTTCAGCCCGGTCAGCAGGGGCTCTTCTCGCGGCTGAAGGATGCCTTCAACGGGCGGTGAGCTGGTGAATCGGAGGGGCTCGGGGTGTACCCCCGGGCCCCTTTTCGCGGCTAGGGCCTGTCTCCCAGATCCCTCCGTCCGCCCGGAGGGCGGGCCCTGCGGCGTCTGGTGCGTGCTCTCGGCGTGCCGGGTGCGAGGCCTCGTACTGGGCGTACTCGGCCTTGTGCCCGGTGCGGCGAGAGCGCGTGCCAGGCGTCGCGGGGCAGGAGGGATCTGGGAGACAGGCCCTAGGGGGGTGCCCCTGGCTGTTGGTGCCCGGGTGCGGGTGGTCTGTGGCTGGTCGCGCAGTTCCCCGCGCCCCTGTCGGGGCCGTTGTCGTGGCCTGCGATACAGGGCTCGGGCTGCGATTCGGTGGTCCTGCGCGGACGTGGCACGATGCCGGTATGTCCTCCTCCGCGCTGGCTGATCTCTGTCACTGCCCGATCGTGCAGGCCCCCATGGCGGGCGGTGCGTCGCGGCCCGAGTTGGTGGCCGCCGTGTCCGAGGCGGGAGGGCTCGGGTTTCTCGCCGCCGGGTACAAAACCGCCGACGGGATGTACCAGGAGATCCAGCAGGTACGGGGACTCACCGGGCGCCCCTTCGGCGTCAACCTGTTCATGCCGCAGCCCGAGTACGCCGACCCGGCCGCCGTCGAGGTGTACCGCAACCAGCTCGCCGGCGAGGCCACCTGGTACCAGACGCCGCTCGGCGACCCCGACAGCGGGCGGGACGACGGCTACGACGCCAAGCTGGCCATCCTCGTCGACGACCCGGTGCCGCTGGTCTCCTTCACCTTCGGCTGCCCCACCGTCGAGGTGATCGACGCGCTGCGCCGGGTCGGCACCCTCACCGTGGTCACCGTGACGACGGCGGCCGAGGCGAAGGCCGCGGAGGCCGTCGGCGCCGACGCCGTCTGCGTACAGGGCATCGAGGCCGGCGGCCACCAGGGCACCCACCGCGACTGCGCCGAGACCGACGGCAGCGGGGTCGGACTGCTCGCGCTCATCGCCCAGGTCCGCGAGGCGGTGCGGATGCCCGTCGTCGCGGCCGGCGGGATCATGAGGGGCGCGCAGATCGCGGCCGTGCTCGCGGCCGGTGCCGATCTCGCGCAGCTCGGCACCGCGTTCCTGGTCACGCCCGAGTCCGGGGCGCCCGATCTGCACAAGCAGGCCATGACGAACCCGCTGTTCACCCGTACCGAGCTGACCCGGGCGTTCTCCGGGCGGCCCGCGCGCGGCCTCGTCAACCGCTTCCTGCGCGAGCACGGCCCGTACGCGCCCGCCGCGTACCCCGAGGTGCACCACATGACGTCGCCGATCCGCAAGGCCGCCGCCAAGGCCGGGGACCCGCAGGCCATGGCGCTGTGGGCGGGCCAGGGCCACCGGCTCGCCCGGGAACTGCCCGCCGGGCAGCTCGTCGAGGTGCTCGCCGCCGAACTCGCCGAGGCGCAGGGCGCGTTGGGGCAGCGGGGTGCCGCGTGACGGCGCCGGTGTTCGTGGTCGAGGGGCCCGTCCCCGACGCCCGTACGTACGTCCTCGACGGCCCCGAGGGGCGGCACGCCGTCTCCGTGAAGCGGCTGCGGGCCGGGGAGCCGGTGGTGCTCACCGACGGCCTCGGCGCGTGGTGCGAGGGCGTCGTCGCGGGCAGCGAGGGCAAGGACCGGCTGCTCGTCGAGGCCGGGCCGGTGCGCACCGAGCCCGAGGAGCGGCCCCGTATCACCGTCGTCCAGGCCCTCCCCAAGGGCGACCGGGGCGAACTCGCGGTCGAGACCATGACCGAGACCGGCGTCGACGCGATCGTGCCCTGGGCGGCGTCGCGCTGCATCACCCAGTGGCGCGGCGAGCGCGGTCTCAAGGCGCTCGGCAAGTGGCGGGCCACCGCCCGCGAGGCCGGGAAGCAGTCGCGCCGCGTGCGGTTCCCCGAGGTCGCCGAAGCGGCGTCCACGAAGGAGGTCGCCGCGCTGCTCGCCGGAGCCGATCTCGCGGTCGTGCTGCACGAGGACCGGGAGCACCCGAGCGCCGCCCTCGCCACCGTCGACCTCCCGGCGGCCGGGGAGATCGTGCTCGTCGTCGGCCCCGAAGGAGGCGTCTCCCCCGAGGAGTTGGCGGTCTTCGACGAGGCCGGGGCGCGGACCTGCCGGCTCGGGCGGAGCGTGCTGCGGACCTCGACGGCCGGGACCGCGGCGGTCGCGTTGCTGCTGGGACGCACCGGCCGCTGGAGCTAGGAGTTCCCGGTTGCGGCCAGGACCGCGGTCCTGGCCGCAACTGTTCTACCGCCCGGCGACCCGCGGTGGCATCCTGCCGCACATGGGGGCATTGAGGGGTATCGGTGACCGTTTGCTCCGGTTGCGGGGGCGGCGCGTCGCGGCGGCTGCCGCGGTCGTCGTCGCCGCCGGACTGGGGGCCGTGGCGTGCCAGCCGACCGACGAGGATCTCAACCCGTCGACCGTCGCCGCCACCACGGACCAGCAGGGCACAGCCGAGCTCAACCGGCAGAACGCCCATGTGCGGTGGCTCAGTTGCAGCGCCGCGTACATCAACCGCACCTCGGGCAACGGGTCCACGTCGCAGGACGTGCACGTCGACTGCCACGGGAAGACGACGGACGGCAAGCAGATCACGCTGACCGGGGACGCGTATGCGGTGGTCTCGGGCAAGTGTGTGCGGGGCTCGTTCACGGCGAAGGTCGAGGGGAAGCTCTGGTTCCGAGTCGATGTGCTCGGGAACTGCTCGGCCCCGGACTCGACGCCGCCCGCGGAGCATTCGGACACCTGGAAGCCGTCGGACGAGCCGGAACCCTCGGACTCGTGGGAGCCGGAGCCGTCGGACACCTGGAAGCCCGAGCCGTCCGACACCTGGAAGCCGACGGACGAGCCCGAGCCCGGGGAGACCCGCACGATCACCGAGACCGTCACCGTCCCGGCGCCCGAGCCGACCTGCACCGACTCCCAGGACGCCGAGGCCGGGTGAACGCCCGGTGATCGCAAAACCGCGGACGCGGGACGCACGACAAAATTAGGCTGGCCGGGTGACGAACCCTGCCGCCTCCGCGTATCTCCGATTCCCGCATCCGCACGGCGAGTCGGTGGTCTTCACCGCCGAGGACGATGTGTGGGCCGCGCCGCTCGACGGCGGCCGCGCCTGGCGGATCAGCACGGACAACGTGCCGGTCAGCCACCCCCGCACATCCCCCGACGGCACCACCGTCGCCTGGACCTCGCGCCGCGACGGCGCGCCCGAGGTGCAGGTCGCGCCGGCCGACGGCGGACCCGCCGAGCGACTGACGTACTGGGGCAGCTGGACCACGTCCGTACGGGGCTGGACGCCCGACGGCCGGGTCCTCGCCATCAGTACGTACGGACAGGCCTCGCTGCGCCGCAGCTGGGCGCGGGCGCTGCCGCTCGACGGCGGGCCCGCCGAGACACTGCCCTACGGGCCCGTCGGCGGAGTCGCGTACGGGCCCGGCTCCCAGGTGGTCCTGCTCTCCGCGTCGATGGGCCGGGAGGCCGCCTGGTGGAAGCGGTACCGGGGCGGCACCGCGGGCAAGCTGTGGATCGGCCGGTCCGCCGAGGGCGCGGGCACGGAGGGCACCGGTGAGTTCGTCCGGCTCCACGCCGACCTCGACGGCAACATCGAGTACCCGATGTGGGTCGGCGAGCGGGTCGCCTTCCTCAGCGACCACGAGGGCGTCGGCGCCCTGTACTCCTCGGCGGCCGACGGCACCGACCTGCGCCGCCACAGCCCCGTCGACGGTTTCTACGCCCGGCACGCCGCGACCGACGGCACCCGGGTCGTCTGGTCCAGCGCCGGTGAACTGTGGGCCGTCGACGACCTGCTCGCCGCCGACGCGGCGCCCCGGCGGCTCGACATCCGGCTCGGCGGAGCACGCTCCGGGCGGCGGCCGCGCGCGGTGGACGCCACCCGCTGGTTCGGCGCCGCCTCGCCCGACCACACCGGGCGCGGCAGCGCCGTCGCGGTGCGCGGCGCCGTGCACTGGGTGACCCACCGCTCCGGCCCGGCCCGCGCGCTGGCCGCCGAGCCCGGTGTGCGGACCCGGCTCCCGCACACCTTCCGGGCCGGCGGCGAGGAGCACGTGGTGTGGGTGACGGACGCCGAGGGCGACGACGCCCTGGAGTTCGCGCCCGCCACCGGCACCACGCCCGGCGCCACCCCGCGCCGCCTCGGCGCGGGCCGGCTCGGCCGGGTCCTCGGGCTCACCGTCGCCCCCGACGGCGGGCGGGTCGCCGTCGCCGCGCACGACGGCCGGGTCCTCCTCGTCGAGCGGGACAGCGGCGACGTCCGCGAGGTCGACCGCAGCGAGGACGGCCACGCCACCGGACTCACCTTCTCGCCCGACTCGGCCTGGCTCGCCTGGTCGCACCCGGGCCCGCACGACCTGCGCCAGCTCAAACTGGCCAACGCCGCGGACCTGTCCGTGAGCGAGGCGACCCCGCTCCGGTTCCGGGACTACGCGCCCGCGTTCACGCTCGACGGCAAGCACCTGGCGTTCCTGTCGGCGCGCTCCTTCGACCCGCTCTACGACGAGCACTCCTTCGACCTCGCGTTCGTCGGCGGCTCGCGGCCGCATCTGATCACGCTGGCGGCGACCACCCCGTCGCCGTTCGGACCGCAGCGGCACGGACGCCCCTTCGACGCGCCGGACAGCCCCGGCTCCGAGACCCCGGAGAGCGAGGGCGCGCCCGCCACCCGCGTCGACCTCGAAGGGCTCGTCGACCGGATCGTGCCGTTCCCCGTCGAGGCCGCCCGCTACTCGACGCTGCGCACCGCCAAGGACGGCGTGCTGTGGCTGCGGCTCCCGGTCCGCGGTGTCCTCGGCGACGCGCGGGCCGCCCTCGCCGACGCCGAGCCCAGGACCCGCCTGGAGCGCTACGACCTGGTCCAGCAGCGCATCGAGGAGATCGGCTCCGACGCCGACCACTTCGAGGTCACCGGCGACGGCAAGCGGGTCCTGCTGTGGACCGGCGAGGTGCTCAAGGTCGTCCCCAGCGACCGGCGGCCCGCGCACGACGACTCCAGCGACACCAACATCACCGTCGACCTGGCCCGGATCTCCCAGCGCGTGGACCCGGCCGCCGAGTGGCGCCAGATGTACGAGGAGACCGGCCGCCTGATGCGGGACAACTTCTGGCGCGCCGACATGAACGGCGTCGACTGGGACGGTGTCCTCGCCCGCTACCGGCCCGTCCTCGACCGGGTCGCCACCCACGACGACCTCGTCGACCTGCTGTGGGAGGTGCAGGGCGAACTCGGCACCTCGCACGCCTACGTCGTCCCGAGCGGCGGGGGCGGCTCGGCACGGCGCCGCCAGGGGCTGCTCGGCGCCGACATCTCCCGCCACGACGACGGCAGTTGGCGCGTCGACCGGGTGCTGCCCTCGGAGACCTCCGACCCGCGCGCCCGGTCCCCGCTCGCCGCGCCCGGGGTCGCCGTGCGCGCCGGGGACGCCGTCGTCGCCGTCGGCGGGCTGCCCGTCGACCCCGTCACCGGGCCCGGGCCGCTGCTCGTCGGCACCGCCGACAAGCCGGTCGAGCTGACCGTCTCGCCGGCCGGCGGCGGTGACGCCCGGCATGTCGTCGTCGTACCGCTGGAGCACGAGGAACCGCTGCGCTACCACGCCTGGGTCGCCGACCGGCGGGCCTACGTCCACCGGCTCTCCGGCGGGCGGCTCGGCTATCTCCACGTCCCCGACATGCAGGCGCCCGGCTGGGCGCAGATCCATCGCGACCTGAGCGTGGAGGTGGCCCGGGAGGGGCTGGTCGTCGACGTCCGGGAGAACCGGGGCGGGCACACCTCCCAGCTCGTCGTGGAGAAGCTCGCGCGCCGGGTCGTCGGCTGGGACGTGCCGCGCGGCAGCCGCCCCTTCACGTACCCGATGGACGCGCCCCGGGGGCCCGTCGTCGCCGTCGCCAACGAGTTCTCCGGGTCGGACGGTGACATCGTCAACGCGGCGATCAAGGCGCTCGGCATCGGGCCCGTGGTGGGGGTACGCACCTGGGGCGGCGTCATCGGGATCGACAGCCGGTACCGGCTGGTGGACGGGACGCTGGTGACGCAGCCGAAGTACGCGACCTGGATGGAGGGGTTCGGGTGGGGGCTGGAGAACTACGGCGTGGACCCGGACGTCGAGGTGGTCGCCGCGCCGCATGACGTCGCGGCGGGCCGCGACCCCCAACTCGACGAGGCCGTCCGCCTTGCGCTGGCCGCGCTCGACCAGACCCCGGCCAGGTCCGCACCGCGATTGCCGGACCCGTCTGCCGGGTGAGGCCGCGTCTCAGGGTGCACCACCGTCGTGGCTGGTCGCGCAGTTCCCCGCGCCCCTGAGGCAGGCGCTTCGCGCCGCCTCCCCTTCAGAGGCTGCGGCTTCGCCGCGCCTCTGGTGATGAGATGGCGCACGAAGTGCGCATCTCAGGGGCGCGGGGAACTGCGCGAGAAGCGGCCGCCGGGCCGCAGGCGAATGAACTACCCAGGGGCGCGGGGAACTGCGCGGCCAGCCCCCACCGGGCCGGGGGCGGGTGAGACCGGTGACGCCCTCCACGCCTGTGATCGATACCATGCGGCCAGGCCGCGACCCCCTCGTGAAGGAGACGGAACATGCCCGGCGAAGCCCAGGCGGACTGCCTGTTCTGCAAGATCGTCGCGGGAGACGTCCCCGCCACGCTCGTCCGCGAGACGGAGACCACGGTCGCCTTCCGGGACATCAACCCCCAAGCCCCCACGCACGTCCTGGTGATCCCGCGGGTCCACCACCCCGACGCCGCGTCCCTGGCCGCGGCGGAACCGGCTATCGCCGCCGACGTGCTGCGCGAGGCGGGCGAGGTCGCCAAGGAGGAGAAGCTGGAGAGCTACCGGCTCGTGTTCAACACGGGCAGCGGCGCCGGCCAGACCGTCTTCCACGCGCACGCCCACGTCCTCGGCGGCCGCGGCCTCCAGTGGCCCCCCGGATAAGCACGGCCGACCCCTGATGTCCGTACGGGAATTCGTCGTCCTCGGCACCGCGAGCCAGGTGCCCACGAGGCACCGCAACCACAACGGCTACCTGCTGCGCTGGGACGGCGAGGGCATCCTCTTCGACCCCGGTGAGGGCACGCAGCGGCAGATGCTGCGTGCCGGCGTCGCCGCGCACGACCTGAACCGGATCTGCGTCACCCACTTCCACGGCGACCACAGCCTCGGCCTCGCCGGTGTCATCCAGCGGATCAACCTCGACCGGGTCCCGCACCCGGTCACCGCGCACTACCCGAAGTCGGGCCAGCGGTTCTTCGACCGGCTGCGGTACTCGACCGCGTACCGCGAGACGGTCGGGATCACCGAGGAACCGGTGAGCGGCGACAGCGCGGTGCTCGCCGAGACGCCCGGCTACCGCCTGGAGGCCCGCCGCCTGTCGCACCCCGTCGAGTCGTACGGGTACCTCCTCGTCGAGCCCGACCGGCTGCGGATGCTGCCCGAGCGGCTCGCCGCGCACGGCGTCACCGGGCCGGACATCGGCCGCCTCCAGAAGGCGGGCGAGCTGAACGGGGTCACGCTCGCCGACGTCAGCGAGACGCGGCGCGGGCAGCGGGTCGCGTTCGTGATGGACACCCGGATGTGCGACGGCGTCACCGCGCTCGCCGAGGGCTGCGACCTGCTCGTCATCGAGTCGACCTTCCTCGACGAGGACGCGCGGCTCGCCGCCGACCACGGCCACCTGACCGCAGGGCAGGCCGCCGCCGTCGCCCGGGACGCGGGCGTGCGGCACCTCGTGCTCACCCACTTCAGCCAGCGCTACACCGACCCGGACGAGTTCGCCCGGCAGGCGCGGGCCGCCGGGTTCGCGGGGGAGCTGACGGTCGCCCGGGACCTGGACCGCGTCACCGTCCCCAAACGCCGCTGACCTGGGCGCCGTACGATGAAGGGATGTCCCACGCACCACTCGCGCCCCTCGGGTCGCACGCCCTGATCCCCAAGGCCGAGCTCCACCTGCACATCGAAGGCACCCTCGAACCCGAGCTGGCCTTCGAGCTCGCCGCCCGCAACGGCATCACCCTGCCGTACCCGGACACCGAGACCCTGCGCAAGGCGTACCTCTTCGCCGACCTCCAGTCCTTCCTCGACCTGTACTACGCGCTGATGGCCGTGCTCATCACCGAGGACGACTTCGAGGCGCTGGCCGACGCCTATCTCGCCCGCGCCGCCGCGCAGGGCGTGCGGCACGCGGAGATCTTCTTCGACCCGCAGGCGCACTCGGCCCGCGGGGTGGCGATGGGGACCGTCGTGGAGGGCCTGTCGCGGGCGCTCGCCCGCAGCCAGGAGCGGCACGGCGTCACCACCAAGCTCATCCTCTGCTTCCTGCGCGACCAGTCCGCCGAGTCGGCGATGGAGACGCTGAACGAGGCGAAGCCGTACCTCGACAGGATCGTCGGCGTCGGGCTCGACTCCGCCGAGGTCGGCAACCCCGCGTCGAAGTTCCGCGAGGTGTACGAGGCCGCGGGCGCGCTGGGCCTGCGCAAGGTCGCGCACGCGGGCGAGGAGGGCGACCCGAGCTATGTGTGGGAGGCCCTGGACCTGCTCGGCGTCGAGCGCGTCGACCACGGCCTGCGCTCCCTGGAGGACCCCGAGCTGGTGGCCCGCCTGGTGCGCGACCGGATCCCGCTGACCCTGTGCCCGATGTCGAACGTGCGGCTGCGCACCATCGACGTCCTGGAGGACCACCCGCTCGTCGCGATGATGGACGCCGGGCTCGTCTGCACGGTCAACTCCGACGACCCGGCCTACTTCGGCGGCTACGCCGGGGACAACTTCCACGCGGTCGGCGAGGCGCTCGCCCTGGACCACGAACGGCTGCGGGAACTGGCCCGCAACTCGTTCGTGGCGTCCTTCCTGGACGGCAGCGCCGAGGAGGAGGCGCTGCGGGCGCGCTACCTCGCCGAGGTCGAGGCGTACGCCTTCGACGAGGGCGCCGACGCCACGGACTGACCCGACTGCGCGGGGCCCGCCGTCGTGAACTCGCCCTGGACCGGCTCCGGTCCGGCCTCGCACACGGCCGCGGGCACCTCGAACACGGAGATCTCGACCACCGGCTGCTCCAGCAGACCCGACGGCGGGACGATCGCGCCCACCGGGGCACCGCTGCGCCGCCTGGCCGCACCCGCGAACAGCGGGCGTCCGCCGGTGTGCAGGGCCACCGCGGTCAGCGGCACCGCGAGCAGGAGCAGCAGCGTGGCGAGGACCGCGCCCATCGCGGGGAAGCCCGCCGACTGCGACAGCGAACTGCCCACGAGCGGCCCGCAGGCCGTGCCCAGCGAGGACGCCGAGCCGACCAGCACCGCCCAGCGGCCGCGCGGGTCGAGGGACGCGGCGAGGCCGAGCAGGTAGGAGAGCACCACCGGGTACAGGGTGTTCCAGGCGATCTCGCCGAACGCGAAGGACCCAAGGCCGTCGGCGCGGGCGCTCAGCGCGATGCAGCAGGCGATGGCCGCCGTGCCCGCGCCGATCGGGACCGCGCGGCCGAGCCGGGCGCCGAGCGCGCCCGCGGCCAGCACCCCGAGCAGCCCGGCGCCGAGCCCGAGCGCGAAGACCGAGCCGACGGCGACCTCGGACAGGCCCGCCTGCTGGGTGCCGATACGGCTGCTCACGCCCCACAGGGAGTTCTGCGCCATCGACCAGCAGACGATGACCGCGGCCAGGACCATCCCCGAACGGGCGTAGGGGAGCGGTGACTTGGGCGCGGGAGCCGCGCTGTTGTCCGGGCCCGCCGGGCCGGACAGGAAGTGGGTCGCGGGCCAGACGCACAGCGCGGTCAGGGCCAGCGCCGCGAACGGCAGCCCGTGCCCGGTGCTGACCCGGGGGATCGTGAGATAGAGGGCGCCGGCGAGCGCCGAGACGGACAGCAGGCCGAGCGTGGAGGCGCGGTGCGGGTCCTTCTGGGCGGCGATCCCGGTGGCGGCGACCGCGGTCGCGGTGCCCGAGCCGAAGCCGCCGATCATCGCACCCGCGACGACCAGCGGGACGGAGGAGGCGAGCGCCGCGGTGCCGTAGCCGACGGCCGCGAGGAGGAGCCCGGAGCGGGCGGCGCGGCGCGCTCCGATCCGCTCGACGCGGGTCGCGAGGCCGAGGCCCGCGGTGGCCGAGCTCAGCAGCAGCGCGCTGCCGATGAGACCGGCCTGGGTGGGGTTCAGGCGCAGGCTGTCGGCGAGACGGCCGACAACCGTGGGCAGGAGATAAGCGGCGAGGTACCCGGCCGTGAAGAGGGCTATGAGAGCGGGCCGGGGGGTGCGCGAGGACACGGGCGTTCCTGTAGGACGGCCCCTTGCCGAGGACACGTGGGAACGCTGTTTTTGGGCAAGGGGGTGGTAAGGCAGGGGAGTTGGGGAGCACGACGTCTTTGCGAACGGGACCGAACCGGGGACGTCGGGTGCGGCCAATTTGTATCAAGCCGAAGGCCCCGCACAGAAGGCGGGGCCTTGTGACCTGAGACACATATGGTTTGGTGCTGGAGTCGCCGGGTAATCGAGGGCTTTTTCGCCCCTGGTTCAGCGCCAGTCGGGGGCGCCCGGCGCCCCTCGGTGGGCCGCCGTCTCGATCTTCGAGCGGATCTCCCGCATCACCGTCACGATGCGCTCCTCGTGCTCCGGCGTCAGCCGCACCACCGGCACCGAGCAGCTGATCGCGTCGTGCGCGGGGACCGCGCAGCGCAGCGCGAAGCCGAAGCCGACGATGCCCGCGACGGCCTCCTCGCGGTCGACCGAGTGGCCGCGCTCCCGGGTCTCCGCGAGATCGGCGGCGAGCGCCTCGCGGGTGGTGCGGGTGTGCTCGGTGGCGGACGGGTACGGGCCGGGCGGGAGGGCGTCGTCGCCGCGTTCGGCGAGCAGCGCCTTGCCGAGGGCGCCGACGTGCGCGGGCAGCCGGCGGCCGACCCGGCTGATGGTGCGCAGGTACTCGTGCGACTCACGGGTGGCGAGATAGGCGACGTCGAAGCCGTCGAGCCGCCCCAGGTGGATCGTCTCGCCGAGCGCGTCGGACGCCTCGTCGAGGAAGGGCCGCGCGATCCGCACGTACGGGTCGGTGTCCAGATAGCTGGTGCCGGTCAGCAGGGCGTGGATACCGATGCCGTACAGCGAGCCGGTGACGTCCGTGCGGACCCAGCCGCGCGCGATCAGCGTCCGCAGCAGCGCGTACATGGAGCTGCGTGGCACGCCCAGTTCGTCGGCCAGCTCCTGGAGGCGGGCCGGACGGTCGCCGCGGGCGGCGAGCACGTCCAGCAGCTCGACGGTGCGCGCCGCGGACTTCACCTCGCGGACACCCGGCATCTCAGACATGGGCCGATCGTAAGGCGGAGCCTCCGTCTCCCTCTCGACGCCCCATTGACGCCGCGTGTTCGTGTATCTAATCTCCGTCTACATGTGTGGATGTCATCTACGTACGGAGACGGCGCGATGGACGTAGTGGAGCGACTGCGAGCCGGGATGGAGCGCGGCGTGCTCTCCTTCCCGCTGACCAGCTTCCGGGCCGACGGCTCGCTCGACCTCGACGCGTACCGGGAGTACGTCGCCGCACAGGTGGCCACCGGCCCCGGCGCGGTCTTCCCGGCCTGCGGCACCGGCGAGTTCTTCTCCCTCGACGAGGACGAGTACCGGCAGGTCGTCACGGCCACCGTCGAGGAGAGCGCGGGCCGGCTGCCCGTCGTCGCCGGGATCGGCTACGGCTGGGCGCAGGCCGCCCGCTTCGCCCGCATCGCCGAGGAGGCGGGCGCCGACGCCCTGCTCGTCCTGCCGCACTACCTCGTCAGCGGGCCGCAGAGCGGGCTCGTGGCGCAGGTGGAGCAGATCGCGGCGCGCACCCGGCTCCCGCTGATCGTCTACCAGCGCGACCAGGTCGCCTTCAGCACCGAATCCCTGACGTCGATCGCTGCCCTGCCCACGGTCATCGGCCTCAAGGACGGCCACAGCGATCTCGACCGGCTCCAGCGCCTCACCCTCGCCGCGCCCGACGGCTTCCTGTTCTTCAACGGCGCCGCCACCGCCGAGATCCAGGCACGGGCCTACGCGGCCGTGGGCGTCCCCGCCTACTCCTCGGCCGTGCACGCCTTCGCCCCGGAGATCGCCGCCGCCTTCCTCGCCGCCCTGCGCGACGCCGACCACCCCCGCGTCGACCGGCTGCTGCGCGACTTCTACCTGCCCTTCGTCGAGATCCGCGACCGCGTCCCCGGCTACGGCGTCTCGCTCGTCAAGGCCGCCGCCCGGCTGCGCGGCCGCCCCGTCGGCCCGGTCCGCGCCCCGCTCGCCGACCCGGGCCCGGCCGACCTCGCCGACCTGGAGCGGGTGCTCGCCGCCGGCCTCGACCTCGTACCCTCCGCGTCCCCCTTCTCCGGAGCCGCCCGATGACCGATCTGACGATCACCGACGTCCGCCTCACCCCGATCCTCGTCGCGGACCCGCCCCTGCTGAACACCCAGGGCCTGCACCAGCCGTACACGCCCCGGCTCCTCATCGAGGTGGTCACGGCCGACGGCGTCACCGGTGTCGGTGAGACGTACGGCGACGCCAAGTACCTGGAGCTGGCCCGCCCCTTCGCCGACAAGCTGACAGGACGTCAAGTCAGTGACCTGAACGGCCTGTTCACCATCGCGGACGCCGTCTCCGTCGACGAGTCCCGGGTCGACCACCAGGTCGACGTCGGCGGGCTCCGCGGCGTCCAGACCGCCGACAAACTCCGCCTCTCCGTCGTCTCCGGCTTCGAGGTCGCCTGCCTCGACGCGCTCGGCAAGGCGCTCGGCCTGCCCGTGCACGCCCTGCTCGGCGGCAAGCTGCGCGACACCGTCGAGTACAGCGCCTACCTCTTCTACAAGAACGCCGAGCACCCGCCCGGCGTCCCGGGCGAGCGCGACGACTGGGGCGCCGCGCTCGACCCGGCCGGGGTCGTCGCCCAGGCCCGCCTCTTCCACGAGCGCTACGGCTTCGAGTCGTTCAAGCTCAAGGGCGGCTGCTTCCCGCCCGACGAGGAGATCGCCGCCGTCCGCGCGCTCGCCGAGGCGTTCCCGGGCAAACCGCTGCGGCTCGACCCCAACGGCGCCTGGTCCGTGGAGACGTCGCTCAAGGTCGCCGCCGAGCTGAAGGACGTACTCGAATACCTGGAGGACCCGGCGCTCGGCACCCCCGCCATGGCCGAGGTCGCCGCGCGGGCCGGGGTGCCGCTCGCGACCAATATGTGCGTGACGACGTTCGCCGAGATCCAGGAGGCGTTCACCACCGGCGCCGTGCAGGTGGTCCTCTCCGACCACCACTACTGGGGCGGGCTGCGCAACACGCAGCAACTGGCCGCGATCTGCCGCACGTTCGGGGTCGGGATCTCCATGCACTCCAACACCCACCTCGGGATCAGCCTCGCCGCGATGACCCAGGTGGCGGCCACGGTGCCGAACCTCCATCACGCCTGCGACTCCCACTACCCGTGGCAGTCCGAGGACGTCCTCACGGAACGCCTCACCTTCGACGCCGGCCGCGTCACCGTCTCCGACGCCCCGGGTCTTGGCGTCACCCTGGACCCCGACAAGGTCGCCCACCTCCACCGGCGGTGGCTGGACCCGTCCTACGCGCATCTGCGCGACCGGGACGACGCGGCGGCGATGCGCGTCCTGGACCCGTCGTGGGTGACCCCCACCGTCCCGCGCTGGTAGTTCTCCGTCCGCGGCCCGGTGGCCTCTTCTCGCGCAGTTCCCCGCGCCCCTGAAGCGAGCTGCGCTCGCTCAGGGGCGCGGGGAACTGCGCGACCAGCCACGACGGCGGGACGGTTGGGCTGACGGGTCCGACGAGGCGCGCCGCGATTCAGGCACACTGTCCGGACCCGCACCCCCAGGGAGGACCCCGTGCCGCTCGCAGAGAGGCCCCGAACCGACCCCCTCGCCCCCCTGCGCACCGCCACCGACCCACCCTGCGACGTCTACCTGACCGGCACCGTCTTCCTCGACATCATCTTCACCGGCCTCGACTCGGCCCCGGTGCGCGGCACCGAGTCCTGGGCAAGAGGCATGGGTTCGAGCCCCGGCGGCGTCGCCAACATGGCCACCGCCCTGGCCCGCCTCGGCCTGCACACCTCCCTCGCCGCGGCCTTCGGCGACGACCACTACGGCGAGTACTGCTGGGACACCCTCGAACAGGGCGAGGGCATCGACCTCGGCTACTCGCGCACCGTCCCCGACTGGCACTCGCCGGTCACCGTCTCCATGGCGTACGAGGGCGAACGCACCATGGTGAGCCACGGCCACGAGCCGCCGCCCCAGGAGCCCGCCCCGCGCTGCCCGCCCCGCTCCCGCGCCGCCGTCGCCTCCCTGGCCCCCGGCGTCGACGAACCCTGGGTGGGCGAGGCCGCCCGGCACGGCACCCGGATCTTCGCCGACGTCGGCTGGGACGACACCGGCCGCTGGGACCTGGCGGCGCTCCCCGACCTCGGCCAGTGCGAGGCGTTCCTGCCCAACGCCGAGGAGGCGATGCGCTACACCCGCACCTCCTGCCCCCGCGCCGCCGCCCACGCCCTCGCCGAACACGTCCCGCTCGCCGTCGTCACCCTCGGCGCCGAGGGCGCGTACGCCGTCGACGGCCGCACCGGCGAGACCGCCTCCGTCCCCGCGATCGAGGTCGAGGCGCTCGACCCGACCGGCGCCGGGGACGTCTTCGTCGCCGGGTTCGTCACCGGCACCCTCGCAGGATGGCCCCTCGCCGACCGCCTCGCCTTCGCCGGACTCACCGCCGCCCTCTCGGTCCAGGAGTTCGGCGGCTCCCTGTCCGCGCCCGGCTGGTCCGAGATCGCCGCATGGTGGAAGCAGGTGCGGTCGTACGCGGACCAGGACCGGGCGGCGCTGAGCCGGTACGCCTTCCTGCACCCGCTGCTGCCCGAGACGTCCCGGCCGTGGCCGCTGCGGCGCGCGGTGCCGACCATCGGCTTCGGCCGGTCCGCGTAAAAGTGCTTGTCGGGTGCCGGGCGGCCGTGCGAAAGTGACGGCCGCCGCCATCCCGCGGCGATCACGCCTTTTCATCCTCCAAGGACTGAAGCCCATGAACTCGGCGACCTCCAGCGGCCGCCGTCGGTACTGACCGCCTTCCACGGCTCGGTACCGGGCGCCCACGCCCTCCTCACGGCGGCCCCACGCACCCCCTGTTGTGCGCCTTTCTCACGTGAGGGAACCACCATCACCATGGACCACGACGTCCAGCGTTTCACCGTCACCCACCTGCGCCGCCGCCCGGCGCCCGTGGAGACCGGCGGCTTCGTCCTCGGCTTCGACCCGGACACCACCAGCCCCTTCATCAACTACGCCACCCCGCTGCCCGGCGCCGCCCCCACCGCGGCCGACGTGGCGGCGCTCGTCGCCGCGTTCCGCGAGCGGGACCTGACACCCCGCCTGGAGTTCACGCCGGACGCCGCGCCCGAGGCCGCCGCCGCGCTCACCGCGGCGGGCTTCACCACCGAGGCCGAGCACACCTACCTCGTGTGCACCCCCGACACGCTCGCCGTGCCGGAGGCGGGTCCGGCCGTCGAAGCGCCGACCACGGACGCCGACTACCTGTCCCTCGACGCGGCCCTCGCCGAGGCGTTCGGAGGCGAGTTCCCGCAGTCCGACGAGGGCGCGGCCCGGCTGCGCCGCACCGCGGAGACCGGCGGCGCCGTCCGGCTCGTCCGGGCCGCGGACGGCACCGTCGCCGGGGGAGCCCTGTGCAGCGCGCCCGCCGCGGGCACCGCCGAACTGGCCGGCGTCGGCACCCGCCCCGCCCACCGCGGCCGGGGCATCGCCGCCGCCGTCACCGCGGAACTGGCCCGCACGATGCTCCACGAACGCGGCGCCGGCTCGGTGTGGCTGGAGTACGGCGGCCAGGACTCCCGCCGCGTCTACGAACGCGTCGGGTTCCGGCCGCGCGGCACGCGCCGGTACGCACGCCTCGACGTCTGACGCGGACCCGGCACCGACACGGCCGGGGCCCGCCCCTGGCGCCCCGGCCGTATCCGGAAACCCGCTCGGCGTTGTCGTACCCGCGCCGTACCCTTGGCGGTGTAGCACCCGCAGCAAGATCCCGCAGATTCCACCAGCCCGTACGGGGAGGAAGCAAGGGCCACCGGCCCGGCTCATGACGCAGACACCATCCAGCGCCCGCGCGCAGTTCACCGTCCCGGCCAAGCACCCCATGGTCGAGGTCCTGGGATCCGGCGACGCACTGCTGCGAGTGATCGAGAAGGCCTTCCCGGAGGCCGACATCCACGTCCGGGGCAATCAGATCAGCGCGACCGGAGAGCCCGCCGAAGTGGCCCTCGTCCAGCGACTGTTCGACGAGATGATGCTGGTCCTGAGGACGGGAGCCCCGATGACCGAGGACGCCGTGGAGCGCTCCATCGCGATGCTGAAAGCGACGGAGAACGGCGAGGGCGACGGCGCGGAGACCCCCGCCGAGGTCCTCACGCAGAACATCCTCTCGTCGCGCGGCCGCACCATCCGCCCCAAGACGCTGAACCAGAAGCGGTACGTCGACGCGATCGACAAGCACACGATCGTCTTCGGCATCGGCCCCGCCGGCACCGGCAAGACCTACCTGGCGATGGCCAAGGCGGTCCAGGCCCTCCAGTCCAAGCAGGTCAACCGCATCATCCTGACCCGCCCCGCGGTGGAGGCCGGCGAGCGCCTGGGCTTCCTGCCCGGCACCCTCTACGAGAAGATCGACCCGTACCTGCGCCCGCTGTACGACGCCCTGCACGACATGCTCGACCCGGACTCGATCCCGCGCCTGATGGCGGCGGGCACGATCGAGGTGGCACCGCTGGCGTACATGCGCGGGCGCGCCCAGCCGACGTTCACCAACGTCCTCACGCCGGACGGCTGGCGCCCCATCGGTGACCTTCAGGTCGGCGATCTGGTCATGGGCTCCGACGGCGAACCGACTCCGGTCCTCGGCGTCTACCCGCAGGGCGAGAAGGACGTCTACCGCGTCACCGCCCAGGACGGCTCCTGGACCCTGGCCTGCGGCGAGCACCTGTGGACGGTCAGAACGCGCGACGACGCGCGCCGCGACAAGCCGTGGCGGGTCCTCGAAACCCAGGACATGATCGGCAATCTGCGGGCCGCGCACTACCGCAGGTACGAGCTGCCGCTGCTGACGGCCCCGGTGGAGTTCCCAGAGCGTGCCGTACCGATGGACCCGTACGCGCTTGGGCTGCTGCTCGGCGACGGATGCCTGACAGGCTCCACCACTCCGTCCTTCGCGACGGAGGACAAAGAGCTCGCGGAGGCGCTGGAGCACGCTCTGCCGGGCGTCACGGTGCGCCACAAGTCCGGTCCGGACTACGTGCTCAACCGCATCAAGTCGCCCGGTGACGTCGTCACCATCGAGAACCCCGTGACGGGCATGCTGCGTCAGCTCGACCTGATCGGCACCCGCTCGCACTCCAAGTTCGTCCCGGACGACTACCTGTACAACACGTCCGAGGTGCGGCTCGCAGTCCTCCAAGGACTGCTCGACTCCGACGGCGGCCCGGTCACTCAGACCGACCGCACCTGCCGGATCCAGTATTCGACCGCGTCGATCATCCTGCGCGACGACGTCATCGCCCTGGTCCAGTCGCTGGGCGGTGTCGCCTACACGCGACGACGGCTGGCGAGGGACCGTGAGCAGGGAACCGCCCTGGCGGCCCACCGCTACGACAGCCACGTCCTGGACATCCGCCTTCCCGAAGGCATCGAGCCCTTCCGCCTCGCCCGCAAGGCCGAGAAGTACCGTGCGGCCGGAGGAGGCGGACGGCCGATGCGCTTCATCGACTCGATCGAGCCCGCGGGGCGCGAGGAGACGGTCTGCATCCAGGTGGCGGCGGAGGACTCCCTCTACGTCACGCAGGACTACCTGCTCACGCACAACACGCTCAATGACGCATTCATCATCCTCGACGAGGCCCAGAACACGAGCCCCGAGCAGATGAAGATGTTCCTGACCCGGCTCGGGTTCGAGTCGAAGATCGTGATCACCGGTGACGTGACGCAGGTCGACCTGCCGAACGGCACGAAGTCCGGGCTCCGGCAGGTTCAGGAGATCCTGGAGGGGCTCGACGACGTGCACTTCTCGCGCCTGTCGTCCCAGGATGTCGTGAGGCACAAGCTGGTCGGCCGTATCGTCGACGCGTACGAGAAGTACGACACCGAGCACGGCACGGAGAACGGCACCCACAAGGGCCGCCCCAGAGGGAAGTAGAGAACCAACAGCGCCATGTCGATCGACGTCAACAACGAGTCCGGAACCGAGGTCGACGAGCAGGCGATCCTCGACATCGCCCGCTACGCCCTCGCGCGGATGCGCATCCACCCGCTCTCCGAGCTCTCGGTGATCGTCGTGGACGGCGACGCCATGGAGCAGCTGCACGTGCAGTGGATGGACCTGCCGGGGCCGACGGATGTCATGTCCTTCCCGATGGACGAGCTGCGTCCGCCGATGAAGGACGACGAGGAGCCCCCGCAGGGGCTCCTCGGTGACATCGTGCTCTGCCCCGAGGTCGCGAAGAAGCAGGGCGCGGAGGCGCCGACGGAGCACTCCATGGACGAGGAGCTTCAGCTGCTCACCGTGCACGGCGTGCTGCACCTGCTCGGATACGACCACGAGGAGCCCGACGAGAAGGCCGAGATGTTCGGGCTCCAGGCGGCCATCGTGGACGGCTGGCGCGCGGAGAAGGGGATCGAGGGTCCGTCGCCGGCCCCGACCGTGTCATGAGCCTTTCCCTGATCGCGGGCGCCGTCGCCCTGGTCGTCGTCGCCTGGCTGGCGGCCTGCGCCGAGGCCGGCATCGCCCGCACATCGAGTTTCCGCGCCGAGGAGGCCGTCCGGTCCGGGCGGCGCGGCAGCGCGAAGCTGGCCCAGGTCGCCGCCGACCCGACCCGCTATCTGAACGTGGCACTCCTGGTCCGGGTGGCCTGCGAGATGGCCGCGGCCACCCTGGTCACGTACGCGTGCCTGGAGCAGTTCACCGAGACGTGGCAGGCGCTGCTCGTCGCGATCGGCGTGATGGTCCTGGTCTCGTACGTCGCCGTCGGAGTCTCGCCGCGCACCATCGGCCGCCAGCACCCGCTGAACACGGCGACGGCCGCCGCGTACGTCCTGCTGCCGCTGGCCCGGATCATGGGCCCGATCCCGCCGCTGCTGATCCTCATCGGCAACGCGCTGACGCCCGGCAAGGGATTCCGCCGCGGCCCGTTCGCCTCCGAGGCGGAACTTCGCGCCATGGTCGACCTCGCCGAGAAGGAGTCGCTCATCGAGGACGACGAGCGCCGCATGGTGCACTCCGTCTTCGAGCTGGGCGACACCCTGGTCCGTGAGGTCATGGTGCCGCGCACCGACCTCATCGTCATCGAGCGCTACAAGACGATCCGCCAGGCGCTCACCCTGGCCCTGCGCTCCGGTTTCTCCCGCATCCCCGTGGTCGGCGAGAACGAGGACGACATCGTCGGCATCGTCTACCTGAAGGACCTGGTCAGGAAGACGCACATCAGCCGGGACGCGGAGGCCGAGCTAGTCTCGACGGCGATGCGCCCGGCGGCCTTCGTCCCCGACACCAAGAACGCCGGTGACCTGCTGCGCGAGATGCAGCAGCTGCGCAACCACGTCGCCGTCGTCATCGACGAGTACGGCGGCACGGCCGGCATCGTCACCATCGAGGACATCCTGGAGGAGATCGTCGGCGAGATCACCGACGAGTACGACAGGGAACTCCCGCCGGTGGAGGAGCTGGGCGACGACCGCTTCCGGGTCACCGCGCGCCTCGACATCGGCGACCTCGGTGAGCTGTACGGCATCGAGGAGTACGACGACGAGGACGTGGAGACGGTCGGCGGACTGCTCGCCAAGGCGCTCGGCCGGGTGCCGATCGCGGGCGCGTCGGCGCAGGTGGAGCTGCCGGACGGGCGGGAGCTGCGGCTGACCGCGGAGGACTCGGCGGGCCGCCGGAACAAGATCGTGACGGTCCTCGTGGAGCCGGTCGCCCCGAAGCCCGAGGACACCGAATGACACTCACTCCGGAGAAGCTGCGCACGCTCTGCCTGTCGTTCAACGCGGCGGTGGAGGAGTTCCCGTTCGGCCCGGAGGCGTCGGTCTTCAAGGTCCTGGGCAAGATGTTCGCCCTGTCCAGCCTGGACGCGCGGCCCCTCACGGTGAACCTCAAGTGCGACCCCGAGGACGCGATCCGGCTCCGCCGCGAGTACGAGGGCGCGGTCCGGCCGGGCTGGCACATGAACAAGCGCCACTGGAACACGGTGGTGGTGGGGGAGCTGCCGGGGCCCTTCGTCCGTGAACTGGTCGAGGACTCGTACGACTTGGTGGTGGCGGGGTTGCCGCGGGCGGAGCGGCTGAAGCTCGACCGGGCGTGAGGGCTGGGCGTCCCACCAGGCACGCACCGAAATGGCCCGACTCCCCCTCGCCAACGCTGGGGCGCAGCGGCAGAATGGACTGACGGTGCGCTGTGACGCCGCCGCTCCGGGCCGCCTACCAGGGAAACTCGGAACGGCAGCGTCTGTTTCGGGCGCCCGCCGCTTTCGGCCCCGGCTTTCAGGTCGGGGCTGACTGCTTTTACACGAAGGGCAGAATCCACTCGTCGACGATCTTTTGGATCGCGATGAGGAGACTGATCAGAGGGAGCAGCTGAGCTGCCCGCTCACCCCACGTGCGCTTGATCCGCTCGGGTCGGCGCCCTCCTTCCTGCTCGCCCTGGCCTTCCGTCATCACTAGCTCCTTCTCCACAGCCGCTCGTCGCCGAGTCAATTCACGGCGAACCACGAACGGATGGGCGCTGAGTGGTTCTTGAGGCGTTCCATCTGCGGTTTTGACAAGTGATGTTGAACATGGCGATCGATCAACTCCCTTGGCTGGCTTGATTGTTCGCACCATGTACAGCTTCAGCGTAGCTTGGGACTGTCATTTTGTGCAGTGCCTATTGGCAGGGAGCCATCGGCTGGTACGACGAACGGATCTGGCGAACGGGCCAGTCTCATTCTGCTAGGTTGCAGATTGATGGGTAAGGTGTGGACGTCGCGTGCGTGAGCGAGGGTTTCGATCCTGGTGTGCGGCGTGCACACCCCGTGTGTAAGTCACTCGGAAACGTCGCAACCATGAGGGTCTCGATGAGTAATCTGTATATCTGCTACGTTGCACAAAGGCGGATGCGCTTGGGGGTGAAGCAGCCATGACACAGACGAGTGCGGCGCTCCTCCGGCTGCGACTCCGTACCGAGCTGCGCAAGGCGCGGATCGCGGCCGGTCTGACTCAGCGGCAGGTCGCCGAGAAGATGGAGTGGAGCCCCTCCAAGCTGATCCGGATCGAAGCCGGTGAGGTGGGGATCTCGATCAATGACCTGCGGCCACTGGCCGCCGCGTACAACATCTCGGACCGGCGCAAGGTGGAAGAGCTGCTGACCATGGCCCGGGGGAGCCGGCGGATGCCGTTCTCCGAGTACCGGGATCTGTTCAGCAAGGACTTCATGCAGTTCCTGGCGTTGGAGTCCGCCGCATCGATCAACCGGCAGTTCGGTTCGCTGGCCATCCCCGGTCTGCTGCAGACCGAGGAGTACATGAGGGCAGTCTTCAGCTCGTACAACAAGGACTTGCCCGAGGAACTGATCGAGCGGTACGTCGAGGCGCGGCTCGCTCGCCAAGAGGTGCTGGAAGAGGCGCAGGGATGCGAGTTCTTCTTCATCCTGGACGAGTCCGTGGTGCGCCGGGCGGCGGGCGGCAGGGGAGTGATGCGGGCTCAGCTGGAACGCCTCGCGGATCTGGCCACGCGCCCCAACATCAATTTGCTGATCCTCCCGTTCAGCGTCGGAGCCCACCCGGGCATCCTCGGCCCCTTCACCTTGTTCGAGTTCCGGGATGAAGCCATGGAGGACGCGCTTTTCCTGGAGGACTCCCGGGGGATCACCACCGCCGCGACCGACCCGGTTGAGGCGCGGCAGTACCTGGAGCGTTTCTGGGAGCTGGAGGATCTGTCCCTCAAGGAGGGAGTGGAGGTAGTGCTGCGCCGGCTCGCTGAGCGAATTGCCGAGGGGGGCGACGATCTGGAGGCGCTGTTGCAGCCAGAGTCTTCCTGAGGTGCGTACGGGCGCCAACTTGCCTTGAGTAAAGGCAAGTTGGCGCGAATTGCCATGCTCACGCAGATGGTCTTAACCACTATGATGGGCAGGCTGTCGTGTGTCCCCGTGGCTGGTGTGCGGGGGCGCCCCGGCTGCAGTGTCCGCAACCGGGGGAGGTTGATGGTGGGCGCGTCACGGACTTGGCGTAAGAGCAGCGCGAGCGGCGACGCCGGCGGCAACTGCGTCGAAGTCGCCCGTACCGGTACCGAAGTGTGTGTGCGGGATTCCAAGCGTCGACGCGGTCGGATCGTCACTGTGACCCCTGCCGCCTGGGATTCCTTCCTGCACTCCCTGTCCGGCAACGGCGATCCGGATGCCCGGCGGCAGGTCGGCTCCTAGCGCGGCCCCGCGATCCACGTCTTCCCCGCCTGCCCCCTGGCCTCCGCGAACGCCCGCGGCGCCTCCTCGAAGGCGTACCGCGAGGTGAGGGCCACCGAGGGGTGGACGCGGTCGGATGTGATGTCGTCCAGGGCCGCGCGGAAGTCGTGCGGGTGGTCGTAGATCAGGGAGCCCTGGAGTGTGAGCTGGGCGCGGACCACCTGGTCCATCGTCAGCGGCAGAGGGGCCGTGTCGAGGCCGATCAGGGTGAGGGTGGCGCCCGGGGCCAGGCGGGGGAGGGCCGCGGCCAGGGCCGGGGCGGCGCCCGTCGTCTCGTAGAGCCGGAGGAAGCCGCCGTCGGCGGCGGTCGCCGCGCCGGCGCCGAGCGCGACCGCGCGGGCGAGGCGTTCGGGGTGGAGTTCGATCACGACCGGCTCGGCGCCGAGGGCCAGCAGTGACTGGCTGACCAGCAGCCCCTGCGCGCCGGCGCCGAGCACCAGGGCCCGCTCGCCCTTGCCGATCCCGCTGCGCTCGACCGCCGTCCGCGCCACCACGTACGGCTCGAACGCGGCCAGGTCCCGCACGTCAAGATCCTCCGGGACGACATGTGCGAACGCGGCCGGGACCGCGAAACGCTCCGCCAGCAGCCCCGGCGCGTTCATCCCCACGATCGCCCGGTGCGGGCACGCCGAGGTCAGGCCCCGGCGGCAGTCCGCGCACTCCAGGCACGCGTAGTTCGGCTCGACCACGACACGCCGGCCCACGACGTGCCCGGAGACGGCGGAGCCCGTCGCCACGATCCGGCCGAACGCCTCGTGCCCGACGACCCAGGGCGTGCCGGGGACGGCGCGATGGCCCTCGTAGACGGACAGGTCCGAGCCGCAGACGCCGAGCCCTTCGAGCTGGACGACGACATCGCCGGGGCCGGCGTCGGGCTCCGGCAGGTCGTCGATGACGGCGAGGCTGCGGGGGGCGGTGAGGACGACGGCCTTCATACGGGCTCCTGCGGGTGGCTGCGGCGGCTGCCTCGGGGATGCAAGCCTAATGTACGAACTGGTTAGTTATCTAGAGGGTGCGTGCTCCGCAGTCGCCCGGCGTCGGGGCGCCCCGCGCCCCCTCCTTATGCTCACCCCATGACTGACAGCACCGACCTCGGCGCCGAGGACCGCAAGATCGTGACCCTGGCCCGCTCCGCGCGGGCCCGCAACGGTGTGCCCGAGGGGGCCGCCGTGCGCGACGAGACCGGGCGCACCTATGTCGCGGGCACCGTCGCCCTGGACTCCCTGAAGCTGAGCGCGCTGCGGACGGCCGTCGCGATGGCCGTGGCCTCGGGCGCGCAGTCTCTGGAGGCGGCGGCCGTGGTCTCCGCCGCGGACGCCCTGGACGAGGCCGACATCGCGGCCGTGCGCGATCTGGGCGGCAGCGGCACCCCGGTGTTCCTCGCGGGGGCGGACGGGACGGTCCGGGCGACCGTCGAGGCCGGTTGATCCTCGGGAGGCGTGGGTCACAGGGAAGGCCGCTCGCCCAGTAATAGAGCGGCTTCCGCCGTTTGGGAGTGAAGACGCTCACGTCGGCCGCCGGCCGGGACCTAGGTCCCGGCCGGCGTGTGCGTTCCCGAGGGCCGCGCATGCCAGGCGGGGCAAGGGGTGAAGGACTTTCGGCCCGGGTCTTTCGGCCCGGCGCCGCGAGGCGCGAGCCAGGGACTTAAGTCCCGTCGGTGGGACCTTCGCCTCATGGGGCAAACCCGGACACGGCGGTCATGGTGGAGCAGTTGCCCGACGCCGATGCGTTTCGCAGCTCCCGCTTCTGGGAAGCGCCGGGCGGTCCCCGATCCCGAACAAAGGTTTTTCTACGTGTTCTCCCTTGCCCGCAAGACCTCGTCCCGTGCCCGTGCCCTCATCGTCGGTACCGCCCTCGTCGGCGCCTCCGGCGCCATGGTGATCGCCGGCACCGGCTCTGCCTCGGCGGCCACCGCCTCGGCCGGCTCCTGGGATGCCGTCGCGCAGTGCGAGTCCGGCGGCAACTGGTCCGCCAACACCGGCAACGGCTTCTCCGGCGGTCTCCAGTTCACGCCGTCCACCTGGGCCGCCTACGGCGGCACGCAGTACGCCGCCAACGCCCACCAGGCGTCGAAGGCCGAGCAGATCACCGTCGCCCAGAAGGTCCTCGCGGACCAGGGTGCGGGCGCCTGGCCGCACTGCGGCGTCAGCCTGTAAAGAAGAGCGAAAGCTCAGACGGCATCGGGGCCCCGTTCGCCCGTCCGCACCCGCACCACGGTGTCGACGGGCACGGCCCAGACCTTGCCGTCACCGATCTTCCCCGTCCGGGCGGCCCGCACGATGGCATCCATCGCGGGCTCCGCGTCCTCGTCCTCGACGACGACCTCGATCCGCACCTTCGGCACCAGATCGACCCGGTACTCGGCGCCCCGGTACACCTCCGTGTGCCCGCGCTGCCGCCCGTAGCCGCTGGCCTCGGTCACCGTCAGACCCTGGACACCCACCTCTTGCAGCGCCGTCTTGACCTCGTCGAGGCGGTACGGCTTGACGACCGCGGTGATCAGCTTCATGGCGCGACCTTTCGGGCAGCGGGAGCGTGGGCGGGGTGCGTGGAGGCACTCAGGACGCCGTGATCGTACGCACTCTCCGCGTGCGTCGTCTGATCGAGTCCCGTCAGCTCCGCGTCGGCCTCCGCACGGAAGCCGAGCAGCCGGTCGATGACCTTCCCGATCCCGTACGTGACGAGGAAGGTGTACGCGGCCACGACCAGCACGGCGAGCGCCTGCTTGCCCAGCTGCCCGAACCCGCCCCCGTAGAACAGGCCCTCCTTCGCCGCCGAGCCCGTCATGGCCGACGTCGCGAACAGGCCGATCAGCAGCGTGCCCACCACACCGCCGACGAAGTGCACGCCCACCACGTCCAGCGAGTCGTCGTAGGAGAAGCGGAACTTCCAGGCGACGGCGTACGAGCAGACGACGCCCGCCGCGAGGCCGACCACGGCCGCGCCGAGCACGCCGACCACCCCGCACGCGGGCGTGATCGCGACCAGCCCCGCCACCGCACCCGAGGCCGCGCCGAACGTCGTCGGGTGCCCGTCCCGCTTCTGCTCCACGAACAGCCAGCCCAGCAGGCCCGTGCAGCCCGCGATCAGGGTGTTGAAGAGAGAGGCCGCGGCGACCCCGTTCGCGCCGAGCGCCGAACCGCCGTTGAAGCCGAGCCAGCCGAACCAGAGCAGCCCCGCACCCATGATCACCATGGGCAGGTTGTGCGGGCGCATGGCGTCCTTCTTGAACCCGATGCGCGGGCCGAGCACGAGACACAGCGCCAGGCCCGAGGCGCCCGAGGCGATCTCGACGACCAGACCGCCCGCGAAGTCGAGGGTGCCGAGCCGGTTCGCGATCCAGCCGTCCGGGCCCCAGACCCAGTGCGCGACGGGGACGTATACGAGCAGCGCCCACACGGGGACGAAGACCAGCCAGGCCCCGAACCGGGTGCGGTCCGCGACCGCCCCGCTGATCAGCGCCGCCGTGATGATCGCGAAGGTCAGCTGGAAGGTGGTGAAGAGGAACGTGGGGACCGTGCCGGTGACCGAGTCCGGGCCGATGCCCGCCATCCCGGCGTGCGACAGATCACCGATCAGCCCGCCGAACGCGTCGTCGCCGAACGCGAGCGAGTAGCCCGCGACCAGCCAGACCACCGTCACGAGGGCGATCGACACGAAGCTCATCATCAGCATGTTGAGGACGGACTTCGTGCGGACCATGCCGCCGTAGAACAGGGCGAGGCCGGGTGTCATCAGCAGGACGAGCGCGGTCGCGGCGAGCAGCCAGGCGGTGTCACCGGAGTCGAGGGCGGGGGCGGCCAGGGGCGTTGCGGTCATGCCGGTCGTCGCGGTCATCGGGACAGCGTCACGGGCCCGCGTTTCCGTTTCCCTACCCCGGCGTTTCCGCGGTGTTTCGTGTTGCCGAGGGGTTACCGGAAGCTCACCGTACTGCGGGCCCCCGGACATCAGGGAGAATGGGCGCCATGAGCGCTCGTACCCAGCAGTCCCAGCCCTCCGGGGAAGCCGTCCACCGCGCAGGCTTCGCCTGCTTCGTCGGCCGTCCCAACGCGGGCAAGTCCACCCTCACGAACGCTCTGGTCGGCAAGAAGGTGGCGATCACCGCCGACCAGCCGCAGACCACGCGGCACACCGTGCGCGGCATCGTCCACCGCGACGACGCGCAGCTGATCCTGGTGGACACCCCCGGACTGCACAAGCCGCGCACCCTGCTCGGCGAGCGGCTGAACGACGTGGTGCGCACCACGTGGGCCGAGGTCGACGTCATCGGCTTCTGCCTCCCGGCGAACGAGAAGCTGGGCCCCGGCGACCGCTTCATCGCCAAGGAACTCGCGTCCATCAAGAAGACGCCGAAGATCGCGATCGTCACCAAGACCGACCTCGTCGACAGCAAGCAGCTCGCCGAGCAGCTCATCGCCATCGACCAGCTCGGCAAGGAGCTCGGCTTCCAGTGGGCCGAGATCATCCCGGTCTCCGCCGTCGGCGACAAGCAGGTCGGCCTTCTCGCCGATCTGATCGTGCCGCTGCTGCCCGAGGGCCCCGCGCTCTACCCCGAGGGCGACCTCACCGACGAGCCCGAGCAGGTCATGGTCGCCGAGCTGATCCGCGAGGCCGCCCTGGAGGGCGTCCGCGACGAGCTGCCGCACTCCATCGCCGTCGTCGTCGAGGAGATGCTGCCGCGCGAGGACCGCCCGGCCGACAAGCCGCTCCTCGACATCCACGCCTTCGTCTACATCGAGCGGCCCAGCCAGAAGGGCATCATCATCGGCCCGAAGGGCAAGCGCCTGAAGGACGTCGGCATCAAGTCCCGCAAGCAGATCGAGGCGCTGCTCGGCACGCCGGTCTATCTCGACCTGCACGTCAAGGTCGCCAAGGACTGGCAGCGCGACCCGCGCCAGCTCCGCAAGCTCGGCTTCTAGTTTCTTCCGTGAGGGGCGGGGCTCAGATCCTGGAGCCCTATCACCCGCAGCAGCTCCAGACGTTCGTACGTGTCCGTGCCCGGCCGCGCCGAGTGCACCACGAGCTGCTGGCCGTGCCCGTCGCTGAGCAGCACCTCGCAGTCCAGGTCGAGCATGCCGACCACCGAGTGCAGGAACCGCTTGGGGGACGGGCGGCGCACCACGACCTCGTGGGACTGCCACAGCTCCTCGAACTCCCGTGACACGGACCGCAGTTCGGCCACCAGCGCGGCGGGCCCCGGGTCGTCGGGGCGGGCGGCGGTGACCGCGCGCAGGCTCGCCACATGGGCGCGGGCGTGCTTCTCGTGGTTCTCGGGCGGGAACAGCGCCCGGGTCTCCGGCTCGGCGAACCAGCGGCGGATCAGGTTCACCCCGGTCAGATCGCCGGTCAGCGCGACCGACATCGTGTTCTGCGCCAGGCTCTCGCCCCAGTCGCTCAGCACCGCCGCCGGCAGGTCGTGCAGCCGGTCCAGGATCATCAGCAGCCCCGGGCGGACATGGCCCGACGAGGTGCCGGGCCGGGGCGGCTCCTGTCCCGCCAGATGGAACAGGTGGTCGCGCTCGGTGTCGGTCAGCCGCAGCGCGCGGGCCAGCGCGCCCAGCATCTGCCGCGAGGGGTGCGAGCCGCGGCGCTGCTCAAGCCGCGTGTAGTAGTCCGTGGACATCCCGGCGAGCTGCGCCACCTCCTCGCGGCGCAGTCCCGGCGTGCGCCGTCGGGCGCCCTCGCTCAGGCCCACGTCGGAGGGGCTGAGACGGGTGCGGGCGCGGCGCAGGAAGTCGGCGAGTTCGGCTCGGTTCACCCCTCCAGCATCGCGCGGCCCCGCCCGCGTATCCAGCGCTCATCCAGGGAGTGCCGCTCCCTGGATAAGCGCGTCTCTCCCGCCGGACGCGCGGGCCGCGCAGGCTTCGGTCATGGCCCTGTACGACGACAACGAGGAGGCGGCCATGCTGACGTTGGTGACCGGAGCGACGGGACAGGTCGGAAAGCGGTTCGTGCCGCGGCTGCTCCAGAGCGCCCCCAAGGGCGACCGGGTGCGGGTGCTCGTCCGGGACGAGGCGCGCGGGGAGCGGTTCGCGGAGCTGGGCGCCGAGGTCGTGGTCGGCGATCTGCGGGACGCCGGGGTGCTCGGCAAGGCGACGGCCGGGGTGGACGCCGTGGTGAACGTCGCCGCCGCGTTCCGCGGGGTGCCGGACGAGGAGGCGCGGGCCGTGAACCGGGACGCGGCGATCGAGCTCGGCCGGGCCGCCGTGGCCTCGGGCGTACGGCGGTTCGTGCAGGTCAGCACCGGGATCGTGTACGGGGCCGGGCGCGGCAGGCCGCTCGTCGAGACGGACGAGACGGTGCCGGGCGGACACCTCTGGGGCGTCTACCCCGAGTCGAAGTGGGAGGCCGAGCGGGCGCTGGGCGCGCTGGAGGGCCTCGACGACCTGCGGATCGCACGGCTGCCGTTCGTGTACGGGGACGGCGACCCGCACCTCGACACCGCGATCGAGTGGGCGCCGGCCTGGCCCGCCATGCAGCGGCTGCACATGGGGCACCACGCCGACGTGGCGCAGGGCCTGCGGCGCCTGCTGTACGCGGACGGGGCCTCCGGCGTCTACAACATCGCCGATGACGCCCCTGTCACGACCGTGGACATCCTTCAGCTCGGCGGGGTCGACGTCCCGCAGGAGTCCTACGAGAAGGACACCCCGGACCCCTGGCACGCGGTGCTGTCGACGGCCCGCATCCGCCACGAGCTGGGCTTCCGCCCGATCTTCCCGTCGGTCTGGACGGCCCGGGACGCGGGCGCGCTGTAGGGGGTCCGCTAAGCCCCTTCTTTGAGGACGCGCGAGATCAGTCTCCGCTGCTCATCGGTGAGGCGGGGGTCCGCACAGTACACGGTCCGGCCGTCCACGGTGAGGGTGTAGCTGAAGCCGTCCGGCACTCCCACGGGCGGTGTGCTCCGGCCTGCGGCCATCGCCTTCTCGGCCAGGTCGTGCCACTCGTGGGAGTCGGCGCGGCCTGCGGTGTCGATCTCGGCGTGGCGGTCGATCCCGGCGAATCCTCCGGTGCGCGCGACATGGATACGCATGTCCCCTGTCTACTCCTCTCCGCGACCCGGGGGGTAGTTCTTCGGCCGCGGCCCGGTGGCCGCTTCTCGCGCAGTTCCCCGCGCCCCTGAAGCATGCGCTGCGCGCAGCTTCCTCGATGAGATGCCGCACGAAGTGCGCATCTCAGGGGCGCGGGGAACTGCGCGAGCAACCACGACGAAAGGCGCGCGTGGGAACGGGCTTTTAGGGGCGCGGGGAACTGCGCGACCAGGCCCCACCGGGCCGCAGGCGAGCGACAACCCTGCCGGAGCTACTGTGCGGGGACGCCTACCTGTTCCCAGCACTTCAGTACGGCCTGATACTCCTCGGCGGCGCCGTAGCGGGTCTTGGCCGCCTTGAGCGTGGCGCGGGCGAAGTCGGTGAACTTGCTGTCCGGTTTCAGGTCGCCGCCGGTGAGGGTGTCGAACCAGATCTGCCCGGCCCGCTCCCACGCGTGCCCGCCCAGCGCGTCGGCCAGGATGTAGAAGGCGTGGTTGGGGATGCCGGAGTTGATGTGCACCCCGCCGTTGTCCCGGCCGGTCTGCACGAAGTGGTCCATGTCGGCCGGCTGCGGGTCCTTGCCGAGGACGTCGTCGTCGTAGGCCGTGCCCGGCGCCTTCATGGAGCGCAGGGCCACCCCGGTGACGCGCGGCGCGAGCAGCCCGGCGCCGATCAGCCAGTCGGCCTCGGCGGCGGTCTGCCCCAGCGCGTACTGCTTGATGAGCGAGCCGAAGACGTCGGAGACGGACTCGTTGAGGGCGCCCGGCTGGTCGTAGTAGGCCAGGTTCGCGGTGTACTGCGTGACGCCGTGGGTCAGCTCGTGGCCGATGACGTCGACGGGCAGCGTGAAGTCGAGGAAGATCTCGCCGTCACCGTCGCCGAACACCATCTGCTCGCCGTTCCAGAACGCGTTGTTGTAGTCCTCGTCGTAGTGGACCGTCGCGTTCAGTGCCAGGCCGTTGCCGTCGATGGAGTAGCGGGAGAACTTCTCCAGGTACAGCTCGAAGGTGGCGCCCAGGCCCGCGTACACGCGGTTGACGGTCGCGTCCTGGCCGGGCTCGTCGCCCTCGCCGCGCACCTTGTGGCCCGGCAGCGTCGTCGTGTGGCGGGTGTCGTAGATGGTCCGGTGCGGCGACTGCGTACCGGCGTCGGCGTACGAGGGAGCGGCGGCGCGGGCGCCGATGACGGTGGTCATCCGGCGGCGGGTGCGCTCCATGGCGTCGCGCTCCAGGGACCTGCGGGCCCGGGCGGCGACGGCGGAGTCCCCGGACCGGGCGGCCTTGTCGAGGATGTGCGGCGGCACGATGGTGCAGAACACGGGCTCGAACCCGGCGGGGTTCCCCGTGGTGGGGTTGGCGGTCATGCGACGCAATGTGGCACTGGGTCATGCCGCTGTCACTACCTGGAGCCATGATTAGTGAAATAGAGGGATCGATCACCTCTTACCCGTTACCTTCACCCGGTCCCGCATACTGATACGGGTTCTCGCGTCCGGCGCGACTCGACTAAGGTGCGGTGCATCATGCGATTCGGGCTGCTTCTCCTTAGCTGCCGCGGCGAGGGCCTGTAGTCGAGGCCGACCCCCTCACCGCGGAGTTTGGCGTTGCGCCGTCGGCCGACTGAAGAAGGCCACCTCTGAGGAGCCCACGCATCATGCCGAACCACCAGCAGCCGAGCAGCATGCCGATCCGCAAGTACGGCCAGTACGACCAAGTGGACATCCCCGACCGCACCTGGCCCGACCAGCGGATCACCAAGGCCCCCCGCTGGCTCTCCACGGACCTGCGCGACGGTAACCAGGCACTGATCGACCCCATGTCGCCCGAGCGCAAGCGCCGGATGTTCGACCAGCTGGTCAAGATGGGCTACAAGGAGATCGAGGTCGGCTTCCCGGCCTCCGGCCAGACCGACTTCGACTTCGTACGTTCGATCATCGAAGAGCCGGGCGCCATCCCGGACGACGTGACGATCTCCGTACTGACCCAGGCCCGCGAGGACCTGATCGAGCGCACGGTGGAGTCCCTGAAGGGCGCCAAGCGCGCCACGCTCCACCTGTACAACGCCACGGCGCCCGTCTTCCGCCGCGTGGTCTTCCGCGGCTCCAAGGACGACATCAAGCAGATCGCCGTCGACGGCACCCGCCTGGTGATGGAGTACGCGGAGAAGCTGCTGGGCCCCGAGACGGTCTTCGGCTACCAGTACAGCCCCGAGATCTTCACCGACACCGAGCTGGACTTCGCCCTGGAGGTCTGCGAGGCCGTCATGGACGTCTACCAGCCGGGCCCGGACCGCGAGATCATCCTCAACCTGCCTGCCACGGTGGAGCGTTCGACGCCGTCCACGCACGCGGACCGCTTCGAGTGGATGAGCCGCAACCTGTCGCGCCGCGAGCACGTCTGCCTGTCGATCCACCCGCACAACGACCGCGGTACCGCCGTGGCCGCCGCCGAGCTGGCCGTCATGGCCGGCGGCGACCGCGTCGAGGGCTGCCTGTTCGGCCAGGGCGAGCGCACCGGCAACGTCGACCTGGTGACCCTGGGCATGAACCTGTTCTCGCAGGGCGTCGACCCGCAGATCGACTTCTCCGACATCGACGAGATCCGCCGGGTGTGGGAGTACTGCAACCAGATGGAGGTCCACCCGCGCCACCCGTACGTGGGCGACCTGGTCTACACGTCCTTCTCCGGCTCCCACCAGGACGCCATCAAGAAGGGCTTCGACGCGATGGAGGCCGACGCGGCCGCCAAGGGCGTCTCCGTGGACGACATCGAGTGGGCGGTCCCGTACCTGCCGATCGACCCGAAGGACGTCGGCCGGTCCTACGAGGCCGTGATCCGGGTCAACTCGCAGTCCGGCAAGGGCGGCATCGCGTACGTCCTGAAGAACGACCACAAGCTGGACCTGCCGCGCCGCATGCAGGTCGAGTTCTCGAAGGTCATCCAGACGAAGACGGACGCCGAGGGCGGCGAGGTCACGCCGAAGGACATCTGGAACGTCTTCCAGGACGAGTACCTGCCGAACCCCGTCAACCCGTGGGGCCGCATCCAGGTCAAGGCCGGCCAGACCACGACCGACACCGACGGCGTCGACACGCTGACCGTCGAGGCCGAGGTCGACGGCGTCGAGCAGGTCCTGGTCGGCACCGGCAACGGCCCGATCTCCGCGTTCTTCCACGCCCTCCAGGGCATCGACATCGACGCCCGGCTGCTGGACTACCAGGAGCACACGATGAGCGAGGGCGCCTCCGCCGTCGCCGCCTCGTACATCGAGGTCGCGATCGGCGACAAGGTTCTGTGGGGGATCGGCATCGACGCGAATACGACACGTGCGTCGCTGAAGGCCGTCGTCTCCGCCGTCAACCGCGCGACCCGCTGAGGCAGTTGAGCTGGACTTTCCCGGCCCCGTACACCTGTTCGTGGTGTACGGGGCCTGGTCGTATCTCGGCCATGGTCACAAGATCTCCGTGACCTTGGCGTGACCAAGGTGCTGACGCCGACTCATCAATGTGGCTAACATCACGCCAACGCCGCGATGTTGCGGCGCCGTTACGGAGGTGTGCGACGTGCTGCCGAACAGGGAACTGGGGCGACGGACCGGGATCTCGCGGGTCCTGGGCGTGCACACCACATGGACCACCGTGGGCGACGGCGAGTTCTTCTGCCCGGGCTGCGGCGGTGACCGCAACTTCCAGCGGCGCACGGGCCGCCGCCGCTTCCTGGTGCTCGGCGTGCCGGTGCTGCCGCGCGGCGAGACCGGGCCCGTGGTGGAGTGCGCGGCCTGCCAGGAACGGTTCGGCACCGAGGCCCTCGACCACCCGACGACGCACCGTTTCTCCGCGATGCTGCGCGACGCCGTGCACACCGTCGTCCTCGCCGTCCTCGCCGCCGGCGGGGCGGGGTCCCGTACGGCCCTGGAATGCGCCGTGGGCGTCCTGCGGGGCGCCGGGTTCGACGACGCCTGCGAGGAGCGCCTCGCGGCGCTCGTGGAGGCGCTGGTGACCGACGCCGGGCGGATGCCGGAGCACGCCGGCCCCGGCGCCTCCCTCGCCATCGAGCTGCACGAGGCCCTCGACCCGCTGGCACCGCATCTCGCTCCGGCCGGGCGGGAATCGATTCTTCTCCAGGGCGCCCGCATCGCCCTCGCCGACGGCCCGTACTCGTCCGCCGAGCGCGATGTCCTCGGCACCGTGGGCGCCGCGCTGACGATGTGCTCGGACGAGGTGGGGCAGTTGCTGGTGGCCGCCGCCAGGACGCCCAGCTGAGGCTCTTGGGGCCACCTCTAGGGTGACCGCATGTCGCACGCTCCCGCGCTCCTCGTCATAGACATGCAGAACGCCCTGCTGCCGATCATGCACCGCCCCGCCGCGACGGTCGCCGCCATCGCGGGCCTGCGCACCCGGGCTCTGGCGGCCGACGTCCCGGTCGTCACCCTCCAGCACCACGGCACCGGCCTCGAACCCGGTACGGAGGGCTGGCGCATCGTCCCCGAACTCGACCCGGCGCCCGGCGAGCCCCTGGTCGCCAAGACCACGGCGGACGCCTTCCTGGGCACGGACCTCGACACGGTCCTCGGCTCGCTCGGGATCACGGAGATCCTGATCACCGGGTTCGCCACCGAGAACTGCGTGGAGACGACGGCGCGGCAGGCACTGAGCCGGGGTTACGACCTCGTCCTCGTCGCGGACGGCCATACGACGTCGGTGCGCCCGGCAGTCTCGGACTTCGTCCCGGCGGACCGGTCGATCGCGCATCACAACGAGATCTACCGGCACATCGACTTCCCGGACCGCCGGGTACGGGTGCTTCCGGCGGCCGGTGTGGACTTCGGCCCGGCTGCCTAGACGCCCCGACTGACGAACGCCTGCCAGGCGTCGGCGCCGACGACGATGACGGCGCCACCGGTGACCTTGGAGTCCCGGACGGGCACGACGCCGGGGATGTTGTCGGCGACCTCGACGCAGTTGCCGCCTTCGCCGTTGCTGTAAGTGCTCTTGCTCCAGCGGGCGTTGTTCAGGTCGTACTCGCGCATCGTCTGAAGTCCTCCGCCGCCGATTCGAGCAGGACTAGGGCCGCCTCCGGCGACAGCGCGGTGACCCTGAGCAGATCGTATGCGCGTTGGGCCCGCTTCACCACGGCTGGTTCGTCGATGAGCGTTCCCGAAAACGATGTCTCTGTATAGGCGACCGGCGGTGCGTCGTCGAAGTCCATGATGCGCAGATCGCCGCCCATCGAGGCGTACGCCCCAGCCGCGTACGGGATCACGGTCACGCACACCGTACGAGCCCGCATCAGCCCGGCGATGTGCTCCAACTGGCCGGCCATGGCGGCCGGTCCGCCCACTGGCGTACGCAGCACGTTCTCGTGCAGCGTCACCCAATACTCGGGCCTTGTAGCGTCGCCGAGGATCCGCGCCCGCTCCCGGCGGGCGGTGACCTTCTCGTCGACGTACTCGTCGGTGACGAACGGGTTGGCCGCGATCGTGACGGCGCGGGCGTACTCGACCGTCTGCAACAGGCCCGGCACCACCGTGGGCGCGAACTCGCAGATCCTCGTGGCCAGCCGCTCCAGCTCCACCACCTCCGCGAAGTAATCCGCGTACCGGTGGTCGTCGATCAGGCTGCGCCACATGCGCTCGAAAATACCGTCGGATTGCAGTACCTCATCAATCCTCTGGGCGACATCCAACTGCGGCTTGCGAATTGCCTGTTCGAATTGGCCGATGTAGCCGCCGGAGACGAAAACCCTTATGCCCAGCTCGACTTGAGTGAGACCGGCTTCTTCTCTCCGGCGCTTCAGTTCCTGCCCGAAGAACTCCCACGCCGCCTGCCGCGAACCATTGGCCACCGCCAACCCCCAAGCTATGCCCTGTACTTGTAGTGCACAGACCCCTCCCCACTGTAGATCCGGGGCGTCACCGTTGAGGCACGAAGCGTGAAATCAAATCAGGCAGGGGAGCCAGGTGACGGGACGGACGAACCACGCCGCGCTGTGTGTGGAGGAAGCAGAGGAAACGGTGGACGGATTGCGATCGGCGCTCGCGGCAGCGGGAATTGTGCTGCCCTCGCTCGGGCTCGACCAGGGGTCAATCGCGCGGACTGCCCCGTGTCCCTTGGTGGAATTGGGGCGTTGTTCGGTTGACGCGGCGGCACGCCTGGCCGCCGTGCTCAGGTCAGCCCCGAACGACAGGAGCACCACCGCATGAAACCGCCGATCGGCTCCTATGCCGTCGACACGAGCACGGGACAGGTCGGCATGGTGATGGGGCACGAAGGGCCGTACGTGCAGTTACGGCCCTTCGGGGGCGGCCGGGAGTGGGACTGTCCGCCGGACGTGGTGCGGGAGGCGACGACGACGGAGCGGCTGAGCGCCGCGACGGCGTACGCGAACCGTCGCAGCCGGGGCGAGGTGCCCTGAGGGCTGCTTTCGGGCGCGCCGCCGTCGTGGCCGGCCGGGTGGGGGACAATGGCGGCATGAGTCTGTTCCGCGACGACGGCATTGTGCTGCGCACCCAGAAGCTGGGTGAAGCGGACCGCATCATCACCCTGCTCACCCGGAGTCACGGCCGCGTACGCGCCGTGGCCCGCGGAGTGCGGCGGACCAAGTCGAAGTTCGGGGCGCGGCTCGAACCCTTCTCCCATGTCGACGTGCAGTTCTTCGCGCGCGGCAGCGAGCTGATCGGGCGCGGGCTGCCGCTGTGCACCCAGAGCGAGACGATCGCCCCGTACGGCGGCGGGATCGTCATGGACTACGCCCGGTACACCGCCGGTACGGCGATGCTGGAGACGGCGGAACGGTTCACCGATCACGAGGGCGAGCCGGCCGTCCAGCAGTACCTGCTCCTCGTCGGCGCCCTGCGCACGCTGTCGCGCGGCGAGCACGAGCCGCATCTCATTCTCGACGCCTTTCTGCTGCGCTCCCTCGCGGTCAACGGCTACGCGCCGACCTTCGGCGACTGCGCGAAGTGCGGAATGCCCGGTCCCAACCGTTTCTTCTCCGTCGGTGCGGGCGGCTCGGTTTGCGTCGACTGCCGGGTACCGGGCAGCGTCGTACCCTCACCGCAGGCCCTCGTCCTGCTCGGTGCGCTGCTGACCGGGGACTGGGAGACGGCGGACTCGTGCGAGGCGCGGTTCGCGCGGGAGGGCAGCGGGCTGGTGTCGGCGTACCTGCACTGGCACCTGGAGCGCGGACTGCGCTCGCTGCGCTACGTAGAGAAAAGCTAGAGCTGAGCTAGGGGAGAGGCCCACCACCATGGCACGTCGCGGAATTCTCGGCCGGTCGTCACGACGCGAGTACGTCGTACCGGAGCCGCACCCGTCGGGCGCGCGGCCGCCGAAGATCCCGGGCGAGCTGGTTCCCGAGCACGTCGCCATCGTGATGGACGGCAACGGACGCTGGGCCAAGGAGCGCGGGCTGCCGCGCACCGAGGGGCACAAGGTCGGCGCCGAGCGGGTGCTCGACGTGCTCCAGGGCGCCATCGAGATGGGCGTCGGCGCGATCTCCCTCTACGCGTTCTCGACGGAGAACTGGAAGCGCTCCCCGGACGAGGTGAAGTTCCTCATGAACTTCAACCGGGACTTCATCCGCAAGACCCGCGACCAGCTCGACGAGCTGGGTGTGCGGGTGCGCTGGGTCGGGCGGATGCCCAAGCTGTGGAAGTCGGTCGCCAAGGAGCTGGAGATCTCCCAGGAGCAGACCAAGGACAACGACAAGCTGACCCTGTACTTCTGCATGAACTACGGCGGCCGCGCCGAGATCGCCGACGCCGCGCAGGCGCTCGCCGAGGACGTCAAGGCGGGCCGCCTGGACCCGTCCAAGGTCAGCGAGAAGACGTTCGCCAAGTACCTGTACTACCCGGACATGCCGGACGTCGACCTGTTCCTGCGGCCCAGCGGCGAACAGCGCACGTCCAACTACCTTCTGTGGCAGAGCGCCTACGCCGAGATGGTCTTCCAGGACGTCCTGTGGCCGGACTTCGACCGCCGCGACCTGTGGCGCGCGTGCGTGGAGTACGCGTCCCGGGACCGCCGCTTCGGCGGCGCGACCCCGAACGAGGTGCTGCTCCAGCTGGAGGGCCGCTCCGAGTCCTGATCCCGCGGTCCCGGGATACCCTCCCCTCGGTTCGATCAAGAACGAGGTCCAGGGGAGGGCCCATGGAGGACCGGGCGGAAGCCACGGTGGGGGAGCGCGTCGAGCTGGAGTACCAGCTGGTGCGCGAGGACTGGAGACAGGCGCTCAAGGCGCGGGCCAGGGCGTCGAGCCGTGCGGTGCGGATGCAGCGGCTGTTGCTGCTCGCCGCGGTGCTGCTCGGCGGGGTGTCGGTGGTGCCGCTGCTGCACGGGGAGGGGCCCGACCTGGTGCCTCTGGTGACCACCGTCCTGGTCGTCGTGCTGGTGTTCGTGCTCCAGCCCCGGCTCATGGCCCGCCAGTTCCACAAGATGGCGTCCCGGCACGGCACGTACCGCGCCGTGGTCGACGACACCGGCGCCACCGTCATCAACACGGGCGGCTCCACCCACCTGTACTGGACCGCCGCCCCGCACTACGCCGAGACCCCCGACCTGTTCGTCCTGCTCAGCGACGACAGGAACGTCTCGTGCCTCACCCTGCTGCCGAAGCGGGGCGCGCAGGAGCCCGGCGGCGCGGACGCCCTCCGGGCGCTGCTCGACCGGCACATCCGCCGCCTCTGACGGGCGACCTGGTGCTCCGCCGCCCGCAACTCGGGTACCGTGCGGGGCATGTCGAGTCCTGAGTCAGACACGGTGGGGGCTTTCGGTCACGCCGTCAGCCCCCTGCACCACTGAGCTCGTAGCCCTGCCGTCGCGCAGGGGTGCTCCGGGCCGGCCGCGGTGACGAGAAGACCCTCGCTGTTCCTCTCCTCGTCTCGGAGCCACTCGATGCCTCTCCCGCTGTATCTGCTTGCCCTGGCGGTCTTCGCCATGGGCACCTCGGAGTTCATGCTCGCCGGCCTCCTGCCGGACATCGCCTCGGGTTTCGACGTCAGCGTCGCAACCGCAGGCGTGCTCACCTCGGCCTTCGCGATCGGAATGATCGTGGGAGCTCCCGCGGTGGCCGCGCTGGCCCGCAACTGGCCCAGGCGCCGGGCCCTGCTCGGGTTCGTCGTCGTGTTCGCGGCGGCGCACGCCGTGGGTGCCGTCACCACCAGCTTTTCTCTTCTGTTCGCCACCCGGGTCGTCGCCGCGCTCGCGAACGCCGGGTTCCTCGCCGTCGCTCTGACGGCCGCGGCCGCGCTGGTCCCGCCCGACAGGAAGGGGCGCGCGCTGGCCGTGCTGCTCTCCGGCACGACGGTGGCCACGGTCGCCGGAGTCCCCGGCGGGGCGCTGCTCGGCTCGGCACTCGGCTGGCGGGCCACCTTCTGGGCCGTCGCCGCTCTCTGCCTGCCCGCCGCTCTCGGCATCCTGCGCGGCATTCCGGCGGGACGCGACGAGGGCGAGCCGACCGGCAGGCCGGCGTTGCGAGCGGAGCTGGCCCAGCTCGCCCGGCCGCGGTTGATCCTGGTGATGCTGCTCGGCGCGCTGGTGAACGCGGCCACCTTCGGCAGCCTCACCTTCCTCGCCCCCGTGGTGACCGACAGCGCCGGGCTGGGCGAGTGGTGGATCTCCGTCGCTCTGGTGCTCTTCGGCGCCGGTGCCTTCGTGGGCGTCACCGTCGCCGGACGGCTGTCCGACCGGAGTCCCGGCCCGGTCGTCGCGGTCGCCGGTCCGCTGCTGCTCATCGGCTGGCCGGCGCTCGCGGTGCTGGCCGACGAGCCGGCCGCCCTGCTCACCCTCGTGTTCGTGCAGGGCGCGCTGTCGTTCGCGCTGGGCAGCACGCTGATCACGCGGGTTCTCTACGAGGCTTCGGGCGCCCCCACGATGGCCGGTTCGTACGCGACGGCGGCGCTCAACGCGGGTGCCGCCGTCGGCCCCGTCGTGGCCGCGGCCGCGCTCGGCACCGGAGCCGGGGTCCTCGGGCCGTTCTGGGCGAGCGGTCTCCTCGTCGCCCTCGCGCTGCTCGTCGCGGTCCCCTCGCTGACCGTCATCACGGGCGACCGGAGCGCCGAGGCGCTGCGGTGACCATGCGAGGGGCTACGCGGGCCGGGCCGGTGGCCTCGGCCCGGACCTCAGGACGCGTTCGAGCAGTCCGCGCACGTACCGAAGATCTCCACCGTGTGCGCCACGTTCACGTACCCGTGCTCGGCCGCGATCGCCTCCGCCCACTTCTCCACCGCGGGGCCCTCCACCTCGACGGCCTTGCCGCACACGCGGCAGACCAGGTGGTGATGGTGGTCGCCCGAGGAGCAGCGGCGGTAGACGGCCTCGCCCTCCGAGGTGCGCAGGACGTCCACCTCGCCGGCGTCGGCGAGGGACTGGAGCGTGCGGTAGACCGTGGTCAGGCCGACCGAGTCGCCCTTGTGTTTGAGAACGTCGTGCAGTTCCTGGGCACTGCGGAACTCGTCCACCTCGTCGAGCGCCGCCGCAACTGCCGCGCGCTGGCGGGTCGACCTGCCTCGAACCGGGGCTGCCACGGGTTCCTCCTCACATCCCTGCCACCTGCGTACCGCCGCCATTGTGCCAGGCGGCGCGGTGGCCGAGTCAGCCATGAAGGGAAGGAGTCGCCGCCTGCTGCTCCGGGATCGGGCACGCGGCCGGGTCGCCGGAGGGCGTGGCGGCGGCCTTCGCCCGGCGCCGGGCGAGCGGGGTGGCCAGCAGGGTCAGCACGACGAAGACGGCGATCGTCAGGAGCACGATCGTCGCGCCGGGCGGCACGTCCTGGTAGTACGAGGTGACGGTGCCGCTCAGGGTCACCACGACACCGATCGCCACCGCGCCGATGAAGGTGGCCCGGAAACTGCGGGTCAGCTGCTGTGCGGCGGCGACCGGCACCACCATCAGGGCCGACACCAGGAGCAGCCCGACAACGCGCATGGCGACCGTCACCGTGACCGCGGCGGTGACCGCGATCAGCAGGTTCAGAGCGCGCACCGGCAGGCCGGTGACCCGCGCGAACTCCTCGTCCTGGCTGACCGCGAAGAGCTGCCTGCGCAGCCCGACGGTGACGAGGACCACGAACGCGGCGAGCCAGCAGATCGCCGTGATGTCGGCCGGGGAGACCGTCGCCAGCGAGCCGAAGAGGTACGAGCTGAGATTGGCGGTCGAGCCGCCGGGCGACAGGTTGATCAGCATGACGCCGCCCGCCATGCCGCCGTAGAAGAGCATGGCGAGCGCGATGTCGCCGCGCGTCTTGCCGTACCAGCGGATCAGCTCCATGATCAGCGCGCCGAGCACGGAGACCGCCATCGCCATCCACACGGGCGACGTGGACAGCAGGAAGCCGAGGCCGACACCGGTCATGGCGACGTGCCCGATGCCGTCGCCCATCAGGGCCTGGCGGCGCTGGACGAGATAGATGCCGATGGCGGGCGCCGTGATGCCGATGAGGACGGCGGCCAGCAGCGCCCGCTGCATGAAGGCGAAGTCGAGGAATTCCATGTCAGCTCAGCAGTCCGGTGCGTACGGGCTCCGCGTCGGCGGAGTGCGGGTGGACGTGGTCGTGGCCGGGCAGCGCGTGCTGGCCGACGGCCTTCGGGGGCGGCCCGTCGTGCAGGACGCAGCCGTCGCGCAGCACGACGGCCCGGTCGATCAGCGGCTCCAGCGGGCCGAGTTCGTGCAGCACGAGCAGGACGGTGGTGCCCGCCGCGACCTGCTCGCGCAGCGTCGCGGCCAGCACCTCCTGGCTGGCCAGGTCGACGCCCGCCATCGGCTCGTCCATGATCAGCAGCTCCGGCTGGGCGGCCAGCGCGCGGGCGATGAGCACGCGCTGGTGCTGGCCGCCGGAGAGCGCGTCGACGGAGTCCTTGGCGCGGTCGGCCATGCCCACCGACTCCAGGGCGCGGGCCACCGCGTCCCGGTCGGCCCGGCGCAGGATGCCGAACCGGGCGCGGGAGAGCCGCCCCGAGGAGACGACCTCGGTCACCGTCGCGGGCACCCCGCCCGCGGCCGTCGTGCGCTGAGGCACGTAACCCACGCGCGACCACTCCTTGAAGCGGCCGCGCGGGGTGCCGAACAGCTCGATGCCGCCGCCGGTGACCGGCACCTGGCCGATGATGCTGCGCACCGCGGTCGACTTGCCCGAGCCGTTCGCGCCGAGCAGCGCGACGACCTCGCCGCGGCGGACGGTGAGGTCGATGCCGCGCAGCACGGGGCGTGCGCCCAGCTCGGCCGTCACCGTGCGCATGGTGATCACGGGGTCGGTGTTCTCCGCCATGTCCGGGCCGCCCTTCGGCTCGCTGGGTCGCCGGGTCACTTGGTGCCGAGCGCCTTCTGGAGCGCGGCCAGGTTCGATTCCATGACCGCGATGTAGTCGTCACCCTGCGACTTCTTCGTGATGCCCTCGATCGGGTCGAGGACGGCCGTCTTCAGTCCGGTGTCACCCGCGAGGGTCTTCGCCGTCCTGTCGCTGACGAGGGTCTCGTAGAAGACGGTGCTGACGCCGTCGGCCTTCGCCATCTTCTGGAGTTCCTTGACGCGGGCGGCGCTGGGCTCGCTCTCCGGGTCGAGGCCGCTGATGGCTTCCTCGGTGAGGCCGTAGCGCTCGGCGAGGTAGCCGAAGGCCGCGTGCGTGGTGATGAAGACCTTGGTGTCGGTGTCCTTCAGGCCCGCCGCGTACTTCTTGTTCAGGCCGTCGAGCCTGCCGACCAGGTCCGCGGTGTTCTTCTTGTACTCGGCCGCGTGGTCCGGGTCGGCCTTCTCCAGGGCCTTGCCGACGCCCTCGGCGACCTCGGCGTACTTCACCGGGTCGAGCCAGATGTGCGGGTCGGTGCCCTCTTCGGAGCCGTGCTCGTGATCGTCGTGCTCGTCCGCGTGCCCGCCGACCTCGCTGCCGTGCTTCTCCAGGTCGGTCAGGGAGGCGGCGTCGACCTTGGTGCCGATGCCGGACTGGCTGATCGCCTCGTCGACGGAGGGCTGGAGGCCCTTCAGGTAGACCGCGACGTCGGCCTCTTCGAGCTGCCCGCGCTGCTGGGCGCTGACCTCCAGGTCGTGGGGCTCCTTGCCCGGCTCGGTCAGGTTGGTGACGGCGACGTGGTCGCCGCCGATCTGCTCGGCGAGGTACTGCATCGGGTAGAACGACGCCACCACGTCCAGCTTGCCGTCGCTGTTCTTGCCGTCGGCGGCGGAGGACCCGCACGCGGACAGCACGGTCAGGCCGAGCACTGTGGTGCCGGCGACGGCGGCGGTGGATATCAGGCGGCGGGAGGGACGCGGAGAGCGGCGTACGTTCATGACAGTCATTTTCAACAAAAGTGGAAACGATTGTCAACAAGCTCTTCGCGAGACCTTCGTCCCGCTCGGTCCCGCTCTGTGCCCCGGAACCGATTTGGTTCGGGAGGTGGGCCCGCCGGTAACCTGAGGCATTCGCTCCCGGAGCGCGTATCCAGCGCGCTCACCGTCGTCGTAATGAAGAGAGCACCGTGGCCGCCGACAAGATCGAAACCATCGTCAGCCTCAGCAAGCGCCGTGGCTTCGTCTATCCCTGCAGCGAGATCTACGGCGGTCAGCGGGCCGCCTGGGACTACGGGCCGCTGGGCGTGGAGCTGAAGGAGAACCTCAAGCGCCAGTGGTGGCGCTACATGGTCACCGCGCGCGAGGACGTCGTCGGTATCGACTCGTCCGTGATCCTGGCGACCGAGGTCTGGCAGGCGTCGGGCCACGTCGCCACGTTCACCGACCCCCTCACCGAGTGCACCTCCTGCCACAAGCGGTTCCGCGCGGACCACCTTGAAGAGGCGTACGAGGAGAAGAAGGGCCGCGCGCCCGAGAACGGCCTCGCCGACCTCACCTGCCCGAACTGTGGCAACAAGGGCACGTTCACCGAGCCCAAGCAGTTCTCCGGCCTGCTCTCCACGCATCTCGGCCCGACCCAGGACAGCGGCTCCGTCGCCTACCTGCGTCCCGAGACCGCGCAGGGCATCTTCACCAACTTCGCCCAGGTGCAGACCACTTCGCGCCGCAAGCCGCCGTTCGGCATCGCCCAGATGGGCAAGTCGTTCCGCAACGAGATCACGCCCGGCAACTTCATCTTCCGCACCCGTGAGTTCGAGCAGATGGAGATGGAGTTCTTCGTCAAGCCGGGCGAGGACGAGAAGTGGCAGGAGTACTGGATGGAGCAGCGCTGGAACTGGTACACCGGTCTCGGCCTGCGCGAGGAGAACATGCGGTGGTTCGAGCACCCGAAGGAGAAGCTCTCCCACTACTCGAAGCGCACCGCTGACATCGAGTACCGCTTCCGCTTCGGCGGCAGCGAGTGGGGCGAGCTGGAGGGCGTCGCCAACCGCACGGACTACGACCTCTCCGCGCACTCCAAGGCCTCCGGCCAGGACCTCTCCTACTTCGACCAGGAGAAGGGCGAGCGCTACACGCCGTACGTCATCGAGCCCGCGGCCGGTGTCGGCCGCACGATGCTGGCGTTCATGCTCGACTCCTACTTCGAGGACGAGGCGCCCAACGCCAAGGGCAAGATGGAGAAGCGCACGGTCATGCGCTTCGACCCGCGCATCGCCCCGGTGAAGGTCGCGGTCCTCCCGCTCTCCCGCAACCCCGAGCTGTCCCCGAAGGCGAAGGGTCTGGCCGCCGCGCTGCGCCAGAACTGGAACATCGACTTCGACGACGCCGGTGCCATCGGCCGCCGCTACCGCCGCCAGGACGAGATCGGTACGCCGTTCTGCGTCACGGTGGACTTCGACACCCTTGAGGACAACGCGGTGACGGTGCGCGAGCGCGACACCATGAAGCAGGAGCGCGTCTCCCTCGACCAGATCGAGGGCTACCTGGCCGCTCGCCTGGTCGGCTGCTGATCCAGGCATGTGACGAAAGCCCCGGCCCGCCGTTTCGGCGGTGGGCCGGGGCTTTTTGCTGCACACTGCGGCGTGTGCCTCACATGACGAGCAGCAAGGTCAGCCGCTGGGACCAGCACGGGCGCGGACATGTCGTGCGGGTCGAAAAGGCGGGTATGCAGCGCCAGTTGACGTGCGAGACGTGCGGCTGGCGGCGGAACGCGCAGTTCCTGCCGTGGCTCAAGGCCGAGGAGCATCTGGAACAGGTGCACCAGGCGACGGTGGATCCGACGGCGGGGACGACGACCGAGAAGCCCTGACCCGTCGCCCGGACAGGCTCTAGCAGCCCTCGGCGAGCACGCACTCGGCGGCCGCCAGTACCGTGCCGGCCTGATGGGCGACCTGCCGCCCGACGGGCACCCGGCGCAGCCGCAGCGCCTTCTCGAAGTCGGCGCACCACGTGCGGAACAGCCGGTCCAGCTCCGCGTGCAGCGCGGGCGCGGCCGGATCGGGTGAGGCGTCGAGGAGCCGCAGCAGCAGCCCGGCAGCGCGCAGCGGCTGGCGGCGGGCCGCGATCTCCAGCGCGGTGAGCTGCGCCGTCGGCAGCGGAGCGGCCCGGCGGGCCAGCGGCTCCCAGGACGCGGCGACCAGGTCGAAGAGGTCGTCGGCCATCCAGTCCAGGACGCGGCGTGGCGCGCTGTCCTCGGCGGACGGCAGGAACGCGGCGGCCTTGTCGAGGATCGAGGTCACCCGGGCGCCACCGTCCCGCACCAGCGCGGACAGCTCGCGCAGCGCGTTCCCGGTGCCGGGGTACGGGGTCGGGTCCGCGGCCGACTCCGCGGCCCAGACGGGGACTTCGACGATGGCCGTGATCCCGCCGTGGACCTGCGGGGCGCACCAAGTCGTCGGCCCGATGTCGTCCGTGCCCTCCGGAAGGCGCCCCTCGGGGTCGCGCGCGGGCAGGACGAAGACACCGGGACTCGGATTGTCCCAGTTCGGCGCGTCGTACGTGCCGTGCTGGAGCGGGATCGCGCAGCGCTCGGCACTGGCCGCGAACGGGGCTGCCAGGCCCGGCAGTTCACGGGTCAGCTGCACCCAGCTGCCGCCCGCGTCGGTGCCGTGCAGCGAGCACTGGAGCACCGGCCGCACCTCGTCGATGAGCCGGAACAGGGCGCGGGTCTCCGGCAGCGGCCCCCCGGCGATCGGCGCCCACTCCGGCTGGTGCGCGGCGACCGGGCGGAACGCGGCGCGGTAGTAACCGGCCAGGGTGTCGTCCGGTGCGGGCCCGCTCAGCGCGGCGCCGTCCGGGTCGAGGCACAGGACGATGTCCCAGGTGACCTGCGCGGGATCGGTCGCGGGGGAGGAGTGCCCGCCGCCCGCCACCTGCCGGGCGAGGGCCAGCGCGCTCGCCCCGCCGACCGGCTCGTCGGGATGCGGGCCCGCGACGACGAGGACGTGCCGGGCGCCGTGCCCGACGGACAGCAGCAGGATCGGCCGTCCTGCGCGGGAGAGCCCGATCCGGCGCAGCCGGCAGGTCCCGGGATACCGGGCGGCCAGCCGCCGGGCCGACTCGACGACCTCGGCGGCTGTGGGGCAGCGGTACACGTCCGGATCAGGATCCGCCGTTGCCGCCGCTCTCTCCGGTGGTCTCCTTCTTGTCCAGCGGACGGATCCTGATCCGGGTCGCCGGCTTCGCCTGGTGCGTCATGCCCTGTCCTTCCTTCGGGGGTGATCCCTGTGTGGGGGGTGGTCGGTCAGTTCGCTGACGTGCTCTTGCCAGAGTTCGCGCCGGGGGTGAGGGTTGTCAATCACCGTTGGCCCAGGGCCTGTTGGGACTCACGAGATTGGCGCGAAGATGACGGTGCGAGCGATGCGGCGGCCCCGGATCAAACCGGAGCACCGGGCCTACCGGACCGTCGACGGAAACATCAGGATCGGCAGCGTCGTGCACGGCATCGGCGCCGAGGTCGCCGACCCCCAGGGCTGGCTGTGGACGCTGGTGGAGTCGATGGACGGCACCCGCGACGCCGCCGCCGTCGTCGCCGAGGTGACCCGGCACCATCCCGGGCAGCCGCTCCCGGACACGGAGATCGTCCAGGCGATGACCGACCTGGCCGCGGCCGGGTTCGTCGAGGACGCCGGCGCCGAGCCGCCGCCCGAGCTGTCCGCGTCGGACCAGGAGCGCTACAGCCGGGGCATGACCCTGCTGCGCTGGATGGACCTCACCCCGCGCGCCGGCGCCTGGGAGCCGCAGCTGCGGCTGAGCCGGGCCCGGGTCCTGCTGCTCGGCGTCGGCGGCACCGGCGGGGCCGCCGCGCGCGACCTGGTCGCCTCCGGGGTGGGCGCCCTGCACTGCGTCGACCCGGACGTCGTCGAGCTGTCCAACCTCAACCGGCAGACCCTGTACCGGGAGACGGACCTCGGCGCCCCCAAGGCCGAGGCGGCCCTGCGCGCCCTGCGGGCCCTGAACCCGGCGGTCCGGCTCACGGCCGAGCGCACCGAGGTGCGCGGTCCCGACGATCTGCACGCCCTGCTCGGCGGCGGCCCGTCGGCGTACGACGTGCTGCTGCTCGCCGCCGACCGGCCCGCGGTGATCCGGCGCTGGGCCAACGAGGTCTGCCTCGCCGCCGGCACGCCCTGGGCCGAGGCCGGATACCGGGGGCCGCTGGTCTCCGTGGGCGTCTTCGTGCCCGGCCGGGGCCCGTGCTGGCAGTGCCTGCGCGACGCCGAGACCGAGCGGCGGGACCTACGGCTCGCGCCCGGGCAGGACGAGGACGTCGCCTCGCCCCGCATGCCGTGGAATCCGGCCAACGCCGTCACCGCGAGCCTGTCCGGCAGCCTTCTCGCGCAGGCCGCCGTCACGCTGCTGTGCGGCATCCCGCCGGTCGACCCCGGCTACCGGCACGGCCTCAACCTCATGGTCCCCGGCGATCCCGTCCTCCATCGCTGCGAGCCCCGGCCCGGCTGTCCCGCCTGCGGCACAGCGGGGACGGCGGGCCGCCCGTGACGGACACGGCCGACCCGCCCCGCATCACGCCCACCACCCGGGTGGTCCTGCACGACCTCGCGGTGCGGCGCGACCGGGACGACTGGATCGTGGGCCGGATGACCACCCGCACCTTCGTCGCCCTGCCGGACGTCGGCGTGCGCGCCGTCCAACTCCTGCGCGAGGGACGGACGGTGGGCCGTACCGCCGAGGTGCTGCGCGCCGAGACGGGCGAGGAGTTCGGGATCACCGAGTTCGTCGAGGACCTGGCCGCCCTCGGCTTCGTGGCCCGGATCGGCGCACACCCGCTCCCGGACACCGCACCGCCGCCCGCGTCGCTGCCCCGGCTGTGCCCGCGCCACGTCCGGCTCGCTCTGCACCCGGTGCTGCCCTGGCTCGTCGCGGCACTGCTCACCTCGGCGCTCGTCGCCCTGGTCCGCAGTCCCGAACTGCTGCCGGGCTACCGGGACTTGCTGTGGAGCAGACACGGGAGCCCGGTCCTGCTCAGCGGGGCGGCGGCCGGCTGGGCGCTGGTCCTCGCCCACGAGCTGGCCCACCTGGTGGCGGCCCGCGCCGCGGGCGTGCCGGGGCGTATCCGGCTCGGCACCCGGCTTCAGTTCCTCGTGATGCAGACCGACATCAGCGGCATCGAACTGGCCCCGCGCCGGCACCGGTTGACCGCCTACCTGGCGGGCATCGCCCTCAACCTGTCCGTCGCGTCCTGCCTGCTGCTGGTCCTGGCCGCGGCGGACCCCGGCCCGACGGCCGCCGGGTTCCTGGCGGCCGGACTGCTGCTCGCGCTGCTGCCGCTGCCCTTCCAGCTCATGGTGTTCACCCGCACCGACCTGTACTTCGTCCTCCAGGACCTCACCGGCTGCCGGAATCTGTACGGGGACGGGCTCGCGTACGCCCGGTACGCGGCCCGGCGCCTGACCCGCCGCGCGGCGGCCGACCCGAGCCTCCGGCTGCCCGCGCACGAGCGCAGGGCGGTGCGCGGCTACAGCGTGGTCCTCGTCGTCGGCACCGTGCTCTGCCTGGCGTTCATGGCCTGCGTGACCCTGCCCGCCGACGTGACCCTGCTGGTCCGCGCGGCCCGCGGCCTCGGCCCCGGGCACGGTCTCGCGGGCAACGCGGACGCGGCAGCGGTGCTGCTCGTCCTCGGCGGGGTCAACGTCCTGTGGGCGGTGACCTGGTGGCGGGGGCGCAGGGCGTCCCGCGCCGCCGGAAGCGGCTAGCGCTTCTCGATGCCCCGCATCACCAGATCGACCACCGCGCCGAACGCCGCCTCCGCGTCTGGGCGGGCCCACTCCGGGGCGTACACCGGGTCGTGGAAGTGGGCGGTGGCCTCGAAGACCGCGCGGACCGTCGCCGCGGTGTCGGGCACCTCGAACTCGCCCCGGTCCACGCCCTCTTGGAGGATCGCCGTGAGCTGGCCGAGGAGTTCGGCGATGTGGGCGTCGACCACCTCGCTGTTCTCCGTCGTCAGGACCGTGTACGTGGCGAACAGCTCCGGGTCGTCGCCCGCCTTGTGCCGCTTGGCGTCGAAGAGGGCCGACAGCCAGTGCCGCAGCTTGGCGGCGGGCGGCTCGGCACCGGCCGTGACCGCCGACAGAACGCCGGTCGTCCGGTCCAGCCAGCGCTTGGTCACCGCGCCGCGCAGCTCGGCCTTCGTACGGAAGTGGCGGTACACCGAGCCGTGGCTGACCCCGAGCGCGCGGGCCACGTCGACCACCGTCGCCTTCGCGGCGCCGTGGCGGCGCAGCACGTCCTCGGTCGCGGCGAGGATGCGCTCGGGGGTCAGGGTCTCGGTGGTCGGTGCCATGTCAGTGACCGTACCCGGACACGGTCAGCGCTCGCTGTCGAGGTGTGCCATCTGGGCCGCCGGGTAGCGCTCGCCGGCCGCGGCGCCCGCGGGCACGGCCGCCTCGATCGCGGCCAGCTCCGTGTCGTCGAGCGTCACGTCGAGCGCGCCGAGGGCTTCGGTCAGCCGGGTGCGGCTGCGGGCGCCGATCAGCGGCACGATGTCGTCACCGCGGCTGAGCACCCAGGCGATCGCGATCTGCGCGACGCTGACGCCCTTCTGCTCGGCGATCTTGCGGAGCTGCTCGACCAGGTCCAGGTTGTGGTCCAGGTTCTCGCCCTGGAAGCGGGGCGAGAAGGAGCGGAAGTCGCCCGGGGTGAGCTGCCGGTCGCGGGTGTAGTGCCCGGAGATCAGGCCGCGCGAGAGCACGCCGTACGCGGTGATGCCGATGCCCAGCTCACGGGTGGTGGGCAGGATCGTGTCCTCGATGCCGCGCGAGATCAGCGAGTACTCGATCTGGAGGTCGGAGATGGGGGCGGTGGCGGCGGCCCGGCGGATCGTCTCCGCGCCGACCTCGCTCAGCCCGATGTGCCGTACGTGGCCCTTCTCGACCAGCTCGGCGATGGCGCCGACGGTCTCCTCGATCGGCACGTCCGGGTCGAGCCGGGCGATCCGGTAGACGTCGATGTGGTCGACGCCGAGCCGCTGGAGCGAGTACGCGACGAAGTTGCGCACCGCCTGGGGCCGGCCGTCATAGCCCGACCAGCCGCCGTCCGGGTCGCGCAGCGCGCCGAACTTCACGCTGGTCAGCGCATTGGCCCGGGCCGCGGCGGGCGCCGAGCGCAGCGCCTCGCCGATCAGCATCTCGTTGTGCCCCATGGCGTAGAAGTCGCCCGTGTCGAGCAGCGTCACGCCCGCGTCGAGCGCCGCGTGGACGGTGGCGACGGACTCGGCCCGGTCGCTCTCGCCGTACAGCGCGGACATGCCCATGCAGCCGAGGCCGACGGCGGCGGTGCGGGGGCCGGTGGTTCCGAGGGTTCGTGTGGGGAGGTTCATGCCTCCAGCCTGACATGACAGATGACAGATTTCAATATCTGTCATCTGTCACTTGTTATTTGTCAGGCCGGGCGACGGGAGGGTCCGCCCGGCCTGCCGCCTCAGGCGATGGCCCGCGGTAGCCGCAGGCTCAGTACCGCCGTCACCACGATCGCGCCCAACTGCGCCAGCAGCGTCACGATCAGCGCGTCCCGCATGCCCACGTCGGCGGCGAGGGCGAGGAACAGTGAGCCGAGGGTGGCGACGCCGAGGGCCAGGGCCGACTGGTGGGTCGTCGTCAGGACGCCGCTGCCGACGCCCGCCCGCGCCGCGGGCACCTCGGACAGCACGATGCGGAACAGGACCGGGAGCTGGAGGGCCTGGCCCGCGCCCATCAGGACCGCGCCCGGCATCAGTTCGAGGACGCCGAGGTGCGGCCAGGTGCGCCACGCCGTCCACACGACCACCGCGATACCGGTCGCCTGGAGGACGCCGCCCGCCGTGACCACCCGCGTGCCCCAGCGGGCGATGAGCCGGGGCCCGGCCAGCGAGGTCAGGAAGAAGACCACCGCGAACGGCGCGAGCGCGAGCCCGGCGACGACCGGGTCGAGCCCCTCGCCCTGCTGAAGCGACACCGCGATCGCGAACATGAACGCGCTCAGCCCGATGTCGAAGGGCACGATCATGACCAACGCGCGGCGCAGGGAGGTGAGTCGGAAGAGGGACGGCGGGACCAGCGGGGTGCGGCCCGCCCGGTCGGCGGAGCGCTCCACCCGGTAGAAGACGTACGCCAGGACGGGGAACGCGGCGAACGACAGCCACGTCCACAGCGGCCAGCCCGCCGCGCGCCCCTCGGTCAGCGGCGCGAGGAGCGCGGTCAGCGTCAGCGCGAGCAGGACCGTGCCGGGTACGTCGACCGGCTCGGGCCGCGGCGAGCGGGTGCTCGGGACCGTGCGGGCGGTCAGCGCGAGGGCGACGGCGGCCACCGGCACGTTCACCAGGAACACCGCGCGCCAGCCGGTGCCGAACAGGTCGGCGGAGACCAGGACCCCGCCGAGGACCTGGCCCGTCACCATCGACAGGCCCGCCATCGCGCCGTACAGGCTCATGGCGCGGGCCCGGTGCGGCCCGGCCTTGGTGGTGGCCTGGATCGTGGCGAGGACCTGCGGCGCGATCAGCGCGGAGGCCGCGCCCTGCGCCACCCGCGCGATCACCAGGAACGTCGCGTTCGGGGCGAGACCGCAGGCCAGCGAGGTCAGCGCGAACGTGGTCAGGCCGAGCGAGAACAGCGCGCGCCGGCCCAGCAGATCGCCGAGCCTGCCGCACAGCACGAGCAGCACCGCGAACGCGATGCCGTAACCCGAGATGACGAGCTCCAGGACCGACTCGCTCGCGCGCAGATCGCGGTCGATGTCGGGCAGTGCGACGTTGACGATGAAGAAGTCGATGAGAGGCAGGGCCGCACCGAGCAGCACCGTGAACAGACCGGTCCCGGTGAGCACGGGGGCTTCCGGGGGCGTGGCCCGCGCCGGTGCGGCGGTGGGTGTCTGGGTGGTCATGGCATCGAGAATCCGCCGCCCGCGAGACGGGTACCAGAGTGTTCTTATCCTGGTAGAACCTCTACCTGGAAACAGGATCCGCGGCGTCGCACGCTGGGAGCGTGACCACCTTGACGCAGGAAGTTCGGCAGAGCGACGTGGCGGGCGGGCGGCCCGGCGAGATCCGGCGGCACGAGCTGGCCGGATTCCTGCGCAGCCGCCGCGAGCGCATCACGCCCGAGGAGGTCGGCCTGCCGCGCGGCCGCCGGCGCCGCACCCCGGGGCTGCGCCGCGAGGAGGTCGCGCACCTCTCCGCCGTCGGCGTCACCTGGTACACGTGGCTGGAGCAGGCCCGCGACATCCAGGTCTCCGCGCAGGTCCTCGACGCGCTGGCGCGGGCGCTGCGGCTCGACGCGGGGGAGCGGGCCCACCTCTTCGGCCTGGCCGGTGCCATCGACCCGACCCCGGCGGCGGGCTGCGCCACCGTCACGCCCGAACTGCGCCTGATGCTGGACCAGTTGGCGCCGTTCCCGGCCTGTGTGCAGAACAGCCGCTACGACATCCTCGCCTTCAACCGCACGTACGGATCGCTCTTCTGCGACCTGGAGGCGGTCCCCGTCGAGGACCGCAACGTGATGCTGCTGGCCTTCACGCACGAGCAGTGGCGGTCCTCGATCGTGCACCTGGACGAGGTGCTGCCGACGATGACCGCCAAGTTCCGCGCGACGATGGCGGGCCACCTCGGTGAACCCGCCTGGAAGCTGCTGCTCCAGCGGCTCACCGAGGCGTCGGAGGAGTTCCGCGGGCTGTGGGAGCGCTACGAGGTGCAGCAGACGTCCACCAGCAAGGTCAAGCACTTCCGCAACGCCCACGTCGGCCCGGTCTCCGTCGTCCACACCGACCTGTGGCTGGGCGGCGACGCGGCCGCGCGCCTGGTCACGTACACCCCGGCGGACGACACGAGCCGCGAGCGCCTGCGCGAACTGGAGAAGCTGACCGCGGACCGCTGAGCCCTACCGGGCCGACGCCTTCGTCAGCGCCGCGTCCTCCGGCTCCTCCAGGCGCTCCGCCGTCCGCCGAGCCGTGCCGCGCGCCCACGCCCCGCTGGTCACCGCGCCGAGCACGAGCACCGCGAGCCCGCACCCGGCGATGATCCACCAGCACGCCCGCCCGGCACTGACGAACGCATCGGCGTAAGCGGATCCGGCGACGCCCGAGGCGAGCACCGCGCCGATGACGGCGACGCCGAGGGTCTGCCCGATCTGCCGGCTGGTGGAGGCGACGGCCGCGGCCACCCCGGCCTGGGCGCGCGGCATTCCGGAGACGGCGGTGTTGGTGATCGGCGCGTTCACGAAACCGAAGCCGATGCCGAAGAGCACGTACCCGATGGTGAGCGTGGTGTTCGAGGTCTCCGAGTCGAAGGCGGCGAACAGCACCCCGCTCGCCGTCATCATCACGCCCGCGACCAGCAGCGGAAGGCGCGGGCCGCGACTGCCGACCAGCCGGCCCGACAGCGGCGCGCAGACGAACGTCATCGCCGCCATCGGCAGCATCCACAGGCCCGCGTGCAGCGCGTCCAGACCGCGCACGTCCTGGAGGTAGAGCGTCGAAAGGAACAGGAAGCCGCCGAGCGCCGCGAACCCGCAGATCGCGATGACGGTGGCCCCGCTGAACGGCGCCGAGCGGAAGAACCGCAGATCGATCAGCGGCTCCGTCCGGCGCGGCTCGTACAGCAGGATGCCGACGAGCGCGGCCAGCGCGAGAGCCGCGCAGCCCACGATCCGCGCGGAGGTCCAGCCCGCCGAGGGCGCCTCGATGATCGCGTACGTGAGTGAGCCGAGCAGCGCGATGATCAGGACCTGCCCGACCGGGTCCGGGCGGCGGGCCTTCGGGGCGCGGGACTCGGGCACGTACCGCAGGGTGAGGACGAGGGCCGCGAGGCCGACCGGGAGGTTGATCCAGAAGATCGAGCGCCAGCCGACCGAGTCCACGAGCAGCCCGCCGACCAGCGGGCCCGCGGCCATCGAGATGCCGACGACCCCGCCCCACACCCCGATGGCACGGGCCCGCTCGCGCGGGTCGGTGAAGGTGTTGGTGATGATCGACATCGCGACCGGGTTGAGCATCGAGCCGCCGACCGCCTGCACCATCCGGAAGGCGACGAGCGACTCCAGGGTGGGCGCGAGGGAGCAGGCCACCGACGCGGCCGTGAAGATCACGAGCCCGGTCATGAAGACCTTGCGGCGCCCGATCCGGTCGGCCGTCGAACCGGCCAGCATCAGCAGCGAGGCGAGGACGAGCGTGTAGGCGTCGATCGTCCACTGCATGCCCGAGAGCGTGGCGTCGAAGTCCTTCGCCATGGCTGGCAGGGCGACGTTCAGGACGGTGTTGTCGAGGCTGACGATCAGCAGACTCATGCAGCAGATCGCCAGGATCAGCATGCGCCGCCGCGCGGTCAGGGTGGGTGCATCGGGCATGTAATCGACGGTAGCCGGAGTGGGGACCGGACGGGCACGCGAGGTGGAAGCCATGACGACGACGATCCTCCGCCGCTCAGCCTGGTACCAGAGCCTCTTCATCCTGTTACAGGCAGTACCTGGCAACGGGATGGGAGCGGGCGCATCCTGGTGACATGCCCAGCGCCGTCGCCGTCCCCGCCGCCTCCGCCGACCCCACGTCCGCCGAGCTGCGCCGCGCCGAGCTGGCCGCGTTCCTGCGCAGCCGCCGCGAGCGCATCACCCCGGACCGGGTCGGCCTGCCCGGCACCGCCCGGCGCCGCACCCCCGGGCTGCGCCGCGAGGAGGTCGCGCACCTCGCCGCGGTCGGCGTCACCTGGTACACGTGGCTGGAGCAGGGCCGCGCCATCAACGTCTCCGCCGGAGTCCTCGACGCCATCGCCCGCGCCCTGCTCCTGGACCCCGCCGAGCGCGCCCACGCCTTCGCCCTCGCCGGGGCCACCGACCCGCGCGCCGCGGCCGAGTCCCCGGCCGTCACCCCCACGATCCTGCGCATGCTGCGGCGCCTGGAGCCCTACCCGGCGGAACTGAAGAACGCCCGCTACGAGATGCTCGCCCACAACCGCGCCCACGCCGACGTGTTCGGCGCCCCGGAGGAGTCCGCGCCGGAGCACCGCAGCGCCCTGTGGGGGATGTTCATGAACGACCGCTGGCGCACCCAGTTCCTGGACCTGGACGCGATGCGGCGCGACCTGGTCGCCAAGTACCGCAAGGCGATGGCCGAGCACGTCGGCGAACCCGCCTGGCGGGCGCCGGTGGACGCGCTGCTCGCGGTGTCACCGGAGTTCCGCGAGCTGTGGGAGCGGCGCGATGTCGCGCCGGTGGTCTCGCACGTCAAGCGGTATCTGCACCCCGACCCGGCGATCGGGCTGCTGCGCCTCGAACACCGGCACATGTGGCTGGCCCCGGACGACGACGCGTACCGGGTGGTCGCCTACCTCCCCGCCGACGACGAGACCGAGGAGCGGCTGGAGGCGCTGGCACTCTCCTCCGCGTCGTCCTCCGCCGGGTGACCGGGACCGGTGGTCGGCAGGTCGCGGTCGTGGCGCATCGGTGAGGTCAGCAGGATCAGACCGCACAGCGGCAGCAGCGCCACCGTCAGCCACATCGCGGGGCGCAGGCCGAGCGTCTCGGCGAGCGCGCCGCCCAGCAGGGCGCCGAGCGGGATCGTGCCGTAGTTGACGAACGCGGAGGCGGTGCGCGAGCGGCCGTAGAGGGCGGCCGGGGTGTAGTCCTGCTGGAAGGTCGCGGTCAGCGTGTTCTCCGCGACGACCGAGAAGACCACGGCCGTGTAGCCGACGGCGAACAGCGCGACGCCGAGCGGGGTGTGCGCGGCGAGCGGCATGAGCAGCGCCAGGCACGGGGTGCCCAGGGTGAGCACGTACACCGCGCGGGCCGTCCCGAACCGGGCACCGAGCCGGCGGGCGGCGAACGCGCCCGCGATCCCGCCGAGCCCGCCCGCGCCCATCACGACGCCGACCGTGCCCGGAGTCAGCTGCGCCTCGCGGACCAGGAAGGCGACCAGGATCGACTGGTAGCCCATCAGGGCGAGGTTGGCGGCGGCGCCGCACAGCACGAAGGCCCGGATGTAGCCGTCGCGGAAGGTGAAGGCGAGGCCCTCGCGGATCTCCTGGACCAGGTTCGTGCCGCCCGCCGCGGGCCGCCGTACCCGCTGCTCGCGGTGGCGCAGGCCGAGGACCGAGGCGAAGGACGCGGCGAACGCCGCGGCCTGCACGCCCATCGCGCCCGCCGGACCGAGCAGCGCCACGAGCGCGCCGCCGCCGCTGTACCCGGCGAGCTTCCCGGCCTCCTCGCTCGCGTGCAGCGTCGAGTTGGCCGCCGCGCGGTCCTCGCCGTCGACCAGCCGGGGCAGCAGCACCTGGTAGGAGGTCTGGAAGAAGACGGTCGCGGTCCCGGTGAGCAGCGCCGTGACCAGGAGCTGCGCGTACGTGAGCACGCCGAGCCAGTGGGCCGCCGGTATCGCCGCGATGGCCGTGAACGACACCGCGTCGCAGACCAGCATCAGCGGGCGGCGCGGCAGCCGGTCCACCCAGGCGCCCGCGACGAGCCCGATGAGCAGCCACGGCAGCCAGGCGGCGGCGGTCAGCAGCGACACCCGGAACGGGGAGGCGTCCAGGAGCGTGAGCGCGGTCAGCGGCAGCGCGACCGAGGCCACGGAGGCGCCGGTGCGGCCGGTGGTGGACGCGATCCACAGGCTGCGGAAGTCGCGGTGGCGCCGCAGGAGGGGGCGCGGGGACGACGGGGGTGACGGTGGGGTGGGCATGGCGAGGAGCGTAGCTTGCAGAGAGTTCTCTGCATAGAGGTATTTGCAGAGAAGTCTCTGCAATGTGGGCAGGGGTTGGTCAGGGGCGAATCTCGGGTGGGTGTACGGGCGTCAGGGGCGCTCGCGCCGCGGGAACAGCTGGATCTGCGCCTTCACCGGCAGCGCGCCCGGTTCCTCGGGGGCCTCGGCGTACCGGTTGACCAGCTCCATCAGCTCGACCCGCAGCGATTTCAGGCCCGCGGGCGTCAGCCGCAGGTCGTTCCAGTCGGCGAGCAGAGAGGCGCCCTCCCACTCCTCGCCCCACTCCTCGGCCAGGTACGCGGTGACGTGGTCCGCCATGTCCTGGACCATCTGGCCGAGATAGAGATCCAGCGAGGCGCGGGCCGCCGGGTCCTTGCGCAGCTTCGACGTGGGCAGCACCTGCGTCTTGTGGACCGCCTTCCACCAGCGCTCGCGCCGGGTGCCGCGGTCCTCGTCCTCCTCGATGAACCCGTTCTCCGCGAGGTGGCGCAGATGCCAGCTCAGCGTGCCCGTGTTCTCGCCGAACCGGGTGGCCAGCACCGCCGAGGTGGCCGGTCCGTCGCCGCGCAGCGAGTCCATGATCTTGATGCGGAGGGGGTGGGCCAGGGCGCGCAGGCTACGGGTGTCGAGGGTGTGGGTGCCCTCGCCCTTCGGGAGTTTTTCCCCGCTGGTCGGGGCGGTGGGCTGCTCGGCGGTCATGGGCGCAGGGTAATCCGTGCGGAGCCCCGTTCGGCGTACGGGACAATGGGTGGCATGACCGCTACGACCCAGCCCCTCACCGTCGGACCGCACACCGTCACGCCGCCCGTGGTCCTCGCCCCCATGGCGGGCATCACCAACGCGCCGTTCCGGACCCTGTGCCGGGAGTTCTCGGGCGGCAAGGGCCTGTTCGTCAGCGAGATGATCACGACCCGCGCCCTGGTCGAGCGCAACGAGAAGACCATGCAGCTGATCCACTTCGACGAGACCGAGAAGCCCCGCTCGATCCAGCTGTACGGCGTCGACCCGGCCACCGTCGGCAAGGCCGTCCGCATGATCGCGGAGGAGGGTCTGGCCGACCACATCGACCTGAACTTCGGCTGCCCGGTCCCCAAGGTGACGCGCAAGGGCGGCGGCTCCGCGCTGCCGTACAAGCGGCCGCTGCTCCGGGCGATCCTGAAGGAAGCCGTGACCGGCGCCGGGGATCTCCCCGTCACGATGAAGATGCGCAAGGGCATCGACGACGACCACATCACGTTCCTGGACGCCGGGCGGATCGCGGTCGAGGAGGGCGTCACCGCGATCGCGCTGCACGGGCGTACTGCCGCGCAGCATTACGGCGGCACGGCCGACTGGGACGCCATCGCCCGCCTCAAGGAGCACGTCCCGGAGATTCCGGTGCTCGGCAACGGGGACATCTGGTCGGCCGACGACGCGCTGCGCATGGTGCGCGAGACCGGGTGCGACGGGGTCGTCGTGGGCCGGGGCTGCCTCGGGCGGCCGTGGCTCTTCGCTGACCTGGTCGCCGCGTTCGAGGGGCGTGAGGAGCGGGTCCGTCCGACGCTCCGGGTCGTCGCCGACGCCATGGTGCGGCATGCCACGCTGCTCGGTGAGTGGATCGGGGACGAGGCCCGCGGGGTCATCGACTTCCGCAAGCACGTGGCCTGGTACCTGAAGGGTTTCTCGGTCGGCTCCGAGATGCGCAAGCGGCTGGCGATCACGTCGTCGCTGGATGAACTCCGGTCCGGGCTCGACGAGTTGGACCTGGACCAGGACTGGCCGGCCGGCGCCGATGGGCCCCGGGGGCGCACGTCCGGCAACAACCGGGTGGTTCTCCCGGACGGCTGGCTGAAGGACCCGTACGACTGCGCGGGCCTCTCCGAGGACGCCGAACTGGACACGTCGGGGGGCTGACCCCCGGCCCCCTCACCCCGCCCCGGCACCCCTTCTCGCACAGTTCCCCGCGCCCCTGGACCGTCTTCCGGGCACGCCAGCGTCGTGGCTGGTCGCGCCCCTGGGCAGTTCTTCGTCCGCGGCTCTCGTCGTGGCTGGTCGCGCAGTTCCCCGCGCCCCTGAGGCATGCGCTGCGCGCAGCCTCCCCTTGAGGCTGCGCTCCGCGCGCCTCCCGATGGGGGGCACGGTGGTGTGCCTCCCGATGGGGGCAGGGGTGGCGCGCCTCTCCTGATGGGGCGGCGGTGGCGCGCCTCTCTGATGAGATGGCGCACGAAGTGCGCATCTCAGGGGCGCGGGGAACTGCGCGAGAAGCGGCCACCGGGCCGCGCGTGAAGAACGAACCTAGGGGCGCGGGGGAACGGCGCGAGAAGCGGTCACCGGGCCGCGCGTGAAGAACTGCCCAGGGTGCGCGGGGAACTGCGCGATCAGTCACCCGCGCGACCCCTAACCCCCAACGGCGCTCAACAGCGCCAACGGTGCCGCCGCCGACCGGGACTCCCTCGCGCACGCGTACGGGAAAGGGACCGGCGCGGGATACGCGTCGCGGGCGTACCCGGCGACCACCTCCGGCAACCGCCCACCGCAGGCGACGGCCGCCGCGACCACCCCACCGGCAATCACCCGCGCCTCATCGTGCAGCCCGTACCGAGCAAGCCCCAACGCGATCAGCGCGTTGTCGTGCGGCCACACCGAACCCCGGTGGTAGGACAGCGGGTGATAAGCGGGCTGACCCGCGGCCACGGTGCGCACACCCCACCCCGAGAAGAAGTCCGGCTCCAGCAGACGCCGCCCCACCGCCGCCCCGTACTCCTTGTCGAGCAGCCCCGACCACAGCAGATGCCCGGCGTCGGACGCCAGCGCGTCGACCTGCCGCCCGTCACCGTCGAGCGCGAGCGCGGGGAACCCTTTCTCCGGCATCCAGAAATCCCGCACGAAACGATCCCGCAGATCGGCAGCCGCCTGCTCCAGCAGCTCCGCGTAGACCACGTCGTCCCAGACGGTGCGGGCCAGCACGGCGGTGCGCCGCAGCGCGTCGTACGCGTATCCCTGGGCGCCCGCCGCCATCACGGGCCCGGTCGCCCGGCTCCCGTCGGCGGAGCAGATCGCGCCGGGGGAGTCCTTCCAGTTCTGGTTCGCCAGACCGCCCTGGTCGGCGCGGTACACCAGGTACCCGCGCGACGTCAGCCCGCCGTGGTCCAGCATCCAGCCCACCGCGGCCCGCGCGTGCGACTCCAGGCGCCGGGCGAGCCCGGAGTCCCCGGTGCGCTCCGTGTACGCCCCGAGCAGCACCAGGAACAGCGGCGTCGCGTCGACCGAGCCGTAGTAGCGCCCGTACGGCACCTGCCCGAAGTGCGCCAGCTCCCCGTGCCGCACCTCGTGCACGATCTTCCCGGGCTGGGCGACGACCCCCTCGATCTGCTCGGTGGCCTGGGCCGCGGCGAGCACCGGAAGCGTGGCCGCGGCCAGCTCGGGCCGGTAGGGGAGGGCGAACAGGGACGTCAGCAGGGCGTCGCGGCCCAGCAGCGCCAGGAACCACGGCACTCCGGCCGCCGGCACCAGATGCCGCTCCCCGTCGGGACCGGCCGCGGGCACCCGCAGCACCGCCAGATCGGCGAGCCCCCGCGAACAGGCCGTGGCCAGCTCCGGCCAGGCGCCGGGAAGCTCCACGCCCGCACTGAACTCCGCGACGGAGGAAGCGAGTTCCGCGGCTGCCGCGGCCGGACTCGCGGGCACCGGCACCGGATCGCCGCCCGAGGGCAGCGCCGCCACCCGCAGGGTGAGCCCGGCGCTGCCCTGGGCCGGCAGCTCCAGGGCCCACACCAGACGGCGCGCCCCGGTCCCCGTCTCCTCGACGGCCTCCGGCGCCGGATCGCTGGTCACGGTCGTCGACGAGCGCCAGTCGCCCCGCGTGTAGGTGAACTCCACACCGTCGTCGAGGGCTTCACGCGTGCGGACCGCGCCGGTCTTCGTATAGGTGCGGTGATCGGAGCGCAGCTCGAACTGGTCGGCGAAGTCGGCGTCGACGGTCAGCGCCACCCGGACCGTCGTCGGCACCGGCCGGTTCGACACGATGCGCAACAGCTCCACCAACGAGCCGTCACCCAGGGCCTGTTCACGGAAGAGCGTGTACGCGGGAGGCTCCTGGCGCCCACCGCGCGGGACCAGGACACAGCGCGCAACGCCCCCGTCCTCGTACGAGAGCGGTGTGAGCACCTCGGGTGCGGACCCGTCGACGGTGAGCTGCCAGCGGGACAGGTGCCGGGCGTCCCGGACGAACAGGCCGTCCGAGGAGACCGCTCCGCGCACCGCGCTCAGCCCGCCGCCCGCGTCGAGCGCCGCGAACGTGCCGCCGCGGATCAGGAGTTGTGCGGTGCGGCCCTGTCCCTGGCCGTATCCGTTGCCACCGAATGTCTCCGTCATCGAGAGGTTCCTTCCCTCCGGCCCTGTCCCCGCGGTCCCGCTCGCCCGGCGGTGTCCGGCATCCGCGACCACGGCGGCAGCGGCCGCCGGTGCTCCGCGTCCGTCTCGCCGTCGGCGTCCCGCGCCGGCTGCCCGTCCAGCAGATCCAGTGTGAGTGCGGCGGTCCAGCCGAAGCCGCGGGCGCCGCAACCCGCTCCCGTGTACGGATCGACGTACTCGGCGAAGTCCGAGGCGTCCGCCGCGTCGAGCAGCGCCGCCCGGAGGCGCGCCGCCCGCGCGTGCTCGCCGTGCAGCCGGAGCCCGCGCTCCAGCAGCCAGTTGGTGTTGAACCAGGCCGGGCCGCGCCAGTACCGGTGCGGGTCGAAGGCGGGGCCCAGCAGGTCGTAGCTCGGCGCGAGCCGCACCCCGTCGCCGAGGCCGAAGTGCGGGCCGCGCGCGGTGTCGAGCAGCCCGCGGACCACGGTGCGCGGCAGCGCGGGCAGGATCAGCGGGATCAGCCCCGAGACGCCGTACTCGCGGATCAGCCCGCCGCCGCGCACGTCCCGGCAGAAGAACATGCCCGCGGCCGGGTCCCACAGCCGGTCGACGAGCGCCGCCGTCAGCCGCTCCGCGCGCGCGTGCCGGGCCGTCCCCGCCGCTCCCAGCTCGCAGGCGATCCGGGCGAGCGCGTGCTCGGAGGCGGCGAGCAGCGCGTTGAAGGAGGGGTCCTCCACCGCGAACTCGCCCGCCCCGTCGGCGTAGTGGCCGTCGCGGTAGTCCGCCGCGAGGCGGACGTACCGGCCGTAGTCGAGGTCCGTCGGGCGGTCGTCGGCCGCGCCGTGCGTCAGGTCGGCCCGTCGGAAGGTGCGCGGCTCGGCCGGCGTGATCCGGCTCAACGGGGCGTCCCAGCACGGGCTGTTGTCCATCCCCTGTTCCCAGGGGTGCACGACCGAGGCGAGCCCGCCGCCGCCCGGATCGCGGCGGTGCAGCAGATAGCGGTGCCAGGCTGCGAGTGCGGGGTACACGCGGTGCAGGAAGCCGCGCGAGCGGGAGAGGGCGGGGTCGGCGCGGTGCACCAGCCAGGCGGCCAGCGCGTGCGCGGGAGGCTGCACGATGCCCGAGGTCTGCACGGCGGCCGGGGCTCCGGCGGCGCGGCCCGCGGTGGAGGAGCGCCAGAAGTCCGGGCTGGGGAAGTAGGCGTCCAGCGGGACGGAGGGGTTGAACACGATGTGCGGAATCCGGCCGTCGCCCCACTGGGCGCTCAGCAGCGTCTCCAGCTCCGACTGGGCGCGCAAGGGGGAGACGTGGCGCAGCCCGATCGCGATGAACGCCGAGTCCCACGACCACTGGTGCGGGTACAGCGTGCGCGAGGGGACGGTCGACGCGCCCGTCCAGTTGGCGTCGAGGACGTCGACGGCACGCTCCCGCAGCGGATCGGGCGGCTGCCCGCGCCGTCCCGCGCCGGCCGCGGTCGCCTGCCGCTCGGTGGTGTGCTCCACATGGTCTCCCGTGGACTGCGGGACTGCCGGGCCGAAAGAAGCCGAACCCCTGACAGGGTGTCGGTTACGCAGCAGGCAGCATAGAGTTACGTCTACTTAACACGCAAAACCTAGAATGTAACGCGCAGTTGATGAACGCAAGGGGGTGGGCCCGATGGCCGGGAACCAGGCGAACGCCGGGGATCTGTTGCAGCTCGTGCGCAGTGGCCGCGCGACCACGCGCGGCGCGCTCCAGGAGGCCACCGGTCTGTCCCGGGCCACCGTCGGCCAGCGCCTCGACCGGCTCTTCCGGGCCGGCTGGCTGCGCGAGGGCGCCGCGGAGGCGGTCAACTCCCGTCTGGGCGGGCGCCCTTCGATCCACCTGGAGTTCGACGACACGCACGCCGTGGCGCTCGCCGCCGCCCTCGACACCCGGCACGCCCGCGCCGCCGTCCTGACCCTGTCCGGCGAGGTCCTCGCCGAGCGTACCGGCGACCTCACCGTGGACGAGGGCCCGGAGACCGTCCTGACCCAGCTCGGCGTCTGGTTCGGCGACCTGCTCAAGGAGGCCGGCAGGGACCCCGGCACCGTATGCGGGATCGGGCTCGCCGTGCCCGGCCCGGTGGACATCGACAGCGGCCGCGTCATACAGCCGCCGATCATGCCGGGCTGGGACGGCTACGACATCGCGGGCCGACTCGCCCGCGCCGCCGCCGAGCACGCGGCCACCCCGCCCGAACTGCCGGTCCTCGTCGACAACGACGCCAACCTCATGGCGTACGGAGAGCAGCGCGCCGCCCACCCCGGCTGCCGCGCCTTCGTCCTGGTCAAGGTCTCCACGGGGATCGGGGCCGGGGTCGTCGTGGACGGCGCCATCTACCGGGGCATCGACGGCGGTGCGGGCGACATCGGCCACATCCGCGTACCGCAGGCGCCCGAGGCGGCGGCCGCGCTGTGCAAGTGCGGCTCGTACGGCTGTCTGGCCGCGGTCGCCAGCGGCCGGGCCCTGGCGCGCCGGCTCACCGAGGCCGGGGTGCCCGCCGCCTCCGGCTGGGACGTACGGGAACTGCTCGCCGCGGGGCACCCGGAGGCGGTGCGGCTCGCGCGGGAGGCGGGGCGGGACGTCGGCGAGGTCCTCGCGACCGTCGTGACGCTCCTCAATCCGGGCGTTCTCATGATCGCCGGAGATCTGGCCGGAACTCCCTTCCTGACGGGCGTGCGTGAACTCCTCTACCAGCGCGCGCTGCCCCGCTCGACCGCGCATCTGGACGTGGTCACGGCGCGGCTCGGCGAGCGCTCCGCGCTCATCGGAGCGGCAGCGCTGGTGGTGGAGGAGCTGTACGCCCCCGAGCGGGCGGAGCGGCGGCTCGCGGCTCTGGGCGTGTGACAAGCCCGTTTCGCGCGGCTCACCGCCCGTATCGCTGTCCGCATGCTGACATCGGAGCGTCCGCGAGCCGCTTCAAACGGCGTGATTCTCGCCACCTCTGATACCCCTTGCGCTCAGATGAGCGCGAAATCCTCGTCTGTGCTTCTTCAAGCCCTGGCACTGAGTGCCACCGCTCGATCATTTATTTCTTGAACGCATATGAGTGGTAGGCATGCTCATGTGAGCGATATCCGGGCTCTACGGGGGTTGAGTTTTCGAGACTTGAAAGCGGGCGGGATGGGTGGCCTACCCGCTGGTCACTTTCGATCTCCTGGCGGACGGGTGGTTACGGCCGCATGACAGCTGAGTGGACGTACCCACAGCCCTTGGATCTGGGTATGTTCCTCGCCGTCAGGGCAGCCACCCGAGCCTCGAGGAGTCGAGACCCGTGTCGGAAAACAAGGATCCTCAGGTAGCGAAGTTCGTTTACGACTTCACCGAGGGCAACAAAGATCTCAAGGACCTCCTCGGCGGCAAGGGTGCCAACCTCGCCGAGATGACCAACCTGGGTCTTCCGGTCCCTCCGGGCTTCACGATCACCACCGATGCCTGCAAGGTCTACCTCGACAGCGGCGAGGAGCCGGTGGCACTGCGTGACGAGGTCACCCAGCACCTCGACGCCCTTGAGGCGCAGATGGGGAAGAAGCTCGGCCAGCCCGACAACCCCCTTCTGGTGTCGGTCCGTTCGGGCGCCAAGTTCTCCATGCCCGGCATGATGGACACCGTCCTCAACATCGGTCTCTCCGACAAGTCGGTGCAGGGCCTCGCCAAGCAGGCCGGCGACGACCGCTTCGCCTGGGACTCGTACCGCCGCCTCATCCAGATGTTCGGCAAGACGGTGCTCGACGTCGACGGCGAGCTCTTCGAGGAGGAGCTGGAGAAGGCCAAGCACGCCAAGAAGGTCACCGTCGACACCGACCTCGACGCGGCCGACCTCAAGAAACTGGTCACGCGCTTCAAGAAGATCGTCAAGACCGAGGCCGGACGCGACTTCCCGCAGGACCCGCGCGAGCAGATGGACCTGGCCATAAAGGCCGTCTTCGAGTCGTGGAACACCGACCGCGCCAAGCTCTACCGCCGCCAGGAGCGCATCCCCGGCGACCTCGGCACCGCCGTCAACGTCTGTTCGATGGTCTTCGGCAACCTCGGCCCCGACTCCGGTACGGGCGTCGCCTTCACCCGCGACCCGGCCTCCGGCCACCAGGGCGTCTACGGCGACTACCTCCAGAACGCGCAGGGCGAGGACGTGGTGGCGGGCATCCGCAACACGGTCGCCCTCGCCGACCTGGAGAACATCGACAAGAAGTCGTACGACCAGCTCATGCAGATCATGGAGACCCTTGAGAACCACTACAAGGACCTCTGCGACATCGAGTTCACCATCGAGCGCGGCCAGCTGTGGATGCTCCAGACCCGCGTCGGCAAGCGCACCGCCGGTGCCGCCTTCCGGATCGCCACCCAGCTCGTCGACCAGGGCCTGATCGACGAGGCCGAGGCGCTCCAGCGCGTCACGGGCGCCCAGCTCGCGCAGCTGATGTTCCCGAAGTTCGACGAGGACGCGAAGGTCGAGCAGCTCGGGCGCGGCATCGCCGCGTCGCCGGGCGCCGCCGTCGGCAAGGCCGTCTTCGACTCGTACACCGCCATCAAGTGGTCGCGCTCGGGCGAGAAGGTCATCCTGATCCGCCGCGAGACCAACCCCGACGACCTCGACGGCATGATCGCCGCCGAGGGCATCCTCACCTCGCGCGGCGGCAAGACCTCGCACGCGGCCGTCGTCGCGCGCGGCATGGGCAAGACCTGTGTCTGCGGCGCCGAGGACCTGGAGGTCGACACCAAGCGCCGCCGGATGACCGTCGGTGACGTGGTCGTCGAGGAGGGCGACGTCGTCTCCATCGACGGCTCCAGCGGCAAGGTGTACCTCGGCGAGGTGCCCGTCGTCCCGTCGCCGGTCGTCGAGTACTTCGAGGGCCGCATGCACGCGGGCGCCGACGACGCCGACGAGCTGGTCGGCGCGGTCCACCGGATCATGGCCTACGCGGACCGGGTCCGCCGGCTGCGGGTCCGCGCCAACGCCGACAACGCCGAGGACGCGCTGCGCGCCCGCCGGTTCGGCGCCCAGGGCATCGGCCTGTGCCGCACCGAGCACATGTTCCTCGGCGAGCGCCGCGAGATGGTCGAGAAGCTGATCCTCGCCGACACCGACGACGAGCGCGAGAAGTCCCTGGAGGAGCTCCTGCCGCTCCAGAAGCAGGACTTCGTCGAGCTGTTCGAGGCGATGGACGGCCTCCCGGTCACGGTCCGCCTCCTCGACCCGCCGCTGCACGAGTTCCTGCCCGACATCACCGAACTGTCGGTGCGCGTCGCCCTCGCCGAGTCCCGCCAGGACGCCAACGAGAACGACCTGCGCCTGCTCCAGGCCGTGCACCGGCTGCACGAGTCGAACCCGATGCTGGGTCTGCGCGGTGTCCGTCTCGGCCTGGTCATCCCCGGTCTGTTCGCCATGCAGGTACGGGCCATCGCCGAGGCCGCCGCCGAGCGCAAGAACGCCAAGGGCGATCCCCGCGCCGAGGTGATGATCCCGCTCGTCGGCACCGTCCAGGAGCTGGAGATCGTCCGCGAGGAGGCCGACCGGGTCATCGCGGAGGTCGAGGCCACCAGCGGCGTCAAGCTGAAGCTGGCCATCGGCACCATGATCGAGCTGCCGCGTGCCGCGCTGACCGCCGGCCAGATCGCGGAGGCCGCGGAGTTCTTCTCCTTCGGCACCAACGACCTCACGCAGACCGTCTGGGGCTTCTCCCGCGACGACGTGGAGGCCAGCTTCTTCACCGCGTACCTGGAGAAGGGCATCTTCGGGGTGTCGCCGTTCGAGACGATCGACAAGGACGGCGTCGGCTCCCTGGTCCGCAACGCCGTGGAGGCCGGCCGCGCCACGCGCCCCGACCTCAAGCTCGGCGTCTGCGGTGAGCACGGCGGTGACCCGGAGTCGGTGCACTTCTTCCACGAGGTGGGCCTCGACTACGTCTCCTGCTCGCCGTTCCGCATCCCGGTCGCCCGCCTCGAAGCGGGCCGGGCGGCCTCGACGTCGGCGGGCAGCGACCACCGCTGACGCCCGATGACAGCCGGAGCCGCCGTCGGTCCCCGACCCTCACCGATCGCGGCGGCTCCGGTGCGCAAGGCAAGGGCGGCACCCCTGTGCGGGGGGTGCCGCCCTTGCGCGTGGCCGGGAAGGCGGGGTTGAGCGGAACGCGGCCTCCCACTTAACTGAGGGGCAACCACCACCGCCCCATCCGCCCGATCCGTCCAGGGAGCACAGCCATGACCGGCTGGAACGCGCGCGACATCCCCGACCAGAGCGGCCGCACCGCCGTGGTCACCGGAGCCAACAGCGGCATCGGCTACGTCACCGCGCGCGAGCTGGCCCGCGCCGGAGCCCAGGTTGTCCTCGCCTGCCGCAGCGCGGAGCGGGGCAGCACGGCCGTGGACCGGATCCGCGACGAGGTGCCGGGCGCCGCCGTCGAGTTCGCCGCCCTCGACCTGGGCGACCTGGCCTCCGTGCGGGGCTTCGCCGAGGGCTGGACCGGCCGCCCCCTCGACCTCCTGGTCAACAACGCCGGGGTCATGGCCCTGCCGTACAGCCGCACCGCCGACGGCTTCGAGACTCAGTTCGGCGTCAACCACCTGGGCCACTTCGCCCTGACGGGCCTGCTGCTCCCGAGCCTCCTGGAGGCGCCCGCGCCCCGCGTCGTCGCGGTCTCCAGCGCCCTGCACGCTTTGGCCAACATCGACATCGCCGACCTCAACAGCGAGCGGAGCTACCGGCGCTGGACGGCCTACGCCCGCGCCAAGACCGCCAACCTCCTGTTCGTCCACGAACTCTCCCGCCGCGCCACCGCCAGCGGCCCCCTCGCCGTCGCCGCGCACCCCGGGTACGCCGCCACGCCCCTGCACGCGCGCGGCGCCCGGATGGAGGGCCGGGCGGCACTGGAACGCCTCTTCGAAACGGGCAACCGCCTCCTGGCCCAGCCCGCCGAGGACGGAGCGCTCCCCACCCTGTACGCGGCGACCGCCCGGCGCGTACAGCCCGACGACTTCTACGGCCCACGCCTGTTGATGTTGCGCGGCGCCCCGTCCAGGTCCTGGCGCGCATCGTGGACCGTCAACGACGCGGCGGGGGAGCGGCTTTGGGCGGCTTCGGAGCAGTTGACCGGGGTGGTGTACGAGGGGTTGAAGGACTGACGGACTCGAGCCTCGGGCCAGGGCCTGCCCGCGGTGCCGTCGCCCTACGACCGCCACCCCGCCCTCGCTGCGGCCCGCCCGACGAGGGCGGATCCGAAGGCCGGGTCCGACATCGGGTCCGCGCCGGAGGCGCGACGGCCGAAGCCGTCTTGTGCGAACTCGCCGCCCAGGCTCAAGGTGGGGCCGTTCCCCGGATGTCCGCCGTCCGTGACGGTCACCCGGTGGTGTCGCAGGCTGCTGGTGATCCTCTTCTTCTGCGGATCACAGCTGATCCTCCATACGTAGACCCTGTCCTGCCCGCCTTCGCCCAGCACCTCCTGCCAGCGAGGATCGGTCAGTTCGGGTACGACGTCCAGGCGTGACTGACTGATCTCGATGCGATACGGAGCCCTTGTGGCGGCGAGTTCCGCCCGCGCGTGCCGGATCAGCTCGTCGCCCGCGAAACCGCCTGCCTGGGCCGGCACGGCGGCGGGTACGGGAAGACGGTCCGCGATCTCGCCCAGGAACTGCAGCACCGCCTCGATCTTGTCGGGCGACTGCTCGCCCTTCTCCCACGCCATCACCTCGGTGCCGATGAACCGCAGCGCGAAATCCCTGCTGCGCGGGTCGGCGAGCAGGAACTCCGCGAGCGGGCCCCGCAGCGCGGCGACAGCGGCACTCTCCTGCAGTCCACGAACCGTGAACTGCTCGTCGAACTCGGGGTGTCCGATGCGCAGGTCGTCAGGACCGCCGAAGGCGCGAGACACACGGTTCGTGTGACGTACGGAGAAATCGCCGACCGCGTAGGGGAGTTGGGTGGCCCAGAAAGCGACGGCGGTCGGCTTCCCACTGTCGTCGTCGCCCGCTCCGGGGAACGACAGGCGGGTCAGGGTCGCCTCGAAGGAGCAGGCGGGACGACCGCGGTAGGTGCCGTGGCAGTAGTCGGAGGGACGTCGCTTCGTGGCCTCGCCGGGCGGGAACGGCTCGTCCCGCATCAGCCGGGCGACCTCCCCGTTCCGCGGACGCTCGACGTACTGCCAGCCGAGCCGCTTCGTGAACTCCTGGTACTTGCCGAGCTGCCGGCGCCGCTTCCGGCGCCGCCAGAGTGAGGAAAGGGAGATGAACAGCACGACGATGACTGCCGTGACGATGAACTCCCGCATGCCGTCGGACATCGCGTCAGCCCCCACCCTTTCCGACGTCGCTGCGCCCTGCGGGGCGGACGGTACGAAGAAACTCCTGGAAGTCGTCGAGTACGTCTTGTAGCTGGTCGAAGCGCGCGGTGAGCGCGATCTCGATTTCTGCGAGTCGGCGTGGCTGGTCTGGATCCTCAAGGAGCAGGATCAGCTGGCTCTGGGCGAGCTGCTCCGGCTGGCCGTTGACATTGGCGGCGATTCGGAGATTCTGTACGACACCTGGTGCGTCGATCAGACTTGGCTTGAAGTGAGTCCCCACATCGGTGCGCTTGACGAGGGTGACCGGACCGACCGTCTCCTGCAACCGCTGCACCGACTCGTCAGCGACGCGGTGCAGACTCGCGCCGTCCTCTCGGACCGTGCCGGTCACTGTGATGTTCGGCATGAATCCCGAGCCGCGCGAAGCGGAATGCAGGGCCACGAAGGCCGCCTGCGGCGCGCCGACCTCCTCGGGCGGCGCTGCCTCCCAGCCCTCGGGGATCTCGCAGGTCAGCGGTACCGGAAGAGTTCCCGGCATGTTGGTTCAACTCCTATGTGTGTAGGGGGGCATGGGGTGAGGAGTCTCGTCGCGCCGAGTGGTGGTCGCGCCAAGCCCATTCCGATGCGCTAGAACATCGAGTCGAACGTATCGGCCACGCCCCCGCCCCAGTCCTTGACCGCATCCACTCCGTCGTCCACGGCGTCCGCGACCTTGCTCGGGTCGATTTCGACCTGCCAGCCCACCTTGCCACCTAGGCCAAGCGCGGCCCCCACGTCCCCGCCGATCACCAGCTTGCCGTCCTCCATGCCAGCGTCGGCATGGGCTGAGACGCCGGCGCCGGCCCAGCCTTCAGCGGTGCCACCGACTCCGACACCGGCCACCGAGGCATGCCCCTCCGCCGAGGCTTTCGCCCCAGCAAGGGCCTCGCCCCCAAGGTGGGCGCCGTCCGTTCCGATACTCGCCTTGGCGCTCGCATCGACACCGGCGAACGCTTGCGCCTTGCCTGATGCCTCGAAAAGTCCGGCCTCGTACTTCCCCTCTGCTGTGGTCTGGGCAAGGTAGGCCTTCCCGGAAGCCTGCGCCTGGAGCCTGCCGTCCTCGATCCCCGCCCCGGCACTGCCCTCCACTCCGAGGGCGGAGACGTTCACACGTCCCGCGACGTCTCCGCCGAGTGCCTCCCCGCGGCCCTCGGCCGCTTCCTCCCACACTTTGGCGTCACCGAAGACAGAGACACCAGCGACCCTGACGCCGTGGGCACCTCTCTCCCGCCGCTGTTCGGCTGTCTCTCGGTCTTCGTTGGTGCCCCAGCCTTTGTATGTCCGGACTTCCCTGTCCGGGTCGTCGGGGTACTTCAGGAGATTTTCGTACTCAAGTGGGTTGCGGATCTGCACGCCCAGGGCCCACGGCGAGGTATTGGCGTCCTGTGCCGCCCAGTACAGCCACGCGGGGGCGCCTGAGGCGGAGCCGCCCTGGGCCTTGAACCGCTCGGCCGTGGTCTCCCCGGCTTCCTCCAGCTGCTCTCGAGCGGATTGCAGCGTGACCCCTGCGGTGAGCAGGTCGCCGCCCTCGTATTGGTCGATGGCGTCTGCGGCTTTGTCCTGTGCCCATGCGACGGTGTCGGCGTACGCCCGCAGTGCCTCCGCTGCAGCGTTCAAGGAGTCCGCGCCCCGCAACCACTTGCCTGCCTGAGGGGCGAAGTCCTCCCAGAAGGCGTCACTCGCCGCACCGGTCCAGCCGTCGACACGTACGGCCTTCAGATCGTCCCCGATTCCCTCTAGCGTCTTCGACCAAGTGGTCAGATGGGCGGCCTGCTCATGAAGTCTGAGCGCGTCGCCCGGTATGAGTTCCTTCGGATCCTGGGTTTCTCCCAGTCGCGCTGCCACTGTCGTTGCTCCCCCTCAGCTCACTGGCTGCCGGCACGCTTCGCAAGGGCGTCGGCGGTCCGACCATCGTCTTGCTCATACCGGTCGGCTGAGTCCTTCAAGCCGTCCGCGGAGCCTTCGGACTCGTCCTTGAGAACCTTCGTCAGGGCCTGGTGCCAGGTCGCCAGGAACTCCTTGTAGGCGGCGGAGGCATCGTCGTGTCCGAACTCGGTTTTCTCACCGCTGAGTTTGTCCAAGTGAACTTTGCTGACAGCCTCTACGGCTTTCATGATCGACTTTGCTGACGCGCGAAGCACCTCAGGATCGACGTAGTAACCCGTCATGCAAGTCCCCCGACTTCTGCTCGTTTGGACGCACCAATGCTCCGGTGGCAATGGTCGGCAGGCAGTTTTTCACACGCGTCATGACCCGATGGTGTGCAGTGGCGAGTTCTCCACTGTTCCCGCCACGTTCCACCGCGCGCAGTGCCTGATGGGAGTTATGCCGCTGCCCCGCCGTCGATCACCAGATCCGTGCCGACCACCGAGCCCGCGTCGTCCGAGGCCAGATAGAGCACCGCCGCCGCGACCTCGGCCGTCGTCGCGACGCGGCCCAGTGGGGACTCGGACTTCATTCGGATCTCCCGTTCGGGCTCCGTCTCGTCCGGGCGCAGGGACATCGAGGTGGCTGCGGGGCCCGGGCTCACCGCGTTGATGCGGATGCCGTCCGTGACGTGGTCGAGGGCCGCGCCGCGGGTCAGGGCGGAGACGGCGGCCTTGGCGGCGCCGTACGCGGTGACGCCGGGCCTGGTGCGGTGCGGGCCGATGTTCGAGGAGATGTTGACGATCGCGCCGCCCGATTCCTGGGCGCGCATCCGGGCCACCTCTGCCTGGAGTGCGTTCAGGACGCCCGTGACGTTGATGTCGAGCAAGGTCTGCCAGTCGTCGGCCGGCAGGTCGGCGATCGGGGCGCCGCCGCGGAAGACGCCCGCGTTGTTCACCGCCACGTCGAGGGAGCCGAAGCGGTCGACCGCGGCGCGCACGGCTGCGGTCATGTCGTCGGCGCGGCGCACGTCGGCGGGGTGCGCGAGCGCGGTGCCGCCCGCCGCCTCGATCAGGGCGACGGTCTCCTCCAGCGGGCCGGGCGTGCGGCCCGCGACGACCACGTTCGCGCCCTCCGCGGCGAACGCCAGCGCGACGGCCCGGCCGAGGCCGGAACCGGCGCCGGTGACGAGAGCGGTCCGGCCGGAGAAGCGGGTGCGGGACATGGCGTACCTCTTTCTTGAACGAGCAGTCCAGTATTCGGGTAGCGGAAGGGGTGAGGGGAGGGGTTGCGGGAGTTCAGTCCAGCAGGGTCAGGGCCTGCTCGGCGGCGTCCCTGACCCGGGCCGGGTCCTGCGACACCTTGCCGGTGACCCGGATGCCCTGGAGCAGGACGAGGAGCATCCGGGCGAGCGTGCGCGGGTCGCGGTCCTCGGGCAGTTCGCCCCTGGCCCGCGCGCGTACGAGCGCCGAGTGCAGCAGCGTCTCGATCTCCTCCCAGGACCGCTCCACGCGGCGCGCGGCCTGGGTGTCGTGCGGGCCCAGCTCGGCCGCCGTGTTGGTCACCAGGCAGCCCAGCAGGCGCCGTTCACCCGTGGCGGCCTCGGCCGCGAAGCGGCGCACCAGGGCGCGCACGGCCGCCAGCGGCGGGCCGTCGCCCGACAGTTCGGCGACGGTGACCGCGCCGGTGGACTCGGCGTACCGGTCCATCGCCCTCAGGTACAGCTCGTGCTTGCTGCCGAACGTCGCGTAGAGGCTCGCGCGCCCGATGCCGAGCCGGTCGACGAGGTCCGCCATCGACGTCGCCTCGTAACCGCGCGCATGGAACAGCTCCACGGCCGCCTGCAACGCCGCGTCGGGGTCGAATTCCTTGGTCCTGGCCACGGAACGACCCTATGCGTTTCCGGAACGGACGGTCAACTATCCGGCGTGCTGCGGGTTGATGGCGCGTGCCGGGTAGGCGCGTACGGCGACCCCGTCGTCGTCCAGGCAGCGCCCCGTCTCCAGGTCGAACCGCTGCTTCAGCAGGGGCGAGGCCACGAACGGGCGGCCCTGCGCCGAGCCGAGCAGCCCGCGCGAGAGCACCGACGCCCCGGTGAACGGATCGGTGTTGTCGACGGCGTGCACCTGGCCGGAGCGGTCCAGGAACACCGCCGCCTGCCGGCCGTCCGGCAGCAGGGCCGCGACACCGCGCCCCGGTGTGAGACGGGACAGCTCGCACACCGTCAACCAATCATCTTCCAAGGCCAGTTGAACCATGACGGTCGTCTTCTCGGGAGCGATCGGAGCCGTGGTCATCGGACAGCCAGTCCTTCCAGGGGGATCAGGGGCAGTTCGGGCTTCATCTGGTCGCGCTCGGGCACGAAGCGGATCGTCGGGTCCGGGGTGCCCGGGGCGTTCACGAAGGACACGAAGCGGGCGAGGCGCTCGGGGTCGTTGATGGTGTCCGACCACTCGTCGCGGTAGTGCGCGACATGGGCCCGCATCAGGGCCTCCAGCTCGTCGCAGATGCCGAGCGAATCGTGCACGACGACGTCCCGCACATGGTCCAGGCCGCCCTCGACGCGCTCCAGCCACACCGAGGTGCGCTCCAGGCGGTCGGCGGTGCGGATGTAGAACATCAGGAAGCGGTCGATCAGCCGGACCAGCTCGGCGTCGCTCAAGTCCTGCGCCAGCAGATCGGCGTGACGGGGTGTCATGCCGCCGTTGCCGCCCACGTACAGGTTCCAGCCGTTGGCCGTGGCGATGACGCCGAAGTCCTTCGACTGGGCCTCGGCGCACTCGCGGGCGCACCCGGAGACGGCCGACTTCAGCTTGTGCGGGGAGCGCAGGCCCCGGTAGCGCAGCTCCAGGTCGATCGCCATCCGCACGCTGTCCTGCACCCCGTACCGGCACCAGGTCTGCCCCACGCACGACTTCACGGTCCGCAGTGACTTGCCGTACGCGTGCCCGGACTCGAACCCCGCGTCCACCAACCGCGTCCAGATCATCGGCAGTTGATCCACCCGCGCACCGAACAGGTCGATCCGCTGACCGCCCGTGATCTTCGTGTAGAGCCCGAAGTCGCGGGCCACCTCACCGATCACGATCAGCTTCTCCGGAGTGATCTCACCACCCGGGATCCGCGGCACGACCGAGTACGACCCGTTCTTCTGGAGGTTCGCGAGGAAGTGGTCGTTGGTGTCCTGGAGGGCCGCCTGCTCGCCGTCCAGGACATGGCCGTCCGCGCCGATCGAGGGCGCGAGCGAGGCGATGATCGAACCGACCGTTGGCTTGCAGACCTCGCAGCCCTCGCCGCCGCGCGCCGCCTCCCGGCCGTACTCGTCGAGGAGCTGGGCGAAGCCGGTGATCCGCCGGACGCGCACGATCTCGTACAGCTCCTGGCGGGTGTGCCGGAAGCAGCCGCACAGTCCACCGTCACCGCTCTTCGGCAGCAGCTGCCCGATCAGCTTGACGCAACTGCCGCACCCCGTACCGGCCTTGGTGCACTTCTTCACCTCGGGCAGCGTGCCGTGCGCGCGGACCTCGCCCTTGGTCACGTTGTGGCAGGAGCAGACGACGGCCTCGTCGGGCAGCGCCTCGGGACCGAGCTGCGCGGCCCCGCCGGACCCCGCCGGGAGCACCAGCGACTCGGGCGCGACCGGCGGCACCGTGCCGGTGAGCGCGCGCAGCGTGCCGTACGCCTCCGCGTCGCCCACCAGGATCCCGCCGAGCAACTCGCCCCCGGCGCCGATGACGAGCTTCTTGTACGTGCCCGAGCGGGCGTCCGCGTAGACGACGTCGAGGCAGCCGTCGGCCGTGCCGTGCGCGTCGCCGAAGGAGGCCACGTCCACGCCGAGGAGCTTCAGCTTGGTGGACAGATCGGCGCCGGTGAAGGCGGTCAGGGAGGTGCCGGAGGCGATCGCGTCGGCGGCGGTGAGCGCCATCTCGTAGCCGGGGGCGACGAGCCCGTACACCCGGCCGTCGCTCGCGAGCGCGCACTCGCCGATCGCGTAGACGTCCGGGTCGCTGGTGCGGCACTGCTCGTCGACCGCGACGCCGCCGCGCTCGCCCACCGACAGGCCCATGTCGCGGGCGAGCTGGTCGCGCGGCCGGACCCCGGCGGAGAACACCACGAGATCGGTGGCGAGTTCGCGGCCGTCCGACAGCTTCATGCCGGTGACCCGGCCGTCCGCGTCCGCGACGACCTCCTGGGTGCCGACCCCGGTGTGGACGTCGAGCCCCATGTCCCCGATGGTCCTCAGGAGCGCCGCTCCGCCGCCCTCGTCGACCTGTACGGGCATCAGCCGGGGCGCGAACTCCACGATGTGCGTCGCGAGCCCGAGCCCCTGGAGGGCCCCCGCCGCCTCCAGGCCGAGCAGCCCGCCGCCGACCACGGCGCCGACCGTCGCGCTGTTCTTCGCGTACTCCTCGATCGCGTACAGGTCCTCGATGGTCCGGTACACGAAGCAGCCGGTGGCGTCCTTGCCGGGCACCGGCGGCACGAAGGGGTAGGAGCCGGTGGCCAGGACGAGCGTGTCGTAGGTGACCGTCAGGCCGGACCGGGCGCGTACCGTCCGCGCCTCCCGGTCGACGGCCTCCGCCGGGTCCCCGACGTGCAGCTCGATGCCGTGCCGCTCGATGAACTCCGGGTCCGTCATGGACAGCTCCTCGGGTGTCGTGCCCGAGAAGTAGGAGGTCAGGTGGACGCGGTCGTAGGCGGGCCGGGGCTCCTCGCAGAGCACGACGACCCGGTGGGACGCGGTGAGCCCGCGCTCGGCGGCCGCTTCGAGGAAACGCTGGCCGACCATGCCGTGGCCGACGAGGACGAGGGTGGGCAGGGCCGGTCCGGCCGGGTCTGGCGCCATGTCAGAGGCCTCCGTCGTACGCGTACGGTGCGGTCATGCTCCGCAGCCTCGCGGGCGGACGTTTCTCGGTGGCGTCCCGTCAGTTTCGGCGGGGGAACGGTGGGCTCAGCGAGGCGGGACGGAGGGTGTGAGGACCTCCGCGGGTCGCGTCGTGGCTGGTCGCACGGCTCCCCGCGCCCCTGAAGCGCACCCTCCGTGCGCCCCCGGGGGAAGGCTGCGCGTCAGCGCGCCTTCAGGGGCGCGGGGAACCGCGCGACCAGCCCCCACGCACCCGCACCCGACGACGAACCCGTCGACGCTTAACCCGTGTTCAGGCCCTCCTGAAGGGGACCTTAAGGATCTCCCTGGCGACTCTGACCAGCCGGTATTCCGGTCCGCCGGAGCCTAGTGTGCCGGACGTGAGCACCGAGGCCGTCGAACCCGAACTTCCCCGCTACCCGGCTCTGTCGGCCTATCGCAGACAGACCGAGGGACCCGCCCCCGCCCGGCCCGTACCCCCGCGCCCGCGCCGTGCCCCGCGCATCCGGCCCGCCGCCCCCGTACGGGTCACCCCGGCCGCGCTGCGCACCGGGATCGCCACCGGCGCCGCCGCCGTGAGCCTCCTGTGGGCCGCGCAGGCCGGCTTCTCGCCACGGCTCGACGCGCTGTTCGCGAGCGGCGCCCATCTGACGGGACTGCTCGCCGGATACGGAATCCTGGTCATGCTCCTGCTCATGGCGCGGGTCCCCGCCATCGAGCACGGCGTCGGCGCCGACCGGCTCGCCCGGCACCACGCCCGCGGCGGCCGGCACGTCCTCACGCTCTGCGCCGCGCACGTCGTCCTCGCCCTGCTCGCCTACGCGGCCCACACCGGCACCGACCTCGTCACCACGGTCACCGAACTCCTCGGCTACCCCGGACTCGCCGCCGCGGCGGCCGGCACCCTGCTGTTCGTCACCGTCGGCGTGAGCAGCGCCCGCGCCGTGCGCCGCCGCGTCGGCCACACCACCTGGCGCGGCCTGCACCTGCTCACGTACCTCGGCGCCGCCCTGGCCTTCGCGCACCAGCTCGCCGGACCCGACATCGCCTCGAACCCGCTGAGCCTCGGCCTGTGGTCGCTGCTGCACGCCACCGTCGCCGTCCTCCTGGTCTGGTACCGCCTCGTCGTCCCGGCGCGGCAGGCGCTGCGGCACGCCCTGCGCGTCGTCGACGTACGGACCGAGGGCCCCGGCGTCGTCTCCGTCCTGATGCGCGGCCGCGACCTCGGCATGCTGCGCGCCGAACCGGGCCAGTTCTTCCGCTGGCGGTTCCTCACCCGGCGACTGTGGAGCACGGCCCTGCCGTTCTCGCTGTCCGCGCCCGTCGACGGCGACCACGTACGGATCACCGTGCAGGCCGTCGGCCGGCACACCCGGCGGGTACGCCGGCTGCGGCCCGGCGTACGGGTCGTCGCCACCGGCCCGTTCGGCGCGCTCACCGCCCACCGGCGCACCCGCCGCAAGGTGCTGCTGCTCGCCGGGGGAGTGGGCATCACACCGCTGCGCGCCCTGTTCGAGACGCTGCCCGGCGCACCCGGCGACCTCACCCTCCTGTACCGCGCGAGCAACGCCGACCGGCTCATCCTGCGCGAGGAACTGGAGTCCATCGCCCGCACCCGCCGCGCCGCCCTGCACTACCTCCTCGGCCCCTCCGACGCCGCCTACGACCCCCTCGCGCCGCAGGCCCTGCGCGACCTCGTGCCCGGCCTCGCCGACCACGACGTCTACGTGTGCGGCCCGCCCGGCATGACCGCGGCCGCGACGACGGCCCTGGCCCGCGCCGGCGTCCCGGCGGACCGCGTCCACGCCGAGTCCTTCACGTACTGACCCCGACCTGTCGACCTACGCACCTGAGACTCCCGGAGAAGCCGCCCATGGGCCGCCACGCCAGTCCCGCCCGCACCTTCCACGCGCCCACGGTCCAGGCCCGCCGCAGACTCACGGCGGGGCTCACCTCGGCGAGCGCCCTCGTCGCGGCCTGCCTCGCCCTGACCGTCGACCCGGCCGCTCCCGCCGCCCCCGACCGGGCCGCTCCCCGTTCCGGAACGTCGACCTCAGAAAAGCCTCAACTCTCCACACATTCGTGGACCACACACGTATCCCGTCCGTAGGCTCGCGATCATGCCTGACATATCCCTGACCACCACCGTCGTCCTGTGCGTGGCCGCGCTCGCCGCAGGCTGGGTCGACGCGGTGGTCGGCGGCGGCGGTCTGCTGCTGCTCCCCGCGCTGCTGCTCGGCCTGCCGAACGGCGCGCACGCGGGCCCGTACGCGCTCGGCACCAACAAGGCCGTCGCCATCGTCGGCACCACGGGCGCCGCCGTGACCTACGCCCGCAAGGCCCCCGTCGACGTACGCCTCGCCGTCCGGATCGGTCTCGCGGCGCTCGCGGGCTCGACGGGCGGCGCGGCGCTCGCGGCGGGCCTGAGCACGGACGTCCTCAAGCCGATCGTCATGGTGGTCCTGGTCGGGGTCGGCGCCTTCGTCATCTTCCGCCCGTCGTTCGGCACGGACCCGTCCGCGACCCCGGCCTCCCCCCGCCGCATCCTGGCCGCGATCGGCTTCGCCGGCCTCGGCATCGGGTTCTACGACGGCCTGATCGGCCCCGGCACCGGCACCTTCCTGGTGCTCGCCCTCACCGCGATCCTCCACCTCGACCTGGTGACCGCCTCCGCCACCGCCAAGATCGTCAACTGCTGCACCAACGCGGGCGCGCTCGCGATGTTCGCCTTCAAGGGCACGGTGTACTGGCAGCTGGCCGCGCTGATGGCCGTCTTCAACCTGGCCGGCGGCATGGTCGGCGCCCGCACGGCGCTGAAGCGCGGCGCCGGGTTCGTGCGGATCGTGCTGCTGACGGTGGTGTGCGCGCTGGTGGTGAAGATGGCGTACGAGCAGTGGGTGGCCTGAAGCGGTGACGCGGGGCCGGTCGGCCCGGCTCGGGGTGCGGTGCGGCGACCGGTCGCCAATGATCGTTGAGTGCGGCAGGAAGCGAAGGGGACGACACGGTACGCGGTGGTGCGGGCGCTGCCGACCATCATGATCGCGGCGGCGACCGTGACGGACACCTTCACGCCCGGGCGCGAGCGCTACGACGCGTTCCTCTACGTGGTGCCCGGTCTGGCGGCCGTGTCCTGGGGCGTCGCGGCCACCCTCGTCTTCGGCGCGGCGGCGACCCTGGTGATCCTCCTGCTGGAGGCGGAACGCGGAGTGGCGTTCATGCCCGGCGGCCTCGCGGTGATCGTCCTCATGCTGGTCATCAGCGCCGTCGCCGCCTGGTCCAGCGCGGTACGGCTGAGCCGCGAGCGCGAACTGCGCCACGCGCGGCAGGTCGCCGACGTGGTCCAGCGGGCCGTCCAGCACCCGCTGCCCGAACGCCTGGGCCCGCTCGATCTCCACCTGCTCTACGAGACACCGGTCGCCGGGGCCCACATGAGCGGGGACTTCTACAAGGCGCTGAAGGTCCCGGGCGCCGTACGGATGATGATCGGCGACGTCCAGGGGCACGGGCTCGGCGCCGTGGAGTCCGCGACCGTCCTCCTCGGATCCTTCCGCGAGTACGCGTACACCGAGCCCGATCTGCCGGCCATCGCGCGCAGGCTGGAGACCGCGATGGAACGGCACACGGCACGCGCCGACGTGCGGGACGCCGACCGGTTCGCCACCGTGCTGCTCGCCGAGATCCCGCTCGACCGGCCCGTGCTGCGGCTGCTCAGCTGCGGCCACCCGCCACCGGTGCTCCAGCCGCGCTGCGGCCCCGCCCGCCCGGTCGCCTTCCGCCGGGTCTCGCTCCCCGTCCACCTGGACCTGGGCATGACCGACGAGTACGTGGTGGAGGAGGTCCCCTTCGGCATGGGCGACCGGATCCTGATGTACACCGACGGGGTGAGCGAGACCCGGGACGCCGCGGGCGACTTCTACCCCGTCGCCGACCGCCTCGCGTGCTGGCAGGACACCCCCGACCGCAAGGTCCTGCCCGCCCTCGCCGAGGACCTGCGCCGCTACAGCGGCCACGGCCCGGACGACGACACGGCCGCCGTCCTGGCCGTCCGCACCAGCCCGCCGGAGTGATCCCGGCGGGCGGCTCCTCCCCGAGCAGTGGGCCCCCGCTCGCTACCTGCTCCCCGTCAGATGGGCGAACACCACGACGTTCCCCTGGTAGCCGGTCCGCCGTGAGTACGGGCCGCCGCACGTGATCACCCGCAGCTCGGGCCGCCGGGCCGCCCCGTACACCTTCTCGTCGGGGAACGCGTCGGCCTTGTATACCTCGACGGCGTCGACCGTGAACACCGCCACCGAGCCGTCGCGCCGGTCGATCTCGATGGTGCGGCCCCGGGTGAGGGCGCCGAGGTCGTAGAAGACGGCGGGGCCCTCGGCGTTGTCGACGTGGCCCGCGACGATCGCCGTGCCGCGTTCGCCGGGGCGGATGCCCGCCTCGTACCACCCCGCGAGGTTCTTGCGCTGCGGCGGCGGCACGTCCAGGCTCCCGGCGCGGTTCAGGCCGAGGCCCATCAGCGGGGCGTCCACGCGCAGCGACGGGATGCGGACGCGGTCGGGCGGGGAGGGGGACATCGGGGCCGCGCCGGGGTCCTGCCGCGCGGTGCCGGGCCGGGCCTCGGCCGCGGCCGGCTGCGGCGGCGGGTGCCCCTTCGAGCCGCTGGCCAGGAGCCAGCCGCCGGAGCACAGGGCGAGCACGGTGACCGCCCCTATGGCCGCGTTGACCCGGCGGTCGTCGAGGTTGCGCAGGCGCATGAGGACTCCCGAACACTCCCGGAGCGGCAGGACCCCTGAACGCTCCTGAACACGGCCTGCCCCGGCCCCTCCGGCCGCGAGGGGGGTGCGGCCGGAGGGGCGGGGAGGTGGCGGTACCGGTGGACGACGGACGGGGCAGGGACGGGCGCGCGGACGGCGGAGGGAGCCCGTGCGGCCCGTCGGAACCGTCCGTCAGATCCCATCGCCTCTCGCCCGGCGATGCAGGAGCCAGGTACCGCCCGCGGCGGCGACGGCCAGCGCCGCCACACCCGCCGCGGTCTGCACGGGGTCGGGACCGAGCGCGCCGCCGACCCCCGTCTCTACGTGTCCGCGGGGCATCTGGGCGCCCGGCGAGCCGCCCGCCCCGGCGAGGGACACGATCAGGTCGCCGGTGACCACGGTGCCGCCGGAGCAGCGGGCGACGATCTCGTACGTGCCCGGCTGCGCGGACGGCGGAACGGTGAAGGAGCCGGCCGCGTCGGCGTCGGCGTCCGCGGCCTTCGGCGCGAGGGTGAAGGTGCCCGCGCCGACCGCGCTGGCGTCGCCCGACGCCGTGCCCTGCGGACCGCAGGCGGTGGTGTCCACGGTCACGGTGGCCCCGGGGGCCGTGGTCGCCGGATAGACCTCGAGGCCGCCCTGCGAGGCGCCCGCGGGGGCGGCCCCGAGCCCGGTGAGGGCGACGGCGAATGCGACGGCGGTCAGCGGTCGGCCTGTGCGCATCGTTGCTTGCTCCTTGTGCGTCCAGCTCGGGCGGCGGACGCGCCCTGCAAGCACGAGGTAAGTGGCAGTCGCACCACCGCGCCTCCTGATGCGCCGTCAGAAAGCCGTTTCAGGGTGTTCTGCTGACGGTCCGACGGGAACATTCCAGCAGGTCATCGGCGTGTCGGAGGAGAATTGCCCGAAAGGCGGCGCCCGGCGTGCGACCGGGTGATCCGGTCGCCCGCCGGGCGCCGCCGCGACTGGCGGAGCGTCAGTTCACGGACACCGCCTTCCAGGCGGCGGCCACGGCCGCGTACTCCGTGCTGCCCGCCCCGTACAGGTCCTTGGCCGCGCTCAGGGTCGCGGTGCGGGCGCCCGCGTACTTCGTCGACGACGTCATATAGACCGTCAGGGCGCGGTACCAGACGGCCCCGAGCCTGTCCTTGCCGATCCCGGTGAGCGTCGAGCCGTCGCACGTGGTGCCGTCGTGCTGGACCCCGCCGATCACCTTCGGGCCGCTGCCCTCGGCGAGCAGGTACGCGAAGTGGTTCGCGACGCCGGACGAGTAGTGCACGTCGAGGCTGCCGACGCTCGAACTCCAGCAGTCCGCCGATTTCCCGTCCTTGCTCGGCCGGTCCATGAAGCGCAGCGCCGCCTTCCCGAACCCGGGCTTGACGATCTTCTCGCCGATGAGCCAGTCGCCGGGGTCGGCCGTGTTGCCCGCGTGGAACTCGACGAGGGTGCCGAAGATGTCGGAGGTCGCCTCGTTGAGCCCGCCGGACTCACCGGAGTAGGTCAGCTCGGCCGTCGACGAGGTCACGCCGTGCGACATCTCGTGGCCCGCCACGTCGAGCGCGACCAACGGCCCGAAGGTGGTCCCGTCGCCGTCCCCGTACGTCATGCAGAAGCAACTGTCGTCCCAGAAGGCGTTGTTGTAGTTGCTTCCGTAGTGCACGCGGTTGTACGAGCCCTTGCCGTCGCCCGCTATGCCGCTGCGGCCGTGGACCTCCCGGTAGTAGTCCCAGGTCTCGTCCGTGCCGTACTGCGCGTCGACGGCGGCCGAGGCGCGGTCGGCCGTCGTACCCGTGCCCCAGTGGTTGTCGGCGTCGGTGAAGAGCGTCGCCGGGGCGCGGCTGAGGCAGATGCCGAGGATGCACAGGTCGGTCTTGTTCTTGGCGTCGCCCGTGTACGTGCCGCCGCGCGTGGCGTCCTTGAGCTGGTACGAGCTTGCCTGCTGGGTCGTCTCCAGCGCGACGGTGCCGGAGTACAGGGAGCTGCCGTCGCCGGTCGCCGTCTCGATGCTGTCCCACGCGTCGATCCGCCGCCCGGTGCCGGCGTCGGTGAGCACCGTACGGGCCACCGGGTTGCCCAGCGAGTCCTTCGCCACGGCGTTCGTGCGCCAGGCGAGGACGGGGGAGCCGTGCAGCGCGTCCACGACGAGCTCGGGCCGGGCGGTGAGGCCGCGCAGGGCCGCCCCCGGGTGCGCGGAACGCAGCGCGCCCGCGGCCAGGTCGGCGGCGCGCGGGGCGGCGACCTTCGGGGTCGTGGTCGGGACGCTCGGGGTGCCCTTGGTGGCGCGGTCGGCGCGTTCGTAGGCTCCGTCGGGCCCGAGGTGGACCACGAAATCACCGCCGAGGACCGGGAGCCGGCGGAAGGTGCGGTCGTAGCGGACGTGCTGGGTGCCGTCCCTGTCGACGATCACGTCCCGTACGGAGGTGTCCTGGGCCGGGGTCAGGGAAAGGGTGCCCGCGTGCTCGGTCAGGGCCGTCGCGGCGTGGGCGATCGCCTCGGCGCGGGTGGGGCGCGGGGTGTCAGCGCCTTGCGTGGCTTGCGTGGCGTGCGCGGCGGGGGACAGGGCGGCGAGGAGCAGGGTGGCCGCGGCCGTGGCTGTCGTGGCGGGTCCGGCGATCGATCTCATCGGTCTCCTCTGCGGAGGGCGGCGACTCGCTGATGGCCTCTCAGTTTTAAGCGGTCATGACAAGAGGCGTCCAGAGTGCCGCTGTGCCGGAGCTGTGAAAGCACAATGGCCCCATGCCGAACCCTGAATCCCCCGCCTCCGTACTGGCCGTCCTCACCACCGTCGACGACGCCGACCGCGCCGAGACCCTGGCCCGCGGCGCCGTCGACGCCCGCGTGGCCGCTTGCGCCCAGGTCAGCGCGCCGGTCATGTCCGTGTACCGGTGGGAGGGAGTCGTGGAGACGGCGCGCGAGTGGCAGATCCTCCTGAAAACGACGGAGGCGCGCTACGAGGCCCTGGAATCCTGGCTGAGGTCCCATCACCCTTACACCACGCCGGAGATCATCGCGGTGCCGGTGGTACGCGGGGCTGCCGACTATCTGGGGTGGGTCGCGGCAGAGGTGCGGTGACGCGCGGCTGGTTCCTCCCGCGCGCCACCGTCGTGGTTGCTCGCGCCCCTGGGTTGTTCGTTACGCGCGCCACCGTCGTGGCTGGTCGCGCAGTTCCCCGCGCCCCTGGGTCGCACTTCGTCCACCGGCCGGTGGGGCTTCTCGCGCAGTTCCCCGCGCCCCTGAGGCATGCGCTGCGCGCCGCCTCCCCTTGAGGCTGCGCTCCGCGCGCCTCCCTATGGGGGCACGGTGGTGTGCCTCCCGATGAGCGCGACGGTGGCGCGCCTCTCCTGATGGGGCGACGGTGGCGCGCCTCCCGACGAGACAGCGGTGGCGCGCCTCTCTGATGAGATGGCGCACGAAGTGCGCATCTCAGGGGCGCGGGGAACTGCGCGACCAGCCACGACGAGAGGCGCGCGTGACGAACTGGTTTTAGGGGCGCGGGGAACTGCGCGAGAAGCGGCCACCGGCCCGCGCCCGAACGACAAGCGGAAAGGGGCGCGGGGAACTGCGCGGTCAGCGGTCCAGTGCTGCCCGTACCCCATCCTCCTCGCGCCCCAGAAAATGCGGGTCAGGACGGAACACCACGTCCACCACGGCCTTCCCGGCAGCCAGAACCTCCCGCGCACCCCCGGCATACCAGGTCACGTCATGCACCTCATCGACCCCGACCCCCACAGAAGAAACCCCGGCCGCCTCGCACAGAGCCACCGCCCGCCGCACATGAAACCCCTGAGTGACCAGCACGGCCCGGTCCACCCCGAAGATCTTCTTGGCGCGCACGCACGAGTCCCAGGTGTCGAACCCGGCGTAGTCGCTGACGACGGCCCCCGAGGGCACCCCGTGCCGGGTCAGATACGTACGCATGGCATCGGGTTCGTCGTACTCGGCGCGGCTGTTGTCCCCGGTGACGAGCAGCACCCGGACCCGCCCGGAGCGGTACAGCTCGGCCGCGGCGTCGAGCCGATGGGCGAGATACGGCGACGGCTCCCCGTCCCACAGCCCGGCCCCGAACACCACGGCGACATCGGTGCGCGGCACGTCGGAGACGTCGCGGAGCCGGTCACCGGCCGACGCGAACAGCCAGGCCGAGGGCGCCAGGGCCAGCACGCACAGCGCCATGACCACCTGCACCGCCCGCCGCTGTTCCTGACGGGTGCGGGGCAGACGCGGGCGGGGCAGGCGCATCGGACGTGACCTCCGGGCAGACAGGGACCTCTCGCAGGCACAGGACGCCGCCGAGCCCCCGACGGTTCACGCTCACCGCGCCGGACCCCGCACGGTGAACCCCGCGCAACCACCCGTCACCACCCCGCAACAGCCCGGCAACCCCCTTCCGGCAGGATCGCTCCATGACGGACACGTCGTACGGCACCCACCACTCCCGCACGACAGAACGCGACGCCACCACGGCGGAACTGGACAGCACGGCGGGACTCCTCACCATGATCAGCACCCAACTCGGCAACCAGCTCAGCAACCGCCGCCCCCTGCGCGAGCGCCCCCGGCCCCCGGCCCTGGTGCTCGTGGCACACGGCAGCCGCAACCCCGGCGCCCTCGCCACCGTCACCGAACTGGTGGCGGACATCAGCGAGCTGCGCCCCGAGCTGACCGTCCGCCTCGGCCACATCGAACTGAACGCCCCGCTGCTCGGCGACACCCTCGCCGCCCTCCCCGCGGGCCGTGCCGTCCTGGTCCCGCTGCTGCTCTCCCGCGGCCACCACGTCAAGCGGGACATACCCGCGGCGGCGGCCGCCGCGGGCCACCTGAGCACCGTCGTCGCCGCACCGCTCGGCCCGCACCCGCTCCTCGTCGACGCGCTGCACGACCGGCTCACGGCGGCGGGCTGGCCCGAGGGCCCGCTGCCCGAGCACGAGCGCCGCCGCACCGGAGTGGTCCTCGCCGCCGCCGGCTCGCGGGACCCGCAGGCCGCCGTCGACACCCGCCGCACCGCCGACCTCCTCGCCCGGCGCCTCGGCGTCCCGGTCGTCCCCGGCTACGCCTCCGCCGCCGCGCCCGACGTGGCCACCGCCGTCCGCGCCCTCTCCGCGCGCGGCCGCACCAGGATCGCCGTCGCCTCCTACTTCACCGCGCCCGGCCGCTTCGCCGACGAGTCCGCCGCCGCGCTCGCCACGGGCCGGGGCATCGCCGCGGCCCCGCTCGGCACCCACCCGGCGATGGCCCGCCTCGTCCTGCACCGCTACGACAGCGCACTCGCGGCCCCCGGCACCGCCTTCACCCCGCACCTCGCGACGGCCTGAGTACACCGCCCCGTCCGCCGGTACCTGCCCTTTTGTCAGTGCCTGCGTCTACTGTCGGGGCATGGAAGGCAGCGACACGTACGACGAGGACGCGACCGAGCGCTGGGCCCCCGAGCCCGACAAGCGCCCGGGCCGCACCGCGTTCCAGCGCGACCGGGCCCGGGTCCTGCACTCGGCGGCGCTGCGCCGCCTCGCCGGAAAGACCCAGGTCGTCACCCCGGGGACCACGAGCCGTCATTGGGACGCCAGCCCGCGCACCCGCCTGACCCACTCCCTGGAGTGCGCCCAGGTCGGCCGGGAGCTGGGCGCGGCGCTCGGCTGCGACCCCGACCTGGTGGAGACGGCCTGTCTCTCGCACGACCTGGGCCACCCGCCCTTCGGGCACAACGGCGAGCAGGCGCTCAATGAAGTGGCCCAGGACTGCGGCGGCTTCGAGGGGAACGCGCAGTCGCTCAGACTCCTCACCCGCATCGAGCCCAAGCGCTTCGTCCGCGCCGAGGGCTCGGGCGAGCTGATCAGCGTAGGACTGAACCTGACGCGGGCGGCGCTCGACGCGGCGACCAAGTACCCGTGGCCGCGCGGCGAGCACCCCACGGACCCGCACTCGGTGAAGTTCGGGGTCTACGAGGACGACCGCCCCGTCTTCGACTGGATCCGCAAGACGTCGCCCGGCCGCCGCACCTGCTTCGAGGCGCAGGTCATGGACTGGGCGGACGACGTCGCGTACTCGGTGCACGACATCGAGGACGGCCTGCACGCGGGCCACCTGGATCCGAACGTGCTGCACGCCGAGCCCGAGCGGGCCGACGTCTTCGCGGTCGCCGTCGGGCGCTACGTCCCGGCGGACACCGACCCCGCCGAGCTGTCCGCCGCCCTCGACCGCCTCCTCGACCAGGAGTGGTGGCCGCACGGCTACGACGGCACGGCGGTCGCCCAGGCCCGCCTCAAGGACGCCACCAGCCAGCTCATCGGCCGGTTCTGCCTGGCGGCCGAGGGCGCGACCCGGGCGCGGTACGGCACCGGACCCCTCACCCGGTACGACGCCGAGCTGGTCGTCCCGCGCGCGGCCCGGTACGAGTGCGCGGTGCTCAAGGCGGTCGCCGACCGGTACGTGATGCAGCGCCCGCAGCAGGAGGCGCTCCGCGCCGACCAGCGCATCGTGGTCGCCGAGCTGGCCGAGGCCCTGACGGCCCGCGCCCCGGACGGCCTGGACCCGCAGTTCCGCGCCCTCTTCGACGACGCCCCCGACGACCGTACGAAGAAGCGCGTCATCGTCGACCAGATCGCCTCCCTGACGGACGCCTCGGCCCGCACCCTGCACGCACGGCTTGCACAAGGCGCCCCGTCAGGGGCACGGGGAACTGCGCGAGCAACCCACCACACCCCGCACCCGCCGTACAAGCGCTCCCATTACGGCGAGTAGGCAAAAGACACAGGGGGCGTGCCCCGATAGGGCCACGCCCCCTTCCCCCATCACGCTGCGTGCGGGACGCTCGCATATGACGGCAGCGCAACGAGGAGGCATCAAGTGGTCGACGCGGACCAGACGTTCGTCATCGTCGGAGGAGGGCTCGCCGGCGCGAAGGCCGCCGAGACACTCCGCTCGGAGGGCTTCACCGGCCGAGTGATCCTCATCGGTGACGAACGGGACCACCCGTACGAGCGTCCGCCCTTGTCCAAGGGCTATCTGCAGGGCAAGGAGGAGCGGGACAGCGTCTTCGTCCATGAACCGGCCTGGTACGCGAGCCACGACATCGAGCTGCACCTCGGCCAGACGGTGACCGCGATCGACCGGGCGGCCAGGACGGTCCGGCTCGGCGACGCGACCCTCATCCGCTACGACAAGCTGCTGCTCGCCACCGGCGCCGAGCCGCGCCGCCTCGACATCCCCGGCACCCACCTCGCGGGCGTCCACCACCTGCGCCGCCTCGCCCACGCCGAGCGCCTGAAGCACGTCCTGGCCTCCCTCGGCCGGGACAACGGACACCTGGTGATCGCCGGCGCCGGCTGGATCGGCCTGGAGATCGCCGCCGCCGCGCGCGAGTACGGCGCCGAGGTCACCGTCGTCGAGCCGGAGGCCACCCCACTGCACTCCGTCCTCGGCCCCGAGATCGGCCAGATCTTCACCGAGCTGCACAGCGACCACGGCGTCCGCTTCCACTTCGGCGCCAGGCTCACCGAGATCACCGGCCACGACGGCATGGTGCTCGCCGCGCTCACCGACGACGGCGAGGAGCACCCGGCGCACGACGTGCTCGCCGCGATCGGCGCCGCCCCGCGCACCGCGCTCGCCGAGTCCGCGGGCCTCGACCTGGTGGACCGCGAGCACGGCGGCGGCATCGCGGTCGACGCGACCCTGCGCACCTCCGACCCGGACATCTTCGCGGCCGGTGACGTCGCCGGGCTCCAGCACCCGCTCTACAGCCGCCGCCTGCGCGTCGAGCACTGGGCGAACGCGCTGAACGGCGGCCCGGCCGCCGCCCGCGCCATGCTGGGCCGGGACGTCACCTACGACCGCGTGCCCTACTTCTTCTCCGACCAGTACGACCTGGGCCTGGAGTACTCGGGCTGGGCGCCCCCGGGCAGCTACGACCAGGTGGTGATCCGCGGCGACGCGGGCAAGCGCGAGTTCATCGCCTTCTGGCTGAGCGACGGCCAGGTCCTCGCGGGGATGAACGTGAATGTGTGGGACGTCACGGACCCCATCCAGCAGCTGATCCGCACCGGCGCGCGGCCCGGCACCGAGCGCCTGTCGGACCCGAGCGTTCCCCTCGGTGATCTTCTGGAGGAGTGACGGGAGGAGTGACAGGACTGTCGGTGGGGGACCGTAGACTTGCCGCGTGGCAGGCAGGATCAATGACGAGGACGTGAAGGCGGTTCGGGACGCGGTCCCGATCGACGCCGTGGTGTCCGAGTACCTGCAACTGCGCAACGCGGGCGGCGGCAACCTGAAGGGCCTGTGCCCCTTCCACGACGAGAAGTCACCGTCCTTCCAGGTCAGTCCGAGCAAGGGGTTCTTCCACTGCTTCGGCTGCCAGGAGGGCGGCGACACCATCACGTTCGTGATGAAGATCGACCACCTCTCCTTCTCCGAGGCGGTCGAGCGCCTGGCCGGCCAGGCGGGCATCACGCTGCGCTACGAGGAGGGCGGGTACAACCCCACCCACCAGCGCGGCGAGCGCATCCGCCTGGTCGAGGCGCACAAGGTCGCCGCGCAGTTCTACGTGGATCAGCTGGGGTCCCCGGAGGCCGAGATCGGCCGGAAGTTCCTCGCCGAGCGCGGCTTCGACCAGGCGGCGGCCGCCCACTTCGGCGTCGGCTACAGCCCGGCGGGCTGGGACCACCTCACCCGCTTCCTGCGCGGCCAGGGCTTCAGCGACAAGGAGCTGACCCTCTCCGGGCTCTCCCAGGAAGGCCGCCGCGGCCCCATCGACCGCTTCCGCGGCCGCCTGATGTGGCCGATCCGCGACATCGGCGGCGAGGTCGTCGGCTTCGGCGCCCGCCGCCTGCGCGACGACGACAACGGCCCGAAGTACCTGAACACGCCCGAGACCCCGATCTACAAGAAGTCCCAGGTCCTCTACGGCATCGACCTCGCGAAGAAGGACATCGCCAAGTCCTCCCGCGCCGTCGTCGTCGAGGGCTACACGGACGTCATGGCCTGCCACCTCGCGGGCGTCACCACCGCCATCGCCACCTGCGGCACCGCGTTCGGCGGCGACCACATCAAGATCCTCCGCCGCCTGCTCATGGACAACGGCTCGGCGCGCGTGATCTTCACCTTCGACGGCGACGCGGCCGGCCAGAAGGCCGCCCTGCGCGCCTTCGAGGACGACCAGAAGTTCGCCGCCGAGACCTACATCGCCATCGCGCCGGACAACATGGACCCGTGCGACCTGCGCCTGGCCAAGGGGGACGACGCGGTCGCCGACCTCGTCCAGCCCCGCACCCCGCTCTTCGAGTTCGCGCTCCGCCAGATCGTCGCGCGCTACGACCTGGAGACCCCGGCGGGCCGCGCGGCCGCGCTCGACGAGGCCGCGCCCGTCGTCGCCCGCATCAAGAACAGCGCCTCCCAACACGAGGTCGCCGTCCAGCTCGCCGGGATGCTCGGCATCCTCGACACCCAGTTCGTGGTCAAGCGGGTGGCGCAGCTGGCCCGTTGGGCCCGCGACCGGGGCGGCAAGGGGCCGGCCCCGGCCAGTTCCCCGCAGGCCGCGCCGATCGGCGCGGCGCCGCACGCCTTCGGCGGGCCCGCGCTCACGCTGCGCAACCCGGTGTTCACCACCGAGCGCGAACTGCTCAAGCTGGCACTCCAGCACCCGGACCTGGTCTCCCCGATGTTCGACGCGTACGGGGTCGACGAGTTCACCGCCGCGCCGTACGCCGCCGTGCGCGCCGCCATTCTCGACGCGGGCGGCGCCGAGCAGGGCGTGCACGACTCGCACACCTATCTCGTCTCGGTGCGCGAGGCCGCGCCCGACGACGCCGTGCGCGCCATGGTCACCGAGCTGGCCGTCGAGGCCATCCATCGCAAGACCGTCGACCAGGCCTACGCCGACATGCAACTCGTCGCCGTCCGTCGCCGCGCCGTGGAGCGCCGCATCCGTGACGTCCAGGGCACCTTCACCCGCCTCCACTCCGCGAACGACCCGGCCCAACTGGCCACGGTCCAGAACGAGTTGTGGATCCTCCAGCAGTACGACCAGTCCCTCCGAGAACGCGGCGCCGACGCGCTGTAGCTCCGCTCCCTACCCGGACCAGCACCCGCCCCGCCCGCCGCCTTGGGCAATCTGCCGCCTGGGGCGGCAGGGTGGGCAAGGCGGCACCCCGGTGCGGGGTGAGCGCTCTAAGGGGCGGCCAGTACAGCGCCGTTCGCGGGTGCGGCCCGGTGGGGCTTCTCGCGCAGTTCCCCGCGCCCCTATCGGGGCTGATCGCGGCCCGCGCCGGAGGCGCTGATGTGTGCAGCCCGCGCCCCTGGCGGGGCGGACAGCAGCCCGGGATGCAACCCCGCGCCGTTTGCGTGCGTTCCGGGCAGGGAAGCAGGGGCACTCGTACAGCACGGTAACCGAGCGGTCACGCACCGGACTCAAAAAGTCATCGCACGCCCCTCGTGGCGGCACTGTGTCGTACTCCACACTGGGTGGCGGTGCCTGAGTCCTCGGAGCGCGGCCGGAGCCCGGACAGCAAAGGGTCCGAAACCCCCGCGGTTCCGCTCATCGCGTACGGGACGGACAGTGACGTAACCGCCGCTGCCGCCCCCCCCCTGCCGCACGCCTCAGAAGCGATCACCTTGGAGGTCGCCCCCGTGCAGACCCAGACCCTCACTCAAAGCGACAGCACAGCGCAGGCCCTGTCCGACCCCGACGCCGTGGAGGACGCCGACGTCCTCGCCACGGTGCCGCCACAGAGCCGCGTCACGCACCACCCCGAGTCGGACGACTCCGCGGAGCCGCCGGAGAGCGAGAGCGAGCCCGCGCAGAGCGTCGAGCCGCCCGAACCCGTGCGCGGCGCCCGCGCCGACACCAGCGGCCCCTCGTCCGACCTGTTCCGCCAGTACCTGCGCGAGATCGGCCGCATCCCCCTGCTCACCGCGGCCGAGGAGGTGGACCTGGCGCGACGCGTCGAAGCGGGCCTCTTCGCCGAGGAGAAACTCACCAAGGCGCCCGACCTCGGCTCCCAACTCACCCTCGACCTCGACAAGTTGGTGGTGATGGGCCGGATGGCCAAGCGCCGCCTCATCGAGGCGAACCTGCGCCTGGTCGTCTCCGTGGCCAAGCGCTACGTGGGCCGCGGCCTGACCATGCTCGACCTGGTCCAGGAGGGCAATCTCGGCCTGATCCGCGCGGTCGAGAAGTTCGACTACGCCCGCGGCTACAAGTTCTCGACGTACGCGACCTGGTGGATCCGGCAGGCGATGAGCCGCGCCCTCGCCGACCAGGCACGCACCATCCGGGTCCCGGTCCACGTCGTCGAGCTGATCAACCGGGTCATCCGCGTCCAGCGCCGCATGCTCCAGGAGCGCGGGTACGAGCCCACCCCCGAAGAGGTCGCCGCCCACCTCGAACTGGCCCCGGAGCGCGTCAGCGAAGTCCTGCGCCTGGCCCAGGAACCGGTCTCGCTGCACGCCCCGGTCGGCGAGGAGGACGACGTCGCGCTCGGCGACCTCATCGAGGACGGCGACGCGACCAGCCCCGTGGAGTCGGCGGCCTTCCTCCTGCTGCGCGAACACCTGGAGGCGGTCCTCTCCACCCTCGGCGAACGCGAACGCAAGGTGGTCCAGCTCCGCTACGGCCTCGCCGACGGCCGCCCCCGCACCCTGGAGGAGATCGGCCGCATCTTCGGCGTCACCCGCGAACGCATCCGCCAGATCGAATCAAAGACCCTGAACAAACTCAGGGACCACGCCTTCGCCGACCAGCTGCGTGGCTACCTGGATTAGGGAGGCTGCCCCGTAGGCGCGCCGACAGGGGCGCGGGGAACTGCGCGAGCAACCCCCACGCCCCTGAGGACGACGACGAAACCTAGTCCACCTCAGCCACGGCCTGCGCGAACTGCGCCTCGTACAACCGCTGATAAGCCCCGCCGGAGGCGACCAGCGCGTCGTGCGAGCCCTGCTCCACGATGGCGCCGTTCTCCATGACCAGAATCGTGTCGGCATCGCGGATCGTCGACAGACGGTGCGCGATGACGAACGAGGTCCGCCCGGTGGCGAGCCGCGCCATGGCCTTCTGGATCAGCACCTCGGTCCGGGTGTCGACGGAGGAGGTCGCCTCGTCGAGGACCAGTATCACCGGGTCGGACAGGAACGCCCGGGCGATGGTGATGAGCTGCTTCTCACCGGCGCTCACCCCGGTGCCCTCGTCGTCGATCACGGTGTCGTACCCGTCGGGCAGTGTCCGGATGAAGCGATCGGCGTGCGCGGCCTTCGCCGCCTCCTCGACGTCCTCGCGGGACGTGGACTTGGCGGCGCCGTACGCGATGTTCTCCGCGATGGTGCCGCCGAACAGCCAGGTGTCCTGGAGGACCATGCCGATCCCGGCCCGCAGTTCGTCGCGGGACATCTTCGCGATGTCCACCCCGTCGAGGGTGATCCGGCCGCCGGTGACGTCGTAGAAGCGCAGCAGCAGGTTGACGAGCGTCGTCTTGCCCGCGCCCGTCGGCCCCACGATGGCCACGGTGTGGCCCGGCTCCGCCGTGAGCGACAGGTCCTCGATGAGGGGCTTGTCCTCCTGGTAGCGGAAGGCGACGTGCTCGAACTCGACGTGCCCGCGCAGGTTCTGCGGCTTCTCGGCGGAGGCCGGGTCGGGCGACTGCTCCTCGGCGTCGAGCAGCTCGAAGATCCGCTCGGCCGACGCGACACCCGACTGCACCAGGTTCGCCATCGACGCGACCTGCGTCAGCGGCATCGAGAACTGGCGCGAGTACTGGATGAACGCCTGGACGTCACCGATCGACAGGGTGCCGGAGGCCACCCGCAGCCCGCCGACGACCGCGACCAGCACATAGTTCAGGTTCGAGATGAAGAACATCAGCGGCTGCATGATGCCGCTGTTGAACTGGGCCTTGAACGCGGCCTCGTACAGCGCCTCGTTCTGCTCGGCGAACAGCTCCGCCGACTCCTTCTGCCGCCCGAACACCTTCACCAGCGTGTGGCCGGTGTACATCTCCTCGATGTGCGCGTTCAGCCGGCCGGTGGTCTTCCACTGCTGCACGAACTGCGGCTGCGACCGCTTGCCGACCTTCGCCGCGACGAACACCGACAGCGGCACCGTGACCAGCGCGACCAGCGCGAGCAGCCACGAGATCCAGAACATCATCGTCAGCACGCCGATGATGGTCAGCAGCGAGTTGAGCATCTGGCCCATCGTCTGCTGGAGCGTCTGCCCGATGTTGTCGATGTCGTTGGTCGCCCGGCTCAGCACCTCGCCGCGCTTCTGCTGGTCGTAGTACGACAGCGGCAGCCGCGACAGCTTGGCCTGCATGTCCGTGCGGAGCTTGGCCACGGCCAGGTTGATCGCCCGGTTGGCGAGCCGGGTGCCGATCATCATCGCCAGGCCCGCGCACGCGAACACCGCGAGCCCGATCAGCAGCACCTGCCCGATCTTGTCGAAGTCCACGCCCTGGCCGGGGGTGAAGTCGACGCCGCCGAGCATGTCGGCCATGCCGTTCTCACCCTTGGCCCGCAGGCCCTCGATCACCTGTTCCTTGGTCTGCCCGGCCGGCGTCTGCCCGCCGATGATCCCGCCGAACAGCAGGTCGGTGGCGTGCCCGAGGATCTTCGGCCCGATCACCGAGAGCCCCACGCTGATCACCACCGCGACCAGGACGGCCACCACCGACGCACGGTGGGCGGCCAGCCGCTTCAGCAGCCGCTTGCCGGACGCCTTGAAGTCCATCGAGCGCGAACCGGGCGCACCGGCCGCCATCCGCGCCGCCATCGGCCCGCTCATCAGGCGGCCTCCGCTTCCGTCAGCTGGGAGAGAACGATCTCCCGGTACGTCTCGTTGTCGGCCATCAGCTCGTGATGGCGTCCGGTGCCGACGACCCGGCCCTCGTCGAGGACGATGATCCGGTCGGCGTCGCGGATGGTGGCCACGCGCTGGGCCACGATCACCACGGTCGACTCGGCGGTCTCGTCGCCGAGCGCCCGGCGCAGCGCCGCGTCCGTGGCGTAGTCGAGCGCGGAGAAGGAGTCGTCGAAGAGGTAGATCTCCGGCCGCTGGACGAGCGTGCGCGCGATGGCGAGCCGCTGGCGCTGGCCACCGGAGACGTTCGTCCCGCCCTGGGCGACGGGCGCGTCGAGCCCGCCCTCCAGCTCGGACACGAAGTCCTTGGCCTGCGCCACTTCGAGGGCGTGCCACAGCTCCTCGTCGGTCGCGTCGGGACGCCCGTACCGCAGGTTGGACGCGACCGTCCCCGAGAAGAGATAGGGCTTCTGCGGGACGAGTCCGACCGTCTTCGCCATCAGTTCGGGGTCGATCCCGCGGACGTCCTCCCCGTCCACGTACACGACGCCCGCCGTGGTGTCGTACAGCCGGGGGACCAGGCCGAGCAGCGTCGACTTGCCGCTGCCGGTCGAGCCGATGATCGCCGTGGTCTCCCCGGGCCGTGCCACGAGGTCCACCGCGCGCAGCACCGGCTCCTCGGCGCCCGGGTAGCCGAACTCGGCGCCGCGGAGCTCCAGGTGCCCGCGCCGGCGCAGTTCCCGTACGGAGGTGTCGGCGGCCGGCGGGACGACGCTGGACTCGGTGTCGAGCACCTCCTGCACGCGCTCCGCGCACACTTCGGCGCGCGGCACCTGCATGAACATGAAGGTGGCCATCATCACGCTCATCACGATCTGCATGAGGTACGAGAGGAACGCCGTCAGGTCGCCGATCTGCATGCCGCCGCTGTTGATGCGGTGGGCGCCGAACCAGACCACGGCGATGGAGGCGACGTTCACGATCGTCATCACGAACGGGAACATCAGTGCCATGATCCGGCCGGTGGCCAGCGAGGTCTCGGTCAGGTCCCAGTTGGCGGCGCCGAACCGGTCCTTCTCGAAGTCGTCCCGCACGAAGGCGCGGATGACGCGGTTGCCGGTGATCTGCTCGCGCAGCACCCGGTTCACGGTGTCCAGCTTGACCTGCATGGACCGGAACAGCGGCCGCATCCTGCGGATGATCAGCGTCAGCACGATCGCCATCACGGGCAGCACGGCGAGCAGCACGCCCGACAGGGGCACGTCGAGCCCCAGGGCCAGGATCACGCCGCCGACGCACATGATCGGCGCCGACACCATCAGCGTGAAGCCCATCAGCACCAGCATCTGGATCTGCTGCACGTCGTTCGTGGTGCGGGTGATCAGCGAGGGCGCCCCGAAGCGGCCGACCTCGCGGGCGGAGAAGGACTGCACCCGGTCGAAGACCCCGGCCCGCACGTCGCGGCCGAGCGCGGCGGCGGTGCGGGCGCCGAAGTACACGGCGCCGGTGTTGCAGACGACCTGGACGACCGTGACGCCCAGCATGAGCGCGCCGTACGTGAGGATGTAGCCGGTGTCGCCGTCGACGACACCGTTGTCAATGATGTCCGCGTTCAGAGTGGGCAGATACAGGGCCGCGCAGGTCTGCAGGAACTGCAGCAGCACGAGCAGCCCGATGGGTTTCTTGTACGGACCGAGATGGGTCCGCAGGAGTCGTATGAGCACGCTCTGTCTCTCGGTGGTCGGCGAACTGGATGAGAGCGGTTGGGGAGTGTCGGGGAGAGGGGGACGCGTCCCGTCGAAACGACGACGCATGGACCCCTATCGTCGGACACTCCACCCGCGTTACCTCAACTGATTAACCCAAGAGTGCTCAAAGACCGGCCATGGAAGACAGATGTTCTAGGACTGGGCGAAGGCTCCCGGGTGGATCTGCTCGCGCACCGCGCGGAACTGCTGGCGCACCGCCTGGCCCACCGGGAGCTCCTCGCCCGCCTCGAACACCTGAGTGGCCGCGCCCTGCCACATCGGCAGCTGCCCGCTCATCGCCCAGGCCGCCTGCCGGGCCGCGCCGATCGCCGCGTAGTCGGCGGGCTGCGGCACCACGACCTGCGTGCCGAACAGCATCGGCGCCACGGCCTGCACGGCGTGCAGCTCGGCGGCCGCGCCGAGCAGGAACACCCGCCGCACCTCGACCCCGCGCCCGCGCAGCACGTCCAGGGCGTCGGCGAGCCCGCACAGCATGCCCTCGAAGGCGGCCCGCGCCAGATGCTCGGGCTTCATGGACTCCCGCCGCAGCCCGCTGAGGGTGCCGGCCGTGTGCGGCAGATTCGGCGTCTTCTCACCCTCCAGATAGGGCAGGAGTACGAGTCCGTGGGCGCCCGGCGTCGACTTCATGGCGAGCTCCGACAGCTCGTCGAGCCCGCCGTCGAGCCCCAGCATCTCCGCCGTGCCGCGCAGCGTGCGCACCGCGTTCAGCGTGTGCACCACCGGCAGGTGCATGCCGGTGGCGTCGGCGAGTGAGGTGATGGAGCCGCTGGAGTCCACCAGCGCCTCGTGGTGCACGGCCATCACCGAGCCGGACGCGCCGAGCGAGACGACGGCGTCGCCGGGGGAGACGCCGAGGCCGAACGCGGCGGCCATGGTCTCCCCGGTACCGGCCGAGATGATCAGCCCCTCCGGGGTCGTGCCCGCGGCGTCGCCGGGGCCGAGCACCTCCGGCAGCGCGGCCCGCTGACCGAGCGCGAGCTCCACGAGGTCGGGCCGCCAGGAGCCGGTGGCCGCGGACCAGTAGCCGGTGCCCGAGGCGCCGCCGCGGTCGGTGGTCCGCCGGGCCGGGCGGCCGAGCAGCTGCCACACCAGCCAGTCGTGCGCCTGCATGAGGAAGGCCACCTGCCGCGCGTTCTCCGGCTCGCTCCGGGCCAGCCAGCGCAGCTTGGTCACCGGCTGCGCGGCCTGCGGCACACAGCCCACTGCCTCGGCCCACGCCTCGCGCGAGCCGAGCCGGTCGATCAGATCGGCGGCCGCCACCTGCGCCCGCTTGTCGGCGCCCACCAGGGCCGGGCGCACGGTGTTGCCCTGTCCGTCCAGCGGTACCAGCGCGTTGGCCTGCGCCGACACGCCGATGGCCTGTACGCCTTCCAGGAGCCCGCCGCCGGCCGCCTCGCCGAGCGACAGCAGCCAGGCCTGGGGATCGACGTCACTGGGCCGCCCGCCGCCCTCCGCGGTCTCCAGCGGATGGGGGGCGTACCCCTGCCGGAGCACGGCTCCGGTGTCCGCGTCACAAACGACAATGCGCGTGAAATCGGGCGAACTGTCCAGCCCGGCGACTATCCCCATGCCTGAAATTCTGCCGCACCGCCGAGGTGCGCGTGCCCTCAGGTGTTGCTGGTGCCCCAGTCGTCGTCGTCACCGGAGCCGGTGCGCTCGCGCAGCGACCGCACCCGGTCGGCCACGGAGTCCGGAACCTTGCCCTCCACCTTGGCGCTGACGGAGTGGAACGCCTTCCCGGCGACCTCCCGCGTCTGCTGCGCGGCGGACTCGGCCGTATTGCGTACGGCGGGGTTCTGGGAGATCTCGCGAGCGGTCTTCTTGAGCTTCTCGTACCGCTCGCGTCCGGCCCTGGTGCCCAGTACGTAACCCAGGGCCAGACCGGCGATGAATGTGAGCCGGTAGCGCATGTCGGCCACCCTTTCCCTAGCGAGGCGTCATGGACGGTGCGGTCGTCGTGGCGGTCACCGTCGTGCTCGATGATCGCCGGGGGGATACCGATTGGCGGAGCACCCCCCTGCTTGCGCTAATGTATGTGTCGCAGCGAGCGCACGCCGCCTGGCAAGTACCCGGGCACCCGCGTTCGAAGCAAACGAGGTCATTCCCCTGTAGCTCAATTGGCAGAGCAGCCGGCTGTTAACCGGCAGGTTACTGGTTCGAGTCCAGTCGGGGGAGCTCGATCTCCTGTAGCTCAATTGGCAGAGCAGCCGGCTGTTAACCGGCAGGTTACTGGTTCGAGTCCAGTCGGGAGAGCTGTCGAACAAGACCCCTCGGAGTTCACTCCGGGGGGCTTTTTCGTGCCTGGTGGAACCGGTCGGCCGCGACCGATGTCCTCAAGGTCGTGCAGAGCCGAACCATCCGAAGCAGGAGATCGTATGAGCGGCTATGCTGCGGCAGACGGCGCGCACAAATGTGCGCGGCGCGCCGTACGGGGCGGTAGCTCAGCCGGTTAGAGCAGCGGACTCATAATCCGTCGGCCGTGGGTTCGAGTCCCACCCGCCCCACCACAGGCCCCACGCAGAATCGTTCTGACCTGGGCCCTTCTTACCCCGGCCTGACGGCGTGTCAAAACAGGCCGGGTGTGACGCGGCGCAACATCCACTCAGATGGACGCGTTGCCCGGGTGTTGCCCGAATCTCCGGAAGGGATCCTTCCGCACGAATCCGTCGTTAGTGTCCGTCGCATGACAATCATGGGGAAGTTCCGTGCGCGCCGGATGACCGTGGCACTGGTCGGTGCGGCGGCCGCGATGGTGCTGGGCGTGGGCGGGGCGATGGCCGTGGCGGACCAGGGCGGCGCGGATTCCGGTCGTAGCGACGTGTCCGTGGAACCCTCCGACGGAGGAGGAAGCGCCGGCGCCGACACCGGCGGCGGTGACTCCGGTGGCGGTGACTCCGGTGTGGCCGGAGGTATCTCGGGCGGTACGGACGAGGGAAGCACGGGCGGCGCCGACCCGACGCCGAACCCCACGGACGGGCCCACCACCTCTCCCACGGATCCCGCGGACCTCGACGACCTGGCCGAGCGCATCGACGGCCTGGAGAAGAAGGTGGACGAACTGCCCACCAAGAAGGAACTGGCCGACGCTCTCCGCGCCTTCGCCGACGAGCTGGACCAGCAGGGCTGAGCGGATCGCCCGGCGAGGGCTCTGCCGGGCGCCGCGTTCACCATCCCGTCAACAACAGATGGTTCAGCAGCAGCGCCAGTACGGCCTGGGCGGTGAGCCAGGCGCGGGGGCCCGGCAGGAAGGCGCAGGAGGCGGGGAGCCAGGCTGCGAAGGGGAGCCAGATGCGTTCCGTCTCCGCCTTGCTCATGCCGGAGAGGTCGGCCAGGAGGAGCGCCGTCAGGGCGGCCGCCGTCAGCAGGGCCAGGCGGCGCGGCGGGCCGGTGGGGGCGGTGGGCGCGCGGCGCAGGCCCGCGACCGAGGCGGGGCCGATCAGGAGGACCGTGCAGGCGAGGTTGGCCCAGATCCAGTAACCGTAGGGCCGGATGCCGCCCGCGCCCTCGTAGTAGCGGGTGGTCAGCAGGTGGTACGCCTCCCACCAGTCGAAGCCCAGAAGTGTGAAGAGCGCCGGGACGACGACGAGGCCCGCCAGGGCCCACGGCAGCGGGCGCAGCCGGTGGGTGCCGAGGAGCACGACCGCGCCCGCGATGAGCGCGAACAGCGTCAGGCCGTACGAGAGATAGCAGGTCAGGCCGAACAGCAGACCTGCCGCGAAGCCCGTGAGGCGCGGGCGGTGACCCGTCACGGCCAGCGCCAGACAGGCCAGGGACCAGGCGGCGACCGCCGTGAAGTAGCCGTCCGCCGACGTGCCCATCCAGACGGCGGCCGGGGTCATCGCCAGGAACGGGGCCGCCCGGCGCGCCAGTTCCTCGGACGCCAGCGCGCGCACGGTGACCAGGACCGCGGCGCAGGCCGACGCGCCGACGGTGATGACCCACGCGCCCGCCCACGCGCCGCCGCCCAGTCCGATCCGGTCCAGCAGGACGAAGGTGACGGTCGCCGCCGGGGGATGGCCCGCCACGTGCGGGGGCCAGTGGTCGGGGGAGTGCAGCAGGATGTGGCCGGTGAAGTCGCGCAGGGTCGCCGGGATGTCCCGGAAGCGGTCGATGACCTGGAGGTACTCGTACTTCGTGGTCAGCCGGTCCGCGACGCCGCGCCGCCAGCCGTCGATCAGGGCCAGCGACCAGGTCCACGCCATCGCGGTCGCCCAGGCCGCCGCGAGCAGCCCGCGCCAGGGCAGCCGGGCGGCGAGGCGCGGACCCCAGGTGATGACGGCGGCCGCCACGACGAGGGCGGCCGGGGTGCCGGGGCCCACGTGCGGGAGCCAGCGTGAGTACAGGGGCGGCCACCCCACGTGCAGGGTGCCGTACTCGCGCTCGATCCAGGTGCCGACGAGCGCCGCCGCCGTGACGAGGAGGGCGGCGGCACCGACGGCGTAGAGGTCGCGGCGGACGGCACGGGGGAGAGAGCGGATCACACCGGGAACGCTAGGCGGCCCGGCCGCCGGCAGCGGTGCGGCGCGGGCGGACGTCAGGGTTTCGTCATGTGTCGGGAGCCCCGCGCGCGGGGTGCCGCGGCCTACGGTCGGCGCATGTCACGCAAGTTCGGCACTGCCGTTTCCCCGACCTCCCCGGCGTTCTGGCGCAGCCCCGTGCGCGGGCCGTGGTTCACGTCGGTGCTCGGTCTGGTGCTGCTGTCCGGGATCACCGTGCTGTTCGTGACGGGGCTCCTGTCCTACGCCGCGTACAACCCGGGCCTCTCGCCGGTCAACGACAAGACGCCCGACAAGGGGCTGCTCGGCTTCTACCTCTTCGGCTGGCCCACCCGCCCGTACTGGCTGTACCGGCTCACCCAGGGCGTCCACGTGACGCTCGGGATCACCCTGATCCCCGTACTGCTGGCCAAGCTGTGGTCGGTGGTGCCCAAGCTGTTCGCGCTGCCGCCCGTGCGCTCCCTCGCCCACGCGCTGGAGCGGATCTCGCTGCTCATGCTGGTCGGCGGGGTGCTGTTCGAGTTCGTCACCGGGGTGCTCAACGTGCAGTTGGAGTACGTCTTCCCGGGCTCCTTCTATCCGCTGCACTTCTACGGGGCCTGGGTGTTCTTCGCCGCGTTCGCCCTGCACGTCGTGCTGCGGGCGCCGGCCGCCGTGCGGAATCTGCGCCGTGGGGCGCTCCGTGACACCGGTGAGCTGGTCGCGACCCGGCCCGCCGCGCCGACCGTGTCGCGGCGCGGGGCGCTGGGCGTGGTCGGGGGCGCGTCGGTGCTGCTGTTGGGCACCACGGCGGGGCGCGGGTTCGACGGGCCGCTGCGGCGGACCGCGCTGCTCGCGCCGCACGGCTGGGCGGAGCCGGGGAGCGGGCCCGCCGGGTTCCAGATCAACAAGACCGCCGCGTCCCGGGGGATCGATCCGCGCGAGACGGCGGACGAGGCGTGGCGGCTGGTGCTCGACGGGCCCGGCGGGACCGTGCGGTTCAGCAGACCCGAGCTGCTGCGGCTGCCGCAGCACACGGCCGCGCTGCCCATCGCCTGCGTGGAGGGCTGGTCGACGTCCGACCAGACGTGGCGGGGCGTGCGGCTGCGGGATCTGGCGGAGCTGGCCGGGTTCGGGGCGGGCGCGGTGCCCGATGTGCTGGTGGAGTCGTTGCAGCGGCGCGGCGCGTTCCGGCGGGCGGCCCTGAGCGCCGCCCAGGTGCGCGACCCGCGCTCGCTGCTCGCCCTGGAGGTCAACGGGGCCGCGCTGACGCCCGATCACGGCTACCCGGCCCGGATCATCGTGCCCGCCGCGCCCGGTGTGCTGAACACGAAATGGGTCGCGCGGCTGACCTTCGGCGATCTCCGGGAGGCGGTCCGATGAAGCTGGGCAGTCCGTTCCAACTCGTCCTGCTGATGTGCTCGTTCGCGCTCGCCGCCTACGCCGGGGTGCGGCTGCTGGCCGGGGACTGGTTCCTGGTCTGCGTATGGTTCGCCGGGGCGGCGCTCGTGCACGACCTGGTCCTGCTCCCGCTGTACGGAGCCGTGGACCGGGCCGTCCTCGGGGCGCTCGGCGCCATGGGCGAGGGCGGCCGGCGGGCCTGGGCCGGGCACGTGCGGGTTCCCGCGATGCTGTCGGGGCTGCTGCTGCTCGTGTGGTTCCCGATGATCAGCGGCAGTGCCGCCCGGCACTACACGTCGGCCACCACGCTGTCGGCGGACGGGTTCCTCGGGCGCTGGCTGCTGATCACCGCCGCGCTCTTCGCCTGTTCGGCGCTGCTGCTGCCGGTCCGGCTGCGCAGGGCGGCGAAACAGCGGCCCTCCGCCGACCACTGAGCGATGGGCCGCCAGTGCGCGGTGCGGGCGGCGGCCCGCAGCAGCGCCGGGGTGCCGACCCTGGCCCACGGAAACGGCGCGCTCTGCGCCGCCGTCGGCCCGACGATCCGTACGCTGACCCGCTCGTCGACGTCGAGCGGCGCCGTCTCGGCGATCAGCAGGCCGCCGGGCGTCAGGAGTTGGGCGACGCGGGCGAGCAGCGCCGCCGGGTCGCCGCCGATGCCGAGGTTTCCGTCGGCCAGCAGGACGGTGCCCCAGCGGCCCTCGCCGGGCAGCGGCGCGAAGACGGAACGCAGCAGGGCCGGGCCGCCGAGCCCTGCGGTGCGGGCGACGGCGGCCGCGCTGATGTCGATGCCGAGGGCGGGGACCCCGCGGGCGGCGAGCTCCGCGACCATCCGGCCCGGACCGCAGCCGACGTCGAGGACGGGCCCCTCGCACCGGTCGAGCAGCGCGCGGTCCACCGCGTCGGCGCGGGTGCACCAGCGCTCCACGTCCAGGGGGAGCAGCCAGCCGTCGCCGCGCCGCAGATAGAGGGGGCCGCGGCCGGTGCGCAGGGCGTCCGCGTACGGGTCGGCGGACCAGGAGCGGTGCGGTGCCGGGTCGAGGCCGTGCGCGAGGGTCATCGGGCGGTCGCCGCCCGACACCGGTCGAGCCGCGCGGCGAAGCGGGAGTGCGGGGCCTCGGCGGCGACGGCCCGCGCGTCGGCGGCCGTGTCCACGTCGCGCAGGGGCGGCAGGTCCCTGACGCGCAGGCCCGCGGCGACGAGCCGGGCGCGCTGCACGGCTCCCGTGTCGGGCGCCGACATCGGCACCCCGAGCAGCAGCGCGGGGTCGGGGTCGCTCAGACCCAGTGCCCAGAACCCGCCGTCGGCGGCCGGGCCGAAACAGGCGTCGTTCGCGGCGTCGGGCGTGCCGAACTCCACGGCGAGCAGCTCCGGTGTCACCTGCGGGGTGTCCATGCCGATCAGCAGCGTCGGCCCGGAACAGGCGGCGAAGGCGGCCGCGAGCCGTTCGTCGAGCCCGCCCGTGCCCTGCGGCACGACGTCGAAGCCGGGCGGCAGCCAGGGACCGGGCGCGCCGTCGAGCGCGAGCACCCGGCGCCGGGCGGGCGTCGCGGCCACCGTGTGCAGGGTGTCGGCGAGCGAGGCTTCGGCGAGCGAGGCCGCCTCTTCAGGGGTGAAGGGCGGGGTGAGCCGGGTCTTGACCCGGCCGGGGCGCGGTTCCTTGGCGATGACGAGCAGGGTGGTCATGGGGGCCTCTCGGGCGGGGGAGAGCTGCGGGGGAGCGGGGGTGCTCACGGGCGCGGGGCCTCGGACAGGACGTGGCTCATGTCGCGTACCGCCTGCCACGTCCCGCGCCAGGTGCCCGTCACCTTCGAGGTGCCGGTGCGGGGGCGGTAGGGGACGTCGTGCTCCGTCACGCGCCAGCCCGCGTCGGCGGCGCGGACCACCATCTGGAGCGGATAGCCGCTGCGCCGGTCGGTCAGGCCGAGGCCGAGCAGCGCCTCGCGGCGGGCGGCGCGCAGCGGGCCGAGATCGTGCAGGCGCAGGCCGGTGCGGCGGCGCAGCATCCGGGACAGCGCGAGATTGCCGGCGCGGGCGTGCGCGGGCCAGGCGCCGCGGCCCTGCGGACGGCGCCGGCCGAGCACCAGGTCGGCCTCCCCGGCGCGCACCTCACGGACGAACGGCACGAGCAGCGCCGGGTCGAGGGAGGCGTCGCAGTCGCAGAAGCAGACGTACGGGGCCGTGGCCGCGGTCAGCCCCGCGTGGCAGGCCGCGCCGAAGCCGCGCCGCGTCTCGGTGACGACGGTGGCGCCGAGCTCGCGGGCCAGGTCGGCGGAGCCGTCGGTCGAACCGTTGTCCACGACGAGCGCACGCCAGCCCGGCGGGATCCGGGACAGCACCCAGGGCAGCGCCCCGGCCTCGTTCAGGCAGGGCAGCACGACGTCGACGGCCTCGGCGGACGACGGCGGAGGAGAGTTCAGCACGGCGTCCACCCTACGAACATCAATCGGGCAAAACGGGCTTCAGCTCCTTACGAAACACGGACGTCCGAGGCACCGGGCCCGGCGGGCGGCGACGCGGGCGCGGGGGCGGTGCGACGCTGGGGGCATGGAGCAGCAACAGCCGCAGGAGCGCGCGCCGGGCCGGGTGCTCGTCGTCGACGACGACCCCACGGTCGCCGAGGTCGTGACCGGCTACCTGGAACGCGCCGGGTATCTGGTGGACCGGGCCGGGGACGGCCGCGGCGCCCTCGCCGGGGCCGCCGCGCACTGGCCGGATCTCGTCGTCCTCGATCTGATGCTGCCCGGCATGGACGGCCTGGAGGTGTGCCGCAGGCTGCGCGAGAGCGGCCCGGTCCCGGTCGTCATGCTCACCGCGCGCGGCGACGAGGACGACCGCATCCTCGGCCTGGAGGTCGGCGCCGACGACTACGTGACCAAGCCGTTCAGCCCGCGCGAGCTGGTGCTGCGCGTGGAGTCGGTCCTGCGCAGGTCCCGGCCCGCCGCCGGTGCCCGGGTCCGTCCGCTGGCGGCGGCCGGTCTCACCGTCGACCCGGCGGCCCGCCGCGCCACCAAGGACGGCGGCGAACTCGCCCTCACCCTGCGCGAGTTCGACCTCCTCGCCTTCTTCCTGCGGCACCCGGGACGCGCGTACAGCCGCGAGGACCTGATGCGCGAGGTGTGGGGCTGGGACTTCGGCGACCTGTCGACGGTCACCGTCCACGTCCGCCGCCTGCGCAACAAGATCGAGGCGGATCCGGCGCGCCCGCGGCTGGTGCAGACCGTGTGGGGCGTCGGATACCGGTTCGAACCGGCGGGCTCGGCGGATCCGGTCGCCCCGGACGCCGGGGAGGGCCGGTAACGGTGCACGACACCCTTCTCATCGCCCTCTTCGCCTTCCTCGGCGCCGCCGTCGCCGGACTCCTCGGCGCCGGTGCGCTGTGGCTGCTGCGACGGCGGTCGCTGACCGCGTCGGTCACCGTGGTCGCCGCCGTCGCCGTCGGGGCGATGCTCGCGGGAACCCTGGTGGTGGCGCAGGCCATGTTCCTGTCCGCGCACGACCTCAGCGTCGTCACGACCGTGGTCGCCATGGCCGCGGTCGTCTCGCTGGCCACCGCGCTGCTGCTCGGCCGGCGCGTGGTGGCCCGCAGCCACGAACTCGCCCTCGCCGCGCGCTCGTTCGGCGACGGCGGCGGCTTCACCGCGCCCGCGGAGCCCGCCACCGCCGAACTGGCCGCGGTCAGCCGGGAACTGGCCGCCACCAGCGCCCGGCTCGCCGACTCCCGGGAGCGGGAGCGGATGCTGGAGACCTCCCGGCGCGAGCTCGTCGCCTGGATCTCGCACGACCTGCGCACCCCGCTGGCCGGGCTGCGCGCCATGTCCGAGGCGCTGGAGGACGGCGTCGCCGCCGACCCCGACCGCTATCTGCGCCAGATCCGCACCGAGGTCGAACGCCTCAACGACATGGTCGGCGACCTCTTCGAACTCTCCCGGATCCACGCCGGAGCCCTCACCCTCGCCCCCACCCGGATCTCGCTGTACGACCTGGTGGGCGACGCCCTCGCCGGGGCCGACCCGCTCGCCCGGGAGCACGGGGTGCGCCTCGTCGGCGACGACATCGCGCCGGTGCCGGTGGACGTGGACGGCAAGGAGATGAGCCGGGTCCTCGGCAACCTCCTGGTCAACGCGATCCGCCGGACCCCGGCCGACGGCACCGTGGAGATCGGCGCCGAGCGCTCGCCCGACGGTGTCGTGCTGTCCGTCTCCGACGGCTGCGGCGGCATCCCGGAGGCCGATCTGCCCCGCGTCTTCGACACCGGCTGGCGCGGCACCCACGCCCGTACGCCCCCGGCCGGAGCGGGTCTCGGGCTCGCCATCGTGCGCGGGATCGTCGAGGCCCACCAGGGGCGCGCCGCCGTGCGGAACATCCCCGGCGGCTGCCGCTTCGAGGTGACCCTGCCCGCCGCCTCAGGCTGAGACGGCGGCGAACTCCTTCATCCCCGCGACGAAGTCGACCTCCGGCCGCCAGCCGAGGTCGGCCCGCAGCCGCGCCGAGTCGGCCGTGATGTGCCGGACGTCGCCGAGCCGGTACTCGCCGGTGACCACGGGCACGGGACCGCCGTGCGCGTCGGCCAGCGCGCGGGCCAGCTCGCCCACCGTGCGCGGGACACCGCTGCCGGTGTTGTACGCGGTGAGCGCACCCGGCGCGACCGCGGTCCCCAGCGCCTCCAGGGCCGCGACGTTGGCCCGCGCCACATCCCGTACGTGCACGAAGTCCCGCCGCTGCCGACCGTCCTCGAACACCCGCGGCGCCTCGCCGCGCGCCAGCGCCGAGCGGAAGAAGGAGGCGACACCGGCGTACGGGGTGTCGCGCGGCATCCGGGGCCCGTACACGTTGTGGTAGCGCAGCGACACCGCCGTGCCGTCCGCCGCGCGCGCCCACGCCGCGGCCAGATGCTCCTGGGCGAGCTTCGTCGTCGCGTACACGTTGCGCGGGTCGGCGGGGGCGTCCTCGGCGACCAGACCCGGCGCCAGTTCGAGGCCGCAGTCGGGGCACATCGGCTCGAACAGTCCCGCGTCGAGCGCGGCGACCGCCCGCGGGCCGGGCCGCACCACCCCGTGCCGGGCGCACTCGTACCGTCCCTCCCCGTACACGACCATCGACCCGGCGAGCACGAGGCGCCGCACCCCGGCCTCCGCCATCGCGGTCAGCAGCACGGCGGTGCCCAGGTCGTTGCGGGAGACGTAGTCGGCCGCGTCCGCGAACCCGGTGCCGAGACCGACCATCGCCGCCTGATGGCAGACCGCGTCCACGCCGTCGAGGGCACGGGCGACGGCCTCGCCGTCCCGGACGTCCGCCGCCGGATCCTGCCGCACGTCGAGGACCACGGGTTCGTGCCCGCGCTCCGCCAGCGCCTCGACGACATGGGACCCGATGAACCCGGCACCGCCGGTGACCAGTACACGCATGCGCCCACGGTAGGCGGGCGGACCGGCGCGATCGAGCGCGCGGGCCGTCGTGTCACCGGTCCGTAAGACACCGCGCGCCCCACTTCAGGAGGGTGCGTTTAGCGGACAACGCTGCGCTTTGGGGAGGGACGCGCGGGGGGTGCGCCCCGTAGACTCGCGAGACCGCGAATCGGCTCCCCCGGACACGAGCTCTCCCCCGGAGCGGGTGATCCAGCGGTGATCCAGCGGTGTGCGTACGGGGATGAGCGGAGTCGGCGCCGGTCATCCCCGATGTACTGGAGCGCGCACCCCCTGAGCGTCCTCACTGCCGCCGCGGCGACTTCCAGGTCACGGTCGTCCCCGTGCCGCCCCCGGAGCCCGGTGGCTGCTCCCCGTCGTCCGCCACGGTCAGCCGCACCCCGGGGCGGCCGTCCGGCAGGGAGGTCCCCGCGTCCACGGTGACCTCGATGCGGGAGACCGCGCTCCGCCGGGACGCGGTGGCCAGGGCGCGCCGCAGGGCGGCCAGCAGATGGCCCTCGACCGCGCCGTCGAGGACGCCCTCGACCGGCCCGGTGAACCGCACCGACGGGGCGAAGCCCAGGACCGCGGCGGCGCCCGCCGTCTCGCGCAGCACCCGCCCGCGGAACGTCGTCGGGGCCGCGGCCGGCGGCTGTTGCAGCGCGAAGATGGTCGTCCGGACCTCCTGGATCGTCGACTCCAGCTCGTCGACGGCGTGCGCCAGCGTCTCGCGCACGTCGCCGACCGTCGCCCGGCGCTGGGTGGACTCCAGCATCATGCCCGTCGCGAACAGCCGCTGGACGACCAGATCGTGCAGGTCACGGGCGATCCGGTCGCGGTCCTCGAAGACGGCGAGCCGCTCGCGGCCCGCCTGCGCGTCGGCAAGGACCAGGGCGAGCGCCGCCTGCGAGGCGAACTGAGTGGCCAGCAGATGATCGACCGAGGTGTACGGGCGGGCACCGCGCGACCGGGGCAGCGCGAGGGTGCCGATCAGCTTTCCCCCGGCCTGCAACGGCAGCATCATGCTCGGCCCGAAGCGGGCCCTGACCTCGGTCGTCATCCGCGGGTCCGTCGCCGAGTCGTCGATGAACACCGGCTCACCGGTGAGGAGTTGGGCCAGTACCGCGCTGCCCGGCTGGATCGTCGCGCCGAGCAGGGCGTGCGGATCGTCCGAGCTGGCGGCCGCCACGATCGCCATGCCGCCCGCCTCGGTGGGCTGGAGGACCACCCCGGCCGCGGCGTCGGCCAGCAGCCGGGCCCGCTCGGCGACCGTGGTCAGGGCGTCCTCGGCGCGGCCGGTGAGCAGCGCCGTGGTGACCGCCGCGGCGCCCTCGATCCACCGCTCGCGCTGCCGGGCGGTCTCGTGCAGCCGGGCGTTGCCGATGGCGATGCCGGCCTGCGTCGCGAGGACCCGCAGCAGCGCGTGGTCGTCGACGGTGAAGGTCTTACCCGTCAGCCGCAGCCGGCCGAACTCCGTCTCCTGTACGCGGATGGGGACCGTCAGCGAGCCCTGCGGATCCGGCCCCGCCTGTCCGGTGCCGACCGACTGGAGGAGGCTGCCGTGCCCCGGATCGATGACGTCGAGCACTCCGTGGGGCGCACCGGTCAGTGTGGCCGCGCTGTCCACCAGGTGCTGGAGCATGGTGCGCAGCTCCAGCTCGCTGCCCACGCTCAGCACCGCCTCCAGGAGGACGGGCAGACCGGCGTCCGGTGGTCCTGGTGGCACGGTGCGCACGTCCCCCTCGGATTCCGTCGTGGTGATGTCAGCCCGCCAGCGGGTCGAGGACCATCGGCTCGACCTTGCCCTCCATCATCGCGCCCAGGCCCTGCACCGCGCACACGTCGGGCCGCTCGGCGATGTGCACCGGCATGCCCGTCGCCTCGCGCAGCATGTGGTCGAGGCCGGGCAGCAGGGCCGAGCCGCCGACCAGCATGATGCCGCGGTCCGCGAGGTCGGCGACGAGGTCGGGCGGGCAGTCCCGCAGCACCTTGCCGATGCCGTCGAGGACCGCGGTCAGCGGGGTGTGGATCGCCTGCCGCACCGCGGAGGTGTCGACGTGCACCGAGCGCGCGAGGCCGGTCGCCACGTCCCGGCCGTGGATCTCGGTCTGCTCGGGGCCGTACGGGGTCAGGCCGTTGCCGCTCAGGGCCAGCTGCAACGGGCGTACCGACTGCGACGGCAGCATCAGTTCGTGCTGCTGGCGCAGGTGCTGGACCACCGCGTGGTCGATGGCGTCGCCGCCGACCGGGATCCGGTCCGCGGTCACGATCGCGCCCAGCGAGAGCACGGCGATCTGGGTCGTGGCCGCGCCGCAGACGATGATCATCGTCGCCTCGGGCTGCTCCACCGGCAGACCGCAGCCGACCGCCGCGGCGATCAGCGTGTCCACGAGCTCGACGCGGCGGGCGCCGAGCCCGACCAGGGTCTCGACCGCGGCGCGCTGCGCCAGCGGGTCCGCGTCGTGCGGGGTGCAGGCCGCCGCGCGCAGCCGGGGCTTGCGGCGCAGCGTGCGCCGCAGCTTCTCGCCGAGCAGCTGGCGCAGCATCCGCTGGGCCATCTCGATGTCGACGACGGTGCCGCCGGAGACCGGCCGGACGACCCGGATGTAGCCCGGGGTGCGCCCGGTCATCCGCTCCGCGAACTCGCCGACGGCGATCAGGGCGCCGGTGCGGGTGTTGACGGCGGCGCAGCTCGGCTCGTCGACGACGATGCCCGCGCCCTTCACGTACACGCGGGTGCGCGCGGCACCCAGATCGACGGCGAAGTGGCAGCGGCGCAACTGCTCCAGACTGACGGTCATGGCAGATCCTCCCGAGATCGCGGCCCCAGCAGGGACGTCGGGTCGCGAGTCCGCGGCCCTTTTGGCATCGTGCTGCGGAGTCCGGGATTCCGCTCGTCGGAATGGGCCGGACGGGGGCGGACCCCGAACAGGCCGGGCCCGCTGGCCCATCTGACGCTCCGCCACCTGAGTGAGGACCCTCGGCGCGGCGGCGGGTCCGGCCGGTGGCCGCCCGATGGTTCCCGGTGGCTTCCGGCGGCTCCCGGTGGCGGGAACGCGCCAGTGCAGCACCCGCCATCGCTCGGCAACTTCCCTGCAACACAGGGCTCCTGAGACTCTTCCCAGCACTTGGGCGACACCCACTGACCCCGAGGCCCGGAAGAGAGGCAACGATGTCCAGAGGACCTGCCGCGAGACGTGGCGCGGCCCTGCTGTCCGCGGGGCTCGCGTTCGCGCTGCTGCCCGCCGGCGGCGCGCACGCGAGCCCCGCGACGACCCCCACGAAGGCCGTCTCCGCCGCGCACACCGTCACCCTGGTGACCGGCGACAAGGTGACCGTCACCGACCTCGGCGGCGGGAAGAAGGCCGTCACCGTCGACCGGGCGAAGGGCGCCACCGGTGCCGTGCGCACCCAGGTGTCGGACGGCGATGTCACCGTCGTGCCCGACGAGGCCCGGCGGTACCTCGCCGACGGCAGCCTCGACGCCCGGCTCTTCGACGTCAGCGAGCTGATACGGCAGGGGCTCGCGGACGGCCGCGCCGACGCGACGCCCCTCATCGTGACCTACGACGGCAAGAGCGCCCGGAGCGCGGCCGCCGTGCCCCGCGGCGCCGAGCGCACGCGGACCCTGCCCAGCATCGGCGGCGCCGCCGTCGACGCGGCCAAGGGGCGCACCTTCTGGAACGACCTCACCACGAAGGACGGCTACACCGGCGGCCTCGGCGCGGTGTGGCTCGACGCCCGGGTGAAGGCCGACATGGCCGAGTCCAACGAGCAGATCGGCACCCCGAAGGCGTGGGAGGCGGGCCTCACCGGCAAGGGCGTCAAGGTCGCCGTCCTCGACACCGGCTACGACGCCTCCCACCCCGACCTCGCCTCCCGCGTCACCGAGTCGAAGTCGTTCATCGAGGGCGAGGAGGTCGCCGACCGCAACGGCCACGGCACCCACACGACCTCGACGGTCGGCGGGTCCGGCGCCGCGTCCGACGGCACGGAGAAGGGGGTCGCCCCCGACGCGACCCTCGCCGTCGGCAAGGTCCTCAGCGACGAGGGCTCCGGCTCCGAGTCGCAGATCATCGCCGGGATGGAGTGGGCCGCCAAGGACGTCAAGGCGAAGATCGTCTCCATGAGCCTCGGCTCCGACACGGGCTCCGACGGCACCGACCCGATGTCCGCCGCCGTGAACGCCCTCTCCAAGGAGACGGGCGCCCTCTTCGTCATCGCCGCGGGCAACTACGGCGCCCCCGGCACCATCGGCTCGCCCGGCGCCGCCGACTCCGCGCTCACCGTCGGCGCCGTCGACTCCGCCGACCAGGCCGCCTACTTCAGCAGCCAGGGCCCGCGCCTCGGCGACAACGCCCTCAAGCCCGATGTCTCCGCGCCCGGCGTGGACATCCTCGCCGCCCGCTCCTCCCTGGTGGAGGGCTCCGGCAGCTACACCACCATGAGCGGTACGTCGATGGCGACCCCGCACGTCGCCGGTGTCGCCGCCCTCCTGGCCCAGGAACACCCGGACTGGACCGGTGGCCGGCTCAAGGACGCGCTGATGTCGAGCAGCAGGCAACTCGACGCCTCCGCCTACGCCTTGGGGTCGGGCCGGGTGAGCGTGCCGGACGCCGTCGGCGCCGAAGTCACCGCGACCGGCAGCGCCGACCTCGGCTACTACAAGTGGCCCTACGACAGCAACGCCCCGGTCACCCGTACGGTCACGTACAGCAACTCCTCCGACAAGGCTGTGGAGTTGAGCCTCGCGGTGCAGGGGGCCGCGGACGGTGTCGCCACACTCGCCGACTCCACGCTCACCGTGCCCGCGCACGGCACCGCCGCCACGACCGTCACTGGCGACGGCGCGAAGGCCGCCATCGGCACCAACAGCGGTCGGATCGTCGCCAGTTCGGGCGGCAAGGTCGTCGCGCACACCGCGTTCGGCCTGGTCAAGGAGGAGGAGCGGTACACGCTCACCGTCCATGTGAAGGACCGCGACGGCGCCCCCGCCGACGCCTACCTCGCCGTGCAGCAGCTCGTCGCGAACACGGACCCGGTCGGCTACTCCACCGGCGACGACGGCACCGTCGAGCTGCGGCTGAAGCCGGGCACGTACTACGTCGACACCTTCCTCGACGTGCGCGGCAGCCACGGCAAGGACTCCCTCGGCCTCGGCTATCTCGCCGACCCCGAGGTCACCCTCGACCGGGACCGCGAGATCACCCTCGACGGGCGCAAACTGAAGGAGGTCGCCGCCGACGTCGGGCGCACCGCCGAGACCCGGCAGCTGATCATGGAGGCCGACCGCAAGGCGGGCGGCGCCGAGATCACCAACGCCGTGCAGGTCCCCATCGCCTACGACAGTGTCTTCGCTGCCCCCACCCGCAAGGTCACCGAGGGCTCCTACGCGTACCGCACCGTCTGGCGGCTCGGGAAGCCGATGCTCCAGGTCGACGGGGTGCGCGACGCGGTCGTACAGGCCGGCGGCACTCTCGCGGAGGGCCGGAGCAGGCTCGCCGTCGTCGACGCGGGAGCGGGCACCCCGGCCGACTACGCGGGCAAGAAGGCGCGCGGCAAGGCCGTCCTGGTCCGTGCCGACGGTGCGACGGCGCCGGGCGCGCTCGCCCAGGCCGCCCAGGACGCGGGCGCGAAGGCGCTGTTCGTCACCGACGAGACGGCCGGCCGCCTGAACACCTGGTTCGGCACCGACGACTACACCGACCGCCCGCTGACGATCGCGACCGTCGACGCGCGCGACGCCGCCGTCCTCGCCGCCGCCGCGAAGGCGGGCCGCACGCTGGATATGACCGGCACCCGGTACACGCCGTGGGTGTACGACCTCACCGACGAGCACACCGGAGCGGTCCCCGGCGGCTCGCTGACCTACCGTCCCGGCAGCCGTGAACTCGCCGTCCGTGACGTCCGGTTCCACGCGGCGAAGGCGCAGGACGGCGGCGAGTTCCGTTACGCGCTCAGTGACGCCTTCCCCGTCGGCCTCGGCTTCCTGGAGAAGGTCGCCTTCCCCGCCGAGCGCACCGACTACGTCTCCACGGGCGCGCGCCAGACCTGGCACGAGTCCGTGCAGGCGGGCCCCGCGCTCTCCTGGGAGGAGCGCAGCGGCGTGATCACGTACAAGGGCGGCTCGCACGCGAAGCTCGACTGGTTCAAGCCGGTCTGGCACCCGTGGCTGGGCACAGGACTCGGCTGGGGGCAGGACCGCTCCGGCAACAACCTCCAGTTCAATACGCCCGGTTGGGGCGACTCGGGCCCCGACCACACCGGCTTCGGTGACGCGTACAGCAGCGACTCCGGGATGACGCAGGAGACGGCCGTGTACGTCGACGGCAAGGAGGCGGACCGGAAGGTGAGTTCCGGGGTGTACGTCTGGGACGCCGATCCGGCCGAGCACACGTACAAGGTCACGACCGACACCGCGCTGGACGCGGCCCTGTGGGGCGTGGCCACCGAGGGGCACTCCGCGTGGACGGTGAAGTCGGCCGAGACACCGGCGGACACCTCGACGCGGCTCGCGCTGATCAACCTCGGCTTCGACCTGGACACCGACCTCAAGGGCGCGGTCGCGGCCGGGAAGCGGATCCCGGTCGGGCTCTTCGCCGAGTACACGGCGGGTGCCGTGGACACCGGCACCATCGGCGGCGGCACCCTTGAGGTCTCGTACGACGACGGCGCCACCTGGAAGAGCGTGTCCTTGAAGGGCGGAAAGGCTTCCTGGAGCGGCGAGTTGAGGGTGCCGCGCGGTGCGGAACACGTCTCGCTGCGGGCAACGGCCCATGACGACAGGGGCGGCAGCGTCCGGCAGGAGATCGTCCGGGCGGTGGCCGTGAAGTAGTCCGCGGGCTGGCTGAGTTCGGGGCAACGCGACGGCGCCGCCTCCCCGTGGGACCGGGGGAGACGGCGCCGTGTGCGTGCATCCGACGGTGTGTCACACCGTGGCGTCGCGCCAGGTGTTACACGAGCCAGCCGACGAAGTGGACGATGCCGGCGAGGATGTCGGTGAGCAGGTTCATGGTGGTGCGTCTCCTCGGTATTGCGTACTGCATGTGTGTGGGACGTGCACTGCATCGCGATGCGTTCGCTACGGTCTGCAGCCCGTTGCTTGCGCCCTGTAAGCATCGTTGAGGCTGCGTGCCCTATGCAAACTCTGGAGCGACGACCACCTGTTCGAGGGAACAACTGCGCCCTTGTTCGTTTACGCCGGTGGCTCCGCGATCCCGCGCACCACGCCCAGGTCCACCAAGTCCTGGGGTCTGAGCCGGAGTTGGTCCGCGGTGTGTTCCACCTGGTCGGACGGTCTTTTGAGGATCGCCGCCGCCAGTTCGGGCGCGATGACGGAGAAGTACGCGTCCGGCGCGACCCAGGTGTTCCCGGGTGCCGCGAGCGCGAGCGCCCCGCCGGAGCCGCCCTCACCGATCGCGAGCGTCGTGACCGGCACCGGGGACTCGGCGACCGCGAGGAACACCTCGGCGATCGCGGGACCCGCGCCGGCGCGCTCCGCCGCCGCGTCGTTCGCCGCGCCCGGGGTGTCGACCAGGGTCAGCACCGGGATGCCGAGCCGGCCCGCGAGCCGGATCAGGCGGGCCGCGGTGCGGTAGCCCGCCGGGGTCGTCGCCGTGCCGCACTGGGCCGCGTACGCGACGGTCACCGCCTCCTCGCCCTCCCCGCACGCGCCGAAACCGCAGAGCATCCCCGGGTCCCGGCCGCCCGCGCGGTCGCCGCTCAGCTCCTCGCGGTGGGTGAAGTAGGCGTCCAGGTAGGCGCGGGCGCGCGGACGGCCGGGGTCGCGGGCGCGCAGCACCGCCGACCAGCCGGAAGGCGGCGGACCGGCCGCGCCCCGCGCGACCGGGACCGGGGCGGCGCCCCGCGCGGGCCGCGTCAGCAGGCGCAGCCAGCGGCCGAGGGCGGCCCGCAGTTCGCCGGGCGGCACGATCGCGTCGACGGACCCGGCGTCGAGCTGGCTCTCAGCCGTGTACGCGGCCGGGTCGGCGTCCGCCGGGCGGACCCGGGAGCCCGCGAAGCCGATCTGGGCGCCGGGGCAGGCGAGAGTGACGTCGGCGCCCGCGCCCAGGGTCGCCCAGCCGCCGCCCGTCGTCGGGTCGCAGGCCACCGTGAGCTGCGGCAGCCCGGCGGCCCGGGTCAGCGCCATCTGGCCCGCCACGCGCTGGAGTTGGGTCAGCGCGATCATGCCCTCCTGCATCCGGCTGCCGCCCGTGGCGACCAGCGCCACCACCGGCAGGCGGTGCTCGCGGGCATGGGCGTGCGCGGCCTCGATGCGGTCGCCCGCCCGGCGGCCGAGCGAGCCGCCGAGGTAGGTGAAGTCGAAGGCGAGGAGGACGACGTGGGTGCCGTGGATCGTGGCCGTCGCGGCGGTGACGGACTCCGTCCCGCCGCGCTCGGCCGCCCGGGACAGCACCCGGTCGTAGTCCGGCCAGCCCAGCGGGTTCGGCTCGGCGGGCGGCGGGGGATGGGGGAGTTCGCGGAAGGAGCCCGGGTCGGTCACGCCCCGGGTCGTGTCATGGCCGCTGTCCGCGCCACGGTCCCGGGTCGTGTCACGCATCGCCGAGGGCCCGCTTGAGGATCTTGCCCATGTCGTTGCGCGGCAGGGCCTCCAGGTAGTGGACCGTGCGGGGGCGCTTGTGCGGGGACAGCCGGGCGGCCACGTGGTCCGCCAGCTCCGCCTCCGTCGGCGGGTGCGCCGCGTCCGCCGGAACGATCCACGCCACGACCCGCTCGCCGAGGTCGTCGTCGGGGGCGCCGGTGACCGCCGCCTCGCGCACGCCCGGGTGCTCCAGGAGCGCGTTCTCGATCTCGCCCGCGCCGATCTTGTAGCCGCCGCTCTTGATCAGGTCGGTGGCCTTGCGGCCGATGATGCGGACATAGCCGTCGGGGTCGCGGACCGCCATGTCCCCCGTACGGAACCAGCCGCCCGGCGCGAACGCCGCCTCCGTGGCGTCGGGGCGGTTGAGGTAGTGCAGGAACAGGTTCGGGCCGCGGACCTGGATCTCGCCCACGCCCTCCGGGTCGTCGGACGGCACCTCCGTCACCCCGTCGTCCCCGGTGAGGCGCAGCTCCACGCCCGGCAGCGGCACGCCGACCGTGCCGGGGCGCGGCTCGCCGTCCGCCCGCACGCTGGTGTTCATCAGCGTCTCCGTCATCCCGTACCGCTCGATCACCCGCTGCCCGGTGGCCGACGTGATCCGCTCGTGGTCGTGGACCGGCAGCGCCGCCGAGCCGGACACCAGCAGCCGCGCCGAGGACAGCGCCTTCGCGAGCGCCGGGTCGGTGGGCAGGGTCTCCGCGATGCGGTGGTACATCGTCGGGACGCCGAACAGCATCGTCGCGCCCGAGGACAGCTCGCGGGTCACGCCCTCCGTGCTGAACCGGCCCAGGTGGCGCACCGCGCCGCCGCGCCGCAGCGGGCCGATGACGCCGAGGATCAGACCGTGCACGTGGAACAGCGGCAGGCCGTGGACCAGGGTGTCCGCCTCCGTCCACCGCCAGGCGTCCTGGAGCGCGTCGAGCGTGGAGCCGACCGCGCGGCGCGGCAGCACGGCGCCCTTGGGCGGGCCCGTCGTGCCCGAGGTGTAGACGACGAACGCCGGGGTCTCGGGGTCGGCCGGCTCCGGCGGCAGGGCGGGCACGACGGCCGGGACCACGGCGTCCGCGTCCACGTCGATCCGCGGCAGGCCGGCCAGCGCGGGCGGCAGCTCGGCGTCCGCGGCCGCCAGGACCGCCTCCGGGGCGCTGTCCTTCAGGATGTGCCCCAGCTCGCTGTCGCCCGACTTCGGGTTCAGCGGCACGGCGGCCACCCCGGCGAGCAGCGCCGCGACCACGCCGACCGCGGTCTCCAGCGTCGGCGTCGCCCACACGGCGACCCGCGACGAGCCGCTGATCCGGGACGCGAGCGGCGCCGCCACCGCCGCCAGCTCGCCGTGCGTCAGGGCGCGGTCGCCGAAGCGCAGGGCGGGACGGTCGGGGGTGTCGAGCAGCGCGGGCAGCAGGCGTGGCAGGGGCACGGGACGCTCCTCGGTCGGTACCTCGATGGCGGAACAATTGGCTGATTGGCTCAGCCAATCCGACCTTGCCGTGTGGCAGGCGCCCGCGTCAAGGACGTACGCTGCGGCGCAAGCGCACGCCAGGGAAGGGCGGAGAAGGACCGGATGACCGACGCGACGGACGCACTGCGGCCGATGGGGGCGCGCCCGCGCCTGTACGAGCAGGTGCTCGGCCGACTGCGCGCGTACGTCGCCGAGGGCGGCCTGCGCGCGGGCGACCGGCTGCCCACCGAGCGGGACCTCGCGGCGCGGCTCGGGGTGAGCCGGGCCTCGGTGAAGCAGGCCATCGTCGTCCTCGAAGTGCAGGGGCTCGTCGAGGTGCGGCACGGTGGCGGCACGTATCTCGTACGGGACGGGCTCGATGTCGCCGAGCCCGTCGAGCGGCTCGTCGAGCGCAAGAAGCGGCTGCCGGACGTCCTCGAGGCGCGCGAGGCGCTGGAGACGAAACTCGCCGAGCTGGCCGCCGAGCGGCGCACCGAGACCGACCTCGCCGCGTTGCGCTCCGCGCTCGATCTGATGGCCGAGGACATCGGGGCCGGCGGGCTCGGGGTCGAGGGGGACCGGCTCTTCCACGGTGCCGTGACCGCGGCCGCGCACAGTGCGCTGCTCGCCGCGTTCATGGCCGAGATCGACGGGCCGATCGCCGAGTCGCGCAACGAGTCGTTGCGGCAGCCCCGGCGGCCCGGGCGGTCGCTGGCGCAGCACCGGGCGATTCTGGATGCCATCGAGGCCGGGAACGGGCGTTCCGCTGCCGCGGCGATGCGGAGGCATGTGCGGGCCGTCGCCAAGGTGCGGTTGCTGGACTGGGAGCCCTAGCCGGCTCGCCGTCGAGGCTGCGGCGCGCCGGCTGCTTGCGGTGCGTCGTGGTTGCTCGCGCAGTTCCCCGCGCTCCTACGCGGCGCGTAACTCCCCTGCGATCCACGGGTTAGTGCTCCGTGGGAATCTGGTTGCTCAATCACTTCAGTACGTTTGCGCTCGCCGTACTGCTCGGGGGCGGGGCCGTCGTGCTGGCGCTCGCGGGGTGTCTGGTCGTCCGGCGGAGGTTTCCGCGACTGTCCGCCGGGGCCTACAACGACATGATCGGTGTCGTGCTCGGCATGTACGCCGCGATCTACGGGATCATCCTCGCCTTCGTCGTCGTCGCCGAGTGGGAGGGGCTCAACGAGGCCGGGACCAATGTCGCCGCCGAGGCCAGCCAGACCGCCGAAGTGCTGCGCGACGCCTCCGCGTTCCCGCCGGAGCAGCAGCGGAAGGTGTCCGACGCGATGGGCGCGTACGTGCACAGCGTCGTCGACCGGCAGTGGCCGCTGATGCGGCAGGGGCGACCGGATCCCGGGCTCACCAACCCTGAAGTCGTGCGGCTCTACACGGTGTTCCAGGAGTACGAGCCCGAGACCAGCGCGGAGCAGGCGTACTACGAGCAGGCCGTCAGCACCCTCGGTGAGGTCGCCGAGGCCCGCAGGACCCGGCTCGCCGACTCCGAGCAGTCCCTGCCGATGCTCCTCGACGTCCTCGTCTACGGCGGCGCCCTCGTCATGCTGCCGCTGACCTTCCTCTACGGCATGGAGAGCATCCGCGCCCAGCTGATGTTCGTGGCCTCGGTCGCCGCGCTGATCGGGGTGAGCCTGCTGCTCTGCCTGACCCTCGACCATCCCTTCGCCGGGGACATGGCGGTCTCGCCGCAACCGTTCAAGGAGGGTGTGCTCGCGCAGTTCTGGCCTTAGACGCCATTTCAGTTGGCGTGATCTTGCGGCAGGCTGGGGTGATGGCTGCTGCGCTTGTCGAACGGTTGGCGCCGGATGATCTGTGGGAGTTGTTCCAACGGGTGGTCCCGCCGGCCTCGGAGCGCCCGCAAGGCGGAGGGCATCGTCGCCGAGGAGACCGCGAGGTGCTGGCCGCGATCATCTTCGTGGCCACCTCGGGGTGCACCTGGAACCAACTGCCTCCCGGCTTCGGCCTGTCGGGTGTGACCGCCTTTCGCCGGTTCACTGTGTGGACCGAGGCTCGCGTGTGGGCCAAGCTTCATCGCTTGGTCCTGGAC
>NZ_QLLY01000023.1 GCF_003259365.1 Streptomyces sp. PsTaAH-137
CACGGCGCGAAGCTGCTGTACGCGTACTGCAACGCCACCGTGCCGCGGATCTCGCTGATTCTCCGCAAGGCGTACGGAGGTGCCTACATCGTCATGGACTCCCAGTCCATCGGCGCCGACCTCACCTACGCCTGGCCCACCAACGAGATCGCGGTCATGGGCGCCGAGGGCGCGGCCAACGTGATCTTCCGCCGCCAGATCGCCGAGGCCGAGGACTCCGAGGCCATGCGCCAGAAGATGGTCAAGGAGTACAAGGCCGAACTGATGCACCCGTACTACGCGGCCGAGCGCGGCCTGGTCGACGACGTCATCGACCCCGCCGAGACCCGCGAGGTGCTCATCAAGTCCCTGGCCATGCTGCGCACGAAACACGCCGACCTGCCGTCCCGCAAACACGGCAACCAGCCACAGTGAGAGGGCACTTGTCCCGATCAGTACGAGGAGAAGATCTCTGTGAAGAAGCTGCCGCCGACGGCCACGACGGTGCGGGTACGGATCGCGCTGGACGTGATCTGCGTGCACTCCTATCTCGGATACACCCGCTTCTCCCGCGCGGCGGACCGACTGCGCGCCGAGGGCCACCCCGTCCAGGTGGCGTTCCTGCCCTTCGAGCTCGCTCCGGGCGCGGGCACCGAGGGGCAGCCCCTGCTCCCCGTACTGGAGCGGACGTTCGGACCGCAAGCCGTGCGGCAGACGCTCCAACTCGCCGAGCAGGCGGGCGCGGACGGACTGGAACTGCGCTATGAGCGCGCCGTGGCCACCGGCACCTTCGAGGCACATCTGCTCATCGCCCGCGCCGCGCGGCAGGGCAGGGCCGAGCAGATGGTGGAGCGACTGTTTCGCGCCCACTTCACGGACGGACTGCACATCGGTGACCGCGCCACGCTCACCCGGCTCGCCGAGGAGGCCGGTGTCACGGCGGACGACTCCGGTTCGGGTCCCGCGGCACCGGCGTCGGCCGGCGAGACAGAGCGGCTGCGGGCCGAGATCGACCGCGTGCGGGGGCTCGGCGTCAGCGGTGTGCCGGTGTTCTTCATCGACGGGCTGCGGCCACTGACAGGGTCCCAGTCGGAGGCGACCCTGCTCGCGGCACTGCGCGAGGCGGTGACGAGCGCCTCGGACACCTGACCTGCGCGGCCGGAACCTCAATTCTGGTATCGAGGCAGGACAGATCCACGTCAAGCCCATGGTGACGCGTTCCGGGACCTGGTTGGCTCAACTTCATCCCCGGAACGCATCCGCCAATGCGGTGATCTGTCCATATCTCCGTACAGATAGGGCTTGACATGTTCTCCCGACGCAACTTTCTGGGCTCCGCGATAGCGGTGGCCGGTGCCACCGCGGGGTTCACCCCATTGCCCGCCGCCGCCCAGACCACCGTCAAGGTCGACCCGGAGGTGATCGTCAGGCCCGGTGACGCCCGCTACGCCGAACTCACGCACCGCGGCTACAACACCCGCTTCGCGGCGGCCCCGGACGAGATCTGGCTCGTGCACTGTGCCGCCCAGGTGGAGAAGGCCGTGAATCAGGCCGTCGCCAAACACCAGCGGATCACGGTGCGCAGTGGCGGTCACTGCTTCGAGAACCTGGTCGACGACCCCCAGTTCCGGCTTCTCGTCGACCTGTCCGAGATGAACGGAGTCACCTTCGACCCGGCGATGAACGCCTTCGCCGTCCAGGCCGGCGCCCGGCTGGGCGAGGTCTACAAGGCGCTGTACGAGGGCTGGGGTGTCACCGTCCCGGGCGGTGTGTGCCCCGAGGTGGGCGTCGGCGGCCATGTCTCCGGTGGTGGATACGGCCCGCTGTCCCGTCGCTTCGGCCTGGTCGTGGACCACCTGTACGCCATCGAGATCGTCGTGGCGGACAGCCGCGGCAGGGCTCGTACGATCGTCGCCACCCGGGAGGCGAACGACCCGCACCGGGAGCTGTGGTGGGCGCACACCGGCGGCGGGGGCGGCGGGTTCGGCATCGTGACGCGGTTCTGGTTCCGCAGTCCCGGCGCCACCGGCGGCCCCTCCTCGCTGCTGCCCAAGCCGCCCGCGCGGATGCGCGAGACCTTCGTGACGTGGCCCTGGGCGCAGCTCACCGAGGCGGCCTTCACGCGTCTGGTGATGAACCACAACGCCTGGCACGCCGCGAACAGCGCGCCGGGCTCCCCGTACCAGGTGCTCCACAGCTCTCTGCAGTTGCACTCGTCGCTCGCGCAGACGGTGCAACTGGAAATCCGCATGGACGCGACGTCGGCGAACACCGCCCGGTTGCACGACGACTACATCAGCGCGGTGAACGCGGGCGTCGGGGTGCAGCCGACGATCGACGTCAAGGAAGGCACCTGGCTGGAGATCGCCCTGGAGCCGACCGCCGACTCCGCCGGGTACTCGCGCCAGAAGTCCATGGGCGGCCATCTGCGCAAGCCGCTGACGTCCACTCAGATCGGCGCGATCTACCGCTCGTTGACCGACCCGACCCACAACGGTGTCGGCCTGGTGTATCTCGCGGCGTACGGCTGCCAGATCAACACCCTGCCGTCGTCGGCGAGGGCGATCGTGCAGCGGGACTCCGTCATCAAGCTCTGGTACTCCAACAACTGGGCCGTGCCGGCCGACGACGCGGTCGAGATCGAGTGGCTGCGCACGCTGCGCAAGAACGTCCACGGCGCGACCGGTGGCTTCCCGGTGCCCAACGACCAGCAGGACGGCGGCTACATCAACTATCCGGACGTCGACATGCGCGACCCGGCACAGAACACGTCCGGGGTGCCCTGGTACTCGCTCATCTGGAAGGACAACTACCCGAGGCTGCAGCGGGTGAAGAACACCTACGACCCCAAGAACGTCTTCCGGCACAGTCTTTCTCTGACCCCCTCCTGACGCACCGTTCAGGCGGCCGGTCCTCGCGCCGGAAGCGCACACCCCCTCTCGACGAACACCGCGCCGTACCCGCTCCCGGCGCGGCACGACAGCCCGGAGGCTCCATGACCAGCAGTAACCCCGCTGCCACCGATACCGCTCCAAGGCGGCGGGCACTGCCCGCGTGGCAGGCCGTGGCGGGGGCCGCCGTCCTCGCCACGGTCGTCAATCTGATCGTCCTGTACATCGGGGACGCGGCCGGCGCGTCGCTGGCCCTGAAGCTCAACGGCAAGTCCGACGACATCGGCGCCGGTGACGTGATCTTCATGTCGCTCGTCGCGCCGGCGATCGGCATCACGGCCGTCCTGCTCCTCGCGCGCTGGAAGCCGGTGCTGCTGCGGGTGGGCCAGGTCGTGAGCGGCGCGGTGGCGGCCCTCACCGCCATCGGTCCGCTCACTCTGGACACCGACGGCGGCACCGCCGCCACGCTGATCACGATGCATCTGTTCGTCGGCTGCGTCGCGGTGGCCGCGCTGGAGGTCGTCCGCCGCTCGCGCGTCTGACGCAGAGGATCCGTCAAACGGCCCTCCGGAACCCGACACGGGTTCCGGAGGGCCGTGCCACGTCTCAGGAAGAGGAACCGATGACAGCAGAGGAAGACACCGGGGCGGACGCCTCCCGGACGCAGGCCGCCACATCTTGGCGCATCATCAGCGGCGCCCCCACGGCCGAGGAGGTCGCCGCGGTCGCGGTTGCGCTCTCTGCCGTCCTCACCTCCCCGCGCGCCGTCTGGGCGACGCGAGGGACAGGCGCGGGCTCTCGTGGCAGGGCTCCGTGGCCGTTGTCCTCGGCCCGGCGCAGGACGGCCACGTCATGGGCCTCGGGTCCGCCGCCGGGATGGCGTGGCATGGCATGAACACGCCCCACCGAGAAATTCGTGGAATGGTCAACTGTCCCGTCGGTACGTCACGACGGGCCCGGACGGGGAGGAGCACCGGTCGCCTTTGACCGGGTGTCCCCGAATTCGCTCTCCGCTCCGGGATGCGCTCTGGCCGGTTTCGGCTCGAACGGCAGGGTGAATCCCCTGGAAGGGTCATTCGCCGCCCGGGACAACCCGGGGTGACGTCCCGGAGAATCAGGCGTGGCCCATGCGGAATCCGACGCCGCGGGCGGTGATGATCCAGCTGCTCGATCCCAGCTTGCTTCGTAAGCTGCTGACGTGTGTGTCGATGGTGCGGCCCGGCTCCGACCGGGAATCCCTCCAGACCTGCGCCATGATCTGTTTACGGGTGACGACACTGCCCGGACGCGAGGCGAGCAGATACAGCAGATCGAATTCTTTGCGTGTCACCTCTACGGGCCGACCGTCGAGGCTGATCTGCCGGGTGCCCGGGTTGATACCGAGCCGTCCGACGGTAATGGCCTCCGGGGCGGACACCGGTTGCCGCAGAGCCCGGCGCATGACGGCCTCGATCCGGGCGATCAGTTCGGCGAGGCTGTAGGGCTTGGTCACGTAGTCGTCCGAACCGGCGCGGAGACTCATCACCCGGTCCAGCTCCGAGTCACGCGCCGTGACGACGATGATCGGGACGTCGCAGACGGCCCGGATGCTGCGGCAGAGTTCGACGCCGTCGAGGTCAGGCAGGTCAAGGTCGACGAGGACGAGGTCGGCGCCCCGGTACTTCCGCAGGGCCTGCGCCCCGGTCGGCACGCTCTCCGCCTGGTATCCGTGCCGGGCCAGGTCGCGGACGAGCGCCTTGGCGACCCGAGGCTCGCTCTCGACCGCGAGCACACGCAGGGCCCTGCGTGCTCTCTTCTCCTCGGACCTGGACCCACCGGGGCCGGTGAGCTGTTGCGGAATGCGCGATTCTACAAGGGTTATGGTCTGATGCCCCATCCGAAAAACTCCCCCATATTCATCCGAAAAAACAGAGCGTTGCACCAATCCACAGAGAATACGATTCCCGTAGAGCGTACAGCCCGGGTGGTCAACCCGCAAAGATTCAACGACCGACGCCAGCGAATAACGGAAACCAACAATTGGGAAACACTGCCGATACAAAATGGGGTTCGCTCCCAATAAACTCCACAGAGATGAAGGCCGGCCACGCGCTCCGGGTTTCGGTCGATTTCCGCAGGCGACAACGCGCCCAACGGAACCAGCCTAACTGGACAGCCCGCCCCCTGTAGTCACATAAGACACTTTTGATACATCGTACACGGTGGCGCGTACTGCGTATACGTGTGTCTGGTCACCCCACCCGACCGGGGACCATACGTTCTCAGCCAAAAGGGCACCTTATCGAGTTGTTTTATGAGGAAGCAGAGATGAATCGGCCAGCGCACGGGCGGCGGGCGCAAAACCTGATCTTGACATCGTCCGAGGGAGAGGGAACGAGTACATGACCTCAGCAGATGCGGTGAGTCGTGCGGCGCCGGAAGGGAAGGAGGTCCGCCGGCTGGACCACGTGATCATCAGGTTCGCGGGAGACTCCGGGGACGGCATGCAGCTCGCCGGTGACCGATTCACAGCGGAGACCGCGTCGTTCGGCAACGACCTGTCGACGCTGCCCGACTTCCCGGCCGAGATCCGTGCCCCGGCCGGGACTCTGCCCGGGGTGTCGTCGTTCCAGTTGCACTTCGCGGACCACGACATCCTCACCCCCGGCGACGCTCCGGACGTGCTCGTGGCGATGAATCCGGCCGCGCTGAAGGCGAACGTCGACGACCTGCCGCACGGCGCGGAGATCATCGTCGACACGGACGAGTTCACCGGGCGGGCGTTACGCAAGGTCGGCTACGACGGTGATCCGCTCGCAGACGGATCACTGGACGGCTTCCACGTCCACCCGGTGCCGCTGACCACGCTGACGGTGGGAGCGCTCGCGGAGTTCGGCCTGTCCCGCAAAGAGGCGGAGCGCAGCAAGAACATGTTCGCGCTGGGCCTGCTGAGCTGGATGTACCACCGGCCCACGGAAGGCACGGAGGCCTTCCTGAAGCGGAAGTTCGCCAAGAAGCCGCACATCGCCGAGGCCAACATCGCCGCCCACCGAGCCGGCTGGAACTTCGGCGAGACGATCGAGGACTTCGCCGTCTCCTACGAGGTGGCCCCGGCCGCCACCGCCTTCCCCGTCGGCACCTACCGCAACATCTCCGGGAACCTGGCCCTGTCCTACGGCCTGATCGCCGCGTCCCGGCAGGCGGATCTGCCGCTCTACCTCGGCTCGTACCCGATCACCCCGGCCTCCGACATCCTGCACGAGCTGTCGAAGCACAAGAACTTCGGCGTGCGCACCTTCCAGGCGGAGGACGAGATCGCGGGCATCGGGGCAGCCCTGGGCGCGGCCTTCGGCGGCAGTCTCGCCGTCACGACGACCTCGGGGCCGGGCGTGGCGTTGAAGTCGGAGACGATCGGGCTCGCGGTCTCGCTCGAACTCCCCCTGCTCATCGTGGACATCCAGCGCGGCGGCCCCTCCACCGGCCTGCCCACCAAGACCGAGCAGGCCGATCTCCTCCAGGCCATGTACGGGCGCAACGGTGAGGCGCCGGTCCCGGTGATCGCACCCCGCACACCCGCCGACTGCTTCGACGCGGCCCTGGAGGCGGCGCGGATCGCGGTCACGTACCGCACTCCGGTCTTCCTGCTCTCGGACGGATACCTGGCCAACGGCTCCGAGCCGTGGCGCATCCCCGAGACCGGCGAACTACCGGACCTCCGCGTCCCGTTCGCGCAGGGTCCCAATCACACCCTGGACGACGGCAGGGAGGTGTTCTGGCCGTACAAGCGTGACCCGCACACCCTGGCCCGCCCGTGGGCCGTGCCCGGCACGCCCGGTCTGGAGCACCGGATCGGCGGGATCGAGAAGCAGGACGGCACGGGCAACATCTCCTACGACCCCGCCAATCACGACTTCATGGTCCGCACCCGGCAGGCCAGGATCGACGGCATCGACGTTCCCGACCTGGACGTCGACGACCCGCACGGCGCCCGGGCCCTGGTGCTGGGCTGGGGCTCCACCTACGGGCCCATCACGGCGGCGGTGCGCCTGCTGCGGGCAGCCGGGAAGCCGGTCGCGCAGGCCCACCTGCGCCATCTCAACCCGTTCCCGGCCGACCTCGGCGAGGTCCTCGCCCGGTACGAGCGGGTCATCGTGCCCGAGATGAACCTGGGGCAGTTGGCGACGCTGCTGCGCGCAAGGTACCTGTTCGACGTGCGGGCGCTCACCCAGGTCAACGGCATGCCGTTCAAGGCTGGACAACTGGCTCGTATGGTGGAGGAGGCGCTGCGTGAAGACTGAACTCGGACTCCGGGCGAAGGACTTCAAGTCGGACCAGGAAGTGCGCTGGTGCCCCGGCTGCGGCGACTACGCGATCCTCGCCGCCGTCCAGGGCTTCATGCCCGAACTCGGCCTGGCGAAGGAGAACATCGTCTTCGTCTCCGGCATCGGCTGCTCCTCGCGCTTCCCGTACTACATGAACACGTACGGGATGCACTCCATCCACGGCCGCGCCCCCGCCATCGCCACCGGACTCGCCTCCTCCCGAAGGGACCTGACCGTCTGGGTCGTCACCGGCGACGGCGACGCCCTCTCCATCGGCGGCAACCACCTCATCCACGCCCTGCGCCGCAACGTCAACCTCAAGATCCTCCTCTTCAACAACCGCATCTACGGACTCACCAAGGGCCAGTACTCCCCCACCTCCGAGGTCGGCAAGATCACCAAGTCGACCCCGATGGGCTCGCTCGACGCGCCCTTCAACCCGGTGTCCCTCGCCATCGGCGCCGAGGCGTCCTTCGTGGCCCGCACCGTGGACTCCGACCGCAAGCACCTCACCTCGGTACTGCGCGCGGCCGCCGACCACCAGGGCACGGCGCTCGTCGAGATCTACCAGAACTGCAACATCTTCAACGACGGCGCCTTCGAGGTGCTGAAGGACAAGCAACAGGCCGAGGAGGCGGTCATCCGGCTCGAACACGGGCAGCCGATCCGGTTCGGCGGCGGTCTGAGCAAGGGGGTGGTGCGTGACCGGGGCACCGGCGACCTGAAGGTGGTGGCCGTGACCCCCGAGAACGAAGCCGACGTCCTTGTCCACGACGCGCACTCCGCGTCCCCCACCGTGGCCTTCGCCCTCTCGCGGCTCGCGGACCCGGACACCCTGCACCACACCCCCATCGGCGTCCTGCGCAGCGTCGAACGACCCGTCTACGACACCCTGATGGCCGACCAGCTCGACGCCGCGATCGAGCGGCACGGCAAGGGCGACCTGGCGGCGCTGCTCGCGGGCGGCGACACGTGGACCGTCGTCGGCTGAAGGACGCCGGCGGCTCCCGCAGGGCCGGCGCCCCGGCCGAGGAGCCGGGCGTCGGCCCCGTGCGCGCGGCGTGGCTGCAATCGGGTCAAGTTCCGCAGAACGGATTCTTCTGGGCGGGGTTTCCGGGAACATGCAGCCGGGAGCCGTGGATTCGCGGCCTTGACCCTCTCCGTCTCGGGAGGCCCCATGAAGAAACTCGCAGGAGCCCTGTGCGGGATCGCCGCCCTGGCGGCAGCCGCGATCGTCACACCCGCCGCCGACGCCGCACCCGCTCGGGCGACGCCGCACGGCGGTCCGCACATCACCTGGAAGAAGTGCGGCACCACGGACCGGCCGACGTTGCAGTGCGGGTCGTTGAAGGTGCCGCTCGACCACGACAACTCCTACGGGCGGTGGATCAGCATCGCCCTGTCGCGGATTCCGCACACGGCGAAGACCTCGCAGGGTCCGCTCCTGGTCAATCCGGGCGGCCCCGGCGGCAGCGGGCTCTCGCTCGCCGGGTTCGTGGCGTCGAGCCTGCCGAAGAAGGTCGCCTCGCAGTACGACGTGATCGGGTTCGACCCGCGCGGGGTCGGCAAGAGCGAACCGGCGCTCGACTGCGACCCCGGCCACTTCGACCCGGTGCGGCCGTCGAGCGTGCCGACGACCCGGGCGATCGAGCGGACCAACACCGAGCGCGCGGCCGCCTTCGCCCGGGCCTGCGAGACCAAGTACCACGACCTGCTGCCGTACATCGACACGGTGAGCACCGTGAAGGACATGGACCTGATCCGGGCCGCCCTCGGCGCCCAGAAGATCAACTACTTCGGCTACTCGTACGGCACCTACCTGGGCGCGGTGTACGCGAAGTACTTCCCGGAGCGGGTGCGGCGGTTCGTCCTGGACTCGATCGTCGACCCCGAGGGGGCCTGGTACCGGGACAACATCGACCAGGACCTCGCCTTCAACGACCGCCACCGGGCCTTCATGGCGTGGGTCGCCAAGTACGACGCGACGTACAAGCTCGGCAAGGACCCGGCGAAGGTCGAGGCCAAGTGGTACGCGATGCGGGACGCCGTCACGAAGAAGCCGGTCGGCGGCACGGTCGGCGCGGGCGAGCTGGAGGACACGTTCCTGCCCGGCGGCTACTACAACGGCTACTGGCCGCATCTCGCCGAGGCGTTCTCCGCGTACGTGAACAAGAAGGACGCGGACGCGCTGGTCGGCGCGTACGAGAACTTCGGCGCGGTCGACGCCGCCGGTGACAACGGCTACAGCGTCTACACGGCCGTGCAGTGCCGGGACGCGGACTGGCCGCGCGACTGGCGTCAGTGGCACCGGGACAACGCCGCGGTGAACGCCAAGGCCCCGTTCTCCACCTGGAACAACGCCTGGTACAACGCGCCGTGCGCGTCCTGGCCGGTCCCGCCGCTGAAGCGGACCGACGTCGCCAACGACGCCCTGCCGCCGGTGCTGCTGTTCCAGGCGACGGACGACGCGGCGACCCCGTACGAGGGCGGTGCGCGGGTCCATCAACTGCTGCGCGGCTCCAGCCTGGTGGTGGAGCAGGGCGGCGGCAACCACGGGATCACGCTCAGCGGCAGCACCTGTCTGGACGGGTACCTGTCCGCGTACCTGGCGACCGGGAAGGTGCCGCGCGGCCACGGAACCGCCGACGCGGTGTGCCAGAAGCAGCCGGACCCGAAGCCGCTGGCGACCCGGGAGACCGCGGCTCCGGGCGCGACGAGCGGCGCGACGCTGCACCGGCTGCTGGGGATCCGGTAGCGGGAAGCGGAGGCGGTCTCTAGCCCTGGGGCAGCCGGGCCAGGGCCGCCTCCGCCGCCATCGCCAGCCTCGGGTGGGTGGCCGCCTCCTTGAGGACGTCGCGGGACCGGGGATCGGCCAGGCTGCCCAGGCCCTCCACGCAGGCCAGCGCGACCTTGCGGTACGGATCGTGCGGGGCGAGACGGCGGCGCAGGGTGGTGATCAGGGCCGGGGCGGACTCGGGGGCGCGCAGCTGGGTCAGCAGGCGGACCGGGTGCAGGGCGTAGGCCACCCGCAGCTCGTTCGTGGCGAGGGCCGCCGCGGCGCGGGCCGTGCGCGGGTCGCCGAGGACGGCGAGGGCGTGCGCGGCACCGGCGCAGCGCTCGGGATCACGGTGATTGAGCAGCAGGACGAGGGACTCGAAGGCGCGGCGGTCACCCGCTGTACCGAGCCGATGGGCCGCGAACTCACGCGCCCACAAGGGCTGTTCCGGCGCCGTGAGGACCGCGGCCAGCGCATCCAGGTCGTCTGTGGCGGCGAGCTGTTCGAAGGCGGGGGTTCCGCCGGATTCCTTCCGGATGCGCTCTGTCACCGTTCGCGACTCTTCGTCCATGCATTGAGGCTACGTCCCCCCGGGTCTGCGGCGACATAGATCACACGGACTCGTCAACGGCGAGGGCTGGCGCGCTCGTTACTCGCGGGTTAATCTCATGTGAGCGGGGCACACTTCCCGCAGCACGCCTCCCGGCGGCCTGGTGACGCAGCCGCCGTGAGTGTTCGTCGGTTCGGTACGACACGGCTTGGGACAGGGCCGGTCGGTTCCACCTCCGCACCGCGCGTGGCTCTTCGCGCGTGGTTCTCCTCACATGAGTCCGGGCATGCGCGTCGCCCGCTCATCTCCCGTACGCCGCACGCCCGTTGGCGCGGCCGCGTGCGCCCCTCGTCGTCACCCTCACTTCCTGGAGTCCCCGGATGGACGCTCCTCTGTCCCGTACCGCCCCTCTTGCGACGGTCGCCGTCGTCGGCCTCGGCACCATGGGCACCGGCATCGCCGAGGTCCTGGCCCGTGCCGGCCGCGAGGTCATCGGCATCGACATCAGCGAGGCCGCCACCGCGCAGGCCGTCGCCTCCCTGGAGGCCTCCACGGCGCGTGCGGTGCGCCGGGAGCACCTCACCGAGCAGGAGCGGGCCGACCTCCTCGCGCGGTTCCGCACGTTCACCGATCTGCAGGCCGCGGCCGACGCCGATCTCGTGATCGAGGTCGCCCCGGAGTCGTACGAGATCAAGCAGCAGATCTTCCGTGCGCTCGACACGATCGTGCGCCCCGAGACCATCCTGGCGACCGGGACCAACGCGCTGTCCGTGACCCGGCTGGCCGCCGACTCCGCGCGGCCCGAACGGGTCCTGGGCCTGCACTTCTTCAACCCGGCGCCCGCGATGAAGCTCGTCGAGATCGTCTCGTCCGTGCTGACCGCGCCGGCCGCCGTGGCCGCCGTCACCGACCTCGCCCTGGAACTGGGCAAGGAGCCGGTGGCCGTCGGCGACCGGCCGGGCTTCGTCGCCGACGGGCTGCTGTTCGGCTACCTCAACCAGGCCGCCGCGATGTACGAGGCCAAGTACGCCTCCCGCGAGGACATCGACGCCGCGATGCGGCTCGGCTGCGGGCTGCCGATGGGCCCGCTCGCCCTGCTCGACCTGATCGGCATCGACACCGCCCGGACCGTCCTCGACGCCATGTACGCCGAGTCCCGGGACCGGCTGCACGCCCCCGCGCCGATCCTCAAGCAGCTCAGCGAGGCCGGACTGACCGGGCGCAAGACGGGCCGCGGCTTCTACACGTACGAGGCGCCGGGCAGCTCCGTGGTGGTGCGGGACGCGCTGACGCCGCTGACCGACGCCGTCGCCGCGCCCTCCCGGACCGTCGAGTCCGTCGGCGTCGCGGGCTCGGGGACCATGGCCTCCGGCATCGCCGAGGTGTTCGCGAAGGCCGGGTACGCGGTCGTGCTCGCCGCCCGCAGCGAGGAGAAGGCCCAGGCGGCCAAGGCCCGGATCGGCAAGTCCCTGAAACGCTCTGTCGACAAGGGCCGGATGACGGCCGAGGCGGCCGACGCGACGCTGGCCCTGATCACCCCGGCCGGTTCCTACGACGCCTTCGCCGATGTCGACCTCGCGCTCGAGGCCGTCGCGGAGGACCTGGAGATCAAGCAGCAGCTGTTCACCACGTTCGACAAGGTGTGCAAGCCGGGCGCGATCCTGGCGACGACCACCTCCTCGCTGCCGGTGGTCGCGTGCGCCCGGGCCACCTCGCGGCCGCAGGACGTGATCGGGATGCACTTCTTCAACCCGGCGCCGGCGATGAAGCTCGTCGAGGTCGTGCGGACCGTGCTGACGGCCGAGGACGTGCACGCGACCGTCCGCGATCTGACCCTGAAGGTGCGCAAGCACCCCGTGGACTGCGGGGACCGCGCCGGGTTCATCGTGAACGCTTTGCTGTTCCCGTACCTGAACAACGCGGTCAAGATGGTGCAGGAGCACTACGCGTCGCTGGACGACATCGACGCCGCGATGAAGCTCGGCGGCGGATACCCGATGGGCCCGTTCGAACTCCTCGACGTGGTCGGCCTGGACGTCTCCCTCGCCATCGAGAAGGTGCTGCACCGCGAGTTCCGCGACCCGGGTCTCGCGCCCGCGCCGCTGCTGGAGCACCTGGTGGCCGCGGGCTGCCTCGGCCGCAAGACCGGCCGTGGCTTCCGCGAATATGCCCGGCGCTGAGCCGGACGCGGAGTCGGGGGCCGGTTGGGGCGGGCTGCTCGGAGCATCGGGCGGCCCGTCAACCGGGGAGCGACTTGGAACGTACATGCAGTACGTTCGGGGCATGACGCCCGCTGCCAAGGCCGACCGGTCCTCCCGCACATCCGCCACAAGCGCCGTTGCCGGCGGTTCGGAGGCTCCGGAGAGCGCGGCGAGCAGCCGGGCCGCCGCGCAGCGGCTCAAGATGCGCCGCGAGCTGGCGGCCGCGGCGATGGAGCTCTTCGCCACCAAGGGGTACGAGGCGACGACGGTCGACGAGATCGCGGCGGCGGCCGGGGTCGCGCGCCGTACCTTCTTCCGGCACTTCCGCTCCAAGGAAGAAGCCATCTTCCCGGACCACGACGACACCCTGGTGCGCGCCGAGGCCGTGCTGAACGCGGCGCCGCCGCACGAGCATCCGCTGGACACGGTGTGCCGCGGCATCAAGGAAGTCATGAAGATGTACGCGTCGTCGCCGACGGTGGCCGTCGAGCGGTACCGGCTGACCCGTGAGGTGCCGACGCTGCGCGAGGCCGAGATCGCGTCGGTCGCGCGCTACGAGCGGCTCTTCACGCGCTATCTCCTCGGGCACTTCGACGAGGAGGCGCACCACGACGGCAACGACGACCCGCTGCTCGCCGAGGTCGCCGCGTCCGCCGTCGTGACCGCCCACAATCATGTGCTGCGGCGCTGGCTGCGGGCCGGTGGGCAGGGCGATGTGGAGACGCAGCTGGACCATGCCTTCGCCATCGTGCGGCGCACTTTCGGTACGGGCATCGGCGCCGGCCGCACTCCCGCCGCCGCGGCGCCGGCCGCGCAGGTGTCGCACTCCGGTGAGGTGCTGGTGACGGTGGCCCGCGTGGACGCTCCGCTCCCCGAAATCATGCGCACCATCGAACAGGCCCTCGGCGACCGCTAGCCGATTCGCCACCCGCGGCCCGGTGGCCGCTTCTCGCGCAGTTCCCCGCGCCCCTGAAACGAGCTCCGCTCGTCCAGGGGAAGGCTGCGCGAAGCGCATGCCTCAGGGGCGCGGGGAACTGCGCGACCAGCCCCCACCGGCCCGCACATCGACACGAGACCCCAGGCGTCTGACATGGCACGCAGTGCCACGTCAGACGCCTTTTTTCATGCCCGGGCACACCCACCACCCCACCCAGTGATCGATCATCGATCCCCCGGACCTGCGAGAACCCCACCCTGACCTGGAATGATCGATCATCGCTCGCCTGAAGCGTAAAGATTTCATCTGAGCGAAACCAATGGCACGCAGTGCCTTGCCAGCTGTCACGGTGTGCCATACGTTGAAGGAGTCCGGGCGGCCGGCGGACGGAGAACTTCCGGAAGCCGACTGTCCCCGCGAGCCACGGCCCGCGCGCCCGGACGCCTGCGTCACAGGCACCCTTCCGCGCCACACCAAGCGCTGCCGGAGCACCACCCCGCCGAACCGACGGCACACCCCTCATCAGCACCACCGCAGCCCCAGTACAGCCACACCCCGACCAGCGTTCCCTCAACGCTCTTCGCCGGAGGCAACACCGTGAAGGACATCCTGGACGCGATTCAGTCGCAGACCGCCACGTCTGCCGACTTCGCCGCTCTGCCGATCCCCGACTCGTACCGCGCGATCACCGTGCACAAGGACGAGACGGAGATGTTCGAAGGACTCACCACGCGCGAGAAGGACCCGCGCAAGTCGATCCACCTGGACGAGGTCCCGGTGCCCGAACTCGGTCCGGGCGAGGCGCTCGTCGCCGTGATGGCCTCCTCCGTGAACTACAACTCGGTGTGGACCTCGATCTTCGAGCCGCTCTCCACCTTCGGGTTCCTGGAGCGCTACGGCCGCACGAACGACCTGGCCAAGCGCCACGACCTGCCGTACCACATCATCGGCTCCGACCTCGCGGGCGTCGTCCTGCGCACCGGCCCGGGCGTCAACGCCTGGCGGCCCGGCGACGAGGTCGTCGCGCACTGCCTCAGCGTCGAGCTGGAGTCGAGCGACGGCCACAACGACACGATGCTCGACCCCGAGCAGCGCATCTGGGGCTTCGAGACCAACTTCGGCGGCCTCGCCGAGATCGCGCTCGTCAAGTCCAACCAGCTGATGCCGAAGCCGGACCACCTGAGCTGGGAGGAGGCCGCCGCGCCCGGTCTGGTCAACTCGACCGCGTACCGCCAGCTGGTCTCCCGCAACGGCGCCGGCATGAAGCAGGGCGACAACGTCCTGATCTGGGGCGCGAGCGGCGGGCTCGGCAGCTACGCCACGCAGTTCGCCCTGGCCGGCGGCGCCAACCCGATCTGTGTCGTCTCCAGCGACCAGAAGGCCGACATCTGCCGCTCGATGGGCGCCGAGGCGATCATCGACCGCAGCGCCGAGGGGTACAAGTTCTGGAAGGACGAGCAGACCCAGGACCCCAAGGAGTGGAAGCGCTTCGGCAAGCGCATCCGCGACCTGACCGGCGGCGAGGACATCGACATCGTCTTCGAGCACCCGGGCCGCGAGACCTTCGGCGCCTCGGTCTTCGTCACGCGCAAGGGCGGCACCATCACCACCTGCGCCTCCACCTCGGGCTACATGCACGAGTACGACAACCGCTACCTGTGGATGTCGCTGAAGCGGATCATCGGCTCGCACTTCGCCAACTACCGCGAGGCGTGGGAGGCCAACCGCCTGATCGCCAAGGGCAAGATCCACCCGACCCTGTCGAAGGTGTACTCGCTGGAGGACACCGGCCAGGCCGCCCACGACGTGCACCGCAACGCCCACCAGGGCAAGGTCGGCGTCCTCGCGCTCGCCCCCGAGGAGGGCCTGGGCGTGCGCGACCACGAGAAGCGCGCCCAGCACATCGACGCCATCAACCGCTTCCGCAACGTCTGATCTCACGGAGGTTCACCGGCTCATGACTGAGCGTCAGAAGGACCGGCCGTGGCTGATGCGCACCTATGCCGGTCACTCCACGGCCGAGGCGTCCAACGAGCTGTACCGCCGCAACCTCGCCAAGGGCCAGACGGGTCTGTCGGTCGCGTTCGACCTGCCGACCCAGACCGGGTACGACCCCGACCACATCCTCGCCCGCGGCGAGGTCGGCCGGGTCGGCGTCCCGGTGTCCCACCTCGGTGACATGCGGCGCCTGTTCCAGGACATCCCCCTGGAGCAGATGAACACCTCGATGACCATCAACGCCACGGCCATGTGGCTTCTGGCGCTCTACCAGGTCGTCGCCGAGGAGCAGGGCGTGGACATCGCCACGCTCCAGGGCACCACGCAGAACGACATCGTCAAGGAGTACCTGTCGCGGGGGACGCACGTCTTCCCGCCGGGTCCCTCCCTGCGCCTGACGACCGACATGATCGCCTACACGGTGTCGAACATCCCCAAGTGGAACCCGATCAACATCTGCTCGTACCACCTTCAGGAGGCGGGGGCCACACCGGTCCAGGAGATCGCGTACGCGATGTCCACCGCCATCGCCGTTCTCGATGCCGTACGCGACTCAGGGCAGGTCCCCGCCGAGAAGTTCGGGGACGTCGTGGCCCGCATCTCCTTCTTCGTGAACGCGGGAGTCCGCTTCATCGAGGAGATGTGCAAGATGCGGGCGTTCGGGCGGATCTGGGACAGGATCACGCGCGAGCGCTACGGCATCGAGAACGCGAAGCAGCGCCGCTTCCGTTACGGGGTGCAGGTCAACTCGCTGGGCCTGACCGAGGCGCAGCCGGAGAACAACGTCCAGCGGATCGTCCTGGAGATGCTGGCCGTGACGCTCTCGAAGGACGCGCGCGCCCGCGCCGTCCAGCTCCCGGCCTGGAACGAGGCCCTGGGCCTCCCCCGGCCCTGGGACCAGCAGTGGTCGCTGCGCATCCAGCAGGTCCTGGCGCACGAGAGCGACCTGCTGGAGTACGAGGACATCTTCGCGGGCTCGCACGTCATCGAGAAGAAGGTCGACGAGCTGGTCGCCGAGTCCTTCGCCGAGATCGACCGGATCCAGGAGATGGGCGGCGCGATGGCCGCCGTCGAGTCGGGCTATCTGAAGTCCCAGCTGGTCTCCTCGCACGCCGAGCGCAGGGCGCGGATCGAGGCCGGCGAGGAGAAGATCATCGGTGTGAACTGCTACGAGGGCACCGAGCCGAACCCGCTCACCGCCGACCTGGACACCGCGATCATGACGGTGGACCACGGGGTCGAGGCGGGCGTGATCGCGGCCATCGAGGAGTGGCGCACCACCCGTCAGGAGTCGACGGACCGCCAGGGCATGGGCGACCCGTTCCACTACCCGACCACGCAGCAGGCCCTGGACCGTCTCAAGGAGGCCGCCGAGGGTACGGAGAACCTCATGGAGGCCACGCTCGAATGCGCCCGCGCCGGGGTCACGACCGGCGAGTGGGCCGGGGCGCTGCGCGAGGTCTTCGGCGAGTTCCGGGCGCCCACGGGCGTCTCCTCGGCGCCGGTCGCGGTGACCGCGGAGGAGGGCACCCCGCTCGCCCTGGTCCGCGAGAAGGTCCGCCGCACCGGGGACGAGCTGGGCGGCAAGCTCCGCCTCCTCGTCGGCAAGCCGGGCCTGGACGGCCACTCCAACGGCGCCGAGCAGATCGCCGTCCGGGCCCGCGACGCCGGGTTCGAGGTGGTCTACCAGGGCATCCGTCTCACCCCCGACCAGATCGTGTCCGCCGCGCTCGCCGAGGACGTGCACTGCGTCGGCCTGTCGATCCTCTCCGGGTCGCACGCCGAGCTGGTGCCCGACGTCCTCGACCGGCTGCGCGAGGCGGGCGCCACCGACATCCCCGTGATCGTCGGCGGCATCATTCCGAACGCCGACGCCGAGGAGCTGAAGCGGGCGGGTGTCGCCGCCGTCTTCACCCCCAAGGACTTCGGCATCACGGAGATCATCGGCCGTATCGTCGACGAGATCCGGAAAGCGAACCACCTCGACCCGTTGGAGGTCCCCGCATGACCAGCCCCGTCAACCGTCTCCGCCCGCGCCGCTCCTGTCTCGCGGTGCCGGGAAGCAACCCCCGCTTCCTGGAGAAGGCCCAGGGTCTGCCGGCCGACCAGGTCTTCCTCGACCTGGAGGACGCCTGCGCCCCGCTCGCCAAGCCGGAGGCGCGGCACACCATCGTCAAGTTCCTGAACGAGGGCGACTGGACGGGCAAGACGCGCGTCGTGCGGGTCAACGACTGGACGACCGAGTGGACCTACCGCGACGTCGTGACCGTCGTGGAGGGCGCGGGCCCGAACCTCGACTGCATCATGCTGCCGAAGGTCCAGACGGCCGACCAGGTGGTGGCCCTCGACCTGCTGCTCACGCAGATCGAGAAGACGATGGGCTTCGAGGTCGGCAAGATCGGCATCGAGGCGCAGATCGAGAACGCCCGGGGTCTCAACAACGTCAACGCGATCGCGGAGGCCTCCCCGCGCGTCGAGACGATCATCTTCGGCCCGGCCGACTTCATGGCGTCCATCAACATGAAGTCCCTGGTCGTCGGCGAGCAGCCGCCCGGCTACGGCGCCGACGCCTACCACTACATCCTGATGAAGATCCTGATGGCGGCCCGTGCCAACGACCTCCAGGCGATCGACGGCCCGTACCTCCAGATCCGCAACGTGGACGGCTACCGCGAGGTCGCCCAGCGCGCCGCGGCCCTCGGTTTCGACGGCAAGTGGGTGCTGCACCCGGGCCAGGTCGAGGCGTCGAACGAGATCTTCTCGCCGTCCCAGGAGGACTTCGACCACGCCGAGCTGATCCTGGACGCGTACGACTACTACACGTCCGAGGCGGGCGGCAAGAAGGGCTCGGCGATGCTCGGCGACGAGATGATCGACGAGGCCAGCCGGAAGATGGCGCTGGTCATCTCCGGGAAGGGACGCGCGGCCGGCATGCGGCGCACGTCGAAGTTCGAAGCCCCGGAGGCGTGACGACCATGCAATTCGGCCGCACCTACGAAGAGTTCACCGTCGGGGACGTCTACAAGCACTGGCCCGGGAAGACGGTCACGGAGTACGACGACCACCTCTTCTGCCTGCTGACGATGAACCACCACCCGCTCCACCTGGACAGCAACTACGCCGAGAGCACGACGGACTTCGGCAAGAACGTCGTCGTGGGCAACTACATCTACTCGCTGCTCCTCGGCATGTCCGTGCCGGACGTCTCCGGCAAGGCGATCGCCAACCTGGAGATCGAGTCGCTGAAGCACGTGGCGCCGACCTTCCACGGCGACACCATCTACGGCGAGACGACGGTCCTCGACAAGACCCCGTCGCGGTCCAAGAGCGACCGCGGGATCGTCCACGTGGAGACCAAGGGCTACAAGCAGGACGGCACGCTCGTCTGCGTGTTCCGCCGCAAGGTGATGGTGCCCACCGAGACGTACATCAAGGAGCGCGGCGGCGAGCAGCCCGGCCGCCCGGAACTTCGGGAGAGCAAGTAACCATGAGCCGACTCGCCCAGACCCACGGCCTCAACGACGTGCAGCAGGAGATCCTCTCCACCGTCCGGGACTTCGTGGACAAGGAGATCATCCCGGTCGCGACCGAGCTGGAGCACCGCGACGAGTACCCGCAGGAGATCGTCGACGGGCTCAAGGAGCTGGGCCTGTTCGGTCTCATGATCCCCGAGGAGTACGGGGGTCTGGGCGAATCGCTGCTCACCTACGCGCTCTGCGTGGAGGAGATAGCGCGTGGCTGGATGTCGGTCTCCGGCATCATCAACACCCACTTCATCGTCGCCTACATGCTGAAGCAGCACGGGACGCAGGAGCAGAAGGAGCACTTCCTGCCGCGGATGGCGCTCGGCGAGGTGCGTGGCGCGTTCTCGATGTCCGAGCCGGGCCTCGGTTCCGATGTGTCGGCGATCACGTCGAAGGCGGTCAGGGACGGCGACGAATACGTCCTGAACGGCCAGAAGATGTGGTTGACGAACGGCGGAACGTCAACGCTTGTGGCGGTTCTCACGCGAAGTGACGAAGGTCATCCCGAGGGCACGGCCCCGCACAAGTCGATGACCACGTTCCTGGTGGAGAAGGAGCCCGGGTTCGGCGAGGTCCGGCCGGGCCTGACCATCCCCGGGAAGATCGACAAGATGGGTTACAAGGGGGTCGACACCACCGAACTCATCATGGACGGGCTACGTATTCCAGCCAATCGTGTGCTGGGGGGCACCACGGGCCGAGGGTTTTACCAAATGATGGACGGTGTCGAAGTCGGACGCGTGAATGTCGCGGCGCGTGGCTGTGGCGTCGCACAGCGTGCGTTCGAGCTGGGTGTCGCTTACGCCCAGCAACGACACACTTTCGGAAAGGCCATCGCTCAGCACCAGGCGATCCAGTTCAAGCTGGCCGAGATGGCTACCAAGGTGGAAGCCGCCCATGCGATGATGGTGAATGCAGCACGCAAAAAGGACTCCGGGGAACGAAACGACCTCGAAGCGGGAATGGCCAAGTACCTGGCCTCCGAATACTGCAAAGAAGTCGTGGAGGACGCGTTCCGCATTCATGGCGGTTACGGGTTCTCGAAGGAGTACGAGATCGAGCGCCTGTACCGCGAGGCTCCGATGCTGTTGATCGGCGAAGGTACCGCCGAGATCCAGAAAATGATCATTGGACGCCGGTTGCTCGAGGAGTACAGGTTCCAGGGCTGAGTCCGTCCGAAGTGTCCTCATTGGGGGTGTTTTCTTCGCGAAGAAGATCACACCCCGTAGGCACTCTTCGGCCGAGCCTCACCGCCTGATGTCGCTTCCTGGCTTGCCCAGTTGTGGCTCGCAACCGATACCATCCCGGGAAAAGCCGCCGTCCCCCCGTAACCAGCGCGGCCTCATCCGCTACGAAGGTCATCCATGCCCCACAGCCAAACCTCTGCATCCCGCGACGGCGTCCTCGGTGGTCGCCTTGCGCGCGGAGCATCGCCGTGGCTCCTTCCGACCGTCGCCACGGCCGCACTGAGCCTGGCGCGCTCGCGTCGCTCGAAGAAAGCCGCAGCACTCGCCGTCCCGACCACCGCTCTGGCGGCCGGCATGCTGTGGTTCTTCCGCGACCCCGAGCGCGAGATCGCCCCCGGCCGGGTCATCTCCCCGGCCGACGGCGTGGTGCAGAGCATCATGCCGTGGAAGGACGGTCGCACCCGCGTCGCGATCTTCATGAGCCCGCTGAACGTGCACGTGAACCGCGCTCCCCTCGCGGGCACGGTGACGTCGGTCGAGCACATCCCCGGTGGCTTCGTTCCCGCCTTCAACAAGGAGAGCGAGAACAACGAGCGGGTGGTGTGGCACTTCGACACCGAGCTCGGTGACATCGAGATGATCCAGATCGCCGGTGCCGTCGCCCGCCGTATCGTGCCGTACATCCCTCAGGGCACGAAGGTCGAGCAGGGCGAGCGCATCGGGCTGATCCGCTTCGGGTCGCGCGTCGACATCTACCTTCCCGAAGGGGTCGAGGTCGACGTCGAGGTCGGCCAGAAGACGACAGCGGGGGTGACTCGCATTGACCGTGACTGATTCCGAGGCCCAGACCTGGGCGGGTGACGCCGGCGACGGCGGTGACGATGCGGAGGAGATGCCGCTCTCACTGCGTCTGTCGATAGCGGACACCCTGACGCTCGGCAACGCCACGTGCGGCTTCATGGCGGTCTACTTCACGACGACCGGCATCCTGATCCCGCACATCCAGGGCAGCAACGACTCCGGCATGGCGCGGCACTCCGCCGCGACGGCCGTGATCCTGATGCTGGCCGCCGCGATCTTCGACCTGTTCGACGGTCTGGTGGCCCGCAAGCTGCGTTCGTCGCCGATGGGCGCGGAGCTGGACAACCTCTCCGACCTCATCAGCTTCGGCCTGGCGCCCGCCTACTTCGTGCTCGTCTACGGCATGGTCGCCGACGACGCGCACCAGAGAGTGGCGGCGGTGGGGGCCATCGTGGTCCTCCTGGCGGTCGTCCTGCGCCTCGCGCGCTTCTCGTGCGTGACGGTGAAGGACGGCACGTTCCAGGGCATGCCGTCGCCGTTCGGCGCGCTGACGGTCGTCTCGATCGTCCTGCTGGAGCTGCCCTTCGTGGCGACGCTCCTCGCGATCATCGGCACGGCGTGGCTGATGGTGAGCCGGGTCGAGTACCCGAAGCCGCGCGGCCGCCTCGCCGTCGCGATGCTGTCGTGGATCGTGCTGAGCATGGCGCTGCTCGCGGCGTGGGCGTTCGACGCCCCCGGCGGCCAGCTCCTGCTCCAGACCGGCTGTGCGCTGCAACTGGTGCTCGGCGCGGTCATCCCGCTGTTCGCCACGGCCCGCCGGGTGAACAACTTCCGCGACAACCGTCGCGAGGCTCGGGCGGCACAGCTGCCGTAGTCCCGTACGACGTGAGAAGGGCCCCGAACCGGTCGGTTCGGGGCCCTTCTCGTGTGCGGGGCCGGGATCAGCCGGCCGACGGGGTGTAGTCCTTGGCCTCCTCGGCCTCGCCCGCCTCACGGACGACCTTCATGCCGCCGACCGCCGACTTGTCGGGCTGGAGGATCACCGACTCGCGGGAGGACGGGGCCTCGGGGTCGGTGAAGTCCTGCGCGGTGCCGAAGCCGTTGTCGAAGGACTTCAGGGTCAGCAGCGCCTTGTCGACGCCCTCACGGGTGAGGTCCTTGTCGGCGCAGGCCTTCTTCAGGGCGTCGCCGAAGGCGGACGCGGCGGTCCAGCCGGCGACGACGCCGTTGTCCAGGGAGTCCTTCGGGTACGCCTTCTTGTAGTCGGCGACGAGCTTCTTCGCCTGCTCGGTGTCCGCGCCGATGGGCAGCGACGGCGAGGCGACCCAGTAGTTCTTCTCCAGCGCCGGTCCGGCCTGGGTGGCGAGCAGCTGGGGCGCGAAGGCGGAGTTGTTGCCGATGATGGGCGCGGCCAGCTTCGCCGCCGCCGCGACCCCGACGAGGGAGGCCGCCTGGCGCGGGCCCGCGCTGATCACGACGCCCTTGACGCCGGCCTTCTTCAGGGCGGCGACCTGGGCGGTCATGTCGTTGTCGGTGGGCTTGATCTTCTGCTCGACGACGGTGAGCCCGGCCTTCTCGGCGATGAACTTCGAGCCCTTGAGCGCGTTCTCGCCGTAGTCGCCCTCGAAGTAGACGTGGCCGAGCTTGTCGCCCTTCTTGAGGCCCTTCTCCTTGATCAGGAAGTCGACGGCGTTGATGGTCTCGTAGTCGTACGTCGAGCCGATGACGCGGACGTAGGGGTCGCCGAGCAGATTCGCCGACCAGGCCTGCGGCAGCACGAGGGCCTTGTCCTGGCTGATGCGCTTCTCGACGGCGGCGACGAACGGGGAGCCGATGAACTGGGTGAAGCCGAGCACGTCCGGCTCCAGCTCGGTGTAGCCGGCGACGGCCTTCTGCGGGTCGTAGCCATGGTCGCGGACGGTCAGCTTCAGCTGGTAGCCGCAGACACCGCCGGCGGCGTTCGTCTGCTTCACGTAGAGCTGCTGCGCCTGCGTGACGCTCTTGCCGAGCGTGGCGTAGACGCCGGTCATGTCGGTGAGGACGCCCAGGTTGATCGTCTTGCCGGAGATGCCCTGGCCGGTCTTCACCCCGCCCGCGCTCTGCTGGTCGCCTTCGTTGTCGTCCTTCGCCTTGGAGCTGCAGGCCGCCGTGAGGCAGAGCAGCCCCGCCACGGCTGCCGCCGTGAGGGTGCGGGTACGGGTGTTCATGCGTCCTCCTGAGGGTGTTTCCGGGCGCGCCGGGCGGCGATCCGGACCAGGCCACCGGGCAGAAAAAGGACCACTGCCACGACGGCGGCGCCGTAGAGGTAGCGGGATGCCTCGCCGGGGGCGATGCCGCCGGTGCCGGGAGCCGAGACGAGGGGCAGTGCGTCGCTGTAGCGGGTGAGGAGCTGGGGCAGCAGCGAGACGAACGCGGCGCCGACGACCGCGCCCGACACCGAGCCGAGACCGCCGATGACGATCATGGCCAGGTATTCGAGGGAGAGCGTGATGCCGAAGTAGTCGGGGACGGTGCGCTGGAAGACCATGGCGAGCAGGACTCCGGCGAGGCCCGCGTACATCGAGGAGAGGACGAAGACGGCTCCCCGGTAGCGGGCGACGGGCACGCCGAGGACTCCGGCGGCGATGCGGTGGTCGCGGATGGCGTTCATGGCGCGCCCGGGGCGTCCGCGCAGCACGCCGCGGGCGAAGAGCCCGCAGCCGAGCAGGAGCACGAGCCCGAGGTACCAGAGCTTCTCCGCGGAGCCGAACGGCACACCGGCGACGGTGAGTTCGCTGTCGTCGAAGGAGAGGCCGAAGAGGTTCATGACGGGGACGTCGCGGCCGTTGGCGCCGCCGGTGAGGTCCTCGGCGTTGAACAGCACGTGCTGCCCGATGAAGATCAGCGCGAGGGTGGCGATGCCGAGGTACGCGCCCTGGAGGCGTCCCGCGATGGGGCTGAACAGGCCGCCCGCCAGCCCCGCGAGGAGCACGGCGAGCACGGCGGCGAGCCAGGGCGGGAGCCCGAGGCCGTCGACCGTCTGGCCCTTCTCCCCCGCGAGGACGCAGTAGCCGTAGGCGCCGACGGCGAGGAAGAAGGCGTGGCCCATGGAGAGCTGGCCGGTGGCGCCGGTGAGCAGGTTGAGGCCGATGGCGCCGATCGCGGCGGCCATGGCGAACAGTCCCGCCTGGAGCCAGAACCGGTCGACGTAGAACGGCAGGGCGACCAGGACGAGGGCGAGGACGCCGGCGGCCCACAGGCGGCGGCGCGTGCGGAACGTACGGGACGGGGCGGCGGGGGTGGCCCGGGCCGGGGCGAGCGTGTCAGACACGGGCGAGCTCCTTGGTGCCGAAGAGTCCGGAGGGCCGCAGCAGGAGGATCACCGTCATCACGAGGTACGGGGCGAGGTCGCCGAGTCCCCGTCCCATGAAGGCGAGTTCGCTCTGGTAGCCGGTGGCGAGGGACTCGGTGACGCCGACGATCAGTCCGCCGACGAGCGCGCCGGTGGTGGAGTCCAGGCCGCCGAGGATGGCGGCGGGGAAGGCCTTCAGGGCGGCGAGCGAGGTGGCGCGCTCCAGGCCCGGGGTGGGGAAGACGGTCAGGAACAGCGCGGCGACGGCGGCGAGGGCGCCCGCGACGGCCCAGGCGCCGAGCGACACCCGTCCCAGGCGTACGCCCATCAGCGCGGCGGTCTCGCTCTTCTCGGCGGCGGCCCGCATCGCGACGCCCCAGGAGGTGTAGCGGAAGGTGAGCAGGAAGACCGTGATGAGCAGGGCCGCGGCCACGAACGCGGCGATCCGGGTGTGCGCGATGGAGATGCCGCCGACGGTGAGCACCGCGTCGCCCCACGGGTCGCCGAGGGTGAGCACGTCGGTGCCGAGGCGGCGGGTGAGTTCGGTGGTGAGCAGGATGTCGACGCCGATGGTGACGATGGCGAGGACGCTGTGGTCGTGGCCGCGGTAGCGCCGCATGACGAGGAACTCGACGGCGGCGCCGACGACCGCGGCGGCGGCGATGCCGACGCCGAGCGCGGGCCAGAAGCCGATGTCGTCGTGGAGCGAGGCGGTGACGTAGCCACCGGCGAGCAGCAGGGAGGCGTGCGCGAAGTTGACGACCTCGGTGGCGCGGAAGATCACGACGAAGCCGAGGGCGATGAGGGCGTAGACGGAGCCCATCGAGACGCCGTTGAGAAGCAGTTCGAGGAAGGAGCTCATGCGGCGTTCTCCGGTTCTTCGGGGGCGCCCAGGTAGGCCTGGATCACCGCCGGGTCGTTCTGGACGGTGGCCGGCGGTCCCCCGGCGATCCGCTTTCCGAAGTCGAGGACGGTGACCTCGTCGGCGAGGCGCATGACCACTCCCATGTCGTGTTCCACCAGGACGATCGAGATGCCGAGGCTGTCGCGGACGCCCGCGATCACGGCGGCGGTGCGGCGCCGCTCGTCGGCCGTCATCCCGGCGACGGGCTCGTCGAGGAGCAGCACCTTCGGTTCCATGCACAGGGCGCGGGCCAGCTCGGCGAGTTTCTGCGCGCCGTACGGCAACGCGCCGGTCGGTGTGTCGAGTTGGTCGGCGATGCCGACGAACTCGGCGATCTCCCGGACGCGTTCGCGGTGCGCCCGTTCCTCGCGGACGGCGCCGGGCAGCCGCAGCCCCGCCGCGACGAATCCGGCCCGGGTCAGCCGGTGCCGGCCGAGCAGCAGGCTGTCGGCGACCGTGGTGCGCGGCGGCAGCGCGAGGTTCTGGAAGGTCCGGGCGACGCCGAGCGCGGCGATCCGGTGCGGGGGCAGCCCGGTGAGTTCGGTGTCGCCGAGGTGGACGGTGCCGGAGGTGGCCCGGTACACCCCGGACAGCACGTTGAACGTGGTGGATTTCCCGGCGCCGTTGGGCCCGATGACCGCGTGCACGGTGCCGGGCCCGACGGTGAACCCGATCCCGTCGAGCGCGGTGAGCCCGGCGAACCGCACGGTCAGGTCCTTCACATGGAGCGGCGGTACGTCGTTCATCGCTGGCCTTCCTCGATTGCGCCCCACAAGGGCGCGGGGAACTGCGCGAGGCGGGGCCACCGGCCGTCGGCCGCGCGTCCACGCACAGGGGCAGACGATCCATTCACCGGTCAGCGCCTCCCCAGGCCCGCAGCACGGGCGCTTCCCGCACCGCACCGGAGGCGTCGGCGACGGCGTCCTCGTCGACGACTCCGAGATACCGGCGCCGCACCTCGTCGGACCCGGCCAGCTCATCGGCGGGCCCGTGCAGCGCGACCTCCCCGACATCGAGCACGTACGCGTAAGAAGCCAGGCGCAGCGCCAGCGCGGCGTTCTGTTCGACGAGCAGCACCGACACCCCCTGGGCGTTGATCTCCCGGACGGTGTCGGCGATGCGGGCCGCCATCAGCGGGGCGAGCCCGAGCGACGGCTCGTCGAGGAGCAGGAGTCGCGGCTCGGCCATGAGGGCGCGGCCGACGGCCAGCATCTGCTGTTCGCCGCCGGAGAGCAGTCCGGCCCGCTGCTGGGCCCGGTCGGCGAGGACCGGGAAGAGTTCGTGCACGCGGCGCAGCGCCGCCGCCTTCGCGGCCCGTGAGCCGGTCGAGCCGAGGGCGCCGGCGCGCAGGTTGTCGGCGACGGTCATCCGCGCGAACACCTGCCGCCCCTCGGGTACTTGGCAGACCCCGGCGGCGACGATCCGGTCCGGGCCGAGCCCGCTGACGCGGCGCCCGCCGAACCGCACCTCGCCCGACGTCACGGCGCCGCCGTGGAAGTCGAGGGTGCGCGAGATCGCCCGCAGCAGCGTGGACTTGCCCGCGCCGTTGCCGCCGAGCACGGCGACGACGGCGCCCTGCGGCACCTTCAACGTCACGTCGCGCAGGGCGCGTACGGGTCCGTAGCCGACGGATACGCCGTCGACGGCGAGCCCGGCTGCTTCATCTGCATCGGTCGCATCGGTCACTGTGTGTGTCCCTCCCTGGACCGGTACGGGACCGGTGGCGCTCACGACAGCACCGCACGGGCGGCCCGTCCACGGAGTGCCGGGGAAACGCTGCGCAGGCCCAGCGCCCACCCGTCCCCGTTGTGCGCGCGCACAAGACCCCGTGTCAGGGGCCTGCCGGACAGCCGCCCGGGATGGCATCCTCCGCAGCAGCGAACGAGTCCTTTGCCGTCGCTTTACGGGCTGTTGGGGAGAGACGATGGGCGGACGCAGGAACCGCACCGGACAGGACTGGAAGCTGCTCAGGGAGGCGTGCACGACCCTTCTCGACCGGGTGCCCGAGCTGGTCGACGAGCATCTGCGGCAACTGTTCGCGTACTCGGACGTCTACGCGCGGGTGCTGCCGTACGACGGCCAGTGGCGGGAGGCCGAGGAGGCCATGCGGATCGGCGTGGAGACGATCACCGCGCCCCGGGACGCGCCCCGGCGGGATCTGGCGTACGCGGAGGAGGCGGGCCGGCGCCGGGCGGGCCAGGGCCTGCCGCTGGATCTGCTCGTGCACGCGTACCGCAACGCGGGCTATCTGGTGTGGGACGCGCTGATGGAGAGCGCCGGCGGTGAGCCCGAGCGGCTGAAGGCGCTGATGCGGTCGGCGACGATGGTGTGGGCGGCGGTGGACGCGCAGGCCGCGGCGGCCTCGGAGGCGTACCGGGCGACGGAGCTGGAGCTGCGGCGCCGCACCGACGAGCAGATGCAGGCGCTGCTCGACGCGCTCCTCGAAGGCCGTCCGACGCCCGGGCTCGCCGCCCGGGCCGCGGCCGGGCTCGACCTTCCCGAGCACGGCCCGTACGCCGTGGTGGTGCTGCGGGTGGAGCGCCGGGACAGCCGGGAGACGTTCCACCGGCGGGTCCAGGACCCCGACTTCCGGTTCGTGTGGCGCATGCGGGCCGACTGCGAGGTGGGCGTGGTGGCGCTCGGCGCGGGCCGCACCCTCGACGATGTCGCGGTGCTGCTCGACGGGCGGTGCCCGGGGCCCGGGGGGCTGAGTCCCGTCGTGCGCGGCCTTGGCGAACTCGGGCACGCGCGGCGGCTCGCCGAACTCGCCCTGCGCACCTGTCCTCCGGACATCACGGGTGTCGTCCGGCTCGATCACCGGATGCCGACGGCGCTGGTGGTCAGCCAGCCGGATCTGGCGCAGCGGCTCGTCTCCGGGGTCTTCGGCGAACTCCTCACCCTGGAACCGGCCGATCGTGCCGTGCTCCTGGAGACGCTGGACGCGTGGCTGGCCTGCGAAGGTTCCGCCGGGCGCGCTGCGGGGCGCCTGTATTGCCACCGCAACACGGTCTTCAACCGTTTGCGGCGACTGGAACAACTGACGGCGCGGTCGTTGTCGCGCCCGCGGGATCTCATGGAGATGACGCTGGCGCTGGATGCGTATCGGTTGTCTTCGGGGGTGGGTGGGGGGACTTAGGGGTGGCTGTCGGGTGCGGGCCGGTGGGGACTGGCCGCGCAGTTCCCCGCGCCCCTGGGCAGTTCGTCGACTGACGGCCGGTGGCCGCTTCTCGCGCAGTTCCCCGCGCCCCTGGGCCGTTCGTCGACTGACGGCCGGTGGCCGCTTCTCGCGCAGTTCCCCGCGCCCCTGGGCCGTTCGTCGACTGACGGCCGGTGGCCGCTTCTCGCGCAGTTCCCCGCGCCCCTGGGCCGTTCGTCGACTGACGGCCGGTGGCCGCTTCTCGCGCAGTTCCCCGCGCCCCTGAAGGCTGCGCTTCGCGCGCCTTCCCCTTGAGGCTGCGGCTTCGCCACGCCTCTGGTGATGAGATGGCGCACGAAGTGCGCATCTCAGGGGCGCGGGGAACTGCGCGAGAAGCGGCCACCGGGCCGCACCCGAAAGACGGCCCAGGGGCGCGGGGAACCGCGCGGCCAGCCCCCACCGGCCCGCGGGCGAAGGACTGCGCGACCGGGGCCGGTCAGCGCAGGTAATCTGCCGCGATGCGCTCCGCCACGGATTCCAGGATCGGGCCCGCGTCCGCGATGCAGCGGGAGACGTCCGGCTCGACGTCGGTCAGGGGGTAGGCCCGACGGATCCCGGCCCGCCCCAGCGCCTCCGCCGGAAGAGCCAGCCGCCCGCACACGGCGACGACCTCGATCCCGGCGGCCCGCGCGGCGGCGGCCACCCCGGCGGGCGCCTTCCCGTGCAGGGTCTGCTCGTCGAGCGACCCCTCACCGGTGATCACCAGCGTCGCCCTGTCCAGCGCGGGCGCGAACCCGAGAACATCGAGCATGACCTCGATCCCGGGCCGGAAGCGCGCGCCGAGCCCGACCAGCGCCCCGTAACCGATCCCGCCCGCGGCCCCGGCCCCGGCAGCCTCGGCGTGCTCCAGGGCGACGGACCCCACCGACTCCGACAGCACCTTCGCGTAGTGGCCCAGCGCGGCGTCCAGCTCGGCGACGTCCTCCGGCGATGCCCCCTTCTGCGGCCCGTACACGGCGGGCGCGCCCTTGGGGCCGGTCAGCGGATTGTCGACGTCGCTGGCGAGGACGATGTCCGTGCCGGCAAGGCGCGGGTCGAGGCCGGAGAGATCGGCGTAGGCGAGCGCGGCGAGCGCCCCGCCGCCGGGGCCGACCGGAGCGCCCGAGCCGTCGAGGAACCGTGCCCCGAGCGCGGCCAGCATCCCGGCGCCGCCGTCCGTCGTGGCACTGCCCCCGACGCCGAAGACGATCGTGCGCGCCCCCGCGTCGAGCGCGGCCGCGATGACCTCACCGGAGCCGTACGTCGTGGCCGTCAGCGGAGCGAACTCGCCCTCGGGCAGCAACTGGAGCCCGGACGCCTCCGCCATCTCCACCACGGCCGTGCCGTCGCGCAGCGCCCACGCGGCCGTCACCTGCTCACCGAGCGGCCCGGTGACCCGCGCCTCGCGGCGCTCGAACCCGGCCGCGACCGCAGCCGCGACGGTGCCGTCGCCGCCGTCCGCGACCGGCACGGACTCGACGGTCACCTCGGGCGCCACCCGGCGCAGACCGGCCGTCACACGCTGTGCGACCTGCACGGCGGTCAGCGAGCCCTTGAACTTGTCCGCCGCGATCAACACGTGCCGCGCGGCCTGTGCAGCGTCCGCCACCTTGCTCCCCTTGCTGTTCGGGCCTTGCTCGCGTCAAGGCAGTCGCGCCGCTGCGACCATAACCGCAGGAGGGGTCCGCTGCCCATGGTCGTCCGGTCAGCGGAACATCACGCCGGGTCGATATCTCCTTCCATGTCATGACATACAGGGCGCCACGAGGGCCGAAACGATCGATCAAGCGGTCCCGCACATCGCGCGGCGAAACGGGTAGACCGCAGTCATGACGCCTACGAGCCCCCAGCTCACCGAGCACGTCCTCGCCGACCGTGTGCTCGGCGGCTGGCTCGGCCGGATCGCGGGCAACATGCTCGGCAAGCCGGTCGAGCAGGGCGAGGTGTGGACGCGTGAGCGCATCGACCGCTATCTGCGCCATGCCGAGGCCCTGCCGCTCACCGACTATCTGCCCGAGCCTCCGTCGCGGGAGATGGAGTCGGCGCTGCGCTCCGAGTGGCGGGCATGTGTCCGGGGACGCATCCACGGCAGCTGCCGCGACGACGACGTGGACTACGCGGTGCTGGGCCTGCATCTGCTGGAGACGCACGGTTCCGCCTTCACGACGGAACAGGTGGGCGAGTTGTGGCTGCTGCGGCTGCCCTACCTCCAGACGTTCACGGCGGAGCGCGCGGCCTACCGCAATCTCGTCAACGGCCTGAAGCCGCCGCTGACGGCCACGTACGACAACCCGTGCCAGGAGTGGATCGGCGCCCTGATCCGCGCGGACGTCTTCGGCTGGACCAACCCGGGGGTCCCGCGCCGCGCCGCCTCCCTGGCCCGCCGCGACGCGGTCCTGTCGCACACGGGCAACGGCGTGTACGGGGCGATGTGGGCGGCGGCGCTGGTGGCGGCGGCGTTCACGGCGCGGGCTCCGCGGGCCGCCCTCGACGCGGCGCTCACGGTGATCCCCGCGAGCAGCCGTCTCGCCCGTGTCGTGCGCCGGGTGATCTCGCTCCATGAATCACGGCTGACCTGGGAGGAGACGCTGGCCACGGTCGAGGAGGAGACCGCGGGCCTCGGCTGGATCCACACCGTGCCGAACGCCGCGGTGATCACGGCCGGACTCCTGTACGGCGACGGCGACTTCACCCGCACCGTGACGCTGACGGTGCGCGGCGGGCTCGACACGGACTCCAACGGCGCGACGGCCGGTTCGGTGGCCGGAGTGCTGTGCGGGGCGGACGCGATCCCCGTGCAGTGGACGGAACCGCTCGAAGACCGGGTGCGCAGCGCGGTGTTCGGGTTCGACGGCGTACGGATCAGTGAACTCGCCCGGCGCACCGTCGAGTTGGCGGGGCGCTGAGCAAGGGACACGCCCCGTCGGGCGCTCCCGTCGCTCGCGTCCCGCCGGGCGCGCGGGTCCGCGGGTTCTAGAGTGGGCCGATGACGATCCTCGACTACGCCACGTACATCGCCGGACTCCCCCGGGTCCTGGCCGGCGCCGCCGTTCTGTTCCGTGACAGCGAGGAGCGGGTCCTGCTGGTCGAACCCAATTACCGGGACGGCTGGGCGCTGCCCGGCGGCACCGTGGAGTCGGACACCGGGGAGAGTCCGCGGCAGGGCGCGCGGCGCGAGACGCTGGAGGAGATCGGGCTCGACGTGGCGCCGGGCCGGCTGCTCGCCGTGGACTGGGTGCCCGGCACCGGGCGGCCGCCGATCGTGGCGTATCTGTACGACGGCGGTGTGCTGGCCGCCGAGCAGATCGAGGCGATCCGGCTCCAGGAGGAGGAGCTGCTGTCGTGGCGGTTCGTGGCCCGCGACGACCTGGACGCGTATCTGCTGGGCCCGCTCGGACGGCGGGTGCGCTCCGCACTCGGCGTGCTCGACCGGGGCGCCGGGGCCGTGGAGCTGGAGTGCGGCGAGCCCGTCACGGGCTGATGGATCGCTGAATGCCCCTTGAGTTCCCGTACCTCCTGATTCGCACCCACCTATCTACGCGCGTTGACAACTCGCCTGGCGCCGGGTGACCTTTACGGGGACAGTTTTTCTCACTGGAGCAAACCAGAGCAAAGGGGCTCAAGACGGTGGCCAGGAAGATCATCCTCGACTGTGACCCGGGGCACGACGACGCGGTCGCGATGCTGCTCGCGCACGGCAATCCCGACATCGACCTGGTCGCGGTGACCACGGTCGTCGGCAACCAGACCCTGGAGAAGGTGACCCGCAACGCGCTGTCGGTCGCGGCGATCGCCGGGATCACCGGGGTGCCGTTCGCCGCCGGCTGCCCGCGGCCGCTGGTCCGCGAGATCGAGACGGCGCCGGAGATCCACGGCGAGACCGGGCTCGACGGGCCCGAGCTGCCCGCGCCCGCCTTCGGCCTCGACCGGCGGCACGCCGTCGACCTGATCATCGACACGGTGATGAGCCACGAGCCGGGCGAGATCACCATCGTGCCGACGGCAGGACTGACGAACATCGCGCTCGCCGCCCGCAAGGAGCCCCGCATCGTCGAGCGGGTCCGCGAGGTCGTGCTGATGGGCGGCGGCTTCCACGAGGGGAACTGGAGCCCGGTCGCCGAGTTCAACATCGTGATCGACCCCGAGGCCGCGCACATCGTCTTCAACGAGAAGTGGCCGCTGACCATGGTCGGCCTCGACCTCACGCACCAGGCCCTCGCGACCCCCGCCGTCGAGGACAAGATCCGCGCGGTCGGCACGAAGCCCGCCGCGTTCGTCCTGGAACTGCTCGACTTCTTCCGCGAGGCCTACCGCGAGAACCAGGGCTTCGACCACCCTCCGGTGCACGACCCGTGCGCGGTCGCGTACGTCATCGACCCGGACGTCATGACCGTACGCAAGGCGCCCGTCGACATCGAACTGCGCGGCGCGCTCACCCTCGGCATGACCGTCACCGACCTGCGCTCCCCCGCGCCCGCCGACTGCCACACCCAGGTCGCGGTGGAGCTGGACCACGAGCGGTTCTGGGATCTCGTCGTGGACGCCCTCGTCCGCATCGGAGAGCCCGCCGCATGAGCACCACCGCCTCCCCCCACACCCCGGCCGACGGCTCCCGCGCGGGACGCCCGGTCCGGATCGGCGCGCTGATGGTGGCCCTGCTCGCCGCCAGCTTCGCCTTCCAGCTCAACGCCTCGATGCTCAGCCCGGCGCTGGCCACGATGGCGGACGAGCTGGACACCACCGCGTCGGCGGTCGGCGTCACCCAGACCGCCTTCTTCACGGCCGCCGCCCTGTTCTCGCTGTTCCTGCCGCGCCTGGGCGACCTGATCGGCCGCCGCAAGGTGCTCACCGGGATGATGGTCCTGATGGCCGTCGGCTGCGTCATCTCGGCGCTCGCCGGGTCCGTCGGCATGCTCGCCGTCGGCCGTGTCATCCAGGGCGCCTCGGGCCCGACCATCCCGCTCGCGCTGATCATGCTGCGCGTCGAGGTCCCCGACCCGAAGAAGTACGGCACCCTCATGGGCGTCGTCACGGCCGTCAACGGCGGCATCGCGGGCGTCGACTCCTTCGCGGGCGGTTCGCTGGCCGAGCACGCCGGGTACGCGTCGATCTTCTGGGTCATGACCGCCTTCGCGCTCGTCGCGGCCCTGCTCGTCCGGCTCTTCGCCCCCGAGTCGCGCGCCGAGCTGCGCCCGCCCATGGACTGGCCGGGCGTCGCCCTCCTCGTCGTCTCGGTCGGCGCCCTGCTGATCGCGTTCAACGAGGCGGGCAAGCTCGGCGACGCGAACTGGCCGCTCGCCGTCGGCCTGCTGGTCCTCGCCGGGCTCGCCTTCTGGGCGTTCTGGCGGATGGAGACCCGCGCGAAGCACCCCCTCGTCACCACGGGCCTGCTCAAGCGCCGGGCCACCTGGTCGCTGCTGCTGTCGACGATGCTGACCATGACCGGCGTCTTCGCGATCATGAACGGGCTGCTGCCCGGCTTCGCCCAGGACACCTCGGTCGGCCTCGGCCTCGGCGCCGAGGGCGCCACCTGGTGGACGCTCACCCCGTACGCGCTCGCGGGCCTCGCCATGGGCCCGGTCTCCGGACGCCTCGCGGCGACGTACGGCTACGGCCGCATCCTGCGCGTCGGCCTGATCGCCACGGCCGTCGCCACCGTCCTCGCCCTGCTGACCCTGCGGACGGACTCCTCGGGGCTGCTGCTCACCGTGTCGATCCTGCTGGGCGTCACCTACGCGGGCACAGTCAACATCATGCTGAACGGCTTCGGCATCGTGCTCTCCCCGAAGGAGAACCCGGGCTTCCTGCCGGGCCTGAACGCGGGCTGCTTCAACCTGGGCGCGGGCCTCAGCTTCGTCGTCCTGTACGCGGCCATGGACGCGGTCGCCCCGTCGGGCGGCACGTCGGTCGGCGGCTACAGCGCGGGCGTGATCGCTGGCCTGGTCCTCATCGTGGCGGCCCTGCTCGTCTCGACGCTGATCCCGAAACCGGTGGACGCGGAAGCGGCGGGCTGACCTACCCTCGGCGTCATGACCACGTCCAAGCCGCTCGTCGCGATCCTCACCGGCGCCGGGATCAGCACCGATTCCGGGATCCCCGACTACCGGGGGCCGAACGGGGTGTGGCGCAAGGATCCCGACGCCGAGAAGCTCGTCACGTACGAGTACTACATGAACGACCCGGAGATCCGGCGCCGCGCCTGGCAGGTGCGGCGCCGCGGCGGCACCCTCGCCGCCGAGCCGAACGGCGCCCACCGCGCGATCACGGACCTCGAACGCTCCGGCGTGCCCGTCCGGGTCATCACGCAGAACGTCGACGGGCTGCACCAGCGCGCCGGGATGCCCGCCCGCAAGGTGCTGGAACTGCACGGTTCGGCGCGGGAGTTCGTGTGCACCGGGTGCGGGGAGCGCGGCCCGATGGACGCGGCGCTCGCGCGGGTCGAGGCGGGTGAGGACGACCCGGGGTGCCTGATCTGCGGCTCGGTCCTGAAGTCGACGACCGTCATGTTCGGCGAGAACCTGGACCCGGTGGTGCTCGCCGAGGCGGTCTCGGTCACCAAGGCGTGCCAGGTGTTCTTCGCGGTCGGCTCGACGCTCCAGGTGCATCCGGCGGCGGGCCTCGCGGGTCTCGCAGCCGAGCACGGCGCCCGGCTCGTCGTGGTGAACGCCGAGCCGACCCCGTACGACGACGTCGCCGACGAGGTCGTACGGGAGCCGATCGGCACGGCACTGCCACGGCTGCTGTCGGCGGTGCGGGACGTCCCCGGGGCCACCGCCTAGAACAGCGCGGTGCCCCGCTCGAAGTCGAGCAGGCGGCGCTTGCGGTCGAGGCCGCCGCCGTAGCCGGTCAGGTCGCCGTTCGCGCCGATGACGCGGTGGCAGGGGACGATGACGCCGACCGGGTTCTTGCCGTTGGCGAGGCCGACCGCGCGGGAGGCGTTGGGCTTGCCGAGGGCCTCGGCCAGTTCACCGTAGGTGCGGGTCTCGCCGTAGGGGATCCGCTGGAGCTGCGCCCAGACGGACCGCTGGAACGGGGTGCCGTCCAGGGCGAGCGGCAGGTCGAAGGTGGTCGACTCGCCCTGGAAGTAGGCGTTCAGCTGGTCGATGACGGCGCCGAAGGGACGCTCGTCGCGGACGCCGAAGGTCTCCTCGGCGGGGCGGTGGCGCTGGTCGGTCATGTACAGGCCGCAGAGGATGCCGTCGGCGTCGGCGACGAGGGTGAGCGGCCCGTAGGGGCTGTCGATGACGGTGTGCTGCTTGCGGGTGGTCGTGGCGGTCATGGTGTGCATCCCTTACGCGGGGAGGAAGTTGATCGGGTGGTCGTCGGTGGCCCACAGGTACTGGGTCGCGTACGCGCGCCAGGGGCGCCAGGCGGCGGCCCGCGCGGTGAGCGCCGCCGGGGTGTGGGGCAGGCCCAACTGCTGTGCGGCGCGCCGCATTCCGAGATCGGTGGGCAGGAAGGCGTCGGGGTCGCCGAGGGCCCGCATCGCGATGGCCTCGATCGTCCAGGGCCCGAAGCCGGGCAGCGTGGCGAGCCGGGCGCGCGCCTCGTCCCAGTCGGACTCGGGTCCCAACGTCAGCTCCCCGTCGGCGAGTTGCCGTACGAGCGTGAGGAGCGTGGTGCGGCGGCTGCGGGGCAGCGCGAGGGTCTCCGGGTCGAGCGAGGCGAGGGCGGCCGGGGCCGGGAAGAGGTGCGTGAGCCCGCCCTCCGGGTCCTCGACCGGTTCGCCGTGGGCGAGGACGAGCCGGGCGGCGTGGGTGCGGGCGGCGGCCGTGGAGACCTGCTGCCCGAGCACGGCCCGCACCGCGAACTCGGCCTCGTCGACGGTCCTCGGCACCCGGCGGCCCGGCGCCTTGTCGACGAGCGGGGCGAGCAGCGGGTCGGTGCGCAGCCGGTCGTCGACGGCGACCGGGTCGGCGTCGAGGTCCAGCATCCGGCGGCAGCGGCTGATGGCGACGGTGAGGTCGCGCTGGTCGGTGAGGACGAGCCGGCAGCCGATGTGGTCGGGGCCCGGGGTGAGGCTCACGATGCCGTGCCCGTACGGCAGCCGGAGCGTGCGCCGGTAGGCACCGTCGCGCCACTCCTCGACGCCCGGCACCGCGGTCGCGGCGAGGTGGCCGAAGAGGTTGTCGGGGTTGAGGGGCTTGCGGAACGGCAGGCGCAGGGTGAGCGCGCCGGGGGTGCTCGTGCGGCTGTGCGGGGCGCGGGTGCGCAGTTCGCTCGGGGTGAGGGCGTAGACCTCGCGGACGGTGTCGTTGAAGGCGCGGACGGACGCGAATCCGGCGGCGAACGCGATGTCGGCCATGGGCAGGGCGGTCGTCTCGACGAGCAGCCGCGCGGTCTGGGCGCGCTGGGCGCGGGCGAGCGCGAGCGGGCCGGCGCCCAGCTCGGCGAGGAGCTGGCGCTCGATCTGCCGCTCGCTGTACCCGAGCAGCCGGGCGAGCCCCGGCACACCGTCCCGGTCGACGACGCCGTCGCCGATGAGCCGCATCGCGCGGGCGGTGAGGTCGGCGCGCCGGTTCCACTCCGGGGAGCCCGGGCTGGTGTCGGGCCTGCACCGCTTGCAGGCCCGGAATCCGGCCTGCTGGCAGGCGGCGGCGCTCGGGTGGAACTCCATGTTCCGGGGCTTGGGCGGCACGACCGGGCAGCCGGGCCGACAGTAGATGCGGGTGGTCTTGACGGCGGTGAAGAACACCCCGTCGAACCGGGTGTCCTTGGCCTGCACAGCTCGCACGCACCGCTCGAAGTCGGTGTGCATGGCGTCGGCCTGAACCTGTTCGGTGGACATGTCTCAAGCATCACCGATGGTGAACGCCTCGGCTGGCGGAAATCCGACATGTACGTGGAGTCGGCTCCGTCAGCCCAGACACTCCGCGAACAGGTCCCGGGCCCGCTCGTCGAACACCACGAACCGCACCTCGCGCACGCTCCCGTGCGGAGCCCCCCGAACGGCCTCCACCGCGATCCGCGCCCCGTCGTCCAGCGGCCATCCGTAGATCCCCGTGGAGATCGCCGGAAACGCCACGCTCCGCACCTGAAGCTGCTCGGCGACCTTGAGCGACTCCCGGTAACAGGACGCGAGCAGTCCGGACCGGTCCTCGGTCTCCGACCAGCGCGGCCCGACGGTGTGGATGACGTACCGCGCCGGAAGGCGTCCGGCGGTGGTGGCGACGGCCCGGCCGACGGGCAGCCCCTTGCCGTAGTGGGACGCGCGGAGCCGACGGCACTCGGCGAGGATCTCGGGACCGCCGCGGCGGTGGATGGCGCCGTCGACTCCCCCGCCGCCGAGCAGCGAGGAGTTCGCGGCGTTCACCACGGCGTCCACGTCCTGCTCGGTGATGTCGCCCCGGACGAGGACGAGCCGGGGCCCCTCGGGCGCGCTCATGTCGCCCGCAGCCTGCGCCAGACGGCCTTGGCCGCGTTGTGCCCCGACATGCCGTGCACTCCGGGGCCCGGCGGGGACGCGGACGAGCAGATGAAGACGGCGGGGTGCGGGGTCGTGTACGGGGACAGCGACAGCTTGGGCCGCAGCAGCAGCTGGAGTCCGCTGGCGGCGCCGCTTGCGATGTCTCCGCCCACATAGTTGGCGTTGCGGACGGCCAGCTCCGGCGGGCCCGCCGTGGCGCGGGCGAGCACGAGGTCCCTGAACCCCGGTGCGAACCGCTCCAGTTGACGCTCGATGGCGTCGGTCAGGTCACCGTCCCAGCCGTTGGGCACATGACCGTACGCCCAGAACGTGTGCTTGCCCTCGGGCGCGCGCGTCGGGTCGACGACGGTCGGCTGGACGGTGATGAGGAACGGCGCCTCGGGTGCCCGGTCCTCGCGGGACGCGGCGTGCAGCGCCTTGGCGATGTCGCGGCGGTACGGGCCCACCTGGACGGTCCCGGCCGTGCGGGCCTGCTCGGCGGTCCACGGCACCGGGCCGTCGAGCGCGTAGTCGACCTTGAAGACGCTGGAGCCGTAGCGGAAGCGGTCGTAGTAGCGGCCGAGGCCCGCGATGCGGGCGAGGGCCGTGGGCGAGGTGTCGAAGATGTAGGCGCGGGCGGGCGGCAGGTCGTCGAGCCGCTTCACCTCGTAGTCGGTGTGGATCGCGCCGCCGAGGTCCTTCAGGTACCCGGCGAGGGCGTCGGAGATCGCCTGGGAGCCGCCCCGGGCGAGCGGCCAGCCGCGCGCGTGGGCGGCGAGGGCGAAGACGAGGCCGATGGCGGAGGTGGCGAAGCCGCCGAGCGGGGCGATGACGTGTGCGACGAGGCCCGCGAAGAGGGCGGCGGCCCGGTCGTCGCGGAAGCGGCGGGTCAGCCAGGTCGACGGCGGGAGGCCGACGAGGCCGAAGCGGGCGAGCGTGACCGGGTCGCGCGGCAGCGCGCTGAGCGGCAGCGACATGAAGTCGCGGACCAGGGTGTCCCAGCGCGGCAGCAGCGGCTCGACGAGGCGGCGGTACGCGCCCGCGTCGCGCGGCCCGAACGAGGCGGCGGTCTCGGCGACGGAGCGGGACAGCACGGCCGCGGTCCCGTCGGGGAACGGGTGCGCCATGGGCAGCGCGGCGTGCACCCACTCCAGGCCGTACCGGTCCAGCGGCATCGCCCTGAACGCCGGGGAGTTGATGCCGAGGGGGTGGGCGGCGGAGCACGGGTCGTGGCGGAAGCCGGGCAGCGTCAGCTCCTCGGTGCGCGCGCCGCCGCCCACGGTGTCCTTGGCCTCGAAGAGGGCCACGGAAAATCCGCGCCTGGCCAGTTCGACGGCAGCGGTCAGCCCGTTGGGCCCCGCACCCACCACGACGGCGTCGAGCATCGACGGCACCTTCGGACTCCTTCGTCAGCCGATGGCCACTGCCCGGACAGGATATGCCGGGCCGCCGACAACGCCGGAGTGCGGGTGGCGTGCGCCGTGGGTCGCGCCGGTCAGGCCCGGCCGGCGAGCAGTCCCCTGACCCGCTCCGCGGTGGCCGCGTCCCGGGCCGCCGTGAACGGCAGCGCGTTCCCCCCGGTGATCCGGAACGGGGCGCCGTCGCGGGTGAGGTGGGTGCCGCCCGCCTCCTCGACCAGGAGGAGTCCGGCCGCGTGGTCCCAGGCCAGTTCCCAGCTGAAGGCGAGCGCGTCGAGGGCGCCGCGGGCGACGGCCAGGTACTCCAGGCCCGCCGAGCCGCAGGGGCGCGGGGCGATGCCGTCTGTGCGCAGGCCGAGCAGGGCCCGCTTCTGCTCGTCGGTGGTGTAGTCGGGGTGCGAGGTGGCGATCCGGAGGTCCCGGCCCGTCTCGGGTGAACCGGCGCGCAGCGTCCGGCCGTTGAGCCGGGCGCCCCGGCCGCGGACGGCCACGGCGAACTCGTCGAGCGCGGGCGCCCAGGTCCAGGAGGCGAGCACGACGCCGTCGAGCGCGAGGGCGACGAGGGTGCAGAAGCCGGGGTCGCCGTGGACGAACTGGCGGGTGCCGTCGACCGGGTCGACGATCCAGACGGGGGCCGTGCCGCGTATCTCCTCGTAGCGCGCGGGGTCGGCGGCGACGGCCTCCTCGCCGACGACGACCGAGCCGGGGAGCAGGGCGGGCAGCTCGCGTGTGAGGTATTCCTCGGCCCGCTTGTCGGCGACGGTCACGAGGTCGTGCGGGGCGCTCTTCTCCTCGATCTCGTGGGAGGCGAGCTGCCGGAAGCGCGGGGTGATCTCGGCGGCGGCCGCGGCGCGGACGGTCCGCTCCACGTCGCTCAGGAGCTGGTCGGTGACCTTGCTGGTCAGAAAGTCGTCGATGCTTTCCGTCGTTGTTTCGATCATGCCTCCATGAGAACACGCCCCGCTGACAACGCGTACCGAGGAGATGAACGAGGGGTGGACCCACCGTGAAATCGGCGGTTCCACCCCTCGGGTCGCGGTCACCGCAGGTCAGCGGCCCACGGCGTATCCCTGCATCCCGCGCGGGTTCGCCGCCGCGAGCAGGACGCCGGTGCGCGGGTCGCGGGCGACGGCGCACAGGCGGCCCTCGGACCAGGCGTCGCCGACGGTCACGTCGTGGCCGCGGCGGCGCAGCTCGGCGATGACGTCCTCGGCCATGCGCGACTCCACGGTGACCGATCCCGGGCGCATGCCGCGCGGGAAGAAGGAGCCGGGGAAGGAGTCGTTGTGCCAGTTCGGGGCGTCGATGGCACCTTGCAGGTCGAGTCCGCCGCGGACCTCTCCGCCCAGCGCCACGGCCAGGAAGAAGTGCACCTGCCACTGGTCCTGCTGGTCGCCGCCGGGGGTGCCGAAGGCCATGACGGGGATCCCGTCCTTCAGGGCGAGGGACGGGGTGAGCGTGGTGCGGGGGCGGCGGCCGGGGGTGAGCGAGTTGGGCAGCCCCTCGTCGAGCCAGGCCATCTGGAGCCGCGTACCGAGCGGGAAGCCGAGTTCGGGCACGACCGGGTTGGACTGGAGCCAGCCGCCGGAGGGGGTGGCGGCGACCATGTTGCCCCAGCGGTCGACGATGTCCAGGTGGCAGGTGTCGCCGCGGGTGCCGCCGTCCTTGGCCACGGTCGGCTCGCCGGCGCCCGCTCCCGCGATGCCCATCGCGTCGAAGCCCTCCTCGCCGGAGGCGACCGCGTGGGCGTGCGCGCTCAGCCGGGGCCCGGTGCCCAGGGGGCTGCCGGGACGCAGGTCGTGCGAGGCCTTCTCGGGGTCGATCAGGGAGCGGCGGGCCGCGTTGTACTCGTCGGAGAGGAGCGCGTCCACGGGAACCTGCTCGGCGTCCCCGTACCAGGCCTCCCGGTCGGCCATGGCCAGCTTGCAGCCCTCGATGAGCAGGTGGACGTAGTCGGCCGACCCGTGGGCGGGCAGTTCCGGCGGGAGCAGGGCGAGCTGCTGGAGGAAGGCGGGGCCCTGGCTCCAGCCGCCGGCCTTGCACAGGGTCCAGCCGTTCCAGTCGTAGGTGGCCGGGGCCTCGTAGGTCGCCTCCCAGAAGGCCAGGTCCGCCAGGGTCAGCGTGCCTGAGTGGCGCTCGCCGCTGGTGTCCATGGTCGGCCGCTGCGACTGGCGGACCAGCGCCTCGGCGATGAAGCCCTCGCGCCAGATGCGGCGGGCCTCGTCTATCTGCGCGCCGCGATCGGTGCCGCCCGCCGCCTCGGCCTCGGCGATGAGCCGCTTCCAGGTGGCGGCGAGCTGCCGGTTGCGCAGGAGTTCGCCGGGCTGCGGGGCCTTGCCGTCGACGAGGTAGATCTCGGCGGACGACGGCCACTCGGTCGCGAAGAGCTCGCGCACGGTCTCGACGGTCTGGCCGACGCGCTCGACGGGGGCGTGGCCGTCCTCCGCGTAGCCGACGGCGTATGCGAGGACGTCGGCGAGGGACTTGGTGCCGTGGTCCTTCAGGAGCAGCATCCAGGCGTCGAAGGCGCCGGGCACGGCGGCGGCGAGCGGGCCGGTGCCCGGGACCAGGTCGAGCCCGAGCGCCTTGTAGTGCGCGACGGTGGCTCCGGCCGGGGCCACGCCCTGACCGCACAGCACGCGGACCTCGCCGCCCTCCGGGGCGATGATCATCGGCACCTCGCCGGCCGGGCCGTTCAGGTGCGGCTCGACGACGTGCAGCACGAAGCCCGCGGCGACGGCCGCGTCATAGGCGTTGCCGCCGCTCTCCAGGACCGCCATCGCGGACTGGGAGGCGAGGTAGTGCGTGGAGGACACCATGCCGAAGGTGCCCTGGAGGGTCGGCCGGGTGGTGAACAAGAAGGCTCCTAGCGGGTGGCGGTGCGGGTGTTCGGGATCGTACGAGAGGCCGCGTCCGGCGCTGTCCCGTCGTCGGCGACGAGGTGGCAGGAGACCTCTCGGCCGCCGTCCAGGGTGCGCAGGGCCGGTACCTCGGTGCGGCAGCGGTCCACGGCGAGCGGGCAGCGGGTGTGGAAGCGGCAGCCGGGCGGCGGGGCGAGCGGGCTGGGCAGTTCGCCGCTGAGGACGATGCGTTCCCGGGTGCGCTGGGTGACCGGGTCCGGGACCGGCGCGGCCGAGAGCAGTGCCTGCGTGTAGGGGTGCTTGGGGTCGGCGAACAGCTCGCGCGTGGGGGCCTGTTCGACGATCTGGCCCAGGTACATGACGGCGATCCGGTCGGCCAGGTACTCGACGGCCGCCAGGTCGTGCGTGATGAACAGGCAGCCGAAACCGCGGTCGCGCTGGAGGTCGGCCAGCAGGTTGAGGACGGAGGCCTGCACGGAGACGTCGAGCGCGGAGGTCGGTTCGTCGGCGACCAGCAGATCGGGGTCGACGGACAGGGCGCGGGCGATGGAGATGCGCTGCCGCTGACCGCCGGAGAGCTCGTGCGGGTGCCGGTCGGCGTGCTCGGGCCGCAGTCCCACCTGGGCGAGAAGTTCGCGTACGCGCGCGTGGGCGGCCTCTTTGTTCTTGGCGATGCCGTGCAGGCGCAGCGGTTCGGCGACGATCTCGCCGACGGTCATCCGCGGGTCGAGCGAGGAGGACGGGTCCTGGAAGACCAGGTGGAAGTCCTTACGCAGGGGGCGCAGGGCGCGCCGCGAGAGGGTCGTGACGTCGGTGCCGTTGATGCGGACGGTGCCGCCGGTGGGCTCGTCGAGGCGGACGGCGCAGCGGCCCACGGTCGACTTGCCGCTGCCGGACTCGCCGACGAGGCCGACGACCTCGCCGCGCCCGACGGTGAGGGTGACGCCGTCGGCGGCGCGCACGGTGCCGCCCGCGCCTGCGAAGTGGCGTTCGAGGCCGGCGAGTTCCAGCACGGGAGCGGTGCTCATGAGGCGGTCTCCTGGAGGGTGTGCGGGTGCCAGCAGGCGGCGCGGTGCGCGGCGTCGGCGCCCGCTTCGGCGCTGACGGCCTTGAAGCCGGGGCGCGCCCCCGTGCAGGTGTCGTCGGCGCGGGCGCAGCGCGGCGCGAAGGTGCAGGCGTCGGGCTGCGCGTCGAGGCTCGGCACCAGGCCGGGGATCTCGGGCAGCCGCTCCTTCGGGGTGCCGGGGCGCAGCACGGCGGAGAGCAGACCGCGGGTGTACGGGTGCCGGGGCGCCGCGAACAGTTCGTCGACCGGCGCCTGTTCGACGGGGCGGCCCGCGTACATGACGAGGACCCGGTCGGCGATGTCGGCGACGACGCCGAGGTCGTGGGTGATGAGGACGATGGCGGTGCCGAGCCGTTCGCGCAGCGACTGGAGGACTTCGAGGATGCCCGCCTGGACGGTCACGTCGAGGGCGGTGGTCGGCTCGTCGGCGATGAGGACGGTCGGGTCGCAGGCGACCGCGATGGCGATCATCACGCGCTGGCGCATCCCGCCGGAGAGCTGGTGCGGGTATTCGTCGACGCGCTGGGCCGGTGCCGGGATGCCGACGAGGGTGAGGAGTTCCACGGCCCGCGCGCGTGCCTCCTTCTTGCTCAGCCCCTGGTGGCGGCGGAGCACTTCGCCGATCTGCCGTCCGACGGTGAGCACCGGGTTCAGGGACGTCATCGGCTCCTGGAAGATCATCGCGATGTCCTTGCCGCGGATCCTCCCGTACGCCTTGTCGTCGGCGCCCGCCAGCTCCCGCTCGCCGAGCCGGATGGAGCCGGTGATGTGCGCGGTGGGCGGCAGCAGTCCCATGACGGCCATCGAGGTGACGGACTTGCCGCAGCCCGATTCGCCGACGACGGCGAGGACCTCACCGGCGTGCAGGTCGTAGGAGAGGTGGTCGACGGCGTGCACGGTGCGGGTGCCGGGCCGGCCGTTTCCGAACGAGACCGACAGGTCCCGCACGCTCAGCACCGGCTCACGGGTGTCGATGGCGCTCATCGGGTGGCTCCACGGGGGTCGAGGACGTCGCGCAGGCCGTCGCCGAGCAGGTTGAACGCCAGGGTCGCGGCGACCACCGCGAGGCCGGGGAACACCGCGAGCCAGGGCGCGGGCGCGAGGAAGGACTGGGCGGAGGAGAGCATCACGCCGAGGGAGGGCTCGGGCGGCTGCACGCCGAGGCCGAGGAAGCTGAGCAGGGCCTCGCCGATGATGGCGGCGGGGATGCCGACGGTGGCCTGCACGGTGAGCGCGGAGGTCGCGTTGGGCAGGATGTGCCGGAAGAGCACGGTGCCGTCGCCGCCTCCGTTGGCGACGGCCGCGGCCACGTAGTCGACGTGCTTGAGGCGGAGCGTCTCGGCGCGGGTGATGCGGATGACGGCCGGGATCTGGGAGATGCCGATCGCGATCGTCGCGTTGGTGAGCGACGGGCCGAGGACCGCGGCGAGGCCGACGGCGAGGACCAGGAACGGGAAGGCGAGCATCGTGTCGGTGACCCGGGACACGACGCTGTCCGCGATCTTTCCGTAGTAGCCGGCGAGCAGGCCGAGGGGGACGCCGACGAGGAAGGCGAGGACGACGGCGAGCACGCCGACCTGCATCGAGGCCCGGGCCCCGTAGACGACGCGGGAGAACTGGTCGCGGCCGAGGTCGTCGGTGCCCAGCCAGTGGGCCCAGCTGGGCGCGGCGAGCACGTTGTCGAAGTCGGGCCGCGCCGGGTCGTAGGGGGCGACGAGCGGGGCGAGCAGTGCGGCGAGTACGAAGATCAGCGCGATGACGGCGCCGGTCATGGCCAGCTTGTTGCCGCGCAGGGCGCGCAGCCTGGCGTTCCCGGTGGCCCGGGCGCGTAGTCCTGTGAGAGCCAGCGTGGTCACCGGGCACCTCCGAGCCGGATGCGCGGGTCGATGACCGAGTACGCCACGTCGACCAGCAGGTTGATGAAGATGTACGCGAACGAGGTGACGAGGACGACGCCCTGGAGGGTCGCGTAGTCACGGGTGAAGACGGCGTCGATGGTGAGTTTGCCGAAGCCGGGGAGGACGAAGATCTGCTCCGTGACGACCGCTCCGGAGATCAGGTGGCCGAGTTGCAGGCCGAGTACGGTCACGACGGTGACGAGGGAGTTGCGCAGCGCGTGGCCGCCGACGACCTCCCGGCGGGAGAGTCCCTTGGCGCGTGCCGTGCGGACGTAGTCGGCGGAGAGCGAGTCGAGCATGGCGGCGCGGGTCTGCCGCATGACGACGGCGGCGAGTCCGGAGCCGAGCACGATCGCGGGCAGCACCATGCGCCGCAGGTTGTCGACGGGGTCGGTGCCGAAGGGGACGTAGCCGGAGGCCGCGAAGACGGGGACGGCGATGGCGAAGGCGAGCACCAGGACGATGCCGAGCCAGAACGTCGGGATCGAAAGGCCCAGCAGGGCGAGGCCGTTGGCGATCCACTCGGCGGGCTTTCCGCGTCGCACGGCGGCGACGACCCCGGCGCCGATCCCGAGGACGATCGCCAGCAGCAGGGCGAGGGCGGCGAGTTCGAGGGTGACGGGGAGGGCTGCGCCGATGGCGTCGGCGACCGGCAGGCCGGTGCGCGAGGAGGTGCCGAGGTCGCCCTGGAGCGCGTGGCCGATGAAACGCCCGTACTGGATCACGATGTTGTCGTCGAGCCCGTACTCGCTGCGGATCGCGGCGAGCGCCTCGGGGCTGCGCTCCTCTCCGGCGAGGGCGAGCGCCGGGTCGCCGGGCAGGGCGCGGATGCCGGCGAAGACGACGATCGAGACGAGGAAGAGGGTGATGAGGGACTGCCGGACGCGGGTCAGGACGTACTTGGCCATCGGGTGGCCGGTGAGCAGCCCCGGGCGCTTTGCGGTCAGTTGGGCGGTCGTCACTTGGCGTACCCCGCGTCCTTCACGCGGATCAGGCCGTCGCCGTAGACGTGGAGGCCGGCGACGTCCTTCCCTGCGACGACGTAGTTCTTCTGGCGGTAGAGGTAGATGAGGGCGTGCGCGGCGTTCACCCGGCGGGTCAACTCGGCGTAGATCTCGTTCCGTTCGCCGGTGTCGGACTCGGTGCGGCCGCGTGCGATGAGGGCGTCGACCTTCGGGTCGCCGTAGCCGTAGGCGTTCATGGCGCCCCGGGTCTGCAGGAAGCTGGCGATGTTGCCGTCGGGGTCGAGCCGTCCGGACCAGCCGCTGTTGAAGGCCTGGTACTGGCCCGCGTCGGTCTCCTCCAGCATCGTGGCGTACTCGGTGGGCCGCAGGGTGACGGCGAAGCCGGCGTCCTTGGCCATGGCCTGGACGACCTGGCCGATGCGGCTCCACTCGGGGGTGGTGGAGGTCTTCAGCTCGATGCGCACCGGCGTCTTCACGCCCGCCTGCTTCAGCAGTTTCCTGGCGGCGGCCACATCGCGCTTCGGGCACTGCGACGCGCGCACGCCGGGCGCGATGGCGGACTCCGGGGAGACGGGCCCGCAGGCGGGCTCGTACATGCCCTGGAAGACGACCTTGTTGATGAGGTCGCGGTCGATGGCCAGGTCGAAGGCTTCGCGGACGCGGACGTCGCTCGCGAGCGGGCTGTCGATCGTGCCGGGCTTCGCGCCGAGGCCCTTGACGTTGCCGACGTTGATGCCGATGCCCTGGTAGCCGAGCGAGGGCGAGTTGAACAGCTGGAGCTTCTCGTCGGTCAGTGCGCTCTTCACGTCGACGGGCCCCATCTGGTCGCCGGCCTGGACGTCACCGGAGCGCAGGTTGGCGAGGCGGACGCTGCCGTCGGGGATCGGCTTGTAGATCACCTTGTCGAGGTGGACGGCGTCGGCGTCGTAGTAGTGCGCGTCCTTGGTCAGGACGATGCGGTCGCCGCCGACGCGCTCCGCGAACCTGAACGGGCCCACGCAGGACGGGTGGTTGGTGAAGTTCTTGCCGTACTTCTTGAGCGCGGCCGGTGACATCACCATGCCGGCGCGGTCGGCGAGGACGGCGGTCAGCGGTACGTACGCCTGCTTGAGGGTGAGCTTCACGCTGTACGCGCCCGTGGCCTTCGCCGACTTCAGCGGCGCGAGTTCGGTGGCGCGCGCGGAGCCCGCGAGGTCGCGGTGGCGCAGCAGCGAGGTGACGACGGCGTCGGCGTCCAGCTCGGTGCCGTCGCTGAACGTGGCGTCCTTGCGGACGTCGAAGGTGACGGTGCGGCCGTCGGCGGAGACCTTCGGCTCGGCCGTGGCGAGCTGCGGGACGATCTCGCCGTCGGCGTCGGTGTCGTAGAGCTTCTCGCACATGCCGGCGAAGACGGTGCGGCCCACGAGGGTCTGGGCGAGGGTCGGGTCCAGCTTGTCGGGGTCCGCGTTGAGGGCGACCGTGAGGGTGCCGCCGTCGCGTACGGGGCGGTCGTCGGTCATGCGCTCCCCGCCGACCTCGGTGGCCGAGGACTGCAGGGAGCCGCAGCCCGCCGTCAGGGACATCACCAGGGCAACTGCCGTGCAGGCAACCGCTGTTCGGCGCACGAGGGCATACCTCCGCCAGGGAAGAGGATCCGCAGGAATCCATGGGTGAGCACGGGAAACCTGTGGGCGATCAAGGAATACCGCAGAACGTATTTCGCATACAGTCCGCAGGACAAGAGGGTTGTCCGGATGCCGGACCGCTTTCTGTGAAGATTGAATGGCTGGGCCCGACATCAAGGGCGAAGAAGGCCGAGAACGGACAGGGCCCGGGCCGAGTCCATCGACTCGGCCCGGGCCCGGGCGTCTCAGCGGGTGCGGCGGGTCAGCTGTCCACCCAGCCGTGCTTGCGTCCGCTCTGCACCAGCTCGCGGCGGATCGCCAGGATCTGCTCGCCCGTCAGGGAGGGCGCGGCGCGCAGCAGCAGTTCGGTGACCTCGCCCGTGAACTCGTCGACGCGCAGCACGTCGCAGAGCACGTCGTCGCCGTCGGCCGCGCCGTGCCGGCCGCCCGCCACCGGCGCGGACGCGCCCTCGGCGAGCTGGACCGAGGACGCCTTCGGGCCGCGGTCGCCCTCCTCGATGTCGAACTCGACCTTCAGCCCGGTGCGCAGATAGGACTCGGGGATGAGGAGGTCGTTCACGTGCAGGAAGACGTCCTCGCCGCCGTCGTCCGGCGCGATGAATCCGTAACCCCGCGCTCCGTCGAAGCGCACCACACGACCAGCCACCACGTCGATCCCCAACCACCGCGGCGGACCAGACGTCCGCCTTCTCAGCATCCTTCGTGCGGATCCTAGCGGGCGGGTCTCAGCGCTCGTGCCAGGCCGTCGTGCCGAGTCGTCCGGTGCTGCCGAGGTCGAGCGGCGGGTCGGGGGTGACGGTCCGGACGCCGCCGCCGATGCCCGGGGCGACCGTCACGCGGTCGACGGTGACGGGCGGGTGCGTGGTGTCGGTGTAGGTGTTGCGCCAGGCGAGGACGGTGGCCGCGCTCTCGCCGTGGCGCAGGGTGAGGCGGTGCGGGCAGGGGTCCTTCACCCCCGTGGTGATCTGTTCGGTGCCCTGGAGGATGCGGACGCCCTCGACCGGGGTGCCGTCGGACTCGGCCAGCCGCAGCCGCGGATACCCGGAGAGGGCGACCGTGCCCGTGCCGCAGTTGGTGAGGGTGAGCCGAAGGGCCCGCAGCCCCATGGCGGCCTCGGCCACACCCGCCGTGACGCGCACACCGGAGTCGGGACAGGGGCCGGTCGGCGCGGCGGTGGTGGGCGGCGCGGTCTGGAGCTTGCCGTACTGCGGCGCGCTGGGGTCGAGCGTGTCGAGGTGCACCCGGCCGAGGCCCGTGCCGCTGCTCGACGGTTCGGCGCGCGCTCCGGCGCCGGACGTCTGTGTTCCGCATCCCGCCACGAGCAGCGCGACGGCGGTGAACCCCGCGGCGCGCGTGAGCGCCGCCCTCCCCCTGATCGTCATGCGCCGATCCTAGGCTCCCCGGCGCTCCGGGCGCGCGCGGTCACCAGGCCCGATTCGTAGGCGAACACGACGAGTTGGGCCCGGTCGCGGGCGCCCAGCTTGGTCATGGCGCGGCTGATGTGCGTCTTGGCGGTGAACGGGCTGATCACCATGTGCGCGGCGATCTCCTCGTTGGTCAGGCCCCGGGCCGCGAGCGCCGTGACCTCGCACTCGCGCGGCGTGAGGCGTTCGAGACCGGGGGCCGTCGCGCGGTCCGGCGGCCGTGCGACGAACTCGCCGATGAGACGGCGGGTGACGGACGGCGACAGCAGGGCGTCGCCGCGGGCCACGACCGCGATCCCGGCGAGCAGGTCGTCGGGCTCGCTGTCCTTGAGCAGAAAGCCGGACGCTCCCGCGCGCAGCGCCTCGAAGACGTACTCGTCGAAGGCGTAGTTGGTGAGCATGACGACGCGCACGGCGGCCAGTCCGGGGTCGGCGGCGATCCGCCGTGTCGCGCCGATCCCGCTCTCGCCGGGCATCTGGACGTCCATGAGCACGACGTCCGGCACGGTCTCCCGCACGAGCGCGACCCCGGCCGCGGCGTCCCCGGCCTCCCCGACGACCTCGATCCCGTCCTCGGCCTCCAGGAGTGCCCGGAATCCGGCCCGCATCAGCGCCTGGTCGTCGACGAGGGCGACCCGTACGACGGAGGCGGCCGGGCGGTGCGGCGCGGCGTCGGTCACGGAGGCGCTCACGGGGTCGGTCACGGGGCGGCCGCCAGCGGTGTGCGGTCTGGAACGGCGCCGCCGGGGCTCTCCGGGGCCGGGCCGTCGGCGCCGGCCGGATCCATCGGCAGCGCCGCGCGTATCTCGAACCCTCCCCCGGCGCGCGGCCCCGCCGTCAGCGTGCCGCCGCTCGCCGTGACGCGCTCCCGCATGCCGGTCAGGCCGGTGCCCTCGGCGGCCGGGCGGGCCGGATCCGCCGTGCCCTCGTCGGTCACGTGAACGGTCACCTCGGTCTCCCCGTAGGCCAGCCGGACGTCGGTGCGGGCCGCGCCGCCCGCGTGCCGTGCCACGTTCGTCAGGGCTTCCTGCACGAGGCGGTAGACCGTGCGGTCGAGCTGCGGCGGCAGGGCGCGCTCGCGGCCGGTGACGGTGAGTGTGACGGGGATCCCGGCCGAGCGGGCGCGCTCCACGAGCAGCGCGGGGGTGCCGGTGGGCTCGTCGGTGCGCAGCACGTCGAGCGTCGCCCGCAGTTCGCGCATCGCCTCGCCGCTGGCCTCCTGGATGGCGAGCAGCGCGGCCGGTATCTCCTCGCCGCGCTTGCGGGCCAGGTGCACCGCGACCCCGGCCTGGAGCTTGACGATGGAGATGCTGTGGGTGAGGGAGTCGTGCAACTCCCGTGCGATACGCAGCCGTTCCTCCCCGGCGCGGCGCAGGGCCGCCTCCTCGCGGGTGCGCTCGGCCTCCAGTGCGCGCTGTTCGGTCTGGTGGAGGTACGCCTGCCAGTTCTTGTCGGCGAGGCCGGTGACGACCGCGCACAGGAACCAGCCGGCGAGCAGCATGGCCCGGCCGGTGGCGCCGTCGGCGGCCAGGGCGTCCTGGGTGGCGTACACGGCGAGGAACCCTGCGGCGAAGCCCGCGCCGAGCCCCCGGTGCCCCGCGCGGGACGCGGTGTGCACGGCAGCGATCACCGGCAGCGCGGCGAGCGGCCCGGGGTGCGCGGTCACGACGTGGGCCGCGGTCAGGGCCGTCGACACGAGCAGCACGGTGCGGGGCGCGTGCCGATGGGCGGCCAGGGTCGCGGCGGCCGCCGCCGTCAGCGCGTACCCGGCCGGGGTCGCGCCGTCGCCGAGCGCCGCCCCGAGGATCACCACCGTGCCGATGACGACGGCCAGTGCCGCGTCGGCCGCGTACATCCGCATCCGGATCCCCCTCGTCCGTCCCTGGTCCCGCTCGTGTCCCCCGCTCGTTCCGAGGCTAGAGGCCGCCACCGACATCGGCGTCCACCGCGAGGACGGGAGCGGCGGTCCGCCTACTCCCCGGGGAGTAGGCGGCGTTGGGCTCCGCCGTACGACGACCGGGGCCGGGGCACGGGGCGAGCCTGGGACGCGTTCGCAGCAGCCGAGCCGAACCCTCCGGGAGTCCTCATGTCCGGTCCCTACCGCTACACCGAACCGCCCTCCCCCAAGTCCGCCACCGGCACCGCGGCCGCCGTCTACGCGCAGGCCGGCACCGACTTCGGCATCCCGAAGCCCGCCACCCTGATCGTCCTCGCCTCGGCGCCCGAACTGCTCGCGCCCACCTGGTCGTTGCTGCGCGAGTCGCTGATCGCGGGCAGTGGTTCGCGCGCCGACCGGGAACTGGTCGCGGCCGGGGTGTCGCAGGCGAACAAGTGCCCGTTCTGTGTCGACGCGCACGCCGTGCTGCTGCACGCGCACGGCGACCCGGCGCTCGGCGAGTCGGTGGCCCGCGGCACGAATCCGCGGGACGAGCGGGCGGCGCGGATCCTGCGGTGGGGCCGGGAGACCCGGGTCCCCGGCGCGCCCGGCCTCGCGCCGCCGCCGTTCCCGCGCGCGGAGCTCGCCGCGCAGCTCGGCACCGCGCTCACCTTCCACTTCGTCAACCGGATCGTGTCGGCCCTGCTCACCGAGAACCTGCTGCCCGCGGGCGCCCAGCGCTGGCAGCCGGTCCGCGCCCTCGTGGGCCGGGGCGTCTCCGGGGCGGTGCGGGCCGCGCACACGCCGGGGGCGTCGCTGCCACTGCTCGACGCGCTGGAGCCCGGTCCCGGCTGGGCGGCCGGCAGCCCGGTCGGGCCCGCCTACGCGGCGCTGCGCACGGCCGCCACGAAGGGCGCCGGGCTGCTCGACGACGCCGACCTCGGCCTCGTACAGCAGACGGTCGCGCGCTGGGACGGCTCGCATCCGCCCGCCGTGTGGCCCGAGCTGCCCGACCGCGAGAAACGGCCCGGCGCGCGCCTCGCGCTGCTCGCCGCGCTGGCGCCGTACCGGATCACGGACGCGGACGTCGCGGCCTGGCGGGTGCCGCCGTACACCGATCACTGCCTGGTGCACCTGGTCGCGTACGGGGCGTTCGCCGCCGTGGACCGGATCGAGTCCGCGCTGCCCGCCGCCCTCGTCGACCACCTGGAGACCCGATGACCCTCACCGTCAATCACCGGCAGGCCCATGCCTGGAACGGTCCGCTCGGCCGGCACTGGGCCGCCCAGCACCGGCGGTTCGACGCGCTGCTCGGCGAGGCCGACGCGGCCCTGTTCGCCGCCGCCGCGATCGGTCCGGGCGACCGGGTCCTCGACATCGGGTGCGGCGCGGGCGCGACGACCCGCGCAGCGGCCCGGCTCGCGGCGCCGGGGCACGCGGTCGGCGTGGACATCTCCGCCCCGCTGGTGGACCGGGCGCGGGCCCGCACCGCGGAGGAGGGGGTGCCGGGCGCGTCGTACGAGCTGGGGGACGTGCAGGCGCACCCGTTCCCGCCGGGCGGCTTCGATGTGGCGATCAGCCGGGGCGGGGTGATGTTCTTCGAGGACGGGCCGACGGCGTTCGCGAACGTGGCGCGGGCGCTGCGCGAGGGCGGCCGGCTCGTCTTCGTCTGCCCGCGCCGGCCCGGCCCGGACTCCGAGGAGGCGACGGCACTCGCCCTGTTCGCCCGGCGCCTCGCGGAGGGCAGCGAGGGCCCGGCGGCGCAGGACCCCGACGCCCACGACGCTCATGCCGCGCACACGGCGATGGCCTCGCTGTCCGAGCCCTACCGGATCCACGCGGCGCTGCACCGCTCCTTCACCGGCATCGCGGTCAATCCGGTGGACGTCCACACCCACTGGGGTGATTCGCCCGCCGACGCGGTCGACTTCCTGCTGTCACGCGCGCCCGCGCGCCGCGTGTCCGCCGCGACGCGCGCCGTGCTGGAGGACACGCTCCGTCCGTACGCGACGCCGCGCGGGGTGCGCACGCGCGCGGGGGTGTGGCTGGTGACGGCCGTACGCCGGGACGATGCCCGAGCGTGATGCCCAGGTGACAGAAGTAGCGGTATCGGTCGCACAGCAACCCGTGTGAGACTGGCTTCCCCCACCCCGCCTCCGACGTAAGGGACGTACACCGTGCGTTCTCTCCCGCTCCCGGTCACCCTGGCCGTCCGGCTGCTGCCCGTCGGCGTCCTCGCCTGTGTCGGCTGGGCCTGGTCCAGCGGTCCGATGTCCGAGCCCGCGGCCAAGGACACGCACGACGCGGCGCCGCAGACGTCGTCGGCGCCTTCGAGTCCCAGTGCGAGCGTGGCGGCCAAGTCGTACGCGAAGCCGCCCGAGCCCTGCGGCACCGTCGACGCCAAGACGGTCTCCTCGCTGGTGCCGGGGGCGAAGACGGCGGGCAAGGAGCTGGCGGCCACGGACGAATCGGTTCGCCGCGGCTGCTCCTGGAGCGCGCTGAAGGGCTACGACTACCGCTGGCTCGACGTGTCCTTCGAGGTGAAGGGCTCCGACGCGCTGGCGCAGCAGGCGTACAAGGACAACAGCGACGCGAAGGCCAGTCCGCTCAAGGGTCTCGGGGACGAGGCGCGGGTCACGAGCGCGCTCACCACGAAGGACAAGCAGGACACCCGCGAGTCGGTGGTGACGGTCCGCAAGGGCAACGTGCTGGTGACCGTCACCTACAACGGCAGCGACTTCGAGTCCAAGGGCGCACCGGCGAACGACACCGTGATCAAGGGCGCCCGGAAGGCGGCCGGGGACGCGGTGGCCGGCCTCGGCTCGGCGGGCTGACCGGCCGCCTCTCACGGTGCGCCCGTCCCGCCTGTGCGTCCCACGTAACCCCTGTCGGCGGGCAGCGGAGACAGCCGCGTAACGGACCCTTCGTACGGTCGGAACCGGACGGCCGAGCGGATCGGCGCGGAACGATCATGAAGGGGCGGGGTGCCTGTGGCCGCGCCGGACTCGCGGGAGAGCAGTGCGGAGCAGGTGCGGACGGTGTGCTCGTACTGTGGTGTGGGCTGCGGTCTCGTCCTCGACATCGGGAGCGGCCCGGACGGCCGCCGTACGGTCCTGAAGGCGTCCGGCGACAAGGAGCACCCCGCGAACCGCGGGCGGCTGTGCACGAAGGGCGCGACCACCGCCGATCTGCTCGCCGCCCCCGGCCGCCTCACGACGGCGCTGGTGCGCCCCGCGCGCGACGCGGCGCCGGAGCCCGCCGCCGTGGACGCGGCGGTGCGGGAGACGGCGCGGCGGCTGCGGGGCATCGTCGACGCGCACGGCCCCGACGCGCTGGCCTTCTACGTGTCGGGCCAAATGAGCCTGGAGGCGCAGTACTTGGCGAACAAGCTCGCCAAGGGCTTCGTGCGCACGAACCAGATCGAGTCCAACTCCCGGCTGTGCATGGCCAGCGCGGGCACCGGCTACAAGCTGTCGCTCGGCGCGGACGGGCCGCCGGGTTCGTACGACGATCTCGACCGGGCGGACGTCTTCCTCGTCATCGGCTCCAACACCGCCGACTGTCACCCGGTCCTGTTCCTGCGGATGATGGAGCGGGTGAAGGCGGGCGCGAAGCTGATCGTCGTCGATCCGCGGCGCACCGCGACCGCCGCGAAGGCCGACCTCTTCCTCCAGGTCCGGCCGGGCACGGATCTGGCGCTGCTCAACGGCCTGCTCCACCTGCTGTACGAGAACGGCCACACGGATCCGGACTTCATCGCCCGGCACACCGAGGGCTGGGAGGAGCTGGTGCCGTTCCTCGCCGACTACTCCCCCGCCGCCGTCGCCGAGGCGACCGGGCTCGCCGAGGACGACCTGCGCACGGCGGCCCGGCTGATCGGCGAGGCGGGCGAGTGGACGAGCTGCTGGACGATGGGGCTCAACCAGTCCACGCACGGCACCTGGAACACCAACGCGCTGATCAACCTCCATCTGGCGACCGGCGCGATCTGCCGTCCGGGCAGCGGACCGTTCTCGCTGACCGGGCAGCCCAACGCCATGGGCGGCCGCGAAATGGGCTACATGGGGCCGGGGTTGCCGGGCCAGCGGTCCGTGCTCGTCGACGCGGAGCGGGAGTTCGTCGAGGACCTGTGGCAGCTCGACCGGGGCACCCTGCGCGCCGACGGCGTCGGCCGTGGCACCGTGGAGATGTTCCGGAAGATGGCCGACGGCGACATCAAGGCGTGCTGGATCATCTGCACCAACCCGGTGGCGTCGGTCGCCAATCGCCGCACGGTCATCGAGGGCCTGGAGACCGCCGAGTTCGTCGTCGCCCAGGACGTGTTCGCCGAGACGGAGACGAACGCGTACGCCGACGTGGTGCTGCCCGGCGCGCTGTGGACGGAGACCGAGGGCGTCCTCATCAACAGCGAGCGCAGCCTCACGCTCGCCCGGCCCGCGGTCGATCCGCCCGGCGAGGCGCGGGCGGACTGGGAGCTGATCGCGGCCGTCGCCCGGGAGATGGGGTACGCGGACGGGTTCTCGTACACGAGCGCCGAGGAGATCTTCGAGGAGATCAAGCGGGCCTGGAATCCCGTGACGGGCTGGGACCTGCGCGGGGCGAGCTACGAGCGGCTGCGCGCGACGCCCGTGCAGTGGCCCGCCGCGCACGCGGAGGGACCCGCACGCAATCCGATCCGCTATGTCGGCGAGGACGGTGTGCCGACGTTCCCGACGGCGAGCGGACGCGCCGTCTTCCACGCCCGGCCCCACATACCGGCGGCGGAGATGCCGGACGACGACTACCCGTTCACACTGAACACCGGGCGGGTGCAGCACCAGTGGCACACGCTCACCAAGACGGCGAAGGTGGCGAAGCTCAACAAGCTCGATCCGGGTCCTTTCGTCGAACTGCACCCGCTCGACGCCGAGTTGCTGGAGGTCCGGGACGGTGACTCGGTGGAGGTCGCGTCGCGGCGCGGCCGGGCGGTGCTGCCCGCGGTCGTCACCGACCGGGTGCGGCAGGGGTGCTGCTTCGCACCGTTCCACTGGAACGACCTGTTCGGCGAGTACCTGAGCGTCAACGCCGTCACGAACGACGCCGTCGACCCGCTGTCGTTCCAGCCCGAGTTCAAGGTGTGCGCGGTGTCGCTCACGAAGGTGGCGGCGGCCGCACCGGCCGAGGCACCACGGCCCGAAGTGGCCACCGCCGTCGGGCCGTTCGGCCTGGAGACCGCGCCGCCTCCGGTGCTCTCCGCGCAGGAGCGGCAGTATCTGGTCGGCTTCCTCGCGGGCATCCCGTCCGGGACACCGGGCGTGCCGGTGCTGCCGCCGTCGGCGCCGTTCGGCGCCGAGCACGCGCTGTGGGTGAACGGGGTGCTCGCCGGGATGTACTCGCGTGCGCCCGAGCCGGCCGCGGCGTCGCCCCGTCAGCAGATCGTCGTCCTGTGGGCGTCGCAGACCGGGAACGCCGAGGACTTCGCGGGCGTCACCGAGCGGCGGCTCACCGACGCCGGGCACGCCGTGTCCCTCGTCGGCATGGACCAGGCCGACCTCGGCGCGCTGCCGGCCGGCGCCGATCTGCTGCTGATCACCAGCACCTTCGGCGACGGCGACGCGCCGGACAACGGCGCCGGGCTCTGGGAGACGCTCGCCGCACCCGACGTCCCGCGCCTGGAGGGCCGCCGCTACGCCGTCCTCGCCCTCGGCGACTCCTCCTACGACGACTTCTGCGGGCACGGCCGCCGCCTCGACCAACGCCTCGGCGAACTGGGCGCCTCGCAGCTCGCGCCGCGCACGGACTGCGAGCCCGACTACGAGGACTCGGCGCACGCCTGGCTGGAGCACGTCCTCGCGGCGCTCTCCACCGTGCCGAAACCCGCGCCGCGATCCGCGCCGGAACCCGGCCCCGCGCTGCCCGCAGCCCCGAAGCCCCGCACGCCACGCCCGGCCCGGCCCGCCCCGGTCACCGCCCGCCTCACCGGCAACCGGCTGCTGAGCGGCCCGGGTTCGGGCAAGGAGGTGCGCCGGTTCACCTTCGACACACGGGACAGCGAGACCCCGTTCGCGTACGAGGCCGGGGACGCGCTCGGCGTCCGGCCGCTCAACTCCCCCGACCTGGTGGAGCAGTGGCTGACCGTCACCGCGCTCACCGCGCACACCGAGGTCACCCTGAAGGACATCGGCCCCGTCCCCCTCGACGAGGCCCTGCTGCGCCATCTGGACATCACCCGGATCACCCCGGACCTGCTGCGCTTCGTCACCGAACGGGCCCGCGATCTGCGGGAGTTGAAGAAGCTGCTGCGCCCGGACAACAAGGACGGTCTGGCCCAGTGGTCGTGGGGCCGGCAGGCCGTCGACGTCGTCGCCGAGCACGCGGTGAAGGCCGACGCGCAGGAGTGGGCCGACGTCCTCGGACGCCTCCAGCCGCGCCTGTACTCCATCTCGTCGAGTCCGCTCACCGATCCACACCTCGTCTCCCTGACGGTCTCCGTCGTGCGCTACGAGAACGCCGCCGGGCAGCCGCGCCAAGGAGTGTGCTCCCCGTTCCTCGCCGACGCCGCGCCGGGCACCGCGGTCCCGGTCCACGTGAAGGCGGCCCCGGCCTTCCGCCCGCCGGCCGACTCCGCGACCCCGACGGTGATGATCGGCCCGGGCACCGGAGTGGCGCCGTTCCTCGGCTTCCTCGACCAGCGCAGGCTGCTCGGCCACCGCGGCCCCAACTGGCTCTTCTTCGGCGAGCAGCACCGCGCCACCGACTTCTACTACGAGCAGGAGCTGGCCGCCCATCTCGCCGACGGCACCCTGACCCGCCTGGACACGGCGTTCTCCCGCGACCAGCGCGCCAAGGTGTACGTACAGGACCGGATGCGCGAGCACGGACCGCAGTTGTGGTCGTGGCTGCGCGACGGCGCCCGCTTCTACGTCTGCGGCGACGCCTCGCGCATGGCCAAGGACGTCGACCGGGCGCTGCGCGACATCGCGGTGACGCACGGCGGACTCGACGAGGCGGGCGCGGCGGCGTACGTGAAACAGCTCGCGGCCGACAAGCGGTACGTCCGGGACGTGTACTGAGAGCATCAACCCCGCCGGAAGCAGGGCCCGTTGACAAGGTCGGCGATTAGGGTGTGCGCCAGACGATGATCGGCGACGAGAGGGGCAGCCCTGTGACGAGCAGCGACGCGCACCAGGACGGGATCAGCGAGCGGATCGACACCAGCCGGCCGCACACGGCCCGCATCTGGAACTACTGGCTCGGCGGCAAGGACAACTACCCCGTCGACGAGGCGGCCGGGCAGCAGATCCGCGCGCTCCACCCGGGCATCGTCGACTACGCCCAGGCCGACCGCGCCTTCCTGGGCCGTGCCGTCCGGCACCTCACCGCCGACGTGGGCATACGCCAGTTCCTCGACATCGGCACCGGCCTGCCGACCGCGGACAACACCCACGAGGTCGCCCAGCGGATCGCGCCCGAGTCGCGGATCGTCTACGTGGACAACGACCCGCTGGTGCTGCGCCACGCGCAGGCGCTGCTCACCAGTTCTCCGGAGGGCAGCACCGACTACATCGACGCCGACCTGCGCAACGTCGACGAGATCCTCGGCATCGCCGCCAAGACCCTGGACTTCACGAAGCCGGTGGCGCTGATCCTGCTCGGCGTGGTCATCTTCGTCGGCGACGACGAGGACCCGTACGGGCTGGTGCGCCGGCTGATCGACGCGCTGCCCGCGGGCAGCCATCTGGTGCTGTCGCACACCATCACCCGGCCGGACATGCCGGATGTCGACGAGGCCGTCGCGTTCTGGAACGCCAACGGCACACCGAGGCTGAACCAGCGCACCCCGGAGCAGGTCACCCGCTTCTTCGACGGCCTCGAACTGCTGGAGCCGGGCGTCCTGTCCTGCTCGCGCTGGCGCCCGGAGGACACGGGCGAGAGCGCCGAACCCGCCGAGGTGGCGATGTTCGCCGGCGTCGGGCGCAAGAACTAGCGGACGTGCCGGGCCGCTCGGGTGCCCCCGTGCGGCCCGGCTGCCGGTCAGTCCTCGCCGAGATACGCCTTGCGCACGCTGTCGTCGTCCAGGAGGTCGCTGCCGCTGCCCGACAGGCTGATGCGGCCGGTCTCCATGACGTAGGCGTGGTCCGCGAGCGCGAGGGCCGCACGGGCGTTCTGCTCGACGAGGAGGATCGTGGTGCCGCCCGCCTTGAGTTCGGCGACGGTCGCCATGATCTTCTTCATCATGATCGGGGACAGGCCCATGGAGGGCTCGTCCAGCATGAGCAGCTTGGGGCGGCACATCAGCGCCCGCGCCATGGCGAGCATCTGCTGCTCGCCGCCGGAGAGGGTGCCGGCCGCCTGCGTACGCCTCTCCCGGAGCCGGGGAAAGAGCGTATAGGCGCGCTCGGTGTCGTCGGCGATGCCCTCCGCGTCCCTGCGCAGGAACGCGCCGAGCAGCAGGTTCTCCTCGACCGTCAGCCGCGGGAAGATGTGCCGTCCCTCGGGCGAGTGGGCGAGGCCGAGGGCGACGATCTGATGGGCGGGGATCCTTTCGAGGTCGCGGCCGGCGAACCGGATGCGGCCCGCGGACGGGGCAAGGAGGCCGCTGAGGGTGTGCAGGGTGGTGGTCTTGCCCGCGCCGTTGGTCCCGATGAGGGTGACGACCTGGCCCTCCTCGACGCGGAAGGAGATGCCCTTGACGGCCTCCACCTTCCCGTAGGCGACGCGGAGGTCGTCGACTTCCAGCAGGGCGGTCATACGGTCGTCTCCTCGTCGTCGGGTGCGCCGATGTAGGCCTCGATGACCCGCTCGTCGGCCTGCACCACCGCGGGGGCGCCCTCAACGAGTTTGGCGCCCTGCACCAGGACCGCGACCCGGTCGCAGAGGTTCATGATGAACCGCATGTCGTGCTCGATGACGAGGACGGCGATGCCGCGCTCGCGCACCGCGTGCACCAACTCCTCCGTCTCGCGCGTCTCCTGGGGGTTCATGCCCGCGGTCGGCTCGTCGAGGAGGAGCAGCCGGGGGTCGCTGGCGAGGGCGCGGGCGATCTCCAGGCGGCGCTGGGCGCCGTAGGAGAGGTTGCGGGCGAGGTGCCGCTCGCGGTCGGACAGGCCGACGAAGTCGAGCAGTTCCCTGGCCCGCTCCCGGGACTCGCGCTCCTCGCGGCGGTAGCGGGGGCCGCGGCCGAGCGCGGCCAGCAGGCCGGCCCGGGTGCGGGTGTGGCGGCCCACGATCACGTTCTCCAGGGCCGACATGTTGGCGAACAGGCGGATGTTCTGGAAGGTGCGGGCCACACCGGTCCGGGTGACCCTCGCGGGCCGCGGCGGCAGCGTCGCGCCCTCGAACAGGACGGCGCCCTCCGTGGGCACGTACAGGCCGGTGAGGCAGTTGAAGAAGGTGGTCTTGCCGGCGCCGTTGGGCCCGATCAGACCGACGATCTCGCCCTCGGCGACGGTGAGGTCCACACCGTCGACGGCCGTCAGGCCGCCGAACCGCATGGTCACACCGCGCGCCTCCAGCAAGGGAGTTGGGCTCATGCCGGGGTCTTCGCAATCTGAGTGGTGGCGGCTTCGTGGAACTCCAGCTGGTGCTTGCGGTCGGGCACGAGCCCCTCGGGCCTGAAGCGCATCATCAGGATCAGGGCGAGACCGAACAGCATCATCTGGTAGTGGCTGAAGAACTCGAACTTGGCGGGCAGCAGATAGAGCAGGGCGGCGCCGACCAGCGGCCCCGAGACGGTGCCCATGCCGCCGAGGACGACCGCGGCGAGGAGGAAGGCCGAGTTGGGCGGCGCGGTGTCGGCGAACTTGTAGTTCTCGGGGACGGCGTTGGTCTGGAGGTGCGCCATGACCGTGCCGGCGAGCCCGGCGAGGGAGGCGCCGAGGCCGAAGGCGAGCAGCTTGAACCGGAAGCCCTCGATGCCCATCGCGGTGGCCGCGGTCTCGTCCTCGCGCAGCGCGATCCAGGCCCGCCCGATACGGGAGTCGCCCGCACGCGCGTACACGAAGACGATGACGGCGATGACGGCGAGCAGCAGCAGGTAGTAGTTGGCGAACCGGCCGAAGGAGACGCCGAGGATGACGTGCGGCTCCCCGAAGTCGAACCCGAGGATCTCCAGGTTCGGTACGGAGTTGATGCCGTTGGGCCCGTTGGTGAGGGAGGGGCCCGAGCTGCCGTCGAGGTTGTTGACGGTGATCCGGAAGATCTCGCCGAAGCCGAGGGTGACGATGGCGAGGTAGTCGCCGTGCAGCCGCAGCGTCGGCGCGCCGATGATCAGACCCGCGACGAGTGAGACGGCCATGCCGAGCAGGGCGGTCGCCCAGAACGGCCAGGGTCCGACGTGCAGCGTCGAGAAGGTGGAGCCGGAGACGAGCGCGGCCGTGTAGGCGCCGGTGCCGAGGAACGCGACGTAGCCGAGGTCCAGGAGCCCGACCAGGCCGACGACGATGTTCAGGCCGAGCGCGACGGCCGCGAACACCAGGATGTTGTCGGCGATGGCCGTGTACTGGTCGCCCTCCTGGGTGAAGGGGAAGACCAGCGCGGCGGCGAGCGCGGCCACCGAGACGGCCACCCGGTTACGGGCGTTGATCCGGCTGAGCCGCGCCAGGAGCCCGCTCGCGACCAGGGCCCGAGCGCCGAACCCGGCGGCGGGGAGGAACGCCAGGAACTCCTCGGCGGAGCCGGTGGTGATCCCGTACGCGAGGACGTACATGGCGGCGAGGAACACGACGGTGATGAGCGCGATCTCGGCGACGCGCGGCAGCCGGGCGTCGGGCGCGGGATCGTCGACGGTGTCGTCGGGCAGCGTGGACGCACCGGCCGCGAGCAGTGCGGTGGCGGCGAGCGCGAGCCAGCCGCCGGGGTCGACGTTGACCACACCGCCGAGGGTGATCGCGATGGCCCAGACCGTGATCCAGGTCGAGGCGAACGCGGCGAGCGCGGCGGCGCGCAGGGCCCGGACCGCGCCGCGCGGGGCGAGGTGGGGCACGCCGAGGGCGGCGGCCGTGAAGTACGCGGCGAGCAGCCCGGTGGCGAGGGTGACGAGCTGGCTGCCTCCCGGGTAGCCGGTGACGGTGAGGTTGCCGGGGAAGCGGGCGGTCCAGGTCCAGGCGAGGAACGGCGCGACGAGGGTGAGGACCGTTCCGGTGAGGGTGAGCGGCCGGGCGGCGCGGGCGGGGAGGTGGGGCAGTTTCACGGCGATCACGCCCTGTCCGTGGCGAGGCGTTCACCGAGCAGACCTTGGGGTCTGATCAGCAGCACCAGGATGAGGATGACGAACGCCCACACGTCCTTCCAGGCGGAGCCGCCGAAGGTGTGCAGGGCGGGGAGGTGCGGCAGCAGCCCGGAGGCCAGGGACTCGGCGACGCCGAGCACGACGCCGCCGAGCATGGCGCCCTGGATGTGTCCGATGCCGCCGAGGACGGCGGCGGTGAAGCCCTTCAGGCCCGCGATGAAGCCCATGTTGTACGAGATGGTGCCGAGCCGGAGTCCCTGGGTGAGGCAGGCGACGGCGGCGAGGACGGCGCCGATGGCGAAGGCGATGACGATGACCCGGTCGGTGTCGATGCCCATGAGGCGGGCGGTTTTGGGGTCCTGGGCGGTGGCCTGCATGGCGCGTCCGGTGCGGGTGCGGCCGACGAACCAGGTCAGGCCGACCATCGCCGCGGCGGCGAGGGCGAGGGTGAGCAGCGCGGCGTACGAGATGGTCACGCCGCCCAGGTGCAGTGGTTTGCCGGGGAGTTGGGGGAAGGGGACGGGGGCGGTGATGCCGACGGAGGAGCCGGGCAGCGTGAAGAAGTTGAAGACGACCTGCTGGAGGAACAGGGAGAGGCCGATGGCCGTGATGAGCGGCGCCAGGCGGGGCGCGCCGCGCAGCGGCCGGTACGCGAACCGTTCGGCGGCGACCGCCGCCGTCACCGAGATCAGGACGGCGGCGATCAGCAGCACGGGGAGTGCCACCCAGAGGTTGACCTGGTGCAGGCCCGGCACCCACGCGTAGACGAAGAGGGCGCCGAACCCGCCGAGCATGAAGATCTCACCGTGGGCGAAGTTGATGATCTGGAGGATGCCGTAGACCATCGTGTAGCCGACCGCGATGAGGCCGTACATCGCTCCGAGGACGAGTCCGTCGGAGAGGAGCTGGAAGAGATCGGTGGTGCTCACTTGACAGTGACCACCTTGACGCCGTTCTCCCACGTGCCGTTCTTGACGCAGTTGATGCTGATGACCTGGTTGGTGCTGTCGCCGAACTCGTTGAAGCCGATGGCGCCGGTGGCGCCGTCGAAGGAGACCTTGGCCATGGCCTCGACGACCTTCGGGCGGAGCTGGGTGACGTCGCCGACCTTTCCGTCGTTCGCCTTGACGGCGTCGCCGACGGCCTTGATCAGCGCGGTGGTCGCGTCGTAGGTGTAGATGCCGAAGACGCCGTAGGTCTGCTGGTATCCGGCGGCCTCGTAGGCGGAGACGAACGACTTCGCCGTGGTCATCTTGTCGATGGGCGCGCCGTCGGAGTGGGTGCAGGTGTTGTCGGCGGCCTTGGCGCCGGCCAGCGAGATCAGCTGGTCGTCCTTGACGGCGTCGCCGCCGCCCATCCGGCCGTCGAAGCCGGCCGCGACGAGCTGCTTCTTCAGCGCTGCGGCCTGCGGGTACTCGCCGCCGTAGAACACGCCCTTCGCGCCGGAGGACTTGACGGTGTTGACGACGGCGGAGTAGTCGGACTCGTCCGGGTTGATGGACTGGTGGAGGACGACCTTGCCGCCGAGCTTCTTGTACGCGGTCGTGAAGTCGTCGACGATCTGGGCGCCGTAGGTCTTCTTGTCGTCGACCGCGGCGATCTTCTTGATCTTCAGGTCCTTGTAGAGGTACTCGGCCGTGACGGGCACCGCGACGTCGTCGGTGGAGATCGTCCGGAAGTAGTTGTCGTACTGGCGCTTCGGACTGTCCGTGTAATCGGCGCCCTTGGTGAGGGTGGCGGCGGTGTTCGCGCCGGATATCTGCACCATCCGCGCGTCGTGCAGGGTGGACTGCATGGCGGCGGAGACCGAGGAGTTGTAGGCGCCGACCACGCCGATGACGCTCTTGTCGGAGACGAACGCGGCCGCGTTCTGCTGGCCGATGTTCGGGGTGCCCTGGTCGTCCTTGGCCTGGAGCTTGAAGGTGACGCCGGGGACCAGCTTCTCCTTGTTCGCCTGCTTGACGGCCAGTTCGGCGGAGTTGCGCATGCCGAGGCCGACGGCGGCCAGGTCCTTGGACAGGGGCGAGTCGTAGCCGATGGTGACGGTGGTGGTGCCGCCCGAGGCGTCGCCGCCGCCGTCGCCCTCGTCGCGCGATCCGCACGCGGTGAGCACGAGGGAACAGGCGAGCAGCGGCGCGGTCGCCGCGAGGAGCCTGGTGCGGGTGGTGCGCCGGGTGCCGAACGAGCCGGTCGCGGCGAACGTGCTGGTCGTGCGGGACGTGCTGGAGCCAAACATCAAGGTCCTCCCCGGAATCAGTGGCTGAAACCTAGATCGGACCGTCGTGCCTCCCTCTTGTCCGTTCGGCAGAGGTCCGCCGGACAGTACTGTCCGGGCGGACAACTCCCTTTACGCGTACGTCACATGGCGGGCGCGCGGCCCCGCCTCAGACCGCCTCCAGCTCGGCGCGCGCGGTCCGCCGGGCCACGGCCCGGTCGGGGTCGAGCGCGGGGACGGCCGCGAGCAGTGCCTTGGTGTACGCCTCCCGGGGGTGGGCGTACACCTCCTCCACCGGTCCTTCCTCCACGATCCGGCCCCGGTGCATCACGGCGACCCGGTCGCTGACCTGCCGTACGACGGCGAGGTCGTGCGCGATGAAGACGAGGGACAGGCCGAGTTCCTGCTGCAACTCGGCCAGCAGGGAGGTGACTTGGGCCTGGGTCGTGACATCGAGTGCGGACACGGCCTCGTCGCAGACGATGAGGTCGGGCTCGGCGGCGAGGGCCCGGGCGATGCCGACGCGCTGGCGCTGGCCGCCGCTGAACTCGTGCGGGTAGCGGTCGTAGTGGCCCGGGTCGAGACCGACTCGGCGCAGCAGCCCGGTCACCCGGGCCCGGACGGCCTCGTCGCTCTGTCCGGCCGCCCGGAGCGGGTCGGCGACCGACTCCCCGATCGAGCGGCGCGGGTTGAGCGAGGAGACGGGGTCCTGGAAGACCATCTGGACCGCGGCCCGGCGGGTGAGGTCGCCGGAGGTGGGGGCCAGCAGTCCGACCAGGATCCGGCCGAGGGTGGTCTTGCCGCTGCCGCTCTCCCCGACGATGCCGAGGGTCTCGCCGCGGTGGACGGTGAGCGAGACCCCGTCGACGGCGGCGTGTGCGGCTCTGCCCCGGCCGAAGACGTGCCGGAGGCCGGTCGCCTCGACGAGCGGCTCCCCCGTCGTCCCGCCGGGCGGTTCCTGCCGCTCGTCCCGCGGGGCGTCGCCGTCCGGGATCCGGGGCACGGCGGAAAGCAGGGCCCGTGTGTACGGCTCGCGCGGGGCCTTCAGCACCTCGCGCACCGGGCCCCGTTCGACCGCCCGTCCGTGCTGCATGACGAGCACGTCGTCGACCGACTCGGCGGCGACTCCCACGTCGTGCGTGACGAGGAGCAGTCCCATGCCGGTCTCCTGGCGCAACTGGTGCAGCAGGTCGAGGATCTGGGCCTGCACGGTGACGTCCAGGGCGGTCGTCGGCTCGTCGGCGATGAGCAGCCGGGGTTCGCAGGCCAGGGCCATCGCGATCAGGGCCCGTTGCCGCATGCCGCCGGAGAACTCGTGCGGCCTGGACCGGGCGCGCCGCGCCGCATCGGGGATCCTGACCCGGTCCAGGACCTCGACCGCGCGGGCCCGGGCCGCCCTGCGGGAGACCCGGTGGTGGACCCGGTACACCTGGGCGATCTGGTCGCCGACCGCGTAGTACGGGTCCAGCGAGGACAGCGGGTCCTGGAAGACCATGGCCGCCTCGGCGCCGCGCAGGGCCCGCAGGCGTGCGTCGTCGGCTGCGTTCACGTCGACACCGGCGACCTCGACGCGGCCGGTGACGCGGGCGCCGGTCCCGCGGTGCAGGCCCAGCAGGGCGTACGCCGACGCGCTCTTGCCGGAGCCCGACTCTCCGACGACACCGAGCGCGCCGCCGGGTTCGAGGTCGAACGAGAGGTTCTCCACGGCCCGCACGTCGCCGAACGAGATGGAGAGACCGGAGACTGAGACGAGGCTCATGCGAGCACCACCCGTCGGTCGGCCAGCGCCTGGAGGACATCGGCGACGGCGTTGGCGAGGACGACGAAGAACCCGGTGACGAGCACGAGGCCGACGACGACCGGGAGGTCCACGTTCTTGACGGCGTCGACGAGTTCGCGGCAGATCCCCGGGATCCCGAAGAGGGACTCGGTGAGGACGGCGCCGCCGAACATGGCGCCGACGTCGAGGGCGCCGAGCGCGATCACCGGGGCGAGCGCGCCGCGCAGCGCGTGCCGGCGCACCAGCGTCCGCTCGCCGACCCCGTACGCGCGGAAGGTGCGCACATGGTCCTCGGCGAGGGTCTCCAGCATGGCCGCGCGGGTCATCCGGGCGTACGGGGCGGCGGAGACCAGGGCCAGCGAGATCCAGGGCAGCAGCAGGTTCCAGGCCCACTGTTCGGGATCGTCGGTGAACGGCACGTAGTCCGGGAAGGGCAGGATCTGGAGCGCGGTGACGAGCACGATGATGAGCAGCAGGCCGATGACGAAGACGGGCGTGGCCATGCCGGCCAGGGTGATCCAGGTGAGGATCCGCTCGGTCGGCCGGCCGCGCCGCCACACCGAGAGGATGCCGGTGCCGACGCCGAGCAGCACCCACAGCACGGCGCCGCCGAGGACGAGCGAGGCGGTGGCCGGGAGCTTGGCGAGGATCAGCTGGGTGACCTGCTGGTCGCTCTGGTAGGAGAGGCCGAGGCAGGGCGCGTGGCAGTGCAGGACGCCGGTGCCGGTGGAGTAGTCGCGGCCCGCGAACAGGGCCTCGACGAAGTGCGCGTACTGCACGTAGAGCGGATCGCCGAGGTGCAGCTGGGCGCTGACCTGGGCGACCTGGGCGGGTGAGCAGCGGGGCCCGCAGGCGATCTGGGCGACGTTGCCCGGGGCCACGTAGAAGGCCGCGTAGACGACGATGCTGAGCGCGAGGAGCACGAAGACGGCGCCCGCGGCGCGCCGGAGCAGGAACCCGGTCATGCGTCCGCCTCCTTCTTGCGACCGGTGCCGATCCGCAGCCGGGACGCGGCGCGCGGGTCGAGCGCGGTGCGGACGCCCTCGCCGAGGACGGTCAGCGCGAGCACGGTGACGAACAGCAGCACGGCGGGGATCAGCAGATAGGTGGGCGCCGCCTGGTACCAGGTGTCGGCGTCGCTGAGCATCTGTCCCCAGGACGGTGTGGGCGGTTTGATGCCGACGCCGAGGAAGGACAGGGCGGCCTCGACGACGATGTTCGACGGGAAGAGCAGCACGGCGTACGTGATGACGGGCGCGCCGAGCGCGGGCAGGAGTTCGCGCCGTGCGACCTGCCAGGAGTTCCAGCCGCTGAGCCGGGCGGCGGCGACGTGGTCGCGGGACTTCAGCGACAGCGTCTGGGCCCGGACGATCTTGGAGATGCCGGACCAGCCGATGAGTCCGACGACCACGGCGATCAGGACGGGGCGCGGGAATCCGGTGGGGACGACGGCGAGCGCGCCGAGCGCGATGACCATGGTGGGCAGGGCGACCACGACGTCGGTGACGCGGCTGAGCGCCTGGTCGACGTACCGGTTGCCGAGACCGGCCGCGAGGCCGATGCCGGTGCCGATGACGACCTGGAGCAGGGTCGCGGCGAGCGCGACGCCGAGCGAGACCCGGGCTCCGTACACGACGCGGGCGAACAGGTCGCGTCCGGTGAGGGGTTCGACGCCGAGCCAGTGCTCGCCGCTGATCCCGCCGAACGGGCCGAGGGGCACGCCGCCGCTCGCGGAGTCGACGAGGGCGGGGTGGAACGTGGTCGGGTTCTGCCCTTCCAGGGCGCTGAGCAGCGGCGCGGCGAGGGCCACGAGGACGAGGAGGGCGACGATCGCGGCGGCGATCAGGGCGGAGCGCCGGGCGCGCAGCCGCCGCCAGAAGGGGCGGCCCCCGGACGCGGGGGCCGCCTCGGCCGCCCCCGCTCCGTCGGCCTTCTCCGCTTCCGCGAGAAGTGCTTCGGACATGGTTACTTGACCGCCACCTGGGAGACGTCGAGCACACCGGTCCAGTCGCTGATGACGACGTTCTTGATGTCCGCGCCGTACAGGCGCTTGTAGACCGGGTGGAACAGCGGCACGGTCAGTGCCTGCTCACCGACCTTCTTGTCGAGCGCGCCCCAGCGCTGGGCGGCGGCCTTCAGGTCGGTCAGCTTGTTGATCTCGTCGATCTCCTTGTTGACCGAGGAGTCGTTCAGCTGGGCAGAGTTGAAGTTGTAGCCGTTCTTGACGATCTGCCGGCCGTCGAAGATCGGCGCGAAGAACGGGCCGCCGGACGGCCAGTCCGCTCCCCAGCCGCTGATGAAGAAGCCGGGCTCGCTCTTCACGTTGTAGATGGTGTCGGAGTACTTGGTGTCCTCCAGACCCTGGAGCCTGACGGTGATGCCCGCCTTCGCCAGCGCCTCCTGGACCGCGGTGGCGATCTCGGGGCTGGTGGCGAAGTTCTTGTCGTTGTCGTGCGTGAGCGTGACGGTCAGGCCCTTGGCGTAACCGGCCTCCTTGAGCAGCTCCTTCGCCTTGGCCGCGTTGCCGTCCTTCCCGGCCGGGAAGTGGTCGTACGCGGTGTACCCGAAGGACTTCTGGTTCGGCAGGAAGGTGGTGGCGGGCTCGGCGAGCGAGGAGCCGCCGGCCGCGTTGACCACGGAGGAGCGGTCGACGGCGTAGGCGATGGCCTGGCGCACCTTCGGGTTGTCGAACGGCTTCACCTTCGGGTTGAAGGCGAGGTAGTTGGTGTAGCCGAAGTGGCCGGTACCGACGCGGGCGGCGAGGTCCTTGTCGCCGCTGACCTTGGCGAGTTCGGCGGGGCCGAGGTTGGTGTCGGTGGTGACGGCGGCGGCGTCGGTGCCGCGCGAGGCGGAGAGCCGCTGGTTGATGACGGCGGAGTCGAGCCCGGACCGGACGTCGATCGTGTCGGGGTAGGCCTTGCGCTCCTTGTCGGTGGCGGCCGACCAGTGCGGGTTGCGCTCCAGGACGAGCCGCTCGCCGTCGCCCTCGTTCCTGACGACCTTGTACGGGCCCGAGGACAGCGGGTGTTCCTCGTACTTGGTGCCCTTGTCCTCGGCCTCGGGCACCGGGGTCGTCTGGGTCTGCGTGGCGAGGTAGGGGAACTCGCCCTCGGACTTGTTCAGGTGGAAGACGATGGTCTTCTCGTCGGGCGTCCCGATCGAGTCGAGGCCCTTCTTGTCCTTGTACGGACCCTGGTAGTCGGCGCCGCCGATCAGCCAGTCGCGCAGATAGGGCGCGCCGCCGGACAGCTCGGCGGCGAAGGATCTCTCGATGCCGTACTTGATGTCGGCACTCGTGATCTCCGTGCCGTCCTCGTACTTCAGCCCGTCCTTGAGGTGGTACGTCCATACGGTGGCGTTCTTGCTCGGTGTGCCCAGGTCGGTCGCGAGGTCGGGCACCACCTTGGCCCCGGCGGCGCCGTCCTCGCGGTGGCGCGTGGTGAGCGTACGGAAGACGAGGGAGGGGATGTTGCCGCCGCCGGAGGTGTACAGCCGTGCAGGGTCGAAGTCCTCCTGGGGCGAGCTGTTGAGGACGGTGAGCGTGCCGCCCTTCTTGGGGGCGCCCGCGGCACCCGAGCCGGACGACTTGCCGTCCTGGGGGCCGCACGCGGCGGCGCCCACAGCCACGACGGACACGGCCAGGGCCGCGGTCAGGCGGCGCGATATGACGGACGGTTGACGCATGGGAGGTGACCTCTCGAAAGTCTGGCTGCGGGGATGTTGCGCGCAGGCAGCGGCGAGAGCGATCACACGGGAACGACCGGAATGTGGGACGACCGGCCGGGATACGGGACGCTGCTGCCGCGCCCGCGAGGGATTTCGCGCGCTCGGGCGGGCGTCAGCAACAGTGAACGTCGGAGACGCAGTGCGAGGTCACGCCGATGAGAGCCAGCTCGATGGCGGCTTGCTCGGAGGTGACGGCACTGCGGGACATGCCGAGGAATATGGCCCAGCGTCTTGAGGGAAGTCAACAAGAATCGGGATGCCGGTCTCGCATACCGGACAGCCGTCGTCGCCGGACGGGCATCGGGCGGCTGTCGCCCGTGCCGGGAACGTACGACGTGGGAGACCGGCGCCGGCCTCCCACGTCTCGTCAAATCTCCCTGCTTGCAGCCGTGTTGGGTGCTCTGCGCGCTGCGCGTGTCGACACCTGCCCGGCTCCTGCGCGACGGCGGCGGGCCGCACGGGGGCTGTGCTTCAGGTCACACTCGGGCCGCTTGCCGTCGCCCGCCCGCCATCAGCGCGACGTACACGATCAGCGAGGCCCCGAGCCCGACGGCCCACCCGTAGTCGGCCAGTGGCTTCAGGAACGGGATGATGCCGTCCACCGGGAACGGTCCGGCCTTGTCGCCCTTCGCGTCGAGGGTCGAGTACGACCCGCCGACGGCCAGCAGGCCGCCCACCACGAAGGCGACGACGGCCCGCCAGTTCCAGCCGCCGGAGTACCAGTACCGGCCGCCCTCCACGTACAGGTCGTGCAGGTGCAGCACGGTCCTGCGCACGATCCAGTAGTCCGCGATGAGGATGCCCGCGACCGTGCCGAGCAGTCCGCCCACGACGCCGAGCCAGGTGAAGATGTACAGCTCGGGCGTCGAGGTCAGCTTCCACGGCATCACCAGGACGCCCACGATGCCGGTGATGATGGCGCCCGTACGGAAGTTGATGAGCTTCGGCGCGAGGTTCGCGAGGTCGTAGGCGGGCGAGACGACGTTGGCCGCGATGTTCACGGAGATCGTCGCCACGAACACCGTGATGAGCGCGAACAGCAGCCCGAAGACGTTGTCGGTCTTTCCGGCCAGCGCGACCGGGTCCCAGATGGCGACGCCGTACACCTTCTCGGAACCGGCCGTCACCAGCACCGACATCAGAGCGAAGAGCGTCATGGTCGTGGGCAACCCGAGTGTCTGTCCGAGGACCTGCGCTCTCTGCCCCTTCCCGAAGCGCGTGAAGTCCGGGATGTTCAGCGACAGCGTCGACCAGAAGCCGATCATGCCCATCAGGCCCGGGAAGAAGACCTTCCAGAAGTCCGGGCCCCAGCCGACCTTCGACGGCTCGTGCAGCAGCGGACCGAACCCGCCCGCCTTGTTCGCGATCCAGATCAGCAGCACCAGCGCGCCGACGAGGACGAACGGCGCGGCCCAGTTCTCGAAGCGGCGCAGGGTGTCCATCCCCCGGTAGATGATGGCCAGTTCGAGGACCCAGAAGATGACGAAACACAGCCACAGCGTCCACGGGTAGCCGCCGACCTTCCCCGCGTCCGCCCAGCCGCCGAACAGCTTGCCCAGCAGCACGAAGATGCCCTGGCCGCCGATCCACGTCTGGATGCCGAACCAGCAGCAGGCCACCGCCGCCCGCACCATGGCCGGCAGATTCGCGCCCCGCACCCCGAACGACGCCCGCGCGAGGACCGGGAAGGGGATGCCGTACTTGGGCCCCGCGTGCCCGGTGAGCAGCATCGGCAGCAGCACGATGACGTTGGCGAGGGCGATGGTCAGCACCGCCTGCTTCCAGTCCATGCCCAGCGCCACAAGGCCCGAGGCCAGCGTCCAGGACGGGATGCAGTGGGCCATGCCGATCCACAGGGCCACGAAGTTGTACGTCGTCCAGCGGCGCTCGGCGAGCGGTACCGGGCGCAGATCGTCGTTGGCGTAGCGGCTGTCGGCGGGATAGGCGTCGGCGGACAGTTCCACCGCGGGCCGCGGTGGTGGGGCTATGTCGGTCATGAGGCAGTCCGTTCTAGGGAGGTGAACGAGGGGTTGCGGCCGTGCGGAAGCCGTGAACTGCCGTACTGTGTGGGGTGGTTGAACTCAGGGGTGAACGTGGGGGTAAGGGAACGGGCGCTGTCATGCGGCCAGCGCGGGGATGATGTCCTGCCCGTACGCGTCGATCGCCTTCTCCTTCGCGTCGTGCATCGCGTACAGCGCGAACTGGTCGACGCCGAGCTCGCGCAGCGCGCGCAGCTTCTCCACCTGCGCGGACACCGGGCCGATGAGACAGAACCGGTCGACGATCTCGTCCGGGACGAACTGGGTGTCGGGGTTGCCGGAGCGGCCGTGGTGCGCGTAGTCGTAGCCCTCGCGGGACTTGATGTAGTCCGTCAGCTCGTCCGGCACCATGCCGGAGTGCGCACCGTACTTGGAGACCAGGTCGGCGACGTGGTTGCCGACCATCCCGCCGAACCAGCGGCACTGCTCGCGGGCGTGGGCGAGGGCCTCGGGCGAGTCGTCGTCGGTGACGTACGCGGGTGCGGCGACGCAGATCTTCACGTCCGCCGGGTTCCGGCCGGCCGCGACCGCCGCGTCCCGCACCGCCTTGACCATCCACTCCGTGAGGAACGGGTCGGCGAGCTGGAGGATGAAGCCGTCGGCCTCCTCGCCGGTCATCTTCAGCGCCTTCGGCCCGTACGCCGCCATCCAGACGGGCAGTTCGGCGCCGGGGCGCACCCACGGGAACCGCACGACCGCGCCGCCGCCGAGGTCGGCCTCGTCGCCCCGGCCGAGCGCCCGGATCACCTTCATCGCGCCGCTGATCCGCGCGAGGGTGTTCGGGGTGCGGCCCGCGACGCGCATCGCGGAGTCGCCGCGCCCGATGCCGCACACCGTCCGGTTGCCGTACATGTCGTTGAGGGTCGCGAACGTGGAGGCGGTGACCTCCCAGGTGCGGGTGCCCGGGTTGGTCACCATCGGGCCGACGATCAGCCGCTCCGTCTCGGCGAGGATCCGGCTGTAGATGACGAACGGCTCCTGCCAGAGCACGCACGAGTCGAACGTCCACCCGTACGTGAACCCGGCGCCCTCCGCCCGCTTCATCAGCTCCACGACCCCGGAGGCCGGCGGGTCGGTCTGCAGAACGAGTCCGAAGTCCATGATGTGATCCCTCACTTGCTCAGTTCAGGTACTGACAGGTGGAGCGGGGGGTGTACGTGCCGTGCCCGGCGCGGCCCGTGAACTCCCGGTCGGTGATGACGAGTTCGCCGCGCGAGAGCACCGTCTCCACGCGTCCGGTCAGGCGCTTGCCCTCGTACGCGGAGTAGTCGACGTTCATGTGGTGGGTCTCGGCGCTGACGGTCTGCTCGGCGCGCGGGTCGTAGATGACGATGTCCGCGTCGGCGCCGGGCGCGATCGTGCCCTTCTTCGGGTACAGGCCGAACATCCGGGCCGGGGTCGCGCAGGCGATCTCGATCCAGCGGCGGCGCGAGAGGTGCCCGTCGACGACCGCCTGGTGCAGGAGGTCCATCCGGTTCTCGACGCCCGGCATCCCGTTCGGGATCTTCGAGAAGTCGCCGCGGCCCAGCTCCTTCTGGCCGGTGAAGCAGAACGGGCAGTGATCGGTGGAGACCACCTGGAGGTCGTTGGTGCGCAGGCCGCGCCAGAGCGCGGCCTGGTGGTCCTTGGGGCGCAGCGGGGTGCTGCACACGTACTTGGCGCCCTCGAAGTCGGGCTCGGCGAGGTTGTCGGTGGACAGGAACAGGTACTGCGGGCAGGTCTCGCCGAAGACGTTCAGGCCCTCGTCGCGGGCGCGCGCCAGCTCGGCGAGGGCTTCCCGCGCCGAGACGTGGACGACGTACAGCGGCGCCCCGGCCACCTGCGCCAGCTTGATCGCGCGGTGCGTGGCCTCGGCTTCGAGGAGGGCCTTCCTGACCTCGCCGTGGAAGCGCGGGTCGGTCTCGCCGCGGGCGAGGGCCTGCTCGACGAGGACGTCGATCGCGATGCCGTTCTCGGCGTGCATCATGATCAGCCCGCCGTTCTCGCCGGCGCGCTGCATGGCGCGCAGGATCTGGCCGTCGTCGCTGTAGAAGACGCCCGGGTAGGCCATGAACTGCTTGAAGGAGGTGACCCCCTCCCCCACCAGCAGGTCCATCTCCTTGAGCGTGTCGTCGTTCACGTCGGAGACGATCATGTGGAAGCCGTAGTCGACGGCGCACTGCCCGTCGGCCTTGGCGTACCAGGCGTCCAGGCCCTCGCGCAGGCTGCGGCCCTTGGACTGGATCGCGAAGTCGACGATGGTGGTGGTGCCGCCCCAGGCGGCGGCCCGCGTCCCCGTCTCGAAGGTGTCCGCGGCGAACGTGCCGCCGAACGGCATCTCCATGTGGGTGTGCGCGTCGACGCCGCCCGGGATGACGTACTTCTGGCTCGCGTCGAGGGTGCGCGCGTCCGTCCAGGACGCGGCGGTGTCGCTGCCGCTGGCCGCGAGGGCCACGACGCGGCCGTCCTCCACGAGGACGTCGGCGTGCATCTCGTCGGCGGCGGTGACGACGAGACCGCCGCGGATGACGGTACGGACGGCGCTCATGTGCTCCTCCAGGTACGTGCGGGAACTACGGGCGGGTCAGGGGCTCGTACGCCTGCGGGGCGCGGTCCCGGTAGAACTGCCAGCGGTCGCGGACCTCGCGCAGCTTGGCCATGTCGAGGTCGCGGACGACGAGTTCGGGCGCCTTGTCGTCGGCGACCTCTCCGACGAACTGGCCCTCGGGGTCGACGAAGTAGGACGTGCCGTAGAAGTCGTTGTCGCCGTACTCCTCGACGCCGACGCGGTTGATGGCGCCGACGAAGTACTCGTTGGCGACGGCCGCCGCCGGCTGCTCCAGCTGCCACAGGTAGCGGGACAGGCCGCGCGAGGTGGCCGAGGGGTTGAAGACGATCTGGGCGCCTTCGAGCCCGAGCGCGCGCCAGCCCTCGGGGAAGTGCCGGTCGTAGCAGATGTAGACACCGATCCTGCCGACGGCGGTGTCGAAGACGGGCCAGCCGCTGTTGCCCGGCCGGAAGTAGAACTTCTCCCAGAAGCCCTTCACCTGTGGGATGTGCGTCTTGCGGTACTTGCCGAGGTAGCTGCCGTCGGCGTCGATGACGGCGGCGGTGTTGTAGAGGACGCCCGGCTGCTCCTCCTCGTACATGGGCAGGACGAGGACGATGCCGTGCTCGCGGGCCAGGTCCTGGAAGCGGCGGACGATGGGGCCCTCGGGGACGGCCTCGGCGTACGCGTAGAACTCGGGGTCCTGCACCTGGCAGAAGTACGGGCCGTAGAACAGTTCCTGGAAGCACAGGACCTGGGCGCCCTGCGCGGCGGCGTCACGAACGGCCTGCTCGTGCACCTTGATCATGGATTCCTTGTCGCCGGTCCATGCGGTCTGGAAGATCGCGGCGCGGATCACGGGGCTCATCAGGGCCTCCTGCGTGGCGGGATGCTCAGCGGGTCGGGTGTGCCCACGACGATAGGAAGGCGGGGCGCCGCCGCCGAGTTGCACCGTGTCACGTCCGCCGCCGCGTGTCGTTCCACCGTGTCACGTCCGCCGCCGCGTGTCGTTCCACCGTGTCACGCCTGCTGTGCGTCGTGCGCGAGGAGCGCGATGTGCACGGACGCGGCCTGTTCGAAGTCGTCGAGGTCGATGCCGAGCAGCGTCTCGATGGCTTCGAGGCGGCGGTAGAGGGCGGGGCGGCTCATGTGGTGGAGCTGGGCGGTACGGGACTTGTTGCGGCCGGTGGCGAGGTAGGTGCGCAGGACCGGCAGCAGGGCGTCGGTGTCGTCCGCGTACAGCAGGCCGTCCAGCTCCCGCTCGGCGAACGACTGGACGCGCGGGTCGTCGCGCAGCAGCCGCATCAGGCCGCGCAGCCGTACGTCGCCGAGGCGGACGACGGCGGGCAGGCCGGACGACGATGCCGCTCCGGCGACGGCGTCGGCGACGTGCAGGGCCTCCTGGAGGGCGGCGGGCACCTCGTCCCAGGTGGTGCGGTCGGGCCCGGCGGCGATCACGGCGGGCTCGCCGGTCTCGGCGTGCAGCCGGGCGGCGAAGTGGGCGGTGAGGGGCTCGGCGGCCTGGTCGCGGGCGAGGCTGAGGAGGACGGCGGTGGCGCCGTCGGCGAGTTCGGCGACCAGCGCGGACAGGCCCAGGAGCCGTACCACGCGGTCGAGTTGGGCGGCGGTGCGGTCGCGGACGACGAGGGGGACGAAGGTACGGCGGTTGACGGGGAGGCCCGCCGCGCGGGCGCGGGGCAGGAAGTGGCGGGCCGGGGCCGTGCCCGAGATCAGGTCGGTCAGCAGGCACCGCGCGGACTGCTCCTCCCAGGTCGCGGTGCCCGGCCCGGCGAGCATGTGGTGCAGGACCAGGGCCTCGGCGGCGCGGTCGGCGAGGAGGCGGCCGGTGGCGCCGTCGCCGCGGTAGCCGCACAGGACGACGGAGCCCCAGCGTTCGCCGCGTCCGCCGAGGTCGGCGCGGAGCCAGCCCTCACCGTCGACGCCGCCCGGCTGCCGGGCGATCCGCTCCCAGTCGCGCAGCACGTCGTCGACGGCGGACCGCTCCCCCGCGGTGGCGAGGACGCGGTGGGCGAGGTTGGTGACGAGCACCGGGCAGCCGCTGTGCGCGGCGACCTCGTCGAGCAGGGCCTGGAGCGGGGCGCCCGCCGTGATCAGGCCGGTGAGGGCGGTGCGGATGCCCTCGGAGAGACTGACGGCCGCGAACTTCCGCCGGACCAGGCGGGATTGGACCTCCTCGGTGAGTTCGGCGAAGGGGAACGGGCGGTGCAGGACGACCATGGGCAGGCCGTAGCGCTCGGCGGCGCGCCGCATGTCCTCCGGCGGGGACGGGAAGGCCCGGCCGAGGCCGAGGACCAGGGCCGATGCCTCCGCGCGGTGCAGGGACCTGATGTACTCGGTCTGCGTGTGCGCGTCGCGCGTGAGCAGGACGCCGGTGGTGAGGATCATCTCGCCGCCGGTGAGCATGACGCCGACGTCCGCGGCTTCCGCCACGTGGACCCAGCGGACGGGGCGGTCGAGGTGGTGCGCTGCCGCGACGACCTCCGGTTCGCCGGCCGCGATGCGTTCCAGGGCGAGTATCTGGCGGACGGACAGGGCGTGTTCGGTGCCGGGTGCGGTGGTCGGCATGAGGCCTCCCTTGTGCGGATGCGCGCCGTTGGGGCGTTGCTTGTCTGCCGTGTGCGGGTTCGTCGTGGTTGCTCGCGCCCACGCGGCGGAGCCGCATATTGGACACAGTCCCGCGCCCCTTACGGGGCGCATCCGCCCTCGCCCCTATGAGACGATCCGCAGCGCCGTCTCCAGGATCGACGCGCCCTCCTCCGCCTCCGCCACCGTCAAGGACAACGGCGGGGCGATGCGCAGGACGCTGGTGTCGTGGCCGCCGCCCTTGCCGATGAGGAGGCCCGCCTCGCGGCAGGACTCCAGGACCGACGCGGCGACCTCGCGGGTCGGGTCGTCGAGCTCCACGCCGATCATCAGGCCCCGGCCGCGCACGTCCCGTACGGCGGGGACGTGGGCCGCGATGGCGCGCAGCCGTTCGATGAGGAGGCCGCCGACGCGGCGGGCGTTGCCCTGGAGGTCGTGTTCCAGGAGGTAGGAGAGGTTGGCGAGGCCGGCGGCCATGGTGACCGGGGAGCCGCCGAAGGTGGAGATGGAGTTGGCGTCGAGGCAGTTCATGACGTCGGCGCGGGCGACGACACCGCCGATCGACATGCCGTTGCCGATGCCCTTGGCGAAGGTGAGGAGGTCGGGCGGGCCGGCCTGCTCGTGCGCCTGCCAGCCCCAGAAGTGGTCGCCGGTGCGGCCCCAGCCGGTCTGCACCTCGTCGGAGATCCACAGGATGCCGTGCTCGCGCAGCACCTCGCGGAAGCGGGCGTAGAGGCCGTCGGGCGGGGAGGTGAACCCGCCGACGCCCTGGATCGGCTCGGCGATCAGCGCCGCCACGTCACCGCGGGTCTGGCCGAGCATGTCGCGCAGGTCGGCGACGCAGGCGTCGGTGAACTCGGCGTCGGACAGCGCCGCGTACGGTCCGCGGCCTCGGACGCCCCCATGGACGTAGAGGGTCTGGAGCGGGGACAGGCTCGTCGGGGACCAGCCCTTGTTGCCGGTGATGCCGATCGCCGAGAAGGAACGGCCGTGGTAGCTGTTGCGCATCGCCAGGATCTGGTTCGAGCGGCGGTACGCGGTGGCGAGCATCAGCGCCGTGTCGTTGGCCTCCGTGCCCGACGTGGTGAAGAAGACGCGGGCGTCCGGGATGCCGGACAACTGGGCCACGCGCTCGGCGAGTTCGACCATCGGCCGGTTGAGGTAGAGGGTCGAGGAGTGGATGATCCGGGACGCCTGCTCGGCGACCGCCTTCGTCACCTCGGGCAGGGCGTGCGCGGTCATCGTGGTGAGGATGCCGCCGAAGAAGTCGAGGTACTTGCGCCCCTCGGCGTCCCAGACGTGGCGGCCCTCGCCGTGCGTCAGCTCGATCGGGTCGGCGTAGTAGAGGGCCAGCCAGTCCGGCAGGACGGCGCGATGACGGGCGTGCAGGGAGGTGGTGTTCACGGGTGCGGCATCCCTTCGTCGATCACGGCTCGGGCAGGTGCGCGGGGCACGGGTTCACCGGGGGGCTCGGCTCACGGCTGGACGAGGCCCTCGTAGGCGTCGGGGCGGCGGTCGCGGTAGAACGCCCACTGCTGCCGTACCTCGTCGATGAGGCCGAGGTCCAGATCCCGGACGAGAAGTTCCTCGGTCTTGTCGCTCGCGGCGTCGCCGACGAGCTGTCCGCGCGGGTCGACGAAGTAGGAGGTGCCGTAGAAGTCGTTGTCCCCGTACTCCTCGACGCCGACGCGGTTGATGGCGGCGACGAAGTACTCGTTGGCGACGGCGGCCGCGGGCTGTTCCAGCTGCCACAGGTAGGCGGAGAGGCCGCGCGAGGTGGCGGAGGGGTTGTAGACGAGCTGGGCGCCGTTCAGGCCCAACTGCCGCCAGCCCTCCGGGAAGTGGCGGTCGTAGCAGATGTAGACGCCGACCCGGCCGACGGCGGTGTCGAAGACCGGCCAGCCCAGGTTCCCCGGCTTGAAGTAGTACTTCTCCCAGAAGCCCTTGACCTGCGGGATGTGGTGCTTGCGGTACTTGCCGAGGTAGCTGCCGTCGGCGTCGATCACGGCGGCGGTGTTGAAGTAGAAGCCGGACTGCTCGACCTCGAAGACGGGGACCACGACGACCATGCCGGTCTCGCGGGCGAGTTCCCGCATCCGGGTCACGGTCGGCCCGTCCGGGACGGGTTCGGCCCAGCGGTAGTGCTCCGCCTCCTGGACCTGGCAGAAGTAGGGGGCGTTGAAGACTTCCTGGAAGCCGATGATCCGCGCGCCCTGCCGGGCCGCCTCGCGGGCGTGCTCCTCATGCTTGGCGATCATGGATTCGGTGTCGCCCGTCCAGGTGGCCTGGACGAGTGCGGCGCGTACGACGGGGGCCATGAGCCGCTCCTTTGCCTGATCCTCTACGCCCGTAGACCGGGTCGTAGAGGGACGAACGTAAGCCCACCCGGGAGGCTTGCCAAGACCATCGTCGTTAACCCGCTGGATCGATCTCGTTTCTCAGCCGGGCGGGTCAGCGGCGCGGGGCCGCGGGGTGGCGTCCGGCTCAGGCCGCGTGTCCCGCCAGCCGCAGCGCGTGCAGCACGTCGCGGTGGCGTTCGTCGGTGACGGCGCGGGCCGCGTCGAGCACCAGCGGGACGAGGCGGCCGGGGTCGCACAGGGCGCTGCGGGCCGCCTCCTCGGGGGTGCGGGTGCGCACATAGGCGTCGAGCAGGATCCGGGCCTCGCGGTGGCGTCCGTCGGCGTCGAGCCCGGCGACGGCCGCGCCGATCACCTCGGGCGGGCGGCCCACGCCCTGCCGCAGCACCTGGTGTCCGTCGGCGCCGCGTCCCGCCGCCGCGAGGGCGTCCGCGGCGTCGACGAGGCGGGCCGGGGGAAGCGAAGCGGCCTCCCAGAGCAGCGTGGCCCAGTCGGCGCCGAGCCCGGCCCGGTGCAGCTCGGCGGCGAGCAACGGCAGTCGGGCGGCGGGCCAGTTGGCGGCCTCCACGAGGAGGATGTGCGCCTCACCGCTGCGCGCGGCGGCACGCAGTTCGAGCAGGGTGCCGACGGTGGCGGTGATGTCCTCGTGGGCGGCGTCGTCGAGGGACCGCCGGGTGCGCGGGGCGGGCGCGGCCTCGTCCCGCGCTCCGGCGAAGCGGGCGCCGGTGGCTGCCGCGGGGGCCGCCGGGAGCGGCGCGTCCCGGTCGGGGCGGTCCTCCGCCTCGACGACCTCGGCGTCGAGGCCGGCGAAGCGGGCACTGCCCCGGGGGCGGCGCTTCTTGGACTTGGCGGGCTTGGGGGTGGCGGCGGGCTCGACCTCACCCTGCGACGGGGTCTCGGGACGCGGCTCGGGCCGCGTCGGCGCACGCCCCAAATCGTCGAGCCTGTAACGGAGTTCGGCGATGCGTGCGGTCGCCCGGTCATGGTCGTCCCGCACCCAGGCGAGGTCCCGGCGCACCGACTCGGCCTGTTCGTACGTGCTGGCGGAGTCGAGGAGGCGGCCCAGATCGCGGCGGCGTTCGGTGGCGTGGCGCTGCTCGCGCGTCATGGCGTCGAGGTGGGCGAGCAGCGCGTCCCGGCCGCCCGGGGCCGCGTCATGGGCGCGCACGGCCGCGCGGTGCAGGGCGCGGGCGTCGGCGCTCTCGTGCTCGGCGCGGTCCGGGCCGTAGCGCGCGGCGACGTCCTGGAGCAGTGCCTCGACCACGTCCCAGGGCGGCACCTCGGCGCCGTCGAGGCAGGCGCGCAGCCCCTCGGGATCACGCTGCCAGAAGACGCCGAACCAGCCGGTCCCCCGGTCGATCCGGGTCACGAGTCCGCGCAGATACGCCGCGAACTCCCTGCACGGCACTGCCAGTTGTACCGCGTCCGTCGTTTCCGTCACGTGCGCCCCGCCGATCGTCGCGCCCCCTGGAGCCTGTCGCTCCGGAAGGAAACACCCGGCGTGTTACGGGGCCGCTACGCGCACTTTTCAGGCGGGCACCAGCGCGCAGCGCACCACCAGCTCGTCCATGGACAGGCCCAGCTCACGGGCGACGGCGGCAATGGTGAAGAAGGCCGGGGTCGGGGCGCGCCCGGTCTCGATCTTGCGCAGCGTCTCGACGGAGACGCCCGCACCCGCGGCGACCTCCGTCATGCTGCGCTCGCGCCGCGCCTCGCGCAGCAGCCGGCCGAGCCGCTCGCCGCGCTCGCGCTCTTCGGGGGTCAAGGGGGTTCGGACCATGGCGCCAGTCTACCCACGATCCGATTCCTATACCGGATTCCTGTACCGGGTTTCCGTACCGGATAGAAATACCGGTATAGTTATTGGCATGGTCGAACTCAAGACAGACACACAGATGGACGCGATGCGTGAGGCGGGCCGCGTCGTGGCCCAGGCGCTGACCGCGGTGCGGGACCACGCCGCCGTGGGCGTGAGCCTGCTGGAGCTGGACGAGGTGGCGCGCGAGGTGCTGCGCAAGGCGGGCGCGGGATCGCCCTTCCTGCATTACCAGCCCACGTTCGCGACGACCCCGTTCCCGGCGGTGATCTGCGCGTCCGTGAACGACGCGATCGTGCACGGCATCCCGACCGCGGACCGGCTGCGCGACGGCGACCTGGTCTCGATCGACTGCGGCGCCCTGCTCGACGGCTGGGCGGGCGACTCGGCGATCAGCTTCGTCGTGGGCCGGGCACGCCCGGAGGACGTGACGCTCGTCGAGACCGCCGAGCGGGCCCTGGCCGCGGGGATCGAGGCGGCCGTAGTGGGCAACCGCATCGGCGACATCGCGCACGCCGTCGGCCGGCTCTGCCGCACCGCCGGGTACGGCATCCCGCAGGACTTCGGCGGGCACGGCATCGGGCGGCAGATGCACGAGGACCCGGGCGTGCCGAACGAAGGACGGCAGGGCCGCGGCATGGTGCTGCGGCACGGCATGGTCCTCGCCATCGAGCCGATGCTGATCGGCGGCGGCAAGGACGACTACCACGAGGCACCGGACGGCTGGGCCCTGCGGACGAACGACGGCTCGCGCGCCGCCCACGCCGAGCACACGGTGGGGATCACCGACGCGGGGCCGCGCATCCTGACGGCTCTCTAGGGAGCGGGCGGGACGAAGGGGCGGTCCTGCCGGTCGAGGACGTCCACCGTGTAGAGGACGGCCGCGTGCTGCGGCTGGGCCAGGCCGCCCCGGGTCGCGGTGAAGCCGGGCCAGTAGTCGGCCGGTACGGCGATCTGGAGGCGGCTGCCCACGCGGACGCCCCTCAGCGCCTCGTACATCCCGGGCAGTGCCGTCCCCCGGCCGACGACCATGCCGTCGGGGCCGCTCGCCCCGTACGTGCAGCGGAACGGCCTGGCCTTCCCCCACTGCCAGCCGAGGTAGTTCACGACGGCGACGTCGCCGTCCTGCACCGCCGGCCCCTTGCCCTCGACGGTGGTACGGACGTGCAGCCTGCGCGGTGTGCCCCCGCCCCAGTCGACGACCCGGGGCGGGGCGCCGTCGGGGAACTCGACGACCGGCATCCCCGCGCCCGCCGCCCCGGAGCCCGGCGTGCCGCCGTCGGTGACGGGGACCCGCTGATCGAGGTCGTAGCCGCCGATCAGGTCGAACACGGCGATCATGTGGTCGCCGCCCTTCTCCGCGGGCGTCACCGTGAGCACCCGGCTGCCCCCTTTGCGGCCGACGAGGGCCTGCTCCCAGGTGCGCGCGGCGCTGCCGCCGTCGAAGCGGACCGTGCGCGGCTGGGTCAGGCGCCAGGACGACAGGAGTCCCTTGCCGTCCTCCCAGCTCCTCATCTCCACGTCGGTGACCGCGACCTGCCCCTTCCGCACGGCGGGCCCGGTGCCGTCGCGCAGCACCGTCGTCCGGGCCCCCTCGGGCGCGGGCAGGTCCGGGACGGTGATGGTGGGCCGGGTGCCGAGGGGGCCCGTGACCCGGGGGACGTTCTCCGGTTCCTGAGCGGCGCAGGCGACGGCCGCGAGGGCGGTCAGGACGAGGGCGGCGCCGGTGCGCACGGCGGTTCTCGGGGGCACGGGTGACCTCCTGTGGGGTGGGGTTGCCGCTCTGGAGCGTCCCCGTGCCGGGCGCCGCGACGGCGCACCCGCGGTCCGACACACCGGGCGCGTTACGCCCCATGGGTGCACGGCGCCCGGCCGGGAGCCCCCGGGGCGCCCGTCGCGACGTTCCCTGCGCGACGACCGCCCCGCCCCCTCACCCGGACGGCGCCACCAGCCCCAACTCGTAGGCGATGATCACCAGTTGCACCCGGTCGCGGGCGTCCAGCTTGGTGAACAGGCGGGCCACATGCGATTTGGTGGTGGCCATGCTGATGACGAGCTCGTCGGCGATCTCCTGGTTCGAGCGGCCGAGCCCGACCAGGGTGAGCACCTCGCGCTCGCGCTCGGTGATCCCCAGGACGGAGCGCTGCGGGCGGGCCGCGACGGGCCCCGGCCGCCCCACGAAGTCCGCGATGAGCCGCCGGGTCACCCCGGGCGCGATGAGCGCGTCCCCGGCCGCCACCACACGCACGGCGGCCAGGATGTCCTCCAGCTGCATGTCCTTGAGGGCGAAGCCCCCGGCGCCGGCCCGCAGCGCCCCGTACACGTAGTCGTCCTCGTCGAACGTGGTCAGGACGAGCACCCGGCTGCCGCTGTCGCCCGCCATGATCCGCCGGGTCGCCTCGATGCCGTCCATGCCGGGCATTCGCAGGTCCATGACGACCACGTCGGGCCGGAGCGACGCGGCCAGTTCGACGGCCGCCGCACCGTCGCCCGCCTCGCCGGCCACCTCCAGGTCGTCGGTCTCGCCGATCAGGACGCTCAGCCCGGAGCGGATGAGCGGCTGGTCGTCGACGAGGAGGACGCGCACGGTCATCGGCCCGCCTCCGGCAGCGGTATGCGCGCCGTGACCCGGAAGCCGCCCTCCGGCTCCGGCCCCGCGCTGAACTCGCCGTGCAGCAGGCTCACCCGCTCCCGCATCCCCGTGATCCCCATACCGGGGACGGTAGCCGAGCCGCCCGTGCCCGCGTCGGTGATCTCCAGGACGAGCGCGTCGTCGCTCCGGCGGACGGCGACCCGGCAGGCGTCGACGTGGGCGTGCTTGACGACGTTGGTGAGGGATTCCTGGACGATGCGGTACGCGGCCAGCTCGATGTCCGACGGCAGCGGCCCCTCGGAGCCGGTGCGCACGAGGTCGACCCTGACGCCCGCGTCCCGGCCGGTGGCGGCGGCGAGCGCGTCGAGGTCGCCGAGTCCGGCGGTCGGAGCGAGCGAGTCGGAGCCGTCCGGGTCGGCCTCGCGCAGCGCGACGAGGGTGCGGCGCAGCCCGGCGAGAGTCTCCCTGCTGGTGTCCTCGATCGCGGACAGGGCCTCGCGTGCCTCGCGCGGACGAGACTCGACGACCCGGGCGGCGACGCCCGACTGGATCGCGATGACGCCGATGCTGTGAGACACCATGTCGTGCAACTCCCGCGCGATGCGCAGCCGTTCGGCGGTGACGGCCTCGGTGACGGCCCGGGTGCGCAGCGCCTCGGCGTGGGTGCGGCGCTCCCCCGCGAGCAGTCCGACCATGCAGGCGACGAGCAGGGCGAGCACGGCGACGGCGACACCGCCGACGAGGTTGCCTGCCTGCGCCAGGGAGGCGATCCCGACGGTCTGGGCGACGAAGGAGAGGCCGATCCCGGTGTACCACTGCCACCTCGGCCGGGTGGCGATCAGATAACCGAGCGCCACATCGGCCGAAGCGAACGCCAGCAGGGTCACCTCCCGCGAACCGCCCCAGTACCCGCCGTTCGGCTGGACGAACGCGGCGACCAGCGTCCCGAGGAGGATCAGCACCAGGCCCGCCAGCGGCGTCCGGCGCACCACCCCCGTGAGCAGCACCGCCGACAGGGCCACACCGAAGGCGCGCACCTCGGGCGCGACCCATGAGAAGCCGAACAGGGCCAGGGAGAGGGCCAACGGGTAGAGGGCGAGGCCGCCCCAGGCGGCACCACGGGAGGTGGAGGTCGTGTTCACACCGGTGAGCCTACGAAGGCCCGGTCATCCACACATCGGCCCACGGGATGCATCCCGTGGGCCGATGTCCGCCGCGTTGTACGGGCCGTCACTTGCCGGGACTGACCACCATCGCGGAACCCCCGCCGCGCCGCACCTTCTCGGCGGCGGCGAGCCACTTGCCGCCCGGGAGCCGCTGCACACCGGTGGCGGCCCCGATCTCCGGGTTCAGCTTGAAGGAGTGCCCGATGGCTTCGAGCTTCGCCCGCAACGCGCTGTCGTACAGGCCCGGTTCGAGCTCGGTCTGCGCGGCGTTGCGCTGGCTGGCGCGCGGCGCCGCGATGGCGTCGACGAGCGGCAGCCCGCGGTCGAGGAACCCGGTGAGCGTCTGGAGGACGGTGGTGATGATGGTGGCGCCACCGGGTGAACCGACGGCGACGACCGGCTGGTTGTGCCGGTCGAGCACGATCGTCGGGGAGATCGACGAGCGCGGCCGCTTGCCGGGGCCCGGCAGGTTCGGGTCGTGCACGTCCGGACTGGCCGGCGCGAAGGAGAAGTCGGTCAGCTCGTTGTTGAGCAGGAAGCCGCGGCCGGGCACGGTGATGCCGCTGCCGCCGGTCTGCTCGATGGTGAGGGTGTAGGAGACGACGTTGCCCCACTTGTCGGCGGTGGTGAGGTGCGTGGTGTTCTCGCCCTCGTACGTCGTCGGCGCCGCCTTGTCACCGGCCTTGCCGCACTTCCCCGGGTGCTTCGGATCGCCGGGTGTCACCGGGCTGGTGAGCACCGCGTCGTCCTTGATGAGGCAGGCCCGCGAGTCGGCGTACTTCTGCGACAGCAGCTGCCGGGTGGGTACGTCCTCGAAGGCCGGGTCGCCGACCCAGCGGCCCCGGTCGGCGAAGGCGATCCGGCTGGCCTCGATGTACTGGTGCAGGTACTGGACGGCGGACGCCTTCGACAGGTTCTTCCGTTCCAGGATGTTGAGCGCTTCGCCGACAGTGGTGCCGCCGGACGAGGACGGCGCGATCGAGTAGACGCCGAGCCCGCGGTATGAGGTCTTCGACGGGGCCTGGAACTTGGCGCGGTACGCCTTCAGGTCCTTCACCGAGAGCTTGCCGGGCCGGGCCACGTAGTCCGAACCCGGATCGACCGGCGGCTTGTTGGCCGTCCGGACGATGTCGTCGCCGATGTCACCGCGATAGACGGCGCCCATGCCCTCGCGGGCCAACTGGGCGTAGGTGCGGGCCAGATCGGGGTTCTTGAAGGTGGAGCCGACGACCGGGAGCTGTCCGCCCGGCAGGAACAGCTGCGCCGTGTCGGGGAAGTCGCGGAAGCGGGCCTCGTTCGACGCGGTCTGCGAGCGGAAGGTGTCGTCGACGGTGAAGCCGTCGCGGGCCAGCTTCTCGGCGGGCTTCAGGACCGTGCCGAGCCGTCGGCTGCCCCAGGCGTCGAGCGCCGACTGCCAGGTCGCCGGGGTGCCGGGCGTGCCCACGCTCAGCCCGCTGGTCACGGCGTCGGTGAAGGCGAGCGGCTTGCCGTTCTCCAGGAACAGGTCGGATCCCGCGGTCAGCGGCGCGGTCTCCCGGCCGTCGATCGTGTGGACCTTGCGGGACTTGGCGTCGTAGTAGACGAAGTAGCCGCCACCGCCCACGCCCGACGAATAGGGCTCCGTGACACCGAGGGCTGCGGCGGTGGCGACGGCGGCGTCCACCGCGTTGCCCCCGTGGCGCAGGACCTCGATGCCCGCGGCCGAGGCGTCCGCGTCGACGCTCGCGACGGCGCCGCCGTAGCCGACGGCCACCGGCTGCTTCTTCGGCGTGGCGGAAGCGGCTCCGGCGGAGGGCGGCGCCGCCGCGCCGACGGCCACCATGCTCGCCGCCACCGCGCACAACGACAGATTCCGCCCAACTGAACGTCTCATCGGTACCTCCGGTCAACAGCGGTTCGCGCAGCGTAACTTGACTTCCGCCACCCGTCAGGACCCCCTCGAACACCGGTGCGTCGGTTGGCTAGAGTGCGCCCCCATGACTGACGACGTGCGCACCATCGTCCTCGGCCTGGTCGCGGCGGGCATCTGCGTCGCGCTGGGCTGGGTCGCCCGTACCCAACTGTGGCGGCGCAGGCTCCGCCGCAAGCAGACCTTCTTCGGACTGCCCGCCAACTCCGAGTCGCTGCTGGTGGTGAACCGGGACGCGGGCGGTCCCGAGCTGACGGTGAAGCGGCACGACGTCTTCGCCCTCCTCGAACTCTCCGCCGTCGTCAAGGACTGCGGCGCCCACGCCCAGATCGTCGCCCACGACACGGCCCAGCAGGGCTTCGGCGAGCGCACCGAGTTCTGTGTCGGAGGGCCCGGGTCCAACCGGCGGATGGCGGCCCACATGGTGAGCCTGCTGCCCGGGATCCGGGTCAACACCGACCCCGAGCCGGGCCCGGACCGCGGCGCCTTCCAGATCGGCACCGAGCGCCACCGCCTGGAGCCCGGCAGAGCCGAGTACGTGGTCCTGGCCCGGCTCACCGCCGGGGACGCGGGAGACGCGGGGCAGGCGAGACCGGTGTTCCTCTGCTGCGGGCAGCTGCCCATCACCCATCAGGCCGCGACCCGCTATCTGGCCCGGCACCACGAGCGGCTGGCGCGCAAGTACGGCGGCGGGTCGTTCGTGCTGCTGCTGAAGGTCGTGAACTCGGGCGCCTACGGCCCGGACGTCGTCGAGCTGGTGGCGGATGTCACGAAGGCGGCGCAGACTCCGCTGCCCGCACCGGCGACGCCGCCGCGCAGCACGCACCGCGCGAACAAATAAGCACACACCTCCACGGACCAAGGGAGCGGTGCCCCCGTCGCGTACGAATGCGACAGGGGCCCGCTCGGCCTCGGCAAGCAGGCCCGCTCCCGTCCGGCGCAGCTGACCTTCTCCCCGTACGCGCGGGGAGTGATCTCCGGCTGTCGCTGGGCGGAAACCGCCGATGCTCTGGCTACTGCCGGCCCGGCAGCAGCGTCCCTGGTTCGGCCGGCGCGACATCGGCGGCCTCGGTCTTGGGACTGCGCCGCTGCCGCCGGGCCACCCACTGGGCGAACCACGACAACAGCATGCACATCCCGATGTAGATCGGAGAGATCACCATCACCACAGGGATGAAGGGCAAATCGTAGTCGAGGTTCGACGCGATCAGCTTCCCGGCGTGGAGGAACTCCTCATAGGTGATCAGATAGCCGAGCGAGGTGTCCTTCAGCGCGACCACCAGCTGGCTGATGATGGCGGGCAGCATGGCCCGCACGGCCTGCGGTACGAGCACGTAGGCCATGACCTGCGTCTTGCGCATGCCGAGGGCGTACGCGGCCTCGCGCTGGCCCCGCTCCACGGAGTTGATGCCGGAGCGGAAGACCTCGGCGAGAACGGAGCCGTTGTAGAGGGTCAGGCCCGCGACCAGGGCGGGCAGCGGCTCGACCTTCAGGGCCACGTAGATGAAGAAGATCATCACCAGGACCGGCATGGCGCGGAAGAACTCCACGCACAGCGTGGCCAGCCAGCGCACCGGCTTGTGGTCGGAGAGCCGTCCGACGGCGAGCACGGTGCCGAGCGCGAGGGAGAGCACGGCCGAGATGGCGAACGCCTTCAGCGTGTTCCCGAGGCCGCGCAGCAGCAGCTCCTGGATGCCCTTGTACTCGAAGGGCGTCCACTTGGTGGCCGTGAACTGGTCGGTGTCGAAGAGCAGGTACAGCAGCCAGGCGACGAGCCCGAGCACGATGAGGGTGGAGATGAGCCCGTAGATCTTGTGGCGGCGCTCGGTGTTCGGCCCGGGGATGTCGTAGAGGGCGGTGGCGGAGTGGTCGAGTGCTTTCATCGGGCGACTCCCCAGCGCTTTTCCAGGACGTTGAAGAGCGCGCTGATGGCGAGGGTGATGATGAGGTAGCCGAGCGCGATCCAGACGAACGTCCAGATGATGTTGTAGCCGAGTTCGCTGAGCGTCTTGTACGTGCCGAGCAGTTCGACGACGCTGAACGCGCCGGCGATGGCCGAGTTCTTGGCGAGCGCGATCAGCGTGGAGCCGACCGGCGGGATCACCGACCGGAAGGCCTGCGGCAGGATCACGGTGGTCAGCGTCTGCCCGAAGGTCATGCCGAGGCTGCGGGCCGCCTCGCCCTGGCCGCGGGGCACGGTGTTGATGCCGGAGCGCAGCGCCTCGCAGATGAACGCGGAGGTGTAGCAGCCCAGCGCGAGCACCGCGAACAGCTGGAAGGGCAGGACCAGGCCGAAGCGCGGCAGGCCGAGCAGCACCGCGAAGAACAGCAGGGTCAGCGGGGTGTTGCGCAGGACGGTGACCCAGGCGGTGCCGAAGGCGCGGAAGGAGCCGACGGGCGCGACGCGGAACGACGCCATCACGAAGCCGAGCACCAGCGCGAGGACCGAGGCGTAGACGGTGAGCTCGACGGTACCGAGGAAGCCCTTCCAGTACGTCGAGAAGTTGTCGGTCAGGACATTCATGGGACGCCTCCTCAGTTCGCCGGGTAGCGGTCGATGGCCGGCGGCTTCGGCGCGGCCTCACCGGACAGGCCGAGCGTGGCCTCGAAGGCCTTCTTCCAGTCGCCGTTCTTCTCGCGGGCCTCAAGGGCGTCGTCCATGGCGAACCGGAGCGCGGTGTCGCTCTTGGGCAGGCCGATGCCGTACGGCTCCTCGGAGAACGGCTTGCCGGCGATCTTCATCTCGTCCGGCGCCTTGGCGGCGAAGCCGAGCAGGATCGCGTCGTCGGTGGTGACCGCGTCGACCTGATAGGTCAGCAGGTTGTCGACGCAGATGGAGTACGTGTCGTACGCGACGAGGTCGGCCTTCGGGTAGTCGGCCTGGATGCGCTGGTACGGGGTCGAACCGGCGGCCGAGCAGACGCGCTTGCCGGCGAGGTCCTTGGGCCCGTCGATGTCGTCCTCGTCGGTGCGGACGAGGAGGGACTGGCCGGCCATGTAGTAGGGCCCGGCGAAGCCGACGAGCTTCTTGCGGTTGTCGTTGATGGTGTAGGTGCCGACGTAGTAGTCGATCTGCCCGTTCTGCAGGGCGGTCTCGCGGTTGGCGGAGGCGATCGTCTTGAACCGGATCCGCTTCGGGTCGAGGCCCAGCGAGGCCGACATCATCTTGGCGATCTCGATGTCGAAACCGGAGTAGACGCCGTTGGCGGGGTTCTTCTCGCCGAGGTAGGGCTGGTCCTCCTTGGCGCCGACCACGAAGTAGCCGCGGCTCTTCGCCTTCTTCCACGTCTTCGAGTCGGGCAGCGAGAACCCCTGGGCGATGCCGTACTTGGGGAGTTCGTCGGCCGACGGGCCCTTGGTGGGCGGGCTGCCGTCCTTGCCGCAGGCGGTGGCGGCCGAGGCCGTCACCAGGAGCGCGGCGAGCAGCCGGAGCGACTTGGGAAACATGTGGTGCTGCACTCCCCCGTCAGTGCTTGAGGATCTTGGAGAGGAAGTCGCGGGCGCGCTCGCTCTCCGGGTGGGTGAAGAAGTCCTCGGGGGCGCGGTCCTCGACGATCCTGCCGTCGGCCATGAAGACGACGCGGTCGGCGGCGGTGCGCGCGAAGCCCATCTCGTGGGTGACCACGACCATCGTCATGCCCTCGCGGGCGAGCTGCTGCATGACCTCCAGGACCTCGTTGATCATCTCGGGGTCGAGGGCCGAGGTCGGCTCGTCGAAGAGCAGGGCCTTGGGGTCCATGGCGAGGGCGCGGGCGATGGCCACGCGCTGCTGCTGGCCGCCGGAGAGCTGCGCGGGGAACTTGTCGGCGTGCGCGGCGAGCCCGACCCGGTCGAGGAGTTCACGGGAGCGCTGGTCGGCCTCGTCCTTCTTCCGCTTCCTGACCTTGACCTGGGCCAGCGACACGTTCTGGAGGACCGTCTTGTGCGCGAAGAGGTTGAACGACTGGAAGACCATGCCCACTTCGGCCCTGAGCTGCGCAAGCGCCTTGCCCTCGGCGGGCAGCGGCCGGCCGTCGAGTCTGATGGTGCCCGATTCGATGGTCTCCAGCCGGTTGATCGTCCGGCAGAGCGTCGACTTGCCCGACCCCGAAGGGCCGATGACCACGACCACCTCCCCCTTGCCGACGGTGAGCTCGATGTCCTGGAGGACATGCAGCTCTCCGTAGTACTTGTTCACGTCACGCAGCTCGATCAACGGATCGACGGCCATGGCAGTCCCTGCCCACTCATCGCTGTGTCGGTCCGCGCAAACTACCCACGCCGTTTTGGGACTTAATGGACGACACGCTCGTATGGGCATTAACCGTATTTGCTGCTCAGCGGTACGGTCAGGACTCGGCGGCCTCCGCGTAGAACTGCGACAGCTCGGGCGCGCCGCTCTCGGCCCACTCGTGTCCCGCCTCGACCACGTCGATCTCCCGGCCGGACGTCAGACGCACCACGGGCTGCCCGTTGGGCCAGATCACCCAGGCCGCACCGGCCACATGGCGGACCATGATCGTGCCCAGGTAGAGGCCCGCGTCATTGCCGAGCCAGTGCAGTACGTCCTCGTCCTCCCGCCAGCGCGGCACGAGTTGGTCGAGGGCGGCCAACGAGGCGACGGAGTCGTCGAGTTCCACCCCGGCGACCTCCGCCTGGGCGCGCAACAGCTCGCACTCGGACAGCAGTTCGGCGACTCCTTCGGCGCCGGAGTTGTCCTCGACGCCCGGACCGGACACGACGATGGGGGTGCTCCCGTGCTTCTTGCGCCACTGGTCCACGAAAGGGATCTTCATACCGACCAGCGTCGCATTCGGCGCCGTCGGCGCACCACAGGCGCGCGGGCCAAGGTGACCGGCCGTTCGCGGGGTGTTCACAGCCACTTCGGCCGCACCTCATTGACGCGTTCCTGACGCATCCTTACGTTCATGGCGCACCAGTCACGGCACGCACACCGACGGAAGGGAGCCGGCCGTGCGCCGACGCACCTGGGGAACAGCCGTCCTGCTGGCCGTCTGCGCGGGTCTCACCCCCGTCACGACGGCGCAGGCCGCACCGCACGGACCCGAGCCGCTCCCGCTGGAGCGGCTTTTCGACAATCGGGCGGTGAGCGACGACGCCGCGCCCAGCGAGGCGGACTTCGACGGTGCGGGCGGTTCACTGTCCGCGCGGGATCTCGACGCGGCGGGCTGGACTCCCGGCCGGGGACTGGGAGTTGACGGCGCGCGTCTGACCTGGCCACGCTCGGTAGGGAAAGCTTTCGACAACGTCGTCGCGGACGGGCAGCGGGTGCGGGTGACCGGGCGCGGTGACGCGCTGGCCTTCCTGGTCGCGGGGACCGGTGGGGACGCGTCGGGTGCGGGTGCCGTGCGGTACGCGGACGGTTCGCGGTCCTCGTACACGCTGACCGCGCCGGACTGGCGGACGGGCCCGCTCGCGACGAAGGCCGTCGCGCTGGCGCACCGGAACACCCCGGACGGCCAACTGGCCGAAAAGACACGGCTGTTCGTGGTGAGCGTGCCGCTGCGGGCCGGGCGGTCCGTCGCGTCCGTGGAGCTGCCGCGGGCCGGAGGGGCCGCGCTTCATGTGTTCGCCCTGTCCGTGCGCGCGGAGCCACGGGGGTGGACGGGGACCTGGTCGGCGTCGCCCGCCGGGTACACGGTGGTGGGCCCGTGGGCCGACCGCACGGTACGGCTCGTGGTGCACACCAGCGCGGGCGGGCCGCGGATGCGGATCCGCCTGGAGAACACCTTCGCGTCGACGCCCGTACGGATCGGGAGCGCGTCGGTGGCGGTGCAGGGAGCCGGTGCCGAGGCGAGCGGCGCGCCGGTGCCGCTGCGGTTCCGGGGCGCGTCCGGCACCCGACTCCCCGCCGGCGCGCAGGTGTTCAGCGATCCGGTCGACTTCGACGTACCGGCCGCGACGAACCTCCTGGTGAGTTTCCATCTGCCGGAGCCGGTGGCCTCGGCTCCTGTGCACAGCCAGGCCATCCAGACCGGTTACGTCAGCGGGCCCGGGGACCACGCGGCGGAGGCGGCCGGGGCGGCCTACACGTCCACGGTCACGTACTGGCCGCTGCTCACGGGGGTCGACGTGGGCGGCGGCCCGGGGTCGGTGGTGCTGCTCGGCGACTCCATCACCGACGGTGTGAAGTCGACGCAGGACGCCAACCACCGGTGGCCCGACGTGCTGGCCACGCGGCTGCTCGGACAGTCGAAGGTGCCGCGCTACGGGGTGCTGAACCAGGGGATCTCGGCGAACAAGGTCGTCACCGACCGGTACCCCGGTGACGGGATCTCCACGGACACCGGCGGGGTGAGCGCCCTGCACCGGCTGGACCGGGACGTGCTGGCCCAGACGTCGGCCCGTACCGTCGTGGTCTTCCAGGGGATCAACGACGTGCGCTGGGGCGCGACGGCGGAGCAGGTCGGGGCCGGGCTCCGGGAGATCGTGCGGCGGGCGCACGCGCGCGGGCTGAAGGTGCTCGGGGCGACGATCACGCCGTGCGAGGGCGAGGCGCTGTGCCCGGCCGCCGTCGACGCCGAGCGGGTCGCCGTGAACACGTATCTGCGCGGGCCGGACTCGCCCTTCGACGGGCTGGCCGACTTCGACGCCGTGGTGCGCGATCCGGCGCATCCCGCCCGGATGCTGCCCGCCTACGACAGCGGGGACCATCTGCATCCGGGCGACGCGGGCCTGAAGGCCCTGGCCGACTCGGTCGACCTGCGGATGCTGGTGCCGTAGCGCGCCTACGGGGCGGCGGGGGCCGGCTTCTGGGCCACCAGGGTGCCCTGCCGCCCCTGCGTCGCGCGCTCCATGGCGTCGGGCTCGCGCACCAGGCGGGCCTGCACGGCGAGTCCGGCGGCTTCGAGGTGCCCCTCGACCTCCTCGGGTGAGCGCCAGTAGACGTCGAGCGAGAGGTCGTGGCCGTAGGCGTGGTCGAGGTGGCGGATCAGGTCGCCGATCTTGTAGCCGACCAGGACATGGCCGCCGGGGGCGAGGACGCGGTGGAACTCCGCGAAGATCTCCGGCAGCACCTCCGGCGGCGTGTGCACCGTCGAGTACCAGGAGACGATGCCGCTCAGCGAGCCGTCGGGGAGGTCGAGGTCCGTCATCGAGCCCTCCTCGAAGCGCAGATCGGGGTGGGCGCGGCGGGCCTCGGCGATCATCTTCGGCGAGAGGTCGACGCCGAACGCGGTCAGTCCGAGGTCCCGCAGATGGGCCGTCGCGTGGCCCGGCCCGCAGCCGAGGTCGGCCACCGGGCCCAGGTCACCGCGGGGCCGCACGAGCTCGGCGAAGGCGCCGAACATCGCGACCCCGTACGGATCACGGCCGAACAGCGGGGGGATGATCTCGGCGTAGGCGCCCGCGGCGGTGTCGTAGGCGAGCTGGGTCGACTGCAAGTAGGTCGTCTGGAGGGTCGTCCGGTCGGTCGTCATGGTCGGCGACGCTAACGCCGACCACTGACAACGCCCGCCGCCCACCGACCCGATCAGGTCAGACGTCGAGGTCCACCACGACCGGCGCGTGGTCGGAGGCGCCCTTGCCCTTGCGCTCCTCGCGGTCGACGTACGCGTCCGAGACGGCCTTCGCGAACGGCTCGTTGCCGTAGACCAGGTCGATGCGCATGCCGCGGTTCTTCGGGAAGCCCAGGGCGCGGTAGTCCCAGTACGTGAAGGGGCGGTCGTACTTGAGCGGGCGCGGCACGACGTCGGTGAGGCCCGTCTCGCGCAGCGAGGCGAGGGCGGCGCGCTCGGGCTCGGTGACATGGGTGAGGCCGTCGAAGGCGGCGAGGTCCCAGACGTCCTCGTCGGTCGGTGCCACGTTGTAGTCGCCCAGGACGGCGAAGGGGCGGCTGCCCGCGGCGTCGCCCGCGACGGCCGCCTTCAGCGCCTCGAACCACTGGAGCTTGTACGCGTAGTGCGCGTGGTCGATCTCCCGGCCGTTCGGCACGTACACCGACCAGACGCGGACCGGGCCGCAGGTCGCGGAGACGGCGCGGGGCTCCTCGGCGCCGTCGTAGCCCGGGTCGCCGGGCAGGCCCTTGACCACGTCGTCGAGGCCGACGCGGGAGAGCAGCGCCACGCCGTTCCACCGGCCTGTCGCGTTCACCGCCGACTCGTAGCCCAGCTCGCGCAGCGCGTCCGCGGGGAACTGCTCCTCCGAGCATTTGGTCTCCTGGATGCACAGCACGTCCGTGCCGCTGCTCTCCAGCCAGGCCAGCAGGCGCGGGAGGCGCGCGGTGATCGAGTTCACGTTCCAGGTAGCGATGCGCATGTCCCACAACCTACCGGGCGGGTACGACAACGGGCCCGCACGGCCGCGCGCGACCGTCCGGCACAGGTCCGATATAGACAGGTAATCTTGCAAGTTTTCCTGTTAGACAGTTAGCCTGCCGAACATGAGTGACAGCACCCCCACCCCTCTCTCCCTCGACGAGCGCCCCGCCCTCGTCCTCATCGACCTCCAGCAGGGCATCCTCGGCCTGCCGACCGTGCACCCCTCCGGTGACGTCCTGAAGAACGCCGTCCGGCTCGCCGACGCCTTCCGCGCCAAGGACCTGCCGGTCGTGCGGGTGAAGGTCGGCTGGTCGCAGGACGGCGGGGACCTCCCGGTCAGCCGGGCCGTGACGCCGGGTCCGGCGCAGGCGCCGCCGGCCGCGTTCTCCGAGTTCCCCGACGAGCTCGGGCCGCTCGGCGACGACATCGTGATCACCAAGCGGCACTGGGGCGCCTTCACCGGCACCGAGCTGGACCTCCAGCTGCGCCGGCGCGGGGTCACGCAGATCGTGCTCTGCGGCATCTCCACGTCGATCGGCGTCGAGTCGACCGCCCGCTCCGCGTTCGAGCTGAGCTACCACCTGCTGGTCGTGGACGACGCGACGACCGACACGGACGCCGATTCCCACGCGCACAGCTTCGGGAAGATCTTCCCGCGCATCGCCGAGCTGGGCTCGACCGACGACGTGCTCGCGCTCCTCGGCAAGTGATGCAGTAACTGACAGCGGCTCACACCTGCGCCGAGTCGCCCGGCGTCAGGCGCAGGTGTTCCGTGCCGCCCAGCGCGCCGATCTGGTTGTCGTAGATCGGGCGCGCGAGGTCGGTGAGCAGCGCGTCATGAATGTCGTACGCGCGCGTGGGCTTGACCTCGCGGACGTACTCGATGACCTCGGCGATCTTGTTCCAGGGCGCCATGACGGGCAGCATCAGCGTCTCGACCTGCTGGTCGGGGACGGTGAGGGCGTCGCCGGGGTGGAAGACGGTGCCGCCGTCGATCAGATAGCCGACGTTCGTGATCCGCGGGATGTCCGGGTGGATGACCGCGTGCAGTTCGCCGTGGACCTGGACGTCGAATCCGGCGGCCGTGAACGTGTCGCCGTGGCCGACCGTGTGGACGCGGCCCGGGAAGGCCGCCGAAATCTTCTCCGCGACCGACTTCAGGGTCCAGATCTCCGCGGCGGGATCGGCCTCCAGGCCCGCGCGCAGCCGCTCCTCGTTGAAGTGGTCCGGGTGCTCGTGCGTCACCAGGATCGCCTCGGCACCGATCGCCGCGTCCTCCTCCGTGAAGGTGCCGGGGTCGATGACGAGGGTGCGGCCGTCCTTCTCCAGACGGACACAGGCGTGGGTCTTCTTCGTGAGCTTCATGGTTCCATCCTGCTCCCGGCCCACCGGTGCCGGGCAACCGGACACCGGTGCTCCTGGTACCCGCCTGCCGGTCACTCCTGCGGGGTGGTCTCTTCCCTGATGACCTGCTGGGCGACCTTGAAGGCGGAGTTCGCGGCCGGAACGCCGCAGTAGACCGCCGCCTGGAGCAGGATCTCCTTGATCTCGGCGGCCGTGAGGCCGTTGCGGAGGGCGGCGCGGGTGTGGAAGGCCAGCTCGTCGAGGTGACCGCCCGCGACCAGGGCCGTGAGCGTCACCGACGAGCGCATCCGGCGGTCGAGGCCGGGCCGGCTCCAGATCTCGCCCCACGCGTAGCGCGTGATGAACTCCTGGAAGTCGCCGGAGAACTCGTCCGCGGAGGCCAGCGCCCGGTCGACGTGGGCGTCGCCGAGAACCTCGCGGCGCACTTTGAGCCCCACCTCATGCGGATCGGGGCGGACGGCGGCCTCGGGCTGCCGGATCGCCGCGGTGATCTCGGCGACCGGGGCGACCGGCGGGGGCGACGGCGCGAGGACCGGCTTGGCCGGGGCGGCCTGGATGGCGTGCTGGCCGGTGTCGAAGCCGGGCAGCCATGCGGAGGTGAAGTGCCGCACGAGGAGATCGGTCACCGCGGCCGGCTGCTCGACGGGGGCCAGGTGGGAGGCGCCGGGGACGACGGCGAGCCGCGCGTCCGGTATGCCGGCGACCAGCGTACGGGCCTCGGCGGGCCCGGTGACCTGGTCGTCCGAGCCGACGAGCACCAGCGTCGGAACGCCGACCGCCCCCAGTTCCGTACGGATGTCGAAGGCGGCCAGGGCCTCGCAGCAGGCGATGTAGCAACCCGGGTCGGTGGTGCGGACCATCTGCACGGCCCAGTCGGTGATGGCGGGCTGCGCGGCGGCGAACCCGGCCGTGAACCAGCGCTCCGGCGAGGTGCGGGCGATGGGGTCGAGGCCGTTGCTGCGCACGATGACGCCGCGCTGGCGGAACTCGTCGGCGGTGCCGAAGCGGGGCGAGGCGGCTATCAGCCCGAGCGACGCGACGCGCTCGGGGTGGCGCAGCGCCAGCTCCGCGCCGATCGCGCCGCCCAGCGAGCAGCCCGCGTACCCGAACCGCTGCACGCCCACCTCGTCGAGCGTGGCCAGCACCCGCTCGGCCAGCTCGCCGACGGAACCGGCCGGACGGGCGGGGGCGCCGCCGTGTCCCGGCAGGTCGAACCGGAACACCCTCCAGTGCTTGACCAGCTCCGGGATCTGCCGGTCCCACATGTGCCACGTCGTGCCCAGTGAGGGACCCAAGATGAGGACGGGCGCGTCCTCCGGCCCGTCGAAGCGGTATTGCAGGGTGTTCTTCGGCGTCTCACTCACGCCGAAGACGTTCTCACATCACACAAATTCGCACGTGCCTGGGTCGGGTCCCCACGCAAGCCGTCCCACGTTGTGAGGACTTCGCGAAGATCCTTTACTTGTGGTCCGGCCGGCCCTCGTGCTGCCGGGCGAGGAGGTGGGTGCGGCCGAACACGCCGGCCGCGGCGCGGGCCGTCGGGGTGCCGGTGTCGAGGTCCGCACCGGCCTCCAGCAGCGCGGTGACCACCTCGTCCGCGCCCTTGAACAGGGCGCCGGAGAGGGGGGTCTGGCCGCGGACGTTGGTCAGGTCCGGGTCGGCGCCGCGCGCCAGCAGGGCCCGGACGGTGTCGGCGTTGCCGTGGTAGGCGGCCAGCATCACGAGGGTGTTGCCGGCCGGGTCCTTCGCGTCCGCCGGCAGGCCGTGCGCCAGGAACTCGACGAGCTGTTCGGTGTCCCCCGCGCGTGCGAGGTCCATGGCGAGGTCGACGACGCGCGCCGTCTGCTCCGGTGTCAGTGCGGCGCTGTTCATCGGTCTCCGCTCATCCGTGTCAGCTCGTCGGTCCGGGCGCGGGCGGTTCAGAGCCGGCCGGCGGCCAGCGCCTCGATCGCCGCGCGCACGCCTTCGCCGTAGGCGGGGTCGGCCTGGGTGCAGTTGCCGATGTGCCGCTCGACGGTCTGCGGGGACGCGCCGTCGATCGCGCGGGCCGTGTTCGCGAAGAGCGCCTGCTGCTGCTCCGGGGTCATCAGGCGGAACAGATTTCCGGGCTGCTCGAAGTAGTTGTCGTCGTCCGCCCGGAAGTCGAACCGGTCGGCGACCGCACCCACGGCCTGCTGCGGCTCGCGGTAGGCGGGCTGCTCCTGCCAGCGGCCGTACGCGTTCGGCTCGATGCTCGGCGTGGCGCCCTGGTTGCCGTCGACGCGCAACTGGCCGTCGCGGTGGAAGGAGTTGGCCGGGTTCTTCGGGGCGTTGACCGGGATCTGGTGGTGGTTCACGCCGAGGCGGTAGCGCTGGGCGTCACCGTAGGAGAACAGCCGGCCCTGGAGCATCTTGTCCGGGGAGAACCCGATGCCGGGCACCACATTGGCCGGGTTGAACGCGGCCTGCTCGACGTCGGCGAAGTAGTTGTCGGGGTTGCGGTTCAGTTCCCACTCGCCGACCTCGATCAGCGGATAGTCCTTCTTCGACCAGACCTTGGTCAGGTCGAAGGGGTGGAAACGGTAGTGCTCCGCGTCCGCCTCCGGCATGACCTGGATGAACAGCTTCCACTTCGGGAAGTCACCACCCTCGATCGCGTCGAACAGGTCCCGCTGGTGCGACTCACGGTCCTTGCCGACCAGCGCCTCCGCCTCGGCGTCGGTGAGGTTCTCGATGCCCTGCTGGGTGCGGTGGTGGAACTTCACCCAGAACCGCTCGCCCTCGGCGTTGACCAGGCTGTAGGTGTGCGACCCGAACCCGTGCATGTGCCGGTACGAGGCCGGGATACCGCGATCCGACATCACGATGGTGACCTGGTGCAACGCCTCGGGCAGGTTCGTCCAGAAGTCCCAGTTGTTCTCCGCGTCACGCAGGTTCGTACGCGGATCACGCTTCACCGCGTGATTGAGATCCGGGAACTTCAGCGCGTCGCGGAAGAAGAACACCGGGGTGTTGTTGCCGACCAGATCCCAGACGCCCTCGTCCGTGTAGAACTTCAGGGCGAAACCGCGGATGTCCCGCTCGGCATCGGCCGCTCCCCGCTCCCCCGCGACCGTCGAGAACCGCGCGAACATCTCCGTCTTCTTGCCGACCTCGGAGAAGACCTTCGCGGACGTGTACCGCGTGATGTCCTGCGTGATGGTGAGCGTGCCGAAGGCGCCCGAGCCCTTGGCGTGCATCCGGCGCTCCGGGATCACCTCACGGTCGAAGTGCGCGAGCTTCTCCAGGAACCACACGTCCTGGAGGAGCATCGGACCGCGCGCACCGGCGGTCAGGGAGTTCTGGTTGTCGGGCACCGGTGCGCCCGCGACCGTGGTCAGCGGCTTCTGATTGTTCTCGGGCAAGGCTCGCTCCTGGGGGTGTCGACGCGGGCGTCCGCGTGGGCACCTGCATGGATGACCTTCGGTCGCGTTTTCGAAACCGGCGCCGCACCCGGTCGGCGGGACCGGCCGGCGGGACCGGTTCGGCCTTGTCCGGCGCGACACCGCGACCGGCCCGATCGATCATGAACGCATGCATGAGGGTGAGAAGAGCGGTGTCCTGCTGTGCAACGCCCTGCTGATCGACGGCCTCGGCGGGGCCCCTGAGCCGGACGGGGCGCTGCTCCTGGACGGCGGGAAGGTGGCGTGGGCGGGCAGCCTGGCCGCGGCGCCGACCGAGGTGCGCGACGCGCGGCGGGTCGACCTGGGCGGGCGGACTGTGTGCCCGGGGTTCATCGACACCCATGTGCACTTCGCCCTGCCGGGGCGCGCCGGGAGTCCGCTGAGCGGAGTGAACGAGCTGCCCAGCTACCGGGTGCTGAAGGTCCTCGACCGGTTGCGGGTGACGCTGGAGAACGGGGTCACCACGGCGCGGGACCTGATGGGGCTCGACGCGGGGTTCCGGCGGGCCCTGGAGGAGCGCAGGATCGTCGGCCCGCGGCTGCGGGTGGCGGTGTCGATGCTCAGCCAGCGCGCGGGGCACGCGGACTTCACGCTCGCCAGTGGGGTGGACGGGTACGCGGCGGCGGTCGCCATGCCGCTCAGCCCGAGCGGTCTGGTGAACTCGGTCGACGAGGTCAGGCTGCGGGTGCGCGAGCTGGTGGCGGCCGGTGCGGACTGCGTCAAGGTGGCCAGCAGCGGCGGTGTCACCTCGCCGCACGATCAGCCGGACTGGCTGGGGATGCGCCCGGAGATGCTGCGGGCGGTGCGCGAGGAGGCGGACGCGTACGGCGGTCTTCCGGTCGCCGCGCACGCCATCGGGCGGCCCGGGATCGAGGCGGCGGTCCGCTCGGGCGTGACGAGCGTCGAGCACGGTTACGCCCTCGACGACGAGCTGCGCGCGGAGATGGTGGAGCGCGGCCAGTTCCTGGTCCCCACCCTGCTGGAGACGCTGACCGACGTGGACTCACCGGGCGTGCCGCCTGCCGTGCGGGCGAAGTCCGAGCACTGGCACCGCGTGGCGCAGGAGTCCGTGGCCGCGAGCGCGGCGGCCGGGGTGCGCATCGCGCTGGGCACGGACAGCGGGCTGACGGCGAGCCACGGCAACAACCTCAAGGAGCTGGGGCTGCTGGTCCGGTTCGCCGGTATGACGCCGTTGCAGGCGATCAGCGCGGGCACGGCGGAGGCCGCGCGGCTGTGCGGGGTCGACGGCATCACCGGCACGCTGGAGGCCGGTAAGGCCGCCGACCTGGTCGTCATCGGCACGAACCCGCTGTCCGACATCGACTCGCTGGGAGACCCGCGTTCGATCCACGCCGTCCTCAAGGAGGGCCGGATCGCGATCGACCGTGCGGGCGTCCTCTCGGGAAGCGGACTGCCCGGCCTCCAGGACACCGCCTCGTGAGGAGCTACTCCTTGAGGAGCTACCCCTTGAGGGACTTCTTGAGGGGCTACTTCTTGAGGAACTCCAGCAGGTCCTTGTTGAACTTCTCCTTGTCGCCCGGGACGAGCGCGATGCCGTGCGAGCCGCCCTCGTAGACCTTGAGCGTCGCGTCCTTGATGATCTCGGCGGACTTGCGGCCGGTGGCGTCGATCGGGACGACCTGGTCGTCGTCGCCGTGCACCACGAGGGTGGGCACGTCGAACTTCTTGAGGTCGTCGGTGAAGTCGGTGGCCGCGAAGGCGTCCACGCACGCGACACCGCCCTGGATGGTCTCCTGCATCGCCATGTACCAGAAGGCGTCCTTGTTGCCCTGGGTGACCTTGTTGCCCTCGCGGTTGGCGCTGAAGAAGCCGACCGCGGTGTCCTTCCAGAACTGGGACCGCTCGTTGATGATCCCGGCCTTGATGTCGTCGAACACGCTCTGCGGGACGCCCTCGGGGTTGTCCGGGCCGTGGAGCATCAGCGGCGGGATCGCCGACAGCAGCACGGCGGAGCGGATCCGGGAGGTGCCGTGGCGGCCGATGTAGCGGGACAGCTCGCCGCCGCCCATCGAGTGCGCGACGAGCGTGACGTCGTTCAGGTCGAGACCGGTGATGAGGTCGTTGAGGTCGTCGGCGAACGTGTCCCAGTCGTAGCCGTCCCACACCGGGGTGGAGCGGCCGTGGCCCCGGCGGTCGTGGGCGATGCCCCGGTAGCCGGCGTCGGCGACCGCCTTCAGCTGGTCCTGCCAGGCGTCGCCGTTGAGCGGCCAGCCGTGGATGAACACCACGGGCCGACCCTGGCCCCAGTCCTTGTAGAAGATGTCCACGCCGTCGCGAGTGGTGCAGATGGGCATGATCGTTCTCCGTCGTTGGAGGAAGGCCGAGCTGCTGCTCGGGCGGGGAGGCGGAAGCGCACGTCCCCGGGGGTCCGGCCGCCGCCGATCCGCGTGCGGCCAACGCACTCCATCCTGAACGACTGCGACGAACTCGCAACGCGAGCCGCGTCGTCGCCGAGTTGCGACGGGCAGGGGCTCCGCGAGGATGAAAAGGGCCGGTCGTACTGTTCAGACAACAGTGGGTGGAGCGCCGCGAAGGGGCGGCTCCACAGGCCTTTGAGAAGGAGCTTCGCATGCCGGGCGAGACGGACAAGGCAGTACTCGCGGGTGGCTGTTTCTGGGGGATGGAGGACCTGATCCGGAAGCTTCCGGGGGTGCTCTCGACGCGCGTCGGCTACACCGGCGGCGACACCCCGAACGCCACGTACCGCAACCACGGCGACCACGCCGAGGCGATCGAGATCGTCTACGACCCGGCGCGGACCACCTACCGGGATCTCCTGGAGTTCTTCTTCCAGATCCACGACCCGAGCACGAGGGACCGCCAGGGCAACGACCTGGGGCGCAGCTACCGCTCGGCGATCTACTACGCCGACGACGCGCAGCGCCGGGTCGCCCTGGACACCATCGCGGACGTGGACGCCAGCGGGCTGTGGCCCGGCAAGGTCGTCACCGAGGTGGAGCCGCTGGGCGACTTCTGGGAGGCCGAGCCGGAGCACCAGGACTACCTGGAGCGCTACCCCGACGGCTACACCTGCCACTTCCCGCGGCCGAACTGGAAGCTGCCCAAGCGGGCCGAGGCGGGGAGCACGTCATGAGCGAGAACGACGCCTTCGCCGACGACGTCTACCAGCCGGACGGCTCCGAGGTGCAGGACGACGAAGGTCTCCTGGACGCGGCGGACACCCTCCTGGAGGGGGTCGAGGACCCGCTGGACGAGGGGTACTCGCCGCCCGAGCGCTTCGAGGGCCACTACGAGAACGGCCTGGAGCCGGAGAGCCTGGACGAACGGCTCGCTGAGGAGGTGCCCGATGTGGCGCCGCCCCCGGGCGACGGGCTCGGCGACTCCAGCGACACCGACGGCGAACTGCTCGACTCCGAGGTCGGTGACGCCCGGTCGGGGCGGCTGGTCGCCGAGGAGATGGATCTGGACGGCGCCACCGAGGAGTCGCTGACGGCGGAGGACGCCGGTATCGACGGGGCCGGGGCCTCCGCCGAGGAGGCCGCCGTGCACATCGTCGACGACGAGAACGGCTGAGCGTCACGGGCCGTCCGCGGATCCGGACGGCCCGGCCGGGTCAGGGCTCGGTGGTCGAGACGACGAAGACCATCGGGTGGTCCGGGTTCGACAGGTTCACCACGATGCTCTGCGTCGGCATCGGGTCCTTCTGGCTGTGGATCAGGCCGTACCAGGGGCCGGGGCCGGTGAAGTCCCACCCGGCGACGTTCCGGTCGCGGGCGCCGATCGTGATGTCGCCCTTCTCCAGGTCGTCGACGGTGAAGCTGTCGTCGACCTCCTTGAGGAACGTGTCGAGGCCGCCCTTGCTGGTGAGGAACTGTGTGTACAGGCGGCTGACCTTGTAGTTGTTCGTCTCGTAGTAGGCGACGTTGCGCGAGTAGTGCGGGATCGGCGTCTCGTAGAGCCGCCGCTGCACCTTCGACGGCCAGCCGATGGTGAGGCCGGTCGCCGAGTACTTCGCCTCCTTGTCCTTGCCGCTGTCGCGGCTCTGGTTCGCGGAGATCACCAGGTATCCGGCGGGGATGCCGATGAGCAGCACGATGATCAGCAGGGTGAGGGCGCGGCGGCGGATCACATGACCGCGCGGCTCCTCCGGCGGGCACGTCTCCTCGTACGGGGACGGAGGCTGGCGGGGCACGGTCATGGCTGGCTTTCCTGTCACTGTTCCACGTTCCAAACGGGCCGCGTGCGCGCGCTCTACTCGTCCCCGGCGCCGGACGCGGCGTCGCGGGCCTGGGCGTAGCGCTCGTACCGTTCGTAGCGCTCGACGCGGCGGCGCTTGGCGCGGCGGAACCGGCGGGCGACCAGGCGGGCCAGGTCCGCGGCGCCGACCATACCGGCCTCGGGGCCGAGCTGGGCGCGCGCGATCCGGGCCTCGGGGCGGTAGCCGCGGCCGGTCAGCTGGCGCTTGAAGGCGTCGCGGGCCGGGGCGATGAGCAGGTCGTCGGCGGCGCTCACGCCGCCGCCGATCACGAAGCACGACGGGTCGAGGGCCGCGGCGAGGTTCGCGATGCCCACGCCGAGCCACTGGCCGATGTCCTGGAGCAGCTCGACGCACATGGCGTCGCCCTCGCGGGCCAGCTCGGTGATGAGGGGCCCGGTGATGTCGGGGATCTGCCCCTTGACCCGCTCGATGATGTTGTACGCGACCGGGGAGTCCGCCGCCGCGAGCTCTCGGGCCTCCCTGACCAGGGCGTTTCCCGAGCTGTACTGCTCCCAGCAGCCGCGGTTGCCGCACGGGCAGCGGTGGCCGCCGGGCACGACCTGCATGTGGCCGAACTCGCCGGCGACGCCGAATTTGCCGCGCTTGACCTGGCCGTCCTCCAGGATCGCGCCGCCGATGCCGGTGCCGAGGGTGATCATGACGAGGTGGTCCTCGCCGCGGCCCGCGCCGAAGCGCCATTCCGCCCAGGCGGCGGTGTTCGCGTCGTTGTCGACCAGCACCGGCACCGCGAGGCGGCCCGCGAGGCGGTCGCGGAGGGGTTCGTTGCGCCAGGACAGGTGCGGGGCGAACAGGACGCGGTTGCGGTCCGCGTCGACCCAGCCCGCCGCGCCGATGCCCACCGCGTGCACGTCGTGCCGGTCGGAGAGGTCCAGGACCAGCTCGCAGATCGTGTCCTCGACGACCTTCGGGCTCTTCGACTTGTCCGGGGTCTCCGTGCGCAGCGTCTCCAGGATGGTGCCGTCCGCGTCGACGACACCGGCCATCACCTTGGTGCCGCCGATGTCGATGCCCACGGTGGGGACGCGGGGGGCGGTCAGGTGCGAGCGGCGTTCCCTGGTGCCGACCGTCCGCAGGACGGTGGCTCGTGCGCTGCCACGGTGTGCGAGGTCGCGGTAGGTGCTCATTGCGGCGATTCTGCCTCACCGCCCGGCTCCGCCGCATGCCGGGTTTGCGGTGTCGCGGCCCACTGCCGACCGACCGCGCAGTTCCCCGCGCCCCTGTCGGGCTTGTCGATCACCCGCGCCCCGGTGGGGCTTCTCGCGCAGTTCCCCGCGCCCCTGTCAGCTCGTCGTTCGACTACCGGCCGGTGGCCGCTTCTCGCGCCGTTCCCCGCGCCCCTGTCAGCTCGTCGTTCGACTACCGGCCGGTGGCCGCTTCTCGCGCCGTTCCCCGCGCCCCTGAGGCAGGCGCTTCGCGCCGCCTCCCCTTGAGGCTGCGCTTCGCGCGCCTCCCACCGGGGGGTCTGATGAGATGGCGCACGCAGTGCGCATCTCAGGGGCGCGGGGAACTGCGCGAGAAGCGGCCACCGGGCCGCACCCGAAAAACGACCCAGGGGCGCGGGGAACTGCGCGACCAGCCCCCACCGGGCGTCAGCCGACCGACGACCCGAAAGGGGCCCGCGCCCAGCGGGGGCCTACTTTTCGGTGCCGTCGGGCGAGTGGCCGCCCAAATGGGTCGGCACAGGCGCGCGCTCCAGCTCATGGCGGAGGTCATCCAGCTCGCTGCCGCCCGCCATCTGACGGGTCAGCTCGTCGAGGGTGATCTCGTCGCGGGTGTGGCTGCCGAACATGCCACCCCGCTTGAGCAGGATGAACCGGTCACCGACCAGGTACGCGTGGTGCGGGTTGTGGGTGATGAGGACCACGCCGAGCCCGGCGTCCCGCGCCGCGGCCACGTACTTGAGCACGACCCCGGACTGCTTCACCCCGAGCGCCGCGGTCGGCTCGTCGAGGACGAGGACCTTGGCGCCGAAGTACACGGCACGGGCGATCGCCACGCACTGGCGCTCGCCGCCGGACAGCGTCCCGATGGGCTGGTCGACGTCGCGCAGGTCGATGCCCATGCGCGCCAGCTCCTCGTGCGTGGTGCGCCGCATCAGGTCGACGTCCATGCGCTTGAACGGGGCGACGCCCTTCGTCGGCTCCGAACCGAGGAAGAAGTTGCGCCACACCGGCATCAGCGGCACGACCGCCAGATCCTGGTAGACCGTGGCGATGCCGTGGTCCAGGGCCTCGCGCGGGTTGGCGAACTTCGTCGGCTCGCCGTCGAGGGAGAAGGTGCCCGCGTCGTGCTGGTGCAGACCCGCGATGATCTTGATGAGGGTCGACTTGCCGGCGCCGTTGTCACCGAGGACGCAGGAGATCTCCCCCGCGTTCACGACGAGCGAGACGTCCTCCAGGGCCCGGATGTTGCCGTAGTACTTGCTGACGCCGTTCAGCTCTACGAGCGGGGTGGTCTCGGCAGGAGTGGTCATTTGCTCGCCTCCGCGCGCTTGCGGACCCAGTGGTTGAGGAGGGTCGCGAGGAGCAGCATCGCCCCGAGGAAGAACTTGAACCAGTCCGAGTTCCACTCGGCGAACACGATGCCCTTGCTGGTCATGCCGAAGATCAGGGCGCCGATGGCCGCGCCGACCGCGGAGCCGTAGCCGCCGGTGATCAGACAGCCGCCGATGACGGCCGCGACGATGTAGATCAGCTCGTTGCCCACGCCCTCGCCGGACTGCACCACGTCGTAGGAGAAGAGCAGGTGCTGCCCGGAGATCCAGGCGCCGAAGGCGACGCCCATGTAGAGGCCGATCTTGGTCTTGTTGACCGGGACGCCGACCGCGCGGGCCGCGTCCAGGTCACCGCCGACCGCGAAGATCCAGTTGCCGATGCGGGTGCGGAGCAGGATCCAGGTCGCGACCAGGACCAGAAGCAGCCACCAGAGGATCGTGATCTTGAAGTCGACGCCACCGATGGTGAACGTCGAGGCGAAGACGTCCTTGCCGGAGGTGAAGCCCTGCATGTCGGCGATGGACTTGGTCGACACGGTGCCGCTGATCAGCTTGGTGAAGCCCAGGTTCATGCCGGTCAGCATCAGGAAGGTGCCCAGCGTGATGATGAAGCTGGGCAGTTTCGTGCGGGTCAGCATGATGCCGTTGAAGGCACCGATGGCGAGGGTGACCAGGAGCGAGACGCCGACGCCGACCCAGGTGTTCGCCGTCATCTGGTAGCTGAACATCGACGAGACCAGCGCCGACGACGTGACCAGCACGCCGGCCGACAGGTCGAACTCGCCGCCGATCATCAGCAGCGCGACCGGCACCGCCATGATGCCGAGCACGGAGGCCGCGTAGAGGACGGTCGCCAGGCTGGTCGCCCGCAGGAAGCTGTCCGCGGCGATCGCGAAGAAGACGAAGACGGCGACCGCGCCGACGATCGAGCCCAGCTCGGGGCGGCCGAGGAGCTTCTTCCAGGGCGAGGTCTTCAGGAGCCGCTCGTCGAGCTGTGGCTCAGGGTGTTTCTCCGGAGCTGCTGTGCTCATCGCGTCCCCCTCTTCGCGTACTCCGCCAGCTTGGCGGCCATGTCCTTGGTCACGATCTGCGGGCCCGTGAGCACCGGCTTGCCGCCGCCGAGGACGTTCGCGTTGTACTTGTACAGCCACAGCAGGTCCACGGCCTCGTAGCCCTGGAGGTAGGGCTGCTGGTCGACGGCGAAGCCGAGGCTGTCGTCCTGGAGGCCCTGGGCCACCTTCTCGTTCAGGTCGAAGGTGTCGACCTCGGCCTTGCTGCCCGCGTCCTGCTTGGCCTTGACGGCGGTGGCGGCGAACGGTGCGCCGAGCGTGACGACCGAGTCGATCGACTTGTCGGCCTGGAGCTTGGCCTCGATGGACGACTGCACGTCGGGCATGTTGGTGCCGTCGACGTAGAGGTTCGTCATCGTGCCGTCGAAGGTCGACTTCGCACCCGCGCAGCGCTGCTCGTGGCCGACGTTGCCCTGCTCGTGCAGGACGCACAGGGCCTTCTTCCTGCCCCGCTTGTTCAGCTCGTCGCCGACGGCCTCGCCCGCGATCGTCTCGTCCTGCCCGATGTGGGTGAGCGCGCCGAACTTCTTGGACTCCGCGGAGCCCGAGTTCACGGTGATCACCGGGATACCGGCCTTCTCGGCGCGGGCCACGGCCGCCTTCATGGCGTCGGGCTTGGCCAGCGTGACGATGATGCCGTCGACCTTCTTGTCGATCGCGGCGTCCACGAGCTGCGCCTGCTGGTTGGCCTCGTCGTTGTGCGAGTAGAGGAAGTTGATGTTGTCCTTGACGGCCGCCTGCTTGGCGCCGTTCTGGACGATGTCCCAGAAGGTGTCCCCGTCGCCCGAATGGGTGATCATGGAGAAGGTCCACCTGGGGGTGTTCACCGCGGCCTTCCCCTGAGCCTGCTGGGCTTTCCTGGCGTCTTCCGCCCGCTTGCCGCCCGTGCTGCTGCATCCCGTCAGTGCGAGGCCGAGAGCCCCCGCAACCGCGATGCTCACCCAGGTCCGAAACCGTGCCACGAGGCCGTGCCCTTCTTGGTCTGCTGCGTTGTACACCGGGACCGGGCGCGCCTGTCGGCGGCCGATCCCAGAGGGCCGTTTACCGGTCCATGGGGACCTCTTTGCGGTCCCAAACGCACAAGTATGGGTCACGGGGATCATCCATCCATTCACCGGGTACCGCGCGCGGTGTACTTCTCCAGTTTCGGCACGTCCTTCTCGGTGACGAGCGCGGGCCCGGTGAGGACCGGCTTGCCGCCGCCGAGGACGTTCGCGTTGTACTTGTGCAGCCACAGCAGGTCCACGGCCTCGTACCCCTGGAGGTAGGGCTGCTGGTCGACGGCGAAGGAGACCTCCTTGGCCTTCAGCCGCCGGACGACCTCGGCGTTCAGGTCGAAGGTGGCGATCTCGGCCTTGCTGCCCGCGCCCTCCTTGGCCTTCACGGTGAGGGCCGCGACGGGGGCGCCGAGCGCCACGACCGCGTCGATGGACGGGTCGGCCTGGAGCTTGGCCTCGATGGCGGCCTGGGAGTCGGGGGCGTTGGTGCCGTCGACGTTGAGGTTCTCGACGGTGCCCTTGAAGGTCTTCTTCACGCCGTCGCAGCGCTGCTCCAGGGAGACGTTGCCCTGCTCGTGGATGACGCACAGGGTCTTCTTGCGGCCCTGCTCGGTCAGCTCGGTGCCGACGGCCTCGCCGGCCACGGACTCCTCCTGGCCGATGTGGGCGAGCGCGCCGAACTTCTCCGCGTACTCGGATCCCGAGTTGATCGAGACGACCGGGATGCCGGCCGCCTTCGCCTTCGCGAGGACCGACTCCATGGCCTGCGGCTTGGCGAGGGTGACGACGATGCCGTCGACCTTCTTGTCGATCGCGGCCTGCACCAGCTGCGCCTGGCCCTGTGCCTCCTTGTCGTTGGAGTAGAGGAAGGTCACGTTGTCCTTCTCGGCGGCGGCCTTGGCGCCGCTGCGCACGATGTCCCAGAAGGTGTCGCCCTCGCCGGAGTGCGTGACCATCGCGATCTTGAGGCGGGGCGTGTCCACGGCCTGCCCGCCGCCTCCGCCGCCCCCGTCGTCCTCGGACTCCTTGCCGCCGGAGCCGCTGCATCCGGCGGCGAGGGCGACCACCGCGACGAGGGCCGCGGCCGTTCGGGCTGTACGCGTCGTGAGCATGGTGGAGCCACCTCTCCTCCGGCCGCCCGGTGCGGCTGGAGGTGTTTGTAGCGGGCTCCTACCGCAGCGTCAATGACTTTGTCAGAACATTAGGACTTCGTACGGGTATGGGCGCGGCTCGGCGCAACTCCTAAGGGCGTACGAGGAGTTGGAACTCGAAGGAGTAGCGCGAGGCCCGGTAGATGTGGGAGGCGAACTCGACCGCTCGGCCCTTGTCGTCGAACGTCGTGCGCTGCATGGTCAGCAGCGGCGTCCCCTCCGGCTCGCCGAGCAGCTCGCCCTCGACGGCGGTGGCCGCCCGGGCCCCGACGGTCTGCCGGGCACTGTGCAGGGTGATCCCGGCGGCCCGCATCAGCCGGTACAGGCCGGTGGCCTCCAGGCGTGTGTCGTCCAGGGGCAGCAGCCCGGTGGGCAGGTGGTTGCACAGGTACGCGACCGGCTCGCCGTGGGCCAGGCGCAGCCGGTCGACGCGGTGCACCTGCTCGCCCTCGCCGACCGTGAGCGCCGCGGCCACCTCGGCGGACGCGGGCACCAGGACATTGCCGAGGACCCGGGTCGCGGGGCGCTGGCCCGCCGCCTCCAGGTCGTCGTAGAGGCTGCTCAGTTCGAGGGGGCGCTTGACCTGGCTGTGCACGACCTGGGTCCCCACGCCGCGGCGCCGCACCAGCAGCCCCTTGTCGACCAGCGACTGGATGGCCTGGCGGACCGTGGGCCGGGACAGGCCGAGGCGGCCGGCCAGCTCGATCTCGTTGCCGAGCAGGCTGCCGGGGGTGAGCGCGCCGCGCTCGATCGCCGCCTCCAGCTGCTGGGACAGCTGGAAGTAGAGCGGGACCGGGCTGCCTCGGTCGACGCTCAGCTCCAGCTGGACGGTGGGATCGGCTCCAGGTTTGGCCACGGGCCGAGCGTAGCGGCGGGAGATGTTGACGGGAAGTCCGGAAGTCAGGTTGTCCGGACAAAGAGACCGCGCCCTCCGCCCGGGGTTTGTCAGGACAAAGGATTGACAGCATCTGGACGGCACGGCACGTTGGGACGCATGCGCATCGGACTCATCGGTACGGGCCGGATCGGCACCTTCCACGCGGGCGTACTGGAGCGGTACCGGGAGGTGGGCTCGCTGGTCGTCACCGATGTGGCGCCGGAGCGGGCCGTCGCCCTCGCCGACCGGATCGGGGCGACGGCGGCGCCGAGCGTCGACGAGCTGTTCACCTGGGGCGTCGACGCGCTGGTCATCACCGCGGCGACGGCGGCGCACGCCGAGCTGATCGGGCGGGCGGCGCGGGCCGGGCTGCCGGTCTTCTGCGAGAAGCCGATCGCGCTCGACCTGCCCGGGACGCTGGCCGCCCTTGCCGAGGTGGAGGCGGCCGGGACGGTGCTCCAGCTCGGCTTCCAGCGGCGTTTCGACGCCGGGTACACAAAGGCACGGGAGACCGTGCGCGCGGGCGGCCTCGGGCGGCTGCACACCGTACGGGCGATGACCTCCGACCCGGCGCCGCCGCCGGCCGCGTACCTGCCGCTGTCCGGCGGCCTGTACCGGGACTGCCTCGTACACGACTTCGACGCGCTGCGCTGGGTGACCGGGCGGGAGGTCGTCGAGGTGTACGCGGCCGGGTCGGACGCGGGGCCGGACATGTTCCGGGAGGCCGGTGACGTGGACACCGCGGCGGTCGTCCTCACCCTCGACGACGGCACCCTGGCCACCGCCACGGCCACGCGGTGCAACGGCGCCGGGTACGACGTGCGGATGGAGCTGTCCGGGGAGCGGGACACGGTCGTGGTCGGGCTCGACGACCGTACGCCGGTCGCGTCGACCGAGCCGTCGGGGCCGCCTGCCGCCGACAAGCCCTGGCCGGGCTTCCTGGAGCGGTTCGCGCCCGCGTACGAGGCCGAGCTGAAGGCGTTCGTGGATGTGGTGCGCGGGGCTCGGGAGAATCCGTGTGACGGGTGGGAGGCGTTGGCGGCGCTGCGGGTGGCTGAGGCGTGTGAGGTGTCGCGGCGGGAGCGGCGGGTGGTGCGGGTTGCCGAGATTGCCGGGGGGCGGTGAGGGGGCTTCTCGGTCGTTGCCGAGTGCGGGGGGGTGGGGGCTGGTCGCGCAGTTCCCCGCGCCCCTGGGTGGTTCGTTCGTGTGCGCGCCGGTGGCCGCTTTTTGCGCAGTTCCCCGCGCCCCTGGGTAGTACTTCGTCCGCCGGTCGGTGGCCGCTTCCCGCGCCGTTCCCCGCGCCCCTGGGTGGTTCGTTTGTGTGCGGGCCGGTGGCCGTTCCCCGCGCGCGAGAAGCGACCACCGGCCCGCACGTGACGAACGACCTGGGGGCGCCCCTGACGTGGCGTACCTGTGCGGTGGGGCCTGTCCCGATAAGCCCCTCCGGCGTTTGAGGAGCGGGGGCCGGGGCGGAGTCCCGGGGACGGGGGCGGGGGCTACCAGCGGACTCGGAGTGTGCGGACGCCGCGCATCAGGAGGCCCGGGAGCCAGGTGTCCGGGGTGCCGTCCAGGGACAGGTCCGGGCAGCGCTCCAGGAGTGAGCGGAGCGCGATGCGGCCCTCCAGGCGGGCCAGCGGGGCGCCGAGGCAGTAGTGGATGCCGTGGCCGAAGGCGAGGTGGCCGCGGGGCGCGCGGCGGATGTCGAAGCGGTCGGGGGCGGGGAAGCGGGCCGGGTCGCGGTCGGCGTCGCCGATCGCGATCAGGACGGGGTCGCCCGCGGGGATCACGGTGCCGCCGATCTCGACCGGCTCGGCCGCGAAGCGGTGGGTGGCGGTCTCGACCGGGCCGTCGTAGCGCAGCATCTCCTCCACGGCGCCGTCGAGGAGGCTCATGTCGGCGCGCAGCGCGGCCAGTTGATCGGGGTGGTCGAGGAGGGCGCGGACTCCGTTGCCGATCAGGTTGACCGTCGTCTCGTGACCGGCGACGAGGAGCAGGAAGGCCATGCCGCGCAGCTCGGCCGGGGACAGCCGGTCGCCGTCCTCCGCCGTCGTGCGGATCAGCGCGCTGAGCAGGTCGTCGGCGGGGGCCGCGCACCGCTTGTCCTCGATCAGCTCGTCCAGGAATCCGGCGATCTCGACATGGGCGGCGTACGCCTCCTCGTCGGAGGTCGGCGCCACCACCTGGGTCGACATCCGGCGGAACCGGTCGCGGTCGATGTCGAGCACGCCGAGCAGCTCGCAGATGACGACGAAGGGCAGCGGGAAGGCGAGGGCCGCGATCAGGTCGGCGGAGCCGCGCGGCACCATGTCGTCGAGCAGTTCGTCGGTGATCTTCTGGATGCGCGGGGCGAGCGCCGCCACCCGGCCGGGGGTGAACTCGCGGGTGACGAGCGAGCGCAGCCTGCCGTGCTCCGGCGGGTCCGCGAACAGCAGGTGCGGGCCGATGAGGTCGTCCGCCATGTCCCACGGCGGTGTCTTGGCCAGCCGCGGGTCGGTGAACGCGGCGCGCGCCGCGTCGTGCCCCACGATCAGCCACAGCTCCTCGGCCGGACCGGGGCCCGGCGTGCGCACGTGGTGGACCGGGCCGCGGGCCCGCAGCTTCTCGTACACGGGGTACGGGTCGGCGTAGAACCCCGCGCGGCCCCCGTCCGCGTACTCGCTGTACTCGTTCAGGTCGACGATCTCGGTCATGCCCCGTGCCCTCCGCTCGCTGAAGCGATCAGCCCGCCCCCCGGCTCCGTACCTCTTTCAACTCGCGCCGCTCACGAGAGGTTCCCGCCAGGTGCCGCCCTTCTCCAGGAACCGGGCGAGCGGCAGCGTCGCCGCGCCGACGGTGACGGCGTCCGGGCCGAGCCGGCCCAGTTCCACGGTGGTCTGCGCGAGGGGGTGCCGCAGGGCGTACGCGGCGGCTGCGCGGCGCACAGGCTCGATCAGGCGCGGGCCGAGCAGCAGGCCCGCCCAGCCGCCGACGACGATCCGCTCGGGGTTGAAGAGGTTCACGAGGTCGGCGATGCCCGCGCCGAGGAACTCGGCCGTCTCGTCCAGCACGCCCGTGGCGGAGGGGTCTTCGAGGAGTTCGGCGAGGGCGCCCTCCTCGTCCGGGGACGACCAGCTGCCGCCGGTCTCCCGCCACCGTTCGAGCAGCGCCTCCGCGCCGACGTACGCCTCCAGGCAGCCGCGCGCGCCGCACCGGCACTCGCGCCCGCCGACCTGGAGCACGGTGTGGCCCCACTCCCCCGCGCTGGACGAGGAGCCCTGGTAGGGCACGCCGTCGGCGATGACGCAGGCGCCGACGCCGGAGCCGATGAGCGCTATCACGGCGTTGCGGGCGCCGCGGCCCGCGCCGAACCACATCTCGGCGCGGCCGAGCGTCTTGGCGCCGTTGTCGACGAACAGGGGCAGTTCGGCGAGGAGTTCGCCCTGCGCGCGCAGCATGGCCTCCAGCGGGACGGCGTCCCAGCCGATGGTCTGGCCGTGCACCACGGCGCCCTCGGCGCCGGAGGCGTCGACGATGCCGGGCACGCCGATGCCGACGCCGATGAGCGAGGCGGGGGCGGCGGACGCCTCGGCGATGACCCGGGTCAGCCCGTCCGCGATGAGCGCCACCACGCCCTCGGCGTCGTAGCGTCCGTCCGGGAGCGGGGCCTCCACGCGCGCGAGTTCTTTCAGGGAGAGGTCGAAGAGCTCCACCCGGACCCGGGTCTCGCCGACGTCCACACCGGCCAGGTGGCCGCTGCCGGGCGCGACGCGCAGCAGGGTGCGCGGGCGGCCGCCGTCGGAGTCCACGGAGCCGGCCTCCTCGACGAGGCCGTCGGCGACCAGTTCGGAGACCACATTGCTGATGGAGCCCGAGCTGAGGGCCGTCAGCGGGCCCAGTTCCTGTCTGCTGAGCGGTCCCTCGAAGTAGAGCTTGCTCAGTACGGTCGCCCGGTTGTTGCGGCGCAGATCGCGCACCGTACGCCGACGTGGTCCTGCCATCCCTGGCTCCCGCCCCTTCACCCAACAGCACCCAGCTCTTCGATCACGGTGTGAATTTACCCCGGCCGTGTCCCGGTTCAGGCTTCGTCGAGCAGCCCGGCGTCGTGGACGAGCAGCGCGATCTGTACGCGGTTGTCGAGATCGAGCTTGGTCATGACGCGTGAGACGTGGGTCTTGACCGTGGGGAGGCTCATGTAGAGGGTCGCGGCGATCTGCGCGTTGGACTTGCCGCGGCCCACCTCGATCGCGACCTCGCGCTCCCGCTCGGCGAGTTCGCCGATGCGGGCCCTGGCCGCGGCCGTGCGCTCCTCGCGCCCGGAGGCGGCGGCGTGCGTCATCAGCTGGCGGGTCACGGCGGGCGACAGGACCGGGTCACCGGCCGCGACGCTGCGCACGGCGCCGAGGATGTCGGCGGGCGAGGCGTCCTTGAGCACGAATCCGGCGGCGCCCGCGCGCAGGGCCCGCAGCACCTGCTCGTCGGCGTGGAAGGTGGTGAGGACGACGATCTCCGGGGCGTCCTCGCGGGCCCGCAGCCGCTCGGTGGCGGCGAGACCGTCGAGGACCGGCATCCGGATGTCCATGAGGACGACGTCGGGCCGGAGTGTGCCGGCGAGCGTCAGCGCCGCCTCGCCGTCGGCCGCCTCGCCGACGATCTCGACGTCGTCGGCGCCGCCCAGCATGAGCCGCAGGCCCGAGCGGACCAGGGGGTCGTCGTCGACGAGCAGCAACCGGATCGCTTTCATAGGCCCCACCGTAGTCACGTGCCTTGGTCCCCGGTGCGCGGCCGGGTCAGCCGTTCCACGGCAGCCAGGCGCGCAGCAGGAAGCCGCCGTCGGCGGCCGGTCCGTGGTCGAGCCGGCCGCCCGCGAGGGTCGCCCGCTCGGTCAGTCCGATCAGGCCCTGCCCCGAGCCGGGCACGTGCGGGACGTCGCCGGGCGGCGCCGGATTGCGTACGGCGATGGTGAGCCCGTCGCCCGCTTCGCCGGTGACCGTGACGGCGACCTCGGCGCCGGGGGCGTGCTTGCGGGCGTTGGTCAGGCCCTCCTGGGCGATGCGGTAGGCGGTGCGGCCGGTGGAGGCGGGGACTTCCTTGGGGTCGGGGACGCGGTTGTCGAGCGTCACGGACATGCCGGCCTCGCGGGATTCGGCGACCAGGGTGTCGAGGGCGACGAGGGTGGGCTGCGGGCGGCCCGACTCCTCTGCCTGGTCGGAGGCCCGCAGCACGCCGATGATCTCGCGGAGGTCCTGGAGCGCCTCGTGGGCGCTCTCCCGGATGACACCGGCGGCCCGGGCGATCTCCGGCCGGGGCGCGTCGGGCCGGAACTCCAGGGCGCCCGCGTGCACGCTCAGCAGGGTGAGCCGGTGGGCGAGGACGTCGTGCATCTCGCGGGCGATGGCCTCGCGGGCGAGCCGCTGGGCGTTCTCGGCGCGCAGGGCCGCCTCGTTCTCGGCGCGTACGGCCCGGTCCCGCAGCGACATCAGCAGCTGGCGCCGGGAGCGGACGAACATGCCCCAGCCGACCGCGGCGATCGTGATGATCACGGTGAAGGTGACCGCCGCCGTCCAGGACGTGTCGGGTTCGGGCCGCAGCCAGAAGAAGAACGGGACGAGCACGAGGTTGGCGCCCCCGACCCAGGCGATGTACCGGAACGGGCGGTGCACGGCGAGGGTGAACAGCGCGATCATGGAGGCGCCGCCCGCGCTGTTGGACAGGAAGCCGACCGGGAGCATCGCGAGGGCGAGGCCGAGCGGCCAGCGCCTGCGCAGCCAGACCGCCGCGCAGGCGAGCGCGCCGAGCGCCTGGTCGAGCAGGGCCAGGGCCTGGGGGGTGTGCGGATCGTCCCAGACCTGCTCGGCCCCGATCAGGCCGATGAAGACGGCGACGAGGAAGCAGCTGAAGTCGACGATCCAGTCGCGGGCGGTGCGCCGTCTGCGGCCGGGGCGGCCGTCGGAGTCGAGGTCGAGTTCGTCGGCGACGGCCGAGGGCAGCCAGCGCCGCCACCGCGGTGACGGTTCACCCGCCGGTCCCGCGATCGCCGCCGTCTGCTGGTCCCGCATGGCCTCCATGGTCGACAAATCTACGCACGATGGGCGGCGCGCACCGCTCCGTACGGTGATCGGGGACCGAAGTCGGGCCACGGAAGACTTTGGTCGCGGACTGCCGGGACGTCCGGCGACTTGTGCCGGACGGGCCTCGCCCCGCGGCCGATGCGAGTGGGGGGTCCGCGGGGCGAGAGTTCCTGGCATGGACGACAAGCGACTGCGGACGGTGCTGGAGATCTGCGGCACGATCGCCCTGGTCCAGGGCGCCATGGGCCTGATCCACGGGTTCACCGGCCGCCTCGACTGGGGCCTGATCGGCCGGGTTCCCTTCCTCGACGGCCGCGAGGTGTACGGGAGCATCGCGCTGGTGGTGCTGGCGATCGCCCTGTTCGCGGCCGCCGACGGCCGGAAGGGAACCTAGGCCGGGATCGGCGCCGGGTTCAGCAGGAGTGGTCGACCAGGTCGAACGTGGCGTAGTGGTCGGCCGTGTAGTAGTCCTCCTGGCTCGCCTCGCCGGTGACGATGCGGCGGGCGCCGCGGTCGGACGAGCCCGGGGTGATGACCGTGTACTCGTGGTAGTAGCCGGTGGACTGGGACGGCAGGACGCCCTCGCGGTTCTGGAACACGGTCCCGTCCTGCGAGTACGGGAACGGGCCGCCCGCCTCGATCAGGTCCAGGGTGTCGTGCGCCTGGGAGGGCAGGTCGGAGTAGCAGATGTCGCCGACCGAGGCGGCGGCGCGCACGGAGACGGCGGCCGTGGGGGCGGCCTGGGCGGCGACGGTGGCGGGGCCGCCGACGAGGAGAGCGGCGGCGATGGCTGCGGCACTGAGGAAGCGTGGGGTCTTCATGCGTTCAATTGACGCGCGTAGCGCTACGCGCGTCAATCCCAACTGCCGCATGTTTTCCGGCCGTTAACTTGTAGAGCGGCGGCCCCACCCGGTTCCGGCCAGCACGAGGACCGCGCCCACGACGCCCATGACGCCCAACTTCTCGCCGCCCAGGGTGATTCCGACGGCGGCCGCCCAGAGGGGTTCGGTGCCGAGCAGCAGGCTCACGCGGGAGGGGGAGGTACGGCGTACGGCCCACATCTGCACGAAGAACGCGAACAGCGTGCAGCAGACGGACAGGAAGAGCAGTCCGGCCCAGTCGGCGGGCCCGAAGGCGGCCGCCGCGTCCCAGGGGGCGGCGCCGGTGCCGGGGGCCGCGCAGAGCAGGGCGAACACGACGACGGCGGTGCCGAGTTGGACCGTCGTCAGCGGCAGCGCGTCGGCGCCCCGCACGGCGCGCATACGGGCCATGGCGAGGACGTGCACGGTGCGGGCGAGGGCCGCGAGGAGCATCAGCAGATCACCGGTCGAGGGTGACGTGAAACCTCCCCCTTGGGTGAGCAGGACGACGCCGAGGACGGAGGTGCCGGCCGCGGCCAGGAACGTACGGGACGGCCGGGTCCTGGTGAGCGCGGACTCGGCGAGCGGCGTGAAGATCATGGTGAGGCTGATGATGAGGCCCGCGTTGGTCGCCGAGGTGTGCACGACCCCGTACGTCTCCAGGAGGAAGATCCCGCTGAGGATCAGGCCGAGCAGTCCGGCCCCGCGCCACTGGGCGGCGCTCAGCGCGCGCAGCGCCCGCAGGCCCGCGCCCGCGAGGACGGGCAGCACGATGCCGAAGCGCAGGACGAGGACGGCGAGCACCGTCGACTGGGTGGTGACGCCCTTGGCTGCGAGATAGCTGGCGCCCCAGACGACGGCGACGGCGAGCACGGGGACGTCGGTGAGCCAGGCACGGGGGCGCGGCGCGGGCAGGGCGATGCTGCTCAAGGGGGTCTCCGGGAGGGCGGGTCCGTGCGGAGACGTCGGCGGCTCGCGCGAGGGGCCGCTCACCGTACCCACGGCGTGATCACGTTGACCAGAGGTCGCGCGCGCCGCCGGTCGGAGCGGCCGGTCTCGGCGTCCGTTTGCCGCCAGCTTCGGCTCCCGTACGCGGCTGTACTCGAAGCACGACAACAGCTCGCTACGGAGGCGTACATGAACGGCAAGGTGGCTCTGGTGACCGGCGGCTCGCGCGGGATCGGCGCGGCGACGGCGCTGCGGCTGGCCGCGGACGGATTCGACGTGGCCCTCACCTACGTACAGGGCAAGGAGGCCGCCGAGGAGGTCGTGCGGCGGATCGAGGCGCTGGGCCGGCGCGGGCTCGCCCTGCGGGCGGACTCCGCGGACGCCGGTGAGGCGGCGGAGGCGGTCGAGCGGACCGTCGAGCGACTGGGCCGCGTGGACGTGCTGGTCAACAACGTCGGCGTGGGCGTGCTCGGCCCGCTGGAGAGCCTCGGGCTCGCGGACGTCGACCGGGTGCTCGCGGTGAACGTGCGCGGGGTCTTCCTCGCCACGCAGGCCGCGGCGCGGGCCATGGGAGAAGGCGGCCGGATCGTCACCATCGGCACCTGCATGACGCAGCGCGTTCCGGGCCCCGGGGGCACGCTCTACGCGATGAGCAAGTCGGCGCTGACCGGACTGACGAAGGCGCTGGCACGGGAGTTGGGCGGCCGGGGGATCACGGCGAACATCGTCCACCCCGGCCCGACGGACACCGACATGAACCCGGCGGACGGCCCGTACGCGGCGGGCCAGACGGAGCTGACCGCGCTGGGCCGGTTCGGCACGGCGGACGAAGTGGCGGGCGCCGTCGCCTACTTGGCGGGTCCGGCGGCCACGTACGTCACGGGCACGGAGCTGGCGGTGGACGGCGGGCACGCCGCGTGACGAGCGGTTGTGCGGGGCGCTTCGGCGCCCCGCACAACCGCTCCGCACTGCTTACTGCGCGCCGGACTCGGCGTGCCGCGCGGCGAGTTGGGCGGTGCCCTGCTCGGTCAGCGAGCCGAAGAGACGCAGCCGGGAGATGCCGCCGTCCGGGTAGATGTCGATCCGGGCGTGCGTGCCGACCGCCGGGGCGTCGAGCACGAACCGGTGGTTGGTGTCGGGCTGGAGGCGGGTGCGGGGCAGCACCTCGACCCAGTCGCCCTCCGCGCCGTCGCGGACGGAGACGGACGCCCAGCCGGCGCTGTTGCCCTTCAGGTACGCCGTGTCGATCTCCAGGGCGCGGATCTCGGACTGGGCGGCCAGCTGGTAGCGGATCCAGTCGTTGCCCTGGTCGCGGCGGCGCCGGGTCTCCCAGCCGTCGTCCATCTTGCGGGAGTAGCCCGGCTGGATGGTGTTGGAGGCGGGCGAGTAGAAGAGGTTCGAGGCGTCCTCGGCGCGGCCGCCGTTGGCCAGGGCGACGACGTCGAAGGTGCCGAGCGTGGCGAGCCACTTCGGGTCCGGCACGACCTCGCCGTACACACGGAGGCGGGCGATGCCGCCGTCGGGGTGCTGGTTGACGCGCAGGTGCGTGAAGCGCTGCTCGGCGTCGACCGCGAACCCGTTCGCCGCGTGGCCGCCGACCGCCGTACGGGGTACGAGCGTCGTCCACTTCACGTCGTCGGCGAGCAGCTCCTCCGGGGTGGGCGCGCCCGCCACGGAAGTGGCCTCGACGCTGACGGCCTGCGGGTAGTTGCCGCGGAAGTGGGCGGTGTCGACGACGATGCCGCGGATCACGCCGGGCGCGCCGAGCCGGACGAGCGCCCAGTCGTGGTCGTCGGCGGTGGGCCACGGGTGGTCGGCGCCGGTGCCGCGGCGACGGCGGGTCTCCCAGCCGTCCATGACCTTGCCCTTGTGGCCGAAGTGCTCCGGGTCGAACTCGGCGCGGCCGGGCACGAGGAGGTTCTCGCGCTGGGCGAAGAACTCGTCGTTGGCGGCGATCACTCCGGCGCCGAGCGCCCGCGCGGCGAGGTCGACGTACCGGGTGAAGGGGAAGTCCGCGGTGCGGTAGTCGGCGTACGGGTCGCCGCCGCCGTAGGGGCTGGCGTCGCCGGTGAAGCTGGGTATCCCGGAGTTCGCGGACATGGTGGTCACTTGTTCCTTTCGTCGCGCACGAGCAGCTTGCCCTGCGGGGCGGTGAACTCGCCGTCGGCGACGATGCGTTCGCCGCGCAGCCAGGTCGACTTCACGACGCCGTGCAGGGTCTTGCCCGCGTACGCGGTGACGCGGTTGCGGTGCTGGAGCTCCGCCGGGTCGACGGTGAACGTCTCCTCGGGGGCGAGGACGGCGAAGTCGGCGTCGCGGCCGACGGCGATGGCGCCCTTGCGGTCGTCGAGGCCGACGAGGGCCGAGGTCCGCTCGGACATCCAGCGGACCACGTCCTCCAGGGAGTGGCCGCGGGAGCGGGCGGCGGTCCAGATCGCCGACAGGCTCAGCTGGAGACCGGAGATGCCGCCCCACGCGGTGGCGAAGTCGTCGGTCTTCAGGTCGGCCGTGGACGGCGAGTGGTCGGTGACGATGCAGTCGATGGTGCCGTCGGCGAGGGCCTGCCACAGCAGGTCCTGGTTGGCGGCCTCGCGGATGGGCGGGCAGCACTTGAACTCGCTGGCGCCGTCCGGGACTTCCTCGGCGGTGAGCGTGAGGTAGTGCGGACAGGTCTCGACGGTGACCTTGACGCCCTCGGCCTTGGCGGCGGCGATCAGCGGCAGCGCGTCGGAGGAGGACAGGTGCAGGATGTGGATGCGGGCGCCGATCCGCTTCGCGGTGTCGATGAGCCCCTTGATCGCGACGTCCTCGGAGACCCGGGGGCGGGTGGCGAGGTAGTCGTCGTACTTCGGGCCGCTGTGGTGCGGGGCGACGTCCAGCTCGTGCGGGTCCTCGGCGTGCACGATGAGCAGGCCGCCGAATCCGGCGATCTCGGCCATGGAGGCGGTGAGCTGCTCGCCGTTCAGGTGCGGGAACTCGTCCACGCCGGACGGCGACAGGAAGCACTTGAAGCCGAAGACGCCGGCGTCGTGCAGCGGGCGCAGGTCCTTGACGTTGTCGGGCAGCGCGCCGCCCCAGAAACCGACGTCGATGTGCGCCTTGCTCGCCGCCACCTCCTTCTTCGTCCGGAGGTTGTCGACCGTCGTCGTCGGCGGCAGGGAGTTGAGCGGCATGTCCACGAGCGTGGTGATGCCGCCGGCCGCGGCCGCGCGGGTGGCGGTCCAGAAGCCCTCCCACTCGGTGCGCCCCGGGTCGTTCACGTGGACGTGCGTGTCGACGATGCCGGGCAGCAGCACGTCGTCGCCGAAGTCCTCGATCCTGGCGCCCGCCGGTACCTCCGCGTCGTGCGCGAGCACCGCGGCGATCTTCCCCTGGGCCACCGCGACCGACGCGGGCCGCGTACCGTCGGGGGTGATGACGCGGGTCGAGCGCAGCACCAGTTCGACTTCGACGTCCGACACCCTGGACCTCCCGTACATGAGTTCAACGTTCTGTTGAAGGAGTTTTCACTCCGACTTCGGGAACCGTCAAGGCTCTAGACGTTTCCACAAAGTGAAATTATGATTCCGGTAGGCAGAACGTAGCTACCGACGAACTTCGAGGTCAAGAGATCACCGGTCGGGAATCGCTCGGTAGGCTGCACCATCGCCTGCTTGTCCTCGAAAGGAACGCGCCGTGCCGACGTCCGACGCCAGCACCACCGACACTGCCAAGGCCACGCCCAGCGGCGGTGTCCAGTCCCTGGAGCGCGCCTTCGACCTCCTGGAGCGGATGGCCGACGCCGGCGGCGAGGTGGGCCTGAGCGAACTCTCCGCCAGCAGCGGCCTGCCCCTGCCGACGATCCACCGGCTGATGCGCACGCTGGTCGCCTGCGGTTACGTGCGTCAGCAGCCCAACCGCCGGTACGCGCTCGGCCCGCGCCTGATCCGGCTCGGCGAGTCGGCGGCCCGGCTGCTCGGCACGTGGGCGCGGCCGTATCTGGCCCGTCTGGTGGAGGAGACCGGCGAGACGGCGAACATGGCGCTGCTCGACGGCGACGAGATCGTGTACGTCGCCCAGGTGCCGTCCAAGCACTCGATGCGGATGTTCACCGAGGTCGGGCGGCGCGTGCTGCCGCACTCGACCGGGGTGGGCAAGGCGCTGCTCGCCTACACCCCGGCGGACGAGGTGCGCTCGCTTCTGGGGCGGACCGGGATGCCCGCCGCGACCGAGAAGACGATCACTACGCCGGACGGTTTCCTGGACGCGCTGGAGGATGTCCGACGGCTCGGGTACGCCGTCGACGACAACGAGCAGGAGATCGGGGTGCGGTGTCTCGCCGTCTCCGTGCCGGACTCGCCGACCGCCGCCGCCATCTCCATCTCCGGGCCGGCCGGGCGCGTGACCGATGCCGCGACGGAGAAGATCGTGCCGGTGCTTCAGCAGGTGGCCCGCGAACTCTCGGCGGCACTGGCCAGCTCCGGCAACGCGTCGTAGGGGTCACGGGTACGTCGCCGAGCGCGCCTTTCGTCGTGGCCGGTCGCGCAGTTCCCCGCGCCCCTGGGTCGTTCTTCGCCCGCGGCCCGGTGGCCGCTTCTCGCGCAGTTCCCCGCGCCCCTGGGTCGTTCTTC
>NZ_QLLY01000024.1 GCF_003259365.1 Streptomyces sp. PsTaAH-137
GGAACAACTCCCACAACTCGTCCGGCACCAGCCGCTCAACGATCCCTGCCACGACCGACAGCCTACCGACCCAACCAATTGAGATGACGTCTAAGGAGCTGCACAAGGGGAGGCGGTGATCGGTTGCGCACACAGGCCGAGTTCATGAGTCTGCGCTACGGCTGCGTTGCACGGCTGGTCTGTGCCGACGTACACATACTGGTCCCATCCGACGTGGATGGTGAACGTGTCCTCGCGCTCCAGCCGGCACCAGGCGCCCTCGTCGCGGAGCATGGCCCGTACCAGCTCCAGCGCCGTGAGTAGTGATACTTCGGCTCCGTCGTAGTAGCCGGTCAGGTCCGGCGGGAACAGGCCGGCGAGGCCGTGGCCGTCTAGCGGCGCCTCCAGGCCGAAGTTGGCGAAGCCGGTGACCGCGGGTTCACGGATGACGAGTGTGTCGATTCCCGCCTCCCGTGAGAAGGCACTGACGGCCTCCAAATAAGCCGACTCGACCGGTCCATGATCGCTCACCGTGTCCTCGGCACCCGTGTAGGACCCATGCTCGTCACGGTCCGCGGGGTCGAACTTGGTTATCTGGTGGGTGAAGGACGGTGGCACGCGGCTCTCCAGACTGATCAGGCGGACTCCCAGCGTAGGGAGAGGGATCGACTGAGGCGGCACGCGCACGCAGGGCTGATGGTTCGTGTTCATCGGTGCGATGGTGCGGGACGCCACTCCGGCGCTTTGCCGTTCGTGGTCGCGTGCGAGGCACAGGGTGTCGGGGGCGGCGAGGCGGCCGCTGCTGTCGGGCGGGGTGCGCCACAGCAGGCCGTGTTGTCGGACTGGGGCAGACACCCATCTGCCCTCAAGCGCCGGTCACACCAGGCAGGCCACATTCGGATCTCGTGGTCACGACTCGGGCCAGGTACTCCGACCAAGCCCGTCCGGCGCGGGCCCCCATCGTTCCGCGGTCTTCCGCTGAATGCCGAGCAGATCGGAGATCGCGATGGGTGGCATGAAGGCGATGTCTTCCGTTATGGCGGTGTGACGGGCGGCCCGCCCGCTTGAGGCGACCACGCAGGCGAGCGCGAGTATTTCCACAAACTGATCCGGGAGACGGGCCGACCGCGGCCTGCCCTTCGTGGACCCCCTGGCTCACATACCTACCACGTGGTAAATATCTGGCCGGGGGTCCGGGACGGGTGCTGGAATCCGGTGGGGCGCCGGGGCCTCCCGCGCCACAGGCGCCGCACGCCATCACGGAAAGGGCAGAGCGTGGAGAGCATCACCAAGAACCGGCAGTCCCCCGACGTGCTGCGGGCCATGGTCGCCCGCGCGTACGGCGCGGGTGAAGTCCCGGAGGGAGACGGCTGGGCGAGCGAGCTGGGGCACGGCTGGTTCAACGTCGCCTATCGCGTGTGTCTGCGCAGCGGGCGGGAGGTGGTCCTGAAGATCGCACCGCCGCCGCACGTGGAGGTGATGACCTACGAACGCGGCGCCATGGGAATCGAGTTGGCCACGCTGGAACTGCTGCGCGCCCGCACCTCGGTGCCGGTGCCCGCCGTCGACTACGCCGACAGCAGCCACGAAGTGTGCGACGCCGACTACTTCTTCATGCCGTACATCGACGCCGACAACCTCGGCATCATCTCCGAACACCTCCCCGCCGCCGAGCGCGACGCGTACATGGAACACCTCGGCGCGGCCAACCGCGAGATCAACTCCGTGCGGGGTCCCGGTTTCGGTCCCCTTGCCGGGCCCCACGACGCCAGCTGGCGTCACGTGTTCACAGACATCGTCGAGGACGTCCTGGCCGACGGAGAGGCTCGCGGTGTCGATATCGGCTGGCCCTATGACGCCGTTCGTACGGCGGTGGAAGAGCACGCCGCGAGCCTGGACGAGGTCACCGAGCCGTGCCTGGTGGAGTGGGACCTGTGGGACAGCAATGCCATGGTCCGTGACGGCAAGATCGCTTGCATCATCGACCACGAGCGCGCCCTGTACGGCGACCCGCTGTTCGAGGCGGGCTTCACCGGCAGCCAGATGCCCGCGTTCGGCGACGCGGCCCCCTTCATGCGCGGCTACGGCCATGAGCAGTTGACCGAGAACGAGCAGGTGCGCCGCCGCCTTTACTGTCTGCACCTGGCCCTCGTCATGATCATCGAGACCGTGTACCGCGGCCACACCGACACCAAGCAGTACGACTGGGCCCGCCCCCGCCTCGACGAGGCAATGGCGCTGCTCGGCCGCACCCGCCAGTGACCGCCCTACGCGCCGCCCACGCAGACCACACCATCCGGCTCGGCACCGAGCCGGTGGGGCGCTTGCTCTGGCGCGCCTGCGCCCAGACCACCGCCGCGGTCGGCGTCTACGGCATCTACGCCCTGACCAACGCCTGGTTCGTCGGGCACGGCGTGGGCGACACGGCGATGGCCGCGGTCAACCTGGCGGCGCCACTGCTGCTCCTGCTCGGCGCGGTGTCCACCACCGTCGGCGCGGGCGGCGCCTCACTCGTCTCCCGCGCCCTGGGCGCGGGAGAGCGGCAGGGCGCCGCCCGGGCAGCGGGCAACGCCTTCTTTCTGTTCTGGAGCTGTGCACTGGCCGCCACGGTGCTCGGCCTGACTTTCCTCGATCCGCTGCTGAACCTGCTGGGCGCTCACGGCGAACTGCGCGGCAGCGCCCGCGCCTACGCGGTAGTGCTGCTGTGCGGTGCGCTGGTGTCCACCGGCTTCTCCAGCCTGGTGCGCGCCGAGGGCAGGATGGGCTTCTCGACGCTGCTGTGGCTGGTGCCCGTCGCTGTCCAGATCACTCTCGACCCGCTGCTGATCTTCGTCTTCGGCATGGGAGTACGCGGTGCGGCCCTGGGCACAGTCGGCGGCCAGGCCGTCTCCGCGGCGATGAGCCTGTGGTTCTTCTTCGGCCGGCGCCGCCGCCCCTACCGCGTCACGCCCAAGGACCTGCTCCCTCACGCGCCGACCCTGCGGGCCCTGCTGGGCATCGGACTGCCCTCGTTCCTGGCCGGGACGGGCGTCACGCTGCTCGCCGTGCTGGTCAACTCCACCCTCGCCGCAACCGGATCGGCCACCGCGCTCGCCGCGTACGCCGTCTGCGCCCGTCTGCAGACCTTCGTGCTGATGCCCCACACGGGCATCAGCCAGGGCCTGCAGCCCATCGTCGGCTACAACAGCGGCCGCGGCCTGCCCGAACGCGCACTGCGCGCCCGTAACCTCTCCCTCATCGCCTCGCTGCTGTACGGACTGCTCACCGCCGCGGTCCTGGCCCTACTGGCTCAGCCGCTCGCCGGGGTGTTCCTGAACGATCCGGCCACCATCGGCACCGCCGCCCAGGCACTGCGGATCATCGCCCTGGGCCTGACCGTCGCCGGGATAGGCCCCCTGGTGGCGGCCTACGCCCAGTCCCTGGGCCGGCCGAAGCCCGCATACCTGCTCTCCGTCGGCAGCCTGGTGCTGCTCAAGGTCCCCCTGGTCGTGGCCCTGGGCCGACTGGGCAGCGGCGGTGTCTGGGCGGCGCTGGCCGCCGGCGAACTGGCCAGCGCCGCTGTCGCGCTGGTCCTGCTGCGGCGCCTGCGCTCTCCTACTCCAGCGGATCCTTGAGGAGCTGCTCCACGAACTGACGCAGGATCAGACCCATGTCCACTTCATCGGGGCCGGCCAGCCAGTGCACTTGCAGCCCGTCCATCAATGCCACGAAACCCACCGCCGCGGTCCGGGGATCGATGCCCTGCCGCAGCGCCCCCCGCGCGACCAGTTCCTCCAGCGCGCGCTGTACGTACGCCCGCGTCGTGGCGTAGTGCTCCTTGAAGTAGTCATGGGCCGGATGATCCTCACCGATCGCCTCGGCGGACAGCCGGACGTACAGTTCGACCACCCGCGCGTGCCGGGCGTTGTACGCGGCGAGGTCCAACAGGTGCCGCACCGCGGCCTCGGCCGAGAACACCTGCGGCGCCATCCGGGCGTTGTCCTGCTCGTCCCGGCGCTCCAGCACCGCCGCCAGCAGGGCCTCACGGTTGGGGAAGTGGTGCAGCAGGCCGACGTGGCTGATGCCTGCGCGCTTGGCGATCTCCCGCAGCGAGGCCGCGTGATAGCCCACGTCGCCATACACCTCGGCGGCCATCGCCACGATCTCCTCCCGACGCGCACGCCCCTTCGCGTACCCGCCGGAGGCAGCGCCCGGACTGGACCGTTCACCAGACATGGGTCCATCATCGCAGCCTTCTCGAGCGCAGCACCGGGGCGCGCGGTCGTGCGCGTTCACACCGCCCAACCGGCCAGACGGCTGCAAGGCCCCGGTCGATCACCGGATCCGCGGCACTGTCTTGTCCGGATGCGCCGTATCCACGTACCTCACGGCGGCCTCGGACGAGACGGCTCGGGTCTACGGTCTCGCGGGCTTCGTGCCCGGTGTCGGCAGGTCTGGGCTGTGACGATCAGATACGGGTGAGGGGCAGCTTCCGGTGGTCTATCCGTTGATCGAGCAGATCGGGGCTCGTAGGATCCGTGGCCGGACATCTGCTGTGGGGTCGGTGCCCAGACGGAGGGCAGTCGAGGGCGGAGTGTCTGTTCGGTGAACAACTCCGGGGAGTGTTGATGCACCGTACGGCTCGGAATTGCTTGATCGTCGCGGCTGCTGCCGCGGCTCTGTTGGGATCGGCTGCCGGGGGGCCGCTGGTGGCGGCTGCCCAGACGGTCGCCAAGGGTGCGGACTCGGTCTTGCACGGATCCGTCGATACGCAGCCTTCCGACAGCGAATCCGTCGTGGTCGCGCACAACTTCATGGGTGGGTGACGTCGTACCGACTGCCCTCTCCGGCTCCCTTTCGGTGAGTTCTGGAGGGGGCTTCACCTTTGAGCGCGGAATCCCCGGCCGAACCAACTCGCTCTGGCCAAGGCCCCTTTCTCCCGGGCCCGCGGGATTCGACGGTGAGGTCAGCGCGGCCGAACAGCAGGGCGACCCCGCCGTCACGACCGGCGCCCCGGAGCATCCCGTCCGGTTGGCGCCACGGCCCCGGTCGAACCGCAGTCCTCTGCGTCCTGAGCCCGGTGGACGTTTGCTACAGCAGGAACCGTAGAAAGATCACTTCTTGGCATAAGGGAACGGAGCCGGGGGATTCGGTGCCTGTCTGACATTGGTCATTTACGTCGGGGAGGGCCGCATGACGGCAATTGCGAAGAAGCGTGTGTTCAGGGCGACCGGGTACGGGCTGGCCGGGCTGCTGACTGTGGCGGGCGCGGCGGGTTGCGGTTCGGGTGACGACAAGGACACGTCCAAGACACAGGACAACACATCGACTTCGGCCCAGCACTCGTCGGATCAGGTCGTGCAGGCCACCAACGAGAAGACCACCCGGGCCGGTTCGGCGAAGGTCAAGCTGTCTTCCACCGTCGTTGCGGACGGCAAGAGTAAAACCGTCACCGGCGCGGGGGTGATGGACTTTGCCCACGGCACCAGTCAGCTCACCTTCGGCCAGGCGGGCAAGCGACTGGAACAGCGCGTCATCGACAAGATTCTTTATCAGAAGCCCCCGAAGGGCGAGGGCAGCCTGCCCGGCGGCAAGACCTGGATGAAGATCGACCTGAAGAAGCTGGCCGCTTCGGGGACCGCAGGCAGCGATCAGGCCAGCGACCCGGCCGACTCCTTTGCCTACTCCAAGTCCCTCGCCCGTAAGGACATCAAGAAGGTCGGCCAGGAGAGCGTCGGCGGGGTCGACACCACCCACTACCGGGTCATGCTCGACATCGAGAAGCTCGCCCAGGGCGACGAGCAGAAGGCGAAGAAGCTGCGCCGGCAGCTCGGTGAGAGTGTGCCGGTCGACCTGTGGGTCGACGGCAAAGGCTTGATGCGTCGTCAGCAGGTGCAGATGACGGTCAAGGCCCCTGATCCCGGCTCCTCGTCTCAGAAGACCGGGGGCACGAGCAAGGTGAAGTCGGTCATGGAGTTCAGCGATTTCGGCACCGGCGTCAACGTAGACAAGCCCGCGGCCTCCGATACGGCTGACCTGACGGACAAGCTCATCCAGCAGAACCCTGAGAAGGCCTAGACGGCCTGATCGCTCGCCGAGCCACGCGCGCGTCAGCGGACGGTCCGGCGGTCGGAGAGAGCCGCAGGGCAGGATCTGCGGCGTCGTCACGCGAGCGCTGGGGGCGCGTGAGGGGGTGTTCGCGGACAGAGGCGGGCACCCTCTCGTGCTCCGGTCACGGTGTCAGCCACGTAGTTGATGACTCGCCCAGCAGATCAGGCAGTAACTCCTGGGCGAGTCCTCGCTATCGAGGCCGTACCGTCGTCAACGCGCCGTCGACGGGTAGGCGGTTGCCATGACGCCTGCGCGGTGGAAGTGGCACACGACCTATCCCTTGCCGACTGGGTAGGCCCGCCTCATGGGGGTGATGCGCTGGGTGTTCGCCGCCTTGGCCGCGATGGACCTGGTGTTGTTCGTGGTGATGGTCATACGTGAGCCGGGCGGCGAGGAGATGTGGCTGGACGCCCTGGGCGTGCTGGGCATGGGCGCGCTGGCAGCGATCAACGTCATCGTGTATCGCCGTCACCGAGACGCCCTCGCGGCGCAGGCGTCGGGCATGTCCGGCCCGTGACAACGTCCCCGGCGACCCGGCGACGTACATGCATGTGCGGGCCGGAGGGAAGCCGAGGACGCTGTGCCCGCTGATCTCACGCTCCACTCCGTCCACGACCACCACGCCGCCCGAGACTGTCGGTCCTGGTGTGAAAACGACATCGACTTCCTCGACCTGGACTACTGAATGTGGGGAAGACACGTCGGGCGCGGTTGGCCGGCCGAGTCGAAGCGCGATAGCTGTCAGGGGTCGTGAGGCGGGACCTGGCTGTGTGGAACCGGGCGCTCGGAGCCGGACGTCTCCCGTACATGCTGATCGTCCTGGGGATACTCTTCGCCGTCGCGCCCGCCGTCGTCTGGATGACGATCGCGCGCACCCGCCCTGTTGGCTTCGCGGTCGGTGGCCTGTTGCTCGTCGCAGCCGGTCTGCTGATCAGCGTCCAGCAGGGCTGGATCCGCGCCCCCGGGCCCGACGCTCACCTGCTGTTCACTGTCCTCGCACCTGTGCTCATCGCCTGCGGTGCGGGATTGGAGGGCCGGCACGAGAGTTCCCCTCCTCCGGGGTGGATTCCCCGGCGCAACGGAGCGATCGGCTTCCTGGGGATGCAGTTCGCCCTGACTCTCGTGGCCGGTCTCCTGTACGCGCTGCTGATCAGCGAGGGATCGGACGCCCCATCGTCCAGGACTCTCCCCTCATTGCCGCCAGGCGTCAGTATCGTTGACGAGGGCATCGGCTGCGGTTCCGGCGGCTGTTCGCGTATCGCGACGGTTACCAGCGTGGACGGCTTGTCCCGTCCGGAGATCATCCGTGTACTGGGTCTCGAGCGGGAAAGCTGCCGCCCCAGTGGCTGGTTGCTCGACTGGCGTGATGTGTGCGTCGGAGCCAGGGACAACGGGAAGAATGTCACCTTGTACGCCAGTTGGGGATATTGAGAGGCCTTTTTCGATCGGTCACTGTGGTTGTGATCGAAGGATCTGTGACAAGCCGCATGCCTCACTGATGACAATCAGGCTGCTTCGAACGGTCTCTTACACCGGCTCGCTCAGCTCTGCGGGCGACGCCTCCCGTACTTCGGCCTACCAGCCGCCTGGGTCGGGATCGGACGGTTCATCCGATGGGTGGGGGATCGGCAGGGTTTCGGGAGGCTGGCCGTCACGCGAGGGCCACTGCAACGTGGATGCCGACGAAGACCGGCCAGCCCCGGCCACCGGCGCTCGACGGGCGTCACCGAAACGACCACCGAGGCACTGGGCTCGTCGACGAGGTGTCGGAGACGGTGGGACAGGCACGCGGCCACCTCCACGCGCTCCTTCAGCTCCTGAGTGGTCGGACGGGCCGTTTGGCGAGGTGCAGGTCGGTTCGCTGTCGGTGCGTAACGGACCCGCAGCACATGTCTGTTCAGGTGCGTGGCCCACGACGCGGAGGCCGAAGCTCGTCTCCGGCCCAGTCCGACTGCACCTTCGAGGGCACCGAGGACCAAGGGATCGTTGCTGAAAGCAGTCCGGCCGTGGTGCTCCATCGCATGATTGTCAGTCAGAGGCGTTGTGCGGAGGGACCGTCAGCCCGTCAGGGAGACGTGCGAGCCGCCTACTGTCAGCTGCAGGCCGGAGCCGAGCGGCTCGGCGTTCTTCAGGCTGATGCCGCCGGGCAGCCGGGTGAGAGTCTGCTGGATGTTCGTCGCTGAGCGGATCTGGTCCTCGGAGACGCCGGGGATCCGGGGAAGTCCCTGGGCGCGCAGGCGCAGTGTGTCGCCTTCGACGGAGACCGTGCTGTAAAGGGTGTGTCGGTCGCCGTCGGCGGTCTGGAGGTCGATCTTGACGCGGTGCTTGCCGCCGTCGGAGAGCGAGGCGACCTTGACCTGGTCGTTTTCCGGGGCGGCGTGCAGCAGTTCGGCATAGGGGACGAGCGCGGTGCCGGTCGCGTCGCGGGCCACGGCGGTGCTGAAGCTGTTGCTGAACTGCACTCCGTGCAGATGTAGTTGTAGGTCCTCGACACGTCCGGTGCCCCCGCCGGGCAGAGCCGATTCGTAGTGGTCGACGTGCGCGTCGAGTTCGTCGAGGTCGTTGGCTGCGATCTGGGTCAGGAAGGGGAAGCCTGCAATGGATACCGAGGTGGACTCGCCAAATCCGGCCGAGGCACGCAGTTGGTTCTCGGCCCGGCCTTCGGCGAAGTAGACGGCGAGGCGATCGATGCCGGTCAGGATGGCCGCGAGGATCACGACCGTGATGAAGAATCTTCGAAGAGTGCGCATGGGCACACCTCAGCAAGGTCCGGACCAAGGCGCTGTGGCGGGCGTCACACTCGGGGCAACGGTCGGGTTACGTTGGCCGGATCGCGGACGACTGCGGGCGGTCCCCTTCGTTTGCCAGGGCTGTGATGACGGTTGATTCCCTGTCCAGGACGACCTTCTTCACGCTGGAGGTGTGCTTGCCGTTGACGGGTAGGTTCGAGCCCACGGCGCCGCACGCACGACGACACCGATCACATCTTCTCAGCGACCTTGGAGCTTGCCGTCTGAGCAAGGATCAAGTGCCGGGAGACTCAAGGGCGTCAGCCCGACATGCACGTGACCGGCGGCGCGACCGACATGCTGCCAAAGCCCAGGCGTACGTTCCTCAGGGCTGCCGTTACCTTCGGATGAGGACGTCTCCGACGCTGTGATCACACCAGCCACGTGCAGAACATCTGAGGTTGCCGGCCAGCAGGTTCAAAAGTTGCTCAGCGGTGAGCCCCATGTGGGATCGTGCCACGCTCTGTCTGTCAAGCGAGCGAGTAGATAGTTCGCCGTGCTGGAAGCGGTGCCCTGCGGAGCCCCGACCGCGGTGAGGGCGGCACTGACCCTCAGAGAGGCACCCTCCGCAACATCCGGATCGCCGAGGAGAGGGAGGATCAACAAGAGGCGGACGTCAGTATCGCTGACCCCGGCGGTCTCGGCCGCTGGATTGTCCGCAACCCGGACCAAGTCCCGCCAGGTCAGCCCGGTCCCCGACGCTTCCCCCTCCCATCCGGCGATTAGCGTCGCGACGCTTCGGCCTTCGGGGACGAGCAGGAAGTCGGTGCCGTAGTCACCTCCAAGTTGCGGTAGATCACGGTGATTCCGGGGCCGTTCGCAGCAGGGACCCGGAACACAGGCCACCATGTGGGGTCCAGGAGGATCTCGGACATGGCTTCGGTATCAGCGTCGTCATCGCCGAACCACTCCGGACGTGACGCTCAGTACCTGTCCCACCTGCGCAAATCTCCAGCAGGTAGTTCGACCAGAAACCAGGGCGAGTCAACTGAGACTCCCCGGCAGCCAACGGGCCTTCGTCGTATCCCTCGATCAGCATCCTGCAAAGGTGTCACCTGCCGCTGATCAAGCTCATACCGGGGCCAGGCAGGGGAGTTCATCCGCGGAAAAGCGGTTAACCGAGGTCAAAAGGCCACAGGGCGCTGGCCTCGGCGCGCGAGCGCAAAATCAGCCTCACGCAGAGAAGCGGACAACCACCGGCAACCGCGGCGTGAGCCGCATAGCAGCGACGCATCTGACGGCGTGGCTCTCTGCGACGGCAGGCGGAAGTCCAAGGCCTCTGCGTCGTCTCCGGGAGGTGGAGTTGGCAGCCACGATTTCTTCGAGGTCCGACTGCGGCTGCTCGCGGGCCTTGGCGCCGGAAGCGGTCGGCCGGGGGTCACAGCGGTGCCGACTCCACCCGGCCCGTGAACCGGCCGCCCACCCGGTCGGCGAGCCAGTGCACGCGTGCGATGTCGTCGCTGTCGCAGTTGTGCACGTGCACGTGGACGGTGTGGTCCCGCGACGGCTCGTTCTGGTAGAGGTCCCGCGAGTTCACGGTGAGCGTGAGGTACGCGTACTTCTGCGAGATGGCCTCCAGTCCCGCTTCGGGAACCGCAGGCCATCCGTCCAGATCCCATCGGACGGCCGCGGGGTCCGGCCCCATGGCGGCGATGAAGGGCTCCGCGCGGTCCAACGGGCGCCCCCAGTCCAAGACTTGCACCGGCAGGCAGCCCGCGGGGTCGTCGCCGGCGTCCGACGAACCGTTCTCCTTGCCGCTCGATGCCCACCACTCGAGACCGGGCAGCACCTGCCGTACGCGTGCCAGGACGTCCGGCGACCTGATCACGGCCTCGAAGTCGACCTCGCCCGGATCGAGGTCCGCCACGCTCAGCAGAGTGCGCACCGCGCTTATCGCTTCGGACAGGTCGGAAGTGGTGAGGACGGCAGCCGCGTCCGAGTTGCTCATCCCCGCACTCTAGGGCGGGGCCGTCCGCCGCGTGATCCATTTTCCGGGCGGGCGGGCGGCCCGACGGACGCCCTCGGCCCGTAGCCCAGATCCCTGGTGACTTGGCAAGGATGCCCCTGCAGGCGGAGGCTCCGTGTGTCGCCTCTGGCAGGGGCACGCTCCCGCCCGGGCCGTCGATGTACTCGACGGCACCGCGGCGCCGTGGGCGCGCGCTGCTCACCCCAGGTCGGACAGGTCCAGCACGAAGCGATAGCGCACATCATTGCGACGGAGGCGCTCAAGTGCAGTGTTGACCTCGGACGAGGCGAGGACCTCGATGTCCGCGACGATTCCGTGGTCGGCGCAGAAGCGGAGCATCTCGGCGGTCCCGGTACGGCCGCCGCTGCCGGACGAGCTGAGCTTCTTGCGGCCCAGGAGCAGGTCGGTCGTCTCGATCGCCACCTGCCCGAGATATCCCACGAGGCTGAGGGTGCCGTCGATCGCGACCGTCTTCAGGTACGGGGCGAGGTCGTGGGGTGCGGAGACGGTGTCGATGACGACGTCGAAGGTGTCCCTGGCCGCAGCCATCCGCTGATCGTCCGTGGAGTCGACGAACGCGTGGGCGCCGAGACGCAGCGCGTCTTCGCGCTTGTCGTCGCTGCGGCTGATGACGGTGGTCGTGGCGCCCAGGGCCACGGCGATCTTGACCGCGAGGTGCCCGAGACCGCCGAGGCCGACCACGGCGACCCGGCTGTCCGGGCCCACACGGAGGGCACGCAGGGGCTCCCAGACGGTGACTCCGGCGCACATCAGCGGGGCGGCGGCGGCCGGGTCCAGGCCGGCGGGAAGGGCGTAGGCGAACCCCTCGCGCACGACGTACTCGCGGGAGTAGGCGCCCAGCGTGGTCGACCCGTCGACGCGGTCGACGCCGCCGTAGGTCAAGGTCGGGAAGGAGCGGCAGTAGTTCTCCTGACCGGCCTCGCACATGGCGCACGTGCCGCAGGAATCGACGATGTTGCCGACGGCGACAGCGTCTCCGACCGCGAAGGCGGTCACGTCATGCCCCGTCTCGGTCACCACACCGGTGAACTCGTGGCCCGGCACCAGGGCGGACTCGGCATGGTCGTCGTGGGCGCGCAAGGCGTGCACATCGCTGTGGCAGACACCGCAGAAGTCCACGCGCACGGCGATGTCGTCCGGTCGCAGGTCCCGCCGGGTCAGCTGCGTGCGCCCCACGGTGTCCGGTCCGGTCGCGCGCCATCCCGTCGTCGTTCGCATCGCGGATCCTTTCAAACAGACTGTTCGGTCTATTGCACGGTAGCCCCGTGACGACGCAAAGACAAACCAACTGTTCTGTCTGTCCGGTGACGTAGGATCGGTGCATGCCGGAACAGCCCCAGACCGCACGAGGTGCGGCGACGTACGAACGCATCCTGGACGCCGCAGCGGAAGAATTTGCCACGCACGGAATCGCGGGGGCGCGCGTGGAGCGCATCGTCAAGGCCGCGCGGACCAACAAGGCCCAGCTCTACGCCTATTTCGGCGACAAGGAACGGCTCTTCGACGCGATCTTCCTCGGCTCCCTGGAGCGCATCACCAACGTCGTGCCCATCGACGCCGACGACCTCGCGGACTGGGCCGTGCGTCTCTACGACGAGTATCTACGGCGCCCTGATCTGATCCGGTTGGCGACCTGGGCACGGCTGGAGCGGCGACCCGAAGGGCATTTGGTCGACGGGCATGCGCACTACGACGTCCACAAGCTGGCGGCCATCGCCGAGGCGCAGGCGGTCGGGAGGATCCGGGCGGGCGACCCGTTCGACATCATGGCCATGGTGATCGCGATGTCCATGGCGTGGTCCCCGGTCAGCAACGTCTACGCGGCCACCGCCGAGGAGCCGGACGCCGTGCACGAGCGGCGCCGCGCCCTGCTGCGCGAGTGTGTCCGCGGGGCCGTCACGCTTCCCGCACGAGCCTGAGGGGCGAACGTGCCTTGGGGCGGGGGCGGCGGAGGGCGGCACGGCACCGGTCGGCTCCCGGACGCACAGCGATGGGCGCGCGCGAACTCGACCGAGATTGTTGGGCTCACCGTCCCCTCAGCCCATGAAACGGGTGCTCGTCGGGAAGCACCGCTTCGTCAGCGGCACGCTGCCCGCGCCGGTCAGGGCACGCTCGTACGCGCGCAGGCCAGGAATTCCAAGTCCTGGCGGGCCTGCTGCAGGAGGACCGTGTGACGCTCCGCCTCGATGTCACGCCCATGTCCGTATCTGTGGGACACCTGTCTGTGCAGACATGGCGAGCCTCGCGCGGGCGAGTGATGCTGGGGAGGACGACAAGGTCCACGGGAGGTTCCGATGAGTTCGATGGTGACGGTGGCGGGCGTGCGGGTGCCCGATTCGAAGGTTGCGCGCGAGGCGGACGAGTTGGTGCGGGACACGACGAGCGAGCTGATCTACCACCACTCGCGTCGCGTGTTCTTCTTCGGGGCGCTCCAGGGCCGGCACCGGGACCTCTCCTACGATCCCGAACTCCTCTACGTCGGCGCGCTCTTCCACGACCTGGGGTTGTCCGAGCGGTTCCACGACAGTGGGCATCGCTTCGAGGTCGACAGCGCGAACGAGGCGCGGCGGTTCCTGGCCGCGCGTGGCGTCCCGGAGGACGGCGCGCGGCGCGTATGGACGGCGATCGCACTGCACACAACTCCCGGGGTGCCCGAGTTCATGGAGCCGGAGATTGCCCTGGTGACGGCGGGAGTCGAGTACGACGTGCTCGGCATCGGTTACGGCGACCTCTCCGAAGCCGACCGGGCGGACATCGTCACGTTGCATCCGCGGCCCGACTTCAAGCGGCGTATCCTAGCGGCTTTCACGGAGGGGGTCGCCCCCAAGCCGGAGACCACGTTCGGCAACGTCAAGGCCGACGTCCTCGCCCATTACGTGCCGGGGTTCGAGCGCGGCGACTTCGTGCGGACGATCCTCGACTCGCCGTGGGAGCAGTAAGCCCGCGCCAGCCCGAGGCACCCGCCATCGCGATCGTGGCCTTCGAGGGCGTACAGCTGCTCGACGTGACCGGGCCGGCCGAGGTGTTCACCACCGCGCGTGTCTCAGGCCCGGGATCCGGACCGGGGGCGGGCTGCGCGTACGACGTGCGGATCGTATCGCCGGACGGGGCCGACGTCGTCACGTCGTCGGGGGTGCGGATCGGAGTGCACGGCTCGCTGGACGCCCTGCCGCACCGCGTCGACACGGTCCTGGTGCCCGGCCGCAGAGACTGGCGGGCCGCCGTACGAGACCGGGACCTCGTCGGCTTCACGACGCAACTGGCCCGTCGCGCCCGGCGAGTGGCATCTGTCTGCGCGGGCGCCTTCCTGCTCGCCGAGGCCGGAGTGCTCGACGGCCGTCGCGCCGCCACCCACTGGCGGCTCACCGGGGAACTGGCCACCGCGTACCCGGCGGTGACCGTCGCCGACGACCCCATCTTCGTACGGGACGGTCACGTCATCATGTCGGCCGGGATCAGTGCGGGGATCGACCTGTCGCTCGCCCTGGTCGAGGAGGACCACGGGGCCGCCACGGCCCGTGAAGTGGCCCGGGAATTGGTGGTGTTCATGGCGCGGCCGGGCGGGCAGTCACAGTTCAGCGCGAGGCTGCGCCCGGCCACCGGGCAGCATCCGGCGGTGCGGGCGGCGATGGACGCCGCCGGAGCGGACCCACACGCCGCCTCCGATCTCTCCGTCCTGGCGGACGCGGCGGGCGTGAGTCCCCGCCACCTGACGCGCCTGTTTCGTGCCGATACGGGGATGACACCCGGCCAGTACGTCGAGTCGGTGCGCCTCGAAGCGGCCCGGGCACTGCTGGAGGGCGGCGGCGCATCGGTGGAACACGTAGCACGAGAGGCAGGCTTCGGTTCGGCGGAGAGCGTGCGACGGACGTTCCAGCAGGTGCTCAAGGTGGCACCGACGGAATACCGGGCCCGGTTCCGCTCGACCGACACCGCCTGAAGGATGCTGCACAAGGCTGTGGCTCGGGCAGTTCAGAGTCTGCGACGGTCTTGAGGCGCAGCGGCTGATCGAGTTCTGGCCTTCCCGGCCCCGATGGCACCCGCCGCTCCGCTACGCCCTGGGCCGACGGCGAGGCGTGCACGCTGCGACGACGTAACGGGGGAGTCGGGTATGGGAACTGTCGGAATGAGCCGGGGTCTATCGGCTGGCGAACGTGACGACGGAGGTCAGGAATCGGTCCAGGTGGGCAGCGAATCCTGGCAGGGGTGGCTCCGGACAACCCTCGAGCTCCTCGCTGTGGGGCAGAAGCCGTCGGAGGGTATCGATGGTGCGTCTTTGATGGGAGGAGTTCTCCGGAACCGCGGGAAGCAGGCCGACCGGCATGGTCAGTGCCGACAGCTCGCTGTCCGCGACGCCACGGATGGTCTGCCCGTCCAGGAGAGCCCGGATGCTCTGCTCCGAGGCGCCCCGGGCGGCCAGTCCTGCGCGGGTGCGGGCGTCCACCAAAGGATCCCCGCCGGTGGCGGGCCAGGCCAGCAGCATCCGCTCGATCCGATTCGGGAAGGCCAGGGCCAGACCTACGGCCACCGAGCATCCGTTGGACCCGGCGACGAGGGCGACTGAGTGCCCGGGGAGGCAAGGGGCCAGGTGCTCCACCTCGGCGATCCAGCTCGATGGCCCGGGGAGACGGTTCGGGGCCAGCACCGTGAACCCTGCGCGTTCGATGCCTGCCACGATCCCCGTCACTCCCCAGAAGCGGTCGGCGTTCATGTCGCCCTGCCACAGCCCTCCGTGGATCAGGAGGATGGTGGGGTGATCACGGCTGATGCGGCGCGATGTCATGACCGATCCCTTCTCGAGGTCGCGGGCGCGCACGACTACGGGGCGGCTTGACCTCGCCGGCGCTTCGGCTGACCGGAGGTGTCAGGCAGGCGGGCGATCCGCCAGGACCATGAGACAAGGGCGAGCGCGGTGAGCGCGCGTGAGATCTTGCTTTCCTCGGTGATCAGTGACGCGATGAGTATCGTCACGACCAGCCAACCAGCGCGCTTGTCCCAGCGCCCCATCTTCCTGATGAGGGACGTGCCGACCGGCTCGCCCTCACGTGGCGAGTCTGTGCGCCCACCACTGTTGACCATCCCGCCCCCTGGTGCGATCAGCGGGAACGTCTGCTCCTGCTCCCCATTGATCTACCTTTCCGATCCGTGATCCACAAGAGGCTAGTTATGGGTTGGGCAAAGCGTCCTCATCAGCAGATTTACCTTCTCGGAGGAGACCGGGATTGCCCTGGACTATTGCCGGCCGTCTTCGTGACGCGTGTGTGTGCCTGCCGACCGACGACAGAACGGCGGCGCACGGACTGTGCACCGCCGGTCTGTCACGCGTTCAGGTCAGGCGGCCACCTGGCCACGGCTGACGCCGGACCCTTCGAAGTCGAGCCAGTACCCGCTGCCGTCGAGAACGTCTGACGCGGCGACGGTCCACTGGCCGGCCGGCGCGTTGCGGTAGGCGTTGCAGGTGCCGCTTGTCTTCCAGCAGACTCTGACCCGGCGGGTCGTGGTCGGCTTGACGTTGATGTCGGCGCAGTTGCTCGTGGTGTAGGCGAACCCGGACCCGGTCGGCCAGAAGCCGACGCTGTCGGTCGTGTAGCTCTTCGCGCTGCCGTAGCAGCTCAGGGCGACGGCGGGTGCCGCCGATCCGGGGTCCGCGGCGGCCGTGGTGGCCCACCCGAGCCCACTGCCGAGGACGACGGCGGCCAGGGCGAACGGGGCGACTCGTGAACGTGTGCGCACAGCTGATTCCCCTCGTTGCAACAGAAACTCTGTGGTCAACGGGGACGCTAGTCACTCGCCTCACATCAGACGTTAGCCATCGGCGCCCGGCAGTTGGGAATCGGCGCCAGTGCGTGCCCTGAGCCGGTACTCACCGGGCGGCACTCCGTACGCGCAGCGGAAGGCGCGGGAGAAGTCGGCGGCCCGGGGGAAGCCCCACCGGGCTCCCACCGCGTGCACGGGGATCCTGGCCAGGCGGGGATCGGCGAGTGCCTGGGCGGCTCGCTCCAGCCGCTGCCCGCGGACCAGCCTCGTCACTGTCGTGCCCTCGGCTCGCAGGAGCCGCTGCAGGGAGCGGACCGAGATCTGGTGGGCTGCCGCGATGTCGGTCGGTGTGAGGTCCGGGCGGGAGAGGTTGCGCCGGATGTAGGTGTGGACACGCAGTGACAGGATCCGCTCTTGAGAGGCCGCTTGTGACGTGTCCTGGTCCAGTTGGTGGGCCAGGACCACGCCCACGAGGTCGATCAGGACGCCGCCGAGCCGGGCGCGGTCCGGCGTGGTGGTGGCGCCGCCCCCTTGGGCCAGCCCGCGCAGCATCTGCGCCAGGAGCAGCCCAGGGCCGCGCGCGGACTGCAGCCGCGTGGCGAGGAGATCCGTGGCATGCCGCGACGGAAGGGAAAGCATCTGTCGGGGTACGTGCGCGATGATCGATGTCGCGTGCCCGCCCGAGGACTGTGCAGGTCCGGAGCGGGATCGCAGCGGATGTGAGCTGCTGTACAGGACGAGATGACCTGGTTCGAGCTCGCAGGTGTGCTGCGCCTGGGCGAGGAGTTTGCGTCCTGAGGTGATCAGTTCGAGCTGGTACGTCTCTGGGTCGGAGCGGTTGATCAGCGCAGCGGTGCGCACGGCTGTCTCCGGCGGGCGGGAGACGGCGTTGACCAGTACCTCGCCGAGTGAGAGAGCGGTGACGCGGACGGGGAAAGCGGAGGACTGCTCCGGCCTGACGTGTGTCGGGAGCAGGGAGGCCAGGGCGACGTCGCTCCACCACGTGCCCTGCTCCTTGGCCGGGAGCAGGCAACTGTCGTAGACCAGGTCCAAGTCAGCCCTCTCGCTGCGTCGGCAAACGCATGACAACCTACGGGCGCCGCAGGACCGGCGTCGGGGAATGGCGACGGTTGTCCGGATATCAGCGTTGCTGCTGCCTGGCCTTTGCCGGTGGGGGCGTTGGGGACTCGCCAGTGGCTCCGCTCGTGCATGGCGGTCAGATGCACCGGCTTCAAACGACGTGAGCTCGGCGCGGCAGCAGCCCGCCCTGCCCCGGCCGGCAAGCCACCGCCCCGTCGCCAGCCTCCCCGGGGCCTCGTCGCCCAACTCGGCTGCGGGGCCGCGCGCCTTTCGCTCGCCGGACCGCGCAGGGTGTCCGGACAGGCTACCGGCGAAGTCCTCAACGCCTGTCATGGCGCGCCACTGCTCCGTCGCAGGTCACGGGCCCCGCGACAAAACAATGGCGCCGGCCGATCCTGCCGGTCAGTCCTCCACGGGACCGAGGTCGAGGTCCGCGACGAAGTGCGCCACGGCGGCGGGTGCCGTGTCGAGTTCGAGCACCACCAGGGTGTTCTCCTCGCCCGGGCGCAGGACCGGGCCCGGCACGTACAGGGTGCGCTGCGGTCCGCGCGACCAGTAGCGGCCGAGGCAGAACCCGTTGATCCAGGCGACGCCCTTGCAGAGGGTCGAGGTGTCGAGGAACCGGTCGCGTGCGTCGTCGGCGTCGAACGTGCCCGACGCGAGGCTCAGCGCCGGGATCGACGAGGCCGTGCTGCCGGGCGATCCGGGGCGGGCGAGCGCGAGCACGTCGTCGGCTCCCAGCGCGACGCTCTCCCAGCCGGTCACCGGCGCGCCGTCGAGGAGGACGTCACCGATGACGCCCTTGTCCTCGCCGAGCCGGGGGCCGTAGTTGACGCGGCCCTGGTCCTCGACGACGAGGAGGAGTTCCCGTTCGACGGGCGGCAGGGTGAGCGCACGGGCACGGTCCTCGCGCTGGAGTACGCCGACGCAGTTCCCGTCGACGACGACGTGCACGCGGTCCCGCACCTCGCCGACCGTGAGGACGGACGGGGTGGGCCGTGCGAGCGGGGTCCTGTGCAGGAGGTAGGCAGCGTCGCTGCGCAGCTCCGCGAAGGTCGGCACGGTGGCCGAGGCCGTCACGGGCAGCGCGGCGAAGGCCGCGTCGGGGAAGCGCGCGACGGTGCCGAGCCGGACCTCGCCGGTCGGTGCGGGCCCGACCGTTGACGGCACCTCCTCGGGCAACTTCGTGTGGCGGCCGAGGACTTCGCGGTAGGCCCAGTACTTCGCGGTGGGGCGGCCCGCCTCGTCGAGCGGCGCGTCGTAGTCGTAGGTCGTGGCGATGGGCTGGTAGACGCCGCGGTCGTTCGCGCCGTTGGTCAGGCCGAAGTTGGTGCCGCCGTGGAACATGTACAGATTGACGGAGGCGCCGAGGTCGAGCAGGTCGGCGAGGTCGGCGGCGGATTCCTCGGCCGACGTCGTGTGGTGGTACATGCCCCAGGAGTCGAACCAGCCGTCCCAGTACTCGGACGACATGAGCGGACCCGTCGGCTGGTGTTCGCGCAGCGTGCGCAGGCGTTCCGTGGAGCGCGATCCGAACGAGGCGGTCCGCAGCAGTCCCGGCCGCGAACCGTTCTCCAGCATGTGCGGCTGCGGCTGGTCGACCGTGGTGAGCGGGACGGTGACGCCGGCGTCGCGCATCATCGCCGTCAGGGCGTCGAGGTACTGCGCGTCGTCGCCGTAGGCCCCGTACTCGTTCTCGACCTGTACGAGGATCACCGGGCCGCCGGCGTCGATCTGTCGCGGTACGACCGTGCGCAGGACCCGGTCCAGGTAGGTCTCGATGGCCCGCATGAAGCGCGGTTCGCCGCGCCGCACGCCCACGGTGGGATCGGTGAACAGCCAGGTGGGCAGGCCGCCGTTGGTGAACTCGGCGCAGATGTAGGGGCCCGGCCGGACGATGGCGTGCATGCCTTCGTCGGCGACGGCCGTGAGGAACCGGTCGAGGTCGAGGTTCCCCGCGCTGATCCAGGCGTCGGGTTCCGGCGCGTGCAGCCCCCACGGCACGTACGTCTCGATGGTGTTGAGGCCCATCAGCCGCGCCTTGCGGATGCGGTCGTGCCAGTGGTCGGGGTGCACACGGAAGTAGTGGAGGGCGCCGGACAGCACGCGGAACGGCTCGCCGTCGAGCAGGAAGTCGCGGTCGTCGATCTCGAAGCGGCTCATGAGGCGTGCTCCCTCGCTCGGTCGGTGGTGGGGGTCGGACGCCCGGCGCGCTCGGACACCAGCGTGAGGTACACCGACGCCGTCCAGGTCATGCTGCGGTCGCGCAGCCCGGCGCCGGTCAGGGCGTCGAAGTTCTCGGCCATGCCCGCGGCGGCGCAGGTCGCCGTGAAGCGGGCGGCGATGTCGTCGGCGACGTCGGTCCTGCCCGACCGGCGCAGCCCGTCGACGAGCAGCATCGTCGAGGGGGCCCAGATGGGTCCGCGCCAGTAACCGTCCGCCTCGTAGAAGGGGCTGTCGACCGGTTCCGTGGCCGGTCCGTACGGAGTCAGGTAGCCGCCGTCGAGGAGGCGGCGCACGGTCGTGTCGCGCACGTCGTGGGGGAGGAGGTCCCCCAGGACCAGCGGCATGAGGGTGAGCAGGCTGTCGGCCGCGACGACACGGCCGGTGAGGGTGTGGCGGGCGACGAACCGGCCGTCGGACCAGAACCGTTCGCACATCGTGCGCACGGTCCGCTCGGCCCGCCGGCGCCACGCGGCGCTCTCCTCGCCGCGGCCGGTGCGTGCGGCGATCCGGGCGAGGGTGAGCATCTGGAGGGCGAGGAAGGCGAGCAGGTCGGGGCTCTGCACGGGCACGCCCGCGCCGAACGTGGTCGCGTTGTCCCAGCCCGAGTCGTTGCCGTGGTTGTAGGAGGGGATGCCGTCGTCCCCGTACACGCGGTGCTCGAACCACCATTCGGTCCACCGGCGCAGCGGCTCGTAGAGGGCGGCGATCGTGGTCTCGTCCAGGCCGTCGCGGTCCATGAGATGGGCGACGGCCCAGCCGTGGATCGGCGGTTTCACGAAGTTCCGCTGGATTCCCGCGTCGTTGACGTAGTCGGGCAGGCAGCCGTGCTCGTCCTGGTGGTCGAAGACGGCGAAGAGCTGGTCGGCGGCCGCGTGCGGGTCCCGCCACAGGGCCATCGCGTTGAAGCAGTGGTCCCAGCTCCAGATGTTCGTCATCCAGTTCTTGGACATGAGCATCGACTCGCGGCGCAGCAGGCCGCCGGCCGGTGCGAGTGCGGCCCAGGTGACGTATGCGGCGAGCCGGACGCTGTCGGAGACGGCCGGGTCGTCGCAGGCGGCCCCGCCGTGGGTGCGGCACCACGCGTCGAAGTCGGCCTGGGCGGCGAGGGCGACGGCTGTCGGCGGGTTGAGCGGCCGGGTGGGCGCGGCGCTGCCGTACTCGTCGATGACGATCGTCGCGGCGTCCTCCTGCGCGGTGGTGCGCAGCCGTGCCTCGGTGTTGCGGGTTCCGTCCCAGCGGGCGTCGAGGCGGGCGGCGCCGTCGAGGACGCGGACGCGGTAGTTGCGGTTCGCGCCGCTGTCGACGAAGCGCCAGGTGTTCTCGTTCTCCTGGAGCACGGAGTCGTACTGCGAGGTGGCACGGAAGTCGAGGGTGAGGGAGCCTCCCTCGACCTGGAGCACCGCGCGGTCCGGCCCGTCGAGGAGCACGTCGACGCGGGTGGCGCCGCGGCTGAGGGTCAGCCGGCCCGCCGTGGTCAGCGAGCGGGCGTCGGGGGCGTCGTCCAGCAGCAGCCGGAGGATCTCGCGGTGTCGGGCGTCGCCCCGGACGGTGCGGAGGTAGAAGCCCGGTTCGTGCTGGTCGACGGTGTGCGAGACGGCGAAGTAGGAGCCGCGGCGGCTGAACGGGGTGACCGCGAGATCGACCTGGAGAGCGGTGGCGGTGCTCATGCGGGGGCCTCCTCGGTGTCGGCGGACGGGCCGGGGACGGCGATCCGGATCGACTCTCCTGGCCCGAGGTCGGCCGTGCGCAGGCCGGCGGCGCCGAGCGCGGCGAGTTCGATCTCGAACGACCGCGCGTGGTCGGCGTCGTTCACGAGCTCGAAGCCGTCGTCGTCGATGCGGTACGTGAGCTGATAGGCCCGCTGGCCGAGCGTCACGGACCCGGTGCCCGTCACCCGCGGGGCGATGCGCAGGTCGGCGGTGAGCGTGGCCCGCACCCCCAGGTACTCGGCGAAGAGCACCCAGGCGTACACGCACGGGTATTCGTAGTAATGGGCCGCGCCGTGCCAGTCGGATCCGTCCACGTAGTAGACGTGGTCCATGTCGTAGCGCTCGCCCATCACGTAGTCGTCGCGGGCGCCCTGCGCGGCGACGGTGTCGAGCTGGTGGCGGAGCATCGGTCCGTCGCCGCGCCACGACCAGAACGCGGCGTCCCAGCACCAGTAGCGGCCCGCGGCGCACAGGTCGTACGGGCCGCCGTCGCCGATCTCGGCGTCGGTGTAGTCCTGCACGCGGGCTGCGAGGAACGTCGGGAAGCGCTGGAACTCGTCGAGTTCGCGGTCCACGAGCGCGAGGACGTGCTCGGTCTGCGCGGCGTCGGCGTGCCCGAACATCGCCGGGAGGACGTTGGCCAGCAGGTGGATGTGGTCGTGCACCCGCCCGGAACGGTCCACCCAGTCGGTGAAGCGCTGCGCCTCCTCGTCCCAGTAACCCGTCGGCAGCGGGGTGCGCAGGCTGGCGGCGAGCCGTGCGGCGAGGTCCCGGTAGCCGCGTGCCCGCTCCTCGCGGCCCAGCAGTTCCTCCAGGTCGGCCAGGAGACGGAAGGAGTGGGCGGCGAGGGACGCCGCCATCGTCTCCCGTCCGTCCTTGATCACCTGGTCCTCGTAGTACACGTCCGACCACAGGCGCCCGAGGGGGTCCATGCAGTCGACGACGCAGGACGCCGCGCCCTCCAGGTCCTCGATGCGCTCGCGCAGCCAGCCGGTGTCCTTGGTGCGGGCGTAGTAGAGCCACGCGGACTCCAGGACCTCGACGTTGCCGGTGACGAGGAACATGACGGCGTTCTCGGTGCCGTCGGCGCTGTTGCGGCGCACGTGGTACTCGCGGTCGCCGTCCGGCTGCACGGCGCAGGGATCGCGCCACATCTGCTGGGGGTCCTCGCGCATCATGCGCAGTTGGAGGTCGATCATCCGCCGGACGACGTCGAGGTCGGTGCCGCTGCCCCACGCCATCCGTCCCTTGATCTGGAACTCGTGGTCGACGTCCGGATACGTGCCGACGTACTTGTCGGCGAGGGTGCTGATCACGTATCCGCTCGCGTCGGGGTAGCCGGCGGCGGTGGTCCGCTCGACGACGCAGGGCAGCACGGTGCCCCAGTAGAACCCCGCGAGGGCGTCGGCCAGCGGCTCCGCTCCCGGCAGGTCCAGGCTGAACGTCCCGCCGTCGACGTCGGCGTGCGGGCGGGCGTGGTGGGCGGTGACGGTCGCGGTGTCGGCGTGGACCGTGACGGTACGGCGGTGGCCGTCACCGCTCAGTTCGACGGTGCCGTCGCCGACGATGTGCCAGGCGGGTTCGGTCGAGCGGGGATCGGCGGGCAGGAGCCAGCAGGCACCCGATCCGGTGAGGTCGACGGGGGAGTGGCCGTCGTCCGGCAGGAGGTGCCGCTCGTCGGCGCGCAGGTCGAGCAGCACGGAAGGCCCGGCGGGCGCGTCGAAACGGATCCCGGGGCCCGGGCCGGGCGCGGCCGACACCGACCAGGTGCGATCGTCGACACGGGTGGCGGTCCCGTCGGTTGGCAGTGCGCTGGCTGGGGCGAGGGGTGACATCGGTGTCGTGGCTTCCTTCGTGCAGCGGGGGTGGCGCTCAACGGCGATGGCTACGAGTGGGTTCGGCTGCGCGGACGCCGCGTCCGGTGACCCGGGTCCGCGTGACTTCGAAAAGCAGTATGCAAACTTGCAACTACATCTTGCAAGGGCGAGGTAAGCAGAGTCATGATGGCGCCCATCAGCCCGTCTGTCGTATCTCGATCAAGGAGGATCGATGTCCACGACCGCGTTGCGGCGTCATCGCTGGAGCGCCAGGGTCGGCACACTCGCCGCGGTGGGGACGCTCCTGGCCGGTGCGCTGACCGGCTGCTCGATGGCGCCGTCCGACGAATCCGGTCCGCACACCCTCACCGCCTGGGCCTGGGGAGCGCCGGCGACCGGCATGAAGGCCACCGCCAAGCTGTTCGAGAAGGCCCACCCCGGCTACACCGTGAAGGTCCAGGACGTCGGCAACCCGGCGATCTGGGACAAGATCACGTCAGGGATGGCGGCCGGCGGCTTCGGCCTCCCCGACGTCATGGACATCGGCGGCGACTACGTCAGCAACTACCTGGAGACCTTCCCCGACAGCTTCGCCGACCTCAGCGACATGGGGGCCGACGCCCTCGCGAAAGACTTCCCCAGCGGCCTGTGGAAGGGCGGTCAGAACGCCAGGGGCGAGCAGTACGGCATCCCCTTCGAGGTGAACACGAATCTCGTGTACTACCGCAAGGACCTGTTCCGTAAGGCGGGCGTCGACATCGGTGGCATCCACACATGGGACCAGATGCTCGACGCCGGAGTAAAGATCAAAAAGGCGACCGGCGCCGACCTCTTCGCCCTCGACAAGGCCGCGTCGCAGGCGGACGCGGCGAACCTCTTCGAGATGCTGGCCCGTCTGGAAGGCACGTTCTTCTTCGACAAGGGCGGCAACATCTCGCTGACCGACCGCGGCAGCGTCTCCGCACTGGACTTCCTGAAGCGGGCCAACGACAAGGGGCTCGTCACGGACATCCCCCAGAGCCAGGGCACCACGTCGCAGATGAAGGGACAGTCACCCGTCGCGATCATGCCCGGCGCCTCGTGGATGGTCGGCAGCTTCCCGACCACGGCCCCCGAGATGAAGGGGAAGTGGGGCGTGCGGATGTCTCCCGCCATGCACCCCGGTGGGTTCACCGCGTCGTCAGCGGGCGCCACGTACCTCACGGTCGCGCAGTCGAGCGAGAAGCAGAAGCTGGCCTACGAGTACGTGCGGTTCAGCATGGCGACGCTCTCCGGCCAGCGGGCGCTGACCCGGGCCGCGGGGCTCTTCCCGAGCTACCGCCCCATGTGGGACGCCGCCGAGTTCAAGCAGTCGAACCCCTACTTCGGGATCGACACGAACCGGCTCGTCGTCAAGGCCCTCGGCCAGAAGACACCGCCCGACTACTACACGCGGGACTTCCCGAGGGCGCTCAAGGCCTTCGACGACGCACAGACCCAGGTGCTCGTGAAGGGCGCCGACCCGAAGAAGGCTCTCGACAGCGCCGCGAAGCTGCTCTCGCAGCAGACCGGCCGGAAGATCGGAAAGGACTGACGGGCGAACCACCATGTCGAACATCCTGAAATCCGGCCCCGCGCCCTCGTCCCTCCCACCCGCCGCCCCGGTCCGGGTCCCGCCACGACGCCCGGGAGCGCGGTCGAAGCTCCGTACCCGGGCGACGCCGTACGCGTTCCTCGCACCCGTGATCGTGCTGTTCGTCGGCTTCAAGGTCTATCCGGTCCTGTACGCCCTCTACCTCAGCTTCACGCAGAACGTCGGCGGCGTCATCACGTTCGTCGGGGGCGCCAACTACCAGCGGATCTTCGGCGATCCACTGTTCTGGACGGCCCTGCGCAACACGTTCGAGATCCTGGTGGTCCAGGTACCGCTCATGCTCGGCCTCGCGATCCTGCTGGCCGTCGCGCTCAACTCCAAGCTGCTCAAATGGCGTTCGTTCTTCCGCGTGGCCTACTTCGTGCCGATCGTCATGGGGCTCGTCGCGTACGGAATCCTCTTCTCCGCGCTGCTCAACTACCAGAACGGCTTCATCAACTACCTGCTCACCTCGGTCGGCCTTCCGCGCGTCCCCTGGCTCACCGACCCGTTCTGGGCCAAGGCCTCGATCATCATGGCGATGACCTGGCACTACACCGGGCAGAGCGCCGTCATGTACCTCGCCCAGCTCCAGGCGATCCCGGCCGAGCTGTACGAGGCGGCCCAGGTGGACGGCGCCACCCGGCGCCAGCAGTTCTGGCACGTCACCATCCCCGGGCTGCGGCCGACGATCCTGCTGACGGTCGTCCTGTCGACCATCGGCACCCTGCAACTGTTCGACGAGCCCTACGTGCTGACCAACGGCGGTCCTGACAACGCGACGCTCACCATCGGCATGTACCTCTACAACACCGCCTTCAAGAACTTCGACTTCGGCTACGCGTCCGCGCTCGGGTACGTCCTCGCGATCATCGTGACCGCCATCTCCGTCATCCAGTCGCTCGTCCTGAGGAGGCGCGCCCAGTGACCGCCACACAGCTCAAGGCCCCGCTCAAGGCACCACGACGGCGCGGCGCGGCCGGATCGACAAGGTCGCTGAGCGCCGTGCTCACCACGTTCATCGGCCTGGGCGCCGTCCTGATGCTCGCGCCGTTCGCCTGGCTGGTCGTGGCGACGACCCACTCCACGAGCGAGATCTTCTCCTCGCCGCCCGCGCTGCTGCCGGGCAGTCACTTCTGGGAGAACTTCAGCGGTCTCTTCACCTTGTTGCAGTTCGGCTCCGCGTTGCGCAACTCCGTCGTGGTGTCCCTCGTCTACACGGGTCTCGGCCTCGTCGTGTGCAGCGCGGCCGGCTACGCCTTCGCGAAGTTCACCTTCCGCGGCCGGGGCGTCCTGTTCACCGTGATCATCGCGTCCTTGGCACTGCCGGGCCAGGTGACGCTCGTACCGCTGTTCAAGTTGATGGTCGAACTCGGCTGGCTCAACTCCTACCAGGGGCTGATCCTCCCGAACCTGGCCCTGCCGTTCGGGATCTTCCTCATGCGGCAGTCGATGCAGTCCGTGCCCGACGAACTGATCCAGGCGGCGCGCATGGACGGTGCCGGGGAACTGCGCACGTTCCTCCAGATCGTCCTGCCGACGATGCGTCCGGCACTCGCCGCGCTCTCGATCTTCCTGTTCCTCGCCCAGTGGAACGACTTCGTCTATCCGCTCATCGTCCAGCGCACCCCGGAGGCCTACACGCTGCCCGTCTCGCTGGCGACCCTGCACGGAGTCCAGTCCACCGACTACGGACAGTTGCTCACAGGTACGCTGATCTCGGTCCTGCCGGTCCTGGTGCTGTTCCTGTTCCTCCAGCGGTACTTCGTCGCCGGGCTGCTCGCCGGCTCGGTGAAACAATGACTCCCGGACAGTCGGCGCTCGGCACGCCGGACAACTCAGCGTGCGACCGGAAGGTTTGACATGACGACAGCGAAGGGCCCGGACCCCGCGAAGCGGCGGGGAGGAAGCCGTATGCCCATCGGCACCACGACCCTCGCTGAGATCGCGAAGGCCGCGGAGGTGAGCGAGGCGACCGTCAGCCGGGTGATCAACAGGAAGTACGGCGTCTCCGCGGCCACCCGGCAGGCCGTCGAGGAGGCCCTGCGGAAGGTCGGGTACGAACGGCCGCTGGACAAGCGGCTCGTCCTCATGCTCACCCCGAACCTGAAGAACCCGATCTTCGCCCACCAGGCGGAGCGGATCGAGAACGAGCTGAGTCCGCACGGGCTGACACCCATCATCTGCCCGGTCTACCCCGGCACACCGCGCGAGCGGGACTACGTCGAGTCGCTGGTCGACGCGGGCATCGCGGCCGTCGTCTTCCTGTCCTCCAGCAACACGCTGCGCGACGAGGACCACCGCGTGGTGCAGTTCATCGAGTCACGGGGCATCCCGTACGTCAGCATCAACGGCGGCTTCCCCGAGTTCGAGGCCCCGGTCGTCTCCACCGACGACTGGCGGGTCTCCGAGTTGGCGGTCGGTCACCTGCACGACCTCGGCCACCGGCGCATCGGTCTGCTCGCGGGCCCCACCGGCAACATCCCGGCCGACCGGCGCGTCGAGGGGTTCCTGCGCGCGCTGCGCCGCCGCGGGCTCGACGACTCGGCGGAACTCGTCTCCCGCCAGCACTTCAATGTGGAGGGCGGCCAGTTGGCGGCGACCACCCTGCTCAAGCGGGGCGTCACCGGGATCGTCGCGTCGAGCGACGAGATGGCGCTCGGCGCCTACCGCGCCGTGGACCGCGCCGATCTGCGCGTCCCCCACGACGTGTCCGTCATCGGCTACGACGATTCCCCGATGCTGGACTTCATCTGGCCGCCCCTCACCACGGTCCGGCAGCCCATCGAGCGCATCGCCGAGAACGTCGGCCGCATCGTGACGTCCCTCATCGCGAACCGCGACGTCAGCGCGGACGAGGTCCTCATCGACCCCGAACTCCGCCTCCGGAGCTCCACCGCACTGGCACCGGACCGGGCCTGAGCGGTCCGGAGAGTGGTGCACAGCCTCACTGATCGGCCAACCGAAGCAGATGATCGCCGGCGCATTCACCCGGCCCAGGCTCGTGACCCGCAGCATCTGGGGGACTGGATCATGCTCGTCGACGGTGCCCGTCACGAACTCGACCTGATCCACGCTGAAGCCGTCCGCCGTGGTCTCCGCCTGCCCGCGACGAGGAAACCCGCGGCGTGAACCCGGTCAGTCGCCGACCGCGTGAGACCAAAGCTCCTGGATGGTGATCAGCTGCTGCTCGAACTCTGCATCCTGCCGCCGGTTGGCGAAGGCGCCAGGGATCGCGAGCGACCGTCCTTGAACCCGGACGGCTCCCAGCTTCCACCAGGACCCGTTACGCGTCAGATGCTCACGCTTCTCGATCTTGTCTCGATCTCGCTGATCTCAAGCCCGGCGACTCCGCCGCTGTGATCCGTGCCCTGCGCTTCCCCGTTCACCAGACACGCCCCACCGGCGACGGTCCGACGACGCTGGCTGCGTTCTGTCGTGACTCAGGCGGGTTGAGCCGGCGGTGGTTGCCACCGCCCTGAATGACCGGGCGGCAGCTCCATGTCGCGCCTGATGGCCGTGTAGTAACCCGCCCGAGCCGCTTGCTGCTTCTCGATCTGCTCCGACCATGTGTCTGCGGTGCAGCCGGGAGTGTGCAAAAGGCGTTCGACCTCCGTCACCGTGAGAGCCCAGCTGTGTGCAGCCTCTACGACCTCCGGAGAGCCGAGCATCAGCAGCCCTTCGCCGGCCGCGGACCTGGTGTCGGCGGCTTCGACCAGGAGGGGAGTGACTTCTGCGAGCGGCAGCGGGTGTGGATAGGCATCGTGGCCGAGATGCGCTGCGACGCGGCGATGAAGAGTGAGTGTTTTCTTCAGTGTGAGCGCGTAGTCGGTGTAGGCGGCGAGCTGCCTCTCCTGCCATCGGGCCGCGTGTTCCCGACGGAACCTTGCCCGATCGCCGCGCATGACCACGACGTACGAGCCGAAGGCTCCGATCATCACCCCGAGCAGGGCTGGAAGTTGCTTTATGAAGTCCGACACCGGCGCATGGTAGTGCGCCGAAGATCCCATGGTGGCAGCCGTCTCCCACCTCGTTGTCCTCGTCCGAGCCGAGGCCCGCTTCGAACGCGGCCAACTGGTCGAGCCTCCACCGCCGTTGCGGCATAGGGTCTGATGCACCATGACCGACCATCACACCTACGGCACCCGCACCCTTACCTCCGACGACCTGGTCCGGCTCGTCAGTGATTGTCTCGGGCTGGTTTTCACCGAGCGCGACAGTTACTACCGGGGCATCTACCACCTCGCCGGCAGTCCGAACCGGCGGGTCGAGATCCAGCCCAACCCCATCCCCGGCGACGACGGCGAAGACGACCTATACGCTCCGGAACACCCGTCGGCCAAGGTACTGCTGCTCACGACCACACCGGTAGCAGACCCTGTCATGCAGACCCGACTGGGCTCCATCGAAGGGCTCATCCACCTGAACCACGAGACCTCGTGAGCAGCGCTCCGACCCGTAGCAGGGCCGTCGTCCCCGGAAAGAACGGCTCGTCGCAGAGCGTCCATCACGGCGGATCCGCAAATCGGGCTCGAGGTGAAAGCTGCGAGGAGACACCATCGCGTCTGCGCGGTGCGCATCCCATTTCGGCGCCCGCCCATAGTCATGGGCCTGTCCGGCGGATCACGACGATGGCAGGCTGTGTTCGTGAGTTACAGCATCTTCCTGCTCCGGTTTGTCGACAGTGAGGTTGTCGCGCTGGACGCCGAACGTTTCCGGCAGGTGACGGAGCCGTACGTGGTGGCGGGCGGTCCGGGTGAGGGCTTCTCCCAACTCCGCGCGGAAGATGGGGGTGAAGCGGATCTTTACCACGGGTCCGACGACAAGGGCGAGATGTCTGGCGTGACGGCGACGCACTTTGCCCGTGGCGCCATGCTCGGCGTGCTCGCCCGGCTGGCGAGAGCCCTCGGAGCCTCAATCGTTCCTCAGGACGGTGCGGCGCTGATCTTCCACGAGAACGATCGTCCTCATCTTCCTGCGGAGCTTCAGGGAAGTGCGGTTGTCATCGCTCCTACGGAGAACGCGTTGCAGGCGGCGTTCGACGCGCGCTGAGTGTTTCCGGTCTGATTAGGATGCCGATCCCGTCCTCCGCATCACATGTGAAGCCACAGGCGGATGGCTGCTGCGGTGATGGTGCTGTGGAAGACGTAGGCCCGTATGTCGTAACGCGTTGTGGCTGCAGGAGAGTTCGCGAGCCGGTTGATCGTCCGCTCTACCTTGTGGCGGCGACGGTAGTGGTCGTGGTCGAAGCCGGTGGACCTGCCGCCATGGATGCCTCGTCGTTGACGGTTGGCACGCGGGTACTTCGGCGCCGGGATCGTGTGTCGGATGTGGCGTCTTCGCAGGCAGCGGGGGTTGCGGCGGAAACTTTGGGCCTTGTCGCCGCTGAGCCACTGCGACCCCGCAGCCGGCCGCCACCGCCTCACCCGCCTCATGGGGCCCGACGAGTTCCACGACGTCCCACCCGGCCGCACACAGCCAGGAATCGACGACAACGCCTACACCAACGGTCCGACACCCTGTGGATCGACGACGGAGTCACTGCAGTCACCCGTGCCCAGCTCCTCCTCTGACAAGCCCTGGTCCAACCAGTGCGCGCGCCAGTTGGCGAAGGGCGCTGGTGGCGGCTCGACTTCGTGGCCCAGCGCTGCAGCCCAGAACACCGCGAGTCGCTCCGGCTCGGCACAGTCGATGGTCAGCTGGAGTTTCGGATTGGTGATCATCGGCCGACACTACCGGTCGCCTGTGGGGGCCCGGGATCAGTACCTTTCCTTCCATCCAGGCGAGCTACACCCTTCCCGGATGTTCGGATTCCGGTGGCCCGCTGCCGCCCGGGGTGTGGCTCGTGCGCCACCAGCGCCGTGTCGGCCCGCGGGTTCAGGCAAGGGCGGCCGCCAGGCAGGCGAAGGCGGCGACGATGACGGCGACGCGGACGTAGTGCCAGCGGTCCCAGCGATTCAGCTGCTCCTTCCAGTCCTCAGGCCGGTTGTCGGCGGTCCACGCCTTGACCCGGTTGTTGATCGGGACGAGCAGCGTGAGCGACATGATGACACTGAGGATCAGCAGCGCGCCGGCAGTGACGACGAGGCCGGTGCCGGGGTTGTCCCATCCGCCGATGGCCCAGGCCACGACGAGGACGAGCGAGCCGATGTACCAGAACGGCATCACGGCGCCGCCCAGTCGGGCCCCGTGGGTGCGGGCGCGCAGGCCGTAATCGCCTGGCAGTGCGTTGAGGATCGGGTTGCTGAAGAAGGGGACGGAGAACTCCACCCCCACCATCACGCCGACTACCACGGTGGTGACGACCTCGAGTGCGTTGAGCATGATGACCCCTCCAGAAATCTAGCGGCGCTAGGTGATGTGACAACGCTAGCACTGCTGCCGCTCGATTGCCTAGCGGTGCTAGGGTCGAATCATGTCGGTACAGGAACGCAAGGAGCGCGAACGGGCGGAGCGCGAGCGCCTCATCGTGGCGACAGCCCGAGAACTCGCCGAGCAGCAGGGTTGGGAGGCGGTCACCACCCGCCGGCTGGCCGAGCGCATCGAGTACAGCCAGCCCGTCCTCTACAGCCACTTCCGCGGCAAACGGGAGATCATCGGCGCCGTCGCCCTCGAGGGCGCCGCCGAGATGGCCGCGGCGGTGCGGGCCGCGACCTCCGCCGCGGCCGGTCCGCGTGGCCGGGTCACGGCCCTCGCCCGCGCCTACCTCGACTTCGCCGAACGCAACCCGGCGCTCTACGACGCCATGTTCCAGCTCGACGGAGGCCTGGCCTTCGCGCAGGAGGACACCCCGGAGCCACTGAAGGACGCCTTCGCCGCCCTGCTGGAAAGCCTCAGCGAGGTCGCCGGGGACGGTGTCCACCCGGGGCTGTTCACCGAGCTGTTCTGGGCGGCCCTGCACGGGATCGTGACCCTGACCCGGGCCGGACGGCTGCCGCCGGAGTACGTCGAGCAGAGGGTAGAACTCCTGGTGGACCGTCTCGCCATGCTTTGACGCACCGTCACGGTAGGCAGGTAGCCGGGGTCCTCGGGCCCCGGCTACCTGCCTACGGCGTCACTTCCGGTCACTCGCCTCCACACGGCGCTGCGCAGGTCACCGGGCCCCGTATCCCCGACGGAGCACCCGCCCCGGAAGCTTCGGTGCTCATTGATCGCGACCCGATACGCGCCCTAGAGCGGTGGTCATCCGTCCAGCTGGCCTGCCACGATCTGGGTGTGACCACGTTGTTCCTGATGGTTGGCCTGCCAGGGGCTGGGTACCAACGTCTTGGACTACGGTTGTTGGTCCCGGGGCGAACGGTCCGCGATCCGCTGGTTGGTGGAGGCCGAGGGTGCGCGCTTCTGCATGGTCTACCTGCCGGTGAACGGTGAGACACAACGCGCCCGGATCGCCCATCGCTGGGCCGCGTTCCCCGAGGAGACGCTCCCGATGACCGAGGCCGATATCGTGCACGGGCGGGCGCACTTCGAGGAACCTGATGCGGCGGAGCTGGTAAGACGCAGGGCCGAAGACCCGCCGCCCGGCTGGGCGAACTGGAGAGAGTGGGCTGCTGACCGATGGCCGTCCTTGACGTGACTGTTTCGGTCCAACATGGGGCAACTCGGCTTTGAGGCAGGATCTTCGGGCAGCAACGGGCGCGTCCTGCAAGCTCGACGACACGTCCGCGCTGGGCGCCCTCGCGCCAGCTCATGGAGATCCGCCAGACGGGCCCCAGATCGGCGCGCTCATCCAGGCAGTGCGGCAGATCCCGCTGAAGTGCACGCAGACCTTGCCGTCCCTGTAGTTGACCCCGGACCACGAATCTTGCTGGCGGATGAGTTTTCCACTTGTCGTCGCTGAGCGCTCTATCTGGCGCCTGAAATGAGCTGTTCGGCGATAGTTGGAGCTGGGGCACGACGGTTGGAACCAAGATCAGCTCGTGGAACGGTTGGTGCCTTTGGTCTCGGAGGTCGCGGGCAGGATCGCGGCGTCGTGGGCAGCGAGTTCCTCTCGGGTTCCGACGAAGGCAGGTCCGCAGTTGGGAGGGAGACGGTCCACGACCATCGTGACGGCCTGCTGTGCTGTCGCGGCTGGACCCACGGACTCGCTGCGCAGGGGACCGGAGACCCAGTATCCGCCTTCTGCTGCAGGCTGGATGTAGGGAATGTCCCATGCCCACGGCCACTCGGTGCAGCGGCTGAAGTGCAACTCTCCCATCCCCGTCCAGGGGAACAACTGGCGCAGGCGGGGTTCGGCGTAGGCAACTTCGAGCAGTTCTGGCCGGACCCGCCCGTCGTCGCGAACCTTCTGCCAGCCCGCGTCGACCAGGGCCTGGCCCGGTGGTGTCGTATCCATGGTGACCATCATCTCCGTGTACGGGAGTCGGATGTTCGCATCCGGTTCCAACTGTGGTGTCCCGGCGCATGAATCAGAGCATCCGCCTCGGTCCCGTCAGCGTGTGTGGTCGCGGCGTACACGTCGGCTCCGGGCTCCTCCGGCTCCGGTGGCCTGGGGGCGACGGCCTTAACGTGTGGGCGTCAGGGGGGTGGAGCGTGAGAGTGTTCGATCCGATCTTGAGGAGGGGGATACGTGGGTCTCGTATACAGCTACGACATCTATCTGCGTCCGCGTCATGTCGCCAGGGCACTGACCACTTTGGCCACGCTGGCGCCGCCGAACCGTACCGTGCCGCCGCTCAAGGTCAACCTGCCAGGCGGTGATCACGTGGTCCTGCCGTTCACGTCCGGCTTCAAGAGCGATCCTGTCGATTGCTCCACGAGCGACACGTGTGAGTTCGACACGGCCCTCATGTTCGAGGCCGATGAGACACTGCGCGAGTACTCGCGAACGGACGGCCCTGTCCTTGAGGGAGATGGGCGCATCCGCATCGGGTACATCTACGTCACGGTCCGGTTCCGGACCTTCCTGCACCCCGGCTATGTGTCCATCGAGTGCTGGGCCGCGACCTCGGGGATGAGCCGCTTGTTCGCCCGCTCCGCCAGCGTCAGAAGGGTGTTCACGGACCTCACCGCCGCCAGCGGCGGAGTGTGTTGTCTGCTCGACACCGGCGACGGCGCCCCCGAGCAGGTGTGCTGGCTGAACGGCGAAACCATCGACGAGGCGATCGGCGGCCCCCGCTTTCCGGACACGGCGGCACTTGTGGCGACCTGGGCCGACCCCGAGGCGTGAGTCGGCCACACACGCAGCCGGGTCGAGCGATCCACCCCGGGCTTGTCGAGGGCAGCCACGAGAGGCCGTGACGCTGGCAAAGCGGCACCCGCTGTTCGGGCCGTCACTGCGGGGGTGGCCGGGGCGGAGCGGTACGCGGGCAGGCGGACGGTGGGGCGGGGGAGTATCCGGTCGAGGTCTCGTCGGCCGGGCAGGTCGCGGTTCTGCTCCAAAGCGGGTGCTGCTGGTACGGGCCCACCAGACGGTTCTCCAGGCACTCGAGATGTCTCATCCACGTGTAACTCGGCAGACATGAGGACACGTTGCCGATCAAAAATAGCGAGGCGTCCACACCGTTCGAAGAGCGAAACTGACGCCGTGCTGATCATGAATGCCGTGCTGGAGACCTCCGAAGTCCGCGACTTCGCACTGTGGCCCGTAGCCGACTCGCCGGCAGGCCACCTCCTGGCTCTGTCCGGCCGGCTGTCCGTGCGAGAACTCGGCACCGCCATGGAAGTCCTGACCAACTACAACAAGGGTGACGGTGAGGTCGGGACCCGCGGCCCCAGAGACAGCACGGAGCTGGTAAGCGAGCTGCTGACCGCTGACCAGGTCATCGCTCCCGGCGGAATCCGGATCCGGGACACGTCGACCGGAGTGACTGCACCTCCCGGCTGCTGCTTCGGCCTGGAGAACTGGCGAGACTGGCTGGACTGTATGAACGGAGAAGAGCCCTGGCTCGGCCACGACCCGACGCCGCGCGCCGAGTGCATAGGGGCGACCGTCCGGCTATGGCCGGACGTGGAGCACCCCGACGGTCTACGCATCGAACTGCCGCTGGTCCAGCTGCCCGAACTCCTGGGCTCCGTGCAGGCTCAGCTCGTCGCTTTCCTGGCCGCGGTCGATCAGAGGGCCACTCGCTACGCGCCATCCCTCGCCGACGCTTTGGTCGCAAAGCTCGACGAGGACCTGGCCATCACAGCCCCTCTCCAGGAGGGCCAGGGCTGAGGCGCGCCTGTCCCGGAACGCCGTGCCGTAGTCGCCGGAGTCATCGCCCGTGAGCAGGCTTTTTGACCACTGAGCCTGATTGTTGGCCCGCAGGGTAGCGTCGGGATCATCACGAACAGGCTGTCCCTTGACCGTGGTTACGCGAGTGCTGGGCCGCCTGAAAGCTGCGCGGCTCGACGCGCGGTTTCTCCGTGTGAGGTACGAGCGAAGCAGGCGCTCCGTGTGGCGATGCATGGGCGCTCACCTGTGTACGGGAAAGTCCGTTGCACGAGGCGGTGCCAGGTGTTCAGTGGCTGAGCAGCCAGCCGATGCGGTCGTAGGCGAGGAGCTGATAGGCGACCATGACCACAAAGAGCCAGCGGGCCGCGCGGCACAGGCCCGCAAGGTGAAGTGCGACCACCGCGCCGAAGAACACCGTGACCTCGAGCAGCAGGCGCAGCGGCCCCGGTGTGCGGACGTCGCCGTTCTCACCTCGGGACGGGTCGTTCGGCACGGTGAACGTGCCCCATGCCCAGCCCACGAGGACGGGCAGCGCGACGACCAGCAGCCAGCGCCACGGGGTGGGGGTCCTGCGCCAGGACCAGATGCCCACGCTGACCACCGAGGTCACTTCCAGTAAGAAGCGGACGGCGAGCAGGGCGCCGTTGTCGGCGAGCGCCAGTGGATGGTTCACCGGGCCGCCCCCACTTGTGGCGCTTCGGTCGCACTCCTGGTCCTCTGTCCGATCTCCCGGGGGACGGATTGCGCCGGCGCCCCGAGTAACGCGGCCGGCACCGAAGACGCAACAGCAGGGCAGGACATGATCAGTTCCTCTCTGGGCGACGGGTGACGCCGGATCCGGCGAGTACGTGGCCGACCAGCTCCTCGACATAGTCGGAGCCGATCGGCGCACCGGTGATCAGGAGCCGGTAGTAGAGGGCACCGGCCAGTTGATCGAAGAGCACTTCGGACGACGTGTCCGGGGCCAGAGCCCCGCGCTCACGGGCACGGTCGAGCAGTGCCAGCGGCAGGGTGTTGCGCCGGGCGAAGAGATTGCGTACGGCGTCGCCCACATCGGGGTGCCGGGCGGCGGCCGCGACCAGTTCGGCGACGACTCCGGCCGATCGGTCCTCCTTACCCGTGGCGTCCCTGCCGACCCGGCGCATCCGGTCGAGTCCAGTCGCGATGGCGGTGAGATAGACGCTCAGGTCACACCTGATGTCGCCGGTGTCGGCGACCGCCACCTCGTCCTGGATCTTGGCGACGAGAGCGACGAGCAGATGGTCCTTGGTGGGCCACCGCCGGTAGATCGTGGTCTTGGCCACCGCGGCGCGGGCTGCCACCTCGTCGATGGCGAACCGGTCGTAGCCGCGTTCCACCAGCAGTTCGTGAGCTGCTTTGAGGATCCGCCCGTCGGCGTCCTCGCTGCGGGGACGGCCTCGGCGCATGGGAGCTGTCACGGGCGTCACTCATCCTCTCCTGATGCCGGTCCGTCGGTCGCCCGCATTTTCGATACGACGGTGTCGTTATTGACAGTAGAGAGCGACACCCCTTTACGCAACGGCCGTATCGAAATTGATGGATGTCCGGCGGACGAACTCCCGACGGTGTCGCCGACCAACTTCAGCGCCCGGCCGGCGCTGCCGGCAGGGAGCGCTCTGGCGAACCGACACAGCAGACCCGCTCTCACTCAAGCCTTGAACTGCTCATGGAAGTTGGCCTCAGGGGCGGCTGGGGGAGCCCTCCGGGGCCGCTCGCGGACGTCGCCATTAGGCTCCAGCGCCATGACCAGCGATTTCGGTTTCACCTGCTCGTGCTGCGGAGCCCACCACCCGGAGCTGCCGATGAACTACACGTCCGACGCTCCAGTCGTGTGGGATCAGGCCTTCGCCGATGCCGACGACTGCCTGCTGTCCGCGGACCAGTGCGTGGTCCGCGGACGGCACTACTTCGTCAAGGGCATGATCGAGATACCGGTCATCGACAGCGAGGGGGTGTTCTCCTGGGGCGTTTGGGTCTCGCTCAGCCGCGAGAGCTTCTCCAGGGCTGCTGACCTGTGGGACACCCCCGGCCGTGAGGCTGAGCAGCCGTACTTCGGCTGGCTCACCACTGACCTGTCCCTCTATCCGACCACTCTCAATCTGAAGACGCACGTGCACACCCGTCCGGTCGGTGAGCGTCCCTTCGTCGAGTTGGAGCCCACCGACCACCCCCTCGCCGTCGAGCAGCGCACAGGGATCACCCTGGACCGCGTGCGGGAGATCGCTACGGCTGTGCTCCACCCCAGCACGCGCGAGACGTAGTGACGGCGGACGAGCCGACAGGGAGCTCCGTGGTGGGTGCCTCGCGGAAACCGCTTAGCTGAGCACCTACTTGATTACAGTGAGCGCGGCGAGTGGGTTCGCCCGTAAGCCGCAGTGCGGGATCTCGGACGTCGCGCGACGGTGCGACACCTGCCCGGACAGGTGTCGTATCCCGCTCGTATGCTCGCTCGATGACCTCTTACGAAGGCACCCACCCCACCGTTCTCGTCCGGGTCGGTGACCAGCATGCGCAGATCGATGAGCAGCTCGCACCCACGATCCAGGCGATCTGGGAATACGGGTTCGACACCTTCACCTGCTGTCAGGACGTGGGTGAGAGCAACGCGAGCTGGCCGGAGAAGCTGCCGCACATGGCGGAGTGGGTGGAGTCCAGGCGAGGCTGGATACTCATCGATTTCCCGGCCGACAGCGGCCTCGCCTTCCTCTCGGCCGTGGCCAATGCCGGCCCGCGGGACGCGTTCTACGTCCGGATGACGCACTGGGCGGCTCCCGACGCGTGGGACGTGAAGATCAAGCCGATGGACGTGGCGATGTTCAAGGAGGAGTTGCCATCGCGGTTTCATCTCCAACTGCTCCAGGTTTGTTTCCCGGCCTATGATCTGCCGGAACTGACTCGGCGCCTCCGTGAACACGCCGCAGGGCGCTCGGTACCGCCCGCCCCCACCGACTGGACCTCCGTCGGCCGCTAGGGCATCCCCGGTGCGCTTCTGAAGCACGTCAATTGGCCCCTGCGCGAGAACGAGGCCCGGCGGTGGTCCGGACTACCGGGAGCCCGCCACAGGCTGCGGCTTGTAGGGCTCCTCCAGGTAGGCGGTCTCGTGCGGCTTGTAGGGCTCCTCCAGGTAGGTGGCCTCGTCCTCGTCGAGTTCGACGTCCACCGCGGCGACGGCGTCGGTGAGCTGGGCCGGCTTGGTGACCCCCACGATGGGCGAGGTCACCATCGGGTGACGCATGACCCAGGCCAGGGCGACCTGGGCCGGGTACAGACCCCGCTTGCCCGCGATTTCATGGACGCGCTCGGCCACCGCATGGTCCTCGTCGCGATAAAGGATCTTGCCGCCCGCGTCGGTCTCGGCGCGCGCCGTGGCGGTGCCCCGGGCCCGCGTCAGCCTGCCCCGCGCCAGCGGGCTCCACGGGATCACGCCGATGCCCTGGTCGGCGCAGAGCGGGAGCATCTCCCGTTCTGCTTCCCGGTGGATGAGGTTGTAGTGGTCCTGCATCGACACGAACCGGGTCCAGCCGTTCAGGTCGGCGAGGTACAGGGCTTTGGCGAACTGCCAGGCGTACATGGAAGAGGCCCCGATGTAGCGGACCTTCCCGGACCTGACCGCGTCGTGCAGCGCCTCGAGGGTTTCCTCGATCGGGGTGTCGTAGTCCCAGCGGTGGATTTGGTACAGGTCGATGTAATCGGTTCCCAGCCGCTTCAGGGAGGCGTCGAGCTCGGCGAAGATCGCCTTGCGGGACAGCCCGGCTCCGTTCGGGCCGGGTCGCATCCGCATCCAGACCTTGGTGGAGAGAACGACCTCCTCGCGCCGGGTGAAGTCCTTGACCGCCTGGCCGACGATCTCCTCGCTGCTTCCGGCGCTGTACCCATTGGCCGTGTCGAGGAAGTTGACGCCGCACTCGAGGGCCTGCTTGATGATGTCCCGGCTGGCGTCCGCGCCCAGCGACCATGGCTCGCCCCCCCGGTCCGGTTCGCCGAAGCTCATACAGCCGAGGGCGATGGCGGAGACTTCCAGCCCGGTCGTTCCGAGTTTGATGTATCGCATGCCGCCGAACCTAGGAGTTCGAGTGCGCTCTCACGCAAATGCGTCTCGGTCCGGAATTCGGAGGCGTATCGCATGGGGGCTGCACAGCCCCCCCGATGGCAGATCGCCCTCGCGGGTCAGTCGCCACGACCAATCATTGCGCGATCACAGTACGAGTCGCCTCATCGAGAACTCGTCACGAGGCACCGCTGCTCGTAGGTGAAGACGTCGTAGACGAGCCGCTCGGACATCCTGGGCGTCTTCCGGCGGATCAGGGTGACCGGCCGCTGACGTCTGGCCTTGCAGGTCTAAGTCGGAGAGCCGTACTGGCATTGGGGGAGCAGCCCATCGCCGGCGAGGTCTCGCCTGCTCCCGCCTCAGCGCCGCGTTGCTGCCTCGGCCGTTGCCGCTGATGGAAGAAATCGGCTGGTGGGAGCGCCTCCTGCCCGACGCCGCTCAGGATCTCCATGCCCCCGTACGGCGTATCGCGGACATATCGCCTTCGGTGTCTCGGCATCCATACATCCAGCGTCAGCGCTCTTTCAGTCAACTGTTCATGCAGCCCGGATCGGCTTCGTGGCCGCACAACGCTTAAGTAGGTAGAGACTCATGGCATCTGTCGATGCACGCACGGTCCACCGGATGACCGAGACGCTGTTCATCGAACGGGACTTCCGAAGCCCGAGTTCCACTCGCTTTTGGGGGTTGCTCGTCCTGGCCGCCGTGATCGCGGGAGCCGGTGTGGTGGGCGACTCCACAGCGACCGTCATCGGGGCCATGATCGTCGCCCCGCTGATGACACCGATCCTGGGTAGTGCGCTGGCTCTCGTGCTCGCCGATCGCGCGCAGGTGATGCGGTGCGCGCTGCTCGTGCTCGGCGGTGCGCTGGCGGTGGTGGCGATCGGCATGCTGCTCGGCTGGATCGCCGCGCCACCGGACGCCTTCGCGTCCAACAGCCAGGTCTCCGCCCGCATCAGCCCCCGCCTGATCGACCTGCTCGCAGCCTTGGCGACGGGCACGGTGGGCGCGTTCGCGCTGGTCCGCGCCGATATCTCGGACACCCTGCCGGGCGTGGCCATCGCCATCTCGCTGGTGCCTCCGCTCGCCGTCACCGGACTGCTCATCACAGTGGGCCGGTACCACGACGCGAGTGAGTCGGCGCTGCTGTTCGCGACCAACGTGGCCGCCATCGTGGCCACGGGCACCATCGTGTTCCTGGTCTACGGCATCCGGGCTGCGGCCCAGGAGTCCGGACACACTGTGGGGGAGTTCCACGGGCGCACGCTGGTGGCCGTCGCCGTGGTCGTGCTGCTGATCGCCGTGCCGCTCACCACCGGAACGATCTCCGTAGCGCGGGACCGCGCCCTGGCCGCAAACGCCCGCCCGGTCGCCGAGAAGTGGGCCTCGGCCGGCAAGTGGCAGATCGCCTCGGTCGAGGCCCGCAGCGGCGTCGTCGTCATCGGCGTACTCGGCCTGCCGCCCCAGCCCGCCCCGACCGCGCTGCGCGCCGCGCTCGACACGAACGGCATGCGCGACGCCGACCTCGAACTCCACCTCGTGGGCGGCCGCACGCACTGGTGCCCGGCGGACACGGACACCTGCACCGTGCGCGACTCCACCGTGAACTGACGGTGCGTCGCGCGTCAGCTGCCGAGAATTCGGCGCTTTTCGGCAGTGAACTCCTCGTCCGTCAAAAGTCCTTGCGCCTTCAGGTCCGCCAGCGCGGTGAGCTGGGAAACCCGGTCCACGGCGGGGGCGGCTGCGTCCGGTGCAGGTGCGGGCCCGGCCGCCTGGGCCTGCGCCGCCCCTTGGTCCATCCACGCCTGTTGCTGGGCCTGTGCGTCCGCGGCGTGGCGGTAATCGCGCTCGGCCATGCCGCGGTTGACGCGATTGGACACGGCCGAAGCGGTGCCGGAGATCACCGCCGTGCGGGCGATCGTGCCCAAGAGGCCGGGCCGGCCGAAGCGCTGGGGCATGTCGATTCTCCCTGAACTCGGATGTCTGTTGATCGGCTGGGCATCATGGGGCGTCGAGCGCCGCCACGGCCCGCATGACGACGTCTCGCGGAATGTGCTCCAGGGCCACCAGTTCACCGTTGGAAGCGTCAATTGCCGCCGCGAGCCGCGCAGCCCAACTGTTCTCCCAGGCCACGACCAGAGCCGAGGAGGCTGCCGGCAGGCTGGTCGCGACCGAGCGCAGGTCCTCGTCGCTGAGCAGATCGAACTGCACATCGGTGACCTGGTCGAACTCCTGCGCCACTTCCGCGTCGCCCAGCTCCACGATGGCGACGGAGCCGTCCTCGGCCTTGCGGATGAAGCTCAGATCGAGAATGCGTACGGCGCCGTCCTGCTGTAGTTGCCGCAGAGCGGGGGCGACGTCGCCGTTGAAGCGATTGCCCTCAAAGGTGATCACGGCGACGTCGACGGGTCCGACACGATCAGCGTTCAGGCCAGCAGGCACGAGCGGGGCCACCTTCCCTGACAAGCGAATATGGACAATTGCGAGCATAAGGTCTTGAACATTTGGAGCGCGAACCCAGGCGAGAGGTTCCCGTGAGCCGAAGCGCAGGCGAAGTCGACCCCACCGCAGTCGGCCTCGAATCGGCACGACCTGCCTCAGCGGACCGTCCGGTCTCCGCTGGGTGCGCTGATGTGGAACGCGGCAGAAATCCTCGCCGTCGTACCCTGAGGCACACCTGCTCGACGCCCTTCTTGCTGGGCTGTCAACGCCCTCGCCTCGATCACCGCCCGGACTGTAGGCGTGCTGGGACCTTCCACGTCATTCCTCAACCAGGCACCTGCCCTGCCTCCGAAATGCGCATACAGCACTAAAGGGGTGATACTCGCCGGACCACCGGACTCTGCGGAGGAGAAACGCGACATGGACGACTACCCGTTGCTCGACCTCTTCCTGACGATGCTGTTCTTCTTCCTCTGGGTCATGTGGCTGTTCCTGCTCTTCCGCGTCGTCATGGACATCTTCCGGGACGGCGACCTCAGCGGCTGGGGGAAAGCCGGCTGGCTGATCTTCTGCATCGTGCTGCCCTACATCGGCGTACTCGTCTATGTCATCGCCCGTGGACGCGGCATGGGGCAGCGGGACGTCAAGCAGGCCAGGGACGCCGAAGCCGCGTTCAAGGACTACATCCGCAAGACGGCCGCCGAGGATGAGACCACCACCGGATCGGGCAGATCGTCCGGCGGCACCGGCGACCTCGCCCGCCTCGCCGAGCTGCACGACTCAGGCAAGCTCACCGACGAAGAGTTCGCCCAGGCCAAGACCAAATTGCTCACCTGATCTCCGAAGGGCAGCCCCACGTGGATTCCCCGAACGGCCCCTACGGCCCCTACGGACCCTCGAACTCGTCGTACCGAGTCCCGCAGCCCGCTACAGAGCAGGTTCCGCCCACCCAGCCTCGCCTGGACGCAGGCCGCCTGTGGGCGGGCGGCGTGATGACGGCAGTCGTGGCCGCGCTCACCGCGATCGTCGCGCTGCTCCTCGTACGAGGAGTGCTCGGGATCGCGGTCTTCGCACCCGAGGGTGACGGCGCCATGGGCAACGCCACGACAGGGGCCCTGGCAGGCAGTGCCGCACTCGCTGCGCTCGCTGCTACGGGCCTGCTGCACCTGCTCATGGCGGCCACGCCACGGCCGGACCGGTTCTTCAGCTGGATTCTGACGCTCGCCACCGCGGTGATGGTGCTGCTGCCGTTCACGACTACCGCCTCACTTTCGGCGAAGTGCGGTACCGCGGCGGTCTATCTGCTCATCGGCGTAGCCATCGGGACCCTGCTGTCCTCAGTCGCCCGCAGCGCGATGCGCCGAGCGTGAAGCGCAACGGCGGGCACAGGGCCCTTACGCGTCGGGCGGTGTGCCGCGCGCCGCGACCGTCCTTTCAGGACAGCCGGAAGCGGAGCCGGCAGATGACAGCGTCGGTGTCCCTGCGTACCGCGTGCGCGACGATCGCGCCTCGCTGGTTCTGCAGGATCCGCTGCCAGACGTGCTCCGGCTCGGCCTCCGGAACCAGAACCGTGACGCGGGTGCTCGGGTCCACGGCGGAGACCTCGCGGACGTAGTCGGCGACGGGCTTGCCCAGGGTGCGGCGCTCGGAAGGGATGCGGATCAGAGCGACACCCGGGTTCCACAGCGCCCAGTCGCGGGTCAGTGCCTCGGTGGCGGCGCGGTCCTCCGGGTCGGTATGGCAGACGGTGACGGCGCGCACCTCGTCTCCGAGGGAGTTCGCGGCGGTCAGCGCCTCGCTGGTGAGCCGCGAGATGCCGGACACGGGGACGATGACGAGGGACCGGGCGTGGGCCGGGCACTGCGGAATGCGGCCGAGCCCGAGGCGCTCGCCGATCCGGGTGTAGGTGCGGTGCACGGCCTGGAACGCGAGGACGAGCAGGGGCAGTGCCACGACGATGAGCCACGCCCCGTCGGAGAACTTGGTCGCGGTGACGACGATCGCGGACACACCGGTGAGCAGGGTACCGAGTCCGTTCAGCAGTGTCTTGCCCAGTGACCCGGGCACTCCGCGCCAGTGGATCACCATGCCGACCTGGGCGATCGTGAAGCCGACGAAGACACCGATCGCGAAGAGCGGCACCAGGGTGTTGGTGTCGCCGCCGGAGAAGACCAGCAGGGCCGCGGAGACGGCGGCGAGGGTGAGCACACCGTGCCGGTGAACCTGGCGGTCGGCCTTGAGGGCGAAGACATGCGGCAGGTAGTTGTCCCGGGCCAGCAGCTTCAGCAGGACGGGCAGCCCGCCGAACGAGGTGTTCGCGGACAGGGCCAGCAGGATCGTCGTCGCGCACTGCACCACGTAGAAGGACCAGTTGTGGCCGAGTGAGGCGTCCGCGAGCTGTGCGAGGACGGTGACGCCTTCGACGGGCTGGAGGTGGAAGCGGGCGATCAGCACGCTCAGGCCGATGAGCATGACGCCGAGTACGGCACCGAGGGCGATCTCGGCGTGCTGGGCACGGCGAGCGCGCGGAGCGCGGAAGGAGGGCACCGCGTTGGCGATGGCCTCCACACCGGTGAGGGCGGAGCAGCCGGAGGCGAACGCCTTCAACAGGAGCAGCGCGCCGACCGCGGTGGCGTTGTCCGCGAGGACGGAGGCATGGCCCGTGGCGGCCTCGGTCGAGACGGGCGCCGAGCGGAAGAGGCCGACCGCGATCAGGACCATGATCGAGCCGACGAAGATGACCGTCGGGACGATGAAGGCGCGGGCCGAGTCGACGATGCCGCGCAGGTTCACGGCCGTGATCAGGACCAGGACGGCGAGGCAGATCCAGAGCCGGTCGCCGTAGAGCCCCGGGAAGGCGGAGGTGAGAGCGGCGACGCCCGCGGTGACGGCAACGGCGACGTTCAGGACGTAGTCCAGGACGAGGGACGCGGCCGCGACCAGGCTGATGCAGGGGCCGAGGTGCGTCTTGGCCACCGCGTACGAGCCGCCACCGTCCGGGAACGCGGCGATGACCTGCCGGTAGGAAGCGACGAGTACGGCCAGCAGGCCGGCGATCGCGAGCGTGACCGGGAGGGTGAAGCCCAGGCCGTGCGCACCTGCCGCCGCCAGCACCAGGACGATCGCTTCCGGGCCGTACGCGACGGACGCCATCGCGTCGAGCGAGAGGGCGGCCAGGCCCGTCACTGCGGTGAGGCGGTGCTTCTCGCCTGCCGTGTCTCGGAGGTCCGGAGGTTCTTCGTCACCAGGATTCGCCCCGGGTTCGGCTATCAGTGACGTGGTCATACGGGGCTCCTCGGTACGGTCCGGGCGGTGGCCCGGGACTCCGCCCAGGGTCTGTCCGTTTCCGGGCGCCACCGCCCTGCCCTTGCGCCTTCTTCGCGCGGAACCACGGGAATCTGACGGGACCTTGACGCCCGGCTCCGCGGCGCCGAGAGGGTGTCAAGGATGTGCGCGGAGTTGTGCCGGAGCCCCGTCGAGGGCCGGGACGCGGGACGCGACCCAGGTCTTCCGGCCGGGCGCCAGCGGCACACGACGCAGTCCGCACCGGACAGGGGAGTGCAGTGCGGTCGCTGATGAGAACGCTCGCCTTTGGCGAGGCTGAGAGCGGGGCCGCGGAAACCCGCAGTGCACCGTGGCCACACCCCCTTCGGGCGGGCGCGACCACGGCGCGTCGTGGTGCGGTATCCCGATCAGGTCAGATGCCACACCTGGTTGGGCTGGGTGCCGCCACCGCCGTAACAGCTCCAGATCTGGATCCTGGTGCCCGCGGCGGTGCCGCGTTCCACGGCATCCAGGCAGGCTCCGGAGTTGGTGTTGACGATCGTGCCGTCGGCGTTGAACTGCCACTTCTGGGCGCCCAGGCCGTTGCAGGACCAGAGTTGTACGACAGTGCCGTTCGCGGTGCGGCCTCCGGACACGTCGAGGCACTTTCCCGTCGCGGGATTGACCAGCGCCTCGCCCTGGCGTACCCAGCGCTGTGCTCCTGCGCCGTTGCAGTCCCACAGTTGCACGATCGTGCCGTCGGCGGAGTCCCCGTTCTTCACGTCGAGGCAGCGGCTGCTGGCCTGGCCGACGATTGTGCCGCCGGCGGGGGGCGGCGTGCTGCCGCCCCCGTCGGTGGTGAAGGAGAAGGTGTCCACCGCGAGCCCCTGTCCGCCGACCCACGGTTCGAACCCGAACTGGACGCTGGTGAGATACCAGGACCGGTCGACGAGACCGCGGCTGCCCGCGTCGTCGGTGAAGTCCTTGATATGGACATCGAGTGAGGTGGTGTTCTGCTGACGGACGTAGGACACGACGTTCCAGGAGATCCCGCCGTTGGAGAGGCGCCCCTGCCACACGTCATAGCCCGCGCCGCCGATCTGGGCCGTGGCGACCTTGGACCCGGCAGGCTGCGGCGGCCCGGCGTGTGCGCCCCAGATCATGATCTCGGCGCCGTTGTTCTGCCCCACGGGGTTCGGCGACGAGTCGAGCCAGATGTCGTACGCCGCGTCCCAGGAGCCTCCCGCGGTGCGGTAGGTGACGGTGCTGCGCGGGTCGCGGAACGCGCTGACCTGGAGCGGAAGGCCACTGTTGGCGGAGCAGTTCCCGTAGTGGCAGCCCGCGTAGACGGACGGGTAGGCGGCAGGGGCACCGTTCGTGGGGACGTTGTGGCTCGCCGTGCTGATGGTGAAACCGCTGTTGGTCACTGTGAGGCACTGGGGGGTGTCGTCGCCCCATTCGTTGTTCTGGACGATGTACTTTCCGCCGGCGATGGATGTACTGCCGAACTTGTCGCACAGCTGCGAGTCGGCGTGCGCCCGGGGCGCGGGAGCCAGCGACACGAAGGCGGCGAGCAGCAGGGCGCAGAGCGCGCCGATCAGTGTCGGTCGGCGTAACGCGGCTGGTGGCGAGGTGGGAAAGGAAGAAGGCGTCATGAGGGACGTCTCCTTTCGGGGACGGAGGCGGGCATGGGCGTCGCGGGGTTCAGCTGGTACGGCAGACCAGCGCGGGCGTGCCCGCCCCGCCGGGTGCCGCGCCGAAGCCGAACGAGGTGGAACTCCCGGCCGCGATCGCGCCGTTGTGATCGGCGTTGCGTGCCGTGACCGCCTTGCCCACCTGAGTGAAGGAGGCGTTCCACATGCCGTTGACGGCCTGGTCGCCGGGCCAGGACCAGGTCACCTCCCACGACTTGGTCGCCGTGGAACCGGTGTTGGTGACGGTGACATCGGCGTTGAATCCGCTGCCCCAGTCGCTGCTGACCTTGTACGAGGCGGAGCACCCGGAGGACCCGCCGCCCGAACCCGACGTGGTCGCGGCGACCGATGCCGAGGCCGGTGAGACGTTGCCCGCGGCGTCGCGCGCCCGGACGGTGTAGTCGTAGCGCGTCCCGGCGGTGAGGCCTGTGTCGGTGAAGGAAGGACCGGTCGACGTACCGACCTTGGCGGTACCCCGGTAGATGTCGTAGCCGGTGACAGCGGTGTCGTCGGTGGATGCCGACCAGGACAGGGAGACGCTGGACGATGTCGTGCCCGTGACCTTGAGACCGGAGGGGGTGGACGGCGCGGTGGTGTCGCCTCCGCCGCCTCCTCCTCCGAAGGCCGGTGCCTTGATGGAGGCCAGGTAGCCGTCCTTCGCGGTGTCCACGGTCTGCCAGTCGTCCTTGAGAATGCCGCCGGTGTCACCGGAGTCGGGATTCCACGACCAGAAGGTCCACTGGAAGCTGTCCGCGCCGTGGACGCCGGTGGGCCGCAGATAGTCCACGAGGGCCGCGAGCCACTTCTGGTCCACGGACGACTGGAGGGTGGTTCCGAACTCGCCGAGCCACACGGGCGCGATGTTCTGCTTGAAGAGGTAGCCCCAGTTCTTGTCCCAGATGGCGGGCATGTTCGCGGGGAACGACGGGTCGCTGAACCACGGTTGCTGCGCGACGCTGGTGGCGTAGTCGTGGGCCGAGTACACGAGACGGTTCGCCACGCTGAGCCGGACGGGCGCCTTGGCCGCCCCGGACAGGTTGCCGCCCCACCAGTTCGACTGGCCGTCGACCGTCTGTACGCCCTCGACGAGGATGAGCAGCTGCGGGTTGACCGAGAGGACGGCGTTGCCGGCCCGCTCGGCGGCGAGCCGCCAGTCGATGCTCGTGTCCCCGCATCCCCAACAGGCCGGGTCGTGCGGCTCGTTGTGCAGGTCGATGCCGACCACGGCCGTGTTGCCCTGGTAGCGAGCCGCCAGCGCTTTGAGGTTTGTGATCCAGGTGGATTCGGGGACCGACGCGGTGTACCAGAGGGCGGACTGGGACGAGGAGTCGGGCCGGTGCCGGTCGAGGACGATCTTGAGTCCGATCGAGCCGGCGTAGTCCACGATCTTGTCCATGACCTGCAAGGACGTGAGGTCCTTGAGGTCGGTGTTGAGGCCACTCGCGTAGGTGATGCCGTTGGGGACGGTGTTCTTGAAGATGTCGTCGCTGTAGGGCATGCGGATCGTGTTGTACCCGAGCGACTTCATCTGGTCCATCATCGACTTGTAGTCGCGGGACCAGAGGCCGTGGGTGACGTAGTTGGCGGTCTCGAACCCGAACCAGTTGACGCCGGCCATCCGGACCGGCCGGTTCTCCGCGTCCAGGATCTGGCGGCCGTTGGTGTGCCAGTAACCGGCGCCCGCGGCAGGCGCCGCCGCGGCCTTGACGGGCGCTGCCCGGGCGGGCAGGGCAGCGAACGGGACGAGGGCGATCGCGGCGGAGGCGACCAGGGTGACCAGGGTTTTTCTGAGCCGGTGAACGAGTGGGGGGCTCATGGTGGGGGATCCTCTCGCAGGGAAAGCGCGAATTGGGAGCGCTCCCAAATGGCGGCACGCGTGCATGCGGATCGGATGGCGGAGAGCTGGAGGTGTCCGGCGGCGACCGGGTTCCTCAGGCCGCCCGGAGTGTCCCGCCCCGTACGGCCCGCCGTCGTAGCCGGGACCGGATTCATGGAAGCCACTGGGCATGGATGCGTCAATACTTTGCGCACCGATCGGGTCGTGCGCGGCGCGCTTTCCTCTCCCGGGCGCGGTCCCGAATCGCCTACGGGCGCGGCCTGTCCGACCGTCCGTCCGTCTGGCCTGCGTGGACCGCCGCACATTTCCCTCCGCGGCAGGGGTGTTGACAGCGTCGATCCGGCGCAGCACTCTTTGGGAGCGCTCCCAACTGGATGCCCTGTCCTCCGCCTCCCCAGCGCGGCCGGCATCGCCCGTGCGTCCACGGCAGTCATGACCGGACTGCCGTGACGCCACGCGCTCCACCGCCTCATCGACCTGCCTTCCTGCATGGCACGGAACCGCGGAACGTGCCGCGCAGGTCGGGCTGCCATGCCGTCCGGTCTCTGCGGGCGACCGGGCTGCCGCTCGGGCCCGGGCACCTCCCGGTACCGCCGTTCACCGCACGCGCTTCGCCAGTCGTTCTCCATCACCCACGGGAGAGAACCATGCGCTTACGCAGACCCACCCCCACCGCACGTCCCCGCGCTGCGAGAAGACGGACCGCCGCTCTCGCGTCGGGGGCGCTCATCGGCGCCCTGTCACTGACCGCCATGACGCACAGCGCGTCCGCCGCGGCGAAGCTCGACAACCCGTACGTCGGGGCGAAGGCCTACGTGAACCCCGACTGGTCCGCCAAGGCGGCGGCCGAGCCCGGCGGTGCGACCGTCGCGAAGCAGCCGACCTTCGTGTGGCTCGACCGGATCGCCGCGATCCAGGGCAACGCCGAGGCCCGTGGCCTCAAGGCCCACCTCGACACGGCCAAGGCGCAGGGCGCCAACCTCGTCCAGTTGGTCATCTACGACCTGCCGGGACGCGACTGCGCCGCGCTGGCCTCGAACGGTGAACTGGGCGCCGACGAACTGGCCAGATACCAGTCCGACTACATCGACCCGATCGCCGAGATCCTCGCCGATCCCGCGTACGCGAGCCTGCGCATCGTCAACCTCATCGAGCCGGATTCGCTGCCGAACCTCGTCACCAACGCCGGCGGCACAGCGGGCTCCACGCCCCAGTGCGCCACGATGAAGGCGAACGGCAACTACGAGAAGGGCGTGGGCTACGCCCTGCACAAACTGGGTGGCCTGCCCAACGCCTACAACTACATCGACGCGGGCCACCACGCGTGGCTCGGCTGGGACAGCAACCTCGTCCCGACCGCGCAGGAGTTCAAGAAGGCCGCCACCACCAACGGCGCGAGCCTGAGCGACGTGACGGGGTTCATCGTCAACACCGCCAACTACTCCGCGACCAAAGAGCCGTACGTCAAGGTCACGGACACCGTGAACGGCCAGACGGTGCGCCAGTCCAAGTGGATCGACTGGAACCAGTACGACGACGAGACCTCGTACGCGCAGGGGCTGCGCTCGGCCCTGGTGGCACAGGGCTTCGACAGCGGGATCGGCATGCTCATCGACACCTCGCGCAACGGCTGGGGCGGCGCCGCGCGGCCGACCGCTCCCGGCCCGACGACGAGCGTCGACGCCTACGTGGACGGCGGCCGGGTCGACCGGCGCATCCACGCGGGCAACTGGTGCAACCAGAGCGGCGCCGGCATCGGCGAGCGCCCGGCCACCGCTCCGGACACCGGGATCGACGCGTACGTGTGGGCGAAGCCGCCGGGCGAGTCCGACGGTGCCAGCAAGCCCCTCGACAACGACGAGGGCAAGGGCTTCGACCGGATGTGCGATCCCACGTACACCGGCAACGCCCGTAACGGAAACAGCCTGACGGGCGCGCTGCCCGACTCTCCGCTGGCCGGCCACTGGTTCTCCGCCGGGTTCCGCCAACTGGTCGCCAACGCTTACCCGCCGCTGTCCGGAGGCGGTGGTGGCGACACGCAGGCGCCGACCGTGCCGGGCGGTCTCACGGTGGGTACGACGACCAGCGACAGCGTGGCCCTTTCGTGGAGCGCATCGACGGACAACACGGCCGTCACCGGCTACGACGTCTACCGGGACGGCACCAGGGTGGGCAGCGTCTCCGGTACGTCGTACACCGACAAGGGGCTTTCCGCGTCGACCGGTTACGCGTACACGGTCCGGGCGAAGGACGCTGCGGGGAACGTTTCGGCGGCGTCCGCGGCGGTGACCGCGGTGACCAAGCCGTCGGGTGGAGGCGGTGGCTCCTCGGGCCTCAGGGCGCAGTACAAGAACAACGATTCCTCGGCGGCGGACAATCAGATCAAGCCGGGACTGCGCCTGGTCAACGGCGGTACGGCGGCTGTCGACCTGTCCAAGGTCACGGTCCGTTACTGGTTCACCGGCGAGTCCTCGTCGGCCGGTTACCAGACGTTCTGCGACTGGGCACAGGTCGGCTGCTCCACGGTGAATCTGTCGACGCGCGCGGTCTCGCCGGCCAGGACGGGCGCCGACCGCTATATGGAGGTCGGCTTCGGCAGCGGATCGCTGGCGGTGGGCGCGGACACCGGTGATATCCAGCTGAGGCTGGCCAAGTCCGACTGGTCCAATTTCAACGAGACCGACGACTACAGCCGCGGCACCGGCACCTCGTACGCCGACGCACCGAAGGTGACCGTCTACGTCGCAGGCACCCTCGTGTGGGGCACCGAGCCGTAGACCGGCCGGCCCCACCTGAAGTCACCCTCATCGGGACGCTGTCCGCGGAGCGGCCCGATGGGGGTGCGCCCATGTCGGCCGGACACGGAGGTACCGTCGGTCGATCAGCATGCGTCCCCTGACCTGCGCCGACGGCATACTGACGACCAGGATCCAGTACTTCTGAGAACGGGTGTCACCGCGATGAGCGTCAAAACAGTTCTGATCACCGGAACGTCCTCGGGCATCGGTCTGGCCACCGCGGTCGCCGCCGCGCGCGCCGGATGGCGGGTGATCGCCACGATGCGCGACACCACCAAGGCGGGCCCTGTGCGGACGGCCGCCCGCGAGGCGGGGGTCGACCTGGACGTGCGTGCTCTGGACGTGACGGACCCCGCCTCCGTGGAGGAGTGCCTGGCGGGATGCGACCGGCTCGACGCTCTGATCAACAACGCGGGGTCCGGGCACGTCGGAACCCTGGAACTGGAGAGCGTCGAGAGTGTTCGCACGGTGATGGAGGTCAACTTCTTCGGCGTGCTGCACGTCACCCGGGCGGCCCTGCCGCTGCTGCGGGCGAGCGGCGGACGCGTGGTGACGGTGACCAGTGTCGGCGGAGTGGTCGGGCAGCCCTTCAACGAGGCGTACTGCGCGGCCAAGTTCGCCGTCGAGGGCTTCATGGAGTCCCTGGCACCCGTCGCGGCCGCCACCGGTGTGTCCGTGAGCGTCGTCGAGCCCGGAGCCGTGGCCAGCGAGTTCGTGAAGAACGTGGGGATCGACGACAGCGCGGCGGACGCGGCAGGGCCCTACAGCACGGCTCTGGCGGCCTACCTCGAACGGACCCGGGGCGCCTTCGCCGACGCGCAGAGCCCGCATGACGTCGCCGGGCACCTGGTGGACCTGCTGACCTGCGAGCGGCCCGCCTTCCGTGTGCAGACCTCGGAACGGGCGCGCGCGTTCGTGGCGGTGAAGCTCAAGGACCTCGACGGTTCGGCCTTGCAGGCGCTGACCGGGACATGGGTCTCCTGACGGCCTCGCCGACGGTGGGCAGCCGGGCCTCACGAGGGTCTGGTGCGAAATGACTCCGGCGGGGGCGAGCGACGAAGCGCCGGCCCTTTTCAGCTTTTCCAGCCTGTCCGCCTACGAGAAGTACCGGCAGTTGTTCGGCCGGGACCCGGAGTTCATCGAAGCGGACCGGACCCGGGCAGTGATGTTCGCCGTCCACCAGCCCCCCCCTTCCGTGAGAGCCCTGCTGCCGGTGCCGGTGAGCAGCTACATGCCGCACGCCCCGTACGCTGCGGACGTGTCTGAATCTGAAGCCTCCGATACCTCCAGTACCGGCCGCCCGCCCGCCACCGACGCCATCACCCGCATCGTGCTGCGACCTGTCGCAAGCCCGTTGCCCTTGGGGTTCTTCGCTCTCGGTATGGGCAGCACCGTCTTGGCAACCCTCCAACTTGGCTGGGTGCCCGCCGAACAGAGCGAGGTACTGCTCCTCCTCATCCTGATCTTCGTGGTCCCCCTCCAACTGGTCGCCGGGGTCTTCGCGTTCCTCGCCCGGGACGCCGGGGCGGGAACGGCGCTGCTCCTGCTCGGCGCGTCCTGGGCGGGAACCAGCGTCACTTCGCTCGACTCCCCGGTCGGTGCACCGGTCGCCGCGCATGCGGTCTTCCTCCTCGCGCTGGTGCCCTTCGTGCTGGCGCTCGCGGGGGCCGCGCTCAAGTCGAAACCGCTCTTCGCCGTGCTGCTCACCCTCACCGCGGTGCGGTTCTGCATGACCGGCCTGTACGAAGCGGGCGCGGGTCAGGCGTGGCAGTCCACCGCGGGCTGGACGGGCCTGGTGATCGGGGCGTTCGCGCTCTACGGCGGGCTGGCTCTGCTGGTGGAGGACGGCGAGCAGCGCACCGTCCTGCCGCTCTTCCGCCGCGGCGCCGCCCGCAGGTCCATTGAGGGCGACCTTCGTGAGCAGTTGACCGCCGCCCAGCAGGAGGCAGGAGTGCGCCACCAGCTCTGATGAACCGACTGCGACGCGCGGGGGAGGCCGGATCGGGGCCCGCGCGCGGCCAGTCAAGGTCTGGCACATCCTCAGGAAGTCAGCTGCCTTGATGTGATGGCGCTCCGCCTCATCGTGACTTTCTTCTGCGCAGGGCGCTCGGCTTGTGGACGGCCGTGTTGCCGGTCTCGTCGCTCTCGACCTCGTACTGCGGCTCGTCCTTGGACGCTTCGACCGTCCGTCCGGCCGCCTCGGTCCGCTCGGTGATCTTCCGTTTCACCTTGCCGGTCACGCTCTGCCCGTGACTGCGCCAGGTGACTTTGTCGCCCTGGGCGAGGTCTTTCTTCTTCGTCACTGTCTGCTCCTACGCTCGGTATGTGGTCGGGTCTGACGGCATCACGCCAGGAACTCCCGTACGGCGTCCTCGATGGGGCCATGGGTCGCGGGCTGTCCGGGGTCGACCGCGCCCAGCTCGGAGAGTGCGGGCGCGATGGTGCGACCGTCCGCGAAAAGCTCGAACAGCCTCGGGTCGATGTAGGAGGCGCGGCACACGGCGGGGGTGTTGCCCAGGTAGCGGGCCACTTCCCTGACGACCTGGGACTCCGCGCGCCGCCGCGCCGTCTCGCTCTGCGCGGTGGCCCGCTCGGAAACGGCCAGTCCGACGGCGGCGAGCACGGTGGCGTGCCAGGTGCGGAAGTCCTTGGCCGTGAGTTCGGCTCCGGACAACTCCCGCAGGCGTTCGTTCAGCTCACCCGGCTGCACCGGCTGCCACAACCGGCTCTTGAAGTACGCGAAGAGCTGCGGGTCCTCGCCCGGTCTGCGCTGGAGGCGGCGCACCACCGGAAACGCGGCGGCGTCGACCAGGTCCCACTCGCGGTCCACACCGCTCTTCGCCGGGTACGCGAAGTGCATCGCTCCCTTGCTCAGGTCCACGTGCGTACGCAGGAGCGTGGTCAGTCCGTATGCCTGGTGTTCGCGGGCGTAGGCGGCCGAGCCGATGCGGAAGTATCCGAGGTCGAGCAGTCTCACCAGGCAGGCGAGCACCCGGTCCCGGCTGAGACCACGACCGGCCAGATCCGCGCCGACCTGCTCCCGGAGCTCCTTCAGCGTCACCGACACCTGGCGGACGTGTGCGTGCTTCGCGAGATCGCGCTGCGCGCGAAAATCCGGGTGGTAGAGGTACTGCCGACGGCCCGCCGCGTCCGTCCCCATCGCCTGGATGTGACCGTTGGCGTACGGACAGATCCAGACGTCCTCCCAGGCCGGCGGGATCACCAGTTCCTTGATCCTCGTCCGGTCGGCGGCCGGGAGGGTCTGCCCGCGTGCGTCGCGGTAACGGAACCGGTTCCCGGCCCCCTGTCGGACCCATCCGGCCCGGTCGGGACGACTGGTACGCAGCCTCATGGTCGGCCCCTCCTTCACCAGCCCGTGCGTGGCCGGTCGGTGCTTCCCATGATCGAGCCAAAGCGGATCTTTCGCCCTTCGGTAACCATGTTTCGCCAGATGACACCACCCGCCCCGGTGATTCTCCGCGGTGAGCCACCCGGCCAGGACGTCCAGCGCCGCGAGGCGAGGCTGAAGTCCTGGTAGCGCCTGCTTCCTGGCCTGTGCCGTGCGGGCCGCGCCCGCCGCCTATGGGGATCGGGTCAGCCCGCCGCGCGAGCGAGCCCGGCGGCTACGCGGGCGGGGGCCGCAGCCGTACCTTCACCAACGGCACCGCCACGTTCGCCCTGGACGGCACCGTCGACGGACGCATCGAGTTCGGCGCCTCCGGTCTGCGCGAGACCTGGAACGCGCTCGTCGTACCTCCCCGGCCAGTCCTGCCAGGTGGGCAGCACCTAGCAGGCGAGCGAGCTGGGTGACGACGAACACGGGATGCTCTGCGTCGGCGGCGGGGGATGCAACCACAGCAACGGCGAGTTCACGGTGAACAAGCTGACTGCTGACGCCTCGGGACAGATCACCGCCCTCGCCCTCACCTTCGAACAGCACTGTGAGGGGGCGGACCCGGCCCTGCGCGGCACGATCCACTACTTCGCCTGACCGCGGGCCGAAATCCACGCGGTAGGTGGCGCGGGGCCCGCCCGGTGGGCGGGCCCTCAGCCGGCGAACGAGACATGGTGCCGGTGGCATCACGGCGACGGTGGCCCGGGCCGCAGGCCACGCGGGCCAGGGCACGGTGGTCGCTCCGGAATTGCCGCCACTCGACTCCGGAAGTACTGATGAGCCATGACACAACTGATCGCCGTGCCGACGCGCATGCTCACTGAGGTACAGGACCTGCTGCAGTACGGCCTCACCAAGGACTGCAACGAGGCCGCTACCGCACTCGCCGACCTGCGTCGGCAGAGCGATGGCTTCCAGGGCTGCCCCGCGGTACCGCTGTCACCCGAACTGCTCACGCAGATGCACCGGACGCTGCTCCTGCTGTGCATCGCGGCCGGTTCCGACTTCCAGCCGGGCGAGAAGGTGGTCCGCTTCACCCGCAGCGCCGATCAGCTCATGGCCTTCGTCCGCGAGTGAACCCCAGCAGCGCCGAGACAGTGTCTGGCACAGGATCAGTGGGGCGCCGGCTATAGGTCGCCTTTGGCGCGACGCGCGGCGGTCAGCGTGTTGGCTGGGATTCACCAGACTGTGTCGGCCGGCCGGCGAATGAGTCGTCAGGCGCCATAGACGCGCAGTTCGGAGAGCTGCGCGGCCGGCCAGCCGCTGTTGGCTGTGAAGACGAGCCGCAGATGACGGGCGGTCGTGGACGCGGGGATGGTCAGCGTGGCGGTGTTCCCACTGGACGGATCGAACGTGCATGCTGCCGCGGCGCGCACGGTGCTGAACGTGACGCCGTCGGCGCTGCCTTGCACAGCGATGGTCTGGCTCCGGGTGGCCCAGGCCGCGGCCGGCGGCAGTGTGCACACGATGCGGGCGATGCCGCGGGCAGCTCCCAGGTCAACCTGAATCCACTGAGGGAACGCGTTGTTTGCGCTTTCCCAGTACGTGTTCACATTGCCGTCCACGGCATTGGCGCAGCCGTAGGTCTGGGTGTGAGTGCTTTCCGTGGTCGGCCGGTTCAGAGCCAGATTGTCGGTGGTCGAGGTTGATGTGGTGGCGTTGACCCGATTGGAGGGGGCGGAGACGTTGCCCGCGGCGTCGAGAGCTTGCACATCGAAGGTGTAGTCGGTCGAGGGAGTGAGGCCGTTGACGGTGAAGTTGGTCGCGTTGCCGCCGGCCGTGCCGACCGGGGTAGCCGAGTCCCCGATGACGCGGCGGATTCGGTAGCTGGTCACTCCGACGTTGTCGGTTGCCGGGGACCAGGCCAGATCGACAGTGGTCCCGGTGACGCCGACGCTCCTCATATTGGCTGGGGCGGAGGGAGCAGTTCTGTCCGCATGGTCAACTGTCGGAGGGGTGGGGCGGGTCGCGGTGAGGGCGATCTGGCCCTTGAGCATCCTGCCGCCGTCGCCGGTGAGGCGCATGTAGTAGTCAGAGGAGCAGGCGGTGCCGTCCTCGTCGAGGGCGAGGAAGCCCGATCCGGTCGGTACCCAGGCCTGAGATTCAGCGGTCTTGGCGATCTGGTTGCCCTCGTTGTATTCGTCGAACATCGAGATGTAGACGCTCGGCACACGGGCCCGGCCTATGTTGTAGAACTGCCGCCACATGAAATCGCCGTGGGCGCGCTGCCGGTCGCCCACGCTGCCGGGCAGGACGCACGGCTGGTAGTCGATGCCGGAAGCGGTGCACTCGGCGAGGTCGGGCACGGTGGCGACGTTGTAGAAGTTGTCGGCATCGCCGGCGTTACTGATCCGGCCGACCATCCAGGGCGAGAGCATGTCGAAGGCGTGGTAGACAGCGGAGAAACCAGGTCGGGAGTCCCGGTCGCCGGTCCGCCACCAGGTGGGCACCCCACCGATCACGTAGCAGCCCTGTGCCTTGAACCAGTTCACAACGTCGAGGCACGTGTCCGGGGTGAAGGGGCGTTGGGGGTCGTTGAATCCGAAGCCCCATATGCACACCACGGGCTTACCGTTCTGGCGTGCGTAGGCGGAGGAACCTGTGTGGGTGCGCATCTTGTTGGTCCAGTCGGACTTGATGTCCGCCTGCATCGTCGCCCAGTCGGAGACGTCGTACATGACGTAGAACTTGACGTTGCTGGACTCGGCCGCGCTACGGACCTTGAGCGCCATCGCATCTCGGGTCGGGCCTTCGCCGCCTGTGGGGTTGAAACGCTGGAGCGCGGCGGTGTCGATGCCGTACTGCTTCATCCAGGCGAAGTGGACGTCGACGGTCGACTGGTCGTAGGAGGAGAACAGCGCGGCGGGCTGACCGTTTCCCAGGTTGGCGAACGCGGTGCGGTAGGAGGTCTGGTAGTCGCGGACGTCAGGCCAGGCAACGATGGCCTTGTTGGTAGAGGACGGCGTCTGGCCCCAGTTCTGAGCCCAGTGCCACCAACCGCCTATCGGGGCGCCGTCGCCGGCGCACGCGAACCAGCCCTGGTAGCCCACGGTGACCTTCCCGACCACATCACCGGGCGGGCTTGCCGCAGCGGCGGCGCTCGCGAGCGCGCCCGGACCGAGCCCCACGGCTCCAGCAACTCCTGCTGCTGAAGCGGCTTGCAGGACCGTACGACGCGAGATGGCCATCTGATTCTCCCTGTGTCTGAGGCGCCGATTCCACGGCCAGGACAGCTCGGGCAAAGGCATCGGTGAGGGGTGGCGTTTCGCACGGCAGAGTATTGATGCGTACACGACTACGCAAGATGAATGCAGGAAATAGCAAAAGAGCCTTCAGTAGGACGCAAGAAGTGTCCTGAATGCTCTCGGTGCAGCCGGAAGCGGCGACCCCGGTCACTGCCGCTACGGTGTTCGAACGTGGCAGGCGGACGACGCGCGTCGGCTCTGCTGGTGGTACCTGATCTGCCCTGCTCCCCGCCCAGAGCGAGGGTGCCGGCTCGGCGCGCACGCCACCCCAGCGGGACGAGAGGGGAGTGGCTCTCAGCGCCGAGGGCTGATGTCACGCTTTTCCCTGTGTTTCTTCGCCCAGGGTGGCGCGGGTTTGGAGAGCGTTTCTGGATCTGGCCGACACTCTGCAGGAGGCCTTCTGTCTGGTGGGCTCTCTGCGTGTGCCGACTGATCGCATGCAGAAGTGCCTGGAGGTGACCGCGACCGGCGTCAGCATGGTCGACGGACCCGGACGGCCTCCGCTGCCTGCTGGCCATGCTTCACCAAAGCGGCCCGTGCGGCCGGGGGCGACGACGCGACGCCCGTCGACGCCCCCCTCGGTGAGGTTCTGGTGATGCCGCTGCACTCGAGCGGCGCTCTGGTGGGTGCGGACCGAAGGAGGCCGTGTCCCCCGTTCCCCTACTGAGCTGCCAGCGCCCACACCGCGTAAGCGACTGCGTCTCCGCCCCTGTCCAGGGCCGTGTCGTTGATGTTCGTGGTGCGGTCGCACGACGAGTGATAGCAGGGGTCGAACGCCCGGCCTGCCGTGCCGCCCCATTTCTGGGCCTGTGCTGCGGTCTTGATGTAGTCGGCGCCGCTGAAGAGTCCGCCGACCGGGATCCCCGCGCTCTTGAACGGAGCGTGGTCAGAGCGGCCGTCGCCTTCGGTCTCGATCTCCGTGGGGACGCCGATGCCGGCGTAGTAGGCCTTGAAGGTCTTTTCGATGACCGGGTCGTCGTCGTAGACGAAGTAGCCCGGGTTCGGTGAGCCGATCATGTCGAAGTTCAGATAGCCGGCTATGTGTGCACGGTCGCTGGTGGTCAGTGAGTTGACGTAGTTCCGGGAGCCGATCATTCCCAGCTCCTCGGCCCCCCACCATGCGAATCGGAGGTGCTTGACGGGCTTGAGCTGGGCGCGGGAGACGGCGAGCGCGGTCTCCAGGATCGCGGCCGAGCCCGACCCGTTGTCGTTGATACCCGGTCCGGCGGTGACGCTGTCGAGATGGGCCCCGGCCATGACGGTCCGGTTGGTGTCTCCACCGGGCCAGTCGGCGACCAGGTTGTAGCCGGTGCGGCCTCCGGAGGTGAACTGGGCGACGGAGGTGGTGAATCCGGCCGCATCGAGCTTGGCCTTCACGTAGTCGAGGGATGCCTTGTAGCCGGGACGACCGTGCGCGCGGTTGCCTCCGTTGGCGGTGGCAATGGATTGGAGCTGGGTCAGGTGCGCTTTGACGTTCGCCACGGAGATGTCGGGAGCTGCGACGACGGCGGGCGCGGTCACGGTCGCGCTCGCTCCTGCGTCGGAGGCAGCTACGAGTCCGGCGGCGAGCAGCGTGGCGGCTGTTATTTGTGCGCGGGCAGAGAGAGAACGCATGTGGGGGGCTCCTGGTTCCTCGGATGTGCCGCTGGAGGCACGGGGAAGCGAGCGGCCCGATGGTCCCGGGGGATCAGTTGAATGGTCAAGAGCGCATTCCGGTCACACATGTTCGATGTTCGGAGAGACTGTGTCTGAGGTCGTACTACGTGAGGCGCACGCAACCCAGTTATGTCCTGAACCTGTCAGCTTGTAGTCCGAGTCTCCCGTTCGCCGACCTAATGGCTGAGGCCGCCTGAGTACCCATCTGCGGGGAGAGACGGACCAGCCACGAAGGCAAAGCCTTTGGACTCGGAATCGCAGACCCTCACGCGAGGACCGGCACAAGGGTCTGCGGCTCTTCCCCTCAACCCGCCGGGCGGATACGCGCGGCCGCCCGTTCCAGAGCCGAACCGACCAAGGGAGATGTTGATCCATGAGCGGTCTCCCGCTGACGACGCTCATCGCCGTTAGGCCGCCGGATGCGGAAACAGCGGCTGCTTCAGGCGCTGCGCCTCTCCGCAGCGATCGCCGGCCCGCTGGTCCGGTGCTGTGTTGCTGCGGCTGTTCGGGGCATTCGGCGCTGGAGCGTCCGAGGCGCTGTCGGTGGTGGGTGACAGCATGGGCCGCTTGATCTGTACCCCGTCCCGTGTGATGGGGTTTTCGATGCTTCAAGGAGTTTGGGTATGAACCGTAGTGAGCTGGTGGCCGCGCTGGCCGAGCGTGCCGAGGTAACGCAGAAGGACGCCGATGCCGTGCTGAACGCCTTCGCGGCCACGGTCGGCGACGTGGTGGCCAAGGGCGACGAGAAAGTCACTGTTCCAGGCTTCCTCACCTTCGAGCGGACCCACCGCGCCGCGCGCGAGGGGCGTAACCCTGCGACGGGCGAGGCGATGAAGATCCCTGCCGGTTACAGCGTCAAGGTGGCGGCGGGCTCCAAGCTGAAGGACGCCGCCAAGGGCAAGTAGGCCTGCACGCAGCGTGTGCAGAGGGGACTGCCCGAGGCCGGGCAGTCCCCTCTGCGCGTCACAAGTCCAACCGTTGAGCCCGGCACCACACCGACCAGCACCCCTCAAGCGGAGTGCACGCGGAGCGTGCGCTGGATGATGATGCGGCTTGGTTTCGGTGCTTGGGCCGTGTGCGTAAACCGTTCCTATCGGGCGTTCGGCGGGCGGTCGCGATGGAGATGCTGAACGCCGGTTGGGGTCCGCGCCGGCCATCGGCTGGCCATGCACTGCCCTGCTTTGGTGGTTGATCTCGTCACTGAGGCCCGATGCGGGCAAGTCTGACTGGGCGAGCGGGCCAAATTCACGAGTAGCGCGGCCTGTGTGCGGACCGGCGTGCGTGGCTGCGTGCGGCTAGGGTAAAGGGAATGCAAAGACGTGGTGCTTCGGGTAGAGGAGTGTTCGTTGACTGGCGAGAAGAGGACGGAGCTGCTCGACGGTCTGTTGGTGGACGAGTCGCGTCCGGAGCGGCCACTGCTGCTGGATGAGCGCGGGCGTCCGTTGCGGACGTGGCGGGAGAACTATCCGTATGCGACCAGGCTGAGGCGGCAGGAGTACGAGCGACACAAGCGTCTGCTGCAGATCGAGCTGCTGAAACTGCAGAAGCACGTGCGCGACCAGGGGCTGCGCGTGGTGGTGGTGTGCGAGGGACGTGATGCCGCAGGCAAGGGCGGCACGATCAAGCGGTTCACCGAGCGGCTCAATCCCCGCGGTGCTCGTGTGGTGGCGCTGGAGAAGCCCACCGATCGGGAGGCAGGGCAGTGGTACTTCCAGCGTTACGTCAGCCAGCTGCCGGCGGCCGGGGAGATCGTGTTCTTCGACCGGTCCTGGTACAACCGTGCCGGTGTGGAGCCGGTGATGGGTTTCTGTACGCCCGAGGAGCACCGGCACTTCCTGGACCAGGCCCCGTTGTTCGAACGCATGCTGACCGGCGACGGGATCGTGTTGGTGAAGTTCTGGTTTTCCGTCTCGCGTGCCGAACAGCGCACCCGCTTCGCGATACGGCAGGTCGACCCGGTACGTCAGTGGAAGCTCTCCTCCACGGATCTGGCCTCTCTGGAGCTCTGGGACGCCTACACGCGGGCCAAGGTCGAGATGTTCCGCGCCACCGACACCGACTACGCGCCCTGGACTGTGGTGAAAACCAACGACAAGCGGCGTGGCCGACTGGAAGCGATGCGGCACCTGCTGACCCGCATCGACTATCAGGCCCGCGACGCCGAAGCGGTCGGCAAGCCGGATCCGCTGCTGATCGGGCCCGCCGACACCCTGCTGGAACCAGGAGAGGAGACGACCGATCTCTCCCCGAGCCGCCTCGCCGGCCCCACCCACCAAGGCCCCGGGCAACACCCCTGACCTGTTCGGCCAGCGGGACCACCGAGCCCTCCAGACATACCTGCGCCTGACAGAACATCTCCCTGGGAGCAGGATCGCGGGCAGGCAGTAAGCCCCCCGGCGTCCCTGGACGGATCTTCAGCAAGCCGTTCCGTAGCAGTTCCGAGGCCTGGGCCGCAGCGGTTCCGCCGGCCGTCGCGCCCGAGGCCACATGCCCTTATGGCCCGACCAGACCTGACAGCGGGTCTGGCGGTAATCATCACGGGGGACGCGGAGTCCCGGTGACATGACCGCTGTCTCCCACCCCAAGCGCGGTCCGGGTCGCACCTCTACGCGACGCGTCGGCGTCCGCGTCGATTCGGGATCTGGGCGATGACCGCGGCATCATCTGGCGCCGCCCCACGGTGATGGGGCAGACCCGGTCAGGTCGGGATGTCATCGCAGCCAGGTCCTGAGGGCTTACCCGGCCCAGCCGCCCATCCCTACGTGAGCGTCCAGATGTGGGGTCAAGTGGCTGCGAAGACGTGGCTCCCCGAGGAGTTTGCGGGGTCAGGACGTAGTGGGCCGGATGCGCAGGCCGTCGAGGATGAGGTCCAGCAGGCGGGCGGCGCGGGGGGCTGCGTCATCGCCCGGGGGGATGCGCCACAGGACGCTGAGCTGCAGCAGTACGTCTTCCGCGTCGAGGCCCGATTTCAGTTCTCCCGAGGCGGCGCCGGCATCGAGGAGAACCGAGATGGCGCGCAGGAAGGGGCCGTAGTTTTTGTCGTCGAGCCCGCCGTTCGTCGCCGCGTGGATGACCTCGGAGACGCCGTATTTGAGTTTTCCGTAGTGGGCCACTTCCTCGAACCATCGGCGCAGGGCGTCGAGGGGCGGGAGTTCGGTGACGAGGGTGTGTGCGAGGTCGATGACCTTCTGGATCTCGTGGTGGTAGAGCTCGATGATCAGGTCCTCGCGAGTGGGGAAGTGCCGGTAGAGCGTGCCCACCCCCACCCCCGCCTGTTTGGCGATCGCCGTCATGGAGGCGCCCGACGACGCGGCGAAGGCCTCGCCTGCGGCGGCGAGGATGCGCGTCCGGTTGTTCAGCGCGTCGGTGCGCTTGGCGCGGGCGGTAGGCGGGGTCATGGCTGGTCCCATCGGTCCGGTTGCAAAGCGGAAGGGCTTCCGTTACGTTCGAGGAGAAGTACCGGAAGGGCTTCCGCTTAATTTTGTCACACCCTGTGGAGGACAGTCATGCCGGAAACGGTTCTGGTCACCGGAGGCACCGGCTACGTCGGCGGCTGGTGCATCGCCGAGCTGCTGCAGCGCGGCTACCGCGTACGCACCACGGTGCGGAGCCACAGCAAGGAACAGGCAGTGCGCGACGCAGTGGCCACGCAGACGGATCCGGGTGACCGGCTGGAGTTCGCTATCGCCGACCTGACCGCCGACGACGGCTGGGACACGGCCGTAAAGGACGTGCACTACGTCCTGCACGTCGCGTCTCCCATGGGCGGCGCGAGCACCGGCGATCCCGAGTCCCTCATCGCCCCCGCCCGGGACGGAGCCCTGCGCGTCCTGCGCGCCGCCGCCGAGGCCGGGGTACGCCGCGTGGTGATGACCTCCGCCGCGAACACCGCCAGCCCCTCCTCCTACGCCGAGGAAGGTGTCACCGACGAGACCCTGTGGACCGACCCCGACGACCCGACCCTGATCCCCTACCGCCGCTCCAAGACGCTCGCCGAGCGCGCCGCCTGGGACTACATGGCCACCTACGACGGCCCCACCGAACTCGCCACCATCCTGCCCGGCGCCGTCTTCGGCCCGATCCTGGCCACCAGCACCATCGGCTCCGTCGGACTCGTCCAGCAGATGCTCACCGGCACCATGAGCGGCGTACCCCGCATCGGCCTGGAGATCGTGGACGTCCGCGACCTCGCCGACATCCACATCCGCGCCCTGACCTCACCCCGGGCCGCGGGCGAACGCTTCCTCGCCACGGGCGAGTTCACCTGGATGCGGGACATGGCCCGCGCCCTCAAGGAGGAGCTCGGAGAGGACGGCCTACGGGTCTCCGACCAGGAGATCCCCGACGACGTCGTCCGCGCCAACCCCGCGATGGGTGAGATCGCCCCCGCGCTCGGGCGCCGCAACCGGCACAGCACGGCCAAAGCGCGCACCGTCCTCGACTGGACACCGCGCCCGGCCCGCGAGAGCGTGGTCGACTGCGCCCGCAGCCTGCTCGCCCACGGCGCCGCATAGAAGGCGCAGAGTGCCGGCCCGGCCTGGCCCCACCGTCGTACCCACCCATGGATGAGGGAAGCGCCCAGTGCACGTACTCATGCTCGGCGCCACCGGCATGGTCGGCCACGGCATGCTCCATGCCTGCATCGCTGACGACAGCGTCGACGCCGTCACCGTCGTCGCCCGCCGCAAGCCTGCTCTGACCCACCCCAAGGTCCGTGTACTGCTCCACCAGGACTTCACCGACCTGACCCCACTCCGTGAAGAACTCCAGGAGGTCGACGCCTGTCACTACGCGATCGGCACCTCGTCCGCAGGTGTCACGGAAGCGGACTACACACGTGTGACCCGCGACTACGCCCTCGCGGCAGCGCACATCCTCCTGGAAGCGGGCAACAGGCCGGCCTTCATCTACGTCTCCGGACGCAGCGCCGACAGCACAGGGAAAAGCTCAGTGATGTGGGCGCGCGTCAAGGGCGCGGCCGAAAACGCACTCCTGGCCCTTCCGATGCGCACCCACATCCTCCGGCCCGGCTACATCCGTCCCCTCAACGGCGCCCGCGCCTCCTCTGCTTCGGCACAGGCGTTCTACACGCTGACCAGTCCACTCTTCCCGGTGCTGCGCCGGGTATTTCCCGACTGGGCCACGTCGACCGAGGCCATCGGGCGCGCGGCGATCGCCCTCGACCATCCCGAGAACACGGAACCCGCCATCCTGACCAGCCGTGACATCAACCGGCTTGCCGGCATGTGACCTCATGCATCCGGCACGCCGTAGGGGTATCGCCAGCATCTGGAACCTGTGGAGTTCCCGCGCTATCGGGCACGGGAGGGGCGCGGGTGCCTCCTGATGTGTGCAGCCCTGTGGAACTTCCGCTCGCGCCAGGGAACACTGGTTTGTGGACTCGTCCGTCTGCTGGTTGTGGGAGGAAGAGCGTGGATGATGCCGTTGATCCGACTCAGCCTCTCTCAAGCGAGCGGGCCCAGCAGGACTCGGAACCCGTCAGAGCGCGAATCATCGAGATGCGAACCTGGGTAGCGGATCTGCGGGTCAGGGATCGCGAAATGCGGTCTCTGGCTGTGGAGATGAGGCTCATCGCGCAGGACATGTGTCGGCGGTGCTCTGAGCTGACCGATGTCTCCTGTCCCTCCGGTCGGGGGACGCGTCCCGATGCCGAGTTGAACGCCATGGTTGATCAGGCAACCGGCGTCGTTTCCGCGAAACTGGGCTGTGCAATCCCCGAGGCCCTCGCGCACCTCCAGGAGATGAGTCACAGGCAGGGGCAGACTCTCGGTGTCGTCGCTCATCATGTTGTGGAGACCAAGAACGTGAGCCTCGGTGGGCCGAGGCCCTGATGCCCATGCCCGCGCGCTTGGTGCGTGCTCGCCCTGGCCCGGCCTGGCCTGGCCCGGCTCGCTCAGGCGTGGCCCGCCCGCCACCGTGCCGGGCGCAAGGTCGCCGACGCGATGAGGCCACCATGGTCCCGCTGCTGGCCGCGGGCCTCCTGACCATGGTGGCCTCCCAGCTCCCCAAACTCGGCGTCTCGCGAACGTGGCTTGTGGCGTGCCGTTCCAGGTCCTGTTCCTGCTCGTGATGGCACCTGCGGGACTCGCGGTCAGCCGCCCTTCTGCTGTCGCCTCGACCGCGGCCCAGCGAGCCGTGGACGCCGTGGACGCCGAGGGCGGCAACAGGGCGAAGCCCCGGACCGTTCACCGGTCCGGGGCTTGGTCACCTCACATGTCTTATCAGCGGTTCAGCAGGTGATGGTGCCCCGGCGCAGGGCGTGGCCGCCGTCGTTGGAGTCGTCGGACCAGTAGACCGGCTTGGATCCGGACACGCACTCGTCGGCGCCGGCGACGGAGAAGCCCTCATTGTTGTAGTTCGGCATACCGGTCGGGCGGTTGTAGACGGCGGTGGTGGTGAAGGCGCCGCTGGCGTTGATCTTCAGGGTGCGGTGCTGGCCGTCGCAGGTGTCGTCACACACTGCCCACAGCCGTGAAGCCTGGGGCTCCCACTGCAGTTCCATCACCCCCGACATGCCGCTGCTGAACGAGGCCACGCGGGTGAAGGTGCCGGAGTCGGCCAGAACGTAGCCGTAGATCATGCCGGTGCCCTCGACGCCGACGAAGAACACGCCGCTGTTGTGCGCGGCGTAGCGGGCCGGGTCGTAGGCCGCGCCGGTCGAGGCGTCCTTGAACCCGCCGCTGGTCAGCGCGGTGTCCGGGATCCAGGTGATCCCCTCGAGTCCGAGGTTGGAGCCGGTCGAGGGCAGATCGGAGGTGAGGTTCCACTCCTTGGCGGCGGTCAGTGACGAACCGGAGCCGCTGACGTCGTACTTGAGGACCGACAGCCGGCTGGTGCCGGAGGCGTCGCCGTTGCGCTCGCTGGCGACGAATGCTCCGCCGGCCGAACCGGCGCCGGTCAGGGTGACGCCCTCACTGTCGGGGCTGCCCGACCCGCCGGGGAAGCGCAGGGTCTTGCCGGAGGACCAGCTGCCTGCCGTGTCGGGCTTCCAGTTGGCGGAGCCGTCACGGACCAGACGCCACAGCTTCCCGCTGTTCTGCGCGCCCCACAGGACGTTGCCCTCCTGGTAGAGGCCGCTGAGGTCCTCGCCGAAGACCTTGGAACCGTCCGCGGTCGTCACACTGCTGCCGCCGGGCCACGCCACGGGCGACGTCGAGCCACCGCCACCACCACCGGTTCCGCAGCTGTTGGCGCTGCCCAGGGTCAGCGTGGCCACCTGCTTGAAGGCACCGGTGCCGTCCGCGCAGCGCGACCACGAGGCGTCGGAGTGGTCGCTCCAGGAGAAGCTGTCGACCAGCGTCGTGCCGTCGGCGAGGTAGAGACGAGCCTCATCCTTCGAGCCGAGGCCGAATTTGCCGCTGACGTCGAACGCCCGGAACGCGCCCGGGGCCAGCGTGGTTCCCGAAGCGATCTTGTACGAGTGGCTCTTGTCGTCGTCCTTGAGGATCCAGCCCGAGACGTCCACTGTGGCGGCGCCCTTGTTGTACAGCTCGATCGAGTCGTTGACGTCTCCGGTGGTGACGACCTCGTTGACCCGGACGTCGTCCGCCGCGGCCGCGTGGGCCGCGGGGACACCGGTGAGCGCGCCCGCGGCGATGAGCGGTGCTGCGACGAGGAGACGGGAAAGAGCACGACGCCGACGGCGAACGGGCGATGCGGTCACTGGTGTCCATCCTGAAGTTGTCGGGGGCAAGGTGGGCAGGGCCGACGGTCCCGCCCCGCACCGAACGGAACTCCTCCACCCAGGGGGACAGCCTGCGAACGGTTGGCGAAATCCAACGGACCGGGCCCAGGACGGAATGGGCCCGGACGCGTCACGTGCCCACTGACACTCCGCCAACGTGTCAACAGGTACGGCCGTTCACCCAACAGCCCAGAGCTGTCGTCGGCCTGCTTCCAGGCGGGCAACTCATCGCCCCTGGGGCGTCGGTGGGGCATCACGGCGCGGTGCTGTGCGAGCGTGGTCAAGCAGCGCGAGCCGTGTGCTTGCATCTGGCCTTCGCGGGCGGGACGACCTGGGAGAAGTCCCGGCGGCTGGCCGGCACGAGCGTGCGCGGCGAGGACCTGGTGCCGACCGCCGCCGCTCCACAGCAGAGCACCCTCGACCCGGTCCGCGAGGCGAGACTGCGCGCGGAGCAGGCACTCGTCGGCGCCAACCGCCGCTTCGGACCGGGCGCGGTCGGCCCTGCAACCCTGCTTGGCAAGGCCTTCTATGGGGGCAACTGCGTAGCCACGGAGTACACCAACACCAGTACAAGGCCGAAAGCCATCATCCAGCTACTTCGAGGTGCGCTTCTGCGTCCAGTCCCGTTCCCCGAGCCGCCGGATCCGCCAGTTCGGCAGGGGATGACGGGCCTCCCTGGTGAGGAAATACATCATGTCGATCTGCATGCGCCGAACATCCGCCTTGGGCACGAGCAGCTCGTCCCACTGGTTGTAATGGGCCTTCAGGCGAATCCGATCGTCGGAGATGCGTTCCAGGCTGCAGCTCTCCACCCCCAGCCAAGTCTCATCGTCGGCCTCGATCCTGAGCCACTGCAGGAGAACCTCCGGCGCCGCCCAGTCCGGCCCGCATTGGGCAACGAACTCCTCCGCCGCTCAGCACAGCACCTGGGACGTGCCTTCGGGTGGGCTGATGACAGTGGCGCCGTATGCGGGAGCCACACGATGAGGTGCTCCGTCCTCGTCCGTGCCGGCCGCAGGGATCTCCTCGAGGCCGAAGATCGCATGATCGTGTTACGAGCTCATGATCCACGCCGTGCTGTACTCGGGCGGTCAACCTTCTGGGGCCGACGGCGGCTCTATGGGTGAGGCCACAACTCGTAGGTGCGCGGGGCGATGCCCGTCAACTCAGCTGTCACATTGCAGCGTTGGCCGGTGTCTTATGCACGACCGACCGGCCACCACCGTATGAAGGAGCCCGCCATGACCGCACGACTGAACCTGCTCGGCAACCCGGCAACGACCGCAGCCCGGGCCGCCCGGCATTTCGGCGCCGCAAGCCAGACCATCCTCAAGGAATCGACACTGCCGGCCGGCACACAGCGGCTGGTGTTGTTGCGCGTCAGCCAGATCAACGCCGACGGGTACGCCACCGACGTATGGAGCAAGAACGCGGCAACCGCCGGGGAGGAGGCGACCCGCATCTACCTGGTGGCCGCTTGGCGCGAGTCCACGGTGTTCAATCCGGCCGAACGTGCCGCGCTGGAGCTGGCCGAGCAGGGCAGCCGCATCGCCGACTCCTCCGGCGGTGTCACCGACGAGGCCTGGGCCGAGGCAGCCGCCCACTTCGACGAGGACCAGTTGGCCGATCTGGTGATGTTGATCTCCCTGATGAACGCAACCAACCGGATGGCCGTCCTGATCGGCCAGCGCGGCGGCGCCTACCAGCCTGCCTGAGGCCCAGGCTGTGCCTCGCATTCGAGGCCCTTCGGACGCTAAACAGGTTCCGTGCAGGCATAGTTGGGTTGAGCGAAGATCACTTCGGCGCTGTCTCGGAAGAGGTCGTGGACGGTACGGCCGTCTTGAAAGTAGTCGGCGATTCCCACGGATGGTGGGGTGTTGTGCGGCGAAGGCTTTGCCGTCGAAGCCGTCGAAGCCGTCGAAGCCGTCGAAGCCGTCGAAGCCGTCGCGACCGGGGCGGGGCGACTGCTCTTCCAGGACGCGGCCGAAGATGAACCGTTGTCGCGCGAGCACGACCGGGCGGGCTTGCCGCAGCTCGCGGGCGGCCTTGCGTTCCAGGGCGGAAGAGGATCTCGGAGCGGAGGGGAACGTACGCTCGAAGTATCATCCCTGCGAGGCTGTCCGGCGGCTGCTTCCCCACCTCCGCAGTGGCGTGGCCGGACGGAGAAACCCCTGTAGAGAGGCAGAGGGCGATGAGTGTGGCTGAGAGCTGGTCGCGTGTGATGAGTCTTCTACGGGAGCACGCGCCGGCCGATCACGCCGATCTGCCGGGGCCGGCTACGGAGCAGACGCTCGCGGCAGCTGAGGAACGGATGGGGATCTCCCTTCACGGGGACCTGCGGACGTGGCTGTTGCAGAACAATCTGGATCTGCCGGAGGAAGACGTCGACGATGACGTGATGTGCTGCGGCTTCGACGGGTTCCCCGACGAGGGAAGCTTCTTTCTGGGCATCCGGGCGATGGAGAGGCTGTACGCGAACCGCTCCAGGCCCGGTGGATTCGACCCTCCGGATCAGCCGGAATACCCGTTCTGGCGTAATGAGTGGATCCCGTTCCTGTCGGACCAGGACGGCTGGACGGGAAAGTTCGTCGATGTGCGGGACGGGCGCGTCGGCAGATGGTTCGTAGGGGAGCCCACTGTCACGGGCCAGTTCGAATCGATGGCCCGGTACTTCGACTCCGTGGAGGAGATGCTGACGAGGATCGCCGACGGACGCTGGCCGGTCTGTCGGTTCACCGAAGGCCGACTTGCATGGTCGTGAGATCGCTCGTTGCCGGATGACGGCCGCTGCCGATCCGTCCTCGCCCTGGAACAGCGATGAGATGCATCAACGCTGACGCTCCACGATGAGGACGGCCACGACGCGGGCGGTCCTGCGGTTGGGACTGCAGCCCTGCCCGACCGGCAGTCTTGTGTCGGGCTTGGCTTCGGACATGGCCTGACGGACGAGGTCGGTTAGCGCCTCGGGGGGGGGCAAGCCGGAGGCGCGGACGCCGGAGGAGAGCAATTGCTGGATCTCACTTCGGGGCAGCCAGTCTGCGCTGTCGCCGTCCCGCACAGGCACAGCGGCCGTGGCTGCAGCGCCGTCCCGGGCTTGCCCACCGGTGCGGGCACGACTTACAGCGTGCCGACAGTGGCCGGATCGACGCCGACGAAGCTGTCCAGGATCTCTTCGTTGTGCTCGACGCCAGTCTCGTCCTTCTCTGGGCACTCGTGCCCCCGGTTCTCTTACGGATGTCCCAAGGATGCAGGTGGGTCCCGAGAAGCTCGGATGGAAACGAGCGGTACAGCGGTACAGGAGATCAAACTGGACTCGGGCTACGCCAGCACGGTCCGCGTCCGTGAGGGCGGCACTCTCCGGGACCTGTGGTCGGTTTCGTTGGCAGGAGAGGCGGCGCCCCACCCGCACCCTCGTCACGTCACAGCAGTGTCACATCGTCTCCGCAGCCCTCACCTGTACCGGATGATGCATCGTCAGCACAGCACATCCCAGAAGGGCGACCATGCGTACGCGCGCCACCGTCAGCTTGATCGCTGCCGGACTGATCCTCGGCCTTACCGGCTGCAACAGCAACGTCCCCGAGGCGTCGGACAAGCCTGGCGACCGAGAGACCACGCCCTCGGCCGCCAAGTCTCCTGCGACGAAGCCCAAGAGCGACGCACCGCTCAAGCTCCGCGCCGGCACGCACTGGAGCGACACCGACAACGACGGCAGCCACATCAGCGGCACCACGACAGCCCTCAGCTACATACAGCCCGCCACGGGGGTGGACCTCCCCAACGAGGCGGCTGACTTCAAGAACCCCACATGGGCCGTACTTGAAGTCAAGGTGTGCGCTGACGACAGCAGCACGTCCGTGCTGGTCGCCCAGGACCCGTGGGCCCTCGGCTTCGCCGACGACACCCGGTTGGATGCCCCGAGCCTCTCCGGCAGCGGCGTTCCCAAGCCCGAGTATCCCACCGGCAACGGCGCCCTGGTCAGGGCCGGTACCTGCCTGCGCGGAAAGATCACTTTCTCGCTGGAACACGGAACCCGGCCGGCCACAGTCATCTACGCGCCCATGGGCCGAGACCCGATCGAGTGGGCCGTCCCGAAGGTCTGAAGAGGCGGCGCCTGTGGCCGGCAGCCGAGGCATTGTCCGTGGGTGCTGGCAGGGTGCGTGCATGACAGATAGCGAGAGTGCCCGCATGACACGCGTCCTGAGCGGGCTGCCAACACCGGCTCGGAAACTGTTGGTGGAGACGGACTGGGCTTCTCACCGGCACGCTTACGGCTCCGGCGAGGACATACCAGCCTCCCTGTGCTCCCTCGTGGACGAAGATCCCGAGGCCCGGTCCGCGGCGCTGGCCGCATTGGACACAGGCGTGCTGCATCAGGGCTCGCTGTACACGGTCACTGCACCCGCGGCGCTGTTCGTCGCGGCGATCCTCGACCATCCCATGGGTCTCGCCGAGCACGAGGGGCACTTCCCCTGGGACGACGGTCCACCACGCAGCCTGCTGGCCGCCCTGCTCAGCTGGCTGGGGCAAGTGGCCGAGTCGGCCGCCCATGGGGAGGACCCGTCGCGTGACCGAGCCAACTGGGAATGGCAGCCCTGGCACGAGGAGTGGCGAGGCGAGCGCGACCCCGAAGGGCTCGCTGCAGTGCAAGCGTGCCGGGGTATCCGGCCCGTCCTGTACGACGCCGTCGAACCGTTCCTCTCCTCCACGGACCCCCACATCTGGGAGACCGCGCTCGGCGCCGCAGTACCGCTCCTATTCGCTCCGGAGCTCGCCCACCGGGCACCACGCGCAGCCGCGTTGCTGCGGGCCCGATTGAGCACCATGACCGGCCGGCGGGAGCGAGCCGCCGGAGCGCGGGCGCTGAGTCTTTGGGGAATGGACACCTCCGACTTGCTCGTCGACACCGACCCGGCCGTGCGGGTCTGCGCCGCGCTCGGTCCCGTCCGGGTCGATCGGCCGCGCGCTCTCGCTGTGCTCCTCGATGCGCTGCGGGACTCACGCGCGACGGACGGCTGGTTCCCCGAGCCACTGTGCGGGGTCGACGGGTGGTTCCGGTTCACGGTTCTGCGTTCTGCACTCGACCTGGCTGCATCGTTCCAAGAGGTGGCACCGGTGGCGATCGCCATCGTGGCAGCCGGCCACAGTTCCGTCGTCGACAATGAGCGCGGGCCGATCCTGTTCGCAGCCTTTCCCGGTGGCTACGACCCTGCCCACTCGCTCACCTCCGACCAACGGGCCCTCCTGCAGGCGTTCGTGGACACCGACGATGCGACGGGCAGCATTCGCGGCAACTGGTCGTGGTTCCGCGCAGCAGGGCTGCCGGAGAACGGGGAAGGCATCGCTGCACTGTTGTGATGCGGTCCGCCCCCGCGCCCTGCACTCATGACGTTCCTGGTACCGATGCGGCTGTGCGCTCGGCCTCCTCCAGCCAGTCGGTGTACCAGGGACGCGGCGAGGGGATGCGTTCGCGCCGGTGATGGTGAAGTGGGGTGCAGCCTGTCGACGGTGGCGGGGGAGTGTCTGGCGTGGGGTCGAGTGCGGTCGTGTGCGGCTCACTGCATCGGCTCTCCGGTGGTCAGGGCGCCGACGAGGCGAGATACGTTCGCGTCCGTACGACATCGACGCGCCTGCCGTGAAGGCGAGCAGTGAGCCGGGCGCACGCGCGCAGAACGTCACGCCTCCTGCCTCGCCCGCGGACACCGTCGCGTTCTTTCGCGCAGGCGCGGTCCACCCCGAGACGCGAAGGCCGGAAACTGACGAGATGTGCGGTCCTGCCTTCGCCCCGGCACCGGGAGTTCCGACAGAAGATGTGCCCGGACGCCGAAGGTTGTGACCTTCTTGTGCCCGTGTGTCCCGCGCGCTCGGCAGGGGTGTCATCACCTTGTAACTGCCCTTCTTCACGATCACCGTAGGCGGGCAGGGTGGTGATCGACCGAGTGTCCGGCCGAGTCGCGAAATGAGTCGGCCGACCTACATCAGTGACACCCACGGGGAGCCCCCACATGCTTCGCACCCATCGCAAGACCGTCCTGGCCGCCGCCCTTATTGCGACAACGGCCGTTCTCACCGCCTGTCAGGACGGAGACGCCGAGGGTGAGAAGGCGAACACCCCCAGCTCCTCGGCCTCGGCAACGAGGGAAATCTCCGGCAGCGACGACAAGGCTTCCGGCGGTGATGAAGAACAGACCGACAGCGCCACCGGGAACATGTCCGACGGCAAGAAGGTGACCGGTACCTGGTTCGGCACGGTTTCCTATCTCGCCCCCGGCAAGTTCACCGTCTCCGATCTGAAGGACACCGAGCAGCAGTTCTTCACCTCCACCGACACCAACATCCAGGGGGCCGGGAAGATCTGCGGGGACGCGTCCGGCCAGGCGGCCACGCCCTGCAGCGAGGACGACCTTGAGGCCGCCGCCAAGGACGGAGTCTCCGCCACGGTCAAGCTCAAGAACGGCATCGCTGTCAGTGTCATAGAGGATCACTCCGGCAACAATGACAAGACATCGGGCCTGTGGAGCGGCAAGCTCGCGTATCTGGCTCCGGGGAAGTACTCCGTCGTGAACGACGAGGGCGAGCGGGCGTTCGTCACCTCCACCGCCACCGTCATCAACGGGGCGGGCCTGATCTGCGGCGACCGTGAACAGATCAAACGGTGCACCGAGGACGAGCTCGAGGCCGCCGCCGAGAAGAGCGTCGACGTCGTCGTCAAGGTCGAACGCGGCGTCGCCGTCACCATCGACGAGAACCACAACTGAGCCATCGTCGAAGGCCACTGTGGTGGGAGATCGAGCCTCCGACGGACCTGGCGACTGCTTGCGCCGTCACTCTCGGGCACGGCCGGTGGATCAGTCGTGGCGAGGTTCGTTCGCTCTTGGCGCTTTTGGGCACCAGTGACTGTGTCCGAGCGGTACCCCGTTGCACCGTCCTCTGGAGGATTGTTGCCCGGCATACCTGTCAGCGACGTCGATCTCTACACCGAGTCCGCGCGCATCGACCCCTACGCAATCTATGACGAGCTGCGGGCACTTGGACCCGTGGTGCACCTGTCCCGCTACGACATGTACGCGCTGCCCCGCTATGACGAGGTGCGCGCCGCGCTGATGGACTGGCAGACGTTCTCGTCAGCACACGGTGTGTTCGTGGACCGGGAGGTGAACGCACAGCTGGAAGGGATCACGCTGTGCAGTGATCCGCCCGAACACACGGAAATGCGCACGGTGTTGGGGCGTCCGCTGCGGGCAGACCGGATGCGTGAGGTGACTCCGCGCATCGAGACCGAGGCAGGCAAGGTCGTCGAGCGTGTGGTCGGCCGGGGCCGGTGCGAGGTCGTCACCGAGCTGGCGGAGTACCTCCCCATGACCGTGGTGTCGGATCTGGTCGGTCTTCCGGAACAGGGGCGGGAGAGGATGCTTGAGTGGGCCGCCGCGATCTGGAACACCCAGGGCCCCGCCGACGAGCGTGCCGCCGCGGCGGGGCCTGCTGTCGGCGAGTTCCTGTCGTTTGCCATGAACGACGCCGTGCCCGGGAAGATCCACCCCGAAGGCTGGGCCGCGCAGCTCTACGAGGCCGCCGACCGCGGCGAGATCGCGCCCGACAAGTGTCCGATGATGATGCTCGATTACGTCACTCCGAGTCTGGACACGACGATTCTCGCCATCGCCAACACAGTCGCCCTGTTCGCCCGGAACCCCGATCAGTGGGACCTGCTGCGCGAGGACCGATCGCTGATTCCGCACGCGATCAACGAGTCGCTGCGCTTTGAATCACCGGTGCCCCAGTTCAGCCGGTTGCTCACCGAGGACCATGAGATCGGGGGTGTCGAACTGTCCGCCGGCTCCCGCGTCGCGCTGCTCTACGCCTCCGCCAATCGCGACGACCGCCACTATCCGGATCCGACGCGCTTCGACATCACTCGTCGTCCCTCGGACCATCTCGCGTTCGGGCGGGGCGAGCATGTGTGTGTCGGGATGCACCTCGCCAGGCTGGAGATGAGCTCGCTCCTGGAGCGGCTCGCCGACCGGGTCGGCCGCTTCGAGATCCTTGAGTCCAGGCCCGTGATCAACAACGGCCTGCGTGGGTTCGACTACCTGGATGTGGCGTTCGAACCGGCGGCCGCTTAGGACCGGCATCCGGCGAAGATCCCGGCCGGTGCTGCCCCGAACATCGAATCCCGGTTCCCCGGCCTTCCTGGCCTTGAGTCGCAATTAACAACGTGGTCAGTTGGACCACCGGGCAATGTCGAAGGAGGACTATGACGTCCGCGCAACCGATCGATGAACTCGCCCGCCGTCTGGGCGAGCGGTTGAAGGCCGACCGCCTTTTCCGTCCCGGTGATCCGTCCTATGCCGAGACGACCACACTGTGGAACGGTGCGGTGACTTCCCGACCGGCCCTGGTCGTGCGGCCCCACACCGGTGCGGAGGTCGCGGCCGCTGTGACTTCCGCGAGGGAGTCAGGCGTAGGCGTGTCCGTACGCGGAGGAGGACACGACTGGGCCGGCCGTGCGCTGCGCGGCGGATTGGTGATCGATCTGGCCGGTATGCGTGACGTGCGGGTGGAGGGAGACATGGCTGTCGTCGGGGGAGGAGGGCGTGCCGGTGACGTCATAGCGGCGGCAGCTCCGCACGCCATGAATGTCGCTGTGGGAACCGCCGGGGCCGTGGGAATGGCCGGACTCTCCCTGGGCGGAGGCTACGGTCCCTTGCTCGGTACGGCCGGGCTGGCCGCCGACAACCTTCTCGGAGCGGACGTCGTACTCGCCGACGGCCGGCTCGTGTCGACGGAGGACGACCCCGAACTGCTCTGGGCCCTTCGTGGCGGCGGCGGAAACTTCGGCGTGGTCACCTCCATGCGGGTTCGTCTCCATCCCGATCGCGGGCTTGTCGGCGGCATGGCAGTGTTTGCCTGGAAGGAGGCGTCGACGGTGCTGTCCCGTTTCGCGGAACTCATCGCTGACGCGCCCGACGGACTCACTCTCCTGCTGGAGATGACCGTCGCCCCCGGAATCGGGCCGTGCCTGGTCGTCGTGCCGGTCTGGTCCGGTGACCCACGCCAGGCCGATGCCGCCATCGCAAAAGTCATGAGCCTCGGTACGCCGATCACCACCAGCGTCGGGGCGACCACCCAGAAAGACCTGTGGGGACAGTTCGACCAGAGTGTGCCCCAGGGCATGCACTGGGATCTGCGAACCCGCAACGTCGCCGAACTCTCCACCGGGGTGATCGACCTCCTGACAGGCTGGGCGGACACCCGCCCCGGACCAGGTGCGGGGATCGGACTACGACAATTCCACGGCGCCGCCACGCGTGCGGGCGCTGACGACAGCGCCTTCGGCCTGCGCGCCAGCCATGTAGCCGTCGAGATCTCGGCGGGCCGCTTGCCCGATGAGGAGTCAGCCGCGTACACAGGCTGGGCCGACGATGTCAGCAACGCCCTCGCAGCCGTCTCTCTGCCAGGGGGCTACCCCAACTTCCTGCTGTCGGACCAGAAGGAACAGATCGCACACGCCTACGGTGCCCATTCCGAACGCCTCGCCAAGGCCAAGGAGTTCTACGACCCCGCGCACATCTTCACGGCAACGCCGCTTCCCGGCCGTGACGCGCTGAACATCTGAACGCGAGCAGAGATCGAGTCGGAAGGAGAACGTATGGCTGTCTGGGAGATCGTTCGGATCGTGGTGCCCGAGGGTAGGCAGGAAGAGTTTGAGGCGGTTGTCCGATCGCACCTGCCACTCCTCGACGAGGAGAAGGGCTGCCTCGACGCCAAGCTGTTCCGGGCCATCGACAAGGAGGGAGTCATTCTGCTGTGCGTGCAGTGGGAGTCGGTGGAGTACCACACCGAGGTCTTCGCCCAGACCGAGGCGTTCGTGAAGTTCTCCAGCGCCATGGCGCCCTTCTTCGCGGAGCCTCCGGAGGCATTCCATGCCGATGCCATCATTGACGGATTCCGATCTGCTTGACCGTGAGACGCATCTTCTGGGTCGTTCTGGTGTCGTGTGCCGCAGCAGCCTTTGTAGTGCCGCTGCGGCTTGCGCTGGTCGCCAACCGCGAGTACGTGCAGGGCTATTGGGCAACGGTCACCGACGGCAAGGAAGAGGGCGACTTTGCCTGGAAGAGCCCCGCAGGCCGCACGAGGCGGGGCCCGATCGAGGGCGAGCCGGCGGACGGGGTGTGGGACGAGGAAGGCGTCGGGACCAGCGATATCACCGGTGACCGGGTGTGGGTTGCACGGGCCGGGGACGCGCATCGTGTGCCGCCGCCCCGGTCCCGCATGGTGGTCGGGTACGGGGGCGCAGGATTGGTCGCCGGGGTCGCCTGCTACGTGGTGTGGGTGAGGAGAGAGGACCGGCGCGTTGCGGCCAGTGCGTCCTGAAGGTCTGGCCGGTCGCGCTGGACCGAGCCGTCGGATGACCTCGGTGCGCCCCCGCCTCGTCGGACCCGTACATCTGTTGCCCGTGTGCGGATCATCGGTGTGCAACGCGTGGGCGGCGCCCGTCGGTGCCTGTCGGGGGAGGCTCGTTGTGGAGCGAGTGGAACCCGGCGGGGCCGGGCAGGCGCGGTAGCGGAAGCAACATCACGAAAGGACGGTGCGGTCGGCATGGCAGCGCGCATACGCCGGACATTCGCAGCAGGCGCACTGGGGATCGCTGCGGCCGGAGCCCTGAGCGGGTGCGGCGGCGAGGAACGCGCTGATGGGCACGATTACGCGACAGCCGTTGAGCATCCATGCGCGACCCTGCACGGCACCCTCTTGCACACCGATGTCGATGGGGACGGCATGGCCGACACCGTCAGTGATCCCAACCGTCGTAGCGACAGGACCAGCGTCACGTTCGCCGACGGAACGGGCATCACACCGGGCGCCAGAGCCGCGCCGAAAGGCTCCGGGCTTGAGGCCGTCTCGACGTTCGGCGACTTCGACGGGGACGGACATCTCGACATGGCCATCGCGGCGGGCACACCGGACACGGTCGATGACCCGGCCCCGGACGCCGGAAGGGTGCACCAGGTCATCTGGGGACCGCTTGGCAAACACCTTGACGGGAAGGCCACCAGCCAGATCACATTGGCCTCAGGCCAGTTCGTCCACGGGCTGCGCTCCTCCGACGGCGATCACGACGGACGCGCCGAACTCTCTGTGTTCCAGAACGGGGGCGACGGCACGGTGAACCGCTATCCGGCCGTGTTCCAGGGCCGCACTGTCAAGGCGGTCAAGGCCGACGGAAACCTGTACGACTTGGCGCACTGGCCCAAGAAGTTCAAGCCGGGCTGGGCAGACGTCGGAACCTGCAGGAACTGACTCCCCGCAGAGACGGCACCTTGCCGGACGGCCGGCAGGCGTGGCGCGCGGAACTGCTTTCGACAGAAGCCCGCGAGGTGCGTCACGCCCATGGGCGCAACCTCCTTAAACCTTGGGCACTGCCCACTCGATGGGATCATGACCTGCGTGTGTGTACACGACCGTGCTGGGGCGCGTGCCGTGCTCCAAGGAGAAGGTGATCTTGCCTGCCAGACAGGTGCCGGCCGTGACTGGAATGCCGTCACCAGTGGGGAACTCAGGCTGGGGTACGCCGCTGCCGGACAGTAGCGGGGCGTTGAGGCGTGAGCCGTCGGGGAATTCAAGTGCCCACGGGGTCTGGGCAGCGAGGATCGGTGTGCTGCTGACGTCGGCGCAGACCCGTACTTCGAGGATTGCCCACGTGGGGTTCTTGAAGTCGGTGGCCTCATTGGGAAGGTCGAGTCTGGCGGGCTGGGTGTACGAGAGCGCGGTGAAGGTGCCGCCGATGGGGCTGCCGTCGATGTCGGTGTCGCTCCAGTGGCTTCCCGTGCCGAGTTTGCGGGTGCCGGTGAGCTGATCCGTGGCTGTTGTCGAGGCTGCGGGCTTCCTGCTGTTCATGTGCGTTGCAGTGGGTGTGGGCGTGCTGGTACTGCATCCGGTGACGGTGTGGAGCAGAAGTCCAACGGCGAGGAGGCCGGTGGTAGCGCGTGCGTGCACGAGTCCTCCTGAGATGTGCCGTGGTGATGCTGTCCGATTTCCAACCTCTGTTCAGTGAGTGCGATTTGGATGGACCTGCAGAAAGGCGAAGCTCCTGATGGATGCCTCTTCCGCCCGAATGCCGTCGCGGTCGCCGCGGGGCACAGTGCGCCAGCGTGCGCTCCGGGATGCAGCAGCGAGTCGGTCACACTCCCACTCCTCCCACCGGGCCCGCCATGCCGGTATCCCGCCCCGTACGCAGATGGAGCGCGTCCTCAACCCTCGCTAGCCGCAATGGTGTTAGGGGTGACTATGGTGCGGGCCGGCCTCGTTGTCACTGGGGTACGAGAAGAGCGAAGCGAGCCGTCACCGCACGCGGCGATTGTGTCCTCGTTCCCCGAAATGCGGCGCTGACCCATGCCCGATCTTTTGAGGCCTGCAAGTCCTACGTGCGCATCGGTGGCCTGAACCATCACGCGTCGCATTGCACGCGCATGCGGCGGCAGGGAGGACACCGCCCCGATCCGCTTGAGCTTGCCTGTGTTTTCCTGCGTGCCGCTGAGGACTTGGGATGAGTGAGTGCCCTGAGCACCGGCAAGGTCTCAACTGGTTCACGGTCCAGGAGCCCAAAGGCAACGGGGCGTGTGTGGAGGGGGTGCTCCTGGGGGAGGGAAGCGTAGCCGTGCGCTTCAGCAAAGACCGTGACACCTGGCCGTTCATGAGGGGCGGTCATGGCTGGTCCCGCCTCGTTCAGAGTGCCGGGGCGGGCCTCTTCGGCTCTGCCGGCTGAGCTGGCCGCGCGCCCTGCCACCACTGCGGCGCGGCCTTGAGCCCACAGCTGATGTGCTCAGGACCCGCTCGCTCAGCTCCCTCCTGCCCCGTGACGCCGGAGGACGACTCGTGCCACCGCGTCAGCGGCCCGCACGAAGCGTTCCGCCTCACCCGGCGCGGCCTGCGCCCGCGGCCGCACGCTCTCGCTGTGCGCGACGAGGCGGAAGATGAGCGCGCGCACCAGCATCTGCGGCCAGTCGGGGTGCTCGTGGGCGGCCAGGAGGCCGTATGGCAGGCCGAACCACAGCAGGCCGTCCGCGATCACGACGGCCTCGGCGAACAGCGGGGGTCGCCAGTACGGGGAGAAGTCGATGACCGCGGGCGCCCGGCCCGGCGCGAGCAGGACGTTGCCGGTGAGGTCCCCGTGGACGAGCTGGGCTGCCGCCTGGTTTACCGGGTGCCTCAGGTCCAGCAGGGTCGACAACGGTGCTGCGAGGTCGTCGACCACTTCGGCCTCCAGCTCGCCCCACGCCACCCGGTCGGCCACCGCCCAGGGATGCGACCGCCGGTCGAGGAAGTCCGGCCTGGGCATCCCGCGCAGCGCGGCGTGGAAGGCGCGGCCCGCGTCGAGTACATCGCCCCAGCGGCCCTGCGGCCCGGCCCTGCCCAGCACGAACCCACTGGCCATCCAGCCGTCCACGACGCAGCGGCCGTCGGCGGCCCGCAGCGGCGGCGGAACGCGGAACCCGCCGTCCCGCGCCAGACTCTCGAACAGCGCGGTCGCCCACTCGACCTCGTCGTTTGCGCCCTCCGCGGGCTTGAACACGTACCCGCCGACGAGAACGCTGCGTCCCTGCCCACCGGCGAGCGGGACGGCCGAGCCCGTGACGCCGAAGGCGTCGAGCACGGCGGGAGGCGGGACGGCGTCACTCGGCAGCTCGCTCACGCCCCTCATCCTGCCGACGTCCCCGGCTCGGCGCACCTCGGTTTCCCCGCGCCACCACGAGCAGCGGGCGGGCGCCACGTCACACTCAGGCACCCAGTGCCGCCTCGGCCCGCAACAGCCTTAGCCCAAGCCGGACTTCGAGTGGCCCGGCCTAAGCCTGTCGGGGCCGAGGAGTTCGTACACCACGGGGTGGCTGTTCTGCACGGCCAGCGGCGACCAGCTCGAAGAGCGGCCGTTTACCGGCTCTGCGTCGTGACCGGTCCGGACACGTGGTCCGCTGGCGGTCCCAGTTGGTGATTGAGAGGGGGAGCGCCGGGCACTTACGGGGCCGCTGCAACTAATGAGGGCCGCCCGCCGTCGACGACGCCGGTGTCCCTCGAACTGGAACCGGTTCGCTGGAAGTTCGCGTACCTTGAATCGCCCCGAAGCATTCTTGATCTCCTGCTGGTGCACCCCTAAAGGCTGTCGCTGTCCAGCGGCTGCCGCGAGCGCACGCTCGCCGAGTCCGAGTCGCTGTTCCATCAGGCAGGACTCAAGTGTGCCAGGACAGGCGGTCCGCGTCGCTCGTCCACGTCCTGGAAGCCGTGGTCCTCTGACGCCCCACCGTCGGACTCCCTGAGTCTCGCAGCAGGCCGATGGGCACGGGCCCGGGAAGGCACGCCAGGCAAGTGGGCGGACTCCAGCTGCCGAAGTCTCGTCGACGCAGGATGCTTCAGCGAGTGGGGGAGCACCCCGGGCCCTTCACGAGTGCGCAGAGCGGTGATCTCGTCGGCAAGCGCAAGCCTGCCCCAGCCGTCTTCATAGCCGTAGACGCTCGCCAGCGTCCGGATCTCATAGCCACCGTTTACGATCTCGATGTCCGTGGGCGTGATGAGCGACGGGTGGGCGCTGTAGACCGCCGCCGACCCCGTCTGCAACTCGTCTCGGACGTGCGCAGATGGGTCGCGGCGTGGTGGTCAGCCCTCGACGGTGCGTCGATCCCGCGAGAGAGCCACGGGTCATGGAAAGCGATGCCCGTCGGGCACTTGTCGGTGTGGCACTTCTGCCCCTGGACGGAGGCTGATGGAAAGCATCGCCTCACGCCCGACTGATCATGTCGGCGCCGCGGAGGAGACCATGACGTCTTCGGGAACTCCCAGCTTCCCGAGCCGATGCACGTGACATCGCCGCTCAGCCCCCGCCTGTTCGGCGTCACACCGTCCAGCAGAGCGCACGGCTCGGGACGATCCCCCCCCGCAGCAGTGCGGCGTGCGGACGGTTATCGTCTCCAGGCACCGGCGACGGAGGGGGACCGATGGGGCGTAGCACCATGCCGATAGAGAACCGGGGCAGCGGCAAGCTCTGTCTCTTCATCGAGCCGCAGTGCGAGGACTACTGGATGGAACCGGGGGAGGAGTTCACGGTCCGTCCCGCGGCGGACGGGGCGGACGTCTGGTTCGGCACTTCTGTTGCAAAGGGCTGCGTCACCGTGTGGCTGTACGAGGACGGCGACCCGAACAAGGTCGTTCTCGACTGTGCCGTCGTCGACGCGAGCGGTACCCGACTGGCCTCCGGACATCAAAGGCCCCCCGGTCAACGCTGGTCGGCGGCCGACCCGATCATCGACTGAGTCCTCGATGAACGCACCGCACATCCGAGAAGGGCTGAGGCAGTCATGACGGAGATCCGTCCGCGGTGGCGACCATCGGGTCACTGGGGTAGCGCGAGTCGAGCGGGACGCGCTCGTGGAGCCGGACGGTGTGCTGGACGTTGCAGCGATCTGCGGGCAGCTCGTCCGGGACCCGGAAGAAGCTGTCCGGCGGGGTGCCGCGGAGGTCTCGACGTGGGTGGACGGCACGAGGTGCTGATGTGAGTCGAGTGGCCTGTGGGCTGATCATCCAGCCGTCGCGTGGGGTGCCCGGCGTTCGTTGAAGCTGCCGTCGCGGAGCATCTCGAAGAGCACGTCGGCTCTGCGACGGGCCGATAGCACTGTTGCCGCTGGCGCAGCTCTACACACGGGACATCCCCGACCTGCACACGCCCGCCGGCACGGATCTGCTCCAGGTACTGTGGTGTCCTTTTGACCACCCGCCGAAAAGCTACATGCCCAGGACCGTGTTGTTCTGGCGGTCCGCAGCCAAGGTCGCCAACGTGCTGGCCGCGCCCCCGGAGCCGCCCGCGGTGCAGCGCGCAGACTACCTGCCCGAGCCATGCCTGCTTCTGCCGGAGCAGGTCACCGAATACCCCAACCCCTTGGAACTGAGCAAAGAATTGCGGAGCCTGGTCGGGGACTGGAGCAGATGGGAAGCCGCCAGTGACATCGTGGACAGCTGTAACGCGTCGTATCCGAGCGAGTTCTACTCGACCAACCTCTCCGTCGCGCCCGGCTGGAAGGCTGGCGGCTGGGCCTCCTGGGGCCTGACCGACCCGATCCCTCAGTCCTGCCCTGCATGCGACACCGCGATGAACCCTCTGCTGACCATCGCCACTAACGAATGGGACAGCAGTAACCACAGCTGGATCCCCTATGAGATGCAACGATCCGTAGCGCCCACCCGGGCAGGCGAGTCTCGTCCGAATCAGCCGACAGCCATCCAGATCGGCCGCGGTTACAAACAGCAGCTCTACGTCTGCCCAGCCTCACCCGAGCACCCCCACACCGAGCTGATGCAGTAGACGCCCAGCAGCAACCCGTCGCACGACAACCGATCCGCTGTGCGCCGGACGGCCCGCTGGCGACGTGCTTGAGGAAGTGCTCAACGAGGTCCAGACAAACGTGCTCAGTTGAAGGTCGCTGACGACGTCCCCGTCAGCTGCGATGACACACGGACGCCGTGAAGCTCGGCAACGGCGGCATCGACGACACATGCGCCCATTGCCGCACCATCCTGGAGGTCGAAAATCTTGGTCTCGTCTCCGACCTGCGGGAGAAAACCGCCCTCTGGGCTACCTGTAGGCGAGTAGCCCCCGGCCGATATTTCCGGCAGGGGACTCAGCGTGTCCATAGAATCCTGCTTCAATGAAGAGACGCGTGCAATTCACCGAGCAGGTTGTGCGGTTCCGTGACTACATGCCGGTCGCGGACCGGGAGAAGTTCCTGCGTCTCGTTGCCAGGATCGCAGTCGAGCCCGAAGGTGCCGACAGCTACCTTGCCTACACGAGCGACGCTGTGACACGCGAGGCCTGGGACGACCGCGTGATGGTCCACTATGTCGTGACGAGATTCTTCGTGGTCGTCATCGAGGCCGACATCTACGACGCGTCGCGTGGCTTCAACGAGGTGTAGTCGGGCACGCGAGGGCCCTATCATTGGTCGAGGCCTTTGTCGTGGGCGCGAGTGTGGAGCGGATGATCCACCGGCCCAGCACATCACCAGGTGGGCTCGTTCCTCATACGTGGCTGGGTAGTTTCCCGGATACGCCGACACTGGCGCGGAGGACGCGGCGGCGATGCTGACCGTCACTGGTATCGAGACTCTGTGGGAATCTGATGTGCCCATGTGGGCCTGTGTGAGGGGCAGTTGAGGGCAATGAGCCTTTCGAAACCCGCGAAGCACGATCTCCTCGCGCTCGGCGTCTACGTGGCGGGGGTGGTGTAACTCCGTTCCGCTGCCCATCCTCCGATGAGCGTGGCTCCTTTGGAGGGAGGCCAGAGTCGGGCGCTTGGTGATCCGAGCGCGCAAAGCCGATCGGGCAGATGACGCAAGGCAATGGCTAGCCCCCGGAGTCTTCTGTGGGGCCGAGTGGCCCGTGACGCGGCAGAGCGTGCGCAGCGGCGAGGGGCGGTGCGCCGACCGCTCCTCCTGTGCGACAACGCCGTTGTCAGGGGCGGTAGTTGCACTCCGCGATCGTTGAGTGCTTGTTCCAGCCCAATGTCTCGTACGGCGCACGGCCCGCGTGCGTCGCGCCGAGAACACCCGTGTCCGTACCCCGGGCCAGGGGCTGGTCGGCGGGTGTGCGCATCGCGAAGCTGTCCAGGCCGCGCCGCTGGTGAGTCTCCGCGGTCACCACTCGGTCCACTCCCGAGGCGTCGCCGAGGATCGTCGCCCGTCCCTGTTCGGCTGGCGTGCCCGCCTCGTCCCGCATACGGACATGAACGACGTCGTGGAGGGACCCGGCGTCCACGCGGTATCCCTTGGGCGTGCGCGGTGTCGTTGCGATCAGGTCGGCGGCCGAGAGATGACCGGTTCTTTCCTGGGCCGTCACCCATCCCGGCGACAGCCTGGGTTCAATTCCCCCGGGCTCATCGGGCATCTTCATCCAGGTCCGCTGGGTCATCACCGAGACGGCTGCGATACGGACAACCGTTCCTCGGTCTCAGGGAGCACGTGACGTCCCACCTCGGCGGGATTGTCGGCCACCTCTACGAAGCAGCCCCAGGGTTGTTTGACCGGTGGAGGCGTTCGCCGTGACGGTCCAGCCGCCCGTCCCCCATGTCCCGACCGTGTTGGCAAGCGGACGGACAGCACCCGATTGCGAGCGCCGTGTGGTCCGGAACCGGCGCGGAGCCCTGCTGCACCGCACGGCCACGTCCCCGCATGTCGCTCACGGCAGAACCCGTCACGGAACCAATCGACGAGAAAAGTGATCATGCATATACGAAGTGAATAGCGCAACGCTGTTCGAGAACGGGGGCATTGAGTTCATGTTCATGGTCCGTCCACCGCGGGCCGGCAGACTCGCGGTGGCGATACTGGCGCTCGCCGGGGTCACCGCAAGCGTGCTGATCGGCCGGGAAGGGCTGCGCACCGTGGTGGGCTGCGGCCTGGCCAATGACCCGTACGCGTCTCAGACCGCGGAGGACTGGAAGGCGGGTGCGGACCACGTGGTGGTGGCCCTGCCGGTCTCCGAGCGAGAAATCAACCGGAAGGACTTCGACAAGGGGCCCGTGCGGTACACGGTCGACCGGTCGGTGACGTTCCGGAAAGAGAAGGTGCTGTGGTCCGCTGACACTCCCCGGCACGGGATGGGGAGCGCCTTCGACATGACCGCCCCCGGCTGGTCGACGTACCGGAACGGCAATCGGGTCAAGCGCACCGCTCCGGACGCACCTCGGCTGGAGACAGGTCACGCATACGTCCTTGCCCTGCGCTGGGACGCCGGCCAGTGGATCGTCCTCGGAGAGGGTGCCGCCGTGCCGTTCGACGAGCATGTGGTGGGGCGAGGGGAGTGGTGCGGCCGGGTGCTGAACGAGGACGACTTCGCCAAGGGTGAGCAGTTCTCGCCACGGGATGACCCCAGTCTGGAAGAGACGGTGCGTGGCCAGGACGAAGACGCCATCGCCCGCGAACTCGTGAAGGCGGGCGGCAAGAGGCCATAGAGCTGACCGGTGCCCGGCGCCGGTTGCTCCGCCGCGCGGTGATGTTCACCGTCACGATTCGGGCCAAAGGCCCGGGCAGGCCCTGGCCTCGCCTGGAAAGACGCCTTGGCCGACCTCGACGCGAGCGGCCGCCTCACCCGCGCCTGCCGTCCGCAGACCAATGGCAAGGTCGAACGCTTCAACCACGCCCTCCTCGACGAATGGGCCTACCTGCGGCCCTACACCTCCAACACCGAACGGACAGCAGCCCCGGCAGACTTCCTCCACAGCTACAACCACCACCGCTGCCACACCGCACTCGGCGGCCAGCCACCCATCACCCGCGTCAACAACCCTGCGGGTCGCTACACCTAGGCCGTGCGGTGGCGGTTTGCGTCCCGAATCAGCACACGACGCCGACTCATGGTAGACGTCTACAGCTGTATACTTGTTGTCAGAGGTACACTTCCCCAGTTGTCACAGTGTGGGGGAGCCAGAGACAAGGACACACCATGAACCTGAATCTGACCGGCAAGCGCGCGCTCGTCACCGGATCGAGTGGCGGGCTGGGAGAGGCCACCGCGAAGTTGCTGGCGGCCGAGGGCGCCTCACTCGTCATCCACGGCCGGGACAAGGAACGGACCGAGCGCGTCGCGCAGGAGATTCGTGACGCGGGCGGCACCGCCACCACGGTCCTTGGCGACCTGGCCGATGACACGGCTGCCGGCGAAGTTGCCCGGGCGGCCACGGTAGACGGCCCCGTCGACATCCTCGTCAACAACGCCGGCTTCTACCGGCACCTGTCGTGGGCCGAGGCGATTCCTGACGAGTGGCGTGACACCTACAATGTCAACGTGGTTTCCGGGGTGCGGATGATCCAGCACCTCGTGCCCGCCATGCGCGAACGTGGCTGGGGCCGAGTCGTCACCATCGGCGGTGGCCTCGCTTCCCAGCCGATGAACACCCACCCGCAGTACAACGCCACCCTCGCCGCTCGGCACAACCTCGCCACATCGCTGGCCCGTGAACTGAAGGGCACCGGTGTCACCTCGAATGTGGTGTCGCCGGGCGCCATCCTCGTCGAGGCCACCAAAGAACTCGTCACCAACATCGGCCCTGCCCGCGGTTGGGGCGAGACCTGGGACGAGATCCGCCCCAACGCGGTCAACGCACTGATCCCCAATGACCAGGAGCGCTTCGGCGAGCCGGACGAGATCGCCGGAGCAGTGGCGTACCTGTGCAGCGACTACGCGCAGTACATCAGCGGCGCCACCATCCGCGTCGATGGCGGACTGATCCGCTCTGCCTTCTGAAACCCGGAAAGCGGCGACAGGGCGGTGCGCGTGCCTTTCGGTACGCGCACCGCCCTGTCGGGAGGGTGCGCCTGGGCGCGGGCCGCATCCAGCGTGACGGCGCTACGTGTAGGACACGCTAGGCGCCGGAGTCATTGACGAGAGGTTCAAGCATCCTCGCCAGCAAGGTGGCGACCTCGCCGTCATCGGCGGCAGCGAGTGCGCTGGTACCCACTACCGACCGCATGAGCCAGGTTCCGGCTACCAAGGCCAGCCCGAGCTGAGCCCGAACCTCCGGCAGGGGCCCCTCCAGGAGCCCCGCCAGCCGGGCACCCACATGCGCCTCGATGCCGTTGCGCAGGGCGTCAGTCGCCTCCGGATCCGGCACCGAGCGCAGCATCAACAGGAATGGGTCCAACTCCGGCGCCCCCACTCCGGTCCGGCTGGCAAGCGTCTGCGCGATGGCCCGAGACAGAGCACCTCGCTCTTCACCGACCACCGTCGGGGGTCCGAAAACCCGGTCCACCGCTTCCGCGAACAGTCGATCCTTGGAGCCGAAGTAGCGGTTGATCATCATCGCCGTCACCCCGGCCCGCTCGGCGATCTGCCGGACGCCCGCCCTCGCGTAACCGTGCTGGGTGAACTCCACCACGGCCGCGGCGAGAATGGCTTCCCGTGTCGCGGCACCATCACGCTTGCGACCGGTCTGTACAGCACTCATGGCCGAAGGATATCGGGACGCCCGACCTCGGCCGGGTCTGACGTTCTTCAGGCGCCGGTCCGTGTCCCGGTCTACCGTGCGGCAGCCGCCAGCGTCGTCGGTCTGCTCACCCCGGCCTTCGGCACAACTGCACGCAGCACACTGGCGTCGCAGGAACACGCGGCGCCGGGAGGGAGGGAATGCGCTTTGGGTGGCCGCAGGAGGGCACCGCGAGCGGCGTCCTGTGCGCCAGGCAGGGGTGAGGTTGGTCAGCCGCTGAGGTGGATCGTGGTGAGGGGCGACACCCCCGGGGACGTCTCCCCGCAGCTGAGGACGAAACCGTCTACGCCGCCCGACTGCCTCCGCGCCGCCGAGGGGTGAACGAAGGAACACCCACTACCTCCGGCGCCTCATCCACGTACCCGTCGGGATAGACGGGAGCCACGAACAAGTCCTGCCACTGCGGCTTCGGCCCGCTCGCCACCCGATGACCCGACACCGTCTCCACGCGCTGACGCTGAACCATTTCCCGCACGCGCTACCTCACTCACCCAAGAATTCGACCGCCGCGGTATCACGCGGCCCCAGCTGCACAGCAGCCTAAGTAACAGTGTCCTGTCGGACCCCAGAACTAACATCACACCCAGGACCGACGCACCCGATTTTCCCTCGGACCTCATCGACGCACAGCGAGAAATCCTCCAGCTCCCGACCAGCCTGCACGCACTGCAGGACAAGCTGGCCTGGTCACGCGAACTCAGGGACGCCTGAAGAGTCGAGGCATCCGAGCCGGGCGAGATCACGGAAGCGACATGACCGCCGGGGCCTCTCTCCGGGACGCGTGAGACATCTGCGTGTTCGTGCTCGTCGATTGCATCCGGGGGCGCCGCATTTCCCTGGTGCTGTGTTGCTGCGGCAGTTCGGGGCATTTCGGCGCCGGCGCGTCCGAGGCGCTGTCGGTGGTGGGTGACAGCATGGGTCGCTTGATCTGTACCCCGTCTCGTGTGATGGGGTTTTCGATGCTTTAGGTAGTTTGGGTGTGAACCGTAGTGAGCTGGTGGCCGCGCTGGCCGAGCGTGCCGAGGTAACGCAGAAGGACGTCGATGCTGTGCTGAACGCCTTGGCGGCCACGGTCGGCGGCGGGGTGGCCAAGGGCGACGAGAAGGTCACTGTTCCAGGCTTACTCACCTTCGAGAGGGCGCTGACCGTGCGGCGTGGCCCACCATGGCATGGCGACCACCTCGACGTGCCGGCGACACGAGCCAGCACGAGGCGAGCGTGTCGGACGACCGAGGGGTTCAGCACCGTGTGGGTGGTTCTTCCGGCCTCGGGCTCGCCGACACCCTGCTGGAACCATGAGAGATGACGACGGACCTCTCCCCGAGCCGCCTGGCCGGCCCCACCCAGCAGCAAGTCCCCGGGCAGCACCTCTGACCATTTCGAGCGGTCGGTAGGAACACCGGGCCCTCCAGGTGTCCCTGGGCGTCACGCCCCATCGTCAGGTGAACGACGAGTGCCCCGGTACCGGCTGATGTCGCTGACTGATCCACGACGGTGTGAGGTTTCAGGAGCTCGTCTCTCGGGACGATCCTGGAGTCACCTCAAGCAGCCGTCGGGCGCCCCATCCTCCAGGGCGCCCCTTACGCCTTGAGGTATGCAGGCAGGCCTTCGACTCCGTCGCGATCGGTACGTGCGCGTGGGAGAGGATGACCCCATGTCTGAACAGCACTACTCGTCCAGTCCAGTCGTATCGAACGGGCCCTCCGGCCCGACGTGGCTCCTGGTACTCGCCGGAGACGCCGATCCGGAGTTTGCGGACGAGATGGAGACCGCATTCGCGCGGGCGGAGCGTGAGAGCGCCGGCCTGCTGTTCACCGTTGACGTCGGCGCCCTGCGATTCTGCGACTCCGCCCTGCTGAATCTCCTCCTGATCACGGCCCGCCGACGCACGGTTGTACTGGCCGGGGAGAACGCCTTCATGCAGCGCATGCTTGAGGTGACAGGAGTCGGCGGCGCCTTCACTGTCGTCTCGGACGCGGACGCCGCCCGCAGACTGGCGGCAGGCCCGCGTGATGGCGGCGAGTCAGTGACCGGAGTGTGAGGGAGCGTGTAGAGGGCACGCGAACGGGACACACCGGACGCAAAGGGCCCACTATGTTCACCACCAACTCGACACGGGCGTCCATCACGCAGGCGCGTCGGCAGGTGACGGAACATTTGACGGCATCCGGTGTGCCAGCAGATCTGGAGGCAGTGCAGCTGGTGGTGAGCGAGCTGGTCACCAACGCCGTCCGCCACACGCCGGACGGCTCCTGGACCCTCAACGTCACCGTCGACGGCGACCAACTCACCATCGACGTCTGCGACAGCGACATGACACCGCCCCACCGGCGAGCCGGAGACCTGGAGGACGGCCGCGGTGGACTCGGCCTTCCTCTGATCGAGTCGCTTTGCGACAACACCGAAACCACCATCACCGCAACAGGCAAAACTGTCACAGCCCTCTGGAAGATCGCCTAGGGAGAGGGAGCGCTCGGCTCATCCCTCGCTTGGATTGCGATCAATCCACTCACGCTGCGATGGACCGGACCGGAATTCTCGGGACGTGTCCGACGTCCAGCACGCCCTCCTTGCCGGCACCCGGCGGTGAACCGACCTCTCTCCGAGCCGTCTCGCGGGCCTCACTCACCAAGGCCCCGGTCAGCACCCCTGACTTGGGCGGTCAGTGGGGTCACCAAGCCCTCCAGGCATACCTCGCCTGACAGAACGTCGTGGTCTGCCGATCAGTAGTGGGTATGGGCTGCCGGCTCGGGGGCATCCGGCATGGACGCCTCAATCGAAGGAGTCTGTCGTGATCATTGTCGGTATCGTCGCGGTCTGCCTGGTCCTGGCCGTACTCGCCTTTCTCGTTCCGCGCCTGTCGCGTCACCCCGAGCGCGGTACCCAGCGCACCCTGGGGGCAGGATCGCGGGCAGGCAGCAAGGCCCCCGGCGTTCTGGGACGGATCTTCAGCAAGCCGTTCCGCAGCAGTTCCAAGGCCGTGGGCCGCAGCGGTTCCGCCGGCCGCCGGGCCCGAGGCCACATGCCCTTCTGAATCGATCAGCCCCCAGCGAGGGTCCAACGGCACGATCGCAGGAAACGACTTGTCGGCCAAATGACCGTTGCCCCGTCCGGCGGCCCAGCGTGGAGTGGACGGCCTTGACGATCAGCCCCACCTACGATGGGCACGGATTTCAAGCGGAGCTTCATACGGAGGAATCGGCGGGTGTTCTCGGTACAGGTGACGCGTAGGCCGCAGGGCGGGGTGCTGGTTCTTCGCGGAGAACTCGACTACGACAGTGCGGTGCAGGTGCACGAGGCCGCCGAGCAGGAGCTGGCGCTCGGACGGGCGGGTGGTCCTGTCGTGATCGACTGCGATGCCTTGTCGTTCTGTGACTCCACCGGGATCAGCGCTCTGCTGCGGTTGCGCCAGCAGCTGGGTGAGCAGGACCGGGAGCTGCGGCTGGCGACTGTACCCAGGAGCATAGTGCGGCTGTTCGCCGTAACAGGGCTTGATCAGGTGTTCGCCGTCTACGCCGACACGGGCCACGCTCTGAGCGCTGGTTCCGGCGGGCCGGACACCAGACGCGGCGAACTGAACGGCTCGGTCGAGCCAAATGAGAGGCAGGGACCATGACGAGCGAGCCGGGCTCGGGGGGCTCCCCGTTTGCCGGGACGGCGGACGCTGGTCTCGCTCCTGCGGCCGCCGAGGGAGACCACGACCTGCGGATGCTGTTCGGGCGCTCGTCGGCCGTGTTCGCGTCTATGGCAGGGCCCGCGCACATGCTGGAGAACGCGAACGCGACGTTCTTCACCACCATCGGCGGACCGGAGCGTGCTCGTACCGGAGTGCCGCTGGGGCAGCTGATGCCGGAGCTGGTCGAGCAGGGCTTCATCGCGCTGCTGGACCGTGTCTATCGCACCGGTGTCGCCTACACCGGTCGCGAGGTGCGCGTGGTGCTGGGCGAAGGCTCGCAGGCGCGGGAGACCTTCTTCGATTTCACGTACGAGCCACGACTGGATTCCGGCAGCAATGTCACAGGCGTCCGCTTGATCGGTGTGGAGACCACGCAGGTCAAGCAGGCTCAGCGTCTTGCGGCTGAGCATCGGGCGTTGTTGGAGCAGATCGCGCGCCAGGCACCGCTGCCCGATGTGCTGGACGGCATGGCCCGTGTGATCGAGGAGTTGGCGCCCGAAGAGGTCCTCGTGTCGGTGTTGCTGGCCGATCCGGACGGTCTGCACCTGCGGCACGGTGCGGCTCCGAGCCTGCCCGCCTTCTACAACGAGGCCATCGACGGGATCGCCACCGGAGACGGAGTCGGCTCCTGCGGCACCGCCGCCCACCGCCGCCAGCCGGTGATCGTTTCCGACATCGGTACCAACCCGTTCTGGGAGGACTTTCGGGACCTCGCCGTCAAGGCCGGTCTGGCAGCATGCTGGTCCACACCGATCCTGGCCCGCGACGGCTCGCTGCTCGGCACGTTCGCGATGTATCACCGGGTGCCGCGCTCGCCGCAGGAAGCGGACCTGGCCCTCGCCCGAGTCTTCGCCAGCACCGCTGCCCTGGCCGTCGAACGCCACCTCGCCGAAGAAGCACGCCGGACCGCCGAGGCCCGCGAGAAAGCCGCTCGAGACGACCTGGCCTTCCTCCTCGACGCCAGCACACATCTGTCGACGGATCTGAATGCGGCGCAGACCTTCCAGCGTCTGGCCCAGACCTGCATGCCGCGTCTGGCGCCGCTGTGTGCCGTCGACGTCGTCGAAGAGGGAAGGGTGCGCCGTATCTCCACCGCCGCCCCCACTCAGCGGGAGCGGGACCTCCTAGCCACCCACATCCCCGTCTACGACGCTGTCGACGACGCCGTGGCTCGCGTCCTGGCCTCGGGTACGACTGAGATCGCCCGGCGCACGCCGACCGGGCCGGGGCCCTGGCACGAGCTGAAGGTCACCGGCTACCTGTGCGTCCCGCTGCTGGACCGCGGCCGCGCATTCGGGACCATGACGCTGCTGTCCACCGGCGAGCACACCTTCGACGGCCACACCGTCGCCCTCGCCGAGGAACTGGCGCGCCGCGCATCCTCGGCCGCGCGAAACGCCCGCCAGTACACCCATCGCGCCGCGCTCGCCCGCGACCTGCAAGCCGGTCTCCTGCTGCCCGACCTGCCCCGCGTACCGGGCGCCGAGGTGGCCACCTACTACCACCCCGCCGGTGAGGGACTCGACATCGGCGGCGACTTCTACGACGTCTTTCCACTGGAGGACGGCTCCTGGGCCTTCATGCTCGGCGATGTGTGCGGCCGCGGCGCCATCGCCGCCACCACCACTGCCCTGGTCCGCCACACCGTCCGTGCCGTCGCGCCGCTCCTTCCAGGTCCCACGGCGGTGGTCGAAGCCATCAACCGGGCCCTGATCAACCGGCCTTCCAGCCACGGCACCGGATTCGTCACCCTCATCTACGGACGGCTCACCCCCACCGACGCCGGCCTTGATCTCGAACTCGTCCGCGCCGGACACGGACTGCCCCTCCATCTCGACGCCGGGGGACGCGTGCATCCCGTCGAGGCGGCCGGTTCTCTGCTCGGCATCGGCCCGCACCCCCGCCTCACCGCACGCCACCTCCACCTGCGGCCCCACGAGAGCTTGGTCCTGCACACCGACGGCATCACCGAAGCACGCCGCGCGGACGGTGAACAGTTCGGCGAAGACCGCCTCGCGCACGCCCTCACCGACTGCCCGCCGCACGCCGACGCACAAGCGGTGCTCGACGCCCTCACGGGGGCAGTCCACGCGTTCACAGGGGATCGCGGCATCGACGACGACCAGGCCGTCCTCGTCCTGACCGCCACCCACCCTGCTGGGTGAGCTCGTGCGCCGCTCGGCGCCTGTTTGTACGCGTTGCATCGCTGACCAGAGTCCCGGCCCAAGGGCCTGCCCGTCTTGGAGCGCAGCTGTCACCCTCAGCGGCCGCGCCACCGGTCCCGCCCGCGAACCCGCGGCTCATGGCTGTCGGAGCGGCCCCCATCGCTCGAAGGCGATGGGGGCCGCGTGGTGCGCCCGTCCGGGGTCTGGGGACTGAGACCGCCGCCGCTCGGGCGACTAGGTGCACGGCCACTCCGGCCGGCCCACGGTCTCGACGCGACCGCACTCGTACCCCCGCGCGGACTCTTCAGACGGCGGGTACGCCGATCTCTGACGCCGTGACCGCAGCGTCCGGCCGACAACTCTGGTGCCGGTCGGCCCGGGCGCCGGTGCGCCGGGAGGGCGGAGAGGGTGCCCGCCGGTCGCGGCGGGCACCCTCTCATGCTGTGCTTTCGGGTGTCAGCCGCGCACGATGTTCTCGGCCTGGGGGCCCTTCTGGCCCTGGGTGATGTCGAAGGTGACCTTCTCGCCCTCGGTGAGCTCGCGGTAGCCGTTGCCGGAGATGTTGGAGTAGTGGGCGAAGACGTCGGCCCCGCCGCCGTCCTGCTCGATGAAGCCGAAGCCCTTTTCGCTGTTGAACCACTTCACGGTGCCGCTGGCCATACTGCAATCCTTCACATCACCCGAGGCTCTCAACAGAGGCCCGGAATCCACACGCACCCCCGTTCGGGGTGCTTCGGATCCCATCCTGCCCCACGAGCGACGCAGATAGCCGTCGATCACGCCGAGACCGAAACTGGAGCACTCACGAACGGGCTTCCGGGCAGGTCGCCCGAGGCGCGGGACGGCGTTGAGCGTGACCGCTGCTGCAACGCCGCCTCCGCACGCGCGCCCACAGGCATCCACGCTCGTTGTACAAGCAAGCAGAAAGAGAGGATGGTTGCAGGCAGACAACAGTTTCCATCGTCGTATTGAGAGGTGCAGACCCGCACGAAGTGGGTCTTCATATGGTTTTCACCCCGGCGGATGTCCGTGCCGGCGCCTTGGGCGTGGTGTCAGCGTCCTCAGCGCCCTATCCAGTCGTGCTCGTGGACTCGGACGGGTACGTTCTCGATGCCAACACAGCAGCCCGCGACGCGCTGGCCAGCTATCACGATGGCCAGCCGGCCCTGCCCGGATGGCTCGTGGCGGCCTCGATGCCCGGGGCCGTGAGCCCAGCATCCGGTCCGGTCGGTGACCGCTTCTTCTCCGCCCACCCGACCGCGATCGATTCCGGCGCGACCGCCTGGTGGCTGCTGGAGGAGACGGACCACCGTCACACGGCCGGTGAACTGCACGCCCAGCGCAGCAACGCCGAATTCCTGATCTCCGCATCCAGCGCACTGCTGGCGTCGCTGAACCTGGAACGGTGCATGGAGACCACCGCACGTCTGGCCGCCGAGCACTTGGCGGACGCGGCTGTGGTGCTGGCTCCCGGCCGAAGCCAGCGACTCCCTCTGGTCGCATGTGACCAGTACGGTCAGGTCAGCCGGAGCAAGGTCGCACAGACTCCGGACACGATGCCAGGACTGACGGAGGCCCTGCAGGGCTTCCCGCCACTGCCGGCACGGTGGATCGATCCTTCCGAGGTGCCCGAGTGGATCGTTCCCGAGGGATTCGGTCCGGTGGGATCCTTGGCCATAGCGCCGCTTCCCGGTCACGGAGTCGCTGCGGGCGCCTTGGTCCTGCTGCGTCACGCCGAGAAGCCCGCCTTCAGTGAGGTCGACGAAGAATTGGGCAGGCTGTTCGCGGCCCGCGCGGGCGCGGCGATGTCAGCGGCTCGCCTGTACGCAGAGCAGGACGCCGTCACCCAGGTCCTCAAGCGGGAGCTGCTGGCGCCCGAGCTGGTCCAGGTGCGGGGCGTGGAGTTTGCCGGCGGTTACCGCTCCAGTCAGGACGCCGACCAGATCGGTGGTGACTTCTACGACGTCCACCCGGCTGCGGACGAAGACGGAGAGACGTTCGCTCTGCTGGGAGACGTGTCGGGAAAGGGCCTCGAGGCGGCCGTCCTGACGGGAAAGATCCGCAACACGCTGCACGCTCTGCACACCCTGTCGGACGACCACCAGCAGGTCCTCGGCCTGCTCAACGACACCCTGCTCAGCCGCCGAGGACCGATGCGGTTCGCCACGCTCGTGCTGGCCTCGGCGCGACGTGAGGGATCGGACGTCGTGCTGCGACTGACTTCCGGCGGCCATCCCGTTCCGCTCATCGTGCGACGCGATGGCCGGGTGGAGGAAGCGGCGACGTCCGGCAGTCTGATCGGCGCGCTGCCGCGGATCACGTCCTCGACCGCGACAGTCCGGCTGTCTCCGGGCGAATCGTGCGTGCTCTACACCGACGGCGTCACCGAGGCACGCGGTGGCCGCCGAGGTGACGCCATGTTCGGCGAGGAGCGACTCCAACGGCTTCTTCAGGGCTGCGCGGGCATGCCCGCGGAAGCGGTTGTCGAACGCATTCAGATGACTGTCGCGCAGTGGATCGGAAAGGGAAAACACGACGACATCGCCGTCATGGCGATCACCGCACCCCGCTCGCATCATCTGACGGCAGTCGACGGAACCACCCCAGGCAGGTACACCGCATGACCACCTCTCCTTCCGCTCGCCGTCACGAGCAGGAACCGGCCCATCGCATCGGGGCCCGCGCCCGCGAAGCCACCGGCAGCGAGCGCGCCCAGCCGTGGGCGGACAAGCTGTGGAACGCGGTGCGCTCCTGGGACGAGTACGACGCCCTCGACGTCGTACGAGGAGCGCTGGACGCCGGCCTGGAAGCCGAATCGGTGCTGTTGGACGTGATCGGTGCGGCCCAGCATCACGTGGGCATCGAGTGGGCCGCGAACCGGATGAGCGTGGCTGACGAACACACCGCCACTGCCATCAACGAACGCGCCGTCGCGGCCCTGCCCACCCCTCGGCCCGCGGACGAGCGGGGCCGCATCACGGTGGCGTGCGTGGATGAGGAATGGCACGCGCTGCCCGCGCGGATGCTCGCCGAGACACTGAAACTGCGCGGCTGGCGCGTCGACTACCTCGGAGCCCAGGTACCCACCGGCCACCTGGTCTCCCACATCACCCGCAGCAACCCCGACCTGGTCTGCCTGTCCAGCTCCATCCCGACCCGTCTGCCGATGGCTCACCAGGCGATCACCGCCTGCCAGGGCGCGGGCGTGCCCGTCATGGCCGGCGGCGCCGCCTTCGGCCACGACGGCCGCTATGCCCGCATCCTGGGCGCCGACACCTGGGCCTCCGAGGCCCGGTCCGCGGCCGACCAGCTCGCCCACGCGCTCCCCACACGCCCGCAGGTGCCACGGCTGACCGTCAACGATCTGCCGCACCTGGAAGACCAGGAATACACGTACGTCAGCCGCTCCAGCGTTCGGCTGCTGGCCCATACCTTCGACGGCCTGGAAGAACGCTTCCCGGCCATGAAGGACTACAGCGACGACCAGCGTGAGCGCACCGAGGAGGACCTGGGGCAGATCATCGACTTCCTCACCGCCGCCCTCTACATGAACGAGGCGGACATCTTCACCGGCTTCCTCGCATGGACCGCCGAGATCCTGGAAGTACGCCATGTGCCGGCACGCTCTATGCTGCCCGCCCTGGACCTACTGGCCGAGCAGCTGCGCGACTACCCCCGCGCGTTGCATATCCTCCATGCCGGGAAGATGACCCTGGCCTCCGCCAACTGACGACGACACGCTGGACAGGTAGTGACGACCTCCTCTGATCCCCGCAGCAGCAGCAGCAGCACCGCCCCGGCCACGGGCAGCGTGCACGACCTTCTCCTGACCGTGCGCGGGGAACTCGACTACGCCTCCAGCCCCGAACTGCTCGACCAGGCCGCCGAAGCACTGCACCACCGAGGAGAGTCGACAGACATGGCCGTCGACTGTCAGGAGCTCACGTTCATCGACTCTGTCGGACTGTCTGCCCTGCTGGAAATCCACCGCGACGCCGCTGCCGTCGGCGTCGCGGTTCATGTGACCGGAGTCGGGCCGAGACTCGAAAAGATCCTGCGGACCACCGGCACCTACACGCACCTCACCGGCCACGACCCGACCGAACCCACCGACTGAGAGCCGGCCGGTCGGGGCCGTCGCACGCTCAGGTGACACGCAGGGCGAACAGCACCACATCGTCACAGTGGTCGTCACCGGCAAGGGTGTCGGCGAGCGTGCGGAGCAACGGCTCCACTTCCCCGCCCCAATCGGCGATTGCCTTCAGGTGAAGTGCCGCGAGTGCCGTGCCCTGCTCAACATCGCGGCTGCGATGCTCGACGAGCCCATCGGTGTGAAGGAGCAGTACGTCACCGGGGAGCAGGACGCGCTCATGGACCGTGCGTCCATCGGGCGGCATCAGCCCGGGAAACATCAGCCGGTCGTGCTCGGCCAGATACTCGATATCCCGGTTCGGGCGGGCCAGCAGCGGAGCGGGATGACCGGCATTGGTCCACCGAAGCTGCCAGCGGCCGTCCGCCTGCGGCATCAGGTGAGCGTGAACCAGAGTGCCGCTGATACCCGTGTCCAGTTGCATGTTGGCGTACTCAAGTGACGTGACAGCCGACGCGGGGCTGCCGGAACGGTCCATGTCGGCCTGACGGAGCATGCTGCGGGCCTGCCCCATCAGCGTAGCCGCGTGCATGCTGTGGCCGGTCACGTCTCCGACCGTGAAGGCCAGTGAACGACCGTGTTTCCCCGCGGCCTCTGGAAGTCGGTAGGCGTCGTACCAATCGCCACCGACCATCTCTCCTTGCGCAGCCGGCCGGTACAGCGCCGCCAGTTCGAGACCGGGCACCGTGGGCAGTTCGGTGAGCATGGCCCGTTGAAGCTGGCGGGCAACGCTGATACGAGAATCGAGGTGCAGAGCCCGCTCCACCGCCATCGCCGTATACCCGGCGATCATTGTCAGTACGGCGCGCTCCTGGAGATTCACCTCGTGCGGCTCGTCCCACGCGACGACCAGCGCGCCCAAGGTGGGCTGTTGCGTGCCGGGCAAGGGCACGCACACCGCCGAGCGCAGACCCATGGCATCGAACACGGAGACGGTCTGCGGGTCGTAACCGTCGACAAGTGCCTGCCGGTCGGGAACGTCGACGACACGGTTCTCCCGTGCCGCCTGCGCCGAGGGCCACGCATCCCGCAAGTTGTAGAAGGGGACCGCCGCCTCCAGCGGCACGGGCCCCACCGCAGTGTCGACAGCCCGGTACAAAGCCCCCTGGTCCTCGCGTAGCGTCAGCCCCACGAATGCAGGCTTGAGGTCGCCGCTGACCAGCTCGCCGACCGTGTGCCGCACCTCCTCCAAGCCGGAGGTGTCCGCGAGCATCTCGGCTGCCCGCAGCAGCAACTCGAACCTGCCCAGCCGACCCTGCAGTTCAGCCTGTCCTGCACGCGCCCGCCCCGTCGCCTCCTCAGCCTCGTGCTGCGCCTGTTCCGCTCCGCGTCGCGCGTCATGGGCGCCTGCCTCACTGGTCCGCAGCGACACTTCCGCCGCGCACGCTGTGGCCAGGTCCCGCAGATTCTGCAGATTTCGGCCGCTCCAGGAACGTTCCGTGGAATCGACGGCAGCCAGAACGCCCAGCAGTTCTCCACGATCTCCGTACAAGGGGATCCCGGCAAACGCCTTCAACTCGGTGCCGGTCCCCGCTTGGTCCGAGATGGCTCCGCCGTCCAGGACGAGCAGTTCGTTACGACGAGCCACTTCCTCCAGCAGAGTCAGCAGACCAGGGTGCCGACGGCCCAACCCCGACGGGAGGCTCTCCACGACCTCTATCCGCACTCCGTATCCGCCAGGAGAGGCGACGGAGGCAATGACCGAACCGGACGCCCCCAGAACGTCAGCAATCAGTCGCGCAAAGTGCTCCACAAGTCCTCTCACCGTCCGCTCGACGACCGCTCTCCGGCGTCCTCTCAACTGGCGGACCCTACCGGACCACACGCAGCCAAAGCAGACTGGGCCCGAGCCTCACCGTGGGTGCGTCGTCAGCCGGCACGGCACCCGGGCCCCAAACTGCCGAACCGGTCGCCTCCCCAGAACTGCGCCCGGCCGCGTTCCCTGATGGCGACGGAACCGTGTGCTGACCGCGGTCAGCAGAGCGCATTTCTGCATCGGCGCCGCTCGGACTGCCGGGTTGCTGGGTACCTGCGCGGTGACGGTCGGCGCAAGTGGGGTGGTGTGGGGATGTTCGAGGGTTTTCGGCTTGAGCACGTTGATCTGGGAGATGTCACGCTGCGGGTGCGGCATGGGGGATCCGGGTGGCCGGTGGTGCTGCTGCACGGCCATCCACGGACCCACACCACCTGGCACCGGGTCGCCCGACGCCTGGTGGGGCGGTGCACCACGGTGGTGCCCGACCTGCGAGGCTACGGCGGGTCCTCGCTGCCGCCGGACGAGGCACGTCACCGTCAGTCCAGCAAGCGCGCGATGGCCCAGGATGTCGTCCAGCTCATGGAGCGCCTCGGTCACCACCGGTTCGCTGTCGTGGGCCACGATCGCGGTTCTCTCGTCGCTTTTCGCACCGCGATGGACCACCCTGGGCAGGTGTCCCACCTGGTGGTCATGGACGGTCTTCCGGTCGTCGAGCACCTCGAACGCATCGATGCCGACTTCGCGCAGGCGTGGTGGCACTGGTGGTTTCTGGGCCAGACCGACAAGCCTGCCGAGCGGGTGATCTGTGCCGACCCGCAGTCCTGGTATCGCACGCCACCGCCACAGGTCATGGGAGAGGGCAACCACGACGATCTGTGGGCGGCCCTGCGCGATCCGGACGTGGTGCACGGCATGTGCGAGGACTACCGGGCGGGACTGCACGCCGACCGGGAGGATGAGGAAGCGGACCGGGCCGAGGGACGCCAGGTCCAATGCCCGGCCATGCTCCTGGAATCGGCCCGCGATGACCTTGACATCCACGGCGACCCGGCTGCGATCTGGCAGCCCTGGCTCGCCAGGCCCGTCAAGCACCGTGTCATCGACTCGGGGCACCACCAGGCCGAGGAGGCACCTGAACAGGTAGCCGACGCCCTGCTCCGGTTCATCGACCTGTGACACGGCCTGCCTGAGGTTCCCCGGGTGAGGCACCTCCCCGGCGGCAGCGTGCATGGTGCGGCTGAATCGCTCGGCGGAATCGCCGCAGAAGGCCAGCGTGCTCGGATCGAACGCGAGGATACTGCCGTGCGCCCGGGGGCCTCGGAGACGGTGTCCGGGTGCGATTCAGGATTGGCCTGGGGGCAGTAGCGATCCCAGAGGGCCGAGGTCCAGGTTGAGGTCGCCCATCGTCAGGCCGTAGCGCTCGCACAGTTCGGTCATGCGGTCCTCGAGGATCATGAGGGTCATGCCGACTCGCTCTTCCTGGTCCTCCGAGAGGTCTCCTTGGTCGACGCGGTGGACCGCGGTGCGCTCCATGAGCTGGCGCAGGAGTTCCACGATGGTCAGAACCAGTTTGATGAGGTCGCGTTCGACGGTGTCGGGATCGGTTTCCAGGCGCCGTGCCGGTCCGTCCGCCACTCGGCTGTCTGCGTCCGGGGGTATGGGAAGCAGTCCGAAGGCGTCGGCCGCCGACTGTGCGACCTCTGCCAGCCGTTCGTCGGCCGACGCTGCGAAGGTCTCGGGCTGAGCGCCGTCGGCACTGCCCGCAGGATGCGCGGGAGTGGTGCCGTTGGGTGTGGGGCAGGCGGGCATAGCCGTCCTCCTATGCGTGGCGTGCTGGTTGTCGTTCACCACGGCGCGGGGCTGTCCGGAGTGATCGAGTGGATGACCGCGCGCAGGTTGACGCGTACGAGATCGACGTCTGCGATGGAGAGGACAAGGTCACCGGTGAGCACGGCTCCGCCGGTCAGGAGGCGGTCGAGGAGATCGATCAGAGCGATTTCTCGCCCTGCCGGGAGACTGTCCTCGAAACCGGTGGCGGTGAGGTCTTCGGTCACAGTGGATCACGGTCGGGCCCGGGTGCGGCTGTGGTCGTCTCCCGGGGAGGGGGAGGGCCGCCGTCGAAGTCGCTTCCCGCGGCGCGCGCGTCTTGGACGGTGTGATCGGCTTGCGCCCAGTCCGTGAACGAGTAGGGCACCCAAGGGCCTGTGACCTCGACGCTCACGCCAGTGACTGCTGCGTTCGACGAGGTGACCGCGGCGGCGAAGTCCGCGAGGTCGGCTCGCGCCACCAAGTACGCGTCGTTGACCAGGTTCTCGGCGCGGCGCGCGGTGAGTTGGGTGCCCTGAAGGCGGTGGGACACGTGGGCACGGGCGAATGCGCTGGCGCGGGTGCGTGCGTGGCGGGCAGCCTCACCCGCGGCGCGGTAGGTCGAGGCATGCCGGTCGCGTTGAGCGCGTCGTCGTTTGAGGTAGTCCCGGCCGGGGCTGTGCGGGCGAGGGGCTTCAGGCGTGGCGAGAGGCTCCTGGGCTGCGTCGGGATCCGCGTATATCTTGACGCCCATCTCGACGTGTTCCGCGAGCAGACGGAGCGCCCGGCAGAACGCGTCGGCACGGTCGGCCAGCATGACGAGCACCCCGGTGTCATCCATGTACACCGTCATCATGCGCAGCGGGAGCAGGGTGGTGAACGCTGCCGCGGTCTCGACGCATTCGTGGTGCGCGCGGGCCAACTCCTCCAAGCGGTCCAGGTCTTCGAGCTGTGCTTCCACGACGCCCGGCTCGAAGTCATCGCGCGGCACATCGGCTACCAGGGCGGTCAGCCCTTCCTCGTTGCGTATCAGACGTGGTGCCCCGAAGAAGGTGTCGAGTTCGAGGACACGCTGTTGCAGGGTCGCGTCGTCCTGGGCCACGGCGAAGACGTACACCAGAGTGGGGGGCGCGGGGGAGTGGGCGGAGCCGACAGGCCCAGGTGTTCGGTCGGTGCTGTGATGGGTCACTGCTCCGGATCTCCTTCCTTGCGAGGACGTCGCCGGACGGGGCCGGCCTCGGTTCGTCCTTCGCTCGCGGGGGCCTTCTTGCGGACCGGACGACTGCGCTGGGACCTGGCTGGCGCGTCCTGTGTCTCGTCGCTCTCCGCCGGCGTCCGGTCCTGGGGCGGGCGCGTCGTGGGTGTTCGGGCGGGCCTGCGCGCCGGGCTGCGGCGCCGCTTCGCGTCGGGTTCCGTGGCGTGCCTGTCGTCGTTCCTCCTGCGTTCCGGTGCCGGTTCGCGGGGCTGCGCCAGGTCCGTCGCAGGCGTCTCTGTGTCCTCGGGTGCTCGCGGATCGGCCGCGAGCGGTTCCGGCGGGACCTGCGCCCGGTCGGGGGCGGGGGACGGCAGGGCCTGGGCCGCGCGCAGCTGGGCCACTTCGGCCCGCAAGCGCTCGATCTCCATGGCCTGCCGTTCCCCGTCCGCGGTCGCCTCTCGGGGTGCTGGTCGCGCGCGCGACGAGAGTGACGGGTCGTGTTCCCACCAGTCGATGCCCATCTCCTTCGCCTTGTCGACGGAGGCGACCAGCAGCCTGAGTTTGATGGTGAGCAGCTCGATGTCGAGCAGGTTGATCTGGATGTCACCGGCGATGACGATGCCCTTGTCCAGAACACGTTCGAGGATGTCGGCCAGGTTGGCCGACGATCCCTGTGGGTTGGACAACGCTGCTGCGGCGGAGCCGCCCGTGCGAGCGGCGAATGGTTCGGACAAGGGTTACGCCTCCTGTCGGTCGGTCAGCGGCGTGCCGCTGCGGCGCGCCTGCGCCGAGTGGGCGCGTCGTCACGGTCCTGGTCGCCGTGGGCGGTCGCACGCGTGCCGGAGCGGTCGGCTCGCTCGCCGCCGCTCACGGGCCTGCGGGCCGCTGAGCTGGACTCGTCGTCCGCGTAGTCGTGGGAGTCCATGTCCTCCTCGCCGTCGGCGAGGTCTTCGAGCGTCTCCGCATGCGTGTCGTCGTACTCGCCGTTGTCGGCTTCGTCGTATGCGTCGTCGGCTGTGTCGTCGTATTCGTAGTCTTCGTCGTACTCCTCGTCGTCGTGTGCATCGTCCTCGTAGGTGTCGTCCGCGCTGTCAGGCTCGTCGCTTTCCTCGTCGGCGAGTGCCTGCTCGTGGTCGACGACGACCTCGCCGTCACGGATCTCACCGCGCCAGCCATCGGTGGCCTCACCGCGCATCATGATGAACTTGCGGTAGAGCTTGAGGTCCAGGCGGGCGCGACGGCCCTGGGCCCGCCAGATGTTGCCCGTCTTCTCGAAGAGCCCCTTGGGGAAGTACTCGAGGACGAGCAGCACCCGCGTCAGCCTGTCGTTGATGCGATGGAAGGTGACGACGCCCTTGACGGTGCCCTTGGCTCCCTCGGTGGTCCAGGAAATGCGTTCGTCGGGGATCTGCTCGGTGACGTTCGCCTTCCAGCTCCGGGTGGACTTGGCGACCTTGACCGTCCAGTTGCTGGTGGTGTCGTCGGCCTTCTCCACGTTCACGACGCCCTTGGCGAACGTGCTGAACTCCTGGAACTGGGTCCACTGGTCGTACGCTTCGCGGACCGGGACACCGACGTCGATGTCCTCGCTGATGAGGACCGACTTCGACTTGCCGCCGCCGGACTTGCGTCCCTTGCCGAACAGGCTCTTGACCTTGTCCGTGACCGCGTCCTTGGCGTGCGAGGTCCCTGCGGCAAGCGCGGCCTGCGCGGGCGACTTTCCCTTGCTCAGCGCCTGTCCGCCCTTGGCGAGGGATTTCATGAGGCCGCCGGAGCCGCTGCCTTCTCCCAGTCGTGCGGCTGTCTCGCCGAGTTTGTGGCCGAGAGAGCTGACGGTGTGCTGGGCCTGGGCCTCGACGTAGTCGACGAGCTCCTTCTTGAGCTGGTCGGTGGCGGGATTGTCCGCCACGCTCTTCTTGATCTGCGTGAAGGTCGAGTCAGCCACGGTCGTCCCCCTTCTGCTGTCGGCCGGTGCCCGTACGGGGGGTGCCGGCGGACTTCGTGCTGCGCTGGGTCGGGGTCTTCTTCCGCGTGCCCGCGGTGGCCGAGGAGGTGGAGCCCGACGTCTGGTTGCGCGAGCCGGGGGACGTGGGCCGGGAGGATGAGCCGGTGGCCGGGCGGCGGGATGCCGTGGACTTCGCGGGCGCCGCCTTCGCCGTTCCGGCGGATCGGGAGCGTCCACGGGATGTGGGCGCCGGGCGCTCTTCCTCGACACCCTCCTGATCGTCCTGCTCTTCCGGTTCGACCTGGCCGTCCTCAACTTCGGCCTCGTCAAGGTCGTCGCTCTCGTCCTCGCCGTAGGCGTCCTCGTCCTCGTACGGCGATGCCTCGTCGAACTCGATGTCGGCGTCGTCCTCGTCCCACGCCTCGTCACGATCGCGGCCGGCCTTGGTACCGGTGACGCTCCGCAGCGCCTCTGCCCCCTTCGCCTTCGTGGCCTTCTCTGCACGCTTGCCCGAATCCACGGTCTCCTCCGCGACCGCGTCGGGGTCGGACAGGCTGCGGGTGCGCTCGTGAAGCGAGTCGGACAGCCGCGACACGCGCTTGGTGAGGGCCGACGTGGCGGCTGATTTGGTCGCTCCTACCAGTTCGGATCGCACCTGCTCGTTGAGGCCCGAGAGCAGCGGGCTGGAGTTGGCCATCTTCAGGAGCTGTTGTGGGTCGAGGCTCAGCTTCTTGCCGGCCAGGAACATGCCGAGCCCGATGGCGAGTTTGGCCTTCTTGGTGCGGCCGAGAAGATAGCCGCCGACCAGGGCCGTGCCGATCTTGGCGTTGGACATCATGTGGTGAGCACCTCGCTGGTCATGTTCAAAACGATGTATCGATGCGCGGATGTAGGGGTGTGCCGGAACCTGAAGGGGGCGGAAGGACGGCGAGCCGGTCAGCGGGTGCTGCCGTTCGCGGTCGTGCGCTGTTGCTGCGCCTCGAGTTCTTCGAGGCGATCGAGGAGTTCGTCCTCGCGGCGGTCGAATTCCTCGTCGTCGATGCGTCCCTCGACCAGCTCCTGTTCCAGGGCGATCAGCTCGCGCTTGACCGGTGCCGGGTCGAAGAACTGTCGCTCGGCGGTGTCAGCCAGTTGCTGGGTGACCCAGAGCGCACCGCGCACCGGCGCCAGCGGCAGCGTCACCAGTTGTCCGAACAGGCCCATGGCGGGCACCCCTTCTCAGACGAAGCTGTATGCGGGCAGTGGTCCGTGCAGGTGGTAGGTGTAGGCGTCGCCGCGGCTCTCGGCGTCCTCGTGGACGGCCTGCGAGAAGGAGGCGGCGTCGTCTCGTTCCACCAGGAACGACACATTGAGGAAGTGCGGTTCGGGTGCCTGAGCCGATGCGCTGTCCACCGCCGTCGGCGCGAGCGCGCCCACGATCTGGGCGGCGGTGCGGCGCTGGCTTTCCTGGATCTCCTGCGCGACCAACTCGCCGAGCCGGACCTTCGCGCCCTGGGCATCGGCGCTGCTGCGGGAATCCTCGTTCAGGCGGTGCGCCTCGGCGTTGCCCGTGAGGATCTCGCGCAGCAGGTCGTCCTCATCGCGTGCGACCTTGAGGTTGTACTCGAGGCGGCCGTCGAGGGCGGCGAGACGCGATCGGTAGCTGTCCTGGTTCTCGGCCAGGGCCGCCGCGACGGCGTCGTCGTCGGGTCCCACCAGACCGAACTGCAGGGGCAACACCGCCCCGTCGGGCATGAGCCGTTGCAGGACGACGTCGTGCGCGGCCAGGTCGCGGCGTTTGGCCCGCAGTTCCTCGGGGGCGGTGCTGACCACGGCTGCGAGACCTGCGGCGCGGATCACGCGCAGGGCGCTGCCTTCGGACCCGACACCGTGCAAGTCGTCGAGCGGGAGTGGATGGTCGTCAGGGGTGATGGCGTAGACGTATGTCGGCATGGCTGGTCAGTCCTCCTGTCGGCGCGGAGCGGGACGACGGCTGGCGGAAGTCTTGCGGGGGCGTGGGGCGGGCTCCTCCTCCGCGTCGGGTTCGTTGCCCTTAGCAAACGAATCGGCGAACGCCTCGACCGCGCCCGTCAGTGCTCCTTTCGACTTTCCTTTGGCGCCCTTTTCTGTCATGTCGCCCACCAGATCGGTCAGTTGGCTCGGGGCTTTCCGGCCGGATTCGAGGTCCAGGCGATTGCACGCCTCGGCGAATCGCAGATACGTGTCCACACTCGCCACCACGATCCGGACATCGACCTTGAGGATCTCGATTCCCACCAGGGACACGCGGACGAACGCGTCGATGACGAGGCCCTTGTCCAGGATGAGTTCGAGAACGTCATAGAGGGTTCCACCTCCTCCGCCCCCTTGGGCCGTAGCCGGCGCACTGCTCTGCTGTACAACGCTCAAAACTGGTCAGCTCCTCGATCGCAGGGAGACATGCATGCGGACCGGCGGCACCGGCGTGTGCCACCCAGGCTTGGTCTGCTCCGCAGTTGTCGGTAGGTAAAGCAACTGTTCAGCGACGTCTTCTCGTGCGTCGCGCCAGACGTCGTCGAGCACCTCAGCGACGGTCGATCTGTCCCTTGGAGTAGCGCTGAGTCTGTTCGTAGCCCAGCAGTTGACCGTCGCCGTCGAGGTCGACCCGGTAGGTCGTCATGACGCTTGCCGTGTCGGGGATCCGTTCGATCTCCGTCACCTCCACGTGCGCCGTCCATCCATCTCCCGCGGGCTGGAGTGAGGACACGGAGTGAGGCTCGCGGCCGGTCAGTTCGGACAGTTGAATCGCTGCGGCCCGCAGGGCGGACCGTGGATCGATTTTCGTGGAATCGGGGGCTCGTTCATCGAATTCCCCGGAGCGTGATGACGCCATAGATAAGACTGCAATCCGTTGTACTTCTGCTTGGGGCGCCGACCGTTGTGGTGACGCTCCAGCCTGGTTGCCCTGAGTCGAAACCCCTATGCAGTGCACTCGCAAAGTTTCTGAGATTCAGGCTGGGTGTGGAGGCGACGATGCAATGACACAGAGTGTTCTTCTGGTCAACGACCCGTGCGGCGCCCGGGCGGCAAGCAGTGGTTCTCCGGCGGCAGCCGCGTTCGGCAGCATCGGTGACCTATGGCACAACAGGCGAGCACAGTCGGACACGCGCCGGCTGAACCTCCCCGCCGGCCGGGCGAGCCGCACGAACCCGCGACAGGTCGCCGAATCGATGCTGAACCATGGCGCTCAGCAGGTCAGGATGCGAAGACCGGTGACAACCGAGAGGGTTTGATCAGCCCGACTTCGGGACACCCAGGCGCATATTTGGATCTGTCGCCACCGAAGGAGCCAGAGGTGACAACACCCGCTCATGTCCTCGGTTCGGATACGTCCTTCGCAGCTGAGTCGAGCGTCGCCGGACTGTTCGCTGCGTTCGTCGACGGTGAGGCGGCCGATGTGCCGTTTCCCGGGCGGTCGACCGCACGAAGGTTCGCCGTCCTGACGTCGCTGGGACGCCGCGACCTGTCGCTGGCTCGTCTGGCCGAGGGCCACCTGGACGCAGCGGCCGTTCTCCACGAGATCGCCGGCCTGCGGCCCCGGGCGGGGGAGCGCTGGGGAGTGTGGGCCGCCCGTCCGCCCCAGCCGGTCGTGCACGCCGCCCGTGCAGGGGACGACTGGAAGCTGAACGGCGTCAAGCCGTACTGCTCCGGCGCCCGCGCCTGCACACATGCCCTGGTGAGCGCGGAGTCCGATGACGGCTACCGGCTGTTCTCCGTGGCGCTGGACAGCCCGGGTGTCGTACCGGTGCTCGGGACGTGGCCGGCCGTCGGCATGGCCGACAGTGACAGTCTGGACGTCTCCTTCACCGACGTGCCGGCCCGAGCGGTGGGGGAGCCGGGGGCCTATCTGGACCGGCCCGGATTCCTGCACGGCGGAGTCGGAGTGGCCGCGTGCTGGCTCGGCGGGGCACACGCGGTGGCCGCACCGCTGTACGAACGCGCGGCGGCAGGACACCTGAACGATCACGCGGCCGCCCACCTGGGAGCGGCCGACGTCCTGCTCGACGCCGCCGACACGGTCATGCGTCGAGCGGCCGAGGACATCGACGCGGACCCCGGCGACTCGCAACGGCGGGCGCGTGTGCGCGGACTGCGCACGAGAGCGCTGGTCGAGAAGACCTGCACCGAGGTCCTGGGGCACGTGGGGCGGGCAACGGGAGCCGGGCCTCTGTGCCACGACGAGCAGCACGCCCGCGCTGTGGCGGACCTTACGGTCTACATCCGCCAGCACCACGCGGAGGCCAATCTCGCCGAACTGGGACACACCATCGCCGAAGCCGGCCAGGAGGCGGCGCGATGACGCGGCCCGGGCGAGTCCTTGCCGGTACCGACCGAGCCGCCGCGGCTGCGGCGATCGACGCGCGGGGAACCGACGAATCCGAGTGGCACACCGCTGGGCTGGACCACCGGCTCCCCCAGCTCGACCTGCCGACCGGGCCCGTGGTGGTCGTGGCGGCCCACCCGGACGACGAGGTCCTCGGCTTCGGGGGCACCATGGCCGCCCTCACCGCCGCAGGTACCGCTGTCCACACCGTCTGCCTCACCGACGGCGAGTCCTCCCACGCCCTCACGGACCCGGCCGCACGCCGCGCGCTGGCCGCGCGCCGCCGGAACGAGCTCGCGGCCGCCCTGAGTGAACTCGGGCCGCTCGACAAGCCCGTACACGCCGGCCTGCCGGACACGGCCCTCGACCGCCACGAGGACACCGCCGCAGCCACCATCAGCGACGCGCTGACAGCAGTCGGGGCGAAACTGTGCGTAGCGCCGTGGACCGGCGACCTGCACAGTGACCACGAGGCAGCCGGACGGGCCGCTCAGCGTGCGTGCCAGGCCACGAACACCGCCCTGTGGTCGTTCCCCGTGTGGATGTGGCACTGGGCCCGCCCCGACGACCCAAGGGTCCCCTGGAATCGCGCCGCCGTCGTGCCGGTGCCGCAGACGGCACTGGATCGAAAAAAAGCAGGCCATCACCCGCTTCGTCAGCCAGCTGGAGGCCCGCACACCGGGCGGCACCCCCGTGCTCCCGCCCGAGGAAACGGCCCATCACATCCGCCCGTTCGAGACGGTGATCCGTTGAACACCCCCGACACGTACTTCGAGAACCAGTACGCGCACGCCGACGATCCGTGGAAGTTGGCCGAGCGCTGGTACGACCGCCGCAAATACGAGCTGACCCTCGCCGCGCTGCCCCGTCAGCGCTACCGCCGGGCCTTCGAACCCGGCTGCTCGGTCGGCGTGCTCACCAGCCTGCTGGCCACTCGCTGCGACCGACTTCTCGCGGCGGACCGCGTCGACTCCGCCGTGTCGACCACAGCGCGCCGCACTGACACCCTGGAGCACGTACAGGTGCGGCAGATGGCCGTTCCCGACGAGTGGCCCGACGAAGCACTCGACCTCGTCGTCCTCTCCGAGTTGCTGTACTACTTCGACGCGCGCACCCGGGCGCGCCTCCTGGGGCGCGCCGTCGACTCCCTGGACGCGGGCGGACACCTGGTCACCGTGCACTGGAACCACCCCGTCGCCGAGCACACCGTCTCGGGGCGCGAGATCGCCGCGGAGATCGACGCACTGCCCGGTCTCGGTCGGCTGGCCCGGTACGACGACCCGGACTTCACCCTCACCGTCCACGAGCGCCGCCCAGACGGCGGACCGGTCCTCTCCCCGGCGCAGGCGGAGGACCTGGCGTGATGCCCTCCGCGGTGGCGGTCGTCGTGCCCGCGCACGACGAGGCACACCGGATCGGTGCCTGCCTGCGCAGCGTGCGCGAGGCGGCGGCACGGGCGGCACCGCTCCCCGTGGTGACGGTGGTGGCCGCGGACGCGTGCGCCGACGACACGGCGGGAATCGCCGCCCGGGCGGGCGCGCACGTCGTGCGACTGGACCGGCGAAGCGTCGGGGCGGCCCGTGCCGTCGGAACCGCGTACGCCCTGCACCTGCTGCACGCCCACACCCCGGACGTCTGGCTTGCGATGACCGACGCCGACTCCACGGTGCCTGCCACCTGGCTGACGGATCAGCTGGCCTGGGCGCGGAACGGCTACGACGTGGTGCTGGGCACCATCCGGCTGGCGCGGGCTCCCTCCTGGCTGGCATCCCTGCACGACGACGCCTACTTCCTCACGCGCCCGCTCGGCGGACCCACGCGCTGGGAGCATCCGCACGTCCACGGGGCGAATCTGGGGATCTCGGCGACGGCCTATCTGCGGGCGGGCGGGTTCGCCCCGCTGTCCACGGGTGAAGACCATGAACTGGTGGCCCGACTCACCGCGCAGGGCCGTCGCATCGCGCGCTCCGACGGCCACCCCGTCCATACCGCCGCGCGGCTGCGTGGACGGGCGCCCGGTGGCCTGGCCGATCTCCTGTCGGGCTTGCACGACGCGCCCGCCCACCACAAGGCCGAAAGACCGATCGGCCGTCGGACCGTGCGCCCCAGCCCCGACACGAACCGGACGGCCGCCCCTGACACGCGCGCCGAGCCGACCACCAGGTGAGCCGCAGCACCCACGGCACCCCACCCCAGTCACGAAGAGAAGGGACTCCCATGACTCGCCGATCTCGCCTCACACTGCGCTCCACCGGGCCAGGAGCCGTCGTCACGGGCGGCTCCCGCGGCCTGGGCCTGTTCATCGCCCGCTACCTCGCCGAAAGGGGCTGCGTCGTCACGATCGCCGCCCGCGACGAGAAAGAACTCGAACGCGCCGCCGCCCAGTTGCGCGAGGAGACGGGCGCGACGATCCACGTGGCCGTCTGTGACGTCCGCGACCGCGCGACCGTGCGTGAACTCATGCGCAGCGTCCACGAGCGCGACGGGCTCGACGTAGTCATCGCCAACGCCGGTGTCATCCAGGTCGCTCCGGTGGAAGCGCTCGGCGCGGAAGAGTTCACCGCGGCGATGGACACCATGTTCAACGGGACCCTGCACACCGCGCTGGAGGCGCTGCCCCACCTGCGTGAGACCCGGGGGCGCCTCGGGCTCATCGGCTCCGTCGGCGGTCTGCTCGGCGTACCTCACCTCCTGCCCTACTCCTGCGCCAAAGCGGCCGTAGGCGCGCTGGCCGAGGGTCTCCACGCGGAAGCGGCACCGGCCGGCGTCAGCGTCACGGCCGTGCACCCCGGCCTGATGCGCACCGGCTCGCACCTCCAGGCGGAATTCGGCGGCGACACCGAGGCCGAATTCGGCTGGTTCAGCGCCGCCGCGGGAACACCCGTACTGTCCATGGACGCCGAACGTGCCGCGCGCCGCATCGTCGACGCCGTTATCCAGCGCCGTACCCGCCTCGTGCTCACCGCTCCGGCCAAGGCCGCGCAACTCGCCCATGGCATCGCTCCCGCCCTCACGACGCGGCTGACCGGCGCCACCGCGAGACTCCTGCCGACGGGGCACGGCAAGACCCCGCTCGTTCAGGGACACGAGGCGAAGCCGCCAGGCAACCCGCTCGCGCGACGGATCCGGGCCTGGGGCAGCGCCCTCAACGACCGCGCCGTGCGGAAGGCGAACCAGGAGCGGCCGGGACCCCGCACCGCATCCTGACCGGCGGGCCCTGCGGTCTCACGACCTGGATCATCACCCGCGGAGACAGTGCCGCACTGTCTCCGCGGGACCGGCCCCGCGTCAGCGGGTGCTACCGCTCAGCAGGCGGCAACAGTGCAGGCCAGCCGGACGGGTGGACGCGCGCCGCCGCCCTCGCAGCGCCGGATCAGCGCTGCCCGAAGGCGCTGCTCTCGAGGTCATCCAGCAACGCTGCCGTGTTCGCGTAGACCTCCGCGGCGCCCGCTGCCTCCAACTCCGCGCGCGAGATTCCCCCGCTCAGCACCGCCACCGGGGTGACACCGGCGCTCCGGCCCGCCCGCATGTCCCAGACCGAATCCCCGACGAACACGCTGTCCTCGGGCCGCGCTCCCACGAGGTCGAGGGCGTGCAGGACGGGCTCGGGATGCGGTTTGCCCGCGTCCACGTCGTCCGCGCTCGCAGTCGCCGTGATGGCGTCGTCGGCATCGATGGCTTTGCGCAGCGCCGCCAGTTCGGGCCCGCCGGCGGACGTTGCCAGGACCACCCGCCAGCCGTCGGCGTGCAGCCGCTTGAGCAGCGCGGCCGCCGAGTCGAACGGAGCAAGCCGCTCGTGCCAGGACGCGTAGAGGAGCTTGTGACCAGCACTGATGCCATCATCCTCGCCTCGGTCCCGGCCCTCACCGAGCAAGTGCTCCAGCAAGTCGGCGGAGCCGAGACCGATCGCGGCGTGGACGTCCGGCATCTGCACGAAGTGACCGGCCTGACGGAGGGACTCCCACCAGCAGGTGGTGTGGAGATAGTTGGTATCGACAAGGGTGCCGTCGACGTCGAAGACTGCTGCGCGGATGGTCATGCACCACAGTGTTTCCCGAGCCCGCCCGCCCCAGTAGACGTGCGGAACAGCCGGACAGGGCGCGTCGGGCCGTGGCGCGAATCTTCCGTTTGTTCCTCGAGTCACCGGGCAAGTGGGTGGTGTGCTTGGGACAACAGGCGCGCCTTCAGGAGCACGAGTTCCGTCCGCGACGTTGAGCTGCTTCTGATCATCCTTGCTGCTGCAGCGATGAGGGAGCACCCCTATGCCCGCATGTCACTCGCACGACGATGCACTCGACACCCTGCTCACCTTCCGCCTCCTCCGAGCCGTTCACGGCACGCGAAGCCATCTGCCCGCCCGACCGCCACCCGAGCCGAGCGACCACTCAAGTGCGAGCCGACCACATCACCACATCAACGGAGACGTTCCGGCGCACGGGCGCGGGAACTGCGAGTGAGGGAGAGTCACGGTGCTGATTCCCACAGCCGGAGACTTGAGAGCGGCGCTGAGCCGTCACGCAGCAGCAGTCGTCGAGGACGAAAGTTGCCCGACGGAGCAGACCGCCCGCACACGAGAGGACTGCGTCTACACACTGTGTGTGATGACGGGGACCCTCGACATCACAGCAGCACTGGGCCGGGCCGACGCCCTCCTCGAACAGCATGCCGCGCACGCGGGCCGACGAGTGGTGCGCCCGCAGGGCGCACGGCCGGTCCCGCTGTCACAGGACGCGGGAGCGGCCCTGGTCGAGATCGAGATGGGCTCCCAGACGCCGGTAGCAGCGCCGCAGATCAGCGGCGCTGCCTGAGGTCCGGCGGGCAGCCGCCTGCTGTGCCGCTTGTTCCGAGCGGGTGACGGTGCCGAGCACGCCCCCGGCGAATGAGATAATCAGTTGCGCACTCCCCGGTTCTCCAAGGCTTTTCGTCCCAGACCGGACTCGGCGCGCGCCTTTCGCGGCGTCGTTGCTGACGTAACGGCTTCGGTGTTTGCGCAGATTTGCGAGGGTTACCCGGAAGCGGTGGGCCGCTGACCAGCAGGGGCTGTGGAGCGGAAGGCAGCAGAAGCGCGTGGTGGAGAGGCTTCACCGGGGATGGGCCTGGGCCAAGCGGGCGTGCAATTCCTCCGGGCACGAGCGGAATACGGTCCTGCTGGTCGGCAAATGTGTGCTGGCCGCCACCCTGAGCTGGTGGATCGCTCATGACGTGCTCCACGCGACGTCGCCCGCCTTCGCGCCGTTCTCGGCGGTCCTGACAATGAACGTGACGGTCTCCCAGTCGGTCTGGCAGACACTGCGTTACGTCGCCGCCGTCGTGGTCGGTGTCGCAGTGCAGGCGGCGATCGGCTTCACCGCCGGGCCGGACCTGTTCGCATTCGTGCTGGTTGCTGTGATCGCCCTGGGCCTGGGGCGGTGGCAGGTGCTGGGGGAGCAGCGCTCGCAGGTCCCCACCGCCGCGTTCTTCGCGTTCTCCACCTACAGCGCGGCCTCCACGAACAGTGACCGGGTCACCCAGCTCAGCCAGATCGTCCTGCTGGTCCTGATCGGCTGCGGCATCGGAATGGTCGTGAACCTGTGCATTGTGCCGCCCCTGCGCTACCGCAGCGCAGAGCAGGGGCTGCACGCACTCGCGGGGGAGATGGAGTCACTCCTCGACGACATGGCGGACGGCCTGTGCAGCGGAGATGTGGACGCCGAACGGGCCGATCGCTGGGTCGCCTCAGGCAAGCGCGTTCAGGCCGCCGTCGGCCAGGCGCACGCGGGCCTGGAGATGGCGGAGAGCAGCGTGCCCTTCAACCCCCGCCGCTTCCTGCCCGCCCACCGCAGTCACCTCACGTTCACTCGCTACCGGCAGAGCCTGAACGCACTGGAGCGGGCGGTCTACCAGCTGGCCTCCCTGACCCGCAGCTTGGGCCGCTGGCGGGAGAGCGAAGACACGTACACCTATGGTCCGGCGCTGACCGCCTACGCCGACTTCGCTGGAAGCCTGCGCGACATTGCGCATGTCATCGCCGAACTCGACAGCGACACCCTGCCTGATCAGGCCGAGCAGATGTGCAAACTTGCCGCCATCGCGCAGGAGGCGCTCAAGAAAGTGCTCGTCGCGGCCGACGAAAGCAAGCTGCCGCTGGCGGACGCGTCCCGGCCGTACGGCGTTCTCATCGTCGAGGCCACCCGGCTGATGGAAGAGTTCCAGAACACGTGTGATGTCCTCAAGGACACGACGAACGACCGGGCTGGCTGTGTCTGACGGGCCCGGGGCCGTCCCTCGCAGCAGGCGCGAGGGGTGTCATCCGCGCCGCATCGAGCACTTGAAGGCCATGAAGCATTGGACGATAGCCATCGAGACGGCTGACAGCGGAGCTTTGGGTACCACCATCGGCGCGGACGCGCTCGTGCACGCTTTTGACACTCAATCTCGCACGACGGCCCACGAGGTCACGTCCCCGTACGTGGTGAAGCCGGAGGTCGAGTGGAGCATGGCGCTTCAGCGCGGCCGCCGCTGCACCGTGTGCGCCAGCGCCGTGCCGCTCACCTGACGAAACCGCGGGTGCGGTGCGTCAGCTCATGGCGGCACGCAGGCCCGCTGGAGATCCCCGGGGCGGGCCGAGGGGCCCGCATGCGGAGTGGGGCGCGTGACAGCGGAGCGTGTAGAGCTGTCGCACCGGGACCCCGTGCGGCGGCTCCTCGCGTGGGCGTCGGCCGTGCGGGCGACCGGAGCGTGTCGCGAGACGCCCCTGCGCGGACCGGCGGGCGTAGCTCTGTGAGCAGCGCGGGTTGCTGTAGCCGCTTTCCGCGTTCTCGCCTCAGGGGCGCGGTCGACGCTCCGCTCGTGATGCCACTGGGGCCCGGCGCCGTTGTTGTCGCCGGGCCCACTCCATGACCTGCGTCATCTCGCAGCCGCGGAACTGGTCGTTCCCCTCGGCCCGCAAAGGCTGGAGTGCCCCTGCTGAATGCAAGTCACGAGGCCAAGGCCGCCGGCAGGTCGGAATAGGTGGGCAGGGGCGTGTGGCCCGGGTCCGTGGCGGCGATCGCTTCGAGGACGGCCCGCGATGGGGCGATCAGGACGACTGGACGCTGCTCGTGCACGGCCAATAGGTGCGCGCCCAGGGTCGTGCGGCACGCGGTCACCTCGGGCAGGGCGAAGGCGATGGGGCCCGTGTGATGCCGCAATGCCTCGCGGGTCGCGTGACGCACGCTCTTGGGAATCTTCTTGCCCATGGCCCCGGCCACCTCGATCAGCCACAGATGACTGCGAGGTTCCGAAGTCACCACGGCAACACCAACGCCCGATGCCATAACGTCTCCCTCTGCCCGGGCGCTGCCCGCCCGAAAGTCGGATGAAGCGCCCCCACGCTACTCCCGGTGTCGTGGGGGAGGGGCGCACTCGGGGTTGCGCGTCGCTGGGCTGGGAGATCGCGGCTTACAGCTTGCGGCGCTCGTGTTCGGGGGTGCCGGTACTCAGCGTGCAAGAGTCGCCCCACTTGACGCATTCCACGCGTCCGGCCGGACCAGAAGGGCGGCGGGGACAGCTGCGCGTACGTGACAGGCGCTGGTCCCAGCCCTGTACCTGCGTCAACTCCCAGACTGGCGGAACGTGTCCCTCCCCATGGCCGGTCGTTGGAGTGTTCGGGAACGGCGGGGTGCACTGCCGGTCACCGGCCGGTTCCAGTCCTCGAACCCTGGGACCGGCCGGTGACGCAGAATCGAGCGAACCCCTCACCGGGGGGTGCAAGGGGTTCGCCGCGGACTCACTGTGCCACCGCGCACGGAACCGGAAACAACCCGGCGGCACTTCTCGCCCGATTGCCTCCGGCCAGGGGGCGTGCGACGTCGTGGGGCAGCGATCTGTTTCGTTCAGATCTGTTGCACTCAGCAAATGTTGGCTACGGGCCCGGGCCGCCACGCGCAGCCTGCGGCCTGGTCTCGCCTGCGTCGAGCGGGTCGGTCGGCACCCTCGACGTCGGATGAGCACGGGCCGAATTCGTGCATTGACATGGACCCGCAGCCGACGCGATCCGCGCCGCGCTCAGCGTCGACGATCCTCCGGCCCCGAAAAGGGACTATGACGTCGACCGAAATCTTGAGCCCGTGCATTCAGCCGCCGACGCAACCACGTCATCCATATCACCAAAGGGGTCGCGACGATCCCCATCCCTAGCGCCATCCACCAACCGGTGCCGCTGAAGCCCCAAGCCAAGACCAGGACGATGTAGACCGTTATCGCGATCAGGACATGCCGCGTTCTCTTCGAGAGATCCATTCCGACCGGATACCCCGCGTCTGCGAACACAACGAAGGGGCGCGCGCCTGACGTCTCCCCAGACCAGCGCGCACCCCATCGGTGGACGTCACCGTACCGCCCCACGCGCCACAAGAGCACCCGATCAACGACACCACCGCCGCACCGTCGCCCCCACTGCACCGACCTCCGGCAGAGCAGCAGCCTTCGTCCGCCGTCCTGACGCTGTCCGAAGTGATCACGCCCCAAGCGCGCAACCCGGTATGAGACGCGGCAGCGATCAACGCTCTGCTCGCTGCCGCTATCCGCAAGCGCATCCTTGATCCGTGGCCGGCTGGCCGGCGCAGCAGCCGTCACCACGGGTGTCGGGCTCGGTGCTCTTGCCGAGGATGTCGGCGTCGGCCTTGACCACGTAGACCTCCCAGGGCTCCTGGCCGGGGCCGTGCACCCACACCTTGTCCTGGAGGGCGTAGCAGCAGGAAGTGTCGTTCTCCTCGAACGTCGCCAGGCCCGCGTCCTTGAGACGGTCGGTGGCCGCGGTGACCTGGCCGGTGGACTCGACCTCGACCCCGAGGTGATCCATGCGGGTTTCCTGCCCGGGCTCGCCCTCGATGAGGACGAGCTTCAGGGGCGGCTCGGTGATGGCGAAGTTGGCGTAGCCCTCGCGCCGCTTGGCCGGTTCGGCGTTGAACAGCTTCGAGTAGAAGGTGATCGACGCCTCCAGGTCGCTGACACGCAGGGCGAGCTGAGCGCGAGACATGGCGGTGCTCCCATCGACTTGTATTGATGTTCGTCGATGCAACATTGCGCCTTGCATCGAAGGCTGTCAACATAGACGGATGTCGAAGCAAGAACTTGTGGTGTTGGGGCAGACCGGCGAGGTCGACGCGTGCTGCCCGGGGCTGCTGACCGCGCCGCTGGATGAGGAACAGGCCGTCGACCTGGCGAAGGTCTTCAAGGCGCTTGGTGACCCGGTGCGGCTGCGGCTGCTGTCGATGATCGCCTCGCAGGCGGGCGGGGAGGTCTGTGTGTGCGATCTGACCCCGGCCTTCGATCTGTCGCAGCCGACCATCTCGCACCACCTCAAACTGCTGCGGCAGGCCGGGCTGATCGACTGCGAGCGGCGCGGCACCTGGGTCTACTACTGGCTGCTGCCGGAGATGACCGACCGCCTCGCGGGCATCCTGGCCCGTCCCGTCGGCGCCCCGTTGCCCAACCGCTCGACGACCGCCGGTGCTGCCTCGTGAGCGACCGCGCACCTGAGCAGAACGTGGCCGGGCGCCTGTCGTTCCTGGACCGGTACCTGGCCGTGTGGATCCTCGCCGCCATGGCCGTCGGGCTGGGCCTGGGCCGCGCGATACCGGACCTCGGGGACGCTTTGGCCACGGTGACGGTGAGTGGGGTGTCCCTGCCGATCGCGCTGGGCCTGCTCGTGATGATGTACCCGGTGCTGGCCAAGGTCCGCTACGACCGGCTCGACATCGTGGCCCGGGACCGGCGCCTGCTGTTGCCCTCGCTGCTGCTGAACTGGATCGTCGGCCCGGCCCTCATGTTCGCGCTGGCTTGGCTGTTCCTGCCGGACCTGCCCGAGTACCGCACCGGCCTCATCATCGTCGGCCTGGCGCGGTGCATCGCGATGGTCATCATCTGGAACGATCTGGCCTGCGGACACCGCGAGGCGGCGGCCGTCCTGGTCGCGGTGAACTCGGTGTTCCAGGTGATCGCGTTCTCCGTGCTCGGCTGGTTCTACCTCCAGGTGCTGCCCGGCTGGCTCGGCCTGGAACAGAGCGGCCTCGACGTGTCCGTCTGGGAGATCACCCGCAGCGTCCTGATCTTCCTCGGCATCCCGCTGGCGGCCGGCTACCTGACCCGACGCCTCGGCGAGAAGGCCAAGGGCCGCGCCTGGTACGAAGGGAAGCTGATCCCGTGCATCGGCCCGTTCGCCCTCTACGGCCTGCTGTTCACGATCGTCGTCCTCTTCGCCCTCCAGGGCGACGCCATCACCAGCCAGCCCCTGGACGTGGTCCGTATCGCGCTGCCGCTGCTGGTCTACTTCGCGCTCATGTGGGCCGGTTCCATGGCGCTGGGCAAGGCTGTTGGCCTCGACTACCCGCGCACCACCACGCTCGCCTTCACCGCCGCGGGCAACAACTTCGAGCTGGCCATCGCCGTCGCCATCGCAACCTTCGGCGCCTCCTCCGGCCAAGCCCTGGCCGGTGTCGTCGGCCCCCTCATCGAAGTACCCGTACTGATCGGCCTGGTCTACGTGGCCCTGTACGCGCGCCGCTACTTCACGACCCCGACTACTCCCGCGCAGCAGGAAGAACCAACCCATGCCTGAGATCGCAAAGCCGTCGCTCCTGTTCGTCTGCGTCCACAACGCCGGACGCTCCCAGATGGCCGCCGCCTTCCTCACCCACCTAGCCGGCGACCGCGTACAGGTCCGCTCCGCGGGCTCCGCCCCAGCCGACACGGTCAACCCTGCCGTCGTCGACGCGCTCGCCGAGGTCGGCATCGACATCTCCGCCGAGGTGCCCAAGGTGCTGACCGTGGACGCCGTCCAGGCCTCCGACGTTGTCATCACCATGGGCTGCGGCGAGACCTGCCCTGTCTTCCCCGGCACCCGCTACCTCGACTGGCAACTCACCGACCCCGCCGGCCAAGACATCGACGCCATCCGCCCTATCCGCGACGAGATCGAGCAATACGTCCGGGGCCTGATCTCGGAGCTGATCGGTGACGTCACTGTGCGGAGCGCTGGTTGACTGGCGCGTTGAGGGATCCGCCGCCGGCGTCCTGGCTGTGCACGGGGTGGTCCTGCTTGTCTCTCTAGCGATGTCCTGGGTCACCGGGTCCCCGCGCGGCGTCGGTGAGCCCCTGCGGCTGGGCCGCCAACATGCCGCCGTATATGCGCTGTTGGGCTCGCGTGCCGCGCTCGAGCGGTGCGTCACGCTTAGCAGGGTCCAGGCGGTCCGTACTCTGCCGGCGGATGACGGCCCGCTGTGGCACCACCATCACGGCGGCTACTGGGGTCACGACCACTACTACGGCGGAGGTATCGGTCTCGGCCTCGGTCTGGGCCTGAGCAACGGACTCTGAGCCGTAGGCACCGCAGCGAGCAGGAGCGAGGGAGTCCCGGCGCACGGGGCATGGTCCGCTCCCGCTCGTCTTTTGCCGTTCTGCCGCGGGCCGATGGTCGCGCGTGCGAAGGGGCCGAGTGTCGACACGAGGGTGGCCGTGCAGACGGGGCCGTAGCGAGCCAAACGGCGCAAGCGCCTGCAACGGATGGAGTGTGTCGCGTGCAGACCGTTTTCGATCCGGACTCGCAGTCGTACCAGGATGAGTCCGGCGCCGGGCCAGACCGCGGGTTGCGCCTCACACGGGGCCGTGCCTGGCGCGGCCGGCAGGTGCGGGAGAGGCGTGGTCCGGACGGGTGAATTGAAGCCGTGCGGCCAATCCAGCCTTTGGGACGTTCCGGATGGCCAGTGAGAAGCCAACCGCTTCTCGTCCTTGCCCCCAAGGGGTGGGGACCATGCGGATGAGTATGGAGCGTTTCATGTCTCGTGTGCTGAAGAGTGCGGCGATCGCGGTGGTCATCGGCGGTTCGGTCCTGGCCGGTGCGGGCGCCGCGTCGGCGGACGCCGGAGCTCAGGGTGCCGCGGTGGGTTCGCCGGGCGTGCTGTCCGGCAACGTCGTCCAGGTGCCGGTCCACATTCCGGTCAACGCCTGCGGCAACACCGTCAACGTCATCGGCCTGCTCAACCCGGCCTTCGGCAACAGCTGCGCCAACGGCTCAGGCAACTGGGGTCACCACACCTGGGACGAGGGACACATGGGCCAGCACGGCTCGATGAACCACGACGGCCACATGGGCATGTGGAAGTAGGCGACCGCCCCCAAGGTGCTGTGCCGGCCCACCTGCGGTGGGCCGGCACAGCACCTTGCGTTCAAGGAGCACACGACGTCTCGGGAGTGGATAAGTGTGTGTGTGGCTGCATGATGTGCCCTGTGCCCTGCGGGACGGCAAGGCTCCCGGTGGCACGGCTTCGGAGGATCGGTGCCCGGTACCGGCGTGCGGCATGGCAGGGGCTCCGTCATACTCCTCGCGATGTAGATGGAGTAGCTCGGCTCGGACGCTGTTCGCGGTTGGACGAGGGTGGCAAGGCAATCCTGGCGATCTGGGCTCGGACGTCGTCACGCATCCGTCGTGCGGCCGCCCGTTGTCGTTTGGCTTTGTCGTGCGCCGCGCGAGCCCGTCGGCGTACGTCTTCGAGCCACTCCTCGATTTCCTGCGGGGTTCGATTCATTGGTCTTGGCCCCGGCTTCGTCCTGGATGCCTTGAATGCGGTCAGGGTCAGGTACGGCAGGTTTTACAGGCAGGGGCCGTTGGGCCTTGCAGCGCCGCGTTCGGGCCACTCATCGGCTGCGGACTGGCCGGCCGACAACGCGACGAACATGGATCTGCAGCGGTGGACTTCATGGATGTGCGACATAGGCGATCAGCGGCTGGCGAACTATGCGAAACCGCCCGAACCCTGCGGCTGGCAGCACGACTCCTCGGGGACGGCAGAATGCTCGGCTCCGCCACGGAGAGTGGTCAATTCACTCGGGCCGCAGGCACGTGAGCGGGCGATCAGCGACTGCTGGACTCAGTCGAAATGAGAGCCGTGACGAGTGAGGTGGCCTCATTTTTCGATGCCCTACGAACGGTCGTGGTGCTGGTGCGGAACTGCTCCGAGTGATGCTGCGAGGGGAATTGAGTTGGTGGGTGAGGCGGGGGACTGACTGTACTGCCGGTACGCCGCGCCTCACCCCCAGGACACAACCGCCGTGAGGCCACCGCTCAAGTCCTCGCGGACCGCCGACCGCCCCGTGCTGTCGCGTTGCCAGGTGACAGCAGGGAGGAAGGCAGCGCAGTTTTCCCGTCTTCCCTCTGCTCGGTTGCGTCAGCTGGTGATCCCCTCAGCTCTTGGGCATGAGGACGGAGTCGATGATGTAGACGTTGGCGTTGGCGGTCTTGACGTTGCCGCAGACCACGTTGGCGCTGTCGTTGACCTTGTAGGACTCGCCGGAGCCGGACGTCATCAGCTTCGACTTCTCCAGCGTGTCGAAGGAGCCGTTCTCCAGGTCCTTCGGCGCCAGCTTCTGGCCCACGACGTGGTAGGTCAGGATCTTGGTGAGCTGGGCCTTGTCGTTGAGGACCTTGTCCAGGTCGGCCTTCGGAATCTTGGAGAAGGCGTCGTTGGTCGGCGCGAACACAGTGACGTTCTGCGCG
>NZ_QLLY01000025.1 GCF_003259365.1 Streptomyces sp. PsTaAH-137
CCCGGTGGCCGCTTCTCGCGCAGTTCCCCGCGCCCCTGGGTCGTTCTTCACCCGCGGCCCGGTGGCCGCTTCTCGCGCAGTTCCCCGCGCCCCTGAAGGCTGCGCTTCGCGCGCCTTCCCCCTTGGGGCCGCGCCCCATCTCAGCTGATGAGATGCCGCACGAAGTGCGCATCTCAGGGGCGCGGGGAACTGCGCGAGAAGCGGCCACCGGGCGTCAGTCGGCGATGCTCCCCACGTCGGCCGAGGCCAGGCGTCCGTCCGCCATCTCTACGACCCGGTCGGCGACAGCCAGGTGCGCCCGGTCATGGGTGACCAGCACCGTCGCGGCCCCCCGCGCCCGGGTGAGCCCGGACAAGAGATCCAGGATCGCGGCACCCCGGTCGTGATCCAGCGCGCTGGTCGGCTCGTCGACGAGGAGGACCTTCGGGTCGTTCATGAGGGCCCGCGCGATATTGACCCGCTGCCGCTGCCCGCCGGAGAGCTGATGCGGCCGGCGGTGGGCCTGGGCGCCGAGCCCGACGTCGTCCAGCAGCTCCACGGCCCGCCCCCGCACATCGCGCCCGCGCCGCCCGCCCAGATGAGCCATCACCTGAAGCTGCTCCAGCGCGGTGAGCGACGGCAGCAGATTGGGCTGCTGGAAGACGATGCCGATGGCGGCACGGCGCAGCGCGGCGGCATCGGCCCGGCTCAGCCCGGTCGCCGCGACACCCCCGACGAGCACCCGCCCGCGATCCGGAGTGACGAGCGTGGCGGCGACGGCGAGCAGGCTGGACTTGCCGGACCCCGACGGCCCGACGACGGCCGTGAGCCCGCCCGCGGGTACCGACAGGCTCACCCGGTCCAGGGCGGTCAGCCGCCCGTCCCCGTCCGGATACGTCAGCGTGATGTCGTCGAGCAGCAGGGTCATCGGGCACTTCCGAGCGCGGTGAGGGGATCGATGGCGGTGATCCGCCGGATGGACAGGGCGGCGCCGACGGCGCCGAGGACGGTCATCACGACGGCCGGGCCGACCGTCGTCAGCGGCTCCATCACGAACGGCACGCTGTCCGGCACGAACGCCCCGATGAGCGCGGCGAGTCCGGTACCGAGGGCACTGCCGCCGACCAGCATGACGACGGCCTGCCCGAGCGCGTCCCGCAGCAGATGCCCGGTGGACGAACCCAGCGCCTTCAGGACGGCGATGTCGCCGCTGCGCTGAATCGTCCAGACGGTGAAGAACGCGCCGATGACGAGCGCCGAGATGACGAAGAGGAAGCCGCGCATCAGTTGCAGCGAACCGTTCTCGGCCTGGTAGGACCCTATGGCTTCGAGGGCGCCGTCGACGGTGGTGGTGTCGGTCCCGGCCGCCCGGTCCGCGCCCGCGAGGTCGGCGCCGGACGCGGTGGACAGAGCAATGACGGTGGCCGTGGCCCCGCCGGAGCGGGTGAGCCGCTGCCAGTCGCCGAGGTCGGCCCAGACGACGGGAGTGTGGCTGTAGGAGTCGTCGCCGGAGACGGCGGAGACGGTGAGCTTCCCGCCGCCGAGCACGAGCGTGCCGCCCGCGCGCACCCCGAGTTCCCGCGCGGCCTTCTGCGACAGGACGGCGGTGCCGGGCGCCGTGGCGTCGGGCGCGAGACCGGAGTCCGGCCGCACCCCGAACACGGAGACGGCGGCCGTCCGGCCGCCCGCCGCCGCGTTGAGCGTGCGGATGCCGAGCGGCTCGGCGCTGTGCACGCCCGGCCGTCCGGCCAGCTCCCGCCACTGCTTCTCGGTGACGGTCGAGCCGGTGAAGGACACCGACTGGCCGTCGGCGGGACGCGCGAACGCGATGTGGTCGGCCGGCAGTGCCGTCAGCGCGGACGTGTTGTCCCGCGCGAGCCCGGCGGTCAGCCCCGACAGCAGCCCCACCAGCAGCGTGATCAGTACGATCACGGCGCCCATCAGGGCGAACCTGCCCCGGGCGAACCGTAGATCTCTCCATGCGACGAACATGCCGTCCACAGTGCGGCCCGGCGGCCCGCCCGGGCATCGCGCCACAGCACACTTCACCCGAATCGAAGGGCGCAGCCGGCTTTCAACCTTTCGGTTGACCGCTTCGAGGGATTGCCTCCGTACGCTGGTCAACGGTATGGATCCACGCTCCCTCACCCCCGCCCTCCGCGTCCTGCGCCTGTGTCTGCACCTGCTCACGGCGGGGCTGCTCGCCCTCGTCGTCGTACGCGCCCTGACCGGGCGGACGGCCGAACCGGCCGCGGCGGTGGTGACGGCGGCCGCGGCGATGGGCGCGGTGTACGCGGCCGGGCCGCTGATCCCGGCCGTCCGCTCCACGCGCGCGGGCGCCGCCTGCTGGCTCGCCGTGCTCGGCGCGGTGTGGGCGGTGCTGCTCGCCCTCTCCCCCGACGGCCTGTGGCTCGCCTTCCCGCTCTACTTCCTCCTCGTCCATCTGCTGCCCGCCCGCTGGGGCGTGCCGGCCGTGGCGGTGGCGGCGGGCGCGGCCATCGCCTCGTACGTCGGTCATGGCGCGCCGCTCAACGCGGGCGCGTTCATAGGGCCGCTGATCGGCGCCGCCGTCGCCGTCGCGACCGTGCTGGGCTACCAGGCCCTGTACCGGGAGAGCGAGAGCCGGCGGCGGCTCATCGAGGAGCTGATCGCGACCCGGGCCGAACTCGCGGACGCCGAGCGCACCGCGGGCACCCTCGCCGAACGCGAACGGCTCGCCCGCGAGATCCATGACACCCTCGCCCAGGGCCTGTCCTCGATCCAGCTGCTGCTGCGTGCGGCGGGGCGTGATCTGCCCGCCGGTTCCCCTGCCGCCGGCCACATCGAGCGGGCCAGGGCGACCGCCCAGGACAATCTCGCCGAGGCCCGCCGTTTCGTACGGGCGCTCAGCCCGCCCGACCTCGACCACGGCTCGCTGGCCGGCGCCCTGGAACGGCTCTGCGCGACCGCCCCCAGCGTCAGCGCCCGCTTCACGACGAGCGGCACCCCGCTCGCGCTCCCCACCCCGTACGAGGTGGCGCTGCTGCGGATCGCCCAGTCGGCGCTCGGCAACACGGCCCGGCACGCGCACGCGCGCCGCGCGGAGATCACCCTCAGCTTCATGGAGACCTCGGTGGCCCTCGACGTGGTGGACGACGGCGTCGGATTCGACCCTGAACGGGCCGTCACCGGCGACGGCGGGGACGGCGGGTTCGGGCTGCCCGCGATGCGGGCGCGGGTGCGGGCGCTCGGCGGCACGTTCACCGTCGAGTCGGCGCCCGGCCAGGGCACGGCGGTCGCCGTCACCCTGCCGCTGCCCGCCGGGGGTGCCGCGTGATCCGGCTGCTGCTCGCCGACGACCATCCCGTCGTACGGGCCGGGCTGCGGGCCGTCCTCGACGCGGAGCCGGACTTCGAGATCGTCGCGGAGGCGGCGTCCGCCGAAGGGGCGGTGGCGCTGGCCGCTTCGGAGCGGGTCGACGTGGTGCTGATGGACCTTCAGTTCGGGGCCGGGATGCACGGCTCGGAGGCGACGGCGCTGATCGCGGCGGCCGACGGCGGGCCGCGGGTCCTTGTGCTCACGACGTACGACACCGACGCGGACATCCTGGCGGCCGTGGAGGCCGGGGCCTCCGGGTATCTGCTGAAGGACGCGCCGCCGGAGGAACTGGCGGCGGCCGTCCGCACCGCCGCCGCGGGGCGCTCCGCGCTGGCCCCGGCCGTGGCGCTCCGTCTGATGGACCGGATGCGGGCGCCCGCCGAATCGCTGAGCAAGCGGGAGCTGGAGGTGCTGCAACTGGTGCGGGACGGGCTGTCGAACGCCGAGATCGCCCGTCAGCTGTTCCTGAGCCAGGCCACCGTGAAGTCCCATCTGGTGCACGTCTACGCCAAGCTGGGCGTCGACTCCCGCACCGCGGCGGTGGCCGCCGCCATCAATCGGGGCTTGGTTCGTCCCCGCTAGGGGCGCGGGGAACTGCGCGCTCAGCCACGACGAGAGCCGCGGACGCATGTGCACGGCCCATGAGCAGACGCGTCTGCGGCCTATTTGTGGCTGGTCGCGCAGTTCCCCGAGCCCCTGGCGGGGCGCAGGAGCGCCCTCAGCTCGGCTCGGGGCACCTTGCGCACCGGGACAGCCGCGATGCGGTCGGGCCAGCGGGAGTACAGCTTCTCGCCCTCGGGCGGCTCCCAGGCCACGACGGCGAGCAGCGGCCGGCCCGACCCGCGGGCCTGGTCCACGGCGGAGCGCACCGCGGCGAGGCTCGCCGGGGAACCGCTCACCCCGACCACCACCCGGCCGGCCCGGAACCCGTCGTCGTACATCGCACGCCTCCTCTGCGCCTCCGGGCCACTTCTCCTCGGCCACTCGTCGAGTCTGTACGCTGATTGGCCTGGACAGCAGGGCCAATATCGGAGATGTGGCATGGCGGGTGAAGCGGTGGTCCGCAGCATGGACAGTCTCGGCAGCCGCCGGCTCGCCGAGCTGGTGGCCGGGAGCACGGCCGGGCGGCGCCCCGGCTATCGCGCGCTCGCGCAGGGCGTGCGGACGCTGCTGCTCGACGGGCGGATCCCGCTGCGCTCGCGGCTGCCCGCGGAGCGCGAGTTCGCGGCGGCGCTCGGGGTCAGCCGGGCCACCGTCACGGCCGCCTACGACCTGCTGCGGGAGAGCGGGTACGCGCACAGCAGGCGCGGCTCGGGGACCTGGACGGAGCTGCCGGAGGGCGCGCGGCCGACCAGTGTCCCCACCCCGGCCGCCGGGGACGGCGTGATCGACCTGGCGATCGCGGCGCCGGGCGCGGTGGCCGAGGAGCTGACGGCCGCCTACGCGGCGGCGGCGCCGGACGTGGCGCGGCACGCGGCGACCCCGGGCTACCACCCGTTCGGCCTGCCGGAGCTGCGGGCCGCGATCGCCGGGCGGTACACGCGGCGGGGCCTGCCGACGCTGCCGGACCAGATCCTGGTCACGAGCGGCGCCCAGCAGGCCGTCTCGCTCACGCTCACTCTGCTGGGCAGGCCCGGCGACCGGATCGCGGTGGAGAACCCGTCCTACGCCAACGCCCTGTCCGTGATCCGGCGCCTGGGTCTGCGGACCGCTCCCGTGCCGGTGACCGACGAGGGCTGGGACGCCGACCTGTTCGGCGCGACGCTGCGGCAGTCGGCGCCCCGGCTCGCGTATCTCATCCCGGACTTCCAGAACCCGACGGGCCGTCTGATGCCGGCCGGGCAGCGGCAGCAGGTGATCGCCGCGGCGCGGGCGACCGGCACCTGGCTGGTCGTGGACGAGACGGTCGCGGACATCGGGCTCGACACCCCGACGCCCCCGCCGTTCGCGTCGCTGGCCGGGGCGGGCGGCGGTGAACAGATCGTCACCGTCGGCTCGTTGAGCAAGGGCCACTGGAGCGGGCTTCGGGTGGGCTGGGTGCGGGCGGGCACCCGGCTGATCACCGAGCTGACGGCACTGCGGGTGACCGCCGACATGTCGGGCTCGGTCCTCGACCAGCTGGTGGCGGGGCGGCTCATCGACCGCGAGGCCGAGGTGCTGCGCCGCCGGCTGCCGGTGCTGCGCGCGCAGCGCGACCATCTGGTGGCCGCGCTGGAGCGCGAATTCCCCTCCTGGCGCTGGGCGTTGCCGCCCGGCGGGATGTCGCTCTGGGTCGATCTGGGCCGTCCGGTCGCCTCGGCGCTGTCCCGGGCCGCGCTGCGGCGCGGGGTGCGGATCGAGGGCGGGTCACGGTTCGGCGCCGACCCCGGGACGTTCGAGCACCGGCTGCGTTTCCCCTACACGCAGCCGGTGGACGTGCTCGACGAGGCGGTGCGCCGGATCGCGGCCGCCGTCGACGGCGGGCTCGGCGGCGCGGGCGACGAGCCGGGACGCCCGCACTGGGTGGCGTGACCGGCTCAGTTCGCCGACGGCGGCGCGGTGCCGAACAGCTCGACGGCGCCGCGCACTTGGGACAGCGCCCCGGACAGCGCGCTCACCGAGCCGATCGCCCCCGCGACCAGCAGCAGCGACCGCCGCAGCCGGGGCACCTCGGGCTGCCCGCCGCCCGCCATGGCGTCGAGCGCCGCGAGTTCGTCCTCGGCGATCCCCCGGTCGGCGAACTCGGCCGGATGGGCCGCGAGTTCACGACGCAGCCGGGACACGGCCGTGCGCAGCTCCGCAACCCGCGGATCCTCGTCGCTGCCCGTCACAACTCTCTGCTCCATGCTCCGCAACACAGCACTCCCCCTCGCACCTCGTCGTGCGTCTCCCGCTGTACCGCGCTCCACGGTGGTCAGTCGTGCAACTCGGTTGTGAGGCGGACCAGTTAACGCCAAAGGGGCCCGCCCGCGCCAGTCCGTTGCGCAAGGCAACTTCATTTGTCCGAACCGCCTCCGGGTCGCGCCGCACCGCGGGCCCGGGCCGCCGACGGAGCCGGTGTGCGGTATGCAGGGATCATGACGACGAAAGACACAGGCACGGTCGCCGGGCTGCTGCTCGCGGCCGGTGGCGGGCGGCGGCTCGGCGGCCGTCCGAAGGCCCTGCTGACCTTGGACGGCCGGCCTCTGGTGGAGCACGCCGTACGCGTCTTGCGCGCGGGGGGATGCGGGCCGCTGCACGTGGTACTCGGGGCGGCGGCCGACGGCGTACGGGAGCGGGCCGCGCTCGATGGGTGCGTGCTCGTGGACAACCCGGAGTGGGCGGACGGCATGGGTTCGTCGCTGCGGGCCGGTCTCGACTCGCTCGCCGCGACGGACGCGGCGGCCGCGCTCGTCCTGCTCGTCGACCAGCCGGGCATCGGGGCGGCGGCGGTGACCCGGGTCCGGGAGGCGTTCCGCTCGCCCGCGTCCCTGGTGGCGGCCGCGTACGACGGGGAGCGCGGGCATCCGGTGCTCTTCGGCCGTGACCACTGGGCCGGGATCGCCGCGAGTGCGAGCGGCGACCGCGGGGCACGCGCCTATCTCAAGGAGCACGCGGCGGCGGTGGAACTGGTGGAGTGCGGGGACATCGCCGAGGCGTACGACATCGACACGGAGGACGACCTCCGGCACCTTCGGTGAAGGGGGTGGCACTCAGCGCCACGATCTGTCGACTCGGAGAATCTCGACATCAACAAACCATTGAACTTCCACGATGAGGAAACTAGTATCCACTGATCAGAAGGGCAGGTCCCCCGAAGCGGGGCCAGCAGCCGTACCCAGGCGCGCCCGGCACCCCGTGCCGACGCCCGCGCCCGCTCGCTGAAGGAAGTGACAGTTCATGTCCGCACCAGCGCCGTCCCCGCTGGCCATCGTCGACGCCGCGCCCCTGCCCCGGCAGGACGAGGTGCTCACCGACGCGGCCCTCGCCTTCGTGGCCGAGCTGCACCGGCTGTTCACGCCCCGGCGTGACGAGCTCCTCGCCCGCCGTGCCGAGCGCCGCGCCGAGATCGCCCGCACCTCAACGCTCGACTTCCGCCCGGAGACCGCCTCGATCCGCGAGGACGACACCTGGAAGGTCGCCCCGGCCCCGGCCGCGCTGAACGACCGCCGGGTCGAGATCACCGGCCCCACCGACCGCAAGATGACGATCAACGCGCTGAACTCCGGCGCGAAGGTCTGGCTCGCCGACTTCGAGGACGCCTCGGCGCCGACCTGGGAGAACGTCATCGGCGGTCAGCTCAATCTGACCTCCGCCTACCACCGCTCGATCGACTTCACCGACGAGCGCACCGGCAAGTCGTACGCGCTCAAGGACGCCGACGAGCTCGCCACGGTCGTCATGCGGCCGCGTGGCTGGCACCTCAACGAGCGCCACCTGGTGGACGCCGACGGCAAGGCCGTCCCGGGCGCCCTCGTCGACTTCGGCCTCTACTTCTTCCACAACGCCAAGCGCCTCATCGAGCTCGGCAAGGGCCCGTACTTCTACCTCCCGAAGACGGAGTCGTACCTGGAGGCCCGCCTCTGGAACGAGATCTTCGTCTTCGCGCAGGACTACGTCGGCATCCCGCAGGGCACCGTCCGCGCCACCGTTCTCATCGAGACGATCACGGCCGCGTACGAGATGGAGGAGATCCTCTACGAGCTGCGCGACCACGCCTCCGGCCTGAACGCGGGCCGCTGGGACTACCTCTTCTCCATCGTCAAGAACTTCCGTGACGGCGGCCAGAAGTTCGTCCTGCCGGACCGCAACCTGGTGACGATGACGGCCCCCTTCATGCGGGCGTACACCGAACTCCTCGTCCGCACCTGCCACAAGCGCGGCGCGCACGCGATCGGCGGCATGGCGGCCTTCATCCCGTCCCGCAAGGACGCCGAGGTCAACAAGGTGGCGTTCGAGAAGGTCCGCGCCGACAAGGACCGCGAGGCCGGCGACGGTTTCGACGGTTCCTGGGTCGCGCACCCGGACCTCGTCCCGATCGCGATGGAGTCCTTCGACAAGGTCCTCGGCGAGAAGCCGAACCAGAAGGAGCGCCTGCGCGAGGACGTCTCCGTCGCCGCCGGTGACCTGATCGCCATCGACTCCCTCGACGCCAAGCCCACCTACGACGGTCTGGTCAACGCCGTCCAGGTCGGCATCCGCTACATCGAGGCCTGGCTGCGCGGCCTCGGCGCCGTCGCGATCTTCAACCTCATGGAGGACGCGGCCACCGCCGAGATCTCGCGCTCGCAGATCTGGCAGTGGATCAACGCGGGTGTCGTCTTCGACAACGGCGAGACCGTGACGGCCGATCTGGCCCGCAAGGTCGCCGCCGAGGAGCTGGCGAACATCAAGGCCGAGATCGGCGAGGACGCCTTCGCGGCCGGCAAGTGGCAGCAGGCCCACGACCTGCTCCTCCAGGTCTCCCTGGACGCCGACTACGCCGACTTCCTGACCCTCCCGGCGTACGAGCAGCTCGGCTGACCCGACGGTCCGGGTGACGGCCGGTGGGGCCTTGCGCTGAGATGACGCACGAAGTGCGCATCTCGAGCAGCCCCACCGGCCGTCGGACGCATCCCTACCCGAGATGCACGGACCAGTCCTGCTCGGCCCCCGGCTTGCCATGGAGATCGGGCACCCGCTTCAGCCACGCGGGCCGCCCCTTCTCCATGGCGGCCGCGCGCCGCGCATCGGCGGCGGCCAGCTCGTCCCGGGAAGGAAAGCCCGTCGGCAACCAGGACGCCGAACTCCGGGCCCGGGCCAGCAAGAAGGACACGTACGCGTCCCGCGCCTGCTCGGGCGTCGCGAAATCAGCCGTCAGCCAGGCGTCCGGCACCAGCGCCAGCACCTCGCGCAACAACCCCTCCGTCACCTTCGGCGCCAGCTCGGCATCGGCGGCACGGGTGTCGGGGCCGTACCCGCCCAGCGCGTGATGCCTGAAGTCGTAGGCCCGCTCGGGCGCGGCCCCGTCCCAGCGGTGGTGGAAGACAAGCGCCGCCCCGTGGTCGATGAGCCACAGCTTCGGCGGGACGGTGCCGAAGGTCGGCCAGACCATGAGGTTCGAACTGTGCACGGTGCGGTCGACGTTGACGGTGAAGGCGTCCAGCCAGACGATCCGGCCCGCTTCGAGCGGGTCGACGGCGAACACCTCGGCGATCTCGGGCGTGAAGTCGGCCGCGCCCGGCAGATAGTCCATGCCGAGATTGAGCCCGGCGCTCGCGTGCAGCAGGTCCTGGACCTCCTGGTGCGGTTCATCGGCGGCGACGGCCGGGTCGAAGTGGGCGAGGACCAGCTCGGGGAAGCGCAGCCCGAGCCGGCGCGCCAGCTCCCCGACGACGATCTCGGCAACCAGCGCCTTGACGCCCTGCGCGGAGCCGGTGAATTTGAGGACGTACGTTCCGAGGTCGTCGGCCTCGACGACCCCGGGGACCGAGCCGCCGGCGTGCAGCGGGGTGACGTAACGGGTCGCGGTGACCTCTCTCAGCATGTTCCCAGGCCATTCGTCCAAGGCTTCGCGCCTCCGGCATGAAAGAGCATCGTAACCAAGAGTGATCGTCGGCCCGGTCCGCGGCGGGGTCAGGCCATGCGCCACTTCTGGTTGGACGTTCCGGCACAGCTCCACAGCTGCAGGACGGTGCCCGCGGCGGTGTTCTTGTCCGTGACGTCGAGGCACAGGTCCGGATCGACGCTGTCGACGAGGTCGAAGGACTTCTTCAGTGTGAAGCTCTCGTGATCGGCGCGCGACGAGGAGCAGGCCGCGAGACGCGCCGTCGTGCCGTCGGAGTGGCCGGAGACGGCCAGGCACATCGTGCCTCCGAAGGTGCGGGCGGTGCCGTCGGACGGGAACGTCCAGCCCTGTGACGGGTCGCCGTCGTCGCAGTCGGCCAGCACCGCCGGGGTGCCCGCCGCCTTCGAGCCGCCCTGGCTGGCCAGGCAGCGGTTGGAGGCGAAGTTGAGGACGAGGCCGCCGGTGAAGGCAGCGGCCTGGCCGTTCGACTTCGGCTTCTGGGTCGCGGTCTGCCCGCTGCTCCCCGTGCCGCTCCCGGTCGCCTGCCCGGTGGACTTGCCGCCACCGCCGCCGCTCCCGCCGCCGGTGTCCGGCGCCGCGGGCTGCTCGGCGGGTGCGGCGCCACCGGCCGCCGATGAGCCGCCCTTCTTCTCGCCGGACGCGGATCCGGAGTGGTGCGCGGCGGAGCCGGAAGGCCGGTGCGAGGCCTTGCCCGGGCTCGCGGACGGGTCGTGCGCGGCAGGCGCGGACGCCCGGCCGGTGGCTTCGACGGTGGCCGCGGCCTGTGCGGTGTCGTCGCCGCCGAGCCGCGAGACCCCCGCGACCACGCCGACGCCGACGACGGCGAGGCCCGTCACACCGGCCACCGCGACCGCCACCCGGCGGCCGGGCCGGAGCAGGCGGGCGCCGGAGAAGTGGTGGCGGCGGGCGAAGTCGGCCGAGAACGACCTGCCGTCCGGCGCGGAGGGTCCGGCGGACGGCCCGGAGGCCAGGCGGACGAGGGGCGTTTCGTCGGTGGCGGGTGACGAGGCGGCCGGCAGGGGTTCCTCGTCGGTCCCGGGCGGGGGCGTTCCCTCGGGCCGGGGCCCGCCGGACGGGGAGGATGTCGTCATAGGAGTGTCTCCGGTGGGAAGGACTCGTGGGCGGTCAGGGAGGGGGCCGGTGCGTCAGGGCCATTCGGGCAGGTCCTGAGGGCGCAGAGTGATCAGGTCGGTCTCGTCGGGAGCCGCCATCTCCGCCACCCGGTACGCCTGGCCTTCGGTCATGGCCTGGAAGGTCTGACGGGCGGTACGGCCGTTGCCGAACCGCTCGCCGCGGGGGGTCGCCTCGAAGAACGCGGAGAGCGCCTCGCGGGCGGAGTCCGTCAGCCGGTACTGGTGGCGCTCGGCGTGGTGCTCGACGATGCTCACCAGCTCCGGGGTGTCGTAGTCCTCGAAGAGGAGGGTGCGGCTGAAGCGGGAGGCCAGGCCGGGGTTGGAGTCGATGAAGTGCTCCATCTCGTCGGGGTAGCCCGCGACAATGACCACCACCGAGTCCCGGTGATCCTCCATCAGCTTCACCAGGGTGGCGATCGCCTCGTGGCCGAAGTCGTTGGAACCGGCGGCCGGGGTCAGCGAGTACGCCTCGTCGATGAACAGCACGCCGCCCATCGCCTCCTCGAAGACCCGCTGGGTCTTCGGTCCGGTGTGGCCGACGTACTCGCCGACCAGCGAGGACCGGTCGGCCTCGACGAGGTGTCCGCGGTCGAGGAGGCCGACCGCCGCGAGGATGCGGCCGTAGAGCCGGGCCACCGTCGTCTTGCCGGTGCCGGGGTTGCCCGCGAAGATCAGGTGGCGGCTGAGCGGAGGTGCGGCGAGGCCCGCCTCCTCGCGGCGTCTGACCATCTGCATGAGCTTCACCAGTGACGCGACGTCGTGCTTCACCCGCTCCAGGCCGACGAGCAGGCCCAGTTCGGCCAGCAGGTCCTCCAGGCTCTCTTCGGGTGTCTCCTCGTCACCGTCGCCGCCGGACGCGTCGGCGGTGGCGGTCGTGCCGTCCGGTGCCCCCGGCCGGCCCGCCGCCGCGGCCTTCACCGGACCGGCGGCGGAGGCCGCTCCGGCGGGTGTGCCGGGGGCGGGCCACACCGCGTTCTCGACGCCTCGTGAGACGCAGCCCTCGGTCTCGGGCCGCGCGCCCTCGTCCATGCTGAGGTCCTCGGCGGCGTCCGTCACCAGCAGGTTGCGCAGCACCGGCAGCGCCTCGGCTCCGACGTGGACGGCCGGGTACCGGGTAGCCGACAGGACGCAGTCCTCGTAGCGGCCTTTGCCGCCCTCGCCGATGTACAGGCCGTTCTTGCCGGTCTCCCTCACGGTCGTGCGCAGGACCGTCGGGTCGCCGTCGCGGGCCACCACCAGGCCGGAGCCCGCCGAGCCGGACACCGCGCAGTCGCGGAGCGTGGGTGCCGCCCTCTCGGCGACGACGACACCGGCCGTGCCCGCGCCGCCGACCCGGCAGTCGGTGAACTCCCCCGTGGTGTCGGGGCCGCAGGTGAGCCCGGCGCGTTCGGCGTCGACGATGCGGGCGTCCCGGACGCGCACCTCGCCGCGGGACCGGTCGGTGACGCCGTTGTGGCTGCGCCGCACCGTCATGCCGTCGACCGTGGCCGCCGCGTAGCCGTCCAGGTGCAGGCCGGAGAGACCGCAGCCGGTCAACTGGCAGTCCTCCAGCGTCAGCCGGGCGCGCTCGGTGACGCCGATGCCGTGCTCCGGGGTCTCCTCCACGCGCAGGGCGGTGAGGTGAGCCTTCGCCTCCCCCGCGATGTGCACGGCGCTGTAGGCCGACGCCCGCACGCTGCCGCCGGTGACCCGCACCTCGGCCCGCTCGCCGACGAGGATGCCGTTGCCCTCCGTGCCGCGCACGGTGGTGTCGGTGACGACCGCGCGCGCGGAGCCCCGCACCACCACTCCGGAGGCACGGGAGTCGCTGATCCGGCAGTCGACGAGTTCCAGGCGCGCGCTGCCGTCGGCCGAGACCCCGGCCGCGGCGCTGTCCCGGACCGAGCACGTCGACACCAGGACGTCCCCGGTGCCGGCGGCGAGGATCCCGGTGGCCCCGGCGCCGGTGACCTCGGCGCCGGTGATGCGCACACCGCCGGTGCCGTCGTCCTGCGCGCGCGGGGAGGAGCCCAGCACCCGTACGGCTTCGGCGGCCGCGTCCTTCAGGCGGCACTCGTCGAGCAGCACGGCCGCCCGCTCCTCGACGAGGAGCGCGTTGCGTCCCGGGCCCTCGACGGCGCAGCGGCGGATCTCCACGGTGGCCTCGCCGCGGACCCGGACGCCGGAGCCGCTGACCGTGCGCACGGTCGAGTCGGTGAGGTGTGCCGTCGCGCCGCCGGACACGACGACGCCGGTCCCGTCGATGTTCGTGACGAGCCCGTCGGTCAGCCACACCGTGCCGGTGGTGTCGGCGTGCACACCGGCCAGGGCGGCGTCCCGGACCACGCTGCGGGTGACGCGCAGCGAGGCCGCGCGTACGACCTCCAGCCGGCCGCCCGCGATGTCGCAGTCCTGGAGCTCCGCGGTCCCGGCCGTGACCAGCACCAGGGGCCGGGACGGGTCCGCGCCCACCACGGTGATCCCGTTGAGCGTGGCGGAGTGGGACAGTTCGAGCGCCGGAAGGCCGGGGGTGACCGGCACCAGGCGCACGGTGCCGGGGCCGTCCTCGGCGACGAGCGTCACCGCGCGGTCGAGCAGCAGCCGTTCGGGGTAGTCGCCGGCGGCGATCCGGATCTCGTCCTCGGTGCCCGCGGCCCGCACCGCGTCGGCGATGGTGCGGAACGCGCCGCGGCGCGCGGTCGGCCGTACGTGATGGATGGCGGGACTCACCTGTCGGTTCCCTCTGTGAAGGTGCTGGGGGTGCCGGGCTCGGTGAACCCGGGATTGGTCAGATAGGGGCCGACCGGGCGGCCTCCTTCGAGGCGCTGCGCACCGCGGATGTACCGGCTGTCGACGCCGCCCGGGAAGAGCACCTCCGCGCGCTCGGGGTGCGGTCCCGCGAGGTCCAGGGTCGCGCCGACGTCGACTCCGCCGGGCGCGGCGATGTCGTACCGCCAGCCGTAGTGGTCCAGCAGTCCGGTCGCGGCCGCGCCTCCGGCGGTGGCCCGCTCGCGCAGCCAGCCGATCTCCCGGGTGGCGGTGAGCCAGGCGCTGTCGGGGACCCCGTCGTCGCTCACATGGGCCGCTACGTGGACCGGCGCGTCGCCCGCGGGACGCAGGCCGTCGGCGAAGGCCGCGGCGGCGTGCTCCGGTCCCGCGGGGCCGAACACGTACAGTTCGTCGGCGTCGGTGCGCCAGTGCAGACCGGCGCTCCAGGGTGCGGTCTCCAGCGCCGACGCGAGGTGTCCCGCGGCCTCGGCGGCGATCCGCGGGGGTGTCGCGGCCGGGCGGGCCGGTGTCGGCGACATCTGCGACGTCGGCAGCTTCAGGGGTGTGACGGCCACCGGCCGGGTCTCACCCGGCAGATGCCAGTGCCACACCCCGAGACTCCCGTCCGCGCCGGGCGGCACGAAGAGTCCCCGCAGCCCGAGCGCGCCGTTCTCGATCGCGTAGGCGGAGGTGCGGGGTGCGTCGCCGCTGTGGCCCCACATCGTCCACCGCCCGGTGCGGGCGAGGGGCTCCGGGAACTGCTGCCGGACGGCCTCGAACGCCTCGGACAGCGCCGTGTGCGCGGGCCCGGCCGGCTCGGATGTCCTGATCGGCACGGCCCCCTCCTCCATGTTGACATGTGTGTCGTCCGCGACCATACCTCGGGCAGGTGTCGACCCGGCGGGCGAGGTGTGTGTGACATATGTGTCGACGGTTTCGGTCGCATCGGTGTGCGCCGACACAAGTGTGACATCCCGATCGGGTGTCTGTGTTTCCAGGGCGGCTGTGGCGACGGGCGCCTTGGCCTGCACCGCCTCGGCCGAGTGCGGTGCGGCGAGGTAGTCCACGACCTTGTCCACGTCGCCCAGGTCGAAGCCCTTGGTGTGACCGGCCTCGACGGGCTTGACGTTCCTGACGTACGGGCGGTCGCCGGCGCCGGGCACCCAACTCGGATGCTCGAAGCGGTCGGTGAGGTTCTTGATCTCCGCCTTGACGTCGTCGGGTGTCCGCTTCCCCTTGTACGGGGCTTCCTTCGCGAGCTTCTCGGCCTTCACGTCGAGAACGATCTGGCCGGAACGGGTGGGGGGATGCTTGATGACGATGCGCTCGTAGCCGGGAGCGAGTGCGTTGTCGGCGGTCCGCGTGGACCCGTTGACCGCGTGCCACTTGGCCATGCGCTCGCCGCCGTTGCTGCCGATTTCCTCCAGGTAGCGGACCTGGTGGCCGGAGAGGGCCATCGCCTCCAGGTTGCCGCTGCGGAACCCGAGGTGCCGGAACCGGCCGTCGGTCGCCCGGTGCAGGTACTCGAACAGCCTCATCTGACCGGTGCGGGTGTCGCCGCCCCACGTGTGGAGACCCTCGGTCCGCTTCCAGAACGCGGTGAGGTCGTGCACGTCGAGGCCCAGGGCCCGGAACTCGGTCGCCATGGCGGGGAACTTGCCCGGACGGCCGGAGTGGGCGGAGGCGTCTCCGGCGAGGATCACGAGGGGGCCCTGCGGGCGGTCCGCGGTGCGCTCGTGCAGGCCGCTCAGGATCTGCCGCATGCCGGTGTGGCTGGTGTCGTGCTCGACGTGGATCTCGCCGCGCTTGCCGCTGAACCGGGTCCACACGACGACGACGTCGCGCCCGGCCGCGTCGGGCACGTCCATGCTCCTCAGCCAGTCGCCGACCGCCTGCCGCAGCTCCGGCGTGAAGTGGGCGTCGTCGAGGCCCCATCCGGCGCGCAGGGAGTCACGCACCTCGGGACCGAAGTGCTTTCCGACCGTCGTGGTGGCGGTGCCCACCGGGCCGATGAGTTCTTTGTCGATGTCCTTGTTGCTGGGCATCCTGAGGCCGTCGAGCCTCAGCACGTCCTTGTTGAAGTCCCGCCACTGCTCCTGCTTCAGCTGCTTGGTGTTCCCGCCCTCCGGGGCGTCCACGAGGCGGACCCGCTCCGGGTCGACTCCGCTGGCCTCGTAGAAGTCGCGGATGTCGGTACTGCGGTCCCGGACGTCCTTGGAGTCACGTATCAGCAGCACGCGCAGTTGAGGGTCGGCGTGCAGCGCGGCGGCGACGCCGAACTGGTCGCCGGTGGCGTATCCGTTCTGGACCAGCATCGTCCGCAGCCGCGGGTCGATGACCTTCGCGTGCTGCGCCGCTTTCGCCGCCTTGGTGTGCGCGGACGGCAGATCGTCCACCGTCCTCGGCTCGTCCGCTGGGTGCGGGGACGGCTGATGGGCGCCGGCGACCGCGCGCGGACGCTGCTTCAGGCTCTGGCCGTAGAAGGCCGACAGTTCCCGGTCCACACGGCCGGGATCAAGGCCGAGCCTGGTCAGGTCCTGCTCCGCCGCGACGAGGTGCTCTTTCGCCGTGGCCAGCTGCTGCTGGAGCTTCACCTCATGCGCACTGGGTACGCTCGATCCCCCGACCCGGGTCTGGTTCTCGAGCCGGCCCACGTCGTAGCGCGCCTGTGTGAGCTTCTCCCAGGCCGCCACATGTTTCTCGTACGAGGGATGCTGCGGACCACCGAACACGTCACCGGCCCGCTTCGCGTCCTCCTCCCAGAGCCGCGTGATCTCACCCGGCGTCAGCCGCGCGCCGCGACCCGAACCGGCTTCCGGCGCAACGGCTTTGGGGCCCGTCGCCTGCCCATCCAGGCCGTCCGCAGCCGGGGCCCGCTCCGGCACATGTCCGCCGGAGGGACCCGACGTGGGCGCTGCGGGCTCGGTCGCCCTGGGCGCGGGCAGGGGCGAGTCACCGGCGGGGCGGATCGCCTCGCCGGCCCCGGGAGCCGCCGTCGCCTTGGGCTTGCCGGAGACCTTCGCGCCCGGACCCTGCGGCGGCTTGGGCGCGCTCACACCCTTCGGCTTGCCGCCCTTGGCCTGCGGCCCGTCCTTCTTCTGCGGCCCCTCCTTGGATCCGGAAGCCCCGCCCTTCGCCTCCGGGGCGCCGTGGAGTTCCTCGACCTTCGACTTCCAGTCCTTCTGCAACCCCTGGATCTTCCCCAGGAGTTTCTTCCGCTCCCCGAGAAGGCGCTCGACCAGCTCCTGGCGCTCCGGATTCTTGAGCTTCCACTCGTTCGTCAGGGCGATGGACTTCTCGACGGAAGCCCTGGCGTCCTTCAGATGCTCGTCGATCTTCACGGTGTTGTTGTCCTGCACACCGTGCTCGGCCGTCCGGAACGCGTCGTCCGCGGCGTCGTAGTGCTTTCCGGACCACCGCCCGATGGGATCCATCGTGCCGTCGCTGAAATACCGGCCGTCACCGTCCGGGTCATGGACGTGCAGCGGCTTCGGGCCCACACCGAGGATGTGTTCCCCGCCCCCCGCAAGCACTTCCACCGCCTTGGGCGTGATCGGAAGGCCCGAGCCGAACTTGGCTTCCGGACGGAACAGCTTCGACACCAGGCGGCCGAGGTCGTCGGCCGACATCTTCAGTACGAGATCCACGTACTCGGAACCCATGTGGATCACCTCGCGCACCACCGAGAGCGCGAGGGCGTCCGTCACGTCCGCACCGTGAAAGACCTCTTTCTCGAAGGTGACGGTCCGCGTGAAATCGGGATTCTGGTTGTGCGGATACGTGTACGTCCACTGCGCGTGCTCGCCGACCTTCTGGAAACCCGGGTCGTACTGCGCGCTGCGGAACACCTTCTTCGTCACCGCGGCCCCTGGCCCCGCCGCCTCTTCCACTTCGAGTTTCTGCATCGCGGGCCGGTCCAGCGGATGCAACTGGTCGTGCAGGGAGACCCAGCCCCCGTGCTCCTTCAAGACCTTCGCGTCGAACACCAGGGTCGTCGGGCCGTAACGGGTCGCCATCGCCTCGTCGCCGACGTCCATCCGGAAGAACACGAAATCGTCGTTCCCGAGATTGGACGTGTTCTTCGCCGAACTCTTGCCGGAGGCCAGGAACTTCACGTCCCGGCGCGCCAGGTCGCCCTGCGAGGACATCAGTCCGCTGTTCGCGATCGCGTGATACGCGGGCGTCGCGTGCTTGATCCGGTACTTCAGCCCCTTCAGGTTCTCCAGCAGTCCCCGGAGTTCCTGTTCCCGACCGGGATTCTGCTTCAGCAGATCCTCGACGTCGGACTCCAGCTTCTCCAGGTTCCTCTGTGAAAGGTCACGCACGAAGTTCGTCTGCTGCTCGGGGGTCAGCTTGTCCAGGCTGCCGAACAGCTTCTGCCAGTCCCCCTCCTTGCCCGGCAGCACGGCCTTCCATTGCGTCCCCGTCGGGACGTCCGCGTACGCCTTGTCGGTGCGGAACTTCCGTATCACCTGCGCGAGTTCATTAAATTCGGCCATGGCCTTCTCCGTGGTGAAGACATCCTCGACATGCACCACGTCGCCCGGCGACGCGTCCTTGACCGCGCGATCCACCCGCTGGGCGAGCTTGCCCGCCGTGAACGACAGCGCGCCGTGCTCCGCACGCAGCGCGTACAGGCCACCCACCGTGGCCGCGTCCTTGACGAACCCCTTCTCCAGCATCGACCCGAGTCGGTCCGCCGACTCCTTCAGGCCCAGCGCGGCATCCTTGAGTTCCTGAGTCACCTTCACCTCGACGGAGGTCGTGGGGCCCGACTTCGTCTCGGGACCGATCAGCAGACTCTCCAGGTGCTGTGCGTCCGACAGCACCGACTCCGCCTGCTGCTTCACCTTCTCGCCGGAGAGCGACATCTGCTCCCAGCGGACCGGGCGCCCTGCGTCCAGTTCGGTCTGCATCGCACGGTGCAGGTCGCCCGAGTGGGCCTTCAGCACGTCCGCGAGGTTCACATGGCCTTCCGCGGCGAGCTTCTCCACATATCGATGCACGTGCCGCTGCGCGAGATCATTAGCACTCACATGAGCGTTCACACCGGCAGCCAGGTCATCGGTGGCCTTGCCCAGGGCGTCCAGAGCCTTCGTGAGGTCGGCCTGGGCACCGTCGAGAGCCGACTCGGACTTTTTCAGGCCGGTCTCGGCCTTCTCGAGTTCCTTCTTCGCCTTCGCGGTGGCGCCCTTGTTGGTGCCGTCCTTCAGCTCGGCGAACTTCTGCGTCGCGGTCTCGGCCTTCTTCACGTTCGCGTCGTACGACTGCTGCGCCTGGGCCGCCTTCGACTTGGCGCTGGGGATGGCCTTCTCGGCCTTCTGATGGGCCGCCATCAGACCGTCGAGCTTCGCCGGCTCCCCGGGCTGCACACCGCCGCCGTCCAGACGCGGACGCTCCTTCAGGCTCTGGCTGTGCAGATCCCAGAGCTTCCGGTCCATGTCCGTGTGGTCGATGCCCACGTCGTCGAGCTGGTGCTTCAGGTCGTCGAGGTGTGATGTGGCGGTGGACAGGTCCTGCTTCAGTTTCACCTCGTGCGCGCTCGGCCCGCTCGATCCCCCGGCATGCGGCTGGTCGCCGCGCATCTGCCCCTCGATGCGGCCCACGTCGTAGCGCGCCTGTGTGAACTCCCGCCACAGGTCCCTGCGGTCGCCGCTGAGCGGATCGTGCGGGCCGCCGAAAAGCGCGTCGACGCGTTCCCCGTCGAGTTTCCAGAACCGTTCGATCTCGCCCGGGGAGAAGGGCAGGGATTTGCCCGCGGCGGCGGGGACGGTGCCGCGCCCGGCCGTCGCACTGAACTTCGCCGTCTCATCGCCGAGTTCGCGCGTCGGCGGGGCGTGCCCGGCGGAGGTGTCGGACATCCGGCTGGGCCGCGGCCCGGGGATGCCCAGTGCGTCGAGGTGGCCCTCGATGGTTCCGCTGTCCATGCCGAGCTGGGACATCTTGCCCTTGGCGAGGTCCAGGGAGAGCTCGGCCTGCTGTACGTCGAGCTTCGCGGCGGCCTGGTCGACGGTCTCGGAGGGCCGGCCGAGCTTTCCGCCCGTGAGGTCGAGTTCGCGCTCGGCACCGGCGAGTTGGGCGCTCGACAGCTCGTAGGCGTCCCAGGCGGCCAGTCGCTCCTTGCCCGTCTTGCCGGTGACACCGCCGGTGACCGCCTCGAACCTGCTCATCGGGCCCGGGTTGCCGCCCGCGTTCGGGCGCGGCTTCGGGGGCGGGGTCGAGGTCGGACGCAGGGCGACGTGTCCGCCGACCACGACCGCGCCCGAGCCGTCGTCCAGCGTCCGTTCGGCTCCGGTCGGACGCACGTCGGGTCCGGACTTCAGGTGGGTGGTGGTGGCGGACGCGCCGGCGGTGTCACCGGCGCCTTCCCGCTGGCCGAGGAGGTCCAGGTCCTCGCGGGCCGACACCCCGAGGTGGTCGCCGTGTGCGGTGACCGAGGCGGTCGAGGGTTCTTCGGCCAGCCGTTCCGGGGAGTTCGGTCCCCCGGCACCTCCGGAGAGCGCGTCGAGGTCGCGTACGGCCTTCTTGCCGCCGCCGGCCCCGGCGGCGGACTGCCCGGACTTGACCGCACCGGGGGACGTGACGCCCGCCGAACCGGTCTTGACGTCGGCGGTGACGGACGTCGCGCCCACGGAACCCGCCTTGACATCAGCGGTGACCGAAGACCCGGTCGCAGAGCCGGTCTTGACCTCGACGCCGGGCGAAGAGACGGCCGCGCCCGCCTTGATGTCGACGCCTGGTGCCGAGGCCGCCGCACCTGCCTTGATGTCGGCCGTAGCACCTCCCTGCACATCGACCGCCGCCGTCTTGACGTCCGAGGTCACGGCCGTCGTCGTACCCGCCGAACCGGCCTTGGCGTCCGTCGTCGTCACATGGCCGGCCATCGCCGCAGGAGGAGGTGTCTGGAGGCCGTGGGCGGCTCCGCCCGCCGCCACCAGGTCGGCTGTTCCGATGGCCTCGTGCACCTCGGGGGCGACGACGACCTGCTTGCCCTCGCCGGTGGTGAGGCCCGAGCCGCTGTAGTTCATGTGCAGCGTGGTCGGCGTGCCCTCCTCGGCGCCGATCTGCAGGCTGATGCCGTCCTGCGTCATCCGGATGTTGGAGATGTCGCCGTCCACGATGCTGCGCAGCTCGGGGATGCCCAGTGTGTGGAAGTCCTCGACATGGCCGGTGGCGACCCGTACCGAGGACATGGCGTCGCCGAACGACGCGCCGAGCCCGGTGCCGGACGGCGTCAGGTCGCTCCGCAGGGAGTGCAGGCCGGAGCCGAGGTCCGAGAAGCCGTGCGCGCCACCGAGATTGATGCCGCCCAGGTCGGTGGGCAGCGGTTCCAGCAGCCCGGCGGAGGTGCGCTGGAAACCGGTGGAGTGGTCGAAGGCGGCCAGGTGACCGACGGCGTCCAGGCCGCCGGCGTTCGCCATCAGATTGCCGACGGAGGCGGTGTCGGTGCCCCCGTTCAGTGCGTGCAGGGACGTGAGGCTGCCGTTCGCACCGCCGATGCCGGTTCCGGCGTTGAGGCCGTGCAGGCCGCCCGCCTGGGATCCGAACCCGGTGTTGATGCCCTGGAACCCACCGGGGTCGAAACCCTGGAGGGCGCCGTGGCCGAGGCCGTCGAAGGAGGCCCCGGTCGGCAGTCCGGTGAGGCCGCCGTGGCCCGCGGTCAGCGCGCCGACGTGCAGGCCGCCGCCGAGGGCCGACTGCGACAGGTGGGCGGTCGGGGTGAGCAGACGGGTGCCGAAACCCATCGAGAAGGCGCTCTTGAAACCGACGCCGAGCTCGAAGAAGTCCACCGGCAGCACGGCGCCCAGCAGGAAGCGCCCGCCGAAGCTGATCGGGTAGACGGCCACCTTGCCGAGCGTGGTGCTGATGCCGGCGGTGGCGATCTGGAAGTCGCTGCGGAAGGTGTTGCCGAGGAGCTTCAGGCCGGCGGCGGTGATCCTGACGCCCTTCATGGCCAGGTCGGCCATTCCGCTCAGTCCGCGCAGGACGAGACCGGGCAGCGCCGTCACCCCGTTGTAGACGCTCTTGATGGTGACACCGCTGGTGAGGAGATGGCCCAGAGTGCCGCCCAGTTCGGTCACACCCGCGGAGAGCGACTTGGGCAGGTTCTTCAGGGCGTTGAAGGCGCCCTTGGCCAGCGCGCCGACGTTGATGCCCTTCGTCGAGGGGAAGAGGATCCCGACGAAGGCCAGCACGACGTCGAGGATGCTCGCCTTGCCCTCGGCGAACTCGACGAGTGTGCCGATGAAGACGACCATGCCGATACCGAAGGCGAGCAGGCCGATCCACCCGCCGAAGATCGCGCCCACGATGGCCAGGATGATCTCGAGGATGCCGATGGCCTGGAGGAACAGCTGCCAGCCGCTGATCGGCTGGCGGATCATGTGCTCGGCTTCACTGAGCTTGTTCCGGTAGGTCCTGACGGCGGCGTCGTACTCGTCCTTGGCCGTGTGTGCCTGGTTCTTGTGGCCGGCCAGCTGCGCGTCGTCCTTCGGCAGTCCCTGAGCGGCGTTCAGCGCCTGCTCCGACTTCGCCTGGGCCTCCTCGACGGCGGCCCGGTAGACCGAGGTCGCCTCCGCCGCGTGGCCGAAGGACTGGCCGATGGCGTCGATGAACTGCTTGAGGTGCCCGTCGATCTTCTCGCGCAGCGCCTCGGCGGCCTTGCCGACGAAGCCGTTGCCCGCGCCCGACTTGTCGAGGACGCGGTTCAGACCGCTGGTGATCTCGTTGCCCAGTTCCTCGGTCTCGTGCAGAGCCGACTGAAAGCTCGCCAGCATGGTCGATTCCCCGGGTGTGGGGTCACCGTGCATCCCCAGCGGGCTCCAGTCCTCCGGCCGTGGCATGCGCAGTCTCCGTACAGTCGAACCGCCCCATGACGCAAGGTGTGCGGGGTGGTTGGTTCACACGTATCTCATCATCGTAATATGGGAACCACCGCACCTTCGCCGAAGGCGGGAAACATATGCCGCCGACACACGTTTCTGGTGTGGGTCAGGCGTCGATCGGACGACCGGGAGGGAGAGAACGTGCCGGACTTCGATGTGGCGATCGACTACGAGCTGCTGAGACAGCTGGCCGCCGACACGGAACGGCTCAAGGACCAGCTCGCGGATTCCCGGCTGATGGGCCGTGGCACCTTCTTCCACAAGGAGGACCTGGGCGGCGCGTTCGCCCAGGTCAACCAGTTCATGTGGCAGTGGATGGGCCCCTGGGCGAACGCGCAGAAGCTGCTGGAGTCGCTGAGCGGCACCTACAAGGCCGCGTCCCAGAGGTGGTTCGAGCTGGACGCGAGCTTCGCCGGCCAGGCCAACATCCAGGCCGCGGCCTGGTACCACAGCGCCTGGGACATGAACAAGAAGGCCTACGACAGCTGGAAGTGGCTGACGGAGCACACCATCACCGTCCACGCCTGGGACGAGCACGGCCACGAGTACACGAAGCAGCAGAAGCTGGCCGACCCCGACGACCCGAACGGCCCGAAGCCTCCGGGGCTCGAACCGAGCGGCTACGAGTACCTCCACGACAGCGACGGCACCAACAAGGTGCACAACTCGACGCAGACGACCTACGACTCCGACGGCCATCTGAAGACGACCGACACCACGATCGACGACATGGGCGGTGGCCTGTCGTACCACGAGCACACCGACCACTGGGACGACAACAACTACACGACGACCGTCACGCACACCGACGGGTCGAAGACGGTCATCGAGGTGCACTCCGACGGCAACGGTAACGGCAGCAAGATCGTGACCGACACCGACAAGGACGGCAAGACCGTCGACACGTCGAGCTACACCGGTTCCGGCCTCACGTCCGACGACCCGAAGTGGACGAACAACAACCCGGACCCCGACGACACCGACGGCGACGGCAAGGACGACGACTCCGGCGGCACCACGTACTCGAACACCTCCACCGGCAGCACGTACTGACACGCCGACAGCACACCCGCGGCACCGACCGAACACCCTCAGCACACCCACCGTCGCCCTCACCGGCGACCAGGCCCAAGGAGCCCTCATGCCCAGCAACAACGTGCAGCTCGAGTACAGCCAGATCGACAATGTCGCCACGGAGCTGAACCACGCCGTACTGACCATCAACCCGCAGCTGATGAAGCTGAAGAACTCGGTGACCGTCCTCCTCAACGACGGTCTGTTCCTGCAGCAGACCAGCCCGGCCATGCAGCACGCCTACGAGCAGTTCACCGCCCAGCTGACGCAGATCGTCAGCAAGATCGAGGACTTCTCCAAGCAGTTCACCTCGATCAAGACCCAGATCGACGACATGGACCGGACGATGGCGGCGCAGATCAAGGGCGACGGCAAGTAGCACCGACCAGTCCGCCGGACACGGGGAAGGGGCGCCGCTCGACGCGGCGCCCCTTTTCTCTTCGCGTTCCCGCCGCGCCTCAGCGCGCGTCGGCGCCCTCGGTCTCCGGTACCACGACGGTCGTCAGGGACCCCGCGTCGTCGACCGTGAAGGCGCGTCCCGGTACCCGGTTCACCCGGATCACGTTGTGCGGCAGGCGCAGGCCCAGGACGTCTCCCTCGCCGATGGTCTGCGGCGACAGCAGCAGCCCCTTGCGCGAGCGCCGCACCTGACTGATCCAGGAGCTGATCGGCGACACCAGCGCCTCGGCGGGGCCTGCGACGGCCAGGCCGACGGAGCGGTCGCGGCCGGAGGAGGCGATGTCCCGGAGCATGGTGTCCATCGCCGACATGGCCAGCAGATCGGCGTCGTCCACCATGACGACCGCGGCGCCGCCCACCTTCTCCAGTGCCGCCTGGAGGTCCTGCTCGCTCGGGCTGGGCGCGGACAGCACGACCGCCCTGGGGTGGCCGTCGAGGCCGCGCAGCGGCGACTCACGAGGCGTCACGGCCACCACGCCGGTCCCGGAGCGCAGCAGGGACGCCGCCAGGGACAGCAGGGCGGTGCTGCGGCCGGACCCGGGCGGGCCGACGATCGTGTAGGTCGAGGCGACTCCGGCGAAGTCCACCCACACGGGGGCCACTTCGTCGCCGCCGAGCCCCAGCATCGCGGTCAGCGGGCCGCGCGGCGCCGTGCCCACACGCTCGTACGCCTCCTTGAAGCCGATCGTCATCGGCAGCGTCTCGATACGGAACGGCCGTGCCGCGGCGGGCACGCCCAGGTCCCGGGCGGCCGCCTCGGTGCCGATCGCCCGCAGCGCCTCGGCCTGTTCCGGACCGCTGAGGCCGCCCGGCAGCACGGCGATCTGCAGCTCGCTTCCGGCGTCGGTGCGGAAGCCGCGGCCAGCCGGGATCACGGAGGGGACCTGTTCGCGCGGGATGCCGCACATGGTGTAGTCGCTGATGTCGTTCATGCGCAGCAGCAGCTTGTTGTCGTTCAGGGACGCGATCCGTCCGGCCATCAGGGCCCGTTCGGAGGTGGCGACGACGTGCATGCCGACCGCCGCTCCCTCCCGCAGCAGCATCCCGACCTGGCTGATCATGCGGCCTTCCTCGATCTCGCCGATCAGCGCGCTCAGCGTGTCCCAGCCGTCGATGAACAGCACGAGGTGGGCCGGGCGCCGGTTCGGGGGCAGCGCCGCGCGCAGCTCGGTGATGTTGCCGGCCGAGTGGGCGGTCATCAGCTCCTGGCGGCGCACGAGTTCGGCGGTCAGCCGGTTGAGGAGGCGGCCCATGCGCTCCACATCGGAGCGCGGCACGACGGCGCCGGTGTGCGGCAGCGCGGAGAGCGCCGACAGGGCGCCGCCGCCCGCGTCGATCGCGTAGTAGTGCAGGTCCGCGCAGGAGTTGGCGCGGGCCAGGGCGCTGGCCATGGTGCGCAGGGTCTGTGACCGGCCCGAGCGCGGCATGCCCAGGACGAACAGGTGCGAGAGGGTGTTCGGGTCGAGGAACACCGGTGGCTGCGCCTGGAGTTGGGGCAGGTCCTCGCGGGCCCAGGCGGCCGGGACGAGCCGTGCGTCGCCGGTGGGGGCCGCCGGCTCCGGCAGGTCGGACAGGGTGAGGCTGTCGGTGAGCGGCGGCAGCCAGGGGCTGGGCTGGGGCTGATGGCAGGAGGTCCGGGCGGCCTCCAGGACCGCGTCGACGAGCGCCATCAGATCGGTCGGCCCCTCCTCGTCGTCGAGGAAGGCGAACTCGTCCTCGGTCTCCTCGGGTGCCTCCGCATGGCGGCCGAGGCCCTGCCAGGACAGCGGGGTCGTCCACAACCCTGTGTCCTCGTCGGCGAGCTCGGGCTGCGCGCCGCCCGGCTCCTGGACGGAGTCGTCCGGTGTGCCGACGGCGGCGGTCTCGCCCTGCGGGCGCGGGGCACCCACGTACGCCGTCTGGAAGCTCATGGCCGAGCGGTGCCCGAGCCGCACCAGGGCGCGTCCGGGGGTGGCCGCGGAGATGCTCGCCGCGTCCGGTACGTCGAGCACGTCGGTGCTCTCGTTGGCGTCGGTGACGCGCAGCGAGATCCGCAGGTTGGTGTTGGCCCGGATGTCGCTGGTGACGACGCCGGCGGGCCGCTGGGTGGCCAGCACCATGTGCAGGCCGAGGGACCGGCCGCGCTGGGCGATGCCGACCAGGCCGGGGATGAAGTCGGGGATCTCCCGGGCGAGGGTGGCGAACTCGTCGATGACGAGCAGCAGTCGGGGCATCGGCGGCAGGCCCGGGTCGCGGCGGCGCAGGGCCCGGTACTCGGGGTGGTCCTTGGCCCCGGCCGCAGCGAGCATGTGCTCGCGGCGCATCAGTTCCGCGGTCAGCGAGGTCAGCGCGCGCTGGACGAGGTGGCTGTCGAGGTCGGTGACCATGCCGAGGGTGTGCGGCAGCCGCACACAGTCCTTGAAGGCGCTGCCGCCCTTGTAGTCGACCAGCACGAAGGTCAGTTCGTCGGGGCGGTTGACCGCGGCCAGGGAGGCGACGAAGGTCTGCAGCAGTTCGGACTTGCCGGAGCCGGTGGTGCCCGCGATCAGCGCGTGCGGGCCGTCCTTGACCAGGTCGAGGGCGACCGGGCGGTCGAAGCCCTGGCCGACCAGCGCGGAGGTGGAGGCCGGACGGCGGTCCCAGCGCCGGGTCAGTTCCTCGGCGGTGGGGGGCTCCAGGTTCAGCAGGTCGAGGAGCGAGACGCTGTCGGGGAGTCCGCCGCCCGCGTCCGGGGTGACGTCGCGCACCGGGGCGATGCCGCGGGCGAGGCGTTCGGCCCACTCGGAGGTGACGTAGTCCGGACGGATGCCGGTGACGTCGGGCTGCCCGGTGCGGCGCAGCGTCAGGGTGTCCTTGGCGATGGACACGACCGCGCTGGCCTCTTCGGGGAGCATCCGCTCCTCGCGGTCCAGGCACAGCAGGTGGATGCCGCGCAGCGGGCCCTCCTTGAGGACCTGGACCATGCCGGGGACGTCGCGCAGTTCGCGTGCGCCGTCCAGGACGACCAGGACGGCGGGCTCGCTGAGCAGTGCGCCGCGCAGGGTGGCCTGCTGTGCCTGGGTGCGGGTGCGGATGACGTTGATGAGTTCGGTGACGCGGTTGGCGACGGTCTCCGGGTCGTTGCCGAGCAGGATGACGGGGGCGTTGTCCTGGGAGGCGGAGAGCCCGGACCGGGCGTGCGGCAGCCAGCGGGCCCATTCCCACGCGTCGGCCGTCTTGTTGTCGGTGAGGACGCAGATCTTCAGGTCGCGGGGGCTGTGCAGGACGGCGGCCTGGGCGACCGCCCAGCGGGCCAGCGCGCGGGCGGGTTCCTCGGGTCCGGCGACGCCGACGACCCGGCTGCCGGCGAGGTCCACGCCGATGGGCATGTCGGGGATCTGCCAGCTGACGTTGCGGTGGTTGTCCTCGCGGGCTCCGTCGTCGATCTGGAGCAGCGACTGCTGCTGGGTGGTGCCGATGCGCAGGACGAGGTTGTCGGGGTCGGACGGCCGGCGTTCCCACAGGCGGGCGCCCGGTCCGACGGCCATGAGACCGACGGTCGCCGGGTCGGGGGCGGAGGCGATGCGTACGCGCCGCTCGTGGTCGACCTTGTCCCGGACGTCGGCCTCCAGGGAGGCGCGGCGCAGCCGGTAGTTGGCGACGCCCTCCAGGTACTCCTTGCGGCCGCCGCGCCGTCCGCTGATCCAGTTGCCGATGCCCATGACCGGGCTGAGCACCATGAACGCCAGGTAGAGGAAGGAGTGGAAGATCCAGACCATGGCCACGCCCATGAACATCGGCGCGATGATCACCAGGAAGGGCAGGGGCCGGCGTTTGGGGGGTCCGGGCGGGCCGGGCAGCCGGAAGGTCTCCGGCTGGAGCGGGGGCAGCAGCCGGGGCGGCCGGTTGAAGTCCAGGCCGGCCTTCGGCGACGGGATGACGGCGGCGTCGGCCGGGGTGGGCCGTGCGGCGCGCAACAGGTGCTCGCCGAGGACGAGTTCGCCGTCCGGTTCCCACGGCGTCCAGCCGCGGGGCAGTTCGTCGGGCTCCGGCTCCTCGTCGGGGCCGGGGTCGGGTTCCGGCGGCAGTGCGGCCACGTCGACGCGCGGGCGGGGCGGCGGGGCCTCGGGGAGGGAGAGCCGGATCTGTGCGTCGCCTTCGGGCAGCACGGCGAGGACCGTGCCGTCCGGGCGCACGGTCAGGCGCAGTCCGTCCTCCGGTACTCCGCTGCCCACGAGCCGTACGGAGCTGCCCTCGCGGGGCCCGATCAGGTGGGTGCCGATGCCGAGCCGGTGCACCTGGCCGGCCTCGGGGCCGCCGATCACCTGGATCTCGGCCACGGGGGCGGAGCCGGGCGCCTTGGGCGTGGGCATCTCCTCGCGGGCGAGTCCGTAGACCGACGCGGCGCCGGTGACGGGTCCGCCGAGGCCGAGGGTGCTGCCGTCGCGGATGCCGGAGGAGGCGAGCACGGTGTCGGGGTCGAGCATCCGGTCGCCGAGGTAGAGGGGGATGTCCTCGGTGCCGTGGGCGGGGTCCGGCTCGGTGGGGGCGGCGCCCCGGTGGGCGGCCAGCAGTTGCGGGGCCAGTCTGCGCACGGGGGTGGCGGCGGCTGCGTTGACGAGGACGTCGCGCTGCTCCCGCTGTTCGTCGACGGTGGTGACGAGGAGCTTCACGGCTCGTTCCGCCTTTCTGCTCGGAGGGTCTCTCGGGGGTTCTCGAAGGACTCGGCGTCGGAGGTTCCGGCCGCCGAGACGCCGGTGATCTCCGGTTCGGCGAAGAGGTCGTGGACGGCGGGTGCCAGGGGTTCCGGGGGCGGTACGGGTGTCACGGCGGCCGGGGTCGCGGGCCGCGCGGCGGCCGTGGACCGGCGGGCTACGGCGGTGCGGCGAGCGGGCGCCCCGTGGGCGACGGGTTCCGGCGACTCGGGGACCGCAGCCGGGGCCGGGCGCGGCCGGGTGCCGGACGCGGCGGGTTCCGGCGCGGGGCGGTACCGGTCCGGCGACGGGCCGTGCGGGTCCGGGCCAGCGGGCGGCGGTGGCGGACCGGCCGGGCGCACGGAAGCGGCCTTGTACCGGTCACGGCGCACGCGGCGGCTGCGGGCGGTACGGGCGGCGGCGGGGCCCAGCGGCGCGGTGTCGGTCACGATGCCCAGGCCGGGGGTCTCGGTCCGGCCGCGCGAGTCGACCCGGATCTCCCAGCGGTGCGCGGACATCGGGCCGGCGACCACGGCGCACAGCGCTCCGGCGCGGGCCAGCCCGGACAGCCGCGCGGACTGTCCGTCGTCGGGGTTGGCGCACACCACGACCACCGGCCGGGCGGGCTCGGGCGGCGCGGCCTCCAGGGTGTCGAGCACGCTGTCCAGGTCCGGGCCGTCGAAGCGCGGGTGCACGCCGTGGGTCACCAGCACCTCGGCGGATCCGCCCGGCAGGTCGAGATGGGCCGCCACCGCCTGGACGAAGTCGCGGGTGGTCCGGCGGTCGCCGTAGGTGCTCAGGATGCGGGGGCCGCTCAGCAGGTCGAGGAAGACGGCACCGTCGTCGCTCAGGCCCAGCGGTACCAGCACCCTGGGGCCCGCGGGCGGGTGCGTGGCGCCGTGCTCGTCCGGTGCCGCGAGGCGCCCGGCGTCGACGGCGGAGGTGTGCCAGACGAGCGGGTCGTCGCCGGTCTCCCACGGATGTCCGGGCCGCGGCAGGCCCCGGCCCGCGAGCCGCACGGCGACGCGGCCGTCGTCGCGCCGGGTGGCGGGCCGCACCGTCACCGCGAAGCCGAAGGCCTCGGCGGCGTCCGGGCGGGCGGCTCGGTCGGCGCCGTCGAGCGAGCCGTGGGCGAGGGCCGCGACGTCCTGCGAGGCCAGCAGGCGGGTCAGCCGCCGGATGGCCGCGCGGAAGCCCAGGAACTCACGGACCGGCTCGGAGAACGCCTGACCGGTCAGACGTATCTGGCGGGTCAGGCCGCGCCAGGCCCGCCGCCTGCCGCCCTGTCGGTGCACCAGCCAGCGGAGCAACAGCCAGACCAGCAGCAGGAGTTCGGCCAGCGCCAGGATCAGGGCGCTCACGCCCGAGTTCCAGGAGAGGGCGAGCGGCCTGTCCGGTTGCGCCACCGGTATCCAGCCTGCCACCGGATCCACCTGATGGATCTGCACGAGAACCCCTCGATACCTTCGATAGTCGCCGCTCGTGGAGCGGTTCAGGTCTCTCGCCGCTGACTCACATGAGGGAGGTCGACGAGGCCCTGGTGAACACGGTTTCCGGCACATGTGCGGGATGAGCTTCCACCTCGGTCGTGTGACCGGTCCGGCCGCTCAGGTGTGACCACGGCCGTGTCTCGCCGCCGTCCCGGTCGAGTGTAGACGGAAACATGTGTCCTTCACGCACCGGCCGGCGCATCGGCCGCCCGGTGCCGACGCGAGAAACATGTGGCGCCGGGTCACACAACCGGTCACATGCCCGTTCGGGTGAGCCGGGCCGGCCGTGGTGACCGGGGTCTTGACGTCGGCACCGATGGGTGGTGGTTTAGACCACGATCCATCGCTGAATGTGATGGTCCGCTTCCGTGGAGGTGCAGAGTCTCCTATGCCTGAACGTCATCCGTCCTGTCTTCCCCGCGTCCCCCGCCCCCTGCTCGGCGGCGCCGCGCTCCTGCTGGCCCTGAGCACGCTCTCCGTGCCCGCCCGGGCGCTCGACGGTTCGTCAGCCGCCCACGCCGCGCCCGTATCCGGTGCCGCGCCTGCCGCACGGCTGCCCGTCGTCACCCCCACCCCGCAGACCATGAGATCGGCGGGCCGGGATCTCCGCGTACCGGATCGCGTGCGTCTCGTCCTCGGGACGGATGTCGACGCCCCGAGCACCGAGGTCATCAAGCGCGCCCTGGCCTCGGCCGGGGCGCGCCACATCGACACGACGACGCCGGGTGACTCCGCCCCCGCGTCAACCAGCCGCGGAGCGCTGACCGTTGTGGCCGGTTCCGTCAAGGACCGCGCGGTGGCCGACGCCCTGCACGCCGCGGGCGGCACGGTGCCCGGCACCCTGGTGCCGGAGGGCTACTCCCTCGCCTCCCGCGGCACCGCCGGACGCGGCACCGTCGTCCTCGCGGGCAACGACGGGGACGGTGTCTACTACGCGGCCCAGACACTGCGCCAACTGGTGACCGGCGGGCACACCCTGGCGGCCGTCTCGATCACCGACCACCCGAGCATGCCGCTGCGCGGCAGCATCGAGGGCTTCTACGGCGCTCCCTGGTCGCACAGCGACCGCGTCGACCAACTCGCCTTCTACGGTGACATCAAGGCCAACACCTACATCTACACACCGAAGGACGACGCATACCTGCGGGCGCAGTGGCGCGACCCCTACCCCGCCGACAAGCTCGCCGACCTGCACGAGCTGATCGAACAGGCCAGGAACCACCACGTCGACTTCACCTACGCCCTCTCCCCGGGCCTGTCCATCTGCTACAGCGACCCCGCCGACGTGAGCGCCCTGAAGAAGAAGCTGGGCACCCTCTACGACCAGGGCGCCCGCAGTTTCTACGTGGCGCTGGACGACATCAGCTACACCAAGTGGAACTGCGACGCCGACCGGGCGACGTACGGCGCCCCGGGCCGGGCCGCCGCGGGCCGGGCGCAGGCCGGCCTGCTCAACGCGGTGCAGCACGACTTCATCGACACCCACGCGGACGCCGCACCGCTCCAGTTCGTGCCCACCGAGTACTCCGACACGGCCGATTCCGCCTACAAGTCGGTGCTGCGCGCGCAACTGGACCCGAAGGTCGTCGTGCAGTGGACGGGCACGGACGTCGTTCCCCCGTCGGTCACCCTGGCGGACGCCGAGGCCGCGTCCGAGGTGTGGGGGCGCAAGGTGTTCCTCTGGGACAACTACCCGGTCAACGACTACGGGCAGACCACCGGCCGCCTCTTGATGGCCCCGTACGACAAGCGGGAAGCCGGGCTGCACCAGGCCCTGAGCGGCATCGTGCTCAACCCCATGAACCAGGCCGCACCGAGCAAGGTCGCGCTCTTCGGCGGGGCGTCGTTCGCCTGGAACGACGACGACTACGACCCCGTACGCACCTGGCGCGCGGCCGCCGACTACCTGGCCGACGGCGACCGGGCCACCGCCCGGGCCCTGCTGGCCTTCTTCGACACCGAACACCTCGCGCCGACCTTCGGCGACACGAACTGGCAGCCCCAGGCACCCGAACTCGCCGCGCGACTGGCCGACTTCACCACGGCCTGGGACGGCGGATCCCGCGCCGGCCGCCAGGCCGCCCTGCGCGAACTCGGCAGCTACGCGGACCTGCTGGCCGGGGCTCCCGAGCGGATCCGCGCGGGAGTGAAGGACCCGGCCTTCCTGGCCCAGACGAAGCCCTGGCTCGACGCCCTCGACCTGTGGGGCGACGCGCTGCACGCCACGCTGAACGGGCTCCGGGTCCAACTGCGCTCGGGCGGCGGCCAAGAGGACTTCGCCGAGGCGGCCGACCTGGCACGACAGGCCGCCGCGATCACCACGATCCCCGGCACGACCCGGCCGCAGGGCACGATCAAGGTGGCCGACGGGGTCCTGGACGCCTTCATCGCGCGGGCACCACAGATGTGACGTGGAGCGTACGACACCGGCCTGACCCGGCGACGGACGAGCCGTGGTGAAGGCGCCTGCCACGGGATCGCGAGCGTCCCGGGGCGGGCGCCTGACCCGCCGTGGCGGGCGACGCGGTGCTCAGACCGCTTCGGCGAGGGTGCGGCCGTAGAAGTCGGTGAGCCTGTCGACGGCCGCGTCGACGTGCTCCTTCTTGTCGTAGAGGTCGACGTGGCTGGCGCCCTCGATCCAGTGCAGTTCCTTGGGACCGGTGGCCCGCTGGTGGACGTCGACGGCCATCCAGGAGGTGACGGCGCGCGTGCCGACGATCTGCAGCAGGGGGCGCGGACCGATCAGCGGGACGGCGTGGAAGGCGTCGAAGAACGCCAGCTTGTCGATGCTCTCCCAGGCCAGGAACTTCGCCGAGCGCTCGTGCTCGCCCCGCGGGGTGCAGTAGTACTCGAATCCCTCGACGCCGTGCCGGCCGCCGAGCGCGCCGGCCTGTTCGGCGGTCTCGGGGAACATCGTCATGACACCGGCGTCCTCGCCGCGGGCCGCCGTGGTGCGCGCCCGGGCCGCGGCGTCGAGCAGGGTCCGGAAGACGGCCGGGTCCTGGGTGCCGTCGGCCCCCAGGCGGAACTGGCGGGCGACGTCGACGCCGCTGACCGTGGCCACCGCCTTCACCCGGTGATCGCCTCCGGCGGCGGACAGGGAGTAGCCGCCGGAGGCGCAGATGCCGAGGAGGCCGATGCGGTCGTCGTCGACCTCGGCGCGGGTGGTCAGGTGGGAGACGGCCGCCTTGAAGTCCTCGACCCGCTGCGCGGGGTCCTCCAGACCGCGCGGCAGACCGCCGGACTCCCCCTGGTGTGCCGCGTCGAAGGCGAGTGTGACGAACCCTCGCTCCGCCATCCGTCGCGCGTAGATGCCGGACGTCTGTTCCTTCACACTCGTGCCCGGGTGGCCGACCACGAGTGCCGGGCGCGGGCCCACGGCCGGGCCGTCGGGGGTGTAGAGGTGTGCGGCGATCCGGATACCGGCGCTGTCGAAGCTGACATCGGTCCTGGCCATGGGAGGCTCCTTGGTGGTGAGGCGGCGGGGCGGGAACGGCCCCGCCTCTGCGATGTCTCCACCTTCGCGCCGGATCCTCGCGGCGAAAAGAGACAGGTTTCTGCCCGGGAAAGAACCTACCCCCCATACGTTTCCGGCGACGGTGGCCGGTGTGAGCGATCGGCCCGGCTCACACTTTCTGCCCGGTACCTCTTCTGCTCGCCGTACACACATTGCACACTCTTACCTGTCTCATTCCTTTCCATGGCAGGCGGAGCATGCGGGCACGACAGGGGTACAGAGGTCGGCGGCTGGGGCTGACGAGCCTCACGATCGCGGCGAGCGGCCTGCTCGCCCTGCTCATAGGTGTTGCCTTCGCGGTGCTGCTGTGGGCGATCTCCGACGCGAACAGTTCCATATCGGCCAGGCGGGCGTCCCGGACGGCTCTGGTCGAAGCGGGCAGCATGGAGCAGCTGCTGCTCGACCTGGAGACCGGTCAGCGTGGCTTCGTCATCACCGAACGGGAGGAGTTCCTGGAGCCGTGGCGGGCGGCGAGCGAGGAACTCGCGGCGGAGTCACGGCGGTTCACCGGCAGCGCCACCTCCGCGCAACAGCGGCGTGCCGCCGAGGAGATCGCCCGGGACGTCGAGTCGTTCCTGCACGACTACTCGATCCCCCTGGTCGCGATGGTCCGGCGCGATGATCCGGCCGCGTCCGGCCTGAAGGCGGCCATCGACGGCAAGGAGCGTGTCGACGCCCTGCGGGCCGAGTTCCACGCGTACATGGCCGACGAGCGCGCACAGCTCGCGCGGCGCACGGACGCGGCCGGGACCAACAGCCATCAGGCCGTGCTCGCCGCGGCGGTGGGGCTCGCGGCGTCGACCGCGCTCGTGGCCGTCTTCACGGTGCTCCAGCACCGGGCGGTGGTACGGCCGGTGCGCGGCGCGGCGGCCGCCGCGCAGGAGCTCGCGGGCGGTGATCTGAGCGTGCGGGTCGCACCGAGCAGAGTCGCGGAGATCGGGGCGCTCGGCACCTCCTTTAACACGATGGCGGCGTCGCTCCAGGACTCGCGTCGGCGCATCATGGAGAGCACCGAGGCGGTGCACCGGCGTACCGCGCGGGACCTGCACGACGGGGCGCAGCAGCGGCTGGTGAGCCTGATGATCGGGCTCCGTCTCGCGCGGGAGCTGATACCCGGCACGGAGAGCGCCGCGATCGATCTGCTGGACCAGTCCGCGGACAACGCCCAGACGGCGATCAACGAGCTGCGGGAGCTGGCGTCGGGGATCTACCCGCTCGTGCTGACGGTGAAGGGGCTCGTGGCGGCCGTGAAGGACCTGGCGGCCCGTTGTCCCGTGCCCGTGGTCGTCGAGAGCAGCGACGAGCGGCGGATCTCCTCCACCGTCGAGTCGAACGCGTACTTCGTCGTGGCCGAGGCGGTGACGAACGCGGTCAAGCACGCCCGGGCGTCCCGGATCGATGTCTCCCTCGCGTTCGGCGACATGCTGCGGATCGAGGTCGCCGACGACGGTGTCGGGGGCGTGGGCAGGGCCAGCGCGGGCAGCGGGATGACCGGGCTCGCCGAACGGGTGGCGGCCTTCGACGGCAAGCTGACCATCGACTCGCCGCCCGGCGCGGGCACCAGCATCCTGATCCAGATCCCGGCCGAACCGGCGAAGACGGCCGCCGCCGGCACGGTCGGTGAGGTGGGCGCGGGACGGTGAGGTGGGTGCGGGACGGTGAGCCGTCCTCACTCGACCGGCTGGACCAGTTCGTCCCAGTCCACGCCGTCCAGTTCGGTCCCGCGAGGGACCAACTCGTACGTTCTGGAGAGCCAGTTCGCCACCGGTTCGGCGTCGAACTCGATCAGCGCCGTGTGGAGGTTCCCGAGTCGGACGCAGAGCGAGGTGAGGCCGCCGTCGTGGTCGTGGACCGGCCAGAGCCGCACATCGCCCTCGCCCACGCTGCCGGTCAGTCCGTCGGCGAGCAGGTCGCGGGAGAGGACCCAGCGCACCGGCCGCTCACCGTCGGTGCCGAAGACCATCGTGACGGCGAGCGGATCGGCACTGTCGTACGACACCTCGCAGGTCCGCGTCAGAGCGAGGTCCGCGAACACCCAGTGCGCGGCCTTCAGGGAGAGCTGGCACTTCTTCATGGTGGCCTCCTGGGCGGCTCGGCCGGTCGGCCGGTCTCGGAACGGGGTGGGTCCGGGTCGGATCAGTCGACGGCCCGGAGAGTGCCGGGACGGCGCCCGTGCAACACGTCGCCGTCAGTCACATGTGTGAGGCGCCGCGGGCCGGAGGAAACTCCCCGGAACCTTGCGCCAAGTCTGCGATCGGGGGCGCGTCCGGGTCTGTCGTGTCCGCCCTCGCCCTTCGTGGGGGCTTCCCCACGGCGTTGTGGGGTCCACCCCACCCTCCGGCCGACGACGAAGACCCGCGGTCGGCGGGCCTTCGTCAGGACGCGGCGGGACCGAACAGCCCCCGGAGGTCCGCGTCGAACAGCCGGTCCTTGGCGACGAAGGACTCGATGCCCGCTCGCTCCAGTTCCTCGTGCGACCAGAACGACTTGTCCGTGGACGTCAGCACGATGCGCGGGGGGTTGTCCTCCTCGGTGACCTGCCGGGCCACGGCCAGTCCGTCCGTGTCCGGCAGGTGGAGATCGAGCAGCAGCCCGTCGGGGCGGTGGGCCCGCACCGCGGCCAGGGCCGAGGCGCCGTCCCGGGACTCCGCCACGACGCATAGGCCCCGTGCCGTCAACAGCATCGTGGCGATGCGGCGGAACCCGGGGTCGTCGTCGACGACGACGATGTTGATGCACATGCCCTCAGCATGCCGGGCGGCCCGACGGGTGGACCATAGGGGGAGCCCTACGGTTTGTGTATCACTCACGCACAGGCGGCTCCCTCCGCGCTCACGTGCCCTGTGACACGTAGGACGGTCAGTTTTCCGACGCCGGGTCCTCCGCGGCCTGCGCCAGGCCGCTGGACGCGCGCAGCGGGACTTCCTTGATGAACAGGGTGACGAGGAAGGCGAGCAGCGCGATCGGGGCGACGTACATGAAGATGTCGCCGATGGCGTGTCCGTAGGCGCTCTCCAGCCAGGTGCGCACGGGTGCCGGCAGCACGGCCAGGTCCGGCAGCCGGCCGCCGCCGGAGGCCTGCCCCGCCGTCACCCGGTCCTGCGGGCTGAGCCGGGTGACGGTCTCGCGGGCGTAGTGGCCGATCCGGGTGGTGAGGACCGAGCCGAGCACCGAGACACCCACCGCGCCGCCGAGGGAGCGGAAGAAGGTGACCGTGGAGGACGCGGCGCCGAGGTCGCCCGGAGACACCTGGTTCTGCGTGCACAGGACGAGGTTCTGGAGCGTCATCCCGACGCCGAGGCCCATCAGCGCCATGCAGAAGGCGATGTACAGGTACGACGTGTCGTGGCGGAGCATGCCGAGCAGGGCCAGGCCGGCCGTCAGCAGGACGCCGCCCGCGAGGAGCCAGCCCTTCCACTTGCCGGTGCGGGTGATGATCCGGCCGGAGACCGTGGAGGAGACGAACAGGCCCGCGATGAACGGGATCGTCATGACGCCCGACATGGTCGGCGACTCACCGCGCGCCAGCTGGAAGTACTGGCTGAAGAAGACGGTGCCCGCGAACAGCGCGATGCCGACGAACAGGGAGGCGACGGAGGCGAGGGCGATGGTGGGGTTGCGGAACAGCCGCAGCGGGATGACCGGCTCGCTCGCCCTGGTCTCGGCGAACAGGAAGATCAGCGTGAGCACGACCGACGCGCCGACCAGCGTGTACGTCTGCCAGGACAGCCACGCGTACTTGTCGTCGGCGAAGGTGACCCAGACCAGCAGGGTGCAGACGGCCGCGGTGACGAGGAACGCGCCGGCCCAGTCGACCTTGACCTGGCGCTTGAGCACCGGCAGGTTCAGCGTCCGCTGCAGCACGACCAGTGCGACGACCGCGAAGGGGATGCCGACGAAGAGGCACCAGCGCCAGCCGAGCCAGGACGTGTCGGTGATGACGCCGCCGAGCAGCGGACCGCCGACGGTGGCGACGGCGAAGGTGGCGCCCAGGTATCCGGAGTAACGGCCGCGCTCCCGGGGGGAGATCATCGCTGCCAGCACGACCTGGGCGAGCGCGGACAGCCCGCCGCCGCCCAGGCCCTGGATGACGCGGGCGCCGATCAGCGTGGCGGGGTTCTGCGCGAGACCGGCCACCAGGGAGCCGGCGACGTAGATGACGAGCGACGACTGGACCAGGATCTTCTTGCTGAACTGGTCGGCGAGTTTGCCCCACAGGGGGGTCGAGGCGGTCACCGCGAGCAGGGAGGCGGTGACGACCCAGGTGTAGGCGCTCTGTCCGCCGCCGAGGTCGCTGATGATCCGGGGCAGCGCGTTGGTGACGACGGTCGAGGAGAGGATCGCGCAGAACAGGCCGAGCAGCAGTCCCGAGAGAGCACGCATGATCTGCGCGTGGGTCATCGGCGCGTGGCCGGCACCTCCTCCGTGGTGGGCGTGCGACCGCACACCTTCGCTGGGGGTGGTTGTCATGGGTGTTGGTTCCTTACGTGGTGACAGCGGGTGTCATGGGGTGTCATGGGGTGTCATTGCCTGAGGCAACTACGGCGTACGACGATCAGCGCAGGACGCGGCGGGACACGTTGGTGGTGACCAGGTCGAGGGGTTCCTCGCCCCGGCCGGACAGGACGGTGCGGATCGCGTAGAGGGTGAAACCCTTGGCCTGTTCGACCGTGACCGCGGGCGGCACGGACAGCTCCTGACGTGCCGTCATGGGCGAAGGCGCCCTTGAGTGCCGCCGGCACCGGCACCGGCACTCGCCTCGGTCGACGAGCGCCCGGCCAGTCTGGCCGGGCCGGCATCGCGCACACATCCGTCGAATGACTGCGTGCCGGGCGGCCGTGTGCCCTGGGCATCTCGGTCGGACGACTGTCCGCCTCCGAGGACTCCTGCCGACCGGTCCCCGCGGGCCGATCCGAGCTCCGACCTGCGCGCTCCTACAATGTCCTGGCACCGTCGCGGAGACGGCGTCGCCCGTACGACCGGGCTCGGACGAAGGTGGTGGCCCGTGGCGTTCGCCGATTCCCCGGAGGCCGGAGCCGCCGGCCCGCTGGTGGGGCGCGAGCGCGACCTGGCCCGCATCCTCGGGGTGTCCGCACCGCATGCGGGCGGTGCGCTGCTGCTGTCCGGGGATCCCGGTGTCGGCAAGTCCGCGGTCCTCGACGCCGTGGCCGCGGCCGCCGCGCAGGACGGGACCCGGGTGCTGCGCGCGGCCGGCGCCGAGTTCGAGGCGGACATCGGCTACTCGGCGCTGCACCAGATCCTGCTGCCGCTGCACGGCGCGCTCGACCGGCTCGCCGCCCCCGGCAGGGAGGCCATGACCGTCGCCCTGGGCTTCGGCGCGGGCCCGCCCCCGGACCGCCTGGTCGTCTGCAACACCACGCTGGCGCTGCTGCGGTCGGTGGCCGAGAAGAGCCCCGTCCTGCTGATCGTGGACGATCTGCCGTGGGTGGACCGGGCGAGCGCCGCCGTCTTCGGTTTCCTCGCGCGCAGGCTGTCCGGCGACCGGGTCCGGTTCCTGGCCGCTTCGCGTACCGGCGTGGACAGCTTCTTCGACGGCAGCGGCCTCCCGGCGTACGAGCTGCCCGCCCTGGACCGGGACTCCGCCGCCCGCCTCGTCGACCTGCGCTTCCCCGACCTCGCGCTCCCGGTGCGGCGGCGCCTCCTGGAGGCCGCGCAGGGCAACCCGCTGGCCCTGCTCGAACTGCCCGACGCGCTCCGCGCCGACCAGCGCCGGGCCCGCGAGGTGCTGCCCGCCGTCCTGCCGCTCGGCGAACGCCTGCAGAACCTCTTCGTCTCCCGTGTCCGTACGCTGCCCGAGGCCACCCGCGCCCTGCTGCTGCTCGCCACCCTCGACGGCACGGGCGACCTCGGGGTGCTCTCGGCGGCCGCGCGGGAGTCGGACGCCCCCGCGGATCTGCGCGACCTCGACCCCGCCGAGCGGGACGGGCTCGTACGCGTCGAGGAGTCACCGCGGCGCCTGGTGTTCCGGCACCCGCTGATCATGTCCGCCGCGGTCGCGGCGGCCACCAGCAGCGCCCGCCGCGCGGCGCACCGGACGCTGGCACACGTGCTCGCCGACCGGCCGGAGCAGCGCGCCTGGCACCTGGGCGAGGCGACCCTCCAGCCGGACGAGGAGGTGGCGCTCCTGCTGGAGCGGACGGCACGGCACATCCTGGACCGCGGTGACGCGGTGGCCGCGATCGCCGCGCTCACCCGGGCGGCGGACCTCAGCCCGCAGGGCGCCGACCGCGCGCGCCGGCTGTCGGAGGCCGCCTACGTGGGGGCGGAGGCGATCGGCGCGCTGCGCAGCGCCTCGGAGCTCCTCGAGGACGCCCGACGGGCGGACCCCGGACACGGCATGTCCCTCAACTCGGCGAACGCGGCAGTGCAGTTGGTGCTGAACAGCGACGGCGACCTGGCCACCGCCCACCGCCTGCTGGTCGGCGCCATCGAGGAGGGCGATCACGGCTACGACGCCGAGGACCCGGCCCTCGTCGACGCGCTGCACTTTCTGGCGCTGCTGTGCAACTACGGCGCCCGCGAGGAACTGTGGGCGCCGTACTACGCGGCCGTCGCCCGGCTGCGCCCCGCTCCCCCGCCGCTGCTGCTGGTCGCCGCCCGTGTGTGGGGGGACCCGGCGCACGCGGACGCGGCGACGCTGCGCGAGCTGGACGAGATCATCGCCGGCGCGCTGCGGGAGACCGACCCCGCCCGCGTCGTGCGGGTGGGGACCGCCGCGCTCTACCCGGACCGGCTGTCGGCGGTGCGCGAGGCGGCCTGGCGACTGGTGCGGCAGGGCCGTGAGGGCGGCCCGGTGCGCCGGCACATCGGCGCGCTGCTGCACCTGTGCCTGGACGACTACCACCGGGGCCGGTGGACCGAGGTCCTGGAGCTGTCGGAGGAAGGGCTGACGCTCTGCGAGCGGTCCGGGTACGCCGTCTGCACCTGGTTCTCCCAGTACACCAAGGGACTTGTGACCGCGTCGCGGGGCGACACCCGGACCGCGCACGCGCTCGCCGAGGCGATGATCAACTGGGCCTCGCCGCGCGGCATCCGGGAGGCCGTCCACTGCGCGCAGCACGTGCACGCCCTCGCGGACATCGCCGACGGCGACTTCGACGCGGCGTTCGGCCGCGTGACCTCCATCAGCCCCGCGGGCAGCTTCCCCCCGTACGTCGCGCACGCCTCGTGGGTGTTCTTCGAGCTGGTGGAGTCAGCGGTGCGCACCGGCCGGCGCACGGAGGCGACGGCACATGTGCAAGCTTTGCGCGGGACGAACGTCGCCGGACTCTCGCCCCGGCTCGCGCTGCTCGCCGGCTGCGCCGAGGCACTCGTGGCGGAGGACGACGCCGAGGCGGCCCGCCTGTTCGAGCAGGCGCTGGCCACGCCGGACGCGGAGCGGTGGCCGTTCGAGCTGGCGCGGGTCCGGCTGGCGTACGGCGAACGCCTGCGCCGCTCCCGGGCGTTGTCCGAGTCGAAGGCTCCGCTGACGGCGGCGCTGAAGACGTTCGAGCAGCTGGAATCCGCGGCCTGGGCGGACCGTGCGCGCAAGGAACTGCGGGCGGCCGGACGGGTCGTGCCGCACGCGGCCGGGACGGTCGGTCCGGCCGGGTCGGCGCTGACCGCGCAGGAACGCGAGATCGCGGAGCTCGCCGCGACCGGCCTGACGAACAAGCAGATCGCCGAGCGCCTGTTCATCTCGCACCGCACCGTCGGCGCGCACCTGTACCAGATCTACCCGAAGCTCGGGATCGCCTCCCGGGTGGCGTTGCGGGACGCGCTGCATCCGCTGGACCGGGACTGACGCCGGCCCCGGGCCGGGCGGATCCGCTCACTCGGCCTGCAAGGGGCCCGCGAACGACTTGCGCAGCGACTTGGGAGCGACCAGCGGGAGAAGGGACGCGAGCACCTTGCCCTTGGCCGTCGCCGGCTGTCGCGTCAGCTCGACGTCGACGCGGGTTCCGTCGCCCTCCGGAGTCATCTTGAACACCCAGCCGCCACCGGCACCGAAGAGCTTGGAGTCCAGCGTGGTGATGGTGACGGTGTCCCCGGCCGGCGCCCACTCGTAGCGCGCCCGCTCCCAGGCGGCGGCGGTGCCCTCGGTGACCTCGGCCCAGGTGTCGCCGAGGTCGTGGACCTCGAAGTGGTCGGCGTCGACGGTGGGCCAGGACTGCGCGCGGGTGGGACCGAAATCGGTCAGCACCTCCAGCACGCCCTTGGGGTCGAGCCGGGAGAGGAGCTGGATGCGGACAACTGCCATAATATTTCCTTCACTTGAAGAGTAACTACTCTGAGCGGTGGCGCTAGATTGTCACGCGGTTCCGTCACCAGTCAAGGAGGTTACCGCGGGCAACCCGGACCGACGACGGCCGTGGCGCGGCGGCCACCACCCCCGACCTCAGCCCCCCGTTCACGGCCTTCACGGTGCCCACGGCGTTCTCGGCCTGGAACATCCAGCTGTGCTTCTCCAGGTCGGCGGTCAGGCCGATCAGGAGGTCCTGGGTCACCGCGTCCGCCGCACCGGCCTCCTCGATCCGCCCCCGCACCCGTTCAATGACGGCGGCGAACGTCCTCACCAGGGCTTCGACCACATCGACATCCTTGGTCCAGCCCGCGGGGAAGTCCGGAACGCCGCTGGTGGCGGCGACGGTTCCGGCCCGTCCGTCCGGGCTGACACCCAGCGCCGCGGCGCGTTCGGCCACGGTGTCGGCGTAGTCGCGCGCGGCGATCGCCACCTCGTCGAGCTGAAGGTGGATCGAGCGGAAGCCCGGCCCATAGAGGTTCCAGTGCGCCTGCTTGGCCACCAGGGACAGGTCGAGCAGATCGACGAGCGTCGCCTGCAGCACGCTCCCCACGATCGTGCGTTCCCTGTCCCGCAGTGGTCCGTTGATGACCGTCATGGGTGTGGATTCCTTTCGCGGATGGTCGCTGACGTGACCAGTCTCGAATTCTTCGGCCCCGCTCGAATCAGTCGTTTGACTGCCGGGTCGACCGCTGGGATCCCGCACCGGCCCTCCACGCCGAGGCCTTCACACATGCCCCCGCTCTCCTCGACCGTCAACTGACCGATGTGCGGGTCCCGTCCGCGGCGAAGAGTGGCCTGACGGAGCGACCGACCAACCCGTTCGTCACCTGTTAGAGTGGTGACACGCGAACGGGAATGCTGCCGTCGGTCCGGCGCGTGGCCAACGCCACACGTGTGCCGCCCCGCGCACCCAATGTCAACGCTTTGCAGCAGGCCGCACTTGAGCGGCGGACGAGGAGAATGACGTGAAGTCCAGCAACCCGATCTTTTCCCGCTGGGGCGCCGCCGGTGACACGAACCGGGTCGGCAGCCACCCGAAGCAGCCGGTGGGCGCCACCGTCGGCGGCGCGCCGACGGACGACCATCTGGGCAACCCCTACACACCGGGCGCCGCACCCTCCACCCGTGCCACGGACGCCGTCACGATGGACGACGTCATCGTGCGCACCGGCACGACGCTCGGCACGGTGACCCTGGCGGCGGTGCTGTCCTGGCTGCTGCTCCCGGTCGACGAGGCGAACCTCGGCATGTCCTACGGCCTCGCCGTGGTCGCGGCCTTCGTCGCCTTCGGCCTGTCGATGGCGCAGGCGTTCAAACGGACGCCGTCCCCGGCGCTGATCCTCGGCTACGCGGCGTTCGAGGGCGTGTTCCTCGGCGTGCTCTCCAGCACGGTCTCGACGTACATCTCTCCGGGTGTGGTCGTGCAGGCGGTGCTCGGCACCTTCGCCGTCTCCGCGGGTGTGCTCATCGCCTACCGGCGGCGCTGGATCCGGGTCGACCGGCGGTTCGCCGGGTTCGTGACGGCCGCCGCGACCGGATTCGTGATCCTGCTGGTCGCCGACTCCCTCTTCGCCCTCTTCGGTGCGGGTGACGGTCTCGGCTTCCAGAGCGGCGGCCTCGGCATCGCCTTCGGTGTCGTCGGCATCCTGCTCGGCGCGGCCTTCCTCGCCATGGACTTCAAGCAGGTCGAGGACGCCGTCGCCTACGGCGCCCCGCGCGAGGAGGCGTGGTTCGCCGCCTTCGGCATCACCACCACGCTGGTGTGGATCTACTTGGAGGTGCTGCGGGTGCTGACCATCTTCAACAGCGACAACTGAGTTCACCGGTCTCCGACACCGCGGGGGCACACGCGATGCGCGTGTGCCCCCGCGGTGTCTCCGTGCGCGGGTCCGCCGTCTGAACCCGCCCACGGGTCCGACGCGTTCTCACCACGTCGGCCGACCGCCAGGAAAGGAAAGAGACATCTCATGAGCCCCCGCCGGACATGCCCGTACGAGGACGGTCGCGTGGTCATCGACGCGGCCTTCAAAGCCGAAGCTCCCACCCGGTACGCGCGGTTGCGCGAAGCGGGCCCCATCCATCCGGCCGAGTTCCATCTCGGCCTGAAGGGCTGGGTGGTGGTCGGGTACGACCTGGCCCGGGAGGCACTGGCCCATCCCGCGCTGCTCAAGGACGCCACGCCCGCCGCCGAGGCCCTGGAGGCCGCCGGTTACGTCCTGCACCGGCCCAAGGTCGGGCTCGGCGCGCAGATGATGGAGGCCGACCCGCCCGAGCACACCCGGCTGCGCCGTCTGGCCTCGGCCGCGTTCACCCCGCGCCGTACGGCCGAACTGGCCCCGCGTATCGAGCAGATCGCCCACGCCCTGATCGACGCGCTGCCGCCCGCGGGCGAGACCGATCTCGTCGAGGCGTTCAACGCGCCCCTGCCGGCCACGGTCATCGCCGAGCTCCTCGGCATCCCGGAGGAGCACCACCTGGACTTCCGCCGCTGGTCGGCCCTGGCGCTCCAGGTGGCCTCGCCGGAGCACCGCACGGCGCTGGTCGGGTTGCACGGCCTGCTGGCCGATCTGGTGGCGGAGAAGCGGCATGCCCCTCAGGACGACCTGCTGTCGGCGCTGGTCGCCGTGCGCGACGACGAGGACGGCCGGCTCACCGAGGAGGAACTGGTGGGTACGGCGATGATGCTGGTCGTCGCCGGCCACGAGAGCAGCGTGAACCTGCTGGGCAACGCGGTACTGTCGCTGCTCCAACACCCCGACCAGCTCAGCCTGTTGCGCGAGCGGCCCGACCTGGTGCCCGGTGCGGTGGAGGAGTTCCTGCGCCACGACACCTCCGTCGAGCGCTCCACCAGCCGGTACGCCGCCGAGGACATCGAGCTGGGCGGGGTGGCGATCCCCCGGGGCGGCATGGTCGTCGTCGCGCTCGGTGCGGCGGGCCGCGACGCCCCGCAGGCCGACGGCGGCGACCCGGCCGTGCTCGACGTGGCCCGCCCTGCCGCCCGTCACCTGGCCTTCGGGCACGGCGTCCACTACTGCCTTGGCGCGCCGCTGGCCCGCCTGGAGAGCACCATCGCCCTGCGCACACTGCTCACCCGCGTCCCCGAACTCGAACTCGCTGTTCCCGTCGAGTCGTTGGAGTGGATCGGCTCCGGCATCATCCGCGGGGTGCTGTCCCTGCCGGTTCGCTACCGCGTCAACTGATCCCCGTACGGGGAACGCGAACGCGCCCCGGCCCGCGCCTTGTCGAGGCGCGGGCCGGGGCGTTCCCGTTCACGGAAGCGGTACGGGCGTCAGACCGTCCGGAGCCGCAGCTGGCGGGACTTCCAGCCGAGCAGCAGTGCCTGGAGGATGAACCACACCCCGCCGCCCGTGGCGTACACGGACAGCACGTCGAGCGACGGATGGTCGCCCGCGGCCTGGATGTTGTAGGTGATGCCGACGAGGAAGGACAGCCCGCCCGAGATCAGGGTCGGCCACTGCTTGCCGAACTCGGGTCCGCGCCGCCGCACTCCGACGATCACCTGGGCGGCGCCGGAGATGACGGCCCAGGCACCGAACACGTGGAGCACCGGTGCCTCACCGCCGGCGCCGGCCACGCCGATCGCCAGGGCGGCCAGCGTGCTGAGCACCCCGTTGAACGCGATGATCCGGCGCTCGGAACCGTCGGGGGTGGCACGGTGATCGAGCAGCGAGGACACCGCGTCGATCAGCGGGTAGACGACCAGCAGGGTGATCGCCACCGCGTCGACGTCCTCGTGGGCTCCGGCGAACGCCAGGGCCCACGCCACGGCGAGGATGCCGCGGCCCAGGTACAGCTTCAGCAGCGAGGAACGTTCGCCCGTGGCCGCCCGGCCGGTCGGGGTCGCGGTCTGGGTGCTCATGTCGGTTCGGCCTTTCTCAGGTCAGGAGGTCGTCGCCGGCCCGGTCAGTGCCGGGAGGGGGCGACGCAGCGGAAGGCGGCGGCGAGGGACGGGTCGCCGTGGCCCTTGTAGCGGGACACCTCGGGGTAGGCGCACAGGTCGCGCTCGACCGCCTCGCCGCTTGCGTTGATCAGCGTGGCGGGCAGGGTCTCGGGCGCCTTGCCGTGCTCGACCCAGGAGGTCAGCGCGGCGAGGCCGTCGGTGGAGCCGTCCTGCCCGTTGAGGCCGCAGTGGGCCGTGTTCGGCGCGAGGAAGAGCCGGTAGAAGTCGTCGACCTTCTTGGCGCTGCCGAGCTTCCGCTCGACCTGCTGGTGGTACTGGACGGTGCCCTGGGCCGGGATGAACTGGTCGGCCTGGCCGTGCCAGGTGATCAGCTTGCCGCCGGACCTGCGGAAGTCCGACAGGTCCGGGTCGTCGGTGCCGATGACCTTGTCGTACTCGGCCTGGGACTGCTGGAACAGCTTCGTGAACTCGCTGTAGGTGATCTTCGTGAGGTCGAAGGACGGGTCCTTCTTCAGGAAGAGCTGGGTCCAGAGGGCGGGAACCTGGAACGGCTGGCCCTTGACGGTGCCGTCGGTGTCGGGCGCGGAGTGCGCCAGGCCCGACAGGTCGGCCCCGATCGGGACGCCGGACCACAGCTTCTTGCCCGAGGTGGTGCGGGGACCGTCCCAGATCTTGCGGACCACGGCCGCGTCGGCCGCCGTGACGGTCAGCTCCTTGCCGCCGCAGAGGACCTTGGTGCCGATCAGCCGGCGCGGGTCGAAGTCGCAGCGGGACGCGTCGTTGACCAGGCCGTCCTTGACACCGTCGAGCGTGTCGCAGGCCTTGACCGCGGCATCGGTGAAGGCCTTGAACTCGCAGTCGGTCGGGTAGGTCTTCTCGTTGTTCAGGACCACCTGCGGCCACAGGGTGGCGACCTCGAACTCGTCCCAGTTGATACCGGGCGCGTCCGCGAGGATGCCGTCGTAGTCGTCGGGGTAGGCCTGGGCCTCCATGTAGCCCTGGCGTCCGCCCGTGGAGCAGCCGACGAAGTAGGAATACGCGGCGCGCTTGCTGTAGACACCGCCCACGACCGACTTGCCGACGGCCGCGGCCTCGTGCTGGGAGCGGGAGGCGAAGTTCTTCAGCGCCGAACTGTTGATCTGGCCCTTGCCGTTGAGGACCCAGCCGGTGTCCAGGACGTCACCGACTCCGGCGTCCGTGGTGGTCACCGCGTAGCCGTTCTTGACCGCGGTGCCCAGGCCGACGCCGTTGTCCCCGGCGCCGTAGGCGCTGCCGCCGAGCGCCTGGAAACGTCCGTTCCACTTCGCCAGGGGCAGCCAGGTCTGCACCTTGGCGTGGTCGCCCTCGCCGGGGTGGGTGAGCGTGACCGTCACGTCGCAGAAGGCCGGGACGCCCGAGACGTCGCCGCCGAGGAGCCCGGTGCCGTGGATGGTGCCGCCGGCCCGGCGGACCGCGGTCACGAACTCGACCTCGGTGCCGGCCGGCGCCTTCACGGACGGCGCCGCGCAGGCGGCGGCGGTGGCGGTGGCGGTGTTCCCGGCCTCGTCCGCCGAGGCGGTCGGCAGATACACCGCCGCCGCGACCAGCGGCACGCCTGCCGCGAGTGCCGTCAGAGCCTTCTTCATTGGTTTCCCATCCAAGAGGTAGGTGTGCGCCTGCCTGTGGCAGCACATGTACACATCACACGACGTGCGGAGAACTGATGCAGACCATATCACCGGTTAGAACGGTGATGACAGGTCGAAGATGAAATCGAGGAGACCGGGCGGACCCGACGGCGTCTCCGGGTATCACTCTGCCGGTGCGTCCACAGCGGAACCACAGTCAATTGACGGTCTGTGCAGGTGAATTGACGCCTAGGTCATCCGACGGACGTCGGTGTCGTCCAGGTGACGGGCCGGGCTGGTGCGGATCCATCCCGGTGACCAGTCACCGCGTGGCACACATGAGATCGAGGAAGTGTGTCCCCTCCCTACGTGCGCAGACACATCTGCGCTTACCGTGAAGAGCGAACATGCCGGGCGAAGCGTCCGGCGTCGACACTTATCCGCACGGGACCCTTGACGTGGGTACCATGCGCAGCGTCATCCATATGAGGGAGTGAACGGTTGTGACCAGCCAGTCAGCCGACACGCTCCGATCGCGGTACGTCGAACAAGCCGCGTCGGAGCTGGAGGAGAACCGCCGCCTGCAGCAGGAGCTGCGGGAGAGGATCTCGATGCTGAAGCAGGAGGAGGCCCTCCTGGGAGACATCATCAGCCTCGCCGAGCGGTACGAGGGCTTCACCGACGCGTCCCGGCTGCCCGAGCAGGCGGAGGACGAGCGCGTCGGCACGGAGCCGAAGCGGGCCGCGGCCGGGGCGGCTTCGCGGCGGTCGGCGCCGGTGAAGCCCTCCCCCGCGGGCACCCCGGCGAAGGCCGGCGCGGAGGGGAAGCCGCGTCAGGTCCTGCTCGGTGACCTGCTCACGAAGCTGCTCGGCACGTACGACGAGCCGCGCCTGGCGAAGGAGTTGCGGGACGAGCTCTTGAAGAAGCACCCCGACCGCAATCCCACGCCCCAGGTGGTGCGGAACACCCTTGAGTCGCTCGTCGCCAAGGGGCGTATCCAGCGGCACAAGCAGCAGCGCTCCGTCATGTACACCCTGGTGAAGCAGGGTTGAGCGGGCGGCTCCGCCCGACACCTGCGCCGGGCGGTGCGGAGCGGGCCCGGCATGTCCCTGTCCGCCGCACGTGCCACCGGGCCGACGCCGTCACGCGTCCCGCCTCGCCTCCAGCAGCCGCAGCCACACCTCGCTGATGGTGGGGAAGGCGGGAACGGCGTGCCACAGGCGGTCGACGGGCACCTCGCCGGTGATCGCGACGGTGGCCGAGTACAGCAGCTCGGCGACACCCGGCCCGACGAAGGTGGCGCCGACGACGACCTGCCGTTCACGGTCGATCAGGATCCGGGCCCTGCCCCTGTAGTCGGGGCGGTACTGGAGGGCGCCCGCCAGGTGGCCGATCTCGTGGTCGATCACCTCAACGTCGCGGCCGGTGCGTTGGGCCTCCTCGACGGTCAGCCCCACGCCGGCGACCTCGGGATCGGTGAACACGACGCCCGGTACTGCCTCGATGTCGGCCGTGGCGCTGTGCGGGGTCCAGCGGCCGGTGTCCAGCGGCTCTCCCCCGGCGCGGGCCGCGATCACGGCTCCGGCGATGCGGGCCTGGTACTTGCCCTGGTGCGTGAAGAGCGCCCGGCGGTTGACGTCGCCCACGGCGTACAGCCAGTTCCCGGGCACCTCGGTGACGGTGAGGCTGCCGTCGGTGCTGATCCAGTCTCCCGGCGCCAGTCCGACGGTGTCGAGCCCGATGTCCTGGGAGCGCGGGGCGCGGCCGGTGGCGAAGAGGATCTCGTCGGCCGTGACGTGCCCGCCGTCCGACAGCGTGACGCGGACCTCGTCGCCCACCCGCGCCACACCGCTGACGGAGCTGCCGAAGTGGACGTCCGCGCCGGCCTCCCGCAGGCGCTCGGTGACCAGTTCGCCCGCGAAGGGCTCCATCCTCGGCAGCAGCCGGTCCTCCCGCGCGAGCAGCGTGACCCGGCTGCCCAGGGCCTGCCAGGCAGTGGCCATCTCGACGCCGACCACACCGGCACCGACGATCACCAGACGTCCCGGCGCCCGCCGGGCACTGGTCGCCTCCCGGCTGGTCCAGGGCCGCACGTCCTCGATGCCGGGCAGCGGGGGCAGGGCCGCGCGGCTGCCGGTGCACACGGCGACGGCGTGCCGGGCGCGCAGGCGCACCGTTCCGCCCTCGGGTATCTCGACGGTCACCTCGCGTTCCCCGGCCAGGCGTCCGTGCCCGCGCAGCAGCTCGATGCCGGCCGCATCGAGCCAGGCGACCTGCCCCTCGTCGTTCCAGTCGGCGGACATGCGGTCGCGGTGCGCCAGGACGGCCCGGACGTCCAACGACCCTTTCACGGCGGGGTCGAGGCCCGGGACGTGCACGGCGTCGGCGCGGAGCAGCGCGGGTCGCAGCAGGGCCTTGCTGGGTTCGCAGGCCCAGTACGAGCATTCGCCGCCGACGAGTTCGCTCTCCACGATCAGGGTGCTCAGCCCCGCGGCCGTGGTCCGGTCCGCGACGTTCTCACCGACCGGGCCTGCGCCGATGACGATGACGTCGTATGTGCGGGTGTTCTCGGTCGCCATGTGTCCTCCGGTGGACGGGGCCGGTCGGATCCCGTCTCTGTCGGTCTGTGTGTTCTGGGGGTCGGTGTGTTCTGAGGGTCGGCCGGCGGATGCCGTGTTCTCAGCGGCCGGGGGCCCGCTCGGTGACCTCCTGGAGGAACCACTCGTTGCCGTCGGGGTCCTTGAAGGCGGCGAACGTGCCGTAGCTGGCCCGCTCGGGGTGCGGGCCGGGCACGCGGTGGGCGTCACCGGCGTGGTGGAAGGCGCCGGTCGCGTCGCGGAACGGGCCCGAGACCTCCACACCGCGGGAGACCAGCTCCTTCCGGGCCGCGAGGATGTCCGTGACGGTCAGCTGCAGGCCGTGGAGCGTGCCCGCCTCCTGCCGGGTGAGGCCCTCCCCGAAGATGATCGAGCACTCGGAGCCGGGCGGGGTGACCTGCACGATCCGGTAGCCGTCGTGGATCGGGAAGTCGGCGTCGAGGCGCCAGCCGAGGTGCTCCACGTAGAAGCCCTTGGCGCGGTCCACGTCGGAGACGGGCAGGATGACGACTTCGAGCTTCATGTCCATGGCTGTGGTCTCGCTTTCGATGGTTCCGTCATGGGATCGAGTCTTGGGTGTGGGTGTTGTGCGCGGCATCAGTCACCTGACGGTGTGCTCAAGCGGCGTCGGCGTTGATGGTGACGGGGATGTTGCCGCGCAGGGCCTTGGAGTACGGGCAGATCTCGTGGGCGGCCAGGGCGAGTTCCTGCGCCGTGGTCCGGTCGACGCCGCCGAGGACGGGGTTGAGGACCGCGGAGAGGGAGAACTCGCCGTCGTCGCCGTGGGTGAGCGTGATCTCGGCGGTGATGGTGGTGCTGGTCAGCCGGATCCTGCGGGAGGTGGCGGCGCGGCGGAGGGCGCCGAGAAAGCAGGCGGCCCAGCCGGCGGCGAGGAGCTGCTCGGGGTTGGTCGCGCCGCCGGCGCCGCCGAGCTCCTCGGGAAGGGCCAGGCCGGTCTCCAACAGGCCGTCGGAGGAGCGGACATGACCGCCGTTCCGGCCTTCTCCGTCGACGTCGACAACGGCGGTGTAACTGACTGCCATGACTGATGCTCCCCATCTGGGTCGAAAGATCGGTGTCCACCTCACCGGACACTTCTGCGCGTCACTGGTTGAGGTGGTGATGCAAGGATGACAATGTTTGCGTCACCCGTCAAGACGGTTACTACGGTGCCCGCTTGCTCAGTAGTGGATCGGGCCCTTCACCCCGCCGCTGGCGATGACGGGGTCACCGTTGAGGGCCACGCTGAGCGGGCTCGCCAGGAAGGCGACGACAGCCGCCACCTCATCGGGTTCCACGACTCGCCCGATGGAGACGGACGCGGCGAACTGCTGCTCCAGCTCCGCCCGGCTGCGGCCCATGGCCTCGGCGCGGCGGCCGAGAATGTCGGTGAAGGTCGACGTCCGGGTGGCTCCCGGGTGGACGGCGACGACATTGACGCCGCCCGGGCCGAGTTCGTCCGCGAGATTCTTCGTCAGGGCGGACACGGCGACGTTGCGGATCGAGCCGACCACCGACCCGCTCTGACGGGCCGCCAGTCCCCCGATGTTGATGATCCTGCCCCAGCCCCGCTCGGTCATCTCCGGGGCGAACGCGCGGATGCACCTGAGATAGCCGCGCACCTTCACGTTGATCTCGGATTCCAGATCGTCCTCGGAGATGGATCCGGGGTTGGTGGCGGCGGCGTTGTTCACCAGGATGTCCACACCGCCGAGCCGGTCCCGCACGGTCCGCGCCATCTCCGTCACCGACGCGTCGTTCCCGGTGTCGGCCGCGACGCCGATGACGTCGGCGCCGGTCTCCGAACGAAGGACCGCCGCCTGCTCCTCGACGTACGAGGCGGATCGGGCGATCAGCGCGACGGTCGCGCCTTCCTGTGCGAGAGCGCGCCCGACGGCGAACCCGATACCGCGGCTGCCTCCGGTGATGACGGCTCGTCGACCCTTGAGTTGAAGATCCATGGCTCCTTCAAAGTTTGTCGGTCACAGATGTGTGCGTATTCACGATGGATCAGCCCGAAAGCAGGTGGGTGCGGTGACGGCGAGCATCAGGACTCTCAGGGCCTCGTGAGTGTTCCTGGGCTGAACATACCTACCTCAACATGTGACCGAAGAGCGAGCCATGCACACACGTGTGCAGTCGGCCCGCGCACTCGAAACAGTCCAATGACGTACGCACCACCACCTCACCCGTGGACGGCACCCGGAGACCGTCAGCCAATCGACGCAGGACCGATGCCGGTCCCGCGGCCAGTGTGGGAGAAGCCTCATCAGCGACAAGAAGGGCATTCTCATGGCTACGACTTGGTTGATCACCGGCGCCTCCCGGGGGTTCGGGCGCGCCTTGGCGGAGGCGGTCCTCGCGGCCGGTGACCAGCTCGTGGCGACGGCGCGGCGCCCGGAGCAGCTGGCGGATCTGGTCGACCGTCACGGCGACCGGGTGCGGGCGGTCGCGCTGGACGTCACCGACCAGGCCGCCGCACACGACGCGGTACGAGCGGGCGTCGAAGCCTTCGGCCGCCTGGACGTGGTGGTGAACAACGCCGGTTACGCCAACAGCGGCCCCATCGAGGAGATGGCGGACGCGGACTTCCGGGCCCAGTTCGAGGCGAACTTCTTCGGGGTCGTCAATGTCACCCGGGCCGCTCTTCCCGTACTGCGCGGGCAGCGCTCGGGGACGTTCGTGCAGTTCTCCTCGCTCGGCGGACGAGTCGGCGGTACACCGGGCATGGGCGCCTACCAGAGCGCCAAGTTCGCCGTGGAGGGCTTCTCCGAGGTGCTGGCGAGCGAGGTCGCCCCGTTCGGGGTGAAGGTCGTCATCGTGGAGCCCGGGGCCTTCCGGACCGACTGGCAGGGCTCGTCGATGGAACTGCACACCGTGGGTGCCGACTACGAGGAGACCGTCGGCGCCATGAACACGTACCGGGCGGAGAACAACGGCACGCAGCCCGGCGACCCGGTCCGCGCGGCGGAGGTTCTCATCGGCGCCGTGCGCGACGACGACCCGCCGCGCCGTCTGCTGCTCGGCGCCCAGGCCGTGGCCATGGCGCTGGAGGCGGGCGAGGCGCGGGCCGCGGAGACGCGGAAGTGGGCCGCGGCCGGCGCCGCCGCGGACTTCCCGGCCGGCGCGTAGCCAGCCCGGCCGCGTCACGTTTCCCTGCGACACACCTCTCGCTACGACGCACCTTTCCCTACGGCACACCTCTCCCCCACGACACATCGCTCACCGTTCAGAAGGAGATCACTCCATGTCTCGTAAGACCTGGCTCATCACCGGCGCTTCCAGCGGTCTCGGCAAGGCCCTGGCCGAACACGTCCTGGCCCAGGGCGACCAGGTGGTCGCGACGGCCGGCTCGACGCGGGCCACCACCGAACTGGCCGCCCGTTACCCGCAGACCGCGCTCGCCGTGAAGCTCGACGTCACCGACGCCGGGGACCGGACGGCGGGTGTGCGCGCCGCCGAGGAGCGGTTCGGCGGCATCGACATCCTCGTCAACAACGCGGCCATCGACTTCGTCGGCGCCCTGGAGGAGCAGGAAGAGAGCGACTACCGCAGGCTGTTCGAGGTCAACTTCTTCGGCGCGGTCGCCCTCACCCGCGCGGTGCTGCCCGGCATGCGGGCGCGGCGCAGCGGCACCGTCGTCAACGTCTCGTCCATGGACGGGCTGGCGAGCCTGCCCGCGAACGGCTACTACTCCGCCAGCAAGTTCGCGCTGGAGGGCTTCACCGAGGCCCTGTGGCAGGAGATCGAGCCGGTCGGCCTGCACGCGATGATCATCCAGCCCGGTTCCTTCCGCACCGGTATCGAGAACCGGACGAAGGTCTCCGGCGACGCCATCGAGGACTACGCGGCCACGGCGGGCGCGTTCCGCGCGATGATGGGCGGTCTCACGCCGGAGATGTTCCCGGGCGACCCGGAGCGGGCCGCCGAGGCGATCCTTCAGGCCGTGACTTCGCCGAAGCCCGCCCACTGGGTCGTCCTGGGCAGCGACGCCCAGCGGCGCATCGGGGTCAAGCTCGACCAGTTGCGGGCCGAGTTCGAGGCCGGCCGGGAGCGGGCGTTCAGCACCGACTTCCCGGGGGCCGCCGAGAACGCGGTGCTCTGACCGGTACGCCGGTACGAAGGACATGCGGCCTCCGGGCCGGCGGCCGACGGGACTCCTTCCCGCCGGTCCCGGCTCCCGGAGGCCGCCTCCCGTTTCCCACATCCCGTCTCGCGCACCGGGTCAGACGGTGATGGTCTTGTACTCGGTGTACGTGCCGAGGCCGACGGCACCGTACTCGCGGCCGATGCCGCTGGCCTTGAAGCCGCCGAACGGGCCGTCGAAGCCGACGGACGCGCCGTTGACCGTGACGGTGCCGGTGCGCACCCGGCGGGCGACCGCAAGGGCGTGTTCCTCGTCGGCGGACCAGACGCCACCCGACAGGCCGTACTCGGAGTCGTTGGCGATCCGGACCGCGTCGTCCTCGTCCTCGTACGCGATGACGACGAGGACCGGGCCGAAGATCTCCTCCTGCGCGATCCGCATGGAGTTGTCGACGTCGGCGAAGACGGTGGGCGTCACGTAGTTGCCCTTCTCCAGGCCCTCGGGGATCTGCGGGCCGCCGACGACCAGGCGGGCGCCCTCCTCGATGCCGAGCTGGATGTAGTCGCGCACCCGCTCCTGCTGGTCGGGGCGGATCATCGGGCCGATGAAGGTGTCGGGGTCGTTCGGGTCGCCGACCTTCAGCGAGCCGACCAGCTCCTTCAGCGCCGTCACGACCTCCTCGTACGTCTCGCGCGGGGCCAGGATGCGGGTCTGGGCGATGCAGGACTCGCCGTTGTTGAGCAGGGAGCCGAACTTCAGGCCCGCGACGGCCTTCTCGATGTCGGCGTCGGGGAGGATGATCGCGGCGGACTTGCCGCCCAGTTCCAGGCTGACCCGCTTGAGCTGCTCGCCCGCGATCGAGGCGATGCGGCGGCCCGCGCGCGTCGAGCCGGTGAAGGCGATCTTGTCGACGTCCGGGTGCGCCACCAGGTGCTCGCTCGTCTCCCGGTCGGCGGGCAGGACGCTGATGACGCCCTCGGACAGACCCACCCGCTCAAGCAGCTCGGCCAGGAAACCCATGCTCAGCGAGTTCTCCGGGGACACCTTGAGGACCACGGAGTTGCCCGCGAGCAGCGCCGGGATGATCTTCGAAGTGGCCGAGGAGAACGGCGAGTTCCACGGGATCACCGCGGCCACGACACCGACCGCTTCACGGCGCACCACGCTGCGCACCGGGGACGACGGGTCCGAGGGGGCGAGGGTCTCCTCCCAGCCGAACTCCTCGGCCGCCTTCAGGTAGGCGTTCGCCTGCCGGGTCAGGCCAGGCTGTCCGGCCCGGGTGAACCAGCCCGCCGAGCCGTTCTCCAGGGAGATGAGATGGGCGACTTTCTCGGCGTTCTCCTCGCGCAGGTCGTTGAACCGGCGCAGCACCGCGATCCGCTCCGCCGGCGGGGTCAGCCGCCACTCCCCCTTGTCGAACGAGGCACGGGCCGCGGCCACGGCACGGTCGATGTCCGCGGGCCGCGCCTGGGCCACGCGGCCGATCGGCGACTGGTCGTGCGGCGAGGCGATGTCGAGCAGCTGGGCGTCGCTCGGCTCGACCCAGGAGCCACCGATGAAAAGCCGGTCGTAGGTGATCATGCGCGTTCTCTCTTCCAGTGCTGGTCGGCCCGTCGGGGCACCCTCTCTAACTGTCACTTTAATGTAGCACTTGATTTAGTTAGATGCACATAAAGATGTCCATACGTCAATGATCCTCCCCACCGTCGTTACTCTTGAGGGATGAGAGCCGACGCAGCACGGAATCTGGAAGCAGTCCTGACCACCGGGGCACGCATGCTCGCCGCCGACCCCGGCGCGAGCATCGCCGCCATCGCCACCGAAGCAGGCGTCGACCGGCGCACCGTCTACCGGCGCTTCGCCTCCCGCGACGAACTCCTCGCCGCCATCTACGCATCACGCCTCGACGCCATCGAACACGCCATCGAAGACGCACGACTGCGCGAAGCACCCGTCGCCGTCGCCCTGCACCGCTACGTCGAGAACATCATCACCGTCAACCGCACCTGGCCCGTCGACCTCACCCGCATGCTCACCGACGACACCGTCCGCCGGCGCCGGGACACCTGCATCGCCGAGGTCGACACGTTTCTGCGCCGGGCCGCCGCGGAGGGCCTGCTGCGCCGGGACCAGCCGGAGGGCTGGGCGGGAACACTGCTGCCCCAGCTGGTGGCCCTCGCCTCGAACCAGCAGGCACACCTGAGCCCGGGGAAGGCGGCCGACCTGGCGGTCGACACCTTTCTGCACGGCATCGGCGCGCCGTCCGACAGCGGAAGCGGCGCTCCGTACGGCTCAGTCGGATGACTGCCCGGTGTCGCGGTCCGTGTCCCACCGTCATCTGACTGATGTATCCGCTTTCGTGAAGGGCCAGAGTGTGTGCCGTCGGCCGCGTTCCTGACGGGCTGCGGCTTCACACCTGCCCCCTGTCTCCCGGGCACGGAACACACCGCTCACCACTCACCGTAGACACACGAGAGGGTTTGACATGATCAACAGGCGTACCTTCAGCAAGGCCGTCGGCCTGGGCACCGGCGCGGCGGCGGTCTCGCTGGCCGGCCTGCAAGGCGGCGCGTCCGCCGCGACCGTTTCGCGCGGGCCGGGCGGCGGCACCGCTTCCGCCGCCCCCGTCGTGCCCGCCATCACCCCCGGGACCCACACCGAGTTCGAGACGTTCAAGCACGTCAAGGCGGGCGTCCTGGACATCGGTTACGCCGAACTCGGACCGGCCCACGGCCCGGTGGTCCTGCTGCTGCACGGCTGGCCGTACGACATCCACAGCTTCGTCGACGTCGCGCCGCTCCTCGCCGACCAGGGGTACCGCGTCCTCGTTCCCTACCTGCGCGGCCACGGCACCACCCGCTTCCTGTCCCGTCGCACGCCGCGCACGGCCGAGCAGTCCGCCATCGCGCTCGACATCATCGCGTTCATGGACGCCCTGAAGATCCAGAAGGCGACCCTCGCCGGCTTCGACTGGGGCTCGCGCACGGCGGACATCATCGCCGCGCTGTGGCCCGAGCGCGTCACGTCCCTCGTCTCCACCAGCGGTTACCTGATCACCGACGTCAAGGCGCAGATGGACCCCCTTCCGCCGGCCGCCGAGCACAACTGGTGGTACCAGTGGTACTTCGCCGCCGACCGCGGCAAGCTGACCATGGAGGACGAGACGAAGCGCATCGCGCTGTGCCGATACGTGTGGACGCTGGTCTCCCCGAACTGGAACTTCTCGGACGCCGTCTTCGACCGCACCGCCGAGGCGTTCAAGAACCCCGACTACGCCGCCATCGTGCTCTTCAACTACCGCTGGCGCATCGGCCTCATCGAGGGTGAACACCGCTACGACCGCTACGAGAAGCAGCTCGCGGCGCAGCCCGACATCCACGTGCCGACGGTCACCCTCGACGCGGCTCTCGACCCCTTCACCGCGGCGCCCGGCGACGGTTCCGGCTACCGCAAGCACTTCACCGGCCCGTACCTGCACCGCCTGATCACGGACATCGGGCACAACCTGCCGCAGGAGGCGCCCACCGCCTTCGCCCAGGCCGTGGTCGACGCCGACCACCTCTGAGATCCCCGTATCCGCCGCCGGCCCGGTGCCGCGCACCGTGTCGGCCCGTCCAGGAGGAGCCCTGGATGACCGAAGTCCAGTGGAACCGTCTGACCGCCGCCGACCTGCGCGCCCTCGCGGCGCGGGACGCGGTGGTGGTGATACCCATCGGGGCCACGGAGCAGCACGGGCCCCATCTGCCCACCGGCGTCGACGACTTCCTCGCCACGGAGGTGTGCCACCGGGCGGCGGTGCTGGCCGCCGAGCACACCGGCGTGGTGGTCACCCCCTCGATCCCCACGGGTCTGTCGGAGCACCACATGGCCTTCGGCGGCACCCTGACGCTCAGCCTGCCGACACTGCACGCGCTGCTGCGGGACATCTGCCGGTCCGTGATCCGGGTGGGTTTCTCCCGCGTCCTGATCGTCAACGGGCACGGCGGGAACATGACCGCGCTCAACGCCCTCACTACCGAGCTGACCGCGGAGTTGTCGACGCCGATCGCGTTCGCCAGCTACTTCGGCGCCGGACGGGACGTGGTGCGGGACACCCTGGAGACCCAGGACGGCCTCATGCACGCGTGCGAGGGCGAGACGTCCATGATGATGGCGGCCCACCCCGGCCTGATCCGCGCCGAGCACCTGGCGCGGGCGCACGGACCACGGATCACACTGCCCGCGGAGTCCACCGACCCGTTGTACATGGCCGTGTCCTTCGACCGGATCACGGAGACCGGCGTCGCGGGCGACGCCCGGACGGCGAGCGCGGAGAAGGGCGAGCGGATGCTCGCCGGCTGCGCGGCCGCGCTCGCGGACATCGTCGTGCGGGACCCCTGGGCGACGTAGCGCCCGAGATCGCCGCCCACCGCGGGGCACAGGCGCGATCATTCACGTCACCGTCTTGACGAGTGACGCACCGCATGACACGTTAATAACCAGTTGGAGCGGTGACGAGCTGGCCGAGGTCGGCCCACCCGCCCTTTCCTGTACCGAAATGTCTGAGAGGAATCTGTCATGGTGAGCATCAAGGGCGGCCGCAAGCGGCTGACCACGGGCGCCGTCGCGGTGGCCACGGCAGGGCTCGCGCTCGGCGCGTTCGCCCTCAGCGGCACCGCCGGCGCGACCGAGGCCACCCGGGCCGCCGACACCGGCCGGCACGCCAGGCCGACCGTCGTCCTGGAGCACGGCGCCTTCGCCGACGGCTCCAGCTGGAACGGTGTCATCGCCGACCTGCGCGCCGACGGCTACCCGGTCGTCGCCGCCGCCAACCCGCTGCGCGGCCCGGCCTCCGACGCCGCCGCCCTGCGCACGGTCCTCGACCACGTCAAGGGCCCGAAGATCCTCGTCGGCCACTCCTACGGCGGCAACGTGATCAGCGAGGCGGCCACGAACGACCCCGAGGTCAAGGCCCTGGTCTATGTCGCGGCCTTCCTGCCCGCCGCCGGCGAGAGCGCCCTGGAGCTCACCAACAAGTACCCCGGCTCCACGCTCCCCGACGCCCTCGACCCGGTCACCTATCAGCAGGCCGACGGCTCCACCGCCACCGACCTCTACATCCAGCAGGACAAGTTCCGCCACCAGTTCGCCGCCGACGTGCCGGCGAAGCAGGCCGCCCTGATGGCCGCCGCGCAGCGGCCGATCGCCCAGGCCGCCCTGGAGGAGAAGGCCACCACCGCGGCCTGGAGGACCACGCCCAGCTGGGACATCGTCACCACCGAGGACCTCAACATCCCGGCCGCCGTCCAGCGCTTCATGGCCGGGCGCGCCCACGCGCACACCACCGAGGTCGCCGCCTCCCACTCGGTCGCCGTCTCCCACCCCCGTCTGGTGGCCGACGTGATCGAGCGGGCCGCCCACGCCACCGTCCGCTGACCCCCTCGAAGGGCGGCGGGATGTGGTCCCGCCGCCCTCGGGCCGCGCCGAGGACATCGCCCCGCACACCTCCCGGGTGTGCGGATCACGGGAGAACGAACGCCATGAACGCACACTCCGACGCCCGTACGCTCGGCGCGTTCCTCAAGGCCCGCCGGGCCGGCCTCGAACCCGGTGCGTGCGGCCTGCCGGAGACGGACTCCGCCCGCCGGGTCGCCGGGCTGCGCCGCGAGGAGGTCGCCCGGCTCGCCGCGATCAGCGTGGACTACTACACCCGGCTCGAACAGGGGCGCGTCCGCGCCTCCGCGGCCGTCCTCGACACCCTGTCCCGCGCCCTGCGCCTCGACGAGGACCAGCAGAGCTACCTCTACGAGGTGGCCGGGCGGACGGACGACCGGCCGCGCCGGACGCGCCGCCCCGCGCAGCGGGTACGGCCCGCCATGCGCCGGCTCCTCGCCCAGCTCACCGAGACGCCCGCGCTCGTCCTCGGCAGGCGGCTGGACGTCCTGGCGTGGAACCGCGCCGCCGTCGCGCTCTACACCGACTTCGCCGCGATCCCGGCCGCCCGCCGCAACTACCTGCGCCTGATGTTCACCGATCCCGTGGTCCGTGACCTGCACCGGGAGTGGGAACACGACGCGCGCGACGCGGTCGCCGCGCTGCGCATGGAGGCCGGGACCGACCCCGACGACCCCGAACTCGCGCGTCTCGTCGGCGATCTGACCCTGCGCGACGCCGACTTCAGCACCTGGTGGGCCGAGCACCGGGTCAACAGCGCGACGTACGGCACCAAGCACTACCGCCACCCCCTGGTCGGCGATCTCACCCTGGACTGCGACACCTGGTCCGGCTCCGACGACTCGGGCCAGCGTCTGATGGTGCTGACGGCCGAAACCGGCAGCCCGTCCCACGACGCCCTGCGCATCCTCTCCGCCTGGACCGCGGACCGGGCGGACGCGGCACCGGCGGAGACCCGGACCTCATGACGCACCGGCCGGATGAACCCACACACCCTTCCCGCTCGTCTTCCCAGGAAGCGCGAGAAGAGGTGGGTGACAGATGCCGGCGTACGACATCCGGGGCAGCGGGCCCGGTCTGGTTCTGCTTCCGGGGATCGGGGGCACGGCGGCCGACGTCTGGGACACGGCGGCCGACGGCCTCGCGGCCGAGAACACCGTCGTCCTGATGGACCTCCCCGGATCGGGGAGCAGCCCGCTGCCCGGCGGCCCGCTGGACGTGGACGCGGTGGCCGACCACGTGGCGGCCGCGGCCCAGGAGGCCGGACTGCGGGACTTCGTGATCGCGGGGACCTCGCTCGGCGCGGCCGTCGCCGTCAAGGCCGCCGCACGCCACCCCGGGCCGGTCCGCGGTCTGTGCACCCTTTCCGGCTTCGCCCGGCCGCACACCTCGCTGCGGTTCAACCTGGAGATGTGGGCGTCGCTGCACGCCCGACGCGACGTCGACCTGAACCCTTTTCTGGCCTCGCTGCTGTTCTCCGAGGGCTATCTGGCCGGCCTCGCCCCGGAGACGGCCCGTCTGCTGACCGCCCGTCTGGTGACGTCGGGCCCCGGTACCGCACGCCAACTCGCCCTGGCGCAGGGCCTGGATCTGCGGGCAGTACTCCCCACGGTCGCCGTTCCCACCCTGGTGGTCGCGGCCACGGCGGACCGGTTCGTGGCCCCGGAGCACTCGGTCGAACTCGCGGACGGCATACCCGGCGCCCGACCGGCCGCGGTCGCCGGCGGACATGTGGCGGCTCTGGAGCAGCCGGAGCGGACCCTGGAGATCCTCACCGGGTTCCTCCGGACCGTCCGCCGGGGCGGCGTCGAAGGCTCCTCCCCCGGAAGCGTCGCCGGACGTCCGGGATCCCCCCGCCCGCGTCTCCTGCCGACGATCCCGGCTCCCCGCAGCCCGTACGGGCGTTGAGCACTCGCGTATCGAGCCCGCCGCCCCGCGGGCTCGTCGGCGCGAGGGCGGTCAGTAGAGGTCGTCGGCCGGGTAGAGGGTGAACAGCCGGACGGTCTCGACGTAGAGCCAGGTCAGGGTCAGGGTGAGCCCGAACGCTGCCGTCCAGGACAGATCGCGGGACGCGCCGCACGTGATGCCGTCCTCGACCTTCCCGATGTGCAGGGACAGGAAGGGCACCGCGAGGCCGACGCCCACGACGCCCAGGAAGACCGCGAGGCCCGCGGGGCGCAGGCCCAGCCCGTCGGCGCCCAGGAGGGGGAACAGGACCAGGTCGGCGAGAGCGAGGAACCCCAGTCCGAGCACTCCGGCGCCCGCGAGGGGGCGGAAGCGGCGGCCGGCCCGCATCCAGTGGACCGCGCGCGCGAAGAGCACTCCGGCGCAGCCGGCCGTCGTCCCCAGCACCATCTGTACGAAGACACCCGGTGCGAGGTGCCGGGAGACGGTCGCCGAGAGGACCGCGAGGAACACCCCCTGGACCACGGCGAACGTCAGGGTCAGGGGCGCCGACAGCGGATTCCTGCGCCGCTGGATCAACACCAGTGCCGTGGCGGCCAGTCCGGCGCCTCCCGCGATGCCGTAGGCCACGGCCGTGCCGATGGGGACATGCACCAGCACCGTCCAGGAGAGCACGGCCGCGAGGGTGCTCGCCGCGAGCCCCGCCGCGGCGCGGGAGACGACGCCGTCCATCGTCAGCAGGTCGGCGACGGGGAACGGCAGCGGCGCGGGACCGCCCTCGCGGAACGGATCCTGGACCGGCGCGGTCCCGCCCGGTGCGACGGCGATCCCCGCCCGTGGGTCCCTGGCCGCGGTCTTCGGTCCCCCGTGCCGCCTGAACTGCGGCCGGGAGAGTACGGGGTTGCTGCTGGTCAGCACAGATTGCGGTTCGACCGGTGTCACGCCAGGTCCTCTTCTCCGTGTCGAAGGTGTCGGCCGCCTTCAGCCTGACCGGCCGGACAAACGGCCCGCATCAGTCACTTGACGGTGAGCACGGACCGTGCCGGGGCGATGCTGTGACGTCACGTCAGTGCGTCATGCGGCCTGTGCCCGGACCGTTTCCTCGGCGCCGGCGGAGGGGGTCGCGGCGGTGCCGGCCCCGTCGTCGGTCCTCCGGGCGGGCCTCAGGAAGAGGGCGAGGACGATGCCGACGGCGAGGGTGGGGGCGATCCAGAGGTAGCCCATGGCCGTGGCGTGGGCGAAGGCGTCCCGTGCGGTGTCGCGCAGGGCGGCGGGCAGCAGGCCGATGGTGTCGGGGCGGGCGGCGTCGAAGCCGGTGGCGGTCGGCAGGGCGTGGGCGCGGTCGGCGAAGCCGGTGTTGAGCAGGGTTCCGAAGACGGCGACGCCGAAGGCAGCGCCGATGGAGCGGGCGAAGGTGACGACGGCGCTGGCGGCGCCCAGGTCGGTGGCGGGCACGCTGTTCTGGACGGTGGTCAGCACGACCATGGGGACCATGCCGATGCCGATTCCGGTGATCAGGAAGTAGACGCTCAGCACGGGAGTGCCGGTGGCGGCGCCGATGGTGCCCAGGAGGAGGAGCCCGGCGAGGTTGGCGGCCAGGCCCGCGAGCAGGATCGTCCGCAGCCGCTCGACGTGTGCGGCCCAGCGTCCGGCCAGGGACTGGCTGATGACCAGACCGGCGACCAGCGGCAGCATGGAGACGCCGGACAGGGTGGCCGAGACGCCGTGGACGATCTGGAGGTAGGTCGGCAGGTAGACGAGGACGGCGAACATCGCGGCGTTGGCGAAGAAGCCGATCAGCGAGGAGAAGACCACGGTCCGGGAACCGAGCATGGCCGGCGGCAGCACCGGGGCGGCGGCGCGCCGCTCGACCGGGACCAGCAGCGCGCCGAGGGCGACGGTGGCGGCGATCAGGCCGACGATGGCCGGCGAGCCCCAGCCCCAGCGCTCGCCGAAGGACGTGATCAGGACCAGGCCGGTCGCGATCGCGGCCAGGACCGTGGCGCCGAGACAGTCGATGCGGGCCTTGGCGCCCCGGGCGGCGGCGGGCAGCGCACGGGCGGCGACGGCCAGGGCGACGATGCCGACGGGCAGGTTGATCAGGAAGGCCCAGCGCCAGGACAGCTGGTCGGTGAAGACGCCGCCGAGCAGGGGGCCGACGATGCTGGCGACGCCGTAGACCGAACCGAACATGCCCTGGTAGCGGCCGCGTTCGCTCGGGGCGACGATGTCGCCGACGAGGGCGAAGGTCAGCACGATCATGCCGCCGCCGCCCATGCCCTGGAGCACGCGGGCGCCGATCAGCTCGGGCAGGTTCCGCGCCAGGCCGCAGGCGACCGAGGCGATCAGGAAGATCGAGGTCGACGCCAGGTACAGCCGCTTGCGGCCGAACATGTCGCCGAGCTTGCCCCACAGCGGCGTCACCGCGGTGGAGGCGAGCAGGTAGGCGGCGCTGACCCAGGCGATGTCGTCGAACCCGTCGAGGTCCTCCGCCATCCGGGGCAGCGCGGTGGAGACGATCGTCTGGTCCAGGGCGGCCAGGAGGACCGCGAGGATCAGCGCGCTCATGGCCGCGGCCACACCGCCCGGCGCGGGTGCTGCGGACTGCTGTGCCTTCGACATCAGGACATGCCTCTCAGGAAGTGACGCACATGGGCGGCGTGCCGACCGCACCCCCACGATGAGACCCATTGGGCTGGCACTAACTCTCTCATCTGTCACGTTAATGTAGCACTTAATGGAGATGGGTCTACTCGTGAGAGGCGCTAGACGCCTTAGGCTTCACATTCCGCCACTAGACTCGGTGCGGTGAGAGCCGACGCAGCACGCAATCTGGAAGCAGTCCTGACCACCGGGGCACGCATGCTCGCCGCCGACTCCGGCGCGAGCATCGCCGCCATCGCCACCGAAGCAGGCGTCGACCGGCGCACCGTCTACCGGCGCTTCGCCTCCCGCGACGAACTCCTCGCCGCCATCTACGCATCACGCCTCGACGCCATCGAGCACGCCATCGAAGACGCACGACTGCGCGAAGCACCCGTCGCCGTCGCCCTGCACCGCTACGTCGAGAACATCATCACCGTCAACCGCACCTGGCCCGTCGACCTCACCCGCATGCTCACCGACGACACCGTCCGCGCCCGTCGCGACGCGTCCGTGCACGAGACGGACGCCTTTCTGCGGCGCGCCACCGACGAGGGCCTGCTCCGGCCCGGCCTGCCGGAGGGCTGGGCGAGCGCACTGCTGCCCCAGCTGATGCACCTCGTCTCCCGGGAACGGCCCGAGCTGAGCCCCGCGCAGGCGGCGGACATCGTCGTCGACACACTGCTGCACGGTCTGGGCGCGGCCTGACCGGCCGCCTCCCGGCACGGCGCGCCGCGCGTGCGTGCCGTCAGCCGCGTCGTACTCCCTCGATGAAGCGGCCGGCCAGGTCGATCCGTTCGTCGAGGGTGGTGGGTGTCTGGCCGAAGTCCACGAACAGCTCGTGCACCCCCGCCTCGGCGGCGGCCCGGGCGTAGTCGATGAACTGGCCGAGAGTGCCCGCCCCCGGCATCCGGCCGGCGTCGGTCTCCGACTCGGTCAGTTCGGGGTTGACGCGCAGGGCCATGCGCAGGGCGGCGGGATCGCGCTCCGCCTCCTCCGCCTCCCTGCGGATGGTGTCCCACATGCCCATCAGGTGGGGCAGCGGCATCGCCACGGGCAGCCAGCCGCCGAGCCGGCGCCCGATCCGGCGCAGACCGGCCGGGGTGAACGCGGCGAGCAGCACGGGCGGTCCCGGCCGCTGGTGCGGCTCCAGACCCACCACGGTCTCCGGGACGGTGAACAGCGGTCCCTCGTGCGCGAAGACATCGCCGCTCCAGTACCCCTCCAGGACGTCCAGCGTCTCGTCGAGTCGTGCGCCGCGGCCCTTCCAGGGCACGGAGACCGCGGTGTACTCGTCGGGCATCCAGCCCAGGCCGAGGCCCACGACCAGCCGTCCCTCGCTGAGCACGTCGAGGGTGGTCAGCGAGCGGGCCAGCATGAGCGGCGGCAGCCACAGGCCGTTCAGGGTGCTGGTGCCCAGGCGGACCCGTGTCGTGTGGGACGCCGCGAACGTCAGGGCGACCAGCGGGTCCATGTGGTTCTCGTAGGCACGCGGCATCGTGCCGTCGCCGCTCGGGTACGGCGCGCTCGGGACGCGCGGGGCCAGGACGCGGTCGCCCGTCCACAGCGAGTCGTATCCCAGGTCCTCGGCGGTACGGGAGACGCGGAGGATGCCGTCCGGGTGGGCGTCGGGGCCGAAGGTCGGCAGGGCGAGGCCAAGTTGCACAGGTGTCTCCTTCAGAGGGCGGCCCGGTCCGGTTCCGGGTCCTTGCGTGTCACGGCCGGCCGGACCCCCGGTGACAGGGCGTCCGGGAGCGGCGCCACCGGGCACCGGCCACATGTGAAGACGTACGTGCGGTCGGCGGGGTTCACATCACACGTGTTCCGGCGCGCACACACGCCGGATCATCCACACATCAAGCACCTTTCCGGCCATACGAGGTGACGAATATTCGGGAGCCAATTAGTCTGCTGCTCGAGGTGGGGAGGACGGGGAGCACGTCACATGCGAGGCCGCCCTCCGCCGAGGGGGACACACCTGGCGGACGGCGGCACACCTCTCGCCTCGACACCTGGCGCGATCCGTGCGTACGGACGCGAGAACGCGCGGGTCAGAGCTGGTTCAGCGGTGAAGGGAGTGGGGACCTTGGAGTCGATCGTGGGGGCGATGGTCGGCCGCGAGAGCGAGCAGGAGGTGCTGTCGGCGTTCCTCGCCGACAGCGGGGGCCGGTCCCTCGTGCTGCGCGGCGACACAGGTGTGGGCAAGAGCGCACTGCTTGAACATGTGGCCGACCTCGCGGCGACCCACGAGTACCGGGTCATCCGGGCCGCCGGGGTCGAGGCGGAGTCCGAGCTGCCGTTCGCCGGACTGCACCAGTTCCTGTATCCGCTGCTGTCCCACATCGACCGGCTGGACGACGCCCATCGCAGGATCTTCGACGTCGTCTTCGGCCGGAGCGAGGGGACGCCTCCCTCGGTCATGACCCTCGGCATCGCCGTGCTCGACCTGCTCTCCCTCGCGGCGTCCCCGACACCGCTGCTGCTCGTGCTCGACGACGGCCAGTGGATGGACGCCTCCAGCACCGAGGTGTGCGGCTTCGTGGGGCGCCGGCTCACCGGCAGCTCGGTGAAGCTCGTCGTCGTGCTCCGCGCCGATCTGCCCTCGGGCTTCGACACCGCCGCGCTGCCGGAACTGCCCGTGACCACGCTGTCGGAGCAGGCCTCGGAGCAACTCCTCGACCTGCGGCATCCCGGTCTGGACCCTCGGATCCGCCGACTCGTGCTGGACGAGGCCCAGGGCAACGCGCTGGCCCTGATCGAACTGCCGCCGTACGTCCGGCGGGCGGACCGCACCCCCGAGGAAGTGCTCGGGTACACCGGCATCCCGCTGCCCGTGCGTCTACAACAGGTGTACGGCGTCCGGATCGAGGCCCTCGGCGACGACGTGCGCACGGAACTGCTGCGCGGCGCGCTGGACGGTGCCGGCGCGACGGCAGGCAGCCCGCGCGGCACGCGTTACCGCATGACCGGCGCCGAAGAGGCCGCGGACTGCGGCCTGTTGGACGTCGATCCGCTCACCGGCGACTTCGTCTTCCGGCATCCCCTGGTGCGGTCGACCGTCGTGCAGATGGCGACCCCCAACGAACGGCGCGCGGCGCACGCCATGCTGGCGCAGGTGCACCGGGACGCGCTGGAGCGCCGTGCCACCCACCTCGCGGCCTCGACGGTCGACCCCGACGAGGAGGTCGCGGCCGTACTGGAGGCGGCCGCGGACTCCGCGACGGTGCAGGGCGGCGCGCGGGCCGCCGTGGCCTGGCTGACCCGGGCCGCGGAGCTGAGCGAGAGCCCTGCGGAACGGTCCAGGCGGCTGGGCAGCGCGGCGTACGTCGCCGGACACTCCGGTCAGCTGGACCAGGCCCGGCAGCTGATCCGCTCGGGCACCGGGCCCGGCACCGGCGATTCGCCGAGCTCGGTGGTCACCTCGGGCTATGTCGCGCTCTTCGAGGACGGGGACGTCCGGTCCTCGCACCGGCAGGTCCGCGCGGCGATCGAGAGCATGCGGGACGCGGGGGTGCGCGGACCGGACGTCGTCCTCACCCGTCTCGTCGATCTGTTGCTGGCCATCAGCCAGTACGCGAGTGACGAGGCCGCCTGGCAGCGCACCCACGAACTCCTGGACGGGCTCGGCGACCTGGTGCCCGCGCGCTCGCGGATCTACCAGGACGCCTGGGGCGATGTGGTGCTGCGCGGCGCCGGGGTGCCCGAGCGGGTGGAGCGCGCCTTCGCCGGGCTCACCGACCGGAAACCGTGGGAGCTCAGCCGGCTGGGGTCCGCCGCGTACCACGTGGACACCCTCGGCCAGTACCGGCCGCAGTTGCAGCGCGCCGTGGACCGCGAGGTCGAGACGGGCGCCCTGACCAATGGCATGACGATGCTGCACCTGATCATGCTCGACCAGATCGCGGCCGGTGAGTGGGCCGAGGCCGAGCGCACCGGAGAGCGCTGCCTGGAACTGACGACCGCCCGTCGGCACGACCTGTTCACCTATCACGCCCACGCCTATCTGGGGCTGCTGGCGGCGCTGCGGGGCGAGGTGGAACACGCCCGTGAGCTCCAGGCCGTGGTCGACACCTGGGCCCGGCCCCGCGGCGTCGGCTTCCTGACGCAGATCACCGACGCCATCGGCACCACCGCCGCGCTCACCGAAGGCGACTACGAGGCCGCCTACCTCCACGCCATCGGCATCACACCTCCCGGCACCTTCCACCCCTACGCCCACCAGGCCCCCCGCACCCTCCTCGACCTCGTCGAAGCCGCCCTCCACACCGGCCGCACCGAACAAGCCCGCACCCACGCCCTCGCCGCCCAGCAGGCCGGCCTCCCGGGCATCTCCCCGCGCCTCGCCCTCCTCACCTACGGCGCCCTCGCCATGACCACCACCGACCCCACCGAAGCCGAAACCCTCTACCACCGGGCCGAGAACCTCCCCCAGGGCGCCAACCACCCCTTCGAACTCGCCCGCATCCACCTCCACCACGGCATCCACCTCCGCCACACCCAGGGCCGCAAGGCCGCCCGGCTCCCGCTCACCGCCGCCGCGGAGACCTTCGAACGACTCGGCACCCCCACCTGGACCGAACGCGCACGCGCCGAACTGCGGGCCACCGGTGCGTCCGCCCCCGCGTCCTCCGCTCATCTCGCGGCACTGACCTGGCAGGAGCGCCGGATCGCGGATCTCGCCGCGAGCGGTCTGACCAACAAGGAGATCGGACAGCGGATGCACCTCTCGCCCCGCACGGTCAGCTCACACCTGTACCGGGTCTTCCCCAAGCTCGGCATCACCTCGCGCGCCGCACTGCGCGACGCGCTGGCCAAGGTCCCCGGTGACCAGGACGTGTGACCGCGCCGCGGTCAGCGCTCCTCCGGGTGTGCGCGGATGCCCTGGTCGTCGAGCCAGCCGAGCACGTGGTCGGCGACGAACCGCCATCCGTTGTCCACGACGAGGGAGTGCGCGCGGTCCGCGAACTGCTTGAGGTCCGTCACCGCCGTGGAGTCGCCGTAGGCCTTGTACGCGGCCCGCGTGACGGAGTCCGGGACGATCAGGTCCTCCTGCCCGGAGATCAACAGCAGCGGGCCCCTGCCGATGTTGCCGGTGTCGGCCACGGCGTACGGGCCGCGTACGGTGCCCGCGCGGTCCAGGTCGGCGAGGAGCCTTCGGGGGGCGGGCACCACGTACCGGTCGAAGAGCCGCGCGGCCTCCTCCGCGTCGAGGGTGTTGGCGAAGACCTTCCGGAACCGCTCCGGGGAGAGCGACACCAGGGGTTCGACGCCGTCCCGGTCCGGGGCCCACAGGGCGGGCCGGGCACCGGGCAGGGGGATGCCGTCGACGGGGGCGGGCGCGATGGCCACCGCGGCCCGGCCGATGTTCACGCCGATGAGGTGCTGGGCGATGAGCCCGCCGACCGCGTGCCCGACGATGACCGGCGCCTTGTCGAAGGAGCGCGCGATGTCCGCGTAGTGGTCCGTCAGCGCCTCCAGGCCGAGGTCACCGACCGGCGCGGGCGACCGGCGCGTCTCCTCGGGGGTGGCCGCCTCTCCCGGCCACCCGGGTGCGAGGGCGCGGAAGCCCCGGCCGGCGAAGCGCTCGGCCCATGACTCCCACGCGAGCGCGTGCAGCCACTCACCATGGATGAAGACGACGGGCGTACGGTTCACGGTTGGCTCCTCCGGGCATGACGACCTTCATTCGGCACCGGCGCGCGGGCGACCGTTTCAGGATCGTTCAGGCGCGGGCCGGGGGCGACAGTCGAATGACTTAATGTCGGCGGCCCACAGGCCCGGACGGGGCGTGACGTCTCGGTGAGCCGGGCGTCAGGCCAGGTACGCAAAGGCGTACAGAGGTTCACCAATCGGGCATCGGGCGGCGCGGCCGCGGTCGAAGTCGGTGAATCTCGACGGTCAAGTTACTTATGGACGACGATCCCGCGGCGACGAGAGTGGGTCGGGTCAGTTCCCGCCCCAGAGAAGGGTCCTCTCGTCATGAGCGGCAACCATCCCGGTGTACAGGCTCCCAGGACGGCGCCCTGCGACAGCAGCCCCCATCTGGTCCTGGACATCGAGCGTGTGCTGGACGTCTCGGCCCGGCAGGCCGTCAGGGCGGAGTTCCGGTTCGACCCGGGGTCTCCCCTGGTCGTCCATGTGGAGTTGCTCATCGAGGACGGCCCCTGCGTCCTGTGGCGGATCGGCCGCGATCTGCTCCACCAGGGGCTGTACTCGGTGAGCGGTCTCGGTGACGTCAGGATCTGGTCGACCCGCCCCGAGGGAGACCCGGCCACCGCCCGGCTGCAGTTGGCCTCCGGGGACATGGCGGCCCTGTTCGAGCTGCCCGTGCCGCCGCTGGCGGAGTGGCTGGAGCACACCTACGAACTCGTCCCCGCCGGCCAGGAACTCTCCGCGGTCGACTGGGACGTCGCGACGGCCGACCTGCTCCAGGACCCCACGGCGCAGTCGGACTGATCGACTCCCCCTGCCGTGCGGCGGACGGCACGATCACGGCCCGTCCCGCGAGCGGTCGATCCACGGCTGTTAGGTTGACGGCAGACCGGCAGCTGCGGCCCAGGTGCCCGGACACGGCCTGGCGGGGTGGAGATGGACAACGAATCGGTCGGCCCGCTGTTGCGCGAGGAACGGCTGCGGTCCTCGCTCACGCTGGAGAAGCTGGCCGAGTTGTCCGGTGTGAGCGTCCGGGCCATCAGCGACATGGAGCGCGGGAGGAGCCGGCCGCGGCAGGCGACCCTGCGCGAGCTGATGGACGCCATGGACCTGGACGAGGAGGCGCGCCGGCGTCTGGTCCGCGCGGCGGTCCGGCGTACGGACCAGGTGCCCCGGCAACTTCCGCCGGATCTGGCGGTGTTCCGCGGCCGTCACGAGGCACTGACGACGGTGCACGGTCTGACCTCGCAGGTCGCCGCGGCAGGCGGACATGTCGTCATCTCCGCGATCGGCGGCATGGCCGGCGTGGGCAAGACCACGCTCGCCGTTCACTGGGCGCATCAGGTGGCGGACCGATTCCCGGACGGCCAGCTGTATGTGAACCTGCGCGGCTTCGAGGACGCGGAGCAGCCCCTCGACCCGGGGGAGGCGCTCGGGCGGTTCCTGCGCGCACTCGGGGTGGAACCCGCCGACATGCCGGCGGACACGGAAGCGCGCACGGCCCTGTTCCGCGAGCGGACCAGGTCGCGCAGAATGATCGTCGTCCTGGATAACGCGCGCGACGCGGAACAGGTCAGACCGCTGCTGCCCACCTCGCCGGGCTGCCTGACCATCGCCACGTCGCGCAACCGGCTGGCGGCCCTGGCGGCGGCGGAGGGCGCCTCGCTGGTCAGCCTGGACGTGTGGACGCCAGAAGAGGCCCTTGCCGCCCTGGCGGCACGGATCGGCGAGGAACGGTGCCGGTCGGAGCCGGAGGCGGCGGCCGCGCTGACCGAGCTGTGCGGACACCTGCCCCTGGCGATCGCCGTGGTCGGAGCGCAGCTGAGCGCGGCCCCGGGCATGCCGTTGCGCGTGGGCGTCCGCGAACTCCGCGAGGCCCGGCCGCGTCTGGACGCGCTGGCCGACGACGACCGGCGGATCGATGTCCGAGCCGTGTTCTCCTGGTCGTACCGCGCGCTCACCGCGGAAGCCGCGACGTTCTTCCGGCCCCTGTCGCTCCACCCCGGTCCGGCGGTGTCCGCCGAGGCCGCCGCCTCCCTCGCGGGTACGGAGATGGCGGCGGCCAGAAGGCATCTGCGCGAGCTGACCTCGGCCAGCCTGCTCTCCCGCGACGCCGAGGGCCGCTACGTCCTGCACGACCTGGTCCGCGCCTACGGCGTCGAACTCTCGGAGCAGCGGGGCGACGATTCGCTCGGCGCCGGGCTGCGCCTGCTGGACTATCTGCGGCACAACGCCCACGCAGCCAACCGCTTCGTGTCGCGGCTGCCGTCCGAGCCGATCGGTCCCCCTGTTCCGGGAGTGGCGCACGTCGCCGTCGACAGCCGTGAGGAAGGGCTGGAGTGGTACCGGCAGGAGGAACCGACCGCCGCTGCCGCCGTGCGCGGGCTGCTGGATCCGCGGCTGCTGCGCCATCGCGTCGCTCTGGCGCTGGAGTGGGAGCCGTACAACAGGGCGGTGGGCCGCTGGACGGAGGAGATCGCCACGGCCCGCATCGCGCTCGACGCGGCCCTCGTCCTCGACGACCCGACCGCCGTCGCCCGCGCCGGCACCCATCTGTCGAGCGCCCTGTGCGAGACCGGCCGTGCGGACGAGGCGAACGAGCCGGTCGACCTGATGCTCGGGCAACTCGACCGGCTCCCTCCGAAGGAGCAACTCCTCGCCGAGCGCTACGCCAGCCGCGTACGCGATCACCAGAAGCGCTATGCGGAGGGGCTGCAACACGCCCGTGCGAGCCTGGAGATCGCGCGGACGCTCGGCGAGAGCTACGAGGTGGCACGCGCCACGGCGATCGTGGGCTACTTCCACTCCGTGCTCGGTGACCACCAGGCGACCATCGCCACCTGCGAGGCGGCTCTCCCCCTCCTGCGCAGGACCGGGAACCGTCACGACGAGGCCGCGACGTGGGAGAGCATCGGCCGCGCCCAGCAGCGCATGGGCGACCTCGACACGGCGATCGCCACGTACCGGAAGGCCCTGTACCTCTACGAACAGCTCCGCGACGACTACAACGCGGCCGAGGTCCTCGACTGCCTCGCGTCCGCCCGGCTGGAACAGGGCGCCGCGGACGAGGCGAGGGCGCACTGGACCCGGGCGGGCGACCTCTTCACCGGCCTCCGCGTCGCCCGGGCCGAGGACATGTACGCCAGGGCGCGGGCCCTCCCCCGTCCGAGAGTCCAATCGGCCGAGTGACCTGGGCGGTTTCAGGCCGCGGCCGTGCCCTTGCGGGCCCGGTAGGCCGCGGCCTTGACCCGGTTTCCACAGGTGCGCATGGCGCACCACTCCCGCCGGCGGCCGCGCGAGCGGTCGAGGTAGACCTGGGTGCACTCGGGGCGGGCGCACTCGCGCAGCAGGGCTCCCTCGTCACCGCCGAGAATCTCGACCGCCGCGCGGGCGAGGGTCGAGAGGCCCTGGGAGACGGACCCGGTGTGCCGCACTCCGTCGGGGCCGAGCCGCACCTGCACGGGCGGACACTCGGCGTGCCGGTTCACCGCGTCGACGTCGGCGGCGGGCAGGGGTGCGCCCGCGAGCCGTGCCGCCACCAGTGAGTAGATCGATTCACGCAGGTCGATGGCGGTCTCCAGGTCGGACTCGTCCGCGCCGGGCGGCGTGTCGCACATGCCGGACTCGACGAACCAGTCGTCGAGCGAGGCGCCCTCGGCGAGCTTTTCCGCGGGCGCCTCGTCGCGCCTCGCGCGCAGAGTCCCGACGAAGTCGAGAGGGAGCGTTCCGCAGGGAAAGGCATGACGCACGTGATCACCTGCGCTGTTCGACCGGGCCGTCTGCCGCCGCCTCGCACACCCCTACAGGCCCAGGTCGAGGGCCAGGCAGGAGAAGTACTGCCACTGCCCCTCGGGGTTGTAGGCGCCGTTGACCTTGGCGTCCAGCCTGGTGTCCACACCTTGGGTGGTGTCCTCGGCACGGATGCGCTCGGGGAGCTTCCCGAAGCGCGCGTGCCGCGCCGCCGCGGCGGTGTCGATGGTGAATTCCCTGTTCATGACCGTCCTCCACGTCGTGGATCGCGTCCGCTTGTCACCCGGACAGCCCTCAGTCTGCCCATCACGACGTAACCAGTCAAGGGGGTGACTAACGCATGACACATGTGTCACCGATGACACCCTCGTCGCCGGGGCGGGGTGTCAGGAGCGGTCGCCGCGGTCGCGCCGCTCAGAAGTCGACCGGGTCGCGGACGATCGGGCACGTCATGCAGTGGCCGCCGCCGCGGCCCCGGCCCAGTTCGGCGCCGACGATGGTGATGACCTCGACCCCGGCCTTGCGCAGCAGCGTGTTGGTCTGGGTGTTGCGGTCGTACGTGAAGACGACGCCGGGTTCGACGGCGACGGCGTTGTTGCCGCTGTCCCACTGCTGCCGCTCGGAGGCGTAGACGTCACCGCCGGTCTCGATGACCCGCAGACCACCGGCGATCCCGAGCGCCTTGCCGACGACGTCGACGAACGGGGTCGAGCCCTCGTCGGTGATGTCCAGGCCCGGCGCCTTGTCGGTCGGCCGCAGCGTGAACGTGCGCACCGAGTCCATGATCCTCGGGTACAGGGTGACGATGTCGCGGTCGGCGAAGGTGAAGACGGTGTCGAGGTGCATCGCGGAACGCAGTTGAGGCATCCCGGCCACGATGACCCGCTCGGCGGCGCCCCGCTCGAAGAGGGCGGCGGCGACCTGGGTGATGGCCTGCCGCGAGGTGCGTTCGCTCATGCCCATCAGGACCACGCCGTTGCCGACGGGCATGATGTCGCCGCCCTCGAAGGTGGCCTGCCCCCAGTCCTGTTCGGGATCGCCCCACCAGACGGTCGAGCCCACGAAGTCCGGGTGGAAGAGGTAGACCGCCTTCATCAGCAGGGTCTCGTCGCGGCGGGCGGGCCAGTAGAGCGGGTTGAGGGTGAGGCCGCCGTAGAGCCAGCACGTGGTGTCGCGCGTGTAGAGGGTGTTGGGCAGCGGCGGCATCAAGTATTCGCGTGCGCCGGTCGATTCGCGGGCCAGGGACACATACGGCGAGCGGAAGTCGTCGGGGAGGTCGGTGGTGGCGAGACCGCCGATGAGGTGTTCGGCGAGCCGCCGGGGCTCCATGCCCTCCAGGAACGCCCGGGTGTCGTCGATGAGGCCGACGCCGACCTGGTTCGCCACGATCTTGCGGTCCAGGAGCCAGTTCTTCGCCTCGGGGATCGCCATGGTCTGCGCGAGCAGTTCGTGCAGTTCGACGACCTCGACCCCGCGCCGGGTCAGTTTGTTGACGAAGTCGGCGTGGTCGCGCTCGGCGTTCTCCACCCACATGACGTCGTCGAAGAGCAGGTCGTCGGAGTTGGTCGGGGTGAGTCTGCGGTGCGCGAGGCCGGGCGCGCACACGAGCACCTTGCGCAGCCGGCCCACCTCGGAGTGCACGCCGTACGCGGCGGAAGCGGGGGTCGTGTCGGGGTCGGTCACGGTCTGCCTTCCGGTGGTGGAGCCGGTGTTGGTCGAGGGGGTGGCGGTCGGTCCGCCGGGGGCCGGGCCGCCGACGGGGTTCACAGGCTGATCCAGCCGACCGCGAGCGCGACGACACCGAGCACGGCGCCGACGATCGAGACGGCCAGGATGATCAGTTCCCGGGCGGAGAAGACGCGTCGGCCCTGCTCACGGCGGGCCATGACGAAGAGGATCGTGGCGGGGGCGTAGAAGATGAACGAGACGAGGACGAACTTGAGCCCGGCCGCGTACAGCAGGAACGCCGTGTAGACGGTGGCGAGGGCGGCCACCACGAGGTCCGAGGAGAAGCCGGTTCCGCCGCCGACCGTCCGTGGATCGGGCCGCAGCGCGATCTTCAGGGCGAACGCGGCGGCCAGCAGGAACGGGATCAGCGTCAGTGAACTGGTCAGGTCGAGGGCGAAGTTGAAGGCGTCGTCGGAGAACAGCGTGATGACCAGGACGATCTGGGACAGGATCGTCGTCATGAGCAGCGCGGGCACCGGCACGTCGTCGGCGGTCGCGCGGCCCAGGAAGCGCGGCATGTCCGCGTCCTGCGCGGCGACGTACAGCACCTCGGCGGCCATCAGGGTCCAGGCGAGATAAGCGCCGAGCACCGAGATGATCAGGCCGACGCTGACGAAGACCTCGCCCCAGGTGCCGACCGCCTCCTGGAGCACCCCGGCCATCGACGGCTGCCTCAGCTCGGCGATCTCGCTCATCGGCAGGATCCCGTACGACACGATCGTGACCGAGGCGAAGATCGCGAAGACGCTGAGGAAGCCGAGGATCGTGGCCCGGCCGACGTCCTCGCGGCGCTTGGCGTGCCGCGAGTAGACGCTGGCGCCCTCGACGCCGAGGAAGACGAAGACGGTGGCGAGCATGGTGCCGCGGACCTGGTTGAACAGCGAGCCCGCGTAGTCGGCGCCGCCCCAGTTCTCGGCGAAGACGTGCGGCTTGAAGAAGAAGAGCGCCAGGATCACGAAGACCACGATCGGGACGACCTTGGCGACCGTGACGATCCGGTTGATCGTCGCGGCCTCCTTCACGCCCCGGCGGATGAGCAGGAAGAACGCCCACAGGCCGACCGAGGACAGCACGATCGCGAGGAACGTGTCGCCGTCGCCGAGCGCCGGGGCGATCGCGCCGATCGTGGACATGATCAGCACCCAGTACGTCACGTTGCCGACGCAGGCGCTGGCCCAGTAGCCGAACGCGGCGAAGAAGCCGAGGTACTCGCCGAACCCGGCCTTGGCGTACGCGTACACCCCCGCGTCGAGGTCCGGTCTGCGCAGGGCGAGCCGCTGGAAGACGAAGGCCAGCATCAGCATGCCGGCGCCCGCGACGACCCAGGCGATGAGCGCGCCCGCGACGCCCGTCTCGTCCGCGAACCGGCGGGGCAGCGAGAAGACCCCCGCGCCGACCATGGAGCCGACGACCATCGTCGTCAGCGTGAACAGCGTCAGCTTGGCGGTCCGGTCCACAGGCTGATCCATACGCCTCAGTCTTCTACCGGATTACTCGATCCTGCACCTTTTTGTCCTGCTTTCGAATAGCCGGATACGTCGAGGTATGGGCAGCATGATGTGTTATGTACTCCTCACTCACTCCCGCGATCCTCGCCGAGCTGCGCAGGCAGCGCCCCTATCCGGCGGTCTCCCTGGTGATGCCGACCCATCGGCGGCGGCCGGAGAACGCCCAGGACCCGGTCCGGCTGAACAATCTCGTGTCCGAGGCCGAGCGGCGGCTCGGCGCGGACCCCGGGGTGACCGCCGAGGTCCGCGAGGACGTGCTCGCGCAGCTGCGGGAGGCCGTCGCCGAGACCGACCTCGCGCACGCCGCCGACGGCCTGCTGGTCCTCGCCGCCCCCGGCGAGCACCAGGTCTGGGCGGTCGACCGTTCGGTGCCCGAGCGTGTCGTGCTCGCCGACACCTTCCTCACCCGCAACCTGGTGGCCGCCGACGCCGCAGCACGCCCGTACTGGGTGCTGTCCGTCGCCGCCGACCGGATCACCCTGTGGGCCGGCCGGGGCGAGCGCGTGCGTCAGGACTCCGGTCACGGTTTCCCGCTGGAGCGCGATCTGGAGGACCCGGACGCGGAGCGCAAGGAGCGGGTCGGCGATCTGCCGAGCACCTTCCGCGACGAGCAGGCGCGCCAGTTCTTCCGGGACGCGGACGAGGTCCTCGGCGCCGTGCTGGCCGCCGAGCGGCGCCCGCTGTACGTCACCGGGGAGCCTGCCGCGCTGACTCTGCTGGACGAGGTCGGCGACGCCGCGCGCGGGGCGGTCCAGGTGCCGTTCGGCGGGCTCGCGCACGGCACGCCCGACGCGGTCGCCAAGGCCGTCGCCCCGGCGCGCGAGGAGGACGCCCGGCGGGCGGTCACCGAGGCGCTGGAGGGCCTGGACCGGGCACGCGGCGGACACACGTACGCGGCCGGGGTGGACGAGGTCTGGCAGAAGGCGTCGGACGCGCGGATCCACCGGCTCGTCGTGGAGGAGAACTTCCGGACCACCGTACGGGCCGGCGAGGGGCATCTGGAGCCCGCGGCGGACGACGACCTCGACGCGGTCCACGACATCGTCGACGAGATCGTCGAATCCACCCTGGAGACCGGCGGCGAGGTCGCCTTCGTCCCGGACGGCACCCTCACCGAGGCCGGGCACATCGCGGCCGTCCTGCGCTTCTGAAGAGCGGGCGCGGCACCGTGAAGACCGACAGAGAGGCAGCGGAACCGGTCATGAGGACATCCAGCAGGACCCACCGCACGGGCATCGTGCTCGCCGTGTGCGCGGCCGCCGGCGTGCTGACGCTGGCGGCGTGCGGCGACGACGGCGACTCCGGCGGGGCGAGCAGCAGCCCGCGCGCGACGGCGCCGAACTCGTCGGACTTCTCGGGCGAGCCGCCGTCGGCGCTGGCCTCCAGCGCCGCGTCGAAGAAGGCGGAGGTGAAGGAGTCGGCGTCGCGGGCGGCCGCGTCGGCGTCCCAGCGCGCCCACGACTTCGAGGCGTCGGTCTCCGCCGAAGTGGAGCGCAACCGCCAGGAGTTCACGCGCGAGCTGGACAAGGCGGACGGCAAGGGCAACGCCATGGACAGCGTCTCGATGACCGGCAAGCCGCTGGCGGAGACGGACAACGTGCGCGCGCTGGTCGTCACCATCACCAACAAGACCGACCAGAAGGCCTCCTACGCGGTGCGGGTCGACTTCAGCGACGCGGACGGCAAGGTGGTGGAGTCGACCGTCGTCGGCGCCAAGGACCTCGCCGCCGGGGACAAGGCCCAGCCGCTCGCCATCAGCACCAGGCCGCCGGAGCCGCACCTCACGGCCAAGGTCGCCAAGGCGCAGCGCTACTGACGAAGCGGCAGCCGGTTCGGTCCCCCCCCCGCCTGCTCGTTTTGGTCCCGGGACCCTTCGGTTCATAAGATCCGCCGATGATCATCAGACAACGGCTGGCGGCAGGGCTGTGCGCCCTGCTCGCCGCCCTGACAGCCGGCGGCCTCGCGCCCGCGACGGCGTACGCGGACGAGACCGACGGCAAACCCGCCCCGCAGGTCGAACTCGTCCTGGACGTCAGCGGATCCATGCGGGCCCGCGACATCGACGGCGGCTCGCGGATGGCCGCGGCGAAGCAGGCGTTCAACGAGGTCCTCGACGCGACCCCCGAAGAGGTGGAACTCGGGATCAGGACGCTCGGCGCCGACTACCCCGGCGACGACCGCAAGACGGGCTGCAAGGACACCCGGCAGCTCTACCCCGTCGGCCCGTTGGACCGCACCGAGGCGAAGACGGCCGTGGCCACGCTCCAGCCCACCGGCTGGACCCCGATCGGCCCGGCCCTGCTGAAGGCGGCCGGCGACTTCGGCTCCGGCGACGGCGCCAAGCGCATCGTCCTCATCAGCGACGGCGAGGACACCTGCCAGCCGCTCGACCCGTGCGAGGTGGCGCGCGAGATCGCCGCCAAGGGCATCGGCCTGACCATCGACACGCTCGGCCTGGTCGCCGACGCCAAGACCCGCGCGCAGCTCTCCTGCATCGCGGACGCCACCGGCGGCACGTACACCGCGGTGCGTCACAAGAACCAGCTCTCCCAGAAGGTCGGCCAGTTGGTGGACCGGGCGGCCGATCCGGTCGTCAACCCGGTGGCCGTCGACGGCGCCGCGCAGTGCGCCTCCGCGCCGGAGCTCAAGCCCGGCCTGTACAGCGACCGGGAGAAGTTCGGCGAGCACCGCTTCTACCGCGTCGACGTCGACCCCGGGCAGGAGCTGCGCGCCTCGGTGAGCGTCGCGGCCGACCGGGCCGTCAACCAGGACTACGGCGTGCTGCTGCGCGCCGTCACCACGCACGGCCGGGAGATCGTCCGCGGCCAGGAGTCGGGCGACGGCCGCACCGACGCGATCTCGACGGGCCTGCGCTACCCGAAGCCGGAGGCCGACGACGATGACGAGGACGGAGCGGGCCCGGAGACGGTCTGCCTCCAGGTCTCGAACTCCTACTCCGCGCCCGCCTCGGTGAAGACGAGCCCCGGCCTGCCGGTCGAGCTGACCGTCGACCTCGTGGACGGCCCCGACCAGGCGTCCGACGTGGCCGCGTTCGGGCTCGGCAACGGCTGGTGGCTGCTGGTCGCGCTGGTCGTGTTCGGGTTCCTCGCGGGTGTGATCTGGGGCTGGCTCTCGCGCTGGCGTGTCGCCGTCTGGAGGACCAACTGATGCGACGTACGAGACTGTTGACGGGCGCCCTGGTGGGCGCCGCGACCGCGCTGCTCGCACTGGCCGGACCGGTCGCCGCGGACGACGACGCATCCGGGAAGGCGCCGACCGAGGCCGGTACGTCGTTCCGTACGGCGGCGCAGATGCAGCAGGACCAGAAGGCGACGGCGAGCGCGTCCACGGGCGACTACCTGTACTGGTCGTACCCGGCCGACGCGGGGCAGCGGCCCACGGTGCGGGCCACTGTCGATCTGTCGACCGCGCAGGCCCGGCACGGGGCGCAGACCTGGCGGATCGACGTGTACGACGGGCTGCGGCGCCGTCAGTCGTGCATGTACGGGATGCAGGCGCGCACGGTGCCGGCCGAGACGAAGAGCGTGGACCTGGGCTGCACGCTGCGGCCTGTACGGGCCTGGTCGGAGGCGTGGGCCAATGACCCGCTGCCCGGCACGTACTTCGTCCGCCTGACGGTGACTTCGCTCGCCGACGCCGATCTGGGGCAGCCGGTGAAGGCCTCTGTCGAGGCGCACTCCAAGGATGTCGGGTCGTCGGGGGCGGTGGACGGCACGCTGTCCGCTCCGCTGGTACCGGGGACGACTGCCTCGGCCGAGAAGGCGGCTCCGGTGGACGGGTGGTCCTCGGGGTGGTGGACGGGGCGCTGGGTGTGGACGGCGGTCGGCGCCGTGCTGGCGGCGCTGGCCGGCATCGGCGGCTACGCCCTGACCCGCGGCTCGGGCCGCCGCCCGTAGAACCTCAAGGGCGCGGGGCCCTGCTCCCACAGCACCCCGCGCCCCGACGACCGCCTGCTGCGCAGTTCCCCGCGCCCCTAAAACCAGTTCCTCACGCGCGCCTCTCGCCGTGGCTGGTCGCGCAGTTCCCCGCGCCCCTGAGGCAGGCGCTACGCGCCGCCTCCCCTTGAGGCGGCGGGGGCGCACCTCTCTTGATGAGATGGCGCACGAAGTGCGCATCTCAGGGGCGCGGGGAACTGCGCGAGAAGCGGCCACCGGGCCGCACACGAAGAACGAACCCAGGGGCGCGGGGAACTGCGCGATCAGCCACGACGGTGGCGCGCACGGACGACTGCGGCGAGAAGCGGTCGCCGGGGCGTGCCCGGGCGGCGGCCGTCAGGCGTGCTCGGGGAGCAGGCGTTTGGCCAGGGCGCCCTCGCCCGAGACCGTGAGACGGCCGGCCCGGGCGGCCTCGACCAGCCCGACCTCGCCGCGGGCCACCGCCCCGCACACCTCGGCACCAAGTGTCAGCCGCACATCGGCCTCCCCCAGCGCCCCGTCCCCGTACACGGGCTCCCCGCCCACCCGCAGGTGGAACACCCCTTCATCCACCCGCACCTCGACAGCCCCGGCCTCCCCGAGCCCCTCCAACTGCCGCAACAGAGGCAACGCCAGCCAATGCGCCCGCACCGCGTCGGTCGGCCGCCGCTCGGCGAGATCGGCGGCGCCCCACTCCCCCAGCGCCTGGAGCACAGGCAGCAACGCCCGCCCGCGCGGGGTGAGTTCATATACGTACACCGAGGCGGGGGCGCCGAGCCGGCGGCGCCCGGCGAGGCCGTCGCGTTCCATGTCCTTCAGGCGCGTGGCCAGCATGTCCGTGCTGACGCCGGGAAGGTCGGCGTGCAGATCGGTGTAGCGGCGCGGCCCGGCGAGGAGTTCGCGCACGATCAGGAGGGTCCAGCGGTCCCCGACGGAGTCGAGGGCGCGGGCCGCTGCGCAGTACTGGTCGTAGCTTCGGCGTGGCATGGCTCGCAGTCTATGCAAGTTGTTGGACTTTCCAAGCACCCACTTGGTAAAACCAAGTAACAACGGTTCAGCACAGTGACACCTGGTCCGCCTGGAGGGCAAGCGCATGGAGTTCCGGCAGTCGAGCAAGCTGAGCGAGGTCTGCTACGAGATCCGCGGCCCGGTGATCGAGCACGCCAACGCGCTGGAGGAGGCGGGCCACAGCGTCCTGCGCCTGAACACCGGAAACCCCGCGCTCTTCGGCTTCGAGGCGCCCGAGGAGATCGTCCAGGACATGATCCGGATGCTCCCGCAGGCGCACGGCTACACCGACTCGCGCGGCATCCTCTCGGCCCGCCGTGCCGTCGCCCAGCGCTATCAGACGCTCGGCCTGGAGGTCGACGTCGAGGACGTCTTCCTGGGCAACGGCGTCTCCGAGCTGGTCTCCATGGCCGTACAGGCACTGATCGAGGACGGCGACGAAGTCCTGATCCCCGCCCCGGACTTCCCGCTGTGGACGGCCGTCACGACGCTCTCCGGCGGCAAGGCCGTGCACTACCTGTGCGACGAGCAGGCCGAGTGGTACCCGGACCTGGCCGACATGGAGGCGAAGATCACCGACCGCACCAAGGCGGTCGTCATCATCAACCCCAACAACCCCACCGGCGCGGTCTACCCCAAGGAGATCGTCGAGGGCATCCTCGACCTCGCCCGCCGGCACGGTCTGATGGTGTTCGCGGACGAGATCTACGACCAGATCCTGTACGACGACGCCGTCCACCACAGCGCCGCCGCCCTCGCCCCCGACCTGGTCGTCCTCACCTTCTGCGGACTGTCGAAGACGTATCGGGTGGCCGGGTTCCGCTCGGGCTGGCTGGTGGTCACCGGGCCGAAGCAGCACGCCAAGAACTATCTGGAGGGCCTGACGATGCTGGCCTCCATGCGCCTGTGCCCGAACGCGCCCGCCCAGTACGCCATCCAGGCCGCGCTCGGCGGCCGCCAGTCCATCCACGAACTCACCGCGCCCGGCGGCCGGCTGCGCGAGCAGCGCGACAAGGCGTGGGAGAAGCTGAACGAGATCCCGGGCGTCAGCTGCGTCAAGCCGAAGGGCTCGCTGTACGCGTTCCCGCGGCTCGACCCGAAGGTGCACCCCCTCGTCGACGACGAGAAGTTCGTCCTCGACCTGCTGCTGCGCGAGAAGATCCAGGTGGTCCAGGGCACCGGCTTCAACTGGCCGCGCCCCGACCACTTCCGGATCCTCACCCTCCCCTACGCTGACGATCTCGACGCCGCGATCAGCCGGATCGGGCGCTTCCTGAGCGGATACCGTCAGTGACCTCCTGCACCACCTGCCCGTACCCGAGCCACACCCAGTTCGCCTCGCCGGACCTCGTCGGGCCCATCGTGAACGGCGCGTTCGACCGGGCCCTCGACCCCGCGTGGGCCACGTCGGGCGCGGCGACGGTGGAGGACTACGCGCGCTGGTGCGGGCACCTGTGCGGGGCGACCTGTCTGCGGATGGCACTCGGCGCCGGGGCCCCGTCCCTCTTCCAACTGCGGGACGGCGCGCTGAAGTTCGGCGCGTACACGGTGGACGCCGACGGGGACATCCACGGCCTGATCTACGCACCGGCCGTGGCGTACCTGCGCGAGGCGCACGGCGTCGACGCGGAGGTGCACCGGGAGCTGACGGCGGACGGCGTCGGCGCGCTCCTCGACGCGGGCCGGCTCGTCATCGCCTCCGTCCACTACGCGATCCGCCGCCCGCACGAGCCGGCGCCCGGCCGGGGCGGCCATCTGGTCCTGGTCACCGCGCGCACGGCCGACGGATCGGGCTACCACTTCCACAACCCCTCGGGCACGGACGAGGCGACGCGCACGGCGTCGCTGCCGGTGGACCGGTTCGCGGAGTTCTTCGCGGGCCGCGGCCTGTCGCTCGTGCCCGGACATACGGCGGTGCCGGAGGCGTAGCCTGCCCGGTGTCGTCCCGTGGGCCTCCGGCACGATGAGCTCACGTCACCGCATCCGCGGCGGCCGTTGAGTTTCGCGGGCGCGTCTGTGACGGTGGCGAGTCGGTGGACGTGACGCGGACCGGTTCTCGGCGAAGCGCCGCGCGGACGGAGGAGTACGGAACGTTGGACGCGGCTCTCATAGCGGTGCTCGGCACCCTGCTCGGCTCGGTGGTCACGCATTTCTTCCAGGGGCGGGCCACGGTGCGCAGCGCGGAGCTGGCGCGGGCCGAGCAGGTGCGGCAGGAGCGGATCTCCAGCTACAGCGCGTTCGCGGGGGCGCTGCACGACTACCGGCGCAGCCAGAACGACCGCTGGTTCCGCTCGCACGAGAACGCGCCGGAGGCCGTCGTGGACGCCTCCCGGTTCACGTCGTACGAGTCACGGATCACCGCCCGTTCCGCGCTCACCCGCGTGCAGTTGATCTGCGACGACACCCGGCTGCGCCAACTCGCCGAGGAGGCCTTCGAGTTCGTGAACTGTCTGCACGAGGCGACCGACGCGGCCGACCGTGACCGGCGCTCCCTCCAGTCGAAGCGGACGCTGGACGCGTTCGTGTCGGCGGCGGCTCCGACGGTGCGCTGAGCGCGTACATGCGCTCCGGCGTGGGCACCTCTTCCTCCATGACGGACAAGCCGCTGCTGCTGCTCGACGTGGACGGCCCGCTCAACCCGTACAAGGACCGGCTGGCCCGGCTGCGCGGCTACCGCGCGCACCGGCTGAAGCCGTCCGCCTGGATGGCGCGGCAGGAGCCGGGGTCGCGCCGGCACCGGCGGGGACTGCGCGTGGTGCTGCATCCGGGGCACGGCGCGCTGCTGCGTGCGCTGCCGTACGAGCTGGCCTGGGCCACGACCTGGATGCACGAGGCGAACGAGATGATCGCGCCCGCGGTCGGGCTGCCGCGGGACCTGCCGGTCATCGAGTGGCCGGAGTTGTTCGCGACCGATCCGGACGGGCTGTACTGGAAGACGCGGACGCTCGTGGAGTGGGCGGCCGGGCGGCCCTTCGTCTGGGTCGACGACATGCTGACCGAGGCGGACGTGGCGTACGTGGCCGAGCACCACGGGGCACCCGCGCTGCTGCTCACCATCCACCCCCGGCACGGTCTGCGGACCGCCGACTTCACCCGGCTGCGTGCCTGGGCCGAGGAGTTGGAGCGCCCTTAGCTCCTCGCGGGGCTCAGCGGCCGAGGAGCGAGTCCAGGGCCGAGACCGGGTCCCGGGCCGGGTCGCCGCGGGGCCACCAGTCGTCGCGGCCCGGGTCGGACTCGTAGCCGTACCACAGGCCGTCGCGGCCGAGGCGGAGTTGGAGCGACGGGGTGGAGAGGTGGTTGCGGCGGGGGCGGAACTCCCAATTGCCCTGGGCGAGCAGTGCCGGGCGGGCCCGGTCGAAGGGGCCTGCGGGCGGGTCCCACTCCTCCTCCAGGACCGAGAGTCCTTCGAGGCCGCCCTGGCGCCAGGCGGCAACCGCGCGGGCCAGGTCGGCGGGGGTGCGTCCGGTGCCTCGGGAGAGCGAGGCGTAGAGCGTGCGGGTGGCTGCGGTGAGCCCGGAGCCGGGGTGTCCCGCGGCGACGCGGACGGCGTCCTGCCAGGGGGTGAGTCCGGCGATCGGGTCGCTGCCGGTGGTGAGCAGGGTGTGCGCGCGGGCGCCCGCCTCGGTGGCGAGCAGGTCCAGGGCGAGCGGGTCGGGGCCCTGCGGGTGCTGGGGGTAGGACGGCGGCCGCTCGGGGTGGGCCGGGGCGGGGAACTCCGGTGGCGGAGGCGGGAGTTCGGCGCGTGCCGCGAAGACGTCCCGGGCGGGGAGCGTGTCGATCGCGGGGGCCGCCGCGCCGGCCTGTTCGGCCGCCGTGTGCGTGGCGTTGCGCCGGGTCAGTGCCGTGAGCAACTCCTGCTCACCGCGGCCACGCAGCAGGAACAGGACGAACGGGTCCTCGTCGACGAGGCGCGCCGTCTGGTAGCAGAGCGCCGCCGCGTGCTTGCACGGGTGGGCGCGGTCCGGGCAGGTGCACTCCGGGGTCAGGTCGTCGACGGTCGGCAGCAGATCGACGACGGCGGCGAGTGCGTGCGGGACGTCCTTGTCGAGCAGGGAGGCCATGTGGTCGGGGCGGGCGGCGGCCGTGTCGAGGAAGCGGTCCCAGGCCTCGTCGGAGAGGGGGCGCAGGCGCAGCTCGGCGCGGTAGGGGCGGGGGCGAGAGCCGTGCACGTAGGCGAGGGCGCGGCCCGGGGTGACGGTGATCGCGTCGACGTGGCCGCGGTCCGCGTAGGTCCGGCCGCGGGCGAGGCGGGCCGGGTCGAGGGCGGTGTCCTCCAGGGCGTCCACCCACGCGTTCCCCCACCAGGTCAGCGCGGCGTCGCCGCTCTGGGCGCGCGGGGGCAGCGGCGGGAAGGTGCGCCTGCTGTCGGTGTGCCGGGCCTGTGCCTGCTCGGCGGCCCCGGCGCGGCCAGGGATGTGGGCGCTGTGGCGCCCGGTGTCGCCGCGTCTCACGCCGACTCCCTCCTCAAGGACACGAGATCGCTCAGCTCGCGGTCGGTCAGTTCGGTGAGCGCGGCGTCCCCCGAGCCGAGGACGGCGTCCGCGAGGGCCCGCTTGGCGGCGAGGAGTTCGGCGATGCGGTCCTCGACCGTGCCCTCGGTGATGAGCCGGTGCACCTGCACGGGCTGGGTCTGGCCGATGCGGTAGGCGCGGTCGGTGGCCTGCTCCTCCACCGCCGGGTTCCACCAGCGGTCGAAGTGGACGACATGGCCCGCGCGCGTGAGGTTGAGCCCGGTGCCCGCGGCCTTCAGGGACAGCAGGAAGACGGGCACCTCACCGGACTGGAACCGGTCCACCATGCGCTCGCGCTCGGCGACCGGGGTGCCGCCGTGCAGCAGCTGGCTGGGGATCGCGCGGGTGGTCAGGTGGGTGGAGAGGAGCTGGGCCATGGACACGTACTGGGTGAAGACCAGGACCGAGCCGCCGGATCCGTCCTCGGCCAGGATGGTGTCCAACAGCTCGTCGAGCAGGGCGAGTTTGCCGGAGCGTCCGACCAGGCGCGGGCGGGTCTGCTCGCCCTCCTTCAGGTACTGCGCGGGGTGGTTGCACACCTGCTTCAGGGAGGTCAGCAGTTTCATGATGAGGCCGCGGCGGCCGATGCCCTCGGCCTCCTCGATCTGCGCCATGGATTCGCGGACGACCGCTTCGTAGAGCGAGGCCTGTTCCCGCGTGAGCGGCGCCGGGTGGTCGGACTCGGTCTTGGGCGGCAGCTCGGGGACGATGCCCGGGTCGGACTTCTTGCGCCGCAGGATGAAGGGGCGGACGAGGCGGGACAGCCGCTCGATCGCCTCCGGGTTCTCCAGCGGGCCCTCGCCCTCGACGGCGCGCGCGTGCCGGGCGCGGAAGGCCTTGAGCGGGCCGAGCAGGCCCGGTGTCGTCCAGTCGAGCAGCGCCCACAGCTCGGACAGGTTGTTCTCCACGGGGGTGCCGGTGAGGGCCACGCGCGCGGGGGTGTCGAGGGTGCGCAGGGCCTTCGCCGTCGCCGAGTTGGGGTTCTTGACGTGCTGTGCCTCGTCGGCGACGACCATGCCCCAGTCGTGCGCGGCGAGTTCACCGGCGCGGGTGCGCAGGGTGCCGTACGTGGTGAGGACGAAGCCGCCGGTGCCGTCGTCGAGGCTGCGGTCGGCGCCGTGGAAGCGGCGGACGGGGACGCCGGGCGCGAACCTCTCGATCTCGCGCTGCCAGTTGCCGAGCAGCGAGGCGGGGCAGACCACGAGGGTGGGCTGCGGCCGGTCGCGGCGCAGGTGCAGCGCGATGAGGGTGACCGTCTTGCCGAGGCCCATGTCGTCGGCGAGGCAGCCGCCGAGTCCGAGCGAGGTCATGAGGTCGAGCCAGGCGAGCCCGCGCAGTTGGTAGTCGCGCAGGGTGGCGCGCAGGGCGGGCGGCGGCTCGACCGTGTCGAGGCCCCGGGTGAGGCGGTCGCGGAGCTCGGCGAGGCGTCCGGTGGGCACGGCGGCGACGCGCTCGCCGTCGACCTCGGCCTCGCCGGTGAGGGCGACCGCGAGGGCGTCGACGGGCTGGAGCAGGCCGAGCTCCCGCTTGCGGGCCTTGCGGACGAGGTCGGGATCGACGACGACCCACTGGTCGCGCAGCCGGACGACGGCGCGGTGCGACTCGGCGAGCTGGTCCATCTCGCGCTCGGTCAGCGGGTCCCCGTCGAGCGCCAGCTGCCAGTTGAACGCCATCAGCTCGTCGGCGTCGAAGAACGTCGTGCCGTCGGTCGCCGAGCCCGGCGCGGTCCGGGCGCGCACCACCGCGGTGGCGGTCAGCGAACGGGCCAGCTCGCGCGGCCAGTGCAGGGTGACGCCGGCCTTGGCGAGCCGTGCGGCGCCGGGCCCGAGCAGGTCGATCAGCTCGCTCTCGGCGAGGGCGAGCACGTCGGGCACGTCCTGCTCCAGGAGGCGGCCGAGCGGGGGCCACGCGGCGACGGCCCGGCGCACCGCGAGCACGGCGTCGATCCGGGCGCGCGGCCCGAAGTGCTCGTCGGCGTCGCCCGCCCACAGGTGTGCGGCGTCGACCACGCGCGTGGGGTCGGCGAGGCTGTGCACCTGGACGATGGCGGTCCCCGCGCGCCGGGCCTCGGGGGCGGGCGGGGCGTCGGCACCCTCTACGCCCGCTACGGCCTCCTCAGTGTCCTCGGTGTCGAACAGGTCCTTGTGCGCCAGGTCGAGGCGGAGCGAGATCTTCACGCCGGCGTCGAGCCCGGCGGCCGCCTCCACCGCCCAGGGGCGTGCCTGCGGAAGGTGCTGGGGAGCGGCGGCGGCGAACGGGGCGCCCGCCGCGTGCGCCGCCGCAGGGGTGCGCGGCAGCGCGTCGGCCACGGCGTCCAGGAACGCCCGCACCAGCGCCTGCGGCTCGGGCACCTGGACGGGCCTGCGGCCGGCCACCGGGACCGCGAAGCCCTCCGGCGGCAGGGCGGCGGCGATCCCCTTGAGCTGGGCGATGTCGTCCTCGTCGAGCGGGCCCGCGCGCCAGGCGTCGTGGTCGGACGCGGTGAGCCCGGGCAGCAGCCGGCCGCGGGCGACCAGATGCAGCGCGTGCGCGGCGGCCGCGCCCCAGGCCGCGGCAGCGGGGTGGGCGCCCGGGGTGCGGCGGGCCCGTACGAGCAGCGGCAGCGCGTCGACGACGGGCAGGACGAGGGCGGGGACCTGGCGGCTGCGGACGCCCGCTCCGTGCGGCCGCACCACGGCGATCTCCGTGTCGGCGCCCGGCGGGCCCGCCGGGTCGTCCGGCGACCAGAACGCGATCCGGCCCTCGCGCGGCAGCGGAGCGGGCAGGAAGACGGCGGCTGCGCGCAGCGCGACACCCGGCAGTTCCGGCACGGCGACCCGGCCTCCCCTCTCTGCGCTCATCGGACGCGGGCTGACCCCTCGATCCGTTCGATCCCTGAAACCTTACGGGCCGGGTCCGACAATCCCCGCTGCCTGCGGTGACGCGCGCCCCGGGTACGGTTCCAGCGAGAATGTCCCTTGCATGTCCTGTGAACCTTTTCGGACCCTGACAGAACGGTGCGCGCCTTGGGTGACCTGCTCCTTGTCCGGCACGGTGAGACCGAGTGGGCCCTGACGGGCCAGCACACCGGTCTGACCGATCTCCCGCTGACCGAGAACGGCCGGGAGGAGGCGCGCCGGGTCGCACCGCTCGTCGGCAGCTATCACGTGGGCGCCGTCTTCGTCAGTCCGCTGCAGCGCGCGCGGGAGACCGCGGAACTGGCGGGCCTCTCCCGTGTCACCGTCGACCCTGACCTGGTCGAATGGGACTACGGCGCCTACGAGGGCGTGACCACCCGGGAGATCCAGCGCACCCGGCCCGACTGGTTCCTCTTCGACGACGGGGTGCCGGAGGGGCCGCCGGAGCATCCCGGCGAGACCCCCGAGGAGGTCGGGGCGCGGGCGGACCGGATGCTCTCCAAGGTCGACGCCGCGCTCGCCAACAACGAGGGCAGCGTGGTGCTCGTCTCGCACGGACATTTCCTGCGGGTGCTGACCGCGCGCCGGCTGGGCCTGCCACCGTCGGGCGGCGCCCACTTCCTGCTGGCGACCGGCACGGTGAGCCGACTGACCTTCGAGCACGGCCGTCCTGTGATCTCGGGCTGGAACCTGCGGCCCTGAGGCCGTTGTCGGACCCGTCGTGCACCATCGTCGGCAGGGAGCCCGCGTCCGCCGGCTCCACGGAGACGGGGGTGTGCCGTGACCAGACCGCCGACCGCCGCGCAGCGGCGGGTCATCGACGCCGCCGAGCCGGAGACCGGCCGGATCACCGGGACCGCGGCCCAGCTGGCGCGGCTCGTCGCGCTGCGCCTGGCGTTCCGGCATCCCCGGCCGCCGCACGACCACTTCCTGACTCCGGCGGGCCACCGGTTCCGCGAGGCCGCCGACGCTCCCGCGTCACCCGAGCCGGTGGCGGCCCCCGCTCCGGGCGGGGTGTTCACGGCGCGGCTCGGCGGCGAGCCGGACGCCGTCGCCACGCCCGCGCGGGCACGCGAGGTGCGCACCGCGTGGCAGGGCCTGCTGGAGATACGCCGCATGACGCACCCGGACGGCGCGACCGACCGGCCGTGCGCCTGGGAGCGGGGCCGCCTCACGCACTCCGCGGCGCTGGCCCTGGAGGCGGCGGGCTGCGTCCCGGCGACCGGGACGGTGCCCGGCTACCGCGTGACGGACACCCCGCAGCCCGAGGCCGTCGCCGTACGGCACCCCGACCCCGCCGCGCTCACGGCCTGCGCGGAGGCCCTCCGGCAGGCGGGCTGGCAGGTGAGCGAGCACACGGAGGCGCGCGGGGGCCGTGTTCTGCTGGCCTCACCGAGACGGGTCTGACCCATCAGGTCGCACGCGGAATGCCGGGCCACGCCGCCCTGTTGAAGCCGTCGACCCCACCCTCAGGGTCACCTGAATCATCGAGAGGAACATCGTGGCTGAGCCGTTCTCCGTCCGGGTCGAGGTGCGCGGGTACGAGACCGACACACAGGGCCATCTCAACCAGGCGGTGTATCTGCAGTACGCGGAGCACGCCCGCTGGGCGCTGCTGCGGCACGGCGGCATCGAGCAGCAGGATCTGCTCACGCGGCGCGTGGGCCCCGTCGTCCTGGAGACGAACATCCGCTATCTGCGGGAGCTGCGCGCCGGCGACAGCGTGGACGTGGAGTGCGTCTTCGAGTGGGGCGAGGGCAAGACGTTCCGCGTGCTCCAGGCGATCAGAAAGACCGACGGCACCCTGTCGGCCGAGATCACCGGCGTGGGCGGCGTGCTGGACCTGGACCGCCGCAAACTGGTGGCCGACCCGGGTGAGGTCTTCAAGGAACTGGCGAAGGACCCCGGCGCCTTCGGCCTGTAGCCCCGGCCGTTCACCGACTGACGGCCGGTGGGGCTGGTCGCGCAGTTCCCCACCGGCCCGCACCCACCCACAACCCTGTCCTGACGGGTACCCGTCACGCCGAATTTCTGGTAGGAAACCTTCCTAACAGTCGACGGAACGACGAACTCCCCTCAGGAGGACCCGTGCCCACCCCCCACATACGCACCTCACGCCTCTCCCGTCGCACCATGCTCACGTTCCTCGGTGCCACGGTCGTCGCGGCACCGCTGCTGACCACTCAGCTCGCCGGCGCGTCCCCCGTGGCCGCCGCCGGGCTCGACGATCCGGCGAAGAAGGAGATCGCCATGAAGCTGGTGTCGAGCGCGGAGAACTCCTCGCTCGACTGGAAGGCCCAGTACAAGTACATCGAGGACATCGGCGACGGCCGCGGCTACACCGCCGGGATCATCGGCTTCTGCTCCGGCACCGGGGACATGCTCGACCTGGTCGAGCTGTACACCGACCGCAAGCCCGGCAACGTCCTGGCCAAGTACCTTCCCGCCCTGCGGGACGTGGACGGCAGCGACTCGCACGACGGCCTGGACCCGAACTTCCCCAAGGACTGGGCGAAGGCGGCCCAGGACTCGGCCTTCCAGCAGGCGCAGAACGACGAGCGCGACCGGGTGTACTTCAACCCGGCGGTCAAGCAGGGCAAGGCCGACGGGGTCGGCACGCTCGGCCAGTTCACGTACTACGACGCCATCGTGATGCACGGCGACGGCGGTGACCCGACGAGCTTCTCCGGCATCCGCAAGCGCGCCCTCGGCAAGGCGAAGCGGCCCGCGCAGGGCGGCGACGAGGTCACCTGGCTGAACGCGTTCCTCGACGCGCGGGTGTGGGCGATGAAGCAGGAGGAGGCGCACAGCGACACCAGCCGCGTCGACACCGCCCAGCGCGTGTTCCTGAAGAACGGCAATCTGAACCTGGACCCGCCGCTGGACTGGAAGGTCTACGGGGACAGCTTCCACATCGGCTGACCAGCGCCCCAAGAAAAAGCCCGTACAGCACCGACGCCGCCCCCGGATCTCGGGAGCGGCGTCGGCCGTACGGGACAGGTCGGTCGAGGGCGGGGCCGGCGGATCAGTGCGCGGCGGCGGACGTCGTGCGCTGCTCCGCGATCGCCCCGCCCGACTCCATCGGGGCCGTCACGTCGTCCGCGTCGCGCCCGCGGCCCAGGTGGTTGAAGACCAGGTTGAGCAGGACCGCCGCGACACAGCCGGTGGAGATGCCCGAGTCCAGGATGATCTTCGCGCGCTCCGGGAACGCGTGGTAGAACTCCGGCGCCGCGATGGGGATCAGGCCCACGGCGAGCGACACGGCGACGATCAGGACGTTGTTGTCCTTGTCCAGGCCCGCCTTGACCAGGGTCTGGATACCGCTGGCGGCGACCGAGCCGAACAGGACGACGCCCGCGCCGCCGAGGACCGGCCTCGGCACGACCGCGATCAGGGACGCGGCCATCGGGCACAGACCCATCAGGACGAGGAAGCCGCCGCCGACCGCGACCACGAACCGGCTGCGGATCTTCGTCATCGCCACCAGGCCGATGTTCTGGGCGAAGGCGCTGCACATGAAGCCGTTGAAGACCGGGCTGATCGCCGTGCCGAGGGTGTCGGCACGCAGACCTGCCGCGATCGTCTTCTCGTCCGCGGGACGGTCGACGATCTCACCGAGCGCGAGCATGTCCGCCGTCGACTCCGTCATCGACACGACCATGACGACGATCATCGACACGATGGCGGCGCCGGCGAACTGCGGGGCACCGAAGTGGAACGGCGTCGGGAAGCCGACGATGTCCGCGTCCCCGACCGGCGAGAAGTCCGTGACGCCGAACGGGATGGCGACGACCGTGCCGACGACCAGGCCGAGCAGGACCGCGATCTGCTTGACGAAGCCGGTGGTGAAGCGGCGCAGCAGCAGCACGATGACGAGGGTGATCCCGGCGAGGGCCAGGTTCTTCATGGAGCCGTAGTCGGACGCCTTGGCGTCGGGCCCCTGGGCCCAGCCGAAGGCGACGGGCATCAGCGAGATGCCGATGAGCGTGATGACCGTACCCGTGACGACCGGCGGGAAGAAACGTATCGCCTTGGAGAAGAAGGGCGCGGCGATGAAGCCGAGGAGGCCCGCCACGATCACCGCTCCGAAGATGATCGGCAGGGCGTCGCTCTTGTCCTTCGTGGAGTCGGCGACGGCGAGCATCGGGGCCACGCCCGCGAACGTCACGCCGTTGACGAACGGCAGCCGGGCGCCGATCTTCCAGATGCCGAGCGTCTGGAGGAAGGTGGCGAGGCCCGCCGTGAAGAGGCAGGCGCCGGTCAGGAAGGTGAGTTCCTTCGCGGAGAGACCGATGTAGGCGCCGACGATGAGCGGGGGCGCGACCACGCCCGCGTACATGGCTGCCACGTGCTGAAGACCGGTCGTCGCCATCTTCAGCGGGGGCAGGGTCTCGTCGACCGGATGTTTGGTATGTCCCGCTTCCTGGTCGGCGGGGGTGGTGCCTTGCTTGGTGAACCTGGGCGTCGTCGCCACTGCGGCTCCTCCGGTTGTTTTCCAGTCCCGGCGGGCCGCCGGCACTTTTCGCTTCTGGGAGGTGGTGCAAGGAAAACTGAATGAACTCGGTTGAGCTCGTATGAAGTTGTGGTGCGCCCAGGCAGTGCTGACCGCCCCGGGGACGTGAAGCTGGGGCCACGTTCCGGGGCGGCTCCCGAACTGCCCGCTCGGCAGTTCGGGTCCGGCCGGGGACCGTCCTCCCCGGCCGGAGTTCTGGAGAGGTGCTACGCCTGCGCGGCGATCCGCGCGAGACGCTGCGCCTCGTCCCGCGTGGAGCGGGCGATCGCGTCCTCGTCGACGTGCAGGAGGCGGCTGTCCTCCACCACCGGTACGCCGTTCACGAGGGAGAGGGTGACCGGGGCGGCCGCGCCGAAGACGAGACCGATGACCGGGTCGAGGATGGAGGAGTGGGCGAGCGTGTCCATCTTCCACAGCACGAGGTCGGCGAGCTTGCCGGTCTCCAGCGAGCCGATCTCCGCCGCCCTGCCGAGGACCTGGGCGCCGCCGTACGTGCCGAGGCGCAGCGCCTGACGGGCGTTCAGGGCGGACTCGCGGTGGGCGCCGAGGCGGTTGATCAGCAGGGCGTTGCGCAGTTCGGTGTGGAGTTCACCGGACTCGTTGGAGGCGGTGCCGTCGACGCCGAGGCCGACCGGGACGCCGGCGGCCAGCATGTCGGGGACGCGGGCGATGCCGGCGGCGAGGCGGGCGTTGGAGGACGGGCAGTGCGCGACGCCCGTCTTCGTCCGGCCGAACGCGGCGATGTCGGAGTCGTTCATGTGGACGCTGTGCGCCATCCACACGTCCTCACCGAGCCAGCCGGTCGACTCGAAGTAGTCGGTGGGGCCCATGCCGAACAGCTCGTGGCAGAACTTCTCCTCCTCGACCGTCTCGCTGCCGTGGGTGTGCAGCCGTACGCCGAGCGAGCGCGCCAACTCGGCGCCCTGCTTGAGGAGTTCGGTGGAGACGGAGAACGGCGAGCAGGGGGCGACGGCCACCTGGGTCATGGCGCCGAAGGAGGCGTCGTGGTGCTTCCTCACGGTCTCCTCGGTGGCGGCGAGGGCGCCTTCGAGGGTCTCGATGGCGAAGTCCGGCGGCAGGCCGCCGTCCTTCTCGCTGCGGTCCATGGAGCCGCGGGCCAGGGTGAAGCGCACACCCATCTCGGAGGCGGCGCGGATGATCGACCCGGAGAGGTCGCCCGAGCCCTGCGGGAACACGTAGTGGTGGTCCATCGCGGTGGTCACGCCGCCGCGGGCCATCATCGCGAGGGAGCCCTGCGCGGCCGCGTACGTCATCTGCTCGTCGATGCGCGCCCACGTCGGGTACAACGCCACCAGCCAGTTGAACAGGTTGTGGTCCGTCGCGAGACCGCGGGTGATCCACTGGTAGTAGTGGTGGTGCGTGTTGACCAGGCCGGGCGTGGCGAGGTGGCCGGTGCCGTCGACGCGGCGCACGACGTTCTCCAGGCCCTCGGGCGCGCTGCCCGCGCCGATGGACTCGATGACGTTGCCCGCGACGACGATGTGTCCCGAGGCGTACTCGGTGTCGTGGGCGTCGACCGTCGCGATGGCGACGTTCTCGATGACGATGCGGTCGGTTGAAGAAGCCGTAGAAGGTGCCATGGTGCGTCCTTCATTTCTTGAGTGGCGATTGGGCACGGCAGGACCCTAGGAGGATTTGAGTGCCGCAGCCGCGCTGGCGCTGCTACGGGTGCCGAGATGGTGGAAGAACAGGTTCAGCGATACGGCGACGAGCGCGCCGGCGCTGATGCCGGAGCCGAGCACGGTCTGCGCCCAGGCGGGGAAGTCGGCGTAGAAGGTGGGCGCGGCGAGAGGGATGATGCCCGCGCCGAGCGAGACGGCCACCAGGATGATGTTGGAGCTGTCGTCGAGGCCCGCCTCGGACAGTGTGCGGATGCCGCTGACGGCGATGGAGCCGAAGAGGACGATGCCCGCGCCGCCGAGGACCGGCATGGGGACCATCGAGACGACCGCGCCGAGCACCGGGAAGGCGCCGAGAATCAGCAGGGCGCCGCCCGCGACGGCGACGACGTACCGGCTGCGCACTTTGGTGAGCGAGACGACGCCGACGTTCTGCGCGAAGGCGGAGGTGGGGAAGCCGCCGAAGACCGGGCCGAGGAAGGTGGCGATGCCGTCGGTGCGCAGGCCGCGCGTGATGGTCCGCCCGTCGCAGTCGCGCTCGCAGATCTCGCCGATGGCGAGCATGCCGGCGCTGGACTCGGTCATCAGGACGAGCATGACGAGGCAGAGCGAGACGATCGCGGCGGGCTGGAACTCGGGGGTGCCGAAGGCGAACGGGGTCGGCAGGGCGGCGACCGGCGCCGACTTGATGGAGCTGAAGTCCGCCATGCCGAACGGGATCGCGGCGAGCGTGCCGATCAACAGGCCGAAGAGCAGGGCGACTTGCTTGACGAAGCCCTTGCCGAAGCGCTGGATCAGCAGAATGACGACGAGGGTGAAGGCGGCGAGCGCGAGGTAGCGCATGTCGCCGTAGTCGGCGGCGGTCTTGTCGCCGCCCTGGGCCCAGCCGACGGGGACGGGCATCAGGGTCACACCGATGAGGGTGATGACGACGCCGGTGACGAGCGGCGGGAAGAAGCGCAGCAGCCGTCCGAAGAACGGTCCGATGGCGAGACAGAAGACGCCCGCGACCATCACCGCCCCGTAGATGGCGGGGAGTTGGTCGCCCTGGGCGTTGGTCTCGGCGATGGCGAGCATGGGTGCGATGCCCGCCGAGGACGCGGCGTTGACGAACGGCAGCCGGTTGCCGACGAAGCCCTTGACGCCGAGCGTCTGGAGCAGGGTGGCCACTCCGGCGATGAGCAGCGACGCGGCGATCAGCCGGGTCTGGCCCGCGGTGTCCAGGTGGACGGCCTGGCCGATGATGAGCGGAGGGGTGACGACGCCGGCGTACATGGCGGCGATGTGCTGGAGCGCGGCGGGGACGAGCCGCGAGGCGTGGAGCTTTTCGTCCACCGGATGCACCTTGGTGACTTCGATGGTGCCGTCCGGCAGGGTGGAACACGGGCCTTCAGCCGGCCCCTTTGCAGGCGTTGCCATGTTGTTCCCTCCGGGAGGGGGTGCCCCCGCCCACTGCGGGTGGGTGGGGGCACGCCTCACAAGGACTCACAAGGACATGACGATGACCGTCAGAGGTTGGTCATGTCGGTCGGGATGCGCTGCTCGGCGCCGTCCCGCAGGATGGTGGCCTCGATCAGGCCGTAGGGACGGTCGGCGGCCCAGTAGACGGCCCCGTCCTTCGCGTCGTTCTCCAGGCCGAAGGCCGAGAGGTCCTGGCGGAAGTGGTGCTTGTTCGGCGCGGAGAAGCGGATCTCGTCGATCTCGCTGCGGTTGTTGATGACGCGCGAACCCATCTGGAAGAGGGTCTGCTGCAGCGACAGCGAGTACGTCTCGACGAAGGCCTGGAGGATGTGCTTCTTGGCCTGCTCGTAGGACTTGTTCCACTGCGGCGTGCGCTCGCCCTCGGCGCCCGTCCAGTTGTGCCGCCACCAGGTGGACAGCGACGTGGCGAGGATGCGGTCGTAGTCCTCCTTGAGCGTCGTGTACTTGTCCTTGATGTAGCCCCAGAACTCGGAGTTCGTGGTGTTCATGACGGTCAGGTCCTTGAGACCGGACAGCACCTCGAACGTCTCGCCGTCGTACGTGATCTGGGTGAGGCGGACCTCCTGGCCCTTGCGGACGAAGGAGTGCTGCACCTCGTCGGCGCCGATGAAGTTGGAGCCCGCGTCGGAGCCGGCGATGCGCTCCCAGGAGTACTCCTCGATGCGGATGCGCGACCGGTGGATCGACGGCTGGCTGTCGACGAAGTGCCGGGCCAGCTCGATGCCGTACTGCTCCGCCGACTCGATGCCGTGTTCCTTGGCGAAGGCGAAGCAGGTGTTCTTGGTGGTGTCGGTCGGCAGGCAGTTGGCGTTCGACCCGGTGAGGTGCACGTCGGAGAGGTCACCGCTGAGGGCGACCGAGACGTTCAGGTCCTTGATGTGGTGAGTGTCGCCGTCCCGCGTGATCTTTACGACTCGGTTCTCGGCCTTGCCGTACTGGTTCTGTCCCAGGATCGTGGGCATGTCTGCTAGCTCCCTCGGTAAACGGAGTAGCCGAACGGGTTGAGCAGCAGCGGTACGTGGTAGTGCTCGCCCGGCACGACGGCGAACGTGATCGCCACCTCCGGGAAGAACGCTCCGGTCGCACCGCTGTCCCGATTCGCGGGGGCGTCCTGCTGCGCATCGGCTTGCTTCTTGTCGAAATACACTTCCGTCTCGAAGTCGAGACGGACGTGAGTGGTGCCCTCCGGCAGGGCCGGAAGGTCCTTGCAGCGCCCGTCCGCGTCGGTGGCCGAACCGCCGAGCGCCACCCAGGCGGCGCCCGAACCGGCGCGTGCCGCAAGGGAGATGGCGACGCCCTCGGCGGGGCGTCCGATGCTGGTGTCCAGGATGTGTGTGGACACCGACGCCGTGGTCTCGGTACTCATCAGGCGTTGTCCCCTTCTTCTGCGAGGCGGGTCAGGCGGATGCGGTTGATCTTGCCCAGTTCGGTGCGGACGATCTCCCGCTCCTGGTCGGGCGTGTTGCCGATCCGTGTCTTGAGCGCGTCGAGCATCTGCTCGGCGCTCGCCCCGGTGGCACAGATGAGGAAGACGTGTCCGAACCGGTCCTGGTAGTCCAGGTTCAGTTCGAGCATCTGCGCCTTGAGTTCCTCGGAGGCCCCCGCCATGCCGCGCTGCTCACGCGACGAGGTCGGGTCGCCGGGCTTCGGGCGGCCGATCGGCGGGTGCCCCGCCATCGCCTCGGCGAGATCGTCCGCGGTCAGCTCGGCCGTCGCGGCGTCACTGGCCTCGAAGAGGGCCTCTACGGTGGCGAAGGGGCGCTGGGCGAGCAGCTTGCTCCCCCACGCCGATGAAGCACACACCTCGTGGAGCTCGGCCTGGGCCGCGCTCTCGTCGGAGGTGTTGAACCGGGTCAACCCCCGATGTGTGCCTGATGTACCTGAAGTCACGGGATGCCTCCGTGGCCTTGTGCTGGACGGGCTGCGGATAGCTAACGCTCTCGGAAACACGGCGTCAACACTTTGTTGAAAACTTGGAGTGACAAAAACCGCCGTCCGGTTAACGGACGGCGGTTCGGGAAGCGGAGAATCCGTGCAGGTCAGGTGGCCTTCTCGCGGTTGAGGTAGTTGTAGACGGTGAAGCGCGAGACGCCCAGGGCGCCGGCCACGGTCTCCACCCCGTGCCGCACGGAGAACGCGCCGCGCGCCTCCAGGGCGCGTACGACCTCCTGCTTCTCCTTGCGGTCGAGATCCGCCAGCGGCTTGCCCTCCCTGCGCTCCATGGCGGCCAGGATGTGATCGAGGGAGTCGGCCAGCTGGGGCAGCCGGACGGCCAGCACGTCCACGCCCTCCCAGCTCAGCACGACGTCGTCCTTGCCTGCCTCCTGCGGCGGCATCATCTCGCCCCCCATGGCGTCGACGAGCGGCTTGACCGCCCGGACGAAGGGGTCGGAGGCGTCATCAACGGTCCCGGTCACTTATCGCCCTCCCCGGACTCGTCACCGTTCGCGCGGGACTCGTCACCGATCACGTTCACCTGGAGCGAGACCCGGGTGGCGCCGGCCGCGAGCGCCTTGCGCAGCAGCGCGTCGACGGCGGTCAGCACCCCGTCGGACTCCCCCTCGGCCGTGTTGCCGAACGGGCCGACGTCGACCGCGTCCAGGTCGGCCCCCTCCAGGACGTCCCGGGCGACCACCGCGTGCGGCGGCGCCTCGTCGAGGTCGAAGGGCTCGGTCGTGAACTCCACTCTCAATCGCACGCGCTCAACCTAACGCCGTCGACGGAATTTCCGGCAGCCCCTCTTGACAGCCATCGCCACCCACAGGCAATCTTCCATTAAGCAGAAACGAACTTCCGCAATACGGAACAACTTACGGAAGGGAGCGCCGACCCTCATGGGATTCGCAGACCAGCGCTTCAACGTCAACCTGTCGATCCTCTTCACGGAACTCCCGCTCCTGGAGCGTCCCGCGGCCGCCGCCGCGGCGGGCTTCACCGCGGTCGAGCTGTGGTGGCCCTGGGTCGACGCCCCCACCCCCGCGCAGTCCGAGCTCGACGCCCTGCGCACCGCGATCACCGAGGCGGGCGTCCAGCTCACCGGACTGAACTTCTACGCGGGCCAGTTGCCGGGACCCGACCGGGGCGCCCTGTCGATCCCCGGCGAGGAGAGCGACAAGTTCCGCGCGAACGTCGACATCGCGGCCGACTTCGCGCAGTCCCTCGGCTGCAAGGCGCTCAACGCCCTGTACGGCAACCGCGTGGACGGTGTCGACGAGGCGACGCAGGACGCGCTCGCCCTGGAGAACCTGACGCTGGCGGCCCGCGCGGCCGACCGCGTCGGCGCGGTCCTGCTGATCGAGGCGCTCAACGCGCCGGAGTCGCCGAAGTGCCCGATCGTGAGCGCCCCCAAGGCGATCGAGATCGTCGACAAGGTGAACGCGGCGACCGGCCTGGGCAACGCCAAGTTCCTGATGGACCTGTACCACCTGTCGATGAACGGCGAGGACCTGTCGCAGGTCATCAGCGCCTACACGGACAGGACGGCGCACGTGCAGATCGCCGACAACCCGGGCCGCGGCGCGCCGGGCACCGGCTCGCTGCCGCTGGAGGAGCTGCTCGACCAGCTGAAGAAGGCCGGCTACGAGGGCTATGTCGGCCTGGAGTACAAGCCGGGCGAGCGCCCGAGCGCCGAGGCCTTCGACTGGCTGCCGCGCGAGCACCGCGCCGCCTGAGCCGCCGACCCATCGGCGTACCACCGTTTTCAGAGCCTCTGGAGTGTCACCCTCATGAGCAACAATCTCCCCAAGGTCGCGTGGATCGGTCTCGGCATCATGGGCTCGCCCATGTCGGAGAACCTGATCAAGGCCGGTTACGACGTCACGGGCTTCACCCTGGAGCAGGACAAGCTGGACCGCCTCGCCGCGGCCGGCGGCACGGCCGTGAAGTCGATCGCCGAGGCCGTCAAGGACGCCGACGTCATCGTGACGATGGTGCCCGCCTCCCCGCAGGTCGAGGCGATCTCCTACGGCCCCGAGGGCATCCTGGAGAACGCCAGGTCGGGCGCGCTGATCGTCGACATGTCGTCGATCACCCCGCAGACCTCGGTCGACCTCGCGAAGAACGCGAAGGAGAAGGGCATCCGCGTCATCGACGCCCCCGTCTCCGGCGGCGAGGCCGGCGCCATCGAGGCCGTGCTGTCCATCATGGTCGGCGGTGAGCAGGCCGACTTCGACGAGGCCAAGCCGCTCCTCGACGCGCTCGGCAAGACCATCGTGCTGTGCGGTCCGCACGGCTCGGGCCAGACCGTGAAGGCCGCCAACCAGCTGATCGTCGCCGTGAACATCCAGGCGTGCGCCGAGGCCGTGGTCTTCCTGGAGAAGTCCGGCGTGGACCTGACGGCCGCGCTGGACGTCCTCAACGGCGGGCTCGCCGGCTCCACCGTGCTGACCCGCAAGAAGGACAACTTCCTCAACCGGGACTTCAAGCCGGGCTTCCGGATCGACCTGCACCACAAGGACATGGGCATCGTCACCGACGCCGCCCGCAACGTCGGCGCGGCCCTGCCCGTCGGCGGCGTGGTCGCCCAGCTGGTCGCCTCGCTGCGCGCCCAGGGCGACGGCGGCCTCGACCACTCCGCGCTGCTGCGCTCGGTCGAGCGCCTCTCCGGCAACCAGGTGGCCTGACCCCCAAGACTTCCGGGCCGCGGTGGCGCTGACACCTGTCCTGTCGCGCCCAGGCGTCGCCGCGGCCCGGAACCCTTCACGCCCAGCAGTTCAACAAAATGTTGAACAAGCTCTGCCGATAACTTCAACAAACTGTTGACGTAGCAGTTCAGGGGTACTTACGCTCCCCCACATCGCAGCCATCGTCAGCAGCCATTGCACGGAAGGTCGCCTCGAACCCATGCCGAAAACGCCGAATCGTGTGCTCACGACCGAGTCCGGCGCGCCTGTCGCCGACAACCAGAACTCCGCCACCGCAGGCGTCGGCGGCCCGATCCTGCTCCAGGACCAGCACCTCCTGGAGAAGCTCGCCCGCTTCAACCGCGAGCGCATCCCGGAGCGCGTGGTGCACGCCCGCGGCTCCGGCGCCTACGGCCACTTCGAGGTGACCGACGACGTCACCGGCTTCACCCACGCCGACTTCCTCTCGGAGATCGGCAAGCGCACCGAGGTCTTCCTGCGCTTCTCGACGGTCGCCGACAACCTCGGCGGCGCGGACGCCGTCCGCGACCCGCGCGGCTTCGCGCTGAAGTTCTACACCGAAGAGGGCAACTACGACCTCGTCGGCAACAACACCCCGGTGTTCTTCATCAAGGACCCGCTGAAGTTCCCCGACTTCATCCACTCCCAGAAGCGCGACCCCTTCACGGGCAAGCAGGAGCCGGAGAACGTCTGGGACTTCTGGGCGCACGCCCCCGAGGCCACGCACCAGGTGACCTGGCTGATGGGCGACCGCGGCATCCCGGCCTCGTACCGGCACATGAACGGCTACGGCTCGCACACCTACCAGTGGACGAACGAGCAGGGCGAAGCCTTCTTCGTGAAGTACCACTTCAAGACCAACCAGGGCATCCGCTCGCTCTCCGCCGAGCAGGCCCAGGAGATCGTCGGCAAGGACGCCAACTCGCACCAGACGGACCTGCTGCAGGCCATCGAGCGCGGTGTGCACCCGTCCTGGACGCTCTACGTGCAGCTCATGCCGGCGGCCGAGGCGGCCGACTACCGCTTCAACCCCTTCGACCTCACCAAGGTGTGGCCGCACAAGGACTACCCGCTCCAGCGCGTGGGCCGCCTGGTCCTCGACCGCAACCCGGACAACGTCTTCGCCGAGGTCGAGCAGGCCGCGTTCTCCCCGAACAACTTCGTGCCCGGCATCGGTCCCTCGCCGGACAAGATGCTCCAGGGCCGGCTGTTCGCCTACGCGGACGCGCACCGCTACCGCCTGGGCGTCAACCACACCCAGCTGCCGGTCAACGCGCCGAAGGCGACCGAGGCGGACAACTACGGGCGCGACGGCGTGATGGCGACCAACGCCTACGGCCGCACCCGCAAGAACTACGAGCCGAACTCCTTCGACGGCCCCGTCGAGACCGGCCGCCCGCTGGCCGCGCCGTACGCCGTCGCCGGGTACACGGGCACGCACGAGGCCCCGGCCCACACCAAGGACGACGACTTCTTCCAGGCGGGCGAGCTGTACCGCCTGATGTCGGAGGACGAGAAGGGGCGTCTGGTGGCGAACATCGCCGGTGGGCTCTCCCAGGTCTCGCACGACGACATCGTGGAGAAGAACCTCGCCCACTTCCACGCCGCCGACCCGGACTACGGCAAGCGCGTGGAGGAGGCGGTCCGCGCCCTGCGCGAGGACTGAGCCCCACCCGCCCCTCGGGGCGGCACACAGACTGCGTACGGGACTGATGGGAGGTCAGCTCCGTACGCGCAGACCCGAACCGCTGCGGGACCCGGATGAGGGGTGGTCCCGGGGCGGTGCGGGCGGACGAGGACCGCGGCGGCCGTGCGAGCCAGTGCGGTGGTGAAGGTTCCCGGCCCCCTGTCGACCTGAGGCAGGGCGTCCCCGGAGCCGTCGTACAGCCGCCGCGGTCCCAGCCACCGATCGCACTCCGTCCGGCGGCGCGCATGCATGTCTCGCCAGTCGCGCGCCGTCGGACGGCCACCACTTCCCAGACGAGAGCCCCCGGGTACGACGGTCCGTACCCGGGGGCTCTTCCGTGCGTGCGTCCGCCGGTCCCGCAGGGTCCCGCGCGGCCTCACATGCTGACGCGGCAGTACAGCCGGTGACCCGCCGCCCGCGCCTCGCGCGCCAGCTCGGCGAACGACTCGACCAGCGCCGTCAGCTCGTCCTCGGCCTCGTCCCCGTCGAACTCCTCGGTGCGTCCCCAGGCCACCGCCGCGGACCGCAGGGCCTGCGGCTCCGCGTCGGCCAGCGCGTCCCGCACACCGTCCGTCAGGGTCGTCACGACGACCGCGCAGTCCCCCTCCTGCGCGACGAGGGCGCACTGCCGGGGCTGGGCCCGCACCTCCTCGTAGCCGCGGCCGGTCAGCAGCGCCTCCAGGTTGGCCATCATCACGGCCGGGTCGATGCCGTTGCCGCACACCGCGCCGGGCACCTCGCCGGCGTCCAGCTGCTCCGCAGCCGCCTCGTCGTCGACTGCACTGAAGTAGTCCATCCATGCGCCCATGCGGCACTCCCCGCGATCTTCGGCCGATGCCATGAACCGTAGGGCACCGCGCCGACAACACAAACGGGCGGGCCACCGGTGTGCACCGGTGGCCCGCCCAGGTCCTTGCGGACGTCCCTTAAGGCATCAGACCTTCAGGGGACGGATCGACGTGGGCGCGTGGCCCGGCTCCGTCGCGATCTCCTCGAACTCCTTGACCGCGCTGATGTCGGCCGTGGGGCTCATGGAGATGTTCGTGATGCGCTCCAGGATCGCCTCGACGACGACCGGGACCCGGTGGTCCTGGGCGAGCTTCTTGGCCCGCTCCAGCGCCTCGCCCAGCTCGCTGGGGTCGGTGACCCGGATCGCCTTGCAGCCCAGGCCCTCGGCGACCTTGACGTGGTCGACGCCGTAGACGCCGAGCTCCGGGCTGTTCTGGTTCTCGAACTCCAGGTTGACCTGGAAGTTGATGTCGAGGCCGATCTGCGCCTGGCGGATCAGGCCCAGGTAGGCGTTGTTCACCAGGACGTGGACGTACGGGATCCGGTGCTGGGCACCGACGGCCAGCTCCTCGATCATGAACTGGAAGTCGTAGTCGCCGGAGAGGGCGACGACCTGGGTGTCCGGGTCGGCCTTGGCGACGCCGAGCGCGGCCGGGATCGTCCAGCCGAGCGGGCCCGCCTGGCCGCAGTTGATCCAGTGGCGCGGCTTGTAGACGTGCAGCATCTGGGCGCCGGCGATCTGCGACAGACCGATGGTCGTCACGTACCGGGTGTCCTTGCCGAACGCCTTGTTCATCTCCTCGTAGACGCGCTGCGGCTTCATGGGGATGTCGTCGAAGTGCGTACGGCGCAGGAGGGTCTCCTTGCGCTCCAGGTGCGAGGCGACCCAGGCGGAGCGGTCGGGCAGCCTGCCGGCCGCCTTCAGCTCCTTGGCGACCTCGACGAAGAGCTCCAGGGCGGCCTTCGCGTCGGAGGTGATCCCGTAGTCCGGCGCGAAGATCTTGCCGATCTGGGTCGGCTCGATGTCGACGTGGACGAACGTGCGGCCCTCGCGGTACACGTCCAGCTTGTAGCCGGTGTGGCGGTTGGCCCAGCGGTTGCCGATGCCGAGGACGAAGTCCGACTCCAGGAACGTGGCGTTGCCGTAGCGGTGGCCGGTCTGCTGGCCGACCATGCCCGCGTTCAGGTCGTGGTCGTCCGGGATGGTGCCCCAGCCCATCAGGGTGGGCACGACCGGGGTGTTGGTGAGCTCGGCGAACTCGACGAGCAGGTCGCTCGCGTCGGCGTTGATGATGCCGCCACCGGCGATGATCAGCGGCCGCTCGGACTCCAGGAGGAGGCCGATCGCCTTCTCGATCTGGGCGCGGGTCGCGGCCGGCTTGTAGACCGGCAGCGGCTCGTACGTGTCCGGGTCGAACTCGATCTCGGTCTGCTGGACGTCGATCGGCAGGTCGATGAGGACCGGGCCGGGACGGCCCGAGCGCATCAGGTGGAACGCCTGCTGGAAGACGCCGGGGACCTGCGCGGCCTCCAGGACCGTGACGGCCATCTTCGCGACCGGCTTGGCGATCGAGGAGATGTCGACGGCCTGGAAGTCCTCCTTGTGGATCAGGTGCGTGGGCGCCTGGCCCGTGATGCACAGGATCGGGATGGAGTCGCCGATGGCGGAGTACAGACCCGTGATCATGTCGGTGCCGGCCGGGCCCGACGTGCCGATGCAGACCCCGATGTTGCCGGGGTTGGCGCGGGTGTAGCCCTCGGCCATGTGCGAGGCACCCTCGACGTGGCGGGCGAGCGTGTGGTCGATGCCACCGCTCTCCTTGAGCTCCTTGTAGAAGGGGTTGATGGCGGCACCGGGCACGCCGAACGCGCTGCTGACGCCTTCGCGCTTGAGGATCTCAACGGCCGCGCGGGCGGCGGTCATTCGAGCCATGAGTGCTCCCGACTCCTACGTGACTGACGGTCACTGTCGTGTCTGTTCGGTTCTTCGGATGTCGGATTCGCGCTCCCGTCGCGCCCCGCGGCGAGCTCTGAAGTCCGTATAGCATTTCCGTATTGTGGAAAGTAGCTTCTGCTATATGGAAGCAATGTAGAGGGGGGTCAGGAAGGCCGTCAAGGTGGATGATGAGACGCGAACGATCCGGAATCCTTCGGCCCACTAGGGGGTGTGATGGCCGAGCCCGTGCGCGTGCGCTGCCCGGCCTGCCCGCGCGAGCACACGTACGTCCCCACGGCGCTGCCGTGCGCGTGCGGTGCGCCGGTGGCCCCGCCGCTGGTGCGCGGCGCCGCCGCCGAGGAGGTCAGCGACCACACCTGGGACGACGACTGGGTCACCCTGCGGTGCCCGGTGTGCGGCCGCCGCGACCGCTGGCCGCGTCCGGAACTGGGCTGCGACTGCGGCGCCCTGCTGCGGCTGCCGGTCCAGGACGACCAGGCCCCGCCGCCCCAGCACATACCGCTGCCGCGGACGGCGACGCCGCCGCGGCCCGCCTTCCAGCCCGTCGCCATCCGCACCGCGCGCGACGCGGTGACCGCCGTCGCGCTGTATCTGCGCTGGCTGGGCTACCCGGACGTGCGCCGCGCCGACCAGCGCCCGCCGTCCGGCATCGGGCTCGCCGCGCGCGGACTCGTGGCCCAGTTGGAGCCCTCGGTGCGCCCCGCGACGGTGCGCGACGTGGAGTGCCTGTGGCTCCAGTCGATGACCGAGTCGGCGGCCTGCGTCTACTTCTCCCTCGCCGGCTACGTGGACGAGGCCCGCACCCGCGCGGACGAGCTGATGGTGCCCCTGTTCGTGCTCGACCTGACCGGGGAACCGCAGCCGGTGAACAGCCCCGCGGACGAGATGATCGCAGGCGGCACCTAGGCACCCGGAGGGGCCGCGATCACCTGTCGCATACTGACGCCATGATCATTCGTAGCGCCGAGCCGGCCGAACTGCCGCGCCTGCAAGAGCTGGAGAGGGCCGCGGGCGAGCTGTTCCGCCCGCTCGGCATGGACGCGATCGCCGACGACGAGCCGCCCACCCTCGCCGAACTGGAGCGCCACCGCGCCGCCGGACACGCCTGGGTCGCCGTCGACGACTCGGGAAAGGTGCTCGCGTACCTGGTCGGCGAGACGGTGGACGGCGCCTTCCACATCGAGCAGGTCACCGTCCACCCGGACACGGCCCGGCGCGGGGTGGGCCGGGCCCTGATCGCGCACGCCGCCGACCACGCCCACCGCAAGGGCCTGGCGGGGCTGACCCTGACCACGTTCACCGAGGTGCCGTGGAACGCCCCGTACTACGAGCGGCTCGGCTTCCGCCGCCTGACCGGCGCCGCGCTCACCCCGGGCCTGCGCCGGATCCGCGCGGCGGAGGCGGAGCTCGGCCTGGACCGGTGGCCCCGGGTGTGCATGCGGCGCGACGGCTGAACCGCGCGGCTCACTCCGGGCGGTACGCCTCCCGGAGTTCGATCTTGCGGACCTTGCCGCTGACCGTCATCGGGAACGCGTCGAGCAGCCGCAGCCGGCTCGGCACCTTGTAGTGCGCGAGCCGGTCGTGGCAGTACGCGCGCAGTTCGTCCAGGGTGAGGGGGTCCGCCGGGTCCCGGAGGATCACGCAGGCCAGGACCTCTTCCCCGTACTTCTCGTGCGGCACCCCGACCACCTGGACGTCGGCGATCCGCGGGTGCCCGTACAGGAACTCCTCGATCTCGCGCGGGTAGATGTTCTCGCCGCCGCGGATGATCATGTCCTTGATGCGGCCGACGATCTGCGCGTACCCGTCCTCGCGCAGCACCGCCAGATCGCCGGTGTGCATCCACCGTCCGGCGTCGACGACCTCGGCGGTCTTCTCGGGCTCGCCCCAGTAGCCGAGCATGACGCTGTAGCCGCGGGTGCACAGCTCGCCGGGTTCGCCGCGCGGCAGGGTGACGCCGGTTACCGGGTCGATCACCTTGACCTCGATGTGCGGCAGGACGCGGCCGACGGTGCCGGTGCGGCGCTCCAGGTCGTCGTCGCGGCGCGTCTGAAGCGAGACGGGCGAGGTCTCGGTCATGCCGTAGCAGATGGAGACCTCGGCCATGTGCATCTCGGCGACGACCCGCTTCATGACCTCGACGGGACACGGGGAGCCCGCCATGATCCCGGTGCGCAGGCTGGAGAGGTCGTACTCGGCGAAGTCCGGCAGGTTCAGCTCGGCGATGAACATGGTCGGGACGCCGTACAGCGAGGTGCACCGCTCCTCCTGCACGGCGCGCAGCGTGGCCGCCGGCTCGAAGGAGGGGGCGGGGATGACGATGCAGGCGCCGTGCGAGGTGATGCCCAGGTTGCCCATCACCATGCCGAAGCAGTGGTAGAAGGGGACGGGCAGACACACCCGGTCCTGCTCGCTGTAGCCGACCGTCTCGCCCACCCAGTAGCCGTTGTTGAGGATGTTGTGGTGGGAGAGGGTGGCCCCCTTCGGGAAGCCGGTCGTGCCCGAGGTGTACTGGATGTTGATCGGGTCGTCGCAGGACAACTCCGCGCCACGGGCCTCCAGTTGGCCGGCCGTCACCGACTGCCCGGCGGCGACGAGCGCGTCCCAGCTGTCCTCGCCGATGAAGACGCGCTCGCGCAGCTCAGGGCAGTCGGGAGCGACCTGGCGCACCAGCTCGCGGTAGTCGGTCCCCTTGTGCCCGGTCGACGCGACGAGCACGCTGACGCCCGACTGCCGCAGCACGTAACCCAGTTCGTGCGCCCGGTAGGCCGGGTTGATGTTCACCATGACCGCGCCGATGCGCGCGGTCGCGTACTGGACGAGCACCCACTCGGGGCAGTTGACCGCCCAGATGCCGACCCGGTCCCCTTTGGCGACGCCCCGCGCAAGCAGTCCGCGCGCCAACTCGTCGACGGCCGAGCTGAATTGGCCGTACGTCCAGCGGCGCCCGCTCGGCACGTCAACGAGCGCCTCGCGGTCGGGCCAGGCGTCGACGGCGCGCTGGAGGTTGGCGCCGACGGTGTCGCCGAGCAGGGGCGTCGCACTGGTGCCGTGCGCGTACGAGAGTGCGGTCGAGGGGGCGGTCACCGGCGGTCCTCCTTGAGTACTCGGCGGGCGGGCCCGCGCGGGCCCGCCCGATGAGCAACCTAACCGCGCCCGCCACGAGTTCGTACCCCCTCGTCACCGGGCATTTCGGCGGGCCGCGCCGGATGATCGTCTACGCTCGCGGACATGGACACCTCCGCGGACACCTTCGCCGTGACGCACTTGATCACCCGATACGCGGAACTGGTCGACACCGGGGACTTCGCCGGGGTCGGCGCGCTGTTCGCCAAGGCCTCGTTCATCGGCAGCGGGCCGCCCGTCGAGGGCGCCGAGGCGGTCGAGCGGATGCTGCGGGAGAGCGTGATCCTGTACGAGGACGGCACCCCGCGCACCCATCACGTGACGACGAACATCGCCGTCGACATCGACGACGACGCCGGCCGCGCGTCGGCCCGCTCCTACGTCACGGTCTTCCAGGAGCTGCCCGGGCTGCCGTTGCAGCCCGTGGCCGCGGGCCGCTATCGCGACCGCTTCTACCGGCACTACGGTCAGTGGCGATTCGTCGAACGGCAGGTCACCATGCACCTGGTGGGCGACGTGTCCCGCCATCTGCGCGGCTGACGACCGGCCGCCTCGGCGGGGTGCCTGCTAGGGTTTATGTGATCTGTCGTATGCGAACAGTCTGTGAGCGAGGAGTGGCAGTCGTGGCGGGTGACGACGACATCTCCGGGTGAGTCCCGGTTCTGACAGGCCACCGGAGTGCGCTGAGAGAGCGCCGTGCCGGGGTGGCCGGTTCGTCGTACCCCTTTTTCCCACGCCGCTCAGGGCAGTGGCCTGTCCGGCCTGCCTGCCCGCTCCTCCGCGAGGTCACTTTCATGTCCGACGCCTCCATCGTCTGCTCGAACCTCTCCTTCGCCCGGCCCGACGACACCCCCGTCTTCCAGGACCTCTCCTTCACCGTCGCCCCGGGCCGCACCGGCCTGGTCGCGCCCAACGGCTCCGGCAAGAGCACCCTGCTCAAGCTGATCGCGGGCGAGCTGAAGCCCACGGCGGGCTCCGTGTCGGTCGACGGCACGCTGGGCTATCTCCCGCAGAGCCTGCCGCTGACCAGCAGCCTCACGGTCTCCGAGGTGCTCGGGGTCGCACCCGTCATCCGGGCCATCGACGCCGTCGAGTCCGGCGACGTGAGCGAGGAGCACTTCACCACCATCGGCGACGACTGGGACATCGAGGAGCGCACCCGCGCCCAGCTCGACCGGCTCGGTCTGGCCGGGCTCGCACTCGACCGGAGTCTGAGCACGCTCAGCGGCGGCCAGGTCGTATCGCTGGGCCTCGCCGCCCAGTTGCTGAAGCGGCCCGACGTGCTGCTGCTCGACGAGCCGACCAACAACCTCGACCTGGCGGCCCGGCACAAGCTCTACGACGTGCTGTCGGACTTCACCGGCTGTCTGCTGCTGGTCAGTCACGACCGGGCGCTGCTCGACCGCATGGAGCGCGTCGCGGAACTCGGCGGTGGTGAACTGCGCCTGTACGGCGGCAACTTCACCGAGTACGAGGAGGCGGTGCGCGCCGAGCAGGAGGTCGCCGAGAAGAACGTCCGCAACGCGGCGCAGGAACTCAAGCGCGAGAAGCGGGAGATGCAGCAGGCCCGCGAGCGCGCCGAGCGGCGCGCGAGCAATGCCTCGAAGAACCTCAAGAACGCCGGTCTGCCCAAGATCTTCGCGGGCAATATGAAGCGCGGCGCCCAGGAGGCCGCCGGCAAGTCCGGCACGATGCACGCCTCCCGGGTCAGCGAGGCGAAGGCCCGGCTCGACGAGGCCGGGCGGGCCGTGCGCGACGAGCAGCGCCTGACCCTGGAGCTGCCGGACACGCAGGTGCCCGCCGGACGGAACCTCTTCATCGGCGAGGGCCTTCAGACCCTGCACGACGGACGGCCGGTGTTCGCCGACGGCGGCGTCGACCTGACCGTGCGCGGCCCCGAGCGGATCGCGCTGACCGGGCCCAACGGCGCGGGCAAGACCACACTGCTCCGGCTGATCACCGGCGACCTCGCGCCGGACGGCGGCGAGATCAAGCGGGGCGACGGCCGGATCGCGTACCTGTCGCAGCGGCTCGATCTGCTGGACCCCGAGCTGACGGTGGCGGAGAACTTCGCCGCGTTCGCGCCCGAGCGGCCCGAGGCGGAGCGGATGAACCTGCTGGCCCGCTTCCTCTTCCGGGGCGCCCGCGCGCATCTGCCGGTCGGGGCGCTGTCCGGCGGCGAGCGGCTGCGCGCCACGCTGGCCTGTGTGCTGTGCGCGGAGCCCGCCCCGCACCTGCTGCTGCTCGACGAGCCGACGAACAACCTGGACCTGGTCAGCGCGGGCCAGCTGGAGAGCGCGCTCAACTCCTACCAGGGCGCGTTCATGGTGGTCAGCCACGACGAGCGGTTCCTCACCGAGATCGGGGTGAACCGCCGGCTGCGCGTGGCCGACGGGACGCTCCAGGAGAGCGGCGGCCCCGAGGTGTGACCCGCCGGTGTGCTCGATGGCCCGCGCCCGAGGCAGCCGCCCGGCGGGCCGCCCCTCGATCGCATCGGACGGTTCACTGTGCCGAAAACCGCACTGCTCGCCCATGACGTCGTCCGTGTCCTCGGGGACCGGCGCGTCCTCGACGGCGTCGGCCTCACCGCGTCGCCCGGTCATCGCATCGGCCTGATCGGTGAGAACGGCGTCGGCAAGTCCACCCTGCTGCGGGTGCTCGCCGGGGTGGACGCGCCCGACTCGGGGAGCGTCGAACGCCCCGACGATCTCGGCCTGCTGCACCAGGAGATGCCCTTCGACCCGGCGACGACCATCGCCGGAGTACTGGACGAGGCGTTGCGCGAGGCCCGCGAGGATCTCGCGGAGCTGGACCGGCTCGGCGCCGAGCTGGCCGCCGTCCCGGAGGACTCCCCCGGCCATCAGGACCTCCTGGACGCCTACGGCCGTCGGCTCGAACAGGCCCAGGACCGGGAGTCCTGGGACGCCGACCGGCGGGCGGCCCTGATGCTGGCCGGTCTCGGGCTCGGCACGCTGGGCCACGACCGCACGCTCGGCGAGCTGTCCGGCGGGCAGCGCGGCCGGCTCGCCCTGGCCGCCCTCCTCGTGCGGCGGCCGTCGGCGCTGCTGCTCGACGAGCCGACGAACCACCTCGACGACGAGGCCGCCGCGTTCCTGGAGGAGCAGATCCGGGCGCTGCCCGCGGCCGTGGTGATCGCCGGCCACGACCGGGCGTTCCTGGACGCCGTCTGCACCGACATGATCGACCTGGACCCGGCGGTGGACGGGCCGGTCCGCTACGGCGGCAACTACAGCGCCTACCTGGGCGAGAAGCACGCCGAGCGGAAGCGCTGGGAGCGGCGGTGGGCCGAGGAGCAGGAGGAGCTGACCGGACTGCGCCACACGGCGGGCGTGACCGCGCACCGGGTCGCGCCGGACCGGGGGCCGCGCGACAACGAGAAGATGGGCTACGGGCACCGGGCGGGCCGGGTGCAGAGCCAGATCTCGCGCCGGGTGCGCAACGCCACGCGACGCCTCGACGAGCTGACCCGCACCGGGGTCGCCGAGCCGCCGAGCCCGCTGCGGTTCGCCGCCGGGGAACTGGCCGCGCCCGCCACGGACGACGACCGGCCATTGGTGGAGCTGCGAGACGTACGGGTGCCGGGAAGGCTCGCGCCGACCGGCCTGGAGATCCCGGCGGACGACCGGCTGCTGGTCACGGGCGGCAACGGCACGGGCAAGTCCACGCTGCTCGCCGTGGTCGCCGGGCGGCTCGGCGCCGAGGGCGAGCGGCGCGTACGGCCCGGCCTGACCGTGGGGCTGCTCGCCCAGGACACCGTGTTCGACCGGGCCGACCGGACGGTCGCCGCGACCTACGCGGCGGGGGTGGGAGCGGCGCGGGCCGAGCGGGTGCCGCTGCTCTCGCTCGGCCTGCTGCACGCGGCCGACCTGGACAAACCCGTCGGGCAGCTCTCCGTCGGGCAGCGCAGGCGGCTCGCGCTGGCGCTCCTGGTGGCGCGCCCGCCCCACCTGCTGCTGCTCGACGAGCCCACGAACCATCTCTCGCCGCGCCTGTGCGACGAGCTGGAGGAAGCGCTGGGCAGCGGCCCCGGCGCGATCGTCGTCGCGAGCCACGACCGCTGGCTGCGGCGCCGGTGGCAGGGGCGGGAGCTGCGGCTCGGGACCTGATGCGCCGGCCGGGTGGGATCGGCGGGGTCAGTTGACGCCCCGGTCCCGCCCCTCCCAGTACGGCTCCCGCAGCTTGAACTTCTGGATCTTGCCCGTGGCCGTACGCGGGATGGCGTCCCGGAACTCCACGGTCGTCGGCGCCTTGTATCCCGCCACCCGCTCCTTGCAGTACGCGATGATCTCGGCCTCCGTCACGGTCGCGCCGTCCACGAGCACCACCAGGGCCTTGATCGTCTCGCCCCACTTGGGGTCCGGTACGCCGATCACCGCGACCTCGGCCACCGCCGGGTGGCTGAAGACGGTGTCCTCGACCTCGATCGACGACACGTTCTCGCCGCCGGTGATGATGACGTCCTTCTTGCGGTCCGAGATCGTGAGGTGGCCGTCGGCCGGGTCGAAGGTGCCGCCGTCCCCGGTGTGGAACCAGTCGCCCTCCAGGGCCGCCGCGGTCTCCTCGGGCTTCTCCCAGTAGCCGTCGAGCACGACGTTCGAGCGGGCCAGCACCTCGCCGGAGTCGGCGACGCGCAGCTTCACGCCCAGCGCGGGCACACCGGCCCGGGACTGGCGGCGCGCCCGGTCCTCGGCGGGCAGCAGGGACTCCTCGGGCCGCGCGCGGTTGAACGTCAGGACCGGCGACGTCTCCGTCAGACCGTAGATCTGGGTGAACTCCCAGCCCAGTTCCTGCTCCACGCGCTGGATCATGCGGCTGGGCGGCGGGGCGCCCGCGCACACGATCCGCACCCGGTCGCGGCCCGGGATCGCGCCGTCCCAGCCGGTGGCCGCATCCAGCACCGCGTTCCACACCGCGGGCGCGCCGCACATCAGCGTCACGCCGTGCTCGTCCACGCGCCGCAGGATCTCCGCGCCGTCGACCTTGCGGAGCACGACCTGCTTCATGCCGAGTCCCGCGGCGACGAACGGCATGCCCCAGCCGTTGCAGTGGAACATCGGCAGGGTGTGCATGTACACGTCCTGCTCCCAGGATCGGGTGTGCAGGCCGAAGGTCAGCCCGTTCACCCAGATGTTGCGGTGGGTGAGCTGGACGCCCTTGGGGCGCGCGGTGGTGCCCGACGTGTAGTTGATGGTGGCGGTGGCGTCCTCGTCGGGGGCCGACCAGGGGCGCGGCTCCACCCCGAACCGCATCAGCTCGGTCTCGGTCTGCTCGCCGAGGACGAAGCGGTGGGCCGTCTCGGCCTTCGCGCTGATCTCCTCCACCTCGGGGTCGACGAGCAGCACGGACGCGCCGCTCTGCCGCACGACGTACTCGATCTCCTCGGCCTTCAGCCGGAAGTTGACCGGCACGGCGATCCGGCCGCTCATCGGCACCGCGAACAGCAGTTCAAGGAGGCGGGACGAGTTGTGGCTGAGCACCGCGACCCGCTCGCCCTCCCCCACGCCGAGCGCGTCGAACCCGGCCTGCCAGGCCCGCACCCGCTCACCGAGCCGTCCGTACGTCGATGTCGGCACCGGTGTGCTCGGCTGGTCGGGTTCGTCGATCACCCCGGGACTGTGGGCGAACCCCAGTTCGGCCCGGTCCAAGAAGTCGCTGATCGTCATCGGAACGCGCATCGTTCTCTCCTGCTCCCTGGGTACCCGCAGCGCCGCGGACCCGGCCCTTGCGGACCGTGTCTGACATCGTGTAGTCCGTGACGCGGATCTCACCACCCCCGAACGGGGGTGAACAGAGCACAGCAGGGAGATCGAGGGTGAGCGCGGACGTCTCCGAGGCCGTGGAGCTGCGGTCGGCACTGGTGCGGCTGCGCCGGGGCACCGAGCTGCCGGTCGCGTTCGGCGGGTTGACGGCGGGCCCCGGCCAGGTGCGCATCGGCGAGCTGAGCGGCGCGGCGACGCATTCGCTGCGCGGCCTCGCGGTGGCCACGGGCAACGGGCTCGGCGGCAAGGCACTCTCCCTGGCCCGGGCCTGCGCGGTCACGGACTACCACGACTCGCGGCACATCAGCCACGAGTACGACACCGCCGTCGCGGCCGAGGGCCTGCGCTCGGTCCTCGCGGTGCCCGTCGTCGTACGGCGCCGGGTACGGGGCGTGCTGTACGGGGCGCTGCGCACCGCCCAGCCGCTCGGCGACCGGGTGCTCACCGCGGCGCTCGCGGCGGCCCGCGACGTGGAACAGGCGCTGGTGGTGCGCGACGAGGCGCACGAACTGCTGTCGGCGGCGGCCGCGCCGGCGGCCGAGGGCACCGGCGCCTGGGAGGAGGTCCGCGAGGCCCACGGGGCGCTGCGCGCGCTCGCCCCGAGGATCGTGGATCCGGCCCTGCGGGCCGAACTCCTCGCGGTGTGCGGCCGGTTGGCGTCCGCCGGGGCGCCGCCGGAGCGGGAGACGGCGCTCACGCTCGCGCCCCGCGAGGTCGATGTGCTGGCGTGCGTGGCGGCGGGCGCGACGAACGCGGTGGCGGCCGAGCGGCTCGGCCTGCGCCCCGAGACCGTCAAGGGATATCTGCGGTCGGCGATGCGCAGGCTGGGGGCGCACACCCGTGGTGAGGCGGTGGCGCAGGCGCGGCGGGCGGGGCTGCTGCCGTAGGCCCTCCGCACCGCGTCGGGGCGATTGTCAGTGCCGTGGTCTTCAATGGCGTATCAGGGGATGGTGGGATGGCGTCCCGGTGCAGTCAGGTGCGGTCGTGCGTGGTGGGGGGTGGGCTTGTGGTGTCGACGGACAGGTGTCTGGCGTTCGCGGCGATGTCGCTGCTGGTGATCGTGATCCCGGGGCCGAGCGTGCTGTTCGTCATCGGGCGGGCGCTCGCGCACGGCAGACGCACGGCGGTGGCGACGGCGCTGGGCAATCTCGTCGGCTCGTATCTGCTGGTGGTGGCGGTGGCCCTCGGCGTCGGTTCCCTGGTGGAGCGGTCGGCGGCGCTGTTCGTGGCGGTGAAGCTCGCGGGCGCGGCGTATCTGGTGTACCTGGGCGTCCAGGCGTTCCGGCACCGGCACGCCATGAAGATGGCGGACCTGCGCGGCCCGGCGGAGCCCGCGAAGGGCACCGGGCGCACGGTGGTGGACGGGATCCTCGTGGGTGTCACCAACCCCAAGGGGATCGTGTTCTTCGCGGCGGTGCTGCCGCAGTTCGTGAACCACGACGCGGGGCGCGTCCCGCTCCAGATGCTGCTGCTCGGTCTGATACCGATCTGCATCGGCCTGGTCACGGACACGCTGTGGGGGCTGACGGCGTCGGCGGCGCGCGACTGGTTCGCGCGCTCGGACCGGCGGCTGTCGATGATCGGCGGGACGGGTGGCTTCGCGCTGATAGGTCTCGGGGTGACGGTGGCGGCGACGGGCCGCGCCGACTGACGCTTCGGCGCCGGACGGGTCAGGTGCGGACGGTGCCGAAGTCGACGGTGACCGGGCCGGGCGCCTCCAGGACGGCTGCGGTGCGCTCCGCCTCGGCGACGAGTTCCTCGCGCCGGGCGCGAGTGAGCGGGCGGAAGGGTTCGAGGGTGAGCACGCTGCCCGCGCCGTCGCTCTTGGCGCCCTTCGGCTCCTTCAGGGTCCACAGGCCGGCGAGCATCCCGTCGACGAGGAAGGTCAGGTAGGCGGTGTTCACCTGCCAGTTGCGGCCCCGGTCGGCCTCGTCGATCACGCGGGTGCGGTCGGCGTGCGAGAGGAGGAGGTTGTCGAACTCGGCGAGCAGCCGGGGCGGTGCCGGGGTGTCCTCGTCGGGGCGCGGGGCGTCGGGCAGGTCGAACAGCTCCACGCCGTGCTCGTCGCGGAAGGTCACGAGCTCCGGCCGCAGCCGCTCGAAGGCGTCCTTGGTGCGGGTGAGGCCGGCCCACTGCTGGAAGTCCTTCACCGAGGCGGGCCCGAAGGCGCCGAGGTAGCGCAGGATCGTGGCGTCGGGGGCGGGGGTGGGCGCGGTGGGCACGTCGAACCAGTGCTCGGCGGTGGTCAGGCGCACGCCGCCGCTGCGCCGCCACAGGCCGCGCGGGGTGACCTGGACGAGCGGCAGACCGGCGCGGGCGGCGATCATCAGGGCCTGCGGGTCGGCGTCCGGCCACTCGGCGAGGAGCAGTTCGCGGATCTCCTTCGGGGTGCGCGGCTCCTGTTCGACGTAGGGCCGGGTCAGGGCGGTGAGCCGGTCGAGATCGACGCCGTCGAGGCCCTTGCGGAACAGGCGCAGTTCGCGCTCCCGGGCGGGCTGCACCAGCGGGCGCAGCGTCATGCAGTCCTCGGCGGTGTGCAGGTGGATGGTGGAGCGCATCGTGACGATGCGGGCCACACGCCGTGCGGCGAGGGCGTCGGAGAGGTCGGTAGGCGTGAAGCCGTCGAGGCGGGCGGCGAGCGCGAGATAGGGCGGGCGGACCTCCTGCGCCTGGAGTCCGACGAGATGGGCGACGGCCTCCTCGGCCTTCATCGGGCTGCGGCGGAGCAGGAGTTGCCGTTCCAGGGTGGCTCGGCCGAGGGCGCGCGCGGTGATCGGCTTCGTCGTCATGAGGGGACGGTAGCGGTCGATGCGGTCAGCCGCTGTCCGCGATGCCGCTGCCCGCGCATACGGCCCTCGCTGGTTACGCTGCCCGGGACCCTCGCACCACCGACAAGGAGGCGGCGATGCCGCGACGGCAGGATGGACGCCGCTACACCTGGCGCCGGGGAGTGGACCCGCGCCCGCCGGCCGGATCGCCCGCCGCGCCCGGCACGGAACCCGCCGCCCCACAGGACGTACCGCCCGACAGCGTGGTGCACGCGGCGCTGTACCGGGACGGGGTGCGGGTGGCGAGCCCCGCGTCGCTCACGGACACGTACCGCCAGTTGCGCGAGCGGCCGCGGACGACGGCGTGGATCGGCCTGGCCCGCCCCACGGAGACGGAGCTGAAGTCCCTCGCGGCCGAGTTCGACCTGCATGAACTCGCGGTCGAGGACGCGTTGGAGGCGCATCAGCGGCCGAAGCTGGAGCGGTACGGCGAGACGCTCTTCGTCGTGCTGCGCGCGGCCCGCTATCTCGACGCCCCCGAGGAGGTCGACTTCGGCGAGCTGCACGTGTTCGTCGGCGCGGACTTCGTGATCACGGTCCGGCACGGCGCGGCACCGGACCTGTCGGCGGTGCGCCGCCGCATGGAGGACTCCCCCGACCTGCTCAGGCTCGGCCCCGAGGCGATCCTGTACGCGATCCTCGACGCGGTCGTCGACGGCTACGCCCCGGTCGTCGACGGGGTCCAGAACGACATCGACGAGATCGAGACGGAGGTCTTCTCGGGCGCCCCGGAGGTCTCCCGCCGCATCTACGAACTCTCCCGGGAAATGGTCGAGTTCCAGCGCGCCACCCGCCCCCTGGTCGGCATGCTGCACGGCCTGATGGCGGGCTTCGCCAAGTACGGCACCGACGAGGAACTGCAGCGCTACCTGCGCGACGTCGCCGACCACGTCACCCACACCAGCGAACGCGTCGACGGCTTCCGCCAGGCGCTCACCGACATCCTGACGGTGAACGCGACCCTGGTGACCCAGCAGCAGAACGCGGAGATGCGGGCGCTGGCAGAGGCGGGGTTCGAGCAGAACGAGGAGATCAAGAAGATCTCGTCGTGGGCGGCGATCCTGTTCGCTCCGACGCTGGTCGGGACGATCTACGGGATGAACTTCGACCACATGCCGGAGTTGCACTGGGTGTTCGGATATCCCTTCGCAATGCTACTGATGGCAGCTGTATGCACCAGTTTGTACGTCATCTTCAAGCGGCGGGACTGGCTCTGAGTAATCGGCCAACAAGCGCCGACACTCCGATGCCAAAGGCACGGACACGGCCGGCACAGGCAGTCTCAAGCCGCTGGGGAGAATCTGGGGAGAATGAAAAGCACTCCGCTTCGGCTGGCCTCCCCCGTCGCAAGGCCCGTGCCTGGATCACTCTCTCCATCACATCAGCCACCCGGAGCATTGGTCGACACGGAGAGTGAGCGAACTGGCAGATTGCGAAACGCCGAAGAGGGGCGCAGAGTACTGCACCCCTCTTGCTCCCACCTCGCGGGAAATCGCGTCTTCTATGCGACTGCCGGGGGCCGGTTGAGCAGGGCGTCGATTGCGCCGCGCCCCTTCCCTCCAGCTTCGGGCATGAAGTGGGCGTAGAAATCCAAGGTGATGGTCGGGCTGGAGTGCCCGAGCCAGCGTGCAAGGGTGACGACGGATTCTCCCGCTTCGAGGATGACCGAGGCGTACGTGTGCCTCAGCACGTGGAAGCCGTCCTTGCGGGACGCTTTCCAGTGCTCGCCCTGCTTCCGCACGGGGATCACACCGGCCGCGGCCAGGGCGGGCTTCCACACGTCAACGTTGAAGATGTTCGCCCGGATGGCGTTGCCGTATGTCGTGGTCAGGATGAGCGGGAACTTCTCCCTCTCACGGTCGGGCTCCGGACCGCCCCACGGCAGCTCAACCTCGACAGCGGGGTACTCCATGAAGTACTCGGCCAGCGCCGAGGCAACTGAGGGCGGCATGTCGACGACGCGGGTCTTGCCGCCCTTCGGGAGCGTGAAATACAGGCGTCCGTGGAGGAGCTGAACCTGCCGACGGATGCGCAGCAGGCCTCGGCGGAAGTCAACGTCCTGCGGCGACAGCCCGAACACTTCACCTTGGCGCAGACCGCAGCCCAGGGCGACCACGGCGGCGATGCGGTAGCGCGGGTTGATCGAGTCCCGAACCCGCAGCGCGGTCGCCAGCGGCCAGGCTTCCCGCTGGTCGTCTGGCGCCTTGGGCCAGCGCACCGATTTGGCCCGCAGCGGATTGCGCACCAGCCGCTTGTCGTCGATGGCGGTCTCGAAGATGTTCGAGAGCGTGGAAAGGATCTGTCGCGCGTAGCGCGGGGAGAGGTCCCTCACCAGCGTGGCGATGTAGCCCCGCAGTACCGTCGGGGTGATGTCGCGCAGGGACACCGCTCCGAGGTGAGGCCGGATGTGAAGCCGGACACGCTCGTCTATGCGCTTAAGGGTGCCGGGGGCGCCCTGAACTCCTGCTTGCCAGTAGCGGACGGCGTAGTCCTCCAGGGCGATGGAGCCGTCGCGCGGGTCAACGAATTCGCCGCGTTCGCTATCGGTGCCCGCCTGGCGCAGCCAGGTCTTGGCATCTTCTAGCGTGTCGAAGGACTTGTCCCGGACGCCGGGGATGCCGGCGACTCGGTATCGGGAGCCCTGACCGTAGCGGGCGGTGCGTTCGCGCTTGCCGGTGGCGGGGTCCTTCTTCTTCTTGATCCAGCGGTCTTCGATGTAGCCGGCCAAGCGACTCCTTCCAGTAGGGGGCTGGTTGCTGCACGATGAAGCCGCTGCTACGCGCTCGGCTTGTAGTTCGAGCGGCGCTGTGGTGTCACGCTGAGGGGACTGAGGGTGGCGTTGGACCGCGAATCCGCCTGCTCCTGTTCACGAATCCAGGCGTCTAGGGCTTCCCTTCGGTACATGACTCGGCCGCGGGATCCCATGCGGAAGCTCGGGGGTCCCTGCCTACGGTGGCGCCAGACGTAAAGGGTGTGGGGTGAGAGGCCGAGATAGTCGGCGGTGTCCTTCACAGTCAGGAAGGCGGCGGATACTGCGCCCGAGGAAGGTTGGGTGGCAGGCAAAGATCGTGCTGGCATCGGTGGATCTCTGTGAGATAGCGGAGGAGCGAGCGCGGCTGGACGGAGCGTTACCTCCTTCCATCTGTTGCCGTGTCATGCGGCCGGTATGGAATCGCTGATCTGCAGCCAACCGCTGCCGTCGTCGGTGAGTTCCACGTCTCGGACGCGCAGCGCCAAGGCTTCCTCCGGCTGCAACGCCTCGAAACCGACAGACGCTAGGAAGACCCGCAGCACGAGGCCGCTCCTGGGCTGTTTGGCGGCCCAGTCCAGAATGGAAAAGCACTGCCGATCGGGCAAGAGAATCGATTCTGAGTCGGCAACCGCAGCCATGGAAAAGCTCCTTGGGGTGAGTGATGGGGCAGACAGAACAGGTCGGGCACCGTAGGTGGATCGGACAGCGCCTGAACTCCTTCAATGGTCCGGAGAATCGCCGGTTTGGGTAACCGGCGATCCCGTGCTACGTCGCGCCGACCACGCAGATGATCTTCCCTGAGCCGCTCTAGGTTCACTTGCTTCGCCGCGCAATTCCAGTCCCTGCCGGACGCAATGCGTCTGCCGTGAGCGAATCACCATGCCGACGCAGAAGAATAGCTGGCGCCCAGTCACCAAGCGGTCAGCCTTAACGGGAGAGGGCGCCACCACAGAGCAGGCGCTTTCTAAGACGCCATTTCAGTTGGCGTGATCTTGCGGCAGGCTGGGGTGATGGCTGCTGTGCTTGTCGAACGGTTGGCGCCGGATGATCTGTGGGAGTTGTTCCAACGGGTGGTCCCGCCGGCC
>NZ_QLLY01000026.1:0-42888 GCF_003259365.1 Streptomyces sp. PsTaAH-137
AGCCTGCTTCGAGATGAGTATTCCCACCCCCATGAGGGGTTAAGGCTCCCAGTAGACGACTGGGTTGATAGGCCGGATCTGGAAGCACCGTGAGGTGTGGAGGTGACCGGTACTAATAGGCCGAGGGCTTGTCCTCAGTTGCTCGCGTCCACTGTGTTGTTCCCAGACAACGAACAGTTGTGCTGGCTGAACAGTTTCACTTATCAATTGAAGAGTGTGCTAGTTCGCCGCCCTGTTCTTACGTCCCTTTTGCGGGATGTCTGAAAGGGTTTCGGTGGTCATAGCGTGAGGGAAACGCCCGGTTACATTCCGAACCCGGAAGCTAAGCCTTACAGCGCCGATGGTACTGCAGGGGGGACCCTGTGGGAGAGTAGGACGCCGCCGAACTAATTTTGAGAAAGCCCCCGTGCCATTGGCGCGGGGGCTTTCTGCGTTTACGGGGTAACTAATTCCGCAGCCTTGTCTTCTGTGAAATGAAGTGAGGCTGCGGAGGGGTGATCAGAGGCGGCCGGCCGCTTTCAGGGACAAGTAGGCGTCCGCCAGGGCCGGGGCCAGTTCTGCAGGTGTTGCGTCGACGACCGTGACGCCGTGGCGGGTGAGTTTTTCCGCGGTGCGGAGGCGTTCTGCTGTGGCCTGGGCCGCCGATGCCGCGTCGTAGATCGCGTCCGTGGTGCCGCGGGCCGCCGCCATTGTCGCGATCGCCGGGTCGGCGACCGAGGCAACCACCACGGTGTGGCGCTTGGTGAGGCGGGTGAGGACGGGGAGCAGGCCCTCCTCGACCGGGGCTGCCTCCAGCGACGTAAGAAGAACGATGAGGGAGCGGCGGGGCGCCGTGTGGAGGGCCGTTGCCGTGAGGCCGCGGGCGTCTGTTTCGATCAGCTCGGGTTCCAGGGGCGCCATGGCGTTGACCAGGGCCGGGAGGACATCGCCCGCCGTGCGGCCCTGGACCAGGGCGCGGACGCGGCGGTCGTAGGCGAGCAGGTCGACGCGGTCGCCGGCGCGGGAGGCCAGGGCGCCCAGGAGGAGCGCGGCGTCCATCGAGGCGTCCAGGCGCGGGGCGTCGCCGACCCGGCCGGCGGACGTCCGGCCCGTGTCCAGGACCAGCAGGATGTGGCGGTCGCGTTCGGGGCGCCAGGTGCGTACGGCGACAGCGGACTGACGGGCTGTCGCGCGCCAGTCGATGGAACGGGTGTCGTCACCGGGGACGTACTCGCGCAGGCTGTCGAACTCGGTGCCCTCGCCCCTGGTCAGCACGCTGGTGCGGCCGTCGAGTTCGCGGAGGCGGGCCAGTTTGGAGGGGAGGTGCTTGCGGCTGTGGAACGGCGGCAGGACGCGGACCGTCCAGGGGACGTCGTGCGTGCCCTGGCGGGTGAAGAGGCCCAGCGGGCCGTACGAGCGGACCGTGACGCGGTCCGCCCTGCGGTCGCCCCTGCGGGTGGGCAGGAGGCGGGTGGTGAGGCGACGGCGCTCGCCCGGCGGGATCGTCACCCGGTGGCGGGACGCGTCGTGCTCCATGCCCCTGCGCCAGGTGCTGGGCGGCCAGGCGTCGCGGATCTGCGCGCGCAGCGGGCGGCGGCCGGGATTGGTGACCGTCAGCGTGACATCGGCCGGGTCCCCGAGACGTACGGACGTGTCGCCCGCGCGCGTGAGACGCAAAGAGCGTACGGGGGCGGCCAGCGCGAAGTCGCAGGCGCAGGCCAGGGCCAGGGGGGTGTTGACGGCCAGGATGCCTGTCCAGCTCGGCTCCCAGATCCCGATGGGGAGGGAGCCGACGGCTGCGAGCAGGGCCGTGCGTCCGGTGAGGGCCATGTCGTCCGGTCTCTAGCGGGGGACGGGGACGTGGGTGAGGATCGCGTTGATCACCGAGTCCGTGGTGACGCCTTCCATCTCCGCCTCCGGGCGCAGCTGGACGCGGTGGCGGAGCGTGGGCAGGGCGAGGGCTTTGACGTCGTCGGGGGTGACGTAGTCGCGGCCGGTCAGCCACGCCCAGGCGCGGGCCGTGGAGAGCAGCGCCGTCGCTCCTCGCGGCGAGACGCCGAGCGTGAGGGACGGGGATTCGCGCGTCGCCCGGCAGATGTCGACGACGTACGCGGTGACCTCGGGGGAGATCGACGTCTTGGCCACCGCGGCGCGGGCCGTCTCCAGGTCGGCGGCCGTAGCTACCGGGCGGAGGCCGGCCGAGGCGAGGTCGCGCGGGTTGAAGCCGGACGCGTGGCGGGTGAGGACGTCGATCTCGTCCTGGCGGGTCGGAAGAGGAACGTTCAACTTGAGCAGGAAGCGGTCCAGTTGGGCCTCCGGGAGCGGGTACGTGCCCTCGTACTCGACCGGGTTCTGGGTGGCGATCACCATGAACGGGTCGGGGAGGGGGCGCGGGGCGCCGTCCACCGTGATCTGGCGCTCTTCCATGGCCTCCAGGAGGGAGGACTGGGTCTTCGGCGGCGTGCGGTTGATCTCGTCCGCGAGGAGGAGGTTCGTGAACGCCGGGCCCGGCTGGAAGGAGAAGCGCGAGGTGTGGGTGTCGTAGACCAGGGAGCCCGTGATGTCGCTGGGCATCAGGTCGGGGGTGAACTGGACGCGCTTCGTGTCGAGTTCGAGGGACGCGGCCAGGGCGCGGACGAGGAGGGTCTTGGCCACGCCGGGGACGCCTTCGAGGAGGACGTGACCGCGGCACAGAAGGGCCACGACCAGGCCCGTGACGGTGGGGTCCTGGCCGACCACGGCCTTGCCGATCTCGGTGCGCAGGGCTTCGAGGGACGCCCGTGAGCTGCGGGGATCGGGTGTGGGCCCGGCGTTGTCAGTGGTCGGGTCCATCATGAATTCCGTACCTCTCTTTCGAGGGCGTCGAGGTGGTCGGCGAGGGCGATGAGTGCCGCGTCGGTCGTGGGGGGCGGACCGAAGAGGAGAGCGTGCAGGTCCTGGCCGGGCGTGGGGAGTTGGCGGGCCAGGGCCGGCAGGAAGGTCTCGGGCGTGTGGGCCTGGGAGACGGGGATGCCGATGAGGGGGGCGAGCTTGGTGCGGGTGGAGATACGCAGGGCGTTCGCCGCGCGGTCGCGGGCGTTGGCCTTGCGGTAGAGGCGGGCGCGGCCTTCGGCGGTCTCGGAGGCGCGGATCGCGACGGGGAGACGTTCTGGGACCAGTCGGCCCAGACGGCGTGCGCGCCAGAGGGCGGCGAGGGCTGCCGCGACGAAGAGCTGGAGCGTGCCCCAGAGCCAGCCCTTGGGGATCAGGTCGAAGAAGCTGCGGTCGTTCTGCGCACCGGAGGCCGCGGATTCGTCGGAGAGGGAGGGGAGGTACCAGACCAGATGGGGACGGGTACCGAGGAGTTGGAGAGCGAGCGAGGCGTTGCCCTGCTCGTCGAGGCGGTCGTTGAGCAGGATGTCGGGGGCGCCGATGATCACCGTGTCGCCGTCGCCGGTCGCCGTGGGCAGGCGGAGCAGGGTGGGGATGCCGTCGCTCGGATAGCAGGAGTCGGCTTCCTCCGACGCCGTGTTGTAGCGCTGGCCGCCCGTGTCGGCCGTGCCCGCGGTGCGGGCCGTCGGCAGGGAGCAGTCGGGGGTGAGGGTCGTCTCGGTGCTGGTTCCGGGGTCCGCGGAGACCCCGGGGGCCAGCTTGCCGACCGACGCGGCGCTGGGGGCGACGAGGACCGTACGGCCGCCGGATTCGGCGGTGGCGGCCTGGAGCCGGCTCTGCTGGTGGGCCGTGAGCAGGTCGGGGACGGCGACGAGGAGGGTGGTGTCCGCTCCGGTCGCGGCCCGGGCCTCGGCGGCCGTGGTGACGACGCGGGTGTCGACGCCGCGCTCGTCGAGGAGTGCGGCGACGGCGCGGCTGCCGTACTGGTCGGCGGAGCGCGGGTCGAGTTCGCCGTGCTTCTCGCCCGAGCGGACGGCCGCGGTGGCCACGGCGGCGGCCAGGAGGAGGACCAGGGCGAGGGCGATGCCTCGCGTGCGGGTCCACACCTGGCGGACCGTGGGGGTGGTCGAGGTGTCCTCGGGGGACGGCTCCGGCGGTGGGAGTGGTGGCGGCGTGCCGGTGAGGGTGGCCGTGGACGTGCCGGTGGCGGACCGGTCGGGCTTGGAGAAGTCCGGGGTGGTGGGGTCGGTCATCGTGCGGCCCCCGGGGCGGCGAGGGAGGGGGTGGTGTGTTCCGCCTCGGTGTCCAGGGCGGTCAGGCGCTGGTACATCTCCGAGGTCGCGGAGCGGCCGCCGTATGTGACGTCGTCGAAGTCGCGGGCCGCCGCGCGGAGCCGGTCGGTGTGCTGCGGCAGGGCGCGGGCGGCCTCGCCGGCCGCCTCGTCGGCGGTGCGGCCGGGGCGGGGGTCGAGCAGGGCGCGTTCCTCCAGTGAGCGGACCAGGGCTCGCATCCGCTCCTGGACGGCCTGGTTCCAGTGGCCCTGGGCGGCGTGTGCCTCGGCGGCCGCCCGGTGTTCGGCGGCGCTGCGCGGGCGGTCGTCGAAGAGCCGGGCCGTGGAGGTGGGGGAGCGGCGCGGGGTGCCGAGCCGCCACCACAGCGCGGCCGCGACGGCGACGATCGCCAGCACGATCACGATCAGGCCGACGGCGCCGCCCGGGGTGGCGCCGGACGCGGCGGACAGCAGCTTGTCGATCCACTCCCAGAACTTGTTCAGCGCCCGCATGAACCAGCTCGGATCGTTCTGGTGGTACGCGGGCTTGGACAGCTCGTGCTCGGCCGCTCTCCGCGCCGGATCGCGCGAGATCGTCACCGGCGGCTCGTCGCCGCCGGCGCGCGTCAGCCAGGCCGCCGCCATGAGCACTCCCCCGGGCGCGCTCACCGCATCAGCCCCCCGGGGTGGCGCCGGGGGCGGTCCCGTAGCCCTGAAGGCCCGCGGCGCGGGCGAGTTCGAGGTCGAGGGCCTCGCGGCGGATGCGCTGGTCGATGTAGAGCAGCACGGTCACGCCCGCGGTGATCGGGAAGGTGAGCGTGGAGCCGATCACCGAGCCGAGGCCGCTGATGATCAGGAAGGCCCAGCCCGAGTCGCCGGTGCTGTCGAGGAGGCCGACGCCGCCTCCGCTGACCGCTGCGGCGATGAACGTGAAGGGGATGAGGATGATCGAGGAGACGATGTTGGTGATGAGCGTCGCCAGGATCTGAATGCCGAAGACCCGCCACCAGGAGCCGCGGACCAGCTTGCCGGACCGGCTCATCGCCTTGCGGACCGTCTGCTTTTCCAGCATCAGCGCGGGCGAGGACAGCGAGAAGCGGACCATCAGCCAGACCGCGACGACGAAGCCCGCGATGCCGCCGATGACCGCGAGGACGGTGCCTCCCTCGGACGAGCCGAGGATCGCGACGAGGATGCCGGGGACGGTGCCTACGAAGACGGTCGCCGCGGCGATCAGCGGCAGCAGCAGCGTCAGGCCGAGCAGCCTGAGGACCTGCGGCCGGGCGTCGCGCCAGGCCTCGCCGGTGGTGACGGAGGTGCCGAGGACCGCGCGGCTGGTGACGGTCGTGAGCAGGGCCGTGGCGATGATCGTGCCGAGCAGCGTGACCACGAGGACGACACCGGTGCCGATGAACAGCCCGCCCAGGGCGTTGAGGATCTCGCGGGGCGTGGCGTCCGGGTCGTCGAGCGCGGCGGTGGTCGACGCGTCGTTGAGGAAGAAGCCCTGGAGGAGGACCACCAGAAGCTCCGTGACCACGGCGACGGTCAGCGAGATGCCGAGGACGGTGCGCCAGTACGTGCGCATCGTCGAGACCGCGCCGTCGAGGATCTCCCCGACGCCCAGCGGGCGCAGCGGGATGACACCGGGCTTGGCCGCGGCGGGCGGGCCGCCCCAGCCGCCGGGGCCCTGGCCCCAGCCGCCTTGGCCGCCGCCCTGCGGCGGAGCACCCCAGCCGCCGTGACCGGGACCGCCGGGGCCCTGGCCCCAGCCGCCCTGGCCGCCCCAGCCCTGGCCGGGGGCCGGCGGGGGCGGTGGCGGGGCCTGACCGGGGCCGGCGGGCCCGGAGGTGCCGGGGGAGCCGGAGGGAGCCGACCACTGCGCGGGCGGCGGCTGCTCCTTGGACCACTGGGGGCCCTGGCCCGCGGCGTCCTGTGGAGCGGCGCCCTGGGCGTCACCGTTCTGGCCCGTGCTCTCCTGGCCCTTGTCGTCGGGGCCGTCGGAGGGGGCAGATCCGGGCGAGGCCCAGCCCGGAGTGTCGTTCATCGTCGCTCCTTCAAGGTGCCCGTCCGCGGGCGCGGCGGCAGGTTGGCTGCCATCGTGCCATGGGGTGGGTTCGGCGTGACCTGGCCCCGTAGTGCCTTGACACCTTCAATTGTCGGGGCAGGTGAGGGCAGACTGGGCGGATGGCTGATCAGTACGCGCAATCCAGCGAGGACATACAGCTCAGCGAGGACATACGGCCCAAGACCAACGACGTACAGGCGATCCGCTGGGAGGAACCGGCGGAGGGGCCCGTTCTGGTGTTGCTCGACCAGACGCGCCTTCCGGCAGAAGAAGTCGAGCTGGTGTGCACGGATCCGCAGGCGCTGGTGCAGGCGATCCGGTCCCTGGCCGTGCGCGGAGCTCCGCTGCTCGGCATCGCGGGGGCCTACGGTGTGGCGCTCGCCGCCGCTCGTGGATTCGACGTGCGGCAGGCCGTGGACGCCCTGGCGAGCGCACGGCCCACCGCGGTCAATCTGGCGTACGGGGTCCGCAGGGCCGAGGCGGCGTACCGGTCGGCGCTGGAGAGCGGGGCCGGAGCGGACGCCGAGGCCGTCCGGGAGCGGGCCGCCGCTGCCGCGCTCGCCGCCGCGCGGGCGCTGCACCAGGAGGACGCCGCGGCGAGCACCAGGATGGCGGAGCACGGGATACGGCTGCTCGACGAGCTGCTGCCCGGCGGGAACCACCGGATCCTGACGCACTGCAACACCGGGGCGCTGGTCTCCGGTGGTGAGGGCACGGCGTTCGCGGTGGCGCGCGCCGCGCACCGTGCCGGGCGGCTGCGCCGGCTGTGGGTGGACGAGACCCGGCCCCTGTTGCAGGGGGCGCGGCTGACGGCGTACGAGGCCGCGCGGAGCGGGATGGCGTACACGCTGCTGACCGACAACGCGGCGGGATCGCTGTTCGCCGCCGGTGAGGTGGACGCCGTGCTGATCGGCGCGGACCGGATCGCAGCCGACGGTTCGGTGGCCAACAAGGTGGGGAGCTATCCGCTCGCGGTTCTGGCGCGTTATCACCATGTGCCGTTCATCGTGGTGGCGCCGGTGACGACGGTGGACCTGGCGACTCCCGACGGTGCGTCCATCGAGGTGGAGCAGCGGCCCGGGCATGAAGTGACGGAGCTCACGGCGCCGCAGGTGCCGTTGGCGGGAGTGGAGGCGGGTGGCGGGATTCCGGTGGCACCGTTGGGAACGCAGGCGTACAACCCTGCGTTCGACGTGACACCGCCGGATTTGGTGACGGCGATCGTCACGGAGTGGGGCGCTCTGGCGCCTGTGACAGGTGAGGGCCTGAGTGAGCTGTGTTCCAGGTCACGCCAGGTAACGATGAGCTAATGGGATGATGTGGTCCATGAAGGGACGAGTCCTTGTCGTCGACGACGACACCGCACTGGCCGAGATGCTCGGCATTGTGCTGCGTGGTGAAGGTTTTGAGCCGTCGTTCGTAGCTGACGGCGACAAGGCGCTGGCCGCTTTCCGGGAGACCAAGCCTGATCTGGTTCTCCTCGACCTCATGCTGCCCGGCCGGGACGGCATCGAGGTGTGCCGCCTGATCCGGGCGGAGTCCGGGGTGCCGATCGTGATGCTCACGGCGAAGAGCGACACCGTCGATGTGGTGGTGGGGCTCGAGTCGGGCGCCGACGACTACATCGTGAAGCCGTTCAAGCCGAAGGAGCTCGTGGCCCGTATCCGGGCGCGGCTGCGGAGGTCGGAGGAGCCCGCGCCCGAGCAGCTGGCCATCGGTGACCTGGTCATCGACGTGGCCGGGCACTCGGTCAAGCGGGACGGGCAGTCGATCGCGCTGACGCCGCTGGAGTTCGATCTGCTGGTGGCCCTGGCCCGCAAGCCGTGGCAGGTGTTCACCCGCGAGGTGCTGCTCGAGCAGGTGTGGGGCTACCGGCACGCGGCGGACACGCGCCTGGTCAATGTGCATGTGCAGCGACTGCGGTCGAAGGTCGAGAAGGATCCCGAGCGGCCCGAGATCGTGGTGACCGTCCGCGGTGTCGGTTACAAGGCAGGGCCGAGCTGACATGTCCCGGAACAGTGCCGCTTCGGCGCCCGGGAAGCCGGGAACCCGCACGGAGCGGCCTGTGGGACAGCCGGCGGCCGGGCGGGTCCCCTGGGCACGCCGGATGTTCGACGGCGGTCTGCTGCTCCAGGGCGGAATGAAGGGCAGTCCGGTTCTCCGGCTGTTCACGCGCTGGGTGCGGCGGCCGCTGCTGCCCGCGATGCGGCTGTGGCGGCGCAACATCCAGCTGAAGGTCGTCGTCACCACCCTGGTGATGTCGCTGGGTGTCGTGCTGCTGCTCGGCATCGTCGTCATCGGGTCCGTGAGCAACGGCCTGCTGGACGCCAAGGTGAAGGCCTCGCAGAGCCAGGCCGAGGGCGGCTTCCGGGCCGCCAAGGACAAGGCGGACTCCACCACCACGAGGGCGCAGGACGGCGGGGCCGAGGACGGCCGCACCACCGTGGACGCCAATCAGTGGAAGAGCGACCTCGTCACCCAGCTCTCCAGCGGCGGCAAGGGCGCCTTCGACGTCGTCACGCTCAGCTCCAGCGACGCCGACAGCGGCAACGGCCGGGCCCCGCGCGGGTCGGGCAACGTGGAGCCGGTGCGCAGCGTGCCCGAGGAGCTGCGGGAGCGGGTCGACCGGATGACCGGCGCCTCCCAGGAGTACACGCGGATCATCGACAAGGAGGGCCAGGACTCGCAGCCGGGCCTGGTCATCGGCAAGCGCCTCAACGACCCGTGGGGCAAGGCGTACCAGCTGTACTACCTCTTCCCGCTCACCCAGGAGGAGAAGTCCCTGGGCCTGGTGAAGGGGACGCTCGCGACGGCGGGGCTGTTCGTGGTCGTGCTGCTCGGGGCCATCGCCTGGCTCGTCGTGCGGCAGGTCGTGACGCCCGTGCGGATGGCGGCCGGAGTGGCCGAGCGGCTCTCCGCGGGCCGCCTTCAGGAACGTATGAAGGTCACCGGCGAGGACGACATCGCGCGCCTAGGTGAAGCCTTCAACAAGATGGCGCAGAACCTGCATCTGAAGATCCAGCAGCTGGAGGATCTGTCCCGGATGCAGCGGCGGTTCGTGTCCGACGTCAGCCATGAGCTGCGGACCCCGCTGACGACCGTACGGATGGCGGCGGACGTCATCCATGAGGCGCGGGTCGACTTCGATCCGGTGACCGCGCGGTCGGCGGAGCTGCTCGCCGATCAGCTGGACCGGTTCGAGTCGCTGCTCGCGGACCTGCTGGAGATCAGCCGGTTCGACGCCGGGGCCGCCGCGCTGGAGGCCGAGCCGGTCGACCTGCGCGAGGTCGTGCGGCGGGTCGTCAGCGGCGCCGAGCCGCTCGCGGAGCGCAAGGGCACACAGGTGCGGATCGTCGGTGACGATCAGCCGGTGGTCGCCGAGGCGGACGCCCGGCGGGTCGAGCGCGTCCTGCGCAATCTCGTGGTGAACGCCGTGGAGCACGGCGAGGGCAGGGACGTCGTCGTGCGGCTGGCCGCCGCCGGTGGCGCCGTCGCCGTCGCGGTGCGCGATTACGGGGTCGGGCTCAAGCCGGGCGAGGCGACGCGGGTGTTCAGCCGTTTCTGGCGGGCCGATCCGGCCCGCGCGCGGACGACAGGTGGTACCGGTCTCGGCCTTTCGATCGCCCTGGAGGACGCGCGGCTGCACGGCGGCTGGCTGCAGGCGTGGGGCGAGCCGGGCGGCGGTTCGCAGTTCCGGCTGACGCTGCCGCGGACGGCGGACGAGCCGTTGCGCGGGTCGCCGATACCGCTGGAGCCGGAGGACTCCCGGCGCGGCCGGGGCCAGGGCGACGGCGGCGCGCAGGACAGGAAGCTCGCGACGGTGCCCGCCCAGGCGCCGTCCCAGTCGGCGCAGGCCGCGATGGCGCCGCGGATGCGGCAGGCCGCGGTGCCCGCCGATCCCACGGCGCTTCCGGGCAGTGGCGCGCGCGTGGTCGCGCGGGGTACGGGCGCGGCTGGCGGGGCGTTGAGCGTGCCGCGCCAGCCGGGCGATGACACACACAGGACCGGCGAGGCCGGGACGGTCGGTGACGTGGGTCCGGTGGAGGCCGGCGGGCCCGAGCCCGGGCCCGGCACACCCTGGCGGGGAGACACCGCCGTCGGCGGCCGCCGCGGTGGACCGGCGGAGCGGGACGAGGGGAGCGACGGCGGTCGTGGATGAGCAGCGGGCGTCGCGTCGGCGGCGCAGGGTGCGGGGCGGTGCGCTGGCCGGATGCGGCGTCATCGTCCTCGCCGGGTGTGCGTCGATGCCGGACAGTGGCGGGCTGCAGTCGGTGGAGGCGTCGCAGCGGCCGGACTCCCCGGTCCGCGTCTTCGCGCTGCCGCCGCGGGACAACGCGGGGGCCAAGACCATCGTCGAGGGCTTCCTCGAGGCGCTGACCAGCGACGATCCCTCGTACGCGATGGCCCGCAAGTATCTGACGGCCAAGGCGGCGAAGGACTGGCACCCCGAGCGGGAGACCGTCGTGCTCGCGGACGGTCCCAGGCCGCGTCCGCTGGACCGGGCGAACGCGAGGGAGGAAGGGCGTCTCTTCGAGCTGACCGGGACCCGGGTCGCCAGCCTCGACGACCAGCAGGCGTACCAGCCGGACGACCGCGGCTACGAGGGACAACTGCATCTGAGCCTGGTCGCCACCGCCAAGGGCAAGCCGAAGCAGTGGCGGATCGACACCCCGCCCGCGGGCGTGGTTCTGGGCGAGAGCGACTTCCAGCGGATCTACCAGTCCGTCAACAAGTACTACTACGCGGTGGATTCGGCGTCGAAGTCCGGTGACGGAGGCAGCCAGAGGCGGCTCGTCGCCGACCCCGTCTTCGTACGGAAGTGGGCGGACCCGCTGACGGAGACCGTCAAGGAAGTGCTCGCGGGGCCCACTCGCTGGCTGAACCGTGTGGTGACGACGTCGTTCCCGACGAAGGCTGCGCTGCGGGACGGGACGAAGTCGCTGACTCCCGACGACGCGAACAAGCTGACGGTGCCGCTGGACAAGAGCGCGGACGCGATCGGTGCGGCACGGTGCAAGGAGATGGCGGCCCAGATCCTCTACTCGCTGCGTGACCTCGCGTCGTCGAGCGTGGAAGAGGTCGAACTGGAGCGCTCCGACGGCCGTTTGATGTGCACCCTGGAGAAGAGCGCGGCCTACGCGCTGGTGGCGCCGCGGTACTCCCAGGCGACCGAGTACCAGTACTTCCTGGACGACAAGGGCCGCGTCGTGCGGATGCCGGGCACCGAGGGCTCCCACAAGCCCGAGCAGGTGGCGGGGCCGATGGGCGAGGGCGAGCGGCCGATGCGGTCCATCGCGGTCTCCCGGGACCAGGAGCGGGTGGCCGGGGTGTCGGGCGACGGGCGTTCGCTGTACGTGGCGTCCATGGTCACCAACGCCTCGCTCGGGGACGCGCTCGTCCACAGCGCCGCCAAGGCGGAGAAGGACGGTTTCACGACGCCCAGTTGGGACGCGCAGGGCGACCTGTGGGTGGCCGACCGTGATCCGAAGAACCGGCGCCTGCTCGTGTTCGGACAGGGCATGGCCGACCGGATGCAGGAGGTCCCGGTCGCCGGGCTCGGTGACGACGCCGAGATCGAGGCGGTGAAGATGTCCGGCGACGGCGCGCGCATCGCCCTGCTCGTCGACGAGAACGGCACGACGCAGCTCCGGATCGGCCGGGTCGAGCGGGACCACGGCGTGACCGGTGGCGACGTCGAGATCTCGGTGGCCGGTCTGCGCCCGGCCGCGCCGGAGATGGAAGAGGTCACCGCCATGTCGTGGGCGGGCGGCAGTCGGCTCGTGGTGGTCGGCCGGGAGTCCGGTGGGCTGCAGCAGATCCGGTACGTGCAGTGCGACGGCTCGACACCGACCGGGCAGGCGCTGCCGGGGCTGACGCGGGTGAGCGAGATCGCGGCGTCCGACACGGACCTGCCGCTCCTCGCGCACTCCGACGACGGCATCGTGCGGCTGCCCTCCGGGGCCGCGTGGCAGTCCGTGCTGAAGGCCGGGACGGCGCCGGTCTACCCGGGATAGGGCCGCTCCCACCTGCGCGTTCCACGGCGGCCGGACGGCCGCTGGTCAGGGCCGCCGAGTTGTCCACAGGCCGTTGTCCACAGGGGTGGTCGTACGGCGCGCGTGTTGGCACAGTGGTGGGTATGCGGGGGTGGTGGCAGGACCTCTCCGACTTGGTGCTGCCGGCCCAGTGCGCAGGCTGCGGCAGGTCGCGTACGCCGCTGTGCGCCAGGTGCGCACAGGCGGTGCGCGGTGCTGGCCCGGGCCGGGTGAGGCCGCGGCCGATGCCGCCGGGACTGCCCGTCGTGCACGCCGCCGCGCCCTACGAGGGGCCTGTGCGGGCGGTGCTGCTCGCGCACAAGGAGCGGGGCGCGCTGGGGCTCGCCCGGCCGCTGGGCGAGGCGCTGGCCAGGGCGGTGCGGGCCGGACTGCCCGCGGGCGGTACGGGAGCCGTGGCGCTGGTGCCGGTGCCGTCCGCGCCCTGGGCGGTACGGGCGCGCGGGCACGATCCGACGCGGCGCCTCGCGTACGCGGCGGCGGCCGCGCTGCGCCGGGAGGGCGTCCCGGTCCGGGTGCTCGCCGTGCTGCGGCAGCGGCGTGCCGTGGCCGATCAGTCGGGGCTCGACGCGCGGCAGCGCCGGGCCAATGTGTCGGGCGCGCTGGACGTGGTCGGCGGGGTGACCGGGCTGCTCGGGGAAGTTGGCCGGATCGTGCTGGTCGACGACCTCATGACGACGGGCGCGTCTTTGGCCGAGGCGGCGCGCGCAATACACGCGGTGACGCGTTCTGCAACAGCACCGGGAGAAGGCGCGGCGGATCCCGGAATGCCAGGACCGATCACGGTGGGGGCAGCCGTGGTCTCCGCGTCACCGGATTCCTTCGAAATAAACCGGAACTGACCGAGGATCTGCATCGTTGCAGGTAGAGAGAGGGTTCATCCACCTGAATGGAGGTACGCGTCAGTAGAGGGTGACGACATCCGTCCGGGCGAGATATGTTCAGTTGTGAGGAACTCGGCAGGAAAGACAGAAGCCGTACCTCGCATATCGGAATGCCGCGCGAGCGATTGCGCAGAGATTTCGACAATCACCCGCCGCGGGAGGGTGGAGATCTCGTCCGCGGGGGAGGAGGAGGTGGAAGTCACCGAGTCCGAGGCTCCGGAAGTGGCCGGAGTCGTGTGCAAGAGGGAGATGCTCCGCCGAGCGGGCGGAGTTATCCGGGAACGGAGTTCTGCGTGGACATCGTCGTCAAGGGCCGCAAGACCGAGGTACCGGAGCGGTTCCGCAAGCACGTGGCCGACAAGCTGAACCTGGAGAAGATCCAGAAGCTCGACGGCAAGGTGATCAGCCTCGACGTCGAGGTGTCCAAGGAGCCCAACCCCCGACAGGCCGACCGCTGCGACCGCGTGGAGATCACGCTGCGCACGCGGGGTCCGGTGATCCGGGCCGAGGCATCGGCGAACGATCCGTACGCGGCGCTCGACCTCGCCACGGAGAAGCTCGACGCGCGGCTGCGCAAGCAGCACGACAAGCGCTCGTCGCGGCGTGGCACCAAGCGGATCTCGGCCGCCGAGGTCGCCGAGCACGTCCCGGACGCCGCCACGCTCAACGGGGACGGCACGATCGCCAAGGACGACACCGAGGACGACGCCGTACCGACCACCAGGATCGGATCGCTCGAGGTCCAGGGCGAAGGCCCGCTCATCGTGCGCGAGAAGACCCACGTCGCCGCACCCATGACGCTCGATCAGGCGCTCTACGAGATGGAGCTGGTCGGGCACGACTTCTATCTGTTCGTCGACTCCGACACCAAGGAACCGAGCGTCGTCTACCGGCGCCACGCCTACGACTACGGCGTCATCCACCTCAGCAGCGACCCCATGGTCGCCGACGTGCGCAGCGCCGACGCGGGAGACGCCATCGGCGGCTGAGTCCGCCCGGTCCTCCCGACGGACCGGTCCGCCGACAGGCTGTCCGAAAATCCACTCATCCGGTGCCCCTGGAGTGTGCGTGCGCCCCCGGGGGCACCCTTGTGCGACCCCTTCGTGCACCGCTCCGTCGACGCGCGGACGCCGAGGCATGAAATCATGGCCGCACCGGGTCAACCGGTGGGCCGACGCCTCGGGTTGGCCCGGCACAGGAAGACGGGGCCACGGCCTTCAGGGGGAGGAACGATGGCGGACAGCTTCGGACCGATGCGGGGCGAGGGCGCCGGCGCGGCCGATGGCGGCGCCGGCACGGGCCCGGACGAGGGCTCATCACGCAAGGAGCCGATCCGGGTCCTTGTGGTGGACGACCACGCGCTGTTCCGGCGCGGCCTGGAGATCGTGCTCGCGGCCGAGGAGGACATCCAGGTCGTCGGCGAGGCGGGCGACGGCGCCGAGGCGGTGGACAAGGCGGCCGACCTGCTGCCGGACATCGTCCTCATGGACGTACGGATGCCCAAGCGCGGCGGCATCGAGGCGTGCACCTCCATCAAGGAAGTGGCACCCAGCGCCAAAATCATCATGCTCACGATCAGCGACGAGGAAGCGGATCTCTACGACGCGATCAAAGCGGGCGCGACGGGATATCTGCTGAAGGAGATCTCGACCGACGAGGTGGCCACGGCCATTCGCGCCGTCGCCGACGGGCAGTCGCAGATCAGCCCCTCCATGGCGTCGAAGCTGCTCACCGAATTCAAGTCGATGATCCAGCGCACCGACGAGCGCCGGCTCGTGCCCGCGCCGCGGCTCACCGATCGTGAGCTGGAAGTGCTGAAGCTGGTGGCCACCGGGATGAACAACCGGGATATCGCCAAGGAGCTGTTCATCTCGGAGAACACCGTGAAGAACCATGTGCGCAACATCCTGGAGAAGCTGCAGCTGCACTCCAGGATGGAGGCCGTGGTGTACGCGATGCGGGAGAAGATTCTCGAGATCCGCTAGCCGCGGCGCTCGGCCCGGTGCTCAGTCGAGGGCTCTGACGAGGTCCTGCTTCAGGGCCGCGTCCGTCATGCGCTCCACCCGGACGCTGTCGCAGCCCACCCAGCTCGCGGCTTCGAGCAGCGCCTGCGCCACCCCCGGGACCGCCTTCGGGCCGTCCAGCGAGACCTGCCGGGCGACCAGCGTCGTGCCCTCGCGTGCCGGGTCGACGCGGCCCACCAGCTGTCCGCCCGCCAGGACCGGCATCGCGAAGTAGCCGTGGATCCGCTTCGGCTTGGGGACGTACGCCTCCAGACGGTGCGTGAACCCGAAGATCCGCTCCGCCCGCGCCCGCTCCCAGACCAGCGAGTCGAACGGCGACAGCAGCGTCGTGCGGTGCCGGCCGCGGGGCGTCGACGCCAGCGCCGCCGGGTCCGCCCAGGCCGGCTTCGCCCAGCCCTCGACCGTCACCGGTACCAGGCCCGTCTCCTCGATCACCGCGTCGAACTGCTCGTTCTTCAGCCGGTGGTAGTCGGCGATGTCCGAGCGGGTGCCGACGCCGAGCGCCTGGCCGGCCTGGACGACCAGGCGGCGCACGCACTCCTTGTCGTCCAGGTCGTCGTGGAGCAGCACCGCGGGGATCGCCCGCTCCGCCAGGTCGTAGACCCGCTTCCAGCCGCGGCGCTCGACGCACACCACCTCGCCGTACATCAGGGCGCGCTCGACGGCGACCTTCGAGTCCGACCAGTCCCACCACTCGCCCTTGTTCTTCGCGCCGCCCAGCTCCGTGGCGGTCAGCGGGCCCTCGGCGCGCAGCTGCTTGATCACCTGGTCGTAGGCGCCGTCGGGGAGGTGGTGGTTCCAGTGCGGGCGGTTGCGGTAGGCGCGGCGGCGGAAGGCGAAGTGCGGCCACTCCTCGATCGGGAGGATGCAGGCGGCGTGGGACCAGTACTCGAAGGCGTGGGTCCCGGTCCAGTAGGCCTGCTCGACCTTCTTGCGGCCGACCGCGCCCAGGCGGGCGTACGGGATCAGTTCGTGGGAACGGGCCAGGACCGAGATCGTGTCGAGCTGGACCGCGCCGAGGTGGCGCAGGACTCCGCGGACGCCTGCGGCGCGGTTCGGGGCGCCGAGGAAGCCCTGGGCGCGCAGGGCGATGCGGCGGGCTTCCGCGGCGGACAGGGCGATGGGGCTGGTGGGCTGCGGCGCGGTCGTCGGCATGAGCGGAACGATAGGGGGCGGCGCTGACAATCGGGGCCGGTGTCGGGGGCCGGGCCGGGCCGTGGGTGCCGCTCCGGGCCGTGGGCGGGGGCCGATCGGGGCGCCTGCCCGGCGCCGGGTGCCGCCTTGCCCACCCTGCCGCCCTTGGCGGCAGATTGCCCAAGGCTTGGGCGGGGTGGGAGAGGGGTGGTGGCAGGTTGCCCAAGGTGTGGGCGGGGTGGGAGAGGGGTGGTGGCAGATTGCCCAAGGCTCGGGCGGGGTGGGGCTGCTACAGGCGGTGGGACGGGAGGTAGGGGAGGGGGGTGGGGAGGGTCAGGTCCGAGGGGAGGAGGGAGGCCACCCAGCAGTCTCGGAGGACTCCCTTGTTCGGGAGGCCCGCGCGGAGGACGCCCTCCAGGGTGAAACCGGCCTTCTCGGCGACGGTGCGCGAGCCCTTGTTGCCCACCTCGGCCCGCCATTCCAGGCGGGTGCAGGCGAGGTCCGTGAACGCCCAGCGGGCCACCTCGAGGACCGCCTCCGTCATGTAGCCGCGGCCGCGGAACTCCTTGGCCGTCCAGAAACCCACTTCCCAGGCACCCGCGCGCGGGTGGTGCAGCCCGACGGCGGCGGCGATCGGGCCGTGCTCCTCGGTCCGGACCGCGAAGGTGTACTCGGCGTCGCTGCGCCAGCCGTCCGCGACCACCCGGTCGATGAAATATTCGGCGTCCACGCGCGCGTACGGCGACGGAATCGTGGTCCAGCGCTGGATGTCGGGATCCTGGCAGGCGGCGTGGACCTCGTCGGCGTCGGCGGGCACGAAGGTGCGCAGTCGCAGACGGGCGGTGGTCAGCGTCACGGGTTCCATCACCCGATTCTGCTCGGGCGGAGCAGGACGCACCATCACTTTTCGTGGGGTATACCGGCACCTTCCGAGGCGCCTGTGCGTTGGACCTGATGGCAGACCTCCCGGCGCGGTGGGGTCCTCGCATACGATGGCCGTTGCTCAGGCTGTCGCCCGAGTAACCGACCGTGCCAGGCCCGACCGGCAAGGAGACCAACCCTCGTGTCCGTCCTCCAGAAGATCATGCGTGCAGGCGAAGGCAAGATCCTGCGCAAGCTGCACCGCATCGCGGACCAGGTCAACTCCATCGAAGAGGACTTCGAGAGCCTCTCCGACGCCGAGCTGCGCGCGCTCACGGACGAGTACAAGCAGCGCATCGAGGACGGCGAGACCCTCGACGACCTGCTCCCCGAGGCGTTCGCGACCGTCCGTGAGGCCGCCCGGCGCGTCCTGGGCCAGCGTCACTACGACGTGCAGCTGATGGGCGGCGCCGCCCTCCACCTCGGCTACGTCGCCGAGATGAAGACCGGCGAGGGCAAGACCCTGGTCGGCACGCTGCCGACGTATCTGAACGCGCTGTCCGGCAAGGGCGTCCACCTGATCACGGTGAACGACTACCTGGCCGAGCGCGACTCCGAGATGATGGGCCGCGTCCACAAGTTCCTGGGCCTCACCGTGGGCTGCATCCTGGCGAACATGACGCCGGCGCAGCGCCGCGAGATGTACAACTGCGACATCACCTACGGCACGAACAACGAGTTCGGCTTCGACTACCTCCGCGACAACATGGCGTGGTCCCAGGACGAACTCGTCCAGCGCGGCCACAACTTCGCGGTGGTCGACGAGGTCGACTCCATCCTCGTCGACGAGGCCCGTACGCCGCTGATCATCTCCGGTCCGGCGGACCAGGCCACCAAGTGGTACGGCGACTTCGCCAAGCTGGTCACCCGCCTCACCAAGGGCGAGGCCGGCAACACCATGAAGGGCATCGAGGAGACCGGCGACTACGAGGTCGACGAGAAGAAGCGCACCGTCGCCATCCACGAGCCCGGCGTCTCCAAGGTCGAGGACTGGCTGGGTATCGACAACCTGTACGAGTCGGTGAACACCCCGCTCGTGGGTTACCTGAACAACGCCATCAAGGCCAAGGAACTCTTCAAGAAGGACAAGGACTACGTCGTCATCGACGGCGAAGTCATGATCGTCGACGAGCACACCGGCCGTATCCTCGCGGGCCGCCGCTACAACGAGGGCATGCACCAGGCGATCGAGGCGAAGGAAGGGGTGGACATCAAGGACGAGAACCAGACCCTCGCCACGATCACCCTCCAGAACTTCTTCCGCCTCTACGACAAGCTCTCCGGCATGACCGGTACGGCGATGACCGAGGCCGCCGAGTTCCACCAGATCTACAAGCTGGGCGTCGTCCCGATCCCGACGAACAAGCCGATGGTCCGCAAGGACCAGGCCGACCTGATCTACCGCACCGAGGTCGCCAAGTTCGACGCGGTCGTCGACGACATCGCGGAGAAGCACGAGAAGGGCCAGCCGATCCTCGTCGGTACGACGTCGGTCGAGAAGTCCGAGTACCTCTCGCAGCAGCTCTCCAAGCGCGGCATCCAGCACGAGGTGCTGAACGCCAAGCAGCACGACCGTGAGGCCACGATCGTCGCGCAGGCCGGCCGCAAGGGCGCCGTCACGGTCGCCACGAACATGGCCGGCCGTGGCACCGACATCAAGCTCGGCGGCAACCCCGACGACCTCGCCGAGGCCGAGCTGCGCCAGGCGGGCCTCGACCCGGTCGAGCACGTCGAGGAGTGGGCCGCGGCGCTGCCCGACGCCCTGGAGAAGGCCGAGCTGGCCGTCAAGACGGAGTTCGAGGAGGTCAAGGACCTCGGCGGGCTGTACGTCCTCGGTACCGAGCGGCACGAGTCGCGCCGTATCGACAACCAGCTGCGCGGTCGTTCCGGCCGGCAGGGCGACCCGGGCGAGTCCCGCTTCTACCTGTCGCTCGGTGACGACCTCATGCGCCTGTTCAAGGCGCAGATGGTCGAGCGCGTGATGTCGATGGCGAACGTGCCGGACGACGTCCCGATCGAGAACAAGATGGTCACGCGGGCCATCGCCTCCGCCCAGTCGCAGGTCGAGCAGCAGAACTTCGAGACGCGTAAGAACGTCCTGAAGTACGACGAGGTGCTCAACCGCCAGCGCGAGGTCATCTACGGCGAGCGCCGCCGCGTCCTGGAGGGCGAGGACCTTCAGGAGCAGGTCGTGCACTTCATGGACGACACCATCGACGAGTACATCGGCGCCGAGACCGCCGAGGGCTTCGCCGAGGACTGGGACCTCGACCGGCTGTGGGGCGCCTTCAAGCAGCTCTACCCGATCAAGGTGACGGTGGAGGAGCTGGAGGACGAGGCCGGCGACCGTGCCGGGCTGACCGCCGAGTTCATCGCCGACGCCGTCAAGGACGACATCCACGCGCAGTACGAGGAGCGCGAGGAGCAGCTCGGCTCCGAGATCATGCGTGAGCTGGAGCGCCGTGTGGTGCTCAGCGTGCTGGACCGCAAGTGGCGCGAGCACCTCTACGAGATGGACTACCTCCAGGAGGGCATCGGCCTGCGCGCCATGGCGCAGAAGGACCCGCTGGTCGAGTACCAGCGCGAGGGCTTCGACATGTTCACCGCCATGATGGAGGGCATCAAGGAGGAGTCCGTCGGCTATCTGTTCAACCTGGAGGTCCAGGTCGAGCAGCAGGTCGAGGAGGTCCCGGTGGAGGACGCCGAGCCCACCACGTCCCTCGACAAGGAGGACGCGGTTCCGGCTCAGGTCCGTCCGGAGATCCGGGCCAAGGGGCTCGACGCTCCGCAGCGGCCCGACCGGCTGCACTTCCAGGCGCCGAACGCCGAGGGCGGGGTCGACGAGGGTGACTTCGTCACCGAGGGCGGTCCCACCCGCTCCGCGGCCGACGGTCTGACGCGGGCCGAGCGCCGCAAGCAGCAGAAGGGGCGCCGTCGCAAGAAGTGACGTCGCTGGTACGAAGGGCCGGGCACCTCGGGGTGCCCGGCCCTTCGGCGTCACGGGGCTTCCGTCTCCCGTGGGGTCCGGCCGTCCAGGTCCACCGCCGTGCAGCGCCAGCGGAGGTCCTCGGCGCGGGTCAGGCGGAAGGCGAGGGCGTGCAGGCGCGGGCCCACCGTGATGCGGGCGAAGACCTCGTAGACGCCCGAGTCGGGCTCGTAGTGGCCGATGTCGTGGACCCGCGCCCGGGGGCCCGTGCGGGCCAGCGGGCGGTGGGCCAGGAGCCAGAGCAGGTCCTCGAAGGCGTGGCCCCGGGTGTGCCGGGCGAACCAGACCGCGGGGCGGTGGCCGGTCAGGACCAGCAGGAGCAGGTCCGTGAAGTGTTCGGCGGGGTGCGGCGGCGCCTGCGGCCGCACCCGGGGCGTCGCGGGCCGCCGGGTGTCCCTGCGCCCGGGAGGACGGCTGGTCCGTCGGGGGCCTCGCCTGGAAAGCACCTTCTGCACGTCGCCTCCGGATAGGTACCGGTCAGTAACTCTTCGTGATCACCTTTTACGAGGTCGGGGAGTGACCCCGCAAGGGACGGCGGAGCGCGGTGGAGGGCGGCCGGGGATTCACTTATCCGGGTGACGGCGGGGTGCGCCGGGCCCGTGCTGCCGGGGTGGGGCCGGGTGAACGGTGGAGCCGGGGGTGACAGCGGGGTGCGAGGTGGGCGGCAGCCCGAAGGGGGACTCCCGCACGTATCCTGAAAGCCTCCGGGACGATCACCGACGACTACGAAAGCGGACCGTCATGCGCGTGTACGTACCTCTCTCCCTGCCGCGACTCGCTCAGGCGTACCAGGCGGGCGAGCTGGGACCCGCGCCGCTCACCGCCTACGCCGTCACGCCCGCGCTGCGCGAGTGGTACCTGTCGGACGACATCGAGGAGCTGGAGTACGCCGCCCTGAACCGGGCGGGGCTCGCCTCCCTGCGGCTGCTCGCGGGGGAGCCGGACGCCGCGCGGCGCCGGGTCGTCGTCGCCGTGGACGTCGCGGACCGGGCCGCCGTCGCCGATCCCGACCGGGGGCTCGACCCGACCTCCCTCGGTGAGGTCACCGTGCGCGAGGTCGTACCGCTGGCCAAGGCCGCCGCCGTGCACGTGGACGCCGACGACGCGGAGGCCGATGTCGCGGCCGCCGCCGACGCGCTGGGCGCGGCCGATCACGGCGACGACGACGCCCAGTTCGTCGTGGACGGCGCCGAGGACCACGAGCTGCTGTGGTTCGCGACGCAGGAGATCCCGAACCTGGTCGGTCAGGGCGACTGAGTCGGGGGCGGTGCGCGCGGGGTACGTTTCCCGTATGGGGAAGCAGATAGCCGCGGGCTCGTTCGGTCCGCCCGCGGGACACATCGTCTGGGACTGGAACGGGACGCTGTTCCACGACATCGACGCCGTCATCCACGCCACCAACGCCGCGTTCGCCGAGCTGGGGCTCGCGCCGATCACGCTGGAGCGGTACCGGGCGCTGTACTGCGTACCGATCCCGAAGTTCTACCAGCGGCTGATGGGCCGGCTGCCCACCGAGACCGAGTGGAACGTCATGGACGAGGTCTTCCACCGGCACTACACGCACCACTCCGCGGCCTGCCGGCTCGCCGAGGGGGTGGAGCCGCTGCTCGCCGGGTGGCAGGACGCCGGGCGCAGCCAGTCCATTCTCAGCATGTACGGGCATGAGGAACTGGTGCCGTTGGTGCGGCAGTTCGGGATCTCGGAGCGTTTTGTGCGGGTGGAGGGGCGGGTGGGGCCGTCCGGGGGGAGCAAGGCCGAGCACATGGTGCGGCATCTGGGGGCGCTCGAAAGGTCGTCCGGGATCGCGCCCGAGCAGGTCGTCGTCATCGGGGACGCGGCTGATGACGCCGTGGCGGCGCTGGCCGCCGGGGCGCGGGCCGTGCTGTATACCGGGGGGTCGCACGGGCGGGCCAGCCTGGAGGGGGTCGGTGCGCCTGTGGTGGATTCGCTGGCGGAGGCCGTGCGGGTCGCTTCCGCGGGGTAGCCGGGTCCGGGTGGCCGTCCCCTGGGGTTTGCGCCGTTTCCCGCGCCCCTGACAGATCTGCGTCTGCCCCGTGCGGTTCGTCGCCAGGTGCCGGCCGGTGGCCGCTTCTCGCGCAGTTCCCCGCGCCCCTGGGTACCGCGCCCCCGAAGCATGCGCTGCGTGCGGCTTCGTCGGCTTTCGCTCACGCTCCGCTTTTGAGTGCGTACGCTTGGTGTGTGGTGGGCGACAGCGGGGGGAGCGGGGCATGGGCTTCGGGTTTGGGCAGCGGCGCGGGGGTCAGCTTCCGGTTGAGGTGACTCCCTTTGTCGGGAGGGCCGCGGAGCTCGCGCAGGTGCGGGGTGCGATCGCCGGGGCCAGGCTCGTGACGCTCGTGGGGCCCGGGGGCGTGGGCAAGAGCCGTACGGCGTTGCGGGGTGCGGCCGAGCTGGCCGCCGGGTTTGCCGACGGGGTGGCGCTCGTCGAGCTGAGCGCGCTGCGTGATCCCGAGCTGATTCCGGTGACGCTCGCCGCGGTGCTCGAACTGCCCGAGCAGGTGGGGATGGAGCCGTTGGACGCGGTCGTCGCCCATCTGCAGGGGCGGCGGATGCTCGTCGTCCTCGACACGTGCGAGCACCTCGTCGACGCGTGCGCCATGCTCGCCGATGTGCTGCTGCGGGAGGTGGCCGGGGTGCAGGTGCTCGCCACCAGCAGGCAGCCGCTCGACGTGCCCGGCGAGCACTGCGTGCCCATCGCGCCGCTGGAGCCGGACGACGCCCTGGAGCTGTTCGTGCAGCGGGCCGCCGCGGTGGTCCCCGGGTTCGCCGTGCACGACGGCAACCGGGAGCAACTGACGGCTCTGGCGCGGAGGCTGGACGGGATTCCGCTGGCCCTGGAGCTGGCCGCGGTGCGGCTGCGGGCCGTCTCCCTGGAGCAGTTGGTGGAGCGGCTCGGGCAGCGGTTCGAGGTGCTGACCGGGGGCCGGCGGACCGCGCTGACCCGCCACCAGACGCTCCGTACGGCCATCGGCTGGTCCCACGAGCTGTGCACCCCGCGCGAGCGGCTGCTCTGGGCACGCCTCTCGGTCTTCGCCGGGTCCTTCGAGCTGCGGGCCGCCGAGCATGTCTGCGCGGGCGGCGAGTTGTCCCGCGGCGAGGTGCTGGAATGCCTCATCGGGCTCGTCGACAAGTCCGTCGTGCAGCGGCTCGGAGTCGACGGCAGCCGGTACCGGCTGCTCGACACCATCCGCGAGTACGGCGCCGAATGGCTGGTGGAGTCCGGCGGCGCGGACGCCGTGCGGGCCCGGCACTTCGCGTACTACCAGGAGCTGGGGCAGCGCTACTGGGACGAGTTCCTGACCCCGGCGCAGCCCGTCCTGCACCGGGCGCTGCGCACCGAGAGCGCCGATGTGCGGTGCGCGCTGGAGTACGCGTACAGCTCTGCCGAGCTCGCCCCGCGGGGGCTGTGGCTGGCCTCGCTGCTCGGGCCGTACTGGCGGGCGCTCGGCGCGCTCTCCGAGGGGCGGTACTGGATCGAGAAGGGGCTCGCGCTCGTCGACGAGGACGGCGAGGCGGACGAGGCGGGCGAGGCAAGCGAGGCGGGTGAGGCGAGCGAGGAGCAGGCCTGGGGCCGGTTCATGATCGCCCTGTTCTCGGTGTGGACCGGCGACCTGCCCAGTGCGCTCGAACAGTTCCACCGCGCGCTCCGGGCCGCCCGCGACGCCGGTGAGGACCGCGTGGAGCTGTTCTGCGAGGCGTACCTCGGCGGTCTCGGCGCGCTGTGCGGGGAGCCGGACGGGCTGACCGGCCTGGAGGACGCCCGGCGGCGGATCCTGGCGCGCGGCGACGGGCTCGGCACCGCCGTCATCCACTACGAGGGCGCGCTGGTGCTCGGCGTGCTCGGCGACACGGAGGCCGCGCTGGAGTGGTGCCGTACCGGGCTCGCCTATCTGGAGGGCACCGGGGAGCGGCAGATGTACGCCTCGACGCTCACCGTGCAGGGGCTGCTGCTGTGGCTCTCCGGGGAGCGCGAGGAGGCCCTCGGGCTGCTGGGGCGGGCCCTGGAGGCCGCCGCCGAGATCGACGAGATCCTGGTCGCCGCGATGTGCTGCCTGATGCTCGCCTGGTCCGCGTCGGCCGAGGACCGGCCGGTGCGGGCGGCCTGGCTGCTCGGGTACGCGGAGAACGCGCGGCGGCTCGGCGGCGGTGACCCCGTCGGCATGCTGCCGTCGCTCTTCGACGAGCAGGAGGCCGTGCGGGCCGGGCTGCGGCGGGCGCTGGGCGACGCCGACTACGAGCGGTGGCACGCCGTCGGGGCGCGGCTGTCCGGGGCGCAGGTGCTGGCCGCCGTGCGCGAGGGAGCCGATGTGCCCGGGGACCGGGTGCCCGCGGCGCGGGGGGCCGGGGTGGACGCCCTGACGCGGCGGGAGCGGGAGGTGGCCGCGCTGGTGGCGCAGGGGTTGTCCAATCGGGAGATCGCGGAGCAGCTGGTGATCTCCAAGCGGACCGCCGATGCGCATGTGGAGCATATTTTGGCGAAGTTGGGGGTGGGGTCGCGGACCGAGGTGGCGGCCATCGCCGCCGGCGGGGAGCGGGTCGAGCGTTCGGGGGGCTGAGGGGGAGAGGTGCTTTGTCGGGTGCGGCCCGGTGGCCTCTTCTCGCGCAGTTCCCCGCGCCCCTGAGGCATGCGCTTCGCGCAGCCTCCCCCCGCCCGCTCTAGGTATACGGAGATCGAGCCCGACCCCGTACATGCGTATACCGCTCTCCCGCGATACCGATGCCGTCGACCGGTGGCTGCGGGTTAGCTGAGGGTGTGCCGTGGGTTCCGGGAGGAAGCGGTGCGGTGGAGCGTCGGGCAGTAATGGTCAACTCCCCACGGCTGTCGTGGCAACGACTCTCCGTCGTGGCGCCCGGAGCGCGGCACACCTCGGTGGCTGCCCTCGTCGGCGGGGCAGCCACCGCACAGAGGTCAGATCACCGGGGCCTTCGCCCGCAGCACCGTCAGGAACTCGCGCATCCAGGCCGCGTGGTCCGGCCAGGCGCGGGACGACACGAGGGTGCCGTCGACGACCGCCTCGGAGTCCTGGAACGTGGCGCCCGCCGCCTGCATGTCGAGCTCCAGCGCCGGGTACGCCGTGACGCGCCGGCCGCGCAGTCCGTCCACCGCCGCCGTCAGGAGCGGGCCGTGACAGATCTGGGCGACCGGCTTGTCGGTGTCGAAGAACGCCTTGACGATCTTGCGCAGCTCGGCGTCGCCGCGCAGGTACTCCGGTGCCCGGCCGCCCGGGATCACCAGGGCGGCGTACTGGCCCGGGTCGACCTCGGCGAAGGCCAGATCGGCCGGCCAGGTGTATCCGGGCTTCTCCGTGTACGTGTCGAAGCCGGGCTCGAAGTCGTGGATCACGAAGCGGAGCTTCTTGCGGGTGGGCGCCGCGATGTGAACCTCGTACCCCTCCTCGGTCAGCCGCTGGTACGGGTAGAGGACCTCCAGCGACTCCGCCGCGTCGCCGGTCACGATCAGGATCTTGAGTGCCATCGGTCACACGCTCCCGGGTGGGTCATGGGTGATGCGGGCCGAATCCGCCGCCGATGCCAACGTGCCGCCGCCCGGGACTCCTGACAAGAGGCGCCGTTCTGTGCAGAGTGTCAAAGTTCGGCCACCGGATTTGTACACATGCGGCTCATGACGGGCCCCCCGTCGGGAGCGATAGCCTGGTCCCGTGATCAGCGCGATATCTCGCGGGGGCATCGTCGCCCCCTGCCCGCGCCGGGAGAAGACGGTCCGCCACAGCGGCCGCCCCCGGCGCTCGGACGTTGATCGTTTCAGGCGGATGGCCAGTTCGTTGAAAATGGCGCATTACCGTCCGCTCTTCTCTCAATCCGGCATAACGTCGAAGCAGACCGGACACCCCGCGTCGCGGCGTTACGTCGAGCCAAACATGTCTACGTCACGCAACGGCGCGCGACAGGAGCCAGAGGACAATGCAGACCAAGCTGGACGAAGCCAAGGCCGAGCTGCTCGAACGGGCCGCCCGGGTTGCTGAGAACAGCCCGGTAGGGGGGCACCTACCGACGGGCGAGAGCACTCCCGATCAGGACACCGTGCTCACGTTCCTCCAGCGCTACTACCTGCACACCGCGCCCGAGGACCTCGCCGACCGCGACCCGGTCGACGTCTTCGGAGCCGCCTACTCGCACTACCGGCTCGCCGAGAACCGGCCGCAGGGCACCGCGAACGTAAGAGTGCACACCCCGACGGTCGAGGAGAACGGCTGGACGTGCAGCCACTCCGTCGTCGAGGTCGTCACCGACGACATGCCGTTCCTCGTGGACTCCGTGACCAATGAGCTGTCGCGGCAGGGCCGGGGCATCCACGTCGTCATCCACCCGCAGGTCGTCGTGCGGCGCGACGTCGCCGGCAAGCTGCTCGAAGTGCTCCCCGCCGGGACCCCCGCCGAGGGCCACGACGTGCTCACCGAGTCGTGGATCCACGTCGAGATGGACCGCGAGACCGACCGCGCCGACCTCAAGCAGATCACCACCGACCTGCTCCGGGTCCTGTCCGACGTGCGGGAGTGCGTCGAGGACTGGGAGAAGATGCGCGACGCGGCGCTGCGCATCGCCGACGAGCTGCCGGGCGAGCCCACCGCGGGCGACCTGCGCGACCAGGAGGTCGAGGAGGCCCGCGAGCTGCTGCGCTGGCTCTCCGCCGACCACTTCACCTTCCTGGGCTTCCGCGAGTACACGCTCACCGACGACGACTCGCTCGCCGCCGTCCCGGGCACCGGCCTCGGCATCCTGCGCGCCGACCCGCAGCACGACGGCGACGACCACCACCCGGTGTCGCCGTCCTTCAACCGGCTGCCCGACGACGCCCGCGCCAAGGCCCGCGAGCACCGCCTGCTGGTGCTGACCAAGGCCAACAGCCGCGCCACCGTGCACCGGCCGTCCTACCTCGACTACGTCGGCGTGAAGAAGTTCGACGAGAAGGGGAACGTGGTCGGCGAGCGCCGCTTCCTCGGCCTGTTCTCCTCCGCCGCGTACACCGAGTCCGTCCGCCGCGTCCCCGTCATCCGCCGCAAGGTCGCCGAGGTCCTCAAGGGCGCGGGCTTCTCGCCCAACAGCCACGACGGCCGCGACCTGCTCCAGATCCTGGAGACGTACCCGCGCGACGAGCTGTTCCAGACCCCGGCCGACGAGCTGCGGTCCATCGTCACGTCGGTGCTGTACCTCCAGGAACGGCGCCGGCTCCGGCTGTACCTGCGCAAGGACGAGTACGGGCGCTACTACTCGGCCCTCGTCTACCTGCCGCGCGACCGGTACACCACCGGCGTCCGGCTGCGGATCATCGACATCCTCAAGGAGGAGCTGGCCGGTACCAGCGTCGACTTCACCGCCTGGAACACCGAGTCGATCCTCTCCCGGCTGCACTTCGTCGTCCGCGTCGCGCCCGGCACCGAGCTGCCCGCGCTCACCGACGCCGACTCCGACCGCATCGAGGCCCGCCTGGTCGAGGCCGCCCGCTCCTGGGCCGACGGCTTCGCCGAGGCGCTGAACGCGGAGTGCGGCGAGGAGCGCGCCGCCGAACTGCTGCGCCGCTACGGCCAGGCGTTCCCCGAGGGCTACAAGGCGGACCACTCGCCGCGCGCCGCCGTCGCCGACCTGGTCCACCTGGAGCAGCTCAGCCACGGCGACCGCGAGGGCAAGGACTTCGCGCTCTCGCTGTACGAGCCCGTGGGCGCCGCCCCCGGCGAGCGCCGCTTCAAGATCTACCGGACCGGTTCGCCGGTCTCGCTCTCCGCCGTCCTGCCGGTGCTGCAGCGCCTGGGCGTCGAGGTGACCGACGAGCGCCCGTACGAGCTGCGCTGCGCCGACCGTCCGACCGCCTGGATCTACGACTTCGGGCTCCGGATGCCGAAGCCGGGCAACGGCAACGGCGGGGAGCTGGGCGCCGACGGCCGCGAGCGGTTCCAGGAGGCGTTCGCCGCGACCTGGACCGGGCGCGCCGAGAACGACGGCTTCAACGCCCTGGTGCTGGGCGCCGGGCTGAACTGGCGGCAGGCGATGGTGCTGCGCGCGTACGCCAAGTACCTGCGCCAGGCGGGCTCCACCTTCAGCCAGGACTACATGGAGGACACCCTCCGCACCAATGTGCACACCACGCGCCTGCTGGTGTCGCTGTTCGAGGCGCGGATGTCGCCGGACCGCCAGCGGGCCGGCACCGAGCTGACCGACGGGCTCCTCGAAGAGCTCGACGGCGCGCTCGACCAGGTGGCCTCGCTCGACGAGGACCGGATCCTGCGGTCCTTCCTCACCGTGATCAAGGCGACCCTGCGCACCAACTTCTTCCAGGACGCGACGGACGGCGAGCCGCACGCGTACGTCTCCATGAAGCTGGACCCGCAGGCCATCCCCGACCTGCCCGAGCCGCGCCCCGCCTACGAGATCTGGGTGTACTCGCCGCGCGTCGAGGGTGTCCACCTGCGCTTCGGCAAGGTCGCCCGCGGCGGTCTGCGCTGGTCCGACCGGCGTGAGGACTTCCGCACCGAGATCCTCGGCCTGGTGAAGGCGCAGATGGTGAAGAACACCGTCATCGTGCCGGTCGGCGCGAAGGGCGGCTTCGTCGCCAAGCAGCTGCCCGACCCGAGCGTGGACCGCGACGCCTGGATGGCCGAGGGCATCGCGTCGTACAAGACCTTCATCTCGGCGCTGCTCGACATCACCGACAACCTGGTCGCCGGTGAGGTCGTGCCGCCCTCCGACGTCGTGCGCCACGACGAGGACGACACCTACCTCGTCGTCGCGGCCGACAAGGGCACCGCGTCCTTCTCCGACATCGCCAACGGGGTCGCGGAGTCGTACAACTTCTGGCTCGGCGACGCCTTCGCGTCCGGCGGCTCGGCCGGGTACGACCACAAGGGCATGGGCATCACCGCGCGCGGCGCCTGGGAGTCCGTCAAGCGGCACTTCCGGGAGCTGGGCGTCGACACCCAGTCCGAGGACTTCACGGTCGTCGGCGTCGGTGACATGTCGGGTGACGTGTTCGGCAACGGCATGCTGCTGAGCGAGCACATCCGGCTGGTCGCCGCCTTCGACCACCGGCACATCTTCATCGACCCGAGGCCGAACGCGGAGACCTCGTACGCCGAGCGCCGCCGCATGTTCGAGCTGCCGCGCTCGTCCTGGGCCGACTACGACAAGGAGCTGATCTCGGCGGGCGGCGGCATCTTCCCGCGCTCCGCCAAGTCGATCCAGCTCAACGCCCACATCCGCGAGGCGCTGGGCATCGAGTCCGGCCAGGCCAAGACGACCCCGGCCGAGCTGATGAAGGCGATCCTCCAGGCGCCGGTCGACCTGCTGTGGAACGGCGGCATCGGTACGTACGTCAAGGCGTCCTCGGAGTCGAACACGGACGTCGGCGACAAGGCCAACGACCCGATCCGCGTCGACGGCCAGGACGTCCGCGCCAAGGTCATCGGCGAGGGCGGCAACCTCGGCGCGACCCAGCTGGGCCGTATCGAGTTCGCCCGCACCGGCGGCAAGGTCAACACCGACGCCATCGACAACAGCGCGGGCGTGAACACCTCGGACGTCGAGGTCAACATCAAGATCCTGCTCAACGGCCTGGTCTCCGAAGGGGACATGACCGTCAAGCAGCGCAACAAGCTGCTCGCCGCGATGACCGACGAGGTCGGCCACCTGGTGCTGCGCAACAACTACGCGCAGAACACCGCGCTGGGCAACGCCGAGGCGCAGTCGTCGTCCCTGCTCCACGCCCACCAGCGCTTCATGCGCCGCCTGGGCAAGCAGGGCCACCTCGACCGCGGCCTGGAGTTCCTGCCGAACGACCGGCAGATCAAGGAACTCCTCAACAACGGCCGCGGCCTGAGCCAGCCCGAGCTGGCCGTGCTCCTCGCCTACACGAAGATCACGGCCGCCGACGAGCTGATCCAGACGTCGCTGCCCGACGACGCGTACCTGCGCCGGCTGCTGCACGCGTACTTCCCGCAGGAGCTGCGCGAGAAGTACGGCGAGGCGATCGACGGGCACGCGCTGCGCCGCGAGATCATCACGACGGTCCTGGTCAACGACACGGTGAACACCGGTGGTTCGACCTTCCTGCACCGGCTGCGCGAGGAGACCGGCGCCTCGCTGGAGGAGATCGTGCGGGCGCAGCTCGCCGCGCGCGAGATCTTCGGCCTGAGCGAGGTCTGGGACGCGGTGGAGGCGCTCGACAATGTCGTCGCCGCCGATGTCCAGACCCGGATCCGGCTGCACTCGCGCAGGCTCGTGGAGCGCGGCACCCGCTGGCTGCTCAACAACCGGCCGCAGCCGCTCCAGCTCGCCGAGACCATCGACTTCTTCCGGGACGGTGTCGCCGAGGTGTGGGCGGCGCTGCCGAAGATGCTGCGCGGCGCGGACGCCGAGTGGTACCAGTCGATCTTCGACGAGCTGACCGGTGCCGGGGTGCCGCAGGAGCTGGCGCGGCAGGTCGCCGGGTTCTCGTCGGCGTTCCCGACGCTGGACATCGCGCAGATCGCGGACCGGATGGGCAAGGACGCGCTGGACGTCGCCGAGGTGTACTACGACCTCGCGGACCGGCTCGGCATCACCCAGCTCATGGACCGGATCATCGAGCTCCCGCGGGCCGACCGCTGGCAGTCGATGGCCCGCGCCTCGATCCGCGAGGACCTGTACGCGGCGCACGCGGCGCTCACCGCCGACGTGCTCGCGGTGGGCAACGGCGGCTCCACGCCGGAGCAGCGGTTCAAGGCGTGGGAGGAGAAGAACGCGGCGATCCTGGGCCGGGCGCGCACGACCCTGGAGGAGATCCAGGGCTCGGACGCCTTCGACCTGGCGAACCTGTCGGTGGCGATGCGCACCATGCGCACGCTGCTGCGCACGCACTCGTGACGCGCCGGGCGTAGCCCGTACGTTCACCGGGGGCGCCCCGGGCCGCATCGGCCCGGGGCGCCCCCGCGTCGTGTCCGACGCCGGGTCATGCGCCGTTGCGCGCAAGGCAGTTGGCGGCCGCCGTATTCTGCCCCTGTTCTTGGCGCGCTCTTGCCTGCCTCATGACGTCGTCCGGCTTGATGGACTCCCTACCCGGGCCACGCCTCGGGGCAATGTGGGACATTGCGTCTAAAGTGGACTCCGATTGTCTGATGACCGCTCAGGGAGAGCCGATGCCGTCGAAGCCAGCCGATTCGCCGAGGTCGCCCCGGACGGCGGAGCGAGCCCTCGCGCTGCCCGACACCTGGGCCGCGACCCCGCTCACCGTCGTGATGCCCACGTACAACGAGGCCGGGAACCTGCCCGGCATGGCCGACGCCCTGATGGACCTCGAACTGGCCGGGCTGCGGCTGCTCGTCGTCGACGACTCCAGCCCCGACGGCACCGGGGACATCGCCGAGGAGTACGCGCGCCGCTTCGGCGCCGACCGGATCGGCGTGCTGCACCGCGCGGGCAAGGAAGGGCTCGGCCGCGCCTACGCGGCCGGGATGAGCCGGGCCGTCGCCGAGGGCGCGCGGTACGTCCTCCAGATGGACGCCGACGGCAGCCACCCGGTCGCGAAGGTCCCGCAGATGCTGGGCGTCGCGCTCGCCACCGGCGCCGGGGTCACCATCGGCAGCCGGTACGTCCAGGGCGGCACCCTCTCCGACGCGTGGGGCGCGCACCGCAGGCTGCTCTCCCGCTGGGCCAACGCCTACGCGGGCACCATCCTCGGCACCCGGGTCCGCGACATCACCGGCGGCTTCAACCTGTGGCGCGAGGACACCCTGCGCGCCATCGACCTGGCCTCCGTCGACAGCGCCGGGTACAGCTTCCAGGTCGAGATGAAGTACCGGGCGCTGCGCCGCGGCCACGGGATCGTCGAGGTCCCCATCCACTTCGAGGACCGCACCGTCGGCGAGTCGAAGATGAACCTGATGGTGCAGCTGGAGTCGGTGGCGATGCCGTGGAAGCTGCGCGCGAGGGCCCGTTGACCGCTGCGGAGGCCGCGCGCGAGGGCCCGCTGACCGCGGCGCCCGCCCGCATCGCGGCCGGTGCCGCGGCCTGCGGCGTGCTCGTGCTGCTGCTCGCCGTCGTGGTGCGGCTGCCCTGGGCGGGCGACCTCGGCATCCACGCCGCCACCGTCGAGCGGCTCCGCCACGACCTGCTCGACCCCGGCGACCCGCTCGTCGCGGCCGACGCCGACAGCCCTTACTACAGCCCCTGGACCCTGCTGCTCGGCTGCGTCGCGAAGGTGACCGGGCTCGGCGTCTTCGTCGTGCTGCGCGTCGGCGCGGTCGTCTCCCTCGCGGTGCTGGCCGGCGGGGTGTGGGCGTTCACGGGTACGTTCCTCCAGCGCGCGGCCGGGCGGGGGCGGCGGGCGGCCGTCGCGGGGCTCGTCCTGCTCTGCCTGGTGCTGCTGTGGGGCACGACGCTGTTCAACTGGAGCGGCTACCCCGGCCTCAACTCCCTCGCCCTGTGCGTCGCCTACCCGAGCACGTTCGCGCTCGGCGCCTCGTTCTGGCTGTGGGCGCTGCTGCGCCGGGCCACCTCGTGGGCGCACTTCCTGGGTGCCGGGGTGCTGTGGGCGGTGATCCTGCTGAGCCACCAGTTCACCGGCGTCGTCGCCTCGCTCGGCGCCCTCGCCATGGTCCTCGGCGCGCGCCCGTGGCCGGACCTCGCGCACTGGCTGCGGCTCGCGGGCGGGCTCGCGACGGGGCTCCTGCTGATCGCGCTGTGGCCGTACTACTCGTTCTTCGCGCTGTTCGGCGCGGGCGAGAACCTGGAGGCCATCCACCGCGCGCTCTACCGGGACCTGCCCGCCCGGCTGTGGCTGGTGGCGCTCGTCGGCGGCGCGGCGCTCGTCCTGCGGTGGCGGCGCGACCGGCGCGACCCGCTGGTCCTGTTCTGCCTCGCGGGTCTCGCCGTGTTCGCGGCCGGCGGGCTCACCGGCCACTGGTCCTGGGGCCGGGTGCTGCCGGCCGTCCTGATCCCCGCGCAGGTCGCGGCCGCCCTCGAAGTGTTGGGCGCGCACCGCAGGGCGGTGCGGCTCGGCCTCGGCTGGGCGGTGACGGCGGCGCTGCTGCTGGGGGCGTGGACCCAGTCGGGGACGCTCGGCTATGTGCTGCCGCGCTCGGTGCTGCCGTCACCCGTGGCGGCCAAGTACCGCGAGCCGTGGGGCGGTTATCACTGGATCACGCCCTGGGTGGCGTACGGGGACGTGGTGCTGGCCAAGACGTTCCCGGCCCGCCAGATTCCCGCCTACGGGCCCTACACGGTCGCCCCCGGCTACCCGGACTTCTTCCTCGACGACGAACAGGCGCGGGAGAAGGCCGTACGGACGTACTTCGCGGCCGGGACCCCGCGGTCCGGCCGGCTCGGGGTGCTGCGCCGGTACGGCGTCGAGTGGGTCGTCGCCTACCGCAGCGACGGCGGGCTGCGGGCCGGGGACCCGGCCCTGGAGCGGGTGGCCGTCGGTCCCCGGGGACAGCAGCTGTACCGGGTGCGCCTCAGCGGGTGAGGGCGGACACCAGGCGCGCGGCCCGCCGCACCCGGCGCGTCACCTGGTTGCGGCCCACCCGGCGGGCCACCGGGCGCACGATCCGGGCCGTCATCCCGGTCGCCGCCCACCGCACCTGGAGCCGTCCGGCGCCGCGCCCCTCCGGCTCCACCGTCACCCGGTGGTGGTGGAAGTCGGACGTGAACGACGGGAAGTCCAGCGGGGCGAGCAGCAGCCCCGTGTTGCGCAGTCCGCCCGGCGCCTGGAGCTGGAGGAGCGGGTGGCGGGTGCCGTCGAAGCCCTGGGCGGGCAGCGGGACCTGCGTCAGGTCCAGGTCGACGCGGCCCTCGAAGACGCCGGGCCGCACCGGGTCGAGCCGGAAGCGGACCGTGGTGCGGCGCCGCCCGGGGGAGAGCAGCAGGGCGGCGACCTGCGGGCCGACCGGGAGGCGCAGCGCCGGGTCGTGGGTGCGGATGTGCAGGGCGAGCGAGGCCGGGCCCGGACCCCGCCGCACCGAGACGATCTCGTGCCGGAACTGGGCGCCGGGGAACGGCCGGGTGTCCAGGGCCAGGTCGTCGAGGGCCAGCTCGCGGCGGGCCTCGGGTGTCTCGGGGAGCGTGGAGCCCCAGTAGAGGCTGCCCGCTTCGTCGGTGACCGCCTCGCGCGGGGCGACCCCGTGGCCGAGGCCGCGTGCGGCGAGCCGGGCCTCGTCGAGGCGGCCGTCGCGGACCAGCTGGAGCACGACGCGCTCCGCGCGCGGCAGCCGCTCGTAGGCGCCGGGCGCCAGACCGGCGAGGTACGGGTTCACGAGCGCGGCGAACCCCTCCAGCCAGTCGTCGGCCCGGTAGGGCAGATCACCCGCGTACATCCGGAAGTCGTGCTTGAGGAACTTGTAGTCCTTGGCCTCGCGCACCGCCTCGCTGAAGCCGCCCTCCTCCAGGAAGCCGTCGATGAGCGTCTGGACGTGGACCCGGTCGCGGACGTTGGCCAGCTTGTGCCGCTGGTTGGAGATGGAGGCGGCGGACTCGGCCGCGTACGGCGCGATGTACCAGCGGTAGACGAGGTCGGGGACGACGGTGAAGGATCTCGCCAGGCCGTACGCCTGCGCCGAGAACAGCTGGTCCTCGTAGTGGATGCCCTCGGGGAACCGCAGCTCGTGGCGGTCGAGGAAGGCTCGCGCGTACATCTTGCTCGTCGACAGGTGCTCGAAGAGCAGGGCCGGTTCGGCCTCGATGCCGGGGACCGTGCGGCGCTCGGCGACCAGGTGCGGCATCCAGACCGAGCGGTGGCCCGTGTCGACCCTGATCCGCTGCACCGCGCCCATGGCGAAGTCGATCGCCGGGTTCTCGCGGTGGGCGGCGAGCAGCGACTCCACGGCGCGCGGCGGGAGTTCGTCGTCGCTGTCGAGGAACATCAGGTACGGGGCGCGGGCGATGCCGAGGGCGCGGTTGCGCGGGGCGGAGCAGCCGCCGCTGTTCTCGGGCAGCCGCAGATACGTGATGCGGTCGTCCTGCGCGGCCAGCTCCCGGGCCACCTCGGGCGTGCGGTCCGTGGAGTGGTCGTCGCTGATGACGATCTCGATGTTGTGGTGCGTCTGCGCCTGGAGCGAGGCGACGGCGCGCGGCAGCCGCTCGGCGTCGTTGAAGACGATCACCGTGACGGTCACGTCGGGGGTCTGCGCGGGCATCAGCCGGTCGCCTCCTCGGGCGTGGGAGCGGGGGTGCGGGACTCCAGGGGGAGCACCGGCGGCAGGCTCTCCTCCGGCTCGCCCAGGAAGACGCGGCGCACGACGCGCTCGGCGGCCCGCCCGTCGTCGAACTCGCAGAACCTGCGCCGGAAGGCGGTGCGCACCTTCGCCGACGCCTCGTCGCGCCAGGCGTCCGTCGCGAGGATCTCCGTCAGGTCCTCCTCGGTGCGCGCCACATGGCCCGGCGGCTCGGCGAGCAGGTCGAAGTAGGTGCCGCGGGTGCGGGCGTACGTCTCCCAGTCGTCGGCGAAGCTGATGATCGGCCGGTCCAGGTTGGCGTAGTCGAACATGATGGAGGAGTAGTCCGTGACGAGCGCGTCCGCGGCCAGCGCCAGCTCCTCCACCGGGTCGTACGCCGATACGTCGATGACGCGGCCGGTGCGGCGCAGGCCCGCCAGCGGGGAGGCGCCGCCGCCGTAGAAGTAGTGGCCGCGCACGAGCAGGACCGTGTCGTCGCCGAGCCGCTCGGAGAGGGCGGCGAGGTCCAGGCGCGGGGTCCAGCTCGCCTCGTAGTCGCGGTGGGTCGGCGCGTACAGGACGGCGCGGCGGCCCGGGGCGATGCCGAGGCGGTCGCGGACGGCGCGGATGTCGGCGGCCGTCGCCCGGTAGTACACGTCGTTGCGCGGATAGCCGTGGTCCAGGGAGACGAAGTGCGACGGGTAGGCGTGCTCCCACATCCGCGTGGAGTGACTGTTCGCGCTGACGCTGTAGTCCCACTTGTCGACGCGGGCGAGCAGCGCGTCGAAGTCGAGGCCCCGGGAGGCCGTCGGGTACGCGCGCTGGTCCAGGCCCATCTTCTTCAGCGGGGTGCCGTGGTGGGTCTGGAGGTGGATCGCGCCGGGGCGCTTGACCACGGCGTTCGGGAAGTTGACGTTGTTGGTGAGGTAGCGGGCGCGGGCCAGCGTCTCCCAGTAGCGGCGGGTGCCGGGCACGATGTGGTCGGTGCCGGGCGGGACGAGCGGCTCGGCCGCCTTCGACACCACCCACACCGGGCGGATGTGCGGGGCGAGTTCGCCGAGCTTCGCGGCGATCGCGGCCGGGTTGCAGGCGACTCCGCGGTCCCAGTAGGCGGAGAAGACGGCCAGGTCCTGGTCGACCGGCTCGCGCAGGGCCTTCTGGTAGTGGTGGTCGAGGACCTTGGCGCCCAGCTGCTTCTTGCGGACGTGCAGGGTCGTGCGCAGGCCGCGCCGCCGCTGGTTGGCCGCCTGGAACGCGCGGTACTTGGTGTACGCGTCCTCTTCGAGCAGTCTGCGCCGGATGCCCTCCATACCGCCGGGGCGCCGGTGTCCCGCGGGCTTCCAGCGCACGGCCGCCGCAGAGGCGCGGTGGAAGAACTCCCGGGCCACCGCGTCCGGCATCGACTCGCGCGCCACCACCCGCATCGTCTCGGTGGCCATCAGGTCGTACAGGACCGCGCGCGGCCGGGGTGCGGAGTCCCGCCGGTGCAGCAGCCGCTGGAGCCGGTCGTAGCTCTCGACGAGTCCGTAGCGCCGCTCGGCGGTCACCGGGGGCAGGCTCTCGCGCCGCAACTCCCTTACCTCCACGACCACTTGGTCCAGGCAGGCGATCCGGTCGGCGAGGGCGAGGGCGGCGCGGGAGGCGAACATCTCGTCCGGGTCGGCGAGTTCGGCCTCGTGGGCGCGCCAGAAGTCGGCGCGCAGGGCCCGCTTGACGAGCAGCGGGGTGACCCGGAGCAGGTCGGGTGCCTGGTCGAGGGTGACGTCGCGGCGGGCCACCCGGGCGAGCCGGCCGGCGTCGGCGCCGGACGCGCCGGTGCCGCGCCAGGTCGTACGGACATGGTCGGCGACCACCACGTCGACGGTCTCCGGCACTTCGGCGAGCCGGTCGAGCAGCGTCCGCACCGCGCCCGCGGGCAGCCGGTCCTTGGCGGGCAGGAACCACAGCCAGGTGCCGCGTGCCCGCTCGGCGCCCGCGGCGCGCGCCGCCGCGTCGTCGGTGTCCCCGGGCAGCGGCAGGACCGTGCCGCCGGACCGGACCGCCACGTCCTGCGCGTCGTCCCCGACGGCCGCCGTCACCAGCTCGGCCTCCGGCGGGAGCTGGGCGGCCACGCTGTCGAGGCAGACGCCGAGCAGTCCCTGCACATCACGCCCGTACACGATGATGCTGAGCAACGGCTCGCCGGTCCGGGTTATCTGCACAGGGACTCCTCGCGTCTTTTCGTCCTCTTCTGGCCACCGCCCCTGAGTCATATTTGCACTAAGCGGACAAAAGGGTAAGCGCAGTTGTGTCTCGACTGGGCCTCATGGGGGAAGAGGCGGGCCGGCGGGGCTCAGGTTCCCTTTGTGACGTTCTTTCCGGCGGCGGGGCTCTTGGGCTTCTTGGCCGGGTTGGTGAACGCCTCGTACGCCGCGAGGACCTCCTCCGTCGGCCCGTCCATCCGCAGCTCGCCGCGCTCCAGCCAGAGCACCCGGTCGCAGGTGTCCCGGATCGACTTGTTGCTGTGGCTCACCAGGAAGACGGTGCCCGCGCGCTCGCGCAGCTCCTTGATCCGCTGCTCGGAGCGCTTCTGGAAGGAACGGTCGCCCGTGGCCAGGGCCTCGTCGACGAGGAGGACGTCGTGCTCCTTGGCGACGGCGATGGAGAAGCGGAGCCGCGCGCCCATGCCCGACGAGTACGTGCGCATCGGCAGGGTGATGAAGTCGCCCTTGTCGTTGATGCCGGAGAAGTCGACGATCTCGTCGTAGCGGTCGCGGACCTGCTCGCGGCTCATGCCCATGGCGAGGCCGCCGAGCTTGACGTTGCGCTCGCCGGTGAGGTCGTTCATCAGCGCGGCGTTCACGCCGAGCAGGGAGGGCTGGCCGTCGGTGAAGATCCGGCCGTTCTCCGTGGGCAGCAGTCCGGCGACCGCCTTGAGCAGGGTCGACTTGCCCGAGCCGTTGGTGCCGATCAGGCCGATGGCCTCGCCGCGGTAGGCGGTGAACGACACGTTCCGCACGGCGTGCACCTTGCGGACGCCCGCGCGCCGCTCGACCTTCTTGCGGCCGCGCAGGATGCGGCTGAGGGCGGCGGTCGCGGTGCCGCGGCCCGCGCCGGTGCCGTTGACCCGGTAGACGATGTCGACGCCGTCGACGATGACGGTGGGGACGCGCTCGTCCTGGATCTGCGCGGTCTCCGCTCGGGGGGCGGTCTGCGTGTCAGTCACGGCCGTACGTCTCCTCTGCCTTCCAGAAGTAGATGAACCCGCCGACGCCGGCGAGCAGGGCCCAGAACACGGCGAAGGGCCAGATGTGCGGCGGAAGATTGTCCGCGGTGAAGCTGTCGATCAGGGCGAAGCGCATCAGGTCGATGTAGACCGCGACCGGATTGAGCTGCACGGCCTGCTGGACGACCACCGGGAGGTCGGTCTTCGGCAGCTTGTCGCTGAGGCTGAACATCACGCCGGACAGGTACATCCACACGCGCAGGACGAACGGCATCAGCTGGTTGAGGTCGGGGGTGCGGGCGCCGAGCCGCGCCATGACCAGGGCCAGGCCCGCGTTGAAGACCGACTGGAGGGCCAGGGCGGGCAGCGCCAGGAGCCAGGACGGGCCGGGCGGGACGCCGAAGGCGAGCAGGATCAGGATCAGCGCGACCATCGAGAACAGCAGCTGCTGGAGCTGCTGGAGGCAGTACGACAGCGGCAGCGAGGCGCGCGGGAAGTGCAGGGCGCGCACCAGGCCCATGCTGCCGGAGATCGCCCGCACCCCGGACATCACCGAGCTCTGGGTGTAGGTCCAGATGAACACCCCGGTCACCAGGAACGGGATGTAGTCCGGGACGCCCCGGGAGGTCTTCAGGATGACGCCGAAGATGAAGTAGTAGACCGCGGCGTTGAGGAGCGGGGTCAGCACCTGCCACAGCTGGCCCAGGCTCGACCTGCTGTACTGCGAGGTCAGCTTGGCGGTGGCGAAGGCGGTGATGAAGTGCCGCCGCGCCCACAGCTGCCGCACGTACGCGGGCAGGGTGGGGCGGGCGCCGCTGACGCTCAGCCCGTACCGCGCGGCGAGGGCCGCGGCGTCCTCGCCGGCGGCGGCCGGGGGTGCCGGCGTGGGAGGTGTGTCCAGGACCTGGCTCACGTCCGCTGCTTTCTTCGATGGCTTCGGTGAAGGGACGACGACGGGCGTTCACCTCCCGTTTACGTCGGGACGGGTCCGTATCGTCGTCACGTGATGGCGATGACGATAGGGCGGATCCACGTCGCAACGCAACCGTTTCGTCGTTACGCGCCTATGCTTTGCCATATGACGACCAACGCCGACCCAGCCCATGAGAAGGCCAAGCCGACGCGTCGCCGTGCCCCGGCCGGGGCCGCCGTGCTGCGCGAGGACGTGACGGACGCGATCCGCGCCGCCGTCTTCGAGGAGCTGGCCTCCGTCGGCTACGCCCGGATGTCCATCGAGGGCATCGCGCGCCGCGCCGGGGTCGGCAAGACGGCCGTCTACCGCCGCTGGCGCTCCAAGCTGCACCTCGTCCTCGACCTGGTCTCCGCGATAGCGGTGCAGGGGCTGCCCGCCCCCGACACCGGCTCCCTCCAGGAGGACCTGCTGCTCCTGTACCGGGTCACGTCCCGGGCGCTGCGCCACCCCGTGGCCGGCCAGATCATCCCCGACCTCCAGGCGGAGGCGGCCCGCAACCCCGAGATCGCCGACGCGATGCAGAAGGCCCTGCGCGAGGGCCAGCACGGCGTGGCCAGCGGGATCGTGCGGGCGGCCGTGGAGCGGGGTGAGCTGCGCGCGGGCCTCGACGAGGAACTCGCGCTCGACCTGATCTCCGGCCCGCTGTACTGGCGCTCGGTGGTGGTGCGCACGCCCGAGCTGCCCAAGGGGCATCTGAAGCGGCTCGCGACGGCGACCGCGGCGGCGCTCAAGGCGCTGTGAGGCGGGGCTCTGCAAAGCAGGGTGGTTCACGCCGAGCACGATCCCGGCCAAGTTTCATGAAAGGTAAGGGCGGCACACAGCCCGGGTAAAAGTTCGGCAGGCAGGGTCTTTGCCATGGGAACCGTGAAGACCGGGATACGGCGCAGGGCGCGCCTGCTGAAGGAGGCGCTGAGCGCGCCGGAACCGAGGGCGGTGGAGCCGGCGGCTCCGGGCGGGCGGCGGCCGCCCAAGCGGACCGTGCCGCTGGAGGCGGCGGTGCCGACCGCGCCACGCCTGGTGGACAGCCCCGTCTTCGTCCTGACCCCGGTCCGCGCGGGCTCCACGCTGCTGCGGATGCTGCTCAACAGCCACTCCCGCGTCCGCGCCCCGCACGAGCTGCACCTGCGCAGCGTCGAGGTGGACCTCGCCCCCGACTTCTCGGGCCGCGCCCTGCGCGCCCTCGACCTGGACAAGGCCGAGCTGGAACACGTCCTGTGGGACCGGGTGCTGCACCTGGAACTGGAACGCTCCGGCAAGGACGTCGTCGTCGACAAGACCCCGGGCAACGTCTGGGCCTGGCAGCGCCTGGCGCACGCCTGGCCGCGGGCCCGCTTCCTCTTCCTCCGGCGCCACCCGCGGGCGATCATCGACTCGCTCGACCGCCGCAAGGGCAACACGGCGACGACGGCGGAGAACGAGCGCAACGTCCTGAAGTACCTCGGCCCCCTCGAAGAGGCCCGCCGCTGTCTCGACCCGGCGCTCACCCACACCGTCCGCTACGAGGACCTGACCGCCGACCCGGCCGCCGTCACCCGGTCCGTCACCGACTGGCTCGGCCTGGACTGGGAGCCCGGGATGCTCGACTACGGCTCCCACGCCGACGCGCACGGTCCGCTGCTGCCGAACCTCGGCGACCGCGGCGGGAAGATCCTCTCCGGCCGTGTCCAGCCGGCGCCCGCGCCGCTCGGCCTCGACGGCCTGTCGCCGCGGGTGCGGGAGGTCGCGGAGACCTGGGGGTACGGGGGCTCGCTCGCCGCGTAACGGCCGTCCCGCCGCTACCTGTCCGTATCGCGGGACCGTTCCCGGCCGCTGCCCCGAATGGGTTAAATGTCCATTACGCTCCATTCGTATGCCTGTGACGACCGACACCAAGGCCCGGACCACGCCCTGGCTGATGGGAGCGCTGCCCCGGCTGCGCGGCCTCGAACCGACCAGGAACTACGGCTACTCCGGTGAGCTGCTGCACGACGACGGCCGCGCCGACATGGAGGCGTACGGCGCGCGCGTCGCCGATCTCGCGATCCGGCTCGGGGACGCGCTGCTGTCGTACGGCGGCTCGGCGGAGGAGGCCGTCGCCGGGATGCTGGTGACCGCCGAGACCTACGGGCTCAGTTACTGCGAGCCGGGCGTCACCCTCTCCGAGGTGGTGCTGTCCGGGTACGCGCCCGGCGAGTTGCGGCCGCTGCACGCCCGCCGGGTGATCCGCCGGTACGGCACCGACTACCGCGCCCTGGGCCGCGTCCACCGTCTCGTGGAGCGGATCGGCGCCCGTGAACTCACCCTCGACGAGGCGCGGGCCGAGACCGCGCGGATCCTGGACGCGCCGCCGGGCGGCGGGCGGTGGGCGTTCTGGCGGGTGCCGGTGCAGACCGGGCTCGTCGCCGCCGGGGCCGCCGTCGTCTTCGGGGGCGGGCCGAGGTCGCTGCTCTGCGCGTTCACCGCCGGGCTGCTCGGGGCGCTGCTGTGCGGGTGGCTGGGGCGGAACGGGGTGCCCGCGTTCTACCGGTACGCCGTCGCCGCCGTGCCGGCCGCCGTCATCGCGCTCGCCGTGAGCCGGGTCGCGCCGCCGCACGTCGTGCCGGCCGTCGTCGTCGCCGGGGTGCTCGGGCTGCTGCCCACGGTGACGTTCGTGAGCGCCGTGCAGGACGCGCTCACCGGGCACTATCTGACCGCGCTCGGGCGGTTGTGCGATGCCGCGCTGATCTTCGCCGCCGTGGTCACCGGGGTGGTGATCGTGCTGGGGGTCGGGGATCTGCTCGGGTTCGGGGTGCCGTTGGTGCCGAACGTCAGCCGGGCCGAGCATCTCGGGGCTCCGGTGCTGGGGGTCGTGGTGTTCGCCGTCGCGGTGGCGGCCCGGGCGCGGACGCCCCGGCGGGACTGGTGGGCGGCCGCCGTGCTCGGGGTCGTCGGGTTCGCGGTGTCGGTGGAGTTCCGGGTGCTGGGGCTGTCGGCGCTGGTCGGTACGGCGTTGGTGGCCGCCGGGGTCGGTTGTGCCGGGCACTGGGTGGCCCGGCGCCGTCGCGAGTCGGCGTTGCCGCTCGTCGTCCCGGCCATTGCTCCGCTGTTGCCGGGTGGGGTGCTGTACGGGGCGCTGGGGGCGCTGGCCTCCGGGCGGACCATCGTGGGGCTGGGGGAGATGGTCAATGTGGCCGCTGTGACGCTGGCGCTGGCTGTGGGGGTGGGGTTGAGCGGGGAGGTGGGGCAGCTGGTGCGGAGGGTTCGGGGGGTTGGGGGTGCGTGAGCCGGGGGTGCCGGTGGGGGGGGGGCTGGTCGCGCTTGCCTTTCGGGTGCGGCCCGGTGGCCGCTCCTCGCGCAGTTCCCCGCGCCCCTGGGTCGTCTTTCGGGCGCGCCACCGTCGTGGCTGGTCGCGC
>NZ_QLLY01000026.1:43087-120629 GCF_003259365.1 Streptomyces sp. PsTaAH-137
GTTCCCCGCGCCCCTGAGGCGTGCGCTGCGCGCAGCCTCCCCTGAGGCTGCGCTTCGCGCGCCTCCCGATGGGGCGGCGGGGGTGCGCCTCCCCTGATGGGGCGGCGGTGGTGCGTCTCTCTTGATGAGATGGCGCACGAAGTGCGCATCTCAGGGGCGCGGGGAACTGCGCGGGAAGCGGTCACCGGCCGGTAGTCGATGTACGGCCCAGGGGCGCGGGGAACTGCGCGATCAGACCCCGCCGGAGCCGCGGACGGGCGACGGGGCGGTGTCAGTCGGTGTCCGGGGCGTCGGGCCAGACGCCTATGTGGTCCTGTTCCAGCTGGAGCAGGACGCGGTGTTCCATCGACAGGGAGTCGACGTACTCCGACGGCAACTGGAGGCGGCCCGCGCGATCGAGCATCGCGTACTCGCGGGCCTCCACCGAAGTGCGCCCGCCCTCGTCGACGGTGGTGCGGCGCAGCGTCTCCGTGGAGGTGCGGCCGTCGCGGATGGCGACCGTGCGGCGGACCTCGTTCGCCACGGCCTGGTCGTGCGTCACCACCAGCACGGTGGTGCCGAGTTCGTCGTTGGCCCGGCGGAAGGCGGCGAAGACGTCGGCGGCCGTCGCCGAGTCGAGTTCGCCGGTCGGCTCGTCGGCCAGGAGCAGCGACGGGTCGTTGGCGAGCGCGACCGCGATGGCGACCCGCTGCTGCTCGCCGCCGGAGAGCGCGGCGGGCCGCCGGTCGGCGCGATCGGCGACGCCGAGCAGCCCGAGCAGATCGTGGGCGCGCCGCGCGGCGGCCGCGCGGGCCTTCCGGCCGCCGCGGTGCGCGAGCCGGATGGGCAGGGCGACGTTCTGCGCCGCGTCCAGGTACGGCACGAGGTTGCGCGAGGTGCGCTGCCACACGAAGCCGACGGTCGCCCGCCGGTAGGCGAGGCGGTCGCGGGACCCCATGGTCAGCAGGTCGCGTCCCGCGACCCGGGCCGCTCCGGCGGTCGGCACGTCGAGTCCCGCGAGGATGTTCATCAGCGTCGACTTGCCGCTGCCGGAGGCACCCACGAGCGCGGTCAGCTCCCCTTCCCGGACCAGGAGGTCCAGGCCCTGCAGCGCCTGGACCTCGACGCCGTCGGCGGTGAAGACCCGTACGAGACGGTCGCAGACGACGAGCGCGTCCTGGCCGTGGGCGGGGCGGGCACGCCCGGCCCGCGCCTCCAGCTCGGCAAGGCTGTCGCGGCTGCGGGAGCCGCCGGAGGGCGGTGGCAGGGTCATGAGGACTCCCCTCTCACGGGTCTCACGGGCGTTCGGACGGGGTCTGGCCGGCGGAGCGCGGGCGCCGGTCGCCCGCCCGGCGGGTGTGCAGGACCGTCACGACGGCGGCGAGCACCAGGACCGCCGCGGCGGGCAGTGCCAGCGCGGCCGGGGCGGCCGACAGATGGGGGCTGAACTCCTCGGGCACGGCCGCGCCGTCCTGTCCGGTGCGGGCGGGGCCGAGGGCGAGCAGCCGCAGGTCGATCGCCGGGCCCGCGAGGGCGATCGCGGCCCAGCCGGTGACGATGCCGCCGACGGCCGCGGTCGCCGCGAGCGGTACCGCCTCCAGGAGCGCGAGGTACCGGCCCTGCCGCACCCCGAGCCCCAGCGTGCGCAGGCGGCCGAGGAACGCGGTGCGGGCGGCGGCGTCGTGCAGCAGCGACAGGGCGAGGGCGAGCGCGGCGAACGCACCGGCGGCGGCGACCGCGGCCGCGTAGACCAGGACGCTGCCCTTCTGCAATGACGAGGAGGCGTACTGGGCCCGTACGTCGGAGCGGAGCACGGCGCGTACCGGCGTGGACGACCCGGCGCGGGCCGCCCGTTCGAGGGCCTGTGCGTCGGCCGGGGCGCCGGTGACCAGCAGGCTCGTCACGCCGGCCCGCGCGGGCAGGCGGCGCTGGTCCAGGACGAGGAACGCGCCGGCGGGGACGGCCGGGGTGGTGGTCCGGACGGCGGCGACGCGCACGGTGACGGTCCGGCCGAACACCTCGATCTCCTGCGGTCCCGTGCCCAGCCGCCGGGCGAGCTGGGGCGAGGCGACGGCGCCCACGGCGCCCGAGCGGGTGCCGAGCTCGTCCGGCGCGAAGCCGCCGAGGCCGGTGGAGCGGGCCAGGCGCGCGTACGCGTCGGCGGGGACGGCGACGGCGGTGAACGTGGCGTCCCCCGCCCGTGCGTCGCGGTCGGCGGCGACCGCCGTGACGGCGTCGACACCGGGCAGGGCGGCGACGGTCCGCTCGGCCCCGGGGGCCAGCCGCGCCCCGCTGCCCAGCGCGTCGGCGCGGGCGTCGGCGCCGGTGGCGAGCACGGCCGCCCGGTCCCGGGCGTCCGTGGTGCCGGCCAGCACGGACCCGCCGAACGCCGCTGTCGTCAGGGCGATCACGAGGGCGCAGAGCGGGAAGACGGTGGCGGCGGGCGCCCGTCCGGCCCTGGCCAGCGCGAGAAAGACCACGGAACCGCGCAGCCGGGCCGCGGCCCGGGCGGCCCGGCGCAGCAGCGGCGGGGTCAGCCGCAGCAGCAGAAGCGCTCCGAGCAGCGCGGTCAGCACGGGCGCGACGGCGATCGCGGCCGTGGAGTCCGCGCCGGTGGTGCGCAGCGCCACGAGCGAACCGGCCGTGAGCAGGACGGCCGTCGCCTCGACGACCAGCCGGCGGCGGCCCGGGCGGACGGCGGCGAGGTCCTCCCGCTCGTCGTGCACCCGCGGCACTCGGTGACCGGCGAGGACGAGCAGGGGCGGCACCGCGCAGACGAGCCCGGCGACGGCCGCCACGGCGAGCACGGCCGGGGCGTCGCGGCCCTCGGGCAGCGCGAGCCGGGCGAGCAGGAGTCCGAGGGCGGCCGCGGGCAGCGCGCACACCGCCGTCTCCGCGGCGGTCCGGGCGGCCAGCGCGGGCAGGCCGGCGCCCCGGGCCCGCAGCAGGGCCAGTTCGCCGCCGCGGCGGCGGGTGAGGACGGCGGCCGCGGCGGTCAGGACGAGCGCGGCGACGGCGGCGGCTCCGGTGAGGCCCGCCGTGACGAGGGGGCGCAGCGTGTCGCGCAGCTGGGTGTGGCCCGTGACGACGGCGCCGAGTCCGGTGGTGACGGCGGCGGTGGGTCCCGCGACCGTACGCAGGCGCAGCGCGGCAGGACCGTTCTGCAGCGACGCCGTGGCGCGGACGAGCCCGTCGGCGTCGGCGCCGGTGAGCCCGTCGGTGTCGGGGGCGAAGCGCCAGACCAGCTCCGGCTGGGTCTGGGTGCCGAGCAGGACGGGCGCGGCCTTCGCGGGCAGCAGCAGCGCGGCGGACCAGTACAGCGACGGGGGTTTGCCGCTGGTGGCGGCGAGGCCGGGCGTACGCAACTGGGAGTCGGCCGACCAGTACGGGCTGCCGGGTTCGAGCGTCCGCAGGATGCCGCTGACGGTGAACTCGGGACCGGGGGCCCCGTTCACGTGGGCGGTGTGCACCGTGCTGCCGACGCGCAGGTGCAGGGCGCGGGCGGTGGCCTCCGTGACGGCGGCCTCGGCGGCGCGGGTGTTCTCGGTGGCGTCGCGGGGCGCGCGCGGCAGCCTGCCGTCCACCACCCGGGAGTGCTCGGCGAGGCCGTCCAGCGCGTGGATGCTGAACCGGGGCGGCACGGCCTCCGGGCGGGGCAGGCCGGGATCGGTGCCGACGAGCTGGTCGGTGGTGCGGACCTCGGCGACGGCGCCGCTCACGTCGGCGGCCAGCGGCGCGGGGAACAGCCGGGCGGCCCGCTCCGTCACCCGGGCGAGCGCGTCCGGGGAGACGGCCGCCGCACGGTCGTGGGGCGAGAGCGCCAGCGACGGCTGGGGCGCGGTCAGTTCGACCGTGGTGCGCGAGGGCCCGGCGGTGTCGAGGGCCGAGCGCAGGGCCCGGGAGCCGACCGTGTCGTCGGCGCGCGGCAGCGCCGCGGCGAGAAAGGCGATCACGCCGACGAGCACGGCGAGCGCGAGGGCGGCCCGGGGCGCGGCCCGCAACCGGGTCCGCAGCAAGGGCGCGGGGACCCGGTGTCCGCGGCCCCCGCCGGATTCCGCTGCGCGGTGATCGGTCATGCGGGCTCCGTTCCGGCGCCCGCCGGGGTGCGGGCCGCGTGGCGGGCGAGCAGGGCGGTGACCACGACGGGAACCGTGGCCACGGCGGCGAGCAGCAGGAGGACGTGGGTGACGGGCAGGTCCGTGACCGCCGTCGGCACGGGCCGGGCCCCGGTGGCGGTGCGGACGGTGTACGGGACCACGGCGTGCACCAGCAGCACGCCGATGACGGTGCCGGTGACCAGGCCGGTCAGCAGGTGCGCGGTGTTCTCGGCGGCGACGAGCAGCAGGGGCAGCCGGCGCGGAGCGCCGAGGGCGTTCAGCACGGCGAACTCTGGGCGGCGGACGCGGACCGTGCCCGCGCCGGCCGCCGCGAGGCCGAGCGCCGCGAGGACGACGGCGGCGGCGGCCGTGGCCCAGAGCGCGCCCCGCACGCCGCCGCTGAGCGGATCGCCGAGCAGACGCGCGGCGACCTCGTCGCGGACGGTGACCGTGGCCCCCGGAACGGCGGCGCGCAGGTGCGCGGCGGCCTGGACCGTACGTCCCGCCTCGGGCGCGGCCCACCACTCGGTCGGGGCGAGCGGGTCGCGGTCGTGGGCGGCGAGCCAGACCTCCGCGGCGGCGAGGTCGACGACGAGCGCGCCGTCGGTGCCGGTGGTCGGGAAGGTGGGCGCGGTCGCGGCGATCCGGACCCGCAGGGTCTCGCCGGAGACCGTCACGTCGACGGTGTCGCCCGCGTGGGCGCCGGTGGCCCGCAGGTAGGCGTCGGTGGCGAGGGCGGGCAGGGCGGCGGAGGCACGCGGCACGGCGCCGGGACGCAGCCGCACGGTGGATGTCGCGTCGCCGATGTCGTCCGAGCCGGTCGGGTAGGAGAGCGCGACGCCGTCGCCGGCCGCCCGCGGGCGCAGGGTGCGGGCCGGGTCGTCGAGCGTGCCGCGGGTCACGGTGGACTCGGCGCTCCAGGTCAGACCGGCCGGGAGGGCCAGGGCGCGCGAGCCGGCACCGTCGCCCTCGGTGCTGAGCGCGTCGATGCGCAGGTCGGCCGTGCCGGCGCGGGCCGGCACGGAACCCTCGACGCCGATCTCGACGACGGTGAGCGGGCCCGCCGGGGCGAAGCGGGCGGCGTCCGCGGTGGTGTCGAGAGCGGCGCGGAGCCGGTGGGTGCGGCCGTCGGCGGGCAGTTCGCCCGCGGGGAGCCGGTAGGCGGTGCCGTGCCGGTCGGTGACGAGTACGGTCACCCGCGCGGCCGGGACTCCGCGGTCCCGCGGCCCGGTCCGGGCCCGGATCAGGAGGGCCTGGGCGTCCTTCGGGAGCGTCACGCGGGGGCCTTCGGCGGACGGGCGTGCGGCGGCGAGCGGGGCGAGCGCGCCGTCGGCGAGGGCGGGCCCCGACAGGACGGTGGAGCGCAGGGCGCCGGTGTCGGCGGCCAGGACGGTGGCCCGCGCGCCGCCGGAGAGATCGGTGTCGGCGCGGTGCACGGGCGCCACGGCGCGCAGGTCCCGTACGCCGTCGACCCGGCCGCTCTGGCCGGGACCGCTCGGGCGCGGGTCGTCGAGGCGCAGCGGCGCGCCCGCCGTCTGGTCGGCCTGGTCGTACTGCGAGGTGCGCCACGAGGCGTTCTGCCCGGTGGCGAGCAGCCCGGTGGCCACCGCGAGCGCGAGCAGCAGGACGGGCGCGGTGGCGGCGGCCGGGCGCCGGGCGAACTGCCGTCCGGCGAGGGCGGCCCCGGCACCGCGGCGCCGGGCCGCGAGGAGTTCGGCCGCGCGGGCCGCCCAGGGGAGGAGCCGCAGCAGGAGAACGGTGCCGGCGAGCAGGGTGAGTGCCGGGGCGAAGGCGGCGACCGGGGTGAGCCGGTCGCCGGAGCGCAGCGGGAGCCAGGCCGCGGCGGCGAGGACGGCGAGGGCGACGTCCGCGCCCGCCCGGACGGGCCCCGGCAGGGCGCGGACACGGCCGCTCGCGCTCTCGTCCCGGGCCGGGGTGGCGGTCCCGAGGACGACGGCGGCCCCGGCGAGGGCGGTCAGGAGGGCGAGGAGGACCACCGGAGCGGTGAGCGGGGCGTGCGCGGCGTCGGCGGCGAACAGGCCGGCCAGCGGGCGCGCGGCGAGGACCGCGACGGCCGCCGCGGGCAGCGCCAGGCACAGCGCCTCGACTCCGGCGACGGCGGAGAGCCTGCGGGTGGAGGCGCCGCGGGCGCGCAGCAGGGCCGTCTCCGCGGTGCGGCGCTCGCGCAGCAGCCGGGCGACGAGCAGCAGGACGCCCAGGGCGAGGACGACGAGGTGCACGGCGGCGGTCAGCAGTGAGGTCGCGGCGACCGAACGGGCCGTCGCCGCCTGGTCGAGGAGGGCGGGCAGCCCCGTCGTCACCTCGGCGGCGCCGCCCAGCGCGGGCGCCTTGCGCAGCGCCGCGCGGGCCGACACCACCCGGTCGCGCAGGTCGTCCGCGTCGGCGACGGTCAGCCCGCGGGTGTCGGCGGTGACGCTCCACGCGGTGCTGTCGGTGGTGACCCGGCCGGTGGTGAAGGCGGCGGCGGGGGCCAGCAGCGGCCCGTACGTGGTGAACGAGACGGTGGCCGCGCCGCGCCCGCCGAGCGGGTCGAGCCGCCAGTACGGGTCGGCCGTGTCCCGTGCCTCGTACACCCCGGTGACGGTCACCCGCAGCGTGCGGGAGTCCAGGCGGCCGGTGAGGGCCAGGGTGTCGCCGGCCCGGACCTTGAGGCGGTCGGCGGCGATCCGGGGCACGGCCACGGGGACCGAGCCGGACGGGACGGACGACGGGAGACGGCCGGAGACGAGGCGCACCCGGCCGGTGTCGAGCGTGGCGAGCCGGGCGAGGTCCGGGTGGTCGCGGTCGCCGCCGGGCAGCCCGTACGTGACGGAGCGTTCGCTCTCGCGGACGGTGACCGGCAGCCCGGCGAACGCGGAGCGGGCCTGCCGGGCGACGGTGGCGCGGGCCGCGCTCCGCCCGCCGTCGGGGACGTCGGCGGTGACCGTCAGCGCGGTGTCGTCGCGGTGGTCGGAGGCGCTGAGAGTACGGCGCAGCGCGACGTCCCCCGCGGCGGTCGAGAAGGCGGCGAGCGCGGTGAGCACGGTGGCCGCGAGCGTCACCGCGAGCACGGCGGCCAGTACCGGCAGCCGATGCGCGAGTACGCGCCGCACTCCCCAGGCCAGCACGTGGACCGCCCCCGTCCGTTCGGCGCACCGCCGACCACCGTTCCCCGGACGGCAGTTCGATACGGAGCGCGAGGATCATAACCCCGGCCGTTCGCCCGGCCGGACGGTCGGTGGGCGGGCATTGTCCGGGGCGGCGTGTCCGCATAGGGTGACCGCCCGTCCGGTGGCGGGCGCACGGGCGCCGTTCCGGGCGGAACGCGATGGCGGCGACGGGGTGGGGCGATGACGGAGCAGGGGACGGATCACGGGACGGTGCGGACGGCTTCCGGGCCCGACGCGCCGGAGCAGATGGTGCGCGTGGAGGATGTGCACCGCAGCTACGGGCGCGGGCAGTCCGAGGTGCACGCCCTGCGCGGGGTGTCGCTGACGGCCCGGCGCGGGCGGCTGACCGCGGTGCGCGGGCGCTCGGGCGCGGGCAAGACGACCCTGCTGAACATCGTCGGCGGTCTCGACCGGCCGGACCGCGGCCGGGTGCTCCTGGACGGGGCCGATCTGTCCGGTCTCCCGGAGGCGCGGCTGCGCGAACTGCGCCGGGACCGGATCGGGTTCGTCTTCCAGGGCTTCGGGCTGCTCCCCGTGCTCACGGCGGCCGAGAACGTCGGGGTTCCGCTGCGGCTGCGCAATCTGCCGCGCGAGGAGCGCGACGAGCGGGTCCGCGTCCTGCTCGGCCTCGTCGGGCTGGCCGACCATGCCAAGCAGCGGCCCGACGAGCTGTCCGGCGGGCAGCAGCAGCGGGTGGCGGTGGCGCGGGCGCTGGCCAACCGGCCGGCGCTCCTGATCGCCGACGAGCCGACCGGTCAGCTCGACGCGCACACCGGGGTGGCCGTCATGGAGTTGCTGCGGGCCGTGGTGGACAGCGAGGGCGTGACGGCCCTCGTCGCGACCCACGACACCCGCCTGCTCGACCTGGCCGACGACGTCTGGGACCTGACCGACGGCACGGCCCACCTCCATTCCTGACCCGCGCCCCTGGGTCGTTCGTCGTGTGCGGCCCGGTGGCCGCTTCTCGCGCAGTTCCCCGCGCCCCTGAGATGCGCACTTCGTGCGCCATCTCATAGGGGAGGCTGCGCGCAGCGCATGCCTCAGGGGCGTGGGGAACTGCGCGACCAGCCACGACGAGAGCCGCGGCTGACGGACTGTTCAGCGGCGCAGTCGGCCCGCCCACGCCGAGGTCACCATCTCCGGGACGTCGCGCTTGGCCGACCAGCCCAGTTCGACGGCGATCCGGTCCGCGGAAGCGACGACGCGGGCCGGGTCGCCGGGGCGGCGGTGCTGGATCTCGGGGGCGGTGCCGAGGCCCGTCTCCCTGCTGATGGTGTCGATCATCTCGCGGACCGAGACCCCCACGCCCCGCCCGACGTTGAGCGTGAGATCGGTGCCCGGCGCCGCCCCGGCGAGCCGCTGGGCGGTGACGACATGGGCCTCGGCCAGGTCGGCGACGTGGATGTAGTCCCGGACGCAGGTGCCGTCCGGCGTCGGGTAGTCGGCGCCGAAGATGCGCGGAGCGTCCCCGGCGGTGAGCCGCTCGAAGACCATCGGGACGAGGTTGAAGACCCCGGTGTCGGCCAGTTCGGGCGAGGCGGCGCCCGCCACGTTGAAGTAGCGCAGGGACGCGGTGGCGAGACCGGTGGCCCGGCCGGTCGCGCGGAGCAGCCACTCACCGGCCAGCTTCGTCTCGCCGTACGGGGACATCGGCGCGCAGGGCGTGTCCTCGGTGACGAGCCCGTCGGTCAGCACGGCCTCGTCCGGCATCCCGTACACGGCGGCGGAGGACGAGAACACGAAGGCGCGGACCCCGGCCTCCGTCACCGCGTCGAGGAGGACGCGCAGCCCCTCGACGTTCTCCCGGTAGTAGTGCAGCGGCCGCTCCACCGACTCGCCGACCTGCTTCTTCGCCGCGAGATGGACGACACCGGTGACGGAACGCCCGGCGAGGGTGCGGTCCAGGAGCGCCCGGTCGAGGGTCGAGCCGACCACCAGTTCCACGTCGGACGGCACCCGGTCGGCGACACCGGTGGACAAGTCGTCGTAGACGAGCGTCTCCTCGCCCGCCGCCCGCAGCGCGCGCACCACGTGCGCGCCGATGTAGCCGGCCCCGCCGGTGATCAGCCAGGTCATGTCGGAGAGATCCCCTCGTGCAGAGAACGGGCACCACGCCCTGCCGTCAGTGAAGCAAACGCCGGGCCCTGCGCCGGACCACCGACACGACCCCGCGCAGTCCCGGCGCCGTGCGCAGGGCGAGGGCGCCGGAGTGGGTCGCGTACGGCTGGGCGAGCAGCACGCCGTGGCGGCGGCTCGGGACGGCGGTGCGGCGCAGCAGCCCCGGGCCGTGGACGGCGTGGGCGGTGGTGTCGCGGTGGCTGCCGTCGGCGAAGTGCAGCCGGAGCCGGATGTCCCAGGTGCCGGGGCCGCCGAGCGCCGACAGGTCGAGCAGGACCGTGGCGTCCCACTGCTCGTCGGGCAGGGCGGTGACGGCGGCGGTGCGGCGCTGGACGACGCCGCCGCCCTGCCGGTCGACGAGTTCGACGTCCATCGTGCGCGGTCCGGCGTCGGCGACCCGCCCGTACAGCTCGTGCATGCGCAGGGAGAGCCGGGTGCCGCGCGGCCCGGGCCGCAGCTCGCCCTCGACGGCGACCGGGAGCAGGTGGACCGGCCGGTGCAGCAGATGGCCGAGCGAGACCTGCGGCAGCTCGGCGGACCAGGCGGGGGTGCCGTCGGGCGCGTACGCGTACGGCGGCAGGAGCCGGGCCGGGCGGGCGGCGAGTTCCTTGACGCGGGGCAGGTCGCGCGGTTCCTCGGTGGCCTGCACGATCCGGCCGACGACCCGGCCCGGCGCGGGCGCGAGCTCGAAGTCGGCGGTCTCGAAGGTCTTCAGGTACGTACGGGTCCTGGTCCACCACTCGGTGCGGTACTCCGGCCCGCGCAGATCGAGTTCACGCGCGTACATGCGCAGCGAGTGGTCGAGGAAGTGGGCCCGTGCCGCACGCGCGAGCCGCTTCTGCTCTGCGCCGAGGAGGATGTCGACGGCCGTGCGGTGGGCGTCGAGGCGGGCCTGCCAGTTGTCGATGCGGGAGCGGTCGAGGGAGAGGGAGAGCCGGTCGGCGGTGCGGCGCACGTGCCAGACGTAGACCGGGTCGGGGACCAGCGCCATGCGCGGCCCGGCGGCCAGCACCCGCGCCGTGAACACGAAGTCCTCGTAGACGAACCGCCCGTCGGGGAAGCGGATGCCGTGGCCGCGCAGAAAGTCCGTCCGGTACAGCTTGTTGACGCACAGCGTGTCGTGGACCAGGCGTCTGCGGCGCGCGGGGTGCGCGACGACGGCGGCCCGCGCGTACAGCTCCGGCTGCCAGGGCGTCTCGCGTCCCGACGGCAGTTCGCGCCGCACGCACAGTCCCGCCGCGACCTGTACGCCGTGCCGCTCCGCCGCGCCGAGCAGCGCGTCCACCGCGCCCGGCGGCAGTTCGTCGTCGCTGTCGAGGAACATCACGTACGGACGGGTGACGCGGGCCAGGCCGTCGTTGCGCGGGGTGCCGCAGCCGCCGCTGTTGTGCTCGCGGTGCACGACCGTCAGCCGCGGTTCCCGCGCGGCCAGTTCGTCGAGGACGGTGCCGCTGCCGTCCGTCGAGCAGTCGTCCACCGCGATGACCTCGGCCACGGCCGGGCCCTGGTCGAGGGCCGAGCGCACCGCGTCGGCGACATGGTCGGCATCGTCGAAACCGATCACGACGACCGAGACGGCGGGAGGTGGCGAGATTTTCACAGCTGAATCTTAGGTCTTGTAGGTAAATGTCCGGTAAGTCGAAAGTTTTACTCCTCCGTTCCTTTTCGGAGGGAACGGAACGAGACGAAAACCGCTCCGGCGAGCAGGGCGTTGCGGGCCGCCGTGACCGCGCAGCCCGTCCAGGTCCCGGCGAGCACGTCCGCGTAGAGCACCGGGTACGTGAGCGAACTGAGGGCCGCCGCCGCGAGGATCAGCGGGGCCACCCGGGCCTGTGTGGTGTACCGCGAGGTGAGGCAGACGGCGGTGAGCCCGAGCAGCCAGACCAGGTACTGCGGGCTGATGACGCGGCTGGTGACGGTGAACATCAGCACCGCGCACAGGGCCGCGTCGTACGGCGTCGCCTCCGACCACGCGCGGGCCCGCGTCCGCCACCACAGCAGCACCGCGAACGCCACGACGGTGAGCGCCAGCGCGCCCGCCGCGACCAGTTCGACGTGCGGCCCGACGACCTCGAACGCCCCGTACCGGTACCGGACCTGCCCCGGCCAGCCGAAGTGACGGGCGGTCATCAGCGCGGTCCCGCCCAGCGACTCGATCTGCACCCCGCGCCCGCTCTGCCCGCTCAGGAACGACAGCGGCGCGTCGAAGGCCAGCGTCAGGACGGCGAGGAGCGCGGCCCCGGACGCGACGGCCGCCGTCCACGCCTCCTTCGTCGAGCGGCCGCGCGGCATGCCCAGCAGGGTCAGCGCCGGCCAGACCTTCACCAGGGCGCCGAGCGCCGCGAGGGCGCCGGCGGCGCGGGGTGAGCGGGCCGTCGCCAGCAGGGCGAGCACGGCGAGCGCGGTGACCAGGACGTCGAAGCGGGCCAGCGGGATGTGCAGGAGCAGCGGCAATCCCGCCACCCACAGCCAGGCGCCGCGCGGCTCCCGGCCGCCGCGCGCCAGGACGAACGCGATGAGCGCGTCCGCCGCGAGGGTGAGCGCCACGAACGCCTGGAGGTAGGTGAGCGAGGGGAGCAGCCCGGGGGCGAGCAGCACCGGGCCCGCGCCGGGCGGGTACTGCCAGAGCGGGTCGCCGGACGGGAACGCGCCCCGGGCGAGGATCCCGTACCAGTGGGTGTAGAGCCCGGAGACCTCCCTGGTCACGCCGCCGGTGCCGAGCCCGTCCCACAGTAGGAGCGCGACCATTGCGGCGCGGGTGGCCAGCCAGGCGGCGGGGAGGGCGGCGCGGGCCAGCGGGCCCGGACGGACCCAGGTGGCGAAGACGGGGGCCGGGATGCTCGGTCTGGTGTCGAGTGTCACGGTTCGGGAGCGTATGTCCCGGCCGTGCCCTCCCTAACTGTCCGCGCCGAGCGTCTCGATCTCGGCCCGGTCCAGCGCCTCGGTCAGGCGGTTGAGCCGCGCCCTCAGATCGTCCAGCTCGGCCAGGTCGAACCCCGTGGCCGCGCCGATCGCGCGCGGCACCTCGGCCGCCCGCTCCCTCAGGGCGACGCCCGCCGCGGTGAGCGTCACGACCACCGACCGCTCGTCCCGCGCGCTGCGCTCCCGGCGCACCAGGCCGCTCGTCTCCAGGCGCTTGAGCAGCGGCGACAGCGTCCCCGAGTCGAGCCGCAGCCGCTCGCCGAGCCGCTTCACGGGCAGTCCCGCACCGTCGGCCTCCCAGAGCGCGAGCATCACCAGGTACTGGGGATAGGTGAGGCCCAGGTCCTTGAGGAGGACGCGGTAGACGCCGCCGAACGCGCGGGTCGCGGCGTTCAGCGAGAAGCAGATCTGCCGGTCGAGGCGGAGGTACTCGTCGCGCTGGGTCATGGCTCCAGGGTAATCCTTGAGCGATTCAGTTGTGCGCAATTGAATTGCGTGCTCTACTTAAGGACGTAAGAGGGCGGGAGCACGAAACCGCCGGACGCATCAGCTCTCGAAGGGCAGGCTTCTCATGGACGCCATCTACACCGCTGTCGCCACCGCCACCCACGGCCGCGAAGGCCGCGCCGTCTCCTCGGACGGCGTCATCGACCTCCAGCTCGGCATGCCCACCGCGATGGGCGGCAACGGCCAGGGGTCGAACCCGGAGCAGCTCTTCGCCGCCGGTTACGCCGCCTGTTTCGGCAGCGCGCTCGGCCTCGTCGGCCGCAGCGCGAAGGTGGACGTCACCGACGCCGCCGTCACCGCCGAGGTCTCCATCGGCAAGCAGGGCGAGGGCTTCGGCCTCGCGGTCGTGCTCCGCGTGGAGCTGCCGGACACCGTGGACGCCGAGACGGGCCGCAAGCTCGTCGAGCAGGCCCACCAGGTCTGCCCGTACTCGAACGCGACCCGCGGCAACATCGACGTGCAGCTCGTCGTCGAGTAGGCGGCCCCGCCGTCTCGCGTGGAAACGGGTGACGTTGTGCGGCACATGCCCCACTGTCCCCCGGAATAGTCGGCCTGTCGTACAGGCTCGGCACATGTCGCTGATCACGCACCCCGGGCCGGCGCGCGCCCGGGCCCTGGCCGTCGCCGTCCCCGGTGCCGTGGCCCTCGTCCTCGGACTGTGGGGGCTCGACCGGGGGACGATGTGGCGGGACGAGGCGGCCACCGTCATGGCCGCGTCCCGGTCCCTGCCGCAGCTGTGGCAACTGCTGGGCACGATCGACGCCGTGCACGGCCTGTACTACCTGCTCATGCACTTCCTGCTGCCGCTGCACCCGGGCGAGGTGCTGCTCCGGCTGCCCTCGGTGGCCGGCGCCGCGGCGGCGTCCTGTCTGGTCGCCGCCATCGGCACCCGCCTGGTCCGCCCCAGGACCGGGCTGTGGGCCGGGCTGCTGTACGCCGTCGCGCCGTTCACCCAGTACTACGCGCAGGAGGGCCGCTCCTACGCGCTCGTCGCGGCCGGCGCCGCCGCCGCGACGCTGCTCTGCGTGCGGGCGGTGCGCGAACCGTCGGGCCGGGCCTGGGCCGCGTACGCCGTGGCCCTCGCCCTGACCGCCTGGCTGCACGAGTTCGCGGTCCTGCTGATCCCCGCGCACGCCGTGACCCTCGCCGTGACCCGAGTGGACCGGCGCGTGTGGCGCGGCTGGGGCGCCGCCGCGGCCGCCGCCGCCGTCTCGCTGCTGCCGCTCGCCCTGGTGACCCGGGGCCAGAGCGCCCAGGTCGGCTGGATCCGGCGGCCCGGCCGCGACGACGCCGAGGCGCTGCTGCGGATGGCGGCCGGCGGGCACGGGCTGCTGTACGCGGCGACCCTCGCCCTGATCGCGGTCGCCGTCTCCCGCCCGCCGGCCCGGGTCGCGCAGGGGGCGTGCGGCATCGTCGCGACCGCGTTGCCGCTGGCGCTGCTGCCGCCGCTGGCCCTGCTGGCGCTCTCCCAGTGGCATCCGCTGTACGCGCCGCGCTACGCGTTCTTCGCCTTCGCCGGGGTGCCGCTGCTGGTGGCGGCCGGCGCCGAGGCGCTGGTGTCCCGGGTGCCGCGCCTGGCCCCCGCCGCGACCGCGCCCGCGCTCGCCGGGCTCGGCCTGATCGCGGTCGCCTTCCTCGCCCAGCTCCCGCTCCAGGAGCACCAGCGCTCGGCCCACGCCCGCCGCGACGACCTCGGCGCGGTGGCCCGGATGCTCTCGCGCCAACTACAGGCGGGTGATCCGCTGTTGTACGTCCCGAAGACCGGCCGCAAGTACGCCGAGGCCTACCCGGCCTCCGTCGCCGGCACCCGCGACGTGTCCCTGCTCGCCTCCGGCGCCCGCTCCGGCACCCTCTACGGCCGCGACGTCCCCGCCGTCGAACTCCGCGCCCGGATGGCCTGCCTGCCCCGGCTCTGGGTCTACTTCGACGCGGAGGCCGCCCGCCCCGGCTGGCGCTCGCGCACCGCCACCGACGCCGCCAAACTCGACGTGCTGCGCGAGGACTTCAGGCCCGTGCGCCAGGACCGCCGGCAGAGCGGCATGGTGCGCCTGTACGAGCGGGTGGGCGGCGCGGCGCCGGGGTGCTCGGCCGCTCCGGACGCCCCCGCGTCCGCCGGGAAGTCGCCTTATCCGACACTTCAGCCGATGGGGTGATTGCGTAAAGGGCCGGAAAACTCCGGTCGTCCTGGAGGAGTTGACCTCGCGCCAAGTTGTCATCTCCGGACGGAGTGATCAGTCATGTCGTCGAGTGGGGTTCCCGCACCGATCCCGCCCGCGCGCCCCGTCATCGGGGATGCCGAGATCGAGGCGGCCGTACGCGTCATGCGCAGCGGCCGTGTCGTCCAGGGGCCCGAAGTGGCCGCCTTCGAGGAGGAGTTCGCCGAACTGGTCGAGGGGCGGGCCTGCGTCGCGGTCAACTCCGGCACCTCCGCCCTCCAGCTGACCCTGCTCGCGCTCGGCGTCGGCGGCGGCGACGAGGTGATCGTCCCCTCCTTCTCCTTCGCCGCGACCGCCAACGCCGTCCGCCTGGTCGGCGCCGAACCTGTCTTCGCCGACATCGACCCGCGCACGTACTGCGCCGACCCGGACGCGGTCGCCGCGCTCGTCGGCCCGCGCACGGCGGCGATCATGCCGGTCCACCTCTACGGGCACCCCGCCGCGACGGACCGCCTGACCCCGATCGCCGAGCGGCACGGCCTCGCCCTCGTCGAGGACGCCTGCCAGGCGCACGGCGCGACCCTGCACGCCCGCCCGGCCGGCGCGCACGGCGTCGCGGGCTGCTTCAGCTTCTACCCGACCAAGAACATGCACGCCCTCGAAGGCGGCATGATCACCACCGCCGATCCCGAACTCGCCCGCACCCTGCGGCTGTTGCGCAACCAGGGCATGGAGCAGCAGTACGTGAACGAGATCGTCGGCGCCAACATGCGGATGACCGACGTGAACGCCGCCGTCGGGCGCGTCCAGCTCGGCCGGCTCACCGAGTGGACCGAACGGCGCCGCGCCAACGCCAAGCGGCTCGACGCGCTGATCACCTCCGACGCGGTGACCACGCCGTACGTCGCCGACGGGGCCCGGCACGTCTACCACCAGTACACGCTGCGGGTCCCCGAGCGGGACCGGTTCAGGGCGGAGCTGGCCGCGCGGGGCGTGGGCAGCGCCGCCTACTACCCGACGCCCATCCACCGCCTCGCCCCCTTCAGCACCGGCGACCGGCTGCCCGAGACGGACCGGGCCGCCGCCGAGGTGCTGTCGCTGCCGGTCCACCCCGGGGTCACCGACCGCGAGATCGAGCACATCGCGGACGCCGTCGACTCCGTTGCCGGGAGCCTGTGATGGGCGGCACCCGGCTGCGCGCCGGGCTCATCGGCCTCGGCGCCATGGGCCGCAACCACGCCCGTGTCCTCGGCCTCCTCGGCGGCGTCGACCTCGTCGGCGTGACGGACCCGGCGGGCGGCACCCTCGCCGACGGCACCCCCGTCGTGCCGACCCTGGACGAACTCCTCGCGCTGCGCCCGGACTACGCCGTCGTCGCCTGCCCGACCGCCCTGCACGAAGAGGTCGGAATGACCCTCGCCGCGCACGGCGTCTGCGCCCTGATCGAGAAGCCCCTCGCGCACTCGGTGGTCGCGGCCCGCCGTCTCGTCGACGCGTTCGAGGCGCGGGGCCTGGTCGCGGCCGTCGGGCACATCGAGCGCTTCAACCCGGCGTTGCAGAGCCTGCGTTCGCGTCTGGAGGCGGGCGAACTCGGCGAGGTCTTCCAGGTCGTCACCCGCCGCCAGGGCCCCTTCCCGCACCGCATCGCCGACGTCGGCGTGGTGAAGGACCTGGCCACGCACGACATCGACCTCACCGGCTGGGTGACGGGACAGGAGTACGCGTCGGTGTCGGCCCGCACCCTCAGCAAGAGCGGCCGCCCGCACGAGGACATGGTCACCGTCACCGGCGACCTCACCGACGGCACCCTCGTCAGCCACCTCGTCAACTGGCTCAGCCCGCTCAAGGAGCGCTTCACGGCGGTGACGGGGGAGCGCGGCTGCTTCGTCGCGGACACCCTCACGGCGGACCTGACCTACTACGCCAACGGCGCCGTCACCACCGAGTGGGAGGCGCTGCGGGCGTTCCGCGGGGTCAGCGAGGGCGACATGATCCGCTACGCGACCCCCAAGCGGGAGCCGCTGCTGGTCGAGCACGAACGGTTCCGCGACGCCGTCGCCGGCACCGGCGAACCGAACGGGATCGTCACCCTGCGCGAGGGGCTGCGGACCGTGGAGGTCGCGGCGGCGGTACTGGAGTCCGCCCAGGACCGCGGCTCGGTACGGCTGCCCGCGTCCCGCCGGGAGACGCTCCCGGCGGCGGCCACGTGAGTCCGGACCACGGCCGGCCGGCCCGGTCCCGGCCGCCCGCGCACCCGCCGGACACCGGCGCCCGAGGCGCCACCGACCCCGGCACGCGAGCGCCGGGTGACAGCGACGGACAGAGGATCCCCAGCGTGCAGTCACACCCCGCCCCCGACGAGACGGCGCCCTCCGAGGGCGGCGAGGGCCGCCGGGTCGTCATGCTCGTCGACAACGGCGTCCACGGCGACTCCCGGGTGCAGAAGGCGGCCCGCTCCATGGCGGACGCGGGCTGGGAGGTGACGCTCCTCGGCCAGTCCCCGGACAGCCGGTCCCGGGAGTGGAGGCTCGGCGCCGCCGCCGTCCGGCTGCTGCCGATGAGCAAGCAGCTCAACGCCCGCCGCAACCAGTTCCGCCGCCCGTGGCTGCGCCGCCCGCTCGCCTACCGGCCCGGCGGCATCGCCGACTACCGGGTCGCCCAGGCGAAGGCGTGGCGCGCCGACCTGCTGGCCCGGCGGATCGCGGAGGGCCGCGGACTGAGGCTGCGCCGGGTCGCCGCGCAGGTGATGGTCCGCTGGACCCGGCTGCGCCGCGACCAGCTGGAGCGGGCCCGGGCCGCGCGCAAGGGACTCGACGGCCCGGTCGACCGGCTCTGGGCCTGGGGAGTGCGCCGCTGCATGGGCGACCGCGCCTGGCGCCGCCTCGAACCGTACCTCTGGGACTACGAGTTGACGTTCGGCCCCGCCGTCGACGCCCTGCGCCCGGACCTGATCCACGCCAACGACTTCCGGATGATCGGCGTCGGCGCCCGCGCCGTGGCCCGCGCCGAGGGCCGGGGCCGGAGCGTCAAGCTGGTCTGGGACGCCCACGAGTACCTGCCCGGCATCAAGCCCCGCGCCTCGCACACCCGTTGGCTGCCCGCGCACGTCGGCCACGAGCGCGAGTACGCCCGGTACGCCGACGCGGTCGTCACCGTCTCCGACAGCCTCGCCGAGCTGCTGCGGCGCGAGCACAAGCTGCCGGAGACCCCGGCGGTCGTCCTGAACGCGCCCGGCGGCGAGGCGCCGGAGGACCACGACGGCGAGCCGGTCCCCGACCTGCGCGCCCTGTGCGGCGTCGGCGCGGACACCCCGCTGCTCGTCTACAGCGGCGCGCCCGCCGAACAGCGCGGCCTGCGCACCGTGATCGAGGCGCTGCCCGAACTCCCGGACGCGCACGCCGCGTTCGTCGTGCTCGCGCCCCGAGGTGCGTACATGAAGGGGCTCCTCGCCCGCGCCGCCGAACTCGGCGTCGCCGACCGCGTCCACGCCCTGCCGTACGTCCCGCACTGGCAGGTCGTCGACTTCCTCTCCGGCGCCGACGTCGGACTCATCCCGATCCACCACTGGCCCAACCACGAACTGGCGCTCATCACCAAGTTCATGGAGTACGCGCACGCCAGGCTGCCCCTCGTCGTCAGCGATGTGCGGACCATGGCCGATACGGTCCGCGAGACCGGGCAGGGCGAGGTGTTCCGCGCCGAGGACACCGGCGACTTCGTGCGCGCGGTCCGCGCCACGCTCGCCGACCCGGGCCGCTACCGCGCCGCGTACGACACCCCCGGCCTGCTGGACACCTGGACCTGGCAGGCGCAGGCCCAGGTGCTCGACACCGTCTACCGGCGCCTGCTGTGCGCCGGGGTGCCGGAACGGACCGCCGCGCCCACCTCCCCGATCGGAGTCAACTAGTCATGCGTATCTGTGTAGTGGCCCTCGGCAAGATCGGCCTCCCGCTCGCCGTCCAGTTCGCGTCCAAGGGCCACGAGGTCCTCGGCACGGACGTCGACGAACGGGTCGTGACCCTCGTGAACGACGGCGTGGAGCCCTTCCCCGGCGAGCACGAACTCGACGTCCGCCTGAAGAAGGCGGTGGCCGACGGCCGGCTGAGCGCCACCACGGACACGGCGTCGGCCGTCGCCGTCTCCGAGGCCGTCGTCCTGGTCGTCCCGCTGTTCGTCGACGCCGACGGCACCCCCGACTTCGGCTGGATGGACGCCGCCACCCGCGACGTCGCCCGGGGTCTGCGCCCCGGCACCCTCGTCAGCTACGAGACCACGCTCCCGGTCGGCACGACCCGCACCCGCTGGGCGACGATGATCGAGGAGATCTCCGGGCTGCGCGCGGGCCGCGACTTCAGCCTGGTCTTCAGCCCCGAACGGGTGCTGACCGGGCGGGTGTTCAGCGATCTGCGGCGCTACCCGAAGCTGGTCGGCGGCGTCGACACGGCCTCCGCCCGCGCGGGCGTCGAGTTCTACGAGTCCGTCCTCGACTTCGACGTACGCGACGACCTGCCCCGCCCGAACGGCGTCTGGGACCTGGGCTCGGCCGAGGCCGCCGAGCTGGCCAAGCTGGCCGAGACGACGTACCGGGACGTGAACATCGGCCTGGCGAACCAGTTCGCGCGGTTCGCCGACAGCGCCGGGATCGACGTCCTGAAGGTCATCGAGGCCTGCAACTCCCAGCCCTACAGCCACATCCACCAGCCCGGCATCGCGGTCGGCGGACACTGCATCCCCGTCTATCCGCGGATGTACCTGTGGAACGACCCCGGGGCGAGCGTCGTCGCCGCCGCGCGCGAGGCCAACGCCGCGATGCCCGGGTACGCCGTCACCCGGCTCGCCGAGGTGTACGGCGATCTGGCGGGCGCCGAGGTCCTGGTGCTCGGCGCCGCCTACCGGGGCGGCGTCAAGGAGACCGCGTTCTCCGGGGTGTTCGGCGTGGTCGGCGCGCTCCGCTCGGCCGGGGCCGTGCCCTGCGTCAGCGACCCGCTCTACTCCGACGAGGAGCTGGCCGCCCTCGGCCTCACCCCGTACGCGGGCCAGGACGTGACGGCCGCCGTGGTCCAGGCCGACCACGCCGAGTACCGGGAGACGGGCGTCGCCGACTTCCCGGGCGTACGGGTCCTGGTCGACGGCCGCCGGATCACCGACCCGGCCCGCTGGCCCGGGGTCGCGCGCATCGTGCTCGGCGCGCCCGTGCCCGCGTAGCGTCAGTCACCCAGGGCGAGCCGCACGCCGAACGCGGCGATCACCGTCCCGGTCACCCGGTCCAGGACGCGCCGGGCCCGGGGCAGCGCCAGCCAGCCGCGCAGCACCCGGGCGCAGGCGATGAGCACCGTCGCCCAGAGCAGGCCGAGGGCGACGTGCACACCGGCCAGCGCGAGCCCCATGGCGAAGTGGTTCGAGCCCGCGGGGATGAACTGCGGCAGCATGGCGACGTAGAAGGCGCCCATCTTCGGGTTGAGGACGTTGGTGAGCGTGCCCTGGCGCCAGCCGGAGCGCAGGGAGTCGGCGCCCGCGGCGGCGCCGAATTCCTCGGCCGCGGGCGCCCGGCGTCCCCGGAGCGTGGCGTAGAGCATCCGCGCCCCCATCCAGACCAGGTACGCGGCGCCGGCCCAGCGCAGGATCTCGTAGGCGACGTGGGAGGCGGTCAGCAGGGCCGTCACGCCGAGGGCGCTCAGCGCGCCCCACAGCAGGGTGCCGGTCTGGATGCCGAGGACGACGCCCCAGGCGCGCCTGCGGTGGCCCAGGGCCGAGGTGCGCAGGATCAGCGCGGTGTCGAGTCCGGGGGTGAGGGTGAGGAGCCCCACGACCAGGGCGAACGACCAGAGTGCGGTGGTGATTGCCATGGACGTTCAGCGTACGTGACCGGGCTCAGGCCTCGGTCAGGCGGCCCGGCGCCGGCTCCTCGTAGCGGGCGCCCGTGCGCGGGCACTGCCAGGTGCCGGGCGCGACCTCGTCGAGCCGCTCCCCGGCCCGCCCCACCCAGCCGATCCACCGGGCCGGGACCCCGGCCACGAGCGCGAAGTCCGCGACGTCACGGGTGACGACGGCGCCCGCCGCGACCATCGCCCAGCGGCCGATCCGCACCGGCGCCACGCACACCGCGCGCGCCCCCAGCGACGCGCCCTCCGCCACCGTCACCCCGACCGGCTCCCAGTCGGCGGCGCCCTTCGCCCGGCCGTGCGGATCGACGGCGCGCGGGGTGTGGTCGTTGGTGAGGACCACGGCGGGCCCGACGAACACCCCGTCGGCCAGGGTCGCCGGCTCGTACACCAGCGCGTAGTTCTGGATCTTGACGTTGGCGCCGACCGAGACCCCCGTCCCGAGGTAGGCGCCGCGGCCCACCACACAGCCCTCGCCGAGCCGGGCCCCCTCGCGGATCTGCGCCAACTCCCAGACACGGGTGCCGGATCCGAGGGTCGCGGACTCGTGCACCTGGGCGCCGTCGGCGATGCGGACAGAGGTGCTGGGAACGTTCGTGGTCGTCATGGACTGTGCAACGAGTGACGTGCACGGTCGTTTGCACCACATGCAGAACATTCCCGGCCGCACGCCGGACGCCGCGGCCCCCCAGGACGGCCCAGGCATCCCGGACGTCAGTGTCGTCGTCGCCGTCTACAACACGATGCCGTACCTCACCCGGTGCCTGACCTCGCTCGTCGAGCAGACCATCGGCAAGGATCGCGTCGAGATCGTCGCCGTGGACGACGGGTCGACCGACGGCAGCGGCGCGGAACTCGAACGGTTCGCCCGGCTCCACCCGGACGTCCTCACCGTCGTCCACCAGGCCAACTCGGGCGGCCCCGCGGCCCCCAGCAACCGGGCGCTCGACCTCGCGCGCGGCCGGTACGTGATCTTCGTCGGCGCCGACGACCACCTGGGCCCCGAGGCCCTGGAGCGGATGGTGGAGGCCGCCGACCGGCTCGGCTCCGACATCGTGCTCGGCCGGATGGTCGGCGTGAACGGCCGCTGGGTGTCGCAGGCCGTGTACGGCGAGAGCCGCGACGAGATCACCCTGTACGAGTCCGCGCTGCCCTGGGCGCTGTCCAACACCAAGCTGTTCCGGCGCGAGCTGATCGAGGAGCACGGGCTGCGGTTCGCCGAGGACCTGCCGGTGCTGAGCGATCAGCCGTTCACCCTGGAGGCGTGCTTCCGGGCCGGGCGGATCACCGTACTCGCCGACCAGGACTACTACTTCGCGGTGCGCCGCGACGACGAGACCAACGCCACCGTCTCCTTCCGCGCCCTGGACCGGCTGACCGGCACCCGGCGGCTGTTCGAGCTGACCCGGCGGATGTCCGAGCCGGGCCGCGGCCGCGAGTGGATCCACCAGCGCCACTTCACCTGGGAGGTGGCGCGGCTGATCAGCCCCGAGTTCCTGGAGCTCGGCGCCGACGAGCAGCGGCGGGTGTGCGACGGGGTCGGCGCGCTGCACCGCGCGTACGCGAGCCCGTACGCCCTGAAGAAGCTCTCCGACCGGCAGCGGCTGCTCCTGAAACTCGCCGAGAAGGGCCATCTCGACGCCATGAAGGGCGTGTTGGCGTGCGCGGCCGGGGACGGTCCGCCGGTCGTCGTCGACGAGGAGCGGGCCTACGCGGGCTACCCGTGCTTCCGCGACCCTGAACTCGGCCTGCCGGACGCCTGGTTCGACATCACCAAGGGCACCCGCAAGCGGTTCGCCGAGCAGGAGTTCACCCCGGCCGAGACCCGGCTGACCGAGACCGGCCTGGAGATCGTGGCCCGCAGCTCGCTCGCCGACCTCGCGGACTTCGGCGCGGGCACGGTGCGCGCCGAGACCGCTCTGGAGCGGGCCGGGGAGCGGGTCGTGAAGGTGTACGACGCGGTGGTGGCGGCCGACGGGGACGGCAGCGCCGTCCGGTTCACGCTGCCGCTGGACGAACTCTTCCCGCACAAGGACGCGCCCTGGGAGCGGTGGAGCGTGCGGCTCGTCGCGAGCGCGCTCGGCGAGAGCCCGGAGGTGCCGGTCGCGCCGCTGCCCACGGAGGCCCGGGTGCCCCGGCCGCGCCGGCACCGGATGCGGCCCTACGGCGTCGGCGTCGCCACCCCGGGCGCGGGCGAGCTGCGGATCACCGTGCGGCAGCTCCCGGTGCGCGAGCTGCTGCGGGCGCGGGCCTGAACAGCCTCCCGTCACCCTTTCCGCTCACCCAGGTGGTCCAGCACAAGTGACCGATTCGGCGCCGCGGTGTTGGTCAGTGGATGAAGATCTTGCTGCGCCCTCCCACGGCGACCGCGCTGACCGCATGGACGGCCCTGGTCCGTCCCGCTTCTCCCCGGGTGCCCGCCGCCCGCAGGCCCGGTGCCCCGCCGGGCGGCGGGCCCGCGCGCTGGGCCGTCCCCGCCGCCGTCCTCGCCGGCACCGCGCTCGTCGGTCTGCGGGCCGCCTCGCTAGGCCAGTGGATCGTCGACGACGCCGCCGTCACCTTCGCCTACGTCCGCAGCGTCGGCGAGGGCCTCGGCCCGGTCCAGCAGGCCGGGTCCGCGCCCGTCGAGGGCTACTCCAACCCGGCCTGGCTGCTCCTGCTGCTCATCGGCCGCACCCTGCGCCTCTTCGACCGGGGCGGCTGGGCGGGCGTCAGCGACCTCGCGCTCTTCCCGAAGGCCCTCGCCCTGCTCTGCGTCGCGGGCACCCTCGCCTGTGTCGGGGGAGTGGCCCGCGCGGCCGTCCCGCGCCGCGCCTGGCTCGTGGTGCTCGGCACGGGCGTGCTGCTCGCCGCCAACTTCTCCTACGTGGTGTGGTGCTTCTCCGGTCTGGAGAACTCCCTGTACGGGCTGTGCGCCGCCGCGCTCGCCCTGCTCCTCGTACGGGGCGACGGGCTCAAGGGCGCCTGCGCCGCCGCCGGGATCACCCTGCTCGCGGCGCTCACCCGCCCCGACGGCGCCGTCCTCGCCGCCGCCTACCCGCTCGCCGTCCTCCTGCTGCGCCGCCCGCGTGCGATGCGGCTCGCCGCGGTCAACTGCGCGCTGTTCGGCGCCGGTTACGGCACCTTCCTGCTGTGGCGGCACGCCGTCTTCGGCCTGTGGGTGCCCAACACCGCCGTCGCCAAGGCCCAGCAGCCGCCGGAGCTCGCCGACCTGGCGAAGGTGGGGGAGCTGATCGGGTACGCGGGCTGGGCGCTCGTCCTCGTCTGCGCGGGCTGCGCCGGACTCGTCCTCGGCCGTCCAGGCCCCGCCCGCCGCGTCCTCGCCCTGCTGTGCCTGCCGCTGACCCTCGCCCTCCTCGCGTTCGGCGCGCTCGCGCCGGACTGGATGCCGCTGTACCGGTTCGCGACCCCGGTGTGGGTGCTCGGCTCGGCCGTCGCCGCGCTCGCCGTCACCGCAGCCTGCGGCGACGCGCCGGTGCGGGCCCGCGCCCTCGTCGCCTGCGCGCTCGGCGGGGCGCTCACCCTGTCGCTGGCCGGACAGGACATGCGGGACAAGGAGTTCGCCAACGAGCCCACCCTGTCCATGTGCTGGGTCGCCGACCGCTACGGCCGCCTCTTCGACTCGTACGCCGACCGGCTCGGCCTGCGCCCCGGCGCCACCGCCGCCCTGCCCGACCTCGGCGGCACCCTGCTCACCAGCAGGCTGAAGGTCGTCGACGTCGCCGGGCTCACCGACCGCCGGATCGCCGACGCCTACGCCGCCCACGACCGGGCCGCGCTCACCGGCTATCTGCTGAACGAGGTGCGGCCCGAACTCCTGCACGTCCACGCCGCCTGGCCGGGCCGCTCCGGGCTCACCGCCGAGCGGCTGACCGACGCCGGGTACGTCCGCCTGTACCGCGAGGAGAACGGCGGCGACTGGGTGCGGGCCACCGCCGTCCCCGGCGGCATCGCGCGCATCGCCGCCGTACGGGCCTGGGCGAAGCCCCGCGTCGACCGCATGCGGCACGCCAAGCACCAGCAGCGCGGCGAACTCGGCGACTGCGGCGCCCGGCTCGTGCCCGGCGCGTCCGCCGCCCGGGCCGCCGTCGCGGAGGTCCCGCCGCCGCTGCCCGCGCCGCCGGGGCCCGTCGTCCCCGCGCGGCCCATCCCGCTGGCCCCGCAGCACGCCCCGGCCGCGCCCGCGCCCGCTGTCGCCCGGGAGGCCTGATGACCAGCGCCCTGCTCCCGTCCCAGCCGGCGCTGCGGCCGCGCGCCGTCGTGACGCGCGCCGACCGGCTCGACTCGCTGACCGGGCTGCGCTTCCTCGCCGCGCTCGCCGTGTTCACCCACCACTTCACCGGCGCGAGCCCGTCCGGCGGCGTCGCCCACACCCCGGCGCTCTTCCCGTACTCGACGATGGGCGTCAACGGCGTCGGGTTCTTCTTCGTGCTGTCCGGGTTCCTGCTGGCCTGGGGGCACCGCTCCGGGACTCCGGCGAAGACCTTCTACTGGCGGCGCGCGGGCCGGGTCCTGCCGCTGCACCTCGCCGCCACGATCCCCTGCCTGTGGGTGTTCCACCTGTGGGGCGGGGTGCCCTGGGACCTGCCGAGCTTCCTCGCCTCGCTGGTCCTCGTGCAGACCTGGTTCCCCGGCGTCGTCCCGATGTTCCCGGGCAACGGCGTCTCCTGGACGCTCAGCGTCGAGGCCTTCTTCTATCTGCTGTTCCCGCTCGTGATCCGCGCCGCCTACCGGCTGCGCACCCGCACCCTGTTCGCCCTGTGCGCCGCCGGGCTGCTCGCCATGTGGGCCGTCGGGTTCTGGGCCGCGACGCACCTCTCCCCGTTCCACAGCGAGTGGGTGATGCGGCTTCCGGTGGCGCGGCTCCCGGAGTTCGCGCTCGGCACGAGCCTGGCGCTCGCGGTGGGGCGCGGGCTGCGCATCCCGGTGCGGCCGGGACCGCTGGCCGCCGTCTTCGCCGCGTACACCGTCGTCTACGCCCACCGCGGCGACTGGTTCGGTCCGGGCGTCGTCCAGCAACTCGACTGCTCGGTGCGGCCGTTGGTCGCGCTGTTCTCCGGGCTGCTGATCGTCGCGTGCGTGCGGCGGGAGCGCTCCGGGACGCGCGGCTGGCTGTGCGCACCGCTGATGGTGAAGCTCGGCGCCTGGTCGTACGCCTTCTATCTGCTGCACCAGACGGTGAACCGATACGTCCTCGACCACTGGGGCCGCGCGGCACCGGGCGACCAGAACGTGTTCACCCTCATCGGGGTCGCCACCGTCGTCGTCGCCCTGTCCTGGGCCGCGTACACCTACGTCGAGGAACCCGCCCGGCGCTGGTGGTACCGCCGTCAACCCACGTAGCGTGATGGCCGATTGACGCACCGTGACAGGAAGGGTGAATTGGGCGTAGTGTCCCGCCCCATGGCATGGAAGAACGCAGTCAACGGCGCACTCCGTACCCTGACCGGATACCAGCTGGCCCGCCCCCAGGTGCCCGCCCCGCGCGTCGCCGCGCAGCCCGCACCCGCCGCACCGGCCGCGCCCGCGCGGCCCAAGGGGCTCAGACTTCCGGCCGACTACGACGACGAGGCGAAGGAGATCATCCGCGCCGTCAAGCCGTGGACCATGACGTCCCCGGAGCGGCTGAACGCGTTCGTCCTCGCCACCCGGCACGTCGTGCAGCACGGCATCCCCGGCGACATCGTCGAATGCGGTGTGTGGCGCGGCGGCTCCATGCAGGCCTGCGCCAAGGCCCTGCTCGGCCGCGGCGTCACCGACCGCGACCTGTACCTCTTCGACACCTACGACGGCATGACGCCGCCCACCGTCGAGGACCTGCGGCGCGACGGCACCCCCGCCTCCGACATCCTCGCCCGCAACGACAAGGACAAGGCGATCTGGGCGTACGCGACCCTCGACGACGTCAAGTCCGGCTTCCAGCAGGTGCCTTATCCCGCCGAGCGCGTCCACTTCGTCCAGGGCAAGGTCGAGGAGACCGTGCCCGGCCGCGCCCCCGACAAGATCGCGGTGCTCCGGCTCGACACCGACTGGTACGCCTCCACCAAGCACGAACTCGACCACCTCTACGACCGGTTGGTCCCCGGCGGCGTGCTGCTCATCGACGACTACGGCTACTGGCAGGGCTCGCGCCAGGCCGTCGACGAGTTCCTGGAGAAGACCGGCGAACGGCTGCTCCTGCTCCGCATGGACGAGGGACGGATCGCCGTCAAACCGTGAAGCGGCCGCCCCCGGATCCCCGGCCCCCGCGTCCCGTGACGCGGGGGCCGGCCCGTGCTCACCCGAATGGCGCAGACCGGGTGACCGGCGAGGACGTCGCCGGTTGTTAACGAGTGAGCCACCTCCAGCACACCCGGCTCACCACTGCTGTCCTCAGCCGTCCGGAAGGAATGTGCGCCGCGCATGACACCCCGACTCACCGTCGTCGTCCCCATCTACAACGTCGAGGACTATCTCGGCGACTGCCTGGAGTCGCTGTCGGCACAGACCATGCGCGACCTGGAGGTCGTGATGGTCGACGACGGCTCCACCGACGGCAGCGGGACCGTCGCACGGGACTTCGCCGAACGGGACACCCGGTTCCGGCTCGTCGAGCAGGCCAACGCCGGGCTCGGCGCCGCCCGCAACACCGGGATCCGGCACGCCACCGGCGCCCACCTGGCCTTCGTGGACAGCGACGACGTGATCCCCGAGGGCGCCTACGCGCTGATGCTCGACACCCTCGACGCGACCGGCTCCGACTTCGTCACCGGCAACGTCTTCCGGCTGCGGGCCGACGGCTCCACCGCCCAGTCGCCGATGTTCCGCAAGATCATGGCGACCACCCGCACCGCCACCCACGTCACCCGCGACTGGGGCCTGCTCGCCGACCGCATCGCCTGCAACAAGGTGTTCCGCCGCGACTTCTGGCAGGAGCACTCCTTCGAGTTCCCCGAAGGAGTGCTCTTCGAGGACATCCCCGTCGTGCTCCCCGCCCACTTCCGGGCGCGCACGGTCGACGTGCTGTCCGACACCGTCTACCTGTGGCGCGACCGCGACGGCTCCATCTCCAACAAGCGCGCCGTCCCGCGCGCCATCCAGGACCGCACCGCCTCCTGCGCCTTCGCCAGCCGCTCGCTCGCCGGGCGCGAGGAGTGGCGGGAGGGCAAGCGGCGCTACGACGCCAGCGTCATCGCCGGTGACCTGTGGATGTTCATGCAGGCGCTGCCCGACGGCGACGCCGCGTACCACGAAGCCTTCCTCGACCACGTCAACTCCTTCGCGGACAGCGTCGATCCGGGCATCTTCGACGAACTGCCGCTCGGCCTGCGGGTGCGCTGGCGGCTGGTCAGGCAGCGCCGGATGTCGGAACTCCTCGCCTACATGGCGTACGAGAAGAGCAACCCCGGCGCCTTCACCGCCCGCCGCGGACTGCGCGGCCGCCGCGCCGACTTCCCCGTGCTCGGCGGCCGGCTGCCGCGCTCCGTCGTGGGCCTCGCCAAGTCCGACCTGCCGCTCGACGCCCGGATCACCCAGGCCGCCTGGGACGAGGACGGCAAGCTGCGCCTCAAGGGCTACGCCTACGTGCGCAATCTGCCCGCCGGACGCCTCGCCGCCCGCGCCCGCGTCGCCTGGCTGCGGGCCGGGAAGCGGCGGGCGGTGCCGCTGCGGCTGCGCACCGTCCGCTCGCGCGAGGCCACCCTCGCCTCCAAGCAGGGCCTGCACGACTACGACCGGGCCGGCTTCGAGACCGTCGTCGACCCGGCGAAGCTGGTCACCGCCCGGGGCAGCACCACCTGGAACCTGGAGCTCGGCGCCTGGGCCGGCGGCCTGCTGCCGCGCACCGGACCGGTCCGGCTGAGCGGCTCCGGCACCGTCCCGCTGCGCCACCTCGACGACGACCTGCGCATCGTGCCCACCCTCAGCGACGGCCGGCTGCGGCTGCGCGTGGAGCGGCTCGCGGCCCGTCTCGCCGAGCACAGCGGCGATGGCGAAACCATCCGCCTGACCGGCGCGCTCACCTCCGGCACTCCGCTCGCCGTCCGCGTCGAGAACTGGCGCACCAAGGAGTCCCACGACTTCTCCGTCACCTGCGACGGGCGCGCCTTCACCGCCCGGGTCCCGCTCGCCCTGTTCGGCGGCGTCCAGGACCCGGCCGACCCGTGGGGCGTCGCCCTGGTCCGCGAGGGCGGCGACGGCGGCAAGGACGCCAAGGCCGTCCCGCTGCCGGTGCGCCCCGACATCGCCCCCGGCCGCTACGGCCTCGGCGGCGGCCGCGAGCTGATGGTGCTCGCCAACGCGTCCGGCAACACCGAACTGCGCGACCAGGTCGTACGCCCCGTCGTCGACACCGTCCGCTGGGAGGAGTGCGCCGAGGGCGTCACCTGCCGGGTGTGCATGGACTGCCGCGAGCCCGGGGGCCATCTGCTCCTCGCGGGCAGCTACCCGGTCGGCGGCGAGAAGGAGCTGATCCTCGCCCACGACGGCCACGGCGAACAGGCCGTCGTCCCGGTCACCGTCGCCGACGGCCGCTTCGAGGCCGTGCTGCGCCCGCACGCCGTCATCGGGCAGGCCGGGATCCTGCCGCTCGCCGAGGGCACCTGGCAGCTGCATCTGCGCGCGCCCGGCGACAGCGACCCCGACCGCCGGGTCCCGCTGCTGCTCGCCCCGGCCCGCCACGCCGACCTGCCGCTGCCGCGGGCCCTGCGCGGCCGGCCCTTCACCGTGCAGCGCCGCCACCACGACCACCTCGTCCTGCACTCGGGCTCCGCGCTGCCCGACGCGGACCGCGGGCGCGCCGCCCAGAGCGCGCTGCGCGAGCGGTACGCCGCTCAGCGCACCCTGCCGCGCCGCGACGCCGTGCTGTACATCAGCTTCGACGGCCGCCAGTACTCGGACTCGCCGCGCGCCGTCCACACCGAACTCGCCGCCCGCGACACCGGCCTGGAACACCTGTGGGTGGTCCGCGACCAGCAGGTCGAGCTGCCGCCCGGCGTCACCCCGGTCACGCTGTGGAGCGCCGACTGGTACGAGGCCCTGGCCCGCTGCCGTCACATCGTCACCAACACGCATCTGCCCGAGTGGTTCGAGCGCGCCGACGGCCAGTACGTCGTCCAGACCTGGCACGGCACCCCGCTCAAGCGCATCGGACGCGACCTGCTCGGCAGCGCCAGCGCCGACCCGAAGTACATCGCCACGCTGCCCGCCCGCGCCGACCAGTGGTCGCTGCTCGTCTCCCCGAACAGCTTCTCCACACCGGTGCTGCGCGAGGCGTTCGGCTACACCGGCGACGTGCTCGCCTCCGGCTACCCGCGCAACGACCTGCTGCACGCCACCGACCGGGACAAGCTGGCCGCCTCGGTGCGCGAACGGCTCGGCGTGCCCGACGGCAAACGGGTCGTCCTCTACGCCCCGACCTGGCGCGAGAACCAGCGCCGCACCGGGGGCAGGTACGGCCTCGACCTCCAGCTCGACCTCGGCGCGGCCGAGGCGGCCCTCGGCGACGACCACGTCCTCCTCGTCCGCCGCCACTACCTCGTCGGCGGCGCGGTGCCCGAGTCGGACTTCGTCCGGGACGTCTCCCGCCACCCCGACGCGGCCGAACTCCTGCTGATCGCAGACGTGTTGGTCACCGACTACTCGTCCATGATGTTCGACTTCGCGCAGACGGGTCGGCCGATGCTCTTCCACACCTACGACCTCGACCACTACCGCGACACCCTGCGCGGCTTCTACTTCGACTTCGCCGCCAAGGCGCCCGGACCGCTGCTGCGCACCAGCGACGAGGTGATCGCCGCGCTGCTCGACGCGGACGCCGCGGTCGCCGGACACCGCGACGCCCACCAGCGGTTCCGCGAGGCGTTCTGCGACCTGGACGACGGCACCGCCGCCGCGCAGGTCGCCGACGCGATGCTCGCCCACGACACCACTGGGGGCAGCCGATGACCGGCACCACCAGCACGGCGCCCGACATCAGCGTCGTCGTCGACTGCCCGCCCGGCACCACCGCGGCCGCCCTGCGCGACAGCGTCCGCTCGGTCCTCGACCAGACCCTCACCGCGACCGAGGCCGTCCTCACCGGGCCGGGCGCCGCCGAAGCGGGCGCCGCCCTCACCGCCGACCATCCGCGCCGGGTGCGCACCGGAGACCCGCGCGGCGGCCTCGTCCTGCCGCTGGCCCCGGGCGAACTCCTGGAGCGCAACGCCTGCCGCAACCTCCTCGCCGCCGCCCTGCGCACCGACGCCGACCTGATCGCGGGCCGCTGGACCCGGCGCACCGGCACCGGCGCCAAGGAGCACAGCCCGGTCTGGCAGCAGGAGCTGTACGGGCGTTCCCGCGTCGTCACCGACCCGGCCGAGGCCCCCGAACTCCTCGTACGGGACACGCTCACCGCCGGCTACGCGGTCCGGCGGTCCCGCTGGGCCGAGGGCGGCACCGGCTTCGACCTCGCGCTCACCGCCCGCCGGACCGCCCTCGTCCCCAACCTGATCACCACCCGGCGCCCCGCCCCCGACCCGCTCGGCGACCTGCCGGCGGCCGCCGCGGCGCAGCGCCACGCCCTCGCCCTGCTCACCGACCCCGCGCTGCGCGCCGCCCGCGCCCACGCCTTCCTCACCGACCACGTCGTACCGTGCGCCCGCGCCTTCCTCGGCGCCGCCCCCGGCCGCCGCGCCGAACTGGCCGCCGCCTACGCCCCGTTGCTCGACGGTCTCGTCGACGAGGACGCGCTGCGGGGCCTGGAGCCCCTGGAGCGGGTCGCCGCCGCCCTGCTCGCCGACGGCGACGCGCCCGGGGTGCACACCGCCGCGTACGCGCTGGCCAGGCCCGGCACCGTCGTCACCGCGCAGGCCCGCCACGAGGGCCGCACCTACTGGAGCGCCGAGCATCCCCACCCCTCGTACGACATCACCGAACTCGGCGACGAGCACCGCCCGTTGAGCGGGCTCAAGCTCCTCAACCGGGTCACCCGGTGCGCCCGCGAGGACGGACGCCTGGTGATCGAGGGCGCCGTCGTGCTCCCGCCCGCGCTGCGCGACACCGAGCGCACCCATGTGCTCACCGCGAGCCTCGAACTCGTCGCCCGCGGCCCCGGCGCCCGGACCGTCACCGTGCCGCTCGACGACGTACGGCTGCGCGGCGACACCATCGACTGGCGCGCCACCGTCCCGCTCACCACCGTGCTGCGCCCGCGCGGCATCGGCGACCGGAACTGGGACCCGCGCCTGCTGCTCGGTGTCGACGGCGAACGGCTCGCGCCGCTCGACCTGTTCGCCGAGAAGGGGACCGTCGACACCAGGGCGACCGCGCTCCCGGCCCGCCCCCGGCTCGGCCGCCTCACCGCCGACACCTGGCAGCCCTACGTCACCGCCGGGCACCATCTCGCGGTCTGTCTGCTGCCCCGGCGCCGCCCGGCGCGCACGGCCAACGCGCTGGCCCGCTACGCCACGAACTTCCGCCCGGCCCGCGTCGTCAAGCAGCGCTGGAAGAAGCTCCGCAAGAAGTTCGCCGCCCTGCACTCCCAGCGCACCAAGACGACCGTCTACCGGCACGTGCTGCGCCGCCTGCCGGTCAGCCGTGGCACCGTCGTCTTCGAGAGCCACATGGGCAAGTGCTACGGCGACAGCCCGCGCGCCGTCCACGAGGAGCTGGTCGCACGGCGGCGCGGCGCGCGCGTCGTGTGGTCGTACGCGCAGGACCCGACCGGCTTCCCCACGGACGCCACGCTCGTGCGCCGCTGGTCCTGGCGGTACCTGTGGGCGCTCGCCCGCGCCGAGTGGTGGGTCGACAACCAGGGCTTCCCGCACGCCCTCGACAAGCCGAAGCACACCACGTACCTCCAGACCTGGCACGGCTCCGCGTACAAGCGGATGGGCTACGACGAGACCCGGCACAAGATGCAGAACGCCCCGCAGCGCGAGCAGCTCATGCGCGCCGTCGGCCGGTTCGACCGGTTCCTCGTCCGCTCCGAGCACGACGTGACCACCCTCGCCCGCGCCTACCGCATCCCCGAGGAACGCCTGATGCGCGTCGGCTACCCGCGCAACGACCGGCTCGTCGCCGCCCGGACCCGCGACGAGCGCGAGGGCCGCTTCCCGCGCCCGGACCTCGCCGCACGCCTCGGCATCCCCGACCACCGGACGATCGTCCTGTACGCGCCCACCTTCCGCGGCACACCGAAGAACAAGAAGGCCCAACTACTGCTTGACGTGCGGAAGTTCGCCGAGCGATTCGGTGACACCCACACCCTCCTGGTCCGCGCCCACTACATGGAGGCGGCGACCCTGCCCGTCACCCCGCCCGGCACCGTCCTCGACGTCTCCGGCCACCACGACGTCAGCGAACTCCTCTGTCTCGCCGACGTGCTGGTCACCGACTACTCGTCGATCATGTTCGACTACGCACTCCTGGACCGGCCCCTCGTGCACTTCGCCCCCGACCTCGACCACTACGCAGCCGAACGCGGCAGCTACTTCGACCTGCGGGCCCGCTCCGGCGGTCCGGTCGTCGACACCCAGGAGGCGCTGCACGCCACCCTCGCCCGGATCAAGGAGACGGACGCGGACTGGCAGGAGGCGCGGCGCGCGTTCGCCGCCGAGTTCGGGTCCTACGACGACGGGGGCGCCGCCCGCGCCGTCGTCGACGCCCTCTTCACGCGGAAGGCGGGCCGGTGATGACGACCGCCACCCGGGAGCGGGATCTGTACCTCGTCGCCAACAGCACCGACGAGCTGGGCGGGGTCACCGCCTGGACCCACCAGATGGCCCGCCTCTTCCAGTCGGCGGGACACCGGGTGCACGTCATCGGCGTACACAAGGCCGACCTGAAGATGGCCGTCCCCGCGGCCCCCGACTACCCGGTCACCGCGCTGTACCCGGAGCATCCGCTCACCGCGCGGCCGATGCGCGGGCGCCGCCGGTTCAGCGTGCCCGCGCGGCGCCGTGAGGCCCGCAGGCTCGCCGCGAAGAAGCGGGCCCTCGCCGAGCTGGACACGATCCTGGGGCAGGCGCGGCCCGGCTCCGTCGTCATCGTCACGCAGGTGTGGCCGATGGAGTGGCTGCGCGAGACCGACACCTCGCACCTCACGCTGATCGGCATGAGCCACGAGTCGTTCGCCTACTCGCGGGCCTGCCACCGCTACCACTGGGTGAAGCGGCACTACCCGCACGTCGACCGCTGGCTCGCCCTCACCCAGGAGGACGCCGACATCTGGACCGCCGAGGGCCTCGACAACGTCGGCTTCATTCCCAACGCCCTGGCCCATCTGCCCGCCGTGCCCTCCCCGCGCACCGCGAACGTCGTCTGCTCCATCGGCCGGCTCGCCGACCAGAAGGGCATCGACATGCTCCTCGACACCTGGGCCAAGGTGCTGCCGCACCGGCCGGACTGGGAGCTGCACCTGTACGGGGCGGGCGCCGACGAGCCCGAACTGCGCCGCCAGGCGGCCGAGTTGGGCATCGAGCGCGGTGTGCGCTGGATGGGCCGCACCGACGACGTACCCGGCGCCCTCGCGACCTCCTCCGTGTTCGTGCAGTCCTCGCGCGGGGAGGGGTTCCCGCTCGCGCTGATGGAGGCGATGGCCAGTGGGGTGCCGTGTGCCGCGTTCGACTGCGCGCCGGGGGTGCGGGAGATCGTCCGGGACGGCGAGGACGGGTTGCTCGCGCCTGCCGGGGACCTCGACGCCCTTGCCGACCGGTTGCTGCGGCTGACCGGGAATCCGCGGTTGCGGGATGCGATGGGGGAGCGGGCCCGGGCCAATGTCCAGCGGTTCTCCGAGGCGCGGGTCCTCGACCAGTGGGAGCACCTGTTCGCCCTGCTGGAACGCTAGCCGCCCGCCTGCGGGTGCGCGGGGCTGTTTTGCGCAGTTCCCCGCGCCCCTGGGCCCGTTCTTCGCGCGCGGCCCGGTGGCCGCTTCTCGCGCAGTTCCCCGCGCCCCTGAGATGCGCACTGCGTGCGCCATCTCATCACCGGATGCCTACGGCCTCCTGAGAGAGCCGCACCCATGGCTGCCCTACGGGGAGGCGGCGCGCAGCGCCTGCCTCAGGGGCGCGGGGAACTGCGCGACCAGCCACGACGAAAGCCGCGCGTGGGATCTGGTTTTGGGGGCGCGGGGAACTGCGCGACCAGCCACGACGGTGGCGCGCGTGAAGAACGAACCCAGGGGCGCGGGGAACTGCGCGAGAAGCGGCCACCGGGCCGCGCGTGAGAGACGGCCCAGGGGCGCGGGGAACTGCGCGCTCAGCCACGGCGAGAGGCGCGGACGGGCGGCGGCCCCCCCGGCGTCGAGTTCAGACCCGCGGCGCCGGCGCGGACTCGGCCCCCTGACGGGGAAGCGCGGTCACCCCGGAGGGCCCCTCCCCGAACACGACCCGCCGCACCACCCGCTCCCCGGCACCCCCATCCTCGTAAGGACAGAACCGCTCCCGGAACGCGGCCCGCAACTGCGCGGAGCGCGAGCCGCGCCAGTGCCCCGTGGCGAAGATGTCGATCAGCTCGTCCTCGGACCGCGCCACCGCCCCCGGCGGGAACGAGCGCAGGTCGAAGTACGTACCGCGAGCGGCCTCGTACGCCTCCCAGTCGTCGGCGTGGATGACGATCGGGCGGTCCAGGGCCGCGTAGTCGAACATCAGCGACGAGTAGTCGGTGACCAGCGCGTCCGAGGCGAGGCAGAGCGTCTCGACGCTCGGGTGGTCGGACACGTCGATGAGGCGGGCGGCGGGGATACCGGTCAGCGGCGCCGCGTAGCTGTGGTGCGCGCGGGCGAGGAGCGTGAAGCGCGGGCCCAGGGTGCGCAGCATCCGCTCCAGGTCCAGCGGGAGGCGCTGGGTGACCCGGTAGTCCCGGTGCGTGGGCGCGTAGAGGATCGCGATCGAGTCGCGCGGGATGCGGAGCGTCTCGCGCAGCCGGGCGGTCTCCTGCAAACTCGCCCTCTGGAAGCGGTCGTTGCGCGGATAGCCGTATTCGAGCGTCGTGTACGCGGACGGGTAGGCGCGCTCCCAGGTCAGTGTGGAGTGCCGGTTGCCGGACAGGACGTAGTCCCACTTGTCGGCGTTGGCCAGCAACTGGGCGAAGTCCGTGCCGCGGGCCGCCGCCGGGTGGTCCTGGAGGTCGAGGCCCATCTTCTTCAGCGGGGTGCCGTGCTGGGTCTGCACGAAGACCTGCTCGGCGCGCTTGACCAGGCGACGGTCGAAGTTGACGTTGTTCACGAGGTACTTGGAGCGGGCGAGCGCCGTCCAGTACGCGGCCGTGCCCGGCGTCAGCCGCCGGGTGGCCGCCGGAACGGTGTGGTGGTGCTCCGGCGCCGCGATCCAGGAGGTGCGCACGTGCGGGGCGTGGACGCGGAAGGCCTCCTCCAGGGCGCCCGGGTTGCAGCCGTGGCCGCGGCCCCAGTACGAGGCGAACACCGCGTCGTTCTCGCGCACCGGCAGGCGCAGCTGGACGCGGTAGTGGAACTGGAGCGCGGCGGCCCGCAGGGTGCGGCGGGCCGAGGCCAGGGTGCGGGACAGGCGCCGGCCGACCGCCGTCGCCGCGCACAGGGCCCGGTAGGTGCGGTGGGTGCCGAGCCGGACCAGGGCGTGCCGCAGCCGGGTGCGGCTGCTCACGCGGGCGCCCGGGGTGCGGTAACGGGCGTAGTGGCCGCGGGCCCTGCGCAGGAACTCGGCCCGGCTGCGGCGCGGGAGCCGCCCCCGCTTGGTGAACAGCGTGGAGAGGTGGTCGACCATCCTGCGGAACATCGCCGGACGCCACTGGGCGTCCAGGTCCGGGTGCTGGTCGAGGAACTCGAAGACACGCTCGTACTGGTCGAAGATGTCGAAGTGGCGGCGCGAGGTCGTGCCGAGGATGTTGCCGCCGCGCCGCTGGCGGTAGTGCACGCAGACCCGGTCAAGGGTCGCCAGGGACTCCGCCGCCATCAGCGCCGGGTACGTCCAGGGCGTGTCCTCGTAGTAGCCGGGCGGGAAGGTGAAGCCCTCGCGCTCGATGAACTCGCGGCTGTACGCCTTGTTCCAGACCACCATCAGGATCTTCAGCAGGCCCGGCCGGTCGGCGAGCGTGAACGGCACCGGGCCGTCCTGGGCGAGCAGGTGCGCGAACTGGTTGCGGACCTCGCGGCCGTCCCAGAAGGTGCGCGCGTAGTCGAAGAGCAGGACGTCGGGCGAGCCCGTCTCCTTGACGCGGTCCGCGATCGCCCGCAGCGCGCCCGGGGTGAGGGTGTCGTCGCTGTCGAGGAAGAGGACGTAGTCGCCGGTGGCGTGGGTGAGTCCGGCGTTGCGGGCGCGGCCCAGGCCCACGTTCTCGTCCAGGTGGACGGCCCGGACGCGGGCGTCGCGCGCCGCGAACTCGTCGATGATCTCCCCGCAGGCATCCGGCGAGCAGTCGTCCACCGCGATCACTTCGAGGTCCGTGAAGTCCTGCTCCAGCACCGAGGCGAGGCACGCGTGCAGATACGCCTGCACCTTGTACGCGGGGACGATGACACTGAACCGGGGCAAGGTGACACATCCAGGGAGTCGGCACGGGCATTCTGCCCGGGAACGGCCGACACGCAGGGAAGTTACGCACGATGCGGCATTCGGGGGAACGGCGCGGAGACGGCCGGGGGCGGGCCGGTGAACTCCCGGCCCGCCCCCTCAAACCCGCCCGGTGAACGGCTACTTCACCGCGCCCGCCATCACACCCGAGACGAAGTGCCGCTGGAAGGCGAAGAACACCGCGAGCGGAATGATCATCGAGATGAACGCGCCGGGCCCGAGCACGTCGACGTTGTTGCCGAACTGGCGGACCTGGGTCTGCAGCGCGACCGTGATCGGCTGGCTGCCCGCGTCCGTGAAGACCAGGGCGACCAGCATGTCGTTCCACACCCACAGGAACTGGAAGATGCCGAGCGAGGCGATCGCCGGAGCGGCCAGCGGCATCACCACCCGCGCGAACAGGCGCAGTTCGCCCGCCCCGTCGAGCCGCGCCGCCTCCAGGAGTTCGCGCGGTATCTCCGCGAAGAAGTTCCGCAACAGGAACACCGCGAACGGCAGCCCGAACGCGACATGGAAGAGCACCACGCCGAGCACCGACCCGAAGATGCCGATGTCGCCGAAGAGCTTGGCGATCGGTACGAGGGCCAGCTGCACCGGCACCACAAGCAGCCCCACCACGATCAGGAACCACCAGTCGCGGCCCGGGAACTCCATCCACGCGAACGCGTACCCCGCCAGCGAACCGATCACGATGACCAGCAAGGTCGCGGGCACCGTGATCAGGATCGTGTTGAGCAGGGACTTCGTGATGTCGGAGTTCTCGAGCAGCTTGCTGTAGCTGTCGAAGGTGAGCTGGGACGGCTTGGAGAACACCTTCCACCAGCCGCTCGCCGCCATGTCGTCGGGTGAGCGCAGCGAGGAGAGCAGCAGCCCGACGGTCGGCACCAGCCAGAGCGCGCCGACCACGAGCAGCACGAACTGCACCACACCGCCGCCGAGCTTCTCGCCGATCCGTCCCGCGACCGACCGCTTGGCCCGCACCGTGTCGTCGACCGTCGTCATCGCCGCGCCTCCTGCCTCAGCCGCCGCATGTTGAACCACATCACCGGGATCACGAGGAGCAGCAGGAGCACCGCGATGGCGCTGGCCAGGCCCTCGTTGTTCTCGTTGAACGCCGACAGGTACAGCTGCAGCGCCAGGACGTTGGCGTCGTCCTGGGTGGAGCCCGGCGCGATGATGTAGACCAGGTCGAAGATCTTCAGGACGTTGATCATGAGAGTGACGAGGACGACCGCGAGCACCGGTGCGAGCAGCGGCACCGTGACCCGCCGGAACACCTGCCACTCCGTGGCCCCGTCCACCCGGGCCGCCTCCAGGAGTTCCCGGGGGATCCCGGCGAGTCCGGCGCCGATGAGGACCATCGCGAAGCCCGCCCACATCCACACGTACGCGACCATGATCGAGGTCGTCACGATGTTGAGGTAGAGGTCGAAGCCGCCCAGATGGATGGTGAAGAACTTCTTGTCGCCGAGCCAGTCGACGCCGTTGTACGCCTCCTTGAAGTTGGTGGCGGGCAGCCGGAGTTTTGCCCCGTCGGCGGCGGCGGGCAGGGTGAAGGTGCCGTCGGCGGCTGCCGTCGTGGACGCCACCACCTTGCCGCCCTTCACGGCCTCGACCCGCATGCCGGGGTAGCCGACCTCGGTTGCGTCGACGTCCTTCGCCTTGCCGACGCCCTTGCCGAGCGTGAAGTCCTGCCAGAGCGTGCCGGTGACCTTCCCCGGTGAGGCGGTGGCCGCCTTCGCGGGTTTCGCGTCCTTCGGCATCTCGTCGGCGGCGACCCCGACCAGCGGCAGCAGATAGGACGTGCCCGCCTGCACCGGCTGCTTGGTGAGGTACGGGCCGCCCGCCTTGCCCGCGAGCGGGTCGTTGGCGCGCGGATGGGCCTTCGGGAACGCGGACGCCGAGCTGAACGTGTCGTGGACCGAGGTCCACACCGCGTTCACCGCGCCCTTGCCCGGATCCTGGTCGTACACCAGCCGGAAGATGATGCCGGCGGCCAGCATCGAGATCGCCATCGGCATGAAGACGACCAGCTTGAACGCCGTGCCCCAGCGGATCCGCTCGGTCATCACGGCGAAGATCAGGCCGAGTGCGGTGGCGACCGTCGGGGCGAGCACCACCCACCAGATGTTGTTGTTGATCGCGGCCTTGGTGTCGGAACGGGTGAACAGCGTCTGGTAGTTGTCGAACCCGATGAACGAGTCGCCCGAGGCGTTGAAGAAGCTGCGCACGACCGAGTACCCGATCGGGTAGACGACGAGCGCGCCGAGCAGCACGAGCGCGGGCAGGAGGAAGAAGAGCGCGACGGTCCTGCGGGTACCGGTCACGCTCTTGAAGCGGCGGGGAGCGGGGGCGGGCCCGGGTGTCGCCGACGCGGCCGTGGTGGCCGGTGCGTCGGCGGCGGCACCCGGGCCGCCGTCCTTGTCGGGTCCGGCGGCCGGGGTGGTCATCGCCCGATCAGTCCTTGTACGCCTTGACCGCGTCGGCCTCCAGAGTCTTCTGGGTGCCTTCGATGTCCTTCGGGTTCGCCAGGAAGTCCTGGAGCGCCTTCCACTCGCCCTTGCCGGGCGTGCCGCCGAACGCCTGCGGGGTCTGGTCCGACATGTCGAAGCGGAAGTCGTCGCCGGAGTCGACGAGCGCCTTGGCGATCGTGCGCTGCACGGCGTTCGGGTACGCGGACAGCTCCACGTTCTTGTTCGGCGAGAGGTAACCGCCCAGCTTGGCCTGGATGGTGGCCGCGTCGGGGGAGGCCAGGAACTTCACCAGGGCCTGCGCCGCCGGCGAGTCCTTGAAGATCACCGCTGCGTCGCCGCCGCTGACCACGGGCGCCTTGGCGCCGACCGCCGGGAACGGGAACACCTTCGCGTCCGTGCCGACCTTCGCCTTGGTCTGCGCGATGTTGACCTGCACGAAGTCGCCCTCGTAGACCATGGCGCTCTTGGGCTGGTCGCCGCCGGTGAAGGTCTGCTCGACGGACTTGGTGAACTCGGTGCCCACCGCGCCCTTGTTGCCGCCCGCGAGGTAGTCGCTCTTGCCCCACAACTGGGCCAGCGTCGTCAGCGCCTGCTTGACCGACGGGTCCGTCCACTTGATCTTGTGCGCGGCGAGCTGGTCGTACTTCTCCGGGCCCGCCTGCGAGAGGTAGATGTTCTCGAACCAGTCGGTGAGCGGCCAGCCGTCGGCACCGGCCACCGACACCGGCGTCACCCCGGAGTCGTAGAGCGCCTGGCTGGTGGTCAGGAACTCCTTCCAGGTCTTCGGCTCCTTCGCCGCCGCGTTCTGGAAGACCGCCGCGTTGTACCAGATCAGCGACTTGTTGGCGGCCTTGTAGTAGGCGCCGTAGCTCTGGCCGTCGACCTTGCCGAGGTCCTGCCAGCCCTGGCTGTAGTTCTTCGTCAGCTCGGCCTGCACGTCCTTGTCGAGCGGCTTCGCCCACTTCTTGTCGACGGCCTGCTTGATGGCGCCGGGCTGCGGCAGCATCGCCACGTCGGGCGGGGAGCCGCCCGCGACCTTCGACCCGATGAAGTTGATGATCGGGTCCTGTGCGGGGACGAAGGTGACCTTCGCGCCCGTCCGTTTCTCGAACTCCGCGAGCACCTGCTTGAAGTTCTTCTGCTCGTCACCGGTCCATACGGCGGCGATCTCCAGCGATTTGCCGTCCAGCTTGGGGAGCTGGAGGGAGGAGCCGGAGGAAGAGCCCGTGTCCTTCCCGCCCGGTTCATCGCTTTTTTTGTCGTCACTGCCGCCGCACGAGGCGAGTGCCAGCGTCAATGAGCCTGCGGCCAGGGCCACGGCCGCTCGGCGGAAGGTGGGTGTCCGAAGAGTGCTGCGCATCACTGCCCCGTTCTCGTCCTGAAGGCTGAACGTACGTACTGAGCGCTGTACTTCTGGCGTGTTCGTGCGCTCTGGTCTACGCCCCACCAGGGAGAACCGGCAAGGGTGCCGGGCGCTCCGCGACGGTGATCGTGACGGGGTCGTGATGCCCGGGCCGCTTGTGAAGTTCCCCGCGCCCCTGGGTTGTTCGTTCGTCTGCGGCCCGGTGGCCGCTTCTCGCGCAGTTCCCCGCGCCCCTGAGGCATGCGCTGCGCGCAGCCTCCCCTTGAGAGGCTGCGCTCCGCGCGCCTCCCGATAGGGGCGCGCCTCTCTGGTGGGGCGGGGGGCGGTCGGGGTGCGCCTCTCTTGATGAGATGGCGCACGAAGTGCGCATCTCAGGGGCGCGGGGAACTGCGCGACCAGCCACGACGAGAGGCGCGCGTGGGAACTGGTTTTAGGGGCGCGGGGAACTGCGCGAGAAGCGGCCACCGGGGCGCGCGTGACGGACTACCCAGGGGCGCGGGGAACTGCGCGACCAGCCACCGCCGGGCCGCGGATGAGCGACAACGTGACAGGGGAACTGCTAGAGGAGGGACGGGACTTCCTGGGCCGAGACCGAGCGGGCCGCTCGTTCCAGGGCGCTGGCCAGGAGGGCCAGGTCCGTGGGCCCGTTGCCCAGCTCGCGGACCGGGCGACGGTCCGGGGGATCGCCCATGCGGGCCCAGTCGAGGACGACCACGGTGGGCCGGAGCGTGGCCGTGCGCGGAATCCGCCCGGTGACCCGCCCGGACTGAAGCCCCACATCCCGCCCATCGGCAGCGAACAACCGCCCCCGCCCCGGCGCCGGATCCTCGACCCCACCACCCCGCACGGCATCGAGCACCACCCGGGGCCGAGCCGCCCACCCGGCATCTCCGCCGGAGGCGAAGGAGGCGACGAGATGCACCCCGAGCCGCTCCCCGTCCCGCGCCACGGCCTCCAGCGCCCGCACCACGGACCCCGCGGCGGGCCGCCCCGGCGACCCCAGCGGCGGCGCCAGCAGCGCGTCCAGATCGTCGACGACCACCACGAGCCGCGGCAACGGCGGCGCCGCCTCCGCCTTCTCCCGCGCCGCACCGGGCCGCAGCCGCATCGTCGGCATCGTGGAACTCGGCGCCGTGTCGAGATCGTCGGCACCGGAGGAGGGCGGCGCGCTGCGCTGCGGAACGAGACGCCCGGCGACGGTGCGCTGGGTGTGCCACTCGGTGAAGTGCGTACGCCCTATCAACTCGGCCCGCCGCTTCAGCTCGGTGCTCAGCGACTGGGCGAACTCCCGCATCCGCACCGGGTCGTTGGCCGCGAGGTGGGTCGTGACGTGCGGCAGGTCCGTACAGACCCGCAAGCCCTCGGCCGCGCCGCTCGACCCACCGGCGCCGCCCTCCCCGTCGATGAGGACGAGGCTGAGCCGGTCCGGCCGCTCGGCGGCGGCGAGCGACGCGGCGACGGAGCGCAACAGCTCCGTACGGCCACTGCCCGCGGGCCCCTCGACGAACAGATGCGGCCCGTCCGCGGCGAGATCGACCCCGACCGGCCCGCGCGGCCCGGCGCCGAGCACCGCCACCACCCGGCCGCCCAGGGCCTCCGGATCGTCCGTGGCCGCGGCCCAGCGCGCCATCAGCGACGCCGGGGTGGCCCGCGCCAGCCCCAGCTCGTCCAGCAACCGGGCGACCTGCGGCAACGGCGCCGACACGCGCGCGTGCGGCAGCCCCGACGTGCCCGCGCCCTCCGTGCGCAGCGGTGCGAGCGCCCGCGCGAACCGCTCCGCCCACGCGAGCGACACCGCGTCCACCGTGGCCACGGTCCCGTGCCCGACGGGCTGCCCCTGGGCGGCGCGGTGCAGCCGCAGGGAGGTCGCCACGTCCCCGCTGAGCAGCGCCGCGGCGCCGCACGCGCGGAAGGCCGGGCTCTGCGCACAGGCCGCCTCATAGGTCCGGTCGACCGGGGACGCCGGGGTGGTGGCCGGTGTCTCGGCGAGGCACACCACGTGGATCCCGGCCGCCGAGCCCTCGGCGGCGAGCCGCACGGTGGCCTCCCGCAGCGTGGCCGACCCCGGGTCGCCGTCGACGACGACCACGGCGGCGGCGTCGGGGCGCAGGCCCGCGGCATGGTCGTCGAGGCGGCGCAGCAGCTCACCGGTGCGGGCGGCCGCCTGGTCCCGGTCGTACGCGAGCAGCAGCCGGCAGTCCTGGCCGTGGGCCGGGCGCACATGGGGCAGCCAGCCGAGCCAGGACCACTCGGCGATCCGCTCCGCCTCGGGCCGCGCCCGGTCGGTGCTGATCAGGACGATCTCCAGCTGGTCCGGCGCGTGCAGCGCGGCGAGCTGGGCCACGACCGCGCGGGCCAGACCGGCGAGCCGCGTCCGCGGCCCCGCGAGCCCGAGCGCCCCCGCCTCGGCGAGTCCTACGGTCACCGGGACCGCGGGCAGCGGTCCGGAGCCGCCGGGCCCCGGCCGGTCGACCGTGCCGAGCCGTACGGCCAGCGCCTCCGGGTGCCCGGGCCGGCGCTCCCACAGCCGCGGCCCGGGGCCGAGCGCGGTGAGCAGCAGCGTGGCGGCGTCGGGCCAGGTCTCGGCGGCGGGCACGGCGGGAACGGGCTCGGCGCCGCTGCGGGGAGCGGGCACGCCGGGCTGCTGCGGCGCGCGCATCGCGTACGGCTCGTGGATCGCGTGCTCGGCGTCGTGCGCGGAACGGGCCGTGTCCTTCGCGTGCGGCTCGTCGCGCCCGGGGCCGCGGCGTAGCAGCCGCCCCAGACCGCCGCGCTTGCGCGGGGCGGACGGCAGCTCCGTACCGCGCGGTGGCGTGCCCGTCCCGGTCCGCTCCACGTCGGGCGCCCCGCCCTGGCCCGGTACGACGGGCTGCGCGCCCCCGGGCGCCTCGTCACCCGAGGCGCCCCAGGACGCGTCCCCGTACGTGTGCCGGGTCTCGTCGGAAGGGACCATCGGCGACGAAGGCGCGGCCGGGGCGTCGCCCGCGGCGGGCCGCCGGGGGTCGGCCGTGCCGAGCGCCACCCGCACCTGCCCCTCGCCGTCGGGCGCCGTCGCCAGCGGTGCCGTACGGGCCGTGCCGCCCGCCGCCGTGACCCGCAGCGCCGACTCGCCCAGGCGCAGCAGGGTGCCGGGGGAGAGGCGCACGGGGCGCTCGTCGAGGGAGCGGCCCTCCAGCGTCGTCCCGTTCGTCGAACCCAGGTCCGCCACCGTGACCCGGCCGTCCGGGGCGAGCGTCACCGCGCAGTGCAGCCGTGACACGTCCGGGTCGTCGAGGCTGACGTCGGCGTCGGCGGAGCGGCCGATGCGGATCTGGCCGCCGTGCAGCAGATGGACGCCGCCCGCGTCCGGCCCCGCCACCACGTGCAGCTGGGCCGCCGCCGAGTCGGGATCGGGGCCGGGGTCGGTGGGGCCGCCGAGCGAGAGCACCGCGCCGTCGGTCAGCGGCGGCTCGCCCAGCAGACAGCGCTGCGGATCGAGCCGCTCATGGCCCGCGTATAGCACGGAGGAGGGGGCGTCGCCGCCCGCGGCGGCCGCGACGAGTCCGGAGAGCACGGCGGCGAGCGCGGTGCCCGCGGGCGCTGTGACCAGAAGGTCGCGGACCGGGGATGCGGCCTCGACGGAGGCCATGACGGTAAGCCGGATCTGCATCGCCGTCAGCGGTCCCTTCTGCGCGGGCGCCCGGGCCAGGGACGCCCGCGGTCCCCACCGCAGATTCCCCCGCCGCCACGGGCACGTCAGCCAGTGCTGAGAGGCATCCTCGCACCTGCCACTGACACTTCGCCCGCCCCCCACCCGTAAGTGATCTTGATTGGTCGGCTCTGCCCGCAAAAGTGCCTGCTCTGTCGCCGCCCCGCGACCGGTTGAGATCGCTCACGTCCCCCGTCGGCAACCGGGAGGACCGGAATTGCGTCTTTCCGACGAGGTCTGTCCGTCGAACACGGGTATGAGTGGTCACGGAAGATCGACAGCCTGTACCTCGTACGGCGCCACTACAGTGGGTCGGAACACAGTTCGCAAAGCCAAGCAGGGAGCGCATGACGTGCGGCCGGTAGGCAGCAAGTACCTGCTCGAGGAGCCGCTCGGACGCGGCGCCACGGGCACCGTCTGGCGGGCCCGCCAGCGCGAGACCGCGGGTGCCGAGGCGGCCGTCGCCGGCCAGCCCGGCGAGACGGTCGCGATCAAGGTCCTGAAGGAAGAGCTGGCCAACGACGCGGACGTGGTGATGCGCTTCCTCAGGGAGCGCTCCGTCCTGCTCAGGCTCACGCATCCGAACATCGTCCGCACGCGCGACCTGGTCGTCGAGGGCGAGCTGCTCGCCCTGGTCATGGACCTGATCGACGGCCCGGACCTGCACCGCTATCTGCGCGAGAACGGCCCGTTCTCGCCGGTCGCGGCCGCGCTGCTGACCGCCCAGGTCGCCGACGCGCTCGCCGCGAGCCACGCCGACGGCGTCGTGCACCGCGACCTGAAGCCGGCGAACGTGCTGCTCAAACAGGACGCCGGTGGCATGCACCCGATGCTGACCGACTTCGGCATCGCGCGCCTGGCCGACTCCCCGGGCCTGACCCGCACCCACGAGTTCGTGGGCACGCCCGCGTACGTCGCGCCCGAGTCCGCCGAGGGCCGCCCGCAGACCAGCGCGGTCGACATCTACGGCGCGGGCATCCTGCTCTACGAGCTGGTGACCGGGCGCCCGCCGTTCTCCGGCGGCTCCGCCCTCGAAGTGCTCCACCAGCACCTCAGCGCCGAGCCGCGCCGCCCCTCCACCGTGCCCGACCCGCTGTGGACGGTCATCGAGCGCTGCCTGCGCAAGAACCCGGACGAGCGGCCCAGCGCGGAGAACCTCGCGCGCGGGCTGCGCACCGTCGCCGAGGGCATCGGCGTGCATGCCAACAGCGCGCAGATCCACGCCGCCGAGGGCGTCGGCGCCCTGCTGATGCCCGACCCGGACCCGGCACAGGTCCCGGAGGTCCCCGGCGCCGCCGACCCCACGCAGGTACTGCCGAACAACGCGTCGGGTTTCGGCCAGTTCGGCCAGGTCGATCCGAACGCCGCGACGAGCGTCATGCAGCAGCAGGGCAACCAGGCGGGCCCGCACGGCGCGGCCGACCCGACGGCCGTCATGCCTCCGGTCCCGCAGAACTCCCCGGGCGGCGACCCCGACGACCCGCACCCGTGGCAGAACCAGATGCGCGCGGCCCGCGACCGCAACGAGCAGACGCAGGTCCAGTACCTCAACCCCGACGAGGACCCGCTGCGCCGCCGCCCCCAGCGCCAGGTCCAGCAGCCCCAGCAGCAGCCGCGCCAGCAGAGTTACGCGCCCCGGCAGCCGCGCCAGGCGCCGCGCTCGACCCCGCAGCCGCAGCAGCCCCAGCAGCCCAGGCAGCAGCCGCAGCAGTACGCGCCGCCGCAGCCGCCGCCCCAGCAGGCGCGGCCCCCGCGCGAGCCGCGCCAGCGCAGCGCCAACCCGATGAAGATCCCCGGTCTCGGCTGCCTCAAGGGCTGCCTGTTCATGATCGTGATCCTCTTCGTGGTGAGCTGGCTGGTCTGGGAATTCACTCCGCTCCAGGACTGGATCGGCACCGGCAAGGGGTACTGGGACCAGCTCTCCACCTGGTTCGACGACATCACCGGCTGGATCGGCGATCTGGGGAGCAAAACCGGCAACTGAACTGCGATGTTGGAGATTTGTCGACATCCGGCGGGTGATTTCCCGCTCTGATGCGATGGTTGGCGTCCGGGCCGCGTAGCTTGGGCGCCAACACGCGTCTGTAGGAGCAGTCTTGGCACGGAAAATCGGCAGCCGGTACACCGCCCACCAGATCCTGGGGCGTGGCAGTGCGGGCACCGTGTGGCTGGGCGAGGGACCCGAGGGTCCCGTCGCCATCAAACTGCTGCGCGAGGATCTCGCCTCCGACCAGGAACTGGTCGGCCGCTTCGTCCAGGAGCGCACCGCCCTGCTGAGCCTCGACCACGCGCGCGTGGTCGGCGTTCACGACCTGGTGGTCGACGGCAACGACCTCGCCCTGGTCATGGACCTGGTCCGCGGCACCGACCTGCGCACCCGCCTGGAGCGCGAGCGGCGCATGGCCCCCGAGGCCGCCGTCGCGATCGCCGCCGACGTCGCCGACGCGCTGGCCGCCGCGCACGCCGCCGGCATCGTCCACCGCGACGTGAAGCCCGAGAACATCCTGCTCGACATGCAGGGCCCGCTCGGCCCCGGCGGCGCGCACCCCGCGCTCCTCACCGACTTCGGCATCGCCAAGCTGATCGACACTCCGCGCCGCACCAAGGCGACGAAGATCATCGGCACGCCGGACTGCCTCGCCCCCGAGATCGTCGAGGGCCTCCCGCCGCGCGCCGCGGTCGACATATACGCCCTCGCCACGGTCCTGTACGAGCTTCTGGCGGGGTTCACCCCGTTCGGCGGCGGGCATCCCGGGGCGATCCTGCGCCGGCACGTCACGGAGACCGTCGTCCCGCTGCCCGGCATCCCCGACGAGCTGTGGCAGCTGCTCATCCAGTGCCTCGCCAAGGCGCCGGCCTCCCGGCTGCGGGCCTCGGAGATGGCCGCCGGGCTGCGCGAGCTGCTGCCGTTCCTGGCCGGGATGGCGCCGCTCGACGTCGACGAGCCCGATGCCGAGCAGGACGCCGAGGAGCCGCAGGCGCCGGACGAGGAGCCGGTGGCGGTGGAGCGGCCCCGGCGCGGTGCCGTGCCTCTTGTTCCCGGTACGGCCTCGGCCGACTCCAACCGCGACACCCATACGTCGATGAGGGTCCCGGCGCCGGACGAGCTGGCCGGCGGCGCCCGCGGCACCGCCCGGGCTCCCCGCGCCTCGGGTGCCCCACGGCCCGGCTCCGCCCGCAACCGTCATTCCGCGCGCCGGCGCCGGATCACTCTGGGGGTGGCCGGGCTGGTCCTGGCCGCGGCGCTGGGCGGCGGCATCTGGGCCCTCTCCTCCGGAGACGCCCCCGAGCCCCCCACGGACAACCAGAACTCGGCCCCATCGGCCCCGTAGCGCCCCTCGCCCGTCTGCGGCTCCGTCATGGCTGGTCGCGCAGTTCCCCGCGCCCCTGGGCAGTTCTTCGTGCGCGGCCCGGCGGCCGCTTTTCGCGCAGGTGCCCGCGCCCCTGAGATGCGCACTTCGTGCGCCATCTCATCAAGAGAGACGCGCCACCGCCGCCCCATCAGGAGAGGCGCACCACTGCCCCATCGGGAGGCGCGCGGAGCGCAGCCTCAAGGGGAGGCGGCGCGCAGCGCACGCCTCAGGGGTGCGGGGAACTGCGCGATCAGCCACGACGGTGGCGCGCGTGAAAGTCGGCCCAGGGGTGCGGGGAACTGCGCGATCAGCCACGACGGTGGCGCGCGTGAAAGTCGGCCCAGGGGTGCGGGGAACTGCGCGATCAGCCACGACGGTGGCGCGCGTGAAAGTCGGCCCAGGGGTGCGGGGAACTGCGCGACCGGCCACGACGGTGGCGCGCGTGAGAGACGGCCCAGGGGTGCGGGGAACTGCGCGACCGGCCACGACGGTGGCGCGCGTGAAGGACGGCCCAGGGGCGCGGGGAACTGCGCGAGGCGTGGTTACCGGACCGCAGGCGACCGGCAAGCCAGGAGCCCCGGGAAACCAAGGCGCCCGGCACCCGGCGGAAGCCGCTTGCGGCAGACGTTAGGCTGGTGATGTGGCAGTCGTCGATGTATCCGAAGAGCTGAAGTCCCTCTCCTCGACCATGGAGTCGATCGAGGCCGTCCTGGACCTCGACAAGCTGAGGGCAGATATCGCCGTGCTCGAGGAGCAGGCGGCCGCGCCGTCCCTGTGGGACGACCCGGAAGAGGCGCAGAAGATCACCAGCAAGCTGAGCCACCTCCAGGCGGAGGTGCGCAAGGCCGAGGCCCTGCGCGGTCGCATCGACGACCTCTCGGTCCTCTTCGAGATGGCCGAGGAGGAGGACGACCCGGACACCCGCGCCGAGGCGGAGTCCGAGCTGACCTCCGTGAAGAAGGCGCTGGACGAGATGGAGGTCCGTACCCTCCTGTCCGGCGAGTACGACTCCCGCGAGGCGATCGTCAACATCCGCGCCGAGGCCGGCGGCGTCGACGCGGCCGACTTCGCCGAGCAGCTCCAGCGCATGTACCTGCGCTGGGCGGAGCGTCACGGCTACAAGACGGAGATCTACGAGACCTCGTACGCGGAAGAGGCCGGCATCAAGTCGACCAGCTTCTCGGTCCAGGTCCCGTACGCCTACGGCACGCTCTCCGTCGAGCAGGGCACGCACCGCCTGGTCCGCATCTCCCCGTTCGACAACCAGGGCCGCCGCCAGACGTCCTTCGCCGGCGTCGAGGTGCTCCCGGTGGTCGAGCAGACCGACCACGTCGAGATCGACGAGTCGGACCTGCGCATCGACGTCTACCGTTCCTCGGGCCCGGGCGGCCAGGGCGTGAACACGACGGACTCCGCGGTCCGCCTGACCCACATCCCCACCGGCATCGTGGTCTCCTGCCAGAACGAGCGCTCGCAGATCCAGAACAAGGCCACGGCCATGAACGTTCTTCAGGCGAAGCTCCTCGAGCGTCAGCGCCAGGAGGAGCGGGCCAAGATGGACGCCCTGAAGGGCGACGGCGGCAGCTCCTGGGGCAACCAGATGCGTTCGTACGTCCTGCACCCGTACCAGATGGTCAAGGACCTCCGTACGGAATTCGAGGTCGGTAACCCGCAGTCCGTGCTCGACGGCGAGATCGACGGCTTCATCGAGGCCGGCATTCGCTGGCGCAAGCAGCAGGAGAAGTAAGCGAATCCGCCGTTCCGGCGGCTTTATCGACAAGGCAACTGCCGCTCACAGAGCGGCAGTTGCCTTTCTTTGTGGGGGAGATGTGAAGGGCTTTCTGCCTTTTACATCACAGTCACATGTCCGTACGCCGGTCAATTCCCCTGGATAGGGACATTGTGCACGCAACGGCCTTGACGTTGATCTGAAAACTGGGAAGGCTGGCGCGCGGCATGCGTATCAGTGGGACGTGTGTGTACGGGGGAACGGGTCGGACGAGACTCCTGCTGCCTCCGGAACGCGGTCCCTGGCGCTGCTCCATCGACGATTGGCTACTGGGGGTAGCAGACAGATGACCAATAAGACGCGGATCCGTGTCGCACGGATAGCTGCCGGCGCGGTGATCGCCGCCGGTGCGTCGCTGACCGCCGCGGGGGCCGCCTCGGCCGCCGATGGCTCCGCCACCGAGGACTGTGGCCTGCTCTCCGTCGTGCTGGGCTGCGATGACGGCGGCTCCGACGGCGGTACGACCGACGGTGGTTCCACGGACGGCGGGTCGACGGACGGCGGCGGCGACGCCGGCGGCCTGGTCGGCGGCGGCATCGGTGGCACCGACGGCGGTGCGACGGACGGCGGTGCGACCGACGGTGGTGCCACGGACGGTGGCGCGACCGACGGTGGCGCGACGGACGGCGGTGCGACCGACGGCGGTGCGACCGATGGTGGTGCCACGGACGGTGGCGCGACCGACGGCGGTGCGACCGACGGCGGTGCGACCGATGGTGGTGCCACGGACGGTGGCGCGACCGACGGTGGTTCCACGGACGGCGGCTCCGGCAACGGCGGCTCCGACAATGGCGGCTCCGGTAACAACGGTGGCTCCGGCAACGGCGGTTCGTCGTCCACCGGCGGTTCCTCCTCCACCGGCGGTTCCTCCTCCACCGGTGGCGACAACACCAACCCCGACGGCAACAACAACCCCGTCGAGCAGGGCCAGGGCAAGGACAGCCTCCAGGACACCGGCTCCAGCACGGAGCAGGCCGGGTCCGCCAAGACCGGCGAGCTGGCCGAGACCGGTTCCTCCGGCACCACGTTCCTGCTGATCGGCGCCGCGACCATGATCGCGGGCGGTGTGGGCTTCCGCCTGCTGCCGCGCATGGCGGCCGGTCGCAACACCGCGGTGTGAACTGCGTGACGTGACCCGGGGCCACCCGGAACACGAGAAGGCCCGGAGCCGATCGGCTCCGGGCCTTCTCACGTCCTGCCGCGGCTGCCGCCGCGGCGGCTAAGCCGTCTGGTGCGCGAGGAGCGCCACGGCCGCCACGAGCACCACCACCAGCGCGATCAACGCCATCGGATTGAGTCCGGACAGCGGATTCTGCTGCTGGAGCCGCTCGCGGTTCGCCCGGCAGACCGGGCAGCGGCCCTCGCTCACGGGCGCCGCGCAGTTCGCGCACACCAACCTGTCGTAGGTCATGCGCCTCTCCTCCTCCGACGCGGCGGAGCCGGCCACCGAGTACCCACTGGTTCTCTCCGCTCAACGCTCCGGGAAACGCAACCGTTCCCCCCTCCACTGTGCCAGCTTCGCGGAATTTCGGCGCGTTCCCCTCACAGGACCGTCGCTGACCAGGCACGGGACGGACAAAACCGGCAACGCAACGGGTCCCTCACCGGGACAAAACGCTCATCCAGGGGCGGCGCCTGATATCCGCGAGCCCATTCGCGTATGGTCACGCTCACCTACGGGGTGTCCACGACGCCCCCGCCCCCTACGCCCCCGACGCCCCGAGGCGCACCCGTGATCCGATTCGACAACGTCTCCAAGGTCTACCCGAAGCAGACCCGACCCGCTCTCCGGGATGTATCCCTGGAGGTCGAGCGCGGCGAGTTCGTCTTCCTGGTCGGCTCCTCCGGCTCCGGCAAGTCGACGTTCCTCCGCCTCATCCTGCGTGAGGAGCGCTGCAGCCACGGCCAGGTGCACGTGCTGGGCAAGGACCTGGGCCGGGTCTCCAACTGGAAGGTCCCGCAGATCCGCCGCCAGCTCGGCACGGTCTTCCAGGACTTCCGGCTCCTGCCCAACAAGACCGTCGGTGAGAACGTCGCCTTCGCGCAGGAGGTCATCGGCAAGTCCCGCGGCGAGATCCGCAAGTCCGTGCCCCAGGTGCTCGACCTCGTCGGCCTCGGCGGCAAGGAGGAGCGGATGCCCGGCGAGCTGTCCGGCGGTGAGCAGCAGCGCGTGGCCATCGCCCGCGCCTTCGTCAACCGCCCCAAGCTGCTGATCGCGGACGAGCCCACGGGAAACCTGGACCCGCAGACGTCGGTCGGCATCATGAAGCTGCTCGACCGCATCAACCGCACGGGCACCACCGTGGTGATGGCCACCCACGACCAGAACATCGTGGACCAGATGCGCAAGCGCGTCATCGAGCTGGAGAAGGGCCGCCTCGTCCGCGACCAGGCACGCGGCGTCTACGGCTACCAGCACTGAGAAGTACCGAGTGAAGCTGCGAAAGGCTCAGTAAGCGCTATGCGTGCCCAATTCGTTCTGTCGGAGATCGGCGTCGGTCTGCGGCGCAATCTCACGATGACCTTCGCCGTCGTCATCTCGGTGGCCCTCTCGCTCGCCCTGTTCGGCGCCTCGCTGCTCATGAGCGATCAGGTCAACCAGATGAAGGGCTACTGGTACGACAAGGTCAACGTCTCGATCTTCCTCTGCAACAAGGGCGACTCCGAGTCCGACCCGAACTGCGCCAAGGGCCCGGTCACGGCCGAGCAGAAGAAGCAGGTCCTCGACGACCTGCGGAAGATGCCGGTCGTCGACAAGGTCGCGTACGAGTCCCAGGACCAGGCGTACAAGCACTACAAGGAGCAGTTCGGCGACTCCCCGCTGGCCAGTTCGCTCACCCCGGACCAGTTGCAGGAGTCGTACCGGATCAAGCTCAAGGACCCGGAGAAGTACGAGGTCATCGCGACCGCGTTCAACGGCAGGCCCGGCGTGCAGTCCGTGCAGGACCAGAAGGGCGTGCTCGACAACCTCTTCAAGCTGCTCGGCTACCTGAACGTCGCGGCGGGCGCGGTGATGGCGGTGATGCTGATCGTGGCGCTGCTGCTGATCGTCAACACCGTGCGCGTCTCCGCGTTCAGCCGCCGCCGCGAGACCGGCATCATGCGGCTCGTCGGGGCCTCCGGCTTCTACATCCAGGCGCCGTTCATCATGGAGGCCGCGGTCGCCGGGCTCATCGGCGGCGGCATCGCCTGTCTGTTCCTGGCGGGCGGCCAGTACTTCGTGATCGACAACGGCGTGGCGCTCTCCGAGAAGCTCCAGCTCATCAACTTCATCGGCTGGGACGCCGTGTTGACCAAGCTGCCGCTCATCCTCGCCGTCAGTGTGCTGATGCCCGCGCTTGCCGCATTCGTGGCGCTGCGCAAGTACCTGAAGGTGTGACGAGAGTCCCCCGCCATATGGGGCGCCGCACGGGTCAACCCGCCGTGCGGCGGCCCGCGTTGTCCTAGACTCGCCGACATGTCAGGCCCGGATCGGTTCTCGGTGAAGTCCGCGTCGGCCGCGTCGTCCGCACCGGTCGCACCGCACGCGCCGTCCGCGCCCGCCGCGCCCTCTGCGGTTCGTCGTATCGGCCGCGCCGCGGCCCTCACCGCGGTCTTCAGCTGCGTCCTCGCCACCGGCGCCGCCACGGGCGCGCTGCCCGGAGAGGGCGACAAGGCGCCCGCGCGACAGGACACCGCCGTCGCCCCCCACCCCGGGAAGGCGTCCGGCACGGCCCACGGCAGGGTCTCCGACGAGGCGGCCGAGGCGGCCTCCGAGGCGATGTCCGACGGCAAGTCCCCCGAGCAGTCCGCGGAGGCCGCCGAGGAGGCCGTCAGCCGCAGCGGCGACCGCTGGGGCGCCGTCTACTCCCAGGGCGAGTACCACGAGTTCGAGCAGGCCCTCGACGGCGAGTACACCGGCGTCGGCCTCTGGGCCCGCCGCACCGCCGACGGCCAGGTGCAGGTCACCAAGGTGCGCTCCGGGTCACCCGCGGCGCTCGCCGGGATCCGCGACGGCGACCGCATCGCGGCCGTCAACGGCCGGGCGGTCACCGGCCGGCCCGTCACCGAGGTGCTGACCCTGCTGCGCGGCGAGCGCGCCGGCACCTCCGTCCACGTAGGACTCCAGCGCGGCACGCGCGCGTGGAGCGAGACGCTGCGCCGGGCCAACCTGCCCACCGACTCCGTCTCCGTCAGCCGCGTCGGCGGCGGGGCGACGCTCGTCAAGGTCACCGCCTTCACCAAGGGCTCCGGCGAGAAGGTGCGCACGGCGGTGCGCGCGGCGCCCGCGCGCGGGGGCGTCGTCCTCGATCTGCGGGGCAACTCCGGCGGCCTGATCGACGAGGCGGTCACCGCCGCCTCCGCCTTCCTCGACGGCGGGCTCGTCGCCACCTACGACGTCCGCGGCAGCCAGCGCGCCCTGCACGCCCGGGGCGGCGGCGACACCACCAGACCGCTGGTCGTGCTCGTCGACAGCGGCACGATGAGCGCGGCCGAACTGCTCACCGGCGCCCTCCAGGACCGCGGCCGGGCCGTGGTCGTGGGCACCCGCACCTTCGGCAAGGGCTCGGTGCAGATGCCGAGCAGGCTGCCCGACGGCTCCGTCGCGGAGCTGACCGTCGGGCACTACCGCACCCCCTCGGGCCGAGGCGTGGACAGCAGGGGCATCACCCCCGACCTGGAGGCCGACAAGGACGCCCTGCGCAGGGCGGAGACAGTATTGACTGGCCTCGGCACCCCCTCGTAGTGCGAAAATGGCCAGCACTATGGCCAAGGGAATGTACGTACCGAAGGAGTCCCAGCCCAAGCAGGGCAAGGGCAAGGCGTCCGACCAGAAGGACGGCAAGCGCAAGATCGTCGCGCAGAACAAGAAGGCGCGGCACGACTACCTGATCATGGACACCTACGAGGCCGGCATCGTGCTGTCCGGCACCGAGGTCAAGTCGCTCCGGCAGGGACGTACCTCCCTCGCGGACGCCTTCGTCCAGATCGACGGGGGAGAGGCGTGGCTGCACAACGCCCACATCCCCGAGTACAGCCAGGGCACCTGGACCAACCACGCCGTGCGCCGCAAGCGCAAGCTGCTCCTGCACCGCGACGAGATCGACAAGCTGGACGCGAAGTCCCAGGACGCGGGCCACACGATCGTGACCCTCGCGATCTACTTCAAGGACGGCCGCGCCAAGGCCGAGATCGCGCTCGCCAAGGGCAAGAAGGAGTACGACAAGCGGCAGACCCTGCGTGAGCAGCAGGACCGGCGGGACTCGGACCGGGCGATCGCGGCGGCCAAGCGGCGGCAGCGGGCGCGGGAGCGCTGAGGAACGCCGGCCCGGCAGGAATAGGCTGGCACCGTCGCGCGTTGTTCACGTACGATGGCACTGCTCCTCACGCGGGAGCACCGGATCCTCGGATCCACCTTGAAAAAACAACATGGGGATGATCGGTTTCGACAGCGGCTGTCGAAGCAGGTGAAGCGTGTCGAGGAAGCGGCAATGATCTCGTAAACCATATGTCGCAACCAATAATCGCCAACTCTAAGAGCGATTCCCAGTCCTTCGCCCTCGCTGCCTAATAAGCAGTGAGTGAGGGACCCTAAAAGGGTGTCAGCCCGGGAGTGTTCCCGGCCCGGATCCTGGCATAATCTAGGGGACTAAACCATCGAGCCCGGTCACGGGGTTCGATGGGAAATCAAACAGTGACTGGGCCCGTCGGCGACTTGTTCGCGTGATCACCGGGGCCGAGAAAATCGAAGCGAACTGCACACGGAGAAGCCCTGCTGCTGCACCGTTGGACGCGGGTTCGATTCCCGCCATCTCCACTCATCCCATGCGATAGAGGCCCGACTGGTCACCACAGTCGGGCCTTCGTCGTTGTGTGGTCCCGCTACATGTCTGGCGGGACGCGCCGGTTCTACGGTCCCTCCTCATGAACCCCCACACCAGAGACACCGCAGTCTCCAGAGTCGCAATTCTCCTCACGGCGCTGCTGCTGGCGCTCTTCCTCCCCGCGCTGCCCCGGGCGTCCGCCGCCGCGAGCATCCAGGAAGTGACCGGCTTCGGGTCGAACCCGGGCGCGCTCAAGATGTTCCGCTACGTCCCCGACGGGCTGCCGAGCGGGCGGCCCGTCGTCGTCGCGCTGCACGGCTGTACGCAGAACGCCTCCGGGTACGGCACCGGCAGCGGCTGGACCCAGCTCGCCGACCGGTGGGGCTTCTCCGTCGTGCTGCCGCAGCAGACCACCGGCAACAACGCCAGCTCCTGCTTCAACTGGTTCGAGACCGGGGACATCGCCCGCGGTCAGGGCGAGGCCGCCTCGGTCGCGCAGATGGTCGACAAGCAGGTCGCGGACGCGGGCGCGGACGCCTCACGCGTGTACGTCACCGGGCTCAGCGCGGGCGGCGCCATGACGTCCGTGATGATGGCGACGTACCCGGAGAAGTTCGCCGCGGGCGGGGTCGTCGCCGGGCTGCCGTACGGGTGCGCGCAGGCCGCCGGATCGCCGTACGTGTGCATGTACGTGGGTGCCACCCAGACCGCGAAGCAGTGGGGCGACCGGGTGCGGGCCGCCCGCGCCGGCTACACCGGGCCGTGGCCCCGCCTCACCGTCCTCCAGGGCAGCGCCGACTACACCGTGAAGCCCGTCAACATGACCGACCTGATGAAGCAGTGGACCGACGTGCTCGGCGCCGATCAGACCGCCGACACCAGCGACACCGTCTCCGGCTACCCGCACCAGGTCTTCAGGACCGCCTCGGGGGCCACGGCCGTCGAGACGTACAGCATCACGGGGATGGGGCACGGGCAGCCCGTCGACCCGGGGACCGGGGCCACGCAGTGCGGGACGGCCGGGGCCTACATCCTCGACGTGAATCTCTGCGCCGCGTACGTCCTGGGCCAGTCGTGGGGTCTTGGCTGAGCCCTCCTCCTCCGGGATGCTCCTGTGGCATGAGCAGAACTGACGGAACTGTGGGATTCAACTTCCCTGCGAGGGCGCGACGGTGGGCCCTGCCCGCCGTCGTCGCCGTCACCGCCGCCACCCTGTCCTGGGGCGCGCCCGCCGGTGCCGACTCCGACCCCAGCGGGCTGACCGGTGCGATCGACACCATCCTCGGCGACCCGCGGATGGAGGGCGGCGCGGCCAGTGTCGTCGTCGCGGACGCGCGGACCGGCGAGACGCTCTACCAGCACAACCCGACCGGACGGCTCGCCCCGGCCTCCAACACCAAGCTGGCCACCTCGGCCGCGGCCATGGGGCTGCTCGGCCCCGGCTACACCTTCTCCACCGACGTGCTCGCCGACGGACGCGTACGCGGCGGCAGGCTCGACGGGGACCTGTATCTGCGCGGTACCGGCGACCCGACGACCCTCGCCGCCGACTACGACCGGCTGGCCGCCCGGGTCGCGGCCGCCGGGGTGAAGAAGGTCGACGGGCGTCTCGTCGCCGACGACACCCGCTTCGACCACCAGCGCATCGGCGACACCTGGGGCGGTGACGACGAGTCGTCCTACTACGCCGCCCAGATCTCCGCGCTGACCGTCGCGCCGGACACCGACTACGACGCGGGGACCGTGATCGTCGAGGTGAAGCCCGGGGCGAAGGCGGGGGACAAGCCCGTCGTCAGCGTCACGCCGAAGAACTCGTACGTGCGTCTGGACGTCCAGGCGCGGACCGGGGCGGCCGGCGTGGACGGCAGCGTCGCCGTCGAGCGGCAGCACGGCACCAACACCATCACCGTGAGCGGGACCGTGCCGGTGGGCGGGGCCACCGCCAAGGAGTGGGTCACCGTGTGGGAGCCGACCGGGTACGCGGCCTCCGTCTTCCGCGCCGCGCTCGCCGCGCACGGGGTGCGGGTGACCGGCGGCACCCGGCTCGGCCGGGCCGCCCCGGCGGACGCGGCCCCGCTCGCCACGCACCGCTCGATGCCGCTGAAGGAACTCCTGGTCCCCTTCATGAAGCTGTCCAACAACATGCACGCCGAGTCGCTGATCAAGGCGATGGGGTACAAGGCGACCGGGAAGCCGGGGAGCTGGGGTGACGGAACGGCGGCCGTCGCCGGGTATCTGAAGGGCGTCGGCGTCGACGCGACGAAGATCCGGCAGGTCGACGGCTCCGGCCTGTCGCGCAAGGACAACTTCGCCGCGCGGCAGATCGCCGACCTGCTCCTCAAGGTGCGCGGGGAGTCCTGGTACGCCGACTGGTACGCGTCGCTGCCGGTGGCCTGCGATCCGGGCAGGTTCGTCGGCGGAACCCTGGCATCACGGATGTGCGGCACACCGGCCGCGCTCAACGCCCGCGGCAAGACCGGCTCGCTGACCGGCGCCTCGGCCCTGTCGGGGTACGTGAAGGACGCCGACGGACGCGAACTGGTCTACAGCGTCGTCCAGAACAACTACCTCGTGGGCTCCGTGAAGCCGCTGGAGGACGCCGTCGTCGTGACGCTCGCGAAGTCCACGGCGAAGGAGGCGACGGCCGTCCTGCCGAGGACCACCCGCGCCGTGCCCGCCGCCGAGCGCGACGGCGACCTGGAGTGCTCGTGGCGCAAGCCCGCCGTCTGCTGATCACCTGAGGGAGCGCAGGTACCCGTAGAGGGACAGCAGCAGCGCGGTCGTGGCCGCCGTGACCGGGACCGCGTACGCCGCGGTGGGGCCCCAGTGCTCCACCGCGGCGCCGCCCGACGCCGACCCCGCCGCGATGCCGCCGAGCAGACCGGTCACCGCGAGGGTCATCCCCTCGTTCAACTGGCCCTCGGGCGTGAATCGTTGGACGAGCGTCATGCCCGTCACCATCGTCGGCGCCGTCGCCATGCCGGCGATCAGCAGCGCGCCGCCCAGCACGTACAGGGAGCCGGTGAGGGCGGCCGCGAGCAGCGGCAGCGTCATCAGCACCGCCATGGCCGCGACGCACAGTGGATGGCGGCGCTCGGCCGGGCCGGTCGGCTTCCACGCGCCGTAGACGAGTCCCGCCGCGCACGACCCCGCCGCCTGGAGCGCGAGCACGGCCCCGGCCCAGCTCTTGTGGCCCTGGGCGTCGGCGAAGGCGACCGTGACGACTTCCAGCGAGCCGAAGATCGCGCCCGTCGCGAGGAAGGCGATCAGCAGCGGCGGCATGCCCCGTGCGCGGAGCGGCGAGCGCGTCGCTGTCGAGGGGCGGCGGGCCGGGGGTTCCGTGGCCCGCTGCGCGGCGAAGATCAGCACACCGGTCACCATGAGCACCGCGCTGACCAGCGTGCCCGCCTCCGGGAACAGCGAGCCGCACAGGAACGCGGCCATCACCGGGCCCAGCATGTAGCAGAGCTCGTCGGCGGCCTGCTCGAAGGAGTTCGCGGTGTGCAGCGCGTCCGGGTCGTCCTTCAGCAGGTACGCCCAGCGGGCCCGCGACATGCCGCCCGTGTTGGGCGTCGTCGCCGAGGCCAGATAGGCGGCGAACAGCGTCCAGTCCGGGGCGCCGAAGTGCACGCACAGCAGCAGCGCCAGCGAACCGCACGCGGAGACCGCGGTCGCCGGGACGGCGATCCTGGCCTGCCCATACCGGTCGACGAGCCGGGCGGTCATCGGGCCGACGACCGCGTTGGCGACCAGACCCGTGGCGGTGACGGCGCCCGCGAGCGCGTACGAGCCACGCGCGCCGGAGATCATGATGACCGCGCTGATGCCGAACATCCCCTGCGGGAACCGCGCGATGAGGTTGCCGAGGGTGAAGGCGCGGGCGCCGGGGATCGAGAACAGACGGAGGTAACCGCGCCGCTCCGGGCCCCTGGTGATCGTTGTATCAGCCATGACAAGAGCATCACCGCAGGTCACGTACGGGGTCCAACACCTACTCGGTGCCGATTCACGCGTCTGTGTTGTAAGTTCGCCCGATGTCGATCTCCGCGCACGGTGTCGAGCCCCGGCTGCTGCGTGCCTTCCTCGCCGTCGCCGACGAGCTCCACTTCACCCGCGCCGCGGCCCGCCTCTACGTCGCCCAGCAGGCGCTCAGCCGCGACATCCGCCGCCTGGAGCGGGAGCTGGGCGCCGAGCTGTTCGGCCGGACGACCCGGCAGGTGACGCTCACCGCCGAGGGGGCGCGGCTGCTGCCGTACGCGCGGCGGGCGATCGAGGCGCAGGACGCGCTGCTCGCCGCGTTCGCCCGGCCCGCCGCCGGGAGCGGGCCGCTGCTCGTGGACGTCAACAGCCCCGGGCTCGTGCACGAGCGGGTCCTGGCGCGGGCCCGTGAACTCGCCCCGGAGTGCGAGCTGATGGCCCGCTACGAGAGCGGCCTGACCGGCGCCGCCGCCGAGCTGCTCGCCGGGCGGATCGATGTCTCCTTCGGGCGGTTCGCGGGGCTCGACCCGGCGGTGCGCGAGCGGCTCGCCCAGCAGCCGATGCGCTACGAGCCGATGGCGATCGTGCTGCCCGACGACCACCCCCTCGCCGCGCTGGACGCGGTCCCGCTGGACCGGCTCGCGGGGGAGACCGTCTATGCCGGTGCGGGCAACCCCCGTACTCCCGAATGGACCGATCTGGCACGGCGGTTGTTCGCCGGGCGGGACATCTCCGTCGCCCCGCCCGCCCCGCTCGCCGTCGGCAAGGAGGAGTTCCGGCGGATCATGACGAAGTACCGCAACCCGGTCCTCACCGGCGTGGACTTTCCGGCCATGCCCGGGTCGGTGCTGAGGCCCCTGGTCGACCCCGTTCCGCTGTCACCGGTGTCGGTGGTGTGGCTGAAGGGGCGGGAGCATCCCGGGATCGCGGCGGTGCGGGCGGCGGCCGGGGAACTGGCCCGGGACAACGGATGGCTCACACAGCCGGACGGCGCATGGATACCGGCCACGGATGCACTCGTCATGATGAGTCAGGACTGACACGTGGACACGACTGTCATCGGGGTGCGCTACATTCATCGGGCGGGCGCAGTGTGATAAGGGGGGCGCCCGGATCGGGTGGGGGCTCGGTCCGGGGCGACAGATACCCGCTCGTCGCACGCCCGCTCGTGAACATGACAGTGACATGTCCTGGGGGGATGTGCGTACGGTGGAGAACTGGCGAGAAGATGCCCTGCCCGGGCACACCCATGATCCCCATGAGGTGACGATCCAACTCGACGGCGCGGGCCGCCTGCTGGGCGAGATGATCGCCGCGGGCCGGCGTCCGGGCGAGGAGATACCGATACCGGGCCGCGAGCCGGGGGACGACAAGGAAGTCCCCGTGTTCGTCGACGACTCGGGGCGGCGCGGCCGCACCTTCCGGCGCGTCGGCGTGGCCGTCGGCGTGGCCTGTGCGGTCTACGCGATCGTCATCGTCGTCACCCTGTTCTCCGGGAGTTCGGCCGCGCCCGTGCTGCCCGGGCTCTCCGAGGACAAGAAGTCCGCGGACCAGGTCGACTCCGGCCCGCGGCGGCCCACCGGATCCGCGTCACCCGCCGCGCCCGCCGGCACCACCCCGGACCCGAGCGCCTCCGGCACCGCGGCCGACGCCTCGGGAGCGCCCGCCGCCGACGCCTCGTCGTCCACCGACGCGCTCGCCGACGACCCGGCCGCGTCCGGCTCCGCCACCACGGGCCCCGGCAGACCGACCGGCCGCGCGACCACCAAGTCGGCCGACCCGTCGACCCCCGCGGACGACGACGACACGACGCCCACCGGCCCGTCGACGCCCGCCGACCCGCCGCCGGAGACCACGCCGACGGACGACCCGCCCGCAGAAGGCGGCGGAGGCGGCACCGACGCCGTCTCGTACCGGACGTCCGACAGCTTGTCCGGCAGAACGTCTGTGCCCCGGCCCGGCGCCGAACCGGCGCGGGCGTCGCTCGCGTCCTAGGCCGCGCAGTGCCTCCCGCCCCCGGCGGGAGCGATTCCCCTTCCCCGCGGTGCAAGCGCCGCACCGTCCCCGCCCGCGATCCTGTCGCGCCCGCGGCCCTGTCCCCCGCCGCGTTCCGTCCGGCGCCCCCCGGAAGCAGCGTTCTGTAGAGATGAGCGACCTGTAGAGATGTCCGACCGCTCCCGTTCCCGGCACTCCCGGGGTTCCCGGCGGGCCCCAGCCGCGCGCACCGCCCGCAAGCGGCGGGTCCCGCTGCGCTATCTCCTGCCCTCGCTGCTGCTCGTCGCCATGATCGCGATGCTCATGCTGCGCGGCTACGTGCACAGCGAGATCATGGCCGACCACCGGATCCAGCCGGAGGCCGCCACCGACAAGGTCCCCGAGAAGATCCTCGACGGCGGACCGGTCATCGACACCCGCGACGGCCGGGAGTCCAGCCGCTCCATAGCCGACCACAAGCTGGTCCTCACCTTCGACGACGGGCCCGACCCGGAGTGGACCCCGAAGGTCCTCGACGTCCTGAAGAAGCACCAGGCGCACGCCGTCTTCTTCGTGACCGGCACCATGGCCTCGCGCTACCCCGAGCTCGTCCAGCGCATGGTGGCCGAGGGGCACGAGGTCGGCCTGCACACCTTCAACCACCCCGACCTCTCCTACCAGTCGGCGAAGCGCATCGACTGGGAGCTGTCCACGAACCAGCTGGCGCTGGAGGGCGCGGCGGGCGTGCGCACCTCCCTGTTCCGGCCGCCGTACTCGTCGTTCGCCGACGCCATGGACGACAAGTCGTGGCCGGTCACCCAGTACATCGGCTCGCGCGGCTACCTCACGGTCGTCAACAACACCGACAGCGAGGACTGGAAGCGCCCCGGCGTCGACGAGATCATCCGCCGGGCCACCCCGCACGGCGGCAAGGGCGCCATCGTCCTGATGCACGACTCCGGCGGCGACCGCTCGCAGACCGTCGCCGCGCTCGACCGCTTCCTGCCCGGCCTCCAGGCCGAGGGCTACCACTTCCAGAACCTCACCGAGGCCCTGGACATGCCCAGCGCCCACACGCCCGTCAGCGGCATGGAGCTGTGGAAGGGCAAGGCGTGGATCTACGCGGTCGACGCGTCGGAGAACATCACGGGCGTCCTCGTCGTCGGACTCGCCGTCATCGGTGTCCTCGTCATGGGCCGCTTCGGCCTGATGCTGATCCTGTCCGCCGCCCACGCCCGGCGCGTCCGCAAGAAGGGCTTCGCCTGGGGGCCGCCCGTCACGGAGCCGGTCTCGGTCCTCGTACCGGCGTACAACGAGGCCAAGTGCATCGAGAACACCGTGCGTTCGCTGATGCTCAGTGAGCATCCCGTCGAGATCATCGTCATCGACGACGGCTCGACGGACGGCACGGCCCGCATCGTGGAGAACCTGCGGCTGCCGAACGTCCGGGTGGTGCGCCAGCACAACGCGGGCAAGCCCGCCGCGCTCAACCGGGGCCTGGCGAACGCCCGGTACGACCTGATCGTGATGATGGACGGCGACACCGTCTTCGAACCGGCCACCGTCCGCGAGCTGGTCCAGCCGTTCGGCGACCCGCGCGTGGGCGCCGTCGCGGGCAACGCCAAGGTGGGCAACCGCGACTCCCTGATCGGCGCCTGGCAGCACATCGAGTACGTGATGGGCTTCAACCTCGACCGCCGCATGTACGACGTGCTGCGCTGCATGCCGACGATCCCGGGGGCCGTCGGAGCCTTCCGCCGCTCGGCCCTCGAACCGATCGGCGGCATGAGCGACGACACGCTCGCCGAGGACACCGACGTCACCATGGCGCTGCACCGCGACGGCTGGCGCGTCGTCTACGCGGAGAAGGCCCGCGCCTGGACCGAGGCCCCGGAGTCCGTCCAGCAGCTGTGGTCGCAGCGCTACCGCTGGTCGTACGGCACCATGCAGGCCATCTGGAAGCACCGCCGCGCGGTGATCGACCGCGGCCCGTCCGGCCGCTTCGGCCGCGTCGGCCTGCCCCTGGTCTCGCTCTTCATGGTCCTCGCCCCACTGCTCGCCCCGCTCATCGACGTCTTCCTGCTGTACGGGGTCGTGTTCGGCCCCACCGAGAAGACGGTCGTCGCCTGGCTCGGCGTCCTCGCCATCCAGGCGGTCTGCGCGGCGTACGCCTTCCGGCTCGACAAGGAGAAGATGACGCACCTCATCTCGCTCCCGCTGCAACAGCTTCTCTACCGGCAGTTGATGTACGTGGTACTGCTCCAGTCCTGGATCACCGCGCTCACCGGCGGCCGCCTCAGGTGGCAGAAGCTCCGCCGCACCGGCGCGCTCGGCTCCGCGCCGGGCGCCCTGCCGCAGCAGCGCACGACCCAGGTGTCCGGCGACAGGAGGCCGGTGGCATGACGCATCCCCAAGAACCCTCGGGACAGGGCACCTGGTTCGACGGGGCCGAGCGGCCCCTGCGCCGGGAGTCCGAGTGGCGGCGCGCGGCGGAGGGCCCGGCACCGGCCCCGGCCCCGGCCTGGCCCGTCGCGGCGGGCAGCGCACCGGCGCCCGCCACCCGCCCCATGGCGCAGGCCGCACCCATACCGGCGGCCGCACCCATACCCGTATCCGTACCGGTACCTGCACCCGCGCCCGTACCCGCACCCGGGCCGCCCGGCCCTGTCGCGGAGGCCAGGCCGAAGAAGCCCGGCCGGGACCGCTATCTCGACCTCCTGCGCTCCCTGGCGCTGATCCGCGTCGTCGTCTACCACCTCTTCGGGTGGGCGTGGCTGACGGTGCTGTTCCCGTCCATGGGCGTGATGTTCGCCCTCGCCGGATCGCTGATGGCGCGCTCGCTCAGCCGCCCCGCGCTCGGCGTGATCAGAGGCCGCATCCGCCGCCTGCTGCCGCCCATGTGGGCGTTCGGCGTGGTGGTGCTCGCCCTGCTCTTCCTGGGCGGCTGGAACCCGGGCAAGGACCCGGACAACGGCGGCACCTGGGGCTGGGCCAGCCTCCTCAACTACCTGGTGCCCGTCGGCGCGCCCAGCTTCCCCTGGCACCTCGGCGCCAAGACGGGCCTCCTGGAGGACACCTGGCCCGCCCAGGCGGCCGGACCGCTCTGGTACATCCGCGCCTACCTGTGGTTCGTGATCGCCTCGCCGCTGCTGCTGTGGGCGTTCCGCAAGGTGCCGTGGGCGACGGTGCTCGCGCCGCTCGGACTGACCGCGATCGTCGGCACGGGCCTGGTCACCATCCCCGGCGAGACGGGCAACGCGGTGACCGACTTCGCCGTCTACGGCAGCTGCTGGGTGCTCGGGTTCGCGCACCAGGAGGGGCGGCTGAAGGAGATCCCGCGCTACATCGCGGTCTCCTGCTCGGCGCTCCTGATGGCCTTCGGCCTGTGGTGGGCGTCGGGGCATCTCGGCCCGGACGGCTGGGACCTGAACGACATCCCGCTCGCCCAGGCCGCCTGGTCCTTCGGGTTCGTCGTGATCCTGCTCCAGTACTCGCCGTCCTGGCAGGAACTGCCCGGCAAGCTGGCCAAGTGGGACTGGTTCGTCACGCTCTCCAACAACCGGGCCGTGACGATCTACCTCTGGCACAACATGCTGATCATGGCCACGGTCCCGATCATCGACCTCGCGTACGACCTGCCGTTCATGGAGAACGCGCGGTGGAGCGGCGCCCTCGACACGACGTACAACCTCTGGATGTTCGTCCTCGTGTGGCCGCTGATCGGGCTGTCGATCGTCGGCGTCGGCTGGGTCGAGGACCTGGCGGCCAAGCGCTCACCGCGGCTGTGGCCGGACGGGTCCAGGAAGCGCAGGCGGTAGGGCCTCCGGGCGGCCGGCGGGGGCTTGTGCCCGGATGAGGGCTGCGGGTTGACTGGTGCGCACGGGGGACAGGGGCAACGGGGAACGGGGACGCGCCATGACACAGCCGCCGCAGGACGGCCAGGGACACGGCCAGGGATACGGGTACGGGTACGGCGGCGGGCACCAGCCGCCCCCACCGCCCCAGCAGCCCCCGGCGCAGGGGCCGTACGGCGCGCAGCCGGGCCCCTACGGTCCGCCGCCGGGCCAGGCCCCGGCACCCGGGCCCTACGGATACGGTCAGCAGCCCCCGTACGGCCAGCAGCCGCCCCCGTACGGCCAGTTCCCGCCGCCCGGGCAGCCCCCGGGCGGCGGCAGGAAGACCGCACTGATCGTCGCGGCCGTCGTGGTCGTCGCCGCGCTGGCCGGCGGCGGCATCCTGCTGGCCACCCGCGACGACGGGGGCAAGGACGAGCCCTCCGCCAAGGAGAGCAGCGTCGTCGCGACGGGCAGCGTGGGCGCGCCCACCGACGCCCCCACTCAGTCGGAGGCCCCGGCCACCGACGAGCCCACCGACGACCCGTTCGCCGACGAGAGCGACGGCGCGGGCGAGCGCCCCGCGGGCGACACCGGCTACCAGGGGCAGTGGCAGAACGAGGAGGCGCAGACCCTCACCGTCGCCTCGAAGCTCACCACGGGCACCGCCAAGGGCAAGTACGCCGTCTCGTACATCGACTCCCGCGGCAAGGGCATCTGCAGCGGCATCGGCCAGACGCAGAGCGGCGACCGCTTCCGGATCGCCGTGTCCTGCTCCGGCAAGGACACCGGCGACAAGGTGTTCGTGGCGAACCTGACGCAGTCGGGCGACGTCGTGACCCTCACCTGGGAGAAGGGCGGCGGCACGGTCAAGCTGCCCTGGGTGGGGGAGACCGCCGGCTGATCCGCCCCGGCCCGGCTGCGGTGGGGCAGGCTCGGGCCCGAGCCTCACCGCGGGGCGCCCGGCCGGGTGAGAGCAACGTTCCCGGGCGGTCACTCCACGCCACAACGCGGAAATTTGCCGTGCCTAGCGTCGGTCGCAGCAGCCGTACCCGTGACCTGGAGGCGTGAGATGGCCGGCCCCGATGAGCTCAAGGCGCAGACGCGAAGCCGGAGTTGGATCGAGGAGTGGGATCCCGAGGACGAGACGTTCTGGGCGCGGACCGGCGCCCGGGTCGCCCGGCGCAACCTGGTCTTCTCCATCCTCTCCGAGCACATCGGGTTCTCCATCTGGAGCCTGTGGTCGGTGATGGTCCTGTTCATGGGGCCCGAGTACGGCATCGACCCGGCGGGGAAGTTCTTCCTCGTCTCGATGGCCACCCTCGTCGGCGCCTTCGCCCGGGTGCCCTACACCTTCGCCGTCGCCGTCTTCGGCGGCCGGAACTGGACGATCGTCTCGGCGAGCCTGCTGCTGGTGCCGTCGGTCGCCGCGTTCGTCGTGATGGAGCCCGGCACCTCGTACACCACGCTCATGGTCTGCGCGGCGCTCACCGGGGTCGGCGGCGGCAACTTCGCCTCCTCCATGACGAACATCAACTCCTTCTTCCCGCTGCGGAAGAAGGGCTGGGCGCTCGGCCTGAACGCGGGCGGCGGCAACATCGGCGTCCCCGTCATCCAGCTCGTCACGCTCGCCGTCATCGGCGCGAACGGCGGCCCGCGCGTGCTGCTCGGCATCTACATCCCGCTGATCGTCGTCGCGACGGTCCTCTCGGCGCTGTTCATGGACAACCTGGCGACGGTGAAGAACGACACCGGCGCCGCCAAGGAGGCCGTGCGCGACACCCACACCTGGATCATGGCGTTCCTGTACATCGGCACGTTCGGCTCCTTCATCGGCTACTCGTTCGCCTTCGGTCTCGTCCTCCAGACCCAGTTCGGCCGTACGCCGCTTCAGGCCGCCGCGATCACCTTCATCGGCCCGCTGCTCGGCTCGCTGATCCGCCCGGTCGGCGGCCGGCTCGCGGACCGCTTCGGCGGCGCCCGCATCACGCTGTGGAACTTCGCGGCGATGGCGCTCGCCACGGCCGTGGTCGCCCTCGCGTCGGTGGCCAAGTCGCTGCCGCTGTTCACCGTCGCCTTCATCCTGGTGTTCGTGCTCAGCGGGCTCGGCAACGGCAGCACGTACAAGATGATCCCGGGCATCTTCCAGGCCAAGGCGGAGAGCCGGGGCCTGACCGGCGAGGCGGCGGCCGCTTACGGGCGGCGGCTGTCCGGGGCCTCGATGGGGCTCATCGGGGCGGTCGGCGCGCTCGGCGGCCTCGGCATCAACCTCGCCTTCCGGCAGTCCTTCCAGACGGCGGGCACCGGCACCGGCGCCTTCGTCACGTTCCTCGCCTTCTACGCGGTGTGCTTCGCTGTGACATGGGCCGTATACCTTCGCCGCTCGGCCGCGCACTCCGCGGCGACAGCCGCCACGGAGACGAAGCCGCAGCTCAGCTACGCCGAAGTGTGAGGGATGTTCCCGTAACACGTACGCAATCATGCTGATCCGGGTCTGTCACGGAGCGTTGGCAGGCTCGGACGACGCCACACTGTGACCAGGCGTGTACGGGACGACCGTCGAGCGGGACGAGAACCAGCATGTACGACGAACAGCAGGCCGCCGGGGCCGAGCGGGCACCGGCGCACGGACCGCTCGCGGGCTTCACCGTAGGGGTGACCGCCGCGCGCCGGGCCGACGAACTGGGCGCGCTGCTCCAGCGGCGGGGTGCCGCCGTGCTGCACGCGCCCGCGCTGCGGATCGTGCCGCTCGCCGACGACAGCGAACTCCTGGCCGCCACGAAGCAGTTGATGGACCACGCGCCCGACGTGGTGGTGGCGACGACCGCGATCGGGTTCCGCGGCTGGGTGGAGGCGGCGGACGGCTGGGGGCTCGGCGACGCGCTGCTCGCGCGGCTCGGCAGCGTCGAACTCCTCGCGCGGGGGCCCAAGGTGAAGGGCGCGATCCGCGCCGCGGGGCTCACCGAGGAGTGGTCGCCCTCTTCCGAGTCGATGGCGGAGGTGCTCGAACGGCTCCTCGCGGAAGGGGTGGAGGGCCGCCGTGTCGCCATCCAGCTGCACGGGGAGCCGCTGCCCGGGTTCGTGGAGGCGCTCAGGGAGGCGGGGGCCGAGGTGGTCGGCGTTCCCGTCTACCGGTGGATGCCTCCGGAGGACATAGGGCCCGTGGACCGGCTGCTCGACGCCACCATCGCCCGGAGCGTGGACGCGCTGACGTTCACCTCGGCGCCGGCCGCGGCCTCGCTGCTGAGCCGCGCCGAGGAGCGCGGCCTGCTGCCCGAACTCCTCTCGGCCCTGCACCACGATGTCGTGCCCGCCTGCGTGGGGCCGGTGACCGCGCTGCCGTTGCAGGCGCGCGGGGTGGCGACGGTGCAGCCGGAGCGCTTCCGGCTCGGGCCGCTGGTGCAGCTGCTCTGCCTCGAACTCCCCTCCCGCGCGCGGACGTTGCCGATAGCCGGGCACCGGATGGAGATCCGCGGTCACGCCGTCCTGGTCGACGGCGAGCTGCGGCCCGTTCCACCGGCCGGGATGTCCCTCCTCCGCGCCCTTTCCCGGCGGCCCGGCTGGGTCGTCTCCCGCGCCGATCTCCTGCGCGCGCTGCCCGGCGCCGGTCGCGACGAGCACGCCGTGGAGACGGCAATGGCCCGCCTCCGCGCGGCCCTGGGCGCCCCCAAGCTGATCCAGACCGTGGTCAAACGGGGCTACCGCTTGGCACTGGACCCCTCGGCGGACACCAAGTACGCCGACGGTTAGGGGTCGTCACGCGCGCCGATCGCCGCGGCTGGTCGCGCAGTTCCCCGCGCCCCTGGGTGGTTCGTTCGCCCGCGGCCCGGCGGGGCTTCTCGCGCAGTTCCCCGCGCCCCTAGGTTGTCGTTCACGCGCGGCCCGGCGGCCACTTCTCGCGCAGTTCCCCGCGCCCCTGAGGCATGCGCTGACGCGCAGCCTCCCCTCCGAGGCTGCGCTCCGCGCGCCTCCCGATGAGACGGTCACGGCACGCGTTCTCCGATGAGGCGGCGGTGGCGCGCCCCTCTGACGAGGTGGCGAGGGTGCGCCTCTCTGACGAGGTGGCGAGGGTGCGTCTCTCTGGTGAGGCGGCGGGGGTGCGCCTCTCTGATGAGATGGCGCACGAAGTGCGCATCTCAGGGGCGCGGGGAACTGCGCGACCAGCCACGACGAGAGGCGCGCGTGACGAACTGGTTTTAGGGGCGCGGGGAACTGCGCGAGAAGCGGCCGCCGGGCCGCGCGTGAACGACAACCTAGGGGCGCGGGGAACTGCGCGAGAAGCGGCCACCGGGCCGCGCGCGAAGAACGACCTAGGGGCGCGGGGAACTGCGCGAGAAGCGGCCGCCGGGCCGCGCGTGAACGACAACCCAGGGGCGCGGGGAACTGCGCGACCGGCCCCGCCGGGCCGCGGGTGAGCGAACCACCCCCGGGCGGCGGCCCCCGCCAGGGCCTCGTACCGTACGGGCATGCTGATCGCCCCCGACATCGAGATGCGTCGCGCCACGGTCGACGACGCGCAGGCACTGGCCGACGCCCAGGTGCGCAACATCGACCACCTGCGCTCCACGGAGCCGCACCGCGACCCGGAGTTCTACACCGCCGAGGGGCAGGTGCCGCGGATCGCCGGTGAGGGGAGCGCCACGTGGGTGCTGGTCGACCGGTCGGCCGGCGGGATCGTGGTGGGCCGGCTCACGCTCAGCGGCATCGTCATGGGCCCGCTGTGCAGCACCAGCCTCGGCTACTGGATCGACGGCGCGTACACGGGCCGCGGGCTCACCACGGCGGCCGTCGAGGAGATCATCCGGATCTGCCGCGACGAACTCGGCCTGCACCGCGTGGAGGCCGGCACCCTCACCGACAACCTCGCGTCCCAGCGCGTCCTCGCGAAGTGCGGCTTCGAACGGTTCGGCCTGTCTCCCAAGTACCTCCACATCAACGGCGACTGGCGCGACCACATCCGCTTCGAGCGGCTCCTGCACGGCAACCCGCCCCCGAGCGTTCCCAAGTAGGCCCGGGGCGGGCACTGTAGAGGACATGGCAGCAGTACCCACAGGGTCCCCCCACCCCTCTCGCCCCGCACTCTGGGAGCTGCGGTTCGACTCCGGACGCCTCTGCCTGGATCTGGTGGCCACCGCGCACCCCGTCGAACGCCTCACCTCCCCCGACAGCCTGCGGGCCTGGCTGGCCGGCGCCGGCCTGGTCCCGGCGGGCACCGATCTCGCGCCGGCCGCGTCCTGGCTCGTCGCGTTCCGTGAACTCCGGCGCCATGTCAGCCTGTTGGTCCGCGGTGAACTGGCGGGCCGCCCCGTGCCCGTCGCCCTGGACCGGGTCAACCTCCTCGCCCGCGCCGCCCCGCCCGCACCCTGCGCCGTCCGCACCGCCGACGGCACCCTCGCCCGCTCCCTGCACACCGCGCCCGGCTGCCCGGCCCTGCTCGCGGCCGTCGCCCGGGACGCGGTGGACCTGCTCACCGACCCGTCGGCGCGCGGCGCGCTGCGCCAGTGCGAGGGCGACAACTGCCCGATCATCTACCTCGACACCTCGCGCGGGCGCCGCCGCCGCTGGTGCTCCAGCGAGGTGTGCGGCAACCGGGAACGCGTGGCCAGACACCGGCGCCGCGCCGCCCTGGCCCGCGCCTGAAGCCCGTCCGGCAACCGCACAACGTGCACGGTGCATCTCAACTCCCTTTGAACACGGGCGCGTTCGTCTGCGTATCACCGTCGTGAACCCCGCCACAGGACATGGCAGAACCGGGGACACCGGAGGTAGGCGTGCGCAAGGATTCCGCCGTGGCCGATGAACGCCCGTCCCGGGCCCGACATCGTGCGCCGCGGCCCCCGGAGCCGGACGAGGAGCTGATGCGCGCGCTCTACGCCGAGCACGCGCGGCCTCTGCTGGCCTATGTGCTGCGGCTGGTGGCGGGGGACCGGCAGCGCGCCGAGGACGTCGTGCAGGAGACGCTCATCCGTGCCTGGAAGAACGCCGGTCAGCTCAACCGTGCGACCGGTTCGGTACGCCCCTGGCTGGTGACGGTCGCCCGGCGCATCGTCATCGACGGCCACCGCAGCCGGCAGGCCCGGCCGCAGGAGGTCGATCCGTCGCCGCTGGAGGTCATCCCCGCGGAGGACGAGATCGACAAGGCGCTGTGGCTGATGACGCTGTCCGATGCCCTGGAGGACCTGACCCCTGCCCACCGGGAAGTACTCGTGGAGACGTACTTCAAGGGGCGTACGGTCAACGAGGCGGCCGAGACGCTCGGCATCCCCAGCGGAACGGTGCGCTCACGGGTGTTCTACGCCCTGCGCTCGATGAAGCTGGCGCTGGAGGAGCGGGGGGTGACGGCATGACGACCGGATACGGGGGACACGGGGGATACGGGGACCAGGGGCCCGGTGATGTGCACGAGACGGTCGGTGCCTACGCGCTCGGGGTCCTCGACGACGCCGAGGCGACCGCGTTCGAGGTCCACCTGGCGGGCTGCGAGCGGTGCGCGCGGCAGCTGGACGAGTTCGCGGGGATGGGCCCGGTGCTCGCCGCGCTCGCCGACGTACCGCCCGGCCGCGCCACCCCGGTCGTGGGGGAGTCGCTCGCGGCCCGGCCGAGCCCGCGGCTCGCGGAGACCCTGGTCGGCGAGGTCGCGCGCAGGCGCGGCCGGAAGCGCCGCCACGGCCTGTACCTGGTGGCGGCCGCCGCGGCCCTGATCATCGGCGGCCCGCTGACGGTCCTGGCGGCGACCGGCGGCGACGACGGCGGCGGAACCGTCACCGCGCACGCGGCCGGCCCGGCCGAGGACGCCTTCCAGCACATCTCCGACAAGGTGGAGGCCACCGACGCCACGACGAACGTGAGCGCGACGGTCGGCATGGAGAAGAAGGCCTGGGGCACCCACACGGTCCTGGAGCTGAAGAACGTCAAGGGCCCGCTCACGTGCTCCCTCGTCGCGGTCGGCAAGAACGGCGAACGCGAGACGGTCACCACCTGGGCCGTCCCGAAGTGGGGCTACGGCATCGCGGGCAGCGCCCACGAGAGCGCCAGGTACCCGCTCTACGTGCACGGCGGCGCGGCCTTCACCCGGGACCAGATCGACCACTTCGAGGTGGAGACGCTCGACGGGAAACGGCTCGTCGAGGTGAACGCCTAGGACACGCCCCGGAACAGGTTCGAGCCGTGACCTTCCGTACGTAGCTTCGGCGGGCCCCTTTCGCGTACCTTTGACGGCTGCCCAGCACGTCAGAAGGGGGCCCGGTGGCCGCTCAGGCTCAGCACGGTTCAGCGGTGGACCGCAGCACGATGGACTCCGTCCGCGACCGTGAGATCGGCGTCGAACAGCACCACCTCGACGCCGTCTACCGCCGCCTGGAGGAGAAGATCCACGAGGCGGAGTTCCTCATGGACGACGCCGCCAAGCGCGGCCAGGTCGGCACCCCCGGCGCGCTCGCCGAGCGGGACGCGCAGGTCTTCCGCGCGGGTATCCATCTCAACCGGCTCAACAACGAGTTCGAGGACTTCCTGTTCGGCCGGATCGACCTGCTGCTCGGCAAGGACGGCAAGAAGGGCCCGGACGGCGCCTACACGGCGGTCGAGCCCGCCGAGGGCGCGGTGCGGGAGGACAACACGGCCGACATCGCCGAGACCCTGCACATCGGCCGCATCGGGGTGCTCGACGCGGACTACTCGCCGCTGGTGATCGACTGGCGGGCCCCGGCGGCCGCCCCGTTCTACCGCTCGACGCCCGTCGACCCGGGCCGCGTGGTGCGCCGCCGGGTCATCCGGTCCAAGGGCCGCAAGGTGCTCGGCGTCGAGGACGACCTGATGCGCCCGGAGCTGACCGCGTACCTGGACGGCGCGGAGCTGCCGGCGATCGGCGACGGCGCGCTGATGGCCGCGCTCGGCCAGGCCCGCAGCCACTCCATGCGGGACATCGTCGCCTCCATCCAGGCCGAGCAGGACCTGGTGATCCGCGCCCCCGCCGCCTCGGTGACGTACGTGGAGGGCGGGCCCGGCACCGGCAAGACGGCGGTGGCCCTGCACCGCGCCGCGTACCTGCTGTACCAGGACCGCCGCCGGTACGCGGGCGGCATCCTCATCGTGTCGCCGACGCCGCTGCTCGTGGCGTACACCGAGGGCGTGCTGCCCTCGCTCGGCGAGGAGGGGCAGGTCGCGATCCGTGCGGTCGGCTCGCTCTACGACGGTCCCGGCGGCGCCGAGGCCACGGAGTACGACAGCCCGGCGGTGGCCCGCGTGAAGGGCTCGTCGCGGATGCTGACGGTGCTGCGCAGGGCGGCGCGGGGCGCGCTGGAGTCGGGGCGGCCGGCCCCGGCGCGGCAGGAGCAGCTGGCGTTCGGCGAGGAGGAGGGGGAGACCCCGGCACCGGCCGCGGGCACCCCCACCCGGCTCCGCGTGGTCGCCTTCGGCCGCCGCCTGGAGCTGGAGGCCGGGCAGCTGAACCGGATCCGGCACGCGGCCCTCGGCGGCACCGCACCGGTCAACCACCTGCGCCCGCGCGCCCGCAAGCTGCTGCTCGACGCGCTGTGGGAGCAGTCCGGCTCGGCCGGCCGGCACACGGATCCCGAACTCGCGGCGGAGCTGCGCTCGTCCTTCGACGCGGACATCACGGGCGAGGACGACTTCACCCGCTTCCTGGACGCCTGGTGGCCGGAGCTGACCCCGCGCGCGGTGCTCTCCGCGATGGCCGACGAGCGGCGCCTGGGCCGCTGGGCCCGCCGGGTCCTGAACCCGGGCGAGGTCCGCAAGCTGGCCAGGTCGCTGCGGCGCGAGGCGTTCTCGGTGCACGACATCGCCCTGCTCGACGAGCTGAACTCGGTGCTCGGCGCTCCGGCCCGGCCCAGGCGCAAGCGCGAGTACGACCCGCTGGACCAGCTCACCGGTCTGGAGGAGCTGATGCCCGTACGGGAGGAGACCCAGTACGAGCGGGCCGAGCGGCTCGCGCAGGAGCGGACCGAGTACGCGCACGTCATCGTCGACGAGGCGCAGGACCTGACCCCGATGCAGTGGCGGATGGTCGGCCGTCGCGGCCGGCACGCGACCTGGACGATCGTCGGCGACCCGGCGCAGTCCTCCTGGTCCGACCCGGACGAGGCGGCCGCCGCCCGCGACGAGGCGCTGGGCAGCCGTCCGCGGCGCCGCTTCGAGCTGACGGTGAACTACCGCAACCCCTCGGAGATCGCGGACCTGGCGGCGAAGGTCCTCGCGCTCGCGATGCCCGGCTCCACGTCGCCCTCCGCGGTCCGCTCCACCGGCGTTCAGCCGCGTTTCGTCGTCGTCCGCGACAGGACGGCGGACACCGTCCGGGAGGAGGCGGCGCGTCTGCTGGAGCGGGTCGACGGCACCGTCGGTGTCGTGGTGGCGATGAACCGCCGCAAGGAGGCGGCCCGCTGGCTGGCCGGGCTCGGCGACCGGGTCGTCGCCCTCGGCTCGCTGGAGGCGAAGGGCCTGGAGTACGACGCGACGATCGTGGTCTCCCCGGCGGAGATCGCCGACGAGTCACCGGCCGGTCTGCGTGTCCTCTACGTGGCGCTGACCAGGGCGACGCAGCAGCTCACGGTGGTCTCGGCCGAGCGCGACGAGCCGGACCCGGAGGGGGTGCCGGACCTGCTGCGGGACTGATCCGGAAGGGCCCTTGTGTCCGGCGTCTCCGGTGTTACCGTTGATGACGGCACCGGCTCGATCCAAGCCCCCGGGCCCAACCTTCGTCCCTCAGAGGGACCACTTGCCGCGAGGCGAGCATGGCGGGTCGGTGTCATAGCCGTACAGGAGAGGCCCACGTCACGGAAGTGACGTGGGCCTCTTTCTGTTTGAGGCTACTTCTCGTATGGTGGAAGTCAGTTTCCGAAAGCGGCGTGAACGTAAGGTTCACAATCCGATGCGACTACCACGTACTCGGCGGTAGGTGCGACGATCGGACAGCAACAGCTACACGGTGAAAGCAGAGGAAGTCGGCCATGGCAACGGCGCCCAGCGTCTCCTACTCGATGACGGTCCGGCTGGAGGTGCCCGCGAGCGGAACCGCCGTCTCGCAGCTCACCACCACCGTGGAGTCGGCCGGAGGCTCGGTGACCGGCCTCGACGTCACCGCTTCCGGTCACGAGAAGCTCCGGATCGACGTCACGATCGCGGCCAGCTCCACGTCCCACGCGGACGAGATCGTCGAGCAGCTGCGCGGCATCGACGGCGTGACGCTCGGCAAGGTCTCCGACCGTACGTTCCTCATGCACCTCGGCGGCAAGATCGAGATGCAGTCCAAGCACCCCATCCGCAACCGTGACGACCTCTCCATGGTCTACACGCCGGGTGTGGCCCGGGTCTGCATGGCGATCGCCGAGAACCCCGAGGACGCCCGCCGCCTGACCATCAAGCGCAACACGGTTGCGGTCGTGACGGACGGCTCCGCCGTCCTCGGCCTGGGCAACATCGGCCCGATGGCCGCCATGCCGGTCATGGAGGGCAAGGCGGCCCTCTTCAAGCGCTTCGCCGACATCGATGCCTGGCCGATCTGCCTGGACACCCAGGACACCGACGCCATCGTCGAGATCGTCAAGGCGATCGCCCCCGGCTTCGCGGGCATCAACCTGGAGGACATCTCCGCGCCGCGCTGCTTCGAGATCGAGGCCCGCCTGCGCGAGGCCCTCGACATCCCCGTCTTCCACGACGACCAGCACGGCACCGCGATCGTGGTCCTCGCCGCGCTCACGAACGCACTTCGCGTCGCGGGCAAGGCAATTGGCGACATCCGCGTCGTCATGTCGGGCGCCGGCGCGGCCGGTACCGCCATCCTGAAGCTGCTGCTCGCGGCCGGGGTGAAGAACGCGGTGGTGGCCGACATCCACGGCGTCGTACACGCCGACCGCGAGGACCTCAAGGGCGCCGAGAAGGACTCGCCGCTGCGCTGGATCGCCGACAACACCAATCCCGAGGGCCTGACCGGCACGCTCAAGGAGGCCGTCGTCGGCGCGGACGTCTTCATCGGCGTCTCGGCCCCGAACGTGCTGGGCGGCGAGGACGTGGCCGCGATGGCGGACGGCGCGATCGTGTTCGCGCTCGCGAACCCGGACCCCGAGGTCGACCCGGCCGTGGCCCGTGAGACGGCGGCCGTCGTGGCCACCGGCCGCTCGGACTTCCCGAACCAGATCAACAACGTGCTGGTCTTCCCCGGCGTCTTCCGCGGCCTGCTCGACGCCCAGTCGCGCACGGTCAACACGGACATGATGCTGGCGGCCGCCACGGCGCTGGCCGACGTGGTGGGCGAGGACGAGCTCAACCCGAACTACATCATCCCGAGCGTCTTCAACGACAAGGTCGCGGGTGCTGTGGCGGGGGCCGTCCGGAACGCCGCGAAGGCGGCCGGAGCGGCTGTGACAGGCGCCACGACCGCCTGAGGACCGGCGCGTCGCGGAATGCGGGGCCCTTCCGGGCCCTCTAGGGTGGCCGGGAAGCAGGCCCCCCGGCCCGCCCGGTCCCAGGGCGGTGGCGCTTTCCGTGTGACCCCCACGGGTGCCGGATTGGCTTTACCGCCGCTGGTGGGGGCAGGATGCGTCTTCGGGCGCGAGGGTTCGGACGACGGACCCGGGTCCTGGGCCTGACCGAGACCCTGGCAGCATCGGCTTCGTTGTTGCCCAACATGCGGCTTCGCGTCGCGTGGCACACGCCTCAACGGCAAGAAGAACACGGGAGTACAAACATGAACCGCAGTGAGCTGGTGGCCGCGCTGGCCGACCGCGCCGAGGTGACCCGCAAGGACGCCGACGCCGTGCTGGCCGCGTTCGCCGAGACCGTCGGCGAGATCGTTGCCAAGGGCGACGAGAAGGTCACCATCCCCGGCTTCCTGACCTTCGAGCGCACGCACCGTGCCGCTCGCACCGCTCGTAACCCGCAGACCGGCGAGCCGATCAACATCCCGGCCGGTTACAGCGTCAAGGTTTCGGCGGGCTCC
>NZ_QLLY01000027.1 GCF_003259365.1 Streptomyces sp. PsTaAH-137
CACGGCGCGAAGCTGCTGTACGCGTACTGCAACGCCACCGTGCCGCGGATCTCGCTGATTCTCCGCAAGGCGTACGGAGGTGCCTACATCGTCATGGACTCCCAGTCCATCGGCGCCGACCTCACCTACGCCTGGCCCACCAACGAGATCGCGGTCATGGGCGCCGAGGGCGCGGCCAACGTGATCTTCCGCCGCCAGATCGCCGAGGCCGAGGACTCCGAGGCCATGCGCCAGAAGATGGTCAAGGAGTACAAGGCCGAACTGATGCACCCGTACTACGCGGCCGAGCGCGGCCTGGTCGACGACGTCATCGACCCCGCCGAGACCCGCGAGGTGCTCATCAAGTCCCTGGCCATGCTGCGCACCAAGCACGCCGACCTGCCGTCCCGCAAGCACGGCAACCCGCCGCAGTAGCGGCCCCCAGTCCTAGGAGACCTGCCCCATGTCCATGCCCGACATCCGCGTAGAGAAGGGCAACGCCGAGCCCGAAGAGGTCGCGGCCATCACCGCCCTCCTGGTCGCTCGCGCCGCCGCCCAGCCGTCCGCCCCGGAGGCGGCCCGCCAGTCCCGCGCTGGCTGGCGCCGTCTGGAGCGCCAGCACGGCTTCCGCGCCCCGCACTCCTGGCAGGGCTAGCCCGGCCGCACCGCAGCGGAGCGCACCCGCCAAGGCGTGAGCCCCGTCCCTCCCGGGACGGGGCTCACGCCTTGTCTGCTGTCTCTCAGCGGATCAGTCGAACTCGCCGTGCAGCGCCCCGAGTTTGAACGCCTCCCACTCGTGGGCGGTGAAGCGCAGGACGGGCCCGTGGGGCGCCGCCGGGTTGCGCATGGCCACCGCGCCGCCTCCGAGCGAGGCGACCTCCACCGGGCCGCGGGAGGCGTCTCCCGGGGCTCTCAGCCAATCGGCACCGGAGAGATCGAGAGCGTAGAGCCGTTCTTTCTCGATGTCCGGATCCATACGTGTACTCATAGCGGAAGAACTCCTGAGTTGACGCTTGAAATGAATGCGCCCCAAGAAGGTGAATCGAACACGATCGCGCCGAACCCGCGGTTTTTCGTGTCCCGGACCGCTCGGCGGTTACCGGTGAGTTTCGCGTGCTCCACGCAGCCGTTGGACGCGCCACTGAACGTGCTTTTGTGCCAGGCCGCCGACCCGATCTCGCGGAGCGAGGCGGTGGGTGCGGAAGTGGGGGGCATCATGATTCGCTCTCTTGCTTGATTCGGTCACTGAGGTACCGGCGGGACTCTGCCGGAGAAAGCGCGGCGGCCGTCAGGTCGTCCCACGCCTTGGTGTAAGTCTCCACGTCGGGCCGCTGTTCAAGGAGCGTGCCGCCGGTCATGTGCTCCAGCCATGCCACTTGTACGGGCGGTTCGCCGCGCATGGTGAAGAGCGTATAGGGAGCGTACTGGGAGAGCGGAAGTGTGATCTCCAATGGCAGGATCTGAATGGTGACATTGGGCAGCTCGCCGGTCTCCATGAGGTGTTCGAACTGCTCACGGATCAGCTTCCGCGGACCGGGGATACGGTGCAGCGCGGGTGTGTCGATGACCACTCTCAAACGGAATTCGTTGGTTCCGCTGAGCAGATCCTTGCGTCTCATCCGAGTCTTCACAAGAGGTTCCACCTTATCCGCGTCGGCTGCCGCGGTGAATATCTCGCGCATATATGCCTCGGTCTGCAGAAGACCAGGAAGAACGGAAGGCTCGAAGGACCGGACGAGCGAGGAATCAGCCTCCAGGGTGAGGTAGTCGCGCAGGTCGTCACTCAACAGGGGGCCCTGGCCGGACCACCAGTCGACTTTGTGGACGTCCCGGGCCAGTCGCTTGAGGTTGGCCCGCTGCTGTTCGTCCGTGACTCCGTACAGGTTGAGCAGGGTCGTCAGGTCGAGCTGGCGGATGCCGCGTTTGCCGGTCTCGATCTGACTGATCTTCGGCTGCCCGCACTCCAGTGCCAGGGCGGCGTCGTTGACCTTCAGGCCGGCTTCATTGCGCAGCCGCCGCAGTTCTGCTCCGAGTCGGCGGCTGCGCATCGTGGGCATCTCGCTCTGGGACATGGCCACATGATGTCCCGCCCCCTCGGGCCACACAACTGTCATATGCAATCCCTTCGCAGCGGCAACATACTCGCACGTAATACTTGCCTAGGGCATAGTTTCGGCGCCATGCTGGTGAGGCAACGCCCGTTGTCCGCAAGCGAGTTGACCGCCAAGGAACCCCCGGAGGGGTAATGCCGGACCAGCCGACGGATGAGATCGAGCTGTTGGACATGCTCGATCGGCCGTGCGCGATCCGTATGGAGTACAGCCCGCACCGACTGGAGCAGATCCGCAGAATCGTGGGCGCCCGCCTGCGCTGCTGGGGACTGCACAAGCTCGTGCACGACACGTCGTTCGTGGCCACGGAGCTGTGCAGCAATGTGCGGCACTGCGACGACAGCACGTTCGACTTCGTCATCAGCCGGACCGCCGACGGCGTGCGCCTCGAGGTGGCGGACACGTCGCCCGAGATGGTCCCCGTGCCCACGGAGCCCCCGGACTTCTTCCAGACCGGAGGGCGCGGCCTGTTCCTGGTCGCCGCCCACGCCTCGGCCTTCGGCATGACACCGACGCCCACCGGAAAGGTGGTCTGGGCCGAGCTGGGCCTGGGGGACGTGGACGCGGGTGGTTGCGACTGATGACGCAGGGGCCGGTCCGCCGGCCCCCCGCAGGAGACCGGGTGTCGCCCTGGCCGTCGTCCTCACGGACGGCGGTGAGGGTGGCACCATTCTGCATCTGTGCGTGGTCATGCGAATCCTCTGTGTGGTCGAACGCGGACGTGCGTCGGTGCCGCCTCCGGCACGGGCCGCACGGGCGGCCGGGACGGGCGGGCGGGCACGAACGGGCGGGACGGCCGAGCGGGACCGGAACGGGGCGCGTACGGCCCGCAGGGCGGGCGACGCGGGGCCACGGGGCTGTCCCGCACGGGTGGCTGCCGTCGAACAGGCCCTGCGTCGCGATGAGTTCGCGGCGGCGGGAAGCCGGCGGCTGCCGTGCTGCGCCGGGGGCCTGGGCGCCGGGTCCGCACGAGGCGGACGTCGCTGAAGGGGCTCGGCGCACCGGGTGGGCGGCCGGGAAGCCCGGAGGACGGTCAGGAGGGCGTCGCCGGGGCAGGGGCGACGCGGGACCGGTCGTTTGCGCGAGCAAGGGGTGGGGCCCCGTCGCGCGGAAGCACTAGGTGTGCGCGGTCTCCGTCACGAGACCGGAAAGCCTGCGGATGCCGCGGTGGGCGGCGGTGCGGACGGCGCCGACCCGCTTGCCGAGGATGTCGGCCGCGCGCTTGGCGTCCAGCCCGACGACGGCGAGAAGGATCACCGCCTCGGCCTGCTGCCGCGGCAACTGGGCCACGAGGGCGAGGGCACGCTCGGTGCCCATGGTGTCCAGGACCTGCGTCGGGGTGTCGTCGGGCGCGGGCCGCTCCTGGACCTTGCTCAGGTCGTCCAGGGCCTCGGGCCGGCGCTTGTGCCAGCGGACGTGGTCCAGCGCCCTGTTGCGCACGATCCGGCTGCACCAGCCGTGGAAGCCGGCGCCGTCACCCCGGAACGTGTGCAGGTCCCGGGCGATCTGCAGCCAGCTGTCCGACAGGACGTCCTCGGCCTCCGTCGCGCCCACCAGGGCCCGTCCGTAGGCGAGCAGCCGTGGATGCAGCGTCTGGTACACGGTGCGAAAGGCGCCTTCGTCCCCTTCCTGTGCCTGCTGGACCGCGTCGTGCAGGAGGCAGCACTCCGCCTCGCGGATGGTGGTCTGCGCCGCTCTCTGCCGGGTGGTACTAGGAGGCCGTTCGGATCGCGCGACCGCGGCACCTGTTCCGGTGACCGCGGTGCCCGAGTACGACAAGCTCATCGGATGGCTCCGCTTCCTGCTCAGTTCGCCCTGAGACGGGCGGGCGCCATACATCGTCCCGCCCCCATGAGGTGAGCGCGAGAGCGCGCGAAAACATCACAGCGGCAGGTATGGGGATTCGGTCAGTTGTGCCCTGCGGACATCTCGACTGAACTCCACCTATAACCAAAGGTGTTACTGCGCGTACTCACTGCTATCGGGGGCGCGACCCTTGGGACAGCCGCGCGAAGGGAGGCTGTGAACGCTCGTGCAGCATGGCCGAGAAGCAGAGGAACGGCCTCCGGAAACCGGCGGGAAGCGGGAACGACAACGCCCCGCCGGTACGGACCGGCGGGGCGAAGGTGCGAGCGTGATCGCCGTGCGGCTAGCGCAGCCGCGCCATGAGCGCGTGCTCGACGAGCGTGATCAGTGTCGACTTGGCGTCCGCGCGGTGCCGGGCGTCCGTCGTGATGATCGGGGTGTCCGGGCCGATCTGGAGTGCCTCGCGCACCTCGTCCGGGTTGTACGGCTGGCTGCCGTCGAAGCCGTTGAGGGCGATGACGAAGGGCAGGCCGGAGTTCTCGAAGTAGTCGACCGCGGGGAAGCAGTCGGCGAGGCGGCGGGTGTCGACGAGGACGACGGCGCCGATGGCGCCGCGGACCAGGTCGTCCCACATGAACCAGAAGCGGTCCTGGCCGGGGGTGCCGAACAGGTACAGGATCAGGTCCTGGTCGAGCGTGATGCGGCCGAAGTCCATGGCGACCGTCGTGGTCGTCTTGTCCCCGGTGTGCGTCAGATCGTCGATCCCCGCACTCGCCGAGGTCATCACGGCTTCGGTGCGCAGCGGGTTGATCTCCGACACGGCGCCGACGAAGGTCGTCTTGCCGACGCCGAAACCGCCCGCCACCACGATCTTCGCGGACGTGGTGGAACGACTTGGAGTTGCCGGCCCTCCGCTAGAGCTTGCGAAGTCCACTGAGCACCCTTTCGAGCAATGTCACGTCTGGCTGACCGCCGGCGCTCTCGTCGCCGCCGGGCTGATGGATGGCGACCAGGCCCGCCTCCGCGAGGTCCGCGACGAGAATCCTGGCCACACCGAGAGGGATCGTGAGGAGGGCCGAGATCTCGGCCACCGACTTGATCTCCCGGCACAGGTGGCAGATCCGCTGGTGCTCGGGCAGTTGGCCCTGCAACTGGTGCGGCTGCGCGGTGGTGTGCACCAGCGCCTCGATGGCGAGCTGGTATCGCGGCCTGGTGCGGCCGCCCGTCATGGCGTACGGGCGCACCAGGGGATTGTTCTTCGCAGGGGGTGCGGGATTCGCGTCGGGGCGCGGCTGCGGCTGCACGGGCTGGATGCGCGGTGCCGACGGCTGGTCGTAGGGACCGGGCTGCCGGGTCGGCCGGGCGTGGCTCGGCGCGGAGGGGAAGTTGTACCGGTTCTGCGACCCGTCCTCGTGGCCGCGACCACGGCCGCCCGCGCCGGTCTGGCCCTGGGCAGGGCCGTAGGGCGGCCACTGGGCCGACGAACCGCTCGGGGGTGTTGCTGAACCAGACACGTACTTCCTCCTCCGACTGCGCTGGGCACCATCACTGTGGAGCCGCGTCCCGAAACCTTACGGCCACGAGGCGCGAAAACGCACCGCCTGTCTGCTAGTTGAGAAGGCTCCCCTGAAGCTCCGCACGCAGGTCGGGCGTGAGAACCGTGCCCGCGCGGTCGACAAGAAGGGCCATTTCGTACCCGACGAGGCCGATGTCCGCCTCCGGGTGTGCGAGGACGGCGAGCGAAGAACCATCGGAAATGGACATGATGAAGAGGAATCCTCGCTCCATCTCCACAACTGTCTGGTTCACCGAGCCACCCTCGAAGATGCGGGACGCGCCCGCGGTCAACGAGGTCAGACCCGACGCGACCGCCGCCAGCTGGTCGGCACGGTCGCGGGGGAACCCTTCGGACATCGCCAGAAGGAGTCCGTCGGCGGAGACCACCACCGTGTGGGACACCCCGGGGGTGTTGTCCACGAAGTTGGTGATCAACCAGTTCAGGTTCTGTGCCGCCTGGCTCATCGGGCTCACACTAACGCTCCTGGTTGTAGGTGCTGTCAGGCCCATCGGGATACCCGCTGACCTGGCCGTTCGTATCACTGTTGCCTTCACTGCGGCCCCGCTGCACACCACGGCGCAGGTTGCTCAGCCTGCCCCGTACGTCCTCGGGGGCGCGGGAGATCTGGGGACCACCCTGGGGTGTCGCCTCCGCGGTGCCCTCGACCAGGTTGGCCTTGGGCACCCGGCGCGGAAGACCGGAGGAGGTGACTCCGCCCGCCTTCGGCTTCTTCAGGCCCTCCGCACGCTCCCAGCGCTCGTCGTTGGCCGAGCGCCAGGTGTCACTGTCGCCTTCACCGGTGTCCTGTGCCGGGGTTTCCTCGCGCTGGGGGGCGCTGGATCCGCGGCGCGGCAGACCGGCGTCGGTCAGATCGCGCGGGACGGACGGGGAGGGACCGGCCGGGGTCGCGGGAGTGTGCGGGTCGAAGCCTACGCTGTCCCGCTCCGCCGCGGCAGGGTCCTGCGCGGATTCCGCTTCCGGGGCGTAGGAGGAGTGGAAGTCGCCCCGGTAGCCCTCCTGGGCCTGCCAGTCGGACTGCCGCTGCGGTTCCTGGAAGGCGCTGAAGGTGCTCGGCTGAGCCTCCGCATAGCCGCCCTGCCGCCCGTAGTCCGCCTCGTAGCCGCCCTGCGGACCGACGGGGTGGCCGTGCTGGGCCGGTGCGGAGAAGTCGTAGCCCGACTGCTGCGCATCGTCGTACCCGCCCTGCGGCTGGCTGTCGTAGGCCGACTGCTGCTGTTCGTCGTACGCGATCTGCTGCTGGTTGTCGTACCCGAACTGCTGACCGTCGTACGAGTTCTGTTCGGGGTAGCCGGGCTGCCGCTGGTCCTGCTGCGGCTGCTGGGGCTGGACCTCGTCGCGGAACAGCGGGCGGTCCTGATCGTCCGCGCCCTGCGTCTGGGCCTCCAGGGCCGCACGGCGCTCCTCGCGCATCAGGGAACGGCCGACCGGGTCGAGCTCGCGGGCGTCGTCCGGGACCTCGTAGCGGCTGTCGTCGAAACCGAGTTCGGCGGCGGTGCGCAGCGGCGCCTTCTCGAAGGCCGGCTGCTGCGGGATCATCGTGGAGACGGTGAACTCGCCGTACTCGCCCGAGCCGCCCTGCTGGTGGTCGCCGCCACCGCCGTGCGTGATCACGTCCGGGAGCATGACCAGCGAGGTCGTGCCCGCCTGCTCGCCCGAGGGGCGCAGCTGGACGCGGATGCCGTGCCGGTCGGACAGCCGGCCGACCACGAACAGGCCCATGCGCTGGGAGATCGCGGCGTCCACGGTCGGCGGGTTGGCCAGCTTGTGGTTGATGTCCGCGAAGTCCTCGGCGGTGAGGCCGATGCCCTTGTCGTGGATCTCGATCATGACGCGGCCGTCGGGGAGACGGGTCGCGGTGACGCGGACCTTGGTCTGCGGCGAGGAGAACGAGGTCGCGTTCTCCAGCAGCTCGGCGAGCAGGTGCACGAGGTCGGTGACCGCGCGGCCGTGGATCTCGGCCTCCGGCACGCCCTGCAGCTCGATGCGCTCGTACTGCTCCACCTCGGAGGTGGCGGCACGCAGCACGTCGACCAGCGGGACCGGCTGGTCCCAGCGGCGGCCGGGCTCCTCGCCGGCGAGGACCAGGAGGTTCTCGCCGTTGCGGCGCATACGGGTCGCGAGGTGGTCCAGGCGGAAGAGGCTCTCCAGCTGGTCCGGGTCGGCCTCGTTGTTCTCCAGGTCGGTGATGAGGGTCAGCTGGCCCTCGATCAGCGACTGGTTGCGGCGCGACAGGTTGGTGAAGATCGCGTTGATGTTGCCGCGCAGGAGGGCCTGCTCGGCGGCGAGCCGGACGGCCTCGCGGTGCACCTGGTCGAAGGCGCGGGCGACCTCGCCGATCTCGTCGGTGGTGGTGATCGGGATCGGCTGGACGCGGGTGTCGACGCGGCCCGGCTCGGTGCGCGAGAGCTGGTCGACCAGCGACGGCAGCCGCTGCTCGGCCACGTCGAAGGCGGCGGAGCGCAGGCGGCGCATCGAGCGGGACATCTGGCGGGCCATGAGCCCGGCGATGAGGAACGCGGCGAGGACGGCGAGCACGGTGGCGCCCGCGGTGATGTACGCGTCGCGCTGGGCGTCGTCGGCGATGCCGGAGGCGTCGTTCACGGCCCGGTCGATCAGCTCGTTCTCGACCTCGGTGTAGCCGTCGAACTTGCTCGTGGTCGCGTACTGCCAGGTCTCCGGGGTGACGCCCTTCGCGGCGAGGGCCGGCGGGGTCTGGCCCTGGGCGACCGCGGCGACCATGCCGTCGTAGACGCTGCCGTCCTTGCTGGGCAGCTTCGTGGGCAGCTTCTTGCCGGCGGCGGCCGCCTTCTGGACGAGCGCCGGGTACTCCTTGACGCCCTCGGCGGCCTTCTCCTTGAAGACCTGCTTGAGCTTGGCCACGTCCGCGGGCTCGGCGCCGGAGACGAACTCCTGCAACGCGATGCCCTCGAGGTACGTGTACGAGTTGAAGGAGACGACCTGGCGCTGGAACGTCGCCTTGTCGGTGCTGGGACGCACCAGCAGGTGCATGCCGATGGAGCGGTTGAGCGACTCGGCGGCCTTGGCCAGCTGGATCGCGTAGACCGTGCGGCCGTACGCGGTCACGTTGCTGTTGCCGAGGTTCAGCTCGTTGGCGACTTCCATGAGGTAGTGCTGGACGGAGACATAGCCCTCCTCCGTCTTCACCGGGTCCATGTCGCGCCCGTACGCCTTCTTGCGCAGGACGGCGAGCTGCGGCTCGGCCTTCTCGATGAGTCCGAGGCGGCGCTGGAGGCCGGCGTTGTCGGGGGCGCCCTTGATCTCCTCGGCGAACGCGGCCTTCGCCTCGTCCGTGGCGGCGTACAGCTTCTTCACGGCCGCGGAGTCGCGCTCGCCCGACAGGATCGGCTCGGCCGACAGGTCGCGCTCGTTGAGCAGCGCCTGCCCGTACGCGGCGGCGGCCTTGACGATCTTGGCCGTCTTCTCCGCGTCCCGGGCCTCGTTCAGGGTGTCGATCGAGCCCTTGACCTGAAAGCCGCCCATGACGAGGGCGACCAGTACCGGTATGAGCAGAATCGCGTTCAGCTTGGTGGGCACCCGCCAGTTGCGCGGGGACATCCGTCCGCCGGACGGTGCCGGCGCCACGGTCTCGGCCACGGGTGCGGCCGGCGCCGCTGTGCGCGGCGGCGGGGTGAAGTTGCCCCGTGCCGCGGACGCGGGCTCGGGGCCGTTCTTGCTTCGCCTCACTCGACCAACAACCTCTCGGCGTCGGCACCTACGTTGTGCCGCGGTATGTCTCCAGGCCCGTTCTTACTGGGCAGTTCAGCGCATTCCAGCACGTCAGGAGGCGCACTTCCAAACAGTCGGAAGCGGAACCCCGCAGTGATCCATGCCCCAGATAAAACGGTCATAAAGAGCGAGCCCCGCCAAAAGGCGGGGCTCTTGTGAGCGCAGTGGAACCGGGTGTGCGCGACCCGTGGTGGGACCCCTGGAATTCTCTGTCGAAACGTTATGAACACAGGGGCCCCGCGTGTCAAAGGCCACAGGGGCCTCCGGAGGGCCTACGACAACTGCCGTATGGATCCAGCCACTTGATGACCGGTTTTCAGCCGCCCGCGGCTACTTCAGCCGGGCCATCAGCGCGTGCTCGACCAGCGTGATCAGCGCGCTCTTTGCATCCGCACGGTGTCGCGCGTCGGTGGTGATGATCGGCGAGTCGGGCCCGATCTGGAGCGCCTCGCGGACCTCGTCGGGCGTGTAGGGCTGGTGTCCGTCGAAGCCGTTGAGGGCGATGACGAAGGGCAGGCCGGAGTTCTCGAAGTAGTCGACCGCGGGGAAGCAGTCGGCGAGGCGGCGGGTGTCGACGAGGACGACGGCGCCGATGGCGCCGCGGACCAGGTCGTCCCACATGAACCAGAAGCGGTCCTGGCCGGGGGTGCCGAACAGGTACAGGATCAGGTCCTGGTCGAGCGTGATGCGGCCGAAGTCCATGGCGACCGTGGTGGTCGTCTTGCCGCCGGTGTGCGTGAGGTCGTCGATCCCGGCACTGGCCGAGGTCATCACGGCCTCGGTGCGCAGCGGATTGATCTCGGAGACCGCACCGACGAAGGTCGTCTTGCCGACGCCGAAGCCGCCCGCCACCACGATCTTCGCCGATGTGGTGGGACGGGGGTCCGCGCCGAGCGCGCCGTCAGAGCTTGCGAAGTCCACTGAGCACCCTTTCGAGCAGAGTCACGTCCGGCGCACCGCCGTTGGCCTCGTCGCCACCCGGCTGGTGGATGGCGACGAGCCCGGCCTCCGCGAGGTCCGCGACGAGGATCCGGGCCACACCGAGCGGCATCGACAGCAGCGCCGACACCTCGGCCACCGACTTGACCTCGCGGCACAGGTGGCAGATGCGCTGGTGCTCGGGGAGCAGGGTCACCAGCTGCGCCGGGTCGGCGGTGGTGGAGACGAGCGCCTCGATGGCGAGCTGGTAGCGCGGCCTGGTCCGGCCGCCGGTCATCGCGTAGGGGCGGACCAGCGGCTGGTCGCCCTCATGTCCGTAGCCGGCATGTGCGGCACTGCCGTACGGATCGTGAGGAGCGGTGGGCGGGGTCATGGATCCTCCGGGCGGGACGGCGGGGTCGGGGCCTGCCGTCTGAGGGTGGGCCGGTGGGGGAGTTGTGACGGCCGGACGGGGGTTACGTAAGTGCTGTGGCATTCGGGCCTGTTGGTGCGTAAGACTTGGTGCGTGGCCGGGGTTACCGGCCGTCACACGCGCCCTGGGTCGGTCAGTGGAGCAGGGTGCCCTGCAGCTCGGCACGGAGATCCGGGGTGAGGACGGCGCCCGCGCGGTCGACGAGGAGCGCCATCTCGTACCCGACGAGGCCGATGTCGCACTCGGGATGCGCGAGCACGGCCAGCGACGAGCCGTCCGAGACGGACATGATGAAGAGGAAGCCGCGCTCCATCTCCACGACCGTCTGATTCACGGGTCCGCCCTCGAAGATTCTCGAGGCCCCGGCCGTCAGCGAGGTCAACCCCGAGGCGACGGCCGCCAGTTGGTCCGCGCGGTCGCGCGGGAACCCTTCCGACATCGCGAGCAGCAGACCGTCCGCGGACACCACCACCGTGTGCGAGACACCCGGTGTGTTGTCCACGAAGTTGGTGATCAACCAGTTCAGGTTCTGTGCCGCCTGGCTCATCTGGCTCAACTAACGCTCCTGCTGGTGAGTGGGGCGAGGGTAGCTGCCGGTCTGGCCGCTGTTTCCGGCCTGCCGGCCCTGCTGGATGCCCCGACGGAGATTGGTCAGCCGTCCGCGCACGTCGTCGGGCGCGCGAGAGACCTGGGGTCCGGCCTGGTGCTGCTGTTGTTCCTGGGCCGTGCCCGCCACGAGGTTCGCCCGCGGGACACGGCGCGGCAGACCCGAGACGGTGACGCCGCCCGCGGCGGGCTTGCGTACCCGCTCGGCCTGACGCATCAGCTCGTCGTTCGGGGACTGTCGCCAGTTCGCCTGGTCCTGCCCGGCGTCGGGCACGGCCGGCGCGGCCGACGTGGGCTCGGGGGCCCGCGCCCGCAGACGCTGCGGCTCGGCGGGGGCCTGCGGCCGGGACGGCGCCGCGGACTGCTGCGGACCACCGCGCTGCGGGAGCTGCTGCCCCTGGTGCGGCTGCTGGTCCTGCGGCCGGCTCTGCTGCTGACCCTGCTGACCCTGCTGACCCTGCTGTGCTTGCTGGGCCTGCTGCTGGCCGTGGAACCAGTTGGTCTCCAGGGTGTCGTACAGCGGCGTACGCCCGTCACCCGGCTGGTCCGCCGGCGGCAGGTAGCCCTGCTGCTGGGCGGGCTGCGCCGGGATGCCCTGGTCCTGACCGCGGTTCTGACCGCCGAAGCCCTGGTTGTCGAAGCCCTGATTGCCCTGGTTGCCGTAGTCGCCACGCTGGCGCGGGGCGGCCGGGCGCTCGAACTGGCCGGTGCTCGCGGGGTCCTGCGGACGCTCGTACTGGCCCGTGTCGTACTGGCCGTTGCGGCCGGTGTCGTACTGGCCCTGGCCCGTCTCGTACTGGCCGGTCTGGAACTGGCCCGTCTGGAACTGGCCCGTCGGCGCGGGCTGGTCCTGACGGCCCTGCCGCCCGTTGTCACGGAAGGCGCCGAAGTCCTGGCCGTTGTCGTACGCGCCACCGTTGTACGAACCGCCGTTGTTCTGCGGGGCCGGGGCGGCATTGCCCGGGGCACCGCCGAACACGTCCGAGCGGACGAACTGACCGGTGCCCCGGCCCTGACCCTGGCCCTGACCGGGACGCCGGCCCTGCGGCTCGTCCTCGATCCGCGGGAACTGGGTGGTGGAGTCGACGGCGCCGAGGGAGTCGGTCTCCTCGTGGCCACGCGGCGCGTCGAGGTTCGGCTGCGCGTTCTCGTCGCTCCAGCTCGGCACGCGCGGCGCCGGGTTGCCGCCCGGCAGCTCGGCGCGCGGGCCGCCGCGCGGAGGCAGCACGGGACGGCCGCCCCGGCCCTGGTTCTGCTGACCGCGGCCCTGGTCGCCGGGGGCGCTGTGGGTGCGCTGCTGCGGCGGGACGGGAGCCGGCGCGTTGAAGGCGCCGGTGTTCTGCGGGTCGTTCTGCTGGGCCCGTACGGGCTGCGGGGCCCGTACGGGCTGCGGGGCCTGGGGCGCCTGCGGGTTCTGCGGGGCGGGGGAGCCGCCGTCGCGGGCGGGCAGCGCCGCCCGCGGACCGCTCTGGCCCGCGCCGACCTGCGGCCGCGACGCACCGGGACCGGCACCAAGCCGGCCCGCGGAGCCGTTGCCGGGACCACCCGCGCCGGGACCGCCGAGAGCGGGGCCGCCGGGACCACCGGGACCGACACCGCGGCGCGCGGCGGCGGCACCGGCCGCGGCCTGCGCGGCGGCGGGACCGCCGGAGCCGCCCGGGCCACCGGGCTTGCCGGGAAGCTTCTTGCCCTGGGCGACGTCGACGGGGAGCATGACCAGCGCCGTCGTACCGCCGGAGTCCGAGGGACGGAGCTGGATGCGGATGCCGTGTCGCTGGGACAGCCGGCCGACCACGAACAGACCCATGCGGCGGGAGACCGACACGTCCACGGTGGGCGGCGACGCGAGCCGCTCGTTGATCGCGGCGAGGTCCTCGGGGGAGAGGCCGATGCCGGTGTCGTGGATCTCGATGAGCACGCGGCCGTCGGGCAGCGCGTGACCGGTGACCTTGACCTTGGTCTGCGGCGACGAGAACGACGTCGCGTTCTCCAGCAGCTCGGCGAGCAGGTGCACGAGGTCGTTGACGACGCGGCCGGCGACGTCCGTGGCGGGCACGGAGGCCAGCTCGATGCGCTCGTACTGCTCCACCTCGGACGCGGCGGCACGCAGCACGTCGACGAGCGGCACGGGCCGCGTCCAGCGGCGGCCGGGCTCCTCACCGGCGAGAACGAGCAGGTTCTCACCGTTACGGCGCATGCGGGTCGCGAGGTGGTCGAGCTTGAACAGCGAGGAGAGCTGGTCGGGGTCGGCCTCGCGGGACTCCAGCTCGGAGATGAGCGAGAGCTGACGCTGGATGAGGCCCTGGGAGCGGCGCGAGAGGTTGGTGAACATCGCGTTGACGTTGCCCCGCAGGAGGGCCTGCTCGGCGGCGAGACGCACGGCCTCGCGGTGCACGTCGTCGAAGGCCGCGGCCACCTGGCCGATCTCGTCCCGGGAGTGCACACCGACCGACTCGACCGAGGTGTCGACGTCCTGCGGGTCCGACTCGGACAGCTGGGAGACCAGCTCGGGCAGCCGCTCCTGGGCGACCTTGGTCGCGGTGTCCTGGAGCCGGCGCAGCGAGCGGATCATGGAGCGGGCCACGACGAACGCGCCGACGAGCGAGACGCCGAGCACAAGCAGGATCAGCGCACCGTTGATGATCGCCTGGCGCTCGGAGGCGCTGCGCAGCTCGCGGGCCTGCTGCTCCATCTCGTTGAGCAGGGTCGTCTCGATGGTCGACATCTGCGTGATGCGCGCGGTGTCGGCGTCGTACCAGTCCCTGTACGACCGCTTGTCCTGCGTCTTGATGCCGTCGGTACGGGTGAAGACCCGCTCCGCGTAGTTGTCCGCCGCCTTGATGGTGGCGTTGTTGTCCGTGAGCGGCTTGAGCAGTTCCTCGGCGGCGACGGGGCCGTACACCGACTGGAACGTGGTGATCGCGTTCTTCTGGTCGCTGAGGGCGGCCTGGCCGTAGAGCCGGTCGGTGTCGCTCAGCGAGCCGAACGTCTTGCCGTTCTCCGGCAGGGCGGCCGCGATGACGGCGCGCTGCTCGGAGGCGTACTCCTTGGCGTTGGAGAACGCGGCCAGCGAACGCGTGCGGTCGATCATCTCCGGGCTGCTGGTCGCCTGCGCCATGTCGGTGGAGAGCGAGAGCAGGTTGTCGATGATGCGGCTGTACGCCTCGACGGTCTGCGAGGTGGGGCGGCCCTCGGCGTAGGCCGCGGCGCGGATCTTCTTCAACTGGCCGAGCTGTGTGGCGATCTGCACGGCGTGGTCGCGGACGCCCTTGAGGCTCGACTCGTTGTCGCCGTCGACGGCGTACGTCCCGTCGAGGAACGCCTCCTCGGCGGTGTCGGTCTGCTGACGCGCCTGCTTGACGTCGTAGTTGGTCGAGGCGGCCTTGGGGTCGTTGGCCAGCGGGCCCGCCGACTGGTCGCGCTCGGTCTGCAGCGCCGAGGCCAGCGAGGTGGCCTGCTTCGTCATCTCGGTCAACAACTTCATGTTGTCGAGCTGATCGATGTCGTTCATGGACTCGGCGATGCGCAGCGCGCCGAGCGAGGTGGCCGCGACGACGGGCAGGGCGAGCAGCGACACCAGACGGGTCGAGATGCGCCAGTTGCGCAGCGCTATTCGGGAGCCGGGTCCCGTGGGTGCCTTGGGCTTGGCGGCCTGGGGCTCCGCGGGCGCGGCCGGGCCGCCCGTCGTGGCCGAGCGCGTCTCGCGCTCGCCGACGTCGACGGACGCCGTGCGTCCCGGGTTCTGGGCGTGCGGGGGCTGGGAACCGCCGGCTATCGGGCCGGTCCCGCCGTGCGGCTCCGGCTCCGCCGCAGCGCTGCCATCCCTGTTCTTACGTCCCTGCACTAGCGTCGCAACCTCTGGACCAGGCGCCTCGCCCGCGAGGACGGACAAGACGGTGTCGGCGTAGTTCGAGGGGCGACCTGAACGCCCCCCAGTTTGGTCGTGAGTGACCGGCGCTGGCTCCCCCTCCCCGCCGCAGTCCGGCGCGGTCTCGCGCCCGGTGCGCCGGTTCGATCCCGCGACGGTCCCGGGAATTCCAGCACAGTGCCGGATCTCCAACAAGGCCCGAGGGGCACGGCACACCCGCCGTGACGGCTTGTGCAGGGAGGGTCACAAGACGTAGAAGATGATCTAGTAGAAAACGGGCATCGCCGGGCGTTTCACTTACGGCAGGGGGGTGTCCCAGTCGCCATGATCGGCAGCGGAATGGTGGCTTCAGGTACGCAATGTCCGTTTCTCTGTGCGGGATTGGCCGGGCGAAGTGCCCCTTTTGCCTACCTGCTCGTGAGCAAACTCACATGCGCTGGATCGCAACTTCCCGGCTTTCGACGGGAATCAGATGTTTAGCCTGACGCTTTACAGGGATGGCCCGCCCGACAACCGAGAAGGTTCCTGAGCACTGTCATGAAGACGACGATGATCTCCCTCAACCTTGCCAACCCGCGCCGCACGACGCTGGCGCACCTCAAGGACGCCGACGAGATCCAGGCCGCACCGGCCCTCCCGGAGCACTCGGCCGGGCTCCCCACGAACACGGCCAACCCGCGCCGCACGATCCTGATGGTCGCCCCGGAGATCACCCCGGCCGCCTGAGGCCGCCTGACGCGCCCGGCGGGGCCCCACCGCGTTAGCCTGGACCGGTCATATCCCACCCGGGCCCAACGCAAGCAAAAGGGGCGCAGCCACCCGTGCGCATCGCCAGATTCTCCATCGACGGGAACGTCGCCTTCGGCGCGGTCGAAGGCGACAGTCCACCCGGGACGACCGAGGGGCTCGTCCTCGACATCATCAAGGGCATCCCCTTCGCGGACTTCGAGCTCTCCGGCACGAAGGTCCCGGTCAACAAGGTCCGGCTGCTGCCCCCGGTGCTCCCGAACAAGGTGATCGCCTTCGGCCGCAACTACGCGGAGCACGCGAAGGAACTGGGCAACGAGGTCCCGGACGCCCCCTTCGCCTTCTTCAAGCCGTCGACCTCGGTCATCGGCCCGGGCGACGAGATCCAGTACCCGGGCTTCTCCGAGGAACTGCACCACGAGGCCGAGCTGGCCGTGGTCATCGGCCGCATGTGCCGCGAGGTCCCGCGCGAGCGCGTCAAGGACGTCATCTTCGGCTACACGGCCGCCAACGACGTGACCGCCCGCGACGTCCAGAAGCGCGAGAAGCAGTGGGCCCGCGCGAAGGGCTTCGACACGTCCTGCCCGCTGGGCCCCTGGGTCGAGACGGACCTCTCCCTCGCGCAGGCCTCCGACCTCACGATCCAGTGCACGGTCAACGGCACGCAGCGCCAGCTGGGGCGTACGTCGGACATGATCACGTCCATCGAGGACCTGATCGTCAACATCTCCGAGGCCATGACGCTCCTGCCGGGCGACGTCATCCTCACGGGCACCCCGGAAGGGGTCGGCCCCCTGAACGTCGGCGACGAGGTCGCCGTCACCATCGAAGGCATCGGCACTCTCACCAACAAGGTTGTCAAGCGTGGCTAGCGCACCCGTACGCGTCCGTTTCTGCCCTTCCCCCACCGGTAACCCCCACGTGGGCCTGGTCCGCACCGCCCTGTTCAACTGGGCCTTCGCGCGCCACAACCAGGGCACCCTGGTCTTCCGCATCGAGGACACCGACGCGGCCCGCGACAGCGAGGAGTCGTACGAGCAGCTCCTCGACGCGATGCGCTGGCTGGGCTTCGACTGGGACGAGGGCCCCGAGGTCGGCGGCCCGCACGCCCCGTACCGGCAGTCGCAGCGCATGGACATCTACAAGGATGTCGCCGACAAGCTGCTCGCCGCCGGCAAGGCCTACCCCTGCTACTGCTCCACGGAGGAGCTGGACGCCCGCCGCGACGCCGCCCGCGCCGCCGGCAAGCCGTCCGGCTACGACGGCCACTGCCGCGACCTGTCCGCCGAGCAGAAGGCGGCCTACGAGGCCGAGGGCCGCAAGCCGATCGTCCGCTTCCGGATGCCCGACAAGACGATCACGTTCACGGACCTGGTCCGCGGCGACATCTCGTACGAGCCGGAGAACGTCCCGGACTACGGCATCGTCCGCGCGAACGGCGCCCCGCTGTACACGCTCGTCAACCCGGTCGACGACGCCCTGATGGAGATCACCCACGTCCTGCGCGGCGAGGACCTGCTCTCCTCCACGCCGCGGCAGATCGCCCTGTACGAGGCGCTGACCGAGCTGGGCCTGGCGAAGTTCACGCCCCTCTTCGGCCACCTCCCGTACGTCATGGGCGAGGGCAACAAGAAGCTCTCGAAGCGCGACCCGCAGTCCTCGCTGAACCTCTACCGCGAGCGCGGCTTCCTCCCCGAGGGGCTGCTCAACTACCTCTCGCTGCTCGGCTGGTCCCTCTCGGCGGACCGCGACATCTTCTCGATCGACGAGATGGTGGCGGCCTTCGACGTGAAGGACGTCCAGCCGAACCCGGCCCGCTTCGACCTCAAGAAGTGCGAGTCGATCAACGGCGACCACATCCGCCTGCTCGACCCCAAGGACTTCGCGTCCCGCTGCGAGCCGTGGCTGAAGGCCCCCTTCGCGCCGTGGGCCCCGGAGGACTTCGACGAGGCCAAGTGGGCGGCGATCGCCCCGCACGCCCAGACCCGCCTCAAGGTCCTCTCCGAGATCACGGACAACGTCGACTTCCTCTTCCTCGCCGAGCCCGCCACGGACGAGGCGAGCTGGACGAAGGCGATGAAGGAGGGCTCCGACGCCCTGCTCGTCACCGCCCGCGAGAAGCTCGAAGCGGCCGACTGGACGTCCCCCGAGTCCCTGAAGGAAGCGGTCCTGGCCGCCGGCGAGGCCCACGGCCTCAAGCTCGGCAAGGCCCAGGCCCCGGTCCGCGTCGCCGTCACCGGCCGCACGGTCGGCCTGCCCCTGTTCGAGTCCCTGGAGATCCTGGGCAAGGACAAGACGCTGTCCCGCATCGACGCGGCGCTGGCGAAGCTTTTGTCCTGATCGGCATGGCATGAGGGAGGGGCGACGACCATCGCGGTCGTCGCCCCTCCCTCATGCCATGCGAAGCCTTGTCACCCGGCGGACACACCTCGCCAGCTGCTGCAGGTGCCCGTGACGACGGTTCCGTTGTCACGGAGACAAACCTTGAGGTAGACGGTCGCGGGCTCGCTGACGTTCTCGTTCCGCTCCTCGCAGGTCTGCGCGCCCCCACCGTTGTAGATCGAGTGCACCGTGCCGCCGCTTCCGACCTTCCAGTAGCCGATCACCCCGGCGCCGTCAGGCCAGTTGTCGCAGACGCGGAAGTCGTCACCGTCGTTCTGGAAATGTATGGAGCCCTGACCGGGGGAGGAGTACTTGCCACTCGCGTTTGAGTCGACCGAGTATTGGACTGCCGAAGCCGGCGTGGCCGCGAAGGCCATGGCAGCGGTCAGCGCAGCTGCCGCGCCGGTCCCGGCGAAGGTGCGCCGCTTGAAAGTTGACATGAGTCCCCCTGGTGTAAAAGTCGAACTGACTGTCGACGGATCTTAGATGGCTGAGGCTGACGGGGAGGATGTTTTCCCTCTTTCGGCGCTGCCGGACGTTGTCGGTGGCCCGGGTTACGGTGCCGAAGTCCGCTGCCGCCCGTGGCAGTCCGCCGAGATTCGACCCCGAGAAGGCACTGCCATGCCCATGCCCGCACGTGACTACGCGCGCTACTTCACCCCCGGCCACACCTTCACGTTCGAGACGGGCACGGTCGGCATGATCACCGTCCGCCCCGCCGGAGACCTGTGGCTGCCCTCGGGGCGCGTCGTCGCCTCCGACCCGTTCCTCACCCTCGGCGGCGGCGAGTGCGAGCCGTTCACGGTCGGCGTCGAGCCCGGCTGCTACCGCGTCGACGCCGCCGTCGCGACCCTGACCAACCCCGCCGAGCCACCAACCGACGCCCCGCACGAACGCGTCGCGGCCGCCCGCCTCGTCATACGCGACGAGCCCGTCGCCGCCTGGGAGCACGCCGTGCAGGCCGGTCAGGACACGGCCGACCTCGCCGACGACGAGTACTTCGGCTACGGCGTCGACGCGGGCGCCGGCTGCTTCTACGACGCCGAGTCCGACGACTCCTTCCCCGAGTGCGAGGGCGACGAGGGCCCGCTCTGGGACGCCTTCGAGGAGCACGACCACGCGCCCGGCCCCTACCTGGTCACGTCCCCGTCCACCGGCCACACGGTGGCCGCGTTCGGCTCCGGCTGGGGCGACGGCGCCTATCCGACCTGGATCGGCCGCACCGCCACCGGCGAGGTCGCCTGCTTCGTCACGGACTTCTTCGTGATCCAGGACCCCGAAGGCGACTGATCGACGTACGTTCGTGTCATGCCCCTCCGCGCCGTCGTCTGGGACATCGACGACACGATCTTCGACTACGCGACCGCCGACACCACCGGCATGCGCGCCCACCTGGCCACCGAGGGCCTGCTCGGTGTCTACGGAACCGCCGAGCGCGCGCTCAGCCGCTGGAAGGCCCTCACGCGCGAGCACTGGGCGCGGTTCGAGGCGGGCGAGACGGACTGGGAGAACCAGCGCAGGGACCGGGTGCGCGCCTTCGTGGGGAGCGCGCTGACCGACCCGGACGCCGACGCCTGGTTCACCCGCTACCTGGGCCACTACGAGGCGGCCTGGGCGCTCTTTCCGGACACCGTGCCGGCCCTCGACGCCCTCGCGGGCACCCACCGTCACGCGGTGCTCTCCAACTCCTCGCTGCACAACCAGGACCGCAAGCTGCGCGTCCTCGGCGTACGGGACCGCTTCGAGGCGGTGGTCTGCGCGGCCGAACTGGGCGTCGCCAAACCGGAGGCCGCCGGCTTCCACGCCGTCTGCGCCGCGCTGTCCCTGGCCCCGCACGAGGTCGCGTACGTCGGTGACCAGCCGGACACCGACGCCAGGGGAGCGGTCGAGGCGGGCCTCACCGGCATCTGGCTCGACCGCGCGGAACAGGGCGGACGGCCCGAACTCACCCGCATCACCGGCCTTGACCAGCTGGCTCCACTGCTGGCCGGGTAACCCGTTTTGGAGCGCCGGACACCTTCGGGTAATGTTCTTCCTGCGCCGAGGGGAGCGGGCCGAAAGCCCCGGAACCGGAAGCGCAAGCCGAGCAAAGTCCCCCAGGGGATGGCGTCACGGTGGCCTATGGTGTAATTGGCAGCACGACGGTTTCTGGTTCCGTTAGTCTAGGTTCGAGTCCTGGTAGGCCAGCTCGCAGAGCTCATCTGCAACCGTGGATTCCAGATCCACAAAGCCCCCGTTGTGTAGCGGCCTAGCACGCTGCCCTCTCAAGGCAGTAGCGCCGGTTCGAATCCGGTCGGGGGTACAGATCCTTCCCGCGAGGACGGCTATGGGTAGCTCCCGCCGACCTTGATGCAGGATCGCTAGGGCCCCCGTTGTGTAGCGGCCTAGCACGCCGCCCTCTCAAGGCGGTAGCGCCGGTTCGAATCCGGTCGGGGGTACTGGTCTAAACCAATATGGTCTAAACCACCATGGCCTATGGTGTAATTGGCAACACTACGGTTTCTGGTACCGTCATTCTAGGTTCGAGTCCTGGTAGGCCAGCTCGCAGAGCTCATCTGCAAACCGCGGATCTGATCCGCAGGGCCCCCGTTGTGTAGCGGCCTAGCACGCCGCCCTCTCAAGGCGGTAGCGCCGGTTCGAATCCGGTCGGGGGTACAAGACGAAGAGGCCCTTCCCGAGTGCGGGAAGGGCCTCTTCGCGTACGGTCGTTGATCCGCCCCGGACACAACTCCGGCCGGTCGCTGCGGCGTTGAAGCGACCGGCCGGGAATTGGCAGAGGTGGAGAGGGAGTTGTGGGTCAGCCAGTGCGGCGCAGCGCCTCGGAGAGGCGGCCCGCGGCGTCGATGACGGCCTGGGCGTGCATCCGGCCCGGGTGACGCGTCAGGCGCTCGATCGGACCGGAGACCGACACGGCGGCCACCACCCGGTTCGACGGGCCGCGCACCGGCGCCGAGACGGACGCGACGCCCGGCTCGCGCTCACCGATCGACTGGGCCCAGCCACGGCGTCGTACGCCCGACAGGGCCGTCGCCGTGAAGCGGGCTCCCTGGAGGCCGCGGTGCAGGCGCTCCGGCTCCTCCCAGGCCATCAGGATCTGCGCGGAGGATCCGGCCTTCATGGTGAGCGTCGAGCCGACCGGCACGGTGTCCCGCAGTCCGGACAGCCGCTCCGCCGCGGCGACGCAGATGCGCATGTCGCCCTGGCGGCGATAGAGCTGGGCGCTCTCGCCCGTCACGTCCCGCAGATGCGTGAGCACCGGGCCCGCGGTCGCGAGCAGGCGGTCCTCGCCGGCCGCCGCCGCGAGCTCCGCGAGGCGCGGGCCGAGAATGAAGCGGCCCTGCATGTCGCGGGCCACCATGCGGTGGTGCTCCAGGGCCACCGCCAGGCGATGTGCTGTGGGTCTTGCCAATCCGGTGGCCGCGACAAGGCCAGCTAGGGTCGCGGGTCCGGACTCCAGGGCGCCCAGGACAAGGGCTGCCTTGTCCAGAACGCCGACGCCGCTACTGTTGTCCATGCGTCGATACTCCCGTCTCACTCTGTGAAACGCAAGTTCAATTTCCCGTGGAACTTGCCACTCTGGATGTCACAGCGGCCCGCTGACCGAACGGGCCCGGCCGCCGACGTCCGGTACGAGGGGTACGGATGTCGGCGATCCCGAAATCTCTAGTTGGGCCGGCTCACGACTCGCCGGCCGGAGGGAAAGCGATGGGTAGGACACTCGCGGAGAAGGTCTGGGACGACCACGTCGTCCGGCGCGCCGAGGGCGAGCCCGATCTCCTCTTCATCGATCTGCACCTGCTGCACGAGGTGACCAGCCCGCAGGCCTTCGACGGCCTGCGCAACGCCGGTCGCCAGGTGCGGCGGCTCGACCTCACCATCGCCACCGAGGATCACAACACCCCGACCCTCGACATCGACAAGCCGATCGCCGACCCGGTCTCGCGCGTGCAGCTGGAGACGCTGCGCAAGAACGCCGCCGAGTTCGGGGTGCGCCTGCACTCCCTGGGCGACGTCGAGCAGGGCGTCGTGCACGTCGTGGGCCCGCAGCTGGGCCTGACGCAGCCGGGCATGACGGTCGTCTGCGGCGACTCGCACACGTCCACGCACGGCGCCTTCGGCGGTCTGGCGTTCGGTATCGGCACCTCCCAGGTCGAGCACGTGCTCGCCACCCAGACGCTGCCGATGACCCGCCCGAAGACCATGGCCATCACGGTCGACGGCGAACTGCCCGACGGCGTCACCGCCAAGGACCTGATCCTCGCCATCATCGCGAAGATCGGGACGGGCGGCGGCCAGGGCTACGTCCTGGAGTACCGCGGCTCCGCCATCGAGCAGCTGTCGATGGAAGCCCGCATGACCATCTGCAACATGTCGATCGAGGCCGGCGCCCGCGCGGGCATGATCGCCCCGGACGCGACCACGTTCGCCTATCTGGAGGGCCGCGAGCACGCCCCCAAGGGCGAGGACTGGGACGCCGCCGTCGCGTACTGGAAGACGCTGCGCTCCGACGACGACGCGGTCTTCGACGCCGAGGTCTTCATCAAGGCCGACGAGCTGTCCCCGTTCGTCACCTGGGGCACCAACCCCGGTCAGGGTGCGCCGCTTTCCGCGAACGTCCCCGATCCGGCTTCGTACGAAGACGCTTCGGAGCGCCTCGCCGCCGAAAAGGCCCTGGAGTACATGGGGTTGGAGGCCGGGCAGGCGCTGCGCGACGTCAAGGTCGACACCGTCTTCGTAGGTTCGTGCACCAACGGCCGCATCGAGGACCTGCGGGCCGTGGCCGACATCGTCAAGGGCCGCAAAGTCGCCGACGGCGTACGGATGCTGGTCGTCCCGGGCTCGGCCCGGGTCGGTCTCGAGGCCGCCGCCGAGGGCCTGGACCAGGTGTTCAAGGACGCCGGCGCCGAATGGCGGTACGCGGGCTGTTCCATGTGCCTGGGCATGAACCCGGACCAACTCGCCCCCGGCGAGCGCTCCGCGTCCACCTCCAACCGCAACTTCGAGGGCCGGCAGGGCAAGGGCGGCCGTACCCACCTGGTCTCGCCCCAGGTCGCCGCCGCCACCGCCGTGCTGGGCCACCTCGCCTCCCCGGCGGACCTCTCGGATTCGCCCGCCGACCGTACGCCCGCTGGAGTCTGATCAGTCATGGAAGCATTCACCAAGCACACCGGCCGGGCCGTCCCGCTGCGCCGTTCGAACGTGGACACCGACCAGATCATCCCTGCTCACTGGCTCAAGAAGGTGACGCGGGACGGGTTCGAGGACGGTCTGTTCGAGGCCTGGCGCAAGGACCCGGAGTTCGTGCTCAACAAACCGGAGCGCGAGGGCGCCACGGTGCTGGTCGCCGGTCCCGACTTCGGTACGGGTTCGTCGCGCGAGCACGCCGTGTGGGCGCTGCAGAACTACGGCTTCAAGACCGTGATCTCCGCCCGGTTCGCGGACATCTTCCGCGGCAACTCCCTCAAGAACGGTCTGCTGACCGTCGTTCTGGACCAGAAGGTCGTGGACGCGCTCTGGGAGCTCGTGGAGAGCGACCCGCAGGCCGAGATCACGGTGGACCTGGAGGCGCGGGAAGTTCGGGCCGAGGGCGTCACCGCCTCCTTCGAGCTCGACGAGAATTCCCGCTGGCGTCTGCTGAACGGGCTCGACGACATCAGCATCACCCTGCAGAACGAGTCGGACATCGCCACTTACGAGGCAAAGCGTCCCTCTTTCAAGCCGCAGACCATCCAGGTCTGACCCGCCCCTGGGCAAGGCTTATTCAGGCCACTTCAGCAGGCCTCGTACCCCCAATCGTGCACCGGTTGGGGGTACTTCTGTATCCGGCCCCGGGAGCCCTCCGCTGACCTGAACGGGTGGTCTTCGCGAGGTCCCAACTCCCGTGAATGCGCTGGGTGTTCCCGGGGTAAGCGGGTCTGGGCGCCGCTTCCGGCGGGCGCGTAGCCGAAGGGCTCAGGAGGCCCTTGTGGGGCGGGAGTTACACCCTGCGGAGGCGACAACTCGCCCCAGATGGCACAATCTGTGCATGGAACACGACGGCCAACTCCAGCTGTACGCGGCGGTCGCGGACCAACTCAAGGAAGCGCACCACCGAGTGCGCGCACTGCAAGTCCCGGAGGGCGTACGGATGGCGCTGACCCGGAAGCTGCTGGCCATTACGGCCGTGGCCAAACACGATCTCGCCGCCGCGGCAAGGCGTCTGGAGCGATTCATGGCGGACCTCGACGACTTCGACGAGGGCTCCGGCTCTGAAGAGGAACTCTGAGACAGCCCAGTTCGTTGCGGCACAAGGGTGATTAGCCCGTTTCGCGTTTGATTTGCGGTATATATCTGCCTAACGTGCGAAAAAGCCGGGTCGAAAGAGATTCGCTCCGGCAATGTCTCCGAAGGGGAAGACGTGAACAAGGCGCAGCTCGTAGAAGCGATTGCCGACAAGGTCGGCGGCCGTCAGCAGGCCGCGGAGGCCGTTGACGCGGTCCTCGACGCCATCGTCCGTGCCGTGGTCAGTGGCGACCGCGTCTCGGTCACCGGCTTCGGTTCGTTCGAGAAGGTCGACCGTCCGGCCCGTTACGCCCGTAACCCGCAGACGGGTGAGCGCGTGCGGGTCAAGAAGACCTCGGTGCCGCGATTCCGCGCGGGCCAGGGCTTCAAGGACCTCGTCGCGGGTTCGAAGAAGCTCCCGAAGAACGATGTCGCGGTCAAGAAGGCGCCCAAGGGCAGCCTGACCGGTGGCGCCTCGGCGACGGTCAAGAAGGCCGCGGCCAAGAAGACGACGGCCAAGAAGGCCGCCGCCAAGAAGGCCACCCCGGCGAAGAAGACCACCGCCACGAAGAAGACCACGGCGGCCGCCGCGAAGAAGGCCACCGCGAAGAAGGCCACCGCCACCGCCAAGAAGACCTCCGCGGCGGCGAAGAAGACCACGGCCGCGGCGAAGAAGGCGGCTCCGGCCAAGAAGGCGGCCACCGCCAAGAAGGCCACCGCGAAGAAGACGGCTCCCGCCAAGAAGGCCACGGCCAAGAAGGCGCCCGCCAAGAAGTCGACTGCGCGCAAGACCACCGCCAAGAAGGCCACCGCTCGCAAGAAGTAAGACCTTTTCTCCAAGGTCGCCTTCTTGGGCGTATGCCACAAGGCTGCTCACGCGCCGGGCCGGGCTCCCCTCGGGGAGCCCGGCCCGCGGTGTTTCAGGGGCTCAGAAGGTCTGCAGGGTGATGAGCGTGATGGTCGGCGTGTCCTTCGTGGGCTGTACCTCGATGCGGACCCGCTGGCCGGGGCGGAGCAGGCGCAGCCCGCCCGCGTCGAAGGCGTCGGCGTCGAAGGGCACCGGGGTGCCGTCGTCCAGAAGGACGCTGCCGGAGCGGGTCTCGGGGTCGTACGTGTACGCGGTGGCCTGCATACGGGCAGCGTACTCAGCCGGCGCACTCAGTCGACCAGGAGGAGCCCGGCCGTGACCTTCGCCGTGTGCGGGCCGACCCCGAGGGTCAGCGCCGTCCGCAGGTCGTCGCCGGTGTCCACGTCCTGGCGGACCGAGCCGACGCCGTCGAGAGGCAGTTCCACGGCGCCGGACGCACGGTGGCGGGCGCGGGAGGCCGCGCCGAAAGCGGGGAGCAATTCCGTGCCGGGCGCCGCGGACAACAGGGTGGTGCCGATTCCCGCCGCGTCGGGCAGAAAAGCCCGGGGAAAAGCGGCGGCCGCGGTGAGAACGCGGGCCAATTCCGCGGGGCGCAGCGACGGCAGATCGGCGTTCAGGGCCGCCAGGGGCGCCCGGGGACGTGTGGCACGTACAACCGTCTCTCCGTGCGCGAGAGCGGCATTGAGGCCCGCCTGCGGCGTGTCGGGCACGACCAGGGCGCCGAGGCCCGCCAGTTCGCGCCCCGCGCGGGCGTCGTCCGTGACGACCACCACATCGCTCACCGCCGCGCAGGCCACCGCGGCGGCCACGGTGTCCTGGGCGAATGCCAGGGCGAGACCGGGCCGCAGGGCGTCGCCGGCCGCGGGCGCGAGCCTGCTTTTGGCACGCACCAACGGTTTCAGCGGTATCACCAGGGTCCACTGCACGCGCCTATTGTGACCTGTGCATGAGGTGCGCCCGTTCGGGCGGGCGTACGGTGTTCTCGACAGACCAGTGGCCCGGGGCGACACTTGTGCGGCTCCGCCAGCCCCTGCCTGCATGGTCCTAGAGGAAGGTGTCCGAGTGTCCCGCCGCAGAATCGGCTTCTGGTACCGCTTCGCTGCGGTCCTGTGCAAACCGCCGCTGGTGGTTCTGTTCAAGCGGGACTGGCGCGGAATGGAGAACATTCCTGCCGACGGCGGATTTATCACCGCGGTGAACCACAATTCGCATCTGGACCCGTTCCTCTACGCGCACTTTCAGTACAACACGGGACGAGTCCCGCGTTTCCTCGCCAAGCACGGCCTCTTCAAGAAGGGGTTCGTCGGTGCCGCGATGCGGGGCACCGGGCAGATTCCCGTCTATCGCGAGTCCACGAACGCACTGAGCGCGTTCCGTGCCGCGATCGACGCCGTGGAGCGCGGGGAGTGCGTGGCCTTCTATCCGGAGGGAACGCTCACCCGGGATCCCGAACTGTGGCCGATGACCGGTAAGACCGGAGTCGCACGGGTGGCCCTGCAGACGAAATGCCCGGTGATTCCCGTGGGCCAGTGGGGGGCCACCGACGCACTGGCGCCCTATGCGAAGAAGCCGCACTTCTTCCCCCGTAAGACCCACCATGTCCTCGCGGGTGAACCCGTCGATCTGACGGCTTTCTACGACAAAGAGATCACGCCGGATCTGCTCAAGGAGGCGACCGAGGTCATCATGACCGCGATCACCGCCGAGGTGGAGCACCTGCGCGGCGAGAAGGCTCCGCCGAAGCGGTACGACCCGCGTGAGGCGCGCATCGCGCAGCGTCGCAAGCTGCAGGACGGTGACCGGTCGCAGGACGGCGACACCGTCCAGGACCGCGACAAGTCGCAGGCGAGCAGCGGGAGTTCGGCATCAGGCGGTACGACGGAGGAGAGCAGCAAGTGACCCGACCCGTGAAGGCCGCCGTCTTCGGGACCGGTTCCTGGGGCACGGCGTTCGGCATGGTGCTGGCGGACGCGGGGTGCGATGTCACGCTGTGGGGCCGCCGCGCCGAGCTCGCCGAGGCCATCAACTCCACCCGCATGAACCCGGATTACCTGCCCGGTGTGGAACTCCCGGCGAACGTGCGGGCGACGGCGGACGCCGCCGAGGCCGCCGCGGACGCCGATTTCACGGTGCTCGCGGTGCCGTCGCAGACCCTGCGGGAGAACCTCGCGGACTGGGCGCCGCTGCTGGCTCCCGACACCGTGCTCGTCTCGCTCATGAAGGGTGTCGAGCTCGGCTCGGCGATGCGCATGAGCGAGGTCATCGCCGATGTCGCGAAGGTGCCGCAGGAGCGGATCGCGATCGTGACCGGGCCGAACCTCGCCCGGGAGATCGCCGCCCGGCAGCCCGCCGCCGCGGTGGTCGCCTGCCGCGACGAAGCGGTTGCCCAGCGCCTCCAAGTCGCTTGCCACACCCCGTACTTCAGGCCCTACACCAACACCGACGTGGTCGGCTGCGAACTCGGCGGCGCGGTCAAGAACGTCATCGGGCTCGCCGTCGGCATCGCGGACGGCATGGGCCTGGGGGACAACACCAAGGGGTCGCTCATCACGCGCGGGCTCGCCGAGACGACCCGGCTCGGCCTCGCCATGGGCGCCGACCCGCTCACCTTCTCCGGCCTCGCCGGACTCGGTGACCTGGTGGCCACCTGCTCCTCCCCGCTGTCGCGCAACCACACCTTCGGCACCAACCTCGGCAAGGGCATGACGCTGGAGGAGACCATCGCGGTCACCAAGCAGACCGCCGAGGGCGTCAAGTCCTGCGAGTCCGTGCTGGAACTGGCGCGCCGCCACGGCGTCGACATGCCGATCACGGAGACCGTCGTCGCGATCGTCCACGAGGGCAAGCCGCCGGTGGTCGCCGTCAAGGAGCTGATGTCGCGCTCCGCCAAGCCCGAACGACGCTGAGCGACGGCCCGCGGGCCGCGCCACGACCTGGCCTCCGGGGGCGCTGACTCTCGTAGTACCAGCAGGTACGCTCAACGCGATATGAGCAGCGAGAACCTTCCCCAGAGCCCCGCGTCCACCGCGTCCTCGGGCGCCTCGCCGGACGCTTCGTCGACCGGGCAGAAGCCGCGGGTCGCCGTGGTCTTCGGCGGCCGCAGCTCCGAGCACGGGGTCTCCGTCGTCACGGCGGGCGCCGTGCTCCGCGCGATCGACCGCTCCAAGTACGACGTCCTGCCGATCGGCATCACGCGCGAGGGCCGTTGGGCGCTGACCGCGGACGACCCCGAGCGGATGGCGATCAGCGACCGGCGGGTCCCGGACGTAGCGGACCTCGCCGAGTCGCCCGAGGGCGGCGTGGTGCTCCCGGTCGACCCGTCGTCGCGCGAGGTCGTCTACACCGAGCCCGGCTCCGTGCCCAAGGCGCTCGGCGACGTGGACGTGGTCTTCCCGGTGCTGCACGGCCCGTACGGCGAGGACGGCACGCTCCAGGGGCTCCTGGACCTGTCCGGGACGCCGTACGTGGGCTGTGGTGTGCTCTCCTCGGCCGTCGGCCAGGACAAGGAGTACATGAAGCGGATCTTCACCTCCTTCGGGCTGAAGGTCGGCCCGTATCTGGTGATCCGGCCGCGCGAGTGGGAGCGTGAGCAGGAGGGCGCCCGCCGCCGCGTCGCCGACTTCGTGGGCGAGCACGGGTGGCCGCTCTTCGTGAAGCCCGCGCGGGCCGGCTCGTCGTTCGGCATCACCAAGGTCGAGTCCTTCGACGGCTTCGACGAGGCGATGGAGACGGCGCGCGCCCACGACCCGAAGGTCATCATCGAGGCGGGCATCGTCGGGCGCGAGATCGAGTGCGGTGTCCTGGAGTTCGAGGACGGGCCGCGCGCCTCGGTCCCGGCCGAGATCCCGCCGGTGCAGGCGCACGACTTCTACGACTTCGAGGCCAAGTACATCGACTCCGCGACCGGGCTCGTGCCCGCGCCGCTGACCGATGAGGAGACGGCCGAGGTGCGGCGGCTCGCCGTCGAGGCGTTCGAGGCGGTGTCCTGCGAGGGGATCGTCCGCGCGGACTTCTTCCTCACGGAGGACGGGGAGTTCGTGATCAACGAGATCAACACCCTGCCCGGCTTCACCCCGATCTCCATGTACCCGCGCATGTGGCAGGAGACCGGCGTCAGCTACCCGGAGCTGGTGGACAAGCTCCTCCAGGCCGCGCTGCGCCGCTCGACGGGCCTGCGGTAGGCGGATCCGGGCGACACCCGCTCTAGTCGGCGATCCCCTTGGGGATCGCCTTCTTGATGGGCCCGGCCAGGTCGACCAGCGGACCCGCGCCGCCCCGGGCGACCTGGTCCTTGGGGATCGTCACCTCGATGTAGGCGAGGCGGCTGCCCGTCGTCATCCGCTGCGCGCCGCCGTCGAGTTCCTCGACGATCCACTCCACGCCGTTGATGGTCGCCGGGTTGCTGTCGTTGTCGGCTGCCGCGTCGGGCCAGGGCACACCGCAGCGCAGTATGATCGCGGGGCTTCCCCACGCCGCGGTGAGCTCGGAACTCGGTTCGGGATCGTTGCGATCGAGTCCGTCGAGCTTCTGCGGCAGCACCTCGTCCAGGTTCCGGCACAGCTTCGCGACCGACGCCTCCGGCGTGGGAACCGCGGCCTCAGGAGCATCGTCCGTCGTGGAACACCCTGCGACGGCGGCGACCAGCAACGACAGTGCGGGTGCCCCGACAAGAACGCGGTGGACGCGGCCAGGACGGCGCCGGTGACGGAAAGAGTTCACCGGCACAGGGTAGACGGGGGCTACAGGTGGACGACCGGGCAGGTCAGGGTGCGCGTGATGCCGTCCACTTGCTGGACCTTGGCGACCACCATGCGACCCAGTTCGTCGACGGTGTCCGCTTGCGCGCGCACGATCACGTCGTAGGGGCCGGTGACGTCCTCGGCCTGGATGACTCCCGGAATCTTGCCGATCAGCTCGGCGACGGTCGACGCCTTGCCGACTTCGGTCTGGATCAGGATGTACGCCTGTACCACGGAACCTCCAGGGCGGCCACGAGGATCATGTGGGGAGAAGGGACGCCACGGTATCGCGTCACCGCTCGTCGCGGGGAGACCCGGGGCGGCTGTGGCGCACTCGCCGGATACGGGCCGGGAGAACGCGGGATCGCAGCCGGTCGTCGGGGCGGCTCCTCGGGAAGAGCGAAGGAAGCGGAAGGCATGGCCGTGGGGGCCTCTGCGGGCGTGACCGTGGGAGCCGCGGCGGACGCCGCCCGAGTCGGCGGGGCCGCGGAAACGCCCGCGGGCGCACCCCTGATGCAAACGGTACCCAGGACGCGGGCGCCCCGCGACCGCGCGCCGAGCGGTGGGGTGGGCCGTCGGACGCTGACCGGTGGCTCCGCCGTGAGGGAGCCGGGGACGGGCGGGGAGGCGCGGAACATCGGGCGCGAGGTGAATCCCGGGGGCGAGGTGAACCTCGGGGGCGCAGTGGCGCGTGTCGGGGGAGTGGGGGCGGGCGCCATAAGGACGGGCGTCGTGCCGATCAGTGGCGCAAGGACTGCCGGTGCGGGGACGGTCGCCGTGAGGCGGGCGGCGTTGAGATGGTTGTGAAGGGGGCGGGCGGCGTACGGATGGCCGGCCCTGGGATGGTTCGGGATCGTGAGTGGGTCGGGGCGGAGCCGGCATCGGGCCGGGAACCGGTCGGAACAGAAAGGGCAGCACGCACATGAAGGGCACCGTCGGCGAGCTGGGGGAGTTCGGCCTCATCAGAGAGCTGACCTCACGGCTCACCACCACTCCGGCCGTACGGATCGGCCCCGGTGACGACGCCGCCGTGGTCGCGGCACCGGACCGCAGGGTCGTCGCCAGCACCGACGTCCTGCTGGAGAACCGGCACTTCAGGCGCGACTGGTCCACGGCGTACGACGTCGGCCGCAAGGCCGCCGCCCAGAACCTCGCCGACATCGCCGCCATGGGCGCCGTGCCCACCGCGCTGCTCCTCGGCCTGGTGGTCCCGGCCGAACTGCCGGCGTCCTGGCCCTCGGAACTCATGGACGGACTGCGCGACGAGTGCCAGGTGGCGGGCGCCGCCGTCGTCGGCGGTGACGTGGTGCGCGGCGACACGATCACCATCGCCATCACCGCCCTCGGCGATCTGCGCAACCACGACCCGGTGACCCGGGCCGGCGCCCAGCCCGGCGACGTCGTCGCCGTCACCGGCTGGCTCGGCTGGTCCGCGGCCGGATACGCCGTGCTCTCCCGGGGCTTCCGCTCCCCGCGCGCCTTCGTCGAGGCGCACCGCAGGCCCGAGCCCCCGTACGACGCCGGGCCCGCCGCGGCCGGGCTCGGTGCCACCGCCATGTGCGACGTGAGCGACGGGCTCATCGCCGACCTGGGCCACATCGCCGAGGCCAGCAAGTGCCGCATCGACATCACGTCCGCCAACGTGGACGTGCCGTCCCAGATGAAGGACATCGGCCAGGCCGTCGGCGTGGACCCGCTCCAGTGGGTGCTCACCGGGGGAGAGGACCACGCGATCGTGGCCACCTTCCCGAAGGACGTGAAGCTGCCGGCCCGCTGGAAGGTGATCGGTGAGGTCCTCAACCCCTCGGCCCTGCCCCAGGTGACCGTCGATGGAGCGCCCTGGACCAGCACGGGTGGCTGGGACCACTTCGGGGACGGCCTCTCCGGCGGCTTCGGCGGGGAGATCGAGTCATGAGCGCCGATGCCGCTCGGCCGGTGCGGGTGCTGACCGTCGCCGGGTCCGACTCCGGGGGCGGCGCCGGTATCCAGGCCGACCTGAAGACCATGCTGGCGCTCGGCACCCACGGCATGAGCGTCATCGCCGCCGTCACCGCGCAGAACTCCCTCGGTGTGCAGGGTGCCTGGGAGCTTCCGGTGGAAGCGGTGCGTGCCCAGTACCGCAGTGTCGTCGACGACATCGGTGTGCAGGCCGTCAAGACCGGGATGCTGGCCTCTCCGGAACTCGTCGAGTGCGTCGCCGAGTTGCTGGCCGGCACCGATGCGCCGGTCGTCGTCGACCCGGTCGGCGTCTCCAAGCACGGGGACGCGCTGCTCGCCGCCTCGGCACTGGACGCCGTCCGCACCAAGCTGCTGCCGACCGCCACCGTGGCGACCCCCAACCTCGACGAGGTCGCACAACTCACCGGCGTCCACGTGGAGTCGGAGTCGGAGATGCGCAGGGCCGCTGCGGCTGTGCTCGCCTTCGGACCGCGATGGGTGGTCATCAAGGGGGGACATCTGGGCTCCGGTGGTTCAGGGGCTGGGACGGAGTTGTCTGATGCGGAGGCCGGTGGCTCGACGCCCCGTGGCCCAGGGGGCGGCTCCGCGGAGGCCGTGGACCTGCTGACGGACGGGACCGAGGAGCACTGGCTGCGCGCTCCGCGCCACGACAACCGCCACACGCACGGCACGGGCTGCACCCTCGCCTCCGCGATCGCGGCCCAGCTGGCCAAGGGGCAGTCGGTGCCCGAGGCCGTGCGCGCGGCCAAGGAGTACGTGACCGGGGCGATCGCCGCCGGGTTCGCGCTGGGCGACGGCATCGGGCCCGTGGATCACGGGTGGCGGTTCAGGGCAGTGGGGGCCGACTCTCCCGCCAGGCCGTAGTCCTTCAGGACCAGAGCGCTCGCGGCCTTCTCGGTCAGGCGCTTGAAGAAGCCCGCCAGGAAGCGTGAGCTGAGCATCCGGTACGCCCGGTCACGGCTGCGGATCTTCCTCTCGGTCGGCGGGGCGAAGAACGGGCCCGCGTTGCCGGATATCTTCTGGCAGCCCTTCGCGTACTTCGTGATCTCCGCTTCGTAGGCAGCGAACGCGGTGCGGTGGTCGCCCCGTGCCGCCACCAGCTCGCCCGCCAGGACGTACGCCGACACCAGCGCCGTGCCGGTTCCTATGCCGCCCATCGTGGCTCCGTACCCCGCGTCGCCGAGCAGGATCACACGGCCCTTGGAAAGCCGGTCCATGTGGATCTGGGCGATCGAGTCGAAGTACAGGTCGTCCGCGGTGTCGAGAGCGGCGATCATCTCCTCCACGTGCGGCCAGGCCATGCCGCGCAGCTTGTCGGCGACGATCCGCTTCAGCTGAGCGCTGTCCCGGCGGTCGTACGCGAGCTGCTCCGACTCGAAGACGATGCCCGCGCCGGCCCGGTCGGGGGCGCCGTCGTAGTTGCTGATCATCGCGGTGCGGCCGGGCTCGGTGTACAGGCGGGCCGTGCGGTCCAGGCCCAGATGGTTGGGCATGTCGAACCCGGCGACGTAGTAGCCGAAGAAGCGCAGGTACCGCGACTCGTCGCCGAAGACGAGCCGGCGCGTGTGCGAGTGCAGGCCGTCCGCGCCGACGACCAGGTCGAAGGTGCGGGGAGCGCCGTGGTCGAAGGTGATGTCGACTCCCGTGGCGGACTCGGTGAGCGAGGCTATCGAGTCGCCGAAGACGTACTCGACCGTGTTCTTCGTGCGCTCGTAGAGAAGCTCGGAGAGGTCGCCCCGGAACACCTCGACGTCGCCGCTCATCAGGTGCGCGGGCAGGTCCACCCGGTCGGTGTCGTCGGCGTTCACGATGGTCTGGCGGCCCATGTCGGTCTGGATGCGGTGCAGGTCGTCCCAGATGCCCATGCGGGTCAGGACGGTGCGGTGGACGTCACCGCGGAAGTCAACCGCGAAGCCACCCTCGCGCAGCGCCGCCGCCTTCTCGACGACCGTGACGCGGGCGCCCTGGCGGGAGAGCCAGAAGGCGATCGCGGGCCCGGCGACGCTGGCGCCGGAGACCAGGACGTCGAGGTGGGCGAGGGAGTCGGTGGTGTGGGGTTCAGTGGTGTGGGGATCAGTGGTGTGTGGTTCGGTGGCGCGGGACTCGTCGGTGTGGGCGGTGTCCGTGTGAGCTGCAAGGTCGGTGTGGATGGTGCCCGTGTGAGCTGCGGTGTCGTGCGTCTGCTTCGTCATGGCAGTGAGCTTGCGGCCGGGCGCTTACCGTTCGCTGACCGCTTGCTGACCGTGCCTTACCGGCTGCTGACCGTCGGCAATGTGCCGCTGACCGCTGACCGCTGACCGCTGACCGCTGACCGCTGACCGCTGGTGGCTGACGCCTGACCGGTGGTCCGTGATCTGTGATCTGTGATCCGTGACCAGGGGCCGCAGACTGACGGCCGCGCCGAGACGCCCTCCCACGCTCAACCAGGGCGGCCCGAAGGCACCGCGGCGTCACAGGTTCACGATGGCGGCTTCCCGCAGGCTCACGCCCAGCTCGAAGGCCTTCTTGAACACCTCGGGGGCCAGCACCCTCCGTAGCCGCTGTTCGAGCGGTGTCACATCCGGGTCGTCGACGATCAGGCGGCCGCGCAGCGCCGACGCCGCGCCGAGCAGCGTCACGGCCCGCTCGGGGCCGTCCGCGCGGGCGGCCAACGCCTCGGCCACCACCGCCAGTTCGAGACCCTGCGCCACACCGTCGGTGGACAGCGTGCGGGCTTGCCGGAACCAGTCGTCGGCCTCTTCCGTGCGGCCCTCGGCAAGGGCGGTGCGGCCCAGGCCGAGGAAGACGTGCACGGTCTGGCCCACGCTGTACCAGGACCGTGCGTTCAATCCCAGTGCCGTCTCGTAATGCTCGCGCGCGCGTGCCCGGTCCCCGGCCAGCCGCGCCGCGTCGCCCATGCCCCAGTGGGCGCCCGCCACCTTCTCCGGCGCACCGGCGGCCCGCGCCAGATCGGCCGCCCGTGCGAAATCGGTGCTCGCCTCCTCGTAGCGGGCACTGCGCAGCAGGACGGCGCCGCGCCGGCACAACAGGTCGGCGGTCTCCTCCGGGGCCGCCAGCTCCCTGGCACAGCGGAGCGCTTCGTCGAGCAGGTCCAGGGCGCGCGCTCGCTCACCGCGCCAGTCCGCGAACATCCCCAGCTGGTCGAGGGAGTTGGCCATGCCCCAGCGGTCGCCGGTCTCCCGGAACCCTTCCAACGCCTTGGCGAACAGCGCCTCCGACGCGGCGGGACGTCCCGCGAACTGCTCCTGGAAACCGAGCCCGATGTTCAGCAGCGCCCGCCCCCACGGGTCGTCCCCGACCTGTGCCCTGACCCGCTCGTCCCGCGACCTCTCGGGACCGACCGCGAGGGTCCACAGAACCACGGTGAAGGGCAGTCTCAGCTGCCGGTCGATCGTGGCCAGGACCTGATCGGCGCGGGCGAGCCGGTCCTCGTCCTCGCTGCCGGTCACGGACATCACCGCGTTCAGCCCGCACAGCGCGTACTCCTCCTCCAGGCCGCGCGGGGGAGTCGGCCCCACCGCGTCGACCAGGGCGCGGGCGAGCGGCACCCGCTCGCCCGCCAGACCGTGCAGCCGCCAGAACCACGACAGGGCCGCCATGAGACGCAGCCCGTCATGCGGAGCCGCCGCGACGAGGTGGCGCAGGGCCGCGTCCAGATTGCCCTGCTCGGCGGAGAGCCTGGCCAGCCAGGGAAGCTGACCGTGCCCGCGCAGCTGCGGCTCGGCCTCCTCCGCCAAGTGCAGGTAGTACGCGGCGTGCGCGTCACGCAGCTCCTTGAGCGTGCGGTCCTGAAGCTGCTCGGCGCAGAAGGCGCGGATCGTCTCCAGCATCCGATAGCGACCGTCGGCCGCCCCCAGGAACGACTTCTCGAGGAACGACTTCTCGGCGAGGGAGGCGAGAAGATCCTCCGGGTACGGGACGCCGCACACCTCCTCCACCGCCTCCAGCGTCGCGCCCCCGGACAGGCCGCCGCCGGCGAACACGGTCAGCCTGCACGCCAGGTCCTGCTCCTCCTCGTCGAGGAGTTCCCAGCTCCACTCCACGACAGCGCGCAGGGTGCGGTGCCGCGGCGCCTTGGTGCGATCACCCCGGGACAGCACGCGGAACCGGTCGCCCAGCCGTTCCGCGAGTTCGGCCACCGTGAGCGTGCGCAGTCGGGCCGCGGCCAGCTCGATCGCCAAGGGCAACCCGTCCAGGGCGGAGCAGATGTCGTCGATCGAGGCCACGCGCGCGTGCCCGTGCGCCTCGAAGTCGGGCCGCACCGCCGCGGCCCGGTCCCGGAACAGCTGGGCCGCCGGGCCCGAGGCGAGCGGCGGCACCGGACACAGCGCCTCTCCGGTGAGGCCGAGCCCTTCCCGGCTCGTCGCCAGGACGCGCAGCCCGGGGCAGGCGCCCAGGAGCAGGCCCGTCACCTCGGCGGCGTCCTCGATCACATGCTCGCAGTTGTCGAGCACGAGCAGCAGGTCCCGGTCCTCCAGAGCTGCTGTGAGGCGGTCCGTGACGTCCGTACCGTGCGGCCCGCGCAGTCCTTCGCGCACCCCGAGCGCGGTGAGGATCGCGTACGGGATCCGGGACCCTTCGGTGAGGGGTGCCAGCTCGACGTAACAGACCTCCGCGCGTGAGCGGGCGGCCTCGCAGGCAAGCCGGGTCTTCCCCGCGCCACCGGGGCCGGTCAGTGTCACCAGACGCGCCTCGGCAAGCAGCTCGTCGATCCGGGACAGCTCGTCCGCCCGCCCCACGAACCGCGTCAGCTGCGCGGGCACACCCCGTACGCGAACGGGCTCCTGCCCCTGCAACAGCTCCAGGTGGAGCGCCGAAAGCTCCGCGGACGGGTCGGCTCCCAGCTCGTCGGCGAGTGTGCGCCGCGCCTCCTCGTAGACCCGCAGTGCCTCCGCGGAACGGCCCGCCGCGTGCAGCGTGCGCATCAGCAGCCCGTACAGGCGCTCGCTGAGGGGATGCAGGGTGAGCAGGTCCCGGACCTCGGCGACCAGGTCGGCGCCGCCGCCCAGTATGAGGTCCGCCTCGATCCGGTCCTGCGTCGCGCCGAGCCGCAGCTCGTCCAGACGCGGCAGATCGACCGGTGCCGGACCGCGCCACAGGCCCAGCCCCTCGCGCAGCAGAGCTGTGGCGCGCGCGGGGTCCCCGGTGGACAGCGCCTGCGCGCCCTCGCGTGCAAGGCGCTCGAAGCGATGCAGGTCCACAGTGTCCGGGGCGACCGCGAGCCGGTATCCGGCCGGACCCGACTCGATCTCCAGATCCAGGCGCTTGCGCAGCCGGGAGATCTGCGACTGCAGGGCGTTCGCCGCCCCGGCCGGTGGGTCCTCCCCGTACAGGCCGTCGATCAGGCGCTCCGCCGATACGGTGCGGCCCGCGTCCAGGAGCAGCAGGGTCAGCAGGGCACGCGGCCGCGGCCCGCCGGGGTCCAGAGGGCTGCCGTCAGAGGCCCGTACGTCGAGAGGGCCGAGGATGCCGAACCGCATGCGCAGAGTCTGGCAGCCGCCACTGACAGTCGCGGGCGCGATCACCGATCCCCCGGCGGTGCGCACGGGGAAAACGAAGAAGCCGGTCCCCGAGGGGACCGGCTTCTTCAAGCAACCAGCGAGGTGGCCGCGCTACGCGTAACGTCAGCGCGAGACCTTGCCGGCCTTGATGCACGAGGTGCAGACGTTGAGCCGCTTCGGCGTCCGCCCGACCACTGCACGCACACGCTGGATGTTCGGGTTCCAGCGGCGAGACGTACGGCGGTGCGAGTGCGAAATGTTGTTGCCGAAGCCCGGCCCCTTGCCGCAGACGTCGCAGTTGGCAGCCACGGGTCACTCCAAAGACTTCAGATGCACTTACGGTTAATCCCGGCATGCCGGGATCGAGATCGAAAGGGATCTGAGTGGCGGTGCCAGGGGGATGGCCCGATGGTTATCGGGCAACCGGAGCAGCATACAACGGCTGCTTCGATACAACGAAACTACCATGGTTGCCCGGGCCGCCGTCCCCGGGCCCCGGACCAGGCCCTCTTCCCGGGCGGCTCCGCGCCGGGGTCTACTCTGCGTGCCAGTCCCGCCGCTCGAAGGAGGCGTTAGGTGCCGCAGGTGCCGCATGTGCGACACGTACTCGACGTAGCCGCGGTACGCGCCTGGTGCTCACTGGCTCTGGAAGCGCTCGGCAGAGAGCGCGCTGAGATCGACGCCATCAATGTGTACCCCGTGGCGGACGGGGACACCGGCACCAACCTCTATCTGACCGTGGAGTCCGCCCATCAGGCGGTCGAGGCGGTCTTCACCGGGCTCGAACCGGCCGCTCCCGCGCTGCCCGACGTGATGCGCGCCATGGCGCACGGCGCCCTCATCGGCGCCCGCGGCAACTCCGGGACGATCCTCGCCCAGCTGCTCCGCGGCATGTCCCAGGTGCTCGCTGACGGACATCCGAGTGAGGGAGATCACGCGGGTCCTGCCGACGGGACGGCGCTGCGGCTGGCCCTGCGACGGGCCGCCGAGTCCGCACGTGAGGCGGTCGCCCACCCCGTCGAAGGCACGGTCCTCACCGTCGCGACGGCGGCCGCCGACGCCGCGACCGGTACGGACGGCGACTGCGGGGCCGTGGCGCGGGCCGCCTACGACGGCGCCTGCGCGGCGCTCGACGCGACGCCCGGGCAGCTCGCGGCGCTCGGCAGCGCCGGGGTCGTGGACGCCGGAGGGAGGGGGCTCGTCGCCGTACTCGGGGCGCTCAGCCAGGCCGTCTCCGGCAACGCAGTGCCGGTATGGCGGCAGCGGCACATGGACGGGCACGCGCGCGTGGACACCGGTTCCCTCGACGCCGAACTGGAGTGCCCCGACGAGCACGGCGTCACCGGGCCCGCCTTCGAGGTCATCTACCTCCTGGAAGCCGACGACCGGGCCGTCGCCCGGCTGCGCACCCGGCTCGATGCCCTCGGCGACTCCCTGGTCGTCGTCGGCGGGGAAGGGCTGTGGAACGTGCATGTGCACGTCGACGACGCGGGCGCGGCCGTCGAGGCGGGTGTCGAGGCCGGCCGGCCCCACCGCATCCGCATCACGCACTTCGGCCTCGGCGACGCACACGCCGGCCGCGCCGCCGCACCGCCCCGCGAGCGGGCGCAGCGGGCCGTGGTCGCCGTCGTGCCGGGGGACGGACTCGCGGGGCTGTACGCGGAGGCCGGCGCGACCACGGTGCCCGACCGGCCCGGCGAACCGCCCGCCAGCGGTGAGCTGGTCGACGCGATCCGGCGCGCCCACGCGCGCGAGGTGGTGCTGCTGCCCAACGACGCCGAACTGCGGCACACCGCCGCCGCGGCCGCCGAGCAGGCCCGCTCCGAAGGCGTACGGGTCGCCCTGATCCCCACCCGCTCCGCGGTCCAGGGCATCGCCGCGCTGGCCGTGCACGAGCCCGACCGGCGCTTCGACGAGGACGTCGTCGCCATGACCTCGGCCGCGGGCGCCACCCGTTACGCCGAACTGGCCGTCGCCGAGCGGCAGTCCTGGACCATGGCCGGCATCTGCCAGGCCGGGGACGTCCTGGGGCTCATCGACGGCGATGTGGCCGTCATCGGCTCGGAGGTCCCGGCGACCGCCCGCACGGTGCTCGACCGGATGCTCGCGGCGGGCGGCGAACTCGTCACGCTCGTCCTGGGCGACGACGTGCCCGACGAGGTCGCGGACGCGCTGGAACGGCACGTCCGCGAGGCTCATCTGGCCGTCGACACCGTGGTCTACCGCGGTGGGCGGCAGTCCGCGCTGTTGCTCATCGGGGTCGAGTAGGCCCCGCTCAGCGCGCCCGCAGCGCGGCCAGGGCCTCCTCCGCCTCGGCCCGGCGCTCCTCGTCACCGGCCTCGCCGAACGCCACGGCGGCGGACCGCAGGTGCGCCTCGGTGTCCGCGACCTCGCCGCGCCGCTCCAGCAGTTCCGCGAACTGCCGGTGCGTGTGGCCCAGGTCTGGCAGCACAGCGAGCCGGACATCCTCCTCGGCCGACGGCAGCGCCTCCTCGCAGGTGCGGATCGCCGCGCCCATCAGCTCCCGCTCGTCGCCCGCTGACGCGGAGTCCAGCCAGGCACGCGCGCGCAGGCACCGCACCACGGCGGGCACCTGTCCCAAGGAGGCCCACAGTTCGCCCGCGCGCACATAGGCCCGGTCCGCCTCCTCCGGACGGCCCGCCCGGTCCAGGGCGTCCGCCGCCAGGTTCGCGAGCATCGCGTGGTCGCGCTGTTCGGGCCAGTGCTGGGCGAGCTCCGCGGCCCTCAGCCAGGCCTGCGCGGCCTGCACATGCTCGCCGAGCGCGCGGGCACAGTCGCCGAGCCACCAGAGAGCCTGCACGATCGTTCCGTCGCCGTGGTCGTCGGCGGACAGGTCGAGCAGCGCCGACTCCAGGACCTCCGCGGCCTCGGCCGTGCGCTCCGCGCGCAGCAGATGACCACCCAGCTGGAACCGGGCCCAGGCACCGATCCCCGCGCTCTCACCGGCCTCGTCGGCCCAGTGCGTGGCCTCCAGGGCGTGGTCGGACGCGGCCGCGAACTGCCCGCCCGCCGCGAGGACATCGGCCAGCTGGAGGTGGAGCCGGGCCGCTCCCACCGGTTCCAGGTATCCGGCCCCGTGCTCCAGAGCGGCCCGCAGCGCCCGCTCGGCGCCCTGGACGTCGTCCCGGTCACGGGCGAGCCCGGCGAGGCGCATCTCGCCCTCGACGGCCAGCCAGGGCCGCCCCGTCGCCACATGTTCGGCGGTCGCCCGCGCGTACAGCTCCGTGGCCGCTTCCGTGTCACCCCGGTGCAGCGCGATGTCCCCGAGCATCGACCGGGCCGCCGCGGCCTGCGAGGCGAGCCTCGGCACGTCCGTGAACGGCTCGACGAGCGTCAGCAGCTGCCGTACGCACGCCTCCGCCTCGTCGATCTCGGCGTCGCCGGAGTGTGCCTGGAGCAGGATGCGCGCCCGGCACGCCAGGACGGCCGCCGCCGGGCGGGCCGTCGTGGCGTCCAGGCCGGGGAGGGCCGTGAGCACCTGCTCGTACGGTTCCCGGATCGCGGCCAGCGCCTCTTCCGTCCGGCCCGCGTGGGACAGCGCGTACGCGCCACGCGCGCGTGCCGCCTTGGCCTCCTCCGGATCGCCGCTCGCCTCGTACAACTCGGCCGCGCGGGCGAACTGTTCGACGCCGTCGTCGGCCGATCCCATCGCGCTGTAGTCGGCGATCTCGGCCCGGTCGTGGACGGTGAGCTCAAGACCCTCCGCCTCCGCGGCACGCGCGGCCCGCTCCCAGGCGAGACCGGCGTCCGGGCCGCCCTGCTCGGCGGAGAGCCGGCGGGCCTCGGCGACCAGCGCCGACGCGTCGGCGGGCTGCTCGGCGGGCGCCGTCACCGCTGTCACCGGACGCGTGGCCGACGGCCGTACGACCCGGACGCCCAGCGGGAGCCGGTCGAGCAGCGGCCGCTGGTCCATGCGCTCCCGCACCCGGCGCCCCACCCGGTCGGTGCCGTTGCGCTCGTCGAACCGGGCCGCGAGGGACAGTGCCTCCACGCGCGCGTGCACCGCGAGTTCGGCCGCCGACCAGGCCCGCTCCGAGGGGCCCGGAACGCTCTGCTCGCCCAGGCCGAGCTCGACCAGCCGGTCCATCACCAGAGCCGTCACGGACAGGAAGTCCATCAGGCCGTCCGGGTTGCCGCTGTCGGTGAAGTACGCGGGGCGTTCGGCGAGCAGTTCGATGGCGCGGGCCTCGTTGCCGGTCAGGGCGCAGAACTCCACGTGCGAGGCGAACGCGCCCCGCATCGACTCCATCTGCCGGACCAGGCGATAGCCGCGCAGATGGTTCGCGCGGGCCTCCTCGGGGCGGCCCAGCCGCAGCAAGGGCAGCAGCGAGGCCGCGAGCGTGGCGTGCGGCTCGTGGGCGCACGTGTGCTCGCCCTCCAGGACGGGCCGCCACAGCTCCAGGGCCCGCTCGTCGTCGCGCAGGTCGGACTGGCGGACACCCTGGCCGTTCAGCTCACAGGCGTGGCAGTCCGCCATCTCGTCGCGGTCGGCGGCCAGCCACGCCTCGTACGCGCGCGTGGCCCGCTCCTCGTCGCCGATGTGGTCGGCGACGTAGAACTCGCTCATCCGCACGGCCCGTTCGGAGTGCCCGGCCACCCGGTAGCGGTGCTCCATCTCGCCGAGCCACTTCTCCATGGAGGCGAGCGGGATGTGCGGCTGGTTGAGCATGCCGCCCGACATCCACTTGAAGACCCAGTGCAGCGAGTGCGCCTCGTAGGCGTCGAACTCCTCCGGGTGCTCGTCCCACATGCGCAGCAGGCGCGCGAAGGGGACGAACATCTTGTCCTTCTCGGAGCTGTAGTTGTACATCTGCAGCTGATGGCCGAGCGCCTCGATGACCGCGAGGGTCTCGGAGAGCTTCTCCGCCCCCGCGAGCAGCTGCTCCGCGCGGGCGCCCCGGGCCGGGCCCTCGGGCTGCGCGGCGTTCTCCGCCATCGCGCGCCGCAGGGAGTCCAGGTCGATGATCTCGTCAGTCCCGTTCATCGGGTGTCGTCCTTTCCGGTGCCGGGGTGCGTGGCCCACTCCAGGAGGCCGATGAACGAGCGGTTGAGGAGCGCCGAGTCGGCGGGCCGCAGCGGGCGCTGCGCCATCAGCAGGGCCTGCCCGTAGAGGGCCTCGGCGGCCGTTCCGACCAGCTCCGCGTCGCCCAGGGAACTCACCCTGCGGATCAGTGGGTTGAGGTGGTTGAGGACGAGACGCGCGCGTGGGGCGCTGCCGCGCAGCGAGCCCAGGATGCCCGCCCACAGATCGTCGGCCTGCGCCTCGGCGTCCGCGCGAGCCTGCTCGTGGCGGGCCGCACGGTCGTCCAGATGCAGCGCGGGCACCGTCAGCGGATGGAAGGCCCGCAGGACGACGTCGCAGCCCAGCGGGTCGAGCCGGGCCCGGGCCGCCGCGAGGAACGCCGACAGGGCCAGCTCCTCGGCCGGGTCGATCGAGTCCAGGTGCGCGGTCACGGTGTCCGCGTCCAGCTCCGCCACCGGCGTGCCCGGACGGACCGTGGGCAGCGCCTCGACCAGATCGGCGTCGTACGTGTAGCCGCCGTTGACGACACCGATGCCCTGCGCCGACGCGATCGGCGCGACCTGCCGGAACTCCTCCACGGTCCGCGTGAAGTGCACGACGGGATGGCGCTGCGCGAACTCCTCCAGGGAGAGCCGCCCGTCCGTCGTCTCGAACGGCAGCCAGGGAAGCATCGTGCGCAGCATCTCCTTGTCGTGCCGCGCCAGGGACTTCACCCCGAGGTGGTGCACCGACAAGAAGGCGCCGAGACGCTCCGGATCGCCCGCCGCGAGCGTCGTGAGCCACTCCCGGATGCGCTCGCCCAGAGCCTCCCGGACGGCGGCCAGGGTCTCGTCCTCGTACAGGGACTCGCGCGAGGCGGTGGGCCGCAGGCTGTCCGTGTCGATCACACAGCGCACGAAGAACGCCCAGTCGGGCAGCAACTGCTCGGCCCGCTCCGTCAGCAGCATGCCCTTCAGGTGCACCCGGTGGCCCGCGCGCTGGGCCGGGCTGACCGCCTGCGGCAGGACGTGCGCGACACCCCGGACGCCCGCGAGCGGCACGTCCAGGTCGATGGAGTCCAGCGGCGTGAAGCCGAACAGGTCGTGGCAGTGGCGGGCCAGCGCCACCCGGCGGCCGGCCGGCGTCGGATACGCGCGGTTCCAGACGGCCGGCAGATCCGTCACCGGCGTCTCGCCCACCCGCACGTCGTACGGCAGCAGCGAACCGAAGTCCCGCGCGAGCGACAGCACCCGCTCCTCGGACAGCCAGTCGGCGGCGCCCGCGCGAGCCTCCAGGTGCACGGTCGTCCCCGGCTCGGCGCGGGCCGCGTCGGGGAGCGTACGGACCGTGTACGAGCCGTCGTCGCGGGCCGTCCACTCGACGGGCGGCGCGTCCGGCGTGCGGGCGCTGCGGCTGACCACCCGGATCCGCTCGGCGACCACGAAGCACGCGAGCAGCCCGATGCCGAACTGGCCCAGGAAGTCGGCGCGGGCCGATTCCAGGCCGTCGCCGCGCTTGGAGCTGCGGCCGATCGTCGCGAGCAGGCTGTGCACGTCCGACTCGGTCAGACCGATGCCGGAGTCCTCGACCCGCAGCGCGCCGCCCTCGGCGAACAGCCGCACGGTGGCCGGGGCGTCGGGCTCCTCGGCACGCCGGGCGGTGATGGCGTCCACCGCGTTCTGCAGCAGCTCGCGCAGATAGACCTTCGGACTGGAGTACAGGTGGTGGGAGAGTAGATCGACGAGACCGCGCAGGTCGACCTGGAACGTGTGCGGCGCCTGGGCGCGCTGGGCATCGTGAGAAGTCTGGGAATCCATCGTCGCTGCGCCGGTGGGGGGACAGGCGACGGCGCGGGTCGGGCGGCCCTGCGTGAGGTGACCGCGAAAAGGGTCGGAAGGCGGTCATCCTAGGGCCGGGAAGCCCCTTCCGACCAGGGGTTTTCGAGGATCGCGGGCCGCGGGTTCCGGGGACCTGCCGAGGATTGTCAGTGGCGTGGTGTGCAATGGATCTCGTGCCCGTGCTCGAAGAACCGCTGAAGAAGGTGCTCGGCCCCGCCACCGCGAAGGTGATGGCCGAGCACCTGGACCTGCACACCGTCGGTGATCTGCTCCACCACTACCCGCGCAGATACGCCGAGCGCGGTGAGCTGACCCGTCTCGCCGAGCTGCCGCTCGACGAGCACGTCACCGTCGTCGCCCAGGTCGCGACCGCCCGCGTCCTGAGGTTCAACGGCGGCAGCGGACAGCGCCTCGAAGTCACCATCACCGACGGCAGCGGCCAGATCCAGCTCGTCTTCTTCGGCAAGGGCATCCACAAGCCGCACAAGGACCTGCTGCCGGGCACGCGCGCGATGTTCGCCGGCAAGGTCTCGGTGTTCAACCGCAAGATGCAACTGGCGCACCCTGCGTACCAGTTGCTGCGCGCCGACACCGCCGAGGACTCCGCCGAGGCCGCCGAAGCAGTCGGCTCCTGGGCGGGCGCCCTCCTTCCGATCTACCCGGCCACCGCCAAGCTGGAGTCCTGGAAGATCGCCAAGGCCGTCGACCTGGCGCTGCCCAGCGCACCGGAGGCGATCGACCCGCTCCCGGAGTCGCTGCGCGAGGGCCGCGGCCTGGTGCCGCTCCCCGAGGCGCTGCTCAAGATCCACCGGCCGCACGCGAAAGCGGACATCGCCGACGCCCGCGCCCGCCTCAAATGGGACGAGGCGTTCGTCCTCCAGGTCGCCCTCGCCCGACGCCGGTTCGCGGACACCCAGCTGACCGCCGTCGCCCGCGAGCCGAAGCCGGACGGACTGCTGACGGCCTTCGACGCCAAGCTGCCGTTCACGCTCACCGACGGCCAGCAGAAGGTCTCCAAGGAGATCTTCGACGACCTGGCCACCGAGCACCCGATGCACCGACTGCTCCAGGGCGAGGTTGGCTCCGGCAAGACGATGGTCGCCTTGCGCGCCATGCTCGCCGTCGTCGACGCGGGTGGCCAGGCCGCCATGCTCGCGCCCACCGAGGTCCTCGCCCAGCAGCACCACCGCTCGATCACCGAGATGATGGGCGAGCTGGCCGAGGGCGGCATGCTCGGCGGCTCCGAGCACTCCACCAAGGTGGTGCTGCTCACCGGTTCCATGGGCACCGCCGCCCGCAAGCAGGCGCTGCTCGATCTCGTCACCGGTGAGGCCGGCATCGTCATCGGCACGCACGCGCTGATCGAGGACAAGGTGCAGTTCCTCGACCTGGGCCTGGTCGTGGTGGACGAGCAGCACCGGTTCGGCGTCGAGCAGCGCGACGCCCTGCGCTCCAAGGGCAAGCAGCCCCCGCACCTGCTGGTCATGACCGCGACGCCGATCCCGCGCACGGTCGCCATGACCGTCTTCGGCGACCTGGAGACCTCGGTCCTCGACCAGCTGCCCGCCGGACGCTCGCCGATCGCCAGCCATGTCGTGCCCGCCGCCGACAAGCCGCACTTCCTCGCGCGCGCGTGGGAGCGCGTGCGAGAGGAAGTGGAGAACGGGCATCAGGCGTACGTCGTCTGCCCGCGCATCGGCGACGACGAGGACGACAAGCCCAAGAAGGGCAAGAAGAAGTCCGCCGAGGACGAGGCGGAGAAGCGTCCGCCGCTCGCGGTGCTCGACGTCGCCGAGGAGCTGGCGCACGGCCCGCTCCAGGGGCTCAAGGTCGAGGTGCTGCACGGGCGGATGCACCCCGACGACAAGGACGCGGTGATGCGGCGGTTCGCCGCGGGGGAGACCGACGTGCTGGTCGCCACGACCGTCATCGAGGTCGGGGTGAACGTGCCGAACGCCACAGCCATGGTGATCATGGACGCCGACCGCTTCGGCGTCTCCCAGCTCCACCAGCTGCGCGGCCGCGTCGGGCGCGGCTCGGCGGCCGGGCTGTGCCTGCTGGTCACCGAGATGCCGGAGGCGAGCCCCGCGCGCGCCCGGCTCGGCGCGGTCGCCTCCACGCTGGACGGGTTCGAGCTGTCCCGGATCGACCTGGAGCAGCGGCGCGAGGGCGATGTGCTCGGGCAGGCCCAGTCCGGGGTGCGGTCGTCGCTGCGGATGCTCACCGTCATCGAGGACGAGGAGATCATCGCCGAGGCGCGGGAGGAGGCGACGAAGGTGGTCGCCGGGGATCCGGAGCTGGAGGCACTGCCGGGGCTGCGGACGGCGCTGGACGCGCTGCTGGACGCCGAGCGGGAGCAGTACCTGGACAAGGGGTGACGGTCACCTCTCGGTGGGGCGGTGCGACCGACGAGCGGCCCGTACCGGTGCCCTGACACACTGGACCCACAGTGACCAGCACCTCGACGGACAAGGACCCAGAACCGAGATGACCCGCGTGATTGCCGGGCGCGCAGGCGGACGCCGACTGGCCGTGCCGCCGGGGAACGGCACCCGCCCCACCTCCGACCGGGCGCGCGAGGGCCTCTTCTCCACCTGGCAGGCCCTGCTCGGCACCCTCGACGGCACCCGCATCGCCGACCTCTACGCGGGCTCCGGAGCCGTCGGCCTGGAGGCGCTCTCCCGCGGTGCCGCGCACGCGCTGCTCGTCGAGGCCGACGCCAAGGCGGCCCGCACCGTCCGCGAGAACATCAAGGCGCTCGGTCTGCCGGGAGCCGAGGCACGTACCGGAAAAGCGGAACAAGTCGTCGCGGGCCCGCCGCCGGCCGCACCCTACGACCTGGTCTTTCTCGACCCCCCGTACGCCGTCTCCGACGACGATCTTCGGGAGATCCTGCTCACACTCCGGGCCCAGGGGTGGCTCGTGGACGAAGCGCTCGTCACCGTTGAACGCAGCACCAGAGGCGGCGAATTCCGGTGGCCGGACGGGTTCGAGGGGCTGAGGTCCCGTCGATACGGCGAGGGCACGTTTTGGTACGGTCGCGCCGCCTTGAACACCACCCTCACGTGCGACGACGCACGATGACCGGACCGGAGAGCGAGGGACTTCCCGTGCGCCGCGCAGTCTGTCCCGGGTCGTTCGACCCCATCACCAACGGCCACCTCGACATCATCGCCCGCGCCTCGAAGCTGTACGACGTGGTGCATGTCGCGGTGATGATCAACAAGTCGAAGCAGGGCCTTTTCACCGTCGACGAGCGCATCGAGCTGATCCGCGAGGTCACCGGCGAGTTCGGCAACGTGGAGGTGGAGGCCTTCCACGGTCTCCTCGTCGACTTCTGCAAGCAGCGCGACATTCCCGCCATCGTGAAGGGCCTGCGCGCCGTCAGCGACTTCGACTACGAGCTGCAGATGGCCCAGATGAACATCGGCCTCTCCGGGGTGGAGACGCTCTTCGTCCCCACCAACCCCACCTACAGCTTCCTGTCCTCCTCGCTCGTCAAGGAGGTCGCGGCCTGGGGCGGCGACGTGTCGCACCTGGTCCCGCCGGTCGTGCACGCGTCACTGACCGAGCGCCTCCCCAAGAAGTGACACGCACACACCAGTTGGGCATACAGTCGTCCCGTCCGTCTCCAACACCCCTCACATTCCTGTGAGCAGACGAGAGAGTGGCGAGCACACGGTGGACGTGCAGAAGAAGCTCGACGAGATCGTCGCCGCGGTCGGCAACGCCCGCTCCATGCCCATGTCGGCCTCGTGCGTGGTCAACCGCGCCGACCTTCTCTCGATGCTCGAAGAAGTGCGCCAGGCGCTGCCCGGCTCCCTGGCCCAGGCTCAGGAGCTCATCGGCGGCCGCGAGCAGATGGTCGAGCAGGCCCGCGCCGAGGCCGACCGGATCATCGAGACCGCGCACGCCGAGCGCGGCAGCCTGATCTCGGACACCGAGATCGCCCGCCGCTCGCAGAACGAGGCGGACCGGATCCTCGGCGAGGCCCGGCAGGAGGCCGAGGAGGTCCGCGCGGAGGCCGACGACTACGTCGACTCCAAGCTGGCCAACTTCGAGGTCGTCCTCACCAAGACCCTCGGCTCGGTCGGCCGCGGCCGCGAGAAGCTGCTCGGCACGGGGCCCGGGGTCGACGAGCAGGGCTACGAGGACGAGGACGCTCCCGAGCGCAGCCACGACCCGGAGACGCTGCGCCGCGACGCGGACGCCTACGTGGACGTCAAGCTCGGCGCCTTCGAGGCGGTGCTCGCCAAGACCCTGGAGGCCGTCGGCAAGGGCCGCCAGAAGCTGCACGGCCGCATCGCCACGGACGACCTGGGCGCGCTGCACGTCGACGGCGAGGGCGGCGCGCAGGCGCACACCAGCGACGCCGACTACCTCGCGGGTCTCGCGGAGATCGGCGGCCAGGACCTCCAGCCCGCCGCGCAGGAGCCCCAGACGCCCCAGGCGCCGCAGATCCCGGCGCAGCAGCCCGCGTACGCACAGGACGTGCAGCAGGACCAGTACGGGTACCAGCAGCAGGATCCGTACGCGGCCCAGCAGGACCCGTACGCCATGTACCAGCAGCAGGATCCGTACGGGTATCAGCAGCAGGACCCGTACGCGGCCCAGCAGCAGGACCAGTACCAGTACGGCTACCACCCCGAGGCCTAGCAGCCCCAGCAGCCGCAGGCCGCCGCCCTCGACGAGACCAGCCTCTTCGACACCAGCATGATCAGCATGGATCAGGTGCGGGAGTACGAGCGGCAGTACGACCAGGGCCGCTGAACCGGGCCGGATCCCGGTCGCGCCAAGGTGGCCGGGACCGGATTGGGCCGTGAGCGAATGGTCCAGTATCCTGGCTGTTCGGTCGCGCGTACCCGTGCGTTCCGAGCTGCCCGGAACGGTTCTCCGGAACGCCGCGGCAGCCGCTCTCCGGAGCTTCTTCACGAACCTCGTAGATCGAAAGCAGGACCAGCCCTGAATACCCACCTCGACCACCGCAACCCTCTTGTGTTCGACACACACGAGCTGGGCCGGCGTCCTGGTGCCATGCAGCGGCTGACCCGCACGATCGACGCTCCCAAGGACTTCGGTATCCAGGGAGTCATCGAGGTGCCGGAAGGCGCCCCGGTGGAGATCGAGCTCCGCCTGGAGTCGGTCATGGAAGGTGTGCTTGTCACAGGCACCGCCCGTGCATCGGCCAAGGGGGAGTGCGTAAGGTGTCTGGAGCCGCTCGGCCTCGAGGTCGACGCGGACTTCCAGGAGATGTTCTCGTACCCTGACGCCGATGACCGTGGCCGCGTAAAGGCGGAACCGGGCGACGACGCCGAGGACGACGAGGACAGGCTCTTTCTCGAGGACGGCCTGTTCGACCTCGAGCCTGTGCTGCGTGATGCGGTGGTGCTCGCACTGCCGATGCAGCCGGTGTGCCAGGAAGACTGCGAGGGTCTGTGCTCCGAGTGCGGAGTGCGGCTTTCGGACCAGCCGGGCCACCACCACGACGCCGTCGACATCCGTTGGGCGGCATTGCAGGGACTCGCTGGCACCATCCAGGACGGCGAGAAGGACGAGATGAGCGGCGCCGAAGCGGAAGCGGGCGTCGACGAGAAGCAGGAGAAGTAGCCGTGGCTGTTCCGAAGCGGAAGATGTCGCGCAGCAACACGCGCCACCGCCGGTCGCAGTGGAAGGCTGCGGTCCCCACCCTGGTTTCGTGTGAGCGTTGCCAGGAGCCCAAGCTGCAGCACATCGCGTGCCCCGCTTGCGGCACCTACAACAAGCGCCAGGTCCTCGAGGTCTGAGCGGCTGGTGAGAGGCACAGTGGCTAGCCATAAATCGGCGGATGACGCCAAGAAAAAGGCGGACACCACAGCCTCGTCCCACACGCTTCTGGAAGGGCGGCTCGGGTACAAACTCGAGTCCGCCCTTCTGGTGCGTGCGCTGACCCATCGCTCGTACGCGTACGAGAACGGTGGCCTGCCGACCAACGAGCGGCTGGAGTTCCTCGGGGACTCCGTGCTCGGTCTGGTCGTCACGGACACCCTCTACCGAACCCACCCCGACCTGCCCGAGGGCCAGCTGGCCAAGCTGCGGGCCGCGGTGGTCAATTCGCGTGCGCTTGCGGAGGTCAGCCGTGGGCTCGACCTGGGCTCCTTCATCCGGCTCGGCCGGGGCGAAGAGGGCACGGGCGGCCGGGACAAGGCGTCCATCCTCGCCGACACCCTTGAAGCGGTGATCGGCGCCGTCTATCTGGACCAAGGTCTGGACGCGGCGGGTGAGCTGGTGCACCGGCTCTTCGACCCGCTGATCGAGAAGTCCTCGAATCTGGGTGCCGGCCTGGACTGGAAGACCAGTCTCCAGGAACTCACGGCGACCGAGGGGCTCGGTGTTCCCGAGTACCTGGTCTCCGAGACCGGTCCCGATCACGAGAAGACCTTCACTGCTGCCGCCCGCGTCGGAGGCGTCTCGTACGGCACCGGCACCGGCCGCAGCAAGAAGGAAGCGGAGCAGCAGGCCGCGGAGTCCGCCTGGCGGGCCATCCGGGCCGCCGCGGACGAGCGGGCCAAGGCCGCCGCGTCCGAGGGGGCGGGTGCCGACAGCGCCCCCGGGGTGTAGCTCTTCGTTTCCTGGAGCGCCCGTTCTCACCGGTTTCCGCCGGTGGGGGCGGGCGTTTTCCTATCGTTGACTTATGCGGACCGGTGGGGGCCGGTCGCGCCGTTCCCCGCGCCCCTTCGGGGCGCAGTAAGCCATGGAGGATTTGTGCCGGAACTTCCCGAGGTCGAAGTGGTGCGGCGGGGGCTCGCGCGGTGGGTGGCGCGGCGGACCGTCGCCGAGGCCGAAGTACGGCACCCGCGCGCCGTGCGCCGGCACATCGCGGGCGGTGAGGACTTCGCGCACCGCCTCAAGGGGCAGCGGATCGGGGAGCCGAGCCGCCGCGGCAAGTACCTCTGGCTGCCGCTGGAGACGACCCACACCTCCGTGCTCGCGCACCTCGGTATGAGCGGGCAGTTGCTGGTGCAGCCGCACGACGCCCCGGACGAGAAGCACCTGCGGATCAGGGTCCGGTTCGACGACGACCTCGGTACCGAACTGCGCTTCGTCGACCAGCGCACCTTCGGCGGTCTTTCGCTGCACGACACCACCGCCGACGGGCTGCCCGACATCATCGCGCACATCGCCCGCGACCCGCTCGACCCGCTCTTCGACGACGCCGCGTTCCACGAGTCCCTGCGCCGCAAGCGCACCACCATCAAGCGCGCACTGCTCGATCAGTCGCTCATCAGCGGTGTCGGCAACATCTACGCGGACGAGGCGCTCTGGCGCGCGAAGCTGCACTACGAGCGGCCCACCGCCACGTTCACGAGCCCGCGCACGGCCGAACTCCTCGGCCACATCAGGGACGTGATGAACGCGGCGCTGTCCGTCGGCGGGACCAGCTTCGACTCGCTCTACGTCAATGTGAACGGGGAGTCGGGATACTTCGACCGGTCCCTCGACGCGTACGGCCGGGAGGGACTGCCCTGCCGGCGGTGTGCCACGCCGATGCGGCGCCGCCCGTGGATGAACCGGTCCAGCTACTTCTGCCCGCGCTGTCAGCGGCCGCCGCGCGTCGCGTCGTAGCGCTCGCGCGCCACCAGTACCTCGTCCATGCGGCCCTCGACGAACTCGATCAGGGCGAGGAGCCGGCCGGCCACCTCGTGGCCCAGCGGGGTGAGTTCGTAGTCCACGCGCGGCGGGTTCGTCGGCTGGGCCTCGCGGTGCACCAGGCCGTCGCGCTCCAGCGCCTGCAGCGTCTGGGACAGCATCTTCTCGCTCACGCCGTCGACCCGGCGGCGCAGTTCGTTGAAGCGGAACGAGCCCTCGTGCAGCGCTCCGAGCGTGAGGGCGCCCCAGCGGCCCGTCACGTGTTCGAGCGTGCCGCGCGACGGGCAGGCCCGGGCGAACACGTCGTAGGCACTGTCCGTGACACTCACGGTGGCGCTGTCGGTCGAGGTCATGAACGCAGCATACTCCCGGTTAGCGCTCACTCAAGGGGTGCGCTAACCGGGAATAAGTGGTGACTGTCCGGGGCCTAGTAGCCGAAGTCCTGCGTCCACCACGGGCCGCCGGAGCCGAAGTGCACCCCGACGCCGAGGGTCTTGAAGTCGCAGTTGAGGATGTTGGCCTTGTGGCCCTCGCTGTTCATCCAGGCGTCCATCACGGACTGGGCGTTGGCCTGTCCGCGGGCGATGTTCTCGCCGCCCAGATTGGTGATGCCGGCCTTCTTGGCGCGGTCCCACGGCGTCGCGCCGTCCGGGTCCGTGTGGTCGAAGAAGTTCCGCGCGGCCATGTCCTCGCTGAAGTCGCTCGCCAGGGCGGCCAGCCCACTGTCCGCGGTCACCGGGGAACAGCCGACCTTGGCGCGCTCCTGGTTGACCAGCGTGAGCACCTGGGCCGCGGCCGCCGCCTCGTCGGAGGTGGTCGTCGCCGCCTTCGTGGTGGGCGCCGAGGTCTTCTCCTCGGCGGACGCCGACGGGCTCGCGGTCTTCGGCTTCGTGACGGTGCCGGCGCTCTTGGTCTCGACCGGGGTCTTCGACGGCTTCGCGGACGGCTCGGCCGACTCGGAGGACTTCGAGGGGGAGGCGGACGGGGAGGCCGAGCGCTGGTCGTCGCGGCTCGCGGCGGACTCCGATGCGCGGTCCTCGACCGTGCCGTCGGTGCCGCCCTGCGCCTCGACGCTCGGGGAGCCCGCGGCCTGCACCTTGTTTCCGCCGTGGTCGCCACCGAGCTTGAAGGTGTCGGAGCCCGGGATCAGCCCCGAGGCCACCGCGACCGCGCCCATGGCCACGCACGCCGAGGCGCCGAGGAGGCCGGTGCGCAGCGGGACACCGTCGCGCTTCTTGCGGCGGCGGTGGGCGTGCCCGCGCGGAGGCTCGTCGGACCCGCCGTCCGCGTGAGCCCCCACGGTGCCGTAGGCGGCCGTGACGGTCTCGTCCTGCGGCGCGTAGGGCGATGTGGCGTACGAGGACGGCGCCTGTGTGTAGGAGGGCGTCGGGGCGTACGCGGAGTGCGCGGAATGTGAGGGGTAGGAGGAGGTCCGCTCCTCGTACGCCCCAGCGTGATCAACGCCGTACGCCTCGCCGTATCCTTCGGTGTACCAGCCCTCGGAGTGCTGCTCCTCCGGAGTGCCCGTAGCGCGGCCCGTGGCGGCGCGGCCGGCGTCGGAGCGTCGGTGGCGTCCCATGTCTGTGGCCTTCCTCGATCCTCGCGGTCGTCGATGCGACTCACCCGTACGGGTGAGACTCATCGGTCCGCGACGGTACCCCAGAACGCAAGGGGAGGAAGTGCTCAGAGAGCAATTGGCCGGTTAGCGTGCAGCCATGAATGAAGATGTGCGCCTGGTCGCGTGGGTGCGAGGACGCGTCCAACGTGTGGGTTTCCGCTGGTTCACGCGGGCGCGGGCCCTGGAGATCGGCGGCCTGAGTGGTTTTGCTCTCAATTTGGACGACGGTCGCGTACAAGTGGTCGCCGAAGGACCGCGCACGGCATGTCAGCAACTGCTCGACTGGCTCCACGGTGACGACACACCCGGACGCGTCGACGGTGTCACCGAGATCTGGGACACACCCCGAGGCGGCTACGACGGATTTGCCATCCGCTGAACCGTCGCCGCAGGCCGACGGCGAACGAGCGGCGCGGAGGTGCCGTGGGCAACTGCTCCGGGCAGAAACGCCCTGGTGGTTGCCAACGCGGGGGAGTCGTGGCAGGCTCCGGATGAACGGATGATCTCCACACCCCCAGGGCCCCGACGGTGAGGCCGCGCCGCACGATCCACGGCGCAGAGCCCCCGGGATGCCCGCCAATACGGGGTGTGATCGTGTTGACCGTCAAACTTTTTGGTGAGACTCTGGAATCCCCGCGCACCTTAGCTGTTTGGCATGTGAGAACGGCCGGCAAGACAAGAAGTGCCAAGCACCGCGGGTGCGTTTTCCCCTTCAAACCTCACGACCCACCATCGCTACGGTCGGTCACTCAGTGTGGAGGACCATCCATCATGGCAAAGGCGCTTCTCGGTTACGTCGGCGGCAGCGACCCGCGACTTCTCGCCGAGATGCGACGGCTCCAGCAGCGTGTCCAGGACCTGGAATCCGAGCTTGGCCGGATCCAGGCGGAGAACGACGCGCTCGCGGCTGCCGCTTCTCACGACGCTCTCATCGAGGTCGACGTACCCCAGGCGGAGCCCGCGCTCACCTGACCGCATTCAACGGCGCACGCGGTCCGGCTGCTCGTAACCACCGCTTGACAGAGCAACGCACCAGATATGCAAGGGACGCTTCGGCGTCCCTTCTTTCTTCCCTCCCGGCCCGCCCCGGTCGGTGAGCCCCCGCGCACCGAAGCGCTTTCTTAACGTCTGATGTGCCCTGCACCTTCATCGGTGAAACCGTGGGTTCATGGAGTGAGACGGGGGCGCCCGGTAGAGTCCGACGGCGTGCACCTCAAGGCTCTGACCCTGCGCGGGTTCAAATCGTTCGCCTCGGCCACCACGCTGCGGTTCGAGCCGGGCATCACCTGTGTCGTGGGGCCCAACGGCTCGGGCAAGTCCAATGTCGTGGACGCTCTCAGCTGGGTCATGGGCGAGCAGGGCGCCAAGTCGCTGCGCGGCGGCAAGATGGAGGACGTCATCTTCGCCGGTACCACCGGCCGGCCGCCGCTCGGCCGCGCCGAGGTGTCGCTGACCATCGACAACTCCGACGGGGCCCTGCCCATCGAGTACGCAGAGGTCACCATCACGCGGATCATGTTCCGCAACGGCGGCAGCGAGTACCAGATCAACGGCGACACCTGCCGCCTCCTCGACATCCAGGACCTGCTCTCCGACTCCGGCATCGGCCGCGAGATGCACGTCATCGTCGGGCAGGGCCAGCTCGACTCCGTCCTGCACGCCGACCCCATGGGCCGCCGCGCCTTCATCGAGGAGGCCGCCGGCGTCCTCAAGCACCGCAAGCGCAAGGAGAAGGCGCTGCGGAAGCTCGACGCGATGCAGGCCAACCTCTCCCGCGTCCAGGACCTCACCGACGAACTGCGGCGGCAGCTCAAGCCGCTCGGCCGCCAGGCGGCCGTCGCCCGGCGGGCCGCCGTCATCCAGGCCGATCTGCGCGACGCACGGCTGCGCCTGCTCGCCGACGATCTCGTACGGCTGCGGGAGGCGCTCAGCGCCGAGGTCGCCGACGAGGCCGAGCTGAAGCGGCGCAAGGAGGCCGCTGAGGACGAGCTGAAGAAGGCCCTGTTGCGCGAGGGGCACCTGGAGGACGAGGTCCGGCAGCTCACGCCGCGGTTGCAGCGCGCACAGCAGACCTGGGTGGAGCTGTCCCAGCTCGCCGAGCGTGTGCGCGGGACCGTCTCGCTGGCCGACGCGCGGGTGACGAGCGCCCGGTCCGCACCCGCCGAGGAGCGGCGCGGCCGCGACCCCGAGGACCTGGAGCGCGAGGCGGCCCGGGTACGGGAGCAGGAGGCCGAGCTGGAGGCCGCCCTGGAGGCGGCGCAGACCGCCCTCGACGAGACGGTGTCCCACCGGGCCGACCTGGAGCGCGAACTGGCGGTCGAGGAGCGCCGGCTCAAGGATGTCGCCCGGGCCATCGCCGACCGCCGGGAGGGCCTGGCCCGACTGCAGGGGCAGGTCAACGCGGCGCACTCGCGGGCCGCCTCCGCCCGGGCCGAGATCGACCGGCTCGCCGCCGCGCGGGACGAGGCCGAGCAGCGGTCCGTCGCGGCGCAGGAGGAGTACGAGCAGCTCAAGGCCGAGGTCGACGGGCTCGACGCCGGTGACGAAGAGCTCGGAGCGCGCCTGGAGGAGGCGAAGACCGGGCTCTCCGGTGCCGAGTCCGCGCTGTCCGCCGCCCGGGAGGCCGCCACCTCCGCCGAGCGCAAGCGGGCCGCCGTCGCCGCCCGGCACGAGGCGCTCGCGCTCGGGCTGCGCAGGAAGGACGGTACGGGGGCGCTGCTCGGGGCGAAGGAACGGCTGAGCGGGCTGCTCGGACCCGCCGCCGAACTGCTCTCCGTGGAACCCGGGTTCGAGGTACCCGTGGCGGCGGCCTTCGGGGCGGCGGCCGACGCCATCGCCGTGACCTCGCCGACCGCCGCTGCCGAAGCGATTCGCCTCCTGCGCAAGCAGGACGCGGGCCGGGCCGCCCTGCTGCTCGCGGGGGAGGCCTCCGGCGAGCCGGAGGCGGCGGGGCCGGGCAGTCCGCCCTACGCCGCCGAACTGGTCCGCGGACCGTCCGAGTTGCTGCCCGCGGTGCGCAGGCTGCTGCGCGGCATCGTTGTCGTCGGGACCCTGGAGGACGCCGAGGACCTGGTCTACGCCCGGCCCGAGCTGACCGCGGTCACCGCTGAGGGAGATCTGCTCGGTGCGCACTTCGCGCACGGCGGGTCCGCCGGGGCGCCCAGCCTCCTGGAGGTCCAGGCCTCCGTCGACGAGGCCGCGGCCGAGCTGGAGCGGCTGGCCGCCCAGTGCGAGGAACTGGCCGAGGTCCAGCAGGCGGCGGGGGCGCGGCGCAAGGAGTGCGCCGCGCTCGTCGAGGAGCTGGGGCAGCGGCAGCGGGCCACGGAGCGGGAGCGCTCCGGCCGGGCGCAGCAGCTCGGGCGGCTCGCCGGGCAGGCGCGGGGCGCCGCGGGCGAGGCCGAGCGGAGCGCGGCCGCGGCGGCCAAGGCGCAGGACGCGCTGGAGAAGGCCGCGATGGACGCCGAGGAACTGGCCGAGCGGCTTGCCGTGGCCGAGGAGCAGTCCGCCCACGGCGACGGGGGCGAGGAGCCGGACACGTCCGTGCGCGACCGGCTCTCCGCCGACGGGGCCAACGCGCGGCAGACGGAGATGGAGGCCCGTCTTCAGGTGCGTACGCACGAGGAGCGGGTCAAGGGGCTCGCGGGGCGCGCCGACTCGCTCGACCGGGCCGCCCGCGCCGAACGAGAGGCACGCGCGCGTGCCGAGCGGCAGCGGGTCCGGCTCCGGCACGAGGCCGCGGTCGCCGAGGCCGTCGCGTCCGGCGCCCGGCAGCTGCTCGTGCACGTCGAGGTCTCCATCGCGCGGGCCGACGCGGAGCGCACGCTCGCCGAGCGGGCCAAGGCCGTACGGGAGCAGGAACTCGTCGCCGAGCGGGGCCGCGGCCGGGATCTCAAGGCGGAACTCGACAAACTCACTGATTCGGTTCACCGCGGCGAGGTACTGGGGGCGGAGAAGCGGCTGCGGATCGAGCAGCTGGAGACCAAGGCCCTGGAGGAACTGGGTGTCGAGCCGGCCGGACTCGTCGCGGACTACGGTCCCGGCAAGCTCGTGCCGCCCTCGCTCCCCGCCGAGGGCGAGGAACTGCCCGAGGACCCGGAGCATCCGCGCAACCAGCCGCGGCCGTTCGTCCGTTCGGAGCAGGAGAAACGGCTCAAGTCCGCCGAGCGCGCCTATCAGCAGCTGGGCAAGGTCAACCCCCTTGCCCTGGAGGAGTTCGCGGCGCTCGAAGAGCGCCACAAGTTCCTCAGTGAGCAGCTGGAGGACCTGAAGAAGACCCGTACCGACCTCCTTCAAGTGGTGAAGGAGGTGGACGAGCGCGTCGAGCAGGTGTTCACCGAGGCGTACCGGGACACGGCGCGGGAGTTCGAGGGCGTCTTCAGCCGGCTGTTCCCGGGCGGCGAGGGACGGCTGATCCTGACCGACCCCGACAACATGCTCACCACGGGCGTGGACGTCGAGGCCCGCCCGCCGGGCAAGAAGGTCAAGCGGCTGAGCCTGCTCTCCGGCGGCGAGCGCTCGCTGACCGCCGTGGCGATGCTGGTCTCCATCTTCAAGGCGCGGCCCAGCCCGTTCTACGTGATGGACGAGGTCGAGGCCGCTCTCGACGACACCAATCTGCAGCGCCTGATCCGCATCATGCAGGAGCTTCAGGAGGCCTCGCAGCTCATCGTGATCACGCACCAGAAGCGCACGATGGAGGTCGCCGACGCGCTGTACGGCGTCTCCATGCAGGGCGACGGGGTGTCGAAGGTGATCAGCCAGCGGCTGCGGTAGGCGCCCGTCCGGCGGTACTCCTCCGATGCCCTTCAGGGCCTTCACTGTCATTCAAGAGTTGAACACAACTGGGCTCTGCTGTGCCCAAAAGTTCACAGCACCCCAAGTATTGACTTCGAAACTTGAACGCATAGTCTCTGCAACGTTGCTTTTACCTTCAGGTGGTGAGCCGCGTCATCGTGTGCGCCACTGGAAGGGCTCTCGCCCCCACCCCCGGCAGTGAAGCCGGTGGCCCGAGGAGTACACGTGACCGATACAGCGGCACCCAGTTCCGGAGCCCGGGACGCTCAGCCCGAGCATCTGGGCCATGTCATTTTCATCGCGGCCGCGGCCGCGATGGGCGGCTTCCTGTTCGGCTACGACAGTTCCGTGATCAACGGCGCCGTCGAGGCCATCCGCGACCGGTACGACATCGGCTCCGCCGGGCTCGCACAGGTGATCGCCATCGCGCTGATCGGCTGTGCCATCGGTGCCGCCACCGCGGGGCGGATCGCCGACCGGATCGGGCGGATCCGGTGCATGCAGATCGCGGCGGTCCTGTTCACCATCAGCGCCGTCGGCTCGGCGCTCCCCTTCGCCCTGTGGGACCTGGCGTTCTGGCGCATCATCGGTGGCTTCGCCATCGGTATGGCCTCGGTGATCGGCCCGGCCTACATCGCCGAGGTCGCCCCGCCCGCCTACCGCGGCCGGCTCGGCTCCTTCCAGCAGGCGGCGATCGTCATCGGTATCGCCATCTCCCAGTTGGTCAACTGGGGTCTGCTGAACGCGGCGGGCGGTGACCAGCGCGGCAAGCTGATGGGTCTCGAGGCCTGGCAGGTCATGCTCGGCGTCATGGTGATTCCGGCCGTGCTCTACGGGCTGCTGTCCTTCGCGATCCCGGAGTCGCCGCGCTTCCTGATCTCGGTGGGCAAGACCGACCGGGCGAAGAAGGTTCTCGAAGAGGTCGAGGGCGACAGGATCGACCTCGACGCGCGCGTGAGCGAGATCGAGAACGCCATGCGCAGCGAGCACAAGTCGAGTTTCAAGGACCTGCTCGGCGGCAGCTTCTTCTTCAAGCCGATCGTCTGGATCGGTATCGGTCTGTCGGTCTTCCAGCAGTTCGTCGGCATCAACGTCGCGTTCTACTACTCGTCGACGCTGTGGCAGTCCGTCGGCATCGACCCGTCGGACTCGTTCTTCTACTCCTTCACGACGTCGATCATCAACATCGTCGGTACGGTCATCGCGATGATCTTCGTGGACCGGATCGGCCGCAAGCCGCTGGCCCTGATCGGTTCCGTCGGTATGGTCATCGGTCTCGGCCTGGAGGCGTGGGCGTTCTCCTACGACCTGGTGGACGGCAAGCTGCCGGCCACGCAGGGCTGGGTGGCCCTGGTCGCGGCCCACGTGTTCGTCCTCTTCTTCGCCCTGTCGTGGGGTGTCGTCGTCTGGGTCTTCCTCGGCGAGATGTTCCCGAACCGGATCCGTGCCGCCGCACTGGGCGTGGCCGCCTCGGCGCAGTGGATCGCCAACTGGGCGATCACCGCGAGCTTCCCGTCCCTGGCCGACTGGAACCTGTCGGCGACGTACATCATCTACACGGTGTTCGCCGCGCTCTCCATCCCCTTCGTGCTCAAGTTCGTCAAGGAGACCAAGGGCAAGGCGCTGGAGGAGATGGGCTGACCCGCCCGCTCCCCGCACGACCCGGGGAGACGGCTTCTCATCCCCCGCCGCCGTCTCCCCGTCGACTCCGCCGCCTCCGGTCCTCCGGGGGCGGCGCCGTCGTTCCGCGGATCACCGGACCAGCACGCCGCCGCCGATCTCCGGCGCCGTACGGCAGCTCTCTCGCCGTCCGATTACGGACGAAGACTTACACCAGCAGGCTCATCCCCGCAGTGCACCACCCGCGGCCGCGGCTCAGCCACCGGACATCGCCGGGATGACCTCCTCCGCGAACAGCCGCAGGCTGCGCCAGCCCTCCTCCAGGGGCATGCCGCCCGACAGCGGGTGCAGTACGTAGTTGTCGAGGCTCTGCGCCACGCACTCCGCCGGCGTGAGGATCCGGTAGACGCCCTCGGCGCGCAGTTCGTCGACGGTCGAGGCCGCCGACTTCACGGCCGACTTGATGTCGCCCGACTGCCAGGACGCGTACGTGCGGGCCTCGTGCAGGAAGTGCTTGCCGTACTCGGCCCAGCTGCGGTCCGGGTCCTCGGAGAGGTGCAGCAGCGGGGTGGTCTCCGTGGGCATCATGGTCCAGCCCTCGGTCCCGTACTCGACGAGCTTCTCCTTGTAGTACGTCTCAAGCTCCGGGAGGTGCGCGCTCGGGAAGAGCGGCAGCCCGAGCCGGGCCGCCCGGCGCGCGGCCGCCTGCGAGGAACCGCCGACCAGGAGCAGGGGATGAGGCTGGGTGAACGGCCGGGGAGTGACCCGGACCCGGCGCCCGCGGAAGGTGAACTCCTCGCCGGACCAGGCCTTCAGCAGCGTCTCCAGGAGTTCGTCCTGGAGCTTGCCGCGCCGCTTCCACTCCACGTCGAACTGCGCGTACTCCTCGGGCCGGTAGCCGATCCCGGCGACCGTCACCAGGCGGCCGCCGCTGAGCAGGTCCAGGACGGCGATGTCCTCGGCGAGGCGCAGCGGGTCGTGCAGCGGGCCGATGATCGCGGAGACCGTGACCGCGATCCGGCGGGTGGCGCCGAGGACCGCGCCGGCGAAGGTGAACGGCGAGGACAGCCAGTTGTTGGCGACGCCGTGGTGCTCCTCGGTCTGCACGGTGTCGATGCCCCGCTCGTCGGCGTACACCGCCATCTCCACGGCCGCCTGATAGCGGGCGCTGAGCGACTCCGGCGTGCCGTCGGGGTCGACCAGATTGAACCGTACGACGGAGACAGGCATGGAAAAGTCCCCCTTCAGCGGGCTCGGGGCTCGGGCTCGGGTGAAGGGGGACGGTAGCTGACGCTGCGTCAGATAGCCATGGTCTCGGGCTCCCGGGGTGCTTCGTCGGCGGCGTCCGGCGCTGTGGTGGTGTCCGCCGGCTTCGGCAGCGCCAGGTAGAGCAGGCCCGAGACGACGATCGTGACGATCCAGCCCAGCCCGTACTCCCCGATGAAGTTGTTGCCGGCCAGCGGGCCGGAGAACCAGTCCGACGAGGTGAACAGCAGCCCCGCAGCGAGACCCGCCGCCCAGGAGACGACGGCGGCGGGGGAGAAGCCGCCCTTGTACCAGTAGGCGCTGGTGCGGGTGGTGTCGAGCATGGCCGCCGCGTCGTAGTGCTTGCGCGTGAACATGTCCGCGCCGAAGACGCCCACCCAGGCGGAGAAGGCGACCGCGAGCAGCGACAGGAAGGCGATGAACGAGCCCATGAAGCTGGTGGCGACCAGCATCAGGATGCCGCCGAAGACCAGCGAGATCACCGCGTTGACCGAGACGGCCCAGTGGCGCGGGATCTTGAACCCGAGGGTCTGCGCGGTGAAGCCGGCCGAGTACATCGACATGGCGTTGATCAGCAGCATGCCGACCAGGGAGATCAGCAGGTACGGCACCGCGATCCAGGTGGGCAGCAGCTCACCGAGGAAGGAGACCGGGTCGGAGGCCGAGGCCAGGTCGGGCGTGGAGACCGCCATGACGGCACCCATCAGGACCATGGGCAGCACGACGATGCCCGCGCCGCCGATGGAGGTCCCGACGATCGCCCGGGAGGAGGCGGTGCGCGGCAGGTACCGGGTGAAGTCGGGGGAGGACGGGATCCAGCTGACGCCGCCCGCGGCGATCATGCCGATGCCCGCGACCATCAGGGAGGTCTGCCCGGCGGGCCGGCCGAAGACCGCGGACCAGTCGGTGTCGACGATCAGATAGACCAGCACCAGGACCGAGAAGAGGCCGAAGAGGTACGTCGCGTACTTGTTGCACTTCTGTACGGCGTTGATGCCGAGTCCGGAGATCACGAACGTGGCGACCACGAAGGCGAGCAGGGTGACGATCACCAGGACGTTGTTCTTCTTGATGTCGAACAGAATGCTGAGGATCGTCAGGACGGCGTAGGCGCCCGTCACCGCGTTGATCGTCTCCCAGCCCCAGCGCGCGATCCAGATCAGTGAGCCGGGCAGCAGATTGCCGCGCTGGCCGAAGACCGCGCGGGACAGCGCCATGCCGGGAGCGCCGCCGCGCTTGCCCGCGATGCCGATCAGGCCGACCAGGCCGTACGACACGATGGGCGCCGCGATCGCGACGACGAGGGCCTGCCAGAAGTTGAGCTTGTACGCCACGACGAGGCTCGCGCCCATCGTCAGCAGCAGGACGCTGATGTTGGCGCCGACCCAGGTCGGGAAGAGGTCGCGGGTCTTGGCGGTGCGCTCGGAATCGGGGACGGGCTCGAGGCCGCGTGTCTCCAGGGCGCCTTCGGATGCGGCGGTCTTGCTCATGGCGGTGGGGCTCCGTGCCTCTCGCTCGGCTCCGACGGGGACAGGAGAGCCGGTGGGGGAGTGGGGGGCGAATCGATCTCGATGGACTCTACGCGCGTTGACGCGACCTCTTCCATCGTACTTTAGTCCGAGTAATGCCCTCCAGGGCACTTTGTCCTTTGGAGGAAGCGACGAGAACCGCCCCGGTCAGGGCCCATGACTGATACTGGACGGGTTATGGAAATCGTCATCCTTGCTGTAGTCATCGCCGTGGTCGTGATCGGCGCGGTCAGCGGGCTGGTGGTCAGCGGTCGCAAGAAGAAGCAGCTGCCGCCTCCTCCCCCGTCGGCCCCCGACATCACCGCCGCCCCGCCCGCCGAGCCGCACGTAGGCGACGAGGCCGAGACGCCGCGCGACGAAGCGCGGCGCACGATCGAGGAGGTGGACCTTCCGGTCACCGAGGAGCCCGCGGCTCCTGTGGTGGTCGAGGAGCCCGCCGCTCCCGAGGTCGAGGTACCGGAGCCGACCGCGGGCCGCCTGGTGCGGCTGCGCGCCCGGCTGTCGCGCTCGCAGAACGCGCTCGGCAAGGGGCTGCTCACGCTCCTGTCGCGCGAGCACCTCGACGAGGACACCTGGGAGGAGATCGAGGACACCCTGCTCACCGCCGACGTCGGTGTGCAGCCCACCCAGGAGCTGGTCGAGAACCTGCGCGAGCGCGTGAAGGTCCTCGGCACCCGCACCCCCGAGGAGCTGCGCGGCCTGCTGCGCGAGGAGCTCCTCAAGCTGCTCGTTCCCGAGTTCGACCGTGCCGTGAAGACGGACTCGAACCTGGATACGCCGGGCATCGTGATGGTCGTCGGGGTCAACGGCACCGGCAAGACCACCACCACCGGCAAGCTCGCGCGCGTGCTCGTCGCCGACGGCAAGAACGTCGTGCTCGGCGCCGCAGATACGTTCCGCGCCGCCGCCGCCGATCAGCTGCAGACCTGGGGCGAGCGCGTCGGCGCCCGCACCGTGCGCGGCCCCGAGGGCGGCGACCCGGCGTCCATCGCCTTCGACGCCGTGAAGGAAGGCATCGAGGCGGGCGCGGACGTCGTCCTCATCGACACCGCCGGCCGGCTGCACACCAAGACCGGCCTGATGGACGAGCTCGGCAAGGTCAAGCGCGTCGTGGAGAAGCACGCGCCGCTCGACGAGGTCCTGCTCGTGCTCGACGCGACGACCGGGCAGAACGGCCTGGTCCAGGCCCGCGTCTTCGCCGAGGTCGTCGACATCAGCGGCATCGTGCTGACCAAGCTGGACGGCACCGCCAAGGGCGGCATCGTGATCGCGGTCCAGCGCGAGCTGGGCGTGCCGGTCAAGCTGATCGGCCTGGGCGAGGGCCCGGACGACCTGGCCCCCTTCGAGGCCGAGGCGTTCGTGGACGCGCTGATCGGCGAGTAATCGATTCGGCGCCGCCGACACGGAGAGTGCGGGGAACTGCGGAGACGCGGTTCCCCGCACTTTTCTCTGTACGGGCTTCTCTGTACGGGCTTTTCTCTGCGCGGGCTTTTCTCTGTGCGGGCCGGCCGGAGGCCGACCCTAGGCGCAGGGCGACCGGTGGGCCACGTACGCCAGTGCGCCCAGCAGCAGGCGGGCCTGCGGTGGCTGTGTCGCGGTGTCCAGGGACGGGGCGCGCAGCCAGGTGGCGGGGCCGAGGCCCGCGCGGTCCGACGGCGGGGCCGTGATGTGCTCACCGGCGCCGAGCGCGTGCAGGTCGAGGGAGGCGCCGTCCCAGCCCATGCGGTAGAGCAGGGTCGGCAGTTCGGCCGCGGCGCCGGGGGCGACGAAGAAGTGCGCGCGGCCCTCCGGGGTGGCGACGACCGGGCCGAGGGGGACGCCCATGCGCTCCAGCCGGATCAGCGCCCGGCGGCCCGCCGCCTCGGGCACGTCCAGGATGTCGAAGGCGCGCCCCACGGGGAGCAGCACCGCGGCGCCGGGGAACTGCCCCCAGGCCGCCGTCACCTCGTCGAGGGTGGCGCCGGCCGGGACGAAGGCGGCCGGGTCGAGCGGATGGGCGCCGGGGGACTGGCAGTCCGCCTTGCCGCAGGAGCAGACGCCGCCCGCGGCGCGCGCGCCGGGCACCACGTCCCAGCCCCAGAGCCCGGTGAACTCCGCCACGGTGGTGCAGTCAGAAGCGCGGCCGGACGCGCGGCCCCGGCGTCGTGTGCCGGAACGCATCTCGCGAATGCCGCCGATCGTGAAGCCCATGCCCCCTCCAACAGGTCCCGCGCGCCGGTGGTTACGCGACGGATACGGATCGTGACCCGATGCACACGCCGCTTGGTCGGGGCGGCGGTGAGCCGCATCCGGGGTGGTGCGCCGCGAGGTCACGCGCCCCGGCGCACTACGCTCCGCCCATCTCCGGCTGTCCTATGTCAAGTGAATCGTGTGTGAGCGCAACTGAGTTCATTCGAAGGGGTGGCGAATGGTGGCGTTTCCGGGTTCGCCCTCGCGAGAGGGGTGATCGTAGGATTACTTTCAGTGCGCGAACCCTCGGGGTACATGCACCCGTGGGTATGCCGGAGGCAAGCCGGATTCCTGTTCGAGGAGTGACAACTGCCGGACGGGAAGCCGTAGTTGACGGCATCCTGGTAGTGCTTGCTGACAACTTGCTGACAGTGAGTGGCCGACAGGGCTTTGGCGTTGGGCGTCTCGGACGGCGGGCGTCTCGGACGGCACGGATCGCTTGACGACAGAGATCGCGTAGATGGCTTCAGGGAATGGGGGCGTTCCAGTGGGCGGCAGCGGCGGCAGCGTGGCGAACGCGGAGAAGCGCCCGAACGAACTGCTCAACTCGTGGTTCCTGCGCAGTGGCTGGTCGAAGGGCGAGCTGGCCCGCCAAGTGAACCGGAGGGCCCGCCAGTTGGGGGCCAACCACATCTCGACGGACACCTCACGGGTGCGCCGCTGGCTCGACGGGGAGAACCCGCGCGAGCCGATCCCCAGAATCCTCAGCGAGCTGTTCTCCGAGCGTTTCGGCTGTGTCGTCGCCGTCGAGGACCTCGGCCTGCGCGCCGCCCACCAGGCCCCCTCCGTCTCCGGCGTCGACCTGCCGTGGACCGGACCGCAGACCGTCGCGCTCATCGGTGAGTTCTCGCGCAGCGACCTGATGCTCGCGCGCCGGGGCTTCCTCGGCAGTTCGCTCGCGCTCGCCGCGGGCCCCGCCCTCATCGAGCCGATGCAGCGCTGGCTGGTGCCCACCCCCGGCGCCGGGTCGAGCCGCGCCGACCAGGAGACCGTCGCGCACCGCAGGGCGAACCGGCTCTCGAAGCCGGAGCTGGACCTCCTGGAGTCCACCACCGTCATGTTCCGCCAGTGGGACGCCCAGTGCGGCGGCGGGCTGCGCCGCAAGGCGGTCGTCGGCCAATTGCACGAGGTGACCGACCTCCTCCAGGAGCCGCAGCCCGAGGCCACCACCAAGCGCCTGTTCAAGGTCGCCGCCGAACTGGCGGAGCTGGCCGGCTGGATGAGCTACGACGTGGGGCTCCAGCCCACCGCCCAGAAGTACTTCGTGCTCGCCCTGCACGCCGCAAAAGAAGCGGGCGACAAGCCGCTGGGCTCGTACATTCTCAGCAGCATGAGCCGCCAGATGATCCATCTCGGCCGCCCCGACGACGCGTTGGAGCTCATCCACCTCGCCCAGTACGGCAGCCGCGACTGCGCCAGTCCGCGTACCCAGGCCATGCTGTATGCGATGGAGGCCCGCGCCTACGCCAACATGGGGCAGCCCGGCAAGTGCAAGCGGGCCGTGCGCATGGCCGAGGACACCTTCACCGACGCCGACGACTGGGACGAGCCGGACCCCGACTGGATCCGCTTCTTCTCCGCGGCCGAACTGCACGGGGAGAACAGCCACTCGTTCCGCGACCTCGCCTACGTCGCCGGCCGCAGCCCCGCCTACGCGTCGATGTCCGAGCCGCTGATGCAGCGGGCCGTCGACCTGTTCGGCCAGGACGCCGAGCACCAGCGTTCCTACGCGCTGAACCTGATCGGGATGGCCACCGTGCACCTGCTCCAGAAGGAGCCGGAGCAGGCGACCGTGATGGCCAAGCAGGCCCTCGGCATCGCCCGCAAGGTCCGCTCGGAGCGGGTCAACACCCGTATCCGCAAGACCGTGGACACCGCCGTCCGCGACTTCGGCGACCTCGCCGAGGTCATCGATCTCACCGACCTGCTCGCCGCACAGCTGCCCGAGACCGCCGAAGCGGCGGTCTGAGCACCTCCGAGAACCCCGGCCGCGACCGGCCCGTCCCGAAACAGCCCGACTCGGCTCCCCCGCGCCAGGTCATCGAGGACGGCGGCCGCGGCCGGTCCATGTCCACACCGTGACCGTCGCTTGGTTGCGCCACGATAACGATCGGCAAACCCGTCATCCGGCAGTTCATGGACGCGTAACACCCACGACCTCTTCGTCACTGCGGCGAAACATCGAGGGGCACCCACGGAAACCGGCCTGCGCCAATCTCATGGCTCATAACCGGCCCACCCCTCATGTGACCGCTCAGGCTTCGCCCGCACGGGGCCGTACCAACGACGAGGAGACGCCGATGGCACCAGCCGCCATCACGCTCGCCGCAGAAGCGCCCAAGCTCTCTGCCGCGAACACAGGCTTCATGCTGATCTGTTCCGCCCTGGTGATGCTCATGACCCCGGGCCTGGCCTTCTTCTACGGAGGCATGGTCCGCGTCAAGAGCACCCTCAACATGCTGATGATGAGCTTCATCAGCCTCGGGATCATCACGATCCTGTGGGTGCTGTACGGCTTCTCCGTCGCGTTCGGCACGGACAAGGGGTCGCTCTTCGGCTGGGACGGCGACTACGTCGGACTCAGCGGGATCGGGCTGACCCAGCTCTGGGACGGCTACACCATCCCGGTCTACGTCTTCGCCGTCTTCCAGCTGATGTTCGCCATCATCACGCCCGCCCTGATAAGCGGCGCCCTGGCCGACCGCGTCAAGTTCACCGCCTGGTCGCTGTTCATCGCGCTGTGGGCCACGATCGTCTACTTCCCGGTCGCGCACTGGGTGTGGGGGACCGGCGGCTGGGCCTTCGACCTCGGCGTGATCGACTTCGCCGGCGGTACGGCCGTGCACATCAACGCCGGTGCCGCGGCGCTCGGCGTCATCCTCGTCATCGGCAAGCGCGTCGGCTTCAAGAAGGACCCGATGCGGCCGCACTCGCTGCCGTGGACGATGCTCGGCGCCGGTCTGCTGTGGTTCGGCTGGTTCGGGTTCAACGCCGGCTCCTGGCTGGGCAACGACGACGGCGTCGGCGCGCTGATGTTCGTCAACACGCAGGTCGCCACCGCCGCCGCGATGCTCGCCTGGCTCATCTACGAGAAGCTGCGCCACGGCGCGTTCACCTCGCTCGGCGCCGCCTCCGGTGCCGTCGCCGGTCTCGTCGCGATCACCCCGTCCGGTGGCGCCGTCTCGCCGCTCGGCGCGATCGCCGTCGGCGCCATCGCCGGTGTCCTCTGCGCCATGGCCGTGGGCCTCAAGTACAAGTTCGGCTACGACGACTCGCTCGACGTCGTCGGTGTCCACCTCGTCGGCGGCATCGTCGGCTCGCTCCTGATCGGCTTCTTCGCCACCGGCGGCGGCCAGTCCGACGCGCAGGGCCTGTTCTACGGCGGCGGCCTCACCCAGTTCTGGAAGCAGTGCGCCGGTGTCGGCGGCGTCCTCGCCTACTCGCTGATCGCCTCCGCGATCCTCGCCTTCCTCATCGACAAGACCATCGGTATGCGGGTCAGTGAGGACGACGAGGTCACGGGCATCGACCAGACCGAGCACGCCGAGACCGCGTACGACTTCAGCGGAGCGGGCGGCGGCGCCGCGGCCCGTAGCTCCGTGCCGGCCCCGGTGGCCCAGGAATCCAAGAAGGTGGACGCATGAAGCTCATCACCGCGGTCGTCAAGCCGCACCGGCTCGACGAGATCAAGGAAGCCCTCCAGGCCTTCGGCGTCCAGGGGCTGACCGTGACCGAGGCCAGCGGCTACGGCCGTCAGCGCGGACACACCGAGGTCTACCGTGGAGCCGAGTACACCGTCGACCTGGTGCCCAAGATCCGGATCGAGGTCCTGGTCGAGGACGACGACGCCGACCAGCTGATCGACGTCGTGGTGAAGGCGGCGCGGACCGGCAAGATCGGTGACGGCAAGGTCTGGGCGGTCCCCGTCGAGACGGCCGTGAGGGTCAGGACCGGCGAGCGCGGACCGGACGCGCTGTAAGAGCCTTACCGGCTGGCACAAGGACGGGAGTCGCTGGGTGACGAGTGTGAACGACGTACGGACCGAATCATCGGACGACAAACCCAGCGGCTACGCGGCGGCCCGGCTGCGTCTCCTCCAAGGAGGAGCGCAGTCCGGGCCGCCGCGCCGTTCGGCCCTCGCCGAGCTGACCGACGACTGGCTGACCGGACTGTTCGGCCAGGGCGCCCAGGGCGTCTCGCTGGTGGCCGTCGGCGGCTACGGACGCGGTGAGCTCTCCCCGCGCAGCGACCTCGATCTGCTCCTGCTGCACGACGGCACCGCCGACCCCGGCGAGATCGCCGCCCTCGCCGACCGCGTCTGGTACCCGGTCTGGGACCTGGGCCTCGCCCTCGACCACTCGGTGCGCACCCCCGCCGAGGCCCGCAAGACCGCGGGCGACGACCTCAAGGTGCACCTCGGCCTGCTCGACGCCCGGCACATCGCGGGAGACCTGGGCCTGACGGCCGGACTGCGCACCGCGATCCTCGCTGACTGGCGCAACCAGGCGCCCAAGCGGCTCCCGGAACTGCGCGAGATGTGCGAGGAGCGTGGCGAACGCCAGGGCGAACTGCAGTATCTGCTCGAACCCGACCTGAAGGAGGCGCGCGGCGGCCTGCGCGACGCGACGGCGCTGCGGGCCGTCGCCGCCTCCTGGCTCGCGGACGCCCCGCGCGAGGGGCTCGCCGACGCGCGGCGCCGACTGCTCGACGTACGGGACGCGCTGCACCTGACCACCGGCCGCGCGACCGACCGGCTCGCTCTCCAGGAGCAGGACCAGGTCGCCGCCGAACTGGGCCTGCTGGACGCCGACACCCTGCTCAGACAGGTGTACGAGGCTGCGCGCACGATCTCGTACGCCAGTGACGTCACCTGGCGCGAGGTCGGCCGGGTCCTCCAGTCGCGTGCCGTACGGCCCCGGCTGCGCGCCATGCTGAGCGGCGGGAAGACGGCGCCGGTGGAGCGCTCGCCGCTCGCCGAGGGCGTCGTCGAGATGGATGGCGAGGCCGTGCTCGCGCGGGCCGCGAAACCCGACCGCGACCCGGTCCTGCCGCTGCGCGCCGCCGCTGCCGCGGCCCAGGCGGGGCTGCCGCTGTCGCTGCACGCGGTGCGCCGGATGGCCGCGGCCGCCCGGCCGCTGCCCACTCCCTGGCCCGCGGAGGCCCGCGAACAACTCGTGACGCTGCTCGGCGCCGGCCGCTCGACCGTCGACGTGTGGGAGGCGCTGGAGGCCGAAGGGCTGATCACCCGGCTGCTCCCGGACTGGGAGCGGGTGCGGTGCCGGCCGCAGCGCAACGCCGTGCACACCTGGACCGTCGACCGGCACCTGGTCGAGACGGCCGTCCGCGCGAGCGAGCTGACCCGCCGCGTCGGCCGCCCCGACCTCCTCCTCGTCGCGGCGCTGCTGCACGACATCGGCAAGGGATGGCCCGGCGACCACTCGGTCGCGGGCGAGATCATCACCCGGGACGTGGCCGCGCGGATCGGCTTCGACCGCGCCGACGTGGCCGTGCTCTCCTCGCTCGTCCGGCACCACCTGCTGCTCGTAGAGACCGCGACGCGCAGGGACCTGGAGGACCCGGCGACCGTGCGGGCCGTCGCCGACGCGGTCGGCTCGGTCGGCACCCTCGAACTGCTGCACGCGCTCACCGAGGCCGACGCCCTCGCGACGGGCCCGGCCGCCTGGTCGTCCTGGCGAGGGTCCCTCGTCACCGACCTGGTCAAGCGGGTCTCGGCGGTGCTCGCCGGGGACGAGCCCCTCGATCCGAACGCGGCCGATCCCACGGCCGAGCAGGAACGGCTCGCGGTGGAGGCGTTCCGCACCGGCGGGCCCGTGCTCTCCCTGCGCGCGCAGACCGAGGCCGCCCCCGACCCGGCCGAGGGACCCGAACCGCTGGGCGTGGAACTGCTGATCGCCGTACCGGACCAGCCGGGCGTGCTGCCCGCCGTGGCCGGGGTGCTCGCCATGCACCGGCTGACCGTGCGCACGGCCGAACTGCGGTCGCTGACCCTGCCCGAGGGCGTCGAGGGGGCCGTACTGCTGCTGAACTGGCGGGTCGCCGCCGAGTACGGCTCCCTGCCGCAGGCCGCCCGGCTCCGCGCCGACCTCGTACGGGCCCTCGACGGGTCCCTCGACGTCGCGTCCCGGCTCGCCGAGCGGGACGCCGCCTATCCGCGGCGCCGGGGCGTGGTGGCACCGCCGGCCCGGGTCGCCGTGGCATCGGCCGGATCCCGGCTCGCGACGGTGATCGAGGTACGGGCCCAGGACGCGCCGGGGCTGCTGTTCCGGATCGGGCGCGCACTGGAGGAATCCGGCGTCCAGGTGCGCTCGGCGCATGTGTCGACGCTGGGGGCCAACGCGGTGGACGCGTTCTACGTCACCGGGGTCGACGGGGCGCCGTTGCCCTCGGAGGAGGCGGCGTCGGTGGCGAAGGGGCTGGAGGGGGCGCTCCGAGGGTAGGCGCGGAGTCCAAGCCCCTCCGGCGATCGAGGAGCGGGGTCCGGGGCGGCGCCCCGTGGCCCGCGCCCCGTCGCGCCGCACTCGTGCGACCGGGCCGCAGACCCAGCTCGCGCGGCCCGATACCCTGGAGGGCGACCTGTCCGTACAGCCCACCGACCCGAGGATTCGCGACCGCCGTGTTCGACACTCTTTCCGATCGCCTCGCAGCGACATTCAAGAACCTCCGCGGCAAAGGCCGGCTGAGCGAAGCGGACATCGACGCCACGGCCCGCGAGATCCGTATCGCGCTGCTCGAGGCCGACGTCGCCCTGCCCGTCGTCCGCGCCTTCATCAAGCAGGTCAAGGAGCGCGCGACCGGCGCCGAGGTCTCCCAGGCGCTCAACCCGGCCCAGCAGGTCATCAAGATCGTCAACGAGGAGCTCATCGGCATCCTCGGCGGCGAGACCCGCCGGCTGCGCTTCGCCAAGACCGGCCCGACCGTGATCATGCTCGCGGGTCTGCAGGGTGCCGGTAAGACCACCCTGGCCGGAAAGCTGGGTCTGTGGCTCAAGGCCCAGGGCCACTCGCCGCTGCTCGTCGCCTGTGACCTCCAGCGGCCGAACGCCGTGAACCAGCTGAGCGTCGTCGCCGAGCGCGCCGGCGTCGGCATCTACGCCCCGCAGCCGGGCAACGGCGTGGGCGACCCCGTCCAGGTCGCCAAGGACTCCGTCGAGTACGCCAAGTCCAAGGTGTACGACGTGGTCGTCGTCGACACCGCCGGTCGCCTCGGCATCGACCAGGAGCTGATGCAGCAGGCCGCGGACATCCGCGACGCCGTCAGCCCCGACGAGGTCCTCTTCGTCGTCGACGCCATGATCGGTCAGGACGCGGTCAACACGGCCGAGGCGTTCCGTGACGGCGTCGGCTTCGACGGCGTGGTGCTCTCCAAGCTCGACGGTGACGCGCGCGGTGGTGCGGCGCTCTCGATCGCCCACGTCACCGGCAAGCAGATCATGTTCGCCTCGAACGGCGAGAAGCTGGACGAGTTCGACGCGTTCCACCCGGACCGCATGGCGTCCCGCATCCTCGGCATGGGCGACATGCTCACGCTGATCGAGAAGGCCGAGCAGACCTTCTCGCAGCAAGAGGCCGAGAAGATGGCCTCCAAGCTGGCCTCCAAGAAGGGCCAGGACTTCACGCTCGACGACTTCCTGGCGCAGATGGAGCAGGTCAGGAAGATGGGCTCCATCTCCAAGCTGCTCGGCATGCTGCCCGGCATGGCGCAGATGAAGGACCAGATCAACAACCTCGACGAGCGCGACGTCGACCGCACGGCCGCCATCATCAAGTCGATGACCCCGGCCGAGCGCGCCGACGCCACGATCATCAACGGCTCGCGCCGTGCCCGTATCGCCCGGGGTTCCGGCGTCGAGGTCAGCGCGGTCAAGAACCTGGTCGAGCGGTTCTTCGAGGCCCGCAAGATGATGTCCCGCATGGCCCAGGGCGGCGGCATGCCGGGGATGCCCGGGATGCCGGGCATGGGCGGCGGCGCAGGCCGCACCAAGAAGCAGCCGAAGAAGGCCAAGGGCAAGCAGCGCTCCGGCAACCCGATGAAGCGCAAGCAGCAGGAGCAGGAGGAGGCCGCCCGCCGCGCGGCCGCCGCCGAGTCCGGCGGCGCGCTCGGTCTGCCCGGCGCCGGCCAGCAGGACAAGAACTTCGAGCTCCCCGACGAGTTCAAGAAGTTCATGGGCTGACCTGCCCGTACGCGCGCGCGAAGGGCCCGGAACCGGATCGGTTCCGGGCCCTTCGCGCTGCTCCTCCCGGCTGGCGGCCCGTCCTGATCTGTGCGCTGATGGGCCCAAGGACCAAGGATCAAGGACCAGGGCAGCCGGCAGGAGGGACCAGGCGTGGCGAACCCAGTACCCCCGCGCGACCGCACCGATCAGCCCTGGCGTTCCGAGGGCGCGCCGCCCCCGCCCCCGCAGCCGCCGCCCAAGCGCAAGATGCCCGGCGGCTGGGGCGGCCTCATCCTGACGGCCCTGATCGTCTATCTCATCGCCAACCTGGTCCTGTCCTTCTTCAACCAGGGCGACGAGCCGACCATCTCGTACACCGAGTTCAGCAAGCAGGTCGCCAGCGACAACGTCACCAAGATCTACGCCAAGGGCGACGCGATCCAGGGCCAGCTCAAGAAGGAGCAGCCCACCCCGGACGACAGCGACAGCCGGGCCAAGAACTACACGAAGTTCACGACGCAGCGGCCCTCCTTCGCCGACGACGACCTCTGGGCGAACCTGGAGAAGCACGACGTCACGGTGACGGCCGAACCGGTCGTCCAGGAACGCAGCTTCCTGTCCAACCTGCTCATCTCCCTCGCCCCGATGCTGCTCCTCGTCGTGCTGTGGATCTTCATCGCGCGCCGAATGAGCCAGGGCATGGGCGGCGGCGCGGGCGGCATGCTCGGCCGCAAACAGCCACCGAAACCGGTCGAGCTGGAGCCCGGCAAGAAGCGCACCACCTTCGACGACGTCGCAGGGATCGACGAGGTGGAGGGCGAGCTCAACGATGTCGTCGACTTCCTCAAGAACCCCGACGCCTACCGCGCCATGGGCGCCAAGATGCCGGGTGGCGTGCTCCTCGCGGGCCCGCCCGGGACCGGTAAGACGCTGCTCGCGCGAGCGGTCGCGGGGGAGGCGGGCGTCCCGTTCTTCTCGGCCTCCGCCTCCGAGTTCATCGAGATGATCGTCGGCGTCGGCGCCTCCCGGGTCCGCGAACTCTTCGCCGAGGCCCGCAAGGTCGCGCCGTCGATCATCTTCATCGACGAGATCGACACCATCGGCCGCGCCCGTGGCGGCGGCTCCGGCATGGGCGGTCACGACGAGCGCGAGCAGACCCTGAACCAGATCCTCACCGAGATGGACGGTTTCTCCGGCTCCGAGGGCGTCATCGTCATCGCCGCCACCAACCGCTCGGACGTCCTGGACCCGGCCCTGACCCGGCCGGGCCGCTTCGACCGCATCGTCAACGTCTCGCCGCCCGACCGTGACGGCCGCGAGTCCATCCTCAAGATCCACACGCGGCAGATCCCGCTCGCCGACGACGTGAACCTCGCGCAGGTGGCCCGGACGACACCGGGCATGACCGGCGCCGAACTCTCCAACCTCGCCAACGAGGCGGCTCTCCTCGCCGTCAAGCGCAAGCAGAAGCAGGTCACCCAGAGCGACCTCTCGGAGGCGCTGGAGAAGGTCCAGCTGGGCGCCGAGCGGCCGCTGGTGATGCCCGACGAGGAGCGCCGCCGCACCGCGTACCACGAGAGCGGCCACGCCCTGCTCGGCATGCTGCAGCCCGGCGCCGACCCGGTCCGCAAGATCACGATCGTGCCGCGCGGCCGCGCCCTCGGCGTCACCCTGTCCACGCCCGACTCCGACAAGTACGCGTACACGGAGGAGTACCTCCGGGGCCGCATCATCGGCGCGCTCGGCGGTATGGCGGCCGAGCAGGTCGTCTACGGGGTCGTCACGACCGGCGCGGAGAACGACCTGGAGCAGGTCACCAACATCGCCCGCGGCATGGTCGCCCGCTGGGGCATGAGCGAGAAGGTCGGCCGCCTCTCCGCGCTGCCGAACGACGCCCAGCAGGCGTACGGGCTCGCCGCCGCCCCCGACACCCTGGACACGATCGACGGCGAGATGCGCCGCATCGTGGACGAGTGCTACGAGGAGGCGTGCCGCAAACTGCGCGACCACCGCGACCAGCTGGACGCCCTGGCGGCGGCGCTCCTGGAGAACGAGACCCTGGAGGAGGCCGACGCCTACCGGGTCGCCGGCGTCACCCGGTTCACCAAGGACTGACCCGCCCGCACGCCTCAGACGGTACGGGCGATCAGATACCGGAAGACATTGGGCATCCACACCGTGCCGTCCCTGCGCACGTACGGCTGGAGCGCCTCCGTCACCTCCTTGTCGACCTGGGTCGGGTCCGTCGCTCCGACGGCTGCGTCGAACAGACCGGTGGACAGCAGCCCCTTCAGCGCGCTCTCCGTGTCCGCGTACCCGAAGGGGCACGCCACCCGGCCGGAGCCGTCGGGCCGCAGTCCGGCCCGCTGGGCGACCTCCTCCAGGTCGTCGCGGAGGGCGGGGCGCCAGCTGACCGCGGTGCGCAGCGGATCGGCCAGTTTCGTCGCCACCCGCAGCACGGACGACGCGGTGCAGCGCTCCGGAGGACCCCAGCCGACCAGCACGACGGCGGAGCCCCGCGCGGCCAGCGGCGCCGCGCTCTCCAGGAGCGCCGACAGTCCTTCCGAGTCGTCGGCCGTGCAGCCGATCGGTTCGAACGCGGTGATGATGTCGTACGGCTTGTCGCCGGGCGCGGCCACGACGCTGTCGTCGCTGCCGTCCGTGAGCCGGGTCCGCGGCCCGCGCCGTCCTGACCAGGCCTCGGGCAGCAGCCGCTCGCGGGCGAGCGCGAGCCGCTCGGGTTCGCCCGACTCCACGCCGGTCACGACGGCGCCGCGGGACGCGGCCATGAGGAGGGCGAGACCGGAACCGCAGCCGAGCCCCAGGAGACGGGTGCCGGAGCCGACTTCAAGCCGCTCGTACACCGCTTCGTAGAGCGGGACCAGCATTCGTTCCTGGATCTCCGCCCAGTCACGCGCGCGTGCGCACAGGTCCGCGCGCGGCACGGACGCCGCGTGGGGCAGGTGCCGCTGCACGAGCGTAGGAGTCATGGAAAGTTCCCCAATTCGCCGAGAGATGCCGAGAGTTGTCGCCGATACGTGTCGTTGTCGCGTCCTGCTCGCGCTCCCCCCGTATGCCAGAAAACTCCGCATCGTCCGCCACGTCTAGGGGGTGTCGGGCAGGCGTACGGACAATGCGCGCGTGCACCGTCGTGCGCCCCCCGACGGTCATATGACGGGTGCACGCCTGGGCATACGGGCGAAAAGGATTCCCGTGCTCCGCAGTCATCGCCGTAGCATGCGCGCCATGCCCAAAGCACCCGTTCTCACGCCCCAGGCGGAAGACTTCCCGCGCTGGTACCAGGACATCGTCGCCAAGGCCGAACTGGCGGACAACGGACCGGTGCGCGGCACGATGGTCATCCGACCGTACGGCTACGGCCTGTGGGAGCGGATGCAGCAGGACATGGACGCGCGCATCAAGGAGACCGGCACGCAGAACGCGTACTTCCCGCTCCTGATCCCGCAGTCCTACCTCACCAAGGAGGCCGACCACGTCGAGGGCTTCGCGCCCGAACTGGCCGTGGTCACCCACGGCGGCGGCAAGGAGCTCGAGGAGCCCGCCGTCGTCCGCCCCACCTCCGAGATGATCGTCAACGACTACTTCGCCAAGTGGATCCAGAGCTACCGCGACCTGCCCCTGCTCATCAACCAGTGGGCCAACGTGGTCCGCTGGGAACTGCGGCCCCGGCTCTTCCTGCGCACCACGGAATTCCTCTGGCAGGAGGGCCACACGGCGCACGCCACCTATGAGGAGGCGCGCGACTTCGCGGCGCGCATCCACCGGCACGTGTACGCCGACTTCATGGAGAACGTGCTCGCCATGGACGTCGTTCTCGGCCGCAAGACCCCGAAGGAGCGCTTCGCGGGCGCCGTCAACACCCTGACCCTCGAAGGGATGATGGGCGACGGCAAGGCCCTCCAGATGGGCACCAGCCACGAACTCGGCCAGAACTTCGCCAAGGCGTTCCACACCCGGTACCTCTCCAAGGAGGGCAGGCAGGAACTCGTCTGGCAGACCTCCTGGGGCTCGACGACCCGCATGATCGGCGCCCTGGTGATGATGCACGGCGACGACAACGGCCTGCGCGTCCCGCCGCGCCTCGCGCCCACCCAGGTGGTCGTCCTCGCCGTGAAGGACGACGCCGCCGTGCTCGCCAAGGTGCGCGAGATCGGTACGTCGCTCAGGGCGGCCGGCATCCGGGTCCACGTCGACGACCGCACGGACACCCCCTTCGGGCGCCGCGCCGTCGACTGGGAGCTGAAGGGCGTGCCGGTCCGCGTCGAGGTCGGCCCGCGCGACCTGGAGAACGGGACCGCGATGCTGGCCCGCCGCATTCCCGGCGGCAAGGAACCGGTCGCGATCGACGGGCTCGCCGCCCTGCTGCCCAACGTCCTCGAAGCCGACCAGGCACTCCTGCTGCGGCAGTCGCGCGAGCGCCGCGAGTCCCGGACGACCGACGTGACGACGGTCGACGAGGCCATTGAGGCGGTGACGGCCGGCGGCTGGGCCCGCATCCCGTGGGCCACCCTCGGCGAGACGGGCGAGGCGAGGCTCGCCGAGCACGCGATCTCCGTACGGTGCCTGCTCACGGCGGACGGGGCGGTGCCGGACGCGGACGACGCACCGGGTAACGTCGCCCTCGTGGCGCGCGCCTACTGAGGTCCTTCGAACCGGCCGAGGCCGAAAGTGACCCTTGCGCATCCGGCGTCCGGTGCGTAGATCCGCCTACGCGCCGGGGCGTACGTGACGCTACGCACCACCTTGGTGCGAGCTGTGCTTCTTCTCCGCAGATCAGCGCACCCGCCCTCGTCAGGACGCATCAGCGGCAACTGACTGGTACGTGCAAATTATTTGGGATGCCCCGGAATAGGAACACGGAGGCACCCCGGCTCGTTGTCACGACGTGAGCACGACACCACCTGTTCTCGCCGCAGAGCTGGCAGGGGCGTGGGCCGACATTCAGCGGCACCACCCCGAACTGCCGGATCTTGCCGCGCCCGAATCCCTGATCGGGGAGTCGTCGTCCGCCTGCGGACACGAGCTCTCCTTCGAGCGACTGCTTCACGAGGCAGTCCATGGCATCGCAGCCGCGCGCGGAATCCGCGACACCTCGCGCGCCGGCCGGTACCACAACCGCAGATTCCTGGCCATCGCCGAGGAGCTCGGCCTCGATCACCCCGAGGAGCCGCATCCGAGCAGTGGCTTCTCACTGGTCACGCTCAACCCGGAGGCGAAGCAGCGTTACCGCCAGACGATCGAGCGGCTCCAGCGCGCCCTGAAGGCCCACACCGCGGCCACGGCCGCGGACACCAAGCGCAGCTTCCGCGGACCGGCCGCACGGCACGGCTCCTCCGGGGGCGGGGTCCGCGTCAAGGCCGTCTGCGACTGCGGCCGCAATGTCCGCGTCGTGCCGTCGGTGCTCGCCCAGGCGCCGATCGTGTGCGGCGGCTGCGGCAAGCCGTTCCGCATCCCGGAAGTGGTGGGTGCGGCCGCCGGGTGACCTGCGGATACCCGCTCCTGGTGGGGTGAAGGGGGGTGACCGTACTCCGGTTCGGTCGCCCCCTCGGCATATGGCACAATGGCTAGCTGTACTCGACAGCCGCACAGGACCCCTCTCTCCTCCGGCTGACGCGTCCATCGGGCACTCGGGTACCGCAACCCCACGCGGCAATCTCGCCGTGCCCACCCACGTCAAGACCAGGAGACACCACTCCCGTGGCAGTCAAGATCAAGCTGAAGCGTCTGGGCAAGATCCGTTCGCCTCACTACCGCATCGTCGTCGCCGACTCCCGTACCCGCCGTGACGGCCGGGCCATCGAGGAGATCGGCCTGTACCACCCGGTGCAGAACCCGTCGCGCATCGAGGTCGACTCGGAGCGCGCGCAGTACTGGCTGGGTGTCGGCGCGCAGCCGACCGAGCCGGTCATGGCCATCCTGAAGCTCACCGGTGACTGGCAGAAGCACAAGGGTCTGCCCGCCCCGGAGCCGCTGAAGGTCGCCGAGCCGAAGTCCGCCCGCCCCTCCTTCGAGGCGCTGGCCACGGCCGACGAGCCCAAGGGTGAGGCCATCACCCAGAAGAAGAAGGCTGAGAAGAAGGACGACACGGCCGAGGCCGCTGCGTCCGAGTCGACCGAGGCCTGAGCATGCTCGAGGAGGCTCTTGAGCACCTCGTGAAGGGCATTGTCGACAACCCCGACGACGTGCAGGTCGCCTCGCGCAACCTGCGTCGTGGGCGCGTACTCGAGGTCCGGGTCCACCCCGAGGACCTCGGCAAGGTGATCGGCCGCAACGGCCGCACCGCGCGCGCTCTGCGGACCGTCGTGGGCGCCATCGGCGGCCGCGGTATCCGCGTCGACCTCGTCGACGTGGACCAGGTCAGCTGACAAAGTTGAACACCGGCTCGGGCCGGGGAGGGCTTACGGGCCGTCCCCGGCCCTAGTCGTATGACAGGAGAGTTTCCGACGTGCAGTTGGTAGTCGGGCGCATCGGCCGCGCCCACGGCATCAAGGGTGAAGTCACCGTCGAGGTGCGCACCGACGAGCCTGAGCTGCGGCTCGGCCCCGGTGCGGTGCTCGCCACCGACCCCGCCTCCACCGGGCCGCTCACCATCGAGTCCGGCCGGGTGCACTCCGGCCGGCTGATGCTGCGCTTCGCGGGCGTACGCGACCGGAACGCGGCGGAGGCGCTGCGCAACACGATCCTGATCGCCGAGGTCGACCCGGAGGAGCTGCCGGAGAACGAGGACGAGTTCTACGACCACCAGCTCATGGACCTCGACGTCATCACGGTCGACGGCACCGAGGTCGGCCGGATCACCGAGATCTCGCACCTGCCCTCGCAGGACCTGTTCATCGTGGAGCGGCCCGACGGCAGCGAGGTCATGATCCCGTTCGTCGAGGAGATCGTCACCGAGATCGACCTCGAGGAGCAGAAGGCGGTCATCGACCCGCCGCCCGGCCTGATCGACGACCGCGCCGAGATCGCCTCCAGCCGGGACGCCGAGTCCGACGAGGACGCGTCCGCATGAGGCTCGACGTCGTCACGATCTTCCCCGAGTACCTGGAACCGCTGAACGTCTCCCTCGTCGGCAAGGCCCGCGCGCGAGGCCAACTCGACGTCCACGCGCACGACTTGCGGCAGTGGACGCACGACCGCCACAACACGGTCGACGACACCCCCTACGGCGGCGGCCCCGGCATGGTCATGAAGACCGAGCCGTGGGGAGACTGCCTCGACGAGGTGCTCGCCGACGGGTACGAGAGCGGCGCCCACGGGCCCGTCCTGGTCGTCCCCACGCCCTCCGGGCGCCCCTTCACCCAGGAACTCGCCGTCGAGCTCTCCGAGCGCCCCTGGCTGGTCTTCACGCCCGCGCGCTACGAGGGCATCGACCGCCGCGTCATCGACGAGTACGCGACCCGTATGCCGGTCTACGAGGTCTCCATCGGCGACTACGTCCTCGCGGGCGGGGAAGCGGCCGTCCTGGTCGTCACGGAGGCCGTCGCGCGCCTGCTGCCCGGCGTCCTCGGCAACGCGGCCTCGCACCAGGACGACTCCTTCGCGCCGGGCGACATGGCGAACCTCCTCGAAGGCCCCGTCTACACCAAGCCGCCCGAGTGGCGCGGCCGGGACATCCCCGACGTGCTGCTCAGCGGCCACCACGGCAAGATCGCCCGCTGGCGGCGGGACGAGGCGCTGCGCCGCACCGTGCGCCACCGCCCCGACCTGATCGAGCGCACCGACCCCAAGGCCTTCGACAAGAAGGACCGCGAAATGCTCTCGATCCTGGGCTGGGGCCCGGGCCCCGACGGACGATTTGGGCCAATGCCCGGGGCCGTGGAAGAATAGGCCGCTGCTGTACGTCCGACCTGCGCCCCTGCCACAGGGGGAACGACGCAAGGCCCGACGCGATCAGCTACCGAAACTCATCGCATACCTCCCGCCGATGACCTGTGGCATCGGCGAAGAAAGCAGACGATCATGTCTCACCTGCTCGACTCCGTCGACGCCGCGTCGCTGCGCAGCGACGTCCCGGCCTTCCGCCCGGGTGACACCGTCAACGTCCACGTCCGCGTCATCGAGGGCAACCGCTCCCGTGTGCAGCAGTTCAAGGGCGTAGTCATCCGCCGCCAGGGCGCCGGTGTCCGCGAGACCTTCACGGTCCGCAAGGTCTCCTTCTCCGTCGGTGTGGAGCGCACCTTCCCGGTCCACACCCCGATCGTCGAGAAGATCGAGCTCGTCACCAAGGGTGACGTCCGTCGCGCCAAGCTTTACTACCTGCGCGAGCTCCGCGGCAAGGCCGCGAAGATCAAGGAGAAGCGCGAGAACTGATCTCGCGTTCGGGGTCGTCGCGTCGCCGGATAGCATCTGGCCTCGATGGACACCGAAGCACAGCACGTGGAGCGCGACCGCTCCTCCCAGCCCGCGGAACACACCCCGGAGGGCGAGGAGGACCGGTCGCGCTCCTCTTTGCGTTCCCGGAACGCCCTGTCCCGGGGCGTCGACGCGGTCGCCGCCTGGCTGCCCGGCGGCCGCGTGACGCTCGCGGTGCTCAGCTGCCTGGCGCTCCTGCTCGCCTTCAGCGTCCTGGTGATGCAGCCGTTCCAGATCCCCAGCGGCTCCATGGAGTCCACATTGAGGGTCGGGGACCGCGTTCTCGTAAATAAGTTGGCGTACCGTTTCGGTGCCGAACCGGAGCGCGGCGACGTGATCGTCTTCGACGGCGACGGGTACTTCGGTGAGGCCGACTACATCAAGCGGGTCGTGGGTGTGGGGGGAGACCACGTGGTCTGCTGCGACAGCAGGGGGAGGATCGAGGTGAACGGGCAACCCGTGGACGAGCGCTCCCTGCTGTACGCCGGAGACGCGCCCTCCGAGGTGTCGTTCGACATCAAGGTCCCCGACGGGACCCTCTTCCTGCTCGGCGACCACCGCGGCGACTCCCGGGACTCCCGGGAACTCCTGGGGGCGCCCGGCGGCGGTTTCCTCCCGCTCGACCATGTGATCGGCAAGGCCGAATGGGTCGCCTGGCCGACCGGGCACTGGCGCTCCCTGGCCCGTCCTGACGTCTACGCGCGCGTGCCCGCACCCGGCGGCTCGCATGGGTAGGCGGGGCAGGGGGCGCGGCGGCGAGGGCGACGAGTTGCTGCCCACCGGGAGCAGGCCCACCAGCGGGCCCGCGCACCCGGGGCGCGCGGAGCGGCGCAAGCTCGCGCGCAAGGTGAAGCGCAGGCGCAGGCGCTCGGCCATCAAGGAGATACCGCTCCTCATAGGCGTGGCCCTGCTCATAGCCCTGGTCCTCAAGACGTTCCTCGTCCAGGCCTTCGTGATCCCGTCCGGCTCCATGGAGCAGACGATCAAGATCGGCGACCGGGTCGTGGTGGACAAGCTCACCCCGTGGTTCGGCGCCGAGACGCACCGCGGTGATGTCGTCGTCTTCAAGGACCCCGGCAGGTGGCTGACGGCGGAGGCCGGCCAGAAGAAGGACCCGCCGGTCGGCGTCAAGCAGGTCAAGGAGGGGCTGACCTGGATCGGGCTGCTGCCCTCCGACAACGACCGCGATCTGATCAAGCGGGTCGTCGGGGTCGGCGGCGACACCGTGAAGTGCTGCGACAAGCAGGGCCGCGTCACCGTGAACGGGACGCCGCTGAACGAGACTTCGTACATCCACCCCGGCAACGCCCCCTCGAAGTTCGATTTTTCGGTGAAGGTTCCCGAAGGCCGGCTGTTCGTCATGGGGGATCACCGCGCCAACTCGGCGGACTCCCGCTATCACCTCACCGAGGCCTACCACGGCACGGTCTCCGAGGATTCGGTGGTCGGCCGGGCCCGCGCCATCGTCTGGCCGATCGGCAACTGGACCACCCTGGGCGAGCCCGAGACGTTCTCCGCCGTGGCCGACGCGCAAGGTGACGGATCGACCGCCGCGTCCGGCGCGTCGCATAAGGTGGCCACCACGAACAGCGCCGTCATGAGTTCGAACGCATCGGATTCGGACGGAATGATCCCCCTCCCGACCCCTGCGGAACTCCCGCTCGTTATGGGAGTGGTGGGCCTGCATCGCGTAGGGATCAGGCAGCGGCACGGAGTGAGGAGTGGATGTGGGGGACTTGGCGGTCGGCGCACGGTCAGGGCAGGGGCCCGAAGAGCAGCCCGGGCGATCCGACGACGCGGCGAATCCGGCCGTGACGGACCAGGGGCCCGCAGCCGGTGAGGGTGTGCAGGCGGATACCGGAGGCGGTGACGACACCGGCAGGCAGCAGAAGAAGCCCCGCTCCTTCTGGAAGGAGCTGCCGCTCCTCATCGGTATCGCGCTGGTCCTGGCCCTGCTGATCAAGACGTTCCTGGTCCAGGCGTTCTCGATCCCGTCGGCGTCCATGGAGAACACGCTGAAGATCGGCGACCGGGTGCTCGTCGACAAGCTCACGCCCTGGTTCGGCTCGAAGCCCGACCGTGGCGAGGTCATCGTCTTCCACGACCCGGCCGACTGGCTGGAGGGCGAGCCGACCGCGGATCCGAACGCGATCCAGCAGGTGCTGAGCTGGGTCGGTCTGATGCCGTCCGCCGACGAGAAGGACCTCATCAAGCGCGTCATCGGTGTCGCGGGCGACACCGTCGAGTGCAATGGCACGGGCCCGCTCAAGGTGAACGGCAAGGCGCTCGACGAGTCGTCGTACGTCTACGCGGGCAACACCCCGTGCAGCGCGGACAACGCGGGCGGAACGTTCAAGGTGAAGGTACCCGCGGGCAAAGTTTGGGTCATGGGTGACCACCGCCAGGACTCCATGGACTCCCGCTACCACCAGAACGACAAGAACGACGGCTTCGTCCCGGTGGACAACGTCGTGGGCCGCGCGATCGTCGTCGCCTGGCCGCCCACCCACTGGTCCACGCTGCCCGTCCCGGACACCTTCGACCAGTCCGGTATCAACGCGGCGGCGAGCGCGGCTCCGGGCGCGCTCGGTCTCGCGGGCGCGGTGCCGCTGGTGATCTGGCGCAGGCGCAAGATCAACAAGGGCCTTACCGAGGGGAACACCAGGGTTTCTGCGACCGGTACCGCCGGGTAGGGTGCCGTCCCAGATCGCCGATCTTCCGTGGTCCGCGCCATTGCGGGGCCGGGCCGCGAGGTCGATTTCTCCGACGCTGGGGAGCAACTGGGATGAGCAGGACACGTCGTACGGACGAGGGCCACGGCAAGGCCGGCAGCATGCTGTCGGGCATAGCCGTGGCCCTCGGCTGTGTGCTGTTCCTCGGCGGATTCGTGTGGGGTGCCTTCGTGTACCAGCCGTACACGGTGCCCACCGACTCGATGACGCCGACGATCGGCGCGGGCGACCGGGTCCTCGCGCAGCGGATCGACGGCAGCGTGGTCAAGCGTGGTGACGTCGTCGTCTTCCAGGAGGCCACCTGGGGCGACATGCCGATGGTGAAGCGGGTCGTCGGGATCGGCGGCGACAAGGTCGCCTGCTGCACCGACGGCAAGCTGACCGTCAACGGCAAGAAGATCGACGAACGGTATCTGCCGTCCGGCAAGAACGCCTCGCTCACCGGCATCAAGACCACGACGGTGCCCAAGGGCCGGCTCTTCCTGCTCGGTGACGAGCGCAGCGGCTCCCTGGACTCCAGCGTCCACCTCGGCGACTCGGAGAACGGCTCGGTGGAGCGCGGCGCCGTACAGGCCCGGGTGGACGCCGTGGCCTGGCCCCTGAACGGCATGCTGGCCAAGCCCACCGGCTTCGAGGCGATGCCCGGCGGCATCTCGCAGCCCGGACCGCTGAAGTGGATGGTGTACGCGGTGGTGGGCGGCGCGGTGCTGGTGCTGGGCGGGGCCGCGTACGGCCCGATCTCGAAGCGCTCGCGGCGCTCGCGGACCCCCCGTACGGAGCCGGTACGTGCCTGAGCCGGGCGACGGACTGCGCAAGGTGGCCCGGGTCGTGCTGCTCGACCCGGAGAACCGCATTCTGCTGCTGCACGGGCACGAGCCGGACGACCCGGCGAACGACTGGTGGTTCACCCCGGGCGGCGGCCTGGAGGGCGACGAGACGCGCGAGCAGGCGGCGCTGCGGGAACTCGCCGAGGAGACCGGCGTGACGGACGTCGAGCTGGGCCCGGTGCTGTGGCAGCGCTCGTGCTCCTTCCCGTTCGACGGGCGGCGCTGGGATCAGGACGAGTGGTACTTCCTGGCCCGCACCCGCCGTCCGGTGCCCTCGGACGCGGGATCGATGATCAATGAATCGGGCCTGACCGACCTGGAACGACGCAGCGTCGTCGGAGCACGCTGGTGGACGTACCGGGAACTGACCGAAGCGCATGAGACGGTGTATCCGACCAGACTCGCCGAGCTGCTGAACCGGCTGCTCGACGAAGGTCCCCCGAGCCGGCCGCTGGTCCTCGACACGGAAATCGTCTAGAGGCCCCAGAGACTGGCGCACAATAGGGGGACGCACGGCTGAAGGGGAACATGCCATGAGCGCCGAGGACCTCGAGAAGTACGAGACCGAGATGGAGCTGAAGCTCTACCGGGAGTACCGCGACGTCGTCGGTCTGTTCAAATATGTGATCGAGACTGAGCGGCGTTTTTACCTCACCAACGACTACGAGATGCAGGTGCACTCGGTCCAGGGTGAGGTGTTCTTCGAGGTGTCGATGGCGGACGCCTGGGTGTGGGACATGTACCGGCCCGCCAGGTTCGTGAAGCAGGTCCGTGTGCTCACGTTCAAGGACGTGAATATCGAGGAGCTGAACAAGAGCGACCTGGAGCTTCCGGGGAGCTGAGTCCGACCGGCTGCCCGTCCTGCGGGTGACGGGGTTTTCCACAACCTGCCGGTAGTTCACCAAGATCCACTTCATCGTCGCCGCTGCCTCAGCGTGGGCGTCGGAGGTGGTGCCGACGTGAACGCACAGAGCGCACTGGGAAAGTACGGCGAGGATCTGGCCGCGAGGCGGCTGGCCGAGGCCGGGATGACGGTGCTCGCACGCAATTGGCGTGCGGGCCGGTCGGGCGAGATCGACATCGTGGCGCGGGACGGCGACGCCGTCGTCGTGTGCGAGGTCAAGACCCGCCGGGCCGTGGGCGGATCAGGCCGGGGCAGCCCCTTCGAGGACCCGATGGCCTCCATCACGCCGGTCAAGGCGCGGCGGCTGCGGGATCTCGCCGAGCGGTGGGTGCAGGAGCACGGCGGGGCGCCACCCGGCGGGGTGCGCATCGATCTCGTCGGTGTCCTGCTGCCGGAGCGCGGAGCGCCCCGCGTCGAGCATGTGCGGGGGGTGTCCTGATGGGATTCGCGCGTACGTGTTCCGTGGCCCTGGTGGGTGTCGAGGGCGTCGTCGTCGAGGTGCAGGCCGACCTGGAGCCGGGGGTCGCCGCCTTCACGCTGGTGGGGCTGCCCGACAAGAGCCTGGTGGAGAGCCGGGACCGGGTCAGGGCCGCCGTGGTCAACTCCGGGGCGGACTGGCCGCAGAAGAAGCTCACCGTGGGGCTCAGTCCGGCGTCCGTGCCGAAGAGCGGCTCGGGCTTTGATCTTGCTGTCGCTTGCGCCGTACTCGGTGCAGCCGAGCGGATCGACCCGCGGGTCCTCTCCGACATCGTGATGATCGGGGAGCTGGGGCTCGACGGACGGGTGCGGCCGGTGCGCGGGGTGCTCCCGGCCGTGCTCGCCGCGGCCGACGCGGGCTACGAGCAGGTGGTGGTCCCGGAGTCCACGGCGGGCGAGGCCGCGCTCGTGCCGGGCATCTCCGTCCTCGGCGTGCGCAGCCTGCGCCAGCTCATCGCGGTCCTCGCGGACGAGCCGGTGCCGGACGAGGAGCCGGAGACGCACGGCCGCCCCGATCCCATGCTGGCCGGACTGAGCATGCCCGGCAGCGGGGCGGGCACCGGGATCGGCGGCCAGCCGCACGACGGGCCGGGTCTCGATCTCGCCGATGTCGTCGGACAGCTGTCGGCCCGCACCGCGATCGAGGTCGCCGCCGCGGGCGGCCACCACGTGATGCTGTCCGGGCCGCCGGGCGCGGGCAAGACCATGCTCGCCGAGCGACTGCCCGCGATCCTGCCCCGGCTCACCCGCGAGGAGTCCCTGGAGGTCACCGCGATCCACTCGGTGGCGGGCATGCTGCCACCGGGCACGTCGATGATCGACGTCGCGCCGTACTGCGCGCCGCACCACTCGGCGACCATGCAGTCCCTCGTCGGCGGCGGTCCGGGGACGGCACGGCCGGGGGCCGTCTCGTTGTCCCACCGCGGGGTGCTCTTTCTGGACGAGGCGCCGGAGTTCAGCGGGCAGGCGCTCGATGCCCTGCGGCAGCCGCTGGAGGCGGGGCATGTCGTCATCGCCCGCAGCGCGGGAGTGGTGCGGTTGCCCGCCCGCTTCCTGATGGCCCTCGCCGCGAACCCTTGTCCTTGTGGGCAGTTCCGGGTCCACGGCGGCGAGTGCGACTGCCCGCCGGCCATGGTCCGGCGGTATCAGTCCCGGCTCTCCGGACCGCTGCTCGACCGGGTCGACCTGCGCGTCGAGGTGGACCCCGTCACGCGCAACGAACTGGCGGGGTACGGGCCGCGCGGCGACTCCACCCAGGTCGTCGCCGACCGGGTGCGCCTGGCGAGGGAGCGGGCGGGGGCCCGCTTCGCGGAGTCGCCGTGGCGGACCAACAGCGAAGTCCCGGGGCACGCGCTGCGCACCCGGTGGCCGGCCGCCCCGGGCGCCCTGGACGAGGCCGAACTGGACCTGGAGCGCGGCTTCCTGACCGCACGCGGGCTCGACCGGGTGCTGCGGGTGGCCTGGACCGTGGCCGATCTCGGCGGACGCGACCGGCCCTGCGCACAGGACGTGGCGCTCGCGCTGCAACTGCGGACCGGCATCTCGCGCGGGGCGCCCATGACGATCGGGTCCGGCACATGACCGGGCGGAGCGTCCCGGACGAGGTGCGGCTCGCGCGGGCCCGGCTGACCCGGATCGTCGAGCCGGGCTGGGAACCGGCCGGTCGGTGGCTGCGGGAGTTCGGGGCGGTGGAGACGGTCCGGCGCATCGACGAGGCCGACGAGGGGGCGGCGGATCCGGCGCTGCCCGGGGTGCGCGAGGCGCGCTGGGCGGGCCTGGTCGCGCGGGCCAGGGAAGCGCCGCCCGCGGAGCTCGACCTGACACGGGCCGGCCGGCTCGGGGCGCGCTTCGTGTGCCCGGGGGACCCCGAGTGGCCGGGACAGCTGGACGACCTGGGGGACGCGCGGCCCCTCGGGCTGTGGGTGCGCGGCGGCCCGTCCCTGCGGATGTGGGCGCTGCGCTCGGTGGCCGTCGTGGGCGCGCGGGCCTGCACGGACTACGGGGTGCGGATGGGCGCGAGCCTCGGCGCCGGGCTCGCCGAGCGCGGCTGGGTGGTCGTGTCGGGCGGTGCGTACGGGATCGACGCCGCGGCCCATCGCGGAGCCCTCGGCGCCACCGGGGCCACGGTGGCGGTCCTCGCCTGCGGCATCGACCGCACCTATCCGCGCGGACACGAGCAGTTGATCGACCGGGTCGCGGAACAGGGTCTTGTGGTGGGTGAGTTGCCGCCCGGGGCTCACCCCACGCCCAGCCGCTTCATTCTGCGGAACCGGGTGATCGCCGCACTCACCCGCGGCACGGTCGTCGTCGAGGCGGCCTACCGCAGCGGAGCGCTCGGCACGGCGCGCTGGGCGCTGCGCACGGGGCGGCATGTGATGGGGGTGCCGGGCCCCGCGACCAGCGCCGTCTCCGCCGGGGTCCACGAACTGTTGCGCAGGGAGGGGGTGCTGGTGACGGACGCCGAGGAAGTCGTCGAGCTGGTCGGTGAGATGGGGGAGCTCGCCCCGGAGCGACGCGGACCCGTGGTGCCGCGCGACCTGCTGGCCCCGGCCACCGCGCGCGTACTCGCGGCGCTGCCGGCGCGCGGGACCCGGACGCTCGCCGAGGTCGCCCGGGAGGCCGGTGCGACCGACGACGACACGACCGGTCGGTTGTACGAACTGCGCTCGTTGGGGTTCGTCGAACGACACGGCGACGGCTGGAAGTTGACACGCCAGGCGATTCGGTCGGTCTCGGCGGACGGAGGCGGATCCTGACCCACGGTGTTGCGCCGTCCGGATGACCCCTCGATGACCTTGGCAATTCCGGTAGTTGACGCTCTGTCCCGATCGCGTTCGGTACCGGAACCGTCCGCGCAAGTCCCCCAAGGGAACGTATCTGCGCGCGTATGACCCCCGCCCCTTCGCACACTGCGACGCCGCAGTCACGCTACGCTCACCAGGATTCGGGTTTCGTCACCTCAATCCGTAATCAGGCAGGCAGCTCGGTACCAGTCATCACTAGACGGGCAACACTCCATCTTCACCAGCAAAAAGATCCCAGCGGCTCCCACGACCCGGACCACGGGCGCACAGGTCCAGGCTCCGGCCCAGACCCGGGGCACCCTCTCCGAGTCACTCGGCAAGCAGCAGAACGGCACAAGGCGGCGCATGCCACAGCACACCTCCGGATCCGACCGGGCGGCGGTTCCCCCCGCAGCCCGCGGCTCCAGCGTGCGGCCACCGGCCCCCTCCTCGCTCGATGAGCTGTGGAGGTCGTACAAGGCGACGGGCGACGAGCGCCTGCGGGAGCAGTTGATCCTGCACTACTCGCCGCTGGTGAAGTACGTCGCGGGCCGGGTGAGCGTCGGACTGCCGCCCAATGTCGAGCAGGCCGACTTCGTCTCGTCCGGGGTGTTCGGGCTGATCGACGCGATCGAGAAGTTCGACATCGAGCGGGAGATCAAGTTCGAGACGTACGCGATCACCCGGATCCGCGGCGCCATGATCGACGAACTGCGGGCCCTGGACTGGATCCCCCGCTCCGTGCGGCAGAAGGCACGCAATGTGGAGCGGGCCTACGCCACGCTGGAGGCCAAACTGCGGCGCTCTCCCTCGGAGAGCGAGGTGGCCGAGGAGATGGGCGTCGCGCTGGAGGAACTGCACGCCGTTTTCAGCCAGTTGTCGCTGGCGAACGTGGTGGCGCTGGAGGAGTTGCTGCATGTCGGGGGCGAGGGTGGCGACCGGCTCAGCCTCATGGACACCCTGGAGGACCAGGCCGCCGACAATCCGGTGGAGGTCGCCGAGGACCGTGAGCTGCGGCGGCTTCTGGCACGGGCGATCAATACGCTGCCCGAGCGGGAGAAGACCGTCGTCACGCTCTACTACTACGAGGGGCTCACCCTCGCCGAGATCGGCAACGTGCTGGGCGTGACGGAGAGCCGGGTCAGCCAGATCCACACGAAGTCGGTACTGCAGCTGCGCGCGAAACTGGCGAGTTTCGGACGCTGAGGATCTTCGGGTGGCCGGCGCTGGCGAATCGTCCCTGCCGTGCCGTGGGTGACGGCCGCCGCATGCCCCGGTGACCGGCAGCCGTGGCCGCTGAGGCTCCCGTAGTGGGCGGCGCGTCCGTACAGTGGATGTGTGCCAAGGATTCGAGCGGCCTCTGTGGCCGAGCACCGGTCGATGCAGCGCGCGGCTCTTCTGGATGCCGCGCGTTCCCTGCTGTCCGAGGGTGGGACGGAGGCGCTGACGTTCCCCGCGCTCGCGGAGCGGACGGGGCTCGCGCGGTCGTCCGTGTACGAGTACTTCAAGTCCCGCGCGGCCGTGGTCGAGGAGCTGTGCGCCGTCGACTTCCCGGTGTGGGCCGCCGAGGTCGAGGCCGGGATGGCCCGGGCCGCGACGCCCGAGGGCAAGGTCGAGGCGTATGTGCGGGAGCAGCTGGCGCTGGTCGGGGACCGGCGGCACCGGGCTGTCGTCGCCATCTCCGCGAGTGAGCTGGACGCCGGGGCCCGGGAGAAGATCCGGGCCGCGCACGGGGGGCTCGTCGCGATGATCGTCGAGGCGCTCGGGGAGATGGGGCACGGGCAGCCGCGGCTGGCGGCGATGCTGGTGCAGGGGGTTGTCGATGCGGCGGTGCGGCGGATCGAGCTCGGGGCCGCCGAGGAGCCGGGTGCGATCGTGGATGCTGCCGTGGCCATGGTGCTGCGGGGGGTTCAGGGCTGACGCCCGCTGTGCGCTTCCGCGCCGGGGTGGTCGTGGCGGGGCCCGTTTTTGGAGGGCGTACCCCGCACCATGTCGGCCGTTTCTCGGCCCCCCCCGGAGTGGTCGTCCCGCGCCCGGCAGGTCGTGGTGGGGCCGTGCCCGGAGCGCTCACCCCGCGCCGGGGTGCCGCCTTGCCCACCCTGCCGCCCCAGGCGGCAGATTGCCCAAGGCGGGTGGGCTGGGCCGGGGCCTCGGTGGTGGCGGTTGTCCTAGGCGGGCGGACCGGGCGGGATTGTTGCTGTCGGCGGGTTGCCCAAGGCGGGTGGGCTGGGCCGGGTCGTCAGTGGTGGCGGTTGCCTTAGGCGGGCGGACCGGGTGGGATCGTTGCTGTCGGCGGATTGCCCCAGGCGGGCGGGCTCGGCAGGGTCGCTGATGGTGGCGGGTTGCCCCAGGCAGGCGGGCCGAGCCGGGTTGTCTGTGACCAGACGAGCGGGGGAGTCGGGAGCGGCTCCCCGTTCCAGAATGGCGCGGGGGCGATGCCCCATACCGGCAGCAGGCGTGGCGGGAGGCGTCGTGTTGCGGACGGGGAGAGTAGGGACAGTGGGTCCAGGTACGTGTCGCCCCTGATCAGGCCCCAGTGCAGGCACGACGGGGCGGTCGGTGGGCAGTGGCCCGTGGGGAGTTCCAGGGTGCCGAGCATGGTGCCGGGGGTGACCTCGACGTTCTTGTGCACCGTCGCCGCCACCGGCTCGTACGTCGTGCGCAGGGGCGGATCCCCGGTGCCCGTCAGTTCCACCGAGACAACGCCCCGGCCCGCCACCCGGCCCGCGAAGGAGACCCGGCCGGCGGCCTGGGCGCGCACCGGGGCACCGATCGGGGCCGCGAGGTCCACGCCGCGGTGGCCCGGGCCGTAGGCCGACGCCGGTGGGGACCAGGCCCGTACCACCGCGGGTCGGTCGCCCACCGGCCAGAGATCGGCTGCGTGCACCGGGGTTCCGACGGACAGCGCCGCCAGCAGAAACATCACGCACAGTAGTCGTCGCATGGCTGAGATGATCCGCGCCCGCGCTCGTCCCGGGGGATCTTGGCCGGGAAACGTGGACTACCGGGCGGTTGTGGACAGCGGCGTCACCCGGTACCTCCAGGGTCCCGTACACTTCATGTGGCGATCCGGGCCACCGGATCGACTTCGCACGCCCCGACACCGAGCCGTCACCGGTTCGTGTCAGCGCCTTTCGGTCCCGTGCTCACGCACGAGGCAGGCGCGCTCGGGACGTCAGGAAACAACCGAGAACACTCAGAGGAGTACGGCCATGGCCGTCGTCACGATGCGGGAGCTGCTGGAGAGCGGCGTCCACTTCGGTCACCAGACCCGTCGTTGGAACCCGAAGATGAAGCGCTTCATCTTCACGGAGCGCAACGGCATCTACATCATCGACCTGCTCCAGTCGCTGTCGTACATCGACCGCGCCTACGAGTTCGTCAAGGAGACCGTCGCCCACGGCGGCACGGTCATGTTCGTCGGCACGAAGAAGCAGGCGCAGGAGGCCATCGCCGAGCAGGCCACCCGCGTCGGCATGCCCTACGTGAACCAGCGCTGGCTGGGCGGCATGCTCACCAACTTCTCGACCGTCTACAAGCGTCTGCAGCGCCTCAAGGAGCTCGAGCAGATCGACTTCGAGGACGTCGCCGCGTCCGGTCTCACCAAGAAGGAGCTTCTCGTGCTCTCGCGCGAGAAGGCCAAGCTGGAGAAGACCCTCGGCGGTATCCGCGAGATGTCCAAGGTTCCCAGCGCCGTCTGGATCGTGGACACCAAGAAGGAGCACATCGCTGTCGGCGAGGCCCGGAAGCTCAACATCCCGGTCGTCGCGATCCTCGACACGAACTGTGACCCCGACGAGGTCGACTACAAGATCCCGGGCAACGACGACGCGATCCGCTCCGTCACCCTGCTCACCCGCGTGATCGCCGACGCCGTCGCCGAGGGCCTCATCGCCCGTTCCGGCGTCGCCACGGGCGACCAGAAGCCGGGCGAGAAGGCCCAGGGCGAGCCGCTCGCCGAGTGGGAGCGCGACCTGCTCGAGGGCGAGAAGAAGGCCGACGAGAAGGCCGAGGAGAAGGCTGAGGAGGCCGCTCCGGCCGCCGACGCCGCTGCCGCCGAGGCCCCCGCCGCCGAGGCGCCGGCCGCCGAGGCCCCGGCTGCCGAGCAGGCCTGACCCGCACGGAATTCGGTTTCATGAGTGACGCGGCGGGGGCCTTCATCGGCCCCCGCCGTTCACCCGTGGCCGTCCGTGCGTGACCTTTCGTCGTCAGACACTCAGACTTCGTAGAGAGAAAACCAGGATCATGGCGAACTACACCGCCGCTGACGTCAAGAAGCTCCGTGAGCTCACGGGCGCCGGCATGATGGACTGCAAGAAGGCGCTCGACGAGGCCGAGGGCAACGTCGACAAGGCCGTCGAGGCGCTGCGCATCAAGGGCCAGAAGGGCGTCGCCAAGCGCGAGGGCCGCTCCGCCGAGAACGGCGCTGTCGTCTCCCTCATCGCCGACGACAACTCCACCGGTGTCATCGTCGAGCTGAAGTGCGAGACGGACTTCGTCGCCAAGGGCGAGAAGTTCCAGGCCGTGGCCAACGAGCTGGCCGCGCACATCGCCAAGACGTCGCCCGCCGACATCGAGGCCCTGCTCGCCTCCGAGATCGAGGCCGGCAAGACCGTCCAGGCGTACGTCGACGAGGCCAACGCCACCCTGGGCGAGAAGATCGTCCTGGAGCGCTTCGCCCAGTTCACCGGCGCGTACGTCACGGCCTACATGCACCGCACCATGCCCGACCTGCCCCCGCAGATCGGTGTCCTGGTCGAGCTGGACAAGGCCGACGCCGACCTCGCCAAGGGTGTTGCGCAGCACATCGCCGCCTTCGCGCCGAAGTACCTCACCAAGGACGACGTCCCGGCCGAGGTCGTCGAGTCCGAGCGTCGCGTCGCCGAGGAGACCACCCGCGCCGAGGGCAAGCCCGAGGCCGCGCTCCCGAAGATCGTCGAGGGTCGCGTCAACGGCTTCTTCAAGGAGGCCACCCTCCTCGGTCAGCCGTACGCGCTCGACAACAAGAAGTCGGTCGAGAAGGTCCTCCAGGAGGCCGGTGTCACCCTGAAGCGCTTCTCGCGCATCAAGGTCGGCATCTGAGTCCGTACCGCGCCCGACGCGAGACCCGGCTAGGGTCGACAGCAGTCGTCCGGGTACGCACCGGACGACCGCAGATGTGACGAGGAGGCCATTGCCGCACATGGGATGCGAAACACCCCATCGGCAATGGCCTTCTTCGTATGTGTGCCAAGCAAGAAGAGGCGAGAATCCATGACCAGCACCCAGGCAGCAGACAAGGGCGACAAGAGCGACGACGGCAAAGGCGCGGGGCGCTTTCTGCTGAAGCTCTCCGGTGAGGCGTTCGCCGGGGGTGGGGGTCTGGGTGTCGACCCCGACGTGGTGCACGCCATCGCCCGTGAGATCGCGGCCGTCGTCCGCGACGGGGCCCAGATCGCCGTCGTCATCGGCGGCGGCAACTTCTTCCGCGGTGCCGAGCTCCAGCAGCGCGGCATGGACCGGGCCCGTTCGGACTACATGGGCATGCTCGGTACGGTCATGAACTGCCTGGCCCTCCAGGACTTCCTGGAGAAGGAGGGCATCGACAGCCGCGTGCAGACCGCCATCACGATGGGCCAGGTCGCCGAGCCGTACATCCCGCTGCGCGCCGTACGCCACCTGGAGAAGGGCCGCGTCGTCATCTTCGGTGCCGGCATGGGCATGCCGTACTTCTCCACCGACACCACCGCCGCGCAGCGCGCCCTGGAGATCGACGCCGAGGCGCTGCTCATGGGCAAGAACGGTGTCGACGGTGTCTACGACTCGGACCCGAAGACCAACCCCGGGGCCGTGAAGTTCGACGCGCTCAGCTACGGCGAGGTCATCACGCGCGACCTGAAGGTCGCCGACATGACCGCCATCACCCTGTGCCGTGACAACAAGCTCCCGATCCTCGTCTTCGAGCTCCTCACGTCGGGCAATATCGCGCGCGCGGTCAAGGGTGAGAAGATCGGGACGCTGGTGGGCGAGCAGGGCACCCGCGCCTGACCCTCAGGTCCGCAACACCCCGCGGGGGATGGACAATGTCCTGCCGGTCGGACACCGTGCAAGGACACCGCAGGACCGCAGGACACCGCAGGAAGCCGCGCGGGCACACCGTGCGGGAAGCAACAGACGCGACGCAGCCGGCCGCCCCCGTGCACGCCGGGCCTCACTCAAGACACGCAGGAGCAAGTGGTGATCGAAGAGACCCTCCTCGAGGCCGAGGAGAAGATGGAGAAGGCCGTCGTGGTCGCCAAGGAGGACTTCGCCGCGATCCGCACCGGCCGTGCGCACCCGGCGATGTTCAACAAGATCGTGGCCGACTACTACGGCGCGCTGACGCCGATCAACCAGCTGGCCTCCTTCTCGGTGCCGGAGCCGCGGATGGCCGTGGTGACCCCGTTCGACAAGAGCGCCCTGCGCAACATCGAGCAGGCGATCCGTGACTCGGACCTGGGCGTCAACCCGAGCAACGACGGCAACATCATTCGTGTGACGTTCCCCGAGCTCACCGAGGAGCGCCGCCGCGACTACATCAAGGTCGCCAAGGGCAAGGCGGAGGACAGCAAGGTGTCCATCCGTTCCGTCCGCCGCAAGGCCAAGGAAGCCATCGACAAGGCGATCAAGGACGGCGAGATCGGCGAGGACGAGGGTCGTCGCGGCGAGAAGGAGCTGGACGACACCACCGCCAAGTACGTGGCCCAGGTGGACGAGCTGCTCAAGCACAAGGAAGCCGAGCTGCTCGAAGTCTGAGCCGAGCGGAACATCGAGGTTCGAGGAATCCGTGAACGACTCTTCCTGGGGGGCGCCGCAGACCGGGCCCGGGTACTGGGGGCCCGCTGATCAGGATCGCGGCCCGGCAGGTCCCGCGTACGGTCAGGGCCCCTCGTACGACCAGGGACACGCTCCGGCGGGTCCCGCGTACGAACGGCACGCGGTTGAGGAGACTCGGCCCATGCCCATCGTGCCCGATATGCCCGACGTGCCCGCCGGTGGCGGTGACCACCAGGACGACCGGGGGGCTGCTCGGCTGAGCGGTCCCCTGTTCCGCGACGAGGCGACCCCGCAGGCCGAGCGGCCGGCGCCGTCGTCGCAGACCCCGCAGGAGCCCATGACCGGCGCAGCACCTCACTCGCAGTCCGAGCCGGAGCCGCAGCCGCAGCCTCAGCAGAAGAAGAGCGCGGGGCGGGATCTCGGCGCGGCCATAGGGGTCGGCGTCGGGCTCGGTGCCGTGATCATCGCGTCGCTGTTCATCGTCAAAGCGGTGTTCGTCGGCGTGATAGCGGTCGCCGTCGTGGTGGGCCTGTGGGAGCTCACCTCGCGTCTCGACGAGCGCAAGGGCATCAAGGCGCCGCTCGTGCCGCTGGCGGTCGGCGGCGCGGCGATGGTCGTCGCCGGGTACGTGCGCGGGCCCGAGGGCGCGTGGGTGGCGATGGCGCTGACCGCGCTCGCGGTCCTGGTGTGGCGGATGACCGAGCCGCCCGACGGTTATCTGAAGGACGTGACGGCCGGGGTCTTCGCCGCCTTCTACGTCCCCTTCCTCGCGACGTTCGTGGCGATGATGCTCACCGCGGACGACGGGGCCTGGCGGGTCCTGACCTTCCTGATCCTGACGGTGGTCAGCGACACCGGCGCGTACGCGATCGGCTGGCGCTTCGGCAAGCACAAGCTGGCACCGCGCATCAGCCCCGGAAAGACCCGCGAGGGGCTCTTCGGCGCGGTGCTGTTCGCGATGGTGGCCGGCGTCCTGTGCATGCAGTTCCTGATCGACGACGGGACCTGGTGGCAGGGCCTGGTGATCGGCGCCTGCGTCGCGGCCAGCGCGACCCTGGGCGACCTCGGCGAGTCCATGATCAAGCGCGACCTCGGCATCAAGGACATGGGAACCCTGCTGCCGGGCCACGGCGGCATCATGGACCGCCTCGACTCCCTGCTGCCGACGGCGCCGGTGGTGTGGCTGCTGCTGGTGCTGTTCGTCGGTTCGGCCTGAGCCGAGCGAGCTGTTCGAGGGGGCGGGCGCCTGCGGGACGCCCGCCCTGTCGGCGTCACCACCGATGAATCCGCAGATCACTTCACATCACCGCCGGGAGAACCCGTGACCGACAGCAAGAACATCAACAACCCCGTGGGCCAGGGCGGCGGCCAGCGCAAGAAGCAGTCGCGCGCCGAACGGCAGAACCACGGACCGCACCGCAACCTCGACCGCCGGCGCGCGGCCGACCAGAAGGCCGAGCTGCTGCGCAAGATGCGCGAGAAGACCGGCGCGGCCGAGGCCACCGGGCAGTCGGACGACGACACCGCGCAGAGCTGACGCACCACCGCCGCGAGGCGGCACCGCGCGGGGCAGGGCCCGGACCACGACGCGTGGTCCGGGCCCTGCTGCCGTCCCTGGGCCGTCCGACGCCGCTCGACGGTCACTGACGGCGACCGTCGGTGACAGAGTCCCAGGGGGACGAACCCAGGTCACCGCCATTTGTCTGCGACACTGGTACAGCCATGCCTAAGACGCCATTTCAGTTGGCGTGATCTTGCGGCAGGCTGGGGTGATGGCTGCTGCGCTTGTCGAACGGTTGGCGCCGGATGATCTGTGGGAGTTGTTCCAACGGGTGGTCCCGCCGGCCCCGGAGCGCCCGAAAGGCGGAGGACATCGTCGCCGAGGAGACCGCGAGGTGCTGGCCGCGATCATCTTCGTGGCCACCTCGGGGTGCACCTGGAACCAACTGCCTCCCGGCTTCGGCCTGTCGGGTGTGACCGCCTTTCGCCGGTTCACTGTGTGGACCGAGGCTCGCGTGTGGGCCAAGCTTCATCGCTTGGTCCTGGACGAACTGGGTGCTCAGGGCGGACTCGACTG
>NZ_QLLY01000028.1 GCF_003259365.1 Streptomyces sp. PsTaAH-137
CTCGCTGTGCGCCTGCCAGTCAGTGACCGGCAGGACTTTTTCAAAGGAACCTCGTCCCAGCCTGATGGCCGGAGACGGGGTATCAACATATCTGGCGTTGATTTTTGGCACGCTGTTGAGTTCTCAAGGAACGGACGCTTCCTTTGTACTCACCCTCTCGGGCTTTCCTCCGGGCGCTTCCCTTCGGTATTTCGTGTTTCCGACTCTATCAGACCGTTTCACCGGCCGATTTCCTCGGGATCTTGCTTCGCTTTCCGGCCTTTCGGCTTTCCGGCGAGTCCGACTCTATCAGATCCTTTCGGGCCTGATTCCCAGTCAGCGGGATTTGCCTTTCCGGCTGTTGGGCCGTTCCGACGTCCCAGACTTTAGCGGATTCCCTCTTCGATGACTAATCGAGGTGGAATGTGAATTCGGGCGCGCCGAAATCAATCCCGGAGGGAGATCGTGCTGGTGTTTGGGGTGCCGCGTGAGCGGCTGAGGTGCTGCCCTCGGCCGTGGTGGCCCGGACAACTCGCAGGACTCTACGCCACGTGCGCCGGTAGTACAAAAGCGGGGCCCGTGCGTGTGTTCGCACGGGCCCCGCCGCAGGTCAGAGGGGTGTTCGGAGCGTTGCTCAGGCTCCGACGGGCTCCTTCGTCCCGCCGTCGCGCGATGCGGGGACGTCCGAGCGCGGGGTGTCGTCGGCGCCGGAGTCGAGGAGGGTGCGTTCGTCGAAGGGGAGGTCGCCGGCGAGGACCCGCTTGACCCGCTCGCGGTCCACCTCTCCGGTCCAGCAGCCGATCAGCAACGTAGCCACCGCATTGCCCGCGAAGTTCGTCAGGGCGCGGGCCTCGCTCATGAAGCGGTCGATGCCGATGATGAGGCCGACTCCGTCGACCAGGCCCGGCTTGTGCGACTGGAGGCCGGAGGCGAGCACCGCGATGCCCGAGCCGGAGACGCCCGCCGCGCCCTTCGACGCGATCATCATGAAGAGGAGCAGACCGATCTGCTGGCCGATGCTCATGGGCTGGTCCATCGCGTCGGCGATGAAGAGGGACGCCATGGTCAGGTAGATCATGGTGCCGTCGAGGTTGAAGGAGTAGCCGGTCGGGACAGTGATGCCGACGACCGGGCGGGACACTCCGAGGTGCTCCATCTTCGCGATCAGGCGCGGCAGCGCCGACTCCGAGGAGGAGGTCGAGAGGATGAGCAGGAACTCCCGGCCCAGGTACTTCAGCAGGGCGAAGATGTTGAAGCCCGTCGCCATGCGCAGGATCGCGGCCAGCACGATGCCGACGAACAGTGCGCAGGTGACGTAGAAGCCGATCATGATGGTGGCCAGGGCCTTGAGGGCGTCGACGCCCGTTTCGCCGATGACGGCGGCCATGGCGCCGAACGCACCGATCGGGGCGGCCCACATGATCATGCCGAGGACGCGGAAGACGAGCTTCTGGATGTGCTCGATGCCGCGCAGCACCGGCTCGCCGGCCCGGCCCATCGCCTGGAGAGCGAAGCCCACAAGGAGGGCGACCAGGAGGGTCTGGAGGACCTCGCCCTCCGTGAAGGCGGAGACCAGGGTCGTCGGGATGATGCCGAGGACGAAGTCGACCGGGCCCTCGCTCGCGTCCTTGGCCGCCGCCTGGCCGACGTCCTTCGTGGCGTCGGTGAGGTGCATGCCGCTGCCGGGGTCGAGGATGTTGCCGACGATCAGGCCGATGGCGAGCGCCACCATCGACATCACGATGAAGTAGCCGAGGGCGAGGCCGCCCACCTTGCCGATCTTGGCGGCCTTGCGGACCGAACCGACGCCCAGGACGATCGTGCAGAAGATGATGGGCGAGATCATCATCTTGATCAGGTTCACGAAGCCCGTGCCGATGGGCTTGAGCTCCGTGGCGAAGTCGGGCCAGATGAAGCCGACGGCGACGCCGAGGAGGACCGCCACGATGACGGCGATGTACAGGTAGTGCGTGCGGTCCCGCTTCGCGGCGGGCTTCGCGGGCTGCGGGGTCTGGTCGGTGGTCGCGGTCCCGTTCTCGGCCACGGTTCCCTCCTGGCTGCTGACGACGGCGTCGGCGTACTGGGCTGCTCCCGGCCACGGCTGCGTGCGGCTCACGGCCTGCGGCTCGGATCCCGGTGACTATCTCCCAGGCCGTGAGCACCGTCACCCTTCCGTTCATTTAGTTCCCGCTTGAACCGACGGGCAGACTGACGCCATGCGCTCCTTGCGTCTTCCCCGTCCCCGCAGCCTGGCCGGCCAGCTCTTCGCGATGCAGGTCGTGCTGGTCGCCGCCGTGGTCGCCGGATGCGCGCTGTTCACGTACCTCAGTGACAAGAGGCAGGCGGAGACGTCGGCGAAGCGGCAGGCGACGGCCGCCGCGACGGCGGTCGCCGACGCCGGTTCGGTGCGGGACGCCATCACCGGGGACGCGAATCCGACGGTGCGGCTGCAGCCGTACGCGCTCGCCGTGCAGCAGCACACCGGCGTCGACTTCGTGACGATCATGAACACGGACGGGATCCGGTGGACGCATCCCACGACCCGGTACATCGGGCAGCGGTTCCTCGGGCACATCGGGCCCGCGCTGAAGGGGCGGACGTTCTCGGAGACGTACACCGGGACGCTCGGGCCGTCCGTGCGGGTGGTCACTCCGGTGTACGACGATCAGCGGCGGGTCGTCGGCCTGGTCAGCGCCGGGATAACGATCGACGAGATCACCGCGCAGGCGCGCGGGCAGGTGCTCGCGGTGGCCGGGGTCGCGGGGGCCGCGCTGATCGTCGGCGGCATCGGGACGTACGTCGTCAACGCGCGGCTGCGGCGCCACACGCACGGGATGAACGCCGGTGAGCTGAGCCGGATGCACGCCTATCACCAGGCCGCGCTGCACGCCGTGCGCGAAGGGCTGCTGATGCTCGACGGGCAGCGGCGGGTGGCGCTGATGAACGACGGGGCGCGGGTGCTGCTCGGGGTGGGTGACGGTGAGGAGGCCGTGGGGCGGTCCGTCGCCGAGTTGGGGCTGCCCGCGCCGCTGACCGGGGCGCTGCTCGCCACCGAGCCGCGGGTCGACGAGGTGCATCTGACCGCCGACCGGGTCGTGGTCGTCAATACGTCGCCGGTCACCAGCGGGGAGCGGCGCGGCACCGTCGTGACCCTGCGCGATCACACCGAACTCCAGGCGGTGATGGGCGAGTTGGACTCCGAGCGCGGGTTCACGCAGGCGCTGCGGTCGCAGGCGCACGAGGCGGCGAACCGGCTGCACACCGTGGTGTCGCTGATCGAGCTGGGCCGCGCCGACGAGGCCGTCGAGTTCGCGACCGCCGAGCTGGAGCTGGCGCAGGCGCTGACCGACCAGGTGGTGGGCGCGGTGAGCGAGCCGGTGCTCGCCGCGCTGCTGCTCGGCAAGGCGGCGCAGGCCAATGAGCGCGGGGTCGAGCTGGTCGTCTCCGCCGACACCCGGGTCGAGGAGGTCGAGGAGGGGCCCGGCGGGGCGCTCGGGCAGGTGCTGTCGGCGCGGGATCTCGTCACGGTGCTCGGCAATCTCATCGACAACGCCGTGGACGCGGCGCAGGGTTCGCCGCGGGCACGGGTCACCGTCACCGCCCGTACGGAGGCGGACGGGCTGTTGCTGCGGGTCGCGGACTCGGGGCCGGGGGTCGATCCGGAGCATGCCGACGCGGTGTTCGAGCGCGGCTGGTCCACCAAGCCGGCCGGGCCCGGGGGGCGCGGGCTCGGGCTGGCCCTCGTACGGCAGGCTGTGGCGCGCGGGCACGGGACGCTCGCGCTGGACCGGGACGCGGGCGGGGGCGCGGCGTTCACCGTGCGGATGCCGTTCGGCGTGCCGGGTCCCCGGGCTTCCGCGACCACGTCCGATGCGAAAGGCAGTACCTCATGAGTGACATCCGGGTCCTGGTCGTCGAGGACGATCCGGTGGCGGCCGACGCGCACACGATGTACGTGGACCGGGTGCCGGGGTTCGTCACCGTGGCGCGGGCGCACACCGCCGCCGAGGCGCGGCGGGCCCTGGACCGGGTCGCCGTCGATCTGATCCTGCTCGATCTGCATCTGCCGGACGGGCACGGGCTCGCGCTGGCGCGGTCGTTGCGGGCCGCCGGGCATCAGACCGATGTCATCGCGGTGACCTCGGCGCGGGATCTGGCGGTGGTGCGGGAGGGGGTGTCGCTCGGGGTGGTGCAGTACGTGCTGAAGCCGTTCACCTTCGCGACGCTGCGGGACCGTCTGGTGCGGTATGCCGAGTACCGGACCAGTAGTGGGGAGGCGGCCGGGCAGGACGAGGTGGACCGGGCGCTGGCCAATCTGCGGTCGCCGGCGCCGGCCGCGTTGCCGAAGGGGTTGAGCGGGCCGACGTTGGAGCGGGTGACGCATGTCCTGCGGGAGGCCGCGCCTGATGGGGTGACCGCGGCGTCGGCTGCCGAGGCCGTGGGGATTTCTCGGATCACCGCCCGGCGGTATCTGGAGCATCTGGTGGAGTCGGGGCGGGCTGGGCGGAGTCCGCAGTACGGGCAGGTGGGGCGGCCTGAGCTGGTGTACAGCTGGAAGTAGGGGGCGCCGCTTGTCGGGTGCGGGTTGCGTCGTGGCTGGTCGCGCAGTTCCCCGCGCCCCTGTCGGGTTGTCGGTCGGCTGACGGCCGGTGGCCGCTTCTCGCGCAGTTCCCCGCGCCCCTGAAGCGAGCTGCGCTCGTCCAGGGGCGCTGTAGTTCCGGGCTGGTCCCTACTTCACCCGGAAGCGCGTCAGTGTGTCTTCGCCCGTCGGGGACGAGGCCGACTTGTCCACGACGAATGCGGTGCCGTGGGCGATCTCGACGTGGTTGGGGTTGGTGCCGGTCGGGACGGTCTTGACGACGGTGCCCTTGCGGGGGTCGACCACGGTGGCCGTGGCGTCGGTGCGGTTGACGGCGACGACCTTGCCGGAGCGGGTGTCGGTGGCCACCGAGAGCGGGCCCGCGCCGGTGGGCACGGACTTGGTGACGAGGCCCTTGCCGAGGTCGATGACGTCGACGGCGCCGGCCGTGTTGTCGGCGGTGTAGGCGGTGCGGCCGTTGGCGGAGAGGGCCACGGAGATGGGGCCGTCGCCGGTCGGGATCAGGCGCGGGGTGGTGGACCGGCGGGTGACCTCGATGAGCTGGTCGTTGGTGAGGTCGGCGGCGTAGACGGTGCCGGTGCGCTCGTTCACGGCGAGGCCGGTCGGCCCGGCGCCGTCCACGGTGACGCGCTTCTTCTCCTTGTAGGTGCGGCTGTCGAAGGCGACGAGGCTGCCGTCGCCGAAGCCGGAGGCCCACACCGTGTCGTGCCGCTCGTCGACGACGATCTCGCGGGCGTGCGCGACGTCCGGGAGCGTGGCGAGGTGACGGCCGTCGCGCTGGCTGTAGACGGCGACGCTGTTGTTGCGGGTGTTGGTGACCCAGACGGTGTTGTGCTCGTCGTCGACGGCGATGCCGTAGACCGCCTCGACGGCGCCGGTGGCGGTGTCGGTGACGGGCGGCGTGTACGTCGCCTCGACGGCGAGGGTGTCCGGGTTCAGGCGGGTGAGCGCCGAGGTCGTCACCGGCGGGCGGCCCACGGCCGACGTGGTCCACAGGGCGTGGTTCCGCTCGGAGTACGCCGACTGGTAGAGGCCTTTGGCGACCGGGGCGGACGTGGCGGCGGTGCCGCTGCCGGCGTGCGCGGCGGGGGCCAGCGCGCCGCCCGCGACGAGGGCCACCACGAGGGCGGCGGAACGACGGATCCTGGGGGTGAATCGAGGCATGCTGCGTCAATCTCCTTTACAGGTGGGCACGTTGTGGCGCCATCGCAAGACTAGCTTAGGTTAGCCTTACCTAAGTAATTGACGTAACTCCGGGGTCTCCGCACGGCCCGGTGCACACCCATTGACCCTGCACGAACCGGACCGTACGTTCACGGGCAGCCACGCGCGGCAACGCAGCCCGCGACGGTCCGTAGGAGGTCGTGCCCGTGCGCCCCACCGCCCCGCTCCTGACCGCCACCGCCCTGCTCCTGGCCGCCGGAACCCTCACCGCGTGCGGCGGTGGATCCGGCGGCGACGCGAACACCGTGAAGGTCTCGTACAAGCAGTCCACGGACAACATGAGCAAGGTCCCGGACACCTACCTGACCGCGATGAAGAAGCAGTTCGAGAAGGCCAACCCGGGCAAGAAGGTCGAGCTCGTCCCGATCAAGGCACCGGACGCCGAGTACTACACGAAGCTCCAGCAGATGCTCCGCTCCCCCAGAACGGCGCCCGACCTCGTCTACGAGGACACGTTCCTGGTCAACTCCGACATCACCAGCGGATACCTGAGGCCGCTGGACAAGTACCTGGACACATGGGCGGACTGGGACCAGTTCATCGACACCGCGAAGACCGCCGCGAAGGGCCAGGACGGCAAGACGTACGGCGTTCCCGACGGCACCGACACCCGTGGCCTCTGGTACGACAAGGCCGTCCTGAAGAAGGCGGGCATCGCGACGCCCTGGCAGCCGAAGAACTGGAACGAACTCCTCGACGCCGCCCGCACCATCAAGAAGAAGGTCCCCGGCGTCACCCCGCTGAACCTCTACACCGGCAAGGCGGGCGGCGAGCAGTCCACGATGCAGGGCTTCGAGATGCTGCTGTACGGGACCGGTGACGGCACCGCCGACCCGCTCTACGACAAGCCTTCGCAGCAGTGGATCGCCGGGTCGAAGGCGTTCAGGGACAGCCTGTCGTTCGTCGAGACCGTCTACAAGGAGAAGCTCGGCCCCGACGTCTCGGACGCGCTCGACCCGAACATCGGCACCACCGTCCGCGGCGAACTCCTGCCCAAGGGCAGAATCGGCATCGACCTCGACGGCTCCTGGCTCCCGCAGGACTGGATCGAGGGCGCCGGCCACGCCTGGCCCGAGTGGTCGCGGAAACTGGGTCTCGCCCACATGCCGACCCAGGACGGGCAGGCGCCCGGCAAGGTCTCCATGTCCGGCGGCTGGACCTGGGCGATCCCCGCCAAGGCCGCCAACCCGGACCTCGCCTTCGACTTCATCAAGACGATGCAGACGAAGGAGAACGCCCGGCGCTGGTACATCGCCAACTCCGGCATCGCGGTCCGCAAGGACGTGGCCGCCGACCCCGCCTACGTGAAGGCGCAGCCCGGCATCAAGTTCTTCACGGACCTGGTGGGTTCGACCCACTACCGGCCCGCCTACCCCGCGTACCCGAAGGTGTCGACGGCGATCCAGGAGGCGATGGAGTCCGTGACGACCGGCGACGCCTCGGTGGACAAGGCGGCAGCCACGTACGACGACCAGCTGAAGACGGCGGCGGACGGGAAGGTCGTCAGCAAGCCGTGAGGGAACAGGCGGCCGTCCGCACCGCGCCCCGAACCCTGCTCCGGTCCCTCCCCCTGGCCCCGGCCACCATCGTCATGGCCCTCTTCCTGGCCGGCCCCATCGCCTACTGCGTCTACATCGCCTTCACCGACCTCCAGCTCACCGGCCAGGCCGACTCGTCCTTCGTCGGATTCGACAACTTCACGGCTGCCTTCCACGACCCCGCGTTCCTGAACGCCGTCAGGCTCACCCTCGTCTTCACGTTCCTGTCGTCGGTCGTGGGCCAGAACACCCTGGGCCTGGCCCTCGCGGCACTGATGAAGCGCGCCTCGAAACCGGTGCGGACCGTGACCGGCGCGGTCGTCGTCACGGCCTGGGTGCTGCCGGAGGTGGTCGCGGGGTTCCTGCTGTACGCGTTCTTCCGCCGCGAGGGCACGCTCAACGCGATCCTCGACCAGCTCGGACTCCCCTCCCAGAACTGGCTGTTCACGCTGCCGATCCTGGCGGTGTCGTTCGCGAACGTGTGGCGCGGCACCGCGTTCTCGATGCTCGTCTACTCGGCGGCGCTCGACGAGATCCCGGCCGAGATCACCGAGGCCGCCGAGGTCGACGGTGCGAACGCCTGGCAGCGGCTCTGGCACGTCACGCTGCCGATGATCCGGCGCTCCATCGGCACGAACCTGATGCTGAACACCTTGCAGACCCTGTCCGTGTTCGGCCTGATCTGGGTGATGACCCGGGGCGGGCCGAGCAACCACAGCCAGACGCTCCCGCTGTTCATGTACGAGCAGGCGTTCCAGAAGAGCATGATCGGCTACGGCACCGCGGTCGCCCTGCTCCTGCTGGTCGTCGGCTCCCTGTTCTCGGTCGTCTACATGCGCCTGTTGCGCTCAGAGCCGTGAGACGGAGGCGCCCGTGACCCGCCGCTCCACCCGCAACCGGCTCACCGCCGACACGGCCCTGGTTCTCGTCCTCGTCGCCTTCGGGCTGCCGCTCGCCTGGGTGGTCCTGTCCTCGCTCGACGCGGACGCCAACCTGCGGGTGAAGTGGCCCGCGCACGCCACGTATCGCAACTTCGACGCCGTCCTCACCCCGGACATCACCTTCACGCCGCTGCTCAACAGCCTGATCCTGTGCGGCGGAGCGACGGCCCTGACGGTGGCGTGCGCGGCGCTCGCCGCGTATCCGCTCTCGCGCTACCGCTCGCGGCTCAACAACCCCTATCTGACGACCATCCTGTTCGCGACGTGTCTGCCGATCACGGCGGTCATGGTGCCGGTGTACGCGCTGTTCGTGCAGGTGAACCTGATCGACACGATGGCGGGCACGATCTACTTCTTCGCCGCGTCCCAACTCCCTTTCGCCATCTGGCTGATGAAGAACTTCATGGACGGTGTGCCGAAGGAGCTGGAGGAGGCGGCCTGGACCGACGGAGCGGGCACCTTCCAGTCCCTGCTGCGGATCGTGCTGCCGCTGATGGGGCCCGGCGTCGCCGTCGTCACCGTCTTCTGCTTCGCCATGATGTGGGGGAACTTCTTCGTCCCGTTCATGCTGCTGCTCTCCCCCGACCAGATGCCGGCGTCGGTGAGCATCAACGACTTCTTCGGCAACCGCGGGACGGTCGTCTACGGTCAGCTCGCCGCGTTCTCGATCATCTACTCGACGCCGGTGATCCTGCTCTACGTCCTGGTGTCGCGGCGGTTCGGCGGCGGCTTCGCGCTCGGCGGCGCGGTGAAGGGATGATCCCCGTCCGGCGCACCACGCGACACCTGTACGTTCCTACGATATGTTACGGAGGACGAACGCACCGTAGCCAAGCGGGCGTTCGCCCCCTACTTTGTGGCCGTGCAGCACAAGGCTCCGGCGAACCAGCCGACCCCGCCGTTCAACGCCCTCGCCGCCCGCCGCCTCCGTGAGGCGCTGGGCATGGCCCCGGGCCATGTCGCCTACGGGATGCGCGCCTCCTACGGGCTGGCGCACATCACCCCCGAGACCATCATCGCCTGGGAGCACGGCGACGCGACCCCGACGGCCGGTGAACTGACCGCGCTGGCCGGGGCGTTGTGGTGCTCCCCGGGTGAACTCATCGGCGCGCCACGCACGCTGCGGGAGCACCGGCTCGCGCTCGGGCTCGCCCCGGAGGACGTGGCGCGGTTCGTGGGCCTGGAGATCCACTCGTATCTGCGGATGGAGGAGACGGGCGACTGGCGGGGCAATGAGCGGCAGTCGTCGGCGCTGGCCGAGGTGCTGCGGCTGGCCCCACGCGCCTTCGCGACGGTCACCGGGCGGGACGGGCAGCTGGCGGAGCTGCTGCGCCGGGCGGCGACGACGCGCTGGCAGGCGTACACCAAGCCGCTGAGCCGGCTGATCCCCGTCACCAGGCGGGAGCTGGAGGACGTGCTGCACGAGATGCACCTGGAGTACCAGGCGCTGATGGCCGCGACGCTGAGCTGGGGCGGCGGTGCCTCGGCCGGGTCGGGGGACGCCGGGCGGGACTTCATGGAGCGGATCCTGGACGAGTTCTGGTCCAGGATCCGCCATCCGTGAGCGCAGGCGCCCTAGAAGACCGACTCGGCCTCGTCCATCCGGTCCTTCGGCACCGTCTTCAGCTCGGTGACGGCCTCGGCGAGCGGCACCATCGTGATGTCGGTGCCGCGCAGCGCGGTCATCCGGCCGTAGTCGGCGCGGTGCGCGGCCTCCACGGCGTGCCAGCCGAAGCGGGTGGCGAGCACGCGGTCGTACGCGGTCGGGGTGCCGCCGCGCTGCACGTGGCCGAGGATGACCGGGCGGGCCTCCTTGCCGAGGCGCGACTCCAGCTCGTAGGCGAGCGCGGTGCCGATGCCCTGGAAGCGCTCGTGGCCGAACTGGTCGATGGCGCCCTTGCCGTAGTCCATCGTGCCGTCCTGCGGGTGCGCGCCCTCGGCGACGCAGATGACGGCGAACTTCTTGCCGCGCGAGAACCGCTCCTCGACCATCTTGACCAGGTCGGCCGGGTCGAAGGGGCGCTCGGGCAGGCAGATGCCGTGGGCGCCGCCGGCCATGCCGGACTCCAGCGCGATCCAGCCCGCGTGCCGGCCCATGACCTCGACGACCATGACGCGCTGGTGGGACTCGGCGGTGGTCTTGAGGCGGTCCATCGCCTCCGTCGCGACGCCGACGGCCGTGTCGAAGCCGAAGGTGCGGTCGGTGGACGAGATGTCGTTGTCGATCGTCTTCGGGACGCCGATCACCGGGACGCCCGCGTCGGAGAGCATCCGGGCGGCGGTCAGCGTGCCCTCGCCGCCGATGGGGATGAGCGCGTCGAGGCTGCTCTTGTCCATCAGCTCCTTGGCGTTGTCACACGCCGCGCGGAAGCGGTCGCGCTCCAGCCGGGACGAGCCGAGGATGGTGCCGCCGCGGGCCAGGATGCCGCTGACCGCGTTCAGATCCAGCGGGCGGAAGCGGCCGTCGAGCAGGCCCGCGTAACCGTCCTCGAAGCCGATGACCTCGTCTCCGTAGTGCGTGACGGCTCGGTGCACGACCGAGCGGATCACTGCGTTCAGACCAGGACAGTCGCCGCCTGCGGTGAGAACTCCGATGCGCATCGTGCTGTGTCTCCTGCTCGCTTCCGGTTCGTCTGAGCCACTGCGATTCTTCCACGCTCCGCGGGACAACGCGTTCGCGCAGCCGTACGAGAGGCGGTTCGGCACTCCTGAGTCGGGCACTGAGACCCTGATACCGAGGCCCTTTGTCCGGCGGGCGGCCTAGCCATCCCCGGAGGTATTGTCAAGAGGGCACAGCTATCGATATGGCCATTTCTGGCTCCGGGTGAGGACCCTCCGGTCCTGCTCAGGGGCCCTGTGGAGGGAACGGAGAGCCCGCGTGACGCGCAGCGTGTACGTGACCGGTATCGACCGGGGCGACGGCCGGCAGGTCGTCGAGCTGGGAGTCATGGAGCTGCTGACGCGGCAGGTCGACCGGGTGGGTGTCTTCCGTCCGCTGGTCCACGACGGCCCGGACCGGCTCTTCGATCTGCTGCGGGCCCGCTACCGGCTCTCGCAGGACCCGGCGAGCGTCTACGGGATGGACTACGCCGAGGCGTCCACGCTCCAGGCCGAGCAGGGCACCGACGAGCTGGTGTCGCTGCTGGTCGACCGGTTCCACGCGGTGACCCGGGACTACGACGTCGTCCTGGTGCTCGGCACCGACTTCGCCGACACCCAGCTCCCCGACGAGCTGGCGCTCAACGCCCGGCTCGCGAACGAGTTCGGCGCGTCGGTGATCCCGGTGGTCGGCGGCAAGAAGCAGACCGCCGAATCGGTGCGCGCCGAGGTGCGCAACGCCTTCCGCGCCTACGACGGCCTGGGCTGCGACGTCCTGGCGATGGTCGCCAACCGGGTCCGCCCCGAGGACCGCGACGAGATCGACGAGCGGCTCGGCAACCGGCTTCCGGTGCCCTGTTACGTGCTGCCCGACGAGGCCGCGCTCTCCGCGCCGACCGTCGCCCAGATCACCCACGCGCTCGGCGGCACGGTGCTGCTCGGCGACTACTCGGGCCTGGCCAGGGACGCCCTGGACTTCGTCTTCGGCGGCGCGATGCTGCCGAACTTCCTGAACGCGCTGACCCCGGGCTGCCTGGTCGTCACCCCCGGGGACCGGGCGGACCTGGTGGTCGGCTCGCTGGCCGCGCACAGTGCGGGCACGCCGCCGATCGCCGGGGTGCTGCTGACCCTGGACGAGCGGCCGGGCGAGGAGATCCTGAAGCTGGCCGACCGGCTCGCGCCCGGCACCCCGGTGGTCGCCGTGGCCGGCGGCTCCTTCCCCACCGCGGCCGAACTCTTCGCGCTGGAGGGGAAGCTGAACGCGGCGACGCCCCGCAAGGCGGAGACCGCCCTCGGCCTGTTCGAGCGCCATGTCGACACGGCCGGTCTGCTGCGCACCATCCAGGCGCCCTCCTCCGACCGGCTGACGCCGATGATGTTCGAGCACAAGCTCCTCGAACAGGCCCGCTCGGACAAGCGGCGCGTCGTGCTGCCCGAGGGTACCGAGGAGCGGGTGCTGCGCGCGGCGGACGTGCTGCTGCGCCGCGGCGTCTGCGACCTGACGCTGCTCGGCCCGGTCGAGCAGATCCGCAAGCGGGCCGCCGACCTCGGGGTGGACCTGGCCGACAGCGAGCTGATCGACCCGGCCACCTCCGAACTGCGGGACCGTTTCGCCCAGGAGTACGCGCAGCTGCGCGCCCACAAGGGAGTCACCGTCGAGCTGGCGCACGACGTCGTGGCCGACGTGAACTACTTCGGCACGCTGATGGTCCAGGAGGGCCTGGCCGACGGCATGGTGTCGGGGTCGGTGCACTCCACGGCCGCCACCATCCGCCCGGCCTTCGAGATCATCAAGACCAAGCCGGACGCCGCGATCGTCTCCTCCGTCTTCTTCATGTGCCTGGCCGACAAGGTCCTCGTCTACGGCGACTGCGCGGTGAACCCGGACCCGAACGCGCGCCAGCTCGCCGACATCGCCGCCCAGTCCGCCGCCACCGCCGCCCAGTTCGGCGTGGACCCGCGGATCGCGATGCTGTCGTACTCGACCGGCACCTCCGGCTCCGGCGCCGACGTCGACAAGGTCCGCGAGGCCACCGAGCTGGTCAAGGAGCAGCACCCCGGTCTGAAGATCGAGGGCCCGATCCAGTACGACGCGGCCGTCGAGCCGTCGGTCGCGGCCACCAAGCTGCCCGGCTCCGAGGTCGCCGGGCAGGCGAGCGTGCTGATCTTCCCCGACCTCAACACCGGCAACAACACGTACAAGGCCGTGCAGCGCTCGGCCGGCGCGATCGCCGTCGGCCCGGTCCTCCAGGGACTGCGCAAGCCGGTCAACGACCTGTCCCGCGGCGCGCTCGTGCAGGACATCGTCAACACGGTCGTCATCACGGCGATCCAGGCCCAGACCCCCACCGAAAAGGCATCCGCCCAGTGACAGCCCAGTCGTCCCCCACCCGCGTTCTCGTCCTGAACTCCGGCTCGTCGTCGGTGAAGTACCAGCTCCTCGACATGGCGACCCATGAACGGCTCGCGGTCGGCCTGGTCGAGCGGATCGGCGAGGAGACCTCCCGTCTCAAGCACACCCCGCTGGCCCGCGGCGGTGACGCCCGCGAGCAGAACCGCAGAATCGAGGACCACGCCGAGGCGCTGAGCGCGGTCGCCGACGAGCTGGCGGCGGACGGGCTCGGCCTGGACTCCCCCGAGCTGGCCGCGATCGGTCACCGGGTCGTGCACGGCGGCCTGAAGTTCACCGAGCCGACGGTCGTCGACGACGCCGTGCTGGCCGAGATCGAGCGGCTCATCCCGGTGGCGCCGCTGCACAACCCGGCGAACCTGACCGGTATCCGTACGGCGACGGAGCTGCGCCCGGACCTGCCGCAGGTGGCCGTCTTCGACACGGCGTTCCACACGACGATGCCGGAGTCGGCGGCGCGCTACGCGATCGACGTGGCCACCGCCGACGAGCACCGGGTGCGCCGCTACGGCTTCCACGGCACGTCGCACGCGTACGTCTCGCGCAAGACGGCCGAGCTGCTCGGCAAGGACCCGTCCGAGGTCAACCTGATCGTGCTGCACCTGGGCAACGGCGCCTCGGCGTCGGCCGTGCGCGGCGGGGAGTGCGTGGACACCTCCATGGGGCTCACCCCGCTGGAGGGCCTGGTGATGGGGACCCGTTCAGGAGACGTCGACCCGGCCGTCATCTTCCATCTGATGCGGGTGGGCAAGATGTCCCCGGACGAGATCGACATCCTGCTGAACCAGCGGTCGGGTCTGGTCGGGCTGTGCGGCGACAACGACATGCGGGAGATCCGCCGCAGGATCGACGAGGGCGACGAGGCCGCGCGGCTCGCTTTCGACATCTACATCCACCGCCTGAAGAAGTACATCGGCGCGTACTACGCGGTGCTCGGCCGGGTGGACGCGATCGCCTTCACGGCGGGGGTCGGTGAGAACGCGGCGCCGGTGCGCGAAGCTGCGGTGGCCGGTCTGGAGGAGCTGGGTCTTGCGGTCGACGGCGAGCTGAATTCCGTACGTTCCGACGAGGCCCGGATCATCTCGCCGGAGTACGCCCGGGTCGCTGTCGCCGTGGTGCCGACGGACGAGGAGCTGGAGATCGCGCAGCAGACCTACGCGCTCGTCGGGGACGCCCGTGACCGTAACGCCTGAGCGCACCGCCGCCCATTTGTAGATTCCGCCAGACGGAATATTCCGTAGCGAAACAAACCGATAGGATCGCCCCCATGCGCCGTTCCAAAATCGTCTGCACGCTGGGCCCCGCCGTCGACTCCGAAGAGCAGCTCGTCTCGCTGATCGAGGCCGGCATGAGCGTGGCCCGCTTCAACTTCAGCCACGGCACGCACGCCGAACACCAGGGTCGCTACGACCGTGTTCGCGCCGCCGCCGCGAAGACCGGCCGCGCCGTGGGTGTCCTCGCCGACCTCCAGGGCCCCAAGATCCGTCTGGAGACCTTCGCCGAGGGCCCCGTCGAGCTGGTGCGCGGTGACGAGTTCACCATCACCACCGAGGACGTCCCGGGCGACAAGTCGATCTGCGGCACGACGTACAAGGGGCTGCCGGGCGACGTCTCGCGCGGTGACCAGGTCCTGATCAACGACGGCAACGTCGAGCTCAAGGTGATGGACGTCGAGGGCCCGCGGGTCAAGACGATCGTCATCGAGGGCGGTGTCATCTCCGACCACAAGGGCATCAACCTGCCCGGCGCGGCCGTCAACGTCCCGGCCCTGTCCGAGAAGGACATCGAGGACCTGCGCTTCGCCCTGCGGATGGGCTGCGACATGGTCGCCCTGTCCTTCGTGCGCGACGCCAACGACGTCAAGGACGTCCACAAGGTGATGGACGAGGAGGGCCGCCGGGTCCCCGTCATCGCCAAGGTGGAGAAGCCGCAGGCCGTCGCCAACATGGAGGGCGTCGTCGCGGCGTTCGACGCGGTGATGGTGGCCCGTGGCGACCTCGCCGTCGAGTACCCGCTCGAGAAGGTCCCGATGGTGCAGAAGCGCCTCGTGGAGATGTGCCGCCGCAACGCCAAGCCGGTGATCGTCGCGACCCAGATGATGGAGTCGATGATCACCAACTCGCGCCCGACCCGCGCCGAGGCCTCCGACGTGGCGAACGCGATCCTGGACGGCGCCGACGCGGTCATGCTCTCCGCCGAGTCCAGCGTGGGCGCGTACCCGATCGAGACCGTCAAGACGATGTCGAAGATCGTCCAGGCGGCCGAGGAGGAGCTGCTCTCCAAGGGCCTCCAGCCGCTCGTGCCGGGCAAGAAGCCGCGCACGCAGGGCGGTTCGGTCGCCCGCGCCGCCTGTGAGATCGCGGACTTCCTGGACGGCAAGGCGCTGGTCGCCTTCACCCAGTCCGGCGACACCGCCCGCCGGCTGTCGCGCTACCGCGTCTGCCAGCCGATCCTGGCCTTCACCACGGACGAGGCCACGCGCAACCAGCTGTCGCTGACCTGGGGTGTGGAGACGTACGTCGTCCCGCACGTGGACTCCACCGACGCCATGGTCGACCTGGTCGACGCCGAGCTGGTGAAGCTCTCCCGCTTCAACGACGGCGACACCGTGGTCATCACCGCCGGTTCGCCCCCCGGCGTCCCCGGCACCACGAACATGGTCCGGGTGCACCAGCTGGGCGGCGGCAAGTAGCCTCACCCCCCGCACCACGCACCGAGGGCGCCCCCTGTACGAGACAGGGGGCGCCCTCGTTTCTTGCGCGGCTCCCGGAGGGGTCTGGCGTGCTTCCGGGTACGGTCAGCTGTCCTCGACCGTGGTGTGCAGCCCGGGGACGTGCAGGGTGCCGCCGAACTGTGCGGCCTGCGTGACCTTCACGTTGGTGAAGTACAGGATCGGCAGGTTGATCGGCGGCGGGTTGTCGGCGTTGAACGTCATGGGGATGAGCCCGAGCAGATTGCCCGACAGCTCCTCCGTGTACATGATCGTCTTGCCGTCGCGGATCGTGGACGTGGAGCCCTTGTCCGCGCGGATGTGGAAGTACTTCCCGTTCGGCCCCGAGGCGATCTGGTGCAGATCACCGATGTCGGTGCCGTTGGAGATGACGTACTTCATGACCCGCTTGGTGCTGCCGTCGGCCATCCGGACGTCGACCAGGCCCTTGTAGTCCGCGCCCTTGAGCAGGAGCGAGCTGGCCTGGAGCTTCCAGGTGGAGTTCGGGAGCTGGGCGGGCGTGTCCTCGTTGGCACCCGCCTTGGTGGTCGCCGCCTCGCAGTCGTCCGGCAGCTCGGTGGAGCTCGGCGACGGAGTGGCCGAAGAGGCGTCCTCCAGGGCCTTGGCGGCCTTGTCGGTGGCCTTGTCGGCCTCGCTCTCGGCGCCCTTGACCGCGTCGCCGGCCTTGTCGGTCGTGTCCTTGACCGTGTCGCCCAGCTTGTCGGTCGTGTCCTTCACCGCGTCGCCGGCGCTCTCGGTGGTCTTGCTCGCCGAGGCGGACGGGCTCGGGGTCGGGCTGGCCGACTCCTTGTCCTTCGGGGTGAAGAGGTCCTTGAGCGCGTCACCGACGCCCAGCGGGTCGAGCGGGTTCTTGGTCTCCGACGCGGAGGGCGACGGGGTGGCCGTGTCCTCGCTCTTGGAGCCGGAGTCCGAGGACGACGAGGAGCCGGTGGCCCCCTTGTCCGCGGAGGCGGAGGGCGACGGGGTCGGCTCCGCCTTGTCGTCCGACGTGTCGTCCTTGGACTTGTCGGCGTCGTCGGTGGCCTTGGACTCCGATGCCGACGGCGACGGCGTCGCCTCCGTGGTGTCCTTGCCGTCCTTCGCGTCCTGCTGCGCCTCGACCGCGTCCGCGCACGCCTTGTAGTCGTCCGCGGATATCCCGGTGGGGTTGTCCTTGGCCGCGGCGAGCGTGGGCGTCAGGCCGAAGCCCATGAGGACGGCCGTGGGCATGGCCGCGATGGCTATCGCCTTGCCCGCGGGCATGTGCAGCCTGGTGAACAGATGCTTTCTCGGTGCTGCATGCCGCGGCCCGGTTCTCGCACGGGACTCTCCGAGAGAGTCCTCGTGGTGCACCTCGTCAGCCGGCACGGTGCCTCCCGTTCGTCCCGTTGTCCGGGCTCGTCCCTGACTCGTCGTCGTTTGCGCCCGAGACCCGGTAGGTGGCACCCGCGACCGGGGGCGCGACCGGCGCGCCCAGATCGGGCTCCACCGCGTGCTCACCGCCCGCCGCGGCTGTCGTCCCGGTCTCCTCGCCAGGCCGTCCCGGCGCCCAGGAGATGCCGAGGGCACCGCCGATCAGGGCGAGCAGGAAGCCGATGACGAAACCACCGAAGTTGGAGACCACCAGAGAGACAAGGGCGAGAAGAATCGCCGCCACACCCGCGAACACCCGGGAGTGCGGCTGGAACCACATCGTCAGACCGAGCACGACCAGCAGTACGCCGATGATGAGCGATCCCGCGCCCGCCGTCGTCGCCATGCGGATCGTCATGGAGCCGAGCGTCAGGTTCGCGTACGGGAAGTACATGATCGGGATGCCGCCGAGGATGGCCAGCAGACCACCCCAGAACGGGCGCTGACCGCGCCACCCTCGGAACGATTGGCGCGTGTGATCAAGCTTGCTGCCCGATCCTGCGTGCGCTTCGGCGCTCATGTCGTACAGCTCCTCGGGAATGGCGTTGTTCTGTGGTGATGACGGCTGTCCGGTGACGGGCACGGGGACGGTCGGAATGATCCCCGCGCATCCCCGCGCCCGGCCGTTCAGCGCATCAAGTGCCGACCGCCGGACCCGCGTGCGGGTCCGTGTGGCCTAGTAGCACTCGTGTGAGCCCTTCTTGACGCTCATCTTGAGGCCCGAGAGCTTGAAGGTGCCGGCGGTGGTGGCCCACGCCCGCTGCTGGACGTTCTCGAAGTGCACCGAGTCGGCCTGCTGGGCGAACGAGTTCGGGTCGGCCTTGTCGCCCTGGTGGATGCCAGGACCCTTGGCCGCGTCACCCGCCGCCACACCGATGTCGATGTTCTCGAAGGTCGCGTCGGCCTTCAGGTCATCGGCGTCGATGTAGAGGGTCTTCGCCTCGACCGGGTTGTTCTTGTCGGCACCGGCCGACAGCTTCATCGACACGTCGCCGAAGACCGGGACGGGGACAACAACCGACTGGCACAGGTTGTTGATCGTCGCGGACTTCATGCCGACCACGGCGACGGGGTGGGCACCCGACTTACCGGTGTCGAGGGCGCCGTACTGGACGAAGCCCTTACCGTCGAGGGAGTCGGCCGTCACCTTGAACGACTGACCCGACACACTGAACGATGCCGCGAGCGCACCCTGGGACAGGGCGACGCCTATCGCGGCGGTCGCCGCAACGCTCGGCACCATGACTACGGCGAACCGCTTCCATCTGGTTCCGCCACGAATCATGGAATTCATGACTGTTCCTCCTTCTCGGACGTACATCTCCGGCCCTGACTGCCCCTTACGGCGGCTCAGCCGGGCAGGGATGGGAGAAGTGCTACGTCCTCGGGAAGGGGAGCGCCCGCATCGGGGACGGAAGAAACCAACCGCACCCGGATCACCGGCGATCACCCCCGAGCGACAACCACTGGTCGCACCTGAGCCATCACGCGCAACCTGCCGGACAGGCCCAGCCGACTGGCTGAGACCCCCCTGTCCATAGACCGACGGCGCTCCCCTGGTTCACCGCCGACCTGCCCGGTGGGGACCCCTGAGCCCCGCCGTCCGATTGGCTGTCGGACGAGTGGGGAGTGGACCGAGCGTGCCCGATCGTGGTGCATTCCCGGCGCTCGCACAAGGGGGTTCGTTACTCACGGGTAACGGACGGATAACCGCGATGCGACCGCCCGGACTCGAACGGCGACGCAGGGTGCAGCCCGACCCGCTTCCAGAACGGTTGAATCCGGTACATAGCCGGACAGAAGAAGGGCTTCGACTTACTCCAAGTAACAGCGGCCGCGATTACCAAGTTTTGGTAAAGCGCGGCCGCTGTGTGCCCCTGAGGACAGAACTTTCACCCCGGCACCACATGCCGTGGCGTTTAGGAACAGGTCACTGACGGCTCAGAAGAGAACCCGGGCCAGAGCCGTACGCGCCGTGGTCACACGTGGGTCGTCGCCCCCGACGACCTCGAACAGTTCGAGCAGGCGGACCCGCGCCGTGTCGCGGTCGTCGCCCGCCGAACGGGCCACCGTGTCGACGAGGCGTCCGAAGGCGTCCTCGACATGACCGCCGACCAGGTCCAGATCGGCTGCCGCGACCTGGGCCTGCACGTCACCGGGGTTCTGCGCGGCGTCCGTGCGCACCTTCTGCGGGTCGAGGCCCTGGACGCGCTGGAGCAGTTCGGCCTGGCCGAGGCCGAGCTTGGCCTCGGTGTTGGCGGGGTCGTCCGACAGGACGTTCTTGTACGCCTGGATCGCGCCGGCCATGTCGCCGGCGTCAAGGGCCTGCACGGCGGCTTCGAGGAGCGCGTCGTACGGGCCGGCCGGAGCCTCCACGACCGGCGCGGGGCCCTCCGCATCCGCGTCGACCGTGATGCCGACGAGGCCGAAGCGCTCCTCGGCGACCTGGATCAACTGGTCGAGGGTGCCCCGGATCTGGGACTCGGGGGCGGCCCCCTGGAAGAGGGGCAGTGCCTGCCCGGCGACGACGGCGAAGACGGCCGGGATCCCCTGGACCCCGAACTGCTGCATCAGCATCTGGTTGGCGTCGACGTCGATCTTGGCGAGCACGAAGCGGCCGTTGTACTCGGTGGCGAGGCGCTCGAGAAGCGGGCTCAGCTGCTTGCAGGGCTCACACCACTCGGCCCAGAAGTCGATGACGACGGGCACCTCTGTGGAGCGCTGCAGTACATCGCTCTCGAAGTCCGCCTCACTGACGTCGATGACAAGGCTCGACGGCGACACCGCGCCGCCCCCGCCCTGCCGGGCCGCTTCGGCGCGGGCCTGCTCGGCCTTCGCCTTGGCCTCCTGGGCCGCCTTCACCGCGGCGAGGTCGACGACTCCGCTCATGGACATGTTCCGTGGCTGCATGCGTACAGTCTCCCCCTTCCGCGGACGGTTGTGGGCCGGGTCCGGCTCCGAGCGCCTCCCGCCGGATTGCGAGACGCAATAAGAGACACGAACCGGACTCGGCCGGGTGCTTCGGCGCCGGGTCCCCACCCGGCACCTGTGGTTGCCGCTCGTCGTGGCCGACCGGGGTGCAGATCCGGGAGACCGTACGAGTATGAGCTTTCGCTACGAGTCGTAGCGTAACTGCCGAGCTGGGTGCGCGGGGTGGACTCTCCGGTGATCTGGCTCACCCGGAACGGTCGATCCGCTTCGTGCCTACCGGCCGGTATGGTCGCGTCCATGCAGAGCCGCACCCCCTCCCCCTCGGGCCGCCCGGGCCGGCCTCGGTCCGCCACGGCGGACGAGGCGATCCTGGAGGCGACGCGCGAGGCGCTGGTGGAGCTCGGCTGGTCCAAGCTGACCCTGGGCGACGTGGCGACGCGGGCCGGGGTCGCGAAGACGACGCTGTACCGGCGCTGGGCCGGAAAGAACGAACTCGTCGTCGACGCGGTCGCGGTCCTCTTCGATGAACTCGTACTGCCCGACAGAGGTTCCCTCGCGGCCGACATCGAGGGTGTGGTGCTGCAGTTCGCCGCGCTGCTCGACCGGCCCGAGACCAAGACGGCGCTGATGGCGGTCGTGGCCGAGTCGACGCGGGACGCTCCGCTGCGGGAGCGGATCCGGACCTCGATCGTGGATCGGCAGAAACGATTGGTGCTGGAGGGGCGGGCTCGGGCCGAGCGGCGCGGGGAGTTGCCTGTCGCGGCCGATCCTTCGACGGCGGCCGCCACCGCTGATCTCATCTTCGACGTCGCGGCCGGGGCCGTGGTGCACCGGACACTGGTCAGCGCCGAGCCGGTGGACCCCGACTGGGTCCGCCGCTTCACCGCGCTGCTGGTCGGGGGCTTGTCGGCAGCCGCCGACTAGCCCACCGGCGGTGGGCCTCTCGCGCAGTTCCCCGCGCCCCTGGGCAGTTCCTCACGCGCGCCACCATCGTGGCTGGCCGCGCAGTTCCCCGCGCCCCTGAAGGCATGCGCTACGCGCAGCCTTCCCCTGAGGCTGCGCTTCGCGCGCCTCCCGATGAGGGCAGCGGTGGCGCGCTTCTCCGATGGGACGGCGGGGCGCGCCTCTCCCGATGGGGCAACGGTGGCGCGCCTCTCTTGATGAGATGGCGCACGAAGTGCGCATCTCAGGGGCGCGGGGAACTGCGCGAGAAGCGGCCACCGGGCCGCACGCGGAAAACAACCCAGGGGCGCGGGGAACTGCGCGAGAAGCGGCCACCGGGCCGCACGCGGAAAACAACCCAGGGGCGCGGGGAACTGCGCGACCGGCCACCCACCGCCCGCGCCCGGCGACGAAGCGTCAGAATCCGGCCGGCTCCGTGTACACCCCCCACTCGTCGCGCAGCACGTCACAGATCTCCCCGAGCGTGGCCTCGGCCCGCACCGCGTCGAGCATCGGGCCGATCATGTTCGACCCGTCGCGCGCGGCGGCGAGCATGGCGTCCAGGGCCGAGCGGACGGCGGCGTCGTCGCGGGCGGAGCGGCGCTCGCCCAGCACTCGTACCTGATCGCGCTCCACCTCATGGCTGACCCGCAGGATCTCCAGGTCCCCGGTGACGGACCCGTGATGCGCGTTCACGCCGACGACCCGCTTGTCGCCCTTCTCCAGCGACCGCTGGTACTGGAACGCCGACTCGGCGATCTCGCCCGTGAACCAGCCGTCCTCGATGCCGCGCAGGATGCCGGAGGTGATCGGCCCGATGGGGTGCTGCCCGTCGGGGTGGGCCCGCAGCCCGCGCTCCTTGATCTGCTCGAAGATCTTCTCGGCGTCGGCCTCGATGCGGTCGGTGAGCTGCTCGACGTACCAGGAACCGCCCAGCGGGTCGGCGACGTTGGCGACGCCGGTCTCCTCCATCAGGACCTGCTGGGTGCGCAGCGCGATCTCGGCGGCCTGCTCGCTGGGCAGGGCGAGCGTCTCGTCGAGGGCGTTGGTGTGCAGGGAGTTGGTGCCGCCGAGAACCGCGGCGAGGGCCTCCACGGCGGTCCGTACGACGTTGTTGTACGGCTGCTGGGCCGTGAGGGAGACACCCGCCGTCTGGGTGTGGAAGCGCAGCCACTGCGCCTTCTCGCTCGTCGCCCCGTACACGTCCCGCATCCAGCGGGCCCAGATCCTGCGGGCCGCGCGGAACTTGGCGATCTCCTCGAAGAAGTCGACGTGCGCGTCGAAGAAGAAGGAGAGACCCGGTGCGAACACGTCGACGTCCAGGCCGCGACTCAGGCCCAGTTCGACGTAACCGAAGCCGTCCGCCAGCGTGTACGCCAGTTCCTGCGCGGCCGTCGAGCCCGCCTCGCGGATGTGGTACCCGGAGACCGACAGCGGCTTGTACGCGGGGATGGACGCGGCGCAGTGCTCCATCAGGTCGCCGATCAGGCGCAGGTGCGGCTCGGGCTGGAAAAGCCACTCCTTCTGCGCGATGTACTCCTTGAAGATGTCGGTCTGGAGCGTGCCGTTCAGGACGGCCGGGTCGACGCCCTGGCGCTCGGCGGCGACCAGGTACATGCAGAAGACGGGGACGGCCGGGCCGCTGATCGTCATGGAGGTCGTGACGTCGCCCAGCGGGATGTCCCGGAACAGGACCTCCATGTCGGCGGCGGAGTCGATGGCGACCCCGCAGTGCCCGACCTCGCCGAGCGAGCGCGGGTCGTCGGAGTCGCGCCCCATGAGCGTCGGCATGTCGAACGCGACGGAGAGGCCACCGCCGCCTGCGGCCAGGATCATCTTGTAGCGCTCGTTGGTCTGCTCGGCGTTGCCGAACCCGGCGAACTGGCGGATGGTCCAGGTGCGGCCCCGGTACCCGGTCGGGTAGAGCCCGCGCGTGTACGGGTACTCCCCCGGCCAGCCGATCCGCTCGAACCCCTCGTAGGTGTCCCCGGGCCGCGGCCCGTAGACCGGGTCGACGGGGTCGCCCGAGAGCGTGGTGAAGTCCGCGTCCCGCTTGCGGGCGGTGTCGTAGCGGGCCTGCCAGCGACGGCGGCCCTCCTCGATGGCGGCGGCCCTGGCGTCAGCGTCACTGGTTCCCATACCCTCGAATTTACTAGGACGTCCTAGTAAATGTCGATGGCGAAACCGCCCGCACCTCGTGCGAGCGGTGAGGGCGTCCCCCGGACTACGCCTTGGCGAGCTCGGTGCCGTCGGCGGCGACCTTGGCGTCCAGCTCCGCGGAGACCTTGCGCTCCACGAAGAACGCGGCGGTCGGGATGGTGCCCGCGATCAGCACCCACAGCTGCTTGCCGACCGGCCACTTCGCCTTGGAGCCGAGGTCGAAGGCGAAGACCAGGTAGATCACGTACAGCCAGCCGTGCGCGATGGCGATGACGCGCGTGGCGTCCGCCGCGCCGTCCATGCCGAGCGCGTACTTGGCGATCATGCCGAGGCACAGGAGGACCAGGAGGACACCGGTCACGTAGGCCATGATCCGGTAGCGGGTCAGCACGCTCTTCTTCATGGGTCGAGCGTAACCGCCCGTTTTGCGGGATCTTCAGGCGGGCCCGGTGGCCTCGCTCACTCCTCGTCGAAGTCGTGCGCCGCCACCCGCAGCGGCCGCAGCATCGCGAAGATCTCGCCGCACTCGTCGGCGTCGTACACACCGAGCCCGAAGTCCATCGCCATCAGGTCGCGGGTGGCCGCGTCGACGGCCTCGCGGCCCTTGCCGGTGATGGAGGCGAGGGTGCCGCGGCCGTCGTTCGGGTTGGGCCGCTTGTCGACGAGGCCCGACCTGACCAGCCGGTCGACGGTGTTGGTCACCGAGGTCGGATGGACCATCAGCCGCTCGCCGATCTTCGACATCGGCAGCTCGCCCTCCTTGGAGAAGGTGAGCAGGACCAGGGCCTCGTAGCGCGCGAAGGTGAGCCCGTACGGCTTGACGACGGCGTCGACCTCGGCGAGCAGGATCTGGTGCGCGCGCATGATCGAGGTGATCGCGGCCATGGACGGCACGGATCCCCAGCGCTGCTTCCAGAGTTCATCGGCGCGCGCGATCGGATCGAAGGCAAGACTGAGCGGCTTCGGCACCCCTCGACCTTACCGGCCGGTCATATGGTGGTCAGCCCCGTCTCGCCCTTTGGCCGGTTCGCCCGTGCCGCAAGGGCGAGACCCGCGCAGCAGAGCGCGCCGAGCACCCCGGCACCGGCCACGGTGGGCCCGGCCCCGAGCCCCTCGGCGGCCGCTCCGCCGAGCGCGGCTCCGACACCCTGGACGGTCATCAGGCCCGCGCTGTGCAGGGTCATGGCGCGCCCGCGCAGCTCCTCGGGGACCGCGTCCACGAACCAGCGGTCGACGCCGAGCGTGTACGCGAATCCGGCCCCGGCCAGCAGCAGGATCAGCAGCGTGGGGACCAGGCCGGGACCGGCCGCGTAGCCGATCAGGGGCAGCAGGGTGACGCAGACCAGCGGCAGCGCGATCCGGGACCGGGTGGTCGGTGTGAGCAGGGAACCGGCGGCCAGTTCGCCGCTCACCGTGCCCACGGCCATGGCGCACATCAGCAGCCCGACGGCGGCCGTGCCCACCCCGATCTCGTCCGCGTACGCCGCCGCCAGGACCTCGGGGACGACCGCGAACATCGGCGGTGTCCAGAGCAGGAGCAGCAGCGTCCGGATCCGCCGGTCGGCGAACAGGCTCCGCACGCCGGAGAGGGAGCTGCGCAGCAGGGCGTCCCGTCCCGCCGGGCGGGCCGGGCGGCGCCGGGTGCCGAACCGGAGCAGCGCGGCCGAGCAGAGGAACGTGGCGACGGTGATGACGAGCGCGCCGCGCGGGCTCACCACGGTCAGCAGCACGCCGCCGAGCGCGAGCCCGCCGAGCACCGAGCTCTGCGAGACGATCCGCAGCAGGGAGCGGCCGAGCACGAACAGGTCCCCGTCGCCGAGCACGTCGGTGAGCGTCGCCATCCGGGTGCCATTGAAGACGGGCGAGACCAGCGCGACGGCGCAGCGCAGGGCGAGCAGCGCGGCGACCGGGGTCACGGGCAGCGCCATCAGCGCGGCGCAGGCCGCGCAGAGCAGATCGCAGCCGACGAGCACCCGGCGCGGTGCCCACCGGTCGGCGATCCCGGCCAGGAGCGTGCCGCCGACCGCGTACGGCAGGAAGCCGACGGCGAAGGTGAGCGCGCTCAGCAGCGGCGATCCGGAGAGCCGGTAGACGAGCACGCTCAGCGAGATCTCGGCGACGACGACGCCGAACAGGGACGCGGCGTGCGCGAGGAAGACGGCCCGGAACTCGGGGACGCGGAAGAGCCGGAGATATCCGGCGGCGGGGTCGGCGGTGGCGGCATCCGCGGCGGTGCCGGTCGAGGGGTCGGTCGTCATGGGGGCAGCCTGGTCGGCGCCGGCCCGGGGCCGTACTGTTTCGGACCCAGCCGAATCTTCCGCCGAACCGGGGAGCCGTCGCCCCATGCCGTTGCACTTGCACCTCGGGCAGAGCGATCTGGCGCGCTGCCGGTTCGCGATCTCGCCGCTGTGGGAGACGCAGGAGGCGGTCCGTACGCTCAAGATGCCGGGCCGCCAGGGCTATCACCTGCCGTGGCTGCGCCGGGTGAGGGAGGCGGCCAGGGGGCTCGATCTGGCGCCCCTCTGGCTGCTGATGCCGACCCCGGGACACACTCCGGACTTCCTCGGGCCGCCGCCGATCGGGCCCGCCGCGCCCTTCGAGGAGGAGATCGCGGCGGTGCGCGCGTCGGACCCGGAGGCGGCGCGGCGGGACATCGCGCTCTCGCTGGCCTGCACCCCGGGCGCCGCCGACAGCCCGGCGGGACGCGCCATGCTGGCCGAACCCGCCACCGCCGTACGGGAGCTGGCCGACGCTCTGGAGCGGGCCTGGCGGGTGCTGGTCGAGCCGGACTGGCCCCGGCTGCGCGCGCTCCTTGAGGCCGATGTGGCCCACCACTCCTGGCGCCTCGCCCAGGTCGGCCTCGACGGGCTCCTCAAGGAGCTGCATCCGCGCATCGACTGGGACCCGGGGACGCTCACCCTCAGCGCCCGCGCGAGCAGTCACCGGCGCCGTCTCGACGGGCAGGGGCTCGTGCTGCTGCCCAGCGTGTTCTCCTGGCCTGACGTGGTGAGCGGCTTCGAGGCGCCCTGGCAGCCGACCGTCGCCTATCCCGCGCGCGGCATCGCCGGTCTCTGGTCGGCTCCGGCGGCGTCCACCCCCGCGGCGCTGGCCGGTGTCCTCGGCCGGGGCCGCGCCGATGTGCTGCACGCCCTGGACGCGCCGACGTCGACCAGCGCCCTCGCGCACGCCCTGGGCCGCGCCCCGTCCTCCGTCTCCGCGCACCTGACGGCGCTGCGCGCCGCGGGCCTGCTCACCGCCCGCCGCTACGGCCATCAGGTGCTCTACGAACGTACGCCGCTGGGCAGCGCGCTCCTGACGGGTGGTCAGGACAGCCGACTGGGCGCCTGACGGGGCGTCTAATCCACGGCAACAGCGGACCCTTATGTCACGATTGCCGGAATCGTACGCGCTCCGACCCAGGGGGCAGGATGCCCGTCCCGACCGTCCGCCGCACACCGTCCCGCACGCTCGCGCTCGGCACGGCCGCGCTCGTCCTCGCCGCGCTCGCCACCGCCTGCTCCGGCGCGGACTCCGAGCAGGCCGGCCGGGAGGCCGCCGGACGGACCGCGCCCTCCGCCGACACCGCCGACTCCTCGCCGTTCTGGGTCGACCCCGCCTCCGCCGCCGCCGTCCAGGCCGAGCGGTGGGAGAAGCAGGGCCGCGCCTCGGACGCCACCGTGATCCGCCGCATCGCGCAGCACCCGCAGGGCATGTGGGCGCCGGGCGACTATCCGCGCCCGGTGATCGCCGAGGCCGGGGAGAAGGCGAAGAAGGCCGACAAGACGCTGGTCCTGGTCGCGTACAACATTCCGCACCGCGACTGCGGCCAGCACTCGGCGGGCGGCGCGCACAGCGCGGAGTTCTACCACCAGTGGGTCGACGCGTTCGCGACGGGCATCGGTGACGCCAAGGCGCTCGTCGTGCTCGAACCGGACGCCCTCGGGCACATCGTCGACGGCTGCACCCCGGAGGAGTACCGGGAGGAGCGCTACCAGCTGATCGGCTCGGCGATCGACCGGCTCAAGCAGCAGCCGAACACCAAGGTGTACGTCGACGCCGGGAACCCCGCCTGGATCCCCGACGCGACCAAGCTCGTCGAACCGCTGCGCCGGGCGGGCGTCGAGCGCGCCGACGGCTTCTCCCTGAACGTCTCGAACTTCCAGACGGACCAGGCGAGTTCGGCGTACGGCAAGCAGCTCTCGGGGCTGCTCGGTGGCGCACACTTCGTGGTGGACACCAGCCGCAACGGCGCGGGCCCCTACTCCCCGGCCGGCGCCGACGGCTGGTGCAACCCGCCGGGCCGCGCCCTCGGCTCCGCCCCGACCACCAGGACCGGTGACCCTCTGGTCGACGCGTACCTGTGGGTGAAGCGGCCCGGGGAGTCGGACGGCGCCTGCCGGGGCGGACCCGCGGCGGGCACCTGGTGGGCGGAGTACGCGCTGGGTCTCGCCCGCGCCGCACACACCTGACGCGGACGGGACCCGGCGCGCGGATCGCCTGCGGGTCAGTCCTCGCCGACCTTGACCCACTTGGCCTCGGACGACACCCCGTCCGCGTCCGTCGCGAAGAGCATGTACCAGCCGGGCGGGACCAGGGCCCGGTCGGTCGGCACGTCCACCGTGATCTGTCCCTCGCGCTTGCTCAGGCCCAGTTCGATCGAGCGCTGCTCGACGTCCGTCGTGTGGGTCACGGCGGACGGCCGCATCAGCCGCGCCTTCACGATCCGGTCGGCGGCGTCCGTCCTGAACGTCGCCCGGTGGTCGCCCGGAATCGTCTCCGGTCCGTCACCGAGGACCGGGCGCCGGTCCCCGCCCTTGTGCAGCGCGGGCGGCGTGAAGATCTCCATGCGCTGCTCGAAGTGGCCCAGCTTGGTGTTCTGCTGGTCGTCGAAGAGCGGGTCGGAGCCGAAGGTCACCACCCGGCCGTCGGGCAGCAGCAGCGCCTCCGAGTGGTAGTTGCGGCCGACCTTGGGCGAGGCCGCCTCGCGGAAGGCGTTCTTCTTGGGGTCGTAGAACTGCGCGGCGAGGATGTTGCTGGCGCCGCGCCCGCGGTAGTCGGACGAGCCGTTGGACGTGAAGACCGAGTCGTCCGGCATGATCACGCTGTTCAGGTAGCGGGTGCCCTGCGGCAGGTTCGGCCCCTCCTTGAAGCGGGGGCTGTCCTCCTTCAGGTCGACGACCGCGGTGCGCGGCGTCGCCCGCTCCGACTCACCGACGCCTCCGCCGCCCAGGATCATCACCTTCTGGTCCTGCGCCGGGGGCAGCAGCAGGGACGCCGACGTCTCCGTCTCGTCCCCGTCGGTGAGGCCGGGGACCTTCTCGAACTTGTTGGTCCTCAGGTCCCACAGACCCGGCTCCCGGCCCTTCTCGGCGGGCCCGTACCCGGCGTTGGAGGCCGGGTAGAAGAGCTTGCCGCCCTTGGTCAGGAACAGCGCCGGGTAGGTCGGGAAGTACCGCTTGGGGCCCATCGACCACTTCTTGGTCCTCGGGTCGTAGATCTCGTTGTCCCCGGGGTCGATGACGCCGACGTCGTCGAGTCCGGAGACGGCGAGCACCTTGCCGTCCTCCAGGCCGACGAGCGTGGGGTACCAGCGCGCCTTCTGCATCGGGTCCACGGGCACGTACTTCTCGGCGACCGGATCGAACTCGTACGCGGCCTTGATCCCCTGGAAGTCCTGCTTCTCCATGGTGATCTTCTCGGAGAGCCCGTACGCGTTGTCGGCGTCCTTGCCGGTGAGGCCCTCGATCTCGTACTGGGCCTGCTTCGACGTCTCGTACTGCTTGCCGTCGGCGACGGCCTCGACGAAGACGCGGGCCTCGCTCGCCTTGATCTTCGTCTTCCAGGGCTGCATGACACCGGCGCGGTTGTAGCTGATGTCGTAGGAGCGCTTGGCCTTGGGCACGGTCACGTCGAACTTCGACACGTACTCGACACCGTCCGGCGAGCGGAACTTCGTCCCCTTCTTCAGGACCACCGGTTCGTCGGGGCTCTCGTTCTTGACGCGCATCCCGCCGCCCGCCCGCTTCACCTCACCGTCGAGGAGTTCGTAGCGGGCGGTGCCGCCGGCCACGAGCATCCGGCCGTCGGGGAGGGCGGCGTGCCCGGAGCAGAAGAAGTCCTCCGGGGTGTCGATCTTCTTGAAGGTGTTCGCCTTCGGGTCCCACAGGACCGTGTCGAACGACCCGGCGTCGAACTTCCGCTGCTCGTTGCCGGAGCCCGCCACGATCAGCACCTTGCCGGTGTGCAGCAGCGCCGCGTGGATGGCGTTGGTACGGAACTGCTCGGGGATGTCGACCTGCGACCACGAGCCGTACCGAGCCTTGTAGCCGGGCTGGGCGATCTTCCAGTCCTCGTACTTCTCGGAGGCGAAGGTCCAGGCGGCCGGGGCGTTGAGGCCGACGAGGAGGGCGATGCCGCCCACGCCCAGGACCGTCTTCTTCATCTTCTGGGACGGCTTGTAGCTGTTGAAGGCCATGGGTCAGTTCCCTCCTGTGCTCGTGCTGGAGACCGGCGAACCGGCGAGGGCGGGCTCCGGCTTCTCGTGCTTCCCGGGCTCGGCGGCCGCGGCGGCCGCCGCCTCGCGGCGCTGCGCCACGCTCCACACGACCGGCGGCGCGAGGGCGATGCACAGGGCGAGGACCGCCCAGGTCCGCATGGCCACGTGCGTGTGGTCGAGGACGACCGACGCGGCGAGCGACACGGCGAGCACGCCCGCCCAGAAGAGATGGATGCGGAAGGTGAGCATCCGGTCGGCGGTGGCGTCGCCGCCCTTCGGCGTGACGACGAAGCGGGACGGGCGGCGCAGCAGCGCGGCGCCCAGCGACTTCAGGTAGATCGGCGCGGAGATCGCCGACATGGCCATGCCCGCGATACCGCCGGACCCCTCGGGTTCGTGCGGCGAGACGTTGTGCCGCCGGTTCCACAGGTAGAGGCCGATCTGGAGGGCGGCGGCGTCGCTGTAGAGCATCAGCCACACGGACGCCGACACCTGCGTGCCGGACGCGCCGAACCAGAGGAACAGCACGCAGCTCAGCACGCCGAGCAGCCAGTTGACGGCCGTCATCGGGTAGTAGACGAGCATCATCGTGTACGAGAAGAGGCGGCCGGCCGGCATGCTGAACGGCGCCTTCCAGTACTGCTTGAACAGCGTCTCGTACGTCCCGCGCGACCAGCGGAGCTGCTGGGTGAAGAAGTCCGTCCAGGAGGCGGGCCCCTCACCGACGGCGAGCACGTCGGGCGTGTAGACGGAGCGCCACTTGGTGCCCGTGGCCGGGTTGGTGTGCCGGTGGATCTCGAAGCCGGTCGCCATGTCCTCGGTGATCGAGTCGACGAAGCCGCCGATCTGCTTCAGGGCACTGATCCGCACGACGTTGTTGGTGCCGACGAACATGGGGGCCCGGTAGCGGTTGCCGGCCCGCTGGATCAGCGCGTGGAAGAGGAACTGCTGGGACTCGGCGGCCTTGGTGACCGGTGAGTCGTAGTTGCCGTAGACCTGCGGCCCGACGACGAACGCGACGTCCGGGTCGCGGAAGTAGCCCAGCATCCGCTCCAGGAACTCCGGCACCGGTACGTGGTCGGTGTCGACGGACGCGAAGAAGTCGTAGTCGGCGTGGTGCGCGGTGAGCCAGGCGTTGTAGTTGCCGTGCTTGGTACGGGTCTTGTGGGCACCCTTCGCCCGGTTCCACTCCTCGACGCCGTGCCGCGTGAAGTGCCGGACGCCCAGCTCGGCGCAGAGGGCGCGGGCCCGGGGGTCGTCGCCCTCGTCGAGCAGCCACACGTCGAGCGGGCCGTCGTGGGTGAGGCGGACGGCGCCTTCGAGGGTGGCGCGCACCATCGACAGGGGTTCCTTGCCGGGGACGTACGTGGTCAGGAACGCGACCCGGGTGCCCGGTTCGGGGCGCACCGGCACCGGGTCCCTCGCCACCATCGTCGCGTGGGCGATGGAGACGACGTTGACGACCATGAACAGCTCGATGAGGCCGATCGACACCAGCATCACGATGTCGAGCTGGACGAGCCAGCGGGCGCCGCCCTCGCGCTCCACCCAGTGGCTGGGCCACACCAGATAGACGAGCAGGATCCCGGTGAGCACCGGGGCCAGCGTCATCAGCAGGACCGCGCGTATTCGGTGGGGCTCGCGGGAGAGGAGTGAGGTGTACTGCACCCGGTAGCCGTCGGCGGGCGGCTCGGTCAGCGGCCCGGCCAGCCTGCTGTAGGTGTCGTAGTCATAGCCCTCAGGCCGCACAGCGCCCTCCAGGTTCCCGTCGCCCGGCTTTCGGTGACCGAGCGTATCGATAACCTCACAAAAGGTGACTTTTATGGGCGTGTCGAACCGGAGGGTACGTACGAGTGAGGTATGGCGTGTTGATTCACGGGGGCGGGTGAATCGGCGCCGCACTTCGGGGGTTGTCGGCCACCTGCAGACCGGCGGCCGCTTCTCGCGCAGTTCCCCGCGCCCCTGAGATGCGCACTTCGTGCGGCATCTCATAGGGGAGGCTGCGCGGAGCGCATGCCTCAGGGGCGCGGGGAACTGCGCGACCAGCCACGACGAGAGCCGCAGGCGGGCGGGGAGTCGGGGCTATTCGGCGAGGTGCCGTTCGACGGTGGCGACCTTTGAGGTCAGGCCGTCCGTCACGCCGGGGCGGATGTCGGCCTTCATCACCACGGAGACCCGGGGAGCGCGCTCCTCGACGACGGCGACGGCGCGCTTCACGACGTCCATCACCTCGTCCCACTCCCCCTCGATCGACGTGAACATGGCGTCCGTCCGATGAGGCAGCCCGGACTCACGAACGACCCGCACCGCGTCGGCGACGTACTCCCCCACGTCCTCACCGACCCCGAGCGGCGTCACGGAGAAAGCGACGATCATGCGTTGACGATCCCTTCCTGACGGGCCCGCGCCGCGATGGCGGCGTCGACGGCGCTCTCGGACTCCCGCTTCAGCTTGCGCTCGGCGAAGAACCCGCCGGTCGGCAGCACGGAGAGGACGAAGTAGAGCGCGGCCCGGCCGAAGCCCCACTTGGCACGGTTCCAGGCGTCCAGCCAGAAGACGACGTACAGCACGAACAGCACGCCGTGCACCATGCCCATGACGGGCACGGCGTTGAAGTCCGTCGTCCGCTTCAGCACCGAGCAGACCAGCAGCAGGATGAAGGAGACGGCCTCGGGCGCGGAGACCAGGCGGAGGCGGCGGATGGCGGAGGCGGTCTTGATGTCCACGAGGCACCTTTGACTGGAGTGGTCGACGGGGCGGGCAGTGATCTTGTGAAAGCGCGCACAAGCGTTCCCCATTGTGGCATCGCCGCGCCGCCGCCCTGTCGGCGGGCTCCCCCGCCCGGCTACCGTCGTCCCCGTGGCAACGTTCCGGCTGCAGGGCAGCAAGATGCTCGCCGTCGACATGACGGGCGACAGCGTCAAGGCGAAGAACGGGTCGATGGTCGCGTACGACGGCCGTATGGCGTTCAAGAAGCTGAGCGGGGGTGGCGAGGGGATACGGGGGATGGTGACCCGCCGCATCACGGGTGAGCAGATGACCGTGATGGAGGTGAAGGGCCAGGGGACCTGCTGGTTCGCGGACCGGGCGTCCGAGATCAACCTGGTCGGGCTCCAGGGCGACAAGCTCTGGGTCGAGGCGAGCAATCTGCTGTGCACGGACGCGGGACTGCGCACCGGCACCAGCTTCACGGGGATGCGCGGCGCCTCCCAGGGCAACGGGCTGTTCACGACGACCGTCGAGGGACACGGCCAGGCCGCGATCATGAGCGACGGCCCGGCGGTGGTGCTGCGGGTCAGCCGCGACTACCCGCTGACCGTCGACCCGGGCGCCTACATCGCGCACCAGGGCAGTCTGCGGCAGTCGTTCCAGTCGGGCGTCACCTTCCGTACGTTCCTGGGGGAAGGCGGCGGCGAGGCGTTCCAGATCCTCTTCGAGGGGGACGGGCTGGTCTACGTACAGCCCAGCGAGCGCAACACGATCGCGGGGGATGTCTGAGATGCCGGCGAGCTTTCGTGAGATCAACTCGAAGATGATCGAGGCGACCGTCGTGCCCGGGCAGCGGCTCTACAGCCAGCGCGGCGCGATGCTCGCGTACAAGGGGGACGTCACCTTCACGCCCAACATGCAGGGCGGGCAGGGCGGGCTGATGTCGATGCTCGGACGGCGGGTGGCGAACGAGGCGACGCCGCTGATGTCGGTCGAGGGCAGCGGCACGGTGCTGTTCGGGCACGGCGGCCATCACGTGCAGGTGATCACGCTCTCCGGCGACACCTTGTACGTGGAGGCGGACCGGCTGCTCGCCTTCGACGGGGCGTTGCAGCAGGGCACGATGTTCATGGGCTCCCAGGGCGGGGTGATGGGCATGGTGCGCGGGCAGGTCACCGGGCAGGGCCTCTTCACGACCACGCTCAAGGGGCACGGGGCGGTCGCGGTGATGGCGCACGGCGGGGTCATCGAGGTGCCGATCACCCCGAACAACCCGGTGCACGTCGACCCCCAGGCGTACGTCGCCCACCACGGCGACGTGCGCAACAAGCTGTCGACGGCGCTCGGCTGGCGGGACATGGTGGGGCGCGGCAGCGGCGAGGCGTTCCAGCTGGAGCTGAGCGGGAGCGGTGCGGTGTACGTACAGGCGTCGGAGGAGAAGCTGTGAACCACCCCATGCCCGCGGGCCCGGTGATCCACGACCCCAGGACACTGCCGGTCGACGACAACGTCAACGCGTACACCTTCTGCGTGGAACTGAAGAGCAGTCAGTGGTTCCTGCAGAAGGGCAAGATGATCGCCTACTACGGGCGGATGGAGTTCAACGGGATCGGGCACGGGCGGCTCGACCGCCTGGTGCGCACCTCGTTCCATTCGCCGTTGCACGCGAGCGACTGGGTGGTGGCGGAGGGCAGCGGCAAGATGCTCCTCGCGGACCGGGCGTTCGACGTCAACTCCTACGACCTGGACGACGGCAACCTGACCATCCGCGCGGGCAATCTGCTCGCTTTTCAGCCAAGTCTCGCGCTCAAGCAGTCCATCGTGCCCGGCTTTCTCACACTCATTGGCACTGGCAAATTCGTCGCGGCTTCAAACGGTCCGGTCGTCTTCATGGAGCCGCCGATCCGCGTCGATCCGCAGGCGCTCGTCGGCTGGGCCGACTGCCCGTCCCCCTGCCATCACTACGACCACGGCTACCTGACCGGGGTCATCGGCGGTCTACGTGCGATGACGGGGATCGGCGGGGTCAGCGGCGAGGAGCACCAGTTCGAATTCGTGGGCGCGGGCACGGTGCTGCTGCAGTCGAGCGAGGCGCTGATGCCGGAGGCCGCCACGGGTGACGTACCTCACCAAGCGGGTGTTCCGGGCGGTGGTTCGGGGCCGGGCGCGGGCCCGTCACCGACACCGAGGCTTCCCGGACAGCTCGGAGACCTCCAGCGTCGCTTCGGGCTGTGAGCGGTAGTCTGCGGAGTGTGACGTCGAACGCGTGAACGTCACACCCCTCACCTTCGTTCACCTTTCAACTTCTTAGGTAGAATCGATTCCATGGAGACCGAGACGGCCACGAAGTGGCTGACCGACGAGGAACAGTGCGCCTGGCGCACCCACCTGGAGGTCAACAGGCTGCTGAACTACCAGCTGGAGAAAGACCTCCAGCCCTTCGGCCTGACGATGAACGACTACGAGATTCTGGTGAACCTCTCCGAAGCGGATGAGCACCGGATGCGGATGAGCGACCTGGCTGCGGCGACCCTGCAGTCCAAGAGCCGGCTCTCGCACCAGATCACCCGGATGGAGAACGCGGGCCTGGTCCGCCGCGAGAACTGCGAGTCCGACCGGCGCGGCCTGTACACGGTCCTCACCGAGTTCGGCCTGGAGACCATGCGGAAGGTCGCCCCGTTCCATGTGGCGTCCGTGCGGCAGCACTTCGTGGATCTTGTCTCGCCGGAGGCGCTGAGCGAGCTCCACAAGGCGCTCGCACCCATCGCCGAGCACCTGCGTTCGCAGCGCGGCAAACCGTGACACCTGCGAACGTCTGAGGTTGCAGTCCCCGGAGGACCGCCGACCTCCCCCGTGGATACCCGCCATCATCCGGCGGGCAGCCGCAGTTCGAACAGTGCCCCGCCCTGCGGCGCGGCGCGCACCGTCAGGGTGCCGCCGTGCCGCACGGCCACATCCCGGGCGATGGCCAGTCCGAGACCCGCTCCGCCGCCGTCCCGGGAGCGGGCGTCGTCGAGCCGGACGAACCGCTCGAAGATCCGCTCGCGTTCCTCGGCCGGCACCCCAGCACCGTCGTCGGCGACGGTGAGGACCGCCTCGCCGCGCTCGACGCTCACGGCGACCACGACACCGGTGCCCGCGTGCCGCTGCGCGTTGTCCACGAGATTGCCGAGCACCCGGGCCAACTGCCCGCGCGAGCCGGTGACCTGGGCCGGCTCGGCCGACTCCACCGTGACGGGCAGCCGGTCGCCCGTGCGCTGCGAGAGCTCCTCGCGCACCAGGGCCGCCAGATCCACTCCGGTGTCCGCGGGCCGCTCCCCCGCGTCGAGCCGGGCGAGCAGCAGCAGATCCGCGGCGAGTTCCTGGAGCCGCACCGTGTCCTCGACGGCGCCCGGTACGTCGAGCAGTTCCGGGTGGGCGGCGCCGACCTCCAGCTGGGTGCGCAGGGAGGCGATGGGGCTGCGCAGTTCGTGCGAGGCGTCGGCGACGAACCGCCGCTGCCGCTCGACCGACGCCTGGAGCGCGGCCAGCGTCTCGTTGGTGGTCGCGGCCAGGCGGGCGACCTCGTCGTGCGTGTCCGGCTGCGGCACCCGGCGGCCGAGGTCCTGCGACGCGGTGATGGCGGCCATCTCGGCGCGGATGCCCTCGACGGGCCGCAGCGCGCGCCGGGTCACCAGGTACGTGACGGTGCCGACGACCACGAGCAGCAGCGGGAAGCCGATCAGCATGGCGGTCTTCGTCGTCGTCACGGCGCTCTGCTCGGCGGTCAGCGAGGCGCCCGCGTACACGGTCAGATCGCCGTACGCGGTGTCGTCGACCTTCACCTCGGCGAACCGGTAGTCGGCGCTGTCGCCGTCCACGGTGGCGCTGCCGTCGGAATAGTCGGTGGAGCCGGACACTTTTCCGCCGCCGCGGCTGTCGTCGTCACCGTCGTCGTCGCTGTCGTCCCGCTGTGCGGCGACGGGCTTCACGGCGTCGGTTCCGGCGCCGGAGATCCGCTCCAGGTCATCGGTGGCGGCGATCAGCCTGCCGTCGTCGTCGACGACCTGCACCGGATGGTCCTCGTCGTCGAGGTCGAGGCTGCGCGGCGCGGCCCCGCTGACCAGCGACGTGGCGACGCGGCGCGCGGCGGAGTCGGCGCCCGCCGAGGACTGTTCGCCGAGGTTGTCGCGCAGGGCGAGCAGCACGGCGGTGCCGGCCGCGACCAGCGCGACGGCGACGACGAGGGTGGCGGCGAGGGCGGCACGCGACCGTACGGAGCCGAGGAGACGCCGCCTCATCGGGGGAGCTCCAGCCGGTAGCCGGCGCCGCGCACGGTCCGGATGAGGGACGCGCCGAGCTTGCGGCGCAGGGCGCTGACGTAGACCTCGACGATGTTGGGATCGCCCTCGTAGGCGAAGTCCCACACGTGCTCCAGGATGTCGCCCTTGGACACCACCTCACCGGCCCGCGCGACGAGTTGCTCCAGCACCGCGAACTCCTTGGTGGTGAGCGGCACTTCACCGTCCTCGGCGTGCGTGACCCGGCGGGCGGCCGTGTCGACGGCGTACGGGCCGACGGTGTGCACGGGGTTGGCCCGGCCCGCGCTGCCGCGCCGCCGCAGCAGCGCCTTCACGCGCGCGACGAGCACGACGTACGAGAACGGCTTGGTGAGGTAGTCGTCGGCGCCCGTGTCCAGCCCCTCGGCCTCGTCGTACTCGCCGTCCTTCGCGGTGAGCATCAGGATCGGCACGTCGTTCCCGGCGGCGCGCAGGGCGGCGCAGACCCGGTAGCCGTTCATGCCGGGCAGCATGATGTCCAGGACGATCAGGTCGTACGGGGACTCGCTCGCGCGGTGCAGTCCTTCGAGGCCGTCGTGGACCACGTCGACGGCGTATCCCTCGGCGGTCAGTCCCTTGGCGAGCGACAGAGCCAGCCGCTTCTCGTCCTCCACGATCAACAGGCGCATGGGGTTCAGGGTCGCAGGTGGTTCCTGAAGTCTTCTTCAGCTTCCTTCAGCGGGGCTTCAGCATCACTCGGGCACCTTGGTCCTCGTCGAACTCCACGAAGGGACGGACCCCATGAAGCGCCGTACGACCGTCATCTCCGCCATCGCCGCCGTCGCGCTGATCGGCGGAGGAACCGCCACGGCGGTCGCCCTCTCCGACGACGGGAACCCGGACACCACCGCCTCCCGGTCGAGCGTGACCGTCAAGGACGACGGCGTCAGTGACGCCCAGGAGAACGCCAACGAGGCCAAGGGCGCACGGATCACCGCCGAGGACGCCATCGCCGCCGCCCTGAAGCACACCCCGGGCGTCGCCGCCGAGGCGGACCTCGACTCCGACGACGGCCGCCTCGTCTGGGACGTCGACGTGATCGGCTCCGGCGCCGCCCGGCACCACATCGAGGTCGACCCCGGCACCGGGAAGGTGCTCGGCTCGCACGTCGAGAAGGACGATGACGACGACGACCCCGCGCGGGCCGCCGCCGCCCTGAAGAACGCGTCGACCTCGGCCTCGGACGCCGCGCGGGTCGCTGCCGCGAAGGGGACGGTGACGTCGGTGGACGCGGATATCGACGGTGCCGGCGCCGGCGCCGTGACCGTGTGGGAGGTCGAGACGACGTCGGCGAACGGGGTCGAACACGACTGGCACGTCGACCTCAGCTCGGGCGCCCTGACCGTGGACCGCTCGTCGGACGACGACTGACGACACCCGGTGACCGCGTCCCGCGCAGTTCCCCGCGCCCCCTGGAGCGAGCGAAGCTCGCTTTCAGGGGCGCGGGGAACTGCGCGACCAGCCACGACGCGACCGGCGCACGCGGGACGGTGGCGGCCCGGCAGGCGAGAAGGCGCGCTCAGCCCCGGGTGACGCCCTCGACGAGTTCGTCGGCGGCCCGGTACGGATCCAGGTCGCCGGAGACGATGCGCTCGGCCAGCGCGCCGAGACGGCGGTCGCCACGAAGGTCACCGATCCGCTCGCGGAGGGCGGTGACCGCGATGGTCTCCACCTCGCGGGCGGCCCGAGAAGCCCGCCGCTCGGAGAGCACCCCGTGCTCCTCCATCCACGCCCGGTGCTTCTCCAGCGCCTCGACGACCTCGTCGATCCCCTCACCCCGCGCGGCGACGGTCTTCACGATGGGCGGCCGCCAGTCACCGGCCGCCCGCGACTCCCCGAGCCCCAGCATGTGGTTCAGCTCGCGGGCGGTGGCGTCGGCGCCGTCCCGGTCCGCCTTGTTGACGACGTACACGTCACCGATCTCCAGGATCCCGGCCTTGGCGGCCTGGATCCCGTCGCCCATCCCGGGCGCGAGCAGCACCACGCTCGTATCGGCCTGCGAGGCGATCTCCACCTCGGACTGCCCGACGCCCACGGTCTCGACCAGAACGACATCGCACCCGGCGGCGTCGAGCACCCGGATGGCCTGCGGCGCGGCCCAGGCGAGCCCGCCCAGATGCCCACGGGTGGCCATGGAGCGGATGTAGACCCCGGGGTCGGACGCGTGCTCGGACATCCGCACCCGGTCGCCGAGCAGCGCGCCCCCGCTGAACGGCGAGGACGGGTCGACGGCAAGGACCCCGACCCGCTTCCCGGCCCGCCGGTACGCGCTCACCAGCGCCGACGTCGACGTCGACTTGCCGACACCCGGCGATCCGGTGAGCCCGACCACGTACGCGTTCCCCGTCAGCGGGGCGAGGGCGGCCATGACCTCGCGCAGCTGCGGGGACGCCCCCTCCACCAGCGAGATCAGCCGGGCCACGGCCCGTGGCCTGCCCTCTCTCGCCTGGGCGACCAGCGTGGGGACGTCCTGCATCACAGCTCCGTTCCGTCAGACCCGTACCAAGAACCGGCGAACCGGCGAACCGGTTATGGCTTGGGTACCCGCAGCACGAGCGCGTCACCCTGACCGCCGCCACCGCACAGCGCGGCCGCGCCGACACCGCCGCCGCGCCGCTTCAGCTCCAGGGCGAGGTGCAGCACGATGCGCGCGCCGGACATCCCGATCGGGTGACCCAGGGCGATGGCGCCGCCGTTGACGTTCACCTTTTCCGAGGACACGCCGAGGTCCTTCATTGACTGCACGGCGACCGCCGCGAAGGCCTCGTTGATCTCGATGAGGTCGAGGTCCTCAACGCCGAGCCCGTCCTTCTTCAGGGCGTGCCGGATGGCGTTCGACGGCTGGGACTGGAGCGAGTTGTCCGGCCCCGCCACGTTGCCGTGCGCGCCGATCTCCGCGATCCAGTCCAGGCCCAGCTCCTGGGCCTTGGCCTTGCTCATGACGACGACGGCGGCGGCACCGTCCGAGATCTGCGATGAGGTACCGGCCGTGATCGTGCCGTCCTTGGCGAAGGCGGGGCGCAGCTTGCCGAGGGACTCCGCCGTGGTCTCGGCGCGGATGCCCTCGTCCTTGCTGAACAGGACCGGGTCGCCCTTGCGCTGCGGGATCTCGACGGGCGTGATCTCGGCCTCGAACAGGCCGTTCTTCTGCGCGGCGGCGGCCCGCTGGTGCGAGAGGGCGGCCACCTCGTCCTGCTCGGGGCGGGCGATGCCGAGCCGGGTGTTGTGCTTCTCCGTCGAGGCGCCCATGGGGATGTTCTCGAAGGAGTCCGTCAGGCCGTCGTACGCCATCGCGTCGAGCATCTCGACCGCGCCGTACTTGTAGCCCTCGCGGGACTTCGGGAGCAGGTGCGGGGCGTTCGTCATCGACTCCTGGCCGCCCGCGACCACGATGTCGAACTCACCCGCGCGGATCAGCTGGTCGGCGAGCGCGACCGCGTCGAGGCCCGACAGGCAGACCTTGTTGATCGTGAGCGCCGGGACGTTCATCGGGATGCCCGCCTTGACCGCGGCCTGGCGCGCCGGGATCTGCCCTGCCCCGGCCTGGAGCACCTGGCCCATGATCACGTACTGCACCTGGTCGCCACCGATACCCGCACGGTCGATGGCGGCCTTGATCGCGAAGCCGCCGAGGTCGGCTCCGGAGAAGGACTTCAGGGAACCCAGCAGCCGTCCCATGGGCGTGCGCGCGCCCGCGACGATCACTGAGGTGGTACCGGTCGTTCCAGACATGAGGCACAGCCCCTTGGGAGATGAGGAGTGAACGAGGGTTTACTCGAATGTACTGAGCGGTACGCCGCCCGTCACCGGCCAGTGAATGTGATCGCGCGCACGTTGCGTAACCACGACGACCCGCGCTGCACTTGACCCATGCTGACGCGAATCGACCACATCGGGATCGCCTGCCACGACCTGGACGCGACCGTCGAGTTCTACCGGGCCACGTACGGATTCGAGGTGTTCCACACCGAGGTCAACGAGGAGCAGGGCGTGCGCGAGGCCATGCTCAAGATCAACGAGACCAGTGACGGCGGGGCGTCCTACCTCCAGCTCCTGGAACCGACCCGCGAGGACTCCGCGGTGGGCAAATGGCTGGCCAAGAACGGTGAGGGCGTGCACCACATCGCCTTCGGTACGGCCGATGTCGACGCGGACGCCGACGCCATCAGGGGCAAGGGCGTACGCGTCCTGTACGACGAGCCCCGGCGGGGTTCGATGGGGTCCCGCATCACGTTCCTGCACCCCAAGGACTGCCACGGTGTGCTGACCGAACTCGTCACCTCCGCCCCCCAGGAGTCGGCCGACCACTGACCTCCGCATACTCGGGCCGGTAGGGTTGGGGAGCGACTGCCGCAACCTGCGGGCGGTCGTGGGCCGGGGTCCGGGTATCGGGGGACGAGGGTCGGGGCAAAAGGGCCGGAACACATGGGTCCCGAGCGCCGACTGCGTACTCCTTGTCGATCTGACACCATTCCCCGGGGGCCCCGTTCGGCGTACGGACGGAGCTCGTAGGGAAGAACCTGCGACCAGGAGTGGGGTCTCCCCTGCTCGAGCGAATTCGAGAGCTTGGGGAAGGACGGGACCGCGCAGTGCGGGGCTACGAGAGCCAGGACGGCCGGCGGCCGGCTGAGACCGACCATCTCTCGCGGTTCGAAGCCGAGATGGAGCGGCTGAAGACCGAGCGGGAGAAGGCCGTCCAGCACGCCGAGGACCTGGGCTACCAGGTGGAGGTGTTGCGCGCCAAGCTGCACGAGGCGCGCCGCAGCCTCGCGTCCCGGCCTGCCTATGACGGGGCGGACATCGGCTACCAGGCCGAGCAGCTGCTCCGTAATGCCCAGATCCAGGCGGAGCAGCTGCGCGCGGACGCCGAGCGCGAGCTGCGCGAGGCCCGGGCGCAGACCCAGCGCATCCTCCAGGAGCACGCCGAGCAGCAGTCCCGGCTCCAGTCCGAGCTGCACACCGAGGCGGTCAACCGCAGGCAGCAGCTCGACCAGGAGCTGGCCGAGCGCCGCCGCACGGTCGAGACCCACGTCAACGAGAACGTGCAGTGGGCCGAGCAGCTGCGCGCCCGCACCGAGCAGCAGGCCCGCCGCCTGCTCGACGAGTCCCGCGCCGAGGCCGACCAGTCGCTGTCCGCCGCCCGCGCGGAGGCCGAGCGGGTCGCCGCCGAGGCCAGCCGCCGGCTGACCGGCGAGGCGGAGAGCGCCCGCGCCGAGGCCCAGGCGATCCTGGCCCGCGCCCGCCAGGACGCCGAGCGCCTGCTCAATGCCGCGTCGACGCAGGCCCAGGAGGCCACCGACCACGCCGAGCATCTGCGCTCCACCACGACCGCCGAGTCGGACACCGCGCGCCGCCAGGCCGGGGAGCTGAGCCGCGCCGCCGAGCAGAAGATCGCCGAGGCGGAGACCGCGCTGCGCGAGGCCCGCGCCGAGGCCGACAAGGTCCTCAACGAGGCCAAGGACGCCGCGACCAAGCAGCTCGCGAGCGCCGAGTCGGCCAACGAGCAGCGGACGCGGACCGCGAAGGAGCAGGTCGCCCGCCTCGTCCAGGAGGCCACCAAGGAGGCCGAGACCACCAAGTCGGAGGCCGAGCAGGTCGTCGCCGACGCCAAGGCCGAGGCCGAGCAGCTGATCGCGACGGCCAAGGAGAAGGCCCGTACGGTCACCGCCGAGGAGACCGCCGGCGAGCTGGCGAAGGCCGCGCGCACCGCCGAGGACGTGCTGAACAAGGCCGCCGACGAGGCCAAGTCGACGACGAAGGCCGCCGCCGAGGAGGCCGAGCGGATCCGCACCGAGGCGGAGTCCGAGGCGGACCGGCTGCGCGCCGAGGCGCACGACATCTCGGAGCAGCTCAAGGGCGCGGCCAAGGACGACACCAAGGAGTACCGGGCCAAGACGGTCGAGCTCCAGGAGGAGGCGCGCCGGCTGCGCGGCGAGGCCGAGCAGCTGCGGGCCGAGGCCGTCGAGGAGGGCGAGCGGATCCGGGCCGAGGCCCGCCGCGAGGCCGTCCAGCAGATCGAGGAGGCGGCCAGGACCGCCGAGCAGCTGCTCGCCAAGGCGAAGGCGGACGCGGACGAGCTGCGCAGCGGTGCCACGACCGAGGCCGAGCGGGTCCGCACCGAGGCCATCGAGCGCGCCACGGGCCTGCGCAAGCAGGCCGAGGAGACGCTGGAGCGCACCCGCGCCGAGGCCGAGAAGCACCGCGCCGAGGCCGACGAGCAGGCCGAGGCCACCCGCGCCGAGGCGGAGCGCGCCGCGCAGGCCCTCAAGGACGAGACCGAAGAGGCCATAAGGAACCGGCAGGACGAGGCGGCCCGCGAGCTGACCCGGCTGCACACCGAGGCCGAGGAGCGCCTCACGGCGTCGGAGACGACGCTGACGGACGCCCGGGCGGAGGCCGAGCGGCTGCGCCGGGAGGCGGCCGACGAGGGCGACCGGCTGCGCACCGAGGCGGCCGAGCGCGTACGGACCTTGCAGGCGCAGGCCGAGACGGAGGCCGAGCGGCTGCGCACCGAGGCCGCCGCCGACGCCTCGACGACCCGCTCCGAGGCGGAGAACGTCGCCGTACGGCTGCGGACCGAGGCCGCGACCGAGGCCGAGCGGCTCAAGACCGAGGCGCAGGAGTCCGCCGACCGGCTGCGCGCCGAGGCGCAGACCGCCGCCGAGCGGATCTCCGCCGAGGCCGCTGAGACGCTGGCCGCCGCGACCGAGGAGGCCGCCCGCCGGCGCCGCGAGGCCGAGGAGACGCTCGGCAGCGCCCGCCAGGAGGCCGACCAGGAGCGCGAGCGGGCCCGCGAGCGGAGCGAGGAGCTGCTGGCCGTCGCCCGCGCCCGGGTCGAGGAGGCGCAGACCGAGGCCACCCGGCTGGTCGAGGAGGCGGACCAGCGGGCCACCGAGCTCGTCTCCGCCGCCGAGCAGACCGCGCAGCAGGTGCGCGACTCCGTGTCGGGGCTGCAGGAGCAGGCTCAGGAGGAGATCGCGGGGCTGCGCTCGGCCGCCGAGCACGCGGCGGACCGCACCAAGCAGGAGGCGCAGGAGGAGGCCGACCGGGTCCGCTCCGACGCCTACGCGGAGCGCGAGCGCGCCGCCGAGGACGCGAACCGGCTGCGTTCCGAGGCCACCACCGAGGCGGAGGCCGCCAAGTCGCTGGCGGAGCACACCGTCTCGGAGGCGATCGCCGAGTCCGAGCGGCTGCGCGGCGAGGCCGCCGAGCACGCCCAGCGGGTCCGCACCGAGGTCTCCGACCTGCGTTCGGGCGCCGACCAGGACGCCTCGCGCACCCGCGCCGAGGCCCGCGAGGACGCCAACCGCATCCGGTCGGACGCCGCCACGCAGGCCGACACCCTGATCGGCGAGGCGCGCACCGAGGCCGAGCGGCTGACGACGGAGACGAACACCGAGGCGGAGCGGGTCCGCGCGGAGTCCACCGCGGCGGCCGAGAAGCGCGTCGGCGACGCCACCACCGAGGCCGAGCGGCTGCGCACCGAGTCGGTCGCCCAGGCCGAGAAGCTGATCGCGGACGCGTCGGGCGACGCCGAGCGGCTGCGGGCCGAGGCGGCGGAGACGGTCGGCTCGGCGCAGCAGCACGCGGAGCGGATCCGTACCGAGTCCGAGCGTGTGAAGGCCGAGGCCGCCGAGGAGGCGGAGCGCCTCACGGCCGCCGCGCGCGACGAGGCGGAGCGCACCCTGGACGAGGCCCGCAAGGACGCGAACAAGCGCCGTACGGAGGCCGCCGAGCAGGTCGACACGCTCATCACGGAGTCCGCGGCCGAGGCCGACAAGCTGACGCGCGAGGCGCAGGAGACGGCGCAGAAGACGACCGCCGACGCCGAGGCGCAGGCCGACACGATGGTCGGCGCGGCCCGCACGGAGGCCGAGCGCCTGATGTCCGAGGCGACGGTCGAGGGCAATACGACGGTGGAGAAGGCCCGTACGGACGCGGACGAGCTCCTCGTCGGGGCCCGCCGGGACGCCACGCAGATAAGAGAGCGGGCCGAGGAGCTGCGCGACCGCATCACGGGCGAGATCGAGGAGCTGCACGAGCGGGCTCGCCGCGAGTCGGCGGAAGCGATGAAGAACGCGGGCGAGCGCTGCGACGCCCTCGTCAAGGCGGCCGAGGAGCAGCTGGCCGAGGCCACCGCCAAGTCCAAGGACATCCTCAACGACGCCAACTCGGAGGCCGGCAAGGTCCGGATCGCCGCCGTGAAGAAGGCCGAGGGGCTGCTCAAGGAGGCCGAGCAGAAGAAGGCCGAGCTGACGCGCGAGGCGGAGAAGATCAGGGCCGACGCCGAGGAGGAGTCCACCGCCATGATCGAGAAGGGTCAGCGCGACCTGGATGTCCTGGTCAGACGCCGCGAGGACATCAACGCCGAAATCTCCCGTGTCCAGGACGTGTTGGAAGCGTTGGAATCTTTTGAGGCTCCGGGCTCGGGCAAGGACGGTGGCGTCAAGGCCGGCGCCGCCGCAGGGGCTACCCGATCGGGTGGCAAGGGCTCAGAGGGCTAGCCAGGAGAGCAAGTTACGTGCTTGAAGAGGTCGTTCGGCCCTACTCCTGGCAAGTGATCAGCCGCTACGCCACTCAAAAGGGGTGTCATTCTCCAGATCAAACCGGCATCTGCTCGATGACACGCCGCTTTGGCCCCTAGGATTCCCCTTATCACCTCACCGGTCTCATTCGACAGGAACCCCATGAGCGACACTTCCCCCTACGGCTTCGAGCTTGTGCGGCGTGGGTACGACCGCGCTCAGGTGGACGAACGAATCTCCAAGCTCGTCTCCGACCGTGACAGCGCTCTCGCTCGCATCACTGCTCTGGAAAAGCGCATCGAGGAACTCCACCTCGAGACACAGAACGCCCAGGCCCAGGTGAACGACGCGGAGCCGTCGTACGCCGGCCTCGGCGCGCGCGTCGAGAAGATCCTCCGCCTCGCCGAGGAGGAGGCCAAGGACCTGCGCGAGGAGGCCCGCCGGGCCGCCGAGCAGCACCGCGAGCTCGCCGAGTCCGCGGCTCAGCAGGTGCGCAACGACGCGGAGTCGTTCGCCGCCGAGCGCAAGGCCAAGGCCGAGGACGAGGGCGTCCGGATCGTCGAGAAGGCCAAGGGCGAGGCGTCCACGCTGCGCTCCGAGGCGCAGAAGGACGCGCAGTCCAAGCGCGAGGAGGCGGACGCCCTCTTCGAGGAGACCCGCGCCAAGGCCGCCCAGGCCGCCGCGGACTTCGAGACGAACCTGGCCAAGCGGCGCGAGCAGTCCGAGCGCGACCTGGCCTCGCGTCAGGCCAAGGCCGAGAAGCGCCTCGCGGAGATCGAGCACCGCGCGGAGCAGCTCCGCCTGGAGGCCGAGAAGCTGCGCACGGACGCCGAGCGCCGCGCCCGTCAGACGGTGGAGACGGCCCAGCGCCAGGCCGAGGACATCGTGGCCGACGCGAACGCCAAGGCCGACCGGATCCGCTCGGAATCCGAGCGCGAGCTGGCGGCGCTCACCAACCGCCGCGACTCGATCAACGCCCAGCTGACGAACGTGCGCGAGATGCTGGCCACCCTCACGGGTGCGGCGGTCGCGGCCGCCGGTGCGCCGGTCGAGGACGAGCCGATCTCCCGCGGGGTCCCGGCGCAGCAGTCCCGCTGATCACCCCGTACGTCACTCCGTAAGCCCCCTGCCCCAAACAAGTGGCAGGGGGCTTACGCGCCCTCTAGCGTGGCCCCATGATTGAGCTCGAGGGGCTGACGAAGCGTTACGGGGACAAGACCGCCGTCGACAACCTCACCTTCCAGGTCCGGCCGGGCATCGTCACGGGCTTCCTCGGTCCGAACGGCGCGGGCAAGTCGACGACCATGCGCATGATGCTCGGGCTGGACAACCCCACGGCGGGCACGGTCCGGATCGACGGCAATCAGTACGCGCGGCTCAAGGACCCCCTCAAGTTCATCGGCGCGCTCCTCGACGCGAAGGCCATGCACGGCGGCCGCAGCGCGTACAACCATCTGCTCTGCCTCGCCCAGTCCAACGGCATCCCCAGGAGCCGGGTGGACGAGGTCCTGGACACGGTCGGGCTGACCGCCGTGGCCAAGAAGAAGTCCAAGGGCTTCTCGCTCGGCATGGGCCAGCGGCTCGGTATCGCGGGCGCGCTCCTCGGCGACCCGCAGATCCTGATGTTCGACGAGCCGGTGAACGGTCTGGACCCCGAGGGCATCCACTGGATCCGCAATCTGATGAAGTCCCTCGCGGCCGCGGGCCGTACGGTCTTCGTCTCCTCGCACCTGATGAGCGAGATGGCGCTCACCGCCGAGCACCTGGTGGTCATCGGGCAGGGCAGGCTCCTCGCCGACACCTCCATGGCGGACTTCATCCGGGAGAACTCGCGGTCGTTCGTGCGGCTGCGCTCGCCGCAGCGCGAGCGGCTCCTCGACGTCCTGCACGAGAACGGCATCACGGTCGTGGAGTCCGGCAACGGCACGCTGGAGGTCGACGGCGGCTCCCCCGAGCAGCTGGGCGAGCTGGCCGCGAGCCACCAGTTGGTCCTGCACGAGCTGAGCCCGCAGCAGGCGTCCCTCGAAGAGGCCTTCATGCAGCTGACCGCCGGGTCGGTCGAGTACCACGCGCACTCCGGCGAGAGCGCGCCACCGCCCCCTCAGCAGCCGCAGCAGGATGCCTGGGGCGCGTCCTGGAACCGTGACAAGAACCAAGGGAAGGGGGCCTGAGATGGCCGCGGCCCAGGTCCTCCGCTCCGAGTGGACCAAGATCAAGTCGGTCAACTCGACGGCCCTCACCCTCAGCCTCGCCGTCGTCGTCTCGGCCGGGCTCGGGATGCTCGTCAGCGCCCTGTCCAACAACGACTTCGACAACATGTCCCGCGAGAGCAGGCTGACGTTCGACCCGACCTACATCTCCTTCTCCGGGCTCTCCCTCGGGCAGCTGGCGATGGTGGTCTTCGGGGTCCTCGTCGTGGCCAGCGAGTACAGCACGGGCATGATCCGCACCTCGCTCGCGGCGGTTCCGCAGCGCGGCAGGTTCCTGTTCGGCAAGATCGCGGTGGCCTCGCTGCTCGTCCTGGCCGTCGCGCTGGTCACCAGCTTCGCGTCGTTCTTCCTCGGCCAGCTCATGCTCGGCGACCACAGCACGGACCTCGGCGCCCCGAACGTGCTGCGCGCCGTCATCGGCGCCGCCGTCTACATGACGCTGGTGGCGATGTTCTCCATGGGCATCGCCACGATGCTCCGCTCCCCCATGCTCTCGCTCGGCATCCTCATGCCGTTCTTCTTCCTGATCTCCCCGATCCTCGGCAGCGTCTCGGCGACGAAGAAGGTCGCCCAGTACTTCCCGGACCAGGCGGGCCAGCGCATCATGCAGGTCGTCACTCCGGCGAACGACGACGTGGCCTACGGCCCGTGGGGCGGCCTGGCGATCCTGCTGGTGTGGGTGGCGGCGGCACTACTGATCGGCTACGCGCTGCTGAAGAAGCGGGACGCGTAGCGTCCCGTCGGGGCGCGGGACTGTACCGATATGCGGCTCCGCCGCGCGGACGCGACCAGCACAAGCACCCCGCCAGGGGCGCGGGGAACTGCGCTCCCAGCCACCCACAACGGTCAGAGAACCACCGACCCAAGCCCCCTCAGGGGCGCGGGGAACTGCGCGAGAACCCCCACCGGACCGGCACGCACCCCCTAACCTGCGCCCCTATGGCGCCAAAAATCCCAGCCCGTACCCTCAGGGCCCTCGGCTACGGCACACCCCCGGCCCTGGCCCCGCTCACCTACCCGGGCCGCCCGATCACGACCCCGGCCCTCCTCGTCGGCGACGAACTCCACGCCCTCCCGGCGGACGGCGCCCTGGACGACGTACTGAAGGAACGCACACCGGTCCTCGCCGTGGGCTCCAACGCCTCCCCCGCCCAGATCGCCCACAAGCTGACCCGCCTGAACCTCCCGGTGCGGGTCCCCATGATCCCGGTCGAGACGCGCGGCATCGGCATCGGCTGCTCCGCCCACATCGGCCGCAACGGCTACGTGGCGGCGGCCCCCTACGACGCCCCGGGCGAGCAGCGCACCCTCGTCGTCACCTGGCTCGACGACGTCCAGCTCAAGGCGGTGGACGCGACCGAGCTGCCGAACTACCGGAGGGTGGCGGTGCCGGACGCCCCGGTCCCGGGGCTGCAGTTCTACGTCAGCGAGTACGGGGTCCTGACCGACCCCGGGACCGGCGGAGCCCCGCGGCCCGGCGGCGGTGACCAGGCGGCGCTGCTCACCGCGCTCCTGCGCCACTCGCCCGCGCTGCTCGCCCTCCTCGGCCCGACCCCGCGGGACTGGGTGCGGCGTGCGGCCGCCTCCCCGGCCGCACGCGACGAGGGCACCCGGCTGCTCCGGGAAACCGGGTACCGGGCGGCCCACTGGCCCCTCTGATCCCACCGATCCCTTTGCTCACTCTTGGCCGGAACCGTCAGCGCTCGGATACGCTCCTAACCCTTACGGGGGCGTCCGCCCCGACGTCCTGAACCGTTCAGAACCGTTCAGACCTTCCGATGGGTGCGGAGAATGATCGAGGCAGTCGGCCTGACGAAGCGCTACGGCGCGAAGACAGCCGTGTACAACCTTTCCTTCCAGGTCCGGCCGGGAACCGTGACCGGCTTCCTGGGACCCAACGGCTCGGGCAAGTCGACGACGATGCGGATGATCCTCGGCCTCGACAAGCCGTCCCAGGGCCGCGTGACCATCGGCGGCCACCCGTACAGCGAACTGCCGAACGCGCCGCGCCAGGTCGGCGCGCTGCTCGACGCGAAGGCCGTGCACGGCGGCCGCACCGCCCGCAGCCACCTGCTGAGCCTGGCGCAGCTCTCCGGAATCCCGGCCCGCCGGGTCGACGAGGTGCTCGGCGTCGTGGGCCTCCAGGAGGTCGCGAGACGGCGTTCGAACGGGTTCTCGCTCGGTATGGGCCAGCGCCTCGGCATCGCGGCGGCGCTGCTCGGCGACCCTCAGGTGCTGCTCTTCGACGAGCCGGTCAACGGCCTGGACCCGGAGGGCATCCTCTGGGTCAGGAACCTGATGAAGTCGCTGGCCGCCGAGGGCCGTACGGTCTTCGTCTCCTCGCACCTGATGAGCGAGATGGCGCTGACCGCCGAGCACCTGATCGTGATCGGACGCGGACAGCTGCTCGCCGACATGAGCGTCCGGGACTTCATCGCCCACAACTCGGCCGGTTTCGCGCGCGTGCGCACCCCCGACACCGAGCCGGCCCAGCGCGAGAAGCTGAGCGCGGCGCTGACCGAGGCGGGCGGCCAGGTGCTGCCCGAGCCGGACGGCGGGCTGCGCGTGACGGGCCTGCCGCTCCCGCGGATCAGCGACCTCGCGCACGAGGCGGACGTACGGCTGTGGGAGCTGTCCCCGCACCAGGCCTCGCTGGAGGAGGCGTACATGCGGATGACGCAGGGCGCCGTCGACTACCGCTCCACGGTCGACCAGCGCGCGGGCCTGCAGCAGCCGCTCGCGCCCGGCATGATGCCGCCGCAGGCGCCGATGCCGGTGCCCGGCCAGGACCAGCCGGGCTGGTACGCCCCGCCGCCGCCCCAGGCGCAGCCGCAGCAGCCGCCGGCGCCGGCCGAGAACCCGTACGCCACTGCGCAGCCCCCGGCACCCGCGCCGGCCCTCCCGCCCGCACCGGCCCTCCCGGCCGCGCCGCCCGTCCCGGAGAACGCGACGGCCATCTTGAGCAAGCCGACCCAGACGGACAAGCCGAACCAGACGGACGAGACGCAGAAGGACGACGCCCGATGAGCACGCCGCCCCCGCCCTACGCCCCGCCCGGCGCCTCGTACCACTCCCCCATCCCCGTGCGCCGCGCCCACCTCGGTGACGCGCTCGCCTCGGAGTGGACCAAGATCAGATCGGTGCGCTCCACGATGTGGACGCTCGGAGTGATGATCGTGCTCATGGTCGGCATCGGACTCGCGTCGGCCGCGCTCGTCGCCTCATCGGACACCTCGTCGATGGACGGCGACGAGACGCTGGGCCTCGGCTTCTTCGGTGTGCTGCTCGGCATCATCTGCGTGATCACGCTGGGCGTCCTGACCATCGCGTCCGAGTACGGCACCGGCATGATCCGTACGACGATGACCGCCTGCTCCAGCCGCAGCCGGGTGCTGGCCGCCAAGGCGATCGTGTTCTTCTCGCTGGTCTTCGTGCTGACCACGGTGGTCGCCGCCCTGGTCGGCGCGCTCCAGGTGGCCATCGTGGGCGCCGAGGACTCGCCGACCGGCGCCATGTGGTTCAAGGCGACCGTCGGCGTCGGCCTGTTCGTGGCGCTGCTCGGCCTGCTCGGTCTCGCGCTCGGCACGCTCGTCCGGCACTCGGCGGGCGCGATCACCATCATGATCGGCATCGTGCTGCTGCCGCTGGTCCTCGCGCTGTTCATGTTCGCGGAGTCGCTGAAGGACCTCCAGCAGGCGCTGCTCGAGTACTCGATCCCGAGCCAGCTCGCCGTGCTCTACAACAACTCGGTGACCGGCGGCACGGGCCCGTCCGGCTGGGACCCGATGTGGATCATGCTGATCATCAGCGGTGTCGCTCTGGCCGCCGCGTTCGCCAGCCTCAACAGCCGGGACGTGTAGGACCTGTCCGGAGGGATCCCTCAGTAGCGCGGCGCGTTCCGGGACCGCTGCACCTTCGTGGTGCGGCGGTCCTTCGCGTTCCAGCACGCCTTGTGCCAGTGGCGGCGGTCGTCCACACCGCCGAACTCCGGCCAGGCCACGACATGGGCGACCCCGGAGGCGATCTCCTGGTCGCAGCCGGGGCAGCGGTAGGTCTTGCCGACCGCGCTCGCGCCCGCGACATGGCGCACGCTCCACTCCTCGCCCTGCCAGTGCTCGGTGGACTGGAACCCGCCGTAGCGCCGCCCCTCGTCCTCGCTGCTGCCGGACGATCCGCCGGTCTTCGGGCGGTTGCGACGCGGGGACACGGATCACCTCACGGGGTGCTGGTACGAAAGTGGGGGCTTGGGACCAGCGTACGCCGACGGAGCGGGGCCCCTCGGCCCTCACCACGGCCCGCGCCGACCCCACCGGCACCGGCGTTCCGCAGAAAATCTGTCAATCTTCATGCCAGGCCGTGTCTTTGGCACTTGCCAACCGTTAATGCCTGCATGGGGAGTGCCCGCGTCGGCGCCAAGGAGGCAAAAACGCGATGCGCGTAGGAACGTTTGTACTGGCAGCTCAGTTTCCGGGCCAGGGGCAGGGAGAGGCGCTGCACCGTGCGGTGCGGTCCGCCGAGGTCGCGGAGGAGGCGGGCCTCGACACGGCCTGGCTCGCCGAACATCACTTCGTGCCGTACGGGACCTGCCCGTCGGCCGTCACACTGGCCGCGCTGCTGCTCGGCCGCACCCGCACGCTGCGGGTCGGCACCGCTGTGAGCGTGCTGCCGACGGCGCACCCGGTGGCCCTGGGCGAGCAGGCGGCCCTGCTCCACCTGACCTCGGGCGGGCGCTTCTCGCTCGGCGTGGGGCGCGGCGGGCCGTGGGTGGACCTGGAGGTCTTCGGCTCGGGTCTCGAGGCGTACGAGTCGGGGTTCCCGGACGCGCTCGACCTGCTGCTGCGCTGGCTGCGCGAGTCCCATGTGGCGGGCGAGGGCGGCCGGTTCGACTTCCGCGAGGTGCCGGTGGTGCCCCGCCCCGCGGAGGCGATAGGCGGCACCGATCCGGCCGGACCGGAGGTCGTCGTGGCCTGTACGTCACCGAAGAGCGTGCGCACCGCGGCCGAGCGCGGCCTGCCGATGCTGCTCGGGATGCACTGCGGCGACGAGGACAAGGCGGAGATGGTCGCACTGTGGCGGCGCTGCGCGCGCGAGGCCGGGCGCACGCCCGACGAGATCCTCTCCGCGCCCCATGTCTCCGCCGGGGTCGCCCAGATCGGCGACAGCGGCGCGGACGCGTCGGAGGCGCTTCTGAAGGCGATGCCAGGCTGGCTGAAACAGGGGCTGGACGCGCATGTGACGGTGGACGGACGCGTACGCAAGATGCGGGATCCGCGCGCCTATACGGAGCTGCTGTGCCGTCTGCACCCGGTCGGCACCCCGCAGTTGTGCGCGGACCGGCTCGCCGCCACGGCGGAGCGCACCGGCATCACACGCTTCGCGCTGCTCGTCGAGGGCTCGGGGGATCTCGCGGCGACGGAGGAGAACGTCCGCCGGCTGGGAGCCGAGGTACTCCCGCAACTCGGCTGATCCCGCCCGTCGGTCACCCTTGAGGTCGGTGCCTGCCGCCCGTACAGAACACCTCCCGCGCACGGGACGGCAGGCAGACCGATCCAAGGCGTAAGCCGTCAGCAGTCACGCAGCTCCGGTGACTGGTTGAGCAGCTGGTTGCGGACCGAGGTGAAGCGGGCCAGCGTCTCGTCCACCTCCGGGGTCAGCGGGAACACCGCGACCCGGTGGCAGTTCTGGAACGCGAGCCGGACACCGAAGTGCCGCTGCAGGGCGCCGCGTATCGCGTCACTCGCGAGCGCACGCAGCAGCTGTCCACGTGCCTGCTCGTCCGGCGGCGGCGTCTGGTTGTCGGCGAAGTCTCCGCCGTCGACCTTCAGCTGAGCCACCAGGGAGCTGATCATCTCCCATGCGTAAGGCAGGGAGGTCCGGACGCAGTCGACGAAGTCCGCTTCGTCAACCTCGCCTCGCTCGGCCTGTTCCAACAGTGCCGGTGAGACGTCGAGCGACATGGGTTCTCCTCTCGCACCCCCAGGGAGTGGGGGTTGACGGACAGGCCGGGAGCCCTCGGCACACGCGCCCCCTCGAACACGCAGCGTGCGCGCACCGCGACCTCCTGCTTCTACGGTATGCAACGCTTCCGGAGCGCAACAGGGCGTACCGGGCCCCAGTCGCACACAACCAGCCAATATCGAACGGGGTGCTTCTTAATAAAAGGGGCACTCGAAAGGGCTCGTGCACGGCGGATCAGGGCGCCGGGTGGGCGAAGTGCGGGGAGCGGCGGCAGTCGAGTAGCGTTGCCCACCATGCGTCTCGTCATCGCCCGCTGCTCCGTTGATTACGCGGGCCGGCTCACCGCCCATCTCCCGTCGGCCCCCCGTCTCATCCTCGTGAAGGCGGACGGCAGCGTCTCCATCCACGCGGACGACCGGGCCTACAAGCCCCTCAACTGGATGTCGCCGCCCTGCACCCTGAAGGAGGGCACGGGTGACGACGAAGGCACCTGGACCGTGATCAACAAAGCGGGCGAGAAACTGATCATCACGATGGAGGAGATCCTCCACGACTCCTCGCACGAACTCGGCGTCGACCCGGGTCTCATCAAGGACGGCGTGGAAGCACACCTCCAGGAACTCCTCGCGGACCGCATCGACACCCTCGGCGAGGGCTACACGCTGATCCGCCGCGAGTACATGACGGCGATCGGCCCGGTCGACATCCTGTGCCGGGACGCCGAGGGGCAGACCGTCGCCGTCGAGATCAAGCGGCGCGGCGAGATCGACGGTGTGGAGCAGCTGACGCGTTACCTGGAGCTGCTGAACCGGGACCCGCATCTCGCGCCGGTGCGCGGGGTTTTCGCGGCTCAGGAGATCAAGCCGCAGGCGCGGGTGCTCGCCACCGACCGGGGGATCGGGTGCACGGTGCTGGACTACGACGCCATGCGCGGGATCGAGGACGACAAGTTGCGGCTCTTCTAGAGCCCGGCTGTGAGAAAGCCGCGGTCGCGTCTGCCTGGTTGACGGGCAGACGCGACCGCGGCTTTTCTGTGGCTGACCGCGCCCACGCGGCGGAGCCGCATGTCGACACAGCGCCGCGCCCCTTACGGGGCTTACGGAGCGCTTCTACATGACCGTGTCGGAGGCGCTCGGGTCGTCGGCGGTCACCGGGGCGCTCGCCGTGTCGGTGGTGTCGGGGGGCGTCGGCGGCTCGGAGGTCGGCGGGGGCTCCGATGTGGCGGGCGGCTCGGACGTCTCCGGAGGCTTGGACGTCGGTGACTTCGTCGGAGACTTGGTGGGCGACTTCGTCGGGGACTTGGTCGGCTTCTTGGTCGGGGACTTCGTCGGCCGGTCCGGGGACTTGGAGCCGCTCGGGTCGTCCGACGGCGAGCCGCTGGCGCTCTGGGACGGCGTCGGGTCGTCCGCCGTGCCCGGGACGCCGTCCGCGCCGGGATCGGCCGACGCCGACGCGGAGCCGGAACCCGTACCGCCCTTGCCGCTGTCCTCGGCCTTGTCCGCGCCCAGCTCCCCGCCGGTTTCGCCCGCCGTGGCCGACGGGTTGGTGTTGACCTTGTCGGACGGCGGCTCGTCGTTGTTCGACAAGGTGCCAAGGGTCACGACCGTGCCGAGCACCGCGGCGAGCAGCGCGCCCGCACCGGCCGCGACCATGTTGCGCCGGGCGCCGCCGACGATGGACTTGCGCGTGGGTGCCGCGCCGCCGCCGACCACCGTCGGGGCGGGCGCGGGCGGCCGGCTCACCAACGTCGCGGCCTCGCCCGCGGGTTCGGGCCGCGTGAACGCGGCGGCCACCCCGCCGGGCGGCGACTGCGACTCCTCGTACATCGCGTCGGGGACTTCCTCGCCGGCCGCCGTGCGGCCACCGGGCAGCGCGCCGCCGGAACGGTCCGCCACCAGCGCGAGGGCGCGCCGTCCCGCGATCGTGCCGCGCTTGTCGGCGAGGGCGCCGCGCAGGCCGATGGAGGCCTCCAGCTCGGCGCGGGCCCGGTCGAGCTGCCCTTCGAGCAGCGCGAGGATCCCCAGCTCGTGGTGGAAGTAGGCCTCTTCGGGGACCAGCCCGGCGAGGCGTGCCGCTTCCTGTCCGGAGCGCAGGGCACGCTCCCAGGCGCTCCAGGCGAGTCCGGCGGCGAACGCGGGCGCGGCCGCACGGGCCAGCTCCACGGACGCGGGCGTCTCCTCGTCGTCGGCCGAGGCCGACACCGGTACGAGGACGGCGAGCGCGGCGAGCACGGCGTCGCTCTCGGCGGCGACCCGCTCGGGCCCGACCGAGGGGTGACCGGCCCACCAGGCGTAGTGCAGGGCCGCGGTGCGGGCCCGCTCGACGGTCTCGTCCCCGAACCCGGCGGCCTCCAGCTGCACCTGGACCCCGGCCGCGAGGCGGTACCGCGCGCCGACCGCGGTGACGAGCGCGCTGGAGACCAGCTCGGCGAGGGCCGCGTCGGCGTGCTGGTCGCCCACGAGCGCGGGCAGGTGCGCCTGGTGCGGGATCTCGCCGCCGAGCGCGACGGCGAACCGCAGGGTGGCGCGGGCCGAGCGGCTCAGCCGGGAGGCGAGCAGCGCGGCGGGCGCGGCGCCCTCGGCGAGCGAGGGCAGGGGCACGTCGTCGCCGTCACCGTCGGCGGGGTCGAACGGAACGTCGTCCGCCGGGGCGTCGGAGAGGGAGCCGAACGCGTCGAAGACGCTCGGGTCCGCGCGCTGCTGGTCGCGTTGTCGCAGCAGGGCTCCGGCCTGCGCGAACCGCAGCGGCAGCCCTTCCGACTCGAACCACAGGTCGCCCGCCCACTGGGCCTCGTCGTCGGTCAGGACCCGGCCGACGACGCGCTCCAGGAGTTCCAGGCTGCCGCCGCGGCCCAGGCCGCCGAGGAAGACCTCCTCCACGTGGGAGTCAGCCGACGGCGCGGCGACGTCGGGCGTCGCGGCGAGCAGGAAGGCGCACTCCGGCGTGGCTTCGAGGAGTTCGTCGAGCTGGGCGCCGCCGAACTCCAGGTCGTCGAGGACGACGACGGCGCCGACCTCGTGGACGAGCTCGCGCATCAGGGTGCGGTCGGGGCGGTGCAGGGGCGCCTTGTAGACGGCGCAGAACAGTTCGTGCAGCAGGTCGTCGGCCGAGCGGCGGTGTCCGGAGAGCCGGACGACGCCGTCGGGCGCGATGTCGAGGCAGTCCTCGGCGACCTGGTCGAGGAGCGCGGTGCGCCCGGATCCCGACGGTCCGGTGAGCCGTACGGAGCGCCCGCGCGCGAGGAGCCGTACCAGGCGCTCGCGGTCCTCCTGGCGCTCCAGGAGCGGCTGCCGGGGCAGCGCGGGCCCGGGTGGCAGCGGCGGGCGGGCGGCCCGTGCGCGCTCCGCGCGCTCGGTGGCGTCGAACTTGGCGGGCCTGCCCGGGCGTTCACCCGGCGGGCAGGGTTCGATCTCGCTGCCGTCGACGGGATTGACGGTGAGCAGATGGTCGCCCGACACGACCCGCACGGTGCGCGCGAGCGCGGGCACCGGCTGGCCGAAGTCGGGCTGGACGGGCGGCCGCGGGCGGCCGCCGTGCGCCGGCGTGCTGTCGTCGCGCCGGTCCTGACTGAAGTCCTCAGGTCCCCGGTTCGTCGGGTCCATGGTCAAAGCCCCCCAAAAGCGTGGTGTGCCGCTCGCCCCTCCCGGCCTGTGCACACTGCGCTGTCGCTTCTGGTCCGGTGGCCCGCGAGGCGGGTACGTCATACCGCGGGCGACCGAACCCTAGACGTTGGCTCAGTATCTCCGAACAGCCGGGGTGCCGCGTCGCCCGAGACGTCACAGTCTCGTGAGGATTGTGGGCGCTTCCCCCAGGAATGAATGATTCACATGGGAATGAATGATTCACACCTTCGGGAGTGGACGTGCCTCACACGCGGGGCAGCGACTCGACTCCGATGCCGCCCTCGATGGCCAGGATCCGGTGCAGCCGGGTCGCGACCAGCAGGCGCTGCATGCGGTCCGGAACCCCGCGCAGCACGAGCCGTCGTCCACAGCGGCCGGCGCGCCGGTGGGCGCCCATGATGACGCCGAGTCCGGTCGCGTCCCACGAGTCCAGTTCGGACAGGTCGAGGACCAGGTCTCCGATGCCGTCGTCGACGGCGGTGTGCAGGACCGTACGGGCGTCCGCCGCGCTCCGGACGTCGAGGCGGCCCCCGACGACCAGCTCGGCGTGGTCGCCCCTGATGTGCATATGCGCTCCCCAATGCGATCAGTCGTGACGAGAGGTTTCCATGTGATCTGGGTATGTCACTGCAACTGACTGGCTCAAGGCGCCAGAAGTTGCCGTCTGTAAGCGAACCGATACCGAATTCACCCTGAGGGGTGATATCGCGTCAGGCGGGCCTGGTCGAGACCCGCTTACCGGTTCAGCCGTGCTTGTAGAAGCCCTGCCCGCTCTTGCGTCCGATGTCACCGGCGTCCACCATCCGGCGCATCAGCTCCGGCGGCGCGAACTTCTCGTCCTGCGACTCGGTGTAGATGTTGCTGGTGGCGTGCAGCAGGATGTCGACGCCGGTGAGGTCCGCCGTGGCCAGCGGGCCCATCGCGTGGCCGAAGCCCAGCTTGCAGGCGATGTCGATGTCCTCGGCGGTGGCGACGCCCGACTCGTACAGCTTCGCCGCCTCGACGACGAGGGCCGAGATGAGCCGGGTGGTGACGAAGCCCGCCACGTCACGGTTGACGACGATGCAGGTCTTGCCGACGGACTCGGCGAACTCCCGCGCGGTGGCGAGGGTTTCGTCGCTCGTCTTGTAGCCGCGGACCAGCTCGCACAGCTGCATCATCGGCACCGGCGAGAAGAAGTGCGCACCGACGACGCGCTCCGGGCGGTCCGTCACCGCCGCGATCTTGGTGATCGGGATGGCGGAGGTGTTCGACGCGAGCACCGTGTCGTCGCGCACGATCTTGTCGAGCGCGCGGAAGATCTCGTGCTTGATCTCCAGCTTCTCGAAGACGGCCTCGACGACGAGGTCGGCGTCGGCGGCGGCGTCCAGATCGGTGGTCGGGGTGATGCGGGCGAGGGCCGCCTCGGCGTCCTCGGCCGTCAGTTTGCCCTTGCTCACGAACTTGTCGTACGACGCCTTGATGCCGTCGGTGCCGCGCTTGAGGGCTTCGTCGGTGACGTCGCGCAGGACGACGTCCCAGCCCGCCTGGGCGGAGACCTGGGCGATGCCGGACCCCATGAGACCGGCTCCGATGACGGTGAGCTTCCCTGCCACGTGCGACTCCCCTTTACCGCGTTCCCGCGTACCCGCGTACCGCTTAACCACTGTTTACGTTGCTCTGTGGCGGACGATAGCGCCCGTGAGGGAGCATGTGGCGGTTAAGAGATGCGCGTCACGTCTCGAATGACGGACATCACACCGGCGGGCTCCATCAGGCGTCGCGCACCGCATAGTTGAGCACCTTTTCGCTCAGGAGTTCCTCGGCGCCGTCGAGGAGACCGGGCATCTCGCGGGAGACCTCGGCGGGTCTGCCGCCGTCGAGCATGCGGCGGCCGGTGCCCGCCATGACCGTCTGGTGCACCCAGCCGATCTGACCGGCGATCAGATCCGGCAGCGGGTCGTCGTCGGCCGCGCGCGTCTCCTGGCGCGGGGTCTCGGTGAGGTTGTCGTGGGCCTCCTGCTGGATGACCCACAGCCGGTATCTGGTGGACGCGATGCGGGACGCGTACGTGGGTGAGTACGCGAGCACGCTGATGCTGTACGGGGTCCTGGTCGCGGTCGCCTTCGCGGCCGGCGCCGTGATGGTCGGCACACGTGTCCTCCGCAGGGCCGGAGCCTAACTAGGCTGGTCGCATGGTCAATCTGACGCGCATCTACACCCGTACCGGAGACAAGGGCAGCACCGCCCTCGGTGACATGAGCCGCACCGCCAAGACCGATCTGCGGATCTCGGCGTACGCGGACGCCAATGAGGCCAATGCCGTCATCGGTACGGCGATCGCCCTCGGCGGCCTGGACGAGGAGGTCGTCACGGTGCTGACGCGCGTCCAGAACGACCTGTTCGACGTCGGAGCCGACCTGTCGACGCCCGTCGCCGAGAACCCCGAGTACCCGCCGCTGCGTGTCGAGCAGTTCTACGTCGACAAGCTGGAGGCGGACTGCGACCGGTTCAACGGGGAGCTGGAGAAGCTCCGCTCGTTCATCCTGCCCGGCGGCACCGCGGGCGCCGCCCTGCTGCACCAGGCGTGCACCGTGGTCCGCCGGGCCGAGCGGTCGACCTGGGCGGCCATGGAGGTGCACGGCGAGACGATGAACCCGCTGACGGCGACCTACCTGAACCGCCTCTCGGACCTGCTGTTCATCCTCGCCCGCACCGCGAACAAGGAGGTCGGGGACGTGCTGTGGGTGCCGGGCGGTGAGCGCTAGACCGCTCCTCCCCCACGGGCGGGCGCCTTCTTCGGGAACAGCGTGTAGCTCAGCGCGATGACGACGTTGATGCCGATGAGGAACAGCATCCGCTGCTGCCACTGGGCCAGCGATCCGGTGTCCCCGTCGTCGCCCACGTACCAGATCGCGCCCTGGAGCAGCCCGAGCGCGATGACCGAGGCGAGCACCCAGCGCGCGGCGAGCTTCCACTCGTGGACCGCCCGCGCGGTGCCGTACCTGGGCGTGGCCGGCGGCGGGCCGCCCGCGAAGCGGTGGGCGACCCGGACGTCGGCCCAGCGGACGGTGTAGTGGCCGAGCGCCACGGAGTAGCCGATGTAGACGGCCGCCAGACCGTGCTTCCAGTCCGGCGCGGCGCCGTTCTTCAGGTCGATCGCGGTGACGATCAGCAGCACCACTTCGAGCAGCGGCTCGCACAGCAGGACGGCCAGGCCCGCGCGCGGCATCTTCGCCCAGTAGCGCAGGGCGAGTCCGGCGGCGAGGAGCACCCAGAAGGCGACCTCGCAGACGACGATGAGCGTGACGATCACGACGGGCTCCTCTCGTTCCCCGCTTCCAGCCTGGCCGCCGGAGCGGGCGGGATCGTCGTCGTACGTGACGAGACGGCACTGCATCCTTCGATGTACCGGAGGCTCGCGCGATGTCGTCCTGTGGCACCGTGCCCGGCGGTCCCGGCCCGTGTTGGATGGGTTCATGCACCTGCCGCTCCCCCGCCCGCCGCACCGCGACGACGTCCGGATCGCCGTGGCGGGCCTGCTGGGCGGGCTGCTGCTGTGGGGCATCGGCCTCGGCATGAACGCGGGCCGGCCGCTCGGCGGCGCGTGGCTGCTGCTGCCGCTCGTCGCGATGTCCGCCCTGGAGCTGGTGCGCCGGACGCTGCCGTGGTGCGCGGTCGCGGCGGGCACCCTCGTGCTGATCGCCGACCAGTGCACGTCGGGCAGCCTGGCGACGGTCCTGATGTACACGGACCTGGTCTACGCGGCCGTCCTGTACGGGAGCCCGGCGGCGGCCCGGCGCATCCCCGTGGCGAGCGGCCTGCTGACGGTCGCGGCGACCCTGGGCGCCGTGGCCGTGCTGCGGCGGCCGGAGGCACTGCTGATCGGGGTCGCCGTGGGCCTGGTGACGTTCACCCCGGCCGCCACCGGGGTCCTGGTCCGCAACCACCGGGAGACGGCGGCGGCGGAGCGCCTGCGGGCCGAACAGACCGCGCTGCTCGCCGAGATCGACCGCACGCAGGCGGTGACGGCGGAGCGCGTCCGGATGGCCCGCGAGCTGCACGACATGGTGGCCAACCACCTCTCGGCGATCGCGATCCACTCCACGGCCGCGCTCTCCCTCGACGACGCGGCGACCACCCGTACGGCGTTGGAGACGATCCGCGAGAACAGCGTCGACGGGCTGGCCGAGATGCGCCGCCTGATCGGCCTGCTGCGCGACGCGGGCGCCTCCGCCGAACCGGCGGCCGCACCGACCCTGGACGGTCTGGACGCCCTCGTCGCGCAGTCCCGCGCGAACGGTCTCGACGCCGAGCTGACCGTCACGGGACCCACCGCCGGGCTGCCCGCCCCGGTCGGCCTGGCCGCGTACCGCATCGTCCAGGAGTCCCTGACCAACGCCCTCAAGCACGCGGCTCCCGGCCGCGTCACGGTGGAGGTCGCCCGCACGGCCGACCGGATCGAGGTCCGGGTCGCCAGCCCGTGCGGGGACCGGGACGGGCCGCGCGCGCCCGGTTCCGGCGCCGGTCTCGTCGGGATGCGCGAGCGCGCCGACCTGCTCGGCGGGACCTTCGAGGCGGGCCCGCACCCCGATGCCGGGCGCACCGTCTGGCGGGTGCGCGCGGCCCTGCCCCTGGAACCTCCGGCCCCCGAAGGAGACCCCGCGTGATCCGCGTACTCGTCGCCGAGGACCAGTCCGCCGTACGGGCGGGTCTCGTCCTGATCCTGAACAGCGCGCCGGACATCGAGGTGGTCGGCGAGGCGGAGGACGGCGAGCGGGCGGTGGCGCTGGCCCGCGAACTGCGGCCCGATCTGGTCCTGATGGACGTTCAGATGCCGCGCCTGGACGGTGTTTCGGCCACTCGCGAGATCGTCGCCGAGGCCCTCGCGGACGTTCTGGTGCTGACCACCTTCGATCTCGACGCGTACGTCTTCGGCGCGCTGCGGGCGGGCGCGGCCGGATTTCTCCTCAAGACCGTCGACGCCCTGGAGCTGATCGAGGGCGTCCGGACGGTCGCGCGCGGGGAGGGCACGATCGCGCCTTCGGTGACCCGCCGGCTGATCGCCGAATTCGCGTCAGGTCCCCAACGCGCCAGCGCACCGGCGGAGTTGGAGACGCTCACCCCGCGCGAGCGCGAGGTCCTCGGCTGCCTGGGCGAAGGGCTCTCGAACGCGGGCATCGCGGACCGTCTCGACATGGCGGAGGCGACGGTGAAAACCCATGTCAGCCGCCTTCTCGGCAAGCTCGGACTGCGCAGCCGCGTACAAGCGGCCGTACTGGCGCAGGAGTTGGGCCTGTAGATCACGCACAGGCGGCCGCAAGAAGTTGGCCGAAACCCGTAATTGGTTTAGACCTTGACCGATGGTCCAGACCTTTCTATTCTCACCGCACTGCGTTGAGCACACCCCCCACTCACGGTGCTCATGGGCGTCGCAGGGATCCACCCCCTTCACGGACCCCGGAACCCCGAGGAGCACCCCATGCGCTCGACCGACGTACCCAGAAAACGACTGCGGCACAGATTCACCGCCGCCCTGGCCACGCTCGTCCTCCCCGCCGCCGGCCTCACCGCCGTCACCGCTCTCGCGACCCCCTCGCAGGCAGCCGCCACGGCCAGCGCCGTCACCGCCTCCTACGTCAAGACCCAGGACTGGGGCACCGGCTTCGAGGGCAAGTGGACGATCAAGAACTCCGGCACCACGGCCATCAGTTCCTGGACGGTCGAGTGGGACTTCCCCTCCGGCACGAAGGTGACCTCGGCCTGGGACGCCACCGTCACCAACTCCGCCGACCACTGGACCGCCAAGAACCTCAGCTGGAACGGCAGCCTCGCGGCCGGTGCCTCGATCTCCTTCGGCTTCAACGGCTCCGGCGCCGGCGCCCCCTCCGGCTGCAAGCTCAACGGCGCCTCCTGTGACGGCGGCGACGTGCCCGGTGACGCGGCCCCCTCCGCGCCCGGCACCCCGACCGCCTCCGCCATCACCGACACCTCGGCGAAGATCTCCTGGTCGGCCGCCACGGACGACAAGGGCATCAAGAACTACGACGTCCTGCGCGACGGCGCCAAGATCGCGACCGTGACGGGGACCTCGTACTCCGACAGCGGCCTGACCGCGGGCACCGACTACTCGTACACCGTGCAGGCCCGCGACACCGCCGACCAGACGGGCCCCGCCTCCGGCTCGGTGAAGGTCCACACCACTGGCGGCGGCACCGACCCGGGCAACCCGGGCGGCGGCGGCAAGGTCAAGATGGGGTACTTCACGGACTGGGGCGTCTACGGCCGCCAGTACTACCCGAAGAACCTGGAGACCTCCGGCTCGGCCGCGAAGATCACCCACATCAACTACGCGTTCGGCAACGTGCAGAACGGCCAGTGCACGATGGGCGACAGCTACGCCGACACGGACATGGCCTACACCGCGGCCAACTCCGTCTCCGGCGTCGCCGACACCTGGGACCAGCCGCTGCGCGGCGCCTTCAACCAGCTGCGCCAGCTCAAGGCCAAGCACCCGAACCTGAAGATCCTCTGGTCCTTCGGCGGCTGGACCTGGTCCGGTGGCTTCGGCCAGGCCGCGCAGAACCCGGCCGCGTTCGCCGACTCCTGCTACAAGCTGGTCGAGGACCCGCGCTGGGCCGATGTCTTCGACGGCATCGACATCGACTGGGAGTACCCCAACGCGTGCGGCCTGTCCTGTGACACCAGCGGCCAGGACGCCCTGAAGAAGCTGACGACGGCCCTGCGCGCCAAGTTCGGCTCCTCCAACCTGGTCACCGCCGCCATCACCGCCGACGGCTCGGCCGGCGGCAAGATCGAGAAGAACGACTACGCGGGCGCTGCCCAGCCTCTCGACTGGTACAACGTCATGACCTACGACTTCTTCGGCGCCTGGGCTGCCAAGGGTCCGACGGCCCCGCACTCCCCGCTCACCTCGTACTCCGGCATCCCGCAGTCGGGCTTCACCTCGGCCGACGCGATCGCCAAGCTGAAGGCCCAGGGCGTTCCTGCCGCCAAGCTCCTGCTCGGCATCGGCTTCTACGGCCGCGGCTGGACGGGCGTGACGCAGAAGGAGCCGGGCGGCACCGCCACGGGTCCGGCCGCCGGTACCTACGAGCAGGGCATCGAGGACTACAAGGTCCTGAAGACGAAGTGCCCCTCGAACGGCACGGTCGCCGGTACGGCGTACGCCTTCTGCGGCTCCGACTGGTGGTCCTACGACACCCCGGCGACCATCGGCTCGAAGATGAGCTGGGCGAAGTCGCAGGGTCTGGGCGGCGCGTTCTTCTGGGAGTTCTCGGGAGACACGTCGAACGGCGAACTCGTCAGCGCCGTCTCCTCCGGCCTGAACTAACCCCCTGAACGAAGCCGGGCCCACGGGAACGCCCCCCGTGCGCCCGGCTTCTCCATGTACCGCACAGAAAACGCGCCCCTGGACGAGCGAAGCTCGCTTCAGGGGCGCGGGGAACTGCGCGACCAGCCACGACGGTGGTGCACCCGGCGATCAAGCCACATTGACCCGCTGCCCGGGCGGCGCCGCCTCCAGCCACGCCAGGAAACCGGTCAGCGCATCCTCGCTCATGGCGAGTTCGAGCCGGGCCCCCCGATGCGTACAGGCAAGGACGATGGCGTCGGACAGCAGCGCCAGTTCCTCTTCACCCTGCGGAGCACGCCGCCCGGTCACCTCGATGGCGGCCCGCTCAAGAATCCGCCGGGGCCGGGGCGCGTAGGAGAACACCCGGAACCACTCGATGCGGTCACCGTTGTAGCGCGCGATGCCGTACCCCCACCCCTTGCCGGAGGTGTCCACGGCGTCCGGCGCGGGAGCGTCCCACCGCAGCGAGCAGTCGAAGGTGCCGCCCGAGCGCTGGATCAGCCGGCGCCGCAGCCCGAAGACGAACAATCCCAGCAGTACGAGTACGACGACCGCGACTACGCACAGCACGAGAACGAGGACCATCTGCACCGACCTCCTCGTCTCTCAAGGAACTTCTCGACCGATCAAACGCCTGATAACGGAACAGCAAAAACGGGTGGAGATCGCCTCAGCCGCGACCCGGTCCGGAGGTCATCTCCGGCCTGGGCCGCGGCTGAGGTACGTCATAGGGCTCGCTGGGGTCAGCGCGCCGCCACCGCACGCAGTCGGACGTCGGCGCGACGCTCGGCGGACGCGTCGGCGTCCGACTTCGCGCGCTCCAGCGCCCGCTCCGCCCGCTGGACGTCGATCTCGTCCGACAGCTCGACGATCTCGGCCAGCAGCGACAGCTTGTTGTCCGCGAACGAGATGAAACCGCCGTGGACAGCGGCCACGACCGTTCCTCCGTCGCTCTGGCGGATCGTCACCGGGCCCGACTCCAGCACACCGAGCAGCGGCTGGTGACCGGGCATGACGCCGATGTCGCCGGACGTGGTACGCGCGACGACCAGGGTGGCCTCGCCGGACCAGACACTGCGGTCCGCGGCGACGAGCTCGACGTGCAGCTCAGCAGCCAAGGTGGGCTCCTCGGGTCACCACCCGGCGGCATCCGCTGCCGGGTGTTGGGTCAAAGTCTAGTGGGCGTATCGGGAGGGCCGGGACGCACCCCGGCCCTCCCGTGAGCTACGGGGCTCAGGAGACGCCGAGCTCCTTGGCGTTGGCCTTGAGGTCCTCAATGCCACCGCAGAGGAAGAACGCCTGCTCCGGGAAGTGGTCGTACTCGCCGTCGATGATCGCGTTGAAGGCCGTGATCGACTCGTCCAGCGGGACGTCCGACCCGTCGACGCCGGTGAACTGCTTGGCGACGTGGGTGTTCTGGGACAGGAAGCGCTCCACACGACGGGCGCGGTGGACAGTGAGCTTGTCCTCCTCGCCGAGCTCGTCGATACCGAGGATCGCGATGATGTCCTGGAGGTCCTTGTACTTCTGGAGGACCGTCTTCACACGCATGGCCGTGTTGTAGTGGTCCGCCGCGATGTAGCGCGGGTCCAGGATGCGGGACGTGGAGTCCAGCGGGTCCACGGCCGGGTAGATGCCCTTCTCGGAGATCGGACGGGAGAGAACCGTCGTCGCGTCGAGGTGGGCGAACGTGGTGGCCGGGGCCGGGTCGGTCAGGTCGTCCGCGGGGACGTAGATCGCCTGCATCGAGGTGATCGAGTGACCACGGGTCGACGTGATGCGCTCCTGGAGGAGACCCATCTCGTCGGCCAGGTTCGGCTGGTAACCCACGGCGGACGGCATGCGGCCGAGCAGCGTGGAGACCTCGGAACCGGCCTGCGTGAAGCGGAAGATGTTGTCGATGAAGAACAGCACGTCCTGCTTCTGCACATCGCGGAAGTACTCCGCCATGGTCAGACCCGCGAGGGCCACGCGCAGACGGGTGCCCGGCGGCTCGTCCATCTGACCGAAGACCAGCGCGGTCTTGTCGATGACGCCCGAGTCGGCCATTTCCTCGATGAGGTCGTTGCCCTCACGGGTGCGCTCACCGACACCGGCGAACACGGAGACACCGTCGTGGTTGTTGGCGACGCGGTAGATCATCTCCTGGATGAGCACCGTCTTGCCGACGCCGGCACCACCGAACAGGCCGATCTTTCCACCCTTGACGTACGGGGTGAGAAGGTCGACGACCTTGATGCCGGTCTCGAACATCTCGGTCTTCGACTCGAGCTCGTCGAAGTTCGGAGCCTTGCGGTGGATGCCCCAGCGCTCGCCCGTGTACTGCTCGTCCGTGTTCAGCACCTCGCCGAGGGTGTTGAACACCTTGCCCTTGGTGAAGTCACCGACGGGAACGGTGATGGAGGCACCGGTGTCGGTCACCGCGGCCTGGCGGACCAGACCGTCGGTGGGCTGCATGGAGATCGCGCGGACCAGGCCGTCACCGAGGTGCTGGGCGACCTCGAGCGTCAGGGTCTTCTGCTCGCCGTCCTTGGCCGGGTCGGCCACCTGGACGTGCAGGGCGTTGTAGATGTCCGGCATCGCGTCGACGGGGAACTCCACGTCGACGACCGGGCCGATGACCCGGGCGACGCGGCCCGTGGCAGCGGCCGTCTCAACAGTGGTCGTCATTACTTGTCACTCCCCGCGGTCGCGTCGGCCAGGGCGCTGGCGCCACCGACGATCTCGCTGATTTCCTGGGTGATTTCGGCCTGGCGGGCCGCGTTGGCAAGACGGGAGAGCGTGTTGATCAGCTCGCCCGCGTTGTCGGTCGCCGACTTCATCGCGCGGCGCGTGGCGGCGTGCTTGGAAGCAGCCGACTGGAGCATCGCGTTGTAGATACGGCTCTCGACGTAGCGCGGCAGCAGGGCGTCGAGGACGTCCTCCGCCGACGGCTCGAAGTCGTACAGCGGAAGGATCTCGTCCTTGGACGCCGACTCCTCCGCCACCTCTTCGAGGCTGAGCGGCAGCAGGCGGCTGTCGACCGCCGACTGCGTCATCATCGAGACGAACTCGGTGTAGACGATGTGGAGTTCATCCACGCCGCCCTCCGCCGTCTCCTTCTCGATGGCCTCGATCAGCGGGCCCGCGACCTTCTTGGCGTCCGCGTACGTGGGCTCGTCGGTGAATCCCGACCACGACTCCACGACCTTGCGCTCGCGGAAGTTGTAGTGGGCCAGACCGCGGCGGCCGACGATGTACGTGTCGACCTCCTTGCCCTCGGCCACGAGCCGCTCGGTGAGCTGCTCCGCGGCCTTGATCGCGTTCGAGTTGAAGGCGCCGGCCAGACCGCGGTCGCTCGTGAGGAGCAGAACCGCGGCACGGGTCGCCGTCTCGGCCTCGGTCGTCAGCGGGTGCTTGGTGTTCGACCCGGTCCCCACCGCCGTGACCGCGCGCGTCAGCTCGGTCGCGTACGGCGTGGAGGCCGCCACCTTGCGCTGCGCCTTGACGACGCGCGAGGCGGCGATCATCTCCATCGCCTTGGTGATCTTCTTGGTCGCGGTGACGGATCGGATGCGACGCTTGTAGACCCGGAGCTGGGCTCCCATGAGTCAGGTCCCTTCCGTCGTCACTTACCGGCGGCGGCCGGAGCGTCCTCGCCGAGAAGCTTCCCGTCCGAGGTCTCGAACTGCTTCTTGAACTCGACGATGGCGTCGGCAACAGCGGTGAGGGTGTCGTCCGACATCTTGCCGCCCTCCTTGATGGAGGTCATGAGGCCCTGCTCCTTGCGGTGCAGGTGCTCCAGGAGCTCCTTCTCGAAGCGGCGGATGTCGTTGACCGGAACGTCGTCCATCTTGCCGGTGGTGCCGGCCCAGACGGAGACGACCTGGTCCTCGGTCGGCATCGGCTGGTACTGAGCCTGCTTGAGCAGCTCGACCAGACGCTGACCGCGCTCCAGCTGCGACTTCGACGCGGCGTCCAGGTCGGAACCGAAGGCGGCGAACGCCTCCAGCTCGCGGTACTGGGCCAGGTCGAGGCGCAGACGGCCGGAGACCTGCTTCATCGCCTTGTGCTGCGCGGAACCACCGACTCGGGAGACGGAGATACCGACGTTCAGCGCGGGGCGCTGACCGGCGTTGAAGAGGTCCGACTCCAGGAAGCACTGGCCGTCGGTGATGGAGATGACGTTGGTCGGGATGAACGCGGAGACGTCGTTGGCCTTCGTCTCGACGATCGGCAGACCCGTCATCGAACCGGCACCGAGGTCGTCCGAGAGCTTCGCGCAGCGCTCGAGCAGACGCGAGTGCAGGTAGAAGACGTCACCCGGGTAGGCCTCGCGCCCCGGCGGGCGGCGGAGGAGCAGGGACACGGCGCGGTAGGCGTCGGCCTGCTTCGAGAGGTCGTCGAAGATGATGAGGACGTGCTTGCCCTCGTACATCCACTGCTGGCCGATGGCCGAGCCGGTGTACGGCGCCAGGTACTTGAAGCCGGCCGGGTCGGACGCCGGGGCGGCGACGATGGTCGTGTACTCCAGCGCGCCGGCCTCTTCCAGGGCACCACGCACGGAGGCGATGGTGGAACCCTTCTGGCCGATGGCGACGTAGACGCAGCGGACCTGCTTCGACGGGTCGCCGGTGCGCCAGTTGTCGCGCTGGTTGATGATCGTGTCGACGGCCAGGGCGGTCTTGCCGGTCTGACGGTCACCGATGATCAGCTGACGCTGGCCGCGGCCGATCGGGGTCATGGCGTCGACGGCCTTGTAGCCGGTCTCCATCGGCTCGTGCACCGACTTGCGCTGCATGACCGTGGGGGCCTGCAGCTCAAGGGCGCGGCGGCCGGTGGTCTCGATGTCGCCGAGGCCGTCGATCGGGTTGCCGAGCGGGTCGACGACGCGACCCAGGTAGCCCTCGCCGACACCGACGGACAGGACCTCGCCGGTACGCGTGACCGGCTGACCCTCCTCGATGCCGCTGAACTCACCGAGGACGATGGCGCCGATCTCGCGCTCTTCCAGGTTGAGCGCGAGGCCGAGGGTGCCGTCCTCGAACTTCAGCAGTTCGTTGGCCATGGCCGAGGGGAGACCCTCGACCTTCGCGATGCCGTCGCCGGCAAGGGTGACCGTACCGACCTCCTCGCGCGAGGCCGCGTCCGGCTTGTACGCCTGGACAAAGTTCTCCAGCGCGTCCCGGATCTCCTCCGGCCGGATCGTGAGCTCCGCCATCTGGGTTCCCTGCTCTCCTTGTTGGGCCCGAAGTGTTCTTGGGGTCTGGGGTCAGCCCCCAGGAATCCTCTGCACGGCCCAACTAGGGCCGTAGTCGTACGTGTGAGGTGTCAGCCGGCCATACGGCGGCTGGCCTCCTCGATGCGGTCCGCGATGGAGCCGTTGATGATCTCGTCGCCGACCTGCACCTTGATCCCGCCGAGGACCTCGGGGTCCACGTCCAGGTTCAGGTGCATCTGACGCCCGTAGAGCTTCGCGAGGGCCTGGCCCAGGCGCTGCTTCTGCTGGTCGGTCAGCGGCACCGCCGTCGTGACGACGGCCACCATGCGCTCCCGGCGCTCGGCGGCGAGCTTGGAAAGGGACTCCAGTCCCCCCTCAAGGCTACGTCCACGCGGCGCGGTCACAAGACGCTCGACGAGGCGCTCGGTGGTGGGCTTGGCCCGCCCGCCGAGCAGCTGCTTGACGAGGTCGCCGCGCAGCTTGCCCGAGGCGCCCTTGTCGGTCAGGGCGGCACGGAGCTCGGTGTTGGAGGAGACGATCCGGTCGAACCGGAACAGCTCGTCCTCGACGTCGTCGAGCTCGCCGCTCTTCTGCGCCGCGGTCAGGTCCGCGGTGTTGGCCAGCTCCTCCAGGGAGTCGACCAGGTCGCGCGAGGCCGACCACCGGGAGCGGACCAGACCGGCCACCAGGTCGACGGCGGAGCCGCTGACCTGAGTGCCGAGCAGGCGCGCGGCCAGCTCGGCCTTGGCCTCGCCGGCCTGCGCCGGGTCGGTGAGGACCCGACGCAGCGAGACCTCGCGGTCCAGCAGCGCGGTCACCGCGGCCAGGTCGCCGGCGAGCGCCTTGGCGTCGACCGACGTGGAGTCGGTCAGCGCGTCCAGGCGCTCACGCGCGGCGGCGAGGGCCTCGCGGCTCGCTCCGTGGGCGGTCATCGAGCAGCCTCTGCCTTCTCTTCCAGCTCACCGAGGAAGCGGTCGATCGTGCGCGACTGCCGGGCGTAGTCGTCGAGCGACTCGCCGACCAGCTTGCCGGCCAGGTCGGTGGCCAGCTGGCCCACGTCCTGACGCAGCGACTGCGCGGCGGCCTTGCGGTCGGCCTCGATCTGGGCGTGACCCGCGGCGATGATCTCCTCACGCTGCCGCTGGCCTTCCGCACGCATCTCGGCGATGAGAGCGGCGCCCTGCTCCTGCGCCTCCTGGCGCAGCCGCGCGGCCTCGTGCCGGGCCTCGGCGAGCTGAGCCTTGTACTGCTCAAGAACGCTCTGGGCTTCGGTCTGAGCGGCCTCGGCCTTCTCGATACCGCCTTCGATGGCCTCGCGGCGCTCTTCCAGAACCTTGTTGATGTTCGGGAGGAGCTTCTTGGCGAGGAAGCCGAAAACGATGACGAAGGCGATAAAGCCGATCACGAGCTCTGGAATCGGCGGGATCAGAGGGTTCTCGGCCTCTTCAGCCGCCAGCTGAACCAGGGGGCTCATTTCACTGCCTTTCGTCGAAAGGGGTGGTCCGACGTCCGGATCAGGAGGACGGGTAGACGAACGGCATGACCAGACCGATCAGGGCGAGCGCCTCACAGAAGGCGAAGCCGAGGATCTGGTTGGCGCGGATCAGGCCGGCAGCCTCGGGCTGACGGGCGAGCGCCTGGGTGCCGTTACCGAAGATGATGCCGACGCCGACGCCCGGGCCGATGGCCGCGAGGCCGTAACCGATCGAGCCGAGGTTGCCCTTGATTTCGACGCCAGCGGCGAGGGTCTGCGCGAGAGCGGACATGCCGGTTCTTCCTTCTCTTTCAAGTACCGGTGGGGGTTGGCCACCGGATGTCTATGGGGTGTGGTGCAGGGACGGACTCAGTGGCTTTCAGCCATCGCGCCCTGGAGGAAGCTGCACGCGAGGAGCACGAACACGTAGGCCTGCACGGCCTGGATGAAGAGCTCGAACGCGGTCATGACGAGGACCATCACGAACGAGACGGCCGAGTACGCGATACCGATGCCGTTGAGCATGTACCAGCTGGCGATCGTGAAGAGCAGCAGCAGGGTGTGCCCGGCGAACATGTTCGCGAAGAGACGGACGGTGTGCGTGAACGGCCGGACGATCAGGTTCGAGAAGAACTCGATCGTCATCGACAGCGGCAGCACCGCACCGAGCGACTTGTCGTAGCCCGTGAAGTTCTTGAAGGCGCCCACGAATCCGTGGCGCTTGAAGGTGAGCGACACCCACATCACGTAGACGATCGCCGCGATGGCGGCGGGGTACGAGATGATCGCCGTCACCGGGAACTGGGCGATGGGGATGATCGACCAGAGGTTCATCATCCACACGAAGAAGAACAGCGAGACCATGAAGGGCACGTACTTCTCGCCCTCACGCTTGCCGATCGTCTCGTAGACGATGCCGCGCCGGACGAAGTCGTACCCGGCCTCCGCGACCATCTGCAGCTTGCCCGGGACCATCTTCGGCTTGGCGAAGGCGGCCCAGAAGAAACCGATGATGACAACCGAGCCGAGCAGCGCCAGCAGCATCGTTTTGTTGAAGTACAGGTTGCTGTCCGCGTCGCCCCAGAGGGGCTCGAACAGGAACGAGTGCAGGCCGGGAGCCGGGAAGCCACACCCATCAAAAAGGTGGCAGTCGGTCTCGAAGGCGAGCACCTGCGTCGGGTCAGCACTCACCGCGGGCTCCTTCAGCGTGGCGCATAGGTACGGCAACCTCGTTGTGTCGGCGCGGCGCGCAGCCGCAGTTCGGCACGGGACTGGTGTTACGGATGTGGGGGCGGCGGTCGGGCATCGAGCCTCGCGCTACAGCAGGCGTCAGCTCAGATGCCCGCGCCCGCGATGCCGCAGTTGGCACCGGACGATAGCAGGGTCCCGTAGCTCCGCTTATCCCGCCCCTACGCTTCACGACTTCGGCCCCGTCTTCTCGGCCTTCTCGCCCTTCTGGGAGGCGGAGTCCGGATCGACGTAGAGGATCTTCGCCTTCATGTGGGCGCGCGTCTGCGCCGCGATCCACGCGAGGGTCGAGACCACGAGTGCGATCGCGAAGGACCGCGGGTTGAAGAGCGTCGTGTCCTTGAAGAGGGCCATGAAGACGACCATCAGCAGCAGCTGGGCCGCGTAGAGCATCAGGCCCATCATCTGGAACAGGTGCGGAAGCGATTTGGCAGTGCGCTCCAGGACCAGAAGGCCCAGTCCCATGAAGAACATCGCCACGACCGTGCCCACGAGCGCACCGAGAGCCCCCTTGCCGCCCGCGACGGCGGCGCTGATCGCGATCGCGATCGCGCCGACTCCCGCTGTGGGTACGGCGATTTTGAGAAGGGTCCGTGCGTCGTTGGACGGCATGGCGGCAGCTCCGCTTATTGATGGGGGCAGGGTGTCGTCATGGACGAGCGTAGTCCGGGGCCGAGAGTGAATTTCGGGCCAAGGGACCGTCGCACTCCGGTCTTTCGGCTCTATCCCCGGGTTTCGTGAACGGTATCACAAACTATTTGATGCGGTCTTTACCTAGATGGTGTGCTTGCTGTCACACGTGAGAGTGACAGTGCGCGTCTGCGCACCCAGTCCAGCAACTTGTCTGGTATTGCCGCCTTTTGGGACGTCGCGTCAGCGCGACGAACTCGCCTTCCGCCGATCGGAGAAGCGCGAACGGGCGCCAATTGCCGTCGCCCCGTTGACTCCTGCGGGAATCGGCGCGCGATCGCTCTCGTCGATTTCGCCGATTTCGCTTTCTTTGCCCTTTTCCTCACCCATGTCCGCGGTGGTGGCGTCACCCTCGGAGGTGGCCCGCCGGCGCCGGTAGCGCGGCGGCACGAGGCGCTCCGCCCAGCGCGGGGTGTGCGGGGTGAAGCGCGGCAACAGCAGCAGCACGAGGCCGACGAAGCTCAGGGCGACGACGCTGAGCATGACCCACATCCCGGACGCGGAGTGCACCGAGTACGCGACCGCGCCGAAGGCGATGAGCGCCGACCAGAAGTACATGATCAGCACCGCGCGGGAGTGCGAGTGGCCGATCTCCAGGAGCCGGTGGTGCAGATGCCCGCGGTCGGCGGCGAACGGCGACTGCCCGTTCCAGGTGCGGCGCACGATCGCGAGGACCAGGTCCGCGAACGGGATGGCGATGATCGTCAGCGGCATCAGCAGCGGGATGAAGACCGGGAGCATCGCGTGCGTGGTGTCCCGGGTGGAGCCGCCGAGGTTGAGCTTCAGGGCGTCCGGGTCGACCTGGCCGGTGATGGAGATGGCGCCCGCGGCGAGCACGAGCCCGATCAGCATCGACCCCGAGTCGCCCATGAAGATGCGCGCCGGATGCATGTTGTGCGGCAGGAAGCCCAGGCACATGCCCATCAGGATCGCCGCGAAGAGCGTGGCCGGGGCCGCCGACTCGATGCCGTAGCCGTACCAGATCCGGTACGCGTACAGGAAGAACGCCGCCGCCGCGATGCAGACCATGCCGGCCGCGAGACCGTCGAGGCCGTCGACGAAGTTCACCGCGTTGATCGTGATGACCACGAGCGCGACGGTCAGCAGCGTGCCCTGCCACTGGGTCAGGGAGACCGTGCCGACGCCGGGGATCGGCAGCCACAGGATCGTCAGACCCTGCATGACCATGACGCCCGCGGCGATCATCTGGCCGCCCAGCTTGATCAGGGCGTCGATCTCGAACTTGTCGTCCAGGACGCCGATCAGCCAGATCAGCGCGGCACCCGACAGCAGGGCTCTCGGCTCGTTCGACGACTCGAAGACCTGGTCCAGGTTGGTCAGGTGGTCGGCGACCAGCAGGCCCGCGCACAGGCCGAAGAACATGGCGATACCGCCGAGCCGCGGCGTGGGCTCCCGGTGCACGTCACGTGCCCGGATCTCCGGCATGGCGCCGGCCACGATCGCGAACTTCCGCACCGGGCCTGTGAGCAGATACGTCACCGCGGCCGTGATGCAGAGCGTCAGCAGGTATTCACGCACGGGCTTCCCCACAGGTATCGCTGGCCATCTCAGCCCCACACCCTAGCTTCGTGCGCTTGGGGTCGGGGACTTACGGGTAGCGACGATGGTTGCACGAGTGACGGTTCCGGCCCGCACTGCCGCTGCTCCGCCCGTGCGTCTACCCCTCATCCGCCCGGATACGGGGGAAATCTCCCGGCCAGATCGCGGACCTCCTCGCGGACGGCACGTCCGTCGAAAGCGTCGCGGACGACACCCGAGAGGAGCACGGCGATCCGGGCCATCTCCGTCTCGCCCATGCCCTGGGTGGTCACGGCCGCGGTGCCGAGGCGCAGCCCGCGGCCCTCCCCGTACGGCAGGGCGCAGGTGTCCAGGACGATGCCCGCCGAGGCCAGCCGGCCGCGTGCCGTGCGGCCGTCGACTCCGCCGCCGTCGCTGCCTCCGTCGCCGAGCGGTGCGGGGTCGACGGTGACCAGATGGGTGTCGGTGCCGCCCGTGGTGACGGCGAAGCCCTCCGCCTCCAGGGCGGCGGCCAGCACCCGGGCATTGGCCACGACCTGATGCGCGTACCCCGTGAAGGCGGGTGTCGACGCCTCGCCGAACGCGACGGCCTTGGCGGCGATCGTGTGCATCTGGGCGCCGCCCTGCGTGAACGGGAAGACCGCCCGGTCCACCCGGTCCGCCAGCTCGGCGCCGCACAGCAGCATGCCGCCGCGCGGGCCGCGCAGGACCTTGTGGGTGGTGGCGCAGACGATGTCGGCGTACGGGACCGGGTTCGGGGCCGCTCCCCCGGCGACGAGCCCGATGGGGTGCGCGGCGTCCGCGATGAGGTGCGCGCCCACGTCGTCGGCGATCTCCCGGAAGGCCGCGTAGTCGATGTGCCGGGGATAGGAGATCGAGCCGCAGACGATCGCCTTGGGGCGGTGGGCGCGGGCCAGCGCGCGGACCTCGTCGAGGTCGATGAGCCCGGACTCCGGATCGACGCCGTAGGGCACGAAGTCGAACCAGCGGCCCGAGAAGTTGGCCGGTGAGCCGTGGGTGAGGTGGCCGCCGGACGGCAGGCCCATCGCCAGGACGGTGTCTCCAGGGCGCAGCAGGACCGCGTAGGCGGCCAGGACGGCCGAAGAGCCGGAATGTGCCTGCACGTTGGCGTGCGCGGCCCCGAAGAGGGCCTTGGCGCGCTCCACGGCCATCCGCTCGGCCACGTCGACGATCTCGCAGCCGCCGTGGTGGCGGGCGCCGGGGTAGCCCTCCGCGTACTTGTTGGCCAGCGGTGAGCCGAGGGCGGCCAGGACGGCGGGCGAGGTGAAGTTCTCGGCGGCGATCAGCTGAAGCCCGTCCGCCTGCCGCGCGGTCTCCCCGAGGATGACCTCCGCGAGCTCGGGATCCTGACGGCGCAGTGCGTCGAGCGCGGAGGGTTCGGTGATCACCGGCATGTTCGGCTCCGTGCCTCGCGGAGGGCTGTGTTCTCACAGCCTAGATCCGAGCCCCGAAAGGGGCGCGGGGAACGGAGCGACACCACCGCGGGAGGCCCTTACTTGGGCACACCCGTGAGCGCCGAGACCACCGGATCGAGCGCCTCGCTGATCTCCGAGCCGACGGACTGGAAGAACGGCAGCGGCGCCCCGTACGGGTCGTACACCTCGTCGGCCTCGACGCTCGGCGCGAGGAGCCACCCGCGTAGAGCGGCGGCGGCCCGCACCAGGGACCGTGCGCGCTCGACCACACCGGCCTCCACCGGGTCGGGCAGGGTCGCCGGGTCTATGGCCCGCACGAGCCGCGTGAACTCCTTCAGCGTGAACGTGCGCAGACCCGCGCTGTGCCCCATGGAGATGACCTGGGCGCGGTGATCGCGGGTCGCGGTCAGCACCAGGTCGGCTCTTATGACGTGGTCGTCGAGCAGCTCACGCCCGACGAAGCCGGAGGCGTCCGCGCCGAAGTCGGCCAGGACCGCCTCGGCGTTGGCCTCCATGGGGGCACCCTCGTGGCCCCAGGTTCCCGCGCTCTCCACGATGAGCCCGCCGGCCACCCGCTCGCCGAGCCGGGCGGCGAGGGCATGCCGGGTCAGCCGCTCGGTGATCGGTGAGCGGCAGACGTTGCCGGTGCTGACGTGGAGGATGCGGAAGGAGTCGCCGGGGAGCACCAGAGGCTCCCCGTACGGGATGGACTCGGTGCCTATGCCACGCCCCGTCTCAGGGGCTGTCAATTCGCCACCTCGAGGTCGGGTACCACCTTGCGCAGCTCGTCGGCGCTGAGCGCGCCCGCACGCAGCAGGCGCGGTACGGGGCCGGTCACGTCGACGATGGAGGAGGGGATGTTGCCGGGGGTCGGGCCGCCGTCGAGGTAGACGGAGACGGAGTCGCCGAGCATGTCCTGCGCGGCGTCACAGGTCTCGGGAGAGGGGTGTCCGGTCAGGTTCGCCGAGGACAGGGCCAGCGGGCCGACCTCGGTGAGCAGCTCGATGGCGACGGGGTGCAGCGGCATGCGCACCGCGACGGTGCCCCGGGTCTCGCCGAGGTCCCACTGGAGCGACGGCTGGTGCTTGGCGACGAGGGTGAGCCCGCCCGGCCAGAAGGCGTCGACCAGCTCCCAGGCCAGCTCGGAGAAGTCCGTGACGAGCCCGTGCAGCGTGTTCGGGGACGGGATGACCACCGGGGTCGGCATGTTGCGGCCGCGACCCTTGGCCTCCAGCAGGTCACCGACCGACTCCGGCGAGAAAGCGTCGGCGCCGATGCCGTAGACGGTGTCGGTGGGGAGTACGACCAGCTCGCCGCGGCGGACGGCGGACGCGGCTTCGCGCAGACCGGTGATGCGGTCGGTCGCGTCGTTGGTGTCGTAACGCCGTGCCATTTAGCGGGCCTCCAGCTCTGCGTACTGCTCGTCTGCGGAAAGGTGATCGGTCACGGCATCGCCTTGCGGGCGGTCGCGAACCGCGGCCTGTTGTTGAGGTCCGGGTGGTCAGCGGCGTCCGCCCAGCCCCGCTCCTCGGTGAAGATCCACGGCACCTGGCCGCCCTGGGTGTCGGCGTGCTCGATGACGACGACGCCGCCGGGGCGCAGCAGCCGGTGGGCGGTGCGCTCGATGCCGCGGATCAGCGTGAGGCCGTCCTCGCCGGAGAACAGGGCGAGGTCGGGGTCGTAGTCGCGGGCCTCGGGCGCCACGTACTCCCACTCGGTGAGCGGGATGTAGGGCGGGTTGGAGACGACGAGGTCGACCTGGCCGTCGAGGTCGTGGAAGGCGTCCAGAGCGTCTCCCTGGCGCAGGTCGACCCTGGACCCCTCGACGTTCTTCCGCGTCCATTTGAGGGCGTCCTCGGACAGCTCCACGGCGTGCACGCGCGAGCGCGGCACCTCCTGGGCGAGAGCGAGGGCGATGGCGCCGGAGCCGGTGCACAGATCGACGATCAGCGGCTCGACGACGTCCATCGCGCGCACGGCGTCTATGGCCCACCCGACGACCGACTCGGTCTCGGGGCGCGGCACGAAGACGCCGGGCCCGACCTGGAGCTCCAGGTACCGGAAGTAGGCGAGCCCGGTGATGTGCTGGAGCGGTTCGCGCGCCTCGCGGCGGGCGGTGACCTCCCAGTACCGGGCGTCGAAGTCGCTGTCCTTGACGGTGTGCAGCTCCCCCCGCTTGACGCCGTGCACGAACGCGGCGAGCTCCTCCGCGTCGTTGCGCGGCGAGGGCACGCCGGCGTCGGCCAGCCGCCGAGTGGCCTGGGCCACTTCCGCGAGCAGCAGGTTCACGCTGGTCCTCCGGGGCTGAGCTGTGGGCGTACGGGAGTTACGCGGCGGCGAGCTTCGCGGCCGAGTCCGCGTCGACGCACGCCTGGATGACGGCGTCGAGGTCACCGTCGAGCACCTGGTCCAGGTTGTAGGCCTTGAAGCCGACGCGGTGGTCCGAGATGCGGTTCTCCGGGAAGTTGTACGTGCGGATCTTCTCGGAGCGGTCGACGGTGCGGACCTGGCTGCGGCGGGCGTCGGCGGCTTCCTTCTCCGCTTCCTCCTGCGCCGCTGCGAGGAGCCTGGAGCGCAGGATACGCATCGCCTGCTCCTTGTTCTGCAGCTGGCTCTTCTCGTTCTGGCAGGAGGCGACCACGCCGGTGGGGATGTGCGTGATGCGGACGGCGGAGTCCGTCGTGTTGACGGACTGGCCGCCGGGGCCCGACGAGCGGTACACGTCGATGCGCAGGTCGTTGGCGTGGATCTCGACGTCGACCTCCTCGGCCTCGGGCGTGACCAGCACGCCGGCGGCGGAGGTGTGGATGCGGCCCTGCGACTCGGTCGACGGCACGCGCTGCACGCGGTGCACACCGCCCTCGTACTTCAGGCGGGCCCAGACGCCCTGGCCGGGCTCGGTCGCGCCGTTGCCGCCCTTGGTCTTCACGGCGACCTGGACGTCCTTGTAGCCGCCCAGCTCGGACTCGGTGGCGTCGATGATCTCGGTCTTCCAGCCGACGCGCTCCGCGTACCGCAGGTACATGCGCAGCAGGTCACCGGCGAACAGGGCCGACTCGTCGCCGCCCGCGCCCGCCTTGACCTCGAGGATGACGTCCTTGTCGTCGGAGGGGTCGCGGGGCACCAGCAGAAGCCGCAGCTTCTCGGTGATCTCCTCGCGCGACTTCTCCAGCTCCTTGACCTCGGCGGCGAAGTCGGGGTCGTCGGCGGCGAACTCCTTGGCCGTCTCGATGTCGTCCCCGGTCTGCTTCCAGGAGCGGTACGTCGAGACGATCGGGGTGAGCTCGGCGTAGCGCTTGTTCAGCTTGCGCGCGTTGGCCTGGTCGGCGTGGACCGACGGGTCCGCGAGCTTCTTCTCCAGATCGGCGTGCTCACCGATCAGGTCCTCGACGGCCTCGAACATCTCCGGCTCCTGCTGGTACGGGGGGTCAAAAGGGGGCTGCACCGCAAAGCGCCGGTCCCGGTGCCCCCGCGGAAAACAGGGGCACCGGAGACCGGCGCTTGAGCCTCGCTACTTCTTGGCAGCGGCAGCCTTGCCGAAGCGGGCCTCGAAGCGGGCCACACGGCCACCGGTGTCGAGGATCTTCTGCTTGCCCGTGTAGAACGGGTGGCACTCGGAGCAGACCTCGGCACGGATGGTGCCGGAGTCGATGGTGCTACGAGTGGTGAACGACGCGCCACAGGTGCAGCTGACCTGCGTCTCGACGTACTCGGGGTGGATGTCGCGCTTCAAGGTGTCTCCTAGGTTCGGGAGGGCGCCGGGTCGCAGCCGCGGATTGCGGGAGCGTGAACCGGAGCCGACGTACCAGTCTGCCAGCACTGGCCGCATCCCCCAAAACCGGGGTGGGTCCGGAAGTATTCCCCGGAGCCCGCGGCTACTTGACGACGCCGTCGGCCTGGCCGGTGGCGGTGCCCTCGGTGGCCGACTTCGGGACGGCCTTGTCGGCCTTGAGCGCCTTCCAGACCAGGTCGGCCTTGGCGGTGTCGACGAGGACGCGGTTGGCGTCGTTGGTGTCGTACTGGACCGGCAGCGTGACCATGTTCATGTCGTTCGAGCCGATGCCCTTGAGCCCGTTCGCGAACGAGGCCAGGTCCTTCACCGAGGCCAGGTCCGAGTCCGTGGTCACGGACTTGGTGGCGGTGTCGGCGAGGTCGTACAGCTTCTTGGGGTTGGTGAAGACGCCGACGCTCTTCAGCTGGTCCATCAGGGCCTTCATGAACGCCTGCTGGAGCTGGATGCGGCCCAGGTCGCTGCCGTCGCCGACGCCGTGCCGGGTGCGGACGAGGCCGAGGGCCTGCTTGCCGTCGAGGGTGTGGGTGCCCGCGTCGAGCGTGAGGTGGCTGTCGGGGTCGTCGATCGCCTTGGTGGTGGTGACGTCGACGCCGCCGAGGTCGTCGATGAGCTGCTCGAAGCCGCTGAAGTCGACCTCGACGTAGTGGTCCATGCGGATTCCGGTCACCGACTCGGCGGTCTTGACGGCGCAGGCCGCGCCGCCCGTCGAGTACGCGGAGTTGAACATGACCTGGGAGGCCGCCTGGTGCACGGTGCCCTTGGCGTCGGTGCACTCCGGCCGGTCGATGAGCGTGTCCCTGGGTATGGAGACCACGCCGGCCTTCTTGTGGCCCTTGTAGATGTGGACGATCATCGCGGTGTCGGAGCGGGCCGAGCCGTCGTCCTGGCCGCCGCCGGCCTTCTTGTTGGCCCCGGCGCGGCTGTCGGATCCGAGGACCAGGATGTCCTGCGAGCCGTTGTCCACGTTCTGCGGGCGGTCGGTGCCGAGCGCCGCGTTGATGTCGACGCTCTTGATGTTGCCGTCGAGCTTGAAGTAGACGTACCCGATACCGGTGCCGCCGAGCACGACGACGCCCGCCGCGCTCCATGCCGCGATGCGCAGCGCCTTGCTGCGGCCGCTGCGCGGCTTGCGGCGGCGCCCCTTGGCGCGTCGGCGCCCGGGCGTGCTGTCACGGTCCGGCATGTGTCCCTCGCTGGGTCTGTCAGCTCCACTGTGGCCCTCACCTGGTGTGACGGCGAATCGCCAAGAAGGGTTGCACAGCGAACTGTGTCCGCACCGCGTACCCACGTTCACGGAACGTAACGGGACTAAGGTCCCTAACCCTTCTCACCTGCGCTTTTGCCGGTGCTCGCAACATGCTTCACAAAGGCCCCGAATTCTTATGCATGTGGTGAAGGTCTCCGGCCACCCACGCGAGAAAGGGCTGAGCCCCGCCGCTGTGTGCGGCGGGGCTCAGCCCTGAAGGACGTACGGTGATCAGTCGTTGCCGTTGCCGGGGGTCGGCGTCGTCTTCTGGATCTGGAGCAGGAACTCCGCGTTGGACTTCGTCTGCTTCATCTTGTCGAGCAGCAGCTCGATCGCCTGCTGCTGGTCGAGCGCGTGCAGCACGCGGCGCAGCTTCCAGGTGATCGCGAGCTCGTCGCTGCCGAGCAGGATCTCTTCCTTGCGGGTGCCGGACGCGTCGACGTCCACCGCGGGGAAGATGCGCTTGTCGGCGAGCTTGCGGTCGAGCTTGAGCTCGGCGTTGCCGGTGCCCTTGAACTCCTCGAAGATCACCTCGTCCATGCGGGACCCGGTGTCGACGAGCGCGGTGGCGAGGATGGTCAGCGAGCCGCCGTCCTCGATGTTGCGCGCGGCGCCGAAGAAGCGCTTCGGGGGGTACAGGGCCGTCGAGTCGACACCACCGGACAGGATGCGGCCGGAGGCCGGGGCGGCGAGGTTGTACGCGCGGCCCAGACGGGTGATCGAGTCGAGCAGCACGACGACGTCGTGACCCAGCTCCACGAGGCGCTTGGCGCGCTCGATGGCGAGCTCGGCGACCGTGGTGTGGTCCTCGGCCGGGCGGTCGAAGGTCGAGGAGATGACCTCGCCCTTCACCGACCGCTGCATGTCGGTGACCTCTTCCGGACGCTCGTCGACCAGGACGACCATCAGGTGGCACTCGGGGTTGTTGTGCGTGATCGCGTTGGCGATCGCCTGCATGATCATGGTCTTGCCGGTCTTCGGCGGGGCCACGATCAGACCGCGCTGGCCCTTGCCGATGGGCGCGACGAGGTCGATGATGCGGGTCGTCAGCACACCCGGGTCGGTCTCCAGGCGGAGCCGGTCCTGCGGGTAGAGCGGGGTCAGCTTGTTGAACTCCGGGCGCCCGCGGCCGGATTCGGCCGCCATGCCGTTCGCCGAGTCGAGGCGGACCAGCGCGTTGAACTTCTCGCGGCGCTCGCCCTCCTTGGGCTGGCGCACGGCACCGGTGACGTGGTCACCCTTGCGCAGGCCGTTCTTGCGGACCTGGGCGAGCGAGACGTAGACGTCGTTGGGGCCCGGGAGGTAGCCCGACGTACGGATGAACGCGTAGTTGTCGAGGATGTCGAGGATGCCGGCGACGGGGATCAGCACGTCGTCGTCGGACACCTGCGGCTCGTTGCCGAAGCCCTCGTCGCGGCCGCGACGGCCACGGCGGTCGCGGTAGCGCCCGCGCCGGCCACGACGGCCGCCCGCCTCGTCGTCGAAGTCGTCCTGCGGACCGTTGTTACGGTCCTGGCGGCCACCCTGCTGCTGGCGGTTGCCGCCGCCGCCCTGGCCCTGGTCCTTGCTGCCGCCGCCGTCCTGGCCGCCGTCGCCCTTGCCGCCCCTGCGGTCACGGTCGCGGCCACCGCGGTCCCGACGGTCGCGGCGCTCGCGCCGGCCCTCGTTGTTGCCGTTGTCCTGGCCGTTGTCGCCGCCCTGGCCGCCGTCCTGCTTGGACTCGGCCTTGGCCTCGGCGGTGACGGTCTCCGGGCTGCCCGCCTCGGCGGTCGCGCGGCGGCGACGGCGCTCACCGGCGGGCTGCTCGTCCCCGGCGCCCTGGCCCGGGATGTCGATCTGCTGCTGGGCGACGGCCTTCTTCGCCTTCACCGCGCCCGACTCGGCCTTCTCGGCCCTGGCGGCGCCGGACTCGGCCTTCTCCGCCTTGGCAGCGCCGGAATCGGCCGCGGCCTCGTCGCCGGTACGGGCCTTCGAGGTGGCCCGGCGCTTCGGCTTGGCCTCGGCGGTGTCGGCGCTCTTCGCCGGGGCACCGCCGCCGGCCTGCGCCTCCTTGATGACCTCGATCAGCTGGCTCTTGCGCATCCGCGCAGTCCCCCTGATACCGAGGCCCGATGCGACCTGCTGCAGCTCGGCCAGCACCATGCCGTCGAGGCCGGTACCGCGGCGCCGCCGGGCAGGCGTAGCAGAGGTGTCCCCTGCAGACGCTGCGGGCGCGGCAGCGGAGCTGTCGGCAGTCACGCCCATCAGATCGGTGGTGTCGCTCACGAAGGGTCCTTCCCTGGAGCGGACGTCGGCCTGTCTGGCTCGGCGACCGGTTGTGCTGTCCGGCGGTGGTCCTCTCGGTACGGACCGTGCCGGGGCGGTTGTCCGCCGATGAGGCGGAAGAATTCATTGGTGGCAGCGATTCCGGATTCCGCGGGTGCACTGAATTTCCGTGTCACGCGGCTCGGTCACGCCGGTTCCGGAGCAAGCTCGGCAACGTTCAGCGCCTGCTGTCGACAGGCGACGGCATCGCGATGAATTGCTGGGGAGGCTCCCGGAAGAATGGTTGTCCCGGACGGGGACACACAGCACCTCGCCATGGTGGGGTCGGGTGCAGGTTTGAGGTTAACACTACCGGATCCAACAAACATTCCCCCTCTCTCATCCGGCAACCGTGTGTCAGGAGCCAAGCGGCAGCACGCTCGCTCCGTCGACGTCGAGGGCCAGGCGATTGGCCGCCCATCCCTCTCCGGCCAGCCGGGCGACCTTGTCGGCCGCGCCGTCCTCCACGAGGGCGAGGACCGTCGGCCCCGCCCCGGAGATCACTGCGGGGACACCGTCCGCCCGCAGCCGCTCCACGAGGGCGGCGCTCTCCGGCATGGCCGGAGCGCGATACTCCTGGTGAAGGCGGTCTTCAGTGGCCGGCAGCAGCAGCTCGGGGCGCCGGGTGAGGGCCTCGACGAGCAGGGCCGCCCGGCCCGCGTTGGCCGCGGCGTCCACATGGGGGACGCTGCGCGGCAGGAGTCCCCGCGCCATCTCGGTGAGGACGGGCTTCCCGGGGACGAAAACCACCGGAACGATGGAATCCGCTGCGTCCAGGCGGATCGCCCGGCCCGCGCCGCTCTCCATCCAGGCGATGGTGAAGCCGCCGAGCAGGCAGGGCGCCACGTTGTCCGGGTGGCCCTCGATCTCGGTGGCGAGTTCGAGCAGCGCGGCGTCGTCGAGCCGGGTGTCGCCGCCTATCGTCACGGCGCGCGCGGCGACGACGGCCGCGACGATGGCGGCCGAGGAGGAGCCGAGGCCGCGGCCGTGCGGGATGCGGTTCGCGCAGACGATCTCCAGGCCGCGCGGCTGTCCGCCGAGCGCGTCGAAGGCGGTGCGCAGGGCCCGTACGAGCAGGTGGGACTCGTCGCGCGGGAGGTTCTCGGAGCCCTCACCGGCGATGTCGATGTTCAGCCCGGAGTCGGCGACCCTGACGACCACGTCGTCGTAGAGCCCCAGCGACAGGCCGAGGCTGTCGAAGCCCGGGCCGAGATTGGCGCTGGTGGCGGGAACGCGCACCCTGACGGCGGCGGCGCGGAACGCGGGACCGGCCATCGCTCGATGACTCTCCTTGAGCTGCGGGATGTTTCGAGAACTTCCGAGACTTCCGATGTTTTATGAGGCACCCGGGCCGCGAACGACGGAATCAGAAGAGAAAACGACGGAACGGCGGCGGCACCGCTGCATATGCGGTGGGCGGGTTCGGTACAGCCTATCGAAGGAAGGTTCTGTGGCGACATAGGGCGCACAGGAGGCGCACGATGCGTGTCGTAAGCCCCCTGTGCACCCCGTATGCGGATACGTCCAGTTGACGAGGTGTCAGCGCCGGATAAGGGTCAGGCGAGGCCGAGGCGCTCGGCCGCGGCGGCCGCGTCGACCGGGACGGTCACGGGCTGCGGGGCGCCGGCGACGGCCCAGTCCGGGTCCTTCAGGCCGTTGCCCGTCACGGTGCAGACGATCTTCTGGCCCTTGTCGACCTTGCCCTGCTCGGCGGCCTTCAGCAGACCGGCGACGGACGCGGCGGACGCCGGCTCGACGAAGACACCCTCCTGGGACGCCAACAGCTTGTAGGCGCGCAGGATCTCACGGTCCGTCACCTCGTCGATGAAGCCGCCGGACTCGTCGCGCGCGGCCTCGGCCTGCTGCCACGAGGCGGGGTTCCCGATGCGAATAGCGGTCGCAATGGTGGACGGGTCCTTGACGACCTCGCCGCGCACGATCGGCGCGGAGCCGGAGGCCTGGAAGCCCCACATGCGCGGGGTGCGCGAGGAGACGCTGTCGGCGGCGTACTCCTTGTAGCCCTTCCAGTAGGCCGTGATGTTGCCCGCGTTGCCGACCGGGAGGACGTGGATGTCGGGCGCGTCGCCGAGCGCGTCCACGATCTCGAACGAGGCCGTCTTCTGGCCCTCGATGCGGAACGGGTTGACGGAGTTGACCAGCGCCACCGGGTAGTTCTCGGAGAGGCTGCGGGCCAGGTTCAGGCAGTCGTCGAAGTTGCCGTCGACCTGGAGGATCTTCGAGCCGTAGACGAGCGCCTGGCCCATCTTGCCGAGCGCGATCTTGCCGCGGGGCACGAGCACGGCGCAGACCATTCCGGCGCGCACGGCGTAGGCCGCGGCGGACGCCGACGTGTTGCCGGTGGAGGCGCAGATGACGGCCTGCGCGCCCTCCTCCTTGGCCTTGGTGATGGCCATGGTCATGCCGCGGTCCTTGAAGGAGCCGGTCGGGTTGGCGCCCTCGACCTTCAGGTGGACCTCGCAGCCGAGGCGCTCGGAGAGGACCTGCGCGGGCACGAGCGGCGTGCCGCCCTCGCGCAGCGTCACCACCGGCGTGGTGCCGGTCACCGGGAGCCGGTCCCGGTACTCCTCGATGATGCCGCGCCACTGGTGGGTCATTCCGGTCATCCCTGCTACTCCCCTTCAACACGCATGATGCTGGCGACACCGCGCACGGTGTCGAGCTGACGCAGCGCGTCCACGACCCCGGTGAGGGCCGCGTCCGCCGCGCGATGGGTGACGACGACGAGGGAGGCCTCGCCGTCCTTCCCCGACTGGCGCACGGTGTCGATGGAGACGCCGTGCTCGGCGAAGACCGTCGCCACCTGCGCGAGGACGCCGGGCTTGTCGGCCACGTCGAGGCTGATGTGGTACCGCGTCACGACGTCGCCCATCGGGGAGACGGGCAGCTGCGTGTACGCGGAGTCGCCGGGTCCCGTCGCGCCGTTGAGGCGGTTGCGGCAGACGGCGACGAGGTCGCCGAGAACGGCGGACGCGGTCGGCGAACCGCCGGCACCGGGCCCGTAGAACATCAACTGGCCCGCGGCGTCGGCCTCGACGAACACGGCGTTGTACGCGCCGCGCACGGAGGCGAGCGGGTGCTCCAGCGGGATCATCGCGGGGTGCACGCGGGCGGTGACGGAGCCGCCGTCGGCGGCCCGCTCACAGATGGCGAGCAGCTTGATGGTGCAGCCCATCTCCTTCGCGGACGCGAAGTCGGCGGCGGTGACCTCGGTCATGCCCTCGCGGTAGACGTCGTCGAGACGTACGCGCGTGTGGAAGGCGATCCCGGCGAGGATGGCGGCCTTGGCGGCGGCGTCGAAGCCCTCGACGTCGGCGGTCGGGTCGGCCTCGGCGTACCCCAGGGCGGTGGCCTCGTCGAGCGCCTCCTGGTACCCGGCGCCGGTGGAGTCCATCTTGTCGAGGATGAAGTTGGTCGTGCCGTTGACGATGCCCAGGACGCGATTGACCTTGTCGCCCGCGAGGGACTCGCGCAGCGGCCGGATCAGCGGGATGGCGCCCGCGACGGCGGCTTCGTAGTACAGGTCGGCGTCGTGGTCGAGCGCGGCCGCGTGCAGGGCCTCGCCGTCCTGGGCGAGCAGCGCCTTGTTGGCGGAGACGACGGACGCGCCGTGCTCGAAGGCGGTGGTGATGAGGGTCCGGGCGGGCTCGATCCCTCCGATGACTTCGACCACGACGTCGATGTCGCCGCGTTTGACGAGCGCGGTGGCGTCGGTGGTGACGAGGGCGGGGTCGATCCCCTCGCGGACCTTGGAGGGACGCCGCACGGCGACACCGGCGAGCTCGACCGGGGCACCGATGCGCGCGGCGAGGTCGGCGGCGTGCGTCGTCATGATGCGCGCCACCTCGGAGCCGACGACCCCACAGCCCAGCAGCGCCACCTTCAGCGGACGCGTACGCATCATCCGACCTCGTTTCCTCTCCTACTGCGACATGGCACTACGCACCACATCCCTACGGTGGGTCCAGTCTCACTTACCGGACCGGGGATTCTGCCCCCGGTCCGGATTCTGAGACAGATATTTCATTTATCCGACGTCGAGACGCAGGAGATCTTCCTCCGTCTCGCGCCGCACGATCACCCGGGCCTCGCCGTCGCGCACGGCGACGACGGGCGGGCGGAGCGCGTGGTTGTAGTTGCTGGCCATCGAGCGGCAGTACGCGCCCGTGGCGGGCACCGCGATGAGGTCGCCGGGCGCGACGTCGGCCGGCAGGAAGGCGTCCTTCACCACGATGTCGCCGCTCTCGCAGTGCTTGCCGACGACGCGTACGAGCACGGGCTCGGCGTCGGAGCGGCGGGAGACGAGGGCGACGGTGTACTCGGCGTCGTAGAGCGCGGTACGGATGTTGTCGGACATCCCGCCGTCGACGGACACGTACGTCCGCAGGCCGTCGAGCGGCTTGACGGTGCCGACGGTGTAGAGCGTGAAGGCGGTCGGGCCGACGATGGCGCGGCCCGGCTCGACGGAGATCCGGGGCGTGCGCAGCTTCGCGGCCTCGCACTCCCGCGTCACGATCTCGTTCAGCGCCTTGGCGATCTCGTGCGGCTCTCGGGGGTCGTCGTCGCTGGTGTACGCGATGCCGAGGCCGCCGCCGAGGTCGATCTCGGGCAGTTCGACGCCGTGCTCGTCGCGCACCTCGGCAAGCAGTCCGACGACGCGGCGCGCGGCGACCTCGAAGCCGGCCATGTCGAAGATCTGCGACCCGATGTGGCTGTGAATGCCGATGAGCTCCAGCCCGTCGAGCTTGAGCGCCCGCCGCACGGCCTCGGCGGCCTGCCCGCCCGCGAGCGCGATGCCGAACTTCTGGTCCTCGTGCGCGGTGGCGATGAACTCGTGGGTGTGCGCCTCGACGCCCACGGTCACCCGGATCTGGACGCGCTGCCGCTTGCCGAGCCGGTCGGCGATGTGGGCGACGCGGACGATCTCCTGGAAGGAGTCGAGGACGATGCGCCCGACCCCGGCGGCGACGGCCCGCTCGATCTCCTCCTCCGACTTGTTGTTGCCGTGGAGGGCGATGCGCTCGGCGGGCATGCCGGCGGCGAGCGCGGTGGCGAGTTCGCCGCCGGAGCAGACGTCGAGGTTCAGCCCCTCCTCGTGCAGCCACCGCACGACGGCCCGGCTCAGGAACGCCTTCCCGGCGTAGAACACGTCGGCGTCCGGCCCGAAGGCGTCGCGCCAGGCGGCGCACCGGGCGCGGAAGTCGGCCTCGTCGAGGAAGTAGGCCGGGGTACCGAACTCCTCGGCGAGCCGGGCCACCTCGATGCCGCCGACGGTGGTGCCGCCGTCGGCGGTCCGGGCCACGGTCTGCGACCAGACCTTGGGGTCGAGGACGTTGAGGTCGGTGGGCGGGGCGGCGTAGTGCCCTTCGGGCAGGACGTCGGCGTGCCGGGGGCCTGCGGGGTGTGCGGAACGGCTCATGGCTGCGGTTGCGCTCTCTTCGGGGTGCTCATACGTGGGCGGGGGCGTCGATGCCGAGCAGGGTCAGGCCGCCGGCCAGCACCGTCCCGGCGGCTTCGGCGAGCGCGAGCCGGGCGCGGTGGGCGGCCGAGGGTTTCTCTCCGCCCAGGGGCAGTACGTCCGCGAGGCCGGGCAGCACCGTGTCGGCGACGACGACGAGGTGCCGGGCGAGCCGGTCCGGGGCGTGGTGCCGGGCGGCGGAGAGCAGGATGCGCGGGTACTCGGCGAGGACGGCGACGAGCTGCTCGTGCCCGGGGGCCCCGCCGGGGTCGCTCTCGAACCCGAGGTCGGCGGCGTTGCGTGTGAGGGCGCGGGTGCGGGCGTACGCGTACCGGACCCGGAAGAGCGGGTTCGACTCGCGCTGCGCGAGGAGACCGGCGCGGTCCTCGGCGGTGTCGGTGCGCGGGTGGTCGTGCGCGGCGGGGTGGAGCAGGGCCCAGCGGGCGGCGTCGGGCCCCAGCAGGCAGAACAGGTCGTCGGGGTGGAGTACGGGGACGGGTCGTACGGTGACGGGGCCTGCGGGGTCCCGCCGTACCTCGGCGCCCTGGCTGCGGGCGATGCGCGCGAGGGCGTCGGCGAGGACCTCGGCGCGCAGCTCGGGCGCCACGTCCAGGACGAGCCGGTGCCCGCGCAGAGCGTCCCCGTGCCCGTACGCGGCGCCCTGCCGAAGGATCTCGGCGACGAGCTTCTGGCTCGGATCGGTGGCGAGGGTGAGATTGAGGAACCCCGGCCCGGTGATGTCGACGGCCGCGATCCCGGGGCTGCCGGTCAGCCGCCGGGAGAGCACCTCGGCGATCTGGCGCGGGGGCCGTCCGGTGGGCCCGGCGATCTGCAGGGCGGCGTTCGTGGCGTAGTCCCCGCGCCCGCCGGGCCGCGGCCGCTCGACGACGACCCGGGCGACGGCCTCGTCGACGGCCCTGTCGGCAACCACACCGAACTCACCGTCGTCGACCGCGCGACGAACGGCGCGCAGAACGGTGCGGGAGAGGTCGGCGGGCGTCACAGGGCAAGCGTAGGGGAGGAGGGGGGTGGGTAGGCGAGTCGGTTATGCGGATGGTCCGGGATGCGGACGGGGCGGGTGGGCCCGGGCCACTCGATGCGGCGCCCTCAGGCGTCGGCGGTGCGGGTGGCGCGCTCGCCCGATCCGTCACCGCTCACGTGTGGGGGCTCGGACTCGCCCCCCGCCCCCTTGCTCTCACCGGGGCCCCTGCGGCCGGCGCCACCACGGGTCCTCCCCCGCTCCCTCAACTGCCCGACCACACGCACCAGTTCACCGGGCTCGAAGGGCTTGGCGAGGAAGGCGTCGACGCCGACGTCCAGCCCGTTCTCCACCTCGTACTGGGTGCAGGCGCTGACGATGACGATGGGCAGATCCCTGGTCCGGTCGTCGGCGCGGAGGCGGGCGGCGGTACGCAGGCCGTCGAGGCGCGGCATCACCACGTCGAGGGTGACGATGTCGGGCTGCACCTGATGCACGACTTCCAGACATTCGGCACCATCAGCCGCGGTCACGACCTCGAAGCCCTCCAGCTCGAGATTGACCCTGATCAACTGCCGGATCACCTTGTTGTCGTCCACGACAAGGACCCGGCCGGACGCGCCTGGCACAACTCGAGAGTAGGTCCGCACCGGCCACCGCGTCCGGGTTTTCCCCACTTCCGCCCCGTACAGGGGACGCGGCCCCCCTCATGGCTCCCGCTTCCCCCGGCCGGCCCGGCCTCTCCCTCCCTGGTCCGCCCCCGTTCCGCCACCTCGGAAAACCTGTTCATGAGGACCCCGAGCAAGCTGGTACTGTTCTACCCGTCGCCACGCACAGCGCGGCGCACGCCCCCGTAGCTCAGGGGATAGAGCAACGGCCTCCGGAGCCGTGTGCGCAGGTTCGAATCCTGCCGGGGGCACCTTGGATTAGGTGCCTGGAGACCCCGTCATCAGCGGAGACGCTGACGGCGGGGTTTTTTTGCGTGCGCAGGCGAAGGCGGGCGGAAGCAGTCGTTTGCCAGTGATCACGTAATGGCGACGTAATGATCTTGGCAGCTATTGGCGCAGGTGAGCGGCAGTTTCCGGGGTGCGGTCGACAGCATGGAGAAGGCCCCGGAGCACAGCGGCTCCAGGGCTTTTCTCAGCGGGCTTCCTCCCTCGGTCTCAGGTCTCGTCGTCCCCCTCCCCCAGCCCCTGCATGATCCGGTCGTTCATCTCCGCTTCCTGCCCGTCGACGCACTTGGCGTAGATCCTCAGCAGCACGTCGACCGAATGTCCGGCGCGCGCGGCCACCTCGGGCGCCGGGACACCGGAGTTGAGCCACTGCGAGACTCCCGCGTGCCGGAGGTCGTACGGCCGGGCAGCCATCACGGACCCGACCTGGTGTGGCAGGAGCGCCAGTTCCCGTGCCTGCTTCCAGACGCGCGAGTACGACGAGGCAGCGACGACGTTGCCCCGCTCGCTGGAGAAAAGGCGCCCGTCCGGGGCCGTACCGAACTCCTTGATGTGGTCGAGGAGCAGTCGCACCAGCGGAGGCGGGATGGGCACAGTCCGGATCTCACCGGCTTCCCGCTGCTTGAGCCCGCGACGGTCGTGAGCCTCACCGGAGTCCGTCCACGCCTTGCCGGCGGTCGGGCGGGTCTCCGCCAGCTCGATGCGACCCCATCCCTTCTCCGGGAGGAAGCAGTCCGAGCGACGCAAGCCCAGTGCTTCGCCGGGTCGCACCGCCGCGTAGTACAGGCACCCGAAGAAGGCGCGGAGCCGACGGCCGCTCGCCCGGTCGTACTCGCCGACGTAGGTGAGCGCGGTCAGTAGCTCCCGCGCCTGCCGGGGATTGACCACCACACGGCGGTCGACCTCTTGCACTGCGCGCTTGCCCCGAGTCCGGCGCACCTGTGACAGCGGATTGACGGTCAGCGCGCCGAGTTCGACGGCGTACTGCAACACGTTGAAGACCACCGCCCGGCGACGCCGATAGGTCTGCGTCGCGGCCGGCTTGCCGTCGAGGCGCCGGGTGAGCGCGTCGACCAGGTCCTGTGCACGGGTTCCCTCCGAGAGTTCGGCCACCGGCAACGATGCCTTCGACAGCCAGACCAAGGCAGCGGCAATCTCCTCGGGACGCTCCCGTTCGCGACGAGGCGGAGGCAACAGATGCGACCGCAGGGCGCGGCGCAGGGCCGATGGGTCAGGCCTCCCGCGCAACGTCTTCACGGGAACCGGCAGGACCGTGGCCAGCGCATCGGTCACACTGTCGCGCTGCTTGGCCGAAGCCTCCGCCCAGCGGGCATCGACGTACTTCACGGCCAGTTCCACGAAGCTCAGCGCGACTTTGCCGCCCCGCAGGGAGTCGGGAAGGCCCGTCACGGTGTCGAAGGCTTCGCCTCTCTCCGTGGCGCGCAGGAGCTTGGCTCGGAAGCGATCGGCAAGCGGCTTGGTCTTGTAGGAGTCGTGGAACGGTGAGCCCTCCACCGACCAACGCACGAGATGCGTCGGCTTCTGGGCAGAGCGGTTCACGCTCAACTTCCAGATGACGACCTTGTACGACTTCACCGCGCGCCCCCGTTCACGCCTTCCGCCCGCTCGTCCACCCAGGCGTCGAGTACGTCGCGGCGTACGCGGAGTTGGCCGTTCGGGAGGCGGATGCAGCTCGGGGCGAGTTCGAGTTCACGCCAGCGGTAGAAGGTGCGGCGAGAGACGCCTCCTAACTCCTCCAAGACCTGCCGCACGGTGAGGAGTTCGATCGATGGCCAGTTACGCGCCATGACCACCACCGCCTTCCCGTACGGAGGCCGCGAGCAGCGCCCCTTCCGGTGAGTAGCCGCGCCCGGCGTACCGCCACTGCCCAACCAGGACCACGGGACGGCCGGCGAACCCGAGCGCTGCACGCTGCTCCTCGGCCCGATGGTCGGCGCGGGCACGACGGAGTTCGCCGAGGGTGGTCGAGTAGCGGCGGGACTTGGTGGAGAAGTGACCGCCGTAGCCGAGCATGTGCGCCCAGCGGCGCAGGCCGAGACCGCCGAACGCGGGCAGGCCGCCGAGCCACCAGCACGTACCGATCATCCGCAGCACGTGCGCCCGCACCGGCAGAAGGACCAGCTCCCGCGGGGAACGGATACGCCCGTCAACCGCGCCGGCCGACTCTGCCCCCTTGGTGGCGTACTTAGCGATGTACCCGGCAACAGCTCCCGACGATGGCCGCTTTCCCGTCGCGGAGGCGGCGACCGGGCGTACGTCGATCTGCGCGCCGAAGCGCAGCACCCGGGCCCCGACGACCGAGCTACCTGGCGCCCGCAGCCCCACTCGGGAGGCTGCGGGCGGAACGGCATCGGCAAGCAGTGCGGTGCTTGCCCAGACGGGCGGGAGGGAGCCCGGCCCGTCCGGGCCGTCGAGACGGACGACCGCGTGGAAGTGGACCAGGCCGCGCCGCTGGTACTCGGCGACTTTGGCGTATGAGACCCGGGCCACCTCCCCCAGCGTCGTACGGGACACCCCGACCCGACGGGCGATCTCCCGCCTCAGTTCGATGCCGAACCGATGCCAAAGCAGACCCGCGCAGGACTGCCAGAGCACGGCGCCGGCGTAGTCGTAGCAGCGCGGGCAGAGCGGTTCGCCAAGGCGAGGATCGTCCGGGGCGTGGCGGACGGTACAGCCGAGAGGCAATCCGTGCGAGCAGTCCGAGGCACCCCGCCGGGGGCGGCACGGGCGTACGCGGCCCGACTGCTCCCGGCGAGTGTGAACCGGACCGAAGCTGGGCGCGGTGAGGGTGGCGAACACCCGGGGGTGCACGTCCACCGTCTCCGGGACAGCCTTGCCACCTACGAGTCCGGCGCGTACGAGCTGGTACGTGTCCGCTTGATAGAGGCGGGAGCAGGCCGGGCAGACCGATGCGCGGCGGTTCCCGCAGGCGGTCAGCAGACGCCGCGCACTGGCTGGATCGCTGGACTCCTCGGCACCGGTCAGGGTCTCCCCCGTCGCGGTGTCCACCAGGACCGTGGAGCCGACCAGGTGGACGGGGTTGGTGCAGCCGCCGAGGCGGATGATGGCGCGGCGCCAGCCGGGAAAGTCCGGCTGTGCCGCCCGTTCCAGGAGGGCGGCGACGCCCGGGGAGAGCGAGGACGGCGCGTTCATCGCCGACCACCGCCTCCGGGGCCGAAGGCGTGGCCGAGCACGATGGCGATTGCCTCCGGCGGGGTCTTGGCGCTGAAGCGGTACGTCGGGTCGGTGAGCCAGACTGCGGCGGCGTGCCCGGGGCAGAGTCGGCGTTCGGTGTCGTCGAGGGCGACCAGGACGACCTGTTCGCGGCCGGCGCAGGTAGCGGGGTAGTCGTCGGGAGCCCGGAGGTCGCAGTCCGGCGCGTGAGATTTGCGCGGACGGTGGGCGGTGGACACAGTGTGAGTGCTCCTTTCACTGCTCATGTGGCGAGGGGAGAGGGCTTCCGGCGGGGTCGGGTTTGGCGACTTCGCGCCCCGTCGGGAGTCCGTGAATCGGGCCGTGACTGCCGTCCTGTAGAGGGGAAGCGGCGGGCCGGTTGCGGGCGGTGGATGCGGTCGGATCTGCACGGGTGCCTTTCGCTGAGTGGTTTGGGTCGTTGGGTGCGTTGGGGCCACTGCGCTCAGAATCGGAGCTGTGCGAGCACTCCGTTCACTCCGGAGAGCAGCTGCGAGACGAGCGGTGCGGCGACGGTGCGGGAAAGCAGGAAGCCGAAGGCGCAGCAGAGCAGCACGTCCAGCCAGCGCAGGTACCGGATGCGCAGGAGGAACCAGATCGCGAGGCCGAGCAGCAGCACGGCCGACGTGGTGACCAGCACGGTGACTCTCCTTGTCAGGCCAGGGCGGCGGACAGTTCGGGCAGTGCGGGTGTCAGGTGCGCGTGGGCGGCGGCGACTGCTTCGGCCTCCGCTTCCGTGATGAGGTGGGACCGACCGCGTTCCCAGCCGTCGCCGGAGGCGAGCACGGCGGTGCCGGCCTCTTCGGGGGCGATGGCCTGAGCAGCCTTGAGCGCGTCGGGGTTGAGGTCGCCGAGTGTCATTTCCGCCGTACCGGGGTCAGCGACCCGGTGGCAGACCCGGCCACCGAGTTGAGCGCGGAGCGCGGTCACCCCGGGGCCGAGATCGGAGCCGACGCGCTGTCCGGCGACTACGAGGAACACCCCGAGTGCGGCGCCGAGTTGGGCGAGCCGGATCAGCGCGGTACCGGCCGCATGTGCTTCGTCCTTCTCGTGGCGCCCGGCGACGAGGAAGAGTTCCGCGATCTCGTCCACGATGACGACGACCGGTACCGGCCGTTCCTTCTCCGCGAGGCCCCAGATGTTGCGGACGCCGGCCACGCGGCAGACCGTCATGCGATCGAGGGTGAGATCCACCAGCGCGGACAGCAGCCGCACCGCCTGTCTCCGGTTGGTCGCGAGGGCGGAGAGGCGAGGCCCGTAGAGCGACAGTTCCATGCCGCCTTTGCAGTCGATGCCGACGAGGGCGACCGGTTGCGGCGCGAGACCGGCGACGAGTGCGTTGATCAGCGTCGACTTGCCGGAACGGGTGGCACCGACGATCAGCCAGTGCGGTATTCGGCGCAGGTCGATGACCCAGGCCGCTCCGGTCTCCAGTGTCCCGACGACCACCCGCAGCAGCAGCCCTGGTCCACGGGTGTGCGGCGCTCGTGGTGCGGCGAGTGGGTTGGCGTACAGGGCGTTGATCCGTACGACGCCGGGCCGTTGGGAAGTGACCCGGACCGCGTGGATCTGCCAGTCCTCCGCCATCGCGGGTGCCGCCTTCACGAAGTCCTCGGGCAACTGCCCGGGAAGCAGGCGCACCAGGAAGACGAAGCCGTTAGCCGCGGGCCGGATGAACCCGAAACGCGGAACGCGGGGTTGGGGCGGCGGAGCCCCGTTGCCGACGAGCCCGGACACCACCGTCAGGGCGGGGCGACGACTCACGGCGAGTCCGCACCCGGCCATCAGCGCCCGCCAGGTGCGGGCGACGCGAAGGGCGGCGGCCGGGTAGCCGAGTAACAACCACCAGGCGGCCGGATGCCTCCGGCGAAGCGCCGGGCCAGCTATCAACAGGCCCAGAACTAAGACGGCGGCGACCACGAGAATTCGCCCCGGCCAGGAAGCCCCGGCCGACGGGTCGGCAGACGCCAGGGTGATCACTGCCCGGCCCCCTTGGCGGCCGAGGTCGCCTGAAGGGGACGGATCTCGGCGGCACGGTAGGCGATCCCATGCCGTCCTTCGTTCTCCCAGGGGATGGCGACCAGATCGCGTACGGCGACGGGCGTGCCGTTCTGCACGCCGGACGGCTCGCCGGGGACGCTCACGTTGACCACGTCCGCCGAGGTGCCGGCCATCAGGCAAAGGCCCACCTGGTACAGCGTCTTGCCGGTGTCGCGGTCCACCCTGACCTGCCCGGACTCACGGCTGACGAGCCGCGGAGTCGGGGGTACGGCGCAGATGATCCCCGTGAACTTGGCGGTGTCGATCGGAAGGGTTGCCACTTCTTGGACTCCTCTCATGGGCACCCGCAGGCCAGTCCTGCGGATTGCTAGACCACCCGTAGTACGGGTGACGTGAGTCCAGATTGGCGACCCGTAGTACGGGTTGTCAACCGTGTTGGGATAAGAGAAGCTGTCCACGTTCGTGGACAGTTCGTCTACGGAAACGGACAAGCCGCAAAGGCCGAGGGCCACGGAGGACCGGGCATGCCGCCAAAGAACACGCAGCCGAAGTACCGGCAGATCGCCGACTACCTGCGCGAAGGCATCCTGGACGGCACCTTCCCGGCCGGCCAGCCGCTCCCCTCGGAGGAGTCGTTGGCCAAGCAGTTCGGCGTGACGCGCCCGACTGTCCGTCAGGGCCTCACCGAACTAAGGGCATCCGGACTGGTCGAGGCCATCATGGGCCGAGGCACGTTCGCCCGCTCCCCCCAGAACCGCCCCAGCCTCACGCTCCCCCGAGGTGTCCGCCGCGCTTCCGACGGCTCATACACAGAGGCCGACGGCATCCGCTGGACCGACGCCGAGGAGCCCGCGGCCACGCGCACAGACGCCCCGCTCGCATTGGCTGACCTTCTCCGTGTCCCGCCGGGCGAGCCCCTGTTCACCTACGACGCCTTGCAGACCGCCGACCAGGGCCGCCTACGCCAACTCCACCGCACCTACATCCCGTTCTCGGTGCTCCTGGATACCAAGTACGAGGAGCAGCCCCCGCCGCCGGCGCCGCACCTCTACAACGCGCTCGCCGAACTGGGCCACGAACTCCACTTCACGGAGTACATCCGCACCCGCATGCCTCTACCGGACCAGGCCCGGGCCCTTCGCTTGGCCGACGGGGTACCCATGCTGCACATCCTCCGCGTCACGCTCACGGCAGCGGACAAGCCGCTAGCCCTAGAGGAGTTGAACCTTTCAGGGCACGACTTGGAGCTTGCGTTCGCCCTGTAGTCAGCCGCGCAAGAATCGGCTCCCGGTTCAGACTTTCTCTACTTCTTCAAGCACCCGGCTGCGCTCCGCTCCGCCGGGCGGGCTTCCCGGCTCCGCTCGGGGCGCCGCTCCTGCCTTCGGCCCGCTCCGCCCCGGCTGCGCCGACGCCCGCCCACTGTGGTTAGGCCCTGAGGTCATGAGTCGAGCACTCGGCACGCTCTCGGCCCTCGGTCACAGACGATGCCTCCGGCGGGGGATCGGCCGGCACCGGGTGGGAGGGGGGCGCCGTTCCCGGCCGCGGGCACATCGTGGTGGGCGTGGTGGGCTCCCATCCCGTCCACTGTCGACCCAGGCAGAGCCGAGCAGACGCGGCCCATGGCGTCCAGGTCGTTCGTACAGTGGCGCGCTCCACCTGGACGCCATGAACCACGCCCGCTCCAC
>NZ_QLLY01000029.1:0-15701 GCF_003259365.1 Streptomyces sp. PsTaAH-137
ACACGAAGAACGACCCAGGGGCGCGAGGAACGGCGCGAGAAGCGGCCACCGGCCCGCACACGAAGAACGACCCAGGGGCGCGGGGAACGGCGCGACCAGCCCCCACCCACCCGCACACGACCCCCGACCCCAGCCCCCACCCCCCTACCCTCAACCCATGCTGACCCTGACAGAAGTAGAGGCCCTGGCCCGCCAGGCCCACGCACACCAGACCGACAAGGCCGGCCGCCCCTACACGGAACACCTGCAAGCCGTCGCCGAAGGAGTCGAATCCCACGGCGGAACAGAGGAACAGATCGCGGCCGCCTGGCTCCACGACGCCATCGAGGACGCGGCGCTCTCCGAGGAATGGCTGACGACAGCCCCGCTCACCGACACCACGAAGGCCCTGATCCGAGCCCTGACAAAGCAGAAGGGCGAGGACCCGGAAACGTACGCGCTCCGCATCCTCGCCACCCCGGGCGCCCGCCTGATCAAGGAAGCGGACCTGGCCCACAACGCGAACCCGGCCCGCCTGGCGATCCTGGACGAGCCGACCCGCACCCGCCTCACCCGGAAATACGCGAAGATGCGCGCGCTCCTGGGCCTGCCCGAGACACCGGAAAAGAACTAGACCCCGCGCCGCTGCCGAGCCAGCTCGGCGGCATCCCGCCGGAACGCCCACTCCATCTTCGGCTCCATGGCGAACCGGAACATCCGCTGCACCGGCGGCGTGCACAACACGGTGATGACGGACGCGGCGACGACGGTGACGACGATCTGTCCCCACGGAGTGTGGACCCAGGCCGCGTCGAACCAGCCCCAGAACCGCGACCCCTTCGCCAGGAACCCGTGCAGCAGATACCCGTACAGGGTCCCGGCACCGAGCACCGTGAACCACATCCTCCGCCCCGGAACCCAGGCGAAGAAGCAGGCGGTGAGGACGATCGAGGCGCCGAACAGCGCGAGCGTCATCACGATCCCGGCCCACCACGGAGCGCCCAACTCCTGCGCGCTGTCCCGGTGATAGAACCAGGCGGACGTCATCCGCGGCCCGGCCCAGTAGGCGAGCGCCACCGCGCACAGCGCGACGGGCACGGCGATGATCCGCACCTCGCGCCGCCGCACGAGCTGGAAGTGCTCGGGCTTGAGGCACAGGCCGAGCACGAAGAACGGCAGGAACTGCAGCACCCGCTGGAGATCGAGGTCGTCACCGACCTCCGGCGAGACGGACGCGAGCGCCGCGATGAGCACGGCGATCGGCAGCGGCCACCGCACGATCTTCCAGATCGGCGTGGTCAGCCGCCACACGAACAGCGCGACGAGGAACCAGGTCAGGTACCAGGGGTCGAGCAGGCTGATCGGGTAGTCGGGGTCGCCCCCGGCGGTCCGCTTGAAGAAGGTGTACGCGATCTCGAAGAGGACGTACGGGACCGCGACCCCGGTGATGAGCCGCTTGAGTTTGTGGGGGCTCGCGTCGAAGGACCGCGAGAAGTAACCGGAGATGATGATGAACGCCGGCATGTGGAAGGTGTAGACGACCATGTACAGCGCCTCGGCGGCGCGGCTGCGGTCGGTCAGGGGCTCCCAGGAGTGCCCCATCGCCACGAACACGATGGCGAGGTACTTGGCGTTGTCGAAGAACGCGTCCCGCTGCTTCGGCCTGGGGGCGCCGGCCGGGGCGGGGGCGGACGCCGGGGCGGGGGGCTGCCGGGTCCGGGTGGACGGCACGCCGTCCGCGGGCATCGCGGCCGGGGGGAGGGGCGTGCGATGCGAGCCGTGCGGATACAGCGAGCTGGTCACAGGCCCTCCCGTCGAAGATTCGGGGAGACCGTCCGGGACCGCACTGCGCCGGAGGGGGTCATGGCAGTGTGGAACATCTGAGGCACCCTAGTAGCGCCTGTGGGATTTCGTAAAACCCGCAATGTGATTCCTCCTTATCGCTCCCGGGTACCCCCGGATTCGCGGAAGTCGACATGGGTCCGTACGTCGTCGAACTCGTGCCGATCTGTCCGCCATCGCACTGTTAATCCCACTTAAACGGCGCATATCGCCCTCGTTGGACTAGGGCGGAATGTCACGTTGTGCACCATTCCGCACGGCGCCGCCGCAGGGCGGGAATGAGCCGCCGAATTCCCGGGATTTACCTGTGCGTACGGCAAGGGGAAAGTGCGTGAATACCGGGAACGACATGCGACGGGCATGTGTGCGCCGCATGTGCCCCGATGGAAACGATCAAGCCGAATTCCGACCCCCGCCGGCACCCCTCCCGCCCCCCGTCGCCCCCGCCGCGACGTGCGCCGCACCCGCGCGGGGGCCATGCACGTCGTTCGCGCCCCCGTGCGCGCGTGGCCGACGATGCGTCACGGACCGCATACAGGGGCCGGGTTGGTGGCACGATGGTCCTGGCGGGGGGTGTGCGGGGCTGTGCCCCCCGGGCCGGGAGAGCGGACCGACCTAGGGTGTGATCAGTGTGGCCATTTCGCTGTCAGTGGTGCTGTTGTTGGCGATCGTCCTCGTGGTGCTCATGCGCGGAGGATCGATCAAGGCGGGACCCGCCATAGTCGCGGTGCTCTTCGGCTTCTTCCTGGCGTCGACCGGAATGGCCCCCGCGATCAACAACTTCCTCAACTCGGTCGCGGAGAGCATCAGCTCGATCAATTTCTGAGACCCGGTCCGTGGAACGAAGCGACGACCGACCGCCGGCCCGTACGCGGCCGGCGGGCTCGTCGCCTCGCCTTTTGTGCTGCCCGCGTCAGCGCCCCCGGTGAGCTCCCGCGGCAGGGGAACGAACAAGGCCAGATCGGAGGATCAATCCTCTGACCTGGCCTTGTGTTCTGTGGAGCGGGCGACGGGAATCGAACCCGCGTAGCTAGTTTGGAAGACTAGGGCTCTACCATTGAGCTACGCCCGCACAGCGCGCACCACCGATCATCGGCGGCGGCACGAAAAGCATCGTAGCGGGTCAGGGGCCTCGCCCGCACACCCCCTTAAAGCCCGGCGCCGTACCGTCGGCGGGCATGTACCCTACGTGTCGCACCGAACGGGGTGTGGCGCAGCTTGGTAGCGCGTCCGCTTTGGGAGCGGAAGGCCGTGGGTTCAAATCCCGCCACCCCGACCAGCTACTTCCCCCAGCCCCTCACCCGCCTCACCGGCGCCTCACGGGCTCCCTCAAGATCGCATTGTGGCTGGGCAGCGGCTTGCCGTTACTATGCAAGCTGCATGCCCGTGTGTCTCTAAGCCGGGCAGATCCCTAAAGTCAGCCCCCAAGGAGACCGAACCGTGAAGAGCGCCGTCGAGACCCTGAACCCGACCCGGGTTCGGCTCAGCATTGAGGTGCCCTTCGAGGAGCTCAAGGACAGCCTCGACGCGGCGTACAAGAAGATCAACCAGCAGGTCACGGTGAAGGGCTTCCGCAAGGGCAAGATCCCGGCCCGCGTCATCGACCAGCGCTTCGGCCGCGGTGCGGTGCTGGAGGAGGCCGTCAACGACGCCCTCCCGAAGTTCTACACCGAGGCGGTCAACGAGGCCGAGCTGAACGTCCTCGGCCAGCCCGAGGTCGACATCACGGAGCTGAAGGACGGCGAGACGCTGAACTTCACCGCCGAGGTGGACGTCCGCCCGGCCATCGAGATCCCGGACTACTCCGGCATCGAGGTCGAGGTCGACGCGGTCGAGGTCACCGACGAGGACGTCGACAAGTCGGTCGAGCAGCTGCGCGACCGCTTCGCCTCGACCTCCCCGGTCGAGCGCGCCGCCGAGGACGGCGACGTCGTGACCATCGACCTGGAGGCCAAGGTCGACGGTGAGGTCCTGGAGGACGGCGTCGCGTCCGGCGTCTCCTACACCATCGGCTCGGGCGAGCTGCTCGACGGCATCGACGAGGCCGTGAAGGGCCTGGAGGCCGGTGGCGAGGCCACCTTCACCTCCCAGCTCAAGGGCGGCTCCGCCGAGGGCAAGGACGCCGAGGTCACCGTCAAGGTCACCCAGGTCGCCGCCCGCGAACTCCCGGCCCTGGACGACGACTTCGCCCAGCTCGCCTCCGAGTTCGACACCCTCGACGAGCTGAAGGCCGACAGCCGCAAGCGCCTCGAGAACATGAAGCAGTACGACCAGGCCACGCAGGCCCAGGAGCGCGTCCTGGAGAAGCTGCTCGAGCTGGTCGAGGTCCCCGTTCCCGAGAAGCTGCTCGAGGACGAGGTCAACACCCGCAAGCACAACCTCGAGCACCACCAGCTCGGCCAGATGGGCCTGGACATCGAGAAGTACCTCGAGATCCAGGGCAAGACGGTCGAGGAGTTCGACGCCGAGACGCGCGAGCAGGCCGTCAAGGGCATCAAGACCCAGTTCGTCCTCGACGAGCTGGTCAACAAGGAGAAGCTGAACGTGAACCAGGAGGAGCTCACCGAGCACCTCATGCGTCGCGCCGCCTCCTCCGGCATGTCCCCCGACCAGTTCGCCCAGGCGGTCGTCGAGGGTGGCCAGGTCCCGATGCTGGTCGGCGAGGTCGCCCGCGGCAAGGCTCTTGCCGTGGTCGTCGAGGCCGCCACCGTCAAGGACACCAACGGTGAGGTCGTCGACCTCGAGGACGACGAGGACGAGGCCGCCGAGGCCGCCGAGGCCCCGGCCGAGGAGTCCACGGAGGCCTGATCTCCGTAACGCCCTACAGGCAGGCCCCCGGGACGCACTGCGTCCCGGGGGCCTGCCTGTAGGCGCGGGAACTGCGCGAGAAGCCCCACCGGCCCGCGGCCGCGTCCGCGCCCCTGATGGAGCTGACCCGAACCTGCGCTCACAGCGAACAGTTCCATCTGCGGGATTCCCCGAAGGGACCCGCGCGTTAGGGTCCATGAAGAGGAGGGCAGGGGAGTCCCTGAGCAAGGGCCCCGCCCCCAGCTAGAGACGCGAGACGGCGCGTGGCCGTCAGAGACGAGCAGGTGGATACGTGACGATTCAGATGCCTTCCGCCGCAGGCGAGCCGTCCATCGGTGGTGGCCTCGGCGACCATGTCTACAACCGGCTGCTCGGCGAGCGGATCGTCTTCCTCGGCCAGCAGGTCGACGATGAGATCGCCAACAAGATCACCGCGCAGATGCTGCTCCTTGCCGCCGACCCGGACAAGGACATCTACCTCTACATCAACAGCCCCGGCGGCTCGGTGACGGCCGGCATGGCGATCTACGACACCATGCAGTACATCCCGAACGACGTGGTCACGATCGGTATGGGCATGGCGGCCTCGATGGGCCAGTTCCTGCTCACGGGTGGCACGGCCGGAAAGCGCTTCGCGCTGCCGAACACCGACATCCTGATGCACCAGGGCTCCGCCGGCATCGGCGGCACCGCCTCGGACGTCAAGATCCAGGCCGAGTACCTGCTGCGTACGAAGCAGCGCATGGCCAGGATCACGGCCGAGCACTCCGGCCAGACCATCGAGACGATCATCCGTGACGGTGACCGCGACCGCTGGTACACCGCGGAGGAGGCCAAGGACTACGGCCTCATCGACGAGATCATCACTGCCGCTACGGGTGTTCCGGGCGGCGGCGGCACGGGCGCCTGAGCCCGGGCCCCGATCCCAGCCCCACTGCCTCCCTCCCACCAGGACGGAACACCGCCATCATGAACAACACCCCCGGCAGCGGCCTCTACACGGGCCCGCAGGTCGACAACCGCTACGTGATCCCGCGCTTCGTCGAGCGCACCTCGCAGGGCGTCCGTGAGTACGACCCGTACGCGAAGCTGTTCGAGGAGCGCGTGATCTTCCTCGGCGTCCAGATCGACGACGCGTCGGCCAACGACGTCATGGCGCAGCTGCTGTGCCTGGAGTCGATGGACCCCGACCGCGACATCTCCATCTACATCAACAGCCCCGGCGGCTCGTTCACGGCCCTCACGGCCATCTACGACACGATGCAGTTCGTGAAGCCGGACATCCAGACGGTCTGCATGGGCCAGGCGTCCTCCGCGGCCGCCGTCCTGCTCGCCGCCGGCACCCCGGGCAAGCGCATGGCCCTGCCGAACGCGCGCGTCCTGATCCACCAGCCCTCCGGCGGCACCGGCCGTGAGCAGCTCTCCGACCTGGAGATCGCGGCCAACGAGATCCTCCGGATGCGTACGCAGCTGGAAGAGATGCTGGCCAAGCACTCGACGACGCCGATCGAGAAGATCCGCGACGACATCGAGCGCGACAAGATCCTCACGGCCGAGGACGCCCTGGCGTACGGCCTGGTCGACCAGATCATCTCGACCCGCAAGATGAACAACGAGGCGATCGCGTAAGCGCGCGCTGTATCGTCTGCCATTCCCCGGCACGGTTCACGTCAAAGTGAACCGTGCCAAGGGGGGCCCGAACGGGGGGCCCGGCAAGGTACCGTCGGATACAGGCACCAGGAGCCGCTGAACGTGGCGTCTCCCAGGCGAAGGGGAAGCACCTCGTGGCACGCATCGGTGACGGCGGCGATCTGCTCAAGTGCTCGTTCTGCGGAAAGAGCCAGAAGCAGGTCAAAAAGCTCATCGCAGGCCCCGGTGTATACATCTGCGACGAGTGCATCGACCTCTGCAACGAGATCATCGAGGAAGAGCTCGCGGAGACGAGCGAAGTGCGTTGGGAAGAGCTTCCCAAGCCGCGCGAGATCTACGAGTTCCTCGAGGGCTACGTCGTGGGCCAGGAGGCCGCCAAGAAGGCGCTCTCCGTGGCGGTGTACAACCACTACAAGCGCGTCCAGGCCGGGGAGAACGGCGGGGGCAGCAGCCGTGAGGACGCCATCGAACTGGCGAAGTCCAACATCCTGCTGCTCGGCCCGACCGGCTCCGGCAAGACGCTCCTCGCCCAGACCCTGGCCCGCATGCTGAACGTCCCGTTCGCGATCGCGGACGCCACGGCGCTCACGGAGGCGGGCTACGTCGGCGAGGACGTCGAGAACATCCTGCTGAAGCTCATCCAGGCCGCTGACTACGACGTCAAGAAGGCCGAGACGGGCATCATCTACATCGACGAGATCGACAAGGTCGCCCGCAAGAGCGAGAACCCGTCGATCACCCGCGATGTGTCCGGCGAGGGCGTCCAGCAGGCGCTGCTGAAGATCCTCGAAGGCACCACGGCCTCGGTCCCGCCGCAGGGCGGCCGCAAGCACCCGCACCAGGAGTTCATCCAGATCGACACGACGAACGTGCTGTTCATCGTGGGCGGCGCCTTCGCCGGTCTGGAGAAGATCATCGAGTCGCGGGCCGGCGCCAAGGGCATCGGTTTCGGCGCGACGATCCACTCCAAGCGCGAGCTGGAGGAGAAGGACCAGTTCCAGGAGGTCATGCCGGAGGACCTGGTGAAGTTCGGGATGATTCCCGAGTTCATCGGCCGTCTCCCCGTCATCACCTCGGTCCACAACCTGGACCGCGAGGCCCTGCTCCAGATCCTCGTCGAGCCGCGCAACGCACTGGTGAAGCAGTACCAGCGCCTCTTCGAACTCGACGGCGTGGAGCTGGACTTCGAGCGCGAGGCACTGGAGGCCATCGCCGACCAGGCGATCCTGCGCCGCACCGGCGCGCGTGGTCTGCGGGCCATCATGGAGGAGGTCCTCCAGTCGGTGATGTACGAGGTCCCGTCCCGCAAGGACGTCGCCCGCGTCGTCATCACGGCGGACGCCGTCCACTCGAACGTGAACCCGACGCTGATCCCGCGGGATGCGCGGGGCGGCGGCAGCGGGGAGCAGAAGTCGGCTTAGCCGTACGGCATCTGACGTAGCGGAAGGGCCCCGACCGGAGATCCGGTCGGGGCCCTTTCCGTGTGTTGCGGGGCGGGTTACGCGGGGACGCGGACTTCCTTGCGGAGCTTGGCGGTGATGTCCGCCGCCTCCTTCAGGTCCGGCGACTTGCCGGACATCATGTCCGCGATGTTGGCCGACGTGACCATCGCCATCGTGCTGTGGTCGCTCCAGATGCACAGCGGCATGTGCATCTCCTTGGGAGTCGTGGAAGTCGAGCCGCTGGTGTTCTCGAACTTCAGCTCCTGGCACTTCAGGGTCACGTCGTCCGTGCTGTAGTCGGTGGGGTCACCGACGAGCGTGGCCTTCCCGTCACCCGTGCTGCTGCCCTTCGCGATCTCCGAAGCGCCCTTCTCGAACATGCCGCTGACGAGCTGCGACGGGTCGTCGATCTCGCCGTACGCGCCCTGGAACTGCAGCACCTTGCCGCTCAGCGGGTTGGCGGCGTCCTTGACCTGGTAACCCGCGCTGACGGGCGTGCCGTTCTTCAGCCCGTCCTTCTCGGCGTCCTTCATGTCCGACGAGTCGAAACCGTCCGACGACGAGGTGTCGGTCTTCTGGTACTCGCCGAGCACCGTCGCCGGCGTCGAGAGCTTGTGCGCGCCGTCGTCCGTGACCGACGCGCCGCCGCCACCCCCGCCACCGCCGATCACGAAGTACGCCCCCACCCCGATCGCCGCCACCACGGCCACCGCGCCGATGATGATGGCGGCCTTCTTGCCGCCACCGCCGGCCGGGGGCGGCGGCGGGTACTGGCCGTACTGGTCCTGGCCGTACGGGGCCTGCTGCTGCGGGTAGCCGTACCCGGCCTGCGGCTGCTGGCCGTACGGGTTCGGCGGCTGCTGGGGCGGGACACCGGGGGGTGCCTGCTGGGGATACCCGTAGCCGGGCTGGGGGGCCTGGGGCTGCTGGCCGTACGGGCCAGGCTGCGGCTGCTGGCCGTACGGCCCCGGCTGCTGCGGCTGCTGGCCTCCGTAGGGGCCCGGCTGGTTGTAGCTCATTGGATGGGTTCCCTCCCGATGCTTATGTGCTCCTGACATCCTGGCGTACTGCCGTACGGATCGAGCCACCGGATATGGTTTCAGTACGGGACTGTGACCCCTCTAAACTGGCTCCGTGACCGAGAACTCTCAGCAGCAGCACTCAGCGCCCACCACCGAACTGCCGACCCAGTACGCGCCGGCCGAGGTAGAGGAGACGCTGTACGAGCGCTGGGTAGACCGGGGCTATTTCACGGCGGACGCCAAGAGTGAGAAGCCGCCGTACACGATCGTCATCCCGCCGCCGAACGTCACGGGCTCGCTCCACCTGGGCCACGCCTTCCAGCACACGCTGATGGACGCCCTCACCCGCCGCAAGCGCATGCAGGGCTTCGAGGCGCTGTGGCTGCCCGGCATGGACCACGCCGGTATCGCGACGCAGAACAAGGTGGAGCAGCAGCTCGCCGAGGAGGGCAAGTCGCGGCACGACCTGGGCCGCGAGGAGTTCGTCGACCGCGTCTGGCAGTGGAAGAGCGAGTACGGCGGCAAGATCCTCGGCCAGATGCGCCGCCTCGGCGACGGTGTCGACTGGTCGCGTGAGCGCTTCACGATGGACGAGGGCCTCTCCAGCGCCGTCCAGACCATCTTCAAGCGGCTCTACGACGACGAGCTGATCTACCGCGCCGAGCGCATCATCAACTGGTGCCCGCGCTGCCTGACCGCCATCTCGGACATCGAGGTGGACTACCAGGACGACGACGGCGAGCTGGTCTCGCTGAAGTACGGCGAGGGCAACGACAGCGTGGTCGTCGCGACCACCCGTGTCGAGACGATGCTGGGTGACACCGCGGTCGCCGTCCACCCGGACGACGAGCGGTACGCGCACCTCATCGGCAAGCGCATCAAGCTGCCGCTGACGGACCGCACGATCCCGGTCGTCGCGGACACGCACGTCGACCCGGAGTTCGGCACCGGCGCCGTGAAGGTCACGCCCGCCCACGACCCGAACGACTTCGCGATCGGCCAGCGGCACGGCCTCGAGACCATGACGATCATGGACGAGCGCGGGGTCATCACGGTCCCCGGCCCGTTCCAGGGCCTCGACCGGTTCGAGGCGCGCTCCGCGATCGTCGACGCCATGCGCCAGCAGGGCCGCGTCGTCGCCGAGAAGCGCCCGTACGTCCACTCCGTCGGCCACTGCTCGCGCTGCCGCACCACCATCGAGCCGCGCCTGTCGCTGCAGTGGTGGGTCAAGGTCGAGACGCTGGCCAAGGCCGCCGGCGACGCCGTCCGCGACGGCCGGGTCACCCTCCACCCCAAGGAGATGGAGAAGCGGTACTTCGACTGGGTCGACAACCTCAACGACTGGTGCATCTCGCGCCAGCTGTGGTGGGGCCACCGCATCCCGGTCTGGTACGGGCCGAACGGCGAGGTCGTCTGCGTCGGCCCCGACGAGCAGCCGCCCGGCACCGAGGCCGAGGGCTGGAAGCAGGACGAGGACGTCCTCGACACCTGGTTCTCGTCCGGCCTGTGGCCGTTCTCCACGCTCGGCTGGCCCGAGCAGACGCCGGACCTGGAGAAGTTCTACTCGACCGACGTCCTGCTCACCGGCCACGACATCATCTTCTTCTGGGTCGTCCGGATGATGATGTTCGGTCTCTACGCGATGGACGGCGAGGTTCCGTTCAAGACGGTCGCCCTGACCGGTCTCGTCCGCGACGAGAACGGCAAGAAGATGTCGAAGTCCTTCGGCAACGTGGTGGACCCGCTGGACTGGATGGACAAGTACGGTTCCGACGCGCTCCGCTTCACGCTGGCGCGTGGCGCGAACCCGGGCACGGACGTCCCGATCGGCGAGGACTGGGTCCAGGCGTCCCGCAACTTCGCCAACAAGATCTGGAACGCCACGCGCTTCGCGCTGATGAACGGCGCGACGATCGAGGGCCCGCTGCCGGAGCCGTCCGAGATGACGGCCACCGACCGCTGGATCCTGTCCCGGCTGAACAAGACGGTGGCCGAGGTCGACGCGTTCTACAACGACTACCAGTTCGCGAAGCTCTCCGACGCGCTCTACCACTACGCGTGGGACGAGGTCTTCGACTGGTACGTCGAGCTGTCGAAGACGACGTTCATGGCGGGCGGCGAGCCGGCGAAGGTGTCGGGCCGGGTCCTCGGCGAGGTCCTGGACGTCACGCTGCGCCTGCTGCACCCGATCGTCCCGTTCGTCACCGAGACGCTGTGGACGACGCTCACCGGGCGCGAGTCCGTCGTGATCGCCGACTGGCCGAAGGACTCGGGCTTCCGGGACGACGCGGCCGAGAAGGAGATCGAGACGGTCCAGCGGGTCGTCACCGAGGTCCGCCGCTTCAAGGGCGACCAGGGTCTGAAGGCCGGCCAGCGCGTTCCGGCCCGCCTGACCCTGGACGGCACGGCGCTCGCCGCGCACGAGCCGGCCATCCGTCAGCTGCTCAAGCTGCAGCCGGCGGGGGAGGAGTTCCAGGCGACGGCGACGCTGCCGGTCGCCGGGGCCGAGGTCGCGCTCGACCTGTCCGGTGCGATCGACGTCGCGGCGGAGCGCAAGCGCCTCGCCAAGGACCTCGCCGCCGCCGAGAAGGACAAGGCGCAGGCCGAGGGCAAGCTCGGGAACGAGAAGTTCCTCGGCAAGGCTCCGGAGAAGGTCGTCGACGGCATCCGGGCCCGCCTGGCCAAGGCGGACGAGGACATCGCCCGTATCCAGGCCCAGCTGGAGCGCCTGCCGCAGGCGTGACGCGTATCCGTACGTGAGTGAGGCCCCGGAACCCTTCGGTTCCGGGGCCTCCGTCGTGCGGCGTCAGGCGGTGCGCAGTCCGAGCCGGATCAGTTCGGCCTCCGCGAGCGCGTCCAGGGTCGCCGGGTCGCCCTCGCGCCAGCCCTCCGCGAGGCTGCCCGGCGTGGTCTCGGGCAGGGCCTCGGCGGTGCGGCCCACCTCGTCGAGGGGGCGCAGGAGCGCCCGGAGCGCCAGGAGTTCGCGGCCGTCCTCACTGTTCGCGAGATCCCGGGCGGCGGCGGCCCGGCGCACCCAGCGGATCCGGCGCGGCAGCCACAGCGCGCAGAGCAGCGCGACCGGCACCACGAACACCGCGAGGGCGGCGAGCAGCACCAGCAGCCGCACCGGTCCCGCCCCTTCCGGCGCCGCGCTCACGATCCGGTCACCGGCCCGCGCGACTCCGTGCAGCGGTCCGGGAAGCCCGACCCGGGGCCGGGTCGCGGCCCCGAGCACCCGATGCGCCGCGACGGCCACCACGGCCCACCCCGCGACCCACAGCAGGGCCGCCCCGTCACCGATGATCTGCCGAGCACGCCGACTCGGCTGATGTGCGTACCACATGGTCCGATTGGACCCCTTGTCGCCCGTACGGGGCGCTCACCGCGCCGAACAGGGGTGCCCCTTTACAACATATGGCGGTGCCCAACGAGGGGAACTGGTTGCTCAGCCACGACGGCGCTGCACTGCCCCACACCGGGACGCTCGCCCCGCGCCGGGGTGCCGCCTTGCCCACCCTGCCGCCCCAGGCGGCAGACTGCCCAAGGCTGACGGCCTGAACAGCCCCGCCAGGGGCGCGGGGAACTGCGCGAGCAACCACGACGGCGCTCCACTGTCCCCACGTCGAGGCACCCCATCAGGGGCGCGGGGAACTGCGCGGCCAGCCACCGCGCACCCGCACCCGGCCCCCCACCAGAACACCCCCTAGGCGGCCCCCAGCATCCGCTCCAGCCCGTCGAAGTCCTCCACACACTTCCCGCACCCGAGCGCAACACTGTCCAACGGATCCTCGGCGACGAACACCGGAATCCCCGTGCCGGAGGCGATCCGCAGATCGAGCCCGGGCAGCAGCGCACCCCCACCGGTCAGTACGATCCCGTGCTCCATCACATCGCCGGACAGCTCCGGAGGACACTCCTCCAGGGTGCCCTTCACCGCGGAGATGACGGCCTCCACGGGCTCGTCCAGCGCGGCGCGCACCTCACGTACCGTCAGCTCCACCGTCTTCGGCAGCCCGCCCACCTTCTCCCGCCCCCGCACGGTGAACGCCCGCATCTCGAACGCGTCCTCCCCGGGCACCGGCCACGCCGACCCGATCGCGACCTTGATGTCCTCGGCGGTGCGCTCCCCGATCAGCAGCCCGTGCTCCTTGCGCACGTGATCGGTGATGGCCTCGTCGAGCCGGTCCCCGCCCACCCGCAGCGAGCGCGCCGTGACGACACCCCCGAGCGAGATGACGGCGACCTCGGTGGTCCCGCCGCCGATGTCGACCACCATCGACCCGCGCGGCTCGGACACCGGAAGCCCGGCCCCGATCGCCGCGGCCATCGGCTCCTCGATCAGGTGCACGGCCCGCGCCCCCGATCCCTGCGCGGCATGCATGATGGCCCGCCGCTCGACCGGCGTGACCCCGCTGGGCACGCACACGACCATCCGGGTACGGGGCCGGCGGCCCGGGGCGACCTTGCGGACGAAGTGCCGGATCATCTGCTCGGCCGCCTCGTAGTCGCTGATGACGCCGTCGCGCAGCGGCCGGATCGCGGTGATGGAGCCCGGGGTGCGGCCGATGGTCTCCTTCGCCTCGGTGCCCACGGCGAGCACCGAACTCTGCTTGCCGCCCTGCTTGACGGCGACCACCGACGGTTCGTTCAGCACGATCCCCTGACCGCGTACGTAGAGAAGAGTGTTGGCGGTGCCGAGATCGATACCTATGTCCATGATCGCCAAGTTTGCAGGCTCACGCTGTGCCGCGGATGGACCAAAGTCCCGATTCGGACAGGTCCAAAGTCCTTATCCGTCCCGGAGGGCGGCTTGCGCACCGCTGTCCGCACTTGTCGGGGACCTCCGTAGACTGGCGTACGTGAGTGACCTCCCCCCGCGCGACAGCAGCGACGACCACGGCCCCAGCGACAGCCCGGACGCCTTCGAGGAGATCGTGGGCGCCGAGACCGACCGCGACCCCGACCTCGCGGTCATCGAGGCGGGCAGCCGCACCCTGCGCACGCAGGGCGGCCCCCCGCAGGGCGACGGCATCCCGGCCCGGCCGCAGGACCCTGAGGTGGAGAAGGCGCTGCGGGCGGTCGAGGCGGACCTCGCCACCCGTTGGGGCGAGACCAAGCTGGAGCCGTCGGTGGCCCGCATCGCGGCGCTGATGGACGTGCTGGGCGAGCCGCAGAAGGCGTACCCCTCGATCCACATCACGGGGACGAACGGCAAGACGTCGACGGCCCGCATGATCGAGGCCCTGCTGGCCGCCTTCGACCTGCGCACCGGCCGGTACACCTCGCCGCACGTGCAGTCGATCACCGAGCGGATCAGCCTCGACGGCGCGCCGATCGACCACGAGCGCTTCATCGAGACGTACGAGGACATCAAGCCGTACGTCGAGATGGTCGACTCCCAGCAGGAGTACCGGCTGTCCTTCTTCGAGGTGCTCACCGGTATGGCGTACGCGGCCTTCGCCGACGCCCCCGTCGACGTCGCGGTCGTCGAGGTCGGCATGGGCGGCAGCTGGGACGCGACGAACGTCATCGACGGCTCCGTCGCGGTCATCACCCCCATCGACCTGGACCACACCGACCGCCTGGGCTCCACGCCGGGCGAGATCGCGGTGGAGAAGTCCGGGATCATCAAGCAGGACGCCACCGTGATCATGGCGCAGCAGCCGGTGGACGCGGCGCAGGTGATTCTGAAGAAGGCCGTCGAGACGGACGCCACGGTCGCCCGCGAGGGCCTGGAGTTCGGCGTGGTGGACCGGCAGATCGCCGTCGGCGGCCAGCTGGTCACCCTGCGCGGCCTGGGCGGCGAGTACGAGGAGGTCTTCCTCCCGCTGCACGGCGCCCACCAGGCGCACAACGCGGCGGTGGCGCTCGCCGCCGTCGAGGCGTTCTTCGGCATCGGCTCGGAGCACGCCCGCCCGCTCGACATCGACACCATCCGTACGGCGTTCGCGTCCGTCACCTCGCCGGGCCGCCTGGAAGTGGTGCGGCGGTCGCCGACGGTCGTGCTCGACGCCGCGCACAACCCCGCGGGCGCCCGGGTCACCGCCGACGCCATCAGCGAGGTCTTCGACTTCAGCCGGCTCATCGGGGTCGTCGGGGCGAGCGGCGACAAGAACGTACGGGGGCTGCTCGAAGCCTTCGAGCCGATCTTCGCGGAGATCGTCGTCACGCAGAACTCCAGTCACCGCGCCATGGACGCCGATGAGCTGGCGGCCGTCGCGGTCGAGGTCTTCGGGGACGACCGGGTGCAGGTCGAGCCGCGGCTGGACGACGCTCTGGAGGCCGCGATCACGCTGGCCGAGGAAGAGGGCGAGTACGCGGGCGGCGGCGTGCTCGTCACCGGGTCCGTGATCACCGTCGGGGAAGCCCGGCTGCTGTTGCTTGGGAAGGGCTGAGCGCTGTGCGTACCTTGTGTGCCTCGACCTTGATCGGCGAGTTCTTCGTCATCGGGTTCGCCGGGCTGGTCGCGATGAAGGACCAGGACCTGTCGAGTGGGCTGGTCTGGACGGTCTGTGGCGTGGCCATGGCGCTGTCGGTGCTGCTGTGCGGCATGATCACCCGGCCCGGTGGCGTCCAGCTGGGCTGGGCCCTGCAGATCGCTCTGATCGTCAGCGGTTTCTGGGTGCCGGTGATGTTCTTTCTCGGCGCCTGTTTCGCGGCGCTGTGGTGGGCCTCGATCCACTTCGGCCGCAAGATCGACGAAGCGAAGGCCCGCTGGGCGCAGCAGGGCCCGACCGCGGCCTGAGCCTTCTCGGGCCCGTCTCCCGCCCGCGCCTCTCGTCGTGGCTGGTCGCGCAGTTCCCCGCGCCCCTGAGATGCGCACTGCGTGCGCCATCTCATCAACAGAGGCCCGGGGCTGAGAGCGCGATGGGGAGGCGGCGCGAAGCGCCTGCCTCAGGGGCGCGGGGAACGGCGCGAGATGCGGCCACCGGCCCGCGGTCGAGGGACTGCCCAGGGG
>NZ_QLLY01000029.1:15886-77822 GCF_003259365.1 Streptomyces sp. PsTaAH-137
GCGGGGAACGGCGCGAGATGCGGCCACCGGGCCGCGGGCGGGGAACGAGCCGGGGTGGGGGCGAACCCCGGTGCCGGGGCTGGGGTCACCCCCTGTAATCTCGGGCCCACCGCACATCCCGGCCGCACAAGGAGCCCAACCGAAATGACCCAGCGCACGCTCGTCCTGCTCAAGCCCGACGCGGTCCGCCGTGGCCTGATCGGCGAGATCATCGGCCGTATCGAGCGCAAGGCCGGCTGGACGATCGGCGCACTCGAACTGCGCGAGCTCGGCCAGGAGACGCTGGAGCAGCACTACGGCGAGCACAAGGGCAAGCCCTTCTACGAGCCGCTGATGACGTTCATGGCGTCCGGCCCGGTCGTGGCGCTGGTCGTCGAGGGCGAGCGCGTCATCGAGGGCGTTCGCCAGCTGGCCGGCCCGACCGACCCGATCGCGGCGGCCCCGGGCTCCATCCGTGGCGACTTCGGTGTCATCGTCCGAGAGAACCTGATTCACGCGTCGGACTCCGAGGAGTCGGCCGAGCGCGAGCTGAAGATTTTCTTCCCGAACCTGGTCTGACGCCGGATCTCGCCCATTGAGACGAACCGCATTCCCTTTCTGACGATTCGTCAGTCACGGAGCGCCACTGACCTGGAACGGCCTGAGAATTCAGGCCGTTCTTTGGCATATGCGCCCCGATTGGGGGAACGCAACCCTCCGTCGGCACGTCCCCATTAGCGGGGCGGGGATTCATCTGCTGACAATGGCGAAGACCCTCGCGCCGTGATCGTGCAGGCGAGACTACGATGGAGCCTCCACGCCACACCGCGTCCACCTCTCGCCAACCTGACAAGCAATCAAACGCTCCACTTGGGAAGGCCAGACGAATCCTGATGGGGAACTCAATGTCGTTCATCGGCCGTGACATGGCTGTCGACCTCGGGACCGCCAACACGCTGGTGTACGTCAGGGGTCGCGGGATCGTGCTCAATGAGCCGTCCGTGGTCGCCATCAACACCAACACCGGTGGCATCCTCGCGGTCGGCGCCGAAGCCAAGAAGATGATCGGGCGCACCCCTGGCAACATCGTCGCCGTGCGCCCGCTGAAGGACGGCGTGATCGCCGACTTCGAGATCACCGAGCGCATGCTCCGCTACTTCATCCTGAAGATCCACAAGCGGCGTTACCTCGCCCGGCCCCGCGTCGTGGTCTGCGTACCGTCCGGCATCACCGGTGTCGAGCGCCGCGCGGTCATCGAGGCCTCCTCGCAGGCCGGTGCCCGCCAGGTGCACATCATCGAGGAGCCCATGGCGGCGGCCATCGGCTCCGGCCTCCCGGTCCACGAGGCCACGGGCAACATGGTGGTGGACATCGGTGGCGGCACCACCGAGGTCGCGGTCATCTCGCTCGGCGGAATCGTCACGGCACAGTCGATCCGCGTGGCGGGCGACGAGCTGGACAACGCGATCATCCAGCACATCAAGAAGGAGTACTCCCTCCTCCTCGGTGAGCGGACCGCCGAACAGATCAAGATCACGATCGGTTCGGCGTACGACCTCGACAACGACGAGCACACCGAGATCCGCGGCCGTGACCTGGTCTCCGGCCTGCCGAAGACCGTCGTCATCTCGGCGGCGGAAGTCCGCAAGGCCATCGAGGAACCGGTCAACGCGATCGTGGACGCGGTCAAGACCACCCTCGACAAGTGCCCGCCCGAGCTGTCCGGTGACGTCATGGACCGCGGCATCGTTCTCACCGGTGGCGGCGCCCTGCTCCGCGGCCTCGACGAGCGACTGCGGCGCGAGACCGGCATGCCGATCCACATCGCGGAGGACCCGCTGGACAGCGTGGCGCTCGGTTCCGGAAAGTGTGTCGAGGAGTTCGAGGCGTTGCAGCAGGTGCTCGACGCCTCGCCGCGCAGATGAGTGGTGTGAACACCTGAAAGGGTGGGTCCGCCGTACGAGTGCCTGCCACTTCGTACGGCGGATCGTTGATATAGAGGCAAGGCGCAAGAATTCCCGGACATCAGTTGCATCGGTTACATCCGTCCGGCATCACCTAATCCCCCCGACAAACCCATATCCCCAGACATCGTGACATCGCCCCACCCGATTTCTGATTGAGGAAGGCACGGCCGCCGTACGTGAGGGACACACGAGAGAGCCGGCTGCTCCTGGTACTGCTGATCGCCATCGCGTTCGCGTTGATCACGGTGGACATCCGCGGAGGAGAGGACTCGCCGGTCGACGGTGCCCGTCAGGGCGCCGCCAAGGTCTTCGGACCCGTGGAGAGCGGTGTCGCCGGCGCGGTCGATCCGATCGGCAACGCCATAAGCGCGGTCCGCGACTCCGACAAGCGGCACGACCGGATCAGTCAGCTGGAGCGCGAGAACGCCGGCCTGAAGGCCAAGCTCGGCAGCGACGACCGCAACCGCAGCAAGATCCGCCAGCTCGACACCATGCTGAAGACGGCCGGCGCCGGTCAGTACGGGATCAAGGGCGCCCAGGTCATCGCCATAGGGTCCGCGCAGGGCTTCTCCTGGACGGTGACCATCGACGCCGGTGCCGATGACGGCATCAAGCGCGACATGACGGTGCTGAACGGGGACGGGCTCGTCGGCCGCGTCACCACGGTCGGCCCCGGCACCTCCACGATCCTCCTCGCCAACGACCCGGACTTCACCGTCGGCACCCGGATGGAGAAGACCGACGAGCTCGGCTTCGCCTCCGGCCAGGGCGACCGCCCGCTGCGCGTCCAGCTGCTCAACGGCAAGGCCAAGGTGAAGAAGGGCGACCGGCTCGTCACCTTCGGCTCACAGGCCGACAAGCCGTTCGTGCCCGGCGTGCCCGTCGGCAGGGTCGTCCGCGTCGATCCGTCCGGCGGCGACCTGACCCGTACCGTCTACGTCGAGCCGTACGTCGGCTTCACCAAGCTCGACATCGTGGGCGTCGTCGTCCAGCCGCCGCGCACCGACCCGCGCGACGAGGTCCTGCCGTCCAAGCCCGCGAAGCCCAAGCCCGCGCCGACCGTGACGGTCACCGTCACGCCGTCCGCGCCCGCCGACGGCGTCCAGCAGTAACAGGAGGAGCTGACCACCATGCGCTTCAACCGGATCCTCCTCTCCACGACCCTCGTCGTCGTCGCCCTCGTCGTCCAGGTCTGCGTCCTGGCGCGGTTGCAGCTCCCGGGCGCCGTGCCCGACCTGCTGCTGCTCACCGTCCTCGGCCTGGCGCTCGTCTACGGCCACGTCGGCGGCGCCTTCATCGGTTTCGGCGCGGGCCTGCTCGCCGACCTGGCCCCGCCCGCCGACCACGCCGCCGGGCGGTACGCCCTGGTCCTGTGCGTCATCGGCTACCTCGCCGGCCTCGCCAAGCCCGAGACCGGACAGCTGCGCTCGGCCTTCGGCCCGATGGTCGTGGTGGTCGCCGCCGCCGTCGGCACCACCCTGCTGTACGCGGGCGTCGGCGCCCTCGTCGGCGACACCGCCGCCCGCCACGTCGGCCTCGGCAGCCTGCTGTTCACCGCCGCGCTCTACGACCTGCTGCTCGCGCCGTTCGTCGTACCCGGCGTGATGGCGCTCGCCAGACGCGCCGAGAACGATCCGCTGGCCGACAGCGGCGGCGGCTCCGGCAAGGTCTCCGACGTCTCCTCCGGCTGGCTCTCCGCCGGCACCGGCCTGCGCATCGGCAACCAGCGCGGCGGCCTGCGCATGAAGTCCGTCAAGGCGCGCGCCGCCCGCGCCGGACGCATCAAGGGGGTCAAGCGCCTGTGAGCGCAGAGCAGTTGACCGCCGCGGCCGACCGGGCCGCGCACAGGTGGGGCGTGTACACGTACTACTCGTACTCGCACACGTACTAGGGGGAGCACGGGCACCATGACCAACATCCCGGAGACCGGCCGGACCCCGCGCGTCCAGATCCGTCTCGTCGTCCTCCAGATCCTCGTCCTGTCCCTCCTGCTCACGCTCGGCGGCCGCCTCTGGTACCTCCAGGTGCGCAACGGCGACGAGTACGCCAAGGAGGCGTCCGGCAACCACGTCCAGCAGGTCGTCACGCCCGCCGTGCGCGGCTCGATCCTGGACTCGCGGGGCGTGGCCCTCGCCGACAACGAGACCCGCCTCGTCGTCTCCGCCTCGCGGACCGACCTGATGAAGATGAAGGACGACGGGAAGGGCGTCCTCACCAAGCTCGCCGGCGTCCTCGGCATGAAGCCCAAGGACGTCGAGGAGAAGGTCCGGCTGTGCGACGCCAAGACGCCGCAGCCCTGCTGGAACGGCTCGCCGTACCAGCCCATCCCGATCACCGACGAGGCCACGCCCAAGCAGGCGCTGCAGATCCGCGAGCGCGGCGAGGACTTCCCCGGCATCACCGCCGAGCCCACCGCCGTACGCCGCTACGCCGCGCCCGGCAAGGCCAACACCGCGCAGGTCCTCGGCTATCTCTCCCCGGTGACCGACTCCGAGATCGAGAAGGCGAAGGACAGCGACTCGCCGTACCTCCGCTCCGACCAGGTCGGCCGCTCCGGTCTTGAACGCACGTACGACAAGGATCTGCGCGGCAAGGCCGGCGTCACCCGCTACGAGGTCGACAACCTCGGCCGGGTCATCGGCCGCGCCAAGAGCGACGACGCCGAACCCGGTGCGAACGTCGTCACCTCGATAGACGCACGGGTCCAGCGCGTCGCCGAGTACGAGCTGAACGAGGCGATGAAGAACGCCCGCAAGGAGTTCGACAAGAACACCGGCACCAACTACAAGGCCGACTCCGGCGCCGTCGTCGTGATGGAGGCCAAGACCGGCCGCGTCGTCGCCATGGCGTCCAACCCGAGCTACGACCCGAACGCCTGGGTCGGCGGCATCTCCGGCAAGGACTACGCCAACCTGACCGGCAAGAGCTCCAACTACCCGCTGCTGAACCGGGCCATCCAGGGCCAGGCGGCCCCCGGCTCCATCTTCAAGGTCATCTCGACCACGGCGGCGGTCAACGCGGGCTACCAGTTCAACGGGCGCTACCCCTGCACCAGCTCGTACTCGATCGGCAACCAGGTCTTCAAGAACTTCGAGTCGGAGAACTTCGGGCCGATCTCGCTGGGCCGCGCCCTGGAGGTCTCCTGCGACACCGTCTTCTACGGCATCGCCCACAACGAGTGGAAGAAGGACGGCGGCCTCAAGGGCAACAAGGACACCCAGGACTGGTTCTACAAGACCGCCCACCAGTTCGGCCTCGGCAAGGAGACCGGCATCGACCTGCCCAACGAGGTCACCGGCCGGGTCCCCGACCGCCAGTGGAAGCAGCGGTTCTGGAAGGCCAACAAGGACTCCTGGTGCAAGTCCGGCAAGAAGGACGGCGACTACGTCCAGCGCCTGAACTACGAGAACTGCCTCGAAGGCAATCTCATGCGCGCCGGTGACTCCGTCAACTACTCCATCGGCCAGGGCGACACCCTCGTCACCCCGATCCAGATGGCGTCGATCTACGCCGCGATCTCCAACGGCGGCACCCTGCACGAGCCCGAGGTCGGCAAGGCCATCGTCAGCGCCGACGGCAAGCAGGTCCACGCGATCCAGCCGAAGGTCAACGCCAAGCTGCCGTTCAAGGGCAAGACCCGCGACGAGATAGACGAAGCACTGGCGGGAGTGGCGACCCGCGGTACGGCGGCCTGGCGCTTCGGCGGCTGGCCCCAGGACAAGATCCCGATGCACGCCAAGACCGGTACGGCCGAGGTCTACGGCAAGCAGACGACGTCCTGGTTCGCGTCCTACACCAAGGACTACTCGATCGTGATGACGATCTCCCAGGGTGGTACGGGTTCCGGCGCCTCGGGACCGGCCGTCCGCAAGATCTACGACGCGATGTACGGCCTCGACGAGAACGGCAAGCAGGACCTGAAGAAGGCCCTGCTGCCCGAGCCGGAGAAGGCCCTGCCGAAGATCCAGAAGGACGGTTCGATCGACGCCCCGACGATCGACACGTACGACCCGGGCAAGCAGCAGGCGCCCGCGCAGCAGGAGCTCGCGGCCGGGCTGCCCGCCTCGACGTACAGCAGGAGGGACTGACCGACCATGGCAGGTCACACCAACGGTTTCTCCGTCTCCGGGTACGGCCCGCAGCAGCGCTCCACCATGTCCCGGCTCATGGCCCGGGACTCGGTGGTGCGGCGGCTCGACTGGCCGATCCTGCTGTCGGCGATCGCGCTGTCGCTGATCGGTTCGGCGCTCGTCTTCTCGGCGACCCGCAACAGGACCGAGCTGAACCAGGGCGACCCGTACTACTTCCTCTTCCGCCACCTGCTCAACACCGGCATCGGCATCGGGCTGATGGTCGGCACGATCTGGCTCGGCCACCGCACCCTGCGCACGGCCGTGCCGATCCTCTACGGCATCTCGGTCTTCCTGGTGCTGCTGGTGCTCACCCCGCTCGGTGCGACGGTGAACGGCGCGCACGCGTGGATCATCATCGGCGGCGGCTTCTCGCTCCAGCCCTCGGAGTTCGTGAAGATCACGATCATCCTGGGGATGGCGATGCTGCTCGCGGCGCGGGTCGACGCCGGTGACCGCGAGCATCCCGACCACCGGACCGTCCTCCAGGCCCTCGGCCTCGCCGCCGTCCCCATGATGGTCGTCATGCTGATGCCGGACCTCGGGTCCGTCATGGTCATGGTGATGATCGTGCTCGGCGTGCTGCTGGCCTCCGGCGCCTCCAACCGGTGGGTGCTCGGGCTGATCGGGGTCGGCGCGGCCGGTGCCGTCGCGGTGTGGCAGCTCGGTGTCCTCGACGACTACCAGATCGCCCGGTTCGCCGCCTTCGCCAATCCGGCGCTCGACCCGGCCGGTGTCGGCTACAACACCAACCAGGCGCGCATCGCGATCGGCTCGGGCGGGCTCACCGGCTCCGGGCTCTTCCACGGCTCGCAGACCACCGGGCAGTTCGTGCCCGAGCAGCAGACCGACTTCGTGTTCACGGTGGCGGGGGAGGAGCTCGGCTTCCTCGGCGCCGGCGCCATTCTTCTGCTGCTCGCCGTGGTGCTGTGGCGGGCCTGCCGGATCGCCCGCGAGACCACCGAGCTGTACGGGACGATCGTCGCCGCTGGCATCATCGCGTGGTTCGCCTTCCAGGCGTTCGAGAACATCGGCATGACGCTGGGCATCATGCCGGTGGCGGGTCTCCCGCTCCCGTTCGTCTCGTACGGCGGTTCGTCGATGTTCGCGGTGTGGGTGGCGATCGGTTTGCTGCAGTCGATCAGGGTCCAGCGCCCGATGTCGGCCTAGCGCCCGCCGCCAAGGGCGGCAGGGTGGGCAAGGCGGCACCCCGGCGCGGGGCCAGCGCCCCAGGGGCGGCCACTTCAGCGCCGTTCGCGTGTGCGGCCCCGGTAGGGGCTGGTCGCGCGGTTCCCCGCGCCCCTGACGCAGCCCGGGTTGTCCTCTATCGGGACGAACCGGTGGCGTCTAGATTCGGGTTATGGCGGAGACGAAGCGCGAGATCGAGCGGAAGTACGAGGTTGCGGGCGCTGCCGACGAGGGCTTCGAGCTGCCCGACCTGGGCAAGGTCCCCGGCGTGGCGGAGGTCATCGACAAGGGCGTGGTGGAACTCGACGCCGTGTACTACGACACGGCCGACCAGCGCCTCGCGGCCGACCACATCACCCTGCGCCGCCGCACCGGAGGCGACGACGCGGGCTGGCACCTGAAGATCCCGGTCGCCCTCGGCGAGGGCGTGCGGGACGAGATCCGCGCCCCGCTCTCGGCACAACTGCCCCGCTCGCTCGCCGGACTCGTCCGGTCCCGGGTGCGACAGGAGCCGCTGCTGCCCGTCGTCCGCCTGCTGTCGTCCCGCGACGTCTCCCACCTGACCGACGCCCACGGCGCCCTGCTCGCCGAGGTCAGCGTCGACGCCGTACGCGCCGAGCGGGCCGACGGCCAGGGCGGCACGGCCTGGACGGAGATCGAGGTCGAACTGGCGGACGACGGCGACCCCGACTTCCTCGGCAAGGTCGAGAAGCGACTGCGCAAGGTCGGCGCCGACCGCTCCGTCTCCCTCTCCAAACTGGCCCGAGCCCTCGACGAGACGGGCGCCAAGGCCCCGGCGTCGCGACCCGCCGCCCCCACGGAGCCCGGCACCGCGGGCGACCACGTCGTCGCCCACCTGCGCACCCAGCGGGACAAGCTCGTCGACCTCGACCCGGCGGTCCGCCGCGACCTGCCCGACGCGGTGCACCAGATGCGGGTCGCCGCCCGCAGGATGCGCAGCGCGTTCAAGACGTACAAGAAGATCCTCGACCCCGCCGCCACCGAACCGGTCGCCGAGGAGCTGAAATGGCTCGGCGGCGAGCTGGGCATCGACCGGGACCACGAGGTGCTGACCGAGCGGCTCACCGCCCGGATCGACGACGTACCGCGCACCCTGCTGCTCGGCCCGGTCCGCGGCCGGCTGCGGATCTGGGCGGTGGCCCGCCGCCAGGGCTCGCGCCGCCACACGGTCGCCGTCCTCGACAGCAAGCGCTACCTCGCCCTGCTGGACGCCCTGGACGCCCTGCTCGCCGACCCGCCGCTGCTGCCCGCCGCCCGGAAACCGGCCGCGGACCGCCTCGTAGCCGCCGCTCTCAAGGACAAGGCCCGCCTCGCCGCCCGTATCGAGCACGCCCTGTCGCTGCCCGCGGGCACCGACCGCGACGTGGCGATGCACGAGGCCCGTAAGTCCGCCAAGCGCGCCCGGTACGCGGGCGAGGCCGCCGTCCCCGCGCTCGGCAAGCAGGCCAAGCGGTTCGCCAAGCGGATGAAGGCCGTCCAGTCCCTCCTCGGCGACCACCAGGACTCCGTCGTCGCCCGCGAGACGCTGCGCCAGCTCGCGATCCAGGCGCACGCGGCCGGCGAGACGGCGTTCACCTGGGGACTGCTGTACGGACAGGAGCAGGCGGCCGCCGCTGACTACGAGCGGGAGCTGCCCGGGGTGTGGGCCGGGGCGGCGGAGGCGGGTCTCTCGGCGGGTTAGGCTTGAGGGTCCCCCCTGTCAGCTCACAAAGGTCCACGGTTATGCCTGCCGATGCCGTCGCCGCGGCGCCCCAAGCGGTCGAGTCTGTCTTTCCGCAGCTCGAAGCGCTGCTCCCGCATGTGCAGAAGCCGATCCAGTACGTCGGCGGAGAGCTCAACTCCACGGTCAAGCCGTGGGAGTCCTGCGACGTCCGCTGGGCGCTGATGTACCCGGACGCGTACGAGGTCGGCCTGCCCAACCAGGGCGTCATGATCCTCTACGAGGTCCTGAACGAGCGGGAGGGCGTCCTCGCCGAGCGCACCTACAGCGTCTGGCCCGACCTGGAAGCCCTGATGCGCGAGCACAAGGTGCCCCAGTTCACGGTCGACTCGCACCGCCCGGTGAAGGCCTTCGACGTCTTCGGGCTCTCCTTCTCCACCGAGCTCGGCTACACCAACATGCTGGCCGCGCTCGACCTGGCCGGCATCCCGCTGGAGTCCAAGGACCGCGGGCTCGACGACCCGATCGTCCTCGCGGGCGGCCACGCGGCCTTCAACCCCGAGCCGATCGCCGCGTTCATCGACGCCGCCGTCATCGGCGACGGCGAGCAGGCCGTGCTCGACATGACGGAGATCATCCGCGCCTGGAAGGCCGAGGGCCGCCCGGGCGGGCGCGAGGAGGTCCTGCTCCGCCTCGCGAAGACCGGGAACATCTACGTCCCGGGCTTCTACGACGTCGAGTACCTGCCCGACGGCCGCATCGGCCGCGTCGTGCCGAACCGCTCGGGCGTGCCGTGGCGGGTGTCCAAGCACACCGTCATGGACCTCGACGAGTGGCCCTACCCCAAGCAGCCGCTGGTCCCGCTCGCGGAGACCGTCCACGAGCGGATGTCCGTCGAGATCTTCCGCGGCTGCACCCGCGGCTGCCGCTTCTGCCAGGCCGGCATGATCACGCGCCCCGTGCGGGAGCGAAGCATCACCGGCATCGGCGACATGGTGGAGAAGGGCCTCAAGGCGACCGGCTTCGAGGAGGTCGGCCTGCTCTCGCTGTCCTCCGCGGACCACTCCGAGATCGGCGACATCGCCAAGGGCCTCGCGGACCGCTACGAGGAAGACAAGATCGGCCTCTCGCTGCCCTCGACCCGCGTCGACGCGTTCAACGTCGACCTGGCCAACGAGCTGACGCGCAACGGCCGCCGCTCCGGTCTGACCTTCGCCCCCGAGGGCGGCAGCGAGCGCATGCGCAAGGTCATCAACAAGATGGTCAGCGAAGAGGACCTGATCCGCACGGTCGCGACCGCGTACGGCAACGGCTGGCGGCAGGTGAAGCTGTACTTCATGTGCGGCCTGCCCACCGAGACCGACGACGACGTCCTCCAGATCGCCGAGATGGCGATGAACGTGATCCAGAAGGGCCGCGAGGTCTCCGGGTCCAACGACATCCGCTGCACGGTCTCCATCGGCGGGTTCGTGCCCAAGCCGCACACCCCGTTCCAGTGGGCGCCGCAGCTGTCGGCGGAGGAGACGGACGCCCGTCTCGAAAAACTCCGCGACAAGATCCGCGGCGACAAGAAGTACGGCCGCTCCATCGGCTTCCGCTACCACGACGGCAAGCCCGGCACCGTCGAGGGCCTGCTCTCCCGCGGCGACCGCCGCATCGGCGACGTCATCCGCGCGGTCTACGAGGACGGCGGCCGCTTCGACGGCTGGCGCGAGCACTTCAGCTACGACCGCTGGATGGACTGCGCCGCCAAGACACTGCCCGCCCACGGCGTCGACGTCGCCTGGTACACGACGCGCGAGCGCACGTACGAGGAGGTCCTGCCCTGGGACCACCTGGACTCCGGCCTCGACAAGGACTGGCTCTGGGAGGACTGGCAGGACGCGCTCGACGAGACCGAGGTCGAGGACTGCCGCTGGACGCCCTGCTTCGACTGCGGCGTCTGCCCCGCGATGGACACGTCCATCCAGATCGGCCCGACCGGCAAGAAGCTGCTGCCGCTGACGGTCGTCAAGTAGTACCTGATCGACATGGGTGTGGGGCCGGGCGTCAGCCCGGCCCCACACCCATGTCCCACGGCTACTTGCTGACCGCGAAGCGCATCAGCGCGCGCTCGTCGCCCTGCTTGATCTTGCCGGTCTCATTGATGACCTCGAGCTTCCAGACGTCACCCGCGCTGCGGATCGCCTTCGCCACCAGGCACCCGTTGTCGGCGCTGAGCAGGCTCGGCCAGATGTCCGCCACCTGCTGGCTGCTGCCGCCGGTCGCGTCGTACACCTTGAAACTGATGTTGCGGGCCTTCTGGAACGAACTGCCCTTCTTGTAGGCCGCAGCGATGAACACGATCGACGTGATGACCGGCGGCACCTTCGAGAACTCGACCGTGACGGTCTCGTCGTCGCCGTCGCCCTTGCCGGTCTGGTTGTCGCCGCTGTGCAGCAACGCGCCGTTGCCCAGCGGGTCCAGGGAGTCGAGGCCGGCCAGCCGGACCGGGTCGCCGCCCTGCAGCGCGACCGCTATCAGGTCCAGGTCCGTGCCCTGCTTGCGGCGCAGCGCGCCGAGCACGCCGCCGCTGCTGCCGGCGGTCGGGTCCCAGGAGACCCCGATGGAGAGATGGGTGACACCGTCGAGATCCGCGGGGCCGTCTTCCTTCGTAAGCGTAATCATGGGCAGATTGTGCCTGGCACGGCCGCTTTGTGAAGCATCGGCGTCCAATCCCGCATCCGGAAGGCCCTCTTCGGCGTCTGACACTGCATGGACATGGAGAAGCACCCCGGCCCCGCGCCCGCCTCCTCGGAAGGCTGTCTGGTGGCGGCCGTCCGTATGCCGATGCGGATCGTGGCGCTCGTCGTCGTGGTGCCGGTCCGGCTCGTGTGGGACGCGCTCGTCACGGCCGGACGCTTCCTCTGTGAGAAGGCGCTCGTGCCGCTCGGCCGCGGTGTCGGACTGCTGTTGTACTGGGTGCTCATCTGGCCGCTCGTCCAGCTCGCGCGCGGACTCGCCTTCCTGGGGCGGGTGTTGGTGGTCGTCCCGCTGGCGTGGCTGTACGCGCGCGTGCTCGCCCCCGTCGGGCGGGCGCTCGCCGTGGTGCTCGCCTGGGTCGGCCGGGCCCTGTTCGTCTGGCCGTGGGTCTGGCTGTGGCGGCAGGTGCTCGTTCCGATGGGGCGTGGACTGGGCCTGCTGTTCCGGCAGTTCGCGGCGGGCGTCGCCGCGCTCGGGCGGATCCTGCTCGTCGTACCCGCCGTGTGGCTGTACGCGCGCGTGCTGACTCCACTCGGGCACGCGATCGCCCTGCTCGTCCGGTGGATTCTCGTGCTGCCCGCGCTCGCCCTGTGGCGCTGGGTGCTGCTGCCCGTCGGACGTGCCCTCGGCGTGCTGCTGCGGGAGATCGGCGACGCGCTCGGCGTCGCCTGGCGCGTGGCCGGGTACGTCTCGCTCGCCGTCGGACGGTTCCTCGGCACCCTGCTGCGCCGGATCCTCGTGGAGCCCGTGCGCTGGGCGTACCGCAGGGTGCTCACCCCGGTCGGGCACGTCGTACGGGACCGGCTGTGGCGGCCCGCCGCCCGGGTGGTCCGGGAGACGCTCGGCGCGGTCCGTGCCACGGTCCGGCAGGTCCGGGCCGACGTGCGGCGCGCCCTGTTCGGTCCGGACCGCCCGCCCGAGCCGCTGGTCACGGAGGTGCGGGAACCGGAGGACGCGCAGGGACGTACTCTTGGTAGCAGTACCGCTGTCAGCACTGGCAGCAGTGCGACCGCTCTCACGAAGACCGCATTCATTAAGGATTAGGACACTGGGCAAGCGACAGCCCGAAGGCCCGCCGCCCGCACCCGCGGTGCAGCGCATCCGACTGCGCTACACCAAGCGCGGCCGCCTCCGGTTCACCAGCCACCGAGACTTCCAGCGCGCCTTCGAGCGTGCGCTGCGCCGCGCCGAGGTGCCCATGGCGTACTCGGCGGGGTTCACGCCGCACCCGAAGGTGTCCTACGCCAATGCCGCACCCACCGGCACGGGCAGTGAGGCCGAGTACCTGGAGATCGCGCTCACCGCGCCCCGCGACCCCGGCACCCTCCGTGAGCTGCTCGACGAGTCGATGCCGCACGGCCTCGACATCGTCGACGCCGTCGAGGCCCGTACCTCGGGACTCGCCGACCGGCTCGCCGCCTCCGTGTGGGAGCTGCGGCTCGACGGGGTCACGGCCGAGGAGGCCGCCCGCGCCGCGGAGGTCTTCCGGGCCGCCGAGACGGTCGAGGTGCAGCGCCGCACCAAGAACGGCATGCGGACGTTCGACGCCCGCGGTGCCGTCGTGTCGCTGGAGGCACATGAGGCGGCGCGGATCTCGGATGTCCCGGCTGATAGGCCCGGCGACAAGGCCTGTGCGATACTGCGCCTGGTTGTTCGGCACGTGACGCCTGCCGTTCGACCCGACGACGTCCTGTCCGGTCTCCGCGCCGTGGCCGACCTGGCGCCGCCGGTCCCCGCAGCGGTGACCAGGCTGGCGCAGGGGCCTTTCGATGAAGAGACCGGCACGGTGACCGACCCGCTCGCGCCCGACCGCGAGGCAGTCCAGGCCACCCCGCACGCGGGGGCCGCAGGATCTGCCGCCGCGAAGGTGCCTGCCGTGGAAGGTTCCGCGTAAGGACGGTCGCCGTCGCGCCGCCCTCGTACTCGGGAGCCACCTGGGTCGGGCAGCGCACCCACCCAAGGACTTTCGCCAGGCCGTACGTACATCGCGTACCGGAACCGGCGAGAACAGACAGAAGAGCCCCCGTGCGGCGCCCGCGCCCCGGACCGGCGGCCCTCGCGCCCGACAACGAGCGCGAGCGAGCCGCGGACGTCACCGGTCATGGATCAGGCGCGGCGCCCGGGGGCCCGACGGGAGATCCACCCGCATGCCCGAGCCGACCGAACCCACCACCTCCGAGCTGGACAGCCCCAGCGACACCCTGCCCCCGCGCCGCCGGCGCCGGGCCGCGTCGCGTCCCGCGGGCCCGCCCGCGGCCCCCTCCGCCGAGACCGCCGCGCCGGCCATACCGGCCGCTGCCGCGGACGCCGAGGACCAGCTCGCCCCCGCAGACGAGGCCGCCGAGGCCGCTGCCACCCCTGAGACCTCTCCGGCGCCCGAGGCGCAGGACGCGGCGCCCGCCGCCCGCCCGCGCCGCCGCGCGACCCGTCGCGCCTCCGCGCCCACCGGTGCGCCCGCGCAGGCCGAGGCCGCCGAGCCGGTCGTCGAGCCGGCCGCGGAGCCGGTCGCCGCGCCCGCCGCCGAAGAGGCGCCCGCCGAGGCTGCCGCCCCGCGCCGTCGCCGCCGCGCGACCCGTACCGCGTCCGCCCCCGTGACGGACACCGCCGAGAGCGCCGCGCCCGCCGCCGACGAGCCGAAGGCCGTCGCGGAGGAGACCCCGGCCGCCGAAGAGGCGCCCGCCGAGGCCGCCGCGCCGCGCCGTCGCCGCCGTGCGACCCGTACCGTCGCCACCCCCGCCGCCGAGACTCCGGCCGTCGAGGCGGCCCCGGCCGAGGAGCCGCAGGCCGCGGCGCCCGTCGCCGAGGAGGCCCCGGCCGAGTCCGCCGATGACGCGGCCCCGCGCCGTTCGCGTCGCCGGGCCACCCGCGCCGTGTCCGCGCCCGAGGCCCCGCAGGCCGCCGAGCCGGCCGCGCAGGAGCAGGCCGCGCCCGTCGAGTCGGCGGAGCCCGTCGAGGCCGCCGAGGACGACGCGCCGCGTCGCCCCCGTCGCCGCGCCACCCGTAAGGCCGCCGGCGGCTTCTCCGAGCCCAAGCAGTCGAAGGGCCGGCAGGCGAAGCAGTCCGGCACGGCCGACGCCGAGGGCGGCAGCCGCCCGAAGCGGCCGTCCGTCGCCGTCTTCCAGGCGCCGGTCTTCACCGAGCCGATGTTCCAGACGCCCGAGCGCGCCGCTGCCGCCGCCGCGGCCGAGGCCGCCGGTGAGCCGGCCGCCGAGCCCGAGACGGCTCCCGAGCCCGTCGCGGCCGTCGAGGAGGACCAGACGCCGCGCCGTCGCCGCCGTCGCCGCGCCACCGACGAGCGCCCCGCCGCCGAGCCCGAGGCCCCCGCCACCGCGCCGGAGCCCGCCGCCGAGACGCCGGCCGTCGAGCAGGAGGCCGAGCAGGCCACCGAGGCCGACGAGCAGGACAACGACAGCGCTGACAGCGCTGACGGCGCCGACGACCACGACGAGCAGGGCGACCGCCCGGCCCGCCGTCGCCGTCGCGGTGGCCGCCGCCGTCGTCGCGGTGACGCCGCCGACACGGACGCCGAGACCGACGCCGACGCCGCGGACGAGGCCGACGACGAGCACGGCGACGACGAGCACGCCGACGACCACGACGACGAGCAGGACGCGCACGGCTCCTCCGGCGGGTCGAGCAGCAGCCGTCGCCGCCGCCGTCGCCGCCGTCGCGCCGGTGACGCGTCCCCCGAGGCCGAGCAGTCCTCGGACGACCCGGAGCGCACCGTCGTCAAGGTCCGCGAGCCGCGCAAGAAGGACGAGAAGGCCGAGCGCTCGACCTCCTCGGACGAGGTGCAGTCCATCAAGGGCTCCACGCGTCTGGAGGCCAAGAAGCAGCGCCGCCGCGAGGGCCGCGAGCAGGGCCGCCGCCGCGTCCCGATCATCACCGAGGCCGAGTTCCTGGCCCGCCGCGAGGCCGTCGAGCGCGTGATGGTCGTCCGGCAGAACGGCGACCGCACCCAGATCGGCGTGCTCGAGGACAACATCCTCGTCGAGCACTACGTCAACAAGGAGCAGTCGACCTCGTACGTCGGCAACGTCTACCTGGGCAAGGTCCAGAACGTGCTGCCGTCGATGGAGGCCGCCTTCATCGACATCGGCAAGGGCCGCAACGCGGTGCTGTACGCCGGTGAGGTCAACTTCGAGGCGCTCGGCATGGCCAACGGGCCGCGCCGCATCGAGACCGCGCTCAAGTCCGGCCAGTCCGTGCTCGTGCAGGTCACCAAGGACCCGATCGGCCACAAGGGCGCCCGCCTGACCAGCCAGGTCTCGCTGCCCGGCCGCTACCTGGTCTACGTGCCCGAGGGCTCGATGACCGGCATCAGCCGCAAGCTGCCCGACACCGAGCGCGCGCGTCTGAAGACCATCCTCAAGAAGATCGTCCCCGAGGACGCGGGCGTCATCGTGCGCACCGCCGCCGAGGGCGCGAGCGAGGACGAGCTGCGCCGCGACGTCGAGCGTCTGCAGGCCCAGTGGGAGGACATCCAGAAGAAGTCCAAGCAGATCTCGACGTCGTCGCCGAGCCTGCTGTACGGCGAGCCGGACATGACCGTCCGCGTCGTGCGCGACATCTTCAACGAGGACTTCTCCAAGGTCATCGTCAGCGGTGACGAGGCGTGGGAGACCATCCACGGCTACGTCAACCATGTCGCCCCCGACCTGGCCGACCGGCTGTCCCGCTGGACGTCCGAGGTCGACGTCTTCGCGACGTACCGGATCGACGAGCAGCTCGCCAAGGCGCTCGACCGCAAGGTGTGGCTGCCCTCCGGCGGCTCCCTGGTGATCGACAAGACCGAGGCGATGATCGTCGTCGACGTCAACACCGGGAAGTTCACCGGCCAGGGCGGCAACCTCGAAGAGACCGTGACGAGGAACAACCTCGAAGCGGCCGAGGAGATCGTCCGCCAGCTGCGGCTGCGCGACCTCGGCGGCATCGTCGTCATCGACTTCATCGACATGGTCCTGGAGTCCAACCGGGACCTGGTGCTGCGCCGTCTCCTGGAGTGCCTGGGCCGTGACCGGACCAAGCACCAGGTCGCCGAGGTCACCTCGCTCGGCCTGGTCCAGATGACCCGTAAGCGCGTCGGCCAGGGCCTCCTGGAGTCCTTCTCCGAGACCTGCGTGCACTGCAACGGCCGCGGTGTCATCGTCCACATGGAGCAGGCGTCCTCCGCCGGCACCGGTGGCGGCGGCAAGCGCAAGAAGCGCGGCCGCGGCGGCAACGGCGCGGACCACCAGCACGAGACGCACGAGCACGACACGCACGAGCACGAGGCCCACGCGGAGGCGTCGGAGCAGGCCGAGACCGAGGCCGAGGTCGCCGCGGAGGTGGCCGCCCCGGTGGCGCTGCCCGAGCCCGAGTTCGTCCCGGACGAGGAGCTGTACTCCAGCGCCGCCGAGGCGGAGGCCGCGGCGGGCAGCCGTGGCCGCTCGCGCCGCCGTGCCACGCGCCGCGCGTCGGCCCCGGCCGGTGCCCCGAAGCAGGAGCAGACCGACAACAAGCGGTCCGCGCGTGCCGACCGGGCCCGCAAGGCGGAGCAGGCCGAGGAGCAGCGGGAGACCGCCGAGGCCGCCCCGGTGGCCGAGCCGGTCGCCGAGGCGCCGAAGGCCCAGGAGACGCCCGAGCCCGCGGCGGAGCAGGCTGCCGAGGCTCCGGCCCCGCGCGCCCGCCGTCGTGCCACGCGCAAGGCCAGCGCCCCCGCGGGTGCCCCGAAGGCGTCGTCCGACGAGGCCGCCGCGGTGACCGTCGTGGAGACGGTGCCCGAGGCCGAGCCGAAGGCCGAGGAGCCCGTGGTGGAGCAGTCGGCGGCCGAGGCTGCCGCGCCGGCCCGCCCGCGCCGCCGTGCCGTCCGCAAGGCCACCGCGCCGACCGCGTCCGAGGAGCCGGCCGTCCTGGTCGTCCCGTCGGCCACGGAGGAGCCGGCCGCTCAGGACGAGCCCGTGGAGGAGGCGCCCGCCGCCAAGAAGACGGCCCGTAAGACGGCCAAGAAGGCGACGGCGAAGAAGGCGGCCACCGCCACCAAGAAGACCGCGGCCAAGAAGACGGCCGCGAAGAAGACGACGGCCAAGAAGGCGGCGACCAAGACCGCCGCCAAGAAGACGACCGCGAAGAAGACCGCGGCGGCCGAGCAGCAGTCGCTGCCGTCCGTCACGGCCGCGGCCGACGAGGCCTGAGCCACGCACGAAGGCGCCCCCGGCACGGCTTCGGCTGTGCCGGGGGCGCCTTCGTGCGCCGTGACAGCAGGGGAGGGGAACGGGTGAATATCGTACGTAAATCGCCCCCCCGCCCTCGGGGCACGGCAAACTACCTGTAAAACTCAAGCGGTAGTACATGTGCGGGAGAAGCAGGGGTGTCCGTTGGGGAGACGGCCGCGCCCTTGCCAGGGAGGGGAATCATGACGCACGTGCGTCTCAGAGGGACGGGCCGGCATCGGGCGGCCAAGCCGGTCAAGGGGGCCCGGCAGGCGGTGGCCCTCGCCACCGTGCTCTCGGCGGCGGGGGTGCAGGCGGGCGTCGCCGCGGACACCGCGTCGGCGGACACCAGGACCTGGACCGAGGGGCCCATCTTCAACGACCCGCTGGGCACGGTGGACGCGCAGTACGCGATCCGTACCCGGCTCGTCGAGCTGACGGACGCGGCGCTGCCCGGCTCGACCATCAAGGTCGCGGTCTACCACGTGTGGGAGCAGACGATCGCGGACGCCCTGATCCGGGCCAAGGCCCGCGGGGTGAACATCCGGATCGTGCTCGACTCCTCCAGCGTCAACGACCGCCCCACGAACACGATCTACAGCCAGCTGAAGACGGCGTTCGGCACCAACATCGCCGCGTCGTCCTTCGTGACGCTGTGCCCGAAGGACAAGTCGTGCCTGGGTGACCCCAAGTTCGGCAAGTCGATCATGCACAACAAGTTCTGGCTGTTCTCGGCCGTCGACGGCGCCAAGAACGTCGTCGTGCAGACCACGGCGAACTCCACGCCGTCGGCCGGCACGCGCTTCTTCAACGACGCGCTCCAGCTGCCGAACAACGCGGTCCTGTACGGCGCCTACTCGGACTACTTCGACGACATCGCCGCCAAGGACTGGAAGAACTGGGACTACCGCACGGTCAGCAACGGCCACTACAAGGCGTACTTCTATCCGCGGGCCGGCACCACGAACTCCACGGACACCCTGTACTCGGTGCTGAACAACGTCTCGTGCACCTACAAGGACGCCGCGGGCGCGACGAAGCGCACGGTCGTGCGGGCCGCGATCTTCCAGATCACCCGGCAGGCCATCGCCGACAAACTGGTCGCGCTGCAGAAGTCGGGCTGCACCGTCTCCATCGAGTACGCGACGTCCGACAGCGGCACCTGGAAGTCGATGCACGCCTCCGGCGCCCCGCCGCGCCGCTGCTACAACGACGACCGGGACCCGCTGAACCCCGGCACCAAGCTGGGCACGCCGTTCATCATCCACACCAAGTACGTGGCGATCGACGGCATGTACGACGGCGCCCGGAACAAGGTCACCTTCACCGGCTCGCAGAACGCCTCGAACCCGGCGCTGCGCGAGAACGACGAGGCGTACGTCAAGATCGACGACGACTCCGTGCACGACACGTACCGCGCGCATTTCCTGAAGGTGTGGAACGTCGCGTACCCGGGGACGAGCGACAACACGAACCTGTGCAAGGGCGTCAGCACGCTGCCGCAGGACGGTGAGCCCAAGACGACCTGAGGCGGGCGGGGGCGGGGCCGGTTTGACCCTTCTGAGGGGTGCCCCGTAACCTTGACCGTCGGCGTGTCCATAGACGCGTCTCACTCCCGTAAACCTCTTCCTCCGGGACCGGTGAAGCCCAGGCTTCCCGGATGCCGGAGAGGCCGCCTCGCGCGGCTGGACTGCGGGGGTTCCGTTCCGAGCGAAAGAGAGATCCGCGTGTACGCCATCGTGCGCAGCGGTGGTCGCCAGCACAAGGTTGCTGTCGGCGACATCGTTGAGGTTGACAAGCTTCCCACCGCCAAGGTCGGCGACACCGTAGAGCTCTCTACGCTGCTCGTGGTCGACGGCGACGCCGTGACGAGTGACCCGTGGGTCCTTGCCGGCATCAAGGTCCAGGCCGAGATCGTGGACCACCACAAGGGTGCGAAGATCGACATCCTTCGCTACAAGAACAAGACCGGCTACCGCCGTCGTCAGGGCCACCGCCAGCAGTACACGGCGATCAAGGTCACTGAGATCCCCGCGGCTGCGAAGTAAGGGTAGGGACTGAGACATGGCACACAAGAAGGGCGCATCGTCCACTCGGAACGGGCGCGATTCCAATGCTCAGCGGCTCGGCGTGAAGCGCTTCGGCGGTCAGACCGTCAACGCCGGTGAGATCCTGGTCCGCCAGCGCGGCACCCACTTCCACCCGGGCAACGGTGTGGGTCGTGGCAAGGACGACACGCTGTTCGCGCTCGACGCCGGTGCGGTGGAGTTCGGTACCCACCGTGGCCGCAAGGTCGTGAACATCGTTCCGGTCGCCGCCTGAAAGGCAGCTTGACCGGTAGTTTTTCGCGAGGCGGACCTCACTTCCTTTCGGGGAAGCGGGTCCGCCTTTCGCGTGTTAGACGTTAGACATTTCCGTAAGTCTCTGGAGGCACCGAACCATGACCACCTTCGTGGACCGCGTCGAACTGCATGTCGCCGCGGGTAGCGGAGGCCACGGCTGTGCCTCCGTCCACCGTGAGAAGTTCAAGCCGCTCGGCGGCCCGGACGGCGGCAACGGCGGCCGTGGCGGCGATGTGATCCTGGTCGTCGACCAGGACGTCACGACGCTCCTCGACTACCACCACTCCCCGCACCGCAAGGCGACCAACGGCGCGCCCGGCGCGGGTGACAACCGCTCCGGCAAGGACGGCCAGGACCTGGTCCTGCCCGTTCCCGACGGCACCGTCGTCCTCGACAAGCAGGGCAACGTGCTGGCCGACATGGTCGGCCAGGGCACCACCTTCGTCGCCTCCCAGGGCGGCCGCGGCGGCCTGGGCAACGCGGCGCTGGCCTCGGCCCGCCGCAAGGCCCCCGGCTTCGCGCTGCTCGGCGTGCCCGGCGACGAGAGCGACGTCGTCCTGGAGCTCAAGACCGTCGCCGACGTCGCCCTGGTGGGTTACCCGAGCGCAGGCAAGTCCTCGCTGATCTCGGTGCTCTCGGCGGCCAAGCCGAAGATCGCCGACTACCCGTTCACGACGCTCGTCCCGAACCTGGGCGTGGTCACCGCGGGCTCGACCGTCTACACCATCGCCGACGTCCCGGGCCTGATCCCGGGCGCCAGCCAGGGCAAGGGCCTCGGCCTGGAGTTCCTGCGGCACGTGGAGCGGTGCAGCGTGCTGGTGCACGTGCTCGACACGGCGACCCTGGAGTCCGACCGCGACCCGGTCTCCGACCTCGACGTCATCGAGGCGGAGCTGCGGGAGTACGGCGCCGGTCTGGAGAACCGCCCGCGGCTCGTCGTCCTCAACAAGATCGACGTGCCCGACGGCCAGGACCTCGCCGAGATGGTCCGCCCCGACCTGGAGGCGCGCGGCTACAAGGTCTTCGAGGTCTCCGCCGTCGCCCACAAGGGCCTCAAGGAGCTCTCCTTCGCCCTCGCCGAGCTGGTCTCCGCGCACCGTGCCGCGCAGCCCAAGGAGGAGTCGACCCGCGTCGTCATCCGTCCGAAGGCCGTGGACGACGCCGGGTTCACCGTCACCCGCGAGGACGCCGACGGCGAGCCGCTGTTCCGCGTACGCGGCGAGAAGCCGGAGCGCTGGGTGCGCCAGACCGACTTCAACAACGACGAGGCCGTGGGCTACCTGGCCGACCGCCTCAACCGCCTCGGTGTCGAGGACGAGCTGATGAAGGCCGGCGCCCGCAACGGCGACGGCGTCGCCATCGGCCCCGAGGAGAACGCGGTCGTCTTCGACTGGGAGCCCACCATGATGGCGGGCGCCGAGATGCTCGGCCGCCGTGGCGAGGACCACCGCCTGGAGGCCCCGCGACCGGCCGCGCAGCGCCGCCGCGACCGGCAGGCGGAGCGGGACGAGGCCCAGCAGGAGTTCGAGGACTTCAACCCGTTCTAGGCGGTCCGTGTACGCATGAGGAAGGGCCCGGGAGAATCTCCCGGGCCCTTCCTCATGCGCTGTGCGGTGTCACGCGGTGACGGAGTCCTCCGACTCGGCGGAGTCCTGCGTGTCCGCCGCCTCGGCCTCCACGGCCTCGGCGACCTGCTCCTCGATCGAGTCTTCGCGCTGTATCGGAATCTCGCTCTCGCCACGGGCGGCCATCCGCACCCGGCGCTCGTCGGCCCGCGTGCACAGCGCGCGCACCGCGCCGTTGAAGCGGTCCATGGACGGCGGGTCCGAGGGGCCCAGCAGGTGCTCCTTGAGCTCCAGACGGGCCTCGGCGTACTTGTCCTCGGCCTCGCCCCGAACGGCCGCGAGAAGGGCGGGTACGCCCTTCGCCTTCGGCGTCAGGATCGTCGCCGCGCTCACCGTCGGGAAACCGGTGCGGAAGTCCGCCTCGGACAGCCCCGAGGTGTTGGCGACCGCGTACGGCTTCTCGCTGCTCAGCCAGTCGGAGACGACCGAGGAGACGTCGGAGATCAGCACGTCGGCCTGGTTGAAGCAGGTGAAGATCGCCGGGCGGGGCGCGGTGACGATCAGGTGCTCCCACTCCGGGAAGGACGCCCAATAGGCCTCCTCCCAGGCGGCCGTCGCCTGCGCCACGGCCGCGGCCCGGCCGCCGTCGGGCGCGCCCTGGAGCAGCATCTTCTCCATCTCGTCCGCGCTGGTGCGGAAGGCGGTGGAGGTCAGCTGGTCGAGCACGGCGGTGGCGCGGCTCAGCTCGGCGGCGGCCTCCGGGCCGGGGCGGGCGCCGGAGCGGCGGGTGTTGGCCTCGCGGATCATCGCCATGATCCGCTCGTTGGCGGCGCCCGCTGCGGGGACCTGCGAGCCGGTCATCGGGTGCGGCTTGTAGATCAGCCGGACCTTCTCGTCGGCGAGCAGGTGCCGCACGATGTTCTCGCCGGCCAGGATCACCGAGGTGTTGCCCGGGTTGCCGTCCCAGCCCTCCCAGGTGGGGGCGTAGAGGACGGTCGTGTACGAACCGGTCGCCGGGCCCGTGCCGACCTTGATCGGGGAGAGCTGCGGGCGGCCCACCTCGACGACGTCCTTGTCGTCGACGCCGACGTCGGCCAGCTGGTAGCGGTCGCGGGCCGCGGGGCCCGCCACCCACACCTCGTCGTACGCCTTCGCGTACGGGTTGCAGGACGACAGCTTGTCGGACTCGCCGTGGTTGATGAACGCGTGCTTGATCGTCGGGATGCGCAGCACCTGCGAGGTCTTCGCCGCGTTCGCCGGGTGCAGCATCATCTTCAGCGTCGAGTTCTCCAGCGAGAACATCGTGGCGACCTTCGGGAAGCAGATGATCGGCACATCGGTCGCGTCGATCTTGTTCACCATGAAGCGCTCACGCAGCACGATCAGCGGCTTGCCGTCGACGTCGGCGAGCGTGGAGAGCCACATGTTCGCCTGGTACGCGGAGGTCGTGCCGCCGGAGAAGTACATCGCCACGGTCGGCCGGTAGTCGGCCAGCCAGCGGTCGAGCCACTCGATGGTCTGCTGGTCGTTCAGCGGGCGCTTCTTCGGCAGCAGCCAGGTCGCCAGGTAGACGGCGCCGCCGCCGAGCAGCACGATCGAGACGCCGATGCCGATGCCGCCCCACAGGGCGTTCGTCGTCGCGGCCGTCACCAGCAGGCCGATCGTGGCCGGCACCGAGAAGGCGAGCAGACGGTGGCTGGAGCGGCGGGCCAGCAGCCGCGGCGGGGCCGCGGAAAGGCGCAGCGGGGTGGAGTCGATGTTGCGGGTGACGATCGGCAGCGTCCGGCTGCGGCGCACCAGCACGGCGGCGGCCTGGCAGGCGAAGTGCATGACGTACACCGCGAGCACCATGATCAGCAGGGGGGCCTGCTCGCCCAGCGGATCGATGCCGTGGATGCGCAGCAGGCCGACGAAGATCAGCATGTCGCGCAGCAGCTGACGCACGGTGACGTCGAAGCGGATCTTGCCCAGGAGCGACAGGAGGCCCGGCTGGCGGAACTGCAGATACGTGTCGAGTGCGAGGCCCGCGGCGCTCGCGGCGACGAACACGGGTACATACGGAACGAGCGCGCTCACGAGCTGGGCCACATAGAGCGCAAACATCGTGAGCAGCGCTGAGAGCTGCACGACGCGGCGGGGGGCAAGTCCGGCGGAGGGCACGGGCTGGGCTCCTGGCAGGAATAGGAGGACGAGGAGGACCGTGGGGGGCTGGTCCGCCCCGGTGAAGAGGCTGACCACTGACCGTATGACTTTGAGCGGTCCCGTAGCAATCCTCGGTGAGATCAATCACGACAAATAGGGGCGAAAGCCATCACCTGTGCGGGCCCAGGTCCTCTACGCCCGCGAAGCCCCGGCGCCGCGGGCGTCCGCCCCTCGAAACCCCTGAGCGTCCGGCCGGTCACGTCCCGTAGATTGCGCAGCATGTCAGGGGCAACAACAGGGGCGGCTCGACCGGCGCGGCAGGGCGTCGCGGAAGCACGCCGGATCGTGGTCAAGGTCGGATCGTCGTCGCTCACCACGGCCGCCGGGGGACTGGACGCCGACCGCGTCGACGCCCTGGTGGACGTCCTCGCCAAGCACCGCGGCGGGGGAGCGAAGGAGATCGTCCTCGTCTCCTCCGGCGCCATCGCGGCCGGACTCGCCCCGCTCGGCCTGACCCGCCGCCCCAAGGACCTCGCCCGCCAGCAGGCCGCGGCCAGCGTCGGCCAGGGCCTGCTCGTGGCCCGCTACACGGCCTCCTTCGCCCGCTACGGCGTCCGCGTCGGCCAGGTCCTGCTCACCAGCGACGACATGGCCCGCAGAGCCCACCACCGCAACGCCTCGCGCACCCTCGACCAGCTCCTCGCGATGGGCGCCTTCCCGATCGTCAACGAGAACGACACCGTCGCCACCGACGAGATCCGCTTCGGCGACAACGACCGCCTGGCCGCGCTCGTGGCCCACCTCGTCCACGCCGACCTCCTCGTTCTCCTCTCCGACGTCGACGGCCTCTACGACGGCGACCCCGCGAAGCCCGGCACCTCCCGCATCGCCGAGGTCCGCGGCCCCGCCGACATCGCGCACGTCAAGATCGGCTCGGCCGGGAAGGCGGGCGTCGGCACCGGCGGCATGGTCACCAAGGTCGAGGCCGCCTCCATCGCCGCGGCCGCCGGCATCCCCGTCGTGCTGACCTCCGCGTCGTACGCCGCCGACGCCCTCGCCGCCCGCGACACCGGCACGTACTTCCACCGCACCGGCCGCCGCAGCGCGGACCGGCTGCTGTGGCTCCAGCACGCCTCCACCCCGCAGGGCGCGATCACCCTCGACGACGGTGCCGTACGGGCCGTGGTCGAGCGGCGCAAGTCGCTGCTGCCCGCCGGGATCGCCTCCGTGGAGGGCGAGTTCAGCGCCGGGGACCCGGTCGAGCTGCGGGACGAGAGCGGGCGCGCGGTCGCCCGGGGCCTGGTCAACTTCGACGCCAAGGAGATCCCTCAGCTGATCGGCCGCTCCACCCGGGAACTCGCCCGCGACCTCGGTCCGGCCTACGAACGCGAAGTCGTACACAGGGACGACCTGGTCCTCCTCCCGGCTTGAAACACCGCCGGTCACCTTCGAAACCGCCTGTGTAATCGGCCGAAAGCCTGCCACCCGTGGGGGACCTTCCCCAAAACCACCCCACGACGGCTCGTGTCCTGCTCAACTCTTGAGGCAGGGAGTTACACGCAGGGAGTTCAGCCGGAGTGGTTCCGCACGACCATCACGACCATTGCGCAAAGGAGGCCGTCGTGAGACGAGCGCGCCCGGGGGCCGTATCCAAGGGGTCCCGAGGGTCGGCTGAGCGAGCCCTGACGAGTGTGGCCGCGGGGGACGCGTACGAGGAGCTGTCCGGCGAGACCGCGGACGTCACCGTGGAGCCCACGGGAGGCACCGAGGAAGTCCCCCGTCTGTGGCACATCACGCTCAGTGTCTCCGGCGCCGAGGCGCCGCTGGCCGAAGTCCGCCGTGGCCTCGAACAGCTCGCCCACGACCACCCCTTCCTGCTGACCAGCCGCTACGCCGTCGACCACGCCGAGATCCGGTACTGGGAGGAGGCCCGCGACCTGCACGACGCCGCGGCCGTCGCCCTGCGCCTGTGGGGCGAGCACCGCCAGACGTCGCAGCTCCCGCCCTGGGAGATCGTCGGCCTGGAGGTCATCGACCGCCAGACCTACCACCACCGCATCGCGGAGGGCTACGGCCCCCTCCCGGCGACCCCGGTGGGCGTGCACCCTTTCTAGGCAGTCCGAGGAAGCGCCCCGCAGGGGCGCGGGGCTGTATCGATGTGCGGCTCCGCCGCGTGGGCGCGAGCACCCACGACGAACCGTCACCCGGCGACGAAACCGACCGCCTCACGAACAAACCGTTTTCAGCCATGTCTCACCCCCCGAAACACGCGCTGGACACCCCCCGCACCCCCGTTACCCTGCGGAGCATGACGCCTTCGCTGAACCCGTACGACTCGATGACCCCGGTCACCCGGGCCGCCTACCGCGCCCGCGCCGCCGCGAACACCCTCGCCCCGCTGCCGCGCGCGCAGAAGGACGACGTCCTGGCCGCGATCGCCGACGCCCTCGAAGTCCGTACGGCCGAAATCATCGAGGCCAACACCAAGGACATCGCCAAGGCCCGCGAGGCCGGCACCAGCGAAGCGATCATCGACCGGCTCACGCTCACCGCGGAGCGCGTCCGCGCCATCGCCTCCGACGTGCGTGACGTCATCGCGCTGCCCGACCCGGTCGGCGAGGTGGTGCGCGGCAGCACCCTGCCCAACGGCATCGACCTGCGGCAGATCCGCGTCCCGCTCGGCGTCGTCGGCATCATCTACGAGGCCCGGCCCAATGTGACCGTCGACGCGGCCGCCCTCTGCCTCAAGTCGGGCAACGCCGTCCTGCTGCGCGGCAGCTCCTCCGCGTACGAGTCCAACACCGCGCTCGTGCGCGTCCTGCGTGACGCCGTCGGCGGCGCCGGACTGCCCGCCGACGCGATCCAGCTGGTGCCCGGCGAGTCCCGCGACTCGGTGACCGAGCTGATGCGCGCCCGCGGCCTCGTCGACGTCCTCATCCCGCGCGGCGGCGCCTCCCTCATCAAGAACGTCGTCGAGAACTCGATCGTGCCCGTCATCGAGACCGGCACCGGCAACTGCCATGTGTACGTCGACAAGGACACCGACCTCGACATGGCGGTCGACATCCTCGTCAACTCCAAGGCCCAGCGGCCCTCCGTCTGCAACGCCGCCGAGACGCTCCTCGTCCACGCCGGCATCGCCGACGCGTTCGTGCCGCGCGCCCTCGACGCCCTCGCCGACGCCGGCGTCACCGTCCACGCCGACGCCCGGATCCTCGGATACGCCGAGCAGTCCAAGGCCACCGTCGTCGAGGCGACGCCCGAGGACTGGGAGACCGAGTACCTGAGCTACGACATCGCGGCCGCCGTCGTCGACGACCTCGACAGCGCCGTCGAGCACATCCGGCTGTGGTCCTCCGGCCACACCGAGGCCATCGTCACCACCTCGCAGCAGGCGGCCCGCCGCTTCACCCAGCTCGTCGACTCCACGACCGTCGCCGTGAACGCCTCGACCCGGTTCACCGACGGCGGCCAGTTCGGCTTCGGCGCCGAGATCGGCATCTCCACGCAGAAGCTGCACGCCCGGGGACCCATGGGGCTGCCGGAGCTGACGAGCACGAAGTACATCGTCACGGGCGACGGGCACACCCGGTAGTCACCGGATGGTGCGGTTCGTGCGGTGAATTTCCTTACTGTCTGCCCAAATTGACCCCCCAGGTCTACTCTGGACACGTGCCGGAGGACGTGGGGGGCACGCCGTTTCCGGACGGCTGGGAGCCCGACGACGACCACGACCGCGGGGGTTCGGACGACGCGTTCGCCTCCGTGGTCTTCGACGAGGACTTCGTGCAGGCGGCGAAGGTCCATGAGCCCACCGCGGTCGAGCGCCTGCTCGCCGCGGCGCAGGCCCGTGCCGAGGCCCAGGAGGCCGAGGCCCGCAGGGCGCGCATACGCCGCGGCCCCGACGACGACTTCTACGACGAGTCCGACCCCGAGGGGTTCGGCCCGGACGACGCCGCCGACTTCGGCCGCGAGCTCGACGACCTGTACGACGACGGGCCCGACGAGACCGGCCGCGGTGCCGCCCACCCCGGCCGGATGCGCTGGCGCAGGCCCGTCGCCTGGGCGCTCGCCCTGCTGATGGGCGTGGGCATGGTCGCCCTCGCCTTCACGGCCGTCTACCGCGGCGCCGCCTCGGGCCGCCAGGACGACCGGGTGCCCCCGCCCGCGACGACGGAGCTGGAGAAGAGCGTTCCGGGTCCGTCCGCCTCCGCCGACTACTCGCGGCCCGCGGTGTCGGCGGTTCCCCGCACCCCCTGAGCGGCCCGGCACCGCTCCCGCGGGCCGCTGTCGGAAGTTGTCGTGTACCAGGGCGTTTACCGGAGGCCCCAGGGACCTACCCTGAAGGTATGGGCGGGCCAGCAGACCCACCGGAGGGGACCCCCGAAGGCGGCCCCGGAGGTGGTGGCGGAAGCGAGGACGAATACCGATCCGTCGTGTTCGACGAGTCGTTCGTCCGGGCTGCCCGGCTCCAGGAGTTCTCCGCGCGGGAGCGGATAGCCGACCACGCCCCCGCCGTGCGCCGCACGCCCGCGCTGCGCCGCGGACTGACCCGGCAGGCCGTCATCCTCGTCGTGATGATCGTGCTCGCCTTCGGCACCGCGATCTACATGGGCGTCCGCAGCCCCTACCGCACCGCCCAGGCCGTCCGGCACACCGAGCCGCTGCGGATGACCGTCATCCCGCTCGCCCCGGCCGGCAAGGTGCCCGGCGCCGACTCGGCCGCCGAGCTGTACGCGCACAGCCCCGCCGCCCAGTTCCACACCGCCGCCGACGGCATCACGCTGCCCACGCCGACCCGACGCACCGCGCACTTCTCCGACAGCCAGGTCGTCGCCGCGCTCACCACGTCCAAGGACTATCTCGTCGACTCCTCGCTCGACCCGGACGTGCTCACCGGCTCCACCCTGCGGCCGGTGCGCCAGCTCGTGGACCCGCAGCAGCTCGACCAGTTCGACCAGAGCTTCGACCGCCCGGCCGCCGACGGCCGGCACGCGGCCACCGGCTGGCTGGTCCGCTTCGACCCGGCCGAGGCCGCGCTCGCCGATCCCCGGATCCGGGTGACCGGCACCCTGCACGTCGCCGAGACGGACGCGGACACCCTGGAAGTCACCTCGGACCACACCTTCGTGTACGCGCTGCGGCCCACCGACCGGCCGGACGCCGAGGCGTCCCTGTTCACCGTCCGCCGCGAGCTGCACTTCCGCTACGACCGCGACGACCTGCGCAACCACCAGGCCGAGGTGCTCGTGTCCTACCTCCAGGCCGGGCCGCTGTCCTGCTCCGCCGACTCGGCGGAGCGGCTGCACCCGCTGCTCGCGGGGCAGCGGGCCACGAAGGACGGTCCGGCGGGCACCGATCCGTACGCCACGGGTGGCGCGACCGCGCTGTGCGGCGCGCTCGCGCCCAGTGCCCAGCCGTCCGTCTAGCGGGACGAGTCCCGCGTCCTACTCGTCGTCGCGGGTGCCGTGGTTGCCGGTGTTGCCGCCGCCGCCCTCGCCGCCGCTCTGGCCGCCGAAGTTCCCGAAGCCGCGCCGCACCCGGCCGCCCAGGTCGCCGGCGCCGCCCGCGATGTCGCTGACCAGCTTCATCAGCGGGTCCTTCGAGTTCTTCACGTGCGTCGAGTAGTGTGCGGCCGACTCGCGGAACGAGTCCGTCACCGAGGTGTCCTTGTCCTCGGTGCGGCGCGGGTAGTGGCCGTCCATCAGCCGCTGGTGGTCGCGGGACTCCGCCCACTTCTTCAGCTCGGCGGCGCGCACCGTGGTGAACGGGTGCGAGCGCGGCATCACATTGAGGATCTTCAGGACCGAGTCGCGCAGATCGCCCCCGGCCTCGTACTCCTCGGCCTGCTTCAGGAACGCGTCCACGTTCATCTCGTGCAGGTGGTTGCCGCCCGCGATCTTCATCAGGCCGCGCATCGATGCCTGGAGGTCCTGGCCGACCAGCAACCCGGCGCGGTCCGCGGAGAGTTCGGACTTGCGGAACCACTCGCGCAGCGCCGTCACGATCGCCATGATCGCGAGATTGCCGAGCGGGATCCACGCCACGCGCAGCGCCAGCGACGTCAGGAACAGCAGTATCGTCCGGTAGACCGAGTGGCCGGACAGCGCGTGGCCGACCTCGTGGCCCACGACCGCCCGCATCTCCTCCTCGTCCAGCAGTTCGACGAGGCCGGTCGTGACGACGATGATCGGCTCGTCGAGGCCGATGCACATCGCGTTCGGCTGCGGGTCCTGATTGACGTACATCGGCGGGACCTTCTCCAGGTCCAGGATGTAACAGGCGTCCCGCAGCATCGAGTTGAGATGCGCGAACTGGTCGTCGGAGACCCGCACCGAGTCCGACAGGAACAGCAGCCGCAGGCTGCGCTCGGGCAGCAGGCCGCTCAGCGCCTTGAAGACCGTGTCGAACCCGGTGAGCTTGCGCAGCGCCACCAGCGCCGAGCGGTCCGCCGGGTGCTCGTACGCCCGCGAGGAGATCCCCGGGAAGCGCCTGCGCTGTCTGCTGGGTACGTGATCATGCTGCTCGTTCGGTACGTCGGGCATGCGGCCCCCCATGTCTGTCGTCCGGTCGTGCCCCCGAGATGGTGACCAGACTAGGCGGAGATACCGTGACGGGTCAGCAGACAGAAGGAGCGAACCGCCATGGATCACATCATCGCCGCGTCCGAACAGGGCGCCGGCAACCTGCTGCGCATCGTGCTCGTCGTCGGTGTGCTCGGAGCCGTCTTCCTGGCCTGGTTCCTGCTGCGCGGCTACAAGCGCGACGACTGATCCGGGGGATCCGGAACCCGTACGGCAGAGTCGGCGTGAGCGGCGGGAGGGCCCCCGCTTACGATGGGCGGGAAGTCTTTGTCCCGATCCCACACCGGATAGGTCCTGCTGACGATGAGCCTCCACGCCACCGCTGCCCAGCTGGCCACCCTCGCCTCCGAGGGCGGCGAGCACGGCGGCAACCACGAGAGCATCAGCCCCCTGATGACGGGCGGCGCCGCCTTCATCATCCTGCTGCTGCTCCTCTGGATCACGACCCGCTTCAACCGCGACCGCTGATCATCCGGGCCCTCCCGGCGGGACCACCCGGATCGGGCCAGTAGGCTCTGCACGCATGGGAGCGCAGGACATGCCTACCGGCCCGGTCAACAGCCCGACCGGCGGCCCGGATCACCAGTGGGCCTCACCGGCCAAGAGGCGCCTCGGCGTCATGGGCGGAACGTTTGACCCGATCCACCACGGACACCTGGTGGCGGCCAGTGAGGTCGCCTCGCAGTTCCACCTCGACGAGGTGGTGTTCGTGCCGACCGGGCAGCCCTGGCAGAAGAGCGACAAGAAGGTCTCGCCCGCCGAGGACCGCTATCTGATGACGGTCATCGCGACCGCCGAGAACCCGCAGTTCTCGGTCAGCCGCATCGACATCGACCGCGGCGGACCCACCTACACCACGGACACGCTGCGCGATCTGCGCGCGCTCAATCCGGACACGGACCTCTTTTTCATCACGGGCGCCGACGCCCTGGGCCAGATCCTCACCTGGCGATACACCGAAGAGCTCTTCTCCCTGGCACACTTCATCGGCGTGACCAGGCCGGGTCACCCGCTCGCGGACCCCGGCCTGCCGGAGGGCGGCGTCTCGCTCGTCGAGGTGCCCGCCCTCGCGATCTCGTCCACGGACTGCCGTGACCGAGTCGCGAAGGGCGACCCCGTCTGGTACCTGGTGCCGGACGGTGTGGTGCGCTACATCGACAAACGCCAGCTGTACCGAGGCGAATGACCCTGCACCGCCGAGAGGGGCATCGGTGAACGACCGATACGACGGTTACGACCAGCAGAATTACGAGCTGGTCGGCTACGACGAATTCGGCCAGCCGGTCTACCGGCAGGTGGGACAGGCGCCGTCGTACGAGCAGCACGCGGGCAACGCCGGTGACCCGTCGTACGGATACGGCTACGACCCGTACGCGACCGGGCAGCAGCAGCCGGTCCCGCCGCAGCCCTACGACCCCTACGGCGGTGCCCAGCAGGGGAGTTCGGGCGGGTACGACCCCTACGGCCCGGCCGCCGGGACCGGGCAGCAGCCGCGCGCCGGGTACCGCGGCGAGCAGCAGCAGCAACAACAGCAGCAACAGGCGCAGGCCACCGCGTACATCCCGCAGCAGGCCCCGCCGGTGACGCCGCCGGAGCCGCAGCCGCAGGCCCGGCCCCGGCCGCAGGGCGAAGCGGAGCAGCGCGACTACCGCACCGAGCAGTTCGAGTTCGTCGAGGAGCCGGACGAGAACTCCGAAGACGTCATCGACTGGCTGAAGTTCACCGAGTCGCGCACCGAGCGGCGCGAGGAGGCCCGGCGCCGCGGCCGCAACCGGGTCGTCGCCCTCGTCGTCGTCCTCGTGCTGTGCGTCGTCGGCGGCGTCGGCTACCTCTGGTCGGCGGGCAAGCTGCCGTTCCTGTCCGACGACGCCGCGAAGGCCGGCTCTGCGGCCGCCGCCGGTCCGCAGAACCGTGACGTCATCGTCGTCCACCTGCACAACACCAAGGGCGGCGGCACCTCCACGGCGCTGCTGGTGAACAACACCACCACCAAGCAGGGCACGACCGTGCTGCTGCCCAACACCCTCGGCCTGACGGACGAGGAGGGTAGCTCGACCACGCTCGCCAAGTCCGTCGAGGACGACGGCTCCTCGGGCACCGGCGACTCCATCGACACCCTGCTCGGCACCGACATCGAGGGCACCTGGCGGCTCGACACCCCCTTCCTCAGCAACCTCGTCGAACTCGTCGGCAACATCGACATCACCACCGACACCGACGTCCCGGACCCCTCCAAGAAGGGCTCCACCCTCGTCCACAAGGGCCAGGACCAGACGCTGAGCGGCGCGATGGCCGTCGGCTACGCCACGTACCGGGCCAAGGGCGAGGCCCAGACCGCGCAGCTCATGCGGTTCGGCCAGGTCATGCAGGGCGTCCTGCGCAAGATCTCCTCGGACCCGCAGGCCGCGACGACCACCGTGCAGACCCTCACCCAGATCATCGAGCCGCCGCTCACCGAGAAGGACCTCGGCGCCTTCCTCGCCAAGCTGGCCGACCACGCCAAGGAGGGCGACTACAAGACCGCCCTGCTCCCGGTCCAGCAGGACGGCACCCTCTCCAAGCAGACCGCGAGCTCCGTGGTCAAGGACGTGCTCGGCGGCACCGTGAAGGCTCCGTCGTCGGGCGACTCCCCGCGCGTCTCCGTCGAGAACGCCACCGGCGACAAGGCCCGTACCGAACTGGCCCGCGTGGCTCTGGTCAACGGCGGCTACACCTACGTCTCCGGCGGCACCGACACGGCCGTGGCCGCCTCCCGGGTCACGTACGCCGACGCGGACAGCAAGCAGGACGCCGTGGAGGTCGCCAAGACCCTGAACCTGCCGACCTCGGCCGTGAAGAAGGGCGAGACCACGGCGAACGCGGACGTGTCCGTCGTCCTCGGCCAGAACTACACGGGCAAGTGACACCGGCGCCGGCGCCCCCGCGCGGGGGCGCCGGCGATGCCGTGAGGCCGCCCGGCGGTCCGTGAGACCCTTGGGGTATCCCCGTGAGGCCCGGTGAGGGACAGTCCGGGGGAATTCCGGGGGTATCCGACCCGAAAAGATCGCCCCGACCTTCGACCGAAAGCCTTGTAGTGACCGCCACTGACCGTTCCATCGAGCTCATCAACGCCGCCGCGCAGGCGGCCGCCGACAAGCTCGCGCACGACATCATCGCCTACGACGTCAGCGACGTGCTGTCCATCACGGACGCCTTCCTGCTGGCCTCGGCGCCCAACGACCGCCAGGTCAAGTCCATCGTGGACGAGATCGAGGAGCGCCTGAGCAAGGACCTCGGCGTCAAGCCGGTGCGCCGCGAGGGCGACCGCGACGCCCGCTGGATCCTCCTCGACTACGTCGACATCGTCGTCCACGTCCAGCACAGCGAGGAGCGCGTCTTCTACGCCCTCGAGCGGCTGTGGAAGGACTGCCCCGAGCTGGACCTGCCCGAGGAGGCCAAGGCCACCCGCGGCAAGGGCGCCGAGCACGCCCAGCGCGAGGAGGCGGCGGCGGAGGCCGAGGACATCCGGGACCTCGGCGGTGAGGTCCTTTGACGGCGGCTCCGCGCGGCCGTCGGGTCATCCTGTGGCGGCACGGCCAGACCTCCTGGAACCTGGAGCGCCGCTTCCAGGGCACCACGGACATCGAGCTGACCGAGACCGGCACCGGGCAGGCCAGGCGCGCCGCCCGGCTGCTCGCCTCCCTGAAGCCGGACGCGATCGTCGCCTCCGACCTCAAGCGGGCCGCCGCCACCGCCGGTGAGCTGGTCCGGCTGACCGGCCTCGACATCACGTACGACGAGGGCCTGCGCGAGACGTACGCCGGCGCGTGGCAGGGCCTCACGCACGACGAGATCCAGGCGCAGTACGGCGAGCAGTACGCGGCGTGGAAGCGCGGCGAGTCCGTGCGGCGCGGCGGCGGCGAGCTGGAGACCGAGGTCGCCGACCGGGCCGCGCCCGTGGTGCTGCGGCACGCCGACAAGCTGCCCGACGGCGGTCTGCTCGTCGTGGTCAGCCACGGCGGCACCATCCGCACCACCATCGGCCGCCTCCTGGGCCTCGAATCCCACCACTGGGAAGGGCTCGGCGGCCTGTCGAACTGCTGCTGGTCCGTGCTCGGCGAGGGCGCGCGCGGCTGGCGCCTGCTGGAGCACAACGCGGGCACCCTGCCGGAGCCGGTCCTCGGCGACGACGACTGATCCGGCCGGTCCCCGGGGCGCGGGGGCCGGATTTCACTTTCTGGCAGGTCGCAGGCTAGAGTTCTTCTTGTTCGGGCCGCCCGGGAAACCGGCCGGAAACCGAATGAAAGCAAGGGGCTATAGCTCAGTTGGTAGAGCGCCTGCATGGCATGCAGGAGGTCAGGAGTTCAATTCTCCTTAGCTCCACAGAAAGAAATCCCGTCCCGTCAGGGGCGGGATTTTTCTATGTCCCGATCCTTGTCCAGATAAGCGCGGGTGGCGTCGTCCGCGGGCGAGTAGACGACGATCCGGCACTCCGGCATCCCGTCGATCGACAGGGACGTCGACGTCATCCGCAGCTCGCCCGGTGCCCCGTCGCACCGGAAGGTCTTCACGCGGGAGCCCGGAGGCACCACGTCGCCGCTCTCCCAGAGCCCGGCGAAGAAGGGACTGGCCGCCGCCAGCTCGCCGATGAAGCCCTCCCAGGCGGGCTCGCCCACATGCCGTCCGTAGCCGGAGCGCAGGGTCGCCACCATCACCGGCAGCTCCGCCTCCCGGTTCACCAGGGGACAGGTCCCCTCGGGGGCCAGGAAGAGCGTCCGCAGCGCGTTCGGGACCCGGGGCGGCGGGGTGGGGACGACGATGAACAGCGACCGGTAGGGGGCATTGGTCGCCAGCAGGTCGAACCGGGCGTTGTAGACGACCGCGGGCAGCGGGGCGAGCGAGTCGAGGATGCCCTGCACCTGCGGGCCCACCGACCGCCCGGCGTCCTCGTGCGCGGGCGCGAACGCCACGTCCGCCAGGTGGTACAGGTGCTCGCGCTCCGGCCGGTCGAGCCGCAGGGTGCGCGCGACCGCGTCCAGGACCTGGGGCGAGGCATTGATCGGGCGTCCCTGCTCCAGCCAGGTGTACCAGGTGACGCCGACGCCGGAGAGCTGGGCGACCTCCTCGCGGCGCAGCCCGGGCGTGCGCCGCCGCGGGCCCGCCGGCATCCCCATGTCCTGCGGGGAGACCCTGGCGCGGCGGCTGCGCAGGAAGGCGGCCAGCTCCGGCCTGCGGCGGTCCTGTGGCCCGCCCGTGGTCCGCTCCGTCGTGGTCATCGTCGTCACATCCCCCATCGTGTGCCCGCGTGCCGGGACCCGGAAGACACGAACCGGGTGGTGCCGGTACCAGCATCAGTGGGCTCTCGGGACCCGTGCCCGATCGCCGTCACGCTCCAGGCATGACGACAACCGCCCCGGAAGATTCCCCGTCCCCAACTCCCGTGTCCAGTAAAGCCCCCACCGCTGACAACGGCACGGACAACGGCCCCGCGCGCGGCGACCGGCGGCTGCTCGCCGTGGTGCTGACCGCGCAGTTCATGGCGGTCCTCGACGTGTTCATCGTGAACGTCGCCGCCCCCACCGTCCGCGCCGAACTCCACGCGTCCGGCTCCGCGTTGCAGCTGATCGTCGCCGGATACACCATCACGTACGCCGTCCTGCTGATCACCGGCGCCCGGCTGGGAGACCTGTTCGGGCACCGGCGGGCCGTGCTCGGCGGGCTCGCCCTGTTCACCGCGGCCTCGCTCGCCTGCGGCCTCGCGCAGAGCGGCGGCCAGCTGATCGCCTTCCGCATGGTGCAGGGAGCCGGAGCGGCCCTGCTGGTGCCGCAGGTGCTCAGCCTCGTCCAGCGGCACTTCGCCGGGGAGGCCCGCACCCGGGCGCTCGGCCTGTACTCGGCGACGCTCGCGGTGGGCGCCGCCGCCGGGCAGGTGCTCGGCGGGCTGCTGGTCGGCGCCGATCTGTTCGGCACCGGCTGGCGCGCGGCGTTCCTGGTGAACGTGCCCGTCGGCGCGGCCCTCCTCGTCCTCTGCCGGGGCGCGCTCCCCGCCGACACCGGGCGCGGTGCGGGCCGCCGCCTCGACCTGGTGGGGCTGGTGCTCCTCGGCGGCTCGGTGTCGCTGCTGACCGTGCCGCTGGTGCTCGGCCAGGAGCAGGACTGGCCGCTGTGGTCCTGGCTCTGCCTGGCGTCCTCCGTCGTGCTCTTCGCCCTGTTCTGCGGCTACGAGTCCGCTCTCGCCCGGCGCGGCGGGGCTCCGCTGATCGTGCCGAGGGTGCTGCGGCTGCCCGGCATCGGCCTGGCCGTCTTCCGGGTGCTCGCCGTGATGGCCGTGAACGCGGGTTACCTCTTCGCGCTCACCCTGCACCTCCAGAGCGGCCTCGGCCACGGCCCGCTGCGCGCCGGGCTGACCGTCGCCCCCACCGCGGTCGCGTTCGGCGCCGTGGGGCTGACCTGGCGGCGCTGGCCGGCGCGGTGGCAACGGGCCCTGGTCCCGGCCGGGTTCGCACTCGCGGCGGCGGGAGCGCTCGGCACCGGTCTCGCCCTGCACGGCGGGGGCGACGGCGGTGCGGGGCTCCAACTGTCCTTCGTGGCGATGGGCGCGGGGCTCTCGCTCGCCTTCGGCCCGACGCTCACCGGGGCCCTGGCGACGGTGCGGCCCGAGGACGCGGCCGACGCCAGCGGACTGCTCACCACCATGACCCAGCTCGGCATGCTGATCGGCGTCGCCGCCTTCGGCACACTATTTCTCGGCCGCGTTGAGTCACTGGGGGCCCCTGGGGCGTACAACTCTTCGGACGCGCTCCTGATCTGCGCGTACGCGCTGGCCACGGTGGCGTTGGTGGGCGCCGTATCCGGACTGGTACGCAGGCGTCGCTGACCGTATTGCTCCGGCCGTGGCAGAATCGGACGGCCGGGAGGGGGCTGCGTCCGACCGACGAAGACGGCCCGACGGGAGGGAGTGCGCGATGCCCGCGAGCATCAACGAGGAGGCCGACCGCCTCCTCGGTGAGACAGCGATATCCGCCGAGCCCCCGTTCCCGTCCGCGCCCGCCCCCGGTGTCCCGGCCCAGGAGGTCGCCTCGCGCGGCACCCGGGTGCTTCTCAACTGTCCGTCCTGCGGTTCCTCCCATGTCGCCCAGATGCTGGGTGACAACGGCGGGGTCTCGTACGTGTGCACGGCCTGCGGCCACAGCTGGAGCTGATTGATGGGTGCACACAGGAGGAAGTGCGACTGGTGCGGCAGCGGTACGCCCATCGTGCGCGACATGGAGCCTCTCAACCCCGAGTACCAGTACTGGTGCGAGGAGTGCGCGCGGGCGCTGATCATAAAAGGCGACCCGATCGAGACGTACCGCGAGTTGGAGGGCGAGCCGATCTACGGCCGTCTCCTCGACGAGCACTGCACGCTCAAGCGGTTCTACTCGTTCGCCAGAGCCTGACCCCGGCGTGCGCCAGAAAGGCGCAGCTGGCTCCTACGTAGAGGGCCGACAGGAGCAACTCGGCGCCGTTCTGGTGCAGTTCCGGGCGGCCCCCGCCGTGCGGCACCCACCACAGGGCGTACGAGCAGAACAGCAGCCCGAGGACGGCCGCGGTGCGGCGGCGGCCCGCCTCCCAGGTCAGCAGGATCAGCGGTACGCACCACACCCAGTGGTGCGACCAGGAGACCGGACTGACCAGGAGCGCCGTCGTCGCGCACACCACGACGGCCAGCGCCTGCCGTCCGCGCAGCGCCGCCGCGACCGCCACCGCGATGCCCGCCGCCCCCACCGCGGCGGCCACCAGGACCCACCACAGGCCCGGGTCGTCGGTGTGCAGCAGCCGGGCCAGGACACCGCGCAGCGACTGGTTCGCGGTCTCCTCGGCGTGCCCGACCCGGCTCGCCTCGAAGACCGTACGGGTCCAGAAGCGGCGCGAGTCGTACGGCAGGACCACGGCCGTCAGCGCCGTGACACCGGTGAACGTGCCGGCCGCCACGCACGCCGCGCGCAGCCACGGCCGCCACGCGCCCCGGGTGGCCGCGAGCGCGAGCCCCGTGCAGAACAGGAACACCGCGAACAGTGCCGGGGTCAGCTTGATCGCGGCGGCGACCCCGATGCCCACCCCGGCCCACCGGTGCCCGGGCCGCCGGGTCAGGTCCCACAGGACGAGCACGGCGAGCAGCAGGTTGACCTGGCCGTAGCGCAGGGTGGTCCACACCGGTTCGCACCACACGGCGCCCGCCGCCACCCACAACGCGTGCTCCACGCGCGCGTGCCGCCGCACGAGCAGCAGGGAGAGGTGGGCGAACGCGACGAGCAGGGCGAGATTCAGCGCCGTCGCCGCTGTCCGCAGGGACGCGATGTCCAGCAGGGTCAGCGGTGTGAACAGCAGCGCGGCGAACGGCGGGTACGTGGTCGGCAGCCCGGCGTGGGTCGCCCGCAGCGCGTACAGGTCGCCGCCCGCCCGTACGGTCGCGCCCTCCGCCCGGTAGACGAGCAGATCGATCATCGAGACGTGAGCCGCGCGCTGGGCGATCCAGAAGCTCACGAAGGAGAGAACACAGACTCCCAGGGATACGGAGACACGACGGTGGGTACGGGGCAGGACGAGCGCGGTCACGGGACGCACCGTAGTGGCCCCATAAGGATCTTTTCCCAACAAGGTGGGGCAGATGGGAAACGATTTGGTGGTGCACCCAGGGGACCGTGTAATGTTGGCGTCGCCGCCGGGGAAACCGACAGGGAAGACCTGAAGGACACCACGGCAGTACATCGCAAGGGGCTATAGCTCAGTTGGTAGAGCGCCTGCATGGCATGCAGGAGGTCAGGAGTTCAATTCTCCTTAGCTCCACAGGAATTGAGAGCGGGCCATCCGAATCGGATGGCCCGCTTTCGTGTGCGTGTGTGCCCGTGTGTGTCCGGCGGTGGGTCCGGCTACCTGCGGGCGCGGCTGCGGCCCGGTGGCAGCGCGGGCGGTGTCGCGGGGCGCGGCGGGAGCGCCGCGGGGTCTCCCTCGATGCGCAGGGCGAGGGCCGGGCAGCGGCGTACGGCGCGCACGGCGTTCGCCTCCGAGTAGCGCGGCACCGCCGCCTCCGCGACCGAGGGGAAGCCGTCGGGGCCCAGCTGGATCAGCTCCGGCACGATGTCCGCGCACAGGCCGTGCCCCTGGCACAGCGTCCAGTCGACGGCGAGCCGCTTGCCGCTGGGAGCGGCGCTCGCGGGTGCCTCGGTGTGCAGCGGCAGCACCCCGCGCACCGGCCGCCCGCATCCGGCGCCCAGCACGTGCGCGGCCAGGTCGTCGGTGAACGCCGAGATGGTCGACTCGATGAACGCCGCCGACCCGTCGGGGTGCTTGCAGGCGCCCCGGCGCTTCACCGCGCGGGTCACCTCCCGCAGCGCCTCCAGGGCGGTCGGGCCGCCGCCGTTCAGGACGTCCTCCAGGCCGCGCGCCGCCGCCGGGAGCCCGAGGTAGCAGGGCCCGCACTGGCCCGCGCTCTCCGCCGCCAGCCACTGCGCGACCCTCAGGGCCTCGCCCAGCGGGCAGGTGTCGGGACCGATCGGCAGGATCGCGCCCGCGCCCAGCGCACCGCCACAGGCCTCCAGGGAGGCCCGCGAGACGATCGCGTCCTGTGCGCCGACGCCGTCCAGCCACTTGCCGTGATAGCCGCCCGTGAGCACGCCCTGGGGGAGCGGCGGGGCGCCGGCGAGCTGAAGGACGTATCGCAGCGGGACGCCCGAGGGGACTTCGAGGACCATGGGGCGGGCGACCGCGCCGGAGAGCGTGAGCAGCACCGTGCCGGGCTCGTCGTGCAGGCCGGTGCGGCAGTAGCGCTCGGGTCCCGTGCGGGCGGCGATGGCGAGCTGCGCGAAGGTCTCCGCGTTCGACAGCAGCGTGGGCGCGCCGCCCACCCCGGAGTCCGAGGCGCGGACCTTGCGGCCCGGCGGCATCGGCGGTCCGCCGTCCGCCGAGCGGATCAGCGCCGAGGACTCCCCGGTGACCATGCGCACCGGATTGCGCTGCACGCGCGCGCGGAGCGGGGCGCCCCGCCGGTTGGTCAGGCCGCGTTCGGCGAAGGCCGCCTGCATCGAGGCCTCGGTGGAGTCGCGGGTCACGCCGACGACGAGGGTGCGCGCGCCGAGCGCCTCCGCGACCAGCAGGGCGCCGTCGAGGATCAGGTGCGGGGCGCGGTTGATCAGCACCGTGTCCTTGCGGCAGGCCGGTTCGTCCTCGCTGCCGTTGACGACGACCACGGGGCGCACCCCGCGCCGGATCGCCGACTCGGCGACCGCGCGCAGCTTCTTGGCGAACGGGAAGCCCGCGCCGCCCCGGCCGCGCAGCGACACGGCCTGGGCCAGCCGCGCCAACTGCTCGCCCGCCATGGGCTCCAGCGGGCCGTGCACCTTCAGATGCATGTCGAGGTCGAGCCGCTCCACCAGGTCGAACCCGGCGGTCAGCTGGGGAAGGCCGACGACGCGTACTTCCGGGACGTCGGGCAGTGCCGTGTTCACTGCGGTCCTCCGTAGGGCGTGGACCAGGGCTCACCGGAGGACGGTGGCTGGAAGGGGTCGGGGGGCGGTGCGGGGTTTTCGTACGTCCCATGGGGAGCGTCGTTTCCGTACGGGCTGCCATAGGTGGCCTCGTACCGGGGCACGCCTCCGTAGGGCGTGTCGTACGTGGGGTCGTAGGCGGACGGCGGGGCCTCGGCCGGAGGCGGCGGCGAAGGGGCGGGCCAGCGCTGGGTGGCGGGCGGTTCGACGGCGTCCATGGGCGCCGTCAGGGGATCCAGGGTGTCCGCGGCGTCCATGGGGTCCATGCGGTTCATGGCCGGAGGCGGTTCCGCGGGCGCCGCGTAAGGCGTCGCCTGTACGTAGGGGATCGATTCGGTGATCGCCTCCGCGCGCGGGGTGGCAGAAACGGCGCGGTAGGCGGCCGCGAAACCGGCGTCGGGCGGCGCGGGGCGCGGCGGCGTCCCGCTCGCCGGCCGGGGCGGCTGCTCGGCCGCGCTGCTCATGCCGCTCATCGCGCTCATCCCGCGCGGGCCGCGGGTGTCGCGGTCGAGGAGGGTGAGGATGCGGGCCGCCACCCTGGCCTTCACGGGCCTCGGCGCCGCCCGCAGGGCCACGGCCCCGGCGACCGCGAGCAGGCACAGGCAGTACAGGACGGTCACGTACGTCTTCGGCGGCCGGCCCGCGTACAGGCCGTGCATCAGGGCGAAGCACCAGGCCGGATAGGCGAGCATGTGGGTCGCGCGCCAGCGGGCGGCGAGCCGGGCCGGGGAGGCCATGGAGCTGCGCAGCGCGCCGGTGACGCCGGTCGTGACCATCAGCAGTCCGGCGAGCACCCCGAGGCCGATCAGGCCGCTGCTGCCGGTGACGCCCGTGCCGAAGGGGATCAGCGCCCCGATGAGCGTCACGTGCGCGAGCGCCAGCTTCACGCTGACGTGCAGCAGCAGGAAGCCCAGCGAGGCGACCGCCGTGGTCCGGTGGACGGCCTGGGACAGCAGCCGCTGCCGCGAGGTGAGGAACAGCCGGTCCGAGGCCACCAGGCCCCAGACGACGGATGCCGAGAGCGACACCAGGGACAGCACCCCTGTGGTGAAGTCGAGCGCCGCTCTGAAGACGTCGCTCCCCGTGACCACGATCAGGGGGCCGAGCAGGAGCACCGCCGCGCTGAACACCCCCGTGGTCGCGCGGCGGCTCTTACCGGTGGTGCGTGAACTCCGCCCGTTACGGGGCGAGTTCAGTATGTGAGGGGTTCGAGGGTTCATGGGGGCGACTCCGAAAGGTTCGGCACAGTGGACCCACAGCCCGCACTCTAGGTCGCCGCATACCAGCCAGTACGAGGTTTGAGTTATCTCGCCGTTATCTAGAGGAAGCCTGGTATTTGTGTTGCCCCGATAGAGGGTGGTACGCGGAGTAACCCGGGGTGTCCCACGGGGCGCGCGGAAGCCCGTCGCGGCTCCTGCGGGGGCTGCGGTACCCTGACGCCATGCGTGCCGTACGCCTTCTGCTTAGTGAGCCGCGCTGATCAGTCCCGACCCGCCCCAGGCGTGAGGTCGGAATCGGCGCGGCGTCCCCTCCTGTGCGAGGGGCTTTTTCATTTCCGTGAGCGGGCCGCAGGCAGAGACGATCGATGGAGCTTTGAGGATCATGAGCGAGACGAACACCGCCGCCCCTTCCGAGGCGGCGGTCGCGCCGCACCGCTACACGGCGGCCATGGCCGCCGACATCGAGGCACGCTGGCAGGACTTCTGGGACGAGCACGGCACGTACGAGGCGCCGAACCCGAGCGGTGACCTGGCCGGGGAGACCGACGAGGCCAGGGCCGTCGCCGCCCGCCCGAAGAAGTTCATCATGGACATGTTCCCGTACCCCTCGGGTGCGGGCCTGCACGTCGGCCACCCGCTGGGCTACATCGCCACGGACGTCTTCGCGCGCTTCCAGCGCATGAACGGCCACAATGTGCTGCACACCCTGGGCTTCGACGCGTTCGGCCTGCCGGCCGAGCAGTACGCCGTGCAGACGGGCACCCACCCGCGCACGTCGACCGAGGCCAACATGGAGAACATGAAGGCGCAGCTGCGCGCCCTGGGCCTGGGGCACGACAAGCGCCGGTCGTTCGCCACGATCGACCCGGAGTACTACAAGTGGACGCAGTGGATCTTCCTGCAGATCTTCAACTCCTGGTACGACGACGAGCTGAAGAAGGCCCGTCCGATCGCCGACCTGGTCCAGCAGTTCGCGACCGGTGAGCGCGCGGTTCCCGGCGGCGGCTCCTGGTCCGCGCTGAGCGAGGCCGAGCGCGCCGACGTCCTGGGCGAGTACCGCCTGGCGTACGCCTCCGACGCGCCCGTGAACTGGGCGCCGGGCCTGGGCACCGTCCTGGCCAACGAGGAGGTCACCGCCGACGGCCGCTCCGAGCGCGGCAACTTCCCCGTCTTCAAGGCCAAGCTGCGCCAGTGGAACATGCGCATCACCGCCTACGCGGACCGCCTGATCGACGACCTGGACGGCCTGGACTGGCCCGAGGCGATCAAGCTGCAGCAGCGCAACTGGATCGGCCGCTCCGAAGGCGCCCGGATCGACTTCGGCTTCGACGCCGCCTCCGCGAACCGCGACGACGTCATCACCGTCTTCTCGACCCGCCAGGACACCCTGTTCGGCGCCACCTACATGGTGCTGGCCCCCGAGCACGACCTGGTGGAGAAGATCACCCCCGCCGCCTGGCCCGAGGGCACCCACGACGTGTGGACGGGCGGCCACGCGACGCCCGCCGAGGCCGTCGCCGCCTACCGCAAGCAGGCCGCCTCCAAGTCGGACGTCGAGCGTCAGGCCGAGGCCAAGGACAAGACCGGCGTCTTCACGGGTGCGTACGCGATCAACCCGGTCAGCGGCGAGCAGGTCCCGGTCTTCATCGCCGACTACGTGCTGATGGGCTACGGCACCGGCGCGATCATGGCCGTCCCGGCGCACGACGCCCGCGACTTCGCGTTCGCGCGCGCCTTCGAGCTGCCCATGCGGTGCGTGGTCCAGCCGTCGGACGACCGCGGCACCGACACCTCGACGTGGGACGACGCCTTCGTCGCCTACGAGGCGGCGCTGGTCAACTCCTCGAACGACGAGGTCGCGCTGGACGGCCTGGGCGTCGCCGACGCCAAGGCCCGGATGACCGAGTGGCTGGAGCGCAAGGGCATCGGCCACGGCACGGTCAACTTCCGGCTGCGCGACTGGCTGTTCAGCCGTCAGCGCTACTGGGGCGAGCCCTTCCCGATCGTCTACGACGAGGACGGCATCGCCCACCCGCTGCCCGAGTCGATGCTGCCGCTGGAGCTGCCGGAGGTCGACGACTACACCCCGCGCACCTTCGACCCGGACGACGCCGACACCGAGCCCGAGACGCCGCTGTCGCGCAACCAGGACTGGGTCAACGTCACCCTGGACCTGGGCGACGGCCGCGGCCCGCGCCCGTTCCGCCGCGAGACCAACACCATGCCCAACTGGGCCGGGTCGTGCTGGTACGAGCTGCGCTACCTGGACCCGCACAACAGCGAGCGGCTGGTCGACCCGGCCGTCGAGCAGTACTGGATGGGCCCGCGCGAGGGTCAGCCGACCGGCGGTGTCGACCTGTACGTGGGCGGCGCCGAGCACGCCGTGCTGCACCTGCTGTACGCGCGTTTCTGGTCGAAGGTGCTGTTCGACCTGGGCCACATCTCGTCGGCCGAGCCGTTCCACAAGCTGTTCAACCAGGGCATGATCCAGGCCTTCGTCTACCGGGACGCGCGCGGTATCGCCGTGCCCGCCGCCGAGGTGGAGGAGCGCGACGGCGCGTACTACTACCAGGGCGAGAAGGTCTCCCGGCTGCTGGGCAAGATGGGCAAGTCCCTGAAGAACGCCGTCACGCCGGACGAGATCTGCGAGGAGTACGGCGCGGACACGCTGCGCCTGTACGAGATGGCGATGGGTCCGCTGGACGTGTCGCGGCCGTGGGACACGCGCGCGGTGGTCGGCCAGTTCCGGCTGCTGCAGCGCCTGTGGCGCAACATCGTCGACGAGACGACCGGTGAGGTCACCGTCGCCGACGCCGCCGAGGCGGACATCGACGAGGCCACGCTGCGCGCCCTGCACAAGGCGATCGATGGCGTCCGCGGCGACCTGGAGGGGATGCGGTTCAACACCGCCATCGCCAAGGTCACCGAGCTGAACAACCACCTGGTCAAGTCGTACGCGGGCGGCGCGCTGCCGCGCTCGGTCGCCGAGCGTCTGGTGCTGCTGGTCGCGCCGCTGGCCCCGCACGTCGCCGAGGAGCTGTGGCGCAAGCTGGGCCGCACCGACTCGGTCGTCCACCAGGACTTCCCCGTCGCCGACCCGGCCTACGTGGTCGACGAGGCCGTGACCTGCGTCGTCCAGATCAAGGGCAAGGTCAAGGCGCGCCTGGAGGTCTCCCCGTCGATCTCCGACGAGGAGCTGGAGAAGATCGCCCTGGCCGACGAGAAGGTCGTCGCGGCGCTGGACGGCGCCGGTATCCGCAAGGTGATCGTGCGGGCGCCGAAGCTGGTGAACATCGTGCCCGCGTAAGGCACTCAGGGTTGTTCCCTACGGGCAGGTTGGGGGTTCCGCTGGAACCCCTGGCCTGCCCGGTCCGTTTACGGTGGGAGAACGGGTCCGAAGGGTCGGACGGGGCGGGCGGACGAATCGGAGGAGCGCCGTGGAAGCTGTGCTGGTGATCGTGGCGCTGATCTTCATCGCGTTCATCGCCCTCGGCGCGTACGCGACGGTGAAGGCGGTCGGCGCGGCCAAGCGCGGAGTGGACCGCACGGTGGCGCAGGCGCGCAGGACCGTGGAGGACACCACCCTGCGGGCCAAGAGCTTCCAGCCCGGAGCGGCCAGCGAGCTGGCCCAGCTGCGGCTGAGGCTGCGCGGCTCCATGCGCGCCACGCAGGACGCGCTGCACGCGCGCGTGACCGAGGACGAGTCCCTCAAGGAGTCCCTCGGCCTCTTCGCGCGGCTGAGCGCGCACGGGCACGAGCTGGACGGCGAGCTGAAGCGTCTGGAGAGCGAGCCCGACAAGGCGCAGGTCGCGCGTCTCCTGCCGGAGCTGCGGGCCCGTACCGAGCAGATCGCCCAGTCCGCCGACGCCCTGCGGCACGCGGCCCGCGACCGGGCCAGCCGGTTCGCGAGCGACGACCTGGACGCGCTGCGGACCCAGATCGACGTGGAGGCGGGGGCGCTGCGGCACTGGACGACCGAGGTCGCCCCGGACGCGTCGGGCGCCGGTGGATCCGGGCCCGCCACGGCCGGGAGGAAGAAGCCGGACCGGTCCGCGATCGCGCCGCCAGGTGTGCGACCGGTGTATCCGTGGCAGAAGAAACCCCGTCCGGAGAGTACGACTTGATCCCCGGCCGCTCTGCGGCCGACTGACGCCGGTCGCCGGGGGCCGGGCTGCCGACGGCGGGCCTCGCCGGGTAATCTCCGGTGCATGTCCCGCCATGTCGCGATCGTCACCGATTCAACGGCCTACCTGCCGCAGCGGACGATGGAGCGCCACGGCATCACGGCGGTGCCGCTGACCGTGGTCCTGGGTGACCGGGCGCTCGAAGAGGGCACGGAGATCTCCGCTCGCTCGCTCGCCGAGGCGCTGCAGAAGCGCCGGCCGGTGACGACGTCGAGACCCAGCCCCGAGCTGTTCGCCGAGACCTATCGCAAGGTCGCCGAGTCCGGCGCCACCGACATCATCTCGCTGCACCTGTCGGCCGAGTTCTCCGGAACCTACGACGCGGCGGTCCTCGCCGCACGTCAGGCGCCGGTCCCGGTGCGGGTGGTGGACACCGGGATGGTCGCCATGGCGCTCGGCTTCTGTGCGCTCGCCGCGGCGGAGACGGCCGACGCGGGCGGCACCGTCGACGAAGCGGTCACCGCGGCGGAGAAGCGGGCCGCGGGCACCTCCGCGTACTTCTACGTCGACACCCTGGACTATCTGCGCCGCGGCGGGCGGATCGGGGCCGCGCAGGCCCTGTTCGGCTCGGCGCTCGCGGTCAAGCCGCTGTTGCAGCTCGATGGCGGCCGCATCGAATTCCTGGAGAAGGTCCGTACGGCGTCCAAGGCGATCGCGCGGCTCCAGGAGATCGTCGCCGAGCGGGCGGGCAGCGGCCAGGTCGACATCGCCGTGCACCACCTGGCGGCACCGGAGCGGGCGGAGGCCCTGGCGGACTGGCTGCGCGAGCGGGTGCCGGGCCTCGGCGAGCTGCACGTCAGCGAGGTCGGAGCGGTGATCGGGGCGCATACGGGGCCGGGGTTGCTCGGCGCGGTGGTCTCGCCTCGGGCGTAGCTCGGACATAGCTCGGACATAGCCCCGATGTAGCCGGTGTGGGTGACGGAGTTTTCCACAACTGGCTTGTTGTCCCCGGGAATTGAGCAAGATCCACTCGTTTGTCGTGCGGTGCCTACCGTCTCGGACATGGCACTTCGATCACTGTCCAGGACAGCACAGGCATCGGCACCGTCAGCGGCTCGGGCATCCAGCGGGCCGGGGCGCGGGCCCGCGTCCGACAGCCGCGCCCGCGAGCGGCGACAGACCCGGCGTCGCGTGCGGTACGGGGGCGTTCGCGGCGGGGCCGAGGAGGAGACGCGGCTGCGGGCGGAGGCCTTGTTCGCGCCGCCGGGCCGGGACGGTCCCTCGGTGCGGGATCCTGTGCCGGAGGCGCCCGCGCCGGAGACCAGGCCCTCGTCGTGGAGGGAGCGGGCCGCTCTGGCCGTGCGTGACCGGCTGCCGCTGTGGGTGCAGGCCCGCTGCGGTGTCGAGCGGCGGGGCGCGCTGGCGCTTGTCGTGGTCCTCTGTGTCGCCGCGCTCTTCGCCGTTCAGCACTTCTGGGCGGGGCGTACGCAGCCGGTGCGGGCCCCCGAGACGGTGCGGGCGGCGGCTCCGGCGGTGGCCGGGGAGGGCGTCGACCCCGTTCCCTCGCCTGCGCCCGGTCCCGAATCCGGGTCGACGCCGACGGGTGGCACGGGGATCGTCGTGGACGTCGCCGGGAAGGTGCGCCGCCCCGGCATCCAGCGACTGCCCGCCGGGGCCCGGGTCGCGGACGCGCTGCGGGCGGCCGGTGGAGTCCGTCCCGGCGCGGACACGGCGGGGCTCAACCGGGCGCGCCTGCTGACCGACGGCGAGCAGGTCCTGGTGGGTGAGCCGGTGGCGGCCGGTGCGGCCCCGCCGGTGGGGAGCGGCGCCCCGGGCGGAAGCTCTGCCGCCGCTGCTCCGCCCGCCGGGCCGATCGGCCTCAACACCGCGAGTGTGGAACAGCTCGACACCCTGCCCGGCGTCGGCCCGGTGCTGGCCCAGCACATCATCGACTACCGCACCGAGCACGGCGGCTTCCGCTCCGTGGACGAACTGCGCGAGGTCAACGGCATCGGGGACCGGCGCTTCGAGGACCTGCAGAATCTGGTCCGGCCATGACCGGCGCCGAGCAGAGCGACGCCCGCCAAGAGGATCCCGTCGACCTGAGACTGGTCCCGCCCGCGCTGGCGGCCTGGGCGACGACGGCACTGCTGCTGACGGCCCCGGGGTGGTGGGCGGCAGCGGTGGCCACGGTGTGCGCACTCGTCGGCGCGGGGCTACTGATCGCGGCCCGAACCGGAGGGGCGCGGGGAACTGCGCGCCCAGCCACACACGCCCCGCACCGATCCACATACCAGGGCCGCCCGGCACCCCACGAACCCCGCGCCTGGCGGAGCCCCTCCGCCGCGCTGCTTCTCCTCTGCACCGCCGCGGCAGCCGCCTCGGCGGGCCTGCACGGAGCCGACCTGCGCCGTGGCCCGGTACCGGACCTCGCGGCCCGGTACGCCCGGGTCGACGCCGAGGTGGAGATCACCTCCGATCCCCGGCTCACCCGGCCGCGGATCAGCGGGGACCACGCCGCGCCGGCCGCCGTGCTCGTCGAGGCGGACATGGTGCGGGTCACGGCGCCGGACGGCACGGTGTACCGGACCCGGGCACCGGTGCTGGTCATCGCGGACTCGCCCCGGGCGGCAGCGGTCGACCGGAGCGCTGACCCGAGCGCCGGGCCGCGCGGCAGCCCCTGGCTGTCCCGGCTGCCGACCACCCGGCTGCGGGTCACGGGCTCGCTCGCGCCGCCCCTGACCGGCGGCGACCGGGTCGCGGCCGTGCTGCGCGTCCGGTTGGGCGAGCGGCCTCACGTGGTGGGCGCGCCGAGCGGCCCGCAGCGGCTGGCCGGCGCTCTGCGCGCGGGGCTGCGGCGGGCGACGGACGGGCTGCCCGCGGACGCCCGCGCCCTGCTGCCCGGTCTCGTCGTGGGGGACACGGCGCGGGTCACGCCGGAGCTGCACGCGGCGTTCGAGGCGACCGATCTGCTCCACCTGACCGCTGTCAGCGGAGCGAATTTCACGATCCTGCTGGCGCTGCTGATCGGGCCGCCGGGCACCGCGCACCTCGTGGAGAGACGGGGACTCGCGCCCCGGATCGGCCTGCCGCTCCGGACGACCGCGGTGCTCGGCGGTGGGCTGACGCTCGGCTTCGTCGTCGTGTGCAGGCCCGAGCCGAGCGTGCTGCGGGCGGCGTCGTGCGGGCTGATCGCGCTGCTCGCCGTCGCCACGGGACGCCGCAGATCCCTGATCCCCGCCCTGGCCACGGCCGTGCTGCTGCTCGTCCTCTACGACCCCTGGCTGGCGCGGAGTTACGGGTTCCTGCTGTCGGTGCTCGCCACCGGTGCGCTGCTCACCCTCGCCCCGCGCTGGAGCGCGGCCCTGCGCGCACGCCGGGTGCCGGGGCGGCTCGCCGAGGCGCTCGGCGCGGCGGCCGCCGCCCAGGCCGTGTGCGCGCCCGTCGTCGCCGTCCTCGCGGCGCGGGTGAGCCTGGTGGCGGTGCCGTGCAATCTGCTGGCGGAGTTCGCCGTCGCGCCCGCGACCGTGCTGGGGTTCGCGGCGCTCGCGGCGGCGCCGGTCGCGATGCCCGTGGCGGAGTTCTGCGCCTGGTGCGCGAGTTGGCCCGCGGGCTGGATCGCCGGGATCGCGCGGACGGGAGCCGCGATGCCGGGCAGCGGTGTGGACTGGCCGGGCGGCTGGCGCGGGGGAGCGCTGCTCGCGGTCGGCACGGCGTTGCTGGTCGTCGTGGGGCGCAGAGCGCTCAGGTCCGCGTGGGTCTGCGGGGCATGTGCGCTGCTGCTCCTGCTGGTCGTGGTGCAGCCCGCGCCCCTGACCCGGGTGATCACGGGCTGGCCGCCGCCGGGCTGGCGGCTGGTGATGTGCGACGTCGGGCAGGGGGATGCGCTGGTGCTCGCCGCCGGGCCGGATGCCGGGATCGTGGTGGACGCCGGGCCCGACCCGGTGCGCGTCGACCGGTGTCTGCGCGCGCTGGGCATCACCAAGATCCCGTTGGTGCTGCTCACGCACTTCCACGCGGACCATGTGGCGGGCCTGCCGGGGGTGCTGCGGGGGCGGTCGGTCGGGGCGATCGAGACCACGGGGTTCGCGGAGCCGGCGGATCAGGCCGTCTTCGTCCGGCGGCTCGCTGCGGCGCACGGACTCACAATGGTCCGGGCGGTGGCGGGGGAGCGGCGCAGAGCGGGACCGCTCGACTGGCAGGTGCTGTGGCCGCCACCGGGTCCCGGGCCCGGTCCGGACGGGCCGAACGACGCGAGCGTCACGCTGCTGGTGCGGACCGGCGGGCTAACCCTGCTGCTGCTCGGCGACCTCGAACCGGCCGCGCAGCGGGCGCTGACGAGGAGCGGCGCGGGCGCCGGGCTGTCCCGGGTGGACGTGCTGAAGGTCGCCCACCATGGTTCGGCCTACCAGGATCCGGGGCTGCTGCGGCGGGTCGCGCCCCGGCTCGCGTTGATCAGCGCGGGGGCCGGCAACCCGTACGGGCATCCGGCTCCGCGGACCATGGCGGCGCTGCGGGCGCAGGGGACCGCCGTGCTGCGGACGGACCGGGACGGAGCGATCGCCGTCGTGAGCGGCGGGTCCGGGGCGCGGGGCGGAGCCGGTCTGGAGGTGGCGCACGGCGGACCCTGACGGCGCCGACGGCGTTGGACCGGTGAACCCGGCACGGCGGACAGGTGGTTCGAGCGTGCAGGAAGCGAAGACCGGCACCGGTTCGCGGTCGCCCAAATGCTACCCGTGAGTAGAAATGGGCCCGTGTTGCCTCGAATGCCGCAACGGTGGTCGAATGCTTCTTCGTTGAAGAAGTGACGACACTCGTCAAGGCGTACTGGGGTGGGTAGTTCATGTTCGGCCGCAGGCTGGGAAACCGTACGAACCGGGCTCAACGGGCAAATCCCTTGGCGGCGGTGACGGTCCCGCCCAGCGCGGGCGTCCTGAGCTGCCGGGTCCTCGACCCGGTCAACGAGCCGGTGCGCGGCGCCGAGTTCGCGGTCAGCGACGCGATGGGGCGCAAGGTGGTGAGCGGCGGGACCGACCCGTACGGCTCGTTCATGGCGGCCGTGCCCGCCGGGGACTACCGGCTCGCCGTCTCGGCCGAGGGGTTCGCGCCCTACCGGGTCAGCGCCACCGTCGCCGAGAACGCGCACGCCTCGCTCGGTGATGTCACGCTCCAGGTCGCGCCGCCGCCCCAGCTGCCCAAGTCCGGCGAGTGGGAGATCGAGCCGACGCACTCCTCGATCGCGTTCACGGCGCGGCACATCGGGCTCGCCCGGGTCCACGGCCGGTTCAACACCTTCGCCGGCGCACTGCGGATCGCCGACCGCGTCGAGCAGTCCGCGATGCACGTGGTCATCGACGCGTCGTCCATCGACACGAACGTGAAGATGCGCGACGACCACCTCAGGTCCGCCGACTTCCTCGACGTCGACCGCTTCCCGACCCTGGAGTTCTACAGCGACCGCTTCGTGCACAAGGGCGGCAGCCGCTGGGCGATCACCGGCGCGCTCTCGCTGCACGGCGTGACCCGCACGGTCACGCTCGACGCCGAGTACCTGGGGATCGGCAACGGCATGGAGGGCGAGACCCGCGCCGCCTGCCGGGCCACCACCGAACTGCACCGGGACGACTTCACCGTCAGCTGGCAGACGATGCTGGCGCGCGGCATCGCCGTCGTCGGCTCCAGTGTCCGCATCGAGCTCGACGTGCAGATCGTGCCCAAGGACTGATCGTGGTCCCCGAGGACCGATCCGGGGCGCGGGTGGCCGAAGATGGTGGCGTGAGCGATGTGAGACACGTGCTGGTGCTGCCCGACCGCGACGCGGCGGAGGAGGCCGCCGAAGCACTCGGCGACCGTTTCGGTGTGGCCGAGGAGCCGCAGCTCGTACGGGACGCGCTGGCCGGTGAGGACGACGCCGAGGACGCCCAGTGGCTGGTGGTCGTGGAGGACCCCGACGGGCGGCTCGATCCCGGAGAGCTGGACGGGTTCGCGGGGGAGTGGGACGGGTGGCTGGAGGCTCCCTGAGCACCGGCCGCTGATTCCCGATCCCGGCTTTGGTGGGTGGGCCGGGCGGGCCGGGTTGTCGGTGGCGCGTGGGATGCTTGACCGCGATGGCCAGGAAGACTGCAAACGATGATCCCCTCGCCCCGCTCACCGTCGCGGTGGGCCAGGAGGACCTGCTGCTCGACCGCGCGGTGCAGCAGGTGGTGGCCGCTGCCCGGGCCGCCGACGCCGACACGGATGTCCGCGACCTCACCCCCGATCAGTTGCAGCCCGGGACGCTCGCGGAGCTGACGAGCCCGTCGCTGTTCGCCGAGCGCAAGGTCGTCGTCGTACGCAATGCGCAGGACCTGTCGGCGGACACCGTCAAGGACGTGAAGGCGTACATCGCCTCGCCCGTCGAGGAGATCACGCTCGTCCTGCTGCACGCCGGTGGCGCCAAGGGCAAGGGGCTGCTCGACGCGGCCCGCAAGGTGGGCGCGCGGGAAGTCGCCTGCCCGAAGATGACCAAGCCCGCGGACCGGCTGTCGTTCGTGCGCTCGGAGTTCCGCACGCTCGGCCGTTCGGCCACGCCCGAGGCGTGCCAGGCGCTCGTCGACTCTCTCGGCAGCGATCTGCGGGAGCTGGCGTCCGCCTCCGCGCAGCTCGTCGCCGACATCGAGGGGACCATCGACGAGGCCGTCGTCGCGCGCTACTACACCGGGCGGGCCGAGGCGTCCAGCTTCACCGTGGCCGACCGGGCCGTGGAGGGGCGGGCCGCGGAGGCGCTGGAGGCGTTGCGGTGGTCGCTGGCCACCGGGGTCGCGCCGGTGCTGATCACCAGTGCGCTGGCGCAGGGGGTGCGGGCCATCGGGAAGCTGTCCTCCGCGCGTGGGGGGCGGCCGGCGGATCTTGCCCGGGAGCTGGGGATGCCGCCGTGGAAGATCGATCGGGTGCGGCAGCAGATGCGGGGGTGGACTCCGGACGGGGTCGCCTTGGCGTTGCGGGCCGTCGCCGAGGCGGATGCCGGGGTCAAGGGGGGCGGGGACGATCCCGAGTACGCCCTGGAGAAAGCCGTTGTCGCCGTGGCCGGGGCCGCGCGGGCGCGGGGGCGTTAGCCGGTCATCGCGGGGGCCGTCCCTGGGGGCTGCGCCCCCAGACCCCCCCTGTCGGCCTTCGGCCTCGTCCTCAAACGCCGGCAGGCTGAAATCAGAAAAGCCAAAGGCCCCGCCCTTCTCAGCCAAGAAGGGCGGGGCCTTTGGTCACGCTCTGGGTGAACCCACACCCGCGTGGCGAACGCAGTCGCGTGTGGGCTCGGGGGCCGGTCGGGGGCGGATGAGAGAGGGCCCGCCCGGGTCCTACCGGGTACAGATCAGGTCAGGTTCAGCCCTGGAGGGAAGCGACCTTCGAAGCAAGCGCCGACTTCTTGTTGGCGGCCTGGTTCTTGTGGATGACGCCCTTGGCGACGGCCTTGTCGAGCTGACGCGCGGCAGCGCGCTGGAACTCGGTGGCCTTCGCGGTGTCACCCGCGGCAGCGGCCTCGCGGGCCTTGCGGATCGCGGTCTTCAGAGAGGACTTGACGGCCTTGTTGCGCAGCCGGGCCTTCTCGTTGGTCTTGTTCCGCTTGATCTGGGACTTGATGTTCGCCACGAAATGAGCCTTTGCAGGTTCAGGCACGGGGCCGGTGAAGGACCCGTACCGGTGATTTTCTCTGAGTGTGTGCCTCGCGCTGAGAGGGCATGAGACACAGCTGACCACGGTACCAGCCGTACTCCCACCGGCCCAAACCGGTCCCAGTGCCCCGGCCATGGGACCATGGAAGCTACGTATCGATCCCAACCGAGGCCGACCTGAGGCAAACGGCGCCTCAAGAGACAGGACCCTGCGTGCCCGCGACCCCTAAGAATGTGCCCGAGCCGAGCCGTACCGACCCGGCTCTGATCCGCAATTTCTGCATCATCGCGCACATCGACCACGGCAAGTCCACGCTCGCCGACCGGATGCTCCAGCTGACCGGCGTTGTCGAGCAGCGGCAGATGCGTGCTCAGTACCTCGACCGGATGGACATCGAGCGCGAGCGCGGCATCACGATCAAGTCCCAGGCGGTGCGTCTCCCGTGGGCCCCGACCCACGACAAGAGCAATACGCACATCCTCAACATGATCGACACCCCGGGCCACGTGGACTTCACGTACGAGGTGTCGCGGTCGCTCGCCGCGTGCGAGGGGACGGTCCTGCTCGTCGACGCCGCGCAGGGCATCGAGGCGCAGACTCTCGCCAACCTGTACCTGGCGATGGAGAACGACCTCAAGATCATCCCGGTGCTCAACAAGATCGACCTGCCGGCCGCCCAGCCCGAGAAGTTCTCCGAGGAGCTGGCCAACCTCATCGGCTGCCAGCCCGAGGACGTGCTCAAGGTCTCCGCGAAGACCGGCATGGGCGTCGAGGCGCTGCTCGACAAGGTCGTCGCCGAGATCCCGCAGCCGGTCGGCGTGAAGGACGCCCCGGCCCGCGCGATGATCTTCGACTCGGTCTACGACTCGTACCGCGGTGTCGTCACCTACGTCCGTGTCGTCGACGGCCAGCTCAACAAGCGCGAGCGGATCCGGATGATGTCCACCGGCGCCACGCACGAGCTGCTGGAGATCGGTACGAACTCGCCGGAGATGCTGGCCGCCGACGGGCTCGGCGTCGGTGAGGTCGGTTACCTGATCACCGGTGTGAAGGACGTCCGGCAGTCCAAGGTCGGTGACACCATCACCAGCCAGCAGAAGGGCGCCGAGGAGGCCCTCGGCGGCTACAAGGACCCGAAGCCGATGGTCTTCTCGGGCCTGTATCCGCTCGACGGCTCGGACTACCCCGAGCTGCGCGACGCCCTCGACAAGCTCCAGCTCAACGACGCGGCGCTGGTCTACGAGCCGGAGACCTCGGCCGCGCTCGGCTTCGGCTTCCGCGTCGGCTTCCTCGGGCTGCTGCACCTCGACGTGATCCGTGAGCGTCTGGAGCGCGAGTTCGGGCTCGACCTGATCGCCACCGCGCCGAACGTGGTCTACCGCGTCGACATGGAGGACGGTGCCGAGCACATCGTCACCAACCCGAGCGAGTTCCCCGAGGGGAAGATCGACAAGGTCTACGAGCCGGTCGTGCGCGCCACCATCCTCGCGCCGTCCGAGTTCATCGGCTCGATCATGGAGCTGTGCCAGACCCGGCGCGGCACCCTGCTCGGCATGGACTACCTCTCCGAGGACCGCGTCGAGATCCGCTACACGCTGCCGCTCGCCGAGATCGTCTTCGACTTCTTCGACCAGCTGAAGTCCAAGACCCGGGGCTACGCCTCGCTCGACTACGAGCCCACCGGCGAGCAGACCGCGCACCTGGTGAAGGTCGACATCCTGCTGCACGGCGACAAGGTGGACGCCTTCTCCGCGATCACCCACCGCGACCAGGCCTACGCCTACGGTGTGCGGCTCGTCGCCAAGCTGCGCGAGCTGATCCCGCGGCAGGCCTTCGAGGTGCCGATCCAGGCGGCCATCGGCTCCCGGGTCATCGCCCGCGAGACCATCCGCGCCATCCGCAAGGACGTCCTCGCCAAGTGCTACGGCGGTGACATCTCGCGTAAGCGCAAGCTCCTCGAGAAGCAGAAGGAGGGCAAGAAGCGGATGAAGATGGTCGGTTCCGTGGAGGTTCCGCAGGAAGCCTTCATCGCGGTCCTGTCCAGCGACGACAGCGGCGGCAAGAGCAAGAAGTAGTCACCGGAGCAGTCCCGGCGGACAAAAGCGGTGGGCCCGGCACGCACAGGCGTGTCGGGCCCACCGCTTTTGTGTGGGCCCTGTGTGGGCAGGTACGGATGGGGTGGTCCTCGGTGAAGTCGGAGGCCGGAGCCCCTTACGCACCGGGGCAGTGGCCCTTACCCTGATCACTGCTCAATGGTTACTCGCCAGTTAAACAAGCCGCGTTTCAACAGCCGCGGGCCCCGGAGGACGTCGTGAGCGACACACAGACCCTGATCGAGAACCGGCCGCCTTCCGTGGCGTCTCTCTTCCTGGAGCGCGTGGCCGCCACACCTGATGCCGAGGCCTATCGCTACCCGGTGCCCGCGGCCGCAGGCCCGGCCCCGGACGAGTGGAAGTCGCTCAGCTGGGCGCAGGCCGCACAGCGGGTCTACGCGATCGCCGCCGGACTCGTCGAGCTGGGTGTGCGGGCCGAGGAGCGGGTGGCGCTCGCCGCCTCGACCCGGGTCGAGTGGATCCTCGCCGACCTCGGCATCATGTGCGCCGGCGCGGCGACCACCACCGTCTACCCGCAGACCAACGCCGAGGAGTCGGCGTTCATCCTCTCCGACTCCGAGTCGAAGGTGCTCATCGCCGAGGACGCCGCCCAGCTCGCCAAGGCGCGCGAGCGCCGGGCCGACCTGCCCGAGCTGCGCCATGTCGTCGTGGTCGACGCGACCGGCGTCGAGCCGGACGCCGCCGACCCCGACGGCTGGCTGCTCACCCTGGAGGACCTGGAGGCGCGCGGCGCCGCCTACCTGGAGAAGAACCCGGAGGTGGTGAAGGAGCGCGTCGGCGCGATCCACAAGGACCAGCTCGCCACCCTCATCTACACCTCCGGCACCACCGGCCGCCCCAAGGGCGTCCGCCTCCCGCACGACAACTGGGCGTACATGGCGAAGGCCATGTCGGCGACCGGGCTCATCGGCCCGGACGACGTGCAGTACCTGTGGCTGCCGCTCGCCCACGTCTTCGGCAAGGTGCTGATCAGCGGGCAGATCGAGGCCGGGCACGTCACGGCCGTGGACGGCCGCGTCGACAAGATCATCGAGAATCTGCCGGTCGTGCAGCCGACCTACATGGCCGCCGTGCCGCGCATCTTCGAGAAGGTCTACAACGGGGTCGCCGCGAAGGCGCGGGCCGGTGGCGCCGCCAAGTACAAGATCTTCCAGTGGGCGGCCGGGGTCGCGCGCGAGTACGCCAAGGTCAGCCAGGACAACTTCCGCAGGACCGGTGTGGCGTCCGTGCCGTTCGGCCTCTCGTCCAAGCACAAGGTCGCCGACACCCTCGTCTACAGCAAGCTGCGCGAGGCCTTCGGCGGCCGGCTGCGGGCCTGTGTCTCCGGCTCCGCCGCGCTGGCCCCCGAGATCGGCTACTTCTTCGCCGGTGCGGGCGTCCACATCCTGGAGGGCTACGGCCTGACCGAGTCCTCGGCCGCGTCCTTCGTCAACCCCGGCGAGGCCTACCGCACCGGCACGGTCGGCAAGCCGCTGCCCGGCACCGAGGTGCGGATCGCCGACGACGGCGAGATCCTGCTGCGCGGCCCCGGCATCATGGAGGGCTACCACGGGCTGCCCGACAAGACCGCCGAGGTCCTGGAGAGCGACGGCTGGTTCCACACCGGTGACATCGGCGAGCTGTCCGTCGACGGCTATCTGCGGATCACCGACCGCAAGAAGGACCTGATCAAGACCTCCGGCGGCAAGTACATCGCGCCCGCCGAGGTCGAGGGCCAGTTCAAGGCCGTCTGCCCCTACGTCTCCAACATCCTGGTGCACGGCGCCGACCGGAACTTCTGCACCGCCCTCATCGCGCTCGACGAGCCGTCGATCCTGGAGTGGGCGAAGGACAACGGCCTGGAGGGCAAGACGTACGCGGACGTCGTCGCCGCCCCCGCCACCGTCCAGCTAGTCGAGGGCTATGTCGCGGAGCTGAACCAGGGCCTGCAGCGCTGGCAGACCATCAAGAAGTTCAAGCTGCTGCCGCGCGACCTCGACATCGAGCACGGCGAGCTGACGCCCAGCCTCAAGCTCAAGCGGCCGGTCGTCGAGCGCGAGTACAAGGGCCTGCTCGACGAGATGTACGCCGGTACGCGCGAGGGCTGATCCCCGTCACGAACGCCGCTGGGGCGCCCCGGGTCAGGGGCGCCTCAGCGTGCGCAACGTTTCCTCCATCTCCGAGACGCGGGCGCGCAGTGCGGAGACGTCGGGCTGCGGATGCTCGGCCAGCAGGTGCTCGATCGAGGACATCCGGCCGGCCAGCGCGTCGAACTGCGCCTGCTCGCGGGCGAGCAGCCGCTCCAGCTGCTGGCTCTTGCGGTGCAGATCGAGGAAGACGGTGACCTTGGCGCGCAGCACCCATGGGTCGAAGGGCTTGGTCAGATAGTCGGCCGCCCCGGTCGCGTAGCCGCGGAAGGCGTAGCCCGCGTCCGCGTCCGTGCCGGTGAGGAAGATGATCGGGACGTCCTTCGTCTGGTCGAGGCGCTTGATGTTCGTCGCCGTCTCGAAGCCGTCCATGCCCGGCATCCGGATGTCCAGAAGGACGACCGCGAACCGGTGCCGCAGCAGTGCCTTCATGGCTTCCTCGCCCGAACGGGCCCGCACCAGCGGCTCGTTGAGCGATCCGAGGACCGCTTCGAGCGCTACCAGGTTGTCCTCCATGTCGTCGACCAGGAGGATGCTGGCCCGGTCCAGTGAACCGGCTTCTGTGATGGTCATGGTGACGGTGCCTCACTCCAGCGTCGGTGGGGCCACGGACTCTCCCTCGTGGGGTGTCCCCGAGTCGGTGGTGTCCCCCGCGGTGGCGTCGGGCGACAGCAGATCGCAGACGACGGTCAGCAGTTGGTCGACATCCACGGGTTTCGGTACGTAGTCGTTGGCGCCCTTGGCGATCGACTTCTCGCGGTCGCCGGGCATCGCCTTCGCGGTCAGCGCCACGATGGGCAGTCCGGCCCACTGCGGCGTCGCGCGGATGACGGAGATGGTCTCGTAGCCGTCCATCTCCGGCATCATGATGTCCATCAGGACCAGTTCGATGTCCGGGTTGAGCTCCAGGGTGTCGATGCCCTCGCGGCCGTTCTCCGCGTAGAGCACGGGCATGCCGACCCGGCCCAGCACATGGGTCAGCGCGAAGACGTTGCGGATGTCGTCGTCGACGATCAGGACCCGGCGCCCGGCGAGCACCTGCCCCGCGCGGCCCGCCTTCCACTGCTCCAGCTTGGTGGGCGTGGGCCAGTTGTCCTCCTGCTCGTGCAGGGGGTACGAGTCCGGGGCCATGGTCTGCTGCTCCGGTACGAGCACCGGCCGCTGGCCCCCGTGCGCGGCGATCTGCCCCGGCTCCGCGACCGGCTCGTGCGGCTCGTGGCTGGGGTGGCGCACCGGCACGTACAGCGTGAACGTCGAGCCGTGGCCCGGCTCGCTCTCGGCGATGATGCGGCCGCCGAGCAGCCCGGCGATCTCCCGGCTGATGGACAGGCCGAGGCCCGTGCCGCCGTACTTGCGGTTCGTGGTGCCGTCGGCCTGCTGGAACGCCTCGAAGATGACGGGGAGTTTGTCGCGGGCGATGCCGATGCCGGTGTCGGAGACGGCGAACGCGATCAGGTCGTCGCTGTCGCGCACGTACTGGTGCTCGGGGTCCTTGACCCGGGCGACGCGCAGCTCGACCTTGCCGTTCGCGGTGAACTTGATCGCGTTCGACAGCAGGTTGCGCAGGATCTGCTGGAGGCGCTGCTCGTCGGAGAACATCTCCCGCGGCACGTCCTCGCCGACCGTCACCTCGAAGGCGAGACCCCGGTCGAGGGTGATCGGGCGGAACGTCGCGTGCACGTAGTCGAGAAGCTTGATCAGCGGCAGCTTCTTGGGACGCACGTCCATCCGGCCGGCCTCGATCTTCGACAGGTCGAGGATGTCGTTGATGAGCTGGAGCAGGTCGGACCCGGAGCGGTGGATCGTCGTCGCGAACTGCACCTCCTGGTCGTTGAGATGCCCGTCCGGGTTGTCGGAGAGCAGCCGGGCCAGGATCAGCAGCGAGTTCAGCGGTGTACGGAGTTCGTGCGACATGTTCGCCAGGAACTCCGACTTGTACTGGGACGAGGTCGCCAGCAGGGCCGCCTTCTCCTCCAGCTCGGCGTTCGATCGCTGCAACTCCGCCTGCTGCCGCTGGAGTTCGTTCGAACGTTCCTGCAACTGCGTCGCAAGGCGCTGCGACTCTCCGAGCAGGGACTCCGTGCGGGAGTTGGCGATGATGGTGTTGATCGCGACGCCGATGGTGTTGACGAACTGGTCGAAGAAGGCCAGGTGGACGTCGGAGAAGCGGGAGAAGGACGCCAGCTCGATCACGCCGAGGAGCTTGTCCTCGAAGAGGATCGGGATGATGACGACCGAGGCCGGGGCCGCTTCGCCCAGACCGCTGTTGATCTTGATGTAGTCCGGCGGTGCGTCCTCGACGAGGATGCGCTTCTTCTCCAGGGCCGCCTGGCGGACCAGGCCGTGCACCGGCATGCCGCCCGTGTCGACGACCGAGGCCGCCGCCGACGCGTACCCCGCGATGTAGGCCAGGCCCTTGGTGGGGATGGCCGGGCGGATCGGGGTGTCGCCCTCGTCGGGCTCGGCGAGGAAGAACGCCCCGTACTGGGCGTTCACCAGCGGCGTCAGCTCGCGCAGGATCAGGTCGGCGACCTCCATCAGGTCGCGGTGGCCCTGCATCAGGGCCGCGAGCCGCGCCAGGTTCGACTCCAGCCAGTCCTTCGCGCGGGTCGTCTCGCGGAGGTTGGCCACCATCAGGTTGATGTTGTTCTTCAGCTCGGCGACCTCGCCCTGCGTCTCCACCGTGATGGAGCGGGACATGTCGCCGGAGGTCACCGCGGAGGCCACCTCGGCGATCGCGCGGACCTGCGTCGTCAGGTTCGACGCCAGCTCGTTCACGTTCGTCGTCAGACGCTTCCAGGTGCCGTACACGCCCTCCACCCGCGCCTGGCCGCCGAGCTGGCCCTCGGAGCCCACCTCGCGGGCCACACGCGTGACCTCGGACGAGAAGGACGAGAGCGTGTCGACCATCGTGTTGATGGTCGTCTTCAGTTCGAGGATCTCGCCGCGCGCGTCGACGTCGATCTTCTTGGACAGGTCGCCCTGCGCCACCGCGGTGGCGACCTGCGCGATGTTGCGCACTTGGGAGGTCAGGTTGTCCGCCATGTAGTTGACGTTGTCGGTCAGGTCCTTCCAGACGCCCGACACGCCGTGCACGGTTGCACGCCCGCCGAGGCGCCCGTCCGTTCCCACCTCGCGGGCCACACGGGTCACCTCGTCGGCGAAGCCGCGCAGCTGCTCCACCATCGTGTTGACGGTGTCCTTCAGCTCCAGGATCTCGCCGCGCGCGTCGACCGAGATCTTCTTCGACAGGTCGCCCTGCGCCACGGCCGTGGTGACCTGCGCGATGTTGCGGACCTGGGAGGTCAGGTTCGACGCCATGAAGTTGACGTTGTCGGTGAGGTCCTTCCAGACGCCCGACACGCCCCGCACCTGGGCCTGACCGCCCAGGTTGCCCTCCGTGCCGACCTCGCGGGCGACACGCGTGACCTCGTCGGCGAAGGCGGAGAGCTGGTCGACCATCGTGTTGATCGTCGACTTCAGCTCCAGGATCTCGCCCTTCGCCTCGACGGTGATCTTCTTGCCGAGGTCGCCCTGGGCCACGGCCGTGGACACCAGGGCGATGTTGCGGACCTGGGAGGTCAGGTTGTCCGCCATGAAGTTGACGTTGTCGGTGAGGTCCTTCCAGACGCCGGAGACGCCTCGGACCTGGGCGCGGCCGCCCAACTGGCCCTCGGTGCCCACCT
>NZ_QLLY01000030.1 GCF_003259365.1 Streptomyces sp. PsTaAH-137
GGAACAACTCCCACAACTCGTCCGGCACCAGCCGCTCAACGATCCCTGCCACGACCGACAGCCTACCGACCCAACCAATTGAGATGACGTCTAAGCCGATCCTCCAAGCCTCGCGCAGGGTCGCCATCAGCGCAGACACGCTCGCCCTGATCAGCCGTCTGGCTCCGTCACGCCATCCAAGAGCATCAGAAGCCGTCCAAGTGCCTGGCCACGCCGGCCGGACCACGGCCTCGACGCGACTGCCCTCGCACCCCCAGCCGGATCCGTCAGACGACAGGTGTGGCGATCTTTGACGCGGGCATTACAGCCGTGACCGAAGCGCCACGCCGACAACTCTGGTGCCGGTCGCCACTCCCTTGGTGTAAGCGGCCTCCCGCCCGCTCGCGCCAAGGTCGAGCCGGGCCCGGTCGCCTTGCAGGAGGCCGATCGGCGCCTGGTCCATCGGCGTGCAGGAGCGATGTGGCGTCCGTTTCTAGGCGCCGATCGCACGGCCCACCACAAGCCGCACCGGGCGCGGCCAGGTACAGCACCCGCCGTGCACGGAACAGATCCACCGCGCTCCCGCCGCGCGCAACTGCTCGCCACCGTCGTCCAAGGGTAGGAACTGCCAGGCGGCGGTGACGGCGAATCCGGCGTGCGGGAGGCCGTCCGTGTGCCCGTCTGTGGCGGTGAGAGGGCCGCACGGCCCTGGTGCACGATCCAGCCCCGACCCATCACCGTAAGCCGGTCGGGTCCGGCTCCCCATCAGACCGTCCGAGCCCGCGCTGAGCAAGTGACCGCATGAATGAAGAACACTCAGAGGTGGTCGTGGTCGTGGTCGTCGTGGCCCTGCGGTGCCTCGTGGCACGAGGAGAGCGGGGATGCCGCCAGCATCGCTGCCATGCCGAGCACATCCGAACGCCCCACCCATAGCCCTCTATGGCGTCCTTGAGATGTGGACGGGTGCTGCCTGCTCGTTCGCCCATTCGGTAAAGGTGGTGACCGGGATGCCCAATTCCTGGGCGAACTCGGGTCGGGCGGGCTGCAGGACCACGTTGTTCCACTCGTGTCCGGCTCCCCACGTCGGCATCCCGGCGGCGAGGGCCTCCTCCAGGTTCATGGAGGGCGCGGTCACGGGCACGCCCCAGGCTGCGGACAGGGTCTGTGCGATCTGTTCCATCGTGCGCAGGTCACCGGCCAGTTCGAGTTCCACCTGGTGGAACCGGTGGGGGTCCAGCAGAGCGTGCGCCGCGGCCGTGCCGATGTCCTGTACGGCCACCAGCGCCAGCGCAGTGTCCGGTTTCAGTACTGTCAGCAAACCGCCGCGGGGCCCCTTGGGAGCCAGCAGGGGCAGGTTCTCCATGAAGAAGGCGGGCTTGATCACCGTCCAGCGGGCGAACCCTGCACCACGCACCGCCTCCATGATGGCCTGCTTGGTGTGGAAATAGTCCGCCATGGCCGCCCAGCGGCCCTCGGACCAGCCGGGGGCCCGGGTGTGTTCACCGACTCCACTGGTCGAGGACTGTACGAACTGTCGAACCCCTGCGGCCTTCGCCGCGTCCACCAGGTTGACGGCCTGGGTGAGTTCATCCGCGAAGTCCACGCCGGCCTCGGTCATGGGCGGCATCTGCACCGAGAACACCGCGCGGACTCCCTCGACCGCCGGGCCGAGGGAGTCCCGGTCGGAAAGGTCCGCCCGCACCAGCTCGGCGCCCAGCGCCTCGATCGCCTGGGCGGGCTTCGACCGCGGATCGCGTACGAGCGCACGCACGGGCACGTGGGCGGCCAGGAGTGCACGAGCCGTGGCCCCGCCTTGCTGACCTGTGGCGCCGGTGACCAGAACGGGGCCGCTGCTGCTGGGCATGATGGCTGCTCCTCACGCTTCGGGGAGGCGAAACGGCGGGGCCCGCCGCTTTGCGTGCCAGTACAATATGGCGGGGCCCGCCGTTTAGCAATGAGGAGATCATGACCGGTCAGCGTTCGGACGCCCGTCGCAACTACCAGCGCATCCTCGCCGTTGCCGAGGCCGAGGTCGCCGCCCACGGCGTCGACGCGTCGCAGGAGAAGATCGCGCGCATCGCAGGGGTCGGCTCGGCGACCGTGCGTCGTCATTTCCCCACTCGCCAGGCCCTGCTCGAAGCCGTCTTCCAGGAACGCATCGCGGCCCTGTGCGAGCGCGCAGACCGGCTGCGCGTGACCGAGGACAGCAGAACCGCACTGCTGGAGTGGCTTCACGACCTCGTCCTCTACGCCGTCTCGGCCCGCGGATTCGCCCATGTCCTCAGCTACGAGCCCCCCACCGAGAGCCCCTCCTCAAACGGCTGCGGCAGCAGAATCGAAGCGGCCGGAACACCTCTGCTCCAACGGGCCATCGACGACAAGGCGGTTGCATCGCACGTCACCTTTCACGACCTGCTGACCCTCTCCGTGGGCATCGCACTGGCCACCGAACATCACGAGGACCCCGGATTCCAGGCCGACCGCCTCTTCCACCTCGCGGTGGAGGGACTCAGCCCTGGACAGAGCTGAGCTCCGGGCCGCCGGACAACTCCGCGGCCTGCGGACGTTGTTGAGGGTGTCCGGCGGCTCGGGTCAGTGAGGGCTGCTGCCTCGCCCGGAGCGGTTCGTCGCGGACGAGGAGGACGACTCGACGGGGTCAGGTGACGCCCCAGCCGTCGTCGGGCCGGCGGTGGGCGTGGGTGAGTGCGGCCTGGTGAAACGCCCTGAGCCGGGCGGTTTCCGCCGCAGGGCGCCAGACGAAGCCCCACTCGTAGGGCGGCGCATCAATGATCGGGACGTAGGCCACGTCAGGGCGGGCGTAGTAGGCGGCTGCGTGGGCCGGGACGGGATAGATACCCCGGCCCGCTCCGACGAGCGCGATGAGTTCCTGAATGGTCTCGGTGCTCTCGCCGCGTTCGATCGGACGGCCCGTGGGAGTGCGCGTCGGTATGTGGTGCTCGTCCCAGTAGGCGGGGATGGAGCGAGGGGAACGCAGCACCGTGTCGCGGGCGAGGTCGTCGAGGTGGACGGACGTGCGGCGGGCGAAGGGGTGGCGAGATGAGACGGCGAGCGCGTGCGACTCGCGAATGAGAACCGGGCCGACCGTCAGGTCGGGTTCCTCAATGGGCCGGGAGCACAGCAGAATGTCGATCTCGCCGCTGTACAGCGGCTTGTGGACCTCGCTGAACTGCACCTCGCGGATGCGGACCTCGACGTCAGGGTGCCGGTGCCGCATCATCTGGGTCACGGCGAGGATGAACGGGCCCCCAGGCGCTCCGATGAACCCCGCGCGCAGCACACCTGCGACGGAGCGGCCGGCAGTCTCGGCGCGTCGCACGCCTTCGACGATCTGGTCGTAGCCGAGACGGATGTCGTCGTACAGGCGCTGCCCCACCGGGGTGAGGGCGACCCGGCGGCTGGTCCGTTCGAACAACAGCACGCCAAGGCGACGCTCCAGTCGCTTGATGGTCTGGCTGACCCGGGCAGTGGAGACGCGCAGTCGCTCGGCGGCCCGCCCGAAGTGCAGTTCCTCGGCGACGGCCAGGAAGATCTCGATGTCGCGACGCTCCATGCCACGCCCTCCTCGCGACGATGTCCCGACACAGTCGTGAACACACAGCTTAACGAACTTGCGTGGATAGGGAGTTGGTCAGCGGTCGGCGCCGTCCGAGGCTGGAGACACGAATCCACGCGCTTCCACCGACTACCACCACTGCACCGCCCGCCACCGGCATCTGGAATGAAAGGCAACACACATGAAGAACCTTCAGCAGGCCAACCTGATAGTGGCCACCCTCATCACCGGCCTGATGGCCGGGCTGTTCGCGGCCTTCGCCTACTCCGTCATGCCGGGCCTGGCGCGCTCCTCCGACCGAACCTTCGTCGAGGCGATGCAGAACATCAACAAGGCGATCCTCAATCCGGTCTTCATGCTCCCTTTCCTGGCCGCGATCCCTCTGCTCGGCCTTGGCGTCTTCCTGGCCTGGCGCGGCCACGGACGCGCCGCGCTGCCATGGCTGATCGCCGCGCTGGTGCTCTATCTGCTCGCCTTTCTGGTCACCAGCGGCCTCAACGTCCCCCTCAACGACCAACTCGCCACGGCCGGCAGTCCCGACCACATCAAGGACCCAGCAGCCGTACGCGCAAACTTCGAGAGCACCTGGACTGCCTGGAACATCGTCCGCGCCCTGCTCCACACCGCAGCGTTCGGCTGCATGCTGTGGTCGCTGGTGGTCTTCGGCGCACACCGGACACAGCAGCCCGCAGCCCACGCCCTCCCGGCCCGACAACCGCTCGTCGCAGAGCGCCACGACAGCAGCACGCACCTCGGCCCTGCGCGGGGCACGGGAAGCCGTACAACGCAACACATGCCGACGCCGCCGCAACCACAGGCTCGTTGGACCAGTGCCCCGCGCCGGTAGGCCGCAGCCGTTCAGCCAGCAGGTCCTGCGGCTTGGAAGGGCGCGGGACTTTGGACGTGGAGGTTGCGATGACGTTGTGGGGTCATCGTTTCGCTGGTGAGAGGGGTAGATGCCCTGCTGGAAAATCGTGCGGCGGGGGGCTGTGCTGGGCCGGGATACTGAGCCGGTGAGAGACGACGCGGCCGGGTACGAAGCGGATGTTGAGCAGTTGATGCGAAGGGTCTATCTAGGCGTGCGCGAGGACAGCCTTGACCCACAGGACGTCGTCGCTCTCGCGTGTGAACTGCTCGACTGGTTTCGTCACACCGACGCCGTCCTGGAGGCCGTCGAGCGGAACCCGGCCGATGTGTCGCGGGCGGAGATGACCGTCCTGGCCCGGCGGATTCTGAACGACGTGGGCTTCGATCCCGGCTTCGAACTCGCTCCTGAGCGTCTGGAGACGTTGCGTGCCGCACTGCGCGTCGTAGCGCGTGACCTGCCCACGCGTGGGATCGAAGGGGAACCGGAGATCGAGATCCTGGAGGACTGGTTCCCGGTGGGGGCTGGTGTCCGTCTTGCCGACGGCGTACAGCTCAACTGGGGCGGCCCCATCCTGCCGAACATGTGCGACGACCCAGTCATGGCATTGACCAGCCTGGCGACCCTGATCCAGGAGAGCCTGCTCGAACGGACCCGGCAGGTCTGGCCGGTGTGTCCAAGACATGACCTCGGCGCCCACGCCGTGGAGCATGATCGCGAGGTTGCGTGGTCGTGTGCGGGCGACGGCGGTCACACGCTTGCGCCGGTCGGTGAACTCGCCCTCGCTCTCGGCCGCCGACGCCCCAAACAGCGGTCCTCGACGGAGTACAGCTCGTTTCGAACGGCCGCCGTGATCAGGTAGGGAGGCTGCCAATCTGCTGGTCAAGGCTAGGCCGACTCTTTCGGATCATGCCTAGACAGCGTCGTCCTCCGCCCGTAGCCAGGCCAGTTGCGCATCGCTCAGCAGGGGGTCGAACCCTTCTGGGAACATCAACATCAGTGGTTGCGGCCACACGTTCTCGGGCCCGTGCTCTTGGCAGTCCAGAGCGATGAGATGCGGCCCACCCCCACACCCCTCGTGCCGGTAGGGGCGGTCATGGGCCTGGCAGAAGTACCCGAACCTTGTGCAGTTGTCTGCATCGCTCGCCTCATAGAAGCCGGGATCGCGGACAATCTGGGTCACCGGTTCCTGCAGATTGAACCGGGGGATGGGCCGGGGGTCACGCCACAGCAGTCGGGGAGGCAGCACGAACTCATTGTGCACCCCGCTCTGCTTGGCCTGCATCGGATTTGCGGCGTCGGTAACGACCTCGAATATGTCCCGGTGGACATCCGGCAGCACCACAGTCGACAGCCCCTGGCGCCAGTGCGGCACTGTGATCGCCCCGACCACCCGCACCCCGGGGTGCACCGGGTTCTCCGGCTCCGCGCCGCCGGCGCCCGGTAGGGTCGCTCCGGACCCGCCCGTATCCATGATCACCTCGGCCACCGCCTCCCGGGCGATCCGCAGCCGCGACCATGCCTCCCGCTCGTCATCCAGACGGGCCGTCAGCCCGGCGAGCTCCGCTTCGAGCGCCACCACCCGGGCCCGGGCCGCCGCCTTCCGCGCCTTCAACTCCCCGATCAACGGCCCCATCAGCGTTGCCTCCGCGACCCACACGGTAGAGACCCGGCCACGCCGCCGCCCCTCATGCGCGGTTGTACGTCAGCCAGCCCGCTCATAGGTAAGGACGGTCTTCGGGTGCTCGCCGATGCTGCGTAGGCGCAGCGGGCCGTCCGAGGACTTCACGTCGAAGTCGTACTCGGTCCCCTTCGGCAGGCAGTTGACGGTCCCGTGGCCCTGATCGAGCTTGAAGTTGCCCATGATGGAAAGGTTGTGCGGGTCGTCGCCGGAGACAACGGCGCTGCCCTTGCATCGCGGGCCGGTGCGGGACTCGATGACCACGCGTGCCCATCTGCCCGGCTCGACCTGGTGGACGGTCAGCTGCTGGCTGCCGTCCGTGGCTCGCCACCGGCCCACGAACCAGGGGTGGATGGGCTTGTACTTCATGGCTACCGCGGCAAATCCGGAGCCTTTGTGCCAGGTCAGCGTGGTGGTTCGCAGGAAGTTGCGATCGACGAAGTCCACTCGGGCGCCACCGTCGCGGATGCGGGCCTTCGGCCAGGGGACGTAGTTCTTGGTCGGGTCGGTGGTCCAGACGGAGAGGTCCCCGGTGGCGACGGCCGCGATCACCTCTTGCGGTTCTTCGCCGTCCCTGCAGTACGCGCCGAAGCCGGCCACCAGCCACACGGTGCCCCGGTACGCCTTTGCCCTGATGCCGTGGCACGGTTTGGTGCCGGTCCCATAGACCGTCTTCCGGGCGGACCAGGCGTCGTCAGAGGTGTCGCGATGCTGTGCCTCCAGGCCGCGGCGAGTGAAGCGGAGGGACACCTGCCGGCCGTCGGACAGTTCGAGGACGGTGTGGTCGTCGTCGTCCTCGACGACCCGTGAATCAGGCTTGTCCTCGGGTTCGCGGTGGGACTTCATGTTCTTCGCGCTGCTGCCGGACGGTCCCTTGTCCGATACCTCGGCGCAGCCGCCGACGGCTGCGCCGAGCATCAGCACCGCTACCGCCCACGCTGCTGCGCTCTTCGTTCCCATGCCGTGTCAGCTCCCTGGTACGCCGTGCCGTGATGCCCGGGCCGGTGGGTGGTACGAACTCGGCGATGCTAGTCGGTGGGCGGCCCGCCCCGCTCGGGCCCCGGCACGGTGCGGCCCCGGCGGGTCCGTCACTCGTCGAGGGCGGTGGCGACCGCACCCGGGCCCGGGCCGCCGCCTCCCGCGCCTCCAACTCACCGATCAACGACCCCACCAGCGTCGCCTCCGCCACCTACACGGAAGACACCGACCAGGCCGCCATCACGCACAGCCACGATCTCCCAGCTCAAACCCATCGGGGCCGCCCCCGGAAGAGAGCCACGCCCATCCCGCCGCGCTCACGAGGCCACTGTCCGCACTACGTTCACGGGATGCAGCAGCCTCAGGATCAGGTCCCCGCGCTCCTTGACGGCCCGGCCGTCGACGTCTCCGACGCCCATGAACTGCTCCTCGGCTACCTGGAGTGGTACCGAAACGCCCTGATGCGAAAGCTCGCCGATCTCTCCGATGACCAGCTCCGAACGCCCGTCGAACCGCTCGGTTGGTCGCCGCTCGGGCTGGTCCAGCATCTCGGCTGGGTCGAACGACGTTGGCTGCGATGGGGATTCGGTGCCGAGGATCTCGTCGCTTATCCGCCCGGTGGAGACGCCGCGGAGTGGACGGTCGCCGCCGACACCTCCGCCGCACAGGTCATCGCTGCCTACCAAGCAGAGGTGACCATCGCGAACGCCCGCACACAATCTGCCGTGCTGAGTGACAAGGCATGCATCGGAGGCCGCTTCAAGACGCCCGACCAAGCACCATCGTTGGGGCGAATCCTCTTCCACCTGCTTCAGGAGTACGCCCGCCATGTCGGTCACCTCGATGTCGCGCGTGAGCTCATCGACGGCGTGACCGGCGAGTGAGGCGTCCGGGACTACTGATGCATCGCGGGACAGCCTTCAGTTGATCGTCGTTCTAGCAGATCGTCTGGCGAGGATGGTGTCAGCGTTTTCACCGGTCGGAATAGGCACATGCGGTCGCCGGTTGCAGCAGCACGTGCATTCTCCTCAGGAGCCGTACAACGGCATACACCCACTGCTTGCCAGGCGCTTCAGCCCCTATCGGTTCGACCCGTCGGCGGTGGTCGACGACCATGCCCTCGGGCTGCTGCTGGAAGCCGCGCGGTGGGCACCATCGGCAGGGAACTCCCAGCCGTGGGGCTTCTTCATCGGCAGGCCCGGTGAGCCGGAGCATGACCGCGTGCTCCCCTGCCTTGCGCCGAGCTCGGCTCCCTGGGCGACGGATGCGGGCCTGCTCGTCGTCACACTGACGCGCCGATACGTCGATGACACACAGCTGATCTACTCCGAGTTCGCGGACTACGACCTCGGCCAAGCCATCGCCCACATGACTGTTCAGGCCCGGGCCATGGGACTCGACGCGCACCAATTCCGGGCCTTCGACCTGGAAAGGCTCACCAAGGAGCTGGACCCGAACCCGGGTTGGGTGATCGTCTCCATGGTCGCGGTGGGCAGGGCGGCTGACAGGCCTTCAGAGGTCCGCGACCGGCGTAGCGTCGCTGACTTGTGCTCCGCTCCCTGGTCACCAGCGGAATAGGCGACCGGTCGGGGCCGGGCCGCCATGTCAGTGGGCCGTGTCACGTTCATCGGTCATGGACTCGGAATCTCTGCGGCAGCACCTGAATAACGAACTCGACGCGTTCCGTAAATGCCTCGACGGTGATCTGTCCGTACCCGTCGAACACTGCGGAGAGTGGACGCTCCGCGACCTGGCCGAGCACCTGGTCAGCTCGGATCTGGCCACACGCTGTCCACCATCGTGGGCTGGTGCATCCCTGTCAGCGGCATGGCGCCGGATGGGCGGGTGTGGGTTTCAGTCGGGGCGGCAGGCGCGGATGATGGCGGCGATGACGTCGCCGAGTCCGCGGTCGTCGCCGGCGGGCAGAGGGACTCCGCCTGTCGCGAGGGCGACGTATCCCTGCAGGGGCGCGAAGACCGTCAGCGCGACACTGTCCAGCGGATCGGCGCGGACCTCGCCGCGCTCCTGTCCGGCGCGCACCAGCTCCAGGCCCTGCTCGGCCCACCGCCGCGCGGCGTCCGCCAGCGCGGGGGACGCCTCGGGGCTGTGCTTGGCAGAGAACATCAGCTCCACCAGGGCGGCGTTGGCGGTGCAGAAGCCCACGTAGGAGCGCGCCATGCCCTCCAGACGCTCGCCGAACGACGGCCCGGCCGCGCCCTGGGCGACCGCGATGGCCTCGACCAGGCGCTCGAAGCCGTCCAGCGCCAGGGCGTCCAGCAGCACCTGCTTGGTGCGGAAGTGCCGGCTCGGCGCCCCCGGGCTCACACCCGACTCGCGCGCCAGCTCCCGCAGCGACAGTGCTTCCACCCCCCGTTCGCGCAGCGTGCGCTCGGCCCGCTCCAGCAGGGCCGCCTTCAGGTCTCCGTGGTGGTAGGCGCGCCGTGTCATGGCGTCATGATATCCGGCGGTGATCACATAGTAATCGTTGCATACATTGTGATCGCCGCATACATTGAGGTGTGAAAAGCCCCGGCACCCCAGGAGCCCTCATGCCCCGCTCATCCTCCGGCTTCCCCCTTCCCGACCTCTCCGGCAGGCGCGCCGTCGTCACCGGCGCCAGCGACGGCATCGGGCTCGGCATCGCCACCCGACTCGCCGCCGCCGGCGCCGAAGTCCTCCTGCCGGTCCGCAACCCTGCCAAGGGCCGAGCCGCGATCGAGAGGATCCAGCAAGCCGTCCCCGACGCGAACGTCGCCCTGCACCCGCTGGACCTGTCTTCCCTCGACTCCGTGGCAGCCCTGGGAAGAACCCTCCTCGCCGAGGACAGGCCGATCCACTTCCTGGTCAACAACGCAGGGGTAATGACACCGCCCGATAGGCAGACCACCGCTGACGGGTTCGAGCTGCAGTTCGGCACCAACCACCTCGGCCACGTCGCCCTCACCGCCCACCTGCTGCCGCTGCTGCGCGCCGGACGCGCTCGGGTGACTTCCCAGATCAGCGTCTCCGCGAACAGCAACGCCATCAACTGGCACGATCTGAACTGGGAGAACTCCTACAAGGGCAGCGCCGCCTACAGCCAGTCGAAGATTGCACTCGGCCTCTTCGGCCTCGAACTCGACCGCCGCAGCCGCTCCGGCGGCTGGGGCATCACCAGCAACCTCTCCCACCCCGGCGTCGCCCCGACCAGCCTGCTCGCCGCCCGTCCCGAGATCGGCCGCGCCAAAGACACCCTCGGCGTCAAGGTCATCCGCACTCTGTCCGCCCGCGGCATCCTCCTGGGAACCGTCGAGACCGCGCAGCTCCCCGCGCTGTACGCGGCAGCCTCCCCCGACGCACGGGGTGGCGGCTTCTACGGACCGAGCGGCCCGGGCCACCTCGGCGGACCGCCGGCCGAGCAGAAGCTCTACAGCCGCCTGCGCAGCACAGACGAGGCCCGACGCATCTGGACCGTCTCGGAGGAACTCGCGAAGGTTTCCTTCCCGACCGCATGAGCCCCCGCCCTGCCCCGCCCGGACGGGAAGACCCGGTCGGTTGACCGAAGCAGGCCGGTTGCGGTCCGGTGCTCGCCGCAGGTCGCCACCGGACGCCCCAGTGACTAGATCGGCGCGTTCATGCAGGCAGCGCGGCTGATCCCGCTGAAGAGCGCGCAGATCTTAGCGCCCCGGTAGTCAGCTCCGGATCACGAGTAGGAGATCCTCTTGCCGCCCCGACGGGCGATGGATGACTGCGTGCGGGCGCCGTCCATAGTGAGCCACGTCTTCCTGGCCAGCACGAACTTGGGCAGTCGGACCAGAACCCGAGGATCGGTGTGCTCCACGCGTCGCCCCCGCAAGCGGATGTGAACCTGCGAGCCCGAGCGCAGGTTCTCTCACCGATCCCGCCAAGACGGGCAGCGGGTGGGGGAGGGCACGGCGGGGGAGGCCAGTTTGGGGAATCGCCGATACCCCGCCCGGGGCCACGCTCCCTCACTCCCAGGTGTCATTGAACGCCAGAGATAGACAGCTGAGCGCAGTCTTTGGCCGTTAGGTCGTGTCCGGCGGATCTTGAGGCCGTGGGGTCTGACCGCGACGGGCGCACGTGAGGCATGTAGGGCCTCTCGGCCCACACCAACCGCCGGCCGATCCGGCAGGCCCGCACGGCGGTGCGCGTGGTGCCCGGCACGGGCCCGAGGAATAGACGGTCCTCCAACACCCTGAAGTCGTATCGGTGGGCGGTCCCGGTGGCCAGAGCAGCACCGATGCTCCGGAAGGGCGTCCAGCACCCGCCAGACCCTGGCTGCGGTCTCTGACGACGAGGAACGCTGGGCGGCGATCAAGAATCCGAGGGTCTGACTCGTAAGACCCGGTCCGCAGGCGTCCGAGCGATGGGCCGGGGTAGACGACTGACCGGTCCGCCCATCGGCGCGGCCGAAACCCGGGAGAGGACACGATCAGCGTGAGCGATGCCGAGCACGGTAAGCAGACCCCCGACGGAGCGGCCGAACTCCTGGTGCGCTGCCTGGAGAACGAGGGCGTCGAGGTGGTGTTCGGCGTGCCCGGCGAGGAGAACATCCGTTTCACCAACGCCCTCGCCCGTTCGGAGAAGATCCGCTACATCCTCGTCCGGCACGAGCAGGCCGCGTCCTTCATGGCGGAGATGCACGGCCGGCTCACCGGCTCGGCGGGTGTGATGTCCGCGACGCTGGGGCCCGGCGCGATCAACCTGATGCTGGGCGTAGCCGACGCCATGACGAACAGCACGCCCGTCGTCGCGATCAGCGCCCAGGTCGGCAAGGAGCGCAACTACAAGGAGTCCCACCAGTTCGTGGACCTGGTGAGCATGTTCGCCCCGGTCACGAAGTGGTCGGCGGACGTCCCGGCCACCCAGGCCATCCCGGAGATGGTGCGGCGCGCGTTCAAGACCGCGGAGTCCGAGCGGCCCGGCGCCGTCTACCTCGCCGTGCCCGAGGACGTCGACGAGGCGGCGGACGGCTCGGACCTGCGCCCGCTGCGCAGGAACGTCGTGCAGCCCGAGGCGCCGTCCCCGAAGCAGATCGAGCGTGCGGCTGAGCTGCTGCGCGCGGCCCGCCGGCCGGTGATCCTCGCCGGACACGGCGCGGCGCGCGGCGGCGCCGAGGAGTCGCTGGCAGCGTTCGCCACCGCGCTCGACGTGTCGACGGCGACCACCTTCCACGGCAAGGGCGTCCTGCCCGACGACCACCCGTGCTCGACCGGCACGTTCGGCTTCATGCGGCGCGACTACACCAACTTCGGGTTCGAGGAGGCCGACGTCATCATCGCCGTCGGCTACGAGCTGCAGGAGTTCGACCCGTCGCGAATAAACCCGGACGGTGACAAGAAGATCATCCACCTCCACCGGTTCCCGGCGGAGGTGGACGACAGCTACTCGGTCGACGTCGGCATCATCGGTGACATCTCCGCCTCCCTCGACGCCCTCGCCACCGAACTCGACGGCCTGCGCTGGACCATCGACGACGAGGACACCAAGGCCACCCGCGCGCGGCTGGCCAAGGAACTCGAGCACGGCGCCGCGGACGAGCGCTACCCGCTCGCCCCGCAGCGTGTCATCGCCGACACCCGCGCCGCGCTCGGTCGCGACGACATCGTGCTGGTCGACACCGGCGCGCTGAAGATGTGGATGGCCCGGCTCTACCCGACGTACGCGCCGAACACCTGCCTCATCTCGAACGGCTTGTCCACCATGGGCTTCTCGCTGCCCGGCGCGCTCGCGGTCCAGCTCGCCAGGCCGCAGACGAAGGTGCTGGCGGCGGTCGGCGACGGCTCGTTCCTCATGCACTCCCAGGAGATCGAGACGGCGGTTCGCGAGAACATCCCGCTGACCGTGCTGATCTGGGAGGACAACGGCTACGGGCTCATCAAGTGGAAGATGGACCTGGAGGTCGGGGAGAACTCCAACACCGACTTCGGCAACCCGGACATCGTCCAGTACGCCCGCAGCTTCGGCGCGAAGGGCTACCACATCGAGTCCGCCGGGGACTTGCTGCCGACTCTCCGCGAGGCACTGGCGGACCCGGGCGTGTCAATCATCAACTGCCCGGTGGACTACGCCGAGAACATGAACCTCATCGAGCACCTCGGGCACCTCGACTCGGCGCTCTGACCCGCCCGCGCGGCGCGGCCCGGCCTCCGTGCGGGCCGCGCAGCCCGGGCCGCTGTCACGCCTCGCGCGCGGCGTCCTGTCCCGAGGACCGAGGAGGACAGGACTGCGCGAACTCGTGACGTCGCGTGCTGATCAGGCCGCAGTCATAACTCCGCAGGCCCGACGAGGGGGCAAGGACGTGCTCAGGCGGTGAGCAGCTCGGTGATCTCGTCGGCGAGCTTGGGGCCGAGCGAGCCCCAGCCGTCCCTGTAGCCATAGACGCTCGCCAGGGTGCGGGCGTCGTAGTCGCCGTTGAGGATGTCGATGTCGGTGGGGGTAATGAGCGAGGGATGGGCGACGCCGACGGCGCCCGAGACCCTCAGCAACTCCCTTCGCAGGGTGCGCAGGTAGCCCGCTGCACGGATGGCCTTCGAGGGCGCATCGATACCGCGCGTCAGCCACGGGTTCTGGGTGGCGATGCCGGTGGGGCATGCGTCGGTGTGACACTTCTGCGCCTGGATGCAGCCGATGGACAGCATCGCCTCACGGCCCACGTTGACCATGTCGACACCGAGGGCGAACGCGACGACGGCGTTCTCGGGCAGGCCGAGCTTGCCGGAGCCGATGAAGGTGATGTCGTCGGTCAGCCCGCGCTCGGCGAACACGCCGTAGACGCGGGAGAAACCCATGCGGAACGGCAGGGACACCGAGTCGGCGAAGATCAGGGGCGCAGCCCCGGTGCCGCCCTCGCCTCCGTCGACGGTTACGAAGTCGACCCCTCGGTCACCTCGCTCCATCAGGGTGGCGAGTTCCTCCCAGAAGTCCATTTCCCCGATGGCGCTCTTGATCCCGACGGGCAATCCGGTCTCCGTGGCGAGCAGTTCCACGAAGTCGAGCATCGAGTCCACGTCGTGGAACGCGGTGTGCCGCGACGGCGACGCGCAGTCCTCGCCCGCGGGGATGTCGCGGATCCCGGCGATCTCGTCGGTCACCTTCGCACCCGGCAGCATGCCGCCGAGCCCCGGCTTCGCACCCTGCGAGAGCTTGATCTCGATCGCCCTCACGGGCCCGCTCGCGACCACGGACTTGAGCTTGTCGAGGTTGAACGTCCCGTCCTCGTTGCGGCAGCCGAAGTACGACGTACCGATCTGGAGGACGAGATCCCCACCATTGAGGTGGTAGGGCGACAGGCCGCCCTCGCCGGTGTTGTGCATCGTCCCGGCCAGCGCCGCGCCCTTGTTGAGCGCCGTGACGGCCGCGCCGGACAGCGAGCCGAAGCTCATCGCCGAGATGTTGACGACACTCGCCGGACGGAACGCCTTCGCGCGGCCTCGTGGTCCGCCGAGCACCTTTGCCGAGGGCAACGGCGCTTGCGCGTCGCGCAGATCGGGCAGCCGACCGGCGAACGTGCGTTGCTTCACGTACGCGTGACCCTGCTCATGCTCGACGTCGTCGTCGGTGCCGAACCCGAAGTAGTTGTTCTCCTCCTTCGCCGACGCGTAGATCCAGCTGCGCTGGTCACGACTGAAGGGCCGTTCCTCGTCGTTGGACGTCACGACGTACTGCCGCAGCTCGGGGCCGATCTTCTCCAGCAAGTACCTGGCGTGCCCCAGCACGGGGAAGTTCCTCAGCAGCGCGTGCTTCTTCTGCACGAGGTCGCGGGCAGCCACCAGCGCCAACGCCGTGGCGGCTGACGCACCTATGTTCCGAGCACGCATGAAAGACGTTCCTCTCCTCGACTGGCCGAACCTCACCACGACCGGCTACCCCACGCCAGCGAAATGCCACGGGAGGGCGGCGAAGGCTCTCCTCTTGCGCGCGGTCGTGGATGTGGGCGCAGGTCGCAGGGGCTGAGGCCAAAGACCCTCTTGAAGGCTGAACGCCGCAGCGATGAGCCCCCGACACAGTCGACGCCCCCTCCTCCGACGTCAGCAAGGTGCACCCGGATCGTGTGAGGCCCGCTTGGTAAAGACCTCAAGGACTGGCACCGCGCTTTCCTGGTAGGCGCCGAGACGAGGAGCCGCCTCATTCCGCAGACGCTGTCGGCAGGCGAGGAGCGACTGACATCGCACGTGCGTGCGGCCACGTAGGACAGTTCACCCCATCGTGTAGCCACCATCTGCACGTGACGGGGCACTCGTAGTTCACCTGAGGATGTGGCGCGGCGATGAGGATCGGCCGCTCATCGTCAGATGGTCGGGCGGCGTCAGTGGAGAAGGGCATGGGGAAAGCAAGGGGAACTGACGCCGCCCGACCACCCACGGACGGCGCGCGCTGCCCCGGCTTCGCCCCGTGCGCGAGACAGTGCGCGCCTCGCGGGTGCGGCGCGAGCGCCGGGTCCAACCACGGCGGCTCTGGGCGGTCTCCAGCCGAAGACCGGCGGTTCAGCTTAGTTTGGGACAGTCGGCTCCTCGCGGCGCCGTGGTGCAGATCGCATCCCTTAACGGTCAGGAGCGTTGGACTGATATGAGCACCACAGACGAGACGGCGACGGCCCCCGGCCCGCTTCCGCACCCTGTCCACGGCCCGCACTACACCGACGCCCTGGACCAGCTGCGCACCGAACCAGCCATGGAGAAACGCTCCCGCACACGACAGGCCATCGACCGCCGCCACCGCCAAGAAGCCCGAGCAGCGCGCCTGCGCGCCTGCGTCCACCTCGGGCGGCTCCTGGCCACCCACACCACTCAGGAACTCGACGACGCCATCGGATCGTGCGCTCGCCCTCGCCTGCGCGCCGCCTACGACACGATGCGCACCGCGACGGACAGCGAACTCGTTCTGCCGCAGGCCGTGCAGCTCCTGCGCGAGGCCCGGCCCGAATGGTGGGGCATCAGCCCACACCTCAACTCGCAGCCGATCTGCGACGATTCCACGCCTGAGAACCCACCTGCGAATCACGGTTGAGCGCGAGACGCTTCACGGAGGATGAGCGCTGGAGCGTGAGCCGGCTGGGCAGTGCTGCTGCTCGCGGTCCTGCCGCTGCGACCTCGCTCCCTGCGCACCTCTTGCACTCACGTCACCACCCCGCTCGCTCGCCAAGGGACGACGATGCTCCTGATTCGGGCAGGTTCGCGCGGGTAACCCCATTAGATGCTTGAAAAACTTGCTGCTCTGCCGAGCTCGCTCGTGGGCTTTCCGTCCAGGAGCGCTGTATCCAGGCACGCTCGTAGGCAACGGCGACGGGGCAAGCTGCACAGGCGCGTATGGGCCTACCGCGACGTGGATATCCTCCACGCGCCCGCCCCGGCCGAAGAGGCTGAGGCTCTGCTGCTGGTCTACGAGCGGCGCATCGTCGGCCATGTCACGTACGAGTTGTGCGAGACCTGCGCCAGCGGCGTGATCACCGAAGTAGATGTCGCCACCCCCTTGCTCGACAGCGGCCTGGGCACGCGTGCCGTGACGCATCTGCGCGCTTGCTATCCGGACGTCGCCTGGCACAGTCGCCTTCACCGGCGGACCACGCGTGACCTGGCCCATCGGATGGGCCTCCCGCACACCGAAGCAGGGCTGACCTGCACGCACCAGCTTGTTCGAGAGGGCTGAGCACTCCTGGCGATCAACACCTGCGCGTAATTGATTCGCCGTGGGGCGGGTTGTGTTGCCTCGCGGGTTCACAGGAAGTCGAGGGTGGTGTCGTGGCCGTCGAGGACCCTGGCCGGGTCGCTGTTGAGCACGCCGCCCAGCAAGGTCGCGTAGACGTCTCGAAAGTCCGTCGTTGTGCGCAGGTCGTCGTCGGTGAGGTCGGTCAGGCTGGGCTGTTCGCCGTAGAAGCCGCCTTTGACGGGCTCTCCGAGGACGAAGAGCGGTCCCGCTGTCCCGTGGTCGGTGCCCTGATTGGCGTTTGCCCTGGGCCTGCGGCCGAACTCCGAGTAGACGGTGACCACGACGCGCCGGCCCGCCTTCGTCTTGCTCACCCGTTCACTGAACGCGGAGAGGGCGCTGTCGAGTTCGCCCAGCAGTCGTGTCTGGGTGGCCTTCTCGTTGGCGTGGGTGTCGAAACCGCCGAGGCTGACGCTGTATGCGCGCGTGGAGACCCCCGCTTCGATCGCCCGCGCCACGACGTCGAGCTGTGCCCCGAGGCCGCCTTGGCCGCCGGCGGAGGAGCCGTCGTTGCCCTCGTCCTCGTCGCGCGGCTCACCCGGATCCTGCCGCTGCTGCTCGGCGTCTCCGCCGAATGCCGAGGCGACCTTGGTGAGGTCGGCCAGCGAGGATCCCGCCCTGAGCACCAGCGGGTGAGCGTCCCTGTCGACGTCCGCCAGTTGTGTGCAGGTTCGCTGCCAGGCATCGGGCAGCGCGGTGCGCCCCAGACGCACCGCTGCGCCGGCCGTGGTCTCACCGGCCATCAGCGGTGGCAGCGTGGCTCCGACGGAGACACCCTTGAGCGGGTCACCGCCTGCCTCGTGGTCCAGCCAGCGGCCCAGCCAGCCGGACGGAACCGGCCCCTTGGGTGATGCCGTCTGCCAGATGGCCATTGATCGGAAATGGCTGTGATCGGGCTTGGGGTAAGACACTCCGCGCACCACAGCGAGACGTTTGTCGTGCCAGAGCCGTTTCAGCCCTTTCATCGAGGGGTTGAGGCCGAGTCCGTCTCCGAGGGAGAGGACTTCGTCCTCGCTGTAGGCGAGGTCACCACGAAGGTCCTGATAGTGCCCATCGGCGGCCGGAATCACGGTGTTCAGCCCGTCGTTGCCTCCGTAGAGCGTGACCAGTACCAAGATGGAGGCATCCGCGCCGGCGGCGTCGGAGGTACCCGTGGCCAGCAGGTCGTCGATCCCCCAGGCCGTCGCTCCCGCAGCAAGAGCGACTCCACCGGCCACGCCGCTCGTCAGGAGGAATTTCCGTCGGGTCAAGGTGTCCACGTGGGCTCTCTCCTTCAGCTCAGGACGAGGTGTTCCGGCGCGGTCAGTGCGACCGCGGTGATCCGGCGGGGATCGCTCGCGACGGCGTTGAGCGCGTCGCGGCTGGCGCGGCCCCACTCGGCGACGCCGAATGTACGGGCCAGCAGCTCGGGCCGGTCCTTCGCGGAAGCCTTCTCGACGGCGCTGAGGTCGGCGTGCTGCACGAGGGCCTGGGCGAAGGTGATGCGTACCTGCGCGGAGGCGGTGGTCAGCCACGCCGCACCGGCCGGCCAGCCTCCCACGCTCTGCGGCGCGAAAGGCACTTGTCCGAGGCCTGCCAACGTGCGCGTCAGGAGTTGTCTGCGCGCCTTCGCAGGCAGCTTGGCCGGGCGGACGCCGAGGGCGCGCAAGCTGCCCACTACGTACTCCACGGGCTGCTTCACGAGCACGTTGTCGGCGTCGGCGAAGGCGTCGTCCGTGAACAGAGACCGAAACATCGCCGTCGTGTCACGCTGCTTCCCGTATGACGCGGTGACGCGTTCCAGCGCGGTTCGTGACGGCGCGTTCTCATTACTGACCAGAGCTTTCCACATGCGCCCGGCGACATGGGCATGCGAGTCGGGCAGGCTCACCAGATGGTCGATGAGCGTCCGAGCGGTGAAGTCGGCGCTCTCGCCCACCACGGTCTGCCGTCCCTGGTCGTGACGCCGCGCTTTGAATGCCGCCGTCCACGGGTGCCGCCGCCGGTTCACCGTCCAGCCGGTCAGCGCGGCGGCGGCCTGCCGCACGTCGCTCTCGGTGTAGTTGCCCACACCCAGGACGAAGAGCTCCATCAGCTCGCGGCCCAGGTTCTCGTTCGGAGCCTCGGCTGTGCTCCCGTCGGCGTCGAGCCAGACCATGAGCGCCGGATCGACGACCATGGCCCGGGCCAGGATGCGGAAATCCCCGGCTCCCAGACGCCGGAGGACCTCGTTCTGCCGGAGCATCGCGTCCGCGGACTTCACCTTCTGGATGGATGTGGCCCAGTGGTTGTGCCACAGCAGCGTGCGCTTCTCCGTCCAGGGCCGCTCCGCCGCGACCATCCGGTCAAGCCACCAGTGCGTCAGCTCCTCGCGCTGCTGCTTGAGTACGGCGCGATAGTGCTTCTTCACGGGGTCGTCGGCCGATTTCCCGTCCTGGCCGATGTCGGTGCCCGTGGAGGCATCGGGCTCGGGCTCCGTTTCAGTCTGTGTGCTCGCCTGCGACTGCCGCTTGCCGACCCCCTGGGTTTCGCTGCCCTGCTGCCGTTTCTGGGCTTCGCTGTTGCGCGGAGGCAGCGGCCCGATATCAGGCGCGGGAGTCGCGTCCGCGCCGCCGTCCGTCCCGTGTGCCAGTACGCGGTCGAGTGTCGCCTCGAAACCGGCTTTCTCGGCGGCGTCAACGGTGTCCGGTCGTGCGTCGAACCCGGTCCGCTGCAGCAGCCGTGTCACTCGAGCCCGCGTACTGAGAGTGTCTCCCATGTCGCCAGGCTTGCAGTGCTTGATTCCTTCCGGGTCCGAGGTCCGTGTGAAAACGGTGGGAAAGGACGCCGCTCAGACACTGAGGCACCGTGCTGCGCCCGTTTGGTGTTCGTAGTCGCAGGTTTCGACAAACGGAGCGCCTGGCGTGCATCGGCCACGTGGGGCCCGTCCTGGCCGAGGTGACCGGCCCGGACGAGGCCGCCACGGTCATCGAGCACGAGGGCGACGGGGAAGTGGAAGCCGAGGCGGAAGCGGTCGATGCCCAGGGCGAGCGGCCCCCTCGCGGCTCCACACGCGTGCGTCACTTAATGACAGCATGGTACCGAACGGAAATGCGTAGGCAGGAGCGGTAATGGTCGAGTCGGCGTCCCCGAAGGCGAAGGGAACGAATGCCGCCGGTGCGGCGCGGGCCGAGGAGGGGCGTGGCGCCGGGATGAGCGAACAACGGCGCCACCGGGTCCGCCTCGAGATCTCCCGTGAGGCCGCGCGGCTCTTCTGGGAGCAGGGGGTCGACGCGACCAGCGGCGACCAGATCGCCGAGGCGGTGGGGCTGTCCACGCGTACCATCTGGCGCCATTTCCGCAGCAAGGAGAGCTGCGCGGAGCCCATCGTGGCGCAGGGCCTGGAGTGGGAGATGGCCACCCTGCGCGACTGGCCGCTGCATCTCTCCCTCGAGGAGCAGTTCACCGAGCGAATGGCCGTGTACTCCCGGAAGGCCAGCGCCTTCACGCGGGCGGACAGCGACCTCGCGATGAAGATGATCCTGCTCGCCGACAAGGAACCCGCGCTGCGCACGGCTTGGCTGATGGCGTGCGACCAGGTGGAGCGCGAGATGGGCCGGATCGTCGCGGACCGGCTCGGACTCACGCCGGACGACCTCGATGTCCGGCTGCACGCTGCGGCCGCCACGTCCGCGCTGCGGGTCGTCAGCGAGGACATTGGCGCGGCGCTGCTCGGGGGAGCCGATCCCCGGGGGTTCGCCGACGCCGCCGAGCGCGTCGCCCGCGCCATGCGTCGGGCCACCGGGGGCGCCGTGGGCGACCCGGTCACCGCCCGACCCGTCTGACCGTCCTTTTCGCCGGATCCGGGAAGCTGACGTTGTCGCGATCGTCACTTAGTGACAGTATGTCGTTTAGTGACGATGGGATGCGGGCACTCACCGAGGAGGTGACACGCCATGGCGACACCGAGACGGACGAGGGGCAGCATGAGCGAGTACCGCCGCCTGATGCTGCGGATGAACGTCTCCCGGGCGGCCTGCCGGCTCTTCTGGGAGCGCGGCGTGGAGGCCACGAGCGGGAAGCGGATCGCGAACGACGTCGGCATCTCCGTACGCACCGTCTGGCGCCACTTCCGCACGAAGGAGAGCTGCGCGGAGCCGGTCGTAACCTACGGCGTCGAATGGTTCATGTCGGTCGTGCGCAACTGGCCTGCCGAGGCCGCGCTCGCCGACCACCTCGCGGCCGAGATCGAGCACTACGCACGGCGGTCGCGTCCCGAGGAGCGGGCGGACGAGATGCTCGCCCTGCGCATGATCTCCCTCGCCGAGACCGAACCCGCGCTGCGCACCGTGTGGTTGACCGCCTGCGACCGGATCGAGGGCGAGCTGCGCACGATCATCGCTGCCCGGCTGGAGCGCCCGGCCGCGGACCTGGAGATCCGTCTGCACGCCGCCGCTGCCGCCGGTGTGGTCCGGATCCTGGAGGAGCACGTGGGCGGCGCCGTCCTCGCGGGCACCGCGCAGCGGGAGTTCGGGGACCCGCGCGCACTGGCGGACCGCTTTGCCGGCGCGATCCGCCGGGCCACCGGCGGAGCCGTCGGCGATCCGGTCCGCGGCGGAGCGGATCCGACCATGTGAGGCGCCGCCCCGCTGTCTGGCACTTGATGCCAATCAGCCGACCCGGTGCATGTGGCGCCGGTTCGGGGACAGGCCCAGAAGCACCGGCACACGGTCACCCCCTTGCCGACCAGGTCCGTCACACGCCCAGTGGACAGAGCGAAGCCGTCGACGAATGAACGGAGTCAACGACCATGGCTACTGACACCACGACCGAAACGTCCGAGAAGAAGGCCAAGCCCACCGCCCTCGAACAGATGGGCGGCGCCACAGGACTCGTCTACACCACCCTGCCCGTCGTCGCGTTCGTGGTCGCCAACGCCTCCGCTGGCCTGACCGCCGCGATCATCGTCGCGTTCGCCGTCGCCGTGGGCATCACTGTGCTCCGGCTGATCCGTAAGGAACCGCTCCAGCCCGCGATCTCCGGCCTGTTCGGCGTCGCGGTCGCCTCCTTCGTCGCCTGGAAGACCGGCTCCGCGAAGGGCTATTTCCTGCTCGGCATCTGGTCGAACCTCGTGCTCGGCGGAATTTTCCTCCTGTCCGTAGTGGTACGCCGACCGCTGGCGGGGCTCGTCTGGGGCGCATTGAACAGCGCCGGTTCCCGCTGGCTGCGTGACAAGCCCTCGGTGCGCTACTACGACATCGCCACCCTCGCGCTGACCGCCGTCTTCGCCGCCCGCTTCGTCGTGCAGCAGTGGCTGTACGACGCGGACTCCACCGGCTGGCTGGCCGTGGCCAAGATCGCGATGGGGTACCCGCTGCTCGCCCTGGCCCTTCTTGTCGTCGTCTGGGCGGCCCGTCGCTCGGGCAAGCGCCTCGCCGCGCTGGAGCAGGCCGAGACACCGGCTGCCCCGTCTCCGGCCGCGCACGACGAGCGCACCCTGCGGTTCCGGACCCGCGGCGCCCGGACGCACCGCCCCGCGCCCCGCGCCTGACCGCGCCCCCCTGCTTCCTGGCACCTGTCGGCTCTGCGAAACGCGCGTCTCCCCACCCTTCTGAAGAACACCGGTCCCGAAGGACACACCATGCCGCTGCCGCCCCTCATCGCAGTCGAGGAGTTCTTCCGGCCGCCCGAGCGCACCCGGGCGACGATCTCCCCGGACGGCACCAGGATCGCCTACCTCGCCCCGTGGAAAGACCACCTCAACGTCTGGACCGAGAACCTCGACGGGCCGCCGGACGCCCGTCCCGTGACCGCCGACGCCCACCGCGGCGTGCACACGTACCACTGGACCGACGACCCCCGGTGGCTGCTCTACGAGCAGGACGGCGAGGGCGACGAGAACTGGCACCTCTACCGCGTCGACCTGGACGACCCCGAAGCCCCGGCGGTCGACCTGACGCCCTTCCCGCCCGGGGTCCGTGCCGCCGGCTACGAGCCAGCGGGCCCCGGCCGGGCGATCCTCCGGCTCAACAGCCGCGACCCCGCCGAGTTCGACCTGTACGAACTCGACATCGCGACAGCTCAGTTGACCCCCCTCGCCCGAAACGACGGCCGGATCGACGACTGGATCCGCAGCGGCACCGGCGAGCTCTACGCGCTCGTCCGCACCGAGAGCGGCACGCGGCTGCTCACCGGATGGGACACGGAGCACGGCCCCACCAGGACGATCAAGGAGTTCGACACCAGCGAACTGCCCTACGGCATCTACCCGGTTCAAGTGACCCCGGACGGCACCGGCGTGTGGATCGGCTCGCACCTGGGCGGTGACCTCACCGGCGTCGCTCGCCTCGATCTGACCAGCGGAACACAGACGCAGGCCGACCGTCACCCCCGACTCGACCTCGACACCCGCGCGCAGGTGTTTCCCACGCTGCCCCCGCCGCTCGTCCTCGACCGGCGCACCGGCGAGCTGATCGGCGCCCGCTACCTCGGCGACCGGCAGAACATCAACGCCGTCGACCCGCACTTCGCCGACGTCCTGAAACGCCTGAACGCCCTGAGCGACGGCGATCTGAGCACGCTGTCGAGCGACGAGAGCGGACAGCTCTGGGTCGCCGCCTTCACCCACGACCGCGACCCGGGACGTACCTACCTCTACGACCACCGCACGGGCCTGAGCCGCCTCCTCTTCAGGCCCTACCCCCACCTCGCGCCCGACGCACTCGCCCCGATGCGCCCCGTCACCCTCACCTCCCGGGACGGGCTCACCCTTCCCTCGTACCTCACACTTCCGGTCGGCGTGGAACCGGTGCGCCTGCCCATGGTGTTGCTTGTGCACGGCGGGCCCTGGGCCCGCGACAGCTGGGGCTACCACCCGGTGGTCCAACTACTGGCCAACCGCGGCTACGCCGTGCTCCAGGTCAACTTCCGTGGCTCGACCGGCTACGGCAAGGCCTTCACACAGGCCGCGGTCGGTGAGTTCGCCGGCAGGATGCACGACGATCTGGTCGACGCAGTCGACTGGGCCGTACGCGAGGGATACGCGGACCCGGCGCGCGTCGGTGTCCTCGGCGCCTCCTATGGCGGATACGCCGCACTGGTCGGTGTCACTTTCACACCGGACCTGTTCGCGGCCGCCGTCGACCTCGTCGGTGTCTCCGACCTGCCCGGCTTCCTGCGCAGTCTGCCCGATTTCACCCGGCCGTCGCTGGCCCACAACTGGTTCCGCTTCGTCGGCGACCCCGACGACCCCGAGCAGGAGGCGGACATGCGGGCCCGTTCCCCGCTCACCCGTGCGAACCGGATCCGCACCCCGCTGATGGTGGCCCAGGGCGCCAACGACCCGCGTGTCGTGCGGGACCAGTCGGACCGCCTCGTCGAAGCGGCGCGCTCGCACGGAGCCGACGTCGACTACCGGGTCATGGACGACGAGGGACACAGTTTCGTGACCCCGAGGAACAACTGCGACCTGTACCGCGACATCGACCGCTTCTTCGCCGAGCACCTCGGCGGACGCCGATGAGGACGGCCGGTCCCCGTCGCGGGGGCGGGCCCTCAGATGATGACCTCGGCGCGGCCGTCCGCGCGCACCGTCGTCGGCCGATCGCGCCACATCCGGAGGTCTACGGGTGTCTGCCGCGTCCAGCCGGTCACCTCGCCGACGGTCCGGAGCACTTCCCGGCTGCGATAGGAGCGGGTCGGATTTCTGGGGGACTTTTTTCCGGTGACGTGCGGGTCGTTCTCGAATGCACCGACCGGTTCGACGGCGTAGACGCGCGAAGTCCCGTCTCCGGCGGCGAGCCCCGCGCAGTCGCGCATGGCGGTGGAGGAGATGTGATTCACCACGACGTCGGGCCGGTAATTGGAACGGAAACCGGTGATGAGATGGTCTCCGACCAGCAATGCGGCTTTCCTGCCGCGGAAGAACGACCCCTCGACCAGCATCTCGTTCATCGGCGCAGTGGTCACGTCAGGACCTGGCGCCGTCCTGGAGCCGAAAGGCGGCGGGCCACCGCCGCGCCGATGAGTGTTCGGTGCGCGGCCGGTCTGTACCGGTATGGAGACTAGAACGCTTGAGACCGCCGATGCCGACCTGGTGCACGACATCCGCGGGCCGCTGCCGTCCGCGGACGGACGGCGGCCGTTGTTCATGATCGGGCAGCCGATGGACGCTTCCGGCTTCGGGGCGCTCGCGGCGCGATTTCCCGAGCGGACGGTCGTCACTTACGACCCGCGGGGGCTCGGCCGCAGCACACGCAAGGACGGGCGGTCCGACCACACGCCGCAGGTCCAGGCCGACGACGTGCACGCCGTCATCGAGGCGCTGGGGGCGGGGCCGGTGGAGATGTTCGCCAGCAGTGGCGGTGCGGTCACCGCTCTGGCGGTCGTGGCGGCGTACCCCGAGGACGTGACCATCCTTGTTGCGCACGAGCCACCGCTCATCACGCTCACCCCGGACGGCCCGGCGGCCGTGCGGGCGCGGGCCGCTGTGCGGGAGGCGTACGAGAAGCGCGGCTGGGGGGCCGGGATGGCCGCCTTCGTGGCCATGACCTCGTGGCAGGGAGAGTTCACCGACACGTACTTCGCACAGCCGGAGGCGGATCCCGCCGCGTTCGGGATGCCCGCAGACGACGACGGGTCGCGGGACGACCCGCTGCTGTCCGACCGGTCATGGGCGGTCAGTGACTACCGGCCGGATGCCGAGGCGCTGGCCGCGGCCCCCACCCGTGTGGTGATCGCGATGGGCGAGGAGTCCGTGGATGTCCAGACCGGACGCACGTCCGTCGCGACCGCCGAGCTGCTCGGGCAGCGGGTGACCGTGTTCCCCAGCCACCACGGTGGTTTCCTCGACGGGGAGTTCGGATATCCCGGGAAGCCGGACGAGTTCGCGCTCCGGCTGCGGGAGGTCCTTGACGGGCGTGGATGATCCGCGGGCTCTCGACTGTGGCCGAGAGCCCCGTGGGGCGTTCCCGACCCGGCACGCCCCACGGACCGGCCCGGACGTCTGCGAGAACGTCGCCGTCCCGGCGAGTTGGACGCGGGTGAACTCGGCGTCCGTGGTGAAGCGGGCGCGGGTGACGTCCGCGTTGCCAAACCCGAAATAGCCGGTCGTGGGCTGGACGACAGCTGCTCGCAGCTCACGCAGCAGCGCGCCGGTAGAGACGATGGCCCGGTGTCCAACGTTCGCGCCCGAGTGCAACTGCGAAGTACCTCTGGCGGTCCTCGGCCGCCAGGTGGGCCGGGCAGGCACCCCCCGGTACGGGCCTACTCGGCGGCCCGGGCAGCGTGTGGCCTGAGGTGCGGGACGATGGGTGCCCATCGCAGAACCAGCCTCAGGCGTATCAGTTGCTCGGAACCCCCGACGGAGGTGGCGGGCGACGACGTCCAGGACGGGCGCGCCCCAACGACTGGTGGCAGTCCTGGTCCAGCAGCCGTACGTCGGCCCCGTACCGGCGGAGACGCTTTGAGACCACTGCGCAGTTGGTCGGCATCGCGGCGTCGGCCCCGCGCCGGCACGGATGCTCCGCCTGCTCGGGCCTGCGGGAGGCAATGCACTGGGGTCGACTTCTTGCGGTCGGTGTTCCCACTGGATGTCGGCGTGCAGGACATACAGGATCCCGCACGGCACCCTGGTGGCCGGGGTCGACCGCCGTCCGGGATGCACGAACCGCTGCTCCCTTTTCGGCAACAGCGGCTTGATCCGCTCCGAGAGGTCGTCCGGCACGATCCATGGCGAAGTTCCCACGATCCGGATGGTGCCCAACTAGCCCTGCCAAGCGCGGCCAGCAGGAGCGATGTCGTTCATTGTGGTGGCCGACTCGGGCTGTGCTGCTCTGAGGGCAGGACCCCATAGCGGTCCCGGTAGTAGAGGGCGAAGCGGGAGAGGTGGGTGAAGCCCCAGCGCGCTGCGACGGAGGCGACGGTCGTGCCCGGTGCCCGCTCGGCCCGGAGGTCGCGGTGGGCGCCCGCTAGGCGCACGTTGCGGAGATAGACGGTCATGGGGATGCCGTGGTGATCGCGGAAGGCGGTTTGGAGCGTGCGCAGCGGGATGCCGGAGATCCGTGCGAGTTCCCTCGCGGTGAAGGGGTGTGCGGGGTCGGCGTGGATGGCCTCGGTGACGGTGCGTACGGGGGCCGGGCCGGTGCGGCCCGGGGTGGCCAGCTTCTCGGCGTACTGGTGGGGTGTGGTGTGCAGCATGGTGGTGAGCAGGGTTGCGCCGAGCCGGTAGGCCGCCGAGGGCCGGTCCAGTAGGCCGGTGGGCCGGACGATTTCCGAAGTGAGCAGGTCCAGGAGGGCCTTGAAGGTGCGGGCCTGTCCGGAGACGGCGGCGAACGAGGTGGGGAAGGCAAGCTCGGTGATGCCGTGGCCGAGCTCCTCCTCCAGCTCCGCTGTCACGGCGGCCCTTGCGAAGGACGCCGTGAAGTACTCATTGCCAGGACCCGAAGTGATCGTCTGGGGGTGTGCGGACACGGCGCTGGCCAGTCGGCCGTCCCCGGCGGTGCTGTGGGTGTCCGTCCCTCTTCGGGTGGAGGTCATGGTTCCGGTCATTGCGGCGAAGAACGGGTAGATCCGCGGGAGTGGCGCGGGGCCGTGCAGGGCTGTTGCCGCGCCGAAGGCGAGAGTGTTGAAGGCGACGGGACCCAGGCGAACGCAACGCATGGTCATGCTGAAGTTGCCGATGTCCGACAGCTCCGGGTCCGGGACGACGGGGAAGCCGTAGAAGTCGGTGAGCTGGGTGCGTGCGGCGTCCACGTCCCGGCTGTGGAGCGTGGTGGTGGAGCCGGACGCCATGTCCGCCATGCGCACCCTCTTTCAATCGTCCCCGGGAACGCGTCCGCCACTGCGCCGTTCAACGGCGCCATATGGCTAAGAGTGGCGCAGAAACGATGAGATGACCAAGAGGCTTCCGGATTTCACTCACGCGGAGACGGAACCGCTGCCTCTGGTGACGGCGGAGGGGATCGGCTGCCTGAGCTGTGACGCCGACTGAAGCGACTCCGGCCGCCGTCCTTCGACTTTGTCGTTTCTCCCATGACCGGCACGGTCGGAGGATGCCTGGCGTGAGGTGGACCTTTGGGGGGGGGCACAACCTCAGGCATGGTGGCCACCGCTCTCCGAGCGGCGGTACGCAGACGAGGACCGGCGAAGTGCTGTGATCGATACAGGAGAGCCGTATCCGGCGGTGTCCACCGACCTCGTGGTGGAGGTGGCGGCTGGTACAACCCGGCCTGCGGTGGTGTTCCCTGTCAGGTTCTTGGGTTCCCTTAGCGGAGGCCCGCGTGTATCGCCTCAGCTCAGAGTATGTTCCAGGGCGGCCCGGTGCTGGACAGTCCACCGATACGCAGCTCGGACCTCGCCCACCACTCCGGCCTCGCGCAGGCGGACCATGGCGGCCTCTCCTTGATCCGCCGCGTCTGTGATTCCACGCCAGCACCGGTCCTGCCACCACAGCACCGACGCCACCAACTCGTCGCGGTCGGCGAGCCCGTAGGCGTCGGCGATCAGCCGCATCCTCCTGCCGACGTCGGCAGGGGCGGCATCGGGACCGGGGCGCAGGTACTGCCAGCAGACGTGGGCGACATCGTGGATCCGATCACCGGGGGCGGCCAGATCCCAGTCGATGAACCCCACCGGCCGGATGCCGACTGGTGTCGGCCGGTAGACGGTGTTCCTGGGCGCCAGATCGTTGTGGCACACCACCTCCGCTGTACCGGCCAGCACTGTCCCCGCGGTCAGGTCGTGGAACTGCCGCACCAGTCGGGCTACCTCGGCCAAGCTCTCGTCCGCGTACACATCTGGCGGCTGCTCCGCTTGCCAGGCGACGTGGCCTGGCAGATAGCCGAGCACCTCCCGACCTTGGCCGTCCAGACCGAGGTGACGAGGCGACCCACTCCAGCCGCGCGCCTCGAACAGATGCAGCAACGCCGCGACGAAGTCGGCCCGACCTGACGGAGGTCGCCGCACCGTGTCACCGACGCGGACGACCCGGTTGATGAACCCTCCCGACAGCGGGACCTCAGTCATCCGCCCAGACTGCCAGAGCGCGGCAAGTTTCGGCTGGCACGGAGCACACTTTCGGATGCGGCACGCGGACCACCAGCCATACCACCAGCCATACCACCAGCCCTGTTTTCACCCGCAATCGCTCCTGGTGCTTGGACTCACGCAAGCATCAGGGAGACCGTCACGATGCCCCGTGTCCGCAGCCGGATCAGAGGGTTCGGCCCCACCAGCATCGTCGCGGTCCGGGGCCTGCGCCATCGCGGTGACGGATCCGAGCAGCCCTGTCTCGGCGGTGTGCTGACGGTCGGGCAGCAATGCTTCCACCTGATGGGCAGTGCGGACGAAGCGGACGACCTCCTCCCCGGGCGCGAGGTCCGCATCGGCGCGGGGTAGGGGACCCTGCGGTCACCCCGCCGCCCGGCGGGGGAGCGAGGGGGGACGGCCCATCACCTCCGGCGCCTCGTCCACATGCCCTGCGGGACTGTGGCTCTGGGGACGCAGCCATCAGCAGTTCGGCGTGGTGTCACACGGCTGGGACCGGCTCGGCCGGGACCGTCCACCGCTTGCTCACCCACGCGTCCAGGGTCGTCAGCCCGGGGTGGCGCTCGCGCAGCTTGGGCAGGTCGGCGCGGAAGCCGACCGTGTTGAACCAGTCGAACATGGCTCCCATCTCCGCACTGTGCGCCCGTACTTGTTCGACCGGCTGGGCGTCGAAACGCACCGGCCGACCAGCGGCGCGAGCGAAGATCTCGGCCATCTGAGGGCCGGTCACCTCGTCCCCGGCAATCTCGATGGTGCGCCCCAGATAGTCGGCAGGCGCGTCGAAAGCGGCCGCGGCGATGACCCCGATGTCTCCGGGAGTGATCATCTGCAGCCGGGTCTGCGGCGCCAGCGCCAGTGTGAGCACGAGCTCACCGTTGGCCCACTGCGGTCCGAGCCCTTCGAAGTTGGTGATGAAGAACGAGGGCCGCAGGACTGTGGCGGGGAGCCCGAGCGCCTCGATGTGCCGCTCAACCTCGCCCTTGCTCGCGAAGTGCCGTACCTCACCGGGCCGGTCGGCGCCGTCCACGGAGCTGTAGATGAAGTGCTCGACGCCTGCCCGCGCCGCCGCGTCCGCGACCGCCTTGCCCTGCCGTGCCTCGCCGGCGAAGCCGTCGGGTCCTGCGAAGGTCTGGACGCTGAAGACGCCGTGCGCTCCCGCCAGCGCCGCATCCAGCGAGGCCGCGTCGTCGAGATCTCCGCGCACCAGCACCGCCCCGGCCTCCTGCAGTGCCAGCGCCTCGGCCTTCTCGGGATCACGTACCAGCGCATGCACCGTCCAGCCGCGGGACAACAGGGCGCGGGCGGTGGCACCGCCCTGCCTTCCGGTCGCACCGGTGACTACTACGACACGGTTGTCAGTCATCACAGACTCCTTCAGAAGCGCAGGCCCCGGGCGACCGCGAAGCGATCACCCTGATGACCGAAGCCTGCTTGCTCAACCGCACTTGAGGTCCAGCGGGTGTGACCCACTTCACCCACAGGGTGTTCAGCGTGGTCCAGACGGTCGGCATTTCCTGCGCGAGGACGGAGGCGAGGAGGCGTCGTCCTCCAGCGGCCCTGCACCACAAACCCGCAGCTCGCGGCGTGACGGAGCGTCCCCCACCGCTCGGAGGCGATGAGGGCCGCGTGTGCGCCTGTCCAGGGGCTGGGGGCTGAGGCCGCCGCTGGGGCGACTGAGCCGTCCGAGCCCGGGCGCCTGCGGATCGCCGCTTTCCCCACACAGGCAACCCGACGCGAGAGAAATGACTACTCCGCCAACGCGGTGGGAGTAGATCCTCTGAAGTGACGATCCCGATCAAGCTTTGAGGCCGGCATTGCCCTGGTTTGCTGGGCGGCGGCAGTAGCTGGGGAGAAAGGCCCTGGCTCGGCGGGACGGCGGAAGCTACTTTCAGACGATGCGGATCTTGCATCTCTCTGACACGCATCTTGACCGAGTGGGCGGCCCGGACGAGGACGGGGCCAACGGCGCTGCGGCACTACGCCTTCTTCTGGACGAGCTCCAGTACCTGGACGACCTCGACGCGCTCGTGGTGACCGGTGATGTTGCGGATGACGGTTCACGCGAGGCGTATACGCGGGCACACGAGTTTCTGTCTGGCTACGCCGTCCGGCGAGGAGCCGAGGTCTTCTACACGACCGGAAACCACGACGACCGTAGCGCATTCAGTGACGTACTCGGCAGTGGCCACCGGCACCCCGAATCCGTTCATGAGGGGGCGGCAGGTGAACGGGCCGCGGTCAGCTTCGTCGGCGGCTGGCGGATGATCACGCTGGACACGCTCGTCCCGGGTAAGGGCTATGGCCGCCTGGGCCGTGGCCAGCTCGATTGGCTGCGTGAACTGCTCCTCAGCCAGGCGCCGTTGGGGTCCGTTCTTGCGTTCCACCATCCGCCGGTCGCTCTGGACGTCGAGGTCCAGCAGGCGTTGGGTCTGCAGGATGCTTCGGAGCTGGCTGAGACGATTCGCGGCAGTGACGTCCAGCTCGTGTTGTGCGGGCACTTCCACTTGCAGATTCTGGCGCGTCTGGAGCAAGCGACGGTCTCGGTCACCCCGGGCGTCGTCAGCCGTATCGATCTGACAGCCCGGCCGGGTACCGAGCGCGCGGTCCACGGTCCTTCGGCTTCTCTGGTTCATCTGGGGGCGCCTTACGGTCCGATGATCCATACGCTGCACGCCCGGGATCCACTAATGGGCAAGACGGTGTACGAGGCCGACGAGGCGGAGATGCGCGAGGTCATCGAAAGGCTCGGCCCTTCGCAAGGGGATTGATCCTTCGGGCTGAAGCGGGAAGGCGCTGATCGGGGTGTGGTGACGCTTCCGTACTTCTACCGTGGCGAGATGGTGGTGGTCGCGATGGTGTCGTTGCTGGATGAACTTCAGGGGCGCGAGGCGGCGGCCCGCCGTCGCGTGGCGAAACTCCACGGAGAAGCCGCCGAGTTGGCCGTCCGGTGGGAGAAGGCGGCGACGCGTGGCGACGCACGCCGGCTCCTGGAGGGCCTGGCGCACCAGCCTCTGGCCCCAGTCCTCTCGTATGGGCAACGGCAGCAAGATGTCCCGCAGCAGCATGGCCACCTCGATCGACGCGTCCGATACCGGGGTGAGTCGGTACGCGACCGGCGAGTGACTGTGGGCGTCCAGCGCCAGGGTGAGGTCCACGGTGATCGGCTCGGCGAATACGTCGTCGAGGACCTTCACCGGCAGCGGCGTGGTGTCCACGGCGACCCCCTGGCCGGGTCGGTTGATGTCCACCTGCCCCCCACCCTGTGGTGACGTCCACCGCCGAGCGGTCATAGCGCTGGCGGGCCCCGCCTGGGCCGAACCACTCCCGCCACACCCGGACCAACGTCATGTAGTGAGGCACTTTTGTCTCCGCCTCCGGATGCCGCTCGCGCAGTTACTGGTGGATCAGCCGTTCCCAGCTCTTCATGCTCATCCGGGAACGGTGCAGCGACCGGGCGCGCAGAACACCGGGCGGGACTGGAGCAGTGCGGCCCAGGCCGTCTACCGCAAGGCGACGGCCCCCTTGAACCTGCGGACCCGCGCCGAGGTCGAGTGCTTCTTCACCGGCTTCGAGCCGGTCGACCAGGGCCTCGCCCGGGCCCCGTTCTGGCGCCCGGGCCCGCCGCCGCCCGCCGGGTCCGAGGAGATCGGCTTCTGTGGAGGCGTGGGCCGCCTGCCCGTCACAGGGCGGCGGCCGCCCGTCACCCGGTCCCCTCCACGTTGGGGAAGTACGCCCGCCACTCCGCCTCGTCGGCGGCACCGTCGTAACCGAGCCGGAGCCGGCCGACCGACTGGGCCGGCAGCACCTGGGCCAGCTCCCTCGGGACCAGCGGACCGGTGATCCGCAGCCACGAGGGACCGCCGATCCGCGCGAGGGCGCGCGCCTCCCCGAGGTCCGACAGCGGGACGTAGAGGCCGGTCCGGTCCAGGTGGGCGATGATCTCCTGGGCGTACCGCTCGGTGTCGTAGTGCCGCCAGGCGCCCGCGAGCTGCTCCCGGATGTCGAGGCGCCCGCGGTCGCGCAGACCGGTCAGGAAGTCGATGGCCATGTCGTCGGCGACCGAGGTCGCGGTGATCGCGAGGAGCAGGGCGTCGTCGTCGCCCACGGTGGCGGGCTGCGGCAGCATCTCCAGGACGATGGGCCCGATCCAGCCCAGGGAGCGGGCGCTTGCCGGGGACTTGGGGTGCACGATGTGCTGCGTGACGTTCTGCACCCGGGCGCGGACCACGGGGTCGATCTCGGTGACGTGCTCCAGGCAGGCGGCCGCGAGGAGCTTGAGATGCCGGGCCTTCTTCGCGGCGGAGACGTCTTCCTGGTGGCCGACCATCCGCAGCAGCAGGTCGGCGCACTCGTCCGGGCGGGCCAGCGCCATGGCCATCCGGACGACATCCTCCCAGTTGACGAGGTGGGCGTGGTCGAGGAGCAGCCCGAAGTCGTGCCGCTGCACGATCGCGTCGGCTGCGAGGTAGTCCTGGAAGGTGCGGTGGACGAAGTCGACGGTGCCGTGCGTGGGCTCGCGCAGCAGGCCGGTGCGGTCGAGCAGATGACGGTAGATCCGCTCGGCGTCGCCCTGCCGGGCGGCCTCCGGTACGGCGGGCAGGTATTGGGCGAGGATGTCGATCGCGACCTCGCGGTCCATCTCGGACCGGTTGTTGATCAGCATCCAGTGGGCCAGCTTCTGCAGCAGCTGGATCTTGGGCTGGCGGGTCAGGGCGATGCCGTCGGTGGGCACGATCATGTCCCGTTCCCGGTCGCGGCGTTCGAGCAGCATCGTCAGGGCGGCGTCGTACAACTCTTTGCGGCCGCTGGGCAGATAGCCGCGCCGGTCGCGGTGCAGGGCGCACAGCAGCCCGCACATCAGCGGATTGGTGGCGAGCCTGCCGAGTTCGCGGGTGATGCGGACGGCGCCGAGCAGGCTCTGCTCGTAGCGGTCGAGACGGGCGGTGTCGGCGGACGGCTGGCGGCGGGCGGCCTCGTGCCAGCGCCGCACGAACTGGGTGATCTCGTCGCGGCTCATCGGGGACAGCAGCAGTTCGCCGAAGCCCTCGCCGGCCAGCCAGTCGTCGCGGACGGCGGACGGCCGGGTGGTGACCAGCCATACGTTGCCGGGGTAGAGCTCCGTCCACGCGCGCAGTCTGCGCCGCAGCTGCTCCCGCTCGGTCTCGGGCGCCTCGTCGATCCCGTCCACGAGGAGCAGGGCCCGGCCGCCGGACAGCACCCGGTCCACCCAGCCCGGCGGCTGGGCGTCGGCGCCCGGGTAGCCGACGGCGGACAGGAAGTCGCCGGGGGAGGGGAAGCCGTCCCGGGCGAAACGCCGCATGGGCAGCACGAACGGCACGCGGGAGGCCAGCGCGGACAGCCGCTCGGGGAATTCGCCCTTGGCGGCACACACGGCCAGCCATTGCACGAACGTGGTCTTGCCCGCCCCGGCGACGCCGCGGACCAGGACCCGGGACCGGCCGGCGAGGGCCAGCTCGGCCGGGACGGGAGCGTCGTCGCCCACCCCGCCCACCTCGCACTTCAGCCCGAGATACGCGGCGTCCAGCGGCCACGAGTCCGGGGACTGCGGCAGATCGATCCCGAAGATCGTCAGGTGGTTGTGGAGCAGCGCGACATCGCGCAGGTACCGCGCTTCGAACGCGGCGTCAGCGTCCCCGGGGGCGGGAATCCGGTCGGCCAACAGACTATATTTCCGTGTCAGTTCGGCCAGTACCTGACCTTGGGCGACAAGCGCGCTCGCCGCGAACGTGGAGCGTTGCGTGAAGAACTCCAGGATGTGGACCGCGGCGACGTCCACGAGGAGGGCGTGGAGGAGGGCCGCGTCCGCGGACAGCTCCCGGTCCGCGTCGGGCGCCCGCGCCTTCAGCTCCTGGGCAAACCCCTGGGCCCGCAGCCCGACGGCCTGTACGTCGCTCATCTCGATGTCACCCAGGACGCCGAGGGTCCGGGCGAGGGCGTCGGTGACGGCCAGGTCCTCATCCGGGGGAATCGGTCGCTCACCGTCGCCATCGACGGCCCGGTGCACCAACTCGGAAGCTAATCGGTGCAGTTCATGCTCCTTCAGAGCCAGTGGCTCGCCCTGCCACCGGACGAGGCGCCGCACGGGCACGGCGGACCGCTCGACGAGTCCGGCCCCTGGCCCGTCCCGTACGAAGAGCCGCTTGATGAGTGCGGTGACGGCGCTCTGGGCGAGCTTGCTGACGATGAGGGTGGGGTCCATCTGCCTGTCCCCTTCCGCAACTGCGGTGTCGAGAAATCGTGTTGGGAGTCACCTTCCCCAAATTTCGGACGAGTGGAAGCGAACGTCCATTTCTCGCATCGAGGTTTGAGGATCAGGGCGCCCGAGGAGCGTCACGACGACAACGCAGGCTCGCGGTGATCTGCTCGCGGCCGGGTGTCACCGGGACCGCACGGTGCCGCCCTCCAGCCCCCGGCACGAGAGCGGACACGGATATCGCTCGATGGCTCCAGCCCTGATCAGGTCAGGGCGAGCACCAGTTCGCAGAAGCCGCTGATTCCGCCGCGACAGTCCACGAAGAGCAGTTCCGGGATCCAGTGACGGGCCTGACCGAGAGAGTGCAGGTCTGGCATGTGCGAGCCTGTAGTCCCTTTTCTCCATGCAGATGCGATGAAAAGAGTGGGGCTCACCAATCCGCTCTCGTCGGGGCTCCGGATCACACACAAGCAGCCGGACCCGCCGGATGCCGCGGACACAGGGACGGCCTCCCGTGATTATTCTGATTTTGATCGGGCTCCTCGGAGGACTGATCACAGCCGTTTCGCCATGCATCCTGCCGGTCCTGCCCGTGGTGTTTCTCGCCGGAGGGCCCGCCCCGGAAGGGCCGCCGCAGCCAGCCGCAGCCCCCACCTCCACGGCCGCAGGTTCCTCCGAAGCCGGCACCGCTGTTTTGCTCGACGATCCGCCCGCGGCCAAGCAGCCCAGGAACCGGCGCCCCTACGCGGTCGTCGCCGGCCTCGTGATCAGCTTCAGCTTCTTCACCCTGCTCGGCGTCACCATCGTGACCGCCCTCGGCCTACCCGACGACATCCTGCGCTACATCGGTCTCGGCCTGCTCGTCCTCATCGGTCTCGGCCTGATCTTCCCGCCCGTCGAGCGGATCCTGGAAAAGCCCTTCGCACGCATCCCGCAGCGCCAGGTCAACAAGGAGGGCGGTGCCTTCGCCCTCGGGCTCGGCCTCGGCCTGCTGTACGTGCCCTGCGCCGGCCCCGTGCTCGCTGCGATCACCGTCGCCGGCGCACAAGGCCGCCTCAGCCTCGACATCGTCGCTCTGACTGTGTCCTTCGCCATCGGCACAGCCCTGCCCCTGCTGGCGTTCGCGCTTGCCGGACGCCGCGTCTCGGAGCGCATCGGAGCCTTTCGCAGGCGAGCCAGGAAACTGCGTATCGTCGCGGGCGGCCTCATGATCGTCCTCGCGCTCGGCCTCGCCCTCAACGTCACCGACGCCATCCAACGCGCCCTGCCCGACTACACCTCCGCCGCCCAGAAGAAGATCGAGGACAGCAGGGCCGCACGCCAGCAGTTGTCCGGCCTTTACGACGACTCGAACAAGGAACTCTCGCGCTGCGAGGACGGAGCCGATCAGCTGCGCTCCTGCGGACAGGCACCGCCCATCCAGGGCATCTCCAAGTGGCTCAACACCCCCGGCGGCGCCCCGGTCGACCTGAAGCAGCAACACGGCAAGGTCGTCTTGATCGACTTCTGGACCTACTCGTGCATCAACTGCCAGCGCAGCCTGCCGCACATCAAGGAGTGGAACCGCGCCTACAAGGGCGCCGGTCTGGAGATCATCGGCGTGCACTCCCCGGAATTCGGCTTCGAGAAAGACACGGGCAATGTCCAGAGCCAAGCCAAAAAGCTCGGTGTGACCTACCCCGTCGCCCTGGACAACAAGCTGACCACCTGGAACAACTACCGCAACCGGTTCTGGCCCGCCAAGTACCTCATCGACTCACACGGCACCGTGCGCTACTTCAAGTTCGGCGAAGGCCAATACGCACAGACCGAAGACCTCATCCGCGAGCTCCTGCGCGACGCGAACCCTGCCGTGAAGCTGCCGGCCAGGACCGCCCAGTCGGACGCGCAACTGACCGCCGACCGCACACCCGAGACCTACCTCAACAACCACAACATCACCGGATACGTGGGCGACCCCCTACTCGACGACAAGCCGAAGAACTACCGCCTCGCCTCCGACATCCCTGTCAACCGGCTCTCCCTCGGAGGGAACTGGACCGCCGGATATGACTCCTTCACTGCAGGCCAAAACGCCCGTCTGGCCATGACCTACAAGGCCAAGAACGTCAACCTTGTCCTCTCCGGCCAGGGAAAGGTCACCGTCGTGCGCAACGGCAAGACGGTCAAGCAACTCGATGTCCACGGAACGCCCACCATGCACCGCCTCATCGACGACAAAGAAGCCCACGAGGATCGCCTGGAGGTCCGTCTCGCTCCCGGCATCCAGGCGTACGTCCTCACCTTCGGGTGAGTAGTCGTCTGTAGCAGCGCAGGGCGGCTGCGAGGCCGAACAGACCAGGTAGTCGGACGGGTGGCGTTCGTACCGTGGGCTGAGGCGGCGGTAGCCGGAGCCCACCGACAAGTCAGCCGCGCTTCCCCTGCCGCCGCCACGTGCGCCCGTCGTCGTCCGAGGCGTACAGCCCCTCGCCCTTCACCAGGTCGTAGGTCGGCTTCGTCGCGTCCGCGATGCCGTACAGCGTCTTGCCCTGGACCGTGACCGAGGTGAAGGGAACCGGGGTCTTGAGCTCGTGGAAGACCCGGTTCGAGCGGTCGTCGCCGACCCAGAGGCGGCCCCCCTTCTCGCCGACGAGCAGCCGCCCGTCCGGCAGTGCCCGCAGTTCCAGAAGCGCCACATCGGGCTTGAGGTCCTGCCAGGGGACGCCGCCTCCGGTGAGACTGCGCCAGTGCGCGCCGTCGTCCGCGGTCACCGCCAGACCTCGGGTCGTGCCGTTGGGGCCGCCGTGGAGCAAGAACAACGCCGCCGTGCCGCCCGCAGCGGTAACGGCGCCGCCATAGGTGTACGGCTTCGGCATCGGTGTGGAGGTGAGGGTGCGGCCGTCGCGTTGCTGGACGACGCGGTTGGGCTTCTGCGACTGGTCCACGAACCAGACCGAGCCGCGCTCGTCCAGTGCGAAGTCTACGTAATCCGGTGCGCCGGCCGGGGCCGCCATGATGCGGTTGGCGGGGCGGTAGAAGCGAGCCGGCATCCCTTCGTGGAGGACGATGTCTCCGGGGCGGGTGCCCCGCGCGCGGTCCGACGTGGTGACCTTGTGCCGCTTGCCGCGCACGTCGAGCGCGTACACGCTCTCCTTGCCCCGGCCGCTGCGGGTCCAGCGCACGAAGCCGTCGCGCACGCCGTTGTACTGGTCCGGCAGCCGCTCCAGGCTCGCGTGCCACGCCTGCTGCGCGACCGTGCGGCCGGCCGGCGAAACGATCCGCCAGGCGGCGGCCGCCGGGCCCTCGTCGTTCCCGAAGTAGCGCACGTTGTACGACAGCAGCAGGGAGCCGTCGCCCGCCCGCGCCACGCCGACCGGCGCACCGGCCGCCTTGATGACGGCGTCAGGATTCGGGTGCGGGTCGTTGAGGACACGCTTGTACGCCGTCTCGCGGTCGACGCTGCCGCCCCCGGGATCGCTCTGCGCGCACGCAGTCAACGCCAGGGAGGTGACCGCCGAGGCGACTGTGAGCACGTGCCTTCTCAGCCTCACCATCACGCCATCCTCGCAGCTCAGCGTCGTGGAAGAAGACCTTCCGAACTCTTGATCATTTCGATCCGGTAACCGGCCGCCACGACTAGGTCGTGTCCGATGGGTCGGATGACACTGCCGCTAGGAACTCGTTCCGTGGGGCATGCGCGGGGCGATCTTTCGGATGAAGAGTGGGCTCTGCTGGAGCCGCACATGCCAAGGAACCGTGGGCGGGGTGGACGCTGGCAGTGTCACCGTCGTGTGATCAGCGAGAGCCTGCACCACTACGACGCTCCCACTCGCACCCTGCACCTCTCCTCAAGACTGCGTCCCGGCCAGCGCGCCTTCCGCATGGCCACCCAGCTCGCCCTCCTGGAGCACGCCGACGAACTCGACGAGCAGGCCGCCGAGGACTTCGCCCCCGGCACTCCGGCGCACTCCCTCGCCCGGATCGGCGTAGCCAACTACTTCGCCGCGGCGCTGATCCTCCCGTACCGCGACTTCCACGCCGCTGCCGAGTCGGTCCGCTACGACATCGAGCGCCTCACCGACCGCTACGGCCTCGGCTACGAAACGGTCTGCCATCGTCTCAGCACCCTGCAACGCCCCCGCCTGCGCGGAGTTCCGTTCTCCTTCGTCCGCGTCGACCGTGCGGGCAATGTGTTCGAACGCCAGTCGGCCACCGGCTTCCACTTTTCCCGCGCGGGCGGCACCTGCCCCCTGTGGAACGTGTACGAGTCGTTCGCGGCCCCCGGGCGCATCCATGTCCGGCTTGCCGAAATGCCCGACGGACAGCGCTACTTGTGGACTGCCCGCGCCGTCACCCGGCACCGGGGCGGCTGGGGCGAACCCGGCAAGACCTTCGCCATCGGCCTCGGCTGCGAACTCCGGCACGCCCACCGAGTCGTCTACTCCGACGGCCTCGACCTCGGCCGCACCGCCGCCGCGACACCGATCGGCATGGGCTGCCGCGTCTGCGAACGCCTCGAATGCCCCCAACGGGCGGCACCTCCGCTGGGCCGCCCCGTGCGGATCGACCAGAACTCCAGCTCGTTTGTGCCGTATACCTTGGCAGCGGGGGACGCATAGGCCGCACCATCCGGCCCCGCCTCACCCCTTGTCCGGGACCGCGGTTCGGATACCGGGCGATGCGAAGGCGACACTGAGACCGTGTCAGTCTTGAGCGCGAAGCGCCGCGAGGGCTCGGTCGGCGTGGGCGCTCATTCGCAGCTCGCTGCGGACCACCGCCATGACCCGGCGGTCGGTCCCGATGACGAACGTGACGCGCTTGGTCGGCAGGACCGAGAAACCGCGGGCCACCCCGAACTGGCCCCGCACCTCCCCCTGCGGATCGGAGAGCAGGGGGAAACCGAGGGAGTGCCGTTCGGTGAACTGCCGCTGCTTGTCGACCTCATCCGAGGAGACACCGACCGGGCGGGCACCGACCGCCGCGAACTCGCCCGCGAGATCCCGGAAGTGGCATGCCTCCGCAGTGCAGCCCGCTGTCAGAGCCGCCGGATAGAAGAACAGCACCACCGGCCCGTCGGTGAGCAGTTCTGACAGTGAGACCGGTGTCCCCGTCTCGTCGGGCAGTGTGAAGTCCTCGACGACGGAACCGATGTCGGTGCGGCTGGCGGTGGACACGAGGACTCCCCAAGAACGGGTGGCAGGACCCTCGTGATCCTACGCACGGATATCGCGAACGGCTCCAGACGCATCCGACTCTAGTGTCGAAGCATGGCCTGCTCTCTCCGCATGTCCGAGGGCCTGCTCAGTGCGGAGCCGGCGTCCGGGGAATTTGCATGCTGCCCCGCCGCCCGGTCGAGCTGCGCTCTCCTGGAGATCCCGGGCGCTCACAGGTGTGACCGAGCGCTCCCAGTGGCACTCGACGCCAACTCAAGCGCACAGCTTTGTCGCCGTGCGGATGGCGAACGGCTCGTCGTCCGGTCTCATCTGCTAGGCCGATGCTGACCAGAATCGGCTCGGCAGCATCATCGTCATCGCCGTGTGCTCCGGAGCTATCAGCAAAGGGACCAGCGGCTCGTTCAACACCCGGCCTGGGAGATGCCTGCGGGCGACGATGATGTCAGTGCAGTACACGTCGGCGCTGCCGGTCAGCTGTCGCGGAACCTGCATCCGCATCTGGCGGTCCACCTCGCTGGTGAGCATGCGCGAGAATGCGTGCAGTTCCGGGTCCGCCTGCCAGGTCTCCTTCAACCGGTACAACTTGCGCGCGATTGTGAGAAGCAGTTCGGGGTTGTCGTCGAACACCGCGGTGTCCGGGCTGTAGATCACGGCAGCTGGCCGGTCACGCCAACCCCGTTCGAACAGTTCGTTGTTCGCCTGGACGACTGCGCCCCAGACCAGGCGTCCCTCGGTCAGCAGCAGGTCTTGCACCTCCAAGATTTGCCCGAGCGGGTCCCCGAGCCACGCCCAGCCGGACCTAGGGATGCGCAGGTAGCTGAACCTGTCGAACCAGGAGAAATGGCGCGGCGGATGCCCGAGTGAGGTTCTGCACTGAGCAAGGGGCGCTATGGATCCCGTCACGCCGCAGAGAATAGTCACGCGCCCTGGCGAGCCGTAGACGGGGCCTATCGCAGGTGCTCGTGAGTCAAGGCGCACGACGCGACGAAACTCGGCCAGGGCAATGGCGTACGACTCGACCGAGCCCACGTATGCGGCGCTTCCTGCCTCTGCCCCTTAAGCAGACAGGTACAGGGCTACTCCTCATCGCCGACACAGATCAGAGGTTCGGCCGCCACGACACGTTCGCCGCCGAAGCAGACCGCGTCCTGGCCAAACTCGGGACATCAGTATTCGGCCGCTTATCCGCCGACATCATTCAGGGACGGGCAACGGTCTTGGACAAAGAGCCAGAACTCGCCGACCAGCAACTGTGTTCCTTGGCAGACGAGTTGGCGGCAGGCATCAAATCCGCGCGGGCACTCTCCCGCCGACGGTTGCGACGATGGCGCACCCCGTCGAATTGACGCCGGAGTACGCCCGGCTGATGGGCGTCCTGTGGTTTTAGGTGTGCGTGTGTGGCGGCTTCCCCAGAAGACGGAGCGGGCGGCGCGGATTCTGGCGCTTTGGCGTTCCAGGTCGCGTGCGTGGTGGAGGGTGTCGGCCAACCGCAATGGAGTTGGGGGTGAGTACGGTGGGGCGGTCTCGCCGTGTCACGTGGATGTGAGGAGGGCGAATCCGGCCGTCACCGCGCGCGGCGGTCGCGTCATCATTCCCCGAAATGCGCGGCGCTCACCCGTGCGCGATCACTTGAGGCAGGCGAGCCCTATGTGCTCATCGGTGGGCCCTGGAACATTGAGAAGTCATCTCATTTGGCCGGGACAAGGTGTCGTTGGCGGTTGATGTCAGGGTATTAATGCAGGTTAGCCTGGCAGGCGTGGCGAACGGAGCAGCGGGCGTGAGTGACCGAGGTGGCCTCGCTGGTCTGGTCGGCCTGTTGCCGCCGCCGGCGAGCGGGCGTGGTGGTCGAATGGGATGAGGTCCAAAGGGCCTGGGAGCTTGTGTTCCCTTCGGACTTCAAGGGGTTCCTTGCGTGCTACGGAGATGGTCTGGCGGGTCTGGATCTCAGCGTGCTGGTTCCTTCGACCGTGACTCCTGAGACCTGTGACGAGCCCAGTGCCCCACTGGGCGGCATGGGGTTCATTACCGCAGACTCGCGAGCGGCGTGGGTGGATACCGAACCCACCGGCATCGATGCAGCAGCCGAAGACCTGGTGACCTGGGGAGCAAGCAGCAGCGCCGATTTGTACTGCTGGCTCACCCATGGCGCCCCCGAGGACTGGCCGGTGGTGCTCTTCAGTCACGGCGACGACGCTTGGACGCGTTTTGACTGCGGCATGACGGAGTTCCTGTGCCGGGTACTGAGCGCCGACGGCCGGGTCGAGGCTATGAAGGATTCTGTTCTGTGGGCTGCGGGCTCGCGCCAGCTTTGAAACTGTTGGCCTGCCTCATTTGGTGAGTCTGCGGTAACAGATCAGCGCGCTGGCAATGCCGACGAAGGCGAGGAAGTGCTCGGCGTTGCGTTCGTAACGGCGATGCAGGCATCGGCACCCGTTCAGTCAGGACATCGTGCGCTCGACCACCCAGCGCTCCTGGCCCAGGCGGCTGTAGGGCTCGATGCCACGGCAGGCCAGCTGCGTCACGCGGAACTGGAGAGGCGGTCGCGCACCCATGCAGGATCGGGATTGGTGTGCGGTTGGTCCGCCACGATGACGGTCGGCACGGTTTCGTTGCCGTTGTTGGCTGCCCTGACCGCTGCGGCTCCGGCCGGGTCCTGCCAGATGTTGACCCAGTGTGCCCGGGAGGCGCTGCGGCCCAGCCTGATGCGCAGTCGTATGCAGTACTTGCAGCCGGGGCGCCAGTAGACGACCGGCCGCCCATCGATCACGCTGCGGCGTTGGGCCTCCAGTGCACCGATCGACCTCGGGAAGAGCAGAGGTGAGTTCACGCCTGCGAGCACGACAAAGACCGACAAAAAGGCCGCGACGGCTTTGCCGGAGATCCCGGTGGCGCTGAGCCCAGCCGCAAGGACTGAACCGCAGAGCACCATCAGCATCGGCACAATCCAAGCGCGCGTCATGAGGGCGAAGGATACCGATGAGTTCGAATGGTCACCGAACTAGAGCCTGTCTCTGGGAAGTGCCGTGCGCGGGGTGCTGCATTTCGTGGGGCGGGCGTGAGGGCCGTTGTCAGAGGCGATTGGCAAGATTGCGGCCATGAAGGTCACTCCTGTCACTCCGCCACGGCCGATCGACGTTGTCGCGGTCTTTCCCCAATTGGCCCCGTTGGCCCGCACGGCGACTCGCCTGCACCCCCGCCCTGGGGCGCCGACGTGGCACGACAGCTCGATCGGCGGGCCGCTGCTGTGGCCTGCCGAGGAACCGTGGCCGTACTGCGAGGAACCGCATGTGGTGGACGGCATCACCCCGGCCATGTCCCCGGCGGATCTGCGGCTGGAACGACGGATCTTCGCTGCCTCGCACGGCCGGGACCTGACTCCGCAGGAACGGGAGGCTCTCCAGCGGATCCGGCCCCCTCGGACGTATCCGGTGAGGCTGGCAGTCCAGTCGTACGACGGCCCCGTAGCGATGCTGCCTGTGGCGCAACTGTACGTACGGGATGTGCCCGATCTGAGCCCGCCGGAGGGCAAGGATCTGTTGCAGATTCTGTGGTGCCCCTTCGATCATCCGATCATGCCCAGGACTCTGCTCTTCTGGCGTTCGGCAGCCGCCGTCACCGACATCCTCGACACGCCTCCCGAGCCTTCCGCAGTGCAGTTCGACGGCTATCTACCGGAGCCGTGCGTGCTCGAACCGGAGCAGATCACCGAGTACCCCGACCATTTGGAGCTGAGCGAAGACCTGCGGGAGCAGCTCAATCAGTGGAGCGTGCTGCAGGCAGAAGAGGAAGGCATGGACCCGGACACGTACTACGACTGTGTCCTGTCCAACGCACCTGGCTGGAAGGTCGGCGGCTGGCCTGCTTGGAACTCCACGGACCCCAGCCCGCGGTCGTGCTCCGAATGCGGGACCCGTATGGAGGTTTGATGACCGTCGCCACGTTCGAGGAAGGCGACGACGCCGGGAACAGTTGGTCTCCGCATCCCCACCCAGGTGCTGGGCCGTACCCGGGCCACCGCGGCTATAACGCGACCGGGGTCCAGATAGGCAGCGGTTACCGGCAGCACCTGTTCGTCTGCCCGGCAGAGCCCGAGCACCCGCACATCGAGTTGATGACGTAGCCCGTCCGCGGTGGGCAGCCGGCGGCACAGTGCGGGCATGCCGTGATGCCGGCTGTCCATGAGATCGGGCCGACAACCCGGTTCCTGCAAGGCGAGCGATGAGCTGGCACTTCGTTTTGTCAGACTCAGATCTCGGTTGGAGGTGTGAACTTCAGCCCTGTAGCAGCCGTTGGCCACGCGGCTCGGGGATTCCTCGGGTCTGACCCGCAGCTTCGCCTGTCCGACGATGGGCCGCGCTCCCTCTGCCGTCCAATGCAGTCGCGAGCAGGGAGCTTCGCGAGAAGGCGAGGCTGCCTGAGCGAACAGTCGAACGCGACGTAGGAAGCCGAACGGCTTTCGCCTCCTGTGTGATCGGGGAACGAACCCGGTACGAGGGCGCTTCTGCCGGGCGCTGTGGAAGATCATCTGGAATGCGCTGGGCGGTGGACCCTGGTTTTACGTTGGACCGATCGTGCCTGGATGTCAGTTGCGGTTTCCGCAAGAGGGGCAGAAGGCTGCGCCGGCGGGGAGCTCTTGGCGGCAACTGCCGCATTGGGCGGCTTGAGCGAGGCGGTGGCCGCAGTCCATGCAGAAGGCTCCGCCGCGGGTTTCGGCGCTGCACTGAGGGCATACCAACTGCCTGGATCTGTCGCCGTCGTAGCCCTCTCCCTGCCGTTGGCCGGCGTCGTAGGCGCGCTGGCTGGCCATGTCGTTCAGGCCGCGTTGCTGTGCGGCCTGTGCCTCGGCCGCGGTGTCGGGAGAGCAGTGCAAGCACAGGCCCTGTCCGGGATTCCAGCAGCGGTCGCAGACGTAACTCGTGCAACGTGGGCAGCGGTTGAAGTGGCCTTCGGCGTTGGCGATCGCCCGAGAGAAGGCCGCGTCCTTCTGGCTGCCGTAACTGTGACCCGCCAGGCCATCGGCGGCGTCGGAGACGCCGCGGGTGGCGGTCCCGCCGATGACCGACCATGCGGCGTTCACCCCCTTGGAGACCCATCCCGCGACCTGCCCTGCGCGGAATGCCTCGAAGGGGGAGCGCCACGTGTCGGAGCAGCGTCCGCACGAGAACTCGAACTGGAATCCCGCACCGGTGCCGTGCTCCACGCACAGATCACGGTGGTTGCTCGTGAAGTAGATCTCGCTCATGATCCCCATCCCCCCGACTCAGTCCATTGCTACCCGCCCCACCGGGTCAAGCCACCTATGTCAGTGCATAGTTGAGGAGGACGGCCATGGCCGACAATAGCGTTCCGCAGTCGGGCCGGTCGGCCGAAGCTGAGTCATGGTGTAGCTCGTGCTCCTGCCGCCCGGAGGACTTCGGCGGCGAGAGGGCGGGATCCGCCTTCCGCCCATTCCAGTGGCGTCCTGCCCGTGCCGTGGTCCTCGCGGAGGTCGGCGCCGTGTACCAACAGTTGCCGGACCGTTTCGGTGTGCCCCCAGCATGCGGCCGCACAAAGCGGCGTGCCCTCCGACCCCGGCCCGGCGCTCTCCGCGTCGGGGGACGCGCCGACTTCCATGAGCAGGCGGGCTATTTCGGCCTCTCCCTGCACCGACGCCAGGTATAGGGGGGTCGTGCCGTCGTGGTTCCTTCGCTCTGGACATGCTCCGCTGCGCAACACTGCTTTCGTGGCCCTGGCGTCACCTGCCAGGACTGCCTCGAAGAGGCGGCGGGAGAGCTTCTTCCGGTGGCGCTGTTTCACAGCTCATGAGGCTAGCGATCAGGGACATCGTGGAGCCACTCATATCCATTCGTTGATCACCGCGACCAGCACCCTCGTCTCGTAGGGGACGGCGAGTTGGTCGTACCTCGTGGCAACGGCCCGGTGGCGCCTGAGGCGATTGATTCCGCACTCGACTGCGTGCCGTTCTTTGTAGTCGGTCTTGTCACAGTGCGGCGGCCGGCGTCCTCGGGAACCAAGCTTGTGACGGCTGCGGACGCGGTCCACAGGGACGGGATGGTCGGTCTGATTCCGAGTCTGCGCAGGTAGGCCCGGCTGCGGCGAGAGTACGGGGTGCTTCAGCGTCCAGAATCGAATGCGACGCGTGGCATGCGCGGCAGCGCGGTCGACGCCCTGGCCGAGGAACTCGCCGCGCTGCGCCCCGACACCGCCACCACGCCGCTGGCGCTGGACGTCATCACCGACGCCGACCGCATCCGGGCACACCTGACCAACACCGACCTCGCCGTGTGCACGGCCGACGGCGTCGCCGCCCGCCGCGTTACCGGCCACCTGGCCCGCCGCGCGGGCCTAACCGCCGTACTCGCCTGCGTCCTCAACGACGGAGCACTCGGTGAAATCATGCGGCTGCGCCCACGACCCGGCCACGGCTGCCTCACCTGCCGCCGCCAGCACCTCATCGAATCCGGCGGCATCGACCCCGAACCCGCCCTGGACGCCGGCTACGGCACCGGAACCCCACACCGCCCCATGACCGCCGTCGGCCCCGACCTTCACCTCGTCGCCCACCTCGCGGCCAAGACCGCCGTGGCGAGCATCCTCGAACGCGCCGGGCACCCCGACCAGCGCCTGCCCGGCGAGCACGCCCTCATCTCGCTGCGCCGCCAACCCGACTGGGCCCCGCCCTTCGACCTCGCCCGCACCACCGAAGTGCGCTGGCTCCCCGCCAGCCCGCCCCGAAACGGCTGCCCCACATGCGAGACACCATGAACCCACAACCCGTCACCACCGTCCGCCTCACCCCAGCGGCCGCCCACACCATCGCCACCGAACTACGCACGGCCGACCACACCACCGAAACCGGCGGCATCCTGCTCGGGCACCACAGCGCGGACGTCGCCACCATCCACCACGCCGGCACCCCCGGCCCCGCAGCGGTGCGCACCCCGACCTACTTCCTGCGCGACCGGGCGCACGCACAGATGCTCGCCGACCAGGCCTTCGCCGCCGATAGCAGTGTCTGGATCGGCGAATGGCACACACATCCCACCGGCCGTGCGGCCCCGAGTGCCAGGGACGCCACCACCTACCAACAGCTCTTCAGCGACCTCGAGCTGGGCTTCACCAGCGTCGTCGCATTGATCCTCGCCAAGCGCGACGGGCAGTGGACCGGCGCCGCCTGGGCAGCACACGACGGCGGTATCGCCCCCGCAGCACTGGAGATCCTCAAACCTCATCCGGAGAATGAGGCAACCGGTCGCCCCCGCTGAGCGCCACAAACCAGGCCTTCGCCAACCTCTGGATGAAAAACCTCAAGGCCCACGAAGAGGGCCCCACCGTGATCCGTGCCATGGGCACCGACGAACTCCACGTCATCGGCGACTGGCGGCGTGTCTTCCCCGAAGGCCGCGGCGTCACCGAGGTCAAAATCAAGGACATCTACGCGGCGGGCGCGGCGGACGCCGCCCCCGAGGCGGGGGAGGGGGCGTAAGCGCCCGAGCGGAATCTGGGGTTCGGCAAGTTCGGCGCCCAGGGATGAAGGGCCACGAGGCGGTGGCCCGCCAGCTCGGGGATTCGACCGAGCGCAGGGTGTGAGGCATCGACCGGGCCGCGTCCGCGATGACGAACGCGTCGCGGGCATCGGTCTTGGCCTCGCCCGGATAGAGATCGGCGATCCGCCGCATCGTCAGTCCGGGCAGATAGGCGACCTGGCAGCCGACGGCGCGGGCGACGGCCAGCGGCAGGGCCCCGATCGAGGCCGGCTGGTCGACGATGACGAGCACGGTCCCGTGCTTGGCCTGGAGTTTCGCGAAGACCTCGCGGAGTTTGGGTTCGCTGTTGGGCAGCCTCCGGTCGAAGGCCGCCTTCCCGGCGGGGGTGACGGCGGTGGCGTGGTGTTCGCCCTTGCCGACGTCCAGGCCGAGGAAGACGTTGATGCCGCTGATGTCGATCACGTCGTGCTTCCTTTGGTGCTGTTCACCCGGCCTCGCCACGGCGCTGATCGCCACATCCACATTACAAAGAGCCTCCCGGCCTGGGGAAAGGCCGGTGGTCATGCCCCTAATCAGCGGTCTGTCAGTGCCTTCGGAGCTGGTGACACCCCCCCCGGGCCATGCACTTGACAAGGGGAGGTAGTCATGCCAACTCCGAAGGCCGGTCGTCCCGTTGCGGAACTACGAAAACGGTAATGGGGGGGGACAGCCTGGCAGGCCCCAACCTGGTGTGCGAGGGATGCGGGCGGGCCGTGGCGACCCGTAGTCGCTCCCGTCAGCCAGCCGATTTCCGCGTGACGGTCCGGCCCGCCGCACGGTAGAAGCCGACATGTGACCATCCTCTTCTGCGCGAAGTGCGGGACCGCGCTCACCGGTGACCTGGTGGCGCTGCCGGCCGTTCCGAACGTCGATGACCCAGATCACGGTCGGGACAAGAAGACTGGCCAGGCTCGCTCCACCGTCCCCCACGGGCACTATGCCATCGACCCGGACCCCTGGGGTGCCCCGTACGTCCCGGCCGCTGCACCCTGCCGCCCTGCCCGCAGCACCGGCCGCGAACTGCTGCGAACCGGCACATGGGCCACGGTATCTGTCGGATGGCGTGACAGCGTCGTTGTCCACCCGGACGATGTCCTGCCGCGCCTCGAACCCTTCACGCTCGCGGACAACTGGCTCGGGTGCTGCGGCCCCACCGGCGCGCACGGCCCCAACTTGGCCCGCTTCTGCGGCTCTCGTGTGGCCACCTGGGCTGCCGACTGCATCGGCCCCAATGAGCTCCACCTCGACCCTGTGCGCGTCTACGCCTGGCACGGCGAGGCGCTGACCGAGAGCTCATGACGCTGCAGGGGCCTGACTGCCCTGAGCCGGCCGCCCCTGGTCCACGATTGCTCGGTGAACAAACTGGGGAACGGCGAGCGGGCCTGGAGATTTCACGAAGCCTCATCACCCTCTGCCGTCGCGCCCCTGGTACCCGCTGAGGCCCCACCACGGCGCCTTCGAGTACACCCTGGTCGGGCTGCCCGCCGTACATGCCCTGCGGCTGCTCAGGTATCGCGGACGCGTACTACTGCGTCCGCGTCGAGGACGGCGCCGTCAAGGTGGAGCGTCAAGTCTCTCGACCTGGGCGGCGCCACGCTCGTCGTGCGCTGGGATCTGCCCGAGCCGCGGGCCACACGGGACCGCCGGAGATCAGTGTTTCACTGTCGATGACGGCCGCAGGTGCTGCTGAACGTGAACGTACCCCACTGGGGCGACCGATCCCTTTCAAGTTGCACTCGGGGCAATGACCGGCCGTGCATCCCGCACTGGCAAGGCGTACGAGGCCTCTGGCCAGCGTCTACCCCCGCCGCGCGCCCGAACGAGCGCGCCCAACTGGCCTTGTCGGCTTTTTCACCGAAGGTTTCGCAGACCGCTTCGCACGGACCGCGCGCGCCCTCCGTACCGGTAGCGCGCCCACGAGGGGAACCGCGCCCATCAGGAGCGCGGCTACCGCCTCGATCAGAGCGAAGACGCTCTGATCCTGATATCCGCCGAAGGCTGTCCGGCGCACAGCAATGTACTCACCCCGCCGGTCGCCACCCACAGATGTACTGGCACCAGCCTCCGTCACCTGCCCATCGGCTGAGCGGAACGTCCCGGAGCACTCCCATTGCTGCCCGTCCGACGAACCGGACTCCTCGCAGTACGTTGCCCTGATCTCACCTGGAGTGCCCGCCCAACCAGCTGCGTACGGCAACATGTAGGCGCCGAAGCAGAACAGAGCCACACAGATTCCGACCAAGATGCAGAGACCAATCCGCGCCCCCACACCACTCTTCCCCTGCCCACTGTTGTGCGCTCTCGGGGTCCGCGGTCGAGCCACGCAGTGCCTCCGCCATGGGTACTGGATCGAACTTCAGAACGTCACATAGTCGTACACAGTCGCGTCTGTAGCAACCTCTAGGTTCCCCCGTCCCTCGACGGCGACAGACGACGGTCTGTGAGCCGACAACCGCCCCAGGCAGTTGTAGGTTCAAGACGAACCAACATTGCCTGTCATAGGGCACGAACAACCTCTAGCACCGCACAACAGGGTCCTGTGGGGTGCTGAGCAAGACAAGAACGGTCGACTCCCGCAGTCTCTCCTTCACACTGCTCCAACTGCCGACTCTTCCGCCCCCATGCTGCGATCCGCTAGAGGTCAGCTGCGGCACAACGGTGCTTCACCACCACACCAAGCCCAAGCTCACGCTGCCGTAATCCAGATGGGCACTAGAACTGAACCCGCTTCACGGCACCGATGGGTAGACGCCGAGCCTCAGGGCTAGCCACTACAACAGAAGTGCATGTCTGCTCAACGCCGGGGCTCGCTCCCTCCTGCCCTGGGAGTCGGCTCCGCCCGGAAGCGAGCTGGCCGCTCCCATCAGCAAGTCATCCTCTGCTCCGGCATGGGCTAGGGAAAGACGGCCTGAGGAGCGGGGCGAGGTTTTGGGCTGGACTTGCATCGCCCCCTGAAGCCAGGCCTGTGCCGCAACACCGTAAGGAACGGCCTTCACCGAGAAGCTGAACCGGGCTGCCTTCACGGTCGGCGGTCCCGTCGCTGCCGGCCGCCTCTCGCACGCCCAGACTCTCGACCGTCTCGTTCAGGCAGCACAGGCCACCCGCCCCGTCCAGCACGCCAAGAACCTCCGGACTATTCGCGACGAAGACCGCGCAGACGTAGAACTCTTCGCGTCCCTCTACTCAGGACGATTCCGCTACGTTGAAGGGAACGGCTGGTACACCTGGGATTCCCCCTGGTGGAAGCTGCGCGGGGGAGAGGCCGCCGCGACCTGGGCCGCCGGCGACATGGCCGACCAGATGCCCACCCACGACCCTGCCGGTCACTTCTCCCAGCAGGACGTCACCCGCCACCGGCGCTACTCGTCTTCCACCGCCGGGCTGAAGGCAATGCTGCACCAGGCCAAAGCTGCCCCAGCCCTGTCCCTCGACGCTGAGGAACTGGACGGCGACCCTTACACGCTGTGCACCCCGGACGGGATCATCGACCTGCGCACCGGCGAGGCGCGCGCGGCCGACCCGCTGCGTGACTTCAACTCCTGCTGCACCAGCATCAGCCCGCAGGCCATGCCCACCCCCCCCGCTTCTTCCGCTTCCTCACCGACACCTTCGGCGACGACGGCGACGGCAAGGAGATGATCGAATATCTCCACGTCCTGCTGGGCTACTCCATCACCGGCGACGTCGGCGCGCAGATCCTGCCGTTCTGCTACGGCGACGGCGCCAACGGCAAAAGCGTCCTCCTCGACACCACCGTGCAGATCCTGGGCGACTACGCCCACGCCGCCCCGCCCGGCTTCCTCATGGACCGCGGCGGCTACACCGAGCACTCCACCGAGCTCACCGAGCTCTACGGCCGCCGCCTGGTGGTGTGCAGTGAGCTCAAGCCCACCGACAAGTTCGACGAGGTGCGCGTCAAGCTCCTCACCGGCGGCGACAAGGTGACGGCCCGCCGCATGCGGCAGGACTTCTTCAGCTTCGCGCCCACCCACCACCTGTGGCTCCTTGGTAACCACCACCCCGAAGTCGCCACAGGAGGCCACGCCTTCTGGCGCCGCCTGCGCCTGATCCCCTTCGAGCGGAAGATCCCGGACGCCAAAAAGATCGACAACCTGGCGCGCATCCTCGTTGCCGAGGAAGGCCCCGGCATCCTCGCCTGGCTGATCGAAGGCGCCCGCCGCTTCCTCGCCACCCGAGACCCCAGCAGCAAACGCGACAACCTCGCCGGCCCCGCCCGGGTCCGCATGGCCACCACGAACTACGCCGCCACCGAAGACCACGTCGGCCGTTTCCTCACCGACATGTGCCTGCGCCAGGAAGGCGCGAAGGTGCAGCAGACCGCCCTCTACCAGGTCTACGGCCGCTGGTGCCAGGACGAAGGCGTCCGCCCGACCGGCTCGAGAAGCTTCGCCACCCGGATGCGCAACGAGCTCGGACTCAAGTCCCCCGACGAGATGATCAAGTCGAACGGAACCCGCTACTACCCCGGACTCGGGCTGCTCGACGACGAATAACGCGGGTACAGATCCACCACAAGCGGCCGACGGCACCCTGCGCAGCACTCGCGGAGCGCTCTAGACTCAAAGAGAGGGCAGACCGGACGCGGCCCCACCACAGCCGCGCCGGATGAGCCCTCGGAACACGATAGGAAGGGGAGCGGACACCATGAGCTCGCTACTCGCCGACACCGACGTCATCGGGGAATCCAAAATCGTTTGGCTCGAAGACATCGCCGGGCTGGAGTCCGTGCGTCAGGCCGTCCACGGCACCCCGTACCGCAAGGGCAAGCCCAACTTCGGCGGCCTTGGCCGCCTGGTGGGCTATGCAGAACTCGCACCCTCCGTCGAGCGAGACCCCCACACCAGCCTCTTCCACCGCAGGGTCTTCTATCTCGTCCCGCACGACCGGGACAGCGAGCCTGACGGCGACTACCGCACCGGCTCACCTGGTGAAGCCGTCGACCCGCAGACTGTCGACATGGGCCAGATAGGGGAGAAGACCGAGCGCTCGCAGAGGCGGGCCATAACGCCCGCGGGCGCGTAGGCCCTCCAGCCCCTCTCCAGAACCTGCAGCTCAGAGGCATGCAAACGTGCGACGAGGGGCTGAAGGGGCTGGATCTTCAGGTTGGCATCACCACCGCTGGCCGGCCGTGCACCGCACGGTTGCAGGGAGCCCGGCGGGCAGGTCCGAGACGGCCCTGCCGTCTTTCTGACGAGAGGACTGGCCCGTAACTGCGGTCGCAGGCCAACCCACAGCCGCGTCAAGCGCTCGGAGTCCTCCACAAATGCCGCTCGTCCAAAGTTCCGAACCGCACGCTTCCGCGGTCGAGGTCGACGAGGACGGGCCAGCAGTCCAACAGTTGCTGTCTGGAGCCCGTTGCTCTCGCGGACTCGCTCGGAGTCGATGGCGAGAGGCAGTTCGTCATCGCGCTGGCTGTGCGCGAGAAACGCCACCGCGAGTTGCAGGGCTTCGTCCTGCTCCATCATCCGTCTCCAGTCCTCCGGCTCGACGGAGGCACCCTAACCGGCCTGGAATGATCTTCACGTGGCCGGTGCGATCACGGCGTCTACGGATCGTCCGTCGACGATCATCAAAAGTCCGCTCGGGATGTTCGCGATTCCCTGAACGTGTTGGTGCGTGCTCAGATCGCTCGGCTGCCCCATACGCACTGAGGGGGAGCTCACCGGATCGGAGAGGGGCAGCTCGTCATCACGCTGGCAGTGCGCCAAAAACGCCACCGAGCTGCTCAACTTCCGCCTGCTGCCGAGGCTGAAGAACATCGGCAGCAGGCGCCTGCACCGCCCGGACGACTCCCTGACCGACTGGCGGGCGCTCGGCAGTTCGCTGACGACCCG
>NZ_QLLY01000031.1 GCF_003259365.1 Streptomyces sp. PsTaAH-137
GCCTCCCCTTGAGGCTGCGCTCCGCGCGCCTCCCGATAGGGGGCAGCGGCGGCGCGCCTCTTTGATGAGATGGCGCACGAAGTGCGCATCTCAGGGGCGCGGGGAACTGCGCGACCAGCCACGACGGTGGCGCGCGTGACGAACTGGTTTTTGGGGGCGCGGGGAACTGCGCGACCAGCCCCCACCGGCCGTCAGCCGACGTACAACCCAGGGGCGCGGGGAACTGCGCACCCGCCCCCGCCAGGGCTAAGCCCGGGGGTACCGGGACAGCCAGCCCTCCGAGGCGCCGGCGGGGCCGTGGAGGGCGGCGCCCTGGGTCATCTCCATGGCGAAATCATCGGCGAGTTCAAGAATCGTGGGCCGCCCCTCAAGCTCCACCACCCACGCCGGAGGCAACGCGGTCTCCCCGTGCAACGCCCCCAACAACCCCCCGCACAACGCCCCGACAGCCGCCGAAGGCCCACCATGGTGAACGGCGAGCCCGAGCCCGTGCCGGATGTCCTCCCCGACCAGAGCGCAGTACACGGCCCCGGCCAGCGCCCCGACACCCCCACCGTCCCCGACGAGCTCGGCGACCCGGGACGCGTTCGGCATCCCCTGCCGTACGGCACCCAGCGCATGCTTGAGCGCGTCCACGACCGGCGGATGCCCGGGCCGCGCGGCGAGCAGGGCGAGAGCGCGCTGCACGGCGGCGTCCAGCGAGTCCCCGCGGGCAAGGGCGTGCACGATCACGGCGTAGGCGCCCGCCGACAGATACGCCTCGGGCGCCCCGTGCGTATGGACGGCGCATTCGACGGCCAGCTGAAGAACGAGCTGCGGCTCCCAGCCGACGAGCAGCCCGAACCCGGCGGAGCGCGTCGCGGCCTCGGGCCCGTCGGCGTCGGGGTTCTTGGGCTTGTCCAGGGTGCCCATGACGTCGTTGCCGAGCCCGAGCAGACAGGCGGAAGAGGCCCCGCGGCGGGCGTACAGCCACTCCTCGCGGGCCAGCCAGCCGTCCTCCTTGCGCCGCTCGTCGGGCCCCCAGTCGCGCTGGGTGGCGGCCCACCGCAGATAGGCGCGGTGCACATCGGTGGGCGGATGCCAGGCGCCGGTGTCGCGGCGCACCTGGGCGCGGATCAGCCCGTCGACGGTGAACAGCGCGAGCTGGGTGGCGGCCGAGACGGCGCCGGTGCGGCCGAAGGCGGGCAGCAGCTCGGCGCCGCGCGCGGGCGGAGCGTCGTCCGGGGCCTTCTCGTCGAGCGGAGCGCCCAGCGCGTCGCCGAGCGCGGAGCCGAGCAGCGCGCCGCGCACCCGGCTGCGGAAGTCCTGCTGTTCGGCGCGGCCCCAGACGGCCCCGGCGGCGGGTGGTGCGCCCATGGCTCTCCTTCGCTGCCCTGCGGCCCTCGACTCGCAGCACTGTAATCGACCAGGAACGTTCGCTTCAGTGATCCAAGCGACCTCAACTGGTGAGGGAGGAGAAGCTCTTGTGGTCACTTCGGCACGTATGTGACCAGTTCGCGAAGGTACAGAGGAGTCCGCTTCCTGAGGTTCCCGCGCCGTTCACCGGCCTGTCGCACGCCGCTCTCCGACAGCCCGAAGCATCCGCCCCATGACGCACATGAAGCAGCAGATGACGCGTGTCAGGGGCACGGTCACCGCTCTGTCGGCCGCCGCCTTCCTGGCCACTCTCGCAGCCCCGGCGGCCTCCGCACACGCCGGGCACCACGCTCCGTCCGCCCGGATCCCCTTCACGCAGGCCGTCGTCACGGCGGCGGCGACCCCGGGCACGTACGAGATCACCTGGAAGGCCCCCGGCGTCCGGCGCGTCACCGTCAAGGCGAACGGCCGCACCGTGGCGAGCGGCGGCTCCACCGGCACGGTGAAGGTCACCGGCCTCCCGGCGAACGCCGACCGCCAGTGGTTCGACCTCACCCCCGACCACGGCCGCGGCCTGCACCTGGCCGACCGGCTCATCAAGCTCGACGGCACGGTGAACTTCCGCGACGCCGGCGGCTACCGCACCGCCGACGGCCACTGGGTGAAGATGGGCGAGGTCTACCGCTCGGACGCGCTCGACAAGCTGACCACGGCCGACCTCGCCAAGCTGAAGCGCCTCGGCATCGACACCGACTACGACCTGCGCATGGCCTCGGAGCGCGCCGCCGCGCCCGACCGCGTCCCGAGCGGCACCTCGTACGTCGTCGCGGACGTCCTGGCGGGCTCGCCCACCTACACCGCGATGCCGACGACGGAGGCCGAGGCCGTCGCGATGATGACCGACGGCGAGAAGTTCATGGTCAGCGGCGACTCCGCGAAGACCGCCTACCAGCAGGTCTTCTCGGGCATCACCGACGGCGACAGCGTGCTGTTCCACTGCACGGCGGGCAAGGACCGCACGGGCTGGGCGAACGCGGCTCTGCTCACCGCGCTCGGCGTCCCCCGCGAGACGGTCATGGCCGACTACCTCGCCTCGAACGACTACCGCGCGCAGGCCAACGCGGCGGCCCTCGCCTCGATGCCCCCGGAGCAGGCGAAGGTCTACAAGCCGCTCCTGGACGTCCGCGCCGAGTACCTGAACTCGGGCTTCGCCGAGGTCAAGGACACCTTCGGCTCCTTCGAGGCGTACGAGCGCCAGGGCCTCGGCATCAGCAAGAGCGAGCTGCGCGACCTGAAGCGCGACCTGCTGGTCTGAGCCGTGCGCGGGGCGGGCGCACCGGCATCGGTGCGCCCGCCTGTCAGCCTCTCAGCAGACGCAGGGCTCGGTGCCGAAGCCGAGACCGATGATGTCGGACTGGCTCAGCGCGCCGGAGAAGGCGTGCACCTCGTCGACCGAGCCGCGCAGGTACTCGCCCCACGCGCCGTCGGCATGCCCGCGCCCGACCTGCAGCCCGCCGTCGCTGTGCCAGCCACCGTGGAAAGTCGCCGTGCCCTCGTCGCTCGTGTAGCCGTCCAGGTAGAGCCTGATCTGGTCGGTCGCGTCGTCGTACACGACCGCCAGCCGCTGGCCCTGGCCCTCACCGCCGTCGGCGAGGGCCTCCCGTGCGACGACGGTCTCCGCCGCCCCGTCCTCATCGGCGCGTGTCATCACCAGCTGCCACTCGCGGTCCGCGGGGGCGTACCGCACCTTGAACGCGTCCGCGTGCTCGCCGCCCTGGGACAGCACCGTCATCGGGTGCTCGGGATCGGTGTCCGCGAGGCGGACCACCACGCCGACGGTGAAGCTGTCACCGGTGTCCACGACGGGCCGGTCCGTTGTGGCGTGACCGGTCGTGCCGTCCAGGGTGAGGTCGCCGTCGCCCACGAGCGGGTAGTCGGCCGGCGGAACGCAGTCCGGGTTCCACGCGCAGTCGTCCTCGACGCCACGGCGGATCGTCGCGCCGTCGGACAGTTTCAGCGGCGCGCCCCCGGACAGTTCCGGGCTCTCCCCGCCGTCCGCGCTCTCCAGGGACCAGTGCCCCTTCACCTCCGGCTTGCGGTAACCGAGTTCCGCGATCTCGCCGGGAGTGACCACGCGGTCGTGGACCCGTACGTCACCGACCTCGCCCTGCCAGCGGTCGCGGTATCCCGCAGGGCCACGGGCCCGCCCGATCTGGAAGGCGCCCGCTGCCTCGGCGGGCGTCGCCTTCTGACGCGTACCGACCTCGTGGCCGTTCACGTACAGCGCGGCGAGTCCCGTCTCGCTGTCGTAGAGGCCGAGGACATGGGCCCACTCGCCGGTCTCGGGAGTGCCGCCGGAGACCTGCGCGCCGCCGATACGGAAGGACCACACCGGCGTGGAGCCGTCACCGGGCCGCAGTCCGAGGGTGAGACCCGCAGCCGCGCCGGCGTCCTGGCTCGCGACGGTCCGCACCCCGTCCGTGGCGGCGGGACGCACCCAGCCGCCCACCGCGAACGTCCGCCGCGTGTCGGCCACGGCCTTGTCCGGGGACAGGAAGCCGTGCCCCGTGCCGTCCAGGCTCGCGGTGGAGGTCAGGGCGGTGCCGCCCGGCGCCGTCGCGCCGAACGTCACACCGGCGCCCGCCCGCGCGCCGGGCCCGGTCTCCGCCGCGGCCGTCTGCGTGCCCGCCGGGTCGGCGAGCTCCCAGTGGGCGACGGGTCCGGTGCCCGCCACGACGAAGAAGGAGTAGTCCGCGCGGTTGCTGCTGCGGTCCGACCGGTCGATGGCCTCGACGCTCAGCGTCTCGGGGCCCCTCTCCAGCGGCAGGTACCGAATGTCGGCCGGCCCGCCGGGCTTCTCCGGTGACACACTCTTGTAGGTGCCGCCGGTGTACCAGTAGCGGTACTCGACGACGTCGTCCGAGGGCGAGTCCACGGTGAAGGTGCCGTACTCCCCGACGCGCGAGGTCCAGCTGTCCTCGGGGAAGTCCGTCGAGGTCACGACGGGCTTCGCCGGGCTCTCGTCGTCGTAGACGAACTCGCAGACGGAGCCGCCCTCCTCCGAACTCCACGCGGAGACGGCCTTGCCGTCGTTCGCCCGCACCCGCCAGGACACGACGGTGTCCGGCGGTACGTCGTCGGGCATCCGCCAGGACTGCGTGGAGCCCGACGGCGTCATGGTCGAGGTGTAGGTCCGGCGCTGCTCCGCGCCGTCCGCGTCCGTCCACCATGCCTCGAACTCGCCCTGTACGCGGTTGCCCTCGGCGGGCTGGTCGTCGCTCTCAGGGTCGTAGAGCACCGCCGTCAGCCGCGGCGCCTCCGAGACGTACGACCGCTCCGCCCCCGAAGCGCACCCCTTGCCGTCGGATCTCAGATCCTGCACGAGCGGCCGCAACGGCGGCAGGTTGTCGGCCGCCAGCGCTGCCGACGGCGTCGCGATCACCGTCAGTGTCGCCGAGCCGACGACGGCCGCCCGTCTGAGTCTGCTCCAAGTCCTTTTACTGCGTGGCACGTTGGCCCCTCCCCTGTCGTCCCGCTCCGATCACGGGTCGCAGGAGGCTAACAGCGGGCACTGACACGAGTGGGCCATTGAATGGCCGGGACCCGGGTCCCGGCGAGGCCGTCAGTCCTCCAGGACGGGCAGCAACTCCGGCAGATGCCCGTCCGACGCCGCCGCCGCCCGGACCCGCTCCTCCGGGACGGCGCCGTACAGCGTCGTCCTCGGCCTGGCCGGGCGGCCCGCCGCGTCGGCCACCGCGGTCAGGTCCTTCACCGACTTGTAGGAGCCGTAGGAGGAGCCCGCCATGCGGGAGATGGTCTCCTCCATCAGGGTGCCGCCGAGGTCGTTGGCGCCGGAGCGGAGCATCTCGGCGGCGCCCTCGGTGCCCAGCTTCACCCAGCTGGTCTGGATGTTGGGGATGTGCGGGTGGAGCAGGACGCGGGCCATCGCCGTGACGGCCCGGTTGTCGCGGGTGGTCGGGCCGGGGCGGGCGATGCCCGCCAGGTAGACCGGCGCGTTGGTGTGGATGAACGGCAGCGTCACGAACTCCGTGAAGCCGCCGGTCTCCTGCTGGATGCCGGCCAGGGTGCGCAGGTGGCCGAGCCAGTGGCGGGGCTGGTCCACATGCCCGTACATCATGGTGGAGGACGAGCGGATGCCCAGCTCGTGGGCCGTCTTGATGACCTCGATCCAGGTCGCCGTGGGCAGTTTGCCCTTGGTGAGGATCCAGCGGACCTCGTCGTCGAGGATCTCGGCGGCCGTGCCGGGGATCGAGTCCAGGCCCGCTTCCCTGGCGGCGGTCAGCCACTCTCGGATGGACATCCCGGTGCGGGTCGCGCCGTTCACGACCTCCATCGGGGAGAAGGCGTGGACGTGCATGCCGGGCACGCGCTCCTTCACGGCCTTCGCGATGTCGAAGTAGGCCGTGCCGGGCAGGTCCGGGTGGATGCCGCCCTGCATGCACACCTCGACCGCGCCGACGTCCCACGCCTGCTGGGCCCGGTCGGCGACCTGGTCCAGGGAGAGGGTGTAGGCGTCGGCGTCGGTGCGGCGCTGGGCGAAGGCGCAGAAGCGGCAGCCGGTGTAGCAGACGTTCGTGAAGTTGATGTTCCGCGTGACGATGTACGTGACGTCGTCGCCGTTGACCGTCTTACGGATGTCGTCGGCGATTCCGCAGAGGGCGTCGAGGGCCGGGCCGTCCGCGTGCAGCAGGGCGAGGGCCTGGTCGTCGGTGAGCTTCGTCGGGTCGTCGGCGGCGACCGCCAGCGCCTCGCGCACGTCGCCGTCGATGCGGGACGGGACCATGCCGGGCGCCGCCTGCTCGCGCAGCGCCTCCCAGTCGCCGTAGACCTCGTCGAAGTCGTCGCGGCGGTCGGACGTGCGGCCCTCGGTGTCGATGGTGCGGTGCAGGTCGGTGCGGCCGGACGCGGCGACGTACCCCTCGTCGGGCTCCTGCCAGGGGCGGCCCACGACGGGCGCGTCCGCGATCGCGAGGCCCGTCTCCGGGTCGGCCAGCGCGCGGACGTGCGGGAGCAGGCGCGGGTCGAGCCACGGCTCGCCGCGCGTCACGAACTCCGGGTACACACACAGCCGTTCGCGCAGCTCGAAGCCGGCCTGCGCCGACTGCTCGGCCAGTTCCTCCAGCTTCGGCCACGGCTTCTCGGGGTTCACATGGTCGATGGTCACCGGGGAGACGCCGCCCCAGTCGTCGATGCCCGCGCCGATGAGGCGCGTGTACTCGCCGTCGACGAGGTTCGGCGGGGCCTGGAGGTTGCCCGACGGGCCCATGATGTGCCGGGCGACGGCGACCGTCGCGACGAGGTCGTCGAGTTCGGCGTCGGGCATCCCGCGCATCGCCGTGTCCGGCTTGGCGCGGAAGTTCTGGATGATGAGTTCCTGGATCCCGTGGTACGAGCGGGCGGTGCGGCGCAGCGCGAACAGCGACTCCGCGCGCTCCTCGTAGGTCTCGCCGATGCCGATGAGCAGCCCGCTGGTGAACGGGACGGACGAGCGGCCCGCGTCCTCCAGGACCCGCAGCCGCACCGCCGGTTCCTTGTCCGGGGAGCCGTGGTGCGGCATGCCCGGCTCGGACCACAGGCGCTCGGCGGTCGTCTCCAGCATCATGCCCATGGACGGCGCGACGGGCTTGAGGCGCTGGAAGTCGGTCCAGGACAGCACCCCGGGGTTGAGGTGCGGGAGCAGGCCCGTCTCCTCCAGGATGCGGATGGATATGGCCCGGACGTACGCGATGGTGTCGTCGTAGCCGTGCGCGTCGAGCCACTCGCGCGCCTCGGGCCAGCGGTCCTCGGGCTTGTCGCCGAGGGTGATCAGGGCTTCCTTGCAGCCGAGTTCGGCACCCTTGCGCGCGACGTCCAGGACCTCGTCCGGCGACATGAACATCCCGTGCCCGGCGCGCCGCAGCTTGCCGGGGACGGTGACGAACGTGCAGTAGTGGCACTTGTCCCGGCACAGCCGGGTGAGCGGGATGAAGACGCTCTTGGAGTACGTGATGACGCCGGGCCGCCCGGCCGCCTCCAGTCCCGCGTCGCGCACCCGGGCGGCCGAGGCCGTGAGGTCGTCCAGGTCGGCGCCGCGCGCCTGGAGCAGCACGGCGGCCTCCGTGACGTCGAGCGCGACGCCGTCCCTGGCTCGTTTCAGGGCGCGGCGCATCGCGTTGGCCGTGGGTCGGTCCGTCTGAGGCGTCTGGGGTACGGCGTCCTGATCACTCATGAATTGAGCATACGAGCGGTGGCCCGCGGCCCACGAGAGCGCACCCCGGGTGACGCTCACAGGTACGGGGCGTACTCGTCCAGCGTCTTCAGCACGGTCCCGGTGTCCCCCGGCGGGAGTTGCAGGACGACCTCCTCGAAGCCCTGCTCGGCGTAGTGCGCCAGCTTGCCCGGGGTCGGCAGCACCGCGTACGGCACGATCGTCAGCGCCTCGGGGTCGCGGCCCGCCTCCGCCCACCGCTCCTTCAGCTCGGGCACGGTCCGGCTCAGCCCGGCGCCGCCGATCGGCATCCAGCCGTCGGCGTACGCGCAGATGTGCGCGAAGAGCTTCGGCCCGGCGGCGCCGCCGACGAGGATGCGGGGCGCGCCGCCGCGCACCGGCTTGGGGAAGGCGTGGCTGGCGCGCACCCCCGGGCCGAACTCCCCCGCGTACGCCGTGGGTTCGGCCGCCCACAGCGCCCGCATCACGCCCATCCGCTCCAGGACGAGGTCCCGGCGCGTGCGCCAGTCGGCGACGCCGTGGTCGGCGGCCTCCTCGCGGTTCCAGCCGAAGCCGACGCCGAGCGTGAAGCGGCCGCCGGAGAGGTGGTCGAGGGTGGCGATCTGCTTGGCCAGGGCGATCGGGTCGTGCTCCATGGGGAGGGTGACGCCGGTGCCGAGGAACAGGTCATCGGTGACGGCGGCGGCCTGGGCGAGGGCCACGAGCGGGTCGAGGGTGCGGGTGTACTCGCGAGGCAGGTCACCGCCGTTGGGGTACGGGCTGGTGCGCTCCACGGGGATGTGGGTGTGCTCGGGGAGGTAGAGGCCGCCGAAGCCGCGCTGCTGGAGTTCGCGGGCGAGGCGCACGGGAGTGATGGTCTCGTCGGTCAGGAAGATCGTGGTCGAGATCCGCATGCGGCTTTCCTACCGGCGGGGGTTCCAGGAGTCCATGGGCACGGCTACGCTCCCCTGATCGCATTCGCCGAACGCTCTTTACCGGCCTTTTGCGAAAGGCGGGTACGCGGCCTCTTCCGGGTTCCTTCCACGTTTTTCCGGACCATTCTTCACGGGGGTTTTCGATGTCCGTACGTTCACGTCCCGCGGCGGTGCTGGTGCTGCTGGGAGCGCTGCTGTTCGGGTCGGTGCCGGTGACGGCGGCCGCGCACACCGGCTCCACGACGGTGTCGGCGGCCGCCTCGGCGACGGGCCACACGTCGTCGGCCGCGGCTCCGCAGAAGGTCACCGTGGCCAAGTCGGTGACGCGGATCGGCAAATCCAAGCGGCGGCACAAATCCCGTCACGGCGGTTCGTTCGGCAAGGTCGCCCTGATCCTGATCATTCTGCTCGTGCTCGTGGTGCTGGTGGTCCTCGGCCTGGTCCGTAAACGCTCCCGGTCGTAATCCGCCGCTCCCCTTCCATTGGCGGGCGGTTAACGGCTCAATACCAGAGTTGCCCGGGCCACACCCGGGCCACATCCGACACTCTGGGGAGCCGCGACATGTGCACCGACGCCGACCACGGAGACGACAGCGACCTCGGCGGACTCGGCAGGCGGGCGCTGCTGGTGACCGGAGCGGCCGGCGCGCTTACGCTCGGGACCATGAGCTTCGCCCGCGCCGCCGAGGGCTCGCAGTCGACCCGTACGCTCACGGGCACGCTGCCGCCGGGCGCGCCCGACTTCGTGTACCTGCCGGTCGAGGTGCCGCGCGGGGTACGGGAGATCAGGGTCGCGTACACGTACACGAAGGCCGCCGTGCCGGCCGGCACCCAGAACAACGCGCTCGACATCGGCATCTTCGACGAGCGCGGCACGGCGCTCGGCGGCGACGGCTTCCGGGGCTGGTCGGGCGGGGCCCGCACCGAGTTCTTCCTGCGCGCCGACGACGCGACGCCCGGCTATCTGCCGGGCCCGGTGCGGGCCGGGACCTGGCACATCGCGCTCGGCCCGTACACGGTGGCGCCGGACGGCCTGCCGTACTCGGTGACGGTGACGCTGACGCACGGCGAGCCCGGTGAGACGCCCACGCCGTCCTATCCGCCGGAGCGGGCGCGCGGGCGCGGCCGGGCCTGGTACCGCGGCGACTGCCATCTGCACTCCTGGTACTCGGACGGCAGGCGCACCCCGGCCGAGATCGGCGCCCTCGCGCGGGCGGCGGGCCTGGACTTCATCAACACCTCGGACCACAACACCCAGTCCTCGCACGCCCATTGGGCGGACGTGGCGGGCGACGACCTGCTGGTGATGCTCGGCGAGGAGATCACGACCCGCAACGGCCACGTCGTCGCCCTCGGCACCGACCCGGGCACGTTCGTCGACTGGCGCTACCGGGCGCGGGACAACCGCTGGGCGAAGTACGCCGACCGGATCCGGCGGGCGGGCGGCCTGGTCGTCCCGGCGCACCCGCACGCGACGTGCATCGGCTGCGGCTGGAAGTTCGGCTTCGGCGAGGCGGACGCGGTGGAGGTGTGGAACGGCCCGTACACGGCGGACGACGAGGTCTCCCTGGCCGACTGGGACAACACCCTTGTCTCCTACGCCCGTTCACGCGGCCGCGGCCACGGCTCCTGGCTGCCCGCGATGGGCAACAGCGACGCCCACCGCGACCCGGACCGGGTCGGCGGCCCGCAGACGGTGGTCCTCGCCGACGACCTGACGCGGGACGCGATCCAGGCGGGCATCAGGGCGGGCCACTCCTACGTCGCCGAGACCAAGGACGTCGAGGTCACCTTCACCGCGAGCGGCGGCAAGGGCCGCACGGCGGGCCTCGGCGAACGCCTCGCCGTCGCCGCCGACACCCCGGTGACGGTGGACCTTGAGGTGAAGGGCGCCCCCGGCTGCACCCTGCACATCGTCACGGACGAGGGCCTCCTGTTCACCTCGGCTCCGCTCCCCGAATCGGGCACGGGCCGCGCAACCTGGCACACGACCCCGTCCTACGCGGCCTACGTCCGCGCCGAGATCCGCCACCCGGCAACGGTCCCGGGCCTCCCGGGCGCCCTGACGGCGTTCACGAACCCGATCTTCCTGGGGGCGTAGGCGGCTACTCCACGAACAGGGCCTCGGCGGTGTCGACGAAGATCGCCCGGTCGAACCAGGCGTCCAGCTGGGCGAGATCCGTGCATCCGGCGACGCGTTCCCGCAGGGCGTCGGGAACGTCGACACCGCGCCGGTCGAGGATGCGCAGCACATCTTCCGCACGGCCTTCCGCACGGCCTTCCGCACGCAGCCGCATGGACGTCTCGGACCGGAAGTAGGAAAGAGGGAGGGGCATCATTTGCCTCCAGATGTCGGCGGCCGGGACCTTCCCCAGCCCCAGTTCCGTGAACTCGGTGAAGACCGCGGCCGTCTCCTCGTCGACGGCCTTCAGACCGGCAGCCAGCATCTTCAGTGTGTCAGCGATACGCGGGTCCTTGGCGTGGGTGACGGCGGAGAAGACCGCGAGCGGGACGTCGCGGGCGACCTCGTCGGCCGAGGCCACGACCGGCACGTTGTGCGGGCCCAGGACCAGGGGACGCATGGTGATGAGCGGCCACACGTCCAGTCCGACCTTGAAGGGGCCGGACGCCCAGCGGGCCGTGTTCGCGTCCTGGCACGTGATGAGGAGCTGCATCGGCAGCCGTCAGGTCCGTGGGCATGAGCGCCACGTCCAACGCTCTGAACGTGCGGCCGAAGACCCCGGGATCCTTCTGGAAGATCCGGTGCATCGCCTCATGGGATGAACTGACCATGTCCCGAAGCTATGGGCCGGTCCGCTCATGCCAGCGGCATACGCCGTGAGATCACCCGAGTGAGTGAGCAGGCGCCCCGGAGGCTGACCCTTACTCCTCCACCACCAGCACCGCGGTCTCCCGGTTCAGTACCTCGCCGCGGAAGAAGGCGGGGCTGCGGCGGCCCATCACCAGCATGATCAGGACGCCGATGAGGAGCAGGCCGACGCCGATGACGAAGACCGAGCCGACGCCGAACACGGACGAGCCGCTGCCGTAAGCCGGGTTCCACATGTCCACCAGGGTCTTCACGAAGACCGCCGAGAGCAGGACACCGCCCAGAGCGGGGAACAGCCCCTTGAAGGCGAAGTCGCGCAGGGAACCGGTCAGCTCGCCCTTGAAGTACCAGGCGCAGGCGAACGCCGTGAGCGCGTAGTAGAAGCAGATCATGAGGCCGAGCGCGTAGATCGTGTCGACGAGGACGTGCTCGGAGACCAGGGTCATGACCGTGTAGAAGACGGCCGTCGCGACGCCCGCCGTGACGGTCGCGCGGCCGGGCGTCTTGAAGCGCGGGTGGACGCGGGCGTACGAGGCCGGGAGCGCCTCGTAGGTCGACATGGCGAGGACGGTACGGGCGACGGGGATGAACGTCGTCTGGAGGCTGGCCGCCGCCGAGGCGAGGACCGCGAGGAAGAGCAGGATGCCGAGGGTGGGGCCCATCACGGGTCCCGCCAGCGCGGCGAAGACGTTGTCGGAGGTCTCGGGGTTCGCCAGCCCGAGGCCCTTGCCGCCGGAGCCGACGATCATCTGGGCGGCGACGCCCGTGGCCAGGTAGGAGCCGACGAGGACGACCATCGCGATGAGCGCGGCGCGGCCCGGCGTCTTCTCGGAGCCGATCGTCTCCTCGTTGGCGGTCAGGCAGGTGTCCCAGCCCCAGTACATGAAGATCGACAGGGACAGGCCCGCCGTGAACGCGCCGAAGGACTGCACCGAGAACGGGTTCAGCCACGACCAGGAGAAGTCCACCGAGGTCGGGAAGTCCGCCGAGCCCGCCTTCGCCACCGCCATCGCGACGAAGACGGCGAGCACCACCAGCTGAAGCCCGACGAGCGTGTACTGCACGCCCTTCGTGGCGGTCATTCCGCGATAGCTGATCGCGGTCGCGGCGGCGATCAGGACGAGGCACGTGACGATGTGGACGGCCTTGTTGCCGTCGAGGTCGGCCACGGCGGAGTTGTTGGTGATCTCCCCGGCGAGCAGCCAGAAGTACGAGGTCGCGACGCCGGCCAGATTCGACAGCACGATGATCGTCGCGATCACCAGGCCCCAGCCGCACATCCAGCCCACGCGCGGCCCGAACGCCTTCACGGTCCAGGTGAACGACGTGCCGCAGTCCGGCATCACCTTGTTCAGCTCCCGGTACGCGAACGCGACGAGGAGCATCGGCAGGAACCCGGCGAGGAACACCGCGGGCATCTGGAGACCGACCTCGCCGGCCGTGGAGCCGAGGGTCGAGGTGAGGCAGTAGACGGGCGCGACGGTGGAGACGCCGATGACGGCACTGCCGAGCAGCCCGACGGAGTTCCCGCCGAGGCCCTTGCCCTCGCCCTTCCCTGTGCCCTCCTGGGGCCGCACGTCCAGCTGAGTCATGAACAGGACGTTAAATCCTGCGGTTTCCACATCTGGCGTGATTCGTCATGACATGGACTCTTAATGATCCATGGGCAATTCGGGCATCGACCTAAGAGTTAACAGCCCACTCGCGCATTCTAGCCGCACTTTGCAAGGCGATCGGCCCGGCGTCCGATATTCGGTAATCGCAGCCGGGTCCGATATGCCCCCTTCGAAAATTTCCCGTGAGGAGTGGGTCACGTCTCCCGGGTCACATCGCCCCGGGCCACCTCACCCGGGTCACCTCACCCGGGCCACACGATCGACTGGAGCTCGCTGTAGGCGTGCAGCGCGTACGAGCCGACGTCCCGGCCCACCCCGCTCTTCTTGAACCCGCCGAACGGCGCCTCCATGTTCCGCCCGACCGTGTTCACCCCGACCCCGCCGGCCCGCAGCCGCCGCGCGACCCGGAAGGCGCGCGCGACGTCGCCGGACCAGACGTAGTCGATGAGCCCGTAGTCGGAGTCGTTGGCCAGCGCCACCGCCTCGTCCTCGTCGCCGGGGCCCGCCCCGTCGAAGGGGACGATCGTGACGACCGGGCCGAAGATCTCCTCGCGGACCACCCGCATGTCGTTGGTGCACCCGGCGAGCAGCGTGGGAGCGACGTAGAAGCCCTGCTCGTACGCGGGCCGCTCCCCGCCCGCGACCACCGTCGCCCCTTCCTTGCGCCCCAGCTCCACGTACGACTCCACGCGCTCGCGGTGCGCGGCCGAGATGACAGGGCCGACGACCGTGCCCCGCTCCCTCGGGTCGCCGACCTTCATGAACCCGATGTACGCGGTGAGCTTGTCGACGAACGCGTCGTACGCCGAGCGGTGCACGAGCGCCCGGGTCGGCGCCGTGCAGATCTGTCCGCTGTAGAAGGCGTACGTCGTGCCGATCCCGGCGACGGCCGAGTCGAGGTCGGCGTCGCCGAAGACGATCGCGGCGCCCTTGCCGCCCAGTTCCATCAGCTGCCGCTTCATGGTGCGGCCGCACACCTCGCCGATGCGCTGCCCGACGGCGGTGGAGCCGGTGAAGGAGACCATGTCGACGTCCGGCGCGTCGACGGCCGCCTCCCCGACGTCGACCGAGGCCCCGCTGACCACGTTCACCACACCCGGCGGCGCCCCGGCCTCCTCCAGGGCGGCCGCCATCCGGAACACGGAGAGCGGGTCCTGCGGGGCGGGCTTCACGACGACGGTGTTGCCCATGGCGAGGGCGGGCGCGATCTTGCCCGCCGGGTTGGCCCACGGGTTGTTGTACGAGGTGATGCAGGTGACGACGCCGACCGGCTGCCGCACGGCGAGCGCGCCCATCACCCCGGCCTTGCCCATCGGCCCGGCCTCGTTGATCTGCGGGGCGAGTCCTTCTTCCACGGGTTCGAGGGCGCCCCGCGCGTACCGCCGGAACCGGGTGACGCCGACGCCGACCTGCATCCCGCGGGCCGTGCCGGTGGTGGCGCCGCTCTCGGCCTGCGCCACCTCGGCGTGGGCCGCGAAGTCGCGCTGCATGAGGTCGGCGGCCCGGTCGAGAATCGCGGCCCGCTCCTCGGGCGTCGTCCGCGACCAGGGCCCGAAGGCGTCGCGGGCGGCGCGCGCGGCGTCGTACACCTGCTGTCGCGTGGCTTCGGGTGCGGCGCCGACGACCTGCTCGGTCGCCGGGTCGACCACGTCGTACGTACCGCCGGCGGGCTCGACCCACTCGCCCCCGATCAGCAACTTGCCCTCGACCGCGCTCACTTGGTGCTCACCGTCCGGGTGTCCTGCCCCGAGCGGAGCACCTTGCCGGGAACGGCGCCGCTGACGACGTCGTCGCGGATGGCCTCGACCCCGTTGACCCAGACGGCGGTGATGCCGATGGCCTTGGAGTCCAGGCGCGGGCTGTCGCCGGGCAGGTCGTGCACCAGGGTCGCCTTGCCCGCGTCGATCGCCTCCGGGTCGAAGAGCACCAGGTCGGCGTGGAAGCCCTCCTCAAGTCGCCCGCGCTCGCGCAGCCCGAACAGCTCGGCCGGGTCGGCGGTCAGCATCTTCACGGCCTGCTCCAGACCGACCAGCTTGCGCCCGCGCAGACAGTCCCCGATGAACCGGGTCGTGTACGGCGCCCCGCACATCCGGTCCAGGTGCGCCCCGGCGTCGGAGCCGCCCAGCATGACGTCCTCGTGGCCCCAGGCCTCGGCGCGCAGCGCCCACGAGTCGGGGTCGTTGTCGGTCGGCATCGGCCAAAGCACCGTACGCAGGCGGTCGTTGGCGCAGATGTCGACCAGGCACGCGAAGGGTTCCTGGCCGCGCTCGGCCGCGATGTCCTTCACCACGCGCCCGCTCAGCCCCTCGTTCGCCTCCGAGTACGTGTCCCCGATGACGTAACGGCCGAAGTCGGCGAGCCGCCGGAAGACCCCGGCCTCCTTGCTGTCGGCGCGCCGCAGCATCTCGGCCCGCACGTCCGGATCGCGGAGCCTGGCTATCCGCTCGTCGACCGGCAGGCCCAGGATGTCGCCCCAGCCGGGGATGAGGTTGAGCGCGCAGAACGTGCCGAGGGACATGTTCATCGGGGTCAGGATCGGCATGGTCAGGGCGATGATCCGGCCGCCCGACTTGCGGGCCCGCTCACTCGCGGCGAGCTGGCGCGGTACGCGTTCGGGGACGGCGGCGTCGATGGTCAGCACGTTCCAGTTGAGGGGGCGCCCGGCGGCGGCGCTCATCTCGACGAACAGATCGATCTCGTCGTCGCTGAACTGATCGAGGCACCCGGCGACGATCGCCTCGATCTGGGTGCCCTCGTGCTCGCCGACCGCCTTGCTGAGCGCGATGAGTTCGGCGGGCAGCGCGTGCCGCGACGCGACCGGCTTGCCGTCGCCGTCGGAGTGCGTGGAGGACTGGGTGGTGGACAGGCCCCAGGCGCCGGCGTCCATCGCCTCGTGGAACAGCGCGAGCATGGCGTCCATCTGCTGCTCGCTGGGCTGCCCGCCGACGGCGTCCGCCCCCATCACGTACCGGCGCAGCGCGCAGTGCCCCACCATGAAACCGGCGTTGACCGCGATCCGTCCGTCGAGCGCGTCGAGGTACTCCCCGAAGGAGCTCCAGTTCCAGGGCGCCCCCTCTTCGAGCGCCACCAGCGACATCCCCTCGACCTTGGACATCATCCGCCGCGTGTAGTCGGCGTCGTCCGGCCGCTCGGGGTTGAGCGGGGCGAGCGTGAAGCCGCAGTTGCCGCCCGCGACCGTGGTCACGCCGTGGTTGAGGGAGGGCGTCGCGTACGGGTCCCAGAACAGCTGCGCGTCGTAGTGCGTGTGCGGATCGACGAACCCGGGGGCGAGCACGAGCCCCGCGGCGTCCTCGCTCGTCCGCGCCTCCTCGGCGACGGCTCCGGGCTCGGCGATGACGGCGATGCGCCCGTCACGGATGCCGACATCGGCGACGCGGGCGGGGGCACCGGTCCCGTCGACGACGGTGGCGCCCTTGATCAGATGGTCGAGCATGGCAAACCCCCCAACTATCAAGCCCCTCCGGCGTTTGAGGAGCGGGGTCCGGGGCGGAGCCCCGTGACGGTGGCAACGGCAGGGCCCCGGCCCTCCTGTCCGGGAGGAGGAGAACCGGGGCGGTCGCGGAGCGCTACGCGGCGGACCGGAACCGGCTGGTCCGGTGCACCGGATCCGTGTCGATCTTGGGAATGACGTGCTCCCCGATGAGCTTGATCGAGTTCAGCGTGTCCTCGTGCGAGATCCCGATCGGCAGCCCGAAGGAGAGCTGGTCGGCCCCGGCCTGCTCCCAGCGCTTGCACTGCCGGAGCACCTCGTCCGGGTCACCGCAGATCATCAGCTCCTCGGCGATGAGCAGCTCGATGATCTCGCGGTTGTACTCGGGGAGGACCTCGGGCCAGGCGGGGATGCCCTCGGGCCGCGGGAAGGTGTCGTGGTACCGGAAGACCAGCGACTGAAGGTAGTTGAGCCCGCCGCCGACCGCGATGTCGACGGCCTTGTCATGGGTCTCGGCGCAGATGGCCGTCGAGGTCACCATGACGTTGTCGTTGACGAAGTCGCCGATGGGGTCCGGGTCCTGGATGGCGGTCTTGTACTGCTCCAGCACCCACTCCATGTCCGAGACCTTCTGGACGCTGAAGCCGAGCACGCCGAGCCCCTTTTTGGCGGCCATCGCGTAACTGGGCGGGGACCCGGCCGCGTACCACATGGCGGGGTGGGACTTGCCGTGCGGCTTGGGGAAGATCTTGCGCGGCGGCAGCGACCAGTGCTTGCCCTGGAACCCGACGTACTCGTCCTGGAGCCACATCTTCGGGAACTCGGCGATGGTCTCTTCCCAGATCTCCTTGGTGTAGTTCATGTCCGTCACACCAGGGATGAACCCGAGGATCTCGTGGCTGCCGGCCCCGCGCCCGCTGCCGAACTCGAACCGCCCCTCGCTGAGGTGGTCCATCATGGCGACCTTCTCGGCGACCTTGACCGGGTGGTTCACCTGGGCCAGCGGGTTGAAGATGCCGGAGCCGAGGTGGATCCGGTCGGTGGCGTGCGCCAGGTACCCGAGGAACACGTCGTTCGCCGAGAGGTGCGAGTACTCCTCCAGGAAGTGGTGCTCGGACGCCCAGGCGTACTTGAAGCCGGACTTGTCCGCCTGGATGACGTACTCGGTCTCGTTCATGAGCGCGCGGTGCTCGGCGGTGGGGTCGGTCAGCGCCTGCTTGCCCACGTATCCCTGTACAAAGAGCCCGAATTCCAAGGAGGTTCACCGTCCTCGTCAGTTTCTGACGATCCGTCAGATTGGATGGGATGACTGTTCCACTGCGACGAGTGACCGTCAATACCTGACGCCTCGTCAGCTAAGTGGGTGTCCGCTAGAGAATGCTGACCCCGGCGAGCCACCCGCCGTCGACGACGAACGGCTGCCCGGTGATGTACGCGGAGTCCTCCTCGGCGGTGAGGAACAGCGCCATCCGCGCGACTTCCTCGGGCCTGCCGACCCGGCCGAGCGGCACGAGCTTGCGGTACAGCTCGTCGAGCGCCTCGGTGCCGGCCTGGATGTCGCCGCCCGGGTCGAGCTGGGCGGGGTTGCTCATCGCGGTGTCGATGGCGCCCGGGCAGACGGCGTTGACCCGGATCCTCTTCGCGGCCAGCTCCAGGGCGGCGACGCGGGTCAGCCCGACGATCGCGTGCTTGCTGGCGGCGTACGCGCCGACCAGCGCCATGCCCGTGACGCCGGTGAACGACGACGTGTTCACGATCGACCCGCCGCCCGCCTCGGCGATCACGGGGGCGACGGTCTTGATGCCGAGAAAGGCGCCGACCTGGTTGACGTTCACGATCTGCTGGAACTCCTCCAGCGGGGTGCTGGTCAGCTCGTTGAACCGCAATATGCCCGCGTTGTTGACGAGCCCGTCGACCTTCCCGAAGGCGTCCTTGGCGGCACGCACGGCGGCGCCCCAGTCCTCCTCGCTACTGACGTCGAGGTGGACGAAATGACCCCCGATCTCCTTGGCGACGGCCTCCCCCTGATCATCGAGGACATCCGCGAGGACGACCTTGGCTCCCTCGGCGGCGAACAGCCGCGCCTCCTGCTCGCCCTGCCCGCGCGCCGCACCCGTGATGAGAACGACGCGCCCGTCCAGCTTGCCCATGCCCTGTGCTCCTCAGTTGAGTTGGGGTGCGACGCCGTCCACGAAGGCGGCGATCTGGTCGACGAGTTCGGTCCGCCCGCGGCTGCGGAAGCGCACCTGGATCTGGTGCACGCCCATCGCCGCGTACGCGCGCAGCGACTCGGCCAGTTCGCCGGGCGGGCCGGTGAGGGTGCGGCGCCCGACGTGCCAGGAGGGCTCGCCGATGTACAGCGGCTCGGCAATGGCCCCGACGGTCAGGGGCGCCTCGATCCCGGCGTCGGCGCGCAGCCGCCGGATGGTCCGGATCTTCTCGGCCAGCTGCTCCCGCGGGTCGCCCTGCGGCAGCCATCCGTCGCCCTTGAGCGCGGCGCGGCGCATGGCCGGTGCCGAGGACCCGCCGACCCATACGGGTACGTGCGCCTGAGCGGGCCTGGGCTTCTGCCCCAGCCCCTCGAACTGGAACAACTCCCCTTTATAGGAGGGGAACTCCTCCTGGGTGAGCGCCGACTTCAGCGCGTCGACGGTCTCGTCGAGCACGGCCCCGCGCCGCGCGAAGTCGACCCCGAGCGCCTCGAACTCCTCCTGTACGTGGCCGGCCCCGACCCCGAGGATCAGGCGGCCGCCGCTGAGGTGGTCCAGGGTCGCGTAACTCTTGGCGGAGAGCAGGGGGTGCCGCAGCGCGACGACGGCGACATGGCTGAGCAGCCGCGCCCGCTCCGTGACCCCGGCCAGGTAGGAGAGGGTGGCGACGGGGTCGTACCAGGTCGTCGACATGGCGTCGGCGAGGCGGCGCGGGATGCCGACGTGGTCGCACACCGCGATGTAGTCGAAGCCTCCGCGGTCGGCGGCCCGCGCGATCTCCACCAGGTCGGCGACGCCCGCCCCGGCCTCCCACTTCTCGGCGTACATGGTGCTCTGGGACTGAATGGGAAGCTGAATCCCATAAGCAAGCCGCGCCATACCCGACCCCCTTCGCTAGATCTGACGCCCCGTCACTTAGCTGCCCCCATCCTCATACCTGACACACCGTCAGACAAGGCCCCGAACACACGACTCGACCGCGGACGCGTCACGCCTGGGCCGCGCAGTCCCCCGCGCCCGTGGGTTGACGATCACCTGACCCCCGGTGGCCGCTTCTCGCGCAGTTCCCCGCACCCCTGGGTCGTCGATCACCTGCGGGCCGGTGGGGCTTCTCGCGCAGTTCCCCGCACCCCTGGGTCGCACTTCGTCCACCGGCCGACGGGGCTTCCCGCGCAGTTCCCCGCGCCCCTGGGTCGTCGATCACCTGCGGGCCGGTGGGGCTTCTCGCGCAGTTCCCCGCGCCCCTGAGGCAGGCGCTGCGCGCCGCCTCCCCTTGAGGCTGCGCTCCGCGCGCCTCCCGATAGGGGAGCGGGGCACACCCCTCTGGCGGGGCGGCGGGGGCGCACCTCTCCTGATGGGGCGGCGGTGGCGCGCCTCCCGTCCAGACAGCGGCGGCGCGCCTCTCCGATGAGATGCCGCACGAAGTGCGCATCTCAGGGGCGCGGGGAACTGCGCGACCAGCCACGACGGCGGCGCACCCGAAAAACCACCCAGGGGCGCGGGGAACTGCGCGGGAAGCCCCACCGGCCCGCGCCCGACGAACAACCCAGGGGCGCGGGGAACTGCGCAAACAACCCCGGGCCACCCCAGCCCCGGTCAGATCAAGGCGTCGAGGGCCCCCAGAGGCCGTCCGGAGTCAGCCCGAGGAGGTCGATGGCGTTGCCCCGGACGATGCGCTCGACCACATCGGGCGCCAGATGCCCCATCTGCGCCTCCCCCACCTCCCGAGACTTCGGCCACGTCGAATCGGAGTGCGGATAGTCGGTCTCGTACAGGACATTGGCGACCCCGATCGAGTCCAGATTCCGCAGCCCGAAGGCATCGTCGAAGAAGCACCCGTACACATGCTCCGCGAAATACTCACTCGGCGGCTTGCGCACCTTGTCGGCAACCCCGCCCCACCCCCGGTTCTCCTCCCACACCACATCGGCCCGCTCCAGGATGTACGGAATCCACCCGATCTGCCCTTCGGCGTACATGATCCTGAGGTTCGGGAACCGCTCGAACTTCCCGCTCATCAGCCAGTCGACCATCGAGAAACAGCAGTTGGCGAAGGTGATGGTGGACCCGACGGCGGGCGGCGCGTCGGGCGAGGTCGACGGCATCTTGCTGCTGGAACCGATGTGCATGGCGATGACGGTCCCGGTCTCGTCGCAGGCGGCGAGGAACGGATCCCACTCGTCACCGTGGATGGACGGCAGCCCGAGATGTGGCGGAATCTCGGAGAAGGCCACAGCGCGCACCCCGCGCGCGGCATTGCGCCGCACCTCGGCGGCGGCCAGCTCGGCGTCCCAGAGCGGGACGAGGGTGAGCGGTATGAGCCGCCCGGCGGCAGCCGGCCCGCACCACTCGTCCACCATCCAGTCGTTGTAGGCGCGCACCCCGAGCAGCCCCAGCTCCCGGTCCTTGGCCTCGGTGAAGGTCTGCCCGCAGAAGCGCGGGAAGGTGGGGAAGCAGAGCGCGGACTGGACGTGGTTGACGTCCATGTCGGCGAGGCGGGCGGGAACGTCGAAGGACCCCGGGCGCATCTGCTCGTAGGTGATGACCTCCAGCTTGATCTCGTCGCGGTCGTAGCCGACGGCGGTGTCGAGCCGGGTGAGGGGCCGGTGCAGATCCTCGTACACCCACCAGTCACCGATCGGCCCGTCGTCCCCGGGTCGCCCCATGACGGGCGCGAACTTCCCGCCCAGAAAGGTCATTTCCTTCAGCGGCGCGCGGACGATGCGCGGCCCCACGTCGGCGAACTTCTTCGGCAGCCGGTCGGACCACACGGTGGGCGGCTCGACGGTGTGGTCGTCGACGGAGATGATGAGCGGCAAGTCGGTTGATTCCGGGGCACTTTGGGTGTTTGCGGTCTCGGTGGTCTCCATGGATTCACGGTAGCGCCGATCTGACGACCCGTCAGCTAGCTGACGACCGACGGATTTGTGCGGATGGTGAGGGTCGTACGCGTGAGATGTCTGTGATGACAGTCTCCCGCGGCTGACGTATCTGCCATGAACAAGGCAAACTGACGGAGTTGCCTCGGGGGGCGTGCCGACGACGGCGCGCCGCCTGGACAGCGAGGGCAGAAACGCCGGAGCGACACCGGCGCGGAGTACGGGACGAACAGGTGCTGGTGGGGCGGCAGGGGGGCAGCGACGATGGACGGTGGACCGCGGGTTCCGGAGCAGCGACGGTCCGGCACGCCTGAGGACGCCGTGTCCGCCGTGCCCGGATCCGGCCTGCGCTTCAGCGTCCTCGGCCCGGTCCACGCCTGGCGCGGCGCCGAACCGCTGGCGCCCGGCTCCCCGCAGCAGCGCGCACTGCTCGCCGCCCTGCTGCTGCGCGACGGCCGCACCGCCACGGCGTCCGAGCTGATCGACGCGCTCTGGGGCGAGGACCCGCCCTCACAGGCCCTCGCCGCGCTGCGCACCTACGCGTCCCGGCTGCGCAAGATCCTCGACCCGGACGTGCTCGTCAGCGAGTCCGGCGGCTATGCGATCCGGCTGCCCCGGCGCGACGCCCTGGACCTGGCGGTCGCCGAGGAGCTGGCGGCGGACGCCGAGAAGGCCCGCCAGTCCGGCGACCTGTGCCAGGCGCGCGCCCTGCTGCGCAAGACCCTCGGCCTGTGGGACGGCGAACCGCTCGCCGGTGTCCCCGGACCGTACGCGGAGACCCAGCGCGCCCGTCTGGAGGAGTGGCGCCTGCAACTCCTGGAGTTCTGCCTCGACATGGACCTGGAGCAGGGCTGCCACGCGGAGGCGGTCTCCGAACTCACCGCCCTCACCGCGGCCCACCCGCTGCGCGAGCGGCTGCGCGAACTGCTGATGCTGGCGCTGTACCGCAGCGGCCGGCAGGCGGAGGCGCTCGCCGTGTACGCGGACACCCGCCGCCTGCTCGCCGACGAGCTGGGCGTGGACCCGCGCCCCGGCCTGTCCGAGCTCCAGCAGCGCATCCTGCGCGCCGACCCCGGCCTCGCCGAGCCCTCGGCGCCGCCCGCGGAACCCCCCGCGGTCCCGGTCCGCCCGGCCCAACTACCGGCGACCGTACCCGACTTCACCGGACGCGCCGACTTCGTCCGCGAGCTGAGCGACGCGCTGTCCGCCGCCTCCTCGGAGACCGGCGCGGGCGGCGTGATGGCCGTCTCCGCGGTGGCCGGCATCGGCGGCGTCGGCAAGACGACGCTGGCGGTGCACGTGGCCCACGCGGCCCGGTCCGCCTTCCCCGACGGCCAGTTGTACGTGGACCTCCAGGGCGCGGGCCCGCACGCGGCCGAGCCGGAGGCGGTCCTCGGCTCGTTCCTGCGGGCGCTCGGCACCGCCGACTCCGCGATCCCCGACTCCCCGGACGAGCGGGCGGCGCTGTACCGCTCGACGCTCGACGGCCGCCGCGTCCTGGTCCTCCTCGACAACGCCCGGGACGCCGCCCAGGTCCGCCCCCTGCTCCCCGGCACCGAGGGCTGCGCCGCGCTGATCACCGGCCGGGTCCGGATGGTCGGCCTGGCCGGCGCCCACCTCGTGGACCTGGACGTCATGTCCCCCGAGGAGGCCCTCCAGCTGTTCACCCGCATCGTCGGCGAGGAGCGGGTCGCCGCCGAGCGCGAGGCCGCCCTCGACGTGGTGGCGGCCTGCGGCTTCCTGCCGCTCGCCATCCGGATCGCCGCCTCCCGCCTCGCCGCCCGCCGCACCTGGACGGTCTCGGTCCTCGCGGCGAAGCTCGCCGACGGCCGGCGCCGCCTCGACGAGCTCCAGGCCGGCGACCTCGCCGTGAAGGCCACCTTCGAGCTGGGCTACGGCCAGCTGGAGCCCGCGCAGGCCCGCGCGTTCCGCCTCCTGGGCCTCGCAGACGGCCCGGACATCTCCCTCTCGGCGGCCGCGGCCACGCTCGACCTGGACCCCGACGAGGCCGAGGACCTGCTGGAGCAGCTGGTCGACATGTCCCTGCTGGAATCGGCGGCGCCCGGCCGCTACCGGTACCACGATCTCGTACGGCTCTACGCGCGTGCGTGCGCCGAGCGCGACGAGGACCCCGGCACCGGCCGGGACGCCGCGCTCTCCCGGCTCCTGGACTTCTACCTCTCCACCGTCTCCGGGGTCTACCTGATCGACCGCCCCGGCGACCGCCTCGTGGACCACCTCACCCCGTCCGCGTACCCGGGCCTGGCCTTCGAGAGCCGACGCGCCGCGCAGGACTGGCTGTACGCCGAGGCCGTCAGCCTCCTCGCCTGCGTACGCCAGTCGGCGCGGCCCGGGACCCTGCGCCGCGCCGTCGACACCCTGTGGGCGGCCATCGACCTGGCCGAGTCCGGGGCCAACTCCAAGGAGTACGAGGCCGTCGCCGCCCTCCTGCGCGACGCCGCGCAGGAACACGGAGCGCTCCACGTGGAGGCCCGCGCGCTCACCGCGCTGGCCTTCGTGCACCACATCTCCGGAAGCCGCTTCGACGTGGCGCTCCAAGAGGCCCAGCGGGCAGCCGAGTTGGCAGCCACGGCCAACGACCCGCTGACCGGCTGCTGGGCCTCCAACATCAGCGGGGTCGTCTCCCTCTACCAGAGCCGCAACCAGGAGGGCGAGGCCCACTTCACCCGCGCGATCGCCGACTTCCGCGCCCTCGGCGACCGGCCGGGCGAGGCCAGCGCCCTGTGCAACCTCTCCCGTATCCACCTCGCGGCCGACCGCACCGACCGGGCCGTCGCCCTCGCCCGGCAGGGCACCGCGATGTACGACGAGATGGGGCACGACCTGAAGGGCGCCAACGGCCGCTACGCGCTCGGGCTCGCCCTCACCCAGAGCGGCCGGCTCACCGAGGCCGCCGACTGCCTCCAGCAGGCCCTGGGCGTCTTCCGGGACAGCCGGCAGCGGCTGTGGGAGGGCATGACCCTGTTCCGGCTCGCCGAGGTCGACATCGCCGCGGGCCGGCCCGGGCAGGCCGCCGCCCACTCCGAGACCGCGCTGACACTGCTGCGCGGGATCGGCGGCGACTGGCGGCGGGGCAATGTCCTCACCGTGCTCGGCCGGGCCCTCGACAGCATCGGCCAGCTCGACCGCGCCCAGGTCTGCTGGCGCGAGGCGCTGGACATCTTCCGGTCCCTCGACGCCCCCGAAGCCGCCCAGGTCAGCGCGCTGCTCGCGCCGACCGCCGCCTGAACGGGCCTGCTGACAGGGCTCGTTCATCGTTCGTTTATCGCGGCCCGGCACTCTTCCACATATGCCGGGCCGTCGCGTCGGGGGCAGACGGAACGGCGAACGGCCGGGACCTTAGGGTGATCCGGCCCGCGAGATCCGTCCGGCCGCCCACGGGGGAGCTGCCGGGCGGATCTCGCTCTTCACAGCGCAAGCAGTCCGTACCTTCTGCAGGGGAGCAGGAAGATGACCGACAAGACCGAGAACGTCCACGCGAACGACGAGCCCACGGGCGACGCCACCACGGACAACGTCCACGCCACCGGCGAGCCCACCGTCGCGCCCCTGAACGTGCATGCCACCAGCGAGCCGCTGAAGGCCACCGCCAAGTCCACCACCGGCGACGCCACCACGGACAACGTCCACGCCACGGACGAGCCCGTCTAGAACCTTCTGCCCACACGGGGATCGGCCGCGGCGGCGCGGAGGGGGAGCCGCCGCGGCCGAGTCATGCCCGGCCCCGGCCGAGTGTTTCCCCGCGCTCTGGGGCCGTTCTCCACCCGCGGCCCGGTGGGGCTTCTCGCGCAGTTCCCCGCGCCCCTGAGATGCGCACTTCGTGCGGCATCTCATCGATGAGGCTGCGCGGAGCGCATGCCTCAGGGGCGCGGGGAACTGCGCGAGAAGCGGCCACCGGCCGTCAGCCGACGTACCACCCAGGGGCGCGGGGAACTGCGCGACCAGCCACGACGCAGCGCGCACCCGACAACGAACCCCCGCCACCCCAACACCCGTCACCCCAACACCCGCGACTCCACCACCGGCAACCCCTTCTCCCACCAGTGATCAAACCGCCGATAAGCCGCGACATCCCGCCCCACCAGCAGCGCGCAAACCCCCCGAGCCTCCCCCCGAAGCACTCCCCACTCCCCCTCCGTGAGCGCCCGGAAAGCAGAAACCTCGACCCCATCCCCCTCCGGCGCCATCCGCCACACCCCGGCGACAAACCCGTCCACGAGCACCGTGGGCAACACATCCCCGTTCACCCGCGTCACCACCTTCCGGTACGCGCCCGGCAGCACCCGCCCCCGATCCGCGTACGCCAGCAACACGCTGTCCCACATGCCCAGCAACCGAGGCGGCGCCGCCACCCCCTCCCCGGGCAGCACCCCGCCGGGAACGTCGTACAGCACCTCACCCCCGGGCCCCTCCAGCTCCACCAGATCGGCGCCGAGCGCCTCCCGCACCCGCCCCTTCTGCACGAGCCCGAACTGCGCGATGTCCGCCACGGACGCGGGCCCGAACCCCGCGAGATAGCGCCGCACCAGCACCCACATCCCCTCCGCCACGGCCCCCGGATCCGCCAGCTCGGGCCGCCGCTCCGCCCCCGCGGCGACAAAGAGCTGCCGCCCCGCCGAGACGTACCCCCAGGGCGCGTCCGCCACCGGCGCGTGCCACAGCGGCGCCCACTGCCGCAGCATCCGCCACGCGGGCCGCGCCACCTCCGGCGCGATGCCCCCACCGCGCCCGGCCAGCCACTCCCCCAACTCCCCCGCCCCGCGCGGCACACCGGCCAGCTCAAGAAGCTCCGGCAGCAGCCGCGCCGCGTCCGACTCCGTGAGCCCCGACGCCGTGAACCGCCGGTCCCGCAGCCGCGCACCCCGTACGGTCGGCTCCACGGCGGCCCGCAGCGCCGGATAGTCGTCGACGTGCACCGCGTGCAGCGTGATCCGCATCAGCGTCGACTTCACCACCCGGAAAGCGGCGAACGCGGCGTCCAGCTCCTCGGCCCGGAACCCCGCCACCCGGTTCCACAGCGCCACATACGGTGAAGCGGGCTGCTGCGCCTGGAGCGCCACAACCCGCCGTACCGCGTCCTCGACCCCGATGTCCGCCCGCTCCAGCAGCAACTGCCGTGCGAGAGTGGCCCGGTTGAGGGCGAGAGCACTGATCGTCATGCCGGGCATTGTCACCCGGCGGGCACCGGTCCTACAGCTTCCGCGCCACCTCGGTCGCCCAGTACGTGAGAATCATGCTCGCGCCCGCGCGCTTGATCCCGGTCAGCGACTCCATGATCGCCTGGTCCCGGTCGATCCAGCCGCGCTGCGCCGCCGCCTCGATCATCGCGTACTCACCACTGATCTGGTACGCGGCGACCGGCACGTCCGACGCCTCTGCGACCTTCGCCAGGATGTCCAGGTAGGGCCCGGCCGGCTTGACCATCACCATGTCGGCGCCCTCCTCCAGGTCGAGCGCCAGCTCCCGCAGCGACTCCCGGGCGTTGGCCGGGTCCTGCTGGTACGTCTTGCGGTCGCCCTGGAGCGACGACGCCACGGCCTCGCGGAACGGGCCGAAGAAGGCGGAGGAGTACTTCACCGAGTACGCGAGCACGCCCACGTCCTCGCGCCCGATCTGGTCCAACGCGTCGCGGATGACGCCGATCTGACCGTCCATCATGCCGCTCGGGCCGACCACGTGCGCGCCCGCGTCGGCCTGCACCTGCGCCATCTCGGCGTACCGCTCAAGGGTCGCGTCGTTGTCGACCCGGCCCTGCTCGTCGAGGACGCCGCAGTGCCCGTGGTCGGTGAACTCGTCCAGGCACAGGTCGGACATGACGATGAGGTCGTCGCCCACCTCGGCCCGCACATCGCGCAGCGCGACCTGGAGAATCCCGTCGGCGTCGGTGCCGACGGTGCCCGCCGCGTCCTTCTTCTCGTCCAGCGGCACACCGAACAGCATGATCGCGGAGACGCCCGCCTCGACGGCCTCGGCCGCCGCCTTCTTCAGGGAGTCACGGGTGTGCTGGTACACGCCCGGCATCGAACCGATCTCCTGCGGCGCGTCGATCCCCTCGCGCACGAACGCGGGCAGGATCAGGTCGGCCGGATGCAGCCGGTTCTCGGCGACCATGCGCCGCATCACGGGAGTCGTCCGCAGCCGCCGGGGCCGGGAACCGGGGAAAGAGCCGTACCGAGTCACTGCACTGTCACCTCGTACCTACACGTACTTCTACGTACCAACACGTACTCATGAAAACGAAGCGGGGCGGGCCCCCGGCACAGCACCGGGAAACCCGCCCCTCACCTCTGTCCTACGGCGCCGCGCGGCGCCTGCGCGCCCCCGGCCTCCGCTCGCTCGGCCGGGTCACCGGGTCACCGGCCTCGATGGCGGCGAGCCGGCGCCGGGCACCGAAGTCGGCCAGCGCGGCGGCCAGCTTGGTGACGGACGGCTCGGGAGCCATCACGTCCACCCGCAGCCCGTGCTCCTCGGCCGTCTTGGCGGTGGCCGGACCGATGCAGGCGATGACCGTCACGTTGTGCGGCTTGCCCGCGATACCCACCAGGTTCCGCACGGTGGACGACGACGTGAACAGCACCGCGTCGAAGCCACCGCCCTTGATCGCCTCACGCGTCTCGGCGGGGGGCGGCGAGGCGCGCACGGTCCGGTACGCGGTGACGTCGTCGACCTCCCAGCCCAGCTCGATCAGACCGGCGACCAGCGTCTCGGTCGCGATGTCGGCGCGCGGCAGGAAGACCCGGTCGATCGGGTCGAAGACCGGGTCGTACGGCGGCCAGTCCTCCAGGAGACCGGCGGCCGACTGCTCACCGCTGGGCACCAGGTCGGGCTTCACGCCGAACGCGATCAGCGCGTTCGCCGTCTGCTCGCCGACTGCGGCGACCTTGATCCCGGCGAAGGCGCGGGCGTCGAGCCCGTACTCCTCGAACTTCTCGCGTACGGCCTTCACGGCGTTGACCGACGTGAAGGCGATCCACTCGTAGCGGCCGGTGACCAGGCCCTTGACCGCGCGCTCCATCTGCTGCGGGGTGCGCGGCGGCTCGACGGCGATCGTCGGGACCTCGTGCGGCACCGCGCCGTAGGAGCGGAGCTGGTCGGAGAGCGACGCCGCCTGCTCCTTGGTCCGGGGCACGAGCACCCGCCAGCCGAACAGCGGCTTCGACTCGAACCAGGACAGCTGGTCGCGCTGGGCGGTGGCACTGCGCTCCCCGACCACGGCTATCACCGGCCGGTTGCCCTCCGGCGACGGCAGCACCTTGGCCTGCTTGAAGGTCTGCGCGATGGTGCCGAGCGTGGCGGACCACGTCTTCTGCCGCGTCGTCGTCCCCGCGACCGTCACCGACAGCGGGGTGTCGGGCTTGCGGCCCGCGGCGACCAGCTCACCGGCGGCCGCGGCCACCGAGTCGAGCGTCGTCGACACCACGACCGTGCAGTCGGACGCGCCGACCTCGGTCCAGCAGCGGTCCGAGGCGGTACGGGCGTCCACGAACCGGACGTCGGTGCCCTCGGCGTCCCGCAGCGGCACACCGGCGTACGCGGGCACACCCACGGCCGCGGCGATGCCCGGGACGACCTCGAAGCCGATGCCCTGCGCGGCGCACGCGAGCATCTCCTCGGCCGCGTACGTGTCGAGCCCGGGGTCCCCCGTGACCGCACGCACGACCCGCTTGCCGCCCCGCGCGGCCTCCATGACAAGATTGGCCCAGTCCCTCAGAGCCGGGACCGCGACGGCAGTTGACGCCTCGTCAGCGAGGCCCGTCTGCGCCGGCGCGCCCGTCGAGTCGAGGACGGTCACGCCTGCCCTGGCATGCGTACGCACGACGTCGAGCACTTCGGGCTCGGCGATCAGCACATCCGCTCGGGTCAGGGCTTCCACGGCCCGTAGGGTCAGCAGTCCTGGATCACCGGGACCGGCACCCAGGAAGGTGACGTGCCCAGGTGCACAGGCGGTCGATTCAGCGGTGGTGGGGCTCAAAGTGCTCGCTCCCCCATCAGACCGGCCGCACCCTTGGCCAGCATCTCGGCGGCGAGTTCCCGCCCGAGCGCCAGCGCCTCGTCCTCCGACGAGGGCACGGGACCGGTGGTGGTCAGCTGCACCAGCTCGGAGCCGTCGGTGGTGCCGACGACGCCGCGCAGGCGCATTTCCTTGGCAATCTGCCCGTCGGCCAGCAGGTCGGCCAGCGCACCCACAGGTGCGCTGCAGCCGGCCTCCAGGGCGGCGAGCAGGGACCGCTCGGCGGTCACGGCGGCCCGGGTGAACGGGTCGTCGAGTTCTCCGAGCGCGGCGACGAGTTCACCGTTGTTCACGGTGCACTCGACTGCCAGAGCCCCCTGTCCGGGGGCGGGCAGGACGATGTCGGTGGAGAGGAAGTCGCTGACCTCCGCGCTCCGACCGATGCGGTTGAGCCCGGCGGCCGCCAGCACGACGGCGTCCAGCTCACCCTTCTCGACGTAACCGATGCGGGTGTCGATGTTCCCGCGGATCGGCACGGTCTCGATGCGCATGCCGTGGCTGCGTGCGTACGCGTTCAGCTGCGCCATCCGGCGCGGCGAACCGGTGCCCACGCGCGCCCCGGCCGGCAGCTCGGTGAACGTCAGGCCGTCCCGGGCTATGAGCACGTCGCGCGGGTCCTCGCGCTGCGGCAGCGCCGCCAGCACAAGACCCTCGGGCTGCGCGGTCGGCAGGTCCTTGAGCGAGTGCACGGCGAAGTCCACCTCACCGCGCTCCAGCGCGTCGCGCAGCGCCGTCACGAAGACGCCGGTGCCGCCGATCTGCGCGAGGTGCTCACGGGACGTGTCGCCGTACGTCGTGATCTCGACCAGCTCGACCTCGCGGCCGGTCAACTGCCGTACGGCTTCGGCTACATGCCCCGACTGGGACATGGCGAGCTTGCTGCGCCGGGTGCCCAGCCGCAGTGCCCTCTCGGCGGTCATGCCGGGCCTCGATTCTTGCCTGCCGTGCCGGTTGCGGATTCACGGTCTTGGGGGGTTGCCCGGGAGACGGAGTCGACCGTCTCCTGGTCCAGGTCGAAAAGGGTGCGCAGCGCGTCCGCGTACCCGGCGCCACCGGGCTCGGCCGCGAGCTGCTTGACCCGCACGGTCGGTGCGTGGAGGAGCTTGTCCACCACGCGCCGCACGGTCTGGGTGATCTCCGCGCGCTGCTTGCCGTCGAGGCCGGGCAGCCGCCCGTCGAGCCGCGCGATCTCACTGGCCACGACGTCCGCGGCCATGGTGCGCAGCGCGATGACCGTCGGCGTGATGGTCGCCGCGCGCTGCGCGGCGCCGAACGCGGTGACCTCCTCGGCCACCAGCGCCCGCACCTGGTCCACGTCGGCCGCCATGGGGGCGTCGGCCGAGGCGTCGGCGAGCGACTCGATGTCGACGAGGCGGACCCCGTCGATGCGGTGCGCGGCGGCATCAATGTCCCGCGGCATCGCCAGGTCGAGCAGGGCCAGGGCGACATCGCGCACGGGCCCGGGAGTCCGCTCGCGCCGCATCTCCGGTACGCGGCCCACGGCGGCCAGCGCCGCGATGGCGTCCGCCTCCGAGGCCTCGGGGGCCTGCGTCCGGCGGCCCGGAGCGTTGTCCACCCAGGCGCCGTGCTGCTCCAGCTCGGCGGCGTCGAACCCGGCGACGGCGGCCTCGCCCTCGACGGAGAACCCGCCGCGGACCACCTCGACCGGACAGGCGTCGGGGCCGGCCTTGCCGCTGCCGGACGTCGTGGGGGCGGGCACCTCGGCGCCCGCGGTGGGGGTGCGTCCGGCGACGGCCGCGCGCACCGCGTCGGCGGTCAGCACCAGGCCGGTGGCGCCGGTGCAGGAGATGGCGACGTCGGCACGTGTCAGTTCGTCCGCCACCGCGCTCATCGCGACGGCCCGGGCGGCGGCCCCGCCCTCCTGGAGGATCTCGACGAGCCGGTCGGCCCGCTCGGCGGTGCGGTTGGCGACGACGACCTCGGCGACCCCTGCCCGCGCGAGCGTGGCGGCGGCCAGCGAGGACATCGACCCGGCGCCGATGACCAGGGCGCGCTTCCCGGCCGCCCAGTCCTCCACCGGCCGCGCCAGCGCGAGCTGTTCGAGGCCGAAGGTGACGAGCGACTGACCGGCGCGGTCGATGCCGGTCTCCGAGTGGGCCCGCTTGCCGACCCGCAGCGCCTGCTGGAAGAGATCGTTGAGGAGCTTGCCCGCGGAGTGCAGCTCCTGGGCGCGCGCCAGGGTGTCCTTGATCTGGCCGAGGATCTGGCCCTCGCCCACGACCATCGAGTCGAGCCCGCACGCCACCGAGAACAGGTGGTGCACCGCCCGGTCCTCGTAGTGCACGTACAGATAGGGAGTGAGCTCGTCGAGCCCCACACCGCTGTGCTGCGCGAGCAGCGTCGACAGCTCGGCGACACCGGCGTGGAACTTGTCCACGTCCGCGTACAGCTCGATGCGGTTGCAGGTGGCGAGCACCGCGGCCTCGGCGGCCGGTTCGGCGGCGAGGGTGTCCTGGAGCAGCTTGGCCTGGGTGTCCGCGTGCAGCGCGGCCCGCTCCAGAACGCTGACCGGGGCGCTGCGGTGGCTCAGTCCGACGACGAGGAGGCTCATGCCGGCATCACGGCGGGCACGTCCCCGTCGGGTCCCTTGCGGTTCTTCTCGGCCGACTGCGCGGCGGGCTTGGTGACCTTGGCGGCCGGGCCCTCGACGCCGACGGCGCCCTCGGCGGGGCTCTCCCCGTCGGCGGCGCCCTCGCCGGCCTTGCGCTGCTCGTGGAAGGCGAGGATCTGCAGCTCGATGGAGAGGTCGACCTTGCGCACGTCGACGCCGTCCGGCACGGACAGCACGGTGGGCGCGAAGTTCAGGATGGAGGTGACACCGGCGGCGACCAGGCGGTCGCAGACCTGCTGCGCGGCACCGGCCGGGGTCGCGATGACGCCGATGGAGACGCCGTTGTCGTCGATGATCTTCTCGAGCTCGTCGGTGTGCCGCACGGCCATCCCGGCGACCGGCTTTCCGGCCATCGCGGGGTCGGCGTCTATCAGCGCGGCGACCCGGAACCCACGGGAGGCGAACCCGCCGTAATTGGCCAGCGCCGCACCGAGGTTACCGATACCGACGATCACAACCGGCCAGTCCTGGGTGAGGCCCAGTTCGCGGGAGATCTGGTACACGAGATACTCGACGTCGTAGCCGACACCACGGGTCCCGTACGAACCGAGGTACGAGAAATCCTTGCGCAGCTTCGCGGAGTTGACCCCCGCCGCGGCCGCGAGCTCCTCGGAGGAGACCGTGGGTACCGAGCGCTCCGACAGTGCGGTCAGCGCGCGGAGGTACAGCGGAAGCCTGGCGACGGTGGCCTCGGGAATTCCTCGGCTGCGGGTCGCCGGTCGGTGAGTTCGGCCAGTTGCCACGGTGCTCCTGCGGGTAGAGCGGGGCTGCAGGCGGCCGTTCGTTCCCAGACCGCCCCGTCGAATGCAGGCTATGTCTTTGTGAACGCGTGCACAAAGATGGTGTCCGATTTGCCCGGCCAACGTGACCGGGGTCACGCGCCCCCCGCGCGCTCTGGTGGAACCGGCGCGCAGGCAGCTTCGTTGCTTACCTGATGGGGGCAAAACCGCACACACTCCTTACGATCCACGCCCCCGAGACCAAAACCGCCCTCGATCCTAAGCGACTTTTCAGCCTGTTTGGACTCGTCGGTCAGTGACGTGTGCGACGACTGTGCGGCCCCTCATCCCGTGAGCGCCCGCCGCAGCCGCTCCTCCTTCACGCGCCAGAAGTCGTGCTGCGCCCCGTCCACGAGGACGACCGGGATCTGCTCCCAGTACAAGCGGTGCAGTTCCGCGTCCTCGGTGATGTCCTTCTTCTCCCAGGACGCTCCGACCTCGGCGCAGACCTTCTCGATCACCTCCTGTGCGTCGTCGCACAGATGGCACCCGGGCTTCCCGATCAGCGTGACCACCCGGTCGGCTGGATTCTTCTTCTCGCTCCGGCGAAAGATGGGACTCATACCGGCCATTCTGGCCCCACCTCCGGACCCCTCACGACGCCTGGATTTCACAGAGCGACAGCTTCCCGAAATCCGCTCGACTCCGGAACCACCGAACAAACTGGCTATGCTCACCGCATGGCCGCTCTCGGATGGCTCACACCCCGTAGGCGCTCCGCCACCGCGCGGAGCGTGCTGGCAGGCGAGGCTTCGGCGGAGGCCGCGCGCAAGTCCTCGCTGGAGCTGGAGGACCTCGAAGGCCAGGCACCGCCGGGCGAGGAGGAACGGGCCGAGGAGTCCGCCCCCGACTTCCCGGTCGCCGGCGACGACAAGGCCGCGGCCTTCTTCGACCTGGACAACACCGTGATGCAGGGCGCCGCGATCTTCCACTTCGGCCGCGGCCTGTACAAGCGGAAGTTCTTCCAGCGCCGCGAGCTGACCCGGTTCGCCTGGCAGCAGGCGTGGTTCAGGATCGCCGGGATCGAGGATCCCGAGCACATGCAGGACGCGCAGAACAGCGCCCTGTCCATCGTCAAGGGCCACCGCGTCGCCGAGCTGATGTCCATCGGCGAGGAGATCTACGACGAGTACATGGCCGAGCGCATCTGGCCCGGCACCCGCGCCCTCGCCCAGGCCCACCTGGACGCCGGGCAGAAGGTGTGGCTGGTCACGGCCGCCCCGGTGGAGATCGCCACGGTGATCGCCCGCCGCCTGGGCCTGACCGGCGCCCTCGGCACGGTCGCCGAGTCGATCGGCGGGGTCTACACGGGCCGGCTCGTCGGTGAGCCGCTGCACGGCCCCGCGAAGGCCGAGGCCGTCCGCGCCCTCGCCGCCGCCGAGGGCCTGGAGCTGGGCCGCTGCGCCGCGTACAGCGACTCCCACAACGACATCCCGATGCTCTCCCTCGTCGGGCACCCGTACGCGATCAACCCGGACGCCAAGCTCCGTACGTACGCCAAGGAGCGGGACTGGCGGCTGCGCGACTACCGCACCGGCCGCAAGGCGGCCAAGGTCGGCATCCCGGCTGCGGCCGGCGTGGGCGCCGTGGCGGGCGGCACGGCGGCCGTCATCGCCCTGCAGCGCCGCCGCCGCTGACCCTCCCCGGAGCGCATTCCGAACGTCTTACCCGGCACCGGGCGGGGCCAGTCACGCGGATACCACTCGGCCACAACGCGTCACGACCGCTGCCGGAAGATGACCTAATCCGATCAACAAGTGGTCACTCTCCGGTACTTGAACCATCGTCGATCAGCTACAGAAGTGACGTAATCGGTGATTTGAGCAACTGGGTGTAGCGCTCCCTGCACGAAGCGTTATTCTCCTCAGACGCATTCCGGCACCCACTCGTCAGTACGACGAGTGAACGGTCCGGTACTGCACGTGATGGAAGCTCTGCCTCTGGGAGTCCCGTGTTTCAACACGTCGGGGTTGACGCCTCGGGCCTGGCTACGCTGCGCGCAACGGTCGTCGACCGGCTGCGCGGCTTCGTCCCCACCGCGTACGCCGTCCCCGCCCTCGCCGTCCCTGCGCCCGCCCGCCCGTGCTTCGCCATGGCCGACAGCGGCGCCGCCACGGCGGGCAGACGGGCGCGCTCCGGCGCCGCCGGCACGTCCGGCACTTCCACGGCCCGCCGTCCCGCCGCGGACAGCGACAGCGCGCGCATGATGGACCTGGTCGAGCGCGCCCAGGGCGGTGAGGCCGACGCGTTCGGGCGCCTCTACGACCAGTACAGCGACACCGTGTACCGGTACATCTACTACCGCGTGGGCGGGAAGGCGACGGCCGAGGACCTCACCAGTGAGACCTTCCTGCGCGCGCTGCGCCGGATCGGCACCTTCACCTGGCAGGGCCGCGACTTCGGCGCCTGGCTGGTCACGATCGCCCGCAATCTGGTGGCCGACCACTTCAAGTCCAGCCGTTTCCGCCTGGAGGTCACGACAGGCGAGATGCTGGACGCGAACGAGGTGGAGCGCTCCCCCGAGGACTCGGTCCTGGAGTCCCTCTCGAACGCGGCACTGCTCGAAGCCGTGCGCCGGCTGAACCCGCAGCAGCAGGAGTGCGTGACGCTGCGCTTCCTCCAGGGTCTCTCCGTCGCCGAGACCGCCCGCGTCATGGGGAAGAACGAGGGCGCGATCAAGACCCTCCAGTACCGGGCCGTCCGCACCCTCGCCCGGCTCCTCCCGGACGACGTACGCTGACCGACCGTCACGATCCGCATCCTCCAACTCACCTTCTGTGAAAGAGAGATGCGATCGCGGTCGGATCATCCGTCGGTCCGTAACCCAAGTGCCGCGCCGATCGTTGTGCGGGATGCAGGCTCCCTGTGGTCACATCCGGACCGGTTTCACTCACTCGATCGTGTGCAAACTCTTCCGGTGTGCAACCCCAGGACCACCTGGGGAGTCGACCGTCATGACGAGAGGAGGTGCCGCCAGTGATCGCACATGTCTCGGCACACCGGCGGGCGAACGCCTTCGCCCAGGCCCTGGAGGACGAGTCCGCCCAGGACGCGGTGGCGCAGCAGCCGGAAGAACCGGCCGCCCCGGTCGCCCTGTCCGAGCAGTCCGAGCAGGGCAGACTTCTGACCCTGACCGAAGGCCTCGGCGAACTGCCGAAACCGGAGCTCGACCCCGAGGTCAAGGTGGTGCAGCGAGCCCAGCTCGTTGCCGCCATGGAGGCCATGTTCGCGGAAGGGGCCCCAGGCCCAGCCGTTCCCGAACAGCGGTCGGCGAAGGCCAAGGGCGCACATCGCGCCAGCCCGTTGCGGAAGCTGCGGCCCCGCTCCCGCCTCACCAAGGGCATCGCCGCGGGCGGGCTCACGGTCGGTGTGGCCGCGGGCGCGTTCGGCGGCGTGGCGGCCGCCAGTTCGAGCGCCCTGCCCGGCGACCACCTCTACGGCCTCAAGCGCGGCATGGAGGACCTCAAGCTGGGCATGGCGGACGGTGACTCCGACCGCGGCCAGATCTACCTGGACCAGGCGTCCACGCGGCTCAACGAGGCCCGTCGGCTGATGGACCGCGGCCGCACCGGACACCTCGACCACGAGTCCCTCGGCGAGGTCCGCCGCGCCCTGTCCGGCATGCAGTACGACGCGTCGGAGGGCCACAAGCTGCTCAGCGCGGCCTACAAGCGGGACGGCTCCCTGGGGCCGATCCAGGCGCTCTCCGCCTTCGCCGAGTCGCACCGCAAGAGCTGGTCCGCCCTCAGCGACAAGCTGCCGGTCCAGCTCGGCGACGTACGCGACCAGGTGAGTTCGGTCTTCGCCGCCATAGACGAAGAGGTCGAACCGCTGCGTTCCCTGCTGCCCCAGCCTCCCGGTCAGGGCAGCAAGGGCGGTACGGACCGGGGCAGCGGCACCGCCACGGACACCCCCGGCACCGAGCACTCGGCGCCGTCCGGCACCACGGGCCACGACCGCCACTCGTCCTCGGCCAAGCCCAAGCCGTCCAGCTCCAGCAGCGGCAAGGACGACGGCCTGCTCGGCGAGACCACGGGCGGCCTGCTCGACCCCCCGAAGGACGAGTCGACCCCGACCCCGTCCGAGGGCAAGACCGGCGACAGCACCACGGGCCCGGCCAAGCCGGACGTGACCCTGCCCCCGCTCCTCCCGGGCCTGCTCCCCGGCCTGGGCATCGACAGCGAGGACGCCGGCTAGCAGCACGCGCATGCGTCAGGGCCCGGGGAACACCACCCCGGGCCCTGACGTATGTCTCTCAGAAAAACACCGACCGCCGCTGCACCAGCAACTTGTAGAGCGTGTGCTGGATCTGCTCACGCACCTGGTCCGTCAGATTGAACATCAGCATCGGATCCTCCGCCGCCTCCGGCGGATACCCGTCCGTCGGGATCGGCTCGCCGAACTGGATCGTCCACTTCGTCGGCAGCGGCACCGCCCCGAGCGGCCCCAGCCACGGGAACGTCGGCGTGATCGGGAAGTACGGGAAACCCAGCACCCGGGCCAGAGTCTTGGCGTTGCCGACCATCGGGTAGATCTCCTCGGCCCCGACGATCGAGCACGGCACGATCGGCGTCCCGGCGCGCAGCGCGGTCGAGACGAAGCCGCCGCGGCCGAACCGCTGGAGCTTGTACCGCTCGCTGAACGGCTTGCCGATGCCCTTGAAGCCCTCCGGCATGACCCCGACCAGCTCCCCGCCCTCCAGCAGCCGCTGGGCATCCTCCGCGCAGGCCAGGGTGTGCCCGGCCTTGCGGGCCAGCTCGTTGACGACCGGGAGCATGAAGACCAGGTCGGCGGCGAGCAGCCGCAGATGGCGGCCCTCGGGGTGGTTGTCGTGCACGGCGACCTGCATCATCAGGCCGTCCAGCGGCAGCGTCCCCGAATGGTTCGAGACGATCAGCGCCCCGCCCTCGGACGGGATGTTCTCGATGCCCTTCACCTCGACCCGGAAGTACTTCTCCGCGATCGGCCGCAGCAGCGACATCAGGACCTGGTCGGTGAGCTCCTTGTCGTAGCCGAACTCGTCGACGTCGTAATCGCCGGTGATCCGGCGCCGCAGAAAGGCGAGCCCACCCGCGATCTTCCGGTCCCAGCCGCCCCGCTGCTCCGCAGCCGGGCCGGTCCCGGGCACCTCGGCGTCCGGCGCCGGAGGCTGCTCCTGCACGGGTACGGCCGCCATCTCGCGTACGGCAGCGGGCTGCTCGGCCCGGCGCCGGCCGCCCGGCCCCCTGCGGCGTGCGGCAGCCTTGCCGGTCGCCCCCCGCGACCTGTCGTCGTCGAACGGAATGACCTTGGCATCAGCCATCGTTGATGCGCTCCTCAGTTGGCGCTCTGCGTCGGGGGCCGGCTCGGCGTACGGGCACCGCCCAGGAAGGGCAGCGCGGCCACCCTGTCCACGGCTGACGCCAGGGCCTGGGGTGGCAGCAGCCCGGGCCCCCGGCCGCGTACGAAGTCCGCGAAGGTCTCCGCGGTCGTGTACGCGGGCCGGAACCCCAGGGTGTCCCGCATCTGGGCCGTCGACACCACCCGCCCGTGCGTGAGCAACCGGATCTGCTCGGGCGAGAAGTCCGTGGCACCCAGCGTACGCAGCGCGCCGCCCACCCAGGTCACGGCCGGCAGCAGGACGGGCACGGTCGGCCGGCCGAGTCGGCGCGAGCACTGCGAGAGCAGCAGCACCCCGTCCCCGGCGATGTTGAAGGTCCCGCTGTTCAGGGTGGAGCGGCGCGGCTCGTGCGAGGCGATGCGCAGCACCTCGATCACATCGTCCTCGTGCACGAACTGCAGCCGCGGGTCGTACCCGAACACGGTCGGCAGGACGGGCAGCGCGAAGTACTGGGCGAGCGGCGAATCGGCCGTCGGCCCGAGGATGTTGGCGAACCGGAGCACGCACACGGCGACATCGGGCCGGCGCCGGGCGAACCCGCGCACATATCCCTCGACCTCGACGGTGTCCTTGGCGAACCCGCCGCTCGGCAGCGACTTGGGCGGCGTCGTCTCGGTGAAGACGGCCGGGTCGCGGGGCGCGGACCCGTACACGTTCGTACTGGACTTCACCACGAGCCGCCGCACGCTGGGCGACTTCTGACAGGCACCGAGCAGCTGCATCGTGCCGATGACGTTGGTCTCCTTGACCGAGCCGCGGCCACCGCTGGCCAGCGGGGTCCCGGTGACGTCCATGTGCACGACGGTGTCCACGGAGTGCTCGGCGAGCACCCGCCCGATCGCCGGCTGCCGGATGTCGGCCTGGAGGAAATCCGCTCCGCCCAGATGGTGCGCGGGCGGCACGGCGTCCACCGCGATCACCCGGTCCACGTCCGGGTCCCGCTGGATGCGCCGCACGAACCGGCCCCCCAGCTGCCGGGCCGCCCCGGTCACGAGCACGACCTTGCCCAAGATCAGCGCCTACCTTCCGTCGCAGCCCCGCCGCGCTCCGCAATCACTGCTCGCGCCTCACGTTAGCGGTTCGATGTTGCGCTGTGATGACCGGGCGATGCATGAAGTGACGACAGCCACAGCCGTACGTACATCGCGGGCCGGCCCAACGCACTGTGGCCCTCCCACCGAACGGTGAAAGGGCCACAGATGACGCGCTTGACGCAGCAGTCGCTTACTTCTTGTTGCGACGCTGCACGCGGGTGCGCTTCAGCAGCTTGCGGTGCTTCTTCTTCGCCATCCGCTTACGGCGCTTCTTGATAACAGAGCCCACGACTACCCTCGCTCACTTCTCGGACAAGCCCCGCGAAAGCGGGGACCATCACTCGGTGCGGGGCTGCATTGGGGCCCACACGACCTACGGGGGGCCAGCCTACCCCGCCCGAGTGCCGAGCCAGAAATCGAGGGCTTCGCCGGCTACGGATCAGCCCGCATCCACCCCCACATAGGACTCGCGGAGGTACTCGTGAACCGCTTGCTCCGGGACGCGGAAACTCCGCCCGACCCGGATCGCGGGCAGATGACCGCTGTGCACCAGCCGGTACACGGTCATCTTGGACACTCGCATGACCGAGGCGACTTCCGCCACGGTCAGGAACTGCACCTCGTTCAGAGGCCTACTCTCACCAGCAGCCATGTCACACCTGAACCTTCCGCACTCGACGGCCACCGGCTTCCCCTTCCGGTGACTCAACGTCGTTGCGTGCTCACTCCCCAATGTAGGGGCGTGTGGTGCGAGTGGGGAAGAGGAGCAGCGATCGGCCGCCTACTGTGACAGACACGCTCGATTGAGTACATAGCGAGTAAGCGGTCGGTAGTAATCAGACCGCACAGCGTCATCAAGCGGAACGACGACGGACACCTGCCCCTCGGCCTCACCGACGAACAGGGCCGGATCATCCGTATCGGCCAGGCCGATGGCGTCGAACCCCAACTGACCTGCACCGCAGACCCATCCGTGGTCCCCCACGACAAGCTCTGGAAGCGGTTGCCCGGCCTCCGCCAGAGCGGTCAGAGCGGTACGAACCGGGAGGGGGGAGTGCGTGTGCGCGCCGGTCTCACTTCCGGGCGGCCACGCGTCCGGTTCCCGCACCAGCGCGACGCCTCGTACGTAGTCAAGGTTGTAGGTACGTAGACCAAACCGGGTCGTTATGTCGACACTGAGACCCTGCGCGGGAGTGAGAACGGGACAGCCGGCCGCCGACAGGGCACTCGCCAGGGAGGCGTAGAAGCCGAGCAGTCGGTGCGGGTGTCCCGTCCCGATGAGCACGGGAGACCGCGCGTCGGCGGCCCTGCCGAGGCGGTCGCCGAAGGCGTCCAGCGCCGCCAGCGTACGTTCCGGATCGATGATGTCGTACCCCGAGGTGTGTCCCGGATCCGGCGAGACCCCGCATTTGTCGGCCATGAGGGCGAGCAGATCCCGCTGCCCCCAGGCCCACTCGGGATCGAGCCCGAGCAGCACACGCGGGTCCCGCGCCTCGAAGAGCCGGTAACTGCGCAGACTCTCCTCGCGGGAGGTCGCCACGGGCCCGGCAAGCCGAGCCGCCAACAGATGCGCACGAAGGGCGCCGGTGCTCAACACCTTTGCGATGCTGGCCCATTGACGCCCGGAGCACCCCCAAAACCCCAAAACACCCCACAGAGGGAGTAACCCATGAGCCGTGGGCAATCTGCCGCTGCCCGCCGCAATCTCCCCCGCCACAGCCCAGCTAAGCCAGCAACCCCCGCAAGGGAAACGCGGCCTTCCGCGTAGCAAGAATCGCCTGATCCAGCCGATCGGCGGGGTCGTACCCCTCCTCCCACCCCCGGAACACCACAGGCCACCGCCCATCGGTCATCCGGGCAGGCGCCAACTGCCGCGTACGAGCGAAGACTTCCTGCCGCCACGACTCGGGAATCACGGTCTCGGCATCGATGTCCCGCCCGGCGGCGACGGCCACCAGATGCGTCCAGGACCGCGGCACGACATCGACGACGGCATACCCGCCGCCTCCGAGCGCGACCCACTTCCCGTCCGCGTACGTGTGCGCCAGCTCATGACAGGCGACCTGCACGGCCCGCTGCGCGTCGAGCGACACGGCGAGATGGGCGAGCGGATCCTCGAAGTGCGTATCGGCCCCGTGCTGGGTAACGAGGACCTGCGGCCGGAACTCGGCGAGCAGCTCCGGCACCACGGCGTGGAACGCCCGCAGCCACCCGGCGTCCCCGGTCCCGGCCGGCAGCGCGACATTCACGGCGGACCCCTCGGCGGCCCCGTCGGCCCCGGTCTCCTCGGGCCACCCGGTCTGCGGGAACAGCGTCCGGGGATGCTCGTGCAGCGAGACGGTCAGCACGCGCGGGTCCTCCCAGAACGCGGCCTGCACCCCGTCCCCGTGATGCACGTCCACATCGACGTACGCGACGCGCTCGACGCCCAGCTCCAGGAGTCGCGCGATGGCCAGCGCCGCGTCGTTGTAGACGCAGAACCCCGACGCGCCGCCCGGCATCGCGTGGTGCAGCCCGCCGGCGAAGTTCACCCCGTGCAGGGCCTCCCCGCGCCACACGGCCTCCGCGGCGCCCACGGACTGCCCGGCGATCAGCGCGGACACCTCGTGCATCCCGGCGAAGGCCGGATCGTCGGTGGTGCCGAGCCCGTACGAGGGATCAGCGGCGGCCGGATCCAGGGAGGCGGCCTTGACCGCCTCCACGTAGTCCTCGCGGTGCACGAGCTGGAGCGTGGACTCACCGGCTCTGGCCGCGGCCACGACCTCCACGTCCCCGGCCCGGTCGAGCCCGAAGGCCCCCACCAGGCTGCGGGTCAGCTCAAGGCGGACCGGGTCCATCGGATGCCCGGGCCCGAAGTCATACCCCGCTACCGCCGGGTCCCACATCAACTGCACGCGGCCGCTCATGCCCGCCACCGTATCGGTCACCGCCCTTCCCGAACGAAGGGGCGTACACCAGCGTCACCAGCACCAACGCCATCGGGACGAGCATCGCCCCGCGATAGCTCCACGCATCGCCCAAAGCGCCCACGAGCGGCGAACCCACCAGAAAACCAACGTAGTTGAAGATATTGAGCCGCGCGATCGCGGCGTCGGAGGCCCCGGGAAACATCCGCCCGGCCGCCGCGAAGGTCTGCGGCACGATCACACACAGCCCGAGCCCGAGCAGCGTGAACCCGAGCATCCCGACCCACGGCCCGGGCGCCACGGCCACCACACCGAACCCGGCAGCCGCGATCACGGTCCCGAGCCGCACGACGGCCACGGCCCCGAACCGCCGCACACCCACATCGCCCACGGCCCGCCCCACGAGGGTCATCACCATGTAGACGTTGTACGGAACCGTGGACAGCTGCTCCGAGCTCCCCAGCACGTCCTGAAGGTACTTCGCGCTCCAGTTGGAGACGGTCGAGTCCCCGATGTACGCGAACGCCATCACCAGGCACAGCGGCAGCAGCATCCTGAAAACGACCCCACCGCCCGCCGCCTGCCCGACCTGGTCCTCCACGACGGCAGCGGCGCGCGCGTCGACGTACCACCGGCTGCCGAGAAGACAGAGCGGCACCAGCACGGCGGCGACCGGCAGATAGGACACGAACAGCGACAGCTCCCAGTGCGCCCCGGCCCACGCGAGCGACGCACCCACGATGCCGCCCAGGCTGTACACGGCGTGGAACCCGAGCATGATGCTGCGCCCGTACGCGCGTTGCAGGCTGACGCCGAGCATGTTCATCGACGCGTCGAGCGCGCCCACGGCGAGGCCGAACGCGGCGAGCGCGACGGCGACCTCCACCAGGGTGTCCCCGGCCCCGACGCCGAGCAGCGCGAGGAGCACCACGGGCTGCGCCCACCGCAGTACGCGGCTCGGCCGCACCCGCTTGACGAGCTGCTCGGTGCCGACGCTGCTGACCCCGGCGAGGATCGGCACGGCGGCGAGAAAGACGGGAAGCAGCCCGTCCGAAATCCCGTACTGGTCCTGAATGGCGGGAATCCGGGTCACGAGGAGCGCGAACGCCACCCCTTGGGCGAAGAAGCTGAATCCGAGCGCTCTTCGGCCCCATCGCATCGCGCCTGTTATGCCTGCGTTCCCATCGGTCATGGCGGCTCAGCGTATGCGCCCGGCCTACCGCTGGGTAGATAGATCAAGCACCCAATTCCCGTGGACGGTCCCCCAGTTCGGCAGCTCAGCCCAGGAGCCCGACCAATTCACGCATATCGCCGAAGAGACCGTCGGCGTCCTTGAGCCGCTCGGCCGGCGTCATGGCGGTGAACCCGTACACGTCCATCCCGGCGGCGACGGCCGCCTGCACCCCGAGCGGACTGTCCTCGACCACCACGCACTTCTCCGGTGCGACGCCCATCCGCCGGGCCGCGTACTCGAAGAGATCAGGCGCCGGCTTCCCCCGCCCGACATCCTCGGAACTGAAGACGCGCCCCTCCCCGAACCACCGATCGAGCCCGGTGGTCCGATGCCCGACCCGAATCCGCTCATGACTCCCCGAAGAGGCCACGCAGTACGGCACCCCGTCGGAGGTCAGCTTCTCCAGCACCTCCACGACTCCGGGCACGGGCTGCAACTCCCGCTCGAACGCGGCGAAGACCCGCCCGTGAAAAACATCGTCGAAGTCAGCGGGCAGCCGCTCCCCGCTCCGCTCGAAAACCAGGTCGTGTACGCGGTGCAGGGCGGCGCCCATGTAGTCGCGCAGGGAGTCCTCGTACGAGGTCGGGTGCCCGAGCTCGGTGAGATAGCCGGCCAGCAGCGTATTGGAGAGGGGCTCACTGTCGACGAGCACACCGTCGTTGTCGAAGATGACCAGTTCGTAGCGCATACGACGACTTTACGACCCCGTAAACGCAGAAAGCCCCCGTGCCAATGGCACGGGGGCTTTCTCAAAATTTGTTCGGCGGCGTCCTACTCTCCCACAGGGTCCCCCCTGCAGTACCATCGGCGCTGTAAGGCTTAGCTTCCGGGTTCGGAATGTAACCGGGCGTTTCCCTCACGCTATGACCACCGAAACACTATGAAACTGACAACCGCACCACGCCGTGACCATGGCATGGGGTTGTTCGTGGTTTCAGAACCAACACAGTGGACGCGAGCAACTGAGGACAAGCCCTCGGCCTATTAGTACCGGTCACCTCCACACCTCACGGTGCTTCCAGATCCGGCCTATCAACCCAG
>NZ_QLLY01000032.1 GCF_003259365.1 Streptomyces sp. PsTaAH-137
CGACTTCGTCGTGGAGTTGGGCGTCACTCCGTGACGCCTGCCGGATCCGCTCCGCGGCCCGGCGGCTCGGATTGCTCCGCGATCCGGCCTGGCAGGGCCACGCTCCGCGCGGCCCTGTAAAAGCGGCTGGCTACAGGGGGCGGTGCGGGTCTTCGTTCTGTGAGCGTCGTCTTGTTGAAAGGTTGGAGATCAGGACACAGACGAATACGAGGGCGGTGCCGGCCGGGACCATGATCTTTCCGGGGCTGCCTCCATCGACGATGCGCCATACCAGTAGGGCAACGGTGAGGCAGAGCATGGGCCAGCACACCTTTGGAACCCAGCTGGATCCTGGTTTGGCCCAGTCTGGCGCTTCATGCTTCGGCAGCTGCGACATGTGATCCTCCCTGCATGCCGGATGCCCGCGCCTGTCGCATACACACTCTCGGGTGGACTGCTCGAGCCTGAGCGGGCGTCGATGCAACCATGTGTGTCATGAAGATTGGTGAGCTAGATTATGGGCTAGAGGCTGGCCCCCTGGCCCGGTGTCAAGTCGGGAATGACGCCAAGTTCCTCACGCCTCGGCGTCACGATTTCAGTCTATTCCAATTCGTGCCGAGGATACCTTTCGCGGGAACGGGAGATGGCAGTAATGAAACTTCTACCGCATCAGGTCGAGGCCGTGGACGGCATTCTGAGGACACTTCAGGAACCAGCCGATGGAGAGATGCCGTCGCAGGGATTGCGGGCGCAGGTCGTGTCCGCGACAGGGTCGGGGAAGACGCTGATGGCGGTGGAAGCGGCCTGCCGGCTGAAGGCACGGCGGGTGTTGGTGTTAGTACCGACGCTGGACCTGCTGCTCCAGACTGCCGCCGCGTGGCGGGCCGACGGGCGTGGTGGTGCCTTCCTTGGGGTGTGTTCGCTGCCTGCTGCGGGCAGTCAGGGAAGGGCGTGTACGACCAGTGATGTGGAACTGCGGTTGTGGCTGCGTGGCGTGGATCAGGTCACGGTGTTCGCCACCTACGCGCCGCTGGGTCTGCGCACCCTGCAGAGGGCTCACGCGGCCGGCGTCGGCGTGTGGGACTTGGTCGTCGTCGACGAGGCGCACCGCACCTCCGGGGATGCGGGGAAGCCCTGGGCTGCGGTACATGATCAGCAGGAGGCTCCTGCGCGACGTCGTTTGTATATGTACGGCGACGCCGCGGGTGTGGGAGGCCGGTGGTGAAGCGCCTCGGATGGTGGCGTCGATGGACCGGGACAGTGCGGTGTTCGGGCCGGTGGCGTTCGAGCTGAAGCTCTCCGAAGCCATCCGCCGTGGCATCGTCGCCCCCTACCAGGTCGTATGTGTCGAGATCGAGGACGAAGACCTCTACCGGGCCCTCCAAGACGCGCCGTTGGGTACCGACCGCGTGCGGGGTGCGAGGTTGGCGGCCCTGCAGACGGGGCTGTTGACGGCGGCCGCGGACGAGAAGCTGCGCAGGATCCTGACTTTCCACAGCCGTGTTTCGGAGGCGGAGGCTATGGCGGCCGGAGTGCCGGCCGTCGCTGAGCAGCTGCATGCCGGTGATCCTGGCCGGTTCCCGGCGCCTGAGCGAGTGTGGGCGCAGTGGCTGTCTGGGGAGCACTCCCCCGCCCACCGCCAGGCCGTGCTCGCCGAGTTCGCTGCCGATCTCCTGCCCCACACGCAGGGGCGTGCGGTGAAGGCAGCGGTGCGGGTATTGGCGTCGGTCAAAGTACTGGGTGACGGGGTTGATACCGCACGGTGCGACGCGGTCGCGTTTATGGACACGCGTGGTTCCATGGTCGATATTGTGCAGATGGTCGGCCGTGCTTTGCGTATCCGACCTGGTGAGGGGAAACTCGCCACATTGATCGTTCCGGTATTTGTGCGGCCGGGTGAGAATCCCTCGGAGATGCTCACCTCGTGGGCATACAGCAGCCTGACCAAGGTGCTGTCCGCCCTGCGAGCACACGACACGGAGACGATCGAGGCACTCGCCGACTCCCGTGTGCGCAGCGGCAGTTGGAGTGCTGGAGGCGGTCGGGGCGAGGCGATCGAGGTGGCCGGTGGCGACACCGAGGGTGGTGTCGCGGATGGTGTCGCGGGCGCGCGCGGTGTTGCGGGTGAGAGCGGCGTCGCGCGCCGGGACGAGCACAGCGCGGGCGGCGTAGGGCAGAACGGCCACGGCATCGCGGAGTCCGAGGGTGACGACGGTGAGGGCCAGGGAGCCGACGGCGGCCGTGGGGACGGCCGGCCGGTGGTGAGTAGGCTGGCGGCGGCGTTGCTGCGGTTCTCCAGACCGCGCGATCCTGCCCTACTCGCCCGGTTTATCCAGTTGCGGGTCATCGACCCGGAGAAGGTCTACTGGCGGCGCGGCATCGCCGCCTGCCTGCAATATCTCAAGGAGACCGGTGGCGAGCTGCTGAAGGCGCCGTACCGCTACGTGACACCAGATGACTGGGCGCCAGCCGGGTTCCCGCTCGGGGTGTGGCTGGCGGACCAGCGTAAGGCCTACAACGCCGAGATCCTCCCAGGCGAGCGGGTCCGGCAGCTCGACGCGCTGGGCATGGTGTGGAACGCCCACGACCACGCCTTCGGAGAAGGCCTCACTGTCGCGCGGGCGTGGGCTGACGAGCACGGGCACCTCCTCGCGCCGGTGAGCGCGGTGACAGCGGGCGGGTTCCCGATCGGGGCATGGCTGAAGAACATGCGGGCGGCGGCCAGGCAGGCCGTAGAGGCCGCCGCAGCGCACGAACAAAGCATGCCCGTGCCTCCGGGCGGGTGGGGGCTGTCGGAGAGCCGTCAGGACGCCCTCGACGCCATCGACCCCGGCTGGTGCCCGGTTTGGGACACCGGCTGGCAACGCTACTACCGGCTGGCCAAGAACCACCTCGACGACGGAGGAACACTCCCCCACAGCGGGTCCGGGGTGCTGGTCGTGCAGGGCGAAGACCTCGGGGCGTGGGTACAGGCGCAGCGGTTGGGGTGGGACAAGCTCGGACCGGCGCAGCAGTGGCTGCTCGAGTCAGTGCTCGGGATCGAGGAGGCCTCGCAGGACGAGCGGCCGGTACGACGCACCCAGGACGACAAGTGGACCCTCAACCTGACCGCCGCACAACGCTTCCACGCGCGAGAGGGGCATCTACAGGTACCCCGGAAGCACACAGAGCTCGTGCCTCTAGAGGAAGCCGGGCGTGGAGCGCTGGAAGCGGAGCGGGACGCAGCCGGTGTGCCGGTCGCGTTGGGCATGTGGCTCGCCAACGTACGCAGGCGGGCTGACAAACTCACCGCCCAGAGGCGGACGGACCTCGATCAACTCGACATCCGCTGGTAACGACACAGACCACCGTGAGAAGCAGGCGCCCATCAGTAGACCGAACTCCTCGGCCTGCCGACCATCCCCGCGGATGCAGGGAGCAGTTCGAGTCCGGGTCCCGGCACCAAATGCACGGGCGCCGAGCAGCAGGCCCGACGCGTCCTTCCCCGGCGCTTCCTTCGCCCAGGGACCATGCCAGAAGCGCGGGAGACCAAGCTCGCCGCGCTGCGCTCGTACGGGCTGCTACGGGCAATTCGCTTTGCGCAAAGATGCAGTCTGGGGCAAGAGCGAAGCAATGGTCCTCGTGACGCAAGACATGGCCAACCGATCCCGAACGGCACGCGCGCCACGAACAGCTTCGGTAGGGCCCCGGCAGCGAGGAATCGAAGGGAAGAACAGCGAAAATCTAAGGAGTCACGTAATCACCCCACCCAAATGTTGCCACGTAGGCGCGGGCCAGCAGATTTACCCCCCTTCCCCCTGCAGCGAAAATGAATATAGTGGCAACGCCAAACCATACTGCGAAGAATCCGCCTACAACTCCGCCCCACAAGGGGTCAGCAAAGTAAGAGGTAACAGCCACTGCGACTATCGTCACAAAAAGACCTACGTGCGCCCCGAAGCGACTCACCCGCAGCGCTTGCCGGACGTTACTGCGATCACGCCTTAGGTCACTATAATACGCCTGCGAATCATGCTCTTCACCGGAAGGGCGAACTTCGTGCATAACTTAACCCCTTACTCGACACTTCATTTGGATCCACCCAGAAACTCGAAAGTAGAAGATGGCCGATTGCATTGTACCCGACCCTAATTCCCGTAGAGCAAGTTGCCCAGCTTCACCGTGCCACTCAACCGACAAGCCGCACGCTTTCTGGGCAAAAATTTGCGGACACATAGCATTCGGCCAGAGCCGGAGGGGTGTTGCAGAGAAACGCGAGATTCCCGCAACACCCCTCCTGCAAAACTCTTTACCAGAGGCTCTTCAGGTGACTAAGCAACCTGTCCCCCATGGCGCCATAGTCGCGTGGAGCTATGCCTGCGAAGAGTGGATCAGACCCCTGCCTTGTAGTCAGACCAGCGCCCGTAGTCCCTTGCTTTGCACCATTCCTCATTGCCCCGAAGGCACCTCTGCCAAAAGTAGCACCGAAAAATATGCCCTTCCCCTCCGCCTTCGCCGTTCTAGTCAGGTACTGAGCTCCTCCTCGTTGACGCTCCTGAGGAGACGCCACCGCCATGTGGGCACCAATTCCGGTTACGAAAAGAGCCGATGCTCCCACGATAAATAGCCCACCACCGCAAACTACGGACGCGATACACGCCGCGGTACCTACTGTGGCCAAGACACCTATTCCAACGTCAACGCCCTTATGTCGCCACCAGGAAGCACTGCCGACGGTTTCGCTCACTTTGCTTCTGAGGCCTCCCCAGAATCCTTCATCCTTCGCATTCGATTCGGCCTGAGCTTCAGCCTTCTTTCGTTCCGCCTTAACCCAGGCTATGTATCTTTTGTACTCGGCCTCGCGCTGCTTCTGTAGCTTTTCTCCGGCGCTGAGCTGAGAACTGGTGTACTTGGTTACACCCTTTCCCTTGACGTAGGTGTACTTCTTTCCTGTGGCTTGTTGCGTGTAGTAGTTCTTGGACGGTTTTCCGCCCTGGTTTCGTGTGATCGATTCGTAGTTCTTACCGAATTCAACCTTGGTGACGTCGGCCGTACTCTTCCCGGTCGAGCAGTTGTACTGGCCGGAGCGGCACTCTGGGTAGGCCTCACCGGTGGGGTCGGAGAAGGTGACGGGGTTGTTGTTGGCGTACTGGTAGGCGTTGTGCTGGGCCGGGTCGTCGGTGGTGAAGAGTGGGTCGACGGAGAGGAATCTTCCGGTTTGGGGGTCGTATTCGCGGGCTCCGAGGTGGGTGTATCCGGTGGGGTCGCTGGTTCCGCTGAGGAAGCCGCGGTCGCCGGGCCATGCGGTCGATCCGGTGTTGGTGCGTGCGCTGCCGAAGGGGAGTTGCTTGCGGCGGGTTACGGCCTGGCCGGTTCCGAAGGCGACGGCGAGGAGTGCGGTGCCCTTCTGGTCGGCGAAGAGGAACTGGAATCCGGATGCGTTGCGTACGGCGATGTTTTCGCCGTTGTGGGTGTAGTAGCGGGTGGCTTGCTTGGCTCCGGTGCTGGTGATGGTCAGTTCGTTGCCGGCGGGGAGGTAGGCGGTTGTGGATCCGTCTGTCTGCTTGGTCAGCATCCGGTTGCCGTTGGCGTCGTAGAGGTACTCGGTGCTCTTGCCGTTCTCGGTGACCTTCTGCAGGTGTCCTTCCGCGTCCCAGACGAGGTTCTGCGGGTGGTCGCCTCCGGTGCGGGTGGCGGTGTTGCCGGCGTCGTCGTAGGTGTAGGTCTCGGTGCCGGGGTCGTCGCCGCCCGTGGTGGTGATGCTGCCCAGGGCGTGAGCGTGCGGGTTGGCCGCGGTGGTCTCTGCGGGCTTGTAGGTGCGGTTGATGGTGTCCGCGCCGGTGGTGGTGGCGTGCTGGACGAGGCTGGTGCGCTGGCCGGAGTCGTCGTACTTGTAGCTCTGCCAGTAGGAGTCCGGGCCTCCCACGGTGCTCGAGTTGGGTGCGCTGGTGCAGGTGTCCGCGTGGTCCTTGGCGGTCCAGGCTTCGGTCATGCGCTGCAGGGCGTCCGTGGCGAAGCACTGGGTGTCGTAGGTGGTGGCGGCGTCTTGGCCGCCGGTCTCGGCGATACGGGTGACGTTGCCGGCGGGGTCATAGCCGTACCGGGTGTCGTCGATGCGCAGGGCGACGTCGCCGGAGATGGTGCGCTGGGTGAGCTGACCGGTGTGTTCGTCAAAGACGCGGTCGTCGTAGACCTTGCGGCCAAGGACGCCGTACTCGGTGCGGCCGGCGCGGCCGAAGACGTCGTAGTTGACGGTGTTGACGAGGGTGACCGCTCCCGCGGTGGTTTTGATGGGGAGGTTGCCCTCGCCGTAGACGGTGGTGACGCGCTCGGAGGGAAGGTTGCCGAGAGCGGGGTTGAGGGTCCATTCCTGGGCGCCGGTGTAGGTGTTGTATCCGAAGGTCCAGCTGTAGCTTCCGGCAAGGCTTCCCGCGCCGGCGGGCAGGGTGCTGGTCGACTTGGTGACCTGGTAGCGGTTGTCGTAGGTGTCGATGCTGTTGGTGTAGGCCTGGCCGTCGATGTAGCGGGTGTCGGAGGCGAGCTGGCCCTTGGCGACGGTGTCGTAGGACCAGGCGGCGCGCACGGTGTCGCCCTGCTTGAGTTCGGTGGTGCGGCCGAGGTCGTCGTACTTGTTGGTCAGAGTGATGTTGCGGGCGTCGGTGCTGGTGAGGGGACGATCGTCGTCGTCGTAGGTGGTGGTGCTGGTCCCCTTGTCCGGGTCGACGGACTTGGTCTCGCGGTCGCGGTGGTCGTATTTCCAGGCCCAGACGGTGTCTTCGGGGCCTGTGATCTTGTCGAGGTTGCCGCGGGGCTCGTAGGTGTAGCTGGTGGTCAGGTACTTGGTGCGTGCGGCGTCGGTGTATTCGCGCTTCTCGCTGGTGCGGCCGAGGGCGTCGACGACGGTAGTGGTGGCGGTGCCTCCCTGGGGCGGGATGACGGTGGTGCGGTCACCGCCGTACTCGGTCGTGGTGCGCCGGGTCTCGTCGCCGAAGCGCAGAGCGAGTGAGGCGGTGGTCCGTCCGGCGCCGTCGAAGCGGTTCTCGTTCGCGGCGGGGACCTTGGTGTCGTCGCCCGTGACCAGGGTGGCCGACGGGGCGCCGCTGGCGTAGTAAGCGCTGTAGCTCTTCCAGGCCAGGCCGCGGGTGTCGTAGAGGTTCTCGGTGACGATCTTTGCGGTGCTGGCGCCGATCGCCGCGGACTGGGTCTCCCGCTGGCGCATCAGGCCGTCGTAGAAGACGTACGAGGTGTCGTACGCGCCTGAGGAGTTAAGGGTCTTGGTGGTGACGACGGTGGGCTTGGTGCGGGTGATGGCGTAGGTGGTCTGGGCCGTGGGCTGGGTGGCGTGATCGGCCTTGGGCCAGCCGGCGTCCCAGGTCTTGGTGACGTGGCCGAGCGCGTCGTAGTCCATGTCGGCGCGCTTGCCGTTGGCGTCGATGGTGGCTGTGGTCAGGCCGCGCAGCGGTTCGGTGATCTCTTTGCTGGTGTGCCCGAGGGCGTTGGTCGTTGTCGTCTCGGTCGGGGCGCGTCCGGTGGTCGGGGTGAAGGTGACGTTGGTCGTGGCGCCTTCGGCGTCGGTGGACTGGGTCTGTCGGCCGTAGGCGTCGTACTTGCTGGTGGCGGTGGTGAGGTAGCCGGTGCCGTCTGCGTCCTGCTCATCTTCCCTGGTGGCGTCGCCCTTGGTCGGGGCGGTGGTCAGGGTCGTGGCGTTGTCGTAGTAGGTGCGGCTGGCGGAGATCAGGTCGTCGGGCAGGCTCGGCGTGGTGCCGCAGGGCTTAGCGACGGACTTGGTCTCAGCGACGAGATTGAGCAGGTTCTTGGTGGTGTTGCGGGTGTAGCTGGTGGTGGTGCACTGCTCGTCGCCGGATTTGGCGGTGTCTCCGGTCTCGGAGACGGAGTCGACCATTCCGTAGGAGTCGAAGGTGCGGGTGGTCTTGGTCAGTTGCGGGGCGCTGACGCCGGAGACGGTGGTGCGGGTCTGGTCTTCCTTTACGCCGGTCTGCCAGGCGTTCACCTCGGGCAGTTTGTCGGCTGTACGTGAGCGGGTGGCCACTGCGGCGGAGTGCCAGGGGGTGTAGCTGGTGGCCTCCACGAGGGCGCCGCCGTCGCCGTTGTAGGTGGCTTCTTCTCGGGTTTGGCCGGCGAACGATTCGTGGTCGGTGATTTCGGTGCCGGTGGAGTCGGCGACCTTGGCTCCGTCGATGCCGCGGAAGTAGCGGGTCTCGCTCAGGGTCTGTTTGCCTTCGGCAGGGTCGCCGGTGAGGGTCTGCACCCGGCCGTAGCCGAGGCGGTTGCCCCAGGTGCGCTGGTCGGCCTTGGTGAACTCGTCGTCGTCCTTGCCCCAGGCCATTCCGTCGAGGTAGCGGTAGTCGGTGCGCTTGGTCGGCGCTCCCGCGACGTTGTCGGACTCCAGCATCTTGGTGACCACGTAGGTGTGGAACCAGTCCTGGTAGGGCTTGTAGTCGGCGGCGGGTGCGTCCGGTGGTGACCAGATCACCGGGTAGCAGCGCTTGCTGTTCGACGACGGCGTCGGCAGCGACGTGGCCGTGCAGTCGGGCTCCGAGTAGGTGACGCCGAGCGTGGAGCCGGTCTCGTTCTTGATGGCGGCGACTCGGTAGCGGACGTAGGGCGGGATCTCGTCGACGGCGCCCTCGACACGGTTGGGAAGCTGGATGCCGGACGTGGTCACCTCGGGAAGGCTGACGTCGGTGCCGCCGACGTGCCCGGTGCGGGTGATACCGGCCAGCCACAGTGACGGATCGGTGCCGTCGCCGGTGGCGGGGTACTGGTGACGCAGGGTCCAGGTGTCGACCTTCTGCAGTCCCTTGTCATCGCGCGCGTAGGTGGTGACGCCGGTCAGTCTTTTGCGGGTGAAGTAGGACGGGGACGAGTTGCCCTCACACGCCGAGGAGGACGTGCAGTACTTGTCGAACGGGACGTCCGGCCAGTACTTGGCGTTGTCCTTGGTGAACTTGTCCGTCGCGCAGTCGAAGGTCTCGGTGGGCAGGCACCGTTCGGCGACCGTGAACTCGGCCTTGGCGGCCGGGTCGGCGTAGTAGGCGCCGCTGCGCAGGCCGTACTCGATGCGCTTGAGGTAGCCGCCGCGGGTGTAGGGCGTCATGGTGCCCTTGTAGCTGCTGTCGATGTTGCGCTGGTAGTAGTTGGACTCCTTGCCCCAGTAATAGACCATGGCATCGCCGTGGGGGTCGACGACCGCGTCGAGGTTCCAGCGCCAGGCCTGCTGGCACCAGGAGTCCGCGAAGGCGGAGGCGTGGCACTTCTCGCCGTCGTGGTTGCCGTACACGGGCACGGTCCAGACGGAGTTGGTCACGTCTTTGCCGTCGGCCCAGCCGTCCATCTTGTTGCGGCCGAAGTAGTACATGGTGCCGTCGGAGGAAGTGACACGCCAGTACTCGCCGTCGTTGTCACCGTTGGTGAGCGAGGTGTTGGTGAAGCGCTCGATGCGGGTGCCGTCGTCCTGCTTCTTCTTCCACACCCCGGTCTTGTCGTCCTTGACCAGTTCGCTGGACTCGCCGCCCAGGCTGAGGGTGGCGTTGTCGTTCTTCCAGCACAGGTCGCCGACCTTGGTCGAGGGGTTGTTGCCGCCGTCCTTGTCGTCCTCGCAGGAGACGTAGCGGCGCTCGATCGAACCGGGCGACAGGGACCAGCCGTCGGCCACCCAGTTCGCCTGGTTGTTGGTCGCGGCGGTGCGGCCGTCGATCGACTGTGAGGAGTAGGACAGACCCAGGTCGGGGGTCAGGTCGCCCGGCACGCTCGGGGTGGGCATGTCGTAGCTCCAGGCGAAGCCGCCCGAGGAGCCGCCGGCGGACCAACTGCCCGACGGTGACAGTGGCGTGGCGCCGTAGTTGCCGGTGGGGCCCGATGCGGCTGCGGTCAGGGCCACCAGGGTCACGTCGTCCGCGGCGGTCAGACCGGTGGCCGACGTCTGGCTCTTCGTGGGCGCGAGAAGCCCCGAAGCGCTCTCGTCGTCTGCCACGGCCGTCAACGGGACATCGGCGGAAACGCTCTGCGCCTTGGGGTCGTTCGTCGACTTCAGCGGCGTGCCCGGCTTGCACTTGTGGGCCTTCGGACTGGTCAGTGCGCAGTCGTCCAGCACCGACGCCGTCAGGCGCGAGGACCAGTCACCGCCGTACATCCCGGCGAAGGACGAGTAGTCAATCGTCAGCCGGACCGAGCTGTCGGCCTTCTTGGTGGAGGTGCCGCGCACCGCCATCAGGACACCGTTCACGCCGGCTGCGTGGCTGTCCTTCTGGCTCAGGACCTGGACGTCCACGCCCGTGGGCGTCACTGCGGCGCGCTTGTGCTTGGTCGCAGAGGCGCCCGCGCCGAGGGGGAGGTCGCCCGCCCGGCCGTTGTCCATCGTGTGGTTTCGTGCGGGGACCTTCAGATGCGTCTTGCCGGCCTTGGGCCAGCGCGCTTTGGTGTCCGGCCGGTACGCCTTGCCGCGCGTGTGGTCGACCGGGTTGAGGCCCTTGGCCTTCACCGGATCGGTTGGTACTGGCTTGGTGTCGGTCAGCTTGCGCAGTTCGAGTTCCGCGGCCGCAGCTACCGGTCCGGCCAGTGCTCCGGTGAGCAGGAATCCTGCGAGCGACACCGCTGTCACACGCATGCGAGCACGTGTGCGCGCTGCTCCGGGTCTTCTTCGTCGGTTCATGCCTAACCCCCCTCGCTTGATGAGAGACAAAATCCTCGGAACTCTATGCATGGTGAACGCATCGCGAAAGAGCCGTCTGGAATCTTTATAATTCCGTAGCGGACATAAATGCACATGTGCGGTATGCGCGTTCTTCACAGATGGCCATTTTGGTCCCTGTTGGCCACTTTCACTGAGGGTCAAAGCGGTGCCGGAAAAAAAGAAGGCTGGAGCGTACAACCTTCTGTGCGCTTCAAGCGTCTGCCGCGCACCGAGTGCGCCGTGAGCTGTGCGAACGCGTACCGTGTGGCAGCCGGCGGCAGCGCCGGAACACACCCTTTCGGCGCGCCGCCTTGACTGAGGTTCTCTGCCGATCAGTTCTTTCGACGGTAAAAGGCAGGTTGTATGGTGCGCTCGAAGATGTGTAGATATCGAAAAGGGAGAGAAATGGGACATCGCCACAGACGGGACCGGAAAGCGATACGGATTGGAGTCGCTGCTATAGCGGCAGGCCTCATCACCCCTCTCGTCACCATTGCGCCCGGTGCGGCCGCCTCTACGAACTCGGTGAGAACCGCGGTTCCGGGGTTCAGCGCTGAGGAGACCAAGGCGCTGAGCGAGGCACAGGACAGCGGGGAGCAGGTCGAGGTGCTGTCCCAGCGCACCGAGGCCTCTCAGGTGTTCGCCAACCCCTCGGGCACGTTCACAGAGGACCGTTTTGCGACCGCGCAGTGGGCGCGCAAGGGCAACAAGCTCGTCGACATCGACACGGACCTGGTGAAGAACGCGGACGGAACACTCAGCCCGAAGGCGACCGGAGTGGGGCTGGAGTTCTCCAGCGGGGGCGGAGGACCGCTGGCCACCATCACGCGTGATGGCCGGAGCATCTCACTGACCTGGCCCACCTCCCTGCCCGCCGCAGAGGTCGACGGTGACACCGTCACCTACCCGGACGTCCTTCCGGACGTGGACCTGAAACTCCGTGCCGGTGCCTCGGGCTTTGGCCAGCTGCTGGTGGTCAAGACCGCCGAGGCGGCGGCGAACCCCGAGCTCAAGGACATCACCTACAAGATGTCCACCAATGGCGTCGACGTCAGCGCCGATGACGCAGGCAACCTCAGCGCCAAGAACCCGGCCGGTCAGGAGCTTTTCACCGCGCCGACGCCACGCATGTGGGACAGCACCACCAACCAGATCGCCGCCCGGCTGGCCGCGGCCGACGCGCCGGCCGCAGATGGGACGGCCGGCGAGTTCGAGCCCGCCCCCGGCGCGCAGCAGGCTCAGATGCCCGTGGACGTCACCGACGACGCGCTCAAGCTGACGCCGGATTCGGAGTTGCTGACCGGGTCGGACACCCATTACCCGGTCTACATCGACCCTTATGTGTCGGGCTCGCGTTACTCGTGGACCATCGCCTACAAGAAGACCCCCGGCACCTCGTACTTCAACGGTGCCGGGTGGGACGGCAAGACCACGACCACCGCGCGGGTCGGCTACGAGAACGTGACGAACGGGCTGGCGCGTTCCTACTTCCGCATGAACACCACGAACCTGTGGAGCACCAACAAGCAGGTCGTCAAGTCGACGTTCCGGATCAAGAACACGTGGTCGTGGTCGTGCACGTCCAAGCCTGTCGAGATGTGGCGCACCGCCACGATCGGGTCGTCCACCACGTGGAACAACCGGCCCGACCGCCGCGAGGAGATGGACACGGTCAACGACTCCAAGGGCTGGAGCGGTGACTGCCCGGCCGGAAACTTGGCCTTCGACGTCACCAAGGGTGCGAAGGACGCGGCATCGAGCAAGTGGAACACCATCAGCCTGGAGATGGCCGCCAGCAACGAGTCGGACGTCTACGGGTGGAAGAAGTTCGACGCGAAGTCCGCCGTGATGTCGACCGAGTACAACACCGTACCCAGCGACCCGAGCAGCCTGGACACGGTGCCCTCCACCAAGAACAGCGCGGGCTGCGGTGACGTGGCGCCCTACGGGCTCATCGGCAACACCGACATCTACCTCACCGCGAAGATCAGCGACAAGGACGGCGGAAACCTCACCGCCCGCTTCCACCTGTGGGCAACCGGTCACCACGACGACGGCCCCGGCGTCTTCTTCAACAAAACCGTCTCCGTCACCTCCGGCACCGTCGCCAGAATCAAGGTCCCCAAGGACACTCTGAGCCCGTACATATCGACCGCGAGCGGCAACTTCTCCTGGAAGGCCCAGGCCGACGACGGCAAAGCCACCTCGGACTGGACCCCCACCCTCGGCGCCGCCGGCTGCCGCTTCGTCTTCGACCCCAACCGGCCCAGCACACCGCCCGCCATCAACTCCAGCCAGTTCCCCGACGGCAGCAACGGCTGGCCCGTCGTCACCGGCTCCGTGCGCACCGAAGGCACCTTCACCCTCGCCAGCGGCGGCGTCAGCGACGTCACCAAGTACGAGTACTGGACCGACACCGACCCCACCGTCCGCACCGCCTCCCCCACCTCGGCCGGCGGCAGCGTCGCAGTGAAGTTCACACCGACCGCATCCGGCACCAACGACCTGTACGCCCGCAGCCTGGACAAGGCCGGCAACCGCTCCGACACCGCCGACTACCTCTTCTACGCCAACGGCCTCAAGCAGAAGGACAAGCCGGGAGACATCAACGGCGACGGCAACGCCGACCTCTGGGCCACCGACGCCGAGGGCACCCTGCACCGCGTCTACGGAGCCGGCGACGGCACCGTCAAGGACGCCGCAACCCCCGCCTCCAACTCCACCTGGAACGACACACAGATCACCCACCGCGGCGACTGGACCGGCGACGGATACGAAGACCTCATCGCCCTTCGCCACGACGCCGACACCGACACCGACCGCCTGTGGCTCCACCCCAACAACGGCTTCGGATTCGCCTGCACCGACTGCGAAGGAACCGGAACCAGCAGCGACCGCCAGGAACTCACGGTCTATGACCCGGCCAACAACCACTGGGAGAACGGCGCCAAGCAGATCCTGGCCGTCGGTGACGTCGACGGTCCCCTCGACCTCGACAACGACGGTGTAACCGACACCGAAAGCTACCCCGACCTCATCGTCAACGACGGCAAGTTCATCTGGCTCTACTACGGCAGCAACGACAACCGCCTCGACTCCGGCACCGCCCCCGTCCTGCTCGCAGGACCCGACGACCCCATCTCCGACGGCGTCTCCACCGTCAATGAAGTCACCCTCGCCGCCCCCGGCGACTGGAACGGCGACGGACAGCCCGACCTCGTCGCGCGCTACGACCGAGCCGACACCGGCGGACTCTACGTCTTCCACGGCAAGGAGAACGACGCCGGCTACGACATCAGCGTCACCGACCGCACCGCCATCGGCAACAACTTCAGCACCACCACCGTGCCCCTGTTCACCGCAGCCCCCGACGCCGACAACAACGGCAAGCTCGACCTGTGGGCCACCACCCCCAGCTCCGGCCGCCTCAGGCTCTTCCACGACATGACCGCCACCGGCATGGGCCCCACCATCGTGGCATCCGAAGAATTCACCGGCTACAAGGCCATCAGCTGACACCCCACCCGTAAATTCGCGAGGACTGGGCGCCGTGACAAACACCTGTCACGGCGCCCAGTCCCATTCCACGCCTGAAACGCTCCAGAGTCGGTGAAAGCTCTATGCGGGCCTCCTCGAACGAGGGCTCTCACCCGTGCCCGGGGGGGCGGGCCGAATGGGCGACGATGCCTGCGTCATAGACCAGGGCTAAACTTATAGGGTAGGAGTTATGGAGCCAGCAACTGGTCGAAGAACTCACTCAGCATGACTTTGGCGGCCTCTGGATTTGCGAACTCGGCGCCCCCAAAGCGGTACACCTCGTACCCCTGAAGACGAATCCGCCGGTCTTCTCGTACCATTTCGGCGTAGAGGTCTGGCGCGGCCTTCCCGTCACGCGAGTAGTGTTCCCTCCCGTCCAGCTCGAGGACGTATCGGCGACCGCCGGAAGCGAGCATCAAGAAGTCCATCCGCTGACGCATCAGCACCTTGCCCTCCGCCCGTTGGTTTCGCTGATGCTGCGCCAAGGGGTCGTAATGGAGATACACCTGTGGCAGCAGAGCAGGAGAGTCACCAAAACCTCGCTGCGTTGCATGCTCCCAGTACGTGTCCAACAACAACTGCTCCGGGGTGTTAAGGGAGCCCCTCAGCCGCTTCCGAAGCGCCTGCAGCCTGAGATGCTCTGACATCCCGTACATGCCGTCCTGGAGGTGCCACCACTTGCTGAGTGCGCTCCAGGTGAGGCCTGCGGCTCCCACTGGCCGGTCATACAGCAGGCAGTGGTCCTTGTTCTTCGTGATCTCGATGACCCCACGCGCGACGTCCCTCCAGACGATCTCTGGCTTCTGCGTGGCGGCGAAGATGAGGTTGCGCAACTCACCGCGCAACCCCCGCAAGCCTCCGGTGAAGGTGGTCTGCTCGCGTCGTTCCAGTGCTGCGCGTGCCGGGGCGAAAACCCTGGTCAGGTCAGTGTTGAGGCCTCTGTTGTGCTCCATCAGGAACGAGTGGTAGCCCTGCTTGTCGTGAAAGGGGACTTCGAATGTGATACCGAGGCGGCGCAGAACGGCTTTGAGGCACCGTATGACCGCTCCCGTATCGGAGTTGTCCATCAGTCCGTCGTGCTCGGTGTCTTGGGGCAAGTCGTCGATCAGCAGGTCGATGAGACTGTGCGCAGCCTCTTCGTCACCGCCGGCGGATGAGGCGGTGCGAAGCTCGTTGATGGCCGCGCGATTCAGCCTCATGTATGAGTAGTGTTCGTTGCGGACGGTTTCAAAGAAGAGTTCCTGCGACACCTTGTCCCCCTCAGCCCTTGTCGTCCGGCAGAGCCCGAACGCCGTAATGATGATCCCGCAGGCCACTGACATCGAGCAGGGGACCCGGACGAGGATGCCTGGTAGTACAAACTCGCCGCGCTCGGATCCCACCGGCGCGCTACTGGGCACCTCGTGACGTGCGCGACGGGCACGAACCGGACGCCGAACTCGCCCGGTACCTGCTCGCGAACATCGCGGGCCGAGTGCCGGCCCGCGACTGACACAGCTACCCTCCACCGCAGGGCGGGGTGTAGCGCAGATGGTTGTCGCGCGCGGTCTCCAAAATCGCGAGGACGCCGGTTCGAATCCGGTCACCCCGCCCCCTCAACGAAGTCGAGTGACCGCCACCGTGGCGTGCCTCGTAGTGCCCGCCTCGACCTCGGCCACGAGCCCCGGCCGACCATCGTGTACTCGTCGCTATCATCGGCCCGCGCGAGGGCGCTTCTCGCCGCAAACGGTTGGGGTCAGTCGGAGCAGGCGTTCGCCCGTGCCGAGTCCCTGATGAACGTGGCGGGGCGTCCGGCGCGCACGTAGTCCTTGTATTCGGCGCCGGCAATTCCTTCGTTGACCCACCTCGTGCGGTCGGCGTCGATCATCTCTTCAGCGATGGCCAAGGCGCTGTGAGCGTCGTCGATTACTGCAAGCTGGAGTGCTCAATCGACCGCCCACGTTTCAGGGCAGCGAGGGCGAAGGGTTCAGCCAGGTAGCGCATTCCGGCAGGGTAGGCGCTCCGTCGGCACCAATGGGTCGGTCTGGGTCAGTTCTGCTCGGTGCGGGGGCGGGGAAGGCCAAGGTCGACGGTGGTCCGCTGAGTGAGGCGGGCGGCGTCGGCTTGCTTGGTGCGGAGGAAGATCAAGGTCACCGGTGCACCAGGTCGGCGAGGCGCCGGCCGCGGCGATCGTGGAGCGCCTGGGAGAAGCCCATCCCGGTGTCACTCAGAACCCATCTTTGAACCGGGCAGGCCGAAGGCTTTCAGCAATCAGCACGCGGCGACCGAGCCGCTTCTGCCCAGGCCCTCAGCGCGGCGTCTTCTGCGTGCCCGCCGGCGCCGGATGTGTTCTCCGCGCCAGCGGGCATGCCGCTGTCGGATACGTACGCCGCTGTCGGCTCACCCGCGCGGGCGCCGAAGCGCTCGCGCGCCGGGAGATGCGGGATGTGACCTTTGTCGAACTGGGCTGTAGGTAGGACTAGTTGTTGTGTATGCGGTTTGCTGTCACACGGTCCGGGACAAAACCCTCACACAGCAAAGGCGCCGCTGCCCGCCCCGTCCGGGGCGCCGGGCGCCGAGGGGGTTCGGGGATGGAACTGTCAGTGCTGGCCGCTGCGGCGGCCACGGCTCTCGTCGGTGCGATGGCCACCGACACGTGGACCCGGGCGACAGAGGCGGTGACCGGCCTGTGGCGCCGGTTCCGGCCCGGGGAGGCGGAAGAGATCGCGCAGGACCTGGAACTGCTCCACCGCGACGTGCGCCGGGCGCGCGATCAAGGCGACGAAGCGGCCGAGAACCAGCTTGTCGCAGAGTGGCAGGGCACTCTGGGCCGGGTCCTCCGACGTCACGAGGAGATGGCTCCCGCCTTGCACGCGGTACTGGAGGAGGACCTGACGCCCCTGCTCAGCGAGAAGCAACGGCAGGTCGTCTACAAGCAGTTCAACACAACGAGCGGTAAGGCCACGTCCTACAACGTGCAGGACGGCCAGATACACATTCATCAGGCCCAGGCAGAGCCGAAGGCTCCGAAGGAGTGAGCGGACCGGGCGAAGTGCCCATCTCCTGGTACCAGGAGATCCGGACGGTAGGAGGCTTCGGCTACGGCGTGCAGCACGCCGACCTCCATGTCTTCGCGAACGGCATGCCCCTCTACCTCCTGGCGAACTGGCACGAGCCGGTTGAAGCGGACCCCCTGTGGCTGCGAGAGCTGCCCAGCCGGATGCTCAACGCCCGCCGGGAAACGGTGCCGTTCACCGGGCGCGTCGATGAACTGGAGCAGCTGCGCGGCTGGCGGGACGGCGGGCCCGAGCGAGCCGTTCGCTGGATGCACGGGCCCGGCGGCCAGGGCAAGAGCCGACTGGCCGCGTGCTTCGCCCGGGAGACGGCCTCGGCCGGGTGGCGCGTGGCGCACGCCTTCCACGGCCCCGACGCCGAGTTGCTGGAGCCCGGAAGCCAGGACATGTCACTGACCGGTAAACCCGGACTGCTGCTCCTCGTGGACTACGCGGACCGCTGGCGGTTCCAGCACCTGACCTGGCTCTTCAAGAACCGGCTCCTGCACACCGGCCGCACACGCGTTCTCTTTCTCGCCCGCGGTGCGGACTCCTGGCCCGCCGTCGAGGGCATGCTCGACCCGTACGAAGCCCGGACCGAATCCGTCGCACTGGGGTCCTTACCTGTCGGGTCCCGGCCCGAGCGTCTGCCGGGCGAGGACGCGAAGGGTGAGGCCCCACTCACGGGCGTCCCACAGGCTCCGGGCGTCCCTTTGCGCCAGGACCCCCGCGCCGAGATGTTCGCCGCCGCCCGTGCCACTTTCGCCGCCCTCTACGAACGCCCCGACGTCGCCGCCGTACCGCCGCCCGGGCCACTGGACACCGAGGAGTTCGGCCTCACCCTTTCCCTCCACCTCGCGGCCCTCGTCGCGGTGGACGCCGCCGTGCGCGGGGAGCGCCCGCCCGCCGACGCTGCTGGCCTCACCCGCTATCTACTCAATCGCGAGCAACTGCACTGGGAACGCCTCCATGCCGACGGCGAGACGGCAGCGGACCATGGTTACCGGACCACGCGCGCAGAGATGAACCGGGCTGTCTTCGCCGCCGTTCTTAGCGGTCACCGCCCGCCCGACGAGGGCGAGAGGCTGCTCGGCGCGGCGGGCCTCACGCAGCCCGCGACGGCTCTGCGCGATCACACCTTCTGCTACCCGCCACCGGTCCCCGGCACCACGCTCGAGCCCCTCTACCCCGACCGTCTCGCGGAAGACTTCCTCGCCCTCACCCTCCCCGGCCACACAACCGGCTACCCCGCCCAGGCGTGGGCGCCCACGACGGCCACCCACCTGATCACGGAGCATCCCTCATCCGTCGATCGAGGGCTCGTCTTCCTCGCCACAGCTGCTGAACGGTGGCCGCACGTACGGCACGGCGTCCTCTATCCGCTGCTGCGCGCCGAGCCCCGCCGTGCCGTAAGCGCAGGCAACGCGGTCCTCGAACTCCTCGCGCGCATGGACGACATCGACACCGGGCTGCTCGGCACGGTGGAGAACGAGTTCCCCCTCACCCAGCATCCCGACCTCGATTCCGGCATGGCGTCACTCACCACCGTCCTCACGGCCCGGTCGCTCGCGGAGGCAAGTGGCGCGGCGGAGAAGATCCATCTGCTCCAACGACTCGCCACCCGGCTCCTCGCCGCGGGACGCGTCGCGCAGGCCCAGGATGTCACTGAGACCTTGGAGCGGGCGAGTGAGGAGTACGAGCGCACGCTGAGCGATCACCGCCCGGACGCCTCGGGCATCAAAGCCCTGCTGGAGCGCTACGGCGAGCGGCTGGGTTCCAACAAGTGGGACGGGTCTGTCTCCTACCTCATCTACGAGAACGGGCCCGGAGGCAGAGAGATCCTCGACGCGATCCAGGGCAGTGAAGGCTACGCGCGGGCCCGCGTGGCACGCGCGGAGGCGCTCATCGGCTCAGCACACGTCCAACATTCCCGGGGCCAATATCGCGAGGGAGCGGAAATCGCCTCCCGGGCAGTGGCGTTGCTGCGCGAGGCCGGCGTCCCCGACGACGGTTCGGCGCTCCCGCTCGCCTTGGAGACACTGGCCCTCAACCTTGGGGACAGCGGGCGCCACGAGGACGCGCTCGTCGCCGCCGAGGAGGCGGTCGAACTCGTACGCACGCAGCCTGACGACGGCGACAAGCACCGCTACCTACTCGCAAACCTTGTCAAGGGCCAGGCATTGTGGCTCGGTCACCTCCATCGGTACGCCGAGGCCGTCGTAGCGAACGACGAAGCGCAAGCGCTCTGTGAGGCGATCATCGACCGGGAACGCTACCCGGTGGACAACACACTCGCCTATATCCACAACAACATCAGCTCCGATCTGGCCGACCTCGGCCGGCACGACGAATCGCTGCTGCACATCCGCTCGGCTGCCGCCATCCGCAAGAAGTACGCCCAGCTCAACCCGGCTCTGCACGGCCGCGAATACGCCATGTCCCTCTACAACCTGGGGGCCCGCCTCGAGAACGCGGGCGAGTACGAAGAAGCCCTCTCCGTGACACGACGCTCAGTGGAGCTGCTCGAGCAACTCGTGAAAGAAGATTCCAAGGCGTTGCCGACACTCGCGGACGCACTGGCCAACCTTCACGCCCGCACCGTCAGGGGCCAATCCGCCCCGCTCGGGACACCACACCTCGACAACGCCACCAAGATCTATACCAAGTTAGCCAAAGAGAACCCGGCCGCCTACCGACCCCGCCTCGCGGACGCCATAGAAGAAGCGGGCCACGTCCAGCTGCGGAACAACAACCTCATCGCCGCCCGCAGGTTCGTGGGGCGAGTGCTGCCCATGCGGATCGAGCTACTGAGCGACAGCAGGACTGCGCAGTGGCACGCCCTAGCCCGCTCGCTCGTATTGGCCATCCAAAGCTGCGCCGATCACGCACCGCGCTGGCCGAACCCTCAGTTCGCCCAACTGTACGGCCATGCCCAGGACGCCCTGCTCTCGTCGGCAGTCCCGCCGGACGGCCACGAGGTGTTGTCCGCGCTCACCAAAATCCTGATGGGCTCCCGCCGGCTCAGCGAAGGGCTGTACGTCGCCGCAGCCACGGTGGATGCGATGAGTGCGGCAGAAGTCGACGATCCGGACACGCTGAGCGAAGCCCTGTTCAACTTCGCGATGCTCGAGTATTGGACCGTCCAGCCAGTCGACGACACGCTGGCGACGGTACGCAGCGCGCTCGAACATCTGCCCCCGGAGGCGGTCTCAGGGGATCCCGCCCTGTGCCACCGCCGGGCGATGCTCCTCCACCTCGCCGGACAGGCCGTCGCGAGGGCGGGCCGTCACAAGGACGGCCTGGGTTTCTCCGAGGAGGCGCTGGACACCTACCGCGCCCTCGCCGGAATCCATGCCTCGGTCTACGCCCATCACTTCGGCTTTCTACTGGAAGAAGCAGCCGACCTCGCCGAGCGATGCGGGGCACCGGACCGGGCCCGCGCCCACGCCGAGGAATGCCGGGCGGTGTATTCGAGTGCAGCCGCCCGGGACCCGGACCACTTCCTTCCCGCGATGCGGCGGGTGGAGAACTTCCTGTCGGGGAGGGGCATCAGCCCGCCCCTCCCCCCTCCGTCCTACGAGGACTCCGCCGGGCCTGAGCGGGGTCCGGCGCCCGAGCCGCCGTCAGCAACACGATGACACGGTCCAGCAGGAGACCCGGTCGGGGGTCACCTGGCGGCCGATCCACAGGCGCCGGCGCCATACCTACCGGTCACGAGCACTGCGGTGGACTCTCACCAGGGTCGCCGGGCCGATCACGAAGCTTGTAACCCACCCCTGAAGTCATCGCATCGCCCGCACCCTGCCGGTACGTCCGATGCCCACGGCACCGTTCTTCGCGCTGCTGCCATCGAGTCGCCAAGCTCCTCGGGCAGGCTGAGGAGTTCGGCACCCGTACAAGGCCGCGACCTTCGACCGCACCGACTACCACGAGACGCCGCCGCGTTCCCTTTCGGGGGTTTACTGTCGCTCGTTGTCCCTTCAGAGGTACTGCTGTACCCAGTAGGCAAGCAGGCCCATCACTGCTGTGCCGGCGCCGTAGGCAAGGCCGCGTACTAGGGCCTGTCCGGCGGATCTTTCCGGGCCGGGCGCTCTCCTGGCACGGCTGCGTTACTGGGCAACACCAAGACTGGCCGGACAGTCACGCGAGTGATGGCCACCTGTCGGCGGCCCACTCCGGCCATCCTGGCCACCCAGGAGGCGGACCTCCTACCTCATGTCCGTCGAGTTCCGTGGCGTCGGGCTCCTCGAACAGCGTCCTCCAGTGCACGAGGTCCGTCTCGCTCATCACGAAGGTCTGATCAGGGGTGGTCGACTGGCGATGGGCGATCCGAGCCTGTTGCGTCTCATGGTCCACCGGCACGTACACGAGCTGACAGGATGCGCCCACGGACATCACCAGCCAACGGATCGCGGACCGCTCGTCACGGGACCAGCATCCGAAGTCCAGGACCACGTTCGTTCCCAGCCTCAGGGCCTGCAGCCCCAGCCAGAGCAGCCGTCCTTCCAGCACATCACGCTTTCCGGCCGGCTGCGGATCACCGAACAGTGGGAGCATCCACTCATCCGGCGTCAGCCGCAGCGCGTTGTGCTCCTTGGCCAGCTGTCGGGCTCTCGTGGTCTTTCCGGCCCCGGGCAGGCCAACCGTCAGGTACAACGTCGTCACGCCCAGATCTTGTCACGAAAGGCCAAGTAGTCACGGCCTGAGCCACAGGCGGATCGAGGCCACGGTGACGGTGCCGTGGAAGAAATAGGCGCGCTTGTCGAATCTCGTGGCCACGGCCCGGGAGTTCTTCAGCGCGTTGATCGTTCGCTCAACTTCGTTCCTGCGCTTGTAGATCGTCTTGTCGAAGCCGACGGGCCGGCCGCCCTTGCTGCCGCGGCGGCGGTTGGCCCGCTGGTTCCTCGGCTCGGGGATCGTGTGTTTGATCTGGCGCCGTCGCAGGTAGCGGCGGTTGCGGCGGGAGGAGTACGCCTTATCTCCGCCGAGATGGTCAGGCCGAGTCCGTGGACGCCCGCCGTCCAACCGGGCGACACGGACACGCTCCATGACCGGGATGAGCTGCGGGGCGTCGCCCCACTGGCCCGGCGTGATCAGCAGGGCCAGTGGGCGGCGTCCACCCTCACCGGCAAGGTGAATCTTGCAGGTCAGGCCGCCCCGGGAACGTCCGATTCCTTCGTCAGGGCGGTGCTGCCGAGGCGTGCGTCTTTTCCCGGCAGCCTCGGAGGCTTCTTGCGCGCTCCGGCGGCGTGCTGGTGGGCCCGGCAGGTGGTGGAGTCCACGCTCACCATCGACCAGTCGATGCGGCCCTCCGCGTCAGCATCGGCCAGGACTGCCGTGAAGAGCCTGTCCCATGTGCCATCCGCTGACCATCGCCGATGCCGTTCGTACACGGTCTTCCACTTGCCGAAACGCGCAGGCAGATCCCGCCACGGCACCCCGGTCCGGTTCCGATACAGGATCCCGTTGATGATCCTGCGGTGACTGCCCCAACGTCCCCCACGGAGCCCGGACTTCGGTAGATGCGGCTTCAGCCGGCCCCATTCGTCACTTGTGAGATCTCCGCGCCCCATGCACATGCCAACGAGCCAAGGCCGAAACGGTCACAAGATCCGCCGGATAGGCCCTAGTGCTCTGACCGGGAACGTTGGCCGGGGTGAGTACGCTGAGTCGGCACTTCGGGGAACGAGGGGACGTGGGCATGTCGGGGAGGCCGTCGACGGGCGAGGCTGTGGGCCTGTTGGAGAGCGAGTTGCGCGCCGCGAGGGAGACACGCGCCGATCTGGGCGCGGAAGATGTCTGGCGTGCCTTTCTCCGTTTCGGCCGGGTCCGTTTTGACACTCCTGACACACCCGATGTGGACGGTCTGCTGTTCCAGTACGGGACCCATGCCTTTGACGCCCCCGCGACGTTCACTCTGGACTTCACCCGGCAGTTCGACGTCATCGACAGCGATGGCGAGCACGACCACTACGTACAGGTGCACTGCGAGCTGCGCTACGGACTCGCTCCTGCCTTGCAGGACCTGGGGAGCTTCAACTCGTGGTTCTTCCACGACGTTGAGGATGACCTCGACCACTGGGCCCAGGCGCTGAGGAACCAGCCGGTGTGGACTGCGATCAGTGCACTCAAGCCTGCCGAGACCAGGGTCTACCAGGAGCCGGTGTGAGTGCTCGCGTCCGGCTGGCGGCAGGACGTCCGCCCCAGCGGATCCCCTTCTCGCTGCGGATACGGGCGCGTTCGCGACGCTGAGCGGCCAGGACGTCGGGGTGACGGGCGTTCTGGTTGCGCCAGCGCAGGTGGCAGTGCAGCGCCCGGGTCTGGACGGTGTGGTTGGGGTGGTTCGAGTTGGCGAGGGTGAACTGCCGCAGCGGCCCGAAGTGGGACTCGATCGGGTTGGCCCAGGACGCGTTGGTGGGCGTGAAGCAGAGCTCGACCTTGTTCTTGGCCGCCCACCGACGGATCTTGCTGCCTTTGTGGGCGGAGAGGTTGTCGAGGATGACGTAGATCGGGGCGCCGTCCGGGCGAGCGGCACGGATGCTCTTGAGCGCGGCGAGGCTGTGGTCGGCGCCCTTGCGGCAGCGGTTCGTGCCCCAGAGCGTGTCGTCGCCGACCGAGTAGCAACCGTGGAAGTAGCGCACCCCGTGGGTGCGGTGGAAGGTGGCCGGCAGCCGGTCGGGCTTACTCTGCCTGGCCCAGCAGGTCCCGGCGGTCGGGCGGATGCCGAGTGGGCCGAATTCATCGAAGGCGAAGGTGCGGTCGGGGCGCTCGTAGAGCGCATACTCGATGCGATCAAGCTTTGCATCGAAGTCAGGGTCGGTGGACTCCTTCCATGTCTTGGTCCGTTGGAAGGTGATCTGGCGTCGGATGAGCAGGCACCGCAGCGTCTCCCGGCCGATGCGGATGCACCGTCCCGGGGCTCTGCGCAGGTAGGTGGCGAGCTTCCGCACCGACCAGTGCGTGAACGGCAAGCCGAGCAGACTGGGGCGGGTTGTGGCTGTCTCGATGACGAAGTCCTCGTCGTCACGGTCGAGCAGGCGGGGACGGCCTCCCGCCCACCGGGGGTCCAGACAGGCCAGCCCTGTCTCGTTGAACTTGTGGATCACATCGCGGGCGGTGTCCTCGTCGGCCTGCACGAGCCGGGCGATGACCGGGACGCTGTTTCCTCCGGCCGAAGCCAGCACGATTATCGCCGCCCGATAGCGGACCGTGCTCGTGCGGCCGCGACGCGCGATCCGCTGCAGTTTCTGCTCCTCCCAGTCCGACAACCGCCGGACCCTGACCAGCCTCGCCATCCCGCCTCCCGCCCCGAACAGATGCGTCGACACATCCAATCGGCGTGAAGACGATCAACACCACTCCGGTGATCGTTTCCGGTCAGAGCACTAGACATCGAGGGATGTGCAGGACGGGAGGAGCCCGTCCATCTCGTTCGGGCCGCCGTTCTGCACGGCAACGTCGCCACGGTGATCAAGAAGTTCCTGGAAGCGACATTCGCGGATCCCGACGTCTTCGACGACCTGTTCTATGACGAAGAACGCAACGCCCTGGCTCGCCTGGTCATGGCGAGAGAGACGAACCGCCTCAACCGCGCAGCCCGTGATCACGCCCGCAAGTTGCGTACCGAGGCCAAGACGTGCGCCTCCTGCGCGGGTCCCCTCCCGGAACTGGAGAATGAGAGGAGGCCGGCTTTGTACTGCGGAGCCGAGTGTGCGCCGCCACGTCCGCCCGCGTGCCTCCCGGCTTTCGCCGTAGGCGCGGACAACGACAGCAACACGCCACCCTTCTAGGCACTGTCCGGCGGATCATGTGGCAAAAAACGGAAGGTCATCCTGCCTGGCACCGGTTGGCACGACAGCCCTTTCAGTTCTTACGGATGCGGCGGGCCTTGGCAACGAGTCTGCGGGGCAGCTTCGGCCCCGCACATGCGTAGTCGATCAGCAGGTTCCGGTAGCTGGTGTTCGCGAGTTCCGGCGCCAGGGCGATCAGGGCACTCAGGTCGTCGGACGAGCCGGAAAGGCGCGTGCGGTAGGCGGCTCTCGCTGCGCGCAGGGTGACTTCGCGAGGCTCGTATTCCAGGCCTTGATCGGCGAGGCTCGCGGCCGCGGCGAAGTCGCCCTGCCCGGCGCGCACGTCGGCCAGGTCGAGGTAGAGGGACCAGTTGGCGGAGTCCAGGAGCAGCGCGTTTTCGAAGGCGGCAGCAGTCTGATCCAGGTCGCCCATCACACGCCAGGTGGCCGCTCGTGCGACTGCCGTCCACATGACCCGATCGACGGCATCGGCGCGGTCACACAGCGCAAAGGACAGTTCGTACCGACCGCAGGCCCGGGGCAGCCGGGCCATGGCGGCCAACGACTCCGGCAGGGGATCCCGTTCGGACACCACGTCGAGGGCATGGAACCAGGGCGCAAACCGCTCCCGCATCTCGTTGGTGTCCAGGTCGTGGCCGTAGTCCAACGTCCGCAGACACGCCTCGGCCAGCGCCGCAGCACTCACCGCGCCGAGAAAGCGCGCATCGCCGAACCAGGGGGCAGCGCCCCATGCCACGTCGGGCCGCACACCCGTGACCGAACCGAGGGCCATCACCGCGTCGTCCATGTCTCCTTCAAGGAACAAGAAATACGCCTGCGCCAGCGCAGCGCTGAAGGAGCCGTCCTCCCCAAGGCTCTCCTTCAGCTCCGAGCGTCGGACTTGCCACAATTCGGCGAGGGCCGCATAGGGCTCCGGCGCTGCCGGTGCCGAGGCTATTGCTCCCACCAGAAGCTCTACGGCGCCCACTGGGCTTCCGCCGCAGTGCGCCATCACGCCAGCGAGACTGACTCCCGCCGCCACTGACTGATTCGACATCGCCAGAGAGTACCCGTGGCCAGGCACGCAAAGGCGACGATCAGATCAGGAGGAAAGAGCTCCCTCTCAACGCCGCGCCAGGTCGTGCCAGTTACTGGCTCGTTAGTCCAGCATGGGGCGGGGTGATCTGACGAATAGATTGAGAAGCTCATCGAGGTGCGATTTCGCGAGCATCCGGACGCCGAGCTGATCGTCAGCATGCCCGGCTTCGGTCCCATCCTCGGTGCCGAGTTTGTGGCCGCCACCGGTGGCAGCATGACTGCCTTCGCCACCCCAGGGCGGCTTGCCGGCTTCGGTGGCGTAGCACCCACCCCTCGCGACTCCGGCAAAGTCAGCGGGAATCTACGCCGCCCTCAGCGATACAACCGGCGCCTTCAACGCGTCTTCTACACCTCGGCGTTGATGAGCATCCGCTACTCCGACGACTCCCGCCGCTTCCACGAACGCAAACGCGCTGAGGGCAAGCGCCACACCCAAGCCGTCATGGCTCTGGCGCGGCGCCGCGTCAACGTTCTCTGGGCCCTCCTACGAGACAGGCGCTGCTATCAGACGTCGCCGCCACTCGCCCTATCGGCTTGACAAGGGCCATTAGGAATCCATGGCACTGTCACAGTTGCGGCGGCCCGCTTATGGCTCCGCCCGTGATCCGCCGGACAGCGCTTAAGGGCTGTCCCGTAACTGGGGTTACGGACAGGCGTCAGACGCTCGGGTTCCTCCACAGGTGTCGCTCATTCAGGGTCCCGAACCGCACCTCTCCGCGTGCAAGGTCGACGAGGATGGGCCAGCAGTCCAACAGTTGCTCTCTCGGCTCGCGCGAGGCGAGGTACTGCACAGAGTTGTAGGGCACGATCAGGAGCCCGTTGCTCACGCGAACCCCCTCTGCGTCGATGACGAGAGGCGGCTCATCATCGCGCTGGCTGTCCGCGAGAAACGCCACCGCGAGTTGCAGGGCCTCATCCTGTTCCATGATCCGTCTCCAGTCCGTCGCCTCGAGGGAGAAACCCTAACCAGCCTGGGATGATCTTGGTGTGGCTGGTGTGATCACGGCGTCGGAGCCGTCTGGATAGCCCCGTTCACCGGGCTGAGCCCGCGGCAGTTCGGGAAGCTGGTGACTGTGCTGCGGCGCGAGGGGGCGAACGCGGTCCGCAGGGGCCGGCCGTGGAGTCTTCCGCTGGAGGACCGGGCCCTGCTGGTCGCGGCCTACTGGCGGACGAACCTGACCATGCGGCAGCTCGCTCCGTTGTTCGGGGTGTCCAAGTCGGCGGCGGACCGGATCATCGACCACCTCGGGCCGATGCTCGCGCTCCAGCCCCGCAAGCGGTTCGCGAAGGACACCGTGCTGATCGTGGACGGCACCCTGGTCCCCACCCGTGACCACACCATCGCCGAGCGGTCGAAGAACTACCGGTACTCCACCAACCACCAGGTCGTCATCGACGCCGACACCCGCCTGGTCGTCGTGGTCGGCCAGCCGCTCGCCGGGAACCGCAACGACTGCAAGGCATGGGAAGAATCCGGCGCCAAGGCCGCCGTCGGCAACACCGTCACGATCGCCGACGGCGGCTACCCGGGCACCGGACTCGTCATCCCCCACCGCCGACAGCAAGGCCAGACCGAACTGCCGCACTGGAAAGAGGAACACAACAAGTCCCACAAGCGGGTCCGGGCCCGCGTTGAGCACGTCTTCGCCCGCATGAAGACCTGGAAGATCCTCCGCGACTGCCGCCTCAAGGGCGACGGCGTCCACCACGCCATGCTCGGCATCGCCCGGATGCACAACCTCGCCCTCGCCGGATAGACCAGGGGATCACACCAAGACCAACGATGCCCGGGACGACTTGGAGATCATTTACGGGACAGCCCTTAGCAGTGCTTCGTTAGGTTCTGGTTCGGGTGAGTGGTTGGCCGCAGGTGGTGCAGGTGCCTGTCCAGCACCGCAGCATGTCCTGGAGGGTGTCGAGGACTTGGTAGAGGCTCAGGCCGGGCTCGGGGCTTTTGGGTTCAGGCGCCGGAGGGTGAGGAAGGTCGGGGCGGCGGTGACGAGGGTGACGTGGTGGTGCCAGCCGCGCCAGGTGCGGCCCTCGAAGTGGTCCAGGCCCAGGCCGTGTTTGAGTTCGCGGTAGTCGTGCTCGATGCGCCAGCGCATCTTGGCCCACCGCACCAGATCGGCGATCGGAGTGGTGGCAGGCAGATTGCTGATCCAGTAGCCGGTCGGTGCGCTGGCGTTTTCGGGCCGCTCGATCAGGAGGGTTCGCAGCGGCAGCACGCCGTCCCAGCGGCTGCGTCCGCCGGCCTGTTACTGGGCGGCATGGTGGGCGAGCTTGCCCGCCGGTCGCACCTGCAGCACGGCGAAGTGGGAGGTCATGGCGCCTTTGCTGCCCTGGCGCCAGACGACCTCCTCGAACCGGGGACCCGCATCGCTCATGGCGGACAGCGGCCGGGGCCGTGTGCGGTAGCAGGGCCGGGTGGGCGGTCCCAGCCCGCCGTAGGACGGCCGATAGGGTGCGGCCGCCTCCGACTGGACGACCTCTTTGGGGTCGACGGCCACCACATAGGACCAGCCGCGATCCTCCAGCGTCTGCCGGAAACCGACACTGCGGCCATAACCCGCATCAGCCACGATCACCGGGACCGGGCCGAGCCAGCCGGCCAGCCGGTCCAGCAAGCCCAGCGCCAGGTGGGACTTAGAACGGCTAACACAATGAGGTGCATCGCCCCTGGTAGCCGTGCCTGACAGGGCAGTTGGGCGTTGTTTGGGCCGTGGGGACTTCACCGTGGATCGTGCCGGATGACCTGTGGGAGCGGATTGAGCCGCTGCTGCCGAGGAAGGAGCGGCGGTTCCGATACCCCGGTCGTCTTCCGGTGCCTGACCGCCAGGTGCTGTGCGGGATCCTGTACGTCCTGCACACCGATATCCAGTGGGAACACCTCCCCAAGGAGCTTGGCTTCGGCTCCGGGATGACGTGCTGGCGTCGGCTGCGGGACTGGAACGAGGCCGGCGTCTGGCAGCGGCTCCACGAGACGCTGTTGGCCGAGCTCAACGCGCAGCACGGCTCGACTGGTCCCGCTGCGTGGTTGACTCCTCGCACGTCAGGGCTCTAAAAGGGGGCTCCACACGGGTCCGTCGCCAGTCGACCGGGGCAGAGCAGGATCCAAGCACCATGTGATCACGGATGGGCACGGGACCCCGCTCGCGGTCGTCCTCACCGGTGGCAACCGCAACGATGTCACCCAGCTGATGCCGCTGCTGGATGCCATCCCTCCCATCCGTGGACGCGTCGGACATCCCCGCCGCAAGCCGGACTCGCTCCTCGCAGACCGCGGCTACGACCACGACATCTACCGCGACCAAGTCCGAGCCTGCGGTATCGTCCCTGCCATCGCCCGCCGAAGCACTCGCCACGGCACCGGACTTGACGTCTACCGCTGGGTGGTAGAGCGGACCTTCGCCTGGTACCACGGCTTCCGGCGACTCCGCGTTCGCTGGGAACGTCGAGCCGACATTCACGAAGCCTTCCTCAAACTGGCCTGCTGCCTCATCACCCACCGGCAAATCAGGTCACTGTCGGCGTACTCGTCGAAGTGCTCAGCCAGGTACGGATGAACGTGCTCAGCTTCGTGAGCGTCGGGATGCCGGTCGTGTGGTGGGAAACCTCAGGGCGGTGGGCCCTTGTCGTTGGCGGCAAAGCGAACGCATGATCGGCTCATGCAAGGTGTCTTCGACGATGTCCCATTGACCACGCTCTTCCCCCGCCTGTCGCCTGCCGACGTGGAATCCCTGGAACAAACCGCTCGTGCAGTCGATGCGGCTCGCGCGCAAGGAGACAAGGCTGAGTGGGAGTGGGCACTGGATCACGTGGTCTTCCCGGGCCCGCAGCCGTGGACGCCCATCGTGCTTGGCCTGGATGTCATTGAGCATGCGGACGGGAGTGATCAGCTGGAGTTCCTGCTTCAAGTCGTGTGGACAGACTTCGGCCAGCTCGCGGTCGACGCGGCGGTGAACGTGGCCTGCTGGTGCGACACCGATCACGCTAGCCATGACGTCGACGCCATCAGGCTTGTTGTTGGCGAGGAGACCTCGCTGCCCCGCGCCTTCGAAGCTGGCGCCGAGCGTCTGATCGGATGGCTCACCGACCCTCGCGACGCGGATTTCTGGCGTGCCCGAGCGGCTCTGCCTCCCCGCCAGCCCGCCTAGGAAGCCGGCGGGATGACGACGGGTGACGGGCAGTTGGTGTGATCAGGCCACGTTGGTGTCGCGTTCGATGGCGGCGAGCCGGTTCTTGAGCCGGTAGCTGGGGCCGTTGATGGAGACGACGTCGCAGTGGTGCAGGAGTCGGTCGAGGATGGCTGTGGCCAGGACTTCGTCGCCGAACACCTGTCCCCATTCGCTGAAGGTCTTGTTCGAGGTCAGGATGATCGAGCCTTTTTCGTAGCGCTTGGAGATGACCTGGAAGACCAGGTTCGCCTCAGCGCGTTCGAGGGGCTGGTAGCCGACTTCGTCGACGACGAGAACTCCGGGCCGGAGGTAAGTACGGAGCTTGTTGTTGAGTCGGCCGGAGGCTTCGGCGGCCTTGAGCTGGCGGACCATGTCGTCGAGGGTCGTGAAGTAGACGGAGAAGCCGGCCCGGCAGGCGGCGACCGAGAGAGCGACGGCGATGTGGGTCTTGCCGACCCCGGGCGGCCCGAGCAGTGCCGCGTTGGCCTTGGCCTCGACGAAGGCGAGGGTGGCGAGGTCTTTGATCTTGCGGGGGTCGAGTTCTGGCTGGAAGGAGAAGTCGTACTCGTCGAGCGTTTTGTAGTGTGGCAGCTTGGACAGCCGCAGGCCCTGGCGGAAGCGTCGGTCGTCACGGATGGCGAGTTCCTCGGCCAGCACGAGGTCGAGGAAGTCGAGGTAGCCCATCTTGGCCTCGTCTGCCCGGCCGGCGTACTCGTTCAGGCTCTCTGCCAGGTGGGGCAGGCCGAGCTTGGCGGCTGTGGTGCGGATTCGAGTGCTGACCAGCTTGCTCAACTGGGCTCCTCCTGCGTGGGGTGAGTGGTGAAGGGACGGGTTCCGGTCAGTTCGTCATAGACCGACAGGGGTCTGCGGCCGACCTCGACGCGGACGGCCGCAGCCCGGTTCAGGAGAGCCATCAGCGAGCCGGCCGTCTCCTCGCCGAGTGCGTCCTGATGGCGGGGCTGCTGCCGAGGGATGTCACCGGTGGTGGTCCGTCGGTTCCGGCCGTCGGGAAGACCGTCCCAGTGCTTCTCGTCGACGACGCAGGCTCCGCGGCCGACGGCCCTTGGGTGGCTAGCCAGCAGGGTGACGCCGGTGGCGCCGGGGACAGTGGAATGAAGCGCGATCTGGGACTTCGTGGCCCTGACCTCCACCAGCTGGCGCGGGCGGACCTTGCGGGCCGGAACTGAGTAGAGGTTCGCGTCGAAGGCGACCAGGCAGTCCTTGCCGACGTAGCGAAGGTGCCGCTGGGTGACCACATAGGGCGTCGTCGGCAGGGGTCGCAGGGCCATGTGGTCACGGATCGCGCGGTTCCCGATCACTTCGCCGTGGGTGCCGTGGGACTTCGCCCGGCGCAAGGGCACCCAGGCGTTGAAAGCGGAGTCCAGCTCCTCGATGGAGGAGAAGGACCGTCCGGCCAGGACATGGTCGCGGACGATCAGCACTTGCCGCTCGACCCGGCCTTTTCCGGTGGGCCGGTAGGCGGCCAGGACGTCGATGTCGAAGTCGTAGTGTCCGGCGAACCCGACCGCTTCCGGGTGCAGGGGAACGGCCTCGCCGGGTGCCACGTGGCGTCGGACGACGGTCTTGGTGCGGTCGTAGACGATCGACATCGGCACCCCGCCGAAGTGGGCGAACGCCTGCCGGTGGCAGTCGAAGAAGGTGGCAAGGTCCTGGCTGGTGGTGAAGCAGCAGAACGGGTCCCGCGAGTAGGACAAGGTCATGTGGAACGAGTAGACCTTCGGGATGCCGACGTGCGCGAGGATGTGCCCTTCGTCGCCCCAGTCGACCTGGGCCTGTGCCCCAGGCACGACCTCGAACCGGCGGTGCAGGCCGGCCAGCTCGCCCGGGCTGATGCCAAGTTCTTCCGCGATCCGCGGCCGGGCTTCCTGCATGTAGAGCTTGACCCGCTGGTAGGTGCCGGTGAAGCCGTACTCGGCCACCAGCCTCTCGTGAACCACGGCACCTTTGATCAGAATCTCGGACCGCAGCATCGCGTCGATCAGGGGCGCGACCTCATCCACCTTCCGCCGACGACCATGTCCCGGCGCAGCCCGACGAGGTGGGGCGACCGGGCCTTCAGAGGACAGGTACTTGCGGACCGTTCGGCGGTTGAGTCCGGTCTCCTTCGCGATCTCCGACAGGCTCATGGCCCCGGATTTGAACAGCCCGCGGAAGCGTCGAAGCTCCATCCATCGTTGCGGGTCCAAGACCACGGTCAGCCGCCCTCCGCCACCCTTCACAGGCCGGCAGCAGACTGCCCACGATCAATCTCCGGTACGTCAGGAGGTGGGCACGTTCATCCGTACGTGCCTGAGCACGTTCACGTGTACGCCGACAGTCACTGTGTGAGCCGCCGCTAGACGGTTGACAACTTCGTCGGGGGTGAAGCTCCAACCGACCAGGCGCGGCCCGCTCCAGTTGATGCCGATCACGAGTCCATCCCGGGCGGCATCGGGCAGCACGTGATCGCACCAGGTGTCCAAGGGCATGGAATCGATGCGAAGCCCATGCCCCCAGATCTTTGCTGCCCTCTGGGCCCGCGACGAGGTCGACCAGAAGGGAAGACTTCGCGTGCCATCCGCAGAGAGGTGAGTCGGGCTTCCATCGTCACCCCGGACGAGCCAGACCGCGCTGTTCAGGCTGACGTCGCGGAAGAACGCCGCCGCTTCCGCACCACTCTGGCTCATGGCCACCGACCTTAGCGTCCTCCAGCGCTCATTTCGTTAGGAGTTCTTAGACGCCATTTCAGTTGGCGTGATCTTGCGGCAGGCTGGGGTGATGGCTGCTGCGCTTGTCGAACGGTTGGCGCCGGATGATCTGTGGGAGTTGTTCCAACGGGTGGTCCCGCCGGCCTCGGAGCGCCCGCAAGGCGGAGGGCATCGTCGCCGAGGAGACCGCGAGGTGCTGGCCGCGATCATCTTCGTGGCCACCTCGGGGTGCACCTGGAACCAACTGCCTCCCGGCTTCGGCCTGTCGGGTGTGACCGCCTTTCGCCGGTTCACTGTGTGGACCGAGGCTCGCGTGTGGGCCAAGCTTCATCGCT
>NZ_QLLY01000033.1 GCF_003259365.1 Streptomyces sp. PsTaAH-137
ATGATGGGCTGCGATCGGTTCCGCAGCCCATCATCGGCACTCCCTGACTGGCGGCCGTCCGGAGGTGCAGGTCGCCGGACGGCCGCCAGAGCACTGGAAGCGAACTAGGTATGGCGGCACCGGCCGATGGTGTGCATTCTGCTTTCACGGCTTCGAGCCGACGGCGGATATGGGTATCGCTGGTGATAAGCGGACCAAGGCCGTGGAGACCAAGTCCGGCTCCACGACGGCCGGCTGGTCCTACTGCTACGACAAGGCCGGCAACCGCACCGGCCGCTCCACCGGCACCACGCTGCCCTCCTCCTGCGACGACGCCGAGCAGAAGGCCGTCTACAACGACGCCGGCGAGCTGACCTCGTTCGACGGCAACGACGCTTTCACCTACGACGGTGCCGGTAACGAGACGTCGGCCGCGAGCCCGACGGGCACCCGCACCGCGGAATCGTGGACGCCGCACAACCAGCTCGGCGCCTATACCCAGTCCGGTTCTACGACGGACCAGACGTACGCGGGTACCGACAATACGCAGCGCCTGAAGGCCGGCTCGACGACCTTCCTGCGTAGAAGACACCGGCTGCGACCAGAACCGCTGCGGCGAAGGCGCTGATAAGGACAGGGCCGACCGGCCACAACCGCAGGCCCTGCCCTCGTGCATGACGAGACACTCTGCGCATACGCATGGGGCCAATGGCACATCGGATTCCGCGGCCGGTTGGCCGAACAGCAAAAGCCGACCGTTTCCGCCTTTCGGTCGATTGGATCACCTTGCCGTTCCGCTTCGGAACATGGGGGACAAATTGTCACGAGGGGTGCTCGAACCTGCGCACCCTGTAAGGGGCCGCACCCAGCCATGGGTACGGCACTCTTCTACGTTGGGACCGCGTGCAGGACTGACGTGACAGGGTGAGTAGACCGGCCGCTTTCAGACGTGGTCGTCGGACAGCAGGCGCTGTGCACTCACCAGAGGGAGCGTATGGGCATGGAATGGCGTGACTTCGCGGTCGACATGGCCGGCATGGCCCGCAGCTTCCTGGCACGCGATGCGGTCGACGAGACCCTTGACAAGATCATCGACGCCGCTGCGAAGCGCGTGGATGGCTGTGACGCGGCCGGCGTCCTGGTGGTGCGTAAGAAGCAGGTCACGACCGTGGCGTCGACCAGCCAGATCGTCGACGACAGCGACCGCCTCCAAGAACGCCTGGGAGAGGGGCCTTGCCTCGATGCCAGCACCCTTCAGCACCCCGTCTTCCGCATCGAGAACCTGGCGACGGAGACAGTGCGCTGGCGGTCCTTCGCTCCCCGAGCCCACGCCCTGGGCGTGGGCAGCATGATGGGCTTTCTGCTCTACACCGATGACCACGACAATCTGGGCGCCCTCAATCTCTACTCTCACCGCCCCGGCGCCTTCGATGCCGACGCCGAGACGGCCGGCTGGCTCCTGGCCGCGCACGCGGCCGTCGCGCTGTCCGGCGCGCACGAACACGCCGCCATGCGCCGCGCCGTCGACAGCCGCCACACCATCGGCGAAGCCATGGGCATCCTCATGGAACGCCACCACCTCACCGAGGACGCCGCCTTCGACACCCTGCGCCGCTACTCGCAGGAGAAGAACATCAAGCTCCGCGATGTCGCCCAGCAGCTCATCGACCAGGGCACCCTGCCCGAGGGCGAGGATGGCGGTGTCCCCGGCTCGTAGAGCTGAACCGGGGACACCTCGACGCAGAACGACCCCCAGGGGGCTTTCAGCGATCTGCACCGTGCAACACCAATCCCCCGAACATTGCCTTTTACACGCATAGCAGGGCCTTCTATCCCAGAGCACCCGGACGGGACCGCCGAAGGACTGCCCGGGACGGGCGACGCGGCCGTGCGGGGCACGGTGAGCGTGCCGGGCAGCACGTCACACGGGCGGAACGGCGCCGTCGTCCGGCGTACAGGACCAGGAAGGCCTCTGCGGGCGGGAGCGCCCTCAGGGCTGTGCGCTGGTGGACTGTGAGATCGCGGCATACAGCTCGCGCCGTTCGTCCTCGGGGAGGGTGCCTCCCTGAACAAAGTCCAGGATGTGGCGTGCCACGTCGGTGAGTTTCGTGTTGGTGTTCTGGGACACCTGCCGCAGCACCGTCCACGCATCGTCCGGTGACATCCGTCCGAGCGCCGCTACAGCGCCTTTGGCCTGGTCGGTCACCTCGTGCGAGGTGACCGCTCGTTGCAGGTGCGCCACCTCACTCAGCAGCCGCTCGCGCTCCAGGGCGAGTTCGGTGACCGAGAGAAGTCTTAGCGGGTCCGTCGGATGCAGTGCGAAGAAAGCCATCGTCCCTCAGCGGCAAAAATCGGCGACACGTTCAGCCTCAATTTTCCCGTTCTCCTGCCGGGGCCAGGAGGTGGTGGGGCGGGCCTTGCTCCCCAGCTCCGCCCGCCCCCACCTGGCCCCGCTCTGACGGCATGGTCGGCGTCTCGACCGCCAGAGCGGGCTGGGAGCGACAGCGCCAACAGCACGCGCCACCGCGCAGCTCCAACCTCATGATCCCAAACTCCAGATCAGCCAGCCAGCACACAAAACGAAGACCGATGTCCATTTTGCGCAATCCCACTCGCGCTGACATGCAGAGTTCTCTCGGTCCGGGGCAGCGGGTGCAGGTGCCCCGCGATGACGGCCTTCCGCCAGACGTACTCGAGCAGGCCCTCCAGGCCCGGAGCCGGGTTCTGGAACGCGACCTGGCAGCCCTCGTGGAGGCGATCCGCACGGCAGCGGGCCCTGCACGCCTACCTGCGGTGGCACAACGCCAACGCCCGTCACCGTGATGTCCTGGCGGCCGAACGCAAGGAACGTGCTCGTATCCGAAGCGAGAAAGGTATCCGCTGGGGCGGACGTCCTCTCAAAGCCGTCGCCTGACAGCCGCCGAAGTCGGCGGTCGAAGTGCCGGGCGGGTGGAGCCTCAACGCCGGGCATGGCGGATCTTCAATCGTCCAAATCCCATGGCCCCAGAGATGCGGATTCTCGGCCCGCCGGGGCGGGAACGCCGCGGAGCCTTGTAGCGCAGGTCCTTCCACTCAGTGCGCAAACCCTCGACATCAACGACCGCGTCACGAGGCACGATGATTCTGGCCCCACCGGTTCCGAGTTGCAGCTCGATGTCGACGACCGGATGCTCGATGACCGCCCGGGACAGATCCAGGCGCACCCTTCCGTATGCGGACTCGACCTTGAGGATCCGAGGTACCCGCCATGCCCCTCGTCGCTGGATCCGTCCACCGGCTGCAGCGATCGTCGACGTGGTGCCCGGGTGCTCCCCCGGGAGTGAGGCCAGAGCTGACACGAGCTGGCTGTGCACCTTGGCGCTGAGCACCTGATGAAGGCGTCCGTCCAACTCCTCGTGCGAGATGAGCCCTTCGGTGTACGCCTCCTGGAGGCGCTGCACGGCCGTATCGCGGTCATCTTCACCGATCAGCGGCGGCGGTTCCGGGAAGGAGGTCACCGTTTCACCCTACTGCCGTACCGACGACGCGAACGCGTCAAGGTCCATAGCGGGCAAGGCATCAGACGGGGAGGCCAGCCGCTCGTCGCCATGGCCTTGATCGTCCAACTCGGCGAACCTATGCGGTCACAGCACTAGCTCACGGCTGCCCCTCGTATCTCACACGACGGGCCGTTCACGCCGGAAGCGTGCCAGAGCAGAGCAGTTGAGGAGGGTGAATCGGCCCGGCACACTCGTCCGATGAGCCACGGCATACCATTGGGCAGCTGGGATGAACCCTGGTACCGCGTCCACACTGAGCACTTCGAGGCCGCGTTCCTCCGGACGCCGACGAGGACCTCGATGCGGTGAGCGATGTTGACGTCGAGGTCCGCCTGCGGGACGGGTCTCGGTGGAGCGCAACCATTCGCACGGTCGGTCACGTTGAGACGCTGATGAAGCGGTGGGCGGTGAGCGGGGAAGCTCTGGGAGGACGCTACTTCTGGTGCTCGGACGGGCTCATCGTCCGCGATGCCGGTATCAGCAACATGACCCAGGTCCTCACCGGCCTGATCGAGAACGGCGAGTTCGCGCAGATCCTTCAACATCTCGAGGACTGACGCCCAGCCAGACTGACTCATTCTGAAACGATCCGTAAGTCACTGAGAGAGCTGCTCGCGAACCCATGCGGGTGAGGGATTGGTGCGGGACCTGCCGGATCGCGCCAGATATTGACCCAGTGTAGATGCCGGGCTTTGAAGCCCAGCCGAAGGCGCAGCCGCATGCAGTACTTGCAGCCGGGACGCCAAAAGACGATGGGCCGTCCATCGACTGGGCTGAGGCGCTGGGTCTCCAGCGCACTGACGCCCCTCGGGAAGATCGAAGGCGAGTACACGCCAGCGAGAAGCACGAAAACCAGCAGCGGAGCCACCGCTTCGACGCGGTCGCCCCTGGCGACCAACCCAGCCGTAACGGCAGCGCCGCACAAGACCAGCAACAAAGGCAACATCCAGGCACGCATCACGAGGATGAACGTTACCGACTCAAGGAGAGGCCGCTATCGGCGGTGTGCGCCCGCTTGCTGCTATACGGGGTGCGGCTTTGAAGAATGACCAGCCGAAGCCGGCGTTCAAGGACAGGTTCACCGCAAGTGCAGCAGCCCACCGGTGGCGCTCGCCGTGTGCACTGCGCTGAAGGACACGTTCTCCGCAAGCCACGATGGAGATGTAGAGGGGGGCCACACCACGCCGAAGGCAGCCGGTGGAGGCTGCCATGCCAACTGATCTGGAGGAACCGTGATCTGAGCCAGCGCATGGTTGACCGCCGCAGCCGTCAGCGCCGCTCTCCTCGCCGGGGCCGCGCCCGCCGGCGCCGCTCCGGCCGCCGCAGCCGCGCAGTACGAGTTCGCCAACATGGCGGCACAGGCGAGATTTGTGCTCACCGCGCGCGAAAGGGTGACCCCGTCGGTCTTGCCCTTCGTACCGGAGAGGCGCGCCAACGCTGGGAAGCGGCGTTCACTTTCGGATCCACGGGCCTTGTGACCTACCGCAACGTCGGGACGAAGCAGTGCCTCACGGTCAAGCACAGCGAGGAGGGGGAGAGGGCCCGGCTGTCGCGAACCCCCGCCTACGTGCTCATGCAGAGAGTCGTCCAACAAGCGGCCGCTACACGCGCCTGGCGAACCGCCTTCCACACCCAATAGCCCACCCGTCATGACTGCGGCGAGGCGGCGTCCAGGAGAGCTTGTCCGGCCTTGGTGAGCTCGTGCGTGGCGGTGCGGCCGGACCGGCTGCTGTCGATCAGTCCGGCGTCCCGGAGGATGGCCAGGTGTTCACTGGCGGTCGGCGGGGTGACGTTCACCAGCCTGGCCACCACGGTGGTCTGCAGCGGGGTGGCCAGCGCGGCCAGGATCCGCGCGCGGGTCCCGCCCAGGAGGCGGTCCAGCGACCGGGGAGTGGGCGGCGTGGACCAGAGGTAGCGCCCGGATGCCGGATAGTAGATCGCCGGCGTCCAGTGGCTGGAGGTGGTGCACTGGATCCGGTCGGTGATGAACAGGGACGGAATGAGGATGAGCCCCTCGGGGCAGTCAACGTCGATGTTGACGCTCTTGTTCACGGTGACGGTGTCGCCTTCGCACGCGGCCGACGGGTGCAGGCGCGGCAGGATCGCGCGTAGGCCCTCCCGGTTGACCTGGAGGGCCCGGTCCAGCATCTCGGCCCGCAATGCCTGGCGCATCGAGGGCCACTCCGGTTCCACTGCTGTCTTCCACAGGCGCTGCAGCGCGTCGGCGGCCTCGGATCTGGCCCGGTCCGGGTTCTCGAGCAGTCGGCGGCGTATGTCCGGTCCTTGCCCGGTCGTGGCGTCGACCAGTTCGGCGTACGTCTGGTCCGTCGGCGCCGCCAGGAGGGCGTCCAGGCCCTCCTCGAACGTCGGCTCACTGGACATCGGCGACGGGTCGAGGAAGTCGGGCCGGTAGGCGCCGTCGGCCATGAAGACGGTGAGCGCCCGCAGGTCCGTAAGCGAGAGCCGCAGGCGCCGACGGCGCAGCCAGGAGTGGAACAGCGGGTGCCGCTGCGGCTCGGTCAACAGCTGGGCCAGGCTGACGACTTCGTGGATCGGCGACATCGCCCACCGCACACCCGCGGCGCCGGCCCCCAGACGGTAACGGATCACTTCTCCATTGTTAGGCCACCGCCGAATTGAGCGCGAGCGATTAGGCCGAGCTCCCAGACTCGGGCCATGACCAACACGCAATCAATCCGCCGGTATCCCGAGCGAGAGCAGGCCCCACAGGTCCGGATGATCCGGCTGGGCGCCAGCGGATCGACCATCGAGGTCCTCGCCAGTGCAGATCAGACCAGCGGGAACATGAGCCTCTACCGGTGGCGCATGGCGCCCTCCAGCACCGGGCCTTCCCCGCACTTCCACACGACCTTCAGCGAGACCTTCATCGTCGAAGAGGGCGAGGTCGACTACTTCGACGGACGGGCCTGGCGAACCCTCCGGCCCCAAGACACCGCGCACGCGGCGGCGGGTGACGTGCACGCCCTGCGCAAGGAGTCCGGCGAAGGCGCCACCCTTCTGATGGCGCTCTCACCGGGCGTGCCACGGGAGGAGTACTTCGCCGCCCTCGCCACCACGGGCGAGCGCGACCTGAGCCGGCTGCACGGAGCTCACGACAACCACTTCCCCGACGACGAGTGGTGACCGTACCGCCGCCGTACCCGCTCCTTCCTCCTCGTCCACTCCGTCCCAACCAACCTTCCAGCAAAGGATTCACTGTGCCCACCATCGCCATCGTCGGAGCTGGCCCCGGTATGGGCCTGGCCATCGCCCGCACCTTCGGCTCCCGCGGTTTCGACGTCGCTCTCATCGCCCGTAACCGCGACAGGCTCGATGCCCTGGTCGGCCGCCTGGAGGCCGACGGCATCACCGCCGCCGGGTTCTGCGCGGACGTACTCGACCACGAAGCGCTCACCCAGGCCCTCAAGGATGCCGCGACCCGCTTCGGCCGTATCGACGTCCTGGAGTACTCCCCGGCCGGGAGTCTGGAATCCGTGTCACTGACCGCCCCGTCCCAGACCGCCCCCTCCGATGTGCAGTGGGCGATGGACATCCTGCTCTACGGGGCGATCGCCGCAACACAGGCCGTCCTGCCCTCGATGCGCGCGGCCGGCGCGGGCACCCTCCTGTTCACAAACGGCGCCGGTGCGGCCGACCCCAACCCGACGCTCGGCAACCTCAACGCCGCGCAGGCCGCACTGCGCAACTGGGTGCTCGGTCTGCACAAGGAACTCACCGGCACCGGCATCCAGGCGGCACACGTCGCCATCGGGGCCTGGATCGGCGCCGACGCCCCACCCGGTGTCCCGTCGGCCGCGGCCGACGACATTGCCCCCCTCTTCTGGGACCTGTACACCCGGCGCGACGAAGCCGAACGCGCCTTCCCCGCCTGACACCGCCTCCAGAGGCTTCGGGGCCCTATGCCTCTGGTCAATCCGTAGGGCCCAGAATGTGAGCATGGAGGACCAGGGCGGGGGCTCGGTGTCAGTTTGGCGCGTTGGCGGGACGGCTCGCGTTGCGGGCTTTGTGATCCCGGCTGTCGTGGGAGCGAGGGCGCTCTTCTGCTGGGCGAGGTGGGTTTCCTCGCCGAGTGCCGAGGCGGCACAGTTGGCCGGGCTGTGGTCGGGGCTTGCCGTCGGCGGTGGGTTGTTCTTCTGGTGGGCGGTCCTCCGAGTCCGACTTCAGGTGGGCCCTGACGGGATCGTGGCGGTCAATCCGTGGGGGACCCACCGTCTGGGGCTGGACGAGGTGGCCTCGGTGGGGCTGGGTGCGTGGGGTGCGGAGTTCAAGCACGCGGACGGCTTCAAGACCACGGCGTATGCCCTGAGCGAGCTGGCTTCGGGCACCTCGCAAGAGGGCCGGTTTGCTGAGCTGCTGGCTGTTTTGGAGGTCAACTCCACGCGGTCACCGCGCGACACATGACCCAGCGAGCGGACGGAAACGAGCCCGTCTCGGCTCCCCGAAACAGCCGTCGCAGAGCACGGTGAACCGCACGACGGCCCGGCACCGAGCGGGGCAGAGCAGGGCTTGAGTGTGGCGCTTGCACTCGGCGGTCTTTCTGCCGCGGTGGGCCCGGAGGCCAAGCCGAGGAAGCACCAAGCGGTGGCTACCCGATGCGACCAGCGCGGCTACATCTTCCTCGGCAGGGCCTGATGCGGCTGAGGGTGACGGGCGTGGCCACGTGGCCCGGAGGTGCGCGGGAAACCGCAGCGCGGCAGCCTCTTTTGAACGCGTTCAAGAAAGTGCTAGGGTCAGCCGCGTCGCCTGATGCGGTGGGGTTCGTGACCCGCTTCTCGGGGCGCCGGCGCCACTGTGCACAACCGGCAGCTCGATGCGACGCGCCCAACAGGCTGACCTGCATCTCGCCCGCGATCCCGTAATCGGAGACCCTCCGCCTCCGGGCCCGCAGCGGCCGAATCCAACAAGGCAGACAGGGACCAGATGTCGACAGCAGAGACCGCGCCCATCACGCCGGTGCAGTTCGGACGCTGGCTGGTTCGGAGCGTGGGGATCTATCTCGTGGTGTTCGCCTGTGGCTGGTCGGTCGCATCGGCGATATCGCCGCGGGCGCTCGATCAGAGCCAGACGGACACCATCAGCCATCTCTCCTTCGTAGAGTCCTTCGTGACCTATCTGACCTACACCCCGACCATCCTGCTGTATATCGGTGGACCCACGCTCGTCCTGGTGGTTCTTCTGGCTCTAGGGCAGCCCCAGTTGAGTAACGGCTCGTTCCGCCTGCTCAGCACAGTGGTTCTGCTGCTGCCGCTCTGGTTCCTTCTCCTGGTGGGCAGCGGCGGCATGCTCTTGGCCATGGCCGCCGCGCAACTCCTGTACGCAACAGTGCTGATGTCGCCTCTCGCGTCACAGTGAGCTTGTCTGTCGCGGAGTCGGCGGACCACGCGAGGTACGGCGGCAAATGCCGCACTGGACCACGGTGGCCGTCTCAGCCCAAGCGCGGCGGCAGCCGCGGGCTCGCGACGTGCGGGCCAGCAGAGATGGACCTGCGCGACACCCAGCCAGCACGGATCCGCATGGGCCGTGCTCCACCGTATGACCCGGATCGCATAGTGAGGCAAAGAGTGAAGCGGCGTTGGGTAATGGCAGCTCTTCTGTGTGCGCCCCTTGGCCTCATCGCCGGTTGCGCCACGGAGCCTGAAGCGAAGGGAGTGCACCGCGCGGACCTCGTGGGCCACTGGCACGCCGGCGAGTCGTGTGACACCTCGCTCGCGCTGGGCAGCAAGGGCTCAGCCAGGTACGAACACTGGGCCACGGACTACAGCGTCAGCCAGTCCCGCATCACCAAGACAGTGACCGGACGCGGGAGTTGGTCGCTGGACACCTTTGGCAGCCGTCAGGTCCTCAGAGTCGAAACAGGCGAGGGCGGGGAGGAACTGACCTTGCTGAGGCCGGACGACGGCCGACTGCTGCTCCTTCAGATCCCCGGCGACGACCCCGATAACAGCATCGGGTGCCGCTTCAGGCAAGTCGATGAGAAATAGCCGAACCTGCACGCCGCGATCATCCGCGGCTCCGAAAGCATGATCCGCCCCGCAATGATCCCCGATGTCGCAAACCGGGGCACGGAAGAGGCATCCATAACCTGGCATGGACCATGTACTACCGCTTCGTACGGAACGTGCTCTCGGAGTTGGGGAAGGCGGCGAGCAGCAAGGCTGCCATCGACCGGCCGGCCACCCGCAGCGGTTCCGGATCACGGGCAGCTCGGCTGAGCATGAATGCGCCCTCCAACATCATGACCATGGAGTACGCGAGGGAGCGTGCTGTGCTTGGTTCGTCCACCCATCGACCGAACCAACGCGCAGCCGTGGCGACCCACTCCGCGAAGACCTCCGCAGTCGCGGCACGCAGTTCGTCGTTACTGCTCGCGACTTCCAGGGCCACGGTGCCGATGGGGCACGCGTCGGCATAGTCAGCCGCGGCAAGATCGTCCGCGGCCGCTTCAAATGCGTGCACGAGAGATCCAACAGGATCCGAGACGCTGTCCAACAGGGCCATGACCAGCCGGCCGTACTCGGCTCCGGACGTGCGGATCATGTCTTCGGCCAGCTGCTGCTTACCGCCCGGGAAGAAGTGGTAGATCGAGCCGAACGGCGCGTCAGCCGCTGTCGCGATCCGCTTCAAGCCGGTGGCCGCGTAGCCGTGCCGCCGGAACAGCACCGCGGCGGCGCGCTGGATCCTCGCTCGCGTATCCGACTGTCCCATTGTTTTCCGCCTCCCTCGCCTCCAAACTATCAGTAGAACGCTCTATCAAGAGAGGTGTCGAGATGCCGCGGATCCAGCTGTCGTACGGACCGGTCGACTACCAGGACACCGGTGGAGACGGGCCAGTACTGGTGTTCTGCCATGGGCTGCCGATGAACGAGTCCCAGTGGCGCAAGGTGATCCCGATGCTGGGCGGCTATCGCTGCGTCCTGCCCACCTTGCCTTTGGGCGGGCACCGTCAGCCGATGAACCCGGATGCCGATCTCTCTCAGCGCGGTGTCGCCCGGCTTCTGGGTGAGTTCATCGAACGGCTCGGTCTGCACCAGGTGACTCTCGTGCTCAATGACTGGGGCGGCGGCCAGTTCCTGGTGTCCGAGGGGCGGGACCAGCACATCGAGCGCCTGGTGCTGGTGGCCTGCGAAGCATTCGACAATTTCCCTCCCGGGCCGGCCAAGGCCATGGCGCACGTGTGCAAAATTCCCGGCGGCGTCTGGCTCCTGACGCGTCTCATGCGCATCCCTGCCTTCCGCCACAGTCGGCACGGCTACGGCGGAATGAGCCTGCGTGGGATTCCTGACGAGATCATGGACGACTGGTTCGCCCCCGCCAGTCGCGACAAAGCCATCCGAAGGGACTTCGCCAAGTTCGCCACCGGAGCGCCCGGACGCAAGACCTTGCTCACCTGGTCCGAGCACCTGCGAGGCTATGACCGCCCGGTACTGGTCGTATGGGCGACTGAGGACAAGCTGATGCCACGCGAACACGGCCCCCAGCTGGCCGATCTGTACCCGCAGGGCCGACTGGTCGAAATCGCCGACTCCTCCACTCTCATCCCCGAGGACCAGCCCGAACAACTTGCCCAGGTACTCACCGAGTTCCTGATCCATACCGGAGCAGAGCCGTCCCGGGCACAGCCGCTGAGAGGGGATTCCGCATGAAAGGTCGTCAGTTCATGATCTGCCAGGTGATGGATGTGTCTCCAGAGATCCTGTCCAACCAGCCGGACTGGGAATAGTTGTCAATAGTGCTCTGACCCTATTGGTTCGCCGGGTTGGTGGTCGGGGCGGTTGGATGTGCGGTGACGTCCGATCCGAGTGCTGGGGGTGCGGTGGCTGAGCCTGTCCGCGTGCGCAGGTTGACCGACCAGGAGGGGCAGAAACTGCAGCAGATCGTGCGCCGGGGCAGCACCGGTTCGGTGCGCTTCCGGCGCGCGATGATGCTGTTGGCGTCGGCCGGCGGGAACCGGGTCCCGGTGATCGCCCAGCTGGTGCAGGCCGACGAGGACATCGTCCGGGATGTGATCCACCGCTTCAACGAGATCGGCCTGGCCTGTCTGGACCCTCGGTGGGCGGGAGGCCGTCCCCGCCTGCTCAGTCCTGACGACGAGGACTTCGTCGTTCAGACGGCCACCACCCGACCGACCAAGCTCGGCCAGCTCTTCACTCGCTGGTCCATCCGTAAACTGCTGGCTTACCTGCGGAAAGTCCATGGGCGGGTCATCCGCATCGGCCGCGAGGCGTTACGCCGTCTGCTCGCCCGCCGCGGCATCACCTTCCAGCGCACCAAGACGTGGAAGGAGTCCCCGGATCCCGACCGCGAGGCAAAGCTGGACCGGATCGAGGAGATTCTGGACCGCTTCCCGGACCGGGTTTTCGCGTTTGACGAGTTCGGCCCGCTCGGCATCCGCCCCACCGGCGGTGCGGGCTGGGCCCCCGCCAGTCACCCCGAGCGGCACCCGGCGACCTACCACCGCACGCATGGCGTCAGGTACTTCCACGGCTGCTATTCGGTCGGTGACGACACGCTCTGGGGCGTCAACCGCCGGAAGAAGGGTGCCGCGAACACGCTGGCCGCGCTCAGATCGGTCCGGGCCTCCCGACCGGACGGCGCCCCCATCTACGTCATCCTGGACAACCTGTCGGCCCACAAGGGCGAGACGATCTGCCGCTGGGCGAAGAAGAACCGCGTCGAACTGTGCGTCACGCCGACATACGCGTCCTGGGCCAACCCGATCGAGGCGCACTTCGGTCCGCTACGGCAGTTCACCATCGCCAACTCCATCCACCGCAACCACACCGTGCAGACCCGGGCCCTGCACGCCTATCTGCGCTGGCGCAACGCGAATGCCCGTCGCCCCCACGTGCTGGCAGCCCAGCGCCGCGAGCGCGCTCGGATCCGCAGCGAGAAGGGCATCCGCTGGGGTGGACGTCCCCTCGCCGATGCCGCTTGACCAGCCCGGCGACCGTGCCTGGCCGGGTCCTAGCAGTAGCCGTCCACCCTGGCGCCGGCTGGAGCGAGGTTGAGCCAGGGATGCCCTGCTCTGTCGGAGGCAGCGGACCGTAGGAGGTCAAGAAGAGTGCACCCCGGGTAGCCCCGAAAACTCGCGTAGGTACCCCGGTAGTAGCAGCTCCAGTAGCTCACAACCCGCCGTTGAGTGCGCGCGAAGAAGGCCGTGTTGTCCACGATGAACTGCCCGTAAGCGAGATGGCCGCGGGTGCCGGGCGTGGCGAGATCGCGGAGCTCGTCACAGATGACGACCAGGATCTCCAAGACGTACTCGCCGACCAGCTGCACGACGAAGGGGACCACCCATGGATCCGTGTAACCAACGACCTTCTCCAAGTGGCGCTGCCTGACCATCCCGTCGCAGTGCCTTGAGTACAGGCAGTGCAGAAGTTGCCGTTGGCGCGGCGAAAGCGACGCCAACGCGTTAGCTGGCGGCTCGTCGTTGTAGAGGCGCTCGGGGATCGAAACCTGCTGGCCCTCCACAATGACCGAGAACGAGGCATGCGGCTGGAGCCGAGAAGCAGGCATCACCGACAGGACTGCCTCGGCGTCGCTTGCAAGCTCGGCCGGGAAGGCCGTGATCAACGGATTGCTGCGGTCGGAAAGCGGCTGCACGAGCCGAGCCTAGGCGGATGCCTCGGCCAGGTAGCTGGCATTAATGGCCCCACGCCCGCCCAACCCGGTGAAGGCATGCGGTCAGAGCACCAGCGTGCTCAAGCGCCAACTATCGCGCTCAGTCACACATGTGGCGCCGCCTATGGAGGAGCCCGCCGACTCGCATGTTCGAATATGCGTTCGATATTATGAGGTGTGGAGGTGACGTCATGGGGGACGGGCAGGTCACAGGCGCAGCGACGGTCATGCACGTCCGGGTGCCGGCGGGTACGCCGGAGCCGGCCTACCGGGACGTGCTGGAGGTGCTGTCCGACATCTCCGCGACGGTGCAGTCCATTCCTCCCGGCGCGGCACTCGTGCAGCTGCGCGGCGCGCTGCGCTTCTTCGGCTGCGATGCCGGGGCGCTGGGTGAGATGACGCGGCTGCGGACGGTAGCCCGGCTCGGATGCGACGTCCGAGTGGGGATCGCGTCGTCCTGGTCGGCGGCGACCCTCTCGGGGCACATCGAGGAGCCGGGAGGCGTGCTGGCCGTCGACGACGACCAGCTGCCCCAGTTCCTGGCGCCCCTCCCGGTCGCCGCGCTGCACGGCATCGGCCCGGCGCAGGCACGCACGCTGGAGAAGTACAGGGTGACCACGATCGGCGTCCTGGCCTCACTGGACCGGTCGACCGTGCAGCGCATCCTCGGCGGCCGCGCCGGCCGCACCGCACACGAACGAGCCCGCGGCATCGACCACCGACCCGTCACCCCACGCCTGCACCCCGAATCCGTCAACGTCCGCCACACCTTCGCCCACCAAGAGCTGGACTCCGCCCGGGTCCGCGCCCGGCTGCTCGACCTCGTCGTCCAACTCGGCGCCGTACTGCGCGAGCGCGACCAGGCCGCCCGCGCCGTCAGCCTGCACCTCACCTTCGCCAGCGGCACCACATGGGAGAAAACCCGACGCCTGACAGAGGCATCCGCACACGAGCTCCCCCCACTGCGCGGGCTATCGTCGATGACCTTTGCCGCTGAATCTTGACCGTTTGCCACCGGACTTTGACCGACGCGTCAGCCGGCTCGGATGGCCTCGTTGCGCAGGGCGTGCAGCAGGGTCAACGAGTCCTGGTTGTCCGCGTCGGTGAACGCGTGGATCGCGAGCAGGATGGATCCGCCGATCCGTTTGGCAGTGACGAGGTCGTCGCCAGCGAGGACGGCCTGATGGTGTAGGGAATCGGCCAGAAGGAAGACCATACGCGCCCTGGGATCGCCGTTGAGCTCCGCGACGCGCTGGCCGGTCTCGTCGAAGGTCATGGTGGCCTCGATGCCGAACGCGGCGAGCAGGACGCGGTCGAGCGTGTGCTTCCCGTACACGGCGAGCAGGGCCGCCAGTGGGCGCTCGTGCGCGCCGCCCGCCAGGACCTCCAGGGCACCGTCGTTGTTCTGGACAACAGCCTCCAGCGCGGCCAGGGCCCGGAGATGGTCATCGTTGGTCAGCTCGACATCCATGGCACCGCAGAGTAGGCCGATGCCCAGAGTGCGGGGAGATGCTTGGTGTGAAACCACCCGCCAGCGTCTGGATGGTTGGCTGCCACCGGTCAAAGTTCGGTGGCAAACGGTCGAGATTCAGTGGCACAGGACAGTCGACCCGTCGGCCGCCCGTGGGGACCCACTTGTCCCGTCCCGGCCGGTCTGGTCCCTGTCTCAGGTGAACGGGACCGATCCTTAGGCCATCTCGGGTGAACTGGTCCGGGGAAAGCTCTGTTGGCGCACGGGCGGCAGAATGGGCGCATGGGATCGATAGATGCGCCGAGTGCTTCCGATGGCGCCGAGCCTGGCCAGTGTGATGTCGTGGAGGCTGCGTGGGAGCGGCTGCTCCAACGCGAGGACATGGACATCAGGCTGGTGCGAGCCGCCCATGCTGAGCCGCTTCTCCGGCAGCTCCATCCCTCAAGCAGCCACCAGGACCTGCACTTCAGCAGGTGCACTGGGGACTGGTCTTGGGATGTTCCGTTCGTCATGCATCTTCCTGGCGGGCGCTACCTCGTCGTTGGGCCGTCCCGTTCCCAGATCGTCGGGGAGGCGGACACCGCCGAGGAAGCCGTTGCTCTGGTCGTCGGTGGTCTGCCACCAGGCTGCGGCCCTGCGGTCGTCGGGCGCAGGGAGGAACTCGACCGGCTCGACACGGTCTCGCCGGACCAGATCCCATGAGACGACGAGCGGTGTTCTCACGCATCGGACCAGACCGGCTGAGAACTCGAACGTCCGCCCGTCTCAATCGATCCGGTCGCCGCAGCTCACAGCCCTGGGTTCGAACCAGATCCTTTGAGACGGGACACCACTCCGGGCTGGGCGGCCGGCACTCTCGGCGCAGCACACCCACGGAGCAGGGAGCAGCAGGCGGAAGGGTGAAGGGGCGCAGCAGCGGGCGCGCAGCAGAGCCCCTTTTTCAGGGTGGGGGTCCTGGCGCGGCGCCACGGTGCCACACGGCGTGCTGGGGCCGCCTCCGGCGCCGGACCGCTCCGCGGCCCGGTAAGGGCCGCCTCCGGCGTCCCTGAGCCCCACCGCACCGCGCGGCCTCGCGTGCCTCACCAGGACCCCACCCTGAAAGGCGCCACCCCATGCCTGCGACGCTCTGCGCTCACGCACGCCCCGACCACCACCAGCCCGGCGAGACCTGCCGCTACGCGGCAGACCTCAAGCCTGGCGACTCCGTCGCCGTCCTCCCCGGCATCTTCATGACCGTCTACGACGCCCGGCCCGCCGACGACCTCACCGTCATGGACATCGTTTACGACCACATGGACGCCGACGACCCCGCACTCACCACCCAGGTTCCCGCGCGCGCCCTCGTGTCCGTCATCCCCGCCGACGGCCTGACCACCGAGGAGAAGCAGCACCAGGACCAGGCGCCCGCCATCATGAAGCCGGTCAACCTCCCCGACTGCGCCTACTCCTGGACCTACGAGGACAAGCCCTGTTACGACCGCCCGGCGTTCGTGATCACGGGGTTCGACAAGGCCGAGCGTCTGGCGTGCCTGAAGCACGCCGGGGCCGTCCTGGCTGAGATCACCGGGCCGGCCCAGGCCGCCAGCGTCATCGAGTTCGAGGGCGAGTGACCATGAACGTCATCACCTGCGCGCCCTGCGACGGCGCCACCACCTTCCGCGTCCGCGCCGATGGCTGATTCGTCTGCCTGGCAGGCCACGAACTCGCCCCCACCGACGTCGACTTGGACGGCATGACCTCGTGGGCTGTCGACGACTCCGGCACCCTCGGCACCGTCGTCTGCCCCTCACAGTCCCTCCAAGTGATCTCCGATGCCCTCACCGACCTCGATGAGTCCGACTACAGCGCCGACCCGGCGCACGCGGCACGCGCGGCCCTCGACACGGCCTACAGCGCATGCCTGGACTACATCGCCGCATACCACTGCCGCATCGCCTGACAGGAGCCCATACTGGGCCCGGGCTTGGAGCCGTCGGCGGCTCGTCTCTCCCCGGACCCTGGAGAGGTCCCACAGGAGCCGCCTGCCAACCCCCGCAACGGCAGGCGGCTCCGCCGCGCCGCGGCACGAGCCCGGAAGGCACCAGCAAACCTTCAGACGGCTGTGGAATGCTTACCCACCGACGTCAGATGAAGGATCACGGGGACCCTCATGAGCGCATTACCGAAAGCGGGACAGGACGAGTAGCGCGCCTACCTCGATCACGAATCACCTGCTTGAAATGCGACCGCCAACTAGGCCGATGCGCGCCGGCCGAGCCCTGCACGAGGCGTACAGAGCGGCGCGCCCCAAGCCTTGAAGCAGCGTCTCCGCTCCGGCCTCACTGTGGCCGAGGGCCCTACTCAGCCCGTTTGGCCAACCGCAACGCCCAACAGCACAGGCCGACGGGCCTACGGTGCCGATAGGGCTGTGCGCTCGGCTTTCTCCAGCCAGTCGGTGTACCAGCGGGCGAACGTCACCGGCGTACCGTCGCCGTCGAGCAGCGGGGCCAGGTCTACGTCATCCACCCGGCAGTCGGACCAGATCGTGCCACGGTGGCTTCCGCTGATGATCAGCCATTCTCTCTGGGCGCAGCCCAGGTGGGAAATCACGATGGCGCCGGCGGTGCGCTCCGGAGCGAACATGATGACCTCCCACCGCTCGTCCCACGCCTCGATGGCGTCATCGAAGTCCTCGATGTCGTCGAAGTCCTCTTCCTCAGGGCGTTGGGCAAGAAGGTCCTCGAGCAGCTTCGGGTCCGGGCCCTGGTCGGGAAACGGCTCGGCAAGCCTCGACAGGTCAGCCAGGTCCGCGCCGTCGCCTTCCCAACGCCAGCGGCCTTGCACGCGCCGAACCGGGAACAGGCCGTACGCGGGGCCGGCGCCCCCCGCGCCGACGTCGAGCAGGAAGGTCCGGTACTTCTCTGGCAGTTGCACGCCCGTCTGAGCCTCGAGTTCGGCAAGCTCGCCCCGGGTAAGCGGGTCCTCCACGTTCCACCTGTGCCCCAATGCCCCGAACACCTTGCTGCCGGAAGGCCCTGCACCCGCCGCCTCTACCCGCTGACGCACGCCCACCCACCACTGATCAGTCATGCGCAGACCGTACGTGCAACCACTGACAACTGGGTTGCGGGGCCGCCCACCGCTGCGGTCCCGACGGGCTCAGGGATGGCCCGACGCCCCAGGCACCTCGGCACAACACACACATCGGCCAGCTGAGGCCCTCGGTGGCCAACCAGCGCACTCGGCCACGCCCACGAGCAAGATCACGATCTACAGCTGGAGTACTAGAGGCCCGTAAGTTCGCGAAAAATGAGGGAACTTCGGCGGGAACTCACGGGTCTGTCGCCCTGATGTCAGGGGATTGACCCGTGGGTTCACGGGGAAGTCGCGGGGCCGGGCTTGGTGAATGCTTCCCGACTGTGCGCGAGCAGCTCACGCATCCCTGGGCTGTGTGTGTTCTTCCAGATCAGGGCGAGCAGTGCGGGTGTATCGACGTCAGCGATGGTGCGGGCGGTGAGCCGGTCGCTGTAGCGCGCAGCCATGGAGTCGCTGAGGATGGCGACGGCGAGCCCGCGGGCCGCGAGGTCGGCGATGGCGTCCGTGGCGCTGGCTTGCAGCGCGATCGCGGGTTGGAGGTTCTGTGCGGCGCAGGCCTGGTCGAATACCGTGCGCAGGCCGGTGCCGGGCGGCATGCACACGATCGGGTGGGCGACCAGGTCGCGCAGGGTGACCCGCCGCTGTTTCGCGAGGGGGTGCCCGGCCGGGACTGCCACGGCGAGCCGCTCGCTGATGATGGTCAGCGCGTCCAGCCCCTCGGGGGTGGCGGCTGCGGCCCCGATGAGTGCCAGGTCGACTGCACCGGTGCGTACCCCCTCGACGAGCCGGTCCGAGCTGTCCTCCAGCAGCGAGATCTCCACACCGGGATGTGCCTGGTGGAAGGCGGTGAGGGCGTCGAACAACGGGGTGAGGGTGCAGCCGATGACCATCCCGACGGTGAGCCGACCCCGGATCAGGCCGGTCACCTCGCCCACCGCCTGGCCGACTGCCCCAGCGGCGGCGAGTGCGGCGCGGGCGTGTTCGAGTGCGGCCTTTCCCGCGACGGTGAGGGTGACGGTGCGGGCCGACCGGTCGAACAACTCGGCACCGAGTTCCCGTTCCAGTTGGCGGACCTGGGCGCTGACGCCGGACTGGCTGATGCGCACCCGGTCGGCTGCCCGGGTGAAGTTCTGTTCCTCGGCGACCGCGACGAAGTATTCCAGTTGCCTCAGCTCCATGACTGAAGATTCTAGTTTCCAGAAGATTCATCTGTTGGACTTCTGATCAGTCGGCGGCCACGCTGGGAAGCGTCGGAGCCCGACGTCAGGAGGAATTCATGTCGGAGTACGAGAAGGCCATGCGCCCTGAGGACATCACCCGCTTGTTCGTAGAACGATCCAATGCCGGTGACGCGGCCGGGGTCGCCGCACTTTACGAAGAGGGTGCGGTGATGGCCTACCCGCCCGGCGACCAGACGGTGGGCCGGAAGGCGATTCGCGCACTATGGGAGAAGGTGCTGGCCAACCGTCCCCGCTTCGAGCAGGAACAGCCGCTGCCGACACTGATCAGCGGTGACATCGCCCTCACCTCGACCCCGCCGAAGGACGGGGTCGGCGCCCGAGCGCAGGTCGTCCGGCGCCAGCCTGATGGAAGCTGGCTGCGCCTGCTCGACCAGCCCGAGTTCGTCCCACCCACCCGCTGACCCCTCGCCTCCGTGAGTTCGCGGAACGGAAGGCCGGAGGGCGTGACCCCGTAGGGTCGGTGCCCCGGTGTCAAGGAGTTGATCCGTGGGTTCGTGGTGAAGTTGCGGGGCCGGTTTCCAGGGGCCGTTCCATGAGAGCGGGAGCGTAGTCCGCGTAGCGCATCGCGCTCTTCTCGTCGAGGCCGAATACCTCCGCGAGATGGAGTGGGTCAGGGCCCTTGATCATGGCCTCTTCGCGTTGGCGGTCGACGCGGAGCTTCTCCAGGGTCGCGTCCTGGCCACGCATCGCAGCGCTGATCCAGTGGCTGCTGGCGCGGCCGGTGGTGTTGGCGGTCTGGTTGTTGATCAGCGGGTGGAGGTTCGCGGTGTTCGGCCACCTGTGCTCCACTCATCTCCTCTTGGCAGTAGGACGAGGTTTGTCGTTGCTCAGGGTGTGTTCCGGTGGGCGAGCAGATGGAGGCAGCGGTCGCGTTGGGTGGGGTCGGTGGCCAGTTCGATGCCGGTGTGGGCGAGGGCGGTGGCGGCGTCGAGGACTGCTCGGTCTGCTTGTGGTGAGGTGCCGTACTGGGCGAAGGGTGCGGTGTGGTGATGGGCGCCGTGTGTGTCGTAGCCGATGGTGGGGTGTAGTGCGGGCACGAGGTGGGAGATGTTGCCCATGTCGGTGGAGGCCATGAGCTCGCCTCGGCGGTCGACGGGTGCGCGGCCCAGGGCTCGGGCTGCTCGGGTGTAGGCGTCGGTGAGAAAGTCGTCTTGTCGCAGGTCCGCGAAGTCGGCTCCGTGGGCGGTGAGTTGCAGTTCGGCGCCGGTGGCCAGGGCCGCCGCTTCGAGACAGGCCCTTACCCGGCGCCGGGCGTGGTCGAGGTCCTCGGTGGTGCGGGCGCGCAGTTCGTAGCGGGCCCGGGCGGTGTCGGGGATGACGTTGACCGCGGTGCCGGCTTCGAGGACGATGTCGTGGATCATGGTGCTCGGGGGGAGTTGTTGGCGCAGCAGTCCGACGGCTGTGCGGGCCAGGGTGACGGCGTCCAGGGCGTTGACCCCTTTCCAGGGGGCGAGCGCGGCATGGGCCGGTTTGCCGTGGTAGACGACGTCCCAGGCGCCGATGGCGAGTGAGGAGGCTCCGACGGAGTCCTCGTCGGCGGCGTGGGCCATGAACGCGGCGGCGACGTCGTCGAAGACGCCTGCCGCCAGCAGCAGTGCTTTGCCGCCGATGTCCTCCTCGGCGGGCGTGCCGATCAGTTTCACGGTGATGCCGACGAGGTCGGCGACGCAGGCGAGAGCGAGAGCGGCTCCGGTCGAGGCGGCGCCGTTGACGTTGTGTCCGCAGGCGTGTCCGATGCCGGGCAGTGCGTCATACTCGGCGCACAAGGCGATCACCAAGTCCCCCGTCCCGTAGGTGGCGACGAAGGCGGTAGGCAGATCGGCCACCTCGCGGGTGACGGTGAATCCGGCGTCGTCGGCGATGGCTGCGATCTTGGCGGCCGAGCGGTACTCCCGCATGGCCGTCTCGGGTTCGGCGTGCAGGCTGTGGCTGAGCGCGATGAGCGTGTGCCGCTCCTTGCGGACGGTGGCGGCCGAAAGGGCGAGGGCGCTCTCTCGTCGGGAGGCGGGTGTGCTGGTCATGCCGTACTCCTCGCGGGGGCGGCACCGGCTTGTGACGTGGGTGCGGTGAGCCGCTCGCGGAAGAGCATGCCTATCGCGGCTCCGGCGAGTGCTACGCCGGCGCAGGCGGCCCACGCCCACTGGTATCCCGCCCCCGTCACAGCGCCCCGGGCCGATGTGTGGCCGGCCCACAGCGAGCCGATCACGGCCGCGCCGATCGCCGCGCCGAGGGAGAGCGCCATCTCGTTGACTCCGACCGACAGTGCGGTCTCCGCCTCGTTGACGACCTCCACCGACAGGCATCGGGTGGCGGCTTCGAACATGCCGGTGGACAGGCCCACGACCAGAGCACCGAACAGGTACTGCGGCAGTGAGGCGTGGAAGAGGCACAGGCTGAGGAAGCCTAGGGCGCCGGCGCAGCCGCTGGCCGCGAGCACGGCACGGTCCCCGATGGCCCGGGACAGCCGGGGCGTCAGGGTGGAGCCGATGAAGCCGACGGCGACCATGCCCAGGGACACCAGGGAGATGGCCCGGGCGCCGAGACCCAGGCCGAGGCCGTGGCCGTCCGGTTCCGTGCCGAGATACACGGCGTTGGCGCCGAGGAAGCCGATGGCGCCGAAGGCGAGGCAGAACGTGTGCGCGCTCACCGCGGCGAGCCGGGGGTTGCTCAGCATGGCAATGTTCACCAGCGGGTGCGAGGAGCGCCGTTCGACCTGCACCCACACGCTCAGCAGCACCAGAGAGGCCGCGAGCGTGAGCAGCGCGGAGGCGGATGTCCACCCCCAGGAACTGCCCTCGGTGAGCACGAGGATGAGGGCGCCGAGCCCGATGGTCAGCAACAGCGCGGCGGGCAGGTTGAACCGGCCGGTGCGCGGCGCGGTACTGGTCGGCAGGGCGAGGGCGGCGGCGACAGCCAGGGCGCAGAAGGGGACTGCGGTCCACAGCCCGGCCAGGGCGTGTTCGTCGCTGAGTGTCCCGGCCACGAAGCCGCCGGCGCCGATGGACAGGAGCAGCGCGCCGACCAGCACGGACATGCCGGCCCGGCCGTGTTCGGGCGCACGCGAGCGTAGGATTCCGGCCAGGAGAGGGAAGAAGCCGACCACCGCGCTCTGCAGCACCATGCCGACAGCGAGTGTGGCGGTGGTCGGCCGGGCGGCGATGAGCAGGGAGCCGACCGAGACCATGGTGACGGCGGCTATGAGCAGTCGCCGGTGGCCCCACGTGTCGCCCCAGCGCGACAGCAGCGGGGTCAGCACAGCGAAGGCGACCTGCGAGAGCAGGTACAGGTTGTTCTGACCCACGCCGCCGATCCCTACGTGTGTGCCCACGACGGGCAGCAGCGGGGTCAGATATCCCTGAACGACACCGCTGCAGACCACGATGAGGATCATCGTCGCGATCAGTCCACGACCCCGGCTGATGGCAGGCGTCACGGTCTCACCTTCCTTTCCTATGGCCCCTGGTTGGAATGCGATGGTGGCTAGAGTGCAACCGAACGATCAGCAGGCCGGGAAAATGACGGAAATCGTCAGCGGGAGCGACTCTTTTGTTGGATCCGGGCGTAGTGAGCGAGCTGGATCTCTCCTTGGTGCATGCCTTGCAAGTGCACCCCCGGGCGGCATGGACAGATCTCGAACCACTGCTGGGCGCCTCTGCGGTGACACTGGCCCGGCGGTGGGAAAGGCTCACCGCACAGGGCCTGGCCTGGATCTCGGCGGTGCCCGGACCCTCGTTCTCCCGCAGCGGCTGCACCGCCTTCGTCTTCCTGCGGTGCGCTCCCGCCGCCCGCCGACTGCTGGCCGACCGGGTGGCACGGCTGCGTGAGGCGGTGACCGTTGAACTGCTCGCCCCGGGACACGCCGACCTGATGCTGGACGTGCTGACGCCGGATCTCGCGGGCATGCACCGGTTCGTCAACGAAGAACTCGCTCTCCTGCCCGATGTACTTGACGTGGAATGTGTGTTCGCCTCATCTCTGTACGCCGAAGGTTCCCGTTGGCGGCTGGGATCCCTCGACCCGTACCAGCTCTCGGCGCTGGGACGATCCGAGACCCCGGACACCATGAATAGGAGCGCCTTCGATCTGAGCCCGCTGGACCATGCGCTCCTCGACGCACTGGTGCAGGACGGGCGCACCCGGCTCACGGACCTGTCGGCGCTGACCGGGCGGAGCACCGCCACCGTCCGCCGGCGCCTTGGTCGGCTCACCGCAAGCGGAGTTGTCGCGCTGCGCTGTGACATGGCCCCGGTCGTGTCCGGACTGCCGGTGTCCATCACCTTCCGCGGACACGCCGCAGCGAACGACGTCAACCGTCTGCACCGCACTCTGGCGACGCTGCCGGAGTGCCGGCTCCTGGCCGCCGTCACGGGTTCCGCCAACGTGCTGGCCACCTACTGGGTCCGCGACATCGGTTCGGTGCAGCAGCGCGAGACGGCGGCCTGTGCCCAGTCGCCAAGCCTCACCGTCACCGACCGCGTCCTAGGCGTCCGCACCGTGAAAAGGATGGGGCACCTGCTAGACGACGAGGGGCGGCGCGTAGGGGTCTGCCCGATCCGTCCGTGGTGAGATGGTTCCCAGCCTCCGGACAGAGACTGCGTGGGTAGTCGTCCGCCGGGCCACTGCGGCAGCCCACGGCACCAGGGAGAACGACGCGATAAAGCCCGTCGCGAGTAGACGTACGACATGCCCGCGGTCAGCTGGGTCCCGACAGCCCCTCTTGCGGGTGGCTATGTTCAAGAACGGCTACCGTGCGCGTAGCCAGATGGTCGCTCCGGCCAGGTGGAGCAGTCCGGAATCGGCGTCGGCCGGCTCGTACTGTGCGCCGGGGATCCTGGCGGGTGCCTGGGTGAGCATGGCTCCCGCCTCATGTGCTCCGACTCGGCCCCGTGAGCTGTCCCAGGCGAGCTCGGGCAGCTGGCGGCGGGCCTGTTCGGTCCAGGACGGGCGGATGTTCAGCTCGCCCCAGAGCAGTACGGCCCTGGCCATCAGCGCGCTGTGCAGCAGCATGCACGGCATCACCCGCCAATGCTGCTCCAACACCGCTTCGCTGCGGTGGAGTTGGTTCAGCTCCCACAAGGGCGTGGTGCCGGTTTCGCTGTGCCATCGGGTGGTACGGCGGAAGAACCGCAGGAAGTCCCGGAGTCTGCGGGTGGGAGAGGTGTAGGCATCGATCAGGTCGGGCCGGCCACGTCCGCCCGCTCGACGACCTCACCCGTCGTGCGGTTCTGGACTGGCTCGGCCACCGACACAGCCGCTGGCCGAACACGGCCAACCCCCACCTGCTGACCACCCAGAAGACAGCCGTCGAACTCGGCCCGGCTGGCAAGCTCTGGACCACTCGGGCCACCCGCAACCTCACCGCCACCCTGGAAAGGCTCCGCGTTGACCGTCAGCTCGAAGAGGCCCTCACCCATGGCGCCGACCCTCTCCACCTCGCACTCGTCTTCGGTATCGACGAGAAGACCGCCATCCGCTACGCGGACTCAGCACGAGCGCTTCTGGACGAAGAAGCCGAGCAGGCATCGCAGTGAAACCCGCTCGACCTGTTTAATCCCATGACGAGATCATGGCCCCATGCAGTCGACCGAATCAGCCGCCCGCGAGCTTCAGGACCGCGCTGTGCTCTGGAGCATGGGCGAGATCCGCGCAACCGACGTCGTAACCGCTGCCTGTGATGCACTCGTTGCCGGCCTCGACAGTCCTGCCCTACGGATCCTGGCCGCGTGCACGCGCGCGGAGGCGGACTACGACGTCCCCGACCTCCTTCCCCCTGCACTCGACGAACTCGGCCTCACCTTCCACCCAACGGGCAGCGTTGCCGGACAGGAAGCCGCGGCGCGAGCACTTGCCGCCCGGATGCTGGCCGGCGAACTGACGCCACGCGAGCTGGCCTTCAGGATCCATCAGCGCTTCGGGCACGAGCTGCCTCTGGGCGAGCAACTCGCCAACCTGGACGACGACTACGACGTCCTCGAATACGGCGACAGAACACAGGCGCAGGTCGACGCCGATGTCACGACCGAAGCTCTTCGACTCACGCAGCACCCTCGTGTTCCAACCGAACCCACGGGTCTACCGACCTGAAGCAGACCGGTGCACCCGTGGGTTCAGGCTGAATGGCGACCGGAGGGAGCCAGGGATGCGGCAGGAGTGGGAGCCGGAGGACCTGATCGTCGAGGTTCCGTCCCGCACATCGCGGCCTTCCCCACCGTCACCGAGATCAACAGCCGCCTGAGCGCACTCGCGTCACGGCACCCCGCAGGGAAGCCTTGCCTGTTCAGCCCGTCCCCGTAGGCGTTCTGCGACGTCGTCGAATCGTGGTAAGTGATCGTTGGCGTGGCCCTCTGGCCCTCTGGCCCACGCACACCGTCATCTTCGGGAACTTCTCGCTGGCCTTGCAGGTCTTGGTGCATGAGGCGCTCAGCGACAGGGTGGCACCGTGCGCCCGGCCGAGGAGCGCGTCGCGGCTGCGGCCCTGCCCGGACGGGTGGCGGGACGCGCAGTCGTGCTGATCCCGCTGGGCGATCTCACGACCCCGCCGTGCCGGGCAGTTACGCACCCTGGCACGGCGGACCGCTTTCTAGGTCAGAGCCCTTGGCCTCCTACCAGGGCCAGGGTGCGTTGGGATCGACTGATCCGACGGCCAGGCCGCCGAGAGCGGCGGGCAGCCATGTCAGTCGGGCCCAGAAGGTGGATGTGTGGCCCAGCGCGGTACCTGTCTGCGTCGGCAGTACGCAACCCAGGACAACGAGTGGCACCACGTCGGCCCCGCTGAGGTCGTAGTGGTGAGTAACCACGTATCCAAGGGCTGTGGCGATGGCTGCGAGGAGCAGATTCCTGACGTTCACCGCGTTCAGGGCCGGCAGCTCAGCTCCCTTGGCCCGGCGCACCGTGTAGGTGATCAGGATTGCCGTTTCGGCGAGCGTGAAGATCAGGGCGATCAGCATCTGGGGCCTCTGTTAGAACTTGCAGTTGTTCTGGATGCCGTTGTAGCCCATGATCGCTGCGACGATCTTGCGGCCATCTGCGGTGAGCTTGCGGCGCTTCTTCCACGTCTGGATGAGCTTGGCGGTCTTTTTGAAGCCGATCTTCTTGATCAGTCGCACAGCCACGATGATCTTCTTGCTGGAGCCCTGGGGCGTCCAGCCGTAGATGAAACTGGCGATGGACGCGGCACACTTGGTGATTTTCCAGGCGGTGGACCACCAGGACGGGTCGATCACGATGGGAAACTGGGAGCCAGCAGCGAATTCGACGTGCTGTACGAGCTTGTTGCCGACGACCTTGTAGCTGGTCGGTACATCGTTGCCCTGTGCGTCTTTGGCCCAGGGCGCCTCGAAGAAGCCCGCTTCTTCTTTGCTGTCGTCGTTGGGCAGGACAGAGACAGATCCGTCGTCGTGTGCCACTGCCTTCATGCCGGCTGGAACGGTGAAGCTGGTCTCATAGTCGTGCGGGGCAGTGCTGTTCTTGATGATCTGAAGAGTGCGGCTGCCGCCATCCACGGTGGGCTGCACGACGGTGTCGACCGGGCCGGTGGAAGTGTAGACGACGTTGCCGCCGATCACAGTGCCCTTGCTGTCGGCCGCAGGCAGTCCCAGCTTGGTCGGCATCTTGTCGTTCTGGACGTCGATGGTGCCGCCCTCGCCGTTCCACGGCACGCCGACGATGTTCTCGTCCGTGGCGGCGATGGCGGCGTACTTGTCGTCCGAGGATGTCGCCGCGGTGATGTCGGCGGCTTCGGAGTAGGAGTTGGCCAGACCGAGGGACTGTTCCGCGGCGGTGAGCTTCCAGGCGGTGTCGACGTAGAACTTCACCGGTGAGGACCAGCCGGTGGTGTAGTGAGTGCCGTCGAAGGCGGTCGTGCGAAAGCTGTAGGTCTTGCCGGAGGTCAGCTTGCCTGTCGGGATCTTGACCGATGCTGTGGTGTTGCCGGGGACCTTCTGCGAGTTGACGGTGGTGACGACCTTTCCGGTCGCGTCGTCGGTGACCTCGAAGGTTCCCTGGACAGTGTCGTCAGGGTTGGTGTCCGCCATCGACGCCCTCAGCGTGGGCGTCGTGGAGTTGACCTTGAAGATGCCGCCAGAGGAGATGAAGGGGCTGCCGGCCTGAAGGTTTGCGCCGGTTCCGGGTCGGTAGTTGTGGGTGACCTCGAGCGTCGGGACCTGATCCTGGTTGGCTGCCTCGGCGGAGTAGAAGCGCTTCCAGCCGTAGGTGTCAGACTCGTCCGCCGCCTTCAGCGCGATGGATCCGCTGGTGGCCTTGGCGGAGGACCAGGTCTGGGCGAGTTTGGTGATGTCGGCGGTTACCCATCCCGGGCTGGTGGCGGGTTTGGTCTGTGTGGAGGTAGCGATCTTCTCCTTCATCGCCGGTTGCTTCGTCCAGCGGGTGTTTTTGTTCGCCGGGTCCGCAGCCCACACTTCCCAGCCCCGTGCCTCGGCCGACCAGGAGTGGTAGTTCCACAGCTTCAGGTTCGCCTTGGAGACCAGAGAGTCGGCAAAGCCTGCCGAGTTGAACGTTAGGAACGACCGGGCGGTGCGCTTGGTGGACCCTTCATAGTCGCCGGGCCAGCCGATCTTGAGATCGGTGTTGGCGGACTGGTCAGTGGCGTCACCACCCTGAACGAACGTGTCGAAGAGGACGTCCAGGACATCGGCGGCAGGATCGATCGTCACCGGATACTGCGTGTCCGCGGCGTTGAGCCAGTCGGTGTCGGGGGTGAGAGCGAGGGTGACGGTATTGCCGGACTGGGAGACCTTCATGTCGACGGCGTGCCTGTTGGTGCGCTCCAGCGACCGCGGGTCGCGCTGAGCGTCCCACATCACCGGCGACGGCATCACCGCGGACTTCTCGCCGTCAGCATCGGTGAAAGTGACGGATCCATCCGCGTTCCGCACCGCCTTGGTGCCGTCAGGAACCGTGATCGGCAGCACCATCGGCGCTCCCTTCTCCGGAGCCCGATTCAGCTTCAGGTTCTGCTCGAACCCGGTACGGGTGGCCTCCACGATCAAGTCACCGCCGGGGACGGCGTTTTTGTAGGTGGCCACGTTGCCTGACAGCTCGGGAGCCGGCAGGCCGCCCTTCCACTTCAGGGCGAGTCGGCTGCGCCCATGCCCCAGGGAGACCAGCTCCCTGGCCTGAGAGGGAGCAGCCTTGGCCACAGCCTCGACCGACGTGGGCAGCGCACCTTCCTTGCCCGCGATCCTCAGATGCTCGGGATGTGCCTTGGCCTCGACGTCGCCACCCTTGGTGCGTTGAAGGTCGAGGTCGACTGGAACCCACTTGCCGTCTTCGACCATCCGGATGGGGCCTGCGGCCATCTCGGTCGTCAGCGTGCCGTCCGGGTTGGCGAAGGTGGTGTCGGTCTCGGTGCGCATTTGCAGCACCTCGACCTTGTGGCTCTGGACTGCTGCGGCAGTCAGTGCCGCCTCGACGGTTTCGGCTTCGTCGATCGGCTTGCCGGTGAAGGTCTCAAGAGCCTTCTCCAGCTCCGTCATCGCCTGGTCCTCCTGCACGTCGGCCCTGGCTGACGAGCTGTCCGCAAGTGCGACGTGCGGGGTGGCGAGGAGGACCGCGCCGGCGGTCAGCAAGGCTATCCCCGAGGCCACGGAGGCGCGATGGCGTCTGGCGTTGTTCACATGTGTTCCTGAGTTGGTCTTGATCAGATGCCTGCACACGACGGGATGTCCTGAATGCATGGAACGCGTCCACGGACATCACGGCACAGGCAGGAGATGACACCTGTAACCGGTGCCCTTGGGATAACCTTTACATATGCCAAAAGAGCGCCATGCAGGGGGTATGTGATCTGAAAAAGGATTTGCACCAGTTGGTGTGCGTCCCCTGGGAACTGCTGGGCCGCGGGTCCGTAGTCGCGGGCGTGGGGATCCCGTTCAGCGGCTGCTTGAACATCCCGTCCGCAGGGTGCGATCCAGATTCGACGGGAGTGGCTCGGCGCCCGCGTGGATGGGTTCTCGACGCAGCCTGATGAAGATCACGTACTCCATCACGCCCAACTCGGTGAAGCGCCCCGGTGTTCTCGCCGGTGATGCGGCGGGCCATCAGATCGGTCATGGCCAGGTGGATCATGGCTTCGGAGCGGGCCATTCTCCTGGCTCCCGGGCCCCTATCGGGCGAGGGTGACGGTGATGGGCTGGTCGGGGCAGCCGTCCAGGAGGGCGGTCTTCTCGGTGGTGTCGATGCTCATTCCCCACCGGGTTTTGTCGGCGATCCAGTCGGTCACGTACTGGCAGCGGTAGCCGGCGGCCGGGGGCAGCCAGTCGGCCGGGTCCTTGTCGGCCTTGGCGCGGTTGGAGGCGGCGGAGACGGCGATGAGGTCGCGTTTGTCGTCGAGGTCGTTGGCGTAGGCCTCGCGTTCGGCGGCGGACCATTGGGAGGCGCCGGAATCCAATGCTTCGGCGAGGGGGACGAGGTGGTCGATGTCGAGCCCGTGGGGGTCGTTGATGGTGCGGTCGTCGTAGGGGCTGAGCCATTGGCCGCCGGTGAGTTTGCAGTGTTCGCCGTGCTCGGGTGCGACGACGGCATCACGCTTGAGGACTTCGGCGCGGGTGTTGCAGCCGTCGTGGTCGGCGTCGATCCAGTGGTGGAAGCTGGTGCGCTAGTAGCCGGTGCGGTCCGCGGCCCGGGTGGGCAGTGCGGCGAGGGCTTTGCTGACGGGCCCGGTGATGGTCTGCCCGGGGTCGCCGGCCGGCGGGGCGGGTGCGGCGTGGGCGAGAGCCGTGGGGGGCGAGGAGGGCGAAAGTGGCGGCGGCTGCGGCGATGAGGCGCATGAGGTCCGTTCTGAAGATCCCGGCTGGTCATGATCTTCGTAGGGGGACCCGGCTCTTCAAATCGCCTTCATCCGAACCGGGTTCACCCGCGCGGGCGGAAAGTCGGCACGTGGTGAGGCCAGGGCGGGCCGCTGGTTGACTCACTCTGTAGGTGTGCTGCCGCGGTACCGTGCGATCCCTGCGAATCACAAGGCCGAGGCACTGGACCCGGCCTGCGGGGGCTGGTCCTCGACGTCGTCGCGGAGCACACCGACCGTGAGGACGCCGTGTGCTCTGTTGGCGGACCACGGGCGCGAGGGCCGGGTCACGCGTGATCGGCGAGGCTTCGCTCGGGTGCTGTTTCGGACCCCACGATGTAGATCCCGCCCGGGTGTCGTTGGGAGCCGGATATGAGGCGTCCCATGCCGCCCACTCGTACCCGTGGCGTTCCACCGCCAGGCGGCTCGGCGCCCCCTTACCTACACAAAGCCCTCACGAAGCGCAGTCGCGCCCCGCATCGCACTGCCAGCCGGAGAAGCCACCCTCTTTGGGGTTGTCGACATCGTGGTTGAACTCAAGAAACCCCCATGCCACCCAGGCGATGAAGGCGACGCAGAGGACCAGACCGGCCCAGAGAGCGATCTTCTTCAGGGAACTTCCGGTACGTGTGCGGCTTTCGCAGTCCCCTCCGTGGCTGCGGGCCTCGCCCCGCAACTCCTCGGACGACTTGGACAACCCCACACGCCGACCGTTCATACGTCGCCGGAGGAACCGGACACGTCAAAGTCCCGGGCGGTTCCGGCGCTGTGGAGATGGGCGATGTCGGCCTGCTCTAGGTCCATGCCGGTCGGCCCGGGTCCGCCCCCGGACACGGTGGCCCGGTGCTCGCTGGGGATGCCCCAGTCATAACGCTTCTTGACCTCGACGTGGTACGTGATCTCGTCCCCCTCCTTCTCTCCGACGAGCCGGTACTGGAAGTGGGTCAGCGTGTAGAACCACTCCGTGCTGCTGTCGCCGTCCGCAGGATCGGGCGCGGTCGAGGACCACTCGGTGCTGAACGGCCCGTCGCCACGCTTTCGGACGTCGTCGTCCAGTGTGCCCGCGACGCCTTTCCGGAAGGCCGGGATCTCGTCCATCATCTGCTGCGGTTCGACCTCGACGGGCTTTCCGCTCGCGTCCAAGTAGTGCTCGACCAGGCCAGCCGCCGTCGGCCACCCCTTCACCACGGCGTAGTAAGACGTCATTTCACTTGGCGAGTCTGCGGTGGCATATGAGGGTCGCAGCGATGGCTGTGAAGGCGAGGAAGTGTTCTGGTTTGCGCTCGTAGCGGCGGTGGAGACGTCGGCAGCCGGACAGCCAGGACATGGTGCGTTCCACGACCCAGCGGTGTCGGCCGAGCCGTTTGGATGACTCAATGCCCCTTCGGGCAAGGCGATGGCGAATCCCCCGAGAGGCCAGCCAGCGCCGCAGGTGGGAGTAGTCGTAGCCCTTGTCGCCGTGCAGTTTGCCGGGTCGGCGGCGTCGGGGGCCGCGACGGGAGCGGATGGGCGGGATGCCTCGGACCAGTGGAATGAGGG
>NZ_QLLY01000034.1 GCF_003259365.1 Streptomyces sp. PsTaAH-137
CGTACGTCTGGTCCGTCGTAGAACCGGACTGGGTGTAGGCGCCGAGCTGGTTGTGCGGGGTCCACGATGCCGCGGTGCGGGTGCCCGTCGGGCTCGCGGCCGACGTCTCGTTGCCGGCGCCGTCGTAGGTGAAAGCGTCGTTGCCGTCGAACGAGGTCAGCTCACCGGCGTCGTTGTAGACGGCCTTCTGCTCGGCGTCGTCGCAGGAGGAGGGCAGCGTGGTGCCGGTGGAGCGGCCGGTGCGGTTGCCGGCCTTGTCGTAGCAGTAGGACCAGCCGGCCGTCGTGGAGCCGGACTTGGTCTCCACGGCCTTGGTCAGACGGCCCAGAGTGTCGTAGGTGTAGGCCAGGGCCGCGCCGTCGGTGGTGCGCTTGCGGACCTTGTCGGTGTCCTTGCCGGAGTTGGCGTAGTCGTAGGAGATCGACGACAGCGTCGTGGATCCGGCCTTTGCCTCGATCTTGGTGGGGCGGCTGGAGTCGTCGGAAGTGACGCTCTGGGTGGTGCCGCCGGGGAAGGTGGTCTTGGTGCGGTCGCCGTTGTTGTCGTAGGTGAAGCTGGTCTTCGCGCCGCCGGGTTCGGTGACCGACGTCAGCTCGTTGGCGTCGTCGTAGCCGTAGGTGACCGTGCCGGCGGCGTCGACGGCGGTGGCGACGTTGCCGGTGGCGTCGTAGGTGATCGATGTGGCCGGGGTGCCGGGCAGAGCGCGGGTGCGTTCGCGGTTCTGCTCGTCGTAGGTGAACGTCGACGTGCCACCGGGGGCCGTGCGGGTCTTGAGGTTGCCGTCGGCGTCGTAGGTGAACGTCGCGTTGGCGGAGTCGGCGTTCTGGGTCTTGATGCGGTCGCGGTTGTCGTAGGTGTAGGTGGTGGTGGTGCCGCGGCCGTCGGTCATCGTCTTCTGCCGGCCGAGGTCGTCATAGGTGTAGCTGATCGGCTTGAGCGGGGACGGCGGGGTGACCTTGGTCAGGTTGCCCTTGGGGTCGTACTCGTAGGTCGTCTTGTGGTCCCGCGGGTCGGTGGCGCTGCACTTCTGGCCGGGCAGGCCGCCGCACTCCATGGTCCCCGTCTTGGGGTTGTAGTCGAAGGTCCACTTCGCGCCGGTGCCGCTGGTGGTGGAGTCGGTCGACGTCAGGAGGTTGCCGGAGGTGTCGTAGCCGTTGGTGGTCTTCTCGGCCGAGGCCGAGGTGGCCGTCTCGGGGAAGTAGCCGCTGCCCTTCTTCACCCACGTCGATGTCGCCGACGCTCCTGTCGGGAGGGTGGCGGTGGTGGGGTTGAAGGCGCTGTCGTACTTGTAGCTGGTGACGTTGCCGTCCTCCGGCGAGGCGCCCATCGCGTCCGTGGCGGTGGCGATGTCGTTGTCCGGGCCCCAGGACTTCGAGCGGGTGTGACCGAGGGGGTCCTCGGTCTTCTTGGTCCGCCAGTACCCGTCGACGGTCTTGAGGGTGTTCTTGCCGCGTGGGTCGGTGACGCGGACCACGCCTTCGGCGTCGGGGTTGTTGTCGGGGGGCAGGATGTAGCGGAAGGCCGTGGTGTTGCCGGCGCCGGTGGTGTTGGTGACCACCCGGGTGATGGAGGCGACCTTGGCGCTGTCCCAGGTGAACTTCGTCTGCCGGCCCTCCGCCGTGGTCACCTTGACCAGGCGGTTGGAGGTGTCGTAGTCGAAGGTGGTCGTCTTGCCGTCGGTGTCGGTGAACGTCTTGATCAGATCACCGGTGTAGGTGTAGCTGATCGTTCGGCCGGTGTTGTCGGTGACCTTGGTGATGTGTTTGCCGTCGTTGGTGAACGACAGTGTCCGCCCCGACGCGGAGGTGATCTTCGAGGTGAAGCTGCCCGAGTAGGTGATGGTGGTGGCGTTGCCGTTCTTGTCCTCCACCTTCGACACCCGCGCCACCCCGGTGGTGCCCGAGCGGGAGAAGGTGGTCTTCTCCCCCGTGCGCCGGCTGGTGAGGGTGAAGGACTTCTTGTCCGAGGCCTCGGTCAGGTCCTGCTTGTAGCCGCGGGCCGGGGTCAGGGACGAGCCGGAGCGGGCGAAGACTCCCACGGTGCCGGTCGGTCCCTCGACGGAGACGCCGTTGGGGGTGGGCTCCTCCACGTGGTAGTCGGCGCCGGAGGTGGCGTTCCAGCCGACGCTGTTGAGGCTGTTGAAGGTGTTGCCGTAGGCCAGGCCCGGCCCGGCATCCGCGATGTCGAAGCCGTCCACGGTCACCAGCAGGTTGCCGTTGCCGTAGTTGACCTGCGCGCTCACCCCGTCGGACAGCTGCGCGGAGTAGAACTCCGACCACGGCACCTGCCCGATGCCGAGGGCGTAGAAGCCGGGGTCGGCGGCGGCCGACTCGACCACCGGCTGTCCGGCCTTGCCGGTCGCCTTGAGCGCGGTGCTGGCCGGGGCCTTCGTCGTGCCCAGGGGTGAGGGGGCCTGCTTGGACGCCGCGGCACGGGCCGGGGCGGAGGCCGGGCCAGCGATGGCGGGAACGGCCGTGGCCATGGTGGCCGTCGCGGTGGCAGCGGCCAGGATCGACAGCGGCAGCCAGTGTCTGCGCCGCTGGAATGCGGGCATGCGAGGATTCACGAAGGTCTCTCCGATGCGTTGGATGAAAGCGGAGCGGAGCAGGGCCTACGGGGGCGGCACCCCTGCATGGGTGCCGCCCCGCCCTGCTTTGATGAGGTCGTACGTGATGGCCGGCCGTGTCGCGCCAGGCCGATAAGACGGCGTGTGTCAGCAGCGCTGCGACGTGCGGGTGTGCAGCGGCGACGGATCATTGGGAATGCTCATCGTGCCGTCGCCCGAGGTGCACTCGTCCGCCGTCTTGGCCGCGTTGCCCCAGAACTCCTGGGAGTGGGTACCGAAGACGTCCTTGCGGCCCACCAGCGAGTTGCGCTTGTAGGACCACACCCCGACCGTCACATCAAAATTGACCTTCTTGTCCAGGAATGACTTCCAGACCCACACGTAGCCATAGTTCTCGTCGCACTTGGCCGAGTAGAACTGCTTGACCGAGGCGATCGTCTCCGAGCCCCGGTAGATGTACTCCGTCGTCCCGATCTGCGCGGCATCCGAACACACCCCGGCCGCCGTCGCCGTGCTGCTCAGCGGGTTGCCCGCCTCCGTACCCGCGGCCCCCGCCGCCTCATTGGCCGCCCGCTGCTGGGCCGTCTGCGACGGCCCCGTCGCAGCCGAGGCCACCCCGCCACCCAGAACTGACAACGCTGTCGCCGCAGCCACAGCAAACCCCGTCATACGCGCACGTCTCACGTGCACAACCCCCTCGGAAAAGCGCGCAGCCCCCAGCCACCCGACACATCGACCGGGCGACTCGCGCAATGGAAGACGCACCAGCCGGTGCGCCTTCCCATCTTCACCACACGCCCCACCGGAACCGCATATTCCAGCGGCACCACCACCGACAGTAGTCAGGTAACAGACCGTCAATCAATGAAATATGCCGCCTGTTGCCTTCACAATGAAGGCAACAAGCCATCTGCACCCGCGTAGTGACAGGCTGTCGCGACTCGCGTGCGCCTTGTCTTCGGAAAGCGCTCTCCGTGTGATGTGTGCAACATGCATAGACCTCCGGAGGCAGGGCACACGAAACTATTTTCGAAGCACACAGCGGCCTTAACACCGCATCCGAGACCACAACACCACTCGGGAGCAACCGATCTGATTGCCGCTCCATTCGGACACCTGCCGATGCCGAGCACACGAACCGAAGCCGGCGCCGGTGAGACCCGCGGGGCCTGGCCCCCTCCCGAAGGCAGCACCGCCTGGCGGCCAGGGCATCCCTGGTCGGTGAACCGTGGCGACACCGCGCACCCCACACCCCATGCCCTTCTGTAAGAGGGGTAGTTGGGGGCAATGAGCCTTTCGAAGCCTGTGAAGTACGGTCTCCTCGCCATCGGCCTCTACGTGGCTGGAGTGCTGTATCTCCGGTTCGGCGCGGCAGACCCGCTGGGATGGGACAAGGCGCTGCTGGTGTCACTGCTCGCCACTCCCGTGGTCCTGCTGTGGTGGTGGGCCCGCGACCGCCTGATGGACAGAGCCCGCCGGGCCGGTGAACGGCACCGCATAGCGCGCCAGTAGGTCTGCCCGGCCGGCCCTGATGGCGTGCCTTGGCTCTCGCCATCCGCTCCTGTCCCAGCAGTGCGCGCCCGTGGAGGTGCGCCACCGCGGCGTCCCCGCCCACCTTCAGAGCGTCGTCGAACGAACCGCCCCGCAGGTGTAGGTCGACGCCGCAGGTTCAAGGCGAGGACGAAGGATCACTCGGCTTTACGCATCAGGGTTCACTCCAGGAGCGGTGCGCTCTCACTCGACACGCCCGCGCCGATTGCGCCGGGCCCCTTCTGTCCTGGTCAGCCGGGCGGCCGCGATCCCGGTGGACCACTCTCCTGCGCTCGCGGTGTTGCCGCGCCTGCCACGCACCGTGTCCGATTCTGGGCACTGAAGCTGAATCTACTTCACCTCGCCGACCCAGTGCTTGCCGTCACCGAGGAAATCGGGCTGCACTTCAAGGTCGACTTTGCTGAGCTGCCCGCGCGGGACGTCGAACGCGAACTCGGCCGATCCCGAGGCGCCGGGAGACACGCTGCCCGTGATCCCGGCGCCGAGATTCCCGTCGAAGATCTGCTCACATGTGTGACCGTCGCTGCCGGCCTTCACATACACCGTCATCAGCGCGCCCTGGAACGCCTCATCGGTGCCGTTGTGGACCTTGATCCGCCACTTCACGCCCTGATTGCCGCTCTCGTGCCCGATCGAGTACGCGGACGGCGTGAACTTCACCGGCTGGGAGACAGTGACTTCCAGGCCACCGTCCCACTTCTTGGTGTCTCCCCAGTCCGTGTCCGCCGACGGCGTCGCTGCGGCCACCACCGCGCCGGCTCCACTGCTCAGGAGGCATGCAGTCATCGCGACAGCGACCGACAGACGGGCCATCACGGTTGTGCGTGTGCCGTTCATGAATCCAGGATCCGCCCACCGCCCCCACGGGTCGACCGGAACAGAGCGGTCCCGCACGACCATGGCGAGGATGCTGGACGAGGTGCCGGCACCCGGATTGCAGGCAGATGCTCTGCCCAGCCCGCAGGGGCCGGTAGTACCATCGGTACCATGGCGAGCAACCCGAAAGCCCTGAACCTGCGGTTCCCCGACCCCGGCCAGCGAGCGGCGATCGAAGCCGCGGCGCGGCAGGAGGGGGTGAGCATGCAGGAGTACATCCTGCGGGCCGCCGTCGACAGGGCGACCGCAGTCGAGAAGACGTTCCTGGCCGCGTTCCAGGCCTCCCAGGCCCGCAGCGGCGAAGCCTTCAAGGACCTCACCGACCTGGACCCCAGTGCGGAGCAGCGGGCGGCGGAACGGGCCGCGCGCGCCGAGGCGGATGCGGGCGCGCAGGGGCGCGCCGCGTGAGCGAGTCCGACCGGCATGCGCTGGATGTGTCCTTTCTGCTGCATGCCGCCGAGCTGCTGGAGGGGGATCCTCAGGTCGATGACCTGGGGCCGCTGTATGCGGCCGTCGGCCGGGTGAACGCCCGCGCCCTGGAGCACGACGTCTACGGGTCGCTGAACCTGAAGGCGGCAGCTCTCCTGCAGACCCTGGCGCGGCTGCCGTGTCTTGAGCACTCCAACGCGGCCTTCGCCTGGCACGCCACCGAGGCCTACCTCATGCTCCACGAGCGGCACCTGGACTATCCCGTCAAGGCGGCCGCCGAGCTGGTGCGCGACGCCGCCTCCGGTGTGCGAGGCGCCGCCTCCATCGCACGTCAGCTACGCCAGTGGACCGCCGACTGAAATCAACGACTCGCGGAAGCTTTCCTGTTCCTGATAATCAGGAACAGGAAAGCCGAAAGAGTAATCACATTGAGGACGGCGTACACCCACTGCTGTCGCACCAATGTAATGACTAGAGCGGCAAAACTCACGGACAGTATCCCAAAATAGAGCCATGCTCCAGGCTTGCGTGAATCGCGCAATGCCATCTTTTCCTCCAGTCGGGATATCAACTAGCGCTTGCCCCCCGCAAGGAAGCCTCGGGCGTCAGCGCGGTCTTCCAGCAGCCGTAGCGTGGGCCGTGCACAGTTGGGCGGCGACACGCGCACGAACAGGGACAGTCGGTCCCTCCGGGTGGGTGATGGCTGTCCGAGCCGCCAGGACGCCCTCGACGCGGGTCACCTGCCTTGAACGGGCTCGGTTGGGTCGGCACCTGCGGCGGCCCGTCCCGAAGGTTCCTTGCTGTCGGACTCTTCCGAGTCTTCAGCAGGCCCTCCGGTCGCTTCCTCCGGTACGGCACGCCACTTGCGCGGGCGCCAGAACACCCCGGCGAACAACCAGACGGCCAGGCAGAGACCACCGGAGATCACGAGCAGCCCTGCGCTGTCGCCCTGCTCGCCGGATCGGCCCCACAGAGCGATACCGAAGCCCAGTTGCACAGAAGAGCCGGCCACCGAGAGCACGGCGAGCGCGGTCCGGGTGGTCACCCGTCGCCCGGGCATCCTGCCGCCCCTGGCGTCGTGTCTGCGTACCGCGCCGCGGATGCCGTGCCGACGTTCCAGGAAGCCCCAGGTGATCCAGGACAGCAGACCGATGACGGCCAGGAGCCAGGTGATGTTGAGGATGATGTCCATCCACAGCACATGTGTGTAGTCGACGAACTTGCCGCTCGCCAGTTCCGCGCCGTACGCGGAGGGTTCCGTCGAAGTCGTCATACGACACAAGTGGCCGCAAGGTCCGGAACGACTCCTCTCACTTCGGCTCCGTGTGCACAACGACTGCCAACGGTACCGGCCGGCCGGTCCCCGGGCCTCGGCATGCGGTCAGCTGACGGTCAGGACTGCGTTGCCGCGGATCTTTCGGCCGCGCAGGTCGTCGATGACGCCGGGAGTGTGGCTCCAGTCGCGGACGGTGCCGATCTCGGGGTGCAGGCGGCCGCCGGCTACCAGTCGTACCAAGGCGGCCAGGTCCTTGCCGTACGTCGGATCGGAGGCTGTGTAGTCGAAGTGCGCGAGACGGGCCTGGTTCGGGCCTTTGAAGAAGTCGAAGAAGTTAAGGGTGACGGGCTGGCGGCTGGCCTGCCCGAACCACACGAGGAGGCCGCCCGGGGCCAGTTGGGCCAGAGCCGACGGCAGGCTCACACCACCCACCGATTCGAGAACGACGTCGAACGGACCTTTCGCGTCGTCCACCGATGTGATCAGTTCTGCGGCCCCGAGCTGCAGCAGCCGTGCTCCCCGTTCGGCTGTGCCGCTGACGGCGGTGAGGTGTGCGCCGCAGGCGGCTGCGAGCTCGGTGATGTAGTGGCCCACGCCCCCGCTGGCGCCGGTGAGCAGGACGCGACGGCCCGCAAGCGGTCCGGCGGTGCGCAGAAGCCGCAACGCGGTGATCCCGGCGAGGGGGAGGGCCGCGGCGGTCACGGCGTCGACGCTGTAGGGCAGTTCGGCAAGGTTTGCGGTGGACACGGCGACGCGTTCGGCCCAGCCGTGGGCAGGGGGATGGGCCACCACGCGGGTGCCCGCGGCGGGCCCGGTGCCGTCGGCCGCCGCGCCTAGGACGGTGCCGGCAACGTCTTTGCCCGGGCGCCAGCCCGGCCGGCGCCGGTCGAGCCCGCCGTCGAGCTGGAGGGTCTCGCCGCGGTTGACGCAGTACGCCTCCACCGCGATGAGTGCCTCGTCGGGGGCGGGTTCGGGCTCGGGAACCTCGCCGAGGACAACCGGCTCGGCGCTGTCGTTGGCGGGTGAGGACACCATGGCCTTCATGGGTTACAGCTCCTGGCGCGGTATAGCAGTTCGGTGGGTGGTCGGGCGGGGTTCAGGCGAAGACGACCGTCTTGGCGTGCAGGGTGTCGAGGTGTTCGCGTACCGCCGTGATCCTGCCGTTGCGGATCGTGAAAATGGCCAGGCAGTGCTGGTCGTAGCGGCCTCCCGCTCGCGCCAGGCCTCGGGTGTTCCACTCGGCCAGGACATGCTCTCCCTCCCCGAGGAGACCCTCGATTTCGAACTCCATCGATTCCGGCACCAGCCGGGACAGCATCGCCGGCACGAACTCACCGAGGATCTCGTCCGGTCCCGTCCACGTTCCCGACAGCGGCAGATCGCCGGCGAGGGTCCAGGTTGTGTCCGAGTCGAAGAAGGCGCGCAGGGCGTCCATGTCGCCCTGCATCAGAGTGTCCATGTAGGCCTGGACAACTGCCTTGCTGGCATCCGTGGTGTGGTGCGTGTTCATGAGGTGAGCCTCTTTCAGGTGGCGTGCGCTCCGACGCCCTGAACCCTAGGAAGACGGGTGCGGCGAAGGGAAAGACCTGTTCGCGCAAAACTCATATCAAACCGGTATAGGTGCAGCTCAGGGCTGTTGTAGGGTGCCCGGCATGGCAGACCTTCGTCGTCTTCGCTACTTCCTCACCGTCGCTCAGGAGCGGAGTTTCACCCGCGCCGCTGAGCAGTTGCACGTCGCGCAGCCCGCTCTCAGCCGCCAGATACGCCAGCTCGAAACGGAACTGGGGGTACGTCTCCTGGACCGCACCACGCAGTCCGTCCAGCCCACCGAGGCCGGGCGGGTGCTGATGGCACGAGGTAGCGCCCTGTGCGAGGAAGCGGACCGGCTCTGGCAAGACGTCCGGGGCTTCGCAGCCGGTGAAAGCGGCACGCTGTCCTTCGGCTACAGCGCGAGCACCGGCTACGAGACCGCACCCACATTGCTCGCCGCGTTCGCCGAAGCTCACCCCGGCATCACCACAAGCACCCGGCTGCTGCCCACGCCCGAGATCCTGGCCGGCGTCGCCGACGGCACTCTCAACGCCGGACTGGTCCGATGCCCTCCCCCTACCCCGCAACTGGTCCGCACCCTGGTGCGACTGGAGCGCCAGGGCATCCTCATGGCCGAACACCACCCCCTGGCCGTCGGCTCCCGCGATCCCCTCGACGTGTCCGCACTCACCGACGAGACGGTGCTCCTGCACGCACGCGCCGACAACCCCGGACACTACGACGCCATCACCGAGATCTTCGTACGAGCCGGGATCAGCCCGCGGCTGAGCGAGCGGCAACTCTCCTTCGACGCAGCGCACATGCCCGTCGCACGGGGCGATGCCGTGTCCGTCATCGGCGAGTCCGCGCTGCCCGGCCTGCCGGCCGGTCTGGTGTGGCGCCCGTTGTCACCAGTGGCGACCCTCGAAGTCCACCTCCTCACCCACGCCGGACACCAGCAGCCCCCCACCACACACCTACTGCAGGCCACCTCACGAACCGCCCGAACCCGCGGCTGGCTGCGCTCCCCCTCCTGAACCCTCCACCACACGTCTGATCCGCGTCTCACGGGGACCCCGACCACAGGCCATACCAACTGCTGCCCGCTCCGGGACGCAGTGCCTCATGGGGCGCCCAGCCCACGATCCGGACCGAGTCGGTGGCCCAACTGCCGGACGGCTCCGAGGGACATGCCCCGCTTCGGCTGATCGGCGCCCGCACCACCGGCCCATTGGACGGAAAGGAGGCGCGGGGACACCTCCTTCGATGCCCTGCGAAGCCGGAGGAGGCCGCTCAGCGGGCGCGGCGCCGACGCAGGAAGTCACGGAAGCTTGCCGACTGCGTCCACGATCCGAGGCCCGCAATCGCGATGACGACGAGCGCGAGAACGAGCTTGAGGAAGTCACTCATGGCTATCCGGTGCCCCTGATACAGCGGGCTACTCGCGGAGTGAGTGGCCACGGCTGCCTGCCGTGCCGCTCCGCTGCAGGGCCTCGGCCAGAGAGAACGCTGACGCGTTTCCTCGACGCCGCGTCATCCACCGCCGAACGTCCCTGGGGCGTCATCAAGGTGGCCGCTGTCAACGACGCGGCCGTAGGGATGCACTGGACCGTTCAGCCCTGCACGTCGGCACGTGTCCCGAACCAGTCGTCGTGGACGGCGCGGTGGCCGTGCCCAACCGCAGGGACGGCATCGAGCAGTCCGAGCACCTGACGCCGGGCGGGATGTGCTGCGTAGAACGCAGAGACACCCACCCGGCACCACAGGCGCGCGTCCTCGTCGTCGGACAGCGCGGAAGCATCTGAGGGGCCCCGTCGGCCCAGCCGGGCCGATCACGAGCACAGCGTGCCCGCTCCGGCGCTCTGAACGAAGCGGAACCAGACCTGGCCGCCCACCATGAACGGCTGGATGTCCCGGTCCTTGCTGTCGCGAACGGCCACGCTCCCCTCCCCCAGGAACGCCACCTCCACGCATGCCCCGCTGCCGTTGGACGCCTGCGCCGTGAACCAGCACAAACCCTCCACGTACCCAGAACTCTCATTCATGCCAACTCCTCAGCGGCACGCACTCAAACACAGGAAACCTCGAGCGGAACGGGGCGCCGGCTTCCCCCGCCAGGGCAGGACGGGGCTGCTGCCACGCCCCGTCCACGCCGTTGAAAGCCAGTGCATCCGCCCGCCCTGCACGAGCGGAACTACTGAACAGAGTTGCCGTGCCCGGACCCCGCACGGTGACTCGCCTCCGCTCCACAAAAGGGAACCGAACCCTCCCGAGATTCCTCCGCATTTATGCGGATGTCAACGCATTCGCGTGATACACGGTGAGTGATGCTCTAGGGTCAACTCATGGACGGCAGAACCTGGTTGGCATCCAGCCACCCCACCCCGGACACAGTCATCACGCAGTGGGAACAGCCGCCCCACATCGCGCAGATCCCCTGCGGGAACACCTTCCAGGCTCTCCGCCTGCCACAGATGCTCGGCCTCACCCTGCTGTGGGAACTCGACCAGGCCGCCGAAGAGATCCCAGTACTCGAACAGCACAGCCGCCCCAAGCCCTGGATCTACGTCCTCGCCCACCCCCGCACCCGGCAAGCCTGGAAGCGGCGCATCCTGCCGCCGCGCGTGACACTCCTGGCCGGCGGGGACACGCTGTGGGCGCCCTGCCCGGACGCCGACGCCATCACCGGCGTCCGCCAGCACCACACCTACCTGTGGCGCACCCCTCCCGCCGACGACAGCCACCTCGCCGACCCCGACCACCTCGCCGAAGCCCTCGAGAACGCACTGGACCCCCGATGGCAGGCCGCCCGCGTACGAGCAGCACGCGCCGCCTTCTACATAGGACGCCACCGCACCGACAACAACTGAACCATGCCGCCCCAGCGGGACCTACCACTCACCGCGATCCCAGCGTTAGCGCAAAAAAGACCAAGCGGATGACCGTCGCCGTCAGGCATCGCAGGCACGGACGTCGGCTGCGGCATCGGTGCCACATGCCACTCGCAGCCAGCAGGCGCAGGGACCCCCGTGCCCCGGCACGGTAGCCGCCGCCACGACCCACAGACACCAAGACGGTGCGGGACGGCCTGCCCGACGACCAGAGCCGACGGGATTACTTGAAACACAACCGGTCGGCGTTCCTCGACGCGGCCCGAGCGGCTATGGATGTGCGTGGTGGCACGTCACAGCCTGGACTTCCACAGGGCGGCCCCTTTCCGTAGACGAACGCCGTGATCTCCCAGACCACCAACGCACAGTCCTGAGAGCGCCCCGCCCCCAGGAAACCGGGAGTAGCGTGGGCGCACTTCATCCGCCTTTCAGGCGAGCGCGGGCCGAACAGAGGGACACGTGATGGCATCGGGCGTTGGTGTTGCCGTGGTGACTTCGCAGCCTCGCAGTCATCTGTGGCTGATCGAGGTGGCCGGGGCCATGGGCAGGAAGATTCCCAAGAGCGTGCGTCACGCGACCCGCGAGGCATTGCACCATCACACGGGCCCCATCGCCTTCGCCCTGCCCGAAGTGACCGCGTGCCGCACCACCCTGGCCGAGCACCTACTGGCCGTGCACAAGCAGCGTCCCGTCGTCCTGATCGCCCCCTCACCAGCCGTCCTCGAAGCGATCGCCGCCACGGACCAGGGCATCGCGCACCTGCCTACCTTTTCCGACCTGCCGGCGGCCCTGGCCTCATGACCTGCGCCCACCAGGGGACCTTCGCACTCCACCGCGACACCGCCGAAACGGCGCCGCCGCCTTAAAGGGCTCCCGCACAGGGCCGTCGGAACCTGCGCTGGCGCACCACCAACGCCCGCCACCCCGACGTCCTCTCCGCCGAACGCCGCGAACGCGCACACATCCGCAGCGAGAAGGACCTGCGCTGGGGAGGCCGACCACTCACCGAAGCAGCATGACCCGCACCGGCAAGCAGGAGACCCGCGATGGCAGTAGAGATCGTCTACGAGACGCACGCCACCACGACCGACAACGAGGCGGGCATCGCCACCGGCTGGCTCCCCGGCCAGCTCTCAGAACTCGGCCGCAGTCAGGCCGCGGAACTCGGCGAACGCCGACGCGCCGGCGGCTTCGCCGAAGTGTTCACCTCCGACCTTCACCGAGCTGTGGAAACGGCCCGGATCGCGTTCCCCGACGGCACACCCTCGATCCGCCAGGACATCCGGCTGCGCGAGTGCAACTACGGGGACCTCAACGGAACCCCCGTCGCCCGCATTGCCGCCCAGCGGGCTCGCCGCATCGACGAACCCTTCCCCGGCGGTCAGAGCTACCGCCAGGTCCTCGCGGCCACCAACATGTTCCTGCACGACCTGGCAACGCGCTGGGACGGCGGACGGATCCTGGTGATCGCCCACTCCGCCAACCGATGGGCCCTGGACTGCTTGCTCGCCGGCGCCTCGTTGGAAGACCTCGTCGAAGCCCCACCCGCCTGGCGCCCAGGCTGGCACTACATGCTTCCCACTGACTGGACCCCTTCGATCCGGTAAGCCTTCCCGATCAGCACACTAGCTGTACCAAGACCGCGAACCGTTCCGGCATCTCCCGGTCAACTCGCAGGATGTGCCGGGTCTGCGGGGCCGGTTGGTGGCGGATCTGCAGGTCGACCACTCCCTTCTCCGGGATCGTGTGCCGGATTCCGCGTCGCCTCAGGTATGCGCGGATGGGGCCGCTGCTGTAGGCCTTGTCGGCGAGGGCCTCATCACCGCGCCAGAGACGATCTGCGTTGCGGTCGACAGCTTCACCGCCATCGGCGCCGATGAAGTCGTGTTCTAGTGCTGGACCTCGGACGGCGACCACATCGACCGCATCGCCAGCACCCTGTTCTAACGGGTGCTGCAGAACGGCGATCAAAGCCCTTCGGGGTCAGAGCGTGATCCACTCGTGCGAGGTCGTGACCTCGTCCAGGAGATCGGGCAGCGGCTGGACGCCGAGGCCGGGTCCAGTGGGGACGTCGAGGTGGCCGTTGCCGAGGACGAAGGGTTCGGTGATGTCGGTGGCGAAGTAGCGCTGAGAGCCGGAGGTATCGCCGGGGAGGGTAAAGCCGGGCAGGGCTGCGAGGGCGACGTTCGCGGCGCGGCCGATGCCGGTTTCCAGCATGCCCCCGCACCAGACGGGGATGCCGTGGGCACGGGCGAGGTCGTGGATGCGGCGGGCATCTAGGCAGCCGCCGACGCGGGCCGCGGGCCGAAGCGTTCAGGAAGCTCCCGCCACTGCACCCCTGTGCTAAGCCGGTGAATGATCCCGTTGATCACCTGACAGTGGTCCCGCCACCGGCCGCACCGGTTGTTGCTCACCGACAGCAGGGACTCCAGCACCGCCCACACGGCTTCGGTCAGATCACACCAGCGGCACGTTCAGGCTGACGCGTGACCCGGCTTTTCCGAACGTCCACCGTGCTGGAACCACTCCGGCGCCAAGATGGACATCACCGTCGCGTCCACCCGTTCGCCCTCCCAGAGCAGCGCGTCACGCAGCACGCCCTCGGCGACGAACCCCACCTTCTCGTAAGCGCGTCGAGCTCGCGGATTGAACGCGTAAACCTCCAGCGAGATGCGGTGCAGCCCCAGCCTCTCGAAGCCGTACCCGACGAGCAGTCGGGTCGCCTCCGTCCCCAGACCAGAGCCATAACTCCCAGGCACCAGACAGATGCGGAAGCTGCAACTCTCGTTGCCCGGGTCCCATTCGTTCAGGACCGCCTCGCCGATGACGTTCCCAGTCGCAAGATCGACCACGGCAAGGTCCAGCCGGTCATCCTGCTCTTGACGGCTGTCGTACCAGGCGCCTATTCCACCCTCGTCGAGTGCGCCGTCGTCATGACTGCCGGTCAGTCGTGAGGCCTCAGAGTCCAGGAACATGGGCATCAGCGCAGGCACGTCATCCACCGTGACCGGTCGGAGCAACACCTGTTCCCCGCTCAGCGACGGCTTGCTGAGGAAATCCGGGCGCGGAACACTACGAACGTGATCAGCCATGGCCGCATTGTGTCCGGCCGCCCCGCCCGCCGTCCTCCAGATATCCGCCGCAGGACCCCGTGATCGCAGAGACAGGCCCTAAGGGCGCGTACATCCAACGAGGATCCTGGCCTGTGAATGATCACGACTCATGGGCAGGAAGATCTCATGGACGAGCACCAGAATGACGCTGGAGCAGTGGCCCCGCAGCGGGACGGGCTCGTCGAACGAAGGTTTTCCCTTCTCGCCCAGTGTCAGGGCCGACCAGCGCAGGCGGCGATTCAGCCTTCAGGTCAACGAGATCTGGCGAGGTTCGGTGACGCGCGCACCGGCGGCGCAGGACGTCGCCCTGGGGCCTCGGGTGGGTGGGTGCGGGCAGAGGCCAGGGACTGCTCCGGCGCCAGGACGCCCTCATGCCGGTGCGGGCGAAGGGCCCGGCTCGATCCTCCATCAGCACTGATCGGTGCTGTGAGCGCGATGAGGGCCGCACCTGCTGGAGATGCGGCCCCGGGCGCCATGGTGTTGGCTCTGGCCACGAGAACGGACAGCACTTGTTCATGACGACGGGAGGCGGTGAAGCAGGGAGCTGTTCGAGCTGGTGCGGGGAACGGGGCCCCTTCCGGCGCAGATCGAAGCGGATGCCCTTCAGCAGGTCGTGCCGGCGCTGGCTGACTGCTGGCGTCGGGCCAGCAGGCCGGTAGCGGTCACGGCCGTCGCGCGGCGGACAAGGTCGGTGAAGTCCAGACGCATGGCGGCAAGTTCGGGGTCTGAGGCGTAGACCGCGAGCATCGCGTCCGAAGGGCGGCTGCATTGCCACGCGGACATGGCCATCAGTAGCGTTGTCTCCACCAGCGCGGCAGCGCCCTCGGAGCCGAGTTCGGGGACATGGCGCAGGACCAGTCGAACCAGGCTCTGCAGTGATTCCTGGGCGGCGCGCTTGTGACCGATGCCGACCTCGGTGGAGATGTTCTGCTCCAGTACTGCGCCTTGCGCGCTGAACAGGTCGCACAGCACGGGCCGCCGCGCCATCGACGTGGCGAGCAAGCCGGCCAGAGTGTCTCCGCGTTCCCGCACGGTGCCGCGGCGGTCCACCGGTGTTCGCTCCAGCTCGGTGATCCAGGCGTGGATCTCGGTGTCGAGCAGGTCGAGCAGCACTGCTTCGCGGGATTCGAAGTAGCGAAGCACGTTCGCCTTGGCCAGGCCGACGCGGCGGCTCAGTTCGTTCAGGCTCAGCTTCGCGACTGGCATCTCGGTCAGCATCGCCGCCGCGGTGTCCAGGATCTGGCGCCGCCGCTGGCTGCGCTGTTCGTCGGTGCGGGCGCGTTGGAAGGTCACTGCCCCATATTACAAACCGCCGGTACTTTGCTTGCGTACCGGTGGTCCGTTACCGTGGGGCGAGACAAAATACCGGCAGTCCTTAATGGGGTTTCGTCATGTACCAGGTTCCTGACCAGCACGGAAAGCGCGCCGCGGTGACCGGCGCGAACAGCGGCACGGGTAAAGAGGCCGCCAAGCGACTGGCCGGCGCCGGGGCCCAGGTCATCCTCGCGGTGCGCACGTCAGCCAAGGGAGAGCAGGCCCGCGACGAGATCCTCGCCGCGCACCCGGACGCTCAGGTGGAAGTCCGCCGCCTGGACCTGGCCGACCTGTCGTCTATCCGCAAGTTCACCGACGGCTTGACCGCCGACGGCAGGCCGCTGGACCTGCTGCTGAACAACGCCGGCGTCATGAACGTGCCCCAGCGCACGGAGACCGCCGACGGCTTCGAGTTGCAACTGGGCAGCAACTTCCTCGGCCCCTTCGCTCTCACCGTCCGACTTCTGCCACTGCTGCTCGCCGCCCCCACGCCGCGCGTGGCCACGATGAGCAGCGGCACCGCCAACCGGGCCAGTATCGACTTCGACGACCTGCAATCGACGCACGCCTACAGCCCCACCCGGGCCTACGCCCAGTCCAAGCTCGCCGACATGCTGATGATGATCCACCTCGCCGAACTCGCCGCCCGGCACGACTGGCCCTTGCTGTCGGCCGGCGCCCATCCCGGCTACACGCGTACCAACCTGATGACTTCCGGCCCCACCCTGAACGGCGGCCGGCCCGGCTTCGTCGAATCGCTCCTCTACAAGATAGTTCCGTCCCAGGGCCCGGAGCAGGGTGCGGAACCCCTGCTGTACGCGGCCACTAGCCCCGACGCCGTGGCCGGCGGCTATTACGGACCACGCTGGGCAATGGTCGGCCCCACCAAGGCCGTCCCCCTGCCGCGGAGCGCCCAGGACAAGGCCATCGCCGCACGCCTATGGACCGAGGCCGAACGGATCACGGGCGTCTCCGTTCCGGCTAAGCGCCCCTGAGCATGCAGCCGCAGGCGGGACCGTTCGATTCCCTAGGTCTCGTCCCGCCTCCCGGAATCATGAACAAGTGCTGTCCGTTCTCGTGTACAGAGCCATGGTGTGCTGTCGGTTACGCGGCGACGGTCTCGCGGGGGTCGGGCAGGTGCCGGTCCCATCCCATGCGGGGGAACTGCTCGTGCGCGAGGTTCAGCAGGCGCAATGGCTGGGGCGGGATGTTGACGACGGTGATGCTCAGGTGTGGGGTCGACGGGTCGAGCAGGTGGAGCGCGGCGATGCACAGGAACGGCACGTCCCGCAGGTTCCACACCACCTCGGTCACCTCCGTGGGCAGGCCCGCCCTGTAGTGGTTCAGGTCGTCCAGTTGCTCGCCGTCGATGTCGCCGTGAGGGGCGAGTGTGGCCGTCTCGTCGTGGAGGGTGATGGTGAGGTCCATGAGCGCCCCCTTTGGGGGTTGCTGAGACCGAAGACAGGGCGGCCCATGAACGGGGCCGCTGGCTAGGGCGGGTCCGAATGCCCGTGTTGGGGGCGATGCCCGGAACCCAAAGAGCCGGCGCTTGTCCGGACCGACTCGGTCTCTCGTCACCCCACCGTCCCACACACAGCCGCCGGGCGGCCAGCGTGATCGCGACTGCGCGGCGTGCGCCGGTGCGTTCGGGGCGGCTTGCAGAGGCGGCAGGTGGTTCAACGGTCATCTGTCGTCAACTGCGCTGTTTTAGCGACTTGCTGAGACCGTTCAAGGCCAAACATGTTCGGACTGTGAACGGTTGCGCCAATGGATGCGGGGGAGAACCGCAAGGGACGGAGTGGGTCGGTTCTGTCTGTACCCGTGCCTGTTGTCTACTGCGCCCGGGTCTTGCGATGTCCACGGAGTGACGGCAGGTAACGGCTCAGCCTTTTGGTCCACGAGCTCTAGCGAGAAGTTGGCGGCTCCGGCGCAGCTGTTGGCGACTCGTTGCCAACAGCTCGCGGCTGTCGCTGATTGAGACGTGGACTATCCCGTCGCCCTCGCCGAGAACGTCGCCCGCCTGCCCGAGGGCGAAGGCTGGTGGTACGAGCCGAAGTTCGACGGCGACAGGGCGGTCATCTGGCGGCGCGACACCGTCCGTGTCCAGACCCGGGCCGGCCGGGACGCCACCCAGCAGTGGCTCGACCTCGCCACCGCCGCCATGAACCTCCCCGCGGACACCGTCCTCAACGGCGAGGCAGTCATCTGGCGCGCAGGCCGCATCGACTTCGGGGCAGTCCGCTCCCACGCCTCCTCGCGCGGCCGCCGCCTCGCTGACCTGGCGCACCGCTATCCCGCCAGCTACGCGGAGTGCCGCGACTCCCTGCCAGTCCTGCAGCTCCTGGCCGCCTTGCTGGTATCAGCAGCACTGGCCCTCAGCCTGCCCCCAGGTTGCGCCTTTTGGCGGAACCGATCTCGCAGTGGGGGTTGTCGTCGTCAGCGGCCAGTCGAAGGTTGCTAATCCTGTGAGAGTGCCAGCGCTCGCCACCTCGATGGTGTGACGGACCAATCCGGGCGCGCTTCCAGGACGGATTCCGGTCATGAACCTCGACGTACGAGCCAAGCCGCGGCGCGGTATCAAACGCCTGTCGCTCGGCGCCCTGAGCGGCCTGCTCGCCGGCTATGCGGCCATCGCGGTGGCAGAGTTGGTCTCTGCTGCGGTGCGGCCGGAGTCGGGGCCGGTCATCGCGGTCGGTGGGGCGGCGATCGACCGGACTCCGCCGGGTGTGAAGGATTGGGCGATCCGGCATTTCGGGACGAACGATAAGCTCGTTCTCCAGCTCGGCATCCTTGCCGTGCTGACTGTTCTCGCTCTGGTCCTGGGGGCAGTGGCCGCCCGTTGGCGGGTCATCGGTTCGGTGGGCGTGCTGGCCTTCGGTGTGGTGGGCGCCTTGGCCGCCACCAGCAGGCCCGACTCGACGAGCGTCAGCGACGCGCTGCCGTCGGTGGTGGGTGCCGTGGTCGGTGCCGCACTCCTGTATTGGTTGATCGGCCGACTGGGAACCTTTCACGGAGCGGCGGACGAGCCGGGCGAGCGAAGCGGAACCGCGGACACCGGCGCCGGTGCCGTGGCGGATGACGCTCCGGTGGGCGGGGCGACTTCCGTAGCCCCCCAGAAGCAGGACTCGGGGTGGGACCGGCGGGGTTTCATCCTGGCCGCGACCGCCGCTGCGGCGGGCTCCACCGGTGCGGGCCTCGCTGGGCGTGCCCTCAACGGGTCCCAGGGACAGAACGCGGTCGCCTCCCGCAAGGACATCGTGCTGCCCGCCCCGTCGTCGAGGGCGGCTGCCGTGCCCAAGGGGGCCGCGCTGCGGATCAAGGACATCAGCCCGT
>NZ_QLLY01000035.1 GCF_003259365.1 Streptomyces sp. PsTaAH-137
GCCTGGGACGGCGTCACCCGCGCCACCCACGACATCGGCCCCGGCGGCCACGGCGGCCTCGGCTTCGGCCTGAAGTGGAACATGGGCTGGATGCACGACTCCCTGGAATACGTCAGCCACGAGCCGGTGCACCGCAAGTACCACCACCACGACATGACGTTCTCGATGGTGTACGCCTACAGCGAGAACTACGTGCTGCCCATCTCCCACGACGAGGTCGTCCACGGCAAACGCTCCCTGGTCTCCAAGATGCCCGGCGACTGGTGGCAGCAGCGCGCCACCCACCGCGCCTACCTCGGCTTCATGTGGGCCCACCCCGGCAAACAACTCCTCTTCATGGGCCAGGAGTTCGCCCAGGGCGCCGAATGGTCCGAAGCCCACGGCCCCGACTGGGGACTGCTCGCGTCGGACTGGCCCGCGCACGAGGACCATCGGGGAATCCAGCGCCTGGTCGGCGACCTGAACCGCCGTTACGCGGCGCATCCCGCCCTGTGGGAACAGGACAACGACCCGGCGGGCTTCACCTGGACCGTGGCGGACGACGCGGACTCCAACGTCCTCGCCTTCCTGCGCCACGCGGCCGACGGCACCCCGCTGCTGGCCGTCTTCAACTTCGCCCCCGTCGTGCGCGACGACGTCCGGCTCGGCGTTCCCGCCACATCGCAGGGCAGGTGGACGGAGATCCTCAACACCGACGCGCTCACGTACGGAGGCAGCGGCGTCGCCGGCACCGGGCCGCTCCCCGAAGAAGCCCACCCCTGGCACGGCCTGGCGGCCTCGATCACCGTGAGCCTGCCGCCACTGGCCGCCGTGTGGCTGGCGCCCGGGCCCGTTTCGCGGGGTGAAAAGGGCGCCGGAGCAGCAGAGTTGGCCTAGCTTCGCCTTGCGCTGTGTGAAGCTATGCCCATGGATGATGTGAACGCTGATGTGAAGAGCAGGCTGCAGACGGACCGCCCGCACTCGGCCCGTGTCTGGAACTACCTGCTGGGCGGCAAGGACAACTACCCCGTCGACAGCGAGGTGGGCGATGCCATTCTGTCGACCTTCCCGGAATTCGCGGCCGTGGCCCGGCTGCAGCGGGCCTTCCTCGCGCGGGCCGTGCGCTTCCTGGCGGCCGAGGCCGGCATCAGGCAGTTCCTCGACATCGGCACCGGGCTGCCCAGCGCCGACAACACCCATGAGGTCGCCCAGCGCATCGCGCCGGACAGCCGGATCGTCTACGTCGACAACGACCCGCTGGTCCTCGCCCACGCCCGTGCCCTGCTGACGAGCAGCCCGGAGGGGGCGTGCGCGTACATATCGGAGGACGTGCGCAACCCGGAACGCATCCTGGCCGAGGCGGCGAAGACCCTGGACTTCAGCCGCCCCGTCGCTCTGACCCTGCTCGGCATCATGGGGCAGCTGTCGGACGCCGACCGGCCCCGGGAACTGGTCGCCACGCTCCTGGAGGCGCTGCCCGCCGGAAGCTATGTGGCCCTGAGCGACGGGATCAACACCAACGACGCGCTGAACACGGCCGTGACCGCCTACAACGCGCAGTCGGCCAACACGTATCACCTGCGCTCGCCGGAGGACATCGCCGCCTACTTCACGGGCCTCGACGTCGTGGAACCCGGCATCGTCGCCACGTCGGCCTGGCGCCCGGACGACATGCAGCCCGTGGAAGAGGCCGTGGACGTCGCGTACTGCGGCGTGGCCCGCAAGGTGTGACCTCGACGGCGAAGTCGGCGCCTCAGTGAAGTCGGCGGGACCGGGGCGCGAGCAAACGATCCGCGTTGCGCGTGGTGAGGGCGCGCCAGGTCTCGCCGGCGGGCTGCGCGGCCGCGTCCACGGAGTCGACCTGGGCGAGGACCGCTTCGAGGGGCGTCCAGCAGGAGTCGCTGCCGTACAGCAGGCGCTCGGTGCCGAACGCCGCGTCGAGCGCGGGGATCTGCCGCGGGAAGGGCGTGCCGGCCATGTCGTACCAGAGGCGGCCGAGCTGCTCGACGGTGTCCGGCGTGGACGTGGCGCCCGCGTCGGCGCCGCCGAGTGCCGCGCCGTCGAGGAGCGGGCGGAACAGCTCGATCCGGTCGGCCAGCAGCGGCAGTGCGCCGGCGCCGTGGGTGAGGATCCAGCGGATGCCCGGGTGCCGGGCGAGGACACCGCTCAGCAGCAGGTCGCTCGCCGTGCGGGCCGTGTCGAAGAGGAACTCCAGCATCGGGCGCGGACGGCCGAGGGCCACGGAGTCCGCGCCGGGCGGCGAGGTGGGGTGGACGAAGACGATCGCGCCGCGCCGGTCGAGCTCCGCCCACAGCGGGGCGAAGGCCGGATCGCCGAGGTAGCGGCCGTGGTGGTTGGTCTCGACGGCGACGCCGTCGGCGCCGAGTTCGTCGAGTGCGTACGCCGCCTCCGTCAGGGCGCCGTCCACGTCGGGCAGCGGGAGGGACGCGAAGTGGCCGAACCGGTCGGGGTGGGCGGCCCGCACGTCGGCTCCGAAGGCGTTCATCTCGCGGGCGAGGGCGCGGGCGGCCTCGTCGTCGCCGAAGTACACGCCCGGGGACGACACGGAGAGGCAGGCCTTGGCGATGCCGCCCTGCTCCATGAGGTCGAGCTGCTTCCCCACGCTCCACTCGGGCCACCCCGGCATGCCGTCCGGGTGGTCGATGCCCGCGGCGCGGGCCGCGGCGATGTAGCCGTCGGTGACGAAGTGGGCGTGGACGTCGACGAGTCCGGTCCTGCTCATGGGATCTCCTTGCTGGTGGGCGGCGCCGCAGGTGCCTCACTGACCGTGAGGAGGCACATCCGCCACCGTAGGAACGCGGCCCTACGCCGGCACGGGTGATGCCGATGAATGGAACAGCGGTTCCCGAAGATGGGGGAGCGGCTCGCCGGGGCGGTCGCCCCGCCGAGGGACAGCCGGTGATCGACCGGGCGTTCGCGCTGCTCGGCACGTTCGACCACAACCATCGTGCGCAGACGCTCGCGGAGCTCGCGCGGCGCGCCGACGTCCCGCGCAGCTCGGCGCTGCGGCTCGCGCGGTCGCTCATGCGGGCCGGAGCGTTGGAACGGCTGGAGGACGGCCGGTTCGTGGTGGGGCTGCGCCTCCTGGAGACGGCCTCGCTCGCGCCCCGCGGGCACGGGCTGCGGGCGGTGGCGATGCCGTACATGGAGGACCTGTTCCACGTGACGCGGCAGCATGTGCTGCTCGCGGTCCGCGACGAGGGCGAGGCGCTGCTGGTCGAGCGGCTCTCGGCGCTCGACGCGAGCCCCGTCAACTACCGGGTGGGCGGCCGGGTACCGCTGACGTCGACCGGTGTCGGCCTGGTGCTGCTCGCCTTCGCCCCGGCCGAGGTGCAGGAGCGGGTCATCGCCGGGTTCCTTCCCGAGCAGGGCGCCGACGGCATCGGGACCCCGGGCGATCTGCGGCGTCTTCTCGCCGATGTGCGCCGCCGCGACCACGCCACGGGTGCGCAGAGCAGGCCAGGGCGGTTGCGCACGGTGGCGGCCCCGGTGCGGGACGGCCACGAGGTGGTCGCGGCCCTGTCGGTGGTGGCCCCCAGCACCGGCTTTCCCGACGCCGGGTACGGACCGGCCGTCCGGGCGACGGCACGCGCGGTGTCACGACGGCTCGCGGAGGACCCGGGTCGCTGACCGGGCGGGGGAGCGTCGCGCCTGGCTGACACGTGGCCGAGCCGACGACGCGCGAACATCCACCCCAGCGGCGTTCAGCCTCTTGACTGCGCTGGTTCAGACCTTTACGTTCACCGCACGCAAGGTTCATAAGTGAACCCAGCCTTCAGATACGTGAACGCAACCGTCGTCTCAGCCCTGGAGGAACCCCCCATGCACCGCACCAGAACCCTGTCCGCCGCCACGGTCGTCGGCATCGTCTCCGCCCTCGCCCTGCTCGGAGGACCGAGCGCCAGCGCGGCCGACCCCGGCAAGGCGCCCGGCGGCAACTTCGACCTGTCCGTGTGGCAGTTGCAGGAGCCCGTCGGATCGCCCGGCTCCCCGACCACCATCCCCTCGTCGCGCCTCCAGGGCGCGAACGGCTTCCAGGACTCGTACTTCTACACCGACACCCGTGACGGCGCGATGACCTTCTGGGCGCCCGAGAAGGGCGTCACCACCCCCAACTCGAACTACGCCCGGTCCGAGTTGCGGGAGATGAACCGCAGCGGCAGCGCCGCCGACTGGTCACTCGGCGGCAGCCACAAGCTGAACGCGACCCTGCGCGTCGTCTCCGTCACGTCCAACGTGTGCGTCGGCCAGATCCACCTCGGCAGCGGCGGAAGCTCGACCAAGCCCTTGGTCGAGCTGTACTACCGGTCGAGCGGCGACATCGTGGTGGGCACCGAGAACTCCCCGTCGGGCGGCCAGACGACACACACGGTGGGGCACGTGGCGGTCGGCAAGACGTGGAGCTACACCATCGCCGTCTCCGGCGGCGACACGCTCGACGTGACCGTCAACGGCAGCACCACGCACTACCCCATACCCTCGTCGTTCTTCCCGTACAAGCAGTACTTCAAGGCCGGTTCCTACAACCAGTCCTCGTCGAGCAGTACGACCAAGGGCGCTCGCGTCGCCTTCTACGGACTCAACGTCTCGCACGGCTGACCGCCTCCCGCGCCACGGCAGCGCGGTGCCGCCGCTCCTTCGGCGCGCTGCGCTGTCCGCGTCGAGCTGACGGAGGGACAGGTTCGGCCGGATCAATGACCCTGCTGGAGCAGACCGGCGTCGCCCAGCATGAGGCGGGCGTCGCGCGCGAAGCCGGCCATGTCCTCGAGCCCGAACGCCGTGCGCTGCAGCACGAAACCGTGGAGGAGCGCCATGACCACCCGCGCTCCGCGGTCGGGGTCCAGTGCTGCTGGTGTCGAACCCGTCTCCTGACCTGCGCGCAGGGCGTCGGCGATCTGCCGACGGACCTGCTCGAACCCAGACTCCGCGGGCTGCTGCAAGGCCTCGCTCCGCAGAAGCTCTCCCCATGCCTGAACCGCGCAGCGCAGGAGCTCATCGTCAGGAACGGCGTACTCCGTCTCCCCGCCGGACGCACCGGCGGCGACGGGATCGATCGCGGTCGAGACCAGATCGGCGACCGTCACGTTCCGCGACGTGCTGATGAGCCGCTCGACGGGAGCGAACAGCATCCGGAAGGCGTCTCCGGCGATCTCCAGGATGATCTCGTCCTTGCCGCCGAAGTAGCGGTAGAGGGCGCCTACCGCCAGTCCGGCCTCCGCGGCGATGTCGGGCACCGAAGTCTGGTGGAAACCGTCCCGCGAGAAGCAGCGCCGGGCCGCCGCGACGATCCGCGCCCGGTTCGCCTCCCGTTTTTCCGCGGTGATACGGGGCATCGCCTGCACTCCTCAAAAATGAATGGACGTTCGCCTTGACGTCGACCGGTGGTGAGACCACTCTATAAGTGAAAGGTCATTCGCGTTAGTGGCCTGTGAGAAGGGAGCTTCGTCATGAGCGTCCGGAACCTCGCCCTCGGGGTCTACCGCTACGAGCACACCGAGCCGCTCTTCGACCGGCGCGTCACGATCGACGGCGTCGACGCGCATCTGGACACCTCGCCACTCATCTCCGATATCTTCCGCCGCATGGCACTGGGAGAGCTGGACATCGCCGAGTTCGGACTGACGTACTTCCTGCGTACGTTCGACACGCGCGAGTCCCCGTTCCTGGCCCTGCCGATCTTCCCGAACCGCAACTTCCGCCACTCGGCGCTGTTCGTGAACGTCGACAGCGGCATCGAGCGGCCGGAGGACCTCGCGGGCAGGACGGTCGGCGAGTTCGCGCTGTACGGCTCCGATCCGGGCGTCTGGATGAAAGGCGTCCTGGCCGACGAGTACGGCGTGAAGCCCGAGCAGATCGACTGGGTCGTCGGCGGCACCGACCGTCCCATCCCGTCCTTCGACTGGATCCCCCAGCCCGTCCCCGACGCCGTGCGGGTCCGTCACACCGAGGGCGACCAGACGCTGGGCGCCATGCTCGAGGAAGGGGAGATCGACGCCCTGCTGTCCGTCGACGTGCCACAGCATCTGCTCGACGGATCGACACAGAGGATCCGGCGGCTGTTCGTCGACTACGAAGCGGTGGAACGCGACTACTACCGACGCACCGGCATCTTCCCGATGATGCACGTCGTCGCGATCCGCCGGGAACTCGCCGCCGAACCCGGCCTCGTCGCCTCGGTGTACCGCGCCTTCGACGAAGCCAAGCGGATCGTTCAGGACCACTACCGCGCGAACGCCTCGAAGCAGCACATGGCAGTGATCACCCCGTGGTTCAGCGAGCTGTTCGCGGAGAACCGCGCTCTGCTCGGCGAGGACTGGTGGCCGTACGGTCTCGACGCCAACCGGAAGGCCGTCGACACCTTCCTGCGCTACCACCATGAACAGGGCCTGTCCCGACGGCTGCTGACCTCCGACGACATCTTCGTCCCCGGCCTGCTCGACACCTAGGAGTTCCTGTACCGCACGCGGACGGGGCCGCGAGGGCGGTACGCCGAGATCTCCGGCCGTCACTTCTCGCGTACCGTCGGCCGGCACGAGGTCTTCGGCCGGGACCGCTCAGGGTGCCAGCACGATCCGCCCGAACACCTCTCCGTCGTCCATCCTGCGGTGGGCCTGCGCCGCCTGCTCCAGAGGCAGCACCTCGTGCACCACGGTGCGCAGGTCTCCGCGTGCGGCATCGGCGAACTGGGACGCGCGCACGGCCTGTCGCTCGGGGCCGGGCACGGTGTCGGAGCTGAAGGTCGAGAACGACAGCGACGTGCGGAAGGCGTCCATCAGTCGCATACCGAAGTCGGCCGGCGGAGGTCCGCCGACGACGCCGACGGTCACGTACCGCCCGTTGGGGTTCAACCGATCGAGGAAGAGGGGGAGTTCGGGGCCTGCCACGACGTCGATCACCACGTCGAAGCCTTCCGGTGCCCCCGGGCCGCCTTCGCCGGAACGGCTCAGGACGTGCGTCGCGCCCAGCCCTTGCAGGCGCTCACCGCGCTCCGGCGACGAGGTGGTGACCGCCACGGCGCCCGCGCCGCGCCCGGCCGCGAGCTGGACGGCCGTGATCCCGATGCTGCCGGCGGCGCCGCGCACGAGCACCGTGTCGCCGGGGGCGAGACGGGCTCGTTCGAGAGCGAAGTGGGCGACCACGCCGGAACCGCCGAGGGCCACCGCGGCCGTTCCGGTCAGCCCCGCGGGCAGCGGCAGCACATCGTCGACGGCGGCGACGGCCTGCTCGGCGTAGCCGCCGGACAGGCCGGTGAAGGCCCACACGCGCTGCCCGACCCACGAGGAGTCCACGCCTTCCCCCGCCTCGACGACGCTCCCCGCGACCTCACTGCCCAGGACGTGACCCGACCGGAATCCGTAGGCGGCGAGCGACCCCCGGCGGATCACGGCATCCACACCGCCCACCCCGATGGCCTCCGTGGCGATCCGCACCTGCCCAGGGGCGGGAGTAGGTTCGGGCAGGTCGACGACCCGCAGACCGTCCGGGTCCCCGAACGTCTTGATGCTGACTGCTTTCACTGTTGCTCCTCGGGCCGGCGGGCGGACGGGACACGACTGCTGCGACCGTGGGCAGCACGACCATCGGACCGTAACGGGCGATTCCGCCCGCCTGGCTGAAGTGAGAGACGATGACCGGTCAATTGCCTCGCACCGCGCGCTCGGACGCCCGCGACAACCGGGCCCGCCTCCTGGAGGCGGCGCGTGCGGTGTTCGGCGAGCAGGGCCTGGACGCGCCCGTGCGCGACGTCGCCCGGCACGCGGCCCTCAGCCCGGCCACGCTGTACCGGCATTTTCCGACGAAGCAACAGCTCATCGCGGAGACGTTCACCGAGCAGCGCCGGGCCTGCCGCACCGCGGTCAGGGACGCCCTGGCCGACCCGGACCCGTGGCACGGCTTCCAGAGCCTGATCGTGCGGATCTGCGATCTGCACGCGCACAGCCGCGGCTTCGCCGATGCCTTCATGGCGGCCTTCCCCGAGAGCATGGACTTCGCCGCCGATCGCGAACGGACGGTGCACGCGGTCGCCGAACTGGCCCGCCGCGCGCAGACGGCCGGCCGGCTCCGCCCCGGCTTCGTCGTCGACGACCTGATCCTCATGCTGACGGCGCACCAGGGCCTCCTGCATGCGCCGCTCCCCGCCCGCGTCGCGGCTTCCCGCCGCTTCGCCGCCTACGTGATCGACGCGTTCCGCGCCACACCGGAGAAGGAAGCGGCGCTTCCCGGCAGCGTCTCCCTGCACGCCTGACAGAGGGGTGACGGGGCGCGTACAGGTCAAGCCGACGGATCCTCCGGGCGGGCGTCGTAGGAGGCGCGGGCGGCGCCGATGTGCTCCAAGTGCGCGAGGCTCCACTCCAACAGGGGTGCGGTGGCTTCGCGCAGGGTCCGGCCCATCGGCGTGAGCTCGTAACTGACATGCGGCGGCATGACGTTACGGACCGTTCGCGTGAGGATCCCGTCGCGTTCCAGACCGCGCAGAGTGACGGTGAGCATGCGTTGGCTGATCCCGTCGACGCTGCGCTTGAGCTCGGTGAAACGGCGCGGCCCCTCGCTGAGGCGGCGCACGACCAGCAGCGACCACTTGTCGCCGACCATGCCGAGCACCTCGCGCGCCCGGCACGGGTCCTCGGGCATCGCCTCGTGGTCCGACGGGCCGCTCATGGTTACCTCCAGGGAACCGGGGCACCGAAATGTGCCTTATTGATCTACGTGCCCGGGTGCAGCACGATGATGACGGTTCCTGAAGAGTACCGAGGCACGAACAGGAACCACGATGATGCCGCGCCTCGACGCCCCGAATTGGATTCCCTCATGTCGACATTTCTGCTGGTCCATGGCGCCTGGCACAACGGCCGGTGCTGGGAGCGGCTGGCCCCGTCGCTCGAATCGGCCGGTCACCGCGTCCTCACCCCCTCGCTGACCGGATACGGCGACAAGGCACACCTGCTCGGCCCCGAGGTGGGCCTCGACACACACGTCGAGGACGTGCTGAAGCTGATCCACGAGGAGGACCTGTCCGACGTCGTGCTCGTGGGCCACAGCTACGCCGGGCTGGTCATCTCGTCCGTGGCCAACGAAGCACCGGAGCGGATCGCTCGACTCGTCTACCTCGACGCCATGGTCCCGGAGCACGGTGAGACCGCCGTCGACGTGCAGCCCGTGACCCAGAGCCTGATCGACCTGGCTGCCGGATCCGCGGCCACCTGGCGCATCCCGCCCCTGCCGGAACTGCCCCCGCCCTTCGGCCTGTTCGGCATCACGGACCCCACGGACGCGGCCTGGCTCCGCTCGCTGCTCTCCGACCACCCGGTCCGCTGCCTGCAACAGCCGGTCCGGCTGGACAATCCCGCCGCCAGGTCGATCCCGCGTACGCACATCCACTGCGTCGGCACCCAGCCGGAAGGCATCGTGCGACGCCCCGTCCCCGCGACCCAGCCCAACGGCTCGCCCGCACGCGTACGGGAGTTGCCGACCGGCCACGACGCCATGATCACCATGCCCGCGGAACTGGCGACCCTGCTCCTCGAACCGGCCCAGTGACGTAGGGACGGAGCCGGTTTCGACGCGCTCTACGGTGCGGAGTTGGTCCGGAGCGGCGGTTTCGGGGCGGGCTGCTCCTGTGCGGTGACCAGGGTCCATGCGTCGACGTCCTGATAGCGCCGCGGGCCCGAGTGGCCTCGTTCGGTGCTGCCGACCAGATGGAGGCGTTCGGTCCGCCAAGGGCGCCCGGCGAAGCCGTCGAGGCAGGAGACGGCGGCCGTTACGAACGCGGTGTCGGAGCGGCGGGCGCGGGCCAGCGTCAGATGAGGACGCAGCGGACGCTCGACGAAGGAGACGCCGCAGCCCCTGACCGTCGCCCGCACTGCTTCGGCCAGCTCGTGGAGCCCGTCGAGGTCGCCCTCGATACCGCTCCACAGCACGCGCTCGTCGAAGTGTCCGCCACCGAGCAGGGCCAGTTCGAGAGAGGGACGGGAGGCCGCCAGGTCGGCGAGGGGCGAACGAAGCCGCTGGACGGCCTGCACCGGCAGCTCGCCCAGGAAGGCCAGCGTGATGTGCCAGTCCTCGATGCGGTTCCAGCGCAGATCGGGGTACGCGGCGTAGGCCGGGCGCAGCGCGTGCGCCAGCTCGGTCTTCGCGGTGTCGGGGGGTGCGAGGGCGATGAACGCGTGCTGGGTGGCGGTCTGGGGCGGTTCGGTCACGGACGCCTTCCTACCTCATGCGTCCGCGGGGCCGAAACCTGACGGTGCTGCCCGCCGTGGCGTCGGCCCGGCACCTCATCGACGACAGCCTCACCGTCTGGCCGAGCTGTCGGACCGACACCCGCATCACCTGCCGGCACTCCGGCGCCCGCCGGGACTACCGGGCCTTGCGCCGTCGACGCGCGCGCTCGAACTCGGCCACATCCGACATCCAGGGACCGTGCTGGTCCAGCGCGGCGTAACCGCCGCGGACGAAAGTGCCCACCAGGTCCCGGTACTCGCGGATCCCGTCAACCAGTGTGTACTCGACCCGGTACTCCGGATCCGACCCGCCTCCGCCCCTGCGCACCGTCATGATCCGGGCCATGGAGTCCGCGTAGAAATGGAGCTGGATCCCTTCGCCCAGCTTCTCGTCCTCGATGGTGAAGACTTCGTTGTCCGCGGCAGAGCGGTTGCCGACGAACTCCCAGAACTCCGCGGCACCCGAGCGGGGACCGTCCCGCACCCACTTCTTCTCGGTGCCTTTGTCGTCGGTGAACAACAGCGCCGTCTTCCCCGCCCCCTCGTCGCTGTCGGCGCGGCGGCCGACAGCCGCCGCGTCATCTTCCATGGGACTGTTCCGTGAGCGGTCCGCTGCCTCCGAGCACATCAAGAAGCTCACGGTGCGCACCGCTTCATCGATGAGCTCAGGGTGCGATCGGCGCACCGCCGCCTCCACCGCGGTCTCCATCCGACTCCAGTCGCGCCTGTCCGTGGCGCGGTTGCCCCGTCGTGGATCACGGCCGATCTCCATACCGGCGCAGGACCGTTCCGCGGTGGCGATCACCCGCAGGGCCTCGGGCAGCAGCGCGGGGTCGACGGCATCGGGCATCCGCCTCGGTACCGTCGCGCCGTGCAGATACTGGCCCGTGTACTTCAGAATCGCGGCGTCGAGCGGACCGAGCGCTGCTCCGCGCTCCTTGCGCCGGCGGTTCGCATGGTGTTCCTGGGCCCGCTTCTCGTTCGGCGTCTCGGTCGCCCCGCGCATCGCCTCGCACATCTGACCGCGTTCCAGCAGACCGATGTCGGCCCCGTGGGCGACGAGCCGGTTCCTGTCCCACCGGACGCGTTGAAAGAGCGCGTCGACATCCGCGGGCGCGGCAAGGAGGACCGGATCCAGGAGCGAGACCGCGGCATCCTCGTCGAGTAGGCCCCTGGTGCCGGCGGCGTCGCACAGAGGAAGGACGGCGCTCCACAACAGCAGATGCCTGGCCAAGTCCCCCTGGATCACGGCGAGATGGGCCTCGTTGATCGAGAAGGTGAACGTACGCGGCTCATGGTTGGCATCGGCACCGGCGCCGAGCATCAGTTTCAGCTCGCCGTCCTCACGGATCACGTACGGAATCCAGCCGCTCCGGCGCGTGAAAACGATGTCCCTCACTGGCTCAGCCCTCCCCGACGCGGCTCCAGCCCAGACCATCTGTTCACGACCATCGTGCGCATTCCACGACGAGGCGTGGGTCGGTGCGCACCCAGACTTCGCCTTCGGCGGCACCGGCCGGAGCATCGACCCGCTCGATACCGAGGAACTCGATCAGCTTGAGCAGTTCGGCCCGCTCAGCCCGGTCGTCGTCAAGATCATGTGAGTCGAAGAAGACGAAGTACTGGTCGGTCGGGTCCACGTAGCCCGAATCGGCCCAGATGCGCGCTACTTCCTCGATCGCCGCAGCTTCCGTCGTGATCGTGGCGGCCAGGGCGGCACCGCGAGTCTCCGGTGAGGCGGAGAGGTCGGCGAGATCGGAGAACCACTGGCCGAAATGGTCGAGGCCGGCGTATCCGTTCTCGAAGAACAGCATCGCGCTCGGCAGGTAGCGGTTGGGCCTCTCGACGCGGAGGTACTCCGCCCGAGCTTGAGCCGCGTCTTTCCTCCGGGCGATCACGGCGTCCCCGGGCACAAGTATCAGGCTCTGCCCGGACAGTTCGTCGTCGATGGTGTAAGTACCAGAGTCTCGATCACGGAAGAACGCCGAGAACGCGACGTAGGCCTCCTGCGGGTCGCCCACGGAGACCCGTTGATCATTGCCGTCACCGACCCCGAAGACGAAGTGCTTCGGTCCGGGGGCGTAGGGGCGGGCCATAAGCATCCTTCGTCCACAAGTGATCCACCGACCTGGCCGGCCCAGGGCGGACGGATATTCCGGGGATGCTACTCACCGTGACGGCGCGCTCTTGCGGCGGGGCTGCGGGGGAGCGAGGGCGCGCAATCACCTGGCCTGCGACAGGACACGCGGACGGCACGAGAACATGACACAGCTGGAGACGGCCGAACCAGCACGGGCCGTGGGTGCCCAGAAGGGTATGGCTCCTTCCAGGCACCCGACTCGGAGCTCCAGAAGAACCCGAGCTTCTGGGCGCTGTACGACACCAGAAGGTTCTTCGTCTGCTGGTGGTACAGCAGCTGCACCCATGCTGAACAGGCAAAATGGTAGTTGGCGCAGCCTTGGGTCGGGGACTGGTCCGGATCTTGTGTCCTCGGCTACCGGATGACTGTGGCGACCACCACGTTGGCGCTGCTCGCCATCCGTTTGTGCGGGAGTTGCTACGTGTGGGGGTCTGGGTCTGGGTCTGGTGGTTGGTGTCCGTGGAGTCGGTAGACCATTTCGTCCGGGTGGTGGTCGAGGCGAGCTGCGCGCCAGGCGGTGTCGTAGGACTGTCCGGTGGTGTTGCGTCGGTGGAGACGCCAGGCGCGCCAGCTGGTGGCGGGGGCCACGACGATGCGCCACAGCAGGGTGGTCATGGCTGTGCCTGCGGCAGGCTGTCACCGTTGGCTGTGGCTGTGGCTGTGGCTGTGGCTGTGGCTGTGGCTGTGGCGGGGGTTGGGGTGTCGGCGAGCAGGCCGTCAGCGTGATCCGCACGAGCATCGACGACCGACACGACCTGGCCGCCACTCCGGACGCGCTGGTCTGCCTGCGGCTCCCCGGCCCCTGCCAGACCTGCGGGCCCGGATCGACGAGAGCCTGCCCGACTTGTCCGAGCGGCTGGTCGGACGCCTCTCTGCCTGACCTGATCGCCTGGCTGACGCGCCGACGCAGCCATGTCGCTCGCTGCAACCGTGCCATTCGTCCTAGCCGTGTCACTCGTTGTGGAGCACGTACGACCAGGCGGGCTGTTCTCCGCCCGCCGCATCGACGTCGGCCAGCGCACCCAGGACCCAGTGCGTGATCTGTCCGCGCTCGGGGCTGCCCGGAGGCAGGAGGGCGCGGGTGCGCAGCCCTGTCACCCACAGAGGGACCATGGTGAGGAAGCTCTCCAGACTCCGTGCGGCGGGCAGCCCGGCCAGTTCCTCCTCGTCGGGGCCGGTCGGTACGCGCAGGATGTGCCCCGTCGGTCCGTCGACGACGATCTCGCCGCCCATCCACGTACCGATCTGGAAGAAGGGCCCGCGGTCCGCCACGGATTCGACATCGTCCGGCCAGTCGACCTCGTCGAAGAGTTCGACCTCGCCGTCTCCGTAGGGGAGGAGCGCCATACCGCCCTCGTCCATGTCCGGCAGACCGAAGTCGGTGAAGAGGTCGCGCGTCCCCTGATGGGTCAACTCGTCCGGCAGTTCCTCGGGTTCGGCCTCGAAGATGTCTTCTTCGCCGAACAGCGCGATCAGATCGCTGTGGCTGGAAGGCGCGGCATCGACAGGGGTGCTGGGACCGGCGTCCGAGTACTCCCAGGAAAGCGGCTGCCGGCGGGAGCCGAAGGTGTCCGAGAGGACAGAGGGGTCCACACCGTTCGCCGCCTGAATGGCGAGCAGTCCCAGGTCGCCCCCGAACACGAGGACATCGCCCACGAGAAGCGGGGCGCAGGGAAGCAGGAACGCGCTGTTGTCCCGAGGAGGGGAAGACGCACCGAACAACTCGGCGAGTCGAGTGGGTCGTTCGGGGCTCTGGCTGCCCTGCGCGCCTGATGAGGCCGATGGGGCAGTCGCTGTCGCCGTTGGCAAGGTCAGTTCCGTGCCGTGTTCCTGCGGAATCTCCCCCTGCTCCCACGGACCGGCGACGAGCTCACCCGTCTCCACGTCCCGGATGGTGACGTACGGGTCCGTCGAACCGCCCGCCACGCGCTTCTGCAACCCGGCAACGGCCGACCGCCCCTGCCGGCGCACTTCCGCCAGTCTGATGAACCTGCCCGCTTCGAGGAAACGTGCGTGGAATCCACCGGGCAGTCGCCAGCGGGCCCACCGCACCCGCCAGGGAAGTGCGACACCGGACGAAGCCACCGAGGAGGCGAGGGCGAGATCGTCACGCGACCAGGCCATGAGGTGCAGCCAGGAGGCCCACTCACCCTGACTGCGCGGAACGACTCCCCAGTTCCACAGATGAAGGGCGTCGGAGGCGGGGCTGTTGCCGGGGATGATGAAGCTGTGGCTGCGCGCCGAGTCCATGACCGAGGCCTGCGGCAAATGAGCCACCACGCCTCCATCGCGCAGGAGTTCCTCGTACGTGCCTGCCTGTACAGCGTGCATGGCGAGCCCGGTGGCCGCGTACAGCCCGACGGCTCCGGCCTTGGCCCACCCTTCCGGATGACGGAAATCCGCGGAGGTGCGCAGCAACCACGTCACCATGTGCCGATTGACGCGGGTCAGTTCCGCGGAGTCGAACTGGTGACGTAGGACCTCGGCCACCGCCTCGTCGACGAACGAGACCCCGAGCGACCCGACCAGCACGGCGTCCGCATGTACCCGGGCCACCTCGGTGAGTTCGCCCGCTGCTACGGTCTCGCCGGTCACGGCGGCAACAAGCTCTGCCCACACGGGCAGAGGCACACTGCGCGGCTCCGCCAGGGCGAGGGCGCGCAGGGCGGCCGGCAGGTCAGGAGCGGGTGCGAGGTCGGTCGGTTCGGCCAGCCGGAAGACGGCCTCGGCCGGAGCGCCTGACGGCAGCAACTCGGGTCGCGCGTCGGTCAGCACGGCCAGCTTTCCGCGCGCCAGCAGGGGGAGGGTGCTGTGCAGCAACCGTTCTGGCTCGTACGAGCGTCGGGTGAGCCCGGCGCGATGGGAGTTGACGAGGACCAGCAGCCGCTCTTCGCTCCAGGAACCGAGCGTGAACCGCCAGTCGCCGCCCCGCTCACCGGGTGACAAGTCAACTCCCAGCGAACTCAGGGCTTTGTGCATCACTTGCTCGGCGGTGAGCCCCGCGACATCGACAAGAACGCTCCCAGGTACGTCCTCGTGCACCCGCCGCATGACGGACCCGATATCGGCCCCGGCCCGAGCGACGACATGGGCGACACTGCCACCCCGCCCACCCGCACGCCACCAGACGCCCACGCGATCGGATACTTCTTCCGCAGGGATACCCATCGATGCCACAGTTGTGCCGCTCCTCGTCGCCACCGTTCCCGGAGTCCGCCACTGTAATGGGGCAGGGTGTACGTGAGAGATGCCTTGCTGATCAGGTGTGCCGGAAGCGCCGGAACTCCCATCACCCCAGGTCGGACGGCTCCTCGTCGTTTCTCCCCGCAACAGTCCGCCGATCGGTGAGGAGTGAGGGGGAGGGTCGCCTCATGCCGGGGCGGACTTGATGCGTCGAAGCGTCACGATCCAGTCGTCCTCGCTCGGCCATCCCGTCAATTCGGCGAGCTGCCACGTCTCGTCGCCCACGGGGAAGGTCTCACCCACGCGGAGGGTGTGGGACCGCTCCTCGGCGGCGACGGTCCCGAGCCGTACCCTGACCGAACCGTCAGAGTCCCTGTAAATGTCCATGACCGCGAAGCTTGCGTCCCCCGTATTGCGCTGAATCCCGTGCCAGAGGCCGATCGTGTCTGGTCCACCCACCGCTAATCCTCCAATGATGTGTACTGAGCCTCTTCCAACCTGTTCGTGAGGTCCGGTAGTTGGCCGGTTCCGCAACATGGAGAAGCTCCTGGTAGACGGTTTCTCGACCAAGATTCACCGTGCCCCACCAGGAGCTTCGCTTGCTTGTCTACCCATCGGCGATCGATCTGTCCACCCGCACTCTGCGGTACCTGGCCATGCACCTCACCTACCGCAGGCAAGAGATCGGTACGAGGTGGAGGCGGCTGACCGCGGGCCGTCAGGCCCTGCTCGCCCTGGCGCATCTGCGGTGCGGTGACACCTACGCCCAGCTCGCCGCCGGGGTCGGTATCGGGCTCGCCACCGTCTACCGCTACGTCCGCGAGGCGATCGACGTTCTTGCCGTGATCGCGCCGACGCTCGACGAAGCGATGGTGACGGCCCGCTCGAAGGCGTACGTGATCCTGGACGGCACCGTGCTGCCGATCGACCGGATCGCCGCCGACCGGCCCTACTACTCCGGGAGGAAGCGGCACCACGGCATGAACGTACAGGTGCTGACCGATCCGTTCGGCCGGCCGCTGTGGGCTTCGCCCGCGCTGCCCGGTGCGGCGCATGACCTGACAGCGGCCCGCGAGCACGGCATCATCGACGCCCTCGTCGAAACCGACCTCAAGGCTTACGCCGATAAGGCGTATCAGGGTGCAGCTCGCAACATCCGCGTTCCGTTCAAGGGGCGCCGTCTCAAACGATGGCAACGGCGCCACAACACCACGCACGCGAAGATCTGTTGTGTCGGCGAGCAGGCCATGGCAG
>NZ_QLLY01000036.1 GCF_003259365.1 Streptomyces sp. PsTaAH-137
GGTCCACACAGTGAACCGGCGAAAGGCGGTCACACCCGACAGGCCGAAGCCGGGAGGCAGTTGGTTCCAGGTGCACCCCGAGGTGGCCACGAAGATGATCGCGGCCAGCACCTCGCGGTCTCCTCGGCGACGATGTCCTCCGCCTTGCGGACGCTCCGGGGCCGGCGGGACCACCCGTTGGAACAACTCCCACAGATCATCCGGCGCCAACCGTTCGACAAGCGCAGCAGCCATCACCCCAGCCTGCCGCAAGATCACGCCAACTGAAATGGCGTCTAAAGGCGACGTCGTGGATCCCCGTGTCTTGGTCAACACCGTCCAGGGCGAGCAGCTCCTCACGGCCGTCTCCTACGTTGGGTCAGTCCATCGAAACCGAGGTCGCCGACTCATCGCCTTCTTCGGCTGCCAGATGTACGCGGCGCTACGGCCGGCCGAGGCAGTCGGGCTCAGGAAGAAGGATTGCTACCTCCCCGAAAAGGGGTGGGGGACGCTCACGCTCAAGGAGACCCGGCCAGTGTCCGGCAAGCGATGGACGGACTCGGGGCAACGCCACGACAAGCGCGGGCTCAAGTCCCGCGAGCCCAAGGCGGACCGCCCCGTCCCGATTCCTCCGATGCTGGTCGCCATGCTTCGCGCGCACATAGCTGAGTTCGGCACAGCGGAGGATGGTCGACTCTTCGCCAACGAGCGTGGCGCCGTGCTCGGCACATCCAGCTATTGGAGGGTCTGGCAGGAGGTCCGGCCGATCGCCCTTCCGCCAGACAAGGTGGAGTCTCCACTTGCGCACAGGCCGTATGACCTGCGGCACACCTGCATCACGAATTGGCTGAACGCGGGTGTCCCCGTAGCCGAGGTAGCTCGTCGAGCGGGTAACTCACCCGAGGTAATCCATCGCCGCTACGAGGGCTGTATCGACGGCCACGAAGAGGTCAACAATGCGAAGATTGAACGAGCTATGGGGTGGGTCATGGAAGTGTAAATAGTCAGATAAAGGTGGCCCCCTGAGGGGTGGGATCTCTCGGGCGGTCACCACAATTCGCGCTTCTGCTATGTAGGGTCTGCCCGTCTAGCCCAAAGGCCATTCAGGCGATCCTTTTCGCGGTCATACATCCATTTAGGAATCGGAGGTGCCCCGGCCGTGGTGACTCGATAGTCGCCGAAGATGGCAAGGATCGTCCCAAGCTTGCTGTCTCTTAGTTCCTCCTCCGAGAGCGAGGCAAGTGAGTCGAGGCGTCTGTCGAGGCGCTCGCTTTTGGTTTCGGCAGATTTCCAGGACCGAACTTCGCCGAATTGAGTCAGTGCTGCACCGGACGCTAGGACAGCCACCAGGATCCGGGCGAGAATAAGGTTGCCGTCTCCGGAGGTGAGCGGGATCGCGGTTAGGATCATGGCGAGCATTGCCCCGGAAAATACCCAAAGGAGTCGAGCGTAATGGGTCGCCGTCTTCTGGTATTGGTGCATGTTCCAGAAGGCGTTTTCCTGGAGGTTGTCGCAAAGTCTTCGCAAGCCAATCGGCGCATTGCTCGCGTAGTAGTCTGGTGTGGCTGGCTCTGTTGTCTGGCTGGGTACACTAGGGGTGACGCGACTGAGCCATGTGTTGAGCTCAAGCCTTTCCGCCGGGGTGCCTAGCGCGTTTAGCGAGAGTCCGTGCGTCCTCCCCTCTTCGCCAGCACTGTGGAGACTGCCAGCCTTGTCTCGCGCTAGCCATGAGCTCACCTGTACGGCAAGAGCCAGCAGGGCGGGGATGTAGGTGTACGGGTTTGAGATGAAGATCGAAACTGTGCTCAAGGCGAAGGTTACGATGGGGAGCCTGCGACTCCACTTGTAGTATTTATTTGCCTTAAAGAGCTGATCATCTGCCAGGCCGATGACCTCAAGTGATGATAGTTGTGAATTCGTCACCGAACACCCTCCCCCAGAGCTCGCTTGATTTATTGAGATCGCCCGAGGTCTGCTTGTCGTAGGCATCTCGGGCTAGCCGGTTAAAATTCAGCAACGCCGCCTGCGTTGAAGGTCCACCGTCGATTTGGGTTCTGAGGGAATCAGAAAACTCGACTACTGCTCGCGAGAGTTCTGGAATCGCCCGAGGGAAAGCCCTGTAGGCGGCAAGCTCGATCTCGTGAGATGGAAGCGGCTGGCCGTGCGTTTTGCTCCACCACTTGCATAGGCGAATCAGGCGCTTGAAATCTTCCCCGAGTAGCTTGGTGGCCTCTCGAATTCTCCTGTTCTGCGTTTCAGGTGCGTATATTTCCCATCCGTCCTGGCGGGCGGTTGGGATCCGGTAATATTCGTCGCCCTCGCGGTTGATTCCGAGGCGTACTGAGACGAGGACGTCGACGACTCCGCCGTCCAGATGTGTGACACGGACAGCGTTCTCGGATACCTGCACGTCTGGTCTGATGCCGCGTAGCATCTGCGCAATGCTGGAGACCAGTGCTGCGGGTTCGGATTGGGTAAGTTGATCCTCGGGTTCGATGACGGCCACGATGTCAACATCCGAAAATTTTCGAATGGCTGTAGATCTGACCATCGATCCCGTGATCAGACACTCTCGCACTTCAGGTCGCCGCTCGATTTCTCGCGCGAGACGCTGCCCCTGCTGTAGGGCCTTTTGTTTCTCGCTGTCTGAAAGTGTGATGCGCTGGAGGAAGGCCTCAAACTGATATGTGATGTGGTCCGTCATTTTGAGAAGAGCATTCGAGTCCCGTGGCGTGATGCTTAGATGCGGATCGCACCACAGTGTGCCGCACGACGGCGCCCGACACGGTGGCTTCCGCGGTTCGATCGCGGGCAGTGCAGCCGACGTTGGTTGCACCGGGTGGAGGGCTGGGCAAGTGATGGGCGCTGGCTCCCTCAGACTTCCACTCGTCACTCACTCGCGATCAGCGACGCACAACGACAAAGACCCGGACTCAGTAGGACTGAGTCCGGGTCTTTGTGTTTGGCACTTTCGCTGGTCAGCGTCTTGATCACGCTGTCCTAGCTGGAGTGCCCCCGGCAGGATTCGAACCTGCGCACACGGCTCCGGAGGCCAGAGGAGCCGGGGAGCGCATCTGCCCTCTGACCTGCGCGAGGGAGTCCCCGCCGGGGCTTATGCCTCATGATCATTACGCCCCCATTACGCGGGCGACCTGTCAGCCTCCGCCCGTGCCCCGTATGGTCGTTGGCATGATCTCGGGCAGCGACGGCGGCGACGATACGGGGTTCACGGCCGAGAGCACGGGGCGAATCCTCCAGGATGCCTGCCGCTCCGCCGGCCTCGACCCGACCGGCGCCGAACTCCTCCGCCTGGGCTCGAACGCCGTCTACCGCCTCGCCTCGGAACCGATCATCGTCCGCATCGCCCGAGACCCCTCCGTCCTCTCCGAGATGGAACGCGCCGTCGGTGTGGCCCGTTGGCTGGAGCGCTCCGACTTCCCCGCGAACCGGGTTCCGCCGCACGCCACTCAACCGGCTGTGCTCGGCGGCCGCGTGGTCACCTTCTGGGAGAGCGTCCAGGACCACGAGGAATACGCCACCGTGGGCGAGCTGGCGGACCTCCTGCGCCGCCTGCACTGGCTGGAGGAGCCCGAATCCCTCGGCCTCCCGTACTTCGACCCACACGCCAAGCTGGCGGCCTCTTTGGACGGTCTGGACACCGTCTCGGGCCCGGACCGGGAGTTCTTGGAGGAGCGTGCGTCAAGGCTCGGCAAGGAGTATGACCGCCTGGAATTCGTTCTCCCCTTCGGGCTGATCCACGGCGACGCCAACATCGGCAACATCCTCCGTCACCGAGACGGCCACGCCGTCCTGATCGACCTCGACGGCTTCGCGCTGGCGCCGCGCGAATGGGATCTGGTCCTCACCGCCATGTACTACGAGCGGTACGGCTGGCACACCGCCGAGGAGTACCGGGACTTCGTCTTCCGCTACGGCTTCGACCTGATGAACTGGCCCGGCTACGAAACCCTCGCTGATCTCCGCGAACTGATGATGGTCGCGTGGGTTGGCCACCAGGCGAAGGAAAGCGAGCGTTCGGCCGCCGAGTTCCAGAAGCGCCTTCACTCCCTCAGGACAGGCGAAGGACGGAGTACCTGGGGCCCCTTCTGAGCCTGCCGGATGCCGTCGCGAGACTGACGGACCGGGTCATCGTGGCCGCTGCCAGGTGTGGCCGAGGATCATGACGCTGACGGCTATGGCCAGCAGCCACACGGCATGAGCGCCGAATGCGGCAACAGCGAGCAGAGCACCTGCACCCCAGATCCGGGGGCGCCGAACCGTGTTCTGTAGCAGCCGTCCGGGTGCCTGGCCCTCCACGAGAGCGTGAGCGCCGAGCACGAACAGGAGAATCACCAGCAGCACCTCGGCAATGTGAGGCAGCAGCGCCAGCCAGTCGCTCGCACTAATACGCAGGACCATGCGCCCCCCTTGGCGTGCCCTGAAGCTATGGCCTGTGTCCTCCCGCTGGCCCCGCCGCGGGACCGGTCGGCCGTAGTCAGCGGAGGCCGCTCTCCGCCGTCACCCACAACCGGTGCTCGCGCACCTGCTCCGCGAATGCCCGAGACACAGCGTTGTCCCCGGCCGTGAGAAGGTCCGCCCGAAACTCGGCCAGATAGCTCACGCACCGCGCCGACTTCAGGTTCTCCCCGAGATCCAGCGCATCCACAGCCACTCGGCACGCCTCCTCGATGTCGCCGGCGCGAAGGTGAGCGTCGGCGAGCACCATCGTGGCGAAGAAGTCGCTTCGCACGTGGCTGCCGCTCATCGCGTTCTCGGCGTGCGCGACGGCCTGGCGGGCGCTGTTCACGTCCCGGAAGCAGTGCGCGGCCTCCGCGGCCAACTCGGCGGCGTCGAAGTATGTGATCCACTCCGGCTCGTCCTCCGCGTTACAGCTCTCCAACGCACGTGTAGCGGCCGTCAACGCGGATTCGCAACCCCGCACATCGCCGGTCCTGGCCAGCGCGCGTGCCTCCATGGCGTGGAACTGGGCCCGAAGCGTCGGCGTAGCCACCGCAGAGATCCCCATGAGCGCGGCGCGGGCGAGAGTAGCCGCCTCCGTGTACCGGCCGAGGAAGGTGGCTTGGTGGCTCATCGCCGAAAGGATGCTTCCGGCAAGGCGTCGGTCGTTCCCGTCCTGGGCGAGCCGGAGGGCCTGGAGGAAGTAGCGCTGTGCGAGTCCGTGATGGCACGCGTCGTACGACATCCACCCGGCGAGAAGTGTCGCCTCTGCCACTGTGGAGTAGAGCGCACGTCCCACCGCATCGCTGTAGCTTCCGCGCAGTAGGGGAACCACGTCCGTGCTGAGGTACTGGATCACGGAGCGCCGAGCGTGGTCGCCTCCGAACCGGTCGTCGAGCTGGGCGAACATGTCGGCCGTGGTCTTCACCGCGGCTACGTCGCCGAGCCCCACTCGCACAGCCCCCGGGCGCCCTGACCGGGGCGCGGGTCCCGGGGCGACCAGCCACCGTAAGGACGCCTCGTTCCACGCGGGCTCGGATGCTTCGGCCTGCAACAGCGGCTCGTAGCGGTTCAGGTCCGCCGTCCACAGCCGTTCCACCGTGCCGATCGCGGCATCGGGGCTGTCTGGATAGCCGGCGTCGAGAAGTACGGCGTCCCGGCTCCCGTCCTGCTCCATGCCCAGCGCATCCGGCCCGAGCCCGAACGCCTCCGCGAGCAGCGCCCCGTAGAACGCGTCGGGGGTGCTGTGTCCGTTCTCCCAACTCGCGATGCGCCGCTTCACGCTCTCGTCGGAGGGGAGTTGGTGTCCGCGCGCGGTTGCTACCCGCCGCAACTCACGCACCAACCGGAGCTGACTCCAGCCGCGTTCGGCTCGCGCACGGCGCAGACGCTCGTTGACCGGACCCATGGCAGACGTGTCCCCGCCTCCTCGACGCATTGCAAAGGGGTGGTGCGTGGTTCTTGCCCATCATGAACGTACGTGACGGAACAGACCTGTTGGCACAGGCGAACGGAATTCAATCGACTCCATTCGCGGATGACGAGGGGTGACGCACCCTCGTCCCACACGTCACCCCTCGTCGTCTCTCGTCATCTGCCCAGCTCAATGCCCGTACCAGGAGTGTGGAACCACCGCGCCGCAGGACAGTGCGACGGCGGAACCGAGGTGGGGAGAAGACGTGCAGACGATGACCAGGAGAGGCATCGAGTGGCTTTCGGCAAGCGCCGACGACCCGGTGACGTGTCGAGCACACTGGGCCGACGACCCGCGCCAGCCGACGATGCTCCACACCGGACGCTTCTTCGACGTGGTGTCCGTCGGACAACGCCTCGGCCTGGAGACCTTCGACCAGATGTGCCGCCAGGGTTTGCCCTGCGGTCCGGCGATGGTGGATCGCGCGGCCCAACGCGTCGGCTTCTTCCTCGGCTCCAACAGCCGTGACGGATTCGCGCACCTCGTCAACCGCGAGAGCACCAAGCCGCTGGCCTACCGCTATCTCGGCGCGAACGCGGTGGTTGTCGTGCCGGGTCCCATGCCGCTGACCGGTGATCGCTACGAATGGCTCCGCGCACCGATCCGCCGACTGGAAGCCAACCCCCTCCGGCCGATCGCATTGGCCACGCTGCTCGCCGCCTCGGCCGAACTCCTTGCCCGCGTCGACCACTACGGGGAGCGTTACCGCTCTCCCGCCGATGCCCTCGCGACCCATCCTGAGGAGCCGAGCACCGGTGCATGACGAACCGTCCGGCCGCGTCGATGCCGCCCGCTGGTCCCCGCTCGACAGCGATGGCTGGTACGCCGCCCGCAACGCCACCATGGCCCTCCGGGACGCGTTGACCAGTGCCGGCCTCGACCACGACTTCCCCTACCTGCGGGCCGACTTGAACGCCTTCGGCCACGGCCTGGTCGAACTGGGCCGGGTCTCGCCGAGCACAGCCGAGCACCTGGCGGAACTGCTGCGGCTCGGCCTGTCGAGCCCCGCAGATCCCCGCCCAGACACCGCGACCGACCACACCCCGGGGGAGTGAGTCATGACCGACCGACACGGAGTCATCGCCCCACGCGCCGAGAACCTGAACACCGGCGTGAACTACGTCCGCGGCTGGGCGGAGGGCCGGCGCAGCGCGGACAACCTCGCCCAGCAACTCGCTGCCCTCGGCCTAGAATCCGACTTTCCCGGTCTCCGGGCCGATGTGAACGTGCGCGGCGACGGACTGGTCCGCCTCGGCGCTATCCGCCCGGAAGCGGCCGAGCTGCTGGCGCAGCTCATCTGCGCGGGAGCGGAGGCGAAGGCCCGGCAAGCAGCCTCGCTAGCCCCGGCTGCTCCCCGCTGAGCGGCCCCGCACTTCATCGCGATCACAAGCCAGGTGGCCTGCCGCCCGGCCGGGACCGGCGCCCCAGCGCCGCAGCCCGGACGGACGGTAGGCCACTTTTGCTGTGCTACGGCGTTCTGCCGCGTTTGCTGAGGCGTCGGCTCGTTGGTCCGCTGTACTGGTTGGGGGAGGCGTTCCCTATGGCTCCGGGCTGTGGAATGTCCTCCTCAACCTTCTTGGAACTCGCCCCGTATGAGCTCGCGGAACTGCTCGACAAGTTGTTGCATGAAGGCCAGGTCGTCGGCTTCTGTGGCTGCTCGCCATTCCTCCAAGAACTGGCGGGCCTCATTGCTGCCGAATGCGTGCACAGAGATGAGGGCCTCCATACTCATCTCAATGCGTTTGGTCTTCGTCCAGTACTGCTCGACCTCATCCAGCTTGTCGGTCTTACCGGTCTGCTCGTATCTGAGGCGGCGCACGTCGAGGACAGCTACACGGAGCGCTGAGAAGTAGGCGTCACGCCGCTGGATACGCAGGTAGCTGCGCCGCTCGGCTGTTTGTGATCGGTCAACCATTCGCTCTGCGTGTGCTCTACCTTGTGCTCCCGCGAGCCACGTGAAGACGACACCGAGGGCTCCTGAGACGCCCGTGACCACAGGGGCAATCCACTCTGCTGCCATGCACTCATCGTGCCCATATGGGGCGACGCCCAAGACGTCCCTCTCGGTGCTAACCACCGTTTGCGCAGTAGTGACGTCACCTGTGAGGTGCTGTCCAATCGCCCTTCCAACACGCTTTCCAACTGTGTTGGGGGTCTTGGAGGCCTCGAACGGGGCCGTTCACCTGCGTTCATGGGCGGCCGGTGTTGGGGGCGACCACCGCCTCCGGTCCCGTCTGAACGGCCGTGTACGGCGCTGAATGAGACGGAAAATGAGACGGGCGGCGGGGTCGGGCTCGCTAGCATCGTGGCTGTTGAAAGGGGAGTCATGGCACTGGTCCGCAAGGGATCACGACGGATCGTTGGCGACGACACGGCCTACCGCTGGCGGCTGCGAGGCAGGCCGACGTACTTCCAGGGCCTGGTCGCCGTGCACGTTCGCGGTCGAGTACGCGGACACTCCAGGAGCGACGCCATGTGACGCAGTTGCCAGAGTTTCAAAATGGCGCTTCTTTTTCCATCTCCAGCAGGCGTTGAGCCTCGGACTTCATTCCAGCGTCGTTGAGTATGAGAGAAAAATCCGCGTGCTTTCCCGCGGGTACCGCTGTCAGTAGATAGTGCAGCGCCCTGTGTGATTCGAGTCCCTGAAACTGCTCCCTTTTCAGGCAGTCGATCAATCTCAAGAGTCGATGCGGTCCACCCTGCGATCCTGCATGTAGAATGAGTTCTCGATCCCCGAGAAAGGATTCAGGGATAGCTCCAGCAGTCGCTAATGCTATTTTGGGCCATGCGTGCATGCCGATATTCTCTGCGAGTTTATCGGCGTCCTCCTTCAGGGTGGCCCCGCGCAGCGCTCGGAGGACGTCGGCCAGATCTGACCTGGTACCCCCTGGCCAGTCACCTTTGCCGAGGATGGCGTCGACGAAATTGTGTGCATACCAGAGGCTTAACTCCCCGTCGGCCCTGCGAAGTGCGACCAGAAGCTTGGGTATCTCGGCAGGGTGCTGAGTCAGCAGGCAGGTTTGGAAGTATCGGTTGCCAACATCTTCGGGGCCGTCATCGGCTATGGATTCGAGGATTTTCACTATCTGGCCTGGGGGTGCTTGGGCGGCCATGTTGAGGAAGCCTTGGTAATCCATACGTGCGTGGCCGAGCGCCACGACGACAGTTGGAAGCCACGTTTCTAGGGGCTGGCCTGCGCCCTGTCTTGCGATATTTGAAATATCGTCCATACCGGCGTTGATGAGAGGCGGGATTAGTTCCTCTAGATCAGATGGTTCGCCGGTCTTCCGATCCTGAGTCGCTTTAGGGTCTCCATCTGGCGGTTCAACAGCACGCCGATTTATGGGCGCCCTGAGGTGTGCTACCTTTTCTTGCCAAATTTGCTCGTCAACATCTTCAGGGGGAAGCGGAGCGCCGATCGAATGTGCGTAGTCGGCGCATGCTCGAACAAGAGCTAGCACCTGGACCATTTTCAGACCACTAGTTCCGGAGAGCTTGTCCTGAATAGAGGCCCGGCTCATCCTTCTACCTTGGCGATGGGTGAGCTTCTCCAAGTCTCGCAGCGAAGGGTTGCCAGCCCGGACACGCAAGCGAGCCAGCTGTTTGGCCAGAGAGTCATCAGCCATTGCCCCGCCCCGTCTCGTTGTTCGTTGCAGCCGCGTGTCCAGAGTCGTCCAGCATCGGCCACAACTGTCCAGCTCAGTTCCGTCCAGACTAGGGCGCGGTGAGCCGAGTGTCCGGAGTTCACCAGGAACGTCCGAGGTACTGGTGGACAACTGCGACGCACAGCTTCCCTTGGAACGTGTCCCCATCACGGACGCGTTGTCGGACAGTGAGAGGAGCATGGAACCAGTGGATGTGACCATCACGCTCTGGGTTCTGGCCGGCTCGGGCGTGGCGAGCGTGGCATTGTTCGCTGCGAAGGGCCTTCTTGATCAACTACCCGGAGTCTTCGAGTCTTGGCGTGCTGCGAAACGCGCGTGGCGAGGAGACCCGCCATCAGTAGTGGAGCTTCACTGTCCAACTCCCACCCCACCGCAGGTGAACGGCCCCTGAGCAGGTAAATCGGCCAGAGGCCAATGCTCGCCTGCTGCCCGGGAGCGGCCGCGAATACATGGTGGTCTCCGCCCGGTCAGACACAACTGGGCATGGTGTCTTCTGATCCGTAGCTCTATGCAGAGAGGTCACTGAAGGCCAAAACAGCCGTGCAGTGGTCCTTGACGGACCATGTTGAGCGGGGCCGGCCGCTGAGGTTGCGGTACTTCCCTGCTGTACGACAAGACCGAGGTTGAGGGGATGCGGCTGTACAGCGGAAGTCAGGGGAACAGCTCAGGTGCCGGGCACATCGCCAGCGGTTCCTCCGGCTGATCAGCCCATCCCCACCAGAGGTGACGGTCCCGACAGTGCCAGAGTGCTCGACATACGCGCCCGCCGTCGTCCTCACGCCAGGAGAGCACAAGACCCACTGGACTTCGTCGGGTGGCCGCACTCAGGACAAGCCGGGGCCTCGTCGGTCATGTCGCGCACCCTTGACCAGTCGATCGTTCGAACGGCACCGAACCCAGTCAGCGTCGCTGTCCCAAGTGAGTACGGGCATCGACCACAAAGAGGGACCATGCCATTTGATTTCGAGTTTTCCTATCCCTGATCCATTGAATTGCACTGAGGGTGCCACCCAAAGCGCTACCCAAGCCAGGATGGATCAAATTCCCCGCAGTCCCGATCGCTGCAGCGCCAACGGTGTGAATCTTTCCCGTACCGCCGAGATATTTTTCAAGGCTGTCACGGGCATGCTTGAGTGCTAGATTCTCAACCTCTTTGGCAAGGGCAGCCAGATCATTCGCCGGGCGTTCTAGTAGGCTCAAATACTGGCGAAATTCTGCAACTCTGGGATGAGAGCGCAGCAACTCAACGCTCTCATGATAAGCACCCTTCGGGCCAAGGAAGTCTATCGTTTTTACGGTGGTGATATGCTCGGCCGCCTCAATTCTCCACTGTTCGAGCGCTCCTCTATCCAGAGTTGACGGAATATCTGAGATTGAATGCGCTGCAGTGAAAGAGTTCATAATTACCTCCAACTGCATGTCTAGAGCTGCCGCAACCCCGATGTCTGTGATCAAGTTGCGCTCGTCAGCATTTCCCATCCCCATGCCCAGTGCGCCGCGACCGTGATTGTCCGGTGCTAGATCGAATTTAACTGACTTCCGAAGGGATTCGACCGCAGATACGTAAACGCTGGGTTCGTTTTGGTTTCTCGTATCAATTTCGGGCAGATCGAAGCGTTGCCAGTATTCTGGGCTTCGGCACCACTCTCTGTACAGCTCATCGTACTGCGAGCGTGCAGTCTGCGCTCGGATTAGCAATTCCGGATCATCCGTAACAAATTTTACATACTCAATGTCGTGTAGAGCTAGCGGGCAAGCCTCGCGCGAAAGAAACCAAATCTCGTCGTAGCAAATAAGTAAGCCCATTGTGTTTTCAAGAATCGGGTTAGGGATGTCTGCTTCACTCTCACTGCGTTGCCTGATTGGGTTCCCGTAGTCGTAGCATAGTGGCGTTGAAAGTCCAACGAATGCCCTTTTCATGGACTGCTCCTGACTGGGTAACCCGTTAGTCGATGCCAGTGTCGACGGGGACCGATCGCCTTAGCCCCGTCTGCTGACTCTGCCAGCAAGCCCCTGTCCAAGAGAGCAACTTGAGGAAATTAGGGGGCAACGCATCAGGTAGTCACTCGCGAGGCGCGGGACTTGCGCCAGCTAAGTTCTCCGGGCGCAGGCATGGCTGCACTAGTGCCGCAGATTGAACGCGGTGACCTGGGGTCGTCGGGTTGGACACCTGTCACTGGCGGTCACCGCTGGTCGCTGTTGAGCGTCCTCAGACGGCCCAGCGACGGCCCGAAACTCACGGTTCGCCATGCCCCGACCAGCTAGCATCGCGGCAAGTCCAGGGGATGGGGGCTCGCCATGGCGATCGGCCGCAAGGGTTCGCGACGCATCGTCGTCAGCACGACTAACCGCTGGCGCCTGCGCCGTCGGCCGACCTGCAACCAGACTCTCCGTGATCGGACGTGCACGTACGCGGTGCAGCACGCGGACAGCCCCTGCACGACCTTGGCCAACACCACGGAACAGCCCCATGGCAGGAACTGCTTCGGGGCACCCGCAGTGCTGCCCCGCGATGTCAGCCCCGCCATCGCATCGGCCCTCGTCCAGGGCTGGCACCTTATGCCGAACCGATCAGGGACCTTCGGCGCATCATCGGTGCTTCCTAGCTAGGGCGGGCGTGCGCGAAGGGCGTGAGCCTGGAACGAACGAGGTGTCGGGTCATGGCAGACCTCTGGATTCGGAAAATGACTGGGCAAAATTCAGGAGAATCCGATGAGTGGTTCAAATTCCGAGACAGATCCGCTAGCCGCAAAGGTACTGGCGTGGCTATCGACGCAGGGATATCCCCTAGAAATGAGAGTGGCCCAGAAATTACGAGACAATGCCATAAGATTCATTCAGTCCGAGTTCTATCGGGATTCAGAATCCGGCGACCTTAGGGAGATTGACCTCAGCATTCGAATCCAACTGCGGGATCACGAGGAGGAAGTTGTAACGCCATACCTCTGCCCAGTCATCGAATGCAAGAGCTCTCCAGGCAAGCCATGGATCCTCTTTTCGGGGGGAGTTGAACTGCACGACTCTGTGAAAATTGCCCAGCGATACGTGCTGGATCGAGCTTGGAAGCACTGGAGCAATTTTGCTAGCCAAGCCACCAAGGGGCGGGTTACATCAGGGCCTTGGGCCCATCACTTTCCGCTATTTTCCTATAGTGATCCGCCTGCCTACTCTGCTGTTCGGACCAGCTTGGGAAAGAACAGGGAGGATGCTGCCTATGCAGCCATGACGAGTGTAACGAAAGCGGCCCACAGCATAGCGAACCAGTACACGATACGCGGAAACACTGCGTACCAGATCGCTGTTCCGATAATTGTAGTCGACTCTCCGATTTATTCCTGCAGATTGGGAATTGATGGAGATCTCGAAATCGAGAGGGTGACCAAGGGGACCGTTGTCTGGCGGAATAAAGTCCCTGGCAATAGCATGCCGCACGCGATCATTACCATAATCTCGGAGGAAGCGGTGCCGGACTTCTGCGCTGATCTAAAAGGGACGGCAGAATCGCTCCGGGGCTACTTCAAGCGCTTCCCCTGGCATGATCGCCCCACTTGACTCTTCAATTCGGTGGGACGCGTAATGACGATGCGCCTTAACCCACCACTCCCCCCGCTCCCATCCCGTCCGCCGTCGACCCACACACCGTGGAGCGGGCGTGGTTCATGGCGTCCAGGTGGAGCGCGCCACTGTACGAACGACCTGGACGCCATGGGCCGCGTCTGCTCGGCTCTGCCTGGGTCGAC
>NZ_QLLY01000037.1 GCF_003259365.1 Streptomyces sp. PsTaAH-137
GTTCTTGCCGTGCTCGCGCCGACGCTCGACGAAGCGATGGTGACGGCCCGCTCGAAGGCGTACGTGATCCTGGACGGCACCGTGCTGCCGATCGACCGGATCGCCGCCGACCGGCCCTACTACTCCGGATAGAAGCGGCACCACGGCATGAACGTACAGGTGCTGACCGATCCGTTCGGCCGGCCGCTGTGGGCTTCGCCCGCGCTGCCCGGTGCGGCGCATGACCTGACAGCGGCCCGCGAGCACGGCATCATCGACGCCCTCGTCGATGCAGGCCTCAAATGCTGGACAGATAAGGCGTATCAAGGCGCGGCCTCCAACGTCCGGGTTCCCTTCAAGGGGCGTCGGCTCAAGCAGTGGAAGCGGCGTCACAACACCACCCACGCGAAGATCCGCTGCGTCGGCGAGCAGGCCATGGCAGCTCTCAAGGGCTGGCGCCTGCTTCGAAAGCTGCGCTGCAGCACCAACCGCATCACCGCGATCGTGAAGGCCGTCCTCGCCCTTCACCTCGCTGCCGCGTCAGGATGAAAACCCCTCACTGTTTCACGAGCCGAGGAGAGCTGGCGTACGCGACGGACCGTGGATGGAGGAACCCCTTGATGTCCTGCGTGACGAGCTGAAGGTCGGGCGCTCAACGAAGAGTGAGTTGACCACTCGGGCTGCGTGGCTGGCCTTCATGCGATTTGCGGGGCAGCGCTTTGCTACAACACCCACCCCGACTCGGTCGGCCTGCGCTTCCAGTACGGCACGTACGCCTTCAGCGGGCGAGCGACGTTCACTATCGACTTCGACGGCCAACGGCCCGTGCGCTGACCGATGGGCCGGATAGAGTCAGTGCCCTCTACATACGATCTCGGGGGACAATGCGTGCGTCGTGTCATGAAGTTCTGTGCATTCGTTGCCGTGTGCGGTGTGAGCGCCGTCGCCTGTTCTGGGACCGGTCACCGGAGCGCACCCGGGCCGACCTCGGGTTCAGTACGCAGCTTGGGTCAGGGAGCGGACACCGCGGGCGTCGGCGGCAAGGGGCACGTGGAGTTCACCCCGGACACGGTCGTCTATGACGCGAACACCAGTTTCGGATCCGCGGAACACGGGCTGTTCGCCGTCGTTGTGTATCAGTCCGCGAGCCGGAGCGAGGGCCGCGTGGTGACCACGGCGGACAAGGGCGGGCTGCGGTGGAGGGCGCCGGACGGTCACACCGTCAGGGCGCGGAACACCCAGGCCGCATCGAAGCTCGCCCCCATCGGTTTCAGCGAGGGCGGGTCGGTCTTCACCTCCCAGGTGTTCCATCAGGACGCGGCCGTCTTCGACATCACCCCGAAGGAGCGGGGCGGCACGCTCATCTACGTCGACGGCACCGATACGCCCCACCGCTGGAAGATCCCTGCTCACAACGCCGGAGTCTCAGTCCCCGCACTGAAGTTCGCCCTGAACTGAGGATGCCCCGCCGCCGGCGAAGACGTGCGCGCGCTCGCTTCCATCGTCAGTGCGCTGCGGCCGCCGGGGTCGATGGCATGGACGCCAGCTGCTGAGCTGTGATAGCGAAGAGGCCCGCACCTGCCGGAGGTCTACACCCCTCGCCCGTAGAGAAGGGTGCACGACAGCCATCGGTCGCCCGCTGGGGTGTCCGGAGTGGCGACAGCAGATCAGAGTCGCGGCGCTAGTATTCATGTTTATGATCACACGGGGGTGGCGGCTGGGTGCTGTCGTAATGCTCACGGCGCTCTGCGCCTCCGGCGCGGGCGGGCCTGGCATCGTCCGTGCGGCATCGGACCTCGGCCCCCTTCCGGGCGACCAGTACAGCTACACGTCGCAGGACTTTCAAAAAGGCGAGCGTGCAACGGCGTTGCTGGTCCGCCAGTGCATGGCCGAACACGGCCACGGGCACTTTCCGCTCGACCCCCGCTACCCCACTGATCCCATACGCGTCGCCGCGGTCAGTACCTCCTACGGGGCTCTGGACCTCGAAGCCGCCCGGCGTTGGGGGTACGGCTGGGACCCCGAAACGGATGCAGCCCGTCAGCCGAAAGGCCGCAGGATGACGGTCGCCGAGTTTGCCGACTTCCCGGCCTGCAATGCCCAGGCGGACGAACGGCTGATGCGCGGCATCGACGTCAAACGGGACTGGCTCTACTCCGGCAGGAGGGCCGCCGCCATCGACGAAGCTGTGAAGCATGACCCACGCCTGCGCGCAGCCTTCAAGGTGTGGTCCCGGTGCGTGACAGAGCACGGATTCACGCGCTATCCCGACCCGGTGGCTGCTTACTCGGACACCGCTTGGCGGCGCAACAGTGACGGCAACACCCGGCACACCCTGCAGGAACGGGCGACCGCCGCGGCAGACGTCACCTGCAAACGACGCCACCGCACGGCCGAGATCTGGCATGCCGCCCGGGCACGGGAACAGGCGGCAGACATCACCACGCACCGAGCGCGGTACACCGCAAGCCTCAAGGCGCTGCGAACGTACCGCGCCACGCTCACACATGTGCTGACCAAGCTCGGATAGGACGACACACGACTGGTCTACGGCAGCACCCGGACAACAGGGCGAACGTGCCGGCGGCCCTCCCTGCGCCTCCAGGAAGATTCTGCTCCGGGCCCAGGGTCGGCAAGCCGAAGTAGGCCGCTCCATCGTTCAGCAGCCGGGCGAGGAAGGTGCACGACAGCCATCGGTCGCCCGCACGGACAATGCAGCTGCCCGCGGGAGAAGCGGGGCTGCCGACGGCTCGACAACGGACCCGTCGCGGACAGAGCTTTGCCCCGCTGCGCGGCAGGGGTCCGTCCGTAAGGGAGCCACGGGCGGACCCCTGCCGTGAACCGCCAGGCCGGTGCCCCGAGTCAGGGATTCGCCATCGGGCCCGCCCCTCCAGACGCCCTGAGGACAGTGGGCCGTGTGCTTTCGTCTCGCCCAGACTCCGCGCAGCGGAAGACAGGGCGGGTGGCAGTTGACGTGGGCCCTTTGGTGGCTCAGCCGACGGGGCCGAAGCCGCCCGCGCCGACGCTCTGCACGAAGCAGGCCCAGCCCTGCCCGCCCACCACGAACGGCCGGATGCCACGGTCCTTGCTGTCGCGGACAGCCACACTCTTCCGGTCCACGAACGCCACCTCCACACAGGCCCCGCTGCCGTTCGATGCCCGTGCCGTGAACCAGCGAAGCCTCTTCAAGGACTCCCGATGACTATTCATGCCCTCTCCCCGGCGCAAGGCAGAAACCACACAACAACGGCGGAGAACACCACCGGACACGTAGTGCGTCGCCGTCTTCTCGGTGATGCCGAAGAGCCGCATCAGCCGGAGCGGGTCGGCACTCTGGGCCGCCTCATTAAGGATGCGGTCTTGCCGCGGGCCGCTTAGCGCTAGCCCGCGAGGCAGGGCTCCTCGTAGGGTGCCGATGCTGGCGGGCGGGTGGTCGGTGTCAACCGCGGTCTTCTGGCTGACCAAGTGGTAGGTGTTGGCCGAGGCCGGCCGCGGCGATGGCGGTAGGTTGCCCGGCGCGGCCAGCTCGATGGGTGTGAAGGGAGAAGACCTCGGCCAGCCCGCCCGACGGTGACCCTGATGTCGGGTACGAGTTTCGAAATCCCCCATAGACCCGCAGATTACGAGCGCCACTCCCGAAATCTGCGAGTAACTGCGAAAACATCACACCGTTGAGGGCTGTCCCGAACACAGAGGCCCCAGGAACTCGACCTCGCCACCGACGGGAACTTGCCGGAGGAGTTCCCACACGCCTCGCGCACACAGGCGACCACGACGCGGAATTCGACTCATTCCTCGACGAGCACTGCGGCTTCGACAAGTGGCGAACCTGGTCGGATGACACGAGCCTGGCTGTCCACGAGTCCCAGATCCTGCGCATCGAAAGCGACCATGATGCCTCCCCTGACGAACCCGCCTGAACAGTCGTCCGCATACGAGAGCGCACCGCCACGGACGCGATCCTCCGCACATGACGCACACCATTTGTCGCTATATAGTCGTAATCGTTGGTTTCGTCCCCATTCATGGAGGTAACCGCGATGATCACGGACCGTATCGCCCCGGCTGAGGACCTGACAGCCCGGATCGACGCCATGCTTGACGCGCCCGAGCCGGAGAGTCTGCACCACGACTCGCCCGAGTGCGCGGCTCTGCTGCTCGCCGGTGGGCTGCTGCTCCTCTCGCCCAGCGCACCGCGGCCGAAGAAGACCAGCCACTGAGGTGACAGATCAGTCGCCGACGGCGAGTCGGCTCAGTGTCATGGTCGATGAAGCCGCCACAGGGATCGCCCACGCCCTCCGGGACGGGGGCGGTTCCGCTGCTTCTCCGTACTCCTTCCCGCAAGCCGAAGACCCGCTCGCGGCAATGGCGGTGCGTTTTCTGGGCGCGGACGCGCTCGCTCCCTTCGCCGTCGGACGAGGCCCCGGGGCGAGCGAGACGGATGCCGCACTGGTAAAGCAGGCGCTCACCGACTACCCGCCGGACGTTGGCTCCTCCACGGTGGTGGAGTGGAGCTATCACGGCCTCGCCGAGGCGGCACAGACCTGCTTCGCGCTGTCGGCAGCCACCGGCGCGAGCCCCCCTCGGGATCGCGAGGGCCGCCACGACGCCCTCCCGGTGCCCGATCTGCGGTGGGCGGGAGGCGACCCGTGGCCACAACTCTCCTACCGGGTGTCGCAGTTGGCCGCACTCGCCGCCCCCGGCCTCGCCGTCGACCTCGAGGAACAACTGACCTCCCGCACCGACGATCTCGCGCGCGGATTCGTTCGGGCGGTGCGCCGCCGCGACTGGCTCCAGGCCATCGGGATCGGAAGGTGGCTGGCCCGGCTCCCCGCCGTACCCGACAGCCTCGGCCTCGACACCGGGCTGACCTTCGTGCACCACATGGCCGGCAGCAATCCTCGCGTCGCCCTGCACTTCGCAGCAGCACAGCGGTTCTTCGGACGCGGACGATGACCGATGGACTCCCGTCCCACGAGCCGACCGGAGAATCCGTCACGGGACCACAGGACCATCAACTCCTGGACGAGCTTGTGCACTCGGGACTGTCATGGCTGGACGCCCACCGAGACTGCTTCCGGCTCCCGCCCGACGTCGCCGTCGACGGCGACGTCAACTTCACCCTCAAACCACTCGGCGAGCTGACAGAACTGACCGGCGTCATCGCCGCCGCACACCCGCTCCCCGAACTGCGAACCAGGGCAGTCGAATTGCAGTCCTTCGCCTGGGACCAGACCCGCCAGGGGCAGCTGTTCTTCGAACTGATCCGCTCCGAGCCGTTTGCCACGTACCCGGTAGAGCTTTACGGAGTCTTCGCCCGGAACGGCCTGCGCCATCACGCCGCCGAGGAGCTGGCCGCCACCACGACCAGCCTGCAGGCCTGGCGAGTCGCTCGCGAGGACCACACCCGCACGCTCGGCATCCTCAACGCCGAGCGACGCATCGGGCTCCCCCAACACACCTACCGAGAAGCGGTGTCCGCGGTGACAGCTCTCGGTATCCAGCCCGAACCCTGGGCCGTCGACCGCCTCACGGCCTACGGCATCACCCACGACGTCTTCCACCTGACCGACTGGGGCCGCGACCGGCCGGCACTGTCCCGCGACGCCGCTGCCTACCTACGGCTCTGGGCCCCCGCCTGGACACATATCTGGCTCGAAGAACAGTTCTGGGACCTGGCGGGGGAAATGCTCGCGGTGACGGCCTGCCTGCCCGACGCACCGTACGAGCGAACCGCGTGGCGGCGTCTGGCCGCCGCGCAGGCCGCCGACGGCAGCATCGCCGAAACCGGAACGACAGCCCGGCCGCTCGACCCCGACCAGCTCTTCAAAGCCTGCTACCACTCGACGCTGGTCACCGTGTTCGCGGCGACGCTCGCGCGCACCGCCGCGCCCGACACATCGACGCCACCCAACGGCACCCACTCCGTCTGCCCGCCACTCCTCCACCCGAAGTGAGGTCTCCCGTGCCCGCTCCAGCCTCCCCGGCCCTCCTCCACCGCGTCGGGCTGCAGGCCCAGAACTGGCTCGACACCCATCGCGACAGACTCAGACCGACACCCGAGACCGACGCCGACGCCACCGCGCTCAGCGAACGCCTCAAGGCCACCAGTGAAGTGGCGGTCATCACCCAAGTCCTCATCAGAGAAGGCGTCGCCGGCTCCCGTCAGCACTCGCAGGCCGAGAACCTGCTGGACTTCGCCTGGCGCGAACTCCTCGACGGCGGCAACGTCCTGACTGACCTTCAGCACGCCGAACCGTACTCGCCCATCCCCCTCGAGGCCTACGCCCCGTTCCACGAACTGGGCTACCGGCACCCCGGCCTCGAGACCGCGCTCGGTGTCTTCCGGCAGGCCAGGACCTGCACGGCCCTGGAAATGGCACCCACCCGACGACTCGGCGTCCTCAACGCCGAACGCAAGATCGGCCTGCCGCCCAGTGGCGACTTCGACGACGCGGTCCGCCGCACCTGGCTCGGCCAACTGCCCGAACCCTGGACGGTGCAGTTCCACATCGCATACGACATCACGCACACCGTCTTCCACGTCACCAACTGGGGTCAGTCGCCGGACCGGATCCCGGCGGACATCGCCGACTACCTCGCTCGCTACCTCCCCGCCTGGCTCGAAGGCTGGGCGGACCAAGAGCACTGGGACCTGCTCGGCGAACTCCTCGTCGTGGACGCCTGTCTTCCTCGCCCGGTCCTGGCCGACCACCTGTGGGAGCGCTACGCCGCGGCCCAGACCCCCTCGGGCGCGATGCCCGTCGAGCGATCCATGCCGGAACACAATCCCGACGAGCTCTTCGCCGTCGCTCACCACCCCACCCTGGTCGCCGCGTTCGCGTCTGCCATGGCCACCTCCCGCGCCCTGTCACTCAACGGCGCCTGACACCCATGACGACCACGGCACACCCCACGACCACCGGCGAGCCGACCGAACGGGACCTGCTCACACGCACCCTGCACCGCATCGACGCCCCGGACGTGGTTCTGGCCGTCACCCGCCACGGGCGGAGAACCCTCCTCAGCGCGGGCAGCAGCCCCACACCGGACTCCGAGCGCCTCGCCTCGCGCTACGAACTCGGTTCTCTCACAAAGACCTTCACCGGACTGCTCCTGGCCGACCTCTGCGCGCAAGGAAGTCTCCGCCTCGACGACCCCGCGATCGCTCACTTGCCGAACCTGCCGCACCACCACCCAGGACTCGACACGATCACCCTCGGGCATCTGATCACTCACACCTCCGGGCTGCCAAGGCTCCCGACCGATCTGCTGACCGGCGCGGTCCTGCGCCCCCGCCACAACAGCTACGCCCACTACGACACCGCCCGACTCCTCCACGCCTTCGCCCGATCACGGCCCCGGCACACACCCGGCACGAGATGGAACTACTCCAACTTCGGCATCGCCATCCTCGGCACGGCTCTGAGCACCGCCGCCGGCACGTCCTTCCCCGACCTCGTGACCGCCCGGGTCCTCACACCCCTCGGCCTCACCGGCACGGTCCTCGCCCCGAACTCGACAACTGCAGACGCCCTGGGCCACCGAAAGGACGGCACCACACCGGTCCCCGTCTCCCCCATGGGCGCCTTCGCCCCCGCCGCCGCCATCCGCGCCACAGCCGACAACATCCTCACCTACCTCGAAGCACACCTTGCCCCGCCCCCTGGGCCGCTGGCCGAGCCCCTGCGCCAGGTACAGGAGCCGGTACTGCGACGCGGTCTGCGCCACCGCGACACCCACACCCTGACCTGGTTCCACCACCCCGCACACGGCGGTCCCCTGCTGTTCCACGCAGGAGCCACCTTCGGTCAGCAGGCATTCGCCGGCTACCACCCGGCCACCGCAACAGGCGTGGCTGCCTTGGCCACCCGGCGCGGCAACGACTGCCGTCTCGTGCCGGCGGCCTACGACCTGCTCCACTCGCTGGCCGAGAACGCTTCGACAAAACACCCGACTGTCTGAGCGGCATCTCCGCAACCAACCCGCGGGACGATCAGGCCTTGATGCCGCTGATACGCGGCATCCGGCCAACCGGCTCCCGCTTCGGCCCCAGCAGCCATCCGCCGGGCAAGGCGCACGCGGACAGAGGGCTACGACGGTCATGGCCATAACCGTCCGCGGCGACAAGCATTGTGTCTGCCTGTCGCACGCGCACACGGCCCTCCCTCGCTCACCCGGCATGGATCAGTCCGGCCGCTCGTTCGCCGATCATGATCGAGGGAGCATGGAGGTGAGCACGCGGCAGGGCCGGCATGACGGACGCGTCGGCCACGCGGAGCCCTCTGATGCCGTGGACGCCCAGTTGAGCATCGACAACCGACGCACCATCGATCCCCGACCGGCAGGTGCCGGCCGGATGGTTGTAGGAGACCGTGGAGGTGCGCGCGGAGGCCATCAGTGCGCCGTCGTCGGAGGCCACCGGAGAGGGCGGGGGACCGCCGAAGGCCCTCATGGCAGCGGCATCGCCGATGGCCAGTGCCCTTCGCAGGCCCTCGACGAGCAGCTCGCGGTCCGTCGCCTCCTCGTAGTAGCGGGGGTCGATCAGTGGTGCGTCCGCCAGATCAGCCGATGCCAACCGAACGAATCCCCGACTGCGGGGGGGGCAAGCACGGTAACGAGGCAGCACATTCCCGGGTCGGTCTGTCCGAGCAAGTCGATCAGCATGGGAGTCACCCCGACGTCCGGAACCTGCGTACCTGAGGCGACGCGCAGGTAAGCGACAGCTTGACCCACAGCCGCCAGCGGGCCCCTGCGATGCTCGTCGTACAACCGCTGATTCCGCGCGCTGACCGCGTCCGACCAGGTCTCACCGCGCACGACGGGCCAGCTGACGACGGCCGCCGGGTGATCCTGGAGTCCCGCGCCCACACCCGGAAGGTCCTGCACCGCCACGATGCCGAACTCCGGGAGGTGGTCAGCAGGTCCCACGCCGGACAGCATCAACAGCTGAGGGCTGCGCACGGCCCCGGCGCAAAGCACGACGGAATCGGATCGCACACGCTGCGCCGCGCCCTCTGATGTGTACTCGACGCCTCGCGTCTGAGTGCCGTCGAACAGAACCCGGCTGACGTGCGCTCCGGTCCTGATCACGAGGTTGGAACGCCCGGCCGCCGGATGCAGGAACGCCCGAGAGGCTGTACCGCTCCCCCTCACGAACGTTGCTGTAAAGCATTCCTACGCCATCGAGTTCCGCGCCGTTGAAATCCCGGTTCAGGGGCAGACCCGTTTCCACACCCGCTGTGACGAATGCCAACGAGAGTGGGTTCACATCCCTGGGCGTGGTGACCGGCACGGGACCAGATGTCACTCGATCGTGCGGCAGACCCTAACGGGTCGCGGCCGCGCGGGAGTTCTTGAGTCGGTTGATGGTCTGCTCGACCCCGTTGCGGCGTCGGTAGCGGTCGGGGTCGAAGCCGGCTGGGCGGCCGCCTTCTCTGCCTCGGCATCGCCGGTTGGCCCACTGGTCCTTCGGCTCCGGGATTGTGTGCCGGATGTGACGTCTTCGACCTCCTCCTCGCCACCCGGACCGCCGGCCTCACCGACGAAGCCGCTGCCATGCGCATCATCGAGCGGCCCTTCAGGCGCCACCGCCCCCATGCCTATGGCCCCACGACCTGCACGCCCTGGTCCGATCCACCATCCGCACCGCCGACGATCCCACCGACGACCGCTGGTCACCCGCCGACTGGACGGCCACATCGCCAGGCGCGGGGGGCATTCGAGCAGCGGCTGGCACTGAGCGAGCCGGACCTGTTGGAGTATGGGCAAATCAAGGCCTCCGCTACAGAGGTGTGGGCGGCAGGGGCCGAGCGGTGAGCCGCCGGTACCGGCTGGAGCGGTCGCGCATCGGGCTGACGCCTTGGGTCGTGCGGGGACTTGATCCTTTGATCCAAAGCCGTGATGCCCGACGCTCTCGAGACTGCCACCGTCGTCGACACTGCCCGCTTGATCCCTCGTTGGTTCCTGTGGTGCGAGCCTGTTGCACGGTGACCCCTCGTGATGTCCGAGCCACTTCAGTCCCCCAAGCAGACCGGGCCCCTACGGTGAGCTGGTGCCACGAGCAGCTGCTGACGTGGCCTCCATCCACACAAGGGTTCTTGCCGTCGCCTCACCCCCAGAGCAGGACTTGAGTGAGGTGATGGACCCATCAGCAGATGATGTTGTCCGATCAGCTTGGGCTCGCGGATGCCGAGACCTTCGTGACCGACAGGGAGCCTGCGCACGCGCGGATCCCAGCCGTCTCGGTGCCGATGAGGGGAGCGGTGTTGTTGGGCGGGTAGACCTTGATCTTGGCGGCCTTGGCGTCACAGTTGCCGTCGGCCACGCCCTTGTTCGGGGTCTTCACTTGGGCATGCAGGGTCTGGCCCGGCTTCAGTGTGACCGAACCGCCAGCAGTGCCGCCCGCGTGGCTGGCGGCCTTGCCGATCTGCTTGCCGTCGGCGTCCAGGAGAGAGAAACCGGGGTAGCCGTCGATGCGGCAGGTGGTCTTGTTCCCGGTCAGCTGAAGGTCGTAGTAGAGAGAGTTCATCTCCTGACCTGCGGCAACCAGCTTGACGCCGGTGAAGTTGTCACTGGTGCAGTCCGAACGCACCTCACCCGACGTCGAAGGCGACGAGGGTGATGCGGACGCCTGCGTCTCCACGGCGGCGGACGGCTTGTTGCCCGGCGATGACGCAGTCGCCGGGGCACTGGCCGTGCGGGCGGCCGGGCTCGAGTCGGCGTCGGTGTGGCCGTCGCTTCCGCAAGCGCTCAAACTCAGGGCACACAGCGCACTCATGGGAGCGATCAGGACTAGGCGGGTGATCAGTGTGCGATTCATTCACTTCACATGACCGCGATACGGGTGCAGTACACGTATCGGTTGGCCCGCCCCTCGCTGGAACCACCGTGTGGCAGCACCGCCAAACTGACGACGCCCGCCATCAGGCCGGGCCTCGGTAATTGCAGTCCAACCGGGTCGCAGCAGCCCCCTCCTCGCCCGATGCGCCAGGTGAACTCCGCATCCCTCAAGGACGGAGCGAGTTGTTCCGTGGTCGTCTCGCCGAGCGCCGGAGCGGCAGTGTTCATCGCCTCCCACATGCCTGCTCCGCTGGAGGGCAAGGTGTATCAGCTATGGCTCGCCGACGACGGCCACACGCGTCGGGCCGGCCTGACGAACGCCTCCCGCCTCGACCAGAGCGTGCTCATGGACGGCAGCCCGGGCCACGCCACGGGTGTCGGCATCAGGCTAGAGCCGGCCGGGGGGCTCACTTCAGCCGACCAGTGCGCCCCTGGCTGCCCGCCTGAGCGCGCGGCCCGCATCTGCTGCTGCACGAGACATTGAGGGAGCATCACTGTCGTGCCGCTCCCTCAACCAGGTCTGCTCACTCTTTTGAGAATCCACCAATCCGTCGTGGCCGGTGCTCCGGATTCCGTTCGATGGAGGCGGATGGCCTTCACGGATCTGATCGTTGAGGGATTGTCATGCAGACTCGAGTCCGTCGTGTTGCTGTTGCCGTTGCTGCCGCCGCCATGCTGCCGCTGGCCCTGACGGCCTGCTCCGACAGCGACTCCAAGGACAAGGCCTCGGGCAGTGCCTCGTCGGCCGCGTCGAAGGGCTCGGACATGGCCAGCCCTTCGGACGACATGACGGATTCCGACAAGCCCTTCGGCTCGGCCTGTGCTTCCGTGCCCAAGGATGGTGCCGGCTCGTTCGACGGGATGGCCAAGGACCCGGTCGCGACCGCCGCCTCCAACAACCCGGCGCTGTCCA
>NZ_QLLY01000038.1 GCF_003259365.1 Streptomyces sp. PsTaAH-137
ATCGTGGAGTCGACGTTCACGTCCCAAGTGATCAAACCGGCGGCATCCGCCCGGGCCTGCAGCCCGGTCAGGACCGCCGACCAGACACCATCGCGCTGCCAACGACGGAAGAGCCCATAGACCGTCTGCCACGGACCGTACTCGGGTGGCAGATCCCGCCACGGCGCACCAGTCCGCACCCGCCAACGTATCCCGTCGATCAACCGCCGCCGTCCGAGCGACGGCCTGCCCAACACCGCGACCGGCAGCAACGGCCCCAGAACCGCCCACTGGCCATCTGAAAGATCCCCTCGCCCCACACCGAGATCATCACGGCACGAGGCGAGACACGGACCTCAGTTCTAAAACACGGCCTAGGCGTCCGGGTCGGGCTCGGGGGTGAGGTCCTCACCGACGAGGTGAGCGTCCGCAGGGGCTCCCAGGTTTTCCTCGAAGGCGGCGGGGCCGAGTTCGTTCTCCCACGCGCTCGGGCTGCTCAGTGATGCGGTCATGGTGTGACTCTCCTGTTGAAGTGGTGCTGGAACCGATCTGTGTGATCGGCGCAGAGGGTGACCGTGGCTAGCGCCGGTCCGGTGACTTCGGGTAGGGAGCGCGCGTCGGAATGCCCAACCGGATGCTCTCCCTCTTGCGGCGGTTCGTGCCCAGTCTGAAGACGTAACGATGGACGCCGCGGTGTCGATAGTTGCGCGCGCCTACTGCCTCCAGCGACTCACGAAGCCAGACTCGGGGATCGGCGCCGGCGCGCATCGGAGTTGCCCCCAGCTCGGTGAGAAGCCGCTCCGCGTATTCGTGGCCCTGCTCCTGGTCGCGTACCTTCTGGGCCATTCGCTCATTGAGCACCCTGCCATTCGGCAGCAGTTTTACGGTCCGGGGAGTTGCCCGGCCCATGTAGACGGCGTTCGTGGCCTGGTAGATCGTTCCAACGTGGCCGACTGCGACGGTCACACCCGACGCGTCCGTGCGGGGTACCGGGTCGGCGAACGAGACGATCCCCAAGACGCCACGGGCAAGGAGTACGTCGAAGCACCGGGCCAAGAACCAGCTCTCCGTGTTCGCCGGGCACTCGTCGAGAAGCACGAATCGCGAGCACTCCAGTGACTCGACGTAGGGCTCAAGGCCGGGCAACGGCAAGGTCAGTACCTCAGCGCGGACCGGTACCCCGAAAACAGCGACTCCGCACAGACGGGCATCGCCGGAGCCGAGGTCAAAGAGGCCGAAGCGGAAGCGTGCCACGGGGAACGTGCCGGAGTAGTGGTGTCCCACCACGAAGGCCTTCGCCTCCTTCTCGGGCAGCAGCTCGACCCCGTACCGGCGGGCATCAAACCCGCCCTCTCTGACATGGCGGAAGGAGTGACGGCGCCCGCTCCACCGTTGGCACCAGTCGGAGGCGGTGGGGATCTCGGCCAAGTCGTGGAACGGCAGGGCCTCTTGGGCGGCATACATCAGACGGCGTCCGAAAGCAGCTCGGAGGCGCGGGGGCACGGGCGGGCGTGGCCCTCGGCGAGCAGTCGGCGGCTGCCGGTGCTGCGCGGGTCGTCGGCCAGCTGCTGGGGGATGTACAGCGGCCGGTTCATGGCGCGGGCGGCGCGGGCGTACTCCATCGCGGGGGACCGCTCGATCGCTTCGACGAGTACGACGGTGCGGGCCAGTGCGACGGTGAGCCAGGCGGCGCGTCGCAGGCTTGTGATGGTGGTCGGTGTGTGCGCGGTGTGCAGGCTGATGACGCAGCCGTGGTCGGCGGCGCGGCGCATGATGCGGTCGTTGCTGTGGGGGTGGCAGCGGTCCAGGCCCCGGGGGATGACGGCGATGGTGCGGGCGGGCATGACTGCGTCCTGGGCGGCGGTCTCGACGCCGAGGGCGAGCGTGCTGGAGACGGTGTGGCCCTGGGCGGCGACGTCGTAGGCGAGCAGCGCGGCCTCGGTGACGGCGTGCTGGCTGGCGGCCCGGTTGCCGACGATGGCCACGGTGTTGCCTGTGGCGGCGTGGGTGAGGTCGCCGCGCACCCACAGTCCCAGGGGGCAGGCGGGACCCAGGTCGGTGAGCGCGGCCGGCCACTGACTGTCGGCGGGGGTGACGAAGCGGGCGGTGAGCTCTCCACGGTCCAGGACGGTCTCCGGGCGGTGCGGGAGCTGCCGGGTGTGGTCGCGGTATGTGTAGGCCTGCCAGGCGGTCACCGGGTCGAAGTCGGGGGACTGCGCGGCGGGGATCTCTTCGGGCGTGAGGTAGGCGGACAGGGCGGCGCGGGCGGCGCGCTGCCGGGTGGCCGGGGCAGCAGGGGTGGTGGGCACAGCAAGCCTCCTGGGCGGTGGGGTGGGTTCCAGCGGCGGCGCCAAAGGGCGGCCGCCGGGGGAGGGGGCGGGCCCGCACGGGCCCGCCCCGTGACGCGTCAGGAGGCGTCGGTGTCGGTGTAGTCGGTGCCGCTGATGATCGCGGCCTCGATCGGGGTCGGCTCGTAGCCCAGCTCGGCCAGGAACGTCAGATAGGCACGGGCGTCCTCGCGCCGATTGGGGGTGTCCCACTGCGGGTTGTCCGGGCGCCAGGTGTGTGCGGGCTCGATGCGCCGCTCATAGCAGGCGGCCAGGACGGCGAACTGAGTCAGGCTCAGGCGGGCGGGCGTCGCGCTGCCGGACAGCCACTGCGCGCGCGGGGTGTCGGGGCTCTTGCCGAGCAACTGCGCGGCGATTTTGGTTGTGGTGAGGTCACCGGACCACTTCTCCACGGGGGCGGGGCAGTCCAGAAGCTGCTGGGTCACCCACAGGGCGAGCGGCTTGGGCGCCGTCTTGCGGCCCAGGAGTTCGGTGAGCCAGTCACGGCGTCCGTCGGTCGCGACGCGGTAGGCCTTGGTGCCCGCCACCTTGGCCGCGCGCGGCAGACCGGTCTCGCTCTTGGCGGGAGTGGCGGCCTCGCTGGTGTCGTCCACGGTGACGACGTGGTGGCCGTTGGCGGCGGGGTCCAGGCACAGCGGGAACGTCGCGTCCCACTCATCGCCGTCCTCTTCCCACGTGACGCAGTGCCCGGGGCATCCCTGGTGCTCTTCCTCGGTGAGGTGGCGGCCGCCCTCCTCGGTGAGGAATTCCTCCAGCCCGATTGCGTTCGGCGGCAGGTTCTCCTGGTTCTCCCACAGCCGGATGCCCGCCTCCTTCAAGACGGCGGCGCGCGCGGTCCGCACGGTCGTGATCTCCCGCTCCTGGCGCTCGATGCGGGCCTGATGCATGAACCAGTGCCGGGAGCCGGTGTGCTGCATGATCCGCGAGACGGCGTCCGGGTCGTCGTCGAACTCGGCCAGGATGGCAAGCTGGTCCAGATCGACGGTGTAGGCGGCCTGGTCCAGGGTGGTGCGGGTCCGCTCGCCGATGCCCTTGGCGGCGCTGCTGGCGCGGGTGACCTGGTCCTTGGTGAGGCCGGTCCGCTTGGCGACCTTGGCGGTGCTCATTCCGGCGTCGAGTGCGCCGAACAGAGCGTCGGCCTTCTCCAGTTCGGTCAGTCCGCGCCGGTAGGCGTCCTCGTTCTCGATCAGCTGGTCGACCCAGTCCTCTCCGGCCTCGCGCAGTGCGGGGTCGAGGACCAGGGCGGGCACGGTGGCCCGGCTGGCCTTCTGGGCGGCGCCGAAGCGGCGGTGTCCGTAGCGCAGTTCGTAGCGGCCGTCCTCGGCGGGCACGACGACCAGGGGGACCCTGACGCCGTTCTCCTTGATGGAGGCGACGAACGCGTCGTCCAGGGCCAGGTCGCGGCGGACGTTGCCGGGGTTGGGGATGATCTGGTCGAGCTGCAGGGTGAGGGCCTGCAGTGCGGGGGTCTTGCTCACGTGTACTCCTGGGAAGTGCTCGGTGGGTTGACTGCCAGTCGGGTTGCCGCCCAAACTGACAGGGATAACTTTACGCGCTTTGATCGTGTAGGTCAACTCCGACTCTGGTCGGGCGTGTTGACGCGCCATCCCTGCTGCGAGCGGTACGACTCGTAGCGGGCGCGCGCCGCGTGCGCATAGGCGACCTCTTCCGCGGCCTGCATGTCCAGCGCGTGGACCGTGTGGACCTGCGGCTCCAGCACACGGCGGGCACGTGACTGCCGGATCACCTCGTCCACGCTGCGCCGTGCGGCCGTCCGGTCGGGAAGAACAGCCACGGTCCGGAGCACCTGGGTTCCGTCCCACACCGCCCAGTAGGGCTGGAAGTCCGCGACGGTGTGGGGCCGGGCCGGTGCGAGCGTGATGTCGGTCAACTGCGCGCGGGCCATCTCCAGCAGGCCGGCGACTTCTGCGGACGCGGGCCCCTTGCTGTGCGGGTTGCGGCTGAACCGGGCGTTGGCCTGCTCGCGCGCCGTGGCGTGCTCGACGGGAGCGAAAACGCTGATGATGCGGCGGGCCCAGGCGTCGCGCTCGTCGCACTGGCGGGTCGCCAGTCGGGCTGTGTTGGTGACCTTGGTGGTCGTCCAGCGCAGTGTGTCGGCTGCACAGGCGGTGCCGTAGTAGCTCACCCCGCCGCCCTCGTTCCCCTCGGCGTCCAGCGGGCACAGGGCGACCGTGCGTCGCAGGTTGGAGCGGCCGCAGCACTCGCACGTCGTGCATTCGTCGGTAATGCCCTTGATCTGCCAACGGGGCCGGGCGGCGTGGGTGTTGCTCTCCATGAAAGGCACGCTCCTCGTTCTGTCGGGTGGGGGAGGCGGCGCTGCGCGCGTCAGGCACCGGTCGGCCCTCCCGGGCCGACCGGTGGAAGGGGTTAGTGCCCGCAGTGCTTGCAGGCCGCCCGTCGGGGGTTGTCCCGGTAGGCGGCGTAGACGTCCTCCTGCTCGGTGACAGCCCACGCGCCGCGCGTGATTGCCTCCAGGCGCGCCCCCGCGATGGCGCTCGACAGGTCCGGCTGCGCGGTGTTCTCGTAGGTGTCGGCGATCGGGGACCACAGCCACGCGTCACCATTGCGGTCCAGCGGAGTGACGAGAGCGATCGGGCATCCGGCGGGGTTGCTCACCACGACCGAACGGATCTGCTCGCTGCCGTCGGCCTGGATGGTGAGGTGGCACCACAGCATCTCGGTGCCGATCTGGTGCCAACCCGTCCTGCCGGTCACGGACGCCTGGGCCATCGCGGCCGTCGCCTCCTCGGACTGGCACTTGAGGCGGTAGGTCTCGGTCTCGGTGAAAGGAACGGCGGTCGTCGTCATGAGGGTTTCTCCTGCTCCGTGATGGTGGGTTGGGGGGGGTGGGGGAGGCCGGTCCTTGCCGGGACCGGCCTCCCCCTGGCCGGTGTGTCAGCCGCGCTGGCGCGGCACGCGCCCGGTGCCGTTCTCGGGGCTGCGGCGCGGGGCGGGGATCTTCGGAACGACGGGCTTGTTGTGGTCGCCGGACATGGGGGCTCCTTCTTTCGGTGGTCCGCCGCGCCTGGTGGTGGCGGACCTGGTGGGTTGGAGTGGAGAGAATTGCCGCTCTCTCCAACGGGGATAACTTTACGCTCTTAATGGGTGGCGGGGAAGCGACCCGCCCAAAGATCCTCCAGTTCTTGCGGCCACGGACACCCGGCCTCGCACAGCTCGAAGTACCGCCCGCATCCGCAGCGCGGTGCAGCCTGCGTGACCTCCACACGCGCCCACGCGTGGCGGTGCAGAACGCGACCGTCCCCAAGGGTGATCTGAGTCCAATGGAGCATGTAGTCGCTCATCGTGTCGGCCACCGGGCCGTAGACCTCGTCGCGCGCCCCGAAGAACCGGAAGTGGTCTCCCAGCGCCAAATCCTTCGTGGTCGCGGCGTCTGCCTGGTGCCCGCGCCACACCTTGTCGGTCCTGCCGCTCTCCGCGTCCACGTGCAGAAAGCCGTACAGATCACGGACGTACGTGACCGCCAGACCGCACCTGCACTGCCCGTCGACCTTCACGCGCTTCTCGCTCACGGTCTCGCCCCTTCTCCGGGCGGGTGAGCCGTGGCTCACCCGCAGCCCGTCAGTCACCGATCGAAGACCGGGTCTCGGTCCCGCACGCCTTGCAGCCCGCGTAGTCGGCCCAGGGGTCCTGCCAGTTGGTGATGGGCCCCTTGCAGTCCGCGCAGCGCCGTACCGGCTGCGCCCGGTGCTCGGCGGTCTGCTGGGCGCCGTTCCGGCCGGCCTCCTCGTCCACGTGGACCCAGCGCCACTCGTACGGGGACGACTTCTCCACGGCGGCCCCGCACTCGGCGCAGTTGCGGACCAATTCGACTCGTACTTGCTCAGGCATTGCGCATCCTCCTGTGTGGAAGGGGGGGCGGCCCGGTGGCCGCCCCCGGCGGTGTTATCGGCAGAACGCGATTCCGGCCCGGAAGTCGGTACCGGGCATGGGCGGCAGGAGGTCGCCGTCGGGCGCGGTGCAGTGCGCGGCGAAGATTTCCCCCGCCGTGGTGGGCTGCGGCCAGTCGCCACGCAGCGCCCATCCGCGCAGGATGTCCGGGTCGCCGACGGTGCGCACCGCCATCCCTCCGAGCCCGATGCCCCGAATCGCCGCCTCGGCCAGACACCTGCCGTACTCGCCGGTCCGGTCCTCGCCGTCGACCAGGGAGGCCAGGCTGTCGGAGCGCGAGATGACTCCCTCGTCGGTGTGGACAACCAGGGACAGTGAAACGCGGTGGTCGCCGTCGCCGAGCGCGTCCAGCAGCCGGACGAACATGTTCAGGCCGTGCGGGTAGCGGGTCACGGTCAAGGTCTTCTCCCTCGTTGCAGGTGGGTTGGCGCCGAACCGGGTTGCCGCCCGTTCCGACATGGATAACTCTACATGCTTTGGGTTCTTCACGCACCGACACGCCCAGCAGGGCCCGCCATCCCTCCACCCGTCGTGCCGCACCCCTCCCAACAGGCCCTGACAGACTGAGGAAAGAGCCAACCGGTGAGCGGGGAAACGGAGCCAGAAAATGCCGAAGCAGAGCACACGCTGGCCGTCCGGCTCCTCAGCGGCACTGCGAGAAGACGTCCTGCGCGTCCTGGGCGTACTCAAAGTCGCCACAGCCGACCAGATCCAGGAACTGACCCGCCCTCACCTGACCTACCGTCACCCCACCAGCGTCGCCATGCGAACCAAGGCCCATCGAAACGCCGCGCTCGACCTCGCCCACCACGACCTGACCCATTCCGAAGGCGCCACCCGCGAGGGCCGCAAACTGTGGGGACTGACCCCCGCCGGACTACAGGCCGCCGCCCAGGCACTGGGCCGCCCCGCAAACTACATGGGCTCCACGGCCAGAGGAGCGGCCGCACACGGCGCGGCACACGCCATGGCCGTCAACACCACCGCCCTGGCGCTCCTGCAACCTCGCCCCACCGAAGCACAAGCGGCCACCCTGCCCGCCGTCGACCAAAACCTCATCGCCCACCGGCCACACGGCATCGGCGAACTCGACGCCCTGGCAACCGAGGTGTCCCTTCCCACCGCCGGAACAGACGGGGCTCCCGCCCGGGGCAGCGCACAAGCTGACCTCGTCCTCACCGCCCCCGAACACGGGCTGCCCGCCCTCTTCGTAGAAGTCGACCGGGCAACCATGACGCCGGAACGCGTAGCCGCCAAAATCCACCGCTACAACGCCTACTTCAACCGCACGGACAAGCAACTCACCTCCACCTGGCGACAGCGATGGAACGCACCCACCGGACACCCCGTCGTAGCCTTCGTCCTCACCGGGCCCAGCCAGACCACCGTCATGAACCGCTCCCGCGACCTCATGAAACTGCTCCGCGAATGCGAGGCACCCTTTCCCGTCCTCGGCGTCCCACTGCAGCGTCTGGCCGAGCGCGGACCCTGGGGCGACACATGGTGGAACGCCGCGCGCGGCGGCGCCCCTGCGCCCCTGGACGTGGCACTACAGCCCGAGTCCACGAACACCACCCCGTAGGACCCCGCAGGCCCTCTTCCGGCGCTACCACAGGGGGAGCCATAGGGGGTACCACAGGGGGTACCAAACCCACTACCACCCCACGCTGAGCCGAAACGGCATACGCCCTGGTCAGCGCCGTATCCAGCGCGCACCACCCGCCCCGACAACCCCTCACACGCACCCACCGACCGTCGGTAGCCCAGAAAAAGGAGAAGAAAGAAAAGGACTGGGCAGGACGGCCGGTGCGCGCGTGCTCGGGGTCCGGACCCAGCCGCAGGGGCGTCTTCTCTTGCGCGTCGGCGGCGCCTCCGCGCGCCACGGCCCGGAAGAACCGGGCCGCAGCATGGAACCACCCCAGCCCATGCACCGCGACCAGCGGCACGACCGAGAACGGAGACGAGCCGGCCCCGCGCGACGGCCTGGCAATGACAGCTGCACCGGACCATGGCGCGCGGGCCAGAAACCCGCGCGCAGCAGCGCCCCGCCATAAGAAAAAGCCGGTGCCCCTCAGTCCGCCGAAGCGGGTGGCACGGGGCACCGGCCAACAGGAAAGCCTCCGAAAAGGAATCCACCACCAGCATAGCCCGCCCTGGAGAGGCGCTCCGGCGGCGCGCTGCGGCTCTCTGACGGCCTGTCGACGCCCGGGCACCCACGAGGGAGCAGCACGGAGCGAGGGGCGCAGCAGGGCGCAGCACAGCCCTTTTAGGAGGGGTGGGCGGGGCTGGGCGGCCCACCAGCCGCCGCCACGCGCGGCAGGGCCCGCTCCGCGGTCCCTGCGGGCTGCCTCCGGCATCCCGGCGCGTGCTGCGGGTCCCTGCGCTCCGCGCAGCAACCCTTGCCTGTCGCTGCTCCGCAGCACCCGGGCGTCCCGGCTCCGCCGGGAAAGCGGCCGGTGAACCGCCCAGCCCCGACTACCCCTCCTAAAAGAGCGAGGTAAAGCAATTCCAGTCCAAATAATCAATTAAAAAAGGTCTACCCGAAAGGGCCTTTATGGGCCCGATTTCATGGATCTTCACTGCCTAATTCGGTATTGTTTCTCTTGCCGGGAGGGAGTGGCACCCAAACGGCAAACAGGAAAGAGCACAAAACCGTAAAGGAAAAACAGTGGAACAGCAGACGACGCGTTACGTCATTGGCAAGCGCGACGCCTCCGGCTCGTACCCGGTCGCAGTCGACGGAACGCCCTTCGGCACCATCTACCGCCGACATGGCGCATGGTTCGCGAACATGCCCGGACACCGAATCGACCGCCGTTTCTCCAACGGCGTCAACGGAGTTTCCTCGGGACGATTCGCCGCCGCCCAGCACTTCGTGGAGCTGGCCGACCAGGGCAAGCGCCCCACCATCGCGCAGCAGGCCACGACGACCCACCAGAGCCCGCGCACCGGATTGCACCGCATCGTTGCGGGCACCGACACCTACGCGCACCTCGTGCCCGACCTGAAGCTGAGCCTCGCCAACCTCGTTCGGGCGGCTGAGGCCATGGCCCGCCTCGCGCAGCTCGGCTGGGTCCCGCTCGCGGGCTACCCGGGCGCTGACCAGCCCTGGCACATGGAATGCCGCCTCTGCGGCTGGCAGGGTCACCGCTTCTGGAGCCACTGGCGCGGCCGCAACGGCAACGGCATCCCCCGCCCCGTGAACCGGCACCCCGGATGCATCCCCGTCGCCGACCACGCCCAGGCGCTCGTCAACCTCGCGGCCGAGCGCCGCCACACCTGCCCCTGCCCGCAGGCACACCCCACCGACTACGCCAGCGCGCGCGGCGTCCTCCTCACCGCGCGCCGCATGATCACCGAGGACGGCACCACGGCCCACCCGGACTACGCGCGCCGCATCCTGGAGCCCTGCCCGGCCGCGACGCTCCGCGCCGAGTCACTGCGCGAAGCGCTCGTCTCGCTCACCCAGCTCCGGCCCGCCTGGAGCCGTCCCAAGGGCCAGCAGACCACCCGCTGACTCACCGGATCACCCACACCGTGGGAGGCCCGCACAGGGCCTCCCACGCCCCTCCAGCCGATCGGCCGGCATCAGCCTGCCCACACGGCACCTCCCCGCGCCGACAGGCGAGTTGAGCCGCCCTCACAGGGCCTGCGCTCCTCCCCGCACCCCGCGCGCTCACCCCCGAGGAACCCCTGTGATCCCGTTCAAGGCCACCGACGAGCAGCGCAACACCTACACCCGAGCCATCATCCGCACGTGGACCACCGCCACGCCCGACCAGGAGCGCCGAGGACGCGACTGGTACGTCACCGCGCACGAGTTGGCCGTCACCATCGCGGCCGGAGACGCGAGGAAAGGCGCGGGCGTACTGGCCGCACTCTCCGCCAACAAGGGTTGGGCCGAGAACTGCCGAATCGCAGAGAAAGCCTTTCAGGAAGGAAAGGCCACCGGACACGTCCGGGATGCACTCACCAAAGCAGATCGCATCATGGCAGGCACCGACCCCAGTACGGTCCTGCCCATGCACCTCAAAACCGGGCACTTCTACCGCTGCATCGCCGAACCGCAGAACGCGACCTCAGTGGTAATCGACCGGCACGCGCACGATATCGCCGTACAGGAGATCTACGGGCAAAGAGACCGAGGATTGAGCACACAATCCCGGTACGACGTCCTAGCCGACTGCTACCGTGCTGCCGCACAGGAAATCGGTGAACTGCCCAGCATCATCCAGGCCGTTACCTGGGTCGCCCACATCGAACGCTGACGGGGATACGGGCCGAACCCAGCAATCATCCCGCACCGGAAATGACACACGCACTGAAACCTCCGCGCCGAGGTTTCAGTGCGTGTGGTGGTGGTAGGTTCTGAGTCCATAGTCCATCCGGGCATCAGGTTTGACACACAGGGTTTTTGAGGGTGTGTCAGGTTCCGGCAGGCGCCTCCGCTTCGCTGCGGCTCCGGCCTCCGGCTGGTGCGTAGTTGCCGGATCGCGGAGCGATCAGGCCCCTGACCAGCGCGGAGCGCGGGTCAGGAAGGGGCGGCGCGGAGCGGCGACCCGCCCCGGGCG
>NZ_QLLY01000039.1 GCF_003259365.1 Streptomyces sp. PsTaAH-137
CCCGCGCCACCCACGACATCGGCCCCGGCGGCCACGGCGGCCTCGGCTTCGGCCTGAAGTGGAACATGGGCTGGATGCACGACTCCCTGGAATATGTGAGCCACGAGCCGGTGCACCGCAAGTACCACCACCACGACATGACGTTCTCGATGGTGTACGCCTACAGCGAGAACTACGTGCTGCCCATCTCCCACGACGAGGTCGTCCACGGCAAACGCTCCCTGGTCTCCAAGATGCCCGGCGACTGGTGGCAGCAGCGCGCCACCCACCGCGCCTACCTCGGCTTCATGTGGGCCCACCCCGGCAAACAACTCCTCTTCATGGGACAGGAGTTCGCCCAGGGCGCCGAATGGTCCGAAGCCCACGGCCCCGACTGGTGGCTGCTCGATCCTGCGTACGGGGCCGAGCCCGACCACCGCGGTGTGCGCGACCTCGTACGGGATCTGAACACCGTCTACCGGGAGGCGCCCGCGCTGTGGGAGCGGGACACCGACCCCTCCGGTTTCGAGTGGGTGGCCGGTGACGCGGCGGAGGACAACGTCTTCGCGTTCCTGCGGCGCGCGGCCGACGGCTCACCGCTGCTCGCGGTGTCCAACTTCTCCCCGGTGGTGCGCGGCGAGTACCGGCTCGGCGTCCCGGACGCCGTACCGGCCTGGCAGGAGGTGCTCAACACGGACCGGGGCCGCTACGGCGGCGGCGACGTCTCGAACCCGGAGCCGGTGAAGCCGGACGACGTTCCGGCGCACGGCCGCCCGGCCAGCGTGCGGCTGACGCTGCCGCCGCTCGCCACGGTCTGGTTCCGCCCGGCCTGACGCACGCGCGGTGGCCGGGCCGCTCCCCCGGACGGCCCGGCCACCACACCGTCGGTGAACTAGCGCAGCGCCTGCGGGAGTTCGCCGGTGTGCAGCACGCCGAGCCGCTGGGTGGCCCGGGTCAGCGCCACGTACAGGTCACTCGTCCCGTACCGGCCCGGCTCGACGACGAGCACCGAGTCGAACTCCAGGCCCTTGGCCTGCCGCGGGTCGAGCAGCACGACCGTGTGCGTCAGGTCCGGGGCGTCGCCCGCCGTCGCCCCGGGCACCTTCGCCGCGATGTCGTCGTGCAGCTCGCGCGGGGCGATCACGGCGAGCCGGCCCTCCTCGGGGGTGAGCTCGGCGACCGCCGCGGCCACGGCCGCGGGCAGGTCGTCGGTGGCCCGCACCCAAGGACGTACGCCCGTCGACCGCACGGACGACGGCGGCTCGAAGCCGGGGTGCTCGGCGCGGACCACGGCCGCCGCGAGCTCCATGATCTCGCTCGGCGTACGGTAGTTGACGCCCAGCCGGGTGTGCTCGAAGCGGTCCTCGACGTACGGCGCGAGGATGTCCGCCCACGATCCGACCCCGGCCTCCTCGCTGGTCTGCACGGGGTCGCCGACCAGCGTCATGGAGCGGGTGGGCGAGCGGCGCATCAGCAGCCGCCACGCCATCGGGCTCAGCTCCTGCGCCTCGTCGACGATGATGTGCCCGAACGCCCAGGTCCGGTCGGCGGCGGCCCGCTCGGCCGCGCTGCGGTGGTCCTCCTCCTCGTACCAGTCGGCGACCCGGTCCGCGTCGACGATGTCGTGCGCGGCCAGCACCTCGGACTCGTCCTCGTCCTCGAACTCGTACGACTCGGAGCCCTTGGACAGGTCGAGGACGCCCTGCGCGTAGGCGATCCGCTCCTGGCGCGCGGCCTCGGCGGCGGCCCGCTCGGCGGAGTCGTCGTGCCCGAGGAGTTCGGCGGCCTCGTCGAGCAGCGGCACGTCGCCGGGCGTCCAGTCGGCGGGGCCCGTGACCTCTCGCCGGATGGTGGCGGCCGCGTCGTCGGGCAGGTGGACGGGGTCGGCCAGGAAGTCCGCGACGAACTCCTCCGGCGTGAGCTTCGGCCACAGGTCCGCGATCGCGGCGTGCACGTCGGCGCTCGCGGCGACGCCCTTGCCGAGCTGGGCGAGGTCGTCGGCGCCCAGGAAGTTCGGCCCGCCGTACGGGTCGGCGCCGATCCGCTCGGCGAGCTGGGCGGTGAGCGCGTCCAGGACGTGGAAGGCGAAGGTCGGGCGGGCGAGGTTGTGCGGGAGCAGCGTGTCCCGGGCCGCCTGCCGCGCCTCGTAGGCGATCTCCCAGTCGAGGATGAGGTCGCCGTCGTCGTGCCGGATCACCAGCGGCGCGCCGGGCTCGGGGAGCTGCTGGCGGTCGCGGACCGCGAGGGCGAGCGCGTCGGCCATCTCCCGCGCGCCCTTCACGGCGGCGGCCCGGGGCGTGTCGGCGGCGGTGGCGTGGACGCCCGGGAACAGCTCGCCGACGGTCGCGAGCAGCACGCCGGTCTCGCCGAGCGCGGGCAGCACCTCGGAGATGTAGGAGAGGAACGCCGGGTTGGGGCCGACGATCAGCACCGCCCGCTTGGCGAGCAGCTCCCGGTGCTCGTACAGCAGGAACGCGGCGCGGTGCAGGGCGACGGCGGTCTTGCCGGTGCCGGGACCGCCCTCGACCACCAGCACACCCCGGTGGTCGTGGCGGATGATCCGGTCCTGCTCGGCCTGGATGGTCTGCACGATGTCGCCCATGCGGCCGGTGCGCGCGGAGTTCAGCGCGGCCAGCAGCACGGCGTCACCGGAGGGGTCCTCGAAGCCGGTGCGTTCGTCGTCCCCGAGGTCGAGGATCTCGTCGTGCAGTTCGGTGACGGTCCGGCCCTCGGTGGTGAGATGCCGGCGGCGGCGCAGGCCCATCGGCGTGTGCCCGGTCGCGAGATAGAAGGGGCGGGCCACCGGCGCACGCCAGTCGATGAGAATCGGCGTGTGCTCGGTGTCGTCCGCGCGAATTCCGAGACGCCCGATGTGATGCGCGACGCCGTTCGTGAGATCGATCCGGCCGAAACAGAGCGAGCCGTCCACCGCGTTCAGCGCGGCGAGCAGCCCGGAGCGCTCCACGACCAGCAGGTCCCGCTCAAGACGGGCCTGCTGGCCGGTGCCGACCGGCGTCAGGGCGTTCGTGACCGAGTCGGCGGCCTCGCCGCGCAGCGCGTCGACGCGCGCATAGAGCCGGTCGATGAATTCCTGTTCCTTTTGAAGTTCCTTCTCGGATACGGCGGATTCCCGGCTTGACAAAACTGCTCCCTGCCCGGTACGGTGTGTTTAGTTGGCCCCCAGTGAGGGGCCTTTTCTGTGGGCACACAGAAACACCGAATATACCCCGGGCGGGGCTTCATTCCAACCCGCGGATCAATTCACCCGGGTATTCACAGGGCCTCGGCCAATTCCTCCAGCAGGCGCCGCTTCGGCCGGGCGCCGACCCGCGACCACACGGGCTCCCCGTCCTTGAAGACCATCAGCGTCGGCATGGACAGCACGCCGTACTTCACGGCCGTGTCCGGGTTGCGGTCGACGTCGATCGCCACGACGTCGAGCCGCTCTTGCTCCTCCTCGGCCACGGCCCGCAGCACCGGGGCCAGCTGCTTGCACGGCCCGCACCACTCGGCGGTGAACTCCACCAGTACCGGCCGGTCGGCCTTGACGACCTGCTTGTCGAAGTCCGCGTCGGTCACGTCCCGAAACGCCATCGCGTTCACTCCCTCAGTTCGCAGCGCGGCGCGGAGTCGTCCTCCGCGGCCAGCGCGTCCATGGCCCGCTCGGCGCGCGCGAGCTGCGCACCGACCGTGTTCCGTACGGCGCTCAACTCGCCGATCAGCGAATCGAGTTCGGCGAGCTTGCTGCGGTACACGGCGAGCGACGCCGGACACGAGTCGCCCTCCGGGTGCCCGGCCCGCAGACACTCCACGAAGGGCCGGGTCTCCTCCAGGTCGAACCCGAAGTCCTGGAGCGTGCGGATCTGCCGCAGCGCCCGCAGGTCGTCCTCGTCGTAGGTCCGGTAGCCGTTCCCACCGCGCCGGGCGGGCAGCAGCCCGCGCGACTCGTAGTACCTGAGCGTCCGCGGGGTCACCCCGGCGCGGTCCGCGAGCTCTCCGATGCGCATGCCTACGACGGTAAACGTTGACCCTGACGTCAGGGCCAGCCCCGGGCGGCCGAAGCCGGCCTCAGGGCCAGTCGACGAGCCCGCCGAACGCGATCCCGGAGAACACCACGAGGAACGGCGCCGCCACCGCGAGGCCGATCCGCCAGGGGGCGAACCGGCGCTGCCACGGCAGCATCCACGACACCGCGAGCACCACCAGGGACAGGACGAGACCCCACCCGAAGACGGTGAACGCCCGGTCGAAGCTGGAGTCGAACCGGTCGGCCCGGGCGTCGACGCAGGAGTCGCAGGCCATCCCCGACAGCCCTGCGAACAGGTAGGCGAAGAACGCGCCCGGCAGCGTGGCCAGCGTCGAGATCAGCGGCGCGATCCACTGCCGGGAGTCCGGATCGGCGGGGGCCGCGAGGTCTTGGGTCATGACCCCATCACACCCGACGAGGGGTGCCCGCACCTGAGCATCCCTACTCACCTGACGTACTCAACAAGGAGAGAAATGAACAGCAGCGACGGCGACCACGGCACCTGGCTCCTCGGCGGCGACCTCCCGGTCCGCCGCATCGGCCTCGGGGCGATGCGGCTGCCCGGCCCCATCGCCTTCGACAACACGTCCGTCGCCGACCGCGCGCGGTCGATCCGCGTGCTGCGCCGAGCCGTGGACCTCGGCGTGAACCACATCGACACGGCCGCCTTCTACTTCTCCGCCCGACGCTCGGCCAACGAACTCATCAACGCAGCGCTCGCCCCGTACCCCGAGGACCTGGTCATCGCCACGAAGGTCGGCCCGCGCCGCGACCGCGCCGGCGCCTGGGCGGAGTGGGCCCGCCCCGACGAACTGCGCGGCGACGTCGAGGAGAACCTGCGCCAGCTGGGCCGCGACCGCCTCGACGTCGTCAACATGCGGGTGAACGACCGGACTTCACCGCACATCGCGGAGTACGTGGGTGAGCTGGCCCGGCTGCGGGACGCGGGCCTGATCCGGCACATCGGGGTCTCGGGCGTGGACGCGGCGGCCCTCGCCGCGGCGCGGAAGGAGGCGCCGGTCGTGTGCGTGCAGAACCCGTTCGGCCTGGGCAGGACCCGGCCGGGCGACGCCGAACTGCTGCGCGTGTGCGCCGAGTCGGGCATCGCCTTCGTGCCGTTCTTCGCGATCGCGGGCCGCGGCGGGCACGAAGGCGCGGCCGGTGACACGACCGCCGTCGCCGCGCTCGCGGAGACCGCCGCCGCCCATGGCGCGGCCCCCGCCCAGATCCGGCTGGCCTGGACCCTGCACCAGGGCCCGCACGTCCTCGCCATCCCCGGCACCGGCGACCCGGATCACGTCGCCCCGAACGTGGCGGCGGCCGCGATCCGGCTCACTCCGCAGGAGGTACGGGCACTGGGCACCGTCACCGGCTGACGGCGAACGGGCCGTCGAGCGCGGCCCATTGGAGCAGCAGAACGGTCTTGCCGTCGGCGATGCGTCCGTCCCGCACCATGGCGAGGGCATCGGCGAAGGGCAGTTCCAGCACCTCGATGTCCTCCCCCTCCTCGGCGAGACCGCCACCGGCGCCGGTGCGGTCCGCCGGGGTGTAGGGCGCCGCGTAGAAGTGCAGCCGCTCGGTGACCGAGCCGGGGCTCATGTAGATCTCGGCGACGGGCGTGACCGGCCCGAGCACGACGCCCAGCTCCTCGGCGCTCTCGCGCCGGATCGCCGCGAGCGGGTCGTCGCCGTCGAGCAGCCCGGCCGCAGCCTCGACGAGCATCCCGTCGGGGTGGCCGTTGACGTAGGCCGGGTAGCGGAACTGCCGCGTGAGCAGAACCCGGCCGCGCTCGACGTCGTACGGCAGCACGACCGCGCCGTTCCCCCGGTCGTACGTCTCCCGCTGCTGGGTCTCCCAACTGCCGTCGCGGCGCCGGTAGTCGAAGGTGGTCCGGCGCAGCACGTGCCAGCCCCGCGAGGTCAGCTCGACGTCCCGGACCACGACAGAGGGATTGCGGTCGAGGCCGCGTCCGGCACGGTCGAGACCGGTGCGGCCGCGGTGGTCGGGGACGTCGACGCCGGGGCGCCCGGGGGTCGCGCTCACGCGGTCTCCCGCGAGGTCTCCGGCCGGGCCGCGCGCGGTATCTCGGCGACGTCGTGGAAGACGGGCAGGCCGCGGCGGCGGGCGATGGCCACGTCCTGATCGGCGCCGGCCGACTCCCCGGGCAGCCGCAGCACGGCGTCGCACCGGGCGAGCAGCCTCTCGGCGGTCGGGTAGAGCACCTGGTCGGCGAGGGGGTCGGTGGGCCCGGCTCCGGCGGAGCGCAGCACGGGCAGCGCGACCCACTCGCCGATCATCGGAAGGTGCCCCGCGGCGAAGACGGGCCAGGCCGCTTCTTCGAGGCGGGCGAGGTTCGCGGCCATGGCGCGGGGGTCGCCGCCGGTGCCCGAGCGGTAGGGACCGGCGATGAGGACGAGGAGGGGCCGGTCGAGGGTGGCGGCCTGCGGGGAGTGCTGATCGTTCATGCCGCGCTACGATACATGCAGAACGTGCACAACCACGCAAGAACAGGAGAGACTACGGATGCTGGCTGCCGAACGCCGCGAACACCTGCTGGGCCTGCTCGCCCGCGAGGGAAAGATCGTCGCCAAGGACGTCGCCGCCGACCTGGGCATTTCCGAGGACAGCGTCCGCCGCGACCTGCGCGACCTCGCGGCCGAGGGGCTGTGCCAGCGGGTCTACGGCGGAGCGCTCCCCGCCTCCCCCGCGGTCGCGGACCTCGCCACACGCGCGAGCGTCGCCCCCGACGGCAAGCAGAAGGTCGCCGCGGCGGCGGCCGCGCTGGTGCGGCCCGGCAGCGCCCTGATCCTGGACGGAGGTACGACGGCGCTCGCGGTCGCCCGCCACCTGCCGCCGGACCTTCGGTGCACGGTGATCACGCACAGCCCGACGATCGCGACGGCCCTGCTCGACCATCCCCGGGCGGAGCTGTTCCTGCTGGGCGGCCGCGTCTTCAAGCACTCGGCGGTGACCTGCGGCGCGGCCGCGGTGGAGGCCGCGCAGAACGTGTCGGCGGACCTGTGCCTGATCGGTGTCACCGGCGTCCACCCGGAGGCGGGTCTGACCACGGGCGATGCCGAGGAGGCCGCGATGAAGCGCGCCCTGGCGGCCCGGGCGGCGGACACCTACGTCCTGGCCTCGTCCGAGAAGATCGGCACGGCGTCGCGGTACCGGGTGCTGCCCTGGGAGGACGTCACCGCCGTGATCACGGACGCCGGCCCCGGGCACGCGGTGATCGAAGAGCTGACGGCGAGTGGCGTGGAGGTCCTGACGGCCTGACGGGACCCGACCGGATCGGGCACAGGATGTCGGGCCCGGCCCCCTCGCCCGCTCCTAGCGTGAGGGCACAAGGATCGAGCAAGGGAACGGAGCCGGGTGTGCTGGACCGCCTCAATCAGGCCATGGACCGGATCGAGCAGCGGCTCGACGAGGACCTCGACGTGGCGGAGCTCGCCCGGATCGCGGCCACATCGGAGTACCACCTGCGGCGGATGTTCTCGGCGCTCGCCGGGATGCCGCTGTCGGAGTACGTGCGCCGGCGGCGGCTGACCGTCGCGGGCGCCGACGTCCTCGCGGACCGCGAGCCGCTGCTGACGATCGCCGTGCGGTACGGGTACGGCTCGGGCGAGGCGTTCGCCCGAGCGTTCCACTCGCTGCACGGGATCGGCCCCGGCGAGGCCCGCAGGACGGGCGCCGCGCTCGTCTCCCAGCCCCGGCTCGCCTTCCGTCTCACTGTCGAAGGGAACAGCAGCATGCGCTACCGCGTGTTGGACCGCCCCGAGTTCACGGTCGTCGGGCCCAAGGCCCGTGTACCGCTGGTCTACTTGGGGCCGAACACGGCGATCGAGGAGTTCGTCCGCGGCATCGACCGCGGTGTCCTGGAGGAGTTGAAGCAGCTGTCGGAACGCACCGGCGGGGAGCCGCAGGGCGTCCTCGCGGTCTGCGACGACCTCGACCCCGGCCGGGCCGAGGGGAGCGAACTCGACTACTACCAGGCGGTGGCCGTCCCCGCGGGCACTCCGGCTCCCGAGTCCCTGCCCACGCTGGCGGTCCCGGCCGGCACCTGGGCGGTGTTCACGACATCGGGCCCGGCACCGGAGGCGATCCAGCGGCTGTGGAGCGACGTCTACACCGAGTGGTTCCCGTCGAACCCGTACCGCACCCGCCCCGGCCCCGAACTGCTGCGCACCCACCTCTCTCAGTCGCCGGACGGCCCGACGGCGGAAGCGGAACTGTGGCTCCCGGTGGAACGCGAGTAAGTCACCGGCTGATTGTCAGTGGGGCCCGCTACGTTGACGCCATGACTCACGACGTACACGTCCCTCTGTCCACGGCGCGGTATCTCGACTGTCTGGCCGCCGACTTCGACCGCCTGCGCTCCGTCGCCACCGCCGCCGATCCGGGCGCGACGGTGCCGAGCTGTCCCGACTGGACCGTCGCCGAGCTGGTACGGCACGTCGGCCAGGTCTACGTCGACAAGACTCACGCGATCCGCGAGGGCGCGGAGTCCGAGTGGCCCCCGAAGGGCACGGCGGACGCCGAGCCCTTCGCTCTCCTCGACCGGGCCTACGCCGATCTGCGCGAGGAGTTGACGACCCGGGGCCCCGCGGACCCGGCCGGCGGCTGGTACGCGCCGGACCAGACGGTCGGCTTCTGGATCCGCCGCATGGCTCAGGAAACGGTGATCCACCGCATCGACGCCGAGCTGGCCGCGGGAGTGGAGGTCGCCCCGGTCCCCGAGGACCTGGCGGTCGACGGCATCGACGAACTCCTGAAGGTCTTCACGGCGTACGCGGTGTCGGAGTGGCCGGACTACTTCACGGACACTCTCGCCGACTCCCCCGCCCGGACCGTGGACATCCACGCCCTGGGCACGAAGGCGGCGGCCTGGCGCGTCACCATCGCACCGGCCCGCTTCACGGTGGAGGACGGAACAGGCGACGCCCCGGCCGACCTCACCCTCTCCGCGGCACCGCCCGCACTGCTGCGCGACCTGTGGAACCGCCGCGCCACGGACGAACCGTCCCGGCTCACGGCATCCGGCCCGGAGGAAGCCCTGACACAACTCCGCGCCTGCCTGACCACCGCAACCCAGTAAACGCAGAAAGCCCCCGTGCCAATGGCACGGGGGCTTTCTCAAAATTTGTTCGGCGGCGTCCTACTCTCCCACAGGGTCCCCCCTGCAGTACCATCGGCGCTGTAAGGCTTAGCTTCCGGGTTCGGAATGTAACCGGGCGTTTCCCTCACGCTATGACCACCGAAACACTATGAAACTGACAACCGCACCACGCCGTGACCATGGCATGGGGTTGTTCGTGGTTTCAGAACCAACACAGTGGACGCGAGCAACTGAGGACAAGCCCTCGGCCTATTAGTACCGGTCACCTCCACACCTCACGGTGCTTCCAGATCCGGCCTATCAACCCAGTCGTCTA
>NZ_QLLY01000040.1 GCF_003259365.1 Streptomyces sp. PsTaAH-137
TCTCGGTCTTCCGGGCCTTGAGCACCAGGTAGGCGACCGCGAGGATCGCGCCCCAGACCGGTGCGCCGTACAGGGCGACCCTGTTGTCCTTGTCCATGCCCATCGTGACGATGACGAGCGCGATGAACGCCAGCGAGAAGGCGCTCGCCCAGATGCCGCCCGGGGCGCGGAACGAGGACTTGGGCAGCTCACCGCGGTCGGACTTGATGCGGTAGCGGATCTGGGAGATCAGGATGACGATCCAGGCCCACATGCCGGAGATGGTGGCGAAGGAGACGACGTAGTTGAACGCCTCGCCCGGCCACTGGTAGTTGATCCAGACGCCGACCAGCATCATCGCGGCGGAGAACGTGGTGCCGACGACCGGCAGGCCGTTCTTGCTCAGCTTGGTGAACAGGCCCGGGCCCTGGCCGTTCTGCGCGAGGTCGCGCAGCATGCGGCCGGTGGAGTACATGCCCGAGTTGCAGGAGGAGAGCGCGGCGGTCAGCACGACGAAGTTGACGATGGCGGCGCCGATGCCCAGGCCCATCTCGTCGAAGGCGTGGACGAACGGGCTCTCGCCGGCCTTGAAGGAGGTCCACGGCACGACGGAGAGGATCATGATGAGGGCGCCGACGTAGAAGACGGCGATGCGCCACGGCACGGTGTTGATGGCCTTGGGCAGGACGGTCTTGGCGTCCTTGGCCTCGCCCGCGGTGACGCCGACGAGCTCGACGGCGAGGAACGCGAACATCACCATCTGGAGGGTCATCAGCGTCGAGCCGATGCCGTTCTCACCGGCGAAGAAGCCGCCGAGGTCCCACAGGTGCGTGACGGACGCGGTGTCACCGACGTCGGAGAAGCCGATGGTGAGGATGCCGGCGCAGACGAGGATCATGCCGATGATGGCGGTGACCTTGACCGTGGAGAACCAGAACTCCAGCTCGCCGAAGAGCTTCACGGAGATCAGGTTGGCGCCGTACAGGATGACGGTGAAGACGAGCGCGGACAGCCATTGCGGGATGTCCCACCAGAACGTCATGTAGACGGCCGCGGCCGTCACCTCGGTCATGCCGGTGATGACCCAGAACAGCCAGTACGTCCAGCCGGTGACGAAGCCCGCGAAGGGGCCGATGAACTCGCGCGCGTACTCCGAGAAGGAGCCGGAGACCGGGCGGTACATGAGGAGTTCGCCGAGCGCGCGCATGATGAAGAAGATGACGACGCCCGCGATGGCGTACGCCAGGATCAGGCTGGGTCCCGCTTTGGAGATGCCCTTGCCCGCGCCGAGGAAGAGGCCGGTCCCGATGGCGCCGCCGATGGCGATCATCTGGATCTGGCGGGAGCCGAGGCCCCGCTGGTAGCCCTCGCCGGACTCGGGGGACGTCCCGTCGTCCCGCACGGCCTCATTGCCGGCAGAGTCTTTGCCGTGCTGCTCGACCTGCGCTGAGGTCATGATGCTGCGCCTTTCTCCATGCCGATCCGTGCCGTGGGGGGCTCGGATCGACTGTGACGATCCTTCGGGCGTGGGGCCCTGGATGGATGGAGCTGTTGCCTACCGGGTTCAGCCGGTAAGGGCGCCCCCGGAGGACAGGGGTGGCGTCCGCCGGGCGGTCGTGAAGATTTATCACGGCGTTCACGGTGATCGACTCTGCCGACTGTGGCGTACGGCACAGGAAAAAGCGGCCAAACCGCCCCTGGCGCGTCATAGGCAGGCAGGGGCGGTGACCCGATCGTTATCCGGATTTGAGCGTCCGCTGAGCGAACGCGAGGATCACGGGAGGAGCGTCTCGACCAGCGTTTCCTGGAGGCCGCCGAGCCACAGGTACGCCATCACCATCGGCTTGCGCGGGTCCTCGTCGGGGAGGCGGTAGAGGAGGTCGGTGTCCTCCTCGTCGGTGATGTCGAGGCGGGTGCCGATCGCCAGGCGCAGGTCGTTGAGCGCGCGCATCCAGCGGACCGACTCGTCCGGGGTGAGCTGCAGGACCGCGCCGCCGTCACCGGCCGGGTCGAGGGTGTCCAGGGAGCGGACCACCGCGAGGGCGTCGTCGCGCTTGCCGGCCCGCAGGTCGTTCTCGGTGAAGCGCCTGAACTCCGAGGAGTGCTCCTGGAGTTCGGCCTGCGCGGCCTGGTCCTCGGGCGCACCGGGGCCGCCGTACGCGTCGGGGAAGAGGCGGTGCAGGACCGGGTCGGCGGGCGGCTCGCTGGGGCCCTCGGCGAACAGTTCGGCGAGCGGGTCGTCGGAGACCTCGCCGCCGGGGCCGGGGCCGATCAGCTCCAGGAGCTGGACGGCGAGCGAGCGGATGATGGAGATCTCGACGTCGTCGAGGGCGACGGCCGCGCCGCCGCCGGAGACCGGCTCGAAGTGCCCGGGCATTTACTTCCGATCCTGTTGCAGCGTGGCCCACAGGCCGTAGCCGTGCATGGCCTGGACGTCCCGCTCCATCTCCTCGCGGCTGCCGGAGGAGACGACCGCGCGCCCCTTCTGATGGACGTCCATCATCAGCTTGGTGGCCTTGTCCTTGGAGTACCCGAAGTACGTCTGGAAGACATACGTCACGTAGCTCATGAGATTGACCGGGTCGTTGTGGACGAGCGTGATCCAGGGGACGTCCGGCTCGGGGACCACGGAGAGATCCTCCGTCGTCTCGGGGCTTTCGATCTCAAGGGGTGCAGGAGCCGTCACACGGCCCATGCTGCCACCAGGAGGGGTCCATCGCACAAACGGACCCAGAAATCGTCACACTGACGCTAATTCGGGGTAGCATCATCGTCATGAACACAGCGGACCTTGGCCTGCCGGTGGATGTTCCGTCGACAGCGCTCTTCACCGACCACTACGAGCTGACCATGCTGCAGGCGGCCCTCCACGGGGGCACGGCCGACCGGCGTTCGGTCTTCGAGGTCTTCACCCGCCGGCTGCCCGAGGGCCGCCGCTACGGCGTCGTCGCGGGCACCGGACGCGTCCTGGACGCCGTCGAGAACTTCCGGTTCGACGCGGGCGTCCTGAACTTCCTGCGCGAGCGGAACGTCGTCGACGAGCCGACCCTCGCCTGGCTCGCGGACTACCGCTTCTCTGGCGACATCTGGGGCTACCCCGAGGGCGAGGTCTACTTCCCCGGCTCCCCCGTGCTGCGCGTCGAGGGCTCCTTCGCCGAGTGCGTGCTGCTGGAGACGGTGATCCTCTCGATCCTCAACCACGACTCGGCGATCGCCGCGGCCGCCTCCCGGATGTCCTCGGCCGCCGGGGACCGGCCGCTGATCGAGATGGGCGCCCGGCGCACCCACGAGCTGGCCGCCGTCGCCGCCTCGCGCGCCGCCTACGTGGGCGGTTTCGCGACGACCTCGGACCTCGCGGCCGGATTCCGGTACGGGATCCCGACGGTCGGTACGAGCGCGCACGCGTTCACCCTGCTGCACGACTCCGAGCGGGACGCCTTCCGGGCCCAGATCGACTCGCTCGGCGAGGGCACGACGCTGCTCGTGGACACGTACGACGTCCAGGAGGCCGTGAAGACGGCCGTCGAGATCGCGGGGCCGAAGCTCGGCGCCGTCCGGATCGACTCCGGCGACCTGCTGCTCGTCGCGCACCGGGTGCGCGAGCAGCTCGACGACCTCGGCGCCAAGGACACCAAGATCGTGGTCACCTCCGACCTCGACGAGTACGCCATCGCCTCGCTCGCGGCCGCGCCCGTGGACGCGTACGGCGTCGGCACCCAGCTGGTGACCGGCTCGGGGCACCCGACCTGCTCCATGGTCTACAAGCTCGTGGCGCGCGCCGAGTCCGCCGATCCGAAGGCGCCGCTGACGGCGGTCGCGAAGAAGTCGGCGGGCGGCAAGACCTCCGTCGGCGGCCGCAAGTGGGCCGCGCGCCGTCTCGACCGGAACGGGATCGCGGAGGCCGAGGTCCTCGGCACCGGCGCCGTGCCGGAGGAGCTGGCCGACCGCCAGCTCCTGGTCGAGCTGGTCAAGGGGGGCGAGGTCGTGGCCCGGGAGCCGCTGGACACGGTGCGCGAGCGGCACATCGCCGCGCGCGACGGGCTGCCGCTGTCGGCGACGCAGCTCTCGCGGGGCGAGGCCGTGATCCCGACGGAATACCTGTGACCGCCGGGTTCCGCGCCCCAATTGCCCTCTCCCGCAAGCCACTTGAACCTTCTACGCTCGTAGCCTCACAGTCCTGACCTCTCGCTGATCTCGTTAAGGAAACCGCCCATGCGCCGCGCCTTGATCGTCGTAGACGTGCAGAACGACTTCTGCGAGGGCGGCAGCCTCGCGGTGACGGGAGGTGCCGATGTCGCTGCCGCGATCACCGATCTCATCGGGCAGGCCGGCGGCGGTGGCTACCAGCACGTCGTCGCCACCCGTGATCACCACATCGCGCCCGGGAACCACTTCGCGGACGCCCCGGACTATCAGCACTCGTGGCCGGCGCACTGCGTCGCCGGGACCGAGGGCGTGGGGTTCCACCCGAACTTCGCGCCGGTGATCGCGTCCGGGGCGATCGACGCCGTCTTCTCCAAGGGGGCGTACGCGGCGGCGTACAGCGGGTTCGAGGGCGCGGACGAGAACGGGGTGCCGCTCGCGGACTGGCTGCGGCGGCGGGAGGTCTCCGAGGTGGACGTGGTCGGGATCGCCACCGATCACTGCGTGCGGGCCACCGCGCTGGATGCGGCGCGGGAGGGGTTTCGTACGCAGGTGCTGCTCGATCTCACCGCGGGGGTCGCTGCCGCTACGACCGAGGCCGCTCTTGCCGAGATGAAGGATGCCGGGGTCGAGCTCACGGGTAAGCCCGTCGTGGCCTAGGACACGGGGCTCCGCCCCGGACCCCGCTCCTCAAGCGCCGGAGGGGCTTGATTTGGCCGTGCGTTGAGGCGTACGCATCAAGGTGCGTATCGGTCTCCACAGGGCCGCCTCCGTCGGGTCCGGGGCCTCGCGCCAGACCAGGCCGTCGGGGTGGTGGAGGACCGCGGTGATCTCGTCCGGGGTCGGCGGGTGCTGGTTGCCGCGCAGGTAGACCGCGCGCAGGCCCAGATTGCGCAGGCGGGTCAGGGCCCGGGCGCGGTTCACGGCGTGGACCAGGACCCGTACCGCGCCCTCTCCGGGACCGGGCGCGGGCAGCGTCAGCGCCACCACCACACTGCCGCCGGGCAGCTTGCAGAACCCTCCTGCGGACATACCTGTCACACCCCCGTGAGACGTCGTGTCAATAAGGAACTCACGGGATGCACCTAAACACGATCGGCCGCGACCCGCTAGCCCTCGCTAGCGAAGTCGCGGCCGATACGTCTTTGACCTGCGATTTTATCGGGTCAGCGGGTGGAGCGGCCCACCGCGACCGTGATCGAGGAGCCGTCCAGGGGCTGGTTCAGGACAGTTATCCGCGTGTTGGTGTCAGTTGTCTTGACACTGCCGTTCGGGTTCTCCGCGTACCAGTAGGTGCCCTTGCGGTCGTCGAAGACCGGGTTGCCGAGCTGCGCCTTGATCTTGGTCTCGACGCCCAGCTTGTGCAGGGTCATGCCCGGCACCGGGTACCAGCCGAAGGCGGCGTCGTACGGAGTGATCTTGTTGGAGATCAGCTTGCCGTCGGCCCACTTCATCGGCTTCGCGTGCGCGTCGATCGGCAGGATCAGGCCCTGGCCCGGGTGCTGGCCGACGTTGTTGTTGCGCTGCGAGGTGTCCCACTGCCAGATGACCAGGCCGGGACGGTACTGGTAGTGCTCGACCCAGTTCTGCTTCGCGCCGCCGTCGCGCCAGCCGAAGTTGTACGGGCCGACCTTGAGGGTCTTGTCGTACGACTCGTACTGGCGGTTCTCGGCGATGTAGAACTGCGGGAAGTCGCCGCTGATCGAGGCGCCGACGCGGGAGAAGCCGTGGCTGGTCCAGCCGGCCTGCTCGGACTCGGCGTCGTCGGCGAACAGGGTCGCGCCGTCGGCCTTGACCGCGAGGTTGTCGAACGCGAAGCCCATCTGGGCCACGCCGCCGTCGGTCTTGTAGCGGAAGCGGACGTCGATCTTCTGGCCCGCGTAGGCGTCGAGCGGGTACACCAGGTGCTCGAACTTGCCGTTGGTGCCGGTCAGGGCCGGCTTGTCGCCGCCGTCGCGCGGGATGGCCGCGCCGTCGGCGGTGCCGTCGATGGTCTGCCAGCTCGCGCCGCCGTCGGTGGACACCTGCGTGTACAGGTAGTCGTAGTCCTTCTCGATGTCGTACCAGCCGTCGAGTTCGAGCGAGCCGGTCTTCTTGCCGGTCAGGTCGACCGTGCGCGAGAGGGTGTTGTCGAGGTCGTCGCCGTAGTCCGACCACCACTGCTTGCTGCCCTGCGCGGGCTGCACGATGTTCGTGGTGACGGTCTTCTTCGGCAGTTCGACGACCAGGGCCTGCTTCAGCTTGGTGTTGTACTCCGAAACACCCAGCTTGTGCACCGAGTTGGTGGCGGCCTTCGCGGTGTCGTAGTTCAGCCAGCCCAGCTGGAGCTTGTCCCAGGCGGTCATGTCGCCCGGCATGTCACCGATGGCTTCCTTGCCGGTGCCGAGCCAGGAACCGGCCGACATCAACGACCAGAAACCGACCGAGTTCTCGCCGATGTACGTGGTGTCGTACAGGTCGGGCAGGCCGAGGTCGTGGCCGTACTCGTGGGCGAAGACGCCGAGGCCGCCGTTCTCCGGCTGCATCGTGTAGTCGCCGACCCAGATGCCGGTGTCGCCGACCGGGGTGCCGCCCGCCTTGAAGCCCTCGGGGCCGGTGTTGCCGTCGTCGCGGCTGTAGGCGTAACCGCGGTGCGCCCACAGCGCGTCCTCGCCCTGGACGCCGCCGCCCGCGGACTCGTCCTCGCCGGCGTGCACGATCTGGAAGTGGTCGATGTAGCCGTCGGGCTCGTTGAAGTTGCCGTCGTTGTCGTGGTCCGTGCGGTCCCACTGGTCGTACTTGGAGAGGTCGGCCTTGATGTCGGCGTCCGACTTGCCGGCCGCCTTCTGGTTCGCGACCCAGGCGTTCACGCCGTCGCGGACCAGGTCCTCGACGGTCGGGCAGTTGGAGGCGCCGCAGTAGTTGGAGCCGTACCGGGCCTCGTTGTAGTCGACCTTGACCCAGTCGGAGACCTCGCCGTCGACCGAATAGCGGCCCGACGAGGTCTTCTCGTAGTACGTCTTGAGGGAGTCGACACCCTTGCCGGAACCGAAGTACAGGTCCTGGAAGTGGTCCTTGTTGTAGTCCGCCTGCCAGGCCGTGCTGTTGTCCTTGCTGCGGTCCGGCTCGGCTATCTCGTTGTGCAGCGGGCCGGCGTCGCCGCCGTACTTGCTGTCGACCTTGTCGCCGAACTCGACCAGGATCGTGAAGATCTGGTCGGTGCGCTCACGGCCCAGTTCGACGTACTTGTCCTTGCCGAGCTTGACGACCTTCGAGCCGTTCTTCTCCTGGACCTTCGAACTGCCCTTGATCACCTGCTCCAGGGCGGTCTGCCGCTGCTCGGCCTGCTGCCGGCTGAACGGGCCGTCGATGACATGGCCCTTGCCCCGGTAGCTGTCGCCGTGCGAGCCGCTCGGCGGTGCGGCCGGACTGTCGGCCTGCGCGGTGGTCGCCGCGACGGAGCCGGCGGCCGCGGTGGCGGCCAGGGTCACGAGCACGGCGGCGGATCTCAACGCCCGTCTCTTCGTGGTCACTTGGGTGTTCCCTCCTCCGTGGCGGAAAGCCACGCATCACAAGTGACGCCATTTGACCGGAGGTAGGAAAGAATTAACAGTCCTTGACTGTGACATGTGCGTTGCATTATGCAGCGCGCCCGGTCCGGTATCCGGACGGCTCTCCCAGTACAACGGGCGCGTTCGAACGTCCACTTGGTGGACTGAATGACTCCGTGCGCCCCCCATGCACCTGCACCGTGGGTAAGGCGACGCTTACTGGTCGTTCCGGTCGGGCACACGTCGGATTAAGGTTAAGGGCACGGTGGGCCACGAGCCCCGGACGCCCCGCCCTGCTCCCCCGCTGTCACGAGGACGGACATCGCCATGCCTCGACCGACTGTCGCACAGCTCGCCTACGGTTCGGCCACCGTCGTACTCTCCACGCTCGCCATGCTGCTGCTGTCACAGACCAGTTCGGGGCCGGGCGTCGGTGTCATCGCCATGTCGGCGGTCATCCTGGGGCTGTTCGTGGCGCTGAGCGTGCCCAAGCCGAAGCAGACGCCCGCGCAGGAGCCCGCCGAGCCGTCCGCGGAGGCGGCGCGCGAGCGGGAGCCGGTGCACGAGACGGCGGGCCCGTGAAGCACGGGCCCGCCGTCTCTCGCTGTCGCCTCCCGGTCAGCCGGCGCTGACCACCACGGTCTTGGCCGCCTTGTCGTGCAGGCCCTGCTTGTAGGGCTTGTCGAAGAAGCTCCAGCCGCCGCAGATGGCCGTCCAGATGCAGGCGCAGCAGAAGGCGAACGGAATCCACAGCACGAGCGCCCGGATCAGGTTGGTCTGGGCGCTCGGCGTCGCGCCGTTGTCGAGGTTCGCCACGCGCAGCTTCATCAGCCGCTTGCCGAGCGTCTGGCCCGTCCTCGACATCAGGATGACGTCGTACGCGATGTAGAGGACGGCCGTCAGGATCGACGAGCCGGCCTGCTTGCCCGCATTGATCGAGTCGCCGTCGGTGTTGAAGCTGGCCAGGTCGAAGGCCCAGGACAACAGGCCGATGACGATGCCGATCAGCACCATGTCGATGATGCGGGCGAGGACGCGGCGGCCGCTCTCCGCCAGCGGGGGCATGCCGGCGAGGGGGTCGCCCCCGTCGCCGGGGCCGCCGGTCGCTCCGTACGGGGCGCCGCTGTACGGGGGCGGGGGCTGGGCGGCGTTGTCGTAGGGGTTCTGGCCCTGGGGGCCCTGGGGGTTGTCGTACGGCGAGCCGCCACCCTGGTTCGTCGGCGGAGGCTTGCGGAACGGGTCGTCGTCCGGCGGTTCGGTACTCATGGCCCGAGTGGACCGCGATCCCGCCTTGAACGCACCCGGCGGGCCGCCGTCCGGATGACCCGAGGACCACCTTCCGGCCACCCACGCTCCGGCGAGACCGACTACGCGGTTCCCGGCGCCCCAGG
>NZ_QLLY01000041.1 GCF_003259365.1 Streptomyces sp. PsTaAH-137
CCTCCCGCCAGGTCGCGGTGTCGGTGACCGCGAAGCGCGGGGCGGCCTGCGCCAGCACGCTCTCGGCGCGTCCGGCGAGGTACTGCGGGTCCAACGGCACGTATCCGGCACCGGACTTGAGGATGCCGAGCAGCGCGGCCACCAGGTCCTCGGTGCGGGCCAGCGCGAGCAGCACCAGGTCCTCGGGGCCGGCGCCGTGGCGGACGAGCTCCCAGGCGACCGCGTTGGCGCGGTCGTCGAGCTCGCGGTAGGTCAGGGTCCGGCCGTCGCAGACGAGGGCCGGGGCGTCGGGCGTCGCCGCCACCTGCCGCTCGAAGAGGTCGGGCACGGTCGTGGCGGAGGCCAGTGCGGCGGGGTCGAGCGGGGCGATCAGGCGCTCGCGCTCGGCGTCGTCGAGGACGTCGACGGTGCCGATCGTGCGCCCGGCGTCGGCCACGAACTGCTCCAGGACGCGGACGAACCGCCGCGCGAGGCCCTCGGCCGTGTCACGGTCGAACAGTCCGGTGGAGTACTCCAGCCGGCACCGGGCCCCGCCGGAGGCGTCCGGCAGCAGGTCGAAGAAGAGGTCGAACTTGGCGGTGGCCGTCTCCAGGCGTTCGGTGCGCACGGCGAGGCCCGGTATCTCCAGGTCCGGCACGGGCGGCTGCCAGGAGAGCATCACCTGGAAGAACGGGTTGTACGCGGTGGAACGGTCCGGGTTGAGCAGTTCCACGAGCCGCTCGAACGGCATGTCCTGGTTGTCGTACGCGGCCAGGGACCGCTCGCGCACCTGGTCAAGCAGGGTGCGGAAGGTCGGGTTGCCGCTCAGGTCGGCGCGCAGCACCCACGTGTTGACGAAGAACCCGATGAGGTCGCGCAGTTCCTCGTCGGTGCGGTCCGTGATCGGGGCGCCGATGGGCAGGTCGTCGCCGCAGCCGAGGTGGTGCAGGAGCACGGCGAGCGCCGTGTGCATCACCATCGACACCGTGGCGTCGGCCTCCGCGGCCAGCTTCTCCACGGCGCCGAGCAGCGCGGGCTCGATGCGGAACGGGACGCGGTCGCCGTCGGGGCTCATCACCCGCGGGCGGGGGCGGTCCGTCGGCAGCTGGATCGGCTGCGGCAGGTCGGCCAGCATGTCGCGCCAGTAGGCGAGTTGGCCGGCCGCGACGCTTTCCGGGTCGGACTCGTCGCCGAGCACGTCGAGCTGCCACAGCGTGTAGTCCGCGTACTGGACGGGCAGCGGCTCCCAGGCCGGGGCGGCCCCCTCGCGGCGGGCCGCGTACGCCGTGGTCAGGTCGCGGAACAGGGGTCCGAAGGACTCGCCGTCCACCGCGATGTGGTGGGCCACGACGACCAGGGTGTGCTCCTGCGGCGCGCTGCGTATCAGGCGGGCGCGGATCGGTATGTCCGCGGCCAGGTCGAAGGTCTCGGTGGCCACCGCGTCGACCGCCGCGGCCCGCTCCCGCTCCCCGGCGGCCTCGACGAGCCCCAGTTCGAGCGGGCGCTGCCCGGAGGCGAGGACCTGCTGGTGCGGGACACCGTCGTCGCCCTCGACGATCACCGTGCGCAGGGCCTCGTGCCGCTCGACGAGGTCGCGCAGGGCGGCCCGCAGGGCCGGCACGTCCAGCTCACCGGTCAGCCGCAGGGCGAAGGCGCCGTTGTAGGTCGGCGAGGGGCCTTCGAACCGGTCCACGAACCACAGCCGACGCTGCGCGAACGACAACGGGATCATTGTGTCTCCAAATCGGCAACCGGGTAGCGGTCGTCACTCAGCTCTGGTCGAGCAGGGTCAGCAGGTCGTCGTTGTAGAAGTCGTCGAGGGAGCACGCGCCCGACAGCGTCGAGAAGTACCGGTCGATGTGCTCCTGGTGGCCGACCAGCTTGCGCAGCATGTCGGTGCGCCCCTCGGGCTTGAGCTCGGCCACGTTGAGGGCGCCCTGGTACTGGCTGAGGGCCTCGCCGCTCAGGTCGAGCTCGTAGCGCTCCAGCGCCGCGTCGAGCGCGGCGTCCTCGTGCAGGTCCTGGCCGATGTACTCGGTCAGCGACTGTGCCTGGACGAAGGCCTCGGTGATGCCGCGGGCGGTGATGGAGTCCTTGTGGGTGACGGCGTCGCCGATCAGCGCCCAGCCGGGCCCGTACGCCTTGCGGAAGAAGTTCTCCTGGTGGCCGGTGCCGTAGAGCTGCTCCACGCGCCGGCCCGCGCGCATCCGTTCGTGGAGCTCGGGGGCGGTGGTGCGGAAGGTGTCGAGGTAGAACGGCTCCACGCCCTTGCGGACGTCCTGGTACTCCTCCTGCGGGAAGTACGTCATGAGCAGCGTGAGGTCGTCGTTGGTGGGGATGACGCCGATCCAGCGGCCGGGGCGCTCGTACAGCTCGAAGTCCGAGGGCACGTCGGCCCAGTAGCTGTAGTAGGTGCAGGTGACGCGCGGGTGCTCGATGACGTTCGGTGCTCCCGCCTTGCGGGCGACCAGCGAGCGCATGCCGTCCGCGCCGACGACCAGGCGGGCCCGCTCGACGGCGAGGGCTCCGCCGGGCGTCGTGTAGCGCACGCCGGCGACCCGGCCGTCCTCCCACACCAGGTCCTTGACCGCGCAGCCCTGCCGGAAGTCCACGCCCGCCTCGACGGCGCCCTCCGCGAGGAGCGGGTCGAGCACGTACCGCCGCGGCGCGTACGTGTACGTGACTCCGTCGAGCGGCAGGGAGAAGCCCTCGATGCGGACGCCCGGGCCCTCGTAGCTCTGCCGGGTGATCTTCCTGCACCCCGCGTCGCGGAGCTTGCCGAGGAGCCCCCAGCGGCTGAGCAAGGACATTCCCTGCATATGGATGTAATGCGAGGAGAGCGTGTCCTGCGGGAATTTCGCCTTTTCCAGAAGCAGGACACGATAACCCTGCCGCGCAAAGAGCATGGCCGTCGGCGAACCCGCGCAACGGGCACCTACGACAATCACGTCGTACATGGCTCTCCTCTCTTACCGGATGATTTTTGGCACGGCTCGACCGCAGCCTCATTTTCATTTCGATGCTAATCACGGTGTCCCGCCGGCGGGACACAACTCAGGCCCTGACAGGACCTGTTACGAAGAGGCCACCGCGCCGAGCGATTCGATGTATGCGGTGATGGACGCCACCGTCGGATTGAGGAACATCTGGTCCATCGGGACCTCGACGTTCAGCTCGTCCATGAATGCGCCCTGGATCTGCACCATGATGACGGACTGGCCGCCAAGGGCGAAGAAATCGTCGTCGGGCGAAATGTTGTCGCGCTTCAGTTCACGGCACCAGATGGCGTGCACGCGGTCGGCGATCATCGCAGTCCTCTCGTTCGTCATGACGGTCTTTGCGGATTCATGCCGCGGTGCCGCCGGCGCTGAGTGCGTGATGCTTCTCCAGCGACGCGACGAGCGCCGCGCGGTCGACCTTCCCGTGCGGGCTGAGCGGGAGGCGGAGAATGTTCACGAACCGGGCCGGGACCATGTTCCGCGGCAGGACCCGCAGCAGTCCGGAGCGCAGGTCGTCCTCGGTGAGTTCGTGCCGCGTGGGCACGACGAAGGCGGTCAGTTCGGCCTCCCCCGCACCGCTTCGCGTGACCGCGACGGCGGCCTCCCGGACCCCGGGCAGCCGGCCCAGGACCCGCTCGATGTCGGTGGGGTCGATCCGCATGCCGCGCACCTTGACCTGCGCGTCCATCCGTCCGGCGACGACGAGTTCACCGTTCTCCGTGACGTGGCCGCGATCGCCCGTGCGGTAGAGCCGGACCGGGGCGCCGTCGATGACGGCGGTCGTGAACTTCGCGTTCTCCGGGCCCGAGCCGCCCAGGTAGCCCGCGCCGACGCCCGCCCCGGCGATGCAGATCTCGCCGGACTCCCCCGGCGCGACGCCGCGCAGCTCCTCGTCGAGCAGGTGGATGTCGGTGTTGTACGCGGGCCTGCCGACCGGAGCGATGGCGTGGTCGCCGGCCCGGTACGCGGACAGGTCGTAGGAGGTCGCGACGTCCGTGCACTCGGCGACGCCGTACTGGTGCAGCAGCGTGCACGTGTTGCCCTCGCGGCGCATCCACTCGGTGAGCCGCTCGGGCTTGAGCGCCTCACCGCCGAAGAGCACGTGGTCGAGCCGGGTGAGCGCGTCGCCGCCTCGCGCGGTCTCCCAGTCCACGAGGACGTACAGGGTGCTGGAGGCGCAGTGCACCACGCGGATGTCGTGCTGGTCGAGGATGCGGTAGGCCATCATGGCGTCGAAGTTCCGGCTCGCCATGAGGTGCTGGGTCGCGCCGCAGAACAGCGGTGTCATCAGGGCGCGCTGGGACAGGTCGAAGCCGAACGCGCTGACGACCAGGTTGTGCGATCCGCCGTCCAGGCCGTACTCGAGCTTCAGCCAGTTCATGAGGTTGAACCAGCCCTCATGGCGTACCGCGGTCAGCTTCGGCGTGCCGGTCGAGCCGGAGGTGAAGACCGCGTAGCACAGGTCGTCCCCGGTCACCTCGACCGCGGGCCGGGTCGCCGGGAGGCCGGCCAGCGTGCCGGAGAGCCGCGCCAGGTCGACGACGTCGACGGTGGCGGCGGCGACCATCGGGGCGGTCGACTCGGACGCCACGATCAGCGCGAGGTCGGGCACCTGCCCCAGCAGCTGCTCCAGCCGGGCCGCCGGGTAGGCCGGGTCGAACGGCACATAGGCCGCGCCCGCCTTGAGCGTGCCGAGGAGGGCGACGAGCAGGTCGAAGGAGTAGTCGAGGCACAGGCCGACCTTCGCGCCGCGACCGTGGCCGCGCTCGACGAGATAGTGCGCGAACCGGTTGGCGGCGGCGTCGAGTTGGGCGTACGTCATGTGCTCGCCGGCACGGACGACGGCGAGGGCGTCGGGCGTGGCCGCCGCGTTCGCCTCGAACTGCTGGTGGACGACGGGCGCCGGGGGCAGGGCGACCCGCTTTCCCTGAAGGATCATCAACTGACTCCGATGTGAGAGGTCCCTCTAGGCGGATCGCCGGTCGGCGGTGTCGAGCACCTGGGTGACCCACTGGTCGACGGGCAGGCCGTGCGCGGCGGCGGCCTTCGAGTAGTACTCGAGCTGGCCGGCGGAGAGCTCTATGGTGAGGGTCGTGACCTGCTGACGGTGCTGGTCGGCGGGCGGCCCGGCGAGGCGGGGGGCCGGCCGGCCCTGCTCGCCGTCGGGGCCGGTGCCGGTGCCGGGAGCGCCGTCGGCCGCGGCCGTGGCGGACGGGTCGGCGGGCGAGGCGCCGTTCTGCACGGCGAGCCCGGCCCGGACCGCCCTGCGCAGTTCGTTGCGCGACCACTTCTGCTGCTCGGCCTTGCGCAGCCAGTAGTCCTGCTCGGGCGGCGCCAGGCGGGTCACCTCGGCGTGATGGGCGAAGCTGAGGGAGTCGCGCCTGCGGTGGTGCTCGAACCGCCGGGCCACCCAGGCGTAGTTGCGCAGGGTCTGGTAGTCGAGGCCGGTCCGCTCGATGGCCTCCTTGTACCGGCGCCACCCGTACGTGGCCTCCCCGAAGAGCAGCCAGTCGGCGAGCCACCACGCGGAGGAGTTCACCAGCTCGCGCAGATTGGTCCCGATCTCCTCCCAGGCCCTCTCCGGCAGGTTCTGCGGGAAGGTCATCCCCGACTTGCGCACCTTGGCCGGTGTCCCGACGAAGTTCGAGGCCACGTCGCGTACGGGCGCACCACCGCCCGCCACCGGCCTCGCCCCGTGTCTGCTCGCGGTTCTCACGGCGCCCGTCGCCACGTTCATCTCCCCCATCCGAAGTGTCCTTGCGGGTGTCGCGCGTCCGGGAAGCGGGGGTCAGTCCCCCGCCATGGCCTCCTGCAGGCTCTTGGGCCGCAGGTCGGTCCAGTTCTGCTCGACGTACTCCAGGCACTCGGCGCGGGACGCCTCGCCGAACACGGCGCGCCAGCCCGCGGGCACCTCGGCGAACGCCGGCCACAGGGAGTGCTGCTCCTCGTCGTTGATCAGAACGTGGAAGCGGCCGTCCTCGTCATCGAAGGGGTTCGTGCTCAACTGGCACCGTCCTTAACCGTCACGGAATGACTCGGGATTGGGATGCGGCGGGCCGGGCGCGACAGCACCAGGCACGATCGCCGTTCGGCGTGGTCCGGTCGGCCGTGGACGCGGTGTCCGGCGAGCCGGACAACGGCGTCGGGCCACCCCGGCGTTGCCACGTCACCGTAGGGACCCGGACGAGGCGGCTACAAGAGCCGGAGGGCCGAGTCGTCCCGGGCTCGAGCGGTTCTGTATCCGGCCCGGACGACGCCTTCGGGACCACCGGAAAAGAACCGCTCGACGTGTGCTCCGGGGCGGCCGGAGCGGGCCTTGAGCGGGGTCCGTACGGTGGCCGGAGGCACTATCGTCGGCAGGTGCGCCCGAGCCGAGGGAGAGCGATGGACGGCACCCGACCGGCCCGGCCGGAGCTGCGGCTGTTCGTCCTGCACCACGCGGGCGGCTCGCACGTGCCGTTCCGCCACTGGCCGGCCGGGCTGCCGGACACGTGGGACGTGCGGCTCCTCGACGCCCCGGGGCACGGCCATCTCATGGACCGCGCGCCGATCCAGGACGCCGGGCTCCTCGCCGACTTCCTGCTGCGCGCCGTCGCGCCCGCGCCGGACGTCCCCTACGCCCTGTTCGGGCACAGCATGGGTGCCCTCCTCGCGTACGAGATCGCCTGCCGGACCGTCGAGTCGGGCCTGCCCCGGCCGGTGTGGACCGGCGTCTCCGCGCGGCCCGCGCCGTGCGCGGCCGTCCGCTCCGCCCGTTACGGCGATCTGTCCGACGCCGCGCTGCGGGACCGGCTGAAGCGGCTCGGCGGCACACCCGACGAGGTCTTCGACGACCCGGACCTGTGGGCCGTGTTCGCCCCGGTCATCCGGGCCGATCTGCGGGTGGTGGAGAACTGGCGCCCGCGGCCCGGCGGAAGGCCGCTGCCGGTGGCCCTGTCCGCCTTCGCGGGCGCCGGGGACCACGCGGCCTCGGCGGCGCGGATGGCCGGCTGGGCGGAGCACACCGAGCACTTCATCGGGCTGCGCGTCCTCGACGGCGGCCATTTCTACTTCGCGCACGACCCCGGTCCGCTGCTGCGCCGGATCGAGCAGGACGCGCGCACGGCGCTCGCGGCGGCGTCCCGCCTCCGCTGACGGTCCCGCGGGCGGAATACGACCGACCGCTTCCGGCCGTCCACGGTCCGCCCCTCGGGCCGCGCCCCGCCCCGGCGCCGCCGTCCGCCCTCCCCCCCGACCGGCCGTTCGCGGCGGCCTGTTCCTCTTGTCGTGCCTGGTCATCCCGTCGCCGGTCGGCGGGATCGCCGCACGGGCTATCGGCCCGGGACACGGCTGACCTACGGTGCCGCCGTCGATGCGCACAAGTAAGACATCGGCCAACTACGGGCGACAACAGGGGAGCGGGCCATGACGACAAGACGGATGAGACCGAGGGCCGGCGTGGTGGGTCTGGCGGCCTGCGCGATCATGGCCACCGCCTTCGCGGGTCCGGCGGGCGCCGCGCAGGGCCCGGCCGCCACGCCGGCCTCGCACGCGGCGACGCAGCGCGCGATCGACGCGGCCGTCGCGGCCGGCGTGCCCGGCATCACCGCCGAGGCGCGCGACGCCTCCGGGGTGTGGAAGTCGGCGACGGGCGTGGGCAATCTGAAGACGGGCGCACCGCGCGGCCAGAACGACCGGTTCCGGACCGGCAGCATCACCAGCACCTTCGTGGCGACCGTGCTCCTGCAGATGGAGGCGGAGAAGAAGCTCAGCCTCGACGACAGCGTGGAGCGGTGGCTGCCCGGCGTGGTGCAGGGCAACGGCAACGACGGCCGCGCCATCACCGTGCGCCAGCTCCTGAACCACACCAGCGGCCTGTTCGACTACTTCTCCGACCCCGCGTACGTGCAGACGTACGTGCTCGGGGACGGCTATCTCCAGCACCGCTACGACACCCTGGCGCACGACCTGCGGGTCAAGGTGGCCCTCTCCCACCCGCCCGCGTACCAGCCCGGCGTCCGGCACTGGTTCTCCAACACCAACGACGTCCTCGCCGCGATGGTGGTCGAGAAGGTCGGCGGCAAGAAGTACGAGGACGAGGTGCGCCGCCGGATCATCACCAAGCTGGGCCTGACGGCGACGTCGAACCCGGGAACGGCGACCACGCTGCCCCGGCCGAGCAGCCGCGGCTACTCCAAGCTCTTCGCCGACCAGCCGGACCGCATCGAGGACGTCACCGAGGTGAACGGGTCACAGGCCTGGGGCAACGGCGACATCATCTCCAGCGCGGCGGACCTGAACCGGTTCTACGCGGCACTGATGGGCGGCAAGCTGCTGCCCCCGCAGCAGCTGAAGGAGATGATGACGACCGTCGTCAATCCCGACGTCCCGGTCTCGTCCTACGGGCTCGGCGTCGAACGGCTCACGCTGAGCTGCGGAACCGACGTCTGGTACCACGACGGCGGCGCGGTGGGCTGGATCTCCGTCTCCTCCTTCACGGAGGACGGCCGTCACGTGTTCACCTTCAACTACAACAGCGACTTCGCGGGCGAGACGCTGCTGCCCGTCCTGGACGCCGAGTACTGCGGCACGCCGGCCGGCTGACGCCGGACGGCCGGGGCCCCGGTCCGCCCGGACTCGACGCGCTGTCAGGTGCGGGCGGATAGGTATGGAGCACCGGCCCGCGGCCGCGTTGGAACGACCTGTCTGTCTACGGGGAGGACTCATGACCGTGCGAGCAGCCGTGGCGGGAGCCAGTGGATACGCGGGAGG
>NZ_QLLY01000042.1 GCF_003259365.1 Streptomyces sp. PsTaAH-137
CCTCATTCCACTGGTCCGAGGCATCCCGCCCATCCGCTCCCGTCGCGGCCCCCGACGCCGCCGACCCGGCAAACTGCACGGCGACAAGGGCTACGACTACTCCCACCTGCGGCGCTGGCTGGCCTCTCGGGGGATTCGCCATCGCCTTGCCCGAAGGGGCATTGAGTCATCCAAACGGCTCGGCCGACACCGCTGGGTCGTAGAACGCACCATGTCCTGGCTGTCCGGCTGCCGACGTCTCCACCGCCGCTACGAGCGCAAACCAGAACACTTCCTCGCCTTCACAGCCATCGCTGCGACCCTCATATGCCACCGCAGACTCGCCAAGTGAAATGACGTCTAAGGTGCCTGCTCGCCCGACGCGGCATCACCTTCCAGCGCACCAAGACGTGGAAGGAGTCCCCCGACCTCGAGCGCGACGCCAAGCTCGACCGCATTGAGGAGGTGCTGGACCGCTTCCCGGACCGGGTCTTCGCCTTCGACGAGTTCGGGCCGCTTGGGATCCGGCCTACCGCAGGCTCGGGCTGGGCCGAACAAGAACACCCCGACCGGCTGCCGGCGACCTACCACCGCACCCACGGAGTCCGGTATTTCCACGGCTGCTATTCGGTCGGCGACGACAGCTTGTGGGGCGTGAACCGTCGCAGGAAAGGCGCCGGGAACACGCTGGCCGCACTGAAGTCGACCCGCGCCGCCCGGCCCGACGGCGCCCCGATCTACGTGATCATGGACAATCTGTCAGCCCACAAGGGCACGGACATCCGCCGCTGGGCGCGGAAGAACAAGGTCGAGCTGTGCTTCACCCCGACCTACGCCTCCTGGGCGAACCCGATCGAGGCCCACTTCGGACCACTGCGGCAGTTCACCATCGCCAACTCGAACTACCCCAACCACACCGTGCAGACCCGGGCCCTGCACGCCTACCTGCGCTGGCGCAACGCCAACGCCCGCCACCGCGATGTCCTGGCCGCCGAGCGCAAGGAACGCGCCCGCATCCGCAGCGAGAAGGGCATCCGCTGGGGCGGACGCCCACTCACGATGGCGGCCTGACCAGCTGTTCCGGCAGCTCAGACCACCAGCGCCGCGTGTAGCGCACGGAATGCTTCATGGAGTTCCGACGTGGCGATCGGATCGATCTCCATCTGCAAATGACACACGGTGTCATCACCGTTGGGAGTCAGGCGCACGAAAAAGGCGAACCCGTCCCCGACAGGCTCTGCCTTCAACGTCAGCGGATTGTTCCGACCGGGAGTCACCGCCGCCGAAAAGCGTCCCCCCGACGGCGCCCGCAGGTGAGAAAGCATGCGGGCTGCGAAGTCCACGACCTCCGCAGCGCTGAGATCCGCGGTGAAGTCAGCGGTCAGCCACGAGCACCAATCTGCAGTGATCTCCCAGCTGTCGCCATCAGCCCGAGCCAGTTCCAGCCACACGTCATCGCTGCCGAGGCGTATCCGCGGTTCTTCCATCGTCGCCCTCCGACATCCGTGCCTGGGCTCAAGATCCTACGAGGTGGATCTACCTCGTAGGGCGTCATCGCACGCCACCGCCCTCCTCCCAACAACCCGGCGAACCTTTCCGGTCAGAGCACTAGCCGGCTCGGTCAGACTGATCATTCCTGGCACTCTAGGCGCCGGGAAGAGCGCCGACCTGACAGAGCCCACGCCGCCTCGGCCAGGCGCACCTTTCACCTGCACAAACAGCCTGGCCGGCTCAGAGTCCCGGTCTCCGGCCTGTCCGGTCACGGACGGCTGTAACACCTCCTAGGGTGTTACAGCCGTCGGCGGAGCCGACCTCTCAATGGACGCAGGAGCCGGAGGCGACTTCCGACTTCGCACTATCTGCGGTAGACGAGGGCGCCAAACTCCTCAAGAGATCAAGGAATCTCCTGTTCAGAGCCCATTGGCAAGCCGAACACTGATTGTGCTCCGGAGCCGTGCTGCGCCCCGGTAGCGCCTGCTGTCTGCGCTCCGGCCAGCTGCGCAAACAGCGACGTATCGTGCCCCTTGCAGAACGCCGAACGGCGGCCAGAGCCGCGACAGTACGTGGGCGACTTTAGCCAAGCGACTAGCGCGACCTGCATAGGCCCTTCACCAAACCCACTTCATGATCATAAGCATCTGACCTGCATATTTATCGGAAAATTCGATCATCACCAACGGTGCGGGGCTGAGGGCTTGACGGCAAGTGCTACCTTGGTACCAGAACAGGTACCGGACTGGAGTTGACCATGCCTGCACTGAACGTCACCTTCACTGACGACGAGATGACCACGCTCCGCGACCAAGCGACAAAGGAGGATGTCAGCATGAAGGCACTGGCGCACGACGCCGTCCTGGCTGAGGTCCACCGGCGCAAGGTGACCGCTGCCGCTATCAGGACTGCCCGTATCTCCGCAGGCCTGAACAAGCGCCTCGCCAACAAGTAAGGAACCTCCGCCATAACCGAGTACCTGGACGCCAACGACGTCATCCAGATCGCGGAGATCACCCTTGGCGGCCAAGTTGGCGTACGCGACTGGGGGCTACTGCAAAGCGCCGTCGGTCGCCCTCAGACCAGCGTGTTCGGCGAGGATGCCTACCCGACGCTCTTCGAAAAGGCAGCAGCTCTGCTGCACTCCATCTCCAGCAATCACAGCCTGGTAGACGGGAACAAGCGCACTGGGTGGGCATCCGCCATCGTCTTCCTAGACATCAACGGACATCCGCTGAAGGAACCTCTGGACGAGGACGCGGCTGAGGAGTTCGTGTTGGCAGTGGCCCAGTCTCAGTTATCGAACCCAGAGATCGCTGACCGCTTGCAGGGATTCGTCGCTTAGCGGACCCACCCAAGCCTCGACACACCTCCGACACACTGAGTACCGATTCGATGCCCCCACCTAGCTCAACAGCAGGCCAGAGCAGCCATGAGGCGCGATCACTCCGGAGCCGTGTGCGCAGGTTCGAATCCTGCCGGGGGCACCTTGAATTAGGTGCCTGGAGACCCCGTCATCAGCGGAGACGCTGACGGCGGGGTCTTTTTGCGTTTGCAGTTGTCGCAGCCCCCGCGCCGCCGAAAACGGCCGTATGTCGGGGGGCGTGCAGGGCCTGGGGGCGGGAGCATGGTGCCTTCCGTGGGCGGCTGGTCGCGCCAGCGGGTGTGCCGTCGGCCGGAGTGGGCTCGGCACCGAAAGGGTCTTTGACGGGTTCTTCATCAGTCCTTCATAGGTGGCGCCCTACCTTCGTCGCGGCCGGTCCGGAGGGGGCGGTGGGGAGTACGGGGAGGAGAGCGTGGGGATGCGTGCGGGGTTCGGTGGGAGGGTGTGGGGCGTGGGGGTGGTGGCCCTCGTCGCGGTGGGTGTGGGTGGGTGTGGTGGGGGCGGCGATGCGGATCGCGAGGTTGCTTCCGTGAGGGAGGGGCAGGGACGCCGTGGCGCATCGTCGCCGGGGGCGTCCGGTGAGTTGGCGGACTATGTCGAGGCTCAGCGCACGTGGGTCAGGTGTCTGCGGGGTGCCGGGGTCGATGCGCCCGATCCGGATGCCAAGGGCAGGGTCGACCTGGGTGATCCGTCCAGGTGGAAGCGTGATCCGAAGGCGCTCGCGGCGCAGGAGAAGTGTGCGGATCTGAGCGTGCCGGTGCCCGACAGTGTCGAGAAGGCGCAGCAGCCGGAGTTGTCCAAGGCTGAGATCGCCAGGAATGAGGAGTACGCGCGGTGCATGCAGGACAACGGGGCCCCGGACTTTCCTGACACCGATGCCAGTGGGCATTTTCAGGACGTCGTCTGGGACTCGGCCTCGGCCGGTGCGAAGCGGGCCACCCGCGCCTGCGCCTCCGTCATCGGTGTTCCTGACGACGCTCCCACCCCCAAGGGCTGACGGGGCTGTGGAGGGGCGACGCGGCAGGCGGGGGCCGCTGCTGATGGTCGGGGGGCTCGTGCTGGTGGCCGCTGTCAGCACCGTCGGTGCGCTCGGGCTCGGCGGCGGGGGCCCGGACGGCGACAGTGCGGCTCCGGGGCGCGGTGGGACGGCCGTGCGGGTGACGCGGGAGACGCTCACCGATCAGACCGAGGTGGACGGGCAGCTCGGTCACGGTCCCGAGGTTCCCTTCCCTGTGAAGGCCGAGGGGACGATCACCTGGCTGCCCGCGCCGGGCACCGTCGTGGTGCGCGGGCAGGCGGTGCTGCGGGTCGACGACCGGCCCGTGACCCTGCTGTACGGGAGCCTGCCCATGTACCGGGGGCTCGCCGTTCAGGAGACCCGTCACGCCGTTCCCGAAAAGGAGGACGCCTCTTCCGGCTCGGGGAGGTTCGGGGGCGCTCCCGCCGCCGTGACGACAACTCCCCTGCGCGGCGCGGACGTCAAGCAGTTCGAGGCCAATCTCGCCGCCCTCGGCTATGCCGGCTTCACCGTGGACGAGTTGTACTCCGAGTCCACGGCGGCGGCGGTCAGGCGCTGGCAGGGGAATCTCGGGCTGCCCCCGACCGGCAAGGTCGGCATCGGGGACGTGCTGTACGCGCCGGGCACGGTGCGTATCGCCGGTACCAGCGCGCACGTCGGCGCCGCGGCGACCGGCACCCCGGTGACCTATACCACCACGAAACGCATGGTGACCGTCAACGCCGGTGCCGATGAGGTGAGTTGGGCGACGCGGGGCAGCACGGTGGACGTGGATCTGCCGGACGGCACGTCCGTGAAGGGGACCGTGGCGAGCGTCGGCAAGGACGCCAGCGGCTCAGGCTCCGGCACCGACAGCGGAGGTGAGGGCGGCGACGAGGCTGCCACCGTCGTCGTCGTGGTCACCTTCGCGAACCAGGCGTCTCTGGGCAGGCTGCAGAGCGGCCCCGTGACCGTGCGGTACGTGTCGAGACAGCACAAGAACGTTCTGGCGGTGCCGGTCGCCGCCCTGGTGGCGCTGGCCGAGGGCGGGTACGGGGTCGAGCCCGCCGCCGGGGCGGAGCGTTCCGGCAGCGGGCCGTCGGGGCGTTTCGTACGCGTGAAGACCGGGCTGTTCGCCGACGGCAAGGTCGAGATCAGCGGGCAACGGGTGCGCGAGGGCATGAGGGTGAGGATCCCGAGGTGAGCGAGGATCGGGCCACTCCCACGTTGCCGGTCGTCTCCTTCGTCGCCGTGTCCAAGACGTATCCCGGGAACGTCACCGCCCTCAGCGATGTCCATCTGTCCGTCGGATACGGGGAGTTCGCCTGTGTCGTCGGACCGTCCGGCTCGGGGAAGTCGACCCTGCTGCATCTCATGGGCACCCTGGACCGGCCTTCCGGTGGGCGGATCGTGATCGACGGGTATGACGTCGCCGGGCTGTCGGACCGTGAGGTGTCCGCGTTGCGCGCGCAGCGGATCGGGTTCGTCTTCCAGCAGTTCCATCTGGCGGTCGGGGTGCCGGTCCTGGACACCGTCGCGGACGGTCTGCTGTACGCGGGCGTGCCGCTGCGGGAGCGGCGCCGGCGCGCGGCGCGGGCGCTGAGCCGCGTCGGGCTCTGTCACCGTCTCGGTCATCTGCCGCACCAGTTGTCGGGCGGCGAGCGGCAGCGGGCCGCGGTCGCGCGTGCGGTGATCGGTGAACCGGCGCTGCTGCTCGCCGACGAGCCCACCGGCAACCTCGACTCGGCCTCCGGCGCCGCCGTGCTGGAACTCCTGCGCGACCTGCACGCCTCGGGCACCACCGTCGTGATCATCACGCACGACCGGGACATGGCCGGGGCCTTCGAGCGGAAGGTGGAGATGCGGGACGGGCGGATCGTGTCGGACGGCGGTCGCGGGCCATCCGCGGTGTCGAAGGCGGGAGTTGATGACCGATGAGAGCGCGCCGTCACCGTACGGGCACCACGTCGCGTACGCCCTCGCTCCGGCCCGCGCGGCTGAGCCCGGCCGACTTCGTCCGGCTCGGCGGGACCGGGCTGCGCACCAGGCCGCTGCGGGTGTTCCTGTCCGCCTTGGGCATCGCGATCGGTGTGGCCGCGATGGTCGCCGTCGTCGGCATCTCCGGTTCGGGCCGCGCGGAGGTCGACCGCAAGCTCGACCGGCTCGGCACCAACATGCTGCGCGTGGCGCCGGGGCAGTCCCCCGACGGCTCGACCACCCGGCTGCCGCAGGAGGCGCCGGCGATGATCCGGCGCATCGGCCCGGTGCGGCAGGTGGCCGCGACGGGCGAGGTGAAGGGCGCCGCCGTCTACCGCAACGAGCACATGCCGGTCGGGCGCACCGGCAGCATTCAAGTCGCCGCTGCCGAGGATCAGTTGCTGCCCGCGGTCGGCGCGACGGTGCGGATCGGGCGCTGGCTCGGGCAGGCCACGGAGGAGTACCCGGCCGTGGTGCTCGGCGCCGGGGCGGCCCGTCGGCTCGACACGTACACCCCGGGGACGCGGCTGTGGCTCGGCGGTCAGTGGTTCTCACTCGTCGGTGTGCTGCGTCCCGCCCCGCTGGCACCGGAGATCGACAGCTCGGCCCTGGTCGGATGGCGGGCCGCGCGCACGTATCTGGGCTTCGACGGGCATCCCTCGACCGTGTACGTCCGCGCCCGTGACGACCGTGTCGCCGCTGTCCGGTCCGTGCTCGCGGCCACCGCCGTCCCCGAGAAGCCGAGCGGGGTCCTGGTCTCGCGGCCCTCGGACGCCCTGGCCGCCCGCGAGGCCACCGAGTCCGCGCTGACCGGGCTGCTGCTCGGGCTCGGCGGGGTCGCGCTCCTGGTGGGTGGTGTCGGCGTCGGCAACACCATGGTCATCTCGGTGCTCGAACGCCGGCCGGAGATCGGCCTGCGCCGGGCCCTCGGCGCCACCAGCGGGCAGATCCGCGGTCAGTTCGTGTCCGAGTCGCTGCTGCTCTCCGCGCTCGGCGGGCTCGGCGGCACCGTGCTCGGCACGGCGATCACCGGTGGGTACGCGTACGTGCGGGGCTGGCCGACCGAGGTACCGGTGTGGGCGGCCGCCGCCGGGATCGCCGTCACCCTGGTGATCGGGGCGGTCGCCGGGCTCTGTCCGGCGGTGCGCGCGGGGCGGCTCGCGCCCACGCAGGCGCTGGCCGGGACGTGACTGGGCCCCCGCGCCGGACGTCCCGGCCGGTCCTCATGCCCGTACGGCATCGAGCGTGACGGTGAACGTCGTCCCGGCCCCCTCCTCGCTCTCCACCGTGATGGTGCCCTGGTGGTCGGTGACGATCTGCCGGGCGACGGCGAGACCCAGGCCGCTGCCGCCGGTGGTCCGGCCGCGGGCGGGGTCGGCGCGCCAGAAGCGGTCGAACAGGTGCGGCAGGTGCTCGTCCGGGATGCCCCGGCCGGTGTCGCGGATGCGGATCACGGCCGTGTCGCCCGTCCGGCAGGCGGCGAAGGTCACGGTGCCGCCGGGCGGGGTGGCCCGGATCGCGTTGCCCGCGAGGTTGCCGACGACCTGCCGCAGCCGGTCGGCGTCCGCGCTCACCCACACGGACTCCGTGGCCGCCAACTCCAGGTGCACGCCCGCCGGTTCGGCCTTCGCCAGATGGGCGGTGCGCGCGAGGTCGAGGAGCTCGCGCAGATCGACGGCCGAGCGGTGATAGGTCAGGGCTCCGGCCTCGGCTAGGGCGAGGTCCTGGAGGTCGTCGACGATGCGCTGCTGGAGCATCGCCTCCTCGTGCAAGGAGTCGAACAGCTCGGGCGTGGGCTCGACGACGCCGTCCTGGAGCGCTTCGAGGTAGCCGCGCAGGTTCGCCAGCGGGGTACGCAGTTCGTGGGCGATGTCCCCGGTCATGCGGCGCTGGCGCTCCTCGGCGGCCTGGAGGGAGTCGGCCATCTTGTTGAAGGACCGGCCGAGTGCGGCGATCTCGTCCCGGCCGGAGGCGGGCACCCGTCGTTCCAGGTCGCCCTCGCCCAGGTCGTGGGCGGCCGCGGTCAGGGCGCGGACCGGGCGGAGCACGGCACGGCTGAGCAGGAGCGCCGCCAGGACCGCCGCGAGGGCGACCGCGCCGGCCACGGCGACCGTCGGAGACGACCTGGACGTCGCTCCCCTCCCGCTCCAGATAGATCTTGATCAACCGAGCCTGTTTCTCGTCGTCCTCGGCGACCAATATGCGCGCGCTCAACACGGCCCCCTCGATCGAATTCGGCGACGCCCCGAATAAGACGTCATCTCATTTGGCGAGTCTGCGGTAACAGATGAGGGTGCAGGCGATGCTCGTGAAGCCGAGGAAGTGCTCGGCTTTGCGCTCGTAGCGGCGGTGGAGACGGCGGCAGCCGGCGAGCCACGACATGGTGCGTTCGACGGTCCAGCGGTGGCGTCCCAGTCGCTGTGATGACTCGATTCCCTTGCGTGCGATGCGTTGCTGAATGCCACGCTGACGTAACCATCGCCGCAGGTGGGAGTAGTCGTAGCCCTTGTCCGCGTGGAGCTTCGCGGGCTTGCGGCGCCGCGGTCCGCGGCGCGAGCGGATCGGTGGGATCCCTTGCACGAGCGGGATCAG
>NZ_QLLY01000043.1 GCF_003259365.1 Streptomyces sp. PsTaAH-137
AGGCCCTGATCCCGCTCGTGCAAGGGATCCCACCGATCCGCTCGCGCCGCGGACCGCGGCGCCGCAAGCCCGCGAAGCTCCACGCGGACAAGGGCTACGACTACTCCCACCTGCGGCGATGGTTACGTCAGCGTGGCATTCAGCAACGCATCGCACGCAAGGGAATCGAGTCATCACAGCGACTGGGACGCCACCGCTGGACCGTCGAACGCACCATGTCGTGGCTCGCCGGCTGCCGCCGTCTCCACCGCCGCTACGAGCGCAAAGCCGAGCACTTCCTCGGCTTCACGAGCATCGCCTGCACCCTCATCTGTTACCGCAGACTCGCCAAATGAGATGACGTCTTAGAACTCCTAACGAAATGATCTTCGGGATGGTTGGATCGCCCCGTGGAACGTTGATCTGGGGGTGTGGGATGGCTCGACCGTAGCCGTGGGCTGTCGATGACGACTTCTGGGCCGTGATCGAACCTCTGTTGCCCAGGGCCGAGCGCCGGGCCCGTTCCTCCGGGGCGTAAGCGGCATCCAGACCGTCTGGTCTTCCAGGGAATTCTGTTCGTGCTGCATACCGGAATCCCCTGGAACACCTGCCGCAGGAACTCGGCTTCGGCTCTGGCATGACCTGCTGGCGCGGCTTGGCGGAGTGGACCGAGGCCGATGTGTGGCCACGGCTGCACGGAGCTCTCCTCGCCAAGCTTCGCCGCGCGAACGCCCTGGATTTCTCCCGGGCAGCGGTAGATGGTTCCCACATCCGGGCTCAAAAAAGGGACCCAAGACGGGACGAAGCTCAGTTGATCGGGGCAGGACGGGCAGCAAGCACCATCTGATCACCGACGCCACCGGTATCCCGCTCGCGGCCACGCTGACCGGCGGCAACCGCAACGATGTCACCCAGCTCATCCCACTGCTTCAAGCAGTCCCATCAGTGCGAGGGAAGAGAGGCCGGCCCCGGCGTCGCCCTGACGTCGTCCTCGCCGACCGCGGCCACGACCACGACCACGGCAAATACCGTCGCCTGGTCTGGGATCTCGGAGTCAAGCCGCTGATCGCGCGCCGGGGAACAGAACACGGCTCTGGACTGGGAACCGGACGCTGGGTCGTCGAGCGCGCGTTTGCCCACCTGCACTGGTTCCGCCGGCTGCGGATCCGCTGGGAGATACGCGACGACATCCACGAGGCCTTCCTGAGCCTGGGGTGTGCACTGATCTGCTGGCGACGCCTTGCCTCACTGCCCGGCCAAGCAGGCTGACAGCAGGAGGCCGGCTGTCGCTCTCACTCCCAGCTGTTCTCCGGGATGTGGTTGTGCGAATGCGTGCCCCATCCTTCGCGATCATGCCGGGCGCAGTGGTCGGCAACCATGCCCTCCCATGACCGATCCGGCCACCACAGAGCTCCATGCTCCTCGTGAAGATGATCGTTGAGAGCCTTCAGCGCGACCGGATCCGTGACCCGGGTGAAGACGTAGAAGGGCCACTTCTTCCGCCCAGTAAAAATCCGGGTCGGCCTGATCTCCCACCTACCCACGAACACCCCTCACCGTCGACGTCGACATGATGCGGCGTACGTCAGGACCTCATTCGGCAGTTGATCATTATGTTAGGAGTTCCTAGTGACCACGGTTATGTGAGGGGCAGTGCCGTGTATGGCGACACAGACCGAGGCACGACAGACGGAACGGGATCGGCTGCTCCACCTCCCTCCCCGCCGACGCCGGCCGTGGCTGCCTTCCACACCTTCGCCGTCGAGAAGGAGCCCGACCGCATCACCTGGTCCTTCGACGCACACACAACGTCCAGGCAGAGCGCCGTGTCCGCGCGGCAGGCCTGGGTCAGACGTTGCCGAGGTCGGAGGAGACCCAGTGCTCCGGGCGGAGCGTGATGATGACGGCTTCGCCGTGGTTGGCCTCGGCGAACTCGATGTAGCCGTCGACCTTCTCGGGCGGCAAATAACGGGAGGCCATCTCCCTCAGATGCGCGCGGGTGCTGGGGACCGTGGAGATCACCGGGCCCTCGACGGACACGTAGCGGACGGTCGGCTCGAGACGGTCGACCATGAGCGTGAACCGGCCCGCCTTCTGGATGAGTTCATGCTTGCGTGAACCCTTGCCGGTGTGGATCCAGATGTCGCCGCCTGGCGTGTACTGGTACCAGATCGGCACGGTCAACGGCGCCCTCGCCTCGCCTGCGTCGACAGCCAGGGCCGCGACGTGCGGCTCGGCGAGGAACTGCTCACGCTCTTCTCGGGTGAGGGCCATGGAACTGCTCCTTCAGAGATGAATGCCGCTGCGGTCGCGACGCCAGGCCAATCTGTCCAGCATCCCGCACAAGGCTCCCGTCGACAGTCCTTCGGAGGAGCGTGGGGGAACAAAACCCTCGGACGCACTACACAGCCGGATCGGCACGATCACCGCCATCGAGCGAAGCGAAAGGGCTTCCCGCCATCTCCGCCCGGTGGGGGCAAGGAACATTAAACGCACTCGTCACGCGGCCTCCCGAGGGGGCTCACTGCGCGCCTGGAGCCGCAGCCCTGCGGTAGCTTGCGCAGGTGGCTAGTTTCCGTGTCGACGACGATGGCCGTTGGTCGGCTGTCCTGATCGCTTCCTCGGCCGGCGGGGTGCAGGGGCTGGGAACGCTCCTGGGCGGGTTGCAGAATGATCTGCCGGTACCGGTTCTGGTCGCCCAGCACCTCAACCGGAACCGCGAGACGCGCATCGTGCCCATCCTGACGCGCTTCACCGCCCTCACCGTCAAGCTCGCCGACGACGGCGAGACTCCGCAGGCCGGGACGGTCTATATCGCGCCGCCCGACCAGCACCTGTGCGTCGGGGCGGACGGTGTCCTGTTCCTGACCCGCGAGGAGCGGGTCAACTCCGCCCGTCCGGCCGCCGATCCGCTCTTCGAGGCCGCAGCCGAGGTGTACGGGAAGAGCATCATCGCCTGTGTGCTCACCGGCGCGGACGGCGACGGGGCCCGAGGGGTCGAAGCGGTCAAGGCGCACGGCGGCACGGTCATCGTGGAGGACCCCGAAACCGCCGCGGTCAAAGGCATGCCCAAAGCCGCTGTGCGCACCGGCAAGGTGGACCATGTGCTGCCCCTGGCCGCCATCGCTCCAGCCATCACCCGCCTCGTGCACGTCAACGACGCCGCCGACCAGGCTGACAGGCCTGTCCCGCCCAGCCAGCCAGGGTGACCTTCCGCACCCGCCCCCGCACCCCTGCAAGATTTCACTTCTGCTGCTCCGGGTCGCCGACAGCCGGAGCGAACGCACGCGCAGGGAGCCATCATCGGCCGGCATCCCCTTGAGTGAGATTCGCTCGAGTCGACCCCTGTACGTAACGGGACCGCGCGTCGATCCTTTGGAGCTATGACAGATACGGCTAACACCCCGTCATGGCCCACGAACATCAGCGCGATCACTCTCTTCACCGAGGACCTCGACGCCACAAAACGCTTCTATCGGGAGGTCTTCGGTCTGCCGGTGGCCTTCGAGAATGACACCTCAGCTGTCTTCGAGTTCGGCAACACCATCATCAACCTGCTGAAGATCACCGCGGCGCCCGAGCTCATCACTCCCGCTCGCGTTGCCCCGGCCGACGCAGGATCCCGTCTCCAACTCACACTGCCGGTCGATGATGTGGACGCGATGTGCAAGGAACTGGTGGCCCGCGGAGTCACGCTCCTCAACGGCCCCATGGACCGTCCCTGGGGCATACGGACCGCGAGCTTCCGTGATCCCGGCGGCCACATCTGGGAAATCGCCCACTAAAGGACGTTCCCGGCCCCGGTTGTCGTACCTGGCTCATTCCCTGGGCTGAGCGTGGGCCACGGGTGACGAGAGATCGGGGGTTGATCTTCCAGCGTCATGCCAGGGTTACGGTCATACCGCCCGCGGCCAGGGTTTCGAGGACCTCGGTCAAGAGATCGTACGGCTGACCTTCCGATGTCAGGGCCCGGGACAGATGTTGGCGTGCGATTGCCGCGTCTCGCCAGACCAGGGTGGCGGGAGCGGTATAGCCGAAGGTGCCGCCCAGACAGTCGTCGAGGGCGGCGAGGCAACCTCCGAAGTAGCCCCCCGGCCCGTTGACCGCCTCGCCGAGCGCCAGGTAGAGCGCCGGTTCGTCAGTGACGTACCGCCCGTCCAGTTCGTAAGCGTGGCCGCCCGGCCGGTCATGTTGGGAGTGTCTGGAGCCCCGCTCGCGAACGAGGTCGTGCCAGGCCCCTCGGTGGCGTGTGTCGAGGTCGGCCCAGGCATTTACGGTGTCCGGTGGTCCAGCGAGCCACCGCTCCCAGATGGGCCGGGCGTACTCGGGTACGAGATCAAAGTGGCTTCCGTTGAGCTCGAGGTCGATCAGGTCTGCCCCACGGGAGGACCGGCGCCAGGCACTGATCGAGGTCCACATCAACCGGCTCGTGAGCAGTCCCCCTTGGTGGTCCCTGATCTCTAGGCAAGCTTCTTCGAGATCAAGTGCCCTCCGGGTGCCTTTCGCCAGTGCGGCCCTCAGCTGATCGCTCTGCGCGAGCCCCCGCAGTACAAGAGGCGGAGCTTTCTGCTCGGGCGCCAGGATCCGAGTGAATTCCGAGCAGGAGCCCAGCCAGCGATGCCCGTCGTGGATGCTGACGCGCTCTCTGTATCCTTCCGGCGGCCCTCGTAGTCGTCGAGGCCGGTGAGCACCAAACTGTCCGTCCCCGCCCGCTGCCCGAGGCTCTCCGCGTCCTCCAGCAGCCAGGCGTCGGCCGGCTCATCGTCCGGCACCAGCCACACCCGGGATCCGACCCACGCAGGTATGCCGGATCCCCGCGGAACCCAGCCGAACATCTCGTACGTCCCCCGCCGAGGTTCTCCGAACAGTCCATCCACCTCCGCGCAGGCGCCCCAGATAGAGCCGCGCTCCGTCTCCGTCAAGGTGTACGGGGCAGTCCCGCGTGCTACCTCGTTCTCATGCACATCCTGGATCATGCCGCGACCGCATGGCAGGGGCCATGCCTTTTGGGTCGCACCTCCGTGAGCCGGCTTCCTGCGGCAGGCTGGTGCCTCCGGAAGCGAAGATTCTGCGTCAAAGTCGGCGAGGCCGGATACATCGACGTAGGTGTGGGCGTCGTTGCGGACGGCAGGGCGCTCAGCGTCGGCCGGTCCGATGTGCGCCAACCATGACGACGAGGAGTGTCAACGATGTTGGAGACCTACCTGTCCTGGTACCGCGAGGATCGGATGGACGAGTCCGGGTTCCGCGCGGTCACCAACCACCTGGCGCGGGCCGGGCTGGCCATCGAACATCCGACGCTGGGTTGCGGGATGCTGCTGGACGTCGTCGGGGAACAGGTGCAGCTGCCTGTCGATCGCATCCTGGAACTTGTCGGCCTGTCGGCCGGGCCGCTCTGCATGCAGTTCTGGCTGTCAGCCGACACGGACGTGGTGTGCGATGTCAGGTACGTGGCGCCGGACACCCAGACCTCCTCACCTTCGCGCTCGGCGGGTTGACCGACAACGAGCGTGACCGGGCCACCGACGCAATTCAACACATGATCCAGCGGGAGCTGCACAAGACCGTCGCGCTGCTCGTCGATCTGGGCGGTGAAACGGCGGACGAAGATGACGACGCGCTGGTCCTGTACGGGCGACTGCCGGTGGGTCCGCGCCCGGACCAAGTTCAGTTCCGGACGGACCGGCTCAACGACGTACCAGCTCTTCTTACCGGAGCGGAGGTAACGGATCTCGGCAACGGGCTGACTGCAGTCCGCTGGTCATGCCTTCCGCGATCAGAGCCCGGGGGATGGCCGCGCCATGATCAGCCCGATGCTGACGGACCGAGCTCGGCCGCGTCGGCGACCGATTGCCTCGAAGGTGAGCGATGAGTTGGCCAAGAGAGCGTACGTGCGACGAAAGCGCTGCCGGCTCGCACGGGAGCGAGCCACCCCATCCACCGACAGCCGTCGGATGGTCCGCGGTGGAATCTCACGCGCAGCCGGCGTAGGGGGTCAGGCCGCCGCGCAGCATGGCGAAGGCGCCCGCTGCCTCGTCGCGTGCCTGGGCGGCCAGGGCGTCGGCGGTGGTGCCCTGGACCATGCGCTCCTGATTGGTGCGCATCAGCAGCATCTGCGTCATGGTGATCAGGCCAACTGCCGCTGAGAGAGCTGAACAGATGTGACTCAGTCGCTCAGTCGAAAGCGTCGGTCATGCAGTCCGAGTGGCCGCCGTCGGCTTCAAAGGCGTCGCGGAGGACGGCAGCCGCTTGCTCGCGCTCCACCACATATCCGTAGTGCTGACACGCCATCGTGGCCACATCGTCGACCGTGACGATAACCGGTTCGCCGCTCGCGGCCCGTCGACGCGCGTCGGCGATCGCCATCTCCGCAGAACACAGCAGGTTTCTGGAGCGCTCCCGGATTCCGGCCGCCTGAGCACGCTTCGCCGAGAGCGGGCGCAGAACGCGCCCCCGGCACGTGATGCCGACGGCGACGAGTACGAAACCCAGCAGTACGAAAACGGATCCGCCAGCGTCCTTGGGCATCTGGCCAGTCTTCATCACGCCCACGAACTCCGTCACCGTAATGAGGTTGCTGGTATGTGAGATCGATCGACAGCAACTCAGGAACAGGTTCCGCGACGGGGTCTGAGTGACGGTCGGTCAGCGAGGGCGCGCCCCACGCCGGACGCCGTGCGCCGACCTGCGACTTGAGCCGCTCATACTCGTGAACGGCGGCTTCCTCGCCGACGTGTACGACGATCTCTTCCACGACTTCTTAGGTGCCGACGACCCGCCCATTTGGCTGGTCCGCAGTTGCGGCCAGGCCGCAAACAACGGTCGCAAGCTGTCTGCGGCAAAAACGGCCGTCGGAACGCGCGCTGAGGAACCATCCATCCTCAGGTGCGGGGAGCTCGGCTCTCTTGCTCGTGGTAGGTGGCTCGGCGGGAGATACCCGCGGGCGCAGCGAGCAGTCGCTCCATGACCGACGTTGACACGTGAAACGCTGACGGCATCGATCAACTCCGCCGCTGGAGCGCCCATGTCCAGGACCGCCGATATTGATCTCGTGTTCGCACGAGCCGTTACCGTAAACGCCGTGGTGCGAGCTCTGGCCGGTGAGGGGTGGTCGCTGCAGGAACCGCTTGGCATCTCCTACATGGTCAACAACGACGACCTGTTCGACTGGCATTCAGCTTCAGCAGGCCAGGAATCTGAGGTCCTGGCTGTGGTGGATTCACCTCACAACACCGAGTACCTCGTCGCAATCTGCATCTATCACTCCGCTGCGGGCAGCGGCGGCCAGTTGCTTTTCCATGTCGGCCGCTCGCACTGTTCCTTCATCCCGACGATCGACCGGCGAGGCCTCTCAGGAACGCCAGAACTGACCGACATGGCGTGGTACCTGAACGCACTGGTACCGCCCCTCCTGGCCATGGGACTGGTCAGCTACGAAGCCAGGGGCCTCCTCGACTGAGACTCGCTCGTCCACAGCTCAGTCCATATGCGGGCAGCACTCGGCGCGTACGGATTCTCGCTACCCGCCCAATTGGTGTCACTCACGTAAGCACTTGGTCGAAGAGCAGTAAGGTAGCGCTCTTCGGGCGGCTCAGCCCCCGGAGTCCTAAGACGTCATCTCATTTGGCGAGTCTGCGGTAACAGATGAGGGTGCAGGCGATGCTCGTGAAGCCGAGGAAGTGCTCGGCTTTGCGCTCGTAGCGGCGGTGGAGACGGCGGCAGCCGGCGAGCCACGACATGGTGCGTTCGACGGTCCAGCGGTGGCGTCCCAGTCGCTGTGATGACTCGATTCCCTTGCGTGCGATGCGTTGCTGAATGCCACGCTGACGTAACCATCGCCGCAGGTGGGAGTAGTCGTAGCCCTTGTCCGCGTGGAGCTTCGCGGGCTTGCGGCGCCGCGGTCCGCGGCGCGAGCGGATCGGTGGGATCCCTTGCACGAGCGGGATCAGGGCCT
>NZ_QLLY01000044.1:0-7748 GCF_003259365.1 Streptomyces sp. PsTaAH-137
CGAGGTGTCCGAGCAGGTCGAGGCGGAACAGGAGCGGGAAGAACTGCGCCGGTGCCTGCGTTCGCTCAGTGAGATCCAGCGTCAGTCGGTCACGCTGGCGTACTACCGGGGCCTGACCTATAAAGAGGTCGCTGAAGAATTGTCGGCGCCTTTGGGCACGATCAAGACGCGGCTGCGGGACGGGCTCATCCGGCTCCGTGACTGCTTGGGGGTGACGGCATGACCGTGGACACAGGCGATGTGCACACGCTGACAGGCGCGTACGCACTCGACGCGCTCGACGACGCCGAACGCGACCTGTTCGAGACGCACATGGCCCGGTGCGAGTCGTGCACGCTGGAAGTACAGGAGTTCACCGCCACCGCCGGACGACTCGCCCTGGCGACCACGAGCCGCGCACCGCAGCATCTGAAGTCGCAGGTGCTGCGGCAGATCAGTGAGGTGCGACAGGAGCATCCCGGTCCGCCGACCAGGGCGTCCAGCGGGACGAGGACACGCCACGGAATGGCGCCGCGGTGGGCTTTGGCTGCCTGCGCGGCCGGGATCGCCGCTCTCGGCGGAACCACCGTATGGCAGCACGGCCAAGCCGACGACGCGCGTCACCGGGCCGAGGCCGTGCGGGAACAGTCCGACCGGATCGCCGCGGTGCTCGCCGCGCCGGATGCCAAGGTGGCCGCCGCGTCCTTGAAGGGAGGGGCCCGTGGTTCCGTGGTTGTCTCGCGGGGCAGCGGCAGGGCCGTGTTCATTGCCTCCCGCATGGCAGCCCCTCCGAAGGGCAAGGTGTACCAGCTGTGGTTCGCCGACGATGGCCGCACGCGCTCGGCAGGCTTGATGGACGCATCCCGGGTCAACCAGAGCGTGCTCATGGACGGCCGCGTGGGCGAGGCCACGGGCATCGGCATCACGCTGGAGCCGGCCGGCGGCTCACAACAGCCCACCAGTTCCCCCTGGCGACAATGGTCCTGCCTGCCTGACAGGTGGCAGGGCGCCCCGGCTCTGCTGCGCGTGTGTCGAGGGGAGCACCACGATCGTGGTGCTCCCCTCGACCACGTTGGCCTAATGCCGGAGCTCAACTCTCACGATCAGGGAATCTGTCCTTGAAGCGCCATGGCATCTGACCTGGGATGAGGCCTTGCGGAGTTCGCGGGCTTCTCACTCTTTCGAGAATCCACCAATCCACCGTGCCCGGTGCTCCGGATTCCGTTCGATGGAGGCGGATGGCCTTCACGGATCTGATCGTTGAGGGATTGTCATGCAGACTCGAGTCCGCCGTGTCGCTGTTGTCGTTGCCGCCGCCGCCATGCTGCCCCTGGCCCTGACGGCGTGCTCCGACAGCGACTCCAAGGACAAGGCGTCCGACAGCTCGTCGGCTGCCGCCTCGAAGGGCTCGGACATGGCCAGCCCGTCGGATGACATGACGGATTCCGACAAGCCCTTCGGTTCGGCTTGCGCGTCGGTGCCGAAGGACGGTGCCGGTTCCTTCGACGGCATGGCCAAGGACCCGGTCGCCACCGCCGCCTCGAACAACCCGGCGCTGTCCACCCTGGTCACCGCCGTGAAGAAGGCCGGCCTCGTCGACACGCTGAACAACGCCAAGAACATCACCGTGTTCGCGCCGACCAACGACGCCTTCGCGAAGATCCCGAAGGCCGACCTGGACAAGGTCCTCAACGACAAGGCCCAGCTCACCAAGATCCTCACCTACCACGTCGTGGGCCAGAAGCTCGCGCCCAAGGACCTGGAGAACGGCTCCTTCGACACGCTGGAGAAGTCGAAGCTGATGACCTCCGGCTCCGGCGAGTCCTACAAGGTCAACGACAGCGCCAACGTGGTCTGCGGCAACGTCAAGACCGCCAACGCCAACGTCTACATCATCGACTCCGTCCTCATGCCCAAGAGCTGAGGGGATCACCAGCTGACGCAACCGGGCAGAGGGAAGACGGGAAATCTGCGCCCCGCCCTGCTGTCACTTGTGTGCGGACAGCAGGGGCGGGGCCGTGAGGACTTGAGCGGTGGCCTCACGACGGTTGTGTCCGGGTGAGGCGGTTGGCGATTCGGAAGCGCAGTCGGCCAGCCGCCTCACCCACTTTCTCCATTTCGGATGGAAATGGGAATCGCGGGGGTGGGTGTGCTGAATGCGCTGCTCTGCCTGCCGGTTGGCGTGGTGATGGCCATCTTGGGTCGGCTGATCGATACGGGCAGGCTACGCATCTCGGTGTTGTGGACGGTGGGGGCCGCCGTTTTGGCCGCGCTCATCGGCACGGTCGGCGCGTTCTTCGTCGTACCTGCCTGCACCGCGGGGGCGGGCTGGATCACTCTGATCCTGCAGGCTGTCCCTGCCGCCGCTGCCGTCGCCTGTACAGAGACCATCAGGCCTCGCCGCCCCACATGTCGCACGTCGGCTGCGAGGGGCGAACCGCCGAAGCCCTGACATCCGTGTGACCCGCCCTCCTGCGGTGCCACAGGGCGCATTGCGCGGCGTTCGGGTACGCCGCCGGGTACGCCGCATCCCTGGCGCCGAGTGCTCTTGCGGCGCCAGGGATGCGTGCTGCTACGGCAGGCCTGGGATGGGCCGACTGCCGCTGTCTACGGGCGGTGCGTCACTTCCACATGCCCATGTGGCCGTCGTGGTTCATCGAGCCGTGGTGGCCCATGTGGCCTTCGTCCCAGGTGTGGTGACCCCAGTTGCCCGAGCCGTTGGCGCAGCTGTTGCCGAAGGCCGGGTTGAGCAGGCCGATGACGTTGACGGTGTTGCCACAGGCGTTGACCGGGACGTGGACCGGCACCTGGACGACGTTGCCGGACAGCACGCCCGGCGAGCCCACAGCGGCACCCTGGGCTCCGGCGTCCGCGGACGCCGCGCCCGCACCGGCCAGAACCGAACCGCCGATGGCCACCGCGATCGCCGCACTCTTCAGCACACGAGACATGAAACGCTCCACACTCATTCGCGCGGTCCCCACCCCTGGGGGCAAGGACGAGAAGCGGTTGGCTTCTCACTGGCCATCCGGAACGTCTCAGGGGCCGGATTGGCCGCACGGCCCGAGTTCACCCGTCCGGACCACGCTCTTCCCGCCGCTGCCAGCCATCACCGGGAAAAGCCCTGCGCCGGACGCGGCCACGGACCACCGCGTTCGGCTTTGATCAACATGCGGATGCGGTGATCCGGGCGCAGCGTCGAAGCAGGCGGGGCTTCCGGCCCGCTCCGCCTGCCCGCGGTCCTGTGTCCGCGGGCCCTGCGGCCGGGCGATCTCGAAAGGACCGCATCCATGCGCAAGCTTGCCCAGTACGTCGCTGTCGGCGCCCTCGTCACGCCCCTGGTCATCGGCGCCGCCGGCCTCGCCTCCGCCGACGACGGCCCCGCCTACAAGAAGGCGCAGAACTCCGCCAACGTCAACGGCGGCATGACCATGGAGACGGTCAGCGGCTTCACCCCCGACGGCAAGGCGTACTTCAAGACCACCACCAAGCAGGCGGGCCCCACCGGAGCCACCGGTAACAACACCGGCTCGCACTCCTGAACCAGATCATGAGCGCGGCCTCCTGAGGGAGGCACGAGCAGTGTGGCGCCCCGCCTGCGGGGCGCCACACTGCTGTGACCGGTCACGCGCGCGAGCCGAACCCGGCGGAGCTCCACCCAATGGGTGAGCCTGGCCGACCCTGGCGCCGGGCAGGCGCTCCGGATGAACGCACTGACTGCTCTGGAACAGTACGTGGCCCGCTGCAACAGCGCGGTGTGGCAAGCTCTGGTTCCACCGCGTACGAAGCAGGCCGAGGTCCTGGTGGCGCTGCGGCGTTACTGCGATGCGCACGCCATGATCGTGGGCCGCGGACGAGTCCTGGTCCCTAACCACTACGTGGTGCAGCTTCCCCCGCCGACGTATCAGCAGCTGGATCATGTCGCCCAGGCCGTGTGCCACGAACTGTCGGTGTGCCTGCGCCGGCACGCGGCGCAACAGGGGTACATGTTCGCCGGCCCGGTACATGTGGACCTTGAGGACACGAGGGCCGAAGATGAGGTCGATCTCTTCTGCGTCCGAGGGCGCGTCGAGCCCGCTGGTGACCACCGGTAGACATGCGGCTCCGCGTCGGCGCGCGGCGCGCGCGGTAGGCGTCTTTGCCAGACGGCTCTCAGTCGTCGGGAGCGTGGAGCGGGAGGGCAGCGGTGATGCGCTTGCCGACAGGATCCGGGCACACCTCCACATGTCGGCTGACGGCTTCGACGATCTCGAGCCCGTGCTGCCCGGTCCGGGCCGGGTCGGGACTCGACGCCTTCGGTAGATGCGTATTGCTGTCCCACACGGTGATGCGCAGTTCGACGGAGGTGAGAGCGAGCTCTATCAGGTACGGCCCTGGAGCGTACTTGGCAGCATTGGTTACCAGTTCACTCACCGTGAGCTCGCACAACTCATCCGTGGACCGGTCGATCTCGCAGCCGTGCTCGGACCGCGCATGGTCGAGAAACCGGGTCGCCGCCCGGCGAGCCGCCCCAGGTGTGCTGTGTTCCTGGGAGGAAAAGGCCCGCGCGACCGGCGTACCCTGCTCGTCCCGACAGTGACAAGCCTTCATCCGCTCGACCATGCTCCGCTCCTGTGTCGGACACTGCCTGCTGAACATCCACGACCACACCAACCGCAATCTCTCCCCAGTCGAATCTGCGCCTCGGGAACAGGTCTGGTCCGCGCGCTTTCCCCGGACGCAGCGGATTCCACACCAGAACATGAGATTCGCAGTGTGCCGGTCACGCTTGAGGTGACCGAGTCGCGGCCAGCGTCCCGGACCGTTCGAGGCCGCCACGCAAGGGATGGGCACCACCGGTTGGCATTGCGGGCACAACCGTAACGCGTTGACTGCGGCCTTCGAGTCGAAGCGTAAGCGACGCGATGCGACCAATCCGCCCGGTGGGAGGTCTCCGGAATAAGGGCGTCAGAAGTTCGAGAGTCCCGTGCCGCTCGCGGCGAACAGCGCGGCGGCTGAGGAAAGAGGCTTGCTGTGATAGCCCGTCACACCGCACGACTGACCGTTCTTGCCGCCGTCCCCGCGGCCCTCGCGCTGTGCGCGGTTCCCGCCGTCGCGCACGAGGGTCACATGACGTCCGCGTCCGGCGACAGCTACCAGGTCGACCTGGCGCCGCTGAACAACTCCGGCTCAAAGGGCACCGCGATGCTCATGCTGGACGGCACGAAGCTCACGGTGAAGATCGAGGCGTCGGGTCTCGTTCCGGGCCAGCCGCACGCCCAGCACATCCACGGCTCGACCACCGGGCACGACTTCCACTGCCCGGCCCCGTCCGCCGACAAGAACAAGGACGGCATCATCACCACCGCCGAGGGCCTACCCTCCTATGGTGACGTCAACATCTCCCTGACCACCAAGGGCGACACGTCGAAGGACAGCGGCCTGGCCGTCGACCGCATGCCGACCGCCGACAAGAACGGCCACCTCTCCTACGAACGCACCATCGCCGTCTCCCAGAAGGTCGCTGACCACATCAAGGACCTGCACGTGGTCCAGCACGGCATCGACCCCAACAACAACGGCAAGTACGACTTCGGCAAGGGCAAGAGCGAACTCGACCCCAAGCTCCCGCAGGAAGCCACCGCCCCCGCCGACTGCGGCATGCTCCAGGGCGCGGCCGTTGGGTCGATGCCTGTCGGCGGGGTGGAAACGGGCTCCGGCAGCACGGCAGGAGTCGAGGCCCCGGGCCTGATCGCCGGCGGCAGCGCCGCAGCGCTCGCAGGTGCAGGCGTGTCTCTCGTACGGCGCCGCAAGCAGCAGGCCGTCGACAGCAACAGCTGACGGGCTGTCATGGAATCGCGTGACACACCGCATGTCGCACGGTGGCGCCGCGGTGGCCGGCAGCAGGTGCTGTCGGCCACCGCGGCCGCGGCCCTCCTCATCGCAGGCATCACGGCGCTCACCATCGGCCTCCTGCGACAGACACCGGCCCCGCCCACAGCAGCGCCCGACCGCGCGCCTGTCGCCACAGCGTCGACTCCCGCCACGGCAGAGCCCGACGAGACGCCGGCCCCCGCGACCGCGGTGATGGCCTCATCACCTCCGACCCGGCTGTCGATCCCCGCCATCGGCGTGAAGACATCCCTGGAGCGGCTCGGTCTCGACAAGAACCGGGCCATGCAGACCCCGAAAAATCCGGACCGCGCCGGATGGTTCACCCCCGGCCCCACGCCCGGCGCCAAAGGGCCGGCCGTTCTGGCCGGACACGTCACCTGGAACCAGAAGCGCTCGGTGTTCTTCGACCTCGCCCGTCTGCACACCGGGGAACACGTCTACGTGCAGCGCGAGGACGGCACCACCGCCCGGTTCACCGTCACCCGCACCGCGCAGTACCCCAAGAACCGGTTCCCCTCACTGGACGTCTACCGCAACACCGACCAAGCCGAACTCCGCCTCATCACCTGCGCAGGCGACTACCGCGACCATCACTACGCCGACAACACCGTCGTCTACGCACGCCTCGACCAGCCCCTCTCACACCACACCCCCTCGCCCGCCCCAAAGCAGTGACCTGAAGGCCGGAAGTCAGCAAAGGAGAACGCCATGACAGGCCGCACTCCCGACCTGCCTGCCCCACGCGCACCCATGACCGCTCAGGCCGTACTGGCGCGATGGCCCACCGGAGCCTGGAAGACCGAACTCATCGGCGCCGTGCTGTACTTCCACGGCGCCTTCGACGAACGGGACGTCGACACGGCGGCCCGCGCCTACCCCGGCCGCCGCGTACTGGTCAACACCGCGCATGCCCTCGAAGTGCACCCGGCCGGGACGACACCGCTGCTGTCGATCCTCGACGAGGCCACGGACCACGCCCGCCCCACCCTCACGCAGATCTTCCTGTGCCTCACCGTTGAGCCTTGAAGGCCAGGCGCGGCGGATGTCCCCGCACCGTGACGCTCTCCCTGCCCGGCGCCGTCAGCCCGTCGCAGCCGCGGGAGGCTGTTCGACGGTGCGCGCGAGGATGCCGAGCGTCGCTCGCAGGCCGGCTTCCGGGATCACCGGAAAGTGTCTGCCTGGCGGACCGGTCGTCGATCTGGCTCCAGTCGTAGTACGCCGTGACGGCCGCGACGGAACTGTGGGGTTCGAGGCGGTAGGAGTAGAGGTGACGGATCGGCGGCTGGATGGTGCCCGAGACCGTCCACTCCAGGAGAGCCTCGTCTTCGTAGCGCGTGATGATCACTTTCACGTCATAGCGACCCATGGGCAGATCGCCCAGCGCCATTCCGCCTCCACGCCATAAGAAAAATGCAGCGGCAAGATTCATTCGGAGCAGAAACCGTCACGGATTGGCCCACACCACAGATTCCTTCGATTGGCGTACAGGTAAATCCCTCTGCACCGAAAAGAAACGATTCACTGCCGGGAATCCGGGGCGTTGCCAGTGAAGAGCCCTGCCAACAAGCCGAGTTGATCAGTATCGGCCCCCAGACTGTGCAGCACCCTTACCGCAAGACCACCTGGCACAATGGGGCCCGCATCCCCCTTTCGGCGTAACCTTCGCTCGCGCCCCCGAAAGAATTATGGAAGCCCATACATTGCACATTCGAGTCCCTCACCTGCGATTCCCGCAGCGCGTGAAGGGGAGATCGCGAATCTCAACACAGGCGACGGTCACACGCGACGCGGAATCCATGGTTCTCTCCGTTAAGGCATTTCTCATGTCGCGCATTGCCACCAGCTGGTGATTGGCCGTCAGGCTCACTCTGATCCACCGGCGGTCGGCTGGCTCG
>NZ_QLLY01000044.1:7758-9428 GCF_003259365.1 Streptomyces sp. PsTaAH-137
CCAAGAACCGGTTCCCCTCACTGGACGTCTACCGCAACACCGACCACGCCGAACTGCGCCTCATCACCTGCGCCGGCGACTACCGCGACCATCACTACGCCGACAACACCGTCGTCTACGCGCGCCTCGACCAGCCCCGCTCACATCACACCCCCTCGCCCGACCCAGGGCAGTGACCTGAAGGCCGGAAGTCAGCAAAGGAGAACGCCATGACAGGCCGCACTCCCGACCTGCCTGCCCCACGCGCACCCATGACTGCTGAGGCCGTGCTGGCGCGATGGCCCACCGGAGCCTGGAAGACCGAACTCATCGGCTCCGTGCTGTACTTCCACGGCGCCTTCGACGAACGGGACGTCGACACGGCGGCCCGCGCCTACCCCGGCCGCCGTGTACTGGTCAACACCGCACACGATCTCGAAGTGCACCCTGCCGGGACGACACCGCTGCTGTCGATCCTCGACGAGGCCACAAACCGAGCCCGCCCCACCCTCACGCGGATCTATCTGTGCCTCACCGTGGAGCCTTGAAGGCCAGACGCGGCGGATGCCCCCGCACCGTAACGCGCTGTCTGCCCGGCGCCGTCAGCCCGTCGCAGCCGCGGGAGACTGCTCGACGGTGCGCGCGAGGATGCCGAGCGTCGCCCGCAGGCCGGCTTCCGGGATCACCGGAAAGATTCCTGCCTGGCGGTAGTGGTCGTCGATCTGGCTCCAGTCGTAATACGACGTGACCGCCGTTCCGGAACCGTGCGGTTCGAGGCGGTAGCCGTAGAGGTGCCGGATCGGCGGCTGGATCGTGCCCGAGATCGTCCACTCCAGGAGAGCTCCGTCTTCGTAGCGCGTGATGATCACTGTCACGTCATAGCGGCCCATGGGCAGATCACCCAGCGCCTCCCGGTCCATGTGGACGACGAACTCGTCCCCAACGGCGGTCACCGGTGCGCCCTCCGCGGACTGGAGCATCCCCGAGCTGTCGATGAGCACATGCCCTTGCGGCGAACACAGGACATCGAAGATCGCAGCCGGGGATGCGGCGATCTGGCGCGTGACTTCAAACCGTTCGACTGTCATGCGCCCACCCTCGCACTCACGGCTCGACAAGGACGAACCGGGCTCGGAGGCAATCCAAAAACGGCGAGCCCGAAGCTCCGATCTTCGAAGACATTCCACGGTCACGGAATCAGAAAAATGCAGCGGCATGATATATCCGGAGCAGACAGAATTACGGATTGGTCCGGCACCACAAATTCCTTCGATTGGCGTACAGGTAATTCTCTCTGCACTAAGAGGAAACGGCTCACCGTAAGGAATGCGGGGCACTGCCGGTGAAGAGCGCCGACCACAGGGCGAGTTGATCAACTTGGGCTCCCAGGCTGTACAGCACCCTTCCCACAAGACCACCTGGCACGGTGGGCCCACATCCCTCTTTCGGCGTAATCCTCACTCGCGTCCCCCAACGAATTAAGGAAGCCCATACATTGCACATTCGAGCCCCTCACCTGCGATTCCCGCAGCGACTGAAGGTGGGAACGCAAAATCTCAACACAGGCGACGGTCACACCCGACGCGGAATCCATGATTCTCTCCGTTAAGGCATTTCTCATGTCGCGCATTGCCACCAGCTGGTGATTGGCCGTCAGGCTCACTCTGATCCACCGGCGGTCGGCTGGCTCG
>NZ_QLLY01000045.1 GCF_003259365.1 Streptomyces sp. PsTaAH-137
CCCCGGCGCTGCCGCGGCCCCGCTTCTTCTGCAACCCCAACGAGGCGCTCCAGGCCGACGCCCAGCGCTTCGCCCAGCTCGTGGACCTGCCGCACCTGAGCCAGGAACAGGTCGGCTGGGTCCGCGACAAGACGACGATGAAGGACCGCTACGCCGAACTCGGCATCCCGCACGCCCGCTACCGGGCGGTGACGACGAAGCAGGACGTGGTCGCCTTCGGCGAGGAGTCCGGCTGGCCGGTGATCCTCAAGCCGGTCGACGCGGACTCCTGCATCGGCACCTACCGCCTCGACACCCCGGCCGACGTGGCCGGCGTTGCGGACCTCGACCCGGAACTCCAGTGGATGGCGGAGGAGTACATCAAGGGGCAGGAGTTCCAGCTGTGCGCGGTCGTCGCGCGCGGGGTCGTCCTGGACGCGTACCTGTCGAAGAACCCGGTGCCGATCCTGGAGGTCCTCGACGGCAAGATCAACGCAAACATCACGTACGCGCCGAGCGAGGAGATCCCCGTCGACGCGCGGGAGCTGGCGCAGCGGCTCACCGACGGACTCGGGATCCCGCACGGCTATCTGCACGGCGAGTTCTTCCTCAAGGAGGACGGCTCGTTCGTGATGAGCGAGGTCGCGGCGCGGCTCAGCGGCTGCGAAGTGCCGATGAACCACGGCCTGGCGTACGGCTTCGACTTCCTCCACGTCATCCTCGACACCTACCTGGACCGGGTGCCGCACCCGCGCTACACCAGCGACCGCGCGGTGGGCGACCTGCTGCTGCCGACCCGTCCCGGCCGGGTGACGCACATCAGCTCCGCGCAGGAACTGCTGCGGCTGCCGGGCGTCATCGGCGCGCATCTGACGGCCGCCGTCGGAGACGTCCTCGACCCGCCGCGCGCCTCGCACGCCTCCACCGGCTACGTCCACGTGGAGGGGGCCACCGCCGCCGAGGTGGAGGAGCGGATGCACGCGGTGCTGCGGCACTTCGAGCTGACGGTGGCCGAGACCGGCGAGGGGCCCGCGTCATGAGCGTCTTCGCCGCGCACACCGAACCGGACGCCTACGCACAGGCGGTGCAGGCGTACGGGCAGGGCGGGCCGCTGCCGGTGTGGACCGGGGAGCGCGCCGACCTGCTGGAGGGCATCGCCCTGGCCGAGCAGGTGTACACCGGCCGCCGCACGCCCGCCCCGGCCGACACCGGCCTGGTCCTGGACCCCGAGCTGCCCGAGGCGCTGCTGGAGCTCGCCCGGCCGCTGGCCCGCCGCTGGGTGCACGACGCGGACGGGCTGCCCGGGGCGGGGTCGGTGCTGCTGCTCGGGTCGTACGCGCGGCTGCGCGGCGACACGATCCAGCCGCTGCTCGACGCCGCGCACACCGCGGGGCGGGCGGTGTTCCAGCTGACGGGCCGTGATGTGCACAGCCTCAGCTGGGTGGTGGCCAAGCAGTACGCGCAGGTGGCGGCGGATGCCGAGGTCGGCGTCGTCTCCGAGCTGGACACGGCCGCCCCGGCGGCGGGCGCGGACGTGTGGTGCGGCGCGCAGGACGTGCAGCGCCTGGACGTGCGGGACCTGGCCCTCGGCCGGGTGTGGCGCCGGGTCCTCTTCCACGGCAACGGCAAGGACGACCAGCTGAATCTGGGCCAGTTCACGCTGTGCGGGGCGAGCCCGGTCGCGGCCGCCCCCGGCGCGGCCGGCCCCAAGTGCGCCTACGGTCTGGGCTGCACCAAGCCCATGGACAAGCTGATCCCCGCCCGCTCCGTCCGGGCGGCCGAGCTGGTGCTCGCCAACTGCTTCAGCGGGGCCACGGCGGGCCACGCCATGTACGACCCGAAGTACCTGATCCTGCTGAACGCCCTGGACGGGCCGGCCCAGACCGTCCTCGCCACCCTCACGGCCTGCGACGGGCAGCGGCCGGAGAACCTGGTGTGGCTGGACGGCGCCCGCGGCGCGGGCAACACGGCCTCGGCCGTCAACGAGGCGCTGCGCGACATCAATCCGTACCCGGCGTTCACGCAGGTGGGCCTGGAGTCCTCGGGAGCCCCCGCCGCACCGGCGCCCGGGGCAGGGGAGGAGCGGAGCCCCGCCGACGGTCCCGACGTGCACGCCCTCGGCGCCCGTCTGACGGGGCTGCTCGACAGCGGCCTGCTCGGCCAGGACCATCCGCTGCGGCCCCGGCTGCGCTCCCTCGCGGACACCCTGCTGCACGACGTGGTGCGCACCGTGGCGCTCGCCGCGCCGGAGGCCGCCGCGTCCGCCGCGGCGATCGCCCGGGAGACCACGTCCCTCGACCTGGCGCTCGCCCACCGCTTCGCCAAGCACCACGACGACCCGGTGCTTCAGTTCCCGACCTACTTCGGTGAACGCAGCGTCGCCGAGGCGCCGTACGACCTGGACGTGCCCTGCGCGTGCGGACGTCCGCTGCGGGCCTACCGCCGGCGCGGCCGGGTGCCCGCGATCACGGACACGGTGCAGGTGGTGTGCGCCCGCTGCGGCGACGTCGCCAACGCGCACGACGGCGCGGCGCCGCTGGAGGTGACGGCGGCCGACACCGTCGTCGCGGGCTCCGCCCTGGACGTGGTCGTGGAGACCGTGGCGCGGCGGGCCGGCACGGTCAACCTCGGCATCGTGCTGCCGGTCTACCTGGACGCCAGGGCCGGCCCGGTGCTGCGCCGGGTGGAGGCGGCCGGCCCCGGCGACCGGGTGCGGACCACGTTCACCCTCGCGGTGGCCCCCGGAGCGACCCCGCAGGCGTACTACTTCTGCCCCTACGCGGTCCAGGACCTCGGCATCTCGGTCTCGCGGGTGCACTTCGCCGTCGCCCCCGCGACCGGCACACGGACGACGGCCCCCGCGGCCGGAACGGAGCTCACACGCGCATGAACGGCATCACGGACAGCACGGGGTCGTGGACTCCCCTGCGCCACCGGTCGTTCCGGAACCTGGCCGCGGGACGCATGCTGGTCTACTTCGCCAACGCGATGGCGCCGGTCGCCCTGGCCTTCGCGGTCCTGGACACCACGGGCCGGGCCACGGACCTCGGCCTCGTGGTCGGGGCGCGGTCGCTGGCGAACGTGGCGCTGCTGCTGGTCGGCGGCGTGGTGGCGGACCGGGTGCGGCGCACGCTCGTCCTCCAGGGTTCGGCGCTGGCCGCGGCGGGTGTGCAGGCGGCCATCGCGGTGAGCGTGCTGCTGGACGCGACGTCCATCGCGCTGCTCGTGGTGCTCAGCGTCCTCAACGGCGCGCTGGCGGCGCTGTCGCTGCCCGCCTCCGCCTCGCTCACGCCGCAGACGGTGCCGCACGACCTGCTCCGTCCGGCCAACGCGGTGATGCGCATGGCCACCAACATCGGTGCGATCGCCGGGTCGTCGCTGGCGGGCATCGTCGCCGCCGTGTTCGGCCCCGGGTGGGGGCTGCTCGGCAACGCGGTGGCGTTCACCGGGGCCGCGGTCTTCTTCGCCGGGGTGAAGGCGGCCGGGGAGAAGTCCCCCGCACCGGCCGAGCGGGTCCGTCCGCTGCGGGAACTGGCCGAGGGCTGGAAGGAGTTCACCGCGCGCCGCTGGGTGTGGATCGTGGTGGTGCAGTTCATGGTCGTCAACGCGGTGGTCGCGGGCGGCATCCAGGTGCTGGGCCCGGTGGTCGCCGACGACACGTTCGGCCGCGGGGTGTGGGGCGCGGTCCTCGCCGCGCAGATGCTGGGCGCGGTGGCCGGCGGGGTGCTCGCGGCCCGGTCCCGGATCCGGCACGCCCTGCTGGTCGGTGTCGCGCTCGTGGCGGTCGAGTCGCTGCCGCTCGTGGTGCTCGCCGAGGCGCCCGGGGCCCTGCTGCTCAGCGTCGCGATGTTCGCGAACGGCGCGGCCCTGGAGCAGTTCGGGGTGGCGTGGGACGTGTCGTTGCAGGAGAACGTCCCGGCAGACCGGCTGGCACGGGTGTACTCCTACGACGCGCTCGGCTCGTTCGTCGCGCTGCCGCTCGGCGAGATGGCCGCGGGCCCGGTGGCCGCCCACTTCGGGGTGCGGAGCACGCTCCTTGCGGGCGCCGCGCTGGTGGTGGCGGTGACGGCGGCGGCGCTGTGCAGCCGCCAGGTGCGGACCCTGACGTCGGGCCGCTCCGTCGAACGGGCGGCTGGCCGGGAGCAGACGCACGAAGCGGCGGTGACGTGAGACGTGGGCGCCCCGGGGCATGGCGGGCCCCGGGACGCCCACGTCCCGCGTCGGTGGGCGACGGACCTCAGCCGCTGGGGGCGAAGTGGGCGTCGATCTCGTCCGCGGTGGCGGCAGGATCGGCGACCAGGACGGACCGTTCGTCGTCGGTGTGGTGACGGGTGGACACGGCGGGGCAGCGGCGGCAGGCCGCGAGACCCGCCTGACCCCACCACTTGCAGTCCGCCCGCAGATGGCACCGGGGAAGGCTGCGGGACTCCTGCTCGGGGAACCCCGCCACGACCCGCTCGATCAGGGTGCAGTCGTCACCGCGCCGGTTGGCGCACGAGGCGACGCAGTGCGAGGCGAACCGGAGGATCCTGCGGGGCTCGATGTCCGCGGGCACCATGCCGAGCGCGGTCGCGGCCGGTACGGGTTCGGCCAGGTAGGCCACCTGTCCGTCCGCGCCGGAGCGCACTCCCAGCAGCACGGACTCCGGTGCGTCGGCGACGCCGCTCGGACACCAGGAGGTGCCCGCGCCGTCCTCGGTGCCGGTCATCACATCCTGCCGACGGACGTGGGCGCCAGCTCACCCGTGTCGGCGGCCCGCTCCAGGGCGACGGCCTGCTGGAGGCTCTGCTCCAGCTGCGTGGGCGAGGAGATGCACTGGGGTGCGGCGGTGGCCGACGCCGCGCCCGCGAGGACGAGACCGGTGGCCAGCGCGGCGGCCGCGGCGGCGCCCGCGGTCCTACGGGAGTTCTTCATGGATGTCCCTCCGTCTACGTGGATGCTGCCTGACCGCCCAGCGTGGCGGCCGGTGCTGCAGAGGAGGTCGAACCGTGCTGGAGCGCGGAGAGCGTCTTGGCGAGGATGCGCCAGATCTCGGCGGCGAGGTCGATCATGGCGTCGGCCTGGGCCTGCTCGGCGAGCGTGCGCAGGCCGTCCACGCCGGTCATGTCGCCTGCCATGACGCGCAGTTGGTGGCGCAGGACGTCGAGCCTGACCTGGTCGACGTAGGACATGCGCAGGGGCCGCGCCTCCAGGTCGCCGAGCAGGACGCGGGCCTCGTCGTACCGCTCGGTCCGGAAGGCGATGTCGGCCTTGAGCGCGGTGAGCTGCTGGCGCAGTCCGTCGGTGCCGACGAAGGAGAGGGCCTGTCCGGCGGCCGCCGCGCACCGTTCGGCGGCCTCGGGGTCGGCGGGCGTCTTCAGCAGGTACAGCCGTCCCGCGCTCAGCCGCAGCCGCAGCCACAGCACCAGGTCCTCGCTGCTGGGGAACCGGTCGAGGGCCTGTTCCAAGTGTGCCTGCGCGCCCTGGTGGTCGCCCTGGCGGGTGCGTACGGAGGCCGCGGTCCAGACGGCCTCCGCCCACAGGGTGTCCGTGCGGCCCTCGACGAGGGCGGTGAGTTCGTCGGCGTGCGCGCGGGCGTCCGGCAGCCGGCCCGCCTCGGCCTCCACCGACACGAGGGCGAGGAGCACACCGGCCCGGTCCTCCACGCCCAGCGAGTGCTCCCGGGCGAGGCGGTGGGCGGTGACGGCGGCGTCGAGGGCCGCGGAGATCTCGCCGAGCGTGCGCAGGCAGCGTGCGAGCCGGTTCAGGCCCCGTACGCGCAGGGCGGGGAGGTCGACCTCGTCGCCGAGGGCGACCAGGTCGTCCAGGTACGCCCGCTCCGCCGCGTGGTCGCCCTGGAGCCTGCGGTGGCGGGCCAGTTGCCACAGGGTCTGCCAGCGCAGCACCGGTGACTCGTGCGCCTCGGCGGCCAGCGCGTCGCGCAGGGTGTCCATGGCGTCGTCGGCGCCGGTGGAGGCGGCGAGGGTGAGCGCGTTGGCCAGGGAGCCGCCCGCGGGTTCCTCGAAGTCCGCGGGCTGCACGCCGAGTCGGGCGGCGAGGTGGGCGACGGCCCGGTCCGTGGGCTGGCGGGCGCCCGACTCCAGGCGGGAGAGATAGCCGGTGGACATGCCGTCGCCGGCCAGAGCGGTCTGGGAGAGCCCCTGCGCGAGGCGCATCTTCCTCAGGCGTTGGCCGAACGCGGGCTGTCGGAGCATAAGCGGCTTCCCTCCGGGAACACGGGCCCAGCGGCGGGCTGTGGGCCGCGAGCGGCCGGTGTCGTCATGACCGCGTCGAGCGTAGAGCGGCGGGCAACAGCCGGGCAAACGTTTGCCATGGCCGTGCCCCGGCCCTCGGTCCGGGTTCACGCGTTTCTCCAGCGGAGGTCCAGCGGAGGTCCAGCGGATCAGGGCAGGATCTCCAGCACCGTCGGCCGGCGCCTGCGCCCGCGCCTCGTCCAGCCTTTCGGGGGTCGCCCATGACGTATTCGATTCCTGTGCACCGCGACGTGCTCCGGGGCGGAGGC
>NZ_QLLY01000046.1 GCF_003259365.1 Streptomyces sp. PsTaAH-137
CGATGGGAGCTGCGTACTACCGGGCCGAGAGTGAGAGCGGCGACCACATCGAGGACCCGTCCGAGGACGCGCTGTTCATGCTGATCGGCGACCTCAACGGCTCGGACAACACCTTTGTCGTCATCCAGCCCGACGAGGAAGACCCGGTCTGGTTCACCTCGGTCGCGGTCCTGGACGAAGGTGGCTACGAGGTCGTCCGCCGCGACACTACCCGCCGCGAACACGACGTCGCTACAGAGGCCAGCATCGATCGGATCGCCCGCGATCTCACGATCTGGATGGCCGCCCGCGACTTTCCCGGACAGCCCACCCAGCACACCAGCACCTTCTAAAACACGGCCTAGTGCTGTGACCGCATAGGTTCACCGGGTTGCTCGTTGTTGGTTGGAAGCGATGTCGCTTCCAACCAGCAGGGGAGGCGGGATGGCACCACCGGTCAGGGTCCGGAGGCTGACGGAGCAGGAGGGGCAGAAGCTCCAGCAGATCGTTCGGCGGGGCAGTACGAGCTCGGTGCGGTTTCGGCGGGCGATGACGCTGCTGGCCTCAGCTGGCGGCAGCACGGTCCCGGTGATCGCGCGGCTGGTCCAGGCGGACGAGGACACCGTCCGAGATGTGATCCATCGCTTCAACGAGATCGGGCTCGCATGTCTCAACCCTCAGTGGGCGGGAGGCCGTCCCCGCCTGCTGAGCAGTGACGACGAGAACTTCGTCATCCAGACGGCCACCACCCGCCCGACCGTGCTGGGCAAGCCTTTCACCCGCTGGTCGGTCCGCAAACTTGCCGACCACCTGCGCCGGAACGTAGCCAGGCCCGTCCGGATCGGCCGCGAGGCCCTGCGGTGCTTACTGGCCCGCCGGGGGATCACTTTCCAGCGGACGAAGACCTGGAAGGAATCCCCGGACCCGGCCTTCGACGGGAAGCTGGAGCGAATCGAGTACGCGGTCAACGAGCGTCCAGACCGCACGTTCGCCTTCGACGAGTTCGGGCCACTGGGCATCCGCCCCACCGCTGGCTCCTGCTGGGCCGAACAGAACCGCCCCGACAGGCTGCCAGCCACCTACCGCCGCACCCACGGCATCACCTACTTCCACGGCTGCTACTCCGTCGGCGACGACAAGCTGTGGGGGGTCAACCGGCGCCGCAAGGGCATCGACCACACCTGGGCCGCCCTGCGGTCGATCCGCGCCGCCCGCCCGGACGGCGGCCCGATCTACGTGATCCTGGACAATCTCTCCGCCCACCTGAACTGGAAGATCCGCAGGTGGACGGCCAGGAACAAGGTCGAGCTGTGCTTCACACCCACCTACGCGTCCTGGGCCAACCCCATCGAGGCCCACTTCGGGCCGCTGCGGCGGTTCACCCTCGCCAACTCCCATCATCCGAACCACACCGTCCAGACCTGGGCCCTGCACGCCTACCTGCGCTGGCGCAACCAGAACGCCCGCCACCCCGATGTCCTGGCCGCCCAACGTCGCGAACGCGCACGCGTCCGCAGCGAACGAGGTCTCCGCTGGGGTGGCAGGCCACTGCCGGCCGCAGTCTGACCCCGCTCAACCCGGCGAGGTCACAGCATCAGTCGTCGAACTCGAAGCCCGAAGCCTCCGCACGGGCAATGATGTCGCGGACCGCCTCGGGGCTCGTGATGACGGATTCGACGGCCGTCTTGAGTCGCGCGAGGTCACTCGAACTGCCGACCGCGCAGAACATGCCAGCCTCGCTGTCGAAATCGACGTGCTAGGCAATATCCGGCCAGGCAAACCGCACGAGACCCTCCCAGAAGTACCCGTTCGGCTCGTGCCCGGCGGCAACTACTGCGGCATCGGCATCCAGACCGCCGGCGTCCAACGTCAGCGAGTGCTCGCCATCGAAGTCATGAAGGTGGATGGTCACGGCGCGATCGTCTCACCCCAGCACGCGAACCGTTCGTCCGGTCCCTCACAGCTCTCGAACCCGGTGAACCTATGCGGTCACAGCACTAGACGATGACCCGCTCGACGTCGACGTTGGTGATCTTCCGCGAGACACCAGGCCGCGGGGCGTCGCACAGGCCGTCCAGTCCCCGCTCGAGAAACCGGCGCCGCCAGGTGCGGATCGTGTCCGCAGTGGTCCCCAGTCGGCGGGACACCTCCATAATCGAGTGCCTGTCGGCGCACTCCAGCACGATCCGCGACCGCTGGGCGAAAGCCTGAGCCGTCTTCCGGCGACGTACCCAGCACTCCAGAACAGCCCGTTGGGCATCGGTCATCAACAACGGCGGGTTCTCGGACCCGGGCGACTTATGACCAACCAGCGACGAATCTCCGACTCAGGTCAATAGGCGCGCTGCTGGCACCCGTGGCCGTGGCCACAGGCCGCAGCAGCCTCCCTCGCCCGGCACACCACAGGCGTCTGCAAGACCAACTCCTCCAATCCCCGCGAGACGATGGCGAATTGCAAGAACAACACCACTCCTAGAGCGCCCACTTCCGCGACATCTGCTCCCACCACCGCGGCGTCAAGTACTGGTACCGGTAGGCAGGCAGCGCGCCACGGCGCCGCCAACACTGCTGACGCCGTGGCCAACCGCTCCCAAAGCTGTCATTCGGGGATTGCACTGATCCGCGTCTATCGACCCTCTACAGTGCTGAATCACGACGGTCCGGGGGCGAGCGCGGGGGCGAGTATGGCGCGAGTTGTTGCAGTGCACGGCATCGGCAAGCAGACACTCGGCGAGGACACGCTGCGCCAGCAGTGGTTACCCGCCCTCAACGACGGCCTCACACGGGCGGACCGCGGCCAGCGGCTGTCGGAGTCCGATGTGGCGATCGCCTTCTATGGTGACCTCTTCCGCCCCGACGGAGAGTTCCTCGCTGCCGGCGACCCTCCCTACACTGCGGCCGACGTCGCCGAGGGCTTCGAGCAGGACCTGCTGCGCGCCTGGTGGAAGGCCGCCGCCGCCGTCGATCCGGCCGTGGTCCCGCCCGACGCCGACGACACCCTGGTGGCGATCCCGCGGTCCGTGCAGGCGGCCCTGCGGGCCCTGTCGGGGTCCCGGTTCTTCGCCGGAGTGGCTCTGCGAGCGATGGTGTTCGACCTCAAACAAGTCCACCACTACCTCACCGAGCCCGACCTGCGCGCGAAGGCCCTCGCCCGCGTCGTCGACCAGATCGATGACGGCACCCACGTCGTCGTCGCGCACTCCTTGGGCTCCGTGATCGCCTATGAGGCCCTGTGCGCGCGGCCAGGTCACCAGGTGCGTGCCCTGGTAACGATCGGATCTCCCCTCGGCATCGAGAATCTGATCCTGCACCGCCTCCAGCCTGCCCCGGTCATTCTCGGCGGGCAGGCCCAGGGCGTCTGGCCGGGCGGCGATCAGCTGGCATGGACGAACTTCGCCGACCAGGGCGACGTCGTCGCCCTGGTGAAGGACCTGCGCCCTGCATTCGGGGACCGAGTGACGTGCGCAGTCGTCCACAACGGAGCGCACGCGCATGATACGTCGGCGTACCTGACGGACAAACTGTGCGGCCAAGCCATCGCCGACGGCCTCGCATGACGCCGCTGGACGCTGGCGGCCGCGAGGAGACTGAAGAGCCGCGCCGGTATCTGATCGCGGCCTCGGTCGCCCGGTATCCCAAGTGCCCCGACTGGGACCGACCCGGTCTCGTCGAAGCCCGTGACCAGATCGTCGAGCTGTTCACCCAGAAGCTCGGCTACCGCCACCACACCGCGCTTGGCGCCGACCCGACCGTACTGCAACTGCGCGAGCAATTGCGGGCCTTCTGCACGTCCAGGGAACGCCGTGAGGACGATTTGGTCGTCGTCTACCTCTCCGGCCACGGAGAGGTAGACGACGCCGGCAATGAGCACATGCTGCTGATGTCGGACACCGACCCCGCTGACGTGTCCTTTACCGCATTGCCTACCGGCGAGCTGGTCCGCGTGTTCAGCGGAACAAAGGTCCGTCGGCTGCTGCTAATTCTAGACACCTGCTATTCCGGCCAGGGCGGCAACGAACTCGCCGCGGCCGCCCTCAAACGACTCACCTCGACATGGACACCGAGCGCGTCGAGCCCGGGCCTGGTGATCGTGTCCTCCGCTCAACCCCACCAGCAGGCCACAGCCGGTCTGTTCCCCGACCTCCTCGCCCAGGTAGCGAGCAGCCAGGCTCTCGCGGGCCACGCACCGAAGCATCTGTCGGTGTCCGCCGTCGTGCAACAAATCAATGATCACCCGGACAAGCCCGCCTATCAGCACGTCAGTCTGTCGCTGCTCGGCCTGTCCGGCGAGCCGCCCGACTTCCTGACCAATCCGCGCCACAACGTTCGCCTGACCGAAGTCGACCTCGCCCTCCAGGAGGCCGCCGAATTCGAGGAGCATGCCCGCCGCAGGGACACGGAGTTCTACTCGCGTCTCCTCGTGCGCGCCATGGGTAGCTACTCCGGGAGACTCGCTCACGGCTGGTGGTTCTGCGGCCGCCATCAGGCTCTGACCGAAATCGCCACCTGGATCAACAACGGCGTCATCGACAACAGCAACGCCGTCCAAGATCCGCTCTTCGACGACCCATTCTCTCCCGCCGCTGTGTCAGACCGCGACGTTCGGGTGGTGACGGCTGGGCCCGGCTCCGGCAAGACAGCCATCCTTGGCCTCATCGCCGCTCTCACCATGCCGGAACGGCGACGCACCGTCCCCGTCGACGCCATCGGTCTCGGTCCGAAGATGATCCCCGCAGAGGACAGCGTCGATGTCGTCATGTACGCGCAGGGGATTACCAACACGCAAGTTCTCTCCGGTCTGGCTGCCGCAGCTGGCTTCAAATGTGCAAGTGTCGGCGAGTTTCTGGAACGGCTGGGACAGCGGACCTCGGCCTCTCAAAGACCGTTCACAGCTCTCATCGACGCCCTCGATGAATCCGCGACTCCCGACACTCTCTGCTCACAGATTATCCGCCCCCTAATCGAACATTCTAAGGGACGTATTCGACTACTCCTCGGCACCCGCAAAAACCTCCTCGACTGCCTCGGCATCAAGCTCCACGAACAGCGCCGGGTGATGGACCTCGACTCCCCCCGCTACGCAGACCGCGACGCACTCAGGGCGTACACGATTCTCAACCTCGTTGACAGCCACAGCAGCTCCCCCTACCAATCGGCCCATCCTAGGCTCTTGGGCCAGGTCGCCAGAGCGGTCGAGATGGCGGCTGGCACGTCATTTCTCGTGGCACGCTTCGCCGCATACACCCTCGCCGCCGCCGACGAAGTGGTTGCAGATCCTCGAGACCCCGAGTGGCGGGCCAGTCTTCCCAAGCATGCCGGACAGGCGATGCAGGACGACCTCACTCAGCGTCTCGGCGACGATGCCCAGCGCGCCGCAGACCTGCTCCGCCCTCTCGCCTATGCGGAAGGACAAGGACTACCTTGGGAAGGAATCTGGGCACCCCTCGCCTCTGCCATCGCCGGACGGACGTATACCGACGACGATTTGCTGTGGCTGCGAAGTAACGCCGGCTCCTACGTCGTCGAAGCCGTCGAGAATGGACGCTCCGCCTACCGCCTCTACCACCAGGCCCTCAACGACCACCTCCAAAGGGGTGCCGACTTCAGAGCCATCCACAGCGCGTTCGTCGACACCCTCACCAAGCGTGTTCCTTATCGCGGCGACGCCACCCGCGACTGGTTCCGCGCCCATCCCTACGCGCTCAACCATCTCGCCACCCATGCTGCAGCCGCCGGTCGTATCGACGACGTCCTGCTCGACGCCGAGTACCTCGTCCACGCCGCTCCCTACAGTCTCACTTCCCATCTGCAGCGGGTCAGTACTGATGAGGGCCGCCTCACGGCCGCCGTCTACCGAACCGCCCTGAACCTGCACGCCCCGGCTGCAACGTCCGTGCGCCGCCAAGCCCTCGCTCTCAATGCGGCTCGCGCCGACGCCACAGCGCTGCTTGACCAACTCACCAGCCACGCAGCACCCGGCGACTGGACACCCCGCTGGGCGACGGGAAGCGACCTCTCCAAGTCGCTGCGCGAAACGATGAGCGGTCACGCCCACTCGGTGGCCGCGGTGGCGTGCACGAGCCTGGACGACATCCCCGTAGCCGTCACCGGCAGCTATGACAACACGGTGCGCGTGTGGGATCTGAGAGAGGGCCAACAGATCGGCGAACCCCTCACCGGCCACA
>NZ_QLLY01000047.1 GCF_003259365.1 Streptomyces sp. PsTaAH-137
GTCACCGGTGGCGCGGGCGCCGTAGGCCCGGGCCAGTTCCGCCGCGAGCGGCAGGTGCGACCACAGGTCGACCGCGTCGGCGGGCAGGGACAGTTCGAGGAGGTGCTCGTCGGCGGACAGGGTGCGCAGCTGGGTGCCGGCCGCGCCGATCCGCGAGTTGCGCAGCGCCTCGTGCCGGTTGCCCAGATCGGCCAGGGCGGCTTCGAGGGCCCGCTCGTTCAGCGCGCCGTGCAGCCGCAGCGGCAGGACGACGGCGCCCTCCGCGCCGCCGGGCCCGGTGCAGGCGGCGGGGGCGTCGCCGAGCAGCGCGGCGAACGCGGCCGGCGTCGGCGCCTCGTACACCGCCCTGCTCCCGGGGTCGGCGCCCAGCACCGTACGGGCCTTGGACAGCAGGCGGGCCGCGGCGAGCGAGTGCCCGCCGATGCGGAAGAAGTCGGAGTCGGCGTGCACCTGGCCGCGCGGCACTCCCAGCACCTCGGCGAACAGATCGCGCACGATCTCCTGCAAGGGAGTGCCCGGCCGGCCGCCGGTCCGCTCGGCGGTGAACGACGGGGCGGGCAGGGCCTTGCGGTCGACCTTGCCGTTGGCGTTCAGCGGCAGTTCGTCGAGGAGTGTCAGGGCCGACGGGATCATGTAGTCCGGCAGGCGCTCCTGGAGGTAGCCGGTGAGGGCGACGTCGAGGCCGACGGTGCGGTCGAAGGCGTTCGGCGTGTTCGCGCAGGCCCCGGCGGCGGCCGCCGGGCCCGTGTGCACACCGGTCAGCGCGCCGGCCGGCACCTGGTCCGGGTCGACGAAGACGACGTCGAGCAGTGCGGCGCCCTGCCCCGACCAGGTCGGCAGCGCCAGGTAGCCCAGGCGCTCACCGGCCGCGCACAGTTCCTCGGGGTCCGGTGCGACGGCGGGCAGGGCGGCCGCCGCCTCCAGCTCCGCGAGCGCCGTGTGCTCCTCGTGCACCCGGCGGTTGGGCACCGCGGCCAGCCGCAGCGTCGCGGGCCGGCCGGCCTCCAGGTGCGCGGTCACCGCGGCGGCGGAGGCGAGGTCCCGGCCCCAGTGCAGGACGGGGGCGGCCGCGAGGTCGGCGACCGGTGCGGCGGTGGAGAGCACGGCCTCGTAGCGGTAGCGGCTCAGTTCGTTGTGGTGCACGCCCCGCTTGACGCGTACGTCCACGGCGCGCACGGCGGGCAGGTCGCGGGCCAGCGCGTCGAACAGGGCCGGGGCGAGGAGGAGTTCGGTCTCCAGCTCCACGCGCTCGCCGATGGAGCGCAACAGGGCGTCCCGGGTCTTGTCCGCGCCGCCGGGGGAGGCCAGCTCCACGCCGGTCTGGAAGGTACGGGCGAGGTCGAGGTTGCGCAGATCGCCCAGGAGCAGCGCGCCGCCGGGGGCGAGCAGCGGCAGGGCGCCCTCGATCACGCCGCGCAGGTAGTCCAGGCCCGGGAAGTACTGGATCACCGAGTTGATGACGACGGCGTCGAAGTGGCCGGCGGGCAGGCCGCTGGTGTCCTCGGCGGCGCGGTGGCGCAGGTGGACCTTCGCGGCGAGTTCGGGGTCGGCCTGCGTCTGGGCGGTGAGCGCGGTGATGACCCGCTCGGAGAAGTCGGTGCCCCAGTACTCCTCGCACTCCGGGTCCCTGGCCAGATGCCCCATCAGCAGGCCGGTGCCCACCCCGATCTCCAGGACCCGGCGGCGGGGCAGCTCCCGGATGCGCTCCAGGGTGGCGCCCTGCCACTCGCGCATCTGCTCCAGGGGGATCGGCCGCGCGTCGTAACTGCTGTTCCAGCCCGCGAAGTCGGTGCCGAGCTCGGCGGACCCGGCGTCGTCGTACAGCGTCTCGTAGATCTCCTTCCACTCGGTGATCTGCGCGTCGGGCTCGGCGGCGGCAGCGGCCGGCGGCGCGGGCACGACGTGGGCGACGAGCCGCTTGTCGCCGTCCGGCGTCTCGTGCAGCGACACCGCCGCCGCGGAGACGCCCGGGTGGCCGGTCAGCTGCGCCTCGATCTCGCCGAGTTCGATGCGGAATCCGCGCAGTTTGATCTGGTTGTCGACGCGGCCCACGAACTCCAGCGCGCCGTCCTCGCGCAGCAGCACCACGTCGCCGGTGCGGTAGAGCAGGCCGCCGCTGCCGGTGAAGGTGTCCTCGACGAAACGCTGCGCGGTCAGCTCGGGGCGGTCGAGGTAGCCGGTGGCGAGCCCCGGTCCGCCGAGCAGGAGTTCGCCGGTGGCGCCGGGCGCGACCGGGGTGCCCTCGGGGGAGACGACGACGGCGACGGTGGTGCCGAGAGCCCGGCCGATCGGGATGGTCCGCGCGTCCTCGGCCGGCTCGTCGACCGCGTGCCAGGTGGCGAAGGTGGTGGTCTCGGTGGGCCCGTACACGTGCAGCAGCCGCTCGGGCGCGCCCGCCGCGAACACCTCGCGCACCCGGCGCGGGTCGCAGGCCTCGCCGCCGAACAGCACGGTGCGCAGCGGGGCGAAGGCGCCGGGGCGCTCCCGGGCGATCAGGTTGAACAGGGCGGTGGTCAGGAAGATCGTGGAGATGCCGTGGGCGGCGACCGCCTCCTCGAAGCGTCCGGGGTCGACGACGGACTCCTTGGCCAGGCCCACCAGGCGGGCCCCGGCGGCGAGCGTCGTCCAGATCTCGAACGTCACGGCGTCGAAGGCGGGGTTGGCGGCCTGGGCGACCACGTCCGCCGGGTCCAGGCGCAGGTAGTCGTAGGACCGCGCGAAGTCGACGACGGCCCGGTGGGGGACGACGACTCCCTTGGGCGTGCCGGTCGTTCCCGAGGTGTAGCAGACGTAGGCGGCGTCGTCCGGGCCCGCGGCCGGCCCGGGCAGGGCGGCGGGGCGCGCGGCGATCGCGTCGGCCTCGGCGTCGAGGTCGACGACCACGGTGTCGAGCCCCCGGTACTCCTCGGGCGCGGCGCCCTGCGTCAGCACGGCGCGTGCCGTGCTGTCCCGCACGATCAGGCGGCGGCGCTCGGCGGGGTTGGCCGGGTCGACCGGTACGTAGGCGGCGCCGGTCCGCACGACGGCGAGGAACGCGGTCACCATGGCGGGGCCCGGGGCGATCGCGGTCACCACCCGGTCCCCGCGGCCCACGCCCCGGGCCCGCAGGTGCGCGGCGAGACGGTTGGCGGCCAGGCTCAGTTCGCCGTACGTGAGGGACACGTCGCCGGCGTCACCCGGGTAGGTGAGCGCGGTCGCGTCGGGCCGCAGGTGGACGTGCTGCTCGACGAGGTCGGAGACCGACAGGACCGACATCACTTAGCTCCTAACGACGGGCGCTCTGGGCGTGGCAACTTCTTGCCAAGATGGTGGCAACAGGGCTTCGAGGCCCTGTCTCGGAAGGCTTGAGCGGCGGTGGAGCCGCTGGTCACGGCCGACGTCGGCGGCGCCTCGCGCGCGTGGGGTTTGCCCCGGGGGCGAGCCGTGCTCCCCGGCGAACAGCCGAAACCCCCGCGGCGGCCTGTGGCCGGCGGGGGTTGTCGAGGGCGCGCGCCCGTCGTGCACGGGCGGAGGGATCAGACAGCGGCGGTGGCGGGGGCGACGGGCCAGTCCTCAGCCGGGGCGGCGGCGGGAGCGACCGGCCAGTCCTCGGCCGGGGCGGCAGCGGGGGCGACAGGCCAGTCCTCGGCCGGGGCGACGGCAGGGGCGACAGGCCAGTCCTCAGCGGGGGCGGCAGCGGGGGCGACGGGCCAGTCCTCGGCGGGGGCGGCAGCGGGGGCGACCGGCCAGTCCTCGGCCGGGGCCGCCGAGATCGACGTGTCGAGGCTGAGCGCCGACGCGGCCGTGGTGCTGATGCCGAGACCGGTGAAGGCGGTGGTGGCGACGGCGGCGACGGTGACGGCGATCCGGGCGATGCGCTTCATGACGGACTCCTCTGTGACAACTCTGCGTTTTCCGCTTGGCAACCTTCTGCCAAGAAGATTGGCAAGGCGTTCTCGGGAATCACTCGCAAATCGGTCAATTACGGCTCGACGTGGACGCCAGGGGCACTCCACGAACGGCCGAGAGGGCGCGGAAAGCGCTGGTGAAACGCGCCTGGCCTGCGAAGCCGCGGATCGACGGCCCGTCCGGAAACGCCTTGGCAAAGCTGGGCAACCGCTGGAGAACGGATCGGGCGGGAACCGGCAGGGGCGCCGACGCCGGGCCGCATTGTCCCTTTCGGCCGTTCCGCTAGAGCGCCGCCGGAGCGCATGTTGCCAACTGTCAGGGGGAGTTGGCAAGGTAATGCCAATTCACTGGCACAGAGTTGCCACATGGAACGGGGGGAGGCCCCGGACATGACTGCGACGGCCCACGGCGATCCCAGGGTCCACCTGGACGCGGCCGGACTGGGCGCCATGCCCACCGCCGCCCGCGCTGCCCTCATCGAGTGGACACGTCACGAAGACCGCTACGGTCCCCACGAGTTGGAGGAGTACCTGGACGATGTCGTGCACGACGAGCTCCGCGCGCGCCTGACCCGCCTGCTGCGGGCGCCGACCGACGACACCGTGCTGTTCACCGGCTCGGCGGACGCCTTCGCCACCGTGGTGTCGCGCCTGCCGCTCGGCCCGGACGACCGGATCTGGACGACGCCCTACGAGGGCGTCGCCAACCTGACCGCCCTCTACGCGGCACGCGACCGCACCCGGTGCGGTCTGGACGTCGTCCCGCTGCGTCCGGACGGCGACCTCGACACGGAGTGGATGGCCGCGCACATCGACGACGACGTCGCGTTCGTCTCGGTGACGCAGGTGCCGGCGGGCTGCGGCATCGTCAACCCCGTCGAGGCGATCGGCCGCATCCTCGCGCCCCATCGCTGCCTGTACGCCGTCGACGCGTCGTACGCCGTGGGGCAGTTGCCGGTGGACGTGACGCGCACCGGCTGCGATCTGCTGACCGGCGACGGCTGGCGGTTCCTGCGCGGGCCGCGGTTCATCGGGTTCGCCCATGTCTCCCGGAGGCTGCGCGAGACGCTCGCCCCGCCCGGGATCGTGCCGCTGGTGCCACCGCACGGAGCGGCCGTCGTCGCACTGAGCGCGGCCCTCGCCGAACACCGGACCGACGCCTCGGACGAGGCGCTGACGGCCGCGCTGCGCGCCGCGGTCGAGGAGGCGCCCGGTACCGAACTGATCGTGCCGGGGCGGCTCCAGTCCGGCATCCTCGCCTTCCGGCACGAGCGGATGCCCGCGGCGCACATCCGGCGCCGGCTGGCGGCCCGCGGTGTCGACGTGCGCAAGACGGTCGCCCAGGAGACGCCTCTGTACCGCCCCGGGCCCGGGTTCACCACCGCCGTGCGCGCCTCCGTCCACCAGGACAGCTCACCGCGGGACATCGAGCGGTTCGGCGCGGCGCTGCACGAGATCCTGGCGCAGGAGGTCCCGCACCCGCACGCGCAGCCGCACCTGCGGCCCCGCACCCACCGGCACGTCCCGAACCGCCGCGGCACGGCTCCGGTCCGCCCGGCCCTGACGCTGGTGGGAGGCGCATGACGAGGCGTCGGATCCACTAGAAACCGCACGAGCGGTTTGTTACTGTCCTGGTGTGGGTCCGCCCGTACGCCGCGTCGCCCCGCAGCCAGGAGGAGCATGATGGTCAAGCAGGAGCGGGCGGTCCGGACCCGTCAGATGCTGGTGCGCGCCGCCGCCGAGTCGTTCGCCCGGGACGGGTTCGCGCTCGCCTCGCTCACCACGATCAGCCGGCGTGCCGGGGTGAGCACCGGCGCCCTGCACTTCCATTTCGCGAGCAAACGGGCGCTGGCCGACGCCGTTCTGCACGAGGCCGCCGCGGCCCTGGAGCGCACGACCGGCCGGGCCGACCGGGCACCGGACCCGCTGCGCGCGCTGGTCGAGGCCACGCACGGGCTGATGGACGGCATCGTGGGCGACGCCGTCGTGCGCGCCGGGTTCGCCCTCTCCGGCGACCCGGCCCGGACGCGGGGCGATGTCGACCTGCGGCAGCAGTGGCAGCGGTGGATCGAGCGCACGCTGCAACGGGCCGAGTGGGAGGGGCGCCTCGCCGAGGGGACCTCCTGTGCGCAGATCGCCCCCACCGTCGTGGCGGCCACCGTGGGCTTCGAGGTCCTGGGCTGCCGCGATCCCGACTGGCTCACCCGCCGGAAGATCGACCGCTTCTGGGAGTTGATGCTGCCGCGGCTCACGGACGGGGCCACGGCACGGGGG
>NZ_QLLY01000048.1 GCF_003259365.1 Streptomyces sp. PsTaAH-137
ACACAGTCGTCCCAGCGGGCCTCCAGCATCGCCTCACGGAACTTCTTCGAACCATTGGCGTTCGTCCGCTCACCGATCGCCAGGTAGGCGGTGTCCTGCCGGAACGGCACCGATTGGTAGAGCGAGGCCGCGCCCGGCTCGGGCCGCGGAGCACGCTCCGGCGGGGTCATCTCACGGACCCGCTCCACGACCTGACGCAGATGCTCGGGGGTCGTACCGCAGCAGCCGCCCACCAAGGACAACCCGTACTCGCGCACGAACGTCTCCTGCGCGTCCGCCAGGCCCACCGGCCCCAGCGGGAAGGTGGCGCCCTGCGAACTCAGCACCGGCAGACCCGCGTTCGGCATGCACATCAGCGGCGTCGTCGAGTGCCGCGCCAGGTGGCGCAGGTGCTCGGTCATCTCGGCCGGACCGGTGGAGCAGTTCAGGCCGATCAGGTCGATACCCAGCGGCTCCAGGGCCGTCAGGGCCGCGCCGATCTCCGAACCCAGCAGCATCGTCCCGGTCGTCTCGAAGGCCAGCGAACAGATCAGCGGGACGTCGGCGCCGAGCGCCTCCATGGCACGCCGCGCACCGATCAGCGCCGCCTTCGTCTGCAACAGGTCCTGCGTCGTCTCCACCAGCAGCGCGTCCGCGCCGCCGGCCAGCAGCCCCTCGGCGTTGCGCTGGAACCCGTCGCGCAGCACGCCGTACGTGACATGCCCCAGCGTCGGCAGCTTCGTCCCGGGCCCCATCGACCCGAGGACCCAGCGCTGCTGTCCGGTCCTCGCGGTGAACTCGTCGGCGACCTCCCGGGCGACCCGCGCGCCCGCCTCCGACAACTCGTGCACCCGCCCGGCGATCTCGTACTCGCCGAGCGCCGAGTGATTCGCGCCGAACGTGTTGGTCTCCACGCAGTCGACGCCCACCGCGAAGTACGCCTCGTGGACCGCGCGGACGATGTCGGGACGGGTCACGTTGAGGACCTCGTTGCAGCCCTCCAGCTGCTGGAAGTCCTCCAGCGTCGGCTCCCGCTCCTGGAGCATGGTGCCCATCGCGCCGTCCGCCACGACCACGCGCGTCGCGAGGGCCTCCCGGAGCGCGGCGACGCGGCCGCCGCCCGTGGCGCTCACGACCGTCCGCCCAGGACCGCGGCGAGCGGCCGGGCGGCACCGGCACCGTAGGCGCCCTCGACGACGCGGGTCAGCCGCACCGGATCCACCTCGTACGTCTGCGAGCCGACCGCGCCGAGGACCACCGAGGCCAGCGCGCAGCCCAGCCGGGCCGCGGACCGGGCGTCGACGCCATGACCGAGGGCGGCGAGGAAACCGGCGCGGAAGGCGTCGCCGACACCCGTCGGGTCCGCCGTCTCGGCGACGGGAACGGCGGGGACGAGCAGGGGCTCCTGCCCGGCGCTCTCGACGCGGACGCCACCGGCGCCCAGCGTGGTGACCCAGCTGCCGACGGCGCCGAGCACCTCCGCCCGGGACCAGCCGGTGCGTTCGCGCAGCAGCGCCGCCTCGTACTCGTTGGTGAACAGCCAGGTCGCACCGGTCACCAGAGCGCGCACCTGGCCGCCGTCCAGGCGGGCCAGCTGCTGCGAGGGATCGGCGGCGAAGGGGATGCCGAGCTCCCGGCACCCGGCCGTGTGCCGCAGCATCGCCGACGGGTCGTCGGGGGAGACGAGGACGAGGCCGGGACGTTCGCCGCCGGTGAGCAGACCCCGCACATCGATGTCGGCGGCCTCGGCCATCGCGCCGGTGTGGAACGCGGCGATCTGATTGGCGTCCTGGTCGGTGATGCACATGAAGCGGGCCGTCTGCCGGTCGTCCGACACCCGCACCCCGCCGGTGTCCACGCCGTGCTCCTTCAACCACACCTCGTACTCGGCGAAGTCGGTGCCGACCGCGCCGATCAGCAGCGGCGCCAGGCCGAGCCCGCCGAGCCCGAACGCGATGTTGGCCGCGACGCCGCCCCTGCGCACCTCCAGCCCGTCGACCAGGAAGGAGAGCGAGAGGTGCGCCAGCTGGTCGGGCAGCAGATGGTCCGCGAACCGCCCGGGAAAGACCATCAGATGGTCGGTGGCTATGGAACCGGTCACCGCGATGCGCACAGATCACTCCTTGGTCGCTTCGGTCGCTGGACGCCGATGGTGCGCGGGCCCGGCCCATCGGCAGCGCGGCCGCACTCCGCCCGCGTACCGCCGGGGCCCGGCCGTCGGACGGCGGGCCCCGGCGGGCCCGCCGCACAGCCGCGGGCTCAGATGCCCGCGGCCGCCTTGAGCTGCTGGGCGCGGTCGGTGCGCTCCCAGGTGAAGTCGGGCAGTTCGCGGCCGAAGTGGCCGTAGGCGGCGGTCTGCGCGTAGATCGGGCGCAGCAGGTCGAGGTCGCGGATGATCGCGGCCGGACGCAGGTCGAACACCTCGTTGATCGCCGCCTCGATGGTGGCCTGCGCGACCTTGCCGGTGCCGAACGTCTCGACGAACAGGCCCACCGGCTCGGCCTTGCCGATCGCGTACGCGACCTGCACCTCGCAGCGGGACGCGAGCCCGGCCGCGACGACGTTCTTCGCCACCCAGCGCATCGCGTACGCGGCCGAGCGGTCCACCTTGGACGGGTCCTTGCCGGAGAACGCGCCGCCGCCGTGCCGGGCCATGCCGCCGTACGTGTCGATGATGATCTTGCGGCCGGTCAGGCCGGCGTCGCCCATCGGGCCGCCGATCTCGAACCGGCCCGTCGGGTTGACCAGCAGCCGGTAGTCGTCCGTCTCCAGCTTGATGCCCTCGTCGGCGAGTTGGCCGAGCACCTGCTCGACCACGTGCTCGCGCAGATCGGGGACGAGCAGGGAGTCCAGGTCGATGCCGGGGGCGTGCTGCGAGGACACCACGACCGTGTCGAGCCGGACCGGCCGGCTGCCCTGGTACTCGATGGTGACCTGGGTCTTGCCGTCGGGCCGCAGATAGGGGACCGTGCCGTCCTTGCGCACCGCGGTCAGGCGACGCGAGAGCCGGTGGGCCAGCTCGATCGGCAGCGGCATCAGGTTGGGCGTCTCGTCCGTCGCGTAGCCGAACATCAGGCCCTGGTCGCCCGCGCCCTGCTGGTCGAGCTCGTCGTCGGCCCCGTCGCGGGAGGCGCCTTCGACGCGCTTCTCGTACGCGGTGTCGACGCCCTGCGCGATGTCCGGCGACTGCGCGCCGATCGACACCGAGACACCGCAGGACGCGCCGTCGAAGCCCTTGGCGGAGGAGTCGTAGCCGATGTCGAGGACGGCCTCGCGCACGAGCTGGGCGATCGGCGCGTACGCCGAGGTCGTCACCTCACCGGCCACGTGCACCAGGCCGGTGGTGATCAGCGTCTCGACGGCGACGCGGGACGTGGGGTCCTCCCGCAGCAGCGCGTCGAGCACGGTGTCGCTGATCCGGTCGGCGATCTTGTCGGGGTGCCCCTCGGTCACGGACTCCGAGGTGAACAGGCGACGGGACATGACTCTCCAGACGGTTGTGGCCCACAGCGCGAAGGGCGTCAGACACGAAGCGCGGCACAGGCGGGCGAGACCGCCCGGGTGCCTGCCACGATGACCGATCTCGAAAGAGGAGCACTCGAAGAGCGCCAGAACCCCGCCAGAGCCGCCGCCGCACGACTGCGGCCCGGTGCGATCCGCAGGGGGATCGCACCGGGCCGCAGGGGTGTGGGTCAGTGCACGAGATTGCGCTCGTGCTCACCGGACCTGGCCGGCACGACCCGCGCCGGAGCGACCGCGAGCCGCTGCCGGAGCTTCTCGCCCTCGACATCGACGTTCGGCAGCAGTCGGCCGAGCCAGCCGGGCAGCCACCAGGCGGCGTCGCCCAGCAGCGCGTGCACGGCGGGCACGATCGTCATCCGGACCACGAACGCGTCGAACAGGACGGCCGAGGCGAGACCGAAGCCCATCATCTTCACCAGGTCGTTGACCTCGAAGACGAAGCCGGAGAAGACGCTGATCATGATGATCGCGGCGGCCGTGACGACCCGCCCGCTGTGCCGGAAACCGGTCACGACGGCCTCCTCGGCCCCGGCGCCGTGCACGTACGCCTCGCGCATCCGGGTCACGAGGAACACCTCGTAGTCCATCGCGAGGCCGAAGACCACGCCGATCATGAACATCGGCATCGTCGTCATGATCGGACCGGGCTGGTCGATCCCGAGCAGATCGGCGGCCCAGCCCCACTGGAACACGGCGACCACCGCGCCGAGCGCCGCGCTCACCGAGAGCAGGAACCCGAGCGCCGCCTTCAGCGGCACCAGCACCGAACGGAACACCAGGAGCAGCAGCAGGAACGCCAGGCCCACCACCAGTGCCAGATACGGCAGCAGGGCGTCCGACAGGGCCTGCGAGAAGTCGATGAACAGCGCCGTCTGCCCGGTCACCAGGATCTCGGACGCGCCCGAGGCCGACGCCAGCGACGCGGCCCTGGCCCGGACGTCCTTGACGAGTTCCTTCGTCCGGTCGTCCGTCGGACCCGTCTTCGGCACGACACTGAGGATCGCCGTGTCGCCCGCCTTGTTGGCGGCGGCCGGGGAGACGGAGTCGACGCCCGCCACCTTCTTCAGCGCGGCGCCGATCCTGTCACCGGCCGCTGCCGCGTCCTTGCCCTCCACGGTCACCGTCAGCGGACCGTTGAAGCCCGGCCCGAACGACTGCGACAGCAGGTCGTACGCCTTGCGCTGCGTGGTGTCCTTCGCCATCGTGCCCTCGCCCGGCAGGCCGAGCTCCAGCTGCGTGGCGGGCAGGGCAAGGGCACCGAGCCCGAGGACCGCGACGACGAGCACGCCGACCGGGCGGCGCACCACGAACGAGGCCCAGCGCGTCGACAGGTTCGGCCTGGTCCGCGCGGCCAGCTTCGCCGCCTTCTTCTCGGACCTCGCCAGCTTGCGGGCCGACAGCGGCTTCTTCGTCCGGACGAGACGACGGTCGGCGACCCGCAGCACACGGCGCGGCGCGAAGCCCAGCAGCGCCGGTACGAGGGTGACCGCCACCAGTACGGCGACGGCGACCGTACCCGCCGCGGCGAGACCCATCTTGGTGAGGATCGGGATGTCGACGACCGCGAGACCGGCCAGCGCGATGATCACGGTGAGTCCGGCGAAGACGACCGCCGAACCCGCGGTGCCGGTCGCCCGGCCCGCCGCGTCGTCGGGGGCGTGCCCCTCGGAGATCTCGGCGCGGTAGCGGAAGATGACGAACAGGGCGTAGTCGATGCCGACCGCGAGGCCGATCATCATCGCCAGCGTCGACGTCGTGGCCGACAGACCGAGGGTGCTGCCGAGCGCGGTGATGGCGGAGGTACCGATGCCCACCCCGATCAGGGCGGTCAGCAGCGGCATGCCGGCGGCGAGCAGCGCGCCGAACGTCAGCACCAGCACGACGGCGGAGACGAGCACACCGATCTGCTCACCGGTGCCGTTCATCTCCTGCTCGACCATGATGGCGTCACCGCCCGCCTCGACGGTCAGGCCGTCGTCGCGGGCCCGGTCGGTGGCGTCGGTGAGCGCGTCGTGCGCCTTGTCGGTGACGTCGGGCGCGGCGACCTCGTACGTCACCACGGCGTACGCGGTGCGGCCGTCGTCGCTGATCGAGCGGGCCTTGAACGGGTCGGCGACCGCGGCCACCTGAGGCGCCTTGCCGAGATCGCCGACGAGGCGTTCGACCACGGCGCGCTCGTCGGAGATCGACTTGCCGTCGGGTGCGCGCAGCACCACACGGGCACTGGCGCCCTCGGCGCTCGCGTCGGGGAACTTCTTCTCGAGCAGGTCGAACGCCTTCTGGGACTCGGTGCCCGGCATCGAGAACTGCTCGGTCGGCGGAGTGGGCGCGGACGACGCCGCGGCACCGACGCCGACGGCGATCAACACCCAGAAGAGAGCGAAGAGGCCGCGGCGCCTGAAGGCGAAGCGGCCGAGTCTGTACAGGAAGGTAGCCACGGCAACCGCACTTCCGTCAGTGGGGGG
>NZ_QLLY01000049.1 GCF_003259365.1 Streptomyces sp. PsTaAH-137
CGACCACGCGTTCCACTCGCCGCTCATGGACCCGGTCCTGGACGCGTTCGCCGACGCCCTCGGCGAGCTTCCCCGGGACGGCGCGATGACGATCCCGATCGTCTCCACCCGGCTCGGCCGCGCGGCCACCCTCCAGGAGTTGACCTCCGCCCGGTACTGGGTGGACCACGTGCGCGAGCCCGTGCGCTTCCACGAGGCCGTCGAGTGCGCCCGCGCCGCCGGCGCGAGCGTCTTCTTCGAGGTGGGCCCGGGCGCGACGCTCGCGAGCATCACCAAGGAGGCGTTCGCCGGGCAGGGCGTGCACGACGCGGTGGTCGTCTCGGCGTCGCGCAAGGGCCGCCCCGGCTCCCGCACCCTGCTCACCGCCCTCGCCCACCTGCACGTGCACGGCGCCGGCGTCGACTGGGCCGCCCTGTTCGGCACCCGCCGCCTGGTCGACCTGCCGACGTACGCGTTCCAGCACCAGCGCTACTGGCTGGACTTCCTGGCCGAGATGGAGACCGCCGACGTCGCCTCCGCAGGGCTGACCGCCGCCGGCCACCCGCTGCTCGGCGCCGTGGTGGACCTGCCGGGCACCGACGAGACGGTCTTCACCGCCCTGTGGTCGCTGCGCACCCACGGCTGGCTCGCCGACCACACCGCCTTCGGCGCCGTCGTCGTCCCGGCGACCGCCCATCTGGACCTGGCCCTGTCGGCGGCCGCCCACGCCGGGTGCGCAGCGGTGGAACAGCTGACCCTGGAAGTGCCCCTGATCCTGCCGGACTCCGGCGACGTACGGATCCGTGTCGTCGTCGGCGCGGCGGACGACGACGGGCGCCGCACCCTGGACGTGTACTCGCGCCCCGCCGACGAGGACCCGCAGGCGGGCGGCTGGACCCGGCACGCGATGGGCACGGTGCTGCCCGCCGGACCGCCGGCACCCGAACACGACGACGCCGTACGCTCCTTGGCCTCCTGGCCGCCCGCCGGGGCCCGGCGGATCGACATCGGCACCCTCTACGACACGTTCGCGGACGCGGGCTTCGACTACGGCCCCGGCTTCCGCGGGCTGCGCGAGGTGTGGCGCCGGGGCGACGAGCTGTTCGCCCTGGCCACCCTGCCGGACACCGCCGACGGCGTCGCCGCCGAGGAGTTCGCGCTGCACCCCGCCCTGCTGGACACCGTCCTGCACGCGTCGATCGCCGGCGGCGTCGTCGACGTGAGCGGCGAGCGGAGCCGGATGCCGTTCTCCTGGTCCGGCGTGGAACCGGCCGGTCCCGGCGCCGCGACCGTACGGGTCCGCCTCACGGCGACGGGCGAGGAGACGGTGACGCTGACCGTCGCCGACGACCACGGCCGCCGGATCGCCACCATCGGCGCACTGGCGTTCCGCCCGGCCGACGCCCAGCAGGTGCACTCCGCCCGCGGCGCCGCCCGCCAGCCCCTGTACGAGGTGCAGTGGCGGCCGCCGAAGGAGCGCGCGCGGCAGGCCGGGCGCACCCCGTGGGCCGTGCTCGGCGCGCCCGACGGCCTGGCCGCCCGGCTGCGCCCGGCCGACGCCGCCGACCCCGACACGACACCGCACCCCTCCCTCGACGCCCTCCTGGCCGGACAGCGGCCGCCCGCGCACATCGCCCTGTGCCTGGACGACCTCGTCGCGGCGAGCGCGGCCGACGGCCCGGTCGCCGCCACCCGCGACGCCGACAAGCGCGTCCTGGCGCTGCTCCAGCAGTTCCTCGCCGACGACCGCCTCGCCGGATCCACCCTGGTGGTGCTGACCCGGCTGGCCGTCGGCGCGGTCGCGGGGGAGCGCGTCGAGTCGCTGCCCGGAGCCTCCGTGTGGGGCCTGGTCCGCGCGGCGCAGAGCGAGCACCCCGGCAGGTTCCGGCTCGTGGACCTCGACGACGCGGACGCCTCCTGGGCGTCCCTCGCCGACGTGCTCGCCGACGACGAGGCCCAACTCGCCGTGCGCGACGGCGCGTTCCTCGTACCCCGGCTCGCCGCCGCCGCGCCGGACGGCCACCGCCTCCCGGAGCCGCCGGCCGGCGCCCACCGCCTCGGCATCCCGACCAAGGGAACCGTCGAGAACCTGACCTGGGTGCCGTGCCCCGAGGTCGACGCGCCCCTGGCGAGCGGCCAGGTCCGGATCGCCGTGCAGGCCGCCGGGCTCAACTTCCGCGACATCACCATCGCCCTCGGCCTCGTCGGCCGGACCGCCATCGACGCCGGGCTCGGCAGCGAGGGCGCCGGAGTCGTCCTCGACGTCGCCGACGACGTCACCGCGTTCGCCCCCGGCGACCGGGTCACCGGCATCTTCACCGGCGCCTTCGGCCGCACCGCCGTCGCCGACCACCGCATGCTCGTACCCGTCCCCGACGGCTGGAGCTTCGCCGAGGCTGCCTCCGTGCCGTGCACCTTCCTCACCGCCTACCACGGCCTGCTGCGCGTGGCCCGGCTCAAGAAGGGGCAGCGGGTCCTCATCCACGCCGCGGCGGGCGGCGTCGGCATGGCCGCCGTCCAACTGGCCCGGCACGTCGGCGCCGAGATCTACGCCACCGCCAGCGAGGCCAAGTGGCCCGCCCTGCGCGCCCTGGGCCTCGACGACGACCACCTGGCGTCCTCCCGCGACCTGGAGTTCGCCCGGAAGTTCCTGCGCACCACCGAGGGCCGCGGGGTGGACGTCGTCCTCAACTCCCTCGCCCACGAGTTCGTCGACGCCTCGCTGACGCTGCTGCCCGGCGGCGGGCACTTCGCCGAGATGGGCAAGACCGACATCCGCGAGCCCGTGACCGTGGCCGCCGACCACCCCGGTGTCCACTACGAGGCGTTCGACCTCTGGGAGGCGGGACCGGACGCCCTCCAGGAGATGTTCCGCGCCGTCATGGACCTGTTCGCCGACGGCCGGATACGCCTGGGCCCGATCTCCCTGACCGGCATCCGGGACGCCCGCCGCACGTTCCGCGAGATGAGCCAGGGGCGCCACATCGGCAAGCTGGTCCTGGAGGTGGGCGGCGGCTTCGGCGGCGGCACCGTGCTCGTCACGGGCGGCACCGGGGGAGTGGGCTCCCTCGTCGCCCGCCACCTCGTGACCGATCACGGCGTCCGCAGCCTGGTCCTCGCCAGCCGCAGCGGACCGGCCGCCGAGGGCGTGCCCGGGCTCGTCGCCGAACTGGAGGCCGCCGGGGCGCGGGTGCGGGCCGTGGCCTGCGACGTGGCGGACCGCGACGCCGTGGCCGCACTCCTCGACGGCCTGCCCGGCAGCCACCCGCTGACCGCGGTCGTGCACGCCGCGGGCGCCCTCGCCGACGGCACCGTGGAGTCGCTGACCGCCAAGAGCCTCGACCACGTCCTCGACGCCAAGGCCGCCGGCGCCCACCATCTGCACGAACTGACCCGTGAGCGGCCCCTGTCGGCCTTCGTCGAGTTCTCCGCCTTCGCCGGCCAGACCGGCAACGCCGGACAGGCCAACTACGCCGCCGCCAACACCTTCCTCGACGGCCTGGCCGCCCGGCGCAGGTCCGAGGGCCTGCCCGCCACCTCCCTGTGCTGGGGCTGGTGGGAGGAGAGCAGCGGCATGACCGGAGAACTGCACCGCGCCGACCTGTCCCGGCTGCGCCGCGCGGGCATCGCCGCGATGCCGACCGCCGAGGCACTGGCCCTGTTCGACGCGGCGGTCGCCGAGGGCAAGGCCGTCCTCGTGCCCGCCCGGATCGACCTCGCCGCGCTGCGCGGCAGGCCCGCCGACGAGGTGCCCCCGCTGCTGCGCGACCTCGTCGACGCCGCCCGCCCCCGGCGCGCCGCGACCGCCACCGCCACGGCCGGCGGCCCCGCGGGACTGCTGGACCGGCTGACCGCGCTGCCCGCGCCGCAGGCGCGAGAAGCGCTCCTGGAGCGGATCCGCGAGCAGGCCGCCGTGGTCCTCGGGCACAGCTCGGGCGCGGGTGTCGACGCCGACCAGGCGTTCACCCAGCTCGGCTTCGACTCGCTGACCGCCGTCGAGCTCTGCAACCTGCTGGCGGCCGAGACCGGCCTGCGCCTGCCGTCCACCCTCGTCTTCAGCTATCCGACCCCGCGCGAACTGGGCGAGCACCTCTTCGGCCTGCTGCGGCCTGCGGGCGACGACGAGGGCGCCGCCCCCGGCGCGACGGACGACGCCGACGCGGCCGACGAGGCGCGCATCCGCGAGGTGCTGCGGACCGTGCCGATCGGGGACCTGCGCGCCGCGGGCCTGCTCGAACCGGTCCTCGCCCTGGCCGGCGCGGCCGCGGAACCCGACGCCGGCGAACCGGCCGGCCAACTGTCCGACCTGGACCTGGATTCCCTGATCGACCTGGCCCTGGACGAGAAGAGGTGAACGGCATGACCGACTCGACCGACCGCACGGCGGACGGCGCGGACCGGGTCCAGCGGGCGCTGCGCACGCTGCTGGAGGAGCGCGACCGGCTCCGCCGCGAGAACGACGACCTGAAGGCGGGCCGCGGCGAGCCGATCGCGGTGGTGTCCATGTCCTGCCGTTTCCCGGGAGGCGTGGCCTCACCGGAGGATCTGTGGGACGTGGTCCGCGAGGGCCGCGACATCGTCGGCGACTTCCCCGACGACCGCGGCTGGCGCGACGTGTACGACGCCGACCCCGACGCCACCGGCAAGGCGTACACCCGCCAGGGCGGATTCCTGACGGACGTGGCCGGGTTCGACGCCGGGTTCTTCGGCATCAGCCCGCGCGAGGCGCTGGCCGTCGACCCGCACCACCGGCTCCTCCTGGAGACCTCCTGGGAGGCGTTCGAACGGGCGGGCATCGTCCCCGCCGACGTACGGGGAAGCGACGTCGGCGTCTTCACGGGCGTGAGCTCGTCGGAGTACGGGTGGCGTTTCCTGGAGGGCGGCCAGAAGGACCTGGAGGGCTACCTGCTGTACGGCAGCGCCCTGAGCGTGGCCTCCGGCCGGGTCTCGTACGAACTGGGGCTGACCGGGCCCGCGGTGTCCTTGGACACCGCCTGCTCGTCGTCGCTGGTGTCGCTGCACATGGCGGTGCAGTCCCTGCGGTCGGGCGAGTGCTCGCTCGCCCTGGCGGGCGGGGCGCTCGTGATGGCGACGCCCGCGATGTTCGTCGAGTTCTCCCGCCAGCGCGCCCTGTCCGCCGACGGCCGCTGCAAGGCGTTCGCCGACGGCGCCGACGGCACCGGCTGGGCGGAGGGCGCGGGCGTCCTCCTCCTCGAACGGCTCTCCGACGCACGCCGCAACGGACACCCCGTCCTGGCCGTCGTGCGGGGCAGCGCGGTCAACCAGGACGGCGCCAGCAACGGCCTGACCGCCCCCAACGGCCGCGCCCAGGAGAAGGTCATCCGCGCGGCCCTGGCCAACGCGGGCGTGGACCCCGCCGACGTGGACCTGGTCGAGGCGCACGGCACCGGCACCAGGCTGGGCGACCCGATCGAGGCGGGCGCCCTGCTCGCCACGTACGGGCAGGGCCGCGCCGAGGGGCGGCCGCTGTGGCTCGGCTCCCTGAAGTCGAACATGGGGCACGCCCAGGCCGCGGCCGGCGTCGGCGGTGTCATCAAGACCGTGATGGCGCTGCGCCACGGCCATCTGCCCAAGACCCTGCACGTGAACGCGCCCACCCGGGAGGTCGACTGGGAGTCCGGGGCCGTCGAGGTCCTCGCCGAGGGCCGGGAGTGGGCCCGCGGCGACGGGCCGCGCCGGGCGGGCGTGTCCTCGTTCGGCGTCAGCGGCACCAACGCGCACGTCGTCCTGGAGGAGGCGG
>NZ_QLLY01000050.1 GCF_003259365.1 Streptomyces sp. PsTaAH-137
CTGAACATGGGCGTGCAGGACGCGGTGAACCTGGGCTGGAAGCTCGGCGCCGTGGTCCGCGGCGACGCCCCGGACGGTCTGCTCGACACCTACCACGCGGAACGGCACCCGGTCGCGGAGCGGGTGCTGCAGAACACGCGGGCGCAGTCGGCCCTGGTGCGGCCGGGACCGCAGACGGAGGCGCTGCGCGAGGTGTTCGGCGCGCTGATGGTCTTCGACGACGTCAACCGGTACCTGCGTCACCTGCTGACCGCGCTGGATCTGCGCTATCCCGTCGAGGGCGACCATCCGCTGGCGGGGCGCCGGGTGCCGGACGCCGATCTGAAGACGCCCGAGGGCATCGTGGGCGTCCATGAACTGCTGCACGCCGCCCGGCCGGTGCTGCTGGCCCTGGACGGCGGCGCCTGGGCGGCGCGGGCCGCCCAGGGCTGGGCCGATCGCGTCGACGTGGTCGAGGCGCACAGCGAGGACGACCACTGGCCCGTCCCCGCCCTCGGCGACGTCCCGGCGCCCGCCGCGCTCCTGGTGCGGCCGGACGGCCATGTGGCCTGGGCCGCCGACGTGGACGAGGCGGCGGACCCGTCGGCGCTGCGGGCGGCGCTCGCCGCGTGGGTCGGGCCCGAGCGGGCGCGGTGACCCGCGGCGTCGTCGCTACGGCGCCGGCTGCGTCCACGTGACCGGGAGTGCGTGGACTCCGTAGATGTTCATGTCGGTCCTGAGCCGCACCTCGTCGGCGGGGACGGCGAGCCGGAGGGTCGGGAAGCGGCGGAGCAGGCCGTCGAAGCCCGCCCGCATCTCGATGCGGGCGAGTTGCTGGCCGAGGCACTGGTGGACGCCGTGGCCGAAGCCGAGCTGGCCGCGGGCTTTGCGGCGGACGTCGAGGGCGTCGGGGTCGTCGAAGCGGCGCGGGTCGCGGTTGGCGGCCAGCAGGGAGACGACGACCGTGGAGCCCTCGGGGATGGTCTCGCCGCCCAGCTCGATGTCCTCGGTGGCGTAGCGGTAGAAGATGTCGGCGACGGACAGGTACCGCATGATCTCCTCCACCGCGTCCGGCATCAGCTCGGGATCCGCGCGGAGTTCGGCGGCCTGCCCGGGGTTCTCCAGGAGCGCGAAGGTGCCGAGGCCGAGCTGGTTGACGGTGGTCTCGTGGCCGGCGATGAGCAGCAGGAAGCCGATGCCGACGAGTTCGTCGACGGTGAGGTCGTCCTGGCGGGCCAGGTCGGACAGGAGGTCGTCGTCCGGCGTCTCGCGCTTGCGGGTGACGAGTTCGGAGAGGTACGTCGTCAGGCCGTTGTAGGCGGCCATCTTCTCGTCGATCGCCACGTCCTTCTCCATGAAGGTGGCCGAGTCCTTCTGGAAGCCGCCCCGGTCCTCGTAGGGGACGCCGAGCATCTCGCAGATCACCAGCAGGGGCAGCGGCAGCGCGAACTCCTTGACCAGGTCGACCGGCGGGGTCAGGCGCTCCATCGCGTCCAGCTGCCGTTCGGCGAGGGCGACGATGTGCTCCTCCAGCGTCTTCATGCGTTTGACGGTGAAGGCGCCGATGAGCTTGCGCCGCAGCCGGCCGTGGTCCGGCGGGTCCATGGTGATGAACATGCCCGGGATCTGCGGGGACGGCTCGGTGACCGGGGGCATGCCGGGCACCTCGTACGGGATGTGCAGCGGGCCGATGTCCAGCCGGGAGCTGAACCGGGTGTCGGCCATGAGCTGCCGCACCTCTTCGTGGCCGGTGACCAGCCACCCCTGGTGGCCGTCCGGGAAGAGCAGCGGGCTGACGGGCCGGGCGTCGCGCAGTGCGGAGATGCGGCGCGGGGGGTCGAAGGGGCCTGCGTCGCGCTCCATGGGGAGGCCGTTCGGTACGGGAACGGTTCGGCTCATGGGCTTTCCTCTCCTGTGGGGGCTGTGACCCCACCATGGCACACCGAGTGGCACCATCGTGAGCCAGAATGGCGCACACGGTGCCCTCCGGCCGATACGCAACCCCCTCCTCGGCCATCGGGCGAGTTCGGACGGCCGTTCCCCAACAGCCGCCTCACCAGCGCAATCCGGACGCGCTTCCCGTACGTGGATATCTGACGGGCCGACAAATACGCACACTTCGCCGACGCCGAGAACGGCTCATAATGACGCCATGCCTGCGCCATGGTGGCGCCATGGGGAGGCGCGGTCCGGGCAGCGGAAAGCCGCCCCGGTGACACGAGGTCACCGGGGCGGCTCGGGCCCGGACTCAGACGGGCAGGGTCGCGCCCCGGGCGGCGTCGGTGATGATCCCGGCGACCGCCGCGCTGTGCTCGTCGAGGTAGAAGTGACCGCCCTGGAAGACGTGCAGGGCGAACTCTGCCGTGGTGTGCTCCCGCCACGCCTCGGCCTCGGGGACCGTCGTGTGCGGGTCGTCGGTGCCGACCAGCATGGTGATCGGGCAGTCGAGCCGGACGCCGGCCGCCCGGGGGTGGGTCTCGACGGCCGTGTAGTCCCCCCGGACGGCGAAGAGGATGGAGGCCCGCAGGTGTGCGTTCTCCAGGTAGACGGGGTCCGTGCCGCCGACCGCGAGCAGTTCCTCGACGATCCCGGCGTCGTCCCGGCGGTGCACCGTGCCCCCGCGCAGCAGGGAGGGCGCGGGATAGCCGGAGGCCACCAGCCGGACCGGCGGGGCGCCGGCGTCCTCCTGGTGGCGCCGGGCCACCTCGAAGGCGAGGACCGAGCCCATGCTGTGCCCGAAGAAGACCGTGGGCCGGCCGTCGTCGGAGCGGCGCAGGGCCGCGTGGATCAGGTCGGCGAGCTCGGCGAGGTTCTCGACGCAGCCCTCGGCACGCCGGTCCTGCCGTCCCGGGTACTGGACGACGAGCGTGTCCAGTTCCGGCGCGAGCGCTTCCGACAGTCCGTAGTAGTAGCTCGCCGAGCCTCCCGCGTGCGGAAAGCAGACGAGGCGGAACTCGCTGTCGTCGGTGGGATGGAAGCGGTGCACCCACTGGCCGTCGTATGTCCCTGACGCTGTCATGCCCAGCCTTTCGGTGTGTGGTCGAACGGCGAAGTGGTGGCCCCGCGGGCCCGGTTCAGGCGCCCTGGGGGTCGAGGAGGGAGGCCACGAGACTCGTCTCGACGTTCCCGCCCGAGACCAGGACCCCGATGTCCCGGGCGCGGCCCTCGGCGGCGAGGCGCAGCGCACCGGCCACCGCGGTGGCCGCGGCGGGCTCGATGAGCAGCCGGGCGTGGACGAGCACGAGCCGCAGCGCCTCCGCGATGGCGCTCTCCTCCAGGGTGAAGACCCCGGCGACCGCGTCGTGCGCCAGGTCGTAGGGAAGCTGGCCGATGCGGTCGGGCCGCAGGCCGTCGGCGATGGTGGGCCGCACGTCCACGGTGACCGGGCCGCCGGCCCGCAGCGCCGCGGTCAGCGCGGGTACGGCGGCGGGCTCGGCGCCGTGGACGTCGATGCCCTGGCCGGCGGTGGCCAGGCAGGCGCCGGCCAGGGCGCTGCCGCCGCCGACGGGCAGCACCACCGCGTCCAGACGGCCGCCCGCCGCCTCCACCTGGTGCAGCAGGTCCGCGGTGGCGGTGCCCTGACCGGCCACCACGTCCAGGTTCTGGTAGGGGTCGATCTCGTCGTAGCCGCGGGTGTGCCTGACCTCCTCCAGCACCGCGATCCGCTCGGCCAGCGTGGTGCCGGCCTGAAGGACCTCGGCGCCGGCCTCGCGGATGCGCCGCACCTTGGTCGGAGCGGCGTCGACGGGCAGCACCAGCACGGCCGGCAGCCGGTGCTGGGCGGCGGCCAGGGCCACGGCGATGGCGTGGTTGCCGGTGGACTGCGCGACCACACCACGGCTGCCGGCCGCCACCAGCCGCTCGACGGCGAGGAGCGCGCCGCGCATCTTGAAGGAGCCGCCGCGCTGGAGGTTCTCCGCCTTCAGCCACAGCCGGGCACCGGCCACGCGGTCCAGTTCCTCGCTGCGCACGACGGGGGTCTGGAGCACCCGGCCGGCGATCCGGTCCCGGGCGTCGTGGACGCCCTCGTAGGTCAGCAGGGGCTGCTCGACGACGGCCACGAGGTTCGCGCCGATCGACATGATGGGTCTCCGTTTCTCCTCGGCTTCGAGGGGTCGGCCTCAGTGACCGCGCGTCGGCTGCGCCTCGATCACGTCCAGCACCTCGCGGCCGCTGTCGACCAGGTACATGTGGTCGCCGGGGAACTCCGCGTAGGTGAACTCGCCGGTGGTGGCGTCCCGCCACTGCCTGGCCTCGTCCGCGGTGACCAGGCCGTCGTGGTCCCCCCGCAGCGAGCAGATCGGCACCGACAGCGGCTCGTCGGTGCTCGGGACGTACGCCTCGTGCATGGTGCAGTCGGCGTGCAGCGCGGGAAGGATCAGTTCGCGCATCTCCGGGTGGTCGAGGGCCTCGTGCCGGAAACCGGCGAACTCCTCGACCCGGGCGAGGAATTCGTCGCCGCTCAGGCCCGCCGCCCGCCGCTCGCGCTGGGTCCACGGCCCCGGCGATCCGCTGACGACCAGCCGCTCGACGTGCACGCCGCGGGAGGTCAGCAGGTGCGCCAGCTCGTAGGCGAGGACCGCGCCGAGGCTGTGCCCGAACAGCACGGTCCGGGCGCCCTCGCCGAGATCCCGGGCGATGCCGTCGATCTCCGCCTTGGCCGCCTCGACGACGTTCTGGTACGGCTCCTCCAGGAACCGCCGCTCCCTGCCCGGGAGTTCGACCGAGGTCACCCGCCACCGGCCGGCGGCCAGTTCCCGCCAGGGATGGAAGAACGAGGGTCCTGCTCCGGCGAACGGCACGCACAGCAGCGTGGTCCGGTCGCCGTGTTGCTCCGACATGCCGGGTCCTGTCACCCCGACCAACCCCAATCGTCCGTGAGAAGGTCCGCCGCGGCCGGTGCGCCGTCGCACCGGCCGCGGCGGACGCGCTGTCCGGTCATCCCGCCAGCTTGCGGTTGATGACCTCGAAGACCTCGGCCACGGGGCCGGGCATGTGCATCTCGTGGTGCACGGCGCGCACGTCGTGCACCTCGATGTCGCCGAGCACGTACGGCCGCCACAGGTGCGCGTAGGTCTCGTCCTGGAGCGTCGCGCTGAAGAAGACGACATCGCCGCGGTAGACCGGCGATTCGAAATCCATCATGAGCGTCGTGTTGTTGGTCAGCACCTTCGCCATGGTGTCCAGGAAGTCTCCCTGGTTGCCGGTGCCGATGTACTGGCCGAAGTACTCCTCCAGCTCACCCCGGTAGTCGGACTCCGTCTTGCCGGCGTGGATCTCGGTGAAGCCGTGGCCGCCCGGCTGGGAGTCCAGGATGGCGACGAAGGAGATCTCGTGCCCGCGCCGGTCCAGTGCCTCGGCGACGGCGT
>NZ_QLLY01000051.1 GCF_003259365.1 Streptomyces sp. PsTaAH-137
CCGAAGGGCGGCGGATGCCCCCAGCCCCGTCAGCGACATCAGTCCGTGTCGGTGGCTGCCAGCACAGCAATGCGCCGAGCCCCCGCGGCGACGGAGACCAGCCCTATGTCCCACGCCACGCCCTCGAACCACTTCGTAGCGGCCTCGAAGTTGTACCAGTCGCATTCCTGGATGTTTCGTTCCACTTCACCAACCGGAGCTGTCAAAAATGCCCCGGACAGGGCAGCGAGAGAACGCCAGGCGGCCAGTCGCCCATAGGCTCCGTAGACGCCGTTGTTGTACGCGCCACCGGTTGATGCGGCCGCGAACAGTATGCGCCAGGCGTGTTCCGGTCGGCAGGCGGAGAGAGCCAGGCGCCTACGCGGACCGACGCCGCTCAGGCACTCAAGCCTCAGTGCCGCCAACAGGCCGGGAAGACTCGCCGCCCCAACTGGCTCCGCCAGCTGGTACGTTCCGGCCTCGTTGCGGCCGTTGGACTCCTCTGCCCAGTTGACCAACGCTGCGGTAGCAGCCTCGCGGAACTTCTCCGTCGTTGCCTCGGTCACTTTCGGCAGGGGCGTAACGCTGCCCAGCGCGACATCGGGTCCGTCCTGTGGCCCGTATGGCATCGCATAACTGGCCCCACCCACTGAGTAGCTCGGGAGAGGCGGCGCATCCTCGATCACCGACAGCTCCAGCGGCAGCCACGCGAGCGGATGATGCTGCCAGTGCGGTGAAGTCGCCCACGCCTCGATCGCTGGCAACTCCGCAATCGTGACGTCCCTGAGCACCAACTCGTGGACGAGGCAGGCACGAAGCTCATCCGAGGCTGCCGCGTGCGAGCTGCCGCCAGTGAAGGTGATGGCCAAGTCCTTCGGGGTCTGGCCATCGGCCAGAAGGGAAGCCGCGTAGCGGAGCAGCTTCCTATTGCCGGGTGAGGCGGCCGACACGAGCCGCAGCGCCTGCTCGACATGCTCCTGGCCCGAGGCCGTGGTCAGCAGGCGAAGGAGGCGATCGAAAACACTTCGGTACTGCCAGACCTGAGCGGCGGACGAACCGTATCGGCTGGCCAGGGCGATGCCTAGATCTGCCACGAAGGCGACATCGCCCTGGTCGAGCCTACGCTCGGCCGTGTCCCACACCTCGGTCACGCTCTTCAGGTCGGGCAGTCGCATCACGATCTTCTGTATCCGGTCGCTCACGCCGTGAGCGTATGGGAGGGCTGGTCTGAGGGGCACGTCCTTTCCCATGGCCTCAGTCGGCCTCATACCGGGCCAAGCGTCTACGCAGATCCAGATTCTCGCCCTGCGCGACTTCCAGCTTTCGGAGTGCGGCTACCTCCTCGCGGTGAGTCTGCTGCTGCAACGAGAGGCGAGCGCCCCGTCCTGTGTGATCGGCCGGCCCCAGGGTTCGAGGACTGGGACCGGCCGGTTCGGCAGTGCACCCCGCCGTTCCTGACCACTGCAACGACCAGTCGAGGGGAGCGACACGTTCCGCCCGACTGCGTGTTGACGCACAAAAAGGAGTGGGCCGGGCGACAATTACGGCGCCGGGCCCCAGTGGCATCACGAGCGGAGCGTCGACCGCGCCCACGAGGCAATGACGCGGAGGCCGACTACAGCACCTCGCGCTGGTCACATCTCTACGCCCGCTGCCGGCGAAGTGCGCTCGACGACACGCTCTGGTCGCCCTCACGGCCCACCCATTGCCACGAGAGGAGCCGCGCACGGGGTCACGGTGCGACGGTCCTGCACAGCCGACTACCCCGCCTTGCTCTGGATGCAGCCTCTCTGCGTCCGGCTTGGCCCTGGGGGCGCAGAGAACCTCCCTCTCGGCTGACGGGGCTCGTTGTCGCGGCGGACTGCCGCGTCCACAGGGTGAGTTCGGCTCGCTCTGCCGTGGGTCGGTTGCCGTGTGCTTGGTCGAGGGCGCGGGATGCGTCCCAGTAAAGGGTGTTCAGCGCTCGCCCGATCGCACACAGGCGCGGTGGCTGCGCACAGGAGCAGGCCCCCGGGGGCCTGGCCCGGCCACCAGGGAGCAGGTAACCCCAGGTAATCCGCCAGTAGTTTCAGCGCTCGCGCTGACCTGGTAGGGCTTCGCGCACAGATTGGTGTTTCGTGACGTCAGTGCGTTGTACGCGTCGGTACGCGTCGGGTTTCCGACGCCTTCACGTCACCGTATTGGCGGTGGCGGCGCCGGTAGGCGCGGTCTCGGCAGCGGGCTGAACACTAACGGGCGTCCCGGCGGCGGGATCCGGCCGCGTAGGTCATGTGTCCACACTCGGGGCACGTCAGCCGCCACAGCAGGTGCGTGAGGGTTCGGCGAGCCACTGTGTTCGACGTCAGGCCCGCCCGCGGGCGGGATGCACGGTGACCTCGTCGAGAAAGTCCAGGAGCAGACTCCGCAGGACATCGGGGCGCTCCAGGTGTACATCGTGGCCTGCGCCGGGGACGCTCACAGCTGTTGCCCGCGGGTGTTGTTGGAGCATGCTCTGGGACTCTTGTGGAGGAATGATGCCGTACTGGCCCAGGACGACCAGGGCTGGACATGTGACGCTCGCCCACTCGTTCCAGAAGGAGTGCTGGGCGTTCTCGGCCAGCGAGTCGACCATGACTTTCGGGTCGAAGCGGGGCCACCAGCCGCTGCCGCGCTCCTCCAGTCCGGCGGCCCAGCCCTCGCCGACTGCACCGCCTCCGAGGAAGGCGACGGCCTCCTCCCGTGACAGGAATGGTGTTGGCCACGAGTCGAGCCATCCGCCGATCTCGGCCTGCACATTCACGTTCGGTCCACCGGGGCCGGCCTCGACCAAGGCGAGCGCGCGCACAAGGTGTGGGTTTCCGGCGGCCGTGAGCATGGCTGTGTGGCCGCCCAGTGACTGCCCCACCAGGACAGGGCGGTGCAGGTCGAGCTGTTCGAGGACGGCAACGACGTCGGCGACGTAGGCGTCTCGGCTCACCTCGCGCGGGCGGCGCTCGCTGGCGCCGTGGCCGCGCTGGTCGACGGCGACAACCCGGTAACGAGGGCTCAACGCCCGGGCCAGGGCGTCCCACTCGCCCGCGTGGCCGGCCAATCCGTGCAGGAGGACGACGGGCGGCCCCGACCCACCCCAGTCGTGGCACGACAGGCGGACACCGTCACGCTCCACGATGCGTTCGTGCTGGGTCACACAAGCCCTTTCTTCCAGCGCCGGCGGTGGTGTCGATCAGAAGTGGAACAGGCGGACGAACCGGTCGAGAAGGGCTGGATCGCCCTTGATGTGCACGCTGCCTTCGGCGAGTACGTCGGCGGGCGTTTTGCTGCCGCTCATCAGCTCGCGGACCGGGTGACCGTGCAGGCGCTCGATGACGAGGTCCGGGGCAGGGTGTGGGCCGATGGCGACGGCTAGTGCACCGCCAGTGACCTGCAGGTTGATGGTGAAATCGCCCATGCGGACTTCGAAAATGGCGGTGGTGCCATAGGCGGCTTCCGGCCGGTAGGAGGTGCGGAAGGACATGGCCACAGATTCGGCCGTGATGGCTTCGCCGGGGCGCGGCTCGGTGAGCGTCCGGGCTCCCCAGCGGCCCAGAGCGATGAGAGCCGGTTCGAGGTCGCGCCCGTAGTCGGTGAGCTCATAGACCACCGCGCGTTCGGGGTGCGGCAGTGCACGGCGGGTAGCCAGACCTGCCTCTTCGAGTTGCTTGAGGCGATTCGACAGGATGTTGGTGGGGATGGCGGGTAGCCCTCTGCGCAGGTCTGTGTAGCGGCGGGGCCCGTTGAGCAGGTCGCGCACGATCAGCATCGACCAGCGCTCCCCGACCATCTCCATAGCCCGGGCCAGGCCGCAGAACTGTCCGTACTCGCGAGTCGCCATGATGCAAATCCTACCTCAGAATTCCATTGACAAAGTTCGCTTGCAAAAGACAAGCTTGCTTCTCGTCCGCCTGCGGAGAGGTCGCGGGCGCTCCCGGAAGGTCCACCACATGTCCCACACCCTTGAGCCTTCGGCCGCTGTCGCCGCGGCCCCAGCCCGCACGGTGCCGCGACTCCTGCCGGCTGCAGGCATCACGGCAGGCCCGCTCTTCATCGCAGCGGGCATGGCCCAGGGCCTGACCCGAGACGGCTTCGACTTCACCCGCAACGCCCTCAGCCAGCTCAGCCTCGGCAGCCTCGGCTGGATCCAGGTCACCGCTTTCCTGCTCACCGGCCTGCTGGTCATCGGCGGCTCAATCGCGATACGCCAGACGCTGCGCAATGCTCCGGGCGGAACCTGGGCGCCTCGGCTCCTCGGCGCGTTCGGGGCCTCGTTCCTGATCGCCGGTGTCTTCCGCGCCGACCCGGGAGCCGGGTTTCCCGCTGGCGCGCCCGAGGACCGACTCACCTCGCTAAGTGCACACGGCACCATCCACATGCTGGCCGGGGCGGTCGGCTACCTCGCGCTCTGTGCTGCGTTCCTCGTGCTCGCACGGCACTTCACCACCGGCGGGCAGCGCGGCTGGGCGCTTGCCTGCCGTCTGGTACCGGTCGGGGTCCTGGCCGGCTTCGCCGCCTCCGCCACCTCTGTTGTGGCCTTCACCGCCGGGGCAGGACTCGGCTTGCTGGCACTCAGCGCCGTCACCGCCCGCCTGACCTCGACCACGCGTCCGTAGCGGCCTGCTCAGGCGCCCACGGAATCCGAACTGGACTATCCCCGCCCGACAGAAGGACTTCCATGACCGCATCGGCCAAGGGCCCTGCCAGCTATTTCCCCGCGATCGAAAAGAAGTACGGCCGTCCGATCGAGGAGTGGCAGGGGCTCATCCGCACCTCACCGCTGACCAAGCACATGGAACTCGTCGCATGGCTCAAGTCCGAGCATGGACTAGGCCATGGCCACGCCAACGCACTGGTCGCACACACGCTGGCCAACGACAGCAGGTGACCGGCCCTGCCCGCACCGTGCCGTCCCGGGGCCGGGAGCAGCCCCGCCCCTATTCGGGTATTGATACCGGTGAGCCCGCGCATTCAACAGTGCCCGAGGAGAACACACATGCTCACGCCGTGCCACCCGAGCGAGCGCCGTCAGCGAAATCCACCGGCGCACGGGGGTGGGGAAGGCCGCCTGCCCATGTCGCGTACTTGACTATCTGGTCGTACCGCTGAGCGATCGGATCCCGGGTCGTCAGCGAACTGCCGAGCGCCCGCCAGTCGGTCAGGGAGTCGTCCGGGCGGTGCAGGCGCCTGCTGCCGATGTTCTTCAGCCTCGGCAGCAGGCGGAAGTTGAGCAGCTCGGTGGCGTTTTTGGCGCACTGCCAGCGTGATGACGAGCTGCC
>NZ_QLLY01000052.1 GCF_003259365.1 Streptomyces sp. PsTaAH-137
CCTCCTGCAACGCCTCAACCGGGACGGCCGCGGCACCCGCGTCGAGTTCCACCCGCTCAACCAGTCCGGCGTCCCGCGCCCCCGCCAGCGGGACGTGTCCTTCCGCAGCCTGAACGTGCGCCAGTGGGACCGCATGGTCCAGGCGTGGGCGGCCGGCGACGAGGAGGCCATGGACGCGGCCTGGTTCGACGGCATCACCGCCGACCTGGGCTCCGACTACGGCTCCTACGAGTACGTCATGAACATCGGCTTCGCCGCCTGACGGGCACGGCCGCCGCGGCGCCGGCCGCGTCGACTCCCGCTCCAGCCCTCGACGAGCGGCGTACCCCACGCTTGCGTCCACGCCCCCGGCGCACGGCAGCAGCACGCGTGGCGGGAGCCCGACGGACGAGGGGAACGCGATGCCGCAGAGGCCGGACGCCACGGCGACCGACATCCAGGACGTGGTGCGCACGTCGTACCGGACCCGGCGGCCGCGCGTGCTGCTGGTCACCGCCGGCCCCGGCTGCGGCAGGACGACCCTGCTCGACCTCCTGGCACGACGGACCGACGCCGCGGGCGGACAGGTGCTCCGGGCCGCCGCGCGACCGCACGCGGGACCCTGGCAGGTCCTGCGTGAACTGACCGGGGGCCGGGCGGAGTTCGCCCGCAGCCTCGCCCTCGCCGAGGACCGCGCCTGGCACCCGGACACCGCTGCCGCCGCGTTCCGCGCCGACCTGGACGCGCTCGCGAGAAGCGGCCCGGTCCTGCTGTGCGTCGACGACGTCCGGCGGGCGGACCCGCAGTCCCTCGCCCAGCTGCGCGCCCTCGCCCGGCGCATGCCCGCGGGACCCGTCGTGCTGGTGGCCACCGCGGCCGGGCACGACACCCGGTGGGAGGAGCTGTTCACGCTGCCGGTCCTGCGCCGCCCGTACGTGGAACGCGCGCGCCTGGCCCTGCTGACCACCGCGGACGTGGAACGGATCCTGCGCGCGGAGCGGCACGTCGACGGGCCGGACGTTCCCCGCGCCGCCGCCCGCCTGCACCGGCTCAGCGGCGGCAACCCCGGGCTGCTGCGGGCGCTCCTCGCGGAGAACGCCGCGTTCCAGCACCCTTCCTGCGACGGCCCGTTCGCTCGCGCCGTCGGCGACTGCCTGCACGCATGCGGCCCCGAGGCGGTCGCGGTCGCCCGCGCTCTCGCCGTCCTCGGCGACCGGCCGCTCGACGCCTCCCTCCTGGAGGCCATGGTGGACGGCGCGGCGCCCGCGGCGCTGGCCGGCCTCGCCGCGCTGCGCGGCAGCGGACTCCTCGACGGACTGGGCCGCAGAGAGCCCGCCGTGCGCGCGGCGGCCCTCGCCGGCCACGACCTGAGGTCACGGACGCGGCAGTGGTGGCGGGCCGCACACGCGCTGCGCGCCGTGCGCGCCACCCCGTCCGAGGTCGCCGCCCCGCTGCTCGCACTGATGGCGGACGATCCCGGCGAACGCCCGCGGGACCGGGACCTGGAACTGATGTCGTGTGTCGCGCAGGACCTGTTCGAGCAGGCGCACGGGCTGCGGGAGGGCGGGGACGGTGCCCGCGGCATCACGCTTCACCAGGCGGCCCGGCGGCTGGCCCAGTGCGCGGGAGCCGCGGCGGCCCGGGAGCCCAGGACGCTGCGGGAGCCGAAGGCGCTGCGCGGGCAGGGACCGGGGATGCCGGGGATCGCGCACGCCCGCGCCGTCGAACTGGCCGGTTGAGCACACACCGGCCCGAACCCCGGGCCGGCCCGAAAAGGGTCAGGCGGAGTCCTGCTGCGGGTCCTCGTACGCGTCGGTGATCTTCGACTCGACCTCTGCGAACACCGTCGCGCCCCGGTCGACGGAGAGGTCGATCGTCGTGAGCACGGACGACAGCACGACATTGGGCAGGAAGTGGCGCAGCAGTACCGACGTCCGGTGGTCGAGGTCCGCGTAGCTGCTGACGGCCTGGGACATCGAGTGCACGCCCGCGTACGCACCGACCAGGAGCTCGGCCGTCTCCGCCGGCACGACGTGCGGCAGCAACTCACCCTGTGTCTTGGCCGCTTCCAGCAGATCGGTCGTGCCCACGCTCCAGTCCTTGAAGAAGGCTCCGCGGTTGAGCTCGGTCGCCTGCTGGTCCATGGCGAGCCGGACGCCCGCGCGCACCAGCGGGTCGTGCTGGAGCCGGTAGGTCTGCAGCAGCACCGTGTCGGCGAGCTCCTGCATCCTGCACGCGCGCTGGGGAACGGAGCCCATGCGGCGGCCCTGGGCGTCCATCACGCCGTACGCCAGCTCCGCCTTCGACTGGAAGTGGAAGTACAGCGCGCCCTTCGTCACCCCCGCGGTGCGCAGGATGTCGGTGATCGTGGCGGCCTGGTACCCGCGCTCCTCGAACACTGTCGCGGCGGCGGACAGGATGTTCCGTCGCGTGCGGACGGCGCGGTCCTGCTTGGCCATGTGATCCCCCACCTTCCGATCGCGTGCCGGGGAGGTCCCGTCGAAAAAAACCGTCAAGTTCGTATCTTAGCTGCTTCGTCGGCGGCTCAGCAGTCATGGGAGAGATCTCGTTGCCATGTTTCTCCTCTCAAGGCGGCGCGCCGGGGCGGAGATTGAGGCCGCGGACCGTTAAGAGTCCGTAAAAACGGCCTGGCTGGTTTGTTTTGTGATCACAAAATTGCGCACGCCCCATCTCTCTGAGCTGCAACTCTGCAAATTTGAGGCGTTTGTGGCTTCCGGGGGCGGGCGCTCACCTCCGTTGACAAACCGTCCGGCCTGTTTTTTACTTTCGCCCAAGAAGAAAAGCGCTCCGGCTGGGAGCAGCAGGCGAACGGGGAGACCTCGTGGACATCGACGTACTCGGCACACTCGCCGTACGGGAGCATGGCGTCTCGGTCACCCCGAGCGCGCCCAAACCCCGCCAGGTACTCGCTCTGCTCGCGTTGAACGTCAACCAGGTGGTTCCGGTCAGCGTGCTGACGGAGGAACTCTGGGGCGTGCAGCCGCCGCGCAGTGCCCGCCCCACCCTGCAGACCTACGTCCTGCAACTGCGCGAGCTCATCGGCGCCGCCCTGGCCCGCTCCGGCGACAGCGAGCAGCGCAGTGCCAAGGACGTCCTGATGACCGTCCCGGGCGGCTACCTCCTCAGGAGCGCCGAAGGCACCAGCGACGTCAAGGAGTTCGAGCGGCTCGCCGGGGCCGGCTACCGCGCCATGGACGGCGAGGACTACCCGGAAGCCGCCCGCCGGCTGCGCGACGCCCTCGCCCTGTGGACCGGATCGGCGCTGGCCGACATCCAGGCGGGCGTCCATCTGGAGCCCCAGATCAAGAGACTTGAGGAAAGCCGGCTGTGCGCGCTCGACCAGCGCATCGAGGCCGACCTGCGGCTCGGCCGGCACCGCGGGCTGCTCGCCGAACTGACCGTGCTCGTCAGCCGATACCCCACCCACGAGAACCTCTGCGGCCAGTACATGCTGGCCCTGCACCGCTCCGGTCGCCGCGGCGAAGCCCTCAGCGCCTACCAGCGGCTGCGCACGACCCTGGTGCGCACCCTGGGCCTCGAACCGTCGGCGCCTCTCGTCAAACTGCAGCGCGCCATCCTGGTCTCCGGGCCGGAGACCGCCGCCGCACCCGGCACCCTCGCCGAGCGCGCCGGGACGGTCGCCGCCGGACTCACCCGGGCGGGTTGAGGGGCCACGACGCGGCCCTTCCGCCGGGACTCCAAGGGCGCTCCAGACGAGCCGCCCAGCATGCACAGCACCTGTGCGCGTCAGCCGCGCACTTCGGAGGAGGGGCCTCATGTCGCAGCGGTGCGGGCGGTCCGCCCGGCACACCGTGTCCGTGGCCGCTCCCGCGTCGGTCGTCTACGGGCTGCTCGCCGACGCGCCCCGCTGGCCGCTGTTCCTGCCGTCCTGCGTCCACGCCGAACGCCTGGCCGCGGACGCCCGCACGGACCGGCTGACGGTATGGACCACCGCGGGCGGCCACGTGCGCCGCGCACAGTTGCGGCGCACCCTGCAACCCGCCGAGCGCACGGTCGACTTCGAGGAGACCACCGCGGAACCGGGCCCCGGGACGGTGGGCACCTGGAGCGTCGAACCCGAACACCCGCGTGGCGACGGGCGGTCGGCACTCACCCTGCACTGCGCATGGCCGCGCCCGGCGCCCGACGAGGACCCGCTCGCCCCGGCACGCCTGGTGCGCCGCCGGCTCGCCCAGGTCCGCGACGCGGCCGAACGGTGGGACACGCTCGACGAGTCGCTGCTGTCCTTCGCGAACAGCACCCGCGTCGAAGGACCCCCCGAACTCGTCTACGACCTCCTGTACCGCGCCGAGGACTGGCCCGACCTCCTCCCGCACGTCGATGCGGCCCGGGTCCGCGAGGAGCGGCCCGGAGTCCAGCACGTCGCCCTCGACCTCGGCGACCCGCTCACCGGAGAGCCGGTCACCGCCACGTCCGTACGCCTGTGCTTCCCGCACGCCGGCCGCATCGTCCACAAGGCGAGCGCCGGCCGGGGACCGGTCGCCGCGCACAGCGGCGAGTGGTCCCTCGAACCCGACGCGTCCGGGCTCACCGTGACCAGCACCCACCACGTGCTGCTGCGGCCCGCGGCCGACGCGGGCGCGGCCCGCCTGCGCGTGCGGGAGTGGCTCACCGGCACCGACCGGGAAACGCTCGACCTGATCAAGTGGCACGCGGAAAGTCCCGTACCGCGACTGAGATGACATCCACCGAGGACGAGGGGAGGCCGACGATGGTCCGTACGCCGTCGCCCCGGGCCACCGGACGGCAGCCGCGGGACGCGGCGCCGCACGCGCCGCGCCTCGAGGCGCTGCTCGGCGACCCCGACGACCCGGCCAACCCCTACGGCCGCGCCGCGCTCGCCTCCGCGCGGCGCGAGCAGAATCCTCTGGCCCACGACGATGTCCTGGCCCGGGCGGTGCCCTGGAGCGACGGCCCGCGCGCCGACGCCGACCGGCTCGTCCGCGTCCTGCGCCCCCTGCTGCGCCGCGACCTCGGCCTCGGTCACGCCTGGGCGACCCGGCTGCTGGGCGGCGCCCGGCCCCGCCCGGACGACGGCACCGGCGCGCTGCTCGGACCCGCGGCGCTGGTCGCGGCGACCGGCGGGG
>NZ_QLLY01000053.1 GCF_003259365.1 Streptomyces sp. PsTaAH-137
GGCCCAGCCGGCGAGGGCGCTCGTGGAGCCGCCGCCACCACTGCCGCCGCTGAACAGATTGCCGACGCCCTCGTCGGACATGCTCTGCTCCTCGGTTTCCTCGTCCATGCGCTTCTTACCCTTGGGCGGGGTCATGCGGCAGCGTCCTTCCTCAGCTCGAGAGCCCGAGCGAACATCTCTTCCGTGAATCCTTCGTAGTCGGAGACGAGCCCTTCGACAGTCTCCGGAACGGACCGGTCGCCTTCCCTGCGGCGGTCGGCCAACTCCTGCACCAGCAGGCCCCGTTTGCGCACGAGGCGGGCCACCGACTCCGTGTGACCGATGAGGTGCTTGAACATGTGCGCGTCCTCGCCGAGCACCTTCTGCACCTGCTGCCGCACGTCGGCGTGGATACCCGTGTACGTGCGTCCCGTGTCGAACAGCAGCACCCCGAGCAGTTCCAGGTGCGGGTTCAGCTGGCTGACGAACCGTACGTACGAGAACTCCAGGCCGATCTGCGCGAGACCGTCCTCCGCTCCCCCGTCGCTCTTGACGGGGATGACGAGCCAGCGCGCGGTCGACAGGGCGAGCCGCTGCAGCGACGGGTTCTCCGGCGGAGTGTCCAGAATGATGATCTGGTACTCGTGGGCGATCGGCAGCAGGCACATCAGCAGCCGCAGGTAGGCGTGCGGGCCTTCCTTCGCGAGCAGCGTGTGGAAGAAGATGCCGAACTCGTCACCGAGGGCCGGTCCGCCCATGACGACGTCCAGGTTCTCCCGGACATTGCGCTGGGGCCTGAGCGCGGTGCCGGTGCGCAGCGACTCGAGGAGCGCCGCTCCCCCGTCGTTCCACTCGGCCCGCTTGTAGCCGAGCTCGCGCGCGATGTTGCCCTGCGCGTTGCAGTCGATGATGAGCGTCCGCAGACCGCTGCGCGCCGCCTTGCCCGCCGCGTTGGCCGAGACCGACGACTTGCCGACCCCGCCCTTGCCATTGCCGAACATGAAGATGTGCGACAGCGAGGCCCACGGGATCGGAGGCAGGTGCTGCTGGCTGTCAGGTGCCGCGAAGGGACTGGACATGGATCCTCTCAGTCTGATGCAGGCCCGGAGACGGGATGAGGGACGGTGATGAACGGCGGAACGGGACGAGAGATGCCCGATTTGCCATGGCTTGCCAGGCGGAAAGTTCTCTCAGAACGATCCTGCGCTCCGAAAGCGCCGATCCTGATGCCGAGTACCCCTCGAAACCCCTCTGTGAGGCCCGGCAGACCCCTCCGCGACCCGTTTCAGCAGGTCGGCGAAGGGTTCTTTGTTGGTGCTCAAGTCTGCTGTCCCGCACTGACCTTCGCCTGGCTGCCGACGGTGTCGTAAGCCGGGCTGTTGACCAGTTCTCCAGTGGTGAGCCTGGCAGCGAGCACATCTGATATGCCAGCAGAACTGTTCACCTCCGGAGTAGTTGCGACACAAAGCGCTGCACACGCTATCAGGACGATCTTCATACCCGCACAGCAACACGCGCGGAGGTGAACACGGAAGCTCGGATGCGGGTGGGTGGAGGGGCTGGGCTTCCCATGTGCGCGCACGTCTGTGGGTGGTGCGGCGTGGTTGCCGGTGAAGCAGCACGCCACAACGCGGGCAGGCACACAGTCAGTTACTCAGGCGCGCAGTCCGGTGGGGAAGCGGGCTGCCGTTCCGGCCCGCACTTCTGCCTACTACTCCACACGGCCATGGGTCAGTTGGGCCGTGAGTGGTCAGGTGCGCTCTGGGACACACAGGCCGGTTGCCTGGCTCGGGATCGGGGCTGTAGGTGCGCCGACCAGTTGACAGGCCGACAGGCTTGCAGACGGACCCCTGTGTGACCTTGTGGGGAAACCGGCCACCGTACGGGCCAGCCTGTAGGCCCACGTGCCCGCTTGTCTTGTGATCGCCGGTCCAGCGCATAGGCGCGTAGGTCAGTTTGCAGGCAGTTGCGTTGGCAGGGTGAGCGACAGGCCTGCCTGTCGGGGGATGTGCGGGCTGGTCGCCCTGCGGGTGAGTACTCAGACCGCCAGGCAGGCACGTAGACCCGCATCTGGGCTCGCCTGCATACCGGCTGACGATCTGGCAGGACGAGTGACCTGACAGCGCATTACGGGATGGGCGGGCCTTCCGATCTGCACGTGTGCGTGCAGTGTCATTTTTACACAGACGGGGAACTTCACAGCTCTGCCTACGAGAGTGCTTACCGCTGCACCAAGTGGCCTGTGGGTCAGTGAGCCCGCTTGCATACTGGCCACCACGTCCATTGTTCGGCGGGGCGGCAGCTTCATCACCACCCCTGCCTGCCTGGTGGTCTGCACCTCTGCTCGCAAATCTGCTGCCTTGCACGCCAGAACGCAAGCGTTGAAGAAGACCTGGACGCAGGTGACGTTCATCGCTATCACCCAGGCCTTTATCTAGACCGTGCAGTTGACAGAGACCACTGCGGTACATGCCGCGCAGGCAACAACATGTCTCCGAACCTTCGCCATCGCCTAGGCACACAGTTGTGCGCAAGCTTGTACCCATGTTTGCAGTGATGTTTGTTTTCCCAGGTCAGAGGCCGTTTTTCAGCTTCAGTACATGAGAACCATACGACACTGAGAGTCCAAGAATCTGCAGTCAGGGGAAGCATTTTTCAGACTCCCAAGATCGCTAACCTGTCTCGCCAAGGTGTGCATCGGCTCTCCCTGGCGCAGGAGATCCGGAGCAGAGAGAGCCGAGGGGGGCGACCCCGTCTCGTCCTCTCGCTCATCTTGTTCAAGTCGATGGGCTGCTCAGAGGGACAGGGACATGTGCGCCCACATACGTGCCCTCTGATACTCGCCACACGAATGCGCTTGCCTGCATCTGCCTTGCGGTCGGCTCACCAACCTCAAGGTCAGTAGCAGCAATGAGTGGAGCACCGAAGCTGCGCACGCTGATAGCGGTCGCACAGCCTGGCCAGTCCGCTACGTGCACCCAGGAACGTTCGTGGAGCTGGTCCGCCAGCGTTTTTCTCTGGGGGAGTGGGACGTCGCCGGCTTCCTGCGATGCAGCTTCAGGGTCGGTCCGGTGAGAGGTGGAGGGCGTCAGGCTTCGGGGCCATCAATTGCACTCGTGGCGCGTCCAGGTAGGTGGAGCAGGACACCGGAATCGTGCTTGGGGGCCGTGCCATGACGCCGGTGCTGTCCAGCTGGTTCTTTCCGCGTGCTGATACCACGTAGGGACAACGCAGGGCTTCGGTGGCCTCTGCCCGGCGCCACCGACCACGCCTCTGTCCCTGGCAAGTCGAGCCCGCTGCGGAACGATCGCACGGTCGTCGATCCGCCGGTCCGAGCGCACCATGCCCAGTCCGCATGCTGCGCCGAGGACGCCGACCGTTCCGTTCTGGGGCGTGCGGCGCGCCGCATGCCGGTGGTGACAGGCAGCTCAGCCACGCTGAAATCTCAGCTACGTACCGAGCCGAGATGCTGTCGGCGCGTGCAGACTGTGCGTGCCGTCGACGGGCTGGCCGTGGGCTGTCACCGAGCACCTGTTGAAAGCATGTGGCGTTGTCTCCGTCCTCGCCACGGCCGGCTTGCCTTGGACATAGCGATCTCCTCTCCCTCTTCGTCGAGCAACGTCTTGGGGAGAAGCGGCTGCCTGCGGCCCCTCCGAAGCACGCCTGTTGCCCGGCGTTCCTCTTCGTATCGCACCGTCGACCGCCGCGCGCCTACGGCCGGTTGCCAGAGCGGAGCATTGCCATGAGGGCGCCCGGAGGGGTGGGGGAGAGGGAGTGGCCGGGGAAGGCAGGCGGCCGTTACAGGTGTGGCCGCCCAGCTCGCACGGTCCCGCCCGGGCCTTGCTTCACCTCGCCCGTGTCCCTTGCCGGGCTCCGACGAAATGCCTTGCGGCGGCGCCGACGGGAAGCAGTGAGAGCAATCGGGCAGAGCGTCCGTATCGGCGTAGGTACGTACTCGGAACCGCGGCCCAACGGCTCACTCGCGGGGGAGAGGTGACCTCCTCGCGCGTTGCGGCTGGAGGCCTCGGCAAGAGTCCTTCGGGAGCTCTCCGGTCGCGGCCGCGTCGAGCGTCTCGTCGCCACGAACAGGCTCGGGCCCCGGAGAACAGGCACAGCCGCGATTCGCGGCCTGAGATCTCAGGGCTTCTCAGAGAAGTCGTTGAAATCCGGACTGTTTGACGCTGCCGACCTGATTTCTTCCAGCAGCTCGGGATAGTGCTCGCCGTACGTCGCCACTGCGTGCGACACCGCCTCCAGTGCCGCCTTCAGCGGGTCGGGGTCTGCGGCCGCGAGCACGGCGGGGAGGGCGAAGTGCGGCTGCGAGATCTCGTGGGGGACCTGTGGAG
>NZ_QLLY01000054.1 GCF_003259365.1 Streptomyces sp. PsTaAH-137
GGCCCGTGCTCTGCCGCGGCAGGCTGGCGCTCTGGTGGCCGGTGCGGATCAGCTCGGTCTCCAGCCAGCCGGGCAGCGGCGCCGGTGTGGCGCTGCCCGGCAGGACCTCGTAACGGCCGCCGGCGGTGACCGTGTTGGGCGCCACGATGTAGCCGCCCTGGGCACGGACGTCCACCTGCCAGGCCAGGGCGCGGCGCGGGCTCGACCCGGTCGAGCACAGCCAGGTCTGGCCCGGCGTGGTCCGGTACCAGACGTGCAGCCCGCCGCTGGGGGTGCGCACGCGCAGGGTGCCCGTGTCGAGTGCGGGGTCCGCTTCCTGGCGCAGGGCGGCGAGCAGGGCCAGGCTGTGAAAGCCGTGCTGCAGGCCGTTGAGACTCACATGGTCGCCGATGGGGATGCCGGGCAGCAGCCGCTCCCGCTGGGGGAGTGGTGTCTCGTGGGCGTCGATGTCGAGGACGAGCAGGCCGGCCGCCCCGCAGGCGACGCCCACGCCGAACCGCGGCTGGGACTTCCACCAGTCGCGGATGCGGTCGCTGTCGTCGGTCGCTGCGTGGAAGCCGTGGCACCAGCGACCGTGCGCGATGCACTCGCAGGTGGCGGGGGAGTGCGCGGAGCCCTGACAGCGGGCGCAGTTGGCCGCGGGGGTCTTGCGTCCGGGGGCCAGCGGGAGGACCGGCCAGCCGCGCGCCGCGCATGCGAGCGCCGTCCGCAGGGAGTTCGCCGGGGGTTGGGTCGCTGCGTCAGCTACTGAGTAACTGGGGGGAAATCCCAGCTCATCGAGCATGTAACGACCTTTCCAGCGACCGAAGCGACTCAACATGGGAATGTGTTGTGCGCACAGGCTAACGCCTGTCGGAAGCTGGTTCGGGAGACTCGGCCGCAACGGGTGTGTTGGAGGGCCGCAGGTGTGGTCTTGCGTCGCTTGGGTCGCTCACCGCGGCGTGTGTCGCAACGCGGGGCGAGACTCTAGCGACCGAAGCGACTCTTTCTCTCAAACGTCGCCGCGGGCAAGGCGGCGCGCCCGGGCGGCGGTCGGCAACTTCGTGGCGTGACGCGCGCAGGGCCGGGGATGCGTGTCCTCGGCCGGGTTTTCTGCCGTATTCAGGTGTGGCCCCGACGCTGCGGCCGTACGGGTTGTGGCCCCCGCGAGCTCGTTCAGCCAATCATACCTACGCGAAGGTTTCAATAGCCGTCCGGCCGCCCCCGTGGCTCACCGGCCGTCAGTCCCGCGCCGGAGCCGGGGCCATGGGCAGCGCGGTCGCGAGGATCTCCTCCACGCGCTCGGTGATGTCCTGGCGGTCGTTCAGCACGCCGGAGATGTGCTGGGCGCCGAAGAACGCGGAGACGATGACGCGGGCCAGCACCTCGGGGTCGGTCCCGGCGGGCACTTCTCCGGCCTCCACCGCCTCGCGCAGCGCCGCGGTGACCATGGACTGATAGCCCACGTACGGGACCGGCATGTCGATGCCGATGTACGCCCGCTCGATCTGCAGCCGCGCGCCGGCCTGGATCGTGACGTTGTCCCGGAAGGCGCGCGCGGTGCGCAGCAGGAGCTGCTGGACGGTGCTCACGGGGGAGAGGGCCTCGGCCTTGACCGCCGTGGCGATGGAGTCGAGGTAGGCGTAGAAGTCGTTGGCCACCGCCTGGGCGAGCGCCTCCTTGTTGGCGAAGTGGAAGTAGACCGCGCCCTTGGTCATGCCCGCCAGCTCGGCGACGTCCTGGACGGTCACCGGCGGGAAGCCGCGGTCCGCGAAGGCCCGGGCCGCGGCGGCCAGGACGACCCCCCGGGTGCGCACGGCGCGCTCCTGCTTGAGCTCCTTCGCGGGGCGTCCACGGGTGCCGGTCGACGCCTTAGCTGACGTCCTTGTCGGCCGGGCAGTGTCCATCGGGCTTCCTCGCTCCTGTACCTGACTCAAGGTGCCGGACTGGACACCCCTTGAAATATACCTGCGTGAAGGTATTGTAACGCCTCCTGGAGCTGAAGGAGTCAGTAAATGCAGTTGGATGTGCTGGGGGACGCCTCCGAGATGCCCTCCGAAATACAGAGACGGCCCTTGTCGTACGCCCAGCCGGTGGCGCGCCACCTGGTCCACCGGGCCGCCGTCGCCGAGGTGTTCATCACCGACTCGGCCCGCACGGGGGAGCACACCTTCCGGGTCGCCGCGCAATGGCCGCGCGACCACGCGCTCTACGGCCCCCCGGCCGGCGGCGCCAGCGACCCGCTGCTGTTCGCCGAGACACTGCGCCAGGCCATGGTCTATCTGGCGCACGTCCACCACGACATTCCGCTGACCCATCAGTTCCTCGGCAAGGCCTGCACCTTCGAGATCACCGACCTCGACGCCCTGCGCACCCACGGCGCCCCGCACGAGGTGGAGCTGGAGGTGACCTGGCACTGGACGCCCGAGTGCCGGGCGCCGCACCGCTTCGGTCTGCGCGTCGAGGCCGTGCTGCTGGTCGACGGCCTCGCCTGCGGAAGCGGCTCGCTGCACGTCACCACGATGGACAAGCGCCTGTACGCGCGTCTGCGCGGAGGGGAGCGTCCCGCGGCGGGCCCCGTCCGGCCGGTGGGGGCCCTGCGCAGGCTGTCCGCCGTGTCGGTCGGCCGGCAGCGTCCCGGGGACAGCGTCGTCGGGCTCGGCCGCGACGGACGGTGGCAGATCCTCGTGGACCCGCGGCACGCCATCTACTTCGACCACCCCAGCGACCACCTGCCGATGATGGTGATGCTGGAGTCGATCCGGCAGGTCGGCCACGCCGTGCAGCGCACCTCCGACGACAGCGTGCGGGGCCGCTACCAGATGGTCGGCGCGAGCGGCACCTTCCACGCCTTCGCGGAACTGGACGCGCCCCTGTACGTCGTCCCGCGCCGGCCGCTGGTCGCGGCCGGGACGCAGAGACGGTTCGACGCACGTGTCGACCTGGTCCAGAACGACGCCGTCGTCGCCGAGTTCACCGCCACCTGGCAGCGCACCGCACATCTCGTGCCGCGCCGGGCGAGTGTCCCGGTTCAGGCATCCGCCGCCGAGGTCGAGAGCCTGCTGGACGCCGGGGCCAAGAGGATGTCCCACAAGCTGCGCACACTCTCCGACAAGCCCTCGCGCGCCGTCGGGGCGATGAAGTAGGCGCCCACCAGCAGGATCAGCACGAACTCGGCCAGCAGCGGAGTCGGCAGATCGTGGCCGCCCTCGTGCTCGGCCCGCCGCAGCGCACCGGAGACGAACGCACGCAGGGCCGCGAAAGCCGGCGGTTCCTGCGTGCTCGACAGGGACTGCTCCACCGTCAGGCGCAGCGCCGCCCCGCTGCGCACGTCGGAGGACAGCTCGTCGGCGAGCATCAGAGCGGCCTCACGCACGGCGGACAGCCCCACGGCAGGGACCCGGTCCGTCTCCAACTGCGTGATCAGCTGCTCGACGCTCGTCTCCAGATGCGTCACCAGCGCCTGCGCCAAGGCGTCCTTGGAGCCGAAATGCCCGTACACCGCCCCCTTGGTCAGACCCGTGTGCTCGGCCACCCGTTGCACATTGGCCCCGAGGTAGCCGTGCGCGGCGAACTCCACCGCTGCGGCGTCGAGCACCAACTCATGGGTGCGCCTTGACCGTTCCTGCTTCACCAGAGGCTCCTTGCGGCCGGACGACGTAGTCCTGACATTTCTTTATACGTTCTCGAACGCATTTTTTGAACAGATCTTTAGGAGAAGACTGTGGCTTCCCCCGTTCTCGTGTCCCCCGACACCGTCCTCGCGCCCGCCGGCACCCCGGCGGCCGCGGACCCCCTGATGGCCGCCGCCGCTCTGGCGCGTGCGGACGCCGCCCGGGCCGACGCCCGAGGGCGGCTGGATCCCGCGACCGTCGAGGCCCTCACCCGGTCCGGCCTGCCCGCGCACTTCGTTCCCGTGCTCCGGGGCGGAGCCGAGTCGACCTTCACCGGGCTGCTGGACGCCGTGGCCCTGCTGGCCGAGCACTGCCCGTCGGCCGCCTGGTGCGCCGCCCTGTGGGCCGCGCACGGCAGGTTCTGCGCCTATCTGCCCGAGGAAGGGCAGCGCGAGATCTGGCGGCACTCGCCCCGTACGCGGATCGCCGCGGCGATCGCACCGCCCTGCGGCCGGGCGCGCAGGCGGGCGGACGGG
>NZ_QLLY01000055.1 GCF_003259365.1 Streptomyces sp. PsTaAH-137
CGCCCGCCTCGATGGGGTCGCCGAGTCTGGTGCCGGTGCCGTGCGCCTCGACGGCGTCGACGTCGCCCGCCTGGAGGCGGGCGTCGGTGAGCGCGGCGCGGATGACGCGCTGCTGGGCGGGGCCGCTCGGCGCGGTCAGGCCGTTGGACGCGCCGTCCTGGTTGACGGCGCTGCCCCGGATGACGGCCCACACCCGGTGGCCGTTGCGCCGTGCGTCCGACAGCCGTTCCAGGACCAGGACGCCCACGCCCTCGGAGAAGCCGGTGCCGTCGGCCGCGTCGGCGAACGCCCGGCACCGGCCGTCCTGCGACAGGCCGCGCAGCTTGGACATCTCCCGGAACACCTGCGGTGTCCCCATGACGGTGACGCCGCCGGCCAGGGCGAGACCGCATTCGCCCTGGCGCAGCGAGCGCACCGCCTGGTGCACCGTCACCAGCGAGGACGAGCACGCCGTGTCCGTCGACACGGCCGGGCCCTGGAGGCCCAGCGCGTACGCCACCCGGCCGGACGCCACGCTCAGCAGCGAGCCGGTCTGGGCGTAGCCCGCGATGGACTCGGGGGTGGCGAAGTGGTTGCCGTATCCGAAGTAGGCGATGCCCGCGAAGACACCGGTGTCGCTGCCGTTGAGGCTCTGCGGGTCGATGCCGGCGCGTTCCAGCGACTCCCAGGCGGTCTCCAGGAGCAGGCGGTGCTGCGGGTCGGCGGAGAGCGCCTCGCGCGGGCTGAGTCCGAAGAACTCGGCGTCGAAGTCACCCGCGTCGTACAGGAATCCGCCCGAGCGGGTGGACGAGCTGCCGGGCCGCAGGCCCTCCGGGTCGTGGAGGTTCGCCACGTCCCAGCCCCGGTCGTCGGGGAAGTCCGACACGACGTCCGCGCCGCTGTGCACCAGCTCCCACAGTTGTTCGGGGGAGCTCACCCCGCCGGGGTAGCGGCAGGCGACGCCCACGATCGCGACCGGTTCGGCGGCGGCGTCGGTCAGCTCCTGGAGGCGCTTGCGCGTCTCCAGCAGTTCGATCGACGTCCGCTTGAGGTAGTCGAGGACCTCGGCACTGTTGTCGTTTGTCATGGCTCCCCTAGCCGAGCTCTTTGTCCAGCAGCGCGAGCAGGTCCCCCGCGGAGGCCGAACTGATCTGGTCGACGACGGTGGTGGGCGCTTGGTCGCCCGCCATCGAACGGACGCGGCCCTGCAGGTCGCCGAGCAGCGTGGAAATGGTGGCCCGCTCGTCCTGGGCGAGCCTGCGGAAAGCGTCCTCGAGGCGGGCGCCGAGCCCTTCGATCTCCTTGACCAGGTGCTCCGCCCCGGCCTCCGCGCCGGTGTCGGCGTCGGGGCGCCGGGTGATGCGCGCGGCCAGGAGTTCGGCGACGGCGGCCGGGTTCGGGTGGTCGAAGACGAGCGTGGCGGGCAGCTTCAGGCCGGTCGCCGCGGTCAGCTTGTTGCGCAGTTCGAGGGCGGTGAGCGAGTCGACGCCGAGCTTCTTGAACGGTTCGGTGGCGCTGACCCGCGCGGCGTCCGCGTGGCCGAGGACGAGTGCGGTCTGGGTCCGTACGGTCTCCAGGAGCGCGGCCTCGGCCTCCTCGGGCGACAGCGACGCCAGCTGCTCGGCGAGCGCGGCGCCGGTGGGCCGGGTCTCCGCCGCGTCGTCGGGGACGGTGGTCGCGGCGGCCAGGGTGCGCAGCAGCGGCGAGGCCGTCTCGCCGAGCGCCGTGAGGGTGAGGCGCACCGGCACCACGACCGGGTCGGCCGTGGTGACGGCCGCGTCGAACAGCGCGAGCCCTTCGGCCGAGGCCAGCGGCTGGATGCCCTGGCGCTGCATGCGGACGATGTCCGCGTCGCCGAGGGCGGCGCTCATCTCGCTGCGCTCGGCCCAGAAGCCCCAGCACATCGAGAGGGCGGGCAGTCCCTCGGCGCGGCGGGTCTCGGCGAGTCCGTTCAGGAACGCGTTGGCCGCCGCGTAGTTGGCCTGTCCCGCGGTGCCGAGCACGCCGGCGATCGAGGAGAACAGGACGAACGCGGTCAGGCCGAGGTCCTTCGTCAGCTCGTGCAGGTGCCAGGCGCCGCGCACCTTCGGGGCGAGCACGGCGTTCACGCGGTCCTCGGTGAGGGCCTCGACCACGCCGTCGTCGAGCATGCCCGCGCAGTGGATCACCGCGGTCAGCGGGTGCTCGCGGGGCACGGCCGTGAGCAGTCCGGCCACGGCGTCGCGGCTGCTGATGTCGCAGGCCACGATCTCGACCGCGGCCCCGGCCGCCGTCAGTTCCGCGCGCAGCGGCGCCGCCGCGGGGGCGTCCGCGCCGCGCCTGCTGGTGAGGACGAGGCTGCGTACGCCGTGCCGGGCGACGAGGTGCCGGGCGAGCATGGCGCCCAGGCCGCTGGTGCCGCCGGTGATCAGTACCGTGCCGGTGCCGAGTCCGGGTGCGGCGTCCGCGGGGCGGGCGGCGGCGTGGGTGAGGCGTGGCGTGCTCAGGGCGCCGGAGCCGATTCTGAGCTGGGCCTCCCCGGTGGCGGCGGCCGCCGGGACGAGGGCCCGCGAGGCTTCGTGCCCGTCGGTGTCGATGAGGGCGAAGCGGCCCGGGTTCTCGGTCTGCGCGGATCGTACGAATCCCCAGACCGCGGCCGCGGCGAGGTCGGGGCCGCGGCCTGCCGCGTCGTCGTGGAAGGCGTTCTCGGTGACGAGGGCCAGGCGCGAGCCGGCGAACCGCTCGTCGGTCAGCCAGCGCCGGGTCCAGCGCAGGACGCGGTGGAGCGTGTGCTCGACCGAGGCGGGTACGTCGCCCGTCGGCGCGGGGTCGACGAAGGCGAGGACGACCGGCGGCAACTCACCGTCTTGTGCGGCGAGTTCGTCGAGGTCGGCACTGGCGTCCGCGCCGGTGCCCAGTACCGCGTACGGCCCGTCGGGCTCGCCGTCCGGCGTCGGCAGGGCGGTCCAGTCCACGTGGAACAGGGAGTCCTGCCGGTCGAAGCTCAGCTCGGTCAGCCGTGCCACGTCGGCGGGGGCCACGGTCAGCGTCTCGATGCCGCCGGCCGGTGCTCCGCTCTGGTCGGCGAGGGTCACCGACAGGGCGTTCTCGCCCGCGGGAGCGAGGCGTACGCGCAGTGCGGCCGGGCGGCCGGGGCCGATGCGCACTCCGGCGCAGTGGCGCGGCAGCCAGCCCTCGGGCCGGCCGGTGTCGACGAAGTCGCCGAGCCCGAGCGGCAGGAGGGCGGCGTGCAGCAGGGCCGGGTGGAGCCGGAACCGGTTCTGGTCCGCTCCGTGGGTGTCGGGCAGCTCCACCTCCGCGTACAGGGTCGCGCCGCGCCGCCACACCTGCCGCAGCCCGCGCAGGTGCGGGCCGTGGGCGAAGCCGAGGGCGGTCAGCCGGGTGTACTCGTCGTCGAAGGACACGGGGTCCGCGCCCGCGGGCGGCCAGGCGGTGAGGCCCTCGGCGGCGGGGGCCGTGCCGGTGTGGGCGGTGCCGACGGCGTTGCGCGTCCAGGCGCTCTCGCCCGCGGACCGTGAGTGCACGGTGATGGTGTGGTCGGCGTCGACGGCGATCCGCAGTTCGCGGTCGGCGGTGCGGGAGAGCACCAGGGGCGTCTCCAGGGTGAGTTCGCCGACGGTGTCGCATCCGGTGCGGTGCGCGGCCCAGGCGGCCAGTTCCACGAGGACGCCCGGCGGCAGCAGGACGGCGCCGTGGACGAGGTGTTCGCCGAGCCACGGGTGGCGTTCGAGGGAGAGGCGTCCGCTGCCGACGACGCCGCCGGATCCGTCCGGGCCGTCGCCGGGCAGGTCGATCACGGCGTCGAGCAGCGGGTGGTCCGAGGTGCGGGCGGCGGTGGTCTCCTGCGGTGTGTCGAGCCAGTAGCGCTGCCGCTGGAAGGCGTAGGTGGGCAGGGTGACCGGCTCGTCGGGCCGGCCGGTGTGCGGCCCGAACACCTCCTGCCACGCCACGTCCAGGCCCGCCACGAAGGCCTCGGCCGCGGACTCGTGGAAGCGGGCGAGGCCGCCCGCGTCACGGCGCAGCGTCCCCACGGCGAAGCCGGTGGCCGCGGGGG
>NZ_QLLY01000056.1 GCF_003259365.1 Streptomyces sp. PsTaAH-137
CCCCGATGCCCGCCCCGGCCGCCGCCGCGCCGACGGTGATTCCGCAGCCCGCACGGGAGCCTGTGCAGGAGCCCGAGCCGCTGAGCGACGCGGACACCGCGAAGCCCGTCGGCTTCTACGTGTCCCAGAACGTCGCGGCGCGCTTCCGCAAGCACCGCAAGCAGACCGACATCACGCACACCCAGATCGTGCTGATGGCCGTGGAGGCGGCGGCGGAGAAGGGCATCGCACAGGTCGTCGAGGACGCCCGGCGAGCGCCCAAGTTCCAGTCCAAGCTGTTCGCCGTGACGGTCAAGCCCGACGACACCGATTTGCGCGGCCTCGGCCCCGTACAACTGCAGTACAAGCCGACCCGCGCGCAGCGGGCGATCATCGACAACCTGGTACGGGAGTCCGGACTGCCGGACCACACCAAGTTCCTCGCGGTCGTCCTGGACCAGTACCTGCCGGGCCGCAGGGACGCGTAGCGCGCCGGACAGCATGGGGGAGGGGCGACGACGGTCCGGTACCGGCGTCGCCCCTTCCTCGCGCCCGGCCCCCCCACCCCTGGTAACACCTGTTACCGTGATGGGTATGGCCAAGACACAGCTGGGCGCCCGCGTCGACGACGAGATCGTCGAACTCGCGAAGGCGCGCGCGAAGGAGATGGGCCTGCCCATCGGCGACTATCTGGCGCGGCTCGTGCTCGACGACGTCAGCGGGCTGCGCGCCCGGGGCCTCGCGGCTGCCCGCGGTTTCCTGGACGAACACCAGGCACTGTTCGACGAGGCCGAGAACGCCGCCGGGCGCGGCGGGCCGGGGGCGCACGCCGCGTAATGGAACTGCACATCGACGTCCCCTGGATCCTGCAGGTCGCCGAGGCCGCCGGGGCGGGGGACCCGGCACCGGACGACTACGGCGTCCCGGTCGCGGCCGTCGCCGCGCACCGTGCCGAACTGCTCGGCCGACCCGTGTACGACGGGCCGTACGCGCGTGCCGCCACCCTCGTCCACATCCTGGGGCGCTGTCGCTGGCTGGAGCACTCGAACCTGGCGGTCGCCGCCGCCACCGGAGTCATGTACCTCGAAGCGTCCGGCATCACCGTCAAGCCCACCCGCGAGGACGCGGCCGCCCTGCGCGACCTGCTGCTCGACCCGGCCGGCTGCGGCGCCGGCCGAATCGCGGACCTACTGCGCTCCTGGCCCACGACAACCTGACCGGAACGCCGACGTCCGGAACCTCGGTCGCTTCGGTCGCTTCGATAGCTCCCTGCCCGCGACCCGGAGCATGCAGGGGCAGGACCGGTGCCGGTAGGTCAGCCGAGCGGCGTGTGATTCACGAACGCCACCTGGTACGGGTGCTCCGCCTGCCAGCGGCCGATGATCTCTTCCACTCCGGGCGCCTGGAACGCCGCGCCGAGCGCGGGCAGATCGGCGACCCCGAACTGGATCACCGCCGTCGCGATCAGGGCCGGGATCTCCTCCTCGCCGGGTACGGGAATGTGGCGCGCGGCGGCCACCGTGCGGACGTGCCCGGAGTCCAGCATCACCTTTTCGATGTCCTGGAGGAATTGGTCAAGGTCGGCGTCGGGGGTCGGGTTCTCGAAGGAGACGAGCATCGTGTGCTGAATCATGCAGCCATGGAAACAATCCGGACCGCGGCCTGTCCAAGTCCTGTTCGCTCTCGATCGATATCCTTGAGGCATGGCTGAGCTGGAGACCCGGGAGATCGAATACGTCGTCGCCGTCGCCGAGGAGCTGCACTTCGGCCGCGCCGCCGAGCGTCTGGCGATCGCGCAGCCCGCCCTGTCCAAGGCGGTGGCGCGCATCGAGAGGCGGCTGGGCGTGCAGCTCTTCGCGCGCTCCAGCCGCCAGGTCGCCCTGACACCGGCAGGCGAAGCACTGCTGCGACACGGCCGGTACGCCCTGGACGCCGTCAGCTCAGCGGTCGACCACACGCGCCGGGCCGCCGGGCTCGGTGGCGGACTGCGGCTGGTGCTCAAGCCGGGCGGTGACGCCGGGCTGCTCTCGGCGATCCTCGCCCGGTACGCCCAGGAGCCGGACGCCGAGCGCGTCGAGATCATCTTCAGCGGACCGGCCGACCGGGTCGACCGCCTGCGCTCGGGCCAGGCCGACGTGGCTCTGCTGTACGCGCCGTTCGACGATCTCGAGGGACTGGACCACGAAACACTCAGTGTCGAGGAGCGCGTGGCGGTGCTGCCCGCCGATCATCGACTGGCCACCCGGTCCGCGCTGCGTCTCGCCGACCTCGAGGGCGAGACGATGCCCCGCTGGAGGGAGGTGCCGCAAGGCGCCCGGCACGCGCACCAGAGCGGCACCGGGCCCGAGGTGACCGACATCGCCCAGCTGTACTCGCTGGTCGCCATCGGCCGCACGGCCGCCGTGCTGCCGCGCTCCCTGGTGTCGCCGGCGCCGCAGGGTGTGGTCTGCGTGCCGGTGCTCGACGCTCCCGAGAGCCGCATCGTGATCGCCTGGTCGCCGCGCGACGACCGCCCGCTGGTCCCGGCGTTCGTGGCGGCCGCGCTGGCGGTGGCCCGCAGATAGGCCGGCTCCCGAGGCACTCGACCGCTGCTGCCCGCCGCAGGAGTACTCCCCGGGCGCGATGGTGCAAGACGTCACCCCGCCGGGTACAGGAGTCGGAGTCAGCCTGCCCATCGACGCCAGCGCCGGAACGGGAGCATCGCCCATGCGTCTCTACGCCCAAACGCCTGCTCGCCGAACCCGCCAACTCGTCGCCGACCTGATCGCACTGCTCCTGATCGCCGCCACGGTGACCTTCGCCCTGACCGTCCGGCAGGCCATACTGACGCTGGCCGAACCGGGGCGGAAGGCACAGAGCGCGGGCGACAGCCTCGCTTCCAGCCTGGACCGCGCGGGGGACGCCGCCTCGAAGGTCCCCCTCGTCGGTAACTCCCTGAAAACACCGCTGAAGTCCGCCGCCGACTCCGGCACCGCCCTCTCCGACGCCGGGCAGTCGCTGCAGGACACCGTGGGGCATGTCGCCACGCTCACCACACTCGCCCTGATCCTGCTCCCGACCGCGCTCATCGTGTTCGTGTGGCTCGTCCCCCGCCTGCTTTGGATGCGGCGCACCGCCACCACCCGCCGCCTCCTCAGCACCCCCGGCGGCGCGGACCTGCTGGCCCTGCGCGCACTCACCGGCCCGCAGCGCCCGCTGACAACGATCCCGACGCCGCCCGGCGGCCTGGCCGAAGCCTGGCGCCGCCGCGACCCGGACACCATCGAGAGCCTCTCGGCACTGACGCTCCGACAGGCGGGGCTCAGGGCCGGATAGCCGCGACCGAGTCGCCGTCGCGGACGGTTCGGCAGGGCGGCCATGGAACAGGGCAGGCTGTTGAGTCGTCCGGCTACCAGCGGATGCCGAGTTGGTTGAGGTCGTTGCGTCGTTGTGCGGTGAGTTTGTGGGCGCGCCTGCGTACGTTGGTGAGCCACATGCCGAGTGCGACGGGTACGCCGTCGCCGTCTGTCTCGGCTCCCAACGCCCCACGGCCGGCCTCTTCCGGGGGGACGAGCTCGGTGTGTTTGCGGGGTACCTGCAGATGCCCTTCGCGGGCGTGGAAGCGTTGTGCGGCGGTCAGGTTGAGCAGCCATTTGTCGTTCTGGGTGCGTCGTACCGGCTGTTCGTCCTCTGAGGCCTCTTCAACGCCGAGGACGCTTTCGAGCAGCCATTGTTGCGCGGTTCCGAGTTTGTTCCACCCGAGGCGTTGCGCGTGTACCCATGCGCCGAGGTCCTCGCCCTGCACGACCAGCACCCCAGGCCCGCTGTGGGGGAGTGTCCCGCCGGCGTCGAGGTGATTCTTCGCGAGTCGGTAGGAGCGTTGCCAGGCGGTGTCCCAGGCTGGGCACCAGCCGGGGTCGATCGCGTCGAGGGCGTCCTGGCGGCTCTCCGAAAGCCCCC
>NZ_QLLY01000057.1 GCF_003259365.1 Streptomyces sp. PsTaAH-137
ATCATCGTGCTGTCCGAGGGCCGCCTGCTGAACCTGGGCAACGCCACCGGCCACCCGTCGTTCGTGATGTCCAACTCGTTCGCGGACCAGACGCTGGCCCAGATCGAGCTGTTCACGAAGCCGTCGGAGTACCCGACCGACGTGTACGTGCTGCCCAAGCACCTCGACGAGAAGGTCGCCCGGCTCCACCTGGACTCGCTCGGCGTCAAGCTGACGACGCTCCGCCCGGAGCAGGCCTCGTACATCGGTGTCGAGGTCGAGGGCCCGTACAAGCCGGACCACTACCGCTACTGAGCACCCTCGCCGGCGGCAGCACCGCGCCGGAGTCGACTGCCAGGACAGGCCCCCGCACCCCCGTGCCGGGGGCCTGTCCCGTACCTGCCGCACCGCTGGCTACGGTGGGCACGTCCTTCGACGCCGCCACGAACCGTCCGACCCGCACCCGGACCGGTGACGGCGGCCGTCACCAGGCCAGACAGAGGACCCCACGAAGCCCATGCCCCGCGGCCGCTATTCGCTCCACGATCCGCACGATCACACCCCCCTCGGCGAAGAACACTTCCACTGCGCGCCCGGCCCGTCCGGCTGGCGCTACGTCGCTCAACGCACCACCCCCTCCGGCGACCACGCCGGCTCGATCGACCTCGCCCTGGACGAACTCGGCCGCCCCATCCGCCTCGAACTCACCGCGTCCTGCTGGCAGGTCCGCGGCGCCGCTCTCGACGGCGTCACCTGGGTACGCACCGACCCCACCGGCACGCACGCCACCGAAGGAAACGCTCCCGCGCACGCGTTCACGGGTACGTCCCCCGCGTTCCTCATCGCCACGACGCGTCTGCTGAACCTCACCCCCGCCTCCCCCGTGACCCGTGTCCGCCTTGTCGCCCTCACCGATCCGGTCCTGGCCCCGCGCACCGTGGACCAGTCCTGGACCTTGCTGAACAGCGAAGCACACGCCACTGACAACGGACCCCTGACCGTGGACGCGTACCAGGTCACAGCCCTGGACACCGGCGAGCAGGCCACCGTTCACGTCAGCGGCGACGTGGTCCTCTCGGCCCCCGGCGTCGAGCTGGAAGACCTCGAGACACCGCCCTCGGTGTTCACCTGAGACCTGACGCCGGGCGCCTCAGGCCGGGGGAGCGAACCCGGTGGCCGGCGGCTCGGCCCCACCGTCCCGGTCGCCGGGAGCAGAAGTGGGAGCGGGTGGCTTGCTGAACGCGTCCGGCGCGGGAGCGACGGGCGCCGCGGGCGGGGTGTACGGAGCGGGGTAGGACGGAGCCGCGTAGGCCGGAGCGCCCGCGGGGGAGTATCCCGCCGGACCCACGGGCCCCCCGGCGTGCTGCGACGCACCGAAGGCCCGCTGAGCCTCCCGCGACTGCCGCTCGTGCACCACGGCGGCCAGGAACGCGGCGGGCGGCACGTCCGTCGGCACCGGAGCGCCGGTGTGCGCGGCGACATCGGCCGCGAGCCGCGCGGCCATGCCCTGCCCCACCTGCGGGTCGAGCTGCCCCATCCGCGTCAGGTACTGCCGCACCGCGAGCCACAGCCCCTCGGGCACGGCCGACAGGTCGAGCTGCGCGAACCGCCCCACGAGCCACGGCGGCGGCGCCGGTACGAACGCGGCCTGCCCGGTGGGCACCCGCTCCCGCACGACGAGCGTCCCGGCGACGACGTCGCCGACCCGACGCCCGCGCGCGGACACCAGGGAGGCGATACAGGCCACGACTCCGAAAGTCATCAGGATCTCGACCACGCCGACGGCCCCCCGCACCAGCGCGTGCCGGAAGCGGATCGGCCCACCGTCGTCCCGCACGACCCGCAGCCCGCACGCGAGCTTGCCCAGCGACCGACCCCGGCTCAGCGTCTCCACCGCGATCGGAACCCCGACCAGGACCAGCAGGAACGTGGTCACGGCCACCGCGGCCGCGGCGGCGTCGTCCAGCGAGGCCGTGGCCGCCACGATCGCCATCGTCACGGCGATGTAGACCGCGAAGGCCACGGCGAGATCGATGAGCACGGCGAGTGCCCGGCTCGGCAGTTTCGCGGGCCGCAGCTCCAGAGCCACCGCCTCGCCCGTCACCAGCTCACTCACACCGGCCACCCACCCTTCCCTGACCTGCCCTAGGAACCGCCAGTCTGCCAAGCTGAGGGCACATCGCGCCGCACAGGTGCCGGAAAGCGAGGAGCAGCAGACCGGATGGACCTCGACGTCTTCGTGTCCGCCCACCGTGCAGAGTGGGACCGACTGGACGCCCTGCTGCGCCGACGCCGCCGCCTGACCGGCACGGAGGCGGACGAACTGGTCACGCTCTACCAGCGCACGGCCACTCATCTCTCCCTGATCCAGTCCAGCGCACCGGATCCTCGGACCGTCGGACGCCTCACTCAACTCGTGGCACGCGCGCGTAGCGCCGTGACAGGAACTCGCCGCGCTTCATGGCGCGACGTGACCGACTTCTTGACGCGCGGTTTCCCGGCAGCGGTCTATCGAGCCCGCCACTGGTGGGTGCCCACGGCGCTCATCTCCACGGCGATAGCCGCCCTGATCGGCTGGTGGATCGGCACCCACCCCGACGTCCAGGCCTCCATAGCCGCCCCCGCGGAGCTCCGCGAGATGACCCGCCCCGGCGGCCAGTACGAGACGTACTACTCGAGCCACCCGGCGGCCTCCTTCGCGGCCCAGGTCTGGACGAACAACGCCCAGGCGGCCGCGATGTGCCTGGTCCTGGGCGTCTTCCTGGGCCTGCCGGTCCTCTGGATCCTCTTCCAGAACATGCTCAACGTCGGTGTGGGCATCGGCCTCATGACCTCAGCGGGCCGCCTCGACACCTTCCTCGGCCTGATCCTCCCGCACGGCCTCCTCGAACTGACCGCGGTCTTCGTCGCCGCCGGCACCGGCCTCCGTCTCGGCTGGACGGTCATCGACCCGGGCCCGCGCACCCGCCGCACTGCCCTCGCGGAAGAGGGCCGAGCGGCCCTGGGCATGGCCATCGGCCTGGCCCTCGTCCTCTTCATCTCGGGCGCCATCGAAGGCTTCGTCACCCCCTCGGGCCTCCCGACCTGGGCCCGCATCGGTATCGGCATCGCCGCCGAAATCGCCTTCCTCACATACGTCTACGTCCTTGGTGGCCGCGCCACCCGAGAGGGCGAGACCGGCGATGTCGCCGAGTCCGAACGCAGTGCGCTGCTGCCGACAGCGGCTTGATGTGCACCCGGCCTCTCTGACCTGCTAGTCTCCTCTTCGCCCCGGAAAGACCGTTGACACGGACTGGACGGGGAGGTAGATTCGAACAGTTGCCCCGAACTCGACAGGTTCACTTGCAACGGTTAGCATCTATCGCGCTTCACGAAAAACTTTCTTTCGAGAAGCTCTCTGACTAATTCAGAAAGCAACAGCCGGTCAGACCGGCCAAAAACTTCTGATAAAGTCGGATCAGCCGAAAGGCAAAGGCCCTCCAACGGCCACCGGAAACAAAATCCGAAACCGGAAACGGAACGGAAAAAGGATCTGGT
>NZ_QLLY01000058.1 GCF_003259365.1 Streptomyces sp. PsTaAH-137
GACACCGGAGCTCTTCGACCGGATCTTCGCGGTGAACACCAAGTCGCTGGTCTTCGTGGCGCAGCAGGCGGTCAAGCGCATCCACGACGGCGGCCGCATCATCAACGTGTCGTCGGCCGCGACGCGGCTGGCCTACCCCGAGTCCCTCGTGTACTCGATGAGCAAGGGCGCCGTGGACACCTTCACCCTGGCCCTCGCCAAGGAGATGGGGCAACGGAACATCACCGTGAACGCGGTGCGCCCCGGGTTCGTCGAGACCGACATGAACGCCGGGAAGCGGCTCCACGCGAAGGCCACGGACGAACTGGCCGCATGGTCCGTCTTCAACCGGCTGGGGCAGCCCGAGGACGTGGCCGACATCGTCCTGTTCCTGGCGTCGGACGCGTCGCGGTGGATCACCGGACAGTGCATCGACGCCTCCGGCGGCTCCCGGCTGTGACGCGAGGCGGCCTGCCGGCCCCTGGCTGAGAGGGCGTCAACCGGCCCGTCCCGCACACTTTTTGACGCGAAACTTTCCGTGCGGCGAGATGAAAGTGCGAAGGCCCGCCGGTGACGTCGGGGCGACGGCGGCACGCCACGTGGCCCCTCACTTCGGCATTCACCCGCCCGGGTCCGGCTCGGGGCCGGGGCGGCCGCGCACCGTCCCGCGGATTCCCGACCCCATCGGGTACCCAATTTGCCTCCGGCTAACAGAAAAAAACCAGTCGACTGGTATTCTCTAGCTGCTTCGCGCTGCACTTGGGGCCTCGTTGCTCGCCATTTGTTCTGCTCAGGACGCGTTTTCTTCAGATCGACGTCTCAGCCAGGGGGTTCAAGGTGGGTGCTCTGATACAAACCGACCGTCCGAGTTGCCGGGTAGGTCTGGACCGCGACACCGAACTCTTCGAACAGACCGTGCCGCGCAGCCTGGTGCACCGGGCCGCGGTCTCCGAGGTCCTCGTGACCGGGTGGCGGAGCACGGAAGGCACGTCGTACCGGCTCGGCGCCCAGTGGTCCCGGGGGCACGGCTACTACGGGGCCGTCGCCGACACGTGGCACGACCCGATGCTCTTCGCTGAATCGATTCGCCAGTCGTGCCTGCTGCTTGCCCACGAGGCCCTGCACGTCCCCATGACGCACCAGTTCCTCACCACGCGCACCTCCTTCCAGGTGGACGAGGCCGGAGTCCGGCTGTCGCGCCCCGGCCGGCCCGCCCACGTCGTCCTCGACATGAGCCTGGCCGAGGTCAAACTCCGCGCGGGCAACGTCAGTTCCTACGGATACGACGTCGTCGCCCTCCGCGACGGCGAGCGCGTGGGCGTGGGCCACCTGAAGGGCCAGTGCGTCTCTCCGGCCGTCTACGAACGGCTGCGCGGCGACCGCGTCGGAGCGCGCGCCTCGCGCCCCGCGGTCCAGTCCGTCGATCCCCGGCTCGTCGGCAGGGACTGCGAGTTCGACGTCGTGCTCGGCACCTCCGTGGCCGACGGAGTGCTGCCGCTGCGCATCGATCCGGAGCACCCCGTCCTGTTCGACCACCCGGTCGACCACGTCTCCGGCATGGTCCTGATGGAAGCCGCACGGCAGATGGCACTGCTGGCCCTGCGGGCCCCCCAGGCGCTCCTGGTCGCCTGCGAGGCGAACTTCCGGCGCTACGTCGAGTTCCACGTCCCGTGCCTGGTGACGGCCGATGCCCCCGAGCGCGACTCCGCGGGCCGCAGCTGGATCACCATCCACTTCCACCAGAGCGGCACCGAGGTCGGCTCCTGCCGGGTCGCCCTGGTCACCGGCACGGAGAACTGAGCCGCACGTGACCACGGTGACCACCGCGACCGCCCCGGCCGGCACGGACACGGTCCTCGTCGCGGGAGGCACGGGCTTCATCGGACGCGCCGTCGTCCGCGAGCTCCAAGCCCGTACCGGCACCGGTGTGCGGGTGCTGTCCTCCCGCGGCGGGACGACCCCTCCCGCGGGCTCCCCCGTCCGGCACGTCCGCGCCGACCTGACCTGCCGGGACAGCCTGCGGGGAGCCTGCGACGGCGTCACGACCCTGGTGCACACCGTCTCGTACGTCGGACGGGACGCCGAGCGCTGCACGGCCGTCAACCACGACGGCACCCTGGCCCTGCTCGACGAGGCGCGACGGGCCGGAGTCGCCCGCGTCGTCCATGTCAGCACCGCCTCGGTGTACGGCGGCGGACCCCACCGCGGCGCCCGCGAGGAGGACCTGCCCCTGCGGCCCGAGTCCGCGGCGAGCGCCTCCCGGATGCGGGCCGAGCAGGCGGTCCTCGACGCGGGCGGAGCCGTGCTGCGGCCGCATCTCGTCCATGGCGACGGAGACCGGTGGGTCGTGCCGGCCATCGACCGGCTGCTGCGGAGCGTCCCGGCCTGGCCGGCGGACTGCGACCCGCACATCTCGATGATCGCGGTCCGCGACCTGGCCCGCTGCGTGGTCTCCCTGGCCCTCGACCCGGGAGCGGTGCACGGACCGGAGATCTTCCACGCGGCGGACCCGCGGCCGGTGCCCATGAGCCGGCTCAAGTCGGCACTGCACCGCATCCTCGGCACGCCCCTGCCGTCGGTCACGGTCTCCCGCGACGAGCACCGGGCGCGGATCCGCCGCGCCCTGCCCGCGCTCTCCGACCACCAGTACGCCCTGCTCACCGAGGACCACTGGTACGACGCGGACAAGCTGTGGGCCCGGACCGGACAGCACCCGGGCCCCGGTCTCGAACCGCGCCTGGCCGAGAGCCGCGACTGGTACCTGCGGTACGGGAGTTGACGGTCCCGGGCGCGCTCCGCCCGCGCTCAGCCGTCCCTCCAGCCGTCCTGAGTAGCCTCCCGAGCGTTTGAGAGCCTGTACCGCACCACGCGTCCGCCGGCCCGACCGCTCGTCGTCGCGGACCAGCACCGACAGGAGCCGACGCCTATGACCGTGGAAAACACCGCCCCCGGCGCGACAGCGGCACCTCACGGACGAAGTCGGCGCGTGGAAGGGGAGTCGAGCCGGTACGCGGACCCCACGCCCTGCCGCGCGCCCCGGGGGCGGTGAGCCATGGAGCACAGCGGCATCGGCACGGCGACGTCGCCCAGGGGGCCGGTGCACGCGGGCTGCGGCACCGCGACGGAGGCCAACGCCCGGTACCGGCGACTGATCGCGAACGGGGCGACCTGGCTGTCGGTCACCTTCGACCTGCCCACACGGCTCGGCCACGACAGCGACGACCCGATCGCCTGCGGTGAGGTCGGCAGGGACGGCGTCGCGATCGACTCGATCGACGACATGCGCGTCCTGTTCGGCGGCATCCCGCTCGGCGGCGTCTCCACCTCGATGACCGTCGACGCCCCGGCCGCGCCGCTGCTGGTCCTCTACCACCTGGTGGCGGAGGAACAAGGCGTGGCCGCCGACCGGTTGAGCGGCGCGCTCCGCAACGGCAGGACCGGCGACC
>NZ_QLLY01000059.1 GCF_003259365.1 Streptomyces sp. PsTaAH-137
GCTGTCCGGGCACGCCCACCTCGCCCAGTCCGTCGTCCTCGTCACGGCGGACGGCTCCGGCCGGCAGCGCCTGGTCGCGTACGTCGTCCCGGCCGCCGGGCGGACCGTCGAGGCCGACGAACTGCGCCGGTTCGCCGCGGGCCGGCTGCCCGAGTCCCGGGTGCCGTCGGTGTTCACCGTCCTCGACCGGCTGCCGGTGACGGCGGGCGGCCGGGTCGACCTCGCGGCGCTGCCCGAGCCCGCCTCCGCCGAGGACACCTACCGGGCGCCGCGCAACGACATCGAGCGGACCCTGGCCAAGGCCTTCGCCGAGGTCCTCGAACTCGAACGGGTCGGCATCGACGACGACTTCTTCGACCTGGGCGGCAACTCGCTGCGGGCGATCCGTCTCGTCGGCCTGATCCGCTCCGAACTCAAGCAGGAAGTCACCATCCGCCGCCTGTTCGCGGCCCGGACCGTCACCGGTCTGTCGGACATGTGGAAGGACCTCGGGCAGGCCCGCAGGCCCGGTCTGCGCAGGCGGACCAGGGAAGGCGCCGTCCTGTAACCACCGCCCCCGGCACACGAATCCGTCGCTCGACCGCGCCCGACCGGTGCGGTGCCCCGATCAGCGGGTGAGGAGAAAGGGAATCATGGATTCTTTGACAGAAGCCCTGCTGTCCGGGGCCGGCCCGGACGAGATCGGGCGACACGCGCTTCCCACGCAGTACCGGGCCGCGCACCTGCTGGCCGCCGACGTCGGCATGTTCGACGGGGTGGCCGATCCCGACGTGCGCAAGTCGCTGCACGTCGGGTCCGTCCCCATGCCGGAGCTCGCCCCGGACGAGGTGGTCGTCGCCGTCATGGCGAGTTCCATCAACTACAACACCGTCTGGTCGGCGACGTTCGAACCGGTGCCCACCTTCGACTTCCTCAAGCGCCAGGCCCGCAACGGCGGTTGGGACACCCGGCACGACCTGCCGCACCAGGTCGTCGGATCGGACGCCGCCGGCATCGTCGTACGCGCCGGGACCGGCGTACGCCACTGGAAGCCCGGCGACCACGTGGTGGCCAGCTGCGTCCAGGTCGACGACCAGGAACCGGCCACCCACGCCGACGCCATGCTCGGCACCGGCCAGCGCATCTGGGGCTACGAGACGAACTTCGGCGGCCTCGCCCACTACGCGGTCGTCCGCGCCAGCCAGCTGCTGCCCAAACCGCCGCACCTGACCTGGGAGGAGTCCGCGAGCGTCCTGCTGACCGCGGCCACCTCCTACCGGATGCTCATCGGCGACAACGGCGCCCGGATCAAGCAGGGCGACATCGTGCTCGTCTGGGGCGCCACGGGCGGACTCGGCGCGTACGCGGTGCAGATGGTGAAGAACGCGGGCGGCATCCCCGTCGGCGTCGTCGGCTCCGAGCACAAGGCCGCGGCGCTGCGCCGGCTCGGCTGCGACGTCGTCATCGACCGCAGCGCGATCGGCCTGGGCGACGACGGCGCACCCACCCCGGAACGCACCATCGAACTGGGCAAGCGCCTCGGCCGGGAGATCCGCCGCCAGGTCGGCGAGGACCCGTACGTCGTCTTCGACTACGTCGGGCGCGCCACGTTCGGGATCTCCGTGTTCGTCGTCCGCAAGGGCGGCACGGTCGTCACCTGCGGATCGAGCACCGGCTACGACCACCACTTCGACAACCGCTACCTGTGGATGAACCTCAAGAAGGTCATCGGCAGCCACGCCGCGAACCTCCAGGAACAGGCCGAGTGCAACCGCCTGTTCCGCCTCGGCCACCTGGCCCCCGTCCTCTCCGACGTCTACCCGCTCGACGAGGTGGGCGAGGCGGCGCGCCTGGTCCAGCTCAACCGGCACATCGGCAAGGTCGGTGTGCTGTGCCTCGCCCCCGAGGAGGGCCTCGGCGTCACCGACCCCGCCCTGCGGGAGCGGATCGGCGCCGAGCGGCTCAACCCGCTGCGCGGTCTGGGCGCGGCGCCCCGCCCCGCCGAAGGCGCGCGGTCATGACCGGCGCCACGACCGGGGCCACCGGCATCGGCATCCTGTCCACCGGCTCCTACCTGCCCAAGCACGAGGTGAGCAACGAGGAGGTCGCCGCCCGGGTCGGCGTCACCGCGGACTGGATCGAACGCAAGACCCAGATCCGGTCGCGGCGCTACGCCGCCGACCACGAGGCGACGTCGGACCTGGCGGTCAAGGCGGCCGAACGGGCCCTGGAACAGGCACACCTGACCGCACAGCAGATCGACTACATCATCCTCTCCACCTCCACCGGGGACTTCCCGCAACCGCCCACCTCCTACCTCGTCCAGCACGGCCTGGGCGCCTACGGAGCCGCCTGCTTCGACGTGAACGTCGTGTGCAGCGGCTTCGTCTACGCCCTCTCCCTGGCCCACGCCCTGGTGACCGTGCGCCCCGGCGCCCGCGCGCTGGTGATCGGCGCGGACGTGTACTCGCGCATCCTCGACGTCACCGACCGCAGGACCGCCATCCTGTTCGCCGACGGAGCCGGAGCCGCGATCGTCGGAGCGGTCCCGCAGCCGTACGGCATCATCGCCACCGACCTCGCCAGCCGGGGCGACGCGCACCACCTGATCCGCGTCGAGGCGGGCGGCAGCCGCAACCCCGCGTCGGCGGAGACCGTCGCCGAGGGCGGCCACCACTTCAAGATGGACGGCCGCGGCGTACGGGACTTCGTGGCCGAACACGTGCCGCCCGCGCTGCGCGCACTGGCCGCGCGGGCCGGCGTCGACCTCGCCGCCGTCGACCACTTCGTACCGCACCAGGCCAACGGCGTCATGCTCACGGACGTCGTCGACCGCGCGGGCCTCACCACCGCGCACACGCACCGCACCCTGATCCGGTACGGGAACGTCGGCAGCGCCTCGGTGCCGGTCGCGCTCGACGAGGCCCACCGCACCGGCGCCCTGACGCCGGGCGACCTCGTGCTCCTCGCCGGCTTCGGCGGCGGCATGTCGATCGGCGCATCACTACTGACCTGGGGGACCGCATGACCACGACGACCGGCAGCGACACGATCGAGAGGGTGGGTGTCGCGGGCAGCGGCATCATGGGCACCGGCATCGCCGAACTGTGCGCCAAGTCCGGCCTGGACGTGGTCGTCGCGGTGTTCTCCGACGCCTCCCTCGACAAGGGGCCGCAGCGCCTGGCCGCCTCCCTCGACCGGGGCGTGGCCAGGGGCAAGCTGACCGCCGAGCAGCGCGACGCGGCACTGTCCCGGGTCACCTACACCCGCGACCTCGCCGACCTCGCCGACCGCCAGCTGGTGATCGAGGCGATCAAGGAGGACGAGCCGCTCAAACTCGACCTCTTCGCGACCCTCGACAAGATCGTGGAGGACCCGCACGCCATCCTGGCGACCAAC
>NZ_QLLY01000060.1 GCF_003259365.1 Streptomyces sp. PsTaAH-137
GCAAGCTCTCAGGCGGCGGCGAGGACCGGCTGCGGGGCGAAGTCCGGTGCCGCGGCGACGGCTTCGCGGGACTGGTGGGCGACGGCCTTCTCGGCGCGGCGGTGCTCCTTGGCCTGCAGGACGTGCGCCTCGAAGGCGGTGAAGGCCACCGCGGTCAGGGAGGACCGGCGGCCCGCCTGCATGATGCCGACGTCGGCGGTGAAGGACAGGCGGGTCGGGTCGGCGATGTCGGCGCGCGTGATGCGGTACTCGACGGTGGCGTCGAGGGGGAAGAGGAAGTTCTCGAAGGCGGTGTTCATCGACTCGATGACGTAGTAGTAGCGGCGCTGCGGGTGGTGGGAGGCGAAGTAGCGCTCGCTGACGGCGAGGAACATCTGCCGCGCGGCCTCGATGGCGACCATGCCCTGGACGTGCTCCCCCGTCTGGTGGTCCAGCAGGAGCTCGTTGTCGTTGTGCAGGCGCAGGTCGGCGGCGAAGGTGGTGTCGTCGTCGCGGCGCAGGTTGGCGATGAGGGTGTTGGTCTCGCAGTGCTTGTGGGCCTCGCCGCGGCCGGCGAGGGCGGGGTCGGCGTAGGGGAAGTCGAGGCGGTCGGCGAGGCCGCGCAGGAAGAACTCGTCCCAGACGGCCTCGTGGTCCTCCAGCGTGACGCCCTGGCCCGCCCGTATGTGGATCGGCGCGCTGTCCTCGCCGTAGACGCCCTGGTGCAGGTCCTCGATCAGCTGCGTGACGGTCTGCACGTGGTCCTGGACGGTGAATCCGGCGAATCGGTCACCCACGAGCAGAAGAGGCTGGGTTGCGCTCGGCATTTTGGGTCTCCTAGATGGGGCGTCCCGGGTGGGAGCGGCCTGTAGTGATGACGAAATGTCGTAGTGCTCCGGCCCCGCCCAGGTACTCGTCGGCGGTTCCGATGGCCAAACCGTAGAACGGGACCGGCCACCGATGCAACCATCTAGTTGGTTTTTTCTGCGGACTCCACGCCACGACGGTTGGCCTCCGCTAGCCCAACTATCCAGTTGGTTGGTTCTGCGGTACCCTCTCCCCATGACACCCACGGCCAAGAGTCAGCAGACCCGCGAGAAGCTCCTGGAGGCCGCGCAGGCGGAGTTCTCCGAGTTCGGCCTCGCCGGCGCCCGCGTGGACCGCATCGCCGAACGCTCCGGCGTCAACAAGCAGCGGATCTACGCCTACTTCGGCAACAAGGAGATGCTCTTCTCCGCCGTGATGGCGAAGGTGTACCAGCACATGGGGTCCCTGGTGCCCATCCCGACGACGGAGGAGGGCCTGCGCTCGTACGTGGGCGACGTCTTCGACTACCACCGCACCCACGGCGACCTGGTCTCCCTGCTGGCCTGGGAGGGCCTGCACTACCGGGACCAGCCGATCCCCGACGAGAAGGAGCGCGAGACCTATTACGTCCGCAAGACCGTCGCCCTGAGCATGGCGCTGGGCATCGACGACCCCACCGAGGCGGCGCGCATCCTGCTCGAACTCGTCGGGCTGTCGTCCTGGCCCTTCATCGTGCCGCAGCAGCGGCGCCTGATGCTCGGCCCGGGCCACGACAGCGAGGCGAGCTGGAGCCTGCTGCGCGCCAGCATCATCCGGCACGGCGAGGCGATCATCGACAGCGTCATCGGCGAGCGCAGCGGCGTCTGACCGGCGACGTGGGAGGGGGCTGCAGCCGGATCCGGCTGCAGCCCCCTCCCACGTTCCCGTGCGGAACCATACGCATGTAGCAACCAACCAGATGGTTGGCTAGCTGCGACCGCCCCGCCGTCCCGCCCGCGCCGCGGTTGCGTTTCCCCGCTCCATAAAATACCTTTACGAAGGAATCAAAAATGCCCGGACCTCTCGGCCCGGGCTTCCAACGGCCCGCGCGCGAACGGCAGATGGACCTTCCGCCCGTGCGCGTTCCCCGACCGGCAGCGGCGCCCGCACCGCACGGCCTCTCGCCCGGCACCACCGGCCCGGCCGCGCACGGGCGGCAGGGCCCGGCACGCCCCAGAGCACGCATCTTCCGAGCAAAGGACGCCTGTATGCCCTCCTCGTCGCGGCCCACCACCTACACGCGGGACGACCTGGCCCGCATCACCGGCCTCACCCCGGACATGCTGCGCTGGTTCGAGGACGAGGGGCTGATCGACCTCGCCTCCGACGCCCCGCCGAGCGCCGGCGAGCGCGTCTACCACCCGGCCCACCTGCGCTGGCTGGAGTTCCTCAACCACCTGCGCAGCACGGGGATGCCACTGGCGGAGATGACCCAGTACATGGAACTGACACGCGGCGGGGACGCGACGGTCTCCGAGCGACGGCACCTGCTCGAGGCCCATCGCACCCGCGCGAGCGCGCAGGTGGAGGGCATGACGGCGACGCTGCGCCAACTCGACTGGAAGATCAGCTTCTACCGCGAGCGGGAGCGCGCGATGAGCGCGGCCCCCGCTCCGGCACGCCCCGCGTCCGCGGGTGCCGTGGTCTCCGCGCGCACGGCTGCCGCTGTGCGCCCTGCCGCCTCCGCGCGCCCTGCCACCTCCGCGCGTCCCGCGGCGTCCGCGCGGGGGTAGCCGCCGTGCCGCACCTATGCGGGCCGTCGGCCTCCTTCCAGTCCTCTCCCCCACTCCAGGCCGCTCTCCATGGCGGCGGAGAAGGCGGTGGCCGCCGCCTCGACGCGGAGCACCGCGTGCGCGGCGACCGTGTGCACGTCCCGGCACATCCGGTGCAGTTCACCGTTCGCGTCGAGGACGTGGGACCCGCCGCGCATCAGCTCCGCTGCCACGTCGGCCAGCATCTGTGCCGCGACGGCGGCGTCCCGCTGGTTCGTCGCGACCAGGACGTCCGAGACCGGATCGGTGTCGGCCCGCCGGGCCGCGCGCTCCAGCAGCAGCCCGGCCGCGTCGACGCGCGCCGACGCGGTGGCCAGCGTGGTAGCGACGGCGGGCGACGCGGTCCGCGCGCGGCCGGTGCCGGGCGACGGGGTGGCGGCCCAGTCCGTCCACAGGCGCACGGCCCGGCGGGCCGCTCCCTGCGCGGTGGCGGCGAACATGAGACCGCCGGCCAGCTGGGCGGGGACGGCATGGCTGCGGGAGCGTCCGGGGGCGGCGGCGCCGGCGAGCAACTCGCCGAGGGGGAAGGTCAGGTGCTCGGGTACGTGCACGTCGTGGGCGTGGACCGTGTGTCCCGCGGTGGCCCGCAGGCCGACGGCGTTCCAGGACTCCTCGACGGTGATCCGGTCGGCGGGGACGGCGAAGACCCGCACCGGAGTGCCGGCGGTGCTCTCCTCGGGGGCCGCCAGAAGGACCCATTGCGCGTGGGTGACGGCGCTGACGGGCCGCCAGGTTCCGGTGACCGTCC
>NZ_QLLY01000061.1 GCF_003259365.1 Streptomyces sp. PsTaAH-137
CAGCTGGACCGGCCCCTTCAGCTACCCCGGCACACCGCTGACCGCGCGCTACGACTGGATGAAGTACGCGAAGTACTGATCCTGCAGGCCCGCCGGCGAACCAACGGGCGGCCGAAGAGGCGGGGCCGGCGCGGGACTTGACGGCCTGCGCCGGCCTCCGACGCCGCGAACACCAACCCCTGGCGGCACCGAGCGTTCCTCGTCCGAGGCGACACCCACTAGTTCCGGAAGAGGCCGGACCAGCGGTCGTACCGATCCAGTACGGTCATGATCCCCTGCTCCCAACTCGTGCACTGGCTGGCGGGACGGGGAACCCATGCTGACGGTGCCGTCCAGCGCGAAGACCTCCTTCAACGTCTGATCGTTCCTGTCGTCGATCACGTGGCCAACCCCGCTGAAGCCGACGCCGCCCGGATCGGTGTTCGCGCTCACGAAGACGTACCGCTGCTCTCGCAACAGACCGTTGGCAGCTTCGCTCGGATCGTCGACATCGCCTCGGCCAGGGACGGAGCGAGGGCGGACAGGACCTCGACGGCTTCACGGACGTAGCGGAAAACGGTAGCGATCCCGACGCCGAACCCGGCGGCGAGTTGGGTATACGTGTCACCGCACCGCAGATGAGCCAGGGCGAGCAGGAGGCAGACGCCGCCATCGAGTTCCGATCTCCTGCCGCTTCGCGATCAGTTGCTCCGTCAGAAACCGCAGACTGCGGTGGGACAGGTCAATCGAGGACGGGTAGACAAGCATGCGGAGCTCCTGACGGACATGAAGGACTTGGCCAAGAACCCGTCTGTCAGGAGCTACGCCGTTGAGCAGAGTTCCTCAACTCGCTTTCAGCGACGTCACCTTGGCCAGCCTGGGGCAGCCCTGTCAGATTGCACTAGGTCGACACCGGGCTCCGGCAGAAGCTCCTCGTAGTCGCAGACGGCGACGGCCCGATAGCCGGCCTCTCGGATCGCCCCCAGGATCGTCGACATGTCTGACACGACGTCCGTCGACGCGGCGCCACGATGCGGTTGGCACGCGAGGAGTGAGTGCCAGTCCAAGAACTCATCACGCGCACCAGTGCCCTCGTAGTCGTTGTGCTCCCACTACACGTCGACGCATCCGAAGGTCATTGCTCGATCCGCACCAAGTGACGCACGAAGCGTTGAAGCCACCCGCTCCATCAACCGATCACGGCTGGAAGCTGCGACGTAGATCTGACAATCCAAGTCGCGCTCCGCGCTGTCCCGCCCCACTGCTCTGTTGTCCTCCATGGGCGGATCCTCCCAGGCCAAAGGCAACCTCAGGAACCGGCTGCGATCTCGGCCAGGCCGCCATCGTGACGTTGGAAAGGGCTCATTGTTACGGATGAGACGCATGGCGATGAATTGACAGGTGAGGGCGGGTGATTGAAGCTTCTTCCTGTTCCCGGGTTCGATCCGGCTCGGCGTCCACTTCTCCTGCATCCGGCTGTGCTTTCGGCTGCGCGCGCTCTGGCGTGTGCCGTCGCGGAACGTGGTGCGTCCCCGAGCCGCAGCACATGCCCGTACGGGCCGGGTGCCGCGACCGGGTCGGGGTGTGCGTCGTGTTCTCCGGCGGGCCTTTCACCTGCTCCAAGGGGGTATGCGCCATGACTCGGCGCCTCGCCATCCGCCTGGCCGGTACCACGGCATCCGCCGCGCTGCTGGCTCTCTCCGTTTCCGGTGTGGCCTCGGCCCACGGTGGCGGTCACGGCTGGAAGAACACCGACAGCACCTTCGAGTCGCAGCAGACCGGGCCGGGCAGTGCGGCCCCGTCCGACAAGTGCGCTTTCTCGGCGGACGGTTCGTCCTGGACGGCGCGTCCGGGGCTGAGGGACATAGCGCCCGACGCGAACGGCAAGCTGACGCTCCAGGTCAAGGGCGACGGCAGCACCTGCACCGTCTCGCTCGCCTCGTACCTGGCGCACGGCCCGGACTTCAACAGCTCCGGTGTGCAGCAACTCGTCGACCACGCGTCCGTGTCGGTGCAGGACGGTCAGACGGCTGCGCTGTCGATCTCGGTTCCGGACGCCGTCTGCTTCGCGCAGCTCGACCTGTACCGCGGTACGACCGTCTTCGACGGCAAGGAGGGCGAGGGCCACGGCCCCGTCCCTGCCGCCGGCAAGCCGGTGATCGGCAGTGCGCTGATCGCCTCCTGGAACGGTCCGTCCGAGGGCGGTACGGACTGCATCGCCAACCCCCCGAAGGACGACGAGGTGCCGAGCACGCCGCCCGTCGACAACACGCCGAGCGGCGACGCGTCCACGCCCGCCGCGACGCCCACTCCCACGGCGACGCCGTCCGCGCCGGCCGACGACGCGACCACCGGTGAGCCCACCCCGGCCGCGTCGTCGTCCTCGCCGGCGGCCACCGGTGCGCAGGGCGGTGACGGCGATCTCGCCCAGACCGGCGCGGACAACACCGGTGCGCTGGTGGGCGGCGCCGCGGCGCTGCTCCTCGTCGGTGGCGGTGCCGTGTTCCTGACCCGTCGCAAGGCCGCCGCCCGCCGCGGCTGAGCCGGTTCTTGCGGGCCGGTCCCGGGCGGCTGTTCGCCCGGGGCCGGCCGTTCAGCCGACCGAGGCCGCCCGCGCCTCGGTTGCTGTTGTCTGTACGCGCAGCAGCGGCAGCGCCGTCGTGGCGAGGACCGTGGCGAGGCCGAGGGCGCAGAACCAGAGGGCGCCCTGGTTTCCGATCGCGCCCGCCAGCAGGCCCACGAGGAGTGAGCCCAGGGGCAGGCTCGACATGATGCCGACGCGGGCCGCCGCGTTGACGCGGCCGAGTACGTGGTCGGGGGTGAGGCGCTGGCGCAGTGTCACCAGGGCGACGTTGATCAGAGGCGAGCTGAGGCCGAACGCGAACTGGGCCGTCGCGAAGCCCGCCCATGACCAGTCCCGTGTGGTCGCCGCGAGGACGAAGCCGCCGCCGGTGAGGACGGCCAGGCCGATGAGGACGGTCCGGGGTTCTCCGCCGCGGGCGATGACGCGCGTGACGAGGGCCGATCCGATCAGGGCCGCGGCTCCTTCCGCGGCGAGGCAGATGCCGATGGTCCGCGGCGAGAGGTCCAGGTCACGGGTCGCGTAGAGGACTTGAAGGGCCATCAGGCCCGCGGTGAAGAGGTTGGAGGCCGCTCCGGCGACGATCACGAGCTGGACCGGGCGGTGGTTCTTGATGAAGCGCAGCCCTTCGGCCAGGTCGGCGCGCAGCCGGTGGCGGGGTGAGGCGGGGG
>NZ_QLLY01000062.1 GCF_003259365.1 Streptomyces sp. PsTaAH-137
GGGGGAGGAGGCGTGCACGATCGCCATGCCGCGCCCCACTCGCACGGCCGGCGGTGTTTCGTCGTCGGCGGTGACCGCCGCCAGGAACGCTCTGGACGCCGGGCCCACGGCCCGCGGTTCCGGTTCGCTCCAGGCCGGTGTCTCAGACGTCGGAGGGCGGTAGGGCGGCCGTTCGGGAGGGATCGCCTGGGACACCGGCCGTCCCGCGATCGGCAGTTCGGAGTCCAGGGCTTCCCACATGCGGTCGGTGTCATCGAACGGCGGGGGCAGCGGGCGCCTCTCCGTCAATGCCCTGAGGGCCTGGCCGACCCAGGGGACGTCGACCAGGCCCGCCGTCGCACAGGCCCGTCCTGCGGCCAGCGAGGCGACTGAGCGCTGGATCTCGGGACCCGACGCATCGAGGGCGTGCACCAGATCGCTGTCGTAGCGGAGCAGTCCATGAGCATGGTCTTCGACGGCGCGCAGCCGTGCGCTGGGCAGCCGGCCTCCCCATTCCCATCGCTCATGGTGCAGTCGGATCTCCTCGGCGGCCTGGGCCTCGGCACGGCGGGCCTGGCGTTCGGTCTCGGCGCGCTGCTCGGGTGTGGGGGGCGGTGGGAGCTCCCGCGCGGTGCGGTGCCAGTAGGCGGCGATCTGTGAGGTCTGGCGGACGACGCGGTCCGCGCGGGGCGGTTCGGGCCAGAACTGCAGGAGGTAGCTGTCGACTTGAGGCTCCTCGGGCATCCTCGTGTCGAGCTTGCGGGCCTCGTCCATGCCCCGGGCGCAGTACCTCACCCGGTAGTCGGCCTGGGCGAGGCCCAGGTTCCACGTGGCTTCTCCCGCCCACTGCACCAGGCTGGTGTGTTCGGATGCCGGGCGGAAGGACACCTCGACCACGTCCTGCCAGACCGGGGCCAGGGGAGGGGCTTCGTCGTGGACCTCCACTGCGAAGCCGACGTCGCCCGTGTGCAGTCCTGTGACGAGCCAGAGAGAGCCTGGCACGGCCGCACCGCACAATCCTCCGCTCTGGCCCGCGAAAGCCTCTGAGAGGCCCGTGGGCAGGCTGTCCGGGGTGCTCTCGACGTAGATCTGGCTGTAGTGAACGTGGACTTCGCCTGTGACCGGCCTGCGCACAGCAGTCTCCCTCGGGAGCCGACGGGCTTGTGGAACCTGGACGGACGGGCCGTCACATGCGTCGCATCCTGCCCGACGGCACTGACAACCGCTGCGGTCGCAGAGGGAGCCGGCCCCGGCCTGGCCGGGGGGAGCGCCTCCGGGCGGGGCGTCTCCCGGAGCTCCGCCCGAGCGGTGTCCGGCGGAGCGACTCAACCAGTCCAGTAGCTGGTCGCTCTTGAGTCGCTTCGGTCGAGAATCAGAAAATCGCAGGTCAAAGGCGGTTAACAGACCAAAACAGCGACTGAAGCGACTGAAGCCTTCTATCTATGACACGCACACGCACGCGCAAATGTCTTCATAGTTCCGACCTTCCGTCGCTACGGTCGCTACCGACCCTCGCGGCAACGCTCTGACCTGGTGTTTCTTTAAGCGACTGAGGCCAGCTACCGAACAGCCATGGTCGCTGTTTCTTCGGTAGCTGGCCCCGGTCGCGCCGATTCTGGCCCTGCGCCACGGATTTTCTTCGGTCGCTCGCAGCTCTTCGGTAGCTGTCAGCTCTTCGGTAGCTCTATGCCGAGTTCGCGCATCGCGTCCGAGGGCGGGCCGCCCTCCGAGCGCTCGGTCTTGTATCCCTTGACCCCTGTGCCCAGTGTCCGCGGGTCGACGGCCTCCGAGGGCGCGGCCGAGGCGTACAGGCCCCGCGGCTGCTGGTCCCTGTCGTGAGGGAGCAGCCAGAACACGCGGCGCAGGAACGTGCCCGAGGCGCGGGAGGAGCGGGCCTCGGGGGAGAGGGTGGCGTAGCCGACCATCCGGCCGTCGCGGTGGTAGGCGGGCTTGCCACGGCGCGTGGGGAGGCGGTCCAGGCTCTGGCGGACGTAGTCCAGGTCGTCGATGTCCTCGAGCCAGACCAGGTCCTGCTCGTGGGCGATCTGACTGGGTTCGATCAGAGAGCTCATGCCGTCGCTTCCTCCGCCTCGGCGTTCAGCCCGATGCCCGGATAGTACTTCCGCTGGTTCGACAAGATCATTTGCTTGGGGGACGAGAGGCCGACGCTCTCTCGCACTCTGGCCGCGAAGGCGCGGGACGATACGGGGTTGGCGCCCTCCAGCGAGCACCACTGCTTGTAGGACGTGTAGAGCTGCGCCTGCTCCGCCCGCATGGCCGGGCCCAGGGTGCAGCACTCCGTCAGGAAGCGGCCGGTGTGGTCCTCGGTCTCCGCATAGGCGGTCGTGGCCGTACGGACCTGCTGGGGGCCTGTGAGGTCCTTCTCGCCGTTGAGGTAGCGCCGGGCGCCGGTGATGAGCCAGTGCAGGATCCCCGGGCCTTCTTCGGTGACCAGGACGTCGGCGAGGTTGTCGACCTTGCGGTGGTCGGCGACGACCCGCTCGAAGGGGATCAGCTTCATGCGGCGCCAGAACGCGTAGCCGCCGGTGTTCACCTCGGGGCGGTGGTTGCCCAGCAGCCACAGCTTGTGGGTGGGCGTGAAGGAGAAGAAGTCCTGCCGCATCCGGCGGGCCTTGATGCGGTCGCCGCCGGTGAGCAGCTTGACGCGGGCCTCGTCGAAGCGGTCGCCGGGCTTGAGTTCGGAGCAGACGATGATGCGCCGGCCGTGCAGCTCCGCCAGGTCGGTGGGGTGGCCCTCGAAGGGCTTGGCCATGAGAAATCCGGGCGGTGCCGCATCCGCGTAGTCGCCCAGGAGCTTCACCATGACGTCCAGCAGGACGCTCTTGCCGTTCTTGCCCTGCCCGTACAGGAACGGCATGATCTGCCCGCCGACGTCGCCGGTGATGGAGTAACCCAGCAGCAGATGCAGGAAGTCGATCATCTCCTGGCCGTCGGCGTCCTCGCCGAACGTGTCCTGCAGGAAGCGCTGCCAGCGCGGTGCGTTCATCGCGCGGGGCGCGAGCGCGGTGGAGCGGGAGTGCAGGTGCTTCTCCGGGTCCGGGCTCTGCAGCATGCCGGTGCGCAGGTCGACGACGCCGTCCGGGGTGCACAGCGCGTACGGGTCCGCGTCCAGCATCGAGGCGTTGAGGACCATCCCGGGCGCCGACTTGGCCTGCATCAGCATGGCCTTCATGCCGGAGGTCGACAGGGCGCGGCGGCGGTGGCGGCGCAGGG
>NZ_QLLY01000063.1 GCF_003259365.1 Streptomyces sp. PsTaAH-137
TCAGCTCCTCGCCGATGAAGCGGAGTTCGGCGCGGTCGTAGAGGCGGGCGGGGGCGTCGAGCCGGATGTACAGGTCGCTGTCGGGGCTGCCGTCGGTGTAGACGCCGATGGACAGCTCCTCGAAGGTTCCGGTGGTCGCGCCGCAGTAGCGGGCGGGGCTGTCGCCGAAGGTGAGCCGCTCGACGAACTCGACGACGTTGACGACGGCGCCGTAGCTGCCGCGGTCGCTCAGCGGGGTTCCGGCGGCCCGCTGGATGTCGGAGTAGTGGCAGGCGGTGTGGTCGAAGATCTCGTACGTGTCGTCGACGAGCGCCTCGGCGATGTCCGCGAAGGACGCGTCGAGGCCGACCTTCGCGCGCACCGGGACCACGTTCACGGCGAGGCCGGGAGTGCGGCTGGCCACGCCGATCCGGTTGCCGACCGCGAGCGAGAGCAGGAACTCGGGGTGCTCGCAGCGGTGCCGCAGGTACACGGCCGTGGCGGCGGTGACCAGTTGGGACATCCACAGGCCCAGGTTCTGCGCGGTCTCGGTCCAGGTGTCGGCCTCGGCGCGCGGCACGGTCAGCGTGCGGGAGGCCATGCCGATGGTCTCGGCCACCTCCGACCAACGGTCGGCGCTGCCGAGCGGCTCGGACAGGGCGGCACGCTGACCGTCGCCGAGGGCGACGCGCGGGAGCTGCGCGGGGGCGGGCGCGTCCTTGAGGTAGTCGCGCCAGAAGGCGGAGTCCTCGGTGAACTTCTCGGAGACGAGGTAGTCGGTGGCCTCGGCCGCGAACGACGCGGTGTCCCAGGGGTGTTCGAGCTCGGGCACCGGCTCGCCGCGCACCAGGGCCGTGTAGACCTCGGCGAGGCGCCGGGACAGCAGGCCGCCCGCGCCGAACCCGTCCGAGATGAGGTGGTGGTAGGCGATGACCAGCAGGTGGCGGGTGTCCGACAGCTTGACCGCGCCCAGACGGAACAGCAGGTCCCGGCCGAGGTCGAAGGGCTGCCGCACCAGTACGGCGAGGGCGTCGCGGGCCGCCTGCTCGGGGTCGGCCTCGGCGCTCAGGTCGAGGGCGAACGGACGCCAGTCGCCCAGCTCCCTGGGGATTAGGCGCAGTCCCTCGCCGTCGTCGGAGAAGGTGACGCGCAGCACCTCCGCCTCGCCCATGACGTGCAGGAACGCAGACCCGATGGCTTCCCGGTCCAGGTCACCGTCCACGTCCCACATGGTCAGCGCGTGGTTCGGCGTGTCGGGGGCCATCTCCTGCGCCCGCCACATGCCCTTGTGCGCAGAGGACGCACCGAATGAACGCACACAGATCAACCCCTAGACAAAATGGCCCGGAAACCGGATGAATTCGCAGATCACCCCCCATGGTCGGGAGAGCGCGGCGGCCGTACAAGACAGTTCGGAACCCGGCGGGACACCGGGCCGTGACGGCTTGCGGTGTCCCGCCGGCGGGACAGGTGCCCCGGCGTGCCCTACGCGGACAGCAGGGTCGTGAGGTGCCCGGCGATGCGCCGCGGCGAGGGGTGCCGCAGCACCAGGTTCGGCCGCAGCTTGTGCCCGGTCGAGGCGCTCAGGCGCTTGCTGAGCTCCACCGACAGCAGCGAGTCGAAGCCGAGCTCCTTGAACTCCCGGTCGGCGTCGACGGATCCGCCGGAGGCGTGTCCGAGCACGACGGCGACCTTCTGGAGGACGTGGTCGAGCACGAGCTCCTTCGCCTCGTCGCCGGAGAGCGCGGCGACCCGCTCGGCCAGGGGGCGCTCGCCGGTGTCGTCGGGCGCGGGCGGCTCGGCGGCCGGCAGCTGTGCGACGGCGGCGGTGGGCGCGGAGCCGAGCCAGTAGCGCTGGTGCTGGAAGGCGTACGTCGGCAGGTCCACGCGGCGGCGGGTGCCGAACAGGGCGGCCCAGTCGACGGCTCCGCCGCGCGCGTGCAGCGTGGCCAGCGAGGTGAGCACGGACTCCACCTCGCCTCTGCCGCGCCTCGAGGACGACAGGACCAGCGCGTCGCCCGAGCCGTCGGCGCCACCGGCGCCGCCGGTGTCGTCGAGGATCTCCTGCACCGGCACGGTCAGCACGGGGTGCGGGCTCACCTCGACGAACACCCGGAACCCGTCCGCGGCCAGCTGCCGTGCGGACGGCTCGAAGAGGACCTTCTCGCGCAGGTTCTCGTACCAGTAGCCGGCGTCGAGGCGCGTGGTGTCGATGACCTCGCCGTACAGGGTCGAGTAGAACGGCACCGTCGACGTCGTGGGACGGACCTCGGCCAGGGAGCCGACCACCTGGTCCCGCACCCGGGCCACGTGGTGGGAGTGCGAGGCGTAGTCGACCTTGATGCGGCGGGCCTGGACGCCCTCGGCGTTCATCTTCTCCACGAACTCGTCGAGCGACTCCGGTTCGCCGGAGACCACGACCGAGGACGGGCCGTTGACGACGGCGACGCTCACCTGGTCGCCCCACGGCGCCAGGTGTCGCTCCACCTCGTCCGCGGACGCGCCCACCGACGCCATCCCGCCGTGCCCGATCAGGCCCACCAGGGCCTTGCTGCGCAGCGCCACGACCCGGGTGGCGTCCCGCAGGGACAGCGCGCCGCTCACGTACGCGGCGGCGATCTCGCCCTGGCTGTGGCCGATCACCGCGGCCGGTTCCACGCCCCAGGACCGCCACAGGGCCGCCGTGGACACCATCACCGCGAACAGCGCGGGCTGCACCACGTCGACGTGGTCGAAGCCCGGGGCGTCCGCAGCGCCGCGGATCACGTCGAGCAGCGACCAGTCGACCCACTCGGACAGGGCCTCGGCGCAGGCGTCGATGCTGCGGGCGAAGACCGGGAACGCCTCGTACAGCTCGCGTCCCATGCCCGCCCACTGGGAGCCCTGGCCCGGGAAGACGAAGGCGACGGGGCCGAGCCCGCCCGCGCTGCCGCGGACGACCGCGGGGGACTCGGTGCCCTCGCTCAACGCGCCGAGGCCGTCGAGGAGTTCGTCGCGGTCGTGGCCGAGGACCACGGCCCGGTGGGTGAACCGGGACCGGCTCGACACGAGCGACCAGCCCACGTCGGCGAGGTCCGGGGACGGGTCGGCGGCGATGAACTCGCGGAGCCTGGCGGCCTGTTGCCGCAGGGCTTGGGCGCTCTTGGCGGACAGCACCCAGGGCACGGGACCCGCGGCGACGGTGCCGTCGGCGGGGCCGGTGGCCGCGGCGGGCCCGTCCGCGGGG
>NZ_QLLY01000064.1 GCF_003259365.1 Streptomyces sp. PsTaAH-137
CCCCGCACCGCTCCCCCGCCCCCCGGAGTTCGGCGCCCCGCGCGAGCCACGGGCACACCGCGCCCACCCCTCTTCCGCACGCTCCCGCGCCGGCTCCGGCCGATCCGCGGCACACCACGTCGGCGGCCGAGCTGGACGCCGCCCTGCACACCCGGCTGACCGCGTTCGCCGCCGAGCACGGCGTCACCGCGTTCATGGTGGCGCACGCGGCGCTCGTCGCCCTGCTCATCCAGCTCGGCGCGGACACCGGCCCGCGCGGCGGGATCACCGTCGCCGCCCCGGTCCCGGCCCGCGACAGCGAAGCGCTGCGCGAGGCGGTCGGCCCCTACGGACGCACCCTGGCCCTCACCGTCGACGCGTCGGCGGACACGAGCTTCACCGAACTGCTGCGCCTGGTGCGCGAGACGGACCTCGCCGCCTACCGCGACGGCACGAGCCCGCTCGCCCTGCCGGGCGGTGTCGCCCTCACGGTGGTGCAGGAGACCGACGCGCGCTTCGAGGCGGCCGGGCTGACCGTGCGCCCCGAGCCGCGGCCCCCGGTGGTGCCCGGCGCCGTCCTGGGCCTCACCCTGACCGAGCGGCAGACCCCGGCGGGCGGCTGCGCCGGGATCGGCCTCACCACCGCCTGCCCGGCCGCGTCGGTCGACGAGGCCACCGCCGCCTCCCTCACCGACCGCTTCGTCGCCGTCCTGGAGGCCGCGCTCACCGACCCGGCGCTCACCGTCGGCCGGCTGCGCCCGGCATCCGGCGGCGCCGGAGCGGACGGGGTCTGGGCGGGCGCCGACGCCGCGCTGCCCCCGGGCGACCCCGCCGCGCTCATCGCCGCCCAGGTGGCCCACGCACCCGACGCGCAGGTCCTGCCCGCGCTCACGTACGGCGAACTGGACGCCCGCGCCGACCTGTTGGCGCACGCGCTGCTCGCACACCGGGCGGGCCCCGGCACCTCGGTGCTGACCGCGCTGTCCTCGCCGGCCGCCTTCGCGGTGGCCGCCCTCGCCGTCGCCAGGACCGGAGCGGCACTGCTGCCGGTGGACCCCTCGGACGCGGTCCCCGCGCTCCCCGGGCACCTGCGGCCCGTGGTGCTGCTCCTCGACGAGACGGCCGACCTGCTGCTCGCGGACGTACCCGGCGCGGCGCGTCTGGTGCGCGACGAGGCCGCCGAGCCCGCGGCGGCCGGCCACTGGCCCTTCACCGACGCCGACCGGCTGCGCCCCGCGGGCGCCGACGACCCGCTGCTGCTGGTGCCCACCGACGACGGCACCGTCGTGGTCGGCTCCGCCGCCGTCGCCGCGGCGACGCTGGCCCGGCCCGCGGAGGCCGCCTGGCTGGTGCGCGGCTACCCGGACGGGGACGCGGCGCTCGGCCTGCTCGGGGCGCTGGCCTCGGGCGCCCGGGTGCACGTGCCGGAGGACTCGCTCACCCGCGCCGTACCGCACGAGGTGCTCGGCTGGCTGCGCGCGACGGGGGCCCGCACCGTCGTCGGCGGCGCGGACGAGACGCTGTGCGCGCTGCTCACCCTGGCCCGCGCCGAGGGCGCCGAACTGGCCGTCAGCGGCGGCTGGGCGGAGGGCCGCCTGGTCGTCGAGCAGACCGGCGACGGCCCCGCCCGGCCCGCCCCCGGCTACCGCGCCCACATCCTGGACGCCGCGCTGCGCCCGGTGGGCCCCGGCGAGACGGGCGCCCTGTACATCGCGGGCGTGGGGGTGGCCCAGGGCTACGCCGCGACGCCCACGACGACCGGAGAGCGGTTCCTGCCCGACCCGTTCGCGGCGCCCGGCACGACCGCCCGGATGTGGCGCACCGGTCAGGCCGCCCGGGTGGAGTCCGACGGCCGGCTGAGCGTCCTCGACGGGCCCGCCGACGACGACCCGTACACCGACGAGTTCGCCACCTTCGTGGTGCTCGCCGACCCCCGGGGCCACCACGCGCTGTGGCCGGCCGCGGTCGCCGCCCCCGAGGGCTGGCACGAGACGCACGCGGAGGACCTCTACGAACTCTGCCTCGACCATCTCGGCAGCCGGCCGGGCGAGTCCCTGTGACCGCCGCCCGCACCTGCGCACCCGCCACCGCCACCGATCTGCTTCCGGAGAACGCCATGACCCTCACCGCGCCGGCTCCCGCCCCGATCGCCGACGACACCCTCGCCGCGGCCCACCACCACGCGCTCGACCTGACGCCGCGTGAGGCCCGCGCCGCGCACGCCCTGGCGGCGGCCTGCCTGAAGACGTACAAGGCGGCCGACGACCCGCGCTTCCTCGACGAGGCGCCGGTGCTCGCCCACGACCTGCCGATCGCGGTACGCCGGCACCTGAACGCGGCGCGGCGCGACGAGGCCACGCACGCCACGCTGATCCGCGGCAACCTCGTCGACCAGCAGGCGCTCGGCGCCACCCCGCGGCACTGGAGCGAGGCGGACACCGAGGCGAGCCAGGTGTACGGCTGCCTGCTGGTGCTGTACGCGGCGCTGCTGGGCGACGTCACCGGCTGGGCCACGCAGCAGGCGGGCCGGCTGGTCACCGACATCCTGCCGAGCAAGGGCTTCGAGAACAGCCTGATCTCCGCGTCCAGCGCCCTCGAACTGGCCTGGCACACGGAGGACGCCTTCTCCCCCTACCGCGCCGACTGGGTGGGCCTGCTGGCCCTGCGCAACACGGCCTCGGTCGCCACGACCGTCGCCCACGTCGACCCGCGGCGGCTGCCCGGCCACATCCGCGGCGTCCTGGCCGAGCCCCGCTTCATCGCCCTGCCCGACTCCGCGCACGAGTTCGCCGACGGCGCCTTCGTGCCCCGGCCGGTGCCCGTCCTCGAAGGCCACGCCGATCTGCCGGTGCTCCGCATCGACCGGGACTTCTTCCGGGCCCAGGACGGCGACGCGGAGGCCGCCGAGGCGCTGGCCCACGTCATCGCCCACCTCGACGGCAACCTCACCGACGTCGTCGTGCCCACCGGCGCGGTCTGCTTCGTCGACAACCGCAACGTGGTGCACGGCCGGCGCTCCTTCCGCGCCGGGTTCGACGGCGGGGACCGCTGGCTCAAGCGGGTCAACCTGGTGCGCGATCTGCGCCGTACCCGTCCCGGGCGCCTGGACGGCGCCACCCGCGTCATCGGCTGACCGCCGCC
>NZ_QLLY01000065.1 GCF_003259365.1 Streptomyces sp. PsTaAH-137
CGACGGTCACCGTCATCGGCAGGGCGCTGCCCAGCAGTCCCGGCACGGCGGCGGCGTCCCGCAGCGCCAGGTCGCGGCCGGAGAAGTGCACGTCGAAGCTGACCGGCGCGGCCCCCCGCGCGCCCGCCGCGCGGTACAGCAGCAGGGCCCAGACCGCGTGCAGCACGCTGCTCTCCCCCGCGCCCTGGAGCGCGGCCCAGGCGCGCAGCCGTGCCGTGTGGTGGGGCCGCAGCCGGCGCTGGACCCGGCCGGTGCCGCCCTGGTGGGTGCTCCCGCCGGGGCGGCCCGGGCTCACCGCCGCGTGGCGGGGCGGACCGGCTCCCGCCCAGAACTGCCGTGCGCCGTCCGGCGCCAGGCCCGCGACCCACGCGGCGTGGTCGCGGATGTCGGGCCGTCGCTCGCCGCCGGGCACCGAGCCGCCGGCGAGGTAGGCGCGGTAGAACTCGCGTACCAGCAGGGACGCGCCGCGCTCGTCGAGCAGGGCGCGGTGGTAGCTCATGAGCACGCGCGTCGTCGGCCGGACGGCGGGCGGACCGTCGAGCAGGGCGAGGCGCAGCAGTCCTGGCCGGTGCAGGGCGAACTCCCGCTCCCGGTCCCGGCGCTGGAGCTCGCTCCAGCCGACGCCGGCGGCGCCGTGCCGGGCGATCTCGACGGAGGCATGGTCGTGGATGACCAGCCGGGGCGCCGCGGTCCAGTCGAACGCGGCGCGCAGCACGGCCTCCCGCTCGGCGACGGACTGCCAGGACGCCGTGAACAGCGGGACGTCCAGCGGTCCCGACCAGGTCCAGCAGAGCTGTTCGATGTGCCGGCCCGGGCCGTCCTGCCCGGTGAGGGCCGCGGTCAGCAGGTCGCGCTGGTGCCCGGTCACCGGGATCGTCTCGGCGTCCGGCGCTTGCAGCAGATCGGCCAGCAGTTCCTCGGTGGCGTCCGGCCGCGTGGCCCCGGGTGCGGTGCGGTCCGGGGTCAGGCGCAGCAGGTGACGGCCGGTGCCGTCGTCGTCGAGGGTCACCGCGCAGGTGCGGTGCCGCAGCGCCAGGCGGGCGGCGACCGCCTCGGCCTGTGCCGTGTCGAGGAGTTCGCAGAGCTCGAACAGGACCGGCGCCGCGGCTGACGTGCCGTCAGGCTCGTGGAGCACGACGGGCACGGTGTCCGCGTGCGGCTGATGGCTGCTCATGCGCTGCTCCGGGCCGCGGGCGCCACGGGCACGGCCGCGCGGTGGCCCCGCTCCCTGCCCTCCTGTTCGCGTCGTCTCTGGGCGCGGTCCGCCGCGCCGTACGGGGACGAGGGGCGTGTGCTCCGGCGGGGCCTCATCGTCCGGCGGGGTGTCCCGGCCCCGCGGACTCTACGGTCGGCGCGGGCGGGACGGCCGGTCCCACCAGTTCGCCCGGAGTGTGCCGAGAGCGGACCTCCAGCGGGCCGTCGCGGTGCGCCTCGCTGACCAGGTAGCGGTCGCCGACCAGGTGGGTGGCGAAGGACCAGCCGGGCGCGGCGGCGGAGGGCTCGGCGAGCGCGGCGCGGCCCTCGGCGTCCCAGGTGAAGCCCACGGCGTTGAAGCGGCGCCGCATGCCGTGTCCGAGCGCCTTGGTGTACGCCTCCTTGAGCGTCCACAGCCGCAGGAACCGCAGCCGGCGTTCGTCCTCGGGCAGCGCGTCGAGTTCCCCGGCCTCCTCGGGTGTGCACACCTGGGCCCGGAGCAGGGCGTAGGAGGCCTCCCGGTCGACGGATTCGGTGTCGACGCCGACGGGCCCGCTGCCGCTGACGGCGACGACGACGAGTTCCTCGGTGTGGGCGAGGCTCAGATGGAGTTCCTCGCCGAATCCGCGCAGCACGGGCCGGCCGCCGGGCTGGTAGGCGATGTCGAGGTCGGCCGGGGCGGCCTCCAGGACGGCGGCGGCCGTGTACTTGATGACCATGCGCGACACGGCGAAGGTGAACCGGTCCGCCGCGGCGGGCGTCTGCCGGTAGCGCGGCCAGTCGCGCCCGAGCAGTCCGCGCAGCTCCGGGTCGAGGAGGGCGGCGTACAACCACTCGCCCCAGGTGGTGTGCACCACGACCCGGCCGGTGGCGCGGGCCCGTTCGTGCACGTCGTCCCAGGGGGCGTCGGGGCCCGGCAGGTGCACGGGCGGCGCCACGAGCGGGTGCGCGGTCATGTCTGTCTCCCGGTTCACTCGTGCCTCACCACAGCAGCTTCGTGGCGCGGGCGTCGCAGTCGACGCCCCGCCGGGTCCGCTCGGCCAGTTCCGTCCAGACGCGGGTGCGCGGCGTGGCCGGGTGGCCGGGCAGGGGGGTGCCCAGGCGGTGGGCGACGCGTTCCAGCGCGAGCAGGATCCAGTCGGGGCGGCCGAGGAAGGGGTCACCGGTCCGCGCGGCGGCCCGCGCCACCCCCAGGGCGGCCCCGGCGAGCAGGACGGTGGCGGAGCGGTCGGCCAGGGCGCGGGCCGCCGGGTGCGCCGGGCCCGCGGGTTCGGCCGCCGCGCAGGCGCGGTGCACCGCGCGCTGCTCCACGGCCAGGCGGCGTACGGTGCGCGCGAGCGCGGCCCGCGCCGGGTCGTCCCCCTCGGTGGCCGCGCGGTGAACGTCCGTGCCGGCCGTGCCGGTCAGGGCGGACGTGAGGGCGCGGGCCCAGCGGGCGCCGGTGGTTCGGGCGCCTGTGTCCGGCGCGGGACGGTCCAGCCGGAACAGACCGGGGATCCCGGTCTCGTCCGGGGCGGCGGGCGCGGTCTCGGGCAGCAGGCGCACCAGCCGGGTCTGGTGCGCCGCCGCGGCGGTCCAGTCGACACCCGCCGCGGGCCGGTGCGCCTGGAGCGCCGCCAGGGCCCGGCGTTCGGTGCTGTCGGGGCCGAACCCGGTCTCGTGCAGCACCAGTTCGAGGTCGTCCAGCAGATCGCCGACGAGGTGCGGGACGAGGTATCCGGCCACGGCGACGGGCAGCGCGTCCGCGCGGTCGTCGGGGCGCGTGCCGCGCAGGGCGACCGCGGTCAGGCACTCGCAGGCCAGCAGGTCGGCGAAGACGGCGGCGAGGGCCGACTGCCATTGGCGCGCGGCCGGTTCGTGGGGCGCGAGGACGTCGACCAGACGGGCCGTGGTGTACAGC
>NZ_QLLY01000066.1 GCF_003259365.1 Streptomyces sp. PsTaAH-137
GCGGGCTGACCTCGATGGCGACGCTGTCGCGCTCGCGCTCGACCAGGCGCCCCATGGCGGTGCCGAACTGGACCGGTTCGCGCAGGTTGCGGTACCAGTAGCCGGTGTCGAGCGCGGCGGGGTCGATCACGTCGCCGGTCACGGTCGAGTAGATCGTCACGGCTGTGGGCAGCGGGGTGACCTCGCCCAGCTCCGCCTGGAGCCGGCCGTCGAAGCGGTCCATGAGCGGGGAGTGGCCCGGGACGCTGGACTTGATGGCGCGGGCGCGGGCGCCTTCGGCCTGGCAGAGCGCGATCAGTTCCTCGACCGCGTCGGTCTCGCCCGAGACCGTCGTCGCGTTGGGCCCGTTGACCGCGGCGATCCCGATCCTGGACTCCTTGCCCGCCAGCAGTTCCCGCACGCGCTGCTGCGGCAGCAGGATTCCCGCCATGGCGCCCTGCCCGGTGACCGTGGCGAGGAGCCGGGAGCGCAGGGCCACGATCTTGGCGGCGTCCTGGAGCGTGAGGGCGCCCGCGATGTGGGCGGCGGCGATCTCGCCCTGGGAGTGGCCGATCACCACGTCCGGTGTCACGCCGAGCGAGCGCCACACCTCGGCCAGGGACACCATCACCGCGAACAGCGCGGGCTGGACGACGTCGATGTCCGCGAGGTCGGCCGCGTCGGGCCCGCCGCACACGGTGTCGATCAGCGGCCAGGAGATCCACGGCTTCAACGCCTCGTCGCAGGCGCGCAGTCGGTCGGCGAACACCGGCGACGTCTCGTACAGCTCCCGGCCCATGGCGAGCCACTGGCCGCCCTGGCCGGGGAAGACGAAGACGGTCCTGCCGACCGGCCGCGCGACACCGGACACCGCGCCGGTGCCGGGTTCGTCGCCCGCGGCGACGGCGGCCAGCGCGGCGAGGAGGTCCTCCCGGCCGGCGCCGATGACGACGTGGCGGTGGTCGAAGCGGGAACGGGTCGTCACCAGGGCGTGGCCCACGGCCTCGGCCGGTGTGTCCGGGTCGGCGGCGACGGCGTCGTGCAGCCGCTCCGCCTGCCGGCGCAGGGCCTGCTCGGAGCGGGCCGACAGCACCCAGGGCACCGAGGGGCCGGAGGCGGTGCGGGGCCGCGGGGTGTCCTCGGCGCTCGCGTGCGCGGGGGCCTGTTCGAGGATCACGTGGGCGTTGGTGCCGCTGATGCCGAACCCGGAGACGCCCGCGCGGCGGGGCCGGTCCTCGGGCGTGGTCCATTCGCGGGTCTCGGTGAGCAGTTCGACGGCGCCGGACTCCCAGTCGACGTGCGAGGACGGGCGGTCCACGTGCAGCGTCGCGGGCAGCACACCGTGCCGCATCGCCATGACCATCTTGATCAGGCCGCCGACCCCGGCGGCCGCCTGCGTGTGGCCGATGTTCGACTTCAACGAGCCCAGCCACAGCGGGTCGCCGCCCTGCCGTTCCTGGCCGTAGGTGGCGAGCAGGGCCTCGGCCTCGATGGGGTCGCCGAGCCGGGTGCCGGTGCCGTGCGCCTCCACGGCGTCCACGTCGCCGGTGCTCAGGCCTGCGTCGGCCAGGGCGGCGCGGATGACGCGCTGCTGGGCCAGGCCGTTCGGGGCGCTCAGGCCGTTGGACGCGCCGTCCTGGTTGACGGCGCTGCCCCGGATGACGGCCCACACGTGGTGGCCGTTGCGCCGCGCGTCCGACAGCCGTTCCAGGACCAGGACACCCGCGCCCTCGGAGAAGCCGGTGCCGTCCGCCGCGTCGGCGAACGCCTTGCACCGGCCGTCCTCCGACAGGCCGCGCTGGCGGGCGAGTTCCACGAACATGCCGGGCGTCGGCATCACCGAGACGCCGCCGGCCAGCGCCATCGAGCATTCGCCGGAGCGCAGCGACCGTACGGCCTGGTGGACGGCGACGAGCGAGGCCGAGCAGGCGGTGTCCGTCGACACGGCCGGGCCGTGCAGTCCCAGGGTGTAGGCGACCCTGCCGGAGGCCGCGCTGAGGTAGGTGCCGGTGAGCCGGAACCCCTCGACCTCACCGGCCGCGCCGCCGCCGACCCGCGGACCGTAGTCGACGTCGTAGAGGCCGGTGAACACCCCGGTCGCCGTGGAGCGCAGGGATTCCGGGTCGATGCCCGCGCGCTCCAGGGCCTCCCACGACGTCTCCAGCATCAGCCGCTGCTGCGGGTCCATGGCCAGCGCCTCGCGGGGGCTGATGCCGAAGAACGACGCGTCGAAGTCGGCCAGGCCGTCCAGGAATCCGCCCGAGCGCGTGTACGTCTTGCCGTGCGCCTCGGGGTCCGGGTCGTAGAGCCCCTCGATGTCCCAGCCGCGATCCGCCGGGAAGCCGCCCATGGCGTCCACGCCGCGGGAGACGAGGTCCCAGAGCGCTTCGGGGGAGGTCGCGCCGCCCGGGAAGCGGCATCCCACGCCGACGACGGCGATGGGTTCGCGTGCGGACTCCTCCAGCTCGCGCACCCGCTCGCGCAGCTCCTGCGCGTCGCCGACGGCGCGTCGCAAGTAGGACCGGAGCTTGTCGACTTCCTCCACCAGGGCCTCCCTCAACGGAACAAGTTGCATGTCAGAAAGGTGCGGGCGCGGGCGTACGGAGCCCACGCGGCTGCGGACACGGCCGGTACGGCCTAGACGTATCCGCGGTCGATCAGGGCGTAGAGATCGTCGTCGCTGCGGTCCACCAGGTCGTCGGCCGCCACCACCGGGTCCGGCTCCGGCTCCGGGCCGTCGCACGGCTGCGGTTCGAGGAGGGAGTGCAGGTGGAGGGCGAGTTCCCGGGCGGTGGGGCGGCTGAAGGCGATGGTCGCCGGGAGGCGCACGCCGGCCGCCGCGTTGAGCCGGTTGCGCAGCTCCACCGCCAGCGAGGAGTCGAAGCCGAGGGCCTTGAAGGTCTCGGCCGACCGCGCCTGGAGGTCCGTTCCGGTCAGCGCCGATCCCTTGGTGCGCAGCAGGGCCGCCGTCTCGTCGCAGACCAGGGCCAGGACCGCGGCGGGCGAATCGAGCCGCGCCGCGCGTGAATCGGGCTGTCGCCCGTCGGCCGGTGCGTCCTCGGCGGTCTCGGCGGGCGCGG
>NZ_QLLY01000067.1 GCF_003259365.1 Streptomyces sp. PsTaAH-137
CGCCGTCTCCTTCACCCCGACGCTGGCCCCGATGTCCCGCGGCATCCTCGCGACCTGCTCCGCGGCGGCCCGCCCGGGGGTGGACGCCGACGACGTACGGGCCGCGTACGACAAGGCCCTGGCCGACGAGCCGTTCGTCCGGCTGCTGCCCGAGGGGCAGTGGCCCGCGACCGGCGCCGTGCACGGGTCGAACAGCGCGCAGGTCCAGGTGGCCCTCGATCCCGCGACCCGCCGGGTCGTCGCGGTCAGCGCCATCGACAACCTGGTCAAGGGCACGGCGGGCGGAGCCGTGCAGAGCATGAACATCGCCCTGGGCCTGCCGGAGGCACAGGGCCTCTCCACGATCGGAGTCGCCCCGTGAGCGTCACCTCGGCACGAGGCTTCACCGCGGCGGGACTGGCCGCCGGGATCAAGGAGAACGGGAGCCGTGACCTGGCGCTCGTCGTCAACCGGGGGCCGCGGTACGCCGCGGCGGGCGTCTTCACCTCCAACCGTGTCCAGGCCGCGCCCGTCCGCTGGACCCGCGACGGCCTCGCCGACGGTGTGCTGCACGCGGTCGTGCTCAACTCCGGCGGAGCCAACGCCTGCACCGGCGCCCAGGGCGCGCACGACACCCGCGCCACCGCGGAGCGGGCCGCCGCGCGGCTCGGTGCCGCCCCGGCCGACGTCGCCGTCTGTTCCACCGGCCTGATCGGCGTACCGCTGCCCATGGACCGGCTCCTGGCCGGCGTCGACCGTGCCGCCGACGGGCTGTCGGAGTCCGGCGGGACGGACGCGGCCCTCGCGATCATGACCACGGACACGATGCCCAAGACGGCCGCGGCCGGCCACGACGGGTGGACCGTCGGCGGGATGGCCAAGGGCGCCGGGATGCTCGCGCCGGGCCTCGCGACCATGCTCGTCGTGCTCACCACGGACGCCGTCGTCGACAGCGGGGACCTGGACCGGGCGCTGCGGGCCGCCACCCGCGTCACCTTCGACCGGGTCGACTCCGACGGCTGCATGTCCACCAACGACACCGTGCTGCTGCTCGCCTCCGGCGCCTCCGGGGTCACCCCGGAGTACGCCGCGTTCGCCGAAGCCGTCCGCGTCGTCTGCGACGGCCTCGCGCGGCAGCTCGTCAAGGACGCCGAGGGCGCCGACAAGGAGATCCGCATCGAGGTCACGGGCGCCGCGAGCGAGGACGACGCCGTCGAGGTGGGCCGCTCCATCGCCCGCAACAACCTCCTCAAGTGCGCCCTGCACGGGGAGGACCCCAACTGGGGCCGGGTCCTGTCCGCGATCGGCACGACGAAGGCCGCCTTCGAACCCGACCGGCTGAACGTCGCCATCAACGGCGTCCAAGTCTGCAGGAGCGGATCGGTGGGCGAGGACCGCGCGCTGGTGGACATGACCGGCCGGGAGATCTCGATCCGCGTCGAGCTCGACGCGGGCGCGGACTCCGCCGTGATCTGGACCAACGACCTCACCGCCGCGTACGTCCACGAGAACAGCGAGTACTCCTCATGAGCACAGGCAACGAGGCGCTGGCCCGGCGCTGGCAGGACGTCATGATGGACAACTTCGGCACCCCCTCCCTCGCGCTGGCCCGCGGTCTGGGCACCCGGGTCTGGGACGCGGAGGGCACCGAGTACCTGGACTTCGTCGGCGGTATCGCGGTCAACGCCCTGGGCCACGCCCATCCCGCCGTGGTGCGGGCCGTGTCGGAGCAGGTCGCCTCGCTCGGGCACGTCTCGAACCTGTTCATCGCGGAACCGACCGTGCGGCTCGCCGAGCGGCTGCTGCGGCTCGCGGGGCGCGAGGGCCGGGTCTACTTCTCCAACTCCGGCGCCGAGGCGAACGAAGCGGCCTTCAAGATCGGCCGGCTCACCGGGCGCACCCACATGGTGGCCGCCGCCGGCGGTTTCCACGGCCGCACCATGGGCGCCCTCGCCCTCACCGGCCAGCCCGCCAAGCAGCGCCCCTTCCTGCCGCTGCCGGGCGAGGTCAGCCACGTACCGTACGGCGACACGGAGGCGCTGCGCCGCGCCGTCACCCCGCGCACCGCGCTGGTCGTGCTGGAGCCCGTGCAGGGCGAGAACGGTGTGATCGTGCCGCCGCCCGGCTATCTGCGGGCCGCCCGGGAGATCACCGCGGCGGCCGGTGCCCTGCTGGTCCTGGACGAGATCCAGACCGGCATCGGGCGCACGGGCCACTGGTTCGCCGCTCGGGCCGACGGCGTGGAGGCGGACGTCGTCACGCTCGCCAAGGGGCTCGGCGGCGGTCTGCCGATCGGCGCGACCCTCGCCTTCGGCACGGCCGCCAAGCTGCTCACGCCCGGCACGCACGGCTCGACCTTCAGCGGCAACCCGGTGGTCTGCGCGGCGGCTCTCGCCGTCCTGGACACCATCGAGGAGACCGGTCTGCTCGCCCGGGTGGCCCGCACGGGGCAGCGGCTGCGACGGGGACTGGAGGCCCTCGGTCACCCGGCCGCGGGCGAAGTCCGGGGCGCGGGGCTGCTGTTGGGGCTGGTGCTGCGCGGCGACCTCGCGGGGCGGGTGCGGCAGGCGGCGCAGGACAGGGGGCTGCTGGTGAACGCCGTGGCCCCGGACGTCATCCGGTTCGCGCCGCCGCTGACCGTCTCGGAGCGGGAGGTCGACGCGTGCCTGGAGCGGCTGGGGACGGCCCTGGCCGACGTGGCCGGTGCCGGGCGGCGGGCCGCCTGACAGGGGGTCAGGCGCGGCGGCTCTCCAGTTCGTTGGCGAGCCGCAGCCAGTGGTCGGCGCAGCGGCGGGCCGCCTGCGCGAGGATGTCCGCACGGTGCCCGGGCACGCTGCGCGCGAGGCGGAGCCACTTCGCCTCGTCGCCGATCGAGTGGACGCTCAGCATCCGCAGCAGGGTGCGTCCGGCCTCCGTGCGCAGCGACGGATCCTTGGAGACGCTGGGCAGGAGCAGCCCGATGGCGGCGGCGGGCACGCGGGCCGCGGCCCGCCCGGCCCCGGTCGTCCCCGGCGCCTCGGGCAGGGCGGCGCCGGTTCTGCCCGGC
>NZ_QLLY01000068.1 GCF_003259365.1 Streptomyces sp. PsTaAH-137
CGTAGGCGGGGAGTTGGTCGGCGAGCTGGCGGTAGGTGAGGCCGGGGCGCCAGGACGGCAGATGGATCTCGTAGACCGAGAACGGGGCCTCGTGCGCGGGGCGTTCGGTGCGCCGGGCCAGCCACTCCTCGTCCCGCCACGTGTAGTGCGAGGCGTGCACGATCGAGGAGTTGGCCGGAGGGACCTCGGTGCGGGTGGCGAGCGGGTCGGCGCGCATCGTCCTGCTGCCGTCGGGGCGGGTGATCTCGAACTTGTACAGCTCGCCCTCGCCGATGCCCGGCACGAACAGCTCCCAGATGCCGGACGAGCCGAGCGAACGCATGCTGTGGGCGGCGCCGTCCCAGTAGTTGAAGCCGCCGACGACCCGGATCCCGCGGGCGTTCGGCGCCCAGACCGTGAAGCGGGTGCCCTCGATGCCCTGGTGGGTCATGGGGCGGGCGCCGAGCGCGTCCCACAACTGCTCGTGGCGGCCCTCGCCGATGAGGTGGAGGTCGAGTTCGCCGAGCGCGGGGAGCAGGGCGTAGGCGTCCGCGAGCGTCTGGGTGGTGTCGGCGTACGTGATCTCCAGGTCGTACGCGGGCGGGACCTCGCCGAGCTGGAGCAGCCCCGAGAAGAACCCGTCGCCGTCGTCGTGGAGATCGGCGTGCAGGCCCTCCGGGGTGCGGACGGCCACCTGCCGGGCGTAGGGCCGCCAGACGCGGAACGCGACGCCGCCGGGTGCCGGGTGGGCGCCGAGCACTCCGTGGGGGTTGTGGTGGGTCGCGGCGAGCAGTCGGGTGCGGTCGTCCTCCGGGACGGGGGCCGGTGCGGTGGTCGGGCGGCGGGTCACGGGGTGCGCCTCCTTGGGGCTTCGCGTGTACCGGGGTGGGTGGGAGCGGGTGCGTCGGCGGGGGCGGGCCGGTGGGGCCGCTTCTCGCGCAGTTCCCCGCGCCCCTTACGGGACGCGGCTAACGGGGCGGTTGCTCTGCCAGGCGGGTCAGGGCCGCCAGCGGGACCGGGAGCCAGTCCGGGCGGTGGCGGGCCTCGTACAGGGCCTCGTAGACCGCCTTGTCCGTCTCGTAGGCGCGCAGCAGGACCGGGTCGGTGCGCGGGTCGCTGCCGGAGACCTCCGCGTAGCCCGTGCAGTACGCGGCGCGGCAGGAATCCGCCCACGCCGCGTTCCAGGGGCGGGCGCTGCGTGCCGCGTAGTCGAAAGAGCGGAGCATGCCCGCGATGTCTCGGTGCGGGGGATGCGGCAGCCGGCGTTCGGCGAGGGGGCGGGACGGTTCGCCCTCGAAGTCGATGAGCCGCCAGGTGCCGTCCGCCTCGCGCAGGCACTGGCCCAGGTGCAGATCGCCGTGGACGCGCTGGGCCCGCCGGTCGCGGCCGTCGGCGGCGAGCTCGTGCAGGGCCGCGAAGGCGGAGCGCAGGGCGGGGACGTGCGGGAGCAGCGCCGGGACCTGCTGGGCCGTCGCCTCCAGGCGGCGGATCATCGTCCCGGCGAGCTGTTCCGTCTGCGCGCGGCTGTACGTGACCGTGGGCAGCGCCCGCGCGAGCGCCGTGTGGACCTCCGCCGTGGCGCGGCCCAACTGTCGTGCCTCCTCGGTGAAGTCCTGGTCGTTGGTGAGGTGTTTCAGGGCCAGGTCCCAGCCGTCGGCCGCGCCCTTGAGGAACGGCTGAAGGACGCCGAGGGTCGTGGTCTCCGCTGTGTCCCCGGTGCGCGTCTCGAACCAGGCCACCGGCGCGGGCACCCGGTCGCAGCCCTCGCGGGCCAGCGCGAGCGGGAGTTCCAGGTCGGGGTTGATGCCCGCGACGACCCGCCGGAAGAACTTGGCGATGAGCCGATCCCCGTACACGACCGAGGAGTTGGACTGTTCGGCCTGCAAGGGGCGGGGGACGAGACCGCGCGGGACCTCGCCGTGCGGGCCGCGATGGAAGCCGAGGGCGCCGAGGGCGCCGGGTATCCGGAGCCGTTCGAGCAGCACGGACGCCTGGCGGGGATCCTGAAGCGCCTCGTAGGCGGTGCGGCCCGCGAGCGGGCCGCGGGTGATCGTGCCGATCGCCGCGGGAGCCAGGTGCTGGGGCAGCAACTGAGCCGTGCCGATGAGGAGTTGGTAGCGGTCCCCGGGACCGTCGTCGTCGGCGGGCGGCTGGTGGGCGCGCACCAGCAGGTGCAGCAGGGCGGCGCCGGGCAGCAGCGGGGTGGCGGAGTCGAGGGTGAAGCCGGTGACGGGCCGGCCCTTGCCCGCGAACCAGCGCTGGCGCGGCAGCCATTCGCGCAGCAGTGGCTCCAGGGAGAGGAGGAGGCCGGAGGGATCGTCCGCCGCGACGGCGGTGGGGTGGGCGGGCCGGCCTGCGGCTTCCGACATGGCGTCGCGTCCTTTCCCCGGGCCGGGAACGCTCGACGACGGTGTGCGCGGTCCCGGGTGCCGAGATGCTGTCCTGAGCTGGGTCCAGAGGGGGACGTGCCGAGCGTGCGTGAACGGTCGCGTGCGTGATCCGCGGCGCGGGCCGGGACGGTGCGCCGCTGCGCCTGTCCCGCACGGTATTGGTATGGAGTGCCCCGGGGGACGGGACGGAAACCGGGGTTGGCGGGTTCTTGGACATTCCCGGTGGCGGGAACCCGGCCTTGTCGCAGGGGTCACCCCAGGGGCGGGCCGACGGAACGCCTTCCGCGCACCGTCGGCCGCGCCGCTCGGGGGCAGTGCGTCAGAAGCCGTCCTTCCGCAGCCGGAACCAGTAGAAGCCGTGGCCCGCCAGCGTCAGGAGGTACGGCAGTTCGCCGATCGCCGGGAACCGGACTCCGCCGATCAGCTCGACGGGGTGGCGGCCGCTGAAGGACTGGAGGTCGAGTTCGGTGGGCTGGGCGAAGCGGGAGAAGTTGTG
>NZ_QLLY01000069.1 GCF_003259365.1 Streptomyces sp. PsTaAH-137
CCCCGCGGTGCCTGTTCGTGTCCGGCCAGCCCGCCCCGCACGACGCCTCCCGCGACCGCATGCTCACCATGACCGAGCCGGAACTGCGCGCCGAGCTGGAGGCGTTCCTCCGCGGCCGGGGCATCGCACCGCGGCCGGACATGCTCGACCTCGGCCTCATGGTGCTGCTCAAGGACACCGCGGCGGCCGCCGCCTACCGGCGCGAGACGCCGGCGGCGCTGGACTTCCCCGTGGTCGTCCTGCACTGGCGGGACGACGCCGACGTGCGCCTCGACGACCTCCAGGGCTGGCGCCGGTACGCGGACTCCGTCGAGTTCCGCGTGATCGACGGCGGCCACTACGACTTCATGGACGCACCGGACGAACTGCGCACCCTGCTGACCCGCTGGCTGTGAGCGGAAGGATACGAAATGAGTGGCGCAGCCACCGATATCGCCGTCGTCGGACTGTCGTGCCGGTTCCCCGGTGTGCACGGCCCGGAGGCCTTCTGGCGGCTGCTGGCCGACGGGAGGTCGACGGTCGGCACGTTCCCCGCGAGCCGGGCGGCCGACGCGCAGGCCGACCTCTCCGCCCACCCGGACGCCGCCACACTCGGCGCCGGCTCCTTCCTCGACTCCGTCGACGGGTTCGACGCGGAGTTCTTCTCGGTGTCCGCCGCGGAGGCGGCCGCCATGGACCCCGTACAGCGTCTCGGACTCGAACTCGCCTGGGAGGCCGTCGAGGACGCGGGCGTCACGGCGGCCGCGCTCGCGGGCCGTGAGGTCGACGTCGTCGTCGGCGCGGCGCCCTCCGGCTACGACCAGCTGCGCAAGCGGTCCGGCAGCGACCAGGACGACCACTACGCCGCACTCGGCTCCAGCGGCGCACTGATCGCGAACCGCATCTCGAGCCTGTTCGACGTGCGCGGCATGAGCCTGTGCGCGGACTCCGGCCAGTCGTCCTCCCTGGTGTCCCTCGCGCTGACCTGCGACCGCATCCGCTCCGGCGCCGTCGACATGGCGCTCGCGGGCGGCGTGCACCTGATCATGGATCCGGAGTCCGGCACCGGTCTGGCGAACCTGGGCGCCCTCTCGCCCGAGGGCCGCTGCTTCCCCTTCGACGAGCGGGCGGGCGGCTTCGTCCGCGGCGAGGGCGGCGCGTTCGTCCTGCTCAAGCGGCTCGACCTCGCCGTGGCCGACGGCGACCACATCTACGCCGTGGTGCGCGGCTGGGGCGTGCGCAGCGGCGGCGCCTCGTCCCGGATGCCCGACCCCAGCCCCACCGGCCAGGCGTCGGCCGTCCTGTCCGCCCTGCGGAGCGCGGACCTCGCCTTCGACGCGGTCGACTACGTCGAGGCGCACGGCACCGGCACCCGGCTCGGCGATCCGGCCGAACTGGCCGGTCTGCGCGAGGTGCAGGCCGAACACGGCCGCGGCCGCCCCCTGACGGTCGGCTCGGTGAAGGCGAACGTCGGCCACCTGGAGCCCGCGGCCGGCCTGGCCGGTTTCGTCAAGACCGCGCTCTGCCTGGACCGCGGCCTGCTGGTCCCCCAGCCGGACTTCCACGCCCCGAACCCCGCCGTGAGCGACTTCGAGAAGGACTTCGAGGTGCTGCGGACCGCCCGGCCCTGGACCGGCGAGCCGGGGCGGCCGCGACGGGCCGGCGTGTCGTCGATCGGCATGGGCGGCACCAACGCCCACCTCATCCTCGAACAGGCCCCCGAACTCCCGGCACCGGCGCCCGTGGCGGCCCCCGCCGCCGTCCCCTGGGTGCTGTCGGCGCGCACGGAGGCGGCCCTGCGCGAGCAGGCCGCCCGGCTGAAGGAGTTCGTGACCGACGGGCTCCCGTCGTCACCGGCCGCCGTCGGCCACGCCCTCGCCACCGCACGGACCACGTTCGCGCACCGCGCGGTCGTCGTCGCCGGGGACCGGGCGGAGACGCTCGCCGGACTCGACCTGCTGGCCCGGGGCGAGACCTCGGCCCGCGCGGTACGCGGCACGGCCACGGCGGCGACGGGCCCGATCGTCTTCGTCTTCCCCGGCCAGGGCTCGCAATGGCTCGGCATGGGACGGCAGTTGTACGCGGAGTCGCCGGTGTTCGCCGCGTCGGTCGACGCGTGCGCGAAAGCGCTGGAGCCGTGGCTGGACTGGAGCCTCCTCGACCTGGTGACGGGCGCCGAGTCGGCCCCCTCGCTCGACGACGGGGACGCCGTCGTGCAGCCCGCGCTCTTCGCGATGATGGTGTCCCTGGCCCGCCTGTGGCAGTCCCTCGGCGTGGTCCCCGACGTGGTCATGGGCCACTCGCAGGGCGAGATCGCCGCGGCCTGCGCGGCCGGCGCCCTCAGCCTCGAGGACGCCGCCCGCGTCATCGCACTGCGCAGCCGCGCCCTGACCGCGCTGGCCGGCCACGGCACCATGAGCGCCGTGGCCGCGCCCGTGAGCTGGGTGGAGGAGCGCCTCGCCCGCTGGCCCGGACGGCTGTGCGTGGCGGTGGTCAACGGACCGGCCTCCGTGGTCGTCGCGGGAGACTCCGCCGCTGTCGAGGAGTTCGCCGCGCTCGCCGCCGACGACGGCGTACGGGTGCGCCCGGTCAAGGTCAGGTTCGCGTCCCACTCCCCGCTCGTCGAACGCATCCGCGACCAGGTGCTGGAGGCCGGCGCCGGCACCACGCCGCGGGAGACCGCGGTCGAGTTCCACTCCACGGTCACCGCGGGGCCGCTCGACACCCGGCGCCTGGACGCCGCGTACTGGTACGACAACCTGCGCTCGCAGGTCCGCTTCGGCGAGGCCGTCGAGCGGCTGATGCGGGAGCGCGGCGGCGTGTTCGTGGAGGTCAGCCCGC
>NZ_QLLY01000070.1 GCF_003259365.1 Streptomyces sp. PsTaAH-137
TCGGCCGTCACCGCGGCAGGAGCGCTCCTGCTCGGCGTCGGCGGCTTCCGGATGCGCCGCAAGCGCACCACCGCCTGACCCTTTCCACCGCACATCACCTTCGGCGGGCCGGACGACGATGCCTGGCCCGCCGGGGCCCACGCTCTGTCTCGGAGGTCTTCGTGGCCAGCGACCGTCCCCATCGAACGCCTGCCCGGCGCAGACATCTGCGCAGCGCGGCCGTCTGCATCGCCTTGGGCGTCGCCCTGTTCACCGCCGGGGCGCTGGGCCTCTCGCCGCTGGGCTCCGCCACCCCCGAGGCCACTGCTCCCCGCCCCCTGCACGGTGGATCTCTGGCCGCCCTCCAGCAGCGCGTGCGTCAACTCCCCGCCGACCCCGATGCCTGGTCGGCCCTCGGGATGGCGTACGTGCAGCAGGCCCGGCAGAACGCCGACCCCGCTGCCTATGCGAGGGCCGAGACGGCGCTGCGCCGGTCGCTGAAGGTGCAGCCGGCCGGCAACGACCACGCGGAGACCGCCATGGCGGCCCTCGCCGCAGGCCGGCACGACTTCGCCCGGGCCCTTACCTGGTCGCTGCAAGCCACCACGACAAATCCGTACAGCGCGTCGGCCTACGGCGTCCTGGCCGACGCCTACACCCAACTCGGCCGATACCAACAGGCATTCGACGCCGTCCAGCGCATGACCGACCTCCGGCCGGACAGCACATCCCTGGCCCGGGCCTCCTACATGTGGGAACTGCGGGGCGACGAACGCCAGGCTCGCCTTCTGATGAGTCGCTCCCTGACGGCCGCCGGCTCGCCGACCGAGCGCGCGTTCGCCTTCACCCACCTCTCTCTTCTGGCCTCAGACACCGGCGACCCCCGGACCGCGCTGGACGAAGCCCAGGCGGGACTGCGGGAGACTCCGCACGACAGCGGGCTGTTGGAAGCACGGGCCCGCGCCCTCACAGCGCTCGGGAACACCAAGCAGGCCGTGCGGGACTACACCGAGGCCATCGCCATCGCACCACTGCCCCACTACCTGCTGGCGCTGGGCGAACTCCAACAGTCGCTGGGGCACCAGGATGAAGCCGAGAACCAGTACCGCGTCCTGCATGCTCAGGAGACGGTACGCAAAGAGACCGGAGCGCGGCCAGACACGGACGCGATCCTCTTCGAGGCCGACCACGGCGACCCCCGAGCCGCCGCCGTCCTGGGCCGCCAGGCCATCGCCGCACGCCCGTTCATCGCGGTACACGACGCCTACGCCTGGGCACTGCACCGAGCGGGCCGCGACGAGGAGGCGCTCGTCGAGGCAGACCGCGCTCTGACGCTGGGCACACGCAGCGCGCTCTTCCTCTTCCACCGCGCGATCATCCACCAGTCACTCGGTCACACAGCAGAGGCCCGCGACGACCTCCGGCAAGCTCTGGCCATCGACCCGCACTTTCACCCTGCGCACGCCCCCAGGGCCCGTGCCACGCTCAGCCGAATCGACGGAACCCGATGAACCCAACCTCCGCACGAACTGTTGCCGCTCTGCTGGCGGCTGTCACGTGCCTGAGCACCGCCGCCATCGCCACCGCACCCGGTGTAGCGGCACACCCCCTGGGCAACTTCACCGTCAACCACCACACCGGACTCGTCCTGCACCCGCATCGCGTCGACGCCCGCATCGTCGTCGACCGCGCGGAGATCTCCACCGCCCAAGAACTCCAGGACATCGACACCGACCACGACGGACGCGTCAGCGGCAACGAGAGCACGCACTACGCAGGCGAGGCGTGCAGCACACTGAAGCGGCAACTCGTCACCACCGTCGAAGAGAGTCGCCTTCAATGGCGACTCGAATCCAGCGACTTCAGCCGCCACCCCGGGGAAGCCGGACTCCCGACCAGCCGCCTCCAGTGCAACCTGACCGCGCCCGCAAATCTGCGCTCCCCAGCCGCCATCGGCCTGCGCACCGGATACGACACCCGGCGCGTCGGATGGCAGGAGATCACCGCCCGCGCCGACGGCCTGACCCTCGCCTCCTCCAACGTGCCTGCCCAGTCCTCGACCGACGAACTGCGGGACTACCCCAAAGATCCGCTTGCGTCGCCTCTCAACCAGCGCGCGGCTGACCTGCGTACCGAGCCTGGCCACACGCAGGCACTGGCCTCGGTCCGCGACGCTCTGCCCTCGACCGGCCCGATCGCCACGGCACTGTCCACCGTGCAGAACACCTTCGACTCCCTGCTGGGCACCCGCGAACTGACCGTTCCCGTAGGACTGCTGGCACTACTGCTCGCGCTCATTCTTGGCGCATCCCATGCCGCCATGCCTGGGCACGGCAAGACGCTGATGGCGGCATACCTCGCCGGCAAGCGCGGCACTCCACGAGACGCTCTGACCGTCGGTGCCACCGTCACCCTCACCCACACCGCAGGTGTCCTCGCCCTCGGACTGGCCCTCCCCCTCGCCACGAACCTCGCCGGCGAAGCAGTCCTCACCTGGCTCGGAGTCATCAGCGGCCTCATGATCACAGGCATCGGCCTGTGGCTGCTGCGCTCCGCACTCCTCAACCGCGGCACGACGCCCCAACACCACGGCCACCACCATCATCACCATCACGACGACCACCACCATCACGGCGATCCCGGCCGTGCGGCACACGCCCATCACCATCCGCGGCTCCCCACACCCCACCACGATCACGCTCAACCGGCCGAATCGGCGCCCGGATCCGTCGCACTGCTCACCAAAGAGGATCACCACCCCCATAGCCACTCCCACCACCACGCTCCACGGGCAAGGCGCAGCGGCCTCATCGGCATGGGGAT
>NZ_QLLY01000071.1 GCF_003259365.1 Streptomyces sp. PsTaAH-137
GTCCGGGGCCGGTCGGCCGCGCGGGCCGTGCGGGCGCCCCGGGAAGCCTTCTCGGCCGGCCGCGCGGGCTCTTGCCGGGTCCGTACGGGCGCGGCCTCCTCGGCCGCGGCGGGCGTCGCGGGCGTCCCGGGGCGGCAGTCGGCCGGGTCGAGGTGCTGCGGAAAGCCCGCCACCCGCTCCTCGGCCGGATTGCCGCACAGCACGCACGGCTCCGGGACGCTCAGCACTTCGACGTCGTCGGCGTCGACCGCGTCGGCGTGATCGTCGGCGTCGGCGTGGGCGTGGTCGGCGTCCTCCGCTGCGGGCGGGTCGTCGTCGGCCTGCTCGGGTTCCGCGGGTTCCGGGGCGAATTTCGCGGCGAGACCGTCGAGGAGATAGGCGTACTTGGTGCGGACCTCGCCGGACGGGTCGCGCCGGCCCGTCTCCCAGCCGCCCACGGTGGAGGGGCTGACGCCCAGGGCCCTGGCCACCTGCGCCTTGGACAGTCCTGCCTGCTCGCGCAGGGCGCGCCGGGCGGCGATGTCGGGCAGCTCGGCCTCGGGTGCGACGGAGGCGAGCAGGGAGTCGATCGCGTCGAAGTCGCTCATCGCCGGCCCTCTTTCCCGTCGTCGCGCTGGGCCCGGCGCCGCTCGGCCAGTTCGGGTGTCACGGTCTCCTTGACCCTCTGCTGGCCCCAGCCGGTGATGTCCGCGGCCCGGCCGATCCGGCCGTGCACCGGACGCCCCGTGACGGGGTCGCGCGCCAGGAAGGCGCGCAACGCGGCGGCGACCCGCTCCTCCGCGGCCTTCAACGCCTCGACCGCTTCCGCGAGTTCCCGCTCGTCACCTGGATCCGACACACGGTAACCATGTCAATTTTGATGATACCTGTCAAAGTATCGACCGTCCGTCAACTGGTGACGATCGGCGATGTGGGTGTGTCGCGGGCCGGGCCGCCGCACCCGGGGCGGTGCGGCGGCCCGCCCGGGGTCAGTCGACGGCCTGGTAGAGCATGGTCCAGAAGTCGGTCATGACCCGCGCCGAGTCCGCGGTGGAGAGGCCGACCTGGGTGAGCAGGACGCCGGTGACCTGGTGGGTGCGGTCCGCGTACGCGGTGGTGCCGGTGCCGCCGAACCAGCCGAACTGGCCGGCGGGCGCGTAGTCGGGCCGGGTGCGCACGGCCATGCCGAAGCCCCAGCCGCCGTCGGCGCCCTGCCCGGACGACACGTGCGCGACCTTGGCGAACATGGCGTCACGGGCGGCCAGGTGCACGGGTGTCAGGCGGTTGGTGGTCATCATCTCGACGGCGGCCCGGGACAGGATCCGTGCACCGCCGCAGCTCCCGTGGTCGAGCAGCATCCGGAAGAAGGCGTGGTAGTCGTCGACGGTGGAGACGAGCCCGCCGCCTGCGCCCTGGAACGCGGGAGGCGTGGCGGCCCGTCCTCCCTCCGCCTCGTCCCAGACGGCGAACTCGCCGCTGACCGGATCGGGCCCGTACAGGGGCGGCAGCCGGTCGATCTTGTGGGCGGGCACGTGGAAGGCGGTGTCCTTCATCCCCAGCGGATCGAGGACGCGTTCGCGCAGGAAGTCCTCAAGGGGCCGTCCGGCGACCCGGGCGACCAGCACACCGAGCACCTCGTTGCTCAGGTCGTACTGCCACCGCGTTCCGGGCTGGTACTGCAACGGCAGTTCGCCGAGGCGCCGCATCCACTCGTCCGGTTCGGGGGCCGGTCCGGACGCCACGCTGTAGTCGAGCCGCTCCACGGTCGCGGCCCGGATGGGGGCGGCCATCGAGTCGAAGTCCACGCCGAGCCCGAACGTCGAGGTGAGCAGGTCCCGTACGGTGATGGGCCGCTCGGCCGGGACGGTGTCGTCCAGGGCGCCGTCGGGGTCCGTGAGCACCTGCCGGTCGGCGAGTTCGGGCAGCCACGGGTCGACCGGGTCGTCCAGCCGCAGCCGGCACTCGTCGAGCAGGATCATCGCGGCGGCCGTGGTGACGGGTTTGGACGTGGACGCCATCCGGAAGATGGTGTCGCGGAGCATCGGCGGGCCGCCGTCGGGGCGCATGGTCCCGAGCGTTTCGACGTGCGTCCGGCCGCCCCGGCTCATCAGGGCGACGAGCCCGGGGATTCTCCCGGACTCGACGTGCCGGGCCAGCACCTCGTGCAGCCGACGCAGTCCCGTGTCGCAGAAGCCACTGGTGACGTCCATGCCGGTCTCCTGTTCCCGGTGCCGGTGCGCGTGGCAGCCCCTGTGGCTGCGTGTCCGATTCGCCCGGCCCTGTGACGAGCCTGCAAGGTTGACCCCGGGTCAAGGTCAAGGGCGGCGGGGCGTCCGCATATTCTCGGCCGCGTGATCGTCCGGGAACCGCGGTCGCCCACGCTCAGGAAGGTGTGCAGAACGCATGGCGGAAGGGCTCACGATCGGTCAGGCGGCGTCGTTCGCCGGGGTGACGATCAAGACGGTGCGCCACTATCACCGGCTCGGTCTGCTCGCCGAACCGGAGCGGGACGGTTCGGGCTACCGCCGTTACCGTTCGGGCGAGTTGTACCGGCTGGTCCAGGTGCGGACGCTGGCCGCTGCGGGGGTGCCGCTGGCCGAGATCGGGGATCTGCTCGACACCGACCCGACGACGTTCGCGGCCACGTTGGAGGACGTCCACCGCCGGCTCACCGAGCGGATCGACGACCTGGTCGCGCGCCGCGACCGGCTGCACCGCCTCGACCACGGCGACCGGGCCCTGCTCCCCGACCGGGCGTGCGCGGTCCTGGACCGGCTC
>NZ_QLLY01000072.1 GCF_003259365.1 Streptomyces sp. PsTaAH-137
CCCCCGGCCTGTGCGCGCAGGCCCGCTGAACCTCCGCCTCCCCTCTGTCCTCACGCCCGGTGCGCTCCGCACCGGGCGCTTCGTCTTGTCGTACCGACCGCCGCCCCCGGGCCGGCCGAAGGAGCACCCGAACACATGCAGCACAGGAAACTCGGCCGTCAGGGGCTTGTGACCTCGGCACTCGGCTACGGCGCGATGGGCATCTCCATGTTCTACGGCCCCGGCGACGAGCGGCAGGGCATCGCCGCCATCCACCGGGCGTACGAGCTGGGTGTCACGCTGTTCGACACGGCCGAGCTCTATGGGTGGGGTGAGAACGAGAAGGTCGTGGGGCGTGCCGTCGCCGGGTTCCGGGACGAGATCACTCTCGCCACCAAGTTCGGCTTCACCCCGGAACTCGGCCGCGACAGCCGTCCCGCGCACATACGTGAGGTGGTCGACGCCAGTCTCCTGCGGCTCGGCGTCGACCACATCGATCTTCTCTACCAGCACCGCATCGACCCCGACGTCCCGATCGAGGACGTCGCGGGCACCGTGAAGGAACTGATCGACCAGGGCAAGGTCTCCTACTTCGGTCTGAGCGAGGCCGGTCCCCGCACGATCCGCCGCGCGCACGCCGTCCAGCCGGTCTCCGTGCTGCAGACCGAGTACTCCCTCTTCGAGCGGGACTGCGAACAGCTCTTCCCCACGCTCGACGAACTCGGCATCGGCTTCGTCGCGTACTCGCCGCTGGGCCGCGGCTTCATCACCGGGACCGCCAAGCCGGCCGGGCAGTACGCCGAGGGCGACATGCGCAACCGCGACCAGCGCTGGCAGCCGGGCAACTACGAGAAGAACCTCGACGCCGTACGCCGCCTCGGCGAACTCGCCGCGGGCCGCGGGCTCACCGTCTCCCAGCTGGCACTGGCCTGGCTCCTCTCGCGCGGCGAGCACATCGTGCCCATCCCCGGCACGCGCAGCCCCGACCGGGTCGCCGAGAACGTCGGGGCCGCGGGGGTCGCCCTGTCCGAGGAGGAGCTGGCCGTCATCGACGGCGTCCTTCCCGACGGCGGGTTCGGTGCGCGGTACACGGCTCATATGCCGAGGTGGGAGTAGGCGGTAGCCCGCGCGTGAAGCGGAAATGGCTTCGGCCCCGGAGGAATCCGGGGCCGAAGCCATTTCCGCAGTACGTGCGGGCTATGACTGCTTGCTCGTCTTCTTCGTGAGCCGGGGCAGGAGCAGTCCGGTGGCCGCGGCCGTGGCGAGGAGCATGACCACGCTGATGACGAAGCTGGTGTTCATGCCGCGCTGGAAGTGCGCGGTGTCGGCGATGAGGGCGCCGAAGGCGGCGACCGCGATGCAACTGCCGACCTGGCGGAAGGTGTTGAGCATGGCGGCGGCGGTGCCGGCCCGCTCGCCGTCGATGTTCTCCATGATCGCCGCCGTCAGGGACGGGACCGCGAAGCCGCCGCCGAGGCCGATCGGGACCAGCAGGAGCACCGGGATCAGGTAGGCGGTGGAGGAGGTCACGGTCAGCATCAGCAGGCTGCCCGCCGTCATGATCAGCTGACCGATGGTCATCGGCAGCCAGGCTCCCTTGCGCCCCGCCAGCTTGACGCTGGCCATGTTGACCACCGAGATGAGAGCGCACATCGGGATGAACATGGCACCCGTGCTGATCGGGGAGGCGCCGCGGACCTGCTGGAAGTACATGCCGAGCAGGAAGATGGCACCGTAGAAGACGGCGTTGATGGAGAAGCCGGCCGCGAGGCAGACGACCACGGTGCGGGACTTGAAGATGCTCAGCGGCACCATCGGGTGCTCGAGGCGCTGCTGCCGGGTGACGAAGACCAGCGCGGCCACGACGGTCAGGACCAGGGAGCCCAGGACCGTGAGGCTGCCCCAGCCCTCGCGGCCGCCCTCGATGACGGCGTACGTGAGGCTGGAGAGGGACGCGACGACGGAGAGCTGGCTGAGTACGTCGATCGGTGCCTGACGGCGCGGCGACGCGGTGATGCGGGTCAGCAGGGCCAGGCCGAGCGCTCCGACCGGAAGGTTGAGGTAGAACACGGCACGCCAGCTCAGGCCGCTGGTGAGCATGCCGCCGATGACCGGGCCCAGCGCCACGGCGACGGAGCCGGCCGCGGTCCAGATGGCGATGGCACGCGCCCGCTTGCCGGGGTCGGAGTAGGTCTGGCGGATCAGCGCCAGGGACGCGGGCACCATGAGCGCGGCCGCACCGCCCTGGATCATGCGGGCGCCGATGAGGGTGGCCAGGTTGGGCGCGATGCCGCAGGCGAGGGAGGCCGCGGTGAACAGGCCGAGTCCCCACGCATAGGCGCGGCTTGCGCCGATGCGGTCCGAGAACGTGCCGGCCGTCAGCATGAACGCGGCGAACATCAGGGTGTAGCCGTCGACGATCCACTGAAGGTCGGCCATCGAGCCGCTGAGGCTGTCGGAGATGGCCGGCAGCGCCACGTTGACGACGGATCCGTCGAGGCTGATGACGAAGAAGGCGAGCAGGGACGCGGCGAGGACGATGCCTTGGGACGAACGCCGCGGCGGGGCGGCGGCCGGGGCCGGCTCGATCAGGGGTTCGTCGGTCCGGGGGGACCGGGTCAGGATGGCCATGGAGATGCTCCTCAGTGACAGCCAGGGGGGGGAGAAGAAGGGGAGGGGTCAGGCGCTCGCGGCGGTGGTGGTGCGGCGGCTGAG
>NZ_QLLY01000073.1 GCF_003259365.1 Streptomyces sp. PsTaAH-137
CCTCCCGGGGGGCTCCGCGGCACACGACGTCCGACGACGACTGGCCATGACACGCCGAACCCCCGGCCCGTCGGGGCCGGGGGTTCGTGGTTCCTGGGAGCAGGGGCGCGGGTTCGGGCTCGGGTTCGGGTGGCCGCTCAGGCCGCGAACAGGTCGAAGGTCGAGCCGTTGCGCGGTCCTGCCAGGACGTCCAGCTGCGGGTCGACCGCGAGCATCGCCTGGTGCATGCGCTGCAGTTGGGGGGACGGCTCGACGCCGAGCTCCTCGACCAGCGCGCGCTGGAGCCGGCGGTAGGCGGCGAGGGCGGAGGCCTGCCGTCCCGAGCGGTACAGGGCCAGCATGGACTGCGAGTGCAGGCCCTCGTGATGCGGATGACGCACCGTCAGGTCGGTCAGTTCGGCGATGAGTTCGGCGTGCCGGCCGAGCCGCAGATCGGCGTCGATGCGGCGCTCCACGGTGACCAGCCGGCTCTCCCGCAGTCTGCGGACCTCGATGTCCAGGACCGGTCCGGCCTTCACGTCCACGAGGGGGGCGCCGGACCACAGGTCGAGTGCGGACCGGAAGCGCGCGGCGGCCACTTCGTTGTCCCCGGTGGCGAAGGCGGCCTGGCCCTCGCGCGCCAGCTTCTCGTACCGGTAGACGTCGACGCAGTCCTCGGCGATCTGCAGCAGGTAGCCGCCGTGGCGGGTGGCGAGGACGTCCCGGACGCCGGCCGGGGCGCCGGGGCCCATGGCCGTGCCGAGCTTGCGGCGCAGTTGCAGGATGTAGGTCTGGAGCGTCGTGAGCGCGCTCGCCGGCAGCGCGGTGTCCCACAGCTCCTCCATGAGCGTGGGCACGGGCATGACGCGGCCCGGGTACAGGGCCATGAGCGACAGGATCTGCCGGGGCTTGCCGGCCGTCGGGACGATCGAGGTGCCGTCCACCTCGGCGCTCAACGGACCGAGAATCTTGATCTGCACGGCGTCCTCCACCCTCATCGAGTTCCTGGTCCGAGTTCCTCCGGCGTCCGAAAACCGGGCCGCCCAGCACGCTAGCGGGGTCCGCCGTCCGGCGCGTTTTCCTCTAGCGGCCCTCTAGCCGAAGTCCACGCGCCCTGACCGGGCCGCGGTCAGGAGGCGCCAGGACCCAGCGGTTCGGGCAGGTCGATGTGGTGCGGGGCCTCGCGGGCCCAGGGGAAGCCGTGGTGGAGTTGGAGGGCGGCCGGCTCGTCGTCGCCGGTGTCGGCGGGAACGGCGATCGCGACCAGCACGTCGGGGACCGGCTCCAGTTCCAGGAACCGCCAGCGGGCGAAGGGGTCGCCGGGCGGCGGGCGGAAGCCGGTCACGCCGCTGCCGTCGGCGAGGGTGAAAGCGAACTCGTCGAAGGGCAGCCCGAGTCCGAGGCCCCGCGCCTTGGAGTAGGCCTCCTTGAGGGTCCACAGCCGCAGCACCCGGCGGTCCCGGTCGCGGCCCGGCGCGGCGCGGGCGACCCACTCCCGCTCCTCGGCCGCGAAGGTGGACGCGACGGTGCCGAGGGCCTGCGCGTCCCGGCCGAGGAGTTCGACGTCCACGCCGACCCGGTGCCGGCGCACGATGCCGAGCAGGTTGTAGCCGTTGGCGTGCGACAGGTTGAAGTCCAGGTGGCCGCCGCCGCGCGGCAGTCCGCCGGGCAGCGGCCGCAGGAAGGGCCGCCCGCGCGGGGAGCGCCAGATCACCAGCTCCGCCTCGGCGAGTCCGGCCTCCAGCGCCAGCGCCCGCCGGACCAGGGTGTGGGCGACGAGGTACTGCCGGCGGTCGCGTTCGAAGAGGAACTGGCCCGCTGTGCGCCGTTCCTCCTCGTCGAGCCAGTTCTTCGCCAGGACGCTCGCCAGGTCCGGCGGGAGGTCCTCGTTGGGGCACAGCCAGATCTTCACGGGCGCGGTGGTCCCGGCGGGCGCGGCGGCGTACGTCCGCTCGGTCGCGGTCAGGGTCATCGGACCGCGCCGTCACCGGTCGCGGGCACGGCGTCCGCCGGGCCGGGCAGCATCGCGGAGCCGGGCAGGGGCACGGCAGGGCGGCCGTGGGTCTCCTCGCCGCGGGTCACGTCGACCCCGGCGAGCCAGAGCCGAGCGAGCGCCGCGAGGCGGCCGCCCCGGCGCAGGGCCGCGAGGTAGTGCGCGGTCTCGGGCAGCTCCGGGTCGAGGAGTCCGCCCGCGCCGCTCCCCCGCAGGTCGGCGCTGTGCCCGGGAGCGGTCCCGTCGGCGAACTCCCTCAGCCCGTCCGCGAGTTCGTCCGTCGTGCGCACGATCAGGGCGAGGCGGCAGGGCAGGGCGGCGCGGCCGATGCGCAGTTCCGCGGCGAGATCGGCGAGCGCGGGAAGGGCCTCGGCGTGGTCGGCGAACAGCCGCGCGGTGGCCGCCAGATGCCGCGGTGTGGGCGCCGACAGCAGGATCAGTTCGGGCCGTTCCGGTGCCGCGGCGGTGCCGCGGGCCTCGGGGCGGTGCTCGGGCGGCTCCTCCAGGATCACGTGGGCCGCGGCGCCGTGCTCCCCGCGTACGGCGACGGAGGCGCGGCGGGGCAGCGGGTGTCCCTGCGGGTCGCGGGGACGCGGCCAGGCGACCGGCGCCGTCCGGCCGGGCGCCGGCAGGAGGG
>NZ_QLLY01000074.1 GCF_003259365.1 Streptomyces sp. PsTaAH-137
GGTGACGGGGCTGAGCAGCAACGCGAAGGCGGCGAGCGGGGCAAGTGCCCAACGGTACGGGCGGAAGCGGCCGGATGTTCTGCGGAACGGCATTGCGGGCCTCCTCAAGGCGCGAATGCGGCAAGCAGCGTCCGAGCACGGCTCGGAAGGTGTGCCGTGAAACCTCTGGGTGGGGCAGGCGCGGCGCCCATCGATAGCACGACCGTGTGAGGGGGGAGGGCGCCTGTGGTGGTGCAAGGGCTGCACCGCCCGTCCACGGCCTTCGAGCGTTCGCCGTTTGTACATGTGACGGGCGGATCGCCTGGTAGCGCTTCCAAAAAGTAGCAGCGCCCTATGGAGCCGACAAGGGTCGCGCACCATTTACTGAACCCTGAAGGAAACCTTCCGTTCACACCGCCCGTCACGTTTGCACCCCGGACCGGCTGCCGCCACCAGGGAGGACCAGCGGACCGAATCCTCCGGTACTGCCCTACCTGCAAGGCCTGCTGGAGTTGCAGATAGAGAACCCGATGCGAGATCGGGCAGCCCTGTATACGTACGACTCTTGACATGGCTGTCACGCGAGCCACAGCATGTGCCCCCGAGAGCGCCGCACCGCGTCCGCATCTGGAAGCGCTACCAGAAAGCAGCCTTCCGGCGGGCACCTCGCCCTCTTGGCGACACCATCACCGCACCGCCGGACCTCCGCTCCGAGCGCCTCCCCGACCGAGCCTCGGCGCATCAGCCCGCCCTCCCGTACTAAGGAGACTGCACTCATGAGCAGACTGCGACGGTTGCTCGTCCCGGTCGCCTGCACGGCGCTCGCCGCCGGGGCCCTGGCCTGCGGGAGCGCGGCCGCTGCCGCGCCCCGTCCGCCGACGGCCGACCACACCCTGCCGGCGGACACCCACTTCTACGTCGATCCCGAGGCGGGTGCGGCCCGGCAGGCGGCGACCGACCTCAAGGCGGGCAAGGTCGGGGACGCCCTGCGGATGGCGAAGCTCGCCAGCTGGCCGCAGGCGATCTGGCTCGACTACGGCACGCCCGCCGAGATCGAGAAGGTCGTCGAGAAGAAGATGCGGGCCGCGAAGGCGACCGGCACCGTGCCGGTGTTCGTCCTGTACAACGTCACCGGGCGCGACTGCAGTTTCTACTCCGCCGGCGGCGCGGACAGCCCCGCGGCGTACCGCGCCTGGGTCCGGGGCGTGGCCGACGGCATCGGCACCGGCCGCGCCGCGGTCGTCGTGGAGCCCGACGGACTTGCGCTGCTGCCCAAGGACTGCCCCGAGGGCGACGCGGACGGCACCCGCACGGAGCAGCGGTACTCCAACATCCGTACCGCGGTGGACCTCATGGCCGCCCGACCCCGCACGTCCGTGTACCTCGACGGCGGCAGCAGCAACTGGCAGCCGGTCGGGGAACTGGCCGGGCGCCTGATCAGGGCCGGCCTGGCGAAGACCCAGGGCTTCGCGCTGAACGTCTCCAACTACCAGCCCACCGATCAGCTCAACCGTTACGCCACCTGGGTATCGAAGTGCGTCTGGTACGCCACGGACGGCCCGCTCGACGCGCGCGGCAGAACCGACACCTGCGCCGGCCAGTACTACTCGCCGGACGCCCCCAACGACGGGCAGCCGGGCAACGCGGTGGACTTCTACGACCCGTCCACGTGGAAGTGGACCGACGCGTGGTTCGACCGGGTCGTGGGGCGTCCCCCGGTCGAGGACCTGACGCACTACGTCCTGGACAACAGCCGCAACGGCCTCGGCGCGTGGACGCCTCCGGCGGGCAAGTACGCCGATGCCGAACCCTGGTGCAACGCGCCTGGACGCGGCGTCGGGGTCCGGCCCACCGCCGACACCGGCCTCCCCCTGGCGGACGCTTACCTCTACGTGAAGACCATCGGCGAGTCGGACGGCAGCTGCCGCCGGGGAACCGCCGGCCCCGTCGATCCGGAGTACGGCATCGAGGACCCGGCCGCCGGCGCGTGGTGGCCGGAATTCGCGCACACCCTGGCCAGGAACGCGAAGCCCGCGCTCACGTTCAACACCGGCCGGTAGCGGCAGCGGGGCCCTCAAGGCGCCCCGCACCACTGGAGCCGTCGCGTTCAGGCCCCCGCCGGCAGATCTTCTGACCACGCATCAGGTGCTGGCACGTCGCACCACATGGGTGGGAAGGATCAGCGGGCTGGGGGCTCGGCCCGCGATGACGCCGACGAGCATGCGGACCATTTCCCGCCCCAGGTCCCTGATGGGCTGGTGGACGGTGGTGAGCGCGGGCTCGGCGCTCTGCGCGACGGCGAGGTCGTCGAATCCGACCACGGCCACGTCCCCGGGCACCGAGCGGCCCGTCCTGTGCAGTGCGCGCAACGCCCCCGCCGCCATGTTGTCGTTGGCCGCGAACACCCCGTCCAGGTCCGGATGCGCCTCCAGCAGCCGGAACATGGCTGCCTCTCCGCCCGCTTCGGAGAAGTCTCCCTGCTCGGGCGGGCGGGGCGTCAGGCCGGCGAGCACCATGGCCTCCCGGTAGCCGCGGCTGCGGGCATCACCC
>NZ_QLLY01000075.1 GCF_003259365.1 Streptomyces sp. PsTaAH-137
CCCGCCCGGAGGGACCGACTGGCCCTGTTCGTGCGCTGCAGCGGCTTCTACGGCGGTTCTGGCGGCGGCGCGTTGGTTCTTCAGCCACACCCCGATCGGGAACCCGCCTGCACTGACCGCGCTCACCGGCGCGAGGAGGTGCCCGTGTTCCTCCGCCCACGCTTGTGCAACCGCGAGGCCTTCTTCGAAGGCGTGATCGTGGGCGTTCCACACCATGCTCAGTGCGTCGAGCTGCCGTACTCGTTCAGCGGGGAGGGTTTCGGCGTTGTAGGCCTTGCGCTGGTCCGCCAGCCATACGCCCAGTGGGAACCCGGCCGGCGCCCAGTCCTCTGGAGTGACATACCGGTACGGCGCCTTCAGCTCCTCCGTGCCGGTCTCTTTGAGGTACTGCAGGCAGGCGGCGATGCCCCGCCGCCAATACGCCTTCTCCGGGTCCAGGATCCGCAACTGGATGAACTGCGCGAGCAGCGCGGGGTCCCGCGGCCTGGAGAACCGCAGCAACTGTGCAGCCGCCCCACTGACCACCGGCAAAGCCTCTGCCCGCTCGGCGTCGTCGCTGTCTTCGTCCTGGCCCTCGACCACGTCCGAGTCAGCGGCCGCCTCGCCCGCCTCGAACGGCTCGTCCTTGGAGTTCCAACTCCCGCTGCGGACACGGGGATCCGCGAGAGCCTCGATGGTCTCGGTGTCGTGCGCCCGCAGGGCAGACAGCAGCTTGCCCAGACTGCTGTAGGCCTCTGAGGTCAGCATTTCCGAAGGATTCTCGCCCGGCCGCATAAAGATGGGAACGACCAGGGTGGCGAGTTTCCCCTCACCCGGCCGGATACGCAGAGCACGCCCCACCATCTGCACAATATCGACCATGGAACCCCGCGTATCCATAAACGCGACAGCATCACACCGGGCCGTATCAACACCTTCGCCCAACACCTTGACCGACGCCAACACCCGCACCGCCGCTCTCACATCCCGGCCCCGCTCCCGGGAAAGGAAGTCGGAAGCAAACTCCCGCAGCACCGCCTGCCGATGCCCCGGCGCATGCTCCCCGTACAGCCACTGCGCCCACACCCGATCCGGCGCAGGGAAGCGGCCTGGATCGTCCGCATGTAGCTGCTCCGCGACGGCCGGCACGCCGGCCGCCATCGCCTCCGCCTCAAAGACACGACTGTGGAACGTCAGGATCCGGCGCAGCTTCTCGTCCGCCGCTGCCGTCAGCAGCCCCGTCTGCAACGCAGCAAGCCGCGCACCGCGTACAGGGTCGGTACCCAAAGGGGCGTCCTGCACAGCCTGGTAGAGCTCTTCGTCCTCGATCTCCACACACACGACCTGATACGGGGCGACGATGCCTCGCCGGATCGCCTCGGACAGCTTCAGCTCGAACGCCACCGGCCCGAACACCGCACTGTCGCGGTCCATGGACGCCACCATGCCCGGTGTTACCCCGCCGGCCTCCCACACCCGCGGCGTCGCTGTCATATACAACCGCCGCCACGCCGGAACCTGCTGCTGGTCATGGACCGCAGCCCACGGCTTGCCCGCATCACCGGAGGTGCGGTGCGCTTCATCGACGACGACCAGGTCCCACACCCCGACGCCGGCCGCATGCGCCCGCTGCAGGGTCCGCAGACCCAGCGAGGCGTAGGTGGCGAACACGGTGACCTGATCCAAGTCCCGCAGCCACAACCGCAGTTCCACATCACTGGTCGTACACGACATGCCCTGACTGTCCGCAGCAGACAGCGAACACACCCCGATCATGGCCCCACCACGACCCCCGGCCCGCCAAGCAGCCGCCGTCTGCAACAACAGATCCAGCGTCGGCACCAACACCAGCACACGCCGCGCCTTCAGCCGACGGGCAGCCTCCACCGCCATCAGCGTCTTCCCCGACCCCGTCGCGGACACGACCTGCGCCCGCAGCCCCTGGGGCGGCATCGTGCCGTCGACCGGCTCCTGAAGGGCCCTCAAAATGCCGTCCACGGCTTCGACCTGATGCGGCAGAAGTTTCATTACTGCAATCCCCGGCTTCCGTGAAATTTTATTCTCGGCACGTACTGATAAGAACTGAAAGCATGGCGCCGAGTTGCTGAAAACCAGGCGACAGACCACAGCTCTACTCAGGACTACCAAGGACCCACACCCAGGCCATAACGTAGCCTACCCAAAATAATGACACACACGACAGAGCAAGACCGGCCCGCACGGACCGAATCCACCCGATCCGCCGGACTGTGAAGCCAAGCCACAGGTAGGACCGCCTCACAGTCCGCAGAAACGCAAGCAGAACCCGCCTCCCAGCCAGCCGCTTTCCAGGTCCGCGCGGAGCGTGGACCTGCCAGGCCGGATCGCGGAGCGATCCGAGCCGCCGGGCCGCGGAGCGGAACCGGCAGGCGTCACGCAGTGACGCCCAACTCCACGACGAAGTCGGGGAGTTGCACCGATGCGGAGCATCGG
>NZ_QLLY01000076.1 GCF_003259365.1 Streptomyces sp. PsTaAH-137
CGTAGGCGGGGAGTTGGTCGGCGAGCTGGCGGTAGGTGAGGCCGGGGCGCCAGGACGGCAGATGGATCTCGTAGACCGAGAACGGGGCCTCGTGCCCGGGGCGTTCGGTGCGCCGGGCCAGCCACTCCTCGTCCCGCCACGCGTAGTGCGAGGCATCGACGACCGACGCCGTGGCCGGCGGCTTCTCCGTGCGGCGCGCCATCGGGTCGGCGTGCTGGCGGCGCGATCCGTCGGGGCCCAGGATCTCGAACTTGTACAGCTCGCCCTCGCCGATGCCCGGCACGAACAGCTCCCACACTCCGGAGTGACCGAGGGAGCGCATCGGGGTGGCCGTACCGTCCCAGTGCCCGAAGTCGCCGACCAGGCGTACGCCGCGCGCTCGCGGAGCCCAGACCGTGAACCTGGTGCCCGATACCCCCTGATGCTCCATGATCCGCGCGCCGAGCGCGGTCCACAGCTCCTCGTGACGGCCTTCCTGGATGAGGTGCAGGTCCAACTCCCCGAGGGCGGGCAGGAATCGGTACGGGTCCTCCTGCTCGACGACCGTCTCCGGGTACGTGACCCGCAGGCGGTACGAGGGGACGGACGAGCCCGGTATCCGGCCCGCGAACAGTCCGTCGCCCGTGTGCGGCAGCTCCCAGGCCACACCGTCGGTCAAGGCCGCGACGGCGACCGCCCCGGGACGCAGGCAGCGCAGGACTGTTCCTGCCGGGTCCGGATGGCAGCCGAGCAGGGAGTGCGGGTCGTGGTGTGCGCCCTCCAGCAGGCGGGCCCGGGCGTCGGAGGCGATGCGCGGGGCCGTGGCCGCCGCGGTGCGGACAAGGGTGCCGATGACCGGGTCGGCCGTCATGGGGGCTCTTTTCGTGGAGGGCGGGCGGACGTCATCAGGCGGCGGTGGCGACGAGCCGGGCCACCGCGCGTAGGGGGACGTCGATCCATTCGGGCCGGTGGGCGGCTTCGTACAGGACTTCGTAGACGGCGCGGTCCGCCTCGTAGGCCCGCAGCAGGGCGGGCACTGAGTCCGGCTCGAAGCCGCCGGACTCGCCGTAACCGGTACGGAACGCCGACCGGCAGCGCTCGGCCCATTCAGGGTCCTCCGGGGCGCCCATGTGGCCGGCGTAGTCGAAGGACCGCAGCATGCCGACCACGTCACGGAGCGGGGAGCGGTCGCTGCGCCGCTCGGCCATCGGCTGGGCGGGCTCGCCCTCGAAGTCGACCACGTGCCACTGCCCCTGCGCGTGGAGGACCTGTCCGAGGTGGAGGTCGCCGTGCAGGCGCTGGAGCGGCAGGTCACCGGCGGCCGACGCGGCGGCGTAGATGCCCCGCAGACCCGCCGCGTGGCGGCGCAGGGCCGGTATCGCCTCGGCGCCGTGCACGAGCCGACGCGTCATCTCGGCGATGAGACACGGCAGATGGTGCGGTTCGGGGTCACGGACGGGGAAGGCGCGGGCGAGCGCCGTGTGCAGCTCGGCGGTGGTGCGGCCGAGGCTGTGCGCCTGCTCGGCGAAGTCGCCCCGCGCGGAGGCGGAGCGCAGCGCGAGCGTCCAGCCGTCGGTGGCCCGGGGGATGAACGGCTGCACCATGCCGAGCGTGCCCCAGAAGGGCGAGGTCGAGAAGAACCAGGCCGTCGGGGCCGGCACCCGGGCGTAGCCGGAGCGGGCCAGGGCGGTGGGGACCTCCAGGTCGGGGTTGATGCCCGGCCGGATGCGGCGGAACAGTTTGAGGATGAGGGTGTCGCCGTAGACGATCGAGGTGTTGGACTGCTCCGTACCGACCACGCGGGGTGTGAGCCCGGCGGGTACCGCGACGCGGGGGAACGACTCGAAGCGCAGATGTCCGCTGCTGCCGCCCCGGCGGATCCGGTCGAGGAGCAGGACCGCGACGCGCTGGTCGTGGACGGCGTCGTAGAGCAGCAGATCGCGTCCGCCCGGCGCGTGCACCCGCCCGAGGACGTGTTGCCGCAGTCTCGGCGCCGGGTCGGCGGCAGCGCCCAGGAACAGCTGGTAGTACGCGTCGTTCTCGCCGGGGTCCTCGGTGATCCGTACGACCAAGTGCTGGCAATCCGGTGTCAGTTCGGTGGCCGCCACGACCGTCACGGCGGTGATCCGGCCGCGGCCGGCGTACCAGCGCTGCGCGGGCAGCCACCGTCGCAGGAGGTCGTGGAGGGAGGCGGAGCCGAACACCGGGGTGCGTGTGCCGTCGAGGACGGCCGAGGGCGTATTCATGGCGTCAGTTCCCTTCCTGTCGAGCGGCACGGGGTGTGAGCCGACCTGCCCGCGGCAGCCGGAACCAGTAGAAGTTGTGGCCCGCCAGCGTCAGGAGGTAGGGCAGTTCGCCGATGGCGGGGAACCGGACTCCGCCGATCAGCTCGACGGGGTGGCGGCCGCTGAAGGACTGGAGGTCGAGTTCGGTGGGCTGGGCGAAGCGGGAGAAGTTGTG
>NZ_QLLY01000077.1 GCF_003259365.1 Streptomyces sp. PsTaAH-137
CCAGGACGTGCCCTTCGACATGCTGGTCGAGGCGATCAACCCGGAGCGCTCCGCGGCGTACCAGCCGCTGTTCCAGGTGATGCTCGGGCTCCAGAACTACGAGCGCCCCGACCTCGAACTCGCCGGACTCACGGTGGAGGTCGAGCAGGCCACCCCGTCCACCTCCAAGGTCGACCTGTTCTTCAACGTGATCAAGGACGGCACGGGGGCGCTGCGCGGCGACATCCAGTACGCGACCGACCTGTTCGACCGGGACACGGTCGAGGCCGTCGCCGGACGGTTCGCGCGCGTGCTGGAGCAGCTGGTCGCCGATCCCGGGATGCGCGTCGGGGACGTCGACGTGCTCGACGACCAGGAGCGTCAGCACCTGGTCGTCGAGGTGAACGACACCGCCGAGCCGACCCTGGACCTGGTCGCGGCGCTCCGCGACCGGGTGCGGGCGACACCGCGGGCGCTCGCCGTCATCGGCGAGGAGGAGACGCTCACCTACGAGGAGCTGGAAGCGCGGTCGAACCGGCTGGCGCACTGGCTGATCGCGCGCGGTGTGCGCACGGAGTCACGGGTCGCCGTGCGCCTGCCCCGGACCGTGAATCTGGTGGTGGCACTGCTCGCGGTGATCAAGTCCGGTGGCGCCTACGTCCCGATCGACCCGGACCACCCGCGCTCCCGGATCGACTACATCCTCGACCACGCGGACCCGGTGCTGGTGCTCGACGCCGAGACGCTGGCCGGCGTGGACTGGTCGAACCACCCTGACGAGGCGCCGGACGTGACGGTCCGCCCCGAGAACACCCAGTACGTGATCTACACGTCGGGTTCGACGGGCAAGCCGAAGGGCGTCACCATCCCGCGCGGCGCGGTCGCGAACTACCTGGCCACGGCGGGGCGCACGTTCCCGCTGGCGGCCGGCGAGCGGATGCTGTTCAGCACGACCGTGGCGTTCGACATGGCCAACACCGAGCTGTACCTCCCGTTCGTCTCCGGCGCGACCATGGTGGTGGCCGACAAGGGCACCGTCGCCGACCCGGCTGCCGTGCTGGCGCTGATCCGCCGGCACGGGATCACCGCCGTGCAGGCCACGCCCGCCTTCTTCCAGATGCTGCTGATGCACGACCCGCTCGCCGCGAAGGGGCTGCGGATCATCATCGGCGCGGAGGCCGTGCCCGTACGCCTGGCCGAGACCCTGGCCAAGCAGGCCACCGAGGTCTTCAACATGTACGGCCCCACCGAGACCGTGACGTGGTGCACCGAGGCCCTCGTGCGGATCGGCGAGGGCGCGCCGATCGGACGCCCGATGGGCAACACCCAGGTGTACGTGCTGGACGCGCGGCTGCGCCCGGTCCCGCGCGGGGTGGAGGGCGAGCTCTACATCGCCGGCGCCGGGATGGCCCGCGGCTACCAGAACCGGCCCGACCTGAGCGCCGAGCGGTTCGTGGCCTGCCCGTTCGGCGCCGCCGGCACCCGGATGTACCGCACCGGCGACCTGGTGCGGTGGGACAGGAACGGGCAGCTGGAGTACATCGCCCGCACCGACTTCCAGGTCAAGGTCCGCGGCTTCCGGATCGAGCTGGGCGAGATCGAGCACGTGCTCGACGGGCACCCCGCGGTGGCCCGGGCGGCGGTCGTGGTGCGCGAGAACCACGACGGCGACAAGCGCATCGTGGCCTATGTGGTGCCCGAGCCGGACGCCGTGGGCGCCGACGGCGCGACCGGGGATCTGCTCGTCCTGCTGACCGACCACCTGCGCCGCCGTCTCCCGGAGTACATGGTGCCCGCCGCGGTGATCCCGCTCGCGGAGATCCCGCTGAACCCGAACGGCAAGCTCGACCGCGCGGCACTGCCGGCGCAGGACACGAGCGCCCCGGCCGCCGTCCGAGGACCGCGCAACGCCCACGAGGAGAAGCTGTGCGCGCTCTTCGGTGAACTGCTCGGCCTGGAGCAGGTCGCCATCGACGACGACTTCTTCGCCCTCGGCGGGCACTCGCTGCTGGCCACCCGGCTCAGCGCAGGCATCCGCAGCCGGTTCGGCGTCGACGTCCCCCTCAAGACCATCATCAAGTTCCCCACGGTCGCGGAACTGGCCGCGCTGCTGCTCACCGGCGACATCCCCGTGGAGATCGCCGACCCGTTCGCCGTGGTGCTGCCGCTCAACGCCGACCCCGGCACGGGCAAGGAGCCGGTGTGGTTCTTCCACGGCGGCGGCGGCCTCGGCTGGGCGTACTTCAGCTTCGTGCTGCACGTGGAGGACCGGCAGGCCTACGCCCTCCAGGCCCGCGGTTCCGACGGCGAGGACAAGCTGGCGGGCTCGGTCGAGGAGATGGTCGAGGACTACGTCACCGAGATGCTGAAGATCCAGCCGGAGGGGCCCTTCCACCTCATCGGCTGGTCCTACGGCGGCACGG
>NZ_QLLY01000078.1 GCF_003259365.1 Streptomyces sp. PsTaAH-137
GTCGTTCGGGTGAGTCATCCCATAGCCAAGGCCCTCGAGGACGCGGCGCAGCGGGTCGGCAGGAAGCTCAGCAAGGACGCGGCCCAGGCCATCGGGGACATGTACAGCCAGGTCGGGGAGGGCACGAAGAAGGTCGTCAAGAACATCCAGGACGCCGACCAGCGCCACGCCCACGAACTCGTCAGCCTCGCGAACAAGGTGGCCAAGAACGGCGGCGAGACCGGCAGGGGCTCGCGCCGCAGGATACGCAACCAGGCCGCCGCACGGCAGGACTTCAACCGGCGCACCGGTGGCCAGAGCGAGTACGACGCGGAGATGGTCCTCGACCGGAACAAGTATCCCGAGTCCGCGCAGCACATCGAGGATGCCCAGAACGGCGTCATCTCACGTGGCGACCGCAGGCGGACCGGCCAGCCCCTGCCCGACATCCTCACGATCGACCGAGGCGGGGCGGACGACAACCGGGCCGACTCGCTGCGCGGGATCGCGACGGACAGCCCCCGGGACCGGGACGAGTACCCTCCGGCCATGTACAAAGAGGGAGGAACCGGTGCGAGCGTGCGGTACATCTCGGCGTCGGACAATCAGGGATCGGGGTCGGCGATGGGGAGCGCTGTGCGCGGGTTGCCGGACGGCAGCAGAGTCAAGATCAGAGTGCGCTAGGCAGCCGACCCGGGCGGCACTGCCGTACGGGCCGAGAGAGAGAATGGCCTCATGAACGCTGCCGAGAAACTGATCTCACACGCCCGCCAGGGGCATTTCGAGGAGACGCTGCCGCACCTGCTCGAGATCGCCCGCCGGCCCGGTGGCGCGCGGGGGCCCGTCTGGGAGGCGGCCGCCGCGTCGATCCAGATTCTTCAGTGGCTGGACCGCTTCGCGGAGGCCGCCGACCTGGCCGGTGCGCTGATCCGCGACGACGGGCCGGCCGGTGGCGAACTGTGCGACCAGGACATGCCCTTCGACGAGGCGCTCCTGGCCGCGCCGGACATCTCGCGCGAGGGGCTGTCGGAGCGCCTCGCCGCGGTGGCGGCGCACGTCCCGGCCGGGCGTATTCTGCGTGAGCGGTTGGACTGGCTCGGCGCGCAGCCGGCCCAGCGCCCGCTGGAGGAACTTCTGCCCGGTCACGCGCCCTGGGGTGCGGCGCCTCCAGTCGAAGGGTTCCAGCACCGCTCTGCCCTTGTGGAGCGCGATTTCGACGCGCTCACCGACAGCGAGCAGCGCGTCGTGTGGCAGTCGCTCGCCACGGCGAACGACTTCCCGCGCGCCCACGAACTCGTCGCGACGGGCGGGCACACTCCCGCCCAGTACGACCAGTGCTGCTGGATGGCAGGATGGTACGCGGTGCGGGGCGATGTCGAGCGCGGCGAGGCCATGCTGATCGCCGCACACGATCGATGGCACCCCTACATGAAGTGGGACGCCCTCCCGACGGACCCCGTTCTGCAGCCGACGCTCCGCCAGGTCACAACCGACCGGGTGAGGGAGCACTACCTGACACGGCCCATCGGCCCGGAAGCGAAGGGATGACGCAATGACTGCAGACAGCGCGCTTCAACAGTTGCTGAGCCGGGCCCGTGGCCCTATGGGCCCGGCCATCGAGCTGGACTTCGGCTGGGAGAGCGGCCCGCTCGCCGAGCTCGGCCAGGTCCTGTCCACGATGAACGGCTTCTTCCTCTTCAACGCCGGCGTCCAGGTCTTCCGCGCGGGTGAGGAAGGCCTGGGTCCCGACCTTCTCGCGTGGAACGGCGAGAAGACTTGGAAGGACACCTACGACGACCTGGCCGATGACCTGTTCTGCTTCGGGCAGGACATCTTCGGCACTCAGTTCGCCGTCATGGAAGGCACGAAGGTCGTCGCGTTCAGCCCCGAGGACGCGGAGCTGACCGAACTCGGCACCAGCCTGAACGACTGGGCGCAGTGGCTCCTCGACGACCCGGACGTGAACGGCACGGCGAGCTTCGCGTACGCGTTCCAGAAGGAGAACGGGCCGCTGGAGCCGGACGACCGCCTGATCCCCCGTCGCTTCTTCGTCGCCGGCGGCGGCTACGACTTCGACAACTTCAAGGTCGTCGACGCGGTCACCGCCATGCGGATCCGGGGCCCCATCGCGCAGCAGGTCTTCGACCTTCCCGACGGCGCGACGCTTCGCCTGCCCGGCACGAACGGCACCAGCACCAACCCCTTCGGCTGATCCGCGCCCGGACCGCAGTCGTGCAGGTGCGGTGGCACGGGAACGGTCCTATTGCGTGCCGGCCGGCCCGCCGGGCTCCTCGGTGGGGTCGTACAGTGAGGGGTTTTCATCCTGACGCGGCAGCGAGGTGAAGGGCGAGGACGGCCTTC
>NZ_QLLY01000079.1 GCF_003259365.1 Streptomyces sp. PsTaAH-137
TCCGTCGCCGCGGGGGCTCGGCGCATTGCTGTGCTGGCAGCCACCGACACGGACTGATGTCGCTGACGGGGCTGGGGGCATCCGCCGCCCTTCGGGGGTTTGTTCCTCTGGTCAGGGCACGTTGACAGATATCGCAGGTAAGGGTTCCCAATTAACGCGGAAAGCCGAGTGGACAATTGCAGGGCTGAAGCCGATCGTGCTGCCGGAGGCCCTCGATTCGCCGAATTCGACTGTGCCGCCATCTGCGCTTCAGGGGGTTGGTCACGGCTTCGATGGTGTCGGTCTTGTACACGGAGCCGGGCCGAGTTCGGTGACTCTGTAACCGGGTTCAGCCAGAAACAGAGTGCCAGTTCGGCGGCCTATCTGGCGAAGGTGACCGTCAGTGGGGCGTCCGGGCATGAAGCGAGGTCCTTGTCGAGCGCGGTCTTCTCTGCCGGGTCGATGGCGAGTTGCCAGCGCATTTTGGTGGCGACCCAGTCGGTCACGTAGGTGCAGCGATCACCGGTGAAAGGCGGCAGCCACTCGGCGACGTCCTGGTCTGCCTTGGACCGGTTCGTCTTCGCCGACACCGCGAGCAGCGAGCGCGGATCGCCGAGGTCGTTGGCGTAGGCCTCGCGTTCCTTCGCCGTCCAGGTGGAGGCGCCGGAGTCCCAGGCCTCGGCGAGCGGGACGAGGTGGTCGATGTCGAGCTGGTGCGCGTCGTCGATGTAGGTGTTGTCGTACGCGGAGAACCACTCGCCGCCACTGAGCTTGCAGCCGCTGCTCTCGCGGGGCGTGATGAAGGCTTCGGCCTTCAGGACTTCGGCGCGGGTGTTGCAGCCGTCATGGTCGGCGTCGATCCAGTGGTGGAAGGCGGTGCGCTGGTATCCGGTGCGCTGCTCGGACTTGACGGGCAGCACCTTGAGAGCACTGCCGGCCGGCATGGTCAGGGTGTCGCCGGGTTTGCCGAGCGGGCCCGGTCCGGCAGAAGCCGCGGCGGCTGGTGAGGCGAGGGCCCCGAGCAGCGTGCCGACGATGGTGGCGGTGGCGAGCAGACGCATGGAAGATCCGTCCCTTGATGATCCAACGGGGCGTCACCTTCGTAGCGGCCGGGCCAACGCAGACGCCGCCCGACACACCGACCACGCCCGAAGACGGGAGCGTCCGACTGACACCCAACGCGCAGTACCCCTACCGATGCGTGATCGAGGGTGTCGGGATGATCTGGTCGACCACAACGCAGGCGCACTTCGACTTGCCCCACTGCGTGCCGCTTCCCGGTGGCGGCCAGCACGTTGCCCGGGAGGCCAGTGCAGACCGCTCCTGCGGTTCTACACTGAGGCCCTGAACCGGGGAGGACGTCATGGAATCGAGCAGCGAGCCCGAGAACGTCAAACCGCGGCCCGACTATCCGCCGAAGACCCCGCCCCCGCCCAAGCGGCCGCCGTCTCCGCCGCCGCCGGATCCGCCGCGCAGCGAGGCCGAGGCACTCCTCGCCGGGCTCCCGGTACCGCAACGCTCGCAGCAGCGGCCCGGTCTGCCCGTGATGAGGAATCGTCAGGGCGCCTCGTGGACGATGGAGACCGGCGCGTGGATTCCGAGGAAGGCCGCCGGGAAAGTCGCCGGCCGGCTTGCTGACTGGGGTCTGAGAGCACCGGAGACCCTGGACGATGTCGTGCAGTTGTTGGTCGCCATCGTCCAGGGAGATGGTGGCCGGCGGATCAGTGTGCACCTGTCCGAGCAGGACGGCCGGGCCCTGGTCCTCGCCCTCAGCCACCAGGAGCCGGCAACGCAGCTCGCCGACGAGGCCCTGGCCGCGCTCCGCGGTCTCGGGGCGGCGAGCTGCGGCACGGAGACCACGGTCGAGGGGCGCCAGGTCTGGGCACTCCTCGACCTGCCCGTGGCCGTGTAGGTCCCTGATCGCCCGTTCCCGACTGGGGGATGGTGTCGGGCCTTGGCATGTACTGAGCGCTGGTCAGAGATTCAACGCCCCTGATTCACAGCGGCCCTGGGCGCTCGCTCCTGTGCTCCTGGGGACGGTTTCACCCTCGGCCTCGGGAACCTGTGGCAGAGGGCACGTACGGGACAGGGTCCGCTCGGAGAGCTGACCGGAGACGAGGGTGTCGGTCAGAGCCGAGTCGGTGAGCCAGTCCGCTGCGGCCAGTGGTCGACGAGATGCTGCAGTTCGCTGATGTCGACGGGGACACGGCTGGCGAGCCTTCAGGTCGATGCCCTGGCCGTCGGCGCCGAAGGCTCCGTTGATGTCGCTGTGGGTGGTGGTGGTAGTCGCGTCCTCAGCGGCGGTGACTCGGCGGCCCGCGCCCGCGTTACCTGGCCGTGAACCTT
>NZ_QLLY01000080.1 GCF_003259365.1 Streptomyces sp. PsTaAH-137
GCCCATGTCGAAGTGGGTGGCCCGGTCCTCGGCGAGGAACTCCTCGAAGGTCTCGGCTCCCTCGGCGTCGCCGACGGTGGTCAGGTCGAGGTGGCGCCAGGGCAGGGTCACCCCGTGTGCCGGCACGACCTGGACGATGTCGCCGTCGGCCCCGGGGACGAAGGCGGCGCGGAGGTTGGTGTAGCGCTCGACGAGCGCCTGCCCGGCCCGGCGCATCCGGTCCGGGTCGACGTCGCCGGAGAGGTGGAACACCAGCTGCATGTGGTAGGCGTCGAACGACGATCCGGCCATCTGGGTGTGGAAGTGGATTCCGGACTGGGCGGGGGTCGTCGGCCAGATCTCGGCGAGCGTGCCGAACCGGTTCTCCCAGCCGTCGATCGCTGCCTGGTCCACCGCGACCAGGGGGGCGTCGGACGGGGTCAGGCCGCCGGCGTCCTCCGTCGTGGCGTGCTCGGCCAGCGCGGTCAGCGCCCGCACCCACAGGCCGGCCAGTTCGGTGACCTCGTCGCGGGAGAGGACTCCGGTCGGGAAGCCGAAGTAGGCGGTCAGTTCGTCGCCGTCGCCGGTGTCGGTGGCCACCGCGTTGATCTCCAGCGCGGAGAGGACCGGCATGTCGGCGTCCGGGGCGGCGATCAGGTCCCGGTAGGTGCTGTCCGGGGTCCAGCCCGCGCCCTGCTGCTCCTCGGGGACGCCGCCGGAGGTGCGGCCCAGGTAGTTGAAGCCGATCTGCGGTTCGCGTCCGGCGGCGAGCACGGCGCCGGTCTCGGCGTTGAGGTGGCGCAGCACGCCGTAGCCGATGCCGTTGTCCGGCACCGCCCGCAGCTGTTCCTTGACGGCCTTGACCGCGCGGCCCGCGGCCGCGCCGCCGGCGAGCGCGTCCGCCACGTCGACGCCGGTCAGGTCCAGGCGTACCGGGAACACCGAGGTGAACCAGCCGATGGTGCTCGACAGGTCGGCGCCGGGTATCACGTGTTCCTCGCGGCCGTGGCCCTCCATGCGCACGAGCGTGGAGGAGGCCGACTCGCCGCGGGCGCGGCGCCAGTGGGCCAGTGCCAGCGCGAGGGCGGCGAGCAGTCCGTCGTCGACCCGGCCGCGGAAGACGGCGGGCACCCGGGTCAGCAGGGTCTGTGTGACGTCCGCGGGGAGCTGGACGCGGACGGTGTCCACGGTGGCGGCGACGTCCTGTGCGCGGTCCAGTTCCCGGGCGCCGAGCACGGGCTCGTCGCCCTGGAGGATGCCCTGCCACACCGGCAGTTGGGCCGCCGCGGTCTCCGGGTCGGCCGCCAGGTCGGCCAGCGCGTGTGCCCAGCGGCGCAGGGACGTGCCCTGCGGGGCGGGCTGCGGGGCGTCACCGGCGCGGACCCGCTGCCAGGCGGCGGCCAGCTCGGGCACCAGGATCCGCCACGACACCCCGTCGACGACGAGGTGGTGGAGGACGATCAGCAGCCGGTCGGCGTCCGTGCCGGAGGTGAACCGCACGAACTGGGCCACGACACCGGCGTCCGGGTCGAGCCGGTCGGCGGCGGCGTCGAGTTCGGCGTGCACGTCGGCACCGTCGAGGGAGACCTCGCGCAGCAGTGCGGCGGCGTCGACGCTGCCGGGCGGCGCGATCAGCAGTCCGGGCGCCTCCCGGTCGAGCCGGGAGCGCAGCACGTCGTGCCGGTCGAGAACGGTCTGGAGAGTGGCGAGCAGTCCCGCGCGGTCGATGTCGTCGGGCAGGGCCAGCATGCCGGACATGGAGAACCGGCCGATGCCGCCGCCCAGTTCGAGGACGTGCGCCGCCATGGGGGGCAGCGGGGCCCGGCCGACGCCGCCGCCGGGGAGTTCGGCCAGGGTCACGCGTTCGTCGTCGCGTCCTTCGACCAGTTCGGCGAGGCGGGCGACGGTGCGGTGCTCGAAGACCTCCCGTGTGCTGACGGCCATGCCGAGCGCCCTGGCCCGGGCGACGACCTGGATGGACCGGATGCTGTCGCCGCCGGTCGTGAAGAAGTCGTCGTCGATGCCGACGGTCCGCAGTCCGAGGACCTCGGCGAACAGTGCGCAGAAGGACTCCTCGATCCGGTTGCGCGGCGCGCGTCCGGTCGATGCCTGCGCGTAGTCCGGGGGCGGCAGCACGCGCCGGTTCAGCTTGCCGCTCGGGGTCAGCGGGATCTCGGAGAGCGGCACGAGGGCGGCGGGCACCATGTAGCCGGGGAGCCGCTCGGTCAGGTAGTCGGGCAGTCCGGCGAGGAGCGGGCCGATCGCCTTGGCGAGGGCCGGGG
>NZ_QLLY01000081.1 GCF_003259365.1 Streptomyces sp. PsTaAH-137
CCCGCCGCTCGGCGCCCGCGCGTTCGACCCGTCCGTCGACCTGTGGTCCACCGTGGAGACCGTGCGGGTGCAGTTGCCCGCCGACGTCACCGAGGCCGTGCTGACCGAGTTGCCCGCGGCGTTCCGCGCCACCGGCACCGACGTGCTGCTCGCCGCGCTCGCCCTGGCGGTCAACCGCTGGCGCGGCACGGACGAGTCCACCCTGGTCCGCCTCGAAGGGCACGGCCGCGAGGAAGAAGTCGTCCCCGGCGCCGACCTGTCGCGCACCGTCGGCTGGTTCACCACCATGTACCCGGCCCGCGTCGACGTGCGGGGCGTGGACCCGGCCGGCGTCCTCGCCGGAGGCCCCGCCGCCGCCCAGGCGATCAAGCGGGTCAAGGAGCAGCTGCGCGCCGTCCCCGGCCGGGGCATCGGCTACGGGCTGCTGCGCCACCTCAACCCGGAGGCCGCCGAGCAGCTCGACGACCTCGCCGTACCGCAGATCGGCTTCAACTACCTCGGCCGGATCTCCGACAGCGACGTGCCCGAGCACCTGCGCACCGACGGCTGGGGCCCCTCCGCGTGGTCCGCCGAGCTGATCGCCGAGCCCGACCCGGACCTGCCCGCGCTCTCCGCCCTGGAGGTCAACTCGGTCGCCACCGACACCCCCGACGGCACCCGGCTCCAGGCCGCCTTCATGTTCCCCACCGGCGTGCTCTCCCGCGAACAGGCCACCCAGCTGGCCGAGTCGTGGGTCGAGATCCTGAACGGCATGGCCGCGCACGCCGCGAGCGGGAAGGCCGGCGGCCTGACCCCGTCGGACGCCCCGCTGGTCACGGTGGGCCAGGACGACATCGAGACCTGGGAGGAGCGCTACGGCCGCCTCGCCGAGGTGTGGCCGCAGGCCCCGGGCCAGTCCGGCATCCAGTTCCAGGCGGCCCTGGCGGACGGCAACTTCGACGTCTACCACATGCAGTTCGTCCTGCACCTGTCCGGAACCGTGGACCCGGCACGCATGCGGGCGGCCGGACAGGCCCTGCTCGAGCGGTACCCGAACCTGCGCTCCGCGTTCCTCACCACGGCCGAGGGCGAACCGGTGCAGGTCGTGGCCGAGCACGTCACGCTGCCGTGGCGCCATCTCGACCTGACCGGGCAGACCGGGGCCGAGCAGGACGCCGCGCTCGACGCGGCCCTCGCCGCCGACCGCGGCGACCAGCTCGACCCCGCCCGGCCGCCGCTGCTGCGGCTGGCCCTGCTCACCTGCGGACCACGGCAGTCCAAGCTCATCATCACGGCGCACCACACCCTGTTCGACGGCTGGTCGTCACCGCTGGTGATCACGGACCTGATCCGGCTGTACGGCGACGCCGCCGCGCTCGGCCCCGTCCGCTCCTACGGCGACTACCTGACCTGGCTGTCCCGCCAGGACCGGGACGCGTCGGCGGCCCGCTGGAAGGACGAGCTCGACGGCTTCGACCAGCCGACCCTCGTCGCCGCGGACCTGGTCGCCGAGGGCGACGCGGCATCGCTCGGCCGCGTCGAGGTGCCGTTCAGCATCGACCAGGGCCGTGAACTGGCCCGGCGCGCCGCCGAACTGGGCGTCACGCTCAACACGCTGCTCCAGGGCGCCTGGGCGGTCGTGCTCGCCAAGCTGACCGGACAGCAGGACGTGGTGTTCGGCGCCGCGGCCAACGGCCGCCCCGCCGACCTGACGGGCTCGGACGAGATGGTCGGCCTGTTCATCAACACCCTGCCGACGCGGGCCCTGTGCCGGCCCGAGCACACGCTCGCCGAGGTCATCACGAACCTCCAGAACCGGCAGATCAGCCTGCTCGACCACCACTACTACGGCCTGGCCGACATCCAACGCGGCACCGGTCTGCCGTCCCTGTTCGACACGATCGTGGTCTTCGAGAACTACCCCATCGACCGCGAGGGGATCATCGAGGCGAACGACTCGGCGGGCCTCACCATCGACGCCATCCGCCCCTTCGCCGGCTCCCACTACCCCCTCACCCTCAACTCCTCCGACCCGTACCTGCGGCTCTCCCTCGACTACCAGCGCAACCTCTACGAGCGCGACGCGGCCGAGACCGTCGCCGCCCGCCTCGTCCGGGTGCTGGAACAGGTCCTGGAGGACCCGACGGTGCCGGTGGGCGCGGTGGACGTGCTCGGGGACGACGAACGCGACTGGCTCGTCAACCGCATCAACGCCACGGGGCGTGAGG
>NZ_QLLY01000082.1 GCF_003259365.1 Streptomyces sp. PsTaAH-137
CCCTGCCGGCCGGCAGCGGGCCCCGGCCCTGCCGCATCCGGTCCCGTACGTCCTTGGCGGTGGCCGTCGCGATCCCGGCCACGGCGGCGATCTCCCGCAGGGTCGCCCCGGGGTTGGCGGCGATCACCTGGCTCGCGCGCAGCCGGCCCTCGGCCGCGCGCAGCGGGCGCACCCGTCCGTCGCGGCCGACGCGCGTGTTCAACTGTTCGTCCTGCGCGGTCGAACGGCGCCGGACGGCGGCGACGGTGCCGGCCGAGAGCCCGGTGCCTGCGGCGATGCGCCGGTCCGACCAGGAGGGGCGCGCCCGCAGGAGCCGCTCGGCGGCGGCGGCCCGGTCCGCCTGGGTCAGCGGCAGTCCGTGCGCGATGTTGAGCCGTACCGCGAGCGCGAAGGCGTCGGTGTCACCACCGTCGAAGAACTCCGCCTCGATGGTGTCGTCGCCGCGCAGGCGCGCGGCCCGGACCCGGTGCATCCCGTCGATGACGCGCAGCGTCGCGCGGTGCACGAGGACCGGCGGGAGCGGCGCCTCCAGTTCGGCGAGCTGCCGGACCCGCTCGCCGTCCTCGCCGTCGATCCTCGGCGAGTCGGAGTCCAGCAGTGTGTCCAGCGCCAGCACGGCCCGCTCGCGGCCGGCTCCCTCGTCCGCTCCGGCGGCCTCGCCGGTGGCGGCCGCAGCCCGGGTGATGTCCGCCGTGACCGGTCGAAGCGCCGTCAAGAGACCCTCCTGCGTGCTGTGGCGCCGGCTCACGCCGGTCCGCGGTGAAGCATGGACGCCGTGCTGGACGTGCGCGTCGGGCATGCGTCCCGCGGGGCGAGGGGGCGGGTGCCGAGCGGCGCCGGCCGTCCCGCCCGCGGACTGCCTCGCCAGAAAAACATACCGGGTCACTGGTTTGCAACGAGAGGCGTACCTCGCCCTGCGCTTTCGAGCGCCGCTCAGGCGCCGCTCGAGACCGTCACGTCCTCCGTCTGCGCCAGCCGGTTCATCAGGCCGGCGGTCTCCCGCTTGTACGTGCAGGCGCTCTGCCCGAACGACTCGCGCACCCGCTCGCGCACCTCGCCGGGCTGCTCCTGGCTGAGCTTGAACATCCCCTCGGCGCCGGTCACGGTGAACCGGAAGGCGCCCACGGCCGGCACGATCTTGCGGAAGTAGTCCAGCGAGCCGGTCATGTCCCAGCCGTCGCCGAAGGCCCCCTCGAAGGCGCGCACCGTGGCCTGCACCACCTCCAGGGTCTCCTCGATCGAGGAGATCTTCTCCACCACGCCGCGTACGTGGACCGAGGTGAAGTTCCAGGTCGGGGCGGCCGGGCTCTTCTCGTAGACGGTGGGCGAGACGTAGGAGTGCGGGCCCGTGAACGTCAGCAGCAGGACGCCGCCGTCCTGCAGTGCGGACCAGTGCGGGTTCGCCCGGTTCATGTGCCCGAGCAGGGTGACGCCCGGCAGTTCGCCGGAGACGTCGGCGGACGTCTCCGGGTCGAAGATGACCGGCAGGTGCGTGGCGAACGGACCGTCCTCGGCGGGGCCGTTGGCCACGGCGAGCGCCAGCGGATTTCCGCGTATCAGGTCCACCATCCACGAACTGTCCGGTTCGCGATAAAAGCTGGGAACGAACATCCGGATGCATCCTTTCAGCCGTGCGCGGAGGGGCACGGATCTGCCGCGGAAAATGACGGATCGCATTGGTGCGGGCCGACCATATCGCCGTCCCGGCGTACAGGACAACGCCCGAATGCGGTGTGCGGAACAACCGCTCAATGGGCGTCCGAAACGGCTGGGAAAAGTCGTCGCTCCGGCACATTCTCGCGGCAACCGGCCGGGAATTCCGGTGCGTTCACCAGGAACTCCAGTCCCGCTCGACCGGCTCTGGATCAGCCCTCCGGAAGCGGTTGCCAACATCTTGGCAAGCTTTTGCCAAGCCTCTCCGCACACCCACGACGTGGGGGCGGCGACAGCACGACGTCTTTCGGCCCACCAGTCGAGATGTCCAGACGCGATGGGGAGTATTTCCATGGACACACCGGGCAGTCTCAGCCAGGAGATCTACGACGTGGTCGGCATCGGGTTCGGCCCGTCCAACCTGTCGCTCGCGGTCGCCCTGGAGGAGCAGGGGGCGAGCTCCGCGCAGCATCCGGTC
>NZ_QLLY01000083.1 GCF_003259365.1 Streptomyces sp. PsTaAH-137
GCCGGCCGACGGCGTCACCGCCCTGAACATGGACGAGCGGACGCAGTGGCCGACGGCCCAGGGCGCCCCCGACGACACGACCCGGACCGGGCCGCTGGACCCGGACCACGTCGCGTACGTGATGTTCACCTCCGGCTCCACGGGCAGGCCGAAGGGCGCCACCCTCACCCACCGCGGCGTGGTCGCCGGCGTGCGGGAGCTGGTGCGGGTGCTCGACGCGCCGGCCGGCTGGCGGATGCTCGCCGGCACCTCCGTCAACTTCGACGTCTCCGTCTTCGAACTGCTCACCACCCTGTCCACCGGCGGCACCGCCGAGCTGGTCGAGAACGCCCTGGACCTCGCGACACGCGACAGCTGGGACGGCCACGTCATCAGCGGCGTCCCCACGGTCCTCGCCGAACTCGTGCCCCACCTCCACAAGGCGCCGAACGTCCGCTCGGTCGTCTTCGCGGGCGACGTCCTGCCCGGACGCCTGGTGCGCCAGGTGCGCGAGGCCCTGCCCGCCGTACAGATCGTCAACTCCTACGGCCAGAGCGAGAGTTTCTACGCCACCACGTTCTCCCTCGCCGCGTCCGACGACTGGGCCGACGGCGAGGTCGCCCCCATCGGCACACCGCTGGGCGGCATGCGCGCCTACGTCCTCGGCCCCGGCCTCGCCCCCGCGCCGCAGGGCGTGATCGGCGAGCTGTACGTGGTCGGCACCTGCCTGGGCCGCGGCTACCACGGCCGCCCCGCCCTGACCGCGGAACGCTACGTCGCCAGCCCCTACGGCCCCGCCGGGGAGCGGATGTACCGCACGGGTGACCTCGCGCGCTGGAACGCGCAGGGGCAGCTGGAGTGCGTCGGCCGCGGCGACGGCCAGGTCAAGGTGCGCGGCTTCCGCATCGAGACCGCCGAGGTCGAGTCCGCGATCACCGCGCACCCCGGCATCAGCGAGGCCGTCGTCATCAGCCGCGAGGTGCCCGCCGGCGGCAAGCGGCTCGTCGCCTACGTCGTGCACACCGGAGAGGGCGGCGTCGGCGACGACGGCGCGGGCGGCATCGGCGACGTCGACGTGCTCGCCGGGGCGTCCGCCGCCGAGCTGCGCACCTTCGTCGCGGCCCGGCTGCCCGACTACATGGTCCCCTCCGCGTTCGTCGCGCTGGGCCGCCTGCCGCTCGGCCCGACCGGCAAGCTCGACCGCGCGGCCCTGCCCGAACCGGAGTTCCTGGGCGAGACCTACCGGGAGCCGCGCACCGAGGCCGAGCAGATCATCACCGGCGCCTACGCGGACGTGCTCGGCGTCGACCGGATCGGCATCGACGACGACTTCTTCGCGGTCGGCGGCGACAGCCTGCGCTCCATCCAGGTGGTGGCCCGCGCCCGCGCCCGCGGCCTGGAACTGTCCACCCGCGAGATCTTCGAGTGCCGCACGGCCGCCCGCCTCGCCGAGGTGGCCGCCGCCCGGCAGGGCCTGGCACCGGTCCTCGACGAGCTGGAGGGCGGCGGCGTCGGCCCGATGCCGTTGCAGCCCGTGGCCCGGGAGGTGTTCGGGCACGGCGGCGGGACGAACCGTTTCGCCATGTCGATGGTGCTCGAACTGCCCGAGACCGTCGACGCGGACGGACTCGCCGCGACGCTCGACGCCGTCCTGGACCGCCACGACCTGCTCCGCTCCCGCCTGGTCCCCGGCGACGAGCCCACCCTCGTGGCGGGCGAGGCCGGCACCGTGCGCGCGGCCGGCCTGATCCGCCGCGTCGACTGCGCCGGCCCCTTGCCGGCGCCGTCCGCGCTCGCCGACGCGAAGGCGGAGCTGTACGACGCGGTCGGCCGGCTCGACCCGGAGGCCGGGCGGATGGCGGACTTCGTCTGGTTCGCCCCGCAGTCGGGCCCCGGCCGGCTCCTCGTGGTGCTGCACCACCTGGTGGTCGACGGCGTCTCCTGGCGCATCCTGATGTCCGACCTCGCCGAGGCCTGGCAGCACGTCAGCGCCGGCCGGGCCCCCGAGCTGCCCCCCGTCGGCACCTCGGCCCGCCGCTGGGCGGCCGCCCTTCAGGACGAGGCCCTGAGCGAGGAGCGGGAGGCCGAGCTCGACCACTGGCGCGATCTCCTCGAAGACGTCA
>NZ_QLLY01000084.1 GCF_003259365.1 Streptomyces sp. PsTaAH-137
CCCCGCCTCCCGGGCGCGCGGGGCGGCCGGGGCGCTTGTCCCGTCCCGCCGGCGGGACGAGGCTCGGTCCACGAACCGGCCCGGGCACAACCCCGCCGGCCACGGGACCGGGGCGCCCCGCGGACGCGGTGCGGGCCGCGGGGCCGCCGCGCGAGACTCCGGTCGGCCCTTCCCCCGGGGAACGTGTCCCGCCGGCGGGACAGCGGACGGGCCGTGACATCCGGGACCGAAAAGGACACGAGCGGGTGCTCCCGGTCGGTGGAGGAAGGAAAGACTGGCAATGGATTCGCTCGGACACGACATCGCGAAGCTGTGGGCCCAGCACCTCGAATGCGCCGAGGTCGGGGTGGACGACGACTTCTTCACGCTCGGCGGCAACTCGCTGTCCGGCATCAAGATCATCGACCAGGTGGCGGAGGAGTACGGCGTACGGCTCTCCGTACGCGACTTCTACCTGGCCCAGACCCCGGCGCGGGTCGCCGCGCTGATCGAGCAGGGGAGGGCGGCGGCGTGAGGCTGACGCCGGGACCCGCACGCGACGTCGACCTCGACGGTCTCGACCTGTTCGATCTCGACCTCTACACCTCGGGCGACCCCCACCCCATCTGGGACGTGATGCGGGACAAGGCTCCCGTGCACCACCAAGTCCTGCCGGACGGCCGGGAGTTCTGGTCGGTGACCCGGTACGAGGACGTCTGCCGGGTGCTCGGCGACCACCGCGAGTTCACCTCGGAGCGCGGCACCACCCCCACCCACGTGGGCATCGACGACCCCGCCGCGGGCAAGCTCCTCACGTCCACCGACCCGCCCCGGCACACCGAGGTCCGCAGACCGCTCGGCGCCAAGCTCACCGCGCGCGCCGTGAAGTCCTGGGAGGACTCGATCCGCGGCACGGTCACCCGCTTCCTCGAACCCGCCCTCGAAGGCGAGGTGTTCGACCTGGCGGAGCGGTCGCTGCTGCTGCCCGCGATGGTCACCGGCCCGCTCCTCGGCATCCCGGCCGAGGACTGGGAGGAGCTCGTCCAGCTGACCGCCATGGTCACGGCCCCCTCCGACCCGCACTTCCAGATCGCCAACGAGCCCACCACGCTGGCCATCGCCCACCACGAGCTGGTCAACTACGTCACGGAGTGGGTCAAAAAGCGCCGCGCCACCGGCGCCGAGGACGACAGCCTGCTGCACCACCTCATGAGCGTGCGGGCCGGCGACGCGCCGCTGACCGACGAGGAGATCGCCCTCGACGGCTACAGCATCCTGCTGGGCGCCAACGTGACGACGCCGCACACCGTCTCGGGAACCGTGCAGGCCCTCATCGAGCGGCCCGAACAGTTCGACAAGGCGCAGGCCGACCCGACGCTGATCCCGAACCTCGTCGAGGAGGGGCTGCGCTGGACCTCGGCCGCCTGCAACTTCATGCGGTACGCCGTCGACGACATCGAGCTGCCGGGCGGCACCATCCCGGCCCGGGCCGCCGTCGTCGCCTGGATCGGATCGGCCAACCGGGACCCCGAACTCTTCGCCGACCCGCACACCTTCGACCTCAACCGCCCCAACGCCAAGCGCCACGTCGCCTTCGGCTTCGGGCCGCACTTCTGCATCGGCGCACCGCTGGCCCGGCTCACCCTGCGGGTCTTCTTCGAGGAACTCCTCCAGCGCTGCGCGTCCCTGGAGACCGCCGGCGAACCCGAGCACCTGCGCTCGTACTTCATCTCCGGAATGACCCGCTTCCCCGTCGTCGCGCAGAAACGGCAGACGCCATGACAACCGGCTCCACGATCGCCCCCTCGCCGTGGTTCGTCCGGCCGCCGTCCACCGACCACGCCGCGCGGCTGTTCTGCTTCCCCTTCTCCGGTTCCGGGGCATCGGCGTTCAGCGCCTGGCCGGCCGCGCTCGGCGACGCCGAGATCTGCCCGGTGCAGTTCCCCGGCCGCGAGAACCGGCTCGGCCACCCGCACTACGGCACGTACGAGAACCTCGCCGAGGCCCTGGTCGAACCGCTCACGCCGCTGCTCGACCGGCCGTTCGCGTTCTTCGGCCACTGCTCGGGCGTGATCCCCGCCTACGAGACCGCCCTCCGGCTCGCCGAGGCCGGCCTGCCC
>NZ_QLLY01000085.1 GCF_003259365.1 Streptomyces sp. PsTaAH-137
GGGCGGTCAGCAAGGTCACCGCCTGTTCCCGGGCCAGCGTGCCGCTCTTGAACCGGGTGAGTATCTCCCTGGTGTCCATGGGGATCCTTGTCCGGGCGGGGTCAGGCGGACGGGGACGCCAGCAGGGCGGTGGCCTCGTCGACGGTGAGCATGTCGGCGCGCACGGCGTCGAGCAGCGCGGTCACCTCGTCCGGGGTGAGGGCGGGCGGGGCCGGCGGGACGGCGGCCTCCACCGGCCGGGGGGCGGCCGGTCCGGCGCCGGCCGGGACGCCCGCGATGTGCGCGGCCATCGCCGCGAGGTCGCGGTGGTCGTACAGCGTGGCGGGCCGCTCGCAGAGACCGAAGGCGTCGTTGACGCGGGCCACGAACTCACCGGCGAGCAGGGAGTCGAGGCCGAGCTGGGGGAAGGGGACGGCCGGGTCGATGTCGCGCGGGTCGCAGCGCAGGATGTCCGCGAGCTGTCCGCGCAGGGTGGCGCGCACCTCGGACTCCGTGCGCGCGGCACGCGGCACCGGCAGCAGGGTCCGCACATGGCGGGCCAGGGCGTCCGGCGTCGGGTGGTCGTAGAGCGCGGCGGCCATGACGCCGGTGCCGAAGCGGGCGTTGACGGCCGCCACCAGTTCGGCGGTGCGGATGGAGTCGAGGCCGAACGCCTGGAAGCGGCGGTGCGGGTCGATCCGCGCGGGCTCGACCCGCAGCACGGCGGCGAGTTCCCCGGTCACTCCGGCGAGTACGTCGGCCGTGGCACCGGCGGATGCCTCGTGCCACGTGGTCCGCGGCTCGCTGGTCATGGTGGACGCCTCCTGGATCGGTGTCGTTCTCCTGCGGGACGGGTCCGGGTCAGGCACCGTGGAGCGCGGCCGTGCCCGGCGGGTCATCGCCAGCTGTGCGGTGCCTGGTAGTCGTCGAGCCGCAGACGCCGGCGGCGGGGGCCCGGTCGCCCCTCGGCGCGCTTCGCCCGCGCCCGCGCGCGCAGGGTGAGCAGGACGACCGTGAGCACGGCGAGTTCCTCGTCACTGGCGCGGCCCCTCTCGACGCGGATGCCGAGCATGCCGTGGTTCGCATCGCCCATGGCCCCTCCTCCGGCGGTGGGGCCAGCGTCCCCGACCGGGCTCGACGTCCGCTCTCGTACCGCTGGAGCCGCCCGCGCGGGGACCCGGGCCGCGGCGACGTCAGCCGTACCGCTCCCGCAGCCGGACCAGAGCGCGGGCCAGTGCGCTCGCGCTGCTCTCCGCGTCCCCGACGCCCGTCATCACCACGGACGTCACCGCGCCGGTCCCCGCCGCGGCGGCGCGGCCGAGCGCGTACGCGACGGAGGCGGCGGGCCCGCTTCCGCACACCACCAGCCGGCCGCGCGGGCCCAGCAGCCGTGTCACGGCCGCGGGCAACGTGGCCGTCGGCCCGACGGGGCCCAGGGACACGACGTGCTCGGGCCCGTCGTAGGCGCGGACCAGCGCCTCGTACACGCCGGGCACCACTCCGGGGACCGTGACCAGGCAGATGACGTCCGCCCGCGGCCCTCCGCCGCGCAGCACCCGCGGGGCGGTGTCCGGCGCCGTGCGGGAGTGCCGTGCGGCGCGCGGCACTCCGGAACTCTCCAGCAGCGCGAGGACCTCCCCCACGGTGCCGGCCGGGCCCGGCCGGTCGGACAGGCTGCGCAGCAGGTGCACGCACTGCGACAGGGTCTGTGCGGCGTCGGCGTCGGAGAGTTCGGCGCGGTCGTGCGTCGCCGTCAGCAGCAGTCCGTCCGAGCCGTCGTGCTGGGCGACGAGCGTCACCGGCAGGCTGGTGCCCCCGCCGGCCCCGCGCGGGACGTCCACCTCGATGTCGCGGGCGGCGAGTTCGGACAGCAGCGCGGGCGGCAGTTCGGGCCGGGCATCGAACCGTACGAGCGTGTCGGTCAGCCGCGGATCGTGCTCCCGCCCGCTCCACCGCCGGACCCGGTCGCCGGAGACCCAGGCGTACGAGCTCAGGTCGAGCGCGGCA
>NZ_QLLY01000086.1 GCF_003259365.1 Streptomyces sp. PsTaAH-137
CCCCCGCCCGCACGAAGGGGTCCTCCCGCAGCAGGCGGTTCAGCTCGTGCGTGGCGTCGACGAGGATCTGCAGGCTGAAGGCCTCCCGGCCGGCGATGTCCCCGATCGCCGACTCCAGGATGTCCTCGCCGCGGGCCTGGACGGCGTCCGCGAGCTCGTCCTTGGTGGCGAAGTGGAAGAAGAGCGCCCCCTTGGTGACGCCGGCCGCCTCGCTGACGTCGCCGAGCGTGGCCCGGACGAAGCCGCGGTCCGCGAACTGCTGGGCCGCCGAGGTGATCAGCCGCTCCAGGGTCCGCACCGACCGCTCCTGCTTCGCCTTCATAGGCGCCTCACCTCATGTGTCCGTGAACGGGCCGGCATCAGCCACCCGCGTGCGACTGCGTGAGGCCATCGGCTGACGCCGAGATCCACCTAGAGTCCGCATGACTGTACAAACCGGTCGAATGGTAAGTCAATTTAAACCGCTCGGTAGGTTTTTTCGTGCGCAATGGGTGTGCGCATCCGCGGCCGCCGTCCGTGCGGCGACCAGCCAAGAGAGCGCCGCGCCCGGCGTTCACCTCCAGCTCGTTGCAACGACCCCTGAATCGCTGTTGCGTTCATCAGGAAACCGTTGCAACTTCTCCCACCTTTTTCCTACGTCAGAACGTAGTTACCCTATCCATACATTGCTGCATCAATGAATGCAACGTAGCGTTTCCGGCCATCGAAACTTTCATGGTGCACGTCACCGCCGGAACGCCGGTCGAGGACGCCCGGAGGCGGCCGTGCGGCCCGGACCCTCGCGCGGGCTCCAGCGGGGCTTGAGCGGGGCTGCACCGGCGTGGGGCATGGTCGGGCAGTCGGGCGGTGCCGGCGCGGCGGGGGCCACGCGCGGTCCCGACGTCCCGGCATAGCGTTCACCGTCAACTCGTTGCAACACTGGACCTCGAAAGCGTTGCATTCAACTCGATCCCATTGCAATGAATTTACGGCCCTGGCCTGCACAGTTAGCGAGTTGAGCACGGAACCTCAGTTGCCAGTTTCATAAATGCAACGTAGCGTTTCCATCATCAGAAACAGCGGGCTGCAGGGCACGCGACGTGGATGAAGGAGAGCACGATGCAGAAGTTCGACACCCCGGCCCCGGTACCGACCGTGCTCGACATCCCGGCGGGACGGATCCACCTCGTCGCCGCCGACCGGACCGACACCACCGTCGAGGTGCGCCCCGCCGACTCCGCCAGGAGCCGCGACGTGAAGGCCGCCGAGCAGATCGAGGTCTCCTACCGCGAGGGCGTGCTGCGGATCGAGGCACCGGAGGCCACGCACGGGGTGCTCGGCAACTCCGGCTCGGTCGAGGTGACCGTGCAGCTGCCCGCCGGCTCGCACATCGACGCGAAGGCGGCCAGCGCCGAACTCCGCAGCGAGGGACGGCTCGGCGACGTCACGTTCGAGGGCGCACAGGCCACCGTCGCGCTGGACGAGAGCGCGAACACCCGGCTCACCGTCGCCGACGGCAACATCTCGGTGGGCCGCCTCACCGGACCCGCCGAACTCCGCGCCCAGAAGGGCGACCTGACCGTCGCCGAAGCCTCGCACGGCACCCTCACCCTGCACACCGAGTCGGGCGCGATCTCGGTCGGCGCCGCTCCCGGCGTCTCCGCCTCGCTCGACGCCCGTACCGCCTACGGCCGGATCACCAACACGCTGCGCAACAGCGACGGTGCCGCCGCCGGTCTGACCATCCACGCGACCACCTCGCACGGCGACATCACCGCCCGCGGCCTCTGACCCGAAACGGAGCTCCCCCCATGACGAACCTGGCCATCGCGGCACACGGGTTGCGCAAGTCCTACGGAGACAAGACCGTCCTCGACGGCTTCGACATCACCGTCCCGGAAGGCACGATCTTCTCCCTCCTCGGGCCCAACGGTGCCGGCAAGACCACCGCCGTGAAGATCCTCTCC
>NZ_QLLY01000087.1 GCF_003259365.1 Streptomyces sp. PsTaAH-137
GCCGAGCTGTTCGCCGCGAACTCCTACCGCGACTACCTCGAACTGCACGGCCTGTCCGTGCAGTTGGCCGAGGCGCTCGCCGAGTACTGGCACGCGCGCGTCCGCGCCGAGATCGGGGTGGCGGGCGACGACCCCGACTCGCTCGCCGGCATGCTCCGCACCGAGTACCAGGGGTGCCGCTACTCGCTCGGCTACCCAGCCTGCCCGGACCTGGAGGACCGCGCGAAGATCGCCGGCCTGCTGCGGCCCGAGCGGATCGGCGTCCACCTCAGCGAGGAGTTCCAGCTCCACCCCGAACAGTCCACCGACGCCATCGTCGTCCACCACCCCGAGGCGAGCTACTTCAACGCGGGCCGGGCGGGAGGCGGACGGTGAGACCGACGTTCTCCTTCGAGTTCTTCCCGCCGAAGACCGCCAAGGGCGAGCAGACCCTGTGGCAGGCGCTGCGCCGGATCGAGCCGCTCGCCCCCGACTTCGTCTCCGTCACCTACGGCGCCGGCGGCTCCTCGCGCGAACGCACGGTCCAGGTCACCCAGCGCATCGTCGCCGAGACGACCCTGCGGCCGGTCGCGCACCTCACGGCCGTCGACCACTCCGTGGCCGAACTGCGGCACATCATCGGCCAGTACGCGGACGTCGGCGTCCGGGACGTCCTCGTGCTGCGCGGCGACCCGCCCGGTGACCCGCGAGGGCCCTGGCGGCCGCACCCCGACGGCTTCACGTACGCCTATCAGCTCGTCGAACTCGTGCGCTCGCTCGGCGAGTTCAGGGTCGGCGTGGCCGCGTTCCCCGAGATGCACCCGCGCTCGCCGGACTGGGACACCGACATCCGCCACTTCGTCGCCAAGTGCCACGCCGGAGCGGACTACGCGGTCACCCAGATGTTCTTCGACGTGGAGGACTACCTGCGGCTCCGGGACCGGGTGGCGGCCGCCGGCTGTGACACGCCGATCATCCCGGAGATCATGCCGGCCACGGACGCCCGCCAGATCGGCCGGTTCGCCGAGCTGTCCGGCGCCGCGTTCCCCGAGGACCTCGCGCACCGGCTGGAGGCGTCCCGGGACCGCCCGCACGACGCGTACGAGATCGGTGTCGCCCACGCCACGGCGATGGCCGAACGCCTGCTCGCCGAGGGAGCGCCCGGCCTGCACTACATCACGCTCAACAAGTCCACGGCGACCCTGGACATCCACCGTGCCGTACTGAACAGCTCAAGGAGCCTCCATGTCAGCTGAGTTCACCGACTTCAAGGTCGCCGACCTCTCCCTCGCCGCCTTCGGCCGCAAGGAGATCACCCTCGCCGAGCACGAGATGCCCGGCCTGATGGCGATCCGCGAGGAGTACGCCGAGGCGCAGCCCCTCGCGGGCGCCCGGATCACCGGCTCCCTGCACATGACGATCCAGACGGCCGTCCTCATCGAGACCCTCGTCGCGCTCGGCGCCGACGTCCGCTGGGTCTCCTGCAACATCTACTCCACGCAGGACCACGCGGCGGCCGCGATCGCCGCCGCGGGGATCCCGGTCTTCGCCTGGAAGGGCGAGACCCTGGAGGAGTACTGGTGGTGCACCGAGCAGGCGCTGACCTGGCCCGGGCACGCCGGCCCGAACATGATCCTCGACGACGGCGGCGACGCCACCCTCCTCGTCCACCTCGGCGTCGAGCGCCAGAAGACCGGCGCGCTGCCGGAGGCGTCCGGCGAGGAGATGACGGTCGTACGCGGCCTGCTGGAGCGCGGCACGCTCGACTGGACCGCCATCGCCTCGGAGATCCGCGGCGTGACGGAGGAGACGACGACGGGTGTGCACCGGCTGTACGAGATGCAGCGCGAGGGCACTCTGCTGTTCCCCGCGATCAACGTGAACGACGCGGTGACGAAGTCGAAGTTCGACAACAAGTACGGCTGCCGCCACTCGCTGATCGACGGCATCAACCG
>NZ_QLLY01000088.1 GCF_003259365.1 Streptomyces sp. PsTaAH-137
GTCCCGTGCGGCTCGCAGGCGCAGGACGTCGAGCACGTGCTGGGGGACGCCCGGTGGGAGGGCGCAGCGGCGCAGCACTTCGGCGGGCGTCTCGCCCCGTCGTGCGGCGTAGCCGTCGAGCCAGTCGCGGCGTCGGGCGAGGGCCCGGCCGGTGCGGCCGAACTCCTCGCGGTTGTCGTGGTCCGGCACTCCGAGCAGCCGCAGCAGGAGCAGGATCACCAGACCGGTGCGGTCCTTGCCGAGCCGGCAGCCGACGACGACCGGTCCGGTGTCCGCGGCGACGATGCGCAGCAGCCTCTCCACCGCGCGTCCGGCGTCCGGCAGCATGCGTACGTACTGCTGGGCGAAGTGCTCGGGGCCGCGGGCCGGCGGGGGAACGTGTCGGGCGTCGGGGTCGCGCAGCGGTATCCGATGGACCGTCACGGTGTCGGACGGCGCGGGCTTTTCGTTCAGTTCCGACGGAGATCTCAGATCGAGGAAATGAACCTTTTCCCGAGTGTTCGCGGAACTGCCCTGTTCGATTTCCCGGGCCAGATTCAGTACCAGGTCGGGAAGCGCGTGTTCCATGGCGGCGGTCCTGAACACCGTCCCCGGCGCGGTCTCCTCTCCCGGAGAAGTCCGAATGCCGCCGATATCACGGGTGTTCAGATACGAGGTGAGATACGGTTCGTCTTCGCGGGAGGCTGGAACGCGGGGCTCTCCCGCGCCCCAGCGTCGGGTCATTCCGCGATGAGCCCGTCATCGTTCGCGGCGGCCTCGAGGTTCCTCTGGGCGTTCAGGAGGTCCTCGTCCAGGAGGGCCTCGCCGTCCCAGTCGGCGGAGACGTTCGCGGCGATCTCGCTGTCCCAGTCGGCGGAGACGTTGGCCGCGATCTCGCCGTCCCAGTCGGCGGAGACGCTCGCCGCGATCTCGCCGTCCCAGCCGTCCGCCGCACGGTTTATCATTTCGTTCTCGGACATCAGAACCCTTCCTGGAGAATCAGCACGGAAGAACACTTGGGCCCGAAGTTCAGCCCGCCACGAACGATTACACCCAGCCCGTGAGGCAACAAGAGAGGCGGCCGTCAATCGACCGGCTCTCCAGCGAACCCTCAGCGCTTTTCTCGATCCACCGGCATTCAAGTCGCGTTCGAGCGGAATGGAATACAACCGATGGGCCGGGCAGACAAAGGAGTCCTGATGCGTCACTCCCAGGCGATCGAAGAGTTCTTGGCCACACAGATCAGCGGGACGTCGGCGGGCACGGTGGAACCGGACCAGGATCTGCCGGCCCACGGCGTGCTCGACAGCATGGGCGTCATGCAGCTGGTCGCCTGGATCTGCGACCGCTACGCCGTCGACCTCGACGGCTGGATCCCGGACGCCGACGAACTGCGCTCGGTGCGTGCCATCGACGCGTTCATCACGCGGCAGATCGCGGCCGGCTCCGAACGGACGCGGCCGCTCGCTGGTTCGGCTGGGCCCGCGGTCCTCTGACGCGGCGCCCCCCGTTCGCCCGGCCGCACCCCGTGCGTCATCCGCCGCCCCACACCTCGCGGAGTGCGGTGCGGACCTCGCCGACGGTGGCACCGGCGGCCAGGGCGTCCTTCATCGGGTAGAGGACGTTGTCCGCGCCGGCCGCCGTCGCGCGCAGTGCCGTCAGGGTGTCGACGACGCGTTCCCCGCATCGCCAGGCGCGGAGCTTGGCGATGCGTTCGGTCTGCCGAATCGCGGCGCAGGGCGCGGGGTGCAGTGGTGCGCGGGGCGTCGCGTGAAGCCGGGCCGGGGTGTCGTCGGGGCCGGGAGGTGCCGCTGTGCTCCAGCGCGGGAGTTCGGCGCTGCAATAGGCGAGGACGTCCGCGGTCAGCCGCAGCGACGGGCGGGGCGGGAAGACGGGCACGGCCGCCAGGGGG
>NZ_QLLY01000089.1 GCF_003259365.1 Streptomyces sp. PsTaAH-137
GCCGGGGCCGAAGACGACGTGCGGGAAGGGGTGGGCGTGCCGTGTTCCGGGTTCGGGGCGGCGCCGGGCCGGGGCGGTGGTGGGGTGGGGCATCAGCGGGCCCTCCATCGGGTGCGCCAGGACCACATCTGGCTGCCGCTGACCACGACGGCCTTGACCGTGTGCAGTTGGTCGGTGAGGTCGTCGGGGACGGGGAGCGGCAGCCGCTCGGGGGTGTTGCCGAGGCGGGTGCGGCGGACGGGGAAGGCGGTGGCGCTGTTCTTGAACGTGGCCTGCCACACGACGTGGCAACTGCCGTGGTCCGTCTCCGGGTTGATCTCCAGGGCCGGGTCGGGTCCCGGTACGAGGCGGAAGGTGACGCAGGAGTCGGTCCGGTCCGGGGTGACGCGGCGGCTGCCGCAGTGCGGGCAGTCGTGGCGCAGGCAGCCGGTGCTGCCGAGCAGGTCGCGGTAGGTGAGGACGCGCATGCGGCGGCCGCACACTTCGCAGCCCTCCTGGCCGAGCCGCTCGTCCTGCGGCCACATGGCCGAGGTGAGCAGGTCGGCCGGGTCCTGCTGGACGAGGAGCAGTTCGAGGGTCTCGGCGACGCCTTCGCCCCAGGCGTCGAGGAGTTGGCGGGTGGCTTCCTGTCCGCCGGGGTGGGTGACGAGGCCGTGGGCGGCTCCGCCCGCCAGGCGGCGCACCGCGGTCAGGCGGGAGGCCTCGTGGCGGTGGCGCAGGCCGGCCAGGCGTTCGCCGAGTTCGAGGGCGCGCCGTCGGGCGGGCGAGGAGACGAGCGCGCCCGTCAGCTGCCCGTACATCAGGCGCATCCGTTCCAGGTCGGTGCGGTGGCTGTCGAGGTCCGCGGCGCGCGGGGTCCAGTCGGGTACGAGGCGCACGGCGTCCGGGGCGAGGCCCTCGGGCAGGACGAGGTGTCGTCGCCCGTAGGCGCTGTCGACGCCGGGGCGCAGGGCGGTCTCGTCCGAGACGCGCAGGGCGAAGTGCCGTTCGCCGTCCTCGGGCGGGTCGACGTGGTGCACGGTGACGCCGCCGCCGTGGTGCGGGGTGTCGTCGCCCGTGGCGGTGTCGGCGGGGCCGGGTGTGCCGAGGATCCGGTAGTGGACGCGGCCGCGGCCCGACACGTCGTCGAGGTAGGAGCGCACGCGGGCCAGCGGGGTGTGGCCGGCCATCGCGTACAGGCCGTGGGTGATGACGGGGGACGCGGAGGCGTTGCCGGGCGGTGCCACGACCGTGGCGGCGTATCCGTCGAGGAAGCCGACCACCACGTTGGTGCTGGAGGGGAAGGCGGGGTCGATGATCGAGCCCGCCTTGCAGGCGACGAGGACGACGCTGCCCGCTTTGATGTCGCGGCACAGCAGTACGGCGTCGTGGTCGCGCGCCCGCTTGCAGGAGACGCCCGCCCGGCAGCCGCGTTCGAGGGGTGCGCCGGACGCGAGGTCCCGTTCGACGGGGGTGTACAGGCCGCAGGCGACGAGGGGGCCGAGGTCGAGGTGGCCGCCGTCGCCGTGGGCGACGACGACGAGGCGGCGCACGCCGTCGGTCAGCACGCGGCGCAGGGCGGCGCGGTCGGGTGTGAGGTGCTCTCCGTCGAGGAGGACGGTGGCGTGCAGGGTGTCGATGAGCAGCGTGTCGTGCTTCCAGTCGACGTCGAGGACGCGCCGGCCCTTGGCGCGGACGAACCGGACTCCTTCCGCGCCGAGCCCGAGGTCTCCGTCGTCGTGCGCCTGCAACGTGCGGTAGAGCGCGTTGAGTTCGCGGGGCGGGCTGCCGGGCTCCGCCGACGTGGGGGTGAGCATCGGCAGCGCCCACGGGTCGGCGGGCGGGG
>NZ_QLLY01000090.1 GCF_003259365.1 Streptomyces sp. PsTaAH-137
GTGTCGATGCGCGACTCGGTCTTGATCGGGGCCTTCTGCGCCCAGTCCCGCTTGACCCAGTACGAGTCGTAGGCGTCGAAGGTGGTCAGTTCGATGTCCTGGATCCACTTGCAGGCCGACACGTAGCCGTACAGGCCGGGGACGAGCATGCGGACCGGGAAGCCGTGCTCGAAGGGCAGTGGTTGTCCGTTCATGCCGATGGCGAGCATCGCGTCGCGGCCGTCCATGACGTCCTCGACCGGGCTGCCGATGGTCATGCCGTCCACCGAGCGCGCCACGAGCTGGTCGGCGGGTCCGCCCTTCGACGGGGGCCGCACGCCGCACTCCTTGAGCAGGTCGGCCAGGCGGACGCCGATCCAGCGGGCGTTGCCCACGTAGGGGCCGCCGACCTCGTTCGAGACGCAGGTGAGGGTGATGTTGCGTTCGATCAGCGGCATCTTCAGCAAGTCGTCGAACGACAGGGTGCGTTCACGCGTCACTCCCTTGCCGTGGATGCGCAGCCGCCAGGACGTGGCGTCGACCTTGGGCACCACGAGCGCGGTGTCGACCCGGTAGAAGTCGCCGTTGGGGGTCATGAACGGGCTGATGTCCTTGATCCGCAGTGCGGCTCCCCTGGGTACGGGCGCCGCCTTCGACGACGGGGCGGGCAGCACGATGTCCTTGCGGGAGGCGACGGCGTTCTGCCCCTGGGATCCGTTGAGAGCACGCCCCGCGAGACCGGCGCCGGTCGAGGCGGCGGCCGCCGCGGTGGCCGCGAGGATGAAGCCGCGCCGGTCCCAGCCGGAGCCTTCCCCGGCCTCACCGGGGTGCACGGCGCTCGCTCCCGCCTCGGCCGCCGGGTCACCCTCGTGTGCCGTGCGGCCGGGCCGTCCCAGCCGTCCGATCAGCCAGTACAGCAAGCAGGCGCCGACCACGGCACCCACCACCGAGGGCAGCGCGTCGGTGGCGCTGGTCGAGTCGGGCCGGCTGGTGGCGGCCAGCGCCCCGACCACGCCGAAGGCGAGCACGCCGAGCGAGCCGATCAGCCGCCACCGCGTCGCCAGCGCCCCCAGGACCAGAGCCAGGACGGTCAGCACGGCGAGGATGCCGAGCTGGAGGACGAGCTTGTCGTTGGTGCCGAACTGCCGGATCGCCCAGTCCTTCACCGCGGGCGGGGTACGGTCGATCGCCGCTCCGCCGACCGCGATGACCGGTCCGGATTCGGGGCGCACGGCCGCGGAGACCAGTTCGGCGACGGCGATGGCCGCGTACCCGGCGAGCAGGCCGCTCAGGGCACCGAGCGACAAGCGTTTGATGCCGCGCAGCGGCTTGGGTCGTACGTCGAGGTCCATGAGTGGAATCCGTCCTGAAGGCACGCCCGGATTGGTCCTTCACACCATCGAGGTGAAGAGGCGTCGGCAGTCCCTCAGAACTAGCAACTCTCGACCCGCCGCGTCTGACGACAACACTCGCTGACCAGCCGGTTCCGCCAAAGGGCGCAACATGACGGGGGTACCGAGGACTGGGGAAGCGATCCACGCCACTACTGCAACGCCGGGTTACAGCACTGCCTACAAGATCCGTCGGACAGACCCCAGCGGACGCGTCGCTCGCTCTCAGGCTCGCATCGTGGACGCGAACAGTGCTCTCAAGTCGCGCGGCAGCTGGTTGTTCCCGCTCAGCTGAGACGACGCGCTGTCCGGAGCAGGCCTGTTCGCCAGCACGGTGATTGAGGACCTCGACAACAGCTGGCGCACCTAAGACGCCATTTCAGTTGGCGTGATCTTGCGGCAGTCTGGAGCGATGACTGCTGCGCTTGTCGAGCGGATGGCGCCGGATGACCTGTGGGCC
>NZ_QLLY01000091.1 GCF_003259365.1 Streptomyces sp. PsTaAH-137
GACCTCCAGGCCCGGCATCTCGATGTCCGGCCACACGAACTGCCAGGCCAGCATCGTCTGGAACAGCGGCGGGTACGAAGTCGAGCGCTCCAGGTTGAGCAGTTCCACGAGCCGCTCGAAGGGGACGTCCTGGTTGTCGTACGCGGCCAGGGCCTTGTCCCGTACCTGTTCCACCATGTCGCCGAAGGTCGGGTTCTTCGACAGGTCGGCGCGCAGCACCCAGGTGTTGACGAAGAAGCCGACCAGGTCGTTCAGCGCCTCGTCGGTGCGCCCGGCGATCGGGCTGCCGATCGTGACGTCCTCACCGGCGCCGAGCTTGTTCAGCAGGACGGCGAGGGCGGCCTGGGCCACCATCGGGGCGGTGGCGCCGCGGTCGGCGGCCACCTTGCCGAGCCGGGAGACCAGGTCGGAGTCGAGCAGGAACGAGACGTGGCCGCCGCGGTGTCCCACGATCGTGGGCCTCGGCCGGTCCAGCGGGAGCTGGGTCGGCTGCGGCACCTCGTCCAGTTCCTTGCGCCAGTAGGCGATCTGGGGTGCGGCGACGCTTTCGCGGTCCCCGTCCTCGCCCAGCAGCTGCCGCTGCCACAGGGTGTAGTCCTTGTACTGGACCGGCAGCGGCACCCACTGCGGCGCGGTTCTGCCGTGGCGGGCCGTGTAGGCGGTGACCAGGTCCTTCAGGAACGGGGCCATCGAGGAGCCGTCGGCCGCGATGTGGTGGAACACGAACGCGAGGACGTGCTCGTGCGGCGAGAGCCGGAACACGGTGGTGCGCAGCGGGAGTTCGGTCTCCAGGTCGAAGCCCAGGACCAGTTCCTCGTGCAGTGCGGCGTCCACGTCGTCGGCGTTCACGTCGACCACGCGGAACGGCAGGGCCGCCTCCTCGGGGGGCAGGACCCGCTGCTCCGGTGTGCCGTCGGCGTTCTCGACGACCAGGGTGCGCAGGCTGTCGTGCCGTTCGGCGACGTCCGTGACCGCCGCGGCCAGGGCCGCGGTGTCGAGGGCCCCGTCCAGGCGGAGCACGAACGGGATGTTGTACGTCGCGGACGGCCCTTCCAGGCGGTGCAGGAACCACATCCGCCGCTGGGCGAAGGACAAGGGGATCATCGACGCTTCTCCTAAACGGTCATCTGGCCCAGCTGGGGACGCAGCCGGGGGCGGTTCGACGTGGCCAGTTCCTCGATCTGCACCGCCAGCTGGGCGACGGTCGGATGACGGAAGACCGTCGTGACTTTCACGTCGACGTGGAGCTCATTGCGTATGCGGCCGGTCAGCCGGGTGGCGAGCAGGGAGTGCCCGCCGCGGTCGAAGAAGTCGGCGTCGATGCCGATCTCGGCCAGGCCGAGCAGGTCGGCGAAGAGCCGGCAGAGGACTTCCTCGGTGGGGTTGCGCGGTCCGCGTCCGGTCTCCGTCTCGGTGTGGTCCGGTGCGGGCAGCGCCTTGCGGTCGAGCTTTCCGCTGGTCGTCGTGGGGAACTCGGTGAGCGGCACGATCGCGGTGGGGACCATGTAGTCGGGCAGGTGTCCGCGGACGTGGTCCGTCAGGGCGGTGAGGTCCAGCGCGGACGGTGTCGCGGTGCCGGCCGGTATGACGTAGGCGACGATGCGCTGGTCGTCGGCCCGGTCCTCGCGGACGACGACGACGGCGCTGTCGACGTCCGGGTGCTCGGTCAGTGCTTGTTCGATCTCGGCGAGTTCGATGCGGAAGCCGCGGACCTTGACCTGGAAGTCGGTCCGCCCGATGTACTCGACCTGACCGTCCTGCGACCAGCGCAC
>NZ_QLLY01000092.1 GCF_003259365.1 Streptomyces sp. PsTaAH-137
CCCCGCCGCTCCAGCCCTCCTTGCGCTCGCCCAGGACCAGGACGTCCCGGACCAGTTCGACGACGCCGCCGGTGGCGAGGCCGGTGAAGATCTCGAACGCCGAGACGTCGAAGTTGACCGAGGTGCCCGCGAGGATCCGCTTGCCCGGCGAGAGCCCCACGCGGTCGGCGAGGCGCAGCACGCCGTTGACCACGTTCGCGTGGGTGATGGCGACGCCCTTGGGCCGGCCCGTGGAGCCGGAGGTGTACATCACGTACGCCAACTGCTGGGCGTTGACGGGGCTTTCGAGGGCCGGGCCGGCATCGTCGGACAGGTCGAGCGTGTCGAGGAGGACGTCCGGGGCGTCGTGCTCCGGCAGTGTCCCGGCCGTCGTCGTGTCCGTCAGGACCAGGCGCGGCCGCGCCTCGCCGAGGATGGCCGCCAGGCGGTGTCCGGGGTACTTGGGGTCGACCGGCAGATAGGCGCCGCCCGCCTTCAGGACCGCGAGCAGGGCGACCACCAGGTCCGCCGTCCGCGGCAGGGAGACCGCGACCAGCGACTCGGGGCCCACACCGCGGCCGGCCAGTTCGCGGGCCAGGCGGTCGGCCCGGGCGGTCAGCTCGCGGTAGGTGAGCGTGCCGCCCTCGGCGATCAGCGCCGCCGCGTCGGGGGTCCGTGCCGCCTGCGCCTCGACGAGCCCGCAGACCGTGGTGTCCGGGGTCGGGGTGTCCGTGTCGTTGAACGTGACGAGCAGGCGCTCGCGTTCGGCCGGCTCCAGGACGTCGAGCTGGGCGACCGTGTGGTCGGGGGCGGCGGCGAGCTGCTCCAGGATGCGGACCAGGCGGGCGGCGAACGTCTCGACGGTGTCCCGGTCGAACACGCCGTGCGCGTACTGGAGGATGAACTGGAGGTTCGGCTCCACCGCCGCCATCAGGCCCAGCGGGTAGTGGGTGCCGTTGGTGGGGCGCAGGCCGGTGAAGGCGACGCCGTCGGCGGCCTCGGTCGCGGCGCTGATGCCCTCCTCGTCGACCGGGTAGGACTCGAAGACGACCAGGGTGTCGAAGAGGGACGGCAGGTTCGCGGCCTGCTGGATCTGGGCGAGCCCGTGGTGATGGTGGTCCATCAGGGCGGTCTGCCGCTCCTGCAGCCGGGTCAGGACCTCGGCGAGGGTGTCGCCGGGGGCGTACGCGACGCGGACGGGCAGGGTGTTGATGAACATCCCGACCATCGTCTCGACGTCCGCCACGGCGGGCGGGCGGCCGGACACGGTGGCGCCGAACAGCAGGTCGCGGCGGCCGGTGAGCTGGCCGAGCAGCAGGCCCCAGGCGCCCTGGACCACGGTGTTGACGGTGACGCCGAGCTCGGCGGCGCGCCGGTCGAGCCGGGCCGACACCTCGGCGGGCAGGGCGAATTCGACCTGCCCGAGGCCGTCGTCCGCGCCCTCGGAGCCGGGTGCGAGCAGCGTCGGCTCCTCGACCCCGGCGATCTCGGCCGCCCACGCGCGGGCCGCCTCCGCCTCGTCCTGCCGGGACCGCCAGGCCAGGAAGTCTCCGTAGCTGCGGGTGGCGGGCAGGCCGGCCGGGTCGCCGTGGGAGGCGTACAGCAGCAGCAGATCCCGCATCAGCAGCGGGATGGACCAGCCGTCGAACAGGATGTGGTGGGCCGTCACGACGAGTTCGGCGCGGCCGGGTTCGAGCACGGCCAGGGCGAGCCGCATCAGCGGCGGGG
>NZ_QLLY01000093.1 GCF_003259365.1 Streptomyces sp. PsTaAH-137
TCCTTGCGCCAGTACTCGACCTGCGTGGCGGCAAGGCTCTCCGGGTCCGCCACGTCGCCGAGGACCTCGCGCTGCCACATCGTGTAGTCCTTGTACTGCACGGGCAGCGGCTCCCAGGCCGGCGCCCGTCCGCCGCGGCGGGCGGTGTAGGCCGCGGCGAGGTCCCGGACCAGGGGGGCGCCGGAGCTGCCGTCGGTGGCGATGTGGTGGATGACCAGGACGAGGACGTGCTCCTGGGCCGCGCAGCGGAACAGGTGTGCCCGCAGCGGGAGTTCGGCCGTCAGGTCGAAGCGGTGGGCGATGGCCCCGTCGACGGCGCCGGACACGTCGTCCGGCGCCACCTCCGTCAGGGGCAGCTCCGGCGCGGCCTCGGCGATCGGCAGGATGCGCTGGTGCGGTTCGCCGTCGGCGTCGGTCGCGTAGACGGTGCGCAGGATCTCGTGCCGCTCGACCACGTCGCGGAGCGCCGCGGCGAGCACGTCCCGGTCCAGGGTTCCGGTGAGCCGGAAGGCGGCCGCCATGTTCCAGGAGTCCGAGCCCCCCTCCAGCTGGTGCAGGACCCACATGCGGCGTTGGGCGAATGACAGCGGAATCATTGGTTCACTCCCTCTACGAACATCTTGCGCAAACCGGGACGACGGGGAGCGGCCAGCTCCTCTGTCCACGCGGCGAGCGCGGCCACCGTCGGAAGGTCGAAGATCTTGCGGATGGGGATCTCGACGCCCAGCTCGGCGCGGGCGCGGCCGATCAGCCGGGTGGCGAGCAGCGAGTGCCCGCCGAGTTCGAAGAACCCGTCGTCGGCGCCGACCCGGTCCACACCGAGCACCTCGGCGAAGAGCGCGGCCAGGCCCTTCTCGCGGGCGGTGGAGGGCGCCCGGTAGGCGGCGCCGGTGAACTCCGGCTCGGGCAGCGCGGCCCGGTCCAGCTTGCCGTTGGGGGCGAGCGGGAGCCGGTCCAGGACCACGAAGGCGGACGGCACCATGAACTCGGGCAGCCGCTCGGAGACGAAGGTGTGCAGTTCCTTCGTGTCCGGGGCGTCGTGCCCGTCGGCGGCGGCGAGCACGACGTAGGCGACCAGCAGCTTGCCGGCGCCGTCGGTGCGCCCGTCGCGGGCCACGACGGCGGCCTGCGCGACGCCGGGGTGCGCGGTGAGGGCGGCCTCGACCTCGGCGGGCTCGATGCGGAAGCCGCGCACCTTCACCTGCGCGTCGCCGCGGCCCGCGTACTCCAGTTGTCCTGCGCCGTTCCAGCGGGCCAGGTCGCCGGTGCGGTACATGCGGGCGCCGGCCGGGCCGAACGGGTCGGCGAGGAAGCGCTCGGCGGTCGGCGCGGTGCGGCCGAAGTAGCCGCGTCCCACGTTTCCGCCGACGTACAGGTCGCCGACCGCGCCCGGGGGCACCGGGGTCAGGCCGGGGCCGAGGACGTAGGCCCGCATGTTGCCGAGCGGGGTGCCGACGGGCGCGCTGCCCGCCGTGTTGCCTGCCTCGCCGGTGACGGCGCAGGTGGTGGCGTAGAACGACTCGCTCTGTCCGTAGGCGTTGACGATCCGGGTGCCGGGCAGGGCCCGGCGCACCTTCGCGACCAGGGACGTGGGCAGGGCCTCGCCGGCGAAGACGAGCGTCTCCACGTCGGTGCGGCCGGCGATCTCGTCGACGAGTTCGGCGAAGGCGGACGGGACGGTCGAGATG
>NZ_QLLY01000094.1 GCF_003259365.1 Streptomyces sp. PsTaAH-137
GGTGTGGGTGCCGACGGGCCGTCCGGTGCTCCGCGAGGGCTCATGACCGCACGTACCGGAGCTCACCCCCCGAGGCTGCCGGAGTGCGCTCGACGGGCGCTGGGGAGCCGGTGGAGAGTCCGGGTCCCCTTTCGGCCTCCACCACGCCGGCGAGCCGCCGCACCCCTTCACGGATCCGTTCCGGTGTCGGGTAGCAGTACGACAACCGCATCTGGCGGCCACCCGACTTGTCCGTGTAGAAGCCGCTGCCCGACGCGTACGCCACCCCGGCCGCGACCGCACGCGGCAGCATCGCCCGGGTGTCGATGCCCTCGGGCACGGTCACCCACACGTAGAACCCGCCGTCCGGCACCGTCCAGGTGCATTCCGGCGGCAGGTACCGCTCCAGCGCGTCCAGCATCGCGTCGCGCCGCTCCCGGTAGATGTCCCGGAACACGGCGATCTGCCCCTGCCAGTCGTGCCCGTCCAGGTACCGCGACACGATCATCTGGTTCAGGGTGGGCGGGCACAGCGTCGCCGACTCCATCGCCAGCACCAGTTTCTCGCGCACCTCGTCCGGCGCGAGCACCCAGCCGACCCGCAGCCCGGACGCGAACGTCTTGGAGAACGAGCCCAGGTACACCACGTTGTCCGGGTCCGTCGACCGCAGCGCCGGGTAGGTGGTGCCGTCGAAGCCGAGCAGCCCGTACGGGTTGTCCTCGACCACCAGCACCCCGTGCGCGCGGCAGATCTCCAGGATCTCGGCCCGGCGCTCCACCGCGAGCGTCACGCCCGCCGGATTGTGGAAGTTCGGGATCGTGTACAGCATCTTCACCCGCTGCCCGGCGGCCCGGGCCCGCAGCAGCGCCGCCCGCAGCCCGTCCGGCACCAGACCGTGCCTGTCCATCGGCACATGCACGACCTGCGCCTGGTACGCCGCGAACGAGCCCAACGCCCCCACATAGGAGGGGCCTTCGGCCATCACCACGTCACCGGGATCGCACAGCAGCCGGGTCAGCAGATCGATCCCCATCTGCGAACCGACCGTCACCACGATCTCCTCCGGCCGCGCGGTGACACCCTCCAGCGCCATCACGGCGCAGATCTGCTCCCGCAGCGGCGGCAGTCCGTGCGCCGACGCGTACTGCAATGCGGTCAGACCGTCCTCCGCGACGAGCTGCGCCACCTGCTGGGAGAGCGCGGCCAGCGGCAGGGCGGCCAGATTCGGCATGCCGCCCGCCAGCGAGACCACCTCGGGCCTGCTGGCGACCGCGAACAGCGCCCGGATCTCCGAGGCTTCCATGCCGGCGGTGCGCACGGCGAACCGGTTCGCTGCGATGTCGTGCACGTGGTCCTCCCGCAGCTCAGTAGCGGTAGTGGTCGGGCTTGTACGGGCCGTCGACGTCGACGCCGATGTACGAGGCCTGCTCCGGGCGGAGCGTCGTCAGCCTGACGCCGAGGGCGTCGAGGTGGAGTCGGGCGACCTTCTCGTCGAGGTGCTTGGGCAGCGTGTAGACGCCCACCGGGTACTCCGCCTGCTTGGTGAACAGCTCGATCTGGGCCAGCGTCTGGTCCGCGAAGCTGTTGGACATCACGAACGACGGATGGCCGGTGGCGTTGCCCAGGTTCAGCAGGCGGCCCTCGGACAGCACGATGAT
>NZ_QLLY01000095.1 GCF_003259365.1 Streptomyces sp. PsTaAH-137
GCGCCAGGTCTCGCTGATGCGCAGGTCCGCGCGGATGGTCGGCGCGAACAGGTCCCACAGCTCCCGGTGTTCGAGCACCGAGGACGGGGTGCCGCCCATGGCCGTCAGCTCGTCGCGCAGTTCCTCGTCGGACAGCAGGTGCCGACGGTTGGCGTCCCCGTCCGGGTGCAGGGTGCCGCGCGCGGACACCCCGAGCCAGACCGGTGGGGTCCGGCCGGCGTCCAGGAGGCGCCGCGTCAGCTCGTAGGCGACCATGCCGCCCATGCTGTGCCCGAAGAACGCGAAGCGGCCGACGAGTTCGCCGTCCAGCTCGTGCAGGAAGTGGTCCAGGAGGGCTCCGGTGCTCCTCAGTGCGGGGCGCCCGTCGCGCGGCCCGCGGCCGGGCGCGTCGGGGCTGCGCACGTCCCAGCCGGCAGGGAAGTGGGCCGGCCAGTCCCGGTAGGCCAGGTGCGAACCACCGGAGTGGTGGAACACGAACAGGCGCAGCTCCGGCTCTTCCGCCTTGTGCATGGCGACTCCCTCGACGAGGCACTCACTTCCGGTGACCGGCGTGACCGGCGGTCAGGGCCGGGAAGCTCGGACGATAGCCGGGAGGGACGCGCGTCGGCGCCCGGCACCAGCGGGCCTCGACCGGTTCTCGTGGCGCCTTCTCGTGAGGCGCGCGCTCGAGGAGGGCTGGACGGGGGTGCGATCCGGCTCCCGGAAGCTGGCGGAACCGAGTCCGGTGTCCCGGAACCCCGCGGACGGCCCGGCCCCTCGGTGTTCCCGGCAGTTCCCGGTACGGACGAAAGCGAGGCCGGACCATGACCGTCGAGTTGGTGAGCACCGCCGAACACACCCCCGGCGGCGAGGAGTTCGCCGCCCTGTACGCGCAGGCACAGCGCTTCTACGCCGATCAGATGCGCATCCTGGACGTGCACGACACCGCGCGCTGGGCCGGTACCTTCACCGAGGACGCCCTCCTGGAGCTGCCCGCCCTGCCCGGACCGCTGCCGGCCCGGGCCGGACTCGCCCGCTACCCGCGCCCGGGCGCACAGGCGCGGCGGCGGGCCGGTGACCGGCTCGACCACTGGATCGGCGTGCTCGACGTGCGGCCGCAGGCCGACGGGACCCTGCGCACGCGCTGCTCGGCGCTGGTGTACACCGTGCCGCCCGGCACGGCGTCCAGGTCCCTGCACGTGTGTGTCATGGAGGACGTCCTGACGCGCGAGAGCGGCGAGTGGCGCATCGCCCACCGCCGGGTGACCCGTGACGACCTGGCCTGAGCCCGCCGCGCCGATCCCCCTGGACGGCGTACGGGCCGACGAGACACCGAGGAGAACCGCCGTGCCGCACTCAGCTCCCCCTCCCCCATCCCCTCCCGCCTCTTCTGCTGCTGCTTCCTCCTCCTCCGAAGAACGGGTGGCCGCCGCTCTGGAGACGCACCGCGCCCTGTCGCGCGGGCTCGGCAGGAGCGTTCCGCTCGCCGCGCTTCAACCGGCCTGCGGGGAACGGCAGTTCGCCGCCTTCGTCGCGGTCTACGCCGCTCAGCCGAAACGGGACGAGGAAGAAACAGACCGATAGCGCTGTTTCCGCGCCGGGGCGGGCCGGACCGGGATC
>NZ_QLLY01000096.1 GCF_003259365.1 Streptomyces sp. PsTaAH-137
CTTCCCCCTTCCCCCCTGTCCGCTCGATTCCCTCCAGTGTCCCTCCAGCCCTTCACTGTTCATCAGCGAGCCATAGCCGAGCGAACAACGAATTCCGGCTCTCCTGTCGTCCACCGGATTCGTTCGTTCATCGCCGGAATTCTCTTCCGCTCGCCCATGGCAAAGCGCGATGATGCGGCGCGGCCGAAGCCCGGGCGACAGGAATTCAGGCTCCGGGGAAACGCGTCACCGTCGAACGTTTCGTTCTGTTTCCAGCGCAGAAGGAGTCGTGCTCCCATGAGCGCCCATTGCCCGATCGGCGAATCCGCCACCCGGCGAGCGAGGTTCTGATGTCCCCCAGCACACACCCGGCCCTGTTCAAGGCCCAGTCCGTCGGCGACGCGCTGCCGTGGCTGGCCCGGCACCAGGGACGCACCGTCGTCATCAAGCTGGGCGGGCACGCCATGGTCACCGAGGACCTGACGGCTGCCTTCGCCCGCGACATCGCCTTCCTGCGCTACGCCGGGCTGCGCCCCGTGGTCGTGCACGGAGGAGGGCCGCAGATCGATGCCGAGCTCGCCCGGCGCGGTCTGAAACGCGAGTTCAGGGGCGGGCTCCGGGTCACCACGGAGCCCGCGCTGGACGTGGTGCGGATGGTCCTGGCCGGCCAGGTGCAGCGCGAACTGGTGGGCCTGATCAACCGTTCGGGCCCGCTCGCCGTCGGCATGACCGGGGAGGACGCGGACACCGTGCTCGCCAGACGGCACCGGCCGTGGATCGACGGGGAGCCGGTGGACGTGGGCCGGGTCGGCGACATCACGGGCGTCAACACGGGGGCCCTGGACAGTCTCCTGGCGGACGGCCGGATCCCGGTGGTCTCACCCCTGGCCCGCAGCGTCGAGGACGGCCGGGTCTACAACGTCAACGCCGACACCGTGGCGGCCGCTCTCGCCACCGCGCTGGGCGCCGAGCGGCTCGTCCTGCTCACGGACGTCGCCGGCCTGTACGCGGGCTGGCCGCACAGCGAGGAGGTCATCCCGCGGCTGACCGCCGGGGAGCTGGAGAAGCTGCTGCCCGAGCTGCACGACGGCATGGTGCCCAAGATGACGGGCTGCCTGAACGCCGTGCGCGGCGGAGTGGGCGCCGCCCGGGTGATCGACGGACGGGTGAAGCACTCGGTGCTCCTGGAGATGTTCACCGACGAGGGCGTCGGCACCGTGATCCTGCCGGACCCGGACGAGACCCGGCCCCCCGCGGCCGACGCGTGGCGGCCGCGCCGCGAGGTCGTCGGCGCGGCCTGACCCCGGGCCGTGGCGCGCGGGCGCGGCGCTCAGCCCGCCGCCACCGCCGCGGCGGCCCCGGTGAGCGCCTCGGCACGGCCAACGTCCTGCCGGATCCGGGCGGCGACCTCCGGGAGCCGGTCCTTGAAGTAGAAGTGGCCGCCGTCGAAGAGGTGCAGGCCGAGGAAGTGCTCGGAGACGGCCGACCAGCCGTCGAGCCGGTGCGGCGGCGCCACCTGGTCGCGGGCGCCGCCGAACACCGACAGGGGCACCGGCAGCGGCGCGGCGAGCGGCGGGG
>NZ_QLLY01000097.1 GCF_003259365.1 Streptomyces sp. PsTaAH-137
CCCGCCCCCTGGCCGGCCGTCGACGCGGCCCTGCTGAGCCGGGCCCGCGCCCGCCTCACGCGACCGAAAGGTGAACTTGCATGAAGGTCCTGGTCCTGTGGCCGCCGCACGTCCCCAGCTACTTCAACGCGGGCCACCACATCAGCACGTTCCTGACGGCCAACTACCTGCGCACCCTGCCCGAGGTCGACGAGGTCCGCGCCGTCGACGCGGGCGCCCTGAACTACACCTGGAAAGAGATCGGCGACCTGCTCTACCAGGAGCGGGCGGACGTGCTGGCCGTCATGAACGACTTCGACAACGTCGACGACCTGCCCCGCCTGCTGACCTACGTGCGCACCCTGTCCCCGGACACCAAGGTGGTCACCGCCGGACGGCTGAGCAGCCAGGCACCCCGCTCCTTCGACGGCTACGGCCTGGACGCGGTGGTCGTCGGCGGCGACCCCGAGGCCGGCGTCGCCGCGTACGTCCGCCACGTCGCCGGCACCGGGCAGGCACCCCTGCCCGGCGTCGTCCTGCGCGGCCAGGACATCCGCGACGCGGCCCCGGGCACCTTCCTCCCCGCGTCCGAGTGGGTCCTGCCCGCCGTCGAGGAGATCCCGTACCAGGCCTACGAGCGCATGTACCAGCGCGACCAGAACAAGTTCTGCGGCATCCCGCAGCGCCGCGAACTGGTCGTCCCCGCGTCCCGGGGCTGCCCGGTGAACTGCTCGTTCTGCGAGGTCCCCACCTTCCAGGGGCTGCGCGACCGCAGGCTCACCGTCGAGCGGACCATCGACTACATCAGGGACAGCTTCGCGGCACACCCCTTCGAGTACGTGGCGTTCTACGCGCCCACCTTCACGCTCGACCGCAAGTGGACCGAGCGGCTGTGCCGCGAACTCATCGCGCTGGGCAGCCCGTACCCGTGGAAGTGCGCCACGACCGTCGCCCACCTCAGCGAGCCCCTCCTGGAAGCGATGGCCGCCTCCGGCTGCGTGCGCGTCAGCGTGGGCGTGGAGACCCTCGACCCGGCGGGGCACCCGGCACTGCCCCGCCTCAAGCGCATGGAGCAGCAGCGCTACGAAGAACTCGCCGCGGCCTGCACCCGGCTCGGCGTCGAGCTGAACTGCTTCGTCATCATGGGGCTGCCCGGAACGACCCCCGAGGGCGCCGAGAACACCGTACGCGCCATCCGCGAGGTCTCCGGCCGGGTCCGGCCGACGGTGTACTCGTCGATGGACCGGCTGCGCGCCGCGACCTGCCCCGCCGAGGCGTCGGCCTTCAACCGGCAGCTGCTGCACCCGGACGAGGCACCGGACCGCGAGACGGCCCACCGCCTGTACGGCCTCGTCTACGGCCGCGAGGACTGGGTCACCCCGGTCACCGAGCGCGTCCCGCAGCGACTGGAGCAGGCGCGATGACCGTCCTCAGCGAGACGCGGTGGGGGCTGCCCGCCACAGCGGTCCGCGACCGGCGCGCGGCCGACCCGCGCGTGAACCTCAGCTCCAACGAGCTCCACCACCCTCAAGTCGCCGCACTCGCACGGGAGATGGTGGACGGATTCG
>NZ_QLLY01000098.1 GCF_003259365.1 Streptomyces sp. PsTaAH-137
CCCGCCCGGGCGCGATGGTGCGCGGGTCCACGGCCTCGCCGGGAGCCCCGACCTCGTACGGACCCGCCGGGTCGTTGGGACGGTCGTGGGGCAGCAGGAAGAAGGTGCGCCGCTCGAAGAGGCCGCTGTCGGGGTCCCTGCCCGCGTCCGGCAGCAGGTTGACGTAGCCGATCATGCGTCCGTCGCGCTCGTAGCGCGGCTTGCCGCGGCGGCGGGTCGATTTGTCGAGGGCCTGGCGGACGTAGTCGAGGTGCTCCATGTCCTCCAGCCACACCACGGCTTCCTCATGGGCGAGCTGGCTGTCCTGCAGCATCGAACTCATGGCCGCAGACCCTCCTGAATGTCTTCGGTAGCACCGTGTGTGGCGGTCACACCACTGCTTGTCTGCCCCCGTGAGCGGCGGGTCGCTGGGCCGCTCGGCTCATCCTACGGCCAGGGGACTTGAGCGCCCATGGAGTTGGGGGACCTCACCGGGCCTCACGCGGGTCCGTTGGCTCGTTCCTGATGTCCGACCGCAGGGCCAGCCCCGGGTAGAGCTTGCGGTCGTTGTTCTTGATCATTTCGGCGGGTGAGGCCAGCCCGAGCTCCTGTCGGATGCGGCTGGCGAAGGCCCGGCTGGACGCGGCCCGGATGCTCTCCTCCGCGCACCAGCGGCAGTACGTCTCGTAGAGCAGCTTCTGCTCGACGCGCAGGTCGGCATGGGGTCGCCCCGCCTCGCCGGTGAGACAGCACTCGCCGATGAAACGGCCGATGTGGTCCTCGGTCGTCTCGTACGCGGCCGTGGCCAGCCGCACGGCGGCCGGGCCGTGCAACGGGTCGCGGGTGGTCAGATAGTGGCGGGCGCCCTCGATGAGCCAGTGCAGAATGCCGGGGCCCTCGTCGCGGACGAGCTCCACCGCGAGATTGTCGATCTTTCGCTCGTTCGGAACGACCCGGTCGAAGGGGATCAGCCGCATCCGGCGCCAGAACGCGTGGCCGCCGGTGCCCACCTCGGGGCGGTGGTTGCCCAGCAGCCACAGCTTGTGGGTGGGCGTGAAGGAGAAGAAGTCCTGCCGCATCCGGCGGGCGGTGATCTTGTCGCCGCCGGTGAGGAGCTTGACGCGGGCCTCGTTGAACTTGTCGTTGGGCTTGAGCTCGCTGCACACCACGATCCGGCGGCCGTGCAGCTCGGTCAGTTCGGTGGAGTGCTCGGTGAACTTGCCCTTTTCCATGAGGAATCCGGGCGGTGCCGCGTTCGCGTACTCGCCGAGGATCTGGGTCATCACGTCGAGCAGCACCGACTTGCCGTTGGCGCCGGAGCCGTAGAGGAACGGCAGGATCTGGGCGCCGACGTCGCCGGTGATCGAGTAGCCGAGCAGGACGTGCAGGAACCGGGTCGTCTCCCGGCCCTTCTCGTCGTCGCCGAAGGTGTCCCGCAGGAAGCTGTGCCAGCGCGGGATCGGCATCCGCTGCGGGGCGACCGTCGTGGCCCGCGAATGCATGTCGGTGAGCGGGTCGGGCTTGTGCAGTCCGCCGGTGCGCAGGTCGACGACGCCGGCGGGGG
>NZ_QLLY01000099.1 GCF_003259365.1 Streptomyces sp. PsTaAH-137
GATCTCGATGCGGTCGGGTGTCCGCCGGACGTGGACGCCGTCCTGTTCCAGCAGGCGCAGCAGCGACTCGAGTTCGGCCTTGCGGTAGGGGCGGTGCAGCACCGTGGTGCCGTCGGCGAACGCGGCGGCGAGGACGGCGGCCTTGGTGGCTCCCGAGTATTCGGCTCCGGTGAGCAGGGTCTGGTCGTCGGCGAACAGGCCGAGGTCCAGTTCGGTGGCCCGGTAGCCGTGTGGGGGCAGGGTCAGCTCGCGCCGTGTGGCGTCGAAGCGGGCGCCGAAGTGTTCCAGTACGCGCACGATGTGCCGCCAGGGGCGGGCGCCGCGGTCCTGGGCGCTGCCGATGGGGCAGCCGCCGAACGCGGAGAAGCCGATCCGGCCCCGGCGGGCGAGGAGCGGGGGCAGGAGGTAGAGGCTGCCGTGGATGTTCTCCGCGACGGGCGGGAGCGCGGTGGCGGAGCCGGTCGCGTCGTCGGCGGAGGGGAGGTCGCCGGGGGCGAGGACCAGGCTGGAGCCTGCCTGTGAGGTGTGGACGCCGAGTTGGGGCAGCAGTTCGAGGTAGGTGCGGGTCTCCAGGATGTCCGGCACGTTGGTGAGGACAGTGCGTCTCCGGGATCCGACGGCGTAGGCGACGGCGAGCACCATGACGTGTTTGAAGCCGGAGACGTTCACGTGGCCGCGTGCGGGGTTGCCGCCGCGGGCCGTGAGGTGGGCCGGTGACTGGACCGGGGCGAGTGTCGGGGCGTTGATGCTCACGGTGTTCTCCGCCTTTCGCAGGGTTCTCAGGAGGTCGCGGGCGTCGTGGTGGGGCGGCGCACGAGTTCGGTCAGGGGCCGCAGGTCGTTCCACACGGTGGTCGCGGCGCGTTCGGTGTCGCGGAGGGCGGCTCGGCCGTCGCGGTCGAGGAGGGCGGTGCGGAAGCCGTGGGTGCGGGGGCCCGCGATGTCGCAGTCGTAGCGGTCGCCGATGAACAGGGTCTGGGCGGCGGTGTGCGGGGCGAGTTCGTCGAGCACGGCGGTGAACATGCGCGGGTGCGGTTTGCGTGCGCCGACGCGCCAGGACACGACGCAGCCGCGGGGGCGCAGTTCGGGGCCGAGGAGGGTGTGGAGTTTGCCCTCGACGTCGGGTGAGGCGTTGGAGCACAGCACCCACGGGATGTGGTGCTCGTGCAGGGTGCGCAGGGCGGGGCGTACGTCCTCGTAGAGTTCGAGGCGGCGGGCGTCGAGGACGGCGCGCAGTTCCTCGATGAGCGTCGGGGTGACGGGTACGTGGGCGTAGCGGGCGGCGGCGCGCCAGCTGTCCTCCTCCCAGCGTGCGTAGGCCGCGGCGGTGGCCGGTGTGTCGCGCTGGACGGTGCCGTTCTTACCCTCGACCAGGTCGACCAGGTGGACGGTGTCGATGCGGGCGCGGTCGGGAGCGGCGTCGTACAGGACCTGGGCGGGGCTTCCGACGGTGCCGGGTTCCCAGTGGCCGAGGGTGCCGAAGAAGTCGAGGGCCACAGCTTGCGGGGGCGTGGTTTCGGGGG
>NZ_QLLY01000100.1 GCF_003259365.1 Streptomyces sp. PsTaAH-137
CCCACACATCGACTTCCGCGCTTAATCCGAGACGCATGGGACTACGGATTGGTGTGTGACGCGAGACACCCTTTGTTACCACTGCGTAGAACGTCTGCATCGCACCTAGAACGCGCACCCATCCATCGCCCGGGAGGGCTACGACCTGACGTCCGAACGCACCGCGGCACGCACCCGCATCGTCCTACACCGCTTCACGGAGTACGAGCGCGTGCCCGAGGTCCGAGCCGTCCTCACCGACTACAGCCACCTGCTCCGATCTGGCTGAACGGCCGGGCCGCTGACGGGTCAGAAGTGGGCTGGCATCCTGCTGTGCCTGCGTCGAACTCCGCATGCGGCGCTGCTGGGGTTCAGTTGCGGACGAAGGCCATGAGCTGATCGGCGTTGCGGGTGAAGCGGACCACCTTCTCACCAGGCAGAAAGTCGGAGCCGGCCGCGATACACAGCAGCAGCAGAGCCTGGTGCATCTGCATGAGCAGTTCGGGTGACAGCGGCACCGCAGGGCAGTCCTGGAAGCCATCGCTCTGCCGACGCAGGTCGGCCAGTGCGGTAGCAGCCTCGGTGCAGTCTTTGGTGAGGCCGTACTGCAACAGGTCCTGCACCTCGGTGAGCATGCGCGCCGGCACAGCGATCAGTTCTGTCATGCCTCATCCGTACTGCCGGAGCCGAGCGGCGGCAATTCGGGAGCGAGGGCCGCGCCCGGTACGACCGGGCATCCGGCGCGGGCCGCGATCGCCGTTCTCCTGTGACGGTCGCAGTGATCCGGCCCTGCCGCAGGGGGGAGGCGGCAGGGCCGGAAGCCAGCTGGCGAACCGACGTACCGGACCGCTCGCGCGACAGACTATGCCAGAACCAACAGACCTAATCCCAGAGGTAGTTGGTGACCGTTAAGACCAAAACGCATCACGGTCTCTGCGCACTCACGGGGAGGCGTGGTGTTGCCGAGTGCGGTGGAGACCTACGGTGAAAGCGCCTGAGGGGGAACGCTGGGCCGACGGGGCAGGCGATGCTCCGTCGGCCCTGCCGGGCCGGCTCCTGCGACAGGTTGGGGGCCTCACGACCTCGGTGGCGCTGTTGGTGTAGACGCCGATGGCGCACTGTGAGCAGCCCTCGAACTCGCAGCCGAGCGCCAGATACGCGGTAGGGCTTGCCCGGTGAGGCATGGTGCGAGCCGATGCCGCGCGGCTAAGCCGTGGTGCCCTCCGTACCGCTGGGCCTGATGGAGCTACCCGAGGGACATGAGATCGATGATTGGAGTGTCGGGAGGAGGCGGTTGACACCCGGTACCGCGGTCGGCACCCCCAGCCCCGTACAGGCCAGCGATCCCCGTAGGAACTCCATGAGGACTCCCCGGACCGATACCTGTCCAGCACGATCCGCCGGACAGCCCCTAGGCCGTGTTTTAGAACTGAGGTCCGTGTCTCGCCTCGTGCCGTGATGATCTCGGTGTGGGGCGAGGGGATCTTTCAGATGGCCAGTG
>NZ_QLLY01000101.1 GCF_003259365.1 Streptomyces sp. PsTaAH-137
GTGCGCTGGTCGCAGGACGGTCAGGTCGAGTACATCGGGCGGACCGACTTCCAGGTCAAGGTCCGCGGCTTCCGCATCGAACTCGCCGAGATCGAGCAGGCTCTCACCGACCACCCCGGCGTCGCCCAGGCCACCGTGGTGGTCCGCGAGGACCGCGAGGGCGGCAAGCGCCTCGTCGGCTACGTCGTGCCCGACCCCGGCGCCGCGGTCGAGGACGCCGACGACCAGCAGGACGACTGGCGCGAGCTCTACGACGACAGCTACCGGGCCTCCGAGGACGAGGCGTGGGGCGAGGACTTCCAGATGTGGACGTCGTCGTACGACGGCGAGCCGATCCCCGTCGGGCAGATGCGGCAGTGGCGGGACGCGGCCGTCGCCCAGGTGCTGCGGTACGCGCCCCGGCGCGTCCTGGACATCGGCGTCGGCTCCGGCCTGCTCCTCGCCAAGATCGTCGGCGAGGTCGACGCGTACTGGGGCACCGACATCTCCGCTCCCGTCGTGGAGCGCGTCACCGCCCAGGCCGAGCGGTTCGGGTTCGGCGACCGGGTCCACCTCAGCGCCCGTACCGCCGACGAACTGTCCGACCTGCCCAAGGGCCGCTTCGACACGGTGGTTCTCAACTCCGTCGCCCAGTACTTCCCGAGCGCCGAGTACCTGGACCACGTTCTGAGCCAGGTCATGGAACTGCTCGAACCCGGCGGCCGCATGATCGTCGGCGATGTGCGCAACGCCTCGACGCTGCGCGTCCTGCTCACCGCCGTCCAGCGCGCCGCCCACCCGCACGCCTCGCACGACGAACTGCGGACCTTCGTGGAGAAGGAACTGCTCGCCGAGCGCGAACTCGTGGTCCCCCCGGAGTGGTTCGCCGACTGGGCGGCCCGGAACTCCGTCGCCGTGGACATCCGCCTCAAGCCGGGAGAGGCCCACAACGAACTGACCCGGCACCGCTACGAGGTCGTCCTGCACAAGGCGCCCGCCGACGTGCTCGACCTCTCCGGCCTGCCGGAGGTGCCGTGGGGCGGCCGGCTCGCCACCCCCGCCGACCTCGCGGGGCGCACGGAGGACGGGCCCGTGCGCGTCACCGGCATCCCCTCCGCCCGGCTGTCCGAGGAGGCCGCCGTCGCGGTCGCCGCCGGGCTCCTCGACCCGACCGCGCTGCCCGGCGAAGCGGTCGACCCGCACGACCTGACCGAATGGGCCCGCGCCCACGGCCTGACAGCCGTCCTCACCCTGTCGGGCGAGGACCCGCGCTGCTACGACGCGCTGCTGCTGCCCGCGCTGCCCGCCGAGGCCGCCGTCACCGGCACGTTCGTCACCACCGACGCGGGCCGGCGCGCCCGGCCCAAC
>NZ_QLLY01000102.1 GCF_003259365.1 Streptomyces sp. PsTaAH-137
GGCGGCTGAAGCCCCCTTAACCCCTGGTGAGATGGGGGTTCCTGTGTGAGTCGGCGCGTGCGGCCGGGGTGTCGCCGCCGCTGGGTATGCCGCCCAACGGCCCGCCCGGTCCTGCCATCGGAAACCTCGATCGCAGCCCGCTAAAACCAACCGGATGGTTGCATCGCGGGGGTCGTGCCCTCTACGTTCTTCTCAGCGGCCACCGCCTCAGGGCGACCGCGCAGGGCTGGAACCGCCCGTCATCTGCGTCGCACCGCGGTACGTCCCGCACCCGCCGGCGCATTCCGCACTCCGGCCCCACCGCCCACCACATCGCTAGGAGACCCGCCATGTCGGCCAACGCCGCACTCATCACCGCCACCGAGCTGTTCGCCAAGCCCGAGCAGATCGACGCCATCACCGAGGCGTGGCAGCAGCACAACGACGCCTCCGCGTTCGACGGCCGCATCCTCTACCGCGGCCTGGAGACCAACTCCGTTCTCGAACTGGCCCCCCTCGACGGCTTCGACCGGATGGAAGAGCTGCGCGCCGACTGGTGGAAGCTCTGGGAGGCCGTCGGCCCGCTGGGCGAGGGTGACTTCCGCCGCCAGCTCCTGCAGTTCGTGGAGGCGCCCAAGCCGGCCGCCGACGCGCTGCCCGACACCCGGTACGTGCAGATGCGCCATGTCGAGGTCGTGCCGCGCGTCTACCGTCAGTACCGCGCCTGGCGCGAGGAGACCATCTTCGACGTGGTGCGCACCTCGGACGAGGTCGTCAGCTTCCAGGCCTTCCACTCGCTCGCCAGCACCGAGCCCGGCGTGATGTTCGTGTCGGGCTTCAACGCCGACCCGGCCACGTACCTGGAGGCCTTCACCTCCCCGCGCTACCAGCAGATCGTCCGCGAGGCCGGGGACACCTACATCACCGGCGGCGACAACGGCCTCTACACGCGCATCTACGAGCGCGTCACGAACTGACGCACCGTCCGCCCGCATCGCGGGCGGACCACCGAAACGATCACGTGGGCGGGACAACCCGGCCCAGGGAGTGCGATGACACAGGGCCGCGGCCGGGCCCCATCCCTCCCACGTGATCCCACCGGCCCCGGAGCGGTCATCGGTCGCCCCGGGGCCGGTGAACCGGCGCGCGCCGGGGACAGCCGAACACGCGGGCCCTGATGGTGGAACCGGTCAGACACAGGGACCTTAAAAGTCCCCGGCCACGCGGCCGTGCGGGTTCGACTCCCGCTCAGGGCACCCGCCCCGGCACTTCCTCGGGCCCGGTACGGACTTGACGGACGTCAGGAAGCCACGGCCTTCGCCGTCCCGCCGCGCTGCGAGCGCGGCGTCTTCTGGCCC
>NZ_QLLY01000103.1 GCF_003259365.1 Streptomyces sp. PsTaAH-137
CCTCCTCGATCCCCGTCGTCCGCCTCTCCGCCGCGACCCGCCGCGCCGAGCACGTGCTCGGCCTGCACTTCTTCAACCCGGTCCCGGCGCTGCCGCTCGTCGAGGTGGTCCCCTCGGTGCTGACGGACAGGGCGGTGAGCGACCGGGCCCTCACCTTCGTCCGCGACGTCCTGGGCAAGCAGCCCATCACCTCGCCGGACCGCGCCGGCTTCCTCGTCAACGCACTGCTCTTCCCCTACCTCCTGTCCGCGGTCCGCATGGTCGAGTCGGGCCTGGCCACGGCGGAGGTCATCGACCAGGGCATGACCCAGGGCTGCTCGCACCCGATGGGCCCGCTGCGCCTGGCCGACCTGATCGGGCTGGACACGACCGTGTCCATCGCGCAGGCCATGTACGAGGAGTTCAAGGAGCCGCTGTACGCCCCGCCGCCGCTGCTGCTGCGCATGGTGGAGGGCGGCCTGCTGGGCAAGAAGTCCGGCCGGGGCTTCTACCCGTACGCGTGAGGGAACGGCGAAGGGCCCGGGCGGGGGATGCCGCCCGGGCCCTTCGCCGCTCCCTGGGATCGCTCAGACGGCGACGGTGCGCGCCGCCAGCCCCTCGGTGACGGCGCCGGCGACCGGCCCGAGCTGGTCGAACAGGTAGAAGTGGCCGCCGGGGAAGACCTTCAGACCGAAGTCACGGCTGGTGTGCGCCCGCCAGGTCCACATGTCGTCGACCGTCGTCATCGGGTCGCTGTCGCCGGTCAGGGCGGTCACCGGGACGTCGAGCGGCTCGCCGCCGCGCCAGGTGAACGTGCCGAGGATGCGGTAGTCCGCCCGCAGCGCCGGCAGCACGATCTCCAGGATCTCCGGATCGTCGAGCATCGCCTGCTCGGTGCCGCCCAGCCGGCGCACGTCGGCGAGCACGTCGGCGTCGTCGAACCGGCCGAAGGCGCTGTCCCGGCCGTCCGGCGCGCCCCGCCCCGACAGGAACAGCCGCTGCGGCCGGGGCAGTCCGTCGCGGGCCAGCAGCCGGGCCGTCTCGAAGGCGACGAGCGCCCCCATGCTGTGACCGAACAGGGCGTAGGGCCGCTCCGGTTCGGCGGCCACTTCGCCGGCCAGCTGCTCGGCGACGGCCCCGACGAGGTCGTCCAGGTCGGTGAACGGCTCCTCGCGGTAGCGGTCCTGGCGCCCCGGGTACTGCAGGGACACCACGTCGAACGCGGACGGCAGGGAGCGCGCCAGTTGCAGGTAGGCGGTGGCGGAGCCCCCCGCGTGGGGGAAGCAGAAGAGCCGGGGCCCGTTCCCGGCGGGGG
>NZ_QLLY01000104.1 GCF_003259365.1 Streptomyces sp. PsTaAH-137
CCTGACGGTAGGCGGTCTCCAGCTGGGCCAGGCTCTTCTTCGACGGGGTCGCCCTGCCCTCGGCCCAGCGCCTGAGGGTCCGGTCGGTGACGGTGAGGCCGGCCGCCCGGGCCGCGGCCTTCGCCCGCTCGGAGCGGGTGAGGTAGTTCAGGCGGGCCAGCATGCCGCGGCGCTGGGTGACCGGGGTGGCGACGAAGCCGGCCAGTGCGTCGAGCTGGCGGGCGGCGGCCTCGTACCCCTTGATGCCGCGGGCACCGAACTTGCCGAACTCAAGGTTCCTGTCGGGCACTTACTCTCCCTCTCCGGGGTGGGTGTGCTGGCCGTCCGCGGTGCCCGCCGTGTAGACGTCCTTCACCTTGACCTCGGCGACGCCGCGGCCCTCGGGGAAGACGCGGCGCCAGTCGCCGATCAGGTGGAGTTCGTCGGTGCCCATGGCGCGGACGACGGTGAGGCCCTCGTCGTGGGCCTTGAGGGCCTTCATCCAGAGGTTGGCGAAGGCCTGCGAGCGGATCAGGTGCATCCAGTCGGGGCGGTACAGCTCCCGGTTGTAGTTCGACTCCCCCATCGTGGAGACGAACTTGGAGTACATGGCCTTCACGTACTCCAGGGTCACCTCGTCGTCGTCGGCGAGCGCCGTGTCGCGGGCGTCCTTGAGGGCGACGCGGAACTTCTCCAGGAGGCCCTCGGTCGCGCCCGAGGTGTACGACTCGTGGATCTCGGGCGCCTCGCACAGCCCGTACTTCGGTCCCGACAGGCGCTGCAGCAGGCGCAGGGTGGGCTCGGTGACCCAGAGCGGTCCCGGTTCGTCGCGCTGCCCGACGGGGTTGGGCAGGACGTTCTCGTGGTCCCAGTGCGGCGGAGTGATCAGGTGGACGCCGGCCCGGCGGCGGTCGTGGCCGACGCCGCCCGAGGAGTGCTCCAGCTGTCCCAGCGGCAGGTGCGTCTTGAGGGCGGACAGGTAGGCGCCGTTGATGTCGAGGGCGGTCACCTCGTGCTCGCCGGGCGGCAGTTCGGTCCGGGTCCACTTGGGGCGGGCCTCCCAGATCCGGTCGGCGCCGTGGGAGGACTGCTTCTTGAGGATGTCGGGCATCCAGGGATGCGCGATCACCTCGTAGCGGCCGCCGATGCGGGTGGCGTCCAGGAGGGCCATCGCGTCGGGGATCGCCTTCTTCACCAGCGCGGCCGTCGCCGCCTCGACGTCCCCGCGGTGCTCGGCGAGGGCGTCCTGGACCGCCCGGCCGATGCGGTCGGCCGGTTCGTCGGAAAGCTGGAAGGCGCGGCGGG
>NZ_QLLY01000105.1 GCF_003259365.1 Streptomyces sp. PsTaAH-137
GAGCTGACCTCGTTCGACGGCAACGACGCTTTCACCTACGACGGCGCCGGCAACGAGACGTCGGCCGCGAGCCCGACGGGCACCCGCACCGCGGCATCGTGGACCCCGCACAACCAGCTCGGCGCCTACACCCAGTCCGGTTCTACGACGGACCAGACGTACGCGGGCACCGACAACACCCAGCGCCTGAAGGCCGGCTCCACCACGTTCACCAATGCCGCGGTCGGTCTCACCGGGCAGAGTGTGTCCGGTGCGGCGACCGGTTTCATCCGCGAGCCCTCGGGCACGCTGGTCGCCATGAAGAGCGGGGGCGCCAGCCAGTACTACCTGACCGACGCCCAGAACTCCGTCATCGGCCTGGTCGACGCGTCGGGCAAGCGCACGGCGACCTACTCGTACGGCCCCTACGGCGAAACCCGCGCCAACAGCGGCACCAACCAGCCTTTCCGCTACACCAGCACCTACCAGGACCCGTCCGGGCTGTACAAGATGGGCGCCCGTTACTACGACCCGAACCTCGGCCGCTTCACCCAGCCCGACCCCAGCGGCCAGGAAAACAACGCCTACCTCTACGCGGCAGGCGACCCCGTAAACAGCAGTGACCCGAGCGGGCTTTTCTCGCTCACGAAGGGCTTGAAGGCTTTTGCCGGAGCCACTCTCGGTGTGGTGGTCGGGGCTGCACTCACCCCAGTCATAGGCCCGCTCGGCGGCGCGCTCGTGGGAGGCTGCGTAGGTGGAGCGGTAGGGGCAGCTTTCACAGGAGGAGACCTAGGAGACTCGGCCCTCGCTTGCGGCGCCGGAATGGCGACAGGCGCCATGGGCAGGGGCCTGTCAGTCGCGCAGGCGGCCTAACTTAGCCGCTATTCCCAGAGAGTTTGGATTGCATGGACAACCTCATTTACATTCTGATCGTGGCCATTGTCCTTCTCGTGGGCATGTTCCTGGTGGGAAAGTGGTGGGGGAACGGAAAATGATCTACGGGTAGGGTGATGATGGGCTGCGATCGGTTCCGCAGCCCATCATCGGCACTCCCTGACTGGCGGCCGTCCGGAGGTGCAGGTCGCCGGACGGCCGCCAGAGCACTGGAAGCGAACTAGGTATGGCGGCACCGGCCGATGGTGTGCATTCTGCTTTCACGGCTTCGAGCCGACGGCGGATATGGGTATCGCTGGTGATAAGCGGACCAAGGCCGTGGAGACCAAGTCCGGCTCCACGACGGCCGGCTGGTCCTACTGCTACGACAAGGCCGGCAACCGCACCGGCCGCTCCACCGGCA
>NZ_QLLY01000106.1 GCF_003259365.1 Streptomyces sp. PsTaAH-137
GGGGGCCCAGCGCAGCAGGGTGGATCCCACGGACATGCCGCCGCCGAACGCGGAGAGGACGACGAGGTCGTCCTCGGCCAGGAGCTCCTGACGGTGGACGGTGTCCAGGGCGATGGCGACGGAGGCCGCCCCCGTGTTGCCGTGCCGGTCGACCGTCAGATGCATGCTGGCGTTGTCGAGACGGAGGTCCGGCCAGACCTCGCCGAGCATGACGGCGTTGGCCTGGTGCGGGATGAAGTGCCCCACCTCGCGGGGTGAGACTCCGGCCTTGTTCAGCAACTGCGTGATCGCGCCCGGCAGTTGCTCGTGGACGAAGGTGCGTACGGCGCGCCCGTCCATCTGGAAATAGTGGGCCCCGTCGTGGACGGTGGCCGCGCTCGCGGGCTGCCGGCTGCCGCCGGCCGGGACGGTGATGGTCCGGTACAGGTCGCCGCGCGTGGCGAGGCTGGTGGTGAAGGAACCGCTGTGCGCGGGGACGGGACCGAGGACGACGGCGCCCGCGCCGTCGCCGAAGAGGATGGCGGTCTTGCGGTCGCTGTGGTCGAGGATCCGCGAGTAGACGTCGGCGCCGATCACGAGCGCGTAGGGCGGCTGCTCGCCGTCGGTCTCGGCGCGCAGCATGCGTTCGGCCGCGGTCAGGGCGAACACGAAGCCGCTGCAGACGGAGTTGACGTCGAAGGCGGCGGCCCGGGTGGCGCCGATCATTCCCTGCACGATGGCGGCGGTGGCCGGCTGCGGATGGTCCGGGGTGGAGGTGGCGACGACGACGTACGAGATCTGGTCGGGTCTGAGACCCGCGTCGTCCAGGGCCCGCAGGGCCGCCGCCGCGGCGAGGTCGGAGGTGGCCTGGTGGGGGGCGGCCCGGTGGCGCTGGGTGATGCCGGTCTTGCGGGCGATCCACTCGGCGTCGACTCCGGCCGCCGGGGCTATCTCCTCGTTGGGCACGATGCGCTCGGGCAGGTAGGAGCCGGTGGCGAGGATGCCGATGGGGGTGGGCGTGTTCATGAGTTCTCCGTAGGGCGCTGGTCTGGGCTGGTCGGACGGCGGCGGGCCGGGGTTCACGCCTCGGGCACGGTGGTGAACTCACCGAAGCTGGGGCCCTGGAGCTTGAGCTGGGCGTGGATGTCGCCGCCCAGGCCGAAGTGGCCGATGGCGCCGCCGTAGTTCTGCTGGTAGCTCATCCACAGCACGACGACGTTGATGATCCGGTTGGAGCCGGCGGCCTGCTCGGGGAACGGGTTCGGCAGGG
>NZ_QLLY01000107.1 GCF_003259365.1 Streptomyces sp. PsTaAH-137
GATCACCGCCGACTCGTCGCACCCCATGGACCAGCAGGCGAGCGCCGCTCCGCCGAGCGTGCTCCCGCCCGGCGCCGCTCCCTCGGACGCCGGGTCCGCCGGCGACGAGGTCCGGCCGCGCCCCGCGAGGTAGGCGCGCAGGTTCAGGTCGTCCCCGACTCCGCGCGGATGGCCGACGCAGTCCATCATCGGCACGTCGGAGAGATGATCCCCGTACGCGTAGCAGTCCTGCGGGCTGAGGTACGGGTGCTCGGCGAGGACACGGAGCACGGCCGCGCGCTTGCCCTCCCCGATCATGGGCTCGCCGATGTCACCGGTGAGCACGCCCTGCTGGACGACGGGTTCGCTGCTCATGAAGCGTACGGCGCCCACCGTCTCGCCGATGGGGGCCAGGCAGGGCGCGAAGGAGCCGCTGACGAGGACGACGTCGGCGCCCCGCTCCTGGTGGCGGCGCAGTTCGTCGAGGGTCTCGTCGATGAAGAACCCGGGCTGCGCGGAACGCTGGTCGTACCAGGCCCGGCCGAGGTCGCCGAGCAGCTGCGCGGAGTAGCCGGTCCAGGCGCTGCGGTAGTAGGCGCGGTTGACGTCCGCGCGGGGCGCGCCGGCCGCGGACATCGCGTCGAGCCGGGCGCGGGTGGTGCGGTAGAGCGTCTCCCCCTCGGCGCCGTACAGACGCACGAGAGCGAACTGCAGGAAGTCGAACATGCTCTTGCAGTTCACGAGCGTCTCGTCGACGTCGCTGAACACGAGGTACGCCGGTCTGGTGGCTGTGATCGTGCTGGTCATGCTGGTTCCCACCCCTTAGGTATTCCTTCGCGAAGGTATCTTATGGCCGGCAGGGCGCGCCAGGAGTTCTCGGCTCGGCGCCTCGCAGGGAGTGGTGCGCGGCCGCCCACATCTGGCCGAACATCCCGCCGGCGGGCATTCCCCACAGGGCGGCTCCCTCCGCCTCGGCCGCGCGGGCCCGGTCCACGGAGGGGCTTCGACGGCCGGATCCGGCTCCGGGCGTCCAGTTGATGGCGTCCAGGACGTCCACGACGAGCGATGCGGCGTCGGGTGCGGCGATCGCGGCGGATGCGGGTGCGTTCCTGGTGCTGGCGGCGCTGCGCATGAGGTTCCCTTCGTCGGGCCTGCCCGGCCTGCGGTCGGCACACCGGTCGGCGCCCCGCACGATCAGCGAAACAAACCTTCGCGAAGGTATCAACAGTCATGCGAATCCGTGATCCCACTTGCCCCGGAGGCGC
>NZ_QLLY01000108.1 GCF_003259365.1 Streptomyces sp. PsTaAH-137
GTTGTCCAGGGGGTGGCCGATCGTGGACGCGTCGGGCAGCGGTTCGCCCGCGGCCAGGCGGTGGCACGCGGCGAACAGGGTCGACTCGGCCGGGCCGTGGCCGTGCACGACAGTCAGTTCGGGGCAGGCCTCGCGGACCCGGCGCAGCACGGCGGCGGGCACCCGGTCGCCGCCGGTGACGACCTCGCGCAGCCCGGCCAGCGCCGCGGGGCGTTCGGCGGCGATCGTCGCGAACCGGCTCGCGGGCAGCCACACCGTGGTGATGCCGTGGGCGGCGCGCGCGGCGGTCAGGGCGTCGGCGTCGAGGTCCCCGCCCGGGGCCACGACCACGCGGCCGCCGGCCAGGAGGGGCGCCCACAGGTCGAGGGCGAGCGCGTCGGAGGTGTGCGGGGTGTGCCACAGCACCGTGGTGCCGTCGGCCGCGCACCACGGTGCGTCCTGGGTGAGCCGTGCGAGGTTGCGGTGGGTGAGGGCCACCGCCCCGTCCGTGCCGGAGGCCGCGGAGTCGGGGAGGACGGCCAGGAGGTTGTCCGGGCGCGGGGCTGCCGGGGTGGCCGGGGTGTCGGCGGCGTCCTCGGACAGGAGCGCCTCGACGGTGGTCACCGGGGCGCCGGGGTCCGCCGCGAGGCGTCCGGCGGTCGCCGCGTCGGTGAGCAGGACGCGCGCCGCGGTGTCGGCGATGAGCGCGGCGATCCGGTCGGCCGGGGCCGCCGGGTCGACGGGCAGGTATGCGCCGCCCGCCTTCGCCACACCCAGCAGGGCGGCGGCGAGCTCCGCCGAGCGCGGCAGCGCCACCGCGACGACCGTCTCGGGCGCCACGCCGCGCCCGCGCAGGGCACGGGCGATCCGGTCCGAGCGTGCGGCGAGTTCGCCGTACGACACCTGGCCGTCCGCGTCGACCAGCGCGACGGCGCCGGGGTCGGCCTCGGCCCGGCGGGTGAACAGCTCGGGGACCGTCGGGCCGGCCTGCGGCGTCCGCGTGCCGTGGGCCGCCGCCAGCACCCGGTCGCGGTCCTCGCCGGCGAGCACGTCCAGGGTGCCGACCGGCTTGTCGCCCGCGGCGAGCACGGCGCGCAGGTGGGCGATCAGCTCCTCGCCGATGAAGCGGAGTTCGGCGCGGTCGTAGAGGCGGGCGGGGGCGTCGAGCCGGATGTACAGGTCGCTGTCGGGGCTGCCGTCG
>NZ_QLLY01000109.1 GCF_003259365.1 Streptomyces sp. PsTaAH-137
CGGTTTCGGCGCCGACTACGTGGCCACCCAGCGGGAGGCCCTGGTGCTGGCGCGGGCTCTGATCCCGGAGATCTTCGACAGGTTCCTGAGCCAGCTCGAGCACTCGCTGGACGATCCCGAGTCGGTGGAGCTGACCAAGCGCGGCTGGGAGGCGCGGTCCTGGGACCCGGACGATCCGCGGCTCGAGAAGCTGGCGTCCGCGCTGGCCGGCAAACTCCTCTCCAACCGGGGCCTGCTGGCCGTACCGGCGGAGTTCCGCGACCAGTCCGACGCCGCGTCCCGGTACGGGATGGTCAACCACCACCGCGAGGACCGGTCACCGTCGATCGCCCGGCTGAACGCTCTGGTGGAGGCGAATCTGCGGGCCGCGGGCATCGCCGTTCCGCACCAGTGACCGCGGTGTTCCGGTCCGGGACGCGGCGAGGGACACCATGCCTCTCGGGGCGCGCTCGTCGGTGACTTGAGGCGCGCTGGAGAACCGGTCCGGGCGGTGGGGCGGCGCTCGCTTCGGTCCCGTTCCCGGCGTTCCGTCCCGTTCACAGGAAATCCCAGGTCCGGGCCGTATCGCCGGATCCTGTGACGGGCCCGACGGGACTGACGGGACCGAACTCCCTTGTTCCTTCTGCGTGCGTGCGCGCGTATGCGCACGCGCATACTGGACTTAGTCCCCTGTACGTACGTAGGTCATAAGGGGAAGGTTGGGTCCCGTCAGTCCCGTGAAAGCCAACAGCACCCGTCTGAGCTGGGCTTATGCAGGACGGGACCGAAGGGACTCAATCCCGCTACGGGACCGAGGACGACCGGGGCAGCGCAGGCCGGGTCTTTTCCCGGCTTCCGCGGCGCAGCAGCACGGCAGCGGCGCGGCTCCCCCGTCACGGGACTGACGGGACCGGAGATTTCGTACAGGCAAAGACCTCTGCCGTGGGAGAAGTGTGTGCGCTAGTCTCCGGGTTGCACTACTCGAACTTCAGTCCCTTCAGTCCCGCAGCGAGGCAGACGTCCCTCCTGGACCAGGAAGTTCGTCGCGAGCGGGGCCGACAAGCACGACCGAACGCTCGACGAGGACGATCATTGGCGCGCCAGGCTGCGACAAGCTCATGGC
>NZ_QLLY01000110.1 GCF_003259365.1 Streptomyces sp. PsTaAH-137
CCCCCGTCATCGTCGTCAGCGGCGCCACCGGCGGAATGGGATCGGCCGTCGTCGAGGAGATCGCCCGCTCCGGCGCGACGGTCGCACTGCTCGGCCGGAACGAGAAGCGACTCGACCGAACGCGCCGCTCCATACAGAACCGCGTCGGCGACGCGGGCCGCCTCGTCACCTACGAGACGGACATCAACTCCACCGCGTCGGTCGACTCGTTCGCGGCCCGGCTCATGGCCGACCTCGGCCGGGTGGACGGCCTGGTGCACTCGGCGGGCGACGGCCCGCTGGCACCGCTCGCCGAGACCGACGACGCGATGTGGCAGGCCACGTTCAACGGCAAGCTCATGGGAGCGGTCCGGCTCGCACGGGCACTGGCCGGGCCGATGGCCTCGTCCGGCGGCGGCTCGATGGTCATGATCAGCGGCGTGTTCCGCAAGGACCCCGACCCGCTCTTCCCGGTGAACAGCGCGATCAACGCGGCGCTCGCCGTCTTCGCCAAGTCCGTCTCCAAGGACCTCGGACGCTCCGGGATCCGGGTCAACGTCCTTGATCCCGGCGCCGTCCGCACTCCCCTGTGGGACGAGATCGCCAAGGCGATCGGCGACCGGTCCGGCGCCACGGCGGAAGAGGTCAGCGCCCATGTCGCGGCGCAGTCCCCGCTGGGCACCCTCGCCGAGCCGTCCGATGTCGCACACACCGTCAGTTTTCTGCTGTCCCCGGCTGCCAGACACCTCACCGGCGCCGCGATCACGCTGGACGGCGGCGCCTCGGCCGGTCTCTGACCCGCCCCGGACGGCGCCCCCTCCCCCCACACACCTCTCCTCAGCGACAACAGCCTCAGACCAGACCTGGAGTTCGCCATGCCCATCCTGTCCATGACCACCTGGCCCAACCAGACCGACGAGAAGTGCCAGGAACTCATCGAGGAACTCACCGCCACCGTGCACCGCGTCATCGGCGCCCCGATGGACAAGATCACCGTCTACATCCAGGAGATCCCGCAGAACCGCTGGGGCGAGGGCGGGGTGATGGGGACCAACCCGGAATTCGCCGC
>NZ_QLLY01000111.1 GCF_003259365.1 Streptomyces sp. PsTaAH-137
CCCCCGCCGTGGCGCTGCTGAACTTCACCGCGTGTCCGGCGACCTCGTCGGAGTGCCGCTTGAAGTCGTCCGCGTGCTTGAGCAACTGATCGGGATGCACCGAGAATCCGGTTCCCGCGCCGCCCGCACCGGCGGAATCGGCGATCGCGTCGGAGGCCGCCTCGACACCCTTGAGAACCAGGCCCTTCAGGGCCCGCCCCACGATCTCCTCCAGAGGTTCCACGGCCTGGGACGCGAGATGCGCCACGATCTCCTCCAAGGCGCGTTCGAGGAGCTCGTTCACCACCTTCTTGGTGACCTGTATCAGCGCCGCCTCCGCCGCCGCCGCGGCGCCCAGCGTGAACACCGCCGCCGCGGCAGCAGCGGCCAACTGGACGGCCACGAAGACCAATTGCGCGATGACGGCCACCTTCGCCGCGACGACCAGCACCGCCGCGATCTCCAGAGCGACGGCCACCATCTCGCAGCCCTGCATCAGCTCGGTCATGTGGCTGGTCGCCAGCCTGCTCCAGGTCTCTGCCAGCCGGTCGTACGACGATCCCTGGTAGCTGGCCGCCATGGCCTGGATCGTCGCCGAGGCCTGCTCCTGCGACGCCCCGATATCACCCGCGAAGGTCCGGACGTGCCCGGCGAACTCGCGGACCGCGTCCTCGTTCACCTGAGGCCAGTTCAGCCCCATCAGATCCATGATCCAGACGAGCTCGCCCGGCAGCTCGATTGCCATGAGTCCCCCCAACTCCTGTGCGGCTGAACAGCCTCATTCGAAACAGACGTTCGAGAGTAGGCCACGCGTGCACTCCTTGGCTGGGCAGATGGGAGCGATTTGGTGAAGGAGGTCTGGGCTCGACCGCGGCGACCGGCCCACGCATTCGACGCGAGCCGGTCAAGGAGCCGGGTGAGCGCGGGCGGCTTCCGGTTCGGTGCGCCGCGTTCGCAGGTCACAATGGAAGGGCTTCCATAATCAAGTGAGGGAAGGCCCACGTCCATGACTGAGGAACTGCCGCAGCGGCACGCCACGCTCGACGACGTGGCCGCGCAGGCGGG